>OZ244203.1:0-5261946 GCA_965216705.1 Verrucomicrobiales bacterium
AACCGCTCCGCCCCTTTTTTGACGTGGTTAGCCTTCTCCTTTTCAGAGTAATACCACTTCGGAAGCTCCGGAATCTTGATCGACTCCGCGTGGAGAGAATCATCATTCCACTCCCGAGACAGACTCTGAATATAAACAATCAGCGAATCGACCTCATCATCACTGAGCTCCTTGAAAAACGGCATCGCGGTCCCTGAAATACCGTTTCGAATAGTCCGCCGCAGATCCTCATCCGTCGGAAGCATGCCGTAGGGTGTGGAGCGAAACTTAAAAACACCGGATCGAAAATTGCGTGGCTTGTGAATCAGATTCGCCGCCCATTCACCGTCACCTCGACCGGTCGCTCCATGACAGATGGCACATTGCTTCTGGAAAACGTAGCGCCCTTTCAAGTACATGTGCAGCCTCTCGCGGCGTTCTTCTTCAGTTTCCTCCGCATGAAGAAACGGAGTCAGACCCATGACCCCGAGAATGAAAGATGTAAGGAAAATACGCATAGGCTTTAGACAGGACCAGACGGCTCACCCTGCTACCGCCTGTCTCACAAGGCCTAGCATTCCTTGTGATTCACTGCGCACCCATTAAACGCCATATCGACGCTCAAAACCAATCTAAAGATGGCTGAGCATACGGTCGGAAAATCTCGAGGATTCCGGTCGGCTCATCGTAGAAAAGCGCCCGGTTCAGCCCCAGGCCCGATGCCGCGCCGGAATCGATCAGGCTGGCCGAGTCCGTAGCGCTCATCTGGAACAGAACTTTTTTCTCAAACTCTCCGGCCGCCTTTCGGCCCAGGCTGCGATTGACACTGTTGTAGGAATCGAGTGAGCAGACGACGTGAAATCCCCAACCAGAGCCCTCGCAAATCAACTCATGCAGTGAGTCTGAGGGCTTGGCCTCAGCGGATTCATCCATCGAGAAACTGAAGTCTTCCTCGTAACGGAGCTTCTTGTAGCGATGCAACGACGGTATGAAAAGGAAGGTCGTATTTTTTGCAGAAGCTTCGCCGGACTCTGCTGCTTTCATCTGCGCGGTCAAATCTCCGAGCACACCGGCAACGTCAGTCATCGACGGGCATTCAACACCGGGAACGGCCTTAACCGCATCGACAAACCAGTCATGTTCCCCGTCCTGTGAAAAACGGTGATCCAAAAGCACGAGCCGGACCTGCTCACCCAGCTGCTTTCTCAGCGTTCTCAAACCGATCGCGACCAGGGAATCCACGACGTCCTCCCGCTGCCCCACAATCATGAGGTTAGAGCCACTCTGCCGCTCGAAGGAAACTTCCGTAGGACCCTTGATCGCATTTGGAGCTCCAAGGAACAGGCGCGGCGCTCCCTTGGGATCACCCAGGAATTCGGACACATATTCGTCGCGGGTGACATCGCCGGGGGCATTGCCTTCGAACACCACCTGACCACGCCCCGTCTTACCGCTGGCAACGGCCCGTTGGTGAACACTCTCAAGGTAAGCATCGCGCTCGCCCTCGTCCATCCAGACCACCTGGAAGGGCGAATTGGCCTCGATCGCTCCGGCACGATCGTTATAGATCCCCTCACCCGGCCTCGTCAGGAGTCTCGGAGCCGGGTTGGAATCATCCATAATCAGATAGGCATCCGCTTCATTGCAAGCCAGGGCGATTCTGACGGTCATTTGTCCCAGGGTTGCCCTCGCCAGGGTGAATGCCCCGCCGAGTGTCTGTGAGCCCAGGATCGCATGAATACCAAAAGCACGACCCTGCCTGACAATTCGATCCAGTAAGACCGCTGCCTGCTGGGAAATCTGGTCGTCTTCGACAAAGAACTCCTGGAACTCATCAATCAACAACAGCGTTCTCGGCATGGGCTCAGCATTCGGAGTTGCGCGGTAGCCCGGAACATCTTGAACGCTAGCCGCACGAAACAACTCGCCGCGGTGCTTTAATTCCTCATCGAGGCGCTTCAACACACTGAGACCAAATTCCCGATCACTCTCAATCGCAATCACTCTCGCGTGTGGAACGCGGGCGTCCGCGTAGCATTTGAACTCCACCCCTTTCTTGAAATCGATCAGGTAAAACTCGACCTCATCGGGATCGCACCACAACGTCAGGTTAGTCACGATGACATGAAACAAGGTGGACTTACCGGAACCGGTCTTACCTGCAATCAAGGCATGCTGACACGTGCCTTTCCCAAGCGCCAGTTCCTGTAACTTGGTGGCACCTGTCCGGCCGATCGGCACTGTCAGCTCCTTTGATGTGTCGCTGCTCCACATCTCGGATTCCGAGGGCGCAATCTGGCTAAAAGGAACTTCGATCCGGTTGGAATCCCGGTTCGCTTCGCCGATTCGATGCACCCACTTGGCAAAGACGTCTGCAGGTGGCGGTTCGTTCAAGCTCAAAGTCGTCCCTGATACAGGGTTCTCTTTCAGAAAGAAACCGTCGATATTGCTGCGCAGGCACAGGCATGCCTTTCGAAGGTCATCCATCTGAAATCCCGGAGGCAGTGTCCCCCTTTGATCACAGTGCATTAAGAGAAACACGCCACAGCGGGCACCCGATGCCGCGATGCTCTGCAGGCGCTTGGCCGCCAAATCACTGAATCCCTTGGGAAAGTCAGCCACGACCAGGAAGTGGTAGCGCTCCGCAATCGTCCCGGCCTTCTCGTTGTAATCCGTGATCGAATCAAAATCCTGACGAAGATACATCTGGATCACCTTCTCCATGTGCTCGCAGAGTTCACCCAGGCGCTCTTCGATTTGATCCTCTCGTGTTCGGATCCGCGAATTGATCAGTAGCTCCTCGTAATCGGCCAGATGCATCAGACCGGCAAAACTTTCACCGAGTCCAACCGGATCGATAAATGAAAATGAGAGACGCCCGGGAGGAGATCCGGCAAGCCATCCCAACGAGAGATAGTTAAGGAATCCAATTGCCTCATCCCGGCCAAACTGTTTCGTCTCGACCAACACGGAAGCCGCGTCAGGCACCCGTGACTGCAAGAGCACGTCGTAATCCGGTGCCTGCCCGAGATCCAACTGATCCGCCTCCGGCAATTCAAGTTCAGCGGTCGCGCCCGAATAGGACAATTGCCCGATGGGGAGAATTTCCTCAAATGTCGCGGGAGGATTCCAGTCTTCCGGATTCCCAGAGAGGACGGCCCCCTGCGTATTTTTCCGATCCGTTTCGCTGACCAAGGCCTGGTGCGCGGGAACTACCTTTTCCTCCCACTGTGAAATAATCCCGCTGAACTGTGCTTCCAGATCCTGGCCTTGCCCGCCACCACCCTGCTCGACCAGGGCAATTTTCTCGTCACGCGCTTTCTCGATCTCTGCGATACGAGCCGCAACGGCCGCATCGATCAGCCCAAGGCGACGGTCTCGATGCCTACCTGCTGCTTCCTTGAGGCGATTGGCCCTCTCCTCCACGGCATCGGAACCGTCATACTTCGTGCCGGATCCTTCGCCGTCCGACTGCAACTCTTTGTCGAAAGCCGCCTTGGCCTCCTTAAACTTTTTCTCAATCTCGGCAACGCGATCCTGGTAGTCCTGCTCAACCGACTCTTTCAAGGCCAAACGCTCCTTCTTGGCAGACACCGCCAGAGGAGATATTTCTCCGAGGAACGAGGCTGCCTGCCCCCGGGCGACCACAAAGAAGAGCAACAAGACAATCACCACACCCGCAGCACCTCCCAGCGAAGCAACGTAAGTCAACTCAGGACCGCCGATGGAACTCATCAGGAAGGGCATGATTCCCCCCATCAGCAACACCAGGAAGATCTGCATCACCAGGGGAAACCCGTTCACCAGCCCAACGAGAGGTTGGCCACGAAAGGCCTTGAAGCGGGATGCTAACTGATTTCGTTTCTCGGAAAGAGTTACCGAATCAGCCTCGACAGCATCGTCCCCGACGGCTCCCTTCAATTCCTCAATCAACTGGCGCTGAAGCGAACGAAATCCACGCAGTGATTTCACCATCCCTTTCTCCATCTTTACCAGGGAATTACTCAACTCAGTCGACTCTGTAGAACGAGCCTGATAGGTGAAACCTGCTTCCCCGAGATCGCTCTCTCGCCTCTTCCCGGCATCCATGTAGGCTTTTTGGGCCTGGGCCTTTCGTTTCCCCTGGGTTTGCTGGATCCCACCAATCACCTGATTTCGAACGGTGATCTGGGCTTTGTCGATGGTCAGCTCTCGCTCACGTGTCACTGCCGTGATCTGCTCTTTTCGAGCATTTGCTGATTCCTTGAGCTTTTCGATCTTCCCGGAAGTTGCCTCCACAATGGCGGCTTTTTCGTCTGCCACATTCTGGCGGAGACTGGAATCCCTCAATTGAACAGCTCGTTCAAATCCCTTTTCCCGGGCGGCAAATGCCTCCACCCCGGTGGTCAGGTCCTCGAGAAGTTTCAGGGTCTCGTTCGCAGATAGACTATTCGCTTTCACAGTCGTTTCTCAGTTTCTGAAGTAATTTGTCGAGATCGTCCATCGCGGCGACGGCGTGATCCACCGCATCAAAAAGCGGCTGCATGTAGGTATTATCAAACTCTCGACATTTTTGATCTCTCCACACCTCTTGCGTTTCCTGCCACGATTTCAGCAACTCCTTCGACAACCCGAACAGGCGCCCTTTCTGATGGTTCATGCTCATGATCAGCCGGGACTCTCTCCCGAGGTATAGGCATCGAGATTACGAATGGCTTCCGCGAGGAATTTCAGCGCATTCTTCGTATCTGTGTCCATGAGATGGCGCAACTTTTCCACTTTCCGTGCCTCCGGCTCCACTGCCGAATCAAAATTACGAAGCCAGGCGGCCACCGCCCGCATTGTCGTCTCCAACTCGCGCATCTCACGACGGCGTTTGTTAATCTGCATCGTCAATCCCGTCTTCGCATTCTGCAGGTTGGAAAGCCGGGCGGTGAACATTTCCTGCTCCAACATCTCGAGGTCACGCTGCTTGCGTTTCATCTCGTGCTCGAGCTTCATTCTCTGCTCTGACTGAAGCCAGATCCGGGTCCGTTTCACATCGTCACTGACTTCGTCGAGAATCAGACCAGCCCGCTCAACAAATAGCAACAGGTTGGAACGAAACCGCTCCAACGCCTCGATATTAGTAACATGGGCCCGATCCGACACGCTGACTTCAACGCTGATTTAAGTAATCCTCGATACGCTGAGCCTTGCGCAACAGGAACGGTCCCTGGTGACTTGAGCTCTCCATAAACCGGCGCAGCACTTTCATCGTGTCCTGAAACTCCTGGGCAAACTTGGCGTGCTCGTGATCCTGCCATGTGTCGCTCAAGGCCGAGAATCTCGCCTGCAGCGACGAGAGTGAATTCTGGAGATCTCCGTTGAATCGCTTCAACTCCTCGGCAAACCGCCGCAGTTCATCCGGATCAACTATCGCCTTTGACATACCGGCATCGTAGAGGACCCGCCGAGCCTGACGCAATCCGAATCCGGCACTCAGGTGTCATTTTCCCGTCACCGGGAATTTAAGCCCCTCAAAGATCCTTCCCCCTTTCAGTTTGCGGAATGGGGAAATGCAGCTATCAGATTGCGTATGCTCACCATCCGTAACCTCAAAAAATCCTATGGCGGCCGAATCCTCTTCGAAGGTGCCGACCTGCAGATCAATTATGGAGAGCGCGTGGCGCTGGTTGGTCCCAACGGGGCCGGTAAATCCACGATCTTCCGAATTATCCTGGGCGATGAGGAAGCGGACAAGGGAACTGTGGAGCGTGACGAGTGGACTCTGACCGGCTTCCTGCCCCAGGAAAGTGAGGAAGTGGGTGACTACACGGTGCTGGAGATCGCAACCGGTCGGGCCGGCATGCTCCAGGATCTTGAGGCAACTCTCAAGTCTCTTGAAGACGCCGGAACGGTTGATGTCCCCGAATACTATGAGGCCCAGGGCAAGTTCGACGCCCTCAATGACCCGAAAGTGGAGGCCAAAGCCAAGGAAATGCTCCGGGGTCTCGGATACGAAGAAGATCGCTTCGAACGTCCTGCCAAGGAAATGAGCGGTGGCTGGATCATGCGGGCTCACCTGGCCCGCCTTCTCGTCATCGAACCGGACCTGCTCATGCTGGACGAGCCTACCAACCACTTGGACCTCATGTCCCTGCTCTGGTTCCAGAACTATCTGAAGAACTACTCCGGAGCGATCCTGATGATTTCCCACGACCGCCAGTTCATGGATGAGTTGGTCGAATCAGTCCACGACATCGATGACCGAAAACTCATTCACTACACCGGCAACTATTCCGACTACCTGAAGCAGCGCCAGGAGAACTACGAACGCCACAATCAGGCTTACAAGAATCAGCAGAAGCAGATCAAGGAACTCCAGGAATTCGCCAACAAGTTCCGCAACGTCTCTTCCAAGGCATCGCAGGCCCAGTCCAAGCTCAAGGAAATCGATCGCATGGAAAAGATCGAGAAGCCACTGGCTCCGAAAAAGCCTTTCCGCTTCCAGATCCCCGAGCCTCCTCGCGGAGGTCAAAAGGCCCTCGCCCTAAACGGTGTGCACTTTGCCTACGGTGACCACAAAGTCTACGAAGGCCTCGACTTTGAAATCGAGCGCGGCGAGAGGACGGTTCTGGTCGGTCCCAACGGCTCCGGTAAATCCACGCTTATCAAGCTGCTTGCAGGCGAACTCGAGCCTCAGCAAGGTGAATACAAACCCGGCCACAACGCCAAGATCGGCTATTTCTCTCAACACCGTGCCGCCTCTTTGAACCCGAACAATTCGGTTCTCTCCGAAGTTCTGGAAGCAGCCCCGACTCTTCGTGAAGACGAAGCGCGCGGCATCCTCGGCTCGTTCATGTTCCGCAAGGAAGAGGTCTACAAGATGACCAAGGTTCTCAGTGGCGGAGAAAAGAGCCGACTCAATCTCGTGAAATTCCTCGTCGATCCTCCGAACATTCTCCTGATGGACGAGCCGACCACTCACCTCGACATCCTGACGGTGGAGTCTCTCATTCTCGCTCTGGCAAACTACCAGGGAACCCTGGTCTTCATTTCGCACGACGTTCACTTCATCAAGGAACTCGCCACAGACGTCATTCACGTCGCAAACGGCAATGCAAAACGCTACCACGGCGATTGGGATTATTTCATCGAGAAGTCAGGCGCCGGAGACGAACGCGCCGCTCTGACCGCAGACTGATTCCAAACCGTCAGTGACGTCACTGCGGACTAGGCGGACTCACAACGTTCGCCTACACAGGAGGCATGAGTTTCCTCATCCGCTTTTTGCCCGTCTTGACATTTCTCTCTACTGCTTTTGGGGAGGCGCCGCTCGCCAATCGTCAGATCCCTGATGTCGAGACTCTGCCTGATCTGACGGAGGAACTGAATCAGCTCATTGCCGAATCCGGAGGCAACCTCTCCCCCGCTGCCGGCGTCTACCGCATCACGGGACCGCTACAGTTCGATCTCGAGCAAAAACACAGCGCCATCATTCGGGCCTCTGACGGACCGGTCACGATCATCATGGACGGCCCGGGTCCAGCCGTCAGAATCCGGGGATCGCATGAGGGCACCGCAAGCCCTAGGACTTTCAGCCCTGCTACCTGGAATGAACGGATGCCGATTATCGAGGGTATTGAGATCCTCGGCAACCATCCCGAGGCCGATGGAATCGAACTGATCCGCTGCGTCCAGCCCACCATCACTCGCGTTGCGATACGCTGGTGCCGCCACGGAATCCGTTTGGTTGACCGCAACCGCAATGTCATTGTCTCGGACTGCCACCTCTACGAGAACTCCGGTATTGGATTGTTCCTCGATGACGTCAATCTTCACCAGATCAACGTCAGTAATTCACACATCAGCTACAACCGTGCCGGCGGCATCGTAGTTCGTGATGGCAATGTGAGGAACCTGCACATTACCGGCTGTGATATCGAAGGGAACATGCCTGCCGATGATTCCCCTACCAAGGCAGCAAACATTCTTCTCGACGTCTCAGGCACTCCGGAAGACAAATCTCGCTCCATTGCCGAAGTCGCTATCACCGGCTGCACCATTCAGCACAGCTCCAACTACAGCGGATCTCAATACGAGTCTCTCGCCCCCGGAGGCGCCAACATCCGGATTCTTGGGAAAGACCTCTGGCCTATCGACTCCGTGACCGTCACCGGTAACGTGATCAGTGACACTTCCGTGCTCATCGACATCCATACGGCGACTGATATCACTGTTACCGGCAACACTTTCTTTGCGCCCAACCCGGACTTCATCCATGCCAACACTTGCAAGCGTCTCAACTTGAACGGAAACACTTTCAATCCCCGTCAATTTGTCCGCCCCGGCCGCCTTATCTTTAATCAGTGCGAGGACAGCATCATCTCCAACTGCACCTTCCATGCCCTCAATGAGGGCGAAGGTGCTATCCAACTGGATCAGTGCCAGCGCATGGCGCTCCACAACAATATCCTGTCCGATTCGGAGAGCGGCGTGATAGTAACCAACTCACAAGCCATCACCATCAAGGACTGGACGGTCTCCGGCATTCCCGCGAACCAGTTAATCCGACAGGACGAAAACTCCACTGTGAATCGTTGAGAATCAGCTCAATTCAACCCCGTCGGAGGTTCCTTACCTTCGGGTGGCCCTGAGCCAAATGACAGGCTCAGGTTCCATTCTGCCTTCCCGGCAGTATCCACGATGAGCTTGCACAGCGAGTGAACGATTTGCTCGTTCAGGACCAGCTCAATACCCTCGCCCTCCTCGGGATGCATGCAAAGCATCGCCTGCGAATTCGGTCCAGGTTTGACTCCGACGCTGAACAAGAGAGTCGGTTGTTCTCCGAGAGGCAGGTAGCTGCTCTCTTCATAAGCTGTATCGAAATCCCCCTGGGCCACGGCCTTCTTGTGCTCGATCTCTTTTTCAGCCGACTTCACCAATTCATCCTGAACCGGTGCCGGTGGTGCATCCTGAGCCCCTTTTCCCGCCTCATCAAGAACGCGGGCGAGAGTGTTCCATAGAATCCCGGTGTAGCGCCTCGTCATCCAGAAACGAAACTCCTGCCGACTCTTGGTATTCAGCCGAAAAAGGATTCGATCCTCTGTCGATACATACGACATTTGAATCTGATGCATTTGGCTCATAGCGGTACTCGATACCTAACTTAGACCCAAGAAGCTACCCGAGCAATTCACTCAAGTAGACCGTTTCCTTTCGCTTGATTGATTCCTGCGCCGCCAGGCAAACAGCAACCGCAAGACGAGCTGATTCCCCGTCGTTGAGTGGCCGCTTCCCTTCACGGACGCAGTCAACAAAATGCTCCAGCTCCGGCTTGATTCCGCGATCCACGCGTCCCGAGCCATCGACAAAATTAGCCGCATCACCTTCGTCAGCGATCTGCATCCTGACAGGATCCGAATCATCGAACTTGTGATGAACCAGTTCCAAGGCCTGGTTTCTTGTATCAATTCGTCCCTTATCCCCGCAGGCTCCGATCTCACATTCGCCTCCGTTGGGAGCAAACAGGCAGAGTTCCAGGCTGGCACGGCGCCCCCCCTCGTATTCGATCAGAACCTGCGCATTATCGAGAATCTCGCGATCTGTCAGCACGTTGGTGCCACCATGAGCTGAGACCCGAAGCGGCGGTTTTTCCATCATCCAGTTAAAGAGATCGATGTGATGCACGTTCTTTTCGAGGATAGTGCCGCCGGTGAGCGCCTCACTGGATCGCCATCCCGGACGCATCGGCCCCCGAAACTCCCGGCACCACATCAACTGGACATCACCGATGTCGCCGCTATCGATCATGCATTTCATATGCTCATATAGCTTTTGAAAACGCATTTCGTGCCCTATCTGCAGGACACACCCGGCCTCACCAGCCTTGTCGATGATCTCGTTGCACTCCGCGATCGTTAGACCCAACGGCTTCTCACACATGACGTGCTTGCCGGCCGCCAGCGCGGCCAACGCCGCTTCGTAATGTTGATCGTTCGTCAGGGCCACAATCACTGCATCGACAGCGTCGTTGTTCACCACCTCCCGCCAGTCTTTAGTCGTTACCAGATGATCGCCGACGAGTTCCTTTGCCGCCTGCAGGCTTTCATCACTTCGTGAACTCACTGCAACGGTGTCTGCGCCTTCAATCAGGAGCAAGTTTCTCAAGTGAGCTTCACGGCCAAACCAACCGGCGCCAAGTAGTCCGAAATTCATACACCGCCAGTCTTACGGCAGGTGCCGTCGGCCATCAAGCCCACACATTTAGCAGCACCACGCCAGCGACGGCAACAAGCGCCCCCACGATAGCCAGCCGTGACGGATGATCATGCTCATTCCAGGCCGCCAGGGGTATCATTACGATTGGAGTTGTCGCCACCACTGCCAGAACAATGCCGCTCTGCAGGGAACTCAAGGCCCACTGAAAACAACTCACGCCAATTACTGGACCGAACAAGGCGGCCCCAAGGAGCCAAGGGGCAAGCTTCGGATCCAGCGGATTCCCCCACTGTTTCCACCCCTGGTTTTTACTAAAGACTCGAATCAGGACAACCACGACAGCAGCGAACAGAAAACCGGCGAGAACGCGCTGGAACGCCGCGCTGATTCCATTGATCACCATTCCGACCTCCACGGCGGTCTCTTCGGCCTTGCGGCTGATCACCGCTCCCGTCCCCTGGCCAAATCCAGCCACAACGGCGCAGAAAACCCCAAACCCGAAACTACCGCGACGCATCATCTTCTGGCGGGACTTGGTCCCGGGGCGCAGTGCCATGGTCACCCCGGTCAGGATAATCGCGGCGCAGGCGGCAACCTTGATAGTGATTCCATTCCCGAGCCAGATCCACTCAAGTCCCATAGCGAATAGCGGTGCCAGGCAAAGGTTCAGCAGGATGGTCAGGCGCGACCCGATGCGTTCATAGGCGAGGAACAAAGCCACATCGCCAATTCCGAAGCCGACGACGCCGCTGAGCAGAAACCATAAGAGCGGTTTGCCCCCGACCGAATCGGGCCAGGCAAGAAACACAATCACTCCAAGAACGACCGCTGCGATAAAGAGCCTCACTGCATTTCCCCAGATACTGCCGAGGTTCACGGCCACCCGTTGCCCCGTCACAGCGGACAAGGCAAAGAACAGGGTCGTAAAAATGGCGCCTATCATGAATTCAACCAGCCTGCGATGCGTGGTTGCAATCGCAGTTGCAAAGGCAACGCTATCCGGAAAGATTTGTAAAGCTCATGCAGTCACCTGAACCCGCAGCGCCCCTCATCCTCGTCAACGGCGAACTCTTGTCCGCCAATACGCCTGTGTTGCGCTCTGATGACGGTGCCTTTGCCTTCGGCCAGGGCCTGTTTGAAACCATGGCTGTCTACCGTGGCAGAGTCTTCGCCCTCGAAGCCCATTTAGAGCGGCTAAGTCGCGGGGCTCATCGTCTCGAGTTGAGCGTTCCAATCAGGGACTCCATTCGGAGCCAAATCGCGACTCTTGTTGAAGCGAATCAACTCGATTCCGTCGACAAAGCGCGGCTTCGGATAACAATCACTCCGACAAGCACTGTCCTGACGTCTTCCACAAAGATCGGCCACGCTGAGGCAGCCAGTACCATCACCGTCCCCTTTGCACGAAACGAAAAGAGCGCTCTCTCCGGGATGAAGACCATCAACTACGGGGAGAACGTCGTCGCTCAAAGACTGGCAACGGAAGCCAACTGCGATGAAGCGATATTCCCCAACACCCGGGATCAACTGTGCGAAGGCACCTGGTCCAACATATTCGTTCTCCTCGACGGTGACTGGCTGACGCCGGGACTGGACTCCGGGTGTTTGCCGGGCGTTACCCGAAGCATCCTGCTGAAAATGAAGGAGGATTCTCTTCCTTCCATAGCCGAGTCCACCATCCCTATTAAAGACCTTGAGCGAGTTGATTCCGCCTTCCTCACCTCCTCCATTCGCGAAGTCCAACCCGTCGCGAGCATTGATGGACGGGCGCTTCGCGGCCTCAGCTGCCCGGTCACCCGTGCCTTCCAAGAAGCGTATCGCAACTGCGTGACTACCGGGGGCTAGTTTCGGACTTACGCGAATTCGTGAGATACAGGGACCACCTTTAGCATTGCGGTTCACCCGGGAAATGGCGACGCTTTGCCAATGCGAACCTTTCCCCTTTCCCTTGCCGCCGCCGCGTCACTGGTTCCACTTGGATCCAACGCCGTAGATTTTGAAAAGGAGATCCTGCCTTTCTTCGAAGCCAAGTGCATCGAATGCCACAAGGCTCCCTATGAAGAAGGCGGAAGAACGAAAAAGCCGAAGGCCGGACTTCGGATGGACGCTGCCTGGGCAATCAGCATGGGCAGCGAAAATGGCGCCGTGATCGTTCCCGGAAAGCCCGATGACAGTGAGCTTTATTACCGCGTCACGCTCCCTGAAGATGACGATGATTTCATGCCGCCAACCGGCAAGGCTGATCCCCTGACCGAGAAAGAACTCGCCCTTTTCAAAAAGTGGATCGAGGGAGGAGCGGATTTCGGAGACTGGGTCGGCAACCTCGAGGGAAAACCCAAGGAGGTCACCACCGCGGTTGGAAAACCGGCTGTTTCAGAAATCCAGGAAGTCTACAAACGCCTCTCTGAAGGAATGGAGGCCCCGGATCCCAAGACCTGGGAGTCTGTCACCGAAGCCGGCGGTCGCGTGGCCCGGCTGTCGAAGACCAGCCCTCTTCTCTCGGTCGACTTTCGCCTGACTACGGAGAATGCCAGCGACGAAGTGATTGGTTCCATTGGTGCCGTTTCGCCGAATATCGTTCACCTCGATCTATCAAAAACCGCTGTCACAGACGGAGCTCTCTCCATCCTCAAGGAATCGCCGAAACTGGTTCGCCTGAACCTGAGCCAAACCGGTATTACCGACGCTGGACTTGCTCACCTGAAGGGCCTGAACGAGCTTCGCTACCTCAACCTCTACGGCTCCGAGGTCACTGACGCCGGCCTGAAGAATCTTGAAGGTCTCAAGAGCCTCGAAGCTGTCTACCTGTGGCAGTCGAAGGCCACCGAAGCCGGGGTGAAAAAGCTCCGCAGCGCCCTGCCAGATGCCAAGATCAATTTTAAGTAGGGCGGCGAGTCTGTATCTCCTCACAGCAGCGGCTCTCGCTTCTCCGCTGCTGGCCCAGTCGCCTGTCGACGACGCCTCTTTGAAACGGCAGTTTCAAAAGGGGCTGACTGACATTTACGACTCCAGCGATTTTCCGGCACCTGCAGCAATCAGGCGCCAACTGAATCGGGAAAACCCTCACGAGGGAAACGTTCCCAAAGCCGGGCCGGGCGACGCGGTTGAAGCCTCGAAGCTTTACAACCATGCCCGCAAAGCCACCCTGGTGGTCGGTCACCTCTACCTCTGCGATAAATGCGACAACTGGCACCTGTCTACCGCGGGTGGTGTGCTGATTTCGCCTGACGGCCTTGCCCTGACCAACCATCATGTTCTCGCCTTCGACCGTGCTTCAATCTTCGGAGCGATGACATCCGACGGGAAAGTCTATCCCATCATAGAGGTGCTCGCCGCCTCGCGGAAAGATGATGTCGCTCTGATACGCATCGATTCAGGCAAGCCGCTGCCCCATGTCTCGCTGGCGAATTCTGCTCCTGTCGGAACTTCAGTTTACGCCGTTTCTCATCCGGACTCCCACTTCTACGCCCTGACAAAAGGACATATTTCACGCTATTCAATTTCACCGAAGCAAAAGACTCAACGCCTCGAAATCACCGCGAATTTCGCACGCGGCTCCAGCGGATGCGGAGTCTACAACGAGTCGGGGCAGTTAGTTGGGCTGATCTCTTCGACGAACTCGATCTACTACAACCAGGACAAGGATGTTCAGAAACACCTTCAGATGGTGATCAAGACTTGTGTTCCGTTGTCAGGTATCGAGTCGCTCTTTCAGCCTGCGAAAAGTGAGCCCTAGTTGCCGGCAACTTTTTCAGCCCATTCCACTACCGGCGTGGGATCGTGCAGCGAATGCGGATGATGACCGGATCCCGCTTTCACAATCGCGGTAATATCTCCACCATTCTCGCGATAAAACCGCTCCAGCAGTCCTGTATTCTCGCTATAGGGAACAACATCATCCGCTCCCCCGGCGACGATCATGACGGGCACGCCGGCGTCTACCAACGTCTGCATTCCATCCAGAGGTCCCTTCCATGACTCAGCCGATGATTCATCCAGCCCCCACGCTTCGAGGCAGCGCTCCCACGTTTTCGTGGATTTCTCCCTCGGCCAGGAATGGATGTTCATTACAGCCGCGTCAAGATAGACCCCCGCCACCTTGTCCGGGTTGCGAATGCTCCAAAGTGACGCCGGCAATCCCCCACGGCTGAAACCCTCCATCACGGGCTTCTCAGCCAGGTTCAGTTTCCCACGAACTACCGGGTAGAAAGCATCGAAGGCTGCCATGGCATTGGGACCACCAAACTCATTCGACACGTCGATGTAGGCGACATGCCATCCTCGCTTCAGCAACGCAGTATCAACCGAGGGAAATGCTCCCCAAAAACGGCATCGCCAGATCCACGGTCTCCCTGTGGCAGCCTCCTTCGGCAGTGCGACCCGGCATGATCGTCCCTCGACCTCAAATTCGAGTGTCTCAAAATCGCCCAGCGCGATTGCAGCTTCGCCTTTGCCTGCAAAATCCTGGGTCACCTTGCGAACCTTGTGAGTTTCCGAGTCACCGATGTAGACATCGCCATTGATCGGATCCACGCCGACCCCATGCAGGCGAGCCATCGCACACTTCAGCGGATCGGGTGCATCCGGGCCGTCCCCTTTCTTTCCTGTTCCTGCAATCACCCTCACCAGCGGTGGGTCCTCTCTCAAATCGATTGCCCGAACGGTATGGGATTCCGTATCTGCCAGGTAGATGCGAGTGAAGTCCGGCGAGCAGTCCACCCCTTTCGGTCCTGACAATTCCGATTCGAGCGCTGGCCGCGCGTCCGCATGAAATCCCTTTGTCCCCGTTCCGGCAATGTGCGTGAGCGTGTTCGCATCCGGATCGAGATGGAAAACCTGGTTCCCTTCACGGAGAGCCAGGTAGAACGTATTGCCTGGCCCCTGGCACAAAGCTCTCGGCCCCTTCAGCGGAGTATCCGGACTGATCTTTGCCCCGTCCGGCGTCTCATCTTTATTCCCGTTTCCACACCAGGTCTCAATCATACCACTGGAAAGATCAACTTTTCGAATCCGCTGATTCCTGATGTCACAGATCAGCAGATAGCTGCCGTCCCGACTGATGACGATGGAGTGAGGCTGGCTCAACATGGCTTTCGGGCCGGGACCGCCGTCACCCGAGAATCCTTGCTCTCCGGTTCCAGCTACGGTCTCGACGATGTTTCTGCGCGCATCGAGACGACGAACCGTGTGGCTGATCCGCTCCACCCAGTAAAGGTCACCGGACGGATGAAAACGAATCTCATAGGGTTCGTTCAGCTTTGCCTCCAGGGGCGGGCCGCCATCTCCGGAATACCCTTGTTCGCCGGTGCCGACCAGGGTGCGAATTTTTCCAGTCTTCCGGGAAATGCTCCGAATCACATGATTGTTCGTGTCGCAGAACACGATATCTCCGTCCGGCCCCACGATGACACCGAAAGGATTGTCCATTCGGGCCTCAAGTGCTGCTCCATCGTCACCGGAGTAGCCGGCTTCGCCGGTTCCGGCTACCGTCGAAATGCGGGCTTCTTCAGCAGCCGCACACAGACAGGCGAGGAAACTAAGCGAGAACAACCAGGTAAAAATCTTCATGCTGCGAGAGCATGAGGAAATTCCTCACAATCCGCCAAATCAAATCAACACGCCATGACGCCGTGTTGAGCAGTAAAAGTTGTCCTTTACCAACTTCGAGTGGCGCCGCGAACCAAACCCACCATGACTCCCTGGATCAGGAGTTCCTGGGCCGGAATCAGGTCCGGAAACTCAGGGTTCTCGGCCTTGAGAAAGGGCTTCCGTCCGTTGGTGACGTAACGCTTCAGCGTTGTCTCTCCGTCAATCAGTGCGGCGACCACATCCTGATCGCGCGGCTCGCGGTATTCGAGAACGACATGATCCCCGTCCATGATGTGAGCATTGATCATCGATTCTCCCCGCACCTTCAAGGCGTATGCCTTGGATCGCTCATTCAGCCCCATCGACCGAACATCGACGGACAGTGTGCCATCCGCTTCGGGAGTGGTGTCATCCCCGAAACCCGCCGGAATCGCCCCGTAGATAGGCACATCTACGATCGGCTCGCGTTCGGCAGCGTCAGCAAACATCACCGCTCGCGCTTTACGCTCCTCTTTGACAATCGCCCCCTTCTTCTCAAGGGCCCTCAAGTGACTGACCGCTGCCGTCTGGCTCGCGAAGCCAAAATAGGTCTGAATTTCCCGGGTCGACGGCATGATACCGGTCCTGCGGTGTTCAGCCTGGAGGTAGTCGAGGATTTCCTGTTGGCGGGCTGTTAACTTCATATTTGAACAGTGTTCCTAAGAACATTAGTTAAAATTCACCGTGCGCAAGTAGAAAAGGTATTTTAATTAGTGAATCATCTGAGTTCAGCCATTTCATGGATCGCCGACTAATCATTATCATCGTTGCTGTCGTGGTGGCTGCCCACGCCCTCTTCCTGGTATTCCGGTTGAGCACGAAGGACGAAACAAACGACGAGGCAAGATCAACACCGGCCAATGTCATTGACGGGGATGACGCGCCCGAGCCCGAACAAGTCGTTGCTGTTAATCCTGAGGAAAGTACTCCCTACGATCTTCTATCCGGTCAACCACCGCGCGCCGAAGCTGCAGATACCCCGCCTTCTCCGGATCGTCCCGCGGAACCAGTCGAGGCCGCCGGAACCGGGATTCAAAAGGTTGCGGTGGATCCCAAGGCGATGGCCAAAGGCGAAATCCCGGAAGGTGCCATCAATGTGGGAGTCCATACCGGCACGACCAAGCTTTCCCCCGAATTCGCAGAGATCGCCAAGCGCGGAGCGGTTGCAGCGTCTGAGCAAAAATGGGAAGAAGCCCGTGATGCCTACCTCGAACTGATCAACGCGACGCCCGACAACGCCCTTGCTTATGCCAACCTGGGAGTGGCTGAGTTTCAGCTCGGCAACCTGGTTGCCGCCTCCGGCAACCTGAAGCGCTCCCTGGAACTCAATTCCTCCATCGCGAACAACTGGCAGACCCTTGGTCTCATCCAGTATGAGCAAAAGGATCTCAATCTCGCGATCTCAAGCCTGACCCGGGCGATCCACGAAGCTCCTCGCGACGCCCAGGCCCGCGTTTACCTTGCAGCAGTAATACGCGACTACGGCTGGACTGAAGCCGCCCTCACTGAATTGAAGCGCGCAGTCGACATCGACCCCAACCTTCCCGATGCACACTACAACCTCGCGGTGACCTACCTCGAAACCCGTCCCCCCCGAATTGAACTGGCCCGACGCCACTACTACAAAGCGATCGATCTCGGCGCCGCCCCCGCCCCGGAGCTGGAAAAGTCATTCGAAACCGCCGAATGAGCAGTCGTGCAATTTGAAGAAGATCGATTAGAATAGCCCCCGTCTCATGAGACTTTTTTCAGCCTCACCTCTCTCCGCCAGCTTATCCGCAATCGCTTTGGCCGTTGCCGTCGGCATGCTCGGTTGCCGCTCCAATGACACCGGCCCTGTCCCGGTGGACACTCGGGCGAACGCTACCCAGGCTGCCACGACAGGTAATACTCAGACTCAATCAGGTTCGGTCACCGCCCTCGCGCCCACGCCCGTTTCGTTCGGCAGCAACTCCAATAAGCCGGACGCCCCGAGCATCACGGCCAAGTGCGCCATTCTCGTTGACCAGTACGGGCGGGTTCTCTACGAGAAAAATGCGGATCAGCGCGTCCCCGTTGCCAGCACCCAGAAACTTCTTCTCGGGATCATGATTTCCCAGGCCGGCAACCTGCAGAAGCCGGTCACCATTGCCGCAGAGGACACCTGGGCCGAGCCGACCAAGATGGGCATCAAAACCGGCCAGGTTTACACACGCGAGGAGCTCCTCCACACCGTTCTCATTCGGAGCAGCAACGACATCGCCCGCGCGCTGGCACGCGATCACTCCGGCAGCGTTTCGAACTTCGCCGCAGCCATGAACGTCAAAGCCCGTCAACTGGGCATGAACAACTCCTACTTCACCAACGCCAGCGGCCTGCCAACTCCTCCCGGACAATACTCCACCGCGCGCGATCTTACCAAGCTTGGAGCAGCCGCCTTGCGCGACCCTTTTGTTCGTAATTCCATTCGAACCAACTCCACCGTTTTCCGTTTTTCTAACGGTACGACTAAAACCGTCTACAACACCAACCAGGTGCTTCGCGCTTTCCCCTACTGCACCGGAGCCAAGACCGGCTACACCAATGCCGCAGGGCGTTGCCTCGTTTCTTCCGCCACCTACGGCCGCAAGAGCGTGATCGCCGTTATTCTCGGCAGCAAGACGCCGAACGTCTGGAGCGAGTCGGAAGCGTTGCTGCGCTACGGCCTTGGATTGCCACAGCGTTCCTGACACTTTGTTTGGAGGCTACCCGAAGCAATCCCCTCCAAAAGAATGGTAGAAATAGCCAATTGCGCGATGAACGCAGATTGCGCCCGATTTATCCTCAAAGGCTGCCGTTCCCCCTCACCAAGCCACGAGGCCTGAATGCGGGGTTCGCCTGCCGCACCAGCATTGAATCTGTAACATTTCAGCGGCTCCACCGTATTTATAGGTAGAGCCGTTCGTCTAAACAACAGCTGATAATTTTCTGACAATGTGGCCCTTGCAAATACCACCGGTCCAACAAACGGTGCTCTTGGGCTTCCTACGCTCTCCTTGAACCTTTTCCTACCACCACCTTATGAACCTCCACCTGCTCTCCATCGCATTGCCGATTCTCG
This sequence comes from Verrucomicrobiales bacterium, assembly GCA_965216705.1. GTDB lineage: Bacteria > Verrucomicrobiota > Verrucomicrobiia > Verrucomicrobiales > DEV007 > Arctic95D-9. The sequence continues at coordinate 18,869 of OZ244203.1, forward strand.
CGGCTTCACTCCTTTTCCAACCGGCTTCCCTGCAGGCCGAGGATCCCAAGCAGTTCATTGAACTCGGTAAAGGCGTAGCCCACGCCAAAGATGGTGACCGTCTTGTCCTCTTCCTTCTCGTCGAGACGTTTGCTGACGAGACTGACGCCATTCTTGAGGCCATCAATGAAGAGCTCGACGGCAAAGGAAACGAATTTGTGATCGTTCGCTGCCAGAACGAAAGTGCGGAACACCGCAAGTTGTTCGAAGAGCGTTTCGAACAGGACCCTGACAAAATGCCACTTGGCGTTGTCACCAAGGCCAACGGCGAAATAGTCACCGGAACAAACGGGAAATCACCGGAAGCCTACCGTATCGTGATCCAGGCAAGTCGCATCCAGGCGGGATACGAAACCGATCCGGACAAAATTGCGGCGCTCAACGACGCCATCATGACTGACGAAGAAGCCGCCAGCACCGTCTTTGGACTCAAGCGAAGCGACGTCGAAGTCACCAAGCATCTCATCACCAAGTATCGGGACTGGAAATTCGCCGACGGCAGAACCATGAACGCAGCGCTTCTCGAAGCAAACGGTGCTAACGGAACTTTTATCCTTGTCGACGGCAAGGAGCTGGAAGTCGACTTCAACACTCTCTCAGACGCAGACAAGGGATACCTCACCATCATTCTTGGCGGTAACAAAGCCCCCTGATCCGGTCAGCGTGCCATTGGGAAATTCACCAAGGTGACAATTTCCTCCTCCGGCGTCTCCTCGGGATCACAAAGATAGATCTCGAACGGCTGAAGGTTTCGGTTCTGGCGAAACACCTTGTTTCTCGCCCGTGCCGTACCGGATGACCAGGCATTGGCCAGATGGCGATACGGGCCGGTGTGCTCGATCACATAAACATCCATTTCAGGCATCCGCGAAGAGACGAATCCTTCCGGCAGTTCTTCGGGAGGATCGGGAATGGGATACCCAAGAGTGAAGCGGGTGGCCCCTCTCACCATATCCCACTTTTGATAAATAGTCAGAGGAGGACCTGAAGGCTCAGCACCGGTTTGCTCCACCCAGGCCTTCACCTTGGCGATCCCCTCCAGCATCGCCTCCTTCATGTCGTCAATCGACACTTCCCGTTCAATTCCGACGTAGCTTAAACGGTCTCGATGCTCTTCACGGTAGGCCAGTTTCGAAGGTACCTCACCCGCCTCAACAAGATCTTTCAGCATCGCAAGACCACGGCAATAATCCATTCCGATCATGGAAACCATCATGTTCTTAAACATGAACATGAAGAACGGGACCTTGCCGTTCATTTGCCAGGTCACCTTGGTCTCATCCCCTCGATCTTCGAAGAATATTGTAACATCCGATTTTGATTTCCAGGGAGTCAGGATCGTCAGCTTGAAATCAATTCTCTCGGGAGCACGGGCCTCTAGAATCTCCATCTTCCCCTCGCCCAAGAGTTTGCCCTTCCAACTGTAGCTGTTTCCGTCACTTCCATACGCAAGATCACAATCCGCATCCATAATGACCCAGGGTGACCAGAGCTTCCACCGCTTGAAATCACGCACCTCCGAGAAAACCTTCTCCGCGGCCTCCTCGATCATAATCGACTTAGATACAGTGAATGAAGGCATGTCGATAATCTAAGGCTGAACTACTGGAAACAAGAAACACAAAGTTTGGATTTCCTTTGTGCCTCGCTGTCCGCCTACCCCATATCACTGGCTTCAAGGAGCGCTCTCTGCACGGCGAGGTCATGAGAACTCGGATAGGGGTTCTCGAGCTCGCCTCGAACAATCGCTGCCAATTGATCAGCATCTCCCACGTAGCGGCGATAAGGCGGCTCAAACGAAATTTCAGTAGTCCCCTTCTTATAAACCTCACCTGAATCTTCGAATTTTCTCTCCCGGGACAGGCTCAGCTTCATCTTTGGCCGGTCGAGCGGTTGAATGTGGCAGGTTCCCTCGGTTCCACAAACCGTGAAGTGGCGACGCCCGAAGCCTTCAACTTCGAGCCCGGTCGAACGAACCGTTGCAGTCGCCTTCGGGTATTCGAATACTGCCAGCATGTTGTCCACCAGGGTGTCCCCCTCAGTCTCCAGCGTTCTTCTGGGATACGCGATCACCGATTGAGGTCTACCTAACACGCCAACCGTCAGGTCAATAATGTGACCACCGAGTTCAAACATGGTGCCGCCTTTGAACTCGTCGAGAACCTGGCGCGAGGAGTCCGGAATGACCTTGGACATGACCGCGTGGGTCTCGAACACCTCTCCCAGCCAACCGGCTTTCAACATGCGATGAAGCATCAACACGGCAGGATTGTGGCGATACATGTATCCCATCTGAACGACCAGTCCCGCCGCATCGGCCTTCTCCATCAGGTCTTCGTAGGTGGGGAGATCGCTCCCAGCCGGTTTATCGAGATGGACGTGAAACCCGGCGCCGACTGCCAGCGTGGCGTATTTCAAAAGGTCCCGTATCTCAGTTTCCACCCCCACCACGGAAAGTCCGGGAGTGTTCAAGCCCTCCTCCAGCGAAAGAAAAGGAAACTTGCCGTAGGTTTCGCTTTCTTTCGCGCTGGCCAGCAACTTTGGATCCTCTTCAACGATTCCAACGACTTCCCAGTCCGGGCTTTCATCGTAGACTTTGATCTTGTTGGCATGAGGATGTCCGACCCCAATCTGCAGATATTTCAGTGGTTGTTTCCCGGCCTGTGCGTGCAACGAAGCCAAGGGACTCGCCATGGCCGCTCCGAGGAGAGTTCGTCGATTTAGCATAAGCGAACTCTACCCGACTCAAGAGTGACTGACGATCTCACAATCGCGTAAAGGATTCCCGTGCACGAGCCATCCAAATCCGCTAAAACGAACTCATGCAAGACGCTCGTTTTAAAGACCAGACTGCGATTGTTACCGGAGGCGCCGACGGTATCGGCAAGGCGGTCGCGACGCGGCTAGCTTCTGAAGGGGCTCAGGTCACAATTTTTGACATCAGTGTCGCAAACGCAGAAGCCACTGTCGGCGAACTCGCTGAGAGCGGACTTCGCGCTGATTGCGAAATCGTTGATATCGCCGATGAAGAAGCGGTCGCGGCGGCAATCGAGGCCGTAGTTGCCCGCAGCGCAAACGGGCGCCTTGATGTCGTTGTCAATTGCGCTGCCATTGTCGGCCCCACTTCCACACCCATCACAAAAGTTAGCGTCGAGGAATTTGAACAGACTTCTCGCATCAACCTCCTGGGAACTTTTGTCATGACCAAGCAGGCGATCACGGCGATGCAGTCCAATGACTATGGCCGCGTCCTTAATTTCGCCAGCATTGCCGGCAAGGAAGGCAATGCCGGGATGAGCCCCTACTCTTCCACTAAGGCGGGTGTGATTGGCCTTGTAAAATCAGCCGGCAAGGAATTCGCCGAAAGCGGAATTACGGTAAATGCGATCGCTCCGGCGGTCATACTGACGCCCATGGTCGAGGGCGTAGATCCTGCCCAGGTTAAATACATGACCGACAAGATTCCCATGAAACGCTGCGGGACTCTTGAGGAGGTCGCTGCGCTGAGCTGCTGGATAGTTTCGCCCGAAGCCTCTTTTTGCACCGGCTTCACCTTCGACCTGTCCGGAGGACGGGCCGTCTACTAGTCTAGGGCAGCGCCTCCACTTCCGGCAGATCATCCGCCATCCCGGCCCCGGTTCGCTTCAGCTCAGCAATAGTCGCGTCCCGCATTGCCTCCACTTTCTCCCGGTATTCCGGATTCCTTGCCAGGTTAACGAGCTCGTCAGGATCGTTTTTGAGGTCGTAGAGTTCTTCGGGTTCCCCGGGAACCAGGGTTCGGATATACTTGGTTTCGCCATCGACCAGCGAGACCCACCAGGGAACCACTCCGCGCATCAGCAACTTTGCGCGCGACTCGGGGTCGTCACCCACGGGAACCTCATCGGCATTTGAACCATAGCTATCACCCGTGTGCACGGTGAGCACGGGATGCTCCCATTCCGCACCCGGATCTTGAAGCAGAGGTGTTAAGTCATGTCCATGCATTTCCCAGGGTAGCTCCATCCCGGCAACGGAGAAGATCGTGGGAACAATGTCAGTGCCGCCGACCGGATGCTGGCACACTTCGCCTTTCGAAAATTTCGAAGGCATCGCGATGACCATGGGGGATCGAATATTGGCGTCGTATGGCGCCTTCTTGACCTGGAAGCCATGCTGCCCCCAGGCAAAACCCTGGTCGGAAGTGAAGATAATCAGGGTGTTTTCATACTGACCGGACTCCTTCAGCGCTTCGACCAGTTCACCGACGCCCTCATCCAGCGACTTCACCGCCTGGTTCACCTGCCGGACCCAATCACTCAGGGTCTTTTTGCCGTTCGCCGAGATCCCCCCTTTAGTTTTCCCCTTGGCCAGGACGGGTTCGCCATCCGGCCCCAACACCCATTGCTCGACCTCCCGGGAATAGGTGGGCTTTCCAGCTCGCGGCGGATAGATGTCAGCAGGATCCTCGACTTTAACTCCCTCGTAGTCATTCAGGTGGCGATCAGCCGGGGTGAACGGTCCATGGACACCGCCATAGCAAACCCAGAGATACCAGGGCTTATCCTCGTCACGCCCCTCGTTACCCGTGAGATAGTCGACCGCCCACTCCGTGTAGTTATCGGTCGAATAGCCTCTCGTCATGACAGGCTCGCCTCCGTTTTTCTCAATCAATTGATCGTAGTAGTAGGCCCCGGAATTATTGGGATAACGCGGCCGGTTCCAGACGATCTGGTAATCCCAGTCACGCCCGAACCCAGTATCCGTTCCGGTGTGCCACTTCCCGATCTGGGCCGTCTGGTAACCTTGTTCGCGAAATACTGAGGGCCAGAAACGGCACTGCCCCGGATCATACTCACTTCCCGGATACGCCCCCTCCATTCGCATCGACTCGATGCCATACTGATGATGTCCCGTCAAAAGGGTTGCCCGTGAAGGCATGCACCACGTTCCGATCGTGGCATGGTGAAACCGCACTCCGCTTTCCGCCAGCGCATCAATGTTAGGAGTCTCAACCCAATCGTATGATTCCGGATAGCACGACACGGTGCGATAAGAGTGATCGTCCGTATAAATGAACAGGATATTCGGTCGATCATCTGCCCCGAGGCAGGAGACGATCAAAATCACGAGAGTCGCAACAATTGAAAGGCGCATGTGTCCTTTTCCACCGGTTGGCGGAATCACTCAAGTTTCAACTCTGGCGCAAACAGGAGATCTCCAGCACTAGCTGTCGTATTTATCCGGGACTTCGTCTTCGTTCTCGAGATAGAACGCGGTTTGAACGACATTGAGACCGTAGTTAGCGATCAGCTCAAACTGATTGTTCATATCGATGACCACCATCTCCGTCTTCACCGTCGAGTTATCCAGCGACATTCGCTTCATCGCCTCTTTGTTGTGCTGCTTGCGCAGTCGGTCGGTCTGCTTTTCGAGCTCTTCTGCTTTTTGGAGACGCTCCTCAGTAGCGCCTTCAGAAAGCACTTCGGTGTAGAGATCAATCAACTGGACAATCTGGTCGGCAAACTCGCGAACCTTGTTCGTAGCTTCCTCCTGGAGATCGCGATTCTTGGAATACTTCTGACTCGTGATCTGGATAAGTCGGAAGATCGCATCAGAAACCTCTTCAAGTTCAGAGACGATCCGCAGCATGCGTCCCACCGAGCGTGCATTTTCCGTGCTCAGGTTAGCGGCTGACGTTCTCACGAGGTATTCGGTAATGTCATGGGTCAGGACATCGGCATCGTCTTCCAATGCTTTGAGTCGTTTGACTTCGGCACTCAGATCCGTGTTCGGGTCATTGAAGACCGCTAGATAACCGCTGAACATTTCCTTCGTAATACCGGCGAGTTCGAGGGTCGCTTTCTCGGCTTCGGGGATATTCAGTTCGCCGATATCAACCATGCTCGATGATATAAAGCGCAACCGCGGGGATGACTCTTCCTCACTTGGCTCCGGTTCCTTAACCCACTTAGTGACGAGACGGGCAATCTGCGGCACAAAGGCTATCAGCAGAAAGATATTCATCAGGTTGAAGAGAGAGTGGAAAATGGCCAGCTTGAAGCCCACATCCGAGGTGTGCTTTTCCGTTCTGAAGCTGTCCGGCAGGTGATCCCCGAGCCAGTCAACCGCCGACAAAAACGGAAAGAAAGCGATCAGCATCCAGATCACTCCGAGGATGTTGAATAAAAAGTGAGCCCGCGCCGCTCGTTTCGCGTTCACATTGGTGCCTATCGACGCCAACCAAGCCGTCACCGTCGTTCCGATGTTCTCACCCAGGACAATCGCCGCCGATTCCTGGAATCCAATCCATCCCTGGATGGCCAGAGTCACGGTGATCGCCATCGCCGCCGAGGAGGATTGCACGATCAGGGTCAAGAGAACGCCGATCACGAGAAAGATCAGAATTGAGAGATAGCCCTTACCTGACACACTCTCCACGAAAGCGCGGATACTCTCAGCCTGCGCCTTTACCGCCATGTCCGTGCTGGCCAGCATGCTCTTCACATCCGGAACCGACTCCTTGAGCAGGAAGAGACCGTAGAACAACAGACCGAATCCAATCAGCACTTCACCGAAGCTCTTGAAGCGGTTCTTACCGGCAAAAAAGAAGGGCAGGCCGATTCCAATGATGGGAAGAGCGATCTTGGACAAAGAGAACTTTCCGACAGTCGCAATGATCCAGGCCGTCAGAGTGGTTCCCAGGTTGGCCCCCATGATGACCCCGATTGACTCAACCAGAGTGAGCAGTCCTGCATTCACAAAACTCACCACCATCACCGTTGTGGCGGATGAAGACTGAATCAGTCCGGTTGTCACCAGTCCGGTCCCCACACCCGCAAATCGGTTGTGGGTCATCGTTGCCATGATGCGACGCATGCGGTCGCCGGCGGTGCGCTGAATCCCCTCGCTCATCACCTTCATTCCGAAGAGAAAAACGCCCAGGGCTCCGAGGATTTTGAGAATAAAAACGAGGGTATCCATTGATCGACCCCGACTTGAGCAAATGTGACGGATTTGTCACGCCGAAATCGGCGCCTTTTTGCGAATTTTTACGCCTACGATTTTCCTCCATTACTAAACGAAACGGGGCGGCCGAGAGGCCGCCCGGCTACGGGTGTTGCTAGGAGTTAATTGAAGAAAGGATTTAACCGTAGGTCCGGGTGAACGTATTGCAGGTTCCGTCGGAGTAGTAGGTGCGGTAAGTGACCACGGTGACATAGTAACTGTGGGCGCGGCCACAGTGGTCATACCGGACTCGACGGTGACGGCATCGGTTCACTTCGCAGGTGCGAACGACGTAGCGCGGGGTGCAGTGATTGCCACGGTAGCCGTAGCTGGGACGATAGCCGTAGCTGGGACGGTAACCGTAGCTGGGACGGTAACCGTAGCTGCGATAACCAGTGTTACAACTTCCGTAACCTCCGGATGAAACGCTGAAACTGAAGCGTCCGGCCTCGGCTTCAGTGGTTGTTCCGATCAAGGCCGCGGCTGCAATTGCTGTGGTGATGAGAGCTGTTTTCATAGGTCTTGGGGTGGTTCCTGGTGTTGAGAGAGAGACGAGCCGGCCGGCTCCCCTATTCAACTTTTTGCCAGTTTTCCCAAAACCTAAGTATTTCGGGGCTTTGAAGCACCCGCACCTATTCCGCGAGCGAAGCCAACAGGCCTGCGCGCATCGCCTCAACCGGAGCTTCCCGGTTAAACCAGAATTCGAATGAAAGCGCCCCCTGCCACAGGAGCATCCCAAGTCCGTTTGCTGCTCGGGCACCGGCCGCCTCTGCATCGGCAATGAGGCGAGTCCGTGCCGGGGCATAAACCATGTCGTAGACAAGGTGGTGAGGCTCAATCAGAGCTGCGGGAACCACTTCGGGATCCGTTCGCTTCATGCCAACCGAGGTCGCATTGATGATCAAGTCCACCTGGTCGAGCTCCCGCTCCATCGCCTTCTCTTCCCATGGGATCGCGACGAGCCGGTCGGCCGGACCTTCCAGTTTATCGGGATCAACAAAGAGGTCATGAAGCTCCTCAGCCAACGCTTCAGCTTTCTCCACGGTGCGGTTTACCAGGATGAGCCGCTCGCAATGATCCATCGCGCACTGCACAGCAGCTGCTTTGCCAGCTCCCCCACCAGCCCCGACGATCATGATGCGCAAGTCGGTCAGGTCGATGGAAAATTCCTCCCGGATTGCCCGCTTCATTCCCGGAGCATCCGTGTTGTGGCCCACCAGTTGATCGCCATCGATCGCCACCGTGTTGACCGCACCAATGCGACGAGCCACCTCGGTCATGTCGTCAACAGCATCAAATACCCCACCCTTGTGAGGGATCGTCACGTTGGTGCCGATAAATCCAGCCTCCTTCAACGCCTCGAGCGCATCATTCAACTCCTCAGGCTGGATGTGCAGCCTCACATACTGACAATCCAGTCCCGCTGCTTCGAGGCCGGGATTGTGCATCTGCGGGGAACGGGAATGCTTCACCGGATCCCCGAAAACCGAGAGACGCGCCGCCGGGCTGAGGTCCTTGGTAACCTCGGCCCAGTTCTTAAGATCTTCGAAAGTGTAAACGTCCTTTGCTTCGGCCATGTGACCGGAACTAAAGCACGCTCCCGACTTTCCGCAATATCAGCCGCGCTCCAATCAGGAGTCAGCGAACTGGCTCATCGTCTCGGCGATGATTGCCACGCTCACGCAGCCGGCATCAGGCTTGCCGAGAGACTTCTCTCCAAGCGTCTTGGCACGACCCATGGTAGCGATCATGTCTTCGCTGGCATCGCGCCCGGCAGCAGCACCGGCAGCAGCAGCCGCGAGAGCCTCACTGGCAGAACCAGTGGCTTCGGCAGCTTTCTCAGCAGCCGGAACGAGTGCGTCCACCATGGTCTTGTCGCCGGGATTGGCGCCGCCACGACTCATGACATTATCAGATCCTTCTTTCCAGAACGTGGCCACTCCGGCTCCGTCGAGCGTCTCAGCGTCCTTCAACGCCTTGCCGCCGGAACGAAACAGAGTTCCGAAAACTGCGCCGGAGGCACCGCCCATGCTGGACATCATAGCCATGCCGACCCCCATGAATACCTTGCCGACACTGGGGAATTCATTGCCCGCGAGAGCTTCCTTCACCGCCGTCATACCTCGCTCCATGCCCACGCCGTGGTCTCCGTCGCCAAGCGCACGGTCGGCGTCGGTCAGGATCGGCTCGGCCTCAATAATCTTGTCTGCCACCGCGAGCATCATGTCGCGAGTTTCTTCAATGCTAAGGGTTTCTTTAGCCATCGTTCTAAGTGCTTTCTGAAAGTAAACAGGGGCAGGTCACCGACCTAACCCTGTTGAATAAAATAAGTTCAATTAACCGCCGTAACGCCCCTCCATCTTGGAGAAACAGACGGACTGACAGGGCATTTCCCAGTATCCCTTGAGTTCGTCGTCCATCCGAGTGAGCGAAATCGAAACACCTGACATTTCCTGGCAGGTAGTCAGCGGTCCAACCATCACGTCGTAAACGTTGATTCCCTTCTCGGTAAGCAGGGCCTTCACTTTACGCAGGACGATGAGGCATTCCATCATGGTGGTGGCGCCAAGCGAGTTAATGAAAACAAGAACGTCGTCACCGGAAGCAAGCGCTTCGACTTCGTCGTCTTTTTCAAAATCTTCAATGAGGAGATCGAGCATCTTCGGTGTGAGCTCATCAGCAGTTGTCATCGGAATCTCTCCAACACCGGGTTCGCCGTGAATTCCCATACCGAGGCCGATCTCGTCTTCCCCGATGTCGAAAGTGGGCTTGCCAGTCGCGGGGATAGAGCCGGGAGACATGGACACCCCAACAGAACGAGTCTGCAGAACAGCTTTCTTCGCAGCCGCTTCGAGCTCGTCGAGAGTCTTCGCGGTCTGAGACGCAGCGCCAGCCAGCTTCACGATCGGGACCAGGCCAGCGATTCCTCGGCGCTTATCCTTTTCAGTCGGAGGAGCCGAGCAAACATCGTCCCAGATCAGGACCGTGCGCACGTCGATGTCTTCATCTTCGGAAAGCTCGGCACCGAGATCGAAGTTCAATACATCGCCGGCATAGTTGCCATAAAGGTAGAGGACGCCATTGCCACGATCCACTTCCTCGGTCGCTTCGAAAACGATGTTCGGAGGAGGAGCCGCAAAGATGTCACCGCAGGCAGCGCCGTCGGCCAGATTGCGACCAACCAGGCCATGATAGATCGGCTCGTGACCACTACCTCCGCCGACGAGCAGGGCGACCTTGCCGTCAGGGATGTTATTTTTCACGATGGAGCGCGATCCGACAAATTTACACTCTCCGTTGTAGGCGTCGACGAGGCCTTCTACGAGTTCGTCGGCGACCTTGAGAGGATCGTTGATGAGTTTCTTCATCTCAAATGGGGATTAGAGGTTTTGCAGTTTGTTGTTGTCTCAGAGAATACGGACTAACTCAAATGGAAAATGCCGCCATACAATTTTGCGAGACACATTTAGCGGAATTCGATACAGTGCGCCCATGCTCCTTGGAAGACCTGTTTTCCACCACATATTTGCTGCTTTTCTCGCCCTTGGCCTGACCTCAGTTTCCGCCAGGGAAACGCTGAATGGCAACTTGGATCCCTTTATCAATCTACCCGGGGCCTACAATCTCACGCCTGATGACCTCGAGAAACTCTTCGATAAGGGAGAATGGAGCGCGAACCCCTACTTCGACTGGCTCACCGAGGACCGTTCCCGGGCCATTTTCAAGCGACTCGAGCAACCGAATCTGACGGTCAATCTGAGCCTGCTCGAGGGCACAGTGCCTATTGAAGAAGCCATCGTAGACTTCAAGGACGGCAAGTTTCTCGGCATCACTATCTCGATTTTCAATCGGGGAGACGGCGGCTCAATCACGGATTCCGATTTCGACGGCCGATTCAAAGCCGTCGGCCAGCATATCGGCAGCCAGCTGGCGATCCGTCCCACCCGGCGTGAAGCCAAGCCCACCCAAGGAATGTTGACGGAGGGCTACATCTGGATTTCCGCTCGGGGCAAAGCGGTGCTCGAAAACAATCCGAGGGATCGCAGCAACGGCAAAGTTGAATTTCTCCGCATGCGGCTCGCCAAGCGCGACGCCGGCGGCGCGTATGAAGCAGCCACCCAGACCCGGGCGGGAGCTTCGGTTCGCCTTTCAGATCTCCCTCGCAACGTGCAACGCAAAGATGACGGAAGCGTTTACATCCACGGCATTCCCATGGTCGATCAGGGAGCCAAGGGTTACTGCGCGGTCGCCTCCGCCCAACGTTTGTTCGAATACTACGGGATTCCCTCCGACATGCACCAGCTCGCCCAGATCGCGGGATCAACCCCTGACGGCGGAACCAGCTCTCTCGCTATCAACCAGGAACTGGGTTCCATCGATCACCTTTTCAAAACCCGCTTCGAATGTCTCGCCGTTACCGCTCAGCGTGGCTCAGGCCTCTACGAACTCAAAGATGAGAAGTACGTGGGCGATGAAATCCCGGAGAAGAAATTCATGCAGATCATTCGCCGCTCAATCGACGATGGCATTCCGCTTCTCTGGGGCCTCGAAGTTGGACGATTCGAAGAGGAGCCCCCTCTCAAGATGCAGACCAGCGGAGGCCACATGAGAATGATCATCGGCTACAACGACCGGGCCAATCGTCTTATTTTTTCCGACTCCTGGGGGGCTGGCCACGAGTTCAAGTCGATGGACGCGAGCGAAGCCTATCGGGCGACCCACGGCCTTTTCAGCATGAAGCCGATCGTGCGCTAGCGCTTCAAGGCGCCTCGAGCCCCGCCTCTCCCGATTGCAGGATGAGTTCAGGTCGATAGATGTCCTTGTTGTTGGCTTGGAATTCCGCTTTCAGCGTCACCCTGAAACGCGTCAAATCGACAAGGTGCCATCGCAGGAACTTCCAGTTTCCGGTATTCCCGTCGTGCTCGATTCCAATGAGCAAGTGGTGAGCGTCGTGCAGGACCTTGTTGGTCTCGGTTCGCGGAGTGAAGTAAAAGGTCCGCAAACTTGAGTCCATCGAACCATCGGCCACCAGCTTCGGATCGAGGTAAATCACCCGACCCGATTCACTGTGCCGAATCATGAGGTCGGGATACCCCGCCCGCTGAAGATTTCCCTCAGACGTTCGCGGGTAGTCACATTTCAACTCCGGGACAGCGCTGATCTCCTTTAACAAAGCTTCTTCGAAATAGGCGCTCACCTCGTTGATCCGCTTTTCGCTGCTGGTCGGCGAGTCGTCGCGATTAAAGGCCTCGAGCACCCGCCCCATTGCCTCTTCGATCCCGTTCATGATTTCAGCATCGATCGGCTCCTCAGGGTTCATCGGTAGGACCTGATTCCCAGTCGAGGTTTCGATCAATTTGCTGAATTCCACATCCCGGAACGTGCCGCCACCGTTCAGCACCGTTGTCACCAGGGACTCCACTGAAGGCTCCGACTCGATAATTACCTGCGGCGGCGGACGGCGGTCGCAACCTGCCAGGAAAATGACACCAGCCAGACTTAGCAAGATCACTCGCATCGAATCGCCTCCTTCAACGCACGTTCCCCGAGATTCGCTCCGGCCTCATCCGCCGCATGCACTCGACCTAACACATCACCTGTCGAAACTTCAGTTCCCACCTTGATCAATTGATCAAATCCCACTGTCGGATCGATCACATCGTCCGCTTTGCTGCGCCCCGCTCCCAGCGAAACGCTGCATCGCCCGATTGTCTCAGCATCTACTGCAATGATAATCCCATCATGCTCAGCGGTGATATCCCGAATCACCGGAGCCCGCTGCACATCTACCAACTTCTCCAGCACACTCGAATCCCCGCCCTGGCAATCCACCATTCCCTGGAACTTCCGCCACGCATTACCGTCTTCGAGCCAGGCTTCCAGTTGAGACTCATCGGCTGAACTCACCTCCTTTGCCAAGGCAATCACGATTCGCCGAAGGTCCTCCGGACCGCCCCCTTTCAAGGTCTCGATCGACTCCATTACTTCCAGCGCGTTACCCACGGCACGGCCGAGCGGTTCGTCCATGGTGTGATAGCAAACCCGTGTATCCACGCCCATCGCCTCACCCACCGCCTGCATCGCTGACCCGAGTGATTCAGCTTCTTCACGCGTTTTCATAAAGGCCCCCGAACCGAACTTCACATCGAGAACCAAGGCATCGAGCGTTTCAGCCAACTTCTTGCTCATGATTGACGCCACGATGAGCGGCTGGCTCGGCACTGTTGCCGTGACATCGCGAAGCGCATAGAGCTTCTTGTCCGCCGGACAGACGTCGGCGGTCTGCCCCATCATGACGACGCCAGTCTTTTCCAACTGAGCCATCGCTTCCACGCGACTTAAACCCACCCGAAAACCCGGAATGGCTTCCAGCTTGTCGAGGGTCCCGCCGGTGATTCCAAGCGCCCGTCCCGAAATCATTGGCACCCAGAGTTCATCGCAAGCCAGCAAGGGGGCCAATACCAGCGACACCTTGTCCCCGATTCCACCCGTCGAGTGCTTGTCCACGACACGTGGGCTCGACTCGGGATATTCAAAGACTTCACCCGACTCCAGCATGGCGCGGGTCAACGATGCCGTTTCCTCCGCTGTCATTCCCTTGAAATAGATGGCCATGGCCAGGGCTGACATCTGGTAGTCCGGCATCTCCCCGTCCGTGTAGGCAGCTATCACCGATCGAATTTCCTCGTCTCCGAGAACACCGCCGTCCCGCTTCGTTTCGATGATTGAGGGAATATGCATCGCCAGAGATTCTTGCTGTCCTCACATGACCTGAAAAGGAAAAAACCACTTCACGGACTTGCCACGCATCCGCCGTCCTCTAATATCCCTCGCTATGGCCGCAGAATTGAATTTCAAACAGGAACTTGTGGGTTGTTTCGGATTCCCCGTTTCGGAGAATCCCACCCAGGCCATGATCGAACCAGCCTTCCGCGACATGGGTCTCGACTGGCGCTATCTCACTCTTGAGGTTAAGCCCGAAGACCTCGCCGCTGCCGTGGCGGGCGCCCGTGCCTTCGGCTTCCAGGGCTTCAACTGCACCATTCCTCACAAGGTTGAAGTGATTCAGCACCTCGACGGTCTCGGTGAATCCGCAGAGCTCATGGGTGCGGTGAACTGCGTCGTCAATCGTGACGGTAAGCTCATCGGAGAGAACACTGATGGCAAAGGTTTCGTCTCCAGTTTCAAAGAACTCGCTGATCCAGCCGGAAAGTCTCTCGTTCTACTCGGCGCCGGTGGCGCAGCACGCGCTATCGGTGTGGAGATGGCGCTGGCTGGCGTTCGCGAAATCCATCTCGTCAATCGCAGCGAAACTCGCGGTCGCGAACTCGAAGAATTGTTCTCCGGTAAACTGGATGATGCGATCGGCGGAGGTCTCAGCGTTACCTATCACGATTGGGATGGAGACTTTGTTATCCCCGAGGGCACTGACATTGTGGTCAACGCTACCAGCATCGGCCTCTTCCCCGACGTCGATGCCCGCATTCCCCTCGACATCGATTCATTGAAGGCGGATATGGTCGTCGCAGATGTGATTCCAAACCCTCCTACCACCCGCCTCGTGCGCGAAGCCCGGGAAAAAGGATGCCAGGTCATCGATGGCCTCGGCATGCTCGTCGCCCAGGGAGTCATCGGAATCGAATACTGGACCAGCCAGACTCCCGACCCGAAGGTGATGCGTCAGGGGCTTGAAGATGTGTTTGGCGGGTAGGTTCCTTCCAATCAAGATCACTGCCCGGCTTCAATCTGCTGCAAAGCCTCGAGCACCTCGCTCATCTGCTGTAGCACCTCCATCAACTCGGGACTTTGCGAAAGAAGATTCGTCATCAAATCTGCAGGTGATCCGCCCGGGTTCGTCCCATTCACGACCCCAACCGGTTCGATCGTCCAGGCATCCGCCCATGTTGTGTCGCCTTTCGTAAAACCTTCGGCGAGAAGGCGCGCCTCCAGATCCGGCATATGACCAGCCCCGTAAAAGACGGCCAGCTTCCTTTGTCCAACAGCGGCAACTTCGTAAAGTCGGGTCATAACCACCTTATTGCGCTCTGTCACAAGCACTGTCCCGTCTTCGCCTTCGATCTGAGTAATCAACTCTTCCGCCTCGCCAAGAAAAGGAGCGAGGGACCGCTTCAAGGCGCTGCTGTTGCCGGTGAGAACAGCGGCAACGAGTTGGTTCATCATCGCGTTCATGGCGGCCTCATCGGTGACGATTCCACCGCCCTCAGAATCCTCTGCCAGAGCCATGGCGCGTTGAAAGATCGTTCCAAAGCTCTGGTTTCGAGCCGCCATCAATTCCTCATATTCGGTCCAATCGACGTCAGCATGAACAAAGTTCGCGGCTTCGTAATTGATGTTCTCGAGTTGAAATTCCAGTCCGAGAAAGGCCTTGGCCATTTGCTGCAAACCGCGGACAGCATCGATCTCCGCGCTGGGCTCGAGCGCTTCCTTTGAGAACTGGCCGCCGACCAGCTCGTAAAGCACCGCATCGTAGCGCTTCAGGTAGTCATCGAGGTTGGCATAATAATCGGCGTCGCCCAAATGGACAACAGCGACAAGGTCGACAATCAGATCCCCCTTGGAAAATCGAGTCAGCGCCGTTTGAAGTTTGGATTCAGCCGCAGGATCCGTTTCGACGTAGCGGATGTAGTCTGAAACCTGAGGGCCGGCGGCCGGGGGATTCCCTGTCGTCGCCTGACCAAAGAGAAATCCGGCGTGAAACACGCATAGCAAACCAATCCCGGTCTTTTTCAGTCGCTGCATCATTGACATAAAAACGATACGAGAGACTTGAGCGTTAGGCCTATTTCACTTCCAGGGCTACGAACTCTCCCGCAGCGTTGCGTGCAAATATCCGGCCGTTCGCAAATACAGGAACCGTCCACACGCGCGGCTTCACGACCTGCTGACTGAGCGTTGGCTGATAACCGTCCGAACTTACCTTGGCAATCTCCAGCTTGCCTTGCTCCGTCAGGACCAGGAGTTGATCTCCCACCACGGTCATGGTTCCGTGAGCGACGCCTTCTGCCGACCACTTGGTTTCGCCGGTCATCAGATCGAGACATTTCAGACCCGTTCCATCCTGGCTTTCATTGCCGTCGACTCCGTAGAGATAGCCATCCACGAGAACTGCGGCATTCATCTGGGTCTTCATGTCGCGGTTCTGCCAGACACGTTCGGGATCGCCTTCACCAGTCCACTTCGCAAGGACAGCTCCCTTCCCGTAACCGCTGGAAATAAAGATGTAGTCACCCGTCACAATCGGGTCAGCAGCATTCACCCCGTAACGAGTCATCCAGCGATACTCCCAGACGACTTTTCCTGTATCAGGCTCCACGCAGACATAGGCGCGCTTGTTAGAAAAGATCATGAGAGACTTTCCATTCTTTTCGAAAGGGTAAGGAGTGGAGTAACCCGCCTCTTCGTCTTCCGACTTCCAAATCTCACTTCCGTCTGCCTTCTTGAGTGCCAGCCCGGACTCACCTGCGGTCACATAAAGCACATCCCCCCGAACCAGTGGCGCCCCGGTAAATCCCCAGGTCGGCATGGTGTAACCAAAATCGTCCTGGAGATGCTTCTTCCACACGACTTTCCCGGTCGCGACTTCGAGGCAAACCAGTTCTCCCTGTCGGGCCACGTGATAAACGTGCTCACCATTGATTGTCGCGGTGCCAGTCGTTCCGCCCTGGAAATAGAGATCAGCAAGCGGCTGGGGATAACTGTGCGTCCACTTCACCTCACCGGTAGCTTCGTCAAAACAGAACAGCGTGTCTGTCTCTTTACCATCATGCCCGGAAACAATGACACGCCCGTCGGCAATGACCGGAGCACTGTAGCCCAGACCGAGCTCGGCTTTCCAGATGACTTCAGCCTTCCCTTCGCCTGACAGACCCGCCTCTTTCGAGATTCCATTCAAATCCGGTCCACGGAATATCGGCCAGTCTTCGCCACTGGATATTGAAACCGTGGCGAGTCCGAGACCGATTGCCAGATTGACGCGAGAGAAGGAAAGAGCCAGCATCTTCATATGAGAAGTCTCCCGAAGATCCTCGCCTTGGCAACCGGCATCTTGGTCACAAGCGCGTCCGTTTTCGCAGACATGACCGTAGAGAAGTGGGGCGATCTTCCGGACGGCAGGGAGGCAAGACTTTTCACCCTCACGAATCAGTCAGGAACTCGCGTGCAGCTCTCTGACTATGGAGCTCTTCTCGTCTCGGTCGAAACGAAGGACCGCGAAGGCAAACTCGCCAACATCACCCTTTCCTATGGCGGTCTCGAAGAAGCCCTCGCCGGCGGCGTTTACGGCTCGGTTGTTGGACGCTTCGCTAACCGCATCAGCGATGGCGGATTCTCCATCGATGGCACCCGATACGATCTACCGAGCGCCAACCCGAAGAGCGGCGTGACCATTCACGGCGGTAAGACCGGCTTTCAACGGCAACTCTGGACCACCTCAACTACCAAAAACAAAGAGGATGTCTCGGTCGAATTTCAACTTTCCAGTCCAGACGGACACGAAGGATTCCCGGGGCAGGTTGACGTCACCGCCACTTACACGCTCACCGAGGATGACGAACTCATCATCGAATACACAGGAAAGACTGACAAAGCTACCCATCTTAATCTGACGAATCACGCCTACTTCAACCTCGCGGGCGGCGGTGACGTCTTGAAACACGAACTGGAAATGCAGGCTGCCGGCGTTCTGGAACTCGACGAACGCAAGGTTCCGACCGGAAAGATTCTTCCCGTGGCGGATACCGCCTTTGATTTCCGAACCCGCAAGCCAGTTGGCCGCGATATCGAATCCATCGAAATCGGCGGCTATGATCACTGTTTCGAAATCATCCCTTTCTCTAACCTGGGACCGAACAAGTTTGCACAGCTGGTCGACCCGGAATCCGGTCGCACGATGGATGTCCACACCACCAAACCGGGAGTCCAGATCTACACCGCCAACCACTTCAAGGGTAAGCCCTACCCGCGCTGGGGCGGCATCTGCTTTGAAACCCAGTTTTATCCCGATGCACCAAACCAGCCCGGTTTCGACACCAGCCTGCTGCGACCAGGCGAGGAATACCGACACGTTACCAAGTTCGTTTTCGGGGTCGAATACTAGACAAGGATGTCGGTTTCAGCCGCTTATGTTTCGAACTAACGCCCTGTTACCTCCGTGTTCACGGTACTTTGATACTCAATTCTTCAGGCCCTATAGTGTTCTCTGCCCATGATCCAACGATCGATTCCCATCACCTTTCAGCACCGCGTGTCATTCACACACAGCGCATTTGATGCGAAGAACCTCACCCTGCGTGATCTCGTAGCCGATTCCTGTGAACTCGGCGAACAGTCCAAGGTGCTGGTCCTGCTAGACTCCGGTGTCGCCGAATCGAATCCCGGCCTGGCTGAAAAGATCTCCCAGTACTTCGCGGTTCACGCCGACACGCTCAATCTCGTGACTGAACCGATGATTCTCCAAGGGGGAGAGCCCTGTAAGAACAACTGGTCCCTCGTCGAGAAAATCTGGCAGGCGGTTGAGTTTCACAAGATTTGTCGTCATTCCTACATCATCGCGATCGGTGGCGGCGCTTTTCTGGACCTGGCCGGTTTCGGTGCATCAACGGCCCATCGCGGCATTCGTCTCATCCGCATGCCCACGACGACGCTCAGCCAGGGCGATGGCGGCGTGGGTGTGAAAAACGGCGTGAACTACTTCGGCAAAAAGAACTGGGTCGGCAATTTCTCGGTTCCTTTTGCCATCGTCAACGACCTCGAATTTCTCAGCAGCCTGCCGGAGCGCGCCTGTCGCGACGGAATCATCGAAGCGATCAAGGTGGCCCTGATTCGCGACAAAGATTTCTATCACTATCTTCGCGATCATGCTTCCGAGCTGGGAAAACTGGAGACCCGCCAACTCGAACTCGCGATTCGTCGCAGCGCCGAAAACCACATGGACCACATCGCCACGAGCGGTGACCCTTTCGAATACGGATCGGCCCGCCCCCTCGATTTCGGTCACTGGGTGGCCCACAAGCTGGAGCAGCTCTCCGAATTCGAAGTCAGCCATGGCGAAGCCGTCGCTATCGGTATGGCTGTGGATCTCGTCTACTCCGTGCATATCGGTCTACTTGACCGCCGCACGGCCGAAGAGATCCTCGATCTCATCCAGGCCGTTGGTTTCGACCTCTGGTCTCCCTGGCTCGACCAGGAGCAGCGCGGGCGCCCGGTCATTCTTGCCGGCCTCGAAGAATTCCGGGAGCATCTCGGCGGAAAACTTACTATCACGCTGGTTCCGGAGATTGGCGACAAACTCGAAGTTCACGAAATGGACGAAGAGGCGATCCTCAAGTCTCTCGAAGAACTGAAGACGCGCTTCCAGGCTAAAACCGGCTCGAAGGCTACCTCAGCGTGAGGCAACCTTGCTGACACGAAAAAACCCGCCAATCGCTTGGCGGGTTTTCGTAAAATCGGGGGTATTTCCTGTTTTGTGAAATCAGGGAATCTTCAGCACCTGGCCGGGGTGGATGGTGTCGTCGCTCAACCCGTTAGCACTCTTGATCGCTGCCACTGAGGTGTTATTGGCAACGCTGATGCGATAAAGATTTTCTCCGCCTGCCACGGTGTGGGTCTTACCCGCAGACGAGCTGCTGTAAGGAGTGGTGTAAGTGCTCGCAGTGGAGCTGCCACTGTAACTGGGAGGATTGGCTGCGTAGGTGGGAACGGAAGGCACAGAGGGAACCGACGGAGCCGGAGTAGGAGTCGAAGCCTGCTGGGTCGGAGGCGTATAGGTGCTCTGGCTGTAGCTGGGATAAGAAGTCGAGGACGCCGTGCTCGAATAGTCGCTGGAGCTGTTTCCGTAGCTCGATCCGCTCGGTCCGTAGTATGGGTTGCTCTGATACGGATTAGTCGAAGCGGTTTGGTTCTTGCAGGAAGCGGTTAAGAGCGCCAGCCCGAGGGGCAGCAAGTAAAGATATTTCATGATCAGAGGTCAGTAATTTGATAAGTTAACTGAAATATTAAGATTACTTAAATAATTTGCAAGCATTTTTAAAAACTAGAAACAGTTTTTTGTAGGATTTTTGAGGCAATTTTGCCCTTCTTGGCCCCTACCCTTCCTTTCGACGATTTCGCCCTTGCGTCGCGTCGCGTCGGCGATAATGCTGCGCGAACAAGCCTATGAGCATTTCGCGCGCCCTTATTTCGGTATCCGATAAATCCGGTCTGGACTCCCTCGCCAAGGGACTTCACGAACACGACGTCGAGATTCTTTCGACGGGAGGAACAGCCAAGTTCATCGCCGATCTCGGCATTCCCGTGGTGGAAGTTTCTGACTTCACCGGGTTCCCCGAGCTTTTCGACGGACGGGTCAAGACCCTCCACCCGAAGGTTCACGGCGGCCTTCTTCACCGCCGCGACATCAAAGAACACGTCGAGCAGGCCAACGCGAATGACATTCTCCCCATCGACCTGGTCGTGGTGAATCTTTATCCTTTCGAAGAAACCGTGGCCAAGGAAGGCGTCACCCGTGCTGAAGCCATCGAGCAAATTGACATCGGTGGTCCCAGCATGCTGCGTTCCGCTGCCAAGAATCATGACGCCGTCACCGTCGTTGTTGATCCGGCCGATTACGAAGTTGTCCTCTCCGAGCTCGAGGAGCATGAGGGTAACACCACCCTGAAGACCCGCGAACGCCTTGCGATTAAAGTCTTCCAGCGAACTGCTGCCTACGATGCTGCCATCGCGTCCCATCTTAATGAAGTGCAGGAGACCGAAGGCTCCTTCTCAGTCTCTCTTCCCCTCGCCCAGGAACTTCGCTATGGTGAGAATCCCCACCAGGAGTCTTCACTTTACGGAAACTTCGGTGACTACTTCAAGCAACTGCAAGGCAAGGGCCTCAGCTACACCAACGTCCTCGACATCGGAGCTGCTGCCGAACTGATCCTCGAGTTTCGCCGTCCCGCAGTCGCCATCCTCAAGCACACCAACCCCTGTGGCGTTGGTGCCGATGAGAATGAGCTTCGCCTCGCCTGGGAAAAAGCGTTCGAAACCGATCGCCAGGCTCCCTTTGGTGGCGTGATTGTTTGCAACCGCCCACTCGACATCGGCCTCGCCCGCGTCATTTCCGAGATCTTCACCGACGTAATTATCGCACCGGAATTTGAATCCGATGCCCGCGCCCTTCTCCAGAAAAAGAAAAATCTTCGCCTCATCCAGA
Source organism: Verrucomicrobiales bacterium (assembly GCA_965216705.1). GTDB lineage: Bacteria > Verrucomicrobiota > Verrucomicrobiia > Verrucomicrobiales > DEV007 > Arctic95D-9. Next base: position 40,107 of record OZ244203.1, read on the forward strand.
TGCACGAAGCGTTCCGCGACACGCTCACCGATCCAGTCATTCAGTCCGCTCCGGGTGGCCTGCTGGTCATGGATCACGACTCCAAAGCACTGGGTCTCGACAATATCGAGCAGAAGGTCGTGACTCAGCGTCCTCCGACCGCAGAGGAAATTGAAGCGATGCGTTTTGGTTGGCGAATCGTGAAACACGTGAAGTCGAATGCCATTGTCTTCACCACCAGCGACCGCACCCTCGGAATTGGAGCCGGCCAGATGTCCCGCGTTGATTCCTGCCGCCTCGCCACCTGGAAGGCTGAGCAGGCAGGCCTTAGCCTCAAGGGATCCGTGGTCGCTTCCGACGCCATGTTCCCTTTCCCTGACGGTCTCGTGAACGCACTCGACGCGGGTGCCACTGCGGCGATTCAGCCCGGGGGCTCCATCCGCGACGAAGACGTCATCAAGGCAGCCAACGAGCACGAAGCAGCCATGGTCTTCACCGGCCACCGCCACTTCCTGCATTGATCCAGTCGTCTCCTGCCGAACCATGGCAATCGACTGGAAAATCCTCGGTGCCCCGGGAGCCGATAACGCGCTCCTGGTCACGGTGGATTCCGGCCAGTCGCAGGATCGACTTCTCTTCGATTGCGGTGAGGGCTGCCTCAGCCGCCTGAAACCGTCTGAGATCCAGGGGATCGATCACCTTTTCTTTTCCCACTTTCACATGGATCACGTGTCGGGTTTCGACACGTTTTTCCGACACAACTACAACCGACCGGATATTCCCGTCCAGGTCTGGGGTCCTGACGGCACCTTGGATATTCTAGCCAACCGCTTTCGCTCCTTCACCTGGAACCTCCATGCCGATCAACCCGGCGAATGGATCGTCAGGGAGACCGAAGGCGGCTCGATACGTGGCGCACGCTTCTACACCAGGGAAGCGTTTGATGCGGCTCATGATCTTCCTGACGTCCACGTGGATTCCGGCGCCATTCTCAGGGAGACCGAGTTCACTGTTGAATCGCGCCCGCTACCACATCACACGATCTCCTCGAATGCCTATCTCATCCGGCAGAGTGACAGCCACAATGTCTCTCCGGAAGCGCTGGCTTCCAGCGGGTTGAAACCCGGCCCTTGGCTGCAAAGCCTCAACAGGCTCTCTCCCCCGGACACATTGGTGGAGGTGGACGGCACAGAACACCGACTCGGCGACCTTCGGGACAAGCTGCTTGTCACCACCGCGGGCAAATCCCTCGCCTATCTGACTGACTTCTGTCTCGAACCCGGTTCACAGGGTTGGGCCGACATCACCACCTGGCTGAACGACTGCGACACCCTGGTCTGCGAATGCCAGTATGCCCAAAGCGATTCCTCTCTCGCTCTCCGTAACGGCCACATGACGGCTGACCGCGTCGGCCAGCTTGCCAATGAAGCCGGCGTAAAGGAGCTCGTTCTCCAACATCTTTCCCGTCGCTACAGCGAGGAGGAATGGGCCGGGATGAAAGATGAAGCGGCCGCCCAATTTCCGGAGACTTCGTTCCCGCCCGACTGGAATATTGGTTAGTCCGGATTCAGTTCCGGCTCAATACCACAACCGCGGCTCGGTCGACTGGGTCAGTGATTTGGCGAGGTGCAGTGCAGCGAAGATCTTGAAATCAACGTACTTGCCCTCGCTCTGGCGGTCACGACACCACTTGGTGACGTCAGTCTGGTGAACAAAGTGAACCTTGATGTTCTCTCCACCGACACCACCGCCTTGGGTCATTCTCGTCAGACCCGTGGCGTAGAACATGGTCACGAATTCATCAGTCAATCCCGCTGATGACGTCCCTTCGCTCAACATGGTCCAGTTCTTGGCTTCATAGCCGGTCTCCTCTTTGAGTTCCCGCTTTGCCGCAGTCACGAGAGGTTCCTCCTCCTGCAGCGGGATATCACCGGCCAAGCCTGCCGGAAGCTCGATTACATTTCGCCCAACCGGGGGACGATATTGTTCCGTCAGGACAACCTGCTTGTCATCGGTAATGGCAAGAATGGCCACAGCGCCCGTCGCGTTGCTGCGAGTGACATACTCCCAGTTCGCCGAAGTCTTCCGATAAGTGAGAAACTTCCCCCGGTAGATCTCTTCCGATTCCTCAGCCATGACGGGCCGCCATTCCGGCAACTTACTTGTTTGAGACAAGTGTCACCTGGTCACGCTCAAACCGGATCTCGCCCAACTGCTGAAGAGTGTAGAACTCTTCCTGGGTAGCATCCTTGATGCGACCAAACATATCGATGACCGGCTTGATGTTCCTGGATCCGAAACTGATCTTTCCAATGGTCCACTCGACCGGCTCGTATCGCATCTGATACTTGAAGGAATCTGCCTTGAAACGGCTGGTAAGCGTCACCGGCATTCCGAAGAATTCGCGCAACACATAGATCTCCGCTCCGTTCGGCATCAAGTCGACGTAGACCCCCTTGAAGGAAACCATGGATCCCATCAGTCCACCCTGCTCACCCTGAATGCGGTGATTGAGGTAAGCATTGAGATCAGCCTCTGATATGACAGCTTCATCCGAAGAACTCACCATCACCTTCTGCGCTTCACTGAGAAGGTTTCTCGGCTCTGTCTTATTCATCGGGTTGATTGGATACCCGGCGATTCCAGACATATCCTTGGGCAGGATGACCATGACAACCAAAACCAGCATGGCCACACCAATGAGACCGATGAACACATTCATCATGCCTCCGCCGCCATAGGTAGGCGCGGGGCGCTTGTAAGGTGTTTTTCTCGCGGCAGCCCCTGGGCGCGGACGGGCGCCTCCGGGACGGCGGGTGACCACCTTCTTCTTAGTCACACGACGCGGCGCAGATCTTTGAATCTGGCCCGGAGCAGGCTGCTGCTGGGCCGGCTGAGGCGGAGCTTCATCATAGACGCCGGCACCGTGAGCACCGGGTGCAGGAGGCGCACCGGGATCCTGGTAAACCTGCTGATTCGGGTCCACATAGGCCTGCTGGTTGGGATCAACGTAGGCCTGCTGATTCGGGTCCACATAGGCCTGCTGATTCGGATCAACGTAGGCCTGGTTGGGATCTGCATACTCAGGCTGGGCACCAGCCGGCGGTTGATGCGTGACGTCGTCATAGACCCCGGGTTGAGCATCTTCGTGCGGGTATTGAGGTTCCTGGTAGGCCGGCGGTTGCTCAGCGGGAACTTCGCCTTCTTGAGGCTGCTGCGGAGGAAGTTCTTCTTCGGGGTTCATGCTTGGGGAAATTCTATCAGCTATCCGATGTCGAGGAAGCCTTTTTGCTAGAGGAACTGGAGCCACCGGAGTCCGACTTGCTCGAACTCGATTTCGAATCTGAACTGCTGCCGTGGCTGGGCTTATCTGCGCTCGCGGCCTTCTTGTAGGAGTCACTGCGGTAGTCCGTTTCGTAGAAACCCGATCCCTTAAAAATAATGCCGGCACCGGTTCCGAGAAGACGTTTCACACCGCCGTCACATTCGTCCAGGGGACAGTCAGTCAGGCGATCGTCTTTCATGGACTGGAACACCTCAAACTGGTGTCCACACTTCTCGCATTTGTAGTCGTATGTAGGCATAAATGGAGGAAATCAGGGCCGCAGCCCATGTCCACTATGTAGGAGGACGGCCCCTGTTCAATTCGATTTTTGGCCAAAAACAGGCTATCAACTGTCGTTAAGTAACCCGTTCCCATGCTCCCGCCCGTCGAAGACTACGAAATTTCCCCAACTGCCCTCAAAGCCCTGATTGATTCAGATGGCGAATCTGAGTTCCGGCTCATCGACTGCCGGGAGGAGGATGAGTTTGCTCTTTGTCGAATCGACGGAGGCGAACTGTTCCCGCTTTCGCGATTCACCGAACTCTCTCCGGGCTTGCTCGATCCCACTGACAATCGACCCGTCATTGTATACTGCCATCACGGAATGCGCTCGATGCACGCCACGCTTTTCCTCAGGGAAAAGGGAAAGGAACAAACCTGGAGCCTCGCCGGCGGAATTGATCTCTGGTCGACCGAAATTGATCCTCAGGTTCCCCGCTACTGAGACTCCAGTTCTTCAGAGATCAGGACGAAGGCGTCAGCCAACTCCTGCCAGTCTTCGCGAGTGGTCTCCCATCCGCCACTGACGCGGATGACACGTCCCATCGCTTCATAGTCGAGCCCCATCGCCATCATCACCTTCGAAGGGTTCCCCTTTCCGGCACTGCAGGCTGAACCGGTAGAGACAGCAAACCCTTCACGGCTTAGCCGGGACAACCACTTCACATTCTTCTCGAAGGGCAGGACAAACATCGAAGTATTCCAAAGGCGCGGACCGGCAGCCCCAATCAACTCGATACCGAAACTGCGGGCGAGTGCTGCCTCGAACTCGTCTCGATTGTTGGAATGGTCTTCCATTTCGTCAGCAGACATGCCACCGCTGAGCTCTGACAACGCACTGACCATTGCCGCTAGGGCCGGCAGGTTTTCGGTCCCGGCGCGCCGTCCTTCCTCCTGAGGGCCTCCGACAAAACTGTGAAAAGACTCGCCCATTTCATCATCGGGAAGCACGAGGAAACCACTCCCCTTTCCGCCTCGAAACTTGTGCCCACTGCCCGTCACGAAATCGCACTCCCCGAGCTGGTCAGACGGCAGCTTACCGAGCCACTGAGCGGCGTCGGTGTGAAACCTGACACCGTATTCACCGCAATGCTCGGCCAACTCCAGCCAGGGTTGTAAAACCCCGGTCTCATTGTTCGCCGCCATCACCGAAACCGCCGAGATTTCTTCAGCCTCAATCCACGACTGGAGTCTCTCGACATCAACCATTCCGGTCCCCGGGTCGACCGGAATCTCCCGGACTTTGCCGGACTCCACATACGGGGCGGCAACCGCTTCCACACAGGGATGTTCGATCGCAGAAACTGCCACGGGCTTTTCGGACTGCTCAATCAGAAAACGGATCGCGGCATTATTCGCCTCGGTCGCTCCAGAGGTGAAAACAATCCGCTCAGGCACATCAATGCCAAGTTCATCAGCGAGATCTTCGCGACACTCATCCAGCCGCATCCGCGCGGCACCTGCCTCGCGGTAAAGACTGGAGGGATTTTGCCAGGCCGCAGAGTTCGCCTCTTGCCAGGCACGCTGCGCCTCGTCGCTCATCGGAGTGGTCGCATTGTAATCAAAGTATTTCGAGAGATCAGGCATGGTCTACGGGTCATAAGATGGGGCTGGCCAGACGCGCCACCCTGACAGCGAGGCGAAACCACCACGGCCGGTCAGTGTAGTCTGTGGAATCAATCTCGCGACTGCGGGCAAAGTCAACTTCAAGCATCGAGGCGACATTGGCGGCAAAACCTTGGCACAAAACGACCACCCCGACTTCAAAATTCAGTCGCATCGACCGGTTGTCCAGGTTGGCGGTTCCCACCGTGGCAAATTCATCGTCTACCAGGATGACTTTTTGATGCTGAAACCCGGGTTCATAGCGAAACAGCCGCACGCCCGCCGCCTCCATATCCACGAGGTAGGAGAAAGTCGCCAACCACGGGATGTATTTATCCGGCTTGTCCGGAATCAGGATCCTGACATCCACGCCACGCAAGGCAGCCATCATCAGCGAAGCACGCACCGATTCATCCGTCACGAAATAGGGAGAAGCAATCCACAGCCTTCTCCGCGCCCGCGAGATCGCATTGAGGAAAAACATGGTTCCCCCTTCGATCCGCTCGGTCGGACCGGTTGGCAGCGTCAAGACAGTGGATTCTCCCGCCCCGCATCCCGAGCCGTCGCCCTCAGTGACCCGGGTCCAGTTCAACTCCGGCATCTCGCGGGTCGCCCAGTAGTAATCGGCCAGGAACACCATCTGCAGGCTGAGAACGGAGGGCCCTACGAGTCGGACATGAGTGTCTCTCCAGTGCCCGAACTTTTCACTGATCCCGAGATATTCGTCACCAATGTTATGTCCTCCAACGAAACCAACCTCACCGTCGACGACAACGATCTTTCGATGATTCCGAAAGTTAATCTGGAAGCGATTTGCCCGCCCCTGCGTGGCATTGAACCGGCAGATATTGACCCCCGACTCCCGGAGTGAATCCCGGTAACGGCGCGGCAACTTGTGGCTTCCGATTTCGTCATAGAGGAAATAAACGCGGACTCCTTCTTTCGCTTTCTTCTCGAGCAATTCCCGCTGACGGTTACCAAGGTCGTCGTCCTTGACGATAAAGAACTGCACCAGCACGTAGTCCTTCGCCTGTTCAACCGCCTCAAAGATTGATTCAAAGGTCTGCTCTCCATCGATGAGAAGGCAGACTTCGTTTCCGCCGGTAAAGCGGCGCTCACTCAGTTGGAGGAGTAACCCTCCGTAGTAATCCTGACGTTCCGTCAGTTCAGTGATGTGGGGCTGAAGAGATTTTTCGAGGTCGTGGAAAACCTGCTCATTTTCCTCCTGCGCTTCCCGAAACCGCTCCACATAACCGCGAAAGTGCTGCCGCCCGAGAATCCAGTATATCGGCACCGCAACGAAAGGCACCGCCAGCATCGCCATGAGCCATCCCCACGCCCCCGGGGCGGAACGCGCCTTGATGATGATGTGGAGGATCGAGAGCACAGCCAGCACTTCGACCACCAGAATGATCACCGTGCCCAGCGCATACTTGTCTCCGATCAGGTCAGGCATTCGAAGCAGTCAGCGAAGAAATTTTCTCGAGAAGGCTGTCGAACGGAAAAATCGGTTTTTCCTGGAAAGCATCGCATCCCGCAGCCTCGATCCGCTCCTGGTGCTGAGCCATGGTATGAGCCGTCAGTGCAATCACGGGGATCCCCGCAGTTGATTCGGTCCCCTTGATCTGCCTGGTTGCCTCGAGCCCTGCATTCGGATCTGGTTGAGCGTCAGCGGTTGGCGGCAATTCCAGGTCCATCAGAACGACCTCAGGCCGCTCTGATTTGACCCGGGCCACGGCGTCTGCCGCATCAGTGGCGACAGAAAGCTCATGACCATGGTGTTTCAGCAAACGCACCAGCAGGCTGATATTATCTTCATCGTCTTCGACCAAAAGTATTCGCGCCATAACTACCTTATCCTCAGTGCCTACCAATCATCCGGCCCGAAATTGGGAAAAAAATCGCATTTTTTCTCCAAAAAGATCGAACGAAAAGTGAACTCAAGAAACAAACCTTACTGTAACAGCTGTGAAAGCGGCTGTTGCAGTCACAAAACAAGCGGTTCCTTGTGGGGTCCACCCGTTCGGTGGGCCCCGCATCTTGTACGGGCCGGTGATTTTCGAAAACCGCGGCCTCCGCTGTTCGCAGAACTCCCTGCGACAACCCGTTACCACATCCCTTCATGGCGGGTCTCTTTGCGACTGGCTTCATCAATCCATTGATCGTAACCTTTCGCCAATGATTCGCACAATCATCTTCTGCTTACTGCTTTGCGGCACCCTGACCAGCTCACCTTTCCTTCTCGCAGCTGGAATCGAAGACCCGGCACCTCCTTCGGTCAGCGCGCCACAAGGAGACGAAGCCAACGAAGCGGTCGAACATGATCGTTTAACTTTCTTCGCCGAACCAAAAGCACTTTCACCAGACGCCGTCACCTCTGACTGGCCTCGCTTTCTTGGTCCCTCGGACGATGGGAAAACTCCCGAAACTCATCTCATCGATGAGATTCCCGAGGGCGGTCCCGCCAAGGTCTGGGAAATGGAAAAGGGATCGGGATACACCTCCCCCGTTATCGTCGACGGGAAACTGGTCCTCTTTGATCGAATCGGTGACGAAGAGATCGTCGACTGTCTCGAGCCAGAAACCGGGAAGCGCCTCTGGCAATACAGCTATCCGGTTGTCTACTCCGACCGCTACGGCTTTAACAATGGCCCCCGTGCCAGTGCCGTGATCGATTCGGGAAAAGTCTACACGCTCGGCGTCACCAGCAAACTCAGCTGCCTCGATCTCGCCACCGGAAGTCTGCTCTGGCAGCGTGAACTGATGGCGGAGTTTGACCGGGCCAGCTTCTTCTTTGGCCACGGCTCATGCCCTCTCATTCACGACGGCAAGCTGATCGTTCCGCTTGGAACGAACGGCATGGAGAAAGGTCTGAGCGTCGTTGCCTTTGACCAACATACCGGAAAACTCCTTTGGGGAACGGAACACGAATGGAATGCCAGCTACGCCAGCCCCATCATCGCAGAGCTCCAGGGAGCGCCACGCCTCATCGTCTTCCAGGGTGGCGAGAGTGATCCGGCTTTCGGTGGTGTTCTGTGCCTCAATCCGGAGAACGGCGAACTTCACGACACCTTTGCCTGGCGCCCTGACAAATACGAAAGCGTGAACAGCTCCACTCCGGTCGCCGTCGGAGACAACCGCGTCTTCATCACCTCATCCTATCAACTTGGAGCGACTCTCCTGCGCCTCAATGAGGACCTTAAATGGGAGCAGCTCTGGAAAGCACCCGACTTCGGGATCCACTGGATGACCCCACTTTTGCTCGACGGTCACCTCTACGGTTTTCGGGGGCGCAATGAACCTGACGCCTGGCTCGCCAGCTACAATGTGGAAACCGGAGAGGAAAACTGGCGCGAAGATCTTGAGTGGACCGTTCCTATTCAGAGTGGTCGTGACTACCGCATGAAGTATCTCCGCGGCAGCCTGCTTCATGCCGATGGAAAAACCTTCGCTCTCGGAGAGCTGGGATCACTTGGGCTGCTCAAACTGAGCCCTGAAGGCGTCGAAGACCTCGGCCGCTCTCAGCTTTTCTTCGCTCGCGCCACCTGGTCGCTTCCCGTCCTGCATCGCGGGCTTCTCTACGTCTCGCAACATGAGCCAGACATGGACAACAACCCGCCACGGTTGATCTGCTACGACCTGCGCAAGCAGGAGAACTGAAACCGCCACCGACGAGAGTTCCCTGACTGGACCCCCTATTCAATCCGTCTGGACTTCCCCCAAAACCCGCGCCTTAGTTCTCCCCATGTGGCGTTTTCGCTTATTCGGCTATCCTGTGACAGTAGAATGGACCTTCTGGGTTCTCTCTCTTCTTCTTGGGATGTCTTTCATGAGAATGCCCGGCAGGGCCGGTGCGATTCTCACCCTCATGTGGGTGGCGGTGGTTTTCGTTTCCATCATCTGGCACGAGCTGGGACACGCTCTCGCCCGCAAGCGCTTCCGGGCACCTTACTCGGAAATCAAGCTATACAGCTTCGGAGGTCTCTGCAGCGGACCGGGTCGATTCACCCGCTGGGAATCATTCTTCATCTCAGCTGCCGGGCCCATCGCCAGTCTTCTGCTCGGAGCCATTGCCTTTGGCCTCGGGTTCGCTCCCGGTCTTTCAAGCCTCTACGGTAAAGCTCTCATCAGCATGTTGCTAATGACCAACATCTACTGGGCAATCCTAAACATCCTGCCGATCTACCCTCTCGATGGCGGACAAATGTTCGCGGCCATCATGGCCAACAAGAATCAGAAGATTGTTTACCAGGTCGGCATGTTCACCGCCGGAGCCGTCGCAATTTTTTCGCTGACGAGGGGCAACCTCTTTGGAACCCTCCTCTTCGGTTCCCTGGCTTACAGCAACTTCCAGCGTAGCAAGGGATTGATCCCCCGCTTCATGTGAGCCTGCCCCTTCCTCAGGGAAGCAGGTACTTTTCGACGTAGTGCAGAGTCACCCGTCCTGTAATCTCAAGGCTCTCGGCACTGATCTTGTCGAGCGTATCACCGGGCGTGTGCCAGTAGTCGTAGTCAAAATCGATCAGGTCGATGGTCGGAATCCCGGCTGACACATTCAGCGGCACGTGATCGTCGACAATGTAGTTGGAGCTGATTCCTACCTCAGACTCATAGCTCAGGTCAGCAGCAGCTGAGAGCAACTGGCGGGACATCTCGTTCAGCGAAGCCTCCACTGACTGGATGTCGATGACATAGCCACTCTTTGCCTTATTCTCAGCCAATTCCTTCAACGAGGCTCCGGGGATCTGCACTCCCGCCCGAATCCTGAGATCCTTGTCACCGACCATATCGAGCAGAACGCCCCACTGAGGGCGATCCCTCTCCTTTACGGTCAGCCACTGCCCGGCGTAATGGCGACTGCCGTAGAGACCATCGGATGAAGTAATCCCCGGACCAAAGGCTTCTTCTCCGTCGAAAAACACCAGCTCCAGGGCGCGCGCTGCCTCGGGTCGTTCCGCCAAAACGCGGGCGAACTCAATCAAAAGGCCGGTACTGGAACCGCTGTCATTCGCACCCACGAATTCGAATGATTGATAGGGCTTCGTATCGAAGTGGCTGGCCAGCACGCCAATAACGGGCTGGTCGAAGCCGGTGTCTCCAAAGCGGGCTCGAAGGTTGATGAATTCCACATCCCCGTCGGGAGTTTTGTCAGTGAAGACCTGTCGCTCCACCGTCCATCCATACTCACCTAACTGGTTCTCGATATACCGGCGGGATTCTTCGAGAGCATCGGAACCCGCGGGGCGCGGTCCAAAGTTCACCAGGGCAGAGACATGCTCGAACGCCTTTTCTCCGGAGACCTTATCGACCAGTGATTGTGACGGATCGTAGGCGATACTTCTCTGTTCCGAGCAGCCGCCTGCGAAAAGAGCACTGAGGGCGACAACAGGAAATAGGAACCTCATAAAGAACTGAATGAGGTTTTGCTAGTCAATATCCACACCCAGCAGCTCAAGAATGCGACCGAGGTCTTCGTTGCCGTAATACTCGATCTCGATCTTGCCGCGCTTGTCGGTGTGATGAATCGCAATGTTAGTGGCAAAGCGGCTCCGAAGCTGATCCTGGATTTGACGAATGTAAGTCTCGGCCTGCGGGGAAAGCTTCGGCTTGGAAGTCTTCTTTGCCGTAGTCTTGCCATTGATTTGCTCGGAAACCAGCTTCTCCGTCTCACGGACATTGAGCTTCTTTTTCACGACCATATCAGCGAGCAGCTTCTGCTCAGCCTTGGTCTTAATTCCGAGAATGGCCTTGGCGTGGCCGGAACTGAGAAGACGCTGCGAAACCAGCAACTGCACGTCCTTGTCGAGTTCCAGCAGGCGAATCGCGTTCGAGACCGTGGCGCGGTTCTTACCAACCCGCTGGGCAATCTCGTCCTGTTTCAGGCCGAAGTCCTTAGCCAGGCGGGAATAGGCTTCCGCTTCCTCAAGGGGATCGAGGTCCTCGCGCTGAAGGTTCTCAATCAGCGCCATCTCGAGCACATCGCGATCGGATGCATCCCGGAGGATGACCGGCACCTCATCAAGGCCCAGCTTGGTTGACGCCCGCCAACGGCGCTCACCGGCGATCAGCTCATACTTGCCGTCGACGTCGCGAACAATCAGCGGCTGGATCACTCCATGCTCGCGGATTGATTCAACCAGTTCGTCGAGGTGCTCGTCGCGAAAACGCTTTCGCGGCTGAAAAGGAGACGGAACCACCTTGTCCAGCGGCACACGCTGGACGCGTTCTCCCGTTCCCGGATCCGCCTCATCTCCCCCACCCGACTTCACCGGCACGGAGGCCGGGGTTTTGATCAGAGCATTGAGCCCTTTGCCGAGGCCCTTTTTGGGAGAATTCTTGGGAGGCATGTGGATGCGAAAACGGGTGTGTTCGAATCGTCTCCGAATCTAACGAAGACGTGAAGCCAAAAAATTATTCAATGATTCGGACGTTGGGCGTGCCCATGTTCAGGCGAGCCTCAGCCTCCATCGCAGCGTGCTGCTCATCGGTGCAGGAAGAGTCGATCGGAGCATCAGGCTGCTCTTCGCTTTTCTCGAGGAGACCGTTATCGGTCATCCACTGTTCCACTTCCTCCCCACTGACGTCAGCGAGCATGGTTCCATTCACGACAACGCAGGGAGACAGCGGCTGGCCGCTCTTCTGCTCCATTTCCCAGCGGAAGGCGGGATTTTTGATAATATCCTTCTCTTCGTATTCGAGGCCATACTTGCGGAAAATTGCGCGAACACCTTCGCTCCATCCGCAGAAAGTCTTGAGATACGCCGTAATTTCGATGTTTTGTTCAGCCATGGTTGGGTAGGTTTACGTTCCAAACCCATAAGCCACACCACCTCGATTCGCAAACATGATTGGCCACTCCAGGGGCGCATTTCGGCGTTTCCAGAGCCAGTTTCCGGCGTATATTGCCGAATTCCCCCTCTCAACTACATGCGCCTCTCTCTTCAGCTCAGAATCCTGATCCTGCCGCTGCTCGGCTTGGCGATATTTCTAACGGGCTGCGAAGAAGTCAGCCCCATCGCAGACAAGGTTAAGGACGCTCTCGAACGCGAATCCGCTGAAGAGGAGCCCGAACCCATCGTGGCCGAGCCGGTCGACATTCCTCCTCCACCAGAGCCCGTGGCCATGGAACCCGTCGTCAATAAGGACGCCCGCGTCGCCATCCTCGGATATCACGATTTCACCGACGGTCGCTCCTCCAACGACATGATTCTCAACGTGAAGGATTTTCGCGACCAGATGCAGGCGATCAGGGACGCTGAGCTTCCCGTGATCAGCATGCGGGAGTTTCTCGACTGGAAGCAGGGCAATAAGCCGATTCCCGAGAAATGTGTCATGATCACCATCGACGACGGCTGGAAAGCGACCCACACCCTGGCGATGGATGTGCTCAAGGAATTCGAATACCCTTTCACCGTCTTTCTCTATAAGAACTACGTTGGCGTCGGCGGCCGCTCCATGAGCCCCGAAGAGATTCGCGAGATCGCTGCAGCTGGCGGAACGCTCTCAAGCCACTCGGTCAGCCATGCCAATATGTCAGACCGCAAGGGTCGCTCTGCGGAAGCCTACACCGCCTGGCTCAAAGAGGAGCTGGAGGAATCCCACCGATTCCTCGAGGAAAACTTTGGTGACACCGGCGCCGTTGAGAAAACCTTTGCTTTCCCCTACGGCATCTACAACGACCAGGTGCTCGAGTTGGCCCGGGAATTCGGCTACGAAGCCTGCTTCACGGTGAACGGTAAGAAGACAACCTGGGATGTGGAGGATATGGAAATCGGGCGCTACGTCGTCCACGGCACGACTCTCGCTAACTTCGAGCCGGCCCTCAATTTTGGAGGAGGAAACCAGACCACCTCAGGTCGCCGTCTCATGACCGAGACAACCGACACTGATGGTTCCACCAGCGCCCCGCTTGTCTCCGTGATGCCCCCCGCCGATTCGGTCATCGGCAATCGCCTCCCCCTCATTGAAGTCGATCTTTCCCGCCTGCCCGGGGTTCAGCCGGAAAGCATTTCCATGAGGGTTACCGGTTTCGGCAAGGTCCCTCACCATTACGACTACGGCACCGGCACCGTTCGCTACCAGGTGCCTCAACGGCTCCGGCTCGACAACTGCAATGTCCAGCTGAGCTTCCGCCACGCCAACAATTCGGACACAGAAGTCATCACCTGGAATTTCACCCTCGATCGTCTTGCCGATTACCTCGACGCCGATGCCACGGCGCCCGGTCAGAACGCTCCACTTGAAATTCCGGAAACCGATGGGAACAGTGCCGACTCCGGTGCCTCGACGGCACCCACCGCGACACCCTCTATTTGACCGGCTATTATGTTCAATTCCCTCTCCGACAACCTGCAGGAAACTTTCAAGAAACTGCGGGGACACGGCAAGCTTTCAGAAAAGAACATCTCCGACGCTCTCCGCGAAGTGCGTCTCGCCCTGCTCGAAGCTGACGTCGAGTTTTCAGTCGCCAAGAATTTCATCGCCAGGGTCAAGGAACAGGCCCTCGGTGAGAAAGTGCTCAAGAGCATCAAGCCCGGGCAGCAGATCGTTAAGATTTTTAATGATGAGCTCGCCGAGCTTCTCGGTGGTGACGCTGCTCCGCTCGATCTCAATCCCCCTGCCCGCTTGCTCATGGTCGGCCTCAACGGTGCGGGTAAAACGACCACCTCAGCCAAGCTCGCCCTTCACCTTCGCAAGGAAGGTCGGCGCCCTCTCCTGGTCGCCTGTGACCTTTACCGACCGGCAGCGGTGGATCAGCTCGTCACGCTCGGTAAGCAGATCGATATCCCCGTTTTTCAACCCGAGCCCGGCGAAACCGACGTTCTCAAGGTAGCCAAAGCCGCCCTCAAGTGGGCCGACGACCAGAACGGCACAGTCATCATTTTCGATACCGCAGGCCGCCAGGAAGTGGACGATAATCTGATCGGCGAGCTCAAAGGCCTCCGTGATTTCCTCGATCCCAGGGAAACCCTGCTCGTTGCTGACTCGGCCACCGGTCAACAGGCCGTCAGCGTGGCCCAGACTTTCAACGATGCCATCGGCCTGACCGGTCTGGTCCTGACCAAGCTCGACGGCGATGCCAGGGGCGGTGCCGCACTTTCGATGCGATCCGTTACCAATCAGCCCATCAAGTTTGTTGGTGTGGGGGAAAAGCTTTCCGATTTCGAAGCCTTCGTTCCCGACCGCATGGCGGGACGCATCCTCGGCATGGGCGACGTGGTGGGTCTCGTCGAGAGAGCCGCTGAGGCGATCGACGAAGAGGAGGCGCTCCGCATGGCGGAGAAGATGAAAAAGGCTTCCTTCGACTTTGACGACTTCCTCGCCCAGATGCGCATGATGAACAAGATGGGCGGCATGACCAGCATTCTCGGCATGATGCCCGGCATGGGTGACAAACTCAAAGGAGTCAACCTCGACGAAAAACGCATGAAGCACGTCGAGGCCATCGTGCTCTCGATGACGCCGAAAGAGCGCTCCCGTCCCGAAATCATCAAGGCTTCCCGTCGCAAGCGCATCGCCGCCGGCAGCGGCACTTCAGTCACCCAGGTCAACTCCCTGCTGAAACAGTTCGGCCAGATGCGCAAGATGATGCGCAACAAGGGCAAGATGAACCAGATGATGAAGCAGATGGGGGGAATGGGCGGCATGGGAGGAATGGGCGGCGGGAAATTGCCGTTCTGATCTCTGCCAGATCGATCGTTCGTGGACTCCGACCAGCATCCGCCGTCGCCAAGGCTTAACTGGTCATTTTCTTCTGCGCGGCACCCAGAGCATTCTCTTGGCGCAACGATATTGGCGCTGATTCAACAGGGTCAGTTCATTCATCCAACCCTGTTGGGCACACGGCCTACATGAAGATCGATTTGGCGAGAGAGAAGTAGATGATCGCCCCGCTGACATCGACGATGGTGGTGATGGCAGGTGAAGCGACCACAGCAGGGTCAAGCTTCATCATACGGGCGAGGATGGGCAGCAACGCCCCAAATAGAGTTGAGGTGCAAATCTGGATGGTCAGTGCACAGGCGACTACCATTGCGACAGTGAAGAGGCTGATTCCCTCGGGCATCAAACTCGTCGGCAGCAGAAAACTGATCTGGAGCGCCACGCAGATTCCGAGAAGGGCGCCCAGCATGATTCCAACACGTGCCTCCTTCCAGATCACCCGACCAAATTCCCGCGTATCCAACTCGCCTAGCGACATCGCTCGAATCACCATCGTCGCCGATTGGGCACCCGTGTTGCCACCTGCGGCCACAACCATGGGAAAGTAAATTGCTAACACGTAGTAGGCTGTGAGGACTTCCTCGTAGCTGTGCAGCACAAATCCCGAGGTCAATGCGAGGAAAGCCAAAACCAAAACCCAACCAAAACGACGTTTCAGGTGAGTGAAGGTCGAAATCTGCAGGTATGCCTGGTCACCACGCTCACCACCGATACCGGAGATTTTCTCCATATCCTCGGTGGACTCTTCCTCGATAATGTCGAGCGCGTCGTCATAGGTGATCACACCAACCAGTCGATTGGCATTATCGATCACGGGAAGAGCCATGAGATCGTAACGAGCAATCATCTGTCCCGCTTCCTCCTGATCCTCCATCGCATTGATGGTGATCTCCGCCTGGGACATCAATTCGCTGATGGGAGTATCCCAGGTGGAAAACGCAAGGTCCCGCAGGCGCACTTTGCCGACCAGCCTCTCCTTGTCATCGATCACGAAGATTCGACTGAGCAACTCAGCCTCATCGTGCTCCTCCTCAAGAATATTGAGAGCCTCTTTCACGGTCAGATTGACCGGAATAGTGGCCATCGCTTTGGTCATGCGGCCGCCGGCGGTCTGCTCGGGGTATCGCATGAGCTCTTCAGCATCCTCCCGCTTGTCTTCGGGAAGGAGCTCCATGTATTCGTCACGATCCTCCTCCTCGACTTCCTGCAGGAGGTCGACGAGTTCATCGTCGGAAAGTGAATCGAGAACTTCCGCCTTCTGACCCTCAGGAAGGTTTTCAAGACCAAGTTCAAGGTCGGCGACAGGAAGGTAGTCAGCCCACTCGGAAAGAACCTTTCCGGGCAACTTTTCGAGCACCTCCTCGCGAATCGATTCGTCGAGTCGCTCGAAGGCTTGTTCGACATCACCAGGGTGAGCTTCCTCGGCGATCGACGTAATACGATCGACGGACTGACTCTCGAGAGCCTCCAGAATGGTCTCCACATCGACCGGCTTCTGATTCTTTGAGTCCAATTCCGCCATGTGCCGCACTCTCGCTTCCGAAGTCGAAAACGCAAGCACCCTTCCTGCCATTTCCACAGTTGAAACGGTCAGCCATTGCACTCTAGGATGAAGCCCTCCCTCTACCACCGAGCGATGCGGCTACCCTTCACCCACAGCGAACTATCCGTTATCCGCAGCGGAGCCAGGGTCGCTCTCCATTTACTTGCGATCGCACTCGTTCTGCTCGGCGTCTACTGGCTGTCCGCATGGATGGAACATGCTGTCACTGGAAGGAACGAAACGGAACCTATCCTTCCGTC
The DNA here is from genome assembly GCA_965216705.1 of Verrucomicrobiales bacterium. Lineage (GTDB taxonomy): Bacteria > Verrucomicrobiota > Verrucomicrobiia > Verrucomicrobiales > DEV007 > Arctic95D-9. The sequence goes on from OZ244203.1 coordinate 56,821, forward strand.
TTACCTCATGCCATGGACCGAAGAAGCCGCCGAAGAACACCCGCCTCTTCAGCTTCGGCAGTTCCCCTACTACACTGACCTCACCAGCAATGACGGGCGCACCATCAGCGCCATGCTGGTCGAACGCCCCGATGCCGACCGCATCCTCTTTCGCCGGGTCAGCGACAATCGCGAATTTACCATCACCCTCGAAAGGCTCGATGCCTCCTCTCGCGAAATGGTTCGCTCGTTCCCCGCAGCGGGTCAATCAATCACCCTTCCCGAAGTAACTCGCCTCGTCTTTCCCACCCTGCCTGTGCTCGGAGAACAGGAATTCCCCCACAACACCCGACTTACCAGCGCTGATGGCCGTTCGATTGAGGCCACCCTTCTCGCCCGCCCTTCCGCCGAAGAGATCACCTTTCGCCGGCGCACGGATGGCCGCGTTTTCACGGTTTCACTCTCCGAACTCAGCACGCAGGACCAGACGCTTGTCCGACAATTCACTCTTTTTGAACCCTGATAGCCCCAATCAGGTCCCGCGAACGCCCGTTTTCCCGTTAACGATACTGTTTGCCGCCTGAGATGCGGGCGTTATACTAAACACTTGTTAAGTATCCCATGAACGAGCCCGTTACCCGTTCACTTCTCGTCGCAGTCCTTCTTCTGATGTGCTCCCAGGCATCAGCGGAATACCTGCCAACCAAGAGCCGCGTCCCCGAGCCCCGCCGCGAATTCAGGGCTGCCTGGATCGCCACCGTGCACAACATCGACTGGCCGTCGAAGTACACGCTAACGCCCAGCCAACAGCGCGCCGAACTTGTGGCCCTGCTCGACACCGCTGCTGATACCGGCCTCAACGCAGTGATTCTGCAGGTGCGAACCGAGTGCGACGCCTTTTACAAGTCAGACATCGAACCCTGGTCTTTCTTTCTCACCGGAAGCATGGGCAAGGCTCCGTCCGACGGCTACGACCCACTTGAGTTCGCCGTTAACGAAGCGCACAAACGAGGCATCGAACTGCATGCCTGGTTCAACCCGTTCCGCGCCAGCGCGACAGAACGTTCTAACAAATCATCACGACACATTTCAAAAACGCACCCGTCACTCATGCTCTCCGCCGGATCCATGAAGTGGGGCAATCCGGCTTCCGAAACTATCCGGAAGCGAGCCATCGACGTGATGGTCGACGTTACGAAACGCTACAATGTCGATGCTGTTCACATCGACGATTACTTCTACCCCTACCCCAAAACCGTCAACGGCCGCCCCCAGGATCAGTTCAATGATTCCGCTTCCTATTCGGCCTACCGCGCCAAGGGTGGAAAGCTAGAGCTCCGCGACTGGCGTCGAAACAACATCAATGCCTTCGTCTCGGATCTCTACGCCTCCGTCAAATCAACGAAGCCCTGGGTCGAAGTTGGAATCAGCCCGTTCGGAATCTGGCGCCCCGGATATCCCAGTTCAACCAAGGCAGGTCTCGATGCCTATGACCACATTTTCGCCGACTCACGCAAATGGTTGCAGCAGGGCTGGCTCGACTATTTTTCACCCCAGCTTTACTGGAGAATCGATCCGCCGGACCAGAGTTTCACCGCACTGAACAAGTGGTGGGCAGAGCAAAACCTGCAACAGCGTCATCTCTTCCCCGGCATTGCTTCGAACCGCATCATGAGCTCCGAGGACAAGGGACGCCCCGCGACCGAGTCCATTCGCCAGATCGATGTGACACGAAAGTATGCCTCTCGCATGGGTCCCGGTCACATTCACTGGAGTATTAAAGCGATCAAAGATGACCGTGACGGCCTCCGCGGAAAACTCCGCAGCGCCTACGCCGAGACCGCCATTCCCCCGGCAACCCCATGGAACGGCGCCGGCCAACCTGGCCCGGTTTACGTTGCTCCGATTGAAGAGGGCAATGGACTCACCCTTTCATTCAAACCTGCCTCTGACGCCCGCTGGCGACTGATCCAGGTGAAGGACGGCAACAAGTGGACGACACTGCGGCTCATGCCGGCTAGCGAGTCGATCTACAAGATGCCAAAGCGCCCTGACGAAGTTGCTATTCGCCACGTCAGCGCAACAGGAGTGCTCTCTGTCCCCACAATCCTGAAGCGACAGTAGACATTCCGCGTTGATCCTCTACCATTCTCTCGTTTAACCTTTCCCTGATGACTGAATCCGCATTGTTCCGGGCACTTCTCCTGGTTTCCGCGTGCCTGGTGCTTTCCGGCTGCGACAACGAGACCCAGGAACGCATTGACCGCCTCGAAGCTGAGCTTCGTGAAGTGCGCTCAGATACCCGTGACGAAGTTGCCGACCTGAAGACACGTGTCATCACGGCCGAAACCAAGATCGGCTTTTCCCAGGAAGACGGTTCGTTTTCCGATCGCCTCGGCAGCCTAGAGCGTTCGATCGACGCGGTTCGCACGCTTGGTTCCCGCGGCAATCAGATCGTCTATCTCCGGGCCGGCATGACCGGCCACACTCTCCTCCATACTGATCACGGCACCTTCCTGGTTCGAATTGATGGGCTCGACATCAATATTGAGCGGGGTGGATACGACGCTCATATCAGCATTGGCAATCCCTACGGCTTCTCAATCAATCAGTTCACCCTGCGCGGCAGCCATGGCGGAGGCACTCCCGAGCTTGCCGAAGGTGAGGAATACAGCCTCGCAAATCCGAAGATTCGCGCCTGGCAGGAATCACTGACTCCTTTCGAATATCGTGTCACCAAGCCCTTGGCACCCCTGACCTGGACCACATTCGATGTCGAGATGAAGGCGGACTCACGGGACCAGCTCGAAGTGATCAGCTTTGTAATGCTGGTCGAGAATGCCGACGTAACCACTGACGGCATGGCTGGAGGTCAATCTGAAAGCTCCGTCGCCCACCTTAAAATCGGCTCCAAAGCCGCTTCCGTGATGCGGACTGAATACGGTGCTTTCCTCGTTAATTTCGTCTCCGCTGAAAAGTCCGACGCCGGCACCCGCATCACTCTCGACATTGGCAACCCCTACGGCTTCATCATTGAAGAAGCCCGTCTCTCCGGGGAATACGGCCCCTCTGTCCCCTCTCGCGAAGCGAGTGCATCCACGGCCGAGTATCGCCAGCGAATGACCGAGTGGACCGCTCAACTGCAGCCATTTGAAGCGGCCCTTTCAGACAAGCTCTTCGGACTCAGGAAAACCCAGACTACGATCCTGATTCCGGCACCGGAAGACGAAATCCAGTTCCTGCGCTGCCGACTTCACATCGAGTCGCTCTCGCTTCCTAAAGCGGCGGAATAACCAGCCCGATTCGTTCAGGAGGCGCTGGAAGGCTCCAACCCGGAAGAGTCAGGTTCAGCTTCTTCACTCTTCCCATAGATTCGCTTAAAACCGACTGAGATGTCGTTCATCACCAGGTAGTTCACTGGAACGAGGATCAGGGTAATCAAGGTGGCGAACAAAATGCCGTATCCAAGGCTGATGGCCATCGGGATAAGAAACTGAGCCTGGGTTTCCTGCATCCGGATCAAGGGGAACAAGCCGGCAAAGGTCGTTGCCGAAGTGAGGATAATGGCCCGAAAACGAGCCGCCCCGGCGGTACTGGCTGCCTTGAACACCGTGTCCCCCGCTTTTCGTCGGCGGTTGATGTAATCCACGAGAACGAGACTGTCATTCACCACCACACCCGACAAGGCCAGCATCCCGAAATAACTCAGGAAGCTGAGTGGTATGCCTCCGGGCTCGCCCCGGAACCATCCCTCGATGAGATGACCTAACACCGCACCAATCAGTCCGTAAGGAATCACCGACATCACCATGAGTGGTTGGGTGTAGGACCGGAATGGAATCGCCAGCATGGCGTAAATGCCGAAGACAATCAGGCACATTCCAACAGTGATGCTGCTGGAGTTCTCCCTCTCCTCACGGGCTTCGCCCTCAAAGCTGAAGTTCATTCCCGGATACTGGGCCAACACACTTGGCATCCATTCAGAAAGGTCGGCACGGATAGCGTCCAGATCAGCCACTTCCTTATCAGCATCCGCTGATACTTCCACGGCCCGGTTGCGGTCAATTCGCTCAATGCGAGGCATACTCTGGGCAATCTTCGCTTCAGCAACCGAGGTGAAAGGAACCGCCCTGCCGTCACCCGTTCGGATCATCATATCCTCCAGCGCGGCCACTGACTGACGATCCTCCAGGGGATAACGAAGCATGACACGGACCTCGTCGCGATCTCTTTGGATCTTCTGGATCTCCTCACCAAAAAAGGCCTGTCGAACCTGCCGTGCCAGATCCGACATCGTCAGGCCAAATTGCTCAGCCTCCGGTCGAATCGAAAGTTGGATCTCATCACGGCTTTCGTCGAGGTTGTCGGAAATATCAAAGAGCCCATCGTAGGTACCCATCTTTTCACGAACCTGCGCTGCCGCTGCGGTGAGATCATCTCCATTCTTACTTCGCAACTGAACCTCGATGGGATCGCGGCCCCGCCCGATCTCAGCACGAAAATAGAGCTGCTTGGCACCAACGATACCGCCCCGCCTGTCAATCTCTTCGCGCCACTCAGTCGCCAACTCGCGAGCCCCCATGTCGTAATCCCGATCTTCCGGGGCCCGAATATAAAACACCACTTCACCGAGGTGACTGCGGCCTGCGGCACTCCGTCCCTTGGAAGAAGCCACGCCCTGACCACCGATACTCGTGAAGACATCCTCGATCACGGACACGCCATTCGGATCCACGTGCTTTTTCTTCATGTCGAGGACGATTTCCTCCATCATGAGCACGTATCTCTCAGTCACTTCGTAGGGCGTACCCTCCTGCATCGTCAGGCGACAGGTAGCACGTTCACTCTCCACCCGTGGAAAGCTAACCTGCTTGATGCGTCCACCTTGAAAAGCGCCCACAAGGATGACGAGACTGGCAATAAAGATCGACAGCACGAGGTATCGATTCTTCAGTGACCAGTTGAGGCTCGGCTGATAAATAGTGCTAACAAACCACTCTAGACTCCCCGCAACAGCTCCCTGGAATTTGGAAAAGCCCCCATAGAGTTTGCCGAAGAAATCAGTGAGGCGTCGACCGAGAAAGAACAGGCCAAGGGCTCGCATCCACTTTCGCGGAGTGTGGGTCAGGTGAGACGGCAGAATGAATTTTGATTCTATCAATGAGAACGCCAATACCACGATCACAATGGTGGCGATCTGAGGCATCCAGGACCCCTGGAATCCCGACATGAAAAACAGAGGAACAAAGGCCAGCATGGTCGTCAGCACACCAAAGACAACAGGCAGCGTCACTTCATGAGTCCCTTTGATCGCTGCCTCGACCGGATCATCGATATCTTTCTGCCTCGTGTAAATATTCTCCCCCGTCACGATGGCATCATCCACCACCACACCAAGGACAAGAATAAAGCCAAAGAGACTCACGATATTGATCGAAACATCCAGCCAGGGCATCAGGGCGAAAGCGCCCATGAAACAGACCGGAATGCCGATCACGACCCAAAGCGCCAGGCTCGGGCGCAGAAACAGAGTCAGGAGAATGAAGACAAAGACCATCGACTTCCAGAATGAGTCGAGCAGCGTGTTCAATCGCCCCTTCACAATGCGTGACGAATCGCTCCAATACTCAATCTCAGCACCCGCGGGAAGTCGCCCCCGGTATTCCTCCATGAAATCCTTCACCTCGTCGGCGATCCGAATCGCGCTTTGATTGCCCTCGCGGAACACCGCGACGAGGACACAACGCTTCTCGTTAAAACGAGCCACAAAAGGATTCTCATCGAACCCGTCTTTGACGATTGCAACATCGCCTACGGTAATGCGGGTTCCATCCGGACGAGCCACCAGCGTAATCGCCTCAAATTGCTCCTTGTTGTAGGCTCGACCCTTAGTTCGAAGCACCACCTCACCGGAGACCGTCTCCAGGGTTCCGGCAGGCAAATCAATCGATGACTGGCGCAGGGCCTGTGACACCTCATTGAAGGTCAGGTTGTATTCCAGCAGGGCATCTTCATCGATCTCGATCGCAACTTCATAGGGGCGAATCCCCTGCAACTCGGCACTCGTTATCTCGTTGAGCCCCACCAGTTCATCCCGAACCTGGGCCCCAAGGGCAACGAGATCATGCTCATTCAGATCCCCGCTTACGACGACGCTGATGACCCACCGGCTGGGCTCCGCCTGGCGAATCGTCACGCTCTCTGCCTCTCCCGGGGGGAAATCGGCGAGGCCATCCACGCGTGATTCAACATTGTCACGCACTGTGCGAAGATCGTAGTCCTCGTCGACCTCGATCGAAACTGTTCCCCCGGTGGAACTCGCCGTGGAAATCATATCCTCGATGCCTTCAACATCGGCGATAGCCTCCTCGATTCGAATCACCACGGACTCTTCGACCTCTTCCGGCGTCGCACCGCGATAAGGCACAGAGACCGAAATGTTGCGGGACTCCTGCTCAGGGAAGACCTCCAGCGGGATGCGCTGGGAGAAAATGGCGGCAAGTCCTGCCAGAATAATCGCCACGAGCAACAAGTTCGCGGCGACTCCGTTTCTGGCAAAGAAGGCAATCATCTAAGTTTTGGTCTCTCTCAAATTGTTTGCTCAGGAACTCTGTGCCGTTTCCGCAGGCTTGGGTGAATCAGGGCCTTTGCCGATCGCCTCTTCATTCCCTTTCGCTCCTTTTCCGCCTTTGCCTTTGCCGCCTTTCCCTTTGCCTCCGAACATTTCGCCCGGCATTTCAACATCAGGAGTCACCCCATCAATGGTTGGCAGAACCTTAGCGCCATTCACTGGATAGGCCAGCGGGGTCAGGCAAACCACTTCACCTTCTTTGAGCCCCCCGCCCTCGGCAGGAATCACGATCTGCTCTTCTTCCGAAAAGATCGGGGTCACCTGCTGGCGACGAATCGTGTTGTCTTCCTGTATCACGATCACCTCTCCTCCCACACGCACCGCCTGGCGCGGAAGGACGAACACATTCTCGATCTCGTTTCCTTTGACCAGGGCATCAACAAACATACCGATTTTCAGTGGCGGGGAATCATCTCCCTTTTCGTAGCGATAGGGGTCATTCACCTCCGCTACGACAAACAACTGTCGGGACATTTCATCAATTGAGCTATCGACCCTGACAATCTTACCATCCCAATGACCAACATGATTCCCAATCGTTCCGGTAATATGAACAGCGGGTGCCTGGCGTATCTCCTTTTCAATCTCAGCCTGCGATTCTCCACGGTAGGTTTCCGGAAGATCCACGAAAGCGAGTTCCTGATTGGTCAATGGAAGGCGGACTTCCATCACATCGGTGGCAAAGGCTCTTCCCAGTTGGGTGTTTGGTGAAACATACTGACCCACGTCGACAATCTGCTCGACAATACGGCCGGCGAAGGGGGCCTTAATTTCAGTACGCTCGAGGTCACGCTTGGCTTTTTCCACTTCAGCCTGCGCTGCCGTCAGCCGGGCTTCTGCTTCTTTCAACTGCGGGACCTTCTTTACCATGTCGCTTGGTTCAGCGGTCTTCCCCATCCGGCGCCAGTTTTCCACTGCCTGCTTGCTGTCGACTTTCACTTCCTCAAGCGCACGCTGGGCCTGGGCCACGGAACTCTCTGCAATGATCAGGGCCGTTTCGTAGTTCACCGGGTCAATCGTCAGGAGGACTTCTCCTTTCTCGAAGTAGCCTCCATCGCGGAAGTTGGGCGATACTGAAATGACACGTCCGTTCACTTCGGGAATGATCACACTGGTAGTTCTGGGGCGAACCGTACCCTGAGTTTCCAGAAACACCTGGTAGGTCTCGGGCTTCAGCCGGGTTCCCTCGACCTTCGTGATCTGAGGCGGCATAAACCGTTTCGGAGGCTCCGGCTTGGAATCGATCAGGTATTTGGCAAACCACAACGCCCCCGCAACCACGAGAATAGGAGCCAAAATCCGAAAGGCGAGTTTCATAAAGATCGGTGTATCGTCTACAACCCTGAGATTCGCTCAAGGTTGCGGAATCGTTTCAAATTCTAGCGATACCAGCAATAATAGGCAATACGGATGACGACTGGTTTCGGCCGGTTCCGCCCTATTTCTCGGTCACGAGGTGATCAAAGTCCCCACCGAGAGCAAGGTAGAGATCCACGCGATTCTGCAGCATTTGCAACTGGAGGGCCAACAGCGTGCTCTGGGAGTCAAAGGCGCGGCGCTGACTGTCGAGAAGGGTGATGATGTCGACAATCCCGTCCTCGTACTGATCGAGACTCAAGGCCTCGGCACGGCGGGCTTCTTCTACCGCGATTGAGAGTTCCCTTGCCTGGGCCCGGAAATATCCCTCAGCAGACAGAGCCGATTCCACCTCGCGAAACGCGACCAACGCAGTCTCGGCATAGTCCGCCACAAGCTCGTCGCGCTCAGCCTCACTCAGGCGAATATCTGCCTTCAAACGCCCGCCCTGGTATAGCGGCCGTGCCAGATTAGCCCCGATGTTCCAGACCAGATTCTGGATATCGAAGATGTCCCCGAATTCATCCGTCGTCGAAGTTCCCATGCCCCCGTTAATGCGAACCGCCGGGAGCAAGGCTTTCCGGCTCGCGGCCAGGTCTTTCAATGACGCATCGACCCGGGCCTCGGCGGCAAGAAGGTCGGGCCGCCTCAGCAGCAGTTCACTTGGCAAGCCCACCGGAATTTGGCGTGAAATGGTGGGCATTCGGGAGAGCGCCTCCACCGTTCCAGCTGGATAGCGCCCGAGGAGAGCCTCCAGGGTCCGCTTGGCCGCATCCAGCTGCCGCTGATTCGCGAGGATATTCGCACGAACCCTGGCAATATCGGCTCGCGTCAGGCTGATCTCCAGTGCGGTACGATCATCTCCCCCACCCGCCTCGAGACGAGAGTCGAGAATTTCCAGGTTAGTCTCGAGGCTGCGCTGAGTACGATTGGAAAGATCGATCTGCAACTTGGCCTCCACGATCTGAAAGGCAATCTTCGCGACATTTGCAGCCAGGGAAAGCCGGGATGATTCGTAGAGATTGCTCTGAGCTGTCAGCTCATCGAGGTCGGCATCACGCAGGTTCTTGATCCGCCCCCAGATGTCGATCTCCCAGGCCATGCTCAGGGCGAAATTGAAATTATTGGCTCTCACGGTCTGGAAATTCGCCCCGCGAAGATTCTGAGAACGCGTCGTCTGGAGAGCGGCATCGATTTCGGGGAGACGGCCGGCATTAGTGATTCTTGCCCGCTCCGCGGCCTGATCCACGCGCGCCAGGGCCGCCGACAAGCTGTAGTTGTTTTCAATCGCCTCCTTCACCAGCGCGGTGAGTTGGGGGCTTTGAAAATCATAGATCCAGCCAGTCACCGCCTGCCCGGGAACCTGCCAACCACCACCCGTCCACGTCGACGGCAAATCTCCGACGATGACTGCCGGATCGGCAACGAGTTGATTCTCGAGGACACAACCGGACAGAGACAAACTCGCCCCGAGCAACGGGATCAGGACAATGCGAAAACAAGCTGTTCGAAAGAGGTTCAACGGCAAACACTCAGAGGCTAAAATCGATGCTTTGTCGAACCCCAATATTTAGAAAAGTTTCGCAACCACCTCAAACACGCCGTAAGCGCCGACCAGAACGGCAAGCGGCTGAACCACCGACTTTTCGTACCAATCGAAACGATTGAGGAAGAGCAAAACTCCCGCCGCTACCAGCATGACGACGACAGCCGCCAGTTCTGTTCCGGTCACATAAAGAATCAAGCGACCGATGCTGATGCCTCCGGGCTCGATGAAAAGGCGGTGAAAATCCGCGGTTTGAGCCAGCAGGGCTCCGGCCATCGCTCCGGCCGCAACGAGAACGATCAGTCGCCACCAACGAAGTTCACGGTGAACCAGGGCCTCAAACGCCACCACCGCCAGCAAGCCGCCAAGAATCGGACCCGCGATCAGGATCGTTGGGAACAGCCCGCAGGCCGCCAGGGAAACCACTGTGCTCTGCCCGATCAGGATAGCGCCCAGTTGAAAAACCGTCGTCCACACCTTCATCGTCATCAGAAGAATGGCCGCCGGCAACAAAACAAGAAGCAGGGAACCGTTCATCACGCCGAGCCATCCGCTGACGAAACCTCCGGGTTCATCACTCGAATGACTCTCTTCCTGCGACGCACCCGCCGTTTCCGCCGCGGAAGATTCGGAAGCGCCTTCCTCAAACGGATCGCCATCGACGAGCGGCTGGATGTTTACCGGGCGACTGTATTCCCCGGCCAGGATCACCTGCATACGTCGCTCCGGCTTCTCATCTTTAATCACCACCATCACCACTGCCATCGGGCTGGTAGGATCGAGGTAGAGCAAATACTCCTTGGCCCCTTCCGGAATCGTTCCGTTCATTTTCACCACCACCTCCTGCTGCTGCAGTTCTTCGGGTGTTTCCTCATCGCTCGTATTGATTCTCTCGATCGTGAGCTCAGGTGTTTGTTCCAGTTCGTCAAACAAGACGACAAGGTATTCCTCAGCAAACTGGCGGGCCGCATCCTCCGGGGAAATCTGGTCATTCAATGCCTGTTCCTCACTCGGAATCACTGCCATCGCCGCGTCCAGCAAATAAGATCCTTCCTCGGTGTCCAAATGAGTGATCAATGAAACCGAAGAAACTTTGTGCGCAAAAACACTGCTGCTGAAGGCAAGGCCACTCAACAGCAACATCAGTCGGAGAATCGTAGTTTTTTTCAGTCTTGGAACCATGGATCGCCCTGCTTCGAGCCTAACGTTGAAGCGCCAGCAATGCATCCGTTAAATCGGGCACATCGCGGCCCGCCTGATCGCGGGATGCCTTTCCCCTTGTCACCATGAGCCCGATTGGAGGACCTTCTCACCAGAACGCAGCGCCACTGGAGGCGCCATCCCCCGCCATGAAAAAGCCTTCCTCATCCACCGATCGACGCCACTTTATTCGAACGGCAGCCGGCGCTACCGCAGCGACGGCAGCACTGGCCGGACAAGCCCGTGGTGAAGGTGTTCCTTCCGACAAGAAACTCAAAGTTGGATTCATCGGGACCGGAGGTCGTGGCACTGGAGCCGCCGCTCAGGCACTCTCCGCCGACGACAACATCGAGCTCTACGCCATGGCCGATGTGTTCCAGGAGAAGATTGATAAGTCACTTGCTACGCTTCAGAAAAACGAGGACCTCGCAGACAAGTTCAACGTCCCGACGAAGCGCCAGTTTGTGGGGCTCGACGGTTACAAGCGGGTCATTGATTCAGACGTCGACGTCGTCATCCTCACGACGACGCCCGGCTTTCGCCCGCTTCACTTCCGGGCCGCCGTCGAAGCCGGCAAACATGTCTTCGCTGAAAAGCCCATGGCTGTCGATGCGGCCGGCATCCGTCATTCCTACGACACCCTCAAAATGGCTGAGGGCAAGCCTCTCTCAATTGTTGCCGGATTCTGTTGGCGCTATTCACCAAGCCGGGTCGAAGCCTATCGGCAGGTCATGGAGGAGGGAATGATCGGTGAAGTGACCAGTGTTTATGCGACTTACTACTCCGGACATTCCAAGCCGCACCTCAATCCGTCCCTCCGCACTGACGGGATGACCGACATCGAGTGGCAGATCCGCAACTGGTACAACTACACCTGGCTCGGAGGTGGAGGCCTCGTCGAACAGGCCGTTCACAGCGTGGACAAAATCGGCTGGGTCATGGGCGATACCAATCCGATTCGCTGCCGCGCGACCGGAGGCCTTTCCTCTCCCCAGGTTGGAACCGGCAACATTTTCGATCACTACCACATCGCCTACGAATACCCGAACAACGTCTGGTGCCACCTCGCCTCCCGCAAGACTCCCGGCTGCCTCAATGAAAACGCTGACTTCGTTCGCGGCACTAAAGGCACGCTCATTATCGGCCGGGGTGCCGATCCTTACATCGAGGACAACAACGGCAAGATCATCTGGCGTTACCGCAAGCCTCGCACCGGTGAAGCCAACATGTATCAGGTCGAGCACGACGAGTTGTTCGCCTCAATCCGCTCCGGTAACCACATCAATGATGGCGACCGCATGCTCCATTCCAGCATGATGGCCATCATGGGTCGTATGTCCGCCCACACCGGAAAAGAAATCACCTGGGAAGACGCCATGGCCGCTGACGAGGACCTGTTTGCCTCCGAAGGCGACATGCAGTGGGATCAACCCTTCGATCCGGGTCCCGTCGCAGTTCCCGGCACGACTCAAATCGCCGGGATCGGACAGGCCGGCAAAAAGACAAGCAAAGCCTAGTGCCTCCTACCCCGGGTTGGTCAGACGAATGATCACCCGGTTGGCTTCAGTAAGATAACGAGCCGCCACAGTCTGGACCTGCTCACGCGTCACGGAGCGGATCTCGTCTGGCGCTTTGCGGTAGTGATCCCACCCCAGACCAACCAGTTCATCAATCGAGGCTGAACCCGCCAACTCACGGGCGCCCTGCAGGTGAATCACCTCCTTGCCGAGCCATGAGGCTTTGGCCCGATCAAACTCCTCTTCGATCAGTCCCTGATCCACCATCAACTGAATCTCCGTCAGCATCTCGTCCTGAACCAGGTCGAGTTTCTCGGGAGCGGTCGAGGCATAGAACACGATCATTCCCGGCTCGAGGCCCTGCATGCGTGTCGACCCTACCGAATAGGCCAATCCGAGCTCTTCGCGAATCCGGATAAACATACGTGAAGCCATGTCGCTGCAGGCTTCGTCGATCAAATCGAGAGCAGGATTGTCAGGGTGATCGAGGGCAACGGTTCGATAGCCGATCAAGAGAACCGCCTGTTCCTTGTCATGTTCCAAGCCAATAACTCGACCGTCACCGGCCGGGTATTCCATCTGCAAGGGATTCAAAAATTCGCGTTCGCCAGGTTCGATTCCGGATTCGAACCTTGCCCGGATCAGATCCTCCGCCTGCGAAAGGTCAATATCACCAAAGACTCCCAGCACACCGTTTCCACCCTTTACGAGGCGTTGACGCATGCCAACCACATCGGAACGCCCAAGACTCGCAACCGACTCTTCTGTTCCGCTCAAGCTCAGCGAATACGGGTGACTTCCAAATACTTCACGACGAAGTGCTTTCATCGCCACGCCAAAAGGTCGGTCAAACTCAGCCTTGATCTGAGCCATTTGAAACTGTTTCTCGCGCTCAACCGCCTCTTCCAGGAAAGCCGGCTTCAGCAGAGCATCCCCCAGCAACTCCACCGCGAGCGAAACATCCGGACGCAGGCAATGCGCCGTCGCGCCGAAAGAATTGTTTCCAATCGAACTCGAAATACCACCTCCCACCGACTCAATCCGGGTGACCACTTCTTCGGCGGAACAATTCTCGCTGTCTTTCACGAGGAGGCGCGACATCAGGCGCGTCAGGCCATTCATCGACTCGTCCTCTGCGAGGACTCCACCCCTAAAAACCCCGTTAGCATAAACGAAAGGCACTCGCTTGTCCGACAGCAGCAGCACGGTCAGGCCATTCTCAAACTCCAATCGGCAAATGTCCTCGGAGCGGCCGCCCGATACCGATTTCGTCTCATTCTTCTCTTTAACCTGGGGAACAAGAGAAACCCGGGTGAAGTGGTCCGATGAAAGGTAGGCTTCCGCGACGCGCTGCACATCATCGACCGTCACTCGTTGCAAGTCCTGCACGTAGTCTCGCGTGTAGTTTAGGTTGCGGGTCGAAATCCAGTTCGTACCCAGGTCAGAGGCCTGACCTCGCATATCGGTCAGGGTGGAAAACTGGGAACTGAGAGCCTGTCGCCCAACTTTCTCGACCTCCTCGGCAGAAACTCCTCCTGCCTTCAACGACTCGACCTGCTCCCGGATAGCGGCTTCAGCGGACTCCGCCTTTTCGGGATCCGCATCGTAGCTAACCACGAACTGTCCTTTAAAAGTAGGAGTGTAAGCGTAGGCCCCCACACTGTTGACCAGCTGTTGATTCTCACGAACCTCGCGATAAAGCCGTGAACTTTTCCCGCTTCCCAATATCGCCGCGAGTATGTCCAGTGCCGGACTGTCGGGATGATCACCCGAAGGAGCAGACCACCCTAACCGTCCTCGAACGAGCTCGGTAGGGAACGACACACTTTCTTCCCGGATCCCGATCTGCCGGGGTTCTTCGGGCAGAATGACCGGAGAGCGCCTGCGGCGCTCGATGCCTCCCATGTGGCTCTCGATCAACTCCACCGTCCGCTTCGCATCCACATCCCCGGCAACCACGATGAAGAGGTTGTCGGGGGAATACTTCTCCCGGTAGTAACCATAGAGATCGTCGCGACTCAGTTGGTTGAACAAATCGAGGAAACCAATCACCGGATAGCGACACGGATGAGTCGTGTAAGCCGTTCGAAAAAGCGTTTTGCTCAGGACTTGCTCCGGGTTGTCCTCCCCCATCGCGATCTCGCGCCGAATCACATCGGATTCATTGTCGAATTCATCTTCCGGCAACGCTGCGAATCCAACCACATCGCAGAGCACGTCGAGGCAGTTCTCAAATCCCGAGGACGGGGTATCAATCCAGTAAACGGTGCGATCAAATGAGGTGTAGGCATTGATATAACCGCCCTCGCGCTGCACCGCCTGGGCAATCTCATTGGCGTCGCGGCGTTCTGTCCCCTTGAACAACATATGTTCCAGGAAATGCGACATCCCGGCGCCGAGCCACCCCCCTTCGTGAATACTCCCGGCGCGACACCAAGCCTGTAAGCTGACCACTGGAGCCGAATGGTCCTCTTTGACAATAATCTCGAGACCGTTCCCCAGCGTTGTTACCTGCGCTGAGGTCTCGGGAAATTCGAGGAACTCAGCGCTCAAAGTTCGCTGGATTTAGCAGGTTGATTGCCGCGCGCCGGCGGCTCCTGGTCGTCATCGTCCTTGGAAAGCACCGGACGAGTCGGACGAAACGGAGTGAGCAGTTCATCCTTCAGGTTCAACACATCTTCAAAGTCTGAGGGCGAATCTTCATCGGAACGGCCAAAGGCGCCCACTTCGATCAGTTTAAAAACCATCGCCCCGATATCCTCGCCGGTGCGAATCCCCCAGGATTCGAGTACCGCAACAGCCATGGGACCAAATTCCTTGAGGCCATATTCCACCACGCCCTCCAACAGCTCAGGGCCACTGACATGGCGGTGCTCAATCAGCTCATCCTTGCGCAGCGAAGACACCGTGTGATCCAGCGCATCCCTCAAAAACTGATAGCCATCCGGCTTGTAGCGATTGTCTTCAGCGACAATACTTTTAATGGCTTCATCAAAATTGGGCTTTTCCATGGGAGGGTGCGAAACGGTGTGCGGGACCTTTATCCTTTCACCAAAAAGCCCACTTGAGTCAAGGTCAAAGCCGTCGCGAGAGCGCTTCCACGAAGAAATGATTTGGAACTGACGAATCCAACCGGAGTTGATAATTAGGAGTATGATAAAAAAAGGGATGCGGTTCCAGACGAAGCTGATGCTGACCATGGTCGTCACCATTGCTGTGGTAACTATTGCCCTTCTCGCAGCTACCGAGCGCAAGATACGCCAGGCCTACACCACTCAGTTCGAAGCCGAGTTCCAGGAACTGATCGATCACATGGTCGAGTCTCGCAAAGCCCGGGCCGAAGAATCCCTCACCCTCGGCAGTGAACTCGCCCGTGATCCTTACATCGTAGGCATTCTCCGCGGCAATGATGATGACGAACAGCTCTGGAAGGATTTCTGGGGCGACTATGTGAATGCCATCAGGACCTCAATGGGGCTCGAAGCCACCCCGACCCCTGCCCTGGGCGCCGGAGGACGAAAAGGGCCGGGGCCCGGACGAGGCCCTGCCGGCGGCATGGATCTCTGGGCCAATCGAATCGGCATGGTTGCCACGATGAACACCCAGGGAGAAGTAACTCTCATCCCGGACCCGTGGTCCAAGAATGAAAGCGCCACGAAAAACGGCGGCGCTCAGCGCAATCGCTGGAAGCGTTTCAACTACGATCTCGCTCGTGAAGACATTGAGGCCTTCATGAAGGATGACAGCCAGCACATTCTCTACATCGCCCCGGATCCCGTCGAACTCGGCATCCCCGGTGCCGAGAGTGCCAAGCGCAAAGGCAAGGAACCCGGCAGCAAAATGGAAGCGATGCGCGAAAGCACCCCCATCGTGCAGGAGATGATCAGCACGCCGGTAACTGACCCGGACACCGGGGAAATGCTCGGACTTTTCCTGCGAGGCACCTCAGCCGAGACCGATGCCCAGCGATTCATCGAGCGCTATCAATCCACGATGGAGTCGAAGGACCCGCTCAAGAGCGGCATTTACCTGGAAGGTGAAGTGCTGTCCCGCTCTCTCGACCCGGACTTCGCCGCGGAACTCGCCAGGATCGTGGAGGAAAACCTCGAGGAAGAGCACAACGAGGATCGCTTTCGCTGGGAGGGAGACATCAATGGAATGCTCCACGCGGTTTACATTGCTCCCCTCACCGAGGTCGACACCCCGAGACCGGCCTACGAAGTGGCCGCTTTTTCCCTGACCAAGCTGAACGCCGACCTCGCCGAACTTCGCATTCGCGGTAGCGGTATCGGTGTCGGCGTTATGTTGCTCGGCATCTTCATGGCGTTCCTCCTCGCAAGAAACCTGTCGGTTCCTCTGAGAGAGCTCGTCCGCGGAACCGAGGCCATCCGGGAAGGAGCGCTTGACCATCGGGTCACCGTTCGATCCGGGGACGAGATTGGTGAACTGGCCGCTTCCTTCAACGAGATGGCCGAAGATTTGAAGCAGAAGGACCTCTATCGCGATCTTCTCGGAAAGGTCAGCGATGAAACCGTGGCCCAGGCCCTCGTCAGCGGTTCACTGGATCTTGAACTCGGAGGTGAACTCAAAGATGTTTCGATCCTCTTCTGCGACATTCGCGGATTCACCGCGATGACCGAACACATGGATCCCACCAAGGTCATTGAACTGGTTAACAATCACATGACCGCGATGACCCAGATCGTCCGGACCCACTATGGCGTCGTCGACAAGTTCGTCGGAGACGAAATCATGGCAGTCTTCGGCGGGCTCAAGTCCTATGGGAATGACGCTGCCAACGCTGCGGCCTGCGCTCTTGACATGATCCGGGCTCGTGAGGAACTGAATACTCAACTTGATGTCCCCATCGACATCGGGATTGGGGTCGCCACCGGCGAAGCGGTGGCCGGATGCATGGGATCCACGGACCGACTGAACTTCACGGTCCTCGGAGCCCGTGTCAATCTCGCTGCCCGACTTTGCGGCGCCGCCTCCTCGATGCAGGCCATCATCGACCAGAACACACTCAAAGCCTTGGGAGACTCCGCGTCAGCTGATCCCCTTCCAGAACTGGAATTGAGAGGGTTCACCGATGCGCGAACCGCTTTCCACCTGAAAAGCATCGCCACGGATCCCGGCACGCCCGAAGTTCAGAGCGTGGTCAGCCACTGATGCCGGATCAAGGCGTCAGCTGACGATCGACTCTTTCACCTTCTCCACGACCTCCTCGATCGAGAGATCAGAGCTGTCCACCACAGTAGCGTCTTCGGGAATCACCAATGGAGATGCCTTGCGGCTGGAATCCATCTTGTCACGAGCCGCGATGGAGTCGTCGATTCCTTCGGCCCGACGACGCTGTTCACGCACCTCCGGAGACGCATCGATGTAAAACTTGTTAGGCGTGTCCGGAAACACCACCGACCCGATATCGCGACCTTCCATGACCACGCCTCGCTCCTTGGCATAGGCACGCTGTTCGTCCACGAGCCGGGAACGAACCGACGGAATCGCCGCGACGAAAGACACGCCTCCATTCACCGCCTCATTGGCGAGCTGCTCACGGGAAAGGAGCTGACCGTTCACCGCGATGGTTCCGATATTGTTCTCCTCGCCACATTGGAATTCTGTCTTTTCCAGCAAAGCCTCCACATCGCCAGTCCTGGCCGGGTCCACTCCATTCTCGAGCACCCACCAGGTGAAAGCACGGTACATGCCGCCCGAGCTCACGAACACGATTCCCAGCTCTGACGCCAGGCGCTTCGCGACAGTGCTTTTCCCGGAAGCGGCGGGGCCGTCGATAGCAATGACAAGTGAAGAGTCTCCAGACATAGCAGGCCCATCCTGAACCTCGAACTCCCCTCCCGCAATCGGAATTCTACCGATAGTTTGCTACCCGCAAAAAACTCTTGCCCCGAGGCAGGTCGGTCACTATCGGTTGGAACTATGATTCTTTCCGACTCGGAAATCCTGGCAGCGATGAACCGCAAAGAAATCGTGATTGAACCCTACGATCGCGAATGCCTCGGCACCAACAGCTACGACGTGCACCTCTCCAAGCACCTCGCCACCTACCGCAATCGGGTTCTCGACGCCAAAGCCCACAACGAAATTGAGCATTTCGAGATTCCGCCGGAAGGATTCGTTCTTGAGCCACAGATCAACTACCTCGGGTCCACCATCGAATACACCGAAAGCCACAAGGCCGTTCCATTTCTCGAAGGAAAATCCAGTGTCGGCCGACTCGGCATCGACATCCACGCCACCGCAGGCAAGGGCGACGTTGGCTTCTGCAACTACTGGACGCTCGAAATCTCGGTGAAACAACCCGTGCGCGTCTACGAAGGCATGCCGGTGGGCCAGCTCATTTACTTCCTCGTCGAAGGCGAAATCCTCACTCCCTACAACACCAAGCAGTCCGCCAAGTACAACGACAAGACACCTCTCCCCGTCGAGTCGATGATGTACCGGAACAAGTTTTAGGATTGTGAAAGGCAGACCGAGCTCCTGCTCGACCGCACTGGCGCTTCCCTCTATGATGCGCCCATGAAATACTGGATCCTCCTCGGAGTCGCCATTCTCATCGAAGTGATCGAAATCACTTCGATGAAGCTTTTCGAAGGCTTACCCCAACCGGGTTAGGGCAAGCTTTCACCCTTCTTCACTTGCAAATCTACCCAGTCCCGCAGCCCACTGCTCTAGCCCCTTGAGTCCCACGAGGTCCTGCCCTATCCTTCCCTCCTATGCCAGCCCCCTACCAGATCAAGCGCCTTATTCTGTCGCAATTTCAGCAGTTCGATTTCTGTGATCTGGATTTCACCCATCCCGATACCGGTGAAGTGCTCAACGAGGTCTGCCTGCTCGGACCCAACGGTTCCGGTAAATCGACGATCCTGTCCCAGATCTATCACTCGATCGACAGTGCGCTGCTGCCTTTATCCACCCAGCCGGGCGCAACTGACGATTCTCTCATCCTGACCGAGTTCCTCATCGGAGACCAAAGTGTCTACCAGGCCCGCTCCGGAGCCGCGAATGCCTATAGCCTCGGCGAAGTCAGTTGGTTCAGCCCCGGCATTGAGCAAACCAAACGCTGGGCCAAGCTCCCGGATAAACCGGTGAGCTATCGAAAGTTCATCCGCCAGTTTTCTGATCACAAGCTTGGGAAAAAGGAACACCCCGAACTTCCCGACCCCGCGCTCGCATTCTTCTCTCCACAACTCGCCGTGGTTGACTCCGCTGAAGCAGAAAACTTCTACGACTTTCTCTACAACCGGCGCCGGCAACGACAGGATCTTTATCACGCTTTCCTCAAGCACGACGAGAACCGCGAACGAACCGTCGCAGAAGTGGAAGCCGATTTCGAAGCTCTCACTCCCAATCCTCTCAAGGCCTTCAAAGGGCTGTGGAACAGCGTGCTCGGCGAGATGGGAATCACCTTCCGCCCGACCAAGGAACCGTCACTGATTTCCTCACACACCGGAGAAGAAGTCTCTTTTTACTCGCTCAGCCCCGGCCTGCAGAGCTACCTGCTTCGCATCGCATTGGTGTTTTGCCAGTATTACAATCAACCCGAGCGACGCGGATTCGTTTTTCTCGATCTGCCGGAGTGCGGGCTCAGCCCCGAACTGGCAATCTCCCTGGTCCAGTTTTTCCAACCGAATCAACCGGAGCATCCCGGCCAGCTTTTCATCGCAACGCACGAAACCGAAGTGGCCGTGCAATTTGAACCTCAGAGCCTGATCAATCTCGAGTTCGACGAAGAGACCGGCTACGTCTACCACGAGCGCATCGAAATCGAGGAAGAGGCAGCCGAGAGCGAACCGGAAGAGGAGGCAGAGGAAATCGCCGAAGCAGAGAACGACAAGACGGATGAGGGTGCTCCCGCGACGATCCAGAAACGCGCGGCAGCCAATCGTTACTCGCGTCTGAAACGCCAGATCCAGAATCTCGAAGACGAGAACAAACTGGCCGACCTCGTCGATGAGGCATTCTCGATCCGGAAATTTTGAATCGATGAAAATCCTCATCGCCTGCGACAAGTTCAAAGGGTCGCTCACCGCTCCGGAAGCCTGCGATGCGGTCGCCAGCGGAATCAGCGAGGCGCTCGGCTCCGGTGCCTTCGAAATGCGCCAGCTTCCCGTCGCTGATGGTGGCGACGGAATAGCACGTTCCCTCACCGCTGCAGGCGACGGCGAATGGATCACTCACCGGGTCAGTAATGCTCTTGGCCAACCCGTCGAAGCCGGCTACGGCATTATCGAAAACGGGCGCGTCGCGGTCATCGAAATGGCTGAAGCCTCCGGCCTCGCCCAACTCGATGCCAATTCATTAGACCCGTGGAACGCCACCACCTTCGGCACCGGGGAACTGATCCTTGATGCTATGAGTCGGGGGGTCGAAGAAATTGTCCTCGGCATCGGGGGAAGCGCTACAAACGATGGCGGCACTGGAATGGCCCGCGCCCTCGGGTTTCAGTTTCTCGACGAGACCGGCCTCGCCCTGGACGCCATCCCGGCCGAACTCGAAAAAGTGGCCAGCATTGTGGCTCCGGACAATCTCGACCTGCCCGGGATCACCGTGGCCTGCGACGTCACCAATCCCCTGCTCGGTCCCTCAGGATGCACCGCCGTTTACGGCCCGCAAAAAGGAATCGCATCGGACGATCTTTCCCGCCACGAGAAGCGTCTCGCTCATCTCGTCAGTCTCACCGGTGAACGCGGTCGCATCGCCGCCGATCAACCCGGTGCCGGTGCCGCTGGAGGGCTTGGATTTGGAAGCCTCGTTTTTCTCAATGCCCGACTGGTTCCGGGTTTTGATCTCGTGGCTGACATTCTCCAACTCGATGCGGCAGTACAGTGGGCCGACCTCGTCATCACCGGCGAAGGCAAGCTCGACAGCCAGTCCTGCCAGGGCAAAGCGCCTCACGGCGTGGCTCAACTCGCCAAAAGGCACGGCAAATCTACGGCAGCCTTTTGCGGTCTCCTTGAAAGCCGCGAACTCGAGAGCGAGTTCGGCCCGGTCTGCGAAATCAGGGATCCGGAACTGAGCATCGAAGAAAACATGCAACAAGGAGCGGACCGCCTTCGCTCGGCAGCCGCCCAGTTTATCAACTCGCTTCTCTCCCCTTCTACCTGACCGCCTCACATCATGTCTGATCCCGAAATTCTCCCCGGCCTCGAAGGTGTCATGTCCTACCACACGGAGTTCGATCTCCGGCAGGGTGACTGCGTTGTGGGCATGAAAGACCTTCCCGACGAGTCTGTGGATATCGTAGTGACGTCCCCGCCCTATAACCTCGGAATCAAATACCAGGACTACGATGATAACTTGTCCTCCGAAGACTACCTCGCCTGGTCGCTCGAATGGGCTGGCGAAGTGAAGCGCATCCTAAAACCGGAGGGTTCCTTCTTTTTGAATGTCGGCGCCTCACCGGCGAATCCCTGGATGCCTCACGAACTCGCCCTGACATTGCGCGATTTGTTCCAACTTCAGAACACGATTCACTGGATCAAATCAATCACCGTCGAACCGAAGGAAGCCGATCCTGTTTCGGTGGGACACTTCAAACCGATCAACTCGAAGCGGTTTCTGAATGACTGCCACGAGTTCGTCTTCCACTTCACCAAGTCGGGCAAGGTCCCTGTCGACCGCCTCGCCGTCGGCGTTCCCTACGCTGACAAAAGTAATATTGCCCGATGGTCTCACACCGAAGGCAAAGACAAACGCTGCCGGGGCAACAACTGGTATGTCCCCTACGAAACGATCGCTTCCCGATCCAAGGACCGCCCCCATCCCGCCACTTTTCCGGTCGAATTGGCACGCAAATGCATCCTCCTCCACGGCGGAGAGCCGAAGGAACTGACCATGATGGACCCCTTCCTCGGTATCGGGCACGCCGCCGAAGCGGCTGGTGAGTCAGAGATTGGAAAATTCATCGGATTCGAAATCGACGAAGTTTATCTCGAGGAATCCGAGCGGCGCCTGGGGGCCTGACATTCACCAAATTCCTTTGCCCGGCTCATCATATTTAGGGGGAAGTCAAATCGGCAGGACTCGGGTAAAGAAGATGGGAGTGCTCCCTACCTACCACTTTACCCCAATGGCCGAATTCGAAAACTCCATCTGCATCAGCGATGGCATCAGCAATGAGTTTGTCATCATTCCGAAAGAGAAGCTTACCGCCATTCAAATGAGCTTCACCTCGGTCCTGATCTACACGAAGGACCAGAAGGATCCCTTCACCTACATCGGAGAGGATGCCGGAGAGATTTTCGAATACATCTCCAACCACATGACGGCTGTCCCCCTCGACGAGGAGGGCAAAATTCGCTTCTCCCCATTTCAATTGATGTAGCATTCCTCCGCATTTTGTTGGCGGTCATACCAGCCTGGTAATCCCTCCAATCATCCGGCTCAACTGCCTCCCCCCAATTGGATCAGGAGAATCCCTAATGATTGAGCGGGCCAAAACCTCCCCTCGACCTTGAACCGGACAGCCTCTTCAAACTGGAGACGATCGAGCCGAAGCACTGTGTGGTTTCAGAACGTGGCAGTGAATCGCACAAGGTCGAAATAGAGCAGAATGCAACTCGTTTTAACGAAGCCTGGATTCACAACGACTACTGCCGACCGGGAGCGCCATCGATAGTCGCTTCCTCCATCCGCTCTTCGATTTCGGAAGAGAACCTGTCTCCACCGTCAACGTATTCGGGTTCGTCAGTTGAGTCCGCTTGCCTGCCATCGGCCTCACGACCTTGGTCACCGCGGGGTTCCGTTTCAGCGAGTTTTTGAATTTCGAGCGCCTTCACAATTGCCGCATACTCTTCGGAGTATCGCGGCCGCAATCCAGCCAACAATGGATCAATCTCACCAAACTCTCCGCCGGAATACTTCTCAACAAATACCCGGGCCTGCTGACTGATCTGCATTGCCGCCACCTCCATCTCCCGACCGTGCCCCGTCTTCATATTCAAGCCTCGGAGAATTGCGATCGTCCTCGTGTATTGCGGAATTGATACCTTCTGCAGCACCTTCTTCATATCCAGTTCGAGCTCGCGAAGCTGGACAGCATGCTGAACGGCAAAGGTATAGTTCCCATCAGGGAGTTCAATAAATCGCCCCTCTCGATCCACCGGCGGATCCTTGGCGCGCGCAATGGCACGAAGGGTGAACGCCACATGCTGCAATTTCCCGGTCAGGTAGAGCATTCTCCTGCGGGACTGCGGAACCGGCTGCTTCGTTTCGGAATGCGTTTTCGTCGCTCTGCTGGCTTCCTGCACCAGGTAGTTGTGGGCCACTTCCCCGGAATACCATGACAGGATTTCAAAACCTTCGCTCATAGCGGGATGCCCGGCGAGGTTCACGAGTTGCTCATCGTCAACGACATGGCACTCGTAACAAGTTTGCGTCATCTTGAAGGTGTTCTCGGGATGAATCATACCAAGTTCTTCGGACCGCTCAATCCGCTCACTGCGGGAGATCGATTTCTTATAGTGCTCGTCGATCCAGTTAAATCCCTCTCCGTGGCAACTCTCGCAACTGACCGCCTCGGTTGGTTGCGGCATCGATGCGATGTATTCCTGCGTGAAATGACAGCGAACGCAGCTCGCTTTCATCGCAATCTCGCCGGGACCGATACTCAACTTCTGCGCCATCTCCTTCGCTGCCGCAGACGATACCAGCTTTTCAAAGGATTCGGCGTGCGCGGTGGAGCGCCAAGAATCGACCATCTCGTCGTGACATTCGGCACACGAATCCACTCCAATAACGTCCACCGGCTTCATCGGAGGCCGCTGGGCGTATGTAAAAGGCACAAATGCCGAAGCGACGATCGCTGTCAGGAAAAGGCGCATTAAAAGGTAGTTACGAAATCGGGAAAATTAATAAACATTAATCTTGCAAAAATTGCAAAAATTGCAAATACTATAATAGTAATAATATTAAGAACTCAGAAACTCCATCTGAGCGCTTCCATGTCTCCCCTTCTTCCCATCTTGAAACCATGGCTGAGCCGGGCCTGCGCCCTGGCCCTTATCCTTTGGGGTACCAGCACCGCGTTGGCGCAGGAAGAAGAGCAGGAAATGGTCTACCAACCGACTTCGGCTGACGAGGCCCACCGCACCTACCTGGAAAGCCTTCGGAGGGACAACAAGTTTCCCTCGGCCATTACCTGCTCCCAGTGTCATCCCGATCATTATAAGGAATGGTCGGTCTCTCCTCATGCTTACGCAATGGTAAGTCCGGTCTTCAATTCCATGCATGCTTTCGTGACCGATCGCACCGGAGGAACGAACGGCGACTTCTGCATTCGCTGCCACACCCCGGTGGGCATGGAAGAAGAGCACAACATTTACGGCAGTGCTCTGCTACGCTCCCCTTCCTCAATGGAAGGAGTCACCTGTATTTCCTGCCACAGGGTTTCCGGCGATTACGGCACAACCAGTGGCCGAATCTCCATTACCTCCGGTCCACTCTCCGATCCCATTTTTGGTCCTCTCGGAAATGAAGAACTCCAGAGTGCGATCAGCAATCCTGACCTTGGTCTCGTGACCGACGATGAGGAGCGGGGAAAAATCGTTCACGGCAGCTCCATTAAGTCCCCCGTGCTTTCACGATCCGGCCAGTGCGCAATGTGCCACGATGTGAACTCCCCTTCCGGCATACGCCTCGAATCGGCATTTACCGAATTCAAAAACTCGCCGGCTGCGAAAGAGGGCACCAGCTGCCAGGACTGCCACATGAGCCAGACTCCGGGCGCGGTGCTTCCCTCGGATCAGCGCTTTGCAGGCGACGGACGTGACCTCAACTACGGTTTCGGTCCCGCAGCCCTTATTCGAAACTCCCCCGGCGATCCGGGCGAAGGCGCTCCCACTCGCGAGCGCAAGCGCACCAACCACATGTTCATCGGGCCTGACACCAGCATCGTTCATCCCGGCATCTTTCCACACTCACTCGACGCCCCTTCCCTGACTTACAAAGCCCGCTTCAACGACGCCCTCGCCGACGAAGCAGAGGAACTCGTCGCTTATCTCAAGTCTCTCGACGGTGACGCCGATGCCGCCCGGGAGCGTGGAGAAAAGGACGACCTTCGCAATGCAGCCGCCGAAGCTCGAAAGCACGTGTATTCTGACTGGCTCAATTTCCGCTGGTGGGAAGGCTGGGGAACTGAGGAGTTTGAAGAAAAGCTCTCTGAGACTGCCCGCAACCGCTCCCTCGCCGGGACCGGTTTCCCCTGGGAAGACAAGGACGATCCCATTTCTGCCATGTATCGCCGGAAGGCTGCCCGCCTCATCCTGGCCCAGAATTTCAACCTCCTTAACCAGGCTCACGTCGAACGGACCAGGATCCTGCGTCGTGCTCTTCAGTTGGGAACCCTCGAAGTCACCCGCGACGACAATCGGGGCCTTCACTTCTACGTGAACGTCCATAACGCCACCAGCGGTCACGCCGTCCCTACCGGGTTTGATGCCGAACGGGTCATGTATCTTGAAGTCAACGTGACCGACGCGAACGGAAACAAGATCTTCCAGTCCGGCGACCGTGATCCTAACGGAGACCTCAGAGATCTCCATTCCGCTTACGTCCATGCCAGCGCTCCCAAGGACGGCCAGTGGCTCGAGACCACCGCCTGGAAAGAACGCGTCGGCCTCCAGAGAACGAAGCAGGATCTTTTCTGGCGCCCCGATCCCTACCTCTTCTCCCTCCAGTCCAAATTCGTCGCCCGCACCCTTGCCGGTGGTGAGAAAGAGCAGATCCTTGCGGTCAATACCTCCATCGATCCGAACCCGTTCGTTCGCCCGCCGACGCGCGCCAACGTGCACACAGGTCGCGGCGGAGGCGTTCGCAAGCAGTTCCGCACCATTCCCCCGCTCAGCTTCAGGAAAGCGTCCTATCAAATCGACAACAATCAGCTCTCCGGAGCACGGCCTTATCGGTTCGATATCAAGCTGATCTCTCAGATGGTTCCTGTGAACCTGATTAAAGAAATTTCCTCCGTCGGCTTCGACATGAACCTGTCTGCGAAAGAGGTCGCCCAGCGCGTTGCCTACGGTCACCAGGTGGATACCGCCGGAACGCGTAAAGGTGGAGCCACCACGATCTGGGCCAAGTCCTTTTCCACGAACGAGCCTTCCGCCGGGCTCAACTTCGACTTCACCCCTTCCGAAGGAGAAATCATTAATGTGCCGGTCGCGAACTACCCCTTCCCTCACACCCCGGAGGAAGAATTGAAGCGACGCCAGACCGAATTCTCAACCGATCCCGAAGTTGAGGATTTCATGATCCAGGAACTCGGACCGCTCATGCCTGACCTCTGGCCGGGAGGTGTTCCGGAAGGTCTCTCACTTTTCCCGGGATCACCCCGCCCCAAACCAAAACCGGATAAACCCACACCAGACGAGGAGAACCGAGAGTAATCATTTATGCCCCGTTCCCGTTGCAGCACAATCCCACAGACCAAGCTCCCGCGGCGCCTCTCAGAGGTCGCCGTTGCGTGCGTATGGCTCTGGTGTTTCTGCAACACCACCCTGGGTGATACTCCCAACCGCCTCATCCCGCTGGAAGACATCGAGGTCAGCGACAGCCTGCCCTCTCCCTCCGCCGAACCACACGCTCTCGATCATTCTCATTCGCTCGGACTCAGCGACGAGGTTGTCCCCTTCGAAGAATTCGGAGCGGATCTCGCACCGCGACAGGCAACCCTCAACGAAGTCATCGATAACGCACTCTTTCCCGAAAACCTGGAGAGAGAGGAAATGCTGCGGGCACGGTCACTGGATGACGTCACCACCGAGATTCCGGAAAGGCGCAGCATCTTCGGAACCGATCGATTCCTCAGTCCCGGAGCCATTGACGAAGGCATCGAACTGAAAACCGGTGCGATCTGGCGCCCTTCGTTTCTTCTCTTCGGTAACTTTCGAACCGCACTGCAGAGCTACGAAGCAGCCGACGGACTCCGGAGCAATGAGTGGGTCAATCGACTCGACATTTTTGGAAACCTTTACCTGACAAGCACCGAACGTTTCCTTTTCGGGATCCGCCCACTGGATGAGGAGGGAGTTTTCACCGGTGTCGCCGGTGGTCCGGGCGCCATCGAAGACGGCTTCACGAACGGTCTCAATTTCGAACCCACCACCTTCTTCTTCGAAGGGGTCTTCGACGAGATCTTTCCGAATCTCGACCCTGACGATTCGCGCAGCCTCGACTACATGTTCTCCATCGGTCGCCAGCCTGTCATTCTTCAGGATGGCATCATGGCGCTCGATGACATGGACGCGCTCGGCGTGACCCGACACAATCTTTTCAGCTTCGGTGCCTCGGCAACACGACTCACCGGCTACTTTGGCTTCAACGAACTTCACCGCGGCGACAACATTCGCGATTCACGTGGACGACTTCTCGCCCTGTCCGCCAATCTCGACTACCCCAAGCGAACCATCGAAGCGGACGCCGCCTACGTATCCGGATCCGAATCTCTTGGTGGCGACGGTGGCTACATTGGCCTGGGGCACCTCGCTCAGTTCGGCTACTGGAACTCCAACTTTCGCGTCAACGCTTCCTTCGCTCTCAGCAGCCAGAGTGCCCGATCCGAAGCCATCGCCGACGGTTGGTTGCTGACCCATCAACTCTCACGAGTCATGAAATACAGCGACGATGTCCTGACCCTGAGCATGTTCGGAGAAATCGACAACTACACCTCTGCCGCTCGCGGTCCCGCAACCGGAGGACCACTGGGCGGGTTCAGCGTGCTCCAGCGTGCCTTTGGCATCGGCACCTACGGCCCCGCCATCGAAGCGCAGAACGGTGATCAGCTCGGCTTCGAGATTTCCTACCAGCACTTCCTCGACTCCGAGGAGCGCCGCCAGCTTCTTGCGGCCGTCGGAGCTGCCGGATCCTACGACTCAGCCGTCGTCGATCCGGTGACCTTTGCGCTATCGCTGCAGTATCAGCAATCGCTCAGCGAAAACCTCATCTGGACGCTGGGCGGCTTCGGTTCGATCACCGAAGACAGCGACAAGGGCTTCGGTGTCCGAACCGAGCTGAATCGCAAGTTCTAGAGACTACTCCTTGCCGAGCTTCTCCTTCAGGTCTGCCCAGAAAGCATCAACCGTATCTTTCCTGATCTGGCGACCCGGGATGGAGATGAACTCACCGTCAGCCAAAGCCGATTCGTCGCCGCTAGCCAACTGATTCAGCAACTTCACCGACTGATAGCCGTACTCGTAAGGGTTCTGAACCACGGTTCCATGAACGGCGCCTGACTGGATTCCAGCAAGCGTTTGCTCATCTTCATCAAAACCGATGATCTTCACCGCACCGATCTTTCCAGCCTGTTCCAGCGCCTGGATAATGGCAGGGGGGTTGTAGGCAAACAGTCCGACCATCGCACTGATGTCAGGGTGACGCGAAAGTGCATCCTCAGCATTGGCTTTCGCCTTGGCCAGGTCGAAGCCGTCCGTCAGTGTTCCGAGGATGGTGTATTTCTCGCCCTTGATGACTTCGCCGGGAGGATCAAAACGGGAAGAATCACTGGGTCGATCAAGGAGTTCATCAATCACACCCTGACGGCGCTTGCGGGAGTTGTCCTGCTCCATACGCCCGATCAGGATCATAATGTCACCACCCTCAGGGAGCGCTTCCTTGATCAACTGACCGCAGAGACGACCGGCCTCGTAGTTGTCCATCCCGATGTAGGCTTTTCGATCTGAATCCGGCGCATCGGAATCGTGAGTGATCAAGTTAGCCGCACCGGCGACACGGTTCAGCATATCGGTCTGGTTCACCGGATCGATCGGGCTCACGGCGATTCCATCGACGCCTCGAGTGATGGCATCCTCCAGCATGTTCTTCTGGTCAGTCAGCGAACCGGGCATGAGAACGCTCACGTCCACGTCGAGCTCGGTGCCGGCTTTGCTGGCACCGGCTTCGGCCAAGGTCCAGAACTCAGCCACACCGTTCGTCACGTAAGCGTAGCGTTTCTTAGCGGGACCGGCATCACGGCAACCGGTGGCTACCAGCGCAAAAGCAGCCAATATTGCGGTATAGAGAAAGCGTCTTGTCATGGCGCAAGACGCTAACCAAAGCCCCCTTGGAGGAAAAGCCTTTTTCGATCACTCCGGGGACGGGAAAACGGGAACTCGTCCCGCTCGATCAGTCGACGAGGGTGTCGATTTTCTTTGCGACGTCGAAGTCGGCATCAGTGAGGCCGCCGGCGTCGTGAGTGGTGGAGCTGACCGTGATGGTGCACCAGCGGATATCCATGTCTGGATGATGACCTGAATCCTCCGAAATTTCAGCGACAGCGTTCACAAAGTCGATCGCCTCCATGTATTCGTCGAATTCGAATACCCGAACGATTGCTTTCTCCTCGTGATCCCACTCAGGAAGCTTCTTGAGCAGGCCCTCGATTTCGTCTTCTGGGACTAGATCTGACATGGTTCGGCAGTGTTTGTGTTCTTCTGTTTGGATACGCTCCTCGGCGTTTCCGTAATCGCTAGAGGACAAAAACAAATGCGCAAGTGGTTATCTGCGATTTTTTGTCGTGTTTCGGGGTGGAAAATCGGATTGCAAGCCCCCCTGAATTCGCTATACCACCTAGTACGTAAAAAACTCCCCCGGCTAGACCGGGCCTCACTTCGAACCGCAATAACCTCATGGCTCACGGAAAGATCTACAACAACATCGTCGAAACAGTCGGCAGCACTCCGATCGTCAAACTCAACAAAGTCACCGAAGGCGTCGATGCCACCATCGCTCTCAAGTGCGAATTCTTTAACCCGCTCGGCTCCGTGAAAGACCGGATCGGCATGGCCATGATCGAGGCCGCTGAGGCCGCCGGCCAGATCACCGACGAAACCGTTATCGTCGAGCCCACGAGCGGCAACACCGGTATTGCATTGGCTTTCGTTTGCGCCTCCAAGGGCTACAAGCTCATCCTCACGATGCCTGAGACCATGAGCCTTGAGCGACGCACGCTCCTCGCCCTGCTCGGCGCTGAGCTCGTTCTTACCGAAGGTCCCAAGGGCATGAAAGGTGCTATCGCCAAGGCTGAAGAGATCGCCGCCAACACGCCGAACTCCTTCATTCCCCAGCAATTCTCCAACCCGGCCAACCCCGCTATCCACATTAAGACCACCGCGGAAGAGATCTGGGAAGACACCCAGGGCAAGGTCGACATCGTTGTCTCTGCCGTCGGAACCGGCGGAACCGCAACCGGCTGTGTCGAAGGTCTCAAGGCCAAGAACCCGGACATCCAGGTCATCGTGGCCGAGCCGGAAGATTCCCCGGTCATCAGCCAGACCCTTGCCGGAGAAGAACTCACCCCCGGACCGCACAAGATCCAGGGAACCGGCGCCGGCTTCGTCCCGGACAACCTTCACCTCAACGCTGAAGGCGGCGACTCCCAGATCACCGAGTGCATCAAGGTCAGCAACGACGACGCCTTCGCTATGGCCCGTCGCCTCGCCAAGCACGAGGGCATTCTCGCCGGTATCAGCACCGGCGCCAACGTCTGCGCTGCGATCGAAGTGGCCAAACGCCCCGAGAACGCCGGCAAGACAATCGTCACAATCGGCTGCTCCACCGGTGAGCGTTACCTCTCCACTCCGCTGGCCGACGAGGCACGCGCCGCAGTTGGTGGCTGACAAACCGGAAATTGCGATTAACTTTCGAGCCGCTCGTCCCAGTGACGGCGGCTCGATTCATTTATTACGAAAACCATGAGTTCAGAATCTCCCGAAAAGTCCGATCAGGAACCCGAGGAAATGGAATCCCTCGCGGCTTCCGAGGCAGCGGACGTCGTCGACACTCTCAACAAGAACCGCTCCCGAATCTTCGTCGGTATCATCGCCGCTGCCGTGGCGGCCTGCGTTGTTCTCGTCAGCGGTCAGATGAAGAAGCAGAAGCACCTCGAAGCTGCCGCCGCCTATACCGCCGCTGTCGCCAAGAAAGAGGTTGCCGCTCTCGACGGTGTGCTCGTGGACTTTCCCGCATCTATTCCTGCCGGTAACGCGCTCCTCTCCAAGGCCGAGTTGCTGCTCGACCAGGGCAAGCAGCAGGATTCACTCGCGACACTCGAGCAATTCGTAAACGAATTCCCCGAGCATCCCCGATTTGCCCAGGGTCTCTTCGGTCTCGCCAATCTCTACCATGTCTCCGGAGACAAGGAGAAGGCCAAGAGCTACTACGAGCAAACCGTGGAGGCGCAGCCCGACGGTGAACTGACTCCCCTTTCCAAGATCCGCCTCGGCGATCTCGCTCTCGAAGCCGGCAACAAGGAAGAAGCCGACCAGTATTACCAGAAGTCTTACACCGAGCATCCCGGAAACCCGTTCTACTCCTTCGCCGAGCAGAAGATTTCCCTCCTCGCAGTTGGCACCCCGCCTGTGGTTGCCAAGCCTGAACCGCCCAAGCCGGAGCCGGCTCCCGCGGAAGAGAAGAAAGAGGAAGCCCCTGCTCCCAAGGCCGACGACAAGAAGCCGGCCGAAGAAAAGCCCGCCAAAGCTGGCGACAAGGTTGACGCAGCCGACGGCGAAGAGAAACCCGCTCCCAAGCCCAAAGGAAACGCCAAGGGTAAAGGCAAAGGAGAAAACAAGGGCAAGGCAAAGGCCAAAGCCAAGGAAGGCGAATAAGTCGACCTGTATCGCCCGGGAACAACAGCTCCCTCATCGCGAACCGCCCTTTCCTGTTTCAGGAGGGCGGTTTTTTATGATTCAATTTCTTAAACGCATCGCTCAGCTCAATCCCCCCGGATCCCATGCCCAAGGTCATCGCCGACGTACTCCTCGTTTCCCCCAAGTCCCTGATCCGTCCGGTCAGCCTCGAAATCGATGACGAAGGACGTATTCAGCAAATCCACGAAGGACACGACCCTCCAAGTGGCAGTGAGGTCGTCATGGACGGAGGCGGTGAGCTCTACCTCTTCGCCGGCTTCATCGACATTCACACACACGGAGCCAATGGTGCTGATTTGACTCTTGGCACCCCCGAAGCCGTCGCCACGATCGCTGAAGCGAAACTCGCTGAAGGTGTCACCACCTTTCTGCCCACGACCTGGACCGCGTCGCCGGAAGAAACCCTCAACATGGCGCGGGCCGCTGCCGCCTACCGGGAAACGCAGCCCTTCGCGCGCACGCCCTTTCTCCATATCGAGGGCCCCTATCTTAATCCCGATCAGGCCGGTGCCCAGGATCCCCGTCAGATGCGCCAACCGGACATCGAGGAAATCCACCAGATCCACGATATCTGCCCGGTCCGCCTCCTCTCACTGGCCGTCGAACTCGAAGATGCCTGCGAGTTTATTTCCGCCGCAAAAAAGATGGGAATCGTCACCTCCGCGGCCCACAGCGCCGCGACTTATGCTGAATTTGTAGCCGCTCGCGAAGCAGGACTCAAACACCTCACTCACTTCTGCAATCAGATGTCCCCTCTTCATCATCGAGAGATAGGACTCGTGGGTGCCGGCCTTCTAGACAACAGCATCATGACCGAGATGATCTGCGACGGCGTCCACCTTTGTCCCGAAATGATTCAGCTCGCGTTCAAGCTCATCGGCAGCGAACGCATCATGCTCATCACCGATTCGATGGCAGCTTCTCATCTCGGCGACGGCACCTATCCTCTCGGCGACACCACCATCACGGTGAAAGACGGAGCGGCCCGCATCCCCGCCGGAAACCTTGCTGGATCCGTCCTCACCTACGATCAGGCGCTTCGAAATGTGATTGAGTTCACCGGTCTGCCTCTCAACGAAGTTGCCCGAACCTGCGCGCTCAACCAGGCCCGTTCACTCGGATTGAAGGACCGGGGCGACATCAAACAGGGTTTACTCGCTGACCTGACCCTGTTAACTCCGGAGCTCGAAGTCGTTGCTGTCTTTGTCGGAGGCGAACAGCGCTACTCCGCTTAGCCTCCGACTTTCATCATACCGCTCGGGATGACTGACAAGTCGGAGAGCGGCACCGCGATCAGCGGACGCACCACGCCCTGCTCCGCCCATGCATCGAGTTCGCGCTGGTGAGGATCCGGGAAGAGCCACGTCGACACCTGGGCAAAACCGATCAGCAACAGGTAGAAAGAAATCCTGCTGATCACTCGCGCACGTGTGCTGACACCCAAGGTTGCCATGCTTTGAATTAGAGCGGTTTTGCTGCCAAAATCCAGAATTTATCATCATATTTGAAAATATTCTTAAATATGAGAATCAGCCTCGCGATTTGAGGAGGGCCTCGCAAATCCCTGAGCTTGTGCGATTCAGGCAAGCCACTAAGTTTCTCCAGTGCCTTCCCCGTCTCACAAATCCGCACTCACTTACCGCCCCGAAATCGATGGCCTTCGCGCTCTGGCCGTTCTTGCGGTGGTGGCGTTTCATGCTGACGGAATCGTGTCGGGAGGGTTTATCGGGGTCGATGTTTTCTTCGTCATCTCAGGTTTTCTCATCACCTCCCTCATTCTCAGGGCACTTGAGCAGGGAACCTTCAGCCTGCTCGAATTCTGGGAACGACGTGTCCGGCGACTTTTCCCGGCTCTCCTTGTCGTCGTCATTGCCTGCACGATCGCCGGCTTTGCCTTAATGGTTCCGGAGCACTTCGCCGAATTCGGACAATCAGTCGTCGCCCAGGGCCTTCTCATCTCCAACGTCTACTTCTGGCGACAAAGCGGATACTTCGAAACTGCCTCCGAGTTTCAACCGCTGCTTCATACCTGGTCCCTCGCCGTCGAGGAGCAGTTCTACCTCGCCTTCCCGGTTCTGCTACTTCTTGTTTTCAAACGGGGTCGCCGATTGGCCCTCATTACCGTCACGCTGCTTTCAGGCGCCTCTCTTGTTCTCAGTGGCTATGCCGCCTACCACGATCCTCCCGCCGCATTCTTTCTCCCTCACTACCGGATCTGGGAACTCGGGCTCGGCGCCATCCTCGCGCTCATGCCGAAAGCAGTTCGCCTGCCCCGGGTCGCTTCCGAGGCGCTTGGCATCCTGGGACTGGCTCTGATTCTTTTCCCTGTCTTCAGCTACACGGCAAATACCCCCTTCCCCGGTTGGGCAGCTTTGCCTCCCTGCGCCGGGACCGCTCTCATCATTCTCAGCAACACCCGCGGACTGAATCTGACGGGGCGTCTTCTGGCGCTGCCTCCCGCTGTTTTTATTGGAAAGATTTCCTACTCGCTCTACCTCTGGCATTGGCCAGCTCTCGTATTTCTCAATTACACGGTTGTTACCGGAGCCACAGCCTTACAAACCGCCATAGTCCTCGTGGCCAGCTTTGTCCTGGCAGGGCTCACCTGGAAGTACATCGAAACTCCTTTTCGGACCGGCCAATGGCTCCCCGGTCGCTGGAAGTTTCTCACCACCATGGCCGCTGCCTGCGCGCTCACCATCGGCGTTGGTGGCATTAGCTTTCTCAAAGACGGCCTCCCCTCTCGCTTTCCTCCCGGAATCTCCGGATTCACTCCTGAGCCTCACCCCTTGGCGGAGTTGTCAGGACTTCACCAACTCTACGAGAAAGGCACCCTTCCAGAGGTCGGCACACCCGCATCAGAAAATCCCGGGGGAACCCTTCTCCTCTGGGGTGACAGCCACGCCATTGCCATGCTGCCGCTTCTTGATGAACTCGGAAAAGAATACGGTGTCACCGTCTACGTTGCGACCCGCCCCGGTGTCGCTCCCGTGTCCGATACCTGGTCAAAGCGCTGGGCACCTGATCTGGCCGATCGCGAAGGTGATCGTGTGATCGATTTCATTCACGAACAGAAAATCGATCACGTTCTGCTCATTGCCCGCTGGTCGATCTACCTGTTCGGCACCGAAGGCGAAGACATGAAATATCTCCTCTCTGACAAGCAACAGGAGTCAAAATCACCCACAGATTCCCAAGCCGTGTTCCTGCGACATATGCGCTCCCGCCAGTTATCGTGGAAGGAGAACGGGATTCGTTCGTGGGCTATGAAGGAGGTGCCGTCTCAATACCGCCCCGTCCCCGGAGTCCTGGCTCAGGCGACCCTTCGAGGCCAGGACCCGAACGAACTGGCACGCCCGTCTGATGACGTCGAAGCTCTCGCCGAGCGTGATCATCCCTGGCTCAGCAAAGCGATGCTTGAGGACGACGGCAAACTTCTCGATCCCCTGCCATGGCTGAGAGACGAAAACGGTGACTACCCCCTGATCAAAGACGGCCAATCCTACTACACTGACTCTCACCATCTATCGCCGTATGCGACCTTGTTGCTGAAACCATTGCTGGTTCCGGTTTTCGAATCCGCGGCCGGCGTCACGCCAACGAGTCCAGGTCAGTCGCAAGAAGATCCCGATCCTGCTGGTCAGTGATCTCCTCGAGAAGAGGGACCGCTTTGGCAATCCATTCTTCGCAGGTCGATTCATCGCCGCCCACCTTTGCCGCACGAGCTGCCGCCTCACAGGCATACCCGCGGCAAAATGCATTGAGATCCTCAGATACCGCAACGCACTCTTCTGCATAACTTGCTGCAGCATCGGCCTGACCCAGGACCGAATAGACACGTGAGACTTGCCAGAAACCAATGGAGAGATTCATCGGCTTCTTGTCTTCCCGACTCATCCAGTGAAAAAGTGAAGCATGCGCCATCTCGCGCATCAATTGATCCTCTTCAGTCGTACGACCGTCTTTATCAAGAAGGTCCCAAACCCCGTTGAAACAATTAACAGAACACTTCTGGTGGATATCCTGATCACTCATGTAGTCACCTTGATAGTGAAGTTGACGCGCCTACCCAAGTATAAAAATACCGCGTGACCTTCAGGCGGCACCGGAGCCCCCCCCCTAGTGATCAACGTTACTCAGAACTTCCTCAATCGTCGTCTGCGCCTCTGCCACCTTGTTCCAGCCGTAGTTCCGCAGCGTTGTCATTCCAGCCGCCATGGACTGCTCTTTCAACGAAGAATACGGTGCATGAGAGGTGATCAACTCAGAGAGCTTGGGATCAATCACACAAATCTCGAGGATTGCCATTCGCCCCCGGTAACCGGTGTCGCGGCATGCCTGGCAGCCGGCCGCCTCATGGATACCATGCTTGAGCTCAAGCGGAAAACCAATCTCCTCGAGATACTCGTCCTCAACCTGGGCCGGGCGCTTGCACTCATCACAGAGTTTTCTCACCAGTCGCTGAGCGAGGAAGGCCCGAACCGAAGAGGCGATCAGGAACGGCTCCACACCCATGTCGAGCAAACGAGTAATTCCTGACACGGCATCATTAGTGTGCAGCGTACTGAAAACAAGGTGACCGGTCAGCGCACCACGAATTGCGATCTCGGTGGTCTCAAGGTCACGCATCTCACCCACCATAATGATGTTCGGATCACCACGAAGGATGCTTCGCAGGCCGCTGGCGAAAGTCAGTCCGATCTCCGGCTTGATTGCAATCTGAACCACACCGTCGAGACGGTTCTCGACCGGATCCTCAACGGTCACGATACGGGTGTCCTTGGTATTGAGCTTCTTGAGGAAGGTATAAAGCGTCGTCGACTTACCGGAACCGGTCGGACCGGTCACCATGATGATTCCGTTAGGCTGCTTGAGCAGCCCTTCGATTGTCTCGCGGGTATGGTCGTCCAGCCCCAGCATGGACATGTCGAAATTCTGGCGGGTAAGGAGACGAAGACTAACACTTTCACCGTTGACCGATGGAATCGTCGCCACACGAACGTCGACCGGATTACCATCGAGCTCGAGGTTGATTCGGCCATCCTGCGGAAGGCGACGCTCCGCGATGTCGAGTTGCGCCATGATCTTGAGCCTCGAAATCAATGATGCCTGCAGCGCCCGAATATCCGGCGGCACGGTCACTTCCTGGAGAGAACCGTCGATACGATAGCGAATACGAAGGTTCTTCTCCAACGGCTCGATGTGAATATCGGTGGCCCGCTCACGCAACGCTTCGCGGAACACCTGGTTCACGAAGTTCATGACGGAGGCTTCCTCCTCGTCCTCGTCGAGCTGGGTCACCTCCTGTTCAAATTCATCCTCGGCATTGAGGTCACGCCCTTCGATCAGTTCGTCGAATTGCTCGGCACCGACACCATAACCCTGGCGCAGCCCTTCCAGAATGCGGTATCGGGTTCCTACCGCCCAGGTAACGGGCTTCGGCCATTCGCGACCCACCGCCTGGCGAGCTTCCAGGTCGAAAGGATCGTAGGTCATCAGGCAAATCTGCCCGTCATCAATTCTGCCGGGAAGAAGACGATAGCGAAGTGCCAGCTTGGCGGGAAACTTCCGGTGCAGCGATTCTTCGAGGTCTTCCTCCGAACCCGCCATAAACTCGAGCCCGGCCTCCTTGGCGAGTAGCCGCGCAAATTCCTCTTCATCAACCAGTCCCGCGTCAAACACAGCATCCACCAGCGAACTCTGGCGGGCTGCCGCATCTTCGAGAACGGACTCACACTGCGGGGCATCAACGCACCCGCTATCCATCGAGATCCTGGAAAGCAACGGTATCAGGGACATGTCGTAGAGTGCCGGTTTGAAACATCCGGCGATGAGAACATCGCAGGGAATCGGCTCCCGAGTCAACCCCGACTGTCCTACCCGGTTGCGCCGAATCTTCCCGGTCAACGTAGATGCCACTTGCCATAGGTTTGGCCACTATTCATAGTCCGTAGCGTGATCCTCGATCTCGACAAGTTCATCGCCAAAGAGCAGCCCTACTGGGACGAATTGTCGGCCCTGCTCCGAAACTATGATGAGTCAGGCGATTACCAACCGCCGCTGGAAGAGGCGAAGCGCTTTTACTACCTCTACCAGCGAACCTCGGCCGATCTCGTTAAGCTCAATACCTTTGCCGGCGAAGTCGAAACCACCCGCTACCTCGAGCGAATTGTAGCCAAAGCCTACAGCCGTCTCCACGAATCAGGTGGCGGGAAAGTTCGCTTTCGCCCCCTCCAGTGGCTTACCCGAACCTTCCCCGCCACATTCCGACGTCATTGGCGCGCCTTCGTGATCTCGGCTGGCGCTTTCCTCGTCGGAGCCTCATTTGGTGCCGGTGCCCTTGCCGTGGACTACGACCAGAAAAATCAGTTCATCCCTCCTCAATTCCCGCATCTCCGGGAAAAGCCGTCCAAGCGGGTCGAGCGGGAGGAGAAACAGGATTTTGATGCTTTCCAGGGACGCCACGCCTTTTCGTCTCAGTTGATGACCCACAATACCAAGGTCACGGCCCTCGCCATGGTCTCGGGATTTCTCTGGGGAATTTTTACCCTGGCCATCATTTTCGACAACGGGAAGCTTCTCGGATTTGTCAGCTACGATTACCTGCTGGACGGCCAGGGTGAGTTCCTCACCGCCTGGCTCCTGCCACACGGCTCCGTAGAGATACCGGCCATCCTGCTCGGTGGTCAGGCCGGGCTTGTCATTGCCCACACCATGTTCGGGTGGGGCACCAACCTGCGACTCCACCAGCGCTTCGCCCGTATCCGGGGTGACCTCCTTACCCTGATCGCCGGGGCCGCCCTCATGCTGATCTGGGCCGGCATCGTCGAATCATTCCTTTCTCAGTATCACGCCCCGAATTTCTATCCCTGGAAGATCGGATTCGGGGCGCTTCAACTGACCGGCCTTATCGTTTATCTCACCCTGTCAGGTCGCAAGAAACCTCAACCCGTCCTTGCCACGTAATGCTGGGAAAAGCGACCACATTGGAAGTCAGGACAGCCGAGGGAGTCTCGTTCAAGATTCCCATTGCCAGCCCCTACAGTCGCTGTCTCGCCCTCGCTGTCGACCTGGGGGTGATCATGGGTTTGACCATCCTCGCCACCTTCGTACTCAACATCCTGCAAAGCATGGCGTCAGCCCTCCCCGGCATCGGGAGAATTCTCGTCGACTTCGGTGAGGGCACCACGATCATCGTGCAGTTCGTTATCGCGACATTTTACGGCATCGTTCTTGAATGGCTCTGGTCTGGACAGACTCTTGGCAAACGCCTTCTGAAACTCCGGGTCATTGACGAGCGAGGTCTCTCACTATCTTTCAAACAAATCGCAATTCGAAACATCTTTCGGCTGCTCGACATGCTTCCTTCTACCTTCTACCTGATTGGTGGAACGAGCTGCCTCTTCACCGCCAAGTGTCAAAGGACCGGGGACATTGCCGCGGGCACGCTGGTCATTCGCGAAGTCGATGTTCCGGCACCGTCTTACAACGAGCTGCTCGAAGAGGGAGAAAACTCCTTCGCCAGCACGCCTCACCTCGAAGCGAGACTTCGGCAGAAGACTTCACCCGAAGAGGCTCGAATTGCGCTCGATGCCGTCACCCGCCGTGACGAACTGAAACCGGAAAGCCGCCTGCTCCTCTTCTCTCGCCTCGCCGATCACTTTCGCGCTCTTTCGGAATTCCCCGACGAAGTCACCGTCGGCCTTTCCGACGAACAGTACGTTCGCAACGTGGTCGACACCCTGTTCCGACGCGCCTCGATCTAGACCGGCAGGAGAATCAGCGACTGATATCTTCCTGGCGCAGGATCTTGTAACCCGCCTTGGAAAGAATCGATTGTCCGAAGTGATTGTCCTCCACACACAGTGCCAGCGCAGCTCGCCCATTGGGCTGGGTCAGCAGCGGGTAGATGAAGTGGATGTTGGTCTCGGCGTTCAGGAGCGTGCGCAGGCAATCCGGCATCTGCTCGGCTCCCTCCTGCAACTCTACGACGACAAGGTCAGTCGAATTATAGGGAATGCCGCGCTCGATAAAGATCGTCTCAACCGTGTCCGGATCACTCACGATGAGTCGAACCACGGTGTTGTCGATCGAGTCCTGGACCGAAAGACCGATCACAACAACGTGATTCGTTTTCAGCAG
Source organism: Verrucomicrobiales bacterium (assembly GCA_965216705.1). Taxonomy (GTDB): domain Bacteria; phylum Verrucomicrobiota; class Verrucomicrobiia; order Verrucomicrobiales; family DEV007; genus Arctic95D-9. Next base: position 96,859 of record OZ244203.1, read on the forward strand.
ATCGAGGATAGCCACGAATGCACCGGGACGGTTCGGCAAAAAGACAGCAATCTGGCGGATCGGAGTTCCTTCTTCGGTATGAACTCCATTCGAATCTTCGTTTTCCATAATCCTGACAGAACTAGAACACGAGTGGCACTGACGGTGAGAAGCGGTTCAACCTCGTGTCTTTTACAATCTACTCGACAGTGACGCTCTTTGCCAGATTTCTCGGCTTATCGACATCACAACCACGAGCCACCGCAAAATGGTAGCTCAGTAGCTGCAGGGGAATAGAGGCGAGGATTGGACTGAGACATTCAGTCACCTCCGGAATGTAGATCACGTCGTCGGCGATGCGTTCCAGATCAGTGCATCCCTCCGTCGTTACCGCAATGACAGGCCCCTTGCGTGCCTTCACCTCTTCCAGAGTGCTGACATTCTTCTCAAACACCGAGTCCTTCGGCATGATAAAAACACTCGGAGTCTCTTCGCTGACGAGAGCAATGATGCCGTGTTTCAATTCCGCCGCGGCGTGGCCGCTTGCGAAGATGTAGGAAATCTCCTTCATCTTGAGCGCACCCTCCAGTGCGGTCGGGTAATTGAACTGACGTCCGAGGAACAGCATGCCCTGAGCGTCGATGTATTTCTCAGCGATCTGGCGAATCTTCTCACTTTGCTGGAGGATGGTTTCCACCTTCGCAGGCAAATCGCGAAGCTCCTGCAGCATGCGCTGACCGTAGTCGACTGAGAGGTGGCGCATCCGGCCGAGCAACAGAGCCAACAGCGTCAGCAACGTTACCTGGGAAGTGAATGACTTGGTGGCTGCCACACCGATCTCGGGTCCTGAGTGAAGGTAACTTCCCCCGTCGGATTCACGGGCGATCGTTGAACCAACCGCATTCACAATGCCCAGCACCCGGTGTCCCTTACGCTGCCCCTCCCGCATCGCGGCAAGAGTATCAATCGTTTCACCGCTCTGGCTGATCACAAAAACGAGCGTATTTTTGTCGAGTGGTGGATTCCGATACCGAAACTCACTCGCAATCTCCACTTCGGTTGGGATCCGGGCAAGGTGTTCGATCAGATACTCGCCCACCATCGCCGCATGAGAAGCCGTTCCGCAGCCGCAAAGAACAATCCGATCGACATCGCGCAATTCGCGTGGCGTCAGTTGCAATCCACCAAGCAAAGCTGAAGCCTGATCATCAACGAGTCGACCGCGATAGGCGTTTTGGATCGAGGTCGGTTGCTCGTAAATCTCCTTCAGCATGAAGTGGGGATAATCGCCCTTCTCGGCATCTTCCTGCGTGAAGTCCACCGTGCTCACTTCGTAGTCGGCCGCATCGCCGTCGATGTTCTCAATACTGAAATCATCGTCGGTCATGTAGACCAGCTCGCGATCCCTCATGTAGATCGCATCGCTCGTATGAGAGACAATGGCACCCACATCGGAAGCTAGGAATTTCTCTCCCTTTCCAAGACCCACCACGAGCGGACTGCCAAGGCGGGCACCCACGAGAAACTTGGGAACATCGGCGTGCATCACGACGATGCCATAAGTCCCTGACACCATCGTCAAAGCTTCGCGAACCGCTCCCACGAGTCGCTTGCGGTCGTCTGTCTCCGGACTGTTGTCGAAACACTTCCCAACCAGGTGAGCGAGCACTTCGGAGTCAGTCTGCGACTGGAACTCATGTCCTTCCGCCTGCATCTGCTCTTTGAGCGACTGGTAATTCTCAATCACACCGTTGTGCACCATCACCAGCTTGCCACTCTGATCGGTATGAGGGTGGGCATTGACGTCAGTCGGCTCACCATGGGTCGCCCAGCGAGTGTGGCTAATGCCGCAATCTCCATCCGCCGGATCTTCAGCAAGGAGCTGCTTCAGATTATCCAGGCGGCCGCTGCGCTTTCGCATCTCAATGCTGCGACTTCCGTTCATCACCGCCAGACCCGAAGAGTCGTAACCACGATATTCCAGCCGCCTCAGCCCATCAATGAGCACTGAAGTTGCAGAAGCTTTGCCGACGTATCCTACAATACCACACATAAATTCTATAGATTTTAAAATCCGGCAGAACGGTAGTTTGGGAATGCTCCTTAATCAAAAAATTTGTAACTAAAACAGTGCCAATTTCTCCAATTAGCCCGTAGAGTAACGTCAGGAACCATGTCTGAAACCAGCTCTGCAAAACCGCTCAGTAACACGCTCGCAATCATCATGGGAGGAGGCCAGGGAACGCGGCTCTTCCCTCTAACCCACAGAAGATCAAAACCTGCCGTTCCCCTGGCTGGAAAATACCGGATCGTCGATATCCCGATCAGCAACTGCATCAACTCCGGCATCCGGCAGATGTACGTGCTGACGCAGTTCAACAGCGAGTCCCTCAACCGGCATGTGACGAATGCCTACAAGTTTGACCATTTTGGCGAGAATTTCGTCCATATCCTTGCTGCCCAGCAGACGCCCGGCGACGACAACTGGTATCAGGGCACTGCCGACGCGGTTCGTCAGAATCTCAGCTACTTCCTGGAGCGTCCCTACAAGTATTTCCTGATCCTCAGCGGCGACCAACTCTACCGCATGGACTACCGGCGGATGCTGAAGCAGCACAAAGAAACCGGAGCCGATCTGACCATTGCCACCACCCCGGTCACTCGCGATCCGGCCCGCGCCTTCGGACTGATGCACACGGATGACAACAGCCGAATCACCCGCTTTGTCGAAAAGCCCGGCGATAATGATGAACTGCTCGATCAACTCATCATGCCGAAAGCTCTGCTGAAATCCGCCGGAATCCCTGAGGACGAAGAGCGCTTCCAGGCCTCCATGGGCATTTACCTCTTCAACCGTGAAGTGCTTGAAGAAGCCCTCGATAATGACCTCGAAGATTTCGGCGGCGATATCATTCCCGGCATCATCAAAAACAAGAGTGTGTATTCACACACCTTCCAGGGTTACTGGGAGGACATCGGAACGATCAAATCATTCTACGAGTCGAATCTCGAGGTGACCAAGATCATCCCCCAGTTCAACTTCTTCGATCCTCACAATCCGATCTACACTCGTGCACGTCTTCTTCCTGCCAGTAAGATCAACAATGCCACCATCGAGCAGGCTCTGCTTTCTGACGGCTGCATTATTACCAAGGCGCATATCAAGCGATCCATCATCGGCGTTCGCTCGGTGATTGAATCCGGCTGTGAGATCACTGACACCATCATCATGGGGTCGGACTATTACAACAAGCAGGAGGTGAGCCGCAAAGGCAAGGTCACTGAGACTCCCCTTTTCATTGGAGAGAACACCAAGATTCACAAGGCGATCATCGATAAGAACGCCTGCATTGGTAAAAACGTGGTCATTCATCCCGGGGACCGCATCAACGAGGACAATGAATGGTGCTACATCCGTGACGGAATCATCGTGGTTCCAAAAGGAAAAAACATTCCCGACGGGACTGTGGTCTAACGCGGAAGCAGCCGGGCGGCCAAAAGCAAAACAGGGATCCCGCGTCAGCGGCGATCCCTGCGAATAACGTGACGACTGAAGAGGCTCAGTGCGTCGGAATGACTCCATCGCGCCCCACCGTGATTACCTCTTCTGTTTCGAGGTCTTTAATCACTACGGCACCTGCACGAATATCGAGAACCTGGTAATCTTTTTCTCCCATCCCGGGCTGAGAACTGGAGAAGATATCGCCCGATTTCACGGCGTAGCGATACTGGCTTCCAGCGGATGTCAGGATGGCGTAGGTGTCGGACGACTGGCCGGCCGAATCTTTCACCAGCAAGTGGGTCTCACCGGTGCGCGTGTCGGTCACCTTGACACGGGATACATCCATCATGCGTCCCTGGCCTTCCTTCGAGTGAACAAACTTTCGGGTCACTTCCTCCACTCGAAATTCTGTTCCCGGGATATTGGATCCGGCGGCTACTTCAACGGGAGCTGACTCTTCACTGCCGAGATGGCGAATTTCGGCACGCTTGCCGTCGACTTTAGAGACAGCGATGGGAAGCGGCTCTTCGTGAAACGATGAGAGGACCATGGTCTGAACCGGGGCTGTTTCCGGACTGCGGGAACTGATCTTGGAACCATTGAGCGCTACGATGGGCTTCGACTTAGCCTTCTCGCGAATCTGCGTGCGGTTGGGGAGCGGCTTGCGGGTGCTACCGACAGCTGCGGGAGCAGCGGCCACCTTTCGGTCGCCGGCGGACTGAGGTGCCGAGCTTCCGCCGCTATCGGCCAAATCATCCTGCCCATTGGTGCCCTCTTCAACAGCAACAGTCCCGCCTTCTGCGGGCTCTTCAACCGCATCAGCGACTTCAAAAGTTTCCTCAATGCCGGCTTCAGCCACCAGCGCTTCCTTGGCCTCCGCCATTTCCTTCGCCACCTCGAGGCTCTCCGGTGTGGCTCCCCAGGCATCGGGAGTCAGGATCAGCTCATGCACTTTCTCGTGGCCTGCCATCTCCGCCAGGTTAGCAGCGGTGTTGCCGTAATTGTCTTCGGAATAGGGATTGGCCTGGTTCTGCAAAAGCACACGGACGGCCTGCAGCTTTCCGCCGCTCGCCGAGATCATGAGGGGCGTTTTACTTTCCGGGCTGCGGGCATTGATGTTGGCACCTTGTCCCAGCAGAGTCGTAATCACCCGGGCATCACCGTTAAAGCTGGCTACGAGAAGCGCATCGTCCAGCGCTTCGGAAGTCACCTGCCCGGCGAGCAGACTGACAATATTCGAATGTCCATTGTAAGCAGCAATAGAAAGAGCGCTCCAGCCTTCCGAGTCACGAAGGTCGACGTTAGCACCGCGGCTCATCAGCATGCGGGAAACGTCTTCGAATCCTTTTGCGGAAGCCGTTAGAAGAGCATCGCGGCCCAGACTGTTGATGTGACGAGGATCGGCTCCAAGTCCGAGGATCTTTTCAACGGCCTGAATCTGACCGGCAGAAGCCGCCTTGATCAGTGCCGTGTTGCCCGCGCCATCGACCGTGTCGATGTCGAGTCCAGTCAGCATGAAAAGGTCAATGCTCTCAAGATCCCCCGCCCCGGCAGCAAGGAACAGATCCCGTGGGGACACTTCGTATCCCTTCTCCTCCAGATCCTTGCGCGCCACTTTTTGTGGATCGCTGCAGCTCGACAGGAATACCCCAGAGACAGCCAACACACAGATCAATTTTCCCGAAAGAGTGGTCATCTTCATAAATCTAATGATTCTAGTGGTTCTACCAACTTGTATTGTGGTGGCATTCCGGAGTTATGACAATCATTTATTTTATAAAAGTTAACTATTTTGGGAAATTAATTAATCTGGCGAATTCCCACCCTGTGGTGTAACAGGAAGGGCCTCGTCTCCTTTATCCGTGAAAGTGAACTACCTCATCGTTGGGCAGGGCCTTGCCGGTTCCCTGCTTGCCTGGCACCTGCATCGTCGCGACCAGCGTGTCCTCGTGGTCGATCCGGAGGAAGGGATCACCTCTTCCAAGGTGGCAGCCGGACTCGTCACTCCTCTCGCAGGGAGCCGATTCAATATCCCCGACGGGCTGGAAGAACGCCTCGACTATGCTCACAAGTTTTACTGGGACACCGAAGAATCGACGGGAAAACAGTTTTTCCATCACCAGCGCATTGCTCGCCTGTTTCGCTCTGCCGAGGAGAAAACCACCTGGGAAGAACGCGTCGCCGCGGATCCCGAGGCCTACGAAAGGTTCTCAGGTCCTCTCTCCCTAGACAATCCCAAGATCGCGGCGCCTCACGGTGGCTTCGAAATGAAAGGTGGAGGCTGGATGGATCTCCCCGCTTTTCTCAGTGCCACTCGATATCATCTCCTCGAGCGCCTCGGCTACGCAATCGGCTTCCTCAATCCCGATGAAGTGGAGACAACTGAAGACGGAGTGAAGTGGAAGAACATTGAAGCCGATGGAATCATCTTTGCCCAGGGGTGGCGAGGCAACCAGAACCGGTTTTTCGATTGGATCCCGGTAAAGCCAACGGTGGGAGATATTCTCGATCTCTCAATTCCCGAGCTATCTGATGTCTCACATGTCGTGAACTCCGGCGGCTGGCTCATTCCAAAAGGTGACGGATCCTTTCGTGCCGGTTCCACCTATCGCCACGATCTCGACGATCCATATGGCCATGACGAAGGCCACGCCGAGGTCCTGCGCAAGGTTAGAAACCTGACCAATGCTTCCTTTGAAGTCTCCGGCCACCGCGCAGCCATTCGCCCGGTGATTCGCAGGAGCCAGGTATTCATGGGACGTCACCCGTCTGAGCCTCGAGTCTTCTTTTTCAACGGGCTTGGTTCGAAAGGCGTTCTAAACGGGCCCTGGCACGCTCAACGCCTCGTCTCTCACATCCTCGACGAAGAAGCCCTTCCGGAGGCAAACGACATTCGCTCCAACTTCCTCTAGTGGTCATGGCCAGCGCACCAAGACTCCCCCGGCCCACCGAGATGGCTCACCGCCTTCTCAGCGAGCGAATACAGGAAGGAGACACGGTGGTTGATGCGACCGTCGGAAACGGGCACGACACTCTTTTCCTCGCAAACTGCGTGGGCGAAAACGGCCACGTCATCGGGTTTGATCTCCAGGCCGGCGCTATCGAAAAGACCCGCGAAAGAACCGGTAATCGCCCTAACATCACCCTTCATCAGGCTGGCCACGAAACACTCGATGACTTCATCGCAGAACCCATTGCGGCCATCACTTTCAATCTCGGTTACCTCCCCGGAGGCGACAAAAACCTGATCACCGACAAAGAATCCACCCTGACAGCCCTGGAAAAGTCCGTCGCTCTTCTCGAGCCCGGCGGGCTGTTAACGGTTGTCGCCTATATCGGTCACGAAGGTGGACCTGAAGAAGGTGAGACGGTGAGTGACTGGGCTTCTTCCCTCGACCAGGACAATTTTTCAGTCGCTCGATACGAATTTCAGAATCAACGAAACTCGCCACCTTTCCTGCTCGCTATCGAGAAGCGGATGTAAAAAAGCGGCCTGCCCCTTTCAGGACAGGCCGCTTCAAAGCTTGGGGATTTTTCCTGCTGGGAGGAAAACAGATCAGCCCTTGCTCTTACCCTTCTTCTTAGGTGCTTTGGGCTCAGGCTTCGGATCCTCGGGAACCTGGTAATACTCACGGAGACGCTCCAACTCAGATTCAAGCTCCTTGCGCTTGCTCGCGTATTCCGGTGAGTCGTAGACCGAGTTCATCTCGTTCGGGTCCTTCTTCAGGTCGAAGAGTTCGCCCTCGTCGAGGTGGTAGTATTGGATCAGCTTGTAGTCGCCATCGGTAACACCGTAGTGACGGGCCACGCTGTGAGCACCGGGGAACTCGTAGTAGTGATAGTAGAAGGTCGTGCGCCAGTCTTCCGGGGTCTTGCCCTTGAGAATGGGAACAAAGCTCTCGCCCTGCATGTCTTCGGGTGCGTCCACACCGGCGATGTCGAGGAAGGTCTCTGCAAAGTCGAGGTTGGAAACGATGTCGTTGCTGACCGATCCCGGCTCAACCACTCCGGGCCACTTCACGAGAAGAGGTGTTTTGAGGGATTCCTCATACATCCATCGCTTATCGAACCAGCCGTGTTCTCCGAGATACCAGCCCTGGTCACTGGAGTAGATCACTACGGTATTCTCGTCGAGGCCTTCCGCTTCGAGATAATCAAGAACATCACCGATGGTGTCATCAACGGACTTCACACTGCGGAGGTAGTCCTTCACGTAGCGCTGGTATTTCCACTGGATGATTTCCTTCTCCGTCATGGAATCCCGCTTGGCGAGGTAGGCTTCGTTCTTCGGTTCGTAAGCCGCATTCCACGCTTCGAGCTGCTCAGGCGTGAGATTGTTCGGTGCCACCAGCTTGAGATCCTTATCGTTGAGATGCGTCTTGATCTCCATGGTCTGGTTGGCCGCAGGGCTGGCGCGATTTGAGTAGTCATCGAACAGAGTTGCCGGCTCAGGGATTTCCTGGTCGTCAAGCCAGGTGAGATACTTAGGCCCGGGCTGCCAGTTACGATGAGGCGCCTTGTGCTGAAACATCAGCATGAAAGGCTTGTCGGGATCACGGTCATTCTTGAGCCAGTTGAGAGCCTTCTCACCGATGATGTCAGTGGTGTAGCCAACGTGGTCGCGCTTGGTGGCTTCGGCTTCGATACCACCGTAAAGCATCGGCGGATTGTAGTAAGGCCCCTGGCCGATAAGGACGTCGAAATAGTCGTATCCCTGCGGAGTGGATTTGAGGTGCCACTTACCGATCACGGCAGTCTGGTAACCAGCGGCATTGAGAAGTTTCGGGAAAGTCTGCTGATCCCCGTTGAAGGTGTTTCCGTTCCGGACAAAACCGTTGAGGTGGCTGTGCTTGCCGGTCTGAATCACAGCACGGCTCGGACCGCAAATACCGTTGGTGACGTAGCAGCGGTTGAACAGCATGCCGCCTTCGGCGATGCGATCCATATTCGGAGTCGCCATGCGGGTGGCATCGTAGGCACTGAGGGCCTGCTGGCAGTGATCATCGGTGAAGATGAAGACGATGTTGGGACGGGAATCCTGAGCCACAGCGGAAATCAGAGTCAGCGCCGCAACCAGAAACGTGGTGGGTAGAAACTTCATGGCAGCTGATGTACACGCCGCCAATCGGCGAATCAAATCGGAAACCTTGACCCTTCACGGCGCATCTGCGGTGCAAATCGTTGTGACGTAATTGACTCGCCGCGGCATTCTGGTAGGTTTTGCGTTGGTTTTCCCGGTAGTCATATATTGCGAAACCTTGACCGTATCTTGCGAATGAAACTCCCGACTCTCCTCTCTCTATCAGCCTTTCTCTTCGTTTCTGTGGGCCACGTCAGCGCTGTTGACTACACCTCTGAGATCAGGCCAATCCTCAACAAAAAGTGCTACAAGTGCCACAGCGGCCCTCGCGCAAAAGGTAAGTTGAGAATGGACAGCACAGACAGCTTTGCCGACCGAATCGGTGGTGACGATCCCGTCATCATCCCCGGCAATCCCGCCAACAGCCTTCTTGCCATCAAGGCCGGGCTCCCCCGCACCGATGGTGATTCCATGCCGCCTCCCCCCGCTCGCGCCCGCGGCGCTGAGGGCATGACTTCGGTGGAGCTCAACCTGGTGAAGCAGTGGATCGCTGAAGGCGCCAAGTTCTCTGCTGATGACCCGGATCCGGCACCGAGCACTTCCACTCCAGCTACCACGGATGCTCCTGCCGAGCTCCTTAGTTGGACCAACACGCAGGGAGTCTCACTGAAAGCTTCGTTCGTCGCGGTGAATGCGACCCACGTAAAGCTCCGCAAGGAAGACGGCTCCGAGTTTGTCTATCCTCTCGCCAGCCTCGACGCGGCGAGCCAGGAGCAGGCCAAGAAACTGGCGACGCCGTAAATCGGTTCCTTAATCCTTAAGGCAGGTCTCTAGCCCGATTCCGGCAGGAAGGTCGGCATGACCACGCCGTTTACCGGCTGGGCATCGCCCCTCACCTGCCCGAAGTGGAGCTCGCAGTTCCGGGCTCCAAGCTTGTAGGCGGATTTGACGAGCTCCGGGCACGAAGCCGGAACGAGGAAAACCACGGACTTCCCTTTGAAGCGCTCCAGTTGCACCCGCAACATAGCCAGCGCCGCTTCTGGAGTGCGGGCGACTCCGGGGCCGATCATCCTCGATGCGGGATGATCCACTGAAACGAGGAATCCATCCACGTTTCCTTCCTCATCCTCCGAGACCACGGTGTGCCAGATCTCATCGCCGTTTTCAATGAAGTAGCAGTAATCGCGTTCACGTGAGATTCCGCTGATTTCAAACTCAAGTGCCCCCATCGCAACGAGGTCAGAAGGACCGGCTTCCCGAACCCCCGGCAAAGCATTGCCTTCGTGCTCAGGAACGCCCTTCGCAGGCACGGTTACCACCATGTCCTGGTAGATTGTAGCGGGCACAAAGCCAAAGCGATTGTAGAGCGAATACGAATCGAGATTGAGCGCACTCGACACAAGACGTAGCGGCAGACCTCGGGAGTCTGTGTATTCGATGATGTGCTTCAAAATCAAGCCGGCGATCCCATGGCCGAAATAGTTGGGATGCACATTCATGATCCCCAGCGAGACATGTGTTTCCCTGGGATGATAAAAACATGACCCCACGATCATCTGAGTCTGGGGATGCTCAACAACAAGCCCGCACTCTGGATCGAGATCTTCGTAGACCTCCGGGAACACACGGCAGTCATCCGGAAGACATTGAAAGATGGAATGACCGAAATGCTGTTGATACCAGCCGTTAGTCGAAAGGAAAATAAGTTCAGCGACTTCATCGAAGTCAGCCGGCACCATCATACGAACCGTGAACATGATGCCGGTTTACGAAATCACCCGAGGGTTTGCAATTCATTTTCACAAACCCACAAAGCAAAGAGCCTGTCCCCAAAAGGAAACAGGCTCTTTTGGAAATTGTGAAATTAAGAAAACTGAAATGCGATTTCCCAATTTCAGCATTTCACTATTTTAAATTTTCTACCTACATCACCATGCCACCATCCACAGTCAGAACCTGACCGGTGATATAGCGGGAGGCGGGACTGGCGAGGAAAGTCACGGCATTGGCGATGTCAGCAGTTTCGCCAAAAGACCCAAGCGGAATTCCACTCTTGATCTGCTCCTGGACTTCTTCAGTCAATTCATCGGTCATGTCCGTCACGATAAATCCGGGAGCGATCGCGTTCACGCAAACCTGGCGACCGGCAAACTCCTTGGCCAGGGCCTTGGTGAAGCCGATGAGACCGGCTTTACTCGCAGCGTAGTTGGCCTGCCCCGCGTTGCCCATCAGGCCGATAACAGAGCTGATATTGATGATGCGGGCATTTTCCGCCTTCAGCAAACCGCGTTGAAAGGCCTTCACCGCGTTAAAAGCGCCCTTGAGATTGGTGTCGAGAACCGTGTCCCAGTCTTCTTCGCTCATGCGAAGTGCGAGACCGTCACGAGTGACACCGGCATTGTTCACCAGGATGCTGGCAGCGCCGAGGTCAGCGGTGACCTGCTTGCCAAACTCGATCGTGCTGTCGTAGTCCGCAATGTCGACGGCGTAGGCCTTGGCAGAACCGGGGCCCTCGGCGTTCAATTCGTCGGCGGCGGCCTGAGAATTGGACTCGGTCCGGCTGGCAACAGCCACCTTTGCTCCGCGCTGAACAAATGCCCGGGCAATCTCCTTACCGATCCCGCGACCGGAACCGGTCACAACGACTACGCGATCTTCAAATGAAACCATGCGCGGTTATTCTCACAGAGAACCGTGCCCTGCAACGAAAATCCCGCGATTTAGACTCTAGCCGTTGGGGAGAATCACTTCGACCTTGACCGTCTGACGTCCCCACTCCAGCGCCTGCTTGTGGGTCTTGAAGAAGAGATCGATCTTGTTTCCCTTGATCGCTCCCCCGCGATCTTCCACCGTTCCCCAACCGTAGCCGGGAACTTTCATTCGGGTGCCAAACGGGAAAATGGAGGTATCAGCAGCAATAGTGCGACCCGGTTTGGCCTTGGTCCCGGAGGCAGTCTGGCCGATTTTCTTTTTCTCGCCCTTCATGTCGCCGTAGGCATAGACCGACTGCATCAGCAGATTGCGTTTCCAGCCGCAACACTCCTGGCACTTGCAGTATCCAGTCGCCTCAAGAGTAATGTATTCTGTCCGGGAAAGCCCGCCGCGACTCGCACAGCCGGCCATCAAAGACGCCACCATGAGCATACAAACCACCCTTTTGATAATTACCATAAAATACGGTCGCCGGTAATTTTTACATTTCAATAAGAAATCGGAGGATGCCTCACTCCATTCGGCACCTCGGGGAATTGATCCAGACCGCCTCTACCGGTAAAACATGAACCATGGATCCATTTCTCGAAGCCGCCATTGAGGAAGCCTGCCTGGGACTCGCCGAGGGGGGCATCCCCATTGGCTCAGTGCTCGTCCTCGACGGGCAAATCATCGGGCGCGGCCACAATCGGCGGGTGCAGCAAGGCAGCACCGTTCTCCATGCGGAAATGGACTGCCTCGAAAATGCGGGCCGGCGATCCGCATCCGACTATCGCCGCAGTACGCTCTACTCCACACTCTCCCCTTGCGACATGTGCAGCGGCGCGGCCCTACTCTACGGCATACCCAAGATCGTAATTGGGGAAAACACCACCTTCAGGGGGCCCGAGTCCTACGTGCGTTCGCGCGGCGTGGAACTGGTGCAGATGAACGATGAAACCTGCATCCAAATCATGCGCGACTTCATCCAGCAGCGCCCCGAACTCTGGAACGAGGATATCGGCGAGTAAGGAAATCTAGGATGGCTCACTCGACTCGGAGTCTCCCAGGTCCAACTCTTCCTGGGCTGTTTTTTCCTCCTGCCCGTAGCTGGCAACAACGAGCCCACTAAGGAACTTGTCAGGATCCTTCAGGGCACTCGCCGGAATCGGGAAAGAGTCCTGACCGGTGTTTTTCTTAATCAACTTCAGACCAAACTGGTAGTCGCGGAACAGTTCTTCGCACAACTGCAGGACACTCTGGCCGCGCTCTTCCGCGAGGCTGGCCAATCCAGTCACGGTATCGCCCTCGAAGGTTAACTTCACGCCGAACTCCTGCTCGAACTTTCGCTTGAAGGCCGCCAACTCAGCAACAACCCGGGAGTCGGCAAAAGTCTCGGCTTCACCAAGCAATCCATCGAGTGCATTGGCAGGTTGATCGACCAGCTCCCCGTCAACCGTCAACTCGGTCACACTGGTGCCTGGAAGCTCAAACTTAAAGTTGCGGAGCAAGCGCTCACACACCGTCATCAATCCCCGCGCACCGGTCTTTTCTTCCGCAGCTGCAGCTGCAATTTTTTCGAGAGCACTGTCCTGGAAGTCCGCCTGGATACCAAAGGCCTCAAACTCGCGCTCATATTGGCGAATCAAGCTGCCCTCGGAATTCTTCATAATCTCAAAAAGATCCTCCTTCTCGAGGTGATCGCAGACTACCCTGACAGGAAGACGGCCAATAAATTCAGCCTCAAAGCCGAATTCGATAAAGTCCTGCGTGCCGATGGCTTCCTTGATCGCAGCGGCATCGTCCGCCGTGGTTTGCTCGGCACCAAAGCCTATAGCTCCCTGGCGCAGTCGTTTCTCGACAATCTTTTCGAGCCCCGAGAATGCTCCGCTGACAATGAATAGAATGTGGCGGGTGTTGATTGCGTCCTTGCTAGGCTTGCCGCGATTTTGATCAAACATCGCCTGCATCTGCGACTGAATGTCCTGTGGGTTCCGCACTGGAACCTCAGTTTCCTCCATCAGCTTGAGCAAAGTCGTCTGGACACCGCGCCCACTCACATCCCGACCACCGATGTTCGAAGCCGTAGCGATCTTGTCGATTTCATCGATGTAGACAATGCCGTATTCTGCCAACTCAACGTCACCGTCAGCTTTGCGGACAAGTTCCCTGACGAGGTCATCCACATCAGCACCGACATAACCGGTCTCTGAAAACTTAGTCGCATCAGCCTTCACGAAAGGCACACCGATCAGCTCCGCAATGTGTTTGACGAGGTAAGTTTTGCCGACTCCGGTCGGTCCCACGACGATCACGTTCTGCTTCGCAAATTCGATGCGTTCTGCCGCATGCGGGTCATCCTCCTCGAGACGGCGAAGATACTGCGCGTGGTTGTAGTGATCACATACGGCAATCGAGAGAGCTTTCTTGGCTTCGTCCTGCTTGATGACGAAACGGTCGAGGTGCTGCTTGATCTGGCGAGGCAGCAGATCAAAATCAAAAATGTCCGCACGATCGTCCTGCAGGTCATGGTCCTCTCCCGTCGGATCCGGAGCCACGTCGGAAGCGAACGGGTTGGCTCCGCCGGGCATCGCCGAGAACGAGACGTTGTCACCGAAATTGGATTTCAGGAAATCGGAGAGCTTACGGGAAATTTCGTTGGGATCAGGGTATCCCGGAGGTGGAGTATCGTCGTCTTTGTCTGACATAACTTCTGTTTGTTATCAGTTACGACGGTAAATTCACCGAAGTCTTACGCGATTACAACCCCGCGTCGGTTTTGTAAACGCCCTTTACGGATTTGGCGAAGAGAGCAGCATCAGCTTCTTCCAGCGCTCGCCGAACTCAGGAGAACCGGCCAGGATCACCTGGGAAATTCGGCTCACGGGTTCCGGCTGATTGGTGGCCAGCGAAAAGAAGAGAATGTTCTCCCAGGCCTCCTGCGTCGACGGGCTGAATGGAGGCAAAACCGCTTCTGCGGCTTCGACCAGCCAATCCGGCGAAAATTCAGTGACGGCCACTTCGTTGGGGCCGAATCCCAAATCGATCACAAACATGGAGGGATCGGCCGAGGTTATCGCCGCCTCCAGAGGCACGCCCTCTTTCCGTCGAATGATCCCCTCGTAGTCAGAGATCGAAAGCTGTCCGGCAAGCATGGGCAGAAAACCCTCGGCACGACCAAAACCCAGAACCAGCTCGTTTCGAACTTCCTGGATTGTCCAGGACTCGAGGGGTTCCGCCTGAAGCTTGGCGATGGCCTCGGAGAATTGGTAAGTGGCACCGTAGGACTCCAGTGAGGATAACAATTCCTTGAGCTTATCTCTCTCCACCATCTCCTCCGGCGACAACTGCTGCTTGGCAAAAGGATCCGTATTTTCCGGCTCGTCCGGCGTCATATCCGGCAACCCGGGTTCAGGTTCCGGAGTCGTCACCTCGGCAACCTGGGGACGATTGGCTTCTTCTTTCTCCTCGGCAATCAGGCTTCGAATGTCTTCGATGCGTTTCAGCCTCATTCGGATGAGTTTTTGCAGCGAGCCCTTCGTTTCGATCTCATCCAGCGCCCCTTCGAGCGCCTTGCGATCTGCCATCCAGGAAGCAGGCCCGTTCTTGCGAGCCGGATTGGGAAGAGCCTGCCAACGTTCGTAGTCTCTGCGGTAGACTTCCACAATGCTCTTCAGTTCATCAATCCACGCAAAATCCGCTGGTGGTTGACTGGCAGCAAACTGGTCCAGCAGTTTTATACCGGATTCGAAATCCCCCTGCTGCCAATTCTTGATGCCTGCGGCGAGAATCCCCACAGAATCAATAGAATCGGCTTCAAACGGAACCGTGCTGTCAATCAGCGGCAGATTCGAAGCGAGGGGCTCTGATGCCTTCTGAAGAAAGGCGACAACGTCCTCCACCCCTTCCTCACCTTCGGGATTGATCACAGAAATCGCAGAGAACATCTCCCGGGAGTCCTGCTCATTTCCCAGGAGAAGCTGAAGTGTTCCCCCGAAGAACTGACTCCACATCTGCGTCGAAGGAGAAAGTGAAGTCACACCACTGAGCTCAGTAAAGATGGCTTCCGCCTTTTTGAAATCACCCTTCACGAAAAGCTCCCGGCCTTTCAGGAACTGGGCGGCGTTTGATTCAGCGCCGGCACTGATAACGCCACCGTCGCCACCTTCAACACTGAAGCCACCGCCTCCGGGAGGTGGCGTATTTTCCTTGAGATAGACCCATAGTGCGGTTCCAACCGCGAGAAGAGCAGAGAAAGTTCCAACAACAAGCCAAGGCTTTTTCTGAGTCGAGCGAGCCGCCCTTGATGAAGTCCGGTCGAACCCGAAAGCTTTCTTCTCAATATCAATGATCTCTTCAAGCAGGAGATCATAAGACTGCGGACGATTCTCAGGCTTGTAGGCCATCATCCGCTCGATGAGTTTCACGGTTGGCTTGGAGGCCCCCGGCGCCTCTGCCTTGAGGTCGATCTCGGCTTTCTTGATCTCCTTCAATTCCTCCATCGATGAGGTGTTGGCCTCAAAAGGAGGTTTACCAGTAAGGGCGTGATAGAGCGTCGCACCCAGGCTGTAAATATCGCCCAGGTAGGTGTCCGTCTCGCCCTCGAGCTTCTCCGGCGGGACATAATAGGGCGTTGCCCAGAGATCCTCGGACTCGTCGTCGCCTCCCTGTTGCACCGCGAGACCAAAGTCCACGAGCTTGGAGGTTCCCTCGCCCGTCACGAGCATATTGCCCGGCTTGATATCGCGGTGGATCAGCCCCTCATGGTGAGCAGCCTTGAGCCCTGCCACCACATCGTGAGCCACATGCAGAACTTCCTTTTCGGGAAGTGCTCCGCTGGAAGCGATCACCTGTTCAAGGCTGGTCGCATCGACCAGCTCCATCGCGATGAAGAAATAGCCGTCCTCGTTTCCGACGGTAAATACCTTCACCACGTTGGGGTGAAGAATTGAGGCAGTTAGCTTAGCCTCCCGCTCGAACATCGCGGTCAAAGCACTGTCCCGGCTCAGGGACTGGTGCAGCACCTTGAGTGCGACTTCCCGCCCCAGGTGCATATCAAATGACTTGAAAACCTGGCTCATTCCCCCCTCACCCAGCATCCCGGTGATCTGGTACTGTCCCATCGTCGTCCGAACACGAATCGAGGCTCCGCAATGCGGACACTCGATCTTGGCATACGGTGGCAGACCCGAGACGTCCAGCGACTGATCACATTCGGGACATAGGCTGACGGAGGGCACCTGTTCAGGCGAATCTTGCATATGACGGGAAAATCGTCTCTATCCTGGGGTGACGACGAGGCGTCAGTCTATCGCCCCGAATTTCGAGGTCCAGACATTTCATGACTCAATATTTCAATTCTATTGATAATCACTATAAATCTTTCAACTGGTTGCCTCTGAGGAAACCCCGCGCTAGGTTTCAGGATACTTATGGGAGACAATTCTGGAACTGTCAAAGTCGGGGACTATCAGCTCGGGGGCGATCGTCCCCTTTTCATTTTGGGCCCTTGTGTAATCGAGTCGGAGGCATTCATCCGCGAGGTTGCGCCACAGATCAAATCCATCGCCGATGACGTCGGCGTCGACATGGTTTTCAAAGCCAGCTACGACAAGGCCAACCGCAGTTCGGTGTCCTCTTTCCGCGGCATTGGCTGCGAAGAAGGCTGTCGCCTGCTTTCCAGTGTGGGTAAGGAACTCGGCGTGCCCGTTACTACTGATATTCATACGGTAGGAGAAGCGGCTATTGCCGGCGAATACATCGATATCCTGCAGATCCCTGCTTTTCTCTGCCGCCAGACGGATTTGATCGAAGCTGCCGCGCGCACCGGCCGGGTCGTGAATGTGAAAAAGGGCCAATTTCTCGCTCCGTGGGACGTTAAGAACATAGCTGATAAGCTCGATGCTTTCGGCTCTGAGAACTACTTTTTCACCGAGCGTGGAACCAGCTTTGGATACAACACACTCGTAGCAGATATGAGATCTATTCCCTGGATGCAGGAAGACGGCTATCGCGTTGTCTTTGATGCGACTCACTCCGTGCAGCGCCCGGGTGGTCAGGGGACATCCAGCGGCGGTGACGGCTATCTCGCCCCCGTCCTGGCCCGTTCCGCTGTTGCCGCAGGATGCGATGGAGTTTTCATGGAAACCCACCCCACCCCGGAAAAGGCTCTCAGTGACGGCCCCAATCAGGTTCCACTCGACCAACTAGGCGAAGTGCTTGCCAAGCTGAAAGCAGTCTACTGTCTCGTGCGAGATATCCCTCAGACATGATCCGCTCCGTCCGGACAACTGGCCTCGTGCTCGGCACGTTTTGGCTTTGCCTGATGCCATTCACCCTGGCGTCACAGGACGAACCTGCCCCGGAAGCAGCAACTCTCGCGATGCAGGCGGCCTTCCCCCCGGAACTGAAAGAGATGTTTCCCATCGGGCGCGTCTTCAAAGGCGTCGCCATTCCCTCCTACACCGGGGAAAACCTCAAGTCGGTCATGCACGCTTCGTCCATCACCCGCATCGACGAACGTTATCTCGACCTCATCGACCTCGTGGTCCTGGTTTACAACGGAAGCGAAGAACCCGAAACGACCATTTCCATGGACGAAGCCGCCTACGATATGGCGACCGGCGTACTGAGAAGCAAAACACCATCAAAGATCGAACAGCCCAAATTTGTCATGACGGGCGACACCATGATTTTTCACCAGCAAACCCAAGTCAGCCGACTGGAGGGGAACGTCAAAGTCGTGATCCCTGACGCAGACAAGTTTTCGCCTGACATGGGCACACCATTCTCAAAGTAAAAGCCCCAACTACTTAACTCTTTAACCTCATTCACCATGAAGATTATCAATCTCTGGCAATTTATAATCCTCACCGCTCTAACACTCACACCTCTGGCGGCACAGGACACCTCTACCGAAGATCTGGTCGAGGAAGGAGCGAACCTTCTCGACGACCCCCGGCTTAAGAACATGTTCCGGCAGGTGCAGGAGGATCCCGAGAAAGCCGCAACCAACGCTATCCAGGAACTCAAAGCGAACTCCGACAAAGCCGACAACGCTGTCCGCGAAGCAACCCGGGTCTTCCAGGACAACCAGAAGGAAATCGAGGGAGCCGCTCAAGCCATCCAGGAAAACCGGTCCTCCATTGAAGCCACCGCCAACTCCGCAGTAGAGGAATTCAGCCGGATGGCTCCGACCGCCGCCCAAACAGCGGTCCCCACCGCTGCTCCAACCGGTGCTGACGCTCCCGCAACGCGACCTGCCGGAAGCGTGGGAACTCCCCCTGCGGCGCAGCCTTCGTCTCCCGACGCGGCCGCTCTTCCCAAACCGGCCGCCACGGTAGTTGACCAGCCTATCGTTCAGAACAACCAGGTCACTCCTATCGCGACCGCTCCGACCACATCCTCAAGCATCCCCGATTCTCCGTTTTTGAATCCTGGCGACTTCCCGGAGCCTACGCCTCTCGCCCCGATCTACCAGGTCGACGAAGAGGGTGCCTTTGAGAGCAACGCAAAGAACGAAGTTGTCATCACCTCCGGTGATTCAGAAATGGACAACAATGCAGGTATTATCACCTTCACAGAAAACGTGGTGATCAATCATCCCGAGTTCATTCTCGAATGCGATAAGCTGGTTGTCACTCTGGCCGAAGGCGCCAGTGCGGATGCCGGTGAAGAAGGAAACAGCTCCAGTTTTAAGCGAGCCGTTGCCACCGGAGGAACGGTTAAAATCCGTCGCATCAGCCCGGATGGTAATACCCAGATCGCTATCTCGCGGATGGCAGATTACAATGGCATCACGAAGGACATCGTTCTTTCAGGCGGCCCTCCTTACATCCAGGACGGGGAAAAGCACGTCCGCTGCACCGAACCTGATGCGCAGATCGTCATGACAGGAGACGGAAAGTACAAGATTAACGGTTCTGATTCGCGAGCCCCCTCCCGTCACAAAATCAGCTTCCCTGTTGAGGATGATGGAGGATCCAAGACCATCGGTATCGGCAACAGCGTCGGTGGCAGCATCGATCGCCTCCGTTAATCTTTCTTCTCTCGGATTCCCCCCCCCCTGCTGTATGAGTTACTCAGACGACCGCGACGAGCTCGACGAGCTTTTCGGCTCCGGTAAAAAGGACAAAACCGGCTACTCCGAGGAGTTACCGCTTCCGAAGCAGGGAAACCGGCGTCCCTCTGAGGAGGCCACGCTGCCTCCGCGCAAACAGATTTCAGGTAATGCCCCGGTGCAGTCTGTAGAAGTCGAGATTCCAATCAAACGGAAAGACACCCCTCCTGCCCAAAAGGAGGAAACGATCAACGACGAGCTCGAGTCCTTTGTCGAGCAGGAGGTTCCCGATTTCAGTGAGGAAATCCCTGCAGACTCGTCTCCCGCGGACAAGGCGCCGGTCGAAAAAAAGAAATTCAAAAAAGTACCTACCCCGGAGGCTCCGGCTAAGGAAGAAGCGCTACCAGCGAAGGCCACGCTGAAGCAGGAAGCACCGGTCTCCAAGACTGACTCAGCTCCTCCGGCAGACAATCCACCAAAGCGTGTGGGTGAAGCCAAAGCGGCTGATTCCGCAGAAACCGCCCCTCCGGACAACAAGGTATCCGTCGAAGAAAACCCGCTTCCCGATCCGGAAACCCCGTCGCGCCCTGCGAACGACAAGGAGTTTCTGCTCAAGACGAACGGCCTCGTAAAAATCTACGATGGCCGCACCGTGGTTAATGGCGTCGAGATCAATGTCCGCCCGGGTGAAATCGTGGGCCTGTTAGGCCCTAACGGTGCCGGAAAGACCACCAGCTTCTACATGATCGTCGGTCTTGTTCCGCCGAACGGAGGCACTGTGCGCTTTGACAACCGGGACGTCACCGAGCTCCCGATGTATCAGCGGGCCCGCCTCGGGATGGGTTATCTTCCACAGGAGGAATCCATCTTTCGCAAACTCACCGTGCAAGAAAACATCATGGCGGTGATGGAAACACTCGACCTGTCAAAGAAAGAGCGGAAGGCACGTACTGACGAGCTCCTGGAACGATTCAGCATCACTCACATTCGCAATAATTTAGCGTTAACTTGCTCCGGCGGTGAAAAACGCCGTCTCACAATCGCCCGTTCACTCGTAACTAATCCTAGTCTGTTGATGTTGGACGAACCCTTTTCCGGCGTCGACCCCATCGCTGTGAACGAAATTCAATCCATTGTCGAAGATCTGAGAAAATCCGGACTCGCTATTCTCATCACCGACCACAATGCCCGACAAACCCTTGAACTGGTTGACCGGGCTTACCTGATTTACGAAGGAAAAGTCCTCCGCGAAGGACACCGCGATTTCCTGATTAACGACCCGGTCAGCCGCGAACTCTATCTGGGCGACCGCTTCACCATGTAACCCATGGCCTCCATAACCTAATTTTATTCCCCCATGGCAGCCGGAGAGAAGGCTTGTCAATCAACCCTCCCGATTGGTACCATTTCCGCTGCTTAGATAACAACCCGAACCCAACAAAACGAGCACACCATGCAAGTACAAAACGTAAACCTGCCCATCACTGTCACCGGACGTCATGTATCAGTTACCGAACCGATGCGAGAGTATGCTGAAAAGAAAGTGGCCGGTTTGCATCTCGACTATCCCAAGATCATCGAGGCCAAAGTGCTTCTCAATGTCGAGCAGGAGAGGCACATCGCCGAGATTATTCTGTTTTGTGCCAATCACATCGTGATCGAGGCACACACCACAACCCCTGACATGTATGCGTCGATCGACGAGACGATTTCAAAAATCGCCCGACGGATGCGCAAGCATAAGACCCGGATGCTGAAATCCCACCGCCCCAAGAAACGGGCCAAGGAAATGCGTCAAATTGCGGAAGCGATCTTCCCCCCGGATATCCCTGACGAGCCCGAGGAGGAACACGAGCCGGTCATCGTTCACAAGGAGAACTACAAGATCAAGCATCTCTTCTCTGACGAAGCCATCATGGACATGGAAATGAATGAAAGACCATTCATCCTTTTCCACGATGCCAAGACCGATAAGCTCTCCATCATCTATCGCCGTGAAGACGGCGATTACGGTATGGTGGCCCCGGTCGAGGAATAATCGCCGCCACCCTAACTTTAAAACCAACCAACAGGGTTAAGTCAGCGACTTAACCCTGTTGCTTTTTCAGGAGCCCCCGCTTTCTCATGCCTTCCCGAACCCCGCGCCCTGTTTCCAAAGGCTCCCGCCTCGCCATCGTTGCCCCGGCCGGCCCTTTCGACCACGACGCCTTTCGTCGCGGCGTTTCATGGCTTCGGGAACGTTACGACATCACCCATTCTCCTGAGATCTTTTCGACGGAAGGTTACTTTGCCGGCAGCGATCAGCGCCGGCTCAACGAACTGAATGCCGCCATTGCCGACCCGACCGTCGACGCCATCCTTTGCGCCCGCGGCGGCTACGGAGCTACCCGAATTCTACCGGGCATCGATCCGACCCAGGTCGAAGAAGCCAACAAACTCATTGTCGGCTTCTCCGACATCACGGCCCTGCACACCCTCTGGGCATCCCGCGGGGTGCGGTCCATTCACGCTCCGATGGTGGCAGCCCTGGGCGGTGCCAGCGAGCCCATCCGCCAGCTCTGGATCGAAGCACTGGAACAGCCGGAGGCCCCTCGCGAGTGGAATCTGAGCACTCTCAAGCCCGATTCAGGAAATTCCGAGGGCACCCTCATCGGAGGCAACCTCGCCGTCCTTGCTGCCCTCAACGGAACTCCTTACGCCCCCAACCTCGCTGAGAAGATTCTATTCATCGAAGATGTCGGCGAGCGACCCTACCGAATCGACCGTATGCTCACCACCTTGAAGCAATCAGGCTGGTTCGAACAACTCCGTGGGCTTGTGCTCGGGGCGTTTACCGAAGGAGATCCCGGTAGCGACGGCGTTACCGTCGAAAACGTCTTCGAAAGCCATTTTCGCGACGCCAATTTCCCCATTCTCAAGGGTCTACCGGCTGGTCACATCCGCGAGAATGAGCCTCTCTCTTTCGGTTCTCCCGCAAGAATTTCAGGCAACAAGCTGGAGCTCAATTATTGATCCCGGGGCCCCGCAAGACACGGTCAAGGTGATCCCTGACTGGATGACGCTAAACTTTCACCACAATCTTTCCGAAGTGCCCGGCACCTTCCAGCGAGGCATAAGCCTTAAGCGCGTCATCGAAACTATACTCTTCGTCGATTACGGGGCGGATACCGTGACCTGACAGGAACGCATTCATCCGACCGAACATAGCCCGGCTGCCAACATAGATGCCGTTGATGTCCGCGTTGTGAGTCACCAGCGGGAAGAGACTCACTTGAGGTGGATCAAATCCGGTCAAAACACCGATCTGGGAGATCACCCCTCCGGCCGCAACCGACTTGAGCGAGCGCTCCAGCGTGCCCGGCCCACCGACCTCAATCACAAAATCAGCTCCGCGCCCGCCGGTCAGTTCCTTGACCTGCTTGTCCCACGCTACGTGCTCACGATAGTTGATCGTTTCATCAGCGCCAAGCTCCCCGGCACGGGCAAGCTTGTCATCCGAACTGCTCGTGATAATGACCTTGGCTCCTGCGGCCTTGGCCATCTGCAAGGCAAAGACCGACACGCCTCCGGTGCCGAGACAAAGCACGGTATCTCCTTCCTGCACCGAACGGCTGCGTTCCATGAGAGCATGCCACGCTGTCAAAGCGGCACAGGGCAAAGTCGACGCCTCCAGAGTGGTGAGTTGCTCCGGCACCTGGACGACACTGTGAGCCGGCGCCGTCACAAATTCGGCGAGAACTCCATCGCAGGAACCACCGCGCGCAGCCTGGTGATATTTCATGTCAAAAGCCCCGTCCTCCCAGTCGCGAAAGAAAGTCAGGGCGACGCTATCACCCTTCTTCCATTCGGTGACGCCTTCACCAATCCCGGCAATCACCCCGGCACCGTCAGAGAGAGGAACCACGTCTCCACCACCACCTGAAGCAGAAAGGCCAGACTTCATGAGAAGGTCCCGGTAGTTGAGCGAACAGGCCTCGATCTTCACCAGCACTTCGCCGGCTCCGGGTGCTGGAATTTCGCATTCTTCGGCAACAGCCTCACAACCGCCGTTGCTGTCCTGTCTTAAGAGAAATCGTTTCATGAGATAGGATCCAGATCGAGGAAGGCCTCAATTTCGTGCAGGGTCAGGGTATTCACCACATCCCGACGAGTCAGCCATCCTTTGCGGGCAAGACGGGCTCCGAACCAGAGATAATCCAATTGCGATGTGCGGTGGGCGTCCGGGTTGATGGCGCACTTCACGCCCTTCTCTTTCGCGTATTTCCACCAGCGCCAGTCCATATCGAGACGCCATGGGTTGCAGTTAAGCTCAATGATCGTCCTCGTTTCGGCGCAAGCTTCAATCACAGCGGCGACATCCACGGCATAGGGCTCGCGCTTAAGCAGGAGACGTCCTGTCAGGTGCCCTAACATGGTCACGTTAGGATTTTCCACCGCCTTGATAATCCGGGCGGTCATGTCCTTTTCGGACAGGGTCATCGCGTTGTGCACTGAAGCGACAACGTAATCGAGTTCGCCCAGCAACTCGTCATCAAAATCGAGTGACCCATCTTTGAGAATATCCACTTCATTCCCGGCGAGGAGGCGAAGCTGGTGCCCTTCCCCCTTCAGCTCCGAATTCAATTCCGCGATCTCTTTCAGTTGGGCACGGAGACGTTTGGCATCCAGACCGTTTGCCTGGAAGGAACTCTTCGAGTGATCAGCGATGCCAAGATACTGCAATCCATGATCCATCGCCGCCTCCGCCATTTCGCGCAGAGTGTTGTGTCCGTCACTCGCCGTGGTGTGATTGTGAAAGGTTCCCCGGAGGTTTTCCAGTTGGATCAAGTCGGGGAGATCGCCCTCAGATGCCGCCTCAACTTCGCCGGTGTTCTCACGCAACTCGGGCGGAACATAATCGAGACCGAGAAACTGATAGAGCTGCTCCTCGGTCTCAAAAACGGGAGGCTCCTTGGCATCACTCCCCTCTTTTACCGCGAGCCGATATTCATTCAGCGTGTAGCCCCGCTCAAGAGCACGCCCTCGCATGACGACATTGTGCTCCTTGCTCCCGGTAAAGTAGGCCAGGGCGCAGGCAAATTCATCATTGCTGACGACCCGAAGATCACACTGCAGTCCGTTCTCGAGATTAATGCTGGCCTTGGTCGCTCCCTGGGCAATGACGCGGCTGACCCAATCCTGGTTCACGAAGTATTCAATCAATCCCTCGGGATTGGCGGACGCAGCAAGAAAATCGACATCGTGAACGGTCTCCTTGGCCCTTCGATAGCTGCCGGCAGCCTCCACTCGCAGACAGTCAGGATGCAACTTCAGTGCATCGAGAATCATCATCACCGGCTGAGCCACATCACCGAGACGAAACCGGTCCGCGTTCTGCTCCTTGAAGGCGATCGCCTCGAGAATTTTTTCGGCCGTCTTGGCCCCAAAACCGCTCAAAGCCGCGATCTCACCTGATTCACAAACTTCCTTGAGCCTGGCCACGGAGTCGACACCCAGGTTCTCATAAACCGCTTTGACTTTTTTCGGACCCAATCCCTGGATTCCGAACAATTCGAAGAGGCTTTCCGGAAACTCCCCTTTCAAATTCTCGTAATACTCGAGTTTCCCCGTTGATGCCAGCTCGTGAAGTTTCTGCTGCAAAGCATCGCCAATTCCCTTGATGCCCTTCAACTCTCCGTCGCGTGCGAGAGAGGCGATATCTCCGGCAAACTGACGAACCGTTTCAGCTCCGGCTCGGTAGGCACGAATCTTAAACGGATTATCCCCTTTTAATTCGAGCAGCAGGGCAATTTCTTCGAGAACTTCCGCCAGATCTTCACGTGTCATAGATGGAGCCAAACTAGGACGAACGCCGCAACGCGCCAACTGTTTTCCGATCTGAATTCGAACAGGTCCTTCACCCTGCCCTCGCTGCGCTGAGTCGGCTCCGCGATTGAGCCGAAAAAGGGGGCAATTATCCGTGAAATATCTGACAATGACCCTTATATTCGCGGAAAGAGGCTGGAATCTCCCCGAACCGCTTATCCAGCAACGTTCCCATATGAGTAGTCGCTACGAAATCCGCGAGCAAATTGGCAAAGGTGGCCTTGGCGCGGTTTACAAAGCTTTTGATACGCAGTTGCAGCGAGAAGTCGCTATCAAGCGAGTGCTCACTGCTGGCCAGGCAACAGACGAAGAGGTCCAGGAAGCGGCCGATAAGCTAATCGCTGAGGCTCAGACCCTTTCCAGCCTGAATCACCCCAACATCATTACCGTTTTCGACGTCGGTCAGGACGATCAGGGTGGTTTTGTGGTGATGGAACTGCTCAAGGGAGAAACTCTCGACGAGACGGTCGAGCGAGGAGTGCTCACCCAGGAAGATTTCACCGAGGTGGTCTATCAGACCATGGAGGCTCTGATTGCCGCGCAGGCCAACGATGTGATTCACCGGGACATAAAGCCGACCAATATCATGGTGATCTGGCAGGCTTCGGGTAAATTCCAGACCAAGATTCTCGACTTTGGCCTCGCCAAATTCAGCAAGACCCCCTCCGTCCAGACGATGGACCAGGAGGAATCAGTTCTCGGATCCATTTTCTTCATGGCGCCGGAACAGTTTGAGCGGGGCGAACTCGACGCCCGGACTGACCTCTACCAGATGGGTTGCGTTTACTACAACGCCTTGACCGGTCAATACCCTTTCAATGGGGAGACGGCTCCCCAGGTGATGAATGCCCACCTCCAGCACAAGGTGGTTCCCCTCGACCAAATTCGACCGGATCTCTCGCCTTCGATCTGCCAGTGGGTCATGTGGCTTATCAACCGTGACATCGAACATCGCCCGGCTGATGCCAGGGACGCGCTCAAGCGCTGGCCCAGGAACCCGGAATCCACCGGCGCAGTTCCGGTCCAGGCGCTCCCGGTCGAAGAAACACTGGATGTGGGCACTGGTCAGATCAAGATCGTGACCGCCGCCAGCCAGGCATCTGCCCCGCCGGCTCTCATCGTGGGCACTTCACCCAATTCACCTACCGGTGTAGCCACGGGTTCCATTACCCGTCCCCACATCCACCAACACTCCAAGCCTCCTGCAAACAAGAAGACTAAACTGATTGTGATCGGGGCTATTGCCGGAGTCATCGCTGTCCTCGCCGGCATCGGCATCGTTAACAGCGCCGGAGCGAAGAAGCAGCAGGCTCGCATCAACGAGATGGCGGCTGCAGATGAGATTTCCGGTACGGTTAAAGATGTCGACATCGCCGTTGGAATCCTGAGCGATCCCGACGCCCCCGGATCGCTTCGAACCAACGCACTCAAAGTCCTGACCAAGCTCGAAGGCCCCGGTATCAATGAAGCTATTTTCAAGGAGCTCCAGGAAGCCAAGTCCAATAACCTTCGAGTTTATCTTTCCGTTGTTCTCGGAGACAAAGGTTACACCGAGGCTTTGCCCACCATCCTCAGCTACGTCCCCTCGGCCAACAACGAAGACCAGCAACTCCAGTTCATCACTGCTGCCGGCAAGCTGGCTGACGACGAGGATCTTGCTAATATTCTCGCCGTTCTCCAATCGAATCCCAGCACCGCCGTACGGCGCTCCATCGAAGGAATCGCGCTGAATCTCCTCAGACACAGCAGCAGCCAGGCTCGGTATGTAGGTGATATTTTGACGAGGGTTTCTGCCGCGGAGTCCGACGAAAGGAAGAGCCTCTTCCGCATTCTGGGTGCGCTCGGCACAGATGAGGTCAAAACCCGTCTCTCCAGCATCTTCAATCAGAAGAAAGATCTCGAGTATCAACGTGACGCCATCAGTGCCTACCTGACCTGGGGAGACCGTTCTGCCATCCCCTACGTCGAAGCCATTATCGACAACAGTGATGACCGGAGTCTCAAGGTGATTGCCGGCAAAGCACTTGCCCGCCTCGTCACCCTGCCCGGTCCCGAAACTCTCGAAGAGAAGATCGCAGTGTGGGACAGCGCTGCCCAGCGGATCAACGATCAGAACGATCAGCGCCGGCTGATCGGAACGCTCTTTGAGTATCCGCATCCCAAGACACTGCAGCTTCTGCGCAAATGGGGCAATGACGAGAACCTCAAGTCCGTCGCCAAGAGTTCCGTCTCAACGATGGAAAAATTCATCAACCAGGTGAAAACCATCAACCCGGGAGAAGCTCTCCCCGGCAACCGTGGTCGCGTCCTTGGCGACAAGAAAGCTGCCTTTGATTCCTCGCAGGGTTCGATTACCCAGTGGACCTCTCCCGATACCTGGTTCTCCTGGAGTTTCAAGATCGCCGAGCCCGGCGACTACACCGTCGAAGTGAAACAGGCCTACGGCGGCGAAGATGCCGTCGATTTCATCGTCTACGTTGCCAACCAAACACTCACAGGCACTTCGGTCGATACCGGTGACTTTTCCAGTTTCCGTCCCGTCAAACTCGACGGTAAGGTAAAGCTCGAGAAGGACACAATCTATACCATCGTTCTCAAAGCCGGTGACAACACCGCTCCCCGGATGATGGATATCGGGGAGATTCGATTCATCAAATCCTGATCGAAACACTCGCCGGACTTCTCGCGAGTTTCGGTCCCGGTAACAACTAGCGACGCTGCTGTTGCGGTTGTGGACGCTGCCCCCCTTGAGGTTGCTGGTCACCACCCTGGGTTCCTTGCGGAATGTCCAGCCCACGTCCGTCAGAGAGACGGGTCATGGCTCCACGGATCATGTTACCGCGCTCCTCCCGGGACATGTTCGGGTAAGTCTTCATGATATGGCCGATATATTGGCGAAGCTGGTTGCGGTTTTCCTCGCTAAGCTTTTTATACCTTTCGATATCCTCCTGGGAGGGACCGCGCCTTTCGCCATCACCACTTCCCCCGCCGCGCTGCGGTGGCCCGCCCGAACCGCGAGGACGGGGATAGAGACCTTCCAGTTGATACTTCAGTTCCACTTCTTCACCGGCAAAGGAAACGGTCGCCGTTACTCCTTCCAGCCCTTCACCACCGGCGACCTCGACCAGCTGGATTCCCTCATCGCTGGCCTTATCCGGAGACACCAACACAGATTTCTTCGTCTCGCGATTGTAGAGGGTAGCCAACGGTTGATCGTCAAGCGTCGCGACACCTTTCAGGGTGTAAATCTCTGCCGGATTAAGAATGCGAACAAACGGACTCGCCTCTTTCAGTGCAGCAAAATCGTCAGCTTCAGGGTTGGTAGGAACACTGATGAGAGCTCCCGGTGAAGCAATCTCTGCCTCCTCCGCAAGCCCGTGAAACAGGGAAACCATCACGGCGGTGCAGGTCAAAGCTCCAAGTTTCAATTCCGGTTTCATTTTGTTCTGTTACGTATCGGGGGCTAACTCTGATCGTCTGATGCTTCCTGGCTTTCCTCGCTCTCCTGGTTGGAGGAAGACGAGCTCGCAGAATCCGGCACAAACCATCTCGCCACCGTGATCTCGCACTCTGCCTGCGGTTCAGCCTCACGGGAACGCAGGTCGAGCTCCATTTCGAGATCCTTGATCACCTGAAACTTTTCCGGGCTCTGCAAAGTCGTGAGCCATTCTGTGACGACTGCCTCGTCGCCTTCGATCTCCAGACGCACTGCCACCTCTGTGTAGAAGTTGTTATACTCGATGTCCTGCAGGCTCTGGCGATCGATCGTCAACTTGCGCTCAAAGAGTTCGTCCTGCAGAGACTGCAGCAAATCGCCCTGCTCTTTTCCGAGGGTGGAATCACCAAGCCGGGGCATCATTTCCATGAGCCACTTTTCCCGTGCCTCCGCAGCCGGAGCATCCTCCAGCCACATCTCGTAGTCAGCCAGCTCGCTCTTGAGATTGCGAATCTCACTGTCACCGCCCGAAAGGTTTTTCAGGATAGACCTCGCCGCAAATCCGTTGGCGACGATAAAGATCACCCCGAAGCAGGCACCCAGAAGGACTTTTTCTCTAACTGTCAGCTCCCGCATTTTTCGGTTTTCCTTCAATTTCAAATGTTGCCGTGTTGTTCCGCTCTACCTTGGGATTCGGCATACTCCAGTCGTAGGCTTTAAATTCTTCCATTGCCTGCAGGTCCTCCAACAGACGGTTGGCCAATTGCACATCGCGTGCCTGACCTCGCACACGGATATTCCGACCCGAGGTGCGGTATTCCCGAATCACAACTCCACTTCCGGGAAGAGCCGAAGTAATTCGGCTGAGTTGCACCACCGGGAACCAGGATTTTTCGAAAGCCGGCTCGAGGTTTCTCCAGCGTTGATCCACCTGCTGAACCCAGGCCACATCCGGCTCGACGATGCCAATCTGTCGCTTCAAAGACGAAATCTCCGCGGCCGTGTTCCGGCTCTTGATGATCATCGCGCTCAGGCCCACGGCATAAGCGACAAAGAGAACAGCGAAAATCACACTGTTTCGGCTCTTTGCCTTGCGCTTGCGACGAGCCTTCGTCACCGCGGCCGGAAGCAACCGGTCGCTGATTCGCCCCGGTGAGACGCAGGAAGTCAAAGTCGCCTGAACCCTCAGGTTCAACGCTTCTTCAAATGACTCCCGTTCCTCAGCGGAAGAATTATCAACTTTCAGGACCAGCGCCTCAGGCATGGAGTCTTCCATGCAGGGGTCGCCTCTCAGTCCCATGAGGATGAGGTTGATCTCCCCGGCAATACCCGCGCCCAGGCGGTCCCCTCCGCTGAGAACCTGGAGATGAACCGGTTCATTTCCCTTATAGATAGCGAGGACGAGACGTCCCCGTTCCTTCCAGAGCAGGCAGGAGTTCTCGGGTACGGAGTGCAGAGCCGCGGCAGGCGCATATCCGGCCGCGTTTGGATCAACGAATTCATTCGACACGTCCGAGACAACCGAAACGGCAAAGGTATTGCCTTCGGAGCCGCGATCGACAATTTCGTAGTCGTAGAGCACCTCTCCCTCGCTTCCGGCCAGCAGTCCCCGCTTCTCAAGCTGGGAATAGATCATGCTGTCGTAGAGCGATTCCTCGGTATCAGGAAGGAGCACGGGGAAGGTAGTCACTTTCTCGGCCGGATAACCGATCACAACATCGCTCCGATGCCCGATCAGGTCCCGCAGGTCGGAACTCCGGGAGGTTTCGTTACCTCCCTGGTAGAGAACCCAACCCTTTTCGGGGGCAGGCAATGCAATCGTTTGGCTGGACATAGTTTACGGAGTCACGGTGGCCCCTTTTTCAATACAGATAAACCACCGAAATCGCGGGAAGTTTCCGGAAAATCGGTACGTAGTTCAAGCCCTCAAAAGTCCCCAATGAGGAAGTTTGCAGTAATTATAAACCGCTCTGACCACTTTAAGTTGCGCGGCTGCACGCTGGAAACCCACGGAGCTTCCACGAGAAGGAATGGGCGCCCGACTCTCCAGGTGCCGGTTTCCTGGATTCCTACGAGCGCGTTAAAGGGCTGACCGTTGGCTTCGCGGTGCACATATAGCTCCACTTCCTTCCCCTCCCACGGGTCAAGGGCCACCAACTCGAAGCCGCCCATATCCGGCTCTGATTTGATCGAATGAATCACCAGGCTGTGGCTGCGACCGATTTCCCACAATGGCTCGAAATCATTTTCTTCCCGATGACGCACCACGTAGGAGCGAATACTCAGGATCGGAGTCACATTCCGTTTCAGCGAACGATCGATCATCTCAAAGCACCGCTCGATATGATCCTGCACCAGCTCACCTTCCTTCCGGTCGAGGTAGCTGGCACTGAATGGCTTCAGCCCAAAGTCCTCCGCCAGCTCGTTCATTCCCATGACCGCGTCGGCGGTATGGATCCCGTGAACGCCCCAGCGATTGAGACTCGGATACAACACCGATTTCCGACTGCGATAGTACCGATCAATGAGACGGTTGAGCCGCCCCTCATCCGTGGTCCCCAGTTCCTTTTCGTAAATCACCTGGTATTCCGGCCCGCTGAATTTGAGCAGGTTCAATACCGACGCCGGCGTGCAGGCATTGGAAGACGCCTTATAGTCGCGCTGATCAACGATCGCCAACTCCTCAGAGCAAGCCATCCCTGCCCATGTCAGTCCAAGACAACAGAGCAGGAAAGTTTTCATGATGAACAAAGTGATTCGGTCAGGCCGTTCTACACATCGTCGCTCGATTCGCCGGCAACCTGACCTCGAAGCTTCGCTTCGATGAACGGACCAAGGTCACCATCCATGACGCCCTGGATATTGGCGGTTTCACAACCCGTCCGGTGATCTTTGACCATCTGGTAGGGTTGAAACACATAGGAGCGAATCTGGCTGCCAAAGGCGATTTCACCTTTTTCACCATACTGCCGTTCCATTTCGGATCGCTTCTTGTCCTCCTCGATCTGGAGCAACTTGGCCTTAAGCAGCTTCATCGCCATCTGGCGGTTCTTGTGCTGGCTTCGTTCCACCGTGCACCGAATCTGGATTCCGGACGGGAAGTGGGTCAAGTGAACCGCGGTTTCCACCTTGTTCACGTTCTGGCCGCCTTTACCACCACTTCGAGCCGTCTTGATCTCGATGTCTTTCTCATCGATCTCCATATCCGGCTCTTCCTTGAGGTCGGGAACGACATCGAGGCTGGCAAAAGAAGTGTGACGACGAGCCTGGGAATCAAACGGGGAAATCCGAACGAGGCGATGCACGCCGCGTTCGCAGTTCAGGTAACCGAACGCATTCTCGCCTTCGAAGCGAATCGTGGCCCCGCGGACACCGGCTTCCTCCCCTTCCTGCATGTCGATCATCTCGATCTTGTAGCCCTGCTGCTGGCCCCAGCGCTGGTACATCCGCACCAGCATATCAGCCCAGTCACAGGCTTCGGTGCCTCCGGCACCGGCGTGAATCGTCAGGAAAGCACTTTCCCTGTCATTTGGTCCATTGAGGAGCGTCTGGAGTTCGATCTTGTCGAGCTCGGTCTCGATCTCTTCAAGCTCACCTTTGACTTCCTCGAGAGCCGCTGCGGCATCATCCTCTTCCGCTGCCAACTCCACGAGCACCGAAAAATCTTCGATGCGTGCATCCAGCTCGCGCACCGGGATCACCTTATTCTTGAGGGCGGCAACTTCCCCAACCTTGGCCTGGGCCCTGTCCTTGTCGTCCCAGAATTCCGGGGCGCTCATTTCGACCTCGAAGGCCTCCAACTCCTTTTCCAGCTTATCGAAGTCAAAGATACCGGCGCAGCTCATTGAGCCGTGCCTTCAAAGAGTCCGTATCGATCGCTTGCAATTCCTCTTTCATGCGAGCCGTAAGCGTTCTCACAGATATGGAAAAATTCAAACTTTCGCTTAGTAATGTTTAACGGAAATCCAATCCGCCTATCTGACTCATGAAAGCCCGCGGCACATTGATTCGCCGGTCTCCCCTCACCGAGACCAGTCTCATCGTGCACTGGTGCACGCATGAGTATGGCATCGTCAAATCCGTCGCCAAAGGGGCCCGTCGCCCTAAGAGTCCCTTCGCCGGCAAACTCGACCTATTCTATTTCTGCGAAATCGAAATCCATCCTGCCAAGAATGGTGACCTTCACATCCTCAAGGATCTTCACATCGAGAAGGCCCGGCTCGGCCTACGCCGCAACTACCTGCAAACCCTGGCGGCCTCCTACTTCGTGAAACTCATCGACCGGATCGCCGAACCCGAGGCTCCCATTCCCGAAATTGCCGACCTGTTGGATCGGGGACTCGACTACCTTGACGAAAACGATGCCGACCTCAGGGCCGTGGGACACTTCGAAAAGCAGCTGGCCCAGTTTCTCGGAGTCCTCGAGACGGGAATCGAGCCGATTCGGTCGGTTGGAGAATTGATCGGGCACCTGCCGAAACAACGGGAAGAATTGATCGAGCGATTGCGTTGAGCCTGTTGCTCAATGATTCACTGCATCCTCGCAAAGCGAAGTTTCCTACCGCTCCCACAAGGAGAACTCCGCACTTCAACCACTTCAGATGCATGAACTGTTGATAGCGAGTTCGACTACCGGAGCCGATCCCCCAGATTTGAGGTAACCGCGCCCCTACTTCCAGGCCGAAAGCTTCGTCTCTGTTCTCACGTAAATCGTTCCGTCCACAATCGCTGGGGTCGTCCGGCAGAGCTCACCTAAACGGTTCGTTGCGACATGCGCAAACTCGGGCCCGGCAGCAATCACATGGAGATTGCCGCTCTCATCGACAAAGAACAGATTCTTCCCGTCGCTGACGGGTGAGCCAAAGATAGAGCCCTCGACTCCCGGCACACGTTCCATCCATTTCTCCTCACCCGTGATGGTATCGACACAAGTCGCGATGCCGGAATCTTCGATCAGGAAAGTGTAGTCACCGACGGCGATGGTCGAAGGGATGTGATTGATGCGGGACTCCCGGCGCCACACTTCGTGCCACTCCCCTCCCGAAAGCTTCATGGCAACACAGTGCTTGGGATTGGCAGTGAAGCCGCAGGTACCGATGACCATGCCCTTAGTCACAATGGGAGAACTGATGGCACGCTCATTGGTCTCAAGATTGAAAACGGACTTATCCGCAATCACTTCCCCGCTTTCCGGATCGACCGCCGTGAAACCGTGCTGCCAGTTGGTGAAGACGGCCAAATCGCGACCCGCTACCTCGTAGATACACGGAACGGAATAGGAAATCCTCTGGCTCCGTCGCTCGACCTCCCACGCGATTTCACCGGTGTCCGCTTTCAGCCCAAGCAGAGTTCCTCCGCCTTTTTCCTGATCGTTATTCAGAATCACGACATCTTTGTAGATGATCGGAGACGCTCCGTAGCCGTGCCCTCCTGACACCGGGCCGAGATCACTCTTCCACAGCTCCTTGCCGTCATGATCAAGAGCAATTGCCGTGAGTTGATCCGCAGTCCCCCAGGTAAAAACGACCATATCCTCGTTCACGGCAGCGGTTGATGAAGCGGCGCTGTTGAAACGGTGCCCCTTGAAAGCGCGCTGGTCGAAACTCTTTTCCCATAGCACTTCACCTGTGTTGCGATCCAGGCAGATTGTCAGCCATTGATAGGTCAAGGCCGGGTTGGGAGCCTTTCCTTTCTTTCCCTTCTTGTTCTTCTTTTCCGCATCTCCGCCAGCCGGCTTGGGGGTCTCCTCTGCCACGGCACTTAGCAGGAAAGCCCTGTCTCCCCAAATCACCGGTGATCCATGACCCACCCCCTTGATCTCGGTGGACCAGAGTTGATTCGAGTCATTCAGTTCAGCCGGTATCGGCTTGGCATCATTCACTCCCGAGCCGTTCAACCCGCGAAAGCGCGGCCACTGTTCCTCTTCGGCAACTGCTGTGACGGCAAGCAATGCGACAGCGGTCAAAACGGGTATCAATCGAAAGCTCATGTTTATCCGGGTTTTGGGATCTGAATTCCATGTTGCCCGACAACAGCCCTCATCTCAATGACGCAGCCACGTAAATTTCCCGTGTCTCAGGCGCGCTTGCGCCTTGCTGAGAGCTACAGATCCTGATTAAGATAATTCTGTCGGCCACACTAACATAAAACACCTGCCCGGGTGCCTCCAATCTCTACCGGACCGACGTATCCCAACTGAACCTCTAACTTAGACCAATCATGAAGAAACAATTCATCGGAATTCTTGTTCTGGCAGCGATCGCAGCATCGTTGGCTTTTACTATTCCTCAAAACGAGGCTGTTTGCGCAGATCACGGAGCTGCTGCGGGTATGCCTGTCCCGCCGGCCAGTCCCATTCCCCGCCCCGCAGATGCCAAGGTTTACATCGTTTCACCCAAAGACGGCGACACCGTCGAAGGCCCGGTGACTGTTGTATTCGGACTTAAGGGCATGGGCGTTGCACCCGCCGGAATCTACATGGGACCGGAAAGCCCGACTGGCCATCACCACATCGTTCTCAACGCCGAACTCCCGAATTTGAAGCTTCCGTTCCCAATGGACGAAAACCATCTTCATTTCGGCAAGGGCCAGACCGAAGTCACATTGGAACTTGAGCCGGGTGAGCACACCCTCCAACTGGTGCTCGGTGATCACATCCACATTCCGCACGATCCCCCGCTCATATCTGAAAAAATCACGATCACGGTGAAGTGATTCTGCTTCAATCTCCGGGAACCTGCTCGTTCAAACAGCGAGCAGGTTTTTTTGTGCCCACCTTTGACAGAGGGGCCAGGTGGCAGCACTCCGTTAGCTATTCAATCACCATACTCCACAGCTTCGCACCCGCGGTGATGAAAAGTGTTTTGCCATCCTCACCGCCAAAGGTGCAGTTGGTGATCATGTCCTCTGGCACCGGAATCATATCGAGCCGTTCACCTTCGATGGACACGACGTAGACACCCGACAAGTGTTCCGCCGCAGTCTCGAGAGAGCTGGCAAAATTCAGCCCGGCAGTCGCGTAGATGTGTCCGTCAGGGCCGATGGCGATTCCATCGGGTCCACGCTCTTCCCCCCAATCATACAGCACCTTCCGGCTGGCAAGGTCGACACTTCCATCATCCTTCAGATCGAAACGGAGCAACATCCGCTGCCCGCCTGGCTCAGGTCCGTTGTGATTGTCGGCAACAATGAGGTATTTCCCGTCAGCCGAAATAGCAATTCCGTTAGGTCGCTGGGCCTCATGATCAATAATGCGTGTTACCGATCCATCCGTATCAATTCGGTAGACTCCTTCGATCGCCTTTCCGTCTTCGTCGAACTGCTCCACCGGCTGCGGGCCGTCGTACCCGCCGTAACGAGGGTCGGTGAAGTAGATTCTCCCCTTGTCGTCGATGACAAGATCATTGGGTGAGTTGTAGCGCTTTCCTTCGTATCGATCTGTCAGCACGGTGATCGATCCATCGGATTCGGTTCGAGTGACGCGACGGTTTCCGCCCTCGCGATGGCCTTCGCAAGCGTGGAGTCTGCCTTCACTGTCGAATGCCAGGCCATTCGCCTTTCCTGAAGGATGGCGGAAAACATGCACCTTCCCGGTCGGGTCTTTCCGCATGATGCGGTTGTTCTCGATATCGGTGAAGAAAACGTTCCCGTCTGAGCGCCAGGCGGGCCCTTCCACGAAGGCGACTCGTCCTTCGATTTTCAACTCACCTGCCAGCAGGCCGGCGCCCAGCGACGAAGCGCCGATACAAAGCGTC
The DNA here is from genome assembly GCA_965216705.1 of Verrucomicrobiales bacterium. Taxonomy (GTDB): domain Bacteria; phylum Verrucomicrobiota; class Verrucomicrobiia; order Verrucomicrobiales; family DEV007; genus Arctic95D-9. Next base: position 133,225 of record OZ244203.1, read on the forward strand.
AGAAAAAAGCGATTCATGGCGGGGATTGTTGGCAATCCCCCCAGCCATGTAAAGCAGGCAAAATAGCCTGATCGCTAGAAGCTGTTCTCAACGACTAACTCGCTCAGGGGCAGCTGACCGGGCTTCGGCCACGGGTCCTTGGTCCCTTTTCCAATGGCAACCATTGGCCCCATGACATGATCTTCCGGCAGGTTGATCAGCTTGGCGACTTCGTCGATGTCAAAGCCGATCATGGGACAGGAGTCATAGCCCATCGACTTGGCTGTGAGCATGAGCGTCTGCATCGCCATTCCGACGGAACGCTGCGCTTCATCCCGCTGCAGCCATTCACGCCCTTCGTGAAAAGGTCCCATCCAACCGACAAGGAGGTCAGCCACTTCCCGGGGCGCATTTGCCCAATAACGTCGTGGATCCTTCTCCCACGCTTTCACATCCGCCGTCATTAAGACAAGGAGCGACGCATCGGTCATTTGAGCTTGGTCGTTTCCAAAGTCCGTCCGGATCTTGCTGCGAAGTTCGGGATCACGAAGAATAACAAACCTCCAATGCTGAATATTAAAGCTGGTAGGTGATTGAATCGTCGCTTCCAGAAGCTTGGTTTCTTCCTCTGCGGTGAGTTGGTGCCCGGCGTCGAATTGCTTCACCGCACGGCGTTGATAGATGGCATCGATGGTTTCCATGATTGGGTCTAGAGTTCTATCAAGGACGACAGGCAAATCGGAGACTTACAGGAATTAATTTATCCTGAGAAGGACTTCGTTTCGCCGCACCGGTGCTGGCGTCCAGGGTGGATCGTATCCGGCAAAGATCGGGTTTCCCCTGGCGCTGAGCCCTTCAGCTTTGAGGTAAGCTCGAAGTTCTTCGAGCTTGGATTTTTGCACCTTGCTGTTGCTTCTCCCGTTGTAGCGGATCGCCGCGTAGCGCCCTCCTGACATTTTCTTAAGAGACACCTTGCTGGAGGATGGTTGCGGGGCTCCGGAAGAAGCGACGCTGGCGGGCACCACAAACTGCATCTCGGTTGCTCTCCCGTCCGAGGTCGCCGGCATGAACACCGGCGTTGTCATCGCGATCTTTTCGTCAGCGGCATTTTCGCCGGAGATGTATTGAAACAAGCGTCCGAAGCTCCCGTTCTCTCCCGCCCCGGACATCGAGGTGGTTGCCACGACATGGGCAGCGTATTCACGGATTTCAATCTTGCCGTCTTTTTCGACAACGCGATAGCGCGCTGACTCAGTTCCTGCCCTGAGACCGGCAACAGAAACCGCACCGATAAGAACGACGACACCAATCGACCAAGAGGCAACAGACTTAGCTTTCATCGAGGCGGGGTTACGCCCCGCCGCAGCGAGTTGGATCACAATTTCAGTCGTGCTCCCGCGCCCTCGTGATCACCACGCTGACACTGCCACAGTCGGCCAGGATGAACTTCTCGACTTCCAGAGTCACCGCACAAACGCCTTCAAAAGCCACCACCGCGGCAGCCAATTCCTCGGCAAGCGTTTCAATCAGACGGCGCTCCCCTTGCGAGGCCACTTCGCGCAGTTTTTGCGAAACCAGGTAGTAATCGATCGTGTGCTCCAACTTGTCATCGAAGCCCTTGAAGGTCTTGGAAAGAGTGATCGTCACATTGACTTCGACGCTCTGCGGGATGGCTCGTTCTTCCTCCGGAACTCCCACGCGGGTCACCAGGCGAAGCCCCTTGATGTTGATATGATCGCTCATGAACGGAATTCGATAACCTCAACCGAGACGGAAGCGAATTTCTTTTACGTTGTCCCGGCCAAAGCTGTCCTGCATTTTCGCCAGCAACTGGCCCTTCATTCGTTCCAGTTCATAATGCACAGTCGAGTGCAGCACCTGGATGCTGAGGACGCCTCTCTGCAGCCCCACGGGTTTCGCATTCTGGGCAATGAAGTCATCGACCATGTGATTCCAGGCATCGAATACCTGGTCTTCGTTAAAGCGCCCCTCGAGTCCCAGATCCTTCAGGGTCTTTTCAACCACAGCCTCGCTGTCCCGGGTGTATTTCGAGACATCCTGGGGTTCCCAGTATCCTCGCAACTGGGCCAGGGCTCGTTCCCGGTTGGTGCGGCGGGGTCTCCTTCGAAAAGCCATGAACTGCTTAATTGTAGATCCGCAGGAACCGTTACTCCACAAAAAAACTGCGTCGCCCGAAAGCGACGCAGTTCCGAAAGTTTCGCACTTGGAAGAACGGAATCAGCCTTCGCCGTCGTTGCCGATCGCTTCAACGGGACAACCTTCCATCGCTTCGTCAGCCAGGGCACGCTCTTCGTCGTTCTCAGGCTGTTTGTAGACGTAGGAATAACCACCGTCTTCGTTTCGAGTGAAGTTGTCGGGTGCGGTTTCACGACAAAGGTCGCAATCGATGCACTGATCGTCGACGTAAAACGTTCCGGCGACGTTGTCTTCGTATCTGTCTTCTAATTCTGCCATTTTCTTTATTCTGCGTTTGGGGCGCGAATGTTTGTGCTGGGTGAAACTATGAGGAATCTCAGGCGAGCGCAACCGAATTTGTCATGAAGCCGCCAGTGCTGCGTCGAGATCAGCGAGGATGTCGTCAATGCTCTCAATGCCTACCGAAAGGCGGACCAGTTCAGGAGTGATGCCACCGGCCGCTTGCTGTTCCTCGTTGAGTTGTGAGTGCGTTGTCGTCGCAGGATGGATGGCCAGGGACTTGGCATCACCCACATTAGCGAGGTGCGAAAACAGTTCGAGACTCTCGATAAACTTCTGTCCGGCTTCCGCCCCTCCCTTGATACCGAACACGACCATCGACCCGCCTTTGCCTTCGAGGTATTGGTTGTTCTTTTCGAACTCGGAATCGGACTCGAGACCGGGGAAGCGAACCCATTCGACTTTATCGTGAGCCTGCAGGTGCTTGGCTACGGCCAGAGCATTCTCGCAGTGACGCTCCATCCGCAACGGAAGCGTTTCGATGCCCTGAAGCATCAACCAGGAGTTATCGGGTGAGATACACGCCCCGAGGTTCCGCAACGGCACCGTTCTCATACGAAGGATGAACGCGAGCGGAGCGAGCGGCTCGGGAAGATCGTGGCCCCAGCGAAGTCCGTGGTAGGAATTGTCGGGCGCGTCGTAAAGCGGGTGCTTGCCACCAGCCCAGTTGAACTTGCCGGCATCCACCACGACACCGCCAATTCCGGCACCGTGACCGCCCATCCACTTCGTCAGTGAGTGCACCACAATGTCGGCACCGTGTTCAATGGGACGAGTCAGGTAAGGCGTCGAAAACGTAGAATCCACCACCAGAGGCAAGCCGTTGGCATGAGCAATATCCGCCACCGCCTTTAGATCGGTGACTTCGAGTGCCGGGTTGGAGACGGTCTCACAAAAGAGCGCCCGGGTATTCTCATCAATCGCGTCGGCGAAGGCCTGAGGATCCTGAGAATCGACGAACTTCACGGTGATGCCGAGAGCCGGCAGAATGTCGTTAAACTGCGTGTAGGTGCCACCATAGAGGTTACGGGCAGAGATGATATTGTCCCCTGCCTGGGCAAGGTTAATGATGGAATAAAAGACAGCCGAGGTTCCCGAAGCCAGTCCGAGCCCGCCCATTTCATGCGCTCCCTCCAGCAGGGCGACCCGCTTCTCGAGCACGTCGGTGGTCGGGTTCATGAGGCGGGTGTAAATATTCCCGAGCTCTTTCAACGCAAACAGGTTTGCGGCGTGTTCTGTCGAATCGAAAACGAACGAACTGGAACGATAGACGGGTACGGCGCGGGCGTTGGTTGTGGGGTCCGGTGCGTGACCTCCATGCAGGCAAAGAGTTTCAATTTTCATAGCTAGAAGTTCGGAGCGTGACAAAAGGCCATTTCTCTGGCAAGCCAAAGCCATAGCGTCATGACACGATTCGGTGACTTTTTTGATCGAGACGCCCCATCGACACTGCGCTAAAGTGAACGGCTACCAATGAATTCCCGACGCACCTTTCTCACTCAATCGACCGCCGTTACCGCCGGCTTCTTCGGACTCGACCGGTTTCTTTCCGGTTCCTTGCAGGCTGACGAGAGTTTCTCCTACGGCAAACTGATCGAAGATCCCGGCGGGCTGATTGATCTGCCCAAGGGGTTTCACTATCGCATTCTCTCCATCACCGGAGACACCATGAAGGACGGTTACAGGGTCCCGGGACAACCCGATGGCATGGCTGCCTTCGACGTCGGTAAAAACCGCGTCGCCCTGATTCGAAACCACGAAATCGGACATGCCTATTTCACCAAGGGACCCTTCTCAGACAATTCGGTCATCCCGGAGAAACTGGACAAATCATTGGTCTACGACGCGGGTCGCCATGGTGCCCAGCCGTTCGTCGGAGGCACCTCCACGATCGTCTACAATCTACGGAAGCGTGAAGTTGAGAACGAGTTCCTCAGCTTGATTGGCACCGATCGCAACTGTGCCGGCGGTCCGACTCCTTGGGGATCGTGGCTGACCTGCGAAGAACCGGCCGACATGACAACCAAGTGGGGTCAGTTCCACGGCTACTGCTTTGAGGTTCCGGCCACGGCCAAGCCGACCATCACCCCTCCTGTTCCGCTCAAGGAAATGGGACGCTTTCGCCGCGAAGCCGTTGCTGTCGACCCTGACACCGGGATTGTTTATCAAACCGAGGACCGGGGCGACGGTGTCATTACCCGCTTCATCCCGAACGAACTCGGAGAGCTCGCCAAGGGCGGGCGGCTCCAGGCGCTCAGCATTAAGGCAGAAGGAAACTGGGATACCCGCAACTGGCCCGGCAATAAGACCTCGTTCCCAATTCGCGAGCGCCTCCCCGTCGAATGGGTCGACGTGGATGAAGTCGACTCGCCAAACGACGATCTGCGCTTCAAGGCCATCGAAAAGGGCGCCGTCATTTTCTCGCGCGCCGAGGGCATGTGGTATGGCAGCCCCGATACCGTCGGAGAGTCCTCCATTTACTGGGCCTGCACCAATGGTGGTCAAAACCAGATGGGACAGATCTTTCGCTACTTCCCGAACGAGGATCCTGAAAAAGGAGGCGAACTGGAATTGTTTCTTGAACCGAATGACTCCGAACTTCTCACCCATGCCGACAACATCACGATCGCACCTTCAGGTGAGCTCTTCATCTGCGAAGATACCAAGGGCACCAATCATATCCGCGGAGTAACGAAGGAGGGAGACATGTTCACCCTCGCTCGAAATGCCTTCAACGGAAGTGAGTTTGCCGGGGCCTGCTTCAGCCCGGACGGCTCCACCCTCTTTGTGAATCTTCAAAGTCCGGGAATCACAGTGGCGATTACCGGACCGTTTCTCGCAGGCACCGGCTCCTAACGTTCGTTGCTGACCGGAGCACTTCCAGGCACCGACGAAAACTTCTCAGGTTCCGGCCACGTCGTTCTCAGGATCTTGCCGGATTTGGCGGAGATGTAGACCGCCCCGACCGAGACCTGTGCCCGGTTGATGAGGCTCAACATCCAGACCGGTTCGTTCTGCTGATCCCGACATCTCAACTGGAAGTGCACGCTGTCAAAAGAGACCTTGCGGCGCTTTGCCTCGGCTTCGCCGACTTTGAATGCGGCCTGCGAAGAGAACTTCAGGTCCCTCTTTGAGATTGGAATATCGGGAAGATCCTGCCCCGGCAGACGACGAAACTGGCGTTCCGCCACCACTTTGCCACCCGACACGACCGACTCCCGCAGCACGCCCGGCTTCGACAAGACCGACGTCAGAATGAGCCATTGAGGCGGTTGAGGCATCCCGTAGAAGCCCACCATCCCGAGAACCGGCTCTTCGCTGCCAGCCGCTCCGGCACCAGCAAAGAAAGAGAGGACATCAACACCGTCAGCAGCCGCATCGTAATCCGAGGCGACGGCTTGGAAGGCGCTTGTGGAGAGCGCCAGCAGGCCGATGATAATCCAGTGCTTCATAAATTGCGGTAACAGTAGTCTGACGCATTAAACTTAAGGATTATAGAAATTTAAGCAATTTAAATTATCTTTCCAGATCTCCTCCCCTCAGTGGACTCTTTTTCTGAGAGCCCCCTCCTCATTCCCGGGCATAGTTCGACCGGGAATCGCGGTGACGGAGCCCACCTCACGGGGCTGGATCCCAAAAACAAAAACGCCCCGATTCCATCGGGGCGCCTGCGTCGAAAAAACGATGGATTTCCGATCAGTCGGCACTGGCGCCGCGATCTGCATCCACGCCCCGCCAGAAACGGCTGGACTCACGATCGGTGTAGATGTCGTCTTCCGGAATCTGGTCTTCTTTGATGCGCTCAGCGTGGCCATCGAGGAAGGCCGCGATCGCTTTCTTTCCGTCCCAGCGCTCCTTCATTGTTTCAATGATAGCCTCGCGATCATCGAAATCGATCAGGTTGGATTCCTTGTTCTCGATGTAGAGAAGAGCGTTCGGCATGAAGAGCAGGTTGGAGAGAGTTTTCTCAGTCAGCCACGGATCCGAAGCATCAGCCTTTCTGCGGTCGTACTGAAGATTCGTGTTCATCGCATAGCTGTGCTTGTGCCAGTCCTGCTCTTCCGGATCCACTTTCACCGCCTGGGTGTTTTCGAAGAGGGTTCCCTTCAGGTGGGTTCCATTTTCATCGACTTCGTATCCTCCGGTCGAGGCATAGCCTTCTTCTCCATAGTCGCCGTCTTCGTCCTCCTCACGTCGCTGCTGCTCGGCAAGATACATATGACCGAACACAACACCGTCGATCCACAGGCCGGAATCTCCAAGATTCCAGAATTCAGGAAAGTAATCTTCGGGAGCCATGGTTCCGGGCACCACTTCGCCCCCGGGATATTGTGGAGACGGCAACTTGTTCCCGTGGTCACCGGCCCAGGCCAGGGTCGCCGTTGCGATATTCTTCAAATTCGTGGTGTTCTTCATGGCTTCGGCAATCTCCTTCGCCTTGCCAAGGCTAGGCACGAGGATCGCCGTGAGAATGCCGAGAATGGCAACCACCACGAGCATTTCAACCATGGTGAAACCGCCACGGTTTTTGCGTTCAAAGGAAAGTGAGAACTTCATAAGGGGGGGGATCGTCTTTTAATCCGGACGCTCATTGCTGGATACATCCGTAGTCGGCTATTGTATGAAATTGCGCCAAATGCGGTCAAGACGGAAACCTTAAGCCCCCTTCATTATGGGTTATGTCGCGACACCCCGGGGTATTACATGGCGTTATTGCGAACCCCTTTCGCGGAGGTTTATGCCTTGTGGTGCTTGGCAATTCCATTAATCTTCTCCTCCCAAGATTATGAAAATCTCCACCCTGCTAGCTCTCGCAGCTACTTCCTTTCTGGCCGTATCGCTGACGGCTGCCGACAATCCCAACATCGTCATTGTTATCACTGACGACCAGGGATACGGCGACCTCTCCTGCCATGGCAATCCGGTCGTAAAAACTCCTCATCTCGATTCCCTGGCAAGTGAGTCGGTTCGTCTCGAGGACTATCACGTTGCCCCGACCTGCTCCCCGACCCGTTGTGCCCTTCTCACCGGGCACTGGACCAACCGAACCGGCGTCTGGCACACCATCATGGGACGCTCCATGCTGCGTTTCAACGAGGTCACGATCGGACAGATCTTCAAGGATAACGGCTACAACACCGGCATGTTCGGCAAGTGGCACCTCGGTGACAACTATCCCTTCCGTCCCGAGGACCGTGGCTTCACTGAAGTCCTTCGCCACGGTGGAGGCGGCGTTGGCCAGACTCCCGACTACTGGGACAATGCCTACTTTGACGACACCTACTTCCACAACAAGGTGCCGACCAAGACCGAAGGCTACTGCACCGACGTTTACTTTGACTACGCCAAGAAGTTCATCGAAGCCAGCACCGCTGCGGATAAGCCTTTCCTCGCCTACATTTCCACCAACGCGCCTCACAGCCCCAACCACGCTCCGGAAGAGAGCTCGGCTCCCTACGCCCACCTCGGCGTTGCCCCTGCCAACTTCTTCGGCATGGTCGCCAATATCGACGACAACGTCGGAGCCCTGCGCGAGTGGCTCGATGAAAAGGGTCTCACCGAAAACACGATCTTCATCTTCACCACTGACAACGGCACGGCCGGAGGTCGCGGAACCTTTGACGGCGGCATGCGCGGCGCCAAGGGCAGCGAATACGACGGTGGCCACCGCGTCCCCTTCTTCCTTCACTGGCCCGGCGGCGGTTTCGACAAGGAAAACAAGGTCGAGACCATCACCGCTCACGTCGACGTTGTCCCGACGCTCATCGACCTCGCCGGAATCAAAGCCCCTGCCGAGGTTAAGTTCGACGGCGTTTCCATCCGCCCGCTCATCGAGACGACCCAGCGCCCCGACGATTGGCCTGACCGCATTCTCGTAACCGACAGCCAGCGCGTCAAAGATCCCATCAAGTGGAGAAAATCCGCGGTCATGACCAACGAGTGGCGTCTCGTCAGCAACGAGGGCAAAAACGGCGTGCCCAAGCACGAACTCTACGCCATCAAGGAAGATCCCAAGCAGGAGAACGACGTTCTCGCCGATCATCCTGAAGTCGTCGAACGTCTCAAGGGATTCTACGAAGAGTGGTGGGCAGACATCTCCCCGACCTTCGGAGATCCTGCCCGAATCCACATCGGCAACCCGGCGGAGAATCCCAGCCGCCTCACCAGCCACGACTGGATCACGACCGGCTCCAGCCCGTGGAACCAGAAGCACATTCGTGACGGTGTCACCAAGCCGGGCAACCTCGGATTCTGGTATCTCACCGTCGAGGAAGCCGGCGATTACGAAATTGAAGTCCGTCGCTGGCCGAACGAAGGCAAAGTTGCCGATACGCCAATCACCTCTGCCATTCCCGGCGGAGCCCCCGTACCCGGAGGCCCGGCTTTCCGCGAAACTCCCGGAAAAGCCGTTCCCGCCAAGACCGCCAGCATCGAAATCCAGGGGAACAAGCTTTCTGCCGATGTTCCCGAAGGCGCGACCAATGTGAAATTCGATGTCACTCTCGAAGCCGGCCCTGCCGAGCTCTTTGCCACCTTCCAGGGAGAAAACGGCGAAGTCACCGGCTGCTTCTTCGCCTACGTGAAGAAGAAATAATCCGTCCCGAAACTCGTGAGAGTTTCGTCAGGACACCCAAAAAGTTCACCCTCAACAGGGTTAGGTCGACCACCTAACCCTGTTTATTGTACCCCAATCTTCACCTATCCTGTTTGGGTTTCGACTTGAAGCCGCCCGAAATCGTAGCAAAATGGGCCCAACCATGTTTCATTCTACAGTCGCGGCGATCGCCCCGGCAAGCGTTGATCCCAACGTCACCGGCTCGTGGACACTGCTGATCGTTTACTTCTGTGTCGCCATCGGCGTCTCGTTTTTCTGCTCGGTTTGGGAAGCGGTCATCCTCAGCGTGACCAATCCCTATATCGCGAACCTGAAAAACAAGCGTCCCAAGTCCGGCGCCCTGCTTGAGCATCTCAAGAGTCACATCAGTCGCCCCCTGACTTCGATCCTCACGCTCAACACGATCTCCCACACCGTCGGTGCGATGGGCGTCGCTGCGCAAGTCTCCGCTCTCGGAGGCGGCAAATGGGATGCCCTCGCCGGGGCCCTGATGACCCTGGCCATTCTCATCGCATCGGAGATTATCCCGAAAAACCTTGGCGCCCGTCACTGGCGAGCCTGGGCCCCCTGGGTCGCCGTTAGCCTTCACTGGCTGACCAAGCTGATGACTCCAGTAGTCTGGTTTATCGAGATCTTTTCCAAGGGCGGACACGGCGAAGTCACCTTCAGCCGCGACGAGCTCAAGGTCATGGCCGAGCTCGGCACCCGACAGGGCAAGCTCAAGGAAGACGAATCCCGCATCATCGAGAACCTGCTTCGCCTCAGCGAAATCTCTGTTCGCGAAGTGATGACACCTCGCGTTGTTGTGTTTGCCCTGACAGAAGACACCACGGTTCAGCATTACCTCGAACGCCACAATTCATCCCCCTTCTCGCGAATACCGATCTACAGCGAAAACCGCGATGATATCAAAGGATTCGTTCTCAAACACGACATCCTTCTTGCCGCTGCCCAGGACAAGTTTGATCTCGAGCTGCGCGATCTCAGTCGCGAAATCGCGGCGATGCCGCAGATCACCAAGATGACGGATGCGTTCCAGCAACTGGTCGCCAATCGCGATCATGTGGCCGTCGTCCTCGACGAATACGGAGGCATGAGCGGGCTGGTCACCATGGAGGACGTTGTCGAAACCCTGCTCGGCCTCGAGATCGTCGATGAGGCCGACACCCGCGAAGACATGCAGGAATTCGCGCGCAACCTCTGGAAAAACCGCGCTTCCAAGATGGGCCTCGAAGTTGAAGAGCCCTCTGAGGAAAACGGTGAAGAGCCTGCCGAAAACGAAGAGAAGGAAGCCGACGCTTCGGCCTAACCGATCTGCTCTTCGATCTCGGCAATGAGATCGCGCCCGCCTATTTCGCCCAGTGTTTCGATCTCCCAGCGCAGCACCCGCCACGCTGGCTCCCCTCCGTCACAGGTGCGCCCGCAGTGAGTGCGGCAAACAAAACCGTCATAGTCCGGGTAGCGTTGAGGGTCGGTTTCCTCGGAATACAACGTCAGCATCGGTTTGTGATTCGGCCCCGAGCTGATCGAGAGCGGATGCAGCCAACAGGTCAGCGGTTTGTAATGCCAGGGATGTTTCCCTTCTTCAACGGCGAGGGACTGGAGCGCACACCGCGCGTCGTCGAGCATGAACACGCAGTTGGTATTCGGGAAGTGCTCCGGGTAGTCGACTACCTTTTCGTTCATCGCCACCGTCCGGGTTGCTGTCTTCGGCCCTGAAGCCGCGTCACGCCACTTTCCATAGACAACGAGCTGTTTCGGCAAAGAAACGCCTTGTCCTTCGATCTCATCCCGACGGCTCTCACCCAGTTCGCGAATGACCTTTGCCTCCTCAGATGAAAGATAGACCCCATCGTGGCAACACGTCCCTCCGCAAGCTCTGAGATCACAACGCTCCAGCGGTCGCTGCAGCGCTTCAATATCCAGGAGCATTCCTGACACCGTATCCGCGAGGAACTCTCTCGATTGTGGAAAAGCATCAATCGCCCGACTCATCCTCATCTCCCTAATCCCGATCTGAAGCCCTGTCGATGGGCATTCAACGAAAACGCTTTCGATACCCCAGCGGGGTCAATCCCGTCACTCGCTTGAAGCGTTTCGTGAAGTGACTCTGATCAAAGAAGCCGGTTGCCTCAGCAATCTTGCTCATCCCGTCTGAAGTCTCGACGAGCAGTCGCTGGGCTTCCTGCACTCGCAACCTCAGGAGAAGCTCGGTTGGGGAAATACGGAGAAGATCCCGAAACCGCTTATTGAATTGTGTCGTCGAAAGTCCTGACAAGCGGGCCATCGCTTCCATCGAGACATCCTCGCGGAAGTGCTCCTCGATATGCTTGATGACCGGGTGAATCTCACGAAAGAGTTTGGCCTCGTCATCCGGCGTATCAATCGGGTACATCACACCCGCGATACCGATCACTTTATCTTCGCTATCTCTCAGCGGCGTCTTCGTGGAAACGAACCACTGCGGAACCCCATTCGCCAGCATGACCAGCCAGACCTGGTTCGGAATAGGGACGCCGCCGTCCATCACGCTGCGATCCTCCGCGTGATAGGCCTCCGCCATCGCCGGTGCCTGGATCTCGAGGTCGGACTTCCCCAACAAGTCTTCGATTTGCTCCATCCCGAAGATTTCGGTCAGCACCGGCCAATTCGCGGCCACATATCGGTGTTCTGCGTCCTTGGCATAGAAATAGGCGGCCGGAAGGAACTCAAAAAGCTCCATCACCTGCCTGGCCTGCGGATGCTTCATGTAGAAGGCCTCATCATATCCAGCAACCATATACGTCAAAATATACCAATTTTAATTGCAGTCCATACCTCTCGTCCCACAAACTCACCCAGGCAGCAAATCCAGCCTACTGGGAAGCCACTTCCAGCCGCCAATCCACCACAACCCATATAAAACAACGTATTAACGCCCCAACAAAGGCAAGCAACCTGTAAAACACACCTGAAGGTAACGGCCGGAAATCCCGTAATCGCGTTAAGATGCCTTGTGCCATTTTCCGTTAGATCATACAGTTTTACGGCATATTCCTATGTCGATCGAATAGTTCGGCGCTTCTCCCATGCGATACCTTTCACCCATCCTGGCCCTTGGACTGATCGGCACTGTGTCTGCTGAAGACCGAGTTGACTTCAATGCCGACGTTCGACCGATCCTTTCGGACAAGTGCTTCAAATGCCATGGCCCCGACGCCAAGAACCAGAAATCCGACTACCGCGTCGATACCTTCGAGCACGCTACGGCCGACCTGGGTGATTACTACGGTATCGTTCCGGGCAATGCCGAAGACAGTGAACTCTACTACCGTCTCATCACCGATGACGAGATCGATCTCATGCCCCCGCCGGAGAATAAGATGGCCCTCACTGAGGAAGAGATCGACATCATTAAGCGCTGGATCAATCAAGGTGCCGAATACCAGGAGCACTGGTCCTTCACGGCGATCCCGGAAACCATTGAAGTGCCGGAAACTCAATCCGACTGGGTCCGCAATCCTATCGATTACTTCATTCTCGATCGTCTTGATCAGGAGCAGTTTGCCCCTTCCCCGGAGACCAGTCGCGAGAAATGGCTTCGGCGCATCACTTTCGACCTGACCGGCCTCCCTCCGACGCTGCCGGAACTGGATGCCTTTCTCGCTGACACTTCTCCTGACGCTTATGAGAAAGTCGTCGAGCGGCTCTTCGCTTCGCCATCCTACGGTGAACGTATGGCAGGTGAATGGCTCAATGTGGCTCGCTACTCCGACACCTTCGGATACCAGCAGGATTGGGATCGTCGAGTCTGGCCTTGGCGTGACTGGGTCATCCAGGCCTTCCAGGGCAATATGCCCTTCGATCAGTTCATCATCGAACAGCTCGCCGGCGACTTACTGCCGAACCCGACCCGTGACCAAATCCTCGCCACGACTTTCAATCGCCTTCACTCGCAGAAGAACGAAGGCGGCAGTGTCCCTGAAGAATTCCGCGTCGAGTATGTCGCTGATCGTGTTCACACCTACGGCACGGCCTTCCTCGGACTCAGCTTCGAATGCAGCCGCTGTCACGACCACAAGTATGACCCCCTGACGATGCTGGACTACTACGAGGTCGCCGCCTACTTCGACAACATCGATGAGGCGGGTCTGTATGCCTACTTCCCCAAAGTAGATGCGACACCTCCGCCTACCCTCTGGCTGCCCGACGAAGCTCAGGAGGCGAAACTCGCAGATCTCGATGCAAAAATCGCAGCTTCCGAAGCCCGGCTCATCGAACTCGAGAAGGGCGCTGCCCCCGCTTTTGAGAAGTGGATGAAGAACTCTCCCGGTAATGTCACCGAGGCCACTCCGATTGCTTCCTTTGACTTCGAGTCGAACGAAGAGAACAAGATCCCGAACCTCGTAGAAGGCGCCAAGCCCGCAACGACCTCGGGAAACAACCAGCTCGTTGACGGTCGCAACGGCAAGGCGATCCAACTGACCGGTGACGACAAGGTCACCCTGCCTGTCGGCAATTTCACCCGCAACGATTCCTTCACCATCTCGCTCTGGCTCAAAACGCCGGATGAGAAGAAGCGGGCTGTTGTCTTCAGCCGTTCCAAGGCATGGACGGATGCCGCGAGCCGGGGATACGAACTGCTCATCGAAGACGGTGAACTCAGCCTGGGAATCATCCACTTCTATCCCGGTGATGCCATCCGCGTGCGCACCAATGAGAAACTTCCCGTCGGAGAGTGGAAGCACGTAGCCGTCAGCTACGATGGTTCCAGCCGCGCTTCGGGTGTGACGCTTTACGTCGATGGTCAGCCCGCCGATACGCGAATCGTTCGTGACCATCTCACCCGTGACATCACCGGCGGTGGCAGCGATACTATCGTGATCGGTGAACGCATGAGAGACAACGGATTCACCGGCGGCCTCGTCGACGACTTCCAGGTTTTCGACAAGGAACTCGATCCCGGAGAGGTGGCACAATTCTTCGAACACAGCGAATGGCAGCCAGGCATTGACTGGTTCCTCGCCAACGCTCACTCCCCCTACCAGGAGGAAACCGCTAAACTCAAGCAACTGCGCGACGAACGGATCGCTCTGATTCGCACCATTCCGGACATTATGGTGATGAAGGAAATGGAGAAACCCAAGCCCACTTACCTGCTTGGCCGGGGCCACTACTCGAATCGCGAGGAAACCGTCTCAGCAGCGACGCCCGCTTTCCTTTCGGCCCAAAAAGTTGATGCCCCGCAAAACCGACTCGATCTCGCCCGATGGACAGCCTCGGGTGACAATCCGCTCACCGCCCGCGTCACCGTGAACCGTTACTGGCAGCTGATGTTCGGCACCGGATTGGTATCCACACCCGAGGACTTCGGCAGCCAGGGCCGCAGTCCGTCCCACCCGGAATTACTCGACTGGCTGGCCCGGGATTTCGTTGAGAGCGGATGGGATGTGCAACACCTGCTCAGGCAGATGGCTTTGTCCGCCACCTATCGACAGAGTTCTAATGTGAGCTCCGGAGAACTGACCACTCTCGACCCGGAAAACACTCTTCTCTACCGCTTCCCGGCTCCCCGCCTTTCGGCCGAAATGATTCGGGACAATGCCCTCGCAGCCAGCGGTCTCCTCAACGACACCATCGGCGGCGCTCCGGTGAAGCCCTACGACATTGCCGTCTCGTTCAAGCCGACCAAGATCAGCGCCGGAGACGACCTCTATCGCCGAAGCCTTTACACCTACTGGAGACAAACCAGCCCGGCTCCCATGATGACGACGCTCAATGCTTCCAAGCGCGACGTCTGCCGGGTCAGCCTTGAGAAGACCGACTCTCCACTCCAAGGCCTCGTCCTGCTGAACTCACCCCAGTTCGTTGAAGCCGCCCGGACCCTGGCCGAAAAACTGGTCAGCGAATACGGCTCCGACAGCGATGCGATCATCAAGGAAACCTACCGCCGCCTCACCAGTCGCCACCCCGACGAAGAGGAGTGGCCTGTCCTGCGACAACTGATCAAAGAACAGGAAGAACACTTCGCCACCAGCCCTGACACAGCCAGAGAGCTGATCTCGGTCGGTGCTTCCAAGGCCCCTGAGACCGAAAACCCCGCACGCCTCGCCGCGGTCACAACGCTCGTGTCCACGGTGATGAATTTTGACGAGTGCATTACGAAACGATAACCCGACCCATCCTTTTCCCATGAACACCTGCACCGGATTCGAATCCCCCTTCGGCATGAGCCGCCGCGCCTCACTGGCCAGCTTCGCCGGCGGTCTCGGCAGCCTTGCCCTTGGCAATCTGCTCAACCAATCAGCTAAGGCATCCTTCTCCATTCCTAATTACCGCTCCATTAAGCCAAAAGCCAAGCGTGTCATCTATCTCTTCCAGGGAGGTGGCCCTTCCCAGATCGACTTGTTCGACCACAAACCGCGCCTCAACCAGGAACACGGCAAAGAACTCCCTGATTCTGTCCGCAAGGGCCAGCGTCTCACCGGCATGTCCGGCAACCAGTCGAGTCTGCCGCTCGTCGGGTCTCCCTACAAGTTCACCCAACACGGACAGGGCGGCACCTGGATGAGCGAACTGCTCCCATACACTGCGGGCATTGCCGATGACATCACGGTGATCAATTCGATGTACACCGAGGCCATCAACCACGGCCCGGGTGTCACCTTCATGCAGACCGGCTCCCAGATTGCCGGTCGTCCCAGCATCGGATCCTGGCTTTCCTACGGTCTTGGCTCCACCAACGAGAACCTGCCCAACTTCGTCGTCCTCGTCACGGCCAACAAGGGTGGCCAACCACTGGTAAGCCGGCTCTGGGGCAGCGGCTTCCTTTCCGGAAAGCATGACGGTGTCCGATTCCGTCCTGACAAAGATGCCGTCCTCTACCTCAACAATCCCAACGGCCTCGACGAGAAGTCACGCCGCATGATGCTGGACCGTCTCGAGGAGCTTCACCAGATCGAACTCGCCAAGACGGGAGACACCGCACTCGAAACGCGGATCGCTCAGTACGAGATGGGTTTTCGCATGCAGACTTCGATCCCCGACGTCACCGATCTTTCCAAGGAACCCGACTCCACCTTCGAGCTCTACGGAGAAGAAGCCCGCAAACCGGGAACCTTTGCCGCGAATTGCCTGATGGCTCGTCGCATGGCGGAACAGGGCGTCCAGTTTATCCAACTCTACCACCAGGGATGGGATCAACACGGCAACCTCCCCGGCAAGCTTCCCAAGCAGTGCCTCGAAACGGACAAAGCTTCTGCGGCTCTCGTCACGGATCTGAAACAGCGCGGCCTGCTCGATGACACGCTGGTGATCTGGGGTGGCGAATTCGGCCGAACCAACTACTGCCAGGGCAAGCTGAACGACAAGAGTTTCGGACGCGATCATCACCCTCGCTGCTACTCCACCTGGATGGCCGGTGGTGGCATCAAGGGCGGACACACTCACGGCCAGACCGATGAGTATGGCTACAACATCGTCGACGGAGGGGTTCATGTGCATGACTTTCACGCCACCCTCCTGAACCAGCTTGGGATCGATCACGAACAGCTGACCTTCCAGTATCAGGGGCGCCACTTCCGCCTCACTGATGTGCACGGTCACGTCGTGAAGGACATCCTTGCGTAATGCTTTTGCGTTGAGCCTGGCGACAACCTCGCTCAGGCTCTCCGCATGTTTCGATACACGCTCGTTGCCGCCATCCTTCTCGCAGGTTCTCTCGCTCCTGCCCAGAACAAGAAGTGGACACCACCACCGGCAAAAGAGATAGCCGGCCTGATCGGTAAGGACAACGCCCTTGCCGCTAAGAAGATCCGATCCAGCTGGGGCCAGCAGGGCCTCGAAACCGGCAAGCAGCGCTACATCGAGGAAACCACACTGCTCGTCGCTGCGATTTCAGAAGAACCCGTGACCGCATGGACAACCGGTGGCGACAAGATCGGTGATCTCACTCTCCTCGACGACAAGGGCCTCTATGCTCTCGCCCAGGACGTGGGCAATGTGGTCGAGTTCACCTACCAGTTGAAAACCACTCACGGAAAAGTCATCGGCAGCAATGCCGTGAAGATCGAATACTACCCCTCACCACCGGAGTCCACCTTGCAGGAAGGCGTGCCCGAAGGAGATCTCCACCCCCACACCTGGACCGAATCCAAGATCTTCCCCGGAACCGAGCGTGAGTTTCTTGTTTATATTCCCAAGCAATACGACGGCTCCAAGCCTGCTTCGTTGCTTGTCTTCCAGGACGGCCTCCGCCATGCTGATCGCGAGTTAAGCGGTGGCCTGCGTGCCCCCAACGTCCTCGACAATCTCATCGCCAGCGGCGACCTGCCGGTCACCATTGGACTCTTCATCAATCCGGGCCGCTTTCCCGACCAACCCGCCGGCAGTAAGCCCCGCAACCGCAGCGTCGAATACGATTCACTCGGCCCTGACTATGTGAACTTCCTGCTCGAGGAGATCATTCCCTTTATGGTGAAAGAGCACGACCTCAGGCTCAGCGATGATCCGGCCCAGCGGGCCATTGCTGGAGGTTCCAGCGGTTGTGCCTGCGCCTGGACGGCTGCCTGGGAACGCCCTGACAAGTTCGGCAAAGTCCTCGGCTGGGTTGGCACTTTTGTCGACATTCGCGGCGCCCACAACTATCCGCCCATGGTTCGGAAGAATGACCGCAAGCCCATTCGCGCTGCTTTGTTAGGCGAACGCAACGATCTCGACAATCAGTTTGGCAACTGGCCACTCGCCAACCAGCAAATGGAGTTGGCCCTCAAATACAAGGACTACGACTACCGCTACTGGTGGGGAGACGGCTTCCACGGCAGCCGTCACATGGCCGTGATGCTGCCGGAAATGATCAAATGGTTGTGGAGCGAGTGATTTAGTTTTTCACCTGCTTCTCGATCTTGTCGAGCAGTTCACTCATCTCCACTTTCTTTCCGCGAACTTCTTCACGGTTAACCACATTGGTGAACTGACCGGGATCATTGTTCATGTCGTAGAGCTCCTCGGTCCCGTCCTTGTAGCGCATGTAGGCCCAGTCAGGGGCGCGCACTCCGCGACCGGAGCCATCCAGGGTCAGGGATGCCTTTTTCACCTCAGCTTCCGGGTCCTTCAGAATCGGGACGAGGCTGGTTCCCTGCACCTCCTCCGGAATCCCAATTCCCAGCAACTCACAGATGGTCGGGTAAATATCCACCAGTTCCGTCATCGAAAGCGAACGTCCCGGCTCGAATCCCGGAGCTGAAATAATGAGGGGTACGCGTGCGGCTTCTTCGTGGAAGTTCGACTTCTGCCACATGTGGTGCTCGCCGAGATGGTAACCGTGATCACTGGTGAAGATGACCACCGTGGAATCCCGCAGCCCGCTTGCGTCGAGTTCGGCTAGCACTCTACCAACCTGTTCATCCATGAAGGTGACCGTCGCGTAGTAGTCCGCCCACATTTGACGGATATTGTCAGGATACTTTCCGATACCGCTGCTCTCATCGGTCATCTTGGCGATACCAAGCTTCGGTATATCATCGAGATCGCCCTCCGGCACATAAGGCGCAGGGATCGACTCCAGCGGATACATGTCGAAGTATTTCTTTGGCGCAACACTCGGGTAATGAGGTCTCACGAAGCCGGTGGCGAGAAAGAAACGATCTTCCGACGCTGCGCGTTGCCTTAACAATTCCACTGTTTTCACCGCTGCCTTGAAGTCCGGCTGCTCCGATCCGTCCCCGTCCGAAACCACGCTGGCAAACATGCGATAAGGCATCTTGGTCGATTGACGGTTCTCCGGAGCGCGGGTGGAGATGTTCTGGTTCAGCAATCGATAGAGCCCCTCGGTGTGTGCCTCATCGCCCTGAGCGTTAAAACGCTCAACCCAGGTATTCTCCACGTCCTGCCCGTCAGTTCCTGCGATAATATCGCCGGGCACCCGCATGTGGAAAATCTTGCCGACCCGGGCGCTGTAGAACCCCTCGTCGATGAGATGTTTGCCCAGTGTCACTCCCTTGTTGCCGGTATAGCGACTGTACATAAACGATCGCCTCGACGGGCCGCAGGAAGTTCCCTGGCAATAGGTGCGCTCGAAGACAGTTCCGTGCGCCGCTAACGCATCAAGATGCGGAGTCTGGCAGATTTCATTGCCATAACACCCCAGCGCACTCGCCTTGAGATCATCGGAGATGAGGAACAGCACATTCCTAATTTTTCCGTCAGCAGCCTGGCCAAGAGAAAGAACCGTTCCCGCAAACAGGAAAAGGAGACTCAGAAAAACCCGTTTCATGGCAGGCAGGCTAGCCCACGATATCTCCTTCCAACACGACGACATCGCGCCAATGGCCCCCTCTGCCTCTGATGAGAGCAAACTTTATACGGCCGAATCTGTCCGACCGACATCGACCCGGGATCAATGACCTGAAAAAGGCCCGCCAACCAATTTGCTGTCACTCTTCTCGGCCCTCGAGAAAAAAGCCTGCGACAATTCAGCGCTTGAAAGCGCTTCAACGGCGGCCATTTTATGGCCGCCTGTTGGTCGATGTCTGAGAATCGGCTGAAGGCAGGCCCTTCGGATTCGCATCGCTTCTCAACCATGGACTGGCTGCTTTGGCTCATCTGGATCATTTGGATGACAGGGACCTTGCTGTCCATGGGAAATGCCCTGCTCTACGGGCGTTTTCGCGACCGCCAGGACCGGCGTTGGCGTTCACCGGAACTCGAGATTGATGAGCAAAAGGTCTGCTGGATCGTTGCCATGAAAGGCTACGACGAAAACCTGACAGAACCGTTTTTCGAATCGCTTGTCTCGCAGTCTTATTCCAACTACCGCCTCATCTTCACTTTCGAAAGTGATGAAGACCCCGGTTACGCCTGGATAAGAAAGCATCTCGAGCTTCCCGAAGGAGAACAATCCTGGAAGCCTTCAAACAATCCGGGGCTCGAGGACGTCACTCTCGTGGTGGCAGGTCCATCAAGCGACCGCGGGCAAAAGGTGCACAACCAGCTCGCTGCGATGGAACGGCTCAACGACGATGACGCAGTCGTCGCTTTCGCAGATGCTGATATCGTCTGCCCACCGGATACTCTTACCGGCCTCGTCGCCCCGATCAACCTGGGGCACTTCGAGGTCATGACGACATTTCGCTGGCTCATTCCGACCGACTCGCACCCAGCCACTCTTTTCGGCAGCGTCATCAACGCTTCCTGTGCCACGATGGGAGGCCATGTCTTTCTCAACACAGTCTGGGGTGGCATGATGGCAATCCAGCGTTCGGCCTTCGATGAACTGAAGGTTATCGAGGAATTCGACAGGGTGCTGAGCGACGACCTCAAGCTCAACAGCCTGGTGAAGCGTTCGGGGCGCAAGATTGGATTTGTCCGTTCCCTGATTGTTCCCAGTCCGGTTTCTTTCACCTGGCGAGGCCTTTTCGAGTTCGGGCGACGTCAGTATTTCATGGTGAAGTTCTACTCCATCAAACTTTACCTCAGCGCCTACGAAGTGACCGGTTTTTACCTGGTCGGCTTCATCAGCTCGATTCTCGCGATCACCTGCTACGGAAACCTGCTGGCTTGGATTCCTCTCGGCACGGTGATCGCAGCGGACCAGGTCAGGGCCTTCTGCCGGCGCAGGATCTACACGCATCAATTCCGCAACTCTCCGGAAACCATCCGGGCGCTCGACAAGACCATCTGGATTGAGCACCTCGCCACTCCCCTCTGGATGGGCATGCAGCTGATCTTTGTGCTCGGCGCCCTGTTCAAAAATGAGATCACCTGGGCCGGAATCCGCTATCGGGTCAAGGCGGGCGGTGACACGACGGTGATCTCCCGCAACAGTTGACGAAAGGGGTCTCCCAGTCGACTCTCCCACGCATGCTCGCCTCTGAACGTCTTAAAGAAGCTGCCAACCAGCCCGCTCCTCCCCTGCACCCGCTCGGAGGCTGCGATCTTGAGACGTTCCACCGGCACTGTGAGGAGAACGCTCCCTTCAGCGAGCGCACCAGTAAGATGCGGGCCGCCTGCCGCGCTGGCATCATGGTCCGGCGCCCCTTCACCGCTTACGAACAAATGCGTTGGGGCAAGCAGATTGAGAAACGCACGCTCTCAAAGGATCCTGTCTTCATTCTCGGGCACTGGCGCAGCGGAACCACCCACTTGCACAACCTCCTCAGCCAGGATCCTCAGTTTGGATGGCTCAGCTTTTACCAGGCCAATATGCCGCTGAACATGCTCGGTAAAAAAGTGGCCATCGGCCGCTTTGTCATGAAGCAGAGCATGCCGAAGACGCGCGGTTTCGACAACGTCTCCATCGGACTGGATACTCCGCAGGAGGATGATCTTGCGATGGCGAACTTGAATCCGATTTCAGAATTCAAGACCTACTACTTTCCTCGCGAAGCAAAACGCCACTTCAGCGAGTCTGTCTTTTTCAAAGGCATTTCCGAGGAAGCCAAACAGGAATTCACCAACGCCTATCTTAAGCTTCTCAAGAAGCTCGACTACGTGCATGGAGGCAAACAGCTCCTCATGAAGAACCCGGCTTCAACCGGGCGCATTCCATTCCTGCTGGAGCACTTCCCCAACGCGAAATTCGTTCATATCATCCGCAATCCTTTCAAGGTCTTCACCTCCTCCGCCGGCCGCTACGTCGGAGCGATCCCTCCGTTTTCCTGGCAGGACTTCGACGACTTCGACATCGACGATCATGTGCTCGAATTCTACGAGCGCCTCATGTCCGCTTACCTTAAGGATCGTGAACTGATTCCGAAAGAGAACCTGATTGAAACGCGCTTTGAAGATCTTACCCGGAATCCGATCGAAGAACTCACCAAGATCTACGATCAATTCGAACTACCCGGAAAAGTTGCCGGCCTCGAAAAAGTCTCTGAATACGTCGAAGCCAACAAGGACTACAAGAAGAACACTCACCAGATCACGGAAGCCCAGGTATCCGCGATTACGAATCGCTGGGCTTTCGCATTCGATGAGTGGGATTACCCTGCCGAACCGCAGGGTATCGAGGTCATCAAGTAAGAGAGGAATTAACCTTCCTTCTCCCACGCCTTGCGGGCATTCGCCGCGATTTCGGCGTCCAGCTCGGCCATCCGCTTCTGAAGCGCTTCGACCACTTCCGGATTGGCGGAAGCGAGATTGTTCTCTTCACCGATATCGGCACTGAGATCGAAGAGCATGTATTCCGCTGCCGGCTCCGCTTTCTTCTTCGCTTTTCCTTTCTGAGCGCGCCCCTTCTTCACCAGCAGCTTCCACTTACCCTGGCGAAGTCCCTCCATATCACCACGGGAAGAGTAGTAGATAAACTCGTCGCGTGGGCTCTCAACATCCTTAGTGAGAAGCACAGAAATATCGACCCCGTCAATCTCCCGGTCAGCCGGCAGTGGGGTATCCGTCAGGGCGGCAATAGTGGGAAGCAGGTCAATGGTTCCTGCCAGTTCATCGCATTCGGTCCCTGCAGGGATGCGTCCCGGTCCCCACATCACGCAGGGTACCCGCTGACCGCCTTCAAAGGTTGTTCCCTTTCCTTCACGGAGCGGTCCTGCTGATCCACCATGGTTGAGGAAACGCAACCACGGCCCGTTGTCCGTCGTGTAGATCACGTAGGTGTTCTCCGAGAGGCCCAGCTCACGAATGTGGTCCATGAGCCGTCCGACCTCGGCGTCGATATGCTCGATCGTGTTGGTGTAGGCGTTCTGCGGATCCGGATCGTAAACATCGTCCGGAACATAGAGCGGAATGTGAGGCATCGAGTGCGGCAGGTAGACGAAGAACGGGCCCTCCTTGTTTTCCTCGATAAACTCGATCGCCTTGTCGGTGTAGCGGCGGGTCACGGTGCGCTGATCGACGGGAAGCTCGACAATCTTCTCGTTTTCCATCAGGGGTGTATTCCAAAGAGTCAGGGTGCTCTCCTGGTCCTTCCAAAGCTCGTCCGACGAAACCTTGGGCTTCCCCTTGTTGTCGGGATGGTTCATGTCGTTGCTGTAGGGAATTCCCCAGTAAGTATCGAATCCGTGCTGCTGCGGCAGCGTCTCGGGATGATGTCCCAGGTGCCATTTGCCGAAGCAGGCCGTCGCATAGCCCTGCCCGCTGAGGTGATCCGCAATGGTATGCTCCTCCGAATTGAGTCCCTTGGTCGAAGCCGGAAACAACACGCCCTGGTGCATTCCAACCCGCTTCGGGTAACAGCCGGTTAAAAGGGCTGCCCGCGAAGGTGTGCAGACAGGTGAAGCCACCATGAAGTTCGTGAACTTGCGTCCCTCTTCCGCCATGCGGTCGATATGGGGTGTCTTGATCTTGGTGGACCCGAAACAACTGAGGTCGCCGTAACCCTGGTCATCGGTAAAGATGATGACGAAGTTCGGCTTGGAATCGGCGGCAATGACAACGCTGCCGACAAAAGCGGATGCCGCAGCAATCAGGAATAAGAAGCTTCGAATCATAAGCCGCATTCAACTCCCGCCCTGCCTCACGAACAAGAGAAATTGAGGCACCGGGGATGGTGCATTCGCGGAGCAAATTCCTGTGACAAAGCAGGAATGATGTCGCGGCAGGCGGCCCGGCTACTTCTTCTGAGGCTCCGGCTTCTTCTCGATCTTTTTCTCAACAAGACCGTCGATCCGGGAATTCCCCATCTCGACGTTCAAGCCAGCCCCGAGACAGGTACCGACTACCGCCACCGGCTGTCCCACGCTGAGGAGCGGACGACGATCGTTGCGACTGATCAACTGACCCTGTGCGGGGAGAACATCCACGTGAAAATCAGGTCCCGCCATCAACTGGCAACGTACCCGGGCATCACTACCTTCTGCCCGAAGAAACATTTCAATGGAAGAGGATCCGGTCTCGAAGGCGGCGATCAACCCAATCACCTTGAGATAGCGATCACGATACTTCTTCTCGGCCGCTGCCTTATCGGCACGAAACTCCGCGACCAGGTCAGTCGCACTGATCTCGATCGGTTTGAGCATGGCGGTGAGGTTGTCCTCTTTCACCTTCACCCCGACAGCCGAGCGGAGTTCTTCGTTCTCCTTCTTCAGCATGTAGACTTCCTCCCGGAGCTGGTCCACCTCGACCCGCAGAGCGTCGACGGTCTTGGTGGTTTCGAGATAAGACTCCTTCAACTCCGTGATCTGAGTGGGCAGATTGGAGACGGAATCCGGAACCTTGAGGTCCTTCACCTTGTTGAAAAGATCACCAAGAGAATTTCCCTCCTCGCCGGTGTCCTGGGCATGCATTGACGCCACGCTTCCCGCGGCGGCCAGGACTACGAAAAATCGGATCGCTTTCTCCATGGAACTAGTGTGCGTCACCAGACGGCTGAACCAAAGTGTTTTTCTATCAGAATCACGCGCCCCGCAGACCCTTGGAAGCTTTGGCCACCGCCGCCGCCACGGGATTGATTGAAGGCGCCTGGGGTTGCTTCAGGTCTCTCAGCTTCTGGGTGGTGGCTCCTGACGCGGGCTTCTTCTCGGCCGGTTTGACGAGTTCCTCGAGCACCACAACGCGGGCTTTCACCTTCAGTCCGATCACGACGGAGTCGCCTTCGGACACGAGGCGGGGCTCATCGCCCATTTCTTTCCCATTGAACTGCGTGCCGTTGGTGGATCCCAGGTCAATAATCTCGATGCCTTTCTCCGTCTTTCGGAACTCACAATGAGTCCCGGAAACGGTCTCCCAGTCCAGAACGATGGCATTTCCGTCATTTCGTCCCACGGTTACCCGCTCCGCAGCGATCAGGTAGTGTTTCACACTCCCGTCGGGCTGGGTCAGGATCAGACAATGTTTGGTTTCGGGCATCGTCCCGCATCGTAGGCGAAGGCCGGATCAATTGTCAATCGAAGCCATGTCACACGCAATATTGCGGAATTGTATAACGTTTCTGCGTAATTTTATCAGCACATCACCGGTTGCCGGACCGAAAAATCTCACGTAATCGTTGCGCGCCATGGCGAAATATCTCAGTTTTTCCCTCCTCTTTTCAGCAGTCGCGTCGCTTCTCCTCGCGCCGCAAGCCCGCGCCCTGTCGCCAGCTGAGCTGGAATCCCGCTTCAAGCAGCTGCCGACTGTCCCTGAAGACGAGCTGCCTGAGCTACCCAATCAGCCAACCTCTTTCCCTGGCCTGATCGAACACGAGGGCCTCGAAGGCCACACCTGGGTCACCTTTCCCTTTGTTGAAAACCCCGGCAGCTTCGGATTCGATCCCCAGGGCCGCCTTTACGTCGCCGAGGCCAACCGCTTCTGGCTCGGCGTACCCGATCTTCGCGGGGCCAACGAAATGATCCGCGATGACTTCAAATCGGAATACATCGAAGACCGGACCAAGCTCTACGAGAAGTTTGCCAGCAGCTTCCCGGAAGGCTGGTTCACTCGCGTTGCTGATCGCCTCATTCGCCTTGAAGACCGCGATGGAAACGGCGCTGCCGATCACCGCACTCTTTTCTCCGACAGGTTCAAGGAGCCTCTCGATGGTCTCGGTTTTTCGGTCCTTGCTGACGATGGATCCGTCTATTTCACCTGTATCCCGAGCCTTTGGAAACTGACCGACACCGATGACGACGGTGTCGCAGACGAAGAGGAGGAACTCGCCCGCGGATTCGGCGTCAAGGTGTCCTTCATCGGACACGACCTTCACGGCATCACTCGCGGACCTGATGGAATGCTCTACTTCTCCGTCGGAGATCGCGGCTATAATCTCACTTCCAAGGAGGGCAAAACCTACCGCGGCCCGAGCGAAGGCGCTATTTTTCGCTGCGAAGATGACGGCTCCAACTTCGAAGTCGTCTGCAACGGTCTCCGCAACCCGCAGGAGCTTGCCTTCGACAACTACGGCAACCTCTTCACTTTCGATAACACCGGCGACATCGGTGACCTCGCCCGCATGGTCTACGCGCTCGAAGGCACGGACTCCGGCTGGGACATGTCTCACCAGTCCGCCCACCAGTATGCCACCAACCTCGACTGGGGAGATTTCCGTCCTGCCACCTCCATGTGGGTCAAAGAACGCATGTATGATACCCACAACGAGGAACAGCCTCAGTGGGTCTACCCGCCTGCCTCTCACGTGGCCCGCGGCCCTTCCGGTGTCACTTACCTCACTGGCGAGTCTCTCCCCGAAGATCTTCGTGATCAATTCCTCCTCGCGAACTACCGGGGCCCGTCATCAAACTGCACCGGCCTGATCATTAAGGTGGAGCCCAACGGAGCCGGCTACCACGCGGTTTCCGAAGAGATTCTTTTCAAGGGCGTTGGCGTCAGTGACGTTGAGCTCGGATACGACGGCAACATCTACATCTGCGATTTCGGCGGAGGTTGGAGCATCAATGAAAACGGAGCTATCCAGGTCCTTTCCCCCAAGAGCGATGAGCAGAAAGCTGCCGGCGCCCGGGTGGCGAAGCTCTTCAAGGAAGGTTTCAACGATCGTGAGATCGAGGAACTCACGGGACTCCTTTCCGACGCGGACCGCCGCGTTCGACAGGCCGCTCAGTTCGCCCTCGTGAAGAAAGGTGATGCCGGCATCGCCACTCTCTCCGAAGTCGCCAAGAGTGACTCAGCACTCTATCCCCGCCTCCACGCAATTTGGGGCCTCGGTCAGGCTGCCCGCCAGGGAAGTGATGTAACCGGCGACCTTATCTCCCTGCTCTCTGATAAAGAGTCGGAAGTTCGTGCCAATGCAGCCCGCGCCCTCGGTGACAGCAACGCTACCGAAGCCCGCGACGCCCTCATCAAGACGCTCACATCCGATGAGTCCAGCCGAGTTCGCTCGCTCGCTACGATTGCCCTGAGCCGCGTCTGTGATTCCGGCGACGAAGAAGTGGTGAAGCTGCTTTTTGAAGCTGCCGCAGCCAACGGTTCTGAAACTACCGATATCGTCCTCCGTCACGCTCAACTCACCGCGCTTTCGCGTCTCGCTACAGAAGACCAGGTCGTCGCCCACGCTGGATCGGATTCCGACGAAGCCCGCCTGCTCGCACTTCTTACCCTTCGCCGCGCGGAGAGCCCCAAGATGGCCGCCTTCCTTCAGGACAAGAATCCTCTCATCGTCCGCGAAGCCGCTCGCGCTCTCTACGACACGGACGCCGTCGATACCGACTCCGGCGAAGTGCTCGCTTCGCTCACTGAAAATATCGCTGAGCTGCCCGAGACCATTCAACGCCGCATCGTTGCCGCCAACTTCCGCCGTGGTGCTGACGCCAATGCCGGAAACCTTCTCGCCCTTGCCGCTAATACCGGGCTTCACGATTCCGTGCGCGCTGCTGCCCTCCACGCTCTCAAGAGCTGGGGCACCCAGATTGAAACCGATCCGGTTCACGGTGACTATCGCCCCATCGTTCTCAACACCGATCGCAGCCTAGATTCTCTGACCGGAGTGATTGGCGAAGACCTTCGCGAGTTCCTCGCTCAGCCTCACGATCCCTCCCTCATTACTCTGGCGCTGGAACTTTCCACCTCCATCGGTGTGCAGCTGGCAGAAGACACCCTGATTGCCCAGGCAACCAACGAGGACCTTCCCTCCAACCTTCGCGTTGCCGTCCTTGCCAGCCTGAGCCAGTCAGGATCGGACCAGCTCAAGCCTGTTGTGGTTAAACTGCTCGATGACAAGGATCCCGCCGTTAAGGCTTCCGCAGTGGAGCAGGCTTTTGACCTCGATATCGAAGGCTTTGAGGAAAGAGCCCACTCCATGATCAAGAAGGGCAACCCGCTCGTGGCACGAGCTGCACTGAAGGGCATCCCCGCGGAAGAAGTGGCAGAACTCTGGAGCAAACGCGACGCGGAGCTCCGTCCCGAGATTCAGCTCGATGCGTACCTGCTTCTTGCCGCTGCCGGCCATGCGGATGCCGCTGCCTATGCTGCCGAGAAACTGGAGAACGTGTTCCTACTCACCACCCTCGGGGGTGACCCGGTGAAGGGCGAAGTTGTCTTCCGCAACCAGGGTGCCTGCCTCCAGTGCCACAAGATTGGCAAAGACGGTGGCGTCCAGGGACCGGATCTCACGGCCGTAGGCAAGAGGCTCACTTCGGACAAGATTCTCGAATCCATCTACAACCCGGGCGCCGAAATCTCCAAGGGTTACGGCATGACCACGGTGCTCCTCAACAACGGAGAATCCGTCGTCGGCCGCCTCTCCAAGGAAACCGACACTTATGTCGAAGTCATTGGTCTCGACAACTCTATCGTCAGCGTCCAGCGCTCCGAGATTCAGTCCGTGGCACCCCCGGTCTCCGCCATGCCGCCCATGGCTGCCGCCCTGCCCCCGACCGATCTTCGCGACCTCGTTGCCTACCTTGCGGCTCGCCAAGGCGGCAAGACCGGTAACGACGCCTCTCACGGAGACGAGAAAATTGCCAAGTAGTCGCCGACTTTAACTTTACTCTTGAGCAGCTTTGGCAGCGGCCTCTTTGATCATCGCCTGATCCTCTTCCATCAGGTTTCCAATTGGGTACTCAAAGGACCGCCCGTTTGCGAATTTGAAATGGCCAGTCTCGCCAGACAGCTTGGTGAGCGAAGCCTCCATTGTCTTACCCTCATTGTTCGTCCACTGACGAAGGGCAATCAAGTCGGCCTGGCGCGGAGCGAGGCCGCTTGAACTTCCCTCGGGTGAGTCAACTTCTCGGAGGGCATCCTTGATAGACCTCTCGGCCTTATCGTCCATAGGGTGCCCGGCGAAGACCATTTTCCCGGAAGCGTCAAATACCATCATGTGAGGAATTCCGCGAGACAGGCTGGGGCCCCGAATTCCTTTGGTGACCGTGTACTCAATATCGTTCTCTTCGACGATTTCGGCGATCGCTTCATTTGAGCTTCCTTGCACCTCAGGAGCCACAAGAACCATCCCCTTTTTACTCAGACTTCTGTCCATCTTGACCAGATGGGGAATTGCACCAATGCACGGGCCTCACCGCGTGCCCCATTTTTCAATGACGACAACCTTTCCGTCCATGGCTGAAAGATCAACTTCACTCCCTGAAAGATGATCACCCAGCGTAAACTGCGATAAGGTCACCTCTTCCTGAGCCGCACAAAACGTAGCAAAAAGAAAGATAGAGAGACTACCAATGGCCAGAACCTTCATATCCTCATTTATGCCCAATCGCCCCATCCGAGTCTAGCCCCATTTTCCGGGCATTCGCAGCCGTTCTTCTATCTATCATTGTTCAACAGCAGTTCACCGGCACGACACAGAGGGCTGTCAGGGTGAGTCCTGAGCCAGTCCAAGCTCCACCCTGAAAGCGCTCCGCATCCCAGCCCTCCCCTGGGTCCCGTCAATCACCCTTGTACAAACCGAAGGCCCGGGATTGTTGGTCACTACTAACAACAGTGCAAACTGATCACTTCGCCGTGGCCTTTTCGTAGGCGACGCGAATCTCTTCCAGTTCTTCCCAGCGATCGTAAAGTGCCTTGGCTTCCTCTCTTCTCTTCTCCAGCGTCTGGCTGAGTTCGCCGGCTGAAGCGGCATTCTCGACGTAGAAACTGGGATCATTCAGTTTGGCCTCCATCTCCTCGATATCGGTTTCGATTTCGAGAATGGCGTCTTCCATCCCTTCGAGTTCCCTCTCTTCTTTCCACTTCAATTTACGGGGTTCGTTGGATCGATCCCGCACTCGCTTTTTCTTCGCCGGCTTCGGTTTGGCAGCAGCGGCCGCCGCATCGCGAGCTCTCCGCTTCTGAAGGTAGTAGGAATAGTTCCCCTCGTTCACCGTCACCAGGTCACCGCCCTCAAAAACAATGACTCGATCACAGACACGATCGAGAAACCAGCGATCGTGACTCACCACCAGCGAAGTTCCGGAGAAGTTAATCAGCGCTTCCTCCAGCACTCGCAAAGTCGGCAGATCGAGATCGTTGGTCGGCTCATCGAGAACGAGAAAGTTTCCGCCCCGCTTCAGGATCTTGGCCAGGAGCACGCGGTTCTTTTCTCCTCCCGACAGGTTTCCGATCCGGTCGTTGATCTGGTCATTACTGAAAAGAAATCGCTGCAGGTAGCCGCGCACTGAAATCGACTCATCCCCGAACTTCACGAAATCAATTCCTTGGGACACTTCCTCGAGCACACTCTTGTCTTCATCGAGCTCGAGACGGGTCTGGTCGACGTAGTTGAACTCGGTCCGTTTGCCAATCGTGACCCGCCCCTCAGTTGGTTCCATCTCGCCCTGGATCAGCCTCAGCAAAGTTGTCTTACCGGCTCCGTTGGGTCCAACAACGCCGACGCATTCGCCTTCCTTGAATTCGAGATCGAGCCCGAGAAAGACCGGTTCTCTCTCGTAGAAATGACCGACCTCTTTCAACTCAACGACGACGTTGGCCAACTTCGGCGGCGTTGGAATCACGAGTTCCATATCGAGCTCCTGCTCCGGAGCCTTCTTCGCTTTCACCGCATAGAAATTATCGAGTCGACTGCGCTGCTTGGTTCCGCGGGCTTTAACGCCGGCCCTGACCCACTCGATCTCCCGCTTCAGAAACCTCTGACGCTTTTTCTCGACCTGTTGTTCCCGCTCCTGGCGCTCGGCCTTGCCGGCGAGGTAGTCGCTGTAGTTCCCTTCGTAGGAATAAAAACGTCCATCGGCCAGCTCGACGATCCGCGTGGCGATGCGATCAAGAAAGTAGCGATCGTGGGTCACGAAAAGGCAGGCGCCCTGCGCCTGGGCAAGGTATCCCTCCAGCCAGGCAATCGCCTCCGCATCGAGGTGGTTGGTCGGTTCGTCGAGAACGAGCAGATCCGGCTGACTGATCAAGGCATGGCAGAGTCCAACGCGTCGTTTCTCACCCCCTGACAAATAGCTCACCTGTCGATCCGCAGGCGGCGTCGAGAGTTCGCGCATCAGGATCTCGAGTCGCGACTCGAGGTTCCAACCGTCAGCATGGTCAATCGCCTGCTGCAGTTGCTCCTGCTCTACCGGGCTCAGGTTGTCTGCCGTTTCAAAGCGCTCAATCCTGGCCAGCAGCTCGGCCGCCCCGGCGCGGATATTTTCCTCCACCGTCGCTGCGTCGTTGAGTTCAAACTCCTGGGGTAGGTAGCCGGTCACCAGGCCCTGCTTGCGGGAGATCTGCCCCGCATCGGCTTCTTCGGCCCCGGCAATGATGCGAAGAAAGGTCGACTTACCGCAACCGTTGCGTCCGACCAGGCCCACTTTTTCCCCGGGATAAACCGCCAGCGTCGCGCCGTCGAGGACAGGATCATTCCCGAACGAAAGCTCGAGGTCTTTCGCCGAAAGGATTGCGTCGTTCTGGACAGAAGGGTTCGCCATGGATCAGGAAGCGAATGTAGCGAGACAAAGCAACAACTCAACCCTGTTAGGTCGACGACTCAACAGGGTTGAATTTCGCCGCGGTCTAATCCGTGAAGATCTCGCGCCTGAGAATTCCATACCGCGAGAAGGCACGGCGGCTCGACAGCCAGAGAGCCAGCCCAACCCCGAGGGTCACCGTCGCCAGTATCGCCACCATGATCGCAATCTGATACTTGATCGCCACCACGGGACTCGACCCTCCCAGCATTTGTCCCGTCATCATTCCCGGAAGGGAAACAATCCCGATCGTAGCCATGCCCGCCAGGGTCGGCTTGAGGGCTCGGGTGGTTGCTTCACAAATGAAGGGACGCAGGGCCTCAAAGGTAGTTGCCCCGTTCCCGAGACGGAAGAGATAACGTCCCTCGTGATCACGAAGCGACTCATAGTATTGCGTCAGCGCCACGATATTTCCCGACAGCGAGTTCCCTAACACCATTCCGCCAATCACCACGAGATATCGGGCCGCCATCAGGTTCTCGAGTCGGACGATGAAGCAATTGAAGTAGAGCACCACCCCGATCGTCGCGACGAATGTCGACACGACCACCGGCAGCAGGATTTGCCGAAGGTTGAGTTGGCTTTTCTGAACCGTTGTCAGCGCAGCCACGGTCATCATCACGCAGAGCCACCCGAAATTCAGCGCGGGGTGATCCCATTTGAATAGCCAGGTCAGGTAAACCCCGGTGAAGGCCAGTTGCAGCACCATGCGAATCGCGGCGACGATGGTCTCTTTCACCAGACCGAGGCGAAAAGCGACACTGAAAGCAATCGGAACGGCGAGGAGCAGAAACCCCGCGACGAGAGACCAGGCTGATAAGTCAGGAGCGCCTTCGTTCATGAATCGAGATCGATTAAGGTTACCTCCCGCTCTTCAAACCAGACCGGATCATGTGCCGCAGCGATAACGGTCCAGTCATCGCGATTGAGAAACAGATCCGCGACCGCTTCTTTCAGGGACGCGTCGAGGGCAGCGGTCGGTTCATCGAGAAGAAAGACGGGGCGTTCAAGCAGCAGCCCAATCGCAATACCGACCCGGTGCCGCTCCCCGCCGGACAAATCCTGGATGCGCTGATCCAGCGCCTCCGGTGAAAGTCGCAGCCGCTCGAACACCTCCCGGATCGAGGTCTCCGACGGCACTTCTCCTGCCGCGCCAATGGAGAAAAACTCCCGAATCGTTTCATCGACATTCCCCGGCTCCCAGTCAACCGCCTGGCTCACGTAAGCGACGGATCGACGGACTTCCCGGGCAACCTCGGGAGACATTTTCTCCCCGTGAAACGTCACCTCACCCTGTTCGGGCTCCACAAATCCTAACAGCAGCTTCAGCAAGGTCGACTTGCCGGAACCGGAGGCCCCGCGCAGAACCACCTTTTCCCCCTCGCGGATCGAAAGGCTGAAATCCTCCAGCACGGGTCGCCCGTCAAAGGACAGGGACACTGAATTAAACTCAAGCAAGCTCACCCTTCAGCCACGCACCAACCTGACTTTCTTTCAACACTCTTTCCCGAAACGGAACCGATCGGATGCGACCGTTTTGCCGGCCCTATCGTAACCCTATCTACATGAAAACCCGATGGTCTCTCCTGTTTCTGGTGCCCCTCCTGTGCACCCTCCTCGCCTCATGCACCCCTGCCACCAACGTTGAAGGCGACAACCAGTCCGGCACCGTCTACGGCGGTCAACCGACCAGCCAGATCGAACGGACCGTACAGATGCAGGACGCCTTCAACCAGGTCAATCGCTCTCTCTCTCCCGGATTTTGATCTGTATGACAGGCGCCACCTGAGCGCGCGCCTTGACCTGATGCAGGAGCTTCGGAATGATGCTCCTGATGAAATCCCCGCCTTTCCTACTTCTTCTCCTCGCACTGGCAGCCTCGGCGACGCTGCGTGCGGAACAGCCCAACATCATTCTCATCCTCGCCGATGACATGGGCTACGGTGACCTCGGGTTCACCGGCTCAAAGCATCTGCACACGCCCCATCTCGACGCGCTGGCTGAATCCGGAGTCTTCTGCGAACAGGGCTACGTCTCGAGCCCGGTGTGTTCCCCTTCCCGGGCGGGTCTCCTCACCGGTCGCGACCCGCGCCGCTTTGGCTACCAGGGCAACCTCAACAAGGGCGACGACGCCTACCCGACACGGCCCGAGCTTCTCGGCCTGCCCCCCGGTGAGCACACCCTCGGGGATCATCTCAAGAACGCGGGATACGCCACTGCCTTGATCGGCAAGTGGCACCAGGGCATGGGCGAAGGCTTTCACCCCAATGAGCGCGGCTTCGATTACTTCTGCGGCATGCTCCGGGGAAGTCACAGCTACTTCCCGACCCGGGGCAAACACAGCATCGAGCGCAACGGCACCCCGGTGGAAGAATTCTCCAACGACTACCTGACCGACTTTTTCACCGACGAAGGGCTCGCCTGGATGAAAGAACAAACCGAAGCCGACAAGCCCTGGTTCGTTTTCATGTCTTACAATGCCCCTCACGGTCCCATGCACGCGACCGAGGAAGACCTCGCCCTCTTTCCTCATATCAAGGACGAGAAACGCCGCACCTACGCTGCCATGATGTGGGCGCTCGATCGCGGAGTCGGACAGATTCGCGACTGGCTCACGGAAAGCGGCGAACTGGAGAACACACTTATCGTTTTCTTCTCCGACAACGGAGGCCCCACCAACAACGCGAGCTGGAATGGTTCTTTGTCAGGAGGCAAAGGCTGCCTCAAGGAAGGCGGCATCCGCGTTCCCATGATCTGGTCCTGGCCCGGCACTCTTCCGGAGAAGACTCGCTACCAGTCTCCCGCTTCGGCCCTCGACCTCCTTCCCACCTTTCTCGCCGCCGCCGGCAGTGAACCACTTCCCGTCCGCGAACGGCTCAGTCACGAGGACAAGGGCAACTACACGAAATATGCGAAGCAGTACGGCGACTACGAAGGCATCGACCTCCTCCCCCTGCTCAAGGGAGAAGCCGAACCACCCCACCGCGCGCTCTATTGGCGGTTGCAGGGACAGGCCGTGGTGCTCGATGGTGACGACAAGCTCTGCCGCCCGTCTCATCGTCCTGCGCAGCTTTTCAATCCGGTCAATGATCCGGGCGAACTCTCGGACCTCGCTTCTCCCGGCGACGAACGGTTTCTTGAACTGTTCCAGCAGCTCAGCGACTGGGAAATGACGCTGCCGACCGACCCGCTCTGGGGTTCTTCCCCCTACTGGCAGGGGCCCAGCGCCAAGTATTACGACGAGATGCTGCCTGTCGCCGAGCCGGAATAATCCGGGGTGTCACACATTGATCACGCCATATTCCAACGTGGCAAAGGCGGGGACGCCGGTTCTACCTTAGCGCCCTCATCTATGAAGCTGATTTCCACTTTCCTGACTGTTCTCGCCTGCACCGGCCTCGCTATGGCCGGGGACTGGCCTCAGGGTGCCGGCCCCAACGGCAACCTGAGCATTGCGAACGAGATGCCCGTCGAATGGAGCGTCGCCCTCGACGAGAACATCAACTGGAAGATCACGCTTCCGGAGACCGGCCAGAACACGCCAACTGTTTTCGGAGACAAAGTCTTCTTCTCCACCTACAAACCCTTCGAAGCCGACGCCACCATTGGCAAAGACATCATCGCCTGGTGCTGCGATGCCAGGACAGGTGAAGTCATCTGGAAGCGCAACATCCCTGCGCAGTATGACCTTCGGCTCTCCGGCTGCTTCAGCGACAGCACCTCCCCGCCTGCAGCGACTGACGGCGAACATGTTGTTTTTGTGAATGCTTCGGGAGCGGTCGAATGCTTCACCCTCGATGGTGAGCCGGTCTGGCGGCAGGAGTTTCTCAGCGTTGGTCGCACCCTGCCATTCATCCACGACGGCAAGGTGATCTTCACGAGACAGCAGTATCCGCCCGAGCCATCAGGAAAATTCCCTCACAAATACAAAGATTCGCCCAGGGAAATGTGGACCCAGTTCCAGGCCCTCGACCTCAAGACCGGGGAAGTGGCCTGGACGACGGAATGCGGGGTCAATATCGGCATGGCCATGTTGCCGCAGAAACTGAGTGACGGACGCGATGTTATCGTGACGGGACGAGGTGGTGGCCACGGCCCTCCCGAGAAGCCGCTCGGCATTTCACTTGCCGATCTCAACGATGGCTCCACCCTCTGGACACTCCCGCTCGACAACTTCAATGCCACTCAGACTTTCGGCATTCGCAACGACCAGGTCCATTTTTTCTATGGAACCAATCACCTCTCGGTCGACTGCCTCAGCGGCAAGATCGTGAAAGAAGTTTCCATCTCTGAGAACATCCCGACACGCCTCTGGAACAACGGCGAGCGAATCACCTCAAACGAGTCTCCCGGGAAAAGCGGAAAGGGCCGCAACATCACCCAGACTTCCAATCTGCTGGTGGGTCCGTGGAACTACTTCCGTCATTACAAGAAACCCTGGCTCGGCCGCGTCAATGTCGACACCGGCACAGTCGAATATCTTGAGATGCCTCTTCAATTGTCCCGTGCCCCCGGAGAGAAAGATGTCCTGCTCTGGCACGATCCCGATGCCGAGGGCAAGATGGAGGCCCAGACCATCGTGCCGAACGAGATGAAAAATTCCCGCGGCCTCGTCGTCTTCGATGACAAACGATCCACCGGAAACGGTTGGGGACATATTGGATCACCCTCACCCTCTGTTGCCGGCGAACACCTCTATATCCCCACCATGACCGGCACCGTCTACGTCATCGACTGGGATGCTGAGACCCTGGAGGAAAACGCCGTCGTCGCCATCAATGATCTCGGTCTTGCCGGTAAGTCCTACCAGCGTGGCTCCCTGTCCTTTGCCAATGGAAAAATCTTCGCCCATACGATTCAGGAGTTGATCTGCATCGGCAAATAATCTTACTCCTACTCTGAATCATATACTTACTCCCATCATGAAAGCCCTCTTGCTCTCTGCCCTTTCCCTGTTCGCCTTCGTCGCCACCCAGGCCGCCGAAAAGACCAATGTCATCTACATCCTTGCGGATGACCTTGGCTATGGCGATCTCTCCTGCTACGGCCAGGAAAAGCTCTCCACCCCCAACATTGACCGCCTCGCCACCGAAGGCCTCAAGTTTACCAACCACTACTCCGGCAACACCGTCTGCACACCCTCCCGCGCCGTGCTCATGACCGGGATGCACTCCGGCCGTTGTTATGTGCGTGGCAACCTCAAGAGTGAAAACGGCGCCGCCCTCAAGCCCGAGTGGACCGTGCTGCCCGAAGTCTTCAAAGCCGCCGGCTACGCCACGGGAGGTTTCGGCAAATGGGGCCTCGGACACACCAATGCTGAGGGCGCCCCTAATCCTCTCAGCCACGGTTTCGATACCTATGCCGGCTGGAAGAGCCAGATGATTGCTCACACCTACTACCCGTCTTCCTGGGTCGTCGACGGAGAAGAACTCCCGCTCGACGGCAAGACTTACGTCCACGACCTCATCATGCAGAAGGCTTTCGACTTCATCCAGGAAAACGGAGAAGCCGGCAATCCTTTCTTCTGCTACATCCCCACCGGCGTTCCACACGCCGCAATGCAGGCCCCTGAAGAGCTCCACGAAAAGTGGCGCAAGAAGTTCCCCGAGTTCGATAACAAGATCGGAAAATACGGAGCCGGCCCCGACGAAGAATGTCCCGACGTCCAGAACCCTATCGCCGGCTATGCCGCCATGATGGAAAATCTCGACAACCAGATCGGCCACATCCTCGACATGCTCAAGGAAATGGGCATCGACGACAACACGCTCGTCATGTTCTCCAGCGACAACGGTGCGCACAAGGAGGGCGGCCACGACCCGACCTTCTGGAACTCCACTGGTTCGCTCCGCGGTCACAAGCGCGACATGCACGAAGGCGGCATTCGCACCCCAATGCTGGCCCGCTGGCCCGGCACCATCGAAGCCGGCACTACCACCAATCACCTCAGCTGCTTCCAGGACATTCTCCCTACCGCCGCTGAGATCGTCGGCCAGCCCACTCCTGACGACATTGACGGCGTCTCCTTCCTCGCCACCCTGACCGGCGCAGGCAAGCAGACTCCCCACGACTACCTCTACTGGGAATTCTGCAAAGGCGAAAACCAGGACATCTTCTCCCAGGCCGTCCGCCAGGGTAAGTGGAAAGCCTACGTGCAGGTCAAAAAGCCGATCGAGCTCTACGACCTGGAAAAAGATCCCTTCGAAGAGAACGATCTCGCCGCTTCAATGCCCGAGAAGGTCGAAGAGATGAAGAAAATCATCGCCGACGCGCACCACCCGCTGCCGACGCAGAAGAAAAACTGACATTCAGACTATCTCATGGAGGGTCGCGGTCCCCCGCGACCGTCAGCGTGTCCAGCCGCCGCTGGCTCTTTCCAGAACAACTCGGGCACGGGGGACCGTGCCCCTCCACCAGTTGCCATGAACCCTCATCGTCTCCTTCTTTCGCTTCTCTGTCTTCCGTGGCTACTCGTCATGGCCACCGCCTCAGACAGCCGAAGCGAAGCGGAGTCAGCCGGAGGCAAACCCAACATCGTCGTCTTCCTCGTCGATGATATGGGACTCATGGACACCTCCGTGCCGTTCCTCACCGACAGGGACGGCAATCCGGAGGTCCACCCGCTCAACGAACTCTACCGCACCCCCGGCATGGAGCGCCTCGCTGCCACGGGAACGCGCTTCAGCCAGTTCTACGCCATGAGCGTGTGCTCTCCGACCCGGGCGTCGATCATGAACGGCCAGACTTCGGCTCGTCACACCACGACGCAGTTCATCAAGCCGGAAAGCAAAAATACCGGCAACATGGGGCCAGCCGACTGGAAGTGGCGGGGCTTTGACGAAGGCGATGTCACTCTCCCGGCCCTGCTTCGCGAGGCCGGTTACCGTACCATTCACGCGGGCAAAGCCCACTTCGGCCCCAACGATTCTTTTGCCAGCGATCCAACCAACCTCGGCTTCGACATCAACATCGGCGGCTGCGCCTACGGCCAGCCCGGCAGCTACTACGGCACCGATCATTTCGGCTGGGCCAAGAAAGGCCGTGAAAAGCGGGCCGTTCCCGGCCTCGAAAAATACCACGGTGAGGACATCTTCCTGACAGAAGCACTGACCCTGGAAATCAACGAGGCAATCACCGAGGCCGTGAAAGAGGAGAAACCTTTCTTCGCTTACATGTCTCACTACGCGGTCCACACTCCGTTCCAAAGTGACGAGCGCTTCGCGGGCAACTACAGCGACGTCGGCAAGAAGAGCCTGGCCGCCTATGCCACCCTCATCGAAGGGATGGACAAGTCGCTCAACGATATGCTCGATCACCTCGAAGAACTCGGTGTGGCAGAGAACACCCTCGTCATGTTCCTCGGCGACAACGGCAGCGATGCGCCTGCCGGTGGCACTCACGACATCGCCAGTTCCGCACCGCTCCGCGCTAAGAAAGGCACTCACTACGAAGGCGGTATGCGGGTGCCGTTTATCGCCTCGTGGGCCAAGCCGGATCCTGAGAATGCGTTCCAAAAGGAGCGCCCCATTCCATCGGGCGTCATTAACAGCACGGACATCGGGGTGGTTTACGACGTCTTCACGACTGTTCTCGACGTCGCCGGCGGAGACTACGGCGATCATATCGTCGACGGGATCGACCTCACTCCTGTCTTCTCTTCAGCCAAGGGCTCGACCTCAAACCGGGAGTTCCTCATGCACTTCCCTCACAGTCACCGGAGCTCTTACTTTACCGCCTTTCGCAAAGGAGACTGGAAGCTGATCTATCACTACGACAAGACCTCGGGGCCCAGCGACGACAAGATCGAACTCTTCAATCTCGTCCAGGATCGGGACGAATCCGAAAACCTTGCCTCCTCCAATCCTGAGAAACTTCGGGAAATGATGAAGGCCATGAATGCGTCACTGGAAGAAACCAATGCTCAGCTGCCTGTTACCGGAGAAGGCAACACTCCAGAAAAGCCTGAACTCTGATGCGATTCATCCCTTTCAGCATTTTTCTTACGTTCGGCGCCCTGGTATTCCCCGGGGCGGCCCAGGAGATGCCACAGCCGGTTACCGACGCCGACTTTGCAGCACTGTCGGAGCTCTCCCCCTTCTCCCGGCCCATTGATCTTTCTGAAAAGCTGGCCCTGACCGGATTCGCCCGCATTGGCGAAGAATCACTCATCACTCTACGCGACTCGGATTCCAAGAAAAGCCACCTCGTCTCTGCCGACACCAATGACGAAGGCTGGAAGCTCGTCGAGATGTCATCGGACGGTGACTACAGCTCCGAAAATACCTTTGCCAACATTGCCGTACCTGGCGGCGAAATCGTCGAACTGCGATTTGATCCGGAACGCCTCGACGCCGGCCACATGCGCAAACGGGCCGGAGGAAAAAACGGAGGCCCACTTCACGACAATCGCCCTCCCCCCACCAAGGAAGAACGGGAAAAGTGGGGCAAATACATCAAGGAACGCATGAGCAAACTCTCCGACTCCCAGCGAAAGGAAATTGGTCGCATCATGGGAGAGAAGATGAAGCAGATGGGCGAAAAGATGAGCGACCGCCAGAAAGGCGAGATGTTTGAACGCATCGTGAACCACGTCGAGAAACAGGGCTCCTCATCCGGGAGGGGTAACTAGCGTTCTCCGCGCCTTCTCCGGCCCCATTCACTTCTGGCTATCTCACGCTCTTTCAGCGTGGCTGTCCGGTTCTAGTCTGAGGCCATGAGATCCCACCGGCTCCTTCTCACTCTATCCCTTATCGGCCTTTACTCTGTCTTGCCGTATCGTACCGACGAGCGGTCCAACATCCTCTTTTTCTTCGCCGATGGCTGAGGCCGGATTCCAAGGCTGCTGCGCAGCGACTACTAGATACGCTGGCCTGAATCGTTGA
Organism: Verrucomicrobiales bacterium; assembly: GCA_965216705.1. Lineage (GTDB taxonomy): Bacteria > Verrucomicrobiota > Verrucomicrobiia > Verrucomicrobiales > DEV007 > Arctic95D-9. The sequence goes on from OZ244203.1 coordinate 173,460, forward strand.
TTCGGCCCGAAGTCCGCCATTGCATGAGCCGCAGCGACACGGCATTCTCTCCGTCGCAAACACCCATGAGAATTCCTGCCACCTTCTTCGTTGCCCTTGCTTCACTTCTCTCGACCGTCCTGCAGGCCGAAACCAAGCCAAACTTTGTGTTCTTCCTCGTCGACGACCTCGGCAAAATGGACATGAGCATCGAGGGCAGCAAGTTCTACGAAACCCCCAACATCGACAAGCTCGGCGAGAAGGCCCTGCGCTTCGAACGCGGCTACTCGGCCTGCCAGGTCTGCAGCCCATCCCGGGCCGCCATTCAAACCGGCAAGACTCCCGCCCGGGTCAAGATCACCGACTATATCTCCGTTGCCGGGCGCAACCAGCCGGAGCAATGGAACCGGAACACGGCGCTCCTGCCCGCCAGCTACGTGCCGGAGCTCCCCCTCGAGGAAGTCACCATCGCGGAAGCTCTCAAGAACAACGGCTATCGCACCTTCTTTGCCGGCAAGTGGCACCTCGGGGCCGACGGCTTCACTCCCACCGAGCAGGGCTACGAAGAAAACCAGGGCGGCTATCACTACGGCACTCCTCCCGGTGGTTATCACTCACCCTACAACAACCCCAAACTCTCCGACGACGAACCGGGCAAGGAGCTCCCCATCCGTCTCGCCGAGGAGACCGCCAACTTCATCCAGCGCAAGGCGGATTCGAACGAGCCCTACTACGCAATGCTTTCGTTCTATTCCGTGCACGGCCCAATTCATTGCTCCGAAGACCGCTTCAAAAAATTCCAGGCCAAGGCTGAGGAGATGGGCCTGACCGATCGAACCGAACCGCGTTTCCTTTTCGACCGTACCCAGGAGGTTCGCCAGGTTCAGGACCATCCCATCTACGCCGGGATGATGGCCGCTCTCGACGATGCTGTCGGCATCGTGCTCGACGCGGTTGAGAACAGCGGCCAGGCCGACAACACCGTGATCATCTTTACCTCCGACAACGGGGGTGTTTCCTCCGGCGACGGCTACGCCACCTCTGCCCTGCCCCTGCGCGGCGGCAAGGGACGCCAGTGGGAAGGCGGCATTCGCCAGCCCTACTACATCTACTGGCCCGGTGTGACTAACGGAGGCACCACCGAGGCCCTCGCCACCGGCATGGACTTCTACCCCACCATGCTCGAAATGGCCGGCATCGATGCGATGCCCGAACAGCACCTCGACGGCATCAGCCTGGTACCGGTCCTCAAGGGAGAGGAAGCCGCCGACCGCTCGCTCTACTGGCACTACCCGCACTATGGCAACCAGGGTGGTGAACCCTCTGCCATCATCCAGGACAGCGACTGGAAGCTGATCCACTACTTCGAAGACGGCCGCAATGAACTCTACCAGGTCGACAGCGATATCGGTGAGCAGAACGACGTCGCCGCCCAACACCCCGAAAAGGTCAAGGCGATGGAGCAGGCTCTGAAGGCCTGGCAGAAAGAGGTCGGTGCCGACTTTCCCACTACCAACGTCAAGTTTGATGCCGAAGCAGAGAAAGCACGTCGTACCCAGATGACGGCCGAGGGCAATCCCAAACGGGAAGCCCAGCATGCCGAATTCATGAAAGCCGATTACGTGCCCAAAGGCGGTTGGTGGGACAAACGACAGCCCGGGAAAGGAAAAGCCAAAGGGAAGAAGTAGTCGCGTGTCTCTGCTCGCGGGCAGGCGGGAGCCTGCCCCTCCACACCTTCGGCGTCATTGCAGCACGATAGTCTGCCCCGACATTCGTGCTCATTCGTGTTCCATTCGTGAGCGCGAAGCGCATTCGTGTTCCATCAGCACGTCGTCCGCGGGCAGGCGGGAGCCTGCCCCTCCACGCCTGCGGCGGACGCTCTCAATGGCCAGTTCCCAGCATCCTAGTTCCCTGACCCACAGCCACCTGTCCGAGCACCCCGGTTTGCTCGAAATCTTACGGTAAAAAATTTCGCCAAAATAGCGACTTGCCCGGCGCGGAACTCCCCCTATTGTCCGCGCCATGAACCACATTCTTCCTTCTATCATTGCGACCCTTGCCCTGGTCTTTTCAGCCCAGGCAGATTCCTACACTCATGTGCCCGACTGGCTCAAGCTGCCGACAGGCCGCGAGCACATTGGCAACCTCCACGGAGAAGTTGATGTCGACTCCAAGGGCCTCATCTACATCAGCGTCGAGGGCGACAACGGCTCCCTCCAGGTCTTCAACGCCGACGGGAGCTATTCCCATGCTGTCCCGAACATGCCGAAGTCCCTGCACGGCTTCGTGATCAAGGACGACTTCATTTACGCCTCGGTTCTTAGCGAAGGCAAAGTAATCAAGGCCACGCTCGATGGTGAAATCGTTCTCGAGATTCCCAAGTCCGCTTTCCCCGAGGAGAAGTTTGGCCCCAAGGGACTCAAGCTAACCTCCGTCGACGTGGCACCCAACGGTGACATCTTCGTCGTTGACGGCTACGGCATCGACTGGATCTATGTCTTTGACTCCGAGGGAAAGCTGAAGAACACCTTCGGCGGCCGTGACGCTCCCTACAGCCTCCAGAACTGCCACAAGATTTTCATCGATCCGCGTTACGAAGAACCCCGCATCCTCTGCTGCGACCGCATCAACCTTCGCCTCGTTCACCTCTCGCTCGATGGTGAAGTCATCGGCGAATACGCGACCGATCTTCGCCGTCCTTCCTCGGCTTCTTTCCACGGAGACAAGGTTGTCATCGCCGAGATCGCCGGACGCGTCATCGTTCTCGACAAGGAAGGAAACATCGTTTCCCAAATCGGAACCAACGAGGTGCCCGGCGAGATCAACACCTCAAAAACCACTCCCGATCAGTGGCGCGACGGTGTTGTCACCTCCCCTCACGGCATCGCCTTCGATAACGATGGAAACATCATTGTTACCGAGTGGAACCGGATCGGCCGCGTTCTCCGCTGGAACTTGAACCACTAACGACAGTTCAAATCAATTCGCCTTCCCCGACTGGAAGGCTTTCATCTCCTTGAGAAGGCGGGTGACAACCTCCGGGTTGGATCCCGCCAAATTTTTAGTCTCGCCGATATCGCTGCGGGCATCAAAGAGCAAAGGGGGATCGTGCTTTGCCATCGGTTCGCGCTTCCGGGTATCAGGGTTACCTGAGCGTTCCTTGGTCACGAGGTGAATCTTGTAATCGCCTGACCGAAACGCCGAGTTGCCGTAGAGCCATTGCGTCCGCGGGCTGGCGTCACCGTTAAGGAGCACACCCGACAGATCGAGCGACATGTAGCCGGGCTTCTCGACGACCTCCTCACTGCCCGCGAGGAAGGCAAAGGTCGCAAACAAATCGAGGTTCGCGGCAAAGTCTTCGATCACCGCCGGCTTAATCTTGCCGGGCCAATGAAAAATGCCGGGCACCCGCAGGCCGCCTTCCCAGGTCGTCCCCTTTTCTCCCCGCAAGGGACCTGTCGTTCCGCCATGAGGCCCGAACATGGTCCAGGGCCCGTTGTCGCTCGTGAAGATGATCAGGGTTTCGTTTTCAATCTCACGATTCTTGACCGCTTCAACCACCTGTCCCACTGACCAGTCAATTTCCTCAATCACATCGCCATAGCGCCCCCCCTCACTGCGTCCCTGGAACTCGGGCGCCGCAAAGATCGGTGCGTGCGGCATGTTATGAGCGAGATAGAGAAAGAACGGTTCCTCGCGCTCTTCCGAAATCCACTTCACGGCCTCCTCGGTGTATCGCTTCGTCAGCAACTCCTGGTCGACCGGGAACTCAATGACCTCGCGCCCTCGAACCAGCGGCACCGGGAACGAAAACTTGTCGCATTCATCAAAGGTCTGCCGATTTTGGATCTTTCCTTCAGGAGGCGGGACATCATTACTCCCCGGTGTTCCATAGTGATAATCAAATCCACACTCTAGCGGATGCATCGAGTCCACCGTGAAGTCTTTCGGGTATCCCGCGAGATGCCACTTCCCGAGGATCGCGGTGGCATAACCCTGACGCTTCAACATGGCCGGCATCAGCGCTGCAGGATCATTACGAAGCTTCTCTTTACCCAGCATCCCCGGATGGCGGCCACTCATCAATCCGGTCCGACTCGGCACACAGGTGGAACCGGACGAATAGAAGCTGGTCCACTTCTGTCCTTCGGCCGCCAACTGGTTCAGGTGAGGTGTCTTGATCTTCTCATTGCCGTAGCATCCGAGGTCACCGTATCCCAGGTCATCAACAAAGATCAGGATGATGTTCGGTCGAAGAGCTTCGGCCTGCAGTGAGGCCACTCCAAATGCCAGGACAAGAGCGAGAAAGAAAAACTGCTTCTTCATAGGGACGAGAAAGTCTGCGAAAAGCCCTTTCGCCACACAACGCAATCCCTCCCATGATTGCGGCACCCGCACGACACTGCCGATCTACTGCGAAGCGAATTTCGTGAGCAACCCTTTTTCCCGGGCGGTATTCATCACCCTCACGAAGAGCACGCCGGCAGCCGCGAGGTAAACCACGTTGAGCCCGGTGGCGATCCCCAGTTCGCCCCAGTTGACTACCCCGTCCTTGAGGACATCGCGCATGCCTTCAAACACGTAGGAACACGGCAGCAGCTTCGCCACCCATTGCAGGGCGGTCGGCAGATAGTCGACCGGGTAATAAACGGCCGCAAAGGGCTGGATGAAAAACGGCACCGCCCAGGCCAGCGTTTCCGCGGCCGGCCCCCAGCGAACAATCAAGGCGGTTGAGATCATTCCCAGCGCCCATCCGAAGATAAGCAGGTTGAATACGAACGGAATCAACGCCCAGCTCAACTGGAACACGTTGAAGGAATACAGCAGTGCTGAGAGTCCGCCCAACATCACCGAAGTGACCCCGGCCCGCATCATTCCGACGGCGTAGGTAGACCCGAGGTAATCCGCATTGGTCACGGGAGCGGCAAAGATGTTGAGCAGGTTGCGCGACCAGACATCCTCAAGAAAGAAGATCGCCACGCCCTGCTGCGCACGGAAAAGGATATCCCAGAGAATTACCGCACCGATCAGGAAAGTAATCTCGTGAGGAAAATCGTCGCCAACATTCTGCTGCAGGAATCGTGTCAGGTATCCCCAGACCAACAGGTGCACCAGCGGCCAGAAGATAAGTTCCACGATTCGCACCGGAGTCCGGGTGTAAAGATAGAGGTAACGCAGCACGAGGGCTTTGATGGTATAGAAACTCATGAACCGCCCTCCTTTCGTTCCCGGTTGCTTTCGATATCACCACTGCGGGCCACCCGTATGAAAACATCCTCAAGCGACTTCTCTTCGAAATGATGCAGGATTTCCTCGGAGGTTCCGGTAAAGAGGACCTTCCCCTTGTGCATGAAGACCACGCGATCACAGACCTCTTCGACATCACGCATGTTATGCGAGGTGTAGAGAATCGTGGTGCCTTCCTCATCACGGATACGCTTCACCACCTTGCGAACTTTGTCTGCGATGTCAGGATCGAGACTCGCGGTCGGTTCATCGAGCAGAAGCAGGCGCGGACGATTCAAGAGTGCCTTGCATAGATTCAAGCGAGTTCCCTCTCCGGCAGAAAGTTCCCCGCTGACCCGTTCCTTCAAATGGGAAATCTCCAGCATCTCGAGAACCTCGTCAATGCGAGTCTTCAGGTTAGGCACGCGATAGATTTGCCCGAAGACCTTCAGGTTCTGCCAGACTCGCAGGTTTCCCGGCAACTGGGTGTAGGTGCTGCAGAAATTCATGCTGCGCAGGACCTCGATCCGGTTGGCCATCAGTTCCTTACCGAACACCTCGATGTGGCCGCCTGTGGGCGTGACAATGCCGAGCACCATATTGATTGCCGTGGTTTTTCCGGCACCATTAGCCCCCAGCAATCCTAGAATCTCGCCGTCGGCAATATCAAAAGAAACCCCGTTCACCGAAATGACGTTGCCGAACTTTTTCGTCAGATCTCTGACCTGTAGAATCGGGGGTTCCATGTGCACACTCTCCTAAACTGCGTCATACGCGCGCGCAACCGCGTATGCGTGGAAGGTTTGTCATCTCCACCTTCGTCGTCCTAGTGTGATCTCAGATCCTATGAAGACGCTTACCACCATTCTGTTTGCTCTTTCCTTCCTCTCGCTGGCCCGTGCCGAGAAGGACTACAATGTGCTTTTCATTATTTCTGACGACCTCACCTACACGGCACTGTCCTGCTACGGCAACGAAGTCTGCCAAACCCCCAACATCGACAGCCTCGCCGCCCGGGGAACCCTCTTTACGAGAGCCTACTGCCAGGGCACCTACTGCGGTCCCTCACGAGCCTCCTTCATGTCCGGGTATTATCCCCACGCCACCGGTTCCCTGGGCTACGGCAATCCCCGCCCCCGCATCGGAAACCGGGCCATGTGGGCCGAGCATTTCAAGAATCATGGCTACCACACTGCGCGTGTCAGCAAGATCTTTCACATGGGCGTTCCCGGCGGCGTGGAATACAAAAAGGAGAATCTACCCCCGGAACATGAAAGCTACAACGGCGCCGACGACGACGCTTGCTGGACGGAACGTTTCAACACTCCCGGACCGGAGTGGAAGGCGGAAGGAGATGGGGAAACGCTCCAGAAGAACCCCGACGGAAAACGTCCGGTCGTCGGCGGCAACACTTTTGTCGTCGTGGAAGCCGACGGAGATGATCTCGTTCACGCTGACGGCAAGGCGGCAAAAAAGGCCGCCGAATTGATCAAAGCGAATAAGGACAAGCGTTTCTGGCTCGGCGTCGGTTTCGTGCGCCCTCATGTCCCCTTCGTGGCGCCCCGCAAGTACTACGAACCATTCCTTCCCTACGACAAGATGGTCCTCCCTCCCAAGATCGAAGGAGACTGGGATGACATTCCCAAGCCCGGCATCAACTACTGTACCAGCGAAAACATGCAGATGGACATCCGCAAACAGAAGAAGGCGGTGGGAGCCTACTATGCTTCGGTGGCCTACATGGATGCCCAGGTCGGCGTTGTGCTCGACGCACTCAAAGAGGCGGGGCTCGAAGATGAAACCATCATTATCTTCACCAGCGACCATGGCTACCATCTCGGGGAGCATGACTTCTGGGCCAAGGTCAGTCTCCGTGATGTTTCGTCAGGAGTACCGCTGATCATTTCGGTGCCGGGTCAGAAACCGGCCGTCTGCAACTCGCTCGTTGAACTGATCGATCTCTACCCCACGCTCTCCTCTCTTTGTGGACTTCCTGTCCCTGAGCGGCTCCAGGGAAAGGACATCTCGGCCATGATCGAGCTCCCGACCTTTGAAGTCCGAGAAGAGGCTTTCAGCGTGGCCCCGATGAGAAGAGGATTCCTCCTTCGCACCCATGACTATTCCTACATCCAGTATGAAGAGGATGCCTCGAAAGGAATCGAGCTTTTCGACATCAAGAAGGACCCCGGCCAATACACCAACCTCGCCAAAAACCCGGAATACGCCCAAGTCGTCGAACGCTTCAAAAACAGGATGGCCGAGCGCCTCAAAGAAGTTCGAACCAATGACCTCGGACTGACCTACAAGAGCGGTAAGGTAGTCGACTAGGCATCAATATCAGGTTCGGTCTCAATTGCCTTCGCCGCACGCTTGGCGTGGTAGAAGATACGTCGGAAGATTTCGACAATTTCGGATTCAATCCGGTATTTCTCCAGCGCCGGACCGTCGACGCTCGCGAGTCGGGTCCCGAGGTGACGCATCAGTTCTTCGCCCATGCCCGAAATCTCGCTCTTGGCGTTAATGACCGTCGTCGCTTTTTCGGGATCGTTTTTCTCAACCGCTGCCACTGCCTCTGCCACCATATCGGAAACGCGATCGACATAGGCCTTGAACATCTGGCGGGTTCGTTCACTCGCCTCAAAGTTTTCCTGCCCCCACTTGTCTCCGAGAGGCTTCAGGTTCACTCGCACCGTGTCCGCGATAGCATGAATCTGGTGACAGGCATTGAGCAGGCTGTCTCTTTCGTCGTGGTCCTCCTGGGCTAATGATTCGACGCCGAGTTTTCTGAAGTACTTGAGGATATCCCCAAACAGGGAATCGATCGCTTCGAGCTTCTCAGCTTCGACGCCCTGGGTCTTCAACATCTCCACCGTCAATTCACCGAGGTGACCGATCTCCATTCGAACCCGCTGCAAGGCCATTGCCGGCATCTGCAGGTAAACTTTATCTAGATACTTGGTCTTACCCGCCTCCTCTTCTACCGAGGGCGACGGCACCGGAAGAATTCGTTCCACCAGACGGGCCATCGGACCGGTGAACCAGATAAATACGGCCGTCGTTGCCACGTTAAATACGGTATGGGCATTCGCGATTTGTCTCGGGACTTCTGCGGCCAGCTTTTCTGTCCCCGTCAGGCCAACCGACTCCGGTGAGAACCCTCTCACAAGTTCAGCCAACTGCGGAATCAGAGGCAACCAGATCAGGGCACCCAGCAGATTGAAGAGCACATGCACCGCCGCAGCCTGCACTGCGACACGCGGTTTCCCGATCGATGAAATCACGGCAGTCACGCACGTGCCAATATTGGCGCCCAGCGCAATGGCGATCCCGGTTTCGAGATTGATGAATCCCTGGCTCGCCAGGACAATCACAATCCCTGTCGTCGCCGAAGAGCTCTGCACCAGCGCCGTAAACAGCGCGCCCGCCAGCACAGCGGGAATCGGATGCGTCAGGTTCTGCATCACTTCGATAAAGGGTTCGTAGGAACGGAGCGGATACGTTGCCTCGCTCATGTGCCCCATTCCCAAAAACACCAGTCCCAATCCGAACAGGCTCAATCCCAGGGTCTTAACAACGGGAAACTTTCGGATCATCGCCATGGCACTACCAATCGCGATCATTCCCATCGCATAGTCCGTCACCTTGAAGGCGATGATCTGGGCCGTGATTGTCGTCCCGATATTCGCACCCATGATGACCCCGACCGACTGGGTCAGTGTCATCAACCCGGCGGAGATAAATCCCACCACGAGCACGGTCGTTACCGAAGAGGATTGAATGACGGCCGTTACAAGGGCGCCGGTGGCGGCGGCGACAAATCGATTCCCCGTCAGCCTCCCAAGGACCTGGTGCATGCCCTTGTCCGCCATCACTTTGAGCGACTCGGTCAGGCGCTCCATCCCGAACAGGAAAATGACGAGGCCACCCACGAGACCAAACACCAGACCGATCATGTCAATCTCTGACGGTCCGGAAGCTTGCGCATAAACAGGCATAGATTTGAAGAAATCGGTCACGAATCCTAGCGCGCCTACCTCCGAAAGGTCAAGGCAGCGCCTAACACCCACCTCTCTCATTGCCGTCTCAATATTTATTGAGATTTTCCCTTGCCAGCTCCGTTAGCGACTGCTGTAATCTCATATAGTTAATATATCTTGATAATCAATATTACTTAATTATTACCCCTATCCGCCATGCACCACGTTCCCACCAGTTGCCTGGACCGGCTTACGCCAACGGATTTCATCTTCATCCAGAAAGCCCTGCTGGATGAGCAATCCCACTCAGAAGCGCTCTACACGCTCTTCAAAGACCGCGAATCACTGATTGCCCTTGTTGAACACGACAAGCTCTTCGAAGCGATCATTGACAATGCCTACCCGCTCTCGATCTCACCAGAGCTCTACTTTTTTGTCCTGGTGAGGAGAGCACTCATCGAAGCGGGCATCACCGAACTCCACATTGCCGACTACGTCGCAGCCACCCTCGCCTCTCATTCCGCAGGAACGCCGATGACAGGTCTTCAACCAACTCGCGAAGATCTCGACTTCACCTATCACGTCGACTTCATCGACGAGATGGAAGGCCTCAGCAATTACGACCGCTTCTTTCTCCAGGTGCAATGCGGCAACAGCTTCATGGTCCTGACTGGATTGTTTCCCGGCTTCATCGAGAATCGGGCCAATCGCCGCGGTGCTCCCCGGGTCGACTACTACCAGGAGGTGGCACGCTGTGCTTTCAAGTGGGCAGCAAATCACCCACTGGCCAACGAGTTTGATCTCGAAAACGTCTACCCGGTTCTCGCCGACAAGTTCGATGACACCCGCAAGGCGCTGAATCACCTCGCCAACGACTATCTTTTCCTCGGCAACTGAGCCGCGCTACACTTCAGCGGTCGAGGTGGAACTCGACCCTCCATCCCCACCTATCAGCGACGCCATTGATTCGGCGGTCAGGTTCAACTGGCTCGTTGCGCCCGCAAGCAGATCGCCTGCGAGGTCGTCCTTCTTCTCCTGCATCTGCTGGATGCGTTCCTCGACCGTGTTCCGGCAGATTAGTTTGTGAACGAACACGGGTTTATCCTGGCCGATACGATACGCCCGGTCCGTCGCCTGATTTTCGGCCGCCGGGTTCCACCACGGGTCATAGTGAATCACGGTATCGGCACCTGTCAGGGTCAGCCCTGTGCCACCGGCCTTCAGGGAAATCAGAAAGACCTCGCCTTCCCCGCCCTGGAACCTTTCGACAAGATCCTGCCGGTCCTTGGTCTCACCGGTGAGCTTCAGATACGAAATCTCTCTCTCGTTCAGGTATCGCTCAATCAACTCCAGCATGGAAGTGAACTGGGAAAACAACAGCACACGGTGTTCCTCTTCCCGGAGCGTCTCCAGCAGGTCGACCAGGTATTCAAACTTCGCCGACTCTGTCTCGCGGTTCTCGACAGTGCCCTCCTTGAGCAACTTTGGGTGACAGCAGATTTGCCTCAGCTTCAACAGGGCATCGAGAAAAACGATCTGGGCTTCCTGGCCTCGAATCGCCAGCGCTTGTCGCACCTGTTTATCCATCGTGGAACGCACCGTCTCGTATAGATCCTTTTGATCATCATTCATCTCCACCGGATGCACGATCTCGGTTTTGGGAGGGAGCTCCTTGGCGACGTCGTGCTTGGTTCGACGGAGGATCAACGGTCCCACCCGGTCAGCCAGAGCCTGGCGCCTGGCCTCGCTGTCATTCTTTTCGATCGGGGTTTGATAGGACTCCCGAAATACCTCCTTGGTCCCGAGCAGCCCCGGCATGAGGAAGTCCATCAGGCTCCACAACTCGCCGAGATGATTCTCAACAGGGGTTCCTGACAGGCAAACACGATGGCGCGAGCTCAGTTGTCTCGCCGCCTGCGAAACCTGCGCCCCGGGATTCTTGATGTGCTGAGCCTCATCAAGCATGAGAAGATAGAACTCATGGCTGGAGAGTTCATCCAGATCCCGGTGCAGAAGCGCGTAGGAAGTCAGCACCAGGTCCGCCTGTTCAATCCGATGAAAGAGCGATTTTCTACCGCTCCCCTGCAAAACCAGCACTTCGAGATTCGGGGCAAACTTCGATGCCTCGCGCTCCCAATTGAGCACCACACTCGTCGGTGCAATCACCAGTGAAGGACGCCCCTCGTTTCTGCCCGATTCAATCTCGGCCGAAAGATGGGTCAATGATTGAAGCGTTTTCCCCAGTCCCATGTCATCCGCGAGGATTCCATTGAGCCCGTTATCGACCAGAAACTGCATCCAGTAGTATCCGTCGAGCTGGTATTCACGCAGCGTTGCCTCGATGCCCGGAGGAACCTCGACCCGCTCTATCTTTTCAAAATGCAGCAGGCGCTCGCCAAGCTCCTTCACTTCGACCGGAGCCTTGGCTTCAATCACCTCCGCGACATCACCTGCCATCATGAGCGCTGCGTCAGTCTTATTCAGCTTGATTGGCCCTTCGCCGAACTTGAACTCCAGCAACTCACCCAGCGTCTTGAGCAATCTACGAAACCTCCCCACCGGAAGCGCAAGCCCTCTACCATCCGGCAGAAAGATCATGAATTCCTGACCGTCCGGCATCTCCTCGGTGACTTCGAGAAAGTGATTTTTCACTAGTGCCGCGAGGATGGGCTGAAGCTCGAAAGTCTCGCCATCGATTTCAAATCCGGCCGACAAGTGAAACCAACCCTTGCCTTCCTCGACAATTTCCGCGCTCCAGGTCTCTGATCGAAACACCAGCGGCTCGTAGCCCACATCCGGAGCATAGCGCACCTCCCACTTTCGCCGTTCCAGGGCAGGCGCCCCCTCATGCCGGAACCGCTGCCAGTAAAACTCCGGATGAGGCCACTCCTTCGAATCAGGAGCCCACAAGGTTCCCTCGGTCGCAATGCGCTTCAGCTTCTTGAGAGACTGGGGCGGTTCCTCGGCTCCGGGATTCAAGTTCAACGCGTAAAGACAGTTCAGCGCTTCTGTTTCAGCAGCGCGTGATCTTTTGATCTTTCTGTCAGGTAGAACAACAGGCGGAAGCTGACCGCCGGGATTCAGGGGAACTCGATGTCCGTCGTAGACCGCAAACGCTTCCGCGACAATCTCCGGCATCCATTCCGCTCTTTCCCCCTCCGGACGGCGTCTCGCTCGAAAAAGAAAGGAAGGCTCGATCTCATCCGCAGGCGTTGATGGCTCCGCGGCCGGTTCGGGCTCGAGGTCGAGCACCTTGCCCTCCACCATTCGATCAGCATGAGGAGTGCCTCCCATGGCTCCCTCGAGCCGCTCGCCCGACTTGGCGAGATAGACCAACAATGCTGCCGCATGCTCACAATTCAGCCGGCGGGAACACTGGCAGTCTCCTTCCAGTGTTAGGGATCCACCCTCTCTCCAAATGGCCACGACCGGTTCGAAGGTCGCTCCACTTTTCTCAGCAACAACACCGCGCAGCTCAACGTCTCCGGTGTCGAGCAATTCCGCCACCACGCTGCTGACCAACCGCGCGCCCACGAGTTTGCCACCAGCGACAATGGCGCCCACCTCGAAGCACGATTCCCAATGCCGCCCCTCGACCCAGGACGACAATTCTTCAACTCCAAGCGCTTCACTCACGATGCCAATCCATCACCCGAAAGGACGCATCCGGCAAGCTATCCTGCTCACTCTTCACGGACTTCTTCGCTGTCAGCATCAATCACCCCTTCGGATGACTGCAGTGAAGCCTGCTCTTCAGCGGACTCCAGTTCCTTTCCGATCACGCGAGCGGCAGATCCCATGAAGATCATGGTCATGCCGTTCATGAGAATGCGGACACCGATGAGAATCCCGATGGCCCAAACTCCTGACAGCGGCCATTGCCGCCAGATGATCAGCCCCAGCAGGAGCGTAATGATACCGCTGAACAACAACCATCCCCACCCTTGCGTCGGGCGAGCCTGAAATGCGGCCACACCCGTCAGAATACCGTCAGCGACGAAGTAAATAGCGAGAATCAAGGTCAGGCCTGCCAACGCGGATACCGGTTGAAGCAAAACATAAACTCCAACGACTACTGTCAAAACCCCGACGAGGATGGCGAGAATCTTGGCTCCGCTTCCAAATACCCTGAAGCCATGAAACACTTGGAAGACTCCACTCACGACCAGCATCGCCCCGATCAGAACCGTGATCGCAATCCCGGTCACCATTGGTGCCGACATCGCAAAGACTCCTAACAGGAGAACGAGGAAACCAATGAAGAGGAAAAAACCTCCGCCCTTTTTAACCGCAGTACCAATGGTAGGATCATCACTCATGCCAGCATCATAGTTGAACGGCGCTTTTGTGACAAGCATCCCGGAATGTATGATTTAACCGCCTGTGGCTACCCATTGACGAACCGTAGCGATTCCTCCATCCTCCCGGCCATGGCGAACCAACTTCCACAGCGCACCCTGGGCCGAACCGGTCTCCGAGTTTCGGCCCTCGGCTTTGGCGGTGCCGTCATTGGAGATCTGTATTCGAATATTGATGAGTCCACGGCTCAGGAAACTATCCGAACCTCGCTCGATGGCGGGGTCAACCTGCTCGACACCTCCCCGCTTTATGGGCACGGTTTATCTGAACACCGCATCGGAGCCGCTCTGAGACTGGCTCCAGACCGGGACGTCATTATCTCCACCAAGATAGGCCGCGTCACCGATCCCTTTTCGCCTCGCAACAATGCCGAGACCGGCTACTTCGGAGGTACTCCGCACGCGGTCGCTTTTGACTACAGCGGTGACGGCGTGATGCGCTCACTCGAACAGTCGCTGCTCCGCCTTGGCCGGGATCATGTCGACCTGGTTCTCGTGCACGACCTCGAACCCGGCGCTCACGGGGACAACTACGAAGCGGCGTTCAAAGAAGCCATCGACGGAGCTGTGCCCGCATTGACTCGACTGCGCGATCAGGGAGTCATCAAGGGATACGGCATCGGAGTGAACGATGCGGATGCGGCGGAGCGTTTTGTCAGGAATTCCGATCCCGATGCCGTTCTGCTGGCGGGGCGCTATTCTCTCCTCGAGCAACCGGCCCGGAAGTCTTTCCTTCCCCTCGCCGAGGAACGGAATATCGGCATAATTCTCGGCGGCGTCTTCAACTCGGGCATTCTCGCCACCGGCCCGGTGCCCGGCGCACGCTACAATTACGCCGAGGCACCACCTGAAATTCTCGACCGGGTGGAAAAGATCGAAGCAGTCTGTCAGCGACACGAGGTCCCGTTGCGCACCGCTGCCCTGAAGTTCGTTTTCGGGCACCCTGCTGTTGGCAGTGTTGTTCTCGGAGCGGCGAAACCATCCGAAGTCACCAGCCAGTTTGACGACTTCAATCAGCCGGTGCCCGCCGAACTCTGGGCGGATCTTCAAAGCGAAGAACTGATCGCTACGGGTGTTCCTGTCCCCGAATCCAGTTGAAGTCCCGCTTCATTGATGCACTGATTGCTTTACCCGCTTCCCGTCTCCAACACCCAAGATGCGCTTCAATATTGCCAGCAGTCTCTTTGCTACAGCTTTCCTGCTGACGAGCTGCGCATCGCTCGATCCTGACCCGCCAAAGACAGTCTCGCATAGCCGCGCATCGGCATCCAACAGCCCTCTCGCTGCGGTCACGCAGGGAGTTGCCCGCTCCGCCGATCACGGGCAGTCCGGCTTTCAACTATTGGAAGGTGCTGAAGAAGCCTTCCTTTGGCGACTCGCTCTCGCAGACTCGGCCACCTCTTCGATCGACATTCAATACTATCTCTGGAGCGACGACGAAGCAGGCCGCCTGCTCATGGCCCGGCTCATCGATGCGGCGGACCGAGGCGTTCGTGTCAGGATCATGGTCGACGATTTCCTTTATGGTGGAGATGACGAGAGACTGGCCGCCCTTTGCCATCATCCCAATTTCGAAGTTCGGCTTTTCAATCCAGGCCTTAAACGAAAAGGAGTGGTTGGCCCGCTCATGGAATACGCCATGGACTTCCAGAGATTAAACCGCCGCATGCATAACAAGCTGTTCGTCGCCGACGGGCATCTCGCTATCCTTGGCGGAAGAAATATCGGCAATGTCTATTTTGGAATGGGCGAAAAATATAATTTCGTGGACCTCGACGTACTTACGGCCGGCCCAATCGTTTCGGAAACTTCTGCTGCGTTCGACGAATTCTGGAACAGCAATGCAGCCTATCCCGGCGAAGCTCTCTCACCGGAAGCTACTCCGCAGGATACAGCGCCAGCCATTGCTGAGTTCCGGAGAGAGCTGAAGGAGAATCCGGGGGTTCTGCCGCAAACCAATTACCCGCTGACACGGCGCAGTTGGGCCGCCGAAATCGCATCACTCGAATCGCAATGGCACTATGGCACAGCCATGATGGTCCAGGATTCGCCCAACATTAATCCGGACCTCGAACGGCGATTTCTCGATCACGCGCCGTCTCTTATTGACCCGGAGAATCCTCAGGAACTGACCTTCATTTCGCCGTATTTGATTCCTGGAAAATCTACCTATGAAGCCATTGCCAGTCACACTTCCAGAGGCGCTCATGTGACCTTGCTGACCTGCGGACTCGACTCCACCAATCACACGATTGTTCACAGCCACTACAAGAGACACCGCGTCAGTCTCCTTCAGGCGGGAAGTGCCCTCTTTGAATTCCGCGGTAATCCCTCCGAGGAAGTTCGAAAGCTGAGTGATGTCTCACCGGTCCGAGGCGAATTTGTTGTGCTTCATGTTAAAGGCGGCGTCGGGGATCGAAAAATGTGCTACATCGGGTCCCTGAACCTTGATCCCAGGTCAGTGAAGTGGAACACCGAGAACGGCCTCATTATCGACTCTCCGTCCCTGTCGAGAGAGGTCGCGGATCTCTTCGATTTCCTGATGGATCCGGCCAATTCCTGGGAAGTCGTCCCTAACGCATTCGATGCGATTCGATGGGAATCTGACACCGGCACCAAGTTCTTCCAACCCTCCAACGGCCCGGGTCGCCGCGTCAACGATATCCTGTTTGGTCTACTTCCTGTCGCCGGCCAACTTTAACCACTTGCGAAACCTGCAAGAAGGTCGATAATACCGGCCCGTCGAAAGGAGGATCTCCTTTTGAATGCGCGAATAGCTCAGCGGTAGAGCATCTCGTTTACACCGAGGCGGTCGGGGGTTCAAATCCCTCTTCGCGCACCATTCACCCCCCCCCATCGGTCCACACCGATCCCAGTCGTTTGACGATTCCCCCGACCGCAGCGGTCGGGACTGCCCGTTGAGGCAACGCCTCAATCACCAAAACGCGAAGCGCTCTACGCAGGTCCCGTGCACAAAGTGCATGGAACAATTCAAATCCCTCTTCGCGCACCATTCACCCCCCCATCGGTCCACACCGATCCCAGTCGTTTGACGATTCCCCCGACCGCAGCGGTCGGGACTGCCCGTTGAGGCAACGCCTCAATCACCAAAACGCGAAGCCCGTCTGCCCCTACAAGTAGCCTTCAATCACTTCGATCACGGGCATGTAGATGACTTCCAGATGGTCGGCGATTCCGATTCCGTCACAAAACTCATACACATACTGAGTCTGAAAGAAGAGATGCTCCGCTAAAGATGCGACCAACGGCAAATACAGGAGCAGAGGAATGAGAAGTAATCCTCCAACGATCCCGGCAATTTCCCTTTTGGTACCCGCTTCCCTCACCCCGAATACAACGTCTTCACTCATTCTTTCCTTTCAGTTCATTTTGAGAAAATCTAAAAGCCACATCGCGCTCAAGCCTCGAGTCCTTGCCATCGGCGGACCGTCGGAAGCGAAATCACGTTTAAAATATCGGTCTTTTCTTTTCAACTTTTCACACTCCATCTAGCGTAGGCTCCATCCGGACAACCACCGACTCAAAACTTGGCGAATCAATCTGACACCTCACCGACGGAACCAGTTCCGGTAAGCCGCTGGGAATCCCTTTTCCCAAGACTCAGCCGGAAGGATCGGCTCAGCCTGGTGGAAAATCTGACCGAGGGCTCCCGCTGGAGCATGAACTTCGGCGTTATGCTAGGATGTTCTGTCATTATCGCCGGTCTCGGACTGCTGCAGAACTCGGTCGCAGTCATTATCGGGGCCATGCTGGTGGCGCCACTGATGACTCCCCTGATCGGGACCGGTCTGGCCCTGGTCCAGGGGAACTTCCACCTTCTCTATGCCGCCTCTCGAGCCATGGCCATGGGAACCGGGGTGGGCCTGCTCCTTGGTGTTTTTATCGCTCTCATCGTTCCGGGCGATGAAATCACCACACAAGTCAGTGTGAGAGGGGTGCCGAATATTCTCGACCTCCTCATTGCCTTCTTCGCGGGTGTAGCGGCCGGTTACGCCCTAGCCCGCCCAAAGCTGTCGGGAGCGCTTCCGGGCGTGGCCATCGCCGTAGCGCTTGTGCCACCACTGACCGCTTCAGGGATTGCGCTCGGCTTTGGTTCCTGGCCCATCGCTGCGGGCGCGCTTCTTCTCTACGTCACCAACCTGGTCGCAATCGTCTTGGGAAGCGCACTCGTTTTCCGGATCCATGGAATCTCCACGCCTCCTCACCGGCAGACCGTGGTCGTCAGAATGAAGCGAATTCTCATCGGCCTCGGAATCTCGATCGTGATACTCATTACTCCCCTGGGTTGGCGTCTGCTGGAACAGATCCGATTGGGGCAGGCACGCCCGGCCTCTCTTTCGCTTTCTGAAGAAGCGTGGCAGAAACTCAATGATCGCCTCGAGGTGGAAGAGGGAATCGACTTTCTGACCGGCGCCCGGGCAAGTTCCGAAGGCCCGGAGGACATCACCCTGGTAATCACAACGGATCGAGTAGTCCCCGGCCCTCTCATCGGAGAGCTGGACGACATTATCAACAGAGAGGTCGGCCGCAGCGTTGAAGTAAAATTCAGCATCCTCCAACAGGCAAAAGTGGGTATCCTACCTGCGGACATTAGAGATACGCCCGACAACGAAGACGCCCCGGCAATCAACGAATAGAAACGCCATGAAACCAATAGCCTTCAGCCTTGGACTGGCTGCCATCCTCACCACGACCCTTTCGTTCGCACAGACTGATGATAACGAGTGGTATCAGGTTTCAAGCGCTGACGGAATGGCGACGGTGATGTTTCCTGTTCCCCTGGATCCCGAGAAAGTCGACGAATTCGAGACCAAGATTCCCGGTGGAAAAGGCGTGACCAAAAAGCTCATTCACCGGGATGACAATAGCATGTTCTCAATCAGTGGAACGGAATTCCACGGCATGGCAAAACTCAAAGGCGTCGATGCGATCCTCGAACGGGCACGAGCCGAAATCATCTCCCGTGACAATGCCCGGCAGATTTCATTCGAAGCAGCGTCCGGATTCACTGATCCGAAGGTCATGCTTCTCAAATACGAGATTGCCGAGACGAAGTTCGACGGATTCGCCGTGCTCTTTCTGATCAACAAAAAGCTCTATGTCATCGACTCCCAGTTGAAGCAGGATTCGTCTTCCAAAGCCCGCGAAAAAATCGAGGAAGGCCAGGCCAGGCTCCTTCAGAGTTTGAAGATCGCCTCTTAGCGAATTCTGCCTACGGATTACTGATCAATCCCCGGCCATCGCCCCCTCCTATAGCCCGCTGATTTTCAGCGAGCCGTGCCGCCTTTCGCGCGGCTTTCTGTCGGAAATACCTCCCAAAATAGGCGTGATTTCCCCATATCCCCATAAACGCTACAAAAAACGCTTCTAAAATCTGAGAATTGAGCGATGTTCCGCGCCATCACCAATTATGGATAAAGACAACGATACCGTAGAACTGGAAGGAACGATCCACACCGTTCTTCCTGGAACCATGTTCCGAGTCGAGCTGGACAATGGCCACCTCGTCCTCGCGCACATTTCCGGGAAAATGCGGAAGCGATTCATCCGTCTGGTCGCCGGTGACCGCGTCAAAATCGAGATGTCTCCCTACGACACCGAGAAAGCGCGCATCGTGTATCGAGTCGACAGCCGAAGCCCCCGTCAGGGAGGTCACCCCGGCAAGCGACGCTCTCCGCGTTCCATGGCACGTCCGGGACAGCCGAAGAAGCGAGCCAAACCGAATCCGACCCCACGCCGCGGTGCCGGTGGCGGCGGCGGAAAGAAGAAGAAGTAATCGCCTGACCGACTTCAGTCGGTTCCTACCGCAGGATGGGAATGACGAACTGTTTCGCCATCCTTGGACTTAGCGAGTCCCTCAGCCTCGATCCCGGGGATATTGAATCGTCGTGGCAGGCTGCCACGCGCGAAGAGCATCCGGACAGTTCTCCCGGAACCGAAGGGAACCGCGCCGCCGAACTCAATCAGGCTCGCGCCACTCTCTCATTGCCGGTGGAAAGACTCGGGCACTGGCTGCAACTCAAGTTGGGAGAGTTTGAGCCCAACCGCTCGATCGATCCTGAACTGATGGATCTTTTTGCCTCCATTCATTCAGCCCTGGAATCGGCGGACTCAGTCATCTCACGGCATCAGAAATCGACCACGGCCCTGACCAAGGCACTCCTCGCCAAGGAAGCCGTCAATGCTCAGCTCGCCATCCAGGAGCAGATGGCCGGGATTCACAGCCTCAAGCAATCCATCATCGACAGTTTTCCGGAACTCGAAAAAGCAGGCGAATCCGGCGACTTCGAAGAGGCGAAGCGTAACCTCGGACAACTCAAGTTTCTGACCAAGTGGGAGCAGCAATGCCAGGCAAGACTCCTGTCCCTGCTCGAGTGCTGAAACCAAGATGAACGAAGAGCTTATCATCGGAATCGACCTGGGAACGACCAACTCGCTCGTTGGAGTGGTCGATTCAGGCTTCCCTATCATTCTCGCCGATTCGGACGGGGAACGACTCACGCCCTCCGTCGTTACCTATCGCAGTAATGGCTCCATTGCCACTGGTCGGGAAGCGGTTCGCCTTCAGCAACTGGAACCGGAAAGAACCGTCTCATCGGTAAAAAGATTCATCGGGCGCCCGTATGATCATCTCTCGACCGAAGAAATCGAATCGAGCGACTATACCGTTCAACCCGGCCCCTCCGGCGGAATTAACATCGCCTTTGATGAAGACCATTCCGTCAGTCCGGTTGAAGTCTCATCTGAGATTCTCGATCACCTCAAGCGGGTCGCCGAAGCAGCACTCGAACACGAAGTCAGCCGCGCGGTCGTTACTGTCCCCGCCTACTTCAGCAACTCTCAGCGGGAAGCTACCAAAGCGGCTGCCGAAGCGGTTGGCTTGACCGTTGAGCGCATTCTCAACGAACCCACTGCCGCGGCACTCGCCTACGGACTGGACAAGCTCGACGACGAGCAGACCGTCGCCGTTTACGATCTCGGTGGTGGGACCTTTGATCTTTCCATCCTCCAGATGAAGGAGGGTCTCTTCGAAGTCATCTCCACAGCCGGGGATACCCGACTTGGCGGAGACGATCTCGACCTCGCCATCGCAACGGCCATCCAGGGACGCCTCGGTATCGACAACCTTTCCACCGCCGAGTCCTCCCGGCTGCGTGCTGCCGCCCGTGAGGCCAAGGAGGCTCTCAGTTCGGCTGACACTCATACCATCCGTCTCCCCTTCTTTCGCGATACCGAAAGCTTCGAACTCGAACTCACTCAAGAGGAAGTCGAAGCCTTGATGCAGCCCGTGATCGACAGAACCCGCTCCATCTGCCAACGCGCTTTTGCTGAAGCAAAGAACAAGGGAGCCGGTTCCATCGATCATCTCATCCTGGTAGGAGGAAGCACCCGCATCCCCCTCGTTCAGAGATGCATCGAAGAGTGGTTCGAAATCACACCAAATCTCAGCCAGCATCCTGATGAAGCAGTCGCCCTCGGCGCCGCGATCCAGGCAGGCATTCTTTGTGGTCGAGTCAGGGAAGTGCTGCTCGTCGATGTCACTCCGCTCTCGCTGGGCATTGAAACCTTCGGTGGATTGATGAATGTCATCATTCCAAGGAACTCCACCATTCCGGCCAAGGCCGGAGAGTTGTTCACCAACGCCGTCGCCAACCAGGAATCCATGGCCATTCGCGTTCTCCAGGGCGAGCGGGAGATGGCGCGCGACAACTGGCTGCTCGGTGAGATTGATGTCCCCTTCACCCCGGGTCCGAAGGGCTCCGCTCGTGTCGGCGTTCAATTCGCCATCGACCAGAACGGTATCCTCGAAGTTCTCTCCCGAAACACCGCTACCGGCGAAGATCACGTTCTCGAAATCCGCAACTCAGCCGTCGATGTCGACGACGCCAGCGTCGAGCGCATGGTCAGTGAATCCATCGACCATGCCTTCGACGACATGAATGAGCGGATCTGGACAGAAGCCCGCATGAAAAGTGAGGAGCTGCTCCCGGCCGTCGACAGCGCCCTCGAACTCGTTGGCGACAAGCTTCCCGACGATGAAATCGACAGCATTCGCGAGGCCGCAGCGAAAGTGAAGACCCTGCTCGAAAGCGATCTTAAGGACGCGGCCGCCCTCAAGCAGGCGAACCACACCCTCGACGAAGCCACTCAGACCCTGGCAGCCCTGCTGGTCGAGGCGGCTTTTGAATAAAGGCGTCACAAAACGTCAGGCTTGCTGTCTACTTTATATGAGTGGATCTTACCCACTCACCCCTGAAGCGCCTTCCACCCGGAACCGGCCGAATCTTCCCTCCCCCGTTAATGACCGAGCTCCTGAATCGACTGTCCGCCAACCCGGCCGATTGGGATCTGCGCACTTCGATTGTCAGGCAATACTACGAAGCGAGGGACTTCGACATGGCGGCGAAAATTCTCGCCCAGGCACCGAAGATCCCCAGCGAGGAAAATTCCGTTCTGTTTGCCGCCACCGTCTTTTCCAAGACAAATCCCTCTCACAGTCTCAGCCTTCTCGACAAGTTTAGCTCAGTTCATGGAACCAGCGTGGAGATCGAACAGCTGAAGGCACGGATCAGTCACTATCACCATCCTAAAAATCCCGTTCCTCCGGCTGACAATCGCGAGCGCTTCGCCCCGGTTCCGCCTCGTGAGGATGATACGGCACCTCCGGCTACCCGAAACATCGAAGTCGTTCCTGCCGATCCAGACCACCAGGCTCACCTTGCTTATGCGCCGGTTCCTGCTCGCGAAGATGAGCCTCCGGTTAAGACTCCGGTTCCCCCTGAAGAGGCCGCGGCCGAAGAAGTGCCGCCCGAACCTCAAGCAGAAGAGCCCCCATCTCCGGAGAAGAAGAAAAAGAAAAAGGGCCTGCTCCCCCGCCCTCCCACCGCTCCAGTCGAGCCTTCCATCGAGGAAGATGCCGAGCCCGCGGCGAAACCCGTTTCCGACCCCATCGCCGAAAGCCAGCCGGAAGATTCAGAGCCTGACCAAGATCAGGAAAATGAAGAACCCGCTGACTCCGAAGACGAGGATCAGGAGGTAAAGTCGAACGACAAGACCGAAGACAATAGCGAGGAAAAGGGAGAAGAGCACGAGCGCCCCGACGCCCCGGAACTTCACAAAACCGAAGAGGGTGACTCAGAGGTCGAAACGGAATCGGGTGTTCACATTTTTGTCTCCGGCGGCGAGGCCGTTCACGCAGCTGACAAAGAGGATGACCGCGAAGAAAGGATCAAAGCGCTCGTCGCCGCCGTCGTCGTGCACCTTGTTTTCCTGATCATCTTCGCTTTCGCAGCGGTCAGCTCACCGCCGCCAACCCCGCCGCAAATCGTGGCTTCTGCGCCTGCCGAGGAACAACAGGAACTCGATGCCACGACCCTGGAAAGGAAAGCAGCCAAGAATACCGCCGCGCAGGCGGTCGCCTCGCCCACCATCGCCGCATCAGCCTTCTCAAGCTTCGCGCTTCCTGACAATCTCACCATCGATGTCAATGTCGACATGTCCGCAATTTCGGACAACAACGCCAACTTCACGAATTCGATGCCGGGTTTTGGCGGCATGAAAGGCGTTCCGGCTTCGATGCGTTCGCGTTGCACCGCCACTCAGCGCATGAGCCGCCTCCGCGAAAACGGGGGTGACGAAAAGGCAGAAGAGGCCGTCGTCAAAGGACTCATCTTCCTGGCCAGCAAGCAGGACAAACAGACCGGAGCGATTGGCACCGAATACACCGTCGGCATGACCGGTCTATCACTGCTCGCCTTCCTGGGGCATTGCGAAACTCCGGAATCTCTCAAGTTCGGAGATACGGTCGTTAAGGCAACCCTGTTCCTGATGAACACCGCCATGGAAAACAACGGCCGGATGACCAATGGCGAACCGGGCGACCCCGCCACCTACGAACATGCCATCGCAACCTACGCTCTCTGTGAACTTCACACCATGACCAGGGCCTCGGGCCGTGAGATTCCGCGACTCGGCTCGATCATTCGCAAGGCTGTCGGGATCATCGTCAATGCCCAACATCGCGATGGAGGTTGGCCCTACGGGTTCACCGGCGAGGGACTCGAAGACCTTTCGGTTTCCGGTTGGCAGATCCAGGCATTAAAGGCGGCTCACAATACCGGCGAGCGAATCCCCGGGGTCGAACAAGCCCTGAACAAAGCCGTTAACGACTACCTGCCACGCATTCAGGACAGCCAGGGCGCTTTCAAATACAACCCCGGCGATCCGGCGGGACGTGACTCTCTCACCAGCGCGGCCTTGCTAGGCATGAAAATGTGGAACGGCAGCGACAAGTCCGAGTATTACAAGGGCCTACGCTACCTGACCAATCGCTATCTCAATCCTTCGCCGGGCGGCAACTACTACACCCCCTACTACAATACCCAACTCTTCTTCCTTGAGGGAGGTGATGCCTGGGAAAACTACAACACCAAGTTCCAGCCCCTGCTGTTGGCCGCTCAGAATCCCGATGGCTCCTGGCTCGGAACAGGCCCCCGTAGAGACGATCGCATCATGAACACGGCCTGGGCTGTGCTGATGCTGGAAGTGTATTACCGCTACCTTCCCACCACCGACAAGGTCGACATGCGGACAGGTCGCTGAACAAGGCGCATTTGGCCTTGTCTTTAAAATTCGTTCCCTGCTACCCTCCTTCCTTTCCCAAAGCCCCCTCGGGAGAGAAAGGCTGGTTGAACGGAAATGCACGCCACCACCGACAGCGCAGACGAATGGTATCTCAACCAACTGGAAGCCAATCCTGGCGACTGGCATCTTCGTTGTCTCGTCACTCAGCGACTCTATGAGTGCGGCGATTACTCCAAAGCCGCGCAACTGATGTCTGAGGCTCCCGATATCCCGGGGGATGAGGAAAGCATCATTTTTGCTGCCACCATTCTTGGAGTTGAGACACCACTGACCGGCATTGCAATCCTCAAAGGCTATCAGGCCGCCAGCGGGAGCTCACCAGCCATCGACGAGTTGCAGCAGCATCTCAACGATCTCAAGAGCGGGCAAACCACCGAATTCCCAGCCACTCCCGAGACCAACGCAGTCAAGGTGATGCCTAAGCCCCAGAAACTGGGACTGACGGATGTCGTCGAGGAGGATCAGGAACCAACTCCTGAAATCGCTCCGACGCCACCACCTGCGCCGGAACTCACGGCCTCTCATCCCACCCATGATCCCGATACCGAGATCGAAGTACCCGGCCACGAAGGGGAACATTTTCATGCGGTGGTCGTCGAGGATGAGGAACACCATGAGCGCTCCTTCATCGTCGGAGAAGGCGAAGCCGTGCAAGCTGCAGACCGCGA
Organism: Verrucomicrobiales bacterium; assembly: GCA_965216705.1. GTDB lineage: Bacteria > Verrucomicrobiota > Verrucomicrobiia > Verrucomicrobiales > DEV007 > Arctic95D-9. The sequence goes on from OZ244203.1 coordinate 198,333, forward strand.
GTCGCAAGCGAAGGCAAAAATGGGATCCGTAATTGTGGCAGCCATCGTCCACGTCGTTCTGATCCTCATCCTAATGTTCGTCATCGTGGCAACACCGCCACCGACGCCCCCGCAAATCACGGTCTCTTCCGTCGCCAATACCGAGGAAGTCACGATTGAGAATCAAACCCTGGTGCAGAACACCCAAAAGACGGCGACCGCTGCGGCTGCCACTCAGCCAGTCATCACGAGTGCGGCGTTTTCCAACGTGATTGTGTCCGACAACTTTGAAATGGATGCGGACCTTTCCATGATCTCAATGTCCGACAACGACGTCGGCTTTGGCATCTCTATGAGTGGATTCGGTGGTCCCTCCAACATGGGCGCAATTCCCGCAGGAATGCGTTCCCGCTGCTCCATGTCCGAACGGATGAGACTGCTCCGCGAAACCGGAGGAGAAGATCGGGCCGAACGCGCGGTCAGGGACGGACTCCGTTTTCTCACTTCTCAACAGGATCGCGAAACCGGAGCCATCGGCAAGACCTACACCGTCGGCATGACCGGTCTCTCTCTTCTCGCCTACCTCGGCCACTGCGAGACCCCCGAGTCTCCGAAATTTGGAGATGCGGTTGTAAAAGCAGCCATGTTTCTCATGGAAAAGGGTCTCGAAAACGACGGCCTGATGACTAACGGCGAAAACGGCAACCACCGGGCCTACGAACACGCCATCGCGACTTACGCCCTCGCCGAGCTCTACACCATGACGAACGAAAGCGGCCGGGAAATCCCGCGGCTGGGATCTGTGCTCAGGAAGGCAGCCGGAATCATCATCGACAACCAGGAAGGTTCCGGCGGATGGCCCTACCTCGGCTCCAACCGAGATGAAGACCTTTCTGTTTCCGGCTGGAACATCCAGGCTCTCAAGGCCGCCTACAACACCGGCCTCAACTTTCCCGGTATCGAAAGAGCCCTCGACCGGGCCACTGTAGACTATCTGCCGGCGGTCCAGGATTCCCAGGGAGCTTTCAAATACAGCCCCGAACATCCCAATGGGCGGCAATCTTTGACTGGAGCTGCCCTTCTCGGGATGCAGATCTGGAAGGGTTACGGAAGCGCCTCATACAAGAAAGGGTTCAGCTACCTCACCGGCAAACTCAAAAACCCCGAACTGACCGGAGGCTCCCATGGCCTCTACGAGCCCTACTACAACACCCAGGTCTACTTCATGCACGGCGGCAAGGAATGGGAACACTACAACGGCATCTTCCAGCCGAAGCTCCTCGACGCCCAGAATGAAGACGGCTCCTGGATGGGCGACGGCAATCGTGAGGACTATCGCATCATGAACACTGCCTGGGCCATCCTCATGCTCGAGGTTTACTATCGCTACCTCCCCACCACGGACAAGATCGACATGATTAAGGGGGAATAGCGCATTGGATGCGCTGTCTGTAAGAACGGTCCCCGGGCAATCGTCGAAGATTTCAGCTTTCCGGCTAAAAGTGCCCCTTTCAAAGCGGCGTCACCGTGCGTAAACTATGGCATGCCCGGTGAAGTCATTGGAAAAAACTTTCAAATTACTCAACTTGCGGAGCTGGATCCCACTCCCTGTCCCTGCGGACAGTCGAAACGTGCTTTCATGAACGATGAAAACACGGCAGCCTCGATGCATCTCGTTGAAATTAAACAGGATAGCGAACTTCACTTTCACAAACGGATGACGGAACTCTACTATATTCTCGAAGGCGAAGGCCATATTGAGCTCGATGGCGAGGTTCATCCCCTCACCCAGGGAACGGCAGTCCTGATCAAGCCCGGCTGCCGCCACCGAGCGGTTGGTTCAAATTTGAAGATTTTAAATATCCCCGTCCCCAAGTTTGACCCCGCAGACGAATACCACGCCTGACCCTTTACCCTCCTATTCTCATGGAATTCAGCCCTATCGAGGAAATCATCGCCGACATCAAGGCCGGCAAACTCGTCATCATCGTGGATGACAAGGATCGCGAAAACGAAGGCGATCTGATCTGCGCCGCGGAGAAGATCACCCCGGACATGATTAACTTCATGGCCACCCACGGGCGCGGTCTCATTTGCGCACCGATTCTACCCGAGGCTACCGAGCGACTTGGCCTGCCTCTCATGGTCCGCCGCAATACCGAGTCACACGGAACCAATTTCACCGTGGCCGTCGACGCCGCCTCTGGAATCACTACCGGCATTAGTTCCGCCGACCGCGCCAAGACCGTGGAAATCCTGGCTAATCCACTTTCTGAACCGGCAGACCTGGTTCGTCCCGGACACATTCTGCCTCTGCAGGCGATGGAGGAAGGTGTTCTTCGTCGAGCCGGTCACACCGAAGCCGCCGTCGACCTTGCCCGCCTCGCCGACCAGCAACCGGCTGGAGTAATCTGCGAGATCCTGAACGAAGACGGCACCATGGCCCGTCTTCCCCAGCTCACCAAATTCGCCGAAAAGCACGGCCTCAAGATTGGAACGATCGCCTCCCTGATCGAGTTCCGCCGACGCGAGGAGAAACTGATTAAGCGAATCGAGACCATCAAAATGCCGACCGACTTCGGCACCTTCGATCTCGTCCACTACGCCAGTCGAATCAATCCGGCCGAGGAGCACCTTGCCCTGGTCAAAGGTGAGATCGATCCCGCCGAGCCGACCCTCGTCCGTGTGCACAGCGAATGCCTCACCGGCGACGTGTTTGGTTCCCGTCGCTGCGATTGCGGCAGTCAGCTTCACAGCGCCCTCGCCCAGATCGAAGAAGCCGGTAAGGGTGTCCTCGTATATATGCGCCAGGAAGGCCGGGGCATTGGCCTCGCCAACAAGGTCCGGGCCTACAAACTCCAGGAGGAAGGCCTCGACACGGTGGAAGCCAACGAACGCCTCGGCTTCGGCTCCGATCTGCGGGACTACGGTATGGGAGCTCAGATTCTCTACGATCTGGGAGTGCGCAAGATCCGCCTCCTCACTAACAATCCCCGGAAAGTAGTTGGTCTCGACGGCCACCAGCTTGAGATCGTCGAAAAAGTTCCCATCAAGATCACTCCCAACCCTCACAACGAGGAGTATCTGAAGACGAAGCGGGACAAACTCGGTCACATCCTCTAATTTCCCATTTCACTATGTCAAAATCCGCCCCGGAAACACCTGAAGCTACCAAGCAGGCCGGCACCGTTGCCATCGTCGCGAGTCGCTACAACAGCAAATACACCGACGCCCTCGTAAAGTCCGCCAGCGAAACCCTCGCTGCACTGGCACCTGATCTCGAAGTCCAAGTGACTCGCGTTCCCGGTGCTTTCGAGATTCCCGTAGTGGTTGAGGCTGTCGCCTGCAAAGATGTCCAGCCCCTCGCCATTCTTGCTCTCGGCGTTATCATTCGCGGGTCCACCGCTCACGCTGACCTCATTGCCCAGTCCATCACCCAGTCGCTCCAGGATACCGGCGTGTCCCATCTCATCCCAGTGATTCACGAAGTGCTTCTCGTCGAAAATGCCGAGCAGGCTGAAGCTCGATCGATTGGCGACGAACTCAACCGCGGCCGCGAAGCGGCTGAAGCGGCAGTTGCCATGATTGATGTCATGGCCGATGTCCTCTAACATGAGCGACAACATCGTTTTTCTCGACCGCGATACGACCGACCGCGGTGACCTTGACCTTTCAGGACTCGAGTCTCTCGGGCAACTGGTCTACCACGGCATCACCGTCCCCGGCGAAGTCAGCGAACGCATCGCCGGCGCTGACATTGTCCTGACCAACAAGGTGGTAATCGGCGGATCCGAAATGGATGCCGCTCCCAATCTGAAACTCATCCAGATCGCGGCGACCGGCGTCAACAACGTGGACCTCGATGCCGCTCGTGAGCGCAACCTCGCCGTGTGCAATGTCAGTGGTTACAGCACCGAGTCGGTGGCTCAGCACGTGTTCGCTTCTCTCCTGAACCTGGAGACGAATGTTCACCGCTTCGCCGCTGAACCCGAGGAGTGGCCGAAGTCCCCCATCTTTACGCGGCTCGATTACCCGATTAACGAACTGTCAGGCAAAACGCTCGGAATCGTCGGCCTCGGGACGATCGGCAAAGCGGTCGCCCGCATCGGCAAGGCCTTCGGAATGAACATCATTGCCTTTGCCCGCGAAGGCGGAAGCACCGGCGCCATCCCCCGCCTACCGGCGAAAGAATTTTTTGCGGTCTCTGACGTCGTCACCCTGCATTGCCCGCTCACCCCGGAGACCCATCACTTCATCAATGCCGAATCACTCGGGATGATGAAAGACTCCGCTATCCTCATCAACACGGGTCGCGGTGACCTCGTCAACGAACCGGACCTCGTCGTCGCCCTTCAAAGCGGAGCCATCCGCGCGGCCGCCATCGACGTGCTCACTCCCGAGCCGCCGCCAGCCGATCATCCCTTGATTGCCGCGAACCTGGACAACCTGTTCATTACTCCCCATACCGCCTGGAGTGCTCTCGAAGCGCGACAGCGACTCGTGAACAGCATCGTTGAAAACATCGAGGCCTTTCGCAACGGCGAAGAATTAAACCGGGTGGTTTAAACAGGGTCAGGTCGGGAACCTAACCCTGTTGAGTCGAACGACTACTCCTCCACCGGAGTCGCGCGGAAAGGCACCGCCGCGGGTGGCGCAGGCGTTTCCGGCGCTGCTTCAGGAGCAACGGGAGCCTCCGGAGTCTCGGAGGTCTCTGCGGCTGGAGTCTCCCCTCCCTCCCCAGGAGCGGGAAGCGGCGGCATGTTTCCGAGAATCCCGTTGATTAATCCCTGGATCTCAGGAGTCGCGTTTTCATCCCCAACGACTTCCTGGAGCTGCTCAGAAATCATCTTTGCCACATCCTCTTCGCCCTCGATGAGCCCCTTGAGTTGATCGAGTGTTTCAGGGGAAGTCCCCAGCATAGAGCTCAATTCTTCAGCAGCGAACTCCACCGGGAAATTCTTCAGCTTGATCTCAGGCTCCTTGAGAGGCCCTTCTCCAGTGATAACGATCTGCTTACCTTCCAGAACCGTACCGGTAATAACGGTTGGGTCCATGCTGGCCGTTGCTGTGAAATCGGTAGTCTGGGGTTTCAGCTTCACGCTTCCGTTCACAACCACCTTGGCACCGACCTGGGTGATTGTTAGATTGTTTGTCAGGAGAATCCCCGACTCAACAATGTAAGAACCGGAGAGTGCATCTCCTTTTCTCACGCCGAACGCCGGAATCACTTTGCCGAGGAAATCCTGAATCTTTCCAATGACCGGGAAAGCGGTCAACTTGGCTTCTTTAACAAAGATGGATCCTCCCCCGCGAACGTTCGCGAGATCGGCGCTTCCGGAACCGCGGAATTCGAAATCGACATCTCCGTCCATTCCAAGGCTGTCCATTTCGAAATACTTGGCCACCGAGCTCAGTGGAAGGTCCGTCAGGGTGAACGTGCTAACACTGAATGGGTAATTGTCTGCGGCAAGTCGCACTGTTCCGCCGACAGCAAGATCCCCGTCGAGCACACGACCGGTGGTATCCTCAACCGTGAGAACTCCTCCCGAGAGTTTGATGGAGCTCTTGATCCGGGAAACCGGAAGCTCACGGGAATCCTTCGTGTAAACGATCCCGAGCAGATGATCATAGCTCACTTCAACTTCTGAGTTCACCACATCCTCGAGAGGAATCGATCCACTCAGTTCAATCATGGGGGCATCGCGAACCGCAACTGACTTCAGCTTGTCGGCCATTCCCGCATCGAAGGAAGACAACAGGGCGATCAGGTCGACGTTGGACTCGGTATTTTCGAGTTCGAGAACTTTGCTGTCCAGGTTCAGAGAAGCCACTCCGCTGAGGGTCCCTTCACCGTGGCCGATCTGGAAAGAATAGACATCCAGTGAATTAGCAGGCGCATCGTAACTGAACGTGGCGCTGGCCCTTTTAAGCGGTACCCCGTGCCAGACGAAATCCGAGCCATTGAGTGAACCGCCGAGCACCAGTGATTCGGCAGACCCATCAGAGGAGAATTTCACATCCAGCACCGGTGGTTTTCCGTTAGCCTGGACATCCAGCCAAGGGCGAATCTTTTCCATCATCGCAAAATCCAGCGGCAAAACGAAAGCTTCACTCTCACTGGCGACAGCGGCACCTTCACCACCTGCGGAGTCACTCGCAGGAATCGCGACATCACCCGAGGCTCGAACCAGGAGGCCGCCGAAACGACCGTCAAATCGCTCAAGGTTGACCTTGCCCGGAGACGCCAGGACTTCAGCATCAATCTCTTCAATCTGAGCTACCGGATTTCCATCCTGGAAGAATGACAGGGTCGAATCCTGAAACGAAATCTCTGCGGCATCAACGCTCGTCCTGTCTTTGATCAGTCCGATAATATCGATATTGATCCCGAGATCAGAGAGCTTCACCTGGGGCACCTGCCTCGCTTCGGACTGAAACAAGGTCACACCTTTCAAGACAAGACCACGCGGGAATTGATACTCCCATCCTTCGTAGTCCACGTAGATCCCTCTCTTTTCCAGCTCCGCTTGAGCCTTCATCGTGATCTCAGACTCGAGCACACCCAACTTGGTCCAGCCAATGTATCCGACCACAGCAACAGCAAGAAGGACGAGCAGAGTCAGGATAAAGAAGAGCGTTGCGAACACCGTCCAGCAACCGGCCTTCTTTTTCTTGGGCGCTTCGACTCGCTGAACCGGTGGTGGATTGGCAATCACCTCACCAAGACCAAGATCAGGTGACTCGTCTTTGTCCTCCTGACCTTTGTCCTTTTCCTCCGGCTCAACTTTCAAGGTCGCCACATCCTTGAGATCAACCTTGAGAGTTTCTTTATCCTTCTTCTTTTTCTTTTTGCCGGATGACTTTTCGGGTTTTTCATCCGTCGCTTCAGATTCTTCAGCGGGCTTTTCATCCGCTTTCTTTGTCTTCGCCGGCTTAGGGACCTTCAGAGCAGGAGCCGCCTTCTTCTTCGGCTCGTCCTTGACCTTTGCTTTATCTTCAGAGGACTCTGCATCCTCTTCGACGCTTTCATCATCCTCCTGACTCTCGTCCTCTTTATCATCAGAGGAATCTTCTTCGGAAGATGGCTCTTCATCCTCATCTTCCTTCTCCCAGGGCATCGGCTCCTTTGAAGCTTCCTCTTCGTCAGAGTCTTCAGAATCTTCCTCGTCCTTTTTCTCCCCCAGGATCTCGTCGAGGCCGTCTACCGGCTCCGGCTTTTTGATCAGGGCACCGACATCAACCGGCCCCTCTTCTTCCTCTAATTCCTCCTCCGAATCTTTTTCAGTTTCTTCGGGTTCCTCCTCGGACTCCTCTGAAGATTCCTCTTCGGACTCCTCTGATTCTTCGCTATCTGATTCCTCACCGGAGTCTTCGTCTTCTTTCTCTTCCGCGAGTTCGTCAGCCTGCTCGGCCCCGGCCTCTTCTATGTCTTCAGCCTTCTCTTCCGAATCCTCATCAGATTCCTTCTCCTTCTCAGCGGCTTCTTCGGCTTCTTCCGCCGCCTTAGCCTTTTCCGCTTCGGCTGCCGCACGCTCTTCCGGCGTCACCTTGCGGTTTCCTTTTCCTTCGCGTTCGTCAGAATCAGAATCGTCCCACCAGCGATCCGTGAGATCCAATTGATCCCCGGACTCAGGATCTATCGACAATTCCTCCCCTTCGGGAGTATTGGTCGACTCCAATTCCTGGTCATCATCGCGGCGTCCTTCGGTTCCGTTACCACTTGCCTTGTCACTCATCGGTCTGTTAAACAATTCGGGCGCCTATACTTTCAACGCATCAACATGATACGCAAACATATCCTAACCTTTCAGATCGCTGCATTACTTGGACTTATAGAATTATCACAGGCACAGGATTCAGTGAATTTTCCAACAATCGGCGAGGTCATAAAGTTGGATGATTCGTTAGAAGAACTCATCGATCTTGAAGCTGATATCGAAGTTCTTTCTTCCGGTTTTCTCTGGTCAGAGGGCCCTGTCTGGGTTCCTGAGAAGGAACATCCACATGGCGGTTACCTTCTTTTTTCCGACATTCCTAACAATCGGGTGGTGCGCTGGGACGAAGGAAAAGGCGCTGAAACCTGGCTCAAGCCATCAGGCTATACCGGGGCAGAACCTTATGGAGGGGAACCCGGCTGCAACGGCCTCCTTCTCGATGCTGAGGGACAGCTCATTTCCTGTGAACACGGCGACCGCAGGCTGTCCGTTCTGACCAAGGGCGGTGGCAAGCGCACGCTCGTCGACAACTACCAGGGCAAACGCCTCAACAGTCCTAACGACGTCTGTCTCGGCTCAGACGGCAAGACCTTCTACTTTACGGACCCTCCCTACGGACTCCCGAAACGATGGGACGATCCCCGTCGTGAGCTCGACTTCTGCGGTGTTTATCGACTCAGTCCCGACGGAGAGATCACCCTCCTCACGACGGAGATGACTCGTCCTAACGGGATAGCCTTTTCTCCCGATTTCAAAACTCTCTACGTGGCCCAGTCCGACCCCGAAGCTGCTCTCTGGAAATCATTCCCTGTGAAGGACGATGGAACAATCGGCGCAGGCACCGTCTTTCACGATGCTACTAAAGCCTTTAAAGAAGGCCTCCCCGGCTTGCCCGATGGATTGAAAGTAGATGAGAAAGGCAATCTCTGGGCGACCGGTCCGGGAGGTGTCTATATTTTTGCTCCAGACGGAAAACTGCTCGGGCGAATCTCTACTGGAGAAAGAACAGCGAACTGCGCCTGGGGCAACGACGGCACCGTCCTCTACATGACTGCAGATACTTATCTCTGTCGTATACAAACTAAGACCAAGGGCGCCGGTTGGTAGGCGCTGTCTGCCATGGCAACGTGGAGCTGTAACATCGATTCGCGAGGACGCATCATTCGCGGCCTGCTCGGCATTATTGCCCTGGCATCAGGAATCTACCTACTCATCAGGACCGACAGCGCTTTCTGGTCGACCGGGCTTTGCACGCTCGGTGCCTTTGCTCTCTTTGAAGCCGTTAAAGGCTGGTGCGCACTGCGCGCCCTCGGGGTCAAACTGCCCTTTTGACACGGGACCTCTCCACTTGCGGGAACGTTGGGTCTCTGGCACCTTACCGGATGCTCCGACTTCGGCATTTTTTCCTCGTCACCGTTCTGCTGGGACACACCCAGCTGCCCGGTGCCGAACTCGAGGTCGCTAAAGGTCTGACCTCAAGACCGGCTGTCGACGAAGGGTTGCTGGCTCACCCCTTTGCTGCCGCTCTTGATCACCGCGGCCGACTCTTTGTCAGCGACAGCGAGGGCATCAAGAGACTTGAGGACAGCAATCTCGACGGAGTCTTCGATACCTCCACTCTCGTGACCGACGAACTCACCGAGGCTCAGGGAATTCTATGGGTGGACGATTCTCTCTACATTCTTTCTCCCCCATCCCTGTGGAAGTTTACCGACACCAACGGCGATGCCATCATCGAAGAAAGCGAAGAGCTGGCCACCGGTTTCGCGGAACCCTCCGAAGCGACCGGCGCTCATGGCCCGTTCCTTCACCCGAACGGTCGCATCTACTGGACCCAACCCCGGGCGCGTTTCGAAATCCCTGACAGCGACACCAACCAAGTCATGTTTTCAGGAGAAAGCGCACGGGTCTGGTTCTGCCAGATTACCGGAAGTGATCTCGACTTCTTTGCCGGAGGCGGCATGGATGCTCCCACGGAACTCGACTTCACCGATCGTGGCGAAATAATCGGAGTCAGCAACGGCTTCTATGGTCGCCCCCGCGGCGACGCACTCGCTCATTGGATTTATCGAGGTGCTTATCCGCGTCGGGACCAGGCCAGGGCCCTCGCCGAACACGCCCGCACCGGCGATTTGCTTCCGGGAATTCATAACTTTGGGTCCACCGGGGTGAGCGGTTTCCTGCGCTACCGTAGCGGCCAACTCGAGCGCAACTGGACCGACCAGTGGTTCACCACTCATCTTGATGAACCCCGGGTCACACGCACGCGAATGAACCTCAACGCTTCGTCCTATGAGGCGGCAGAAACGGAGACCGTTTTCCGCCTCGAGAGCGCTGTCTCCCGCTTCACCGACCTGATTGAAGACCACAACGGCGACCTGCTGGTCATTGATAGCGGCACGCCGGCCACCACGGATGATTCTGCCACGGGAAGAGCGCTCCCTTTCTCAAACGGAACGATTCATCGTATCTCCAGGGAAGGCATTGCTTACCAACCACCGGCCCACCTCGACTGGGATCAACTCACTGCCGAGGACGTGGCCAACCTTCTCTTCGCCGAGGAACACTGGGTTCGCTCCAAGGCCATCACCGAACTCGCGGTTCGTGGCGCCCCTGCTATTCCGGAACTTCGCGACATCCTGATGCGATCCAGCGTTCCCGAGAGCGTTCGCCAGAATGCGGTTTGGGCTCTCGCCCGAATGAAGTTCTCCGAATCTATCGACTTGATCTACGACGCCCTCACCGACCCCAGCCCCAATGTTCGCCAGGCTGCCTGCAATGCCATGAGTGTCACCCGCACCTGGCAGCAAGTTGCCGCCAACCAGCCGGCTGAGCGGAACATTGAACTGGAAAGAAACCGAACTATCTCCGGTGCCCTCGCTCACATTGTGCGCTCAGACGAGCCCGCCGTGGCGCGCAGTGCCGCAGTTGCTCTCGGGCGCATGGGAGAATTTCGCTCGATCGGCGCCATCCTGGGTCGTCTCGGGCGAACCGAGAATGATCGCTTCCTCGAGCATTCGCTCATCTACGCACTCATTGAGATCGACGACTACGAGACCACTCACGCAGCGCTCGACTCGGAAAACCCGAGAGTTCTCAACGGAGTCGTCTGGGCACTTGAGGAAATGCCCTCGTCTCAGATCGAGATTCTCGATGTCCTACCCCTGCTGGAAATTCAGGACACCCAATTGCGGGAATCACTCGTCGCGATCACAGCGAACCACCCGAACTGGGACGCCGGCCTCGCCAACCGCTTCTTCGAATGGGCCGACGCACTCAACGAGCACCGGATCGCGACCCTCGAACTTCTCATTCCCGGGATGATCGCTTCGCCCCCGATCAATGATTTCATCTCTGCGATGGCCGAATCCGATCAGGCGGACAAACGATCTCTCGCTCTCAGTCTGATCAACCTTTCTCCCAAGACAGCATTGAATCCGGCGTGGATGGAGTTGCTCCTGTCGGCTCTCGATCCACAATCGTCTCCCCGGGATCTTGAAAATGCTCTCGGCATCGCGGCCAGGTATCCGGACAATGCCTTGAAACAGCCTCTCGAAGTTCTCAGCAAATCCGATGAAATCAGCCCCCAGTTCAAAGCCGATGCGGCTTCTATCCTGGAAATGATCTCCGAAGCTTCAGCCCCACCCGTGGCGAAGCCTTTACCTGAGTCCCGGGAGAATAAGGCACCCTGATTGACTCTCGTTCTCTTGCCACAAAACCCCATTGCGCTTCACATCAGCAAGGGGTACAGATCCCGCGGCAGTTCTGCGACTCAGCACGCTGCTTTCTCATCATCCCAAGTCACTTTCACTCACTTTGAGCACGCAGGAAAAAACTGTTTCAGCCGACGTCGCCGACGAGATCGATCGTCGCCGCACTTTCGCGATCATTTCCCACCCGGATGCCGGTAAAACCACGCTGACGGAAAAGCTCCTTCTCTACGGAGGTGCAATTCACCTGGCGGGAAGCGTCACGGCGCGCAAGAACCAGAACTCCACCGCCAGTGACTGGATGGAGATGGAAAAAGAGCGTGGTATCTCCGTGTCTTCCACCGTGCTCCAGTTCGAATACGACGGAGCCTGCGTTAACCTGCTCGACACGCCCGGTCACCACGATTTCTCCGAAGACACCTACCGCGTGCTCTCCGCCGTCGACTCAGCCGTCATGGTGATTGATGCCGGTAAAGGTATCGAGGCCCAGACGCTGAAGCTCTTTGAAGTCTGCCGAAAGCGAGGCGTTCCCATCTTCGTGTTCATCAACAAGATGGACCGCCCTTCCCGCCCGCCGCTCGAACTGATCGACGAACTCGAGCGTGTCCTTGGACTCCCGCCCGTGCCCCTCAATTGGCCGCTTGGTGATGGTCCGCGCTTCCGCGGAATCTTCGACCGCGAGAAGAACGCAGTGAATCTCTTTGAGCGCACTCCCCACGGAGCGTTCAAAGCGCCGCTCTCCGTGGCCGGCATTGAGGATGAGGCCGTCAAGAATGAGGTCGACTCCGAGATCTACGATGCTGCCGTGCAGGAAATCGATCTTCTCGACGGTGTTACCGAAGAACTTGATATGGCGAAGGTGCTCGAAGGCCAGCAGATGCCTATCTTCTTCGGCAGTGCGATGAACAACTTCGGCGTGGAGCTGATGCTTCAGCGCTTCCTTGAACTCGCTCCCAAGCCTGCTGCGCGTGAGTCCAAAGGCGAACCCGTCAGCCCGCACCACGATGCGTTCTCCGGTTTCGTGTTTAAGATCCAGGCAAACATGAACCCGCGTCACCGCGACCGGGCCGTGTTCATTCGAATCGTTTCGGGCGTCTTCGAACGCGACATGCAGGTCAACGACGTTCGGACCGGCAAGAAGGTCCGTCTCGGCAACGCCCAGAAGTTGTTCGGTCAGGATCGGGAAACACTCGACCACGCCTACGCCGGCGACATCCTCGCCCTTGTCGGCAACTACGACTTCCTCATTGGCGACACTGTCACCAGCAACAACAAGCTGATCTACGACGAAATGCCGCGCTTCAAGCCAGAGTGCTTTTCCTATCTCTTCAACAACGACACCGCCAACATCAAGCGTTACCGCGCCGGTCTCGAGCAGCTGCTCAAAGAGGGCGTCGCCCAGGCCTACGATGTCCACGGAAGTGCCCAGCGTGTTCCCTTGCTCGGAGCTGTCGGCCCCCTTCAGTTCGAAGTCTTCAAGGCACGCCTAGAGAACGAATACAACGTCGACTGCCGCCTCGAAGGCTCTCCCTGGTCCGTGGCCCAGTGGGTTCGCCCGAAGGATCCGGATCCTGACGCCAATACGCGTGACGCACCCGATGTCACCCTGCCATCGGGCTGCTCCCTTGCCCGTGACGAAGAAGACCAGTGGATCGTTTTGCTTCCGGCGGCGTATCTTGTGAGTATCCTGCACGACCGGAACGAAGCCTTCGAGTTCAGCGACTCTCCGTTTCCTTCGCCGGTGCACGACTGATTCATTATGACTGCTGCGATCCTCTCCCTCCTTGCCCTGCTCGGCATCGGAGGAGGCATCGCCTGGGTCCGGGGAAAGAAGCAGAAACGCCGCGCCGACCTTCTTGCCAAACCGCTGCCCGAAGAGTGGCAGGAAATCATCGGTAAGGATTTCCCCCGCTATCAGGGACTGCCTGCTGAACTCCGCCGTTCTCTCGATGGATACATCCAGGTTCTCATGGCGGAGAAACGCTTCGAACCCTGTGGTGGTCTCGAAGAAGTCAGCCTGCGAATGAAACTTCTCATCTGTGCGCAGGCAGGCCTTTTGCTGATCCGACTCAAGCAGCACGGGTTCTACCGAAAGCTGAAGTCCATCCTTGTTTATCCCGGCGCCTTTCAGGACAGTGGACGCCGACGTTTCGGCCTTCACGAGGAGGAAGACGACTTCACCATGCTGGGCGAATCCTGGTCAACCGGGTCGGTCATTCTCTCGTGGGAAAGCATCCTCGCCGGCGCCCGCAATGCCGATGACGGAATGAATGTCGTCATTCATGAATTCGCCCACCAGCTCGACCAGGTCGACGGCGCCGCTGACGGGGTTCCGATTCTGCAGGACCGCTCCGCTTACCAGCAGTGGGCCAAGGTCTTTCTTCGCAACTACGAAGAACTCGTTGAGGAGGTTGAGCGTGGCAAAGGACGGCGGTCACTCATTGATCCCTACGGAGCCACCAATCCTGCCGAGTTCTTTGCCGTCGCTTCCGAAACCTTCTACGAAGAATCCCGACAGCTCAAAAAGAAGCAGCCCGATCTCTACGACGAGCTGAAGAAGTTTTACGGCGTCGATCCCGCAAGCTGGGAACGCGTTTAGTCCTACTCTGAAAGAGCAGCCTTACTCTCATCGGAAAGATTCGCGATGGGGTAGCGATAGACCTGCCCATTCGCCAGTTTCAGGAGAGCGACGTCACCTTCGACGCGGAGCAGAGTTGCCGTGATCGTTTTCCCTTCGGTATTGGTCCATTCGCGCGGCCGGGCCGGCTCGGGAAGTCCGCTCTCTTTCTCCTCCATCTTGCCACCGCCAACGCTGGCAACAAAACCCGGTTCGCCCTCCTTGGGCATGTAACCTTTCTCGCCAGTCTTGCCGTCAATGGTGGCACCTTCCGCAATCCAAAGCTGGACCATGGCAGTTTCTTCCGGGGTGAGACGTTCGCCCTTGCCTTCGGGAGGCATCGCATCCTTGTCATCGGCGGGACGAAAGAGGGTCACGAAGAGGTAACTGGCATCCCAGTCACCGGGAACCACGATATTGTTCTTATCGAGGCGGGCGGCGAAATGCTTCGGATCATCAACCTTAAAGCCACCCTTCACCTTGGCGGAATCGCTGTGACACTCCGCACACTTCTTCGTGAAGATGGGCATGATGTCCTTCTCATACTCAAGGGCATACAATGGGCCTGTCAGAAGAGCTGCCGCGGCAATGAGGGTAAACGTTTTCACAGCGCTCATTCTACGTTCCCCGGCGGCAAAGTCACTTCGGCTCGACGACATCATTGCGGGAAATTTACAGTAACGGAGGCAGGAGGAAGACAACCATGGCCGCCACATTGAGTCCAAAGGTCACCAGGCCGATCACAAGATACATCGGAGACACCTTGCCCTGCTTGATCAAGCTGATCAGCATCCACACGCAGATGCCCTGTGTGATAAAAAAGAGCAACCAGATCACGAACCAGAAATCCCCGATCCACTTGATCAGGCCGAAGCGCCAGTGAGCCATCAGGAGCAGGCCCGAATTCAGCATCCCGAGACCAAGGCCCTTGACGGCGCCTTCATGACGCACAGGGGAAAACGACACGAACAGACCGGCGACGATCTGGATAACGGCAACAATGGCCCAGATCAACGCGGGCTCCATCGCCGCAGCTTCAACTTCAGAAGTAGGATTCATTCACTCAGATTTGGATTCGGCCTGTCGACGCTTCACTTCCCGTTCCATCGAGATCAGCGTGCCCGGCATCGATTTTTTCTGCCCCTGCTTTACCACAAACTGGGGCGCAAAGACACCGGGATCAATGTGCAGAGCATAGACGACTAGGAAAGTAGATTCGTCCGGCCCATCAAAAATCCACCAGGCACCGGTCACGTTCTTGATTTCTCCCTCGAGGTAGGAAAACTCCGTTTTCGATTTCGGTGTCAGGACATAACGCAGGGTATAAGTGTAGGCGCCCTTGGGTCCGCCAACGTGAGTGCGTTGTTTCACCGTCAGGACATTCCCTTCTTCCTCAAGCACCTCCGAATCAAGAATCCCGTCGACAAAATCCTCCGCGTCTTCCTTGTCGTTGAGCACTTCCCAGATCAGGTCGCGCGCCCCGGTAATCAGCCGCCCCGCGGTCACAAAGCGCTGATCCGGTTCGGCGCCATCGTCAGGACGGGAGGAGAAGATCACCGCTTCGCCTGACTCCAGCACGCTTCGATGCTCTTCGGACAATGCTGTATACTCCCATGCCTGGAGCCTGGGAAGAAGGAGAGCAAAGGCCGGAATGAGCCAGACTATAGAAATGTGTTTCACGCGTTCCTGAAACTAACATAGAAAGGGTTCAAATCGACGGTGGAATTCAATCGACACACTGCTCAGACTGGGACCATTCCCAACTTCCGCTGCCATTCGAAAACACTCCCCCCCTATGATCGCCCCCTCGCAATACCCGATCCTGTATCACTCATGGAGGCAGGTTACCCTGCCCCGATGAATAGAAGATGAAAAGACGGTGAAAAAACTACTCCGCCTCTTCCGGCGCCGGCTTCTCCTTTACCGGAATGGGTACTCCCAACTTCTTGAGCTTCGGATAAAGCACGGCCCTGAGGTAGCCGTTGCCCGGATTTTCGCGGGCATAGTTCTGGTGATAGTCCTCCGCCTCGTAAAACTCCATCGCTTCGGCCACTTCGGTTACGATATCACCCCTGAATTTCCCTGACTCGGCCAGTTCCCGAATCTTCGATTCGGCCGCCAGCTTCTGAACATCGTCGTGATAAAAAATGACCGAGCGGTATTGGGGCCCTTTGTCCGGTCCCTGGCGATCCAGCTGGGTCGGATCATGGGATTCAAAGAAGCGGTCCAGCACCTCACTGTAAGTGATCACGTCAGGATCAAAGTGCACCTGAACAACCTCGGCATGCTCCGTCCGACCGGAAGCGACGCGTGAGTAATCAGCATCTCCAGCGCTTCCTCCCATGTAACCGGAGACCGCTGACAAAACGCCGTCGGTCTGGTGAAACACTTCCTCAACGCACCAGAAGCACCCACCTCCAACGGTGGCCACTCTCGATCCCTCAGGAATTTCAGCCATGTCGGGATCTACCGGCATCACTTCAGTCTCAGCTCCCGTGAGGGAATGCGGCTGCATCAAACGCCAACCAATGAAAGTCGCCAGCGCGAACGCCACGAACACATACAAACCTGCTTTCATCTTTTTTCCTTTCGCATCAATTGAGTTGCTCTCGCTGCATGGGGCTGAGCCAATACAGTGCCTTGTTTTGATCAACCCGGGCAAACGCATTAACTTTCGTCGCCTGGACTGGTGACAAATTGAGCCGGAGGTATGGAGTTCCGCCAAGCTGACGCTTCTGATCAGATGCCCGGGCGGCGCGGTAGTCGTTCGTCAATGCTCCGACATCGAGACGTGAAGAGGCTGCCAGTTTTGCATCCTCATCATTTGAAGTGAATACCTTCCGGGCACAATCAAAGCTGATAGCTGCTGAAAGAAGTTCCTCAAAAGGAAGGCGCGCCCGGTCAAAGGTCACGAGCGTCACTTCCCGACCTTCCAGCCAGCCGGCCTCAGTGGTCAGCACTCCGTCCAGGCCGCCCAGTTTCATTTCGCCGGTCCAGAAACAGAACATGGCGAAAGCAGCTGTTCCGGGATCTGCCACCGCCGCCCGACCACTGAGCGCCTCGAGATACGCAGGGACTTCTTTGCCTGAAGCCTTCAGTGCCTCGGCCATACGCGCGGCCACTCCTTCCAGTGTCCAGACACGGTCCCTTCTCGGAATCACGTCTTTGCCGTTCTCATCGAGAAACCGGATGACCTGGTAATTCCAGGACGGTTCTCCGAACTTTTTCAGGATTTCCGCGTCTTTGCCGAGACGGTTGTTGTGGATCACGACCGGAACAAACTCCGACTCGATCGCCTCGACCAACTGGGGATGACTCAATACAGTTCGACCGAACTGTTGGCACCCGCTTCAACCGGGCACCTCCTGGAATAAGATGAGGATCGGCTTTTTCGTCTTCTTCGAAGCCGCCAGGGCTGCCTCATAATCGCGACCCCAGTCAACCTTTCCGACCTCAATCGGAGCCGCCCAGGATCTCGTAATGCCAATCGCCAGGACACCCACCGCGAGCGCCACCCCCCAAATCATCCATCTTCTTTTCATATCACTAAAGACGAAAGAACTTCGAAACACTTACGTATCCTGCCTCCTCTCCCCAGGAACCAATCTACTATCCCCATTTTACCTATCCCGAACCCGCTCGGCCCTTTCGAGCACCGACACCCCCGCTATCGCGCAAAAATCCAATTCGACAGGACTTTTCAGAACCGCTTATCATTCCATTTCCGGGCAGTTTGGCACCCATCCTGCCCCCAAAGGTAACGCACTCCACCATGGCAGCAACGGCATCCCCTCCCGACCCAGAACTCGGTAGCTCCGACAAGGAAGTTATCGAAGAACTCAAAGCGGCCCACGCGGCCATGAAACAGCAACTCGACCTGGTTATCGTGGGGCAGGACGAAGTCATCGAGCAGCTGCTGATTTCCATTTTCTGTCGATCCCATGCCCTTCTCGTCGGTGTGCCGGGCCTGGCCAAGACTCTGCTCGTCTCCACCCTCTCGGAAGTCCTCGATCTCAGCTTCAAGCGGATCCAGTTCACCCCCGATCTCATGCCCGCCGACATTACCGGCACGGAGGTCCTCGAGGAAGACCACGGAACCGGCAAGCGTATCTTCAAATTCGTCAAAGGTCCCGTCTTCGCGAACATGATCCTGGCCGATGAGATCAACCGGACCCCGCCGAAAACCCAGGCTGCCCTGCTCGAGGCGATGCAGGAACATCACGTCACCATCGGCGAAGAAACCTATCCCCTGCCTGAGCCGTTCTTCGTCCTCGCCACGCAGAACCCGATCGAACAGGAGGGCACCTATCCCCTGCCCGAAGCGCAGCTGGACCGTTTCATGTTCAACATCCGGGTGAACTACCCCACCGCTGAAGAGGAAGAATCCATCATCAAGCGCGTCACCGGGACCTACAAAGCCCAGATCGAGAAACAGCTCACCGGCGAAACCGTCCTGAAACTCCAGGACGTCGTCCGACGAGTGCCCGCTGCCGATCACGTTGTTTCCTACGCGGCCCAGATCGCTCGAGCCTCCCGCCCCAAAGAAGAGGGCGCTCCTGATTTCGTCAAAGAAATGGTCTCCTGGGGAGCGGGTCCGCGAGCCGGCATTTACCTGGTTCTTGCCGCCAAGGCCCGCGCTATTCTCCAGGGACGATATCACACGACTACCGCCGATGTACGCGCCGTGGCTCACCCCGTGCTGCGTCACCGCGTCCTGACAACGTTCAACGCGGAGGCCGCCGGGGTCACCAGCGACGACATCGTCACCATGCTGGTCGACCAGTTCCAGCCGAGTGCTGACCTCGACATTTGATTCCATGCCGGAAAGCGCGTCACCCGCCTTCACCGACCTGCTTCCGGGCGAGATCATCAACATGATCTCCCGGTTGGAATTCCTCGCGCGCAGCGCGAAGGAAGGCACCATCAACGGCCGCCACTCCAGCCCCCACAAAGGTTTCTCGGTTGAGTTCGCCGAACACCGCCAATATGTGAGCGGAGACGACCTCCGCAATCTCGACTGGCGGGTCTACGGCAAAAGCGACCGTTACTACATCAAGCAATTCATCGAGGAGACCAACATGCGAGTCACCATCCTCCTCGATGCGTCGGGGTCGATGGCCTACTCCGGCGACGAAGCAACTTCGCTGGGCGGTCGTGAATGCCTCTCCAAGTTTGAATACGGCCGCTATCTCGCCGCCGCACTGACCTACCTCTTGATCCGACAGCAGGATGCCGTCGGCCTCGTCACTTTTGCTGACGGCATCAAGCGCTACCTGCGCCCCACAGCCAAACCCAGCCAGGTCCGTGCTATTCTCGAAGAGCTGTCTAACACTCAGCCCACAGAGGACACCCGTTGCGCCGATACCTTTCATGAAATTGCCGAACGCATTCCATCGCGCGGACTGGTCATTGTGATCAGTGATCTCTTCGATGATGCCGAAGCCATCAAGAACGCGCTTCATCACTTCCGCTATAAGAACCACGAGCTCGTCGTTTTCCATCTCATGGCGGAGGAGGAATTGACCTTCCCCTTCGAAAAGTTCGACGACTTTCGCTGCCTCGAAGTCGAGGGCCGCAAACTCAATATCGACCCTTCGACAATCCGGGCCTCTTATCTCGACCGGGTCCGCGAACACCTCAAGGCCATGGAACTGGCCTGTGGCCAGATGCAGGCGGACTACGTTCCGATCAATACCAAGACCGGAGTGCCGGAGGCGTTATTCACCTACTTCTCCCAAAGAAAGACCTGATCCTTGTTGTTTCTTAATACAGCGCTCGTGATCGGAGCTCTTGCGATTGCCATTCCGATCATCATTCACCTGCTCAATCGCCGTTCCAAGAAGATCGTCGACTGGGGTGCGATGAACTTTCTGCTCGAGTCGCTCGCGATTCGAAACCGCCGCATCCAACTCGAGGAAGCGCTTCTCATGGCGACGCGTTGCCTCCTCGTCGGTCTGCTCGCACTGGCGCTGGCGAGACCGTTCATCCCGCCGGGCACGACCATTCCCTGGATCGTCATTCTCCCTGTCATGCTGATCGGCGTCGTCGGTCTGGGTGTTGCTGTGGTTCTTCACGGCGAAAAGAAGTGGCAACGATGGATCGGGGGAACCTCGATTATCCTGCTGCTTTCCTGCATCGGTCTGATCTCGTTTGAGAAATACCTCAACCTTTCCCGCTTCACCCCGGGAGCCCGACAGGATGTAGCGCTGATCATTGATGGTTCGACCTCCATGTCCATCATGGCCAACGGCGAAACCAACTTCGAACGAGCAGTCGAGGAGGCTCGAACTCTGATCAAGCGCGCTCCGCGCGGACATGCCTTCAGTCTTATCCTCGGAGGTCCGTCACCGACCGGTATCATTCTCGACCCCACTACCGATCGCGCCGAACTTGAAACCGCCCTCGATGATCTCGCCCCCATCGACGGTGCCATGGCGACCTACCAGACCTTCACGCTGGCCTCACTCAGTCTTGCCCGCGGTGACAATCCGGCCAAACAAATCGTTATCCTGACCGATGAACAGAACATCGGCTGGGAAATCGGTAAAGCCGGTCAATGGAGCTTCCTGCGCGACGCCTTCCAGAATCTCACCACCGAGCCACAGATTCTACTCCGCAAACTTCCCCTGCCGGACTACGTCCGAAACCTCGCCGTCACCGACGTCACTTTTTCCCGCGAGATCGTTGGGGTCGACCGCCCTGTAGACATCTCCGTCACAGTTCGCAATACCGGCAACGAAGCTGTTACCCCGGGAGCCCTGCTTCTTTCCGTTGGAGAGAACCGCCCCTACCGGGACCAGTCCATCGCCCAGCTCCAACCCGGAGAAAAACAAACCGTCACCTTTTCCCACCAGTTCTCCGATCCCGGCGCTCACTATGTCTCCGCGGAACTCGAAGTTCAGGATGACATCGCCACCGACAACAAGGGCTTCTACGCCACCAACGTCGCCGACCGCCTCAAGGTGCTCATCGTTGACGGACGTCCTTCCGGCCGGGTGCTTGACCGGGCATCGACCTTCGCCGCGGTTGCCCTGGCGCCTTCGTCCCTCACTCTCGACCCTACTCTCAAAGCCAATAATGAAGCTGTCGCTGACGAGTCGTCAGACAACTTTGACATGTTCTACGACCCTACCCTCGACCTGATCGAATTCCTGGTCGAGCCCGTCGTCGTCAACGCGCCCGAGATAGCCACCATTTCGGAATTCGAACCCTACGACGCTGTCATCCTCGGAGACGTCCCCCGTCTTCCGGAGGCCACCGCCAAAGCTCTCGCTTCCTACGTTCGCAGTGGAGGCGGCCTACTCGTGGCTGCCGGTCACAAGTCCCAGCCTGACTTCTACAACCAGTGGAAACTCGGAGACGGGCTCCCCGTACTTCCCGCCCTCCTCGACGACCAACCCACCGTCGCCAACACCGGCGAGCACTTCACTCCTTCTCCCGGCTCACTCACCCACCCCGCTCTTCGCAAAGTCGCCGAGCCCGGCAAGAGCGATTTCCTCGAGACGTTCATCACGAACTACCGTGGGCAGGAGGTTCCGGAGTCCCTCAATCGCATCACTTCGGTCGGCGCCCGTCTGAACAATGGCGCCATCCTTCTTTCCAACCGTCAACTCGGCCGGGGCCAGGTTATCCTGACAAGCATACCGCTCGACCTCACATCAGGAAATCTCGTCACCCGCCAGGCGTTTTTGCCCTACCTGCACGAACTGGTCTACTACCTCGCTGACCCGGCCGCCTACGAACTCAACCTCGACCCAGGTTGGGAGATCAGCATCAATCTCGCGGCACGCCGTGGCCGCGCCATCGGGCAGGGCCTGGTCGGCAAATATTACAAAGACAGCTATACCAAGGAACCTTCCCTCGTAAGAACCGACGATTCCATCAAGTTCAACTGGCGCAACGGCACGCCGGCCGCAGGTATCCCGGTCGACAAGTTCCGCGTTGAATGGGAAGGCAGCATCCAGTTCCCCGAGACCAATCGCTATGCCTTCATCACCGATCTCGACGGAAGGCTCAACGTCACGATCAACAACAAGCGCATCGGAGATTTCAAGTCACCCGGCAGCCGCAAGCAGATCGGCTTCAAATTCGAAGGCGACAAATGGTATGACTTCCGGGCCACTTTCGAGGACGAAGGTGGAGACGCCACGGCCACCCTGATGTGGGAATCCGACTCCATGGCCCGGCAAGTAATCCCGTCCCGCGCTTTCCGCACCTTTTCCCAGGAAGAAGATGAAGCTGGCCGCCAGTCATCACTCACCTCCTACCAGGTAAAAGGTCCCGGAGGGCGCCCCCGCACCGCTCAGCTTGCTTCGGTCGGGACCGGATCTGTCCTCAAACTTCAGGGCGAAATTTCCTCTGGCCTCTACCACCTCGTTGTCCCTGAAGAGCAGCGCCTTTTCTTCTCACATTTCCTCGCTGAAGAAGGTTCCGAAATCCCCTTCACCGTCCGACGTGACGAAAACGAGAGCCAGTTGGAGAAACTCTCCGAAGCTGACTACAACTTCATCGGTAACTTCGTGACCCTGTCACAGCCACAGACCCTTGAGGAGTTGGTTGGATTCCTCAACGGGAACCAGTTCGGCCAGGAGCTCTGGCGCTACCTGGCGATCGGCGCCTTCCTCTTTCTACTCCTTGAGGTCACTCTTTCACGCTGGATCGCCCACAGTCGACGGATGGGAGAAGACATCACGATCCAATTTGAATCCAAGGACGCCCCGTCGACCAAGTTCCACGAGCAACTCGTCAAGATGGGAAAAGCAGGCTAACACTCACTCCATTTGAATCCGGAAGATTACAGTCGAGACGATCTCACCGCTCTGGGAGTGGGCGCCCTCAGTGCGATGCTGGTGATCAGCATCATCCTGTGGTTTGCGGTCCACTCGGCGCTGAAACGCTTTCCTCACTTCAGCTGGCGTATCGCCGGGGCCGCCCTCGCCGGAGTTGGATGCTGGGCTGCCCTCCAGATCCTCGCCCAGACGCTCGCCCTCGCCACTTCGTGGCCGCTGCTTGGCCTCGCCATCGCCGGAGGAATCGCCATCGAATGGATCGTGGGTCTCTACCAGTTTGAGAGAACCCTCGTTTCACCGGGCAAAGGCCGCTTTCTCCTCGGGCTGCGTTTTGCTGCGCTCATCATTCTTTTGCTGGTTCTCGCCCAACCCGTTCGCTCTTTTCTCGAATCCCGCGAGATCGAACGGGAGGTGGCTATTCTCGTCGATGAATCCGACTCCATGCTCCTGGCCGACCAGCGCCTCAATGCTTCGGAACGCCTCGACCGCGCCGCCCTTTCCGATCTTCCCGAGCTCGCCGATCGACCTCCGCTTCGCGAAATCAGCAACCTGGTCGCTTCCATCGATTCGCAACTTGCCGGCGAAGTTCGCGCCTTTGAAGCGGCGCCCAGTCCCGAGACCGCTGTCGAAAGCCGGGTTGCCCAACTCACCGAACTGATCGACTCGCTCTCCGAAACTAACCTTTCGCTGACTGAACTTCTTGGGCAAACCCGGCAGGAATCCTTCCCCGATGAAGTCGCGGATCGCCTCACCGACTACCACAAACGCAGTCGCGACGGCATCACCCGTATCCTTGGAACGGCGAAGAAGGCGCTCGAGTCCAACAACGCGCCCGAAATTCTCAAGCAGATCAAAGTCGCCCGTACCGAGCTCGAATCAGTGCGCAACACCTTGCCGACAACCACCCTCAAGGCTGACGACCACTACTACCGCGGCCTTCCCGAGGACGCCCGTTCGCGGATCGACCAGGCCGCCAACACCACCAGGCTCGAACTGGCACGACGTGTTCTCGAGTCGACCGTCTCACTCTCTGAAGACGAAACCCAAGAGGGTTCAGTGAACGACCTGACCCTGTTGAGTCGACTCAGTGAGAACTACAACCTGCGTTTCTACCGCTACGCTCAGGACGTCGCTCCATTCAACGATCTCTCCGATGAATCGGCCTTCACCGGTTCGCTTAACACCGACCCCACCCGAACCCAGACTGATCTCACCAGTGCGCTCAAACATGTTCTCGATACCACCGCCCCGGAGTCACTCGCCGGCGTCCTTCTTCTCTCGGACGGTCGCTCCAACAGTCAGACGCTTCCCGAAGACAGTCTTCGCCAACTTGCGGTGCAGAACACCCCTCTCTCGGCCGTTCCGGTCGGCAGCCGCCTCGGTCCCGTCGATCTTTCAATCCTCGACCTCAAGGCACCCGAGTCCATTTACCTCGACGACCGCGTTGTCGTCGGAGCGGAGATCAAAGCCGACGGCTTGCTTGGCGAAACCATCGAAGCCGAACTGCTTTGCAACGGTGCGGTGGTGGAAACCCAGACCCTGGAAATCTCCGACGTCGACTTCCGCTCCGAACTTCGCTTCGTTCATCGCCCTGAGGAAAAGGGCATACTTGATTACCAGATTTTCCTCAAACCCGACGAAGGCGAGTTGTTTAAGAATAACAACACCTGGGACTTCAAAGTCGCCGTGACTGACGACCGCACCAACGTTCTTCTCGTCGACGGATACCCCCGATGGGAATTCCGATACCTTCGCAACCTTTTCTACGGAAGAGACAAGTCCGTCCACCTCCAGTACGTGCTGATGAATCCCGACGAGATTTACCGGGGCCCGGAACTCGAACCTGTTTACGCCAGCGCCTCCCGCCCCTTCGGTGAAGCCGAAGCGACCAAGCTTCCCCGCACCCCGGGTGAGTGGCAACTCTTCGACGTCATCATTTTAGGCGACATCAAACCCGATGCGCTCAGTTCACGAGACTGGCAGTCCATCAACGAAGCGGTCACCCGCCGCGGAGCCATGCTCGTCTGTGTGGCCGGCGCACGCTACATGCCCCACGCCCACAGCAATGAAACGCTGCAGACGCTGCTACCGATCAACTACACGGCTGACGGCGAAGCCCGCTTCGACTCTCCGGAACCGTCCTTCAAGATTGAACTCACTTCGGCCGGCCAGTCACACGCCGTCACTTCGCAGTCGAGCAGCCGCGCGCTCAACCTCGATCGCTGGAATGGATTTCAACCGATGCAATGGCGCTTCGTCGCTGACGGCGTCAAAGAAACCGCCGAGGTGCTCGCCTTTGCCCGCCCCACCGGATCTGTCAGCCTGAACGGCAACATCACACCAGACGGCTCCCCCGGATCGGTTGAAGCCGCCATCGAGCAACTCGCCAATCGCAAGACACTCGAGCAGAACAATGCTGTCATTTCGACGATCCGGGCAGGTCTCGGCAAGGTGCTCTTTCTGAACTCCGACCAGAGCTGGCGCTTTCGCTACGGCGTCGGCGACACCTACCATCACCGCTTCTGGGGACAGGTGATGCGCTGGGGTGCCGGCCCCAACCTGCGCTCCGGTGGCGAGTTGATCCGCCTCGGTTCCGACCGCCTCAGCTACACCCCGGATGATCCAGTCACGGTCACCGCAAAGGTTCTCGACGCCGAACGCCGCCCTGTCACCGACGCCGAGTTTGAAGTCGAAGTCTGGAAAGACGGCGTCCGTCTCAATCAACAGCGCATGAGCTATCGCAGCGATTCCTCCGGCCTCTATGAAACGAGCCTTCCCAATCTGACTCGCGAAGGCAACTACGAGCTGCGCCTCGCCGGAGAAGCGATTGACCAATCCCTTGCCGCGAACCCTGACGGCCCTGACACGATCTCAACCGAACTCCTTGTCGTCTCGACAAGGAACCCGGTCGAACTCGCCGAACTTACCGCCGACCGCGACTTTCTCAATCACGCCACCCAGCTCACCGGAGGCCGCCTCGCTGAGCTCCACGACCTTGAATCTCTGCTCACTTCTTTTGGAGCACCTAAGGAGGTTCTGACCGAACAACGCAACATCACGCTCTGGGATACCTGGCCGATGTTGCTCGCCTTTTTGGGCTTTCTAACCACAGAATGGATCGTGCGCCGACGCAGCGGTCTTGTTTAATCCCGAACACTGAATCCACATGAGCACGCTCGAAGCCGCCTTCAGCCAGTTGCCAGCTCCGATCCAGGACAAGCTGGGATCGATGATCCGGCGTGTTCGGCGTCTGCTCTTCATTCGAGGACTCTGCGCCACCCTGGCGGTGGCCCTCGCCTGCCTGCTCACGATCATGCTCATCGACGCGAGCGTGACCCTGTTTTCCTCCACTTCCCGCTGGGTGCTCAGCCTCAGCGGCCTCGGCATCACGCTTGTCGCAGCATGGTGGTTCCTGCTTCGTCCCCTCTCACGTCGATTCACTCTCACCCAGATGGCGAGGATCATCGAGATTCGCCATCCCGAGCTTCAGGAACGTATCTCTACCGCGGTGGAACTTCTTTCCTCCAATGACCCCGAGTCAATCAAGGGTTCCGAAGAACTGATCGGTGCCGTGGTGGATTCTGCCATTGTCGACGTTGAGGCTGTGGATCCGAAAACCGAATTCAAGCCGGCCCGCACCGCAAAAATTGCCAGCATCGCCCTGGCACTGACACTTGTCATCGGTGGCGCTCTCATCATCTGGCCGACGCAATCCTGGACTCTGCTCCAGCGTGCCGTAGCACCCTTTCTCGATATCGGGAACGCCTATGCTGACTCCCTCATCGTGGAACCCGGAGACATTCGGATTGCCAAGGGCGAGACAGTCACCATATCCCTGTCAGCAAACCATAAAAAGCTGAAGCGCGCCGAGATCCGGCGCCTCCTCAAAGACGGCAGTGAATCTGTCGAGCGAATGACTCTAGATTTCGAAGAGGAGGACGGCACCAAGCAGTTTTCCATTTCCTTTCCTGCGGTCGAGGAAGACTTCACCTATCGCCTGCGCGCCGGTTCGGCCCTGACTCGTTACTATGAAGTCATCACCGTAGTCCCGCCCGCTATCGGCCAGATCGAAGTCGAATACGATTATCCCGACTACACCAATCTCGAAACAAAATCAGTAGCCACCGAAACAGGTGAGATTCGGGCGGTCGCAAACACCCGCGTTACCCTGACCACAACACCCACCAAGGAGATCGAGACGGCCAGGCTCGTTCTCAACGATGGAGCCGACCTCGGTGAACCGCAGCTGGTCGAAGGCAACTTGCAATGGCAGTTCGATCTCAAGCCGGGCATGAACGGCCATTGGAAAATCGAACTCACCGATGCAGACGGCTTCACCAATCAGCCGCTTACCTATCCACTCGAAGTGCTTCCTGACAAATCTCCCTCCGTGATTGTCACCCAACCCGTCGAGCGTGAGCTACGTCTCCGCCCCACCGAACAGCTTCCAGTCATCAGCGAGATTATCGAAGACTTCGGCTTTAAGGATGCCGCCTTTCTCATCACTCCCATTGGTGCTGATCGTCCCGAAGAGATCCCGATCGAACTGCCCACGGCGACCCGGATTGCTGAGACTTACGTTTCCAACGCCACGCTGAATCTCAGTAAGATTAAAGTGAACGGCAATCAACGGCGACTTGGCGTCCAGGTCCTGGTTCGCGACAGCCGACCTGAGTCCTATGACGGTCCCGGCGTGGGCCTGAGCGAACCCTTCTTCATCACCCTGGATGTGAATGCCAAGACGCTGGCCCAGCAGGCGGTCGAGGCGAAAAAGAAAGCGGTCGAGGAGCAATTACGTAAGGCCAAGCAGGAGCTCGAGAAAGCCCGCAACGAAATGCGTCGCGCTGAGCAGGAACTCAAGCGCACTGACGACGTCTCCGAGCGAGCCATGCGCCCTCTCAAGCAATTCTCAGAGAACGCCGAGAACGCACGAAAGGAACTCGATAAAGTCGCCGCCTCCCTCGATGAGTCCTTTCTCCAGGAGCAGGCCGACAAAGCCAAGGCCATCGCCAACGAAGAAGTCGCCCAGGCTCGCGAAACTTCGGATCTGATTCCGGTGACGGACAACAAGTCAGAACGCATCGAGAAGTCTCAGGAGGCCCGCAAGCAAATCGAGGAAGCCATCAAGGGCGTCGACGAAATCGCGAAAGCGATGCGCGAAGCGAACGAAGAGTTCGACATGATCTCCAAGCTCAACGATCTCGCCAATCGCCAGCAGGAACTTGCCAACCGCGCCGAAGAAATGTCCCGGGAGGAAGCGCAGCGCGAGGCCGCCATTGATCAGGCTACCCGTGAATTCACCAAGCAGAAGCTGGAAGAACTGGCCAAACAGCAGATGGACCAATTCCGAAATCAACAGGAGCAGGTTCAGCAACAACTTGGTGAAATGCTTCAGGATAATCCTGAGGCGCTCGAAGAAGTCCTCGGCGCCCAGCAGGAACGAGCCGAGCAACTCGCCGCCGCAGCCGACGCCCTCGCGGAGGAGCAAAAGGACCTCAAGGCACTCAACCAGGAGGCCACCCAGAGCAACGAGGCCAAGCAGGACGCACTCCGTGAACAACTCATCGATCACTTGCAGAAGGAGCAGGAAAAACTCGCTTCCCAAATGCAGGACCAATCCGAGGCCGCTGCAAACAAGCCACAGTCCCCGAAACCCAACGCTTCAGATCCTGACACAACGCCCGCAGAGCGGCAGGAAAACAAACCTTCCGAAAAACTCGCGGAAGCCTCCGATCAGGCCAGCGAAACGGCCGAGCAACTCGCAAATGACAACCTCGAGTCAGCCGCCGATTCGGCCAACGACGCCAGTGAGTCCATGGCTGAAGCGGCAGCCGCCTCCGAAGCCTCGGACGCATCCGAAGCGGCAGAGCCCTCTGAAGCAGCTTCCTCTGATCCGTCCTCATCAGAAGCCAGTCCCGGCGAGCCGGAAATGGCCGAGGCCGGTGACCAACCCGCCGCGACCGAAGGCAATCAGCCTGAAGTCCCGGACACTCCCCTGCCGTCCCTCGGCGACCTGGCCCAGCGCCAGGATGCTCTCGCCGAACAGATCGAGATGGTTCGGGACGGTGATTTGCAGCAGGCCTTGAGCGCGATCGAAGCCCAACTCCAGGCCGATGCCCAGGCGCTGCGGGCCGAAACCAATTCACTCGAGGAGACCCTCCAGAGTCTCGATCAGCACAATGCGAGAAGCGCTGCCGACCGCGCCGAGCAGGCCCTGAACCAGGGTGCTAACGAAGCTGAAGACGCCGCGCAGCATCTTGCCAATGCCGAACAGATGCAGGACCAGGCCCAGTCCAATGGTCAGCTCGAGAGCGGAGAGCTTTCTCAACCTGCCCAGCAAGCCATGCAGCGTGCGGCGCAGGAGCAGCAGCAAGCCGCCCAGGCACTCGATCGGGCTTCCGGAGCACTCGAAGCTTCGGCCAACTCTTTGGCCCAAAGCCAGGAACAACTCCAACCTTCCGATGAGGGTGGCCAGGTCGCTGACAGCGGAGAGATGGCTGAAGGCTTCAACGACGTCACCGAATCCGCCCAGTCGCAGGATGCCCAGCAGGCTTCTCAGCAGGCCCAGCAAGCCGCCGACTCGCTTCAGCAACTCGCTCAGAATGCGATGAAAAAACTCGGAGCCCAGGGCCAGAACCAGGGCATGGCCGATTCGGACCAACCCAATTCCAATCCTGAGCTAGCCTCGGAACCCGACGGATCACTCAACTTGAATGAATCAGGAGAGAAGACCGCCGATGCCGACGGCAGCGGCATTCCACCGGAGCTCAAGGCCATGGGCATCAGCGCCGAGGACTGGTCGCGTTTCAAGGGGGCGATCTCCGGCGGCAACGCTGCCGGCATCGAAACTGACCTGCCTGCAGAGTATCGCGAGCTCGTGGGCCGCTATTTCCAGGTGATCGCAAAGGAGGCAGGTAAAGAATGATCCGACTGATCACCATCCTTGCCTTTGTAACACTGCTCCCCGCCTTCAGCGCGGTGGGACAGGGAGAAGCGCTCTCCAATGCCGTTTTCCTGAAGCACCAGGAAGGCGTCGAAGCGGCTGTCGATCGTGCTTTGCGTTACCTGGCCTCCAACCAGTCCGCTGACGGGACCTTCAACGATTCCTACGGCCGCTCTGTCGGAGTCGTTTCTCTGGTTGGGATGGCTTATCTCTCTGCCGGTCACACTCCCGGTTCAGGTGAATTCGCCGACAACCTGCAGCGCTGCATCGACTATGTGCTCGACAGCCAACGGCCCACCGGTCTGCTCGACAAGGGCGACTCTGGTCACGGCCTCATGTATGCTCACACCATCGCCACGCTTTTTCTCTCTGAGTGCAGCGGCATGGTCGATCCAAAGACGCAGGCCCGTCTCAGCCCTGTTCTCGCCCGCGCCACAAAACTGATTCTCCAGGCCCAGGCCGTTCCCAAGGCGGAAAAGCACCAGGGAGGCTGGCGATACAAGGCCGACTCCCGCGATGCCGACCTCTCGTGTAGCGGTTGGGCTCTCATGGCCTTGCGGTCAGCCAAGCTCAACGGTGCTCCCATCCCCGACCAGGCGATTGAAGACGCCGTAGCCTATGTGCTTTCCAATCACGACAAGGAAGAGGGCCGTTTCGGCTACACCGATCCCTGGGGTCACTCCGAAACACTGACGGGGTGCGGTCTCCTTTGCCTCGAGCTCTGTGGTTATCACGGCACCAAATCGACCTACCGTGCCGGCGATTTCATCCTCAAGCACCGACAGGCTATCGTACAGAATGCCCACGAATACTACGCCAACTACTACAACGCCCAGGCCATGTTCCAACTGGGTGGTCGTTACTGGGCTCAATACGCCGACTGGATGTACGGTGAATACATTCCCAAGCAGCAATCGAACGGCTCCTGGTCCAATGGCCGCAACGGAGGCACCTACGGCACGTCAATGATGGTCCTTTCCTTCACCGTCCCCTACCGGCAACTCCCGATCTATCAACGCGACGAAACCGTTGACGAAGCGCCATGAGGGCGGACCCTATCCCGAATGGATTTTCGATGGTTAGGTAGAATCTCATACCAGGAAGGACTTGAGCTGCAGAATGAGCTGGTCGAGAAGCGGCTCGAGGGCAGCACCCCTGATACAGTCCTGCTGCTGGAGCACGAGCCGGTCTATACGATCGGTCGCACCCGCGATCGTTCCTCGCTCATCAATCCCGAAAACCTGCCCTACCCGGTTTTCGAGACCAATCGCGGGGGTCAGGCCACCTTCCACGGCCCCGGTCAGCTCGTAGGTTACCTTATTCTCGACCTCAATGCTTACGGCAAAGATCTGCACACTTATCTTCGTGAAATCGAGTCGATCCTGATTGATTTCGCCTCAGAATTCGGTATCCGTTCTGAGCGCAGGGAAGGACTCACTGGGGTCTGGATCGACGACCGAAAACTCGCCTCGATCGGCGTTGGCGTCCGCAAATGGATCTCCATGCACGGATTCGGTCTCAACGTATCACGCGACCTCCACGGCTACGAAGCCATCGTCCCTTGCGGCATCCCGGATGTCACCATGACTTCGCTCGAAACTGAATCGGACCAGGATCTGACCACCGAAGAGGCGGCCAGTCGCATCGAACCGTTTATCAGATCCGGACTGGACGCCCTCCGCGCATCCTGACCAACCACCTGAATTTCTGCTTCTCACCTTACCACTATGTATCTCGTCGCCGTCAATCTGGAGAATCCACGCGAAATGGCCGTGGCCCAGGCCAAGGATGACCGTACCATACGTATCGGCCGTAAGCCTGAGACCCTGCCGGAGGAACCTGTCGACGTCCTTCGCATCACCTGGAATGACCGACTCGTCAGCCGAAATCACTGCGAAGCCGTGCGCACCGGCGAGTCTCTCCAACTCAATCGACTCCCGGCCCTGCCCGGACGCAGCAAGCCGAACGCACTCTATTCCAACGTGGCTCCACGTGACCGCGAACTGATGCAGGAACCTGTCACGCTGAGCTATGGTGGATCTGCCGTCATTGGCACCAGGGGAAACACAGCCATTTACTGGCTCAAGAGTTTGGGTGATCTCGACAGCGAGATCGAACGCTACCAGCAATCACTCGAAACTGACAAGGAGAGCTACGAGGCGGAACCGATCACCGGCCAGGACTACGACGAGGTCGAGCAGCTCGACGAATACAGCCTGCGTCTACAGCTGAAGCTGCTTCAACGCGAACTGCCTGAACAGGTGCTCTCTGGCTGGACCAACGAAACTGACCTCTTCACCCGCGCAGCCGTGTTTCTCGAAAACGCGCTGCCCGGACAAAAGGGCGTCAGCGCAACTTTTGTGGCGCTCGACCCCAGCGACAGCAACCTGGAGATCGAAGTCCTCAATCCCGATCCCCTCGCGCGAGCCGATTTTCGCCCCAGCCGAACTCTGCTGAAGCGCCTCGACATTGAGAACCCCAAGCCGACTGACATTCACATCTGGTCCTCCAAGGAACACTCCAAGGTTTTCAGTGCCGAAAGTCTCGGTGACCAGATCGACTGGGTCTGTATCCTGCCGGTCGCCAGCCTCGATGAATCCGCCGAGATCTATCGCGATGAGCGCCGCCGACCGATCTACCTGTATGTGGAGACGCGCCAGGCATCGGAAACGACTGCAGCTGCGTTTGTTCCTTTTCTTCGTCTCATCAGTTCGCTGGTAGCCAGCCTTCTTTCCTCGCGGGCCGATCAGAAACTTCAGGACCAGATGGCGACCTACTTCTCGCCCGGTCTCCGCAAGCTGATGCAGCGGCTCGACCAGACGGTTCTCGAACCCGCCATGGTCGATGTCACGGTGATGTTTGCCGATCGTCGTGGTCACTCCCGAATGCTCGAACTTGCTCGTAGCGATCACGAAATTCTCGACCGCCTCAACGAGAACCAGGGCGTCGTGGGACTCATCACCGAAGAGGTGTTCAACAGCAAAGGCGTGGTGACCGACTTCGCCGGAGACGGAGCTCTTGGCCTCTGGGGCTGGCCCAACATCGAGGAAGAGAAGACTCAACATTCCCTCGAGGCAGTTGAAGCGGCCGAAGCCATCATCAAGCGCCTCTCGGATCGCGTCGAATACGAGGAGGAACTCGGCCGCGACATGTCCGCGGTTCGAATCGGGATCAGCACGGGCCGAATCGCCGTCGGAAAGACCGGCCCGACTCAGCAGTGGCACATCTCCGTGTTTGGGAGTGTCGCCAATCTTGGCGCCCGCCTTGAACGTATCGCCAAGGAGTTCCGCATTCCCGTTCTCATTTCCGATGAGACTTACCTGCGCATCGAAGGCATCGGTGATCGCAGATTCCGCCGCCTCTGCCAGATTCGCCCCGCCGGCTTTGAGGAGAGCTATCCGATCCACGAACTCATCCTACCCAAGTCACATGGCGGCTCCGGAATTTCTGACCAGGACGCCCGGACCTACGAAACCGCTCTCGAGCTGTTCCACCAGCGAAAATGGGATGAGGCCCTCGACCTGCTGAAGACCCTGCCCGAAGAGGATCCTCCGACCGCCTGGTTGATCGACAAAACCGAAAGTTTCCGGCAAGATCCTCCGGCGCCCGACTGGGGCGGAGAAATTCAAAGCCTTTCCAAGTAAAACACTGCCGTGTCCGACGAAGAAAACATCCGGATTAAAGACTACCAGGTCCACACTCCTCCCCTCGGGGAAGGAGCCTACGGTAAGGTGTTTCGCGCCACCTACCGTGGAATTTCCGATCGCGCCCTCAAGATCTTTCGACCGGGCGCTGTCGACCTCTCGGCTATGGCACGAGAGCTGGAAAAGCTCTCCCAGGTGGCCGAACATCAGGGCATCGTCACCCTGCACGATTTCGACCTGCTCCACGAACCGCCCTACTACGCGATGGGCCTCCACGCGGACCAGGATCTCGAAGGTAGCTGGGAGACCCGAACCCTCGAGCGCATCGTCGGACACGTCGATCACCGCGAAGGCTGGCGCATCACCCGTGACATCGCGGATGCTCTCGCCTATTTGCACCAGCACCAGATTATTCACTGCGACATCAAGCCGTCGAATATCCTGCTGACCGACGAGATTCCCTATCACATCAAGATCTGTGACTTCGGTCAAAGCCGTGGTCTCGCAGCTGAAGGGTTCGAACCGGTCGGCACACCGCTCTACGCCAGCCCCGAGCAACTCCGCGATCCCCGCAACTCGGCCGACGGCAAAGGCTTTCGCTGGGATGTCTACAGCTTTGGCGTTCTCGCTTTCAAGCTCCTCACCGGAGAACTTCCCCGTCTCCAGGCTTTGTCGATGGCGGAACGAACCAGCTTTGATCCTGACGCCACACTGGTCGAAGCCAGCCTCGAGGCGACCATGGCGGAAACCGGCAATGCCATCGACGGCGATCAGCTCGCCACGATGACGGAGGCCGTCGAAGAGATCAACTGGCCCGCCGACTTCTACGTCCCGAGCGATCGAAAGGAACTGATCGAACAGTGTCTCGAACTCGACCCCAAGAAACGTCCCGCCGACATGCGCGAAGTCTGGGCTAGAATTCAGCACCTCGACCAGCAGGCCGTCGTAAAGAAAGCCCGCCGCCTCAATACCATTTTTGCCACTTTGCTAGTCGTTGCGATCTGGGCCTCCGGATTTGCATTTGTCCAGGCGCAGAAAGCGAAGACCGCGACCGAAGCGGCCGAAGCCGCTATGAACGAGTCCAGGGAAAGCGCCACTGCTGCGATGGACCTGATTTCCCTCTTTGTTCAGCAATTGAACAGCGGGGAAATTTCCGGACCCGAAGCAGACCAGCTTTACCAGATCGTGGCGGACAATGCGTCCACTTTCGTGGAGAACCGCAAGAAGAACAGTCCCGACTCCGCCAAGCTTCTGCACTTCTCTGCCCAGACAGCGTTCACCAGTGCGATCGGATATCGCAAACGAGGCAACCTCGATGAAGCACTGAAGGAATTCACCGCAGCCTACGAAATTCACTCTGAACTCGCCGGGGATAAGAAGGCTCTCGAGACCCTTCCCGTCAATTTTCCGGCCCTCACTGCCCGCGCCCTCATGGAGATCGGCAAAATCCATGAACTCAAAGGGAATTACATCGATGCCATTAACGCCTTCACCAATGCCCGAGACTGGCGCCTCAAGGAGTCAGAAACCCGACCGGGCCAGGGCTCGTTTCGCAAACAGCGTGATCGCGAACTGGCTCAAACTTACCGTGCCATCAGCCGGGCCTACTTTCTCAATGGAGAAGAAGAGCCGGCCATTGAAGCACTCGAGGAGCTCCATCTCATCCTTGAGGAGAAGATCGCCGATCCAGAGGAGAGCGATGCTCACAACCTTGTCATCGAGGCGATTCAAACCCTGAGACAGAAAGGTGAAATCGAGCACAAATTTGCGGATCTCGATGCCGCCTCCGCCACCTTCCAGCGCCTCATGGTCCTGGCGGAGTCGCTCGCGGATGCCTCCCCTTCCGTGGCAGAGGAAGGGCGTGACTCCTACATTGCTGCGTTGAATTCGCTGGGACGAATTCAACTCGAGCAGGAACAACCTGAAGCCGCCCTCGTTCTCTTCCGCGAAGAGATCAAACTTCGCGAAGAACGATCCAGCCTTCGCCCTTACGATCCGGAAATCAAGGTGGCCCTGGCCGAAGCCTACTCCCTCGCTGCCCAGGCTCTCGAGCTGGAAAATGAGTCCTCACGCTCGCTCGCGAATTTCTACCTCGAACAGGCAATCACACTGATTGGCCGCCTTCCTTCGGAAGTTCGTTACCGCCCTGACGTTCAGGCGAACGTAATCGAATACAACGAGATCCTCTCTACGATCCAGGAAATGGACGAGTAGCGTCCCGCCAAATCTCAACTTCCCCGTCCCAGCCGACCCGGGCTAAGTTCTCTTCAATTTCTCCGAACGAAGGTTCTACCACTCCCTCGTTTTCGATCTGCTCTGCATCAGCAGGATAGTCCGGAAAGACCTGGCAGGACAACCACCAGCAGCCCCAGGCTCGCCAGGAGCGCAATTCCTTCCTCGGCTCCACCATTCGAGTGGCGAGGTGCTGGAAGTGACGTCGTGGATTCCCGATAAACTGATCTTCGAGGCGAGCCTGCATGACCCACTTCATGCCGAGATAGGGAAGCGGCCATTCACTGAGGACCGGCTCATCTCCCACCAGGTCCGCAGCGAAAGCCCGGTTCATCATGAGCATTGACTGAGCCGGCAACCCCTGTTGCCAGAGCGACTGTCCGCATTCCAGCGCACGCTCATAAAAAGTCGGCCCGCGATCTGAACCCAGTTCCTTCAATGCCGAAGCTCGCAGCACTTCCGTGACTTCCGGAAGGTAGGGACAAGCCGGCAGCGGTTCTCCCATCACTTCACGAGGACAAACTCTCCAAATGACGAAGCCACATGAAAGTCAGGCTTCTCGGTTCCGGGGTCCACCCAGCTGATCCAGTCCTCCTGGACTCCATCATCATTCATCGAAAATTCAGCCCGATAAACTCCCGCGATGATCTTATCCCCGTTCAAGAGGCCGTGATCTTTCATCACCTGCAGAGAAACCTTTCCTTCAACAAAGTATCCGCCGTCTCCGTACTGAGCGGTTAGTTGAAGCGCCGGAAAATTCCAGTGTGCATCAATCTCTCGGTAATGCTTCGCGCGATAATCGAAGACCCATCCTCGCGGATCCATTTCAAGGCCGTAGTACGAATCCTTGAGCTCTTTGTCGGTCGCAAAGAAAATCTCTACCCGATCGGATCCAAGCACGGAATCATCGCGATCCTTTCCGTCACACAACACGATGTCATCGTCGGCTACGATGAACTGGAAACCGAGCCACTTCTGGTTCCACACCGCCCGAAAGGTGGTCGCAGGACTTTCTCGATCCAACCAGGGAAAGCTGAAATCAGTCAGAGCCTCCCCTTCTCCACAATCGACATTGGCCGAAAAGTTAACGTTGTAGCTCTTCATCTAACTTATCTTCACCACATCCCTGACTTGTTTCAAATCCGTTATTACGGCATCAGCGAGAGACTCGGCCTCTTCAAGCGGCACCTCACGGGTACGAAGGCTACGTTTGTCCCCGGCAAATAGTCCTGCCAAAAATCCCACCTCGCGTGCCGGGAGAACATCTTTCTGAAGATCGTTCCCCAGGTAAAACACCCTGCCCACGTCGATATTCCGCTCTCGGCAGGAGTCTGCCAACTGCTCGTAGAGCTTTCGCGAAGGTTTGCCTTCCCGTGCCTCGAACGACCAGTGGCTCAGGGATTCTTCAAATCCCAGCCCGGTCAGCGATGAACCGGACAACTCCTCGAAGACAGGTTGGGTGTAGAACTGGGCATTGGAGACAATCCCCAACGGAAGCCCGCCTCCCCTTAGCGAGGCGAGGAGCTCAAGCGCCCCGGGCATCAGCCAGACGGGATTGACGACACATTCGTAGGCAATGGCAAAGCGCTCCAGTTCGCGCTCTGATATCCCCTCGATCCGGGCCGACTGAAAAACGTCCTGCCAGACTTCACGAATTTCGACCTCGGGGTGAGAGATCCCCTCATCCCGACGCATTCGGAGTCTGCACTCTATGCTCTCATGGTAGACCTCGGCCATTTGTTCAGGGCTGACTCCCTCGCCACGTTCACCAAGGTCACAAAGCAGACCCGCCATCGCGTCTGCGGAAACCGTTTCGTTGGCAAGACTGATGTCACCGGCAGCTGAGATGAGCAGCGTCCCGTAGATGTCAAAGGCCACCGCCTCGATATCAGGCAGCTCCGGCAATCGAGGCAATACGCCTGTCTCGAGAGGGTCGATAGGTGTCAGTTTCCGGCACGCTTCGGCTGCGATAGTCATCGATCAGTTGCGCAGCAAGTTAAGGCGTGAAGGATTAAGAAACTGTTTGAGCACTTTGCTTGTGGCGAGGTGTTTGACCTTGCTGCTTGGAGAACTCGCTACCCGGTCGTAAAGCCCTTCCAACCGCTGGCCGTATCCTTCCAGTGAGTAAACGGTTTCAACCACGTGACGCGCCGCCTTGATCTCAGGCTCGGAACAAAGGGACAAAGTGGGAACTCTCATCTGCTCCAGTAAGTCCGGGTCTTCCCTCACCTTGCGAAGCACTGTCAGCTGGAGTTCTTCGTTAAGAACCCCGAAATCGATTCGGCCGTTTCCGACCCACGCTTTCCAGGTTTGCTTCACCGCGTTCCTCGGCATGCGGCAATCGTATGCAAGATAGCTTCGCCGGAGCATCGACTCGATTTCGGAGTAGAGCACTTTTTCATCGAGCCACTCCATCGGGAATCCAATCCGGGGATACAAGTTCGTGATCTTGAGCCCATTGCGCTCAAAGTCGCGGGTGATATCGGGAAGGTCCCTGCCAAAGACACACTTGTCCGCCATCCATGGCTCAAGAAATGCGAGGCCAAACCCTTCTGAAATACTTGTCGTGACAATAAAGTCTGACCAACCGATAAGATCGAGAAATTCATATTCTCCGGAGTCAGCAATGCCCAGGGTTACCGGAAGCTCAAGCTCCTCCGCGGCCTCGCGCCACAAGTCGTGCACTTCTTTCCACTCCGGGTTCTCCGGGCTCAGTGTGGTGGCGAAATCGATTCGATCACCGAAGATCAAAGCCAAAAGCAGCAACTCCCCGAGATTCTTCCTTCGAATGCCACGGGTCGGATAGAGGGCGAACAACTTACCCTGAGAGAACGGCCGATCCTCCGGCTCTGTGGTCACCGTTAAAGGAGAGATCGCATTCGGGATCACATGCAGGTTCGATTCGGGAACGCCGGCAGATTTCAGGTAATCGTGATCACGGTGATTGATCGTGGCGTAGTGAATCTGCTTCGCCATCGGATACAGCGTCGATTCAAAACTCGATTCCGAATCGAAAAATGATCGCTGGGCGGAGTAGTTTCCGGGCCGGCCGTCTTCGGCAAAGTCATGCAACTGAAGCACAATCCTGGCACCGTCATTGGCCAACTCCCGGATCGCTGTTGGAAAGAGAACATTCTTTGCCAGGGTCGGATTGTGAAAATGCCAGATGTCCGGCTGCCCGCCAAAATGTTTCTCAGCCTCTGCCTTGAGGGCTTCGGCGAGGCTTTCTGCAATATCAGCATTCCCAGTCTTCCGGTAGTTGAGAGCCGGAATGACCCTGACCGATTCACTGCCGGCTTCCGGCCTCGGCTCTTCTCCCGAAAGTATCAACAGTTCAACACCCCGCCCCTTGAGAGCCTCTCTTGCAGATTCGATCACCCTAGTCACCCCGCCCCGGCGGAGGTGATAATGCACGATAGCAACTTTCAGAGGTTGGTCAGTTCCGGCCATGTCGTTTGCGGTATTCGGGCAAGCTGATCATCGGGGGACGTTCTTCCTCGACAATTTTACGGTTCAGCATCTCGTATCGACGCCCCTCTGCCTGCAGTTGTCGGAACAACCCATTCACTTCCGGCAGTTCAGAAACGATGTCGTAATGCCGCAGTCGGTTCAAGAAACTCTGCAGAATACCGAACGACATTTTTCCGAGATCAATGGTCGACTGGTTCCGATGAACCCGTCGGTCCAAGTCAGTCTGGGCAAAGGCATCAAGCCCGTGAGCCTGGAACACATCAATCAAATGCGAAGTCTCGACTCCGTAGCCAATGGGAAAGGGTAATGTCTCGAGCAGGTCTCGTCGCACCGCATATTCACCGGAGAGCGGCTGCATCAGGGCGGTAAGTTCCGGAAAAAAGATTGAGAATAACGGCCGCACCAGAATCTCAGTCACACGACCGCCACCAGACGGTCTGACTCCCTCCGAAAGAGCCAGCGGGCGGTCGTAGAATGCCTTCACATACTGAATCTCAGGACGATAAAGGAGAGGTGCCACCAACCCGGTCACGAACTTCGGGTGAATATTTTTTATGTCGGCGTCCACATAGCAGATCACGTCTCCCTTCAACTGGTGTATCGCTTTCCACAGGTTCTCTCCTTTCCCCGGCTTGAATCCATGGTCAGGCAGAATATCCGCCGACAGATAGGTGTCCGCCCCATAGGAAGCTGCGATCTCCAGCGTGTCGTCGGATGAGCCGGAATCGATCACGGCGATCTCGTCAACGAAAGGATAACGATCCATCAGCTCGCTCTTGAAAACGATGATCTCTTTTCCGATCGTCTTTTCCTCGTTCAAAGTTGGAATACAGAGGCTGATGGTCACTCCTGCTTCCTGTTTCGCCCGGACAAGCTCCTGCATGTCCCAGAACTCGCTGTGATGAAACGTGTTTGTCTGAAGCCAGCGGGCTACTTTTTGATCCACTTCCGACATTTTCCTATCCTTCGAACCCGAATCCCGCTGAATCCATAAATTGCAGTACTGAAACAATCTGGGCCAACCCGTCAAAGATCGGTTCGAGGTGAATCATCTCATCGGGCGTGTGCCTGTTTTCCCCCTTTGTAATCCCAAGGGTCAGCGCCGGAATTCGCTTATCCAACAGAGCGGCCAGTTCAGAAATACTGGGTTCAACCCGTGGACGAATTCCCAGGCGGTCGAGAGCATACCTTGCCTGCTTGACCAGGGGATGGTCCCCCCCCAGATCCCCCGGTTGGCGATGAGCGATCATCTCGACCCCCACCTCACCGGCATAGGCAATGTCAGCGCGATGAACGAGGGAAGCGACCTCCTCTTCAACACGCCTCGCCAACCCGGCATCTTCGCTGCGAATCTCAAAGCGCACCTTGGCTTTACCCGGCGGAACATTATAGCCCGATCCGGCTTCTAATGAGCCAATCAGGATCCGGGTCTCCGGAAACTCGTCACGGTTCAACGTTAAGATTTGCTCCACGACCTGGTTAAGGCAGGCAATCGCACCCGAGCAGTGCTCATCTGGACTGCCCCCTTCCCCCTGCCATTCGACGGTGACAACTCCACGAGCCATCCCCAGGCTGGAGTAGCTCAGGCGACCGAGGTTCATCCCCTCAACGCACAGGGCTGAGTCAATCACCCGATCAGTATTCTCAAGGAAGAACCGCATTCCGGCGAGATCTCCGCGACCGAAGCTGCGCGTCGTCCCCAGGAGTATCAGGTTGGACTCCAACCGAATTTCGAGGGCTTCGAGAACAAGCGGCAGCGTTGCGAGAACAGCCACACCAAGCCCGTTGTCTGCGATGCCTCGCCCACTCATCTTCCCGACCCCCACATTGACGGTGTGATCATCGGATTCCGGCCAGATCTTGTCGACATGAGCCGCCACCAGCAAATTGCGCTTGGAGTTCCTTCCCGGCATCACCGCTGCCACATTTCCGGCCTGATCCAGTGAAATATCATTGAGCCAGCATTCCGTAAAGCGATCGCTGAGGAGCTGAGTCAGCTCCCGCTCAGAGCCCGTCGGCGAAGGAATTTCTCCTGCCATAACGATATTGGCGAAGAGAATCTCCCGTAACTTGCTGAGCGACTCCCGCCTATCCAGGATCGCTTCAGTTGCTCCATGTTCGGTTTCTTTCGCCATCTACCAATAAATGAACCCTAAAGAGATCCCATTGCGAGAAAAGCGATTTTCCCGACAAATCCGGCATTGATGGTGCGGTAGCAATAGTTCACGATCACCACCTTAGACGAT
This sequence comes from Verrucomicrobiales bacterium, assembly GCA_965216705.1. Classification (GTDB taxonomy): domain Bacteria; phylum Verrucomicrobiota; class Verrucomicrobiia; order Verrucomicrobiales; family DEV007; genus Arctic95D-9. Next base: position 239,679 of record OZ244203.1, read on the forward strand.
GAACATCGGCTTTGTATCCACCCGATTTTCCGGCACCGACGGCGTTTCCCTCGAGGCCCAAAAATGGGCGGACGCGCTCGAACGACTCGGTCACGAATGTTTCTGGTTCAGCGGTCTCAGCGATCGACCTCCCGAATCTTCGATGGTCGTTCCCGAAGCGTTCTTCGAACATCCAGGAATCCAGGCGATTAATGATGCTGTCTGGAACGTGGATACCATCCCGACCTCCATCGCCGATTCGATTGCAGAAAATTCAAAGCACCTCAAAACAAACCTCGATGATTTTTGCCGACGCTTTGAGATCGATCTGTTGATCCCCCAGAACGCACTCACCATCCCGATGAATCTGCCGCTCGGCCTTGCACTGACCGACCACATTGAGTCATCCGGTATCCCCACCGTGGCTCACCACCACGACTTCTACTGGGAGAGGAAACGGTTCACTGGAAACGGAGTCCTTCCCTACCTCGAGAAGGCTTTTCCTCCTGCATCGGATTCCATCACCCACGTTGTCATCAATTCGGAAGCCGGCCGACAGTTGGACGATCGCCTCAAGCTGGACTCCATTCTCGTTCCCAATGTGATGGACTTCGAGACGACGCCTGAAGGCACACTTGCGAGCTCAGCGATCAAAAGCGAACTCGGCTTCGCCAAGGAAGATATTCTCTTTCTCCAACCCACCCGCGTGGTTCCGAGAAAGGGCATTGAACATTCCATCGAGCTGGTAGCCCGACTCGAGGACCCGCATATCAAGCTCATCATCTCCCACGAATCCGGTGACGAAGGTCACGATTACCTGGACAGCCTCATCGCGCTGGCCAAATCCCGGCAAGTCGATCTCCGACTCATCGGAGACCTGGTTGGATCGTCGAACCAGACCCCATTCACGCTCGATGAACTCTACCAGGTTGCAGACTTTGTCACCTATCCCAGTCTGTATGAAGGATTCGGCAACGCCCTTCTCGAAACGGTTTACTTCAGAAAACTCGCTCTCGTAAACCGCTACTCCGTCTTTATCGACGACATTGAGCCTCTCGGGTTTGATTTCGTGACCATGAACGGGGAAGTCACCAACGAAACGGTGGAGCAGGTTCGCCAACTACTGGCGGATCCAGCCCGAATTTCGGCCGCTATTGATCACAATTTCGAGGTAGCAAGGCGGCATTTCGGATTCAATCGAATCACCGATTCACTTTCACCGATCCTCTTGTCCATCTGATCCTGGAGACTGACCGATTTCACCGAGGCGCCGCGCTGAGTCGGCGTCAGGGTGCAACGGGCACGTATTCCCCCTCGAAAACTTGGGCACTGGAGAATTCCACCGCCTCACCAGAGAAAGGCGTAGCCGTCAGAACAGCCCGTCCCGCCAGGGGAAAGAAAAGCTCGGACTTGGGAAATCGAAATTTCATCGTTGGATCTTCCGGACGTTCCTCTTCAGCCGGCCAGATTCTCGCCTTGAGTTGCCACACTTCCTCCTCTTCCAGGACCGCTAACTCCATTTCGTAAACGGTTTCCACATCCAACTCGAAGTCGATTGCCTTGAGAGCCTCCCCCCGCCTTACCAACTCCACTTTATCCCAGGCAGGAATCAGACGAACCTGGAATCCGTTGGGTCCATAGAGACCGATGCCGAATCGGGATTGAATCCTGGCATCTCCTGGTGCCCGCCCTGCGCCCCTGATCGTTCCGGGTTTCTCCCGAAACTCAGGCCCGAATTCCAGCCAGCCGTCTACGAGAGGTTCCACTCCGATCTGCAGCGTTTTCGACTCGGCATCCACGGTCCACTTTCCCTCTTTCGAAGTCGTCCCTCCCGGGGTTCCGCCTTGCTTGGAATTCTTGATATCCACCGTCGCCACCGGTTTGGGTGGTTTTGGCGGCTCGACCTCTTTAGACTCAGTTTCCTCCTGTGAAACCAGAGGAGAGAGAACCAGCAAGGAAGCAAGGCAGGCGCTGAGAAATCGTCGGTTCATTCTCTGCGAATTGAATCCAGCAGTTCTCCACGCAGAACCAGGCGCGCGGCCAGCCAGCAGAAGACCAGTCCGCCCAGCAGAACCGCTCCATTGATTCCTCCGAGGAGACCCCATGGCAATCCGCCGGCCCCTTTCGAAAGCTGTGGCGATACTGCAATCATGGCGGCGACAAAACCGAGAACCACGCCAAAGAGATGCAGGAACCAGTGTTCGGCGAGTACCATCCGTGCCAGCATTTCACGGGTAAATCCGACTGCCTGCATCACGCCCAACTGGCCTCGCCGTTCCAGGACATTACGTCCCACGATGATCGCCAGTCCAACCGTTCCAAGGAAGATTCCCAAACCTCCGAGAGTCGAAAAAATACTCAGGTAGGTATTCTGCACTGCGTTAAATTCATTGAGCCGATCCGCTGCCGGCCTCATCTCCAGGCCAAGGTCCCCGAACATGCGACTCATGTGAGTGGCGACCGGTTCGAGGGCTTCAGCCGACTGACCGTCCACGAGGAAGAAGCGATAGCCGCCAGCATCAGGAAAGAAGCGAATGAAGTGTTTCTCCGAGATCACGACATTGCCCTGGAGAATCGAAGTATCGAGCAGCCCGACAATCTTCACGGCAAAGGATTGTCCTGACACAGTCTCATAGGGAACCAGGTCTCCCAATCCTTTCTGCAAGGCATAGGTCGCGGTATTCTGATCAATAATCCCGGGTATCACCGGAACACCCAGTTCGTCCTTGGTGGGTTCCCCCGACAACATTGCCCACCCTTCACCGTCTGACTCTTCCTTGGTGAAAGAGAACGGCGCCAGCTCAGCCAACTTCACTTCATCTGTCGCCATGAGTCGGGGCCGCTGGGCACGATTCAAATTAAGGCAGCTCGCATCTTCCCCGTCACTGACGCGAAACGGATAGACTTCGAACTCCACGTCCAGGTCATTCAAGCCGAACTTCTCACGCCCAGCATCACCGTTGAGATCATCATAGATGGGCAAAGTTGCTTCTCCTACGTAAGCAAACCCTCCCGTTCCGGAACCTCTTCGATCTGCTCCGCGCTCTCCATCCAGACGAAACGAATTAATCGCTGTCACCATGAAGACACCGGCGGCCATCAGGCCCACCACGGCAAGACTGCGGCCACGTCGTCGGACGGTGTGCTGACGACCAAGGGAACTGATGGAGGTGAGAACCGAGGAGGGCTTGAGAAATCGACGAATCAAGACCGAACAGGCAGCCACGCCTGCGGCAGTGAAGAGGAACCCTGCTCCGAAGAAGAGCCCCTGCTCAGCCATTGTTCCGGCTTCCTTGGGCGCAAACAAGCACCCAAGTCCTCCCAACAGGGAAACGACGAACCAGATCTTATCCCAGGATCGCCCGCCTCGCGTTGCCTCCACGTCATCGCTTCCGGAAATAAGATGGCCGGGCTGGACCGCCGCAACGCGCCGACTCGCAAACCACACGACGAGCAGAGCAACGATTACCGTTATTCCGAACGCAGCGATGAGGGATTGCGGCCGGAGAAAATAGACAAACTCGATTCCAGCCGCAGCTTCCTGCCAGACACCCGACATGCCGTAGAGAGCGAGGCGGGTATAGACATAGCCACCCAGCAATCCCAATGCCGCTCCAACCACCGAAAGAATGAGTGCTTCGGTGAGGAACTGCAGCCTGACCTTTTTCTTGGTAAATCCGAGCGCCAGCAACAAACCAATTTGCGATGAGCGCTGCTCAATGCCGAAGACGAAGACCAGCCCTGCCAGCACCAGCGCAGCGACAATGAGAAAGAAACTCATGCTGGCAAAGAGTGATCCGAAATCGAACGAATTTGCCACCGCCGCCGAGGCCTCGGCCTCCAGGTCGCGATAGGCCATGCCAAGATCTTCGAGATAAAGAGTCTCACGCAGCCGGTCATCGAGCCCGGCGGCACCGCCCCCGTCCTGAAACCTGACTGCGGTCACACTGCCAAAGCGATTGGCCCACATTTCCTTCGCTGCTGCGAGACTGACAAAAGCCTTCGGAGTGGCACGGTATTGATCCCAGAATTCATCGTCCTTGTCCCGGATCTTGTCGCGATCGATCGGAATACCCGGCTCCCAGTCATCGAGATCTTCGACATCAAAGATACCGGGGAAAGCCGGAGTCCAGCTGTCATCCCAACCAAACTCACCCAGCGGAGCCACCTTGCTGACAGTGAGCGATTTTTCCTGCTCGATCAGAGCGCGGCCGGGTCCGACCACATTGTAAACCAAGGTCACTTCATCACCCGGCCCTGCGCCGAGATCTTCAGCGACCCAATCAGAGAGGATAATCTCGTCGTCCGCCAGGGAAGTTCCGACGATGCCGTTCAGCTTCGGAGCTACGCCAGTCACCATTGAGTATGGCGTTGCCTTGTCTCCGCTCTTGATATCGGTAGCGAGATAGGTCAGCACCGGGGCCGAGTCGGCAACGCTCGACTCGAGAGATTCAACGATCACATCATCGAAGAAGACCCGGGAGCTCACCAGCTGCCTGGTTTCGCCCTCCACTTCGGAGACCGAGAGCTGCAGGTCATCCAGGTTCCAGTTCGATTGAATCCCTCCGGCAAACGCCGCCGGATCGGTCCCCACGGGAGCCGCAAGAATATTGGCCCTCCCCGGCTGTTCCAGGATTTCCTGCAGCCTGGAGAGCTTGACAAACAACGTCGACGGCGGCACCTGCTCAGCCCGCAACGAAAAGAGCCCGAAGTCATCAGCGTTTAAGACCGATGTCACCTTCGCCGTAAACGGAGTCGTCTGCTCGGATTCACCCGACAAAGGTGCGTCGCGGGAAAGAGCTCCAGGCAGCTCGATTCGCAGGATCAGGGTATCCCCCTCGCCCGCGTCGATCCGGTTGGCGAAGGGCTGATTGATTCCAATCCAGGATTCATTCTCAAATCCTTCCGGCGCACTTCCCCGGTTCGACATCTCCCAGAACCGGTCATCGACACCGACGATCTGGACCTTGTTCACCCGCATCCCACTGGACCGATTGGAGGCCGTGCCCTCGACCTGGAGCAGCGGAGCGACGGTCACATTAACTCCATCCGAAGCCATGACCCGGTCGGCCAACTCGGCTGAGACAAACCTTTCGCCACCAGTGAGCACCAGGCTCAGCCCTGACAAACGTGCGTCGGCATTCCGGCGCAGACTCTCTTTGACCGAGTCCCCCACCACGAGCGAACCGCTCAAGATCGCTGAGGTCAACGCCACACCCGCCAGCACCGAGAGATTGATCCCCCGGTAATGCTTCAGCGAATTGACGATCAGCTTAAAGACACTCATGAAACTGTTTCGATCTTTCCGCGACTGAGAGTCCTGACACTGCCCACAGATTCAGCGATGTCACGATCGTGAGTAACAACGATGAGGGCAAGGCCTTCGGATTCGTTCAACTCACCCAGCAACTCAATCAGGTTCACCGCATTGTCCTCGTCGAGGGCTCCGGTAGGTTCGTCGGCAAGAAGCAGCTTGGGGGAATTGATCAGCGCCCTGACGACGGCCACACGCTGGCGCTCTCCTCCGGACAACTGTGACGGTTGACTGTCCGCTTTGTCTGCCAGGCCAACCCGTCCAAGCAGGTCACGGGCCCGCTCCGATGCCGCAGCAGCGTCATTCCCGGGGTGTGCCAGCGTAGGAACCAGCACGTTCTCCAAGGCCGTGCATTGCGGGAGCAGGTGATGCATCTGGAAAATAAATCCAATCTTCTCTGAGCGAACCTTTGCGAGGGCCTTTTCATCGAGCCCCGCGACTGATGTTCCGCCAACGATCACAGCCCCTTCCGAAGGAGCATCAAGCGTGCCCATCACATTCAGCAGGGTACTTTTGCCGCATCCTGACGGTCCTATGATCGCAAATCGCTCACCCGCATTCACCGTCAGGTCGAGCCCGTCCAGAATCTTTCGCTCCGGCGCAGATTCATACCACTTGGTCACGTTTTCCAGTTTGAGAATCTCTTCGCTCATCATTCGTTATTGTTTGATCCAGCGCTTGGATTTGAATTCAAAACGCGGCAGGGAATCAGGTTCAACCAGTCGAACCGGAATCCTCAAGGTGAAAGCATCAGCCAACTCACGGGCGACCCGGTCGGCCAGATTGGGCGAGGCAGCAGGATCGGCTTCGATCGTCACTTCGAGTTCCGCCATCGACTGTCGTGTCGTTTGAATCACCTGGAATTCTACGACCTCCGGAAAACCGCGGATGATCTTTTCGACTGCCGTCGGGTAAACATTAACCCCACGGATCACGGCCATGTCATCAACCCGTCCCAGCACGCCACCCTCAAGGCAGAAAACAGGTTCCTCCGCTCCATCCGGCTGAAAGAAAGTCTTTTCAACGAGGTCACCGGTCCGATAGCGCAGCAAAGGACAAGCCGTCCTCGTCAGGGTCGTAATTACCAATTCGCCCTTTTCTCCGGGGCCGACTTCCTGATGAGTCTCGCGATCAATCACTTCGACGAAATAGGCGTCTTCAATCACACAAAGACTGAGCGGTTTGTCAGGATGCTCATAGGTCACCGGGCCCACCTCGGTCATCCCGTGGTGATCAAAAACCTCGGCTCCTTTCCAAAGTTCCGAGATCCGGTCACGAACTTCAGGCAAACTTCCACCGGGTTCTCCGGCCACAATAATTTTCTTGAGCCGATAAGCGGCAACTTCATCGCCGTCATGAGCCGCATACACCTCCCCGAGCCTGAGGGCATAAGTCGGGGTGCAGCAAAGCACATTCGCATCGTGAGCGACCATGGCCTGGAGACGGGCTTTACTGCTCAGTCCTCCCCCGGGGATGGACAGATTGCCCCGTCGGGTTGCGGACTCAAACGCTGTCCAGAATCCCAGAAACGGACCGAACGAAAACGCAAAGAAGACAACCTGATCCGTTCCCACCCCGGCAGCCTCGTAGACCTGGTCCCAGCAATCCAGCATCGCCGACCAGCTATCACTGGTATCAAGTGAAGGCAGCGGTCCTCGAGTTGTTCCACTGCTCTGACAGAAGCGGGAATACTGATCGATCGAAAAAGTCAGGTTGGACCCATAAGGCGGGAATTCCTCGCGGTCCCACACCAGGTCCATCTTGGTGGTGAAGGCCATGTCCCGGGCAAAGACCTCAAGCGACTCCACTTCAGGGCCAATCCCCGCCTTCTCGAGGCGAGGCTGATAGAAACGGTTCCCCTTCTGCAACAGCTTGATGAGTGCGCGCAGCTTTTCCAGCTGGGCGGCTTCAGTCACAGGTCGGTCAGTCATCTCCTGACACGTTACGAGAAAAAGATCACTGCTTTCAAGTGATCAGAACGGGAAAGCTGAACGCAGATCAGGACGGTTTCCCGCTGGACTCAGCGCTGGTCGTGACGTCTTTCTTCGCGTGGCCTGCGGGTGCAGGATCGGGCTTGAATTTGACCACGAGATAACCGCCCAGAGCCGCCATCAGGATACCAACGACGAACTGCCAGCGCAATCCTGCCCAACCGCCTGCTGGCGGGTGAAGAATCAGCGATACAATCGCGTTCACGATCGGCGCCCCGGCAAAGATAATCGACATGACAATGGCCGGCGCACTCTTATTGCCCTGAGAAAACAGAGCTCCGAGTGAGAGAAGAACAAAGAAGGCTCCAATCGCACCGAGAATTCCGGCAATCAGTGACAGCCAGAGACCTTTGCCGGGAAAATTCCAATCAGACCCGCGAATCACGAGGATTGCGAGCGGTGCCAGCACCGCGGTGAGGAAGTAGGCTACCCCCACGAAAAGGAAAGCCTTGTATCGACCGTTAGCGGGATCGCTCATTCCAACCTGGCCCATGTGAAGGAAGATGCCGTAGAGGCCCCAGGTGACCACTGTTCCCAGAGCGAAGATTAGCCAAGCGTAGCTGCCCATGATCATATGAATCTTAATTTCGAAGGAAAATGAGCCTTATCGCTCCACCGGCTCGGGAATTGTCCCCTGGGGTGCCTCGCAAAGTTTTTCGCGCCATTCGCCAGGGATCGCAACCGCTTTCATGCGGCGCAATTCGGCGTCGAAGCGTACGCAAACTACGGTGAAGCGACCCGTTGCGGCAATGATACGCTCTCCCTCGTCGTCCGGATTCTTCCAGAAATTGAAGTAATACTTCACGGTCTTGTCGCGTATTTCCTCGACCAGCAGTTCGATTTCGACCTCTTCCTCGAATTGCAGAGGCAATCGAAAATCTGAGGAGGCATGAACCCGGGGCCAACCAACCTGAGGATCGCTTCCGTCATCCTTCTCCTTGAACGGATGCACCGAAAATCCCATCGAGCGGTAAAAGGCGTGCTCCGCCACTTCCATGAACCGGAAGAAATTTGAGAAGTGCATGATCCCCGCCACATCCGTGTCGGCAAACTCCACGCGGCGGCGATAGGTGAATCGGTGAGTCATACCGGGAACATGGCCCAAGGGAAGAAAAAGCAAAAGACTAAGAGAGGAAAAACATTCCCTCACCCACCCTAGCTCGCTCCAAATAACCGACCGCTGACAACAGGGCCGACATGCTAGCCCGCCTCAAGTTCGGCCAGGCGATCCGCCATCTCGGACGCTTGCAGTGTCCCGATCGTCTCTTCGAGGTCACCTGTAATCACCTGGTCCAGGTTGTAGAGCGTCATGTTCACGCGATGATCGGTGAGTCGGTTCTGGGGAAAGTTGTAGGTCCGAATTTTCTCTTCGCGACCTCCGGAACCGATCAGGTTCTTTCGGTGCGCTGAATACTTTTCGTGTTCCTCACGAATCTTTGCCTCGAGCAACTTGGCTCGCAGAATCTGGAGAGCCTTCTCCTTGTTCTTTCCCTGGCTTCGCCCGTCCTGGCATTTCACCTGGATGCCGGTCGGCAAGTGCGTCACTTGCACCGCTGAGTCAGTGGTGTTGACGTGCTGACCTCCTGGTCCGCCGGCACGGGTTGCCTGGATTTGAAGATCCTCTGTCCTCAACTCCACATCAACTTCCTCGGCTTCGGGAAGCACCGCCACGGTTGCCGTGGATGTGTGAATCCGCCCCTGGGTCTCCGTGTCCGGAACACGCTGAACACGATGCACTCCACTCTCGTATTTGAGGAAGCGAAAGACTTCTTCTCCCGTCACCTTGAAAACTACCTCTTTAAAACCGCCCACATCCGAAGGGCTCGCTTCGACCGATTCGGTTCGCCAGCCGCGGGTTTCCGCGTAACGCTGATACATGCGATACAGGTCACCGGCGAAAAGAGAGGCTTCATCCCCTCCGGTGCCGGCGCGAATCTCCACGATGGCATCGCGGTCTTCAGTCGGGTCGTGAGGCAGCAACGCATATTGCACCTTCCCCTCAAGATCCTCGATCAGCTTCTCAAGCTCGGGAATTTCCTCAGCCGCCATCTCGGCCATCTCAGGGTCGTCTCCCTTGGCCAGTTCGCGATTTTCGACCAGGTTCTCCTTCGACTTTCCGAGAAGCTCCCAGTCATCGAGCAGAGCCTTGGTCCGGTTGTATTCCCGGGTCAGCTCGCCGGCCTGGCGCGGGTCATCAAAGAATCCCTCCTGAGCCATGACTGACTCAAGTTCGGGGATTCGGAGGCGTTTTTTCTCAATGAGGGCAGAATAGTCCACGGGGTGTTACGTTTCGGGGTTTCCGGGCCAATGGGCAACAAAAAACGGTGACAACACCCCTGCGGGCATTATCACCGTCCGAAAAGTGACGGAATTCCGTCGAACTTCCGATCAAACGTCGGAAAGCTTCGGCTTCTTGCGGCGGCCGCCGGCATTGCCGAAACGCTTCTGGAACTTGTCCACCCGACCAGCGGTGTCGACAAAACGCTGCTCACCAGTGAAGAACGGGTGGCAGGCAGAGCAAATACCCACGTGAAGGTCGTTCACAGTGGAGCGCGTCTGGATGACGTTTCCGCAGGTGCACTGGATCGTCGCTTCGTTGTAATCAGGATGAAGTTCCGCTTTCATGGTCGTAGGAAAAATTGGAAGGGGCGGACATTAGTCGCGATAAATCGGTCGATCAAGCGGAAATTTAAGGGTTCTTCCCCATTCTCTATGCTCCCGAAAGCCCGTCCCTGCAGGCATGTAAACGCTCGTAGCAATAAAATCGCTGGATGGAGCGCAAATTGGCTACATGGGGGCCTCCGAGAAGTCCCCAAAAATGGTCAGAGCAGATCTATGCCCGCTACCAGCCCATCTGAACTTTTCGAAAACAGAAATCCACACGAATGCCACTGGAGAGCATTTCCATTTCGAATAAGCTGACGCAGAGCGACGAAGAACGGTAAATCCTGCGCGAAAACGCGCTTTCCAAGCCGATGGATCATGGTAATGCTACGCCATGATCTTTCGCTTGTTTCTTCTGGGCCTGATCTTCTCTCTGCTCCCCGCTGGCGCGGCGGAAAAGCCCAATTTTGTTTTCATCGTCTCCGAGGACAATTCCAAGCACTACCTGAAACTCTTCGACGAAGACGGAGCTGAAACTCCACACATTGCCTCCCTCGCTGAGAACGGAATCAAGTTCACCCGCGCCTTTTCAAACACCCCCGTCTGTTCCACTGCCCGGACAACACTTGCCACAGGCTGCTACGGCCCTCGCATCGGCACCCAGTTTCATCGTCGTTCCAAAATGGCCGAAATGCCCGAAGGCGTGCGCATGTTCCAGGCTTATCTCCGCGACATCGGTTACTACACCACGAACCAGTCCAAGAAAGACTACAATGCTGTTGAAAGCGAGGGCACCTGGGATGCCTCATCCTCTAAAGCCACCTGGCGAAACCGTCCCGACGCAGAGCAGCCCTTTTTCCACATGCAAAGCCATGCGGAGTCACACGAGGGTCGACTCCACTTCAGCGAAGAGACCTATCAGAATGAGAAGACTTCCCACGATCCCGAAGAAGTTGTGCTTCAACCCTACTTCCCTGACACTCCCCTCTTTCGCTACACCCGGGCCCACTACCTTGATCGCATCCAGGTCATCGACGACATCGTTGGGGCAACCATCGCCAAACTGGAAGAGGACGGGGTGCTCGAAGACACCTTCATCTTCTACTTCGGAGACCACGGCGGTGTGATGCCACGAGGTAAGGGCTACGCCTACGAATCCGGCCTCCACATTCCTCTCGTCGTCCGCGTCCCGGAAAACTTCAAGCACCTCGTTGATGCCGATCTTGGCAGCAGTAACGGCGGCTTCGTGAGCTTCATCGACTTTGGCCCCACCGTGCTCAACCTCGCTGGCATTGAGGTCCCCGAGGGAATGGACGGCACCCCTTTTCTCGGTGACGGCATTTCCCTGGCTGACGTTGCCAAGCGCGACACCGTTTTCGGCTACGCCGACCGCTTCGACGAAAAATACGAGCAGATCCGCACGCTCAGGATCGGGGACTGGAAGTACATGCGAAGCTTCCAACCCTACTATCCGGATGGCCTCCAGAACAACTATCGCTACCTCCAACTCGCCTATCGTGAGTGGCGGGAGCTCTTCAACCAGGGAGAGCTCAACGATGCGCAGATCCAGTTCTTTCAGCCCAAGCCGGCAGAGTTGCTGTTCGATCTCTCTACCGATCCTCACGAAGTCAATAACCTGGCTAACGACCCCGCCCACCACGCCCGGCTCGTCGCCATGCGCGAGCAGCTCACTGATCAACTCAAAGCGATGCCTGATCTCAGCATGTATCCGGAAAATGTGCTCTACGACGCTGCCATGGATAATCCCGTCAAATACGGTCAGGAGCATAGCGAGCAAATCAGCGGGCTCATTGATACCGCCAACCTGATGTTGGTTCCATACGTCGAAGCTCACGCTGCGCTGTCCACTGCTTTGACTTCAGATGATCCCTATCAGCGTTACTGGGCTGCCACGGCTTGCGCCTATTTCGGACAGGAAGCGAGCGAACTCGCTGATACTGCCCGCCCCCTTCTCGAAGACGAAGACCCCATGGTCCGGGTTCGTGCCGCTGAGTTCCTTGGCAGGATCGGCAAGGTTGACCCCAGAACCACTCTCATCGATGTGGTCAACTCGTCGAACCACCCCGTCGAGCAGCTGATCGCGCTCAATGCTGCGGCCTACTTCCATGAGCACACTGAAACCGCCTTCCTTTTCCAGGCGAGTGATTTCGAGGGAGTCGAAGGCGAAGGCGAACGCCGCATTCAATACTTCGACAACGACTGGCTCAAGAAACCGCGTGGTTCAAAGAGTAAGGGCAAGAAGTAAGCCTCGCGGACAGCTATTGAAAAAAGGGCACGCAGATGTCCCGGTTAAGCGGTCGCCCCACGGCAGTGAGCCATTCCTGCCCCCTGCCGCTGCAATTCCCGGAGCCCGATCCAACGGCACCCGATTCGGAATAGCCCCCATCGGCTAAGGTGGCGAAAATTTCCTACGCAAAACGTCGCCAAGCGACACGATTTCATGTGTACTAAAGGGTGTAGCAAGTTTTGCACAGGGTATGGCCATAAATGCGGAGCAAACCCCTCCGCATGAGATGAACCTCACCCCGTAATCGCATTCCCAACCCAACCGACCGCGATTTCATCCGATGGAAGTCATCGTTCTTACTACTCTTTTCAGCGTACTTTTTGCCGCCTTGTTTCTGCTCCTATTTCTCAGAACCAGGCAGAACTCTGACTCCTGCGCCGATCAGGACGCCCTGATCCCTTTCCGCGACGACGACGCGATTTTCGTCCCTGCCAAGAGCTCCAAAAAAGCCAAGGAAACAGAATCTAACAACCAACCTAACGAATAACGCGATCAAAGATGGCCAGCGATAATCCAAACCAACACAAGGTCACCATCGAATTCGATGACAAGATCACCCGTATGTTCATGCTCGCCTCCGTGTTCTGGAGTATCGTGGCCATGCTCGTCGGAGTGATTGTGGCCTTCCAGCTCAACTTCTGGCAAATGAACGGAAAGTTCCTCGAGGTGATCACCTTCGGGGCCATCCAATCAGAAGGGGTTTCCTTCCTCACCTTCGGTCGCCTTCGCCCGCTCCATACCAACGCTGCCATCTTCGCCTTCGTTGGAAACATGATGTTCGCCGGGGTCTATTACTCGACCCAGCGACTCTGTAAGACCCGGATGTTCTCCGACCTGCTCTCGAAGATTCACTTCTGGGGATGGCAGGCCATCATTGTTGGAGCAGCCATCACCCTGCCGGCCGGTCTGACCCGCGGCAAGGAATACGCCGAACTCATCTGGCCGATTAACCTGGCCGTGGCCGTGATCTGGCTCGTCTTCGGTGCGAACTTCTTCCTGACGCTCAAGATTCGCCGCGAGAAGTCACTTTACGTTGCTCTCTGGTTTTACATTTCGACGATCATTACAGTCACCATTCTCTACGTGGTGAATCACCTTCAGATTCCCACCAGCTGGACTCACAGCTATCCGGTGTTCGCCGGTGTTCAGGACGCGCTTGTCCAATGGTGGTACGGGCACAACGCGGTGGCGTTCTTCCTCACCACTCCGATCCTGGGGATCATGTATTACTTCCTGCCGAAGGCGGCAGGACGCCCGGTTTACTCTTACCGGCTTTCCATCGTTCACTTCTGGTCACTGGTGTTCATTTACATCTGGGCCGGTCCACACCACCTGCTCCACACGGCTCTGCCGAAATGGCTCCAGGTCCTGGGAATGTTCTTCAGTGTGATGCTCTGGGCTCCCTCCTGGGGCGGTATGCTCAACGGTCTCCTCACCCTCCGCGGTGCCTGGGACAAACTCCGCACCGACCCCGTCATCAAGTTCTTTGTCGCTGCTGTGACCTTCTACGGCATGGCCACTTTCGAAGGACCGCTTCTTTCGATTCGCTCCGTCAACTCGCTCGCCCACTACACCGACTGGATCGTCGGCCACGTGCACAGCGGAACGTTAGGCTGGAACGGCTTCATGGCTGCCGGCTTGTTTTACTGGCTCACTCCGAAGCTATGGGGGCGGGAGCTCTACTCGAAGAACTTGGCTAACATGCACTTCTGGATTGGTCTCGTCGGCATCCTGCTTTACGTCGCCTCACTCTGGTTTGCCGGAATTATTCAGGGCCTCATGCTCAATGAGCTCGACGAAACCGGCACGAAGGTCGCCAACGAATTCGTTCAGACCGTCGACAAGATTGCTCCGCTCATGCTCTTCCGCGCCATCGGCGGAACGCTCTACCTCATTGGTTTCATCATCATGGTGGTGAACCTGGTCATGACCATCCGCGCCGGATCCCCGGTCAACGAGACTCGCGAAGTCTTCGAAGACCCCGAGGCCAAGCAGGACACCATGACCTGGAAAGGCGCCTTCGTGAACGATCCTATCGCTTACACCTTCTGGGGTCTCTTCTTTGCCATCCTCTGGTTCTTCCTGCCCCCCGGCGCGAGCCACATGGCACTGCTCGTGACCCTGGCATTCGCTGCCATCGCGGTCTATCGTTTCAAGCAAAACACCTCGGCCTGGTCTGACTGGTATGAACGACTGGCAGAGAACTATATTCCATTCTCGGTTCTCGTCCTGATTGCCGTCGCCATCGGCGGTGCTATCCAGATCATCCCGACCGTCACGGTGAACCGGGCGATGAACGTCGAGGATCGACTGCAGAAGGTCTACACTCCGCTCGAACTTGCCGGACGCGACATCTACATCGCAGAGGGTTGTTACAACTGTCACTCCCAGATGATCCGGACCCTGTTGCCCGATGTGGTTCGCTACGGTGACTATTCACGCCTCGGGGAATCCATCTACGATCACCCGTTCCAGTGGGGTTCCAAGCGGACCGGTCCTGATCTGGCTCGCGAAGGCGGCTTCCGCGGTGATTCCTGGCACTACCAGCATATGCTCGACCCGCGCAGCCTCAACTCGCAGTCACGCATGCCGAACTATCCCTGGCTTTTTGATAAGGAGACTGACTTCGACGCCCTGCCCGGCAAGATTGCCGTTCAGCAGCGTCTCGGAGTCCCCTTTCCAATCATGACTCCAGAGGAAATCGAGCAGCATGCCCGTGAGCAGGCCCTCGGCATCGCCGAGGGCCTTGTGAAGGAGAAGGTGAAGATCATCGTTCCCGAAGGTGAAGCCGAACCACAGAATGAAGCTGAGGCTCGCGACCACCTGGCTGGCAAGGAGATCATCGCCTTGATCGCCTATCTTCAGAAACTGGGCCAATACGAAGAGGTCGCGCCGCCGGAGACTCCGGCGCCTATCGAACCCCGAATCTTCAAGCCGAGCATTCCTGACAAGCAGCGCATGGCTCCCGAGCGTGCGCCGTCGGTCACCGAAGACGAAAAACCGGAAGAGGCGGCACCGGCCCCGGTTGCCGCAGCTGCCGCCCAGTAACATCTAACTGAATCGCCAACCATGTTCAGACGCGTCATTCTCGAAAACTGGCTCGAATTTGTGCCTTACATCTGCTTCGGCCTGATCGCCGGCTCATTTCTCGTCATCGTCATTCGCGCCATCATGATGAAGAAGTCCGAGGTCGAAAGACTCTCGAGGCTTCCTCTCTCTGATGAATTCACAACTACCGAAGATTCCGACACTACCAAGAGCAAAAATCCATGAGCAACAAGGATTCCAAAAACGAAATCATTCTCCGGGACCACGTCTACGACGGGATTGAGGAGTACGATCAGAAGCTCCCCAACTGGTGGCTATTCACTCTCTATATCGCCATTGTGTGGTTCGTGATTGCCTGGGTGGTTTACTACCAGCTTCCAGTCGACTACCCGGATGACTTCGAAAAGCTCGAAGCGCAGGTAGCAGTCATCGAACAGAAGAAAGCTGAAGAAATGGAGCGCCTCATGGCAGAGCTCGATAACGATGCTTTCTACGGACTCGCCGAGGACACGTCCTACACCGAACCGGGCAAAGTCATTTTCGATGCCAAGTGTGCCGCCTGCCACGGCGCAGAACTCGACGCCAAGATGGCCGGCATCCAATTGCCCGGTGTTTCGCTGGTCGACGAGGAATGGCTTCACGGAGGCGATCCTCTCAGCGTGTGGAAAACCGTCCGCGAAGGATCTCCTGATATCACTAAGGGCATGATTGCCTGGAAAACCCAGCTAACAGGTGCAGAAATCGTCCAGGTCGTTGCGTATGTTCTAAGTAAACAGCCGCCCAAGTAGGGCGGCA
The DNA here is from genome assembly GCA_965216705.1 of Verrucomicrobiales bacterium. Classification (GTDB taxonomy): domain Bacteria; phylum Verrucomicrobiota; class Verrucomicrobiia; order Verrucomicrobiales; family DEV007; genus Arctic95D-9. Next base: position 255,718 of record OZ244203.1, read on the forward strand.
TTCTCCTCCCGTCAACCAGGCATGCCAACCACCCAAAAGCCTAACCTGGTCTCCGTCACCACGATTAACCAAGACGGATCCCGAAACTTTCTCCATCCCGCTGACGTCAAAGGTCGGTTCACCCACTGGCGTCGCCTCTTTGGCGGATTTCTTCTCGCCATCTACGTCCTTCTTCCCTGGATCCCTGTCGGCGGTTACCCGGCCGTCTTTCTCGACCTTCAGGAACGACGCTTTCACTTCTTCGGCCTGACCTTTCTTTCCGAGGATCTCTGGCTCGGATTCTTTCTCATCAGTGGTCTCGGTTTCACTCTCTTCTACGTCACCGCTCTCCTCGGTCGACTCTGGTGCGGCTGGGCGTGCCCCTACACCGTCTTTCTCGAACAGCTCTACCGTCGCGTCGAACGCATTATCGACGGTGATGCCCCGGCGCGTCGCAAACTCGACGATGCCGACTGGGACGGAGGCAAAACCGCCCGTCGTGTCATTAAGCACGGCATTTACATTTTCATCTCCCTGACACTGGCGCATATTTTTGTCTCTTATTTCGTGTCGATCCCGAGACTCTATGGCTACATGCAGCAGTCACCGTTCGAACACTTTAAAGCGTTCGGCGTGATGGCCTTCCTCACCATCTCCTTTTACTTCTGCTTCAGTTGGTTTCGCGAACAGTTCTGCATCATTCTGTGTCCCTATGGTCGGATCCAGTCCGCCCTGACCGACGATGATACCGTGATCATCGGCTACGACGAAAAACGTGGCGAGCCACGCGGCAAAAAATCCGATCCCAACGCAGGTGACTGCATCAACTGCAGCCGCTGTGTCCAGGTTTGCCCCACCGGAATCGACATCCGCAACGGCCTCCAACTCGAATGCATCGGCTGCGCCGCCTGTGTTGACGCCTGCGATGACATCATGGACAAGACCGGTCGTGAGCGAGGACTGGTTCGCTACGATTCGCTCAACGGTCTTGCCGGGAAGAAGAAGCGCATCTGGCGCCCTCGCATTGCGCTTTACACGGGCTTCCTTTTCCTCGGAATTTTTGTCCTCGGGGTGTCTTTGAAAGGATTGCACTCGGCCAAGCTTGAGATCATCCGCATGACCGGTGCTCCTTACTACATCGATGACAGCGGTGTCCGGAACCAGTTCCGGGTTCAGTTCCTGACTAAGCAGAGCAAGGAAACTGAATTCAAAGTCAATATCACCGGTCTCCCGGAGGGGGCTGTCGCAGTCGGCATTGAAGACGCATTTACCCTGGCCCCGGAGTCAGAGACCACCAAGACCCTGATTGTCCAGGTGCCGGTGGAAAGCTACACCGGCGAATTCCAAGTGACGGTGAGCACCGATGTCTCTCCCGGAGACTTCACTCTGAGTTCCACCGTCGACTTCGTGGGCCCCAGTGCCTATACTTTAAAATCAACCACGCAGGCTGAAGCACCCGTTGAGGAATCTGCACCTGCGCCCCAACCCCAACCATGATCCAGTTGATTTCCAAACGTCCCTGGTTGCTGATCGTTTTCGCGTTCATCGTGCTGATCAGTGGCTGGGTATTCCTGCTGAAACTGGCAGCCCGGAATCAACCGGAGACCGTCCCGATTCAAACGATCGAGCTGAAAGAAACCAGTCCGGATGAGCAGCATTAATCCAGAGACCCTGACACTGGGAGGGCTCTTTGTCGCCGGCCTCGCTACAACCCTGCACTGTGCCGGGATGTGTGGCCTGTTGACCTGTGGCCTCGGCATCGCCGGACGCGGACCCGCAGCCGCTTCTGTCGGAGTCTATCACTTTTCACGGCTGGTTGGTTACGCCCTCGCCGGAGCGATCGCCGGTGGTATCGGTGGCTTGATTGGCATCCAACCCAACTTCGCCGGCATTGCCTGGTTGCCCTTGTTCCTCATCATCTTTCTTGTCGCGATCTGCTTTGGCCTCGACAAAAAACTGGCCACGATCCCAGGGCTTGGCCGGGCCGCAACGGCTCTCAAGGTCAAGGCCCTCAAGTTTCCTCCCCTCGTCCGCGCCGGTGTTATTGGAGTGGCTACGCCGCTTCTTCCCTGCGGACCGCTCTATGCCATTCTCGCCGTCGCTATTGCGAGTGGTTCAGCCATTCGCGGTATGGAATGCCTGCTCGCTTTCGGTCTCGGCGCGATACCCGGAATCTGGGCTGTTCAGATCGGTTCCGTCTGGGTCAATCAACGTCTCGGAGCCAAAGGATTTCTCATCGCCAAACGATCACTTGCCGCGGTAGCCGCTATTTCGCTCGCCTGGCACTTTTCTTATATCGGAGCCACCAGTGCCGAGGCCGGTGACGACGGCCCCCACTGCCGCTGCCAACTCGAAACTGAATGAGCGAACCTTCCCCGGTGACCGCTCATCCAGGCGTTGATGGTATCGCGGGAGAAACACGTCGTTGTCAGCATTGCGGCAACTCGTTTGAACCGCGTTTTGAAGAGGAACACTTTTGCTGTTCGGGCTGTCGCCTCGTCCACGAGATGATTCAAAGCGGGGGCTTCACCTCATTCTACGAACTCCTCGGAAGACGAGTCCTCGAACCCGCCGCCAACCGCGAACCATCAGCCGACCTGGTTGAGGAGATTCGTGAAGCAGTCGCCCGCGCCGAAGCTGGATGCGAAGCCAGCGAGTCCCCGGCACAGCTCGCCCTTCGCATCGGCAACCTGACCTGCACGGCCTGCGTCTGGCTCATCGACCGCTTGTTTCAAAAGCATGAAGGCGCCCTGAAGATGAATTCCGACACGGCCCGCTCCACCCTGACCCTGTGGTGGAGTCCCGGTCAGTTTGATCTGATAGAGTTCGTCCGTGAACTCCACCAGTTTGGCTATCCCGCCGGACTCGTCGATCCCACTGACGACGCACCCGCCGATGAAAGCCGGTCTCTACTCACCCGGCTCGGAGTCACAGGAGGGTTGGCGCTCAATACAATGGCGTTCACGCTCCCCTCTTACCTGGGAATAGAGCCAAACGACCAGCTAGCCCGGCTCTTCACCATGGTTGCCTTTGCCTCGGCTACCATCGCTCTCGCCGTGGGAGGCTCCTACTTTTTCCAACGTGCCTGGAGTGCGCTCAAGCTGGGCGCTCTTCATATGGATGTCCCGATTTCACTCGGTCTGGCGGCAGCCTACCTCGGCTCGCTTGCCGGGCTCGCGTTTGGCGTCGAGGACATGCTCTACTTTGACTTTGTTGCGACATTCACTTTCCTCATGCTCGGTGGTCGCTGGCTTCATCTTCGTCTTCTCGAAAGCAACCGCCGACAACTCTGGGCCCGGGAACGGGATCTAACTTCGGTTTTCCGGGTAAACGACACCGGTGAAAGTGAGCGCATTCCCCTGAGGAAAATTCAGGAGAACGCTGTCCTCGAAATTCCACCCGGCTCTCTCCTCCCGGTGGAAGCCAACCTGAAGACCAGAGAAGCCCGCTTTCACCTCGACTGGATCAACGGCGAACCTGATCCCGTGACCTTTGTCGAAGGACAGCTTCTCCGTGCCGGAGCTCGCAACGCCGGAAGCCAACCTGTCCGGGTTGTTGCCCGGGAAAACTTCGCCACCTCCTTTCTCGATCGATTGCTCGACCCCACCAAGATGGCCGACAGCGAAGAGTCTGGAAACGCTCACCCGGTTCTCAAGATCTACCTCATCAGCGTTCTCATCGTAGCTCTACTGGGAGGGGCTTCCTGGATCATTGCAGGAAGAACGATCACGGATTCTCTGCAGGTCTTTATCTCAGTCCTCGTCGTTTCATGCCCTTGTGCGCTCGGCCTTGCTTTGCCACTGCTCGATGAAATGCTCTTGTCCAAACTTCGTCGCGAAGGAATTTTCATCCGGCGTCATTCTCTCTGGCGAAGGCTGCGCCCCATCAACATCCTCGCTTTTGACAAGACCGGCACCCTGACCGAGCCCGTCAAACGACTCACCGATCCCGGGAAGCTCGACGCCCTCAACGATGACTCCCGTCTTGCCCTGCAACACTTGACCCAGGCAAACCATCACCCGGTCGGGCGAGCTCTCAACGAAGTGCTGGCCTCCCGATTCGGCATCCGGGAAGTCGAAGTTATCGCAGTCAAAGAAGTTCCCGGTAGCGGTGTTTCGATGGAGTTGGAAGGCACCACCTGGAAACTCGGCCGCAGCGACTGGGCTGCCGAAGCTCCGGTGGAAGATGCTGGCTGCACCCTGGCTCGAAATGGAAAGGCGATTGCGACCTTCCACCTTGAGGAATCCATTCGTGACGGCGCCGTCGAACAAATTGGCAAGCTGAGCCGGTCCGGCTACCGCGTCTGCATTCTCAGCGGAGATCCCGACGCCGCGCGAGTCCAGGCCACCGCGGAAAAGCTCGGCCTCCCCCCCGAAGACGTCTCCGCCAACCTGAGCCCGGAAGACAAATCGGAGTTTATCCAGGAACAACCGGAAGGCTCCACTCTCTTCGTCGGTGACGGCGGCAACGACAGCCTTGCCCTGGAAGCTGCTGCCGCAAGCGGGTCCCCGGCTACGGGCATTCGTGCGGTTGAAAGCAGGGCCGACTTTGTTTTCACTGGTAGAGGTTTCCACGCGATCAGCCGTCTCTTTACTGCTTCGGACCGCAGGAGAAAAATCGTCTTCGCAGTGTTTGCCACCGCGATTCTCTACAACATCATTGCTGTCGCGCTCTGCCTCGCGGGAATGATGAACCCGCTACTCGCTGCTGTGCTAATGCCCCTCAGTTCCATCGTAACGACGGCGATTGCGGCGCGAGTTTAGTGTGACGTTCCGTTCTTACTCCTCGAACAAACTGTTAGAGTAAGAGTAGGATTAAGAGTAGGAGTATGATTCTCATGCCACTATCTGGAAACGATCTTATCGAGGCAGGCTGGCGTCCCGGACCACAGTTTCCGGCAATGCTTGAGGCTGCTCGTGCCCTCGAGGAAGAGAAAGGCATTTCAGATCACAGTTATATTCTCAAGCTTCTGGAGCGGGACTTCATCAAGGATGACCCCATGCTCGAAATGCGGGATTCTGCCCTGCCCTTCTCCGAGGCTATCGAAGCCACCAACGAGCTTGATGAAAAGAACATCGATGCGGTGCGTCGATACATGAACCAGTTGCTTCGCACTCCCGTGATTGAATCCGGCTCAGTCATGCCCGATGCCTGCCCCGCCGGTTCCGCGGAAGCAACCATTCCTGTCGGCGGAGCCATCTCAGTGAAGAACGCTATCCTGCCCGCTGCTCACAGCGCAGACATCTGCTGCTCGATGTATGCTTCCGTGTTCCGCTGTGACCAGTCGACTTCAAAAATGCTCGATTCCCTGGTCGACTCGACACGCTTCGGATATGGCGGACGAAAACCCGAAGACCAAGTCTATCACCCCGTCCTCGAGGAGACCGTCTGGTCGAACAAATTTCTCGACGGACTGGAAGGGCACGCCGCGATGCACCTGGCTGATCAAGGTGACGGAAATCACTTCGCCTACATCGGCAAACTCCGCGTAACCAGGGGCTTCATCGATCAATTGAGTGACTCCGGGCACGAGGACATTGCGCGTTCCCTTCATAATGCCTCTGCGGACGAACTGGACAACCCTGACGGAGTTACCTTCTACACGCTCGTGACCCATCATGGTTCACGCGGTCTCGGTGCGCATGTTTACAAGCGCGGGCACAAAGCGGCCATCAAGGAGACATCCCGCATTGCGCGGAACATTCCCAAGGCCGCAGCATGGCTGGACACAACAACGGACATCGGTGCCGAATATTGGGAGGCCCTGCAATATGTTGGCCGTTGGACCAAGGCGAACCACCAGTCGATCCACTCCCGTTTTCTCGAACGGACCGAAGCCACTCGCATCACTGAGTTCGGAAATGAACACAACTTCGTCTGGCAGCGCGGCGACTCCTTCCTTCACGGAAAGGGAGCGACTCCTGCCTGGAACGACGAGGACGGCCGGCCTTTGCTCGGGCTGATTCCGCTCAACATGGCCGCACCTATCCTGGTGACTCTGGGACGCGACAATGAAGAATTCCTCAGTTTCGCCCCCCACGGAGCCGGCCGGAACCAGTCGCGAACCGCTACCCTGCGCCAGTTCCGCAAGGCCAACGGCGATATCGATGAGAAGTCCGTCAAGGAAGCCATCGCGAATGCGACAAGCGGGCTCGACATCCGCTGGTACTACGGCAAGGGAGACCTCAGCGAAAGCCCCATTGGTTACAAGCCAGCTGAACAGGTCAAAGCCCAGATCGAACAGTTTGAACTCGCAAACGTTGCGGCCGAGATCACACCGTTAGGGTGCATCATGGCCGGCGACTCAGGTCCCAAGCCATGGATGCGAAAGGATCACCTCACCCCGAAACAAAAGCGTCAGATCGAACACCGGGCTGACCGGCGTAAGAATCGTCAGAGGATGCATCACTGGGACGATCTGGACGAGGATTAGCGCTCGATCCCAATGAAAGATCAAAGGTAATTTCTCCACGCCGTCATCCGGATGATAATCTTCCGGATAATCGCGATGGACTTCCCCTTGTCCGTGTAAATGGCGGCGGCGGCACGAGTTCCAAAAGGAGCTACAATGTCGCCCGCCTCCTCATCTAACTGGATCCGAACCGCCCCCAGTGGGCTGCTATTGAGCAACTGCTGAGCCGTCAGCAGATTACCATCGGGGGTTAAGGCACCCTCGCCGGTGCCCCTTGCCAAAACCACTACTTTCCCCGTGTGAATCTTGCCCGGCTGCGACTCAAAAGCTAACTCAACCGGATCACCCGGCTTGATATGCCTCAGGCTGCGAGCTGAAAAACCTCCCGAAAGAGTCAGCGGCTCATCGTAAATGAAATTCATTACTGCGGCAAACGGCATCGTATTCGTTACGGTGCCCTCCCTTGCAATCAGTTGAGTTACCTTGCCATCGGCAGGTGCGTAGATTGTCGTCTCCTTTAGATCAATTTCAGCCCGTCGCAGCGCCGCTCTCAACCTCGCAACATCCGTGTTGACTCCGTCAATCTCGGACGATGCCGCTAACTTCGCCTGGACAAGGTCAGCTTCGCGGACATCTCTCGTCGCTGCGGCACGATCAACAGCATCCTGGCTAACGGCAGAAGTCGTCGCTGCCTTCCGTTGCCGCTCCAGATCCAGCTCGGCATACTCCAACGCCGCATTAGCAGCATCAACAGCAGCATTCAATTGAGGCACACGCTGTTCCGCTGCTGCTAGCTCAGCTTTTAGCCGATCGACCTCCGCCTCGTAGGGAGCCGGATCGATTCGAAGTAACACCTCCCCTTCCTTAATCGGAACATTAGCCTTAATGGGAACCTCAATCACTCGCCCGGTGACCCTCGAAATGATGGGCGTAGTTCTGGCCATTACCACTGCTGCCGGCGTGTACGGCTGAAACAGGTTCATCGCCACGACGAGTAGAATCAACGCCGTCACGTAAATGCCAATAACGATTCCACGAGAAGTTCCGTTCCAAGGCAACAGCTTGAGTTTTACCAGCAGGTAAACGATACCGAAAAAACAGAGTGACAGAAAAATGATCATGCGGTTTTCTCTCCGACTTCACTCTCTTCAGAGCTCGAATCGTCCAGGTCTAAATCCGGCTCATCAGTCTGAATTTGCTCATTCGCCGCCAACTTCATATCCGCAGTCACCGTATAGGCCCACACCAGTGCCAGCGGCCAGAATACCCCCATGGTCAGGATGCCAATCCAGCCGGCCACCCGAATAGCTTCATATTGCGAATGCCCTCGCTTCTCCGCAATCTTTCCCGGCAGTGCGCCCAACTTCAGGACGACCCATACCACCAGTAGGATCAGGAAGATCATGATCCCTAAAGCTATGTAATCCAACACCATGGCAATGTGTCTAGTCTTGGGAAAGTGCCCTCATTCGTCAATGCAAACACCGCCGAATTTTCATCCCCTCTGTTGCCACGCGTGAATCACGCATCAAAAGAGAAGCGCCCTAGCAAGGGACTGCCAGACTGCCGCCCGTGGCACCTTGATTCGACGTTGCATGACCTCCTTCGCTCCGGCCATACGAAGTTCGGCCAGAGTTTTTCCCGCAAGGATCTGCGGCAAACGAGTGCACATGCGAACTCGCCCACTTCTAAGCTTGAGACAGTATTCATCGCCCGCTTCGAGAAGTTCCTGACAGATATCCACCCACTTGTTGAATACCGGCTCCAGTTCCCGAACCTCAATTTCTTCCCCGGGGACCCAGCCTTCCTGCCTCAGTTCCTCGCCCGGAAGATAACAACGCCCACCGGGTAGATCTTCGTGCAGATCCCGCAAAATATTGACCAACTGCAGTGCCTGCCCCAGCTTACGGCCGCATATCAGCATGCGCGAAGCATCATCAGGATAGGCAAACCTCTCTCCAAGGTTCGTGAATCCTACCTTGGTCCAGAATTCTCCGACACATCCTGCAACCCAATACGTGTAGCGGAGCAATTCTTCATCGGACTCGCAGGTCACGACTCCATTATCATCGAAGTAGTTCGCGTCCCAAAGCTGCCCGTGAATGATCGTCAGGATCACTTCGCTGAGATGATCCTGATTCGCTGAATCAATTGACTGATACCACCGAAACAATTCCGGGCTTTGCCTCAGCAGTTCCGCTTCCCCGGCGTGGCTCATTACGCCGGCGACATCTTCCAGTCCTTCGATACGATCGAGCTGCCCTTGGATCAGCAGGCGAACCGAATCGAGAAGCTCGCGCCGCCGGTCACTGTTAATGCCCTCAGCGTCAGCGATTGTATCAGTGAGGCGGGCAAGCAGGTAGCCAAGCGAAACGGGTTCCCGCATACCTGCGGGAAGGAATCGCATGCTCAGGTAAAACGAACGCGAAACCGACTTGAGCAGTTCGTTGTGATCGTCCGTCAGCATAAAGGCTCTGCTAACCCAACTTCTCCGCCGCTTCCTTGATGATGCGTTCGGTCGTTTCCCAACTGATACACGGGTCGGTCACGGATTGTCCCCAGGTCATCTGTGAAGGATCATCGAGAATCTTCTGATTTCCTTCTAACAAGTTACTCTCGAGCATCGCACCGACGACCCACTTGTTCCCCTCTGCGCGTTGCCTGACAATCTCCTCAAAAACTCCGGGCATTTTCTCGTAATCCTTGGAGCAGTTGGCATGGCTCGCGTCTGTCACGATCGCCGGAGACACCCCACCAGCTTCCAGGTCAGCGATCGCTTTCGAGACGGAAGCATCGTCAAAATTGGGGCCGCCATCTCCGCCGCGCAAAACGGTGTGGCAGTTTGCATTCCCCTTGGTGCTCACCATCGAAGCGACACCTTCAGGACTGATCCCGAAGAAAGTCTGGGGTGCGATCGCCGCTTTGAGAGCATTCACCACGGCACTCATACCTCCGTAAGTTGTGTTCTTGAATCCTACCGGCATGGACAAACCGGATGCCATCTGGCGGTGGGTCTGGGATTCCACCGTGCGGGCCCCGATGGCAGCCCAGCAAATCAAGTCAGCGATATACTGAGGCGTGATCGGATCAAGAAACTCGGTCGCCGTCGGCAAACCAATGTCGACCACATCGCGCAGCAGTTTGCGGGCTATACGAAGTCCTTCGGTAAGATTGGCCGTGCCGTCGAGATCCGGATCCATGATGAGCCCTTTCCAGCCAACCGAGGTACGCGGCTTTTCAAAATAGACCCGCATTACGATTTCGATCCGCTCCTTCACCTCTTCACTCAACGCCGCGAGTTTTTCGGCATATTCGATGCCCTGCTTGGGGTCGTGAATCGAACACGGCCCCACAATGACCATGAAACGGTCTGAATTCCCCTGGAGAATGTCTTCTATCCTCTTCCGGGATGCCGTCACCGTCGAAGCCTGGGCATCGGACCGGGGTTGCTCATGTGTCAGCAACGCCGGAGCCGGAAGGGGGACGTTGAATGCGACATTTAAATCTGTGACCTGCGCCGTCATACTATCAAATGAGTCGCGGTTGACGGAGCCAGTGTCAAGAAAGCGCTTTCCTGCAACTCAATCAGATTGGCAGCACCGTGACCTGCTCTCCAGCAGCGACTTCCTGTTCCGGTTCAAGCCGGACAAGGCAGTTCGCCTTGCTCAGTCCGAAAATCGCATGTGACTGCTGCGTTCCTGACAGCTGGACTTCATTCCCCTCGAGAATTCCCCGCAAGTAATGAGGGCGGTCCCCTCGATTGTTCATGGCTTCCTTTGCGACCGCTCTCACCTGTCCGGAGTCAGCACCTTCGACAGGTTTCCCGAGCAATCGCTGGATCACAGGTTTCACAAAAAGGGAGAAGGTCACGAAGGCCGACACGGGATTCCCCGGCAGACCAAATACCATGGTTCCATCTTCATGCTGCCCGAACACAAACGGCTTCCCCGGTTTGACCCGGACGCGCCAGAAATCTGTCGACACTCCGAGATCTGTCAGAACCTCCTTCACAAAGTCACGCTCTCCAACAGAGACGCCGCCGGCGATCACCACCATATCGGCAGTCGACAGAGCATGACCCAACACTTCGCGAAGCTTTTCCATTTCATCAACGGCGTGGGAGGTCGCTGCGATCCCTCCCGCCCTGGTCACCGCCGTCTGCAACAAAGGCGCATTGCTGTTGTAAATCTCACCTGGCAGCAAGGGAGCCCCAGGCTCGACTAGCTCGTCCCCCGTCGTGACAATCTGCACAAGCGGCCGTGAGTGCACCGGAATCTCGGGAATGCCCTGCGATGCCAGCAGTCCAATTCTCGTCGGAGTCACCATCGCCCCGGCGTCCAGCAACCGCTGCCCGGCACAGACATCTCCACCGCGACGACGGATATTTTCGCCCTCAACGACGCCCTCAGTGATGGTGATCTTTTCGCCCTCTCTTTCGACATCCTCCTGCATGATCACCGCATCCGCACCCGCCGGCACCGGAGCGCCCGTGAAAATTCGGATCGCTTCGCCAGAAGAAAGCTCATGTTCCCGGTCGAGCCCTGCTGCCTGGGTTGCCTCTGCGACAGCCAGCACACTCCCGGTTGTCGCCTCAGCCGCTTTCACAGCATAACCGTCCATACTCGAGTTATCGAACGGCGGAGAATCAACCAGGCCCACAATGTCCTGAGCGAGAACCTGATCCAGTCCCAATTCGAGAGGCACCCAGATCACCGGACCGGGTTCTGCCTGATCAAGAATTCGTTGCCGGGCCTGTGATTCTTCCAACATCTTCTCACAGCAAAGAATCAACTGAAATCAGTGTCAAACCCGCAGTCGACCAACTCGCATCGAAATAGGTCACATCACATCCCGCCTGGAAGCGCCCCAGCTCTGCCCAAAACTGTTCCTTAACTCCACGATAGGATCTCTACCGGTGTCTTTGGCACATCTCTGAGTTGCCGACCAACGCTCCAGGTAAGCCAACATTTCTTCGCTTCGCCACCGGCAACTCATTTCGAACAAGGGAGCTTCAAGTTCTTTAAACGGAAACTCGATTCCTCGATAGCCCTCTTCGACCAGGTCCCGGTTCAGGCGGCCAGGACAACTCATGACGTTCGGTCAGCCCTGATAACCAGGTCGGAACCGAATCCGGATAGTGAGGTCGAACCTGTGAATAGATTGAGGCATGACCGGAGAAGTGATCCTTGAAATCACTCATCCCATTGCCTCACATCCGCCCTGCCAACAATTCACGCTGAAAGATCATTTCTTTCGGCATGTGATCATAAAGATCGAGATAGAGGTCCACCTCCGACAACAGTTCCTGGCGAAACTCTTCCTGGCTGACTGCCATGAGCCGATCGAACTGCTCCTGGGTAAAGTCGAGACCGTCAAAGTTGAGCTCGTCATAGTAAGGAACCCAACCAAATTGAGCTTCGTGTCCCCGTCCCCGACCACAAACGCGATCGAAGATCCATTCAAGAACCCGCATGTTCTCACGGAAACCGGGCCAGAGGAATTTGCCGTTCTCGTCCTTCCTGAACCAGTTCACGTGGAAAATCCGGGGCAAATGCTTCACGCTTTTCCTCATTTCCAGCCAGTGGGCGAAATAGTTACCCATGTTGTACCCGCAGAACGGCAGCATCGCGAAAGGGTCGTGTCGAATTTTGCCGATCGCGCCTTCGGCAGCAGCCGTCATTTCGGAACCGAGGTTGGCCCCCAGGTAAACGCCATGCACCCAGTTAAAGGCCTGGAAAACGAGCGGCATCGTCGTGGCACGACGGCCTCCGAAAATAATGGCATCGATGGGAACTCCGGCAGGATTCTCCCAGTCCGGGTCAATCGCCGGGCACTGTGAGGCCGGAGCCGTAAATCTCGAGTTGGGGTGAGCGGCAGGCGTCTCAGAATCGGGAGTCCACGGATTGCCGCGCCAATCCGTCAGTTTGGCCGGAGGCTCGTCCGTCATCTCTTCCCACCAGACATCTCCATCTTCGGTCAGGGCGACATTGGTGAAAATGGTATTCGCTGTCAGCGAAGCCATCGCATTGGGATTCGACTTCTCCGAGGTGCCGGGAGCCACTCCAAAATAACCGGCCTCAGGATTGATCGCTCGAAGCTTGCCGTCTTCGCCCGGGCGAAGCCACGCGATGTCATCGCCCACCGTCGTCACCTTCCAGCCCTGTTCCCGGTAATTGTCCGGCGGAATCAGCATCGCAAAGTTCGTTTTTCCACAGGCACTCGGGAAAGCCGCAGCGACATAACGTTTTTCTCCGTCCGGGTCTTCAACGCCGCTGATCAGCATGTGCTCGGCCATCCAGCCTTCGTCACGGGCCATGACACTGGCGATGCGCAATGCGAGACATTTCTTGCCGAGCAGGGCGTTGCCACCGTATCCGCTGCCGAATGACCAGATCTCCCGGTCCTCCGGGTAGTGGACAATGAATTTGGTTTCATTGCATGGCCAGGGGACATCCTTCTGTTCAGGTTCGAGCGGAGCACCGACCGAATGAACGCACGGAACAAAATCACCATCTTCGCCAAGATATTCCAGCACGGCATTTCCCATCCGGGTCATGATCTTCATGTTCACCGCCACGTAGGCGGAGTCGGAAACTTCAACCCCGATGATGGACTGCTCTGAGCCCAGGGGCCCCATGCAAAACGGGATGACGTACATCGTTCGTCCCCTCATGCATCCGCGGAAAAGTCCGTTCAAGGTCTCGCGCATCTCCTCCGGATCTGTCCATCGGTTGGTCGGACCGGCGTCCACCTGACGCCGACTGCAGATGAAAGTGCGATCCTCGACCCTGGCAACATCCTTCGGATCCGACCAGGCAAGATAACTGTTAGGACGCTTTTCGGGATTTAGCTGAATGAAAGTCCCGGCTTCGACAAGCTCGCCGCAAAGCCGATTCCACTCTTCATCGGAACCGTCACACCACACCACCGAGGCCGGTCTGCAGAGAGTAACTAGCTCGTCGACCCATTTGAGCAAACCGGCATGAGAAGTGGGAGGTGCGGACATGATATGATGATAGATACGGTGAGCGCCTTGTCGAGGAAACAGCGTGTTAGGTTTTTGGGAGACTCCCGATCCTGAGGCCAACTCAGAGAGTAAGAGTAGGATTAAGAGTAAGAAGTCCGGTGGGCAGAAAAAGAATAGGAGCACGAAAAAGAAAAAGAGGTTAAACTCCCGCCCCTCCCAGATTGCGAATGTTTACCCTGCTCAAACCCGATACCGAAACCGCCGCCCGACGCGGTCGGCTCGAACTCGCTCACGGCGAAGTCGAGACTCCGGCCTTTATGCCCGTTGGAACCCGCGGCACGGTCAAATCGGTTCACCCGCAGGAATTGACCGATCCGGCCCTCGATTGTCGAATCATCCTGGGCAACACCTACCACCTCTACCTCCGCCCCGGCACTGAGGTGCTCGATGAATTCGGTGGCCTGCACAACTTCATGCAGTGGGACCGCCCCATCCTCACCGATTCAGGCGGCTACCAGGTCTTTTCTCTCTCCAAGCTCCGCAAGATCACGGAAGACGGGGTCCGCTTCCAGAGTCACATCGACGGTAGCCCCCTGTTTCTGACGCCTGAGTCCGTTCTCGAGATCCAGCGCTCCATTGGCAGCGACATTTGCATGATTCTCGACGAATGCCCTCCCTACCCTTGCGAGCGCGACTACGCAGAGAACTCCCTCGCGCTGACCCAGAAGTGGGCCGTCAAAGCCCGGGAATGGATCGAGAAGCACCGCCCGCCCGGCCAGCGATATTTTGGAATCGTGCAGGGCGCCTGCTATCCCGAGCTTCGGGAAAAGGCAGCCCGGGACCTAGTTGACCTGGATTTTGATGGATACGCAATCGGGGGACTCTCCGTCGGCGAACCGGTCCCCGACATGCTCAAGGCCGTCGATGTCGCCGCGCCGATCCTGCCGGAAACGAAGCCGCGCTATGCCATGGGCCTCGGTCAACCCGACCAGCTCCTCGAGCTCGTTTCCCGCGGGGTCGACATGTTCGATTGTGTTCTCCCGACCCGCGTCGCCCGCAACGGAACGGCCTACACGCCCGAGGGGACGATTAATCTCAAGAACGCCAAGTGGGAAAAGAGCCGGGAATTACTGGCTCCGGACGGCGAAACGCACCCTCTTTGCGAAGGTTTCACGAAGGGATACCTCCGTCACCTCATCAAAAACGACGAAATCCTTGGTCTCAGGCTGCTGACGCTCCACAACGTCACCTTTTATCTCCACTTGATGAAACGGGTTCGTGGTGCTATAGAGGCCGGCACGTTTGCCGATTTTAAGGCAGATTTTATCAGCCGATACCGCGGTGAAAGAATCGACGCCTGAACGCCAGGCGTCTTTTTGTCTAAACAGATCCAATTTTTAGAAAAGTAATGATAGCTCATCTCCTTATTCTCGCCCAGGAAGCTGCACCAGCCGCACCCGCTGGTGGTGAAGGTGCCCCTGCTGGTGGTGGCCTCGGCATGTTCGTCCCCATGATTCTCATTATGGTGATGTTCTACTTCATCCTGATTCGTCCCCAGCGTAAGCAGCAGAAAGTTCAGGAAGAAATGCGCAAGAGCCTCGGCAAAGGCGACAAAGTGGTCTCAATCGGCGGAATTCACGGTCTCGTCACCGGTATGACCGACAAGACTGTCTCCGTTAAAGTAGCCGATGGTATCAGCATGAAGTTCGACCGTTCTGCGATCGCCTCAGTCGATCCTAAGGGCGGCAAAGACAACGACGTCACCGACGAGGAAGAAGAGGACAGCTGATCCTCCTCCCAAAAATCCCCCACCCTTCGAAGGGCAAACGCCCTTTAATCCTGAATTTATTCATCTAATCCCGTAAAACCCATGCCAGCTCAAGAAGACCAGGCAAACGAATCCACTGACGCAGCCACCGCACCGGCAGAAGCCGCGGCTGCTGATGCGCCCGCCACAGAAGCTCCTGCTGCCGAAGCCCCGGCAGCCGTCGAGTCCACCGCTCCGATTATTGAGGACACACCATCCGTCACTGAGGAAGCCGGTGAAGCCGCCGTAGAGACTGTCGAGGCCGTGGAATCCGCCACTCAAGCGATTCAGGAGGCCGCTTCTACTGGCGTTTCGTCTCAGATGACGTTCCTTCTCGGCCTCGGTCTGCTGGCGCTCTTCGTCTACTACTTCGCTACCGAGTCCTCCAAGCGCAAGCGCATGGCAGGAACCGCCCTCGCAGTGTTCATCACGGGTCTCAGCGTCTGGCTCTACAGCTCCATCGGTTTGGAAAAGGGTATCGAGCTTCAGGGTGGTGTCTCGATGCAGATCAAGATCATCCCGAGCGGTGAAGGAGAAATTACTCCGACGCAGCAGCAGCAGGTCATCGACGTGCTCAACAAGCGACTCAACTCACTCGGCACCAGCGAAGTGATCCTCGCGCCCCAGGGCGAAGACGGCATCTTCCTGCAAATGCCCGGCGTGGGTCAGGAAAAACTGAAAGAGATCGAAGAGATTCTCGAACAGGTGGCGAAGCTGGAGTTTTCCATTCTTCATCCGCAGAGCAACATGCTTGCCGCACAGGTGGCAGCTGGTGGCCAGGTGGTTCCCGGCTATGAAGCCCTCCCCTACAAACCTGACACGCTCGACGATGGCAGCGAAGGGCCCATCACCCGCTATGGTCTCGTAAAGATCAAGCGCGACATGGAAGGTGAAAACGTGAGCCGCGCCGGCTACTTCTACGGAGACTCCGGACACTCCATCAGCGTTTCCTTCACCAGCGACGGCGCCAAGATCATGGGCCCGCTCACCCGTGAAAATACCAATCAGCCGCTCGCTATCATCATGGACGACGTGATCCTCTCGTCTCCTGTCATTCGCGAGCCTTTCGCTCAGGGTTGCTCCATTACCGGTGACTTCACCCGGGACGAAGCCCAGGCACTCGCCTCAGCGTTGGAAAACCCGCTCGAAAATCCGATCGAGATCGAATACTCCAACTTCATCAGCCCCACCATGGGTGAGGCCACGATCAAACAGGGTATCCTCGCCGGTGTCGCAGGTCTCGCCCTGACCCTGATCTTCATTCTCATTTACTACCGCTTTGCCGGTATCCTCGCCCTGCTCGGTCTCGGTATCAGCATTGCCATTATCTTCGGAACGATGGCCATGTTCCAGTTCACCCTGACCCTTCCCGGTATCGCCGGTATTATCCTCACCATCGGTGTGGCCATTGATGCCAACGTGCTCATCTACGAGCGCCTTCGAGAGGAAATGGCAGCCGGTAAATCACTAAAGGCAGCGATCGACACGGCATACGAGAAAGCTTTCTCCGCCATTATCGATGCGAACATCACCACGCTGATCACCGCGATCATCCTTTACGCGCTGGCAGCCGGAACGGTGAAGGGATTCGCCATTACCTTGATCATCGGTATTTTCGCGACCCTGTTCTCCTCTCTGCTTGTGACTCGTGTCTGCTTCAACTGGGCGACAGAAACCAACTTCCTCAAGAAGCTCAGCTTCATGAACATGGTGCCTGAGAACGCGATCGACTTCCTCGGCAAGCGCAAGGCCTGCCTCTTCGCTTCACTGATCGTGCTGGTTGTCTCGCTCATCGTGGTTCCTACCGTGGATCCCCGCGGAGTTGAGCTCAAAGGCGGTGACTCCATTACGATTCAGTCTGCTGAAGATCTCTCGGTGGCAAAGATCTCTGAGTCCCTTTCCAGCCTCGACCTTGGCGGAGAGCCCATTGTGCAGGCTCAGAGCCCAGTCGGTGCCGACGGAGAGTTCTTTCTGATTCGTTCTGCCGACAACACGGCGGATCAAATCGTCGAACACCTCCAGAAGGATCTTGGCGTGAAACTCGAAGACACCACGGTGGCTTCGGTCGGTTCTGCTGTTGGTAAGTCGATGCTGATCTCTTCGGGAATCGCTCTCCTGATTGGTATCGCTGCGATTCTCGTCTACGTGACCTTCCGATTTGAGTTTGCTTTCGCCCTCGGGGCGATCGCCGCTCTCTTCCACGACCTTATCGTTGTCGCCGGCATCACGACCCTGCTCGGGCAGGAGTTCACCCTCATCACCGTGGGTGCCTTCCTCACTATCGCCGGTTACTCAATCAACGATACCATCGTGGTCTTTGACCGCGTGCGCGAAGGTCTCGCAACCAAACGGGGAGACGTCAAGGACATCATGAACGATTCCCTAAACCGGACGCTTGCCCGAACCTTGCTGACCAGTTTGACCACCTTGATTACCGTGGTGGTGCTGTTCATCTTCGGTGGCCCCGGTCTCCGCAACTTCGCCGAAACTCTGATTATTGGTGTGCTGATCGGAACCTACTCCTCCATCTTCATCGCCTGCCCCATCGTTCTCTGGTGGGCTCGCAAGTCCGGCACGAACCTCCGCCGCGAGGTTCTCGATGCCGAGATGTCCAAGGTGGAAGCCGTGGGAACACAGGCCTAAGGCCGGAGGCTTTGGGCAGTGGTTAGTGATTAGCGATTAGTCATTAGCCTTTTGATGAGAGCGCGGGTTCCCCGCGCTCTTTTTACGTACGGCGGCGGGTCCAGCCCGCCCTACCCGTGCCGCCGAAGGCGTGGAGGCCGCTGGGCCATCGCTTCGGAAGATTGGCATCTTCCGCTACAAGTCTGAAACCAGCCACCCCAAGAAACGCCGAAGGCGTGGAGGGTCGCGGTCCCCCGCGACCGGTGGGGCCCACAACAGAATCGCCGCGATGTCCACACCAGCGAGGAATCCATAGCCCCCCCTTCATGGCGCACTCCTAACAAATCACCAGCCAACGGGCGACCCAGTCTCGCCTGCGAAGCACAGCGCAACGCAAGGCAGCTAATTTCCAATGTCCAATCCCGGAGCTGCGCCGCAGCTCCTACTCCCACTCAATGCTCGCAGGCGGCTTGGTGGAGATATCGTAGAGAACCCGGTTCACGCCGGGCACTTCATTGAGAATGCGATTGGAAATCTCGCCGAGAAGTTCGTAGGGCAGATGCACCCACTCGGCGGTCATGGCGTCCTCACTGGTCACGGCACGCAAGCTGAGAGCATACTCGTAACTGCGTTCGTCTCCCTTGACTCCGACGGTCTTGGTCGGAATGAGAGCAGCATAGGCCTGCCACACGGAATCATACCAGTGACGTTCGCGGAGCAGCCCGATAAAGATATCGTCGGCCTCGCGGATGATCTTCAATTTCTCTTCGGTCACCTCACCGGGGCAGCGAACCGCCAGGCCGGGGCCGGGGAAAGGGTGGCGACCAACAACTCGCTCGGGAAGCCCCAGGACTCGACCGAGTTGTCGGACTTCATCCTTGAAGAGTTCGTCGAGCGGCTCAATGACACGACCCTGCTCCTTCAGTTCCATGATGCGATCGACACGGTTGTGGTGTGTCTTGATCGTCGAGGCAATCGAACCGCTCGTGGCGCTCTCAATCACGTCCGGATAAAGCGTGCCCTGCGCGAGCAGTTCAACATCATCACCCACGGCATCAAAGAAGACGTCAACGAAGAGGCGGCCAATGATGCGGCGCTTCTCCTCAGGATCAGTCACTCCGGAGAGCGCTGAGAGAAACCTCTCGGAAGCATCGATTGTCTCGATCTCAATTCCGATACCGGCAAAGAGAGACTTCACCTCGGCGGCTTCGTCTTTTCTCAGCAGGCCGGTATCGACGAAAATGTTGCGGGTATCGACCTGGGACTCATGCAGCAGTGCCGCCAGCACAGAAGAGTCAACTCCACCGGAGACGCCGCAGACTACTTTGCGACCCGCGACCTCCTCGCGAACCTTAGCTGCCAACTCGTCCTTGAACGAATCGATCTTGAAGGTCGGCAGGTCCGTGGCGCGGTCGAGGAAATTCCTCAGGATGTCCGTGCCCTCATCGGTGTGAGACACCTCGGGGTGAAACTGGATGCCGAAGAAGCGCTCGTTCCAGCGCAGTGCCACCGGCACGCCATCGAGGTTGCGCCCCATCACTTCACACCCTTCTGGGAGTTCACTCACGGTATCGGAGTGACTCATCCAGATCTGGGAATGGCCCTTGAGGCCATTGAAGATTCCGTCGACGCCCTCCTCGATCATGAGCGTGGCAGGACCGTACTCACGAGTGTTTCCGGGAGCGACCGTGCCGCCGAACTTCCCGTTCAGCAATTGCATGCCGTAACAGACACCCAGCACAGGGACTCCCATTTCCTGGAGATATTCAAAATCGATATCGGGAGCATTATCCTCCAGGGTCGAGCGCGGCCCACCTGAGAGAATCACGGCAGCGGGAGAACCCGTCTCGCGAAGTTCAGTCGGCTGGTAAAGGCGGGAAAAGTATCCCAGTTCACGAATGCGACGCACAATGAGCTGAGTGTACTGAGATCCGTAATCGATAACGGCGATTGGATGTTCCATGGCAGAATAGAAAAAGAAAAGGGCTGGCCGCCCCTTTTAACGGGCAGCCCGGTAAGTTAGCTGGTCTGGTAGTTGACCGGTTCCTCGGTAATGGTGATGTCGTGCGCGTGGCTTTCCTTGAGGCCACCGGGCGTAATGCGAACAAACTTGGCTCGCTCGCGGAGATACTGGAGGTTCTCAGCACCGACATAACCCATACCGCTGCGAAGACCACCAAGAAGCTGGAAGACCGTATCAGCCAGCGGACCGCGGTAAGGCACCCTGGCCTCAACGCCTTCGGCAACCAGCTTGCCGGAAGAGTTCTGACCGTAGCGGTCACCGGAACCCTTGCGCATCGCCTTGAGCGATCCCATGCCGCGGTATTCCTTCCAGGCGCGCCCCTGGTAATTGACCATCTCGCCGGGGCTCTCGCGGCAACCAGCCAGGAGCGATCCGAGCATGACGAGGTCAGCTCCGGCGGCCATGGCCTTGACCACATCGCCTGAGTAGCGAATACCACCGTCAGCAATGAGGGGCACACCGGCGTCGCGGCAAACCTTGGCCGCATTTTTGATCGCGCTGAACTGCGGCGTCCCCACCCCGGCAATGACGCGGGTGGTGCAGATTGATCCAGGACCAACTCCGACCTTGATGGCGGCAGCACCGGCAGCGATGAGGTCTGCGGCACCGTCGGCGGTGACCACGTTCCCGGCGACAACCGGCTTGCCGAATTCACTGTTGAGACGCTCGATCACGGAGAGCACACGCTCGGTATGTCCCGTCGCAGCGTCGATAAAGACAGCGTCAGCGCCGGCTTCGATCACGCCCTTGGCACGCTCAAAATAGTCTTCGCCCACCCCGATGGCCGCTCCAACGCGGAGCTGGCCGTGGTCATCCTTGGCAGAATTGAGATACATGTCCCGCTTTTCGATGTCCTGAGCGGTGATGAGGCCGGCCAGCTTGCCCTCGGTATCGACGAGAGGCAGTTTTTCGATGCGGTTCTTCTGGAGAATGCGACGGGCCTCCTCGAGACCGGTGGTTTCAGGGGCGCTCACGAGGCGGTCTTTCGGAGTCATCACCTCGGAGACAGGCGCATTTTCGTTCTCAATATGCCAGATGTCGCGGCTCGTCACGATACCGATCAACACATTTTCATCGTCGACGACAGGGAATCCGTTCACTCCCTTCTCGAACATAATCCGCTGAAGCTCAGCAATATTCAGATCCGCCGACATCGTGAAAGGATCGGTGATCACCGTGTTCTCGGATCGCTTCACCTTGGCAACCATGTCTGCCTGGTCCTCGATCGGCATATTTCGGTGAATGACCCCGATACCGCCTTCGCGAGCGAGAGCGATGGCGAGCTCGTCCTCAGTGACCGTGTCCATGGCCGAGGAAATTACTGGAATATTCAGCGGAATATCTTTGGTCAGCCGAGTCGAAATATCGACTTCAGCCGGAAGGACCGCGCTGCGTTGCGGGACCAGAAGAACGTCGTCAAAACTGAGACCAAGAGGAAGATCACCCATAGATAATGTTTAGGAGGGACCGCAGGATGATCAAGCGAAAGTTTCGGTTCCGGAGGTATTTAGCTAATTCAGAGTTTAGCCGCCCCCCTCCTTCTCCGATCATTCCACTTTCTTGGTCCCGGGTCGAACCGCAGGGATTTCCTGAAGCCACTCCGGCACTTCGTCCGGAGCATAAACCGGAAACTGGATTTCCATGCAGGATACGACTGGGAAATCACCGACCTTGTCCTTGCCGGAGCGGTTCACCACGACAAACACACCGGCCACTTCGCCACCTTGCGAAGCAATGAAGTCAGTCAACTCGAGCAAGGTGCCACCGGTCGTAATGACATCTTCGACGAGAAGCAGTCGCTCGCCCGGCTTGATTTCAAAACCGCGCTTCAGCTCGAGTTCGTTGGTCTCGGCGTTTCGCTCGGCGTAAATGGTGCGGGCGTGAACGGCGAGCCCGACTTGCTGACCGACTGGTACTCCGCCCATGGCAGGGCTCAGGACCACATCAATTTGTCCCAGCGCCTTCATTTCGTCGACGCGCTGCTCGATCATCTGCTGCAGCTCAAAAGGGTGCTGTACGAGCTTGCCCTTTTTGACGTAGTAGTTGGAGTGGTTTCCACTCGCGAGAATAAAGTGACCTTCTTCGACTGCTCCGTAGTCCTTGAGCAGTTCGATGGTCTCATCCTGTGACGCTGGCAATTCGGTCCGCATAATCTTTGGCTAGTTGGCTGAAGGATTGATCTGAGTCGGCATAGAGGATGCCGCGGGAAACATTAATAACAGAAGGCGCACTCCGGTCGGCACCTCGAAGCGCTTCGAGGTCTCCTCCCTGGGCGCCGAGTCCGGGAATCAGGAGCGGCACATCGGGCATACGGGCCAATACTTCACCGGAGGCATTGGTCAGGCCCAGGACGAGTCCGATACTCCCCTCACCCGCTGCGGTGTCAGCTGCCCGGGTGGTCATATCACCAACCAGCTCGAACACCTTACGCCCACTGGCGAGATCGTGCGTTTCAAGGTCGGCGGCCCCGGCGTTGGAAGTCACTCCGAGCAGATAAACGCCCTTGCCCGGATATTTGAGAAAAGGCTCAACAGAGTCGAACCCCATGTAGGGGCTCAAGGTCACCGCATCGACGTCCCAGTTTTCGAAATAGCCCTTCGCGTAATGATCCTGAGTGGTTCCGATATCTCCGCGCTTGGCGTCGAGTACGATCGGGACACCCGTCGCCTTCATCTTACCAATGAGGCGTTCGATCATCGCGTAACCGTCTACGCCGAGAGCTTCGAAGTAAGCGATGTTCGGTTTGAAGACGGCAGCAAACTCTGCCGTCTCTGCGATCACCTGCTCACAAAAAGATTCGATCGCCTGGACCGATTCATGACGGTCCGGTCGAGGATCCAGCCCCACACAAAGGGCGCTGCCGGTATCGGCGATTCGTTGGCGGAGCGTGTCGGCGTAGGTCATGCAGTCGAGTGGTAAACCCAACAGGGTTCAGTGCTGCACTCAACAGGGTTAGATCGCAGAGTCAACCCTGTTTACGAGCCTTCGCCTCGTCAGTGATTCGTTTTTAGCGATTCGCCTTTGGTTGGCTAACGCCGAAGGCGTGGAGGGTCGCGGTCCTCCGCGACCGCCGGAAGATTGGCATCTTCCGCTACAAAAAAGAGCGCGGGAAACCCGCGCTCCTCATTTCAAAAACTAATCACCAACTACGAATGACTAATCACTGGCAAAAGCCTTCGGCTTTTTGCTCAGAGCTCGGCTACGATGGCATCACCCATCTCAACCGTACCGACCTTCTTCTGGTCATCATCGCCGGTGTAGATGTCACCGGTGCGATATCCTTCATCAATGACTGCCTTCACGGCGGCCTCGATGGCGTCAGCTGCTTCGCCAAGACCGAAGGAGAACTTCAGCATCATGGCCGCGGAAAGAATCTGGGCAATCGGGTTGGCGATGCCCTGCCCGGCGATATCGGGAGCGGAACCGCCACTCGGTTCATACATCCCGAAGTAGAGTCCTTCGCCCTTGCTCTCGCCGAGGCTGGCAGAAGAAAGCATACCGAGAGAACCGGCAATCATGGCCATCTCATCGCTGAGAATGTCACCGAACAGGTTCGGAGCGAGGACTACGTCAAAGTCGCGGGGGCGGGCAATCAACTGCATGGCTGCATTGTCCACGTAGAGGTGATCGAGAGTCACATCCGGGTAATCCTTGGCCACCTCTTCGACGGTCTCACGCCAGAGAATACCATTCTGCAGCACGTTGGCCTTGTCGATGGAAGTGATCCGCTTGTCGCGCTTCTGGGCAGCTGAGAAAGCCACGTGAGCAATACGGGCAATCTCGCTCTTGGAGTAAACCATGGTGTCGATGGCGGTGCGCTCGCCATCGCGCTCTTCGATGCCCTTGGGCTGGCCGAAGTAGATGCCACCGGTAAGCTCACGGACGCAGAGCACATCAAAACCACCGGCGATGCGATCTTCCTTAACCGGGGACGCGTGGGTCAGCGCCGGGAAACAAACTGCGGGACGCAGGTTGGCGAAAAGACCGAAATGCTTACGCAGGGGCAGAAGCGCACCACGCTCAGGCTGAATATCGGGTGGAAGGTTTTCCCACTTGGGACCTCCGACCGAGCCAAAAAGAATTGCATCCGCAGCCTCGCAGGCTGCGATAGTGTCTTCCGGAAGCGGACCACCAGTCGCGTCGATCGCGGCTCCACCCACCAGTTTCTCTTCAATTTCGAAAGTGAGACCTTCCTTCTCGGCAACACGGTCGAGCACCTTGCGTGCTTCGCTCATGACTTCCGGGCCAATTCCGTCGCCGGGAAGAACTGCAATCTTATAAACTTCGCTCATGGCGGAGACAAAAGACCGAATCGGTCCCGCCGCAAGCCGAAAAGTAATCAGGTTCTCGGAACGAAGTCAGGAATCGCGTTGGCGTCGTCCCAACTCAGGTTCTCGATTTCGGAGCCTGCCGACTCTTCCTCAAGCAGGATATTCCCATACGCATCTTTGACCCGGATCTTCACACCCACCAGTTCATCCTCACGGCTGACCTTGCCATCAAAGAGGTATCGATTGATTTCAACTTCGTCCGTGAAAATCTCAACGTCACGGTTGTAAACCATCTCACCGAGTTCTTTCGAGCCGGAGATCTTGATCTTGGGATCTTCAGAGGAGGAACCGCTCGAGGAATAAGTCCACCCACTCTCAGCGCTCTCGTAGACACGGAGACGCTCCTTCCACACGACTATGTATTCGAGAGTCGCCGCCGGAAGCGTTTCCCGGGAAAGATTCCTGATCGCGATCTCGTAGTTCCCGAAACGCTGCTCATAGGTGTAATAGGAATCACTGCGATGACGCTCCGTTTCGGTCGCATTGTGGTCAATGTCCATCTCGAGCCGATAGTCGGTCTTGATCTCTACCACCCGCGTTTTGAGCCAGTCTTTGATATGCTGTTGATCATCGAGACTCAGCCCGACGATCTCAAACTGGAACTCGAGACCGTCCTCACGACGAATCTTCACCTGCCGGTTATCCGGCGAGATATCGAGCAGCATGGCTGACATCTGCTTGCCGTCCTTACTGGTGAACTGGTGATACTCCTGACCAGTCGCCGCCAGAACTAAGGCGAATCCCAGTAAAACAGTAATGAAAGGCAGGCGAAACATTGAAAGGCAGTATACGACGAATTGCTGATAAAGGCCGGTCAAAAAATGCGCCAGCCCGGGATGATCCGAATTAGCACCTAAGGGCACGGATTCGGGAAACGATGATGAACAGTATCGATCGCTTTTCTCACTTCACCCGGCAAGTTCACCTCCACACTGGCGATGTTTTCTTTGAGCTGCTCCATCGACGTCGCTCCGATCAAATTGCTGGCAACGTGGTGGCGCTGATTGATCCAGGCGAGGCTCATTTGGGTAAGACTCATCCCGGCTTCTTCAGCTATTCTCGCGTATTCTTCAATCGCCGCATCGCTGTTGGGGCCGTTGTATCGGGCAAAACGTTCCCACAAGGTCAGTCGTGCGCCATCCGGCATTACCCCGCCACGATATTTTCCGGTGAGACGCCCAAATGCCAGCGGCGAATACGGCAGGGAACGAACGTCCTCGTAATGACACACCTCCGAAAGTCCGGCATCAAAGGTTCGGTTCAGGAGGTTATACGAGTTCTGGATCGTGACGATCCGCGGCAATCCCAGACTCTCGGCAGCCTGAAGAAACTTCATCGCACCCCAAGGGGTTTCGTTGGAAAGCCCAATGTGACGCACCTTCCCCTGCTCCACGAGTTCGCCGAGAACTTTCAAGGTCTCCTCAATCGGGACAGAATCATCCTGTTTCGGAGGATTGTAATCACGCCCACCGAACAGGGGCACCGGTCGATCGGGCCAGTGGAGCTGATACAGATCGATGTAATCTGTCTGCAGTCGCTTCAGGCTGCCTTCGACCGCCGTCATGATGTTGGGGCGATCCAGTCGGGCTCCGTCGCGAATGTGGGTCACATGGGTTCCGGGGCCCACCACTTTGGTGGCAAGAATCACCTGGTCTCTCTTGCCCCGGTCTGCAAACCAGGTCCCGATGATTCTTTCAGTTTCGTGACAGGTCTCCGCCACCGGCGGGACCGGATACATTTCGGCCACGTCGAAGAGGTTCACGCCCTGCTCGAGAGCGTAGTCCATCTGTTCGTGGCCTTCGGCCTCAGTATTCTGTTCCCCCCAGGTCATCGTGCCCAATCCGATCAGGCTGACCTTGAGGTCGGTACGCGGGATCTCGCGGTATTCCATTCAGAACTCTCAGAAAAGAAACGGGAACGTGAACAGCACCTAACCGTTGCGGATGATGAGCTTGTTCTGCTTTCCGCGGCCCCGCTCTTCAGCCCAGACGCGATGCACGTGATCGTAGATCTGGCTGATGGTGGCTTTGTTGCTCATGCGGTATTCGGAAGTCTTCGCGTGAGTCGTGTCGGGATAATGCTTGGTCACGATAGAATCAACGTTACCCATGCCCGCTTTTTCCGTCGCCTGGTTGGCAAGATCCTTGATGCGATTGAACGTCGCGCTGCCTGTCGTGACCGAGGAGGTTTCGTTCACTGACTCGATGTAATAAAAACGTGCCGTCTGAGCACCATCAGTGTCGACCGTCACTTCATAAACACGAATGCCTCCGTCGATCAGGTATTCGTGCTGACTCACCGAAGCGATCTGATCAAGGCGGGCCACGAATCGTCCGTTGGAAGTCACCACCTCCCAGAAACCTGCAATACCGGCATAGGCACCGTCTTCCTGGGTCTGGGCCTGGTTTTGGGCGGAAAGAGAACCCAGGGTCAGGGAAAAAAGGACAACAAGGACTGAGGGAATTTTCATATCGGCTAAGGGTATCGCAAACGGTTCGCGCTGTCTATGCACGATCCATGAAACCCTTACCTGACCAGAAAGTTTCAGGACAACGGCTCCCAGCCGGCAAAAGTTGCAGCCTGGCCCACCCGGCTTCCAGTTTCATCAATCAGGTTCCATACGGTGGCCTGCTTGATGAGGAACCGCTTCCCGGTTTTCGAGATCCGAATACCCGAGTAGTCGTCGATAAATCCATTTGTCCTGACCGCTTCCAGCAGTCGCTCTCTCTCGGCTCGCTCGGGAGTCTCCGCGGTGAACCGCGAAGGAGTCGACGTGAACTCATCCCATTCCATCTCGAAAAGATCGAGAGCCGTCTGGTTTCCGTAGGTCAGCACGGGGTCATCCTCCGTGTTATGGGAAGCGACGAAGAAAGGCGCTTCAAACAGTGCCTGCGAAACACCGCCGGGATGATCATCAGCCTCAATCAGCGGACGACCAATGAGTCGTTCGTAGCTGCGAATCAACAGCTGCACGTGTTCCGCCTGATAGGCATTCTCCCGACACGGTAATTTCATCGCGGCACCCTATCGCCTCCCGGCATTCGCGCAACGAAAGGGTGACTCACTTGTTCTGGATAACACCGACCCGGCAAACCGAAGCGTCGCTAGGCAATGATCCTCAGTGCAAAGTATGGCACGAGGTTGAAGGCAATCACCACGATCTTGTAGTAGGCGAGAAAACGGAAGTAGATGCTTCCGAGTTCCTTTTCCTCGATGCCGAACATCTTGCTGTGCATCGGCATGACCCAGCCGCGACACGCCATCAGCATCACGGAAGAAAAGATCAGCACCCCCAAGTTGATCACGGAGCACCAGCCGAAGAACGCGAGAAGAGATTCCGTTGTCATACCTCACTTTACCGAAATCCGCCCCCATCCTCAATGGAATCCAGCGGAATCGAGTCCCGCTACCGACTTGGCAAGTTCTCCCTGTTATTCGTAATCTTACGCCGAAAACTGCCCCAAATTTGCGTACCCCATATCTTGAGGACTCCCCCTTTTCCCAGATTAAGGTGCCCTTGTAGTATGAGGAAAACCATCTTTCAGATTTGCCTCCTGGCCGGATTCTCTTCTTCAGCGCATGCCGAAAGCGGCGCCGTAGACTTCGCCCGCGACATCCGCCCTATCCTCTCGGACAAGTGCTTCTTCTGTCACGGCCCCGATGAAGAGCACCGCGAAGCCGGCCTTCGCCTCGACCTCAAGGAAGACGCTTTTGCCGACAATGACGGGATTCGCGCATTCGTTCCCGGCGATCTTGACACCAGTGAATCGTGGTATCGCATCATCACCGATGATGACAACGACGTGATGCCTCCCCCAAAGGTTAAGAAACCGCTTACCGACCAGGAGAAGGATCTCATCAAGCGCTGGATCGAGAGCGGTGCTGAATGGACTGATCACTGGTCATTCGTTAACCCGGAGAAGCCGGAACTTCCTGAAGCGGACAGCAAAAAGCACCCCATCGACCAGTTTATCGCTGAGCGATTGAAACAGGAAAAGATCAAGCCCTCCCCGGAAGCCGATCGTCGCACCCTGATTCGCCGAATCACCTTTGACCTGACCGGACTCCCCCCGATTCCGGAAGACGTCCGCGCCTTCATCGAAGACAAATCACCCAACGCCTATGAGAAAGTGGTGGATCGACTTCTCGCCTCGCCTCATTTCGGCGAACGCATGGCCCTGATGTGGCTCGACGCTGCCCGTTACGGTGACACCTCCGTGATGCATGCCGACGGTCCCCGCGATATGTGGCCATGGCGGGACTGGGTCGTTAATGCCTACAACAACAACCAGCCCTACGATCAGTTCTCCATCGAACAACTGGCCGGAGACCTTCTGCCCGATCCGACCAATGACCAACTGGTGGCATCAGGATTTAACCGTAACCACCCGAGTTCCGACGAAGGCGGGGCCATCGCTGAAGAACTCCGGGTCAGCTACGTCGCCGACCGGGTCAAAACCACTTCCAATGTCTGGCTTGGTCTTTCCATGGAATGTGTGCAATGCCATGACCATAAGTATGACCCTGTATCCCAAAAGGAATACTACCAGTTCTACGCCTACTTCAACAACACCACCGACCCCGGCATGCAAACCCGCCGTGGGAACCAGATGCCGTTCGTCGAAATCCTGACCACCCCCGAACAGGACAAAATTGATGCCGCCGGGAAGAAACGGGACAACGCGATCACGAAAGTGAGAAAGATCGAAGCTTCCGAAGCGAAGAAGTCTGAAACCACGGGAGAAAAAGAGCCCGCCGAGGCGCTTGAGAAACGCCTCCAGAACTTGGTGCACTACTTCCCCTTCGATGACGTGCGTTCCAGAGTCCTCGTCGATGCCGCAGGCGGCAAGCACCTGCTTGGACCCAAGGCCTCCAAATCAATTTCGGACGGCAAATTCAACCAGGGCACCCAGGTCGGCGAGCGCTTCTACGACAGCGGAGACATCACCGAATTCAACGAGAAGAGCAAACTGACCTTCGCGAGTTGGGTGAGAATTGCAGACACCAATGCCTCCGGAGCCGCATTCGCACGAATGGATGTGCAGCAAGGATTTCGCGGCTACGACCTCTGGCTTCAAAAAGGGAAACCCGGCATTCACCTGATCAACAAATGGCCTGGCAATGCCATCAAGGTGATCTCTGAAGTGGCTCTGACTCCCGGACAATGGCAGCATGTCGCCGTCACCTACAACGGCTCACGAAAGGCGGCCGGTGTGAAGATCTACATCGACGGCAAGGTAGTTCCCGCTACCGTCGAAGCCGACAAACTCACCGGAACGATCAAACCAACTGTCCCGTTCCGGGTCGGGGGTCGTTCCCAGGGCGCTGCTGCTAAAGCGCATCTCGACGAGGTCCAGATCTACAACCGGGTTTTGACCCCGGCTGAAATCGCCTGGACCCAAAAGGATCTGATCAAGGAGGCCAAAGAGACGCTCGCTGCCAAACGACACGCAAAGCAGAAGCGCATTCTCCGCAATCACTTCCTCAGTCGGGTGGAACCGTGGAGCGTTGCCAAGACCGATGAGCTCCATGCCCGCCTCGAAATCAACAATCTCCTCTCCGGAAAAACCACCTCGATGGTGATGAAGGACAATGCGCCGGACGAGATGCGAATGACCTACGTTCTTGATCGTGGTGCCTACGACGCTCCGAGGGAGGATGAGGCCATTTCGCCCGGAACTCCCGCTGCCTTGCCTCCCCTCCCCGAAGATGCTCCCCCGAACCGCCTCGGCCTGGCGCACTGGATTTTCTCGGAAGACAATCCACTCACTCCGCGAGTCGCAGCCAACCAGCTTTGGCAACTCATGTTCGGCAATGGCATTGTCCGGACTCCGGCCGACTTTGGCGCCCAGGGAGCCTATCCGACCCACCTCGAACTGCTCGACTGGCTGGCCGTCGACTTTCGCGAAAGCGGTTGGGACATCAAGCGGATGATCAAGCAACTCGCAATGTCCGAAACCTACCGCCAGTCCTCCAACTTCCGGCCCGGAGATGTGGATAAAGATCCCGACAACTTCTACCTCGCACGCTCTCCCCGCTACCGCCTCCAGGCGGAAATGATTCGCGACAACGCTCTCGCCCTCAGCGGTCTGCTGGTCGACAAACCCGGTGGCCCCGGAGTGAAACCTTACCAGCCGCCCGGATTGTGGAAAGAAGTCGGCCTGAGCGGCAAGCCGGTCTTCGTCCAGGACAAGGGTGACAAGCTCTACCGTCGATCACTCTACACCTATTGGAAGCGCTCAGCCCCGCATCCCGCCATGGTCATTTTCGACGCCCCCAATCGTGAGACCTGCGTGATCCAGCGGCCGAGCACCAACACCCCGCTCCAGGCCCTCGCAGCGATGAATGATGTGCAGATGATCGAAGCCTCCCGCCATCTCGCTGAGCGAATCCTCAAGGAAGGCGGATCGACCGATCACGCCCGGGCCTCGTGGGCATTTGAACTCGCTACCGCCCGCTCCCCCGAGACCTCGGAAATCGACGCTCTCATCGACGTCTACCAGCACAGCCTCACGACCTACGATTCCGCTCCCGAGAAAAGCCAACTGCTCGTCAGTGCCGGCGAATCTGGAAGAGACGAAACGCTGAAGCCCTCCGAACACGCTGCCTGGACCGTAGTGGCCAGCCTCATTCTCAACCTCGACGAAGTCCTGACACGCAACTAGCCATGAATCCTCTGATCAACTACCAGCAACTCGAGTCGCGCCGAAACTTTCTTGGGCGTTCCTGCAGTCTCGTCGGTGGTGCCGCCCTGTCTAGCTTGCTAGGTTCGCGCGCCTTAGCAGCGAACGATGCATCTCGGCACCTTCTGCCACATTTTGCACCTAAGGCAAAGCGCGTCATCTATCTCTTCATGGCCGGTGGCCCGTCGCACATCGACATGTTCGATTACAAACCGAAGATGCGCGATCTCCACGGCACCGAACTGCCGGATTCCATCCGCAACGGTCAGAGAATCACCGGCATGACCAGCGGTCAGTCGTCCTTTCCCTGCGTCGCCCCGATGTTCAACTTCGAGAAAGTCGGCGAACGAGGCACCTGGATGAACACCGACTTGCTGCCCCACACCGCCGGCATCGCCGACAAGATCTCTATTATTCGTTCGATGAACACGGAGGCCATCAATCACGATCCGGCCATCACTTACATCAACACCGGCACCCAGCAGTTCGGGCACCCCAGCATGGGTTCGTGGCTGGCTTATGGACTCGGTTCGCTGAGCGAAGACCTGCCCGCCTACGTCACCATGATTTCCGTGGGCAAAAAGCCCGGACAGGCTCTCTTCGCCCGGCTCTGGGGAAGCGGCTTCCTCCCGTCACGCTACCAGGGAGTGCAGTTCCGAAGCGGAAACGATCCTGTCCTCTACCTGACCGATCCGCCGGACTCGATCGCGGCACCCGCCGCAAGATGCTTGATGGGCTCGCCAGCCTCAATCAACAGCGCTTTGAGAAAGTGCAGGACCCGGAAATCGAATCACGGATCTCTCAATACGAGATGGCTTTCCGGATGCAAACCTCTGTCCCGGATCTGATGGATACTGCCAGCGAGCCAGACTATACCTTTAACCTATACGGTGAGCAGGCCCGTGAGAAAGGCACCTTCGCCTCCAACTGTGTCCTCGCCCGTCGCATGGCGGAGCGGGGAGTTCGGTTCATCCAACTTTTCCACCGCGGGTGGGACCAGCACAACAACCTGCCCAAGGACCTGGCTCACAACTGCCAGAGCGTCGACCAACCCGCAGCCGCCCTTATTAAAGACCTCGAACAGCGCGGCATGCTCGAGGACACGATGGTTGTTTTCGGAGGAGAGTTCGGCCGAACCATCTACGGCCAGGGCAAACTCACGGAAGATAATCATGGCCGTGATCACCACGGACGATGCTTCACCACCTGGGTGGCAGGCGGCGGTTTCCAGGGCGGCCTCGACTATGGCGAAACCGACGACTACGCCTACAACATCATCCAGGATCCGGTTCACATTAACGATTTCAACGCCACCGTGCTGCACAATCTCGGCATCGATCACGAACGCTTCAGCGTGAAGCACCAGGGGCTCGACTCCCGCCTCACCGGCGTCGAGAACCGGCATGTGATTAAGGACTTGTTAGTCTAACAGGGTCAGGCCACCCACCTGACTCTGTTTACTCCCCACTCATGGCCCGGCGAATATCACCGGGTTCATACCCGTATAGTTCGGAGGGCAGCTCCGACTGGTGAATCCGCACCAACCGCCAACTCGACGGCAGAAATGTTTCTTTCTTCCAGGTAAAAAGAAACGGTTCCTCCAGTCGGTTGATCCGGCGAGTCACTTCACCCCCTGCCGGCCCGACCGCATTGCCGCTCACCGTGAGGCGGACAGAGACCACGGCCTCGCCGTCCTCAATCAGCAACTCCTGCTCTTCCGGCGTCAGCACCAGGGTCATGAACTGGCTCCCGACATCCACCACCGCCTCGGCGACGTCGTCGGCATCAAAGTCCCATTTGTCATTGTAGCTGTCTGAAACCAGCCGTCGAATCCGCGCGACATTCCGGCTCTCGATGCCAGAAATCAAGTCAGCCTGCTTCTTGATGACCACACGAGCCGGTCGCGTTTGCCAAACGACGAAGGAAACGATGAGGATGACACCTGCAAGAATGAGCCCGAATGTCAGGCGAAGTCCTCCGAAATAAGAATTGCGTTTCGTAATGTTCACTGCTGTTATCTTTCACAAGTAGCAACGCGTTGTAAATCTTCGTTAGCGCGTTGTTTAACCCTTGTTTCCGCTAAATGGCTACGTACCGCCCAAACGTCGCTGTCATTCTTCGTAAACCGAAGAACGGCAAGGTCCTCATCTTTGAGAGGAAAGACCATCGTGGATGCTGGCAGTTTCCCCAAGGGGGCGTGGACAAGGGCGAGGATCTCATTGGAGCGCTCTATCGGGAAGTCGCAGAAGAGACTGGAATCAGCCCGGATCTCTACCGAATCATCGCCTGCCGGACGGACTATCGCTACAAATTTCCTAACGGACACCTAAAGAAAGGGCAATTTTGCGGCCAGACCCAAACTTACTTTCTCTGCGACTACTACGGCACCAAACAGGACATCAACCTTAAGGCGCACGTGCAGGAGTTCGTCGATTTTAAGTGGATCAAGCCGCAGAACTTCGATCTCGGCGGGGTCCCCAAATTTAAGCGGAAGGTTTTCCGGAGAGTTTTCAAAGACTTCTTCGGCATCAAGCGACTCCAGGACTCCGACACCTGGGAACGCTCCTGATCCACCCGCCTAACTATATGCTCAAGCTGGATGGTTTGGGCTTCCGGTTTTTCTGAATCAATGGAACACTGAGTCCGTCCTACTCAGACAGCTGATGTATTTTGGAATTCGAGGGAAAGTGGCTTTGCTGGTCATGCTGGCTACGGCTGCGTCTGCGCTGCTCGTAGCAAAAGTGCTTTCCTCCAAAGCGGAGTCCGTTCTTCGCGATCACGAACTGGTCGATCTCGGCGACGAAGCAGAACTGCGGGCCTGGGAAATGATCGACCAGATCGACGGCCTGCGTGACGACCTCAACAGCATCGCGAACAGCGAAGTGTTTCAACAGAGCGTCGCCGACAATGCAGATCCGGAGAAGCTGCTCGTCCTGGCTCGAGGTCTCTGCAAACGCTACTGGAAGAATCACCTTCGGGTCGAGGTCGTCACCTTCGGGGATGAAGCTTCTGAATCGATTATCCTGTCCGAGAAAGCCAGGCTGACCACGAGCGAGCCGTGGCTTCCCGGCCCCGAAGCCGGTCCTCGCGTCCGCCTGTCCCCCATTATGCGCACTCAGCTGGAGCGGCTCGATCTACCCGGCGGCGATTCGGCAATGCGCTGGACACCGGTCGTTTGGGCAATGACTTATCTCGGCGAAAAGGAAGGCACTCCCGCCTATGTGCGGATTATGACGGCAATCCCGCCCGTCACTTCTCCGCGCCACTTTCTTGTCCTCGAAGACGCCGACGGAAACCAGATCATCCGCCACGACGAAGACGAGACAGCCACTGACAACGACCAGATTTTCCTTTCCCTTCACGACGATGAGAAACTCCACGAAGCCCTCGAGCGCGCCCGGAAGAGAACCGCCAATCCTCAGCCCGACGAAGTCGAACCCAAGGTAGAGCGACTGGCCAGACAGGAAGTCATTGATCTGAAACAAGCTTACTATTTCCAGGAGGCCCTGCCCAACGAGCGCTTCGCTGACGCGCTTCGCAACGCAGACCCGAATGAACTTGGCGACTTTTCTGATCTGCTACGAACTCAGCTCCACCAAAATGGCACATTCGGCGGGCTGTCCAACCATGCCGGGGAAATCCGGCTGCTGGCGCCTTCACAGGAAAAGCTGGATAAGCTTCAGGAAGGTATCACCGCAGCGTTGGCGGAAAATTTCGGCGAGGAGTTCGACGGCCTCGACTGGCGTGGGCGAGTCGAGTGCGACCAGATCAGTGTCTGGACCGTTCGTGCACTCGTTGGCCAATACCGCGCGCCCCAGGAATATCTACTCCACTACGCCGTCCTTGAGGATGAGCTCGCCTCCTCCATCGCCTATGAGATGCTGTCGCTTCAGACCATCGCCATCTTCGTCGCTGCCGGCTTCGGTTTCATCGGGTTCCTGATTGCCATGCACTTCATTCGCCCGCTCAAACGCATGACCGGCACTGCGCAGGCTATCACCGAGTCAAAGCGGGAAACCTTCCATCAAAGGGTCGCCGACCTTGCCCGGGGCCTCGACATCAAGCGCCAGGATGAAGTCGGCGACATCGCCCGCGCTTCGAAACGCCTCTTCGAAGAACTCATCGCTTTTCAGGAGGAATTGGAACAGCGCGTCAGCGATCGCACCCGCGAACTTCGTCGCGCCAACAGCGAGCTGGAGAAGGCCTACGAAAAGCTCATGACCCTGAGTCACGAGAAAGATGCCTTCGTCGCGAAGGTGAGCCATGACCTGCGCCAACCGCTCAATGCCATCTTTCTCCAGGTGGAAGCCTTGCGCCTCTCTGACCTCGATGAAGAGCAAAGCCAGGATGTCGATCGCATTCACGCCCACGCCGCCCGGGAACTGAACCTGGTGAACGACATTCTCGAATACCAGAAAATCATTATGGGCGCTGAGACCCTCAGCAAGGATGAGATCGATGTCTCTTCCCTTCTGAAGGACCTCCAGGATACCTTTGCCGCAGAGGCAAAGAACAAGGGACTCTCTTTCGTCAAAAGCGGGAGCGATACTCTTCCTTCTATTATTGCCGACGATCGCCGGGTCAGACAGGTGCTCGGCAACCTCATTGGAAACTCTATCAAGTTCACCAAAGAGGGAACTGTCACGCTCGATGCCCGCCCCCGTGAAATCAATGAAGCTTCGTGGGTCGAGTTCACGGTCTCGGATACGGGACGCGGCATGAGCCCGGAAGAGCAGGCCAAGGCGTTTGTCCCCTTTGTCTCGAACAAGAAAGACAACGCCGGTGGCAGCGGCCTGGGCCTTTCAATCTGCAAGGAGCTGATTTCGCAGATGGGAGGGCGCATCGGATTTGTCAGCGAAGTGGGCAAAGGCACACACTTCAGCATTTTCCTCCCGTGCGAGCCGGTGTCCGAACACTACGAATCGAAAGAGGCACCGGAGACCAGCTCTATCAGCCCTTCGTCCAGCAATGGCGACAGTCCGACCCCGCGCGACGCAACGATTCTGGTCATCGACGACGATCAGAAAGTCCGCGAAATGCTCACCCGCATGCTTGAAGCGCAGGGTTACCGCGTCCTCGCTGCCGTGGACGGAAACAATGGACTGGAAATGGCCAAGGAACATCACCCCGATGCCATCACCCTCGATGTGGTCATGCCCGGCGGCATGGATGGCTGGGAGGTACTCAACCATCTCAAGGAGTCAGAGGATACCCAGTCCATCCCCGTGGTCATGGTGTCCGTGATGGCCGAGCAGGAAAACGGCAGCGCGCTCGATGTTGAGGACTATCTCGTCAAACCCATCGACATGAAACGACTCAGTCGGGTGATCGAACGGGCAACCGGCCAGTCGAACAGTCAGAGCCTTCTGCTTGTCGACGACGATGAAGCCGGCCTCGAGGCGATGAGTCGCATCCTCGATGAAGCCGGCTGGAAAACCACCCAGGCCCATGACGGGGCGGAGGCCCTTGATTTACTGAAGAAAACCCGGCCGGCAGCCATCGTTCTCGATCTGCTCATGCCTGTCATGGACGGCTTTGAATTTCTCGAAAAGCTCCAGGCCGATGAGCATCTGCGCTCGATTCCTGTGATTGTCCTTTCGGGAAAAGATCCCTCGGAGAAGGAGCAGGCCTTCCTGCGAGAGCGCGTCACCACTATTCTAAAAAAAGGCCAGAGGTCTGCGGACGAGCTCATCATAGCCATTAACGATCGAGTCCAGAACCGGCTCGATCGATAGCCCAACTTCTTGACAAGGCAGTCATATACTGTTCACTAGAACAGCATATGACCTCTCCCTACTCCAACCACGGGCGCGGAACCGTGACCAATCCCGGAAACCGCTTTGAGCAACTTCACGTCGAAGAGGATGCCGGAGCCTGGGAGGAAATCGCCGCGATTGATCCCGATGCCGTCGGGAGGCGCCCGAAAACACGTTTCTACCGCGACGACAGCAAGAGCATCATTTCATCCAACCAGAGCCCTGATCTCGGTTTTGACCGCAGTGTGAACCCCTATCGGGGCTGCGAACACGGGTGCGCCTACTGCTATGCCCGCCCTTACCACGAATACCTCGGATTCAATTCCGGGCTCGACTTTGAAACCCGCATCATGGTGAAGGAGAAAGCCCCCGAACTACTTGAACAGGAGCTCGCTCGCAAATCATGGACACCCCAATCAGTGGTTTGCAGCGGCGTTACCGACTGCTACCAACCTTTCGAGCGACAGTTCCAAATCACGCGTCAGTGCCTCGAAGTCCTCGCCGAATTCAGGAATCCCGTTGGAATCGTGACCAAAAATGCCCTCGTCACCCGAGATATTGACGTGCTCTCCCGCCTCGCAGAGCATGGCGCCGCCGCGGTAGTCCTTTCCATTACGAGCCTGGACTCAAAACTGAGCAACCTGCTCGAGCCTCGTGCCTCGCGTCCTCAGGCCCGTCTGGAGGCCGTGGAAAAGCTCCACCGGGCCGGAATTCCCGTCGGAATCTCCATCGCACCCGTTATCCCCGGTCTGAATGAGCACGAAATCCCCGCAATCATCGAGGCAGCGGCCGAACGCGGGGCTCAATTTGCTTCTGGATCCGTGGTTCGACTCCCCTTCCAGGTCCGGGAGATTTTCTCGAATTGGCTCGACCAGCACTTCCCGGAACGCAAGGAGCTGGTACTGGGCCGCATTCGGGAACTTAGAGAAGGCCAACTCAATGACAGTCAGTTCGGCGCCAGGATGACGGGTAGAGGACCGTTGGCGGAACAAATCCAGCACCTCATCGCAATTTCCATCCACCGTCACGGACTGGGAAAACCCGTCAAATCCCTCTCCACAGCGGCCTTTCGCCGCCTCCTGCCGGGCCAAAAAGAGCTGTTTTGAACATTTTAGAAGCCCGCGCCTCTAAACGAACCCAATCGGGGCGTCGAGAATAATTATCATAAAACGGGAATTCCCTGTTGCCTTACGGCTGCTTTGAACAACTATACGCTTCGAAAATTCGGTTCCAATCCAAACTAAACAGGTAGATGAAAGACCTCTCCAAATACAGAAATATCGGGATCTTCGCCCACGTTGATGCCGGTAAAACCACAACCACCGAGCGTATTCTCAAGCTCACCGGTAAGATCCACAAGACCGGAGAGGTGCACGACGGTGCCGCTACGACTGACTTCATGGATCAGGAGCAGGAGCGCGGTATTACGATTCAGTCCGCTGCTACCACCTGTTTCTGGGACGATCACCGTTTCAACATCATTGATACTCCCGGACACGTGGACTTCACCATCGAGGTGTATCGTTCACTGAAAGTGCTCGACGGTGGCGTCGGCGTTTTCTGCGGATCCGGTGGTGTTGAGCCCCAGTCCGAGACCAACTGGCGCTACGCCAACGAGTCCGGCGTTTCCCGAATCATTTTCGTTAACAAGCTCGACCGTATCGGCGCTGACTTCTACCGCGTCGTGAAGCAGGTCGAGGACGTGCTCGCTGCCAAGCCGCTCGTGATGGTGCTTCCGATCGGCATCGAAGACAATTTCACCGGCGTGGTTGATCTGCTCAGCCGCAAGGCCTGGGTCTGGGATGATTCTGGCCTGCCTGAGAACTACGAGCTTCAGGACATTCCTGCCGACATGGTCGACAAGGTGGAAGAGTATCGCGAACAGCTCATCGAAACTGTCGTCGAACAGGATGACGACGTCATGGAAGCTTACCTCGAAGGAGAAGAGCCGGACATCGACACGATCAAGAAGCTGATCCGTAAAGGCACGATCGCTCTCGACTTCTTCCCGACCTACTGTGGTTCTGCTTTCAAGAACAAGGGAGTGCAGCTTGTGCTCAACGCCGTGGTCGACTTCCTTCCTTCCCCGACTGAGGTTCCCCCTCAGCCCGAAGTGGACATGGAAGGTAACGAGTCCGGCGAATACGCCATCGTGGATCCGGACAAGGACCTCCGCGCTCTCGCCTTCAAGATCATGGACGACCAGTACGGCGCCCTGACCTTCACCCGCGTTTACTCCGGCACCCTGAATAAGGGAGACACCATCCTCAACACCTTCACCGGCAAGACCGAGCGTGTTGGCCGTATCGTTGAGATGCACGCCGACTCCCGTGAGGACCTCGACAGCGCCCAGGCGGGTGACATCGTGGCTCTCGTCGGTCTCAAGAACGTTCAGACCGGTCACACTCTCTGCGACCCGAAGAACCCTGCGACTCTCGAACCCATGGTTTTCCCTGATCCGGTGATTTCCGTGGCTGTTTCCCCGAAGGACAAGGGCGCCTCCGAGAAGCTGGGTGATGCCATCGCCAAGATGGTTCGCGAGGACCCCTCTTTCCACGTTGAGTCCGACAAGGAAACCGGTGAGACCATTCTTAAGGGAATGGGTGAGCTTCACCTCGACATTAAGGTCGACATCCTCAAGCGTACGCACGGTGTCGAAGTTGACGTGGGTGCTCCCCAGGTGGCCTACCGCGAGACTATCACTCAGACCGTCGAAGATTCCTACACTCACAAGAAGCAGTCCGGTGGTTCCGGTCAGTTCGGTAAGATCGACTACATCATCGAGCCTCTCGAGGCCGGTGGCGAAGGCTTCGAATTCGAGTCCAAGGTTGTTGGTGGTAACGTGCCGAAGGAATACTGGCCCGCCATTGAGAAAGGTTTCAAGCTTTCCAAGGACAAGGGTGTGCTTGCCGGCTTCCCCATGCTCGACTTCAAAGTGACCCTGATCGACGGTGGCTTCCACGCCGTTGACTCCTCCGCGGTTGCTTTCGAAATCGCTGCTAAGTCTGCTTACCGTCAGTCCATTCCGAAGGCCGGCCCTCAGCTGCTTGAGCCTATCATGAAGATCGACGTCTTCACTCCTGAAGACCACGTCGGTGACGTGATCGGTGACCTCAACCGCCGCCGCGGAATGATCAAGACCCAGGACACCACTCCGACCGGTGTTCGTGTGAAAGCGGACGCTCCCCTGAGTGAGATGTTCGGTTACATCGGTGACCTTCGTACCATGACTTCCGGTCGTGGTCAGTTCTCCATGGAGTTCTCACACTACGCTCCGTGCCCGAAGAACGTCTCCGAGGAGATCATCGCCAAGGCGAACGAAGACAAGTAAGCGTCTTCAAAGAACCAATTCGAAAAAAGCCGGGCGGAAACGTCCGGCTTTTTTTGTGTACCGGCGACGTGACGACCTGCCCCGCGTTTTGCACTCGTTTGAAGATCGTCGATCAAGGACTACAACCCTGAGAAGCTCCACTGCCGCGCAGAAGGTATCGATACGCTACTACCCGCCACAAAACGAAAAACGGCGCGGATCGAAACCCGCGCCGTTTTACATACCAACGACAAAGATGAAATTCTTAGCTTACGCAGCGACGGGCTGTTCGAGCACGTCGAGGCGAAGGCGGGACCAGCTCAGTGCCTGATTGCCTTCTTCGCTCTCCTGGCCAACAAAGGCAGTGAGACGAGCATTTCCGTCCATGGAGAAAGCCGGGTAGAGGAAAATTTCCCCATGAATGCGAACGCTGCAGACGAAGTTTTTTCCAAAGCGGTAAAGAGTCAGATCACAGGGAACCGGAACACCCGGGCTGAGAGGCGACTTGGAGAGGTATCCGATGACGCCGCCACCGTTAGTCACGTCGCAGACTTCCCCTGTGGCAGGATAAATCGCTACAGTGATACCGCGCTTCTTGCTCTCATCAAGGATGCCGACGACCACGCGACGGGTCACGCGGGAGGGCTCGATATCGACTTTGAAGCTCACTTCAGCATTCGGATTGTCGACCGCAGGGGTCTGACCCAGTTCTTCTAACTGGAACTGCTCAAGATCGGGGATCAAGGTATTCATGATTTGCGACGGTGATGGGGATGGTTGGTCGTGCGAAGCGGTTCAGCGCTCGGACAATTAACGATTCTTAATTATTTTAAAATTTTACGGCTTTCCCTACGGATAATCAAATAAATTATTATAATTATTGAAAATATTTTAATTATTCGGGTTTCCAACCCAGTTTTTGGGGCCTGGAATTGGTTTCAGCTCCCGAAAAACCTGCCTTGGCGGGAAATTCGCGTTACAAGGCGCAAATTCTGACTACCCTGCTTTCTCACCCGTTCCATGGACGATCTTTTCACAGATCAGGAGGCGGAAACGGCCTCACCAGCCCCTTCCGGCCCCCAAAAGCTCTCCCCTACCATGCCTCTCGCTGCCAGGATGCGTCCGCGGGTGCTCGAGGAATACGTTGGCCAGGAACACATTCTGGGCGAAGGCAGGCTCCTGAGGAGAGCGATTGAAGCGGACCGCTTCACTTCTCTCATCTTTTACGGACCTCCCGGCGTTGGAAAAACCAGTCTCGCTGAACTGATCGCCCAGCGGACCGAATCGCGATTCATTAATCTGTCCGGCGTTGAGAGCAACGTCGCCGAGATCCGCAAGGCAGTCGAAGCGGCCCGGCAGTTTCAACGGACTCGTGGAGAAGTGACCACCCTTTTTGTCGACGAGATCCATCGCTTCAACAAATCGCAGCAGGATGTACTTCTCCCCCACATCGAACGCGGCACGGTTCGCTTCATCGGTGCGACGACACACAATCCCTATTTCTACGTCAACAGCCCACTCACTTCTCGCAGCCAGGTTTTTCAACTGGAACCTCTCACCGAAGATGATCTCGCAGGACTTCTGCGTTCCGCGGTCGAAGACCCGGAGCGCGGATTCGGAAAAAAAGCTCTCAATCTCCATGATGATGCTGCTGCCCATCTCGTCCGCATGTGTGATGGCGATGCCCGCAAGCTACTGACTTCTTTTGAACTGGCCGTCCTCACCACCGAGCCAGACGAATACACTGGAGAAATCACGATCGACCTCACGGTCGCGGAAGACTCCATCCAACGTAAGACCGTGGTCTACGATGCCGACGGTGACGGTCATTACGACACGATCTCAGCCTTCATCAAGTCCATGCGTGGTTGTGACCCGGACGCGACCCTCTACTGGCTCGCCAAGATGCTTTACGCCGGCGAGGACATTCGTTTTATCGCCCGACGCATTGTCATCGCCGCCAGCGAGGACGTGGGCATGGCGGACAGCAACGCCCTCCGCGTCGCCGTTGCCGCGCAGCAGGCGGTTGAGTTTATTGGCATGCCCGAAGCGCGCATTCCCCTCGCCCACGCGGCCGTTTACCTCGCCACCGCTCCCAAGAGCAACCGGGCCTATGCCGGGATTAACGCAGCGATGAAGGATATTGCGGAAGGTCGTACGCTCGCCGTCCCTCCCCATCTTCGTACCAAGACGAGAAAGAAACTCGGCGTTGAGGGTGGCGCGGTTGAGAATGACGAAACCGCCTATCTCTACGGTCACGACTACGAGGATGGCTATGTTCCCCAGGCTTACCTGCCTGAAGGGCGCGTTTACTACGAACCCTCGAGCAATGGCCTCGAGCAGCGCGTCGCGGAACGCCTGGATCACTGGCGAAAGCAGTTTGAGGAAAACAATCCGTCTGCCAAAGAGAAGTCTACTGAGGATGACTCCTAGCGAAATTCGGGTTCAAGGTAGTCGAGATAGCGCGTGATGCGATCGTTTCGCCTCGGAGGCGGCTTCTCTTCGAGCTCCCGGCGCATCTTTGAATACTCATCGAAAGCTTTACTGCGTTCGGGAGCTCGGGTCGCTTCGAAGAAGTTCAGATAGTCGGATGTCTGAACCAGAGTATTACGAATCTTGCCTCTCAATTCCTGAAGGTCGGCCAACTCCGCATCGACTCCCTCGACCTTCTTGCTGGCGATCTTTTCAATGACCGCGCAGTAACGGTCAATCACCGGTCGGTAAAGCGGGAAACCAGTTCGCTTTAGAGCCTGTAACTGGATGTAGCAACGGTCCAGCTTCTCAACGGCTCCGTCGCGCTTCATGAATTCAGCGTGGTTTTCCAAGGATCCTTCCCAGCCGGGATCCGCCGCGGCCTGTTCCGGCTTTTTCTTGAACTTATTGAAAAAGCCCGACTTCGGCTTTTCCGGAGCCGACGCATCCTGTGGCTCCCAGCGCACTCTGAGAGCTTCGTTCAGCCAGTGCTCTGTTTCATCCCACTCCATGAACTCGAAACTCTGCTGCTGGCCGAAACTGGCAACCTGAAGAGCCCACCACTTCTCCATTCCTTCATCCATTTCCCGGAAAGCAGGAAAATGCTGACGAAGCAGAGGTGCCATCGCTCTTCTCCCGGTGCCGGGCAGGTCGCCTAACAGAGTCCTCAACGCGTGATCGCCTTCCGGTTGATCGATCAAGGCCGCCACCATCGCTCCGGCAGAACTGCGGAAAATAGTGTAGCTGACAGGATCAAGAGAATCCGGATCCGTCACATCAAAGAGCTCCTCCGGCTTCAACATCTGACCGCTCTCAAGAATGCCTTCGAAGTAGGCGCTGGGGCGACCTCCGTCGCGATGCTCAATGTAGAGGTCGAAGCCATGAACCAGCCATTCCGGAACTTCCAGATCCTTGCCCTCAAGAAATGACGGATCTTTTCCGTATGGAGCCAGCATCAGGTCAGCCAGCAGGGCCCGGATGACGGCCAGGCGAAACCGGCGCTCGGTGAACTCATCGTGCAAACGAACCGAGATCTTCGCGACGACTCGATTGTCTGCGCGAAGCTCCAGGGAATTGATCACATCCTCGCCGATGTAGACATCGCGGGCATCTCCCCACAGCTCAATCGCGATCGGAATGGTCCAGCCTCCCCTGACGATGGGACCGTTGGGCCGGATCCGGTAAACCGAGGAACGGAATGAATCCCTGATGTCGTTGGCAAACGTGCTGAACATGACCCGGGCCTGGGGATTCTGTCCAAATGCCCGGATCTGGTATGACTCGCCCCATTCAGCGGCGCGCCCCACATCGTCGACAGAGGAGCGGGCGGTTTGCTGCCCCGCTGAAGTCCCGCCCCCACTGGTGGCATCCTGGGCAGAAGAGACCGAAGCACAAATGAGCCCCGCGGCCAAACCAGCCGCGAAACCCCAAATCGTACATGCCGACAGCATCCACCGCATCGCGCGAACCTAGCAAAACCGGTTCCTTCGCGCAACCCGCCTGCGTTTCTTCCGACCGGGCCCAAAAAGAAGGCCGGGCATCTGCAAGAGATACCCGGCCCGGCTTTGCTAATGAGATAATGAAACCGAAAACGTCAGCTAACCGCGATCGTTCTTGGCTTGGTCGCTTCCTTGAGCGGAAGTCGGAGGGTTAAGACTCCGTCCTCCTGGGAAGCGGAGATTCGCTCGGGATCGACCTCAGGGCCGACGTCGAGTCGAAGTTGGTAACGGCGCTCAGTTGGATAGTCGCCCAGGGCCTGCCAGCTTTCGGGAACGGAATTTCTCCGGGAAGCGTCGACTTCGAGGATTTCGTTCTCGATGGATACATCGACCTGGTCCCTGGCAACGCCGGGAAGCGTTACAGCGACTTCCCAGGCTTCGTCGTCGTAGCGGGAAGTGTAATGAGGACGGATCGTGACTCCGCTGTGTTTTTCAGTCGCGGTCTTCGCAACTTCACTGGTGTGGCAGCTTCCGCCGCAGCATGAATCTTTTTTTTCACTCATGGTTAATTCTCCTTTCGTGATGGGGATCGTTTTACTTGATTTCAATTCGGACCGGCTTGGCTTCGTCAGCTTTTGCCAGGGTAAGCTCGAGAATACCGTTTTCGAGGCTTGCTGAGATTCCATCGGGATTGACAGTCTCAGGGACACGGAGGACTTGCTCGCGCTTCTCAAAACTTCCGGCTTCGTCCAGGCCCCTGCGCCGCTCAAAGGCGAGCCGCAACAAGCCATCGTCGAGCTCAAGCTTGAGATTTTCTTTCTTCACTCCTGGGAGTTCCACACGAGCAACGTAGC
Source organism: Verrucomicrobiales bacterium (assembly GCA_965216705.1). Taxonomy (GTDB): domain Bacteria; phylum Verrucomicrobiota; class Verrucomicrobiia; order Verrucomicrobiales; family DEV007; genus Arctic95D-9. The sequence goes on from OZ244203.1 coordinate 300,373, forward strand.
TCTCTTCGTTTTCATACCACTCGACTCCGGAATACGGTGCCGATGTGGAGGAACGAAGAGTCGATCGGAGCAGCGGGGAGAAAGCCCGGAAATGATCCGCAAACAGCGAGTCAAAATCGCTGAAGAGGGAGTTGGAATGGGGATATCGAACTAGTTTCATGGGTATTTGTATGGGGTTTGAGTTCTGTTTACTCTCGGCGCTTCTTGATGCAGCCTTCATGCCATCCACCCAACCAAGAATCCCAACCCGTTAACATTCAATACTTTGTATCAACCCCCACCAAAACACCCAAGGATCAGATAGAGTCATTTTGACACAACTAACAGCACGTCCGTGACAAACACTGGGGACAGATTGACACAATTTCAGGCCGATTGACTTCTCTTTGCCCATCTGATTCAGTCTGAAGCTCCCTTCCCATGTCTCGCGCTTTCCTCTTCGATATTGGCAACGTCATCATCGCTTTCGACTTTGGTATCGCCGCCCGCAAGCTGGCTCCTCACATCGAAGTTTCTGCCGATGAAGCTCTGCAGCGTGTCACCGAGCTCTCAATCCCACTCGAGCGCGGTGAGTTGACCACCGAAGAGTTCATTCGTGAGGCGTCAAACATGATCGGCTACCGTGGCACACCGGAATTCTTCCGTGACTCTATCGCCGACATCTTCGAACTGAACACGCCCATCGTTCGGTTCATCGAAGAGCAGAAAGCGGCCGGCGCCCCTCTGTTCCTATTATCCAACACAAACGGAATCCATGTGCCGTTCTTCGAAGCAAATTATCCCGTCTTCGGTCTCTTCGATGGACGAGTCTACTCCCATGAGGCCCGCCTCATGAAACCCGATCCGAAGATTTTCATCCACACGATCAAAACGCTGGATCTCGACCCGGCTAACACGATCTTCATCGACGACAAGCCCGAGAATATCGCAGCGGGGATTGCGGCGGGGTTTACTTCGATCACCTATGACCTGAACAATCACGAGGCGTTCCTCACCGAAGTCTCTCCCCATCTGTAGTTCGGAATCACACCAACCTGTCCCTTAAGGGAACAGGGAGTCATCCCACCCACCGTTTTGACACGACTGGTGCCCTGAGACACGTTTTCCGATGCGGGCAACAACGGTTCCCGCTACCTGTCTTACCATGAGCGATACTAACACCCCCTCCCCGACCGAAAGTTCACGACGTAACTTTGTCAAAACCACCGGTGCAGCTGCCGCGGCTGGCACCGCCATTGGCTTTCCGTCAGTTACTCTTGGCGCCCCGAACGACAAAAAGTTGAAGATCGGCGTCATTGGAGCCGGTGGACGAGGTGGCGGCGCCATGTTGAATGCCCTCAAAGCCGACGACAACGTTGAACTCTGGGCGGCGGGCGACCTTTACCTGGATGTGGCAGAAAATAAATTGCAGTCCGTCCGCAAATCTCCCGAGGCGCAGGGCAAAGTATCTGACAGCATCGACAGCCGCATCTTCGGCGGCATCGATTCCTATAAGAAAGTTCTCGATTCCGGCGTCGACGTTGCGCTCCTGACAACGCCTCCCGGGTTTCGCCCTCAGCATTTCCAGGCAGCCGTTGATGCCGGTGTTCACGCTTTCGTTGAGAAACCCTGCGCGACGGACATGGCCGGCGTGAAGGACTTCCTCGCGACCGCTAAGATCGCTGCAGAGAAGGATCTCTCTGTTCTGTGTGGCTTTTGCTATCGCTACAGCCAGCTTGGTCGCGCCCTGTTCGAGCGAATTCACGATGGCGCCATCGGTGACATTCAGAGCATTCATTCGTACTACAATGCAGGCCCGGTAAAACCGATGCCCGATCCTTCCACCCGTCCTGACGGGATGAGCGATACCGAGTGGCAGATCAAGAACTGGTACAACTTCACCTGGCTTGGAGGAGACGGAATCGTTGAGCAAGGCTGCCACAACGTCGACCGGATCGGTTGGCTCTTTAATGATGCTAATCCTGTCGCCGCTTTCGGTAGCGGTGGTCGCGTCCGTCCGAATAACGAAGGCAATATTTACGACCATTTCAGCATCACCTACGAATACCCCAACGACGTCAAAGCTCATTGCGAGTGGCGCCAGTTCGTAAAGTCATACAACACGGTCGGTGACACCATCGTCGGCACCAAGGGGATAGCGAAATTTGCCCCGGGCAAAGCCAGCATCGCCGGGGAAAATCCCTGGACCTACCGCAAGCCGCGCACGCCGAAGAGCATGTATGACATCGAACACGAGGAATTCTTCGCAGCTATTCGCTCCGGCGATCGCAAGGACGATGCCGAATGGATCGCCCACTCTACCGTGATGGCCATTCTCGGGCGCACCGCCTGCTACTCCGGAAAGCGGATCACCTGGGATGACATGTGGAACGCGGATCAAAAGCTCGTTCCCGATAATGTCGATATGACGGCTGAACTCGCCATTCGCCCCATGCGAATTCCGGGTGTTGCAGAGACCCAGGACACCGTCTTTGCAGACGCCTGATTGGTGAACTCACCCCACTTTCTTTCACAGAGCCTCGTCATCGCGACGAGGCTCTTTTGTTTTCAACGACTGAGATGCGAATTGATTTCCTGCCAAAATCATCGTTTTCTTTACTCAGTTGAATCTCTCGCTCACAGAAAAGCCGCTCAGCGTCGCAACGGTCACGCAGCCCGAGGACCTCGAATTCCTCGCTGCGGGTTATGCCGTCCCTTCGAACATTCTCGAATTCCGGCTCGATAACCTGGTTGAGCTGGCTGAGCAATCAACCAAGGTCATGCGCACCGTTGAGCGCCCGACGCTTCTGACGGTCCGTCGACCCGACGAGGGTGGTGCCAATGATCTCGATGATGAGGCCAGGGCGAGTCTTTACGTCGATCACATGAGCGGCACTGAAGTGATTGATACGGAAATCACTTCGCTCGAATCAGACGCCTTCGCCGGCTTTGTCTCGAAGGTTGAAGAGAATGATTCCGTTCTCGTCGCCTCCTTCCACGACTTCAGCGGCTGGCCCGGTTTAGACACGATCCGCGCCAAAGTCGACCGGGCCTACGAACTTGGTGCTGCGGTGCCCAAAGTCGCCATCGTTATCGAGGAAATGTCGGACCTCTTCGACCTCGCGGAACTCGTCTCACACCACCGCAGTGAAGGGCGTCTCATATCTGCGATGGGGATGGGGCCGCTGGGTAAGCTCTCGCGTCTCGTTCTTGCCAAAGCAGGATCCTGCCTCAACTACGGCTATCTCAAAACGCCGAACGCCCCGGGTCAGTGGTCAGCCGAAGATCTTACCAGGCTGATCTCGGACTTGTAGTATCACTCGCGGTGATAGCGGCTGTAACTACTCATTAGTGAGTGGGTGCCGCTACGGTGGCATCAATCAACTCGCGCCGACGCGTCTCCACGATACGGGAGGCAATCTCCAACACGGTCTCTTCGAGGATCAATCGGAGATGGCTGCCGGGACGATAGTCTGCCGGAGCAATATACTTAATCCGCCCGGAAACACCCGATAGCTGAAACGCCTTTCGAAAACTGGTGCGCGATTCATCATTCGGGTTGTATACCGCGATGCTGTGGCCGCCAAAACGATTCATTACGGTGAAACACGGCACATCAGTCGGCCCGTCACCGAGGTAGATCATGTTAGAAAAGGGAATGGGGCGCAACTCATCAGGCATGTGATCATTCACATCCTCGGTTGGATCGAGCATCCCTTTGTTGATACGAAAGAGATACTGGGTCTTCGCCGTGTGGGAGATCACACGACGAGGAAATGAAATACGCCCTGAACTGTTTTCCGCGAATTCACATCCGAAGACCTCTTTAAAGTGAGGCTTCAATTCGCTGCCGTCGATCAATGCCTTGAGACCACTGGAAACAATGTAGTGTTCGATGTTCACGCCCATGGCTCGATGCTCATCGGTCAAAAGCGTGTCCAGTTCGTCGAACATGCCGGGAAGTCCCGGGAAAAATTTCAACCCCTTGCCGAGTTCCTCGAGATCCGCGTTGCTGGGACCGTCCATCTCGAGGTAGTCAATCATTGCCTTGAGATAGGCGAGCTCGTTCTCGTATCCGTCCTCGTCGACCAGCTTCTTGCAACGTTTCCAGAACTCCGAGGGATTGATCCCGAAATGAGGAAACAATACCTCGTCCTGCATGTAGGTCGGGCTCAGAGTCTGGTCGTAGTCGTAAACGATCCCAATGGTATTCTGCGGTGAAGCCATAGTCTTCGAACGGAGCCAATCTAACACGAAAGCCTTCGGTTTGCAGCCGAGGATCTCACGACTCAGTCACGAATCCGAAACCTCTTCTTCGCGGGAATCATCTTCCGCCGGCTCCTCAGGATCGGCCTCGATCTCAGCCTCGCTTTCGACGACGATCTCCTTCCCCTCCACATTCCGCAAAGCGCTTTCCAGGTCCGGAAACTTCCAGTCGTAGCTGAACGCATTCATCACGACAGGCTCAACTCTCTGGCTATCGAGAAAGAGGCAGCCCATGCCGCCCGGCATCATATTAAAGACAAATTTCGGTACCGGAAACGGAGCGAGACGTTTCAGGACCTTTGCATAAGTCTTCGTGAAATCCCGATTTGTCACCGGATTGGGACCGACCGCGTTTACCGCTCCGTGAAGCCCGGTTTGGACGACACACTCGGCAAAGATTCCAGCAATGTCGTCAATGTGGATCCAGGACATCCACTGGCTGCCGGATCCCAGCTTTCCGCCGAGGCCCAGCTTGAACAGCAACCGGATTTTCTGCAACAACCCGCGGTCTCCGAGCACCAAACCGACGCGAGGGGTCACCACCCGAATTCCGAGACGTTTCGCCTCGGCGGCTGCAGCTTCCCAATCGCGGCACAATTCCGGCACAAATCCAAAACCAACATCGGCGTCTTCATCGAGAACTTCGTCACCACGGTTCCCGTAATATCCAATCGCGGAAGCTGAGATGAGGACCTTCGGCCGGTTTTCTTCAGAGAGCCTGCCAAGGGCTTCGACAAGGTCGTTGGTGAGATCAACTCGACTGTCACGGACGCGTCGGAGTTTCTCTTTTGTCCAAAGACCGACAATGGGTTCGCCCGCCAGGTGGATCAGGGCATCTACATCCGAAAAGTCGAGTGCCTCAGTATCCTGAATGGAGCGAACTTCGTCCGCCCCTTCCACTTCCTGGCCCTCAAAGCGGGTATAACCAACAACCTCCCAGTGGCGTTTTTTTGCCTCCGCTGTGATTGCCGTCCCGAGAAAACCTCGAGCTCCGGTGATGCCTATTCTCATTCGACTGTCGCCTCAACCTAGAGGGGATAGTCGAAAGCTAGGACTGAACCGAAGCACTGCCAAGCGATATCGCGTGGCGTGAAGGGCTCCTATCCAAAAGAAGCGGACAGGCGTAGCCGGTTACGTAGTGGCCTCGGCTTTTTGCTCGTCGAGAATGTTGACGAACTCCTTGGACCACTCGCGAAGCTGGGTCATTCCCTGAGCAGGCGCTGGAGAAACACCGGGCTCCATCAGGATGAGCTCAGCGAATCCAGTCACTGAGCCAATCATGTTGCGAAAGTCGTGACGCAGCTCTTTGTCGTGGAGAGAAAAGTCTTCAACCGTGTTGAGCTTCTTGCGAATCGCGATACCAGCGCTCTCAATGTATCCGAACAGTTCCGGACCGTCGGCGCCATACTCTGCCATGTGAGCTTTGAGTCGAACCGTTGTGTTGATAACGTCGCGCGTCAGTTCGCGGAGGCGGTTCAATGAAGGGTCGCGACTGACCAAGTCAGCTTCGGGCTCTTCTTCGAGTCCATTTTCCTCTTCCATACGTCCTTCCAGGGCTGCGAGCACCGACTGAGTGCCCTCGTGAGTCGGGTAAACCGCTGAGAATCCGGCAGCCTTGGCTTTTTCAAGCAACTGAGGGTGACCGGTAGATGAAAGTCCGAAGAGCGGAATGTTGGCCAGAGTGCCCATTCCTTTTACCGCCTGAATTGAGCTCCAGAGACCGTGCTCTGCGAGATCCAGATCCATCACGATGATATCCGGGGTGTGCTGGCGGCAGAATTCCACCATCTGCATGGGATTCCAAACCACAGCGGTCTGGTAACCTCTTTGGCCCAGCGCCTCTTGAAATCGCTCACCCGTGGTGCGTTCTCCTGCAACAATCAAAACCCGGTTCATCTGAAACTTATAAAATTGGATTAAATTAACGGTAAATAGTCGAATTACCATAAAATTACCGTTTATTGAATTTTTTCCAAATCATTTTTTAAAAATTTTTAGAATTTCTCATAGGCGGATTTCAGCAATAGATGATCATTGCATGCCGGCGTTCGTATCATAAACTGTCCCGTTCTTGGGACGGCGGGCCGCGAAAGGCCTGCTCCCTTTGATACAAAAGCATCTACATCCTTATGAAAAAGACTCTGCTCGCCCTGGCTGCCGTGGCCATCCTCTCCTCCTCCCTGACCGCAGTGGCTGAGGACTTCGAAATTACGATCACTGCCGACAAGGTTCAATTCCTCTACGATGTGAAGGAATTCACCGTAAAGCCCGGTCAGAAGGTAAAGATCACTCTCATCAACCCCGGCGATAGCGTTACCCGCCAGCCTCACAATATTTTGATCTGCAAGCCCGGGACTAAAGATGCCGTGGGCATGGCTTCAAATGCAGGCCTCTCCGATCCCGAGTTTCTCACCACCAAGCACGCGGTCCCGGATTCCGATGATGTGCTCTTCGCCTCGAAGCTCGTTCAGCCCGATGCCGAAGATGTGCTTGAGTTCACCGCTCCTTCCGAACCGGGTGACTACCCCTACATCTGCACCTACCCCGGTCACTGGGCCATCATGAACGGTGTGATGAAAGTCGCGGAATAATCCGTTTCACTTAACTTTTCAAGACCCGCTCCGGACGGCAGTAGCCATTCCGGAGCGGGTTTTCTTTTGCCCAAATCCCCCGCGGGCCGGCGGTTTCAGGACTTTCCTTTAAATATTCTTAAAATTTTTATGGTAATTTTTGTAAAAACCATAATATTCATGTATATTTGAGATTCGAACTCTGAATGAAGACAACGATCCAGATCATCGACGACAACGTTGCCCTGACGACACTATTGGCAAAAACCCTCCGCAAATTCGGTTACGAGCCGGTGGTGGAGAACAATCCCCTGCTTGCCATCAACTCTGCCCGTCACCACCTTCCGGATCTCATCCTTCTCGATGTGATGATGCCTGAGCGTGACGGCGGACGCGTCCTCGCCGACCTTCGTTCCGATCTCTCACTTCGCTATATTCCCGTCGTACTGCTGACAGCTATCGCACGGGAGGCTCAAGCTCTCGCCGATACAGGAGGAATCAAAAGCGAAATCCTTTCCAAGCCAGTTCAGCTCACCGAGCTCATGAATACCATCGAGGCGCAGCTCGCCAGCACCCCCACGGACCTTTCCGACAGCGATCCCCGCCAGATCGAAACCACTCCCCCCGCTCAATTGCCAGACTTCAGCTCCATGCCTGAAGCGGTCGAGAAAACAGAACCGGTTCTAGACCTCCCTGAGCGTGACGCCGGATCATTTGCCACTCCCGGCCCGCGCGCCGACGAAGGCTTCGGCGCCAACGGATCTGCTCCCGATTTCTCTTTTCCCGATCGCCCCGGCGAAGACGGTCCCACCGAAAATCCGTGGTAGGTCCTGGCGAAACGCCAGTCAGGCCAACCCGTAACGACGGAATTCGCTGAGGGTCCAGCCATATTCTGCCTCGAGCTGATCCACCACATCCCGTGAACGAATCTCCTCGGGTAGCACTTCCCAGGTATAGGTTTCCATTTCGAAGTGCTGGCAGAACAACTCTCCATCCCTGGAGGCAGCGTTCTTCAGCAACTGGAACACCCCGGAAATTTGATCCCGGGTATCGTCAAAATACTCCACTGCCCGTGCATGCAGAGGAACGTGGAAATGAACCCGCCACTCGTCACCGGCATTGGCAGAATTCTCCTCATACCACGAGAAAGCATCCGGCAGATCCACAAATCGATGCGTCACCGAATCTCCTGACCGAACCACCACCTGGTGGAGATAAACTTCATCCTGGAATGCTTCGAGGCGCTTCACGGACTCCGGGTTGGGTGTCAGCTTCAATGCCGAACTGAGGTGAATCTTACTGATCCTGATGCCGGCATCGAGGAGGCCTTCAACTGATGACCCGGGATCCTCATATTCAATGGCGAGGTGGCAGGTGTCATAGTTCACCCCGATATTCGAAAGGATTCGTGAACGCTCATCGCCTTCACGCCCTGACAGATAGCCATCGAAAAACTCAATCGTCTCCTTACTTGTCTCAAACAGGCAAAGAGGCTCCGGTTCGAGCCCGAGATGAATGTCCCGCCCTGTCTTCTCCCTCAGCGACTCAATGTGATCCGCACATGCTGTCAGGTTGCGATACATTGCCTCGAGTTGTTCCTGCCGTGTTTCCGGTTTGATAAAACCTTTAAAGGACCCCGGGACGGTGCTGACACTGATCGACTGTCCCTCGGGAGACAACTCCACCATCAAGTCGAACAACTGCTTCGTGTAATCGAGGCGTTCAGTGGTCGTCCAGTCAGGCGCATATACCTGCTCCTTGACCCGGCTTCCGTGAAACTTGCCGTAGGGAAACCCGTTAATCGTGAAGACGTAGGCATTCCGATCGTCGAGCCACCTGCGGAAACCGTCTTTTGCCGCTGCATCTGAAGCCAGTTCGCAGCAGGCATCGTGTCCAAGGCGCAGGCCTATTCCGTAGGGTTGATCCGGACTGACGCGCTTTCTGACCTCATCCGTATAGCGCTGCAGACCATCAAAAGTCTCCTCCCAGGTTTCCCCGCGATGAATATTTGTGCAGTAGCCGAGATCAATATTGTGCTTCAGACGCATCAGGCCCAAACGGAAGCGCAAAGCCCCATTCCCCGCAAGGCAAAGGATCCCGCACCTTCGCGGATTCAGGACTGGACTTCCATGCCTACTCTAACGACAATAATAATACATCTCTCAACTCCACATGAGCATTGGCCTCCCTTCCCAAGGGCAAATTCTGGATGCAGATGACGCCACGTCAGCTTCCAACCAGACACCCCCTACCCCCACCCTTACCGGAATCCTAGTCGTCGACGAAGACCCCGCGTTTCAGCTCGGTTTGAAGACCTTTCTCCGAGAATACGTGGGCTTCGAAAAAGTCTATACTGCCGCCAACGGCAGGGACGCCCTCGACCTCATTGAAGCTGACGATTCCATTGAACTCGTCACGCTGGACTATCAAATGCCGGGAATGGACGGGATTGAAGTTCTGCGAGAACTCCGCAGCCGTTGCCCTCGACCAATCAGTGTCATGATGGTGACAGGCTATCCTTCTGATGAACTGGAAGAGGAATTTTACAGCTTTCGTTCGCCGACCCTGTTGACCAATAAGTTTCTCAGTAAACCGGTGGAGTTTGAGATGCTGGAGCCCCTCATGCTTGCCGCTCACGACGAACTGGAGAAGGCAAAAACGAAACAGGACAACCCCGATGAGGAGGAGCCCCGATTCTTTGACAATCTTCCCGAACCCTCTACCGAGAGTCATGCGGATCAACGCATCGCTCAAATGGAGGTGATCGCTGCGAACAACGAAGCCCGCCTTTCCGAGTTGGAATCTCAGATCGAATCGCTCAAGAAGTCCGGCAGGAAGAAGCTCTGGATCGGCATCCTGGCTGTGGCGGCGCTCTGGTTGGCCTCTGAATTTGGGGCGTTCAAATCTGTTTCCCCCCATTGGGATAACTTTAAGAGCACCTTGGTCGAAGCAGTCACCGGAGAGCCCTCCGCGGCTCCACCTCCCTCGCCCGGCGCTGAGTGAAGGGTTACAATCCAATGAGGGCTTTGTAATCGTCATGACCGGTAATCCGGTAAAAACTGTCACCGTCAAAACATCACCACTCCCATGAACGACGATTCCCAAACTCCCCCTCCCGTAAACGAGCCTTCCGATGAAAATTCGGAGGCCAAGAGCGCCTCAGAAGATACCAGCCGCCCCTTCGAAGACTTCGGCAAGTCTGTCCAGGATGCCTTCAGAACCGGCAGCGAGGACGCCCGCAAGGCGTTTGATAAAGCCATTCCCAAGGCCAAGGAAGATCTTGCCCAGGGCGTTCACGACGTGGCATACGCCGTGGCCTACGCTTCAGCTTTCGGTGCTGCCCTCCTCAAGGAGCTGACGCCGGACACTCTTTGTGACGGTTTCAAGGAAGGAAGTGACGCCGGCCGCAAAGCTGCGGAGACAATCATCCGTGATCGCAAAGACAGAGCCGAACGCCGCAAAGCCGAGGGTGAGTCCACCGATCCCGGTGATGCCACACCTGGCGATCCTGATCCCGTGATGGCCTAAAACGGGCCTAAAACGCAGGACTTCTCCAGTCCCGCCAAAACTTTAGACAGGGTTAGGCCCAGCACCTAACCCTGTTTGATTTCCGGTCCGTACCGCTTACTGGCGAATTGCCACTTTATTAGCCGGAAGATCGTCAGCGGAAACGGCTTCGAAAGTCACCTCACCGGTAGCCGCCCATTCGGTTCCACGCTTGAGGGACTCAGCAAAACCAACTCCGGACATGGAAGTGGTGTCATGCCCCAAGGTGGTGTGAAACACACGGCCATCACCGTAATCGATCACCATGAGAATAGGCTCGTTCTCTCCGGAGCCGCCGGTGCCTTCGTCGGCGAATGCGGAAGCGAGGACCGTCACGTTCTTTGCGGGCCCGCGCAGTCGGTCGTAGAGCTCATCCGTAGCGTGCATCCATTTGCTGGGAAGTCCGGCAGTGATCGGGTGATCGGCCATTTGGGTTTCGATCACGAATTCGTGCTTCTTGCCGTGTGCGCCTCCTTTACCGGGAGTCATGTCCTTGGTCCATTCGCCTTCGCGAAGTCGCAGGTAAGGCCCGGAAAGCTCACTGCGACCGCCCCAGCCGCCAACCGCAATCATTTCATTGTAGGCTTTCCATTCCGGAAAAGAATTATTGGCCGCATGCACGGAAACAAATCCGCCGCCACCTTTGACGTAGGATTCGAAGGACTGCTGAACTTTTTCAGGCCAGAGCTGACCGTTGTAGTTCGAAACAACAACGTCATAGGAAGCAAAGTCAGGATTCCACTTCTCCCACTCAGCCGCGCTGGTCTTCTTGATCTCAGCCACCTTGGTTTCCCAGGCCTTCATTGCCTCGGCGAACTTCGCCTTGGCCTCGGGCGTCTTTTCCTTCGCCGGGCGCGGCGCGCGAGGAAGGCCCGCCGGGCTGGTGCTGACCGTCACTTCGAACTTGCCGGTGTCTTCGAGTATTTTCTTGAGCACAGGACTGGTGTCCACCCAGGCGTGATTATTCTGCCCATCTACGAGAAGGACAGCGATCTTACCCTTGGTATTGGCCTCGGAATGACTGCCCAGCACGAGGACAAGCCCGGCGAGGACGACGGCACTGAAGAGAGTCGAAATCAGTTTCATTACCGAATGCTAGCGGGTTCCCGCAGATTCGAAACCGCATAATTGCGCCGTAGAAATAATCTCACGGGAGTTTCATGAGACGAACAAGCTCCATAATTCCTTCCGGTTCCCGGTGCATGCCATGAGGAACACCATAAACGAGGACTTCCTCTTCAACGCCTTCGATGTGAGCACTCGAGTAATCAACAACTCCGTCAGTGACCTTCTCCAGGGGGACTTCTTTATCGGGCGAAAACTTACTTCCGATGACGGAGAAATATCTCACCGAGGGATTGAGCGGTTTGTTCAGATAACCTTCTGTCAGCGGGGAGCCCGGTTGCAGCTGGTTGATCGAGGTGACGTTCCCTTTGGCAATCTGCCAGCCGAGCGGAGTCAGTGAACGTTCGGCATCATTCAGGATCTCTGATCCTGCCTGGGCGAGATTGACCGGCACCTGGACCAGGGTAGCCGCCAGTTGGCCTCCGGGTTTCGCGGCGATGCGACTGCCCCGGTGTGGAGTTGAACAGAAGATCACTTTCTCAATTCCCGGCATGGGCTCATAGTAGATCATTCTCCGAAGGGTCTCGCGGTACTCCGGGGAAACCCTGAGGTCTTCGATCGGAACCTTGAACAGTTTATTCCAGTCAGAGTCACCGCCACTTTGGGTCATCGATTTCGCTAGCAACCCTCCCATGCTGTGCCCAACGATAATCATCGAGTTGTCTCTCGCTCCCTCACTCGCACGAAAAGCCCTCAACTTGCGAATGTCATCCCGCAGCTCAGCAGAGAGGTAGGGAATCAAGGCACCGGTTGGATAGCCAAAGGTCCAGAACTCGTATTTCTCTCTCAGTTCCGGGTCCTTGTAAAATTCGTTGATCGTAATCTCCCAGGTTGAAGGACTTGAGTAGATGCCGTGGATGAGAACGCAAACCTGTTTGTCAGGATCAAATGACGACACCCGGTGGAGTCCCATCCGGTCAGCGTATTTTTCAAATTTAAAGAGTGCACCCAGGTCAGGAATGAGGCGCTGGCGGTCATAGAAGTCTCGTGCAAACGATGCCGTGTAGTCCGCCGATAAGGCCAAGCGGGGATTTCCGTAGGGAAGAACCCGTTGCCGGGTTGGATCGATCAGTTCGAGGACAGGTCGCGACGGTTCATCCAGATTCAATACCGCCGTTACCGGAAACCAGAGCCCTGATTCCGGGATCATTCGGTTTTGGTCGGTTCTGGGTTGGCGCACGATCAGTGGAGCCCCCACCCCGTCAACAAACACATCAGAATCAAATCCCCGTTTCACACGCAGGAATTCCGCCGGCACGACCTGGTCGATAGGTTGATGGGACAGCACATCATCTGCCCGCACCTCGATCTTCACATTTCCCTGGGCCGTAGTCACGACGGACAGGGGCCGGTCCTCCGCCCAATTCGCCCCGATCTGAACGACCGAATTGCGAACGGCGGTGTTGTATTCCGTCAACCGCTCCGGAGCGGGCATTTGCCCCTTCCTGATTTGCTGCCAGGTCACGGCCGCTTCGTCGAGAGGAATTTCTGTCTGCCTGGAGGCATCCCAGTCCTCACGGACCTTGACCCGCAAGGCACAGCTCATGTTGGAAGCCAGTACTGCGATGAGTACCAGTTGCCATGTAAACCGTGTTATGGATCCTCTCATGAGTGTTCTTACTTTTGGGACGCTCAAAAGCTATCACTCCCACCACTTATTTTTCGAAATTTTTCTCGGAAATTTCTCAGTTCCTCGCCTATCATCGTCGGTTCACGGCGATTTTCGGGCTCAGAACTGCCCGTTTCGTCCCTCCCCCAATTCATCGACATCTATGAATTTTGTTTGCCCTACTTGCAGCATCACGCTCCAGGCCGAAGCCGACCTGGCAGGTAAAACAGTAAAATGCCCGGGTTGTTCGACCCGTATCCAGATCCCGGAAGATTTCGGCCCGCCGCCGCCTACCGAGGGCGATCACGATGCCATGGAAGATACCTCCAGTGAGGAGCCCATGCATCATGACGAGCTCGACATTTCTTCGACTCCGCACGGCCCGCACCCGTCCGCAGTGAACATCTGGATTGGCGGTGGAATCGGCGTCGGCGCGACTTTCCTTTGGTTCGTAGTCATGTGGCTGCTTCCTGATCCACCAACAGATCCCGAAGCCACCATGGGTATCGGAGCCTACATGAAAGAGCTCTTCACCAACCGCGGATGGCCTCAGTACGTCACGACACTGCTCATGTTCTGGTGTCTCGGCATTCTCATTCTCAAGGTTATCAACCTCCAGAAGCAGCGCCGTGCCATGCTCATCCAGGCCCTGCCGACTGACATTTCCGAGGAAATCAATTCTTCGAACCTCAAGGAGTTTCACGAGCACATCATCAACTTCCCGGTTCCGCTGCGAAACACCTACATCGTGAACCGGATCCGCAAAGCGCTCGAATTCTTCTATGTGCGCCAGAACACCGAAGACGTTTCCCAGATGATCACGTCTCAATCCGAGATCGACGCCGCAAAGGTTGGAGGCAGCTACGCCATGGTAAAGGTCTTCCTCTGGGCGATCCCGATTATGGGTTTCATCGGAACCGTTCTTGGTATCGGTGCTGCGATCGGTGGATTCGGTGAAGTGTTCAACGCCGGAGAAGGCGGCGATATGAGCGAAATCAAAGGCCCCCTCCTGACAGTTCTTGAGTCAATGGGTGTGGCTTTCGACACCACGCTACTCGCGCTTGTTTTCAGTATCCTTCTCAGCTTCCCGGCAGCTGCCCTGCAGAACCAGGAAGACGATCTCGTCACTGACGTCGACGAATACTGCATTGACCACCTCCTCAAGCGTCTCAAAGACGCTGGCCCGAGTAAGGACTTCGGTTCTGATGCCGGCTTGCTTCAGGCAGTGGGAGAAGCGATGGCGAATAACCAGAAAGACATCATGTCGCGCTTCGAAGGGGTCCAAAAAGGAATGTCCGAAAGCCTGGAGAATCAATCCAAGCAGTACGAGAAAGTTGCCTCAGCGGTGGAAAAGCAGCTCGAAGCCATCGGCGACCGCGCCGAGAACTACGAGAAGAAGCTGGACGACGAATTCTTCGGCAGCCTCGAGCGCCTGCGCAAAGACTCAACCCAGGTTATTGAGAACCAGGTTAAGCCTCTTTCCGAAGGCATCCAGAATCTTAACACCGTCCTCAAGGAACTGAACGGCAAACAGGTCGTGGTGAAAAAGAAAGGCTTGTTCAGCCGCGGCTGACGCTTTCTCTAAAAGGCAACTCCTCGAATGGCTAGACGCGGACAGGACGAAGGCGCTTCGGTCAACCTATTCCCCTTCCTCAGCATCCTGATTTGTATCATCGGGTGTCTGACGCTCATTATCGTGGTGATCAATCTCATCGCGATGAGCAAGGGCGAGGGCAAAACACCGGAGGAAGTCGAGCGTGCCCGCGAATACATGCTGGTAAAGAAGGAAAAGGAGGACCAGCAAAAGGAACTCGATAAGCTCCGAATCGATATTGAGAACCTGATCCAGGAGAACAAGAACATCATTCAGGACAGGGACAAACTCGTCCTGCTGAAGGAGATGTTGGACAACCAGGAGGAGATCGACAAGAGCCGAGAAGAACTCATCGCCAAGTTCAATCTTCTCTCCCGCACCAACAAGCAACTGGTCAACGACGAGGTCGTTCTGCAGGAGGAAATCAAAAAGAAGGAAGAAGAGATCGCCAAGCGCAAACTCCCGCCGGAGCCAGCAGCTCTTCGAGTGCGCCCAAGCGGATCCAGTTCCAGCACCAAACCCTTCTTCGCAGAAGTTTCCGATACCAGCGTCTACATTCACCGCAGCCTTTCCGAAGAACCTGCTGTGATTCCAGTCGCTTCACTGAACCAGGACGAGAACTTCATCAATCTTCTCAAGGAGATCGCTTCAGCCAACAATCACAGGCTGATCTTCCTGGTCCGTGGAACCGACGGCTCCGTCAATACGCTGAACCGGGCCAGGGCAGTGGTTAATGCTTTCAACCAGTCGAACGGTACTGAGATTATTCCGGGCCGCCTCCCCCTCCCCGGAGAAGGCAAAGTGGACCTGAATATGTTCGCCAAGTTTCTCGAACCCTGAACCTAACTATCTAAGCACACTTCTATGGCACGTAGACGAAGAGCGGAAGAAGAACGCAGCATGGACTCGCTGATGGACGCACTGACCAATGTGGTCGGCATCCTTCTTCTTATTCTCATCGTCAGCAGCCTCGGAATCAGCGCTGCGGTTAAAAAGGTCGTCGAGAATCTACCCGAGGTAACTCAGGAAGAGCTCGAGGCGATGAAAGTCAGCCGCGACAAGACTCTGAAGAACCTGCAGGAACTTCAAATCACTAAAGAGAACACCGAAGAAAATCTTCCTACCGAGGAGGAGCAGGCACTCATTACCGCAGAGCTCGAGGAGATCGAGAAAAACAATCAGGACCTCGCTGACAAAACCGCAGACATTGAGGAGTGGAAACGAAAGGTCGACGAAGAAGAGGAAAAGAAGGTCGAAAATGAAGAGAAGGTAAAAGTCGCCGACCTTCGCAATCAGGAACTCGCGGCGATCCTCGCCCAGACTCCGGAAGTTGAGGTAAAGGCGGCCAAGGAGGTTCTCATGCCAAACCCCCGCCTGGCCGACGAGAACTCCCGCGCTCTCTACATTGTGGTCAAATACAACAAGCTCTATTTTGTGGGTGACCCATACGACCACGCTCTGAAAATTCGGGATGTAATCGACCAGAACTTTACCGATCTCGCGTTCACCGGGCAGGCATTTGGCTCTTACACCTACCCATTGCGAGGCCTGAAGAAAAACGACAGAGGTGGCTATGACCCTCTCACCGAGGACTTCAACCTCACCCGGACCGCCGAGAAAGAGCTGGCCAACTGGGCGTCAATCAATACCAAGTTCATCAATCAAGCCGGCGAGCTTCAGGAAGACCGACCGTTGCTGAAACGCATGTTCGGCAACGAGGACCGCAAAGAATTCCAGGTTCACAAATTCCGCTACGACATGAAGAAACTGTCCGCCTTCTTCGGCGACGGCAAATTCGGGCCCAAGGACTTCAAATACTACATCGCCAAGGGCGGCGGCGACCGTGTGAAATTTTCACTCGCCCCCAGGGAAGAAGCGGGATGGACACCGGAACAGTTTCTCGCCCCCGGATCCGAGTTTGAAACGATCTGCAAGTCAGCCTCAGTAAATCGAGGCACCCTTTTCTACTACTTCGTGGCCCCCGACAGCTTTGATGCCTACCTCCAGGCGAGAACGAAGTCGGAATCCTTTCGCGTGCCCGCTGGATGGAATATCTGGTCCGGTGAGAAATTCGAGCCCCAGGCTATCCCTGCCAGGGAATCAATTCGCTATGACCTTGAAACCCTTCCTGCAGCCGAATACCGCAAGCTTGCTGATGCTGTTGGCCCCTTTCTCGTGAGCGAGGTCAACAAGATGAACACGAACTTCGACAGGCAACTCAACGAGGCAGTTCCGGCGGACCTCCCTGAGGGGCAAAAAGCAGACTACCTCAAACGCCTTCGCGAAGAGAGAATCGAATTCATTTCCAGAATCGCCCAGGGTTACTCCATCAACCCGTTCAACACCGTGCTGGCGGTTTCAAAGGTACGCGGTGATGAGGAGGTCCGTTTTGAAATTCGGCCTCCCGAAATTCCTCACATTCGCATTTTTCAGCCTGCCAACCTTCCGGCAGCGCCGAAACCAAAGCCTGATCCCAACAAGCCCCAACCGCCCGCGAAGCCGAAGGCTCCCACAGGCGGGACAAAGCTGATCCTGGACTGATCTGCGTTCCAGTCAGCTTTCCCCGGTCTTTCCTCTTACTTGTCTTACTCGCCGCGACTGTCGGTCAGTTCGAGATTGGTGATCTCCTCCATGATGCGGATGGAAATCTTCTCGTAACGCTCCTTCGTACTGATCTCCTTGTCTCCAATGAGATCAGTCAAGTCAACTGGTTCACCCACGACGAGAGTCACGGGATGCTTCTTCAACTTCTTTCCTCCGCGAGGAAGCGCTTTCTCTGGACCAAAGAGTCTCACCGGAAGCACTGGAACACCGGCTTTGGTCACGATCATTCCGATACCGGGCTGCCCCTCGGATTTCATCTTGCCGTCAAAGGAACGCTCCCCTTCCGGAAAAATGAGAACCTTCTCCTCTTCTTTCAGGAGCGAGATAATTTTCTTGAGAACAGACAACTCGGGCTTTTCCTGATTCACCGGCAAAGCGTTGACGCGAGTCAGGATGAAGTTGGCCACCGGATGGTC
This sequence comes from Verrucomicrobiales bacterium, assembly GCA_965216705.1. Classification (GTDB taxonomy): domain Bacteria; phylum Verrucomicrobiota; class Verrucomicrobiia; order Verrucomicrobiales; family DEV007; genus Arctic95D-9. The sequence goes on from OZ244203.1 coordinate 318,082, forward strand.
GAAGAGAGTTTTCCGGGCGAAGTAGAAAATAGGATCCTTAAATGCCCCGCCGATGAAAGGCGGATCAAGAAAGCTGACGTGATTCGAGGCGATAATAAGCCCGCCCTCGTAGTCGTTCAGTTTCTCTCCGTTTTGAACCCTGAAAGAGCAATAGACCTTCGCTACCAACTTCGACAGGCGGTGGCCGATAAAGTACCAGAAGTTCATAGCAACGAAACCTCGAACGTTTAAGCAGGAGTCAGCCCAGGCCGCAAATCGGGCTCAGCGAAGCGGCGCCGTGATGAGGCTCTTGGCCCGGCGAACCTGATGGGAAACAATGCCACAACTGGTAAACGAAACGACGCAAGCCACCAGGAGCAGCAACAGGATAAATCTGCGAATCATGCTTTTCTTTCGTGGATTCCACCCCAAATGTCAACGCCTTCGAAGTGCCTCGGAAATTCCCCGAAATGCTTCAACCACCCCAAATTTCTTAGGGTCGGATTGATGACGGGCGAGTATCTCGCGGACTTTCTTTTCATTCTCTTCAGGAACCTCCCGCTGGTGGGACGAATGCCAGATCTCCACGCAGTGCTCGAGCAGGTCCTTACGTGGAATGCTCTTTTTCAGAAGATGGATCAGACCTCCATCCGTTTGCTGACCCGCTATCGCTCCTCCGGGTGCCACAAGTCCTCTGTCCAGTTCCCCCGATCCCGGCGCCAGGCTGGAACCGCTTCTCCAGGCCCAGAGAGCCACGAAAACAATCATCCCGATAAATATCCCATGAAGCCGGTAATGGCGAATCAGCTTCATCGTCCCGCCCGTCTCCAGAGTTCCGTGAATCGTTTCGTCAAAAACGACCTTCGACTTTTCACCAACCAGCCAGATAAGAAATTCGGGAACGGCTTCCCGATGAAGCGCCTCATTGCTGACAAAAAAGCTGTCCGTCGCTACCACGACTGATCCCTTGCCCCAGCGGCGCTCAATCACCACGGCCTTGCCATCAACTGTAGCAACGGCATCCCAGGCCTTGTCTGGCACCTCGAGCCGGTACTGAGAATACCAGGTTGGCACCACAAGTTCAGATCGCTTCGCGGAAAATGACTTACCAGCCTCTGTTTCCCAACCATCCTCAGGACGCTCATATTCTTCGAGCCCTGTGAGGTTAAAGCCAAGACGCGAAGTCATGCGGGCCCCGAACATCCCAATCATTCGCGACTCAAACTCCTCTTCTTCTTCACCGGCCTCGCTCCCGGGGGCGCCTTCATCACTTGAGCCGCCTTCCGTTGTACCGTCCTCGATACTGGAGTCTTTCTCTTCTCTGAGCCGGTCCTCGCGAAGCTTGCGACGGCGCTCCAGCCAATCATCTTCCTCTTCTGATCTCGCCGGTCTGAATTTTTCCGGAACGAGTTCCGGGTTCACCGTAATCACGAGGCGGCCCCCCTCCTTCACTGCCTTCATCACCGGCGAATCCTCGGGCGCTCGAAGCTCCGGAAGATCATCCCTTGGATACCCTAGTAAAAACAGGGTCGTGTCCTCATCCAGACCGGTGATGTTATTGAGATGGGTCACATTGCGGGAAACCTCATAATCCGGCAGCTCATTCAGGGTTTCATAGAAGGCGCTGGTTCCTAAAGGATCGCTCCTGAAGCTGGCGTAGTAGGGATAAATATCACCCTCGACAAAACGTCGCTCCATCACCTCCGTAAAAATCACGATCAAGGCAACACCCATCGTGATCAAGGCGCCCCACGTCAGCATTCTGCGGTGCCCTGTCATGTGACGGCTCCTTCCTGCAACAACCGGAGCGAAGTCATCGCTGCACCCGATTCTTTCGCGATCGTTTCGTGATTCTTCAAAAAGTCATCGACCGTTTCCTCGCTCACAGGATGCCACCCATACCAGACTTCCTCGAACAAGGTGGTATTTTCTTCAAAGGCGCGGCGCAGCGCAGCCCTCTTCCTCACCTTGAGTTCCAGTTCTTTTCGATAGTCACGATTCGATTTGAAGCGGGCAATTTTAATGACGCCCTCTTCTCCAAGATTCGCGAGAGTGGCGAGGAAAAGAGCCCTGATTGCCAATCGACCGTCACCTTTGGAAATCTGCTCCCGCGCCAGTCGCATCCATTCTCCCTCTGGAAGTTGAGAGGCTACGATATCTTCGCTCTGCAAATCCACTGTATCGGCAGAGATTTCCTCGTCCTCGTCCCTGGTCGCCGTGACGCGATATTTGCGATAGATCAGGAATGCCAACCATACCGCCAGCCCGACAACGATAGCGACCAGCGCCAGGGAAAAGGTAGACTGCAGTCCTGCGATCCCCGCGATCCCGGCACCTGAACTCCCTCCCGTCTCGCCAAGAGCGTCCCTTTCAGCCTTTTTCACCATTTCATCGAACCATTCGTCGAGAGCCCTGAGGGATTCCTGGGTGGCTTCGGCCAACTCCTTCATTCGACGAGCCATCCAGCTTTCATCCCCTTCGAGATCTTCGGCATCTGCACGGCGAGACAGTTGCCATTGGTATTTCTTCTGCTCCATCGTTTCAGACAGAGCACCTTCAAAAGCTACCGGGCTCGCTCCACCTTCCGCATGCAGCGGGGAGCTGCCACTCAAAAGAAACAAGAGAGAAACACCTATCACGGCAGCTCGCCCGGTGCGCGCAGCCGGGGCAGACTCTGTCGAAGAATCCCTCCGCCGCCCCTTGCAAGAGGCCAGTCGGCTCAGGAGATCTTCGCCTGTATCATATGACTCGGCATAAAAACAACGAAGAACGTATACCGCCTTCATCATTGGAGAAATGACCAGGTAAGTCAGCAGGAGGCTTCCCAGGAAAAAAGTAGAATTAAACAACGCCACCAACGGGCTCAGAGTAAAGGCAGACTCAACCCCGAAAAAGGCTTTCGCAAAAGTGGCCAAAGCCAGGCAGGAACCCACTACATTGAACCAGACAAAAGCTGAAACAAAAAGCAGCACAATCAGGATTCCGTGATTCTGCCCCCACTCATAGTGAGAATGCGCCAGGCTGGACTTGACCAGGCCACGCAGAGACCGGCGCTGGAAGCTTTTGGTGAATGTCAGGACCGTGGCATTCTGTAACATGGCAATCACCCAACCAACAGGAACGACAAACAACGCTCCGGCCAACAGCAGAGGAACCTGCAGTGCCTGCACCATGAACAAGGCGCTCAAATTGCCAAATCTATCCCACCCCCGGATCGCCGCCGGACTTCCCGGGTTGATGGTATCCCAGACTCCTTCGCAGAACCGGGCCTGGCAATAACGCATCCAGAAATACAATCCCGCCATGGCCAGCGAGGCTGGTATCACCGTCTCCCGCGCCAGGCTGCTCCGGCTCATGTCCGCCACAAAGTATAGCAAACCAGCAGCAAAGGGAGCAGTTCCGAGGAAATAGATCCAGAAATACTTCACATCGACGCTTCTGAGCAGATGGAATGATTCCTCCAGGATCTGCAGCGAAGACCTCTCCTTGCGCACGCGCCGTTTTCTGCGACCGGGAACACTCATTCAATCACTATTCCCAAATCGTTCCATCGTGAAATTCATCAGGGATATCCGCCAGTGTCCCCGCCACCAGATAAAACAAGAGCCAGCCAAGAACGAGAGCCACACCGAGTTGGACAAACGGCATCAAATGCGGCATCCGCTTTTCCTTCGGGGCGGCTATGACTTCCTCCACGCTGCTCTTGAGACAATTGGCACACGTAAGTTTCCCTTCGTGTTCCGTGATACATTCGCTGCAGAAAAACTGCTGACAGGACGGGCAACGCGCCACGGACTGGCGGTCGGGATGAATAGCGCAGGTGGTGTCTCCGAGAACGCTAGCCATTCACTCTCTCCGAATCTACCGTGTCTGATCCTGCCTCCACTTGAGCAATCTTCGCCTTCCATCGGGAGGCAATAACGTTGCCTGCAATTCCCGAAACGAGAATCCCCACTGAAAGAACCGCGAAGGTCAGGTAACCTACCAATCCGCCTTCGGCAGCAATCGCCGTGAATGCCTCGAGCGGTCCGGTAATACCTATCGTGTATTCGGGGTTTTGAATCGCAACCAGCAGGTAGTAGATCGTGCCGCTGGCGGTCAGCAAAAACAGGAGACCCAGTTGAATCCAGAGCATCGATCTGATCGCATCCGGTGTGGCTCTCTTCATTGAGGCGATCAGTGACAGGGAAAGGATCAGGCTGCACCCCATCAGGAGAGCCAGGGTTGTCCCGGTCAGGAAAATGCTCTCGAGCATCAGGGCAAGAATCAGCATTACCCCTATCCCTGTGAAAACGCCGAAATTGATCGATGCCGAGCGAGGCACCTGGAAGGCTTCCACTTCTGTAGTCGCAGCCCGTGAATCCCCAACCCTGTCTCCTCCCCCGCCTCTATTGCCGACGAGTTCCTCCTGAGACTGTCTCACCAATCCCTCTAGTCGATCTACCACTTGTTGCGCCCTCAAATAGCGGCTAAGCGGCCGCAAACGATCCCGGCTCAAGCTGGTCTGGATGTCACAAATACAGGTTGGCCCGAGAATCAGGTGGCTGACGAGGCCTACAGCGAATGCCAATGCGCCAAAACTCAGCACGGACAGGAAAACCGCTTTGAGTGCCGTCACTCCTTCGTTACCGATTTGCCACAAGACCAGTGCCAGCAATCCGGCACAACTGATCAATCCAAGTGAAAAGAGAACAATGCCGGCCACCCTGGAGGTCTTGGCAATCGAAACGGCCTGGATATCGCTGTAACGGTAACGCTTGTATTCCTCGCTGTAGGGCATCAGCAGACCAGTGCCCCGCACATACACGAGGTGATCTTCACCCAGCCAAAGACTGGACATGCCGAAGCCGCCTTTTGCTACACGAGTGTAATTGTCGAACTCCGTCTTCAAGATCCCCCACAGTGAACACTTGATGACCAAACTCGGTCAAGCCTGCCGTGCTCGGGAATCGGGTTCAAAGCCCGACTTCAGGTAGCTGAGTCCGGAGAGTAAGATTCCATCAGCGTCAGCATGTCCCTGACAGAACCTGCGAGACCACGAAACAGGGCTCGAGCGACAAGGTGATGGCCAACATTCAATTCGGCCAGACACGGGATCCGCATCAGCTTGGGTAGATTGACCAGCGTAATTCCATGACCTGCATTTACCTGGATCCCTGCTTCGTGAGCCTGGAGGGCGGCTTTGAGAAGGAGACCGAATTCCTCCTCACCGCCTTCCGGCGCCGCGTTTGCAAACGCCCCGGTGTGAAGTTCAATCATGTCTGTACCGAGCGCGGCTGAGGCCGCAATCTGGTCCGGTTCAGGGTCAACGAAAAGACTGACTTTCGTACCATTCTCCTGAAGCGCCTGAATCGCTTCGCCGAGAGAAGCGTCAGCACCGAGGACATTGAGCCCGCCTTCCGTGGTAATCTCCTGACGGTTTTCCGGGACGAGGCAAACGAAGTGGGGCTTCACCTCAAGGGCAATATCGAGGATCTCCCGGGTATTCCCCATCTCCAGGTTCAACTTCGTATGGATCTTCTCGCGCAATTCGTAGACGTCTCGATCCTGGATGTGACGTCGATCCTGTCGCAGGTGAATCGTAATGGAATCGGCGCCGACCGCCTCCACTTCGTGAGCGGCGGCGAGCAGCGAAGGCTCAGAATTGTGAGCATCCGGCATGAGGGCATAACGCGCCTGCCTCAAGGTGGCAACATGGTCGATGTTCACCCCGAGTTTTAATACGCGATCTGGCGATTCGTTCATGGATTAAAGTTAACTGCTGATGGGTTCAGTCCACAAAAAAAGCGGCCTCCCTTCGGAAAGCCGCTCTCGTGCTTTCGGAAAAGAGAAATCGATCAGTGAGTGATCGTGACCTGGGTTCCCACACCCACCTTAGAGAAGATCAGCGGCTGGACGGCACTTGGGACCCGGATGCACCCGTGGCTGGCCGGGTAATCCGGAACGTAGCCGACATGCATCCCGATACCGCCATTGACGCGCATCCAGTAGGGCATTTCAGCGCCGACGAAGCGGGAACCACCAGCCGGCCGATTCCAGGCTTCGCCACTGCTGCGGACTGCGGCGCCAGATGAATTGTGCCAGCTGCCGTAAAGGGTAGAACGCTTTTCAACCTTCTTTTCCTGAATCCGGTAAGAACCTGTCGGGGTGGTGTGCCCTGATTTTCCGGTAGAAACCTGCGTCTCAATTACGAGCTGCTTTTCGCCGCCACCGGTTTTGTAAACGCGGGCCTTCTGCTCACTCAAGTCCACCTCGATCTTGGCGTTGGACGGGGAAAGGCTCGAAAGAGCCATGCGGTTCACGTATACATCGTGACCTTTACTCTTGTACTGGCTGGAGCTGGTACCCAGACGGGAGAAAAAGCCACCACCACTGCTGCGGCTGCGCTCTGCGTTTTGGGCCAACTCCTCTGCACGCTGACGAGCTTCACGCTCCTCCTCAGCTTTCTTGCGGGCAGCAATCTTGGCCTCCCGGCGCTTCTCTTCCTCCGCCTTCTTCTTAGCTAATTCTTCGGCCTTGGCTTTCTCACGTGCAGCCTCATCGCGGGCTTTCTTCTCAGCGAGGGCTTTCTTACGGTCCTCTTCGGCTTTCTTCTTCGCCGCTTCTTCGCGGGCTTCCTTGGCAGCGAGAGCTTTTTTCTCGGCCTCTTCCTTTTTCTTCTCGGCGGCTAACTTGCGAGCCTTGGCCTCGTCCGCCTTCTTTTTGGCAGCGAGTTCCTGCTGACGCTTCTTCTCGGCCTCGGCGGCTCGTTTCTCGCGCTCAGCTTTGGCTTCCGCCATTCTTTCCGACCAGCTTGGAAGATCTTTATCTTCAGTCTTTACCGATGAAGATTGGGATTTGGTCTTGCTTCCTGATGCGGAATTCTTGGTCAGCAACGCGGCATTCTCATCCACCGTGCAGGCAGAAAAACCGACGGCTGCAACAATTGCCAAAATCCCCAAAAAGAGAGTGCGAAATGAAGGGCGGTTCATTGTTGAGTGGTCGAAGTGGGTCTCAAGAAAATCTTCACTTTTGACCATCAGTCAACGCGAATGTACGGATTTTTACTAATAAGCCTCCCGCACAGACGTTACCTCGCCACTTCAGGCGAGGATCGCCCCTCTCGACTTTGAGGGGACCTTTTCTTCCGGCCGGACAATCAATCCACCGGGTAAGCGGGCTCACCCGCGTCATCTTCGAGGCCGAAATCCTCTGAACTGCTCAGCTCTTCAGGCAGAATCTCGTCCGAAAGCCGCTGAATCCCATCGCTGGCATATTCGCTCTGAGGATAGATCTGACGGGCGGAAAGGAACCAGGCCAGGCTGGAGCCGTACTGCTTCCGCTTTTCAAGATTCTCAGCAGTCTTCAACGCCTTTACAAAAGGAGCCACGTCGGTCGAGAGATCCGAACGTTTCGCGGAGAGGGCAACATCATCGGGAAACTGCTTAAAGGTCTTCTCCACGATTTCCCAGGCAGCATGATTATTGCCAGCCTTGTTAAGCGTATCCGCCTGCTTCATGACCGTCTCGATTTCGAGAATGTTTCCGACAATCTGGTTCAGGGCATCCTGACGCTCCGGATCATCGACAGTCGCGGCAATGAATCGTGCCTTGTTGTTATAGATCTGGCGGTAGCTCTGCGTTCCAAGGAGGCGATCAAACTCCAGCTTGGCCTGCTGCTGCACATCAGCCGAATCGGCAAGGATATCGAACTGCTCTTTCAACATCGGATTCGTTGGCCAGATCTCCGCGGCGGCCTTGATGTTCTCTTCGTAGCCTTTCTCGTCTCCTTTAAGGGCAGCATTCTTCGCCGTGCGAATCCGCATGTTACTGCTGAGTCGGGCTGCTTCGATCGCCGCGGTCGGCTTGGAATAATCAAAGTCATCCGCCTGAACTTTCATTTCGGTGACCAGTTCTTCAGCGAGCGTGTAGTCTCGAACTTCAAGAGCATTGACGAGCTGAAAAGCGTTCTGGGTGTATCCCAGCACCTGGCGCTTCTGATCGCGGGGAACGCTCTGAACCGAAGGCAGATATTCACCGGTGACAAAGGCCTGCTGAAGTTGGCGCATTGCGGCATCGATCTCTCCCTGCTCGAGAAGGAAAGTGAACGACTCAACCGACTGGTCCACATCACGAATGGCCTCATTGGCGAAAGCGTCGAGCGTTGTGATGGTGGGATTGAATCCGATCGTCTTACTGAAAGACTGCTCCACTTCAGATCCCTCCTGGAATTCGAGGCGACCGGCACCGTCTTTGAAGAACTCAGTGTAAAAGCGGGCTGCCATAACGACGTGCTCAAAGCGACGCTGAAGAAAGAACTGCACCACCAGCGCCTGGAACTCGAGCTTTGCCTCAACTTCCGACAGCTCCATCTTGGCGCGATTGGCGACACGCTCAGCCTCCACTTCGGCAATTCTCTGGACGTAGCGCTGAATGTGCCCGGCGTTCGCGGGGTCAGTCGCCTTGGAACTCTTCTGCTTGGGGCTCTCACTCAGCTTGCGCTCGCGATCCTCGGTGTTGTTCTCGCTCCATTGATCGAAATTCCAGTCCAGTTGGCGTCGCTGGCTGTCGAGTTCGCGGTTCAGCATATCGAGCTGACCCCTCGACTTCTGGGCCAGGTAGACGCGGTAAACCGCATTGGCCAGTGATTCACAGAGGCGGGCGTCCTGCTTGAACTGAGAAGCATGCTGCAGCTGAGCCACGGCCTTCGGAAATTTGGAAGCATCGCGATTGTGAGGAGACAAGGTATCGAGTATACCGCGGATCGCCGCGCGATAAGCGAGATCCTCAGCGGAGCTCGCTTCCTGGGCGTTGAGGTATTTCTCAAAACGGGCCCGAAAGACGCGATTGTCGTTCACATTGAAGCTCTTCCCGTCGAAGGTGAATACATCCGTCGTCGGATCAAAGTAGGGAACATCATTTCCGACCACCTGCTGGTTGCCTTTCGATCCCCCACCCTGGTTTACAATAGTGGTGTTGTTAGACTGGGTGGCTGAACCACTGCCGCCGCCGTTGTTCGTCGGGGGCGTGTAGACCTGCGCTTGAACAAGGCCGATCGGGGAGACAAGGGCACTGATCCAGAAGAGAAGCTTCGCAGTTTTCATTTCGAGGGGGAGGTTTTAGGTTGGTCAGTTAGGGCGTTTCGGGGAGAAAAATTTTACGTCATTCATCAATCGCTTCCGCCACCAGGGTGCCGTCACGGTCTACGCGCACGACCATAACAAGCTGGGAGCCGCGTTCGATATTGATGTTACTGAAATTCTCGGGGACGAGCACGGGCACAGGAATGGTCATCGTGCTGTCGCTGGCCTCAAAACTGATGAGTCGGCCGCGGTCGGCCGTCCAGCGAAGCGTTTCCTCGACCTTGCCCTCGACTTTGTAGACATTGCCGCGCAGGCTGTTGCCGTTATCGCGATAGGTCATCAAGTTCAACGTCGCCGCATTGGCAGTGCTTTTACCTGATCCGCCATTGGATCCGGCGCCTCCCAGCATGTCTCCGGCGATCAGCCTAAAAAGAAGAGCGGCGATCAAGAGGAATCCTAAAATCGCAGCCGCAATACCGGCAATTTGTCCTACGTTAGCTCCGGAGCTGGCTCTTCTTGGCATAGTTTTGTGGGGGGAAATATCTGGGAAAACGCAACCTAGCACACGCTAGCTGTGAGCGGGAGCAAAAATCCGCCCCGATCGTTCGCTAATCAAATCACATCCGAATTGATCGGTTGCGGAAGAAAAACACCCGAATTTCCATCGAGTATGCCCCGGTTCCTATTCCCCCCCGGGAGCTGCGAATTGCCCACCGGCTTCAGCAGCTGATGCTGCCCGCAAAAACTTGTTTTGAACCACGCCTTCAGAGCCGTCCGGAAGTCGAACCGAAGCCCATTGTTCGCCAGGCTTGGTCATTCTTACCAGCGTGCCGGATTGAAGGGCTCGAACTTCCGAGCTCATCTGGTCCGTACCATAAACCATGAACTGCGCCGTCGAGTTCACTATGTAGTAATCCGTTCCCGCACTGTTGATGGTTGTCAGGGTTGGAACATTACCACCACCGCCGCTGTTGCTTCCGGACTTGTTCATACCGGCCAGGGAAACACTGGGCATGGAAATAGAAGGCATCGAAAGATTGAAACCGCCACCACTGCGCTTGGAAGTCTCTCCCGGCATAACGATATCTCCCGTCGAAGAAGGCGCAAAGGAAGCGTCCTCCGCCACATCCTCAACCGTATAGCCTCCGCCCAGGCTGCCTCCGGTCGGAGTCTGGCTCACGGCGTTCTCCGGAAAGAGACCGGCATCGATACTGGCGTCTGTCTTTTTCTTTCCAAATCCAAGGAATCCTCCACCTCCGCTACTGGATGGCGTCGAACTGGACGCGGTAGAGGCACTCGTCACCTGCCCCCCGGACTTCTTGAAGCCCGAGAAAAATCCTTTCTTCTCGGCAGGTACCTCGTCATTGAAAGAGACCGTCCCGACACTCTCGGCGGAACCATCGATCAGGGACTGACCTGAGCGAGCCGGAACCACGGTATTCGGCGCGGCTGGCTGCGGACTCGAAGCCGAACGTGAATTGCCAACAAACTCAGGTTCAGCATCATAGACCTGCGCCGCATCAGTCGCATTGTTCTTGTTGCCGATCTTGGGCATCTTAAGCCCACCTAAGAATCCCCCACCCTGAGACTCATTAGCTGAGGTGGTATAAGTGTTAGATGCAGCGCTCGGAGTGGACGAACTCCTCGACGAAGCGGCGGGCGCAGCCGGGGCCGGTGGTGGAGTCGTCAGACCGGGGAGCGGCTGGTTCAACGCTTCAAGCCCTTCCATTGGGTCGGGCTCCCCCTTCTTGAAAGGATTCAATCCACTGAAGCCCTTACGCTCTTTTTGCTTCGGCTTCTCCTGACCCTCCATCGCGATCATCGCCTGGAGAAACGGGTCAGGGACATCCCGTTCGACTTTCACATTACCGGTCGGTGTTTGCCATGAAGACATATCATTGGAGGAAACCCTGTTGATCTGAGCCTGGTTGCTTCGCTCCCACTTCATGCGCTCGGCCATGTCACGCTTCAGAAACTTAATTTCGCGAGCTTCCTGCAGAGATCGATTGTTGTGCTGATTTTCCAAGGCCTGGTCTGCTGAACGAGCCATTGATGCCGCAACAGCCTGACCCTGCGCATTCTGAGCCTCCGTCCGAACCTGTGCCATCTGGGCCTGCTCGTAACCGGAGGTGCCGGGAATGCCGCTTGTCATGCCGGCGGCCGCAGTCGGGCTGGTTGATGGATACGAAGCGGCCGAAGGCGTCTGAGCCCGGCTGGACGTTGCTCCGATAATGCCGAAAGCTGCCGTTGCCACTGCAACGAGAGAAAGTGAAGCGCTACGGACCCGGAATCGGGGGAAGCCCGTAATGATGCGGAATCTATCAACCATGAGAGTCGAAGGTGAAAATTTTCAAAACTCTAACCTGACTTAAGGGACTCGTCCACCTCTGCGAAAAACTTTTGTTCTGGTTTTTATAAAATTTAAAACGCCAGGATTTGATTGATCAGCCGCATCTCCCGGAATCGCCCAAAGCCTTTCCCCATAGGCATTTCCGTTTACACGCTTTGGCAATTTTGATAGCGTGAAAAGGTAAACATTCACATCAGAGCAACTTCCTGACGGCCACTTATTATGAAATATCGAATCCCCCTGCTGCTTTCGCTCCTGCTTTTCTGCTTCAGTCTTACCAGCACAACGTTTGCGCAGAATGACGTTAAGACGGTCTACAACCAGGGCGTCCAACTCTACAATGAGGGGAAATACGAGGAAGCGATGATGAAGTTTGCTGCCGTGCTCAAGGCAAATCCAAGGATCGTTCACGCCCGCAGCTACATGGCCAAATGCAAGACGGCCATGGCCAGCGATCGTCGCCCCACCAACAATATTGAAGGTCAGCTAGCCCAGATCACGATTCCCGAGCTCAATTTTTCCGATGCTCCGATCGGTGACATCCTCGACTATTTCACCCAGCGAGCCGAGGAACTCTCGGGAGGAAAAGTGCGCCCTAACTTTATTTACAAAGGCACAACGGAGCAGCGCCGCGACACGCTTGTGACGCTGTCGCTTCGCAATGTGCCCATGACGGAGGCCATCCGCTATGTTGGTCAACTCAGCGGAACCCACATCAAGTATGAGGAGCACGCTATCGTCGCTGATCCCAATTACCGTGCCCAGACCCACCCGGCTCTGGAAAAGGCCGGAGCAGGTTCAAGTCAGACTGATCCAGTCTTTGGCCAGCCTGCCAAATCGAACGTGAACGGAGCCAATCTGTTTGATTGATAAGCTTCCCGCTTTCTTAACTCACGGGTTCCTTTTATTCCTGAACGGCCTTGAGCCAACGACTTGCCGTTATCACCGGAGGTCAGGGTGACCTCGCAGAAGCCCTGGGCCGACATCTGATCGGCTCAGGTTACGAAGTCCAGTCGCCGGGACGCAATGAGCTCAATGTGCTCGAGCCGGATTCCGTGAAGGAATATTTCGCCGGTCTCAACCGCCTCGATGTGCTTATCAACAACGCGGGCATCACTGGAGACGCTCTATTTGCCAGGCAATCCGAGGAGGATCGAAATGCGATCATTGATACCAATCTCAAGGGGGCTCAGCTCTGTTCGCAACTCGCGGCTGGAATCATGATCAAGAAACGCTCCGGCCACATTCTTAATGTAGGCTCCTATTCCGCGATTCACCCTCCCGTCGGCCAGACCGCTTACGCCGCCGCCAAGGCCGGACTGATTGGATTGACCAAGAGTTACGCCAAGGAGTTCGGAAAGCGCAATGTGCGGGTCAATTGCATCCTCCCTGGTTTCCTCGAAACCAAGATGACAGCAAATATGGCCCCGGAAGCCGTTGAGACGGCGCTGAAACGACATCAGCTGGGTCGGTTCAACACCGTGGAAGAGGCGGCTCGATTCGTCAGCTTCATCTGTTCGACCGAGAACATTTCAGGCCAGGTATTCCAACTGGATTCGCGGGTCTGACACAAAGATGACCCATAGGCTCAAAACCGGGTTGAAAGAATCGCGAGCTTCCCCTATGGTCCCGCTCTTCGAAATTCCATTCTCGAAAAACCTGGAGGGGTGGCAGAGTGGTTGAATGCACCGGTCTTGAAAACCGGCAGGCCGCAAGGTCTCGTGGGTTCGAATCCCACCCCCTCTGCCATCAAAGGGCCGGCCCTTTGATTTCGGGGATCGGATTTGAACACGGTTCGACTCGCAGAGAGCGTCAGCGAACGGAGAGATCTCGGGAGCAAAGTGACTGAGATAATCCCACCCCCTCTGCTCTCAAAAGGCTCCGATCCCTGCTCGCAGGGGTTGGAGCCTTTTGAGCATCCGGGTGGGGTTCGAACCGGTCGGCCGGCGCCGGCAGTTCGATTCGGAGTGAGCCCCAAGCGAGCGGAGAAAGACGGAGGCGAAGCCGAAGTCAATCCCATCCTGCCTGTCACAACTCCTCCGACTCTTTACGGTGATTAAGATAGGATTCGCAATAAAGGCAGGCTGAAGTGGAGGCTAACATCACGATGGCCGCAAATGTCGCCATCGAAGCCTAAGAATCTTTGAAACATCCTCCAAACCAGTCCCGTATCGTGCTAAATGATGAGCATGTCGGAGAAGCCCGAGCCTGAACGCCACCTGCCGTCGCGGGCACAGGCGCTGGTATTCGAGGGAAAAGCCTCCCTCCTCAGACTACGCCGGTCACTCTCTAACATTCGGAATCCACTGCCGAAGCTCGGGAGAGAGCCCTGCCATTCTGAGACTGAACCGCTTGGATCAGCCAGCTCCGAATTGTGGACGCATCAATCAGATGCAGAATTCCCTCTCACCGCAGGAAAGATCCAGAATCTGCGGGTCGCCTGCGCCGCCCTCAACGGAACCGAAGTTCCCACCAACGCCACCTTCAGCTTCTGGAAGCAACTGGGACGCACCAGCGCCGGAAAAGGCTATGTCGATGGACGCGAACTTCGAGAGGGCTGTCTCATCCCCAGCATCGGGGGAGGTCTTTGCCAACTTTCCAACATGCTTTACAGCGCGGCCCTGGATGCCGGTCTCGATATCGTCGAACGCCACGCTCATTCACGCACAATTCCAGGTTCTCTCGCAGAAAAGAATCGTGATGCCACCGTGTTCTGGAACTATGTCGATCTGCGATTTCGTGCTCCCTTCCCGTTTCGCCTCGAAACAGTCCTGACCGGCAACGAGCTCTCGGTTCGCATTCTTGGAAAGGAATCCGCTTCCGCTCCGGTTACCACGCCACGCAAAGTCATGAAGCAGGATCCGCCGACCCGGAGCTCGCCATCCGGCGACTGCCTTACTTGCGGAATGACATCATGTTTTCGCAATCCGGCGGCCACTGATGCACATCACCCCGACTCCGGGCACTGCGCTTTCCTTCTCGATGAGTTCTGGCCCGAGTTTCAAACCTGGTGCAGCAATCACAGCGAGAAAGGCGATCAGTGGCTACTTCCTCTCGACGGCGACCGATGGAATAAACGCAATTACGCGTGGAGTGTCCCCGAACATTCTTCAACTGGATATGCCACTTTCAACACACTCTATCATTCTTACAAGATGCGTCGGGTTCCGTCCCAGGGAGCGACCCGTCAGAATGCCTTACTAAAACGGGACATAGCTCTATCAAAACACTACGGACGGCAACTGGACCCCGCAGCCCGACACCTCATCGTTTCCCAGAACCTGTTGCCTCACCTCTGGAGAGACGGGCATCTTGGTGGCAGAACCTTTGACGTGCTAATGACGCGATGGCCAATGAAGGAACTCCAGCATCGTCTCGACGAAGCCGCCAGCGCCCATCCAAATTCACCGACGCTTTCAGATTTTCGTGCGGAGCCGGAGTTCTTAGAGGCCGAGGAGGCCGCGCTGAATGCGGCAGCACGTATCATCACACCTCACCGTGCTGTCGCCGAATACTTTGGATCCCGTGCCCTGCTTCTCGATTGGGAAATCCCCGAGCCTGATTCGGAGTCAATTCCCAAACCGGGAAAGGTTTTCTTTCCCGCCTCACCACTGGGTCGCAAAGGTATCTATGAACTTGCTGAAGCACTGCGGGCCCCGGAATTTCCGAATCTCGACCTGGTCATTCTCGGGCGCGCCAACGAAGCGGAGCATGACCCTCTGAAATCCATCCCTCACCGAAAAGGCTCCCTCAGCGAGCTGAAAAACGCTTCAGTTCTCGTTATCCCTGCCTGGATTGAACACCAACCACGCCTGGCATTACAGGCCCTGTCGAACGGAATCACTGTCATTTCAACTCGTGCATGCGGGCTCCCCAATCATCCGCAACTCGTTGAAATTGAAAGACCTGACTCGCGATCTATTTCCACAGCCCTCCGGGAACTGCTAATTGAGACTCAGGGAAGTGCGCAAACCGCCTGAAACATCGGCCGAAAGGCATCTCAATGCCCTCCGTACTGCTTGACTCATCGGATTTCCGGGTTATAATTTTCATAAAATTTAGAATTTCACAGATTCTGACAGCACGTCATTCCCACCTATCGAAGGCGACTGAAATGCGACTCCCTCAATCCAAACTGACTCGAATGGCCCTCTTCATCCTGCTGCTGGGAGGAGGAGTTGTGACCTATTCCTACACGATTGGCGCAGACAGCACGATCGGCGCGACGACTCATATTGTGGTGGATCGCATCAAGGAGAAGGTCGAGAACCTCAAGTTGGATGAACTCCCCGTGGCCAAGAAGATCGCGAAATGGACGGGAGCAGATAGCAGCAAGCAAGACGCTCAGGATCACCTCGAAATGAAGGATGCCTGCCTCAATTCAATGTTTGTCGAAAAGAACGGCGACCACTTTTCTCAATCCCGCTGGGGCGCAACACCCGTTCCCTACCAGTTCCGGGGCCTGGAGCTTGAAGGCCCTAATTCAGCCAATGTGGACGAATCGGACAAGTCGCAAGGCATCGATAAGCGAGTCACCTTTACTTTTAAAGTCGCCTCCTACCGCACTTTCGAAGACGACCAGTGGTCCGAGTGGAACTACAGCGCACCACCGAGACTCGACGGGCTGACCATGGTCCGTCAGGACGGACTCTGGAAGGTAACCTCCGGCGCCAACAGCGCCTACTCGATTGACTGAGGGCCCGCCGAACAACGCTCGTTGGCCAAAACGACACAAAGTTAGTCCAACGCTATCAAGATCGAAACTGATGCCCGACCTACGCTCGGGCATCATCATCTTATTCTCTTGATAGCCACATGAGCACTCCCATTGAAAATCCCCGTATCGCCATCGTAGGCCTCGGATTTGGCGCCGAATTCATTCCTATTTACCAGCGCCACGCGAACGCCGAAATGGCGGCGATCTGCCAACGCACCGAATCCTCCCTCAATGAAATCGGTGACAAGTTCGGAGTAGAAAAACGCTTCACTGACTACGACGAACTCCTCAAGGATCCTGACATTGATGCGGTCCACATCAATTCTCCGATTCCGAACCACGCAGAACAAACCATCGCTGCTCTCGAAGCCGGCAAGCACGTCGCTTGCACCGTGCCGATGGCGACCTCGGAGGAAGATTGCAAGACCATTGTCGAACTGTGCGCTGAGACCGGCCTCCACTACATGATGATGGAAACGGTCGTCTACGCCCGCGAGTTCCTCTACATGAAGGAACTCTATGACAATGGCGAACTCGGCAAACTCCAGTTTCTCAAAGCCAGCCACCAACAGGACATGGATGGATGGCCCGGCTACTGGCCCGGACTGCCGCCGATGCATTACGCCACCCACTGCGTCGGACCCGTCCTCGGTCTCGGGCGCAACGAAGCCGAGTACGTCAGTTGTTTTCCCAGCGGAACCATTCGCGAAGAGATGCATGACTGCTACGGCTCTCCCTACGCCGTCGAAACGACGCACATCAAGTTCCACCAGAGCGATCTCAGTGCCCAGGTCTATCGTTCCCTGTTCGACGTGGCGCGCCAGTATCGCGAGAGCTTTGAAGTCTACGGTTCGAAGAAAGCTGTCGAATGGCCACTCATCGAAGGAAACCCGCTTGTGGTTCACACTGCCAAGAAGCCCGAGCCCGAAATTCCCGAAGAGACGGAATGCCCGGACTATGGACATCTCCTTCCCGACGAGATTGCCCCCTTCACTCAGGGTGGTGTCTACGGTGGAGAAGAAGGCGAAGAGCATCTCAGCTTTACCCAGGGTGCGGGCCATGGCGGCTCCCACCCACACCTCGTTCATCAATTCGTCGAGCTCCTTCGTGGTAATGGCGAGGGCTACCCGAATGCGGTCCAGTCTGCCAACATCACACTTTGCGGCATTCTCGCGCACGAGAGTGCCCAGAAAGGCGGCGAGATTGTTCGTCTGCCTGAGTGGAGCCTGAGTTCCTGATCCCGTTCCCGACAGTCAACAGGGTACGGTCCAACACCTGACCCTGTCTGGTCAAAATCTGATGAAATCGATTCTTCTCATTCTGTTGGGAGCTGCCTCCCTGCTCGCTTCGTTCTCGTTCGCCGACGAGTCGAAGCCGAACATTCTTTTCATCGCTATCGATGATTTGAACGACTACATCTCTGTTTTAGACAACCACTCAAACGTTCAAACCCCGAACTTCGAGCGACTCGCAAAACGATCCGTCACTTTCGCGAATGCCCATTGCGCCGCTCCGGCCTGTCACCCGTCCAGGGTTGCCGTCATGACCGGTGTCCATCCCGTCAGCTCCGGAATCTACCGAAACGCCTTCCGCGCCCACGGTCCTCGCTGGCGTCACGAGTCTCCCACGCTGGAAGATGCCGTTGTCCTTTCTCAACATTTTCGCAATCACGGCTACCGCGCTGTCGGTGGCGGAAAAATCTTCCATACGCTGCAGTGGACTCCCGGCGATTCACAAAATGATCCCGATGCCTGGGACGACTACCGGGGTGATCCCCTCGATCCGATCTCCGCAGACTGGCCGCGGCCTGACTTTGTGGGCACACGCGACCAGAATGAAGGCTTCGTCGGTAAACGCCCGCTCAATAATTTCTACTTTGGAGCCGCACCGGTGGAGCTGACCAAAGACCAGGGAGATGGCGCTGTCGTCGACTGGGCGGTGGACCAGATGCAATCCGAAACGGACAAGCCACTCTTTCTGGCCGTCGGTTTGTTCCGCCCTCACATCCCCTTCGAAGTCCCCCAGAAATGGTTCGATCTCTATCCCCTCGAGGAAGTCGAACTGCCGCCCTATCGCGATGATGACTTTGACGACGCCCGTCCCCACGAACGAATGGACTGGCATCCCTGGGTCACGAAGAACAAGCAATGGAAAAAGCTGATGCAGGGCTACCTCGCCAGTATCAGCTACGTGGACAACGAGCTCGGTCGCCTCCTCGATGGACTGGATGCATCCTCAATAAAGGACAACACCGTCGTCGTTCTCTGGACCGATCACGGCTTCCACATTGGCGAGAAAGGCAACTGGGAGAAGTTTGCGCTCTGGGAACAGACCACACGCGTCCCCTGCTTCATCCACGCGCCCGGCGTGAGTCAGGACGGCAAGATCACTCGCGAGCCAGTCACCTTGACCGACCTCTACCCGACGCTCTGTGAACTCGCCGGCCTGCCGATTCCGGATCAATGCGACGGCTCTTCCCTCGTCGACCAGTTGAAGAACCCCGGTGCCACCGGCGACAGGTTTTCGCTGACCTCCTATCACTTCCGCGGAGACAAGGGACCGTCCCACGGCATCTCCAGCGACTGGTATCGCTACATTCACTATGACAACGGATTCGAGGAACTCTACGACCTCAAGAATGACCCTAACGAGTTCACCAACATCATTGATGATCCGGCCCATGCTGAAGCACGAAAAGAGCTGGCTGCCCAATTACCCGAAACTTCAGCACCTTCCGCTGGCAGAGCGCCTGAATCACCCTACAACCTCGCCAAGCCCCAGTCCCGGGCAGCATCCAAACCCGGCGACCCGATCGGAAACCAGGCCTTCGAGATCAACTTCAAAGTCGACGGAGCCTTTCCCTCCAGTAGTGGCGTCCTCGTTTCCCAGGGCGGTAACATCAATGGATACTCGGTCTATCTGCGTTCCGGAAAGCTTGTCTTCGCCGTTAGAAGGAATGGAGAGATCCACCTGGCTGCCTCTGATTCCCCTGTTCCTGAGGAAGCCTTTGAAGCGCGGGCTTCGCTGCTCCCGTCCGGAGAAATGAAACTCTTCCTTAACGGAGACGAAATTGCCCGGGGAAACGCCGGGAAACTTCTGCCCTCAACTCCCCGTGAAGGCTTTTCCCTTAATGCCGACCCGGACACCACCGTCGGCGACTACCCCTCTCCCTTTCCATTCACCGGAAAGGTTTCTGAATTCGAATTTCGAAAGCTGAAATAATCACCTTATCTTTGCCTTTTCCATAAATGCTTCAGCTACACTTTGAGCGTCATCAGTGACTTGGGCCCTCTCACGGGACCACCGCCTCTTCTCCTGCTCATAAAGAGTCGTGAGGCAAAACCAATGCAGGTCTAGCGATGTCTTACTCCCCGCGAACCGCCTTGTAGATCACCGGCTTTAGCGCTCGCTCCATATTCCAGTTGTAGGGAACTGTCTGCTCCAGCGTAATGACGATGAGGTTGTCGTCCTCGGGTGAAACCCAGTAGTGGCAGCTCGCCGCGCCGCCCCAACCATACTCATGCAAAGGGGCAGCTTCATCCCAACCGGTGCTGGGGCCAGTTACCACTGAGAACCCGAGTCCAAAACCGACTGCCGTGCGCTGCTCTTTACCAAAGAAGATCTGCGGCACCATGTCAGGCAACTGATTGGTTGTCATCAGCCCAACCGTCTCCGGCTGGAGAAATTGACGTCCAAAGCGCGTTCCTCCATCGGCGATCATCTGGAGAAACTGATAGTAGTCTGACGCGGTTGAGACCAGCCCACCTCCTCCAGACATCATTTTCGGCTTATCCCGATATTTCTGACCAAGAGGGTCACTCCCGGGTTTCACTCCATCTTTGCCGCTCTGATGAACCGTCGCAAATCGCTCCGCGATTTCGTCGTTCCGAATCCAGAACGCGGTATCTTTCATCTTCAAAGGAGCGAAAAAGTTCTCCTGCAGGTAAATGTCCAAAGACTGCCCTGACCAAACTTCAACAAGTCGGCCGAGCACATCCGTGTTCACCCCGTATCGCCAGGACTTCCCCGGTTCATGAACGAGTGGAATCTTCGCCAATTCCTTACAGAACTTCTCAGAAGTTCCGCCCCAGAGCGGAGGACCGGAATAAGCATCCACCAGCTGCGACGGAGCCGTGAAACCGTAGGCCAATCCAGCCGTATGACGAAAGAGATCCTCCACCGTCATTGTCTCCTTCGCCGGAACCTTATCACCATCGGCATTCAATACCTTGATCCCGGCAAACTCAGGCAAGTGTTTTGCAACAGGATCATCGAGCTCGTATTTCCCCTGCTCCAGTAGCTGCAATGCCGCCGCAGAAACAATGGCCTTGGTCATGGAATGAATCCGGAACACTGTGTCCTCTGTCATCTTCTGACCCGACCCCAGTTTGCGCTCCCCAAAGGCGCCGAGGTGAAGCAGCTCTCCGTCTTTCGCTACCAGCACCACTGCCCCGGCAAGTTTCCCTTCATCAATCAAGCCGTTCACGGTCCGCTCCACCTCCGGAGCCAGCGAAGGAACCGGGGGACTTTTGGCGGAAACCGCCCCCGCCACAACAACGAACAAAAAAGAGAAGAGAAGCTTTTTCATACAAGGAGCCGCGACCATAGGAAATCATTCCCGTCATGGCAAAACCAACCGCCACAAATTTTGGCTCCTCACCAGTTGTGCCTCAAACCGGGTAACCGCCGCTGCGAATGTAATCGTAGAGCGTGTCGATCACGTCTTCATCCTCGGCCACGATCGCACGGGTCAAATCTCCACCCGAAACCATCCCAATCAGATCACCATCACGCATCACCGGAAGGTGGCGCAGCCTCTTCTCGGTCACGATCTGCATGGCCTGACGCACAGTGCGACCAGGATCCGTAACGACGACATCCTTGGTCATGATGTCGTAGACTGTGGTGCCTTCCGGATCAAAACCGGCAGATACCACCTTATTAAGCACGTCCCGCTCAGTCACGATTCCAACCATGCTGGCCCCGTCAACGACCACGAGCGCTCCAATGTGTTGCTCTGTCATCCGGTCCGCCGCATCCTTAGCGGTAGCCGCTGGCTCAACGCAGAAGATGCGGGTCCCTTTCTCCTTGAGGAGATCTGATAGTAACTTCTCCACAGCAAAAAAATCGTATCGACCTGAAACTTAACGGTCAAGGTCTATTAGACCGGCCAGTGGAAGCGTAAAACTCTCCCTGTTCCTGCCAGTGAATCCACGTTAACCTCTGACCACCGATCTCCATGTCACGTTTCCTGTTGGTTCTTCCACTATTCCTGCTCGCTACCCTCTTCACCGGGTGCAAGCGAAACGCCGAAGATCTGCCGTCACCTGTCGTAATTTCCGGAGAGACCATGGGGACCTACTACCGCATTACTGCGGTCGTGAATCCTGACGATCCCACCAGGGAGGAACTCCACAATTCAATCGAGGAGACCCTGAATCATATCAATCGACTCATGTCGACCTACCTCGCAGATTCGGAGGTTTCACAATTCAATCAATCCAATCAAACCGACTGGTTTCCCGTCTCTGACGATACTGCCTACGTCGTCGACAATGCGCTGAAGATTTTTCATCAATCGGACGGTGCCTTCGACATCACAGTGGCACCCCTGATTGAACTCTGGGGCTTCGGAAAGGTGAAGGGCCGCCCGGCCCCACCTACTGCAGTGGAAATTGAAGCTGCCATGCGACACGTCGGCTCTGACCAGCTTGAAGTTCAACTCGATCCGCCGGCACTCAGGAAGAGCGATCCAAAATTGCAAATTGACCTTTCAGCAATTGCCAAGGGTTTTGCCGTCGATCAAATCGTGACAATGCTGGAGGAAAGCGGCATCGATAACTGCCTCGTCGACATTGGTGGTGAGATTCGGGCCGTCGGACGCAAGCCGGGCAACAGCCCGTGGATGGTTGGCATCGAATCCCCGAATCCAGACGAAGAAGCCATCCAACGCACCTTGCCTCTGGACAACCGGGCCCTCGCGACGTCGGGTGACTACCGCAACTACCTCGAGTTCGAAGGCAAACGCTACTCTCACGAAATCGACCCGCGCACGGGTTACCCCATTGAGCACGACCTCGTGTCAGCCAGCGTGATGGCAGCAGACTGCATGACTGCCGATGCCTGGGCGACTGCCCTAATGATTCTTCCTCCGGATCAGAGCAAAGCGATTGCCGGGCATGAGGAACTGGAAGCTCTGTTTATCGTCAGGAAAGAGAATGATTTCACTGAATTCGTGAGCCCTGCTTTCATGGGGAATTCCCGTTAATCCTCCGTTTCAGGAGTCTGGCAACATCATGTCATTGCTACGTAGCGGCAAATCAGGAATGATGTGGCCTCATGATTCTCACCCGATTGAGCCGCTCATTCCCGGCCCTGGCTTTTCCCATCATTGCTGCATGCCCGATCTTTGCCAATGAGACGCCTGAGCTAGAGCCCCACCACGCCGCGATTGAAGCGATCACCCTCTTTGCCGACGCCCCGGATATCGTCACTCCGATCGGAGTCGCTGTCGCACCGGATGGTCGCGTCTTTGTGCAGGAGAACCACACCCACAAGCGAACCAAGGATTACGAGGGTCCCGAAAAGGACCGCATCCTTATCTTCGAAGATACCGACGGCGACGGAATTGCCGACCAGCGCTCTGTTTTTCATGACGGTCTCACCTTCACCACGGATCTCCTGTTCGGTCCAGACGGTCACCTCTATGTAGCAACGCGCTGGTTCATCGGGCGCTTCCCGGATGCCGCCGGACTGGATAAATCGGCGGGAGATCCTGAAATCATTATCGAGTGCCAGACCGATGGCGATTATCCCCACAATGGCGTTGGTGGCCTCGCCATTGATCCGGCCAATCCGGATTTCATCGCTTTTGGATTCGGGGAAAACCTGGGAGTTGATTACACGTTTGTCGGGAGCGACGGCATCGAACTCTCAGGCGGCGGCGAAGGCGGCTCCACTTACCTTTGCAAAACCGACGGAACTCAACTCCGACGACTTTCCACAGGACACTGGAACGCTTTCGGTATGTGTTATGACCTGGAGGGAAACCTTTACTCGACCGACAACGATCCTAACAGCACACCACCCAACCGGCTTCTCCACGTTATCCCCGGTGCTGATTTTGGTTACGAATACCGCTACGGCCGTTCCGGGCGCCACCCTCTCGTCGACTGGTATGGCCGCATTCCCGGCACGATTGGAATGATCGGACCACTTGGCGAAGCTGCTTGCGGCATCATCCCATTCGGGCACCGAAAACTGCTCACGGCTTCCTGGACCGACAATCGCGTCGATGTTCACCCACTCACACCCCATGGAGCTTCCTTCAAAGCCGGGCGAACTCCTTTCATCAGCGGCCACGACAACTTTCGGCCGGTTCACTTCTCATACTCTCCTGACGGAAAGGCGCTCTACATCACTGACTGGGTCGACCTTTCCTATCCTGTCCACGGCCAGGGTCGCATTTGGAAGGTGACGCTCAAGAACCCCGTCGAACTGACACCCCGCCCGAGAAAACTGATCGAGGCCGCGGCACCGGAGTTGTCATTATCTCAACTTGGCGATCCCGATCCCTACGTGCGAACCGCCGCCATTGATATCTTGCGACTCCATCCGGAGATCCTCGGAGGATACGATTGGAAAACCGACAACGACGCGGTCGCCAGGGCCCACTACGCCGTCACTTTAAAGCGTCTCGACCCGGTCGGAGAAGCCGGCATTATCCCGCAGCTCCTTGAAGACCCCGATTCCGACGTTCGCTATGTCGGCATTAAATGGATTGCCGACGAGGGACTGACTCAATATCGGGATCAACTCTCGGCACAACTCGATCGCAATGACCTCAAGCGGCGGGATCTTCTCGCCGTTGTCGCGGCCCTCGCAGAAGTCAGCGGTGGATCAAAAGAAGAATTCTCCCCCGGGTCTGCTTTGCTCAAGATCGTCCTCGACGAATCCAAGCCTCCTTTCCTTCGCGCCCTGGCTCTGCACGGCGTGCCTATTGATCACGCCCAACTTAAGATTCCTGCCCTCAGTGAGCTGGCCCAATCCGACAACGCCAGGCTGCAACTCGAGGCTGTCCGCGCCCTCGCTATTCATGCTGATCCCAAGAGAGCTCTCGTCCTTGCCTACGTCGCCGCAGATGAGAATAACGACTCAGGGGTTCGAGCTGATGCCATCGCCGGCCTCGCCGCTTTTGCCGAAACCCACCAGGTCTTTCTCCTGCAATTGGCCGAGTCTTCCGACGAGACTATCGCCAGGGAGGCCCGGCGAACTCTTGCTTCCGCCGGCCTGATTCAACGCGATCTCGAAACCAAGCCTGCCTTCACTGACATACCCGCCTGGGAGAAAATGCTCGATGATGTCCCCGGTCAGCCTGATCTCGAAGCCGGTCGTCGCCTCTTCTTTCATCAGCGTCTCGCCACTTGTTCCAACTGTCATGCCATGAATGGCCGTGGCCTTGAAGTTGGTCCTGACCTCACCACTATCAGTCGTCAAGCCAGCGGAGGAAGGAAATGGCTACTCACCCACGTCCTCGATCCTAACGCCGAGGTAGCTCCCTACTTCCGCCCGCAGATGATCACGACCAAGGACGGCCAGGCCCGAATGGGGTTCATACTAGGCAGAGAAGGAAAGGCTCAAAGCTACATCGGCCCGGATGGAAAGACTTTCTCCGTGCTCAAAACCGACGTTACCGCCCGCGAAGAAGTGTCTATCTCCCTGATGCCGCCGGGCCTGTTGATGCCGATGACAAACGAGGAGATCAGGGACCTGATGGCCTACGTTCTGAGAAGCAGCGACTAGAAGGAAAACTGTCATAGGACATTGCGCCCCCGTTCTGCCGTCCACCAACCGGGGGAGGGCTGCGTCCCGTCTCACCCCTCCCGCAATTCTCGGGAGATTCGTGGTTCCAATTCGTTGATAGCGTCATCAGGTTCTTGCGGTTAGAGCTGGTACCTTCACCCTTGCATCATGCGCTTATTCATTGCCACGATCACCCTCGCTTGCTGCCTCCTCGGAGTGTCCCACGGCAAGGATCGTCCCAATATTCTGTTTCTTTTTGCCGATGACTGGGGACGGTACGCTTCCATCTATGGTGAAGCCGCTCCGGGCGGAATTAATGATGTCGTCCAGACCCCGACCTTCGATCGCATCGCCAGGCAGGGAGTCCTTTTCAATCACAATCATGTCAGCGCGCCATCCTGCACCCCCTGCCGTTCCGCCCTGCTGACCGGACAACACTTCTGGAGGACGGGAACTGGATCTATCCTGCTGGGTGCGACCTACCCTGCCGACCTGCCTTCGTTCCCGGCGCTACTCCGAGACGCCGGCTACCACATCGGCTACACCTACAAGGTTTGGGGACCGGGAACACCGGCCAACTCCCCTTTCACTGGAGACGAGGCCTACGCAAAGGCGGGCTCCAAGTTCAATCAATTTTCGCAGAACACAACGAGGGCCATGGCCGCTGGAGCCACCATGGAAGAAGCCAAAGAAGTCCTCTTCAATGAAGTTCGGACAAACTTCCGGGCATTCCTCGCAGATCAGGAGGAGGGGCAACCTTTCTGCTACTGGTTCGGCCCCACGAACGTCCACCGGAAGTGGACCAAAGGCAGCGGCAAAGCGCTCTGGGGAATTGATCCGGATGATCTGAAGGGCAAGATGCCCCCTTTCCTTCCCGATGTTCACGAAGTCCGGCAGGACCTGGCTGACTACTTCGGAGAGATCAAAGCGTGGGATGAAGCCATGGCCCTGATTATTGAAGAACTCAAAGCAACCGGCCAACTGGAGAACACTCTAATCGCCATCAGCGGCGATCACGGCGCGCCCGGCTTTCCCTACGGCAAATGCAACCTCTACGATTTCGGCACTGGGGTTCCACTCGCTATTGCCGGCCCCGGTGTGAACGGGGGCCGAGTCGTCGATGACTTGACCTCACTGACTGACATCGCACCAACCTTCCTCGCCGCTGCCGGCCTCGACGTTCCTGAAGTCATGACCGGGCGCAGTCTCTGGCCCGTCCTTGAATCGGACAAATCCGGCCTCATCGACGAAAAGCGAACCCGGGTTTTCACTGGGCGGGAACGACATGTCGACAACGCGCGTGCCGATTTCAAACCTTATCCGCAGCGCTGCCTTCGCACCCATGACTTTGCCTTGATTGTCAACTTCCGTCCCGACCGCTGGCCGATGGGAGATCCCTATCGCCTCGGTGAAGGAGAGAATCCGCCGTCAGTCGAGGAGCTCGAAGGCAATACCCGCGTGACTC
Source organism: Verrucomicrobiales bacterium (assembly GCA_965216705.1). Lineage (GTDB taxonomy): Bacteria > Verrucomicrobiota > Verrucomicrobiia > Verrucomicrobiales > DEV007 > Arctic95D-9. The sequence goes on from OZ244203.1 coordinate 344,456, forward strand.
TTCCTGACGAAGACGCAGGCCCCACCAAGGCCTGGCTGGTCACGGCACGAAAGCAGGATGCCTGGAAGGATCACTTCGAATGGGTTTATGGACAACGGCCACGCCTTGAGCTCTACGACCTCAAGAAAGATCCTCACGAAGCCACTAACGTGGCCGATGATCCAGAGTATGCTGCCGTCCTCAAAAAGATGGAAGCCGAGTTGATGGCTGAGCTTGAGGCCACCGGCGACCCGCGCCTCATCAACGACGGCGAGTTCTACGAGACCTCTCCGATGTCGGACCCCGCACCCGCCAAGCCGCCACGGAACAAGGGCAAAGGTAAAGGCGGGAAGAAATAAAGGCTTCCCTGTCTTCATCAAACACCCCCCAAGCAGCCGGTATTCCCCGGGGATGACAAGAAAATGTCATTTTGAGGCACAAGGATTAGTGTCTCTCTAATCGCCTGCGAACGGGCTCATGTGCCCTCATCGGCAGGCTGCAATCCGTAGCCTGCTGATTGCTGTTTTCCTCGCTGCGGCTCTGCCATTAACCAGGACCAAGACGACTCGGGAAGAGCTTATTTTAAAACTCAGCGCCTGAATTCTTCGCACGGAACGTAGAAATTCCGCTTCTGTCCATTTGTTCTAAACAAATGTCCAAAACTGCAAGCCAATCCGCCACATAGAACGGCATCTTCTTCGCTTCCAGAATGAAGAACTACCGCCTCACCACCATTGTTACCGTTATCGTTGGAGCCATGAGCGCCTCCACCCTGAGCGCGCTTGCCCAGACGCTGCCATCCGATCACAGCACGATCACCTTAAAGAGCCTGCGCAGTGGGGATTATGTCTCCGCTGACGCGAATGACGGCTTTCGCCTGGAAGCAAACGTCCCGACTGTCGACGGGCAGGGAGAGGCCACCGTGGTTACAGCGCCAGAGCGTTTCAAGGTCGAACCGGTAGATGGGCTGGTCGACACCTTTCGACTCAAGTCGGCGGAAAACGGAACTTATGTGCGCGTTGATCCTGACAACGGTGACAAATTGTATGCAGACAGCACCCCACCAAGTGATCCGTCTCTGGCTTACTTCCAATGGCAGGCGCTCGACGACACAACCGTCAACATCTGGAGTGTCGGGGGCAATGCTTACCTCAAAGTCAGTGGCAGTGCTCAGACCCCCCGGGCCCGCAGCACGACTCCGGGTGATACTGACTCTCACTTTGAGTGGGCCGTAGTTCAGCCCAACCTCGTTCTGGTCTATGTCGATGACTGGGCCTGGAATGGCTCCACCGTTCGGATGGACGAGGACATGGCGAATTCCGGATTCAACGGTGAATTCCCCACCCTCGCCATGATGCCCAACCTTGAGGCCATGGCCGCCGAAGGTCTCGTCTTCCGAAATGCCTATGGCTCTCCCCAGTGTTCTCCCGCCCGCGCTGCCCTTCAGACGGGGCAGTCAAATGCCCGCAATGGCTTCACCGTCTATATGTCGGATGACAGCGAGTATGACACCCGTGACAAGTATGAGCAGCGTCCGGTCATCGGAAACGGCTCAGACCTTTCCCTGGATCCCAACACACCGACTTTGGCCAACACGCTGAACTTGCTGGGCTACGCCACCGGCATGATCGGTAAGTGGCACCTTAGAAACGACGAGCGCATCGATCGAGCCCTTTCTGGCCCGCAAAACGCTGGCTTCACTTTTGCCCCTGACGGAGACACTACCAACAACGAGGGCGACACTGTCACCACCGAATATCTGCCCTTGGGGGACGGATCCGACGCCGCGATTCATCCCGACTATTACCAGTACGGCCCCAAGCGGACTCAATACATCACCGACACCGGCAACCAATTCATCACGGACCAGGTCGCCGAGGGAACCCCATTTCTCAGCATCTTCTCCTACTACGCGATGCACACTCCCTATGAATGCCTCCCCTCCTCGCGAGCGCTGTTTCAGGATCTTCCTCAGGTCTTGCGCTACAACGAGCGCAACAATGGATTTGAGCAAGGTGATAATCCCGCCACCACCCTGAAATCCAATCAAGACCCCGCCGTGTGGCTGGGTATGCTCTACGAGATTGATCTGAGCATCGGAGAAATCCGACAGACTTTGGTTGATCAAAAAGTTGAGGACAACACCTACTTTGTCGTCGTATCCGACAACGGCTATCGGCATAGCTTTTTCGATGACCTGACCGGACAACCCCAGCCTCTCCACTCCCAAAAGTGGTTTCTCTGGGAAGGAGGCATTCGCACCCCCATGGTCTTCTCCGGCCCCGGCATCCCTGCCAACTCCACTACCCTGGCCAATATCGCCAACTATGACCTCATGCCCACCTTCGTGGAGCTCGCGGCCGGATCCGCCAATGCCATCCCCACAGAGGTTGAAGGAGTCAGCCTGGCTCAGTTGATCAAAGGTGAAACAACGGCAATCGACTTCGCGCAGCGCTCACTCTACTTCCACTTCCCCCACTACCGCACCGGCCTGCCAAGTTCTGCCATCATCAAGGGCAATCACAAGGTGATCTATTTCTATGAAACCCCGGTTCGCTGGCCCGGACGCACCCCCATCATGCTGTTCGATCTCGCTGCCGACATCAACGAAACGACCAATCTATACGGAGATCCCAATTACCCCAACTCCACTCAAATCGGTGACGATCTTGCCAACGAGTTACTCACCTACCTGCAGAACACGGCGACGCGCGACCTTCCCATTCCCAACGACGGTACTACCTTCCCAAATTTCCCCGTCTACGATGCCACCGCTTACCTGGTTGGTGATCCGGACAACGGCATCGCACCACTCATTACCAACAACCAGGTCCGCTATAGCCCCTTCGAAGGTACTCGAGCACTGCAAAATGACGAAATCGATTCGACCGGTGCTTTCGAAGCAGAGCACTATGACAGCGCTAGCGGCGTTTCCACTGTCTCCGCTCAGGACGAGGGTGGCGGAGCCGCACTCAGCTCCGTTGGGGACGACGACTGGATAGAGTACAACGGCTTCGAAGTCATTGGAGAAGGCACCTACACGGTCAACGTCCGCGTCGCGGGCAAGGCCACCGCAGGCGTTCCAACCGGCACCATCAATTTCTATTACGGCGGCCAATTCATCGGCAGCGTCGATGTCGACGCCACCGGCGGCAAGCAGGTCTGGGAAACATTCTCCTCAACGGTCACGTTCCCTGCCCTTTCCGGCCCGCAAACCCTGCGACTCGAAACCTCACATTCGGCGAATACCTATCGCATCAACTGGTTCACATTTGAGTAATTTCATCCGCGGTGCCAGAGGCTTCCAGCCAATCAATCAGCGTGTATTCTCCCCAATAAACGCCCAGGTATTCCGCCCCCACTCCCCCTCTGTCATGCACTTCGGGTTGTGGAGAAACTTCTTCGTTGGATCCTTCTGGCTGAGACAACAGGATCCCTCCGGGTAGTCGCTGGCTTCGCTCGGCAGGTATTCCAGATTGAAAGGTATCTTCAGCTCCTTCAACGTCTCCTGGAAAGCCTTGGTATTGAGCCCTCCCTGGACCAGTCGGATCTTAACGGATGAACGAATCGCATCGGTGTTCTCGAGATATTCAGGGATGTAGTTCCTCATCGTCGAATCAGACACACTGTTTCCGCCACCCGCATCCAACGCCACCACAGTGGAAAAGAGCTCCGGATATTTTCCACCCCAGAAAATGGATCCCGCCGCGCCCATTGAGAACCCCATGATGGTCCGCTGCTCCCTATCGGTGGTCGCGCCATAATCCTTTTCCAGCAGAGGCAACAGCTCCTTCAGCACGTTCGTCTCGGCATTCTTGTCCTTGGCACCGTCCCGCCACACGGTGCCGCCATATTTCTCCGGAAACATGAAAATGGCATCGCCGATCAGCCCTGCCTTTCTTGCGGCTTCGTAGCTCTGCATGACTTCGAAAGAAGAGTTCCCTCCTCCGGCACCGTGAAGAAAGATGACAAGCGGGTAAGGACCGGCGTCTGCCTTGTGCCCGGGCGGCAGATACAGGGTGTAGACAATCTCGTCACCCGTGATCGGTCCACGGAAAGTCAGGTTCTTTTGATAGTTACCCTCGTGAGATTCAGACTGGGCGTAAGCGGTCAGCCCTAAGACAGAGAGGACAAGTATAAGCAGTTTTTTCATTTCTAGTTTCACGATTGTGGATCACGAAGGTGCAGAGTCGAAGATACGCCATGATGTGATACCCTGTTGCCTTGAACGACCTCTTCTCCTCGCCCGACTTTGCCTGGAGCATCCGAATGCGACGTGATGCGCCGAAAGCGTTTTTTGCGAGACGGGATCCGTCCGGAGAACTTCTTGAACAAAAACGGGAGTGGCTAGACAAGTCCCCTGAACTCTGTCTCGGATTGACTACCGAAGGAGACAAACTGGTGGAGGAAACCTGGACCCTTGGCCGCGAGTGGGGACAACTCGATTGCCATTGCGAACTCAGCCTGGAAGGGATAGGGCGCCAGTGGGAAGTCGACTGGCTCTTTCTCGACTCGGAAACGTTTACCCTGACTGGCGGATGCGTCTGCTTTCCCTCTTCCTGGAACCTCCAGGAATCGACTGGGAAAACCCTGGACGAAGTGCATGGCGTTGTTCCGGGGTTGCAGGAAAAAATCGGCGACCGCATCAATCGCTTCCTGCAACGGCTTCCGAAAGGGCAGGCGTTTCTACGCGAAAACTGGGGGCTGACCCTCACGGGAGATCTCAACTATCATCCAAAATTGAACCGTCCCGCCATTGAAAACGAGGTGCCCCTTGACGAAATCTTTCTACGGATCGAACACCAGTCATTCCTTCGCCTGCCCAGCGGGATTCTCATGGGCATTCGTATTGAACCCGTCTCGATCCAGCAAGTCGTGACCAAGGCTCCGGAAACTGCCCGCCGACTGGCCGGTCAACTGGATACGATGCCGGCAGAAGTGGCCCGCTACAAGGGGTTGGAATCAGCGATACGTTGGATTCCACATTCACTAAACGAAGCCCTTCAGGATCTGGCCTGACATCATCGTGTCATTGAAGCGAGGAGGCCAGTTCGGCACAGTCAGAGACACTTATCCACCAGAAGTCTCATGTCGCACTCCACTTCCCCACGGCCAACCCCTGATCGCAGGCAGTTCCTAACCTCTGGCCTCGCGCTTTCTGCCGGCCTGGGACTTGGTTTACCGAACCTCTTGGCGAGGGGAACAAAGACCGAGGCCACCACGCAGAACGCTCCAAACGGTTACTTCACCTTAGGGAAACGCAAGGACCACTGGTTTCTGATCACTCCTGACGGCCAGCCCTTTTTCACCCTCGGACTCAATCATATTGATCCTGCAAGCCTGCGCTACCCGGAGAATCTCGAGATCTGGAAAGAGAAGTACGATGGCAGCACGATTAAGTGGATCGAGGAATCCGTCGCTCCCAACTTGCAGGCCTGGGGATTCAATACGGTCGGCTGGGTTCAAGAAGTCACCGTGAGACAATGGCGTCACTCCCGCGCCTTCACGATCGACGAATACCGGGCCTTGGACATGCCCTATTGCCATCTTCTCCCCTTCATCGAATCACACCAGTGGGAAAAGCACACCGTTCACTTTGATTTCCGCAGCGAAGACTGGAAAGAATGGTGTGACTACGTGGCACGCTCTCACTGCGCCGAATTAGCCGAAGAGAGAAACCTGATTGGTTATTTCTACAGCGACTGCCCCGCCTGGATTCATGAGAGGGAATTCAATACCTGGAAGGGCCCCATGTTTGATCCCGAACGCCTCGAATCGGAAGCCGGTCGCAGGGAACTACGGGAACTGGCGAAACGCTACTATCAAACGACCCACGACGCGATTCGCCGCTACGATCCCCATCACCTTCTCCTCGGCGACCGCTACGAAGCCAATGCACCTGTCCCCCCGGAAGTCTACGAGGAAGCGCTACCTTTCGTGGACGTCCTCTCCTTCCAGGATTTCCGGGATCCCGTCATCCACCTCGAAGAGTGGCACAAAAAAACCGGGAAGCCCGTCCTGCTGGCCGACGCCGCCGGAGTCAATTTCAGAAGCGAAGCCTTCTTCAAACCCAACAACGGCACTTGGTATGCCGACACGCTCAATGGAATTTTTGAGAATCCCGGCTGCATTGGCTTCCATCTTTGCGGGGCATATCAGCGTAACAAGTCACGTCGCCGTGGCCTGCTCGATGAGATGGAGCATCCTGATGAGGAGCACGTCTCTGTCATGACCGCTGCCAACAAGGCGATCACAGAAAGAGTAGAATCCCAGTACTAGAATACCTGTTACCCGCAAACTTCCACGACTCCTGCTATTTCACCAGGAAAGCCCGCAACCTATCCGACATGCCCACCTACCAACCATTTATCTATTCGATAGCCTCCGCAAAAAAGGTGGCACCGATGCAGCTGGCTTTCCGGAGGCCTTCCTGGTGGATGAAGCACTCAGATAGGAAATCGTGAAGTAGGCAGTTACCTCACAGTTTGACTCCAACTGCGGTGACTTTGCCCTCCGCATTGCGACAGAAGATTCGCCCCTTGGCAAAAACGGGCGCGGTCCAGCATTTCCCCTCCATGACCTGCTGTTGCACGAGCGGTTTGAAACCCTCCGACGTTGCCGGGAAGATCGTCAGTTTTCCAAGGTCAAAAACAATCACGTGATCCTCCGTCGCGACCAGGCCTCCGCTCCCGAAGCCTTCCTCCGCCCACACGATCTCACCAGTCTCGACATTCGTGCACATCAGTTCCGTGGGTCGATGCGTCGTTCCATGCAGTGAATAAAGATGACCATCGATGAGGACGCCGGGATTGAAGTACCACTTCATGTCGTGCTGTTCCCAGACGACTTCCGGAACCCGGTCGTCCGGAAAGGTTTGCAGCATCTTAGTGCCGGCACTCGAAGACACGACGAGCCGTTCCCCCACCACGATAGGATCCGCTGCATTCACATCGCGACTGCTCTTCCACGGAAAGTCCCAATAGACCGATCCATCCGCAGAATTGATCGCGCTGAGCGACTTGGCTGAGAAGAGCAAATGCCGGGTCGTCTCCCCAACCGGAAACGGAACCACGGTCGAATACCCGGACGTCTCCTGGCTGGGCAACCACAGGGTTTCCCCATTCTCCTTTGAAAGCGCGATCCCTCCACGCCCCGCATTCAGGATGAGTCGATCTTCATCCACAAACGGAGAAGCCGCGAAGCTCCATTCGGGCAAAACCAGTTCGTGATCGGCCAGCAAATCCCTGGACCAAATGACCTCTCCGGTTTCGAGATCGAGCCGGAAAACGTGCCCCTTCTTGCTCAGGGTATAAACCGCATCTCCATCCACTGTTGGAGTTCCGCCGGGACCTCCTTCGTAGTAAAGCGGATCAAGCTCGCAGTCATAAGCGTGCTGCCAGATCGTATCGCCGGTCCCGGCATCAAGGCACCAGACAGAATCCTTCTCATCCTCGCTCCCCATCGTCAGAACGCGATCTCCGACAACAGCAAATGAGGAAAACCCGATTCCGACTTCCTTCGTCCAGAGGACTGGCAACTTATCGGGAAGATCAGCCGGCAAATCTTCCCGGGTGATGCCGTTGTGATCCGGCCCGCGCCAGAAGGGCCAATCTTCGGAAAACGCAGATAGTGAGATTCCCGCCAGGATTCCTACCGACAACAAGGTGACCTTCATCTTATTGGCTACGAATCTAACAGAACCGCCGCAAGAAATCCCACTAGCGCATTTCAGGGACCGGTCATTCGACCACCTGCCACGAGATCATTCTCCAAGGGCGGCTTCAACCTCCGCCTTGAACTTGGGGATGCCCGTGAACGGATCTTCCTTCTCCTCGTACTCAAGCACGATGTGTCCGCTGTAGTCCGCATCGCGAAGAATCTGAATGAGTTGACCCAGGTCGGCTTCCGCTTTCTCACCGTTCACCTTGGTCATGACCTTGAGCTGCGCATTGACCGCATACGGGGCGATGCGTGCCAACTCCGCATAGGGATCCTCGGTCGGCGCCACATTGGCAGAGTCCCAGGTCACACCGAGCCAGGGAGAATCAATCCGCCCGATCAATTCGAGCAGGTTGTCCATATTGGTCATGGAGTCGTGGTTCTCGATTCCAAGGATCACGCCTTTCTCCGCGGCATAAGGCAGAATGGCATTCAGATTCGTCACTACGTTCTCAATCACCTGCTCGGTCGTAGCACCCGGAGGATTCTTGCCTCCGGCGAAAATGCGAATCACGGGAGCCCCCAGTGTCGAATAGTGATCGATCCAGGTCTTGGTGTAAGCGATTTGCTCAGCAGTGAAAGGGTCGTCTACCGGAAAGCTGAAATTGTTGCCGATCGCTCCACCCGTGATGTCGAGCCCGAGGACATGAGCCCGGCGCTTGATCTCATTCAGGTCTGCGGTGGTCACGTCAGGATCAAAGAAGTAGGCCGTCAGTTCAACGCCTTCGAAGCCCTGCTCTGCCGCATAATCGAGCACATCGAGAATTTCCATCTCCGCACCGGTGTCCTTCCCCTTCATCCAGCGCAGTTTGGGACGCAGAGAATAGGCCGCGAGGGACAGACCTCGGATCCTGGGATTGATTCGCTGGGGAATTTCGATGGCGGACCCAACCGTTCCTCCCAGAACTAAAGTTCCAATCCCAGTTGCGAAGCGTCTTCTTGAGAGTGATGTCATGATGCAAGGATGCTAGCGCCTCCACCGACTTGGCGAAGCCTGATTCAAAGCTGAATCGCGTGCCCGGTTTCTACGCAAGAAGTTCGTCGATCACGGTACCTCCGAACTGGGACAACTGCTTGTGACGTCCCGCGTGATAGTAGGTCAGCTTGTTGTCATCGAGGCCCATGAGGTGAAGCAGGGTCACATGCACATCGCGGATGTGATGAACGCAATCGACCGCCTCGGCACCGATTTCGTCGGTCGCGCCAATGGTGTGGCCGGCCTTGGTGCCACCGCCGGCAAACCACATCGTCATGGCCTTGGCATTGTGGTCGCGTCCGTAGGAAGTGCTTCCGCCACGGAGCCCGTTGTCCGGCGTCCTGCCAAACTCACCACACCAGACGACGAGGGTGTCTTCCAGCATGCCACGCTCCTTGAGATCTTTGATCAATGCCGCAATCGGCTTGTCGACCGATTGGATCAGCGAACCATGGGCCCTCGCGATGTAATCGTGACTGTCCCAGTTACCGGCGTAGGCCTGAACAAAGCGAACCCCCTGCTCCACCAGGCGGCGTGCCATGAGACATTTGCGACCAAACGAATCCGTCTTGGAGTCGCCAATACCGTATGCTTCGAGCGTGCTCTTCTTCTCACCGGCCAGGTCGAGCACTTCGGGCACCTCCATCTGCATGCGGTAGGCCAGTTCGTAAGAATTGATTCGCGCTCCCAACTCACTCCGATCCGGACGCTTGCCGAGGTGCTCGTTGTTGAGCTGTGACATCAGGTCAAGATTTGCCCGCTGTCGCTCGCGCGTTACTCCCTCGGGCGGATTCAAATCGAGGATCGGGCTACCGGTCGGACGCAGAGGCGTGCCCTGGTAGTCAGCAGGAAGAAAGCCATTTGACCAGTTGGCGGCTCCACCCTGAGGATAGCTCGTTCTCGGCAACACCACGAAGCCGGGCAGGTTATCGTTCAGGGTTCCGAGTCCGTAGTTGACCCACGCGCCAACACCGGGGTCTCCACCGAAACGGTTTCCGGTATTCAACTGGTAACAAGCCGTCGGATGGTTGACCGACTCAACCTGGGCACCGCGATAGAAACACACGTCATCGACCACGTCCTTGAAGTGCTTCCACTCCGTGCAAATGTCGGCTCCGCTTTCGCCGGCCTTGATGAACTCAAACGGGCTCTTCACGTAGTAACGATCTCCCGAAGACATCGCACTCTCCATGTCACCGCCACGATTGAATTTCTTGAGATGCTGCTTGGTCAGCATCGGCTTCGGATCAAACGTGTCGATGTGAGACGGTCCGCCCTCCATCATCAGGAAAATGCAGCGCTTTGCCTTCGCCGGATGATGAGCAACTTGAAAGCCGCTACCGGCGTCCATGCCTTTGAGCATGGAGTTGAGCGCCACGGTTCCAAGACCGGCGCCGATCCCGTAAAGGGCTTCGCGGCGACTGAGTGAGGCAATGGGGTTCATGGGATTTAGAAGTTAGCGATTAGAAATTAGGCTCGCGGCTCTGCGGCTTAGTCGAGGTAGGCAAATTCGTTCAAGTTGAAGAGCACGAGGCAGACTTGGCTGAGGCCACGAGTCCTGGCGTCGACGTCTGCCATCTGCAGGTCAGGTTCGTAAGTCCTGTAGGCCGGCATAAATTCGATGAAGTCGTAGGGCTCGCCCGTCTTCTCGGCCATGACGGTGCGCTTGACCCAATTGACGTATTCCTTCGGCTCGTAGGTCTTACCGGACTCTTCCCCGCTGGCCGCCTCCCAGTGCTTGAGGCAGGCGGACAACTCGGACTCCGAAGGTTCCCGCCCCAGCGTCAGTTGAAAAGCCTTGGTGATGGCAGCTTCGTTGCTGTCAGACTCCTCAATGAGTCGGGCCGCCAGGGCGATCGAACGATCCTGAACTTCCTCGGCATTGAACAATGTCAGGGCCTGCGGAGCCACGGTGGAAGTCTCCCGAATTTCACAGGAGTTATCCGGACCGGGCTGGTTGAAGGTCTCGAGGAATGGATCGCGGAGTCCCCTCACCTTCTCCGCGTAGAGGGTTCTTCGATTGCGCTGCGCGGCCTTTGAATCCGGCTCGTAGACCGAAGCCGTTCCTCCCATGATCTGGCGGGGTTGCACAGCGACCTCAGGGTTCACGTCAGGGCGGGAGGGAATACCTCCGACCTGAGTATTCAGTTCTCCGCTGGACCACAGCATGGCGTCGCGAAGCTCCTCAGCGGTGAGACGCCTCGTCATGAAGGTGGCATAGAGTTCCCCCTTGGGATCACTCTCGCGAACGAGGGAGGCATCGGGGTGTCGTGAACTCCGGCGATAAACTTCTGAGCTGGCAATCAGCTCATTCAGCTTCTTCACCGACCAGTCGTTTTCCATGAACCAGTGCGCGAGATAGTCGAGCAACTCGGGGTGAGTCGGGAGGGCGCCGGTGCCTCCGAAATTGTTTGGGTTTCCGGCAAGGCCTTTGCCGAAATGCCAGGACCAAACCCGGTTCACCATCACGCGAGCGGTCAGCGGATTTTTCTCATCAACAATCCAGTCGGCGAGAGCGAGGCGGCGCTTGCCCTTATCCCCGGGAAACTCGTGGGCATCCATTTCACCGAGTGACTCAGCCGCACTGAGCGCTCCCGGCGTCACCGGATCGGTTGGCGAATAAGCGCTGCCACCGGCGAGGATGGCATCCTGTTCCATGGCTCCTTTCGCCCAGGGATTCTGAGGCAGCAAAACACGCTTTTGAACGCCTTTGACCGGCACCGTGTTTCCCGTGTATACCGCGAAGGCAATCGGTCGTGTCCGGTCGTGCTCCCACTTGTGACGACTGATATTTTTGTTGATGCGCCCCTGCGAAGCTTCGTCACCGGGGTCCAGGCCGTTGTCCCCGACCTTGGCGTCCCCTGTCTCCTGCCTTTTCTGGGCCTTGATCTTTTCCTGGAGCTTCTTCTGCTGCTTCTGGTAACCCCCGATCTTGGCATTCACCCACTCAGTCGATGCCTGGAACCCTGTTTTGTTTTCTTCAGGAAGGAAGGCTGCATCGCGCTCAGCGAACTGCGTGGTCGAGAATACCGCCATCATCTTGTAGTAGTCCCGCGTCGGCACCGGATCGAACTTGTGGTCGTGGCACTTGGCGCACTGCATGGCGTGAGCGAGGAAGGCCTGACCGACCGAATCCGTAACATCGTCGAGCCACATCTGGCGCGTCTCTTTGAACACGCTCATGCCGGTATGCTCCCAGGGCCCCATGCGAAGGAAACCCGTCGCGACGAGAAGTTCAGAATCCTTCGGATTGATTTCGTCACCCGCGATCTGCTCCCTGACAAACTCATTGTAGGGTTTGTCATCGTTGAAGGAACGAATCACATAGTCGCGGTAGCGCCACGCGTTCGGCCGGGTGTAGTCGTTGGCAAAGCCGGCCGAATCGGCATAGCGTGCCACGTCGAGCCAGTGGCGGGCGAACTGCTCTCCATACTGCGGCTTTGACATCAGCTCCTTCGCCAGAGCCTGGACCGCTGCACCGGGATCCTTGGCGTAGGCTTTTTCGAAAGACTTAACCCTGTTGGGTGCCGGAGGTAACCCTGTCAGGTTGAAACCCATGCGGCGGATCAACTCCTTCGCGTCAGCGTCAGGTGCGCCTTCCAGTTTTGCTGCCTCCAACTTCTGACCAATAAACCAATCGACCGGATTCTCACCTTCCGGAACGTCGACGACATTGAGCGGATGATAGGCCCAGAGCTTGTCCTCCTCGTAGCGGCGGTTCTGCCAGTCGTCAGAAAGCGCTTTGGTCGTCGCCACCTGGATTCCCTCGGCGTACTGATCCTGGATCATGGCCACCCTCTCATCATTCGGCCACGGGGCACCTTCGTTGATCCAGTCACGGATCCACCACTGCTGCTCTTCAGTCAGTTGGTCCGCTTCTTTCGGCGGCATTTCAAAATCCTCCTCCGTCCGGGTCGTCGTGAGATAGAGAAAGCTCTCTTCTCCTTTCCCCGGAATCATCACATCCTCGGCAAAGTAGTCCCCGCCCTTGAGAATCGACCCACGAGTCCGCATGTCGAAGTCACCCTTGATCTCGTCCGGCTCATCACCGTGACAGGCATTGCACTTCTCAGCAAAGAGCGGCTTCACCTTCAGGGCAAAAAGCTTCTCGCCCTCGGTGACTTCCTCAGCAAAGAGGCTGCCACTTAAGCTCAGGGCAAGCAGGGTCATCAAATGCTTCCGATTCATCATCTCTAACATCCAATCTCTAAATTCTAACTACGGCCGTCAGGGACGGCCCACTTCATAAATCTCGGCGATCTCTTCCGGAGACAGTGCCGCAGCGTAAATCGCAAACTCATCGATCCGCCCATTGAGCGTCCGAATCGAGTCCTCCCAGATCGGATCATTCCAGTTGGCCAGGTCAGCTTCTCCGATCCGCATCGCTTCGAGGGGTTTGTCCATCTGGGTGCCATCGACAATCTCGATGAGCTTCCCGTTGACGTAGTGCCTCACTTTACCAATTCCCTTTTCAGCCGTCACTGCCAGCAGCATCCACTGGCCACTCATGGACGGATCCCAGAAGTCGTCAGAATAAAATCGGCGATTGTGTTCGGGAATATCAACGACGCCCATGGGACTGCTGGCGAAATGCAGGTGCCCCGACCGAGACATCTGCCAGTGGATTTCGTTCTCGTCGAAATAGTCGGTCAGGAAAAGTGAATTGAGGTGGCGATCCAGGGCATCGATCCTCACCCAGGCGTAGAGCGTGAGAGCCTCCCACTCGCCGGGGATATCAAAACGAACCCGGTCCCCTTCCGCCCGAAAATCGAGAGCGGTCTTGCGCCCCCAGCGGCCTTCGGCGACGCGGGCCCCGACAATACCGCCATCCAATTCAGAGCCCTCTCCATGGAGTGCCTGGTTCCGCAGACGGCGCGTCGCCTCGGTGAGGTTCTCAAAATCGTAATAGGCAATCAGGCGGGGATCCCGGCGACGGTCGAGACTATCTTCTCTCCAGGCGGCGTAGCGAGATTCCTCCCGACTTCCGGACCCGGCAATCACATCCGTGATATCGGGGAATTCGCCCAGGTCGTCGCCACTTTGCGGAATAACTTCACCGGAATCAAAAAGCGCAGAGTCCGAACCGAAGAACAGCTTCGGATTTCCGTCCATCCCGGTCGCCCGCACCTCACCATCAAACACGATCAAATCAGCCTTGTTGTTCTCGCCCACCGAAAGACCAAAGCTCGTACCGAGGTCCTCCAGCAACACGTCCGCCGTCCGGACTTCGAATCCCCGGGCAGCAGGCGGGACGTCCGCCTTGAGGGTTCCGCGATGCAACACCGCGGCATCGCCGTTGATCAATTCCAGCTCCGCCGGTCCCGACAAGCTGATGGAAGCGCCCCCGAAAAAGTCAATCTGGGCAAGCCCCTCTTCAAGCACGAGCAGCCCCGGTTCCAGGGCCACGCCGGTTGAGAGATCATTGTCCCCCCACACCGCCTCAGCCTCAGCCGTGATCACAGCCACGCCACGAGCTGCAGCCAGCTGAGGACCGGAATCCTCCACCGAACGAACCCGAAGCAGCATGGTCAGCGGGAGAAGAAAAGCCATCGCCACCGCAGCGACGGCCCACCAGTTCACTCCTGATTCCTCCGCAACCGAAGGAAACGCGGCCACATTAGGTGATTCCACTACTCCGGCATCACGCAGGCCGGCATCCAGTCGCGCCAATTCCGCATACTCGAGGCGAGCTTCCGGATTTTTCTCCAGATACACCTGCAAGGCCTCAAACTCCTCATCAGTCAGGCGTTGGTCCAGATGAGCCTGGATAAGCTGCCTCAATCTGTCGGAATCAATCTCCATCACCCTCAAAACTCCCAGTTTCCCGAAAATTGCCCAAAATTTCTAAGACAAAATCTCTAAGAGAATCGCTCTAACTCCCGATAATCGAATAGAAAGCCCCCGTAATAGCAGCCTCAAACCACCCCATATCAAGGCTTGCCAGAAATTTAGAATTAGTCCAAAATCGCGCCCGAATCGTACAAGATTTACAACACCTGTGGATTTTTCGATTCACCCGAGCGGGCCAGAATAACCTCCTGATTGCTCTAACACTTCCCGGATTATAGGCCGGGTTTTATCATACCCTCTAAGTGCTTCACCTAATATGAAGTTCGGCTACTACCCTACTGACTCCAATCAATCACCTGTTGGGGCCCGCATTTTTTTACCTAGGTTAACTCTCCTCTTGGCTGCGCTGCTGGCTTTTGCGGGGATATCACAAGCTCAGGTCAACCTGGATTCCGACTCTGACAATTTGCTCGATTCCTGGGAGATTCTGCACTTCGGATCCCTGAGCCACCCCGATGGAGACCCTACCGATGACCCGGATGGCGACGGAAGAGACAACCAGTTTGAGTGTGACTCTTCTACGAATCCTTTGGATCCCAATTGCTGCCTCTTCACCACGGTAAGTTCCGAATTTGACCCTTCCGGTTTTGAGATCCGGTGGCCAACCATTCCGGGTAAAAAATATCACATCGAAGTTTCCGATGATCTTTCCAACTGGACCAAGATCAGCAATAGCACCGGGGCAACTCCCCATGACTTCATCGGAACAGGTGGAATTATCACAGCCAATTTTGCTGACCCTTCGAATCCAATGATTGTCGGCGCTGCCAGCCGCGAAGTTTGGTTTGATGCGAGCATCGGCGGAAACCTAAACAACTTTAAAACTTTTGTTGAAAACGGAGGCACCCCCGTGGATCCGAACGGAAGCGAGTGGCTGCCCCGCACTCAGACACCCTCGGAATACGGCTCCAACTACGGCGACAGAATTCGTGGCTACATCGTTCCGAAGACAACAGGCAACTACAACTTCTACATCGCTGGCAGGCACCAGTGCGAATTGTGGCTCGATACCACCGGAGATACGGCTGACGGGGTCGACATTGCCCGGGAATCCTACCTCACCGACAACAACCTGACCGAAGAGGAAAAATGGGATTACCTCGCCTCTCAAGGACTTACGGATACCCAGAAATCCGGAGCGATTGCACTTACTGCCGGCCAAAAATACTTCTTCGAAATCTGGCACACTCATGCCGGTCAATGGGACCACCTCGCCGTCGGCTGGGAACTCGACGGGAACGGAACGATCGAAGTCATTCCGGGAGATTGCCTCTCCCCTCATGTCGATTTTTCCGACAACAACGTTGCTTCATTCATCGCCAATCCCATTTGCTTTGCTCGGGTGGTTACCTACAGCCCACTGGGTGACCCAACCGACCCGGCCGGCCCCCTCGACAGTGACGGGGATGGCGTCGACGATGCCACGGAAAAGATTCTCGACGGATTCAATCCTTTCCTCTCAAACAGTATCAATGGAGGACAATCCGACGGTGAGGCCCTGACTGATGCTACCGGAGTCACAGACCCGACCACGGACACCATTACAGTCGAGGCTACTGACGGCCTTGCCCGGGAAGATAACGGTCTGGTCGGTTCAGGAATACCGCGAGTCAGAGACGTCGCACGATTCAGGATTAGTCGAAGTGGTTCACTGGAACCTCAAACCGTATTTTTTAGTATCTCAGGTTCATCAGACCTCACTGCAGCCGGGAGTGCGACGGGGGATGACTTCATTCTCGAAACCACGACTGGCACTCCGCTCCAAGGGAGTGGAGGCAGCTACGCGGTGACCCTCCCGTTCGGCAGTAGCGAGTTCAGTTTCGAAGTCCGTTCCTTGCTCGATGAGGTCGTTGAATTCCCGGAACAACTTACGGTCACCATTACTGGCAGTGCGGATTACCAGGTCGGGACACCCAGCATCGCGACCGCGAATATTCATGACGCGAGAGATGATCCGGAGTTTAACAAGTATTACATCGCTACCTTTTCGAAAGACGCTGCAGCCGTCACTGCTACCTCCGCCTCCGGAGCCTCAGTGCTGGTTCTCAACGGCAGCAACCGAGTCGCCATTGTGGATGATTTCTTCGAAGGTCTGACCTCAACCCAAACCAACAGTCACCTGCACCGTGCCACCCTGAAACCAGACGGGATCACGTTCGGCAGCGGGCCTGTTGTCGAGTCAGTGACGGACACCGGAGAGGAGGACGGAAACGCCCTGATTGGACCGGTTTCGAATTACAACTACCTCATCGAGCCTAGAGCCGGCTTCACCCAGCAGGATCTCATCAACTCGCTGGAATTCGACAACCCAAAACAAGGCAATCCGGCAGGGACCACTCCACTTTACAGCAACAAGCACACCATGATGAATGGCAGCGGCGAAATCTGGGCAATCTATCGACGCCAGTCGGCTTCAGACCTGTCCCCTGAAGTCGATGACCGGATCCCGCCAACCACTCCCATCGAGCCCATCGATCCCGCGACCGAGCCTGACAAGCTTCGCCGAGATGTGGCTCGCTTCCTCACTCAAGCCACCTTTGGCCCCACCGAGGCGGACATCGAAGAGTTAGTCTACCAGATCGAGAACGTTCACGGAGGGGATCGCATTGCCGCCTATGATGCGTGGATCACGGCTCAATGGGCCTTGCCGCAAACCCTCGTGCGAGATTTACTTCACGCCCTCGACATGCAGGAGTTCACCCTCCGCGGCTACTTTGATCCCTCTCGCAATGGAGCTGCTTCTCCACCCCCAGTTGCCCCCAACAACTGGCCTGGGTGGTCCTCACAAGACATTTCCAATTTCGATTCTTTGAATATTGCCACCTGGCAGAAACCAACGGCAAATTTCCCGCTCACCGGTGCGCAGGAAAGCGCTTTGGACGGCAACGTTTTAGGATCGCCCTCCCACAACAATCGCCGACGGGCTCAGTGGACCGTGATGACCAGCGCTCAGGATCAGCTGAGACAGCGAGTCGGTTTTGCGCTCTCAGAAATCACCGTGATCTCTGAAGAACTCGGCAACATCCGCCAGCATCACATCGCGGCAGCGCGTTGGATCGATATGCTGGCGGAGAACGCAGACGATCACTACCGGGAGTTAATTGAGGATGTCACATACAATCCTCTCATGGGCAAATATCTCAGCCACCTCCAGAATACCAGTGAGTCCTTCTCTGCAGTTCCACCCGACGAGAACTACGCTCGCGAAGTCATGCAACTCTTCACCATCGGGTTGCTTGAACTGTGGGACGACGGCTTTGTCAAACTGGACCAGACTGAATTTGATCTTCTCCCGACCTACACCAACAACGAGATCAAGGAACTGGCTCGCGTCTTCACCGGGATGAGCTGGTCGACTAACAGCGCCAGCAATACGAATTGGGACACTCCTTCCCTTGATCGCACCAACCCCAACAGCAGTTGGTATGGACAAGGCCCGGGCAATCTTTGGTATTCCTCGCGCTACAACTACCCCATGGCGTTTTATAACAGCCGCCATGACAACGGCAACAAGACCATTGCTGGTGGAAAAGTGATCAGCAACGACGGGGCAGCAGAGGGCAGATACACCAGTGAGGGCGACAAGGACATCGGCGACGTCCTCGACTATTTCGCTGGCACTCAAATGAACCAACTCTCACCGAAGTCCTTTGCAGAGAAGTGGTCAACTGACCCGATGGTGAACCATCAGAGCACGCCAGCCTTTGTTTCTCGGCGACTGATTCAGCGACTCGTGACAAGTAACCCGTCCGGTCCTTACATTTATCGTGTCGCCCAGGTGTGGCGAAACACGAATGGGCAACTGGATGAGGTGGTTCGCGCGATCTTACTCGATCCCGAAGCGCGCAACCTTGCAACTACCGAAACCAATCCTGAATTCGGCAAGAAAAAGGAGCCGATTCTTGCCTGGATCCAGGCGGTTCGCGCCATTTCAGGCCGTTCACGTGTCACATTTGATGCCAGCGTCATTGCGGGTGATCCGGTTGATTTTCCGAATCAAACTCATCGCAATCCGCTGAATCCAACCTCAAACGGAGACCTTCGTAACTTTGGCTACCCTCAGTCTGAGGTAGACAAATTTGTCGGGGCCGTGGCCTACGACAGCTTGGGTCAGTTAATTCCAGCCGGCACCGGAAGCTACAGCCGCCTCCCCGCCACCTTGATGAGAATCAACGCCATGGATGGCAGTGGCACCAGTTCGCTCAACCAGACACCGCTCAAAGCCCCCACTGTCTTCAACTGGTTCCTGCCTGACTATCAGCCCGCCGGCCTCATCGCCAGCTATGGACTCGTGGCGCCTGAATTCCAACTCGCCACCGAGAGTTCCGTTTTCCAGAACATCAACGTGTTCTGGGCATCACATTGGGGCACCAATGGTTTCGGAGGAACCACCATGGGCGGCACCAACGGGAATTCCGACGCAGCCGGTTACACGACCCTCTTTGGAAACTCAGGCACGAATCACAGCGACGACAATGTCATTGTCGATTACTGGGCCTGGATCAACCGCCACGATAACTACCCCGAAATTGCAGACAATGGCCTGAACCTTGAGCGGGATAAGGCCCTGCAACTCATCGACGATCTTGATGCGCTTCTTTTTGCCGGGCGCTACAAGCTCCTCTACCCGATCGATCCATCTGATGACGGAACCCAGACGACTCAGGGCAATAATATCACGCATTATCCCTATCGGAACCCGCGGGAAACACTGCTCTATTACATCACAGACACCTATAACGACAGCTCCAACAAGACCGGCCAATGGAACAAGGTCCGCGCCGCCCTCTACATGATGACCTCCAGCCCCGAATTTCTCATCCAGAAATAACAGCGGACAAACAATCTCCAAATCTGAAAGCCTCCTCATGAGAAATCCGAACAAAAAAATTGAGATGAGCCGCCGCGGCTTCCTCGCCCGCTCTGCCTGTGCTTCCATGGGAGTCGGCGGCGTGGTCAACACGCTTGCTCACATGCGCCTGATGGAAGGGGCTTTAGCCAATACGGTGACAAACATCACCGATTACAAAGCGGCCATCGTTCTCTTCCATTTCGGAGCGACTGACGGCAACAACATGCTGATGCCGGGAAGCGGCCATCCCGCCCGAAGCAACTACGAATCTCATCGAGGAGTTCTCGCTCTCCCTCTCAGCTCACCGGGTGGCACGAATGATCCCCACCCCATCGTGGCCGACAATCTGGCAGCGGATCCAGCAGCGCTGGCAGGGGCTGAAAATTTTGCGCTCCACCCCGAACTCGGAGACCTCAAGACCCTGTTTGATGACGGTGAGTTGGCATTCGCAGCAAATGTCGGCACGCTTGTCGTGCCCACCACGGCGGCCACCTACGGCGACGTACCTCTTCCTCCCCAACTCTTCTCGCATAGCGACCAGCAGAATCAGTGGCAGAGTTCAATTCCCGACAAGCCGTTTCAAAGTGGCTGGAGTGGTCGAATTGCTGACCTCCTCAACCCGGCATGGAACGTGCCTGACGGAAAGATCTCCATGTCGGTTTCACTCTCGGGTATTAACGATAACCAGGTGAGCCTTCTTGGCGATGTCACTCAATACTCCGTCACCAACAACGGTGCGATCAGCTTGAATGGCTACGGAACGAATTACGCCAATGCCCTCAGCGATGCCAGCGACCCGATCAGCTATATCCGGAACGGAAACGGCCGCAGGCTCAAGGCTTTCCAGGACATCATGAACTACACTCACGACCATCTCTTCGAAGAGAACTACAATGTGGTCGTGCGTCGTGCCCGTGAGAATGAGGGCTTTATTGGTAACGCCTTCACTGAGGCCAACTCATGGCTTCACCCCTCTGCCGTTGACGGTAACGGCAATCCATGGGGCTTCATCGAGGGAACTTTCATACTGCAGAATGGGATTAACCCGACCTCAGGTAATGCCCTGAACAATCTCCCAAGCCTTTCCCGTCAGCTGATTTCGATCGCAAAGATGATCGCGGGCCGAAACAGCCTTGGAAACAGCCGACAGCTTTTCTTCTGCTCCTACGGAGGGCACGACACCCACCAGGATCAAGGCGGTTACGATGTCGGAGCTGGCTACGTACCAGGCGATCTCGACGATAACATGGCAACGTTGAACAATGCCCTCAAAGCCTTCAATGATGTCATGAAAGCGCTGGCTTCAGAGCCGACTCTGGGTGGTGATTTCAACTACAACGATTTCATCCTCGCTTCCCATTCCGACTTTAATCGCACCTTTACCCCAAATGGAACAGTTCCAGGCTCCTCGGGCTCCGACCACGCGTGGGGCACCAACGTCTACATGATGGGTGGTGATGTAAAAGGTAAGAACGTGTTCGGCTACTATCCTGATCTCGACCCCACCGGGACGTGGACAACGCCGGGCAGCAGCCGCGGCCGCTGGGTGCCCAGTAGCGCGGTGGAACAGTTCTCGGCCCCCATCGCCAAATGGCTTGGGATCGCAGACACAGAAATTGGAACGATCTTTCCGAACCTGGAACGATTTGCTGATCCCTTTACGGCCGGTTATAACCCCACCAATTTTGATTCAATCCTCGCGAACGCGAACATGGATTGGATCACTGGTATCTAAACTCCCCTCTCCAGTAGTTGAAGAAGTTTATCTTCATCGCACTTGCCTTGCTGATTGCGGTCGAAGTGATCGTGCTGGCCGTCAGGTTTGGTCCTCCAAAAGACACGGATCCTGCACCTGCTCAAGCCTCCGGGCCTGCGCAAGGAATGGATTCGGAGTCGTCCTCGGCAAGCACGCTTCCCACTGCGGCGCCCCGGCCACCGGCACCGAATCTTCCACCAGAAACCAAAGGGGTCATACGCTCAGAATTCTTCGGCGTGGAACCTTTGCCACTGGACTTGAACGCCCCGGTGTTTAAGCAACAGGAGGATGGGCGAGTTCTCAAGACGGACGTTGCCGAACAACTCAGCGACCTGAATGACCCTGAACAGGAGCCTGTTCAAGACATTCAAATCCTGACCTCTGCAGTCGCTACATACCGACAGATATTTCGAGAGAATCCGATTGCTGGTGAAAACCGGGAAGTCGTCGAAGCCCTTACCGGTAACAACCCCTATCGAATGATGTTTATCGATCCTTCGCACCCTGCGATCAATTCGGACAACGAATTAGTGGATCGATGGAACGTCCCTTACGAGTTTCACCCTGTTTCCCGAGATTACATGGAGATTCGCTCAGCCGGAGTTGACCGACAGTTCGGAACCGGAGACGATATTATGATCGAGGAACCGGTCCAGTTCGGGAGCTCCGAGAACTTCGAGGAAAGCGAACAATGACGGCGCTTGCGCCTACGATAGGTTTCGTTTTTCTTATTGCCCGGTAATCTTTCCTCCTAGCCAAGGATACTCTCGTGACAGCTCTCAGACATCACACTCAACGGTTGGCATCTCTCATTCTTTTCGGATGCCTCGCGATTGGGATTCTGCAAGGACAAGGGTATCGCAATTTCAACCTCACCTGCCTCGCCCCTTTGCTGGATCAGGTTGATTCCGAGGCTCCTGCCACCTTGGAAGTTGCGTTCCTCCGCGGACCAACCCGTGCGCCGGATCTACGGACAGACGTGGGGACGATTGACTTCCCCATTTCCACAAATTCGACCGAGGCGCAGGCATTCTTCAACCAGGGAGTGGCCTTGCTCTTTGGCCTCGACTCTCCTGCGGCAGAACGCAGCTTTCGCCAAGCCCTGAATTTCGAACCGGATCACCCCATGGTTTTCTGGGGCCTCGCGCTGGCTAACGAACAACGGCCCGGACGAGCCCAACTCTTTGCTCACCGTTCCATCAAGCGAATCAACAATGAGACTTCGGAACAGGAGAAACTCTGGATTCAATCCGTGGCACGCTACTTTGGAGTCCGTCCAGACAGCCCTGACAAACTACCGCCACCGCCTGAACTCAGTATCGAAGAGTCGAAGGAGCGGGTTCATCAGCGCATTCGAGACCTCGAAGAAATCGTCCTGCGATGGCCTGAAGATATCAACGCCAAGGCCTTCCTGTTGCGCCAGCTGACCTTGGACAAATACCGATCAGGGGCACCAATCACCAGCCATGTTGCGGTGCATACGCTGGCTCAGACCATCGTCGAAGCCGATCCGAATCATCCCAGCCGTCACTACCAGATTTTCCTGTGGATGGAGGAACGCCCCGAAATCGCATTGGCACCTGCAGAAGTGAGTCCAACGCTGGCACCGGGAATCCCAAACTCGTGGAGATACTCCGCCGAAGCATGGAAGGCAAATGGCCTGAACAACACAGCAATACCGCTGCTTGAGGCTTCACTGAGGGTGAGCCATGCCCAACTGCAGGAACAACTCTTGATGCCTGAGAAACTCGAGGGTCTTTCATCGAACTACACGTCTCTCGTCGAAACTTTGGGTTCAATGGGACGCATCGATGAAGCTGTCAGATGGGCACGCCGCATGATCTCGATGCCTCGCAGTTTGGCCCCCGGTTCAGAATTCCAGCCGAACCCGTACGCTCAGGGCAAACGACTCTGGGTGGAAGCTCGCTTAGGCGCTGGCATGGCGGACATTCTGCTTGAGGAACTTGAGTCTGAACCCCTCCTTCAGCCAACTGGCACCGACTCACTCGAGAACTCCCGCTGGCTCTACTGGAAAGCGGTAGCCTTGTGCCTCTTGGACCGTCCGGAGGAAGCCCTCGAGTGCCGGAAGAAAATTGAAGCCTGGTCCAACCGCGTCGAAAGCGCGGCTGCCAGAGATCTGATTTCCAAACTGCTCGATGGTCTGGCTACCTGGCAGGACCTATCTAGCGAAGACCTCACTGAAGCTGGCGAAGCACCGCCCTATCTACCCTCATGGGTCTGGGCCCGGGAACTGGAGCGGCACGGTCTCTCCAAGGCAGGACTGGAACTGGCTCGCAACACACTGGAAGAACTCCCGGGCCAATGGTTGCCCGCTGCCACCTTCTGCGAACTAAGCTTCGCTGCCGGCGAAGTTCTCCCCGCCATGTCCACTTTCAATCGTCAATTTCGCACCGACGCTTCCAGTGTCGATTCCGGCTTAACCGCCATCGAGAAGTTGAACGCTCTTGCTCAACACATGCAGCTGCCACCCCGCTGGACCATCATGCCACGGGAGGAAACGAAGTCAGATATTCCAGCTAACCCGGATTCGCTGGGACCACTCTATTGGGAGATTCCCAAAGCCCCTGACTTTTCCCTGGCTGACTACACTGGAACGGAACACACCCTTGCTTCGTTTCAGGGTGAAGCCATCCTCCTGCAGTTTGTCCTTGGGGTAACCTGCCCGTTCTGCACCCGCCAACTCGATGAGTTCCGAAAGTACGCAGGAGCCTATGAAGCTGCCGGTATCAAGACGGTCATCATCACCACTGACTCAGTCGACAGTCTTGCCGAACTTTTCAGTGATCGCACTCCTGATACACAGAGGCTCAAAGCAAGTTTTCCCTATCCGGTTCTGGCCGATCCGGACCAGAACCTGTTTCGATCCTACCGGGTCTACGATGACTTTGAAGATGGAGGCATGCACGGCACTTTCATCATCAGTCCCGAAGGACGCATCCTGTGGAGTCATGTCAGTCATTCCACCTTTGAAAAACCCAGGCTGCTCCTCGACGAAGCGAAACGATTGTTGAAAAAGCCGTAGCGATTCCCAATCCCAAGCGGGTTAGGCGTTCGATGCCTTTATCCGGCAGCGAGGCGTGCCTCGATACAACCTTGGAGTTGCTTGCGAATGCGATCCAGCGCCTTGTAGAGAGCGGTGGCTGACTTCCCAACATCCGCCGCGACCTCCTTGATACTCTTATCCCCTTCGTAGGCGGCACGGATGAGCTCCCGAGACTTCTCGGGAAGATTATCGATGCAGGCATGCAAGCATTCAACATACCGATCGCTGGAAACCTGTGCCTCCCTCTCTTCGCTGGCATCAGCAAGGAGGTCCATCAAATCATCGTGAAACACGTGTCGATCCCTTGCCATGGTGCGGCGAAACTTGAGCACTTCGAAACGGGCGATGACCCGCGCCCATTTCATGAAATCCGTGTCGGGATCAAACTGGTCCCACTTTCGCCACATCACGAGGCTGACGGTCTGGACGACATCGTCTACCGATGTCCAGTCGAGCCCCATCGAGCGCACAAAGGCCCGAATGTGCCGCTCGTTCTGGGCGAACAGTTGCACAAACAGCTCTTCGGAATCGTTCGCTTCGTCACTCATGCTTATGGCAAGACTCCCTTTCAGGGCTCAATTCCCCACTATTTCACGAAAGATTCGAATTCGTGACAATAGCGCATACCACGTTTCAACCGCTTCCCTTCGAGCCCGAATGGCACCATCCCGCCTCACCCATATGAGCCCCTTGAACCCCTTGGAGAACGGGGGACTTTGGGCAGCAACTCCCATGAAAGGCTCATCCAACCAGTCCCGACGCCACTTCCTGCGTGCCACCGGCATCACGCTGGCCCTTCCGGCCCTGGAATCCGTTCGAGGCGAATCCCTCGTTTCCGAGGTCGCCACCACGGTTTCCCCCAACGCACCCGCCAAGCGCCTCTTCTGCGTGGGAGCTAATCTCGGCTACTACCGCCCCGCCTTTTACCCAAAGGCCACCGGACGCGGCTACGAGATGTCCGAGCACCTGCAGCACCTCGCGGATCACCGAGACGACTTCACCGTTTTCTCCGGGCTCGACCACCGCGCCGGCAATGGACACAACAACTGGGACAACTTTCTCTGCGGTCCCAAAATCGGCTCGATCTCCCTGGACCAGGTCGCGGCAGAACAGATCGCCCCGCTTACGCGGATTTCCTCCTTCCAGCTCTGCGCCGGGGGACGTGGCAGTCAGAAGTTGAGCTACAATCGGCAGGGCGTTCCGCTACCCCTGATCGAGAGACCCAGCGTGATTTACAAACAGCTCTTCTCCTCGGCGGATGATCGCAAGCGCACCGACTACCTGTTGCGAAGCGGTCAGAGCGCTCTCGACACCGTGCTCGACGAAGCCAAACGCCTTCAGAAAAACGCCAGCGTCAGCGACAAGGACAAGCTCGACGAATACTTCACGTCGCTTCGCGAGATGGAGCAGCGCATGTCCCGCCAGCGCGAACATCTCAAAAAGCCGCAGCAAAAAGTCGACTACCAGCTGCCCCCCTACGACCCCATTTCTCCCGGGCTCATGCTCGAAGCCGAGGAACTGATGTATGACCTCGTCGCGCTCGCCTTTCAGACCGACGCGACACGAATCGCCTCGATGTTTTTGGCCGGCTTAGGCCAGGTCTTCACCATTGATGGGGAAACTCTTCGGGCCGGCTATCACGCCCTGTCTCACCACGGCAACGATCCGGAGATGATCCGTGATCTCATCCGCGTCGAAGCCGAACATCTCAAGAGCCTGAACCGCTTTCTGACCCAGCTCAAAACCAAGACCGACGCCGAAGGCAAGCCGTTGCTCGACAGCACCATCGTGCTTTTCGGAACCGGTATGGGCGATGCGAACCGCCACTCCAATAACAACCTGCCGACCCTCGTGGCCGGAGGCGGTTTCAAACACGGCCAGCACATCGCGACCGACAAACAGGCGAACAACGCTCACCGCATGGGGGACCTTCACCTCACCCTGCTGCATCAGCTTGGACTCGAGACAGCCTCCTTCGCTGAGGCAGATCGCCCCATGGCGATCTAAAACCGGCTACGCTTCTCCATGCGCTCCCTCTCTCTCATTCTGGCAGCCGGGCTGCTTCCGACTTTGGCTTTCACCCAGCCAAGCTCAGGCACGGCCACCCCGATTCCAGACGTCCCGCTCGATATCATCTACAACTACTGCATCGAGTGTCACGACGAACTGACCGCCAAAGGCGATCTCAACCTCGATGTCTTCGACGTCGACTGGAGCGATGCGCATGTTCGCGAACACTGGACCGAAGTGTATTCTAGAATCGATCGCGGCAAGATGCCACCGAAAGAGGAACCCCAACCCAGCACCAGAGAGAGAGAACAACTGCTCACCTGGCTCGATCAGGAACTCACGGCGAACAATCCGATCGGAGGCGCCCCGATGCGCCGCCTCAATCGTCGCGAGATTGAAAACTCCCTCACTACGATCTTCCCCATTCCCGGCTTCGAACTGCCTCCCGGCTTCCCTCCTGACAATACCATCCACGGCTTTGACACCGTCAGCGAAGCGCTCGTTATTTCAGCCTCCCATCTCGAAGCCTACCGCGACACCGCCACACTCATTGCCGATTACCTCTTTCCCCAGCCCAAAGCCCTGCCAAAGAGGGAGAAGATCGGTTTCGACACCGGCGACTTCGCCATCAGCTATTCCTCGGCCTCCGTCGTCGACGGGGCGATGCGACTGGCCTCCACCGGCGCTCTCAATCGCAACGGCACCTGGCTGTCACGCTTCGAAGCGAAAGAGTCCGGCACTTACCAGGTTACCGTTGAACTTTCCTCCAAGAACCCGCCCAAAGGGAACCCGCCCGAGCTGCACTTGCAGGCCAACAACCTGACCGCAAAGAATCCCTCGCGCTCGCTTGCTACCTTCACCGTGCAACCCGGGAAGCCACAAATCTTCACCGCCGACGTGGAACTTTACCAGGGAGAAACCCTGGTCTTTGTCTACAAGAATGCCCCCTACAACCACGGCAGCAAACCGGAATACACTCAATTTCTGCAAGAGCTCTTCACCAAAGAGCAAGCCCTCGCTGCCGCGTGGATTAAACTCAACGAAGCCGCACCAACCAATGGCGTTCGAGGCGGCGTGCCTCGCGGCGGAACGGGATGGGAACGGCTCAAAAAGGAAATCGCCGCCAACCCCGAGGCCACTGTTTCTCCAGAAGCCATTGAGGAGCTCTCCAAAAAAGCCGGCAGCCGCAACATCGACACCGGCGAAACCATCGTCTACAAGTTCTTCGAAGAAGGCCCTAACATTGGTATTCATTCAGCCTCCATCGAAGGTCCCTTCGCCCTCATCGAAGATGACGACATGCGTGAACAAGCGCAGGCGAAGAAACGCTTTTTCGACAAATACGCCAAGGGCAAGGACTTCCATCTTAATGCTTTTTTCGAAGCTTACCTGAGCAAGCTCTTCCGCCGCCCCGCGACCGAGGAAGAAGTGAGCCAATACGTCACCATCGTGAAAGCCGAACAAGAAGCTGGCTACACCCTCGACGAAGGTCTTCACCTCGCCATCCGCACCTCCCTGCTGTCCTCAAATTTTCTCTACAAGGAAAGCGGTCACTCCACCCAGCTGGAATCCTACGAACTGGCGTCCCGTCTCTCCTACTTCCTGACCAGCCATCCCCCCGATTTCAAGCTGCTTGCCGCCGCCTCGGCGGACACACTCAATCAACCCGAAGAGTTGCTTGCTCAAACCAAACGTCTCCTCAAAGACAGCAGCCGCATCTTCGCCACTGACTTCACCTCCCTCTGGCTCGACACGCACCTGCTCGACACCATCATGCCCGACCCGCAGTTGTTGCGTTACTACACCGACAACTATCGCCGTTCACTCAAGGAGGAGGTCATTCTCAACTTCCGGGAAATCCTGACCGAGAACGAATCACTCGACCAGTTCATCAACCCCGACTTCCTTTACACCAATCCCACCATCGGCTGGGAGCTCTACGAACTGGAGCAGTTCAGCGCGGTGGAAAAGATCGAGGAAAAGAAGCGCAACCAGGCCAAGCTCAAGCGTATCGAGATCCCCCGCGACACCCGCTATGGCGGTCTACTCGGCATGCCCGCCATCATGCTCGCCACCGCCAACGGGGTCGACACTCAACCCATCATTCGCGGCGTCTGGATGCTTGAGAACATCATCGGACGTCCGCCACCCGAACCGCCCAAGTCCGTCCCCGCCCTCAGCCCGGATCTCGCCGGGGCCACCACGCTCAAGGAACGCCTCGCCGCTCACATGGCCGACGCTTCCTGCGCGAGCTGCCACGAAGACATCGATCCCGTCGGCTTTGTCTTTGAGAATTTCGACGCCGTCGGCCGCTGGAGAACGGAGTACCCCACAGCCGCCAGGAAAGCCAAGCCCTTGCCTGTCGACGCCACCGGCGTGTTGCCCGAAGGCACGCCGCTCAACGACGTCACCGACCTAAAGAAGTGGCTCGTGGAAAATCCCGAACACTTCGCCAACTGCCTTGCCGAAAAGCTGATGCTCTACGGCACCGGGCGGGAAATGAACTACCGCGAAAAGAAACAACTCGAAGCCATTGTCGAAAAGAACATCGAAAACGGCAACCGTTTCGAAGATCTCCTCATCGCCCTGATCCAGAGCGAAATCTTTCTTTCCCGGTAATCTCAAGCAAAGGCTTCAACCGGTCTACAACGCTGAATATTCGCTTAGCAAAAGCGGGGAAATAGGCGATGATGGCCGCCCCTCAGCGGCTTACTGTCTTTTCTCACCAACTTTCCACGACATGAAACATCTCCTTAACATCCTCCTGGCATTCATTGCTTTGACCACGGCGAAAGCCGAGTCCCCCAACCTTCTCATCATCACCGTCGATGACATGAGCTGTGACTCTGTCGGCGCCTACGGCTGCGTGATCCCGGACCTCACTCCGAACATGGACCGAATCGCCGCGGAGGGCATGCGCTTTGACATGGCTCACGTGCAAGTGGGCAACTGCTACCCCTCGCGAAACGTGATGTTCTCCGGGCTGTATCCGCACACTTCCGGCATCGAAGGTTTCTACAAAATTGAGAACGATTTCCCGGTTTTCTGTGACGTCATGCAGGACGCCGGTTACTTCGCCGGCATCCGCGGCAAGGTGACTCACTCCACCCCTTACAATCCCTATCACTGGGATGCCGACCTGACCGTCAACGAAGACGGCTCCAAGCTGCACATGAAAGACGT
This sequence comes from Verrucomicrobiales bacterium, assembly GCA_965216705.1. GTDB lineage: Bacteria > Verrucomicrobiota > Verrucomicrobiia > Verrucomicrobiales > DEV007 > Arctic95D-9. Next base: position 373,845 of record OZ244203.1, read on the forward strand.
GCCGTCCTACGGCCTTTGCCTGACCCGCGGCATTGAAATGGCCGAGGCCGCCGGCAAACCGTTTGCGATCAACATCAACATCTCGGATCCCCACAAGCCCTTCTGGTTTCCGGGCGACCCTCACAAGGTGTCGAAGGAATACACCGCAGACGACATGACCGTTCCCGGTTTCCTGTTCAATGACCCCGCCGTTCGCGAAGAACTCGCTCTTTACTACACCTCGGTTCGCCGTGCCGACGACGCCGTGGGTTCTATCCTCGACGCACTCGACGCCTCCGGCAAAAGCGACAACACCATCGTCGTCTTTCTTTCCGACCACGGTATGCCCCTGCCCTATGCGAAGACTCAACTCTACCACCACAGCTCCCACACACCCCTGATGGTGCGCTGGCCCGGCGTCGTCGAACCTGGCTCCGTCGACGACAAGCACCTCGTCTCCGCGATCGACTTCCTCTCCACCTTCTGTGAGATGTCCGGCGCGACGATTCCCGAAGGTGTTCAAGGCACTTCCTTCGTGCCCTTGCTCAAAGGCGAAGAGCAAGACGGCCGCGACGCCGTCTTCAAAGAATACAATGAAAACAGCGGCGGTGGTCGCCACCCCATCCGCGGCGTCCAGACAGCTCAGTATCTCTACCTCTTCAATCCCTGGTCCGACGGCGAGAACATCATGAAGACCGCCACGACCGGCACAGCCACTTACAAGCGCATGAAAGAACTGGCTCCTGAGGTGAAGGCCATCGGCGAGCGGCTCGAGTTCTTTGACCATCGTGTGGTCGAAGAGCTCTACGACATTAATATAGACCCCGATTGCCTCAACAATTTGGTCGATTCTAAAGCCCACCAGGAAGCGCTCGCCGAGATGCAGAATCGTCTTCATGAGTGGATGAAGGCCACCGACGACCATGCCATCGAAGCCTTTGAAGGACGCAATGATCCCGCAGCGCTCAAGGCCTACATCGACCGCGTTCAGGCCGAAGCCGATGAACGTCGCGCCAACAAGCGCAAAGCATCTCCAAAGCAACTCAAACTGATCCAGGTCAAGTCAGCCCGAGAAGGCAACCAGCTCAAAGTGACCATTCCCCACAAGCTCCCTGCCGATCTCGGCGAGCAGAAAGTACACGTCACCCTCAAGGCCAACAACAAGCGGGTCGAAAGACAGGTGCTTCCAATCCAGAAGAACGGAAAGCTTGAGGTGACCTTCGAGATTCCGGCAGAACTGGCCGACTCTAATCTCAGCCTCGCAGCTTTTGTCGGAGAGGAGTACGGCAAGCATCTGCAGATCGTTCAGCAGCAGGTGAAGTAGTCCCGAACCAGAACTCGCTGTTTAACGGTTTCCCCCGCGCAGTCGACGGGAGATTGCTTTCTCTCCTTCTACCATGAAGAACAGGAGGAGGCTCGCGCCGGCCACGCGTGTCCACATCCCGAGATCCAGCGCTTCAATATGAAACAGGCGTTGACTCACCGGCAAGTAGGTGAAAATCGACTGGAAGACAACAACGAGGAATACGCCTATCCAAACGGCCGGGTTCCCGCTGAAACCACTCCGGTTCAGGACCGAATCAACCAGCCGCCGCGAATTAAACACATACACCACCTCGAAGAAGACGATCGCATTCACCGCCACGCTTCGAGCGGCCTCGACCGACTTGCCTGCCCATAGCTCGTAATAGAAGAGTCCAAAGGTTCCGGCCGCCATCAGCAGTGACACGTATACAATTCGCCAGATCATCGCCCCTCCAATGAGCGGCTCTGAGGCATTGCGGGGAGGTCGCTTCATCACGGCACTATCTACCGGGTCGAAAGCCAGCGTGATCGCCAGGGCCACTGTCGTAATCAGGTTGATCCAGAGGATGTGCAGCGGCAGGATCGGCAGGGTCAACCCCAGCAGCAACGCTGCTACGAGCGTAAGGCACTCTCCCCCATTGGTCGGCAGGATAAAAAGAATCGTCTTCTTCAAGTTATTGAAGACCGTTCGTCCTTCCGCCACGGCCCGCTCAATACTGGCAAAGTTATCGTCCAACAAGACCATCTCCGAAGCTTCCTTGGAAACATCCGTACCCGTAATGCCCATCGCCACCCCGATATCCGCCTGTTTCAATGCAGGAGCATCGTTGACCCCGTCCCCTGTCATTGAGACGACTTCCTCCTGCGCCTGCAGGGATTGAACCAATCGCAACTTGTGTGCCGGCGACACCCTGGCAAACACATTCACCTCAGCGGCAGCCCGATCAAATTCCTTCTCCGAAAGAGCATCCAATTCAACCCCCGAGAGAGCCTCTTCGTGATTCTCAATTCCCAACTGACCCGCCACCGATCTAGCCGTGGCGATGTGATCGCCGGTGATCATCTTCACACGAATACCCGCTGCATGGCATCGCCCCACTGATTCAATGGCCTCAGTCCGGGGCGGATCCATCATTCCGACCAACCCGAGAAACTCCAGTCCCTCGGCCAAGTCCTCCAGTTCCAGAACCGTCTGCCGTTCCGCCAACGGCTTCTCCGCCACCGATAGAACCCGAAGCCCTTCCGAAGCCATTTCCTCCGCCATCTTTTCCCAATACGCCCCATCCACGCTCTCGCCGCATAGCGAGAGCACCTTCTCGGGAGAACCTTTGAGATAAATCACCGCATGCCCCTCGTGATCGTGGTGCAGCGTCGCCATGAACCGCTGCTCCGACTCAAACGGAATCTCATCCGTGCGCGGCCAATGACGTGACAAAGCATCCATATCCTGCCCGTCCTTTTGAGCCAAAACCACGAGTGAACCTTCGGTGGGATCGCCGTCAATCTTCCACTGCCCTTCATGATGACGAAGCCCGGCCTCATTGCATAATGCCGCCGCCTGGATCAGCTCATGCAGGCGAGGAGCCTCGTCCAACGGGCAATCGTCGCTTGAGATCCCGCCAACCGGCTCGTAACCCGAACCGCTGACCCGGAATCGCCCTTCGTCCGTCACCACCTGGGTCACGGTCATTTCGTTCTTCGTCAGGGTGCCGGTCTTGTCCGTGCAGATCACGGTCACACTTCCAAGAGCCTCTACTGCCGGCAACTTCCTCACCACGGCATTTCGCGCCGCCATTCGCTTCACCCCGATGGCCAATGCAATCGTCATGATCGCAGGAAGCCCCTCCGGGATCGCCGATACGGCAAGAGCCACCGCTGCCATCAGCATCTCGACCGGTTCCTTTCCGGTCAAAAGTCCCAAGGCAAAGACAAGCACGCAGAATATCACAATCGCGATCGTGATCGCCTTGCTGAAACTGTCGAGACGACGGATCAGCGGAGTGTCCACCCCTTCGACTTCGCTGAGCATGCCGGCTATCTGACCGATCTGCGTCTCATCACCGGTGGCCACCACCACGCCAGTGGCGGTGCCTGTCGTCACCAGGGTTCCGGCAAAAGCACAATTCACCCGGTCCGCTAGCGGCACCTTCCCGTTGAGTGTGCCGTTACTCTTTTCCGAAGGAACGGATTCTCCGGTCAAGGCTGCCTCCTCGATGTGCAGATTTTTCACCTGGGTCAGCCTCAGATCAGCCGGCACCTTATCCCCGCTCTGCAACAGCACGACATCCCCGGGAACAAGTTCCTCAGCTTTCACCGTGACTTTTCTACCGCCGCGCAGAATCATCGCCAGCGGGGCCAGCATATGCTTCAGAGACTCGATCGCCTGCTCTGCCTTGGATTCCTGCACATAACCGATGATTGCGTTCAAGACGACCACCCCGAGAATCACTCCAGTATCGACCCAGTGATGCAGCAGAGCCGTCACGACCGAAGTCGCAATCAACACGTAAATCAAGGCGCTGTGGAACTGGAGCAGAAATCGTTTCCAGCCCGGCGTCCGCGCTGCTTCCTTAAGGCGATTCGGGCCATAGTTATCCAGTCTCTCAGCTGCCTCCTCAGCACTCAGCCCCTCAGGAACCGACTCGCTAAGAGAAAAAACTTCATCAACCGTCTTCAGGTGCCACTCAACATTCATCGCTCGATGCCTGCAGAGAGCATCTCAGACATGAGCCCACAGAGCCACCCTCTTCTTGCCGATGAGAAGGCCAATTTTGACCTTCGGAGTCAGTTTAGATGGTTAATCACGGCCTCCGCTGGTCAACGAACTGCCCAAATGGTAAGGCCGGCACCTCTATCTCCAGGCTCTCAGCCACTTCCCGCCACTTGCCTTCTGATCGCTGCAAGTCCTGCTTCGAGCCGATTACCACGAGATTCCCCGTTCCCGGAACCTCGAACACCTCCACTGCTGGAAATACCTCACGCAAAGCTTCGATATCCCCCGGAGTCGTCTTGCGATAGGAAATCAAGTTGCAGGAGACCACCCCGTCGTCGACCAACTGATCCCGAATTGTCTCGAGAAAAGCAACCGTCTTGAGTCGGGCCGTTTTTCCTTCAGGGTCGCCATCGATCGAAGGCCTCAAAAAAGCATCCATGTAGATCGCATCAAAAGGTTTGTGCTCTCTCGCTAGAAACTCGAACGCATCCTCGGTATGAATCTTCACCCTTGGGCTTTCCCGCGTTTCGAAGAACTCATCAGCGAGCCGAACCACGGCAGGATCGATCTCCACCACTTCGATCGACATGTCAGGAAGGTGGGTTTCCACGAATCGCACCATCCCCCCGCCACCAAGTCCGATCAGCAAAACGCGATGCTGGGGGCGTTTCAGCAAAAGTGAGGCAAACAGGGTCTTGGTGTAGGCGACCTGCAACTCCCCGGGGTTGTTGAGATCAATGGTCGACTGGACCTGCTCGATCCCACCGTCAGAAACAAAAAGCATGTGGCGTTTCTCTTCATCACCACGAATCCGGATCTTCGAGAACTCTGACGTTTCTTCATGTAGAACCTTCCCCTTTGAGGCCAATGGCACGTAGGCGCTTCGCGGGATGTACCAGATTGCCAGGGAGACAGCGGCAAGCAGGCAGGAAAGGCCGATAATCTGGAAGACCGGTTTGCGATTCATTCCGGTGAACTACCCCTGTTTGGTGCCCGACTCAACCCTGTTGAGCGCTATTAACAACCTACAGCTCCCGGATGCGAATCTTTCGAAGCTCTCCACCAGCGGACGTCAAAACACCCGCAGCAATGTCACTCTGTCCGATCTCATCCGAATAGACCTTGTTGTCCACCCACACCTGGCTGCGATTGCCGGCCACGCGAATCCTGAGCGGTGCCCATTCCTCGGACTCGACGTTCGCGACAACAGCATCGCCCAACTTGAACTCCGCTGTGCCGTTCACCTCGGCGAGCAGCTCAAAGGCGGATATCTCCTGGTCAGGAAGGTTTCCGAAATCCTTCCACTTGTCCCCGTCGCGCAGGGCGGTCAACTGCTCCCGAAGTTGTGCCTTCATTTCGGCATGCTCCGGATTGTCGGCCAGATTGGTGAACTCGTTGGGGTCACTGGGATAGTGATAGAGCTCCTCCTGACCGTCAGAAGTCAGGCTGTAGCGCCAGTCTTCGGCGCGCACGGAAAAGTGCGGATACAGCGTGCCGATATGCTCGCGATGCTGGCTGTGGTCCTTACCCGGCAATGCCATAATGGCGACATCCGGCCCGGTCCATTCTCCTTCCGGATCCAGCATCAAGGGCTTGATGCTGTGCCCTTCCAGTTCGTAGCCGGAGCGCCCCTCTGCCGCATTCGGGTTTTCAGGAAGGCCGCAGATGTCGACGAAGGTGGGATAAACATCGATCAGCGAAATCGGTTGATGACAGGTCGCGCCCTGGGGCATCCCCTCAAGCCCGGCAACAATGAAGGGAATACGGGTGCCACTGTCCCACAGCGTCTGTTTGTAGATCGACTCCTTTCCACCCACGTGAAACCCATGATCACTCGTCAAAAAAACCACCGTGTTATTCGCATGAGGACTCACATCAAGGGCATCGAGTACAGCCCCCACCTGATCATCCACAAAGGCGACGCAAGCCATGTAGGCCTGGAGATACTCCTTAAACAACTGCGGCTGGTCTTCATGGTTGAAGAGCATCTGGTAACGGCGAAAAGCGTAGAGACTGGTATTGGCCAGCGTCGGGGCGCAGTCCTCGAGGTCTCCTTCCAGGAAGGCCTTCGGAATCTCGATCTCATCAAGGGGAAACATGTCGAAATATTTCTGCGGCGCATAAAGCGGCGTATGAGTTCGACTGAACCCACAGAATAGCGCAAAGGGTTTGTCGGTATGTGGTTGCTGAAGAATGCCCGAGGTCCAGCCGGCATGAGTTTCATCAGGCATCGGGTCACGATCATCGTCTGACACGTAACGCCAGGGCTCTCCGGAAAGTGTCCATCCCTTGTAGCCGGGAATTCCGTTGTCCGGGTCGGCTTTGTACTCGGGAACTCTCGCCAGCGAACCGAAGGTGTGCTCCCACTGGTAGTCCATGTCAGGATCCGCATCGTCCGCGTAGAAATACATCTGGTCCGGATGAGGAATAAATCCCCGCCTGGTCTGCTTCTGTCCATCCCATGGCCACGGGCCGATATTGCCTCCAGACCCAAACCCAGTCAGGAAATTCATCGGATCCTGGTTGCCGTGATAAATTTTACCCGTCGAATAAACACCATAACCATTGGTGGCTAAGTGTTCCGTCAGGGTCACGCACTTGCTGAGGATTGCGTTCTTTCGATAGTCCTCGAACCAGTAAAGGCTGGAAGTCTGAGGATAGATCCCCGTCATCATACTCGAGCGCGATGGAGCACAGATCGGATCGTTACAATGAGCGTTGGTAAAACTCACCCCACGAGCCGCGAGGCGGTCGAAATTGGGGGTCGGGACATAGGGCTTCCCGTCGGGGTGCAGCGGCATGTCATTGAGATCATCAGCAATGATGAAAAGCACGTTGGGACGGTCCTCTGAAACGGCGGTTTCAAGACTGAAAACCGCCGAAATCACCAACACACACAAAAGATTCAGTAAACGCATCATCTCACTACTTCCCTGTCCATCAAAAACTAACGCCCCAAAAGATCACTTCTGCCTCACGCCCGCTGCCTCTTGCCTACTCCGCCAACTCACCTTCCGCTGAGAAATCATCAAAACAAACGTGCCCCCAACCGGATCCGGCTTGATCGGTCACCCGAATTTTGACTGGCTTGCCCCGAAACTTCTCCGGGAAGTCGAGCACGTAGCGCTTCATTTGCGGGCCGCGAGGGCCACCCGTTGAAAGAAATTCCTTTCCTGATTCAGCATCCACGAACTCCACGCCGGTGTCGGGTCCACCACCACTGAGCAGGAACGCCACCTTGTCTCCGTTCACAAAGACCGCAGGACTTTCGATGACGGCCAGTTGATTGTCGGTAGCCCCGGCATCATTGACGGTGGCCACCGTTGAAAGGTGGGCCTCACCTTGACGATGAAAGGGGCGGTCTTTGAACTTGGGCAGCGACGCTGCCTTCGAAACCGGCTGAGCCAGCCAGCCCTCCACGATCTTCCAGCCTTCCATCGGATCATCGGCGGACTCGAATCCAAATCGAAGGGAGCCCAACGGCTCAAATGGTTCGGGAGGTGATACCTTCACCGCTTTGCCCTTCGCAGGCGCTTTCTTGCGCTGCCACCCATTCGTCTCTTTGGCGGAAAGCCTCGGCCCTTCGTCGTAGTAACGTGCCCCGCTTCCCACCTGATCCCAGTCACCAATCTCCTGGCGTCCCTCTTCGATCAAGCTTGCCATCTTCTCAACGACGTCCGCGTGGTCAGACGCGACATTACTGGTTTCCCCGATGTCCTTGCTGAGATCATACAACGCCGTTTCCGGAACGGCATCGACCATCCGCGCCCACCAACCGAGGTGCGATGGCTTCGCCTCGCGCTGGCGAACCAGCTTCCAGTGTTTCCAACGCACCGCGTGCAGGTGCGTGCCGGCGTAGTAGAAAAAATGGTCCCGGGCACTCCCGTCGGATTCCCCCTTTAAGAACCCTGACTGATCCACCCCGTCGAGGGTGCGGTCATCAGGCAGGCTCGCCCCTCCCAGGTTGGCGAAAGTCGGGAAGAGATCGAGAGAACAAACCACGTCATCCGATACCCGTCCCGCTTCGATTGTTCCCGGCCAGCGCACCACAGTCGGAACGCGGATGCCGCCCTCCCAGGTCATCATCTTGGCACCACGCAGCGGATCCGCGGAACCACAGTGAGAATCATTCCCTCCTTCTCCCTCGAGATAGGCTTCAATCCAGGGCCCGTTGTCGGAGGTAAAAATCACGATGGTCTTCTCATCCAGTCCCAGTTCCTTGAGCTCAGCCAAAACCTGGCCAAGTGACCAATCCAGCTCTTCGATGACATCGCCGTAAAGGCCTCGCTTGCTCTTTCCGAGAAAGTCCTCGGTCGCGTTGATCGGCACATGAGGCATGGTATGCGCCAGGTAGAGAAAGAAAGGCTTTTCCTTTTCGCGCCGAATGAACTCAATCGCCTCTTCGGTATATTGCCTGGTCAGGTAAGCCATCTCTTCCTGGTCAACCATGTCGTCAACAATTTCACCGTTGCGCATCAACTCTGTGTGTCCCCTGCCCTCAGGAACCACGCGAGTCGTTCCGTTGTGAGAAGGGGCGCCGAACCAGTAGTCAAAACCCTGGGCATTCGGGAGCAACTCCTGCTTCCACGAGGCACCCCGACCTCCCCCGGCAAGGTGCCACTTGCCGACCATCCCGGTGGCATAGCCTGCTTCGCGCAACACTTCCGGCAGGGTGATTTCTTCGGGGTGCAGAATCGTATGCAGGTTCTTCACGTTGTTCGGTTCACCCACTCGAATCGGATAACTGCCAGTTAAAAGCGCGGCACGCGACACGCCGCAGACGGGTTGGGTGTAAAACGAAGTCAACTTGAGCCCCTCCTCAGCCATCCGGTCAAGATGAGGCGTCTCAATCAATGGAGAGCCAAAGCAACTGGCATCGTTGTAACCCTGGTCATCGGTGAAGAAGATGACGAAGTTTGGGCGGTCGGAAGATTCAGCCGGCAAGGCAAAGAAGCTGAGCCCTGACAGCAGAATAGCTGCAAAAGAAAGTCGCGAAAAACTCATCACGGAATGCCAACACATTCCCGCTAATGAGTTCAATTTCTTTTAGGACCACGTGCGCGGACCCTGTGGAAGAGCGAATCCGAACAGGTCTGACTATATCTCCTCCAACCGGAGGATATCTTCGATTGTCTCACGACGCGTGATCGGAACGACGCTGCCATCGGGTTCCCACCAGAGCTGCGGGGCACGACCCACGGAGTTGTAGTTGGAAGCCATGGAGTAGCCGTAGGCGCCCCCGTCATGCATCACCATGAGATCGCCGGTTTGCGGCGTTGGCAAATCGCGAGGTTGCAGCATCTCAGAATCATCCCGGGTGAAAACATCGCCACTCTCGCAGAGCGGGCCAGCGACCACCACCGGTGAAGCTTCGCGGCCCTCGGCCGCGGGAAGCGTGATACGGTGATAGGAGCCATACATCGCCGGACGAACCAGGTCGACAAAGCCGGCATCCACCATGGCGAAGGTCACGCCTTCTCCCTTGGCATTGGTCTGGGTGTCCTTCACGTCAGTGACACGCGTCACGAGACAGGCAGCCGGAGCCACATAGAATCGGCCCGGCTCAATCTCCAGACGCAGTTCGCGACCGGCCACTTCACTCAACTTCTTTTGGGCGGACTCAAACACTTCGCGCAGGCGCTCCACCGGAATGTCGGCATCGGCATTGCGATAGTCATGAGGAATCCCGCCCCCCAGGGAAACGCCTTCAAGATCTTTGAAGGTCGGAACGATCTCGGCAAACTCGTTGGCAAGGTGGGTCAGGTTTTCGTAAAGCTCCTCGAACTGAGGACCGCTGCCGATGTGCGCGTGCAGCATCACCACTTTCATGCCTGCTGCCTCAGCGGCTTCGCGGACGCGATTTGCCTCGGTGATCCACACCCCATGCTTGGAGCTCGGGCCACCGGTATCGCACTCGTTGACGTGGCCATGACCAAAACCAGGATTCACGCGCAAAGAAATCGGTCCGGTGTATCCAGCCTTTTCAAGATCAGCGACCATTCCGGGAGAACCCACGTTGGGCAGCACGCCTTCGGTCAAAACGACGTCCATCGCGTTGTCGCGAAACACATCCGCCGTCAGGCAGATTTCGGGAGGATTGTTGCCCTCGGCGTAGCCGGCTCGACGAGCCCGCAATACTTCGTTGCCGGACACCGCATCAATCCAGACGCCGGCGTTCTGCATTTCCTTGAGAATGCGAGTCGCCGGAGAAGCCTTCATCGCATAACGGGCCTGGACGCCAGGAGCATCCGTGGTGGAAACCACTGCCTCGATACGAGCTCGAAGCACCTCCGCATCCCAGATCCAGAAAGGCGTGCCGTATTTCGCGGCCAACTCCTCAAGGAGTTCGGCATTGGCGGCTGGCGTATGGGCTGGAGTTCTCATGAGCCGTATGTGGCGCAGAATTGGGGAAATCTCAAGTCCAGATGAGCTGCCCAACAACAGAAAACCCAACAGGGTCAGGTCCATAACCAAACCCTGTTGGGTCAAAAATATCGAATCGATTCCGCAGAATCAGACCTCAACGCTCACACCACCCTGAGCAGCGGACTCGTAGACCTTCTCCGCGATGCGGATATCGCGCAGCCCCATCTCACCGGAGGTCTTGAAGGTCTTGTCACCATTTTTGATCGCGGTTGCAAAGGCGTCGAGCAGGACGGCCTGCTGCAAGGTTTGCTCTGCTGGGATCTCGCGACGGTTGTGGAACAGGGCCTTCGGATTGGGCGTGCCATTGGACTGGGTGAAGGCACTACCGGGACGACCGTTTTCCCCGAGTCCTCCGCGAATCTCAATGAAGCCCCCGTTACCCAGCGTCGTGCACTGATGATAGCTCTGGCTGTAACTGGCCCGGCAAAGCGCCTGGAAGCCGTCGTCGAAAAGCATCTCGAAGCTCATCGTCTCTTCCACTCCATCCGGGAACAACTCAGGGTGCACCTTGGAAGCAAACCCACGCACGGAAACCGGCTCTTTGCCGGTGAGGTAACAAGCCGCCTGGATCGGATAGACGCCGGTATCAAACAAGGCGCCTCCACCCGCCATCTTTGGATCGAGCAGCCACTTCTTAATCTTGTCTTTGTTAGGTCCAACCAATCCCCTTGAATACCCCCAGGAGAATTCGTAGTTGCCGCAGGCCATGTCTCCGATCACGCCCTTGCTGACCAGCTCAATCGCTTTGACGTGATGAGGCTCCCAATGCAGACGGTAGTTCACCCCCAGCAACACACCCGCTTCTTTCGCCGCCGCGATCATCGCTTCGCACTCCTCGCTGGAGATCGCCATGGGCTTCTCCACCATGACGTGCTTGCCTGCCTTGGCGCACTTGATTGCATACTCGGCGTGCATGGAATTCGGCAGCGCGATATGAACCATGTCAATGCGATCGTCTTCAGCGATTTTCTCCACCGTGTCATAGGTGTAGATCGCATCCTCCGGGAAGCCATATTGAGCGGCCCACTCTTTGCCCTTTGTATCCGGGTTGCCGGTCACGACGCCGGCTAAGGTAACGTGTTCACAAGCCGCCACTTCCGGCGCAATACACCCGCTGGCGTAACCGCCCAGACCGACGATGGCGAGGCCAAGTTTTTTGCCGCTGTCTTGAGCGAGGGCATGATGAAAGGAAGGGGCGACACCGGCAGCGAGCGCGGTGGCGATGCCGCCGCGCGTGAATTGGCGGCGGGAGAATGATGAAGATGAGTTCAAAGCGTTATTCATGGTTCAGTTAGGAAGTTAAAAGTAGATTCGGATTCAGTGTCCACAGTTGGATCCATTCGTGAAAATTCGTGTTTCATTCTTTTCCATTCGTGCAGAATCATTCGCCGGAAGAGTTTACCAGCCGCGCCACGTAGACAGCGTCGCGAGTCGTCACACAGACCCAGCCGTCCGGATGAAAGGCAATCGCCGTGGGTTTGGAGGGAAAAGCATAGCTGCCCAGAAGGCGTCCATCGGGCTGATACACCTTCACATCTGTCTTGGCCGCATTCCAAAGGCGACCTTCCGAATCCAACGTGAGCCCATCAAGACCACCCAATGGGCTCGTCGCGAAGATCTCGCGTTCCCCCACGCTGCCGTCTTCGTGAATCGCTGCGCGATAGATGTCCTTCGACATGCTGTCGGTGAAAAACAGGGTGTTGCCATCTTCGCTGATCGCAATGCCGTTGGGCTTGTTGGCATCCTTCACCACGGCCCGGAGTTCCAGGCTCTCCGGATCGAGTCGGAAGATGTATTGTCCCTCGAGTTCTTTGACTTCATCGGGACGCAGTCGAAACAGGAAATCCGGATCCGTAATCCAAAGACTTCCGTCAGGGTGGACCCGAAGATCATTGGGGCGATTGAGGCGTTTGCCGTCGAAGCGATCCGCCAGCACTTCGGTGCGCTCGCCTTTTTCGTTCCAGCGTGTGACTTGACGCGTGGTCTGCTCAACGACGTAGTAACCGCCTTTGCCATCGGGGCGAAACGACGTCGCCTCGGGAGAGTCATCGCGCCACACGCGGAGTCCCGCATGGGGTGACCAGCGAAAGACCAGGTGATCGTGATGCGCCGCGTAGATAAGGGTGGGTTCGCCATTCTCGGTGATCCATTGCGGCCCTTCACTCCCGCTGTAACCACCGCCCAACTGGGTCCACTTCCCCTTAATCTTGGGCACATCCCCTGAGGCGGCGATCTCCGGAACGCCCTGGTTCTTCAAATGCAGGGTGAAAAAGTCGTCCAGTTGATCCACGACGATGTCGAAAAACTTCTGCTTGGTCAAAAGCGGGTGCGGCGCTCCGGCCACCACGTTCAGCCCCGTCGGAACTCCCAGAGCCAAGGCATCGCGACGCAGTTCGTCGCCGTGCGTGCTGGGGTCATCGAATTCGCCCGTCATGAAAAAAATCGGAGGATCCCCCGCGTCGAGATGCGCCCGGGGCGAGGCCAGTCGATAAGTATCCGGCACCTCATCCTGAGAGCCGCCGAGAAAGGCCTGCCAGATTTTCTTCTCTGCCGAAATCTGGCGATTGCGCTTGGACATGAAGTCAGACTGCCCGCCCATCGGAACCGCAGCCTGGATGGTGCTGGAGAAACCAGGATTGCCGCTCTCGCCTTCCAGCGCTGCGACACCACCGGAGGATCCCAACAAAGCCGCGAGGTGCCCGCCCGCTGAAGCACCCGTCGCCCCGATCCAGTCAGGATCGACGCCCCACTTTTCCGCGCTGGCCCGCAACCAGCGCACCGCGGCTTTGCAGTCGTGGATATGAGCCGGGAAAATGGCCTCACCCGAAAGGCGATAATCAATCGTCACCGTCACATAGCCACGAGCTGCCATGGCCTTGGCGATGTTGGCATGGTGCCGACGGTCGCCCTTGCCCCACCCGCCGCCGTGAATGCACACGATGGCAGGCAATGGTCCTTCGGCGTTCCGGGGCCGATATAGGTGCAGCAACAATTCTCGATCGCCCCCTTGGCCAAAAGTCAGATCGAGGTGCGCCTCGACCTGTTCATCCAATTCCGGTCCCAGTTTGGTCGGAGGAAGGGATTCCCATTCTTCCTGGGCCTGCAGAAGCCCGAACCCGGAAAGCAGCAGCAAAATGACGACACAAAGCAGTGGCATACCACAGGACTCCCCCTCCCCCAGAAATTGCCCAAACTTTCTTTTCCGTTTCGGTCTCCGTTTCGAACAGGAAATGCCCACCAGGGTCTTAACTACGAAATTGCGCGGTTTTCTTGAGCCACTTTCCGGCGTATGGATGACGCGCTGATTTAGCTCAATCCTATTCAGGGTGGGGCTTTGAGGCAACGCCACCCATGGATTTCATCCAACAGATTCACCGTCATTTTCCGGTTTCGCTCGCGTGCGCGGCAGCATTCTGCGTCGCCACCCCCATTTCGGGAGTCTCGAAAGATCGCCCCGACGCTTTCACACTCGTGGGCAATTCCTGCCTCGATTGCCACGACGAGGTGACTCAGAAAGGCGGGATGCGGCTGGATGACCTCGATCCCATTTCTGAGGATCCACAAGCCATGGAGACCTGGCTGCGAGTCTACGATCAGGTCGCTTCAGGGGCCATGCCCCCCAAGAAGAACGCTTTCTCGGAGGAAGAGATCGAGGAGTTCACCAGCGTTCTTGGTGAAGAACTGGCCCTTTTCGATGCTGAAAAGCAGCAGTCGGTGGGACGCGTCGTCGCCCGTCGCCTCAGTTCCAACGAGTACGAGAACATCGTCCGTGATCTGCTCTTTCTCCCCCACCTCACCGTCTCCGAATACGTGCCGGCCGATACCAAGTATCATGGCATCACCAACGTGGCCGATCGGCAGGACCTAGCCTACAACCAGATCGCCCAGTATCTCGAAGCCGCCGAAGCTTCTCTCCAGGCGGCGGTCACGCTCAGGCCCAAGCCGAAGAAAGAGACCAAGCGCTATGGGCCGACTCAGTTGGGTGCTTACAACAAAGTATTCCCGAAAGCGCATATCATCGCCGGGGACAAGCTGATCCTGACTAAAGAGCCTGTTGAATCCCAGGGGCCATGGGGCCTGGTCACCTCGCCGAGGGAACCCGGCTACTACAAGGTGAGAATGCGACTCCAATCGATCCGAGTCCCCGACAAAGTTTTCACCGGCGATAAACATCCCGAGCCGTCCCCAAAACTGCTGCCGGGTCAGAAGAATCAAACCGTCTCACTCGGCATCACCCTCGGGCGTTTTCTCAAATCCTTCGACGTCACTCCCGAAGTTGGCACCTACGAAGCCACCGTCTGGCTGCACGGGAGCGAACGACTCTGCTTTTCCAGCCCTGACCTCCCCTTCCGCGACACCAAATTTGTCGGAGGCAAGAAGCCGGAGATCCGCGACGGTGTCTCCATCGAGTGGGCAGAAATCGAAGGCCCCATCGTGGAAGAATGGCCTCGACGCAGCCACCAGGCGCTGCTCGGAACGCTGCCCATCAAACGCTGGGAGCCCAAGCTCGGCACGAAAAAGCCCCGCATTATTAATACCGGCACTGGAAAACTTCGCCGCCTCCACAAAGTCCCCGGCAGCCCCTACTACGTCGAATCCAAAGATCCGACCAAAGACAGCGCCCGCCTGCTAAAGCGCTTCATGGAACGCGCCTATCGTCGGCCCGTTACCGAAGCCGAGCTCCTCGAAATGCAAAGCATCGTGCTCGACGCCATCGAGAAGAAGATCTGCTTTCACGACGCCATGCTCATCGCCTACAAAGCGATCCTCTGTTCGCCGGATTTCCTTTTTGTGACCGAGCAACCCGGCCCTTTGACCGGTAACGAAGTCGCCACCCGCCTCGCCCTCTATCTGTGGCGTTCACTCCCTGACAAGCGCCTCATCGAGTTGGGCCGCTCGGGCGAACTCCTCAAACCCGAAGTCCTGCGCGCCGAGTCCAAGCGCATGATCAACAATCCACGCGCCGACCGTTTCATCGACGACTTCACCAACCAGTGGCTCGATCTCGAGGCCCTCTACGCCACCGCCCCTGACAAGAAACTCTATCCCGATTACAGCAGCGATAGTGCGCTCTTTGAATCGCTTGCCGCTGAGACACGCGCCTACGTGCGCGAGATGGTTCGCAAAGACCTTCCCATCACGTCGATTGTGGACTCCGACTTCACCTTCCTCAACGAACGTCTCGCCGCCCACTACGACATTCCGGGCGTCAAAGGCAGCCATCTGCGGAAAGTCTCTCTGCCCGCCGACAGCGTGCGCGGCGGCATCATGACCCAGGGCAGCATGATGAAAATCTCCGCGAACGGCTTCACCACTTCACCCATCAAGCGGGGCATCTGGGTGCTCGAACGCATTCTTGGCACCCCGCCGCCACCTCCCCCGCCCGATGCCGGCTCTGTCGAACCAGACACCCGTGGCGCCACCACCATCCGTGAACAACTCGACAAGCACCGCGAGATCGAATCCTGTGCCAGCTGTCACCTCATGATCGATCCTCCCGGCTTTGCCCTGGAAGCCTTCGACATCATGGGCGGCTACCGCACTCACTATCGCAGCATCGACAAAGGTAAAAATACCGCCATCGAACGCGGCAACTTCCGCTACAACATCAAGCTCGGTCTACCCGTGGATGCCTCGGGCAATTTTGAGGGCGACGAGTTCACCGATATCCAGTCTTTCAAGGACCTGCTCGTAAAACAGGACCGACAGATCGCCTACAACATTCTCGATCGACTGCTCATCCACTCCACCGGTGCCATCGCGACTTACAGTGACCGCGCCGTCCTCGAACAACTATTGGATGAACATGCCGAAACCGGTTACGGTATGCAGTCCCTCATCCTGAGCCTGCTCGAAACTCCCATGTTCCTGCAGAAGTAACGTTTTCCTTCGTCATGACCCAGCCAGCCTCATCGAAGTCTAACCAGAAAACTGATTCACTCCCTTTGCAGATGCCGCACATCCGCAAGACGATGGATCGCCGTTCTTTCCTTCGCGCATCCGGAATCGCCATGGGCCTTCCCTTCCTCGATGCCATGAAACCGAGCTTTGCCTCAGCGGCCTCGATTGCTGAAGCGGCATCGCCTCAGCGGATGGTCATCCTGATGAACAGTCTCAGCCTGCTGCCGCAGCACTACTTTCCAACCCAAGCGGGATTCGGCTACGACAGCACCCCTTACCTCGACATTCTCGGCGGACACCGTGACAAGATGACGGTGATCTCCGGCACGTCGCTTCCCGGAGTGGACAGCGGACACGGCGCCCTTCCCTGCTTCCTGACCGGAGCCGCCGGGCCAGGACGCCCCGGATTTCGCAACACAGTCTCGCTCGACATCTTTGCCGCGGAAGCTATCGGCCTGCACACCCGATTCCCTTTTCTCCCCATCATGATCGCTCCCTCCAATGGAGGTGCCGAAGCGGGCGAACCCATGTCTTTCACCCCCGCCGGTGTTCCCATCCCCGGTGAAAAGAGTGCGGCCAAGCTTTTCAAGCGCATGTTCCTTCAAGGCACCGAGGCGGAAATTAATGCCCAAATCACCCGCCTCCAGGAAGAGCGAAGCATTCTCGACAACCTGATGGGTCGCGTAAAGCAGCTGAACCACAAGGTCAGCACCGAAGATAAGGTCAAACTCGACCAATACTTCACCTCCGTTCGCGAACTCGAGCAACGCCTCGTCACGACCCAAGCCTGGGAACGCAAGCCCAAGCCTAAAGTCGACGCACCCATGCCAACTGACATCACCACCTTCACGCATGGGATTGAGCAGCACCGCAACATCTTCGACGTGATGAAGCTCGCCCTGAGCACCGACTCCACCCGCATCATCTCGCTCGGGATTCACATGGGCTCCACCCGCCAGGACATCGAGAACGTCAACGACGGCACCCACCCGCTCTCCCACCACGGAAACGATCCCGAGAAGATGGATCAACTGCGCATCGTCGAAGAACTCCAGCTCCAGGAGATCAATCTCTTCCTCAACGGCCTCGACGAAGTCCAGGAGAAGTCCGGTACCCTGCTCGACAACACCATGGTCATGTTCGGCTCCAACATGGGATCCGCCAACCGTCACTCCAACGACAACCTGCCGGTCTTCCTCGCCGGCGGCGGCTTCAAACACGGCCAGCACCTCGCCTTCGACAAGGACAACAATTACCCGCTCACCAATCTCTACGTCACCATGCTGCAGCGACTCGGCATCGAGGCGGACAAGTTCTCGTCCAGCACCGGCACGATGACCGGATTAGAGGTGGCGTAGAAACGCTCCTCGCTCAAGCCCGTACTTGAACAGTGAATAGCAACACTTGTAGTCTCCTTGCATGAGAATCCTCACATGCATTCTTTTGGGCGTATTTATTCTCTGCTCACCGGTTGAGTCCAGCGCGGAAACTCGAAGAGCACTCCTGATTGGTGTGGACATCTATGAGGATCCCAACATCACTCCTCGCCAAGGAGCTGGGAAAGGCGACGTTGAAACCCTGCGAAAGCTCCTGATCGACTGC
The DNA here is from genome assembly GCA_965216705.1 of Verrucomicrobiales bacterium. GTDB lineage: Bacteria > Verrucomicrobiota > Verrucomicrobiia > Verrucomicrobiales > DEV007 > Arctic95D-9. The sequence continues at coordinate 391,771 of OZ244203.1, forward strand.
TATGATTTCAAGAACGAGGACATTACGTGTCTCGTCGATCGAGAAGCCACCACCCAGGGAATCATTGATGCTTTTCGAAAAAATATTCTCAAACCACACAAGGCCACCGACGTAGTGGTGATCGTTTTCAGCACTCATGGCAGTCAGGTCGCAGACCTCGACGGCGACGAAGCCGACGGGCTGGATGAAATCCCGTGCACCTACGACGTCGACTGGCAGGATATGGAGACTTGGCTAACCGATGACATCATTCGCAGCCTCATCGATTCACTGAAGACTCAAAAGATTCTCACCCTCGTTGGCGCTTGTCACTCCGGGACCATGACGCGTAGCGTAACGCTCGCTGGAGGCTACCCTGAATTCGTCAACTTCGGATTCCTCCCGAGCCGTTCCCCAAGTCTTGGCCAGATCGAAGAAGACGGTGGCGAGAATCCTGACGTCCTACTCGCCGCCTGCAAAGCTGATGAGGTCTCCTACCGCCAGAACGGAGTTGGAAACATTTTTCTGCAGGAGCTCGCAAGACTGCTTCGATCGAACGATGGCATCGTCAGTTCCCGGGCCGCCGTCAACCAGGTCGGAAAGATGTGCTCTGACATCGGAACCTCAGCGGGCTTTCTCAACCCGCCAAAGACTTGGACCCCGGTCGCTGAAGGCCCGGAAGTCGATCTAAAGGAATTCCTTACGCCCCAGACCTCCAGTGCTCCTTCCGTCACGCCATCCCCCCCCCAACCCTTACCCACGCTGCCGGCGACCCACTCAGGCGATATTCACATCGAACTCAAAACCAATCAGCAAACGTTCCGAGAAGGCGAACGCATGAAGGTCACAGTCACCCCCAATGCCGATTGCTACCTGCGCCTCTATTATCTTTCCGCGGAAAGAGAAATCATACAGATTTTCCCCAACCTGTATCAGCAAGAGCATCAATTCAAAGCCGGGGAAGCCCGCACGATTGGAGGAGCCGGCGCCGGATTCGAACTGCGCATGAGCCCCCCCTTCGGCAACGAGATCCTCATGGCCGTGGGATCTTCCGAGCCGTTCACCGACGAATCGAGCTTCCACTGGCAGAACGAACTCTTCAAGCAGTTCGAAGATACCGACCTGCAGAAGCTTGCCATGCGAGGCATCACCGTGACGGAAACGAAGTCCCCTGTCACTGGTCGAGCGCTCCAGATTTATCGCGTCGTTCCAAGTAAGTAGGTTTTCCGTGACTATCCATTGCCCTGATCTACTAGCGCGGAGATCAACCAGCCGTTCTCGGTCAAAATAAAGGTCACTTCAACATGCCCGGCCAGCACCTCATCGCCTTTAAGCCCGTATGCGAAGTCGATGACAAACCCTTTATCCTCCCTTCGGTCTTCGTATAGGCTGTACTCGTAGCCCTTGTAAACCCCGTCCACTTCGGCACGCTCGCCTTGCGCCGTCGAAATCTCAACCGTGCGTTCCAACTCCTTCGCATAATCATCTGACAAATAGGATCGGCTCTGCCGACTATCAGCCAACAAAGCCTTTGGATTGTTGGTAAAGAGAATGGCAAACTCATTCATCTGCTTCTCGATAGCCTCTTTGTCGACAGCAGAAAGACTTTCCGGAAGATCCAGCTCTTTCAAGGGTGGAAGCTGAATCGGCGCTTGAGCTCCGAGTCCAAATTGCAACCCGCGAGTCTTCAGTTGGGGCGGAGGACTCTGAATTCCCACCGTGTCCGTAATGAACACCACGCGCCGGTTTTTCTGGCGCCCGTCCTCTGTCTCGTTATCGCCGACGGGAAACTTTTCCCCTCTCCCCACGGAATACAATCGCTCTGTCGAAATCCCGTAACTTTGCTCAAGCATCTTGATGATCGCCGCGGCCCTTTTCTCCGATAGCGACTGGTTATAGCCGGCCTCCCCCTTACCATCTGTGTGCCCTTCTACGATAAATTTGTAGTCCTTGAGTTCGTGTGACTTGAAGGCTGCAGCCACTTCCTCTAGCTGCTTCATCGAATCCGGGCCTGCAATTTCCGTGCTGTCGTATTTGAACAGGATCGTCGCCGTGACAGAAGGCGCGGCGACAACCTCGATTCCCCGACTTGGAACAGCGAGAGATTTGATGAAGACGTCGCGAGTGACCAGTGAGCCCTTCGGTTCCTGGCTCAGGCCAGAAAATCCGAACAAAATAAAGGCAAACAGGAACAATATCTTTTTCATTTCCCAAATCGGAAAGAACTCACACTTCTTGATAAGCGCCGTCATTCGAACGTTGAGCACAAATTTTGAAAGGTCCAACAATCGAGACCATTGCACTATCCAGCCTGAATCGCGTCAACGACAAACATCAAATCACATCACCACTGCATTAAAGATTCTGAGTCGTTTTTTCATTCATCCCTCTGAATCACACTCAGCCTCTCGCTCTCTCATTTACGCCAGATTTTGACCTTTCCGCCTTCCTCAAAATGGAAACAGTAAGGGATGCGCCTTCGACTCCTGCCTATTACCTTCCTACTGGTATCAGTCCTGCACTCAACCCTGTTGAGCCAGACACCAGACAGGGTTTACTTTGGCACCTACACGAGAGGTGATTCCGAAGGGATCTATGTTTCGGAATGGAATCGCCTGAACGGGACACTTTCGGAACCCATTCTTGCCGCCACGATGGCGAATCCCTCTTTCCTCGAACTAAGCGATGACGGCAATCACCTCTATGCCGTATCCGAAGTCGGCAATTACGAGGGGGGCGGCGCGATCCATTCTTTTCGTGTCCTCGAGGATGGAACCCTCGAGCAGATCAATATTCAGCCAACCCGCGGTGGTGCCGCCTGTCATTTGTCTATCTCTCCCAACGGAAAGGTGGTCGCCGTCGCCAACTACACGGGCGGAAACGTCGCCAGCTTCCGCATCCTCGAAGACGGTTCCCTGTCGCCCCCCGTCAGCGTGATCCAACACACCGGGAGCAGTATCGATCCGAAGCGCCAGAAGGAACCCCATGCCCACTCGATCAACTTCTCACCAGACGGGCGTTTCGCCTACGCTGCTGATCTGGGCACCGACCGGATCTACTGCTATGCCGTCAACAGTGAGAGCGGCGAACTGACTCCTGCCGGAGAAACAGTGATCGCTCCCGGCGGAGGCCCAAGGCATTTCACGTTTTGCCCGGACGGAAAGTTTGCCTACGTCATCAACGAGCTGTCTCTCACCCTGGACGCCTTCACCGTCGCCACCGACTCCGGTGAGCTGAAACCCATCCAGACGATCAGCACTCTTCCGAAAGGCACGGATCCGATCGGTTCGACCGCCGAGGTGGTTTGTCATCCGACCGGAAAGTTTCTTTACGGCTCCAACCGCGGCCATGACTCCATCGTCGTCTATGAGATCGATGCAGCCTCAGGAGAACTAACTTACGTTGAGAACGAACCCATCCAGGGAGAAACCCCGCGGAACTTTTCGATCAGCCCGGACGGGAAGTGGCTCATCGCCGCGGGACAAAAGTCGAATACTGCCGCTGTGTTCTCGATTAATGCCACAACGGGAGCTTTAACCTACACCGGTCACTCATCCTCGATCGAGAGCCCGGTATGCGTTCGCTTCAGTAAAGGCCAATCCTCTCAAGCGTCGTGGAGCGCCCAGTGGAAACGCGATGACTCCTACGACGCGCTTCATTTCGAAACCGGCCCCCTCAAGGGAACGTTCATTGCCCATGACAAGCGCGAACTCGGCAAGGGCTTCGGGCGACACGGGTTTCGCGACATGACCTACAAGGGCATCGAACTCAACGCACCCGAGGGCCCGGTCGGGGCTAAACGTCGGCACCAGGGGCTGCTCAATCTCTACCGCGTCTACGGAGTCGGAGAGACGTTTGGTTCGCTGAGGGACGATGAAGCTCAGGTCCACCCCCAGGAAAACGGTGTCCGCCTTACCTGGCCCGCCAGCGAAGCCCGACCTGCCGACATCACGGCCACCTACACCCTGACAGGACAATCTCAGATTGATGTTTTCCTGGAGGCCACTCCAACACGTGACATCAAGAATTTCGAAATTCTCCCTGCCACTTACCTTCCCGTCGAATGGGAGAAATACGTTTACCTCCAAAACGGCGACTCCCCTTCCCTCACTTTGTTGCGTCCGCCCGGCAATAAAGAAGACGACATCAAGTATCCCTTCTACCCCATGTCCGAAACAGACCGCGTCGCCCAGGAACAGTCCGGCCGCATCACATCGTCATGGGCATGGAAAACGATCCTGCCCGATGGCTACGCAGCACTCCCTATCGTATTCGCGGGCAACGATCAGATCCAGGTGATCCAGCTCACCAATCCGGAATCGGTTAGTGCCGTTTGCGCGACTCCGAAACCGGAATCGGGAGATCCGGCAGAGTGGAATTCTGTCGGCCAACACAGTGCGCTCTACTTCAGTCTCTTCGGTCGCGATGTGGCTGCAGGGGAAACAGTGACTGCCAGGATCAGGCTGTTGGTCATCGATACCCCGGATCAGGTAGCGAAAGCCCACCGGGAGCTCTATGACGCCTTCCTCAAAGAAGCGGGGCACTGAATCTCGAAATGCTCACGACCTTCGCAACCACTTCAGCTGACGACAGATCCTCTTCCGGCTACCCTTCCCGTTCCGCGGAGAACACATCCCCGCTGGGGCCGTCCGGAAGGGTTTTCTTCCATTGCTCAATCAGCGCGGTCAACTCAGCGACCACCTCGGGCTGAGTCTCCTTCAGATCGACCTTCTCGTAGGGATCCGCCACGATGTCGTAGAGCTCGACATGCTCGCCTTCACGACTCATGACGAGCTTCCAGTTCTGATGCACCACCGCATAGGACACCCAGTGATCAGGCTTCGCTTCCTGAGCCGGCCAGGGTGAAAGTGACTTCCAGAAGAGTGGTTTCTCGCGGGTTTGAATCGCCTCACCCTTCAAGACGGCTACCTGACTGACTCCATCGCTCTCATAGTCATCGGGCAGATTAACTCCGGCGAGTTCGCAAAAGGTCGGAAGAAGGTCGACGGCTGAAATGAGCGAGTCATCATCCGTCGCACCCGCCGCAATCTTGCCCGGCCACCGCGCGAGGAACGGGACGTTAATACCACCTTCGAACAGGGAAGCCTTGTAACCTTTCCGACCTGAGGTGATTCCTTTAGCCGCATTGATCCCCCAACCTGCGCCGGTGGCAGTATCATAGCTGAGCGCCAGTTCTCCCGGCTTGGAAGCACGAGCCGGGCCGTTGTCGGAACTGAAGATCACCAGAGTATTTTCAGCCACCCCCAGCCGATCCAGGGTGTCGAGAACCTCTCCAATGCGATCATCGGCATGAGACAGGACGGAAGCGTAGATCTGATCCGGCCGACTCTCCTCCTCCATCTCACGAAAACGCCATTCATACTTCGGCACCGTGTGGAACGGCGTATGCGGCTCGTGCACCCAGAGATTGACGAAAAAGGGCTTCCCGTCAGCAACCGCCTTTTCAATGAACGCGTTGGTGTGCATCGCATCTTCGTGAACCGGCATCTGCTCGCCAGAACAATTGAAAGCTCCGTATTCATCGTACCCGTATTCGGCCGGCGTCGGTGAGTCAGGAATCATGTTGTTGGCGAGGTGCCACTTGCCATAGTGCGCCGTCGCATAACCAGCTGACTGGAGATAACGCGGAAGGCTTGGTGCGTTCGTGTCCAGCCAATCCGGCATGCCGCGCTTCGCATTACTTGGAACCCAAGCGAAGTGCCCATCAATGGCATAACGGGCTGGAAAGTGACCGGTCATCACTGCGGTCCGGCTCGGCGAACAGACTCCACTGGCAACGGTAAAACGAGTGAAATCCGTGCCTTCTTTCGCCAACCGGTCGATGTTCGGCGTCTTCACATAAGGATGCCCGTGACAACTCAAGTCTCCCCATCCCCAGTCGTCAGCAAAGATGAACAGGATATTCGGCTTCGTTGCGTCTTCAGCGTCAGAGGTAACGGCAACTGTGAGGAGCAGGGTAACGGCAGCGAGGAGAATTCGAGCAATGGTGTTCATTAGTCTTATGGGGGGGGGGTGAAATCTTGTCACACAAACCTATCGTGCGTCACCAACGAAACTTACGCAGAATGCCGAAACAAATAATCTCAGCTGTCAGTACCCGCTGATTCTGTGTCCACTACTGCCAGTATACTGAAGTGCCCCGGAAGCGATCCATGGGATACACTCGAATCCGTCACTTTCCTGACAGGTTGCCTCCATTCCAAAACGGCAATCGCTTTGCAATTCCTGTATGGAATCACCCGGACTAGAGTTTTCGCATGCCGAAGAAAAAGAAGAAGAAATCACCTCCACCGCTTCCTGGACATGCCCACCGCGACGACCCCCGCCCTGCAGGCTTGTTCCACATCGCCTGGGTCAGCCTTGCCATGTTGGGAATGTCAATTCCCCTGAGCCCGATCCTGGGCCAGTTCATTCCCTGGACGGCTCCAGCACTTCCCGCCCTGATTATCGCCTGCGCTCTACTCTGCAGCGTTGCCGTCTGGAATTCTGGAGATAGAAATCCGGTGGTCGATCCGGATACTGAAGACGAATACGAAGCCAAAATCAGCAGCCTCGAAACAGACATCAAGACTCTCTCCGAACGCCTCGATTCGCTCGAAACAATCCAGGCTTTCGAAGCCCGCCCCAACACCAGAAGAGGTGTCACTACTGACACGCCCCCAGCCTATTCAGAGGAGGAGCCAGTCTTGCCTAAGAAAATGAGTGTCTGAATCAGTTCGACGGTTTCGCCTTCTCCTCTTTCTTTTTCTCCCCGGAATCTCCACCGGCCGGCACAAACTTCAGGACCGTGCCGTTGATGCAGTAGCGCTTGTCAGTGGGGGTATCGAAACCTTCGCCTTCGAAAACATGCCCCAGGTGACCGTCGCAAACGGCACATCGCACTTCGGTGCGCGCATAGCCGAGGTGGAAGTCCGTGTTGTATTTCACGTTCTTGGCCTTCGAAGGGTCATAAAATGACGGCCAGCCGCAACGGGAATCAAACTTCTCGTCGGAGGTAAAGAGCTCAGCATCGCAGCCGGCGCAGTAGTAGGTACCGGCACCCTGCTTCTTGAATTCATCATAAACCTTTCCGTTGGCCCGCTCGGTCCCTTCCTCGCGAAGAATCCGGTATTGCTCCGGTGTGAGCTTCTCTTTCCATTCCTCGTCGGTCATTTCAACTTTGCCCGCCGGCTGAACCGGTTTCTCTTTCATCACTTCAATGATCTTTTCTTTGTCGTCGGCGATAAGGTTCACGATCCCGAGGGTCGCAACCAGGACAAAAAGGGCGGAGAGCACAATCTTCATAATGTTAAAATACCTTTTCGATACTACGGGGTCAAAGACGTGATTGATACCCCAATTTGGCTACCTGATTAAAGACGATAGAATGAGGTAATGCTTACAGGCAGCTGAGAGCGGGGCCTGCCCCACCCTCAGCAACCGGGGAATTGACAAGGTTTACCGATCCCCTGCATGCTGGAAATCAGAGTAATGAGCAGTTTCCGCGTCCGCCCACGATTCAGCCAGACCGTCGACATGAACATCGACGCTGCCCAGAAGCAACTCGTTGACCACATCACGACCCAAACCGAACGCTGCACCGCCAAGGTATTCCCCGGCTTCGTGAGCTTGCACATTCCGGAAGAGGAACAGCACTTCTGGTCGCCCCGCCTCAACTTGAGCCTCTATAAGGAGGGTGAGAACAAAACCCAGATCTGCGGAGTCTATGGTCCGAGAACGAACGTCTGGGCTTTCTTTCTCTACGCCTACCTTTTTGTCGGATTCCTTGCCCTGATCTCCGGAGTCTTTGCTATTTCCCAGTGGGCAATCGGAACTGAACCCAAAGCCCTCTGGTTTTTCGTACCCGCCTTCGCCGGTGTGCTTGGGCTCTACATCAGCGCCCAGATGGGACAAAAAATCGGGGCACAACAAACCTTCCAGCTCCACCAAGTCTACGAAGCCGCCATCGGAAAACACGCCGATATCCGCTAAGTCAAAGTTATGCCAACTCGGCCATAATCTTCTCAATGAGAGCTTTAGTCAGGTTGATCCCCGTGATTGGATCGACATCGTGCCCTTCAAATTCGATTCCGATGTAGCCGGTAAAACCCGAGTCTTTCGCGATCTTTAGCATGCGACGAAAATCGACATTCACCTCATTTCCCTCGTCGTCAAAGCCCTTGGACTTCGCGCAGAGAATCTTGGCCCACGGCATCATTTCCTCAACGCCGAGATAGGGATCGTAGTCCTTGAAGTTCTGGAAATCCGGAAGCGTCCCGCAGTTATCCAGATTGACTGCTTTCATCACCTCGGCAACCCACTTGCCGTTGCCGGAGTACCCCCCGTGGTTCTCCACGAGGATGCCCATTTCGTAATCCGAAGCCGCCACGGCGCTGAGAGACTTTAAGCCATCCACCGCATACTTTTTCTGCTCTTCAGGATCACCTCCAGACCTGACGTCGACGCGAATATATTCTCCACCGAGAACCTTCGTCGCCTCCAGCCATGGGCGATACCCTTCAATTGCCGCCTGGCGTTCGGACGCCTCAGCCGCATCCAGCGCCGGCTTACTCCGGCAAAGCATCATTGTGTTTACGACCCCGAGATCATCACAGCGCTGGCGAACATCCTTAAAGAAGGCCATATCGCCGGCCCTGTCCTCCATGTGACCGTTGAAGTACTCAAGAGCCTTGATACCGGTCCCCTCAACCACGGTTGCTGGATAATCCAGCATGGTGAGCTCTCCAGATCGCAGCTGCTTGTTAAAGCTGTACTGCTGAACGGCAAGTTTGAGCCAATTCTCTCCATCCCCTTGAGCAAAAGATTTCCAAGGCAACGAAGAAACACCCGCTCCAATGGCGGCTGACTTAAGAAGGTGACGTCGATTCATAGGTTCGTTCTTATTCAAAACGCTAACACTCCCGCGGTCAGCAACTTCTTTGCGCCAATTCACTTTGAGGTGCCTCCTTTTCCTCAACACTCTCCCCTCACGGAGACTTCACTTGGAAAAAGCTTTCTTCTCCTCCGCCGGGTGACTCCTCCCGAATCGCAGCAACGACTTCATTCGAAATCAGGTCATGAACCCGTTCGAAAAACGGAATCACAAAGTGAGTGTATTCGATCCCGAATCCTGCCTCCTGGTAGGCTTCACAATTCACGAGAAACGTTCGTTCACTATCCGCCTTGATCGACTTCCCGATCAGCGCGGGGAAGCGATAGAAATTAAAACACTCCTCCACATTGGAGGGGACCGTCTGAAAGGGGTTCGCTACCTCAATGAGGAACAACATCTTCACGGGTATCGACCTTTTCTCAAGCATTCGGCAGACTCGCAACGCGCTGCACCCTCCGAGGCTGTATCCCACAATGATGATCCCCCCCTTTAACTCACCATCACGATGGGCTCGCTCTATTTCCCGGCTCGCCTTGGCTTTCTGCGTAAACTTAAAGGAAACAACCTCGAGTCCCTTGGACTCGAACTGTTGCCTGACCGGCCCCTGCAACGGTGGGATCATCCCCCCGACTCCTCGAATCAAGTAGATACGACTGAGATCAGCCGACACCGGCTCCGCTGCTGAGCCAGGAATGGTGGATGAAAGAAACATCCAGCTGAACAGAACAATGACCAGAGGTTTGCGGAAGAAAATCACAGAACTTCGGTATTCAATCGATTCGTCAGCGAAGTATCAATGATGACTTTTCAAATTCGTTGCCCTCAGTCACAAACGCGACGCGATCTGGCGGATGTCGGTCTGGTAACCAAAACTCAGGCCACTTCTAGAGGGTGAGACCCCGTAGATGCTCCTTAACCAGACCAAAGCACAGAGATCTTTCAGCATATTTGCACCATGACCGGTTCGGTCTGCGTAAACGGCCTCGCCCGTCTTCCCGATCAGCTTTTTCACCCCGGGAAGTTTTCCAGACTCGTAGAGGCGATTCAACTCCGCAGCAGCAACGCCGTAATTGAGAAAGATGAAACGATTACCTGGGTAGGCAGACCGCAGTCGACTGACTGTGGAAGACAACGCCGCCGCGCCACTCGAATTTGCCGTAAACATTTCAGGTGAACCCTGCTTGCCGCTCGCCCTTCCCCAGGGCAGTCCGATGAAGAAGGTGGTGTTCGGATTGTGCTGAATCGCAAACTCCACCCATCGCTGGTAATCTTCAAAAGAGGAATTCTGTTGGTTATAGTAGGTCATCCCGAGCAGGTCGATTCTTCCGCTTGAGAGTGTTCGTCGGATTGCATTGCCCTTGATCCCGTTCCAGAGGCTCTCGGGAGAACCACTGGCACCCCGGGCATACACCGTAGACTGGCGATGATTGGAGATCCCCGCCCTCGAAGGCATCGAACCAAATCGTTGAGCCACCGGAGTGAAAAAGCTGTGCCCAATGAAAAGGCAGTTCTTTCCCGCGGCCTCACTTTCATCGACAACTGCGATCAAGAAAACCGCTATCAGGGGGATCAACCTATGCACGAAACGGGTCTTCATGATTTCTCAACCCGGGAATCCGGGCTCTCCATAGATCATCGCAAATTTGGAACCAATTGACACAACTTTTACGCGAGGTTTACACCGCTTTGACAGCCCTGGGCAGGATTCCGGCACGTTGCTTCCCGCGAACCTTTCAAGAGACTTCATAAGCGCCTCGTTGATGCTGTCGGGAGCGAGAACTCCCACCTTGACCATTTCTCGGTCATTCGGAGGTTCGCATTCCCCCTTCGGTCTCCCTGCATCTACTGACGACGACTATCCGTTTACCCCGGAAGGCGCTCCGAAAAACCAACGAAACCACGGTCAGGCCAGCTTCCTAATCGAATACTTTCAACTCGATCACGAATACCTCCCGCGGCGCGGGGTATCGCATCAGGCAAATAAAAATGCCCTCCCGATTCCGGGAAGGCACTTAACCCTGTTGCCTCGATGACCCAACCCTGTTGAGTCATCGGGCGAAAGCGGGGACCGAGTCTCTTAGAGAAACTCGTTCATCATGTTTTCGAGCATTTCCTGGCGACCGCTTGCGATGGTCGGCTCACCGTTGCCCATGGCAAACTGCTCAAGCTCTTCGAAGCTGCAGGCACCGGACTCGACCTTGGCACCAATGCCGCTGTCGAAGCTGCTGTAGCGGTTCTGAACGAACTCAGCCAAACGGCCATCCTGGCGAATGGCGTCAGCAATCTTGAGACCGCGAGCGAAGGCATCCATGCCACCGAGGTGAGCGTGAATGAGATCAATCGGATCGTGAGATTCACGACGACGCTTCGCGTCAAAGTTAAGACCACCGGTGGTGAAGCCACCCATCTCGAGTACGACAAGCATCACCTCAGTGGCGAGCTTGATGTCAGTCGGGAACTGGTCGGTGTCCCAACCAATGAGTTCGTCACCGCGGTTGGCGTCGATGCTACCCAGCATGCCGGCATTGGCAGCGACGGTCAGCTCGTGCTCCATGGTGTGCCCGGCCAGGGTGGCGTGGTTGGTCTCGATGTTGAGACGGAACTTGTCCATCAGGTCATACTCACGAAGGAAGTTCAAGCAGGCGGCAGCGTCGCTGTCGTACTGGTGAGTGGAGGGCTCGCGCGGCTTCGGCTCGATGTAGAACGGGCCGTCGAAGCCGATCTTATTGGCGTGATCCACTGCCATGTGGAGAAAGGCAGCCAGGTGATCGAGCTCACGCTTCATGTTCGTGTTGAGAAGCGTCGCATAACCTTCACGGCCACCCCAGAAGGTGTACCCGAGGCCGTCGAGTTCCTTGGTCGCTTCAAGTGCTTTCTTCACCTGGGCGCCGGCGTAAGCATAGACGTTGGCATCGGGAGAAGTTGCCGCACCCTGCGCGTAACGCGGGTGAGAGAAAAGACACGCCGTCCCCCAGAGAAGCTTCACGCCGGTCTCGGCCTGCTTTTCCTTGAGCTTGGCGACGACTTGGTCGAGCGCATCGTTGGAAGCGGACAGGTCATTGAGCTCAGGAGCGATGTCACGGTCATGCCAGCAGTAGTACTCAATGCCCATCTTGTCGAGAAACTCGAAGAAGACATCAACGCGGGTCAGGGCATTTTCGACGGAGTCGGATCCGTCATCCCAGGGCATCAGCGCAGTGCCGGCACCGAAGGGGTCGGAGAGATCGTTGCGCATCACGTGCCAGTAGGCTCCAGCGAAACGAAGGTGCTCCTTCATGGTCTTACCGGCGATGACCTCGTCGGCATTGTAGTGTTTGAAAGCCAGCGGATTTTTGGAATCCGGGCCTTCGTATTGAATCTTATCGCAGTCGAAATATTGCATCAGAATAAAGGGTTGATGTTCGGGTTTCGTTTTTTAATGACGGTTCTGACCCTACCGGACTTCTCCAAAAGAAAAACCGCATATTGCGTGTATATTCTGTCAAATTGCGCCAATGTAAAACCATGAGCCACCAAGTCGCCATCGTCATGTCCGAGGTCTTCCTGCGACGCCTCACTCCGTCGCTGATGCCCTTTGTGCGCCGCGAACTCGACTACCGGATTGTCAGCATCCACCGCCCCATGCGGGAGCTGGAGAAATTGCTTCGTGACCTCGAGCCGGACGGGCTCATCACCGAGTGGCTCGATGACAAAACCGAGGCCCTGCTCGAGCTCGATCTCGGCGTCCCCACCGTTATCGTCGACACCGATTTCTGTTACCCCGGAGTGGTGAGCGTGGATGTCGACGACTACGCCGTCGGTCGCGAGGCGGCGCAGGCGTTTCGACAGTCCGGCCTCAAGAGCTTCGCCTGTCTCGGCAACGGCCAGCCCTATTCCGATCAGCGGGTCGAGGGTTTTCGCGAAGCGGTCGGAGACGAAGCTGAATTCGCCAGCCACACCGTGACCGGCTTCGAAGACACCCGCTACAGCGAGTCCTTCATTCGAGCCAATCCCGCCCTCCGAAATTGGCTCGCCGAACTGCCCAAGCCGGTCGGCATATTTGCCGTTCACGATCCACTTGGGCGTTTTCTCTGCGGTGCCTGCCAGCAGATGGACTTGAAGATCCCCGAGGACGTTTCAGTCATTGGTGCCAACAACGATGACCTCGTCTGCGGGCTCACCCACCCCATGCTTTCCAGCGTTGCGATCCCGTGGGACTCGATCGGCGAAGCCGCCGGGGAAGCCATGCAACGATTGATTAACGGTGAAATCTCTGAATCCAGCGAAGCGAGACTGGTTCCTCCCAGCGGGGTCGTGCTTCGCCACTCAGCCAACCACTTCGCGGTCGACGATCCCATGCTTCGACGGGCCATGTCCTACTTGTCGGACCGAATGCAGGATCCCATCAGCGTCGGCACGATGTGCGGCGACCTCCGTGTCGCCCGCCGCACCCTCGAACGCAAGTTCAAGGAACACTACCGCTGCACCCCGTGGGAAATGCTCTGCCAGCTGCGCGTCAACCAGGCCAAGCAGCTGCTCGCCAACTCGAACCATCCCGTGTCCCTCATCTCGGAACTCTGCGGTTTTCACGATCCGGAACGCATGGCCGTTGTCTTCAAACGCCTCACCGGGATGCCACCCTCCCAGTATCGCAAGTCGTCCGGAGCCTGACTCCTATTCCACCTCTTCTTTTAAGAGCAATACGGTCGCATCGCTGATCGCTGTCGTTTCGAGGTCGGCAAAACGCAGGACACCTTTGCGATCAATCAGGAAATAGTCCGGATAGGAATCTCCCTGAAATGCCTTCCAGGTCATCTTGCGTTTATCCACGGCCACAGGATACGGAATCTCCTCTTTCCTGACAAACCGCTCCATCTCACGGGAATCCTGCGTGCTGTGGATCCCGATGATCACAAGCCCGTCATCAGCAAAAGCTTCGTGCAAATCCTTCAGATAGGGAATCGTGGCCCGGCACGGCCCGCACCAGGTTCCCCAGAAATCGATCAGGACCACTTTGCCTTTGAGCTGTTCCAGCTCCAACGCCCCCTCACCGGGCGTGTTCATCCACCGCTCCGCTGCCAGGGCAGGCGGCGCCTTGCCTTCGAGATGTCCGAGGTCCCGCTCGCGAGGAATACTACTGTCCGTCGCAAGCTCTTCAGCTCCGAGGCTCGAGGAAACCAGGATAGCCATCAGTCCTGCGATCGATCTGGCAATCAGGACCGTCACTCTTTCCCTTTCGCCTTTGCTTTAGCAGCCTTTTCCTCCATCGCTTTTTTCCGCTCGAGACCGCGCTTACGAATCTCTTCGGAGTGGTACTTCCGGTCGATATTCGTCAGGTCCTGCTTCACATTCTCCGGCACTTGAAACTCCTCGCGGCGGGCATCCAGCTTGGAGTGGAGTTCCTTGATCACTTCCGCATACTCCGGGTTATCGTACTGATTCACCATTTCCTTCGGATCAGTCTCCAGATCATAGAGCTCCCACTCTTCGACGTCGTAGTAGTTCATCAGCTTGTAACGACCGTCATAGACCCCTTCGTGGCGCTGCACCATGTGCCAACCGGGAAATTCGTAGTAGTGATAGTAATGGGTGTCACGCCAGTCATCCGGCGTCGTTCCTTTCAGAATCGGAACGAGGCTTGCACCCTGCATGTCATCCGGCAAATCAGCACCGGCGATGTCGAGAAAGGTCTCAGCAAAGTCCAGGTTGGAAACCAGATCGCTGTTCACACTGCCCGGCTTCACCACGCCAGGCCAACGGATCAGCAACGGCGTTCGGTAAGACTCGTCAAACATGAAGCGCTTGTCGAACCAGCCATGCTCGCCCAGGTAGAAACCCTGATCGCTGGAGTAAATGAAGACCGTGTTCTCGGCGAGACCGAGCTCCTCCAACTTCTCCTGCACTTCCCCGATGCTGTCATCGACGGAACGCACGCATCTCAGGTAGTCCTTGAGGTAGCGCTGATATTTCCACCGAATGAGGTCCTTTCCCTTGGGATCCGCCTTCACAAAAGCATCGTTCTTCGGCTGGTAGGCAGCATCCCATTGAGCCTGCTGCTCAGGGGTCATGCGGTTGTAGGCAGTCATGATGAATTGCCCGGTCTCGTCGCGCTCCTTAACCTTGAGGTCCCGACCGAGAGTCATGGTGATCTCGATCGACATATCCTGTTCTCTCGCCGCCGTACCCCGGTTCTCGTAATCGTCGAATAGAGTGTCCGGTTCGGGGATCTCCACATCATCAAACAACGTCAGGTACTTCGGAGCCGGATCCCAGGCCCGGTGAGGAGCCTTGTGCTGCACCATCAGGATAAACGGCTTTTCCTTGTCCCGCTGCTCAGCGAGCCATGTCTTCGCCTTCTCGGTAATGATCTCACTACAATATCCAGTCTCGCGATGTTTACCTTCTGGAGTCAGGAAATCCGGGTTGTAGTAACTGCCTTGACCAGGGAGAATTTCCCAGTGATCGAAACCGGTCGGGTCGCTTGCGAGGTGCCACTTCCCAATGATTGCAGTCTGGTAGCCGGCTTTCTGCAACAGCTTCGGAAAAGTCTGCTGCGATCCGTCAAACTTCGTCGCTTCGTTTTTGTAGAACCCATTCAAGTGGCTGTATTTCCCCGTCAGAATCGTGGCGCGGCTTGGCCCACAGATCGAGTTGGTCACAAGGCAACGCGTGAAACGCATCCCTTCTTCGGCGATCCGATCGAGGTTTGGAGTCGGCGCCACTTCGGCGAGGCGCCCACCATACGAACTGATCGCCTGCGTGGCGTGATCGTCGGAAAAGACAAAGACTATATTGGGACGGGAATCGCTCCAAGCCGTTGAAACGAAGAATCCGAAAGACAGAAAAAGGAAAAGTGTTCTCATACCAATTCAGTGATTCGTGCTCATTCCAGCACGCCAGCCAAAATGGTCAAAGAAATTCTCCCCTACCCTGGAGATTCAACCCGCACTTTTTTGAACTCGCGAGGCTCACACAGAACCACATCATCAACCTCTGTCCGAACAATTGCGAACCCGATGCCTGAGTTGTAGAATCCGAGGAAAAAGGCGTGCTGCTTTTCCGGGATCAGGTCCCAGTATTGCTTGATCCGGACCACGTCCTCGACCACTTCCGTTTTTCCTGACAGATATACCACATGCCGCTTATTATCAGAAGTGAACATCCACTCAGCTTTGCCGGTTTCTTTGACATTCTTCACCTTGAGACTGTCCGGAGATGTGATGGTCAGGATCTCACTTAGACTGTCGCTGTAGACAGCACTCATCCAGGTCGCATGAGGCTCACCGGAGGCTGAACTTGTCGTCACGATCGGGTGAACACACTCCTTCACCACTTGAAAGGTTTTCTGCCAAAGATCTGGATCGGTCGATGATTCCATGCTCGCGACGGGATAGGTTCAACCCTACTAAATCACATTTTCACTTCAACCGTCCAACTCTCTCTGCCGAAGTGTTGAAAAAGGCAATATCTGCTGAATCACGCACTGCAAAACGCGCAACTAAAGACGGGACAGCAATTCCTCAGCCGTGGGCCGAACCCGCCAGTTATCGGTCAGCAGTTTATCCTGAATAATCCCGTGCTCGTCGATGATAATCACAGCCGGCCGGGCGATATCCCCTCCTGTCGGATAACCGGCAACGTGCCGCAAGCCGTAAGCGTCAATTGCCTCCAGTTCAGGATCGGCCAGCAACGGAAAGGTAAAACCTTGAGGGAGCATCTTCTCTTTCACCTCTCCAGCCGTACTCGTGCTGATGCCTATCAATACAGCACCTTTCTCCTCGAATTTATCTATCTCTGCCTGCAAACCTTGCAGTTCTGAAACACAGAAGGGTCACCAGAATCCCCTGTAGAAAGAGATCACAACCTTCTTCCCACGGTAATCCGAGAGAGAGACCAGTTTCCCATTTGCATCGCTGAGCGAAAAATCCGGCGCTTCTTCCAAACTCTCAGTCGTCTCATTGAGTTCCGGGATCTGGTAAGAAAGAGAATAAACATAGAAGCACAGTAATGCTGCTATCACAGCCGAAACGAAGACACCGCCAAGATGAAGAAGCCGACGCCTCCATCCCGCACTCTTCCAGGTTAGTGCGAGACCGGCCGCACCTAGCAAGGCAGCCAGGATCACCATTGGGACATTGATCCATGGCACGTCACGCAACGCAGGGAACCTGGCGAAGAATGTGAAGTAGCTGACGAATCCAACAAAGGCGAGAACCGGAGCCAGCCAGAATGAGTGCTTTAGTAAAAACTTCATCTATCAGTATTACGACGAATCAGATGGTGAGTACCTTAGCCGCCTGTTTCCGTGAAAGTCTACGCATGGCGTAATCCGGTGGACCATAGAATTGTGACGCTCTCGTGAGCCTACTAAGCTGGCGACTATGAGAATCATCTGGCTCGTCACGCTTGCCGCCTTGTCTCCCGTTCTCCTCATGTCAGAAGAATTCAAATTCGAACCGAACTACGACGAGAGCCTGATTCCGGACTACACCCTGCCTGATGTCCTCGACGGTGTCTCTTCCGCTGGAAACTGGCCTGCCAAGCGCACCGAATGGCTCAACCTGATCGGGACGCAGATGTTCGGGGTTCTGCCGGCCTCATTCGAAGGCGTGACCGCCACCGCTAAGCCCGTCTCTGCCGACAAGCCAATCCTCGGAGGAAAAGGCAAGCTTCGTCAACTTACGGTCACCCTGGCCGGCTCTGAACTGAACCTGGCCCTCTTCCTGCCCTCATCCGCCACCGCCGAATCCCCTGCCCCGGCATTCCTCGGCTACAACTTCTCAGGCAATCATGCGGTCTCCCCGGATCCTGACATCGTTCTCACCAAAAGCTGGATGAGAAGAAAAGACGATGGCAAAGCCAGTGCCGACGACAGGGGCGCGAGCGCGAGCCGCTGGTCTATCGAGCGAATGCTCGACAACGGTTTTGCCCTCGCCACGCTTTACTACGGGGATGTTGATCCGGACAAAGATGACAATTTCCAAAACGGCGTTCATGCGCAACTCGGCCAACCCGCCCCCAACGAAGCCGCCTCCATCGCAACATGGGCGTGGGCTCTCAGCCGTCTCCTCGATGTGATCGAATCCGATGTCCCCGAGATTGATTCCGGTAAGGTCGCGGTTTTCGGCCACTCACGCCTCGGAAAAACCTCCCTCTGGGCCGGGGCCAGTGACGAGCGCTTCGCCCTCACTATCTCCAACAACTCAGGTTGCGGAGGCGCCGCCCTCTCGCGCCGTGCCATTGGGGAGACTGTCTGGAAGATCACGACCACCTTTCCCCACTGGTTCTGCGACAATTTTGATCAATACGGCAACAACGAAGGCGCGATGCCTTTCGACAATCACACCCTTCTGGCCCTCATAGCTCCCCGCCCACTCTACGTCGCCAGCGCCGAAGAGGACCGCTGGGCGGATCCCAGGGGCGAATTCCTCTCCTGTGTCCACGCCTCTCTCGTCTACGAACTACTTGGAACCGAAGGCATGCCCGCATCGGAGATGCCCGGGGTGAACGAACCTGTCCACGGCCGCATCGGCTACCACATTCGCACCGGCAAGCACGACGTCACGGACTACGACTGGGAGCAATACATCGCCTTTGCGAAGAAGCACTTCAACTAACTGGCCCTCGTCAATCCAGGGCCCATTCAACCGCTTGCTTGAGCAACTGGTGAAACGCAGCGCTCTCAAAATCGGAGCGTTGGCCCATTGAGGTGTAGAAAACCTTCGCTCCATTCTCGCCGACCTCATTGATCCAGGCCATCGGTTCAGCGTCATGTCCCTCAATCTTACCACTGAGCAGGAGCGTCGTGGTGTCAGCCAGCGGATTGGCACGATAGAGCTTGTCCGATTTCGGCAGCTCGCCGAGCCCTTTCAGGACGGGGTGATCTTCTTTACCTTCTGCCACGCTGACCGTAGCCATTTCCGCTTTGTAGTGGCCGTTGTAGTTTCCACCAAGGATTTCCGGATCAAATTCTTCCCAAACATCGTGCCCGTCCGGAACCGGGGCACCCTTGATGTGAAATGCATGGCTTGAAGTGCGAATGGCAACAATCGGCTTGCCGGCGGCAACATGAGCCTTCAGCGCATCCATCCCTTCCTTCTCCGGCGCCCGCCTTCTCACACTGACGAAAACCAGGTCGGCATCAGCTACCGCCTCTGCCATCCCTTCAAAGTGATTTCGCACCTCATCTTCCGGCTGAGCGACAATAAATGTTCCCTTGTAGCCTTCCGGTTTGAGATGCTTCTCAAACCACTTCGGCACGTTTTCCAGCGTGCCATATTCCCGTTCGCCGAGAACAAAAACGATATGCCCTTTCGAAGAATCCTGGGAATAACCCGTCACTCCAATTGTCCAAATAGAAAGCGCCAAAGCAAAGAACCACTTCATGGATAAATCCTAGCACAAAGGGATTCGACCGCGCCTCAATTCGGGTCCCCCAATACCACTTCGAGAATTGCGCAATATTGGAGGAGTCAGAAACCTAATCACAATCGCACGGATTGCGGCGCTCGTAATCGACGACATTACCCTGCCGATCCAGTTCGAAGGAGCAGCAATCAAGCAGCTTTGTCTTGAGCAGTTCCCGCCCCCGCTGAACCCGCGACTTCGCTCCTGACAGAGACAGATCGAGCCGGTCGGCGATTTCCTGTTGAGGGACGCCTTCCAATTCATAGAGCGCAACGGCCTCGCGATAGTTCTCCGGCAGCTCCTCGACCATCTCCGGAAACCAACCCATCACGAGATCGTTCAGGTTTCGGGAATCGGGCTCTGAAGAAGGCTCCATCGACATCGGCACCTCCGGATCCCGCCCCTCCTTGCGGTAGTAGTCGATCACGAGATTGCGAGCTACCCGGTAGACCCAGGAAGTCAATCGTTCCCGGTCCCTTAAGTCGCCGAGTTTCTGATGAATTCGAAGAAACGTCTCCTGGAGCAAGTCTTCCGCAGCGTCGTAGTCTGAAACACGGGAACGCAGGAAGCTTCTCAGCTTATCACTGAGAAGCTCCCAAACTTGTTCTGTCGTCAGAACCTGATCCATTCGCTAACAGCAAGCCGTGGACTTGGTGTCACAGCACTCCGAGTCGTTCGCTGCCGTTTCCGAATCATCTACCTCAGGAACACAACAGTCCGACCCGTCGCTGTGAAAAATATCGGAATCCGGATCGAGCACGACGAAGACCTCCCAACGGTTGCCGTTGGGATCGACTGCCCAGACCTTGTCCTGAACCGCATAGCAACAGGCAGTGTTCTCTTCGATCATATCGAGCAGACCCGCCTCCTTCAGCCTTTCAGATGCCTGCTCAACGGCAGAGGTGGATTTCACCTGGATGCCAAAGTGAGCCGGGCCAACGTCTCCGGAATCAAGCGAAGGGACTTCGTTCAGGGTCAAATTTACCGATGGGTCCTGAGGCTCAAATTTGACATAGCCTTCCCGCTCCTTGGTTGGCGCTTCGCCGAAAAGAGTTTCGTAGAAGCGTTTTGAAGCAGCGAGATCAGTTGCCGCGAGAGCGACGTGAATCCTGGAGTTCCCCGGGAACTCCACCGCAGAAGATTGTTTTTTCTCATTCATAATTTTTCGATGGGTGATGTCTTTCACTGGTGAAGACGATACGCCGCCGAAAAAGACGCAACTTTTTCAGAGTTTTTCTAAATTCACCGACGGCTTCTTCGTGCCTCCTCATACAAGCGGGAGAATGATTCGTTTTCGCCAGAGATGATATCATTATCGACGACTAATCCATCTTCTCACTTGTCTTGCCTTCCCGGTTCAAGCTGTCAGGATGATTTCGTCCTGTCATGAGTCCAGCTATCCAGGCACTTTTCTGGGGAATGATTTCGGGAGGCGCCCTGCTTCTCGGTGCCGCCTTTGGTTATCGTTTCAATATCCCCTCACGCATCGTCGCTGCCATCATGGCATTCGGCAGCGGAGTCCTCATCTCAGCGCTCTGCTTTGAATTGATGGACGAGGCCTTCGCCCAGGGAGGTCTCGGTCCCGCCGCTTTTGGTTTCGCCGCCGGTGCTCTGATTTACACGGGAGCGAACTGGATTCTCAGTCGGGCTGGAGCCAAGCATCGCAAACGCTCAGGCGATCAGCAGCCCAGTGAAGAGGAAGATTCCGGCAGCGGAACCGCCATTGCCATCGGCGCCCTGCTCGACGGCATCCCGGAATCCATGGCCATCGGGCTCAGCATTCTGCATGGAGGGGCCGTCAGTGTGGCGACCGTGGCCGCTATCTTTCTGTCCAACCTTCCCGAAGGCCTTTCGAGCTCCGCCGGCATGAGAAAAGCCGGCCGTTCCAGAATGTTCGTTTTCGGTCTTTGGACCGCCATTGCGGTGATCTCCGGGGTCGCCTCCCTGCTCGGATACACCCTGCTTGGTGGTCTCTCCGACAACGTCGTAGCCGGGACCACAGCCCTGGCTGCCGGGGCTATCCTCGCGATGATCGTTGATACCATGATCCCCGAAGCCTTCGCAGAAACACGCAACGGCGCCGGGCTGATCACCACCCTTGGCTTTCTCTTGTCTTTCAGTCTGACCAAGCTGGCCGGGTGAGCCTAGCGGATGCTCTCATCCGGCAACTCACCCTTAATACCCTCGTCCATGGGCATCTGGTCTTCCTTGTCCGGATTCGCTTCAGCGATTCGGCGATCCAACTCAGCGCGCAACTCTTCGATCAGATCCGCATACTTGGGATCGTTGATCAGGTTGTTTCGCTCCTCAGGATCATCCTTGAGATTGTAAAGCTCAGCCATGTGCTTGTCCGGGGAACCGTCCCCGTGAGGGTAGCGCATGTATTTCCACTCGTCGGTGCGGAGAGCACGCACATTGGGTGTGTAAGGAAACTGCACCTCGTAGTTATACTCGTAGTACCAACTGGTGCGCCACTCGGGGTCGCCCTCAGCTACCAGCTTCTTCCAGGATTTGCCCTGGGTCTTGGGAAGCGGCTGAGCATCACAGATATCGAGAATCGATGAGGCGAAATCGAGAGTCAGCGTTTGCGCTTCGATCACCTTGGGCGAGGACGGATCAACAATACCGGGATAGCGAACTACCAGCGGGATACGCAGCGATCCCTCGTGCGCCGTGCGCTTGTCGACCATACCATGTTCCCCTTCGAGGAGGCCGTTATCACTGGTGAAGATGAAAAGCGTGTTATCCAGCTCACCTGTTTTCTCGAGGTATTCGTAGAGACGCCCCACAGAATCATCGACAGAAAGGAGGGTTCCGAGATAGGCCCTGACCATGTTCTCGAAATCAAGCATGGCTGCAGCCGAGGTATCAGGAAACTCTTTCCGCCAGTCAAAGAGCGGACCGTAGATTCCGTGCCAGGTGCTGAGACGCTGGCTGATCCATACCGGGTTGTCATCCAGTTCGAAAGCCGACTCCGGATAGGGAAAACGCACGTGATCGAAAGCGCCCTCATACTTCTCTTCCGGATAATAGAAACTGTGCGGGGCCTTGTGGCCGAGCATCAGGAGAAAGGGCTGATCATCATTTTCCTTCTCCAGCGACTCCATCCAGTCGATCGCCATATCAGTCACGACCGTGGTGTAGTAGCCCTCGACGACTTTGCGCTCACCGTCGTTCTCGCGAAATTCGGTATCGAAGTATTTACCCTGACCTCGGTGAGTGATGAAGTGATCGAATCCGGGGCGCTTGCTGTCATCCTCTTCCCCCATGTGCCACTTACCGATATAGGCGGTGGCGTATCCCTCGGACTGCAGCTGGCGGGGGAAAGTCGGCAGGTCACGCGGGTAGTCCGTGAAGTTGTTCACCACCCCGTGTGCGTGAGCGTAGAGACCGCCAAGAATGGAAGCGCGACTCGGTGAACAGAGAGAAGTCGTGCAGAAGTGATTTTTGAAAAGAATTCCCTCAGCTGCCAGTCGGTCGATGTGCGGCGTCTTCAGGTGCGGGTGCCCCATGCAGGAGAGAGCGTCAGCCCGCTGGTCATCAGTCAGCACAAAAACGACGTTGGGTCGATCATCCGCCAATACCGGAGACACAAAACAAATCAGGAGGAGAAGAAGAGATAGGGATTTCATCGGTGTCCTACTCTTCAGAATCCTCGCTTTAGTTCAACCAGTTTTCACTTACGCAATATGGCAATTTCTAGTCACGCGCGGGCCTTACCGGGGCGTAAACACGGGGCCACCCCTATTGCCCTGTCGTTGCCCCGCGTGAAAAATGCCTATCGTGAACTCGAGCTACCGAACCGTCCTGCTACTATTTCTGATAGGCCTCTCCTCATTAGCCCGAGCTGAGGATAGCGACTACGGCCCCGTCATTCCCATCGCCGCCGATGCCGGAATCGGACCGACTCAGGATGTCGTAGTTGAAGGCAACCTCGCTTATACGATCGGGAAAAGCCGATTGCAGATCCTCGACGTATCGAACCCTCGTTCCTCCAAACTGGTGGGAACACTTGGCAACCTGGGCAGCGTTCGACAGCTGGTCGTTCGGAACGGCATCGTATACATCACGGCGCGGCAGGACGGGCTCTTTGTGGTCGATGCCACCAACCCGGTCGAGCCGAGACTGATCAAGCACTATGACACGATCGAGTTTGCCACCGGGATAGCCCTGACGGGCGACGTCCTTCTCGTCGCCTGCCGCCACTACGGAGTCGAACTGGTCAATGTCTCCGACCCCGCAAACCCAAGCCACATCAGCATTGTTCGAACCGGGGAGGCCCAATCTGTTACTGCTCGCGATCACTTTGCCTATGTCGGAGTCTGGGCAGCCGCGGAGGTCGTTACCGTTGATATCACCAATCCCTGGACCCCGAAAATCGTATCGAAGTCCAAACTGCAGGGCTATGGCGACGGAGTTTCCGTTTCCGGGAACTACCTCTATGCCTCCACCGGACACCACCTGAAAAACCAACCCAGGAAAACCCCTGACGACCCCGGCTTTGGAGCCGGGCACGGACTTGAAATCTTTGACCTCACTGATCCTGCCGAACCTGCATGGATCTCGCGCATCAAGTTTCCCAGGCTCTACGAAATCGGCAACGATACCTGGCGGGTCATCGCTGACGGTCCGCTCGTCTATGCAGCGGATACCTACAACGGGATTTTCGTTATCGATGCAAACGATCCCGAGGCACCCGAATTCCTCGGCCACCACCAACTCCCCCAGGAAAAGAACGGGCGCCCTTTCGGTTTCATTGGAGGCCTCGCTATCGTGGATCAGCACCTCCTCATGGCCGGGGGCGATACTGATCTCCACATCCTCGATATTCCGGCCGCCAGGAACTATGTGCCTGATCTGGGCACGCCACCCACGATCGGCCCCCGCCCGATTCAAGCTCCCCTGGCTCGGTATCGTCTCTACCACCCCGGCCAGCAAGTCTACGGAGTGGACTTCTTTGCCGACGACCGGGCCGTCGTCGCATGCGGAGAAGGCGGAGCCCACGTGATGCGCCTTTGGCCGGACATGGCTCGCCTTTCCGTATTCCAGACAGAGGGCTTCGCCACTGATGTCGCCATCAATGGTGACCTCGTCTTTCTTGCGCAGAGCGCTGGTGGCCTCAGTATCTGCCGTCTCAAGCCGGATTCAGACGAGCTCGAACAGATAGGTCACTATGCCTCGCCTCCCGACGCCATACGCCAGGTTGAAGTTCCCGGCGACGGACATTACGCCCTGATCCAGGTTGGAGCCGGGCAGCTTCACATCCTCGACGTCCGTGATCCGGCAAACCCCGCGGTCGTGCTCAAGGACAACCGGCACGGCTTGCTTTATGGCGACCAATTGATGCGGGGGTTGGTTGACGATCGCTACACCACCGTTTTCTGGCATGTCTCGGGAACTCATTGGTATGACCTCAAATCCGACCCTCCAGTTTTCACCGGCGACATTTTCCCCGAAAGGCTCGGCTCACCAAACGGTCAAGTCGCTTTAGGAAGTCAGTCACTCGTCACCACTCGCGGAGGCTATGTGCTTCTCGACCGTGAAGAGACTCGGTCCATCGACGAGGTCGGCATTATCAAATATGTTCCCGGCTCACCGCATATGGGAGTTCCGAATATTGACGGCAACCGGCTCTACTGCGCGCGCCGTGCCTATGGCGAGGTCACGATCACCGACATCTCGGACCCCAAAAACCCGGAACTACTCGAGCGATTCACCACTCCCGGCAATCCCTGTCGACCACTCATCAGGAATGACTGCCTCATCATCCCTGACGGCTATCACGGGCTCATCGTTCGCCCCCTGATAATGCCCTGGGAAGGACCTATGCCCACCCCCGTCACATCACCTTCAGGCCTAAAGTAAAAGTATTGCCTGGCGGCTCAATGAACCTGAGCAACCAGCACCGTCTCGATGGCATGCAGGAGCTTATCGAATTGGACCGGCTTGGCGATCATCATTTGACCACCACTGTCGATCCCGTCGTCCAGACCGGCCTCGCTGTTCGCAACGAGGGCAGTGACAACAATGATAGGCACACTGCTCAGAAACGGATCCTGCTGGAGCTGCGCTGAAACATCACCACCATCCAGGCCCGGCATCACAATATCGAGCAGAATCACATCGGGCTGAAACTTTCTTGCCGTTGACAAGGCCGCAATGGAATCTGTCTCAACACAGACCTCAAAGTTTCCTGTGTCCTCCAGGATCAGTTTTATACTCTCCGCAAGTGGCACATCATCATCCACCACAAGTATCTTCTTCTTTGTCATTTCGTCCTCCGTTTATGTAATCTCGTATTTTGCTCCCCTGCAAAGGAGCGAAATCCTATCATTCGTCTATTCCACACTCTTTAACATAACCCTGGCAACCACACCGTTACCATCATCTGCATTCTTCACCTGCATCACTCCCCGATGGAGATCGACGATATTCTTGGCAACCGACAAACCCAGCCCGGTTCCTTCACCGGTCGGCTTGGTCGTGTAGAAAGGCTCAAAAATACGGTTCAGTTTCTCTTCCGGTATACCCGGGCCGTAGTCACGAATCTCAACGACAACAACCGAGTCACGTGCCCGAATTCTTTCGGAGTGACGAATCCCTTCATCCCGGTCGATTTCCTCCACCTCGGCCAGGAACGATTTGACCTCCAGAGTTCCATGACTTCCGTCCCCGTTGCCGCCATTCTCTGACATGGCCTGAACGGCATTCAACATCAGGTTAATGAGAACTTGTTCCATTTTACCCTGATCAACGCGCACCTTGGGCAACCCTGCTGCCAGGTCTTTACTTACCTCTACATTAGTCCTCACGATCTGGTGCTGGATCATATCAACGGCACCATCGATGATCTCGTTTATATCTTTTAACTCCAGGCTCAGATTATCGGATCGGGAGTAATCGACCATTCCGCAAATGATGCGGTCGGCTCGGGTAATGGCATCCTGCATGTGCGAAACCATCACCTCACCACCTTCACCCAGTTCCTCGCCCCGACGATCGAAGTAGTTCACACCCATCTGCAAGGTCGCGAGTGGATTTTTCACCTCATGGGCAACTCCTGCCGCCAGACGCCCCAGCGAATCCATCTTTTCAGCCTGGATCAACTGCATCTGGGCTGTCTTCAAATCTTCAGTTGCTCTCTTAAGCCGCTTGTTCAGTTCAGCCATCTCTGTCTGACTTCGCTGACGTTCGACGGCATAGAGAATGGACCGGGTTAACAATTCTGCGTTCAGGGAATCCTTGGGAAGGTAATCCTGAGCCCCTTCCTTCACCATCCGCACCGCAAGGTCACGATCGGCGTTACCACTCAAGATCGTGATCGGAGTGGTCGGGATCAACTCTCGCAAGGTCACCAGGCTCTCAGCACCGTGGGAATCCGGAAGGGACAGATCGAGAAGGACTACATCGAAGGTGTCACTCCCGTTGCGCCCCTGTAGAACCTCCTTCGCGGCAGACATCGTTTCAGCTCTGACCAGTTCAGGAGTTGGTTTGAACTTAGCGTCTCTGAGGTATTCGCGAAGCAGAATAAAATCCCCCTCACTGTCTTCAAGACACAGAATGCGCAACAGACCTTCGGCTTCTTGCTCCGCTGCGGGGACATCTTCAAGTTGGGGGGTATTTGAAACCATTTTCAGTCACTCTTGATTCAAACTGCGGGTGGCAGCTTGGCGGTATCCCACCAGAAATCGACGATCCGCCGAACCATTGAAAAAAAGTCATTCAGCTCCGGCGGCTTCACCAGGTAGCAGTTCCCGTTGGAACGATATACTTTCTCGATGTCATCCATGGCATGAGAATTAGTTACGACTATAACAGGTATATGTAACAAATTTGGATCACTTTTGATATCCTTTAAAACCTCATGCCCGCACTTTTTGGGCAGGTTCAAATCCAGCAATACCAGGTCGGGAACTTCTTCGTTGGCAAAATTCCCCTCTCTTCGGAGAAAAGCCGTCGCTTTCTCGCCGTCATCCACGACCCTAAGCTCGTGGGGTATCCCCACCTCTGCAAAGGCCTCCCGGGTCAGGCAGGCCTCAGCAGGATTATCTTCAACAAGAAGTACCCGCATCACTAAATCCCCCTCCAAGAATCAATAGGTGAAACATTCAAAAGCAATAGGTGAAACATTTAATCCCAACTGGTTATCCAACCGGGTTTTAGGTTTCCGTGCCAAATGAAAATACTGCTTTTGTATCCATTCATCAACCCACCAAACTTAGGGGTGCTATGCGGGGTTCTCAGCGGGCAATGTTGATTGTAACGGAATCGTAAATATAAAGCTGCTTCCTTCCCCCGATTCACTCTTCACCCACATCTTACCACCGTGGCGCTCGACAATCCTGCGGCACAATGACAGTCCAATTCCTGTCCCCTTTTCATCCTGACCTTTCTCAAGGCGCTGAAAGATTTCAAAGATCCTTTCAAAATCTTTCTCCGCGATCCCCGGCCCATTGTCACTAACCGAAAACTCAACCATCCCGTCGCGATCTCTCGCGGTAACCCGGATCTCCGGAGGCCGATCGGGTGAAGCATACTTAATGGCGTTGCTGATCAGGTTTTGAAACACCTGGGTCAATTGTGCCTTGGCGCCATAGACCGCCGGAAGATTCCCACCCACCTTCACTTTTGCGCCACTCTCTTCGATTGCCACTTGAAGGTCATCGATGGCATCCCTGACCAAAACGTTTGAACTGACCCTTTCAGCTTTGAGATCTCTCGAATCAACACGCGACAATGCGAGCAAGCCGTTAATGAGTCGGCGCATTCTCTCTGCACCGCTGACAGCATGTGAAATGTATTCATCAGCATCAGAACCTAACTCGCCCTCATATCGCTTCTGGAGCAGTTGAACAAAGCTCGTCACCATGCGAAGCGGCTCCTGGAGATCGTGCGAGGCCAAGTAGGCAAACCTCTCCAAATCGGCATTGGATCGCAGCAACTCCTGTTGAGCCTTTCTCGTCTCTGACACATCGTCAGCCACTCCAACAATCCGCCTGACGTTTCCATCTTTATCCCTGACAGGAAATCCCCGGTCGCGTATCCATCTTTCTTCACCGTCTTTCCTGACAATACAATACTCCACATCGTATTCTCCACGGCCACTCAATGCGGTTTCAAAAGCCTCCCTCGCTTCCTTTCGGTCCAGTTCGCGAATCTTGTAGTACCAGACATAGGGATCCTTACAAACTGCGTCTAAAGGCTCCAACCATACCCTTTCGAACGCCGGGCTGACATATTCAAAACGGCTGTCCACCACACTGAATATCCAGAACACTTCTGAAACTGTTTCCGACAACTGGCGGAAACGCTCCTCACTTTCCCCCAGTTCCTGGGTCCTGTCTTTCACCTCGTTTTCAATTCGCACGGCATACCCCGTGCCCGTCAAAAGGAGAATCCCCAGGAGCGAAGTCACCAGAAACACACCCGCCTGGGCTGAGGGAACTTGCCAGTCCAGAAAATTGCCGAAGACTCCCGTCAGTGGGACGTATCTGGTTTGCCAGAGCCGATCAGCAAAAGCGATGGTCATGATCCTCTCATATTCTCTCAGGCCGCTTTCTTCACCTTCCCTCCGATAGACAATTTCCCCTCTCTCTCCTGATTCACTCTGCACGGTCAGAACAAAATCTTCCGCCCCGATTTCACCCGCCGACTGAATGGCCTCCGCCGCAATGGTCTCGAGATCAATCAGCGATACCACGTAGCCACCTCGATTCTGAAGCCACTCATCATCCGGGCTTGCCGCAACACGTTTTTCCGGCACCCAAAGCGATGAGAAAAACAAGTGATGTTCATTAATTCCGGCAACGACCGGAGCGGCAGCGGTAATACTTCCGTCATTTCGTGATTTCTCCATCACGTCACGAAGCAGATCATCGCGATACAGATCAGAACCGATCCATCTCCCTTGAACCTCCCGAGGCACCAGATACCAGAGCGGGAACATGACATCCGCTTCAAAGGAGGAATCACCGCCCCCCGAAAACCACTCCGGGATGCCTTCCCTGACAGAACCCTCAGATAAAGCAGTTAACGCCGAACTAAACTGTACCGAATCCGATGTCGTCATCTCGGGTGCCCACCCAAGCAGAACCAACCCTTCGTTGCGTTTCAACCCCCGCTTGGTGAACTGACGAAACTCTGTTCGACTCACCCAGTCACTGCTTTCCCAGAAACTCCGCATTGAATGAAGCATTTCCAAATGCTGAATTAGCTGCTCCTGGATCAACGAGTTAACCGCCGAAACACTGATATTGAATCGATACTGAATCTGACGCTTGGCCGCCCCATCAACAAACGAAAGCAATGCCAGCGATGCTACTAGGGCAACTGGCATCGGGATGGACAACAACATCCGCCGCTTCGACCAGTCGCCTTCGACAATCGGCGCAATCATCAATAAGGGCAGTCCAAGCACCGCCACGCCAATAGCATTAGACAGCACAAAGATAATCCAGAACAAACCGCTCGCCCCTTCGGGCACCGCACCGATCCACCACCAGCACGGGAAAACAATCAGGCTCGAAGCGATCGGCCCGATGATCCCCCCGGAAATCACCAGCCGCGCCGTGCCCCGGCCAGCCTTCAAATCCTCCGGCCACTTGACCAAACGCTGCGCCAAAAGTGCTCCAGCCGCGGCTCCAACCACCAGCCCAAGCGCGCCCGACGTCACTCCTATCAAGCGCTCGATCCTTGTCTCCGCATCGATAAAAAGAAAGAAACTCGCAATAGCCCCACCCAGCGCGACCATGGGCCAGTAGTTCAACCCCCAGCGCAACAGTGCAACAAACCCCACTCCGGCCGGCAGCCATACCGGGACCCAGGGATTCAGGGTCGAACCAATCATCCAACTGGCGCAGCCCGCAATGAGACATCCACCAAACAACAAGAGACAACGAAAACCAACTCTCTGGTAGAAGTGGGATCCCCCTTCCACTGTCACATTGCCGCTCATCCTGCCTTTCAGGATAGCGATCTAACAGGTTACTGAAAAGAAGATTTCCGCCCGGTCTGTATGATCGTTTGAACCCTATCCTTTATCCACGAGCACACCCAACTCCCACAGTACGACCGGATACATCGAATAGTCCTGGGTTCCCGCGCCACGAAGCTCTTCAAGTACAACCTGCCAGCGCTTCACCTGACGGGAGCGCCGCTTCATCCAGTAGTCTATGTGGTTTTCCACATCGCCGGAACCGTCCATGCGCAGGACATGAATCGCAAGCTCACGCTGCAGAATATGCAGTTCATCCCGAAAAGACTCTCTTGCCCTCGCCTGCCAGTGATCTTCCACAACCAGGTCACGAATTCGATAGGAAAGCCAATGCAATTCGAGGCGATCACTGGCTGAAAAGTAAACCTTCGCCGCTGTCTCAATCGATTCACCAGTCTGCTCGCTGGCATAGATTACCCCGAACGAGGAATACAACCCGCTTGAACTGGCGATTCGTCCGGCAAGATCTTCAGGCACATTCTCGCTGACAAAGTAGCGCTGGCGCTCTTCCCAGTGATCAAGAGCAGCTTCCTGCAAGAGATCGTGAAGAAGGTAGGAAACCTCCTGAACTCCGCTCTTGAAACGTGCCACCAGTTTCGGCAGATCGCTCAGTTCCTCGCGACAGTTTCTCAATAACCACCGACTTCCTCGCCTCACCAGTCGAGTGAGGTCGTACATCATGCGGTGCTGCACCTCGGGAGAGACTTCGTAATCCAGCGCTTCGATCTTCTCCCACAACTCCTTCAGCGAAAAGATTTCACGCGCCGCCGCATAGGCACGAACCACTTCTTCAACTGAAGCTCCCGAAGCTTCCTCGAGCCGATAAAGATAGCTCGGCCCCATGTGATTCACGAGATCGTTGGCCCACTGCGTCGCCACGATTTCACGTCGCAAGGCATGCTCTGACAACTCATCACGGTAGCGGTCTACAAACTCATCCGGGAAAGCGTCACCCAGTGAACCCGACAACAAGGGATCACTAATCACGTCTGAACTGACCAGGGCCTCTTTCAAGATTCCCTTGGAATAAGCCATCAAGACGGACAACTCCGGGCGAGTCAGCCCTGCACCGCGAGCGGAACGCTCCTGCAGGGCTTCATCACTCGGGAGAAACTCCAGGTCGCGATCAATCGCATCGTCCCGCTCCCAGCAATCCAGCATGCGGAGATACTCCACCGTCCGCTTGCGAGACTGCGACTGTGCCAGGCTGATGGCCCTGGCCTGCCGATAGTTGTTGTGCAGGACCAGGCTCGATACCGCATCGGTCATTCCAACGAGCAGTTCATTCCTCTCCTTACGTTGAAGTTTCCCCTCCCGTTCGAATGCATTGAGCAGGATCTTGAGATTCACTTCGTGATCCGAGCAATCCACACCGGCAGAGTTGTCAATGAAGTCCGTGTTGCAGGCTCCGCCGTTCAGACAAAACTCGACCCGGGCCAGCTGAGTCATTCCGAGATTACCGCCCTCACCTACGACCCGGCATCTCAGTTCGCCGGCATCGACCCTCAAACCGTCGTTGGTCTTGTCTCCCACCTCCTCGTGAGATTCCGATTCGGCTTTCACGAAAGTACCAATTCCTCCGTTCCAAATCAGGTCGACCTGCGCCTTCAACAGAACCGTGATCAATTCACCCGGCGTCAAGCTCTCCTCTCCGATTTCAAAACGTTCCCGAATCTGGGGAGAGAGTGGAATCTCTTTCTGATCGCGGGAAAAAATACCACCACCTTCGGAGATCAACGAAGTGTCGTATTGTCCCCAACCGGCCACCTCCTCAAAGAGTCGCTTTCGCTCACCAAAACTGACCTTCGGATCAGGGTTAGGATCAATAAAGATGTGCAGATGATTAAATGCCGCGACGAGGCAAATGTGCTCTGAGCAAAGCATGCCGTTCCCGAACACATCCCCCGCCATGTCTCCAATCCCAACGACGGAGATAGCTTCGCTCTGGACATCAACACCCTTCTCACAGAAATGCCGCTGAACTGACACCCAGGCCCCTTTGGCCGTGATGCCCATCTTCTTATGGTCGTAGCCTTCGCTCCCCCCCGAGGCAAAAGCGTCTCCCATCCAGAATCCGTATTCTTCCGAGATGGAATTCCCGATATCAGAAAACGTCGCCGTGCCTTTATCCGCTGCCACCACGAGGTAAGGGTCGTCAGGATCATGCCTGACAACTTTCTCAGGCGGCACGACCTTGCCTTCCACGATATTGTCCGTCACATCGAGCATCCCCCGCAGCAGAGTTCGATAACACTCCTGCCCTTCACGCAGCATTCCTTCGCGATCCCCCATGGGAAGCTGGTGCGCCACGAAGCCTCCTTTCGCACCGACCGGAACAATGACCGCATTCTTCACCTGCTGTGCCTTCACGAGTCCCAGCACCTCGGTTCGAAAATCCTCGGGACGGTCAGACCAGCGCAAGCCGCCCCGGGCAATCTTTCCTCCCCTCAAGTGAATCCCTTCCATCCTTGGCGAATAAACGAAGATTTCATAAGCCGGCCGGGGAAGCGGCATGGCCGTGATCTTTGCCGGATCAAATTTAAAAGAGAGATAAGACTTCGCGTTTGCATCAGCACCCTGGCAGTAATTCGTCCGCAGCGTTGCCTTCATCAATTCGAGGAAGCGGCGCAGCACCCGGTCTTCGTTCAAACTGGGAACTTGATCCAGGGCCGCGAGAATCTCCCGCTCAACTCTCGCTAGCTCACCCTCGCGGTTCTCAATCTCCAATCCGAACCGGGCCTGGAAATAAGCGGCCAGGAGAGAAACGATGTAGACATGACGGGCTAAGGTCTCCGCCGTGTATAGGGTCCCGAAACCAAACTGGACCTGGTGATTGTATTTGGCATAGGCGCGGAACACCACCACCTCACGCCAGCCGAGTCCGGCACCGAGCACCAGCGCGTTGAACTCATCGTTAACCACTCGTTCGCTCCAGATCCTGACAAACGCCTCTCGAAACCGGCTCGCTACCGCTTCATCATCCACTTTGACCGGAAACAAGGGGATCAATTCGAATTCGTGAATCCATATCGAAACACCATCCCGTCGCTGAACCAGGTAGGGGTGCTCGTTATCCGCCCGCAGCCCCATGTTCTCGAGGATGGGCAAAACATCCGAAAGCGGCACCGGCTGGTCCCGGTGAAACAAGCGCAGCGCCAGGCGCATGTGATTGGATCCATGCGCTCCAATACGAAGAGCCAGGTTAGCACCGGCATCCATTTCTCTGATGGAATCCAGGTCAGCAATCGCCGCGGCGGGCGCGTAGTGTTCACGGTAGCTAGCCGGAAATGCCCCCCGGTAGATCGGGATCAATTCGGCGAGATCATCCCGCCCCCTATCGCGAACCTCCGCGGCAAAGGTTTCATCCCAGGAGCGCGACACCTCAACCACATCCCGCTCCAACTGCCTGATGTCCACGCCCTCATCCACCGAACTCGGCACATGCATCACAAAGCGAACCCGGGCCAGGTCGGTTTCGCCCATGGTCGTGGAGAACTCCACATCATCGGCATTGAGACGGTCGCAGAGCAGGCGCTGAATCTTGTAACGCAGCTCCGTGTCGTAGATTTCTTTCGGCACAAAAACCTGGCAGTAGTAAAAGCGCCCGTATGGATTTCGCCTCAGGAACAACCTGACCCGCGGGGCTTCCTGGAGTTGCACGATCGCCATCGACGTCTTGAAGATCGAGTCCACTGAAGCCTGGAACAATTCGTCGCGAGGATAGACATTGAGCACTCCATTGAGGGCTTTGCCGTAGTGACTGCCCTCGGAAAACTCGGACTTGGCCTTCACCATTGCCACCTTGCTCCGAACCAACGGAATCTCGGACGGCTCCTGGTGATAAACCGATGAAGTGAACAAGCCGAGGAAACGGCAGGCGCTCACGATCTCCCCGTCTTCGCCAAAACGCTTCACCGTGACATAGTCAGGATAGACAGCGCGATGCACCCGCGAACGGTGCGTCGAGTTCACGAATGTCAGGATCGTCTTGGCCTCGACGAATCCACGAGCTTCGTTCGGCAACGAATCAATCACCCACGACTTGCGTTGGGCGTGAAATTTCATTGTCCCCAGGACTGATCCCTCAACCGGTTCAAGAACTCGAGTGCCGTCCTTTTCCACAAAGCGGTGCTCGTCGAATCCGAGAAAAACGAAATTGCTGTCAGCCAGCCATCTCAGAAATGCCTGCGCCTCCTCCCAGTCCTCACCTTCCAACAACGCATGATGCTCTGAAAGGTATTCCGCCTCGACCAGGGCACGCTCCTTCATGGCGGAAAAATCCTCCACCGCATGACGCACATGCTGAAGACTCTCTTCGACACCTGACTGGATTCGTCGGCGATCTTCCGACGAATCAAGCCAATCGGTCTCGACGCAGATTGCCGCTTCACGATGGCTCGTATTCGAAGCGCCCTCACCCCTCACATCGAGCAACTTTCCCTCTCTATCCCTTTCCACTTCCAACAGGACACTGAGAATCGATCGGATGGGCCTCCCCTGGCGCCGCAACTCCATCCGGATCGAATCGACGATAAACGGAAGATCCGGCAACAAAACCGCGATCATCGTCCGTTTCTCCGTCGCTCCGGTATCGAAGACTGCCACCTTGGGTTCCGGAGGCCGGTAACCATCGAGATGCCCCAGCATCAGGGCGGCAGAATCAATCAACGAATCCCGTCGCTCATCAGCGGCCTCAGCATAGGGCACAAACTGGAAAAACCGCTGCCCGAAGTGCTCCGCCACTTCGCTGGGAGTCCCGCAACCCTTAGCCGCCGCCCTTTCCACCAGGGCACTGACAAACTCCTCTTTCGTGATCGACGAATAACTCATGGGCACGGCCTACCTTTAAGTGTGTAACATCCCTGTCAGGGGAAAAGAAAAAACCGCAACAAAACACAACAGGGTTAGGTCACCGACCCAACCCTGTTAACTAACAACTAATGACCAACGACTAACTACTTTTTCTCCCCGCCGCCCTGCTCGTCGAGGCCGCCAGTCATCTTACTGGCATTCACGCCCTTGGGAGCCTGCGGCCATGGTGTCTCGCCAGGAGCCCACTCTTTCGGCTGGGTCGCGCGAATCGCATCGACATGATCCTTGAGCCACTGGGGAACACTCTTGTTTTCCTCGAGACCGTAGACATAAGGAAGCGGCGGCTCCATCAGGAGAGGCTTGTCGCCGAGCGGCGGGCGCTCACTGGCGGCCTGCTGAAGACGAGCCGCGAGCTTGGAAACGATTTCCGGATTGGCCGCAGCGATGTCTGTCGTCTCAGACGGATCCTCGGCCACATTGAAGAGCAATTCCCCCATCAGCTTGTAATCCCCGCTTCGAATGGTGGGAACGCGAACGCTGCCATCGACGTCGAAGATGATCTCGGTCCGCGGACTCGGCTCATCACCAAACACCGTGTTGGTCTGGTCGAGTCCATCAACGGAAGTCTCCTGCTCATGGCTGCCGCCAGCCAGGGTGATGAACGTGGTATACCAGTCCGCGATAAAGAGCATCTCATCGCTCTTGCTGCCCGCCTCAGTGTGTCCAGGCCAGCGAACCAGGCAAGGAGTGCGTACGCCGCCCTCGAAGGTCGTGTTCTTGGTGCCGCGGTAGGGTGCGCTCATTTCCTCAAGCACCGGGCCATTGTCATTCGCAAAAATCAGCAGCGTGTTGTCGCGAATACCCTTGTCGTCGATCGCCTTCATGATCTTGCCGACATTCATATCCATGTTCTCGAGCATGGCATCGCGAATGTCGAGTGGCTCTTCAGCGTTCCCTTCGAAACCGGGAGGCGGATTGAGCGGGCCGTGCACCGCGTTGAAAGCCACGTAAATGAAGAGCGGCTGATCGCCGGTGGAATCCTCGATCACTCGAACGGCTTCGTCGGCGAGCAGGTCGGTTGCGTACCCTTCCTCCCACACCGGCTCCTGGTTGCGGTGCCAGTCATAAACAGCAAACCGGGCCGGCGCGTTGTGCACGATGGACTTGTTGTAGTAGTCGATCCCCCAGGCATAGAAGCCATACTGGTGCATGAAGCCCTGCCCCATCGGGAGGTGTTCCGGCAACCACTCACCACAGTGCCACTTGCCGCAGAGGGAAGTGAAATAGCCGGCATCCTTGAGCGCCTCGGCAATGGTGCGCTCGGAGCTTTCCAGGGCGTGAATGCGACGGGTTTCTTCCCCGTCTTCGGTGTGAGCCAGGGTGAGTCCCAGTTTCGCGAGGTAGCTCGGCTTTCCGAAATCCTCGGATCGCCAGTCCATCCAGTTACGGAAAGCATATCGCCCGGTCAGGAACGCGCCGCGAGTGGGAGCACAAACCGAATGAGTGTAGTGAGAAGTCAGCTGAAGCCCCTCGGCCGCCAGGGTATCCAGATTCGGAGTCAGCTCGGCTTTCCCCCCGTTAAATCCGGGTTGGGCCCAGCCCATGTCGTCGCTGAGAATGAAGACAATATTCGGTCGGGAACCGGCCGGATCGGCAGATGAAGCCAAAACCGGAGCACAGCAGAGGGCAATCAGGGTCAGGAGTCGCATAAGGCCTTGATTCAAGCGGTGATCCACCTGCTTCGCAAGCCCGAAGAGGACGCAACTCAGCCGGGTGACAAAACTGTTGGTTCTTTTGAACCATTACCAGCGACCCCGACGTTACCTTCTCATGCGGACGGACTCGACAAAGGCTGCCGACCCGTAGTAGAAAAGAGTCGAAACCCTAACCAAGAGCTCGCTATGAAACATCTCTCACTCACGCTGGTGCTCGCCGGCATTCTCACCACCGGCCTGCTTCAAGCAGACCAGCTCCCCACCAAGACTGGTGTTGCTGGAACTTCAGTTCCCGAATTCTCTCCCTATGCGGGTCGAAACTTCCCCACCCGCGTCCTTTTCGGCGACACTCACCTTCACACATCCATCTCGGTGGATGCCGGCACCATGTGCACCGTCGGCCAGGAGGAAGCCTTCCGATTTGCCCGGGGCGAAGAAATCACGACGACCCACGGTCTTCGAGCCAAGTTAAGTCGCCCACTCGATTTCATTGTCGTGGCTGACCACGCCGAGATGTATGGGCTCATGCCGATGCTCAAGCAGGGTGATCAGAGCATTCTTTCCCAGCCCAAAGGAAAAGAATGGTACGACAAGCTCATGTCGGGAGACGAAAAAATCATCTTCGATACCGCCATGGAGATCGTCGCCTCCCTCGCTGAGGATGAGCCGCCTCTTCGAGCTGATCCTATCGTTAAGAAAGCCTGGTACAACTACACCGCCCTCGCTGACCAATACAACGAGCCCGGCCGCTTCACTGCCCTGATCGGCTACGAATTCACCACCATGGGCGGAAACAATCTGCACCGGAACATCATTTTCCGTGGCGATGCCAGCGAGGCGAACCAGACGCTCCCTTTTTCCCAGTTCGACAGTAAGAACCCGGAAGATCTCTGGAAAACGCTCGACGAATTCCAGAAGCGGACCGGCGCGGAAGTCCTCACGATTCCCCACAACGGAAACCTTTCCAATGGCCGGATGTTTTCGGTGAACAAGTTCGACGGAACCACTCCCTACGACCGGGAGCTGGCTGAACTTCGTGCCCGCATGGAACCGATTTACGAAGTCACTCAAATCAAGGGCGACGGCGAAGCCCACCCCATGCTCTCTCCCAACGATGAGTTCGCTGACTTTGACACCTGGGACCGTTCCAACTTGAATGGCACCGAGGCCAAGGAGCCCGAAATGATTCCGGCAGAGTACGGCCGCGAAGCGCTCAAGACCGGCCTTAAGCTTGAGAAGCAGCTCGGCGTCAACCCCTTCAAGTTCGGTATGATTGGCAGCACCGACGCCCACACCGCGATGGCCGCGGTCGAAGAGGAAAACTTCTTCGGCAAGCACTCCGGAGTCGAGCCCAGCGAACACCGCTGGGAGCATGTCGTGATCGAGGCACCCAATCCGGAGTTCACGATCTATGGCTGGCAACAGGCATCCGGCGGTTACGCCGCCGTCTGGGCCGAAGAGAACACTCGCGAAA
This sequence comes from Verrucomicrobiales bacterium, assembly GCA_965216705.1. Lineage (GTDB taxonomy): Bacteria > Verrucomicrobiota > Verrucomicrobiia > Verrucomicrobiales > DEV007 > Arctic95D-9. Next base: position 430,023 of record OZ244203.1, read on the forward strand.
GCATCTTTGATGCAATGAAGCGGAAAGAGACCTACGCAACGACCGGCTCGCGAATGACCGTTCGTTTCTTTGGCGGATGGGAGTTTACCGAAGACGACACCAAGAGCCGCCTTCCCGCACGCGCCGGCTATGACAAGGGCGTTCCCATGGGCGGCGACCTTCGCAGCGCTCCCGAGGGGGCCGAAGCGCCCAGCTTCCTCGTGGCAGCTGCCAAGGATCCCTACAGCGGCAATCTCGACCGCATCCAGATCGTGAAGGGCTGGATGGACGCCGCGGGCGAAACCCACGAGATGGTCTACGATGTGGTGTGGTCCGATGACCGCGAGCCCGGCGAAGACGGCAAACTGCCTCCGGTCGGCAACACGGTTGATGTGAAAAACGCAACCTGGACCAATTCCATCGGCGCCCCCGAGCTGCTCGCGGTTTGGACCGATCCTGATTTCGATCCTTCGGTGAGTGCCTTCTACTACGCCCGCGTCCTCGAGATTCCGACCCCGCGTTGGACGGCCTACGAAGCGCTGCGTTTCGGCGTCGAAATGCCGGAGGAAGTTCCCATGACAGTTCAGGAGCGAGCCTACACCTCTCCGATCTGGTACAACCCGGAGCAGTGATATCTCCGAAAAAGAGAGAGGTCACAACCGGCCTCATTCACCCGCAAGCGTCGCTCCCTGCAGTGGCGCTTGTCTCATTTCCGGCACCCCTGTTCTTTCAGATTCGTAAGGGTATTTGCTAGACAATTGCTCCCGAACTCCGACGATCATTGAACGTGAAAACCATCTGGAAAGATCCCCTCCTCCACTTCGTCCTTGGCGGCGTCATTCTCTTCTTCGTGCTTCGCTCCAACCAGACCGACGAAGCCGCCACTGGGGACCGTTCGCGCGAGATCGTCATCACGGAGGGACGGGTTACCCAGCTCGTCGAGATCTTCCGCAAAACCTGGCAACGCCCTCCGACCGGACAGGAACTCCAGGGACTGATTGACGATTTTGTTCGCGAAGAAATCTACTACCGCGAAGCCATTGCTCTCGGTCTCGACCGCGACGACACCATCATCCGCCGGAGGATGAAGCAGAAGATTGAGTTTCTCTCCAACGACCTGCTCAATCCCGGTGACCCCGGCGATGAAATACTGGCGAAATGGTATGCCGAAAGAGCGGAAGGCTATCGCGAAGGTCCGCGATTCAGTTTCCGCCACATCTACCTTGATCCCGAAAAGCATGAGAAGTTCGAAGAGACGGTCCAGGAACGACTCAAACAGCTTTCCGAACTTCCCGACGACACACCCGACATCAGCCTGGCGGAACTGGGTGACGGGCTAAGCCTCATCCCTGTTTCTTTCGACAACTTCAGCGACTACCGCATCGCCCGCGAAATGGGTGCCAACTTCGCTCAGGCCCTCGCCGATTTACCGACGGGCGAATGGAGCGGCCCGGTTCGCTCAGGCTACGGATCCCACCTCGTGCGCGTCGACAAAATGACCGATGGCCGGCAGCCTGAGCTGGCAGAAATTCGGGCCGCTGTCCTGCGCGACTGGAACGAAGAGAAACGCCGCGAGGGCAACGATCAGCTCTTTGAATCGCTCTTCCACCGCTACACCGTCACTTTCGAAAACGCTGATGGAACTCGTCGGCAGGTCGACGCACCGGCCGCTCCGGCCAATTCCGAAGACTCATGAGTTTCCGTTGCCCGACATGGTTGGCTTTCTGCCTCATCGGGCTCTTTCTAGGCCCGCTCCTTCTTGCGACCTCTGCCACCGCGCATGAAATGCGGCCCGCCCTGCTCGAACTGAAGGAGGAAGACAACGATCAATGGACCATGACCTGGAAGGTGCCGGCCCGCGGCCCTGACATGCGCCTTTCTCTCGACGTTCGCCTGCCGGAAGGATTCGAATGGATCGACCTCCCGTCGCGGGAATACATCGGCGAAGCATTCGTCGACCGCGGTCGTTTCCAGCTGCCCGGTGGACTCGACAACCGGGAAATCTATATCGAGGGACTCCTCTCTACTTTCACCGAGGCCATGGTTCAGATCCAGCGACTCGATGGCACCTTGCAAAATGTCAGGCTGGATCCGTCCGCCCCCTCTCTCATTGTCGAAGCACGGCCATCCCCTTCGGAGATTCCCAGGTTCTATTTTTCGGAAGGGTGGCGCTACCTCAGGGGAGCTTGGGATCACTTTGCCTTCGTGCTGATTATCGTTCTTGCCTGCACTACGAACCGGTCGGCACTTGCTTCGGTCGCTTGCTTTCTCGTCGCGATAGCAGTGACAGCTCTCGCTTCCAGCGCGGGGACTTGGTCCGCTTCGAATCGCTGGATTGAGGTCATGGTAGCGCTGAGCCTCATTCCACCATCTCTGGCCGTCCTCAAGAAGAACGGGCCTGCTCTCATTCACCGAATTCCCGCCGCTTTTTCCGCCGCTGCCGGAGTGCTTCATGGAGCCAGCCTATTTTCGCTCTACTCCGTCACCTCGCCCACAGAAAGAAGCTTCGCCGCCCTCGCTGCGTTCCTCGCCGCAGCCCTCCTGGGACTGGCATTGTTCGGCAGTAGCACTCTTTTCATCAAAGCTTTGTTGGCTCGGCCAGCAAACTCCTCGTCGACACATTTTTACTTTGCTTACTCTTTCGCCTACGCCATCGGAGTCGTGGCTGTTGCGTGGACTTTGCAACGTTGGTCACTCTGAGAAGTGAGATTCAGCCTAGGAAAATTGCCAGCAGGATAATCCAAAGTCCTCGGCCCGACTTCAGCCGCAATTGCGGATTGGCTTCGCTCCGGAGACTCCCTATGCTTTTTCCCTCAGAATCACTTGTCATGAAATCTCCCCGATTGCTTCTCTCCCTGCTCGCGTCCCTGGCGCTGGCAACTTCACTTTCCGCCGGCGAACTGAAACTCGCTGCTCCCATCGGCGACCACATGGTCCTGCAACAGGGCAAAGCCACCTCCGTCTGGGGCACCGCTGATGCCGGCTCCGAGGTCACCGTCTCGATTCATGACCAGGTCGCCAGTGCCAAGGCCGATGACGGCGGGCACTGGTCGGTTGAGCTGAAGCCGCTCAAGACTTCGATGGATCCCACCACGCTCACCATCAAATCCGGCGACGACACCATTGAAGTGAGGGACATCCTCGTAGGCGAAGTCTGGATGTGCTCCGGCCAGTCCAACATGGCCTGGACTCTCAGCAAAACGGACGACGCCGAAGCCGCCATCGCCGCCGCCAATCATCCTCACATTCGCCTCTTCTCCACCGCGAGAGCGACGGCGGCAACGCCGCAACTCGACTGCACCGGGGAGTGGACGCTCTGCACCCCCGAAACCGCCGCCACCTTCTCGGCAGTTGGCTACTACTTCGGCAAGAACGTCAGCGAGACACTCGGAGCCGACACCCCCATCGGTCTCATCAACACCGCCTGGGGCGGCAAACCGTCCGAATCTTTCACCAGCCGGGCCAAGCTTGAAACCGTCAAGAGTGCCAAGCCTCTCATCGCGAATTGGGACGAACGCCAGGCGGCCTTCGATGCGCCGAAGGCTGAGGCCGCTTACGAAGCTGCCATGGAAAAATGGAATGCTGCGGTCGCCAAGATTCGCGAGGAAGCGAAAGCCAAGGGCGAGAAACCCTCCGGCTATCCGCGTCGCCCGGCTCAAGCCATCGAACCGGCTCTCGATTCCAACTTCCCCGGCTCCATCTCCAACGGCATGATCGAACCGTGGACCAACTACGCCATCGCCGGAGCGATCTGGTACCAGGGCGAGTCCAACCAGTGGAGAGCGCAGCAATACGCTCAGATCTTCCCCGCCATGATCAAAGACTGGCGCGAACGCTGGGGTGACAACTTCCCCTTCTACTTCGTCCAGCTCGCCAACTTCCGCGAGCCCACCACCGAACCCGGAGTCCCCAACCAGTGGGCCGAGCTCCAGGAAGCTCAACGCCTCACCTTGAAGAAGGTCCGCAACACCGGCATGGCCATCATCAACGACATTGGTATGACTGATGACATTCATCCCACCAACAAGGCCGACGTCGGCGAACGTCTTTCCCGCTGGGCACTCGCCAAGCATTACGGAAAGGACATCCATCCTGTCTCCGGCCCCCTGCTCTGGAAACACAGCATCAAGGGCGACCGCGTCATCCTGACTTTCGACCACATCGGTGACGGCCTTCAAAGTAGCGACGGCGAGAAGCTGGCCCGCTTTGAAATCGCCGGCGAAGACCGGAAGTGGGTCTGGGCCAACGCCAAGATCAGCAACGACGGACAAAACGTCATGGTCTCGAGCAAGGAAGTGAAGAAGCCCGTCGCCGTCCGCTACGCGTGGGCCGCGAATCCCGAAGGAGCCAATCTCGTCAACTCAGCCGGCCTGCCGGCCTCGCTCTTCCGCACCGATGACTGGCCATTGCTCACCGACGGGGTCCTGACCAAAGCCGACGACGAAGAGCGCCGCCGTCTCGACAACCTCGAGAACACCTTTGCCGGTCTCGAAGAAAGAGGCTGGACGATTCTCTTCAATGCCAGAGACATCGACAACTGGACCAACCCCTACGAACACGGGGAAGTTGAACTGGTCGGCGATGAAATCCGCCTCACTGCGAACAAGAAGTTCTTCCTCTGCACCAAGGAAACCTACGGCGACTTCACCTTCACCGGCGAAGTTCACCTGCCCGAAGGCAAGGCCAACTCCGGCTTCATGTTCCGGGCTCATGTTGAGCCGGGCAAAGTCTACGGCTACCAGGCCGAAGTCGACGGATCCGAGCGCCGCTGGTCCGGCGGACTCTACGACGAAGGCCGACGCGGCTGGATCTGGCCGAGCAAATCAGGCCGCACCAAGGAGGAAAGTGCCCTCGCTCACGAGAGGGAATCGCAGGCTCACTTCGCCAAACCCGAAGTCGCCGAAGCCCTCAAGCGCAACGACTGGAACAAGTACGAGATCACCTGCAAAGGCAACCAGATCACAATCAAGGTCAACGGCGTTGTCACTACCCGGATCAAAGATGACACCGATGCCGAAGGCCACATCGGGATTCAGCACCACGGCGAAGACGGTGCGGTTTACCGGTTCCGCAATCTGTTCCTCAGGGAACTGTAACGTCAAATCCCTGCCACCCGCTACTGGGGACACTCCTCCGACTTGGGTTGAGGCTTCTCTTTGCCGTCCGGCCTTGAATTCTCTTCCGTAGCGGGTTGGTCACCGCCGTCTTGTTCGGCTGGCGGTTTCGTCCCTGAAGGAATTTCAGTAACTTGTAACTCCTTGAATCTTTCCTCGATTTCCGTCGCGTCCTTGAGTTCAACTTCACGCCCCTCATCATCGAGAAATCGGGTATCTGCGAGGATCTCCAATTTGTAAATCCATGGGCCATCCGAACCCTTCGGTCTGGCGCGAATCGTGTAAGGCGCGACGCGTGCCCCACCTAGCCCGCGGCTTATACGCGTCCCGATTCTCCAACCCCATCCCGTCCGGTCGAGTTCGAGCGTGCTGGAAACCAAGTGAAAAACTTGCTTGTCCTGCTTGAGCAACTCCACGATCGCCTCCTTTCTGACAGAGCCTCCAGCAAGCAAGCAGCCTGACGACACCAACCACAAGAATAGGCTCAAGTGCACCTTGCGTTTCAGTGTAGGTTTCATCTTTTTGCCGAACGTTTGAGGAATCTCAGCCTGATCAGAGGGCGAGATTCCGAATAGATGTTAGGGAGTTGAATCAGGGAAGTCAATCGACACGCGACGTGATCAGGCTTGAGATCTCCGGCTTGTTCTCCCCGTGTCGATCTACGAAAGGCGGGCGCGCCACTCGGCAATCCAAAGGGTGATCAATTCTTGCTCGGATGAAAGGAGGTCTGGATAGCTCTTCAAAGCGCTCTCGGAAGCATCAAGAATAGCTCTGCATAGCTGCCGATCAAGATGCTCGTCGGGTTGTATGCTAGTAGGGACGTCCTTGCCGTAGCCTACCTCAATCTGAAATATGCCGTTGTCACCAGGTATTGGTTGGAGGTGAGATGTGTGTTCCTCAACGAGCGTAAGAAGGAGGCAATCGTGCTCCATATCTTCAAGTTTCAGATCCGAAAACGAGTTTTCGAAATCAGACAGTCGTTGCAGACACCGTGTAACAGGTTTCCTCGATTGTCGTGACGTGATCGCAGTGAGCGATAGTTTCATCTGCGAAGGATATTTCTAGGGAGAACAGTATAGTTAAGCCGCCTTGTGTAATAACATATTACTACACAAGGCGGGATAATTAGGAGAAACGTCTCCCAAATCCTTCTCCAAAGGAAGCTCTAATTTCCCTGTCCCGCCCCCCTTTCTGGCCCGCTCCACAACAAATCTGTCTTTTTTTCTAAGAACTTCCTAAGCTGGGGTTCTCTTCAGGTGAGAGGATGATTTGTTGTGAATCAAAACCGCCAGCAGCAGCCCAACGTGAGCCCGATGCCGTCGCCCGGACAGTCTGAGACGTCAGCATCGGAATCCCGGTCGCTGCCTGAACTGTTTGAAGCGGAAGAGACTCCGCTTCTGCGCTACGCCTTTTCCCTGATCGGGCGTCGCGCCGTGGCGGAGGAAATCGTGCAGGATGTCTTCCTGCAACTCCATCGCCACTGGGACGAAGTCGATAAGCCGGTCGCCTGGCTCTATCGCAGCGTCAGGAACAAGGCCTACAATCACAACCGAGACAACAAGCGCGAAATACTCACCGACGAAAACGAACAGCAGGAAAGCGAACCCAAAGAGTCCCCCGAGGAAGTCCTCCAACGCATGGAAGCCGCCGGCTTTCTCCGCCTCCTGCTCGCCGATCTCGAAGAAGCCGACCGGCAACTCGTCCATCTCAAGTATTTCGAAGACCTCAAGTATCGCGAGATCAGCGAACGCACGGGACTCAGCATCGGAAACGTCGGTTATCGCCTGCACCACGTTTTGAAGCAACTGGCAGACAAGTTGGGCCAACTCGGAATCGACCGCACGCCATGAACGACGAACCTTTACACACCTGGATCGAACCGGAACTCGAAGCCCGCATCACCGCGCTGGTGCTGGGAGAAGCCTCCGACTTTGAGCGCGAAGAACTGGAGCGCCTCATCAACGAACGCCCCGAGCTCGGCGCCTATCGCAAGCGCCTCGAAACCATTCACGAGCTGCTCCGCTCCAATGCCGAGGGAGAAACCGAACCCGAAGGAGAATGGAAACTCTCCGACGAAAGGCGCGCCACCGTGCTCGCTACTCTCGGGCAACCACGGGACGCTGAGACCGATAAAGCGGCTACGGATTCGTCCGAAGGCGATGAAGAAAACGCCGGGGAGAAAGTGGTCCGCCCTTCGTTCTGGAAACACCTTTCCCCCACCACGCTGGCCGCCTGCGCCGCACTGATGCTGACCGCCATTGTTGCCTTCACTGTACCCGCTTACGTGACCATGCTGAATATCGCGTCACTCAAGCCTGAAGGAACCGACGCCTATGTCGCCCATTCCGACGCCACCGCTCCCGATAGCGAAAGAACCTGGTATACCGAAGCGGAAGTGCCCCAGGTGATTGCCGAGGCTCAAGCCGTTACCCCACCTGTAGTTGAAGAGCTGAAATCATTAGATCTCGCTAAAAACGATAACACCAGGGACCAGGTAGTTCGCCGTTCACTGGCCCTGACTGACGTCGAGGACCAAATCGATGTGAACGGCAGATTGGCTGAAGCTGAATCAGCAAAAGCCAGAGAGCTCACCCGATTTGCCGGGCAGCAAGGTGCCTCTCGACAAGAACCCGAGGGCGCAGCGAGCGAAGAGATCATCGTGGCCGTCAGCGGAGGCGCCTCTTCCGTGCCGATCCAGAACACCGGATCGGTTCGATCCTCCGGAGAAGCTATCGTAGGTGGCCGCATTGAATTAAACCCGACCAGTGGAAGGGCTCCTATCGACAAGCTGGCGGCCACCGGTCCCACCCTTACCTCGGGAGGCATCATCAGCGCGGACCCTGTCACCAACCGTGCGGCTCTGGCTGGAGGACCGGCTCCCGGCGGCTCAGAAATGGAACTGGCCGAGAACACTCAAAACTTTTCCTCCTTTTACCTGCAGGCCGCCCCGCAAGCGGATCAACCTGTCGCTGAAGTTGAAGACAAGATCCCAGTAGTCGGCGATCTCCCGCAGGTGGGCCGCCTCTTTAGGAGCAAATCGGAATCTCAAGCCAAAGCAGGTCAGTCTTTGATTGCTGACAAACAGTCTGAATCCGGCCGCTTCCTCATGGCAGATTCTGCCAGCGATGCGGACATCGAAGCACTCGATCAATCCGATCCCTTCTATGCCGGTGTCGCTATCTCCCTCAGTAACAAAGAGTCAACTGCCTCTGCTGAGCCCTATGCCGCGCCAGCGCCAGCGCCGGCGATGAGCCCGCCACGACCTCAGAAACCGACGCCTGAATCGGGGGGCTTTGCAGGAGATGCATTCGCTGATCCCCTTTCTCAGGAGATGACTGATTCCATCACTGACGTCCGCAACATCGAGAAACTATTCGATAAGAAACTCTCCAAGTTACAGGATGTGAACCAAGAACTCGAAGCGCTCACGAAAGCTGATCAGGTGGCCGCTACTCGGGAGACCCGATCACGGGATCTGAAGGAACCTATCATCGAACTCGAAAAGGAGCGTTCCCTGATCGGACAGGAGTTGGCACAGGTGGAGAGCAAACTGAACAGAGACGCCAGCGGGCTCAACCTCAATGCCAAGAAGGAGCAACTCTCCCGCCTCAGCGCGTCTCTCGCCGACGACGCCGAGCAGTCAGGCAACAATGCGACGGAGATGGCTACTGCGCTCTATTTCGACAACACCGCCTCTACCACGCGTGCGAAGATGCTAGCTGACATTGCAGCCGATTGGGAAAGCCAGATCCCCGAAACCGAAGGGGAAATTGATTCCCGCAGCACCACCATCACCAACGCTATGGAATATCGTCACCTTGACAGCGACGAAGCCATCGATGGAGGTGTGACTCTCGACGGCCTGACCTCTGATGAAGATTCCAGGGTGAGACCGCGCGCTCGTTACGGCACTCCACTGACTGGCGTGGCAAATCCAGATGAGACCGGAACGATCACCTTCGGCAATGGGGTGACTACCGTCGAAAGCATGACCGACTTCGCCAAAGTTCAACGCGAAACAGCGGCTCACGTTGACGTCGACTACATCGACATCAACCTCGCGCCCGAGGTCGTCGAGTTCGACGGATTCATCAACTACGGAGAAGAGATCAAGCAGGCTCAGAATCTTCGAGGATTCGATTTCCGCAAACTTCGCGCCGAAGTCCCCACTGCTCTCGAGGAGATCGATGCCTCGGACGAAAACTTCTCCACCTTCTCTCTCCATGTCGGCGATGTTTCCTTCAAGCTCGCCCTGGCGGCGCTTGCCAAGGGCGAGTGGCCCGACGCATCGCGCATCCGCATCGAGGAGTTCGTCAACGCCCTCACCTACGACGACCTCAAGCCGACCCAGGAGGAGAAAGTCGCCTGCCAGCTGGAACAGGCGACCCACCCCTTCCTCCAACAGCGGAACCTGCTTCGCGTTTCCATGAGCACTGCCGCTCTCGGTCGCGCGGCCGGCACTCCCCTGCATCTCACATTCCTGCTCGATAACTCCGGATCCATGGAGCGGATCGACCGCCAGGAAACCGTGCGCCGCGCCTTCGCCCAACTCGCCGGACAGTTGCAACCGAACGACCAGGTCACCCTGATCAGCTTCGCCCGCCAGCCCCGCCTGCTCGCCGATCAGGTCAGTGGTGACCAGGCGCATCAGCTGGTCGATACCGTGTCGACCCTACCCAGCGAAGGAGGCACCAACCTCGAGGCTGCCCTCAACCTCGCCTTCGAGAAAGCCACCGAGCAACAGGCCGAAGGTGCCCAGAACCGGGTTATCCTGCTGACCGACGGCGCCGCCAACCTCGGCGATGCCGAACCGGAAAGCCTCTCTGCCATGATCGAAACCATGAGGGACAAGGGCATCGCCTTCGACGCCGCCGGCATCGGAGCCGACGGACTCAACGACGAGATTCTCGAAGCCCTCACCCGCAAGGGAGACGGACGTTACTACCTGCTCGACCGCCCCGAAGACGCCGACGACGGATTCGCCAGGCAGATCGCCGGAGCTCTCCGCCCCGCTGCGGGGAACGTGAAGGTGCAGATCGAATTCAACCCCGACCGTGTCGGCAAATACAAGCTGCTCGGCTTCGAGAAACACCGCCTCGAGAAAGAGGACTTCCGCGACGACAGCGTCGACGCCGCCGAGATGGCAGCCGAAGAATCCGGCGTCGCGGTTTACCAGTTCGAAGCAAAACCGGATGGCGAAGGCGACATTGGATTTGCCTCGGTCCGCTTCCGCGACATGAGCTCCGGCGAAATGGTCGAGAAGCGCTGGCCCATCCTCTACGAGGCCAACGCACCGCGTCCTGATCAGGCCGCTCCCTCCATGCGCATCGCAACCGCTGCCTCCCAGTTCGCCGCCCATCTCAAGGGCGATCCGGCCGGGGCCGTGGTCGAGCTTGGCTACCTATCCTCCCTGCTCTCCGATCTGCCGGAGCGCTACGCCGAAAACGAGCGCGTCCAGCAGCTCAAAACCATGGTCGAACAGGCCCGCCAGATCTCCGGCCAATAACCCATGAAACCACGCCCCTCAAAGACAGAAATGTGCCCCGACCTTACCCTGTTAACTCAGTCACCCAACACTGTTACATCCCCACAGTCCCCCAAGGAGGAACCACATTCCTGTGGTTCCCACACTACTAAGCCCGTCCGTGTCTCCATTCATCAGTCATTCAAAAACATCAAACCAACTTCATAGGACGACAGGAATGTCGTCCCGCCCTGTACACGGAGGAACCACATTCCTGTGGTTCCCACAATACCACGCCCGTCCGCGTCTCCATCCACCCATCCTTCCGTCAAAAAAGTGCGTCAGCCAAAGAAAGCTAATCACTAACATCTAATCACTAACCACTGGCCGAAGGCCCTTTACAATCTTCTGACAACTTCCTGACGCTCCCATGACAACCCCCACCGCCGTCCGATCTAGACTCATCCTGGAATCAATCATCATGAAAACCGCCCTGCTTGCCATTCTGCTAGTGTTCACATCACTCCTGTCATTCGCCCAGGAAAATACCGGGGAGGTTCCTCCCCGGGCTCCTGAACAACAAGCCACGGTCGGCGCCTCGATCGGCCCCGACGGTTCCGGATCCATCATTGTGGAAGCCCACGGCAAGCGCCCCGACCCGCCGCTCTTTTACAACACGAAGGTCAACTCCCGCGCCACCTTCTCCCCGAAGTCTGTCTACACCGTCGCCACCATCGAGGTGAACATCATCCAGGGAAAAGCCAAGGTGCTGAGCTATCGCGTCATGGGCGACGGCGATGTCACCGGCGTCAGCGGTGAGGGCTTGAAGTCGTGGGCGGTCCGCCAGGACCCGAAGGGCCAGCGCTTTCTCGACATCACTCTCGAGAAGCCCGACGAGGTGACCAAACCGCTCAACTTCAAGGCGGTCTTTCTCACCGAAGAACCCGGCATTCCCGGTTCTCACGAAGTCCCGCACCTCATGCCAACCGAGCGCAGTGCCGGCTTTGACCAGGTCGTTTCCCTGACATTCGCCAACGGACTGAAAGGCATCGTCAGGCAGGCCGAGGGATTCCGCCCCATCGACGGAGGCGATGAAGATCCCACCAGTTTCCAGACATCCAACGGCGGTATCCTTGCCGTTTCGTTCAACCGCTCCAGCGCGATTGACGCCCCGGTGGAACTGACCGGCTTCGAATTCAACGGCCGTCTCGCCGACGATGGCAAGTCAGTCGTCTTCGCCGTCGAGGGCACCGCCAAAGTGGCGAAGAAGGAAGCGTCCATCATCCTTCTTTCCGGCCAGGCCGCAGCGAGCACCCTTCCGAAGAATCCGGCTTACGCCGTGCAACTGGTGCCCCACGGCAAAAACGCGGTCGCCTATGAGCTGACCTTCAACCGCACCGGCTCCTTCCCCGTCAGCTTTGAGTTCATCGCCCCTGTCACGCGCGAAAAGGAATGGAAACGCCTCAACTTCCAGGTCGCTTCCGGCGCCGTGTCCCCTCTCCGGATCCACGGCCTGCCCGAGGTCGAGTTTCGTCACGACACTTCGGTGGCACCTCGCCTCGGACCTGCGGTGGCCGATGCCTGGAGTGGTTTCATTCCCGCCTCGGGTCAGTGCCATCTCGCCTGGAAAGAGTCCCGCAAGATCGGCGAGGGCAAGCTCTTCTTCAGCACCACGGCCAAGGTTGAATCAACCGTCAGTGCCGGACTGTTGCGCCAGAACCACGCGATCGATTACCGCGTTCTCCAGGGCGAGCTCGAATCGCTCAGCATCGCGATCCAAGGGGAAGGAGAAATTCTCGATGTGCAGGGCACCAACGTGGTGGGCTGGACCATCGTAGACGAAGGCGACTACCGCTGTCTCGAAATCCGGCTGAGCCAGGCAATCAAGGACAACGGCCAGATCCATGTCCGCAGCCAGCTGCCTCTCGACGCCTTTCCCGTTCGAGTGGCCGGGATGCGCCTCACTCCCCGTGGCGCGGTCCGCCACTCCGGCTTCATTCGTCTCTCCAACCAGGGCAGCGTGCGTCTCGAGCCGACCGGTCTCGAAGGACTCACCCAGCTCGCTCCGGAACAGTTCCCCGGCGACGCCATCAGTGCCCGCCAGGTCTTTGTCTACCGCTTCCCCGCGGCGCAGCGTCAGTTCGAAGTCGTGGCTGATCGCATCCAGCCCGAAGTGAATGTCTCTGAGCTGGTTCTTTATCAGCTGGCCGAAACCGACCGCCTCATCACCGCCGACATCGAACTCGACATCCGTGAAGCGCCCATCCGCGAATGGGATTTCCTCATCCCGGAAGACTACTCCGTCGTCACCGCCAGCGGAGCTGCCATCGCCGACTACATCGTGGCCAGTGATACTGCCGACGGGCGTCGCAATCTCAAGCTCATCTTTTCCGCCGACGTCCAGGGTCGCCAGCTGATCAATCTCCAGCTGGAGAAAAACGAACCGGCCACTGCCGGAGACTGGGATCTCCCCGAGCTCGCCTATCCCGATGCCAATTCCGTCCGCGGTGACATCGGCATCGTCGGTGCCCCGGGCTTTCGCATCGCTGTCGGCGCGACCGATCTGCTCGTCGAGAAACCGCTCTCCTACTTTCCCAAGCCCGTCCCGAATCTCCAGCAGGCCTTCCGCATTCGCGAACGCGGCTGGACCGCCACCATGCAGATTGAGCTGCTCGAGAAAAGCGTCCAGGCCGACCTGTTTCACCTCTACTCGCTCAGCGAAGGAACCGCTTACGGCAGCGTCCTCGCCAACTACTTCATCACCGGCGCTCCGGTTTCTGAACTGCGCCTCACGGTCCCCGAAGACCTCGGCAACGTCTCCGTCGACGGCAAGGACGTTCGCTCATTCCGCCAGGACGCCGACACGCTCATCGTTTCGCTGCACCAGCCGGTCATGGGGCCTTACACGATCCTCGTCACCTTCGAAGAGAAACTCGACAGCAACGGCGGCACCCTGCAGCCTGGTCGCGTCGCACCCGTCGATGTCCAGGGTGAGCGAGGTTATCTCCAGGTCGTCAGTCCGATGCAGGTCGACACCGAAGTGAACGAGGTTTCTGAAAACCTGCTCAAGCTCGACGCGCTGGAACTCCCGGCGGAGTTTCGCCTCCTCAGCGCCGCTCCGTCTCTCGGGTCCTGGCAATACACCGAACGCCCGTTCAACATCTCGCTTAACGTCCAATGGTTCGATCCCGGCAACACCGTGACTCAGGTCGTTGAATTCTCCGATGTCACCAGCCGCGTATCTCCCGACGGCGAGCTCGTCACTGACATCATCTACTACGTGAAATCTCGCGGCCAACGTGCCCTAAAGGTGCAACTGCCCGACGCCACCCTGCTCTGGGCCGTGACTGTCGCCGGTAAATCCGTCACCGCGCGACAGGCAGATAACGCCACCCTCATTCCGCTCCCCGGCGGGACCGATCCTAACATTCCCGTCGAAGTCCGCCTGAGACTCGGCCGTCCCGCCGTGGAGGGCCGCAGCCCGCGGCTTGTGCTTCCACTGGTCGAAGCCCCCGTCCTCAAGACCGAGTGGCAGATCAACGGAGACGAGAAGCACGTTCTCATTCCGACCAATGCCACAGTTGAACCTCCCACTCCTGTCCTCCGCCCTTCCGGTTTCGACTGGATCACTCGTCGCGGAATCAGCTCGCTCATCTGGATCACGATCCTCACCGGCGCAGGCATTTGGCTGACCCGCAGAAAGAAGCTCCTGCGAATTGCCGGCCTCTTCCTGATCATCGCCGGCATCGTCGTGGCTTCTTCCACCGCCCTTCACGCGACACGCTACATTGGCGCCCCTCACCCGCTCCAGCTCAGCCTGCCTGTTCTCACTGCCGGTGAGACGATCGAACTGACCGTCAACAGCATCCCGCGCTGGAAAGCGAACCTCGTTGTTCCCGGTGTCGTCGCCGCCGGCCTCGGTGTCCTCGGCCTGGTCGCTTCGTTCCTTCTCACGCCTCCCGGAGGCAAATCGCTCTTCCGCGCTACCAGCCTGCTTCTGCTTCTGATTGGACTCGTCGTTCAGCGCGACGGCGCCGCTCTCTTCTACGCAGGGCTTGCAGCAAGCCTCCTGCTTCTCCTTCTCTTCCCACGCTTCCGCGAATGGTTCAGCGATGTTCGCAAGCATCTCAAGGAACAGTCCAGGGCGAAGAAGGAAGCCGCCTCGAAACAGAATTCACCCGGCCCTGACGCCGGAACCGCCACCGCTTCCATCCTCATCGGGGCCCTCCTCCTCGGCGGCCTCGCCGGGCGCGCCGAAGCCCAGGCCGAAGGTCTCCTCCCGGCCACCATGATCGAGCAGACCTGGACGATCGAAGCAGAGACACGCCGTCTCAACGGTAAGGGTGAAATCACAGTAACCGGCGATCCGGGTGACAGCTTCCTGCTCCTCAGGGCCCACACCGTCCTCACGGAATTCGAGAGCGATGAACTTCGTCTCAGTCGCCAGAACATCCCTAACCTCGGCCTCTGCTACGTCGTTTCGATTCCGGCCGTGGATAAGCCAACCGAATCGGATGATCCCTTCGCGGCCCCTCCCCTTGAGCCCAGCCCCTTTGATCCTCCCTCTGTGGTCAGGCCACCGGCGAAGCCTCTGAAAGCCACCTTTGAATTCCAATTGGAGATCAAGGACGTCACCGCAGGCTTCCAGCTCCCCACCGGCAGCGCTGCCGTGCAACGGGTCAAAGCCAGCTATGACAAGACCGGTTGGGAGTTTGTCAGTGCCGCAGCCGTTCGCATCGAACCCGGAAAAGGAGGCAACCAAACGAGCGCCAACATTCTACTCTCACCACAGCCCAACGTTCAAATCTCCCTGCGCCCGAAAGCGAGAGATGTCTCGACCGAGGAAACCCAGTTCTTCGTCGAAGCTTCGAATCTCTACCTCCCCAGCCCGGGAGTGATCGACGGTCGCCACCGCATCCATGTGCGTCCGGCCCAGGGCGAAGTGAAGTCACTCAGTGTCAGGATTCCTGACGGACTCACTGTCAGTGAAGTGACCGGCCCGATTAACTCCTGGCAGTTTGACGCCGAGTCCGGCGTCCTCGCCGCTACGATCGAGCCGGCTCAATCCGCTCCTTTCAATCTCCTCGTCGAAACCCAGCGAGGCCTCGATCCGCTTCCCGCCGATGTCGAACTTTCCCCGCTCCGCATTGACGGCGCAGCCGGAGAAGTCGGTCTCATCGGCCTCGCCTTTGGGCCCGATGCCCAGCCGGAGAAGGTTGATTCCGAAACCCTCTCCGTCGTCAACCTCGGCGACTTCGAGGCTGGCCTGCTGCCTAACGAACAAACCGTTCTTCATCGAGTCTATCGCTACGGCGCTGACGGAGGTTCCATTGCCCTCCGCGTCGCAGCCGTCGCTCCCGAGGTGCGTGTCACCAGCACCCAGGTGCTCTCTCTGGGAGACGAACGCATCGTGCTGGGAATCAACTTCACGGCCGAGATCACCCGCGCCGGCCTCTTCCAACTCAGCTTCCCGCTCCCCGAGGGCCTCGAAGTGGAATCCCTTTCCGGAGGCGCTCTCGATCACTGGTCCGAGCTTTCCGAAGGAGACCAGCGCCAGATCATTCTCCACCTCAACGGCAAGACCATGGGCGCTCAAGGCTTTGCCCTCTCCCTCACCGGACCGGCTCCGGAAGGCGCCGCCGACTGGGACATCCCCCGCTTTGAACTCAACGAAGCCACCCGCCAAACCGGTGACCTCGTCGTCAAACCGACCACGGGCATTCGCCTCCAGACCGTGAACCGCATCAACGTCTCTGAGATCGACCCGCGCACCCTAGGCGGCGATGCCAAGGGTTCGCTCGCCTATCGCCTCCTCCAGAAAAACTGGGCACTCTCGTTGGGTGTGGAAATCCTCGATCCCTGGATCACCGGACAGGCACTGCACGAAGTGACACTTCGCGAAGGCCAGACGCGCACCACCCTGATGGCCAACTTTAATGTCGCCAACGCCTCGATTCGCAGCCTGCCGGTGCGACTGCCCATCAGCGATGCCGATGAAATCAAGGCCCTGCGCGCCAGCGGCAGCGCCGTGAGTGATCTTGTCAGGACGGCTCCTGATTCCGACATCTGGGAAATCCAGTTCAAACGACGCGTCGTCGGCAAGGTGGATGTGCGGATCGAATACGAGCGCCGCGGTGACCGCGCCAATGAGACTGAATCGCTCCAACCGATCGAGTTCCCCGAGGCCCGCCAGCTTTCCTACTACTTCAGTGTCCGGGCCGGAGGCCGTCTCGAACTCGAAGCCGGCGAACTACCTTCCGGTTGGCAACATGCCGACTGGAACAGCGTCCCTCAGGCACTCCGCGAGGCCGGAAACCGCAACGCTCCGGTTCTCACCCTGCGCATCATCGCACCGGAGGAGGCGCTCGAAGTTCGCGCCCGGCGCCACTCGCTCGCCGAAGCGCTCAAGCTTCGCGTCGCCAACGGATCTCTCACCACCGTGCTCTCTCCGGTGGGCGACCAGCTCACAGCTGTCGACCTGACTATGGAAGTGATCCAGCGCAGCAGCCTCACCGTCCAGCTACCCAAGGGCGGCGAGCTCTTCAGCATCTTCGTGAATGGTGAGAGTGTTTACTCGGTCCGCAAAGGCGACGCTTGGCAGTTCTACATTCTGCCCGGTTCCGACGATCAAACCGCCACGGTCTGGTTCGCCTACTCCGTTCCCGGCGACAAGCTCGCCAAGGTCGGTCTCTCCAGCCCCCAGCTCAATGTTCCGCTCGAAAACATCCAGTGGAACGTGCTCGCTCCGAAGGGTTTCGAACTCACCGACAGCAGCGGCAATCTCGAGCTGAAGGAACAGCAATACCTCAGCAAGTTCGATCGCAGCAGCTACCTGAGCAAAGCCAAGGGTATTCGGGAAGAGCAGGCCCGCAAGGCAGCCAAGCTCCTCGAGCAGGCCAACGACCTGCTTCAGTCAGGCGAACAGAGCAAAGCCCGCTGGGCCTTCAACAGCGTCGCCAACCAGTATGCGCTCGACGCCGCCTCCAATGAGGACGCCCGGGTCCAACTCGAGAACCTGCAGACCCAGCAGGCCATCGTCGGACTCAACACGCGTCGCCAGCGACTGGTTCTCGACAACTTCGAAGAGGATGTCGCTCAGAACACCCAGCTCAAGGAAGGGGCTGACCGAAACCGCATTCTCCAGCAGGGCGACCTCAACTACCGACCCCAGGAGCTCAGCGAAATTCTCCGTGGCAACACCACCGAAGACAACGCGGTCCTGCAGCGCATCGCCGGCCAACTGGTGAAACACCAGCGCACTTCCGTGCCGGCTCCCCAGGCCATCACCATTACGCTTCCCGAAGGCGGCACCGCCTATTCCTTCAACCGGACCGTGCAAGTGTCGGAGAATGCCCCGTTGGAACTCGACCTCAAATTCGACAGCACCCACCGCCTCAACACCGGCAAGGCCGCTCTCGTATTGCTGCTCCTCGTCGCCCTGGTCGGCGGCGTGGCTCGCGGAGGTCGCAAGGCCCAGGCAGCTTAAGCCCTCATATCCTTTCTGCCTTCTGGCTTTTGCCCAGTGCCTTTTGCCTCGTTGTAAAGCTTAGCTTTTCAGCCTGGCAACATAAACCGTGCTCTTCGAATCCCTGTCCTGGAGCGGATTAAAAAAGCTCACGATGTGGGATTCGCAGGAGTCAAACACCTCCCCCAGCGCTTGCATGAACGTATCTTCCGGCGGGTCATCGGACCAGAGCGCGAAGACTCCGCCGGGATGCAGCTGCTCTGTCATTTTCACAAGGCCCTCGGCACTGTAAAAATCACCGTGCCTCTCATGCAGCAATTTTGCCGGTGAATGATCGATATCGAGCAACACGGCATGAAACTTTCTCCCCGGAGCCTCAGGATCAAAACCCGGCTCACCTTCCCCCGGCAACGCTAGGCGAAAGAAATCCCCATGGACAAACCGGCACCTCGAATCAGCGTTTAAACTGGCACCAAGCGGCACCATTTCCTTCTCATGCCATTCGATAACCGGCTGCATGAAATCGACCACGATTAATGATTCAACCGAATCGTGTTTCAGCGCCTCAACTGCCGTGTAGCCCAAACCAAGCCCTCCCACGACCACATCCAGTTTCCCGGCCCCGGTCGATTCTGACGCAGCTGCCAACCCCAGGTTCGAAAGTTCCTGCTCCACCACCGTGAACAGGCTCGACATCAGGTAACCGTCTCCAAGGATGACCTCGTAGATTTCCTCATTCCCCAGTGACAAAAGCGTCCTGCGGCGAAGGATCAGTTCGCCCAGTTCCGTCTCCCGGAAATCCAGTTCTTCGAAGCGTGGTTTCGAATTCATACCTCCTCTCTAGCACCGAAGCGCCCTTCCGCCCAATGCTTATCCATCCCCAAACAAAAACGGGCGACCGAAGTCGCCCGTTTTCCAATGTTTAGATTCTGAAGTTCAGGAACTAGCGACGGCCGCCTTTTCCTCCCTTGCCACCTTTGCCGCCCTTGTCACCGCCTTTTCCTTTGCCCTTACCTTTGTCATCGCCTTTGCCCTTACCGCGATCGTCTCCCTTACCTTTTCCTTTGCCCTTGTCGTCGCCTTTACCCTTTTCGCGATCATCGCACTTGCCTTTTCCTTTGCCGTCTCCGCGTTCTTCGGCTCCGGGGCGTTCTTCAGGCTCGGCGTCCTGGGCTACGACGAAAGTTCCGCTGAATGCGAGTGCGATAATGCTGAGGAGAGTTGTGAGTTTTTTCATTTCTACCAGGTATTCAATATGTCTTTGTTGGTTCAACTGGTCCCCGCTATCCAGATGCGGAGATCCATAACACCCGCTTAAATAGCGTATCCAACATGACCGAAAGATGACGGCAGAAATTTTCCTGCCCTGACTACCTGCTCAAAATTGGATCGAACCAATACCCCCAGTCTACCGCATTATCGTCACCTCCATTATCGACGATCAACTCGACTTTCCCGGCCTCACTGAGATCCACCTCAAAGTGCTCCGACTGGCCACCTTCAAGAACAGGAGAAGCAAACACCTCCTTGCCGTCGACAACAATCCTGAAAGCCACGCTCCCGCCCCTCTGGTTCGGCAGGCCGCAAAAACCGGAGAGCTTTTTCCATCCGTGCCCCTCCGGCAGCTCATAGGCATGCCTTGCCGGAGCGTGCGCGTATATCCCGGTCGTGAAGAGTCGTGTTCCTGACGTCAGCAGCACTTCGTCTCTAGGCAGGTAGTCATAAACCGGTTGGCCCCAACCCACCTTCACTTCCGTTGGCTCGACCAGCGACAGGGAAAGCATCGAGCCGTCCGCTTGTTTCTCGTATTCATCGAGGGAGATCGTCAGGCGCCCGGGGTCACGTCCTGCAAGAATCATTCGGGCCACCGTATGGGATCGACCGTCTTCAGGAAGTGCCTCTGCCAATTGCCGTGCAGCGGCCGCGTCTTTGCGGTTCAGCGCCGCAACAAAATCCCCGAGTTCCAGGGTCGCCTGCATCATCGACAGGTCCGCCACTCCCGTGGGATCCACCTCATAGCTGGACTGCCATCGACTCACCGCGCCGTTCGCCAGCAGGGCAAAGACCCGAATCTCAGCAGGTTTCCCATTGACCATCTGGTCACAGTTCAGCGTGAAATTTCCATCCGGGTCAGGAACAGCGCAAACCGTGCGCGAGTTGTAATCCCCTCCACCTTCCGGGTCCAGGTATCCCAGTACGGCATATACAGGAACCGGAGAGGTGACGTTTCCGGAGAGCTCAAATCCCCTCGCCTGGTTCCTGACTTTCATCTCAGAAAACGTGGCACTGGCCGGGAGGTTGAGTCCTTTCACCGACCCGGAGAACTGTGGATGCGAGGCGAGCCTTAAGGCGCTCGCCAGCGCAAGAAACGATCCTTCCCCCTCATCTCGCAGCTCATCAAAATAGGTGCGGTTACCCGACCCCATCAATGCGGTTCCATGGGCAGCTACCTCTTCCTCGTGTCCCCAGCAGTGAGGAAGACCGAGACCATGCCCCAACTCGTGAGCGATTCCCCCAATGAAGATAGAGTTATGTTTCCCCAGTGAAATCCGTCCGTATTCGCCGTCCCGAATCATCGGTTTCTTGAGCGGCAGGTTTTTCGTGTCGAGTTCCGGGGACGCCAGTTGCCAGGCAACACCTCTCCGATTACTGCCGCTCGCGTAATAGGGACTCTTGTGGAAGAAAGTGAGCTTGTCAGGATCCCAGTCTGATAGGTTGGTAAAGATCAATACCGTCTCCCGGTCAGGATCAAGGCCGGCTTCCTTCAAGACCGGCCAACAATCATCTTTGACCCGGTCCCCTTCCGGCTTCTTGTAATCAGCATACGGAGCGGAGCCGACGGCGTGATAGATGACCAGTTGATCCTTTTCATCGAGATCCAGGGCAATCGATCGTCGCCCAAAACCAAGTCGCTCCATCTCATCGGCATAGAATGCCTGGATGTGTTTCATGATCCGGGTAAGCCGCTCCGTGTTATCCGCAGGATACTCGCGATCGTTAGGCCGCCAGCAAATCACCCGAAGCTTTCGTTCTGCGTTTCGTTCCTCGCCGTGATAAGCATCAAGAATCGCAGTCGCCTGCTGCACGATGGCATCCTGACGGGCCTTCAGCGCTTCATCGGCGGCAGAATCAAAAGCAATCACGCTGGCGAAACAGGCCAGCAGTAACCGGGGGACCACATTATTCATCACTGCATCCTATTTCAGCTAAAACATCTCACCACCCTGAATTCACGACTCATCGCGTCATACAACGCGCCCGGATTCGAAAAGCAATCCTCACCCCAGGATCTCTTTCACGACATTGCCGTAGACATCCGTCAGACGAAAATCCCGACCGGCGTAATTGTAGGTGAGCCGTTCGTGATCCAGGCCGAGCAGGTGAAGAATCGTAGCATGAAGGTCATGGATATGCACTGCCTGGTCCACTGCTGCATAGCCGAAGTCATCCGTCGAACCGTGAGCATACCCGCCCCTGGTGCCGCCTCCAGCCATCCAGATCGAGTAACCCTTGTTGTTGTGATCGCGACCGTCCCCCATTCCCTGGGCATACGGCGTCCGGCCAAACTCCCCCGCCCAGATGACGAGGGTGTCCTTCAACATTCCGCGACGCTTCAAATCGGTCAGTAACGCGGCAATGGGCTGATCCACCATGGCCGCACTTTCATTGAGCCCCTGCTGCAGCAGGTTGTGATGATCCCAGTTCGTGGGCGCCGTCACCTCGACAAATCGGACTCCGTTCTCAACCAACCGGCGGGCGAGCAGGCATTGCTTGGCAAAACGCTCGTTGCCTCCACCCTGTCCGACTCCATAGAGCTTGCGAACCGATTCCGGCTCCGAAGCGAGATCCAGCACTTCCGGAATTTCATCCTGCATGCGGAAAGCGAGCTCGAACGATTCGATCGCCCCCTCAACCTCAGGATTGTATTGATCCAGTTTCAGCTTGTGACGGTTAAGCCCGGCGATGAGATCCAGTTGTGCCCGCTGCGAAGCTTTCGGCGTCGCTGCATCGATATTCTTCATCGGCGGCCCCGGTTCCTCGGTCTTTCCGGTTATGGCAGAAAAGATCGCGGGTAACTGCCCTCCACCAATCTTCGCCCCCTGGTAGACCGCCGGCAGAAAGGCACTGCCGTAATTGTTCGCGCCTCCAAAATCGGCCGGCGGATTGAGTGTGATAAAACCCGGAAGGTTTTCATTCACCGTCCCGAGCCCGTATAGCGACCACGCGCCCAGCGATGGACGAATAAACTGGAAGCTTCCCGTATGAAGTTGAGCGAAGGCCTGCGGATGGTTCGGCAGATCCGTGTGCATGCTGTTGATGACACAAAGGTCATCCGCGTGAGCCTTCGCCAGTTTCGGAAAGAGCGACGACACCCAGAGACCTGACTCCCCATGCTGCGAAAATTCAGCACGAGGTCCGAGGAGGCGGGCAGCACCTCCGCGCCAACGCTCACCGTCTCGTTTCTCCAACTCGGGTTTGTAGTCAAAGGTGTCCACGTGAGAGGGCCCGCCCTTCATGCAGAGAAAAATGACCCGCCTGGCCCGGGCTGGAAAATGCCCGGGTCGGGACGACAGCCCTGACTCTTTCGCTGCCGCCTTCGCCGCCAGACCGGCAAAGGCGAGGTAGCCGAATCCTGAAGAAAGACTCCTGAGGGCACTGCGTCGGGAAAATGGAAATTGAGGGCTCATCGTTTAGTCGAGGTTACGGAACTCAGCAGTGCTCATAACAGACTGACAATACAACTTCATGCCCTCCTTCTTCGGCACATCAGTTTGATCCAGTTGCTCAAAGAAACTTCGAGCCAACTCCAGCTCATCCGCATCCGGCTGACGGCCAAGACACCGCTCGAAGACAGTTCGAATCGCCGCGTCACGCTCGCGGTCCGCCACCAACTTTGCCAGCGATTCCGCCCTCGCGGTAACGAAGTCGCTGTTCATCAAATACAAAGCCTGGGTCGGCACGTTCGTTGTTTCCCGGTGACCGGTCACGAGGCTCGTCTCCGCAAAATCAAACAACTCGAGCACGTCGGGCAGGCGGTCTCTTACCACCGGAAGATAAACGGAACGGTGCCGGCTGCCGTCGAGATCCGAAGGAACTCCCTTGGCAAACCCGAGTAGAGCTGCATTGCGGTCCCCGAGACGGCCAATCAGTGATCCCTCGGGGCGGTTCACATCGAGGTCACCGGCAGCCACCAACATGGCATCGCGAATGGCCTCGGCTTCGAGGCGGCGTTTTGAGATCCGCCACATCAGGCGATTCTCCGGATCCGCCAGGAACCCGTCTTCCCGAAAATCGGAAGCCTGCTGGAAGGTCCGTGAAAGAACAATCTCCCGAATCAATCCTTTCACCGACCACTCATGCTCCTCCACCAGTCGAAGCGCGAGATAATCAAGTAGCTCCGGGTGGGTGGGACGCTCCCCATTGTATCCAAAATTATCAGTCGTCCTGACGAGACCAATACCGAAAAGGTGACGCCAGACACGATTCGCGAGAACACGTGCGGTCAACGGATGTTCTGGATGAGCCAGCCACTCAGCCAATTCCAAACGTCCGCTCACATTTTCGTCTATCTGAGGAGCCCCTGACATCACCACTACTTCAGGAAACCCACGGGGAATCTTTTCATCACCGGGCTGGGCAATATCCCCTCTCTCATAAACCGGTTCATCGCGAACTTCCCCGGCTTCCTGCACCCCCATACACATGACATGCGGCTTACCGGAATCATCGACCTTGGCGAGCGCCCCGTCGATACGGCCCACTTTCCAGATATTACCGATCGCCATCTGGATACTGAAAAACTCCGTCGGGTCTTTGCCCTCTTTGATTGCCTTCGCTGCCAGCGCCTGGTCTTCCTCCTGTTTCTCGAGAACGGCAACTCGCTCGAGCTTGAGCTCCTCAACTTTCTGGGGTGTGATCGGGCGATTGAACACAGGCAGCCCGAGGCTGTCAGGAAGATGGATCAACTCTCCTCCAATCACGTTGTCCGGTTCAATCTTGGTGCCGATGAAAGTTTTCGTGCTGCTGAAGATTCCCGCCAGCGCGTAATAATCCTTCATCAGGAACGGGTCGAACTTGTGATCGTGACAACGGGCGCAGGCCACGGTGGACGCCATGAACGCCTGGGTCGTTGCATTGATCTGCTCATCGACATTATCAGCTTCATACTGATCGCGATTCATCTCGTTCAAGCTCCGGGCTCCCACGGCAAGAAATCCCGTGGCTACCTGCAAACGGGCTCGTTCTGCATCGCCGTCCGCTGGAAGAAGGTCTCCCGCCAGCTGCTCGGCGATGAACCGGTCGAAGGGAATATCCGCATTGAATGCATCAATGACATAGTCACGATACCTCCAGGCCTCCGGATAGGTGAAGTTCGATTCCTTGCCACTCGACTCCCCGAAGCGGGCCACATCCAACCAATGGCGCCCCCAACGTTCCCCGTAAAACCCGGACGCCAGCAACTCATCCACTTTCTTCTCCAGGGCTTCCTGCCGGGACGTCGCCTCCACTTCGCGACGAAATGCCCCCAACTCCTTTGCCGTCGGAGGCAGTCCGATCAGGTTGAAATAGAGGCGGCGCAGCAGCGCTTCAGTTCCCGCATCTTCGGACGGTTGCAGGTTCGCATTCTCCAACCCGGACAGGATCAGTCGATCAATGTCAGAGCGTGCCCATTTCGATTGAAGTTTGGATTCAGGAATATCAGGCCATTGAGGCTTTTGCCAGGCCCAGAATTCGCGCCCGGACTCGTAATCAACGGGAGCATCAGTCAACTTGCCCCGCGGTCCGTCTCTCGGATCCGGGGCCCCCTCTTCAATCCAACGCCGAAAATCAGCAATGACCGTGTCCGGCAGCTTCGCCTTCTTAGGAGGCATCTCGAAGTCGGACTCCGCGTGCGTGATCGCCACATAAAGCAAGCTTGCTTCAGGATCTCCGGGCACCACAGCAGGACCGTTGTCACCGCCGGTCAGCGTTCCTTCGCGGGTGTCGAGCAAGAGTCCCGCCTTGGACTTTCCCGCCTCGACCGAATGACACTCATAGCAGTTCTCGATCAGAACAGGGCGGATATTCTTTTCAAAGAAAGCGACATTCACTTCCGCCGTGGCCCCGAAACTCCCCGACAGCAGCAGAACTACAAGCGCATGTCGAGGAACCTTCATCACTAAAAGATCCTAAGCAAAGCCCAGATCGTCAATGCGATTCACCCGGCACAAGCGCGGTAGCAAATTCTTCAATTTCAACCTCAGGCGTGATCTACTACGCCCTGCCATAGGGGCGGATCAATCCCTACCGACACAGGACAAACGTGTCGATGATATTCACGGCGCTTGGGGCTGTAATCTTGCCCAAGTTCAATCGAGCCCAAACTTAGCTCGGTGAAGACAACGGGAATCCCCGACCACCTTCGAGTCCTACCGTTTCGCGCAATTGGAACGGCACAAATAAACTCACTGATCCTCAGCACGCTGCAACAGTGATCCAAAAACAGTGTCCCGGTCTTCCAGGGCTTGAAAGGCTTCAAAAGGAAGGCCTTCCATCTGAACTTCCATCAAGTAGCGACCACCTACGATAACTTGAACATAGCCCTCCAGATCCTCTTTACTGAACTCCATGTTAATTACGTAGTTCTCACCATCTTCCAAGAGGCGGACTCCTTCTCCTTCGTCGGCGTCAAAATTCACGTCGAACCCCAGCGACGCAAATTGCTCTTCCGTTGCCGTCTCTCCGAGGTCGAGGACTTCAACCTCCACCAACTCGCCACTATTCCATTCGTAACGGCTGCGTACCCGTTCCACCAACTGCCCATTGATCTCGATTTGCTCCCTCAAGACTTCACCACTCTCGCGAAGCCAGGCAGGTATAATGTTCAGGAGATCGGCCGACGAGTCGGAAGCCGCCGAGGACTCACGCGACACCGAACTCGAATTCTGGAACTCATCATCCAACGGGAGTGGAGGCTCAACACTTTGATCGAGATCCTGATCTTTGGCAGCGATAGGCGAAAGCTTCGTCAACGTGAGCCCTGACTTGTCCGCTGGATCCGCCACGTCGTTCTCCGCCTGGCGCCAGAGTTCCACCAAGGCAAAGAAACCCACGACGCCACCAATGGTGAAAAGGGCCAGGACTTTTTTCTTCTGCATAAATCAGATGAACTGGGCCAATTATTTCGGATCTATTTAATTATTCAATCCTGAAAGGTCGATTCCCTGTACCCAGGCCGGAAAAGTTTGTCCACTTCGGCCCCGGCTGATGGTGACCGTCGCCCCATCCGTATAACGAGCCCACATCCTTGGTCGAGGGAATCCGCTATTCGTTCGATTGCAGCCATTATAAACCCAACCGAAACGGGCGCCCACCGCAGCCGTACCCACCCCGATCGGCAGATCCGAGCTAGCTGAATCTCCATCCGACTTAAAGTGATGCTCAACACTCAGGGCTGCATGAGTTAACGCGTAGACATCAAAGTCATACGCGTCCGTATACTCAGATCCCACCGCCACCGTCGACTCGGTCGCATTTTGAGCAACCCCATCTCCCAGTGTGATGAGGCAAGCCTCGGCACAATCCCCCGTCCCGGAATCAACGCGGGTGCCCGTGCCCCATACCCAGGTATTCGCCCGCGCTACCGGATTGATCGCAGCCGTCGTGTATTCACCCACAACATCCGCTCCGTCCCCGCCGCTGTTCCCGACCACGTTCACATGCTGAACCGTCCATTCGCTGCCCCACTCCACCACAAAAGTAGTCATAGTTGCATCAAACATGATTTCTCCTCCCGCATCCCTTGTCCAATTCAGTGTGTTGCTACCACTCGGATAGACGCGGGTGTAACAGCCCGTTCCTTCCTTGCGATTGGTAGGACTGCCTGACATTTCGACACCTCCGCCCCGATACCCACCAAACAGAACCACCTGATTAACATCATCCCAGGCAGCACTGCTGTCTGTACCGCTGGTGCTTGTCATCGAGGTCTCCAGCACATCCACCAAAGTAAAACCACCCGGACTCGAGGCGTTCTGACATTCCACCACGGTGACCACTCCTTCCCAGTCGACATCCGCCACCGCACGCTGCAAACCTACGGAAACGTTACTACCGGAGTCCGCCAGATCCCCCTTGCCGCCAGGAACCGAGACCACCCGGGCATAGTCATTATTTGGAAATGACGAATTATTCCCTGCCCGTGACCCTCGCACGAGAATGAAGTAATCATCGGCCAGGGCTTGGTCCAGCGTCACTGTCGCGGTCGTGCCACTGAAATCCCCCGTCGTAAGGTAATACTCCGTCACTCGAATCGACGGATTAGAATTGAAAGGCGTGGCACTGGTCTCGTTCACAATGACCGATTCATTGCCCAGCGCATCCACTGCTGTGACGGCATAGTAATAGGTGACTCCGTTGAGCGCCGTGAAATCGATATAGTCACTGCTCGTCAATCCTGTCACCAACGCCGAACCAAAATCACCAGGCGTTAAGGACCGATAGACATTGTAGCTGGCAAAATCGCTTTCCGTATTGTCATCCCAATTCAAACTGACCGAGTTGTTCCCTGCCGACGAAAGCAAGCCGGAAGGTTCCAAAGGCGCAGTCACATCAGGACTGCCATCAATCTGCATCAGATAAGCAATTAGATCATCCTTCTCACTTGCCGTGAGGTTGTAACCGGTTACCGAAAGATCGTGAGCAGATCCGTCCTGTCCAAGAGCCGCTCCACTGTCAAACTGATCAAAGACGCCCGCAATCGTCGCGGCGCTGCCATCATGCAGATACGGCTCCGAAGCATGCAAGCCCAGCAAAGTCGGCGTATCGATTCCGGAGAGAGAAGAAGCCCCGCCGCCAAGACGCGCACCCGATGAAGCCTTGATCGTCCCAACGTCATGCAAAGCGCCCGTCCCGTCCCCGACCACGCTATCAGTGAAGGCCGTGGCTGGATCATGACACGTCACACAACTGAGCGCGGTTCCCGAGGCGGGAATCACGGTTCCCTCGAAGAGTTGCTTACCCATCGCGGCTTCGGCTGTCAGTGTGCCATCTCCATTGCGATACGGACTAATTTCAATCGACTCCAGCCCGAGGGAGGTGACGTAGGCAGCCAGAGCATCCAGCTCGACACTGCGCCCTGCATTCGGTGCACCCAGGGAAGGATTGGGACCGCCTGAGCTGATGAATCCGTTTCCACCAAAGCCTCCCACGATATCCAGTTCAAAGTCCTGAATCTCATCGAAGTTCGCACTCCAGTGCACATTGCCGTGCCCCATTCCGGCACGTCCGCGCAAGTTGCTCGTGTTGCGCAAGCCCTCTCCGCGATCGGTGAAGTCCCAGGTGCGACCATCATGATCCCCGTCCTGGTGACAAGCCGCACAACTCAAATATCCCTCGAAGCTCATGCGTTCGTCGGCCGCGTTGTAGAAAACCTGCTTCCCGAACAGAACCTGAGCCGTCATCGTCTCCGTGGCCACGGTGGGGATTGTCGCCACCGGCGGCTGTCCGAACTCGCCTTCCTGGAGTCCCTGGCTCAAGTCGTGCACCACCACGGTTCGATCCATCAAGTTCTTAACAAAGAGCTGATTCGTCACCGAATCGAAAGCGAGCCCCTGAGGAGCCAAACCCGCGGGAAGCGTCACCACAATATTGCCGTTGAACGCATCCAGCACTTTGACCTCGTTGTTGCCCTGGATCGCGACGAACAGGTAATCCCCCAAGGGAGAGAACAAAAGAGCAGAAGGTTGAGAAGCATCATCGATATCGATTCGTGCCGAGAACACTTCCGTATTGGTCGAAAGATCGATCTTGGAGAGAATCGCACGAACACTGGTGTCGTGAGTCAATGGCAGGCCGTCCCTGAACTGTCCGCGGGCGATGTTGTCCTGCTTGGAAGTTACATAGGCAAAGTCGTTCCCGGGATCAATCGCGATGTCGGCGAGGTAGTTCGGCAGCCCGCGACCACCATCACCGGAATCTTCCGATACCGTATCGATGGCCAGGGTCATGGTTTGATCCAACGCAATGGATCCATTGCCGGCGTTGTCAAAGGAACGCACTTCACCGCTGGTGTCCGGCGAGATGAAACGGTTGACCAAGAGTTGATTTCCTCCGGATGAAACAGCAACTGCGGTGGGTGTCGCTCCCGCATCGAGGGTGGCATCGACCAATCTCGTCACCGGGTCAATCCGCACCACTTTCCCACTCCCTTTGAGAGAGACGTAGGCATAGGTTTTGGCACTATTGAAAACGACATCGTGTGGTCGGGATCCTCGATGCAGATCAATCGAGTTGAGCACGGCTCCGGACGTGCCGTCGAGGATGTCGATGCGATCGTCATCCAGGCAAGTCACCCAGAGATCGCCGTTAGAGGCCTGCGCGATACTGCGAGGGTCCTTACCCACCGACACCTCGAGCACTTTGGTCAGCGTGTCCGCATTCATCGCAGTCACCGTGTTATTGTCAGGGTTCACACACCAGACGAGGCGACTCGACTCATCCACCAAGATTTGAGAACCCTTGGTAGAAAGTGGCCCGGACGGCACCGTGGTTGCCGTGACCACGATCGTCTGGGTGCTAATCTGCGGCGGCTCACTGCTGTCCCGAACCTGAACCCGAGCGGTGTAATGCCCTGCCGAAGCATAAGTGTGGCTCACTTGGCTTGAGGTCGAGAATCCGGTAGCCGGGCTTCCGTCGCCAAAATCCCAGCTGTAGGACAAGGCCCCCTGTCCTCCCGTCGCCACTACCGACAGGTTCGTCGAGCCCCCAACGGGAGCCGGATAAGAGGAATTCGATACATCCGTGATCAAAATCGGAGGAGCGCTTCCGGCACCTGCCGTGGTGAAGTCGAAAGAAAACTCGGCAATGCCATTACCCGCGGCATCCTTGATCCCCCCGGCTTCAAGCAGAACACGATAAGTGGTGCCCTCCTCGAGATCGACGTCCGGCGTAAAAGTGAGGACATCCTTATCCATGGCATTCAACGTGCCCGTCAAATCCGCGCCACCGCCTACCGGAAAGACCCGAAACGTCGTTGGATTGATGGTGGCGTAGTCCAAGGTTTCGTGGATGACAATACCAACTCGGGAGGTGACGGCCTGATTGGTCGCCCCGGCTGCCGGACTGTGATAGGCCACCGTGGGCGGATTGGTGTCAGGAGCCGCCTGATGAGCGAAAATCCTGGAGCCGTAGGGTCGATTCTGGTGCGTGTTCTCAGCACAAACGAGGAGGTTACCTAAAGGAAGCATGTATTCTCCCGCCTGTTCGTAGGTGCCGACAAGCGTGGGCGGATTGCCGCTCTCGACCGGAGTCAGATCATACTTACCCCATCCGAGAAACATGTGATTGTCCTGAAACTGCGCATAGCGGGTGATCCCCGGGAGGTCTCCCGTCTTGGTCACAATCTTGAGGTCCGTCGGATCCGAAAAGTCGACAAACTCGACATCATCCGTTCCCTGCACATTCGGCAAGACTATGAAGTTCTTCCACACGAAGGACTCATAAGAAGGTGCCGTCTCCGACCACAAAGGAGAACTGGGGGAAATCACATCGAGCAGCACGGGGGCCGCCGGGTTACTGATGTCGTAGGTCGCTACACCCCTGACACTGCTCCGAATCCCCGAAACAATCAGGAGGTTCCCAATCGGAATCGTCTGCCCGAGAAAGCCGTGGGCGGAGATCGAGGAGACCGGCGTATCACCGAGCCGGGTATCGACGATCTCAATGGTGTTCCCGTCATGCCCGCTGAAGTATTCGAAAGGCAAAAGGTAGGCCCCTCGTGTTCCCCGACTATCGACAGAGTAGCCGGCAGGGTTCTCTGGCACGATATTGAGCATGTCGCTCACATTGTAGAATTTGTCTCCTTGATTGTTGACCCGGTAGTCAGGCAAGAATCGGGTCGACTTGTGCATGCCTCTCTCCCCTCCAACTCGCGCCACTTCAATCGGATTGGCCGGGTCAGATATATCCCAGGTCTGCAGAGAATGCCCCGAGTCACCGGTCGCGAGGAACCGGGTGTCCATGTAGAGATAGCCGTCAATATAATCGAGGACTACCGTGCGAAGCTCATCATCGACCGGGTCTGTTCGGAAGTCAGACAGCATCGCTCCTGAGGTTTGCGTCACATTGGGAAAACCTGGCCCACCGGAAACCTCCCACTCAAACTGGGTATCCGTTCCGGTGCTCAATGAATTGGCTCTTAAGGTGTTCGCTGCTCCCGCTACTCTCACAAATTCCATCGTCGTTAGACTCTGCAACCGCACCACTCCCGCACTGAACTCAGTCCATTGAAACTGCGCCGCAGTCTCGGAGGCTGAAGTTCCAACGGCATAGCATCGGTCCCGACTACTCGTATCGACCCGCACGTAATTGCCAGTGGCTACCGACTTCAGCAGAACGGCACCACCTCCGACATCTTCGACAAGAAACTCCTCCCGGTCGGTATTCGCAGTATCCAATCTCGCTTCCAGCCGATCGGCGCTTGACGCATCGACTGTTACGTATTTGCCGTTCTCGACATTCTTCAGGGTTATCTTCTTACCAATCGGGGCAGCGCCAACGACCGCGGCGAATAGAGTGGATATGATTGTAGCGATGAGGAAACCGTTCTTCAGCTGAACACACATGAGGGTTTTAGGGGTTGGAATGAAGGTGGCAATATCGACAGCATCATCCTGACACTTTCACCAAATCACAAACCTTTCACATCTCGCGGGTCCGGATCAGCAGAATTTGAAATGCGAATTTCAACAGTGTCTGAGAATGCCAGGCGTTAAGATGCCTTACCCGTGCCCCATCCGGCTTGCAGAATTGGACATATCTTTAGGATTTTTGGACATTCACACGCAAACCCCAAAGCAATCGAAAGCTCACCCTGCTTTGTAGCAGGGCGCTTTCGATATCAAACGTGCATTCGACCGCTTGCCAATCAATCGGTCACTGATTCAGCCCTGACAGATCAATCCCCTGCACCCACGCAGGAAAGTTCTGTCCATCGTAGCCCCGGCTGACCGTCACGGTAGAATCGTCCGTGTATCGCGCCCACATCCGAGGACGCGGGAAGTGGCTTCCAGTCCCGCTACACCCATTGTAGATCCATCCAAATCGCGCTCCAGAAGAAGTCATATCCACCGTCACCGGCAAGTCGAGCACAGCGGAATCCCCATCTGCTTTGAAACGATGATCCACATTCAGATCCACATGTGTCAGGGTGTAGACATCAAAGTCATAGGCATCGGTGTACTCGGATCCCACGGCTACGGTCGATTCGGTGGCATTTTCAAGCACGCCATCCCCTAGCGTGACAAGACAGGCTTCCGCGCAATCTCCGATACCAGAGTCCACACGCGTTCCTGTTCCCCAGACCCAGGTGTTGGCTCGCGCCACCGGACTGATTGCGGCCGTGGTGTATTCGCCCGCGACATCAGCGCCGCCGCCGCCGTTGTTTCCTGCCACATTGACCCTCTGTATGTTCCACTCGCTGCCCCACTCCACCACGAAGGTCGTCATGGTTGCGTCGAACATCGTTTCACCACCCGCATCCCGCGTCCAGTTCAGCGTGTTGCTGCCACTGGGATAGAGACGAGTGTAACATCCGGTTCCCTGCTTGCGATTGGTTGGCGTGCCCGACATTTCCACGCCACCGCCACGATACCCACCGAAAAGAACCACCTGATTGATATCACTCCAGGCCGCTCCGCTGTCGGTGCCAGAGGTACCGGTCATTGAGGTCTCCACCGCATCGACGAGAGCAAAGCCCGCCGGGCTCTGAGGGTTTTGACATTCCACTACCGTAACAACCCCTTCCCAATCATGATCCGCCACGGTGCGTTGCAACCCAATCGAGGTGCTGCTTCCGGAGTCCGCTAGATCTCCCTTGCCGCCAGGCACCGATACGACACGGGCGTAGTCGTTGTTCGGATTGGAAGTACCGTCCCCGGTCCGGGATCCTCGAACGAGAATGAAGTAATCATCTGCCAGTGCCTGATCGAGTGTGACCGTCACAGTCGTGCCGCTGAAGTCACCCGTGGTCAGGTAGTATTCCGTCACCCGAATCGCCGGATTCGGACTGGTTGGCGTCGCACTGGTTTCGTTCACGATCTCCGACTCATTGCCCAACGAATCCACTGCCGTCACGGCATAGTAATAAGTCACGCCGTTGAGCGCCGTAAAATCAATGTAGTCACTGCTCGTCAAGCCGGTCGCGAGGGCTGCGCCATAGGTGCCAGAAGACTGCGAACGGTAGACATTGTAACTCGCAAAGTCGCTTTCGGTATTGTCGCCCCAATCCAGAGAAACCGAGGCATCTCCTGCGTTGGAAAGCAATCCAGATGGAACCGCCGGTGGGGTCACATCGGCACCCCCATCAATCTGCAGGAGGAAAGCAATCAAGTCATCTTTCTCCCCGGCCGTCAGGTTGTAGCCAGTCGCGGAGAGGTCATGGGCCGAACCATCTTCCCCGAGGTTGGCCGAACTATCAAACTGGTCAAATACCGCCGACAAAGTGGCCGCACTTCCGTCGTGCAGATACGGGGCCGACGCGTGCAGTCCCATCAAGGTCGGCGTATCAATACCAACGAGGGAAGAAGCCCCACCGCCCAGTCGCTCACCGGAAGAAGCCTTCAAGGTTCCCACATCATGAAGCGCAGCGGTGCCGTCGCCCACCACACTGTCGGTATAACCAGAACTGGGATTGTGACAGGTCACACAGCTGAGAGCCGTGCCGGAAGCCGGCACGATGGTTCCTTCAAAAAGCTGTTTCCCGATCGCGGCCGCATCCGAGAGCGTGCCATCCAGATCCCGGTGAGGACTTTTCTCGACCGAGTCGTTCCCAAGCGAAGCGACGTAAGCAGCCAGTGCGTCGAGTTCCACACTGCGACCGGCATTGGGAGCGCCCAGGGACGGGTTGGGGCCTTCTGCGGTGAAACCGTCACCGCCAAAACCGTTCACGATATCCAGTTCAAAATCCTGGATCTCATCGAAGTTGGCACTCCAGTGCACGTTACCGTGCGCCATTCCCGCGCGCCCCCGCAAGTTCGTCGTATTCCGCAGGCCCTCCCCACGATCAGTGAAGTCCCAGGTCCGACCATCGTGATCACCATCCTGGTGACAGGCAGCACAACTGAGATACCCTTCAAACGCCATGCGTTCGTCCGCCGCATTGTAGAAGACCTGTTTCCCGAGAAGCACGTCTGCTGCGAATACTTCATTGGCCACGGTCGAAACGGTTGCCACCGCTGCGTTATTAAACTGCCCTTTCTGGAGGCCGCTCGTCAGGTCGTGAACCGTGACCGAGCGATCATTCAAGTTCTTCACAAAGAGCTGATTGGTAACCGGATCAAAGGCCAGTCCCTGGGGAGCCAGGCCCGTCGAAAGAGTCGCCACAAAACCACCATTAAACGTGTCCATGATCTGGACCTCGTTATTGCCCTGGATCGCGACAAAGAGATAATCTCCCAGCGGCGTGAACAACAGTGCGGAAGGCTGAGAGGCATCATCGATATCAACGCGCTCAGAGAAGACTTCAGCATTGGTCGCCAGATCGATCTTCGAAAGAATAGCCCGCACCGTGGAATCGTGAGTCAAAGATAAGCCGTCCCGGAATTCCCCCCGGGCAATGTTGTCCTGCTTCGCTGTGACGTAAGCATAGCCATTGGCATGATCGATCGCCACATCCGCAAGGTAGTTGGGAAGCCCCCGGGCGCTCTCGCCGGTGTCTGACGATGTCGTGTCTTCCTGCAAAGCCACCATCTGCTCCAGCCCAAAAGAACCGTTACCTGCATTGTCGAAAGATCGAACCTCTCCACTACTGTCCGGGGATATAAATCGATTCACGAGAAGCTTCTCTCCGCTCGCTGAGACCGCCAACGCCGTGGGCGTCGCCCCCGCATCAAGCGTGGCATCGATTTGACGAGTCACGGGATCGATTCGAACGACTTTCCCACTTCCTTTCAGCGTTACGTATGCGTAGCCCCCACCACTGTTGAACACCACGTCGTGTGGACGAGAGCCAACCGGAAGATTGATCGTGTTCAACAGCGCTCCATTCGTGCTACTGAGAATATCAATCTGATCGTCATCGAGGCAGGCCACCCACAAATCACCATTGGCAGCTTGCGCAATGCTTCGAGGATCCGCGCCCACCGGCACCTCATGCGTCTTCGCCATCGTATCCGCATTGATCGAAGTGACCGTGTTATTGTCAGGGTTCACGGTCCAGACCAATCGGCTGGCTCCATCGAGAAGAATCTGGGTTCCCTTGCTCGCCACCAAACTGGGCGCCGCATCACTGACCGTCACCACTATGGTCGACGTATTGATGTTCGTGGGATTACTGCTATCCCGCACCTGCACAATCACCGTGTAGTGCCCCGGTGCCGTGTAGGTGTGCGCAATACTGCCGGTCGACGTGCTCCACCCCGTCGAAGCGGTGCCGTCTCCGAAGGTCCAGTTGTATTCGAGGGTACCACCTCCGCCTTGTGCCGTTGCCGTCAGGGTGGTCGAACCATTCACCGGCGCGGGATAAGTGGAGTTGTTCACCTCAGTGATCATGACCGGATCCGGTCCACCCGGACCAGAGGTGGTGAAGGTGAAGGAGAAAGCGGCCATGCCGTTGCCCGACACATCTTTGATGCCGTCCGCTTCGAGCTGAACGCGATAGGTCGTGCTTTCTGCCAAGGGAGCATCAGGTGTGAAGGTGACCACATCCTTATCCATCGCAGTAAAGGTTCCCGGAACATCGGCGCCACCGGCATCAGGAAACACACGAAAAGTCGTCTCGTTGATCGTGGCGTAGTCGAGCACTTCGTGGATGAGCAACCCGACCCGGGTCGTCACCGCCTGCCCGGTCGCCCCGGCAGCCGGGCTGTGATAGGCCACCGTGGGTGGGTTCGTATCCGGCGCCGCCTGGTGCGCAATGATCTTAGTTTGACCGGTCGGCTGGCCTTCGATTGTGCCCTGCTCTGAGTTCTCGGCACTGACGAGCAGATTGCCCAAAGGCAACAGGTATTCGCTGTCCTGAATAAACGTATCTACCAGGACCGGGTCACCACCTGTCAGCAGCGGAGACATATCGTATTTCCCGAAGCCGAGAAACATATGATCATCCTGCATCTGAGCGTATCGAGTGCGGCCAGAAAGGTCGCTGATCTTGGTCACATACTGCAAATCGGTCGGATCTGAGAAGTCAATGAAGGCGCAGTCATCACTGCCGGAAACGTTGGGCAGTACGATGAAGTTTTTCCAGATTTGAGCCTCATAGGCAGGCTCCGTTTCGGTCCACACAGGGTCATTGGAGGCAATCACATCGAGAAAAATAGGATTCGATGGATCGCTGATGTCGTAGGTCGCCACGGCCCGGGAGCCCTGCCCACGAATACCCGCCACAATCAGCAGATTGCCAATGGGAATCGTCTGCCCCTGAAACCCATGAGCGCTTGAGCTCGAGAGTGGCGTAGTGCCAATCCGGGTGTCGGTGATTTGAATCGCCCCGGTACTGCCATCCACCAGATACTGGTAGGGAAGCAAGTAAGCCCCACGAGTGCCCACATCGGAAAGCACCAAGCCCGGAGGATTCTGTTTCCGGATATCGAGCATGTCCCTGACATTGTAAAAATCATCACCCGCATGATTAACTCGGTAGTCCGGCAGAAAGCGGGTCGACTTGTGCATCCCCCGAATCGCTCCGATTCGATGCACCTCCACTGGATTCGCAGGATCAGAAATGTCCCAAACCTGCTGAGCGTGCCCCATGCCATCGGCTTCGAGACCGCGAGTATCCATCAACAGATAGCCATTCACATAGTCCAATACCACCACCCGCACATTGTCGTCGATGGGGTCTGCTTTAAATTGACCCAGGGTATTACCCAGTGTCTGAGTGACATTCGGGAATCCCGGTCCAGGAGGCGGAGGCGGCAATGCGGATGGCGCCCAGCGATCGATCAATTGATCGCGAACTTCCTGAACCTTGTCTGCGGACAAGGCACTGTCGTAGACCCGAACCTCACCAATCAACCCATTGAAATAGCGCCCACCGCTGTCCGTGCTTCCCAGGGAAACGGGGGCGCCGTTGGAGAAATCACCCGGAGCCAATGAAACCACCGCCTCGGTCTGAGTCTTCGAATTCCAGAACCGGTATTCCGACGCCGCCGGATCGTAATGGAGGGAATAGACCACCTCGTCCCCCGCCACTACGGGATCCGCCCCCACGTTAATACTGTTGCCGCCGAGGTAGGCCTGCATGGTCCCCGTCTGGTTGTAGCGAAGTCCAAATCCGGAAGCGACACCACTGGTGTTCCCGATCAGGTCATTCCAATTGCTGGTGTTGATCGACTCTGTCTTGAAAGCCACAAAGACCGCGAATCCATTGCCCGATGTTTGGTCCAACCAGGCATCCGAATCGGCAGCCGTGGCGATATTTAAACTGTTTCGGACACTGCCAAAGTCGAGAGCGTCATTTCCATTGCTGAACTTGGTCGCGCCGGGAAAGCCGACGGTTCCCACTCCGGCCACGGCGTCATAAGCGTTCCCACTTTGGTCCTCCCACGCCGTCACCGGATCACCCTGAACACTTTCCGGATCGGATGAAGTCAAATGAATCAAGGGAGCCCCAACCGTGTCCCACTTGGAAACGAGATGTTCCTCCAAAACCCCGATCGCTTCGTTCGATAGGGCCGTGTCGTGCACCATGATTTCACCGACAAGCACGTCCGAAAAGCGCACGTTGGCGGTCGTCGCCCCCACTCGAACGGGACTTCCATTGGAGAAATCACCGGGAGCCACGGTCCCGAATGTCTCAATCTGGTTCAGCGAATCCCAGAGTCGCATCTGAGAAGTCGCGGGATCGTAGCGAAAGGTGAAGACCACGGTATCGCCCGCAGTGGCGCTCTGCCCACTGATAATCGTCGTTGTTCCCCCCAAAGAAGCTCGCATATTCCCGCCGCTGCTCATCCGCATCAGGAACCCCGAGTTGACGCTCGAGCTGTTGCCCAGCAGATCGTTCCAGTCAGGCACCAATGAATTCACCTTGTAAGCAATCAACACCGTAAATCCATTCCCAGCCGTCTGATCCAGCCAGGCATCCGAATCCGTCGAGGAGAACAATGCGAGCGTGCTCTTGGTCGGAGCAAAATCGAGCCCGTCCAGGCCACTGCCTAACGTGGTAGCTCCAGGGAACGTAACATCTCCGCCGGATGAGGGCGTGGCATGATTATCAAAGCCACTGAGATCCGACCACTGCGTGACCGGATTCCCGACGACGGAAGCGGACTGAGCCGCGTCGAGGTGTTGGATTCTGTCAGCGAAGACATGACAGGAGAATGACAGCATGGTGAAAAGAATCACCAGCCCTAACGAGGGTTTGGATCTGAACATGGGGATTTTTGGGGATAGCCCCCGTCGGGAAGCGTATCCAGCAAGCGCTGAACACGCCTCCTGCGGAGAGTGGGAATTCTGGAGGTAACCGACAGCCAGTTCAGGTCAGGCCAAACGGGGAAAGCCTGTCGATGAACAAAACTGTGGAGAAGATGCCCTGCCACCGCCCCTGATGGCTTGGACTATGGGACATATTTTTAGGACTATTGGACAGAATTCTCGTCCTCTAATAGTGCCTAACACTGGTTCAGACTGCCCCAGCCGGCTGCCGAATTGCCCCGTTCATCCTATATTCACGGGGGGTTTTCCGGAATCGCTCCCGAAAACGCCGATCAAAATAGCTTTGGTCCGAAAAGCCAACCGAGTGGGCGACTTCCCCAATCGAAAGATCGCTCTCCAAGAGCAGCTGAGCCGCCGCTGAAATGCGCAAATGGCTGCGATACTGGGTGAAGGTGCTACCTGTCACGGCTTTGAACCGGCTCTTGAATAGCGTAGGGCTCATGCCCGCCATCGCAGCAAGCTCCGGCAGACTCTGTGATTCCGAAAAATGCTCACGCAAATGATCGATCACCGGAACAATGGTATCCACGCTGCGTTGCCTTTGGTTATACTGCACTTCGGTGAATGCGGTTGCCCCCAGGCTGAGCCGAAGCTCGTTCAAGACTCCCAGCAGACGAAGCTTGCATGTCGAAGCGTCGAAACTTTTCTGGTAAGCATCCAGCAAATCGATCAGCGCCTGATGCACTCCTGCGCCCGAAGGGGCGTCTCGCCTCAAAATGGGAGACTCACCACCCTGGCGCCCGAAAAACGGGCTGAGAAATTCATAGTCGCACGGCACCGATCCTGGATGAAAGACAAACTCCGGCATGAAAAAAATCACAATCGACTCATGCTCCCCTTGGGTCTCCATGACTCCGTGCAGTTTCATGCTCTCGACAATGAGAAGATCACCCGGCTCAAACTCTACTTCATGGTCTCCCATGCAAAATCGCCCGGAACCAGAAGTGGGAATAATCAACTCCAGGTAGTCGTGCAGATTGAGCCAATCAGTTCCGAGGTTTTCCTTGTGGTCAGGAAAGCAAAAAGAGTGAATTTCGAAAGGAAATGCAGGATCGAAGGTCCGCCGAAGTCGTTTGCTGTCATCCGTCGCCTCAGACAACAGCATCGCTTCTTGCGGAATTTGCCCTGCCTTCTCAAGCAACTTCTTCCAGGTGGTAGGGGAACAGGGTGTCATTGGCGAGCTATTCCAGCCAAAATCGACTAGGAAGTCACCCAAATACGGACCACTCAAATCCGCCGAAATCTCATGTTAAGAAACTGCCAGTGAACGCCTATACATTGTCGCTGAGGTCAAAGTAATTGATCAGACGATTGGGCCGTTTTTCATGAGGAATCGACTGAACTACAGACCGATTCACGTCAAAATCTCAATTCAAAACTTGGCGTACTTCACCTACGTTGACCCATCTTATTGATGGACGACCATTTTGACTCACGCTTTCCCTCTGTCGAAGCCCTGCGCGAGCGTGCCCGGCGTCGCATGCCCGGCTTTGCGTTCGACTACCTCGACAATGGATGTTTTTCCAACGTCAACCTGGAACGGAACACAGCAGACATTCGGGAAATCCAACTCAAACCCTATTACCTGCGAGACTATCCCGGTGCCTCGCAGGAGACGGAACTCTTTGGTCAGACCTGGTCCGCTCCGTTCGGGATCGCTCCGATTGGCCTCCAGGGCCTGATGTGGCCCAAGGCCTGCGAATTCCTCGCCCAATCCGCCCACGCGCACAACGTCCCCTTCATTCTCAGCACTGTTGGCACCGCCAGTATCGAGACCATTTCAGAGATCACCGAGGGCAAATTCTGGTTCCAGCTCTACCACCCGGCTGAAGACGACCTGCGCGACAAACTGCTCGAGCGCGCCGAAGCCGCCGGCTGCGAGGTGCTGGTCATCCTCGCCGACACCCCCACTTTTGCCTATCGCCCCAAGGAAATCCGCAACGGCCTCTCCATCCCTCCGCAGATGAACGCGCGGAATGTCTTCCAAATGATGACGCATCCGACCTGGTCCTTCGGCCAGCTCGCTGCAGGGGCACCGGAGTTCAAAACGATGAAGCCCTACATTCCCGAGGGGCTCAGTATGAAGCACCTTGGCCTTTTCATGAACAAGACGTTCTCGGGCCGTCTCAGTGAAGAACGCATCAAGCCTCTCCGTGACAAGTGGAAAGGAAAGCTGGTGGTGAAAGGCATCGTCAACAGCGAGGACGCCGAACGCGCCCTCAAGCTGGGCGTCGATGGGATGATCGTATCCAACCACGGCGGGCGTCAGCTGGACCCCGGCCAGTCCACGATCAGGCCGCTCGCGGAATTGGTGAAAGAGTTCAAAGGCAAAACCGCTCTGATGATGGACAGCGGCATTCGCACTGGTCCTGACATTGCTGCGACTCTTGCCACCGGAGCCGACTTCACTTTCCTCGGCCGCACCCCGATGTATGGCGTTTGCGCTCTAGGACAGTTTGGCGGACATCACACCCTGACGATGCTGAAAAGGCAGCTGCAGCAGGTGATGGAGCAGGTGGCCTGCGAACGGGTTGGAGACTTCCCCAACCACCTGATTGCTTAATTTTTCAGGCGGAGCTCACCAGGTATGAACCGCA
Organism: Verrucomicrobiales bacterium; assembly: GCA_965216705.1. GTDB lineage: Bacteria > Verrucomicrobiota > Verrucomicrobiia > Verrucomicrobiales > DEV007 > Arctic95D-9. The sequence goes on from OZ244203.1 coordinate 471,054, forward strand.
TCCTCCGAGGACACACCGCCAATCTCTCCAAGTAACTCGATGATCCGCTCGCGCCACTGCGCGTAGTCGAGGTTGCCGCTGTTTAACTTGGTTCCGGGAAAGAAGAGATAGGTCACCCCCACATTGCTGATCGCCCGCTGAGTCCCGGATGCCTTGGAATTCAGTTGTTTTGCCAGCTTGATCGACGCCTCGCCCACTTTCGTATCCGGACCGGAGTCGCCAAGGATGGCGGGATAAATCCGGTCCCCGTAAACCACCGCGCAGAGGTCTCCTGTTCCCGGAGTGCTCTTGACCTTGTACCAGCTCATCGGCAGAACGACGAAGGGGTCCTCCGTTGCCATCAGGTAACGGCTGCTCTTCATCCAGCCCTGAATGCTGGACCCGTTCCCTCTCCCCTTCACCACGCGGATCTGCTCGTCACAGGTTTCGAGCATGCGGCGCCAGATGGCTCCCTTGTCTGATCCGGCCCGCTTCAACAAGTCAGCGCGCACTTCCTCAAGCTCCTTGAGGGCCTCCGGATAGTATTCGATGAAAGGATTGGGAGGAGCATCCCCTTTGTACCAACCATACTTGGTAATCGGCAGGAACGAATTTGATCCTCTCGCAAAGTCATAGTCTTCCACATTCGGAGCGCGTGCTGCGTCGACACCGTCCGTCACCACATCCATGTCCGCCTGCAGCAGGAACACTTTCCGACCCGACTCGCTGTGAACCAGGTTCATCGTGGTTTCGCAATCGAGGAAATTGTGATCCGTGGGAAAGTAACCCGCCTTGACCTGGCGAACCTTGCGATCATAGACCATCTGGTAGCAGTCAGAAACGCTGCCGCTGTCGATCATCCCCTTCAATCCCGGAAGCAGGGTCGTCAGGCTGGGATTGATGCGTTCCAGTTCTGCTGAAGTTTTAGCGGCTTGCGGCACTTCGAACTCCACAGAAACCACATAGCCATTCTTCCCCTGCCGAATTCCATGAGCGGTTTTTCCCGCCGGTGTCACTTCCCATTCCCGAACCGTTTCCGGCTCCGCTTTCACTCTCGCCGACCAACTCGCAGCGACACCCAGGGCAAATAAGAAACAGACAGTCTTCATCACAAGAAACAGATCGCCGGAGTAGTCCGACGATCCTAACCATCACTCCAACACACGTAGAAGCGACACTATTTGCGAAAAGGTTACGACACCTTTCGCAGTTTGGTCACGCGACCACCGACAACCCACTCGGCGACAAAGATGTTCCCGTCCTTGTCGAAAGCGGCATCGTGCGGGTGAACAAACTTTCCGTCCTGCCACTTATCCGGGCTGGCGCGCATTTTCTCAGCCTTGTCGAGACAGCGATTCCGCCAGGCTTCATCGTCGCCGAGCTGGGCAATCACCTTGTCCTCTTTGTCCAGAATGGTGATTCTGGAGTGCAGGTCCGGGACCAGCAACAGCTCCCCCTGGATATCGATGTCCGCAGGAAAAAGAAAACCGTCCATCGTCTTGAGGTGATTGTTATCCATGTCGAACCACTGCAATCGCATATTGGCTCGGTCGCAGATCACGATCTTGGGCGTGCCATCACGAGCATCGAGCCACTGACCGTGGGGTGTCTTGAATTTTCCGTCTTCCGTTCCCGTTCCTCCGAAACAACTCACGAATTTACCATCACTGGTGTAGCGAAAAATAATCCCGGAACCGTAGCCGTCCCCGAGGTAGACGTCACCATTCGGAGCGAAGCTGGCATTGGTGGGGCGATATTTTGCGAGCTTCTGGTCAGAGTCCTTTTCAAGCTCCGCCTTGCCACGTGTCCAGACAACCTCACCGCCCATCGTCGCCTTGGTGAACGCCATGCCCTGATCGGCGGGCGACAGGTAGATGTATTCCTTACCGTCAGCTTCCTTGCGAATATCAATTCCGTGACCGCTGGCTCTCCCCTCTCCTTTGGAATGGTACGGCACCAGTGACTTCACAAACTTACCGTCGGCATCAAAGACAAAAACGGAATCTGGACCGCCGGTGTGGGTAATGTAGATCAGTCCGTTCTCATCAAAGGCCACTCCGTGAGAGGCATTGCCGTAGGTTTTACCGTCAGGAAGAATGCCCCAGAAGTGTTCGCATTCATAAGTATGCTCACCAGAACCAATCACAACCTTCTGGTCGGCCGACCATCCTTTGCGACTGGTGATCAAATTGAGGGAAGCAAAGCTGACTCCGGCACCGGTTGTCCGAAGAAAGCGACGACGGGAAAACGACGAAGTCGCGGGGGATTTCATAGCTTGGGGAGTTTCGGGGGTAGGCAGGGTTACCGGGGGAGGTTCTTTGAGCATGAGGAGGCCACCCCCTTCCTGAAAAGCAGAAACCTCACGCATACAGGGAAGCCTCAACCTGTCGAAAACCAACACTTTGTGACAAAGTGGCGGGCCCATCCCTACCCAGTGACAATGACCTTAGCTGATATTCTTCGACTGCCCCCCGTCCTTCTGTGTCTTGCCTGCCTCCCGACGGCCTTTGCCGAGGAAACGCCCGCTACAGGACTGGCACCTGAAGTCACCGACCTCAACTCTGAGGATGTTTCGTTTCAACTCGAGAAAGACCTACCCTATCTCAAGAAGCCTTTCATTAATCCTTCTCCCGGTGACCGGAAAGACGGCATAACGGTCGGCACACTGGGTGCCGACGGAGGTAACAAAGATGCCATCCTCGCCTTTGCCGAAGAGATCGCTGCCGGTGACCACGGCGAGGTGGACAGCTTACTCCTCTGCAAAGAAGGCAAACTCATTTTCGAATCCTACTATCGCCGGGGCCGGGTGAACTATCCGCACTATCAAATGTCCATCACGAAGTCCTACACAGCCATGGCGGTGGGGCGCGCCATTCAACTGGGACACCTCACCATGGAGGACCTTGAGAAACCGGTTGTGGATTTCCTGAAAGAAATCGACCGGGACCAACTGGTTGAAGGAGCAGAGAAAATCACTCTGGCCGAAGCCATGAACATGCACTCCGGTGTTCGCATCAACAAACTGAAAGCCGCCGGACTGATGAAAACTCCCGAGGTCCTCAAAGGCCAGGGACAGATCCAGGCTTACCTCACTCACAGCCAGGCCATTCCGCCTTCCCCGCGCGAATACAAATACCAGGGTTCTGATCCTTCCATGACCATGCAAGTGGTTGACGTCGCCACCCCCGGCACGTCATGGGGGTTTCTTGAGAAAGAACTCCTCGGCAAAATGGGCATTCGAAACTTCGCCTGGCAGGAGGATGTCAGTGGCCTACCCAAGTCAGCCGCCGGCAGCAGTATGCGGTCCCGCGACATGCTCAAGTGGGGCCTGCTCGTGATGAATGACGGACAGTGGAACGATGAGCAGCTCGTGCCCGCCGAATTCGTCGAACTGGCGACGTCACGAATTCACACCAATCCCCAGGGCACCTCCTACGGCTTCTTCTGGTGGAGACATGATGCGCCCGTTGGCGACAAAACCTACGACTGCATTTCTGGCCGCGGAGCCGGCGGCCAGTTCATTTTGATGTTCCCTGAGCTTGATCTGATTGCTATCGTCACGGCGCACAACAAGGGTATGGGCAAAATGCTCAAAACACTTCCCGAGCGAGTGATCCCTGGCTTTTTGAATTAACGACAAGATTTTATTCAGATTCGTGATCCGATCGATTTCGTTTTTCCGCATGAAGAGTTGATATGGAAATCTCGAAGGATTTTTTTTGCATACCCATGCGGCCCACTAAACCCAATAGAAATCAGCGAAGTAGAAAGCCCTTTGCTCGATTATCGCAGCTTGCGATCCTATCGCTCTGCGTTTTTGCCAGCTGCACACCCAGTGAACCATCCGGCACGGAGTCCGTCTCGTCTGGCGCTGCAACAACGGAACCAGGATCGATCAGTCCGATGGAAGGCTGGGTTAAAGTTTCTGAAAACCCGTTAACTTTTTTTCCCGAAGGTCTGCCAAAAGACGCCGATACCACGGTAGCAAGCGGCGACTGGGTGGAGGCGGGGCCTCAGAATGCGCGCTGGTTTATCCCCAGAGAAGGATACGCAGGAAGAACTGAACAGGAACTGTTCGGCGAGGCTTTCTCGATGAGAACACAGTCTCAGAATAAGGAAATCGCACGGAGTAACCGAGAAGCTGAGAGAAGAAACCGCAAATCAGTGTATAGCCCTGGCGCAGCGGACTACATGGCTCTGGAAATGATGCGACTTCATTCGCAATCCACCAATTTCAAACAGCAGTCCGATCAAGCCTGGCTGGATGCGCATTAGCAGAACGAGTCGGGTAATTCAGTGAATTTCTCTTTTCCTATCGGAAAGAAAACTTCACGATTCGGCAATCCGTCACGGGATCTTTTCCCCCATGAATTGCCGTTTCCGTTTAAGACTCCACCGCGTTTGTCTCGCTTGGTTCTGCTGGGGTTTTGCATTTGCCGGGCTCGCCGGTGATCTCACGCCAGAAACCACGTTCCATTCAACGCTGGACCACGCCACCCCGGCCGTGTACTACGACCTCGACAAGGGGCTCCTCTTCTCTGCTCCGGACGGAAAAAACGATCTCTGGATCGGGCTTCGATTTCAGTTTCGGACCGACAGCCTGCCTGGCCAGATTCGATCTGCCAATGATCTGCGCCCTCCTCCTAACGGAGCCACTGAATTAAAACGCGGAAGGGTCAAGGGCGGTGGCACTCTTTTCAGCGACGATCTCGAAGTCTACTCTGAATACAACTTCCCTACCAACACCCTGCTCGACTATCGCGGCACCTGGAAGGTGAATGACAAAATCTCTGTCAGAGCCGGCCAATGGAAATCAGAATACAATCGCGAGCGGATTGATTCCTCGGGCAAACAACAGTTCGTCGACCGGTCCCTTGCCAACTACTGGTTCACACTCGATCGCCAGATGGGAACCAGTCTGCAGCTGCGCCTTTATGAAGGTGAAGCCTTTGATTCCAGCGTCTGGATTGAATACCTCAGCGGCCGCGGACTTGGCGCCGCCTACAACGGAGACAACGGACTCTGGATGATGCGATGGCAGTGGAATCCGCAAGGCGAGGCGCTTGGCTTCAGCCAGGCCGACCTGGACCTCACCGAGGACTTCACTTCAGGCGTTACCTTCGGGGCCGTTTACGGCGACAGTAACTTCACCCGGTTCTCCAGCTCTGGCGGGGGTCAACTACCGGGCTTCAGCGCAGGCGCCTATCGACTGACCCAGTTCATGTTCGAAACCGCAGCCAAGTACCGCGGTTGGTCCTGGCAGCAGGAACTGCACTGGAAAGATATCGAAGATCGAAGCACCGGCGCGCACCAATCCATGATTGGCGGCTACGCTCAGGTCGGCACCTTCCCTTCGGAATACCTCCCTTGCAGCCCGGAGCCACTCGAGCTCGTCGCGCGGGTCGCTCATGTCACCCCGGATGTTTCACTGTCGCAGAACGATCAATGGGAGTGGACCCTCGGCGCCAACTGGTATTTTCGCGGGCATCGCAGCAAGCTCAGCGCGGACGTTTCCGCCCTGAACATGGACGCACCCAGCGGAGCCGAGTCCGACGTCCGCTTCCGGCTGCAGTGGGACGTTTCTTTCTAGTCCACCTAACCTCGCCCCTGGTTCTTCCGATACTGTGTCAGGCTAACTCCGAAGGTCTTCTTGAACTGCTTCGAGGATTGATAAATGTCAGGATAGCCAACCGCTTCCGCGATATCACCGGGACGCAGTTCCACTTCATAAAATTCGAATCAAAAACAACGCTTCCCTCACAATTCACTCATTTGTTATCAACGAACTGGACTCCATCTGGAAGTAACCTCTTTCACCCATGAAACACCTCATCTTCGGAATCCTCCTGTCCCTTTGCGGACTTGCCAACGCAGCCCCGCCGAATGCAGCCCAGCCAAACGTCATCGTCATCATCACCGATGATCAGGGCTACGGTGATTTTTCCGCTCACGGCAACCCCGTACTCAAGACGCCCAACATGGACCAGTTCCGCGAGAGTGCAGTTCGCTTCACCGACTTTCACGTCGCTCCGATGTGTTCACCCACTCGCGGCCAGCTCATGACCGGGATCGACGCGATGAAGAATGGCTGCACCGCCGTCTGCGAAGGCCGCTCCATGATGCGGGCCGACCTGCCCACCATGGCCAACTTCTTCGCTGAATCCGGCTACGCGACCGGTCACTTTGGAAAGTGGCACCTCGGTGACAGTTACCCGCACCGTCCCGAAGACCGGGGCTTCCAGGAAACGATTCACCACCGCGCGTGGGGCATTACCTCCCTGGCCGATCACTGGGAAAACCACACCGACGTTTACTATGATCCCATCCTTTCCCACAACGGGGTCGACAAGAAGTTCGAGGGTTACTGCACCGACATCTTCTTCGATGAAACGATGAAGTGGATCGATCAGCAGGCCCAGGAGGAGAAGCCATTCTTTGTCTACCTGCCGACCAACACGCCTCACGTTCCTGACATTGCTCCCGAGAAATACCTCGAGCCCTACGTGGGTGACTTCGAAGGCAAGAAGATGCCGACTCATTTCTACGGCATGATCGCCAACCTCGATGAGAACCTCGGCCGCCTCGAAAACTTTCTCGAAGAGAAGAAACTCAAGGACAACACTATCGTCATTTACCTCGCCGACAACGGCACCCAGAGCACCCTGGCCAAGGAGATTTTCAACGCCGGCATGCGCGAGAAGAAAACCAGCGTCTACGAAGGCGGCCACCGCGTTCCTCTCTTCATTCGCTGGCCCAATGGTGAACTTCAGCACGGCAAGAACATCGCTGAGATGGTCCAGGTCCAGGACCTGCTCCCCACCCTGATCGAGCTCTGCGAACTCAAGTCCATCGAGTCTCCCCTGCCCTTCGACGGGACCAGCCTTGCCGGTCTGCTCACCGGTGACTCCTCCGAGCTCCCCGACCGCAAGCTGGTCGTGCAGTATCGCTCTTCCGGTGAACCCTGGGACCCCGCCGTGGTTATGTGGAACGAGTGGCGCCTGCTCCGCCCAAAAAAGGGCCGCAACCCGCAACCGCCCAACGCCGCGCTGGAACTCTACAACCTCGCCGAGGATCCCGGTCAAACGACCAATGTGATTGAGCAGAATGCTGAGATCGCCGACGCGATGAAAGCCCACTACGAAACATGGTATGCCGACGCGAAGCCACTCTTCGACAAGCCTCGTTGGATCACACTCGGGAGTAAAAACGCCAACCCCGTGATTCTCTACTCCCAGGACTGGGTCGGTGATTACTGCGACAATCCGGGCGGTCTTCGCAAAGCCACAGCCGTCGGCTACTGGAACGTCGACGTCGATCAAGCCGGCATCTACGAAATCGAACTGCGCCGCTGGCCCAAGGAATCCGGCAAAACCCTGACCGAAGGCTGGAACGGCCCTGAGGACCTGGGCTCAGCCCGCCCCATTTCCGTCGCCAACCTGCAAGTGGCCGACAGCAATCACACCATCGACGTCCGGCCCAGCGAAACTCACGCATCCTTCCAGGTCAAACTTCCTGCCGGCAGAACCCAACTCGCAACCCGCTTCATGGACAACAAAGACCACTCCCTTGGCAGCGCGATCTATGTCTATGTGAATCGAGTCGAAGATGGGAATTCCAAAATCACCCCCACCTCCAATCGAAAGCCAATCAAAGCACCCGCCAAACCTGCCCCTAAGAAGAAAGGAAAGGCAAAGACCAAGGCTTAACCTCCGCCTCTATGAAATCGCTCATCACTCTTTTCAGCGTTCTCGCAGCCGTGACTCTTGCGGCGGCCACCGAAAAACCTAACATCCTCATCATCTTCACCGATGACCAGGGCTACGCCGATCTCGCCTGCTACGGCAATGAGAAAAACAAAACCCCACGTCTAGATCAGCTCGCCGCCGAGGGCACACTCTTCACCTCCTTTTACTCCCAAACCGTATGCGGCCCCTCTCGTTCTGCACTGCTCACCGGCCGACAGCCCATTCGAAGCAAAGGCTGGTCGATGCCCGCAGAGGAAATCACCTGGGCCGAACTCATTCGCGAGGTCGGCTACCAGACGGTCTGCATCGGCAAATGGGACGTCTCCAACCGCAAACCTATCATCGAGCGCATGCCTAATGCCCAGGGCTTCGACTATTTCTTCGGAGCGCTCGGTGCCAACGACGGCGGCACGGTGAAGTTCCACGAGAACAACGAAGCGGCCGGCAGCACCGATGACATGGCCAGCCTCACCCGACTCTACACGGACAAGTCCATCGAGTGGCTCAAGAACCAACGGGATCCTGACAAACCGTTCGCTCTCTATCTCGCGCACACCATGATGCACACGGTCATCGATGCGTCGGACCCGTTCCGCGGCAAATCCGCGGGCGGCCTCTACGGCGATGTCGTCGAAGAATTCGACTACGAAACCGGCCGACTACTCGACACGCTCGACGAAATGGGTCTCAGTGAGAACACACTCGTGATCTATACCAGCGACAACGGCCCGTGGAATCAGCCCAAGTACTACCTCGAGAAAATGGGCAAGGGTGATGGCCCCAAAAAACGGGCTGAAGGCTGGTATCAGGAACACGACACCATCTTCTGGGGCGAAGCTGGCCCGCTAAGAAACGGCAAAGGCTCCTGCTACGAAGGCGGCTACCGCCTCCCCTGTCTCGTCCGCTGGCCCGGCAAAGTCCCCGCTGGACGCACTTCTGATGCGATCTTCGCCAGCATCGATTTTCTTCCTACCTTCGCCAACCTGGCCGGATTTGAAATACCTCAGGATCGATCCATCGACGGCATCGACCAGACTGATCTGCTTCTCGGAGAGAGCGAGACGGGTCGCGACTATTTTTACTTCGACCGTGCGGGGGTTCGGCAGGGCAAGTGGAAGTATCTCAAGCCGGACGCCTCCTTCGCCAGGTATGCCGTTGAGGATGACCGTCCCAACGCGGCCGAGCTATATGATCTCGAAGCTGATCTCAGCGAACAGAACAACCTCGCGGAGAAGCATCCCGAGATTGTAAAGGAACTCGAGGCGACCATGATCAAGATCGAGACAATGAAGTAGTCTGGTCTCAATGAACCGACGCCAACTCCTCGGCACCTCGCTCTCGGCGGAAGCCTTGATGCCGCTGATGAATTCCGGCCGGGTCTGAGGGACACCTCGACCTTCCGCTAGAGAGCTTCAAATCGCTCATGATTCCACAGCTAAATCATGAAGTGCGCTTCTGATAACCGCCTCATTTTCAATTCCTGCGATGAGAAATGAGTTCAAGTTGCGCGGATTGATTATCTCGGTGAAAATGTTTCGACGAAACCTGCTGTGTTGGACGTAGCCTTTCGCGACTACCCTCATAACGTAGCGCTATACTGACCACTCAATGACCCTCGACTCTGTCCATCCCGCCTGGCTAGTCGTGGCATTGTTTATTCTCGCGGCTCTCTCTCCGGGCATCGGAAGACTTCCTTCAGCCGTGTCCCGGATCGCCTGGGTCGCTGCGATGCTGGCGAACTTTCTCTATTTCGCGATCGTCAGCTGGCATCACTGGGACAGTCCTCCTTCCTATTTCTCTGTCCCCTGGGCGGACGATCTTGGGATCAACTGGGATATCTGGCTGGCTCCGACCGGATTACTGATGGCCGGTCTCGTCACCGGGATAGGCACACTGGTAGCCCTCTTCGGCCACGCCTACCTCGAGGGTGATCCGAAACGCGCGCGATTCTTCGCCTACTTTTTCCTTTTTGCCGGAGCCATGCTCGGTCTCACCGTTACCGAGAACCTGTTGGTCTTTTTCGTGTTCTGGGAGCTGACCAGTATTTCCAGCTACCTCCTGATCGGGTACTACCACAGCAAGCTGGAGTCACGAAAGTCGGCACTGGATGCGCTGCTGATTACCGGGAGCGGCGGAGTGATTCTGCTCGCCGGCGTTATCATGATTGGAGAGGTGGGGGGCACCTACCGAATCAGCGAGCTTGTCGAGAACCGTGAACTGATCGTTTCTCACCCTCTCTACGCCGCCATCTTCGCCTGCTTTTTCCTGGGTGCGATCACGAAGTCAGCACAGTTTCCTTTCCACTTCTGGCTCCCGGGAGCTATGGCAGCCCCTGCCCCGGTAAGTTCTTATCTTCACTCAGCCACCATGGTGAAGGCAGGAGTCTTTCTCTTCGCCATCATGCATCCGGTTCTCGGCGAAACGCCGCTGTGGCACAACACGCTTATCGTCACCGGTGCCTTGACCATGACTCTCGGTGCCGTTGTCGCGATTGCCCAAACGGACTTGAAGCGTTTGCTCGCCTTCACCACGGTCTCTGCGCTGGGAACGCTGGTCATGCTTCTCGGCATCGAGAACACCCTCGCTGCGAAAACCGTTGTCGTCTTTCTCGTGGTCCACGCCCTCTACAAAGGCGCCCTGTTCATGGTGGCGGGCATCATCGAAAAAACCACGGGTACCCGGGAAATTGATCAACTGCGGGGTCTCATGCGCACGATGCCGGCACTGGGCATCGCTGCGGTGTTCGCGGCTGCGTCCATGTCAGGACTTCCGCCCTTCATTGGCTTTATTTCGAAGGAGCTGCTCTACGCGGTTAAACTGGAGACTCCCATCATCGGATGGGGCTTATTGCTTTGCGGTATCGTCACGAATGCCGCCTCCATCGTTGTCGCGATCAAGGTCGGCGTCACTCCGTTCCTTGGCTCGGCTGATAACGCCACGCCTCTAAAGAAGAAGCCTCCGGTCTTCCTCTGGTTGAGCCCTCTTATTCTCTCCATCGGGAGCCTCGTGCTGGGGGTCTTCCCGAATACCCTGCTCGGCTCGGCGGTGGATTCTGTTGCGAGCCAGATCAAGATGGAACCGGTATCCATCAAGTTAAAACTGTGGCACGGCTTCAACCTGGTGCTCCTCCTCAGCGCCCTCACTGTGGCCCTCGGTATAACCGGCTATTTCTTCAGTCATCACTTCCGGCGCTGGGCAGAAGTCCTGCGGGAACGGATCGGGTGGAATTTTCAAATCCTGTTCCGCAGCGGATTTGATGCGTTTCTCGCCGGGGCCGGAAAAACAACCCGCTTCTTTCAATCCGGCAACCTGAAGCAGTATTTCGCGACCATCCTTGCTTCTGCTGTCATCCTGATCCTGCTCGCCTTCCGCGACTCGGGATTCAAGATTGAGATCCCCGACATCCCGGAGTTTCGTATCGACGTCGCCCTTGCTCTTATCGTAACCGCCCTGGCCGCTATCGGATCAGCCCTTGCCAGACAACGAATGGCTGCAGTGCTCCTGTTAGGATGTGCCGGCTTTGGTATTGCCGGCATCTTTGCCCTCTATGGGGCACCCGACCTCGCCATCACGCAGTTGCTGGTCGAGACCCTGACCCTCGTCCTGTTCGCTCTTGCCATTTATGGACTCCCGCGCGTCGAGACGAAGCGCACTTCGAAGGCCAAGACCATTCGCTCTCTCATCCTTCCTGTCGCCATCGGCATCGTTTTCACTCTGCTAACGCTGAAAGCCTTCAGCATCAACATCCACGAACCCGTCGCCCGGGACATTGCCCAACTCAGTGTTCCCGAGGGATTTGGTCGAAACGTGGTCAATGTGATCCTCGTCGATTTCCGGGCCCTCGACACCCTCGGTGAAGTAAGTGTGCTCGTGATCGCAGCACTCGGAGTCGCGGCCATGCTGCGCGATTCCAACGCATCAAAGCGGGATTCACTGTCGCCTACGCGTCAAAACTCTGCCGTTCTGCTGGCCTCCGCCCGCTACACCACGCCGGCCATGCTTGTCTTCTCGGTCTACCTGCTTTTGAGAGGACACAACGAACCGGGAGGCGGCTTCATTGGCGGTCTGATTGCCGCGATGGCTATCATCCTCACTCACCTGGCCAAACCAAACTACGCTCTCAATTTCCTTTGGCTCAGTCCCATCAACCTCTCTGCCATCGGTCTTCTCCTGGCTGCCTTCTCCGGCCTACCGGGTCTGCGGATGAGCGATAGTTTTCTCGCCGCCGAATGGGGGCCTTCCTTTTATCTGCCCGCAGTCGGCAAAATCAAAGTCGGCAGTCCCCTCTTTTTTGACATCGGCGTCTACATGGTGGTCGCCGGCGTTGTGCTGATGCTTTACCAGGCCCTGGAGAACTGGCACGCCTCGCGCAACGAACCTGAACCCGAGGAACCAATGGAAGGCTGAGCCCCCTGCCACTCACCATCATGGAACTTTTTATCGCCATCCTCATCGGTCTGCTCGCTGCCACCGGCACCTCTCTTCTCCTGAAGAGAAATCTCTTCAAGGTGTTGATCGGCCTGGCCCTGATTGCCCAGGCCGCCAACCTGCTCGTTTTCGTGGCAGCAGGTTTAGGCGACGGCACCACTGCCATCATTCCAGAAGAAGCCTCCGCCCCACCCGAAACTCTCCCGGACCCCCTCGCTCAGGCCCTCGTTCTCACCGCGATTGTCATCAGCTTCGGCGTTCTTGCTTTTTGCATCACCCTTCTCAAACGAACTTTCCGCCGCTCAGGCGAGTCCGATATTTCGACGCTCGCGAAGATTGATTCATGATTGACCTCCCCACATTGGTCACTTCCCTGGTCATCCTGCCCTTCATCGCAGGAACCCTGCTTCTGTTTGCGCGGAAAAACCCGCAGGTGCTTCGCATCGGCATTGTGCTAACGACAGCTCTGAACCTGACACTGTCCCTCACTCTGCTCATGCAGACCTTGCAGTGGGACAAGCCTGTCGAACTGGTCTTTGGCGGCTGGAAAGCTCCCGTCGGTATCACCTTTCACATCGACGGGTTGAGTGCCATCATGGTTTCCGTCTCGAGCTTCGTCGGTTTCTGCGGAGCCCTGTTTGCCTGCGGTGAAATCGGTCGATCTCTCTGGCTGAGAAACTATGCCTTTTTCTTCCTGCTCCTGCTCGCCGGCATCAACGGAGCGTTCCTGACGGGTGACCTGTTCAACCTCTTCGTCTGGTTCGAGGTCATGTTGATTGCCTCCTTCGCCATGATGATCCTGGGGCGCCGAAAACACACTTATGAAGGGGCGACCAAATATGTGGTCATCAACATGGTGTCCTCGTTTTTCTTCATCTCCGGCCTGGGGGTTCTCTACGGAAAAACGGGAAGCCTCAACCTGGTCGATGTTTCACTACGCCTCGCCGAGGCCAATTCAGATCCGCTCATCCTGACCTCGGCAGCTCTCATGTTGATCGCCTTCGGCATCAAGGCAGGTGTCTTCCCCCTCTACTTTTGGCTGCCGGCCTCCTACCCGCATACCGGCTTCACCACCGCAGCCGTTTTCGGAGGTCTTCTCACCAAGGTTGGCGTCTATTCTCTCTTCCGGGTTTTCGGAGGCGCTCTTCAGTCCACTTCGGATTTCACTGCGGGACTTTTTCTTGTCATTGGAGGGGCCACGATGGTGGCAGGTGTCTTAGGTGCCGCCAGCCAGTATCACGTCAGGCGGATCCTTTCTTTCCACATTATCAGCCAGATTGGCTACCTCGTCCTCGGACTGGGACTATTCACCCAGGGGGCTTTTGCCGCAGCGATCTTCTACACGGTCCACCACATCCTCGTGAAAACGAATCTCTTCTTCGCCGCCGGGCTCATTTCGCGGTCGGCGGGAACTGAAGAACTGAAAGAGATTGGCGGGCTGCTGAACCAGAAACCATTCCTCGCCATCCTCTTCCTGATTCCCGCCCTTTCGCTGGGAGGCATCCCACCCTTGTCCGGGTTCTTTGCCAAGTTCCTCCTCATTCGGGAGGCGCTCCTTGTCGAAGCGTGGTTCTGGGCGGCGCTTGCCCTGCTGGTCGGGATCATCACGCTTTTCTCCATGACCAAGATCTGGGCAGAAGCCTTCTGGAAGGACCATCCCAACCCGCAACCCACCGGACAGATTCCAGCCATCCAGTTTGTGCCAGTCATCCTGCTGGCCACCGGAACCATCGCCATCGGGATTTTTGTTCAGCCGCTCTTCGAGGTCGCCACCCATGCGGCCGAACAGCTCCTGCCCGCCGGAACCCCAACAACCTCCACTGCTTATCAGCCATGAAATTGCTTCGCCTCTTTTTGCGATACGTCGCCGACTTCATTCTGGCAAATATCACCATCGCCCGGCAGGTGCTGTCGCCTCGACTCGATCTGCATCCCGAGATCGTTGAAATAGAAACGAAGGTGAAGAGTCCTCTCGAGGTTCTGGCCCTGTCCAACATGGTCTCTTTCACGCCCGGCACTCTCGTTCTCGAAATCGACCCGGAGGAGGAATCACTTCTCATGCACGTGCTCGATAATGCCGAGGAGCAGGCCGAGTCGGTCCACGAACATCTCGAAGAACCTCTCCTCGAAATCACCCGCAAACAGAAATCGTCAGAGTCATGATCCTGGAAACGGCTTACTACATCTTCGTGATTCTGGTTGCAGCGGCAATTCTCTGTTCGCTCTGGCGTCTTTGGAAAGGCCCCAGCATCGCGGATCGCATCAACGCGGCGGACGTGATCGCCCTTTGCTTCGTCGGACTTGCTATTGGTAACGGCTGGAAGCGAGGAGATCCACTCTGGCTCGACGTCGCCATGGTTGCCGGTCTTGTTCTGTTTGTGGGCACCACAGCAGTGTCATTGTTTATCACCCCATCAGATCTCTCAGAAGACGAGGACGCCTCATGATCGTCATCGAAATCATTGCCTCTCTGTTTCTCATTGGCGGCGGCTTCTTCGCCCTGATCGCCAGCCTCGGCCTGGTCCGATTTCGTGACCTCCCTTCTCGGATGCACGCGGCGACCAAAGCTTCCGGTGCGGCCTTTGCCCTCGTTCTGATGGCGGTCTGCCTTCGAAACCCCGGAAGCGAGACGATCATCAAATCGATCGTTGCGCTGGGATTTGCGTTTCTGACATTACCGGTCGCGGCCCACCTTCTTGGACGCAGTGCTCTCTCGGAGGAACGGGCGGCCAGGCATCGCGAGGCGGAACAGAACTCTCGAAAGTAGCGATCGAAACCCGCTAGCATTCCGCCCGCCCGAGACTATCTTATTGTCTATGGGTGCCTCCCCTGACGCCGGTTACATTTACATTCTACAAAACGAATCGCTGGCACCGGACCGCCTCAAGATCGGCCGCACGCAGCAGCATCCGGGAGAGCGTGCCGAAGAACTCTCTCAGGCAACGGGAATCCCAACGCCTTTCATCGTTGCCTGGCATGGCCATACCGAAGACTGCGTGAAAGCAGAACGACTAGTTCACAAGGCTCTATCGAAACATCGCACCAGTCCAAGGAGGGAGTTTTTTGACGTCGAACTCGATGATGCTATCGCTGCAGCCCGGGACGCCGTTGAAATGTCGGGCCGCCGGCTTTCCTGGTTCTATCGCCCTGAGGAACAGTGGAATCTTGACCCGAATAGCCCATTGGGTTTCGCCGGCTTCATCTTCCACCGTATCTTTCGCCCTATCGCGCGGGCCCCGGTCAACTTAATCCTCCTCGTATTGCTGCTCACCTGGCTGTCGATCAAGGCGGTTTTCCAAGTGTTAGTCGCTTGTCTCGCAATCATCTTCAAACTGCCGGGACGCGTCTTCTCATTCCTCAGATAAGGTAGCTTCGCTCGCAATGCGTTCACTGTTTCATCGTTTCAACCCTCTCAAAGAAATAATCGGCTGCCTGCTTTGGGCCTGGCTCATCTATTTTTTCTTCGCTAACGACGGCCTCGTCCGCTCCAGGGAATTCATCGGCGACCTCAAGGAAAGGATCATCGACACCAACAACTAGTCGGCGCTCTTTTCAGACTCTATGCCTTGGCGGAATCGGCGACCAGTTCCGCCTGACCTTCCAAGCCAAACCCGAGCTCAGTCAACAGGTTACGGTCACGGTGCAGGTGCCCCCAATGGCTGACCATGTTCTGGACAGTCTGCAAGCAAACCTTGAGCATAAGCAGAAAGGCAATCAGGGCGGCCTCCGGAAATCCGCTGAAAGCTTCGATATCAACGAGATTCATCGCAGCGATAAGGATAGCCGTGGTGAACACGATACCCACCCCGTGGAGAGTCTGCTGAACTTTCCTTCTCGCGGCTTCTTCGCGCTCATCGACCTGGTCGAGATCGTTCTCGAGGTACTGTTGGATCAACTCCTCAGGATCCCCCTCGCCTTCGAGAACTTTCTTTGCACGACTGCGCATGTCTTGAATCGCAACATCCTTTTCCTGCCGCTCGGTATGCAATTCATCCGACTTCGCAAATCGCACCAGGACGAACAAGACGAGCCCCACGATCACGATAATCCCCGCAATCTCGGGCGCAAAAAATGCCACGATCAAAACAAGCGAGAACACCATCAGAATTGCCCCGGCCAGTTGAACAATTGAATTCAAAGCGTTGATCATTGGCCCCTGGAAATGATGCTCGGAAGCCTGAGCTGTCGCAAAGGCCTCCTCAGCCTCTTCCTTGGCCAGTCCCATCTCCCGGATACGGAGATACTTTCCTGCAATGAAACGACGGACCACTCGCTTAAACACGATCCTCGTATTGACCTGAATCTTCGTGGCAATCCAATTCACGAATCCGGCCCCCACAAAACAGCCCGCAATCGCTGCAGCCGATTCCCAAAGCACCTCTGTAGACATCTTGGTGCTGATTCCGGCCGATAGAATACGAATCGTGAAATAGAAAACCAGGATCTGCGCCGCCTGGTTAATCACCGGAAAGACCATGCTCATGATCACGGTGAATTTCTGGCGCCCCTCAAGAGCATTCCAAATGCCACAAAACACCTGCCGCCAGTGCCCGATTGAGATTCCAATCTTCGCGCGCTCTAACATGCCCTCTCTGAATTCATTCGATACACCTGGAGCGACAAGTAAACCATCATCACGATTGTGAGAACCTCGCTGTCAAAAAAGGTATTCTCCAACATCCCCCCGACAATGAAAGATATCAACGGAGGGAGAAATATATGGCGGTATTCCACCACCCCTGCTGCCTCCCGGACCCACGCCACAACGAAGGCAAAAAAGCACAGCCCTCCCACAATTCCGGTCGTGGCAAAATGTTCAAGGAAGTTGTTGTGGGCGTGTGATTTCAACCACGTAAGATGGGGAGTCCGGTCAATTTTCTCGATATGATCCTTGGGAAATTCATGCCTGATTTTGTAGTCGACGCAATGCGCCTGAAACTGCCGGTATCCCACTCCGAAAATCGGATTTTCACTGAACAGTCCCACCGCAGTTTTCCATTGGGCATATCTCTCAGTGTGACTTGTTGTTCTCCACTCTGTAGGCTTTTCGACTTCTGTGTATCTCGATTTCCCAACAAACGAAATCACGATAACCATCGATCCGACAAGCACCAGGCCAGCAAGCAACTTCCACTGCCTGCGACAAACCAGGAAAACCGTCACTCCCGCGATAAGACTGAGAGCCCCTCCCCTTGTGTAGGAAAAATAGAGCCCGACCACACCAATCGCCAATGCCATCCAGATAATACCGGTTCCCCAGATGTTCCAGCGACGGGGAAACAAGCGTTCCATCAGGTCACGGCTCATCACCACGGCAAACAGGGCAGCCAGAGCTATCCCGAGCCCATAGGCATAAGTCATTACCATTGAGTACACTCCTCCGTTCCGACCCGGATATGGCTGCAAGTCCTGGATCAAAGGGTTGTAGCCGGAAAAGTGCCCGATCAATCCTGACACTGAAGCCAAAATAATCGACGCTGACAATGAGAGTAAACTGACTCTTAATGTGGCCTTCCAGTAGGGTTTCCAGACTCTAAAACAGGGGGCCAGAACAAGAAACCCGATTGGTATCACGAAATTTCTCAACTTCTTGATGAGCGCCCCTTTGTCTTCTGAGACATCAACAACGAAAAGAGTCGAACACAAGTAAATACCCAGGAGGACGAGAAGAAGCTTGAGACTGACGGAAAACTCGCTGGCCGGCTGAAAGAACCTCGATGCGTTTTCATTCTCCGGTTTCGTGCCTGATTTCGATCGAATTCTGCGAATCACATTCACAGTCAGATCGAACAATCCAACCAGAACGATCAGGATCTGCCCCGTAGCAATTGACCACCCGCCCAGAAACGTGCCGAAACAGAGGAATCCGGCGCCGATCACGAAGGTGTTTTTCTTGTGATCCAGCTTCATTTTGCTTCGAGAATCGTACCTCCGGGTCGATTTGCCATATAAAGAATTGCCTCCTGCGGTTCTCTCCAGATACAGCGATTCAGCTGTCAGCGCAAATTCTTGAATCGAACAAAAAGAGACTTACTCTTCCCGTCAATCAACGCGAAAGCGGCAGCGGTTATCATCCGCAGCAGGGACTTCAGGTGACAAGACTAGAATGAAGCCTTTTCAGGGCACAATCGACGATATGCAGTCAAACGAGAAATCAGTTTGGTTCTACACGTTTCACAAGTGCGCCAGCAGCGTCGTGTCTTTCTGCGCTCTTCGGAACGCACTCAATCTCGAATACGTCGATTATGAGGCTAAAATTAACAACGGCGAAATTGACAGGAACGACGCGAGCGGGATCAAGTTCAGTGAAACAGGAAAGGTCTATGCCCCCATCAGGCTTACCGGAAGACCCAGTTCCCCTGCGCTGGAAGCCCTTCTGGCGAGCGCGACAGAAGAGTTTGTGAGGAGCCGGAGGTCCATATTCATGGTCAGGGATCCCCGCGATGTTCTGGTCTCCCAGTTTTT
This sequence comes from Verrucomicrobiales bacterium, assembly GCA_965216705.1. Lineage (GTDB taxonomy): Bacteria > Verrucomicrobiota > Verrucomicrobiia > Verrucomicrobiales > DEV007 > Arctic95D-9. Next base: position 489,671 of record OZ244203.1, read on the forward strand.
ATCTTTCACTGGCGCCCACACCATCAGCGAAGTTCCGGAGATCGCACGCGAGCAGGAAGCGCACCGTAACGAACTGAACTCGCAAGGCATCGACAGTTTCGTGATCAACTCAGCCGAGGCGACACTCAACCACTACCTCCAGATGAACCGGCTCTTGGAAGCATGTGAAGAACGGGTCCTACTGACATACGAACAAATGGTCTGCGACTATGTCAGTTTCATTCAGGATTTGTGCGTATTCGTTAGAATACCTTTCTCAACCCAGTTCAAGGTTTACCTCTTAACAAGACCGAGGAGAAAAGAAAGACCGAATCTCCACAAGAGAATGGGAATAATTGGCGAACATCGGTCAAAGCTCGCGCCCAAAACGATCGATGCCCTCAACTCGATCCTAGCCGAGGTTCTCGAACTGTATGGTTATGAGACCTAGTAAACCTGGCAAGCAGGCTCAATCTACTCAACCCGAAAGTCCATCCTGCCACTCACGGCTCCGGAAGACCGATTCACAAACGAAAGACGCAGATCGTGTTTCTCCGGATTTAAACCATCCTGAAAATCGGACAGATCAACCACATGCTGCCCCTCCTCGAGATTGTGTCGGCAGAGTCGATTGCGATTCACGAACGGCTTGATAATCCCCGTTCGAGTGAGCCGGAACAACGGCTGAATCACAAAATACGACGGGATCTTCACCAGCGGAGCCAGAATCTTTTTACCCGGGAACTGCACATGCGCGATCCTGATTAGAAAACGCTCAAACTTAGCTTCGAGGTTCAGGGTTCTCGCCTTCATCACAAAGTCGAGAATCAGGTTTTTCCCAATTACGCTGCTCATCTCCAGCGTTCTGAACCATTCCTTCAGCCATGGCAGTCGCGACCGCTTCATCCTGTGAACCTCGACTGTGAGTTCACCCTTATCGATATCGAGCTCAATCTGAGGAAGAACTTCACTTCCCAATCTCCAAGAAATGTAGTCCCTATCACTCTCGATAGAGAAGCTCCCTCCCTCAAAACGGGCATCACTGCTGTCACTGAAACCCTTGATCCAAATCCAACGTAGCTTGCCCCAGTCAACTTCCCGGGAAGGAAATACCCTCTCCCAATCCGCTTCGTTAAATCCTAACTTATCCTTCACCTCTTCCAGCAACCAGGAAGCATGAACAATGCAAGTATCGGGCATATCTTCGCTCAACTCTCGTATTGAGTGTTTCCATCGTGGATAGTTGAGCGTGGGCGCCATATTCGCGATGTAATCGCTGGCTACGAAACGATTCTCGTAGTCCTCCTCGGATTGATCGCTTTCGAAATATTCAATTACCGCGCAATCAAATGCCATCTCAGGACGTTGATATTTCACGACCTCTTCCGTTCGGCGCTTCCAGATTTCAAAATAGAAATCCTGGAGGTTCTTCGAACCGCTTCTATAAATCGCATTGCCGTTCAGGTGATCCGTCCACGGAAGGGGCAACGGAGGCCCGTGGTATTGGCTTCCTACCACCCAGGCATCCGGATGGGCTTCCAGTTCACCGACCAATCGGTCCAGCCAGCCTGAACGGATCGCGACGCAATCCACTTCCATCTGGAGGATGCCGGTGTAGTTGAGTCCCACCTCTTCAAACATGAAGAAGAACTGGTGATTGGGCCCCGCTCTGAGGCCAAATTCATTCACCGGGCGGGCATCCGATTCACGGATATAGAGATTTTTCTCAGGCTCCAGTTCGGCATAGGCAAACCTGACTTCGGCAAAGAACCGCCCCAACCGGTGCTCTTGAAAGGAATTTTTAACCGCTTCCTCAAATTCCTCGCATTTCCCTTCAGGAAGAACATAGACGAGATCAAACCTCGATTCATCTTCAATTCGCGAAGGCAACGCCTCACGGCCCCACCATTCGTGCGACAATAAGGCTTCGGGCAATTCCTGTGGAATCAGCGGAACACAGACCGCAAAATCCGACAGGGGCTGTTTCTTCGCCACCATCGAACGTCGCTATACGTTAGCCATTGTTCCGTCGCAACCTCAATTCCGTATTGCCGCGCAAACAAAGCAATGCCCGATGAACTCAATTTCACCCGCAACCCCGCCAGCGACAGAGGCTGATTCCTCAGGCAGCATACCGAACATGAAGCAACGATTGCTCCTTTTCATTTCCCTGTTGGCACTCCCTTTCTATGGAGCCGCCAATCAGCCCAATATCATTATCATCATGCCGGACGACATGGGCTATGGTGACCTGGGCGTTACGGGGAATCCCGTTATTCGCACCCCCCATCTCGACAGGTTCGCCGGAGAAAGCGCTGAGTTGACCAACTTCTACGTTTCGCCCGTTTGCTCGCCGACACGCGCGAGCCTGATGACAGGCCGCTACAATCAACGCACGCGCTGCATCGACACGTTCAAGGGCCGCTCCATGATGGCACCTGATGAGGTCACCATTGCGGAGATGCTCAAGGAGGCTGGCTACGCGACGGGCATTTTCGGCAAGTGGCACCTTGGCGACAACTACCCCCTCCGCCCTCAGGAGCAGGGCTTCGATGAAGTTCTGATTCACCGTGGTGGTGGATTGGCCCAGCCCTCCGAACCGATTGCCAACGAGCAACGCTACACCGACGCCATTCTCTTTCACAACGGCGAGCAGGTGCAGAGCGAAGGCTACTGTACCGATGTCTATTTCGATGCCGCGATCGAGTGGATGAAGAAGTGCCAGGCCGAGGGCAAACCCTTCCTAGCCTACCTCCCCCCTAATGCCCCCCACGGCCCCTACCATGATGTGCCCGAGGATCTACTGGCCTACTACCAGTCCACCGACCTCACGCCCATCCTCAATGGAAACGAGAGTGACAAGCATAAGGACACTGTCGCCCGCGTCTTCGCTATGATTGAAAACATCGATCAGAACGTCGGCAAGCTGGAGGCTTACCTCGAAGAAAGCGGCCAGAAGGACAACACCCTCATGATGTTCTTCACTGACAACGGTCCCAATACGATGCGCTACGTCGGCGATTTCCGGGCCATGAAATCTCATGTCCATGACGGAGGCATTCACACCATGTTTTATGCACGCTGGCCGGAGAGATTCAAAGCAGGGCACGTGAACGACCGCATTGCGGCTCACATCGACATGCTTCCAACTCTTGCCGCTGCCAGCGGAGCGCCCCTGCCGGAAGGAGTAAAGATTGACGGCACCAACCTGCTTCCGTTACTCGAAGGTACGCCCTCTAACTGGCCGGACCGCGCCCTCGTCCTGCAGACCCATCGGGGCGATGCTCCCATTCCTTTCCATCACATGGCCGTTCGCACCCAGGACTGGAAACTGGTCCATCCCACCGGCTTCGGTTCTGAAACCATTAAGGAAGGCGTGCCTTTCGAGCTCTACCGCATTGGTGAAGACCCCGGTGAAGCCGAGAATCTGGCCGAAAAGATGCCGGAGAAAATGGCGGAACTGAAATCCTTCTACGAGGGCTGGTTCGATGACGTCTCCTCCACGCGCCCTGACAACTACGCGCCTCCGCGCATCATTGTCGGCACTGAACACGAACTCGAAACCGACCTTTCCATCCAGGACTGGCGGGTCGGCATTGCAGACGGATGGGGATCCAGCGGCAGGTGGCTTGTCAATGTGGCCGACGAAGGCCCCTACACCACCACCGTGAAATGGGATCATCCGATCGGCACACGCAAGGTAACCGTCCACCTTGGCGATGTCTCCGCCAGCGGAACCCTGAACGAAAGCGATACCGAAATTGCATTTCCCGGTCTGAAACTGGCGACCGGAGATTCTGAATTTCACGTCGAAATCGAAGGTGAGCTGAAACGAGGAGACAACCTGCGCTTTTTGACTATCAAGAAGGATTGATTGGCAGTGACCTCTCATTGCCCTCAAGGGCTCGCTAAGTTACTCTTTCCACATGGCAGCCCGCATCCTTCTGGTCGATGACAACACCACCAACCTGCAGGTCCTTTTTCAGGCGCTTGCGCCCGAAGGTTACGAGTTACTTGTCGCGCAGTCAGGAGAGCAAGCCCTGAGCACAGTCGCCGAGACGACCCCGGACCTGGTTCTGCTCGACATCAAGATGCCGGGCATTGACGGCTTTGAAACCTTCAGGCGCATGCGGTCCGACGAATCAACTGCGGGCATTCCCGTAGTCTTTTTGTCGGCCCACGCCAACGTCGAGTCGATCGCAGAAGCCAATGCGATAGGAGCAGAGGGCTACTTTACCAAGCCGTTCCAGTTCGACGAAATCATTGCAAAGGTGAAGGAGATCGTCGGAGAGTGAAAGTGAAGCATCTCTGGCAACACTTTCGCAAGAGTCGGTGGTGGATCCGCTGACAGGACACGCCTTAACGATTTCCCTCGAGGCATCAACGCAACCCGATCACGCCCCCCCGGAGGTCGATTTCCCGTGAGAAAGTGAGTGAATCCAACATTGCTCTCTGTCAGACAATTTCTAAAAATCGCCCTCCACCCCAAATGCAACGTCGAAACTTTCTCAAAACCACTGCCGCCGGCGCCGGCGCCGCAGCTATTTCCACCGAAGCTATTCAGCACGCCGCCCGGGCCGCTGCCCTGCCCGGCACGCTCGTCGATGATTTCTCCCGTGCTGACTCACTCTTCCACGGTAGCGGCTGGGAGTCCCTCAATCCGGGTTACTGGAGGATCGACAATGGCACTCTTCGTCGGCGACTCAAGAACTACGGCGACCGCGCCCGCCGCACCGGCTTCCCCTTCCACTCCGAAACAAACACCGGCGAAGCGCTCGAGACCGACTACGACCCCTCACTTCCCCAGGGGGTTCTCTGGAGACGTGACTGGAAGCTCTCCGGTGCCTATGCCATCACCATTCAGGGGACCTATCACGCCGACTGTCCAGATGTCGCAGAAGGCGACAACGCCGACTGGAAAATGTATCAACCCGGCAATGGTGTCATCGGAATCGCCATCGGCGGGAAGAACCTCTTCGAAAGCTACGGCAAGGAACGCCAGGCCACATTGATCGGTTGGCAGGACAATAAGACTCTCGCAATCGTCAAAGAACCGGCATCCGGGAAAGGCAACGGCACCTGGACTGGCAAATCCCGCAAAGGCCCCAAGTCAATCGAAGCTCCCGCTTTGAAATCCGGTGATACATTCACCCTCACCTTGCAGGTCTCGAAAGAAGGCAATGGCTTCACGTCCCTCGAAGCCACTCTCGATTGCAACGGCAACACCACCAAACTGACCCGGACCGGAATTCCCCAGCGTTTCACCGATGGCTACTTTGGCGTGGTTGGTCGCGGGCTGGTTGACTTCGACATCAGCGGTGTCTCGATCGATGCCAAAGAAAACGAACCGCTCAATATCGGCACCGCCGACTGCTGCGCTTGTTATCCGCTTGGCGATTCACTCAAGAAAGTCGACGGCGAATGGCAGGTTCGCTTTGTCGGGCTCTTCGCCTCGGATGGTGAGAAAGCCGAGGTTCGGGTTTCCGATTCCGAAAACCCGGAAGGTGGATGGGAAAATGTTCCCGTGGCCGGATCCGCCAGGATTATCAACAACGCCTGGCGCCGCAATACGGCGTCGATCCTCGTCACGCTTCCAAAGAACCCGGCTGACACCACGCTCTTCTACACCATCTGGAAAGACGGCAAAGATGTCACCGCTGATGGACGCATCGGCACCGATGCCTGCGGACCGGGCACCGGCATGGTCGGCGATGTTCCATCGTCGGGCACCTACGTCGGGCGTCTTCCTCAACTCAAAGCCCCCTACAAGCTTTGCGGCCTCAGTTGCCACGCCATCACCAGCGGGCTCCAGCAGCGCACTGAAAACGGTCTCCAGATTCTTGGCGGGAGTGATGACTGGCAGGTTCGCGATCAGCCAACCGTAGAGGCCTACAAGCACCTCGAGGACTACAACTTCCAGGTCATGGTCTGGGAGGACGATGTCTGGTACATGGAACTTGTTCTCTACCCGCCCAGCACCGATGACGCCTACAAAATCGTAGCTAATTCCATTTTCGGCCCCACCAGCCGCTGGCAGATGATGCGCCACTGGAATGTCATCAACCCCGGCGACCACGACTACGGGATGGATGACATCAAGGGCCCTGAGCAACTCGCCATTCGCCACCGTGAAGGACTTGGCCAGGATCCATCTTACATCCGTCGCAACTTCCAGATTGTGCATCACCTCATCACCGGAGCCGAAGAAGTTGACCCTTACGAGAACCCCAAGAAGTGGAGAGCCTGGAAGATGCCCAACCGCGACTTCACCTTTCTCGTTCTTGATTCCCGCCTCTGGAGAACCTCACAGGACACCGATATCTGGCAGAAGTGGGGCTGGGGTCATGTCGAGAACGCGTATGACCGGACCGACCCGACTCGCGCCCTGCTGGGAGAGGAACAGTATGCCTGGCTTCAGCAAGTCATCCGCACGGACGCCGCCCGTGTCATTGCGATGACCGGACTTAGTGGCCTTCACACGATCTGGGGAGGAGACAAAAGGAAGGACATTGCCTTTGATCAACGTGATCGGGTGGCCGCCGACTATGCCGGCTGGGTCAAAGCCGGAGCAGACCGTGTCATCGAACTGCTCGCCGAACGCGACGGCGTCGTCACGGTTTATGGCGATGTTCACAACGGTTGCATCATGAAGAACCAGGAGCACAACCTCATCGAATGCAGCTTCGGCCCCATTGGTCGAAGCGGCGGCCGTCGTGTGATTCCCGGCTTCGGCCCCGAAATGAAAGACTGGGACGGCCGCCCCCTCAAGGTCACCGCCCTCTATCACAAGGAGCACGCCGACCCGGAGCTCAACACCCACGCTCCGGGCGAACCGTTCTATTGGAATTTCCTCGAGATGGAATTCGACACCAGCCAACCCGATCCGGGAATCGGGCTTCGTGTCAGGAATATGATCGATGCGCCGGATGAGCCCCCGCGTGGTGGCAGTTCCCTCGAAGAAACGGCATCACAGAGTGGCCGCCCGCTGACCTGCCAACTCCCCGAGATTAAGACCCTGCCCAACGCAGACGTACGCTTTGTCCACACCGATGGGCATCCGGTTCGAGGGGTCCGAAGCCTTGATGACGGATCGATTCCTATCAAAGGACTCACCGGTGTGCCCCCGGGCACTCAACTCATCGTGACAGCATACGACGGAAAAAATTCCCAGTCACAGACCATCGTTGTTTCCTGAACGGATAAACTCGATGCCCTCCTCACCCTACACCCTGATCGATCTCAGCGTGCCGCTGCAGCATAACGCTGTCAGTGAACCGCTGAAGCCGAAGATCAAATACTCGGACCATCGCAAGGGATTCTGGCAGATGCGTTATCTGTTCGGAGTGAAGAAAAACCAGCTTTCACGTTCAGGTGGACTCGGTTGGGCGCTCGAAAAGATCACCGCAATCACCCACACCGGCACCCATGTCGATGCGCCTTACCACTATGGACCTGAAAGCGAAGGGAAACCGGCCCGTCGCATCGACGAAGTGCCGCTTGAATGGTGTTTTGCCCCCGGGGTTCGCCTGGACTTTCGCCACCTCAATGACGGGGATGAGATCACGGTCGAAGGCTTGAAAGCCGCGCTGGAAAAAATCCATTACACCCTGTCACCCGGTGATATCATCCTGATCCAGACAGGGGCCGACCAACGCCTCGAATCCAAGGCGTATTTCCAACAACCCGGGCTCGGTCGTGAAGGCACACTCTGGCTGGTGGAACAGGGAGTCAGGGTTATCGGCATCGATGCCTACACCGTTGATCGCCCCTTCCATTCGATGAAAGCTGACTTCAAGGAGACCGGCGACGCCGAGGCCATCTGGCCGGCTCACTTCGCCGGAATTGAGAAAGAATACTGTCAGATCGAAAAGCTGGCGAACCTGGACCAGATTCCGGTAGATCACGGCTTCATGGTCTCCTGCCTGCCGGTAAAAATTGAAGGCGCCAGTGCCGGTTGGTGCCGGGCCGTGGCGATGATTCCAGAGTTATAACGGTCCCAAAACTGCTTTCAGAAAACGGTCCCGAAACCAATCTCTTTGAACGCATCTGGATTGATGCTCACTCCGAAAGGAGCAGCGTTAACTGAGAAAAGATCAGTGGCAAACACTTGGCCCGCGCGCTGATGCGGCGGAATTCAGATTAGAAGGGGTATTCACAGCAAAAAGTCCGGTTCGTTTGAAAGGCGAAAATCGTAGGAATCCGCTGATCCAGTGGCCATTCAAATTACCACCACAACTACGTTAGGTTAGCTGCCCAACCCGCTACAGGTCTTGTAATCAATTGGTCGAATCTTGGCATGACCCGACCGAATTTTGATCCATTCATCGATTATTCGATGTCGAGCCTTGCCACAACCCCTGCGTTTCGCTCCATACTTAACATATGCCCCTAAACCTCTTTGGATCCGATGCCTATTCTCCTCCCCAAATTGCTGCGAAGGTCGAAGAGGTCGGTGTCAAAAAGGCCAATCTCGGGCTCTTGCCAATGTGCGCGCTTGGGATTTTGGCCGGAGGCTTTATCGGCTTGGGCGCGGCGTTCTACACCGTGGTCGCGAGCGACCCGGAACTCAGTTTTGCTTCCAAACGAATTCTCGGAGGGCTCGTCTTTTCCCTGGGATTAATTCTAGTCATTATTGCCGGAGCAGAGTTATTCACCGGAAATAATCTTATGGTGATGGCCTGGGTGCACCGGAAAATAAGTTCAGCCCGTTTGCTCCGGAATTTTGCGGTGGTTTATATCGCGAACTTGCTTGGCGCCGCAGGATTGGCTGCTCTCATATTCCTGTCCGGCTACTGGAAGAGCGGCGAAATCGGCCCAACAGCCCACGCGATTGCTCACGCCAAGATCGAGATCCCTTTCTGGGAAGCCTTCTTCAAAGGGGTCCTTTGCAATTTGCTGGTTTGCCTTGCCGTGTGGCTGGCAATGGCCGGGCGCGGAGTAACTGACAAAGTATTCGCCATCGTCTTTCCGATCAGCGCTTTTGTCGCCTGTGGATTCGAGCACTGCGTCGCCAACATGTATTTCATACCGCTCGGCATTTTCCTCCGCCCGGATACCATTACAATTTCGGAAATGGTTGGCAACTTGGTTCCAGTAACTCTTGGAAATCTCGTTGGTGGTGCCGGGCTGGTTGGATTGATCTACTACGTTGTCTACACTCGAGATCAGGATTGACTCTATTCAGCGAAATAGCTGCCCACGCTCGCTTTGAACTGTTCTAAGATAGCAGTGTGCTCGGGTGAATGCGCCAGGTTCTCCCATTCGTTGGGGTCCTTTTTCAAGTCGTAGAGTTCATCCGATTGATCCGCGTACTGGATGTATCGCCACCGAACGTCGCGAACCGAAACATTTCCCTTGTCGAATAATGTGAAGAGATGCCGCCCTGTTTCCTTTTCCGGGTTCTTCAGCAAAGGCACCAATGACTCTCCATCCAGAATGTCCGGCGCCGTTACGCCGCATAGGTCTGTGAGAGTTGGAAATAGATCAATCAGGCCAACGGGTTGATCACAACGCGCCCCGGCTTGAGCAACAATATCAGCCTGATTTTTAGCCGGGGCGATCATCAGCGGCACTCGAGTGGATCGCTCCCACCCGGTCCACTTCCCCCAATGCTGTTTTTCACCAAGATGCCAACCGTGATCGGTCCACAAAACGACAACGGTATTGTCGGCATGCGCCGACTCATCCAGCACCTTGAGCAAACGACCAATTTCGTAATCCACGTAGGTCACGCAGGCCAGATAAGCCTCGACCGCCGCCTGCCATTGATCGAACCTAACAATAGTTTCGTGGCTGCCTGCCGTGACTGGCTCAAGCGCCCACTTCCGGCCGGCATCGCTCAAATCTTCCAAGTCACCTTCCACAACCGGGGGCAACTTCCCGGGATCATCTTTGAACCGCTCAAAAAATCGGGCCGGCGCCCAGAGCGGAATGTGAGGGCGGTAGTAACCAACTCCCAGGAAGAAGGGCTTCTCAGATTTCTCTTCCAGCTTAGAGATCGCCCAATCCGTGATCTGAGTGTCGCCGAATTCCGAATCCGGCACATCCCATGGGCCCCAGTCATGGGACTCTCCATCATTCGTATCCGGGCGGCGATCTGACGGCATGCGATTCAGCGGCAACACGTAAGTCTCACCGTTGTGTTTGACCACATGACTAGGATTGTCCGTCCCCTTTGTCGCCTGATCTTTCTTATTGTATTTCACCTTGTCACCCGGAAGTGGACTCCAGCGCTGCTCCGTCGAAAAATACTCTTCAAACGGGCCGCTTTTGGCACTGTGCAGCATTTTGCCAGTGCCCCAGGTATGGTAACCAGCCTCTCGAAAGCTCTCAGGTAAAAGGGGCGCATCAGGTTGAAGTTTGCTAATCGAGCCACTCTTGTTGCCCCACACGCCGGTATGGTGAGGCATCATACCACTGAACACGGCAGCCCGAGAGGGATTGCAAGCCGGCGCCGCGCAGTGAGCATTGGTGAAAAGAATTCCGCGCGAGGCGATTTCATCGATATTCGGCGTCAGCGCCTGAGGATGCCCACTGAGGCAACCGATCCAGTCATTGAGATCATCAATCGCGATAAAGAGCACGTTCGGCCGGTCCTCTGCCAATGTCAGCGTCGTCAAAGCGAGCGCAGCAACACCTAGCCAAATCTTTCTCATCATCACGAAACCTAACGGCCTCCCTTTCGCCAACGACTAGTTTAGTTCCTTAACCTTAATGTTTCGGAACTGGATCTGGCCTTCTTTTCCGGAATGGATCTGGAGACCAAAGTATCCCTTGGTGTATTCGTCAGTCTTCCAGTGAGCTGCCGGCTTTCCGTTGATCCATGTCTTAATCGTATCCCCCTCGGCTTTCACGGTGATCCGATTCCAACCCTCCCGTTTCATGGAGTTGCGGGCTTCCTCATGAGCCTTGAGCCACATCGGGTAGATCCATCCTCCAGCGCCCTGACCGTAGATGCCCCCGGACCAGTAACGCTCTTTCGAAAAAGCTTCCATTTCTGCCTGGGGTCCAAAGACCGTTTCCCCTTTCTTGCCGGGCTTCGCATCGGCCCGAAACATGATACCGGTGTTCCCGTCGACGATATATTTCAGCTCGGCGGTGAAGACAAAATCCGTGTAGTCATTCTTCTTCGTGGAGAGATACGTACTCGGGGATCCCGGAACACAGGTGCCTTCAATGTATCCCTCTTTAGCTTCGAAAGTGCACGTCCCGCCCTTGGGTTCCCAGTTACTCAGGTCCTTGCCGTTGTAGAGATCTACGAAACCCTCGTTGAGATCTGGCTCCTTGTCCTCATTCACCAGCATGTCACCCGGCTTGGGGACATTGGGTTGCTTCTCATAAACTTCGATCCACTTCTTCTGGGATTCCGCAATTTCACCGGTAAGGCCATTGGAAGCAGTCAGGACGAGACAAGAGACAAAAGTAGCAATTTTCATAGAGTGAATGGTTTCCTCTACAAAACCGACTTCCACTTCTGTTCGCCAGCGGAAAAGGATACGGGAGGGCGCGGCTCTTTCTGCGAAATTATGCGTTCTCCATACGGAAACCCGCCAAGCTCGACTCACCCAATCCGGATAATGTTCACCGGACAACCCGCCTCGGCTTCCTTGAGGATCTTGCGATCTGACTCGAGTCCCTCTCCGTACTGAAACGCTTTATCTTCCCGGCTCACATTGATGAGCTGAGCCTCCCCGTCTTCGTCCATCACCCAGTACTCCGGCGCCACCTCGGCGCAAAGCATGCACCCGATGCACTCGGGCTTCTTATGGGCAATCTTGAGAAACATGACTTCGTCTAGCTGGCAGCCGTAGCCACCGGCTCCATGGTGAAAAACTTGTCGTTCTTGCGAACCTTGTCACTCACCTTCACGGAAAACACTTCCTGGGCTTTGGCTTCCTCCACAACGCCTGCGTCGAGTCGCAACTCCTCCACGGTGCCTTCGATCACTCCGGTAGTTTCACCGATGATGACAAACTCATCACCAACCTTCACGTCGGCGGTGGCTCGAACTTCGGCCACTCCGAGCTTGGAGTAATAGTGGGTCACGTGCCCTTTCAAAGTCTTCTGGTGAGTGGCCTTGGATCCGTAGGACCCGGACCAGCCCTGTTCACGACCGAGGTAGTAGCCATCGGACAAACCGCGATTGTAGACCTTTTCGATATCAGTCAGAAGCGTTGCCACAAACTCTTCGGAGTATGTGCCGTTCTGAACCGCATCCACCGCTTCACGATAGGCGCGAGTGACCAGCTTCACGTACTCCGGCGCACGGCCTCGACCTTCCAGCTTGAGAGTGTGCACGCCGGCCTCGAGAACCTGATCGAGAAACTCGATCGTGGAAATGTCGTTCGGAGACATCACGAAGTTGTTGTCGATCTTCAGCTCCTTGCCGGTTTCCGGATCCTTCACGATGTATTCCTTACGGCAGTTCTGAATACAGGCTCCCCGGTTGGCGGACGCATTGTCGGTGAACAATGACATTCCGCAGCGACCGGAAACAGCGATGCAAAGGGCTCCATGGGCGAAGGCCTCAATCTCGACCACACGACCGGAAGGTCCGCGCAGGTCATCAGCGACGACCTGCTCCCGCAATTTGCGAATCATAGAAAGGTTCAGCTCACGCGCCAGGACAATGCGATCGCAGTATTGCGCGTAGAACTTGAAGGATTCGTAGTTCGAAACCGACAGCTGAGTCGACAGATGAACTTCGAGTCCGAGCTCACGCGCCTTCAGGATGCAGGCCATATCGGAGGCAATGACCGCGTTCACTCCATTCTTCGCCGCAGCCTCGAGCAGCTTGTAGCAGAGCTTGATATCGTGATCGTAGAGAAGTGTATTCAGCGTGAGATAGCCACGAATGCCGCCTGCCCTGCAGCGATCCATGATCTCGGGAAGGTCCACGAGATGAAACGAGCGCCGCGAGCGTGCCCGCATATTCAGCTGGGCGAGGCCGAAATACACGGCATCAGCTCCCGCATCGATTGCCGCCTGCAATGAGGCATAACAACCGGCCGGGGCCAGCACTTCAACATGAGTTTCCTGGGTCGTCGCCGTCATGATGGGTTGGATTAGAGGTGACTCTGTGACTCAAAAACGAGCCAGCGTCAAACATCGCAGAAATTTCTCTCAGAGCGAACGGGAATTATGACTCACTCGGGCCAGAGCGAGATTCCCCCCTTAAACAGCAACATGGCGCCGATTCCGGCGAATAAACAGGTGAGGACCAGCGCGTTGTGGCGGCAAAGCCAGCGCCTCCAGGCCCGAAGCACCTGGTCCGAACGGCGCGGGAAAAGAGCTGCTACCATGAGGGGGGCTCCGACACCAAGCAATCCTACGGCCAGGAAAAGCAGGATCAACCACCATCGCCCCTCGCCCCATTCTGGACCGCGGGAAACCAGGATTCCTGCCTGAACCGTGATCGGAAAGTTCTTCAAATTGGCCACTCCAAGGACCACCGCGAGGCTCAGAGACTTCGCCCATCCGAATTGATCGAGTTTTTCCATCCAGACCGGCGTCTTCTCCCTCTCCTCACCCCGAGGCCGGCTCCGCCAGATTCGAAAAGCGAGACTCCACAGGAGCAATCCAAACAGCACCTGGAGGGAAGGCCCGATCCAGGGAAACCTCGGACCGCCTGCAGCATCGATTCGGTCGACCACCAGCATCACAGACAAGAGCAGCGCCGATAAACCCAGGAGCCACCCAACCACAAAGGCGAGAGAATTACGCCTACCCTGCGGTGTCATCAGAATGAGAATCACCGCCGCAATCGGGATCGGACTGAAGGCAATTCCTCCAGCGAGCGCCAGCATTTCTCCCCAATCCATCTTCATCCGAATTCTCCCCTTTCGCCGCCGTCGCTACGTCGGTCAACCAGCTTATGACAGAACGACTTTTTTTCGAAAGATGCGCCTGTAGACGAATTCTGTCATGATTATAAACTCTCCACGTTCAGACGACTCTTCTTCCATGAAACTCACGCTCAAAACCCTCGACCAGAACCTGGTCAAAACTGATCTCCTTATCGTCCCGGCCCGCGAAAACGCCCGCCTCAAACTACCGGCCGGAGTGAAGGTTCCGGGACAGGCCACCCAGTCCTTCGAGGGCAAGCCCAGAGAGATGCGCCTGACGGACGCGATTTCCGGAACTGCCGCGCGAGTGCTCTTCATTGGACTCGGATCCGGAAAGACTGACAGCGAAACCCTGAGACGGTGTGGTGCTCTAGCCGCCAGAAAAGCCGGGAAGATCGAGGCAAAATCGGCCACGGTATGGATTGAGCAAACTACCGGAAAGGCGGCCGAAGATCTCGGGCAGGCCTTCGCCGAGGGCATCGTCATGGGGTCCTATCGATTGAGCGACTTCAAATCGAAGAGCGGACCTACCTCGCTGAAACGCATCACGATCCACGCGACCAAGGAGTTCAATGCGGGGGCCAAAAGAGGCCAGATCATTGGCGAAGCCAACTGTCTGGCACGACGCCTTCAGGACACTCCTGCCAACCTGATGCGACCGTGCGATCTCGTTTCCGAGGCCAGGAAAATTGCTTCAGGAAACGAACTGGTGACCTTCCGCATTATCGATGAAAAGGCCATGGCCAAGTTCGGGATGGGTTCATTGCTTTCCGTTTCACGCGGCTCGAGCGAACCGGCTTACCTCATTCATCTCACCTACAAACCCAAAAGGAAGGCTGGCAAGAAACTGTGCCTCGTCGGGAAAGGTCTCACCTTCGATGCCGGCGGCATCAGCCTGAAGCCCTCGGCCAAAATGGATGAGATGAAATACGACATGTCAGGTGGGGCCGCGGTGCTCGGAGCCATGGCCGCTATTGCCGAGCTCAAACCCGACATCGAAGTCCATGGTCTCGTTCCGGCCTCGGAGAACCTTCCTGACGGGAAAGCCAACAAACCCGGGGATCTCGTCACCGCAATGAACGGACTCACGATTGAAGTGCTTAACACCGACGCCGAAGGCCGCCTTATCCTCGCTGACGCTCTCGTCTATGCCGGAAAGAAGATCAAACCCGATGCCATGGTCGACCTCGCCACGCTCACCGGGGCGGTTCTACACGCGCTTGGCCATGAATACAGCGGTGCCATGGGCAACGATGAGTCACTCATTCAGGAATTCGTGAAGTCCGGCCAGCGAACCGGCGAGCTCGTCTGGCCTCTTCCTATTCATGAGAAACACACTGATTCAATGAAGGGCAACGTCGGTGATCTCAAGAACATCAGCGGTCCCGGCATCGGAGCTGGATCCTCGACCGGCGGGGCCTTCCTCGAAAACTTCGTGGGTGACATTCCCTGGGTCCATCTCGACATCGCCGGCAGTGCCTGGGGCGTGACCGATCGTGATTACCAAAACGGCGAAACCGGGACAGGCGTCGGCGTTCGTCTCCTCGTGGACTGGATTGAGCAGAATATTTGAATATCGATAGCCTCCGAAACATGAGCCAGAAACACACCATCCTCATCACTGGCGCCTCGTCAGGCATCGGCTTTGACGCAGCACGTACTCTCGCCCAACGCGGCCACACGGTTTACGCCGCCGCCCGTCGAGTCGAAAAGATGGAAGCCCTGAAGGCTGATGGCGTCATCCCGATCCAGCTCGACGTCACCAAAGAAGAGGATATTCAGAACGCCCTCGAGACGATCAAGGAATCGCACCAAGGCGTGGATGTTCTGATCAACAACGCCGGCTACGGCCTCTACGGCGCCATGGAAGACACGTCCCTCGAGGACGCTCGCTACCAGTTTGACGTGAATCTCTTCGGCCTCGCCCGCCTCACCCAACTGGTCCTCCCTCACATGCGCGAACAGAACTTCGGTCGCATCATCAACACCTCTTCCGTCGGGGGAAAAATTTACACACCGCTCGGCTCGTGGTATCACGCAACGAAGCATGCCCTCGAGGGCTGGTCGGACTGCCTGCGACTCGAAGTCGCACCATTTGGCATCGACGTGGTCATCATCGAACCCGGCGCGATCGTCACGGAATTCGGAGATGTCATGGGCGGCCCCATGCTGGAACGCTCCGGCAAAGGACCCTACGCTTCGATGGCTCAGAAGATGGCCAACACCTTGGAGCGAGAAATGGACAACGGTGGCGGTTCACCTCCCGGCGTCATCACCGACCTGATGGTGAAGGCCACTGAATCCAGCAATCCAAAAACCCGCTATGCCGACGGCAAGTGGGCTAAGCAACTTCTTTTCATGCGTCGCTGGCTCAGTGACCGCGCTTTCGACGGGATCATTCGAAATATGATCAAGTAACTGAACTAATTGATTTCGGAATCACCTGGAGTCGGCCAGCGCTTCATCCCTCACAACTTTGATCACAATCGCCTGGGAGGCCCGACCCGAATCCTGCGAAGCCTTCAGGTGGAAGGTGCGAGTTGACTCCGGCACCCAGTCAGCCGCCGTGATAAAAAAACGTTGTTCCGTGGCTCCGGCAGGAATCATGAGTCCGTTCAGACCAATGTTATCAATAATCAGGCCGTGCGCCAGGTTTCGACCTGCGTCCTCTTTGCCAAAATCGATCCTGTCATTAAACCCAAAGCGCTCCGCCTTTACCATGGCCGTGATCGTTTCACCCGGCCGAATCGTCAAGACCATCGGTTCGCCTGGCATCATGGTTGGTTCGCCACTGTCGCCGTCCGGGAGGATGGTCACCTTGATCTTCGGCTCCGCCGAATCGACGACTATGGCCCCGGGTGAAGCGAGTTCCTGGCTCACCTCTTCTTTGCCAATCATTGCGGTTGCGACCAGCTTGGCAGCTGTCGCCTTTTCCTGATCGCCATCGGAATCTGGAAGAGGAACGGCATCAGGATCAGCCCAGATCAATGCCATTGCCCGATGCTGGCCTTGCTCAATCGTCACAGGAGAAGAACTCAAACCTTCAGGGAGGCCGGTCAGTTCGACACGAATCGGCCCATCAAATCCATCGAATCGATCAGCCGTTACCATGAATTCCTTGCCGGCTCCGGGAAGCACCTTAAGCCCCTTCTCTTTGTTGATGTTGTGCTTCACTGTGAAGCTCGGTTGATTTGGTCGCGCCTTCAGCTGGTAGGTGAATTTCTCCCCACCAAATCCGCGCACATCAGAAATACGCACCTGGTAGGTCCCGTCTGCCGGCGCCTTGAACGAAAGATAGGAATCGCTTCCGAATCGACGATTCGGATCATCGTCGTTCTCATAGTAGATCGTGTAAACGGGTAGCCCGTTTGGAACCGGATCCGTTCCTTCCGGCACTGGCTCAACAATGTAACACGGCTCGCCGAGGGCATGAGTCTGACCCGTCGTACCAAAATATGTCTTCCGGTTCCCGTAACCGGGATACACCGTAAATCCCGAATCCGGACCTCGCGGATACAGCCAGAGCTTCACCACTTCCCCGTTGCAGTAGAGGTATTCGTTGAGCTCCATTTCACGCCAGTTCTGGACGCGAAAATCATTCACCTGCATCGAATTCTTTCCGCGGAAGGTGAACCAGGAATCACGAACCGCCTGCAGCTTTACCCGCTCCAGCAAATCACCCTGTGCATTGAGGATCTCGAGCTTGGAGTCCAATGGTGACTTCTGCCTGGCTGCCGCCACTTCGAATACCCACTCTTCACCCTGTTTGGCGGTGAACTGAAACGTGTCCGTGTCTCCCTCTGCTCCGATCGCACCATTGATCTCAGCCGGCAAACTGACTTCGATAGGACCCTCTTGCTCCTTTGCCTCAATCATCGCGACTTCCGCCGAAGCCACCGGCTGACTCCGATTATCCTCGTCCTCCTTATTTCCAACAGGGTCAGGTCCTGCACTTAACCCTCTTACTCCCTCATAGGACCAACGATGTTCACTGCCATCGAGCCGACCACCGGCCAGCATCTTGTCGCTCACGAATTTTAGAGAAGTCACAATGTCGGGCTGATTCTCCCAGGCCTTCACCTGGCGCAACGCAGGCAACGTCCAAAGTTTTACGGACTGATCATCCGCTGAAGTTGCGAGCCATTTTCCATCATCGGAAACCACCATGGTGACGATGGCATCTTCGTGCCCGTAACGGGAGTGAATCATCGGATTGATCTTCGGCTGATCCCTCGAAATAAATCGATACATGCGAATCCGATTGTCAGCTCCCCCGGCAAAGATAAACCGACCGTCCGGGGAAAAAGACACGCTGTATTGCTCACCCTGCGGTTGGTTCAGGGTATCGAGACGCTCTCCGTCGGATACCCGCCACAACTTCACGGTTTGGTCTCCACTCGCGCTGGCGAGAACGGATCCGTCCGGAGAAAAATCGAGATCAAAGATCGCTCCATTGTGAATTTCGATGGTTCGCAGGCGATCCCCCGTTGCCACATCCCATATCGCGATTTTGCGATCATAGCCGCCGGTGGCAAGAAGCTTCCCGTCCGGGGACAAAACAGCGTCGTAGAGGACATCGCGATGATACCCTTCACCGAAAGCCCTCACGGCTTTACCACCATCCCAGAGTGTGGCCACGCCCTTGAGTCCAGCCACGCCAGAGGCTGTCACCAGTCGATCCTTTTGATTGGGAGCAAATTCGATTGAATGAATCTTTCCCGGTAGATCCTTCAACTGAAGCAGCTTCTTCCCGTTGGCATCCGCGACCGTCACACTGCCAAAACGGGCTGTGGCCAGGCGTTGCCCATCAGCCGACCGCCCCATCGCAGTAATACCCTTCTGCCCCGTGGCAGCCGGGATGTCAGGAACCTCCAGAAGACTCAGGATGGAAATATCATCATCCGATTCAGGCCCCCTGGCGCCCTCTTCAATCCACTGGCGAAAGATGGCGAGATCCGCCTCGGTCGGCTGGGGATCATCGGCCGGAGGCATCGGTTCGTCGGTGCCCCCTGTCATCAACTTGATGAGGTAACTCTCGTCAGGATTACCAGGGCGAAGCATCACCCCCCTGCTTCCGCCTTCTTCCAGGTCCGAGAAGTATTCGACCGAAAACTCGCCATCGAAGTCTTCATCATTGTGACAGCCTGCACAGTACTGGCGAAGCAGCGGAGCAATATCGGCATGATAATCCAGCGCAGCACGAACCGGCGAAGCCATGACTACCAAAACAACTACTAAGAAAGGAACCACTCGTTTCATGATCAGTGCTGGAACAGGAATTCTCTGGAACTCATCAGCGACCAGAACAGGTCTTCGACCAGGTCCCGCCGCTCCTCATCTTGCGCCTCGGCGAGGACAGAAAGCATTTGGTCTCGTTCGGTTTCTGTGGGGAAACGCGAGAGGCACAACAGCCAAGCCTCATCAACCAGCTGTTCGTCATTCAACTTCAGCCATTCGGTGACACGACTCTTTTCACTCGACAGCTTCTCATTCACCGTCTGACCGTTCGAAACGTGAAGCACCTGAACAAGGCTGGGCTGGTTGCTTCGTTCACATTCACAGGAAATCTCGCGCTTATTCCGCCCGAAGGTATCGAGGAAATAGTTGTCCACCCGCGCATCAAACAACTCGAGCGCTCTCGTTCCTTCCGGATAAAACTCCGTCTTCTGAAAGCTGCCATCGTTCAGCTTGATATTGGTGAACAGACTCGGGACACCGGTAATCTCCGCCACGGCATCGTGGATAACTTCGGCAATCAGTCGGCGCGGATACTGGCGCGAAAAGAATCGGTCATCTTCTTCGTTTTCGTAGAGCACCTCGTTACTTCGCTGGTAAGCCTCACTGTTCATGATGACGCGCATCAATTCGCGCATATCGAAGTCACTCTCGACAAAGTGAGCTGATAGCGCATCGAGCAGAGGTTCGTTGCTCGCCGGGTTGGAGGCGCGCAGATCATCAACCGGGTCCACCAGGCCAATACCGAAATAGTTCGCCCATACCTTGTTCACAATGCTTCGCGAGAAAAGATCGTTATCGGAACTTGTCAGCCAGTCAGCGAGGACTACACGGCGGTCTCCGGCAAACTCTTCCGGAATCGGTTCCTGATCCAGCGGAGCCGGAGGTTGTGGTTTCCCTGTGCGTGGCTGCATCAGGTCCCCGCGAGGCTCCACATAGACGGTCCTGACACCATCGCCGTTCCGCGTGTCTCCACCCCATCCCTTGGCCCTGACCCGGGAGAACAGGTTGGCGAAGGCGTAATACTGATCGTTGGTCCACTTTTCCAACGGATGGTCATGACACTTGGCACAGTTCAGGGAAAGGCTCAGGAAAGTCTGACTGATATTCTCCGCCATCGTCTCGGGATCCTGGTGCACCGCGTAGAAATTCGTGGCACCCTCATCAATGCTGCTCCCCTTGGCGGTGACCACATCACGGGCAAATTCATCCCAGGGTTTGTTGGCAGCCACACTGTCCCTGACCCACTGGTAATAGGCCTTCACAGCATCCGGACGGAGCTTGGCTCCGGTCACCAGCATCATGTCTGAAATTCGATAGGCCCAGTAGTCGACGAACTCCTCGCGCTCCAGGAGAGAGTTAATCACCTTAGCGCGCTTGTCAGGACTCTCGTCAGCAAGGAAGGCGCGCACCTCATCAGGAGTCGGCAACACCCCGATTGAGTCGATGTAGGCCCGACGCAGAAAGTCGGTATCCGACGCCGCAGGTGACGGCTTCAGGTTCAGTCGCTGCAACTGGGCAAGAACATGCTCATCCACGAAATTTCCTCTCGGAGCCTCCGTGTAGATCGATTCAGGAATTTCATTGGGCCACGGCACGGAGAGACGCGACATCACGATCCTCGCAGAGAACCACGCCGTAATCGCACCTTCTCCATTTCCCACGATTTCAGCGATTCCGTCTTCGCTGACCATGGCGACCGCTTCATTCGATGAGGTGAACTTGCACCATTGGGTCACGTCTTCCTCACGTCCATCGCTGTATCTCGCCCTTACTACGAGCCGCTGCTTGTCGCCACGCTCGAGAACGGAAAGTGCAGGAAAGATCTCCAGTGTTTCCAATCGAGCATCATCTTCTTCGGGTGCCTTCGCTCCGTCGGAAATCCACTCGGCAAGAATGCGGTAGTCGCGCGACTTCGGATCAATCAGGCGCCCCCCGGTGTGCTTCACTGCCGTACTCGCCTTGGTCAGGAGCAGGCTTCTGCCTGGATCGGCAAGCTCGATACGACGGCCACGAGCCTCGCGGGTGAGCCGATGATAGTCTCTCTCAGGATCATAGCCACGCAGGCTCAAACGAAGGCCACCCTTGCCAGCCACAGCTCCGTGACAAGCCCCCATGTTGCAGCCGCCCTTGGAGAGCACCGGCACGACGTGATTGCGAAAACTCCACTCGTTGTCCATCTCGAAGTTTTTCACGACCACCTTGGCCTCACTTCGCTCACCGTCAGAAGACTCTGCAATCAGCGTGACCTTACCGTCACCGACTGGAATCACGACTCCATCTTTCACTTTGGCGACGGAAGGGTCACTGGAACGCAAGGTGACGCCCGCCATTTCGCCGGCAAACTCACCCGACTCATCGGTCCGAAGAACCATCAGGCGTTGGCTTGCCTCAGGACCCGACAGTTCGATTGCCGGCGGCACCAGCTTGATGGTCTCAGCCAGCGAAACGAGGGGAAAAGACAGGGCACCCAACAGGAACAGTTTTTGAAACAGTGTCATGGTGTGTCCTTAAAACAGTTCATGAATCGGCTCGCTGCCCACATCCACCAGGGGGAAAGGCCTCTCCGCCGGCCCCGGTAAGTGACCGGTGTGGTCGATCCCGAGACTATGAAAAATGGTCGCTACGACTTCAGCCGGATCCGTGGCCCGCTCGGCCGGGAACCCACCGATCGGATCACTCGCACCAATGACGCGTCCGCCCTGAACTCCACCTCCGGCGAATGACACCGTGAAACACTGAGGCCAGTGATCGCGACCTCCGGCCGGATTTACCTTGGGGGTGCGGCCGAACTCTGACAAACCAGCAACAAGGGTTGATTCGAGCATTCCGCGTTGATCAAGGTCTTCAATCAGGGCCGAATAAGCCTGGTCATACATTGGTGCCACTTCCTCCTTCATTTGAGTGACGGAGATGAATGGCTTTGAGCCGTGGATATCCCAGCTCAATTCATTAAACACTGTCAGGAAGGTATTCACGGTCACAAAACGAACGCCATGCTCCACGAGGCGACGTGACAACAGCATGCACTGTCCCACCCGGTTCATGCCGTAGCGTTCCCGCACCTTCTTAGGCTCCTTGGAGAGATCGAAGGCTGCGCGAGCCTGCTCACTCGACATGATGCGAAATGCGGCAGAAAAGTTGTCATCCCAAAGCCTTGCGTCTTCACTGGCTTCGAAAGCCTTCACCGTATCGTCCACGATGTCCCGCATCTTGCGACGCCGATCGAGTCGACTCGCTCCAAACTGATCCGGAGGCAGAAGATCCGGCACTTTGAAATTCGGAGTGGAGGGATCGGCCATCAATGCAAAGGGATCCTGAGCTTTACCGAGGAATCCGCCGGCCTGCCCGTTGGGCAGGTTACCGCCACCTCGCCCCATTAACTCCGGAAGCACCACGAAAGGCGGCAGGTCTGTCTTGCGTCCTTTCAGGTAAGCCGTCACAGCTCCGGCGTGTTGGAGTCTGAATGCCCCCGGTAAAGCGACGTCCCGTCTGCATGATCTGCCACCCCGCATCGTGAACCGCAGCACCACCATGGTGACAGGAGCGAACCAGCGAAAACTTGTCGGCGATCTTCGCGTGCATCGGGAGGATCTCCGAGATGTCAATGTCAGGAGACTTGGTGCGAATCGGTTTGAAGGGCCCGCGAATCTCCGATGGAGCGTCAGGCTTCATGTCCCAGAGATCGATATGACTCGGACCTCCCAAGTTGAATATCATGATGCAGGCACGGTCTTCGTGAGACTTCTTGACCATCCCCCTTTGCTTGGCCGCGAGATATTGTGGCAATGACAGACCGATTGTCCCCAGCGCACCGGCCTGGAGAAATTCACGACGCGATTTGAACAGGTTGCCGTCGTTGCGACGGTCACCATCGCCTGAGCAAATTGGGGCAGTGCCCTCGGCAAGAAAATCAAACATGACAGGATTCGGGGTTGGGGTTTCGGTGATCAGATCACCAATCGCATAATTCTATCATCGACAGTCATCGAGCAGAGCCCGCGCAACTGCGCCAGAGTGCTGGTAGATTCTCCACACGTCCCTTCAAGACGTATTGTATTGCCGTATTCATTTTTGGTATTTTTGAATCATGAAGCGCCCAGATGCCTTGATTTTACGAAGAGAATTCTTTTCAAGAAATCCCGGCCTTGAACGCGTGATCGAACTTATGGCCACAACGCCCGACGCCTGTGTCTTCGTTAAGGATCTCCAGAGTCGCTACATGATGAGCAACGCGATGCACCTGGTCACCTACGACATGACCCACGAAGAGGAGCTCGCCGGAAAGGCGGCACGGGACTTCTTTCCCGAGCTACTCGCCGAAGCCTATGAAGCGAATGATCGTCGTGTTTTCGAATCCGGCGAACCGGTTTGGAACGAAGTTTGGCTTGTCCCCCATGTTCGCGGCACCCCCCGCTGGTTTGTCTCCAGCAAGACTCCGCTCTTTGATTTGGAAGGGGCCGTCATGGGACTGGTCGGAATGATGCGCCCCATAGCCACGCCCGAAGATCAGAAAACGCACTTTCAGGAGCTTCAACGGGTTATCGAATACCTCGAGACTCACTTTGTCGACGAAATCACCGTTGAAAAGCTGGCCGAGATTGCGGGAATCTCCGTACCCCACTTCAATCGCCGATTTCGCCAACTTCTCCGCCTCTCGCCGATGGAGTATGTTTCTTCGCTGCGAATGCAGGAAGCCCAAAGGCGTCTGATCACGACCCGCCAGTCCATCGGTGAGATCGCCATGGCCACGGGATTCTTCGATCAGAGTCACTTTACCAAGCGCTTTCGCAAGAACACGGGCATGACTCCCCTGGCCTACCGAAAGCGATTCCGAAAATAGGATCCATAATCCCATGTACTCGAATGGGCCTTTCTAGGGTTGTCATGTTCCGCTATTTTCTACCAAGTCCGGCCCGTCGAACTCATGAAACTGCTGAATCGACCCGTTCGATGATCGACTTTGTGAAGCGGAAGCAGTGATAAAACATCACTGCATCCGCATCTTCAATGCGACCAATCAGCTCTGCTTCCGACTTCGCGTCGGCATGACCGTCGAGCACACTCCGTTCGTAATCGAGCGGCTCAACGATCAAATCCGCGATGACAACTTTCACTTCTCGTCAACGCCCAGCTCTTCCAGCTTGGCGGCAACATCAGCGCCGTGAGACTTGGCACTGACCTTGTTATCGATATGAAGAATTTTGCCGTCCTTGCCGATGAAGAACGTCACCCGGGATGCATTCTTCCGCTTGAGGATACCGTAGGCTTCCGCCACTTCACGCTCCGGATCGCTCAGGATCGGGTAATCGAGTTCAAGGGACTCTGCAAATTTCGTATTGGTTTCCACGTCGTCGCAGCTGGCAGTGAAATAAGCCACGTCGAACTTCCGAATTTCTTCACCACTCTCACGGAGTGACGTGCATTCGGCGGTTCATCCCCCGGTAAAGGCCTTGGGATACCAGGCAACCACCACAGCCTGCTTGTCTTTAAAATCCGAAAGCTGATAGGTCTTGCCATCGCTTCCCATCATGGAGAAGTCCGGCGCGGCATCGCCGACAGCAAGATCGGCCCGGGCGTTTGAATTGAATGCGGTCATTCCTAAGAGAACCCCCGCAAAGAGGAGTGCTTTTTTCATGGTTAATCAATGGTTCGATGATTCGAACCGCCTCAAGCTACGGACCTAAAGACAGGATGTCGACTTTTCCGTAGTAGCTCATCCACGCCGGACACGCGTTTTCGAAGTCCTGAATCCCCGAAAAGCTCTCAACACTTGGAGTCGTCCGCATCAATCTGCTGGAAACTTTTCTTCAAAACTTCATAAGAATTCGTTCTGATCGGGAGTGGAAGATTGAAACCCATGCCACCGGCCAGCGACAACTCCGAGAGTTCTGAAGGAAACTTCATCCAACTGCTCGCTCGACACGAACCCGAAATTCGTGCGTTCATTCGCGCCTCGATTCCGTCACCCCTGGATGCCAGCGAAATCATGCAGAACGTCAGTCTCGTCGCCTGGAAAAAATTCTCTGATCTGGATAACCCCGAAACCGACTTCGCGCGATGGACTTGCGTCATCGCCAGATACGAAATCCTGAAATTCCGCCGGGCCCGGGCTCGGGATCGTTTCGTGCTCGACGAAGACATCATCGAAAAACTCTGCGAAGAGGGAGAAGAAGAGCTCTCACTCCGGGGAGCACAGATCGAACAACTGGAGCACTGCCTCAGTCAGTTGCCGGCGGGCCGCCGGGAACTCGTCATGCGCGCCTATTCCCCCGGCAGTTCCATAAAGGATATAGCCGCCGAACGAGGAATGAAACCCAATGCCCTCTACCAGCTGCTTCGTCGCATTCGTGTGGAACTGGAGAAATGCATCCTGACCCACGCCCCAGATCCGGAGGCTACTGCATGAGAGATCACGAACACCTCATTGATGCCTACCTCGACGGCACCCTCAAACCGGAGGAGGAAGCCCCGTTGCAGTCCCTCCTGCGCGAAGACACCGAGGCTCGCTTCATGCTGCGTCGACGCGCCGCGATCGATGAGCATCTTTCCGACCTCGCCCAGGTAATTCCCCTGCCTTCGACCAAACCCAAAGAGACAGTCAGCATCTCATCCCCCCGTTGGAGCACGATCATTCCCTGGTCTATTGCAGCACTTCTGATGCTTGGTCTCATCGCAGATCGATTCCCCTCTGGCTCCATCAATTCGCAAAAGCCAGTCAGTTTTGTGGGCCTACTTGTTGATGAAGCCGAAGCCGAGTTTGCTCCGGATAAGGGCCCCGATGAAGTGCGCTTTGACCCGGGCGATTACCAACTGACTCGCGGAGCCGTCCACGTACGATTTGAAAATGGAGCGGACGTCGTCATGAAGGCCCCAGCCAGCTTTCGCATCGACGACTCTTTCCATATCGCTCTGAAAGACGGCGGACTCCGCGCGATCATTCCGCCCTCAGCCCAGGGATTCACCGTCGCCACCCCGGGCATTGACTACGAAGATCTCGGCACGGAATTTGGCGTCTCGGTCGACGAGTCCTCTGGTGCCAGCCAACTGCACGTGTTCGATGGGCAGGTCGACGCCAAGGCCCCGGGTTCGAAAGAATTACTTTCCTCGATCTTCGCAGGGGAAACCCTGGAGCATTCCGATGGAAAACTGACGACCGCGGAAACGCCCGCCGACGGCACCTACCCGCAGCCCGGCGAAATTGGCTATCTGCGCTGGCAACTCTGGAAAGATCAGTTGGTTGAAGACTCCTCACTCATCGCCTTCTTCCCGTTCGCAAAAGACAGTGAATTTCCGGACCTTCTTGAGAATCAGGTTGAAACCAACGTCGTTTCCGACGGCAAAATTCAGCAAGCTCGTTGGGTGTCGGGGCGCTGGCCGGGAAAACAGGCCCTGCTCTTTGACCGTCCCAACAATCGCGATGCCGTTACCCTGAACCTTTCAGGCACCTACGAAGAACTGACCATCAGCACTTGGCTGAAGGTGAACCGGTTCGACCACGGGCAAACCTCCCTGATCAACTCGGACGGCTGGAGAGACGGTGGGCTGCATCTTCAGTTTTCACGCTCCGCTCATATTCGAAATGGATTTTTCAGCATCCCTCAAGAACCCGTCCGAGAGGTTGCCAAGCCCATCGACCTGGGAAAATGGAGGCACGTTGTCTCCGTCATCTCGCAACCGCGAGGCACTTCGGAAATCTACATCGACGGTGAAATAGCCCATCAATCAGCACTCTCCTCCCCGGGCTTATTGGCACCGGGCTCGTGCCAACTGGGTAACTGGCTGCGCCGCCCGGACTGGCCGCATTCCCCTATCCGTGCCTTCAAAGGACGGATCGATGAACTGGCGATTTGGAACCGGGCCCTCAGCAAAAGTGAAATCGAGTTCCACTACGAAGCCGGCCGCCCCAATCTGATCGACGATTGATCCCACCATCACGTCGACGCGTGTTTCGACGACTTAACGTTTCTTTCTTCACTCCCATGTCACGACATTTCATCCTCTCAATTTTCATACTCTCGGCCATCTCTGTCAGAGCAGAAGAAGCGATCGACTTCAACAAAGACATTCGTCCCATTCTCTCCGGCAAATGCTTCGCCTGTCACGGACCTGACGAAGAGGAACGCGGAGGCGACCTTCGCCTCGACACTCAGGAGGGATCTCGCGAAGACCTCGGAGGCTACACCGCTGTTGCCCCCGGTGCCCCCGACGATAGCGAACTCATCTATCGCGTGCTGACCGATGATGACAACGACATCATGCCACCTTCTGATAAAGGCGCTCCGTTGACGAAAGAGGAAGTTGCTCTGCTCAAGCGCTGGATCGAGCAAGGTGGCGAATACGCCACTCATTGGGCTTACGAGAAGCCGGTGCGCCCGGCAGTCCCTGACAAATCGACTACCGGCTGGCCCACTCGCAATTCGATCGATCATTTCATCCACCAGCGCCTCAAGAGTGAAGGACTGGGACCTTCAGCGGACGCGAATCGCTATACCATTGCCCGCCGGGTCGCTCTCGATCTGACAGGCGTCCCACCTACCTGGGAAGAAGTCAGAGACTTCGTCCAGGATCATCGACGCGACGCCTACGAACACTTCGTCGACGCTCAGCTCGCTAAGCCGACCTACGGCGAACGCTGGGCCGCCATGTGGCTCGACCTGGCGCGCTACGCCGATTCGGCTGGATACGCCGACGACCGGGCACGCACCATCTGGTCCTACCGGGACTGGGTCATCAATGCCTTCAATCAGAACCAACCCTTCGATCAATTCACGATCGACCAGATTGCTGGAGACCTCGTTGCAAACCCTACCAGTGAGCAACTCGTGGCGACCGCTTTTCATCGCAACACCCCCACCAATAACGAAGGCGGCACCAACGACGAAGAATTTCGCAACGTCGCCGTGGTGGACCGGGTCAATACCACTTTCGAAGTGTGGATGGGCACCACCATGGCCTGCGCCCAGTGCCACACCCACAAGTATGACCCTATCACCCATCACGAGTACTTTCAGATTTTTGACTACTTCAATCAAAGCGCGGACACCGATAAGCGGGACGAAAGCCCGCTTCACGAGATCTGGACCGACAAGCAACTCAAAACCAGGCAGTCGCTCACGCAGCAGATCGATTCACTCGACGAAACCCTGGAAGCAGAAACACCGGAACTGGCGCGTGCCCGTCAGGCATGGCTGAAGACTTTTCATCAACCACCCACCTGGGAACCGCTCGTTCTAAATCGCAGCGAAGCCAACAACACCACCCTGCTCAGGGACCAGAATCATCCTGACCGAATCATCCAGCAAGGCGACCGCCCCGAAACGTCTCACTACACCGTCCAGTTCCCCGGCGAAGGCCGGAAAGTCACCGGCTTGCGGCTGAAGGTGCACAAGGAACAAGCCACCAACTTCGTACTTTCGAAAATCAATGCGAGCTGGACGCCTTCAGCCCCCACCCCTATCGACGGGCGCTTTGTCAGGATCTCTCTGAAAGGTGACAAGAAAATGATTCACCTCGCAGAGGTCGAGATCTTCAGCAACGGCAGCAACATCGCCTCCGAAGGAGTGGCCAGTCAGAACTCCACCGGCTTCGGCGGACCTGCCAAACTCGCCATCGACGGAGACACCAACGGCTTTTACCAGAACGGCTCCGTCAGCCACACCGCTGTGGGCAAGGACCCGTGGTTTGAAGTGGATCTCAAGTCGATCCGCCCCATCGACAGCATCGCCATCTGGAATCGCATGGACAAGGGCACAGAGAACCGCCTCCAGGGCTACCACATCACCGTTCTCGACGAAGACCGCAACGTCGTCTGGGAGAAGTCCCCGGAAGATTTCCCGGAGCCGAGCACCATCTTCAGTCTCAATGGCGCCCGCCCCCTTGAGTTCCGCGCAGCATTCGCCGACTACGAGCAGAACGGATTCCCTGCCAGGAGTGTTATCGGCGCAACAGTTGATCCCAAGAAGGGCTGGGCAATCGGCGGCGGTCTGAATCAACCCCACGAACTGACCCTGGTGCTGAACACGCCTCTCACGCTCGGCGATGGCAATCTCAAGATAGAGCTCCTTCAACAGTCCGAACACAAGCGCCACATCCTTACCCACTTCAGCCTCGCGACTTCCGGCAACGAGCAACTCCAGGCCTGGGCAGGCATCCCCGAAAACATGCGCACCCTGATCCTCAAGCAGAAGCGCAGCGCCAAGGAGGAGAAACAACTCGCCGGTTATCATCGCACCATCGCAAAAGAATTGGCTCCGCAGCGCAATCAGCTCGTGAAGCTCGAGAAACAGCTCAACGCCATGAAACCCGTCACCGTTCCGATCATGCAGGATCTTCCCGCTGATCAGGAGCGCGAGTCTTTCATCCACATCCGGGGCAACTACAAGAATTCAGGCGACCAGGTCCACCGCGGCACACCGGCCGTTTTCCATCCGGTTGATGAAAGTCTCCCCGCGAACCGACTCCAACTCGCTCACTGGCTCATTGATCCTGACAATCCACTCACCGCTCGCGTCGTTGTGAATCGATTCTGGGAGCAAATCTTCGGCACCGGCATTGTGGCCACCAGCGAGGAATTCGGCTCCCAGGGCGATCAGCCCACTCACCCTGAACTGCTCGACTGGCTCGCTATCGAATTCCAGGAGTCCGGCTGGGATGTGAAGGCACTGCTCAAGCTCATGGTCACCTCCGCGACCTACCGCCAGGTTTCTGAACTCACCCCGGAACTGGAGGAGAAAGATCCCTTCAACCGCTTCTACGCCCGCGCTCCCCGCTTCCGGATTCCCGCGGAAATGATCCGCGACCAGGCTCTCTTCGTGAGCGGACTGATCAGCGACAAGATGCACGGCGCACCCGTCAACCCTCCGCAACCTGACCTCGGTCTTAAGGCTGCCTTTGGCTCGCAGACCGACTGGGTCACCAGCCAGGGGGAAGACCGTTATCGCCGCGGCATCTATACCAGTTGGAGACGCTCCAGCCCCTACCCCAGCATGGCCACCTTCGATGCGCCCAATCGCGAAATCTGCACTTCACGACGCATTCGCACCAACACACCGCTGCAAGCGCTCGTGACCCTCAACGACCCGGTTTACGTCGAAGCCGCCCAGGCCCTGGCACGCCAGTCCATCGAACAAGGTGGCGACACGGTCGAAACCCGAATCGAACACGCCATGCAAACAGCTCTGCTTCGCTATCCCAAAGACGATGAAGTGGAACGTCTCGTAGAGCTCTACGAGCAGAGCCGTGTCGAATTTTCAAACCAACCCGAAGCCGCTGAAACCTTTGCCACCAATCCGATTGGGCCTCTCCCCGAAGGAGCCAACGCCGCCGAACTCGCGGCCCTCACCCTCGTCGGCAACGTGATCCTCAACCTCGACGAAATCTTCCTGAAACGCTAATCGCAGATCGCCCATCTCAATTCGCCTCTCGCGCCCTATGAATCCCTTTCTCGAAAAGATCCAACTCGGCACCCGCCGTCACTTCCTCAAGCACTCCGCAGCAGGCCTCGGAGGCATTGCTCTGAACTCACTGCTCGCGCAGGACAGTTTCGGAGCCAGCACCACTCCAAATCCGCTTGCGCCAAAACAGGGACACTTTCCCGGCAAAGCCAAGCGCGTCATCTACCTGCACATGACCGGTTCCCCTCCGAACCTGGACATGTTCGACTACAAGCCCAAACTCATCGAACACAGCGAACAGGACTGCCCCGATGAATTCCTCAAGGGCCGGGAATTTGCCTTCACCACGGGCGTCCCCAAACTCATGGGATCTCCCCGCGAATGGACTCAAGTTGGCCAGAACGGCACCTGGATGTCTGATGCGATCCCCCACCTCCATGGCGTCGCGGACGAGATGTGCATGGTCCACTCCATGTACACCGACCAGTTCAACCACGCTCCAGCCGAACTGCTCGTTTATACCGGCTCACCGCGCGGCGGTCGCCCCTCAATGGGGTCCTGGGTCACCTACGGCCTTGGCTCTGAGAACGAGAACCTGCCCGGTTTTGTCGTTCTCATTTCCAGCGGCACCCAGCCTAACGGAGGCAAAAACTCGTTTGGTTCCGGATTCCTACCCAGCGTCTACCAGGGCGTGCAATGCCGCTCCAAGGGAGACCCGGTTCTCTACTCCTCCGATCCCGCCGGCATGAACCGTGACCTGCGCCGCAAGAGTCTCGATGCGCTCGCTGATCTCAACCAACTCCAAGCAGAAGAGATGGGCGACCCCGAAACGCTGACCCGCATTTCCCAGTACGAACTCGCCTTCCGCATGCAGACAGCGGTGCCCGAAGTGATGGATATTTCCAAGGAAAGCCAGAAGACGCTCGAGGCCTACGGGGCCACTCCTGGAGAATCCAGTCTTGCCAACAACTGCCTGCTCGCCCGTCGACTCGTTGAAGCTGGCACCCGCTTCGTCCAGCTTTTCGACTGGGGCTGGGACTATCACGGCACTCGCGAAGACAACGGCATCACCAAGGGCCTAACCAAGAAATGCGCAACGATGGACAAACCCGTCGCTGCGCTCATCAACGACCTCAAGGACCGCGGCCTTCTTGACGAGACACTCATCGTTTGGGGTGGGGAATTCGGACGGACCCCTTTCCGTGAGGGCCGAACCTCAAAGAGCCAGATCCTGGGACGGGACCACTACCCTGACTGCTTCACCATGTGGATGGCCGGCGGCGGCGTTAAGGGCGGCTTTGACTACGGCCAGACTGACGAGCTCGGTTTCAGCGTTGCAGAGAACGGCGTCCACGTTCACGACCTTCAAGCGACGATCCTTCACCAACTCGGCTTCGATCACGAAAAATTGATCTACCGGTTTCAGGGCCGCGACTATCGCCTGACTGATGTGCACGGCCACGTCGTGAAGGATCTGCTCGCGTGACTTTGAAGTAACGTTTCAGGTGATGCAAAATCGAGAGCTTTCTCCCACGGGAATGCACCCCTGATTGCGCTAGGTTGGATTTTCAGTTTTGGGCACACTATTAGATGTCCTCGTTATTGTAGAACAACTGCTATGAAGATCCCTGTCATCTCTGCCTTCCTGCTTACCTTTACCTTTGCTTCCATTGCTGATGAGAACTGGCCCCAGTTCCGCGGCCCCGCCGGAGATGGCGTTGCTGAGAGCACCAACCTCCCGGTAACCTGGAGCGAAGACGAAAACATCGCATGGAAAACTGAGATCCACGGACTCGGGTGGTCCTCCCCGGTCATCTACGACAATCAGATCTGGCTGACCACCGCCACGCAGGACGGCACCGAACTTTCTGTGCTCTGCCTCGACAAGAATTCAGGGGAGATCCTGTTCGACCAAAAACTATTCGACATCGACGAGCCTCAGTTTGCTCATAAGTTCAACACTTACGCCTCACCCACTCCCGTGATCGAAGGCGGACGTGTCTATGTCACCTGGGGGTCACCCGGCACCGCCTGCCTCGATACAAACACCTTTGAGGTGCTATGGACCAGGGACGACCTTGTTTGCGATCACTGGCGGGGAGCAGGATCCTCTCCCGTTCTCTTCAAGGATTTACTGATCCTCCCTTACGACGGAGCCGATTATCAATACATCCTCGCGATGGACAAACAGACCGGCGAAACCCGCTGGAAATCGGACCGGTCAGTCGACTTCAAGGACCTCGATGAAAACGGACACCCAAAAGCTGAAGGCGATCTGCGCAAAGGTTTTGCGACGCCTCACATCGCCACTCTGGGTGGTAAGCAGGTGTTGGTCAGCCAGGGTGCCATGGCCACCTACGGCTACGATCCTGCAACCGGGAATGAACTCTGGCGCCACGATGAACACGCCAATCACTCCGCCAGCACCCGACCTGTCATCCTTGGCGACACCATCTTTGTTCCCACTGGCTTCCCTAAGCCTTCCCTGCTGGCAATCCCCGGAACCAAGACCGGCGTAATCGAAGACTCCGACCTTCAATGGAAACTGACGCTCAACAAGGGCACCCCCAAGAAGCCCTCTCTGCAACTGGTCGGCGACTACATCTACGCCGTGAGCGATAGCGGCATCGGAAGCTGCTGGGACGCCAAAACCGGAGAAGAAAAATGGATCGCCCGGGTCGGGGGCAACTATTCCTCCTCTCCCATTTACGCCGACGGCAAAATCTACTTCTGCAGCGAGGAAGGCAAAACCACGGTGATCGAGGCGAACCCCGAAGAATATAAGGTGATCGCCGAAAACACGATCGGCGACGGGTTCATGGCCTCGCCTGCGGTCAGCGGAGACACACTGTATCTCCGCAGCCGCAGTCATCTCTACTGCATCAAGAAGTAGAGCCGGCCGGCCTCCCAGCCATTGGCAGCCGCGAAGGCTGCCAACTATGGGGTGCTAGATCGTGTAACCTTCGCGGCGCTCGTAGCTGCGATACTCGTTGGCTTCGTCATCATTGACGAATTCCTCCTTCACCGGGTCGAAGGTCAGCTTGCGACCGAGCTTCCAGCTGGTCGCCGCAGCGAAACAAGCCAGGTGGCCATTGCGGGTCACCTTGGAATTACACTTGGGCTGCTCGCGAGTTTTGACCGAATCAAGGAAGTCGCGGACGTGATTGATCGGATCGGTTCCGGCCATTTTCTCATAGTCCCGTCCCTCGAGAAGCTTATCATCGCTAACCGCCAACACTTCGAAATCCCCCGCTTCGACCCAACCTTCATCGCCCTCGAACTTCACCGGACACGAACCAAGGCCCGGGGTCCATTCTCCCTCATCCTTGAATCCTGACAAACGCATTACCAGTTTGATTCCGTTCTCGTAGGTGGCGTGAATCGTGTTGTCGTCCACCGCTTCGTATTCGACGGGCGCTGTATCATCGGCTCCGGCAGCCCACTGGCACAAATCGATGGTATGAGCTCCCCACTCAGGCAAACGCCAGGCAGCGTAGAATCCAGAGTGATTACGCCACCGCCCTTTGCAGTATTCTTCATTGAAGGGCTTCATCGGCGCCGGCCCCACCCATTTATCCCAATTGATTTCAGCCGGGTCCGGAAGGGGTTGCTCAGGCAGTGGCTCGAGATAATCCTGAAGTGCGAGAATCCCGGCATGAACCGCGGTCATGTTACCCAGCTTGCCGGTCTTGGCCAGATCCTGGGCGAGTCCGAAATTCCCCACATTACGACGCTGGGTTCCCGCCTGGAAAACGCGACCATGCTTGGTCACTTCCTCGTCGAGTTCCCGGCACTCCTGCATGTTCATGGCGCAGGGCTTCTCACAGTAGATGTCCTTGCCCGCGCGCGCGGCATAAACGGAGGCCGTGGTGTGCCAGCGATCGCCTGTCGCGATCACGACAGCATCGATGTCGTCCCGTTCCAGAACGCCCGCCATGTCGTCATAAGTCACACAGTCCGAATTTTCATACTCGCGATCTGTGAGTCGCTTGATGATCTCTCTACGCTCTTTTTGAGGATCGGCAATTCCAACAAACTGACAGTCCGATTGGGCCAGGAATCCGGAAAGCACTTTCCGCCCGCGAGGTCCGAGCCCAATGCCGCCAACCGTAATTCGATTGCTTGGTGCCACTTTATCCCCCAGTCCGAGGACCGAGGAAGGGACGATCATGGGGGCTCCGCCAAAGAGGGCGGCCTGCTTGAGAAATTTACGACGATTTGATGGGGTTTTCATAATGCTTTCGATTGGATGAGTATCGAAACTTACAGTTTAGTGACCCACAGGATCAATGCTTTTCGAGTCCCTATTTTGCGCAGCCTAAACTGCGGCAGATTCATCGCGGAGTGGAGATATACCCTATCAAGGCGCGCAGACGTAGGTTGGGTATTTGCCCTACTGTGCTAACCTCCTGCATCATGAAAGCCCTCCCCTTTGCCGCGTCTGTTATCGCTTCCACCCTGATCTCGCTCACAGCAAACAGCCTCAACGCCGAAGACTGGCCCAACTGGCGGGGTCCGGATTACTCCGGAAGCCGTGCCGGTGAAAGCTATCCGACTCAATGGACGCCGGATACGGTGAAGTGGAAAGTTCCTCTTCCCGGGAAGGGAGCTTCGGTGCCTGCAGTATACGGAGACAGAATCTATGTCACCACGCCTGACGAGAGCATCGACACCGTGATTGCCTTTGATCTGGAGGGCAAAAAAGTCTGGGAAACCAAGTTTGGCAAGGAGCGGCCCGGCAAACACAAAACCCTCGGCACGAGCAGCAACTCATCTCCGGTCACGGATGGAAAGGGACTTTTCGTCTATTTTAAGAGCGGCACCCTCGCAGGACTCGAGATGGATGGCACGATCCGATGGAAAAGAAATCTCGCTGAAGAATTTGGGCAACAGGAATTGTACTGGGACCAGGGTAGTTCGCCCGTAATCGTCGGAGACCTCCTCATTCTGCCACGCCTCCACGCCGGTAACTCCTGGGTAGCCGGATTCGATGTTACTTCCGGTGAAATCGTCTGGAAAACCGAACGCAACTACGAGGTTCCCGCGGAGAACGACAATGGTTACACCACCCCCGTCCCGATTCGTCACGGCGATCGGGACGCCGTTCTCGTCTGGTGTTCGGATCATGTCACCACCTACGCGGCAGATACTGGTGAACTTCTCTGGTCCAGTGGCGGCTTCAATCCCGAAGACATGAAGCTGTGGCCCCACATCGCCACCCCGGTTGTCGTCGATGATATCGCCGTCATCCCCGTTGGCCGCGACGATCGCAAACAAGCCTCTGTTCATGCGCTCCGCCTCGGAGGCAGTGGAGACGTGACTAAGACCCACCGACTCTGGGATACCGACGACTTCGGCGTTTACGTCGCCAGCCCTGTCGCCTACGACGGCAAAGTTTACCTCCTCCGCCACAAAGGCGGCCTTGTCGCGATCGACCCAGGGACCGGCAAAGCACATTGGGAAGAAGCCTTCCCGCGCGCCGCTGATGCCTACTACGCTTCACCCGTCGTCGCCGGTGGCATTCTCTACGCCGCCCGGGAAGACGGAGCCGTGTTCGCCGCCAAGGTTGGTGATGAGTTTGAACTCCTGGGTGAAAATCAGATGGGGGAGCAGATTCTCGCCTCCCCCGTTCCATTCGACGGCAAGCTGCTGCTTCGCGGAGAGAACCATCTCTTTTGCGTTGAGTGAGAAGGCTCGCGGAGCGGAAAGGGCTTCCAATGCCGCCGGCCAATATCGAAGAAGAGATCGAAGTAGCGATTCTCGAGCTGCTGTCAAAGCGCCGGGAAGGCGCGTCGATCTGCCCCAGTGAAGTGCCTCGAAAGCTTTTTCCTGAAGCCTGGCGGGACTACATGGCTGTGACGAGAGAGACTGCCATGAAGCTGCACCGAAACGGCAAGATCGAAATTTGCCAGAAGGGCGAAGTCATTGATTCTGATCAGGCTGTCGCGGGTCCGATCAGGCTGCGTTTGCCTGAGTAGCCGTCTCTCGCTGGCGCAACTACGGGAAGCGCAAAATCCAAGCTGGCCGGAACATCATAAAAACCGTCCGCGCCTCTCTATATCCTCATCGAGGGATCGCGTATCAATAACGACTCTGGAAATGAAGCCATCAATCCTCCCTGTTCTCGTCGTTTTCTTAGCGACATCGACTGCACTGCAATCGCAGGAGCCATCGTTTCCCAAAGCAGCTTCTGACCGGAACGAAGCGGCAGCCTTATTCCAACGCCTGCGAAACGATCAACTCGAGCCGCTCAACGCCAACCAGTCGCTCGACCTGGTGACAGGTGCACTGGCCAAAGCCGACTCCGACGAAACCCGGGCCGCTCTGCTGCAGGGAATGAAATCCGGTCTCGAGGGCCAGCGTAATGTGGACGCCCCGGAAGG
Source organism: Verrucomicrobiales bacterium (assembly GCA_965216705.1). Lineage (GTDB taxonomy): Bacteria > Verrucomicrobiota > Verrucomicrobiia > Verrucomicrobiales > DEV007 > Arctic95D-9. The sequence goes on from OZ244203.1 coordinate 526,508, forward strand.
CTGGTCCGAAATCAGCCGGGAACTTTCACAGAATCCCAACCAGGATATTTCCGCTCTGACCCGAGAGCTCGGCCAAATCTTCGGAGATGAGGCCGCCACTCAATTGGCTCTCAAACGGCTTCAAGACAGGTCAGTTCCGGGACCGGAACGACGAGCCGCCCTGCGCTCACTGGTTGCGCAGCAAAACCCGGAGCTTTCCCGCCTCCTCCCTGAATTGCTGACTCACCCCGCCATGCAACTTGATGCCATTCGCGCCTATGCCGGCATTCGGGTTGATCAAGGAGCCAACCAACTTCTCACGGCTTATCCGGATCTCGAACCCAACCTGCAACGGGCCATCGTCGAGACCCTCGCCAGCCGAAAGGAATATGCCGAACCGCTTCTCACCGCGCTCCGGGAAGGACAACTCGACAAGAAGGCGATACCCACCTACACCGCCCGATCACTAAGCGAGATGCTGGGGCAACCGTTCACCGACGTTTACGGTGACATGAACGACTTGTCTTCCGACAAGGAACAGCTCATCGCCAAATACAAAACGCTGCTCACCGACGAAGCCGTTTCAAAAGGAGACATTCACGCCGGCAAGGCAGTCTATGACCGCACCTGCTCCGCCTGTCACATCCTCTACGGCAAGGGTGGCAAGATTGGTCCTGACCTCACCGGATCCAATCGCGCAGACCTCGATTATATTCTGCTCAACATGCTCGACCCCAGCGGCGATATTCCGGAAGCGTATCAACTGGTCACCGTCACCAAGAACGATGGCCAGATCATTGCCGGAACCATCTCCGACGAAGATGACCAGAGGCTCATTCTCAACAGCATCGGCCTGCAGAATACCGTGCTCAAATCCGACATCAAGGAACGCGCAACCAGCCCCTACTCGATGATGCCGGAAGGACTGCTACTGACTCTTCCTGACAAAGACGTCATCGACCTTGTCAGATATCTCCGCACTACTGAACCCGTTGCCGCGAAGCCATGAAGCTCATCCCTGCCACATTCCTGCTACCCTGTCTCTCGCTGACGACGACCTTCGTTTTCGGTAAGGAACTGAAGACGAGCAATGCGCCCTTTCTCACTCCGGAGGAAGCCGTCGCAAAGATGGAAGTCGACGACGAATTCGACATCTCCATCTACGCCGCCGAGCCCGACATCGGTGAGCCGATTGCTTTCACTTTCGACGGGAAGGGACGGATCTGGGTGGTGGAAAACTACAACTACGTTGACCGCCGCAGCCATAAGGAGGGTGAGGAACTGACTCGTATCCAGATCTTCGAAGATACCGACGGAGACGGTGTCCATGACACCAAGAAACTGTTCACAGACGAACTTACCTTCAGCTCAGGCATCGCGATAGGGTTCGGCGGCGTCTACGTCGGCATGCCCCCCTACCTCGCGTTCATTCCCGATGCCGATGGTGACGACAAGCCGGATGGCCCTCCTGAAGTTTTACTCGACGGTTGGGGCATCCAGGATCGCCACGAAACCCTCAACAGTTTCATCTGGGGACCCGACGGCTGGCTTTACGGATGCCACGGTGTCTTCACCACTTCAATGGTCGGCAAGCCGGGTGACAAGGAAGACGACCGGCAATTTATCGATGGCGGCATCTGGCGCTATCATCCGACCAAGGACGAGTTCGAGGTGTTTGCGCGAGGCCTCTCCAACCCCTGGGGTTTCGATTTCAACGATGAAGGGCAGGGATTTGCGACCTGCTGCGTCATTCCCCACCTCTTTCACGTGGTCCAGGGCGGATACTACCACAAGCAAAGCAAACCTCACATCAACCCTTACGTGTACGATTACATCACCACGATCCGTGACCACACTCACCGCTCAGCCCACGGCGGCGCCCGCTTCTACCTCGCCGACGCCTTTCCCGAGGAGTATCACAATCATCTCTTCATGTGTAACATCCATCAGCACCAGGTCCTGACGGATTATATGCCGCGGAAGGGCTCCAGTTTCATCGGAAGCCACGGATTCGATTTTGTCACCACCAATGATCTTGCCTGGGTGGGTTTCAGTGTGCTGACGGGGCCTGAGGGTGGTGTCTACATTCTCGACTGGCATGACACTGACATTTGCGGCAACGCCATCAACTTCCCAGACAGCGGACGAATCTATCAGATCATGCCCAAGGGGGCAGAACCCATCGAACGGCCTGACATCTCTTCGCTATCAGATATCGAACTCGCCAAGCTGCAGACTCACCGCAATGATTGGTACGTGCGTCAGGCCCGAACCGAGTTGCAATACCGCGCTCATTCCGGAGACCTCGATCAGGCCGCCGTCTATGGAGAACTTCTCCAGCAACTTGGCTCTGCCACCACTTCCGGCAAAAGACTCCGTGCCCTCTGGGCCCTCCACGTTACGGGCGGGCAAAACAACGCGACCCTGACCAGTATGCTGACCCACGATGACGAATACGTCCGGGCATGGGCCATCCAGTTTCTCTGCGAAGATCGCAATCCGGGTGACGAAGCGTTAGCCAGGTTCGCGGAGCTGGCAGAGAATGATCCTTCCCCCGTCGTTCGGCTTTACCTGGCATCCGCCCTCCAGCGAATTCCTTTCGAGAAACGCTGGGACATTCTCTCATCCCTCGCCATGCACGAGGAAGACGTCGAGGACAACAACATCCCAAGAATGCTCTGGTTTGCTCTTGAACCGATGGTACCGGAACACCCAGAGAAAGCGTTGGAGGTGGCAATGGCAGGGAAAATCCCTCAACTCCTGACTCACACCACCCGCCGCCTCGTCAGCGGATCAGTCGCCCCGGCCGGGCCGAAAAGAGCCGGTGTGATCCAACCGTGGCTCAAGGACGTGCAAAGAATCGCTCCCGGTTTCCGCCTTTCCAACGTCTCCACCATGACTCAGCTTCAACCTCGCTTGCAGGAGGGGTTTCGAAATGAAACGGTTCTTCAGACTCACCCGTTGAACAAAGAGGCGCCCGCGGTTTTCTCTCAACACCTCGACGTTCCAAAGGGTAAAACCACCAAGCTCAAGATTCGAGTCAGCTATCATCCTCATGGTGATTGGCAGCTCAGGGTACTTGTCGGTGACGAAGTTCTCGATGATCGAATCATCAGCTACGCCAACGTGAGCGACGAATGGCTGGAACTCGAATACGACCTGACCAAATACGCCGGTCAGCATGCCGAGCTCAGTATCGAGAACGGCGCCAATGACTGGAAGAATGAGTTTGGCTACTGGAGCTACATCAAGATCGTCAGCGAGTAGGTGCTGGTCGACAAGGGGGCGACACCGGTTTAAATACTGACCGTCACCTTCCAACCCGCCTATCAGCTTTCATCCCGACATCTGGAAACTTCACGACGCCGCGATCGCCGACGGCGAGACTTTCTACGAAGATCCGGACTCCGGTTTCCTCGTCTTCACTTCGGCAGGTCTGGAGGCACGCGGCAAGTGCTGCGGCAGCGGTTGCCGGCACTGCCCCTACGCTCATGAGAAGGTGCCTGAAGATCGCCGTGGCGACCTCATTCAGCAGGCTTCGTGGCTCAATCCGTTAGTGAATCCAGCCGCCCCGGCGGACCTTCTTTTCTGGAGCGGCGGTAAGGACAGCTTTCTCACGCTTCGTGAAATCCAAAGAAGCTCCTCAAACCAAACGGTCCTGGTCACCACATTTGATGCTCATCTGAGAAAGGTCGCCCACCAGGAGCTGGATCTCGCTCTCATCGTTCGCCAGGCAAAGCATCTCAGTTTGCCCCTTCTCGGCATTCCCCTTCACCCGGGTCGCGACTACGAAGATGCAGTTCGCCCCGCGCTAAGTCTTGTTCCCAATCCTGCCCGCCTTGTGTTTGGTGATCTCCATCTTGAACCTATTCGGGGATGGCGGGAACAGGCGTTTGAAGAAATCGCCCAAAACCTAGCGACTCCCCTCGCCTTTCCACTTTGGCACGCCGACTACGAATCTCTCATCGGCGACCTCGAAGCCTCCGGCATCATCTGCGAAATTTCCGCCATCACGCCTGACGCGAAGAATGCTGTTCAAATCGGAGATCATTTCAATCGCGCGCTGATGGAATCACTTCCGGAAGGAGTCGACCGGTTTGGTGAAAACGGTGAATTTCACACCCTTGCCAGGGTCTGGGACACGGCCTGATCCCGATTTTCCCGGAGCCAATCCGGGTTTGGACGCTCACGGATTTGCATGAACCGGTCTTAGATGACAGCAGGACCTTGAGGGCGATACCTTGGACTATCCGCTGTTACCATGAGCCATCACCCCCAGCAAGGTTCACCGGTCGCCGTTTTCCTGACGATCTATCTTTTAATATCACTGGCAGTCGGAGGTGCCATCTTCCTACTCGTTAAGGGCCAGTCAGTGGGAGAGCCTGTTGACGTGGTTGATTCGACCGAAACCTACACGCCACCAGCCACCACAACTGAGGCCCCCAAGGCAAAGCCTGAACCCAAGCCGAAAGCTCAAGACACTGTGGCGAGCACTCCGATTGAAGCCCCTGAAAAACCAGTCGAAACCGCTCCGGAACCTGAGCCCCGGCAAACCGTCACGACGGAACCCGAACCTGAGACCAGATTGTCACCGGAAGAGATCGCCGAGATCGAAGCCCTTTACCCGTTCCCCGAGATCAAACCTCTCATGGAGATTGTCGATAACTGGCAAAACGTTCCCGAACGAGCCTATCCCAAGTTGGTCGCGATCAAAAAGTCGGTCGAGTTCCAGGTCATTCAGAACGGTCAAGTTGTCGCCAACGGATCGATGCCATCAGGAGCCATGATGGTCCCCGCACGTCTCAATGGCGATCAAATCACCCTCACGGCGGGAAACACAGTTCCTATCACTGTCACTATTCCGGTTGAGGACACGGATTTCAAAGAACTCATCGAATTGCGCTACAACGCCTTCATTGAGGATTCCCGCGCCGGTATTCTTGCCCGTCGCGAAGCGGAGATGAATAGACGACTCGGTGCCATCGCCAAGGAGGAGTCAATGACCGACTGGAACGACGGATCCGATCCACGCTTTGAGCCAGCCAAGGTCAGCCTTCAGAAAGGCGAAGTCGGCAACTACACGATCTACGATGCCACCAAGTGGCGCTGGGCCGGCACCGAAAAGGACGGAGACACCGAATACGAAGTTGCCTTTGTGCTCATGGTTTCTGAAGCCGCCTTCGGCGTCACTGAGCGCGAACTCAAGGTCTACATGAATGAGGGCAAGGCCGTGAAATGGGTCGATCCGACCACGAATGAGGCCATCTAATCCCCTGGTCTCGAATAAGCAGAGCTTCTAATGGCAGTAGATGCCCTGCTAATCACAGGAAATGCACAGATCAGATCTGAGCCTTCCTTCATCATGAAATCAGAAGCTGAAACCGAGACATCCGGGCCACTAAGTTTCTGAAACCGAGGGGGCCGGAGTTCAACCCAGAACTGCGTATACCCAAATGAAAATCAAACCCTCAATCGATCCGAGGACCGCATGGGAACCAATGACGGACGCCATGTGGACCGAGGACAACATCCGCCATCTCCTGCGGCGAGCCTCCTGGACGGCACGCCCCGTGGACACTCGGCGACTAGCGACCATCGGTTCCGAAGGGGCCATGGACTATCTCTTCAAGCAAGCCTCTTTCCCCAATCCCCATCCGGTCATTGAGGCTTTCGCCGACAAGATTGACTCGGAACTCGGCGGTGAGATGAGCGAAGCCATCACGTGGGCCCAGACCGAACCCAAGCTCAAGGACCTTGTCCCCAAGATAAAAGCGCGGAACTATCGCGACCCCTATGTCCGCGCCATTGTCATTGCTCACTACGGCAAACTGAGGAAGGATTCCATTCGCGACGAAGGCAAGCGCCTCCCCAACTTCGAGACCCGGTTTGGTCACAACCAGGCGTGGACCGACTATGCCTACGAGTGGCTCAAGATTGCGAGCAAACCGCAGAACGCCGCCTTCGAGAAGATGAACCTGTTCCTGCAGAACATTCTCGTGGTGAACCGGGACTCCCTTCGCAACAAGCCGGACTTCCTTGCAATCATACACAACCACCAGAATCTGCTACGCGCCAACTACCACGGCTCGTATCGGGACATGGTTAAGAAAATGTACAAGGGCCGCGGCATGGGTTACATGCTGGACGTCATCGGCAGCACCAAGGCACGGCCTAACGAAAACTTCGCCCGCGAAGTGCAGGAACTCTTCGTTCTCGGCGTCGATCGAGGATACACCGAGGACGACATCAAGGAAGCCAGCAAGGCCTTCACCGGTTACGTCATCGACCCGTCGACCAATCCCTACACAGTCACACCGGACGACCAGGAGCTCGTTCTCAATGAAGCCCTGCACAACACCGACCGGAAGAAAGTCTACGGCCGCTCGCGTGACTACAACGGCGACGACATTGTTGATTTGGTCTTTGAACAGGAGGAGGCCGAAACCTACATCCCCTGGCTGCTCAGCCACCACTTCCTCGTCGAAGACGGGCTCTCCTGGGAATACCTCGAACCACTCGGCAAGCAGTGGCGGGCCAACGACTTCAACTTTGCCTGGCTCGTGAACACCTTCTTCACCAGCAAGGTCTTCTACGATCCACAGTTCCGCGGGCAGATCTACAAGAGTCCGTTCCAGTTCTACCTCGGACTGCTGCAGGACCTCGGTCTTCAGGTCGAGCCTACCCCCGAGATCGTTCGCGAACTCGACTACCTCGGGCAACCGTTCTCCGATCCACCGGACGTGAACGGCTGGGACGGTGGTGCTTTCTGGATGAATAACGGCACCATCAATTCCCGACGGGTCATCGTGGACCGCCTCTTTTCGGGTGACTACCGGCGTGGCATGAAGGGCACAACGAGCACCTCCAACTCGCAATACTACACCGTGAGCGACGACTCAGTCCGCCAGTTCATCACCGCCGGCGACAAATCTGACGCGGAGATCGTGGAGCATTTTATCACTTACCTGCTCCCTCTCAATCCCAGTGAAGCCTACACCCGGCCGCTGTTCGATTACTACCACAAGGCCGAAGGCGATGACAAACGCGTCGAGGCCCTCAAGAACGTCATCCTCGCGATTCTCCAGTCGCAGTACTACCAGATTTGCTAACCCACGGAGAAAACCCCTAACAGAAATATCACAATGAAAAAGCTCAGCAAAACGCCTCATCTGGCCACCCGCCGGGAATTTCTCCGCGGAAGCGCAGCCACCGGAACCGGGCTCATGGCACTGGGAACATTTGCTCCCCGTTTCCTCGTCGACACGGTCGAGGCCGCCGGCTCTGCCGCCCTCGACAAGGACGGACGCATCCTTGTTCTCATCAAGCTTGGTGGCGGAAACGATGGACTCAACACCGTCGTTCCGGTCAACAACGATACCTACTATGAGTATCGCCCTAACGTGGCGATTCCGAAGAAGGACACGCTCACAATCAACGAGGATCTCGGCTGGCACCCGATTTGCACGGGGTTCAACGAACTCTACCAGGACGGCAACCTCGCCATCATCCAGGACGTCGGCTATCCAAACAGCACCCGAAGCCACTTCTCGGGACAGGATTTCTATGAACGAGCCGGCGGGCTCGAGTTCGTCGGCTCAGGATGGCTCGGTCGTTATCTTGACTCGGAGTGCCCCACTGAAAACATTGCCGAGCGTGATACGCCCGTGGCCACCCACATCAGTCGCCACCTGCCCATTACCCTTCGTTCAAAAGAACCGCACCCGGTGTTCTCGATGCTGTCCTCCGACGTGAGAGCCCTGCAGTCGCGCTCCGTTGCTGACGACGAAGCGGCCGAACTCCTCAAGCAGACCGTCATGGCCGGCGCCAATGAGGAGAACGAAGCGGTCAACTACCTCAACATGGCCTACATGAGCGCCCTCGTTACCGAGGAGCGAGTCAGGGATTCCATCGCTTCCTATAAACCTGATGTCGAGTATCCCTCGACCAACCTCGGTCGTGACCTCCAGGCTGTCGCTTCGATGATCTCCGACGAAATGGGCACGCGAGTCTACTCGCTCGATACGGGAGGTTTTGATACCCACAGCAACCAGCTGCAACGACATGAAACGCTGCTTGGTAATCTAAGTGGTTCGATCAACGCCTTCATTCAGGACCTCAAGGCCAAAGGGCTCGACGACAAGGTCATCGTGATGCCTTTCTCCGAGTTCGGGCGCCGCCCCTACGAAAATGGATCAGGCGGAACAGACCACGGTTCCAACTCGGCCTTCTTCGTTGCCGGCACAGCAGTGAACGGAGGCATCTACGGCAACGCCCCGAATATCCCGACCGACCGCCGCAGTGACCTCAAGTTCACCGACAGCTCGATCGACTTCCGCCAGCTCTACACCACGGTTCTCGACCGCTGGCTCGACGGCAGCTCGGCCGAAGTTCTCAAGGGCAACTACGCCCCCATCGACTTCCTCACCTGAGGAAAGGTCGATGGGCCCAAAATCATCATGGTTGGATGAATAAGAGAGTCGTGTTGGTAGAGGATGCCGGCACGGCTCTCGCCTTCTCCCTGGATAGGATCACCAACCCGAATCCGGGTTACTCCTCTTTCGGAGGAAGCACCTCAATATCCGTCATGGCTTCAATCGGCTTTCCATTCACCGCCAGGCCGTTGTGGTTGTTTGCGTTCAGCGTCACATGAATGTGATGCGCACCAACCGGGAGGTTGGGAATGTGATACCACCTGTCGTAAAGGCGGGCGACTTTCTCACCGTCGATCATGAGGTGTCCATGACCTTCTCCATCTTTCGGTTCGAAACCCGCTGCGGCCGGGTTGAAAGTGAAGTTCTCAGTGATCAGTTCCAGGTTCCAGCCGCTGACAGGATCCTTGTGCAGAGCGATCGCAAGGCGCGGCGCCTCGGAGGGATTCTCCACCTCGATCAACACATCGTGCATATCGTGCGTTCCTTTTGCTTCCGACTTGTCCGCCATCGCATAGACCACTGATGAGCCGTAGACATACGGAATCATCAAGGTCGCCAGGAGCACCACAAAGGCGACCGCTGTAACCGGCAGGCGCAGGTTCACATTCTTGATCCAGTGAAGTGGCGGCGTCGCCTTTCCGGGACCGGCAAACAGGAAAACGATGAGCACGGTATGGATCAGGGTGTGGCCAACCACCTCTTCCTTGCCGAAGACCAGGGTCGTTAGGACAAACACCAGCGTGATAATGAGTGCCAGCAAGCGCTCCTGCAGGCAGACAAGGATCATGAACCCGAGGCTGATCTCAATCAGTGCTGCTGCCGTGACGAAAAAATCGTGCTCCACTCCGAGCGCGAGCACCGGATGCTGCTCCAGCAAGACACGGCTCCATGACGGATAAACCAACTTCTCCAATCCCAGCCAGATCAAACAGAAGCCGAGAGTCGCATAAAGCGCTGGAAGTGCCGTGATCTGGATCTTCGAATTCTTTGATTCATAGGCAATGAAGAACCAACCTACACCCGCGATGAGCATGTAGTCGAGCATGTGAAAAAAGCCGAACATCGAAATGGCAACAAGGTAGAGCACGATCATCGAAGCCCCGGCCAGCTTGATCGTTTTTCGAAAAACCAGCAGCAAAGCCACCAGCAGTTCGGCCCAGATCACCCAGGCAGTATTCGTCGCCAACTCCGGAGCAAACACCTTTCCCGCCTGCCAGCACCACACCAGCGTCACGCCCACACCAATCCGCATCACGTACATCACATGCTCGCTGCGCGATGCGAACCAGTTGTCGATTCGTGACACCCACGGAATGCTGATGATTTTCTCTTCCAGCAAAGTCAGAACAACAATGACGACGATGGAGAGCCCGAGCAGAATAAAGAAGTTCGTCGAGAGCACGTCACCCAGCCCAAGCGGCTTGTCCGCGTAGGAGAACTCACTGAACCACTTCACGTGAGCACTGGCCGTAGAAGGCACGAACAGAAAACAGGCGAGGAGCGTGGATGACAACGAAGAGAGCCACCTGCTCTTCGACGACAGGGATTTGGGGGTATCGCTCATAGACGGGGGTGAGACTGTTTTTCAGGCCGACGTCACCGGCCACGGGTTCCGATGCCATGATATCATGACACCTAGGGTTTTAAAGAGTTACTACGCCAAGTCGATACCCCCAGATACCCACCTCCCGCGAATTTCCCTTCCCGCCCCGCAGACAACTCCGAAGACGGTATTGACCGATCCGTCACACCCCATAACAATCATCCCATGAGACGGATTCTGCTGAGCCACCTTCTTTCAGGAATCCTCTGGTTGTCTGCCGCAGTCACCCCGAATCTCAAGGCCGAATCCGAACCTTTCAATTTCCTTATTGTCCTCGCCGACGACCTCGGCTACGGCGATCTAGGATGCTACGGCAACGAAACGGTGAAGACTCCGCATCTCGACGAATTCGCGACCGGCGCTCTCAAATTCACTGACTGCTATTCCGCTGCCGCGAACTGCTCTCCGTCCCGCGCAGGCCTGCTGACCGGGCGCACTCCATGGCGTGTTGGAATTCACAACTGGATCCCCATGCTTTCACCCATGCACCTGAGGGAGAGTGAAATCACCATCGCCACGCTGCTGCGCGAGGCAGGCTACAACACCAGCCTGGTTGGCAAATGGCATCTCAACGGCATGTTCAATCTTCCCGGGCAACCGCAGCCTGACGACCATGGTTTCGAACACTGGTTTGCGGTCCAGAACAATGCCCTGCCAAACCACAAAAACCCCTACAACTTTGTGCGCAATGACATTCCTCTCGGCCCACTCGAAGGATACTCCGCCGACATTGTCACTGACGAAGCGATCCGCTGGCTCAAGGAAGAGCGCGACCCGGCCAGGCCGTTCTTTCAATTTGTGTGCTATCACGAGCCTCACGAACCCATCGCAACGGCGGAGCGCCACACCAAACTCTACCAGGATCTCGAAGATCCCGCCGAACGCGCCCTGCTGGGAAATATCACTCAACTCGATGAGGGCTTCGGCCGGCTCATGGCCGCCATCAATGAGCTGAACCTCGAGGAGAACACGATCATCTTCTTCACGAGCGACAACGGTCCGGCCCTGACTCGGCATCATCCCTATGGCTCCGCCGGACCGTTTCGCGCCAAGAAAGGCTACCTGTGGGACGGAGGCATTCGCGTCCCCGGGCTGCTTCGCTGGCCGGGCGTGACTCAACCGGGCACCGAGAGCGAAGAACCGGTCATCGGCACTGACATTCTTCCCACCTTCTGTGAAATTGCTGGCATTGATCCGCCTTCTGACCGCGCCATCGACGGCTCAAGCTGGGTCGATTTCCTGAAAGAGAACGATCCGCGAGCCACCATCGAACGCGGGACCCCGCTCTACTGGCACTTCCTCCGCTCAAAGGGATCCGTCAAGGTTGCCATCCGGGACGGCGACTGGAAGCTCGTTGCCCGTATCGACCGGCCTGACATGGATCAAAGCGCCGGCATCACCGAGCAGGATCACGAATACCAGGCCCGTGCCCAGCTCACGGACTTCTCACTCTACCGCATTTACGACGACAAAGGAGAAAGCAACGACCTCAAGGACGAGGAGGCCGAACGCTTCAATGCCATGAGACACCTCCTGATCGAGATGCATGATGAAGTCCGTGAGGAGAGTCCGGTCTGGCCGCTCTGGGAATTTCCCCGCTACGAGGGACACCGCATCGAGTGGCCGAGTTACAAGGCGCTGCGTCCACCTCCGACCTATGACCCCTAGGGCTCCGGCCAGTCCAGGTGCCGGTGGAGAAAGCGAAAAGTCCCCTCCCCGTTAATCGCGTGGGGCCCGACGAACCATTCAATTTCGCAACGATCTCCGATTCCGAGTTTCGCCTGGTAGAGATGCCGCACTTTCGCGAACTCGTAGGCAACACGTTCGTCAGAGCCCACACCGTCGAAGTGCCCCCGCTCCACCATGAAAGGCCGCGGACAGATCAGCGTCGCCATTTCGGCGTAGTTGAAGGTTCCACCGAGATTCCATTCAAACATCTCGTATTCAAGCGTGTCGGTGTAGCTGTATCGCAGGGCCCTCTCATCCGTCGCCGCGTTCTTCCAGACCCAGTCGTTGAAATCAGCGGAGCAGATCGACAGGCAATAGTTCTCCACCAGCGGTGGAATACGCATGGCTGACTTTCCACCGTAGCTCAATCCGTAGAAAGCAATGCGTTCAGAATCGACAAAGGGCAAGCCACCCAACCAGTCAGTGATCTGCTGATGCTGAGGCACAATGATCGAAAACAAGGTTTTCCCGATGGACTGGGCCTTGGCCTGCTGCAGTCGGAACAAGTCGAAATACTTGTAGCCGTTTTGAGGCGCAAAGGTGATGAAACCACGCTCCGCCAACCGGGTAGCCAGCGCCCGGTAGGCCTTAAACTTTTCTTCACCCAGCATGACCTGCGGGGTTCCTTCCAGACCATGCTGACAGACCACCACCGGTCGCTTTTCTCCGGACGAAAGATCGAGGTCTTTTGGCAGTGTGAGAACCCCGTAGGCGTAAACCTCATCAAACACGTCGAGGACGACTTCGTAGCTGATCGTCTTTTCGGACTCCTGGTAGGGCCTGGATCTTGGGTTCGGAGGAGCCAGAGGCAGTTCAAAATCCCCAATCACCCTCGTCCGAAAAAATTCACGATAAGGTTCTATCGTTGCATCAAAGCTCTCCAGCGAGTCCAGCTTGAGCCCGGCAAAGAAATCGGCCCGGTCAACTTCCCCTTCGGTGATTAATACCTGGTTCCTCGCTTCGACCTCGGCAATTTCTTTTGCCCTCGCGTATTCACTCCCCGGTCCGGTCTCATTCCTCGGCCGGATGGTATCGATCCCGAAACCATACCAGTGCTCCTTCGGAACTTCGATTCCGAGATCGCCGAGAAATGATTTCAAGGCAGGCTCCGAGTAAGGCGATCCTCCGGATTGAACAAATCGAGCACGCAGCGCCAACTCATCCCCGACCATGGCGCGCAATTTCCTCCACTCTGCCTTTGCCTCCTCAACCGAAGGCATGGACGATCGTCCCGGCTTTCCTTTCGGCACCTGGATGCGTTCAGTGAGAATCTCGAGCTCCCGGCTCCCCTCATGGGTTCGATAACGAAAATCGGGACCGGCTACCGCTTCGATCAGCAATCGTCGCGGAACAACAAGGCTACCCACCTCGGCATCACCGAACTCTGACACAAATCCAAACAACTGGTGGTCCGCCGATTCTTTCCACAGTTCTTCCCTCGGCCCAAAATACCCGCTCACGAAGGCCGCATCGATCCGCATTGATTCCTCCGCCAGAGCCGCAGAGAACAAAGCGAGCTGACCACCATCGCCCCAGCCTGCCACCCCGAGCGGAAGATTGGGGCGCTGAGCCCGCCGCCCCTCAATCAGCGACAAGATCTTGTGGAGTTCGTATCCCGGCACCGTTCGCCCAAGCTCAAAGGAAGCCCGGTGCAGCCAGTCGCGTTCGGTGATGGTGTGTCTTTTGATCTCGCGGGACAAGCGAGTCGGGACAAAAACCCGGCATCCCGCACGGGCGAGAACCTGGGCAACCGGAGGCATCGAGCCGGCATTGACGACCAGGTCATACACGTCCTGGCTCGTATCCGGGATTACCACCACTTCAGCGACAGCCTTTCCGGCAGGTTCCACCACGAGGCCTCTGCCCCGAATCCCCCCGAAAACTTCCCACGTGATCTCGCGCACCTCGATCTGTGATTCCTCCGGTCCGATGGAAAGCGCCGGACCCGGTGTCGTTCCATGATACCTCACCACTGAACCATCAGGGTCATAGCGGGGCCCTTCCTGCCAATCGCGATCGAGCCCCAATATTTGAGCCAGTCTCGCTCGATTCTTTGCTACAGATTGGGTCCAGGCACCCGCCGACTCCGTGTCGCGCTTCCAGACGGCGTCCCGCTCCTCCGCCGCCTTGAGAATTTGTCGATCCAGGAAGCGGTCATTCGCTTTGACCAGCTCAAAACTCAGGTCCTCGTCTGTATTAAGAACGGCAGTGCCGGGCAGAGGATCTGTTGTCTTCGCTGGATCCAAGGCAGGCCACGCAGGCGTCTCTTCCTGACCGGTCAGGGTCAGCGAGCAAATAACAAGACAAAGGAGAGCGAGTCGCTGCATGTCTCTATTGCAGCAACACAATCTGCCGTCGAAAAGACGAATCCTGCCGGATTCACTTAGTCTTCTTCTGCGGAACTTCTTCCTTTGGCAACCACTCTGCCATCTTCGCCTTCACCGCAGCATATTCGGGATTCGAAGCCAGGTTCGTCCATTCGTAGGGATCTTCGGCGTTGTGATAGAGTTCTTCGCTGCCGTCGGCATAGCGAATGTAGCGATGGGTTTCTGTTCGCACGGCATGGTTTCCGCGACCATGAGTCGTGATGGCCGGGAGATTCCATTTCGCTCCGGGGTCCTTCAACAGCGGCACGATGCTGGTTCCTTCAACGTGCGAAGGAATCTCAATCCCTGCCAATTCACAAAGGGTGGGATAGATACTCATCAAGTCCACCGGGCGAGCGGACTTACTTCCCGCTTCAGTCATGCCGGGCACGACCCAGATCAAAGGGGTCCGGGTCGTTTCTTCCCAGAGAGCAAACTTGCGCCAGTGCTGCTTTTCTCCCAGAGACCACCCGTGATCGGTCCACAGAACGATGATGGTGTTGTCCTTGTGAGGCCCATTCTCCAGCGCATCGAGCACGCGGCCGACGTTCATATCGGTGTAGGCACAGGTCGCGAGGTAGGATTGAATCGCCGCCTTCCAGCGCCCGCTCTTGAGAAACTTAGCGTGATCTTTGTCCGGCCCCGCCATTTTTACACCGGCATCGGGAATGTCATCGAGATCATCCTCACGGTGAGGCGGCAACTCGATCTCTTCGAGCGGAAAGTCTTCGTAATATTTTCGCGGAGCGACAAAGGCGAGATGGGGCTTGTAGAGGCCACAGGCGAGAAAGAACGGTGCGTCGCTGTCTTTCTCCAATCGCTCGATGCAATAATCCGCCGAGTGCCAGTCGACGATGTCTTCATCTTTCAGGTCAGGAAACGTTTTCTCGACGTGGTAGCCGTCATACTTGTCGACTCCGGGGCCGTTGCTGCGCATGCCCTTGTTGTCCATATACTCGCTCCACTCTTCCGGATAGGCCGCCATGCTGTGGTAGATCTTTCCGGCGCCAGCCACGTAATATCCGGCCTTTAAAAACTGAGCGCTCAAGCCTTCACCGGGCGCCTGGTGCTCCTTCCACTTATGACCGTTGTAATAACAGCCACTCGTCCACGGACGACGACCACCCATCAGGGCGCACCGTGAGGGCTCGCAAGCCGGGACAGCGGTGTGAGCATTGGTAAACGCGACTCCCATCTCGGCCAGGCGGTCGATATTCGGCGTTTTCGCCTGGGCATTGCGTCCCAAATGCCCCACCCAGTGATTCAGATCGTCAATCGCGATGAAAAGAACATTGGGACGGTCTTCAGCCTTGGCAGAGCCAGCCAGAAGGACCAGGAGAAGCAGGGTGAGAAGTCGGTTCATACGCAGTCACTTACCGAGTTTCGCCGGTACCGTCAATGCACTCGGATGACATGATCACGACCGCCACAGCGGGGAGGCGGATTCTTCATGCTCAAGAGGGTTACCTCACTGACCCAACCCTGTTGAATCGGCTTATCCGGAAGGTTGGCACGCCCCCTGCTATAAGGACGGCGTATCCCCGTCAAAAATGTTTCAACACTACCAGAAAGAGGATTTCTTCGATGAAATGTTCGCCGAATCCAATGGTTCGGTGTTCGGTCATTACCAGAATCTGCAGACTCGCTTCGAGACCCTTTCCATCGAAGAGCTCGAAAGGAAGCAGCGCCGTGTCGACCATGGATTCCTTGAGCAAGGCATCACCTTCACTGTCTACGGAGACGACGAGGGCACCGAGCGCATTTTCCCTTTCGACCTGATCCCCAGGATCATTCCCGATTCCGAATGGCAGTTGCTGGAACGGGGACTGACTCAACGCATACTCGCGCTCAATCTCTTCCTGCACGACATCTACCACGAAGAGAAGATCATCAAAGACGGCATCATTCCAGAGGATGTCGTCAAAACGGCCGTCCACTACCGCCCTGAAATGGTCGGCGTCGATGTGGCGAAGGACATCTACGTTCACATCTGTGGCTCCGATCTAATTCGAGATGGCGATGGCAAGTATCTCGTCCTCGAAGACAACGGGCGCTGCCCCTCGGGCGTCTCCTACCTGCTGGAAAATCGGGAAGCGATGAAACGCGCGTTCCCGACTCTTTACCGGAACAGCGCCGTGCGCCCGGTGGATCAGTATCCCGAACTGCTGCTCAAGACGCTTCAGCACCTTTCCCCCCGCCCGGGCCAGTCGCCCGTCTGCGTGCTACTCACACCCGGTGTCTACAACAGCGCCTATTTCGAACACACCTTCCTCGCCCATAAGATGGGGATCGAGATCGTGGAAGGCCGCGACCTTATCACGGTCGATGGATTCGTTTACATGCGCACCACCAAGGGACTGGTCCAGGTCGATGTGATCTACCGACGACTCGACGATGACTTTCTCGATCCCACTGTTTTTCGGGAGGACTCTGTCCTCGGTGTTCCGGGACTCATGGACTGCTACCTTCGCGGCAACGTGGCCCTCGCCAATGCCGTTGGAACAGGCGTCGCGGACGACAAGGTGACCTACGCCTACGTTCCTGACATGATTCGTTACTATCTCGACCAGGACCCCATCCTTGAGAATGTCCCCACCTACCTTGCCTGGCGCGAGGAGGACATGAAGTTCATGCTCGAGAATCTTGAATCGCTCGTCATCAAGGCCGCCAACGAATCCGGCGGTTACGGCATGCTGATGGGCCCGACTTCCACAAAGAAGGAGCGCGAAGAATTTGCCGAGAAAATCAAGGAGTGCCCGAGAAACTTCATCGGCCAGCCCGTGGTATCACTTTCCCGCCATCCCACCATCTGCGACGAACACCAGATCGAGGGACGCCATGTCGATCTGCGCCCGTTCATTCTCTACGGCGATGACATCGAAATCATTCCGGGAGGACTCACCCGTGTCGCGCTCAAGAAGGGTTCACTAGTGGTGAATTCATCTCAGGGCGGCGGCAGTAAAGACACGTGGGTCCTGAAAACCTGATCAAAACACCATGCTTTCCCGAGTTGCTAACAGCTTATACTGGCTCAGTCGCTACGTGGAGCGGGCGGAAAACCTGACCCGCCTCGTTGATGTCGTTCACGATCGTGCCCTCGAAACAGGTCTCAGCAATAATGCCGAAGCCTGGCAGTCCGCTCTGTATGCGATCTGCTCGACCGAAACCTACGAAGAGGCCACGGGTATCGAAGGCGACGACCTCGATGTGGGACGTTTCATCACCTTTTCGTCCTCCAATCCTGACTCGATTCGACGTTGTTTTGCGCTCGCCCGCGAAAACGCACGCATGGTGCGCGACCAGATTTCGGAGGAAATGTGGCTGGAACTGAACAGCGCGCATCTTTTTATGAAGTCGGAGCAGGCCGAGACGCTCTGGTTGCAGGAGCCTGGCTCTCTCTACCGCGAAGTCGTTAAATTCTGCCTGCTCTTTGAAGGGCTCATTGAAGGCACCATCCTCCACGATGAAGGCTGGCACTTTATCCAGGTTGGCAAATTTCTCGAACGAGCTGACAAGACCAGCCGAATCCTCGACATGCTGACCTACGAGTCCGAAACCGACCGGGCCAAGCTCATCTCGGTTCTCAGGTCATGTTCGGGTCTCGCTGCTTTCCGCAGTGAATTTCGAGGCGATGTCACGCTGGAGAATGTTTTTGCTTTTCTCCTCTTCTCAAACTCATTCCCCCGTTCAGTCAGGTTCTGCCTGAGGCAGACGGACGAGCTTCTTCACGCCATTTCCGGCATGCCGGGCGGGTCGTTCGCCAACGAAGCCGAGCGAGTCACCGGAAGTGTCCTCGCCCAGATGAACTTCTCCAACGTCGACAACGTGCTCAGTATCGGCCTGCATCAGTACATCGACGATCTTCAAACCCAGATTAACGAAATCGGTCAGCGGGTTTTTGAGACTTACGTACTCCTTCCTTCCGAGGTGCAGAACATTGCAGGACCGGAAAACTGGCGGTTGCAATGGCAGCAACAACAGCAATAAGTGCGAACTCTCACCCCAGGAATTGCTGATGCGCCTTCGCGTACACCACCGAACTGAATACATCTACACGGCACCTGTCATCGACAGCGTGAACGAGGTTCGCCTCTGCCCACCGGACAACAGCTTTCAAACCTGTGAGTCGAGTTTTATCTCAGTCCTTCCGGCAGGAAAGCTGACCCACTACATCGACCTCAATGGCAACAAGGTGAATCACTTTGAGATACCTGAGCCTCACAGCCGTCTCACGATTGAAAGTCGTGCCATCGTCACCACGCGCAACAAGGTCGACTTTGACAACCTACCCTTTGGTTTTCACCATGGCCACCTTGGTAAATGCCGCTCAATGGAAGAGTGCTATACCTATATTCAGAACAGCGCCTACGTCGAACGCACACCGGAGATCTGGAAAGAGGCGCTCGATATCCAGGGCTTCTCCGAAGATGTCTTCCAGACAAGCTATTGCATCATGGAGTATATCTTTGAGAACTACGACTACCAGTCAGGTGCCACGACTGTTTCGACCCACGCTTCCGAAGTTATCAAAAACCAGCAAGGTGTTTGTCAGGATTTCGCTCACGCGATGGTTTCTTTCTGCCGCGCCATTGGCATCCCTGCCCGCTATGTGAGTGGTTACTTTTTTGATGCCACCCGCGATAACAGCATGCGCGGCTCGGAAGCCTCCCATGCCTGGGTCGAGGTCTTCATCGACGGTGTCGGCTGGATTGGCCTGGACCCCACCAACAACAAAGTAACCGATGAGACCTACATTATTTTGGCGAGGGGGCGGGACTACAGGGATGTTGCACCCGTCACCGGCGTCTACAATGGGATCGGCCGAAGCGGTATGCAGGTGCACGTGAGCGTCGAACGACTCCCGGACAGCGAGCAGATCGACGTCACCGTGCCGACGGAATAGAATTCCTGTTTACGTCGAAGGAACGTCTTCGAAGCCTTACCGCTCACTCGCCCTTCAATGCGAGGTAAGCCTTCGCTTCCTTCTCCGAATACTCACGGATGTAGATGTTCCGCCACGAAATCTCACCGCCGTGGGTTTGCAGTTGGATAGGACCTGACTCGTAGATCGGCTCCTTCGGCTTGAAGTAGTTCCGCATCTTGGCGTGATCGACGACCAGCTTACCGTTCAGGTAGACCGTCACATACTCACCCACCATGGTGATGCTCACCTGGTTCCACTCTCCGAAGGGTTTGTCGGCGAGAACCAGTGGATCCTTGCCCGGCATGTCCTTGTTGTTCCAGAGCCCACCGGAACCCTTGTCGGCACCGAGTTTGAATTTCTTTTCCTCCGTCGAATCCCAGATCTGGACCTGGGGCACGCCCCGCAAGTAAATCCCGCTGTCCGCCAACGGCACCGTCTTGTACTCGAGCCGAAGCTCGAAGTCAGCATAGTCCTTGTCAGTGGTCAAATAGAGACCCTTGCCGTCGTTGTGAAGCACGCCGTCGACGACAGTCCAATGAGCATGGATATCCTCGAGAGTGGATTCTTTGTGTGCCTCAAGTTCCTCGGCAGTCATCTCCTTGAGCTTCGCCGGATCTTCAGTCTTGCGACCAAACCAGCCGGAGAGATCCTTACCGTTAAACAAAGGCGTAAATCCTTCCGGGACATCTTCAGCACCGGCAGGAACATGAAACGACAAGGCGATGCCGAGGCTCAGAAAAATTCGAAATCGGGAATTCATAAGATCAGTTGGGATTTAATGCCGGCAGGGACGCCGCTGCAATAGCCTGACCATGCCGTTTCATTTTCTCATTAGGAATCGTGAGCTGGATCGTTTCGGCCAATTCAGGAAACTCAGACTGCAACACTTCGCGAGCCCGGTCGATCAGCAAATCACCTCCCGAGCCTGACGTCACCCGTCCCATGATAATAAGCGTGTTGATGTCGTAGAACTCCGCGTAGTGCGCCACGTTATATCCGAAGCAGGTCCCGAGTGTTTCGTAGATTTTCACCGCCCGCTCATCACCGGCTTCCATCGCACTCTGCACTTCGATCAATTGGTCAGGAAACGACAGTTCTCCAAAGTCGAAGCCGGCTTTCCCCGTGAGCCGGGCCACTGCCTGCTGCGAGCAGAATTGGGCGCCGCATCCTTCATCTCCTGACCATTCGTCAACGGGACCGCCGTCACGATAATCCACCGGAGCGAAGGCCAACTCGTTCAACCGCGGGGTGACCTGGCCGTTCAAATCGACATAACCCACCGCCTCGGACGTACCCATGGCGATTCCCATGACACCGTGTGTGTCGAGACTCATGGCGCCTGCCAGAGCCGTAACATCTCCATCATTCACAATTTCGAACGGTGTCTCTGGAAAGTGCTTGCCCATCAGGTCAGTGAACATCGGCTCTACACTGGACTTGAAGGTATCGTGATCGGTCACCCCGCGAAACAGCGACGCCAGCCGAACTTGGTTATTGATGTAGACACCGGCTGCCGACCCTCCAATGGCATCCACCTGCGGAAGATGTCCCGCCGCAGTCATCAGGGAATGCAACACGCCACGGTAATGATAACGGGGGTCCTCCTGGAAATACGGATCCCACTCCACTTCTTCTGAATACACCACCTCGCCGTCAATCAAAGCCGCACACTTGCGATCAGATCCGCCGAGATCAAACCCGATCCGGCAGCCGTCCAGATTTCGGCCCAGAGCCACGGTGCTCTGACTCTCATCCGGCAGCTCTTCTTTCCCGGCAGATGAAATGGTAATCGCCTCACCGAAGACCTTGTGCCCAAGAGTATCACTGTCGAACTGTCGGGCTCCGTCACCGGAGTAGGATTCCGCCAGGCGGGTGGTCAGTGCGTCGTCACCGTGGATCAAGACGCGGCTGCCTCCCTTGGCCCAGAGCAAAAATTTCAAGAGGCGCTCCACATAACGAAAGTTGAGCGGCACGTTTCCGTTCACCGGGCTGAGGATTTTCGTCTCGTAGCGAAACGTCACCCCGTCCGGCCGCGATATTGAAATTGCCAATTCCCTGGAGTCAGGATCTTCTTTCACTTTCTTGCGAAAGTCGCGATTCCACAACGCAGCGGGAACAAATCCGGGATCAAGGACAGGCGTGATCATATTACTTTAGGCTTGAATGTTGCCGGAAATGAAACCGCGTCGGCCGACAAATCACAACACGCCTGCCCCTGTCCCTCTTTGGCACACCCCACCGGAAAATCACTTCGACAACTGAGGGCGAGTCACTGTCATCCCGTCGAGGAACTCTGGAACGAACCGATAATCCCGTCCGCTTGCGCCATCCCCTTCCAGCAGCTGGATCAGCTGGCGAAGGAAACAGCGTTCGTAGTCTCCGGTCGGACTCAGGAACCTGGTAATAGCCGGATGAATAAACTCCATCGTGGGAGAACTGCCGCAGCTGATCACAGAAAGATTCTCTGGAATCGAGACTCCCTGGTGGGTCAGAAAGGTCACCGTGCGAATCGCATCATGGGTTCGCCAGCAAAGCAGGGCCGTGGGCGGATCGTTGCGACCGAGACGGTCCCGCAGCAAATCGATCAGGTTGGCCTTGTCGTGAAGCAGGATCCGCTTCTTCACATCTGACGCTTTCTCGAGCGTTCGCTGCTTGAGGGTTTCTACGAAAAGGTCGCAGGCCCGCTGGTTCAGTTTACCCGGATCGCGACGCATCAGCATCATGATATTGGAAGCATCATGCCCGGCGGCTTCAAAGCGTTGGATGGCCTGATCAATGACAGCCTCGGCATCCATGTCTACCGAAGTGAAGGAGACTTTCGGATCACGCCCACCCAGGACGAGGGCCCGCTCCCCGTTGTCGTAGCACCATCGCTGCACCGCGCCCGAGCAGTCGTGCAACAACCAGACCGAACGGGGAAACTGTTCTTTCAACTGGCCCAGGTTGCGATTGAGCGCCTTGGCTGTCTTTACTTCAATCCGCCTCGGCACGAGCTGAATACCTCGTTTGCTCAGCTCCTGGAAAGTCCGATTAAAAAGAATGCGTGACCTCGTGATTCCCTGTTCTTCGGCGTAGGGACTGATCAGCAGCACATGATCAGGGACCACGGAGGCTGCTGTTCCTCCTTCGGCTTTCGTAAGAATCTGGCGGGGCTTTCCGGGACTGGTTCCGATGACGCCGTTTTCCTCCAGCCTCTGCAGGGCGGAACGAATGGAACGGCGCCCCACACCATAGTGGTTGGTCAGCTGATGTTCACCGGGCAAGGTGCCGGCCCACTGCCCGCTGGCAATGTCAGCTTCAATCGCATCGGCCACCTTTCTCCAAAGCGGCTGGCGCGAGATGGTGTGGTTGGCCCCGCTCACAACTCAATACATTTGCCCTGCTCGGCGGCTTCCTGTGCTGCCAGAACAATTCGCAGGCTGTTCAGTGCGTCTTCGATGTGGCGGGTCATATCGACCTCGCCCCGAATCGCCTTGAGAAACAATTCCTGTTCCCGTTCGCAAAGATCATCGTGCCCAGGCTCGTCTTCAAGATCGATGTACCGGTCCGGCTCCACGAAGGCGCCGTTTTCATCGAGAGCTCCACGATGCACCAGCAGGCTCTCGGTACGGGTGTGGGAATCCACATTGTCGCTTTCCTTCCCTTCACCTTCCTTGGCAGCGATGCTGACACAACCTTTCGGCCCGACCACGTCTTTCACAAAGTGCGCCGTTGTGCTCATCATCGGCCCCCAGCCTGCCTCATACCAACCGACAGAACCATCTTCGAAAGTGATCTGCATCTGGCCGTAGTTGCACTGGTCGCCAACTTCATCAGAAAGGTGAGCCTGGATCGCACTGACACGCACCGGCTTCGACTCGGTCATCTGGCACATCACATCAACGTAATGCACGCCGCAATCCACCATCGGAGGAAGAGATGACATGATATTTTTGTGGGTCTGCCAGTTGTCCCCGTGACTCTGCTGGTTCAGGTTCATCCGCATCACAAGCGGCTTCCCGAGCTGCTGAGCCTGGTTCACGAATTCCATCCAGGAAGGATGAACCCGCAGGATGTAACCAATCGTGATCGCTTTGCCCGTTTCTTTTGCCACGCGAACCACTTCCTCAGCCTCTGCCACCGTCTCGGCGATCGGCTTCTCAAGAAAGACATGCGCCCCTGCCTTCATCGCTTTGATCGCGTAGTCGGCGTGCGTGTCCGGAAAGGTATTGATTGAAACAGCGTCAGGCTTCAGTTCTTCCAGGGCCTGTTCGTAGCTGTCGAAGCCGGGCCAGGTCTCTGCAAGCTCTGCGAACATGGCTTCCCGACTGGCACTGGTGCGACTGACGACACCGACAATTTCAAATCCATCCAGTTTCTGGTAGGCCTTGGCGTGGGATTTCCCCATGTGGCCGCAGCCGACGACAAGAACTCTTACGGGTTGATTGTTATCCATAGTTTTTGAAATCACTTCTCCCAGGTCGCAAGACGCTGCTCGGTTTCATCGCGAAAACGCTCGACGGCATTCAATGCAAACTGCCTCGCAGATGTCGCAGGATCATCCAGCAATCCTGACAGGTCCACCGCCAGGGATGCCTGGGAAAATTCATCACTGGAGTGGGATTCGCCGTAGGTGGCGTTGGCATGACGATGCCCGATCTCTCCCAAATCGTATCGCTTACCCCCGGCAATCTGGGAATCAAACACTCCGATCAAAGCCTGCGCAAGATGCTCGCGCCGACCGCTATCCAGGGTCAGCTTCTGAGTCGAGGACAACCAGTCGAGCTTGCCCCAGACTTCAGCCCCGAGAAAGGTCTCCGGCCTTTGTTCCCCGGGAAGTCGGCGGAGTGCCTCGAGGGCATGATAAAACACTGCGATATGCGTCGCGTGACGATCCAGCGGCTGGTGAGAGGTCACCTCCCCGGCTCCGGCTGCTACGAGGATGGCTTCCAAGTCAGCAACCAGACTGTCGTTGATACCGTCTTTGATTTCGCTGCTCTGGTAATCGAGTTGAATCACCACACTGTAATCCCCCAGCATCGCCGCACGAATCTGTTCACGCCGACGAATCTCACGCATCTCATCATCGGAATAGTTTTCGTAGGGGCCGGTTCTTGAACTGCCCCGCCCGTCGGTGACGACGACACCGGCAAACCAGGCATCCGGGTTTTCAAAGCAACTCTCGATCGCCGGGTAAGCCGCGATCTCGAGATCATCGTGATGAGCCCCGATGGCGAGGTGCGTCGTCCGCGCCAGTGCTTCCTGGACTGTCACACCATCCGGAACGAAAATATCGGCCCCGGCATTCGACAGGGAGAATTTTTCAAGAGCGATCATAAATTTTCCACCTTCACGCGTTGAAAGACTTCCATGGCCTCGTATTCCGCGAGCCCGAGCTCATCGTAGGCAGCCGCAACGGAACGATCATCGTTGAGTGACTCCTCATTCCGAAGGTCAACGACCGCACGCAGACGCTGCAGGGCATTCCCCTTCAACTCATGCTGCACCGGACTGATCGGAACAGACATGTCGATTTCATAGGGCTTCAGTGCCTCTTCACGATGGCGGTAACACCAGATGTGATCCGTTGTGATCGTAAACTTCCGGATGGCGGCAGCCACCAGTTGAAAAGCGATTCCCTGCGGACTCATCGGATCGGCAACCGAGCCCGCGACAAAAACGAGATTCGGATTCAACGTTTCCAGCAACTTTGCGACCGCTTCATGGTCAGCATCGGTGACATGAAACTGGCGAAATCTGCCTGATTCGTAAAATGGCAGGTCGAGAAATTGAAGCGCTTCTTCATCAATCCCCAGCGCGGAAGCACTGTCGACCACCTCGGCCCGGAGAATCGCGGATTTCAGTTTCCTCACCTCCGGATTTAAAGCCGCTTCGGCATCACCGACCTGGAGACGCTCCACGTGATCACCCAGTTGATGAGAAATTTGCTCCGACTGCCCCACTGTCTTGAGGCAGCGAATCAACTTGAGAGCTTCCTGGTCGCGCACTCTCAGATTCCCTGACGTCAGTGCAGCGAGGGTAACGTGATGGCCCTGCTCCTTGAGGCGATTGATAGTCGCTCCCATCCCCACGAGGGCGTCCTGCGGTTCCGCCGAAAAGATTACCGCGTGCTTAGGATGGGGGGTCGACTTCTCCGGTCGGGTCTCTTCATTCGCATCCGGCTTACCTCCCGGCCAACCGGTGATGGTGTGCTGGAAATCATTAAACGTCGCGATATTGAGCGAATAGGAGTTCTCCCCTTCGGCGATCAGGTCACCGAGGCCGGATTCGTTGTAATCATCGTCCACCAGCTTGAGGATAGGCTTCTCCGTCTTGCCGGAAGCCCACGAAATCGCCCGACGCTTCATCCGTCGGGTCCAGGAAATCGAATCCACCAGCCACGGGTATCGCAAGCGGGTCAGGTCACCGGCAGCCGCCTCGTCGAGGACAAACTCCGCGTTGGAATGACGCTGCAGGAAACTGGCCGTCACCACTTCGCTTTCCGGCTCCTCAACCGCAATGCGAACCACGTCAGCCTTACCCTTGCCCCAGGCGAGCAGGAAGACCTTGTCTGCTTCGAGGATGGTTCCGACCCCCATTGTCACCGCCGTTCGCGGGACGTTGTGGAACCCCTGGAAGTCGGCCGACGCATCGAGTCGCGTGATTCGATCCAAAGTCACCACACGAGTCCGGGATGTCACCGGGGAACCGGGTTCGTTGAAACCGATGTGACCGCTTCGACCGATACCGAGCAGCTGGATATCAATACCTCCCGCTTCACGAATCTTCTGCTCGTAGGCAGCACACTTGTTCTCAAGTTCCTCTGCCGAATCACCTGAGGCGTTGGGGATATTCGTCCGCCCTTCGCCGATGTCGACATGATCGAACAACTGCTCACGCATGAATCGCGTGTAACTCTCGGGGTGATTCGCATCGAGCCCGCTGTATTCGTCGAGGTTAAAGGTGGTGACGTTAGAAAAGCTGAGCCCCTCCTCCCGGTGCAAACGGATCAATTCCCGATACACCGGAATCGGGGTCGAACCGGTGGCCAGCCCAAGAACAGCATCACGACCTTCCTCCTGGCGCGATCGAATCAAACTGGCTATTTCAGCAGCGACCCGGCAGGCCGCTTCTCCAGCCTCCGGATACACCTGAACGGGGATCTTCTCGTAACGGTCGTGCATATCACCCACAGTCTGCCAAGCGCAGTCCTTCCAGCAACGCTGCGAAGGATGTCCCATTATGGGACACCTCAAGGTGAATTCAAAGCGCCAAATTGGTCCCTCAATCGACTCCCCGCACGCCAATAGTCACGAGGATATTGGCGAACTTCTGCTGATCCGCCGTCTGAATGGTCAACACATGATCGGGTTGGCCGGCTGCTTCATAGAACGCGAAGCGCTCAATCGTTCCGAAATCGACTTCGATGTTCGAATCACGAAATACCTGGCGATACTCTTCCCATACCGACGGCTCTTCGGTGAGCGCATACGGTCCTGTCGTCTGATACATCATCAAGTCTGCCGCTTCGATCGGGACAGCGGTGACCAGCGCCGCCAGGACCTGACTGCAGGTCGGGATCCCCGGTGAGAGGTTCAAGCTGACCAGTTCTGCCCTGGGTCCGAGCGCTGACGAAGCCGGGTAGTTGCCGTCAGCAATAAGAACTTTGCTGCCGTGACCTGCCCGGCCCAGCACTTCGTTGATCTTCGGATGAATCAATTGGTGTTTCAGCATGGCACTCTACAAGGCATAAACTCTCATCGCATTCCGCCCCATGATATCAGCCCGCTCATCGGCCGACAGCTCATTCATCAATGAGCCGACCGTAGCGACCCAGGCTTCGTAGTCGGTCTTCAATAGGCACACCGGCCAGTCACTACCGAACATCAGGCGCCCCGGACCAAACGCTTCAAGGGCCACCTCCCAGTAGGGGCGAATCAAATCCTTCGACCAGCCCTTGTCACGAACCTCGGTGACGACACCGGAGAATTTGCACACCAGGTTCTCGCGCTTCGCGATTTCGCGAAAATCCTTCTCCCACTGCTGATCGAACGATGCCTCACTGATCACGGGTTTGGCAATGTGATCCAGGACCATCGGCAAATCCGGGTGTTGATCGACAAACCGAATTGATGCCGGTAGCTGCTTCCCGAAAATCAGGACGTCGTATACCAGGCCAAAGGCTCCTAACAGACTCACACCCCGGTTAAACTCTTCACCAAGAATAAACTCCGGATCCGGCTCGCCCTGCACCACATGGCGAATCCCCTTAAGCCAGGGCGACGAAACTGAATCAAGGGTCTTCTCCACCTCGGGGTCCGCCAGAGGCACCCATCCAACCACGCCTTTGATCAACGGGCTTTTCTCCGCGAACCCACACAGCCATTCGGTCTCCTCAATCGTCTGCCTCGCCTGAACAGAAACGAATCCATCCATCTTTGTCGCTTTCGCAACCTTGCCCAGGTCAGCAGGACCAAAGTCCCGCTTAAGAACGTCCATTCCCTCGCCGATCCACCCGTATTCGACGGGATCGTAATTCCAGAAGTGATGATGACTGTCGATGCGCATATCTCAGTTTGTATAGTCTTTACCTTCCCAGCTGTCGTAGACCGAACTCTGCCATTTCTCGAGTTCTTTCAGCATTTCCATAGCACGTTCTTTTTCGCCTCCAGCGAGATCGGTCGCCTCCATGGGATCTGACTCCAGGTTGTAGAGCTCTACCCTGACCTCATCCCCTTTCTGAATGCGGTGCAACTTCCAGGGCCAGTCGTTCCAGGCGGCATGCCCTTTGTAATCTCCGCGATCAAAGGTCGGAAATTCCTTCACATTCTTGAGAATTCTTTCCGGGTGCGGCGTCGGTTGCCCCGCCTGCTGAGCCTCCATCAGGGCCTTGATGATCCGATCACTGTGCGTCGACTGACCTCCCGTGTGATCATGCCAGAAGCCCATCGGCGGATGTTCCTGCTCCTTCCCGAAAAGGGCCGGTGACAGGTCGACCCCGTCCAGTTGAGGCTGATGCGACACCACGGCACCGGCGATGCTGACGAGAGTGGGATAGATATCAGAGGACGAGGACGGGAGCGCGATCCTGGCAGGTTTTAATTTAGCCGGCCATTCTACGATTGAAGGCACCCGCAATCCCCCTTCGTAAATACTCCCCTTCTTTTTCCGTCCGCCGGAGGAGGCCTCGACCAGCCCCCCGTTGTCACTGGTGTACCAGAGGATGGTGTTGTCCTCGATCCCCATCTCACGGAGGCTCGCCCGCAACCGGGCAATCTGCTGATCAATCAAGGTGATCTCGAGGAAGTAACCCCTGCTCTTCTCACCCGCATAGAGCTCGTCTCCACCCGGAAAATCGACTGGCACTTCGCCAAAGGGCCCATGGGGTGCTGGGAACCACGTCACCGTAAACATGGGCTTTTCGCCGTCCTTGTGCTTCTCGAGAAACTCAATCGTCGCATCCATCGAGATGACGGATCCCTGACCCTTCGGATTCTCGTAGTTCCCGTTTCGGCTCAAGTAGGGATCAACATCGAAGAAGTTGAGCGCCGAAAACCATTCATCAAATCCGGCACCGCCCGGATTAGTTGGGCTGTCAGGCTGAACCGAGCCGATATGCCACTTCCCGAAATGGCCGGTCACATAACCGGAATCACGAAGCACCTCTGCGATGGTGACTTCATTCGGGCGCATGTAGTGCCCATGATTGGGCACATTGGTTCGGAAGGGATGGCGTCCCGTCATCACACTGGCTCTCGTCGGCGAGCAAACCGGAGCGGAAGCGTAGAAGCGTTCGAAGACGACGCTGTTCCCGGCCATTTCATCCATCCCCGGAGTCTGGACAAAAGGATGCCCCATGAATCCGGCATCCCCCCAGCCCTGGTCATCCGCCATCACCAACAGGATGTTCGGGCGATCATCAGCCACAGCACCTGACAGAAGCGCCAGGAAAGAAATGGTAAGTAGAATCGATTTCATCGTCATCCAGTCTCCCGTCTATTGCTTCAGCGCAGCTTTAATTCGTTGCGCCACCTGTTTACCCATCAATTCAAAACCTTCCTCAGGCACATGTTCTTTCCCGTCAGCTTGAAGCGGCAAGCCCAGCGTAATAATCAGCTCGACAGACAAAAGGGACAGAAGGGGTTTCATAGTAAAATGTGTGTACGGACATTCCCTCACCAGTTCAAGACACTTCACCACGTATCGCCGTCCCATTCCTCTCACCTTACGGGTTGCTATTGAAGGAAGTCATGGACAAGCTCTCATCACCACAGCTCTTCTCTGATGGCTAACGAATCCGACGCTCCAGTTTCATCTCCAACCCCTTGGTACCAGACCGCTGCCACAGCTTTTATCGGTCCATTCGTCGCCTTCCTTGTCATCCTCACGCTCGTCCAACAGCTTGGGACCGAGGACGCCTCCGCTCCGTGGTGGCGCCAGCATCCCGAACATTGGGGGTATCCCCTTCAGGCAATTCTCTGCATTGGGCTCGTCATTTTCTGGCGAAAGCACTATCCCAGATTTTCATGGAAAGGCAGTGGCCTTGCGGTTCTCATGGGCATTGCCGGCATTGCTGTCTGGCTTCTCCCCCCGTTGATTCACGCTGCTACCGGAATTGGCGAAGGTGGCTCACTGCCCTGGTTGAAGTGGCTGGGATTTCAGTCCCGCCTCGATGGCTTCAACCCCTACCTGTTCGGAGAAGAAACGACCGCGCTGCAACTCGGTCTGATTGTTTTTCTGCGTTTCCTGCGCCTCGTCGTCGCCGTCTCTCTCGTCGAAGAGATCTTCTGGCGCGGCTTTCTCATGCCCTTCCTCAGCGATCCGGACGGAGACTGGAAAGAGCGCCGTCTCAGTGACAGCACCCCTCAAGCCCTTGGGCTGACTGCGTTGGCCTTCGCACTCGTCCACCTTGGACCTGATTTCGCCGTCGCGCTGGTTTACGGGGCACTTACCGGATGGGTATCCATCAAAACCGGAAACATGTGGGCCGCCGTCATCATGCACGCTGTCGCCAACCTCAGTCTTGGGCTTTTCATTGTTGTCACTCAATGGTGGGGCCTGTGGTAAGCTTGCGCCGACGCATGTCCGAATCCTCCTCCAACCGATTCCCGATCTGGAAGACGCTCGTCATTTCCGCATTGCTAATCATTCCTCCTCTGATTGGGCTCGCCCTGATTTCAACCACTTCCGGTGGACTCTACGCTTCGCCGGACGAGGAGCGCCCCTGGGCCATCGCCAGTTACGCCAAGACCTTCGATCCCTCTCAAACCACTCCCCTCCTTACCCTCGCCGACATCGATGTCCCTGACTTGAACATACAATGGGAAGAGAGGCCGGGAGAGGAGAAGCGCCTGATCGTCACCTATCCTGCTGATGACGATAACGAAGACAATCCGTTTGAACTGTTTGAAGCGGACTCCAGGGGCGCCGTAACACTTCCGGACGGCAATGAACTCCAGCTTGTAGGGGTCGCAGTCGTTCTCCCGCAGGATGGCGACTGGGAAAGCGAAAGATATCCCCGGGTCATGCCTGAATGGCGCGACCCTTACTCAGGCGAGACGCTCCCCAAAGAGGATTGGCAAGAGAAGGTTCAGGTCGACCGGAACGAAGCCAGGCTCTTCTTGCGCGTTCACAATGCCGAGAAGGCCCCGCTCCGCTGGCTCTCTCCTTCCGCCTACGACTCTGTGACTAAGGCTCGAGTGTCTTCCTCCAGTTCCTACTCCTATACCAATGACCACGGCATGTTCCGAATCGGTCTCGATATCTGGCACCAGACCTCGGTCGATCTGGCTTTCGACTTTGCCTTCGGCAACCCAGAGACCCGCGACATCGAATTGAACAAGGGCAACACCACGGAGTTTGGAGAAGATGCACTCTTTGAACTGGTCGAGATTTTCCCGCACGGTCACGGGTCTTCCAGTTGGGGCAAAGGCAGCCACGGTGTCCGAACGACTTTCACACCTCGTCAAAAAAGCGAAAACTCAAATTACCGAACTTTTCTCTTTCATGTCTGGCCACCCAACAATCACAAGTTGGCAGAGTTTGTTTACTCCACCGAAAAACAGCCCCGCCTTATGAGCGGCAACTACGGCATGTCCGACCTTCTCTTTTACGGCAAAGATTCGAAATTCGATAATGGAATCATTCGACGGTACCCCCGATTGGGCCGGGCCATGGTGCACCTGGAAAAAATCCCCCGCTTACCCGAAGTGGAAAATTTGTTCGAGGCCCCAATCAGTCGAACCGAAATTCGTTACGAGCATTCCTTTCTCCACACGGTTTCTGATTCGGTCCTCAGTCGGCAGTCAGTCTCCTCGTCTGACTACGAAGTGGATGAATCGGCTCTGCCACTGGTATTCACCGATACCACTCCGATTGAAATCCTTGAGAAATTCGAAGAGCTCACTGGTGAGCATATTTATTTCGATAAAGAAGAATTCAGGATCACTAACGAGAAGCCCGAAACTACCTTCGACCGGACGTGGGAAAAGATTCGCGAGATGTGGAAAAATTGGTTCCCATAATTGCGCGCGCTAACGTAAGCTTTGTCAGGGTTAGGCACGCTGCCTGATACCCTCTCCAATCTAACAAGAACCTTCAAATGAACCGAAAGCTCTTCATTTCCGGTTTAATACTTGGCCTCGCTATCCTCAACGCCACGTCAATCGCTCAGGATGCCGCCACCGACATAGCCGATTCTCCAGCCTTGGTTCCGCCGAATAAAGCGCCCGCAGAGGAATCCAGTGAACCGAAGGCCACGACCATCAGCAATCCGAAGATTCCGATCGAATATCTCAAGCTGCTCCTGGAGCCACTCCCAAAGGATGAACTCGTACTCGAAGTCCAGGGCTGGCAGGAGCTTCTCAAACTGAAGATGCTGGAAATCGCGGAGCACGAAATCTCGTCACAAGTCTCCGGTGACGCAGGAGACGCTGCCAGCGAAAAAGCCGTCAGCCTGATCTCTGAGAAAGGGGAAATCACTGAGCGTTTCAGGATCGCTATTGATGCCTTTGCCGATAAAGGAGGAGATCCAGCGCCATACAATCAATACTATCAAATTTCGCTCGGCTACAACATCAACAGTGCCGACAAAAGCGCCATCCGGGAAGCCTTCGCGCGATGGCTAAAATCTGAATCCGGAGGAAAACTCGTCCTCCGAAGACTAACCGCTTTCCTGGTCATTCTAGCAATCACCTGGTTGTTATCCGGCATTATTGGCAAATTTGTGAGTAAGGCTGTGGAGCGACAGGAAGCCTTCTCGAACCTTCTCAAGACATTCATCAAGAAAACGGTGCGACGCACCATCCTCTTTATCGGTTTACTCGTGGCTATCACGGCACTAGGCGTCAACGTCAGTGCCCTTTTTGCCATGATCGGCGGCGGCGCTTTCATTATCGGATTCGCCCTGCAAGACACCCTGAGCAATCTCGCCGCTGGAATCATGGTTCTCGTATACCGTCCATTCGACGTCGGCGACCTCGTCGAACTCGGCGGTGTTGAAGGAACTGTGGACAGCGTCAGTCTTGTTTCCACGACAATCCGATCCTTCGACAACAAGGTGGTACTTGTTCCTAATAAATCCGTCTGGGGCCAGGTGATCACCAACGCAACGGCTTCGGACAAAAGGCGTGTCGACCTCGTGTTCGGCATCGGCTACGAAGACGATACTGATAAGGCCCAGCAGATTCTTGAGAAGCTGGTCGAGCGACACGAACTCATCCTCGATGATCCGGAACCAATCATCAGGATCCACGAACTGGCTGACTCTTCCGTAAATTTCATCTGCCGCCCATGGACAAGGCCCGAGAACTACTGGACAGTTTACTGGGATCTCACCGAGGAAGTAAAAGAAGCCTTTGACGCTAACGGAGTCAGCATCCCCTACCCGCAGCAGGACGTCCATTATCACGAGGCAAAATCCTGACATTGTGATTACCCCATGCACTCGAAGCTTCTCCTGATAATTCTCTCCGTGCTTCTTCTCAGAAATGCCCACGCTCAAACCGCGTGGGAAACTGACTCGGCTCCCGCACGTGAACTGACAGAGTTGAACAACAAACTGATCGCCGCCTACGAGCGCGAGGACATGGAGACTCTACGCTCCCTTCTGGCGAAGGAGCACGTCCACAACAATGTGTTCGGATCGAAACTCGACAAAGAAACCTTCCTCAAGGACATCGAGTCGGGCGTCCTCGAGTTCCTTAGCTATGAAACACCGGAGATCGAATGGGTCATTCGAGGTGATATTGCCATTGCCACCGGATTGATTGACGCGGACGCGGTTCGCGACGGTAAGCCCGTGCCGGCCAATCAATTCCGATTCACGAGGATCTACGTGAAAGAGGACGGTGAGTGGAAAGTTCTTCTTTTCCACAACACCATGGCAGGCAAACCGCCCGCCCCCTGAAGATTCTCTCGTCATTCCCGTTTCGAACCCGGCTACCGTTTTTGTGCGGAGAAACACGGGTCGCAGGGACGTAGTGTGAACTTATGCACCGATTCGCGTAAGCGGTTGGCCCGGTTTGAGCTTCACCTAATGAAACAAATCTGTCACATTAAGCGGCAGTTGGATTCATTCCACCCATCCATGAAAGGCCAACCAACATGCGATGATCCCCCTTCGAACTTTGCGTTCGAATTCCGTCCCCGCCATCCCCGAGGCCAGGCCCGGCCTCGTCTAAACCGTTTCCGGAGAAACTTCTGAATCCGAGGAACAGCTCATCCACTGGGGCATTGGTTACCAAACACTTAGGAAATCCTGATGAACAACAACACCAAATTATACAGGTATACCTCTGAAGTAGCCCCGGCCATATCCCGACCGCTCGGTGTCCTGACAGCCCTGCTGCTGCTTCCCCTCATCACCCTGTTCGCAACCTCCGCTGAGGCGCGGCTGGGTGAATCATTCGAAAAATGCGCCAAACGCTATGGCACCCCGACGGGTTCGATCAATATTCCCGGCCTGCTCCCCAACGGAGTCGGATTTCACCGCGGCGAGTATTCCATCACCTGCGGATTTGAAGACAACAAGTGCATCATTATGGTGGTGACCCGGCTCGTTCCCGATGATCCGATCCAGAAGGCAATTCCCCGCGATGACATCACCTTCTTCATGCGGGACAACTTCGGGCACACCAGCTGGGTGCTGACACAACTCGATAAGGACCAATCGACCTGGAGCACCTACGATCTCGAGGATCACAAGCCCTACATTGCCACCTACGATAGCAATCTTGAAATGCTGACGATGAAAATTGCCGGGCGCTAACCCGTCCTTTTCTTTCGACCGTTCAAAATGGCTCCGATGAAGGTGTAACGCACCAGCCATTCGTAGACTACCAGTAAGACCCCCGTCGTCACTGTGCAGACGAGAGTAAACTTCACGACGATGGGCCAGTCCAGATCGCTGATCCAGATCTGCAGTCCCATCACCACAGGCAAGTGCGCGAGATAAAGCCAATAGGCGGAGTCGGAAAGATATCTCACCCATCGGCTTTCCCCGCTGAAGAAACGCCGGAAAAATCCAAGATGCGCGTAAATCATCAACCAGGTGAAAACCGCGGCACTCAAGCTGCCGGCCCAATGCTGCCATCCGAACCGCTCGCCACCACTACCCAGCCAGGTCGAGGCGGCAACAAAAGCAGGAACACCCAGCAGAGCCCAGAAAACCCAGAAACGACCGGCGTTCGTTTCAAATGACTCATTTCCATAACTCAGAGCGCCGAAGGCAAAGAAAACCGCGTAGTAAAGCAGCTTAGGGGGCCATGGCAGGATCCCCGGGGTGGTATCGGCTCCAACACCTTCCCTCATGAACAATTGGCACAACAAGGTGACAGGCAGGACCCAGAGCCAGCTTCGGGGGGAAGCGCTCATCCATTTGGGAATTTGGAACGGGATTAGTTTTCGAATCCACACAACCGTCGCGAACATCACCACCAGCCAGCAAAGATAGTAAAGAAACCAGAGGTGCTGAAACACAGGCAACTGGGCACCCAGCTTCCAGAGATCAAGGAGCTGCTGCAACAAGGGGTTCAGAATCCCGGATTCACCTCCATTCTCAATCAAGAGCGCTTTGATCTGCTTTCTCCCCAGGTAGAGCTCGACTCTCTTGATCTCGATCCCGAGCATCCCACTGACCCAATTCACCGTGCCCATGCCGTGGCGCTGAGAATCCAAAGGAGTCTCGCCATCGTTATTCCTCGCATTCACATCGGCTCCCGCTGCGATAAGGAGCGCCCCCTCCTCTCCCCGGCCAAGAAACGATGCCGCATGCAAGGCTGATGAACCTTCGCCATCGCGAGCGTTCACATTAGCCCCGGCTTCAATCAGGAGGGATACCAGTTCCGGCTTACCCTCTATCACCGCCCAGGCCAGTGGAGACAATTGAAACCCCGAGTCTTTCGCGTTGACGTCTGCACCCTCCGCCACCAAAGCGCGGACTTGATCGCCGTCGCCAATTCTAACGAGTTGCCACAAAGCCTCTTTCTTTTCCGCGTCCGCCAATTCTCCGTCGCCCCCTTGGCCCGTCTCGCGCTGCTCCGCCACTACCGCCTTCTTGGCGTTCCCCCAGAAAGTCAGAGGGAGCACCAGCGCCCAGGTCACGATCGTTCCCACCGCCAGGGGAATCAGGATTCGAATGGCTCTTTGCTTGAGCAACCCCTTGAGCCCCCGCTTCCTCCACAGCATCGCCGTGAAAAACCCGCTAATGAGAAAGAACAAAGGCAGACGAAAGCCGTGAATGAAGCTGAGGATCGTTCCACAAACTTCCGTATTCTGGTTGCGGTCCTGGGCCGGCCAGAACGGGATGACCATGAACGACATTAATCCATGCAGGACGATACCCAACAACATGGCGTAGCCCCGCAAGGCATCGAGATCATGAAAGCGCTTTCCCTGGTTTGAAATCATCCGGTTTATTGAAACTCAATAGGCGAGACGCAAGTCTCGCTGAAACCGTTACTCCTTGGCATTCATGAAATGCTCCTTCAAGCGCCCCAATACCAACGCCGTCTCTTCGTCTATTCGCGGGAACCCTTGCCCATCACCCTCGACAAAGTGCAGCGCCAAATCAAGACCCGATTTCCGGTAAAGTTCGGTCAAGAGAAGGAATACTCCATCTGGCCCCAAAAAGAGAACATCATAATTCCTTTTAATCTCTGATTTCGGCTCTGATTGAACCGGAATGCTACCCACAGAAGACTCGAACTGGAAGGGCATGAATACCCCTTCAGAAACCAAGATCCTATCCTACCACACCAATCGATCCTGCCGGTTTTTGATTCACTGATCTGAGATTCCTGCATATGCTCAGACTAGTTCTACGGCTCAACTACGGTGAAGGACACGAAATCCATCTTCACCTCAATCGAAATCCCAAACGAATGATGAAAACCCACGCTTGTTTGCTACTTACCTTCGCTCTCCTCGTCCAACACTCGCACGCTCAGATTGTTCACGACGGTGAATATGAATTCCTTCGCCTTCAGCACGGCGAGAAGTGGGATGCAGAAGATAAAGAGATCGATGCCCAACTCGCCGAGATCCGTGAAAAGAACGGCGGCAAGCGCCCCAACATCATCTACATCCTGATCGACGACCTCAGCTTCGGTCAGATGGGAAACCGGAAGCTCAACTATGTCACCGGATTCGATACCCCTAACATTAATCAGTTCTCGGAACAAAGCCTTAATTTGATGCGCATGTATACCGAGCCGTCCTGCACTCCGACGCGAGCGGCTCTTCTCACCGGTCGCCACCCGGTTCGAGTCGGCATCAAAGAGGTGAAAGTCGCTCTCGTTGGCGAAGGCCTGCAAGCATCTGAAGTCACCATCGCCGAAGTTCTCTCGCAGGCCGGATATGCCACTTCCCACATCGGGAAATGGCACCAGGGCGACATCGAGGAAGCCTACCCTCACAACCAGGGTTTCGACTACGCAGCTTTCCCGCTCCATCAGCAGGTCCAACTTTCCCTCATGACAGATGACGCCGCGGACTCGTTCCGGCTCATTGGCTACGCTGACAAGACCCAGTCCAATGCCATGGCCCTGGATCAAAAGTTCAAGCCCAGCGGCCTCGTGACCGGAGTGGAAGCCGTGAAAGGAGGCACGGCGAAAGAAGTGGACCTGGAGCCCGGCGAAAAGTGGACCCAGGCTCACTATGTCGAAATGAACGAGCGCTATCAGCGCCAGGCCGTTGAACAGCTCGAGAAGCTGGCTGGCGGAGACAAGCCTTTCTTCCTTCAATACTGGCCACTCTACCCGCTCAACTTCGTCAATGATAAGGAACAGAACGAAACCCTGAACGGCGGGCACTTTGCCGAGAAAATGAAGCGCCTCGATGAAATGCTCGGGGAGGTTTTCAACAAGGTTGATGACCTGGGGATTGCTGAGAACACCATGGTGGTGGTCATGGCCGACAATGGTTGTATGCACCTGATCCCCAGCTACACCTCGGGATTCAATGAGCTGGTCTACCGCGGAGGAAAGACTGACTTCCTCGAAGGCGGAGTTCGCGTCGATGCGTTCGTGCGATGGCCGGCCGGAATCGAAGGCGGCACTTTTGCCGGAGACATCTTTCATGTTTCCGACCTCTTCACCACCTGGGCCCGCATTGCTCAGGCCACCGAGCATATCCCCACGGATCGAGTCATTGACGGAATCGACCAAACCGCCCTGTTCCTGAAGGGCGAAAAACACGGCCGACGCGACTATGTCTACATCTATCAGAACGAGATTCTCCGCGCGATCGTGAAGCAGGAGTTCAAGATGCACATGCCGGCACCCGGAATTCCCGGCGCTGCAGCCCCGGTTTTCAACGTCTTTAGAGATCCTCGCGAGGAACAGCCCTACGTTGGCCTTCCCCTTTGGTCGGGTGCCAGCTTTCAAGATATGGCCAAGCGCCACATGATCATGATCTCCAAGTACCCCCACGCGGACCTCGGCAAAGGAAAACCCTATGAGGGCATTGATAACCTGCGCCCCGAATCGATTGAAACTGTCGAGACCTTCATGTCCTGGCAGCCCGCCAAGAAATAGACTACTCAGCCCCCCTTTTCATCGAGAATACGCTATAATGAACTGGGCCTATCTCTTTACCGCTCTGTTCGGAATCGCGGGAGCATCTCAGTGTTGGTCAGACGATTCCACTCAGATAAAACTCGTCCTTCAGATCACCGTCGATCAATTGCGGGGCGATACCATGACCCGGTTTGGTGACCGTTTTGTCGAGGGCGGATTCCGTTACTTCCTCGACAATGGAATCCACTACACCGACTGCCACTACGACCACGCTAATACCGAAACTGCTCCAGGCCACGCCACCGTGGCCACCGGAGCCCTACCATCTGCACACGGCATCGTTGCCAATGACTGGATCGAAGCAACGACAGGCGCCTTTGTCTATAACACCGAAGACGACCGCCACCATATTCTCGGCCAGGAGAAAAAAGCCCACCAAGGTGTCTCTCCCCGCAACCTCCAGTCCACCACTATAGGAGATGAACTGGTGGTTCATTCAGGCGGCAAATCCCGCGTGTTCTCAGTTTCTTCGAAAGACCGGGGAGCCATCCTTCCGGGAGGTCATACCGGTAAGGCTTTCTGGTATGACAAGCGATCGGGCACCTTTGTTACCAGCAGCTACTACTACGATGACTACCCCGGGTGGGTTAAAGAATGGAATGCAGCTACCCCGACTGCGACCTACAAGGGCAAAACATGGGATCTCATCGATCCTCTTGATACTTACATCGCCCGCGATCTAGATGATCGACCCTACGAGGGAGATATTCTCGGAATGGGAAGAACCTTCCCTCACCCGCTTGGTGACGGTAGTTCCAAGATGTTCAATCCTCTCATCGGGCTAACACCGATGGCTGATGAGCTTTCCCTCAGTTTTACGAAGGCCCTTTTCGAGGCTGAGAAAGTGGCTCAGGGTGACGCACCCGATTATCTTCAGGTGAGCTTTTCCAGCCCGGACTACGCTGGCCACTTCTTCGGGGCCTCCAGCCTTGAATACGAAGATTCGGTTCTCCGGGTCGACCGGCTCCTCGCTGACCTGTTCGCTTTCATTGACGAACGAGTCGGCCTGAACAACACCGTCATCGCCCTTTGCGCTGATCACGGGGGCCCCGAGGCGCCCGAATACATGCGATCTCTTGGTGTCGATGCCGGACGCTACCCACTCGACCTTTTCAAGATCAACAACCCGTTTGCCAGGGCACTAGCCAAAGAATTCGGCCGGGGCGACCTCATCGAAGGCCACAGTCATCCCTATCTTTATCTGGACCAGGAAGCCGTCGAGGCTGCAGGGACAACACTGGCCGAAGTCGAGCGGTTCCTTGTAGGCGAACTACTTGCCAAAGAGGG
The DNA here is from genome assembly GCA_965216705.1 of Verrucomicrobiales bacterium. Lineage (GTDB taxonomy): Bacteria > Verrucomicrobiota > Verrucomicrobiia > Verrucomicrobiales > DEV007 > Arctic95D-9. The sequence goes on from OZ244203.1 coordinate 565,882, forward strand.
TATTGCTTTTGCCCTCGCACGTAGCGACCTCCTCGAAGGCCGTGTCGCCGGAGCGCCCCTGCAGGATATGATTCGTCGCAGCTTCCACCCGACTCGCTCCGGCAACATCCACCTTGTCCAAAAACCATATTGGCTACTTCACTCATCCGGTGAGCCGAAGGCGCTCGGTATCGAGACGATGACCGCCATCCATGGTTCCCCCTGGGCCTACGACACCTACGTGCCACTCCTCTTTGTTGGCCCCGGCATCGAACGCCAAACTATCAGCCGCCGAGTAGCTCCGAGAGACCTCGCCCCTACCCTCGCAAACTACCTGGGCATCAAGCCGCCTTCCGGAAGCAGCGGTGAAGCTCTCAGCGAAGTGACGAAGAATCGTTAAGACCGCTTGAGCGTGTCGGATGGAAGTTCGCGGAACATGCGGCGATAATCCGAAGCAAATTGCCCCATATGCCAGAAGCCCCAGGCATTGGCGACATCGGAAACCTGGATTCCCTTCACCAGGTCGCCACCTGACAGTTCACGCTTCACCTGGTTGAGCCGGTGAGCCTGCAGGTAAGCTTTGGGAGACATGCCAAACCTCTCCTCGAAGGCGTATCGCAAAGTTCGACCACTGGCTTCGCTAGCTTCGTACAACTCTTCCATTCCAACGGGTTCATGGGCTCGATCGTGAATGACTGCAAGCGCCCGCTCGAGAGCCTGGGACCGAACTTTCAGAGAAGGCTCCCGACGCTTTGATTGATCGCCCGCCTCTTGAAAAGCCTGCAGAATCGAATTCGAGAGGCCCCGGGCACTTTCCGTCGCCCGACCATCAAGGGGCATCATGCCAAAGGACAACTTGTCAGTGTGGGAAAGCACTTCCCGGGCTCCGCTTCTCAGCTTCGCGATCGTTCCCGGATCGCATTCAATTTTGCCGGCATGGCCGACAATTTCCTTCAAAGCTTTCCATTCCTCAGCTTCGCAAAGGGACTCCAGTAGATCGTCAGCAACCGAAACCGCATAGATGTGAAAGCCTGTTTCAGAGACACTGTCCAATTCCACTCCGGATTCGAACGCGATCACATCGTGACTCTCGACTGACTGTCCCCGCCAGCGGTAGTGCATCTGCGGATCTGCCGGAACACCAAAAGTCCAGGCATTCGAAGGAGAGTCACCTTTCTGGAGCAGCTTCCGATTGAATCGGCATTCACTGACGGAAACGCCACCTGAAACCACCTGGTTGAGCGAAGCGTTGAATTCCCCTTTATCCAGTTGGTTGAATTCCAGATCCCACTGGTAGGAAGCTTCTGTAAAAGCATCGAAGTCATCGAATTGACACTTCGTGGCGAAATTGTCAGGATAATAGGCCAGTTCGTCAGTCATTTTGCCAATAATTGATGTTGGGGCGGCTAAGCTTTTCCTACAGTTCAATCGTAATCCATAGGTGCGCTTCAGTCACGCCTCTTAGACTCATGCTTCTTACTAATTATGAACCGACTCATCAAATCGATCATCACTGCTGTGTCATGCCTGGCTTTCGCCGGCACCACCGGACATTCAGCAGAACTCCAGCACGACGCCGATTACTACGTTCTCAAAGCCCAACATGCTGAGCAGTGGGTCGAGGACGATGCCGCTGTTGACGCTAAACTCGCTGCCTTCAAGGAAAAGAATGGAGGTAAATCTCCTAACATTCTCTACATCCTCATCGATGACATGGGCTACGGCGATATGGGAATCCCGGAACTCAATGCCCTGCGCGGATACGAGACTCCCAACGTGAATAAATTCTCTGATCAGTCCATGCGACTGAATCGCATGTATACCGAGCCGTCCTGTACCCCGACGCGCTGCGCCTTTATGACCGGCCGCCAACCCCATCGCTACGGTATGGGCGACACTGCTGTGGACATCGCAGGCTTTGGCCTTCCGGGCAAAGAAGTGACGCTGGCAGAAATCCTTTCCGAATCCGGCTACAACACGGTGCACATCGGCAAATGGCACATGGGCGATATCAGGGAAGCCTGGCCAAACTTCCAGGGCTTCGACTTTGCCGCTTTCCCCATTCACCAGCAGGGACAACTGACCGTGTTCAATGACAGCGCGTCCAAAGAAGGCGTCGCTATCTCAATCGGGCCCGGCCAGTGGGATCCCAAGTTCACCAAGGACAACTGGTTCCGCCCCGATCCTGCCGCCATGGTCGTCGGTTGCGAAGGCAACCGTGACGAGGACATCATGGAAGTCCACATGGAACCCGGCGAACGCTGGACCGAAGCAAAGTATGACGAGATGAACCAGCGCTACCAGGATCAGACTCTCGAACATCTCCGCGACCTGGCTGGCAAGGACGAACCCTTCTTTCTTCAATACTGGCCGCTGATCCCCCTGACAGCTCCCCGTCACACCACCGATACCTACACCACGGTAAACGGAGGAAACTACGTCGAAAAGATGAAGCAACTCGACGGATGGATTGGCGATATTCTCAACGAGATGGACACCCTTGGCGTCGCTGACAATACCATCGTTATCATCATGGGTGACAACGGGCACTTCACCAAGTATTCCCCTCAGAGCGGATACACCGCGATGATCTTCCGCGGTGGAAAAGCCGACACCACAGAAGGCGGCGTCCGCGTCGATGCCTTTGTTCGCTGGCCCGGAATGATCGAAGCCGATTCCATCGTCAGCGACATCTTTCACGTCTCTGATTTTTACACGACCCTGGCTCGCTTCGGGGGTGCTACGGAACACATTCCTACAGACCGTTTGATCGACGGGGTCGACCAGTCTGCGCTCCTTCTCGAAGGCGAAACGAAGGGTCGCCGCGACACGACCTTCATCTACTCCGGCCCGAAGATGGAAGCCGTTGTAAAAGAGCACCTCAAGATCAAGGTTCCGGGTCCCGGTGAAAACCCCATCGGAGCCAAATTCTACGACCTCCAACGCGACACTCGTGAGGAGTATCCGGTTTCCACCGAGATCGGTGCCTGGGGCGGTGCTGAGTTCGTTCGCATCATCCAGCGCCACCTGGCAATGAAGCAGAAGTTCCCAAGCGAAGACGCCGCTCGAGGAGTTCCCTATGAGGGAATCACCAATCTTCGTCCGGAGTCAAAAGCAGCCGTACAGGCCTTCTTTGCCAAGAACAAGGTCATCATGGAAGCCCAGAAGGCAGCGGCAGAAGCCAAGCAGTAAACAGCCCACAGAAACACCTATGAATCCCAAAAGATCCCTGGCCACACTGGCCTTCGCTATTCCCTTGCTGTTCGGCATTACCGATACCGCAACGTCCCAGGAGGCCCCCTTTCCAGAAGAGGTCCTCGAAGTCCTTCGAGACATGGGAAGCTACCTCGAAGAAGCCGACGAGTTCACTATCTCGGCAGACATTCACTTTGATGAAATTCTGCCGAGCGGCCAGGCCATCCAGCATGGCGCTGAAATTACAGCCGCAGTTGAGCGCCCTTCGAAGTTGGCCGCGCGCTACGTCGGGGAAGACAACACACGGGGGCTCTGGCTCTCCGGCACGGACATGACCCTGCTTCAGGAGACTGCCGGCGTTTACTCCCGGATTGAAGTTCCCGAAGGAACCAAGAACGCTCTCGATCACCTCATGGAGAAATATGATATCTCCCTGCCCCTGGCAGACTTCGTGATCGACGGCGTTTACGAATCCCTGGTCGCCAACATCGACAATGCCATTTACACCGGCAAGTCCGAGGTCAACGGCGAGAGCTGTCATCACATCGCCTGTTCCCAGGAGTTCATCGACTGGCAACTCTGGATAGACGACGGACTCCAACCTCTGCCGCGCAAGGTGCTGATCACTTACAAATCAGTTCCCGGCATGCCCCGCTACACCGCGGTCTTCAATGAGTGGAATCTCGATGCGGAGTTTTCCGACTCTGTCTTTGAACCCAACCTTCCGGCGGGAGCCAGGAAAATCGACCTGCTTGAAATCAAGCGCAGCACCGAGTGAGCCTCATCTACATTCAACCGGTTAATCCTATGAAACTTTCCAAGCTATTCTCAATTTCCTCTCCGGTCGCTATCGTCACTGTCGTTGGTGCCGCGATTCTCTCCCTGGTCGTCCAGGATCTCAACGCCCAGCGTCGCGGAGGCGGCGGTGGTTTTGGCGGTGGCGGCGCACGCTCTTCCGGCGGGTTCGGCGGCAGCGGTGCCGGCAGCATTCGTCACTCCAGCGGCTCCAGCGCGAGCCGCCCTTCAAACGTCCAGCGCCCCTCAGGAAACTACTCTCGTCCGTCCACTCAGCCGTCACGCCCTTCGACGCAGCCGTCACGGCCAACGCCCCAACCCTCGCGGCCTTCAACGCAACCCGCTCAGCCTTCCCGTCCCAGCACGCCGGAACGCCCCAGCACTGGAGGTCCGGGGGAACGTCCTGGAACGGGCGAGCGCCCTGGAACTGGTGAACGCCCAGGCACCGGCGAGCGCCCCGGAACTGGTGAACGCCCAGGCACCGGCGAGCGCCCCGGAACTGGTGAACGTCCAGGCACCGGTCCCGGAGACCGTGAAATCAATGTGGGCGACCGCAACATCAACGGTGGCGATCGCAACATCAACATCGACAACAGCCGCAATGTGAACATCAGCGGCAACAACCGGGTGAATCGCCCTTCCACCCTGCCGGGATACCCGAATGCCGGCAATCGCTACAATGCCTATCGGACGGGCTATCGTCATGGTGCCCGCCACAGTTACTACCACAACCGCTGGAATCGATGGGATGACTACTGGAAGTGGCGTGCTGTTTCGCGAACCATCCTCATCGGAGCCGCGATCATCAGTCAGCCTCGATACTACAACACGATCTCGTGCAGCAGCACCGTCTACTACTACAGTGACGGGGTTTACTACATCCGCGATGGTTGCAAGTACGTCGTCGTCCCGGCTCCGACAGGATGCGTGGTGCAATCGCCTCCTCCCACCTACGAGGCCGTGTCCCAGAACGAAGAGGAATACATCTACGCCAACGGAGTCTACTACCAGGAGACCGACCAACCCGCGCACGCCCTGACGGAAGAACAAGCTGCCGCTGAGCAGGCGGCAGCAGAAGAAGCTGCGGCCAACGCAACCTCCGAAGATCTAGCCGGTGCGGTCGAAGAACCCGACCCCTTCCAAGGGGAGGCTCCTCCTGAAGGCGTCGTCGAAGGTGAGCAGGCGGATGAACTTCCCGATGTGAACTACGAAATCGTCGAGGCCCCCATCGGAGCCATCGTCAGCCTGCTTCCCGAAGACGCGAAGGAGGAGTCAGTCGGTGAAGACACCTACTTCCACTACGTAGACACCTGGTACAAGCCGTTCTACAGCGGCGAAGATGTCGTTTACATGGTGGTTGAGAATCCGGTCGGCTGATCGGCTCGCTTCGAATTACGCTTTACATCATCGTCAGTTTCAGGGATTAGGAGAATTCCTCCTTTCCCCTGAATACGATGATACAAGCTACCGCCGCTATCTCCGACACCAAGGGCTCATTCACCATCGAAACCATCGAGGTGAGTGCTCCCGGTGCTGACGAAGTTCTCGTCGCCATCAAGGCTTCCGGAGTTTGTCACACTGATTGGGATTCTCTTAACTGGGACGGCAACTGGGTCCTCGGTCACGAAGGTGCCGGCGTCGTTGAAGCGGTCGGAGCGAACGTAGACCACGTCGCTGTCGGTGACGCAGTCATCCTGAACTGGGCCATTCCCTGCGGTGAATGCTTCCAATGCCACGAAGGGAACGAGAACATCTGCGAGACTCACTCTCCGGTCACCGGCATTGCTCCGGAACGCGGACACGCCCACGCCGAGGCCACGACCTGGAACGGCGAACCAGTCAGCCGTTCTTTCAACATCGGAACCCTCAGCAGCCACACCGTGGTGCGCAAAGAAGCGGTCATTAAAATGACCACCGACATCCCCTTTTCCTCCGCTTCCATTCTCGGATGCGGCGTCATGACCGGAGTCGGTTCCGTCATTAACGCAGCTGGCCTTGCGGCTGGATCCAGCGCTGCCGTTCTCGGGACCGGCGGCGTTGGGCTCAATGTCATTCAGGGTGCCCGCATCGCCGGAGCGGAAAAGATTATCGCGGTCGACATCAACCAGCAACGCCTCGACATGGCGACACAGTTCGGAGCGACACACCAGGTGCTCGCCTCCCGCGACGATGCCGGCCTGCTCCAAGCCGCCGAGGAGGTCAAAGCCATCTGCGACCTTAGAGGGGCGGACTACTCGTTTGAATGCACCGGCATCCCCGCTCTCGGAGCTGCACCACTGGCCATGGTGCGAAACGCCGGCAGCGCCATCCAGGTTTCCGGCATTGAAGAGCCCATCGAAATCGACATGAACCTCTTCGAGTGGGACAAGATCTACCTCAATCCGCTCTACGGAAAATCCAAACCTGCCGAAGACTTCCCGAAGCTCATGGATTGGTATGCCGACGGACAACTGCAGCTCGACGAACTCGTCACTCGAACCTACTCGCTGGATCAGCTTCAGGACGCTTTCGATGACATGTTAGCGGGAAGGAATGCCAAAGGGGTAATCACGTTCTGAATGTAGTTTCGACATCCTGTAAATTCCCGACACCGTCTGCGTCTCAACATCGTAACACCGATTACGATGACTACGGTCCACGCTTTCGCCGCCACGGATAAAAACGGTTTATTCGAACCCTTTGAATATGAACTCGGGGACCTCGCCCCCGGACAGGTTGACATCGAGGTCGACTCCTGTGGAATCTGCCACAGCGACCTGAGCATGCTGGAAAACGAGTGGGCACTCACGACCTACCCTTTTGTACCCGGCCACGAGGCCAGTGGGCGCATCGCTGCTATTGGAGACGGAGTCACCCACCTCGCTGTCGGCGACAGAGTTGGCCTCGGCTGGCACAGTGGCTATTGCATGACCTGCGACCAATGCATGACAGGCAACCACAACCGGTGTGCCACCGCCGAAGCCACCATTGTGGGACGACACGGTGGCTTTGCTGATCGTGTGCGCGCCTTTGCCTCTAGTGTGGTAAAGCTGCCAGAAGGACTGGACCCTTCCAAGGCCGGCCCGCTCTTTTGCGGAGGCATCACGGTATTTAATCCTTTTGTAAAACTCGGCATCAAGCCGACCGACAGTGTCGCTGTTCTCGGCATTGGTGGTCTTGGCCACCTCGCCCTGCAGTTCGCCAACGCCTGGGGTTGCCACGTCACCGCCCTGACCTCCCCGGGAAAAGAAGAAGAAGCCATTTCCATGGGCGCTCACGAAACCCTGAACTCCCGTGACCCTGATTCCATCAAGTCCGCCGTGGGCCAATTCGATGTCATTCTCTCCACCATCAATGTCAGCCAGGATTGGAATGCCTACCTCGATGCGCTCAAGCCGGAAGGAAAACTCCATATTCTCGGAGCGGTGCTTGAGCCTCTCAACATAGGTGCCATGCCTCTGTTGTTTGGGCAGAAGAGCGTCTCCGGCTCCCCCGTCGGCAGTCCCGCCACGATCGGAACCATGCTCGACTTTGCCGCCCGGCACGAGATCGAACCTGTCACCGAACACTTTCCCATGGATCGGGTTAACGATGCCATGGATCTCCTTCGTTCAGGAAAAGCCCGCTATCGCATTGTCCTCGACCGATAATCTCACTGAGGTCGCTGCCAATCAGGCAGCCACGGTGTCGCAGGAGCAGATCGCAGCAATCGATCCGCAGCCGTGGCAGTAATCAAAACTGCCACCGCACTTGGCAGGAAGGCCTTGCAGCACCCGGTTGATGCGGCAATGACAAGCACCGCACCCGGAACCGGCTCCGGTCTCGCGGGTGACCGCTTCGATGGTCTTCACACCACCTTTGTTGATGACTTCGTAAACAGTGGATTCTGCAACTTTCGCACAATGACACAAATGCTCGTCGTCACCTTGTTGGGTCGAGAAGCGGCATGTCGGTATGAGAGTTGCAGAGTCCGTGTTCATTCAGTCATTCGGCGAGCCTACTCGCCACCGTCACCCATCTTCTGGGCCAGGTATCGTTCCAATCCAATTCGTTCGATCAGGTCGAGCTGTGACTCAGCCCAATCCACACTCTCCTCAGACTCGACAACCATGCGTTCCATCAGTTCGCGGGATCCGGCATCTTTCACATCGATGCAGAGTTGGATCGCCTCGTTGTAGGTGGCGACTCCCTTGGTCTCAAGAGTCAGGCTGTCCTTGATTTGTTGCTCGGGAGCTTCTCCCACGAGGATCTTGTCATAGCGCGCAATCTCCGGGACACCGTCGAGATAAAGGATGCGATCGATGACTTCATCTGCGTGCTTCATTTCCTCGATGGACTCATCGTAGAAGTGCTTCGCGAGGTCGTTCAAACCCCAGTCTTTGCACATTTTGGAGCAGATAAAATACTGGTTGATCGCCGTCAGCTCGATGGTGAGGCCGGCATTAAGAGCGTCGATGACTTGTTGGTTACCTTTCATTGAGGAGGATCTTGAAACCCCCTGTCAGGGAGATCAAGACAGCATCAGCAAAACTTGAGCTCACTGACGCTATTGAGATTTAGTCGCAATATCAGTAGAGTGCAAACGACTTTTTTGCGCGATAGCGGGAGCGTCTGTTGAGACGTTCCGGAAAGCCGAAATTCGCCTCAATCCCCCATAGAACGGGGCTTGGCTGGAGAATCACATCAGTTGAATCGAACAAGCACCCTGGCAATCTCAACAGTCTTGCCTCCGTGGCAACGAGCCTCCAGCATGGTATTTCCCCGGAAAAATGGAAAAACCACGCCAACGATTCAGCCTCGGCTCAGTTTCCGCAGCCGGCGCTCTGTTTACCGTAGTGATGCTGATGCTGGGCAATCCGTTCCTCGTCATCACCTTTTTCATTGGCGTGGTCTACACCGTCGTCCCGGTTTCTTTGTGGAAGAAGTATCAACACAGGGCCATCAGGTCCGCCGTTATCATCACCTGCACCCTTGGCTACGGAATCATCGCTCTTGGCATCGGTCTCGACCTCTACTGTTTCTGGACTGAAACCAATACTTTTCCAGGCAGTATGACTACGACTGTGCTGTCGCCCTTTTTCGCCCTCGGCGCAGGAATCGTGTTTCTCCCGCTCTCAGCCGCAGGCAGCTTATATTCACTCAGGCAGCGACTCACAGAATCCAAAAACTCCAGCTCAACACCTCCGATAGAATGAGAACCCTTCTCCTTCCGATCCTGATATCAGTCCTGGGAATTTCTCCCAACCTCCCCGGCCAGTCGGATGACGACGCGCGACTGGTTCGACTCATCCGAAGCAATTACTACGAGACCGACTACACGGCTCACATCCGGATTGATAAGGTTGTGTCATCTGAAGACCAATCGTGGCCCGGCTACATCTCTTTCAAGGTTTCCGCCACGGTTCTGGAAACATTCAAGGGCGAACAACTGGAAACCCTGACGTACTACACGACACACGAAGCTCCATCTGACGGCCCGCCCCTTGACCGGGAGGTGGTGGCCAGCCTTGAGAAGGACAAGAAGACAGGAAACCTTTATGTGCCTGACAATGCCTACGTCTTCGGTATTCAGCCTGCCATGCTGGAAGCACTTCGGGACTTAGCTGGCGAAACTATCAAGACAAAGGTGACCTGCACCATTCCATCACCACCGCGGTCGCTAAATGGCGCCGCACTGAGAGCCCATCTTTACGCCTACGATCCACGCCTGGCTGACGCTGCCGCCACCCTGGTCGATGAGCATGTTGAGACCGACCTCGACCTCGAACCAGGTCGGGACACAACCCTCAAATTTTCACTCTCCACCTTCCGCCAAAAGAACCGGAGCTATTACGTCACCATCTTTCTTCACCCCGATGCAAAATCAGAGGATCGGCTCTACTACATCGACGGGTTTCAGAAGGTCCTGAAAGACAAAGACCTGGAGGAGCTGGAGATTTCCCTCTCCCCCACTGGAAAAATGAAAGAATAACCGGGCTGGCCCGAGGCTATTCCACCTTGATGCCAGCCGCTGCGGCTTCCTCCTTAGCGACCTTAAGCCGCTCGCGAAGGTAGGTCAGGGCTTCTTTCTCCTGCTTCAATTCGTTGATATCAGCAAACATCTCGTCCATGTCGGCCTGGATATCGTCGACAAGATCTTCGATCCAGTGGCCCACCTTCATCGCAGAATTGGTTGAGGTGGTGGTTCCACTTTCTTCAGGCGGATTCAGCATCAGGCCAATCTGCTCCTCACGCATCACGATGAGGTTGTTATTCTGATCAAGTTCGTGCTGCAGAAGTTCACGATACTGGGAGGTGATCTCCTTTTTCATGATTTCTCCAATCTCGCGGTTGCGCCTGTCGAGTCCCTCGATGCTTTTGTCCAATGCATCGATCAACTCCTGACGGGTTTGATCGGTATGAATGGTCTGCTTGCGGTTCTGCTGGTATTCCGGGTTGTTTCGAGTGGTCTCCCAGCTCCAGCCGCGCCAACCGCTGGAACGTGAATACTTGTACTTGGGCAGATCCTTGTGAGCGGCAAAGGTCTGGGCCAGTTCGAGGATTTGATCAACACGCTTCTCGATGCGGGCATCATACTTGTCCATTGCCGAGAACAACGTGTCCCGGTCGATGGAAGGATCCTGGGAATAGGCTTCAAGCTTCAGTTCACGACGCTTGGAATCGTATAGTCGGATCGTTTCGCGAAGTCCCTCGATGGCGTCCTCTTTCATTCGAACGACACGAGTGCCGGATTCTTTCGAATCCTTCATGCTTTCGAGCTGCTTGAGAATGCGATCGATGCGCCCCTCAATACGTTCGTCTAGCTGGACAATATCCTGTGTCAATTCAGAGGCACGAATCTCACGCTCCTCGATCTGTCTCTCCACTTCCGGAATCCGGGCGGCGATTTCCTCGGGAGACAAAGAAATGGGCTGAGAAGCAGCTGCCTTGGGCCCCTGCTGTGCCTGCATCTGGAGGCCGCCGATCAGAACGGCTCCAGCCGTCGCAATGAGAATGGGTGTTTTTGTCATGACTGTAGGTTTCGTAGAATTCTACGAAGTCTTAGCGACAACACGACGCAAAAATTCAAAAAGGTTAACGCCGGGAAAACGAGCTCCCCTAGTTCACCAGTTTCGTTACCATCCCGGCGAGATCGGCAAACGCAGCCGACATCGGACTCTCTTTCGGATCGAGAGTCGCGACCGGCTGGCCTTCGTCGGCGTGCTGGCGGGTCGGCGGATCCAGGGGGATCTGTCCAAGAAGCGGCACCCCGAGGCGCTCCGCTTCACGGGTGCCTCCACCCTCACCGAAGATGTAGTAACGGGTTCCGAGATCGCACTCAAACCAAGCCATGTTTTCGACAATTCCGGCGATGGGCACATTCACCTTCTCAAACATGCTGGCAGCCTTTCGGGCATCGATCAAAGCAACCTCCTGAGGCGTGGTTACCACCACTGCCGCGTCCACGGCCACGGTCTGAGAAATGGTCAGCTGGATATCACCTGTTCCGGGTGGGAGGTCGAGAATGAGGTAGTCCAGTTCACCCCAGACACACTGGCGGAGAAACTGCTGGGTGTAGCGGGTCGCGAGCGGACCGCGCACAATCACCGGAGAGTCATCACTGAGGAGAAAACCCATTGAGATCGCTTTGATGCCATGGGCCTCGATGGGAATGATCTCATTCTGTTCCGTGGCCATGGGCTGCTTGTCTGCAGCACCTAACATCAAAGCCACTGAAGGTCCGTAAAGGTCACAATCGCAGAGCCCCACCTTAGCCCCGGTTTTACTCAACGCGATAGCCAGGTTGGTGGACACAGTCGATTTTCCGACACCGCCCTTTCCGCTGGCTACCGCAATGATCTTCTTCACGCCGGGAATGCTGGACTGCCCGGCCGACGGATCACCACCCGTGACGGGCTCGGGCGGATCCTGGATGTCAAAGTCGATCGACACCTTGCCGATACCCTCAACTGCATTGAGCACGGATTCGATTCCTTCGTGGATCCCACGCGGAATGTTGGGGTCGCGCGTGGCGAGGCTGATCTGGACCGTCACGTCACCTCCCTCGATAACGACGCCTTTCACCAATCCGAATGACACAATATCCCGGCTGAAGCCCGGATAGCTGACTTCTCCAAGTTTTTCGCGAATGAGATCCTCTGTAATCATGTTTCCGTTCTACAAACCGTCTTGATAGGCTAATACGGACAGAAGTCCAATTTTGAGGCATCGCAATTTGCCCACAGGTCGATTTTCCGCCCTTTCACCCCTCAATCCGCCGCCTGGATCGCGGCATCGGCGGCTTCACGGCCGTGAATTGAATTCTCCGCCTCGCGGATCGCCTCACGGCTGATAGCAGGCAATTCCTCCGGATAGGTCGACAAGTCCGGAACGCACTTGAGGAATTCTTTCGTGTAGAGGTGCTTGGGGGCCCTGACGATATCTCTGGTGACCCCTGCTTCGAGAATACCTCCCTCGTAAAAGACGGCCACCCGGTCCGCAAACCGCTCCACCGAGCGCAGGCTGCCCGACATCATCAGCACGGCCATCTCTGACTCTTCGCCAAGCTGATGCAACAGCTCGACGAACTGATAGGCCGCCACCCGGTCAAGACTGCCGAGGGCGTGATCGCAGATCAGCAGTTTTGATTGGGTCAACAGGGCGCGCATCAGTCCCAGCTTTCGGATCATCAAGTGCGACACCTCACTGATCCGCCGAAGCAGCACTCGCTCCGGCTCAACAATTCCAACGCGATAGAATTGGTCACTCCACTCGGACTCCGGGAGAGCCGGCTTATTGCGCCCCATCAGTTTCGCTGTTTCACGTAGACACTGGCGAACGGTATGGTTCGGATTGAACTGTTCCTTAATGTTTCGGGGCAAAAAGCTAATTTCCTCGCGCCTGAGTTGCCGCTTTCGAGAACGACGTGCTTTGAGGAGTTCCTCTCCCTCGAAAAGAATCGATCCACTCATCACCCGGGTTCCCGGCACGGCCACGCCCAGGATAAGGCTCCCCAGTAAGGAAGTCCCGCAACCGTGCTCCCCGGCCAGGACCATGACCTCTCCTCGCTTCAACTGGAGGGAAACATTTCTCAATCCAATCCCGTGGTCAACACCACGGCCAGAACGCTCCACGCTGAGCGCTTCGATTTCGATCACTGGCTGTTCTTTGACTTCCCCTAACATGTCTCTCACAGAAATCTTGGATACCTCCCCGTCCTCAATACTCCAGCCGCCAGCGCCCCGAGCAGGGACAGAATAGCAACGACGATGGTCGCCATCATTCCCGGATAAAGAGCCATCCAGGGAGCCTCGATAATCAGGTCCCGCCCGTAGGCTACCATTACGCCCACACTGATGTGCTCCCCGGTAAACCCGAGGAAAGAAAGGGACATCTCCGCCATCACCAGCACCGGGATCATCCTGGCAAACACTCCCAGCAAGCGGCGAATCACTACGGGCACAATCCGGCTCCGGACAATCTCCTGGCGCGTCAAACCGAGCGCGTAACCGGCCAGGATATCAGGCCCCTCCTCTCCTTCCTCGAACCACCGCGCCGTCACCGGCGCCAGAGCCAGGGCTATCGCCAGCGTCATTGCAATCATGGCCAGCACGAGACTGCCTCCAGCGCCTCCCGCAAGGATAACGATCACCATGAACGACGGCAGCAGAAAGCCCGCCCGGGATGTTATTTTCAAGAGGCGAAATCGATTTTCGCCAACGTCAAAAGCAAACAGCATCACAACGAGCAAGGTCAGGGCAACGCCGGCCCCACTTGAGACCACGGCAACCGCTACCGAATTCGCCATCGCAATACGGGAGAGTTCGTAAAGGTCAGCTCCGGTTCCCGTTGTCCCGAAACGATGTTCCTCACTTGGCTTCTCCCACAGGGGATGATCCGGCACCGTGAAGACCTCGCCGGGTCGCACGTCAGCATGGCGGCTCGCGGTGAACAACCAACCTGACAGAACCAGGTAGGGAATCACGAGCAAAAGGACAAGACGAAGACGCCAGATCTTTGCCAGGATTTCCAGGCCAACTCCGAGAGTCTTGCTGCTTCTACGATTTCCCATCACTCAACACTCGTCAGCTTCACCAGAAGCTCACGACCAAAAGTCACCAGTCCGATCACCACCGCAACCACCACACTGCACATCAGGATGCCCGTGTAGTAGCCGCCTTTCACACAATCCACGAACAAGCTGCCCAGCCCGTCATATCGAAACGCCCACTCCACCACGACGAGTCCCCCGAGAATGAAGGGCAAAGCCTGATCCAGCAGCCCAAGCACCGCCGGCCGTGCCTGGCGGTAGACATTTCCGTAAAAGATCGTGTCGTCCCGATGACCTGCCGTATAGAGCCCCTTCACGAAGGGTCGTCCCGCCTCTTTCTCAATCACCGATGACACCGCCCTCAACTGCCACGCAGCAGCAGGAGCAAGGACCGGAAGCGCGACGATAGAAGCATACCACCAACTCATCAGGTCAGGCCCTGACTGGACTACCACTTCGTCAGCAAACCCCGGGCGCTGCCAGGCAAAGTAGGAGTAGATCGCAACGGCCACAACGAACCAGAATCCCGGCACACAGGCAAAGAGGCTGAACGGAAGTGCGAGCAAGGCACCAAGTTTCACTCGTCGCAGTCTCGCCGCGAGAATCCCCCAACCATATCCGACCAGCAAGACACCGCCGTAGGCAATCAGCCAGACCTTGGCAGAACTCACCACCCTCTCAGACACCAGGCCCCGCCAACCGGTCGCACCATAAGCAATCACGGAGGCCTCACCCTCATAGGATTCCGGCTGCCAAATATGTTGATCCGAACCACCGAAAACACAATAGGACAGTTCTAACAAGAGCAGCACAATGACTCCCGCACCGACCACGCGCGCAAGGAAAGCCAGGATTCGTTGCAGGAGAAACTTCACCATGATCAGCCGTCGCTACCGCTGTCCTCCTGCTTTGCTTTTTCAATCCTGACCCACCATGGCCGGACCCGCTCGAGCCCTGCCTTTCCGACTGTCATGGGAGCTCTTGTGTATTCACCAACTGCAACCGGCTTTGCCACCTCAATCGCATCCTCCCGGTGCCAGATAATTCGCCCGGTATCGCAAACGAACAGGCAGGGCTGAAGGGCGGCAATTTCTGCTTCCAACTCAGTAGCGGCTTGTCTCACCTCTTCTTCGTCTTCAGCGTAACGAAGATCGAGCAGCAACTCGTCGACCACATGGTTGCGCAAGCCCCACATGTTGCCTCCTCCAAGCTCAACTTGCTGGGAATGCCAGGATTCGTATCGGTCCCGCTCCAGCGGAATCTCCCAGCTCAACATCATGGCGCTGAACTCTCTTGTTGCGAGATGCTCGGCCAGCATTTCCAACCACGGCATCTCTCGAACCTCGACAGTGACACCCACCGCCGACCAGTGCTCAGCGAGAGCCTTTGCCAGTTTCACCTGCGTTTCATTGGTCTCATTCACCAGCAATTCGAAGAGGAAAGGCTTTCCGTCCGGTCCCACTCGAATCCCCTTGGATTCGTCGAACGGATACCCGTTCTTCTCGAGCAAATTTTCAGCCGATCTCGGATCATAGAGCGGCAATGCCATTGGCTTTTCCGAATATTCCATTCCCGGAAAAAAGAGACTCTTCGTCAGGACCTGGAACTCCGTCGCACTGTTAGTCAGGATCGCCTCCAGGTCTACCGACCGGGCCAGGGCGAGCCGGAGTTCTTTCCTGTCGAACGGAGCCCGGTCCATGTTCCAGGCCACAAAGTGCTGGAACCGGGGGCGACACTCCAGCTGCTTGACCATACCGGGATTTCTCTTGGTCCACTCACGGAACCGCAAGTCCGGATCAATCGTGTCAATTTGTCCTGACCGAAGTGCCAGCAACTTTGATTCAAACGACTCCACCTGCCGATAGACAATGGCCTTCTGCTTTGGCGCCCCACGGAAGAATTGCTCATTCGCAGCTAGGACAATGCCGCCGTCATCCCGACGGCGGACGATCTGGTAGGGGCCGTTCCCCACCGGATTCTTAAAGAACGCCATCCATTCTTCGAAAGTCTCTGCGCCACCCAGGATATGCTCCGGAAGGACAGGTAGCTTCTCGAGACTTTCCATCAGGATGGTCGGAGAATCCCGCAGGATCATTCGCACCTGGTAGTCGTCGACCTTTTCAATCTCTTCGGCGAACCAGAATGCTCCCGCCATTGGTAACGGCGATCCCGGCCCTGTGAGCAGTCGATAGGTAAACAGCACATCATCTACCGTGAGCCGTTGCCCGTCGTGCCAGGTGACGCCTCGACGGAAGTCCACCGTCGCTTCGCGAAAACTGGTGTGACTGCGAATTCCCACTTCCTCTACCCGGGGATCCAACGTTCGATTCGATTCATAGTAGAGCTCCAGCTCCCGGAGCAGGAGGTCGATGTCACCCTTGGCAAAAAGGTTCACCACCTGGTCGCTCTCATACTCCATCATCTTGATCTGCGACTTTTCAACCGAGCCCTGGAGAAACGTTTCAAAAGACTCCCTCACCGAGTTCGAAACCGAAAGCTTGATCAGCAGAAAGTTGCCCAAGTTCTCCGGGTCAAACCCATCCACGAGTTGATCCGGAATCTCAGGATCATATCCTTCGAGCATTACCGTGAGCACGCTGCCGTCGCGCTCAATTCGCAGCAACTTAAGACCGTCAGCAACATACTCACCGGAAAGCAACTTTGCCTCCGAGTCACCCGCCGCCTCTTCACTTTCACAGCGAATCGTCACATGGGTCCGGGCCCGGGTGCCCGTGACGATATTCGGGATGAGGTTCAACTCATCATCACGAAGCAACAGGGGCTCAAAAACAAGATCCGTCACCTCGCGCGTCGTTCCACCTAGCGGCAGCAGTGGATTAAGCAGACCAACGGGCTCACGAATCACACAGTTCATCTCCTGCGCCTCCTCGGGCAACTCCAATCGACTGACCTGTCGAAAGAGCAGTACAGCGCAAAAAGTCACCGCAAGAGGTGCGGTAAAGAGAAGCGCACGGAGCCAGAACATGGCTTCAGTTTATATCGATGAAATGAGGAATTCCAAACCCGGAATCCCTCTCGCTTCAATATATCGCTCCCCGGGGAGCCAGTCCGCTTTCGGCGACAGAGAGAGCACCCCGCCATGCGGAGGGGAAGAGACTGATTTACAATTCACCTCGAGCAGCGGCTCAGCGAAGATCCACGCACTTCAGCACAGTTTGCCCACGCATAATGAGGCGACCGTCGCTGAGGGCCATGGGAGTCCAGAACTTGAAGTCGGGCATCTTGATGACGGCACGACCTTCCTGTTTGGCGATCTGCTCGTCAACTTCAGC
The DNA here is from genome assembly GCA_965216705.1 of Verrucomicrobiales bacterium. Lineage (GTDB taxonomy): Bacteria > Verrucomicrobiota > Verrucomicrobiia > Verrucomicrobiales > DEV007 > Arctic95D-9. The sequence goes on from OZ244203.1 coordinate 583,153, forward strand.
TTTCTTGCCGAAAACATCGAACATGCCCACTTCCTGGTAACCATCCGGAGAAGGCACCACGGAACGGAGATAACCAACCTCACCGTCCTGGATGAGAAGATGTCCGTCGACGAGGATCATGTTACCGCGCCCCATGAATGGTTCCTCGCCGGTGTGCCAGAGAATCTTGCCATCAAAATCCATGCAAGCCAGTCCACCTTTCTGCCGGGCTTCCCCTTTATGATTGCTGTTTTCGTTGGCGAGGAAATAGATGTGTTCCCCGATCACGAAGGGCGGGTGAATCTGAGTTCCCTCGATCTTGTCGAAAACTTTCTCCACGGTCCAGTCACCACCATCGTTGCGAACCTTGACCATGCAACTGCCGCAGTCGTAGCCGCCGGTCAGCCAGACAAGCTCATCAGTGACCTTGGTCGCAAACGGAATCGGGATTTTGTTGAAGTAGATATCCGTCTTCCAGAGCACCTCGCCGGTTTCGGGAAGCACACTGATGGTTGTGCCGGTTCCGTCATCGCCGTCGCGCAGCGTTGCCACAAAAACGACCTGCTCCACTCCGTGGAGATTCAAAACGGTAGGCGTAGAGTGAGAGTCACCAAAACCTTCGGTCTTCCAGAGCTCCTTGCCAGTCTTCTTGTCGAGACCGATAAGACCAACTTCTTCGCTCATGGCCGGAACAATGAGGACATTCCCTACCGAAACCACACTTTGGGCCCAGCCCCACTTCGGCGGAGGTGAACCGTATTCATCCTGGATCGAAACCATCCAGTCCTGCTGCTGTGTTTCGCGATTGATGCGGAACACCTGGCCAAAACCGCTCACGTAATAGACGGCATCGCCCTCAACCAGAGGAGTGCCGCGGCTGCCGTGGAAAGAGAGCTTACCGGCGTAGTCGAAAGTGAAGCGCCACTTCTCCGAACCGTCTTCGAGAGAAAGGCAGAGCACGTGGTCCCGCTCACCGAGGTCGCGATCAACCAGGAAAACCTCATCGCCCGCAATAGCAGCACCGCCGAAACCTTCGTTGAGTTCTTTCTCCCAAAGGATCTCGGGTGCTTTCTTGTCCCAATCGGAAAGATTGAGCCCAGTTTCAGCGGAGACACCGGTTCGAGAGGGCCCTTGGAAATTGGGCCAGTCGTCGGCTTGGACGTTAGCTCCGAGAGCCACGGTGAGGGCGAAAAAAGCGATTGGAAATTTCATGCGGATGAAATCTGCCAAAGGGCTCCCCCCTTTTCAATCACCGAACCTGCAACAATCGCGCCAGTTAAGAAATGTCCAATTTCGCCGCGCCCGAGCGTTACTCAGTAACTCCGGCGCATGTGACTGGGGAGAATATTGAGTTCCTCCCGATACTTCGCCACGGTGCGTCGTGCGATCTTGATTCCCTTTTTGCCCAGCTCTTCTACGATCTTCTGATCACTGAAGGGCTTCTTCGGGTCCTCATCCGCCACGAGGTCAGCCAGCGATTGCTTCACGCTGGTATTACTCATCGACTCTCCATCCTCCGTTTCGTATCCGGTGGTGAAGAAATACTTCATTTCGAATACCCCGTGGGGCGTCGACATGTATTTGCCTGAGACGGCGCGACTCACTGTGGTTTCGTGAACGCCAACCTCCTCGGCCACCTGGGCCATGTTCATCGGCTTGAGTTTGGAGGGCCCGTAGTCGAGAAACTCCTGCTGTCGCTTCACGATCTCCGTCGCGATCGACTGGATGGTCTGCTGGCGCTGATGGATGCTCTTAATGAGAAACTTTCCGGCGCGGATCTTGTCACGAATATAGGAACGCGCTTCGCGACCGTCACCGCTCGCCATGAGATCTTTGTAAGCGTTGCTGATTCGCAGGCGCGGAACTTGCTCGTTGTTCATCGTCACGACCCATTCGCCACCGATTCGTTCCACGGTCACATCCGGACTGACATAGGTGTTAGTATCTCCGCCAAACTTGCTTCCCGGACGCGGATCCAAAGTCGCGATAAATTCCGCCGCTTTGGTGATCTGCTCAGGCGCCACGCTGAGGCGCTTCGCAATCTGCGGATATCGCTTCCGGGCCAGATCATCGAGGTGATGATCCACCACGCGATATTCAAGGCTGTGATGTTTCCCAAGACGCTCCAACTGGATCAGCAGGCATTCCCGAAGATCCACCGCCCCGACTCCAACCGGATCAAACCCCTGGATGATGTCACGGGCATCAGTTAGATCATCGTAGGGAATTCCCATGTCGAAGCTCATGTCTTCGAGGTCGACCTGGAGAAATCCGTTCTCGTCAATATTACCGATCAGCGTCGCTGCCAGCTCCCGTTCCTCGCCGGAGACATCTGAAGTACTGAGCTGATTGAGGAGATGCTCCTGAAGCGTGATCGGCTCGACGATGGAATCCATGACGAACTGATGCTTCTCATCCGCATCGTCACGGCGGGGCGCCGACATGCGGGACTGGGCCATGTATTCGCGCCACTCCTCGTCAAGCTGGGACAGCTCAGCGAATTCTTTTTCAAAATCATCGTCCTCCGACGGAGAACTGGCCTCTTCGAGTGAAACCTCAGTCGATTCCTCCTCCAGAGTGGGGTTTTCCACCATCTCCTGCTGAACCAGATGGCGCAGTTCCAGGGTAGGAGTCTGCAGCAATTGCAAACTTTGCTGCATCTGTGGCGCAATAGTCTGCTGCTGCTGAAGGGACTGAAACTGGTCAAATCGCTGTTCGGCCATACTAGGTGACCCGGCTTACGGAGGGATACTGGCCGACCTTAGCATGTTTCGAGCCACTCGTTTCAACTTTTTCAAAAAAAACTTACCGATTTGCGTTCCCTGCTTTCACTCTCACGCACTAGCGATTCTCGCAGCCATATGTATCCCTCATAAAAATTTAAAATTAATACGCTTGCTTATTATGATTTTTATAATAAATTCCGATAATTGACATTTAAGAATGGTGAAATATCACGCCATGTTCCGCTTCATTTCTATCTTCGTGTTCGCAGTTTTTCTGTGCCTCAACCTGCAGGCTCAGGACCAGCGTTTGCGCGGTAGAAACCTCATCAATCAGCCTTCTGATTATTGGGAAAATCTGTCTCCAATCGAGGACCCTTCAGCCTCCCCTACTCCGGCGACAATCCCGGCGAAGATAGATCGCCCGCGCATCTCCGGAACCGGCATTCCCGCCTGGCAAACCCGCTATACCCTCGGGCCCGGCGATACATTGAATTTTTCGGTCTACGATCGCCCTGACCTGAGCCGCGAAAACGTCCAGATCGCTCCGGACGGGACCGTCAGCTTTCTTCAGGCAGTGGCGGTGCAGGCGAACGGACTCACTCCGGATGAACTTCGCGACCGTATTGAGCAGGAACTCTCTATCTTCCAGAACAACGTAAAAGTGATCATCTCCCCCTCCGACGTTGCGAGTAAGGAGTTCTCCATCATCGGCCGCGTTCGCAGCCCCGGAAGCTACACCCTTGATCGGCCGACCTCCATTCTTGAAGCGATCTCCCTGGCCCAGGGGATCGAAACCAACACCGTCCGCGGCTCCGCGTTCGAACTCGCTGACTTTGAGCGTTCTTTCGTCGCCCGCAACGGTCGCAAGCTCGATGTCGACCTCGCCAGCCTCTATTACCGCGGCGACCTCAGCCAGAACGCTTATCTGGAGCCTGACGATTACATCTACGTTGCCTCGAACCTGAAGAACGAGATCTACGTCCTCGGAGCGGTGGCCCGCCCGGGTCGTTTCAAGATGCCGGTGCGCCTCACGGTAGCTCAGGCCATTGCCGAAGCCGGCGGCTTTGACCGCTACGCCTACCGGATCAAAGTGCTCGTGATCCGTGGCAGCATCCATGAGCCCGAAACTCACATCGTCAATATTAAGGACATCCTCGCCGGACGCACCAAGGACATCACGCTTGAGAATCGCGATATTGTTTTCGTTAACGAACGTCCTTTCGAACTGGTCGAGCGCGCCCTCGACAGCGCCATCTTTGCCTTCCTCCAGACCGTCACCACCGAGAGCATCGTGAACAACTACGTGCCATTGACTGACTGATCCGCCGTTTTCCGATTTCTCATGAAATTTCGTCCTGTCATCCTCTTTCAACTTGGCCTGCTACTGCTGGCTGCAGGAATGACCAGCTGCGTCCAGACCTGGCCGGCTGATCGTGAGTTTCAAACCCATGCCGCGCTCTATGCCGAGGATCAGGAAGTCATCGATGATACCCTGACCGTCGATGAAGCAATCAACCGCATCCCGGCCGAGCCTGATTTCCAGCAGCTCCACTTCGACAAGACGATCGACCCGGCCTGTCTCCGAAAACCTTCCGGATCCTATCAGGTGGGCCCTGGCGACACCCTTGATATTGAAGTGGCCGAACTCGCTGACACACGCAGAACCACCCGGGTCCTCCCCGACGGAATGCTCTACTATGACGTTGCCGACGGCGTCAACGTAAAGGGCATGACGATTACCGAAATTTCCAATGCTCTCTCCGAGCAGCTCGTCGATGACTACGTCAATCCGATTGTCTCGGTAAATGTGGCAAACGCCGACAGCCAGCGCTTCTGGCTACTGGGCCAGGTCCGCACCCCGGGCGCCTTCCCCATCCAGAAACCGACCACCGTGATCGATGCAATTTCCCAGGGTGGTGGCTTGCTTTCCTACGACCAGAACAACGAAGTCGGCAACCCTGAGGCAGCCGACCTGAGACGCTCCATCCTTATCCGCAACGGCGACCTCGTCCCGGTTGATTTCGATGCCCTCATTCGCAACGGCGACATGTCCCAGAATGTCTATATCCAGCCGGGCGACTACCTCTTTATCCCCTCCCTCACCTCACGCTCAATCTATGTGCTTGGCGAGGTCATCACCCCGGGACCGGTTTTCTATGAAGAAGGCGCCACCCTGCTGACCGCGGTGGCTTCTGCCGGCGGCGTCGACAAGGATGCCGTCAAATCCAAGGCACTCATTCTGCGGGGCGGCACCCACGACCCACAGGTCGCTGTCGTAAATATCGATGCCGTCATGAGAGGCAAGGAACCCGACTTGTTGCTTGAAGGCGGCGACATCGTCTGGGTGCCGCGCACCGCGTGGACCAAGCTCAAGGAATACACCGAAGCCGTCCTCATCACTGCCGGCCAGGCCGTGGCGATCCAGGAGGGCATCACCGTGGCCGGAGGAGACGGCCGCACCGGCGTTGCCATTACTGCCGGCGGTGGAAACTAACTTTCCCCCAACACACTCGCCGATACCGGGATGCTGAGTCCGATACCCCTCACGGACTCAGCATTCGGTTCGGCCAAGTTCTACATATTGTCGCCGTCAAGCATGCGGCCAATACCGCCGAGCAGGCTTCCCTCTCCTTTATCAGATCCGCCGGCCGAGGGCGCATATCGCAGGACCCGGTCTGCCAGTCGTGAAAACGGCAGACTCTGCAGCCACACTTTTCCGTGTCCTGACAAAGTCGCCAGATACATCCCCTCTCCTCCGAAGAACATCGACTTCAGGTTACCGGCGCGCTCAATGTCGTAAGATATTCCGGGGCCAAAAGCGGCAAGACAGCCGGTGTCCACACGCAGGGTCTCGCCATTGAGTTCCTTTTCAATAATCGTGCCGCCGGCATGGAAAAACACTTTCCCGTCGCCGAGCAGTTTCTGGAGAACGAACCCCTCGCCCCCAAAGAATCCCCTGCCCAACTTCATGCTGAAATCGATGGTGACCTCGGTTCCTTTCGCGGCGCAAAGGAAGGCATCCTTCTGACAAATCAGCTGTCCCCCCAGGGCTGCCAGATCGACCGGAATAATCTTACCCGGATAAGGAGAGGCAAAGGCCGCCCGGCGCTTCCCGGTAGAACCGCCGTGGGTAAAGTGTGTCATAAAGATCGACTCACCGGTGAGAGCCCGCTTACCGACAGCGAGCAGTTTGCCCATCATGCCTTCATTGGGCGTGCTGCCGTCCCCCATCTTAGCTTCAAAAACTATTTCCGGTTCGACGTAATTCATCGCACCTGCCTCAGCGATCACGGTTTCGCCAGGATCGAGCTCGATCTCAACAATCTGCATGTCGTCTCCGAAAATTTCGTAGTCGATTTCGTGAGAGCGTTGCCCCATCGCCGGAGGCGCAGACGGTGTGGGGGGAGGAGACGCAGCTCCTCCAAAGAGCTGAGGCAGGGTTTCTCCTGCAGTCGCCCAGTCAGCCATCCCGTTGGTCCAGACTTTCGTCTGCGGAGTGATGGTTCCATTTGCGACCAGGGTGGGGAGATCAGACTCGGGTGCCTGGTTCTGATTGTCAGCGGAATTTGCGTAATGCCAGTTGTTCATGGGGATATCAATTGAGGCTATAGGGAATAGCATGGGGGTCAACGCATGAAGAATTACAAATTCGCATCCCGTCTGTAATCGGGCCTTCCCCTCTTTCACGCCCATTTCTGCATTGCAAGGCGGGCCGCTCTGGCAAACACTACCGTGCCGTATGATTCGCCAATCGAAGGACAGGACCCAACAGGGTTACTTCAAGCACCTAACCCTGTTAGGTCCTGTTCTCGGCCTTACGCTTCTTTTCACAGCTGGTGGATGCGGCAGGGAGTCCAAGGTCGACATTGCGACCCGCGAGAAAATTCTCATTATGGGCAATGGGGCCGAACCTAAGGCTCTCGATCCGCACATCGTGTCCTCGGTGGGTGACTCCAACATTCTCCGCGCCTTGTTTGAAGGCCTGGTGGCCTATCACCCCACGAACGACATGCTCCACGAACCCGGCGTGGCGGAACGCTGGGAGCCCAACGAGGATTTCTCCGAATGGACGTTCTTCCTCAGGAAAAACGCGCGTTGGTCAAACGGGGATCCCGTCACGGCCCATGACTTTGTCTATTCCTACAACCGCATCCTTCATCCCGAAATGGCCGCGCCGTATTCATCGATGCTTTATTTCCTGAAGAATGCAGAAGCTTTTAACCGGGGCGAAATCGAAGACTTCGGCGAAGTCGGTGTGCGGGCAGAGGGGGACTACAAGTTAATCTGCACCTTGAAGGGACCGACACCGTATTTCCCGGATGTCGTCAAGCATACTACCTGGCTGCCGGTTCACGGCCCCACCATCGAGAAATTCGGCAAAATCACTGATCCCTACACCGAGTGGCAGAAACCCGGTAATCATGTCAGCAACGGAGCCTTCCAACTCGAAGCCTGGCGGATCAATGCTTACGTGAAAGTGCGCCGCAACCCCCATTACTGGGACGCCGACAATGTAAAGCCCAACGGCATCGACTTCATGCCGATCGACAATGTCTTCACAGAAGAGAAAGCCTTCCGCAACGGACTCCTTCACTACACCTACATTCTCCCGGAGAATCTCATCGCTAAGTACAAAGAATCCGGGGATCCGCGGCTCCGCACTGAGACCTATGCCGGCTCCTACTTCTACCGCTGCAATGTTAAGCAGACGCCTACCGACAACGTGAATTTCCGTCGTGCGCTCGCCTATGCTATCGACCAGGAAACCATCGTGAATTTCGTCACACGCGGCGGTCAGCAGCCCGCCTACGGATTCACCCCACCTTCGGAAGCGGGTTACGATCCTCCCCACGTCATCGCTTTCGATCCCGAAAAGGCGCGCCAATATTTGAAAGAAGCCGGGTACGAAACTGGGACCGAAGTTCCGGAATTCACCGTCATTATCAACACGTCCGAAGCGCACAAGTCCATAGCCGTCGCAATCCAGGACATGTGGAAGAAGCATCTCGGCATTGAGAAGGTGAAGATCGAAAACCAGGAATGGAAAGTCTTCCAGCAGACCGTTCACGACATTAACTACGAAGTTTCCCGGGCCGGTTGGATCGGGGACTACGTCGATCCGAATACTTTTCTCAGCATGTGGGTCTCTGGTGACTCCAACAACAATACTGGCTGGTCGAATGCGGAATACGATCGACTCATGGCCGAAAGCGGATTGATCAGCGATCCGAAGAAACGCTACGAAAAGCTTCGGGAAGCTGAGATGGTCCTGCTCGACGAGTTGCCGATCCTCCCCATCTATTGGTACACGCGAACCTACCTGATTCATCCCGACGTGAAGAACTGGCATCCGCTCTTGCTGGATAACCATCCCTACAAGCACATCGACCTGGTCGCTGAAGCAGACAAGGAGGCAGCGCCCTGATGGAAACTGCCCGCTTCGTCTTTTACCGTTTCCTGCAGTCGCTCTTCGCCCTGCTCTGTATCATCACGTTGACGTTCTTCCTTGCCCGGCTCGCTCCGGGGGGGCCATTCCTCGATGAGAAGGCGGTTCCGGAGCACCTGCTCGAGCAGATGAACAAAAAATACGGATTTGATAAGCCGCTCGTGGTGCAATACGGACTCTACCTCGGTCAACTGATTCAGGGCGACCTCGGCCCCTCACTGGGCAACAAAGGCTTCACAGTCAACGAAGTTATTTCTGAAGGCCTGCCCGTCTCGTTTATTCTTGGTTTTGTCGGTCTCATCATTGCACTCATCATCGGAGTTCCCATCGGGGTCTTCGCCGCGGCGAAACGGAACACTTCAGTCGACTATGGCCTCATGACCGTGGCCATGATTGGCATCTGTTTACCGACTTTCGTCATCGCCCCGCTGCTGGGAGAAATCTTTGCCCTGAAATTAGGCTGGTTCGATGTCGCCGGATGGGAAAACAGCACGGCCTGGTTCCTTGGCGCCATGACCCTCGGACTCTACTACTCCGCCTACATCGCCCGACTCACCCGCGGCAGCATGCTCGATGTGCTGAGCCAGGATTTTATCCGCACCGCCCGGGCCAAGGGAGTCGCTCCCGGCAAGATCCTCTTCAAACACGCTTTCCGCGGCGGCATCACCCCGGTGGTCGCCTACCTCGGCCCGGCCCTCGCCGGACTCATTGGTGGTTCCTTCGTCGTTGAAACTGTCTTCGGAATCCCCGGCCTCGGACAACACTTCATCAAGGCCGCTTCCAACCGCGACTACACGCTCATTAACGGAACAGTTACCGTGTTCGCCATCCTCATTCTCGTCATGAATTTCCTCGTCGACGTCCTCCAGGCGTGGCTCGATCCGCGGACCAAGACACGGAATTAATCCCACCCCATGATTTCAGGCATCCATCAGCGCGAATCTAAAGCCATCGAGAAGGGATCTTCTCTCGGTCGTGATGCGTGGCTGCGCCTGCGCAAGAACCACCTCGCCATGACGAGTCTCTGGTTCTTCGTCGCGGTCGTGTTGACCTGCTTCCTGCTGCCCCTCTTTTCCTTCGTTCCCGATCCCAACGTCACCTTCCCGGAACTGCAGTCACAACCTGCCTTTTCCAAGGCCACCTCCGTAGACGGGGTCGAAGTCTACTACCTGCTTGGCAGCGATCACCTCGGACGCGATATCTTCTCACGCATTCTCTACGGGGGACGCGTCTCACTTGCCGTCGGCTTCCTTGCAACCGCAGTTTCACTGACCATCGGAGTGATCTATGGCGCTCTCTCAGGCTATGTTGGCGGCAAGACTGACGCCGCCATGATGCGTGTCGTCGATATCCTATACGCACTGCCGTTCATGATCATCGTGATCATTCTCACGACCTACTTCGGTAACAATCTCTGGTTGCTCTTCGTCTGTATCGGAGCGGTCGAATGGCTCACTATGGCTCGAATCGTTCGCGGTCAGGTCATATCGCTGAAAAACCAGGAGTTCGTAGAAGCAGCCCGAAGCCTGGGACTGTCACAATGGCGAATTGTGTTCCGTCACCTTATCCCCAATACGATCGGACCGGTCATTGTATACACAACCCTGACTGTTCCAGCCGTGATGCGACTCGAGGCGATCCTCTCCTTTCTCGGACTAGGAGTTCAGCCACCAGATGCCAGTTGGGGCTCCCTCATCAAGGAGGGCGCTGACCGCATGGCCAGTGATCCCGGCCTGCTTGTCTATCCGGCCATCATCTTTGGCCTAACCCTGTTCAGCCTCAACTTCCTCGGCGACGGCCTCCGCGATGCGCTGGACCCGAAGAGCTCGAAAGACTGATCCGGAGAAAGGATCGGGTCATTTCCAGCCCGGTCTGGCACAGAAGCTGTTTCACTTTCAGGGAACCGTTCCAAACTCGGCCTTCGCTTGTAACTGCGAATCCAGTCGGGTCATGGAATGATCCTATCATGACAACTGGAACCGCTCTCATCCTCCTATTCCTTGTGACGCTGCTGATCACCTTGCGCTGGCTAACCGGCACATGGCGCCAAGCGCTGATCACCATGACCTTCGCTCCGGCTTTCCTGGCCGTCGTTGCGCCAGTGGCCTACTTCACCTTCCTCCTGCTGTTCTCCGGCATGCATTCCATGCTGAACTCAGCCGGTATCAACTTAAGTTCCGCATCAGTGGAACTGGTTTCCGGAATCTTCACCAGCATGCTGCTGCTTGGCCTGACCGTCATCTACGGCATCAGCGCGCTGCGCCCCGAAAAGCCGCGCTGCCGCATTGCGGTCGTCGGCTCCCCGATGCTGTAGGGTTTCACGATTGACCGGGCAAAAGGAGGTCTTTACCCTCGTGGATTGACCCCTTTTGCCTGACATGAAACTCAACACTCTGCTCCTTCTCAGCTTTGCCACCGCTTCTCTCCAGGCGGCTCCCGAATTCAAATGGAGCACCCGGGAAATCGACCAGATCACCATCGGCTACGGCCTTCAGTTGGCCGACGTCAATGGAGACGGCAAAACGGACATTGTTTTAGCCGACAAGAAAACGATCCAGTGGTACGAAAATCCCTCCTGGGAGAAACACGTCATCGCCAGTGACCTGACCGAGCGCGACAATGTCTGCATTGCGGCCCGTGATATCAACGGCGACGGCAAAGCCGAGATTGCGGTCGGTGGACAATGGAACTTTCTCGAGACAAACAAGGACGGAGCGGTCTTCTACCTGGTGCCCCCGAAAGACAGGAGCCAAGCCTGGTCACCGGTCCAATTGCCCAACGATCCCAGCGTTCATCGCATGCACTGGATCCTCGGCCCCGACGGGAGCTATTCCCTGGTTGTGAAACCGCTTCGCGGTAAAGGAACTATCGACGGAATCGGCCCTGGTCTGCGCGTGTTGGAATACATCATGCCGCAGGATCCAACCGGCGAATGGACACTTTCCGTGATCAATCAGGACCTGCACCAGTCCCACAACTTTCACCCCGTCAACTGGGACGAAGATCCGGAGGAGGAACTGATCATCGCCGCGAAGGAAGGATCGTGGCATTTCGACCGGGGGGAGAAAGGACAGCCCTGGGAAGCCACCCAGCTGACCAAAAACTTCTCCGGCGAAATTCGGGACGGCAAGCTCCCCAACGGCAAACGATTCATCGCCTGCGTCGAGCCCATGCACGGCAATACTGCCGCTGCCTACGTCGAACCTGACGGCGGAGAAGGCCTCTGGCCCCAACTCAAAGTCCTCGACGGGGCCATCAAGGACGGTCACGCCGTAGCGATTGATGACTTCCTCGGAATCGGCTCGGACCAAGTCGTGGTCGGCTGGCGTGCGATGCATCCGAAGGACATTCCCGGAGACCCGGGCATCAAGCTATTCATCCCCAATGAAGACGGATCCGAATGGACCGAGCAACAACTCTCAGGCGCCGAAATCGCCGTCGAAGATATCAAGGCCGGCGACCTCAACGGGGACGGAAAACCGGAAATCGTAGCAGCAGCCCGCCAGACAAAGAATCTCACGATCTTCTTCAACGAGTCCTGAGAAAAAACCGGGTTTGGACCCCATGTTTCTGCGAATACTCATCGAACTTCCGCATGAATGTTGTGTTCGTCGATGCCGGGACCAATCTCTATTTCTTCACTCGCCTTTGATGCGCTTGATCGCTTCGGCCGCCATTCGCTCGCCGAAGACCTTGTAGCCTTCCCCGCTGTAGTGGAGGTCGTCCTTGATCTCCTTGCCCTTGCGGTTCTTGCCGTCGTTCAGGTCGTCGGTGTCGACCCAGGCAAACTTTTCGTCGGAATCGGCCACCTTGACCTGGATCGCCCGGATCTGGTCCCACTGCTCTTTGCCATTACCCCAGTCGCTGAGACGGCCGATCACAAAGATCATGTCATCACGCCCCAGGTCCGCGCTGAGTTGTTGGTACAAGCCCAGCAAGCTCTTCTCGTAAACTGCCGCCCACTCCATCTTGGCGTCGCGTTCTCCCTGCATCCAGAAGAAGCTGACCGATGCCAACTCCTCCCCTTCGATCGCGGGCTTCACCTTGCTCATGAGCCGATCGTAGAGATCACCGGTTGTTTCGGGAGCGGCACCCTGAGGGTCTTTCCAGTCCTTGTACCACCGCTGGATGGGTTGGCCTCCCAACGCGTCCTGAACCACGATAACACTCTCCTCGCCGAAGGCTTCCTCGACGGCTGGAATGAACGCTTCATCCGGCTTGTGTCCCGCCATATTGGACTGGCCCGAGAGAATAAAGAGATGCTTCTTCCCGTCGCCGGCATCGACCGTGGGAATCAGCAGGCTGAACAGAAAAACAAACGAGATTGCGAAAGTGGTTTTCATTCCGCTGATCGAACCAACGATTGAGATTTCGGTCAATCACGTCATTCCGACGGAAACAAACGGTAACGACACAGCAGCCTGTTGCCCCTGGACCGAAATCAGCCAATCACCGCCTCGAGAAATCTCCGGTGAGTGGCGATGCGTTTATCGAGATCCATTTCGCTGGGAGTCTCAAAGGTGAACGAATCCTTGGCGCGCTCGAGATAAAGATAAATTGCTTCGGGCCAACCATCGAGATCTTCATCGACCACCCGGCGCATCTCCTCTTCGCTGGCTTCCCGGCGCAGCAAGCCGTTCTCGAAATCAGATCCGTCTACCACGGCCGCCGTTTCACGGGGAATCAGATCCTCACATGCTGCCAAGAGGCGGTGGCCGGGGCTCTCACTCCGGGCCAACTCGTAGAGGTAAATACCACCCGCATCAAAGTCCTCGTGCAGGTTAACGGCGACATCAAAGCAACGCCCCTCGAGAAATTCCTGCCAGGCCGCGATCAGCGGAACACTTTTATCCTGGAAGTGACGGTTCAGGTCGATGCCATTGCCATCGCGCCTCGTATTCTCAATCAATCCGTAGGGATTGAGGCAGGGAAAGATCACGACGGGCTTTTTATCCAGTTCTGAGAGCCTCTCCTCGGCCCAGTCGAGCAGCCCCCATACAGGAGCGCATTCATCGCCGTGCACCCCGGCAGACAGGTAACAGCCACCGCCAACCTTTTCGACAGCCGCAGCATTCTCGAGGGCAAGCACAGGATATCCGCTCTCCTCAGACAGGATGGTCAGCCTCCAGCCGACGCGTTTAGCGAGGTCCTCCCAGCGCGCCTGGAGTTGACCGTAGTCATGACCGGAATGTCCCAGTGTAGCCATCAGTTACTGCCACTCTTCATCAAAGAACCCCGAAGCCTCGATTCGCCCCGTAGCCAGGTCACTCGGATCTTCATCGAGTCCAATGACAACCCAGTCACCTAACTTCGGATTTTGAAGTGAATTGGTCCGATCATGCCCTTCGCGAAACGTCAGACCACTGTTAATGACAACATAGCGCTCTGGATTCAGCGGATTCGGAAAGATGAAAGCCGGAACAAATTCACCGGAATCATAAGTCTTGCCCCTGAAAGTAAATTCACCGTCTCCCCACTCCACCGGCAACCCTTCCACCATTTCAGCGATTACCGGATTCGAATCAGGATCTCCCCAGAGGATCAGGTTGGATTCAGCAACATCTCCCGAATCCAGCGAACTGGCCCGGCGTTCGATCAACTCACCACGCAAAAGGGACGACCAACGATCCCGAAAATGATCGAGTTCAAAATCCACCCAGCGAGCCAGCTTGGCATTCGACGGGGCCTTCGTCGGCGGCACGACCACAAAACGACTCATGAAGGCATCGTCGATAGTCCCCTGCATTCCCGGGCGTTTCCTGCCCTTACCGGGCTCTCCCATTTCCCACGTGCCGTCCTTCCGAATCAGGCTGACGCCTTCAACCGGAAAGCCCGGATCCGTCACATCAATCGTCTGCTCACCAAGCTTGAGTTGATAACCGGACAAACTCTCCGACTCACTGCCTTTCACCGCGACCGCCGTGACCTTTTCGAGATCGAGCTCAATGACCTTTTCGTCCTTGTCCCATCGTCCTTCCACAAGCGCCCCGTCCCAATGCTGTTCCAGGCCGAGGATCTGCAGCCAGGAATAGCCGGGGTAACGAAGTGTTGGCGTCTCCCAAATCACCCAGGAAGGGCGAGGATTGCGACCGCGCTCCCAGGCTTCCAGCAACCAGGCCCAGATTTCATCGACCGACTCCTGGTTGTATTTGTGGCCCATTCCTTCCCCGACAACGTGACGCAGGTCATAGCCAACTCTTTTCAGCTCTCTCTCCATCAGGTCCGCCGCTTGCTTCTGCTTGTCCTCTCCTCCTGAGTAGGCAAGCACCGGGCCATTGAGCAAGTTGTGAACATAGGATGGCGTGTCATAGACCTGCCAAAGGGTTTGCTCAATCTCCGGCGGATAGTCTTCCGGTTGGAGTCTCTGGTATTCCTTCGTTTCGGCAAACCCGGCTCCGGCATGAACGGCGCAGAAGTGATCGCGGTAGTGAGCCCCAATATGCCAGGCCCCGGCTCCTCCCATCGAAAATCCTGCCAGGGCAATGCGATCCTCATCGATCGGATAGTCGTTCTTCACGGACTCGATAGCTTCGAAGACATCAATCTCGCCGGCATGTTTCCAACCAACGCACTGGCGGCCGAAGGGGTAAAGAATGATGGCATCCTGCTGGTCTTCAACAAATCCTCCAAAAGCCTGGCTCTTTGTCAGGCAACGTTTGAGAAAGTGGAGGTCGGTAATCTTGTCACCTCGTCCATGCAACCAGACCAGCAAAGGCACTGGCTTCGACAGGTCGAGATTCTCCGGCACGAACAGACCGTAGGGCTGATAAGAATCATCGATCGAGGATCGGTAACCCCTGATGATGTTGCCGCGCTCCGACAACCAGGTCAGTTCCTCTCCGGCATCCAGCGCAGCGACTCGAGCTTCCGCGAGATCGAGCATCTCCGTGGCGACAGGAACCTCTTTTTCCGAATAAAACTCTCCGTGTTTCAGGGCAAACTCGACCGCCTTCACCAGTACGCCGGCATCGGCGATATGATCCTTGAAATCAATCTCCCAGATTCGTTCGCCAAGCTTCCCGGCCCGCTCCTTCAATTCTGCCTCAAGAGCGGCATCAAGTTCGACACCTCCCAACGGCGGGATGCGACGCTCGATCGGAGGAATCCCCGGCAGCGCGGCTTCATCCTGTCCGAGACAGGTGATGCCCGAAGCCACCACCAGGAGAGCAAGGGTGGCCGGGCGGAATTTCATCAGACGCGGTCTTCGGTAATTGGATCGATCCAGCCAACGACCCGGTTACCCTTGAGCAGAGCTTTGTATTCGACAGGGAAACGGCCAAAAATCGTCTCCACCACGAAAGCCACCGTCACGGTGTCATAGGTGCCGGGATAAGCACCACCCACAGTCTCCGATCCATTCCAGGCGAATGACTGAGCCTCTTCCGGTTTCACACTTGCGACATCTCCGTTGAGGAGACTCTGCTTAACTGGCCCAAATCGCGGATCGTTAGCAGAGGAGGCCGCAACCGCCGGAGGTTTCTCGCCTTTCAGAAGCGCCAGCTTAGCTGGATCATTCTCAACCACCTTCTTCACCTTGGCCCGCATTTCCTCGATCTGCGACGTCTTCATCTGCACGAAGTCGTCGTAGCGCTTAGTAATGCGTTGTTTGAAATCGGTTTTGTCGACGTGGACCTGCTTGCTCTGATTCGGGTTGCTGACGTTAGCGATCTGAAGTTGATCACCGACGAGTCCGACCGGCTTCAATGGGGTTCCCGGAGCCACGTTTGAGGATCCGAGAACCTGGCCGTTCACGACCAGTTCGAATGATACCGGCTCTGAGCAGAAAACCTGGGGAGGAAAGGCATTCACCGGTACGTTGGCCCAGTTGTTCACGATTTCCATGAGAGGCTTGATCTCCGGCATCGGGTAGCGCTTCTCCAGGAGCAGGTCAATTTCCGACTTCGGCTTCGCTGCCGGGGCCTTTGATTTCGCCGATGTTGTCGTGGTGCTTCCGGAAGTTTTCGGCTTGGCGGACGGCGCCTTTGCCGTCGAGGAAGCGGGCTTCTTCGTCTCTTCACCGGTTCCGATGGCGGAATTATCGCTCAAACTGGGCTTGTCGCCTTCCAGCATCGGCTGGATGTACGGCTCCCAAAGGAAATAGCCGGCAGCGCCAAGGCCGCCGAGAATCAAAACAGTCAAAAAGAAACCTCTCATGGTATTGGGGAAGGAGTGAAGGAAAGCCATATAGCTTTCACCGCTCAAATGCAAGCCACGTCACAGCCTCACATTTCTTTTGACGCCGTGCTCTTTCAGCGGTGATTACCCCATATGCGATTCGTTTTCATGGGTGCCGGAGAAATCGGCCTTCCTTCCCTTCGCTGGATGTTGGACCTGGCCGACCATGAGGTGGTCGGCGTCTACACGCAGCCCGACAAAAAGATTGGTCGGAAGCAGGTTCTGACACCGCCCGCCGTGAAAGTGATGGCCGAGGAAGCCGGGGTTCCCGTTTTTCAGCCCGAGACCTTTCGCAACAACGAAGCGGCCATCGAAGAACTCCGCGGTCTCGACTGCGACATTGCCATCGTGATGGCTTACGGACAGATCCTTCCGCGCGCTGTGATTGAGGCTCCAAAGAAGGCATGCATCAACCTGCATGCCTCGCTTCTCCCGCGCCATCGTGGTGCTTCCCCCATCCAGGCCGCCATCCGTGACGGAGACAGCGAAACCGGCATCACCCTGATGCATATCGTTTCGAAGCTGGATGCCGGCGACATGATCCTGAAAGAATGCACCCCGATCGCCGCAGAAGACACCGGCGGAATTCTCCACGATCGACTTGCCGATATTGGTCCCACCCTGCTCGAAAAGGCGCTGCCGGTGCTCGAAAGTGATACCATCGCCGCCGAAGCTCAGGACGAATCTCTCGTGACTTACTCCGGCAAGCTCGAACGCGACCACGGAAAAATCGACTGGAGTCAATCAGCGGACACGCTCGAACGGCTCATTCGTGCCTACGATCCGTGGCCCGGAACTTACACGACAGTCGACCTCGGCGGTGAGAGGCGAAAGCTGAAGATTTATCCTTACGTAGAGGCCGGCCCGGATTCCGACGAACCTCCGGGCACCGTGATCGGATCGGGTCAGAACCTGGCCGTTTCCTGCGGCGACGGCAGTCTGATTCTCAAGGGAGACCTTCAACTCGAGGGTCGCAAGAGAATGAGTGCCGGCGACCTGCTTCGTGGCGTCGAAATCCCGGTTGGAACGATTCTCAACGCAGACTGATATTGATCTTTGAAATTCGGCTCAGTTAGTGGAGGATGAGTTAGTTTATTCCTGCCCTGTTATGTCGAGAGAATTCAAGCGCGTCGTCCTCAAGCTCAGCGGAGAAGCCCTCCGTGAACCGGGCAGCCAAGACAACATCTCACCCGAGATCGTCGAAGGCATTGCCAACCAGATCAAAGCCGCCCATCAGACCGGCATGGAAATCGCCATCGTCGTTGGCGGTGGAAACTTCTGGCGTGGCGCTGCCGCGGCAGGCCGCGGCATGGATCGCGCCACGGCCGACTATGTCGGCATGCTGGCCACCGTCATGAATTCCCTCGCTGTCCAGAGCATGCTGGAAGCTGTAGGAGTCCCTTCTCGCGTGCAGACCGCGATCGAAATGAAGAACGTGGCCGAATCCTTCATTCGCCGCCTCGCCATTCGCCACCTTGAGAAAGGTCGTGTGCTCATTCTCGGCGGCGGAACCGGCAACCCCTTCTTCACCACCGATACCACCGCTGCCCTTCGCGCCAGCGAAATCGGGGCAGACATCATTTTCAAAGCGACCAACGTCGATGGAGTCTATGACAAGGATCCGCGCCAGCATGACGATGCTCAGCGTTTCGACACCATCACCTACAACGAGGCCCTGTCACGCAACCTCAAGGTCATGGACGGCACCGCTTTTACACTCTGCCAGGACAACAACATTCCCATCGTTGTCTTCAACATGAACGAGGGTGACAACATTCGCCGCGCTCTCAGCGGTGAAGACATCGGCACCATCGTCAGCGGCTGAATGACTCTTTAGATCGACCCGGCCCTTTCGGTCGGTCCGGTTGATTTCACCGCAATCTCCCTTTAAGTTTCTTTTTACCCCTCATTTGTGACCTATGGATACCGAAACCTTCCTCCTCGAGCTCGACGAAGCGATGCAGAAAGCAGCCGACTTCGTGTCGTCTGAAATGTCCAGCATCCGCACCGGCAAGGCGAGTCCGGCCCTACTCGACAACATCAACGTTCACGTGGAGGCCTACGGATCCAGCATGCCGATCAAGCAGCTTGCCCTCGTGTCAGCACCCGAGCCACGCCTTCTCACTGTCCAGCCTCACGACCCGTCCATCATGGCCGACGTCGAGCGGGCTCTCCGTGAATCAAAGCTCGGCATCAATCCGGCAGCCGATGGTCGCCTCATCCGCCTGCCTATCCCTGAACTCTCCGAGGAGCGCCGCAAGGATCTCGTCAAGATCATCAAGGACATGGCCGAGCAGGGTCGCGTCAGAATCCGCTCCTCCCGAAAGGACGGCATGGATAAACTCAAGTCCGCCCTCAAGGACAGCTCCATTACCGAGGACTCTTTCCACGACATGGAGAAGGAAGTGCAGGACCTCACCGACAAGCATGTCAAATCCATCGACGAGCACCTCGCCGCGAAGGAGGAAGACGTGATGACCGTGTAGAACACACCTCTTTTTCTTTTTCCCGCGGAGCCTCCGCAGAATTCCGTAGCGGAACTTGCCAAGGTTCCGAAACAAGCGGCGATCATGTTCACATCAACTGACTACCTCGATTTCAGCCAGACCGACCACGCGTCGATCTTTTCTGAAGACGAGCCCGTCTGGTCAGCACTGGGCAGGATTAGCAGCTACCTCGAGCAGCTTCTCGATTCCGTCGAAGGTGACCTTATTCAGGGCACCGTTCACGAACGCGCCGTCGTCGGTGATCGGGTCTACATCGCACCCGGCGCTACCGTCGAGGCCAACGCGGTCATCAACGGCCCCGCCTGGATCGGTTCGGGATGCACCGTCCGCAGTGGAGCCTACATCCGTGCCAACGTCATCGCCGGCGACGACTGCGTGCTCGGCAATTCCTGCGAGTTTAAGAACTGCCTTCTTTTCAACCATTGCGAGGTCCCCCACTTCAACTATGTGGGTGACTCCATCCTGGGTTACAAAGGCCACCTCGGCGCCGGCGTGATCTGTTCCAACGTCCGCCTCGACCGGAAAAACGTCGTCGTCCGCGACGGCGAAGGTGGATTAATCGATACCGGGATTCGAAAATTCGGAGCTATTGTCGGCGACCACACCGAGGTTGGTTGCAACAGCGTCCTGAGCCCCGGATCAATCCTCGGGCGTTCTTCCATCGTCTACCCCTGCACCAGCTGGCAGGGCGTGTTAAAACCCGGATCCATCGTCAAAACGCGCCAGTCTCAGCAGATAGTCGAACGTCGATCAGGCAGCTGAGGAGTCCCGTGTTGCCCGCTTCCTGTCGGCAGTCAGGTCGTCTCCCTCGTTCTTCCAACGCTTGTGTAGCCAGATCCACTGCTCAGGATGCCGTAAAATAATTCTCTCCAACGCCTCATTAAATCGTCGAGTGTTGGTCAAAACATTGTCGCGACTTCGCCCTTTCTTAACGACCTCTATTCGTGGTTCAAACTGCACCACATGGGTTCCGTTCGGTTCGCGCCAGCTGGAGGCAGGAACCACAACCGCATTCGTGCATTGAGCCAACATCGCCAGACTCTTGAACGTTCTCGCAGCCCTGCCGAAAAACTCAGAGACAACCCCGTATTTCAAGATTGTGTACTGATCAAAGATCGAGACGACGATGTGATTCTGGTCCAGGAGATCAAGAATTTCATCAAGTGACCCCTCCTTTTCCAGCGTTCCGAAGCCCGCCTTCCGAAAGCGTCCCATAACCCAGTTATTCACCCACTTCGGTTTCAATGGCCGACGAATGAAGTGAAATCGCCCGGAGAACTCGCTGAACTGTTTCAATCCCACGACTGTGGAAAGCTCCCAGTTCCCAAAATGCCCCGTAAGTAGCAGAACCCCGTTCCCCTCCTCGAGAGCACTGGCCAGGTTCTCACCGCCTCGCACCTCCACCAACTGCGACTTTTGTTTCTCTGTTAGAAACGGCAGCTTCATCACCTCACCAATGCTCTTCAACTGATGGGCATAAAACGCCTTGGCCATGTCTTCAATCTGATCTGGCGTAAGCGTCTTTCCGAATACGAGCTTCAGATTGTGCATCACCACAGAGCGACGAAGTGGAATTATCCGGTAAGCTAACCTCCCATACCAGGGAACTGAAATCGGGGCAGGAACAGCCGAAGCAATCGCAGTCGCGCTTGTATCTGTATGAGTCATCGAAAGCTGGATATCTCCTACTCGATGATGATTCATGACCGCACGCGCTACTTCGCTGGGAATCACTTTCGGATCGCCATATCCACTTCGCTCAACGGCAAAGTCGACCGGCTCGATTTTCCCGAAACAAATCTCCTTCGGAAACAATTTGCAGCAGGCTTCCTTCGCCGCAAATCTTGCCGCGAGGCGCTGAGCTCGCCCTTTCCCGTTGCCGGCTTCCGAAAGTTCGGTCTCTGAGAAGAAACGGCGAAGCCCTTCCTCGTCGAGATCACTTAAGAGTTTCTCAATCCTGGAGATTTCAACGGTATCAATTCCCTGACGCATCTCTACCAAATCCTTTCACCGAACAGGTGCAGTTCCCCACTAACCCGAAAGACCACGAACTGCCAGTACGATGTTCAATCCACCAAACGCGCGACAAATCACTAGGGCTACGTCAGTTCTCGGAGCCAATGACTCGAGCTGCGCCGGGAAATCCACCAACTGATCATCAACTTTATTCAAGGATGAGATAGCGGGGACCCTACCTTGTTTTAGTGCTTCCAGCGTCATCACCAGGTCAACAATGCCTGCAGCCCCAATCAAGTGACCGTATGCCCACTTGAAAGCAGTCACCGGAGGGATATCACTGCCAAAAACTGACTGAATCCCCAGCCCCTCAGTCAAATCAGACGCTCTTGTACCGTTGCCGTGGGCGCAGATCATTCCCACATCCTCCGGTTTCAACTCAGCATCATCGAGAGCCTGCTCGATTGCCCGCATCACTCCGTCACCGGTTGGATCAAGTTCCGTTGCCCCTCTTGCTTCACAGGTAGAACCGAATCCAAGAAACTCTCCAAGAATTGAGGCTCCGCGGGAACGAGCCTCTTCTTCTCTTTCCATGACTACAGCACCACCTCCTTCTCCAAAAACGGTTCCGGAGCGTGCAGTATCAAAAGGCTTCGGCACCTCATTGGAAAGAAGGCCAAGGCTGTCGTAATACAGAACATGCTCTGGCTCCAAAACGGAATCATGACCCACCGCCACGATACGGTCAGCCTCTTGATTCCAAATCGCAGAGGCGGCTTCTGCCACCGCCATCGGGCTGCTCGCACATTGATTCGTGATGCAGGCATTAGTTCCTTTGAGTTGCCCTCGGATACCAACGTGACACAACACATTGTTAGGGAGATTACGCAACAACCACATTGGAGTAACGCGGTTATTCAATTCCCTTCCAAATCCCGGCATTTCCTCGTTCGCCTCATATATCAAGGGAAAGAAGTCGTAGGCGTCCTGATAGTTCCCGCCGCCTGACCCAACTATCAGTCCTGTGCGATCATTGAATGCCTCTCGACTTGCCGCATCCATGTGGTCTCGACACTCCAAGACACCCGAATCTTCGATTGCCTGCTCAGCCGCGTAGATCCCATACATGTCCTTACGTGAAATCGTCTTGTGCAGCTTACGATCTGGAACCAGCGTCCGATTATCTTCCTTTACCTCGGAAGCCACCCCGCAAGGCCAACCCTCATTGTCCCAGTCATATCGGCGAACTCGGCCGCGCTCCCAGTGAAACTCTGCGATTGAAGTTTCCCCGGCAACGAGCTTTTCCCAGACCTCTGCAACGCTTGAACCGGATCCACAAACAATCCCGCTTCCTGTGAAGACAATTTTACCGGGGGCGTTCTTCATAGTTGTCCCCTTTCCGGATTAAGAAATACCAGCGAACTGTTTGATCCTCCAAAGCCGAGTGAATTCGAGAGGGCCGCACGAATCTCAAGTGCCCTCGATTCCCCGGTGACCAGATTCACATCACAGTCGGGATCGGGATTCTGATGATTAGCATTTACCGGAGCAACGCTGTCGCGAATCGCAAGGCAGCAGACTGCCGCTTCTACAGCTCCTGCGGCAGCAATTAAGTGCCCCATACAACTCTTAGTAGAACTCACACTCACATCATCAACACGATCCCCGAAAACGGCTTTCATCGCAGCACATTCGCTGCGGTCATTCATCTGGGTAGACGTGCCATGAGCATTCACATAATCGATCTCACCAGCGCTGATCCCGGCATCTGCCAGAGCTTGCTCGATCGCCTGGATAGGGCCATTGCCATCCGGTGGAGAATCAGTTATGCGATAGCAACTAAGTGAGTTACCATCGCCGCCCAGCTCCGCATATTTTTTTGCTCCACGCTCTATTGCAGCATCCCAGTCCTCCAGAACCAGAAACCCGGCACCTTCTCCTAACAAGAATCCATTTCGAGTCTCATCAAACGGCCGGCTTGCGCCAGCCGGGTTATCATTGTCGGTAGAGAGAGCTCCAAGCAGGCAGAATCCGGAAATTCCGACCGGATTCAACATGGAATCGAAACCGCCAGCGAGAACCTTGTCACACTGGCCTCGTCTCAAGGCCTTTAGCGCGGATCCAATCGCCTGACCGCCAGAAGCGCAAGCAGTATGAACTGAGGTAGCGTATCCTCGAATCCCAAATGCTTTTGTCAACAAGCTCAATCCGGAGTTGGATTGCCAGCGGCAGAAGCTGATCGGGTCAGCCGGATAATCCTGCCTCAATAATCCATCCGGTTGAAACTCTCCTTCCTCGGTCGCGTAATCGTAGACTACCTTGAGATCGTCGTAGTCGACTGACATCATGCCGGCTCCGACTGCCACCCCCCATCGGTGTGAGTCCTCATCACTAGGAGCGATCCCGGCATCAGAAAGGGCTTCGTCCGCTGCTGCCAGCGCAAATCCATGAGCCCGAGATGCACCCTTCAACAACTTCCGACAGGGCCCGGCGTTTTCACGATCGAAGTCTTTTACTTCGGCGCCGATCGTAGTCGAAAAACCGCTGGCATCAAAGTTCTCGATCTGAGCTCCACCGCTCCTTCCGGCCAGGAGGGCTTCCCAGGTCGATTCTCGATCATTCCCCACCGGAGTCACTAATCCAATTCCGGTTACCGCAATGCGGCGTTTATCAGTCAAACTCATCTCGGTGTCCGAATCAGCTGCACCCGAGCACTGCTGTTCAATCGCTTTCCACGACGACTCTGCACGAGAATCGTGGCTCGGTCGCCTTCAATATTTTCCAGTTTACCAGACAGGCTCAGCTCTTCTCCCGGCGGCATGAAGGAGCGCAACTTGACGTCCCGCATGCCCTCGACTCCCCACGGGCCACCATCCAGCGTATCGATCAGGCTGGAGAGAAAGCGGAGGTTTAAGTCCATCAAGAGGGTTCCGGGAAATACGGGGCGTCTTGCAAAGTGATCTCCAAAAAAGGCAGCCTCAACAGGAATTACGAACCGCCCCTCCAGTTCACTTCCCGATACCGATCGAGAGATTTCGAAGTCGATCACCGGCACCCCGGTGAATGCATCCGGGTCTGCTCCCCTTTCCAGGAGCAGTTTATAACGCGCCCGTACCGCTTCCGAATCATCGAAGCCATCCATCGGAACCATTGGCCCGAGACAATTCAAAAGTTTCACGACCGGCTCCCCATCAACAAGGGCTTCCCCATGGTAGCCAACAGCTTCTTCGTCAGACTTTACCAACTCAGCATGCAACTGCAGGGTGTCACCAGGCCTGACTCTACCGCAGAATCTCACCTCTCCTGCAATGCCCGCCACAGGACGAAAGCAAAAATCCACTGCCGCCATCGAAGACATAGCGGCGCACTGCCCGATCGACTCGGCTACAAGAGAGAGAGAAAAATTCTCCAGCGTATCAGGGACATGATACTCCCCGACAATTTCCGTGCCCGGGTCATCGCTGACAATGCGATCTAGGAAGGAGAAGGCTCGGAAGTGCTCACTCATTCAGACAACACAACAGGAGCCGGACCTCCGCCATAATCCAACCGAGCGAAAAAAAGTGATCACCCCTTAGTTTCACGAACCACCATCTTGCAGAAGGTTTCGGTCGTGAAAAGCTTGGGAATTTCAGCTGATTTGAGAGGATCCGAGATTCTTTCAACAGGCACCTCGGTTAAGTAGGCTTTGATTTTCTCGAGTCCAGCCGGGGTTACAACTCCCCCCTGTTCAAACTCCTCTTCGCTCAGCTCACCGCGAGCTTCCTCCATCGCTTTCCCACGAGGAATCTTGACTTTGAACTCCTGCTCCAGGCGAAAAACGATATCAAGAAAGTCGATTGATTCAGCATCTAAATCCTTAATGAGAGAGGAATTGGGCTTCACCTCGTCCTCGTCACAACCGAGGGCATCTGCGACAATTTCGGCTACCTGAGGGTAGATCGCATCGATATCTTCCTGACTGATTTCTGTGCTCATGTTTTTAAAGTTTGAAGCCGCCGTCAACGCTCAGTACCTGACCCGTGATGTATGAAGCCAGGTCGGAACTGAGAAACCAGACAGCGTTCGCAATTTCAGTGGGCAGACCATAGCGTTTCAGAACGATATTGGAAGTGATTTCATCACCCGCCAGGTCACGCACCTGTTGAGACATCTCTGTCTCAATGACTCCCGGAGCGACCGCATTGACGAGAATCTTACGGCGCCCCACCTCGACGGCCAGAGACTTGGTAAAGGCATTAACCGCACCCTTGCTGGCTGCGTAGTTCGTCTGTCCCCGTCCCCCTTTCTCTCCGGATACTGAACTGATGTTGATGATTCGCCCGGAGCGCCTCGACATCATGTAGGGCACGGCCGCACGGCAAAAATTAAAGACTCCTTCGATATTGGTCTCAAAAACGGTCGAAAGATCGTCGTCCTCAAGCATCGGCAGTAGATTGTCGCGAATCACACCGGCGTTATTCACCAGCACATCGATTGACCCAACCCGTTCCACCATTGCCTCGACACAAGCCAAGGCCGCTGCCGAATCGCGGACATCCACTCTCATCGGTGTGATCGCCAATCCCGGGTTCTCATCAACCACCCCTTGTGCAGCGGTTTCGTTGCTCACGTATGTGAAGGTCACATCCATGCCGGATGCAGCGAGGCGCTCGACAATAGCCCGCCCTATGCCGCGGCTTCCGCCCGTGACGATAGCATTCTTTCCGGCCAGGCCAGGATCAGGTTGGGAAATGGAATCACTCATCCGGAAATAGCGTAACCGCCGTCAACAAACAGGGTGTGCCCCGTTACCATGCTCGATTCGGGGAGGCACAGGAGGTAGATTGCATCGGCAACCTGCTCAGGCGTGAGCGTTGGCCCGAGGGGAGTTCGCTCCTTGTATTCTTCAAGCAGGTGTTCACGGTTGGGAAAGTGCTTCAAGGCATCAGTATCGACGACTCCAGCACTCACACAATTGACACGAATTCCTTTTGGGCCCAATTCCTGGGCCAATCCCCGGGCAAGAGCTTCAAGGGCCGCCTTGGAAGCTCCAATGAATGAGTAGTTCGGAATTGCACGCTCCGATCCGAGACTGGTGAGCCCAACGATGCTGCCCCCTTCCCTCATCAATGGCACCGCGTTCTGAGTCAATGTATTCAATGCCAACGCATTAGTCTCCATGCACTTTCGAAAATGCTTCAGCGTCATGTCCATGGCGGGTCGAAGGACGCCGAGCGCAGCATTACTGATCACAAAATCAACATGGTCGAACTCCCTTTTGAACTCCTCGAAGGCACCTTCGACGCTCCTCGGATTGGCAACATCCGCCTGCATCGCCATGGCCCTCCGCCCCATGGATCGGATTTCGTCGCAAACGGACTCCGCCTCTTCGTGGCTGTTGTAATAGATGACCGCAACATCAGCACCGGCCGCTGCCAACTTCATTGCCGTGGCCCGTCCGATTCCACGGGTTCCACCGGAGATGAGAGCGACTTTCCCTGATAAGACTTCAGACATGATGCGAGGCCAAATTCGTAGACCATTGCTGAAGATGGATCAATTGCGAAACAAAAAAGCGCCCCGAATCTCTATTGGCAGGATCGGAGCGCTTTGGAGACCCACTTGTGCCGTCGCCGATGGTGAAGTCACGTTCCCGTCTCTCAACAGGTTGGGTGCCGCTCATCGACTTTTGCCTTCCAGTGAAGGCCTGACAGCCGAAGATTCGCTAAGCTCCCATTAACGTATTAACGGTCCGGACTTATTATGATCGGTCAGGGGCGTACACAGCAGGAAAACTAGGAAATTCTCTCTCTGTTTGTCACTTACCTGAACTCTACGTTCAATCCTGATTTTAGGGAATCCAAAAGTTTGGCATGGGCAGCCTCCACCTCGGCTGCCTCGAGCGTGCGATCCCCGCTACGATAGGAAATAGAGTAGGCCAGCGACTTTTTATCGGCGGGCAATTTTTCTCCGCTCGGGTCCTGAAAAACGTCGAATAACTCGACAGATTCGAGCAGAGGCTCCTCGTGATTGGCAAAGAAGTCCGCCACTGTTCCCGCCGCCAGATCAGCTGAAACCAGCATAGCGACGTCACGCGAGCTACCGGGGAACTTGGGAAGCTCCTCGTATTTCAGTTCGGTGCTTGCGGCAGCAGCGAGTTTCTTGAGATTGATCTCAGCCACCATCACCGGGGCCTCGAGATCCAGTTCACGGGCGCGAGCCGGAGGCACAATACCCGCCAGCCCAAGCTTGGCGGCTTTCTTGCCTCGCCCGATCTCAATGCTGCAGGCGCAAAGCATACGATCGTCATCGACCGGAACCAGGTTCAATCCATTCGGGCAAACCTCTTCGAGGGCAGCACGGAGATCGTGAATATCGAGATTGGATGGCTTGCCATCGGCCCAGCTGCGAGCCGTGCGCCCACCTGTCATGAGCAATGCAAGATGCTCATGCTCCACTTCCCCTCCCTTTGGCGTCGCGGTGAAAACGCGTCCCATTTCAAAGAAGCGCACATCGGCGTTACCGAAACGCTGGTTGCGGGACGCCGTTGCGAGGAGGCCTGGCACCAGTCCCGGGCGCAGGTAATCCTGTTCGTCATTGAGCGGATTCTTCAGGCGAATCGGGCTCATGCCGCGGTGCGAGGTCGCCAGATCGTCAGTGAGCTGTTGATCAGAGATGAGCTTCAGATTGCGGGCTTCAAAAAAGCCGAGGCTGCTCAGGGTGTTTTGAATACCGGAAGCAAAGTCAAAAGACTGGTCCGCCTTGGAAGCTGGCGAGAACCACGCGCCCTGATTGGAAGGCACATTATCGAGCCCGTAAACGCGAGCCACTTCCTCGACGAGATCAATCGGACGAATCAAGTCGAGACGGTAGGTCGGAATGTCCCAGGCATCAGCGCCTTTGCTCAAACCGAGTGAAGCGAGAATCGCCTCGATCGTTTCGTCAGGCACTTCCGCACCGATCACGGAACGGCAATAGTCATTGTCCAGGGCCACCGATGCAGGAGCCGCCGGAATTTCGCCGCAGGTCACAATTTCTTCTTCAGCCGTTCCACCAGCCAATTCGAGGATCAGCTTGATGGCCAGGTCGGACGCGCCATTCACCTGGTAGGGATCGACTCCCCGCTCGAAGCGGTAGCTGGAATCCGAGTGCAGGTTGAGGCGGCGCGCCGTGCGGCGAATCTTGGAAGTCACAAAGTAGGCAGACTCGAGCAGGACATCGGTCGTCGTCTCGGTCACGCCGGAGTCTTCTCCGCCCATGACACCGCCAATCGCGACCGCCTTGGAGCTGTCAGCGATGACCATGTCTTCTTCAGTCAGCGGATAAGTCTCTCCGTCGAGGGCGAGGAACTCTTCGCCTTCCGCGGCCTGGCGCACGTGAATCCCGCCATCGAGCTTGGCCATGTCGAAAGCATGGAGCGGCTGCCCCATTTCCATGAGCACGTAATTGGTGATGTCGACGATGTTATTGATCGGACGAAGTCCAATGGACTCCAGCTTCTCCTTCAGCCAGACAGGTGATTCACCCACCTTCACGCCGCGGATAATGCGAGCTGTGTAATAAGGGCAGGACTCGGTTGAAATCTTGATCTCCTCATCTTTCGCTGCACGGGTCGGCGTTGAAGAATCGCCGTGGTGTGAATTACCAGCCAGTTTTTTCTTGGCCAGGGCCGCCAGCTCACGAGCCACGCCGAGATGACTCAGGCAGTCGGGGCGGTTCGGCGTGATCTCCAGCTCAAACACTGCCGGATACACTTCAGACAAGGGTGTTCCGGACTTGAGATCCGGAGACAGGATCATGAGCCCGTCAGCATCATCAGTCAGGCCGATCTCGGAAGCAGCGCACATCATGCCGAGAGACTCCACTCCGCGAAGCTTGCCCTCCTTGATCTCAAAGGTTTTGCCGTCACCGGCATCGAGCACACAACCGGGCAGGGCCAGTGGCACCTTGTCGCCCACCTTGTAGTTCTTGGCGCCGCAGACAATCTGGCGAGGCGTGCCGGAACCGTCATCAACCTGACAAACGGAGAGTTTATCAGCGTCAGGGTGCTTGTCAGAAGAGAGAACCTCAGCAACCACCAGGTTGTCGGGAAGACTCTGAATGCCCTCCACTTCGATACCGGTGAAGGTGAGCAGATCATCGAGTTCTGCCATCGAATACTCTGAGAAGTCAACGTGATCAGAAAGCCACTTAAGAGAAACGTTCATATGAAAAGCTATTTAGCTCTTAGCTGTTTTGCAGTTTAGCCTTTTGAGCTGCGAATGGTTCGTATTAATGCTCCGAGCACCTTTTCCGTCTCGGTGACTAGTGGTTTAATCCTTTTGTAATCGGGGTCCGAAATATATTGCAGCCGTTTAGAGAGGCTTAGTTGATAGGCAGTCTCCCTGAGAGAGCCGAAGGCGATATCAAGAAATCGAAGAAAGTCCTTCTCCGTATCGCGCGCACATCCTTCGACAATATTTGAAGGAACAGAAACGGCAGCTCGTCGTATTTGCGATTTGAGTCCAAAGTTCTCTTCTTTCGGAAATTCCTTTGTAATTCGATAGATCTCTAACACCAACTCGTCAGCCTTTTGAAACGCAATCAATTCATTGTGATCTCTCATTTCAAGAAGCTAAACGGCTAAATCGCTACCTGCTAAACTGCTGAAGAAATCGCACGTCGTTTTCAATGAGCAGTCGCAAATCCGGAATGCCATACATGATCATCGCGAGACGATCGAGGCCCATGCCGAAGGCGAAGCCTGAAATCTCCGATGGATCGTAGGCGGCATCGCCGCGCTTGGTGGAAACTTCAGTGAACACCGCGGGATCAACAATGCCGCAGCCGGCGATCTCGATCCACTTGGCCGCCTTGCCGGTGGCGTGCAGTTTCAAGTCCACCTCGAAGCTGGGCTCGGTGAACGGGAAGAAGTGAGGACGGAAACGCACTTCCGTCTTGGAACCGAAAAGCTCACGGAAGAAATATTCCAACGTTCCCTTCAGGTCAGCGAGAGTGACGTTCTTGTCGACGTAGAGTCCTTCGAGCTGGTGAAACGCGCTCAGGTGAGTAGCATCGATTTCATCCCGGCGGAAAGCGCTGCCGGGGGCGATGATGCGAACCGGCGGCACCTCTTTTTCCATGGTGCGAATTTGCACTGAGGAAGTGTGAGTGCGGAGCAACTTGCCGTTCTCAAAGTAGAAAGTGTCGCTCTCGTTGCGGGCCGGGTGATCCTCCGGCGTATTGAGCGCATCAAAGCAATGCCATTCGGTCTCAATCTCGGGACCTTCAGCGAGGGCAAACCCCATCCGACGCAGGATGGAAACGGCTTCGTTGAGAACGTGAGTGAGCGGGTGAAGCCCACCCTCCGGAAGCGGCCGGGACGGGAGGGTCGCATCAATGGAGGCAAAAGCGGCGGCGTCCTTGGCGGCCGTTAAGGCTGCCCCCTTCTCCTCTAGAGCCGCGGTGATGGCCGTGCGAACCTCGTTGAGCTTCTGGCCCACGTCCTTCTTCTGCTCCTTGGGCACGTCACGCATGCCGGCGCTGGCAGCGGTAAGACGTCCTTTTTTGCCGAGAAATCCCACGCGGGCTTCTTCAAGGCCGGATTCGTCAGTAATCGCCTCGATCGCGCTCAGCGCGTCGCTCTTAATGGCATCCAGTTCTGCAAGCATGTCGATGTAACAGGGTTCAGTGCGAGACTATCAAGTCGGAGACCTAACAGGGTTTGGTGGATTTTCAAGGCCTGAGGCGAAGCCGAAGGCCTTCTCTTGATCTTGCTCCTAATCTTGATCTTGCTCCCCGCAACCTTCGCTGAGAGCAAGAGCAGGATTAAGATCAAGAGCAAGAAGCTAAAAAGCCGGTGGTCCACCCAGGCGGACCTACCGGCTTTTCGGTAAAGGTTTAATGACCTGAGGTGAATCAGGCAGCCTGCTTGGCTTTTTCCTCCAGGGCTGCCTTGGACTTCTCTACGAGAGCGGTAAAGGCGGCTTCGTCCTGGATGGCAAGGTCGGAGAGGACCTTACGATCGAGCTCGATACCAGCGGCGCTGAGACCCTCCATGAAACGGGAGTAGTTCATACCGTTGTTCTTGGCACCTGCGCTGATCCGGGCAATCCAGAGGCGACGGAAGGTACGCTTGCGATTCTTGCGGTCGCGGTAAGCCCACTGCTGAGCTTTGTAGACCGAATCTTTAGCGGTGCGGTAGAGTTTCGAGCGTGAACCGCGGAAACCCTTCGCTTTCTTCAGGATACGATTTCTGCGCTTGCGGCTGGCAGGCGCGTTTGTTGCACGTGGCATTTTCTATTTTCCTCTGAGCGGGCTGTTGTTTTTACTTCAACTGGCTGACTCACCCTCTCGTCAGGTGGCGGTAGGCTTTTGCCGCGCCACCAGTCAACTCAGTCGTGGATCGATTTGGCCGATCCTTAGCGGAATAAGTCTCTCAAATTAATGGGAGAACGGAAGATCAGCTTTGATGTTCTTCTCGTCGCACTTAGCCGCGAGGGTAGCTTGACCCAAACGACGCATGCGCTTTGCGTTCTTACGACGGTTCAGGTGTCTTTTACCCTGTTTCCGACGAAGTACACGTCCGCTGCCTGTCACCTTAAATCTTTTGGCGACGCCTTTTCGTGTTTTAGCTTTTCCAGCAACTCGTGCCATAGCGGGCGGACTTTAAGCTCGAATAAGCCGAATGCAACGGAAATTGCCGCCCTTTTTCGTCTCTAGGCCCGAAACCAGTGGGATTTCAGGGAGTTTCCTCCTCAGAAAGCGGGACGCGAAACCGGACTCTCAGCGGACTTTATTTGGTTCACACCCGGCACACTACCCGCTACATTCGCCCCTCAGATATGAGCGAAGACTCCTCCCCCGACGCCGCCGAAACCGAATCCCCCTCCGAAACCGAAGCCTCACCGCCCCCGAAATCAGGGGATCTGGAGCAGGAAATGGTCGAAAAACTCGGCCAGGCCCGCATCACCATAGGTAAGGAACTCCGTAAGGTCATCATCGGCCAGGACGATGTGGTCGACCAGATGCTCATTGCCCTGCTTTCCGGCGGCCACTGCCTCATCACCGGGGCTCCGGGCCTGGCGAAAACTCTTCTCGTCAGCACCCTCGCCAAGGTATTCGATCTCTCTTTCAACCGGATTCAGTTCACTCCGGACCTGATGCCCTCGGACATTACCGGCACGGAGATCCTCGAAGAAACCTCCGAAGGTCACCGGGAGCTCGTTTTCAATCGCGGGCCGATCTTTGCCAACCTCATCCTCGCTGACGAGATCAACCGGACCCCGCCCAAGACTCAGGCGGCCCTGCTCGAAGCCATGCAGGAGAAGCAGGTTTCCGCAGCCGGCCAGACCATGGAACTGGAGAAGCCGTTCTTTGTCCTCGCGACGCAGAACCCCATCGAAATGGAAGGCACCTATCCCTTGCCGGAAGCGCAGCTTGACCGTTTCATGTTCAACATCGTGATCGACTACCTTTCTGAGGACGAGGAAGTCGCCGTGGTCTCCCAGACCACCGGTTCCGGCGGCGAAGAAGTCGAATCAATCTTCAGCGGCGACGACCTCCAGAAATGCCACGATGTCGTTCGACGCGTTCCCATCGCCGAAGAGGTCATCCGCTATGCGGTTCGCATTGCCGCCAATTCCCGCCCCGGCCAGGACAACACCAGCGACTACATCAACGAATGGGTCAACTGGGGAGCCGGTACCCGAGCCGGGCAAAACCTCGTCCTCGGAGCCAAGACCAAGGCTCTTCTCGACGGGCGTGCCCATGTCACCTATGACGACATCCGCTCGATGGCCGGCCCGGTGCTTCGCCACCGCATCCTGACTAATTATCGCGCCGAAGCCGAGGGAATCACGATTGATCAGGTCATCGACAAGCTGATCGACATGACCCCCGAGCGGGCATAGCCCGCTACAGTATTCAGTTATCAGTGGTCAGTATTCAGTGCCACTGACTACCGAACACCGATCACTGACTACCGAGATGACCGCCAACTACATCGATCCCGCCGCCTTGATGCGGGTGAAGTCGTTGGAACTTCGTGCCCGCATGGTCATGGAAGGTTTCTGGAAGGGACTTCATCGCTCCCCCTTTCATGGATTCTCGGTGGAGTTCAGCGAATACCGTCCCTACGCCCGCGGCGATGATCCGCGCTTCCTAGACTGGAAAGTGATGGCGCGCAGTGACCGTGCCTTCATCAAGAAATTCGAAGACGAGACCAACCTGCGAGCTCACCTCTTGCTCGATCGCAGCCAGTCCATGACCTACGGCTCAGCCGGCTACACGAAACAGGAATACGCCGCCACATTCGCCGCTACGCTCGCCTATTTCCTCATGGGGCAGAACGACGCGGTAGGCCTGACCACCTTCGACCAGAGAGTCGATCAGCATATCCCCGCCCGCAATCGCCCCGGACAGCTGCGGAGGCTGATGCTCCAGTTGGAAAAAGCACCGGCTGGAGAAGGCACCGACCTCGGTGCCGCGATGAAAGGCCTGCACGAACTCATTCGCAAGCGCAGCCTCATCATCCTGATGTCCGACCTGCTCGCGCCGCTCGAGGAACTCGAGCGCCAGATCGGATACCTCGCCGCCGGCGGTCACGACCTCGCCATTTTCCAGATCATGGATCGACGCGAACTGGACTTCAATTTCGACAAAGCCACCCACTACCGGGATACCGAGACCGGGAAGGATCTTTTCATCGACCCGGACATCGCCCGCGCCAGCTATCTCGAGAGACTCAATGCTCACCAGGAGTCTGTCATACACCTTGCAGGACGCCACGGAGTCAACCATCAGTTAGTTCCGACAGATGAACCGCTGGAACGGGTCCTCTTTGACTTCGTTTCACGAAGAGGCGCCTAGCCGAATCACTGTTTACGACTCACTAACCCCCGCTGATTTCGCAGCATGATAACCGACGATCAGAAGCAAAAACTCACTCAACTCGCCACCGAGCTCATCAACCAGGAGAATGCCCGCACTCTCGTGGAACCCCAGGACCGGAGCACCGGCTTCTGGTTTGGAGGTGGCAACGTGATCCAGGACCGCGACGGATCAATTCTCATCGCAGGACGTTACCGTAACTATGGCGATTCCCGCACCGGGGTCGGCGCAGGAGCTCGCGGACTTGAGCTCGCAATCTTCCGGGCACCGGATGTGCATAGCGAATTTGAGAAGATCGTTTCTTTTACCAAGGCCGATCTTGCCCACAGCGGCATGGGGATTGTTTCGATCGAAGGTGTCGCTCTGCACCTCACCGATGATGGCATTGAACTGTTCATCTCAACGGAAAAGGACGCCAAGTATCCCGATCGCCTCGCCGGTTATCAGAAGCCCGGTGCCGGTGTCTGGAGCATCGATCGCATCCACGCCGACAAGGTGGAAAACCTCAGCCCTGACAACATCGAGGAGATCATCCCTTTCGGAACGGATGATCCCGGACGCCTTCACTGCAAAGACCCCTGGGTCTTCGACCTGCCCAACGGCGATCTGGTTCTGGGTTACTGCACTCACCCGTTTACCTGGTCCAGCAGCGGCACTGCCGCTCTGCTGCGCAAGGCAGGCTCTGACACCTACGAGAAGGTCTCCAATGATTTGCTTCGACGTGGCCCGGTCTGGGACATCGCCGCTGCCCGCGCCACCGAGCGCCTCGCCATTCCCAAGGTCGGATCGTTTGCCGCCGGCCCGGATCTTTCGCTCTACTTCTACGACAGCTGCGAAAGCCTGCGTCAACTTGATGAAAACCCCACCGCCGTCTCCCGCCCCCGCGGATGGTCGTGCGAGGAAATCGGCGGCATCGCCGTTGGTGACGACAGCGACCTGACACAGATCGAAAGCATTTCCGTTGAAGCTCCGCTTTTCGTTTCGCCTCATGGCACCGGATGCTCTCGCTACATCGCCACCCTGGTCACTGACGAAGGCATCTTCGCCAATTGGCAACAGAGTCAGCCTGATCTTTGCCAGCCGCTGGTTGGGCACTTCCTGCTAATGGAACGAGTTAATGAAATCCTCGGCTGATGCGGCTCTCGCTCAATGCTTCAACGATCAAGCCGACTCCGCTTCTCGAAAAAATTCGCGTCGCAGGTGAAGCAGGTTACAGCGGCATCGAACTCTGGGCCGTGGAAATTTACGAATACATCGGTCGAGGCGGCGAAGTGCGTGACGTCGAGAAGGCGCTCGCTGATCACGGTCTCGCTATCCCCGCGTTTATCGCTGTCCGCGGATGGGGTGACGTCAGCGGACTCGACTACAAGGTCGCTATGGAAGAAGCGCGCCGCCGCTTTGAACTGGCGGCCAGGTTCGGTGCTCCTTTGATGATCTGCACTCCACCGGTGGCTCAACCGGGATTCGACCATCTCCACGAAGGCTACAGCGAGCTGCTCCAAATCGGTCGGGAAACCGGCGTTCAGGCCGTGATGGAATACATCAGTTTCTTCAAGAGCCTCAACAACCTTTCCGATGCTGTCACTGTTCTGGATCGAACCAACGCACCTGATTGTCACCCCGTGACTATTCTCGACGCCTTCCACAACTGGAACAATAAGACCACGCTCGACGATATCCGCGACATTCCACTCGAGCGCATCAGTCATTATCATATCAACGATGCTCCCGCCGGAATTCCCAGCGGCGAACAAAACGACAGTCACAGGGTCATGGTCGGTGACGGCATCATTGATCTCAAAGCTGAGCTCACCGTCCTCAAGGACAAAGGCTACGACAAGTGGATCAGCCTGGAACTCTTCAACGCTGAATGGTGGGGCAAGGATCCCCTGGAAACGGCAAAAGTCGGCCTCGAACGCATGCAGGCCATCTGCGACGAAGTGGGTTTCGAAGTTGAGAGTTGAACAGCCCGTGAGCTATTCGTCGCTTTGCTGGCACAATTCACGAAGAGTTCGTACTATCTTCATATTCCTTTCACATTGGTGAGGAAGGGTGAGATCATGAAAAAATCCTCACGCAGAGACTGGATCCTCCGATCGCTATTTTTCAGCACTCCCCTGGCCTGCTTTGGCTACGGCAGCCTCATCGAAAAACGTTTCATCGATGTCACCCGGGCCGACATTCCTCTCAAACCCGAATTCGGCTCTCTCGATGGTCTCAAGATCGCCCTGATGTCTGACTTTCACCACGACGACTTCGGTGACAACGCTTTCATCGCGCGGGCGGTCCAGACGATCAACGATGAGCAGGTTGATCTTGTCATGCTCGCCGGAGACTACATCTCCGACGACCGCACCGCTCTAAAACCGCTTTTCAACGAGCTGCGCAATCTCCGCACCGGCATTGGCACCTTCGCTGTTCTCGGCAACCACGATCGCTGGCATCTCCACAACAGCCTCTTTGCTTTATCCGAAGATGCCGGAGTTCGTCTCCTCATCAACGAAGCGGTCGAATACGACAACTTCATCATTTCCGGTATCGACAGTTGTTGGGGTGGGCGACCAAAAATGGAAGCCACCCTCAAGCCAACCCATCCTGACAAACCCGTCATCACGGGCTGGCACGAACCGGACACGTTTGATACTTACAACGATCCTCGTATCATTCTCCAGATGTCCGGGCACACTCACGGAGGCCAGGTTTGCGCCCCTGCGATCGGCCCTATTCTACTGCCGCAATATGGTCGCAAGTATCCCTACGGACACTACCGAAAGGGAGACAGCTCTCTCTTTGTCACTCGCGGTATCGGAACGATGACCATTCCGACCCGGTTCCTCTGCGCGCCCGAACTCGCTATCTTAAGCCTGAAAGCGTAGCACCTGATCTAGCGCTTCCAGATCTTCAAATCGTCGACCACAGCATTCCGTTTCACGGCGAGGCGAAGATGCCGCTTGGTAGGATGAGCAATTCCCTCGGATTGAAACGATGCAATTTCCTCTTCATCGATCGAGACTTTGAGGACATCGCCGTCCACCCGGACTTTCACATGGTGCCATTCGCCGACTGAGATCTCGGCGGGAAATGATTTTTCCTTTGTTTTGATCAGCTTGTTCTGTTCCGGGGTGACGGTACCGTTCTGGCGGGCCTCGCGCATCTTTTTGTCCATGCGCCCGGTTTTCAAATCCTGAATGGTCACCGCCGTCGGATTAATTCGAACGGCGAAAAGATGCCCGGCATGAACCTCTTTGTATTGGAGGTCGGCAAAGTTCAATCCGAGTTCATCCTTCGGGTCTTCCAGCATAAAGCGCAGGCTCACCGTGCCGTTTGTAAACTCGGCCGGATGCTTCACCGAAACGCCGTGATCAGCCGTTTCGTGAATGAAGATGTACATCGCGCCATCTTTCAGATCGACCTGCTTGTTGCCACCTGCCCTAGAAGCACTGTTGGTTTCCCATCCATTACCTGGCTCGTCCTTTTCTTCCTGTGACTCCGAACGTTCAAAGTCATCGGATACAATCAATTCCCCTTCCTCAGCAGAGGCGACAGAGAAGAGCAAAGCGGAAACAGAAAGCAAAGCGTAGAAGCGTTTCATGGCCACACTTCTACGGCATGCGATGAACGGACGAAACCTCCACGATTGCGCAAGCCTCAGCTGGCCGCATTTTCGAGAGCTTCACCCAGAGACTGCATGTCCCTGCCAAATCCGGCCGCCGTTGCGCAAGACGATGTGAAGATCGAAACAGAAGCGAGAGCGATAACGGCGAGAAGGGTGAAAACGAATTTCATAATTTAACTATACAATCGCCTCCGGAAATCAGAACTGTAATTCTCAGTTTTCTCCGCGCCCGACTCAATTGCTCATGCCCCGCTACGCCATTCTATTCGCCTACGATGGCACTGACTTCTGCGGATGGCAGAACCAGTCGGGCACCGGCAAACACGAGAATCCCAAACCCGGAATCGAAGGGGTTGTGAATCAGGCTCTTCTCGAAGCGACCGGAGAAACGGCCACGGCAGTGGCAAGCGGTCGTACCGATGCCGGTGTTCATGCCAACGGTCAGGTCGCTCATTTCACCCTGAGCAATCGCCAGCCATCACAGGAGCACTTCCTACTGTCCCTCAACCAGAAACTCCCGTCCACCGTACAGGTGAATCGACTGGCTGAGGTTCCTGACTCGTTCTCAGCCCGCCAAGCGAGTTCCAAGCAATACAGCTACTACCTTCAACACGGGCCTTCCGAACTTCCTCACCTTCGCTTCGGGACGACCTGGAATAGGCACTCGCTGGATGGAGATCAAATGCATCTAGCCTTGCAGCATCTGATCGGCGAACACGATTTTCAGCCTTTTAGTAGTTCCAGGGCCAACGTGAGTTCCACGATCAGAACCATTTTCAATGCCCGCGTGACTCGTGAGTCCATCCCCTTTTCTCCCAGCTCAATCGAGCATGACCTCTGGTGCATTCAGATTACAGGAAATGGATTTCTCATGCACATGATGAGGAGCATCGCCGGAACGCTCATACAAATCGGCGAAGGCCGGCGCCCTCCCGAGGACATGCTGGCGATTCTCGAATCAGGCAATCGCGATCAAGTTGGCCCTACCGCTCCAGCCCGGGGCTTGTGGCTGGATCAGGTGGGCTACCAATCTGACGATAAGAACCCACTGCCATCATGGCTGACTCTTCCTGTGGACGAGCCATCTCACGCTGATGAGCAGCATTGATTCAGGGGCAAAATAATACTCATGCGAATTCAGCCGCATCTCCTTTGAATCTTTCTGCACCCACTCTATCAGTCGATCATGTCCCAATCCGTCTCCCAGACAGAAACTATCCTACACGATATCACCCACGAAAGTGGTGCCTCCGTGAGTCTGTCCTGTCACGGTGGAACCATCACTTCGTGGAAAACGGCTGACGGCATCGAACAACTCTACCTGAGCCCGGAGTCCGCATTCAAAAAAGGTTCGGCCATTCGAGGAGGCATCCCGGTGATCTTTCCTCAATTCAGTGATCACGGCCCCTTCGGGAGACATGGATTTGCGCGGAAGGTAGACTGGCAATTCGATGAAGCCGCCGGGGCTATGCAATTTTCTGCCACCCCGGAAACGCTCGCCGATTGGCCTCACCCCTTTGAGCTCTCGCTGCGCCCCTCATTGACGAACGCTTCTTTGGAAGTCGAACTCACCGTCGCCAATCCAGGAGCTGAACCGATCGAGTTTCAGGCCGCCCTGCACACTTACCTGCGCCTCTTCGACTTTGAGTCGGCACAGGTAAGCGGACTGGAAGGACAATCGTATCAGGACCAGGCCACGCGGAATATTCTCACAGCAGACTCGTCACCACTGACTCCGGGAGAGGAAATCGATCGCGCCTACTTTCGAACCGGTGAATTCGCAGCACACCTTCAAGACCAGCACCATCAGGTCAGCTCTGAATTAGAAGGGTTCACAGATACCGTTATCTGGAACCCCGGCCCGGAACACGGAATTGGCGATCTACCCGCAGACGGATGGAGAAACTATTTCTGTATCGAGGCTGCGCGAATTGAGGAACCGGTCCTTCTGGAGCCCGGCCAATTCTGGCGCGGCATTCAGCGGCTTGAGGCGAAGCCTGTTTGACAGAAACAGCAATCGAAACGAAGAAGGCGGTGCCAAACCGCATAGAATGA
Source organism: Verrucomicrobiales bacterium (assembly GCA_965216705.1). Classification (GTDB taxonomy): domain Bacteria; phylum Verrucomicrobiota; class Verrucomicrobiia; order Verrucomicrobiales; family DEV007; genus Arctic95D-9. Next base: position 622,465 of record OZ244203.1, read on the forward strand.
CCGTTTCACACGGTCATTGTTGTGCTCGAAGCCCCGGTGTTCTCCCACCGGGGCTTCTTTTTGCCTTCATCTGAGCACTTCGCCCCGACATGGCTCAAACTTGCAAATCGACTGTGCGTGAGCGTTCCTAACGAATGGCTGACAGCCTCTGGAATTCTGACTTTTTCTCAAATATCGAAGATGCAAGTCAACTGGCCCCGCTCTTCGACAGCCTCCCAAATGTCTTCTTTTTCGCTAAGGATATCCAGGGGCGATTCACCGCCATCAATGCCCCTCTTCTAGCCATGATCGGGGTCTCCCGCGAAGAAATCCTGGGTGCCACCGATTATGACTTCTTTGACCGCGACCTCGCAGATTCCTACCGCAAGGAGGACATGAATACCATGGAGAGCGGCACCCCCGTCCTCAATCAACCGTGGTGGGTACCCAATGTGCAGACCGGTGACATACACTGGTATCACTCGTCCAAGATCTGCCTGCGTTCCGGGGACGGTCGCGTCGTTGGCATTGCAGGAATCATGCGCCCGATCGAAAGCACTGATGAACTAACTGCTGATCACCGGCATATGACTGCCGTCGCCGCCCACATGGAGACGCACTTTGATGAAAAGCTCACCCTGGAAGAGCTGGCCGAAGTGGCAGGATGTTCGACGCGGCATTTCCAGCGGGTCTTTAAACAGATCTTCAAGACTTCCGCCATCGAACACCTTCAACGCGTTCGCATCCGGCATGCTGCCGCCAGACTGGTCGAAACGCGTGATGATCTTGGCAGCATCGCAACCGACTGCGGCTTTCACGATCAAGCGCATTTCTCCAATCAATTTAGGAGGCTTCGCGGCATGACGCCCTCGGCTTACCGAAAGCAGTTCGGGTCCATGACCTGAAGATCAGCCAACACCCTGCTTACGAAAAGTCCGGGGAGGACGCCCTTTGATGCGTTTGAACTGGGCGTTGAAGTTCGACAGATTGTTGAACCCGCATGAGAAGGCGATGTCCGAAACGGTGCGATCTGTTTCGATCAACAGCCGGGCCGCGTGACTGACCCGCAACTGGAGCAGGTATTCCTGGAAGCTCATCCCAAGATGCCGACCGAAAAAGCGACTCAACGATTGTGGATGCAATGCCGCCACCTCAGCCACTTCGCCCAGGGTGATCGTTTCTTCCCAGTGCTCATCGAGATAGCTGAGGACCCGCTGCAGTCGCTCAACCTTGGAGCGGTTGAACGTGGGCTCATAGGCAACACTGGCAATAGGTTCACGGTCCGTATCTCCGCTCAGAGTGATCAGGAGCTCAATCAAGGTCAGCAACCGGTCCGTGGCTCGCGCTGCTTCAAAGATACTCGTCATCAAATCCGCGGCTTGAAGTCTAACTGAATCAGAAAACCGCCACCCGCGTGGAGCCCCTTCCAGGAAGTTCGTCACATCAGCCATCTCAGGTAACCCGAGGAAATCAGCACCGAACATTTCTTTTCGGAACTGTATGACCCTTGCCCGTGCCCTTCCCTGCTGCCAGTTTCGATACTGGTGAGGCACCCATCGCCCGATCAAGACAAGGTCTCCCGCCTCAAATCCCTCGACAGTATCTCCTATCAAGCGCTGCCCTTCGCTCTCCTGGATCCAGGTAATCTCAAACTCGGGATGATGATGGTAATGGCTGTCGAACTCGCTCTGATCAATTTCAAGACAGGCAAAGGAACGCCCCTCGCCCGGCATGATTGTCTCTCGAGTCGGCTTCATTTGGCGATATCATATCCCATTTCACCCTGAGTTTCCCCTTATTATGTGAACAAACCATTAGTTTTGGTGATTCCTTCAGTTTAATCAGGCGGCGCAAAACGATAGTCTCCTCCATAAGATCATGAGCACTTCCTGCCCCCACGACCCTTTCAAAAAGTTCCGCGCCAACGGTCCCGTTCACGTCTCAAAATTCGGAGGTGAGAAAATCGCCATGATCCTCGGACACAAGAACGTGCGGGATGCGACTCGCGACTACGGCACCTACAGTTCTGATGCCCCCTTTCGTGTCCCGATTCCCTCGGAGGAGAAACTTCGTCGTGTTCGCCAGCTTCCCATCGAAGTGGACCCTCCCGAACACACCGAATACCGGAAAATTGCGGAACCGTTTTTTAAACTGCCCAACACACCCGAGTTCAAGAAAACGATCGCCGACATGATCGAGCGCATGATCCGCGAAGCTTGCGAGACCGGCGAAGTCGAAGTGGTTCGCGAATTCTCACTGCCGATGCAGTCCCTCGCCCTGACCTACCTGCTCAAAATGCCGGAATCCGAGGCGGAACTCTGGACGAGTTGGGGCACTCATGTTTTTCGTGACGGAGAAGACGGAGAAGCCCGCGGCATGACCCTGGAGAATTACATCCACGCACAGTTCGACCGGGCTGAGGCAGATCCCGGAGAAGACTTCTTTTCCGCCCTCGGAGAAGCTACCTACCAGGGTCGGCCCCTCACTCGCGACGAGAAGGTCGGTTTCGCCAACCTCACTTTCGCCGGCGGTCGTGACACGATTATCCACACCATCTCATTCATCATCGCCTACTTCGCCGAGCATCCCAAAGCGATCGAAAAACTGAAAGAGAATCCAAAACTCGTCATGACCGCAGCTGAGGAATTCGTTCGTGTCGTTACGCCGCTGACTCAGATCGGCCGCGTCTGCCCGGCATCCACTGATGTCCACGGCACCCGGGTTGAAGCCGGTGAGCGCGTCGGGCTCTGCTGGGCATCCGCCAACTTTGACGAGACCGTTTTCGACGAACCGCATGAGGTGAAACTCGATCGAAAACCAAATCCTCACATTGCCTACGGCAGCGGTCCACACACCTGCCTCGGAGCCCCGCACGCCCGTCTCATCATTCGGACTCTACTTGAGAAGATCCGGGATATTTCTCCAAAGCTGACGCTGATTGATTCAGTCGACAATGTGGAGACAGAGGCCGACTACGAGCGCCGTTCCGGCTACGAAAAGCTGATCGTCAAATTTGAGACCCCCTGATCGCGTGGCGCGATTTTACAAATTTCACGCCATCACGCTCAAGACATTTTCGCTGAGGTCGATCATACTTCTGATATGATCCCCAACCCCCGAGTGTCGATCTCACTCATAACAGCGCTCTGCCTGGCCGCTGCCGACATCGCCGTCGAGTCGCTTCGTGCCGAAGAAAAGCTGTCTTTCAACCGTGACGTCCGCCCGATTCTTGCTGGCAATTGCTACGACTGCCACGGACCGGACGAAGAAACCATCGAGGGAGATCTGCGCCTCGATTCACGTGAAGCCGCTGAAGAAGTCCTCGGTGTCGACGGTGAACTTTTCTACCGGATCACAGCCGATGATGACATCGACCTGATGCCACCGCCAGACTCTCACCGGCATCTCACCGAGGACCAGATTGAAACCATTCGCCTCTGGCTGGAACAGGGCGCCCCCTACGAAACTCACTGGGCGTTTGTCGCTCCGGAAAAAGCTGACGTGCCGGAGATTCAAAATTCCGAGACTGCGATCAACCCGATCGATCACTTCATTCGACAGCGCCTCGAGGAAGAAAACCTCAAGCCCTCGCCCGAAGCGGATCGCCACACCCTGGTCCGCCGACTCTATCTCGATCTCATCGGGATCCCTCCCACACCTGAACAGGCCGACGCCTTCGTCAACAGCACCGATCCCAAGGCCTACGACAAACTGGTGGACGAACTGCTGGCTTCTCCCCGCTACGGGGAACGCTGGGCCCGTCCCTGGCTCGACCTGGCACGCTATTCTGATACGAACGGCTACGAGAAGGACCGCCCCAGATCCATCTGGCCCTTCCGCGACTGGGTCGTCGACGCCATCAACGCGGACATGCCCTTCGATCAATTCACGATCGAGCAACTTGCCGGCGACATGCTTCCCAATCCGACCCTCGAGCAACTCATCGCGACCGGCTTCCATCGCAACACCATGCTCAACGAAGAAGGCGGAATTGATCCGCTTGAGTATCGTTACTACGCCATGGTCGATCGCGTCGCCACGACCGGCACCGTCTGGATGGGCTTGTCCACCGGCTGTGCCCAGTGCCACACCCACAAATACGACCCGATCACTCACACCGACTACTTCAGCCTGATGGCCCTGTTAGACAATGCGGACGAAGTCGCCATCCAGGTTCCCGACGCCGGCATCGAAGCGCAACAAGCCCTGATCGATCAACAGATCCGGGAAGCCGAAGCCGAACTGCTCACCAAGATCGATACAGTCCAGTACGAGGCGTGGAAGAAAGCCGAGAAAGCGAAGGTCGTGCCCTGGCAGAAACTGGAACCGACCGGACTCAAAGCCAACCTCCCCCTTCTTGAGCATGAAGGCGACGGCGTCATTTTCGCCAGCGGTGATTTCACCAAGCGGGATGTCTATGAACTGACCTACCAGTTACCGGACGAGCTCAAGGGCAAAACCATCACTGCGCTTCGCCTCGAAGCCCTGCCTGATGAACGCCTCCCTGCCGGTGGTCCCGGGGCTGCTTATTACGAAGGCAGAAGCGGCGACTTCTTTCTCAGCGAAGTCACCCTTTCTCTCAACGACAAGCCCGTAGAAATCAGTGCGGCCACCCGCGACTTCGGAAAGATCTACATCGGCAAGGGCGACGCACCGGCCCAGGCTGTCTTTGATGGCAAGGGCTCCTCAGGCTGGTCCACCGCGTCCCGCGAAAACGAGCCCCACGAGCTGGTCGTGAACCTCAAGTCTCCGCCCTCGGCCGAAGGAGAATTGAAAGTCGAACTCCTGTTCGAGCGCCACTTCGTCGCTGCCCTCGGCAAGCTTCGCATTTCCGTCACCACTTCGGAGAAAACCGCCGCCGCGCGTGCGTGGCCACAAATTAATCCCGCCACGGCGTCCGAAGAGGAAATGATGATTGCCTACGCCAGTTCGGCCAAGGAAATGGCCAAGGCCAGGGCCCCTCTCGAAGCGCTCAAGAAAAAGCGCCCCTCTCCTCCCACCACCATGGTGATGCGAGAACGTCCGCCCCACAATCCACGCACGACGCGTCGTCATCACCGCGGTGAATACCTCAACGCTGAAGAAGAGGTGGCCGCAGCCGTTCCTGCGGTCTTCCCCCAGCTGCCTGAAGGTGAACCCGCCAACCGGCTCACCTTCGCCCGCTGGCTGGTGAGCGAAGACAACCCACTCGCCGCTCGTGTCGTCGTCAATCGCGCGTGGCAGGCTCTCTTCGGTCGCGGCATCATGGAATCTGTCGACGAGTTCGGCACTCAATCCGAGGCACCTTCGCATCCCGAGTTACTCGACTGGCTCGCCGTTGAATTCATGGAGAAGGGCTGGTCTAGAAAGGAGCTGCATCGACTGATTGTCAGCAGCGCCACCTATCGCCAGGATTCCGATATCCGCTCGGATCTGCTCGCCGCCGATCCTGACAATATCCTCCTGGCTCGAGGGCCCCGTTTCCGTCTCGACGGCGAAGTCGTGCGCGACATGATCCTGAAAGCGTCCGGTCTGCTATCCGACAAGATGGGAGGTCCCGGGGTTTACCCGCCGCAACCCGCCAGCGTCGCCGCTGCCGCCTACGGCAATACCAAGTGGCCGATTTCCACAGGGGAAGATCGCTATCGACGCAGCCTTTACACCTGGTCCAAGCGCACCGCCCCCTTCGCCGCCTTTACTGTCTTCGACGCGCCGACCGGAGAAATCTGCGTGGCCAAGCGAGACCGCAGCAACTCTCCTCTCCAGGCTCTCACTTTGCTGAACGACGCCATGTTTGTTGAGATGGCAGAAGCCGCCGCCTCCGAAGCCATGGCGAAGCACGAAGACAACGAAGCCATTGTCACTGATCTCTTCCGGCGCTTCCTGACACGCCCACCCAATAGCGAAGAGCAGAGCGCCCTGCTCAGCTATTTCGAAAGCCAACGGCAACGATTTGAGAAAGGCGAACTCAACGCCACCGAGTGGCTCGGAGAAGACAATTCATCCCCCGACCTCGCCGCCTGGGCGCTCGTGGCACGAGCCCTCATGAACCTCGACGAAACCATCACGAAAGGCTGAGACGACGGTTCGTCCGCAGGAAAAAGAAAACGATTAAGAAAAGGAAAAAGAGGCTTCGCCGCACGAGCCCTAAAATCCTAAACACCTAAATCCCTAAACAGCTCCCCATGACTGATCCTCTCCACGAACGCACCCGCCGCCATTTCTTCCGTGACTGTGGTCTGGGCGTCGGCAAAATCGCTCTTGCTTCCATGCTTGCTGACAGCGGCTCGAAGCTTTTCGGCGCGCCCGCGACTTCGGCCCTGACCGAAAGCCCTATTGCGCCGAAGCCGGGCCATTTTGACGGCACGGCCAAGCGGGTCATCTACCTCTTCATGGCCGGCGCCCCGAGCCAGCTCGAACTGTTCGACTACAAGCCAAAGCTCGCAGAACTTGCCGGCAGCCCCTTGCCTCCTTCCGTGATCGATGGCCAACGCTACGCCTTCATCCAACCGGATGCCGCCGTTCTCGGGCCGTGTTTTTCCTTCAACAAGCATGGACAGTCAGGAGCCGAGATCTCTGAAGTCCTGCCTCACCTCTCCAAGGTCGTCGACGACATCGCCATCGTCCGCTCGATGACAACGGACAAGTTCAACCACGCCCCAGCCCAGCTCTTCGTAAACACCGGAAACGGGATTCCCGGACGTCCTGCGATGGGGTCATGGCTCAGCTACGGTCTCGGCAGCGAAGCCAACGACCTCCCTTCCTTTGTCGTGCTGAAGAGTGGCGGCAACCTCAGCGGAGGCGCCTCCATGTGGAGCAGTGGTTTCCTGCCCTCCACCCACCAGGGAGTTCCTTTCCGAGAAAGCGGTGACGCTATTCTGCACACGTCGAATCCAGGCGGGCTCGACATGCAGAGCCAGCGCGAATCAATCGATCTGATTAAGAACCTGAATCAGCAGCATGCCAGCTCGGCCGGTGATCCTGAGATCACTACGCGAATCAACGCTTACGAAATGGCCTACCGCATGCAGTCGCGCGCACCCGAGTTGATGGACTTCGGCAGCGAGTCACAGGCCACCCTGGATCTCTACGGAGCCAAGCCGGGAGACAAGAAACACGCCTTCGCTAACAACGTTCTGCTTGCCCGCCGTCTAGCCGAGCGCGGCAGTCGATTCATCCAAGTCTATCACTCCGGTTGGGATCATCACAGCCAGGTGAAGAACGGGGTCGCCAACCAGGCTCGGCAAACCGACCAGGCCTGCGCCGCCCTCATCATGGACCTGAAGCAGCGCGGCATGCTCGAAGACACCCTCGTTGTCTGGGGTGGCGAATTCGGACGCACCCCCATGGTGGAAGCCAGTGCAGCTCTCGGACGTAGCCAGGGACGGGATCACCATCCCCAGGCCTTCACCATGTGGATGGCCGGTGGCGGTATCAAGCCGGGCATTCAGTATGGCAAGACCGACGAACTGGGATTCAACGTGGTCGAAAACCCGGTCCATGTGCACGACCTTCAGGCCACGATTCTCCACTGCCTTGGACTGGATCACAATCGACTCACCTACCGGATGAATGGCCTCAACTTCAAGCTCACCGGCGTCGAACACCACAAGCCGGTTTTAGACCTGCTGGCGTGACGATCCCTCTACTCACCTGTCCGCTCGATGCGGGACTGGATCAGGTAGCTGCCGGTATCCGATATATCGACAGTGGCGTCGAGTTTGTAAAACTGCCCGAATGGGTCTCCCATCTCGACCGAAAACGGTTTCGACGGCAGCACAACAGATCGCTGTACGAAGACGTTCTCGCTGCGCATGCTGGAAGGCACGCTTGCGATCGTCGCTGCGACATCTTCAGACTGCCAGGCCTCGGCGTGCTGCAGCGTATTCCGGGCATTCGTCGCCAGGGTTTGCAATCCATGCGCCTGCACAAAACCGGGATCGATCGATACAATCTGTGATTCCACTTCAATCGCCTGGCTGTCATTTTCCAGCATCAAACTGCGTGGCGTCAGGAAGGTCAGCTCATACAGACCATCAGGCCTCTGATATCCTCCGGTGACCAACGATTCGCCCTCGAAGATTTCAGCGTTCACCTGGGAACTCAGGATATGCTCATTCAAAGGTCGTGAGAGCCTTGCCAATTCCTGATTTGCCCGATCGAGTTCCCGCCGAAGCTGCGCTACCTCGGACGGCTCATCAAAATCAACCTCATCCTCCGGAGCCAAAGTCCGAACTCGAAGGAATTCTTCCTCTTCGCCAACAAAGCTGTTCCGAATCGGTGTTGTCACCTCTGGAATCGAAGGCTCCGTGACTTCGCTGCTGGTATCATTCCCCAACCAAGCCATGCCAACCCCGAACAGGGCGACAATTAATACGGCGGCGAACATCAAAAGGCGAATCATGCGTCAACCGAGACCCTAGCCAGTCTCCCCGCTGAATTCCAGCCCCATTTTCGACCGGAGCAGCGTGGACTCGCTGCGGCAGGGTTAAGCCCAATATTCAACCCTTCCAGCTCAGCCACCATTCGCTTTCTCAGCGCCAGCCGCTTCCCTCTCCTTGCGTTTCTGTTCCTGGTTGTAGACCCGGCGCGCCTCTTTGACCTCATCTGGATGCATCACGCCGACTTGTTCAGACCAGGCCTCCCAATGCTGCTTCAATGCGTCGAAACGCTCGGGCTCATCTCTGGAAAGGTCATTCAGTTCCGTGCGATCTTCGCTCATTTGATAAAGTTCCCAGGGCCGATCACGTTGCGCGACGAGCTTCCAGTCACCTTCACGAATCGCTCGGTTGCCTTCGTGTTCCCAGTAGAGGGTCCTCGGCCGGGTGCCACTTTTCTCAAAAGAAGTCACCAGGCTGATTCCAGCCATCGGCTGAATGGATTCTCCCTCACGCTCCTTGGGATAGGTGGCTCCGGATACTTCAACCATGGTCGGCATCAAGTCGATCAGGTGGGCGACCTGATGGCGCAACTCTCCCCTGGCTTCAATCCCTGCCGGCCAATGGGCGATGAATGGTGTGCTGATCGCACCCTCATGACTTTCGCGTTTGTAGCGCCGGAAAGGCACATTGCTCACATTAGCCCAACCCTGACCGTAACTGCTGCTCCAGCCGCCCAGGTGACGCCAGTCGTCCCAGTTATTCACCGTATTCTGTTCCCCCTTAATGCCGAACAACCCCGTTTCGAGCGTACCCCCGTTATCTGAGACAAAGACGATCAGCGTGTTGTCCAGTTCTCCCACGGCATCGAGATGATCCACTACCCGACCAATGTTCTGGTCCAGTCGGTCAATGATGCCCGCATAGAGCGCCATCTTGAAGTCCATGTCATCACGCTGCGCTTCGGTGAGGCTTTCCCATTCCGGAACGTCGAGCGGTGAAAGGGCCCACCCTTCTTCAATGATACCCAGTTTCACGAGCTGATCGTAACGCTTCTGCCGAAAGACTCCCCAGCCGTCCCGGTAGCGCCCCCTGTATTTTTTCATGTCCTCCTCGCGGGTGTGCAGGGGAAAATGAGGCGCGTTGTAGGCGAGGTAGAGGAAAAACGGCTCATCGTTCTGCTTTCTCACCTTATCGATAAAGTGCAGCGCATAGTCCGTGAACACATCGGTGGTGTACCACTCTTCGTCCGGCCTGAGATGATTGACGGGCTCTTCCGTAACCGGAAGGACCATTTCTTCGCCGAGGTAAACTTCCGTATGCTTGACCACGGTGAAGTAGCTGTCGATAAATCCGCGCGTGCCGTAGAAATGCTGAAATCCCCGTTCGGTCGGGCATCCTTCATCCCGCCACCCGAGGTGCCACTTCCCTGTCATGATGGTGTGATATCCCGCGTCTCCAAGAACTTCCGCCAGGGTGACCGCATTGAAGCTGAGCCGGTCACGATATGGACTGATCCCCGTCTCTCCCGCCATATGCCCAATATCGGCCTGATGCGGATACAATCCCGTCATGATCGATGCGCGGGAAGGACAACAACGCCCGGTGTTGTAAAAGTGCGTGTAGCGTAGCCCGCCCGCCGCAAGGCGATCGAGGTTCGGCGTCTCAATCTCCGAGCCAAAGCAACCGATATCCGAGAAGCCCATATCATCAGCGAACAGAAGTACGATATTGGGCCGTTCCGCCGCCTCTAATTCGAGTGGAAACACCGCAAAAGACACCGAGAGGGCGATCAAAAAGAAGAACGCTTTCACCTCGAAAGATCTATCGAATGTCGGCCCCACCGACGAGCCTGCGCCTTGCCCGCAATCGCGTCCCCCCAAAAGATGTGGTGAAATGTGATGGCCAAAACACTTCACATTTACCTTCCTCAAAAGAACGGTTTCAAGAATACTCACTCTCCTGAAAACACCCACCATGATGACGATTAAATCCACTTTTTTCGGCGCTCTGGCAGCCGCCCTCACCCTGATGGCGCCCGCTCAGGCCCGCTCCGCCGAAATCCTCGTTGAAGCGGAAGGCTTTGCCTCACACGGCGGCTGGAAGCTCGATACCCAGTTCATCGAAATCATGGGATCCCCTTATCTGCTCGCACATGGACTCGGCAAGCCGGTCGAAGATGCCACCACGACGATTTCCGTTAAAGAAGACGGCACCTATCACGTCTGGGTTCGCACCAAGGACTGGGCGGCTACCTTTGATCGCGAAGGCTCCCCGGGACGTTTCCAACTCGCAATCGGCGGCGAAGCACTCGACACCGAGTTCGGCAACGAAAGCCCTGAATGGGCCTGGCAGAACGGCGGGACCGTTGAACTCGAGTCCGGAGAGGTCGAGCTGGCGCTGAAAGATCTGACCGGTTTCTGCGGACGTTGCGATGCCATCGTTCTCACGACCAATCCCGATTTCACCCCTGACAACGGCAACACCCCTCTACCGGACTGGCGCCGCACCATGCTGGGCCTGGAGGCTGAGCCAGAAAACGCCGGCGACTTCGACCTCGTCGTCGTGGGTGGTGGTTACTCCGGTATGGGCGCCGCGGTTTCCGCAGCGCGCATGGGCATCAAAGTCGCGCTGATCCAGAACCGCGACGTGCTCGGTGGCAACGGCAGTTCTGAAATTCGCGTCTGGGCCAAGGGCAACACACCAGCCGGTCTCTACCCAGTCGGGGACATCATTCGCGAACTCGAAGACTCGGCTTCCTCCTCCCCCGCCCCTTTCGATGAATGGGAAGACGACAAGAAGGAGAAGATCCTTCGCAATGAGAAGAACCTCTCGCTTTTCCTCGGCCACCACGCCTTTGACGTGGAAATGAACAGCAAGGAAGAAATCGGTGCCGTGCTCGCCCTGGAGACCCGCACCAACAAGATCCGCAAGTTTGAAGCTCCCTTCTTCGTCGACACCACCGGACACGGCTTCATCGGCATGTGGGCCGGCGCCGACATCGAAATGCACGAGAAAGGCCGCATGGGCATGAGCAACATGTGGATGTGGGAAAACACCACTGAGGAACAGTCCTTCCCCGAAACACCCTGGGCTCACGACCTCACTGAAGAAGAATTCCCCTACCCCCGTCGCTTCCACGCCGAGTGGTTCTGGGAGAGCGGCTACGACCTGGACCCTCTCAACGACCTCGAGAAAATCCGCGACTGGAACCTGCTCGCCTCCTTCGGTGCCTGGAACGGCATCAAGAACAAGGGCATGTTCGCCGAATACGACCCCTTGGAGAAAGGTCACGCCAACGCCCAACTCAAGTGGCTTGCCTACATCGGCGGCACCCGTGAAACCCAGCAGATTATCGGCGATGTCGTCCTGAGCGAGTCTGACATTGTCGCCAAAAAGGAATTCCCTGATGGCTGCGTGCTCACGACCTGGTCCGTTGACCTGCACTACCCGAAGGAAGAATACCTCGGCAAGTACAAGGACAATCCTTTCATCTCTGTGGCCCATCACAACCGAGCCATCGACAGACGCATCGGCTATCCCGTGCCCTACCGCTGCTTTTACTCACGCAACATCAACAACCTCTTCACTTCGGGTCGCAACATCAGTGTCACCCACGAAGCGCTCGGCACCGTCCGCGTCATGAAGACCTGTGGCATGATGGGTGTGGTCGTTGGCAAAGCCGCCGCGATCTGCATCGAGAAGGACTGCGGTCCTCGTGACGTTTACGAGAAATACTGGCCTGAAATGGTGGAACTGCTCGAACTGCCCGGCAACATGCGCCGCGCAGATCTTTCCGGCGACTTTGAAGCGGACCCCACCCTCTCTGAAATGGCTCCGATCGCTTACTCCTTCATCTATCCTCAGTCTTTGCCCGGCATCGTCGTCGACAACAACAAAGCCAAGAAAACCGGCTCCTGGAAATCCGGCGAAGGTCTCAAGAACTTCATCGGCACCAACTACGAGTATGCCGCTTCTGGCAAACAGTCGGCCACCGCCCGCTACGAATTCACGCCGCCCAAATCCGGCAAGTATGAGGTACGCATCTCCTGGCAGCCCCACGAAAATCGTTCGCCCAACGCGTTGGTGATCGTCGAGGGTGCCAAGAGCGGCACCGCCGAACAGCGAGTGAACCAGCAAGTGGCAGCCACTTTGGAGAAAGGGTTTCACTCCCTTGGTATCTACGAGTTCGAAGGCGCGGTTCCCGCCGCCGTCATTCTCTCAAACGAAGGGTCCACCGGCAACATTCACGCTGACGCGGTCCAGGTTCTTGCCGTAGAATCTGCTGAATGATTCGACCAGCCTGGCGGGGACGACTGATCCAGTTTTACCGGGTGGCCATCCTCGTGGCCATCGCCTGGCTCATTCGTTCCCAGCACGACTGGATCCGCTCTCAGGAAGCCGTCCCCGAGGTCTCGCTCAGCGATCTCGTCGAGTCGCTTCCTGATGCCTTCTCCCTGTCGGAGAAACCTCAAGCCGATGGCACCCGCTTCGTTCTCGACGAAGCCGGAGAGCGCATCGGCTTTTTCGCAATCACTTCTCCAGCCAGTGACTGGATCATTGGTTACTCCGGACCGACCTCCACTCTGCTCATTTTCGACGACAACAGCACCTGCCTCGGCGCCCGAATCCTTCAAAGCGGCGACACCGAAGACCACGTCGACAAAGTCCTTTCAGAACCAGAATTCCTCGAACAATACACCGGCAAAACCTGGGACGAGATCGCTCAGCTGCGAGACATTGACGCGGTCAGCGGCGCCACCCTTACCAGCCTGGCTATTCACGAAGGGGTAATCAACCGCCTCTCCGGAGAAGGTCCGAATCTTCGTTTTCCCGATCCCATCACCGTGGATGAAGTGAGGAAATTCTTCCCTGAAGTCAGCCGCATGAAAGAAGTCGGCAAGTCCCCCACGGTTCTCGACGTGCTGGACGAGGGCGGCGCCACGCTCGGCTACGCGCTCAACACGGCTCACCTCGCCAATCGCATTCAGGGCTACCAGGGACCGATTGATGTGCTCATCGCAATGAACCCTGACCGAAAGACACTCGTCGGGGTCAAGATTCGCAAGAGCTACGACAACGCCCGCTATGTGGAAGACGTCATCTTTGAAAAATACTTCTTCCGGAAATTCGAAAACCGTGAAGTGACCAGTTTTCTCGACAAAGACTACACCGAGCACGGCATCGATGGCGTCAGCGGAGCCACCATGACCAGCTACGCTCTCTGCGATGCCGTCGCCCTGACCCTCCAGGAAGCAAGCTCCTCAGGAGCGGCCGGCACGAGCTTGCGGCTGCCCGAATTCAAGCTGCGCGATATCGGCCTGGTCGTACTCATCATTCTCGCCTGCCTGATGACCTTCACTCGCCTGCGCACCCAGCCCAAAGTCAAGCTCACCTACCAGCTCTTCCTCGTGATTTACGTCGGATTCATCAGTGGTGACATGGTGGCCCAGGCCGTCCTGCTGGGCTGGTCCAAAAGCGGCATCGCCTGGCTTATCAGCCCGGGACTGGTTCTGCTTGTCGCCGCTGCCCTGATCCTGCCCATCGCCACCGGAAGACAGGTTTATTGTCATCACACCTGCCCCCACGGTGCCGCTCAGCAGTTGCTGATGCGGTTTGTGCCCAAGCGATGGCGCAAACCCATCCCCCACCGTCACGAACTTTGGCTCAAGCGGCTCCCGGCTGTGCTCCTGGTCGGCGTCTTTCTGGTCGGCATGCTGAATCTCGACTTTGACGTCGCCTCCATCGAACCCTTCGACGCTTACGTCTGGGAAGCGGCCGGCTGGGCCACGATTGCCCTGCTCGTCGGCAGCCTCATCTTTTCTGCCTTCGTGCCGATGGGGTACTGCCGCTACGCCTGCCCCACTGGCAAGTTGCTGGAGTTTGTTCGCTTTCATCACCGCGCCGAGCGATTTGGACGAAAAGAGATCACGGGCACGGCCCTACTGATTCTCGCCATTGCGCTTTTTGCGCTTCGTCATCAGATTCTCGGGACATGATTCACCGAACTCTTGCCCTCTTCATCGCCGTGCTCGTATCATCGAGCCCCGTCCTTCAGGCTGAAGAAACGAAGAAGCGAAAGAAACGTCCCGCACCCGTCGTTTCACCAACCATCCACGACAACGGGAATGTGACTTTTCGCATTCAAGCTCCGAATGCTGAGCAAGTCACCGTGTCAGGAGAAATGATCCAGGGCAAACCGGCCATGATGACTAAAGGAGACGACGGGATCTGGTCAGTCACCTTGGAATCAATTGAGCCCGGACTCTACGGCTACAGCATCAATGTCGACGGCCTCAAAATGCTGGACCCGGGCAACCCCTCCAACAAACCGATGCGCTCTCCTAAGACGAGCATTCTTCACCTGCCCGGCGACAACGTCTTCGACTTCAAGGACGTTCCTCACGGAACCGTTCACCTGCACGGCTATCACTCTAAGCCGATTAACCGATACCGTGAGATTCGAGTCTACACTCCGCCCGGCTATGAAACCGGCAAGGATGAATATCCACTGCTCGTGCTTCAGCATGGTCACAGCGACAAAGGCGAAACCTGGACGACCTACGGCAAGGCCCACTGGATCCTCGACAACCTGATTGCCGAGGGAAAAGCACGTCCCATGATCGTCCTCATGGCCGACGGTCACCCCATTCCGGAATCCTACGGTAACGGACGCTCCAACGAAAATACCGAAGAGCTGCGAGCCGACCTCATGGATGCCGCCATTCCCATGGTCGAGGAACTCTACCGGGTAAAGCCGGGACGTATGAACCGCGCCATCGCCGGCCTGTCCATGGGTGGACTTCATGCGCTCACGATCGGTCTCAACGAACTGGATACCTTCGCCACGATCGGAGCTTTCAGTGCCGCAGTTCCCGACAATGAAGCGATCGCTACTGCAATCGACTCACCAAAAAAAACCAACGATCAACTCAAACTCCTTTGGATTGCGATTGGAGAAAATGACTTCCTTCTCGAAGAGAACAAGCGCCTCACCGGAACTCTCGATGCAGCCGGCATCGGCTATGACTGGACCCTCACCCCCGGAGGTCACTCCTGGCCCGTCTGGCGCGACTACCTTTCGAAGTTTGCTCCTCTCCTCTTTCAGTGAGATAGTAGCCCTCTTTATTCTCTCGATGAAACATCTCGCCTACGCCTTCTCCATCCTACTCTTTGTCACCTCTTCATTCCTCTGCGCTGAAGAAGGTTTTACCCCCATCTTCAACGGTAAAGACTTCACGGATTGGGACGTGAAACCCGGTTGCTGGGAAGTCCGCGACGGTGAGATCTGGTGCACCGGCGCCTCCGAAGAAAAGAACTGGCTCATCTGGCGGAAGGATCAACCTTCAAACTTCACGCTTCGACTCGAATTTCGCTGGGATAACGGAAATTCCGGAGTCCAGGTCCGTAGCGATGATCTGGGCGACTGGATGATTTATGGATACCAGGTTGAAGTCGCTGAGCAAAGAAAGATGGGGCTCTGGCATCACTCCCTGCTCGACAAGGAAAGCCCCAAGCGCGAAGCCCGTCACCTTATGGCATTGGCAGGCGAAGAGGTCACGATCAACGAAGCAGGCGAGAAGTCAGTGAAACAGGTCGCCGACGGTGAGGAAATCAAGGCCCACTACAAGGACCACGAGTGGAATACCATGGAGATTATTGCTGACGGGAACACCATCATTCAGAAGATCAACGGTGTTGTTTTTTCCACCGTCACCGATCACGACAGTGAAATGAGCCGCAAGAAAGGCTTCATCGCACTCCAGGATCACGGCAAAGGCTGCGAGGTCGCGTTTCGCAATCTCCGCATTAAGACCGAATCTTGATCCCTCATTGGCGACTCCTCATATTTGGGGGTGGCCGCTGTCTTGACGCTTCCGGCAGGGTTTAGTTCAATCCCAAAGGTCTTCCGTACTCTCGCGAAGGCCCTGACACCCTGCCCATCTTACCGTGGCCACAAACGAAGAAGATCCCTCGCGCATCGCCGAACTGGCGACTGAATATCTCAAGATCTCTGATCCTGAGGAGAAGGAGCAGTTTCTGGAAGATACCTGCGGTCACGATGAGTTCCTGCGCCCCGCAGTTCTCAAGCTTGCTGCGGAGCTCTACGATGAGACAATCGCCGCCAGCGAACACGCAGACACCGGCGAGGCGAGTTCGGTCATTATGACTTCCGTTTCAGTCGGCCACAAAGTCGGCTCGACGATCGGGCCCTACAAGCTCGTCAAAGTTCTCGGTCAGGGTGGTTTCGGAGTAGTCTATGAGGCAAAGCAAACCGATCCCGTGAAACGGACCGTCGCCCTCAAGGTAATCAAACCGGGCATGGATACCGAGGAGGTCATCGCCCGATTCGATGCTGAAAGGCAGGCGCTCGCGATGATGGATCACCCCAACATCGCCCGGGTTTACGAAGCCGGAACAAGCGATTCAGGGCACCCCTACTTTGCCATGGAGCTCTGCCATGGCACCCCCCTGACCCAGTATTGCGACAAGCACAATCTCAAGCTCAGCCAACGCCTCGAACTTTTCCTGACCGTCTGCCGAGCGGTGCAGCACGCTCATCAGAAGACCGTGATCCATCGTGACATCAAACCGTCCAATATCCTCGTTTCGGAGCAGGACGGCAAACCTGTCCCGAAGGTTATCGATTTTGGCATCGCCAAGGCTCTGAACCAGGATCTCACCAGCCTCACCATCAACACCGGTGTCGGCATGGTCATCGGGACACCGCAGTACATGAGCCCCGAGCAGGCCGCCGCTGATCCCAACGATGTCGACACCCGCAGCGATGTGTATTCACTGGGCATCGTCCTCTACGAACTCCTCACCGGTTCGACCCCGCTCAAGATCGAAACCCTTCACAAGCTGGCTGTCGACGAGATGCTGAAGCACGTTCGTGAAGCCGAGCCCATCAAACCCAGCTCCCGAATCTGGGATGAACGCGATACGAAGGTAGGTCAGGAAACTGCGACTCACCGGATGACTAATCCATCGCGCCTTCATCGCATTGTCCGTGGTGAACTTGACTGGATCCTTCTCAAGGCACTCGAGAACGATCGTGACCGCCGCTACGAGTCCGTCGCCGCGCTTGCCGAAGACATTGAAAACTTCCAGCATCACGACACTGTCAGCGCGACGCCACCTTCGTTTGGCTACCGGATGCGGAAGTTTGCCCGAAAATACCGGGCTCCCCTCCTGACCAGTGCGGCCCTGTTCATTGCCTTGCTCGCGGGAGCCATCGTCAGCGTCACCCAGGCCATTCGCGCTGACCGGGCTCGTCAGGAAGCTGAAGCAGTGACCAACTTTCTCGTCTCAACCTTCCAGAGCCCTGACCCCTATCGAGACGGTCAAAGCATCACCGTCGCCGAGATGCTCGACGAAGCAGCCTCACAGGTGCATGAAAGTTTTGCTGATTCCCCCAAGGTTCGGAGCCGCCTGCTCGACACCATCGGTCGAACCTACTCCAGCCTCGGCCTCGATGAACAGGCCGCCGAACTCCACGCCGAGAATGCAGAGCTTCTCAGGGAGGCTACATTTTCATCGGCCTCAGGTACGCTCACCGCAGATTACCTGACCGGCCGGGCTCTCACTCGAATCGGGCGCTGGCAGGAGTCTGTTCCTTTGCTGGAGAAAACCAGCAAGGACCTCCTGAGAACAAAGGGAGCAAATCACGAGCTGACCCTGGCCTGCCGACAAGCGCTCGCTTCGGCCTACGCCACCGCAGGTCGATACGAAGACGCCGTGAGCTTGCTCAACGAAGTCGTCACCATCAGGGAGAAACAAAACAAACCTGACGAACCATCTGTGCTTCGAGCCCGTGAGGAACTCGCCAACACTCAC
The DNA here is from genome assembly GCA_965216705.1 of Verrucomicrobiales bacterium. Classification (GTDB taxonomy): domain Bacteria; phylum Verrucomicrobiota; class Verrucomicrobiia; order Verrucomicrobiales; family DEV007; genus Arctic95D-9. The sequence continues at coordinate 640,641 of OZ244203.1, forward strand.
TTCACCGCCTCTGACTACGAAAGTGCGGCACCGATTTATGAATCTGTGCTGGAAGCTCGCCGGGCCAATCCTGATCAGCGTAACCAGGGTATTCCGGAGGTTCTCTCCAACCTCGCTGATACCTATCAGCAATTGGGTCGCGAAGAAGAGGCCGAAGCCCTCGTTCAAGAAGCCCTCGACCTCTGTGTCGCCACATTCGGGGATGACCACCAGATGACCTACAGAACGAGGAGTCGCTTTGCCATGATTCTCTCCGAGAACGGCGAGAACGAACGCGCCGTCATGCATCTCGAAGAGTCGGTGGCCGGCCTTAAAAAATCTCTCGGTCTCAGCCATCACAGCACTCTCAACACGATGCGAAATCTTTCTGTCGTGCTGGGAAGTCTCGGCTGGCATGACAAGGCAGTCGAGAATCTGAGGGCGGTGACAGAAGCTTCCTCCGCCCTGCTTGGACCCGATAATCCTTCGACCCTGCATGCCCGGAACAGTCTCGCAATCGCCCTCGTCCGAACCGGGGAATATGAAGAAGCGGAGAAGATTTATCGAGACACCCTCGAACAGTGGGTCACCAGCCAGGGAGAGGACTATGCCGAAACCGTGAGGGTGCGTCAGAATCTGGGCGGTCTCTACTTCGACTACATGAACCGCCGGGGTGAGGCTGTAACCCAGCAGGAACATGCGGTTGAATCCATCCAGAGAATCCACGGCGAGAAGCACCCCGGGACCCTGCTTGCCCGCAGTATCCTCGGTCGCTACCACGGCGCTCTTGGAAACACCGACGCCACTATCGAGACTCTTGAGCCCATCTTTAACGAGTTGGTGACTCAGCTGCCCGATCATATCGAAGTCCCACAGGCCGCCCTGGCGCTGGCCACCGCCTACGATGAAGCGGGACGAACTCAGGAAGCGGAAGTACTCTTTCTCCAGGCCGTTACCACCTCACGTGTTCGCTTCGACCGCAATCCCAGGATCCGCGAACCTGTTAATCCGATTCGGGCCATGCAGGCGTTGATCGAGCACTATCATACCGCTGAAGAATTTGAGAAAGTCGATGCCTGGACCGAAGAACTAAAAACGCTTCGCAGGGAAATCACCGAACAACGTCAGGCCCTCGCCTCGACCGCCCCGGCGCGCGACAAAGACGACCGCGACATGGTCTTCCGCGTCCAGATCGACGGCACCTCGTTCCTGTTTCTCAAAACGGATCGACTCTGGCTGAGTCACGTCGATGGGCAGGGAGCCGCCCCGGGGAAGCACAAAGGCAACTTCCCTTCCAGCGTAGATCGCAAAGACTGGATGCCTTCATGGAAAGACAAAGTGACCGCCCCTCTTAATCTTTCGACCCTGATACCGTTTAGTGAGGACGACTTTGCCTTCTCGGCCGAAGTGCTCTCCGGCCGGGGCAAAGTCTTCATTCTGGAACAACCGTCCAAGGACAACGACTACACCGCCAAGCTGGAACTGTCAGACCTGACTGATGAGGGCGTCCGGATTTTCGGACACGACTGGCTCGTCTTTGAACTCAGTTGGTAAGGCTAGAAGTCAAGACGGGCGCCGAAGGTGCCACCGTGTGAATCGTAGTCGTTGGAACCGAGAACACCGAAGTATCCGGCCTCAAAGGTCCAGCCTTCAAGCCGGTCACAGCCGAACTCCATTCCGACCTGGAATACGCCCCGGTCTTCGTTTGCGGCCGGTGAAGAAACGGTGAATCCGGGGAGAAGTCCCGGAGCAGCAAGACCGGCGCTGTAGGAATTGCTGCCGTTGAAAGCATGCCACCACGCCAGGTCAGCTCGCGGACGAATCCATCCCCCGCGGAGATCGTGGTAACCGGCAACGCTCACGCCGAGCACGGACTGGAATTCGGAAATCGACTCGTCGCTGAATCGCAACGCTGTGCTCGCGGTTCCTCCGGTTTCGGTAAATCCGTCATAGGATTGAGAGCTCAGGGTGAAGCCGAGGTAAGGAGTCACCTTGGCGCCTCCGCGACTTCCGTTAAAGAAGTAGTCACGACCTGCCTGCGCGTAAAGAAATCCACCGAAAGAATCGGTATCGCCCTGGAACCGGTTACCCTGGAAGTCGCGACGAATGGATTTCACATCCTGACCGCCAAGGGCGGCGACAAAGTTCGCAAAAGTATCACCGCTGCGATACTGAGCATTCGCACCGAACCAGCCACCATTGTTTTCCACGTAGCTGCCAAACCCGTCGATCTGACCTTCGTTGCGAGTGTAACCTCCGAAGCCGCCGAGATACCATCCCTCTGCGACTTCAGTTCCCCCACCGAACAGGATCGAGGTGTTGTCATAGTCCGCCCCAGCACGGGATCCATTGGCGTCCTGGCTGGCACTGCCGACATAACTTGTCATCCACATGTTGCTGGACTCACCGGGATCAATCGCCACCGCACCGACTTGAACTTCCTGTGTCAGGAAGCCGGTATTGTGAACTGCCCCCTGGTTGGAAACCAGCTGACCGGAAACATCCCCGCGAAGCGAAGAGAACTGGTTCGAGAAAAGGTGAAAGAAATTGGTGTCCTGCTCGCGGCCGAAGTCACGAAGCGTATTCTGAAGGTTCTGACCGGCAGCATTCGCGGCCAGGTCATTAAGAATGGAAGCGTCAGCGTCGTTCAGCACCTTGAGGTATTCCCGGAAGTCATCATTCAATCCGAGGACGTTATCCAGGGCCTGGGCAAAACCACCCAGACCCGGATCGGTGATAAGATCCTGATACGATTCAAGAGTCGCGAGATCAGCCTGGATATCCTCGAACTGCTGCCAACTGATCGTTTCGCCGAAGAGGACCACACTTCCCGTCGAAGGATCGCTTGCTGCCAAAGCTGCCAGTTCGGCTTGCTTCGCAGAGCTAATACCGCGCATGTTTTCGAAACGAATCGTGTCGCTTCCGCCACCGCCACCAATCTGTCCCTGGAGGTGAGAAGGGCCTGACAGCACTACCGTTCCATCGCCTCCTCCGAGGCGAATAGAGAAATTCCGTCCCGTGATCCGGCCGCCATGATTTCGAATCGTGCCGTCAGTAAAGCTTGCGCGGATACCTGCAAAATTAACGCCCTCTATGATGCCACAGTTAAAAATTTCTCCGTGTAAACCCTGAAAAACCGCAATTCCATACTCGTTGCCGAACAGGGTTCCATAGTTTCTGATGCGGCCTTGAGGCCCCAGATCTCTCTCGATTTCGATCGCCGCTCCGTCGTCCGTGGTGGAAAGGCCGATGATCGTTCCATGGTTAGTTAACACACCGTGAAAGAAACGGCCAAAATCCACCCCGGAATTCATGCCGTGAATCAGTCCATTATTGAGAAAAGTAGCTCCAACGCCAAAATTTCGATCCACATCGAATCCATCGTCGCTTCCCCGTATGGCTCCATCATTCTGAAACATCCCGAGAAGCAACCCTTCGATCTTAACCGCGTCACCAATCTCTACAGGGTACCCTCCATTGACTAAACCCCCGGTTATCGTCCCTGTGTTGAGAAAACTCCCCTCCAAATTCCCGTCGATCACGACGCCTTCAAAGAAGCCCTCCACCAACCCGGCATTCATAAAATTCCCCGTAGTATCCAGATCGCTACCAACTAAAACCCCAACGGCCGGGCCCACTGGACTCAATCCTCGAATTGTCCCATAGTTAACGAAACTCCCTTCAAGATCGTCACCAATAACAACCCCGTGGTTGTCCAAGCCTTCGATCAATCCCGTGTTAGTAAGAGAAGCACCTGTTTCCAGACCACCAAAGATGTTCAGAGAACCGATTGAGCCACCGGCGTTACCCCGAATCGTGCCACTATTAAAAATCGAACCAGTTACATCACCGGAGAAGGAAACCGCAATTTCCCCTATAGACGAAAGATTACCCGTATTTAAAAAGGAGCCTGAGAAAACACCCACAACGAAGTCCACCGCAGGTAAAAGTCCGGAAATGCTTCCGTGGTTCACGAAATTACCGCTGTAGGACGGGCCGCCAAAAAATACTCCCACGGCATCGGGGGCGCTGGTTACAGAACCTTCGGCAAAAGTCAGGTCTAAATTGGTCGGAGCGCCAGGCAAGAACACACTGATTCCCCCAGGTGGGCCCCCGGCTGTCGTTACTGTACCATTGAACGTGACACTGTCTCCGGGGATCAAGCCGCCAAAAAAGGCGTCATCAATCTGATTCGTCTCGTTGAAAACTATATGGTCAACCGCCTGAGCAGGGCGAGCCAGGCAAACAAGCGCAAGCAGACCAAGAAAGTGTAACAGAGCACAAAGCCTCATCATCGAGAATCCTCGAACTCGGTCGATAGTCAAATGATAATGGGGGCTCTTTAAGGCCGTACCGACCTGACCTTTTAGGGCAGCACCAACCTCAGCCACCCCGTCAACTGCCTTACTAATGGGGCTGCAGGCTTTCTCTTCAGGAAGCACTCTTTGTGGGTGGGGCACTTCCGAACTTTGCTTTCACGTATACTGTCACCAAATGGAGGTCATCCACCCCGAGTCTATAGCATTTCATCAATCCCTTCCTCTCGCCTTCTTATTGGCCTGCCTAATCGGCGCTTTGCCCCCATTTTCGAACACCGGAATCGGCTCACTCACTGGGTAGGTTTCCCGATGCGGCAGCAGCTCATCCCCTTGCTCTTTGGCCCACGCGGCCAACTCCTTTTTCAACTCTTCGATCTTACCTGCATACTCGGGATTTCCGGCGAGGTTGTTTAGTTCCAGAGGATCATTCTCCAGATCGAAAAATTCGAACTCCTCACGAGTATAGTAGCGCTCCACAATGCCTGCCGCTTCAGGATCGTTCTTCGCCGCTGCATCCCAGGAATCCCAATAAGCACCGGCACCGTCCTTACGATGACGATCGCTGTGATTAGTGTGATAAGCATCGGGACACAAGTTGTGGATGTATTTGTATTTGCCGATGCGAACACTTCGGATGGGAAAAATGTTCATGTTGTTGTCTCCCGTGTGAGTCGTGAAGATCTTGTCACGGTGTTGGTCAGCTTCCCCTATCAGGACGGGCTTAAAGGATTCCCCGTCAATATCCCACGCCACCTCTCCACCGGCGGCATCAATCAACGTCGGTAGAAGATCCACCCAGCTTGTCATCGCGTCCGTCCGGGTACCCGGCTCAACCTGTCCCGGCCAAACGACAATCATGGGCACACGCGCACCGTAATCGTATAGATTCCACTTCCCGCGCGGCCATTGTCCGCCGTGATCACTGGTGAAGAGAAAGATAAAGTTGTCGCCGAACGTCTCCTTCGCGAAATCATAAATGCGCCCCATCTCAGCATCCATTCCGGTGATGTCGGTCAGGTAGCGCGCCCAGTGCTCCCGAGTCTCCGGCGTGTCGATCAGGAAGGATGGCAAGGTGACTTCATCAGGATCATAGGTCGACTCCACGCTCCAGGAAACGTGCGGACGACGATCACCCACCAGAAGGCAGACGGGCCCCTCGAACTCAGTTTCGTCAAAATAAGGAATCACATTCTCATGCATGTCTTCCGGCTGGGATGAAAAGTGATCGCCTCCAGGAAATTGCATCCGTCCGTGACTGACCTTTCCGAAGGACGCGACGTGATAGCCCATGTCCTTAAGAACGTTTGTCAGATACTTAGTCCCTTCCTTCGGCTTGGTGTGATTTGGGTGTGCCCCGTGTCGCGCCGGCATCAAACCGGTCAGAAACGAATAGCGATTCGGGCAGCAGGAGGGCGAGGCCACATAGGCATTATCAAAGACCATTCCATCGGCAGCCAGACGATCCATCGTCGGCGTTCTGGCGTCGACCGACCCGTGAATAGAAGTGTCGAGACGACCGAGATCGTCGGAGAGAAAGACCACGATGTTTAGGGGTTCCTCCGCCCACCCCTGCCCCAAAAGCAGAGCGGATGAGAACACCAAAATTCGGAGACGAAGACGGATCGATTTCATAGTAGGGAGATACTCTGTCCAGAAAGGGCTCCATCGTATTGTATCTACCGGCCAACTTTGAGGAAAAATGCGACACGCTGAGGGAACGTCATCCAGTAACCGCCACTTTCCGCAATTATCTCATCCCGACTCCCGCCCTCGCTGAAGATTGATGCCAGGAGAATTCCTGTTCAAGGTTGGTTTGCCATGAGAACTCTCGTCATTCTAGCAAGCGCCCTGGTTCTTCCCTTTTTGTCTCCCGCCGAAGAAGCGCCACCCAACGTTCTCTTCATCGCCATCGACGATCTCAACGACTGGATTGGTTGCCTCAAAACCCATCCGCAGGTGCAAACACCGAATATCGATCGGCTCGCAGATCGAGGAACCCTCTTCACCAATGCGCACTGCCAGGCCCCGATCTGCGGACCTTCACGTGCCTCCTTACTCTCAGGACTCTACCCCTTCACCACCGGAATTTATCAGCAGCCCACCGGGTTGATGAACCAGGACACAGAGTTCTTCGACGGTCATTTGCTCCCGCAGTATTTCGCTCGCCATGGCTACAAAACGCTGGGCGCCGGCAAGATCACTCACGGCTACGACAACGATCGGGCCTTTCAGGAATACGGCCCCAAAGGTTCTTCCGGCCCCAAGCCCAAAGACGGATTTCGATTCAACTATCATCTTCCCGATGTCCCCTTTTCCGGAACGCAAACCGACTGGGGCGCTTTTCCCGACAGTGACGAGGAGATGCCTGACTACCGCGTAGCCAGCTGGGCGGAAGAACAGTTGGCGAAATCCTACGAAAAACCATTCTTCATGGCTGTCGGATTCGATCGCCCTCACGTTCCGTTCTATGTGCCTGAGAAATGGTTTGAGGCCTACCCCCTCGAATCCCTCATCCTCCCCGAAGTAAGAACCGATGATCTCGACGACGTCCCTGCGATCAGCCGCGCGATCCACGAGCTACCCAAATATCCGAAACTCCCCTTTCTCCAGGCGAATGACAGCGAACAACACAAGCTTGCCGTCCAGGCCTATCTCGCCTGCATCAGCTTTGTGGACCACCAGGTCGGACGCGTTCTCGATGCCCTGGATGCGAGCCCTTACGCTGACAACACTGCCATCGTTCTATTCAGTGATCATGGCTATCACCTCGGAGAAAAAAACCGCATCGCCAAACACAGCCTGTGGGAAGAAGCCACTCGCGTGCAACTCATTGTGGTTCGTCCAAAGTCTGAGTCACGGGAATCAGATGCCAGGATGGTCGATCGCAGTGTAGGGCTGATCGACATCTTCCCCACATTGCTTGAACTGGCCGATCTGCCCGCGAACAGGAGAAACGAGGGACTCAGCCTGATAACGCTCATGGAAAATCCTGATGCCGACTGGCGGGCCGGCACCCTTACCGTTTATCCAAGAGGCAACAATGCCCTGCGGACTGACCGGTATCGCTACATTCGCTACGAAGACGGAAGCGCCGAACTCTACGACCACGAATCTGACCCCAATGAGTGGAACAATCTCGCCGGAAACCCTGAATACACCGATCTCATCAACTCGTTAAAAAAGAGTTTTCCTAAAACCGAAGCCCCTTATCATCCGTCTACCTCAAAGAGCCCCATTAATGCTTGGTTCCAGGAGCATATCAGCCTGAACATCCCCAATCAGTAACCATGTTGGAATTCGTTGAGCAAATCGCCGACATCGTGGATAGCTTCGCTGTCATCCTCCTCGTCGGCGGCGTACTTTTCGCCTTTTCCCGATGCGTCCTTTCGCTCTTGAGAAAACCCGGGAACCGACCGACCACCATTCGACAACTCCGGATCGACATGGGCCAGGTGATCCTCCTTGCCCTCGAGATTCTCATTGTCTCAGACATTCTTCACAGCATCGCCCATCGCACCCTCCAGGATCTTGGAATGCTGGCGATCATCGTTGCGATTCGCTTTGCCCTCTCCTTCATGCTCGAGAGAGAAATTGAACATCTCAAAAGGGAAGAAAACGCCCTGAAGGACCGTGAAGACGCATAACGCGAAGAATTTCGCCTATCGCTCTAGCCCTGATTTTCTCCACCCCGGGCGCGTTCCGTCTTCCGCCTTAAGTCGCTCCAATTCCGCCTACATCGCTCCGGCCTTTTCAGCCTGTTGGCGAATCACATTCATGATTTGATTCTTATCCTTACTCAGGTTGTAGAGTCGATTTTCCGGGGCATCCGGCACGAATTTTCTGTCCTCGATGTCGCTGTTCACTTTGCCGTCGAACTTCAGAGAGAAGGACCACGATAATCAGTGATTCCTCTGCCCACCCTCGCCCGAAAAGCAGAGCGAACGAGAACACTAGCATTCGAAGACGAGCGTGGATCGATTTCATTCACTACCCTGACTCTTCCTTGTTTACCGGCCCTTTACGCGCTCCCCTCAGATTCAATCGCCAAGGCCTCTCGAACAAAAAAGCTCCCTGGTTCTTTCATGACTGAAAGCGGAATCGCAGGGTTTGATTACCAAGTCGCATGACTCGGATTACTCTAACTTTAGCACCTAACAGGACTCGCCTCTAATTCGAAAAGCCATGAGCTCGAAGCATTTCGTTTATGTCTCCCTCAGATGAGGGGGAAGACTGACAGGGAAAACCGTGATCTATTAAAATTATTGAAATTACATATTTTATTCAAGTGCCGGCTTTTGAGTATGACCAGCCAGTATCCTCAGCAGCCCGCTTGCATCACAACCTACCCGCTTTCGACTCATTAATGTTGTTCTTGTTCCTGGTCCGCGAACTTTTGTGATTGGTTCGCGAACCCGGCTTCTCACCTCCCCTATATTTGCCCCACAAAAATCCAAACAGACAGAACTGAGAGTTCTGAGCCCGGCTAGAATTGCGCAACCTCTCATCCAGGTTGACTTGCAGTTACAGCACGGGGGAGGTGAGAAGAAAAGAACCCCTAGCAAAAGAGCCCCACTCCTTTTTCACGATGCAAAACATCAATTACCGACATCCTGAACCACTAGGGAGTTCTGAATTACTGGGACATGGTGGATCTGTCCCCCGCAAAAACCCATGCGCAAAGTTTCCCCCCAACAAATGCGATACATAGATAAAAAATAATGAAACTGAATAATCCTACGAAAAATGCAGGGCTTACCCTGATTGAAATCACCCTGGTCATTGCCGTTCTTCTCGGCCTCATCAGCGTTCTTTTCATCGGCGTCTCAGCCTACAAAGAGGGCTCCAACCGTTCGAAGTGCATCTTGAACATGTCTAATGTTCAGAAGGCAGTTCGTTCCTACCAGAACCTCTACGAGAAGTCCCAGGGAGACAGTCTTGCCATGAGCGCCTTTGTTGGCAGCGGCAAACTTCTTGAGACTACACCAACCTGCCCAAGCAACGGAGACTACACCGCTGCCGGTAACGTGCCTTATGTAGGAACTGCCTACCTGACCTGCTCACTGAGCACGACCAAAGACCACGCGCCTAACAGTGTCACTGGTTGGTAATCGCTGAGACGATTAGATTAAACTTCTCCTCGGTCCGCACAAATCATTCGTTCGGACCGAGGACAACGTCTGCCGTGCCACGCTCAGCCGTCAGCTAGAGTTCAGTCGAACCGGATATGACTCGGTAGAAGCAGAGAAATGATGGACATTCCGAATCTGCGATCGGCCGGAATTGAGATCTCCAATCCATCACTTCTTGCCACGAATCTTACTTGAATGACCGGGATAACGCTTGCCCTTCTCGGCTGCGATTTCAGCGCCCGCTTCTTCCGGCATCATCCCCCAGTCCTTCTCATGACTGATGACCGGATACTCGGGGAACAAAGAACCGGTCGCCCGCTGGCCGCTACCGCGTTGCATGAACTCACCAAGCTCGCTCCTGGCTTCATCCGCCAGTTCCAACAACTCTTCCACGACTTCCGGGTTGGCTGCTGCCACGTCGGTGGTCTCGCCTTGATCTTTCTCTAAGTGGTAGAGCACCGGCTGTTCTAATTCAGCGAATCCCTTTTTCCCCTGCCAGAACGGTAACTGCTCTTTGCTGCGCGGCAGGTGAAGTTTCCACTCGCCCGAACGTACTGCTTGCAGGTTTTCACAGTTGTAGAAATAGAACGGCTCGGAGACTTCTCGCTTCAGATCTCCTCCCGCCAACAACGGCATCAAGCTTTCACCATCATAGGTGCGATCCGTCGGCATCGGCGCTTGGATGATCTCCGAAAGCGTTGGGAAAAGATCCATCGCGTTGATGCTGATATCTGACACGCTCCCTTCCGAAATCATCGCCGGCCAATGGAAGATGAACGGCACCCGATGCCCACCTTCAAACGTCACATACTTGGTACCCCGATAGGGCTCCGCATACTCGTTTTCGGTTGGGCCGTTGTCCGAAGTAAAAATAACGATGGTGTTGTCAGCGATCCCCGCTTCATCAAGCGCCTTCATCATCTCCCCAACCCCCCAGTCCATTTCCTGAATCATGTCACCCCGAAGCCCGTCTTCTGACGATCCTTTGAAGTCGTCACTCGCGGCAATCGGTGTGTGAGGAAAATTGTGAGAGTAGTAGAGAAAGAACGGCTCGTCCCCCGACTCTTTGATGATCTTCGTCACGCGTTCGGTGTAGAGCTTGGTCAACTGTTCGAGCGGCGTCTTAGCAAAGACCTCGTCATCACCATCAAAGAACTTCGGCGAATGACTGAAGTTACAGGGCATCCCGTAGTAGGTATCGAAACCCTGCTTGCGCGGCAGAAACTCCGGCTCGGTCCCAAGGTGCCACTTGCCCACCATGTGAGTCGCGTAGCCCTGCTGCTTGAACTGTTCCGTGATGGTGATCTCGTCAGGGTGAAGCCCCAGATACCAGTGGGCTCGTCGATTCGGATTGATTCCCATGTAGAGCCCGGCGCGCTGGGGATAAGCTCCCGTCAAAAACGCCGCACGCGAAGGCGAACAAATCGAGGCAGCCGTGTGGAAGTCCGTGAACATCATCCCTTCGGCCGCGAGGCGATCGAGGTGAGGCGTTTTCACCTTCTTCGCCCCGTAGCAGCTGATGTCTGAATAGCCTAGGTCGTCAGTTAGAAGGAAGATCACATTAGGCACCTCCGATGGTGCGCTTTTGACGGCCTGAGCCGACTCTGGAGCCTTCTTGGCACCGACCTCTTTCTTTGGCCCTGGCTTCGCCGGAGCCTTCGATTTGCCCGCTGCCGGTCTTTTCCGAGCTCGTACTGCCGGGGCATATTCCGCCAGCGCCGCCTTCATCTTCGCCACCACTTCCGGGTGGTCGCGAATCACATTCGTCGTCTGATTCACATCAGCCTCCAAATCATAGAGCTGGGCCTCTGGCGCATCCGGCTTCACCTTGCCGTCTTCGATGTCGCTGTTCGGGCTACCTACAGCAGTGACCGCTTTTGGTCCTCCGCCAGGATGGATTCCGACCCCACCGGTAAAGCCTCCGCCACCACGAGCTGGAATGTAAACCCACTTGCCCTGGCGCAGAGAAAGGTGACTGGGCTTGTTAGGACACAACACCAAGGTTTCTCGGAGCACGTCCTTGGGGTCATCGATCAATGCGGGTAATACATTGACGCTGTCAGCGAGCTGTTTCTCTTCAACCTCCTGCCCGGTCAAGGCGGCAAACGTCGCCAACATGTCGATCCCACTGATGAGCTGATCCGACGTCGTGCCTGCCTCAATTTTTCCGGGCCACTTCGCAACGAACGGCACCCGGTGCCCGCCTTCCCAAACACCGAATTTAAAACCGAGCAAGTCTCCATTGATTCGGTGTCCGACCTCAAAAGCGTGTTGCCCACCAAAGTTAAACATCCCCCCATTGTCACTGGTCACGATCACGAGCGTGTTCTCAGCCAGCCCGTTCTTTTCGAGACACTTCATCAGCTCACCGACCATCCAGTCGAACTCGTGGATGAAGTCACCGTAGAGTCCTGCTTCGCTGGTGTCCTTGAACTGCTGAGCCGGGGTAAAGGGATGGTGAATGTTCGGCGTCGGAAAATAAAGAAAGAACGGGTCGTCTTTGTTCTCCTCGATCCAGGTGACCGCTTTTTCGGTCAACAGGGTTCCGGTTCTCTCGTCATCATAAATGGCATGAGCCTCCTTCGCCCCCGAAACCCTATTGGCCGTCTTTCTTCCCGCCGTCGCTTCGGGGTAAGTCGTCGTCACTGAAAACGGCGGCTTCCCAAAGATAAGCGGATCCTCGGAGTCATAGCCAACGATGCCGTCATTCTCGACGTAGACGTAGGGAAAGCCGCTATTTACCTTGGGAATGCCAAAGTAATAATCAAAACCGAGTTCCAAAGGCCCGGGACGAAGCGGTTTGTTCCAATCTGTCGGACCTTTTCCAAAACCCAGGTGCCACTTTCCGATCGCCGCGGTGGCATAACCCTTGTTCTTGAACAGCTGGCCAAGGGTGAGCTTTTCTGTATCGATCAGCAAAGGCTGAGTGTGACTGCAAGGCCCCCAGATTCCTTTCCGCGAAGGATACTCGCCTGTCAGCAAGCCGTAGCGAGACGGCGTACAAACCGCCGAAGCGGAATGCGCGTCTGTAAACCGGCGCCCCTCCGCGGCGAGCTGGTCAATATTTGGCGTCGCCACCTTGGTCGCGCCGTAGCACCCGACATCGCCGTAGCCGAGATCATCAGCAAAAATCAGGACTACATTGGGGAGCGGAGCGGACTCCGCAGAGAAAGCCTGCCCCACAACGGAGACCAGGCCGAACAGGCAAAGGGTAAAAAGATGATTCAAGCTCATTTCAAAGTCATTTTGCTGGCTCACGCCCGCCAATATTTCGCGTCTTCACTTGAAGTGCCGGGCCATTTTATAGATTTCAACGTCATCGCTAATCGAAAGCAATTCTTTGAGTGTTGGTGTTTCGATATCAACGCCGTCTTCCGGCACGGGCATCTCCAAAGTCCAGAAAATGCTGTTAACAAAGGTCTGAAAGAAATGGGGATTCGCCCAGGTGTGATACATGTGCGCTGAAGTCATCGCCACAGAGCGTCCCCCGTTGTCCCTCGTATAAGCCCAGTAGACCGGCTGCAATCTCCAGTTCTCCTTATTGTCCATATCGCTTCGATGACTCGGTGCATGGGCGGTATGAAGTGGCGTCACTCGATCGGAAACCGAATTCCGGCCGCCGGGAGCAGAAAAAAAGTTAAAGTAGTATTCATCCTGCAGGCGAAAGACCTCCGGAAGTCCCTTCGAGATCGGGTGCGATTGCTCGATCTTCATGGTCAGCACCGGATACTTCCAGGTCCAACTGCTGTCTGGATCCTTACCCCGGTCGATCCAGTGATAAACCGCTCCAATCCAATCCATCATCATTTTGGAATTCTCAGGATGAAGCTGACCGAATCCACCGGAAGGCGCATCAGTCGCCCAGTGAATCACAATGAGCCCCGACCTGTTCTTCTTGAGAGCCGAATCGAGATGCTCGGTATATTCGGTAGGATTTTCCTGATTGACGAGAGAATGGTTGGGGCCGCCATCGCAGGAAATAATGACCAGATCCGCGTTCTCGATCAGGGACAAATCTTCAGGATAGTTGAAGCTGTCCGTGATAGTAAACTGATCCGCATACTTCGACCCTTCCAACTTCATCTTGATGAGGAGACCCACTTCATCGTTGTTGTGGCTGTATCCCTGATGCGTTGATTTACCGCGAATGATGTGGATGTTCTTCACCTCGGCATTCGCAGTGAGCAGAGAACCAAGCAGTAGGAATGCAACTGTCGTAAACCTGATCATGATGTCGTAGAGTGAAGGTCGGCTTCTAAATCGTAGAACTGGCCCGGAGGTGCGCCGGGTTCACAGCTCCCCGGTTTCGAAGGAAACCCAGGCTAACAAAAAGAAGCAAAAAACAAGCCGGAAGAATGAACGGGGTTTTCATGATAATCTCAGCTTTATTTTGACTCACCAACCCATTAAAAAGTGCCGACTTTGGGCAGCTCTGCAGGAACCTCATCCAGCTTGTTCCTTAACGCCTTCTCCATGGCTGCTGCCTTCTCCGGATACGTCTTGATCAGGTTTTGTTTCTGCCCCGGATCCTCTTTGAGGTTGTAGAGCTGTTGGGGCGGCATTTTTTCGAGCTGCTCCGGTGTGAACTTCGTCATCCCGCCCGAGCCGGGACCGGGAATGTAGACCCAATCGCCGAGTCGAATCGAAGTATAGGCTTTTTTATGCGGCTGAATCACCAGCTCATCGCGCGCCGATTTTGCTTCCGTTTCGGTCAGCAGCGGAAGCGCGTTAATGCTGTCCACTCCTTGTCCGGGATCCAGTTTCTGGTCAGTAATCGCGGCAAAGGTTTCGAGCAGATCCAGGTTGGCGATGAGTTCGTCGGAGGTGCTTCCACCGGGAGTTTTCCCGGGCCAGCGAACGATGAACGGCACGCGGTGTCCGGCTTCCCAGGCATCAAACTTTTGCCCTTTTAACTCACCGTTCGGAGTGTGGCCCTGACGGATGGCTTCTTTACCACCGCCGTTAAACATGCCGCCGTTGTCACTGGTAAAGATGACGAGCGTATTGTCGGCCACACCGAACGTTTCCAGGGCCTCAAGAATCTGCCCCACCGACCAGTCGAGCTCTTCCACGAAATCGCCGTAGAGCCCACATTCGCTGTTGCCCTGAAAGTAAGGATGCGGCGTAAAAGGATGATGAATGTTGTGGCTGGCATAGTAGAGGAAGAAGGGGTCTTCTTGCTGATTCATCCAATTGAGTGCCTTTCCGGTCAGGTGCACGGCGCTTTCTTCATCGACGTAGAGATCGTGGGCTGCCTTGCCACCGACAACACTCGGCATACGTCCCGGCGGTGCCGCATGTTTTTCAGGATACGGTTTTCCATGCGTTTTTCCGCCACGCTCGTAAACCAGCGGATCTGCCGGATCGAGTCCGACGACGCGGTGGTTTTCGGCATAGACAAAAGGCGGATGCGAGTTGACGACCGGGATGCCATAAAAATAATCGAAGCCGACTTCGAGCGGTCCCGGCTTCAAATCCTGGTTCCAATCAGGTTTCCGTTCTTCGCCAAACCCGAGATGCCACTTCCCAACGCAAGCGGTCGCGTAGCCCTTTCGTTTCAGCAGGCTGGCGAGCGTGGTTTGATTCGTATCGATGATCAGACGCTCTTCACAGAAAACCGGCCCGTAGTTGTTGATGCGGTAGGGATACTCTCCCGTCAAAAGCGCATAGCGAGAGGGCGTGCAGACCGCCGAGGTCGAGTGGGCATCCGTAAAGAGGCGCCCCTCTGTGGCCAGCCGATCGATGTTCGGCGTGCTGATTTTGCTGGCACCGTAACAACTCAGATCTCCGTAGCCCAAATCGTCAGCGTAGATCAGCACAATGTTGGGGTGTTCTGAACTCGCCGTCTTGGGCTGCATCTCGTCCAAGACCGAGACCGGGGGTTCTGCTGCACTCACGACCGATGCGACAGCGAACATACAGACAGAAAAGAGAGCGATAGGTGATTGCATGGTTTTGTTCGAAAGCATTCTAGGGTTCCTTTGAGAAATATTCGTTCACGGCTCTTGGTTCCTTTTCGTTTCTGAGGTAGCTGAGCCCGATGGTTTTTTTGATTAGCCCTGCGTATTCTTGAGATACGTCCTGATCTGTGCGGTTTCGCTGCGGAGGTCTTCCCCTTCGCCTGCTATTTGGTCAGCGACAATGGTTGGGGGTTCTCGACAAACGCGGCGGGACGATGATTCGTCGCGATATCCTTCTCGAAAGCTTTCAGCAATCCAAGAAGTCTCTCGGTCACTTGCGGCTCTTCTTTCAAAAGGTTGGTCTGTTCCCCGATGTCGCTTTCCAAATTGTAGAGCTGGGTCGGCTCGCCCTTGTTCCAATGCAACTTCCACTTCCCTGAGCGCACCGCCTTGAGGACGTCACCACCGTGATAGAAAAACTGGTCGTGCGGCGTCTCCGCCTCGCCGGTCAGCACCGGCCAGACATCCCTCCCGTCAATGGTGCGGTCGGACGGCACTTCGGCACCTGCCAGCTTCGCAAAGGTCGGGAGCAGGTCCATCGCCGTCATGAGTTGATCGTTGTCCTGACCAGCTGGAATTTTTCCAGGCCAGCGAATCACAGTCGGCTCGCGCATCCCGCCCTCGAAGGTGCTCCCCTTCCGTCCCTTGAGAGGCCCCGCATTCCCGATGGCAGGACCATTGTCAGAGAAAAAGATCACGAGAGTGTTATCGTCGACCCCCTCCTCCTTCAAGGTGTCGAGGATCCGCCCGACTGACCAGTCAATTTCATTGATCGCCTGGCGGAAGAGCTTATCGCGCGTCTTGTAATCGATGCGATCCCCTTCCTGATCAAGCGCTTCGATGATCGCCGGATCGACTCCCTCCATGAACGGCGGAGACACGTGAAGCGGCTTATGGGGAATCGGATGCGGCAAGTAAACGAAGAATGGCTCATCGCTGTTCTTCTTGATGAACTCCACCGCTCGCTCGGTAAATCGCTTGGTCAGATAGTCGGCATCGGGATCCATCTCGATGACTTCTTCCTGATCGAGCAAGGCCAGCGGTGGGAAGTCCCATTTCTCCTGAGGATGGAACGGATGAATATCATGACTGAAGGGAATTCCGAAGTATTCATCGAAGCCCTGGCGCGTCGGGAGGAATTCGGGCTGATCACCAAGATGCCACTTACCGAACATTCCGGTCTTGTAACCCGCGCTCTTCAACACTTCAGCGATGGTGACTTCCTCAGGGTTCAATCCTTTAGAGTCCCCGGCCAGCAGCACCCCGAAAGTGGACCCCCGCGCCATGTCGATGCGCTTGGGATAACACCCCGTCATCAACGCCGCCCTCGAAGGGGTGCACACCGGCGCCGCCACATAGAAACTGGTGAGCCGCGCGCCCTCTGCCGCCATTTGATCAATTCGCGGAGTGCTGACATGATCACCCCCGTAACAACTGAGATCCCCGTAGCCCTGATCGTCGGTGAAGATAATCACGAAGTTAGGCTTCTCAGCCGCGGAGAGAGACAGCGTCAACAGAACGCCGAGGGTGTAGATGATTGTCAGGAGTTTCATAGCAGAGTTCTGGATAAATTTACTTCAACGCGCCTTCCGGCTTGCCGTTAGTGGTCAACACGTGGACTTCATGGGCACGGGCTTTCGGGTGGAAGAATTCCCAGACCACCTTCTTGTCCGGGGTGATCTCGAACAGCTTCACTTTCTTAGGATCCTTCTGGCCGTAACTGCAGATGACGGTGTTACCGTTCGCGAGGCGCTGACCGCCACAGGGATCGGCAAAGCGACCGTCAACATCTTCATTCGTCACACTCCAGGCCACCTTACCTTCCGAGTCGAACTCCACGGTTTTGTTGCCATTGGTCAGGTTCACCAGAGTGTTTCCATTCTCCAGGCGAATGGCGGTGAACGGCCAGTTCCTGGCTTCCCGGCCGCCCAGCTCATCCAGATCGGTCTTAATGGTATTCACCACCGTTCCGTCGGGCTGATACTCTTTCACCGCGAATGCCAGCAGGTGCGGAACGAGATAGTTTCCGTTGGGTAACCTACGGGCCATACGGGTCTGCATGTGAGCATTGTCGGTCTCCGGCTGCAGCGGCACTTCGACCGCAATTTTGCCTTCCGGCGTCACTTCCAGCAGGCGGGGCTTCACGCCTCGCTCCACCACCAGCGTATTGCCGTTGTCCAAACGAACGGCGGTCCCGAGTTCTTTGTTTTCCGCAGCCAGAGCATAGCTCCAGGCAACTTCTCCCTCCGGCGTGATCTCCTGAGCCTTGTTGGCAATCGAAGTCAGCACATTCCCATTCGGAAGCACGAAGGCATCCCGGGCTTTGCCCTCGGCCTGCCACTTCACCTGGCCATCTTCACCCACCCATACGGTTGGATTACCGGCGATGAGAAAGGAGTGCTTGATGCCCGATTCAGAAACCTGACGCCCAAAGGATTCCGCGGATGCTTGAGGTGCAGCCTTCCGTTTCGCCGGAGGCGCTGCAGCCGGAGTCTCCGGCCCTTCCTGAGCTTTTCCTTTCATCAGGTAGGCGAGCAGATCTGCAGCCTGCTCATCGGCAAGCGCGTCGAGCAGTCCTTCCGGCATCAGGCTGCGACGGATGAATTGCGTCGCAGCGATTTCCCGCTTGGCAATGCGTCGGTCCGGCAGGCCCACCTGTCGAATCACGACAGCTTGCTTGTCCTCACTGACGAAGAATGCATCGATGATTTCTCCGCTCTTCAATTCCACACGATAGATGCGGTAGCCGGATTCCATCGCCGCGTTGGGCGTCAGAATATTTCGCAGTACCGCTTCCAATCCCATCTCGGCAGCGCCACTGAGATTGGGTCCCATCTGACCACCCTGCCCGTCGATCACGTGACACGAAGTGCACAAAGCTGAAAGCATCTTCCCCTTCTCCGGATCCCCTCCTTTGCGACCGAGTTCCATGTATTTTGCGAACTTCGCGTCGAGAGCAGACGCTTGCTCATGGGTCAGCAAGGGCGGCAGGGCAGTGGTTTGTATCACCTGAGCGCCCGCTCCCAACTTCCCCCAATTTTCGTCGCCGCCGGCATTGTAGAAAACAAGTCCCTCCGGCAACTGCGAACCGGCATAGCTGCGATCAAAGTTCTGGCGAATTTCCTGCGCACTGCGGGCGCGATTCCAGACCCGGTATTCAGCCAGCGTGCCGTGCGTTCCGGCCGCAGGACGTGTCGACATTCCAATACGAAGACCGGAGAAGGCTGGCGGCACTTCCTTTCGACTGACCGCATCGAGCTCTCCGTCGGTGTAGATCCTGATGATATTCTCAGCATCGCGGGTCACCGCAATGTGCGTCCAGAACTCAGGGGCCATCGGTTTCGTCGAAACCACGACATCCCCGAGAGGTCCCGCCCAAACGCGGAAGGTCGAACCATGAAAGTTCAGATCGAGAACGCCTTTACCCCCCAGGATGCTGTCCTCGTTGCTGATGACAGGAGCCAGACGCACCCAGGTCTCCACCGTGAACTCCCCCTCCAGATCAATCACAGCTTCGGGAGAGGCAGTGGGCTTGCCGTTGAGTTGAAGCACTTTGCCAAACACATTCCCAAGTGAATCCATCAAGGTAGACAACGCGGGATCATCTGCCAGAACGGCAGCAAGGCGCTCGGCAACAGCGACGTCAATTTTGTCAGTAGGAACCCGCTCATCCTCCAGCGCAGCGACCAGCGCTTTGGCTCCCGGCTGCGTCGATGAGAGGCCGGTCAGAGTGACCCGTTGCAGCTCCAGCCCAAGATCTGGATAGAGTTCTAAAAGCTTGGCAGGGGCACCGGAATTAGGCGAAGCAGCCAATGCTTCGAGCGCGGCCCTCTGGATCTTCTTGTCTTCTGACGAATGAACGAGCAAGACAAACAGGTCCACTTCCCGACTGGGAAGCTGCCGTAGCGTCTGGAGTGCGGCGAGAAGAGTATCCCGATCCACACCATCCCTGCTTGCGAACGCGACAATGCCAGGCTCAAGATCCGTCAGCTTGAACGCCCCGGCCAGCTCAAGGGCAATTGCAGCTTCTGCGCCATCTCCTTTGAGCAGCGCCTCGGCAGCCCCGATGAGCAGCTTGCCAACCTTCTGAGAATCAATCTGCGTACTCTGCTCCAGCAATTGCTTGGCCACTCCGGCCCGCGATTTGGGATTGGAAAGAAGCGCCGTCAGTGCTTCGCCGCACCCGGGAGCATCAGGAAACTGTGCCAGGCGAAGCAGCTCCTCGGTATTCGGTGCGCGATCTACCTGGGGCAGCAACGCAGCAACCCTCGAAGCACTCTCCTCAGGCGGTAATGCTAGAGCCGCGAGGATGCGACCTTCCAGAGGAAGGCTCGCAGCACCTTCTGAATCAAGAGAAGCCTTCACCTCCGCCGGATGTTTCTCGAGAAAGAAGCGGACGAGAAAGCGTTCGAATTCGCGATCGTAGTTCTCGCCCGCGGCAATGGGCCGATTAGTCCTCGTGCCGATCACTTCTTCTCCCGAGATCGAGGGGCCAACCGAGGAAATCAACCGGGAGAGAATATCATCATCGGGCAGCAGCCTCCCCAGGGTGGTCAATGCCGCAAACCGGACTTCCGGATCGGCATCCCCCAACAGCACCTGAGCATGCCCAGGGTAACGCGCCAGCTCGCGCCGCACATTGCGATTCTCCGACGACAGCAGCTTCTTTCCCGGTTCCTGACCGGCCTCACCAAGCACCCAGAGCGCCTGAATACGACGGGCATCGGAGCCTTCATCGGAAGCCAACTCGCCCTTGAGAGCCTTCGCCACTTCGGAGTCCTGACGATCCGCCAGTGTCTGCCAGGCAAGATGCGCACGCGCCACCGGAGCCTCGCCGAGCATGGCGAGCAACTCTTCGTTCTTCAACTGCGTGAAATCGGGAATCGGAATCACACCCTCACCCGAAGTGGGCTTCACTCGCCAGATCCGCCCGCGGGTCTTATCCCGGTCCGGGTGATTCCGGGGAACCTCGTTGTGTGAAATAATCTTGTTGTACCAATCCACGATGTAGAGACAACCGTCCGGTCCCTGGGTCATGGCCACGGGTCGAAAGAAAGGATCCTCACAAGTGATCAAGTCCGGCAACTGCTCGTAGTCCCAACGAGGCCCGTCGCGGTGCATTCCAAGCGTCTGCACTTTGGAGGTGATTGGATTCGCCACCAGCATCGTGTGCTCAGCTTTGTCATCGACCGCCGGTCCATTCTCGATCAGGGCCAGTCCACTCAGACCCGTCCCTCCCATGCGAAAGCGGGTGGAAGGCGGAAACGACGGCTGATAAGTCTTCTTCAATGCCTTCATTCCCCCCGGGTAGTAGGCGTATTCATGAAAGGGCATGACCGGATAGCCGTAATCGTTGGCTTCCTGGATGAAAGCCTCCCCTTCTTCGTTCAGCACGAGACCCCAGATGTTATTCGGTCCAGTGCTTGTCACTTCGAAGCCCGTTCCATCGGGGCGAATCCGGGCCATCGAACACTTCGGCCACGAGATCGTGTCGTCTTCGCCGGGTCGCTTCACCTGACTGTCGTTAAACAGTCCCTGCGCCATCCAGATCCAGTCGCCGGGAGCCCGGGTGAACTGGTGAGGAAAGAGGTGACTGTCTTGAACGCCAAACCCCGTGAGAATCACTTCGCGCTTGTCCGCCTTGCCGTCGCCATCAGTGTCCGTCAGGTGAAGGAGGTCCTGACCGTGCAGCACGTAGGCGGAATCACCATTGCCCCACGGCAGGATGCCCAGCGGCATCGCCAGCCCGTCGGCAAAAACAGTTGGGTTGGTCAAACCTTCCTCTGGAATTTCAGCCAGAGCCTCCCGAGGGTAAACCAACACCTTGTCGCGAGCGTGACTTTCGTAAAGCGCCTCTGCCGCAGCAGGGTTCTCCTTCCCATCGACGGGATACTCCAGGGCGGTTTGAGTCCAGAGCCTTCCTCGTTGATCAAAATAGACGGAGATGAATTTCCCGATGCCTTCACTCTCCTGGGCGACCAATTCAATCTCGTAGCCTTCGGGAAGATTGAACAATTTCAGCTGCTCGCTGGCGGAATTGGCATCCCCCTCAACGTCGTTGTAGCTGATATCCCTTTTCGGGCTCGGCCCCTTGGGGGCAGCTTTGGCATTGGCGTTCCCCTTCGCCTTGGCTTTGCCCTTCGCTTTCTGCGGAGGCTTCACTTTCTTCAGCGCCGCCTCGACTCCTCCCAGCGACGCCCAGGTTGGAGCTCCGGGAGTCGGCGGCAGCTCTCGAATCGTCACGTCCTTGAACTGAACCTTAACGTGGCCACCTTTGTGGATCTGCGGGGCAATGATCCCATTCAGCGGGATATCTGGATTCTCTTCCGTGTAGTCACTCGCCTTGATCCCGTTGATCCAGACCTGGATTCGCGGCCCTTCCGCGAGGATCCGGTATTCATTCCACCCATAGATATCGATGCCCTCCAAAAGCGCCGCTTCATCGACAGGCTTGGGATAAATCAACGCACGTCGGTGCTCATCATAGATCTTTCCAAACCACCCCTTGCCGCAATCCACCTGGTAACCGGTCACACCTCCGCTCGGCAAACGAGCGCTTCGCACCTGGATACCACTGTTGATCAAACCGGTCGCCGGATCCCCCGAACACCTGATCTTCAATTTCAGCTCGAAGTTGGCGTAGCTCTTCTCCGTGCAGATAAACTCGTTCTTCGGAAACTTTCCATCGTATCCCCCCGCCGTGATGGCCCCGCTTTCGACCTTCCAGATTCCCGGATTGGATTCCCAGCCATCAAGCGTTTCACCATCGAACAACGAAACCGACTTGGAACTCTCCTGAGCCACCGCGGAGATACCAATCGCCGTCAGCGCAAATAAAAGGACAAATGATGGGAGTTTCATAAGACGATACCATGGCCCGAGTTCCCCTACTTCACCATATTCCAAATCCACATGCAGATTCAGAACGGGTCACGTGATGGCGGCACTCATCACTTATCCCCGGTAGTCCGAAGGGCGCTTCCCAGTCCATCTTTTGAAGGCGTTGCTGAAAGTGAAGGGACTCTCATATCCCACCGCCTGGGCAATGGTCTCGACCTTATCGTTGCTCGTGGTCAACATGGCAACCGCCCGACGGATTCTCAAGTATGTCACCTGCTGAACCGGGCTGCGCCCCAGTTGCTGCCGAGCAAGACGGCGGAGGTGCTCTTCACTCATGCAGGCGATCCCGGCCAAATCCTTTAGAGTCCAGGGACGCATCAAATCGTTCTCTACCTCTTGCCAGACGCGCCACAATCGATCATCCCCCAGAAAGGGGCGCGAGGCCTGAGCCACCATCCCGTGGATCAACTCAACCCAATGGTGAAGGAGAGCCTCTTCTGAAGACACCCCCTCTTTGACCTCAGCGCTAAATCCTGCGATGGCACAACTCATTCGTTCCACATCCCCTTTCTGCAGCACCGGACTATTGGTCGATAGAATGGGGGAAAACTCCCGGGATTCCTGGTAGCGCACCCAGGCAAAATTCCAGACCTCATTTCCCTTGCTTCGAATCCCCGTGTGAGCAAATGCCGGAAGCAGGCATATCTGACCCGGAACCACATCCCGCCACGTACCATCGATCAGGGTTTCGCCCGTCCCCTCCAGACCGATCAAAGCAAACGTACCGGAAGCTTCCGCTCGAATCACCTCGAAATCCGAGTGAGCCCACATGCGACCCACATGAGCAATGTGGTGGGTGGCCAATAGCGAACACACCGGCGCATCGGCCAGCCACAGGCGATTATCAGCCGTGTCTGCACGGACGACATCCCAACGAGTCTTCCCGCCGAAATTCTCTTTGTCTTCGCTGCCATCAACAGACTTCACCGTATCTATCTGACCAAATGATTTCCAAAGTCACGAACGTGTTCGCAGGCCACTTGCTCCATGACCTGCTGCAGTTGGCGCTTCAGCATGTTCAGGGTATGATCCCCGCCTCTCTTTCCGAGGGCACCAACACCGTACATCAAGGAACGCCCTAGGAAAGCAAACTTCGCGCCGCTCGCGAGAGCACAAGCCACATCAGGCCCGGAACGAACCCCACTGTCCATCATCAAGGTGGTGCGGCTTCCAAACTCCCGCGCCAGACGGGAAAGTGGCGCGATCGTCGATTCTCCGCAATCGAGTTGGCGCCCGCCATGATTCGAAACGATCATCCCATCCACCCCCAGTCGGATTGCCTTTTCGGCATCCTCTTCATTCACGATCCCTTTGACCACCAGCGTCCCCTTCCATTTTTCACGGATGGCCGCAATCTTGTCGGAATTCAATCGACCGGAAAAGGTCTTGTTCATAAACAAAGCCAAATGCTTCATACTGAGCCCTTCAGGGATGTAGGGCTTCATCGTCTTGAACTCCGGGGCCCCTGCTGACAGTTGGCCCAGCGCCCAAGCGGGGCAGCTCATCATTTGCAGCACATTGCGCAACGACATCTTTGGTGGAATGGAAAGTCCATTCCGTATTTCCTTCGGTCTGTAGGCAAAGGTTGGGGTATCGGCCAGGATCACCAGAACTTCCATTCCCGCATCCGCCGCGCGGTCGAGTAGTTTGTCGCGCAACTCATCCTCCGCCGGATGGTAGAGCTGAAACCATGCCTTTCCTTCGGTGAGCTCCGCTACCGTTTCGATACTCGCCGTGCCAACCGTGCTCAAAACAAAGGGCACGTTGTGTTCAAAGGCGGCTTTTGCCAGTATCTCCGTGGCCCGGGGCCACATCAACCCCTGCAATCCAATCGGAGCCACTCCAAAAGGCGCATCGTAGGTCTTACCAAACAACTCGGTTCGCAAATCAGACCCCGGATAATCGCGCAGGTAATAGGGTTTCAATTGCACCTCGCGAATGGCCTCGGTATTGCGGGTCAAATTCACCTCTGAAAAGCAGCCGCCATCCAGATAGTCCATCGCAAAGCCGGGCATTCGCTGTCGGGCTCGCTCCCGCAGATGTTCAATCGACGGGTATTCCGAATGAAAGTAATCACTCATGGTCGAACCCGAAATCGCTAGTTTTTCGCTTTCGCCTTCGCTTTCACTTTCCTGGCAACACCAAGGCCCGGAAATTGAGGCTTAGTCGGCCGTTCTTCATACGGATCAAAGAAACGCATATTCTTCCCGACACGGTCGTGGTCTCCGAGGTCTTCCCGTGCCGCTTCCGCGACAGACAGCAGTTGTGCCAACACTTCAGGATGCTCATCTGCGACACTCCTGCTTTCTCCGGGGTCGGCTTCCAGATCGACGAGAAACGGTTTTTCAAACCCCTGCCAGTCTGCCGGAGCGATGTGATTATTGCTGGCAAACTTACCGAGCCAGGGCGGCCTTGCAGGACGGGCCATGTGCAGCTTCCATTTCCCCTGGCGCACGGCCTGCAAGCTGTTGAGGAAGTAGTAGTGAAAAACACGGTCGTCGTCCCAGTCTTCAAAGTTCCCCGCAAAGAGCCCGGAAATATCCACGCCATCGAGCACGCGATCTGTCGGAGCCTCGGCTCCCGCCAGCTTGGCGAAGGTCGGAAGAATATCGATCGTCGCCGTTACCTTGTCGCAAGTTGTGTTGGCCGGCACTCGCCCCGGGGCCCAGAGAATCGTTGGCACGCGCACGCCACCTTCCCAGGTCGATACTTTTCCGCTGCGGAGAGGTCCCGCTGAACCACCATGATCGCTCGGCAGCGTTCCGTCCTGGTGGTTCTTGTTCTTAATCAGCCAGGGACCGTTGTCGGCGGTGAACAGAAAATAGGTATTCTGGACCAACTCCAGTTCCTTCAGCTTGTCGACGATCCGCCCACAGGAGTAGTCAATCTCTTCGACCGTGTCCCCATAAAGTCCCCGGGGAGACTTCCCCTTGAAGTCGGGCGACGCATCCAGCCGGGTGTGCACCATCGAATAAGGCACATAGGCAAAGAACGGTTCGTCCTGATGCGCTTCGATGAACTTGATGACCTCGTCCGTGTGACGAAGGGTCAACAGACCCATATCGGCCTTCTCCTCGACCAGTTCCTCGTTTCGATAAAGATCAACGTACTGATCGTTACTGCTGGGAGTCCCGAAGAAAGTATCGAATCCCTGGTGATTTGGCATCAGCTCGCGCACAAATCCCTTCTGGGAGTGCCCCGCCATATCCCACTTCCCGAAGCATCCAGTGGCGTAGCCCTTTTCCTTCAGAACTTCCGCAACCGTGATTTCCTTCGAGTGAACCACCGGATGAATCGCCTTCACATTGCGCGGCTCAGCTACCCGGAGCGGATGGCTCCCGGTCATCAGTGCTGTCCTCGATGGACCGCAGATGTGCTGCGCGTAGAAATGCGTGAAACGCATACCCTCTTCAGCGAGAGCATCAAGTCGAGGCGTGCGAATGTCCGGTGATCCAAAGCAGCCGATGTCGGCATAGCCAAGATCATCGACGAAGATGATCACAAAGTTAGGAGGTCGCTCCTCCCCGTTTACAACCGCCCCCATCAGGGCAGCTGCTATCATCAAAGAGAGGGACCTGCTCATGAAATCAAGATAGTCCGGCTCGGATTATTCAGGCATATTAAAATCGAACACGACCACCCGCTCCAGATTTGGAACGACGACATCCTTCACTTCCTCATGCTTGGGATGCGGAAGGTAAGCATCGCGAGCCTCCGGGCTCTCAAACGTCATGATGAATCCGTGGGTGTAGTCATCGTTCAAACCCTCTGCAGAGTCATAGGGTCCATAGTGAAAATCCAGTAATCCCGGGATCACCCCAACCATGCTTTCCATGGATGAAAAGCACTCGTCTATCGTTTCCTGAGAAGTTCCTGCTTTGAATTCGAAGCAACCGTAGTGTTTGACCTGTGGCATGGTAATATTGAGTTAGGAGGTTTGATGTTTCTTGAGATTATTCAAAAGTGCCTCGGCACAAGCAGCCGAAAATTCCGGCGCATTGATTTCCGCATCGACTTCAATGAGCTCGACTGATTCATTCAAGTTTTCACGAATCGCTGAGAAGAGAGCTTTATCTGCTTCCGGATCGTAGAAGGACTGCCCCTCGGCCGAGATAATACTGATCGCCTTGGTCGGCAGCAGCACAGATACTGGCGCGGTATAGGCGTTCACCTTCTCAGCCAGGATCTTACCGAGCTGAGCACACTCCTCCGCATTGGTCCGCATCAGCGTCACCTGCGGATTATGGATGTAAAAATTTCGCCCCTCGTATTTTCCAGGAACGGTATCGCGTTCACCGAAGTTCGCCATATCCAGGCAACCCGGAGTCACGATGGCTGGCACATCAGCCTTACCAGCCGCATCGAGACGCTCCGGCCCGGCACTCAAAGTGGCGCCGACCAACTCGTCAGCCCATTCCGTGGTCGTGATATCAAGCACGCCGGAAACCAAACCATCTTCGATCAGTGTCTCCATCGTTTTACCCCCGGTTCCGGTCGCATGGAAAACGAGAACCTCGTAGCCGGCATCCTCCAGGATCTGACGAGCCCCGTCGACGCAGTCAGTCGTGTTCCCGAACATGCTGGCAGCGATCAGCGGCCGCCCCTCATCCACAGGCGCACCCTCGGAAGCAACCATTCCGCATATTGCCCCGACCGCCCGGTTGAAGATCACCTTAGAGATTCGATTCAAGCCTGCCACATCAACAATACTGGGAACCATGACGATATCCTTGCTGCCCACATAGTGAGCGGTATTGCCACTGGCCAGAGTCGAAACCATCACCTTGGGAAAACCAACCGGCAAACCTCGCATCGCGGCGGAACCAATCGCCGTTCCTCCACCGCCACCTAGAGAAATGATCCCATGAATCCTTCCTTCACTGGCGAGTTGCGCGACCAGCTTCGGCGCAGCCTCACTCATCGCCACAACACATTCGCCCCGGTCCTGACGCTCCATCAAAGCCTCCAGGTCAATACCTCCGGCGGCGGCGACCTCGTAACGGGTGATATCCGGAGTCACCGTAGGGGGGCCTCCTGTGCCGACATCGATCACGAGCGGAGTATGTCCGCACGAGGCAATCAAATTAGCCACAAAGGCATGCTCCTCCCCTTTCGAATCGAGAGTCCCAAGGACCGCTATAGTTTTACAGGATGAACTCATGAATCACGCTTTTCTTTTCAAGGGAATGGATTTGAACTCCTTCGTCAGGTTCGTCAATGACTCCTCGACGGCCATCCGCTCCAGACTGGATGCTCCGACAAAACCTGACGCGTCAGTGCGCTCATTGATAAAAGCCGCATCCTCCGGTGTCGCAATCGGCCCCCCATGCGAAAGATAGATCACATCGTCCCGAACCGACTTGCCGGCATCGATGATGTTCTGAGTCGCTCTCGCGGCATCATCAAGAGACATGGCTGCATCCGTCACCCCGATAGATCCACCCACCGTGCAGCCTACATGAGCAATAATCACATCTGCCCCGGCTTCTGCCATCGCTTTCGCTTCCTCCGGTGAAGCAACATAAACGATCGAGAAGATATCCATCTTGCGAGCCAGCGCGACCGTCTCCACTTCCTTATGCGTTCCCATTCCGGTCTCTTCCAGTTGCTGACGAAAATCTCCATCAATGATGGAGTGCGTGGGAAAATTATTCATCCCGGAAAATCCCATCGCTTTGACCTGCTGCAGCCAATGCCACATGCGCCGGCGCGGATCGGTGCAATGCACCCCACAGATCACCGGAATTTCCTCCACCACGGGCAGCACCTCATATTCTCCAATCTCCATCGCCACGCCGTTTGCGTCACCATACCCCATCATTCCAGCAATCGAACCGTGTCCCATCATCCGATAGCGCCCGGAATTGTAAATGATAATCAAGTCCGCCCCGCCCTTCTCGATAAACTTGGCGCTGATCCCGGTGCCTGCGCCTGCTGCAATGATGGCTTCTCCTTTCGCGAGGGTATAACGAAGTCGTTCGATCACTTCTTCTCTCGTGTAGGGGTTCCCTATTCCTGTCCATGGATTCGGCATACGGGAATCTTGCGGCTCCTGCGGAAAGCTTCCATAGCGCAAATCCACATGTTCATTCATCAAAACCCGACGGAATGGTGGAAATTTGAAAAGCAATTTCACTAACCACCACCACTAAACCCTGTTTCTTCTGAGACCTAACCCATTCGGAAAGAAGAGGAGAAAAACGGAATATAATGAAGTCAATTCAGTCACTCCACCAAGGGAGCAGTCACGGTTATGTTCTTCCATTTCCAGCGAGGCTCATGGTCCCCAGCGGACCAGATTGCTCTCCTGCCACTCCCGCACAGTCTTTACCGTTTCGAAACCTCAGGCTGTAAAACCGTCCTCCTCGCAGGTATCCCTGGCTCTATTGCTTAGCTCGATCTTAAGAAGAGAGCACAACGCCATTCATGCCACTCACTTCTTTGCCAAAAGGTTGACCCTGGGCCTAATCATCTTACGAAGAGACTTCTTCGACTCCCTTGGAAACATGGTTCGTTCCCAGGTTCCATGACATAGAACCAGGCGGGCACGCATTTCGAGTTCATCTTCCTCAAATCCCAAGTCACTGAATATTCCCCGAAGGAAGTCCAGGCGCTTGCGATAGACCTGCCCCACCCTGCGGGCAATCGCCGGATCAGACTGCGCCCACGCCTGCATCGCTACTTCGTAGCGGGTCAGATCATGATCGAGAAGCATGATCATCGTTTCTTCCAGTCGTTTCTTCGGATCAGACTCACGCAGCGCAGGATTATCAAACACCACTTCATTGAACTCGTGCACCCAGAAATCAATCATCTGGCTCCTGAGATCCTCACGATCTTTGAAGTGCCAGTAGAAGCCACTCTTCGATACATTCAACTCGCGCGCGAGGCGCTCCACACGGATCGCCTCGACTCCCTCCACATCAAGCAGTGCCAGAGCCTTCTGGAGCCACTCTGCCTTGGACACACGTCGCATCATTTCTCAAAAGGGGAAACGATGCCACGGATCATCTTCAGACACGAGAAGTTTTGTAACGCTAGTTTCTCAGGGGACGCCCGTTTATTCTTGACCTGTCGGCGATTCTGTAGGCGAATGACAGAGGACACTATACGGTAACGTACAGAAGCTTAATCAATCCTAACTTTATTCCGAATCATGAAGACATATATATCAGCTTGTAAACCACTGATCGGAGCTTTTACCGTTCTCATCGTCGGCATCGGAATTGGACTCTATCTGGCAGATTCGAAGGAGAAATTGTCCTTGCCTCAGACCGCCCGGGCCCAGGACTCGACTGCTGAGGCAGAACCTCTAGTTTCTCCAACCAAGGCGAGGGAAAGGGATGCCTACTATCCGAACAGCGAAGATTTAAAACCCGACGAAATGCGGGTCATCGCGCTCGGCACCGGCATGCCGACGACCCGTTCAGCCCAGGCGGCTGCCTGCTTCCTCGTTGAACTTGGAAATGGCGACAAGTTCCTCTTCGATATTGGCACTGGCTCCGCCGAGAGGATCTCAGCGCTTCAGATTCCCTACGATTTCCTCGACAAGGTGTTCATTGGTCACCTCCATGCCGATCACTTTGGATCATTGCCTGAATTATTCATTGGCGGAGCACTGATGGGCCGCCAACGGCCCCTCCGGGTCTGGGGTCCGAGCGGACCGAGCCCCGAGCTTGGGACAGCCTACGCAGTGCAGAAGATGAAAGAAATGTATACCTGGGACCTCGCGGGACGGGTTGGCATGGTCGATTTCCGTGGTTACTCCCTCGAAGTGAACGAATTCGACTACAAGGGCGAAAACGCCGTCGTCTATCAGGACAACGGGGTTACGATACGGTCCTTCCCTGCCATCCATTCGATCGACGGCCCGGTCAGTTTTGCCCTCGAGTGGAACGACATGAAATTCGTCTTCGGTTCGGACACCTATCCCAACAAGTGGTTCATCGACTACAGCAAAGATGCCGACCTTGTCGTTCATGAATGCTTCGTCGCCGTTCCTGACCTCGTTAAGAAAATGAGATTTACTCCGGAGCAGGCTTTGACGGTCGGCACGCAGATTCACACCGCTCCAGAGGCCTTCGGAAAGGTGATGACGGAAATCCAGCCGCGAATGGCCGTGGCCTATCACTTCTTTAAGGACTTCGACACCACAGCGGAAGTGAATGATCGAATTCGATCAGCTTATGATGGCCCCTTAAGCTTGGCAGAAGACTACATGGTCTGGAATATTACCAAGGACGACATTGTCGTGCGCATGGCTCACGTGGACCACCATACGTGGGCCCCTCCTCTGGCGAGCGAAGCCAAGCTTCCAGGGCCAGACGACCGTAAGGATTACAGCGAAGAAATGAACGTACCCGTCGAGGCGATGGAGTATTCCGACTTCATCAAGAGCGGAAGTTGGGACGAAGTCGATGAAGTACTTCGAGGCGTCTACGAAGAGGCCAGCGAGGCCATGGGCCGCGAATTCAAATATCCGGAATAAGTACGACCTCTCGGGTCAGCTTTGGGTACGCTCAATCACGATGTCATCGGCAGCAGCCATGCGCCGATGACAACGGCCACGAATCCCACCACCCCCATCAGGGACATCATAATGGACGCGGTCTTGAAGGTTTCCCCTTCGGTCATCCCGCTCATGCGGCCAATGATCCAGAAACCACTGTCATTCATCCACGGAATCGGCTTGGAACCACAGCCAATGGCGAGCGCGAGGTAAACAGGGTGAAAGGCCAACCCCGCCGCCGCCAGGGGGGCCACCACGCTGACTGCCGTAATCATCGCCACTGTCGCGGACCCCTGGGCAATGCGCACCGCTGTGGTTAGAAAGAACGCCACTGGCAGGATAAGCAAATCCTTGCCGCCAAACATGGCTTTCAGCTCGAGCGTGATGCCGGTTTGCTTCAACACATAGCCGAAAGCCGCACCCGCTGCCGTGATCAGGATAATGACACCGCCACTGGCCAGCGCGCTCTGCATCTTGTCCTTCAATCCCTTCGCTCCGTCTTTCGATGAGAGCACCAGGAGCAGCAGCGCCGCCACCGTGGCCAGGGCCAGCGCCACGTTCTTGTCACCGAATACCGCGAGCGACTGAACGATCGAATGTTCCTCCCCCAGCCTGACCGAAAGGATCGCGTAACCTGCCAGCAAGACGATGGGGATCAGGATGGGCAGCAAAGAAACAAAGAATCCCGGCAGGTCGCTCTCATCGCGATTTTCAATTTGTTCCAATTCTTCTTTGGTCAGGGCGGACCCTTCCCGAAGCGGAATCTCCCACTTCGTATTCGCCCATCGCGCATAAAGAATCCCGGAGCTCACCGTGATGATCCCGATGATGAGTCCGCCGATCATCATCTCACCAATTGACACGTTCAGCTCGCTGGCAACCAGCAGCGGTCCCGGGGTCGGAGGGACCAGCGAGTGGGCCATCGTCGCCCCGGCGACGATACAGAGAATATAGAGCAGATAATTCGCTCCCGTTTTCACCCGAAGCGCCTTGGCCAGCGGCATCATGAGGTAAAACACGGTATCGAAGAACACCGGGATCCCCACGATGAAACTACTCCCGGCAAAGGCATAAGGGGTTCCCTGCTCTCCAAATCGTCGTCGCAGTGTCAGGACAATCCTTTCAGCTGCACCGCTGTCGAGCAGGCATTTACCTATCACCGCCGCAAGAGCGATCAGGATTCCCACTTTCCGGCAACCATCACCAAACCCGAACACAACGTGTTCCATGAAGGTCTTGCCCGCGAGCGCGTCCGCTTCGGCCGCGTCCTTTCCGCTGCTGAGCCAGAATTCGCGAATCGCATCTGACGGCGTCAGGATAGACACGACGATCGCTCCCAGGAGAAGTGCCAGGAAAGCATGGAGACGCAAACCAAGGATGCCGCCAATCACGACGATCATCCCGATCAGTAAATTCACGAGGGGGTTCATAAGCGATTCAGTGCCCGTCATTCAATCAATCCAAAATGCGCAGATCAACCTCCGCGCACACCGTGAAAAAGGACTCGCCTCAGGATTGCCCCTACCTAAGATCTTGATTAATGCCCTCTGAGAATCCTAATCCCAGCCGCGACCCCAGCCAGCTGCGCTCCGCCCGCTGGTTTGCACCGGACGACTTGCGCTCCTTCGGCCACCGCTCCCGCGCAAAACAGATGGGTTACGATACCGAGGATTTCAAAGACAAACCCATCGTCGCCATCCTCAACACCTGGAGCGATCTCAACACCTGCCACACCCATTTCCGGCAGCGAGCCGAAGAAGTGAAACGCGGCGTCTGGCAGGCCGGAGGCTTTCCCGTCGAGGTTCCCATTATGTCTCTGAGCGAGACCTACATGAAGCCCACTTCCATGTACTATCGCAACCTCGTCGCGATGGAGGTGGAGGAAACGCTCCGCTGCTATCCGATTGATGCCGCCGTGCTCATGGGTGGTTGCGACAAGACCGTTCCAGCGCTCATCATGGGCGCCACCTCGGCCAACATCCCCAGCATCTTTCTACCTGCCGGCCCGATGCTGAAAGGCAACTGGCGCGGCGAAACCCTGGGCTCCGGTTCCGACGTCTGGAAATTCTGGGCTGAGCGCCGCGCCGGCAACCTCGGCTGCGATGCGTGGTGCGAACTCGAAGACGGCATCGCCCGCTCGCCTGGCGTTTGCATGACCATGGGCACCGCTTCCACCATGACCGCGATGGCTGAGGCACTCGGGATCAGCCTGCCGGGTTCCTCCTCCATTCCTGCGGTTCACTCAGCCCATTCTCGCATGGCCACGCACTGTGGACGACGCGCGGTCGAGATCGCCTGGGATCAACTGAAGCCACGCGACCTGCTCACGCCGGACGCCTTCGACAACGCCATCGTCACTGACATGGCCTTGGGCGGTTCTACCAACGCGATCATTCACCTGATCGCCATGGCCGGCCGAGCCGGAGTAAAACTGACCATTGATCGTTTCGATGAAATTTCTCACCGCACCCCGGTCATCGCGAACATTCGTCCCTCCGGCGACTACGTGATGGAAGACTTTTACGATGCCGGTGGCTTACTTGGCATGCTCAGCCGAATTCGGAAGCACCTCAACCTCGACTGCCCGACGGTCTCCGGCCAAACCCTCGGTGAAAACATCGGTGACGCCGAAGTCTTTGATGACGATGTCATCCGTCCCGTCGATCAGCCCATTGCCAAAGCCGGTGGCACTTTCGTATTGCGCGGCAACCTTGCCCCCGACGGCTGCGTCATCAAGCCTACCGCGGCGGAACCGGATCTGCTCACCCATCGAGGACCCGCCGTTGTGTTCAAAGACTACCCGGACATGAAAGCCCGGCTCAACGATGAGTCGCTGGGCTTGACCCGGGACCACGTCATCATCCTGCAGAACGCCGGCCCCATCGGTGCTCCCGGCATCCCCGAATGGGGCATGTTACCCATTCCTGACAAACTGCTCAAAGAAGGTGTCCGCGACATGGTTCGCATCTCTGACGCCCGCATGAGCGGCACCAGCTATGGCACCTGCGTGCTTCATGTTTCACCCGAGTCGGCTGTGGGCGGACCACTCGCTCTCGTGCGCGACGGCGACATGATTGAACTCGACGTTGCAGGCCGAAAACTTCATCTCGACGTCAGCGACAAAGAACTGGAGCACCGCCGATCGGAATGGAAAGCCCCCGAACCCAAGATCAAGCGCGGCTATGGGCAACTCTACGTCGAGCAGATCACCCAGGCCCACGAAGGCTGCGACTTCCGATTCCTCCACGACGGACCGGAGACTCCTGAACCCGAGATCCACTAGTTTCAAACCTGTAGCGGAACTTGCCAAAGTTCCGATCCTCCTTCCGGAAGATTAGCATCTTCCACCACACCAAGCCACCCTGCCACCTCTTCACAGAAAATGGATACCCAGACCATCACTTCCGAACGCCTTGCCTCGAGTGTCATCGCCGTTCCCCCACTGGCGCGACACGACGACTATTCCCTCAATACCGAAGCGAACACTCAACTCATTCGCCACATTGAGTCAGGCGGAGTGAACATTTTGCTCTACGGTGGCAACGCCAATTTTTACAACATCCGTCCCAGCGAGTTCGAGGGACTGCTCAGCTTCCTTTCCGAAGCAGCGGGTGACGACACCCTCATCGTGCCCTCAGCCGGCCCGGCCTACGGACCGATGATGGATCAGGCTGAGATTCTCAAGCAGACCGATTTCCCGACTGCGATGATTCTGCCTCACCAGGGACTCACCACTGACGAAGGTGTGGCCACATCGATCCGGCACTTCGTCGAAGCTACGGGCAAGCCCGCTGTGGTCTACATCAAGTTCGAAGGCTATATTGAACCCGAGACGGTGAAATCTCTCGTCGAAGACGGTCTTGTTTCCTGGATCAAGTATGCCATCGTCCGCGACGACCCGGCCGAGGATGCCTACCTCAGCCAACTGACAGACCTGGTCGACCCCGGCATCATCGTATCCGGCATTGGTGAGCAGCCTGCTATCGTGCACCTGCGCGACTTCGGCATCAATGGCTTCACTTCAGGTTGCGTCTGCGTGCGTCCCGACCTGAGCCAGGCCATGCTCGACGCGATCAAGGCGGAGAACTACGATCAAGCGGAAGAGATTCGCGAGATCTTCAGACCGCTTGAAGATCACCGTAACAACATCAATCCGATTCGCGTGCTGCACGAAGCCGTAGCCGAAGCAGGCATCGCTGAGACCGGGCCGATTTTGCCGTTGCTGTCTGGATTGGGTGACAAACAGAGAAATGAGGTTGGAGAAACCGCGAGAGACCTGCTTGGTCACGCAGGAGCGGGCCCGGCCATCCGGTGACCCTCCATGGCTTCGCCATACCCATCGAACGCGTGACGCCGTAGGCGTGGAGGGCCGAGTTCCACCTCGGCCGCAAAACGCACACTTCTACTCCAAAGCTCTCTACCGCGACAAAAAGTAGTCACTCACCACGACCTCGCGAATCATCGTCCGCAGGCCATAACCATCTTCCTTAGTCGCTTTGACGATCTGATCCACAGCGGGACGATCCAACGCTTCGACTCGTCGGCCGGAGCCATAAGTCAGAAGACGTTCTGCCAGATGCTTTGCAAACATATCCTTACGCTTCATCAGGTAGCCTTTGAACTCAGCCGGGCCAGCGAAAGGTGTGCCATCCGGCATTTCCCCTGACGCATCGATCTTGCCCCCCTGCCCCTGGCGTCCCTTGTTATCGGGATACTTGGTTCGCCAGCGTCCGATGGGATCAAAATTCTCAAGAGCGAAACCGGGAGGATCGATATTGCGGTGGCACTCCGCACAGGTCTTGATCTCGCTATGCTTGGCCAGCTGATCACGAATCGATGTGGCGCCGCGAATGTCCGGCTCCAACTCAGGCACCTCATCTGGCGGCTTCGGTGGAGGTGTGCCGAGAATGTTCTCCATGATGTAAATACCGCGAACGACCGGAGAGGTCTCAATGCCGTTGGCACTCACGGTTAAAACGCCCGCCATTCCTAACAGGCCACCACGATTGGAGCCCTTGAGACTGACGCGTTGGAAGGCGTAGCGATCATCGTTCGGAAAAAGATTCTGAATCCCATACAGTTCCGCCAGCGGATAATTCACGTAGACGTAGTCACTCTTGAGGTAATCCGTGATCGGCCCGTTCGTCTCAATGAGGTTGCGAGTGTAATACTTCGCCTCGTCTTTCATCGCCGTCTCGAGGTCATTGTAGAAATACGGTCCCGAAACTCCACGGTCAGGTGGCATGTCACCGAGCGCTCGCAAATTGAGCCAGCTGTCGAGAAAGCCATCCAGAAAAGCCTCTGATCGCGGATCGTCCAACAGACGCTCGGTCTGGGCGAGGAGCACTTTCCGGTCCAGTATCTTGCCGTTATCAGCGAGCCGGCGGAGTTCGTCATCCGGCATCGTTCCGGTCAGGAAATAGGAAAGTCGGCTCGCGAGGTCGTGAGGCTTGAGACGCCCCTTCTGGTTGGCACTGGCTTCGTTCAAGTAGAGAAAGGAAGGCGCGCAGAGGATTCCTTTGATCGCATCGAGCGTTGCCTGACGTGGAGAGTGTCCGGCAGCAACACGCACCTCAACCAGGTCTGTGAAGCGCTTGATCTCGCCGTCTTTAACAGGACGACGAAACGCCTGCTCAGCAAAGTCCGTCAGAATCTTCTCCACATTCTCCTCCTTAAAGCCTTCTTTGCCAAAGACCTGCTGCTGAGGAGCCGGTGGCCACTCTTCGTAGAGTGGCCCTTCGATCTGCACTTCGCTGATGCGGATATGAGGCATCTTGCCGTATTGGAGCACCCGGCGCCGGGCATGAACGATACTACCGTCGTGCTTATCATCCTCGGGCCAGTCATCGTTGTATTCCCGGGCAATTTTTCCGAAAGCCTGGCGGCAGTTTTCCATGCCGTTAGGGAAAGTGAATCGAGGCTGCTGGCCTTTCTCGAGCCAGACTTTCATTGTGTACCACCGAGGTTTTCCCGGCTTGAGCGTCACCTCAGCCAACTGCGGCTCGATCGGCTGAGGGTGATGAAGTTTCCCCACGCTTCCGGTCCCCGTGACGATCCCCATGCGATAAGGTTCCTCCAGGTTCATCTTGAGAATACTGCGATCGTAATGCGAGTCCCGGTGCATTTCCTGCGCCAGCACTTTCACTTCGTAATAGCCGGCGGCGTGAACCCCTTCGGGAAATTCGTTGATCCCGGCATAACCACCCTCATGGTTTGATGAATTGGTCACCTCGTAGATGCAGAGATACTTGTTATTGAAGACCTGCTTGTGGGAGAAACTCATCTCATCACCCGGTTTGAAAGAGTCTTTGAAAGTCCACTTTTTCACTTCGGGTTTCTCGATCGTTCCGAGCGCTTTTTCGACAATGCGATCTGCGGCTTTGAAGTAGTTATCGAGCAGAAACCCTGAGGTCACGAGCACATCTCCCAGCGTGTCCACATGCTCAGCCGTCTGGTCAGTGGGAAACGATCCCGTCGGAGCAAAGGTATCGACGCGACGCCCGAAAAGATCTTCGACCGTGTTGAGATACTCACGCTCATTAAGGCGACGCAGCACCGTCTGGCCGCCCGTGCTCTGGAGGCTGGCGTAGACGTCAGCCACCTGATCCGTCAAAGCGGCAACCGCCTCGAGTCGTTCTTCATCACTCGGCTGATCCGCCTTCTTCGGTGGCATGTTGCCAAGGTTAAGCGCATCGATAATCTCCTGGACGGCGATGATACCTTTCTCATCCGTGATCGGAAAATCGAGGTCGTAGAAATTGCGTTCTCCTTTCTGAACGATGTCATCGTGACACTCCAGGCAATAGCTGTCGATGAAGCTCATCGCTACCTTGGCGTGTTCTTCCCCGGCCAGCAGAGAACCGCTCAGCGCGAGAAGCGCTGCTACTGAAAGTCGAATCTTCATCGCTGAGATATCAGGCAAAGGTACCTGTGCTGGTACCAAAGTTGTCGCGCTCCACGCCGAACTGATTCAGCACGCTGAGATAAAGGTTACACAGAGGCACCTTGTGATGATCCATGGGCACGTCCTTGAACTCGCCGTGCTCAAATCCCCCACCCGCGAGAATCATCGGCAGGTTGCTGTTGGAGTGAGAGTTGGCGTTGCTCATGCCGCTGCCGAACAGGACTGAAGTGTGGTCCAACAGGCTTCCCTCTCCATCTTGGATACCCTTGAGCTTCTCCAGGAATCGAGCGAACTGCTGCATCTGGTAATCCTCCAGAACGAGGAGCTGATCGATGTTTTCCTGCTTCTTGCCATGGTGAGACAGCGAATGATAGCCCTTTTCCACACCAAGGTGCTTTGGCTCAAAATCTCCGCCGATCTCCAGAGTCGCGATGCGCGTCGAATCGGTTTGGAGAGCCAGGACCATCAGATCATAGAGGAGAGGCAAATCTTCGACCATGTTCTTATTAGTCGGCTGATCAAACGGCGCTTCCGGCTTAGGCACCTCCACCCACTGCTCTTTCAGCTGAAGCTGCTGCTCCACTTCGCGAACAGAAGTTAGATACTCGTCGAGCTTTTCCCGGTCCTCCGCATCGATGCTATTCTGCAGCGTCTTGGCATCCCCGCTGACGGCATCGAGGATCGATCCCTGGAGAGCGTTCTTGTCTTTGACCCGAGACAACTGATCCATCGGCTCGCCCACAAAGAGTTTTTCGAAAAGCTGTTTTGGTCCGGGAATCGGAGGCACACGCACGCCACTGCGGGTCCAGGACAACTGACAACCACCGTGAATGCCCGTCTCTGATCCGATCGTCAACGAAGGAAACCGCGTCCGCCCCGCTACGGATTCCGCAGCAAGCTGATCGAGACTGATGTTCCCGTCCGGCCGTCCCTTGGCGTCCATCGAGAGCACCCCGGTCATGTAGGCGTGAACGGCAAAGTGTCCGCCCTTAACTCCATGATCGAGACCACGATAAACGGTCAGATTATCGCGCAGACCATCAAGAGGCTGCAGCAGGCGGGTTGGCTCCCAGTTCTTCCCGGGAGTTTCCGGAAAAAAGTAAGGCAGCTGGTATCCCAGGAGGTTGCCGATCGCCACCATGCGATTCGGCGTCGTTGCTTCGGAAATCGTCGCCCCCAGGGCGCTTCCCGCCCCCAAGGTATCAGGCAACAGCGAATGCAGCGTCGGCAATGAAAGGGTCGCCCCGACGGACTTGAGGAAATAACGACGGGAAGGAGACTTCCGGGACACGTTCATTCTCCATCATCGCTCCGAGCGGCAATGCGTGCAAATCCCCCAATGACGTGTCCCATTGAGGCTAAAAAATGTAACCAAGCAGGACTGGTAGGCCGAGGCGTCCGGACAGGGTGGACATCCACCCGCCGCGAAGCCTATCCGATTTGTGTTCATTCGCGTTCCATTCGTGAGCGCGAAGCGCATTTGCCTCCGGCTATCTCCGCTTTGCTCCGGTTGTGTTCAATTTTGCGTCACGAATTAACACGAATTAACACGAATGGAACACGAATCAGGTCGACCGCAGATCCGCGCGAAAGCGCGGGTAGGGTCCAGTGGTCCGCTCGTCCGTTGAGTAGACAGTCGTATAATACCAACCCGAGCCTTCTACGAGCGGGCCGCTCGTAGCTACCTGGTTAACGTCCTACCTCCTATCCGGCAAAAGCCACGGTCGGGAGACCTTTGACGCCGGGGTTGACCGAAAAGAGCATCCCCGCTTCTTCCTCCTCAGCATCAGCCAGCCGCCCGGTTGTGATGTAGAGCGTCTCGAATCTCTCCCCACCGAAAGCACAAGACGTGGGGCACCCGGTAGGCACCTCAATCGTTTCGAGGATCTCGCCGGACTTCGGATCAAAACAGCGCACGCAGCCGCCACGGCAGAAGGCGATCCAGACGTTGTCGTTCTCATCAATCGTCATGCCGTCCGGCGAGCCTTCCAACTCAGCCGTATCGATCGCAATTCGCTCGTTGGAAATATCCCCACTCTCGAGATCATAGTCGAACGCACGCACCTTCTTGCTCGGTGTATCGATGTAGTAAAAAGTTCCGCCATCCTTCGTCCAGCAGAGGCCGTTGGAATTCGTTACATTGGGAAACTGGGCGGTCAGTTCCAACGCTGTATCAAGTCGATACAGGGTCGCATCGCCTTCTTTCTTCACTGTGCTGATCGTGCCGGCCCAGAGGCGACCTTTCGGATCGCACTTGCCATCGTTAAAGCGATTGTCGGGTTTCTTGTCCGGCTCCGGATCGACAATGGCTGTCTTTTCTCCGGTCTCCGGATCGAAAAAGGCGAGTCCGTTATCTCCGCCCATAATGAATCCCCCGCTCTCTCTCGGAATCACGAAGCCAATTCGCTCGCCGACCTCCCATGCTTCCTCTTCACCACTGAGAGGGTCGAAGCTGCGAATCAGGTGTCCTTCGATGTCGACATAGTAGACCCGGCCTTTGAACCAGAGGGGACCTTCTCCCCACTTGGAGAGAGTTTTGGAAACGATTTCGGCATTCATAGAAAAGGAGAGAGCTTGCACTCTCCCCTTACTGAAAGCATCTCGATTTGCAACCTCCCTTATCCAAAAGGAAGGATGCAGCACGTGATGTCCGTAGAAAACTGCCTATTCTTCCTTTTTCGGTGTGTACCAGATCGGTGAGGTGTAGGCACGCTCCTGCCCGATCACCTCAGCTTCCTCCGGAATCTCTGCACCAAAGCGAAGCTTGTCGTAAAGAACCCAGCGAGGTGTCGGAATTTCGAGGACGCGAGCGTAGTAGAAGGCGCTTTCCGCGGCATCGAAATCCGGATCCGTCCAAACAGCGCCGAGTTGAGCATCACCGATCGAGTTCGTCCACGTCGCAGTCTCTACATCAACGGTGTTGCCAACAGCCTCTTCACAAACCCCGTTTTCATTGATGGTTCGACCACCGGAAACGGCGACGTCGTAGACTTTTTCGTGAAGCTCACCTTCGGCATCCAGCCAACCCTTCACGATCTGGAGACGATCGAGGTTGGCGCCGATCGTATCACGCAGCGCATAGAGCATAAAGCTGGGCGCCGTGGCTCCCTCTGGCATCGCCGTCATATCAGAACCCATCGGCCTCCCTTTCGAGTATCCGGCCCTCGCTGG
Source organism: Verrucomicrobiales bacterium (assembly GCA_965216705.1). Taxonomy (GTDB): domain Bacteria; phylum Verrucomicrobiota; class Verrucomicrobiia; order Verrucomicrobiales; family DEV007; genus Arctic95D-9. Next base: position 681,512 of record OZ244203.1, read on the forward strand.
AAGGGGGCGGCTCAGGTCATCCTCGGTAAACTCCCATCCACCAAAGAATCGCACTGAAATACGAGGCCCCGTTGTTGCGTAAGTTTCCTTCCGCTGCATCGCATCAAACAGCGACGCGCGGGTATTTTCTTCAGCCCAGATACCGGTGTAGCCAGAGGATACAATCAGGTGACCGGGAATTTCACCAAGTTCAGACTTCACAAAGGGATGTTGAATCCGGGTCTTGCTGGGCTCAGTGCTGACAGACTTGCTGAAAAAGTTCTCCTCTTCCGCAGTAGAGAGAGACGTGTGACTGTCGGTCGCACCTCCGACACCGAACTTGTAAGGATTAACTCCGAACTTCTTCTCGAGCTTCAGCCCCTGCTTGAGCGCCTCCCTGGCATACTCGCCCTTGAGCATGTCGTTGGTCTTCAATTGGGTAATGTCGAGGTTGCCCACATCCCAGTTTTCGTAGTCGGCAAAGGGATCATCAGGCGAAAGAAAGGGATGGGCTTCTCCGTCCCCCTTGATCTGGGTGATTTCATACTGGGGCTCCCACTTGGCTCGCAAGCGGACATACTCTTCGTCCACCTTGCCACCGTGGTAGGTATCCTCCGTAGGAAACATCCAACCGTTCGAGAGGTTCCCGTTGTGAGCGAGTGCGAAAGCCTGACCACCGGTCTTCTCTTCGTAAGCCTCAAGCCACTTGTAGAGATCGAGAGGATTCGTGGTTCCTGAAGGAGGCTGAGTCGTGAGCGGCTGCACCAGCTTGGCCCGATCACCGTCATCACGCAGGATCACATTACGGTGCAGGTTGAACCCCTTGGGAACCGACGTCCATTCGAAAGCAATGAAAGCGGTGAACTTACCGGGATCGTTATATTCCTCGGCAGTGTCGATAATCTCTTCCCATACATTCTTAAAGATGGGCGAACCGGGACTATACTGAGCCACCAGATCCTCCGGAAGAGTCATCTGGGAAAACCGGGTAATGAGCTCAAAAGCCGCTTTGCCGGCCGCTTCCCCACCCTGGCTGTAACCTTCATGCAATCCCTTGGCAAAATCGTTTGCCATGATGTTAGGAGTTCCCTGCTGGACGTCAGGGGCAATCCCCATCAAATCGGTGTGGTCCGCCACAGCCAACCAGTCGAGCGGTCGCCCCAGTCGGACCGGCAAACCGGTTGACGAAATCACCTGCTCACCCCGCGCGAGCTTGTAGGCGTCTGAGGGGCGAAGCGTGTTTCCGAACACGCCTGCATCCAATGAGAGTCCTGTGTGAAGGTGCGTGTCCCCCCAGAAAACCTGGGTCGGGAAGTTTCGATTCGCGTAAGGTGAAAAGGTCTCCTTGGATTCCAATTTCACATTTTCTTCAGCCGGAATGCCACCGTCGGCAGCTTGAATTTCACCTACTGGTTGCAGGAACGACACGGCAAGGGCCACAAATGGCAAGGATCGCGTTTTCATAATCAGGGATTTTAACAATAAAGTCACGGTTCTGACGAGGTTAGGATGATAATTTTTTTACACCGGAAATCCTCACAATATTGCATTCAGACATTAATTGGTTTCTGGCTCATACGGATCCAATGCTCCGGCAGGAATGGGCGGATACTTCTTCAACGAAGCCGCGTGCTCTTCCAACATCCCGAATGAAGCTTTGCCCACCCAGGTGTGAGGAAAGAGCACATTGTCCTTCTCCTGAGGATCGCTCATCAGGTTGTAGAGGCGAGGCATCGTGTAGGTGCGCAGTTCTCCGTTCCAGCCATTCTGCTCCTTGAAATGCAGCTTCCAATCCTTCCATTTCAAACCAAAGATGTCGTTGCCCATGTAGACCACGAATCCCTCCCGTCCGGATTCCTCGCGTTTGCCCATGAGGAAATCACTGACATCAACCCCGTCGATGGGCCGGTCATCAGGAACAGTGCCTCCGGCAATCTTGGCCAGAGTGGGAAACAGATCCATTGCGTGCATCATTTCATCACTGGAAGCACCAGCCACAATCTTGCCCGGCCAGCGAATCGCAAACGGGACACGCAGCGCCCCTTCATATCCCGTGAAGAGCGATGCTCGCCAGGGACCCGCTGAACCATGAACAGCGGTTTCCACCGTCAGCGAGGTTTCTCCAAAATCGAGCGCTTCCGGGCCATCGTCAGCCGTGAAAATAAAGATCGTATCGTCCGCTATCTTCAACTCATCCAGGGTGTCGAGGAGTTCACCGAGGTAACTGTCGATCTGCATCAACAAATCAGCCCACAACCCGTTCCCTGATTTGCCTTCAAAATCCGGGTGAGGCATCGTTGGGAAATGGGTAGCAGTATAGGGCAGGTAAACAAAAAACGGTTTCTCAGCTTCCGCATTTTTTTTCATGAAAGCCTTGGCCCGATCGGTGAGATCACGATCAATCAGTGGACGGTAATCGAGTCGGTAGGGTCTCACCTTCTCCGGCATTGCACCCTTTTTACCGTCCATGACATAAGTTTCCTCAACACCGCTTTCAGCAAATCCGGGCAACGACGAATAGGTGGACTCATCCGTAGAATTAGGGACGCCATACCATTCATCAAATCCTTGATCGGTAGGGAAACGTCCTTCCGTTCTACCAAGATGCCATTTGCCGAACATACCCGTGGTATAGCCGGCCTCTGAAAGCATTTCCGCCATGGTCACCTCCCACTGCACGAGGCCATAGACCCCCTCACCAATGGGCACAGTGCCATTGCCACTGCGAATCGCATAGCGCCCCGTCATGAGAGCGGAACGCGAGGGGGTGCACTGCACTTCTACATTAAAATTGGTTAACCTCAGCCCCTCAGCTGCGACCTGGTCCATTCTCGGAGTCTCCGCTCCACGGATGATACCCCCTCCGTTAAATCCGGGTTCCCCCCAACCAAAGTTATCAAGGAACACCAGGACAATATTCGGCTTCTCTTGAGCCTGTGCAGGCAATCCAGAAATCCCCGCTGCGGCCGCACTGACGGCCACAAAACTCAAAATTCTAAAGAGAAAATTCATACTTCGATTCAATAGATGGTGAACAATTAGATGAGAGTTAGATACAAATATTAGAATACGATACGTCCGCGCAATCCCCCGACGGTAGCCGTATCAGATAATCGCCCGGCACCGTTGATGACCTGGAAATCAGCGCTCAATTCAAACCAGGGAGTTACCGCCAGGCTGTAAAACAGCTCCACACCATGCTCTTCGCCGTCGGTCAAAACTCCGATACGGTTATCAGCCAACTCCAGGTAGTAATAGCCCAGGCCAAAGCGGTCATTCTCCCGCCCCGGAATGATCCCGCTGCCCCCCAACCCCAGGCTGAAGAAACCCTGGATAGGGTTGGCGTCCCCATCTGACACTCCTGCACGGCCGAATACCCCCCAGCCCGCGTTGGGATTGTCAGGATCAGAAACGATGAACTGATCGAAGTTATAGGCAAATGCCCAGGATCCGTCTTCCACCGCCACAGGAACACCCAGTGTGGGAATCAGCACTCTCGGATCCTGATTCACGGACACGTAGTCTTTCGAACTGGCGACATAACCGAAAGTGTGGCGTCCAGGCTGATCAAAAAAATGCGAGTCGATAATCAACTCAGCGGAATAGGTCGTGTTTCCATTGGTGATCGTGTCAAAGCCGGACTGTGAAATCGAACCATCACTGTCGAGAACTGTGAAACTGAACGAAACACCCTCCGCCGGAATGTAGAGAAACCCTCCTCCGAGAGCCGAGTATGGGGCCGTCCGAAGAAGGACCGCATTGAAGGCGAATCCCAGGTTCATGAACCCTCGGTCACCGACACCATGAGCGAACCGGTTCGCGTCGCCTACCGTCGTGTCGAGCTTCCCTCCATAAACTGCGAGTTGATCGGAAAGGAACTGAGTGAAAACGACATGCGACAGATAGGTGCCGTTTCCTGCCGGTGAACTCATGACCGGATCGGTATTCACTGCCATCACCGCGCCGGTCTGGTTGTTAACGGTATTCCCCCAATAGGTTTCCCCATGCACTTCCAGGAACCCTCCCGCCCAGAGACCAGCTTTAGCAGTATCCAGTTTGAGTCGATAATCGGAGGTCCCGCTGTAATCCCAGCCCGTCGCCACGCCGCCGTCCAGAACACCCTGGTAATATTGGTTCACATCGAGCTCAAACTGAACACCCGCTTCGGCAATTAGGGTTCGCGATCCGCCCCAATCCCCTCACATTGCGACTCGACTGATCAGATCCCCATCATAGATCGGAACCGGAAACAAGGTGAACTCCACACTGGCCGGATCTTCACCAGCAACCGCCTTAGCCTCCTCAGCAACACTGTGCCCCGACAAACAAAACAGGCTCAGTGAGAGAAAGATCAACGACCTCATACCTGACAAGGCTAGAGGCTAACACCCTATCTTGGCAATCCAACTCGTCGAATCTTTCTAACAGATTCGAAACACACCTGCCCTAACCAAGCAAATCAGGGTAGAATCCGTTTGAACAGAGTAAACCTACTTCGGTCCAATCTCGAGGCCATCCAGCCACGGCGCCGGAATCTGGGGCGGCATGCCGCCAAACGGCTGATACTTGGGAAGCTGGATCACGCTCATGCTGTGAGCCTGGTTCGCAATGAAGTAGAGCGCATCACCGCAGTCGTCGGATTGAATCATAGCATCGCGATGCACCTCTGTCGGGAGAACAGGACGCTTTTCAACAATAGGAGTATTGGCTTCTCCGGGAGCATATTCTGACAAAACAATATTCCAGGCACTGAGCTGGGCCCGGGCGGTGAAGAGGAGACCGTGCACGGCCCATTTGCTCGCCGTGTATGGAACACCCGCATAGGAGTCGAAGCCATGGCCTGCCGTCGAAGACACCACCACGATCTTGCCGCCGCCATTTTCCGCCATGGGCCTGGACACCGCATTAATCATGTTCACGACACCAAGGACATTGATATCCATGACGCTTTTCCACGTCTCTTCGCCAGCAAGCTTCGAAGGATCCTCATGAGCCATGAAGCGGTCAGCCGTATTGATACCCGCCGTATGAATGAGGACATCCGGCGTCCCGATCGTTTCCATCGCACTGGCGATGCTGGCTGTATCGGAAACATCACAGGCGACCGGGTCGATATTGTCGGACAAGGCTGCCGTTTCCTGGAGCGATTCCACGGTGCGACCGAGGACAAACGTCTTAGCCCCGGCCTCGGCAAACTTCTTCGCTGCTGCCTGCCCCATTCCTCCGCCACCACCCGTGACGATGACTGTTTTGTCGGTCCAGTTTTCGCTCATGGGCGGAGTTTAGCGAAGGATCGAGTCGGGTCCAATGGTTTGAGGATATTGCCCCTTCAATCCGACACCTGCTCCGCAGCGACCTGCACCGGAGGATCCAGGGAAAGAGTCAGGACAAATAATCCACAACCAATCAGGAGCACCATGACCGCAGCCCCGATTCTTGCTCCGTTCACAAACTTGGAATGGCGCTCCTCGTTCCCCTCAAGCTTTCGATCCACCAGGTTCCTCCCTGCAATGGCGAGCACGCCGATGCCCGACATGGCCAGGGCCATGCCCAGGGAAATGGCCACCACCATCAAGATCGCCGGGACCAGCAGGTCGTTCGCCATCCCAAAGAGCAGCACCAGCAAAGCTCCGGTGCACGGAACCGACCCGACCGCCAACGCCAGCCAGCCGGAGATTCCCTTCGGGCTCGTCGCTGCCTCACAGGCATGACAGCCGTCGTGATGATCATGCCCATGCTCGTGATCATGTTTCAATCGGGCGGCCCCAATCGCGTTCCACAGCATGAATCCACCAATCAGGGCGATCGCTGAATAACTGACCAGCTTCACAGCGCGATAATCCGACGGCGCATTTCCCGTCGCTTGTCTCACCGCGAAATCAGTTACCCACACCACAATGACAGCGGACAGCACATGAAAAACGGCTATCCGGGCGCCCATCCCCACACCACGCATGAGGCTTCCGCCTTCTCCGACAAAGTAAGAAATCACCACCGCCTTGCCATGTCCGGGCCCCAACGTATGCACAATCCCATAAGTCAACGCGACTAACAGGCCAATCCATAGCGGTCCCGAACTCTGACGATCGCGAATATCGGTCATCGTCTTCGTAAACATGAGAGAAACCCGGGCCTGCGCCCGCTGCCACCAGTTGTGCCCCTCCATGGCCTCTTCGGGGATCTCCACTTTCGACAACGCGTCCGATTCGGCCGCGGAATATTCCGTCACGACGGGATCAGTCATGGTATAGGCCACCTTTACGGTCCTGGTACCATCAACGAGAAACAAATCATACTCGCTCGGCTTTAATTGAATCGTTCCCTCCATCCAGATCGCCGCGAACCGGCCCCGGTCTTCCGTTCCATCCGGAACATCGACATGAATCATCTGGTTCGGCGGTGGAGGAGGCGTGTGGATGCACGCGCCCACCCACGGAACCAGCAGAAACTCTGTCACTCCGACCTCTTCCCGTGCCAGCGGAAGCATGTAGCCCGGAATGCGAACCGCCTCCCCATCAACTCCCTCGTCCACCTGCTCGGCGGCTTCCTGGCGGGCCTTCGCGACCCGTTCGCGCTGTGTCAGGATCCAGTCGACATCGACACCGTCTGCCGTGAGCTTCTCAACGAGTCGCTTTTCCTCCGCAGCGTCGGGACCATCTTGCTTGATCTTATCCGTATCTTTGAGGAAACGAATTCGAGCAACCATACCCAGATCGAGCAACTGCTCCTCGCTCAAATCAGCAAAAGGATCTTCGAACTCCGCCTGCTGCTTTGGCAGGAGATCGCTCCAGAGAATGGAGTCCATCTTCTCCTCTCCTGTCAAAAGCCCGCAGGCCAACAGAAGCGTAAGAGAGAATAGCAAGATCCTAAATGACCCCAACATGAAGAATATATCGCTCCCTTAAATCACATGGGCCTCAAAACGACATCACCCCGCGCATACCGAACACCGGCACGAGGTCCTGTGTTGGATTCAGGGCAGGATCGAAGAGCAACTGAATCGACGGTGTCAGGCGAAAGCTCTGGGTGACCTGGGCGCGGTAAAACACCTCGATCGAAGTCTGGTCACCTAACCCCGGACCAAAAGTGGTCGCGTTAGGCCTCCCCCAATGCACGCCGGCCCCAATAATGTCGTCGCTGTCAGCACCGGCCGGAATGACGACACCGGCATTCAGCGAAGTTTCGAGGAGCGAGCCACCATCCTCGGCCCAACCGCCGCGGAAGAAAGGCATCCAGGTGTCATCAACCCAGTGAACGATGGAGAAGTTCACTCCCCAGCCATCCGGCGTTCCCGTCGCGGCCACCGCATCAACATGCCAGACGGTCACATGGACGTTATCGGAGTAGAACTCATTCCTCGAAGGAGTCCATCCCAGCTCGATACTGGTATAGTATTCATTCGTGTTGAAGAACGTATTGAGGCTGTCGAAGGGATCCCTCGGGTTGGAGTTCATGTCGGTGATACTACCGATCACATACACTTCATCACCAAGCCAGGCACCGAGCATGGCACCAAAGGTAGCGTCGTTGGGGAGCGCCATCGAAGCCGCTCCCGTGCTGAAGGCGAGGTTGGTGAATCCCGTCCAAGGGCTGGCCAGCGGCCACACATCCACAAAGTCGGTCACATCGAGAAAACCAATGTAGGTGACCAGGTTATCGCCCAGCCCCTGTCTCCAGTAGAGGTTGGTCAGGCGAAGTTGCTGATCACTGAAGGGAGGCCCGATCACCCCGACGTTACCCGCATTGAGACTGAATCCGGACGGCGGCGATGATGCATACTGATGACGGTGATCCAGCTTCCAGTTCAACGTTCCGGAGTTGTTCTCCCCGCGATTGAGAATTTCCCACTTCCCGTAGAATCGCATCATTCCCGCAGAAGCGGCACCCTGAGCTCCCGCAGGCAATCCACTGGCGCCAAAGGTCTGGAAGCTGTACTCCGTGCCCCAGGAAATGCCCGTTTGCTCCGCGATCTGCTCCTTGGTCGCGTCCCAGTTCTGAAGCAGGTTCTTGTTGAGGTGATTGGCATGGCGACGCTGCCCGTCTTCGAGCAGCGAATCCACTGAATCAGGGCCAAGCTTGATCGAGTTTTGGGCGTAACTCTTCGTTCCCGTTCCCGCCCCAAAAACGAAGGCAAGAATCAGGGTATTCCCCAGGAGTGTTGAAAATCGCATCTTGATCTCAGTTATTAAAAAACTTCGCCAACGGATTGGCAATCACGGGAATGATGTTGATTCCGAACATCCATTCAGATCCAAAAGTGCTGGAGCGGGACACGTAGTAGTTCCCTTCTACGGAAAGCTTCCAGGGTTTCCCATTCAACATCACCGTTTTACCCACGTTGAGATTAATGGGAATATTCCACTGCTCGGTCACCCAGTCGTAGGACATGATCGGCGAACTGCCGATGTTCCAGCCTCCTCCGGGAAGGTAGGTGGCGAATGCCTGCGCCGTGGTCAGGTTGACCTGGCGTCCGGTCCATCCGGCGACATCCCACTGGTGATTGGGAAAGAATCCTAGCACGTACTTGTCGGTGATCTTTCCGATCAGGAACTCTGGCCCGATTGACCACTGCCCGCCACCAAGTTCACTGGCCGATGCGGTCGGAAGTGTGGTGAAGAGACCCGTGGCAATGAGCAGCCCCGAATCCGTCGTCACCGCATAGGCCAGGTCAAAACCGAAGTCGCCCAGCCCGCTGACATCATAGAAAGTCCCATTCGTTGGATTGAATACCGGCTGCTCGATCACGATGGGCAAAGCCGGACGCCAGATCAGTTGGTCACCATTGTCGAGAGCAAACGGAAACGACGGCTGGAACAACATCGTGTAATTCCATTGATCATCGGCACCGGGCAGATTCCCGTCGTAGAACCGGAACTGGTTTTTGAAAGTCAGGCTGGCCAGAGGCGTGTTCGGGTTGGCCAGTTCACGAGCCACCTCTTCCGCCGAAGGACCGTCCTGGGAGTATCCAGCCGAGAGCCACGCAGCACCTGCGGCGATTAACAAGGGCATCCATTGCTTCAAGGCGTTTTTTATCATTTCGATCAGGCACCTACTCTAACAGTCTTGCGCCGAATTTTGCGACTGCGAGCTATTCTCATTTTGTGCCAATCTTCACCACGCGATTTCATCAAAACGTTGCCCGCACCCCAACGCTGGCCCCGGCCGAGAAGAACTTGTAGTCCCGAGTCAGTTGAGTGGATTCGTTGACGACATAGTTGAGGGTGCCCGTGGTATAGAACTCGCACTGCAAATCGCCCCAGGCCCGGCGATGAAGGGAGCAGTCAAGGTTCAGCAGCAGAGCGTGGTTCAGATCATCCCTTGCCGCGTCCGTGAAGTCCGCATAGGCAGCCTTGTAGGCCAGGCGCGTGGTCACCGCGGGAGACCAATCCACATCATAGGCGAGGAGGAACCAACCCCTGTGACGGCGATTGTTGGCCAGGTTTCCTGCCAAACTGGGTTCCAGATCGATTCCGAAGACCAGGTCCTGATTCTCGACGATCGGAAGTGATTTCAAGAATCCGAAGGACAGAGAATGTGAGGTATAGAGTTCCTGTAAAAGGGTGTCGTTCGAATAACGATTGTAATCATACAAGGCGTAGAACAAGCAGCCCTCCCAGAACGAAAGCCATGGAGAATCGGCCTTCTCAAGACGATAAAAGAAGCCCGGGGTCGCTTTCATATATTCGTAGTTCAGCGCCGGCCCGAAGGTATCGAATTGATAGGCCGCTTGAACAACGCCTACGTTGAAGAAAAGCGATTCTCCTTTCAAGGGGACGGTTCCCCCGAACGCGAGGAGATACTGGGCGTAGGTGTCCTCCACCGGATTCTGATTCAGAAACAGCGCGTTATCAGTGCTGTAACCTCCGATGTCCACTTGAATCCGATAGGGAGCATCGGGGCGAGTTGCTCGAGCCAGCAGGGCTTGTTCAGCCACGCCTTCCGCCGCCGTAACGGCTGAAGGCAGGTCGATATTCTGGGCCCGGGACTGACTGGACAACACCGCCAGAAAGCCGAAGGCAATCGCAAGCCCCCGAATCCGAATCGCTCTGTGATTTCGATTTTGCAAAAGTGCCCCGGTCATCTGGAAAGACGACACCTCATCGCCAACCGCTGGAAGGCTACCTCTGCGCCCAAAACTATTCCAGCGTGTTCTTGTAAATCACGCCGTCCTTCATGATCAGGTTCAGAGTCTCAATCGGCTCGTACTCGGGATCGGCATCGAACCAGGCATCAGTTCCACCAATCACCGTGATATCTTCAAGAGGATTCCCGTCCACCAACAAGAGGTCAGCATAGGCACCTGCTTCGATGATCCCCTGCTTACCGGCCTGATAAGGATTGCGCGGTCCAGACAGTTCCAACATTTCGCCGGCCGTCGAGGTCAGTTGTTTGAGCACCTCAAAGTTGGAATCGAAGGTCTGAGTCCGCCACCAGATCTCATAACGGCGCGCTCTTTCCGCATCTTCAAAGACGCCGACGTAGTCTGACGCAAACACCACCTTCACCTTATTCTTGAGCAAGTTGCGCCCAAAGTCTTTGTACTGCTCTCCCAGCTCCTTCACCATCGGAATCTTGTTTGCGGGCATCAGGGGATTGCGCGCCAGATCCGGAGAGATCCCCCACATCTGAGGCACGACATACGCGTCGGCAGCTGCAATCTTCTTCATCGTGTCCTCCGAGATAAAGAAGGAGTGCTCGAAGGTTTTCACCCCGGCATCGAGCAGGCGATTGACGGCACGATCAGTAAATACGTGCGCTGCCACATAGGTCCCCCAGTCTTTAGTCGCTTCGACAATAGCTGTCGTCTCTTCGAGAGAAAACTGGGTGGTGTCGATAGGATCAAAACGGGAGGATCCGCCGCCACCGGCCATGATCTTGATCTGGGTCGCGCCATTACGAAGGTTCAGCCGCGTCGCAGCGAGACATTCCGGGACTCCATTAGCGACATTACCGATCCCCATGCGCTCGAAGTTGGAAACATCCCCGGCATCCTGAATCGAGAATCCCGCATCAGCGCGATCCCTGAAATCGCCATGCCCCGAGGTTTGAGAAATAAAGCCGCCGGACGGATACATCCGCGGCCCGACCACAAAACCGTTATCAATGTTTCGGGCCAGGCCGAAAGTCGGGCCACCCATATCACGCACAGCAGTAAAACCATCCATGAGGAAGCGCTCAGCAACACGAACCGCCCTGAACGAGAGGTCCGTCAGGTCCAGGTCTTTTTCCACCGTGTCAAAATGAGCATTGATCATGACATGGGCGTGCCCATCGATCATTCCCGGCATCAGGGTGCGCCCCTTGCCATCGATCACGGTAGCTCCCTCAGGCGTAGCCAGATCAGTCCCCACCTCTTTGATCAGGTTACCCTCGATCAAGACGGAACCAGCTGTCAGCCCATCCGTCTTTCCGTCGAAGATGTTGACGTTGTTAATGAGGGTAATTGCCGGTGCCTCAGCATCCTGGGCGTTAACTACAGCCACAGGAGCCAATGCCAGGGCTCCAATCACGAGAGATAAAACAAGGTTTTTCATAGGGTGGTTAATAATTGAGACCTTTAATGTTACGGTCAGAATGACAGAGTTGGCCGAAGCTGGCAGCGAAATTCCATTCTCATTTTCTGCCAGCTCGTGACGATTCCGCCGCCGTGTGCTAACAAACCCGCAATGAAGTCGGTTCCCCTGATCCATATCAGCTGGCTGCGCCCGTTCCTCGATTACTTCGAACAACGGGGCGCCTCCCTGCAGGGGCATCTCGACGACCAAAGCATCTCTCGTGAAGCTGTCCTCGCTGGTGACGGGTGGATCACCAAGCAGCAACTCTACAGTTTTCTCAATGCCGTCGCCGATGGAGAGAACACACCAGAGCTCGGTTTTCTCGTTGGCGCGACCATGACTCCGGACACCCTCGGCGGCATCGGACAGGCGATTTCTGAAGCGGAAAGCCTCGGAGAAGCCATCCGCACTTTTTGCCGCCTCGTCTATCGTTCCAGCGAGAACAATCACGCCTGGCTCGAAGAGGGAGCGTCAGGGGAACTCTGGTTCTTCAACCAAACGGAGAACCCCTTCCCCGCCAAACGGGACATCGCCGATCACGCCGGCCTCATGACCTTGATCAACCTCGTCCGCCTCGTCGGAGGCGAAGACTGGTTTCCTCGCGAAGCCTGCCTTCAGTCCCGCGGCAAGGCCCCCATCGAAAAGCTGGATGGATACAAAGAGATGAAAGTTCGTTCCCGCCAACCCACGACCGGATTTGCTTTTCCCGCGGAATGGCTTCTCGAACCAATCTCGCACTCGCCTCCTTCGTCCAAAGCAAAGCCAATTGAGTTACTCAGCCCTGATGAGACGGAGGAAACTAAGCTTCGCAAGCTGCTGATCCAATTAGTTGGAGCCGGCGGACTCTGCCCCACCATCAAGCTGGTCGCCCAGTTGCTGCATACCAGCCCCCGCAGCCTGCACCGCTGGCTCAAATCTCAGGAGATCACCTACCGCGAACTGCTGGACGAAGTTCGACTCGAGCGTGCCCAAAACATGCTTCGTCAGGAGGACTATCCCATCAAGGAAATCGCCTACGAACTGGGTTACTCAGGCGCCAACAACTTTGTCCGTGCTTTCAAGCGCCTTACCGGTCAGACGCCGAACGCGTACCGGGACCAAATTTCAAGGACCTCGTTCTGAAAATAGATGTCAGAATCCCATCGCTCCCGCATAAGCTATTCAGAGCGATGATTCCAGATGTCTCAGATACCGAACGCCACGTGCAGTTCACCCGGCACTTTGCAGAAGCAGAGGGGGCCATGAAGGCCTTTGCCTATTCACTCGTTCCGAATCGCGCTGACGCCGAGGATGTCATCCAGGAAACACTCAAATCTCTCTGGGAACACTTTGACGACTACGACCCGACCCGCCCTTTTCTTCCCTGGGCCAACCGCTTCGTCTATCGCCAGGTCCAGCCAAGCCTATCCAATGCCGGCGATTGCAAATCGCCGCTCCTTGACATCACTTCCCTTCAGCAGCCCACTGCTTCATCAACTCGATATTGTCGATGATATTTTGCAAGTGCTCGGGATCACGCTTCTTCGCCTTCAGTCCGCCAACATAGACAGCCATATCGCTTTCGAACATTTCGGCCGACTCCGTCTCGCGACCTTTGTCGTCGGTCTCAACCATCCAGGTCTCGAGACGCTCGCGCATATTGGCCAACTCGTCGGCATAGGCGGGATCATCCGCGAGATTGTTGATCTCAAAAGGATCAGCGTTCACATCGTAGAGTTCCTCCGCAGGACGAGTCTCACGAAACAACAAGCGCTGGGTCTTATTGAGCGCCTCATCCTTGTAGGCCTGGCGCAGGGTGATGAGAATATCCTTCGCATCCTTGTAGGCGCACGGCTGCAGGTAGGGGCGATTCGGCAGGAAGTTGCGGATGTATTTGAAGTTTTTCGTCCGCACCGCACGCATATGATCCACGGTTTCGTCGCAGCGGTCACGAGCAGCAAAGACCGCTTCGCGAGGTTCATAATCTTTCGCCAGAATATCCCGTGCCTGCATCCACTCGGGAATCTCGATACCCGCTGCCCCAAGGGAGAGCGCTGCGATATCGATATGCTCCACGACGTCGTCCCGAACGGTTCCGGCTTCGACACCGGGTCCGGCGATCACGAGGGGCACATGCAGTCCCTCATCATACATAAACTGTTTTCCACGGGCATGGCTGATGCCGTGATCGGTCATGAAAATGACCAGCGTGTTTTCGAGGAGTCCCTCCTCTTTCAGCTTTGCCACCACTTCGCCGACCATGTGATCAGTCAAGCGCGCGGAATCAAGATAAGCGGCCCAGTCGCGAATGATGTTCGGATGGTCGGGATAGTAAGGTGGTAGTTCAACGGCTGAATCCGGGGTGCGGCTACCCAGCACTTCCTCGGCACGGCTCTGGCTCTTCTCCCAGCCTTCCTCGTCTTTTCCTCGCAGCTTACCACCCGGCGTCTGAACCTGGTGAAAGAACGGCTGCCCTTCTTCGCGGTCCTGCCACAGCGAACTGTCGTAAACCTCCTTGTCCCACTCAAAGTTGTAGTCGGTCTTGCCGAATTTGCCCTTCGCCCCGGGCCAACCGGAGATTGAGGTGTGATAACCCGCTTCCTGGAACAACTTCGGGACCAGCTTGATATGCTCGGGCAAGTGAATCTTGAGTTCACCGCGACCACTGCGGTGGTGATGAGCTCCAATACTGGTCTGATACATGCCGGTGATAAAAGCAGAACGACAAGTCGAGCAAACCGGAGCCGTCACGTAAGCATTGGTGAACTTGAGCCCGCCCGCAGCAAGCGCATCCACATGAGGCGTCTCGATGGCTGTTTCTCCGTAGCAGCCGAAGTTGGCCGACATGTCGTCGGGAATGATCCAGACGATGTTAGGACGATCGTCCGCGACAAGGGACACAGTGGCGAAAGCCAAAGCAAAGAAGAAGGCGAGGTTTTTCATATGAGAACACATTGCGGTCGAGCAGGAGCTCGACCCTCCAAGCGCTTACTACAATCGAGAGCATGGAGGGGCAAGCTCCCGCTTGCCCGCGAAGGCGTAGAAAATCTGCGAGATTGAATGTAACCACGCGTGTGAAAAAGAACGCGTTCAGATATCCGCGGCGAGTGGAGGGCCACCCCGTCGGGACGTCTCGCCCTACCTCAAAACCTACGCCATCAAATGCGTCACCTTGCCGGTACTGTCGGCGAAGCGATCCATCTTCGCACCGACCATCTCCGCCTGGGTCAGCCAGAGGTTGGCCAGCGGCGTGCCTTCGGGAAGGTTGATATGCAACCCGGACTTCGTCTGCTTGCCGCCGCCTCCGACGATGATGGGAAGGTCGTTGTACTGGTGGGTCGATCCGTCACCGAGACCGGAGCCATAAGTGAACAGTGTATTATCGAGCAAGGTGGTGCCGTCTGCCTCCTCAATCGAATCCATTCGCTCAAGCAGGTAGGCGTATTGCTCCATGTGAAACTTGTCCACCTGCAGCAGATCATCAATCATCTTGGTCTGATTGTGAGACATCTGGTGATGGCTCTTGGGTTTGTCGAACAACCCGTCAAACATGTAAGGCGTATCCCAGCGCTCCGGCCCGACCATGAAAGTGGTCACATTCGTCAGTCCAGCCTGCAGCGCCACGACCATGAGATCGCCCATCAGGCGAATGAACTCGCCTCGCGGCAGGTAGGCGTCCGTTGGCGCATCGAACTTCACGTTGGCCAGTTCTGCCCGCATCTTCTCCAGCCGGTCCATCTGCACCTCGATGGTGCGAATCGAATCGTAATACTCGGAAAACTTCTGCCCGTCGTGATAGCTCAGCTTGCGCTTCAGCGCATTGGCATCCTCAAGGACGAGATCGGTGATGTCCCGATACACCTTCGCTTCCTTGGTGCTAAAGAGGCGGTCATACATCTTGCGCGGATCGCGGATCGACGGAGCGAGATGCCCGGTGCCATACCAGGAAATGTTATCGAAGTAGATCGACTCTTTGTTATCGCTGTGAGGATTGCAGCTGAACTCAAGCGTCCGGAAAGGCGTCTCGCCTCCCAACTGGTCGGCCACGAGGTGATCGAGCGTACGATTCAGCGGCCAGGCGCTGCCCTTGATCTCGTAGGCCACCGCACTACTCAGGTAACAGGAAGCACACTGCGCGTGCACATCGGTGCCCTGCTGAAAGGTGCGGTCCATCCCTGTGATGAGCGTGACCTTGTCCTTCATCCCCTGTAAAGGCTCCATCGTCGGCGTGAGATGATCGAGAGGTTTGACGCTCAGATCAGGGTCCTGCTCCCCGAGTGACTTCATCACGTTTCCGAGGTTGCCCTTCGGGATAATTTGATCCGCCTCACCGGGAAAGAAGCCACGACGCACCACGCCGATGGGCACGTAGAAATGTGCCATGCGCTTGGCTACCGCCTTAGACGAGGCTGCCATGCCCGTGCTCTCCAGAAACGGGAGCGAAAGCGCCGCGCCACTGAGGCCGCGAAGGAAGTTTCGGCGTGAGGTGTTCATAAAAAAGGAGCGTCAGGAGATTCTTACGATCCAACAGGGTATGATGGGAGACCTTACCCTGTTGAGTGTCGAAATGTCATTCTGATTTGGCGAGGGAAAGATCGGTCTTGGGGTTGGACTTGCTGCGGAATGGCTCGCTTAAGACAATCTGCTTCAGCAGCGTCTGCATGCGGTAATCATTTTCAGCGGTGGACTCGGCGATGGCATCGAGAGCCAACTGGTCGGCAGCGCCCAATTCGCGAGCGAGCGCAAAAGAAAGCAGGTGACCGGCGAAGCCGCGGGTGAAGCGATCTTTCTCCGCGAGGATGGCGTCTTTGAAGCCGATCACATCATTGAACTCGTGCTTGCGGAAGAGCATACCGGCCATGTCGACCTCACGTCCGTTCTCGTAGTCATCCCGCCACACACCGACCGGGTCGTAGTTCTCCAGGGCAAAGCCGAGCGGATCAATCTTCTCGTGGCAGCCTTTGCAGTCGGAACGTTCGCGATGCGCGGCAAGTCTTTCGCGGAGAGTAAGATGCTCATCGCCGGGTTTCTCATCTTCGTCGAGTGGAGGCACGTCAGCGGGCGGAGGCGGAGGCGGATTGTTAAAGATGACAGACGCCATCCAGGCACCTCGCGTGATCGGCTGAGTGCGCTCCGGCCCGGAGGTCATGGTCATGACCGCGGCATTCGTGATGACACCGCCGTGACGGCGGTCCGTCACCGGCATGCGATTGAAGTGGAGAACGGTCACACCTCCCCCGCCGACCGGTTTTCCATTTTTGCCCCTGGGCAACTCCACCTCTTCCGGCCAGTCTTCCTCATAGGACTCCTGCAGCAGGGTCGACCGGTAGGTAAAGTCGGAGTCGATCAACTGGCTCACGGGCAGATCTTCGATCAGAACGGTTTCAAAAATCAGCAAGGGCTCCATCGCCATGTGCATGCTCTTGCGATACTTGGAGTAGTAGAAGTCAGAATACTTCTTCGGATCCGGAATCGCAGAAATGATGCGATCCAACTGCAGCCACTGTGTGGGAAAGCTGTCGCAGAAACGCTTCAGCTTTCGGTCCTTCAGCATGCGATCGACCTGCGCTTCCAGCGTCGCGGACTCATTCAATTCTCCCGCGGCCGCGAGATCGAGCAACTCCTGATCAGGAATGCTGCCCCAGAAGAAAAAGGAAAGGCGTGAGGCCAGTTCGAAGTCACTGAGCGCTTCCACTCCCCCGCCCTCGGAAGCTTCATCGTAGAGGTAGAGGAACTTCGGTGATGCCAGTGCTGCCGCTGCCAACGACTTCATCACCTCAGTGAACGCGACGCCCTGCTCCAGTTGAAAATCAGCATAAGAGGCGTAGCGCTCGACCACCTCGTTCTCCACCGGAGCGCGAAAGGCCCGGTTCAGAAACGGCCGGAGGCGAGCCCGCACTTCGGCATCGCCATCGTAGTCGCCCTTCGGCTCGGCGAAGAGTTCGTCCCACGATCCGACATACCTCGGATTGAAGTCGCGGCTGCCGGTGATCGATTGACTCAGCTTGAGAAACTGCTCCATCAGGAGCGGCGACAGAGACAAGTGATCGGCCTGCACATCATAGCCATGCTCGGCTCGCAGGTCCTGGGGAAACGCCGCGACTCCGACGAGACGCGGCTCGATCATCTGGGATTTGCCGAGCGGACGGTTCCCCACCTGGACGTGATCCGCCATCACACCCGTCTCCGGTTTGAAGGAATCCTGATGCACCCGCATCATGCGCTCAGGCAGCGTGAACACGTTGCACTTGAGGTCGAAAAGATCGATGACCGCGTTGTTGTACTGAAAGCGGTTCATGCGACGAATTGGCGCGTGGGCATAAACCTTTTCCTCGTCCATCGCGGCTGCTATCAAGCCGTCCAATTTCGCTACCACATCACTACGCTTCTCATCGGTGAACTGAGGCTCGTCCTCTGGTGGCATTTCCTCGTAGTCGATCACCGCGACGATATCGGAGAGCAACTCGGTATCCGCCATCAGGTCTTCGAGGCTTTCGATCTCAAGCAGGTTGACCTTGCCTTTCACCTTGCCGTCCTGCCCGTGACACTGGATGCACTTGGCCTCGAACGCCGGTTTGAGGACGTCGGTAAACACATCAGAGCCGGAAGAAGAGACCGCGGTAAGGGAGCACAGCACCACAGCGCCCCACCCCTTACTGATGTGAATTCCGATCATGTCAGCACGTTCGCACCGCCCCATTGGACCGCAATTCACGCGTTTCGGAGCAAAAGTAGACCGATATTCACTCCTTCTGAGCCATTTTTCCGGGTCTGAGGCCGAAAGCCCTCGATTCTCTCCCTCCCCCTCGATCGCCCTTCACGGCTTCGGCCCGGCAACCGTCTCGTCATCCGGACCGCGATCTTCCTCCTTGAAGTGTCGGCTCACAAACTCGGACACCACCTCATTATAATCAACCAACCCTCTTGAGCCGCTATTGGCGTGTCCTCCCCCTTCAATCAGCAGCAGTTCTTTCGGGCCAGGTGCGGCGGCGTAAAGTTGTTCGCTCATGGAGTGGGGAATCTTTTCATCGGCCGTACCATGAATAAAAAGCACGGGCACTTGCAGCTTACCGACTTTTTCAATCGACTCGAAGCGATGGGACACGAGCCACTCCAGCGGCAACCATTGCAGCCAGCCGTTGTATTTCTCAGCCGACATATCGAGCACCCTGGTGAAGGTGCACTTGGTGATTAATCCCGCAGGCTTTTCATCCCCGGTCACGCGTGTGGCGAGTTCGATCGCAACCGCCCCACCCAGAGAGTGGCCAAAGATGAAAATCTCTTGTGGCTTGAAGCCTTTCGTACCGATCAGATACCGCCACGCCGCCTCCGCATCTTCGTAGACCTTATCTTCGCTCGGCTGCGTCGTGCCATAGCTCGATCCATAACCCCGGTAGTCGAAGAGCAGGACATGGTAACCCAACTCATGCAGACGCTGCGTGTGTTCGAGATTTTTCCCAATCGTCGCGTCGTTCCCATGCAGGTAGAGCATCACCGGCGCATCGGGATCTTCGGCCGGCACCCAGAAGCCATCGAGCTTTCCTGCTTCCGAACCGCTGCCAACGGAAATTTTCACATCGTCGTAATCCATACCCATCCGCTTCGGATTGGTATAAATCGTCTCCAACGGCAGAAAGATCATTTCAACCTGATTAACCCGGATGTAGATACACGCAGCGAGGTAGGCAATCACCAAGGCGCTAATGAGAAGCAGGAGGCGTCGTTTCCAATTTTTCATTCAAAGGGAGCTCTAACGGAAATAGATTTCTCGAGCTTAACGTCAAAGCACCCCAACTCGATCCGGTGCGCGGTGGTTGAATGATAGAGTAGATGAGGAATCAGAAAAGAACTTTCGACTCGTGGCGGGGATCGAGTTGGGGTGCCGCGGCTTGTTAGCCGTTGGTGTTGGCGCTGATTGCGTGACGGATCGCATCACACAGCGGATGAGCATGGTTGTCAGGGTTCCAATCAAAATCTTCGGCACAGTAGAAGACCTCATGAACCTCTACAAGGGAAGCCATCTGTGCTTGCGTCAAACTCAGTTCACCTCTGGAGATTCGTTTGTTGAGTTCAGAGAAGACATCCTGAAGCAAAACATCTCCCTTCTGAGGATCGACCTCGAAGACTACACGGATCATCCCAGGCATGAGCCAGATCAGGCCCTCGTCAGTAGTCCAAGAAGGAACGAATGATCCATCGATAGGCATAATGATGTCGTCGTATTTGATGTCTACCGGATCGAGATCGAGAAGATTTCTCGCGATGTCCTTCCCCTCCCACTCGAACCACCATCCCGCCTCAGGAAAGCGGAATTTCGCTGGACCATTCGCACCATGAAAAGCTTCCGAAACCGAAGACAAAGTCGCTTTTGCGGAGTCATTCATTTCTTCGGCTAACGTCCGAAGCATGGCAGCCTGATACGGGAGCGCTGCTTCGATTACAGATTAAGGATTCGAATTAAGTTAGTCAATCAACTCGCAACGGTATCAGGCTTGCCATCGCTGCCTTGTTCGCCTTCGGGTTTGTGTGTGGTTTCGCATCTCAGAAGGTCAAATCTCGCAGCTTCAATCGATCGGACAATTCGCGAAAGTTCTTACATGCGGTGTCCCAATAGGTATGGCTATATCCCTCATACCTTAGCCACTTAACGGGTGGGTCGAGCGCATCAGCTTCATAGTCGAGAATCACAGCCGAATCCGACCCTAACTCAAAATCACCGAGCACTAACGCTGTCGAGTGGTTCAGCTGATCTGGGCGTGCAGTCTCCCTCCTCCATACTTCCTACCCCTGAATTTCAGAAAGAGCCGGAAAAGGTGGAAGGCAGAAACAAAAGAGAGATTCGTTCGGGAACACCTGCCGGACCAGCTCTCGCGGGACAATGGCTTCGGAATTCTGAGACTTCACGTGGCGACCCTCAGTCGGCCAGTGTCCGGTCGCGATCAAATCTTCGAGTTCACTTGGAAGTTTGAACGTCATGGATTTTCTGAGGCGAACAGTATTGTTATTGGACATGTCGCCAATTTCCCATACTAGCGACATGTCCAGTATCGTGGAAATACTGGACAGTTTTGCATTTGTTAGCAATCCAATTTCAGCCAACTCATCAAAGTCACCTCTCACCCTTGAGCAACTCAAAGAAGGCCTGCCACCCCTTTTCTACCCCCGGGGATCAAAGCCCTTTTTCGCCCTGGCCTTCCCCCGCTTGCCATAGGTCGCCTCGAGCACCGCATCGACTTTAGCGCGATCCTCTTTGTTTTGATAGGCTTCCAGCATGGGATCCTCAGTCCGCTCCATCTCGGCAACCAGCTGCGCCTGCATTTCAGCGATAACCTCCTTGAATTCAGGATTGTCGATCAGGTTGTGAAGACAGTCGGGATCTTTCTCGAGATCATAGAACTCTTCAGGTACGCGGTAACGGAACAAGTCGATGCGAGCCTTGATTGCCTCGTCGTTCTCAGCCGCTTCGTTCATCGCTTTCATC
This sequence comes from Verrucomicrobiales bacterium, assembly GCA_965216705.1. Lineage (GTDB taxonomy): Bacteria > Verrucomicrobiota > Verrucomicrobiia > Verrucomicrobiales > DEV007 > Arctic95D-9. The sequence goes on from OZ244203.1 coordinate 702,506, forward strand.
GCCAGCCCTTCGTTGTTGTTGCGGTACCAGAACTCATCGTTAGCAAAAGGATTGTAGATGTAACCAAACTTGCCATTCTGCACGGCCCGCATCGGCACGTAGTCGCCGCCGGCCTTGGAATCGATCGTGGTGAAAACCCTCTCGCGCCCTTTCTGCTGCTTCTTGCCTTTCAGGAGTGGGAGAAAGGATTGCCCGTCGAGACCTGCCGGCGCCTCCACGCCCGTCGCCTCCATGAAAGTGGGAAAGAAATCGACCACGGAGACGAAATGATCATCATCCCGAGTTCCGGGCTTCACCACCCCGGGCCAGCGGACCAGCAACGGTGTGCGAGTCGCATGATACCAGGCATTGCACTTCGCAAAGGGCATCGCCAGTCCGTTATCGGTAATGAAAAGCACGAGGGTGTTATCGGCAAAACCGGTTTCCTCAAGCGCTTCCATGACACGGCCAAAGGTATCATCGAGTCGTCGGGTGGAATTCAGGTAAGCCGCAAACTCTTCGCGCAAACCGGGCAAGTCGGGCAAAAATCCCGGCACGGTGACATCCTCAGCCTGGTAAACTTTCGAGGGCATCTCTGCCCCCTCTCTCAAGTTGTCGGGGTAACAGTAAGGACGATGCGGGTCGTGAGAATTGACCATGAAGTAAAACGGCTTCCCCGCTTCCTTCGCCTGCTTCAGGAAAGTAACCGAACGCTCGTAGTAGAGCTTGGGACTGCGGCCGTCTCCCAAGTCTTTTTGATCAAACGCGTAGTCCCACTTCATATTCGCCTTGGGCGTGGAGTGACTTTGCTTACCAAGGATGCCCGTATGAAATCCTGCCTCCTGAAAGGTCGTCACCACATCCGGCACGTCGTTCCGAGCCGACATGAACCCCATCGCACCCGAGCGATGCCCGTAGCGCCCCGTCGCAATGATGGCCCGGCAAGGCGCACAGATCGCGGTGTTCACATGAGCCCGATTGAAAAGCAATCCTTCCGCCGCAAAAGCATCGAGATTGGGCGTCACGTCCGCTGGCCGGCCGCCATAGACACCAAGTGACTCAGCGTGCAGGTCATCCGCAGTGAAAAGCAGGATATTGACCGGCTCGTCGGCGCTGGAGGTAGTCACCAGCAAAGCCAGAGCAGCGAAGGAAGGGATAAGCGATTTCATGGTTGGCGTTTTCAGGCCGGCATTGTGCGCGCAGCACTAGTTGGCGTCAATAGACCCGAACACGCTTTCACTAACTCAGTGGTTCTCCCCCTTCACTGCCACTTCAGCGCAATCGCGCCTGCCCACCAAACCGGGTTGAATGATTGACCCAACCGGGTTGGATTTGCTTTCCTGCTCATCCGACAACCATGAAACACCTGCTGACCGGCCTCTTACTTCTCGCTGCCATTTCGTCTTTTGCTGGGTCCGTTCCCGATGAACTCTACGGCGACTGGTCACTGGATATCGAATCCGGCGAAGCGGGCTGGCTCCGAATAGCTGACAACAACGGCGAACTTGAAGTCTCCATGATGGTCAATGTTGGATCGGTCAGGCCGCTTAAAGGCGTCGAGGTGAAGGACGGAAAGATCCATGTCCCACTCAAAACCTATCGTGAAAAAGGCAACGAGGGAGCCATTCTTTCCACCAATCGCGCCGAGATCTGGTCTGAAAATGGAAAACTCACGGGAATGATTTTCACCCACTTTCCCCAGGAGGACCGACACGTCGAAGATCCTTTCACTGGAATCGCAATTCCACCAATGCCACCCGCTCCCGATCTTTCGAAAATCAAATGGGGCCAACCGATCAATCTCTTCAACGGAAAAGACCTCACGGGCTGGGAAGTTCGCCGTCCTGAAAAGATCAATGGCTGGTCGGCCCAGGATGGCTGTCTCGTCAACACCACCCCCAAAACCGACTTCAGCGCGACGGGAGCCTACGCGAATCTCATGACGGTGCCCAAGTTTGAAGACTTCAAACTGCACATCGAATTCAATATCGGCAAAGACCGCAACAGCGGCATCTACGTCCGTGGTCTCTACGAAGCCCAGGTGGTCGATCGCGACAGCCGCATGCAGGGTTTACAGGGCGTTGGATCCATTTTTGGACTAGTCGAACGCACCGAAAATCCCGCCTACGAAGGAGGCAAGTGGCAGACCTACGAAATCACGCTCGTCGACCGCCACATGACCGTGGTTCTCAACGGAGTCACCACCGTCGACAATCAACCCGTCTCCGGCCCGACCCCGGGAGCCGTCAATACCAACCCCATGGCGCCGGGCCCGATCTACCTGCAAGGCGACCACACCTCAGTGAAGTATCGCAACATTGTGCTGACGCCAAGAATGAGTGAGTAGTCGACAGTCATTGGCTTCACCTCATTTTCCTTTTATCCTGCTCGCTAGCACTCGCACGATCTCCAGATTCAGTTTCCCGAAATCTTCGTAGTCATAATCTTTTTCTTTTTCTGCTTCGTCATGACCCGCTTTCTCACCTCAGCCCTTCTCGCCACCACTCTCCCCCTCCTCGCCGAATCCCCTCTCAAACCGGGAGCGGAACTCACCTTAATTTCCGACGAGTTTGAACTCGCCGACGGTCCTTCCTGGGATGGATGGTCGTTAACGATCCCGGATCCTCTCGCCGAACAAACCAAGCGACTCACCGTGTCCAAAGGTGAGTGGCAGGATCAATTCAAAGGCAAGCGCTTCAGCGCCTCCTATTGCAATCATGGACATCACTACTTCGCTGACAATGGCAACGGAGCCATCGTGAAGCGGGACTACCTCACCAAGGAATTCGAAGTGATTCACCAGGAGGCCCTCGAGGCTGACAAGACCCGAAAGCCGAACGACCTCGTCGTGGACCGTTCAGGTGGCGTTTACTTCACGCTGACGCGTGCCGGTCAGATCGCCTACATCTCCCCTGACGGTGAATCCTCCATTGCCGCGGAGGGAATCGAGACCGCTAACGGCATCATTCTCAGCCCCGATGAAACCGTTCTCTACGCATCCGAAGCAGCCCCCAAGCGGGTTGTCGCCTTCGACGTAGCAGGCGGGGGCAAACTCACCAACCGCCGCCTCTTTGCCACAATGGAAGGTGAGCCGGCAGAGTCCAGGGCCGCTGACGGCATGACCATCGATCGCGCCGGCAATGTCTATTGCGCCGGGCCAACGGACATCTGGGTCTGGAATCCGGATGGCGAACTCATTGAAAAGATCGCCTGCCCCGAGCGCCCGGTGAATCTCACTTTCGGAGGGACCGACTTGCGTGATCTTTACATCACCGGCTTCGGGGGCCTTTACCATCAGCGCATGCGCATCTCCGGCGTCTCGCCTCAACCACCCGCGGCCTGGTCGGAGCAGGATGCCAAGGTCAAACCAAGCGTGACGATTCCTGAGGGCGTCACCCCTCACTATGACATGGCCTACGCAGAATACGGTAATCGCCGGATGCTGGCGGACGTATTCGTACCGCCCGGCGACGGCCCCTTCCCCGCTGCCATCATTCTTCATGGCGGCGGCTGGCACAGCGGCGACAAGATGAAATTCCGGGCGATGGGTCTTGAGCTCGCCAAGCGCGGCTATGTCACCATGGCAGTCGCTTATCGGCTCAGTGAAGAGGCGAAGTTTCCCGCCAACATCCACGACAGCCACGCCTCGGTCCGCTTTCTCCGCGCCAATGCCAATCTCTACAGCGTCGATCCAGACCGCATCGGTGTTGTCGGAGGATCAGCCGGGGCCCACCTCGCCGGCCTGCTGGCCACGACTGCTGATGTGGAAGAACTTCACGGTGATGGAGGCTACCCCCATGTTTCTTCCCGGGTCCAGGCAGCTGTGGTCATGTCAGGCCCCATGGAAATCGCCACCGGAAGCGTCGCTGAGCGATCCCTTCTCAAAGACAATCCAAAGCCCAACGCGATCTGGCTCTTCGGCGGAAACGTGGAAGAAAAGCCCGGGCTTTATACCCTCGCGGACGCCCATCAACACATCGACGAAAATACCCCACCCATTCTTTTCCAGTATGGCGGCACCGAAGATCCTTCAAAAGTCTTCCCGTCCATGGCCAAGCTGATGGACCTCGGCATCTGCACCGAAGTTCTCTCGGACTACCCCGAGGGCAAACACGGTTGTTGGAACCGCCATCCCTGGTTCATGCCAATGGTCGAAGATATTGACCAGTGGTTTCAGGAACACCTTTGATCCCCCTGATCACCGCGACCGCATGATTTCGCTCGTCATCACTTCGACGACGAGCGTTTCAAACCCGTAGTCGTCTTCTTTCACCTTCTCGTGAATGTCATCGATGATATAGCGATCGACCGGCTCCATATGACGTCCGGTGGAGTAGCTGAGCAGTTTGGAAATCAGTCCACGAGTGAAGGCATCCTTGCGAGTGTCGACGAGGACCTGCTTGAATTCCCTGAAATTCGCGAACGTTTCGCCGGAAGCGAACTCACCTGACGCATCCACCTTGAGACCACCACCGTCGCCTCCCGGATAACGGTCCCGCCATCGTCCGATTGGATCGAAGGTCTCAAGAGGAAAGCCAAGGGGATCAATCTTGCGATGACATTCGGCACAGGCCTTGTCTTCGCGATGCTTCTTCAACTTTTCGCGAATCGTGGTCGCGCCGCGCGTGTCCGCATCAATGTCCGGCACTTCATCGGGCGGCGGAGGTGGTTTCACCCCGAGAATGTTCTCCCATACCCACACGCCCCGGGTGATCGGTGAGGTATCGACTCCATTAGCACTCACCGTCAAAACACCAGCCATGCCAAGCACCCCGCCCCGCCTCGCGTTCTCTTTCAGGCTCACTTTCTCGAACCCGTCAGCCAGGCGCATCGTCTCTTTCTCGGGAAGTTGATACAAACCGGCCAGGTACTTATCTACGAAGGTGTAGTCAGCGTTGATGAAGTCCGCGACCGAACGGTTTTCCTTGAGCACGTGTGCGAAAAACAGCCGGGCTTCCTCTTTCATCGAAGCGGGAAGATTCTGATAATAGTAGAGCCCTGCTGCACCCCGTGGAGGAGGCTGTGAACCGATGTCCCGCAGGTTCAACCAACTGTCGAGGAAGCCATCAACAAACCCGGCGGAATTCTCATGGACCAGGAGGCGACGCACCTGGCGCCCCAGTTCCTCTTCTTTCAAAAGCTCTCCGGATCGGGCCGATGCCATCAATGCTTCGTCGGGAGGCAAGGCCCATAGCGCATACGAAAGCCTCGAGGCCAGATCATAGGCGCCCAGCTCCACTTGTTCCTCGTCGGTCACCTCGGCGAGGTAGATAAATGACGGTGAGCAAAGGATCATTTTCACAGTATCCAAAGCTGCTTCGCGTGGAGTTGCTTTTTCGTTCAGTCGCTTTTGATAAGCCGCCTCGATTCGCTTGCGATCCGAATCATTCAGCGGACGTCGAAAGGCCCGCTCACCGAAGGCAAACAACTGCTCTTTCGCTTTGTCCTTCTGGAAACCCTTCTTCCCGAAAACGGCAATCTCTTCCTTCGTTCCCCCGGGCTCTGGAAGCGGCCCGTGGATCTTGATCTCGTCGATGCGGATGTGAGGCAGCGCTCCTTCGCGAAGTATGTGCGCACGGCTCACCCCCGACTTGAACTTCTTCGGATCAAACTCGTCCTCGTAGCGCTTGTTCACCGTGATCACCGAAGCCCGTGACTCCCACGGACCGTTGGGAAAGATGAAACGAGGCGTCTGTCCTTTCTCAAGCCACACGCGGAACTTGAGCCACTCCTGCTTGTCATCCGGCACCACTTTCTGACCCAGCAGTGGCTCGATCGCCTGCGGGTAATGAATATGCCCTTTTGTCACATCGCCCGGCACCACACCAAGCAGAAAGGGCTCTGAGAAATCGATTTTGAAGATCTTCGGGTCATAATGCGTGTCGCGATGATAGGCCTGCGCCAATGCGCTGATCTCATAGTAACCGGATACCGGCACGCCTTCGAGGAAATCCTCAATATGTCCGTAGCCTCCCTGGCGAGTGTCCGTGTTAGGCTGTTCGTAGAGGCAGAGGTAGCCAAACTTAAACACGCTGCCGTGCGCGCCGGTCAGCTCCTCATACTGCCTGAAGTTGTCAGTGAAATGCCAGGTTTTGGGATCCATCTGCGGTTTGCCCAGGCGAAGATCGACGAGCCTGTTGGCCGCCTGAAAATACTGGTCCAACAGGAACCCCGATGTCACCAGCGTTGCACCGATGGTATCGATGTGCTCACTGGTGTTTTCCTTTGGAAAATCCGCTGTCAGCCCGAGAGTGTCGACGCGCCGGCCAAAAAGTTCCTCGAGCGTGTTCTCATATTCTCGCATCGATAGCCTCCGCATCACGGTGCGGCCAGAGGCATGCCCTTCAAGTTTCCCACGCAGGCCCTCAACTTTTTCACGCAAAGCTCTCACCACTGCGATGCGCTCTTCATCAGAAGGTTGATCCGCTTTCTTCGGCGGCATCTCCTTGAGCGTGACCTGGTCGATGATCTCCTGCGCGGTGATCAAGTCGAACTCCTTTTGCAACGGCAGTTCGAAGGCTTCGAAATCGCGATCCGCCTTCTGAACTGCGGAGTCGTGGCACTCAAGACAATAGTTCCCGATGAACTGATAGACAATACGCTCGGTATCTTTCGACTCATCAGCCGCACAGCAGGTACCGGCCACCAAAAGCGGCCAGGCTCGGAGAAGTGATTTCATCTAGGAAAAGGTTCCCGTGCTGGTGCCAAAGGCATCCACCTCAAGTCCCATGCGCTGCGCCATCTCAAGATAGAGATTGCAGAGCGGCACCTTGTTGGGTCCGTTTGCTTCCACCTTCTTGAACTCACCATGGCGATAGCCCCCACCCGCCAGAATGATGGGCAGGTCGGTGTTCTTGTGAGAGGCACCATTACCCATACCGCTGCCGAAAAGGACAGCCGTGGAATCGAGCAGGGTTTTCTCGCCATCCTGTATTCCGGAAAGTCGAGTCAGGAACTTGTTGAAGTGCTCGATCTGGTAGGTCTCCAGGGTGATCAGGTGAGCAATATTTTTCTCATCGTTTCCGTGGTGGGACAGACCGTGATAGGACTTGTCGATCCCGAGGTCCTGCGGAAGAAAACATCCTCCAATCTCCAACGTCGCGACGCGGGTCGAATCCGTCTGCAGAGCCAGCGCGATCAATTCGTACAACATCGGCAGGTCATTCACCGTGCTGACATTGGCTGGCTTATCAAACGGAGCCCCGGGCTTGGGATGGTCCGCCCAGCGCCGTCGCATTTCGAGGCGCTTCTCCACATCGCGAATCGAAGTGAGGTATTCGTCGAGCTTCTCCTTATCCTCACGATTGACCTTTCGATTCAGCCGGTTGGCATCCTCAAGAATGGAATCGAGAATCGATGCCTGGAGGGAGTTCTCTCTCACCCTTTGCGCTTTTCGCTCCGGTGAATCACTGACAAAGAGCTTCTCAAATAAGTCGGCGGGCCCCGTGATCGGAGGCACTCGAACCCCCGAACGTGTCCAGGCGATCTGGCAGCCGCCATGAATTCCTCCCTCGGAACCAACGGTCAGCGAAGGGAAACGAGTCTGGGTCCCGATCTCATCGGCAATGAACTGATCAATGGTCACGTTTCCGTCCGGTCGATTCTGTGCTTCAGAATTCAGAACACCGGAAAGAAAGGAGTGCACCGCAAAGTGTCCACCCTTGATCCCATGGTCGAGCCCGCGGTAGACCGTCATATGATCCCGATTGTCGGTCAACGGCTTGAGCAGGGTCGTTGCTTCGTATCCCTTGCCGGCCGTTTCCGGAAAAAGCGATTTGGTTTGGAATCCGAGGAGATTGCCGACTGCCACAAACCTGGAAGCGCCTACGCCCGCTCCACTCGTGGCCTGAACTGCAGCGCTGCCTTCCACGGATTTGGCCATCAGTGATGGCAAATTAGGAAGAGCTACGGAAGCTCCGAGAGCCTGGAGAACAAATCGGCGGCGATTTAGAGGGGCAGCCATCACACAACTTCTATTCACTGAAGGCTTTGCGCAAGAAGGGGCGGAGGCGCGAAAGCGTGTCAACCGCATGATCCCTGGTTGCTTCTATCTCGCGAAATAGACCAGGTGCTCAACTGTTCACAGACTGGCAAAAAAATCCGTAAGCGGCAAAAACGAGGACTAGAAGATTCCCAAGTTCTTATCTATGGTGGCAAGTCTCCGGCGCTGACCGCCCTGCGCGCCATTTTCGTGAGGATGAAGGAGTTGATCATAGATATTTTCAAATATGGTTGGAAGCCCATCGGCGGAACGGTGCTGGGCATCATCATCCTTGTCTATTTGACTCGAAAAATCATCGACGCCCGTCGTCGCCACCTAAGGGCATTAGAAAGAGCCAACGCACCGGGCCCCCAGCCGATCGCTGACCTGGATCTGGAGTTGGACAAAAGGGACAAATCGCGCCCCAAGGACTCGCGGGAAATCGATCTCCCCAGAAGGAAAAAGAAGCCCAACAAGACGGCGGCAAAGGAGAAAAAGGAACAACTGTCCAACGAACTCGACGACCTTCTCGAATCGGGTTCCGGGAAGAGAAAGACAAAGAAGCCTTCTTCATCTGAGCCCCAAGGGAAAAAAGCCTCGACCAGTTCGGCGGCAAAAGCGGAAAAAAGCAGTCCTCCGAAGAAGAAATCTGCGACAGCCAGGCCCAAGAAAACAACCGTCACCAAGGAGGAACTCAAAAAGTCCCTCAAGGAGGAACTGAAGGCCGAATTGAGGGCTGAGCTGAAAGCAGAACTGAAGGCTGAGATCGAATCTGAGGACCCGCCTAAACCGCGACCAAAGCGAAAGAAGCCACCGACCCAGCACGGAGAGCTAGAACCCGCCTTCACGATCGATCCGGCTGCAGTGGACCACATCCGCCCCAATCGTCGTCGTTCCATGGCTCAATCTGAGCCAGAGCCGAAGGTGGCCGCCGAAACTCACGAAGTCACGCCAACAAGCTCTCCGGATACGGCACCGATTGCCGCATCGACATCCGAAAGGGAGCCGGAACCGGAAGAAGCCGTTGAACCACTCGCGGCGCCGATCGAGCCGGCTGAAGAAGCGGCACCCTCCCAGCCCGATCACACGGCCCCTCTCAAACCCCGCCCCATCTCCCCGGCGGCACCGGCGCCCGCACCACTTTCTCCCTCACCTGCACCTGCTTCTCCGGCACCGGCTCCGGTTTCTCCCGGCCCGGTTCGCCCTCAACAGCCTGCCCCGGTCGCGCCGTCCGCGGTCGCCGCAACAGCCCTCCCGGCCCAAACGAGCACCACTACCCCAAAATCCTTTGAAACTCCCGAACCCGCAGCTCCAAAGGGCCTGCTCGGTCGTTTCTTCAAACCGAAGGATCCCCGGGAACACATCGGCGAACGCCTCGCCATCAAGCGCGGCAAACTGAAGGGACGCTATGGCACCATCGTTTCAGTGGAAGGCAACGTCGTCACGATCTCCGACAAGTCCGGCAAAACCACCACCGTCGATGCCGGGGATTTTTGATCCGGCCGACCGTCCAGCATCATGCAAATCCCCGCCCTGCTTTCATTGCTCCTGCTCGCTGCGACAACAGTTCCCGCGCAAGAGCTACCCTACGACAATCCCCCTGATGCATCGCCACCTTACTACCGGGTTCGCTTCGACGCATCGGACAAGCCGGGCGAATTAATTTTCCCGGTCCAGTACACCGTTTGGATTCCGGAGGGCGTTGAAACCCTTCGCGGTATCATCGTTCATCAGCACGGTTGCGGCGAGGGTTCCTGCAAATCCGGTCAAACCGGTGCTTTTGATCTCCACTGGCAGGCCCTGGCAAAGAAACACGACTGTGCTCTCGTTTCCCCGTCCTACGAACAACCGCAAGCCGCCGACTGCCAGATGTGGTGCGATCCGCGCAACGGCTCTGACGCCGCTTTCCGGAAAGGCCTCGCAGCCCTCGGAGAAAAATCCGCCCATCCCGAGCTTGTCGATCTTCCTTGGGCGCTTTGGGGGCACAGCGGCGGCGGTCACTGGTGCGGAGGGATGACACTGCTGCATCCCGAACGCACCATTGCCACCTGGCACCGGTCGGGCGTACCACTTTTCGAGCCTAATCCTGACCGAACAGCGATAAAGCCCCACCAACTCCCCGAAGCTGCCTTAGGCGTCCCCATGATGTGTAATCCCGGCACCAAGGAGGGAGTCACCGTAAAGGAGGGCAAGTTCGCCCGGGTATGGCCTGCCAACGAAACCTTTTTTGAGACAGTGCGCGGAAAAGGCGGCCTGATCGGCGTGGCTGTCGATCCCCTCACCGCTCACGAGTGCGGCAACCAACGCTACATGGCGATTCCGTGGCTCGATGCCTGCCTCAGCGCCCGCCTACCGGAGAAGCCGGGAGCCTCCCTCAAAGCAATGCCAACGGGAGAGGCCTGGCTGGCACCATTACTGGGAACCACGGCAGTTCCCGAGTCAGTCTACGAGGGCGACAAAACCAAGGCAGTCTGGCTACCCAACGAAACCATTGCAAAGGCGTGGATGCAATACATCAAAGACACCAACCTACCTGACACCACCCCTCCCCCGGCGCCGACCGACCTGAAGGTCGAAGGAAACATACTGACCTGGAGAGCGGAGGCAGATCTTGAGAGCGGCATTTCACATTTCATTATCGAACGCAATGGCGAGCCCATCACTACGGTTCCTGAGAACCCCACCAACCGCTTCGGAAGACCACTTTTCCAGGGACTCCAGTACAGCGACACTCCCGAAGCTCCGCTCGTCAAAATGCGTTTCGTTGATCCCGAAGGCAACGCTGCCGGGAAGCGGACCTATCATGTCCGCTCCGTCAACACGGCAGGTCTCAAGTCCGAGTAGCACGGCTCGCCAACAGTCACCATTTTCGCGAGGCGGCGAGTGGATAATTTCCGCGGAAAAATCGCAACACGGACCCGAAAAAGGTCGGCATCCAGCCCTTGCCCGCATTTCGTAACTGGGTTACATCATAGGTCTCCAGCCCTCTTTCCCGATCTAATGACCGATCACTCCGATCCAAATCAAAACAAGCGTAGCGTCGTCGATTTCTTTTACGACGGGATCGGTTCGCTCCTCCCTGGATGCTCAACGGCACTTGATCTCGTCGAGAAGGGCATTGAGCAGCCACTCACTCTCAGAGAGAAGTTTGTTCTATTCTACAACTCCCCGCTCTGCCTTCACTGCAACTGCAACCGAGAGCGCTTCGACATCGAACGCGAAAAGCTTCGGGAGATTGAGAAGAAGCGGCGCGAAAGTTAATTTGTGACCGGAGGCGGCAAATTGGTATTCTCTCAGAGAGAAGAGCCAATGAGCGCCCCCGACGAACAATTCATCACCCAGCTGACCGATTGGCAGAACCGCCTCTTCGGTTACTTGGTCACCATCCTCGGCAACGTGCACGACGCGCACGATGTGCTCCAGGAGACCAACCTCGTCATGTGGCGCAAGGTGGACGAATTCGAACCCGGCACCAATTTCGGGGCCTGGGCCAGGAAATGCGCCTACTTCCAGGCGCGCGCCTTTCTACGCGACCGCAAACGCGACCGCCATCTCTTCGACGATGATGTCATTGACCGCCTCGCCGAAGACGACGAAACCCAACTGGCCCTGGCCGAAGATGAAGAAAAAGAAATCGCCCTGCGGGAATGCCTCGCTGAGCTGCCCGATGATCATCGCAAACTGATCCGGGATCGCTACCGCAGCGAATTGCCTATCCCCGAACTGGCCAAACGCTTCGGTAAAAAAGCCAGCGCCACCAAAATGACCCTGATGCGCCTCCGGCAATCCCTGCTCGTCTGTATCGAAGGCAAACTGAAAGAGGCCTACTCATGAGTGCTGAATCATTTCACGAGGAGACATTCCTCAACCTGCTCGCCACCCTGCTGGAGGGCGATGACCTGAGCCCGTCCGACCGCGAGGCGTTCAACGAAGCGCTGCGCCATCATCCCGAAGCGCGCCAGCTCTACCGCGATCACATGGAACTGCATTCGCGCCTCCACCTGGACTACCATGGCGGCCTCGCCCCCGAAGCAATGCCCGGAGAAGAAAGCTCTCCTGCCGCCTCGCCCCCTTCCCGCTCCGAGTGGACTCGAACCGCCCTGCCGCTCGCCGCGACACTAATCGCCACGCTGTTTGTCATGATGTTGCTTCGGGACAAAGCGCCCACGGAAGTCAACACTCCCGTTGCCAATGGCGTCGCCGTGCTCAGTCGCAGCCTCGGGGTAAAATGGCAGGATCAGGCACCTCGTTTCCAGGAAGGCGACACCCTGCCGCCCGGCCCCATTCAACTCGCGAGTGGACTCGCCCAGATTGAGTTCATCGACGGCGCCACTGTGATTCTCGAGGGCCCGGCCGAACTCGATATCGAATCCCCGACCAAAGCGGTCTTCCGCAACGGCCGCTTGCGAGCCTTTGTTCCCGAACCCGCTCGCGGGTTTGTCATTGAAGGCCCGTCCTATGATGCGGTCGATCTCGGCACCGAGTTTGCCATGAGCGTGGACGCCAACGGTGAAAGTGAAATTCACGTCATTGATGGAGAAGTCGCGGTGCACGAAAAAGGAGGGCAAGAACTCGCTCTGCTCACCACCGGCAAGGCCACTCGTCTCGACCGCGATCAGCCTGACATGGAAGCCATCGATCTCGATGACTCCAATTTCGTCGATCGCCAGGCCATGCTCCAGATGAGCGACGAGGGCTGGGAGATCGACTACGCCAATTGGAAAGAATCCCGATTCGCTCATGCCAGCGACCCTGACACCATTCTCTACTTTGATTTCGAAGATCACGCCCCGTGGGACCGACAGATTCGGAACCGCCACGGCACGGATCTCAACGGCGGCATCGTCGGCGCTCGCTGGACGACTGGTCGCTGGCCCGGGAAGGGCGCGCTCGAATTCAAGCGTGTCACCGATCGCATCCGCATCGATATTCCGGTTACCTGCGACTCACTCACCCTCGCGACCTGGGTCCGCATCGGAGGACTCGACCAGCGCCACAATTCTCTCTTCCTGACCGATGGCTGGGAAAAGGGAGAACCCCACTGGCACATCGGCGATCAGGGCCAGCTCACTTTCGGGATCGCCCAACTCAGCACCCTGCACACCGAACCGCTGCTGACTCCGGAAGACCTCGGTCGATGGATCCACCTGGCCGTCACCTATGATCACGAGGACGCCAGTATCACCCACTTCCTCAACGGCGAAGCCGTCGCCACGGCTTCAACCAACCGGCATGTCCCGGTCGCATTTGGCCCCTCTGAAATCGGCAACTGGCAACCCCACCCCGGGTCCAATGCCGCCGTTCGCAGCTTCAACGGACGCGTCGACGAATTTCTCATTTCACGCCGGGCCTACTCGGCGAGCGACATCGAAACCCTTTACGAAACCGGAACACCCTACCGTTAATTTTCTTACGGAACTTTGTGACCGCTCACGCGTCACTGGTATTCCCTTCTGACCAGCGAACTTTGACCCCTGCCCATGAGTTTTCAGCCCGCCCCTAAACTCGCGCTTGCCGCCGCCTTCAGCCTTGGCCTCGGCATCAGTTCTCTTTCCGCCGCCGACGTCGGCGAAGTGGACTTCAACCGCGACATTCGCCCGATTCTTTCGGACAAGTGCAACCACTGTCACGGACCCGACGCCAAGAACCAGAAGTCTGACTTCCGCATCGACACCCGTGAGGAAGCCATGAAAGACCACAGCGGCGTGGTCGGCATCGTGCCCGGCGATCTCAAAGCCAGCGAAGTGCACTGGCGCATTCGCATGCCCAACGACGACATCGACGTGATGCCGCCCGTCGATTCCAACCGCGTGCTGACGCGCCGTGATAAAGACCTCATCGATGCGTGGATTCTCCAGGGAGCCAACTACGATGTGCATTGGTCCTTCAAGAAGCCTGAGAAAACCGAACTTCCTGAGCTGAAGGAAAAAGCGAATCAAGAGCAGGTCAGCAATGCGATCGATCACTTCATCTTTTCACGACTGGAAGAAGAGAAACTCACCCCTCAGCCCGAAGCCGATCTCGAAACGCGCCTGCGCCGCGCTTCTCTTACCCTGACCGGCCTGCTTCCTCAACCCGAAGCGCTCGCAAGAGCTCTCCAGGGCGATCCCGAAACTGCCTACGAAACATTCGTTGATGAAACCCTTGCCTCGCTCGACTACGCCGAACGGCAAACGCTCCGTTGGCTCGATGGTGCCCGCTACGCGGACACCGATGGTTTTCAGAAGGACTCCGAGAGATCCAACTGGCCCTGGCGGGACTGGGTCATCAAGGCCTATCACGACAACATGCCGTTCGATCAGTTCACCATTGAGCAGCTCGCCGGAGACATGTTGCCCGACGCGACCGACCAGCAGATTCTCGCCACCGCCTTCAACCGCAACCACCGCCAGAACGCCGAGGGTGGCGCGCTCGCCGAAGAGTTCTTTGTCGAAAACGTGATCGACCGCGTCGAAACCACCTCCACCGTCTGGCTTGGCCTCACGATGGGCTGCGCCCGCTGTCACGATCACAAGTATGATCCACTCTCCCAGATGGAGTTCTTCCAGCTGTTCGCCTACTTCAACAACATCGGAGAACGAGGCACCGGCAATGGTGTCCAGGCGAATCCGGTCAGCCAGTTCCGCTCCCCCTTTGCTTCCCCTCCCCAGGAACTCGTCACCGAACACGAGGCGGCCCTCAAGGAACAGCAGGAAGCCGCCAAAGGCTTCAACCAGCGCTACCAGGAATGGCTTTCCATGCTCAACAACGAGGCAACCTCTCCGGAAGAATCGAAGTGGACCCGCCAGAAAGACCTCTCCCGTGCCGAAGTGCTCAATGCCGAAGGCCAACTCACGCTCGAAGAGGATGGCTCCTGGCTCTTCAGCGGCCAGAACGTCGCCAAACCGGTCTACGACCTCGCCTTCATTCCTGCGGCCAAGAAGGCCGTCTCCGCCTTCCGAATCGATGCGATTCCCCACGAAGAGTTCGGCAAGCCCCGCCAGCTCGCTCGAAGCAACAACGGCAACTTCGTTCTCACCCATGTCACCGCGAATATTGTGAACGACAAATCCGGCAAGAGCCGCCCCATCACCATCGCTCGCGCCGTAGCCAGCTACGAGCAGGACAACTACCCTGTCAGCAACACCATCGATGACAAGCCCAACACCGGCTGGGCTGTCTTCGGAGGAAATGTGGGGCCAGCGACGGTTTCCGCCTACTTCGTTCTCGAGGAGCCTGTCACCCTGACCGAAAACGAATCTTTGCAGGTCCAACTCGCGCACGAATCAAAATTCGCCGACCACAACATCGGCCGGTTCAAGCTCTACCTTTCCAGCGATGAGTTTCCCGAAACCTATGACCGCTCCAGCCTGCCTCAACCAGTGCAGCGCGCCCTCGATACCGAAGAAAAAGTCCGCAGCGCTCGTGAGCGTCGGACCATCACCGACTTCTATCGCGGAATCGATTCTCCGACCAGGAAAGCGAACAGTCGTCTCAACAAAGCGAACAAGGCGCTCGCCGAGGTGGGAGCCGAAAGCGTTCCGGTCATGGTGATGCAGGAGCGCGAAGGCGATCCCACGCCGGCCTACCTGCTTGACCGTGGCGCCTACGACGCCGCCGACCTCAACCAACCGGCTGAGCGCGCTATACCCGCTGCCTTCTTCAATGGCACGCCCGAGGAGCAGCCCAAGGACCGCCTTGAACTGGCCCGCTGGATCGCATCGGAAGATAACCCGCTCACCGCCCGCGTCATCGTCAACCGCATCTGGCAGGACCACTTCGGCACCGGCCTCGTCAAAACCGTCGAAGATTTTGGCGCCCAGAGCGAACTGCCCAGTCACCCGCAACTGCTCGACTGGCTCGCCGTCGAATTCATCGAATCCGGCTGGGATGTCAAAGCGCTGCACAAGCTGATCGTCACCAGCGCGGCCTACCAGCAGAAATCCGTTGTCGAACCCGAAGTGCTCGAAGCCGACCCGGAAAACCGCCTGCTCGCCCGCGGCCCCCGCTATCGTCTCGACGGTTTTGCGATCCGCGACCTGGCGCTGCAGTCTGGTGGTCTGCTCAATCCGAAAGTCGGCGGCGCTCCGGCGAAACCCTACCAGCCCGAGGGCCTCTGGAGCACGATCTCCGGCCGCACCGGCATCAAGTACACCCCGGACACCGGCGACCAACTCTATCGCAAGAGCCTCTACACCTACTGGAAACGCGCCGTCAATCCACCACGCCAGCTCATCTTCGACGCGGGCGGACGGGAGATGTGCAACGTCAGCATTCGTCGCACCAACACCCCCCTCCAGGCCTCGCCCTGATGAACGATGTCACCTTCGTCGAGGCAGCCCGTCACGTCGCCGAGGAAGTCATTCTCGAAACCGACAACGATGAAGAACGCCTCGCCGCGCTCTACCGCCGCGTCACCGCCCTGAGCCCCAACGACGTTCAGCTCGAGGTCATGCGAAACAACCTGGCCTACTTCCAGGAGCACTTCACCGCCCGCCCGGAGCAGGCTTCCGACTTCATCTCTGTCGGCGAATCCGATCGCGACGACACCATTCCCGGTCCCGAGCACGCCGCCTGGACAGCCGTGGCTCACCTCATTCTCAACCTCGACACCAGCATCTCCCTGCAATGAGTTCTCCCCTCACTGACTTCAATCTGCTTCAGAACCGGCGACATTTCTTCGGCACCGCAGCGACCGGCATCGGCACCGCCGCCCTGGCATCCCTGTTGGGGCGTGACCTCACCGCAGCCCCCACGGCTCAAGCCGAAGGCGAAGACCTCAACGGGGTGCTCAACGAGTATCATTACCCTCGCAAGGCCAAGCGCATCATTTACCTCTTCCAGAGCGGAGCCCCTTCGCAGCAGGATCTCTTCGACTACAAGCCGGCCCTGCAGAAACACTTTGGCGAGGACATGCGGGATCACCTCGAGATGACTCAGCGTGTCACCGGTATGACCGCGGGACAGAGCAACTTCCCTTTCGCCGGCACCAAGTACGAGTTCAAAAAGCACGGCCAGAGCGGGATCGAGATCAGTGAATTGCTGCCCCACATTTCCGGCATCACCGATGACATGTGCCTGATCAAGTCGATGTACACCGAGGCGATCAACCACGACCCGGCCATCACTTTCTTCCAGACCGGACACCAGTTGGCTGGACGCCCCAGCATGGGATCGTGGCTCAACTACGGCCTCGGCTCTGCCAACGACGAACTCCCCAGCTTCATCGCGATGGCCTCCCGCGGCACGGGACGGCCCAGTTGCCAGCCGCTCTACGACCGTCTCTGGGGCAGCGGCTTTCTCCCGACCGAAAATGCCGGCGTCAAACTGATGGGCGTGGGTGACCCCGTCCTTTACCTCAACAACCCCGGGGGATTCGATGCCAAGGCGCGCCGTCGCATGCTCGACGATCTCGCCAAGATGAACCAGGACACGCTCGACGAGTTCGGCGATCCCGAGATCAACACCCGGATCCAGTCCTACGAGATGGCCTACCGGATGCAGACCTCCGTTCCGGACCTGACCGATTTCTCCGACGAACCTGATCACATTCTCGAAATGTATGGTCCCGATGTGCATGTCCGCGGCACTTACGCCAACAACTGCCTGCTCGCTCGTCGACTCGCCGAGCGCGACGTGAGATTCATCCAGCTCTACCACATGGGCTGGGATCAGCATAACACCCTGCCGAAACAGATTCCCGGTCAGTGCCGTGACACCGACCAGCCCTCAGCCGCACTTATCAAAGACCTCAAGCAGCGTGGCATGCTCGACGACACCCTGGTGGTCTGGGGTGGAGAATTCGGACGCACCTCCTACTGCCAGGGCAAGCTGACTCGCGACAACTACGGGCGTGATCACCACCCGCGTTGCTTCTCCCTCTGGATGGCAGGCGGCGGAGTCAAACCCGGCATGACCTACGGCAGCACCGACGACTTCTGCTACAACATCACGGAGAATCCCGTCCACGTTCACGATCTCCATGCGACCATTCTTCACCAGCTCGGGATCGACCACGAGAAGCTCACCTACTTCTTCCAGGGAAGGCACTACCGCCTCACCGATGTGCACGGTCACATCGTGAAAGATATCTTGAGCTGATGAATCGGAACTTTAGCAAGTTCCGCTACAGGTGTTCGTGAGAGCCTTGCCCAGAGATCAGTAGCGGAAGATACCAATCTTCCGTATCGGCTCACTTCCACTCCCACACATCCTTCTCGACCAGCTTGCAGTCTTCCCGTGACTGCTCGGACTGAAGCCACCCCAAAGCTTCTTTGTCTCGCTTCAAATAAGCATCCCAGAATTTCCGCGTCAGCTGCTGAATCGCTGGATGATGGTGTTCCATTCTGTTTTTGCCCGTCCCCAGAGACGAGGCGAAGGCATGATGCTCACCAGGATAGGTTACTCACATAACAAGGTATCCTCCAACTCGCGCAGCAGATTTGGCATTTTCCCGCTTCCCTCGACCTGTCTACACCTCTAAGACATTCCTGGGTGAAAGGTCGAAACAACAGAACCTTCTCGAAAGGAACCGGAGGACTGATAGCAGCTACGATCCTGCTCTTCACGGGTCCCGGTGACGCAGGCGCGCAGGAACTTGAGCCACGCCGCTGGTCCAACCTGCCCATCGAAACGAGCTTCGCCGGAGGCGGCTACGCCTTCACCACGGGAGACATTGCTCTCGACCCGGTCCTGCAGGCGCAGGATGTGGTGACGGAGATTCATTCGGCCCTCTTCAAATACACTCATATTTTTGAATTCTCCGACCAGGTGGCACGCTTTGATTTCATCCAGGCTTACCAGGACGCCTCCTGGTCGGGAACCGTCAGTGGCGCGCCCCGAAGCCGCATTCAATCCGGTTTTTCCGATACCGTGCTCCGGCTATCGATGAACCTGGTAGGAGACCCTCCGCTCACCGCTCCTGAATTTGCCGCGCGCAAAAAGAGTGGAACCTCAAGCGACACCGTTATCGGCGTCGGCTTCGCAGTGCACTTGCCCACCGGGGTCTACGACGAAACCAAGCTGCTCAACCTCGGAACCAACCGGTTCACTTTCCGACCGCAGATCGGTTTGTCGCACACGTGTGGCCCGTGGACATTCGAAATCGACGGAGAAATCTGGCTCTACACGGATAACGACGAATTCTGGAACGGAAACCACTTGGATCAGGCTCCCCTGCTCGCCACCCAGGCGCACGTCGTCTACACCTTCAAACCCGGTCTCTGGCTCGCAACCGGGCTGGCCTATGGAGACGGTGCTTCCGCGACCGTGAATGGCATTCCGAAGCACGACACGCGTCGCAACCTCGCTTTCGGAGCCAGCGTCGGGCTGCCAATTGATCGCCAGACGGGCATTAAGATCGGCTACATCGGATTCCGAACCCAGGAGAACATCGGCACCGATCTGGACAACTTCATATTCGCGCTCTCGCGAATGTGGTGATCGCCTTGCGATCCGGATTTCGCCCACAAATCCCGAGGCTCTATCCGGGAAAATCCGCGCTATTTTCTTTTTTTTCACTTTTTTCGTTAAGATTTCTCCATTCTTCGATACTTAGGGGCAGCCCAGGCCGTGCACACGCCATGAGAGAGTTGCCTTCGAATCCCGATGCCCCGAGAGACTTCGAGAGTCTTGTGTCTGAGCATCGCCGTGGTCTGAAAGCGTTCCTGCTCACGATCGTCCAGGACTATCACCTCGCTGAAGACATCCTTCAGGAAAGTCTCTCCGTTGTTGCCGAACGCTGGGCCGCCGGGGAGGTCCGGGATTTCTGGTCGTTCTCCCGCGAGGTCGTTCGACGACAAGCGCTGACGGCGGTTCGCAAGATGCAGAATCAACCGGTCTCTCTCAGCGAAGAAGCTCTCGAAAGCCTTCAAGCCGCCTTCGAAACGATCGGTCAGGATCCCGATGAGTCCCGCACCCATGCACTGCGGGGATGCATGCAGAAGCTCCCTCATCGCTGGCTCAAAATTCTCAACCTCCGCTACTGGGAGAGCAACAAGATCAATGCGATTGCTCTCAAGCTGAACATCCACGCCAACGTCGTGTCAGTCACCATCAACCGCGCCAAGTCACGACTTGCTGACTGTGTCTCGGCCTCACTCGCAACCCGGAGGGTCCAGCCATGAAAGTGAGGGATCAGGACGAGAAACTCTGGCGCTACCTGGGAGGCCAGCCGGCGACACCCGGATTTTCGAAAATGATCACCTCAAACCCGGCGATCGCCCGCCGTCTGGCGGAGTTGGCCTTAATCGAGTGCTCGATCCGGGAACAAGCCACTCGCGATTCAGGGCAGAAGATCATCAGCCGACGCCGAACCGTGCTGCTTTCAGGGATCGGTGCTTTCCTCTTTGTCGCGCTGGCAAGTGTGGGAGTTTGGAGGATTGCCAACCAGCCGCCGCCAATCGGAACCCCTATCGCGGTCGAGTCAGACGCTGAGACTCGCGATCTGGTCGCCAAGATCCAAGAAGGCAACCCGGTGAAAGTTTCTTCAAAGCCGTTGAAGATGGCGTTTTCAGGAGAATCCACCGAACTGGCCTTTGCTCCAGACTCACAAGTTCAGCTCCGCGAAACTCCCTCAGGAGGAAAAGAGGTCCAGCTGGATTCCGGCAAGCTCAACGCGCAGGTCTCTCCCCAAAAAGCGCCCCTCAAAGTCGTCACGCCCCATTTAGCCGTAGAAGTGGTTGGCACCGCCTTCGATGTCGATGTTGATGAGCAGGCTTCTCGCGTTCTTGTCTCGGAAGGAATCGTTGAAGTCAGCGCCAAAGGTCTCCGCTCCCCTCTTTCATTGCCAGCCGGAAGCGGCTGGAGACAAAACGCTGGCGGCCGGGGATTCAGTGTCGCCACCGCGGCTTTTTCGAACCGTTCACCGACGATTGACGAATCGATCGACTCCCTTTGGTCAAACCACCCGTCCCATCCTAATACCTTCTTCGGAGAAGCCGATTCACCGGTTCATACTTCGGCCACCGATCACTCTTCCAGCTGGAAGGCACTCTGGACGAACGACGCTCTCTATGTGCTGATCGAAGTGAAGGACAGCGAAATTGGTGGCGAGGAAAACGCCAAAGTCTGGGCCAAGGACTCCGTCGAGATTTTCATCGATGCCGACGGGAGTCGCGGCGAAAAGTTCGATGGCATCAATGACTATTTCCTGTTCTTCGAACCCGGCGTCGCGGCTATCACTCCGGGAGTCGGAGCCCCGGACCCGAAGCCGGAGATGACTCACCGAACCCTGCGGACCCCGGATGGCATTCGCGCCGAGGTCCGACTGCCCTGGGAGGCGCTTGGTATTTCCCCGGAAGACGGAATGACGCTGGCCTTCAACGTGGCTTCAAATGACTCCGATCCTGCTGACGGCAAAGAGCGCAGCCAGCTCAGTTGGACCCCCAAATTCAGAGACGACTGGTCCCGCCCCAACCGCATGGGAGTCCTCATCCTGCAGGGGCCGGACTCCAATTAATCTCAATCCACCAAACTCATTTCCCTCCTCCCCACCCCATCACTGATCCAGATCAACCCAGAAAAAATACCCCACCATGAATCGCTTCCCTGTGACTCAAACGGTCTATTCGCATGGAGCAGTTAAGGCTGCTTTACTGTGTATCGGCCTACTCTTGCTGTCGTCGCTATCGACAGTGCTCGCGCAGACTCCGGAACATCCTGCTATCACTCGCAGCGTGACCGGCATCGAAGAATCCGGCTACGACCGACCTCACCTCCCGCCCTTTAAGACGAGCGCTGACGGGCGAATTGCCGTTTCCATGAAGTCTCTGGGCGGCGGGCGAAACTTCTTTCTCATCAAACCGGAGGGTCTCGCCTCACACTTCGCCGAAACGCCGGATGGCGTCAGCATCCTGGACCTGTCCAACCGCTACAATGTTCCCAACAACAGCCTCGAAGGAGCCAACGGAGGCCTCGTTCATGTCGGACTCTGGGACCCTTCAGAAGTCCCCGGCGCACGCCCGAATCCCTACAGCCTGGGAGATGGAAAAGACTACTACGACCTCGTCGTCATCGCCTGTGCCCGACACACGGAGGCATCAGATCCCGGAACCAATTACATGACGATCTGGAAGACCAACATTGTGGTCACGGTCGCCAATCCAAAAACCGACACCGCGTTCATCGAGGACATCACCGTGACCTCCATGGCCGGCAGCCCGCCCTTTCAGGCGAACAACATGTTTGAGCCACAGATTTCCAACGACGGCAAACTCGTCATTGGACGAATTTCCAACACGACACACTCCTGGACCGATCCTGTCAGTGGCACCACCCATGGCCCCATGTATGCCGATGTCGTCTACAGCTATTCCCCGACCGGAGATCCCGCCGACTGGGATGCCGTCATGCCTCTATCACATGCCCCGTATGATACCCGCATCAACCAACAGTATGGCTTTGCCATGCACCCTTTCCGAGATCCGGAAGGCAATATCATCCCGGACAACACGGACATCAAAGGCACCTACCCCTGGATGTCCCGTGATGCCAGCCTGGTCGGTTATACCGTGGTTGGATCACGCCTTCATGACAGCGGCGTGGCCCGTTACCCCAACACTCCCCTTCCCGGTTTCCCGGATGACATCACTGGAGAAGCTGGCGGTAAAACCCGGGGCCAGATTATCATGGGTCTCTGGACCCGCGGCAAAATGGTCATGATGGACAATGTCCTCAACGGCACCGACTACGGCCTTCAAGTCGGCGACGCGAAGCAGCGACTGGTTACGCTCTATGAGGCCAACTCCGGTCCTCTTGGAACGGAGACCGGCATCATTCGGGTAGGCTCCGGCCGCCAGGCAAACGGCGTCGGCTGGCCAGCAGACGTGTCCACCAACACCACCTTCTTTGACTCGCTCGAAAGCCTCGTGACCTACGACAGCAACCTCAAGGTTCGCACCCCTTTTGATGTGGTCTGGCGAGTCAGTAATGGTCGCGCCACGCAGGAATTTGCCTTCGACGACTATTCCCATCTCGACGCTTTCATCATCAGCCCCATGAGCGGAGCGCTCACTTTTGGCACCGCCAATACCGGCAACGTCAATATGGAGTATCACGACGGCTGGGACTCCAGTTCCGACACCTTCTCCAACCCTGTCAAATTCGCCAACGATGCCTGCGCCACCTCGGATCGTTGGGCCCTTCCTTCAAGCGGGGCGGCCTTTGGCAACATGCGACTTGAGCCCATCGCCATGGGTGGAATCAGGGGAAGAGGGGCCTGGGTCGACGGTAGTTCGGGCATCACCTACAGCATTCCGGCCCAACCCCAAAGCGTTGGAAACAGCGACTGGTATGTCAGCGTCTTTGCCGATTGTCGATTCGGTGATGACGGGACTGATCGCCTTCTGTTCTCCTTCCCGGATCAGACGTCCGTTCAGTTGAGAGGTCGCTCCCATGTGGTCTACAAGGACGCAGCAGGCAGTGACGCTGCCATCATCAATCTTCCGGCAACACTCCCTGAAAAAGCCTGGTCCCACCTGGCGGTGCAGGTGCTCAACGGAGGATACGAGATCGAATTCTATCTCAACGGTATGCTCTATCACCGGTGGACCAATCCGATCCAGAATCTCTTTCAGATGGTTCCCGGCGATCTCTCCCTCGCCAAAATCGACGGTGGATCTGAAACCGGCTTCCGGGGATGGCTTGACGAGTTCAAAGTCTTCGCCGATTCGATGAACCCCGAGACCGCCGCCAACCATGCCGGCGGAACGATTGTCGGTTTCAATTCCGACTACACCGGTCCACTCACTTCACAGTCGAATCTATACCCCGACTGGGCCCACGCAGAAATCAGTGCTTTCCTGGCCAACCAGGGAGAACCGACCTTCGACTATTACGCCAACTGGGCTGACTACAGCGACGATGGAGCCGCTCATTTGCTCAATATTCCAGTTGATGTCGCCAGCCTGCGCCACAACCTTCTCTTCCCGGAGGGCCCGCTTTACCACGACGCACCCCGCCCGCAATCAACGCAGAATAAGTTCTGCCTGACCTGTCACAGCACTGCCAGTCTCGACGGCCTTTCCCTCGCTGCATTGGAGCTGAACACGTTTGATAATGCAGCGCAGGACTTTCGCCGACAGCCTTCGCAACAGCCTCGCCAGGTTGGCGGAAACATTCCAGCCAACTGGCTCCCCGGCAGTCCGGCATCCGGTATCGATCTGGGACTAACCGGCAGCTACTTTGATCCATGGCTCCTGCCTGATCTCGCCAGCCACACGCTTGAGGCGACCACGTTCACTCTGATCGATGCGGCCACTGGAGTTGAGCTGATGGAAATTGAAGACGGTGACGTTCTTGAATACGGAAAACTTGGCGCCGCCAACGTGAACATTGTGGCCAACATCGACAGTGCCCAGGGCTCGGTTGTTTTCAGCTACGACGGAAGTTCATCCTATCAAACTGACAATAACCCTCCCTATGAGCTCTTCGCTTCCGCCGGGGAAGGATTGCTTCTCGGTGAACTGGCCGCCGGCAGCCACACCATCACAGCGACCCCCTACACCGGCCAGAATGGAGCGGGAAGCTCCGGCACTCCCAAAACCGTGACCTTCACGGTATCGGACCTCGTCGCCACCATCCAGGCTGACAGCTGGGATGATTACCAGACTCCCACGCCGGCCTCCGGTTGGTCCTACATGACCAACAGTTTTGGCCCGATCGGAACCGCGACAAACTATGAGGTGCTCCCGGCAGGTACGAACAACAACTATGTGCACCCCACCAATGTTGCGGAAAGAGACGCCACAGGCGGCCGACCCGGCTGGGGCTCCAACCAGGGAGAAGCCGAAGATCGCTACTCCATCTCCGCCTTTAATGTATCCCTCGAAGGACAGTATTACCTGACCGATTCCATGCTGACCCAAACCAATCCCAATGGAGGAAACGGCACCAGGCTCCTTGTCATGGTCGGGGATACAGTCATCGAGGACATCGACAATCCGAGGGCCGGGCAAACCAGCTTCGACACCAACCTCGGATACCTGAAGCCGGGCGACATGATCTATGTCGCCGTCGGCCCCAAGGGCAATCGCGGATCGGACAAATTCAATCTCGATTTCACCCTCGCTCACGCGGACCTCACCGTGGTGGCTGATTACCGCGACGACTTCCAGGGCGTTTCGCCAAGTCACGGCTGGCAATATCTCTGGAACGCCAACGGTCCCATTGGAGATGAGTCCGGCTACATCGCGATGAACTGGGATGGCAACAACCGCTATGACTCCGACGCGGTGGTGGGACTACCGGACGCGACCGAATTTGACTGGGGCCGATTCCAGACCGGTGGACTTATCTGTCCGGGGGACGCCGCCAACGGCTCCATCGCCCATGATCGCTGCGCCATTGCCGCCTACTCGGTTCGCGTCGCAGGCGATTACGTCATTGCCGATTCCATCATCGATCAACGGAATAACAGCGGAGACGGAACTGAAGTCTACGTCTACGTGAACGACACGCTCGTCCACTACATCACCCAGGGGCAGAACGAAACCTCAGACTTCGACTGCAGCCTCGGTTATCTCTCTCCCGGAGACACCATTTATGTCGCCATCGGCCCAAACAGTGACAACGGCTCCGATGCTGCCAACCTCGATTTCTCGATCCTGGTCGATCCAGAGTGATCCTGATCGGGCAAGGTTCTGACTTTCCACCACAACCAACAATCCCGGCCCTTCTCGTTTCGCTGCGGCGAAAACGGGAGGGGCCGGTCATTTTTTTGCTTTTGCGTACCAGATCCTCACTTGCCAGTTCTCCAGACGTTTCCTAAGTTTATGGTAGCTATGAGCCTCTGCCGCCTGGTTTACAAAAGCAAAACGTCGTGGGACATCATCAATAACGAGGTCCTGCGTCGTCTCGCCGAAAAGAGCACGCTCAACAATGCAGCGAATGACATCACCGGCCTGCTCGTCCTGTCCGACGAAACGTTCCTTCAGGTGCTTGAGGGGCCCGATGATGCCGTCAACGGGCTCTATGCGAAGATCATCGCCAACGAAATGCACCACGATGTGACGCTGCTGAGCTACGAACAGGCAGCCCGTCGCAACTTTGATGACTGGAGCATGCGGGTCGTCGATCTCAACGATCTCACGATGAGCCCGCGCGAATTGTTTCGTAAGAAGTACCAGGACCGGGAAGGCTACATCCAGGTGCCTGACGACGCGCTCAGTGCCCTTTCCCTGCTCTTTGACGCGCAGGCACTCTGCCTCGCAGAGGCCTGCTGAATTTCGTCAGTGTAGAACTTAACCTTCCGGCGTGCGGTAAAGGAACGCATCGGAAGTCAGCAGCGAAAGAATGAGTGCATTCATGCTGCCACCGCTCTCTTTGTAGGCGCGATGAGCTTCCTGCAGAATTGCCGCATCGTTGAGCGTCTCGTTACGCCCCATCCAGAATCGGAATGCGTGGCGCACAAATACCTGCTCGGAGCGTTCGCTTTCGGCTAGCTTCTCGATCATTTCGATCGCATTAGCGACCGGACCATCGAGAGAGGGATCACCTGAATTGATGATTTCGCCGGAGGTGTCAACAGGAGCACCGAGTTCCTCGGTGCGGAAGAGACCGGCGTGATTGTACATCTCGAAGGGAAGACCGAGCGGGTCCATCTTCTCGTGACAGGCCCAGCAGTATTCTTCTTTCGTCACCCGCATGCGTTCTCGGAGGGTGTTCTCAGGTTCGTCCGGGAGCTGAGCATCCACTGTGATCGGCACATCCGGAATACCGCCTCCGAGGAGTCGCTCGCGGACCCAAATCCCGCGATGAATCGCGTGATTGTCCATCGCATCGGAATGAGAAACCAGCCAGCTTGGGTGAGTCAGGATACCGAGACGCTGACCTTCCGGTGCCATTGCCAGGGTTCGCTCAGGCTTCATGGAACCACTGCCAAAGGAGCGGCGGCTGACGCGGGCATATTCCGGCTCACCTTTCAGTTCAGCCGGCTCCACCTTGTCGTTTCCACTGTCGCGCTTGCGCTTCTCATCACGATCGAAATTCTTCTTCGCATTCGAAATCTCTTTCTTCTTCTGATCGACCGCCTTTGCAGCAGCCTTGTCATCGGGATTTGCCTTGAGAACGAGCTGGGCAGACTTGAGCTCTTCCTGCAAATCCTTGGTCGAGGCCTCAAAACGGGCTTTGGCTTCTGCCTGAGCTTTCTTCCGTGCGGCTGCAGCCGCCGTCTGCTCTTCCTTGGTTCGCTCCCGTCCGAAGTAGAGGTTATCGGTTCGAGTCGCCACAACCTTCTGGGTCGTGAGCATTTCCTTCAACACGTCCTGGTCTTCCTCAAGGATAA
The DNA here is from genome assembly GCA_965216705.1 of Verrucomicrobiales bacterium. Lineage (GTDB taxonomy): Bacteria > Verrucomicrobiota > Verrucomicrobiia > Verrucomicrobiales > DEV007 > Arctic95D-9. Next base: position 729,727 of record OZ244203.1, read on the forward strand.
GTTCGATCAGGCGATCCGTGCTCGCGGTAGCGTCGAACATGGCGCGGTAGTGTGAGACTCCGCGAGTTGAAGCTCCGGTCTTAGCCAGCGCAGCCGTGTCTTTGCAGATATAACCGCCAAGATCGTAGTCAAAGAAATCACGAAAGAATCGAAGCACTCGTGGTTTGCGGATACTTTCATCTTCGAGCATACGCGTGACCTCACGCTCCACATCTTCGCGAGTCCGCATGCGACCCTCGACAATCGCCTTACGAAGTTCCTCGTCGGGCTTGATGTAACTCAGGGCGTGGTTCACTGCCAGACCAAGCTCCCAGTCCTGAAGCATGACACGACCATACTTGTCCGGCTTCCCTTCTGCAGCAAGCTCAGGACGGAACAGCGCATCACGATCGAGGAAGATGGATGACAAACCCATGATGACCCCGTCCTCTTTGCCGACCTTGTCGATCGAGTCCTTGGCAATCTGGAGGTAGTCATTGGATTCCTCTTTGGTCGGAGGGCGGAATGTCAGGGCTTCGAAAAGGTAATCAACTGCCGCACGGAGACGCTTATCATCGACTCCCGGCTCGTTGAGCAAGTCGTAGACCGGAGTCATCGGACGGACCGTTTTGGTGTTGTAAACGATCGCTGTGGGAAGGCCGCGCAGATCGCCTTCCGGTTTCACCGAATTATCGTAGGTCTTTGGATCATCCGTGATCTGTTCTGCGAATCCCACGAGGCTCATGGGGCCATACGCCATGTATTCGATAAGGTCTTCGGCCTTACCGAGAATCTGGGTCGCCTCAGCGCTGTTGACGCTGTAAAAGCTCGGGAAGTTTTCGAACCCATGCTTCCGTCCGGATGAGAGCACCACGGGGACACTCTTCACGGCTGTCGCGTAAGCCACGGTGCCACCTTCCCAGCGAATGATGCGGTCGGTGCCGAAATACAGTTTCAGTTCACCGCCGTGGTTGGTCGGGACCACATCACCGTGGGTGCGAAGACCGGGCTTTTCAGGATCATACTCTGCCTCGGTGTTGATCAACTCATTCAGCCGTGTGATGTGCTCCTGCGGAGTCACCCGCCAGATGCGTGCCGGCGAAGAAGTCGGCGTCAGCTTGATACCCTTGGGCATTTTCCCAAAGAGAAGTTCGTGATCGATGTAGTTCCCTTTCTTGGGATCCAGGTGAGCGTAGAAACCGCCCTTGTCTTCCATCACATCCTCCAACTGGCCGACAACCCAGTCTGAAAAACGCAGCCGCTCGATCACTTCAGGCTGCGACTTGTCCTCTGGCGGCATTTGCCGGAGAGCAACCTGCGCCCAAACGGCCTTCCAGACAGCGGCATTGGTTTCATCTACCGGTCCAAGCTCGAGCAGGTTGAGGTCAGCCTCGGCGGTCACATCGTCGTGACACTCAAGACAATGGGCATCGAGGAACTCGACAGCCAGGGAGTCGAAGGTGCCCTTGACCGGTTCGCCGGGGGTATAGGTATCGGCGGCACGGGCGGAAATGCCCGTCGCCATCAAAACCGTCGCGAGGACGGGATGGATCAATTTCATGCCAGGATCTCCTTGAGGGGTCCGGTTCCGGAGTCGTATTTCGCGGCCATCTGGTCGCTCATGTTGAAGCGGTCCACCTCCACGCCGGAAGCGCGCAGGATCGAAGTGTAAAGAGCATTGATCGGACGCTTACCATCAAGCTGGGTCAGCTTGCCGGTTGTGAAGGCACCACCCGGATTACCGAGAAGCATCACCGGCCAGTTGTTACCACTGGTGTGCTGAGCATCCGCATTGTTACTGGTGTAAACAATCAGCGTGTTGTCCATCATGGTGCCGCTGCCTTCCGGCACGCTCTCGAGTTCTTCCATCAGCTTCACGAGCATGCGGCTGTTGTATTGACGGATCTTCACCCAGATCGGGTTATCCGGTTGCTTCATGTGGCCAAGGTTGTGGCCCTGCTGCTCAACTCCGAGGCCCTTCCAGGCACCGAAGATCTCACCACGGCCAGAACCGATCGTCAGGGTATTGGTGATGCCGGACTTGAGGGCGGAGATACCGAGATCAAGAAGAGAGTCGTGCCAGTCCGTTTCAAACTCGGGGCTGGTGTAACGGCTGTCGACTTCAGGAGCGAAATTACGGAGGTGATCGGAAACACTGCCCAGTCGCTCGCGCAGACCGTTGATGTCACCGAAGCCGTTCACGTATTGATCGTAACGCTGCTGATCAACGGAAGGCAGGGCCCCCCCCTTTGCTGCAGCGAGTTCCTCAATGCGGTCGAACATTCCGGAGCGGGCTTCGTGCTGCTTGCGAATATCACCTGTAGAAATTCCCCCGTAGAGCATCTGGTAGAGATGGTTCGGGTTTGAGTGCATGAAGATGGGCTGTCCTGCGCCGCTCGCAGAAAGATTAGCCACTGTCGGCTTGGCCTTCATGTTTTCCATGGAGTCCATTCCGATGCAGAGATGAGGAAGAAGAGTTTCGGGGAGAACTTTGCTCAACTCGTAGTCAATGGTCGAAGCGCTCGGCGGAACACCGTCGCTTCCGCGATATCCACCAAGAGCACCGAAGAACGCACTGTGAGACGGACTGGTATGACGGCCGTGGAGACCGTTGATGATGTGGAGGCGATCCTTGAAAGGGTCCAGTGCCTCAATCGGCTCGGGCAGCGTCGCATTGGCCAGGGAACCATCATTGCCAACCCCGGCTGTAGGAAGACAGGTCTTCGGATCGAATCCCTGGTTCTGCATGAAGAAAATCACACGCTTGAGGCTGCCGGTTCCTGTCGCGACATTCGGCGTTGCAGCCGCCTTGGCCAGGTCGGGGAGAAAAGCGGCACCGCCCATGGCAGCACCGACACCGGCGGTCATTCCTTTGATCAGATTTCTACGATCCATGATTTGTCTTAGGGGTAAGCGTCAACGGGTGGGCAATTTGCCCTTGTTAATACAATAGAAGTATCACCCGAACTTCGCATTCTATCGCTCACGGGATCGCGCGACGAAACACTGGCCCAAGTCGGGACAGCGCCAATGTGTCTTTTTTGGCAACAAAAATACCCAATCGCAGAACCTGCCGCTATTTCGGCGCAAATGTCGTGGAAGTCTTATTTCCGGAGCGCTTGAAGTCAGGCACCTGCTGCAGGCCCTCTGGAGCCCGTTTTGCCTCGGCAACACGGGCTTGAAGCTTGTCCTTCCATTCCTTGATCGTCGACGCGTGTTCGGGGCTGGAAGCGAGATTATTCAACTCCTCTGGATCACTTTCGTGGTCATAAAATTCAACTCCCTGGGCACCTTGCTCTCCCCACTCAGTATACCGGTAGCGCGTTCCCCGAATGCTGTAGCCAGTATTGTATTGGGTGTAGGCCGTTTCCCGGATCTGCTTGGACGCATCTTTCAGCGCCGGAACCAGGCTGATACCGGCAACATATTCGGGAGCTTTCAGCCCGGCCAACTCCGCCAGAGTGGGATAAAAATCGACCATTTCCGCCGGCGTCTCCGCCACCTCGCCTTTCGCCTCGATTCCCGGCCCTGCCATAATCAGGGGCACACGCGTTGCGTTTTCAAACAAGGTGGTTTTCTGCCAGTGGCCGTGCTCGCCCATGTGATAACCGTGATCAGAGGTGAAAAGCACGATCGTGTTGTCAGCCAGCCCGGTCTCTTCAAGCGCATCGAGGATTCGGCCGATTTGTGCGTCGGCAAAGGTGATTGAGGCATAGTAGGACTGGATTGCCTCTCTCGCGAGGTCTTCAGCCAGGTCGATCTGGTCCTTTTTCCGACGCACCGACTTCAGTGCCGGCGCGGGAATCGTTTCCTCATACCCCTCCGGCTCTGTTGGAATCACGATTGAGTCCAGCGGATACATATCGAAATACTTCTTCGGAGCCACGTAAGGGGTGTGAGGGCGGAACAATCCCACCGCCAGGTAAAACGGGATGCCGTCCTTCGCGCTGATCTTCAGCTGTTCGATCGCATCAGTAGCGGCGATTCCATCAGTCTGCTCCTCGTCCGTGCCCTCGGCAGCGAGCCAGCTCATGGTGCCTCCGAACTGTTTTTCCACCAGGGTCTTGATGAGCGGCTCATCCGTCACGTCGCGCCCACGGGGATTAATCGTGTAGTTCCAGGAATATGGATCGTCGTGGCCACTCGTCCCGATGTGCTTAGGCACATTGTAGTGGTAGATCTTTCCGATCCTCGTCGCGAAATAGCCCGCTTCACGAAACATCTGCGACATCGTCTGCACGTGAGGAATCGTCTGGCGAATGTAGATCGCGTTGGTATGAATCAGGGTCTGGTCAGGATAGAGCCCGGCCATGAACGAAGCCCGGCTCGGACCACAAAGCGGATACTGACAGTGGGTATTTTCAAAGCGCACCCCTCGAGCCGCCAACTTCTCCAGGTTCGGAGTTTTCACCTGAGGGTGCCCGTAAACACTCATGTCGCAGTTCAAGTCATCACAAATGATGAAGAGGACATTAGGTTTCGCAGCAGGCGCCGCTTCAAGAATGCTGAGCGGAAATGCAGCCATCGTGATGGCAAAACTCCTCAGGATTAAACGACCAGTTCTCATAGAGCGAGAAACTGGCACAGATCTGCCCGCGTTCGGAACAGCAATATCTGACGTGAACCCGTGAGACCAGATCGAGGCATTCCTCAAAGCTTTATTATTTTAAAAAATTTAAGAATTTCATTGATATTTAAGTAATTCATAATATTAATAATAGTTACACAACCGGGCAATACCACCATCCGCCCACTGTGCAAATGCACCACCGTCCATGAAACGGCTCCTCGATCTCGCATTCGGGACGCCTCTCCCGCTTCTTGCAGCAGGCTTCCTTCTCTCCGCGTTCATCACGCTGGCTGCCGAAAATCAACTGCGCTCAGGGTTCTCTGGAGCCAGTTCCCCAGAAATCATCGCTCCCTCACCGGAAGCACCCGACAGTCCCCCTCCCACCGACAACACTTCAACAGTCGCCGCCGTCGAGACGATCGAAGAAGCTGCGGAAGAGGTAGAGGAAGATTCGGACATCAGCCTGAAGGAAAAGCCCTACGACTACGAGGATGTCGACCTTGGAGACGCTTATCTCATCCCCCTGAAAAAATCGGACGGAACTCTCATTGCCCACCTTCCCCTCACCGTTATTGAAACCAACCTCTTCAATTTCGGCAATCCTCTTCCGATCCCACATTCAGACTTCTATCTCCCGGTACCCCCGGAACTCCTCGCAGATGAGAAGTTTGTCGAGCAATTGGCCGCCATTCTCTCAGGATCAACCCCTCCTGCAACAGCTCAAGCCCAGGCGGATGCGATCGATGCCCTGGTCTTGACGACCGAAGGAGAACGCGGCCCCTGCATCAACCTGACCTGGTCGGGCAATACCAGTAACATCTGGGACATCGGGACCACCTCCAACTGGATCAACACGGACAACATGCCCAACACGCCGGACGTCTACATGGACACGGACAACACAACGTTTGAAGACACCGGTGCCAACACGTCAATCATCCTCGCTTCCAACGTTGTTCCCGGAAATATCATCTTTAACAACACAGCAGCCGACTACGTCATCACTGGAAACACCGGCACCGAGACGATCACGACCTCCAACCCCTTCACTCTGTCAGTCAACGGAGGCGGCAACGTCACCCTGAATACCTTGCTCTCCGGCAATTTCACCACCGTTCTCGATGCTTCCTCCGATGCCGCTGAACTCCGTCTCAACGGGGAAAACATCAGCCCATTTGAGGCTCCCGAGAACGATGGAGAGGTCGACTTTGCAGCCATTGCCGCCAACAACACTCTCTACACCGGTGGCATCACCCTGAACCGCGGACGACTTCTCCCCGGCAATGATCTTGCCCTTGGAACCGGCAATATCACCATCGATCACAACGTCGGCAGCGCCGAGCTCGTTCTTCAAGACGGAATCACCCTATACAATGACATCTACATCGCTGACGGCGGTAGCGGAACCGAAATGAGCATTGAGCTCGCGAGCGGAGAAGCGACCATCGCAGGTCCGATCGCGATTAACGAATCCACCCAGGGAGACTTCGCTCTCGAAGCCGCGACCAACGCGACCCTGACAGTTTCCGGAAACATTAGCGGGCAGAGCCTTTCACTCAACAGCACCGTCGGCGGTAATACGGGTGGAACGGTCGCTCTTTCCGGAACAAACACTCACACTCACACCATCCTCAACGATGGTGTAACCCTGCGGGCCGGAAGTGACAATGCCATCGGAAACGCCCTGACGATGAACAACTACTCCACGCTCCAACTGAGCGATAATGCCGTTCTCACCGCTTCCAACGGAATTACCATCGCCGATGGCGGTGCCGGTGAAATTAAAACAATCCAGTTGAACGACCCGAATGCTACCGCAGCCACCATCAGTGCCGATATAACAATTCAGGAAGACACTAATGCCAACGTCGTCTTCAGCGTCGACACGGGACACGAACTGACAATTGCCGGTGTGATCAGTGGCAATGGAGATGGAGGTTTCCAGAAGAATGGTGAAGGAACACTTATCCTGACAGGAGACAGCACTTACACCGGCGACACCGTTCACAACATGGGAACTTTGATCATCGCCGGGGACAATCTCGGAGCCACAGGTGACTTCATCGTTGCTGATGGCGCGATCCTCGGCGGTGAAGGCCGTATCGGTGGAGACATTACGTTTGGCAACACAACGGGAGCCACGTTACTGGTGGATGCCGGAACTACTGGCGCCCTTCGATTTGCTGGAACACTTGATCTCACTGGAGGCAACCACACCATTGTAATCGAGCGCATGCCGGAAGACCCGGGAACCGGGATCATCATCCTCGCTCAATACAACAATCTGGTTGGCGACGTCAGCGATCTCAATCTCGACGTTAACATCCCGGTAAGCGCCAGACTCGGAGGAGGCAGCCCGCTCCGGGACCTCGGCAACCTTCTCGTTCTCGATCTCGCCATCCAGCAACGCACCTGGTCCGGCACCGATCCGACGAACCCGACCTTCTGGGACAACGGCATCACGCCGAACTGGGGAGGCTTGACCTGGCTTGAGGGTGACTCCGCCATCTTTGACGCTGCAGCATCCTACACAGTAGAACTCCAGGGCAACCAGGGTGCCTCAAAAGTCACCTTCAAGAACGATGTTGGAAACGACTATACGATTAATGGAGCTAACGGAACCGAGGTTCTCACGGCCTTGGGCGATGACGGTTTTGATTTTGAAAATGACGGAAACGTCGAGATCAACATCTCGCTTGCGGGCGATGCCGGACTCCTTAAGACCGGCGGCGGAACGGTAGCCCTCAACCGCGACAGCACCTATTCACGCGGCACTGTCATTGAAGACGGCTCGATCGTTGTCGACAGCAACATGGCCTTGGGAACCGGCGACGTGACCCTGAAAGGAGGAGAGCTGGCCCTGGCATCCTCCGGATTGGACGTTCCCAACAATATCGAAATCGATGGCAACGGCGTGACCATCTCGCTTGCTGTATCAGGCAGCAGCTCGCTTTCAGGTGACGTCAACCTGCGGGGAGGAGGCAAAGGAAAGGGCGGTAAAGTGTTTCTAAACGCCGCGACAGACTCCCGCATGACGTTCAGCGGCGTCATTGGACCGGATAAGGAATCCGGAACCATCGAACTGATTGGTAATGGCACCGTCGTATTCACAGGCGCAAACACCTACAACGGTGATACCGACATCACCTCCGGCACCCTGCTCATCAATGGCGATCAGTCAGGATCGACCAGTAAGATCGATGCGGATGAGGGTGCCTTTCTCGGTGGTATTGGAATCCACGGAGGCAAAACCCACCTGCATGGTGATGGCACTGACGGGGGCACCATGACTCCGGGAGACCCAACCATCAATATGGGAGTCGGTGAATACACCGGAAACGACGAATTCCTCTTCGAGTCCGGTTCGAGCTATGCCTGGCAACTGATCGCCAACAACGACGACGAAGCCAGGCGTGGACTGGACTACGACACCGTGACCCAGACCGACGGAAAACTGAAACTCCAGAACGATACCACCTTTGAGATCGATGTGTCACAGGGCGTGAATTTCACCGATGCGTTCTGGCTGAGCGATCGCGAATGGCTCGTCCTCGACTACAACGATGGAGATGAAGATATTGAGAACGGCTTCTTCGAATTCCTCGACCCTAATCCCATGGATCAGTTTGGCAACACCCCGACTGACGTCGGAGGTTCCTTCAGTATCCTTGATGACGCCACCGGACTCTATGCTCCCGTGGGCGGCATCAACGGAGATGTCGACAATATCCAGGGCATCTACCTTGTCTGGACCGCGGTGCCGGAACCCGGCACCTATTCTCTAATGGCGCTCGCCCTGACCGGGTTCGGATGGTATGCGCGCCGTCGCCGAAAGCAAAAAGACTCCTGATCTTTGCCCGCAAACTCTTCGGGACCGCTTCACCGGCCGGAGTCAGCTTTCCGGTGAAAAGGCAACGCCACCGGGCACCTTCTCCAGGGGCCGGTAGTCTTGAAGGTCGACCACCTCCCCTACCGCCTCGGTAATAAGGTCAGGGTCCCCCTGGCAGCGCTTCTCGAGACTCGTAGAAACCCGCAAGACCTCGAGCTCTAACATCAGATCAAAACCCATCTCGATCTGCTCGAGATCATCGCGATCGGCTTCAATTTCAAAATCGACCTCTGTCTCAAACTGACAGTGCAATCGCCCCTCTTTGAGTTGACCAAAGACAATACGGGTTACATCAGCCGGATTGTGCTCTTGAAACATCAGAACTGCTGCCTCAACTGAACCCGGTTTGGGTGCGTACGGAAACTCAAATTCCCGACCCGCCAATTCCTTCCAGCTTTTCACCGGAACGGAAATGTTGTCGATCCTGAGCTTGGGAGCATGCTCCTCGCCGTCCCATTCAAACGGCCGGAAGTCGATCTCGACGAAGAAGCGAAGTTCGGGACCAGTGCCTGCTGCCGGATTCTCATATACCATCTGGCCCAGTTTTCCGGATGCCGTTTCAAAGGTGCCTTCGGGTCGCTCGCTCATAATTGGTCTGGTGAGTCATAGCGCGGGAACCTGAATTACTCAAATACTCACCACAGCATCGGCCGGATTATCGCGATGAAACTCACTCGAAATCTCACTGACAACATCATGTCATACGCAAACAAAGCGTATTTGATCTTCGACCCTGAACCACTCAGGTGGCACTATTTCAAACGCCACCCATGAATCGCAGACACTTCACCCAAACCCTTTCCGCCACTCTCGGCGGCACGGCCCTGATCGGTGCCAACTCCTTTCTTCGAGCCGCCGATGACCGTGACGACTACGGCGGTTGGACCGGCAAAAAATTCGAAGCCACCGGCTTCTTCCGAACAGAAAAGGATGACCGCTGGTGGATCGTCACCCCGGATGGCAACGCATTCCTCAGCTTCGGCATCAATCACTTCTACCCCGATCTCTTTCGCCAACCTTTCAGTCAGGATGCCTGGGAGAAACTGCTTGGAATCGAAGACCTCAACAACAACTCGCAATTCTACCCGGCGATCAAGCGGTGGCTGGTCAAAACCTGCAACGACTACGGATTCAATACCCTCGGCGTGCACAATTCCCTGGCGATGACGAACACGCCCGAGCCGATCCTGCCCTACATGCAGCCGATCAAGTTTGTCGATACCCCTCATTGGAAGGGCGACATTCCCGATGAGAATTTCCTCGATGTCTTTTCGCCCGAATTCGCGTCGCGCTGTGATCAACTCGCCAGGGAGATCGCTGCCCCGCTCAAGGACGATCCTTACCTGCTCGGTTATTCCATGACCGACTGCACCCTTTTCACCGAAGAAGACCTTCGTGAGCGCACCGACGTCATCGGCGGAGCGCGTCGCGGATCCCGCATCGGTTGGCCACGACGACTGCGTAACTTGGGTGCCGATGCGCCGGGCAAACAAGCCTACGTCAGAACGATGCAGGAGATCTATCACGACAAGATCGATTCCTTCAACAGGACCTACGGCACGAACTTCGATTCCTTTGATGCACTTGCCAAGGCCGCGGACTGGCGCCCTCACACCGACCTTTCCAACGCCAATGAAACGCGTGACAACGTCGTCTTTCTCCATGCCTGCGTCGATGCCTACTATCGCAACGCGAAGGAGGCGATCCAACGCTACGATCCCAATCACCTCTTCTTTGGCGACAAGCTCAACGCCAACACCGACTCACTCGACACCGTCCTGCCCGTTACCGCAAAGTACACCGACGTCCTGCTCTACCAGATGTATGCGAAATACGAAGTCCAGGCCCCCGGTCTCGACCGCTGGAAGCGCGTCGCCGATCTGCCGGTGATGAACGGCGACTCTGCCTTCACCATGGTTACCGACACGATGCCCCGCCCCTATGGTCCCGTCGCTGACAATCTCGAACAGCGGGTCGAGTGGACCGAGGAGTTTTTCCGCAAGGCCTTCGCCCGACCTGAGTTCGTCGGTTGGCATTACTGCGGCCTCGTTGATGCAACCAACCTGATTCCACGAAAAAAGGAACGGCAGCATTCCGGACTAATGGACAGCTTCGGAAAGCCCTACACAAACCTCGAAAGAGTACTCAAACAGTGCGCGGAGGAACTGTACCAAATTGCCGTCTGATTGGCTCAACCACTCGCACTCCTGCTCTCAATCTTGATCCCGGGATTGAGTGACAAATCACAAACGATCATGAAATCCGTTACCTCAATCATACTCACATGCCTGATTGTCAGTCTAAGCCACGGCACTGCCCAGGCCGGCCCGCAACCCATCCAGCTCAGGGTAATCGACGGACGACACTGGCTCATCGACGGAGACGGCTACCCCTTCTTCGCCCACGGCATCACCCACAGCAGCAATAAAAGTGCGAATCTCGATCTTGCCGCCTTTTCCAAGGCCTGCAAGGAAGTCGGCTTTAACTCCTACGGTTATGGCTGCCCGTCTGAACTCCGCAGCGACATGCCCTTCGTTGAAAGCTGGAGTCATCTCGTCCCGAGCGCCTACTACCGGGGAAAGAACAATGTCACCTTCGTCGATATCTTCGACCCTGCCGAGCAAGCCAAGCTGGAGGCTGGCGTCAAATTTACCTGCTTTCGCAGTCGGGCCGACAGCTTCAACATCATCGGTCACTGCTGGACGGACCTCGGTTCCTGGCCGTTGGAGAATCCTTCCGGTACCAACTGGGTCGAATTCACCCGCAATCTCTCCGACGACGCGCCGGGAAAAAGAGCCTGGCAGAAGTTCCTCAGCACCTGGGAAGGCGATGACGACACTGCCCGTGACCAGGCCTTTCTCAAACTCATCGCCCGGGAATACTTTCGCGTCGTCGGCGAAGCGACCCGGACCTATGCCCCCGGTCAACTCATCTTCGGCGACCGGTTTGGGTTCAACACTTTCGACAATGACGTGGTGAAAGAGATGCTTCCCTACGTCGATGCCATCGCGATCCAGCCCCCCTTTCAGGGCGGCTTCCCAAAACAGAAGTTTGACGAGATTCACGAATTCACGGGCAAACCCATCATCCTCTGTGATTTCGCGGTGCGCTTCAAAGACGGTGACAAGGACATTCGAAGCTGGAAACCGGCTGCTAACTCAGTCGACGCCGGAAAACAGTATGCCGAATACATTCGTGCCGCTCTCGACACCAACTACATCATCGGCGTCTTCTGGTGCAATCCTGTCGATACTCCCAAGGGTTTTAACAATCCCGGCGTCAAGCAGGGCTTCTTCGGCGAAGGAATGTCCCCGCGACCCGGACTCGCCGACGCGGTTAAGGAGATCAACGCCTATCGCGAAAAGATCACTCCCAAAGTGGGCAATCAGTAAAACGTATCCGACTTCGCCGGAAGAGAACCAGTCGGAGCTCCGGAATCAGAAGTCGATCACAAACCCGCCGCGACTGGTTACCGCCTTGGCAATGTCGAGGTGGACCCAGCGAAGTTCGTAGCGCGGACCCCAGGAATCGCTCACAGCCACCTCATTGGTGGCCTCGTTGTAGCCGATCACCATGCAAATGTGGTAGTTCGCATCAGCCTTGAGCTGAGGTGCCACCTCGGCAGCCTCCGCCGCTATGTCAGACGCCCAGGCGGTAAAGTCTTCAACACCCTCGCGCTCTTTCGTCCTTTCATTCGCCACGTCGTTGTATTTGCCGAGGCTTCGCATCTGCCAAAGCACCGGCACACCCGTGTCGATAAAGTCCTTCACCGTTTTGATGTCGAAATCCTCGTGAAGCTCCAGCTCCCGGATCCGCCGGGCTTTACTCCGCACGATGCGCTTGCAGTCTTCGGACAACTTGGTGGTGTTGGTTCCGCCTCCCGGTGCCGTCGCAGCGGTGGCAAGCAGATACATATCTGCAGGAACAAGCATGTAACGCATGGCGCGCTCGAAAGTAGCCGGAGCGCAATAGCCTTTGGGCCCCTGGTTCACCATGGGGATATTGTCGATCCAGACGTCCCCGTTTTCCTCTGTCCTCACATTCTTGATCTGGATCTTCTTGAAGTCAGAGTCGACCACGAAATCAACTTTACCCTCGGCATCCGCGTTTGAAGTCGGAACGATGAGCAGACTCGTGTATTCGTCTTCAAGACTGGACAGCAGAAAGGCATGATCGCCGATATCCCAGCGCTTCACCTTCCGCTTGTCTTCTTTCTCACCGTAGTATTGCTCCTGCGCTTCACCCAGGCCCTTGGTCAGGCTTTCCGCAATGATCTCTGCATCGAATTCGATCGCTTCATTCAGATCACCGGGAGGTTCTTTGTCAGGATGCATGATCTTGAAGTGGTCCTCGCCGGATCCGAGCCGGCTGCCGAAATCCCCCTTGTTAGCAAACACCAATGAGAAGCTCTCGGGTTTCGCGCCCTCGCCTCCATAAAGTGTCACACAGTAGGGGTGGGCCCCGAGAAACTGGTATTCCGGCTTGGTGTAGAGACGGTAACTGCTGGAGTTCTGCTTCTCGCTCTCAACTTTCAGGTCAAGACGCTTGGCGACTTCCGCCGCGTTCTCCTGCCAAATGGCACCATTGGTGCCAAACAGTTCATGACCGACCAACTCGTTGAGACTTGCGCCCCCTTCTACAGGTGCCGCGGCCGGTGTCGCTGACGTTGAAGGAGCCGATGCAAGATAGGCTTTGATCCGCTCGATACTGTCAGGGGTCAGGCGGGAAGCCGGAAGATCAAAGCTCGCGCCCGCAGCTGTTTCGACTGAGACAACCCCGCCTTCCACTTTCTTGATCGAGACATCAATCGACTTACCGGACGACTTATCCGTAATCGAGATAGTTTCCTGGGCCGCGACGAAACTCGTCGAAGTGAGGGTGGCCGAAAGAAACACCGAGAAGGCAAAGAGGAGACGTTTCATCGACGGGAATCTTCGTCAGGCAGAGGGTGAAAGTCAAGATTGGCCCAACGCATCATGATGGGCAAATTCAGCTCAATAAAGTGCACAAAAGAACACCCCCCCTAATCTAGGGGGTGCTATATGGTTTCCGAGTTTGAGGATTGGTGCCCGGCTTTCCGGGCAAGCTGTCTATCGAGGCTGAAAAGACTCGAGCACTTTCTTGAAGTATCGCTCGGCCGCCGGATCCTTGTGCGGGAGAATCGCCCAGAACTGAGCCAGCGCTCCGTTAGGCATCGCAGCAAAGGCGACCGCAAATTTCACCTTGGTTCCATCCGCACGCGAGGTGCCGTTTCCGTTTACAGAAACGAAGGCCATCCCGTCGCGGTCGCCCATGACCGCTTCCTCCAGCACGATGGGATTGTAACTCTCCGCCAACCATTCGCGGCCTGACTTCCTCGCCGCTTCAATCGCTCCCTCCAGTTGAGCTTCAGAAGAAATTGGCTTGGCCCGGAACCACATTTGCACGCCGCCGGGACCGGAGACGAGAAAGAATTGATCCTCCTGGGTCGCCGGTGTCAGCGTCCAGTTCTTGGGAACTTCGATCGAGAAGAGTGGCTTCTCTGCGTTAGGGTAGACGATCAGTTCTGCAGCTGCATGGCTTCCTCCGAGGGTATAAGCAAAAATGCCGGCGAGAAGGAACGAACAGAGTTTGGGTTTGCTAGTTTTTTTCATGTCAGTCTTGAGTAAAAGCTCCCCGGGGCCCGGCATCGTGCATATGGGGGAAAAGGCCTGAGAAGCATGGCGGAGAAACAAGTTTCAGATCAACCCCGGTCGCGTTACACAATATAGATACGACTGCACCTGCGAACTCGGCCCACCCAGGGTGGCATTTAGCATGCGAAACCACCGAACTGATGCTGCAAATGGTCGCCTGCGGCCGTGGCGTCGCCGCCCTGCCCCGGTGGCTGGTGGAGGAATATGCCGAAGAGTATCACGTACACCCCGTTCGACTCGGAGCCAAAGGAGTTCAGAAGCAGATCCACCTCGGCGTCCGGAAAGGTGATCTCGAAGTGGATTATCTGAACGCGTTCATGGAGGTGGCCCGCGGGTATCACGAAAAGGCGTGAGTCCACGCACTGGACGCAGAAAAGGAATAGCCATTTCCGATTTCGAATCCAAACTGCACGCATGGTTTCACCCCGACTTGTTCTCTTTATCACCATCGCTTTCCTGCCGGGACTCTCCCTCGCAAAAGACCTCTCTCTCGCCTCACCTTTCACCGACCACATGGTCCTGCAGCGGGAGATGCCAGTCCCCGTCTGGGGCACTGCCAAAAAGGGCTCCAAGGTGACCGTGTCTTTCGGGGGCCAGGAAAAATCTGCGACCGCTGACGGGAACGGAAACTGGCAGCTGTTCCTCGATGCTTTGTCAGGCTCCAAAACAGGGACCGACTTCACGACGACGACGGATCAGGGTGAGGCGATCACCCTTTCCGATGTCGTCGTGGGAGAAGTCTGGATTTGCTCCGGCCAATCCAACATGCAGATGGGCCGTGGTGCGGTTGCGGAACTCAAGGACCTCTCGGATGAGAATCTTCGAACCTTCGCGGTCAAACGGACCGTTGCCTTTGACGAACAGGATCGACTCGAGGGCGAATGGGTCTCCGGAGGACCGGACAGCGCGGTTGCCTTCGGCTTTGCTCATGGCCTCGCCCAACAAACCGAGTTCCCCGTTGGAATCATTCTCGCCGCCTGGGGAAGTTCTTCACTCGAAGCCTGGATGCCACGCGACATGACGGAACAGTTCCCGCACTTCAAAACGATCATGGAAGAGTGGGACAACAACACGGAGGCGCAGGCCATGATCACGGCGGCTCTCGCCAAGGAAAAATGGAGCCGGGACGAAGATGTGTTCATGCGGCGCCAGTCCTGCATCGTTTACAACGCCATGATTCATCCACTCATCCCCTACGCCTGCCGCGGATTGGTTTGGTATCAGGGTGAGAGAAACACCCGCTACATCAGCGGCATGCCCGAGGAACCATGGTATCACCGCGTCGCTGGAATTCGCGAATACGACGATGTTCTCAAGGGCTGGATACAGCGCTACCGCGAAGCGTGGGGTCGCGATGACTTTCACTTTCTCGTGGTCATGCTCCCCGGCTACGGCAGCCTCCTTTCAACCGGCCCTACCATGGAACCTTCGAACCCCACTTCTCATTCATGGGCCTGGATGCGCGAGTCTCAACTGGCCGCTCTTGACCTTCCTCATACCGCCGTTGCCAATACGATTGATCTTGGCGATGTGAAGAACATCCACCCGAAAGACAAGGCCCCGATCGGACAGCGTCTCGCCCTGCTCGCCGCAAGAGATACGCTCGGACTCGAAGTGGAAGCGAGCGGGCCGGTATTCAACAAAGTCACCTCGAAGGGCGGCCACCTCGTTGTTCAGTTTGATCACGCCGAAGGCCTGAAAACGACGGACGGCGAAGCACCGCGTGAATTCTGGATCGCGGATCAATCGGCAAAGAATTGGAAACCCGCTTCAGCGACCATCGTGGGCACCACGATTGAGCTTCACTCGCCCGAGGTCTCAAAGCCTGTATTCGTTCGCTATGCCTTCACCGGCAAGCCGGAGGTGAATCTCGTCAACGAAGCCGAACTTCCGGCCTATCCGTTCCGCACCGATGACGCGGCGCCGTGAGTCGCGACTTCTTTTTTCCTGGGTGAGCGCCCGAAACTTCTTTACCGGCGCCGGCTCCACGCATGCGGCACCGGTCCACCAGGACACCTGCATGCCGACAAAAAACCAACTCCGAGCAGCACTTTCTTCCCGTCATCGATCGGGAAAAACGGAACTGAAAGCATCCCGTTCAGGGTGCGCTGGAGACTGACGCAGAAAAAACGTATTTCTCCTTTGTAATGGTTGATACGTTCGAGCGTCCAAAACGTATCAAGATCACAGAACCATGACAGAAAGTTCGAATTCCCTCCTCGATATTCTTCTGAGTTTTCTCTCCAGTCCTGCCGGAATCCTGATTTCAGTGCTCACTGTTTACCTGTTGCTGCAACTGGTCATTCTCCCACGGCTGGGCATCCAGACGTGACTGTCCGGAAGCTGCTCGGTCGAGCAGCCAAAAAAAGAAAAGCTCGTCGAAGAAACCCGAACCGGGAGCTCCTCACCGGGCTCATCGATCAAAGATCCGGAAGCTTAAATCAGCAACTGCGGCTTTACTCGTAGATCCCTAAATCTCTTCAGGGATCGCAAATTCCTCGCGCTGAGGCGGCTTGACGAGAGCGTTGGCTTCGGCGGCGAAAGAGCCGGTGAACTTCTCCGTTGTCGGGTCGAAGGTCAGCTCCGGCCCCAGGTTCATCGATTCAATGGAAGCTCCGTTAGCTTCAAGCTGACCGAGGACTGACTCCACCGTATTGGCCGCGTCTTCGTGGCCGCTGAACGCTTCTTTCACCTCACTCACCGAGGCTTCCTGGCCGACGCGGTAGGAAGCATTGGCCAGGTGACAGATGCCACTGCTGACATGACCCGTCGCAATCTCCGCGGCGAGATCTTCTTTCTTGCCGCTGCGAATCGCGTTGATGAAGTTCTCAAAGTGACCTTGCCCGGAGTTCCCTGAGTATTTCTTGATGGTTGTCTTGCCGTCGAGTTCGTAGGACTTACCGCCACCCCGGGCGAGTTTGATGATGCCCTTCTCACACATGATGATGTTGCCCTGCTGGGAACCCATGTAGACGCCGTGAGTGCTGCGCTCGGAGGAATACGGCAGATTGCGTGTTTCCACGATGACGGGAACTCCTTCGTAGTCCATCAGTGAGAAAATCATGTTCGGAGTCTCGCCGTTATCCTTCCAGATAAAACGGCCGCCACCGGAGCACACCTTGGTGGGCATCTTCTCATCCCATCCCATCATGTGACAGAGATCATCGGTGTAGTGGACTCCCCAGTTACCCATCTCGCCATCACCCCAGTTCCACTGCCAGTGCCAGTCGTAGTGAAATTTCTGACGCATCGGCGGGTCGTCGGATGCGGGACCACACCAGAGATTATAATCAACGCCATCGGGAATCTTGGCTGGCTCGGTCACGTAGCCGATCGGGGCACGCTGATTGAGTTTCATGCAGTGAACCCACTGCACCTTGCCATACATCCCCGAGGCAAGGTCACGAGCAACTTCCTGGGGTGCAGGGCAGGATCGCTGCTGGGTGCCTCCCTGGACAATACGGTCATACTTCCGGGCGGCCTCCACCATCTTGCGGCCTTCCCAGATACTGTGACTCACCGGTTTCTCGACATAAACGTGCTTGCCTGCCTGGCAGCCCATCACGGTCATTGCCGCATGCCAGTGATTAGGTGCCGCCGTGGTGATGGCATCGATGTCATTCCGATCGAGGACCTCGCGAAAGTCTTCGATCTGCTCAACGTTGGGGTCGTCTTTGCGAACCCAGTTCATCTTCGAAGCGTCGGGATCACAAACCGCGACCACTTCGACGCCTTCTATGGCCCGGAGAGACTTGACGTGACCCGCACCACGAGCTCCGACACCGATCACGGCAACACGGACCACATCGTTGGCCCCGAGGACATTAAAGGAGGGCGCAGCAAACGCCGCTGCGCCTCCGATGGCAGTTTTCTTGAGGAATCCCCGACGGGACGAAATGGAATGAGACCGTGTTTTCATGAAATAAAGTCTACTCCGTTTTGCAGCGTTCCTTCAGGATCATTTCTTCATGTTCGCGTTACGCAAAATTGCTCAATTTGGAAATAAATGCATTTTTGCGCTAGCCGAAAATTAGCCCGCCCGCTATCGCCAATCCGGGCGCGGAGGCGCTACTTCTCTGAATTTTCCAGTCGTCTCAGGCGGCGTCCTCTGCGTATCCCTCTCCGTGGCCCAACAAGACACTACTTACCAACTGAGCTCCTCTGAACTCTGGACCCGCATCTGGTCCCGGCTGCATCCCTACCGCGGCAAGCTCATTCTATCAACGGTCCTGCTCGTACTGGCAGTCCCTTTCGTCAATTTTCACCCCCTCGTCTGGGGCTTCGTCGCGGATCACCTCGTCGAGCAAACACTCACACCCCGCCTGCTGGTGATGTGGCTAGCGATCATGTTAGTTACCTACCTGATCGGTCTGGCTCTTGGCGCTTTTCAGAGTTACATCCTCGAAAAAGCGGGGCAGGCCTTCGTCAGGGATATTCGGATCGAGCTCTTCTCCAAGTTCCAGCACCAGACTCTGTCGTATCATCACGATCACAGCAGCGGGGAACTGGTCACTAGAATGACAAGTGACGTCGATGCAATGGAGCAGTCGGTCCTCCAGGGAGTCACCACGCTGTTTGAAGAAGTCGTTACTTTCATCGTCGTAGCGGCGATGGTCCTTTGGCTGAGCCCTGTGGTGGGAGCGGCCTCGATTCTCCCCCTCGCCTTCGCGTTCATCTTCATTCAGAAATACAACCGGAAGGTGAAGTCCGTCTACGAGGGAGTCCGCAAGCGGCTCGGCAATATCGGCAGTTTCCTCCAGGACCGCCTCGCCGGCATCCAGGTGACCCAGAGTTTTTCCAGGGAGGAAGCCGAGAAAGAAAAGTTCGAAGAGAAAGCAGAGGGCTTTTACGAATCCAGCGTGACGGCCAGCCGGTTGCGGAACACCTATTTCCCGGTCGTTTCCACATTTGGTTTTCTCAACAACCTCGTCATGCTCGGTGTCGGCGCCTGGCTCATCCTCAAAGGCAGCGAATGGTTCACCCTCGGGGCACTGATTGCCTACCGGGGTTTCTGGTGGAGGCTGCAAAGCCCCATTCGCACCATCGCGCAAACCAGCGACATCCTGCAGCGCGCCAGGGCGGCTGCTTCACGTGTCATGGAACTGCTCGACGAACCCGTCCGTATCGAGAGCCCTGAAAAACCAACGGAACTACCAGTCGTGAATGGCGCGGTCGATTTTGAGCACGTCACTTTCTCCTACATCCCCGACAAAACGATTCTCAGTGATGTCACTTTTTCCGTCGCCGCCGGAGAATTTGTCGCCGTAGCTGGAGGTAGCGGATCGGGTAAAAGCACCCTGCTCAACCTGATCCCCCGCTTCTATGACGCCAGCGACGGCTGCATTCTCATCGACGGCAGCAACGTGAAAGCTCTGGAGCTGTCATCGCTCCGCAACAGCATCGGATACGTCGGCCAGGAGAACTACCTGTTCTCCGGGACAGTCGATCAGAACCTGCGATACGGGAAGCCGAACGCGTCTGAAGAAGAAATCTTCGAGGCCGCCAGGGCCGCCAACGCTCACGAATTCATCGAGAGCCTGCCCAAAGGCTACCAGACCGAGGTGGGCCAGAATGGCGTCAAGCTTTCCGGAGGCCAACGCCAGCGCCTCAGCCTCGCCCGGGCGTTCCTGACTCAACCACAGATCCTGCTACTCGACGAACCCACCGCCTCCGTAGAACCGGAAAGCGAAAGCCTCATTCACGAAGCAATTCTCAAACGGACTCACGAAGGCGAAGGCACCACTATCCTGGTCACACATCGAGTTGATCTTCTCCAGCAAGCCCCGCGCATTCTTTTTCTCGAAGACGGTGAACTGGTTGGTGACGGCAACCACGCAGCACTGACGGTAGCCTGCCCGGAATACAACGAAGCCTACCATCGCTGGGAGGTTGAGGAATCCGACACTCCGGTTCAAAGAGTCGTCGACTCAGGCTGAGCGAGATAATCCGGCGCCTCAATACTCATCAGTAGCGGGCCCCTTTTGCCGCGCCTTCCAAAGCTTGCGATGCTTGGTCGCCCGACCGGAAACCCGCCTTCGCCACCTCCGGAAACTGCCCGGTTTGAGTTCCTGCCGCATCACCTTGATCACCTCAGCCTCTGTCAATCCGGTCCGGCTTTCAATTTCCTCGAAGGACACTCGGTCCGACCAGGCCAACGCCACGATCCAGTTTGTTTGTTCTGCTGTCATTTCCGGTGATACGAAACCGACCGGGAAAAGGATCGATACGACATCGTCAGCCCGACATAAAGACTGCCGGCGATATATCTGATTTCTTCGTTGCCGAATCGAATGCAGCTCTGTTTTCCGAAAGTCACGAGTTGGAATTCTCGGTATCTGTCAAAATTTGAAGATCTCCCGTTACCTTTACTTCCGGGTTCTGCCGATAGATCGCTTTATAGATGGCCTCTGAACCGTTATAAAAATATTCGTCAACTTTAACACGCTGCGATTCCGTCTCTCCCTTGTCAGTACGGTTATAGCTGAGCCAAACGATTCCTCGCTCCCACTTCCTCAAATCAATTTCGGTCACGTTGGAAATACTAACAGTTTCACCCTGGGTGGTGGTGAACGAATCGCCCCTCAGTATCCAATGACGGGCCCTCACCCGAAACATCCACATCAACAACACGACGGAGGTAACTCCGAGCCCTATCGCAAAATAGAATTGCCCATCGATATCCGAGTCGCTATAGCGCTTTGGGGGCTTTCCCGAAAGCCCGTGAGTTCTGGCATAGGTGGCCCATAGCATGCCTTCCAGACCCGCTTTGTGCGCAGTGGTCAGAGTGTTTTGCTTTTCTTCCTCGTAAGCATCAAAACGGCCTTCAAGATCCGGGAGAGGTTCGCCCGCTTGCCCCGCACGAACGCAGTCGTACAAATCCGCCGAGTAGTTTTTCTTTGGGTAGCCGATCGCCCCGTCGTACAGAAAATAGATGGCCATACCGGTTATGGCGATCCACGACAATGCAAACCTCTGGTAAAACCAGCGTGATGGCCGGTAGGTCGTTTCGTGGTTTTCTTGGGAAGCAGACTTCATCAAGGGAACAAAGTCGCCAGTCTCGCAGAAATCTAGCTTAGATTATGGGTTTCGGCCGTATCTTAAGAAAGGCTTCATCCCCTGATTGACGGAATGTGGGGATTCGGAAACTATGATGACATGAGTTTTCGTCCCGCCTCAATCGGCTTGCTTCCCCTGTTAACCCTCTTCGTGTCCGGGGCAGTTGTCGCGTCCGAACCCGTGAACTTCATTCTCCTCATGGGCGACGACCACGGATGGGAAGAGACGGGCTACTACGATCATCCCCATGTGAAGACACCAGTGATCGATGAGATGGCTTCACAGGGGCTCAGGTTTGACTACTTCTACTCCGCGCATTCCAGTTGCTCCCCGACGCGCGGGAACTTCCTGACAGGACGTCATCCGAATCGCTACGGAACGTTCACCCCGGGCTACTCAATCCGCCCCGAAGAAATCACCATCGCCCACCTCCTCAAATCGAAGGACTACCGCTGCGGACACTTTGGGAAATGGCATATCGGTCCTGTGAAGAGCGCCTCCCCGACCAACCCCCGAGCGATGGGATTCGACGACTACGTTTCGCACGATAACTTTTTCGAGATGGACCCGCCTATGTCGCGCCAGGGCGGACCACCGGAGGTGATCGAGGGAGAGAGTTCCGCCATCGTCGTGGAGGAGGCCTTGCGATTCATCGACAAAGCGGAAGCGGACGCTTCCCCCTTCCTCGCCGTGATCTGGTTTGGTTCGCCTCACGAACCCTACAGCGGACTCGAAGAAGACCTCGCCCTCTATGACAACCTTCCCGAAGAGTTGGAGACCAAGGAAGTCAGCCTCACCTCCAACGAGACAGGCAAGCGAGTCAAACGTCCGCTCAGGGCGGTGCTACGCGAACGCTACGCGGAGATCACGGCCATGGATCGCGCGATCGGCACCCTGCGGGACGCTCTCCGGGAAAAAGGCATCCACGAGAACACCCTGGTCTGGTTCTGCAGCGACAACGGCACGCCCCCGAGTGCACCGCTGGCCACCCCGTTTCGAGGACAGAAAGGACAGCTCTTTGAAGGCGGCATTCGCGTTCCCGGCATCATCGAATGGCCTTCCCGGATCACCGAACCGCGCATCACTGAAATGACCGCGGTGACGAGCGACATCCTCCCGACCCTTTGCGACATCGCGGAGATTCCGCTTCCGGATCGTCCCCTCGATGGCATCAGCTTGCTCCCCCTGATCCAGGGCGACATTACTAAGCGGGAAGAGCCGGTTGGCTTCTGGCATTTTTCCCGACCTGATGCCGGCGCAAAACCCTACATTGATCCGGAACTGCAGAAAGGAACCACGCCGCTGGTCAAGGAAAGTGGAGGCCTCCTGACGAGGAATTTTCGGAACTACCACCACCCTCGAATTCGCGACCGTGACTACCTCGGAGATCGCGTCTGGATCGATGGTCACTACAAGCTCTTCGTTCGCGACGGGAAAGACGGAGCTGTGCAGAAACAACTCTACGATCTGCGAATGGACATCGATGAATCCGAGGATATCGCCGCCGCGCACGCGGAGCGGGTCGAGGCAATGGCGACCGAGTTGAAGGCGTGGCAGGAATCTGTGCTGCAGAGCTTGCGGGGAGACGATTACCTCCCTTAGTGGTGATCTTGAGACTCCAAAAGCATACCTCGACTACTTAGACTCGATCCGGTAGAGATGATAGCGCGCTCGCAGGAACAGTGCGTCTCCCAACACTGCGGGTGAAGCCATAAAACCAGGCCCGCGTCGCGGATCGTCGAGTGGAGCATCGGTAGCGAGACTGTTCGTCCCGAGGACCTTGAACTCGCGGCCCGGCTCAATTACGGTGGTGTTTCCTTCGAGGCTGAAGAAGTAGATCTTTCCATCGGCATAGATGGGGCAGGCTCGATACTTGCCGCCGGCTCTTCCCTTCCAAACGTTCTCGCCAGTCTTCGGATCGACGCAGACAAGGAAGCTGTCATCCATTGCGTAGTAGAGCAGACCGTCGACGAGAATGGGCGAAGAATACTTCGGGAACGAAGTGTCGAAGCGCCAGTTGATGTGGGTGTCATTGACCACGCCGCGACCGCCGGCTTTCACCGACATCATTTCAGCGCCTTTGCTGAAGCCGGTCACAATGATGAAACTGCCATCATGGTAGATCGGCCGCGGGGTCGCCGAATAAGCATCATGATTAACCCGCCAGAGTTCTTCACCGGTCCGGGGATCGTAGCCATAGGCGGCCTTGGCTCCGGTGCTGCACATGACCGGTTTCCCGTCGATCTCTACGATCAAGGGCGTGCTGTGCGCTTTGCGCCAGTCCCCGTCCTTGACCATCTGCTTGTCGATGTGCTCGTCGTTCCACTCCGCGGAGCGATCGGTTTTCCAGACGGTCTCTCCGGTTTTTTTGTCGAGGCCAATGACATACTGCAGGTCGGCTCCGTCGAAAGTCAGGATGAGAAGATCCTCGAAAAGAACCGGTGAAGAAGAGGCCCCCCGATAGTGCCAGCACTTCAAGTCGTCGCGCTTCCAGATCACTTCCTTCGTTTCCGTATCGAGACAGGCCGTTCCGAAATGACCGTAGTGCACATAAACGCGCCCGGGCTCGATCACCGCAGAAGGCGTTGCGTAGCTGTTGTCCTTCGCCCCGTTCCCCATCGACTGCGGGTCATCACTGTGAAACAACTTCACCTGGGTGGTAAGCTCTCCGGTCGTTGCATCGAAGCAGAGCGCGTAGAATTCGTGCCCTTCCACCGTGGCTGTCGTCAGCCAGACCTGGTTGTCGAGCACGATGGGTGAAGACAAGCCAAGCAACGGAGTCTCGGTTTTCCACTTCACATTCTCCGTTTCACTCCAGCTGTCCGGCAGGTTCGCGTCCCCGACGTGACCATCCTGGGTCGGCCCGCGAAAGTCGGTCCAGCTGTCGGAGGCGGATAAGGCAGCGGTGCCGGCCAAGGCACAGAGAAAGAGCATCAAGCGGGGGGATTTCATGGCGCTAGATTGCCGTGGTGATTAGGGCGTGTCAATAAGAGCGGCAGCCGCCACCCCCTCTTGATCTTGCTCCTGCTCTTGATCTTGCTCCCCGCGGTCGACCGGAAAGAGCAAGATCAGGATTAAGATCAAGAGCAAGATTTGTGCGATCGATCACTCAACAAACCGCCAAGCCTTCTTCGCTCCATTCCCCCCGGAAAACCCAATCGCCTGAAACTCTGTCACCTCACCGCCAGGCAGGAAAATCCGAATCGTGCTGGTCACGCCCTTCGCCGGAATCGCCACTTCCACCTCCTGCCACTCACTCCCACCGGCAACGGTGTATTCCACCACCTGCGCTTCCGGAAACGTTTCCTGCGACGCCGTCCTCCACGCCACCTTTCCAGCCCCACCGGCCTCACTGCGCAGTTTCATCCGCAGCGTCAGCAGTCCGCCCATCTTCACTGACGCCGTCCCGAGGAAGGGCAACTTGCCGGTCGGGGTCACCTTCAACCTCCCGTCCGCCACCAACGTTTCGCATCCCTTGGGCACGAGCCCCACGTCAGGAGCCTTAGCCGCCTTCACCGCCGCGGCGTTGTAGTTCGGATTTGGTTTGGGCCGTAGCGCCTTCGTCTCGTCGAGATGCGCCTCCAGCAGCGCGTCCAACCGCGCCACCACTTCGGGGTTGGACTCGGCCAGGTTGTTCGTTTCGCCCAGGTCAGCCTCGAGGTCATAGAGCTCGATCAGGTTGGGACGCGCCGCAGACGTTTCAAAACGCTTCACCAACTTATACTGCCCACTGCGCACCGTCGCGCCGCCCTGGGGAAAAGGAAACCAGGTGAAGACCGCTTCGCGTTCGATCGCTTCGCCCTCGGTCAGCGTCGGGAGCAGGGACAACCCGTCGAGCGGCTGCTCTGCGGGCGCGCCTACTTTGGCCGCCTCAAGAATGGTGGGATAGAGGTCCACCGCGTGCACGATCTCGGAGCTGAGACTGCCCTCTTCGATCCGGCCCGGCCAACGCACCATCAGCGGCACGCGCTGGCCGCCTTCGTAAATCCTCGCCTTGCCTTCGCGCAGCGGGGCGTTGTTGGTCGGGTATTCCTCCCCCGCCCACTTCCTCCAGTCTTCGATCGCTGCGTATCTAGGATGACCGGGTCCCACATTCGCGATCTTCTGGTCACCTTTGCCGTTGCTGTGGATATTGCCGCCGTTGTCGGAGAAGAAAATGAAAAGCGTGTTCTCGGTGAGCCCCTGTTCGTCGAGCGTGTCGAGAATGCGACCCAGGCTGTCATCCACGCTCTTCAGCATCGAGGCCATGATCGGGTTGCGTTGCTCGCCGCGCGGATCGGTCTTCTTGGCGAACTCGCGAGTGTATTCCTCCTTGTGACCCCAGGGGCCGTGCACGCCGTACTGGCAGAGGTTGAGGAAAAAGGGTTCGTCTGCGTTGGCTTTGATGAACCCAATCGCCTCATCGGTGAGCCGGTCGGTGATGTATTCGCCCTCCGGTCCGTCGGTGATGTTGCCCACCTTGTGGCGGGCACCCGGCTCCCCTTCCGTCACCACGCCGTAGGGAGAAAAGTAACTCGGCGGTCCCGGATCGGGCGTGCAGAACCAGGTCGTTTCGAATCCATTCTGATCCGGCCAATACGCCGGCGTCGCCCCGAGATGCCACTTGCCGAAGTGCCCCGTCCGGTAACCCGCATCACGCAGGATCTCCGCCAGGGTGACAATGTCAGGATCGAGGTAGTTCTTGCTCTTCGCATAAAGCAAAGGCTGCGAAGCCGGCGCTCCCGCCGGATAGAGAGACGCCCCCGGCTCCTGCGGCGAGAGGTGCCCGCTCGCCGTGGTGACGAGGTGACGGCTCGGGTACTGCCCGCTCATCAGCGTCGCCCGCGTCGGCGAACACAAGGGCAACGCATACGCATCCGTAAACCGCATCGACAGCTCCGCAAAGCGCGACATGTTCGGCGTCTCGTAGTATTCGGAGCCGTAGGGTTCCGAATCCATCCAGCCCATGTCATCGACGAGAAAAAGTACAATGTTGGGACGGTCCTGGGCGGAGGTGAGGGTGGTGAGGAGGACAGTGAGGCTCAGCAGAAGGATGGACTTCATGGGAGGAAGTCTGAAGGAAGAAAGGGAATTTGGCAGCGTTGTTTTTGTGTCGGACGCGGCAATGGCTGAGCAGGGTTAGGTGAGGAAGAAACCCTGTTGTTCGAGGAACTCAATTTCCCACTGGAGACCAAGTGGACATCCTGTCATCCTCCATCTACCGCATGGAACCCTGGCAACTGATCCTCCTCACCGGCATCGGCATCATTGCCGGGACGCTCAATGTCCTCGCCGGGGGCGGTTCGCTTCTCTCCCTGCCCGTGCTTGTCTTCCTCGGGCTCGACGGGCCGGTCGCAAACGGCACCAACCGGGTCGCCATTCTCGCGCAGAACACCACCGCCATTACCGGCTTTCGCCTTCGTGGGTTTTCGGATTGGAAGCTGAGCCTTTCGCTCGCGCTCGCTGCCCTGCCCGGTGGCATTGCCGGCGCGCTGTTGGGCACGATGGTGCGCGGCGAACTCTTCAATCGCATCCTCGGAATCATTCTCATCGCAGTGCTGTTCTACCTGACCTGGCAACAGTGGCAGAAGAGGCGTGCTTTTACTGCAGCCTCGACTTCAGGCTCCAAGGCGGAGACTTCGCCGGACGGGCCAGACAAGCCCGGGGGCCTGACCTCCCGACAACTCATTCTCGGTCATCTCGCCCTCGTCGTGGTCGGCTTCTACGGCGGCTTCATTCAAGCGGGGGTCGGGTTCCTGCTCATGGCCGCGCTGCACCAGGTCATGGGACTCGACCTGGTGAGGGTCAACATGCACAAGGTCTTCATCGTCGCCGTCTTCACCCTTGCGGCGCTGGTGGTGTTTGCGGTGAAGTGCCAGGTGCTGTGGGTCCCCGGACTCGCGCTGGCGGTCGGGAATTCGGTCGGTGGTTGGATCGGGTCGCAGATCTCGGTGCTGAAGGGCGAAGTGTGGATTCGCCGGGTGCTGTATGCGACGCTGTTGCTGATGGCGGTGCGGCTTTTGGCGGCGTAGCCGCCTAGCGGTTTAGCGGGTAGCTTTTTAGCCGTTTAGCTTTTCCGGCCGGAGGCCGGGGCTCATCTGAAAGCTAAAACGCTAATAGCTAAACAGCTCTGAATGCTCCATTCAGTTACTTGCACCAATCCCCCTTCTCCGCCATCCTCACTGCCGTGACTGATCCTTCCCACCGCCTGCGCCAGTTTCGCTTCCTTGCTCTGCTCGGGCCCGGCCTCATGCTGGCCGCAACCGGCGTCGGTGCGGGCGACCTCGCAGGTGCCGCCTTCGCCGGCATGAATCTCGGAGTCGCGGTGCTCTGGGCGGTGGCGGTGGGTGCCTTCTTTAAATTCGTCATCACGGAGGGCCTCGCCCGTTGGCAGCTCGCTACGGGAACGACCTTGCTCGAAGGAGCGGTGCTGCGTCTTGGCCCGCTGGTCCGCTGGTTCTTTCTGGCCTACCTGCTCGTGTGGAGCTTTGGGGTTGGCGCTTCGCTCATTGCCGCCTGCGGCGTGGCGGCTCATGCCTCGATCCCGGTCTTTGAAGATGCGACCACGGGCAAGATCGTGTTCGGGGTGATTCATTCACTGATCGGTCTGGGGCTCGTCTGGCTGGGCAGCTTCCGACTGCTGGAGCGACTCATGGCTATCCTCGTCGCCGTCATGGTAGTGGTCGTGTTAGTCACGGGTGTGCTGATCGGGCCTGACTGGCCGGCGGTGGCTCGCGGTCTCTTCATTCCCAAGGTACCAGATCATCCCGAGGGCGTCGCCTGGACGCTCGCACTCATGGGTGGGGTCGGCGGCACCCTGACCGTGCTCTGCTACGGCTACTGGATCCGGGAAAAGAATCGCGACTCAGCTTCCGATCTCAAAACCTGTCGACTCGACCTTGGCGCCAGCTACGCGCTCATGGCCCTCTTTGGTTTTGCCGTGGTCATCATTGCCGACGGTCTTCAGCTCAGTGGTAAGGGCGCCACCCTGCTCGTCGATCTTGCCGACCGCGTTGGGGAGGTCACCCACCCGGCTCTCGAAACGATCTTTCTCGCCGGCGCCTGGGCCGCGGTCTTCAGCAGCCTGCTCGGGGTGTGGCAGTCAGTGCCTTACCTCTTCTCCGATTTCTGGAATCTGCACCGCCAGAACAAGTCGCTCGATCCCGATAACTTCCAACCCTATAAGGTCGACACCAAGGGCAAAGCCTATCGGGGCTTCCTCATCGGGCTCAGCCTCGTGCCCATCCTCGGGCTGCGTTATGACTTCCAACTCGTCCAGAAAGCGAACTCAGTCTTCGGCGCGTTTGTCATGCCGATGCTGGCGCTCGCCCTGCTCCTGCTCAACAGCCGCAAGGCCTGGGTCGGTGAATCGATGAAAAACCGCTGGTGGACGACCGCAGCGTTGGTGATTGTGCTGGTGTTTTTCGGTTGGGTCGGGTTTCCGAAGTTGATGGCGGCGCTTGGGTTTGATTAGCTGTTTAGCGGGTAGTGGTTTAGCCCTTTAGCTTTTCCGGCCGTAGGTCGGAGACCTTACTCTTACTCCTAATCTTACTCTTACTCCCCCGGTCGACCGGAGAAATTAAGATTAGGAGTAGGATTAAGAGTAAGAGTTTCAGCCGCAACCCCGCCAGAGGCGGGACCGCAAAATCGGCCCTAGTATCCCAGAGATACACATCTCCAGCCCAACCATGAACGACCGACGACACTTCCTCAAAGCTTCAGGCCTCGGGCTCTCCCTGCCCCTGTTGGAATCAACGACTCGCCTGGCTTCAGCCGCATCGTCTCCAACAACCACCGCCGCCATTGCCAACGCGCCGGTGAAGCGTCTCGTCACCGTGGGCACTTACCTGGGCTTCCACACCCCGAGCTGGTTCCCTAAGGAAACGGGCACGGATTACCAGATGTCTGAGGTGCTTGCTCCGCTCGAGGACCTGCGTTCGGACTTTTCACTCTTTTCCGGTCTCGATCACCGCGCGCCCAACGGGCACAAGAACTGGAGCAACTTTCTGACCGGCAAAGGCACCCCGGGCATTTCCCTCGACCAGATCGTGGCCGGTGCGATTGGCAATCAATCCCGCTTTGCTTCGCTCCAGGTCACCTGCGGTTCGGCCGGCGAAGCTCGCCAGAGTTTCACCAAGGAGGGCATCTCCCTGCCCTCCATCGGACGCCCCAGCGTGCTCTACGGCAAGCTCTTCAGTTCCGATTCGGACAAGGCGCGGATGGACTACATCCTCGAAAGCAACGGCAGCGCGCTCGACCTCGTCATGGACGAAGCCCGCACGCTCAAGAAGCAGGTCAGCGCCCGCGATGCAGAGAAGCTCGACGAATACTTTTCCTCCGTCCGCGACGTGGAGAAGAAGGTGCAGAAGCAGCGCCAGTGGCTCGAGGTGCCGACGCCGAAAGTGGACTTCAAGTTGCCCGACTACGATCCAGTCGCGCCGGACCTCTCGCTCGAATGCGAAGCGATCATGTATGACCTCATGGCGCTGGCCTTGGAAACCGATTCGACCCGCGTCATTTCCATGGTCGTCCCCGGTCAGGGCCAGGTCTTCACCATCGATGGCGAAAAACTCAGTGCCGGATATCACGGTTTGTCTCACCATGGCAACGATCCAGACAAGATCGCCGAGTTCAACCAGGTCGGCAGGTCTCACGTCAGCGCCTTTGGCGAGTTTCTCCGCCGCCTCAATGAGAAGAAGGATGCCGAAGATCGTCCCCTGCTCGACACGACCGCGGTCTTCTACGGCAGCGGCATGGGCAATGCCAACACGCACAACAACAGTCGCTTGCCCGCCCTGCTCGCCGGTGGCGGTTTCAAACACGGCGCCCACCACGCGATCGATCGCGACAACGAAACCAGCGCCACACCGCTGCTGGGTGATTTGTTCCTGACGATTATGGAGTCGATGGGATTGGAGCAGGAGCGTTTCGTGAAAGCGACGCGGAATATGAATGATTATTTGATGTAGGAGTTTAACCGCCCGGAGGGCCCAATCATTCGTGCCAATTCGTGTTCCATTCTTTTCATTCGTGCTTAACCCCATCACCCCAGCGGAGCCCATCAGCATCTGTGGCCATCCGTTTCATCTGTGTAAATCCGTGCAAAAAACAGAGAACACAGATTAACGCGGATGAAACACAGATGAAACGCTTCGCGCTTTGATTCCTGTCAGATGAAATATTCAACACGAATGGAACACGAATTTAAAGGAATGGCACGAATGGGGCTTCGCCCCTGGAAGCTTGTGTTCGCATTCCTCTTCGCCTTTTCGTCAGGGTCCGCACTCGCTCAACCCACCCCTCTCCCCGAACACGTCGACACCTTTCTCGTGACCTACTGTCTCGACTGTCATGATGAGCAGTCGGAGAAAGGCGGCATCAACCTCGACTTTCTCGAGATCGACTGGACCGATCCACACGCCGTGGTCCTCTGGGGCAAGGCCTGGGACATGATCGAAAGCGGCGACATGCCGCCGGAAGACAAGAAGCAACCTTCAGACGAAGAAGTGCTGGCGGTGATCGACTGGCTCGGAGGTGCTCTGCTTGAAAACGACCGCCCCGGTGGCACCCTGATTCGCCGGCTCAGCCTGGAGGAATACGAGAACTCGGTCAGCGACCTGCTCAAGATCCCCTTCTCCGTGCCGGAGAGTTTTCCGGCGGACTACGCGCCTCATGGTTTCGATAACCATGCGGGCGACCTCGTGCTTTCTCCCCCGCTGATGGCGCAGTATCTCGAAATCGCCACGGCCGCGGCCGACAGCGTGTTGCCTCCACCGGTAGAACAACGCCGCACCAAAAAGGAAACGACCAACGTCGGTCCGGGCGACTTCACCCTGAACTTCACCACCGGACACCAGATCGACGGTGTGCTGCGCATGGTCTCTTCCAGCGATCCGCTCGCCCGCGGCTCAGTCTGGCCGAATCGATTCGAAGCCAAGGTCGCCGGTGTTTACCGCGTCAAGATTGACCTCTCCTACTACCGACCCATCGAGGGCCACACACCGAAGGTGCACCTGCTCTCGCGTCAGATGGATGGCAACAGCTTTGAAAGAGCCAGCGCCCTGCCCAGGCTGGCGGAGTTCACAGTGAGCGAAGAATCGCCCACCACCTTTGTTGCCAACGTTGAACTGCAACGCGGCGAGACCATCGTGATTCATTACGACAACGCTCCGCTCACCAGTGACCAGACCAAGAACCGAAGCCACCTCCAACGCCTCGCCGAACAACTCATTGACCTGTGGCGCGATGATCCCGAGCTCGGCGCCGCTTGGATGAAAGCGGGTTACCAGCGCAGCGATCGCGCCTGGAGCTGGCTCGAACGCATCGAAATGGTTCGTGCCGAGGCACTCCGCAAGGGCGAACTCGATGTCGAAGGCTTCGATCCCGACTCGGCCGAAGTGAAGACCTTCGCCGAAAAGATGGCCCGCACTCAAGTCAACCTCGTCGAAACGATGAGCTGCTATCTCTTCGAGAAAGGCCCCGGCCTCGACGTGCACCGCATGTCCGTGACCGGTCCGCTGCTATCCGACCGCAAGAAAGTGGAACTGCCGGCCAACGAATTCAGTTCGATGGACTTCACCGGCAACCTGACCGAAGCCCAACGCTACCGACTCGTCACCTCACGCGGAACCGTCGCCGGGAGTGCGGTGTGGCCTTCACGATTCGAAGCGAAGATCAGCGGCATCTACAACGTCGAGTTCGACGCAACCGCCTTTGCCGAAGCCGACGCGCTTTACCCGGCCCCAACCGATGTCTACGAAATCGAACTCTACGCCCGCCCCAGCGCCGGCAACGCTTACGAACCGCTCGAATCGATGCGCAAGGTCGGGGAGGTTCGCATGGGCCCGCAGGTCGGGCAGGTGCAGAACTTTTCCGCCGAAGTGAAACTGGAGAAAGGCGAAACGCTCGCCTTCCGCTGGGCCAACGGCCCGCTCTTTTCCGATGAGGGCGAGACGGACTATTCCCCAAAAGCATTCGGTGAACTGGCCAAAAACAAAGCGATTCACGCCGTCGTCAATGAAATGGGCACACTGGTAAGAGAACTCGCCCCTGCTGACTTCTACGAGGCGGCCATCAAACGAGTTCGCGAAGGCAACCTCAATCTCGACGACCCCGCACTGAAGAAAGCGCCGAATTTCAAATCCACCCCGGTCCTTACTGCTTTCATCCGTATCGCCCGACAGGATCTCATCCGTCACGGCCCCGCCGTCGATCTCGTCGGCGCCAGCATCGACGGCCCCATCCGCCTCGTCGAAGACAGCGAGATGAAGGAGCAACGACTCCGCACCGCACGCTTCCTCGGCGAACGCGAAGGGCGCGACGATCGCACCTACGCCGAGTCCATCTTGCGTCCGCTCATCAACACCGCGTTCCGCCGCCCCGCTACGGACGCGCAAGTGGAGAAATATCTCAGCATCGCCCTGAACCACCAGGCGGACGGTCACCGTTTCGAAGACGGCATTCATCTCGCGTTGCGCGCGATGCTGTGTTCGCCCAACTTCCTCTACCGGGGCCAACGCGAGGGCAAACTCGATGACTACGATCTCGCCACGCGACTCTCCTTCTTCCTGGCCAGCGCCCCACCCGACGGCACCCTTCAAAAATTGGCTGCGAGCGGCGAACTCTCCGATCCGGCCGTGCTCGAAGAACAGACCCGCCGCCTGCTCAAACACCACCGGGTGAAGAACTTCCTGCGATCCTTCACCGGCCAGTGGCTCGATCTGCGCGTCCTGCCCGACATCATGCCTGACAGTCGCCTGCTCAACTGGACTGACAAGGATCTCGACGCCATCATCGACGAGACCGAAATGTTCGTCGATGAGATCCTGGTGAAGAACCATCCCATCGACACCTTCATTGATCCGACCTTCACCTACCTCAACAAGCGCAACGCCAAGCTCTACGGCATCAAGTTCCCCAATTCCGACACCATGGCCCGTGTCGACATCGAACCGGGCGGTCGTCACGGCGGCATCCTCGGCCAGGCCAGCGTGATGATGGCCACCGCCAACGGCGTCGACACCCAGCCGGTGCTTCGCGGCGTCTGGCTGCTTGAGAACGTGCTCGGCGACATGGTTCCGGAACCGCCCTCCAACGTGCCTGCGGTTGAACCCGACACCACCGGCGCCAAGTCAATTCGAGAACTTCTACAGAAACACAACGCTGACCCCGGATGCGTCAGCTGCCACAAGAAGATCGACCCTCCCGGCTTCGCGCTCGAGAACTTCGACCCCGTCGGACGCTGGAGGGATTTCTATCCCGTCTACGAGAAGGTGGGAGACAAAGTCGTGCGAAAGGATGGCCCGCCCG
Organism: Verrucomicrobiales bacterium; assembly: GCA_965216705.1. GTDB lineage: Bacteria > Verrucomicrobiota > Verrucomicrobiia > Verrucomicrobiales > DEV007 > Arctic95D-9. Next base: position 763,184 of record OZ244203.1, read on the forward strand.
TCGATGCGGTCGGCACGATGAAAGACGGCACCGTGCTGAATGATGTCACCGACCTGAAACGTTACCTCGTCGAAAACATCGACATCTTCGGCAACTGCCTCGCCGAGAAACTGCTCGTCTACGCTACCGGCCGCGATCTCGGCTTCGGCGACAAGAAAGAAGTCGAGCGAATCGTCAGGGAGGTGCGCGAAGGCGGCAACGGCTTCCAGGATCTGATCGTGGAGCTGGTGCTAAGTGAGTCGTTTGGGACGAAGTGATTGATCCGCGCAGCGGAAGAGTGGTTAGAGATTAGAACTTAGTCATTAGCTTTCCCGGCCGAATGCCGGGACTCTTGCTCTTGATCCTAATCTTGATCTTGCTCCCTGCAGTCGACCAGCCCCATCCGCGGTTACCACTACACAACACCCGCCATTTTGTAATTGGCGTTCCCCGGCCTCTCCCTAAACTTCGCGGAGTGAACTCGCCCACCCTCTCCACCAACCGCATCGAGTCGCTCGATCTTATCCGAGGCATCGCGATCTGCGGCCTTGTAGTGACCAACAGCATTGAATTTGGATTCGGAATCGAGTTATTTTACCCAGTCGGAATCGAGGGCGCCGACCGGATTCTCTGGACCATCCTCATGGGGCTGGGCAGTGGAAAGTTCATCACCCTGTTCGCCGCCCTTTTTGCCGCCGGGATGCTGCTCTTCTGCGAACGGGCTGAAGCGACCGGACGTTCTCCCAAGTCAATTTACCTGACGCGCCTGGGCTGGTTATTCGTCTTTGGACTGCTGCACGCCTACCTGCTCTGGCATGGCGACATCCTGGTCACTTATGCGGTGACCGGCTTCGTTCTCTTCTGGTGCCGGAAGTGGTCGGGAAAGGTTTTCATGATGATTGGCTGCACCCTGATGGCCCTGACCGTGGTGCCACTCGCTATCGGCGCCGCTATCTGCCAATTCATCGATTTTTCTGATTTCGATATCAACTGGAACGAAATCTTCGAATCCATCGACGAGGAGGAACGGAAGGAAACAGAGTCGCTCACCGGTTCCTGGTGGCAGCAGATGAAGGTGCGGGGACTCTACGCTTTCTTAACTCATTTGCTGGGCATCCCTTTCTACCTGTTCTGGTTCGCCGCGATGCTGATGTCCTTCGGCATGGCCCTGGCAAAGAGTGGTTTCTTCGACGGTGGCTGGTCACCCGGTCGCCTCCGCAAAACGACTATCGTACTGCTGGCGACGGGATTACCCCTTTCACTCGGAGGCAACGCTGTCTTCGCCCTCTCGGAACCCTCTCCCACTCCTCTACTCTTAGGCTATGCCGCATTCTACACCGGCATCCCTCTCCTGGCCTTTGGCTATGCCGGCCTTGGCGTGATGTGGTCGCAGCGCGGAGGACCGGGATTCCTCCGACGAGGCATCACCGCTGTCGGTCGGATGGCCTTAACCAACTACATTTCGCACTCGATCATTCTCGGCTTCATCTACTACGGAACCGGACTCGGACTGCGTGACCAACTCGACCTGCATCAGGCCATGTTGATCGTTCCCCTGATCTGGATTGCCCAAATCGCCGCCTCGACCTGGTGGCTGAAGCGGTTCCGCTTCGGTCCACTGGAGTGGCTGTGGAGACGACTGACTTACGGTTCGCTTGCGCTGAAGAAGAAAACGCCCCCGGATTTACAGGTGGCACCTTGAACCCTTCAACGGATGGCGACATACCATCCAGGAAAGCGAGCAAAATCAGAGTCCGGCAGAGAATGCCTCCGCGAGCCTGGCAAACTCAGCAATGTGCTTCCTGGCTTCCTCGGGCTTGAAGCCTTCCGAACTGAGGTGCACTTCCTCGACGACGACAGCGAGTTTCTCGGCGGCCTCTTTTCGAGCGCCCTCAGAATTTTCGGCATAGTAAGCGACCGCCGTTTCAAGGTGATAGGTCGCCATGTGAATTTCGTGCAGCTCCTGGGTATCCAACTTCTCCTTGCCGGTGATCTCCGCGGTTCGCTCGAGGAAGATCGTCTTGGCGTCCTCCGCACTGGTAACATCCGGAACCTCCAGGTGCTTGATTCGCTCACCCGCTTCTCCATCGTGAGCGTGATCTCCCTCTGCGTGATCGTGGCCATGATCCTCTTCTTCGGCCATGGCCGTTTCAGTGTCAGCAGGAGCGGACGATGGCTTCTCGCAGGACACGATCAGGGAACTGAAGCTCATCACAAAGGCGAGCGGCAAAATATTGGAAATCTTCATAGGAGTTCGAGCCGTGACTCGGGTATTTCAATCTAAGATGGCTCGCCATCGAACCTCCCAACCGTCCACTACGAAGAACAATCCTCAAGCAATTCATCGAGCCGAGTGGAAAGGAGCCGCTAATCGAGCGCAATTCAGCAAAAATCCCACCCGGCCTTCCCTTCTTGCCTCTATCTTCTACTCTCGCTAGGCTGGATTCATAGCCCATCAAGCGATGAAAACGCCTCAGATTCTTCCCGCCCTTTCCCTGGCTCTCTTTCTCCCGGCCGCCCTGATCGCCCAGGGCGAACCGGGGCTCCCAACGGCAGGTCCGGAGGTTTCTCCCAATCCCCCTCCTTCCACCGATCAGACCCTGTTGGCCGACTCTCCGCCCATTCACGCTCAAGGCAAACTGGCCGCAGCGGAACGCTATCTCGCCGACCATCTCCACGAAGCGATGGATCCACTCCCTGATCCCGACTACGAAAAGCTGCACACCAAAATCAGTGCGCTTCGTGATCCGGAAACACAGTTTGGCCCCTACATCTTTGGCCTTAAGAAACCCGCTGCCGGTGTCCTCACCGACGAGCAGATCGCTACGATCGATGAGCTCATTGAGAAGAAGAACGCCTCTCCCATCAACTGGCATGATGCCCGCAACACCGCCCGCATGCAGGGGCTGATCACACTCTGGGCTTACGCCACAGAAAGCGACGAAGATAACGCCGCGGAACTGAAGAAAATCTGGGAGCAATGGAACGACCTTCGCCTTGCCTACATGTTCCAGGAATTCATCGCCAAGGAACAATTCCAACGCAAGGTGTGGGCCGTGTTGACTCCCGAGCAAAAGACCCAACTCATTGCCGGCGAATACGACGAGCACATCAAGAAGAACACCGGCCATACTCGTTCTTTCACCGCGGCGAAACGCGTGCTGAAGGAGTTCGGCGAACCCGATCATCCCGAGGAATTCGCCGCCGTCGCTGAGAAATGGGAAGCGAAGTGGCAGGACGTCGTCGATGCACATCACCAAGCAGCAAAACTCGCCCGCCAGCGCGAACTCGCCATGGACGAAGCCGACGAACGCTTTGCTCGAATGGCCCGCAAGGAAGTTCAGGATGCGTTCAACCTTTTTACCCACGCTGAGCGCGACGCGATCCGTGAACTCGTTCAGGCGGGTTACAATGTCACCCCCGAGCTGGCGAAACGCTCAGCCACCTACCAGGCGAAACTCCGCGCCCAGATGCTGGAAAAATACCGCGAACACGCGGGTGATCTTCTGCGGATGATGGGAGAGATCTAATTTGATTTATGACTGATTCAAATAAGCGGATCCTCTCCGTCGTCGCCCTTCTCCTAATAGGCGTTGCGGCTTTGATGATCTTCTTTCGCCCGAGCAAAGCCCGCACTCCGCCGCCCACGGCGCAGGCGTCCCCGGGCACAGAAGCCCCCCTGATTCCACCCTCCTCCAGAAACCCTGTCGTCATTCCCGAGGATTTTGACTGGGACGATCAGGACGAAGCCTGGTTCGAGGAACTCGTCGAGCAGGTTCCGGCTCCCGAAGACACCCATTCCCGATGGAACTATGAATTCGATCAAATCATTCAACCGGGCGAGAGTATCATCACAGAGGGCTGGGAAGTGTCCGAAGGCGTCTTTCAATTCACCACCCTGACCTCGGATAAAGTCGTCTCCGACGGGGAAACGCTCTACCAAATCTCGGCACAAGTGACCGAGATCGATCTGAGTGGCGACACTGATATCGTGAGCATGCCACGCATCCTTACCAGGAACGGAATGGAAGCCACCTTTCAAATGGTCGTCGAACAACCGATCAGCAACACAGGTGAACCCGTGGGCGAACCGGAGAGTGGTTATTATCTCAACGTGACTCCCAAGGGGGGCACCGACGGTATTCGGCTGCAGGGAAGTGCCTCGAGACTCGTGAAGAAACCTTGAATAGCTGTTTACGGTTTCCTAACCTGCTCCAGCAACCACTGGTAGATTTCGGGATTCGCGTAGGTCTGGGTGAAGGAGTCGTGCCCCACTCCAGGATAACGCGTGAGTTGGGCATTCCCTCCGGCTGCCTTCACGGCTTCCACCATCTCGATAGAACACTCCACCGGAACAACATAATCCTCGTCTCCGTGAAACGCCCACACTGGCAGCTCACCAATTGCCTCGCCAAGCTCGGGATCTCCACCACCACAAATGGGAATGGCCGCAGCAAAGCGTTCTGAATATTTCCCAATGGTGGCCCAGGTACCGTAGCCGCCCATGCTGAGACCGGTCAGGTAAACCCGGTCAGGATCGATTCGGTATTCGGACAGCAGATGATCGAGCAGAAGGATGAGATCATCCGGCCGCCACGAAACTTGCCAGGGAAAATTCGAAAGCGCCTGCGGTGAGGCGACGACAAACTCGAAATCCGGATCCTGATCCAGCAAGGGAGGAATCCCGTTCGCCTTGACCTGCTCGATGTCGCGACCACGACGACTGCTCCCATGAAGGTAGATCATTAATGGCAGCTTTTCATCGCTCTCTGCGTAACGATCGGGAAGATAGAGCCAGAACCGGTCGTTGAGGTTGTCCGTTTTTTCCGCCAGATCGGACGGGAGTATCTGGACGGTTTGTCTCCCTTCTCCTGTATTTGCTTCAGGCTCCTGAGCCTTCACCAACCCGGGAAACGAAACACACGCGAGCAACATCGCTCCCAGGCACCGGGCAGTTCTCAGGCGAAGCGAACCACTCATGAAAGAACTCACGAAGCAGAACCCGCCAACTGTCTATCCGGCTCACAAAAGGCCACCTCATTCTCACCCGTCCACGACCAGCCGTAGAAACCATCATCGAAGTTCTTTGCCTGATATCCTAACAGAGTTGCCACCAAAAACGATAAGCTGGATCGCCATCCCGTACCACAATAGAAGATCAGCGCTGTATCCCCCCGCTCTACGCTGTCATCAACGATTCCAAGATCGACCCAACGCTGACGAACAGACTCCAACACAGGCCCGACCCGGTGCGAATCGTTCTCAACCAGGTTGATCCAGTTTCCCTGGAGCACAGCCCCGGGAATGTGTCCGGCCTTGGAAAAGAACGGATAATACTTGGTCTCCGTGCCATCATATTCACCCGGTCGGCGCACATCCACGATTCGAGCAGGAGCGCCCGGCGTCGAAGCAGGGAGTTGTTTCACTTCTTGTTCCGTGGCAAGCACCTCATCCCGGACCGGCCACGGCGAAAAACCATCTTCCACGGATCCGGCTGCTTTCGCCAGATCGAGAGCGCGTGGGATCGACGGGACGGTCGCCCCTCCATGCGCGAGCCACGCGCCCAAGCCGCCATCGAGCAGGCGAATCGTTTCAATGCCGGCATACATCAAACCCCAGATCAACCGCGCTGCCGCCATGATGCCATCCGGCTCCGTGCCGTAAACCCAAACCTCACGATCCGGGGTGATGCCCAGTACTGCGAGTGCCTCAGTAAGCTGATCCGGCTCCAGGACGTTGCCGTCTCCGGGGCATTGGTAATTGGGATAATAACGCGACTCGTCTTTCCCGGCTTCAAGATAGGACGGATGAATCTGGATCGCCCCGGGGACGTGCTGTGCCACCGGTTGATCCCCGTCCAGGGGATGGTCGAACGACGAGAAGTGCGCTTCGAGGATGACCGGCTGTGGAGCATCATCACTAGCGGCAAGGCCTGAAGCAAAAGCTTCGGGGGTTACGAGGGAAAAATCTGTCATTCTGGGGGAGGTCCCACCAAGAGCGGGCAAGAGGGTATATCAGCAGACGCTCTCCCGTGGCAATTCTTTCAACAAAACTCTCGAAGCCCGCCTTCGGAAGATTAGCATCTTCCGCTACAATTCCCCCGATCAGTCCGACTTCGGGGAAAACGGGAAACTCGACTCTTCCTGGCCAAATCCCACCAGTTCAATTTCCTCGTTTTCCTCCAGATCTTCCTGCAGTGGGGCAAAACGTTCCGCCCGGAAACCAAGTTCCTGCTGAATGCTGGAGTGAGGATCATGACCGTTCACGCACTCTTCAAGCAGGATCAGGATATCAAAGTCTGCCGCCCCGATTGAGAGGTTAGCGTCGTCATCAACCACGAATTGCGGATTGGATCGGCCGGACTTTACCGACCGCACCGTGTAGATGCTGTTCTTCTTCGGGAGCGATTGATAGAGATCAAACACCCACGGATCAAAAGAGTCATCAATGCAGACAACGCGTTGGCCGTTCTGGAACATGCGGCAGGATCGACGAGGACCTTTGAGAATCAAGGGCAATACCCAACGCGATGGAGTCCGCCCAGCAACTTACTTACCACCTCGAAATCGACGAATCCGTCAGACCAAGGAAAGAGTTCTATCTCGACTGAAGTTTCTACGGAAGCTGCCAGGCCTGCGAGGCAGCGCATGACCTCGGAGAAGCCGGTTCCTGAGGACACCGCAAATCCGACTCGTTTTTCAATCGGCAGACCGTCCGGTTCTCACTACGTTCCCAGTACCAGTCTGAACCCATGATGAGATTACCAGTCCTTGCCCTGAGCTTGCTCCTTTCACTGATCTGTCCCTTCGGCTCCGCGGAGGAGAAAAAGAAGCGAGCGCCCAAGCCCGCTCCTGCGGAACTCAACACCACCCCTTTCGTTCCGGCCGATGCGTCAGAGCTTTCCGGAGAAACCGAACGGCTCGATGTCTTTCTCCTGATCGGCCAGTCCAACATGAAAGGCCGCGGCGTCATGCCGGCTGAACCACTCAAGGATCCGCAGATCATCATGCTTCACAAGAAGACGGATGAATGGTTTCACGCCCGACATCCGCTTCACCACGTCGGTGACCCGAAAGACTTCAGCGGATCAGACAACGCCGGAGTTGGTCCCGGTCTCGCCTTTGCCCAGACCTTGATCCAATCGCAGCCGAACAGCCGCATCGCCCTGATACCCTGTGCCGTCGGTGGCTCTAACATCCAGCAGTGGCGCAAAGGTCAGCGTCTCTACGATGAGACCGTCCGCCGGGCCAGGATCGCCCTGGAACAGGGACCGGAAGGCGAAACCCGACTCGCCGGTGCGCTCTGGCTTCAGGGCGAATCGGACTCCACTTCCCAGGAAAAGATCGACGCTTACCCCGGCAAACTGAAACAACTCATCGCAGACCTGCGCGCCGACACCGGCGTTGCTGATCTTCCTTTCATCGTCTGCACCATCGGCGAGCTGAAACCGGAATCCAAAGAAGCCCGCGCGGCCATCAATGCCATTCTGCTCGATCTTCCGAACCAGGTTCCGACTACCGCCTGCGTGGATTCCCGCGAGTTTGCTGCTGACATTGGAGACAAGGTGCACTTCGACACCGTCACGCAAGAGAAGCATGGGAAGCTGTTCGCTGAGAAATACTCCACGCTCGCAGCACCTTAGGCCTACCGATTGTCGCGACTACTTAGCCGCGACCTAGGGTGTCCTTGCCTTGCCTGCCTTTTCGATCAGCTTTACGACATGGTTGTGGGACTCTACCAACTCGAAAGCTGCCTCGCGGTCCCCGCTACGATTAGCCGCTAACATTTCTTCTGCGATTTGATCCCGGAACTCCTCGAGGAGGCTCTTAGCGCGAAGCATCATCTCCGGAGATTCAGATTCATTCACAAAGATTTCATCAATCCGCTCCATCTGGCGCTGGAATTGCAGCTTCGACTGAAGCTCTCCCTGCGATGGTTCTTCGGACGACTCGGCTTCACCAGGTGACTTACCAAACTGTTTCAGCAACAGTTCAACATCCCGAAGAGAGAATTCGATCTGCATGTCCCGCACCTCATCAGTTGCGCTGGAGCCGAGTTCGCTTCTCAACGCTTCAAGACGCTCACCGAGCAATCGAATTTCACCAGTCATCCTATTCACGGTAACTTTATCAACTCTCGGATCGTTCAAGATCTCGCGATTCACGTCAATCCATTCGCGAGCGGAGTCAACGTCCAGAGTAGCAATTTCCTCGTCCAAGGTATCCCCCTGCACCAGCGGAAGGCTGACGATCATGAAAAGACTGAGAAGCAATTTCGTGATCTCTCGACAGCTCGAAAAATAGTTAAGTTCAGGCAGCGCTTTCATTGGTCTTTGTGGCTTGATTTCAATGTCTTAAGGAGAAGACGAACCAGCGATTTACCTATGCCAAAAACATAAAAAAGGCCGCCCCACTCTCGCAGGACGGCCTTGTAGAATCAGGCAATTTAGTTCTGATACATCAGGACTTCACTTCCACATCGCCAAGATAATCGAGTGGAGCTTCGGTGACCTTTTTCTTACAGCCACCACAGCAGACGCCGATGACGATCGTTGCGGTTGCATCAGGATCGATGTCCTTGCCAGAGAGGGCACACTTGTCATCTTCAGCGGCAGCCAGTTTCTCAGCAAAGCTGGCAGGATCTTTCTCAAACTTGCTGACGCACTCGCCACAGCAGAAGGAGGCAGTGAACCCAACGGGCTGCGAAAACGCGGTGCGGGCAATGTGCTCCGCCGTCTCCAGGGATCTAACTCAAAAAACGAGCGGCATTCTGGCGATGGTCATCACGCTTAGCTTCATCCATACGCTCCCAGTTTCTCAAGAGCATGCCGAGCCGATGCTGCCCACGAAGGAACTCTTCGTGAGTTTCGACAAAACTCCAGAACAAGCCGTCCCAGGTCTTTTGCCAATCTCCCGGGGCGTAGTCCGACATTTTCTTGAGGTAGTTGGACCCGGAAAAATACGGCTTGGTGGTGAAGATTCCGCCGTCGGAAAACTGGCTCATCCCATAGACGTTAGGCACCATGACCCAGTCGTAGGCGTCAATGAACAGCTCCACGAACCACCCATAGACGTCGTCCGGCCTGGTCTGGCACAACAACATAAAATTGCCCAGGACCATGAGGCGCTCAATGTGGTGGGCATACCCGGTGTCGAGGGCCCGATTGATTACGAGATCGAGTGGTTCGATGCCGGTAGAAGCATCCCAGAATGTTGCCGGCAAGGGGCGTTGGTGATTAAGGAAATTCCCCTTCCGCATTTCAACCCCATGGCGTCGATACATCAAGCGGATGAACTCACGCCACCCGATTACCTGGCGAATGAAACCCTCCAGGGAATTGAGGGGTATCGGTGTTTCGGCCGCGTACTCGAGGGCCCGATCCACGACTCGCTTTGGAGTCAGCAGCCCAATATTCAACATGGGGGTGAGAAGGCTGTGAAACAGAGTAGGCTCGGAAGTAGCCAATGAATCTTCATAGGGCCCGAACGATTCGAACCGGTGAATGAGAAAGTCTTCCAGCCACCGCTCTGCATCCTCGTGAGTAACAGGATATGCGAACGAATCGACTCGCCCCGGGGAATCAGGAAACCTCGACTCGACGTAAGCGATTGCCTCCTTCACCTCTTCCGACAATGAAATTGAAGGAAGGTCAGGCACGGAGAGGCCGCGCTTCGGCATTGGCTTTCGATTCTCATCGTCGTAGCTCCAACGCCCTCCGACTGGACTCCCGTCCGCCTCGATCAGGATCTCCATCCGCTTCCGCTGCGCCTCGTAGAATGAGGCCATGAAAGGACGCTTCCGGGAATCAAAGTGTTCCCCAGCCCAATCCAGGGGCGTGAGGAACATGGGCGAATCATCCAAGTGAATCGTGACACTTGTTTCGCCAGCAAACCGGCGCACCCGTTTCAAAGCGAGAAAGTCTTCAGGATCGACGAGATGCAATGACTCAAAAGGAACGTCGCGCCAAAGCTCTTCAAGTCGCCGCTGCACCGGAAGCTCACGCTCATAGTCGATATAGATGACTTTGAATCCCCTGCCCTCCAGTCGCCTCGCGTATGCCTTCATTGATGCCCGGTGAAGCACCAGTTTCTGGCGATGAAATCGACCCGGCGCTGCCATAGCGTCCCCGAAAAACAAGGTGTCTTCCAACAGGACTACCGGACGTGACCGGTCCAGCGACGGATGCTCATCAAACAGCTGATGAGGGAAGATCAATGTCAGGCCATCTGCCATTGCCGGGGATCACAATAGTTTCAAGGTGGAGAGCCCACCATCCAGTTGCATCACCTGGCCGCTGATGAAGGCAGCCTGATCACCGAGAAGAAAATCAACGGCTCCGGCAACCTCGGCAGGATGCCCGATGCGTTTGAGCGGGTGCCGTTCAGCAGCAGCCGAACGCTTTGCATCGGAGTTCAGTAAACCCTCGGCCATAGGGGTATCTGTCAGGGAAAGCGCGAGACTGTTCACCCGAATATTCGGAGAAAGCTCAGCAGCCAGAGCCCGGGTGAGCCCTTCGATAGCTCCTTTTGCCCCGGAAATGCTGGCGTGGAATGGAAGGCCGGTTTGCACGGCAACCGTAGAAAACAAAATAATGGAAGCCTGCTCTGATCGCTTCAGCGCCGGAAGCGCCTGCCGGATCGCTCGAACGCATCCCAAGTAGTTGACTTCAAGATCACGCTGGAAGTCTTCATCACTCAATCGAGCGAACGGTTTCAAGGTAATTGAGCCGGGACAGTAGACAAGGCCATCGAGGACTTCGGGCAAATTCAGTTCAGAATCAGAACCGGTGGCATCAAACGCCTGCCATTCCGCTCCAAACAGATCTATCCCTCCGTCGTTTGTTCGTGAGGCACAGATCACGTCGTTCCCCAACTCCCGCTGGGATCGCAATACCTCATGCCCCACCCCCGAAGTTCCGCCGATGAGAAGAATCTTTTTTGCCATGATTGGGATTTCAACTGAGGTAACGCACTGGGGTTGAGTCCGGATTCATCTTGTTGACTACTTCCCTGCCCGCATTCCCGGGAGCCTCATTGAGAAAGCGCTACGGCGAACCCGACGGAGCTCACTCCGAAGCATCCGAACTGAGACGCGACCGCCCGCGGCTCGCGGCCCGCGCCATCATGGAGGAGGCGCCTCAGGAACTGCTTACAGTGGAGGAGATTTCGCCAGAGTGAGGCTACTCACCTCGATTCAAGATCACCAGCTTGAGGGCTTCTTCCATCACCTCCACGGCGTCCCTCCCGTCCTTGGTCCAATCCTCGGGAGAATCACTGCGACGGTTGCCTACAATGACGAAGCTCAACCCGTTGTCCATTTGCCGGCAAATCGCAGTCGTGCCCGGCATGCTGCCAAAGAAGGTATAATTATAGCTCTTGTCGTCCCGAGGTTCACCGCTGATCCAGAAACTTTCCATGAAGCGGCAGTAGTCACCGGCAGAGCAGGCGATCGATCCGGATCCCTGCTTGAGTTCCATGCGAAGCGGCATCACTTCCGGCTCTTCGGTGTACTCTGGATGGTAATGATACCAGGTTTCTCCCGGGGCACGGTTGGCTACATCACTTGCACTGACTGACAAAGTCGTCATCCCGGCTTCCTGCCCGACCGTTTCTTTGAGCACCTCGCTCCAGGGCTTCCCGTACACACTAGCGCAAACGTATGCGAGGAGCGAATAACCAAAGTTGGAGTATGCCTCCTTGCTTCCGGGATCAAAATCCAAGGGACGCTGCAGCATCCACAGCAGCATGTGACCAAACGTTAACTGGTTGAGCTCGGCTCCGGTATCCTCAGCAATTTTCGGAGCCATGAAAGAAACGGCCCCACTCACTTCCCGGTCCCATCCGCCCTCGTGTTTCAAAAGATGCCCGATCGTGATGTCTTTCCATCTCGGATCCACCGCGGGCGGCGCTTTGCTATCGAGGTTCAACAACTGCCAAACGGTATCCGTCTCTTGCAGCTTGCCGTCACGGATCATGGTCTTCGCCACTGCCGCAGTGATTGGTTTAGAGATCGATGCCAGGCGCATCACCGTTGCGGTCTGCAACGGCTCCTCCCTTTGCGCATCCTGGTAGCCAAAGGCCCTCTCATAAATGATTTCACCATTTTCACTGACGGCCACTACAGCAGCAGCGACACTCTTGTCATACGCCCAATTAACAATAGCCTCGTCCACGAATCGGAAAAGCCGGTCCGGCTTTCCGGAACCCCGGATGCTGTTCGTAGAGTTCCAGTTGAATGGATCGAAGCAATCCGCATCGGCTTTCACTGTCACAATCTTGGACCGTTCCTCGACGAACATTTGATCCGCTTCAATCAGTGACGCCAATGGCAGGATAAACTCTCTGCCGTCAGCAGCCCGTCGCAGGGTTACTGAGCCGTTGTTCGCAGAAACGAATTCAGCAGTCAGTGTTCGGCCAGAGGCAGCATCTGTCCACGTTCGCTCTCCGGCGGCCAGGATTCCGGAACAAAACAACAGGAACAACACGAGAGCTTTCATTCCGTCCGATTGTTCACGAAACCGGATTTCGGGCAATCCCATACTCCCGTATCACACGATCAAAAAAGGCAGCCGTTGCCGGCTGCCTTTTGAGTGGGAGTTTTAAATTCGATGGCGACGGATGGTTACACCGCCATCACTGCGGTCGCTCCGCGGTAAGTTACCTTTTGCTTGTGAGGGCGATGAGGAGCGAGAGACACTTCGCCTTTTGCTCCCCGGTATTGCATCTGGCAGGTGCTTTTTCCGGCAGGCTTTGCCAAGTCGGCATTCACCTCAGCAAGAGTGGTTTTGGCTCCGCGGTAGGTCACTGTGTTGTAAGTCATGATGTCTTCCTTTCTGATTTTTGTTGGTTGATCGGGATTTTGTTTTCTTTCGAGTCTCTATATTTGCATAACCCGTGCCAACTCTGACTAACAAAACCTTAAGTCGCTTATCGTTAACGATTTACAAATATTCAAAAATCTACCCAACTTACCGAATCCTTCAAAATCCGGAACACCGCTTACCACCTGCTGGTAACTTCTTTACCAGTCGAGAGAACCCAGACCCAATCACACTTCTCTCGAAGCCCCCCAATGACCGATGATCGGCCCGAACAACGACTTCGTCTTTTCGAGGGCCATCTCTAATTCCCCGCCGCTGGCCGCCGAATCACTCCTTGATCGAGCGCAGTTCAGGCGGATTCTGATCGGCTTCGATCTCAGCTATCACCTCTCCCACCTGGACAATAATCGCTTCGAGAGACTTAGCCTCGCTGTGGGATTCGAGTTGTTCCTCGAGATCAAGCAGAACAGGAATCATCGGTTTCGCGGCTCCGCCGTAAAGTGTCAGCGCCTTCAAGCAGCGATTGATTCGATCCTTCTTTCCCCAGCGGTCGATCCCCATCAGTTCAAAACAAAGCGGCATCGCTTCCTCAACATGATTGGCTGCCAACAGCTCCAGACCACTCAAGCGAATGCCATCGGCAAACATGATCCCGCTGGGCGCAGGAGTGACGATAGCTTCATAGATGGCAGGCAAAATCGGCTTTATCTCATCATAGCTCAACTGCTTGTAGACCGTGGCAATAGTACCACGGGCACGACCATCCTCGTTCTGCAATCCTGACTTCACGGCCTCAAAAAGGGCGTCGCGGTCGACTCCGTCCAGAGATCCACGTAACATGCCCGATCGACGATCAAACAGAGCAAAGCACAAGTAGCGCTGCTGCATGTTTCTTGGATCAGATTCGGGATCATTGCTGGCCATCATTGTGAGCAGTTCAGGGATCACAGATTCCGCTCCCGGCCCAATCGCCGCAAGTGCCTCCGCAGCTTCGATCCGCAACCACAGATCATCCGATTGCAGAACGTTAGTCAGTGCCGGCACAGCATCGGAAGCTTTCCCTTTCAAAAAAGCGATAGCCTGACAAGCGCCGATCTTCGCATAAAGATCACCACTCTCCAACATCTCCACGAGTTGCTTGGTAGGACTCTCCTCCAGCTTTCCCATGGCCATTGCGGCGCGTTCTCGAACGACTGGAGACCAACTCTTCAAAGCTTCGAGAAGAGCGTCCTCGTCGCGATCCGCATAAACTTCATTTTTAAAGCGCGGACTCCAATCACGACCGTCATTGATCAAGCCAGCCGCAGTCGCCTCATCAATTTGAGGAACCAACCCTTGTTTTTTCCCGGTTAGGTAGATTTGACGCAACGGCTGCGCATAAGCCAACAGGTAGGCTCCAGTACTGTCCCAGCCCGCATACTTATCCTTCCTTTCCTCAGGCGGCCCCTGGTGTTGATAGGTGCCATCCCAACCTCTAGCCAAGTCATAGTACCAACCAAACTCTTCCATCCAGGCGCCGGTTGCCTGCGGGCCTGACAAAGCTACTGACGGCATCGCCCACAGCATATTAAAGAAGTTTCCGGTATGCCCCATTTCTCGTTCAGCGCCGTGTGAGGCAGTGCCCATGCGCGAGAAATACTCGGCGGCCGACGCATCGTCGAGCAGGTTAAACATCACGGCGGCCATACCATTCTTCCCGTTGTCCTCGTGAGTCTGAGTCCAGGGACGGTGATCACCGTAGGGAATACTGCCCTTGCCGACATAGAAGCGCAGAAGCCGGGTGCTTTTCTCAATAGCCTCATCAATCTCTGCGCTCTGCACTCCAGCTGCCCGAGCGAGAATTAACGAGGTTGTCAACGGCACGCCGGGGGCATTCATCATGCCATACCCACTGAGGATTCCATTCCCCTGAATGAAGCGGTGCCCCCAGGAACCAACAACACTTTGGCCTTCGACGATCTCGCTGGTTAGCCGTCTTAAGTCTGGGAGGTATTTCTTATCACCAGTCGCCAGGGTATACTCAGCCAAGAGAATGGTGACGGGCCCGTAATACCAGGAGTGCAGCGTTCGCCGTTCCGGATCCGAGTAGCCTTTGAGACCCTCGACCTGCTCGCGAACGATCGGCAGGTATTCTTCCTTTCCGCTGGCGAGCAAAGCGAGCCCGTTCATGGAACGGGTGATCGGATTCCCTTGAGTGGGATTCTGCTTCATCCTTTCCGCGAGTGCTTCGCAACCCTGCTCGAAGATCATCCTCGACTTTGGACAGTCGAACGGCGCCGTGGGAGAATAACTGCCCAGGACTTTCAACGATAACGTTACAGTGTCGATCCCCTCCTTCTTCCACCGCAGGAGGTTCAAATATCCGTCCGAAGCTTCCGCGCCAACAATGGCCTTGCCGAGTTCGGTCCGCGGATCGTACGAAAAAGGCTGGTTTCCAATCCCGACAATCACGTCTCCAACTTCCAGTTTCCCTTCAGCGGGAGAGCCCGCCTCCACTTTGGTCACATAAATCTGACGCGCTTCACTGGTTTCGAGTTTATTGCTGTAGATCCAGCCACGTGCACCGGTCGGCCCGAGGTTCCAGTCGTGGTTGGCCTCACGGGGTGGCAGCGTTCCTTTGGTAAAATCCGGGATACCCTCAGGAACCGTCTCCAGGGCCACATCACCAATCGAAGCCGCTGGAGCAGCAGCTTGAGGAGTTCCGGGTTCTGTGGTGCCCTGCCACGACTTCACGAAGGCCTGATCAGCTTCCACCAACATCGCCAGGGGAATTTCGATGAGCCGCTCTCCGGAACGAATGGTAATCCTGGTATCCACCCCCTCACCGCTGACCTTAATGAGCTCCCCATGCAACTGCTTGCCGGTTGAGGCTTGCGTCCAGGCCCGCGAATTACTGGCCATGGCGGAAGCTGCAGTCAGGGTCTCCGCTAAACCGGCAGGACGAGCGGTTTGTTTCTTCCCCATCAAGGCTTCGGCAAAACCCTGGCCAATCTGCCCGAGGATCTTTCCTGAGCCCAGGTAATGATAGGCTTGGTTAGAGATGCCAACTGACATGATCTTGAGCTCCTCCTCAGAAAACTCTCCGGCACGCAACTCATCAAGCACTGCCTGGGCTTCGGCACCTTTCAAACCCTTCTCCGTCTGAATGGCTTTCGCTGCCTGCTTCACTTTCCCGTCGCGATCGGTCAGGGCAGTTAACTCGGGGTCCCAATAGTTTTCGGTGAGGACCGCAAAAACATTCCCCGCGAATTCGGGTAGCTTTGCTGGCGCAGCCATCGCGTCGCGATAGTATTGGTGAGTCCCGGCATATCGCTGCTTTTCCGGCCCATACTCTGAAACGGGACCACCCACTCCGAGAACGCCGATCACAAATGGCATCTCCGGAGTTTCGAGGTCTTTTCTGACATCGCGAATGAAGTTTGCCATCGCAACGCTGTAGGCATCATAACCTCCCGGTTGGTCACGTGTGGGATAGGTGCCACTGTCGACCATGTCGTTCCACCCCTGGAACCAAACAAAGCCGGCAAGCTCATAACCGTCGGCCTCATTATAGTCGGGATAAACCGACCCGATGTCGCTGAGCACTTTCTTTGCGTGTTCAAGCATGAGTCGATAGTAATGCCCGGTTGCCTCGGCCTTCTCCGCTTTGATCTGCTCGATGTTTTTTTCCTGCTGCGCAAATCGCTGAAGCTGCGATTCACTGAACTCATAGGGGCCTGAACTCGGCGAACGAAAATCAGTGTTCAAGCTCTTGCCTCCCCAGGCTGTCTTGATGATTAAGATCGGCTCCTGGAGATGCTTGGACATGGTCAGTCCGAAGGTAAACTCCGGCCCTATCTTGCTGTCATCAGCACCGAAACCGGCTGTGAGTTGTCCTTCTTTGACTCCGTTGTTGGAAAGGTAAGAAATCCAGACGTCATCGCAAACCACCGGGTTTCCATTCTCGTCCTGCATCTCGGCGAGCAACGGGGCTGTTTCAGGATCCATTCCAATATGCTCCATCGTAGTGGTCCTGGCGTGCCCCTGCATATTGGACTGACCGACAAGGAGATAGACTTTCAGTGGCTTGGCATCCAACACAGGAACTCCAGCGAAAGCACCCATGACCATACCGATTGCAAACAGGATTGACCATAAAGGCCGTTCAAGGGTCGAGCGTAAGCGGATTGTCATGGCTGGAATTCTAAGAATACGAACTCGAATAGAATGGCGGCAAGACAACGACGCGGTCAAGACAACACCGGTGGCGGCTCTATCTCTCGGCCACCGAAATACAGCAGGTATTGCGTCCCCCTCCGCAGTTTGACCCTCCCCATCAATCTGCCAGACTGCGCCTATGCTACGGACGTCCTTCCGAACTCTCTTCCCCATTCTGTTGGCAGCTGGGGCTCGCCTCACTATCGCCGAAGAACTTCCTCCCGCTCCGGATGCGTTTCCTGAGGGAGTTCACGAAATTCGCTACACTTCAGCTGCAGACAATACCGAACAACCCGCCCTGTTCTGGAAACCGGAGACGGAAGAAAAAAGACCCCTGCTCGTCGCACTGCACACCTGGTCCCACGACTATCGCCAGGAAGGCAATGAAATCCCCTACGCGGAATGGTGCCAGGCCGTTGGCTGGGTCTTTATTCATCCCAACTTTCGCGGACCTAACAAGACACCAGAGGCAATGGGGTCGGAACTTGCGGTCGGCGATATACTCAGTGCTGTCGACTACGCGAAGGAGAATGCCACAATCGATGAGGACCGGATCTACTGCATCGGTGTTTCCGGTGGCGGCCATGCATCACTCCTCATGGCCGGACGAACTCCCCAACTTTGGGCCGGGGTCAGCGCGTGGTGCGGCATTTCAGATATCGCAGCCTGGCACGCTGAGTGCAACGGCACCAAACAGCAGCGCTATGCCGATAATATTGAAGCAGCCATTGGTGGACCACCGGACACTCCCGAACGCCTCAAGGAAGCTCAGCAACGTTCCCCAAATACCTGGCTAAATGCTGCCAACGGGGTCTCGCTCGATATCATTCACGGAGTCCACGACGGCCGCACCGGAAGCGTGCCGTTCACTCACTCACTGCATGCGTGGAATGAAGTCACCGCACCAACTGATCCGCAGGCACGTTTCTCTGACGAATTGATCGATTCATTCTACCAGAGCCAGGAGTCCCCGGACGGTGACGTCGAAGTGGATCCCCTTTACCCGGAAAACCAGCAACCCGTCTTCCGTCGATCCAGCGGAAACACACGGATTACCATCTTCGAAGGCGGGCACGAAATTCTCCATCACCCCGCCCTCAACTGGCTTGCCGCCCAACAAAAAGGGCAACCCGCCAACTGGCAGCCCGAAGTTCTCCACACCCTCAAAGTCGAAGCTTCACGGCAACAATCCGGGAAATAGATTTTTCTGGAAATTATTAAATTCGCGGCTTTTCATTTCAAAATCGCCAAAGAGGACGTATCGTTTTGCCCAACCTATGGGTAAAACAAGAACCGGAACCTATTGGCGACTCATCGCCTGCCTGCTCGCAACTGTGAGCTTCCTTGGGGCGCAGGACAAGCCTTCCAGCGAGAACCTCGGCTTTTCGATCCGGTCCAACGACGAAGGCCAGTTCATCTGGGGTATCAAGGGAGAGGAAGGTAAACTACTCGATCTCCCCCCGGAAGAAGTCAGGAAGCGCCTCGAACAGGAAGTCTTTCCGGAAACGCAGCGAAAAGCCGAAGCCGGGACAGCTCCCCAGGTCTGGGCGATTGGTTTCTTTTACCTCGCTGGTGTCTCTGTGGAGAAGGACCTCGCGAAAGCGGAAGCAGCCTTCCGGAAAGGTCTTGAACACGACTCGCCTATTGGCCTTCTTACCCTCGCAAACCACTACTATCACACCGGGTCCACGCTTCGGAACGAGCGTGAAGAGCAAGCCGGTTACTTTGACAAGACAGAGGCACTCTTTGATGAACTCCTCGACTCCGGAGGCGCGCAGGTGGCAGGCCTCGGCGTCTCTCTCGCCAGTGTCTACCTGTTCGGATGGTACAATGCTGAAATCGATTTTGACCGTGCCGGTGAAATTCTCGATCGGGCGGAAAAAGCCGTTCCCGAAAACCCTTCGGTTCTCCTTCACCAGTCCAAGCGCTACATCTATCTCAAGGATTACCCGAAGGCTTACGACTATGCTGAGAGAGCCGAAGCGAAGCTGCTCGAAATCCCCAATCTCTCCAAGACGGGTTTGCGAGACCTGAAGCGAGCCAAGGCCAACAAGATCTCCGCTGCCGTGCTCAATGGTGATATCTCCAAAATCGATCCCGATGAATTCCTCGAGATGAGCAAAGACTCACTCGGTCTCAACGGCCCCCTCGCCTGGGCAGTTCCTGTTCTTCTGATCCTGTTCTTCGCTTTCCTCCTGAAGCGCTCCCGCCAAGCCTGGAACGCCGAGGGCAGCCCAGGCCCGGGACTTTGGCTCACGATCATGTGGGTATCGACTTCGATCCTCACGGCTGGCATCGGTTTCAATATCAGGCTGCCCGGGCTCGACAACGGAGTCGGTCATTGGATCGGCGCGATCATCGTGACCGTGTTCGCCCTGCTCGCGATACACTTTGGTGGTCGCGAACGCTACTTTGGCTCAGGCCCACTTTACAGTGGCCCTAAAAATCTCCTCAAAGGAATCGGCATCGTTGTTGGTTGCGTCGTCGGCATGCAGGTCATCGCCATGGGATACAGCAAAGTCTATGAGCTCATCCTGGACCGCAGCCTCGACCAACAGTTGGTGAGCCTCTTCATCAAGAGCGAGAATCTGCTCCAGCTGACCGGCACAGTGCTCATCGTCGGCATCGCAATACCCTTCTACGAAGAAGTGTTCTTTCGCGGTTTTCTCTACGACTCACTTGATCGCAAATGGGGGGCCAAGGCAGCACTCATCATCAGTTCTTTCCTGTTTGCGATCGTTCACGGAATCACCTTTTTCGTTCCGCTCCTCTTTCTTTCGTTCGCACTTGGGTGGCTTCGCATGAAGACCGGCAACCTGAGGATGAGCTTCATCCTTCATGCCGCAAACAACTCCACATCCGTGCTTGCCGGATATTTCATTTCTTCGCCAAGCTAGGTTGCAACGGTCACCTCAAACAATCATCCGCAACATCTCCACCGTATCAGACGGTTCCGGACGCTGAGTATAATCTGGATTGATCGCCGAGTCGCGAATCAGTCCGGTCGCATCCACAAGGTATCGGGCTGGCATCGGTAAAATCCAACGGTCATACCCGTTGATTTCAGGAAGATTGGCCCCAAATCCAAGATAAACCTCTTTGAGATCATCCGGAAACTCATGGGTCAAATTCAGCTCGTGAGACAGTTGAAACCCTTCATCAAACAGAATCGGAAAATCAAATTGGTGTTCTTCCTGCATTTTCGCACTGTGTTCCGGTAATTGCGGACAAACCACAACGAGATCACCGCCAGCCACGCGAACTTCAGTCAATACTTTCTGCAGAGCATCCAGCTCCGCGACACAGTAAGGTCACCAGAAACCGCGAAAGAAGCTCACAATAAGAGGGCCTTTCTCCAGCAGCTGCTCCGAACTGAAAGTATTCCCGGCTGAATCCTTCAGTTTAAAGTCAGGCATCATCGACCCTTCGTGGACTGCCTGACCGGCAAGGCCTGAGACAATCAAATCATTCGTAGCCCGATGCATGATCTCGAGAGTTGGATCTGGAACAGTCTTCTCGAAATCCGTGTGAATCTTTTCCAGGGTAGCTTTAAGCGTGCTCATGATCAGTAGTCTCCAAGACGACCATTTCGTAACCACCTTTCAAAGAAAAACCCGGTGACAAAATTTAATGGCTTCCTAGCCCAACCCGACGATCACCGCTCCGACAACAGCAAGACAAACGCCCGCCACCTTACGATGCGTGAGGTGTTCTTTAAGAATCATCCACGCTAAGAGAATGATAAAGACCGTCGACAGCTGGTTGTAGATTGCGGCCCGGCCGACCGTTTCATATTTGAAACCACCGATCCAGAACAACGTGGCGAGGAAAGGGCCCAGTAGCGCCATCGGCACGGTGAACTTCCAGAGATCGCGCCGTTGCAATCCCATGAGGAGCGACCGCCCTTTCCCAACGCTTACCGCGAACACTCCCAACCCGGCTGTCGCCGCGAGGAATCTGAAACCTGCCACCCAGACGAGTGACTCTTCCCGAATCACGTCGCGGACCATGAGGATACCAACCGCCATGATGAGATGGGCACCGGCGGCGAGCAGGGTGCCGATCAAGAGATCACGGTGATGCTTAATTTCCTTGGTCTTTACCATCCCCACAAAGACTCCCGAGATAACCAGCGAACCTCCGATCAGTTCCCAAGCCGAAAGTCCTTCCCCGAACATGATCCATCCCACCAACGCGACCGACGGCGCATAGATGCAGTCCGCCAGGGCCTGGAGGCTGGCTCCCAGACGATTGAGGGCAGCGACAAAAAGCGTATCAGCAATGGAGATCCCCAGGATCGAACTGACCACCAACCGGAACCACGTCATTCCATCCAGGTCCGGTAGCCATGGACCACCTTGAACCAACAGGACGGCGGCAAACCCAAGAATCGCGACAAAGCTTTTGAAAAACGTGAGTGGTAGCGGCGGAATCGTAAACCCGCTGATCCGCATCAGGATCACTGAGAATGACCAGAAAAAACCTGCACCAATCGCATACCAGTCTCCCACTGAAAGCATGAGTTGTGAGATAAAGGCTTTTCATCCGAAGCGCATGCAGTTTTCCTGTCATGACGGCATGAAAAAAACTACCAGCTGGCTCGCTACTGTCTTTGGACTACTAGGCACTCTCATAAGCCTGATCCTGATCGTGGCCATTTGGATCTCATGTTTCAATTTTAACTCGGCCGTTTACCGGAGCACCGAACGAATCTCAGACAGTTTAACCCTGGTGCAGGACCAGGCCCTGAAGTTCGATAAGAGCATCGAAAACTCCCGCTCTGCCGTCGATAACCTCGGCAACCAGATTCAGGAGCAACTATCGAGTTTCAGCCTCAAAACGGAACTGCCACCGGGCACACTCTCTCCGCTGATCGAAACGTCAGAGCAGATCTCAGGCAAGCTGCAGAACTGGAGGGATCTGATCGGAGCGATCGAAGAAGTTCTCCTCGCCCTCAACGAATTGTTTCAGGAACTGCCCCGGGCAACACTCCCTAACGACAGTGACCGCCAACCCCTGCTCTCCACCTTGCAGGCCTGCGAAGCGCACCTCGACCAGGCAATCACTGCCTTCGAAGAACTCCCCGCCCAATTGAAACAGCTACCATCCCGCCCCCGTCCCAATCTCTACAGTGCCCTGATCAAGCCCAGGGTTAACCGAATCGACGAAGCTCTCGCCCAAACCCTTGTTGGCAGCGAAACGTTCAAGAACGCTGCCCAGAAACTGAACGAGTCTATCGTAGAAACCCGCACACGCCTCAAGAAGCTCACCTTCCTCACCGCATTCGCTGGCAGCTTGCTCCTGATCTGGTTCGGGGCCGGTCAGGTTTGCCTGGCTCAAGTCGGTTTGAGAAAAATTAAGTCAACTTCACCAGTTGAGTAGACTGCATCCCATGGACGCCACTGAAGCACCTACGCCCATCTGGCTGCCGTTCGCGATCATCGGCGCGTTCTGTATCGTCTTTCCGGCATTCTGGTGCGCCGTGGTCTGGCTGATCAGTCGCATCGGAGGATGGCGGGCACTCGCAAAACGCTACCGTTCGGGAGACAGGCCGGTTAAAGGCGAGATGGCCAATTCCGTTCTCGGCATGGTTGGACTGGCCAGCTATCGCTACACTCTGGTGGCTCATTTCACCGATGACGGGTTCTTCCTGGAAACTATGATCCTGTTTCGCATCGGACACCCCCGACTCTTCATTCCCTGGTCTGATATCGCTGAAGTCAGGCCAACAAAATGGATGTTGATCGAAAGCACCCGCCTCACCGTGGGATCTCCCCGTGTTTCCACAATCACGCTGCCATCAAAGCTTTTGTTACAGCACTTTCCCGGAAAAAAATCCCCCGATCCCGCCTGATTTCCAGCTTCCCCGTTCCCTTGTCATGGCCTTGCATGAGGGTATGAGCATTCAGAAGATTTCTCCCTCCTGGCTGGTAGCAATTCCACTGGTAGCGGTCATTGCCATGGCGGCGCTGAACGACTCCTCGGCTCAGAAAGAGGAGCCGGCAGCAACTGCCAACACCAAGAAGAAAAAGAAGAAGGGACCTCAGCTCACCATCACGGCTCCTTTCGCCACCCTCGATCGTCCCGGACGACAGGAGGATTTCCCGACCATGTGCCTCAACGAGGAAGGCCAGCCCATCGTGGTATTCATCGAGCATTTTGAAGACCGGGACACGCTCAAGCTCGCGGAGTATATTGATGGAGCTCTGAAGCCTGTCGCCCAGGTTTCCGGCGAGGAGGCCACCAACATCACTCAACCCTGCCTGACCCGACTCCCCAACGGCCGCCATCTCTGCGTCTGGTCGCAACTGGAAGCTGACGGCCAATGGGACCTCTGGGGGCGCGTCATCGGCCGACGCGGCAAAGCCGCACTCGCCGCGCCGTTTCGCCTCACCGAAGGGAACGGGAACGACATTTTCCCTGATCTCGGAACGGACCGCCACGGCAAAGTCTGGGTCACCTGGCAACGCCTCGAAAACGGCGTCGCTCATGTCATCGCTCAACACGGAACCGGCGAACCGATTCAATGGTCCGACGCCATCCAGGTCACCGATGGCACCGATGGCACCGACGGAGGAGACTGGGAGCCCCGCCTCGCCTTCGGCGCCGGCGAAGAAGCCCTCATTGTTTTCGACAGCTATCGCACCGGCGATTTTGATCTCTACCTTTCGAAAGTATCTCCTGATGGAGCAATCTCGGATCCCATCGTTCTCGCTCAAACTGATCGCTACGAAGCCCGTGGTGAAGCTGCCACTTCACCCGACGGAAAGACACTCTGGGTAGCTTACGAAGACGGAATCGTTCGATGGGGCAAAGACCTCGGCTCCGAGTGGCGCAAGAAAGGTGGCGGCCTTCACCACGACCGACAGCTCAAGGTCATCAAGGTCGATCTCGAATCCAACGAAGTGGAGAAAGTTGCCGACGTCACGGCCCTGCTCCCCGATCTCGTTGCCAAACCGCAAAGCGTCACCACCGGTGCCATCGACGTGCCCGAAGTGATCGTCGATAAGGATGGCTTTCCGTGGGTATTCTTCCGCTACTCTCTTTTCAACGGCCCGGGCAACTGGCAAATCGCCTACTCCCGGCTCGATCCGGAATCAGGTGACTGGACCAAGCCCGAAGTGCTTGGCAACAGCAGCTACTGCCTCGACCGTCGCAGCCCCGTCGCTCTCAACCCCGTCGACGGCAGCCTGACCGTTGCCTACGCCAGCGATCTTCGAAAAGGAAAGCAGGCCGGCAACTGCGGCGTTTACCTGACCAAAATCGATGCCACCGCCAAGCGCGAAAGTGTCGGCCCGATGCCCTTCGATCTGGTCCAGGAAGCCCCCAGCCTCCTCGAGCCCTACAACGACACTCCGGAACGTGATCGCGATGACCACCACACCTGGGAGATCAACGGCGAAACCTACCACCTCGTCTGGGGCGACGTGCATCGCCATACCGACTTCTCAAACTGCCGCACCACCGATGACGGCTGCATCACCGAGCATTTTCGCTACGCCATCGAAGCGGGTGGACTCGACTTTCTCGGCACCTCCGACCACACCGAGGTTGGAAAACGCTACACGCCCTACGAGTGGTGGCAGACCCAGAAGCTGGCCGACCTCTTTCACAATCCCGGCGAGTTTGTTTCTCTCTACGCCTACGAACGCGAGCAGAAATACCCTTACGGTCACCGCAACGTCGTTTTCCTCGAGCGGGGCGGTCCGCTGATTTACATCAAGCGTGACAACTACACCAAATACACTCCCGGCGCCCTGCCATTGCCAAAACCGGACGGTGATATTCTCGGCGATATTCCTCCGTGGCAACTCTGGGACCTGCTCCGGGCCCATGGCCAACGCGCCATGACCATTGAGCACACCTCCGCCGGCTCCATGGGAACCGACTGGAATAAATACGAGAAACTCGATACCGAATTCGAAAACGTGCTCGAGGTCTTCCAGGGATCCCGTAACAGCAGCGAAGGCGAAGGAGCGCCTCAACCTCCCATCGTCGTCGGCGGGCCACAGGTTTCCAATTTCAAAGGAAACTCCGCCAACGGAACCTGGCAGGTCGCCCTGGGTCTTGAGCATCGTCTCGGAGCTTTCGCCAGTTCCGATCACCGCTCCAACAACCTGTCCTACGGAGGTGTCTATGTGAGGGAACTGAACCGCAAAGAAATTTTCGATGCGATGGATGCCCGCCGCACCACAGCAGCAACGGACAAGATCTTCATGGAGTTTTCCTGCAACGGCAACCTCATGGGAGAAGAGTTCGAAACCGAAGGTGCCCCCGAACTCAAGATCGTTGTCCACGGCACCGCCCCCATCAGCAAAGTCACGCTCGTGAAGAACGAAGTCGACTACGAAGTCTGGGAGCCAAGCTCCTACGACTCGGATTTCACGATGAACTTCAAGGATGAAAAGCCCGAGCCGGGCGAGTACCGCTACTACATCCGCGTCGAGCAACTCGACGGAAACATGGGATGGACCTCACCGGTCTGGGTGAAGGTGAAGTGACCTCTCCCTACAAGCGATGCCGCTTTTTCATATCGAGGTAAGTCAGGTTCGACACCTCCCGAATGACATCTGCCCGGTGTGAAATCCAGGAACTGTAAGAGGTGCTCCGCGAACCGCTCTCGATGATACCAATCAACATGTAGGGGTAAGTCCTCCCGTTGCGTCCTCGTGCCACGAGAATTCCCATGTCTCCGCAGCACATTGCCGTGCTACCGGTCTTGTTGTAGACGCGAGTCCCCTGGGGCACGCGCTTGGCATCGTGATAAAGACGGTCGATACCCGGCAACGCCATGACCCGGAGAATTTCTTTGGATTGGGGCAGCTGCCCTTTCCAGAGCGCATCGAGGAAGCGGGCGTAGTCGGCTGCAGATCCCCGGTTGCGATAGGTACGCCCGTTGCTGGGAATGTACTCGACCAGGCTGATCTGCTGACAAAGTGAAGGATAGTGACGCTTCAGGAGAGCCTGCGTCGCTGCCGGACCGCCGGTCTGACGCATGACCCAGTTGGTCGACTCATTGTTGCTCTTCTGGATCATCAGTTCCATGTGGCGTCGACTCGTGGAACCGTAGATGATTTTCCCGGCCTCGACCTGGTGAAAGAAAGCCAGTGCCAGGTAGGGCTTGATCATGCTCGCCGCCTGGAGCGACGTGTTTTCATTGATACTGACCAGCTTCTTCCCGCTTGTGAAATCATAGACGACCCAGGCAGTTCGCTCATTGCTTCGAATCGCTCCGCGACTTCTCAATCCCTTGATGTAGCTCTCAATCTGGGACTCGAGCCGACTGTCGATGGCCGCCTGCATCTGGGCAGGCAGGAAAACAAAGGCCACAATCAAACAGGCAGAGACAAACGGGATCAGCGGCGACTGGCGATTCATCATGTCGGGGTCAAATAGAGGGTCAGTATGGCAATTTTATTTAATATAACTTAAATAATTATCAATGCAGCCTGAAATCGCAGGGATTTCCTACGCTCGATTGCGCCAGAGATCCACCTTCGTGCTTTGTGAGATGATCTCATCTTCAGCTCCCATTTCAGAGGATTCTCATGTTTCTCCGCAACTACGCCGTCACATATCCAGCGCCAGTGGAGTAGGCTTTTGCCTGAATATTCGATTTTGACCGCTTCCCCCATGCGTCTTCTGACACTCCTCATACTCCCGGCACTCGCAGTCTCCGCTCGCGGCGCCGAGTCGCTCAGCTTCGACCGGGACGTCCGCCCCATCCTGTCCGACAAGTGCTTTCACTGCCATGGCCCCGACGAGAACACTCGCGAAGCCAAGTTGCGTCTCGACAATCGGGAAGGCGCCCTCAAGAACGACGCTATTGTTCCCGGGGATCCTGACGCGAGTGAAGTCTTTTACCGCATCACCACCGACGATGACATCGACCTGATGCCGCCCGAAAAGATGCACAAGCCGCTCACCGATGCCGAAATCAAGACCCTGAAACGGTGGATTGAGGAGGGAGCTGAATACGAAAACCAGTGGATCTATGAGCTTCCGGTAAAATCCGAAGTCCCCAAGGTAGGCGGTGAATCTCCAAACCATCCGATCGACGGCTTCATCCAGGATCGCCTTTCGCGTGAGGGCCGCTCTCCGGCCCCCGAAGCTGAACGCATGCGTTTGATCCGCCGTCTGACATTTGACCTCACTGGTCTTCCTCCAACGCCGGCGGAAGTGGAAGCCTTCGTTAAAGACGAGTCTCCCGATGCCTACGAGAAAGTCGTCGACCGCCTGCTCGCCTCCCCCGCTCATGGTGAGCGCATGGCCGTCTACTGGCTCGACCTGGTTCGCTACGCCGACACCGTGGGTTTTCACGGAGACCAGAACGTGAGCCAGTCCCCCTATCGCGACTACGTCATCAACGCATTCAATGACAACATGCCCTTCGATCGCTTCACGAAGGAACAACTCGCCGGCGACCTGCTTCCCAAGCCCACCCTGCAACAGCAGGTAGCCTCCGGTTACAACCGCCTCAACATGACCACCGAGGAAGGCGGCGCCCAACCGAAGGAATACCTCGCCAAGTATTCCGGTGATCGCGTCAGGAACACCAGCGTCGTTTGGCTGGGCGCAACGTTAGGATGCGCTGAGTGCCACGATCACAAATTCGATCCCTATACGATGCGGGACTTTTACACCTTCGCTGCTTTCTTCGCTGACCTCGAAGAAGTCGGAAAATATTCCGCCCGCCAGCGTCCACCCGAAATCCCGGTTCCGGATCCTGAGCAGGAAAAGGAACTGGCAGCCCTCGAGCTGGCTCTGCTGAAAGCCGAGAAGGCCGCTCAAACCGAAACACCCGAAATCATCGCCGCACGTGCCAAGTGGATCGCAGACAAGCGCGGCCTGCTCAAAGGAGAACTGAAACCGGCAGCGACGGATGTGCTCCTGATTCGTGATCAGGTCGCCGAGGGTGACAAACCATCCGGCGACTGGAAGTTCATCGGAGAGGAAGAAGGCCCGGCTCACGAAGGCGGCCAGTCCCGGGTCCAGGAAAGCGACGGCCTCGTTCAACACATTCTTGGTCTCGGCCGTGGTCGGGTCGCGAGCGGACACGAACGCTTTTTCACCATGGTTCACCTCGACCTGAACCGGGTTCCAGAAACCATCATGCTCCAGGTCCGCACCAATGGTAAGTGGGAACACCGGGCCTACTGGGGCAAGGACAAGATTCCCTACGGAGGCATTGGTAAGGAATCACCTGCCCACCATCACATGGGCCAACTTCCCAAGCCCGGCCAATGGGTGCGCCTTGAGGTTCGTGCCGCTGACATCGGCATCAAGGAGGGAGACAAGATTGATGGAATCGCTTTCACCCAGCACGCCGGCAAAGCGTGGTGGCATCAGGCAGGTTATCGCTCAGTCGATGACGGCAGTGATCTTCCCGCCCCGGTGCGCAAAGCGATTCTTTCCGAGGCCCCGACCAAAGAACAGCTCGACGCCCTCGCGACACACTTTCGCTCTGTCACTCCGCTTCTCGAGAGACAGAGACAGGAGCTCGCTGCTGCGACCGGGAAGCGTGACCAGCTTCTCGCCTTGCTGCCGACGATGCCTGTAAGCCGGGCCGTCGAACCTCGCATGATTCGTGTCCTTCCCCGCGGTAACTGGATGGATGAGAGCGGTGAGGTCGTAGAGCCGGCTATCCCGGCCTTTCTGGGCTCACTCGAACCTGCAGAAGGATCCGACAGGCTGACCCGCCTCGATCTCGCTAACTGGATCACGTCGCGGGACAACCCCATGACAGCGCGGGTCTTCAGCAATCACCTGTGGCACCTCTTCTTCGGCACGGGTATTTCCAACGTTCTCAGCGATCTCGGCAACCAGGGTGAACCGCCTGTGCACCCCGAACTGCTAGACTGGCTCGCGGTCGAATTCATGGAGAGCGGGTGGGACGTCCGCCACATGATTCGTCTCATGGTCACCTCGCACAGTTACCGGCAGACTTCTTCTCCGCCTGAAGACCTTGCTGAATTCGACCCTTACAACCGCCTCGTCTCCGTCCAGTCCCGCCGCCGGCTCAGCGCTGAGATGGTCCGGGACAATGCTTTGAAGATCAGCGGGCTGCTTAACCCCACCGTTGGTGGCCGGAGCGTTTTCCCCTATCAACCGGCCGGCTATTACGCCCAACTCAATTTCCCGAAGCGGGAGTATCAACCGAGCGAGGATGAGAACCAGTATCGCCGGGCCGTCTACACGCACTGGCAGCGCACGTTCCTTCACCCCGCGCTGATGGCTTTCGATGCGCCCTCGCGAGAAGCCTGCACGGCCCAGCGTCCCGTTTCCAACACCCCACTCCAGGCTCTCGTCCTTATGAACGATCCGTCTTATGTCGAGGCCGCCCGTCATTTTGGGCAACGAATCATGAACGAAGGTGGCCTTCTTCCCAAGGAACGGCTCAACTGGGCCTTCCGCGAAGCCCTCAGTCGTTCACCGAAGCCCGAAGAATCCAAATTGCTTCTGGAGGTCTATCAAAAACACCTCAACGAATATTCTCAGAACCCGGACGACGCAGCCGCGCTCACCGGCATCGGCCTGACTCCGGCAGAAACGAACGAAAAGGCTGAACTCGCGGCCTGGACCTCTGTGTCCCGCGTCATTCTAAATCTTCACGAACTCATCACCCGTCTATGAGCACCGCCCAACAGGAACTCCTACACCTCGTCAACCGGCGCGCCTTTCTCAGTCGCAGCGTGCATGGCCTCGGCGCCATGGCCCTGGGCGGCCTGGTTCATCCTGCCCGGGCCGCCAAGCTCGCACCGGGTTCGATCCAGCATCACGAGCCCAAGGCCAAGTACGTGATTCACCTCTGCATGGCGGGAGGTGCGTCTCACCTTGAGACATTCGATCACAAGCCGAAGCTCGCCGAACTCAACGGCCAGCCCATGCCGGAATCCTTTACCAAGGGCAAACCGATCGCTCAGCTGCAGGGCAAAGCGCTCAAGGTCATGGGCCCTCAACACGAGTTTTCCAAGCATGGCAAAAGCGGGATCGAGGTCTCTAACATCCTGCCTCATATCGCCGGACAAGCCGACGATCTCTGCGTCATCAAATCCATGATGACTGACCAGATCAATCACGACCCGGCTCATACGGTCTTCAACACCGGCACCTCCCTTCCCGGTCGACCCAGCATGGGATCCTGGATCAACTACGCGCTCGGCAGCGAGTGTGATGATCTGCCCGGCTTCGTTGTCATGACCTCAGTAGGCGGCGGCCAGTCCCAGCCCATCGCTTCGCGTCAATGGCACAGCGGATTTCTGCCGAGCCGGTTCCAGGGAGTAAAATTCAACTCTTCGGGCGCTCCGGTGAACTACATCGACAATCCCGCCGGCGTGAACCGCGAAAGACAAATGGACGTCTATGGCGCCATCGATTCGCTCAACCAACAGGCCTTCGATCAATTTGGCGATCCTGAGATCACGACCCGCATCAGTCAGTACGAGCTCGCCGCACGCATGCAACTGAGTGTCCCCGGCCTGATGGATACTTCCCAGGAACCTCAGCACGTCCTCGAGAAATACGGCTGCCAGCCCGGCGACGGCAGCTTCGCTTCGAACTGCCTGCTGGCCCGCCGCCTCATCGAACGCGGCGTCCGCTTTATTCAGCTCTACCATCGGGGTTGGGACCACCACGGCAGCGTCAAGTCCGGCACCGAGAAGACCGCTCAACTGGTCGACCGCGGCACCGCAGCGCTCATCCAGGACCTCAAGGATCGCGACCTGCTCAAGGACACGCTCATCATCTGGGGCGGAGAATTCGGACGCACTCCCATGGCCCAGGGCTCCGGACGTGATCACCACATCCAGGGTTACAGCACGGTCCTCACCGGAGGCGGTATCCGCGGCGGCATGAGCTACGGCAATACTGATGAGCTCGGTTACAGCGCGGTCGAAAATCCCGTTCACGTCCGCGACCTGCACGCAACCATTCTCCACCAACTGGGGATCAACCACCATCGTCTCACCGTCCGTTTCCAGGGCCTCGATGTGCGGCTGACCGGTGTGGAGGAAGCTCACGTGATCAAGGACATCGTGACATGAGGTGGTTCACCTGCTTCGTCCTCCTGTCCTTCGCCGCGCCTCAGGCCCGCTGCGAGGACCTCGTCACCCCGGTGATGAGCAACGATCAACCCGCCGCCGGCAAACGAGTCCGGCAGGTCGCGCCCGAGTACGAGGGCACCGAGGTCTACCATTCACTCTATCTGCCCACTGACTGGAAACCCGGCGGTAGCTATCCCGTTATCGTCGAGTACACCGGCAACGAATTTCCAGCCGGCAAGGGGAGTGGCGAAATCAAAGATGCCAACCTCGGGTTCGGCATGAGCGGTGGAAAAGAATACATCTGGGTCTGCATGCCCTACGTCGAGGAAGGGCAAAAGAAGAACGCCACTACCTGGTGGGGCGACAAAGAAGCCACCGTTGATTACTGCAAGGTGAACCTTCCCCGCATCTGTAAGCAGTTCGGGGGCGATCCTGACAGAGTCATCGTCTGCGGCTTCTCCCGCGGCGCGATCGGATCGAGCTATATCGGTCTTGCCGATGATGAAATCGCCAGCCTCTGGGCCGGAATGTTCACTCACGACCACTTCGATGGTGCCAAGACCTGGCGCTACCCCGAGAGCGAACGCGAGTTCGCTCTCGATCGCCTCGCTCGGCTCAAGGGTCGCCCCGTTCTTGTCTCCGGGCAGCACGGCAGCCGAATTCGAGACACCTTTCTCAAGGACCACATCGAGCTGGCTGACTTCTCTTTTCTCGATGTGCCGGTCAAAGACCTTTTCGATATTCCGGAAGGTCCCGTCATTCATCCCCACACCGACCTCTGGATGCATCGGGAAAGCGAATATCGCGACCGCGTCAGGGAGTGGCTTAGAGAAGTTGCAGGAGAGTGAGCTGCTCCGGGGAGCCCGCCGACAGAGCTACCACGACCCTGCACTATCGCGGCTCAAAGAGGCTTTCTAAATCAGAGGATCCCTGATTAACTACGCGCATGAAAACGGGAATTCTTCTCGCCGGCATTTTTGCCGCGACCTCAATTCTTTCTCTCCACGGAGCTGACAAGTATGTCGTTCCCGACTTCGTCAAGGAGCTCGATGACCTCGGCGAAGTGATGGAGATGGCAGCCAGCTCCAACAAGGGGATCACGTTTCTCCTGATGGATCCGGACTCGACGTGAGGCCCCGCTAACGCTGCCAGTTCGGTAGCTATCGAGAAGCTTCAGGAAGACACCGAGATCATTATCATCACGGGAATGAACCTGCACAAGTCGCCCCAGGCGGTGCAGGATGCAATGTACAGCAAAGAAGCTCGCGGCCCTATTCCCGTGGTTGCTGTGACTGATCCTTCCGCTGAGAAATTGATCAGCCTGATCCCCTACTTCAACATGAAGGACGTCAACGGTTTCACCGAAGCCGAAGAAGGACTCACCATGATGCGCGGGGAAATGGTAGCCGCGAAAGGTCAGAGGACCTTCACCATGGAGACCTGGACCAACGACAAAGGCCGCTCCATCGAAGCGACTTACGTTGCCAGCAACGGCACCGACATCACGCTGAAGCTGACCAACGGCAAGTCTGCCACCATCCCGCTTGCCACCCTGAGCGAAGAGAGCCAGCAGCGCGCGGCTGAACTGGCTCAGTAAGACTTGCTTCCTTATCCCACCTCGGCAATGCACTCGATCTCGATCGAGGCGCCGAGCGGAAGGGCTGCCACCTGAACGGTGGAACGAGCCGGCTTGTGATCGCCAAACGCTTCGGCATAGATCCCGTTGACGACCGGGAAGTCTGCCATGTCGGCGAGGAAGATGGTGGTCTTAACGACCTTATCGAGACTGGATCCAGCGGCGCTGAGCACGGCAGCCATGTTCTTCAGAACCTGCTCCGACTGAGCCTCGATACCCTCCACGAGAGTCATCGATTCCGGGTCGAGTGGGAGAGCACCCGAGCAATACGCCAGTCCATTCTGAACAACGGCGTGAGAATAGGGGCCAATAGCAGCGGGGGCTTCAGAAGCAGTGATCAATTCCATGCCGGACTATGGCCCTCCCCGGCGAATTGACTATCGAAAAATCACTCTCCAATACAATACAACGCCTTCTGGGAACGGATCAGCAGCTTCCCGTCTGACGCTGCGGCGGTGCCGTTAAAGAGAGTGTCATCACCGGCAATCTTATTCTGGGCCAGCACCTTCAATCCACCGGCAGAAGGTTCGATCACGAACGTGCCGTTCGCCCGACTCACGGCATAAATCTTACCTCCGGCGACAATGGGCGAAGCGTAAAAGGGCTTGCCTCGTCCCCCTGCCCCTTCCAGGCCGGGAACCCGCTCAGCCCAGAGCTCTTCGGCCTCACCGGGCTTCGCCGCAAATGCGATCCCGCTGTCAGCGATCCAGTAGAGCACTCCGTCCACCTCCACGGGGGCAGTCATGTAGGTTGCCGGTTTCTGGGTGTCGTAAAGAATCTCTTCAGAGCGATCCCCTTCTCCACCGACCTTGATCGCAACCCGGGCCGTTCGCGGGAACCCGCCGGAAATGGTCAGGATGTCACCGCTGAGGTGAGTCGTATTCGACATGTTGCCCGGCAGGTTGTAATCAGCCGTCCAGCGCACTTCTCCCGTCGCCGGATCGAGAGCCCGGAAGTTGGCCACCGCCGCATAGACCAGGTCGGTGCGCGAATCGTCTACCTCAACGAGAATAGGAGTGCCGTAAGTCTGCCCATAGCTGTGATGCTCGGCTCGCCATTTCTCAGTGCCGTCTTTTTTGTTCAAGGCAATGAAGGCATGAGTCTCTTCGCCGGCAGGCACAATGACCAGATCCTCGTAGAGGATCGGACTGGAAGCGGATCCCCACGCCTTGCGGGAAGACATCCCTCCGGTCCGGGCTTTCCAAAGCTGGTTGCCATCAAAATCGAAGGCATAAACTCCCGCCTTTCCAAAGTAACAGTAGACAGCCTCCCCGTCCGTCACCGGCGTGTTGCTGGCCCAACCGTGCTCCGTGATGTATCCCCGCGCGGAATCGATGGGGAAATCGTTAGGGACATCTTTGGTCCAGACGACTTCTCCGCTGTTCAAGTCGATGCGATGGAGGTGTCGCAGGAGGCTGTCCCCGCTGCCGCTGTAGCTCGTGATAAAAACCGCATCACCGGAAACAATCGGAGAGGAACTGCCTTCGCCACCCAGGTCCGTTGTCCATTTCAGGTTATTCGCCTCACTCCATTCGGTCGGCACGCTTTCCTCCGATACCCCCAGGGCGTTCTCCCCCCGAAATTGAGGCCAGTCGGCAAAAGTGGAAGCGGCAAAAAGCGAACAGAGAGCAAGGGTCAAGGTGGCGATTTTCATGGCTGTTTCTACGAACCCTACGCAGCCGGAAAGGTTTCAGCGAACTTTTGCCCGCAAAAATTTCGCCCTACTTTTTCCCCTTCAGGTTTTTCTGCATCACCCGGTGCTCCACTTTGTGCATGAGAACATCAGCTCCCGTTTTCAGAAGGAGGAAGAGGAACAGGGCCCAGCGATTATTGCCCATACCGAGGCCGAATATGATCGTCAGATGCATCGGCACGACGCGCGCATAGGGAAGGAACATCATGGTCCCGAGATTGGGCCGCCCGGCGAGGTCCGCCTTCACATTTTGCCTGAAAGAAAAAGCGTGACTGATGAAGAATCCGAGGATCGCGACGAGCACCCCGACGGTATCACTTTGAAGCGGCGCCCACTTTTCGCCGTCCGCAGTATCCATTTTCCCGAAGGATGCGGCTCCAATAAAGATCGCGTAGCCGAAATGAAAAAAACCGTAGTGAACCAGAAAGAAGATCGCGGTACTCCACTTCCCTTTCGCGTCCTCGGTGACGCGTTTCCCGTTCGAAGTCAGTCCCTCGGTGGAGAAGTCCTTCAACTTGATGATTCGTATAAAATTGAAGAACCCAATGATCACACTCTGCGCCCAGTAAACAATCAGGAGCGGGCGCAAATCCCAGTTCTGAACAACCGCCACTGCTATCGCGGCAAGGTTGCTCAGAAGAATAGCGAGTGAGGAATAACGACCCGGGACAATCGGGCCAACAGGAGGTACAGCATTCACGGGCGGAGAGAAATTCTAACGTAGATAAAAACCCGTTTTCAAACTCCGTCAATTCTCCGGTGTTTCGCTGGAGCCCCCTTTTTCGGCTTCTCTCAGCTCAGGCGCAATGGTGAAAGCGCCGCCCGGGGTCACAGACTCGCCTTCACCAGCAAGAGTCAGGCTGTCGCCTTCTATCGTGGACCACCCGACCAAATCAGGACGCCACCAACAAGGCTCGACTTAACAAGGTTCAGTCATCGACCATCCCCTGTTGACTCTTCACCCCTGAAGCGCCAAAAGATTCCATGGGCATTTTTGCAGCCATCCTTTTCGTCCTGGGCACCGTTGCTGCCGTCTTCGGCTGGTGGGGACAACACACGCGGGCCGGACAACTCAAATACGACGAGATGGCCGGAATGATCCCGTTTTTTGCCTGGTGGACGGGACTCGTCCTGATCGCCATCGCGATCATTGTCATGATCGTGATGGCAGTGAAGCGGCCCGAAGAGCCTACAGTTTCCGGACCTTTAAGTTCCGATACCACACCGGATCTTTATGATCCTGAAGAAGGATAGGACCTTCCCAGCTGCCAAAGCCTTCGTGCTTCTTGTACTTGCTGGCATTGAAGCGCTCGAACCAGTCATCGGTTCCCCACTCCACGCTGACGACTTTTTCTCCATTGAGCCAGTGCTCAATGAGATTGCCCTTCGCTCGAATCTTTGAGGTGTTCCATTCCCCGACCGGCTTGAGGGGCTTATCATCCGGAGCAGCGACGAGCTCGTAGAGTGATCCTGAACGATGGTTTGGTTTTTCACGGTCCGGGTGCTTCTCGTCATCGAGAACCTGGTATTCAAGACCGAGTCGTTCCCGTGAGCGATATTTCACCCCGCTGTTTCCGGCTTCGGAAATCTTCCATTCAAAGGTGAGCTCGAAGTCTTTGTATTTCTCCTTCGTGATAATGTCGCCAGTCGCCGCGGGACGGGAAACGATACCGTCCTCAAACTTCCACCCTTCACCAACCGGGGTTCCGTCCACGTTGGTCCAGGCGGAGAAATCACCGGAGGCAAAAAGGTCCACTGCCTCGCCTTCAGACTCGGGAGAAGCTGTCGGAGTTCCCTCACCGCGCAGTTCCGCTTCCGTCCACGGAGCGACACGCCCGGCGTTCTTCTCGCGGAACACTTTGACATCATCCGCGGTAATCTGGCCGGACTTGTTACCCCAGGCACTTCTCACATAGGTCAGGGTGTCCGCCATCTGTTCATCATTCAGGAACATGTGAGGCGGCATGATGGGCGGCACGTCTGTGACCGTTTCACCGTTCACCTTGATGGGACCGGTCAATCCGTTCAGCGCCACGGCGATGAGAACGTCGGCATCCCCATTGACCCAGTCGCTCTTAGCCAGGGTAGGGGCCACATTGACGAGCCCCTTGCCATGAGGCTGATGGCAAGCCGCGCAGAACTGGCTGTAGGTCGTGCGGCCGGATTCGTAAGCGTGGCTGAGCTTCTTATCCTTCTTCACCCAGTCCGGCATCTTGTCCTTGTAGACGGATGCAAAGCGATTCGGGTAGCCGGTCGAAGTGATGGAGTCGGCATACTTCGCAAGAATCTCGACCTTGCTTCCGCCCAGCTGCTGAGCTGCCGAAGTAAATTCCATTGGAAAGGCATGAGGATTACCTGTCGCATCTCCGGCAAGGCGGAGCGCAGTCAGGCTAACAAACCAATCATCAGAAGCGAGGTTGTGCTCAACGACCTCCTTCGACAAAGACTTGATCCCAGCCAGGGTCCACATGGCATGAGCACGGGCGCAGGAAGACCCATTCTTCGCGAGATCGGTAATCTCGGGCACATAGCCGGTCATATTCTCTTCAACAATCCGCTTCTGAGCCGCGAGCCTCCACCAGAGGTAGTCATGAGACAAAGCGCCGATGAGGTCCTCGGGAGCGGCCTTGGGCTGATGACCTTCCGGAACGACCCGCCAGATGCGTCCTTTGCCGATGTGCTTGTCGAGCTCACGCTCTTCTGACTGGCGACGCAGGTAGGTGGTGAGGAAGTTCTTGTCCTGGATGATACCGCGATTCATATCGACGATGTAGAGACAACCGTCAGGACCGAAGGATCCGTTCACCGGTCGGAAACGCTCGTCGGTGCTGGCGATGAACTCGCGCTTGCCCCACTTATCATCATCGTAAAGCAGGTGCTCATAGCCTTTTGTATTCGGCATCGCGGCATCCGGCTTAAAGGCACCCACGGTATTCGTTCCGGGGCTGAAACTGAAAATAGCGCCTTCCCATTCCTTGCCAAAGGCACCGCTGCTGTGAACGGCGAGCCCGCTGATCGAAGTCACGCTCTTAATTCTTCCGTCTTCCTGAATCATTCCCGGCTTGTAAGCACGGTTCAGGGCTGTGTTCGTGCGAATCGCACGCACTTCCTTGGTCGGAGTCTTCAGTTCCCCGTAGAGGCGATCGTAGATTTCTGAATCCGTTGAGAACCAGGAACTGTTAGAGTTGTAGTAAAGGCGCCCATAAGAATCTGTCGCCATTCCCCACTGACCACGCGACTTGGTGCCTTCGCTGATGATCTTGCCCTCGCTCCACATGAGACGACGGCTGGACTTGGAATTATACATCCAGTTATCCATCGCGTAGTGGAGACCGTTCTCAGCGTGCTCAATATTGCGGAGAGCGGCCTCCGCATAATCAATCACCGGAGTGCGCTTATCGGCGACCAGATCGCCATCGGTGTCTTCACAGAACAGGAGTTTCCCGTCTCCAGAGGCAACCAGTGCGCCCCCCTTGACGATAGAGACGCTGCGGGGATTGAGAACGTTATCGAGAAACGTGGTCGCCTTGTCCATGCGCCCATCGCCATCGGTGTCCTCCAGAACCTGAACGCGACTGATCGGGTCGTGATCATTCGTTCCGTTAGCATCCATCATGTAGGACTGGAATTCACAGACCCAGAGACGTCCCTTCATATCGAACTCGGCAAAGACCGGGTCCTTAATCATCGGATAGGCCGCCACGAGTTCGATGCGAAATCCGGGCGCCACCTTGAAAGTCCCGGCTGCCTCTTCCGGCTCGATAAACGGAGCGGGATCAGGCGCCCACTTACGCCAGTTCGTGGAATTGAGCAGGTCCTTGTCTTTTTCCTTCTTGTCTCCGTTCTGGGCGATGGCATGAGGAACCAACGCAGCCGCAAGGAAAGCGAGGAGATAAGGGGTAAACTTCTTCATAAGACTTCGAAATTGGAGGGCGAATGGCTCATTTCATCGCGACGAATGAACCGGGTAAAACAGAATCACTCTTCGCAAAAACGTCAATTTCCCCATAAAAGCCCCCCATTCTGCGCAAAGAAGAGCCTTCATGGCCGAAATTCACGCTTTCCGGCTCCGCTCATTTCAGCGGTGTAATGAAGCGATCACGCTTCAATCCTCTTGAGTGGACCAGGATTTCATCACCTGAACGGAATCCATGAAAGTCCCAGCCTATCTACTGCTTTTCCTTTTCGTCACTCTCTTGGCCGCGGGCGCCAATGCCAGCTCCACTCTTCCGAACATCGTGATCTTCATGTCCGACGATATGGGCTGGATCGATGTCGGCTATCACGGCGGAAGCTAAGATCCACAGCGCGCCTCAGGGCTGATCACTTCGGCTTTACCTCGGTCATTTTTGCCCAGGCATTCCACTTGTCAGTAAGCTCCTGAACTACTTCCGGATGCTCAGCAGCGAGGTCGTTTGCCTCAACCCGGTCCTTCTCAAAGTCAAAAAGGAACCAGCGCTTGTCGTGGCGGTCGTAGACTAATTTCCAGTCGCCCTGACGAACGGCGCGATTGCCGCCCCAGTACCAGAAGACTTCTGAGTGAGGCTCACGTTCCCCGCCCTTGAGCACCGGCAGGAGCGATTTCCCGTCAAGCGGCAGGGTCTGCTTCTCAAAATCAGGATGCTTGTCAGGATACTCCACGCCGGCCATTTCGAGAAAGGTTGGAAGGAAATCGATAATGTGCCCCACCTGGTCAGTTCGGCTCCCGGGCTTAATCCCTTCAGGCCAACGGGCTACCAGAGGCGTCGCGACACCTCCTTCATGACAGTATTGCTTGAAGCGGCGAAAGGGAGTGTTCTGTGCCGTAGCCCATCCGGGACCCACGTGTGAGTAAAACTCCTTTGGTCCCGGCACTTGAGCCGTGTCATTGCCGCCCGGCGTTTCGGCGCAGGCTCCGTTATCGGAAAGAAACAGAATCAGGGTGTTATCACCCTCTCCAACTTCATCGAGAGCATCCATGAGCCGCCCGATGTTCTGATCCACGTTGTCGACCATGGCGGCATACACTTCCATGCGCAGTTGTTCCCACTCCAGGTCGCTGGATTTGCCCTCTTCCCAAGGCTTCGCCAGGCTGTCCCGCTCCTCGATAGCCCAGTTCTCGTCGATCAGACCGAGTTCTTTCTGGCGAGCGAGTCGCTTCTGCCGCAACACGTCCCACCCCTCGGCGTATTTGCCTTTGTACTTCGCGATATCCTCCGGCTTCGCATGCAGCGGGTAGTGAGGCGCGGTATAGGGCAGGTAGTGAAAGAACGGCTTTCCGGTCGCTGAGAAACGCTTGATCGTTTCAATGGCATGATCGGTGAAGGCGTCGGTGGTGAAGTAATCGTCTGGAAAATCATCGAACTCGAGGAACTTTTCGTTGTGACCGAAAGGACGCACCCGTCCACCTTTAAACTCCGGATCGGGGATCTTGGGATTGAAGAAATTACAGCAGCCGTCCCAGAGGCCGTAGGCCTCATCGAAACCGCGATCGAAAGGAATCGTGCCCTCCGTTTTTCCATTGTGCCACTTCCCGGACATCCCGGTCTGGTAGCCGGCGTGACGCATTG
Organism: Verrucomicrobiales bacterium; assembly: GCA_965216705.1. Taxonomy (GTDB): domain Bacteria; phylum Verrucomicrobiota; class Verrucomicrobiia; order Verrucomicrobiales; family DEV007; genus Arctic95D-9. Next base: position 803,100 of record OZ244203.1, read on the forward strand.
CCTCACCCAGGGTCAGCATCTCATGGGTGATCAACTCAGACTGTCCCTTCCCTCCATTGCGAGGATACAGCCCGGTGAGCAGAGACGCTCGTGTCGTGGTGCACTTGGCGTTGTTATAGAACTGGGTAAAAAGCATGCCCTCGCCGGCGATCCGGTCGATATTCGGCGTTTCGATCTCCGAGCCGTAGCAGCCAATGTCTGACCAGCCCATGTCGTCGACCATGATCAGGACGATATTAGGGCGGTTATCTTCCGCCTGGACGAGCGTTCCGACCCAGACAAGGGCCGCTAGAGAAATCGTTGCGAGGGTTTTCATGACGACAGAGCCAATATCCAACCATGAAAGCCCCATCGCGCACAATGGATCCTTTCTGCAAAGAAAGCCGGATTTACGCAAGAGGAGCGCAAGTTTGATACGCGATGGCGTTGACCCGGATTCGAATCAAGGCTAGGACACCCGCCCCGACAACGAACGCACATGAACAAGACCGCCAAGATCGATTTCTTCACGGTTGAGATCGCCGACTCCAAGGATCTCGAAACCATCCTCCGCGACCTTCACCAGACACCGGTCGAAAGCCGAAAGCGCAATATCGAGATCGATGATGACTGGATTCGTCTCGCCCGCGGCAAGCTCTCAGACGACGGCTACCTCGGAGACATCATGCGCATCTCGATGGCTCCGGCCGGATTCCGGGCCGACCTGACAGGACGAATCACGGCCGTCGATATGGGACAGGAAGAGGGCTTCGCCGAATGCGCCGCCTTCTACTTCGATTTCAATCACAACATTCTCGTCCTCCAACGCAACAGCCGGGCGGTAACCAGCGGACAGCTTTCCCGCTATTTCAAGCGCGTCGCCAATCTCGACGGCGAAGTTGAAATCAAGCCGGTCATTCGGCCCACTGACATCATGAAGGTGAAGGTGCTGCCCGTGATCCGGAAAATTCACATTTCCTCATCCGTGGTCGACGCCATGACCACGATGGAAAACATCGACGCCAACACGAGACAGCTGATCCTCAACGCCGCCCAGGCAGAGTCTCCCGGCATTGAAATTGTGATGAAAGCCTCTCGCGAAAAAGGTGCCTCACTCAACCAGGCCGTCGCGCACGAAGCTATCGAATCATGGCTCAAGATCCAGGCCGACCTCTCCGACGAAGAAAACGATGTCGTAAAGAAGATCGTGGTCACCGGAAAGGATGAATCCGGCACCACGGCTGAGTTCGACCTGCTGCGTGATCGCATGTTCACCGTGATGAACTACCAACTCGTACCCGACGACGCTGCCCTCTGGAAAACTCGCTCCGATCACATCCAGCAGGCATGGGATCTCAATCACGCTCAGATTGAGCGGCTTCTGGCAACCAACGAAATCGAATAGGGCGCCACAACCGGGAGTCCAACCTCCCGATGAAAACTTGGCTCCTCATGTGGCTGTTCTCCGCAGCCGCGATCATTCCTCAGTCGGCGAGTGGCTACGAGCCGGCTGAACTGCCCGTCATCCCCAACTGCGACCGCATCCTGACACCCGAAGAGGTTCGTTGTTACTGGATCAGGACAATCCGCTGCCAGTGGGAGAGCTACTGCCAAACGGGCAAACTGATTCGCCATATCGACGGTGGCATTTACGACAACGCCTCCATCATTGCCGCTCTCGAGAACAATATCCGGGTGTATCGACAGCGAAACTACGTGCTCAATGTGAAAGAAGAGGAGGCGAAGCTCCGAAAATTCGAACGCAGGCTGGCGAGAGAAATACGCCGGCGAAATGAAGTTACCGGCCCTACATCAGGCCCGGCTTTCTGATCAGTCCAGCTCGGACTCCAGATCTTCGTCTCCGAAGGTCCTGCGGAACTTGATCTCATCGTGAGACTCATTGTCCCAGCTGAGGCTACCCATGGCAGCTTCATTGCTCTGGTACTCAGCAATCACCTCGCCACGGCGAGTGATACGAACCCAGATCCCCTTCACGGTGTCCTTGTGAAACTCGCGCTCTCCCTTTGTGGGGACATACTCGTAGGTCTGGGTTTCGAGAACAGGAGTATCAAACTCGAGTTCGTCGTTAAACGCCATGTGGGGAAGATCCACTTCATCACCTTCCTGCTGCCCATCGCCGGCGCCGGGCATCACCGAAGTCCGGGAAAAGCCGACCTGATCGTCGTAGACAATGCGATACTCAACCTCGGCGTCACTCAGATCGTTGCGGGAATGATTCGCAATCGAAACGGTGTAACTCCATTTGTTGGTGGTGAATTCACGACCCGCGATCTTGAATGAGGTCGATTCGACAAGGTCCTTGTCAGCTTTGATCTCAAGAGAATATTCAATGGCATCCGGATCCCGATACATCCATTGGCGGATCACGTTCTCGGAACGGGAATCAAACGTGGAGATCGGCACATTGAACTCGCGATCATCTTCAACCCGCTGAATCAGGACGTTATCACCACTCACCGAAATGAGGTTAGCCTGGATCTCGCGGCCTTCCTCATCCCTGAGCAGCCAGCCTTCGGGAGCCGCCTGAGAACGGACCTGCGCAGGGGTCACCGCCGCCATTTCAACGGTCTTTGGCTTCTTCTTCTTTTCCTGAGACACAGCCGTGCCGGCCGTTAACAAAGCGCTTAACAGAAGAAGGGAGATGGATGGTTGGGAGAGGAGACGCATGGAGAAGGGTGCGGGTGCGGAACACCCATAAGGTCCGTCCTAACCAAACCTTCCTCAATGGCGTGGATGGGGATCACACGATCACGGAATCAATTCGATGAAAGATTTCTGCGAAATCAGGCACAGACACGTCCTCCCCATTACTGCAATGCGCCTGATATAATACAGAAAACCCTGTTAACCTTTTCCGATCGGAGAAGTCAATAATTGGAGAAAAGCTCTTCCCTGAGCCCCCGCTCTCAACACAAACACCATTTACCCTGATGAAATCGACCCGTCCCCTTCTCGTCCTCCTGGCGATCACCCTGGCCACACTGGTATCAAACCGGTCGTTTGCCTGGGGCCCCCAGGATCTGCCGGAAGGTTTCACGCCTCTCGAAATCGGTGACAGTGCTCCCGACTTCAAACTGCCGGGTGTCGACGGAGAGACCTACACGCTCAAGGACTTCGAGGGGCCTGAGGTGCTCATGATCCTGTTCACCGGCACCCACTGCCCCACCTCCCACAGTATCGAAGTCCGCCTCCAGGAATTTGTGAACTCGATGAAGGATGAAAGCTTCGCTATCGTCGCGATCAATCCGAACCATTCATCCGGCCTACGACCTGATGAGTTCGGCCACACCGCCTACGACGAGACGTTCGAAGACTCCAAGCGCTACGCCGAGGATCTGGGATGGGCATTTCCGTTTCTCTACGACGGAGACGAGCAAATCACCGCACGCGCCTATGGCTGTCTCGCGACCCCACACGTCTTCATTTTCGATAAAGAGCGCAAACTTCGCTACAACGGCCGCTACGATGATTCCCGCCTCCCCGGAATTGAAACCGTAAATTCTCACGATGCTATCAATGCGACCAAGGCTCTGTTGGCCGGCGAACCCGTTCCTGTTGAGAAAACCCGCCCCCACGGATGTTCCACGAAGTGGAAAGAACGCAGTCAGCACGTCGCCGAGGAGGAAGCTCAGTGGCAAACCGCTGAGGCAACCGTCGAAACCATCGACGCTGCCGGAATCGCCAAGCTCCGCAAAAACGGCAGCGGCAAGGTGCGACTGTTTAATGTCTGGGCGACCTGGTGCGGTCCCTGCGTTGAGGAAATGCCCGACCTTTCTGACATTTCCCGAAAGTTCAGCCGTCGTGAGTTCGAACTCATCACGATCTCCCTCGATCTTCCCGATGAAAAAGAGAAGGTCGAAACCTTTCTTGGCAAACATCGCATCGTCATGAGCGACAAGCTCCGCAAAACCGTTGAGGCGGAGGGCCGAAAGACGAACAACTACATCTTCTCCGGGGCGAACACGGACGAGCTCGCGGAGGCCCTCGATCCCAAATGGCCCGGACCGGTGCCCTATACCGTCCTCGTCGATGAAAGCGGCAAGGTTCTCTACCGTGTCAGCGGGATGATTGATCCGGTAAAAGTGAAGAACGCCATCCTCGACAAGATGGGGAACTATCACAGCGTCCAAATGAAGCGCTAAGGTGCGCCCTCGTTTGAACGTCTATCTAATACCATGAATCTCCGGGTTGCCTTCCTTCTCGCTCTTTTCGCTGTCCAGCCAGCTTTCGCTCAGTTCGGCGACGAAACTCCGACGTTCAACCCCAACGCACCGGTCGCGCCGCAGCAGGAAAGACTGACCGCAGAGATCGTGGCGGATGTGACAGCAGCCGCTCCCGGAGAACCGTTCCTCGCCGCCATCAAGTTAGTTCATGCCCCTCTCCACCACACCTACGGCAAGGTCCTGCCGCCGGAGGTTGTGGGACGCCCCACTTCCGTCACCTGGACCGTGCCCGAAGGTTGGACCGTGGAGGAACTCCCCTGGCCCGCCACCTATTTGGTGCCTTCGACCGAGGGCAAAATGAGCGAGGGATACGATGGCATCACTTACCTGCCTGTCAGGATCACCCCGTCGGGCAACGCCGGCGACTCCGGTGAAGTCACTGCCAAGGTCTCCGCCCTGGTTTGCGACCCGCACAGCTGCATGCCGTTCAGCGCTTCACCCACTCTCTCTATTTCCCTGGCCGAAGCCGCCACAGCGAACGAAGGCGTGCCGGCGCTCTACGAAGAAGCCGCTACCTCTGAACCCGACAACGCGATTCCCGGAGAGGATGAAATCGCTCCTGAGGCAACGCGCTCATTTCCCGTTTACCTGCTCTTCGCTTTCATCGGCGGGCTCATCCTCAACATTATGCCCTGTGTTTTCCCCGTCCTTGGCATCAAGATCATGGGAGTGGTCGGACAGGCGGGTGACGATCGCAAGAAAGTGATCGCTCATGGTTTCTCTTACACCGCCGGTGTTCTCCTTTCTTTCTGGGTCCTCGGACTGATCGTAATCTTGCTAGGCAAAGGATGGGGATTCCAACTCCAGTCTCCCACCTTCGTTTTTGCCCTCTGCGCCTTCTTTCTCGTCTTCGCCCTCAACATGGCCGGCCTGTTTGAAATCGGGACCTCAGCCGTCGGGGTTGGAGCAGAGCTCCAGGCCAAACAAGGTATGGCCGGCTCCTTCTTTTCAGGACTGCTCGCCACCATCGTGGCAACTCCCTGCTCGGCCCCATTCCTCGGTGCAGCCCTTGGGGTCACCCTGTCATTGCCACCCGTCCAGGGCATGTTGATCTTTAGCTTTGTCGCCCTGGGACTCGCCTTCCCGTTTCTTCTCCTCAGTTTTTTCCCCAGGCTGGTCTCTTCCCTTCCCAAGCCCGGAGCCTGGATGGAAAGCTTCAAGCAGGGCATGTCTTTTCTGCTCTTCGGAACGGTTGCGTTTCTCGCCTGGGTTCTCACCGGCCTGGTCGAAAGCCTGGACATGCTCCTGCTGCTTCTCGGCCTCGTGGCAGTCGCAATCGGATGCTGGATCTACGGACGCTGGAATTCTCCCCTCAAGTCAGCAAAGACCCGCGCCATTGTCACCGTGATCGCCCTGCTTACGATCGCCGGCGGAGTCGCCATGGGTTGGCCCGGCCAGAAAGCCGGCCTCGAATGGGGCACCTGGTCGGAAGCAACAGTTCAAGATCTTCGCGATTCCGACAAACCGGTCTACATCGACTTCACCGCCAAGTGGTGCGCTACCTGCCAGATCAACAAGAGGGTCTACAAAAAGGAGAAACTTCAAGCTCTCTTCAAAGAAAAAGGCGTCGAACTGCTCATCGCCGACTGGACCAATGAAGGCCCCGAAATTCAAAAGGCGATCAACGACCTCGGCAAAGCTGCTATTCCGGTCAATGTTCTCTATATCCCCGGTCAGGAGGAGCCCGTCATCCTGCCGGAGCTGCTAACGGTGGAAAACGTGAGTAAAGCGTTGAACCAGATCTCCAACTAGTATCCGCCTTTTCTGCTCCAGGGCTTGTATTCGGGCTGGCGATTTTCGGCATCGCGTTCGGTGGCATCGCCCTCGTCGCCTTGCTGCCTCATCCATTCCTCCAACTTTGCCGAAAAGCTTCCATCCATCTCCGGCCCGGCCAGGTTATTGAGACACCAGGGGTCCTTTTCCAGGTCGAACCATTCTTCGGCGGGGCGCCACTGATAGGTGTGGACTCGCTCCTTTCCAAAATCTGACTTTACAGTCTTCCAGGATTGGTATTCGCGCCCCCTGTGAGTGACCATATTTTCGAAGGCAATCTGAGGGTGTAGATTGCGAATATAGAGTCGCTTTCCGTCAGTCACCGCGCGAATACCAAATGCCTCTGATCCATGGTAAATTCCGCGTGTTGTGTGCATGGCAAAAACGAAGTCGTGGTGGGTTTCCTGGTCTCCTTTCAAAACCCCCAGGAATGAAGTGCCATCAAATTCTTCTGACTCAGACTTACCTCCTGCCATAGCAATAAAAGTAGGAACCACATCGACGTAGCTGACCAATGCGTCTGATTCTTTGCCTGACTCGATCACCCCGGGCCAACGCATCACTGCGGCAGCGTGGATTCCCATATCGTAACACGTCCACTTTCCATACGGCAGTTGCGACCCTTGCTCGCTCAGCCACAGAAAAGCGGTCCTTTCCGATTCGCCAGCGGCCTCCAGGATGGCCAGCACCTCACCTACCTGGCCGTCCATGTAGGTGATTTCCGCGTAGTATTTCGACATGCCCTCTCGCGTCTCTGGTGTGTCGACCAGGTAGGGTGGCACCGTCAGTTTCTCGGGGGGATACGCCGAAACATCCCCTCGGCTCCATGGCGTGTGCGGTTGATTGGAGGCTACTACAAGACACCAGGGTTGTTTGGGGTCACGTTCGATAAATTCCTTTGCCGCCTCCAGCGGCAAGTCCTCTCCGTCCGGTGTTTTTCCGCCATCCCCATGACTGCCCCCAAGAAACTCAAACGGAAACGCTTCCGCCGGTGCTTCATGACGTTTTCCTACGATCCCCACACGGTAACCAAGTGGCTCAAGGTAATGTGGTAAAGACTTCACCCCTTCCTTAACCCGACTGTGGTTGGGATGGGCCCCGTTGCGAACTGGATAAAGTCCCGTATACAAGCTTTGTCGTAACGGCGAACAGGTCGGCGCCGAGTTGTAGCAACGGTTGAACTTCAATCCTTCTGCCGCAAGCCGGTCGATGTTCGGCGTCTTCACATCCGGATTCCCATAGCACCCCAGATCCGTGTATGTCATGTCGTCCGCCAGGAAGAGCAGCAAATTCGGGCGCGACCCTTCACCCGACACCGGGGCAACCAAAGCAAACAACAATCCAAAGAGAACTCGAAACATAATCAGCTCCAAAAAACACAAGGCCAACCTCGAATCAAGAACACACTTTTGCCTGACTCCTATTGCCTTCTGCCTTCATTACATAAACAACCCTGTTGGCCCAATGACCTAACAGGGTTGCCTCAACCGGGCTCACAGCCCGCCATGTTGTTCAATCAATCAGCCGGCGTCTTCTGCATCGTAACGCCACACTTTGCTCATACTGGATGGAAATTTGTATTCCCGGACGAGGTTGCCGTCCATTTTTACTCTGAGGATCACTCCTTCTATCTGGTCTCTCCGCGAACCGCGGAAAGAAGTGGCCGGAGCCTTTCAACTCCCGCCCTTACATTCACTTAGCGGCAACTTCGTAATCTCCGTTAGATCAACCGACTCGGTTTCGACCGTGACTTCCTCGCGGGGCTGCATCGCCGGGATGTCCATGGAGGCAAACTTCACCTTATCGCTCTTACTGCGATCTTTGGTTGGATTATCGTAAGAGGCGTAGAAGATCTGGTATTCCGCCGTCAGTCCTTCGAAGGGAGCCGAGCTGTTGTTGCGCATCTCCAGCTTGTAACCACTCTCCAGTTGGACGGTTCGATAACCATTCGTCGGATTGCGCTTTTCGCTGATCTCGTTTTTGTCGTCTTCGAACTCAATCCAGAGATTGCGTCCGGCCAGCAGGGCCACGGCAGCCTTCTTGATGAATGCCTGATCTTCTTCGGTGAAAGCCGAAACCGGAGTGGTAATTTTCCGATTTCCTTCGAGTTGGAGCGTCGCGGTCCCGGACGCTTCGTCATAACCGAGCACTTCTGCTTTCACCTTTTTCGAGCCGTCGGCGCTGGTAAATTCGCGCCACTCAGCCTGGACCAGTGAAGACAGAAGAAATACCGCGGCCACTTGGATGGCGATGAATTTCTTCATGACTGTGTTTTTAAGGGTTCGTTGTAGGTATATCAGCCGATCCCTTTTTAGTTACAATTCGCGCTCCGGGGAAGCTCAAAAAAGTGTCATACAAGTAGACTGCACCTGGTTGACGACAGTCCCTGCCCTCCCCTACGATGGAGTTCATGAAGTGGAAAGGCAGACGCAGCAGCACGAATGTCGAGGATCGACGCTCCTCTTCATCTTCGGGAAGAAGCTCCGGGGGAAGCGGCCAGGGACTCGCCATCATTTCCCTGATCGGCAGCAAATTCGGGATCAAGGGGATCCTCGTTGCCGTGATTGGATTCGTGCTGCTCTGGAAGCTCGGCATCGTAAATCCGTCCATGTTGGTAGACAGTGGTGCGACCGGTGGCCCGTCATCACCGCCGGCCCAGATCACGGCTGAGGAGCAGGAACTCTACGAGTTCGTCCGCGTTGTTCTCGCAGATACCGAAGATCTCTGGGCGCAGGAATTTGCCGAGAGAGGCAAGCGCTACGTGGCCCCCACCCTCGTCGTTTACCGGGGCCAGACGCGGACCGCCTGCGGTCCCGGACAGGCGTCAATGGGTCCGTTCTATTGCCCCGCGGATCAAAAGGTCTACATCGACCTCAGCTTCTACGACGAGCTCGATAAAACTTTCCAGGCTCCGGGTGATTTTGCTCAGGCCTACGTCATCGCCCACGAGGTCGGGCATCATGTCCAGAACCTGCTGGGGATCTCCGAGATGGTCCACAAGAAACGCGGCCAGCCGGACTTCAATGAGTGGTCCGTCCGGCTTGAGCTTCAGGCTGACTATCTCGCCGGGATCTGGGCAAAATACAGCCGGCAATACATGGAGAGCGGTGACATGGAGGAAGCCCTCACCGCTGCCAACGCCATTGGCGACGACGCCATTCAGCTCCGGGCCCGTGGCCGCGTCGTTCCCCATGCCTTCACCCATGGCACCTCGGAGCAGCGCATGCGCTGGTTCAATCTGGGATTTCAAAGTGGTGATCTGGAAGATGGGAACACTTTTAGTCCTGACTACTCTGAGCTCTAGCCGCTCTACTGCCTGAGTTTCAACAGAACGGAGCCTCGACGATCTAAATTCGAAAACAGGCAGCGAATTCTCACGCGAAGGCGCTAAAGAATCCGGCCTCCCGGGGCGTAAATTACGCTCTATTCAGCCATCGCTGTATCTGATTCCCTGATGTTTGCCACCCAAAAGACCTTTCTCAAAGGCTGCGCGCTTGCGTGGTTCTTTACCGCTTTCGCCTTCAACAGCGAGGCTGAAACAAAAGACATTCGAGGCGAAATTGAAACCTTCCTCTCAGAATACTGCTACGACTGCCACGACGACGTATCAGAGAAGGGCGACCTGAACTTGCTCGACCTCGAATTCGAGATCGAGGATCCCGGCAACTTTGAAACCTGGCGTGCTGTTCACGATGCAATCTCCTACGGTGACATGCCGCCGGAAAACAAGAAGCAGCCCAAATCTGATGAGAAGGGAGAGTTTCTTGCCACGGTTAAGAAGCCCCTCCTCGAAGCGGATCGGGAAGCACGCAAGGTTTTCGGTCGTGTCCAGACGCGCCGGCTCACCCGCCGGGAATACGAACACACCCTTCACGATCTGCTCGGAATCGATATCCCGCTGCAGGAATACCTTCCGGAGGATCCCACGCTCCATGGTTTTGAAACCGTCGCCGATGTTCAGCAGATCTCGCACTTCAATCTCGCTGCCTATCTCTCCGCTGCTGATGCCGCCCTCGAAGAAGCTTTCCGCCGCACCGAAAAAGAAAACAAGATCTACTCGCGCGAGCTCACCGCCAAGCAACTCGGCACTGAATACGACCCAGGTGCCGGCAACTACCGCGGACCGGACTTCAGAGGCAAACAATCCATCACCTGGCCGATGGGACCTCAGTTTTACGGACGCATGTACAGCACGCGGGTGCCGGAGTCGGGTTGGTACCGGGTCACCTTGAAAGGCGTTAACGCAATCAATCCCCGCGACGGGGTAGTCTGGGGAACCCTGCGCTCCGGCTTCTGTTCGTCCAATGCTCCCATGATGTTCCCGGTTGGACTCGTCGAAGCGACACCCAAGAAACGGGACCTGATCTTCGAGGCGTGGATTCAGGAAGGCCACAACCTTGAGCTGAAGCCTAACGACGTCACTTATAAACGAGCTGCCAATGGCGCCACCGGCGGTCGCGTCTCCTACAAGGGGCGCGACCTCAAGAAAGAGGGATTCCAGGGAATCGCTGTCTCCGGCATCAAGATGGAACGCATCTATCCGAATGCCGATCGCGACCGGATCATTCAGAATGTCTTCGCCGGTGTTGACTGGAAAGGCCGCAAGGAAGGCAAATCCAACCGTGAAGTCATTGCCCCGGCCGTGAAACGGTTTGCCAATCGTGCTTTCCGACGTCCTGTCAGCCAGGAGCACGTCGACCCTTGGATTGATCTCGCGGTCGAGGAAATGAAAAAGCCGGGAGCAACGATCAACGACGGTCTGCATGCAGCCTACCGCGGTATCCTTTGCTCCCCGCGCTTCCTGACATTCGTCGAGAAGCCCGGCAAGCTCGACGACTACGCACTGGCAAACCGACTCAGCTACATGGTCTGGAATTCCATGCCAGACTGGCCGCTCCGACATGCTGCCGACCAGGGCAAGCTGACTTCGGATCCGGAAGAGTTGCATCGTCAACTCGATCGCCTTCTCAATCACCCGAAGTCCGACCGGTTCATTGCCAGCCTGGCGGATCAGTGGCTCACCCTCAACCTTATCGATTTCACCACTCCGGATCGACGACGTTTCCGAACCTTCGATTTGATCGTGCAGGATTCCATGGTCCAGGAGACCCGAACTTTCCTCAAGGAGCTCATCCTTAAAGATAAGTCGATCAAGAAGCTGATCATGGCAGACCACACATACGTGAACGAACGCCTGGCCCGGTTCTACGGCCTCAAGGACATCGACCTGACACCCGGCGAAGGCCTTCAGCGCGTCAAACTTCCCAACCCATACTCCGGCGGACTGGTCAGCCACGGCTCTATCATGAAAGTCACGGCCGACGGCACCGTCACCTCCCCGATCCTTCGCGGCATCTGGATGGGAGAACGGATTCTTGGTCTACACATCCCCCCTCCGCCTCCGGGCGTGCCCGCCGTCGAACCGGACATCCGCGGCGCGGTGAGCATCCGTGATCAACTTGCCAAGCACAGCAACAACGAGAGCTGTGCGGCCTGCCATCGAAAGATTGATCCCGCAGGTTTCGCTTTTGAAAACTATGACCCGGTCGGCTTGTGGCGGACCGGGTATGCGGCCGGCAACAAAGGTGCCAAGGTTGATCCGTCAGGCGTAACTCCAGACGGAAAAGCCTTCAAAGGCATCCAGGGCTGGAAAACCATTTACGCGGGCCGGCCCGAAATGCTGGCTAAGGCTTTCGGAGAAAATCTCCTCACCTACGCCACTGGCGCCCCGCCCCGTTTCAGCGATAAATGGGATATCCAACAGATCGCCAATCGCACCAAAGACGACAACTACGGCATGCGAAGCATTGTCCATGCGGTCGTCGCTACCGAAGCTTTCCAGAGTAAATAATACCAACCGGACCAGAACATGAAAAATGTGAACATCACCCTTGGTAAAAGCCTTTCCCGCCGCGCCGCCCTGCGCAACGCCGGCTTCGCCATGGGCCTTCCCATGCTTGATGCGATGATGCCCGCTTTCGCCAATACCGGCTCTCAGCCTAAGGCGAAGCGATTCGTTGGTGTCAGTCTCTCGCTCGGACTCCACAGTCCCCTGCTGGTTCCGGAAACTTCCGGCACCAAGTATAAGCCCTCTCCCTATCTCAAACCTCTCCAGGATCTGCGAAACGATTTTACGGTGGTGTCAGGCTCATCCCACCCCGGTGTTGGTGGCGGGCACACTGCCGAAGGAAGTATCTTTTCCGCCTGCCCGAACAAGAACGGTGGCAGCGCTAAGAACACCATTTCTCTCGACCAGCTATTCGCCAAGCACCTCGGTCACGAGACCCGTTTTCCTTCCATGGTCCTCAATACCAGCAGCAGCTCCAGCCCGTCCTACACCGAGAACGGTGCCATGATTCCGGCGATGGATGATCCGATCCGGATCTTCAACAAGCTCTTCAAAGACGAAACAGCCAAGGAGCAAGACCAGCAAGCGGAACTGATCCGCAGCGGTCGCAGCATCATGGATATCGTCGGCGACGACGCCAAGGCGCTCCAGCGCGAACTTGGTTATGGCGACAAGCAGAAGCTCGACGACTGGTTCAGCAGTGTTCGCGAACTCGAGCAACGCCTCGAAGCCAACGAAGCATGGGTTCGCAAGCCCAAGCCGAAGGTCAATGCCAAGGCCCCGACCGATGTGGACCGCAACAACACCATTTCGATCGAAAACGCGATGCTCGAAATCGTTCGCCTCGCTTTCCAGACGGATTCCACTCGTTTCATGACGCTGCACGTTCCCGGCAATGCCAAGGTCAACGGCATTGAAGGTGTGGACGAAGGCTACCACAGTCTCAGCCACCACGGTCGCGACGAAGAGAAGATCGATCAGCTCTCCATCGTGGAGCAGGCCGTCATCAACGAGTGGGCCGATTTCCTCCGCCGCCTCAAGCAAGCTCCCGGAGAAAACGGATCCCTGCTCGACGAGACCATGGTGCTACTGACTTCCAACCTGGGTAATGCCTCGAGCCACGATAACCGCAACATGCCAGTACTCTTCGGCGGCGGCGGATTCAAGCACGGACGTCACCTTGCCTTCGATCAGAAGAACAACTACCCGCTGCCGAATCTCTACCTAAGCGCCCTCCACCAGGCCGGTCTCGAGCACGAGCATTTCGCGACCAGCACCGGGTTGATGGAAGGCCTCGTTTAAGGGTTTTCAGACCATCTCCCCGAATCGATGCTGCGCACGACCAAGAAGCACTTCGGTGGGGTCTTGTTATACAGTGTGTTTCTCTTCGGTCTGACCCTCTACATTCGGGGGCATATCATCTAACATGATGCGGAGAAATGGCCATCGGTGCCGGCGCAGGGTGTAACCCAACCGGAGATCGCTGTCGTGATCCCTTCGCCTTTTCTCGGTATGACCTACCTGGGAATCTCGGTTTTCTCGGGGCTAATAGGGGCGGGACACCTCTTTTTCACCATCAAGCTCCGCGATCGCTGAGGGCTTTTGGATTGGGGATCTCACTGTCTCCAAATTATCTCACGCCCGCAATCGAGCTAAGTCCGCCCCCCTCAATCCCGTGAGTCGCTATGCCTCATCGAAAGGTTAGTCTGAACACATGCCGAAACGGACACTTCCGCTTCTGAAAGCCGCATTCACTTTCCTTCTCGCTCCTGGGCTCGCCTTCTCTCTGGATACGACGCCGGAAGCGATGAATCGATTCGTGGAGCAATACTGTATCCAGTGCCACGGAGGGGAAAAGGTGAAGGGCAAGGTGGACTTCACCACGGTCTCTGCGGATGCCGCCGCCGAAGACGACTTTGACTTCTGGCAATTGGCGGCTGAAGTCGTCGAATACGAGGACATGCCACCCGAGGATGAAAAGCAGCCCTCCCCTGAGGAGCGCGCCGCCTTCCAGGCCTGGTATGAGAGCCACTACGTCGAGGTCGAGGCGAGTCCCGGCGTTTTCCAACCTCGCCGCCTCTCCACTCCTGAGTATCGGCACACGATGCGTTCGCTCTTCGGGTTCGACCTGGAGAACAATGTTCAAAAAGCCGAGCAGACCGCCGTCGAGCCCTCTCTGATTCTCAAGTTGATGCCGACCGACCCTCCCGGCGAGAGCGGTTTCATCAACGACACTCACGCCGCCCCAATCTCGACCGTCATCTGGGATCAGTATGCCTACTTTTCCGAGGTCGCCCTGATCAGGCTCTTTTCACGTGGCCGCCCTCAATACCTCAACACCTTCCTCGACGAAGATCTTCCCAAGCCATATAAGCACGCCGACATCACACCGGCTCAGGGGGAAACCATTCTCCGAAACTTCTCCACGCGGGCCTACCGTCGCCCCGTTTCAAACGAAGAATTCGCAAAGATGACCGACCGCATTGCGGGTTTGTCAGGGGTCGAACTGGTCAGTGCGCTCAAATTTGAAATGCAAACCATCCTCATGTCGCCCAGCTTTCTCTACCGCGGCATGAGAATGGAAAAGCAGCCCGGTGAACAGCAGCAGAAAGTCGACAACTACGAACTCGCCGAGCGCCTCTCCTATTTCCTCTGGGAAGATTCCCCTGACGAAGAACTCTTCAGCCTCGCCGCCGACGGCACTCTCTCAGATCCGAAGATCATCGAGGCGCAGGTCGACCGCATGCTCAAGTCCCCCAGGGCGCGGACCCTGGCAGACAGCTTCGCCACCCAATGGCTGGCACTCGATGAAATCGACGATGTCTACAACGACCCCTACCAGCTGATTTCATTCAAGAGCCAGCCTCTCGATTTTCTCAACTACCTCTTCACCGAGGAGCGACCCGTCATGGAGATGATCGACTCAGATGTGACATTCACCAGTCATGTTACGGCCGGAGCCTACCCGAAAGACCGCAAGAAGCTGGAGAAATACGTGAAGCCCAAGGGCATTGAGAAGCAAGTCGCCCCGAATCAGAAGCTCGTCCTCGAGAACACCGAGGGACGCGGAGGCCTTCTCACCATGCCGGCCGTGCTGGCCATGAATCATGGCCCGATCATTCGAGGCACCTGGACGCTTCGCCGCATCCTCGGCGAGCACCTCGGCGAACCACCGGCCGACGTCCCGCCAATCCAGGCCGTCGTCGGAGGCAAAAAGCTCAGCTTCCGCGAACAGTTTGAACTGCATCGCGACGACGCCACCTGTGCCCGCTGCCATGACAAGATCGATCCGCTTGGATTCGCCTTCGAAGCCTATAACGAAAAAGGCGCCTATCTCCTCAGTAATAATTCTTCTCTGCCGAAAGGGATGCAATCCAGGAAGCAGGGCAACGCCAAGATCGATACCGCCGGAAAACTTCCCACCGGAGAAACCTTTGAGAACTTCGAAGAGCTCAAGCAGATCTTCATGACGAGTCGTCGCGAAGACATCGTCCGCAACGCGGTTGAACAGACTCTTTCCTACGCCCTCTGCCGCAAGCTCGAAGCCTACGACAGTCCTACCGTTGATGCGATCACCGCAACGCTGGTCGAAACCGACGGCACCTGGCAGGACCTCTTTACCGAGATCGCCAAGAGCCTGCCTTTCCGCGAAACTATCATCCCCGCCACCAAAGAATCATGACGCGTAAATGGAGCATCAATCGACGAACCTTCCTTCGCGGCGCAGCCGGGGCCATGATGCCCCTGCCCTTCCTCAATCTGATGGAAGCCAGCGCCGACAGCGGAGTCACCAACCTGGCCGGAGAAAATACTCCCCCGGTTCGTTTCATGTCACTCTTCAAGCCGAACGGCGTTCACCCTCCGTCCTGGAATATCAACGGCGGCTCTGAGAATGACTTCCGTATGTCGCCCTTGATGGCACCGTTCTCCCAGCACAAGGACGACCTGCTCATCCTCGATAACATGGGGGATTTCGGTTTCTCCTCCCACACCAATTCGACGCGACGCTTTCTCAGCGGCCATCACCAGAACACCAGGGAGGCATCAATGGACCAACTCATCGCCGAACAGATCGGTGGCGACACGGCACATCGCTCTCTCGAGCTTACCACCGAAGGTCTTTTCACCGGCCAGATCGGTTGCAGCTACATTTCCTACGGTCCCGACGGTGAGCGGCTTCCCCGTGAGAGCGATCCTCAGCTCATCTTTGACCGCCTCTTCCGCAACCCGCTCGACATTCCATCCAAGCGCGCAGAGATGACCAGCCTCCTCGACCGGGTTCGCGACGATGCTGATTCGCTCATGAGGAAGGCAGGAGCCGAAGACAAGGACACCCTCGATGAATACCTCACCGTGGTTCGCGACACTGAGAAGCGAATCGAGCTGATGAACAAGGGAACCAACCGCTCCCCGATCAAGTTCGAGGACATCCAGCGCCCGCCCCTCGCGACCAACCTGGATGAACAGGTCAACACGATGATCGACCTGATCGCTCTCGCTCTCTGGACGGACTCCACTCGATGCGCCACTTACATGCTGGGCAACAGTAACAGCCGCATGATTTTCGACTTCCTCGGAGTGAAGGAACAACACCACTACCTCTCTCACTTCTTCCGAAACTTCAGCCGCGAGAACATTGACGGACTTCTTAAGATCAGCCTCTGGCACATGGAGAAGTTCGACTACCTCCTCACCAAGCTGAAATCCTACAAGGACCACAATGGCACCCTGCTCGACCACAGCGTCGTGCTCTTCGGCTCCGGAATGGGCCATTCCGACAACCACACGGCTCAACGCATTCCCACCATCCTGGCCGGCCAGGGCGGCGGCATGCTGAAAACGGGTCGTTACCTTCGCTACGCGGAGAATCAGGAACTCGGAAACCTGCACCTCGCCCTGATGCAGGGCTTTGGAGTTCCCGTTGATTCCTACGCCAATGCAGGCGCCCCTCTCCAGGGCCTCGACGGCAGTCCTTTCAATGAATACCGGGAACGCCCCTTCGACAGCTGGATCAAGCTCACCAGCAACAAGATCACGGTGCAGGGTCGACTGGTCATGTCCGAGAACCTCGACGAAGCCAAGACTTTCTACATGGAAGTCGCCGATAAGGACCCCGTCCGCGTCGACGTCAGCTTCCGTGACTTCCACGACTTCAACCTGGCTTACCACGTCGGCACACCCATCATCCTCGAAGGTAATCGTGATGAAAAGAACGGCCAGTTGCTCATGACCAAGGTCAGCGATCTGAAGTCAGTCTTCGGCAAGAGCAAGCCGGGCGGCAAACGGGGGTAAAGTGCCCGATTCCAACAGGCAGTGGCAAACTTTCACCGAGGCAGGCTTGCCAATTCTGCCTGTGAGGGAAACAATGTCGCTATGTTATCCGCTGTGAGACGACGGATCGTCTGGATCCTAATTCTAACCCTGCTCCCTGCCTCACTCTTCGCTGTAACCGAGGAAGCCAAGCAGTCGCTTCGGGCGAAATACGCTGACGCCGAGGTGCAGCAGTGGCGCCTCGACTCATCAGGAAACTGGGAAGTGTCGTTTCTTCACGAGGGGGTGCTTTACCGGGCGCAGTTTTCGGATACTGGAGAATGGATCTACACCGAGACCACAGTCGAGGACAATGACATTCCCAAAGCGATTCGGGATGCTCTCGACTCCGAACTCAAGGATTCAACGGTCGAGCTGGTTGAAGCGGTAGACCACGCCAGACATGGAAAACTATTCGAAGTGCTCACTAACACAGACGGGAAGCGAAGAATATTTCAGTTCAATGAAACGGGTGAGCGCGTCGACTCTATTCTCACTCCCCGGAGCCCGCAGAAGAACTTTGAATACCTCACGACCCAATCCCTGATCTTTGAATTCCTTCTCAATCTGCTGATCATCGTAATTTTCGCCTGCGGCATTTACTACCGTCGACACCACGACCATGAAATGCTGTTTCTCCTCCTCGGTTTTAATCTCTTTCTCTTTCCCATCTTCCTGGTCAGCAATAACCTCTCCGCGGGGATGGGGTTCACGATCTTCGCCTTACTCGCCCTCGTGCGCCTCCGCAGCGATGCACTTTCCAAGACTGAAATTGGCTACCTGCTTGGGGCAGTCGCCCTCACTTTTATCAACGGCCAGCTTCAATTGAGAGCAGAGTTGATCGGCTCCAGCTTTGTCCTCGCGACAGCCTGGTTTGCTGACCATCCCCGGATACGCAAGGATCCCCGCCAGTCTATCCAACTTCGCTACAAGGTTGATAATCCTCAGCAGATGCTCGACCGAAAGATCCTGAGAGAACGCATCTCAGACGAATTCGATATCGATGTTCAGCACATCAACATCACAGCGGTCCAGGGCACCGAAGTCCGCATGGTCGTTGTCTACAAGGAGCGCAGGGGACCCGGCAAACTCAAGGGTTCCGTGGTGAAGGAGGGCTAGCCCGGCCAGATTACCCCAAGCGCAATCGCGAGCCCAACAGCCAGCAGGAACATCGCTCCGCAACCTCGTGAGGTCGCTTTGGCGTGCGCCCGGTCTTTGTCCCACTTGACATCTCCAGACGCTATCATTGCCTCCACTGCCTCCTTGGCTTCTTTCAAACCGCTCCCCGTGGCTTCGCGATGCCGCTTGATGGCCTCGATCTTGTTCCCCGAGGCAAGAGCGGACTTCACCCGATCCAGGCTGCTTCCCTTTAGTTCGTCAGAGTTCAGGGACTGAGCCGACTCAATCCTTTCAACATCCCCCTTCGCCTCCGCGAGGCTGCAGCCGGTTATCTCACGATAGACCTTGATCGCTTGAATCTTTCCCTCTCCTTCAAGAAGTGCCCGGATGTGGTCAACCTGGTCATCGTTGAGTTCTCGCGCCATACCCCATAGCCTAGCATTCAAACCGATCCGACTTCAACCGAATGCGGGAGAAAGCGCCTCGCCTTTATTTCTCTAGCCTTTCCCTTCCCTCCCAACCTATCCTGCTCCATCATTAACTCCGCATGGACTCGCTCAGCCACGACCTCCAGGAACTTCGACTCAAGAACGACTACTCCGGTATCATTCGCCGGGTTCGTGAGGCCGTCAAAGAGGACAAGAGAGCCGCTATGTCTCACTGGCAGGTCAAGGCCTGGTGCGGATTGCGCTGGCGAAACCTTTTCATCACCGAAGCGGTTAAGGATCCTGCGGCGAGGAAAGCGGCCAGCAGCAAGACTCCCTTGAAGGGCGACGCGCGCTCAGATCGGGAACGCATTGCCCAGCGTTTCCTTCGTGGCTCCGGCTACGCGGAAGGCACCCTCGAGATGCCTCCCGCTGACTACATAGCCCCTGCAAACACCACTTTCGTTTTTTGTCCCGGCCTGTTGAACGGGCTGCTTCCGGTACGAGCGTTTCAGCAGGCGCTACCAGAATTCGAAACTGAACTTCAGTGCCCGACCTTGCGTGCCGACCTCCACCCCCTGCGAGGTTGCGATCACAATGCCAGGAATATTGCAGAAAGCATTGAATCGGGCATGGGCCTGACGGCGGAAAGAAAGGTCATTCAGCCAGATGATGCCACGCCACCGAGAGACGTCTTTCTCATGGGGTATTCCAAGGGCATGGCCGACATCGTCACCTTGCTGGTCCAGCATCCTCACCTCGCAGGACGCATCCGCTGCATCTTCGGTTGGGCTGGGGCGGCCGGCGGCTCTTATGTGGGTGACGCCGCCAAGAAAGCTCTCGATAAAGTCGACGAAGACCCGGCCAAACTGGAAAAGATCGTGGCCATGCTGGCTCCGATCGCGGACCTTCCCGAAATCGTGGAACGCCGGCTCGAGGAAACCCAGATCAAGGAAGCCGTATTGCATCTCACCACTCAATACCGGCAGAAGTTTCTGCGTGAGCATGAGGAAGCGATCAACGACCTCGGCATTCCGATCTTCAATCTCTTCGGGTCAACCAACGTTCTCGAGGTTCCGTCGTTTCAAATACAGGGCCTCTCTATCGTCAACCGCTACGACTCTAACAACGACATGCAAGTCACACAGGAGCAGGCCAGCCTCCGAATGCCGATGGCCACCGATCTTGCCATGCTGCACGGGCACCACTGGGACTTGAGTTATGATGCCTTTCCCAAGAAGCTGCGGATGACCTCCCCCCATCTCGACCACCCTTTCCCGAAAAAGGCCGCACTCGTCGCCAATCTCAAGTTCGCCTGCGAACTCGGCCTGATCGATTAACCTTTCATGATCTGGCTTCGCTATTGGCCTATCATTTCCGTTCTCATCGGAATGTATGTGCTCGAGAGTGGATGGGCAGCCATCCTGCTCTACCACGCCGGCATTCTCCTGGGCGCCTGGCTCAAGCGTGAACCCTTGCGCAGCCTCCATTGGAAAAGTCCCCCCGGACTGGTCATCGCAATGCTGGTGTCCGGACTCATCGCAATTCCCGCGGTCTATTTTCTGACGCCGCTCCTCACCTCCCCTACTATCGGGACTGAACTCTCCGGACAACTCGATCGCCTCGGGCTCCAGGGAAATTCGTTCTTCATCTTCTTCGCCTACTTCATCCTGCTCCACCCGCTGATTGAGGAAACAGGATGGAGAGGTGTGCTCCTCACCCGCAAAGCGGGCCTCCACATTCATGATGTTGAGTTCGCGGCCTACCACCTTGTGGTCCTGCATTGGATCATGCCGGGATACTGGTTTCTCCTAGTGGCAACCTTTGTCACCCTGACTGTCTCAGCCTGGTTCTGGAGACAGCTTCGAGACCGCAAAGGAATGGCAGCGGTGGTCGCGTTTCACGGGGCTGCCGACTTTGGTGTCCTCACCGCTGTCGCCTGGTTAGCAGACCGATTTTGATAGAATGTTTTACTTTGTGTTTACATTGTAAATCAAATCTGTTACAAGGGTCCTATGATGAATTCGGCCCTTCGAACCACCACCCACGTCAGCCGGTCATCCCGCCAAGGCTTCACCCTCATCGAACTCCTCGTCGTCATGGGAATCATCGCCATCCTCACCGGCGTGATGTTTCCCGCCGTGCACGCCATCATGGTTCAGGTTAAGGAGCGCAAAACCGAGCATGTGGCCCTCAATCTTCGCAATGCGATCAACTCCTACTTCACCGAATACCGAAGGCTTCCCTACGACACCTCTGCTCATACCGGTGACACCATCCTGCTCCAGTCCGACGAGCAGCTCATGAACATTCTTTGCGGGATGGATACCGCAGCCGGGGAAGGCGGACTCAATCCGGCCCGCAACGTCTACTTCAGTGATCGAACCGCCAAGGTGATGGGTGAAGGAAGATACCATTCCGGCCAGCGCATCGACGGAGACGGCAACGCCTACCTCTACGATCCCTGGGGAGAATTTTACCAGGTCATGCTCGACGGGGACAACAACGGCCGCGTCGACAAACCGGCCTGGGACAAGGACTCTGCTTCACACGAGATCACCTCCTCCATTCTCGTGTGGAGCAAGGGCCCTGACAAGAAAGCCGAAGGAGACAATGACAACGTGAAAGCGTGGTAAGGCTCTGCGCCACACCTAATCACTTGCCCGAACCGGCACCTTTTCCCATGTTCGGGCATGTTCATACGGCTTCTTTCTCTTTTTGCTGCATTCTCGCTTTCATTCGCCGACGCATCTGACGACCAACCCAACATCGTCCTCTTCCTCGCTGACGACCTCGGTTGGACCGGCCTCTCCTGCTTCGGAAGCGATCTTTACGAAACACCCCATCTCGACCAACTCGCTGCGGGTGGCATGAAGTTCACGGACGCCCACTCTGCCTGCACGGTCTGCTCCCCCAGCCGTGCAGCGATCATGACCGGAATGACTCCGGCTCAGCTCCACCTCACCACTTTCATCGCCGGACAGAGTCGTCCCTACGCCAAGCTCAACATCCCCGACTGGACTCTCGGTCTCGAAGAAAACTACACCACAGTCGCCGAAGCACTCAAAGACGGAGGCTACCGGACCTGGCAGATCGGCAAGTGGCACCTCGACTTTCCCGGCTCAGCCGTCGGCCCGACCGGACATGGCTTCGACTTCGCCCAGGACCGTCCCGACGGTTCCAGGGGCCACTTCCTCTCCAAGGAAGCCGTTGAGGAACTCGGACTAGAGACGAACTACGCCACCGACTACTTCGGAAAGCTGGCTGCGGAAAAGATCAGCGAAAAGAGCGATGATCCATTCTTTCTCTACTTTGCTTTCCACGTCCCCCACACTCCCGTGACCGGTCGCGAGGATCTCGTCGAATACTTTGAAGGCAAAATCACCGACGACCTCGTGCACAACAATCCGCACTACGCAGCCATGGTCAAAAGCATGGACGACGCTGTCGGTAACGTGGTCACTGCCCTTAAGGAAACGGGGCAGCACGACAACACCCTGATCATCTTCACCTCCGACAACGGAGGCCTGACTCAGCGCAACGGCAAGCACGACAACTTCACGGAGAACCTCCCCCTGCGTCGCGGCAAAGGCTCCGCCTTCGAAGGTGGCACGCGGGTTCCCACGATCGTATACTGGCCCGGCAAAGTTGAACCCGGCACCACTTGCGACGAACCCATCATGGGAATCGACTTCTACCCGACCCTGCTCGAGATCACAGGTATCGAAGGCAGCGCCGAACAAAACCAACTCATCGAAGGAGTCAGCATCAAGGCCCTCCTCGAAGATCCTGACGCAACCATCGATCGTGACCTCTATTGGCACTTCCCCCACTACCACGCCGGCGGCGACAGCCCGTATTCCTCCATCAGGGCGAAAAACTGGAGACTCGTCGAATTCTTCGAAGACGGTGGCTCCATTGAGCTTTACAACCTCAAGGATGACCTTGGTGAATCCCGCGATCTTTCTGCTACCAATCCCGAGATTGCCCAGGACCTGCACCAGCGCCTCAAGCAATGGCGCAAGGATGCTGGCGCCCAGATGATGACCGAGAATCCGAACTTCGATCCTGAGCGACAGGGCGAAACGGCGAGGCGTAAGAAGAAGTGAGATTCACTACCTCTGCATAAGCAGAAGACTCATCCGTCCACCACTCACCGGACCACGCGGCAGTCTGTCACGTGGCCCCGGTGAAACCACAAACTATGGACTGATGAAAAACTCCCTGAAACTTCTCCTTATCGCAGCCGGAGCCATCGGCATTTCTATGGCCAATACCGCCTGCACTCCAACTGAAGCCGCCCTCGTTGGCGCTGCCACAGGCGCCGTGATCGGCTACGCCGTTGCCGACGACCATTACGATGACAGCTACTACCATGGAGGTCACCACGGCGGCTATCATGGTGGACACTACGGCTATCGCGGCGGCTACTACGGCGGCCGGGGAGGCTACTGCTACTAAGCAATCGTGGCTTCGTCGTCAGGCGAGGAAGGAACAAATATACTCACAGGTTCCTTCGCTGACGGCGATGTTGAAGCCACTGTTCCCGGGCACATCAAAGTGCGTGCCTTCGGTATAAGTGGCTTCTTCCTCGCTACCGTCGACTTTCACAACGCAGGAGCCAGAAATGATCTCCATTCTCTCAGGCGCTTCTGTCCCAAAGTAGAATTCGCCGGGAAAGATCAATCCAAGCGTCTTCTTGCTGCCATCCTCCAGCATCACGGAGTGGCTTACCACCTTGCCGTCAAAGTAGAGGTTCGCTTTTGCTAAAACGGATACGTTTGAGAATTCTGTGTTGCTGTCTGCCATACCGGCTTTGCCATAATCTCAAATCCGGGAGAAGGCAAGTCGCACGCTCTTCTGCCCATTACGGTTTCGAGGGCACGAGCCGCTCGCCACTTTCAGGAAGCGACAACGTGGGCTCACCCTCCAGAAACCCTAACTTGCTCAGAAAACGATCCGCTGAAATCAAGGTCAGGTCCGCCCACGGTTGAAAATTGAAGAAGGCATGTCTCTCACCTTCAGCAATCTCCAGTTCGACCGAAGTCCCGTCGAGAGCTTGCCACTTCTCATAGGTTGGCTCCCACCCTTCCAGCCACTTTTTGTCCTCGCTACCGAAGAACACAATCGCGGGTGCGGCCCCGGCCTTGAGATGTTGAATAAAATCAATTTCCGGATCGGCAGCATCCGAGGCACTGAGCGCGGGATTGAAGAGAACTCTGGCTGCGACGGAGGTATCGAAACCCTCCGGATCGCTGGGGTCGTTGAGACCCGGACTGCTCGTCGCGATCAAGCTGATATGGCCACCGGCCGAGCCACCCGCAGCAATCAACCGGTCTGGATCAATGCCCAACTCCTTTGCCTGTTGCTTGACCCATCGAATGGCGCTCTTGGCATCGGGCATACAGATTCGTTTGCGGGAGAGGCCCTCATCCAGCTTGGCCGCCTCCGCCTTCGACGCGAGAGTGTAAGTCACCGTCACGGCTACCAGGCCACGGCTGGCGAAATACTGGCACTGGTAGCTGAAGGCTTCGCGCGAGCCCCCACCCCATCCACCGCCGTGAAAGAAGACGATTGCCGGAACGGATGCCGCGGAAGGGTTGTGTCCTTCGGGAAAATAGACCTCCAACTCTCGCTTCGCCCCGTCGACTTCCTTGTAGGTGTAGACTTTGCCGGGAGGAGCAGAGACCCGTTCTTCACGGGCAACTGAGATCACGGGCAGCACCAGCAGCAAGAGGAGATACTTCATGACAGTGGATTTATCCGAATCATCTCCTCATAGCCAGCGCTGCTTCAAGCGCATGTGCGGCTAGCGGGCGTCCAACGGAAGATGGTCGAGCCAGTATCGGATCATGTGCATCCTCATGTGAACCATGGTGCCCTTTCCCTCACTGATACCGTGGTTCCGATTTGGATAAGCCATGTAGTCGAACGGCTTACCCAATTCGATCAGTCGATCGACGAGGCCTTCAACGATCTCGAGATGGGTATTGGTTTCACCGGTTCCATGAATGATGAGCAGATCCCCCTTGAGACCTTCAGCAAAGTTGATAGGAGCCGACCGGCGATAGCCTTCCGGATTTGTCTCCCGGGTTTCCATGTACATCTCCTGGAACCACGCGTTGTAGAGATGCGGTTGCGGCTTTGGCACAACCGCAATGCCTACCTGGTAAACCTCCGGCCTACGGAACAGGGCGTTCAAGGTGTTTGAACCGCCACCACTCCAACCCCAGATGCCAACGCGAGAGGTATCCACAAACGGCCGGGATTCGGCCAGCTTCAGCAAACCGTCTGCCTGTTCTCTGGTGGAAAGCGGGCCGAGGCTGCCGGCAACGGCCCGCCGCCAGGCGGCTCCTTTGGGCGCTGGTGTCCCGCGGTTGTCCATGGATACCACCAGGTATCCCAATTCAGCCAAAGCCCGATGATAAAGACCCTGCGCAGCATTCCAGGAATCGAGCACCGTCTGCCCATGAGGCTCTCCATACACATAGACGATCGTGGGGTATTTTTTCTCCGGATCAAAACCGGGGGGCTTGAGCATCCAACCATCGATCACGACATCGTTTCCGATATCGACCTGGAAGAATTCCGTCGGCTGATGAATCAAACCCGTGAGTTTCTCCTTGAGAGGCTCATTGGCTTCAAGGACACGAACCACCTTGTGATCAGGCAGCGCCACCAACTCGGTCACGGGCGGAGTGTCAAAACTTGAGTGGGTGTGGAACGCCCAGCGTGCGTCCGGTGAGAAAACGTAATGGTGAGTTCCTTCCCACCCTTCAGGAGTGACTCGCTCTGCCTCACCACCTCCTTCCAACGGAACTCGATAGAGATATTTCTGCGTCCCGTTCTCAGGCGAGGCGTAAAAGTAGAACCACCCTCGCTCCTCGTCGATTCCCGCTCGCTCGATGATGTCGTATTCCCCGGGCGTCAGGAGCACCTCGTTCTTACCATCCCTTCCGTAGCGATAGGCATGACGCCATCCGTCCTTCTCACTGATCACGACAAAGGCTTCTCCATCTTCGATCCATTCCAGCCCGGAGTTCTTCGCCACGCTGGCCACCACCCAGGCCGGGTCAGATTCCGCAAAAAGAATTCTGCTCTCCCCTGAAACCACATCAACAAGAAAGAACTCCCGCCGGTCGCGGAAGCGGCTCAATTTCTCGACCAGCAATTCGTCGGAGTTTCCGGCCCACTCCACCAGGCCCAGGTAAAAGTCTTCATCAGGTTCCGCGATATCGATCCACTGGACCTTACCTGCCTCTGGGTCAGCAACTCCGACCTTAAGTTTTGGTATGGCGCCGCCAACCCTGGCAAAACGATCTTCACGCAGTCCAGGATAGGAAGGATCACCGGGAACCAGAATCTTGCGCAACCGAACTTCCGTTTGATCCAACTGGACGAAGGCGATTCTTGAACTGTCAGGACTCCACTGAGGCTGGTGAATCCGGATGGTGCCGTCTTCCATGTTTGAGGTCAGCTTGATGGGCTCTCCATCCTTCGGTTGACGCACGTTGAGATTTCCCCGCCTCACCTGGATCTCCCATTTTCCATCAGGCGAGAGGTTTCCACTTCGTTGAGAATCACTTTCGGTTGGTCCATCCCACTCAGTCCTTGTCCCGTCTTTGACATCATACCGGAAAGGGCGCCGTTTCTTTGACTCCCCATCAAGCTCCATGACGAGGTAGCCGGAACTGTCCGGTAACCACTCCCCGCGGAAAGTCCTGCCCCGGAAATCACCACGTCGATAAATCCCTTCAATGAGATCTTGCGCGATTTCAAGGTTCTCCGATCTCGACGAGGCCCCCAAAATCTCTGTTTTTCCCCAACTCGCCGCCAGGCCTGTAATGAGCAAGACCGAAAGTTTAACCTTCCACTTCAATTGAATCGTTCGTGTCATGACAAAAAGTAGGATACTGCCCATAAACAGCTCGCCTCAAATTAGGAGCATACTTTGGACACAAAATACAATCACGTAGAGACGGCCCCTTGTTACACGAATTGTCACCTCTTTTGCGCATCGAAACAGGCATCATAGTGGCATTGGAAACCATTGCCTCAAGCGCCCACTTGAGAGACACTCCAAAGCCTCACCCAGTCTTTTCGATCTCCATGACCATCTTTCCCGCATTCAAGAAAGCCTGCCCCCTACTCCTACTTTCTCTATTCGTCGCGCTGCCTGGTTCTGCCAAAGATCCCATCACCGAAGGCGAAACATCTCCGGTCATGCTCGATCTTGATCCCTACCTGATCGATGCGCTCTATGGTCAGGAGAGCGGAGGCAAAACCGGGCGCTTTGGTAAAGAAGGCGGCATGGCGAACCTGCTTGGAGAACCGGCCTTCGTCGAGTTGGTCAAGAAACACGACCTGAAGCTTTTCAACGGGCCGGTCATCGGAGACATCAAGCCCACTTCGGCGAAGTTCTGGGTTCGTACCGCCGGGCCGGCAACCGTCCAGATTCAAGTTGGAGATCTGAAGTCCGACTCCGTCGAGACTTCGGAAACCAACGACTTCACGGCTGTCATGACCGTGGAAGGGCTCAAGCCGTTCACGGATCACGCCTATTCCGTCCTGCTTGACGGCGAAACCATTCAGCAAGACACCTTCAATTTCCGCACCGCTCCTGAAAAAGGTCAGAAGGTCGAATTCCATGTCACCTTTGGTTCCGGTTCCCGATATGTGCCGGTTAACGAGCACGCCTGGAGCACGATGTCGAAGCAGCGCCCCCTCGCCTACCTCGGGCTTGGCGACAATGTCTATATCGACGTAGTCGACCACCGTGGAGCGCAGCGCTTTTTTTACTACCGTCGCTACCTCAGCCCGGCCTACGCCGAACTCGCAGCCGGGTCGGCCCTGTATGGCATCTGGGATGATCACGACATGGCCATGAATGACGATTCCGGCGGAGCTGGCATGAAGTATTCGTGGAAACGCCCCAACTGGAAAGTCTTCACCGAGAACTGGAACAACCCTCACTATGGCGGCGGGGAAGAGATGCCCGGCACCTGGCACTCATTCTCTCTCGGCGACGTCGACTTCTTCATGACCGATGGACGCTTTTACCGCGATAAGGGCGAAAAGACCATGCTTGGCCCCGACCAGAAGAAGTGGCTCATGGAGGAACTCGCCAAAGCCACCGGCAAGTTCAAGGTTATCGCCTCCGGCACCATGTTTGCAGACGGTGCTGACAAGGACGGCAAAGATTCCTGGGCCGGCGACTGGTCCCGTGAAGAGCGCGACGAAATTTTTGATCTCATCACTAAAAATGAAATCGACGGCGTTCTTCTCATCGCGGGAGACCGTCACCGTTCCGACATCTGGAAAATCGAACGCCCCGGCTACCCCCTCTACGAGTTCGTTTCCGCCAAGGTCACCAACATGCACACACACAAGACCTACGACAACGCCGTCTGGTCCTACAACAAGGGCAACTTCTGGGGCCAGCTCAACTTTGATCTCCGCCCGGACGATCCGGTCATGACCTTCCGCTGCGTCGATATCAGCGGCGAAGTCATCAAGGAGTTCCCTGTGAAGCTCAGCGAAATCAGCCACAAATAGCCTGATCACAAAGATTCCCCTGTTAAGACTCGCACCTGGAGCGTCTATACTGCATACATCAACCCATCATCAGAAATATGAGCAAACTCTCTTATCTCCTTCTTGCGGCAGCAGTCGCATTTTCCACCACCGCCTTCGCCGAAGAAAAGGACGGCGAATGGACTTCACTCTTCGACGGCAAAACCCTGAATGGCTGGAAAGGTTACAACGGCGTCGACATCGCAGGCAAATGGATGGCCAAGGACGGGACTCTGCATCTCGATAGCGTTCCAGACAGCAAACCTTACACCAACATCATCACTGAAAAGCAGTTTGACGATTTTGATCTGCGCTTTGAGTGGAAGATCGAGGAAGGCACCAACTCAGGTGTCATGTTCCACGTCGGCGAAGGCCCGGCCCAACCCTACCTGACCGGCCCGGAATACCAGGTTCTCGATAACGAAGGTTTCCGCAACGGCAAAGGTGAGCCCGTCACCGAAGCCGAGAAGACCGGCTCTCACTACGCGGTGGAACCCGCCACCAGCGACGAATCCAAGCCTGTCGGCGAATGGAACGAAAGCCGCATCGTGGTCAAAGGCAACCACGTCGAGTACTACACTAACGGTGTCAAAACCGCCGAATACGAAATGCACAGCGACAAGTGGAACGAGCAGATCGCCAACGCCAAATTTTCCAAGTGGAAGGACTACGCCACACTCGGAAAAGGCCACATCGGCCTTCAGGATCACGGACACAAAGTCTGGTTCCGAAACATCAAGATTAAGGAACTGTAGGCTCCCATCATAGAAGTTTTACGACAGGGTTAGGCCTCCCCTCTGAGCGGATGGCCTAACCCTGATTCTTTTTCCAGCCCGGCACCAGCAGGAAAGGTATTTGACCATTAGATGGGATCTCTCTGATAGTGGGAATTACATTGCACAGATTATGGATCTTACCTGCTCAAATAGCGAAGGACCCGATCTCCAACCGGCAGGTTCCGCGGATGAGTTGCACCGTCAGTTCAGCTTCAGCCTCGAAGGCGAAGATCGAATTATCGAACGCAAACTGGGGCTCGAAACTCCCGGCTTCTATGTCGACGTGGGCGCTCACCACCCCTTTCGCTATTCGAACACAGCCCTCTTCTACGAAAACGGCTGGAGGGGGGTTAATATCGATGCCAACCCAGGGTCGATGGAGGAGTTTTTGCTACACCGACCGGATGACGTTAACATCGAAACTGCCATTGGTGCGGCAGAAGGTAGCCGGCAGTTTTTTCAGTACAACGACTCCGCTTTCAACGGAATCGACAACGACATCCGCGACAAGCTCGAGGGAACTATCTGGGAGTTCGAGGGAACCCGGACTGTCGAAACGGCTCCCCTGAAAAGCCTGTTGAAGGATATCCCTTTTGATGACTCCATGCCCAACTTCCTTAACGTCGACGTTGAAGGGATCGAACTGGAAGTGCTGCAATCCAATGATTGGAATCGATTCCCCTTCCAGTTGGTAGTCGTCGAACAACACTTCAAGGACCCGGCCGGACTGTTTACCTCAGAGATTTTCCAGTATCTCGATCGAAAAGGGTATCGACTCGTCGCCTTTACCGGCCTCACTGCATTCTACCAACGGCGCTAAATCCGTTTCCCTGCCGATTCTCTAAGGTGGCGTTTCAGGGTCTCCATCCAACGGCTTTGATAGCGATAAGGATTCCACATCATGACGATTGTTCGACTTGGCTTTTCCCCGCTGAATGATAGGTAAACCCGCCGATCGCTGTCATCGAGATCTCGGGCCATCGCCGGAATGATCGATACCCCATGATCCAGCGCAACCAGTTCCTGAACCGTCGCCAGTTGGCTGATCCGTTCCACCGATACCGGCTGCACGGATTGATTGCGGCAGAATGAATTAATATTCTCAGCCAGGCAGTGCGCTTCGTTCAGCGTGACGAAAGGATACTCCTCCACCACACTGGCCTCCACCTTCTTGCGGGCCGCGAGTTCATGTTCAGGAGGAACGACCAGGAATAACTCCTCATCAAAAAGTGCTTCCGTCTCGAGATACTTCGCATTGATAGGATAGGCGAGAATCGCCAGGTCTATCTCACCGTGGCTGCATCTCTTAATGAGATTTTCCGTCGTATCCTCCTGCACGATAACCGAGATGTTGGAGTGACTTTCCGAGAACTCGCTCAACACTCCCGGAAGAAAATAGGGAGCAATCGTGGGAATGGCTCCCAGCCGGATCTTCCCATACCGGTCCGACTCGGATAACATGGTCATGGTGTCTTCAACGAGATGGAGAATCTCACGAGCACGCTCCAA
This sequence comes from Verrucomicrobiales bacterium, assembly GCA_965216705.1. Lineage (GTDB taxonomy): Bacteria > Verrucomicrobiota > Verrucomicrobiia > Verrucomicrobiales > DEV007 > Arctic95D-9. Next base: position 833,656 of record OZ244203.1, read on the forward strand.
CAGGATTTTGCCCAGATCGGTCAATACCACCTCCCGCGGTTTCCGCTCAAACACCGGTTGTCCGATCCTTTCCTCAAGCCTCTGAATGGAACGACTTAGCGCCGACTGTGAAAGGCTCAACTTCTCGGCAGCCCGAGTGAAATTCCCAGTCCGAGCAAGCGTAACGAATTGCTCCAACTGAACCAGTTCCAGGTCAGATTTCATACTGACCTTATCATGCGCCATGCGCATATCAAATATTCTTATAATGCATTAGATGCATCATCAATTCGTGGAAAACTAAATCGTGGCCACAAAAGTCGGCTCCAAATGCGTAACCCTTACGATGAAAGCAAACTCACAATTAATCCCCCACTTACTAACCCTTGTTGCTTCAGTGGCATTCCTGCCAATTTCCATGGCGTTTGCCCAGGAAGCCTCCCCAGAAAAGGAAGTAAACAAACCCATGAATGACATCAGCCAATGCCCCGTAATGGGCCAGCCCGCCTCCCCTTATCGTCACACCGCTGCCGGTTCTATGACGAACAGCGATTGGTGGCCGAACCAACTTAATCTGAACATTCTTCATCAAAACTCCCCGAAAGGAAATCCGCTGGGCGGCTCCTTTGACTACGCCGAGGCATTTTCCGAACTCGATCTCGAGGCAGTGAAGAAGGATCTCGAAGCGCTAATGACCGACTCCCAGGACTGGTGGCCGGCTGACTACGGGCACTATGGTCCGTTCTTCATCCGCATGGCCTGGCACAGCGCCGGAACATACCGCGTTACCGATGGTCGCGGTGGAGCCTCAGACGGCACCATGCGTTTTGCGCCGCTCAACAGTTGGCCGGACAACGGAAACCTCGACAAGGCCCGACGCCTGCTCTGGCCGATCAAGCAGAAATACGGCCAGCACATCTCATGGGCCGACCTCATGATCCTGACCGGTAACGTCGCCCTTGAGTCCATGGGCTTCAAAACCTTCGGCTTTGCCGGAGGGCGCGCTGATGTCTGGGAGCCCCAGGAAGACATCTACTGGGGTCCTGAATCCGAATGGCTCGGCGACAAGCGTTACAGTGACGACCGCGATCTCGAAGCTCCTCTCGCTGCTGTCCAGATGGGTTTGATCTACGTCAACCCGGAAGGCCCTAACGGAAATCCCGATCCGCTCGCCGCGGCCCACGACATTCGTGAAACTTTCGCGAGAATGGCGATGAACGATGAAGAGACGGTTGCCCTCATCGCCGGGGGTCACACCTTCGGTAAGGCACACGGCGCCGCTACCCCCGAAGGTAACGTCGGCCCGGAACCCGAAGGCGCTCCTCTCGAAGCTCAGGGTTTCGGTTGGGTCAACACCTATGGAAAAGGTAACGCCGAGGACACCATCACCAGTGGTCTCGAAGGCGCCTGGACCAGTGCCCCTGCGCAGTGGTCACACATGTATTTCTCCAACCTCTTCGCCTACGAGTGGGAGCTGACTGAAAGTCCCGCGGGGGCCAAGCAGTGGCAACCCAAGGACGGTGCAGGAGAAGGCACTGTCCCGGATGCCCACGTCGCATCCAAGCGTCACGCTCCGATGATGTTCACGACCGACCTCGCTCTCAAGATGGATCCAGAGTATGGAAAAATCTCCCGTCGCTTCTTCGAGAACCCGAAAGAGTTCGAAGAGGCGTTCGCCAAGGCCTGGTATAAGCTGACGCACCGCGATATGGGTCCTCGTTCCCGCTACCTCGGGGCCGATGTTCCGGAAGAAGAGTTGGTGTGGCAGGATCCTGTTCCGGCTGTTGACCACGAGCTCGTCAACGACGCAGACGTCTCTGCCCTCAAGGACAAGCTGATCAATTCCGGCCTCTCCGCTTCAGATCTTGTCTCCACGGCGTGGGCCTCAGCATCCACCTTCCGCGGATCCGACAAGCGGGGCGGAGCTAACGGTGCCCGCATTCGACTGGCTCCCCAGAAAGACTGGGAGGTCAATCAGCCGGAGAAACTCGCCCGCGTTCTCGAGACTCTCGAGTCCGTCCAGGAAGAGTTCAACAGCGCCCAGTCCGGGAACAAGAAGATCTCCATGGCTGACCTCATCGTCCTCGGTGGCTCTGCTGGAATCGAGGCAGCTGCCAGGAAAGCCGGACATGACATCGAAGTTCCCTTCACTCCCGGCCGCACCGACGCCAGCCAGGAGATGACCGATGTGGATTCCTTCGCGGTTCTTGAGCCGAAGACTGACGGTTTCCGTAACTTCCTCGGACACGAACTCGATCGTCCGGCCCCGGAAAACCTGGTCAATCGCGCTCAGCTCCTGACCCTGTCAGCACCCGAGATGACGGTCCTGATCGGTGGCATGAGAGCACTCGACACCAACGTCGGTCACCCTGACCTCGGAGTGCTGACTGACCAGCGTGGCGCCCTGACAAACGACTTCTTCGTCAACCTGCTCGACATGAGCACGGAGTGGAACGTCTCCAAGATGTGCGACCACTTCTACGAAGGCAGCGATCGCGAATCCGGTGACATGAAGTGGACGGCCACCTCAGTGGATCTCGTCTTCGGCTCCAATTCGCAGCTCCGGGCCATCGCCGAAGTCTACGGCAGTTCCGATTCGGAAGCGAGGTTCGTTGAGGACTTCGTCGCTGCGTGGACCAAGGTCATGAACCTCGACAGGTTCGATCTCGATACCTGATCGAGTCCAATCTGAACTGCTTCCCATATCGCTCCCCACTCCGGCCCCGGCCGGGTGGGGAGCTTTTTTTATTCCGTCAACGTTGCGAAGAGCCGCCTTCATGACAAAATCAGCTATCGGTTCCGGCTGGCAATCCCCGCAGGGCTGTGACAGTTTTCACCCTCTGCCATGCCGGAAAAACGAGATCAACTGATGCTGCTTTGCCTTCGGCTCGGGGCTTTCTTCTGCTTCGCCGGCTGGGCCTGGGTGCACTTCTATTGGGAAGCCCCCTACGGCGCCATCCTCTGGCAGGACGATACCTATTCCCTATTGGGACGCTTTGGCGTCAGTTGGGAAGAGTTTGTCGGAACCGGAGCCGGTGACGGCTGGGTTCAAAAATGGAGTGGCCGCATTGGATGGCTCTACCTTGCCTGCGCCATCCTCACTCTTACTGTTCGCAAAAAATCGCGGATCCAGATGGCGGGCCTCCTCGGTGGCAGTGTGCTCCTCATTGTCCTGAGCTACGCGAAGTTCTTGAAAGCTCAGAGCCAGCTTCCCATGTTCGTCGAGCACGGAGGACAGATGCTGATCCCCGTGCTTCTCGTTTTGGCGCTGGCGCTCGGTATTCGCCACCGGGCTACGGTCATCACCGCCATCATCGCTTTCATCGCGACATTCGCCGGCCACGGCTGCTACGCAGTCGGCCTCTGGCCCACGCCTTCGACCTTCTATGCCATGACCACCGTTATCCTGGATTTCGACTTCCAGGCCACGAAGATTTTCCTTCTCGTCGCGGGCATCCTCGATTTCATCATTTGTATCGGACTCTTCATTCCCGCCCTCCGGTGTGCCTCCGCTCTCTATGGCTTTGCCTGGGGTTTATTGACCGCCCTCGCCCGCCCCGTCGCCGGAATGTCCCTCAGCCTGAATTACTGGGGAGCCGACCAGTTCCTCCATGAAGCCGTGCTCCGGGCGCCCCATTTCCTGATTCCGCTCTACCTCTTTCTGCTCTGGAAGAAACCGGCATCCGCCCCGGCAACAGAAGCAAATCCGGACTCCCCCGAAGCCGCAATTATGTCATAGAATCTCCCGACCTTTTAGCTGACAAACACCAAACCTAACGTATGAAGTCCACCATGAAACTCCTGCAAACTCTACTCGCCTGTTGCTTCGCTCTCGCGATCGCAATTCCCGCTGACGCCCAGCAAAAGCAAAAGGGCAAAAAGGGGCGCGCCGTGCTGACCATCCCCGAAGTTGAGAAGAAAGACATCATCTGTTTCGCGCTCTACACCGTTCACGGCGGCACCCTCAAGCTGACCGCTCAGCTTTACCCGCTGGCGGAAGACGATCCAAAAGCGGTTCGCCTTGAGATCGAAAAAGACGGCGAGTGGGTCGAAGTTGCCAAGGTCGACGCCATCGATCCCGGCTGGACAGCCCCCTTTCGCGTCGAAAACTGGGACGACAGCAAGGAAGCCAAATACCGCGTGCGCCATGGTGAGGAAGCCACCTACGAAGGTATCATTCGCAAGAACCCGGTCGACAAGGAGGAAATCGTGGTTGCCGGCTTCACCGGAAATTCCATCCAGCCCGCACACGGAGGTGACATCTCCCGCGAAGACATCATCGAAAACGTGAAGAAGGCTGACGTCGACGTCCTCTTCTTCTCGGGAGACCAGGTTTACGATCACCACAAGCACTACGCCGCCTGGCTCAAATTCGGTCGCGACTTCGGCGAGATCATCAAGGACCGGCCCACCCTTTGCCTGCCTGACGACCACGACGCCGGTCAGCCCAACCTCTGGGGAGAGAGCGGTAAAGTCTCTACCCTCAGCGGTGCCTCCGACGGTGGATACTCCCGTCCCGGCGAATACGTCCAGGAAGTGGAGCGCGCCCAGACCAGTCACTTCCCCGATCCCGTCGCTCCTCAGACCATTGGCCAGGGCATCGGAGTCTGGTTCACCAACCTGAACTGGGGCAACGTCGACTTTGCGATCCTCGAAGACCGCAAGTTCAAGACCGGCCCGGCCGGACGCGTTCCCAAGCAGGGCCCTCGTCCTGACCACATCCTCAATCCTGACTACGACCCCGCCAGCGTCGACGTTGAAGGTGCTATCCTTCTCGGTGATAGCCAGCTCGACTTCCTCGACAGCTGGGCCCAGGACTGGACCGACGCCAACATGAAAGTGGCTCTCTCCGCAACGATCTTCTGCGGAGGCGCACACATTCACGGCAGCGCTAACGGACGTCTCCACGCCGACATGGACTCCAACGGCTGGCCGCAAACGGGTCGCAACAAGGCCGTCAGTGCGCTTCGCAAAGGCTTTGCCTTTCACTTCGCCGGAGACCAGCACCTCGCTACGATCTTCCAGCACGGTGTCGACGAACACCGCGACGCAATCTGGTCTTTCTGCGTGCCCTCGATCGCAAACCTTTACCTGCGTTGGTGGCAACCCCTCGAGCCCGGTGCGAATCGCGAGGCCGGCGCTCCCGACTATACCGGAGATCATCTCGATGGATTCGACAACAAGGTGACCAACTTCGCCGCCGCCAATCCCGGAACCACTCCGGCCGGCAATGTGCTCAACACCCGCTCTGCCGGATGGGGCATCATTCGCCTCAATACCAATACCCGTGACATCACCATGGAATGCTGGCCGCGCAATGTGGACATCACCGACCCTGCTTCTGAGCAGTATCCCGGCTGGCCTCGCACCATCTCTCAGTTCGACAACTACAATCCCCCGTCCTGGGGCCAGCTTGGCGAACTGACTTTTGATGTCGAAAACCCTGTCATTCAGCTCGTCGATGCCGAGTCCGACGAAATCCTCTACACCGTCCGAGCCAAGGGAAAGAGCTTCACTCCCGGAGCCCCGAAGGGAAAGACCTTTGTCGTAAAGGCAGGCAAGGACGCCCCTGACACTGTCGTCTCCGAAGGCGGTAAAGTTGGTAGCGATCCTCAGAGCGTTTCGCTGAACTAGTCCTAAAAGCGGAGTGGTAGAGCCCTTCACTCCGCCTCACGGATTCACTCTCCGGGAGCGCCTGACCAGTCAGGGAATACTCACCTCCACGATGACAAAGAGCGCACCATCAAGCATGGGCGCCTTAATTTCAACGCGCTCCCAAGTCTCATCGATCGAGGTTACTGTGCCCGGATCACTCACCGCCACGAAGCTGCCCTCGACAAGGGTGCCGGAGGTCTTCGGCGTGTAAACAATTCCACTTCCTTTCCGCCTGACAAACTGAAGGCTCCAGTGCGGGGTATCCGCCACTTCAATTTGCTGAAGCAGGGGAAGTCCAGATGTTCCCCCATCGGTCATCGTATGGAGATCGAACGCTCCGAGATCCATGTTAAAAGCGTACTTCTCAAGGTTGGTGACGCTCCCCCCAAAAGGGGTCGCGTCAGGCATGGCATCGGATCCTGCCAATCCAGAGGACGAAGCTGCACCATCAAAAAGAGTCCTGGCCGAACCCACGGTAAAGGTTCTCGACACACTCGTTGCCGGGAGGTGCCGTTGACTCCCTGCTTGGTAAGCCGTCACCGTGACAGTTCCCGTTCCGGTAAAACTCAACACGTCAGCACTGTCGATCGTTGCCGGCCCACTGGTAATCGCAAAAGTTACCGGGTTACCCGATTCGCCTCCGGTCGCTGAAAGCACCAGGGTGCCAGTTACCGCCTGGTCCGGAATGGCTGGAAACGTGATCAGTTGTGGAATGGGTGTGCTCTGAAAAACGATTTCATCGACCCAGCCTGTATCGGCCCCTGCCGAGAAGACCCCATCCTTGAAGTACTCCCACCGTAGAGTGTGGTTGCCTTCAGGAATTGTGTAGGAGTACTGAGTCCAGTCGATCTCACCGGAGATGGCGGTAACAGCAGTGCCGTCCAATGAAAAGATCAATCCATCGTATCCAGCCTCAGAGGATACCTTCCACCAGAAATCGACCGTATCGGGCCCCACCACATCGAGGTTGAAGTATGAAATTTCCCCGTCTCCCACATCGCCACTCTGGGCTGCATCCACTCCGTCATGCGTGGTTGTCGCCTGGTAAAACCACGGAGGATTCCCTGTCACAACATCAACTTGCGTATCTAACGCCTCACCCAGATTACTGATCACCATGGAGACCGTTTGTGTATCCGATCCACTGGAGTTGGTTGCTGTCACCTGAACGCTCGTTGTTGCCAGCACCGTTGGTGTCCCCGAGATCAAACCGGTGGATGGATCCAAACTCAGTCCCGACGGGAGCGTTCCGCTCGAAAAGGAGGTTGCCGGCTGTGAAGTCTGAATCTGATAGACAAATGGCTCCCCGACCTTACCAAAAATCTCTGAAGCGCTGGTAATGAAGGGGCGAAGATCAGATGACAACAAGGCAAAGTCATCCACCCAGCCCGCATCGCTACCAGCTGAAACAAACTGGTCCTTATCAAATTCCCACTGAAGCGTATGAGTGCCGGACGGGATCTCATGGACCACGCGTTCCCAACCAACCTCACCAGCAATAGCTGCAACTTCAGTGCCATTGACCTTGAACCGCAGGTAATCATAATTCGCTTCAGACGAAACCTTCCACTGGAAAGCAACGGTGTCCGGTCCATCCACTTTAAATTCAAGAATGGAACTCTCTTCATCATCTGCGTCTCCGCTCTGGGCCGCATCAACCCCGTCAAACGTTGTCGTGGTTTGCCGGAACCACTGCGGGTCCCCGGTAAACGGTTTCACGCTGGGATTGTCGATCGCATCAGACAACTCGCCCGTCGTGGCGAGAACGATCTGATCCACCCACGCAGTGTCAGCCCCCCCACTGATCACCGGATCTTTCTGATAAATCCAACGCATGGTGTGCATTCCTGACGGCACTTCGTAACTGATTTGCCGCCAGTCTTCCTCACCGGAAACCGCCCGCACCTCAACTCCATCGTCGAGCAAGCGTAGAAAATCGAGCCCACTTTCCGAAGAGACTTTCCACCAGAAAGTTAGCGTATCAGGACCAGCAATCGGTATCTCAAACCAGGTCGATTCGCCATCGTCGACCTCACCGCTCTGCGCGGCGTCGACTCCGTCGTGAGTCGTCACTGTCTGGATAAACCACGGGATTGGTCCGGAAGTGACAGTCAGCCCAGTATCCAGCGCATTAGCCATCCCGACGGGATCCTGAATTTCGACAGTGAATATCTGCTCGGCAATACCGACCGCATTCGTCGCACCGATAGTCACCAAGAAGGTTCCCACCTCCTCCGGCGTACCTGACAACACACCCGTCGCCGCGTCGAGGCTGAGCCCTACCGGTAGCGTTCCCGTCAGCGAGAAGGAATCAGCCGAATGTGTCGTTTCAATCTGGTGGCTGAATGGTTCGTTAATAATCCCTGTTACCTTGGCAGCGCTGATAATCACTGGCCTCAGATCCTCACTATCGAGGGTAATTAAGTCCACCCAGGCCGCGTCACTACCATTGACCACTCCAGCGTCTTTCTCGTAACTCCAACGAATCGTGTGGGAACCGGCAGGGACCGAGTAGGCATAGGCCTGCCAGTCCTGTTCCCCTGATATTTCTGCTACCGAGGTTCCATCGTCGCGCAATCGGAGGTAATCAAAACCCAACTCCGAAGAAACCTTCCACCAGAATCGCAGCGTGTCAGGACCATCGACAGTCAACTCAAACCAGGTCGTTTCATCGTCGCCAATTGCACCGCTTTGAGCAGCATCCACCCCGTCTCGAGTGACAGCTGTCTGGAGAAACCAGGGTGGCGTTCCATTTTGAAGAGGAAGCCCGGTATCCAGCGCATTCTTGATCGGGTCATCGGACACTTCGATGGCTAAAGTCTCGGTATCGGTGCCGGCCGGATTCGTCGCCGAAATTAATACGCTGACATTTCCTGACGCTGAAGGAACCCAACTCACCAGTCCTGTATTCGTATCGATCGTCATTCCGGTTGGCAGCGTCCCTCCCAAAGCGAAAGACCGCGGAACATTCTGAGCAAAAATCTGGTAATTGAACTCCCTCCCGGTAATAGCTTGCGCCGTTAGAGAACTGTTAATCACTGGTGGCGCAAATTCATCTGTCAGGATCGTCCCGGTTCCCTCTCCATCGAGAATGATGGCATTAACGGGACTACTCAGTAGAACAGAGAACGACTCATCCTCCTCCACGTCAGTTTCACCAATCACTGGAACGGTAATCGTCTTGGACGTTTCTCCGGCAGCAAAGGAAAGCGTTCCACTGACAGCCGTATAGTCGACTGGCGCTGAAGCCGATCCATTGGAGGTAGCGTAGTTGACGGTTGTTGTCTCAGCCGCTTCTGCGCTGAGAGTCACAGTAAAAACGGCATCTGTCGTCCCGCTGTCGCCCTCGTTCACAGTGACGTCATCAATCGAGAACTGTTCATCAGGCAGGTCAAAAGATTCTGTCACAGTAAGACTGTTAGGATCACCATTGTCGCTGGCTGAAAAGCCCATGCCCCGCTTCGCAAAGGCCTGCCAGATCAGGTTGCTGTTGGCACCTCCATTATTCACCTGATCTGCCAGGAGAATAGCATCACGTGCTTCAAGATAAGTTGGAGTCGCCGGTTGGAGCTTTAAACCGTCCATAACCAACTGAAGCGCAATATTGTTCCCCCCCGACCCCCCGTAGATATCCGCGTCAAAGCCGTGAAAATTCACGAGGCTCCAATACATCTCCCAGAGAATCGAGCACCAGACAAAACCTATACCATGAGGAACACTTAACCCCGAAGGCAGGTCGCCATAGGTATACTCGTTGACCGACATATCAGTCGTGTAAGGGCGCGGCCTAATTCCTCCTCCGGTAGCAGGCTGTCCTAAAACGTAATAACCAACCGAACGGCTCAAGTCAGAAGGCTGCCCCGGTTTGGCGGTCAAGGCGAGCCCCCACCAGTCGCTCCAACCTTCTCCCATACCCCGGCTTTGGCTCGCAGAGAGAGCACTCGAATTGGCGGCGCCACCAGTAAGGCGATTGGAAACTCCGTGTCCGTATTCGTGAATAATGATCACGTTGTCGAGATCGCTGTCACGGTTCGGGCTCGTTTGCGTCCAAATGAACATCTGCATTCGAGGATTAGATCCGTCGGGAGGCGTCCCGAAATTTGCATTGTTGGTCCCCGAACCGTCCTGGGCGTCGGCTTCGACCGGATCGGAGCCAATACCGCCATTTCCATAATTATTTTCCTGAAAGTTCCCCGCCGCCTCATCAAACCCATACTGGTAGTGAATGTCGTGCAGGATGTTATTCCAGTAGAACAGGTTGGTAATCGCACCGTCGAGATAGGTAGAGGGTTCCTGGGCCAAATCCAGCGAGTTGTCGAAATCAAGTGCAACCCCTCCATCAGGTCGGCTCCCACCCTGGTTATTCGCGTCAGTATCGTCCTGCGCATTGACGTTGTTTCCACGCGTGTCTGAGAATTCTGCGCCGCTGATCCCGTCGGTGTCGTGCCAACCAAAGGGAGATGCGGTCACATCCTGCGGATCAACCACCAGTTGCCTCCCTCCGTCCAGCGGCGTCTCGTTGGGAAAGGGAAAGACGCGGTAATTTGCGTGAGCATACCAATTGGAGCGGCTCAAAACCTCGCCCGATTCGGCGTCAACATTCACGTCCATCCAACGGGCACTGTCAGGAAGGTGAATGACCGTATTCCAAACCAGGCGAGTTACCTCTTCCGGCTGCGGAAGATACATCAATTTCGCCGGAATTGGATCCTGTGATATCTCACCTCCCTCAAACAAGGTTGCCCGCTCCGCTCCCTTGGATGCCATCCTGACCTGAAGCACTTCATCTGCCCGCGCCACCCCGAGATCGGCCGCAGCCAACTGCACCGCTTTTGCTGCATCAATCTTCGGACCTTTGAGATTAATTTCGGATTCCAGGTCGCGAACAAAACGGTTGTGAAGATTCAGCACTGTCCCGTCAGCCGCTATGTTCGCGCTTGCATCTCCATTGTAAACTTCAATGCCTCCGATGCGCTGCCGGAAATACAAGTGGGTGATTCCGTTATGACGACTCACTGACTGCGAACTCAACACGACATCAGCAAAATCATCTGGCGTATAGCCCCCTTCAGTATCACGGTCCCTCATCAGACCAATGACTTGCTCAAGCGCATCCCCGGTATCGCCCACTTCACCCGGACTGGAAGCATAAACAACACGCCCACCAGGATTCAACGCCGAGCGCACGCGAGGTCGCACGTAGGTATTACCGGTCTCCAATTCACGAGGTCTCAACCGCTCTGCCAAGGTTTTTGCCTTTGAGCTCAATGAAACTGAAGCAGACGACTCCGCGGACTCTGTCTTCTCGGATCCGCCATCCTGCCGTGATTTTGACAACGGGCTGAAGACAACAACTGAAATCAGAAGCAGGAGCACAAAGGAGGAAGATAGAAGCGCTGCCGGTCTCATAAGGTGGCTTCAACGAGGACAAATCTACTCATTTTACGAATGTCCTTCAAAGAAAAGCGCCCCCCTGATCACTGAAAAATACTAGTTTACGCCATGGACGACAGGAAGCAGTCCGCTCAAGGTGGCCCCATGTCGAAGGCACCCCTCTTAACTACTGTGGTATCAGTGATACTGGTCGGAGCCGCATCCGCCCAGAAAGCCCCCCAACAGAAGAAACCTGAAGCCTATGCCGCCAGCGTTCCCAGGCCAACCTTAAGTGGGATTCGCTACGGCGATCACGACCGACACGTCATGGATGTTTGGCTGGCAGAGTCCGATGAGCCGACTCCCGTTGCTTTCGTTATCCACGGAGGCGGCTGGCAAGGCGGCTCGAAAGAGCGCCTCGCACGTTTTGCCGATCCTAATGCCCTGCTCGATGCTGGTATTTCGGTGGTGGCGATCAATTATCGCTACGTCAGGAATGCCGTGGAAGAGGGCATCAAGCCTCCGGTCAAAGCACCGCTTCACGACGCCGCGCGCGCGCTCCAGTTCGTCCGAAGCAAAGCGGGTGAATGGAACATCAACAAGGAACGCATCGGAGCTGCCGGAGGGTCAGCCGGAGCCTGTTCCAGCCTCTGGCTCAACTTTCATGATGACCTCGCTGATCCTGAAAGCGAGGATCCAGTTTCCCGCGAATCCACCCGTCTCTGGTGTGCTGCCGTTACCGGTGCCCAGACCTCGCTCGACCCTCGGCAAATGAAGGAATGGACCCCCAACAGTCGCTATGGCGGACATGCCTTCGACGCTGTTAAGTTTGAAGATTTCCTCGCCAAGCGAGACGAAATCCTTCCGTGGATTCAGGAGTATTCCCCCTACGCTCTCGTCTCGAAAGGCGACCCTCCTGTCTACCTGCTCTACAGCGCCCCACCCGCAATCGGGCAGGAGCAGAAAGATCCCACTCACACCTCCAACTTCGGAGTCAAACTACAGGAACACTGCCAATCCATCGGCGTCGCCTGCGAGCTCAACTACCCCGGTGCCCCTGATGTGACTCACGAGTCTCCGACAGCATTCCTGATTTCAACGCTGAACGCTAAGTGAGCCGCAAAGGCCCCTGCTTACTTCAGGGTGATATTTCTCCAGCGGACTTTCTGTCCGATCTTTTCTTTCTTGTTGCCAATGCCGTGAAGCTGCAGCGCGATGTATCCTTCAGCGGTGAGGTCATCTTTCACATCAACGGTCTGCACGCCATTCAACCAAACCTGGAAATGATCGCCCTTGGCAATGATCTTGAAATGGTTCCACTCCCCCTGCTTGAAGGTGCCCTCCGGCGCTTTAGCATCATCAGGTGAATGGATAAATCCACGCCCCCCTTCTTCGTATAGCGTGCCGGACCAGGCGCGTTCTGTAGGATCAATCTCGATCTGGTAGCCCCAGAAGCGATCCTTCTCCCAAGTCTTCTCCTGGATGTCCTTACTGCCGTCTTCCTTGAACTTGCCGCCCCAGCGCATTGTCTTGGTTTCCTCCGGGTAAGTATTGCTTCGGATCTGAACGCCCGAGTTCAGCAGCGGATCAATCTTGAACTCCACTTCGAGTTCAAAGTCACCGTATTTCTCGTTGGTCGCTAAAAAGCTATTGGGCAATCCGGGTGCCGCTTCACCAACGATGGCTCCGTCCTCCACATAGAAGTTGCCACCTCCAAAATTTTGCCACCCGTCAAGACTGGTGCCATCGAAGAGATGCACTGACTCCGCTCCAGCGGACTCATTGGCCGGATCGGCATCAGGCGGGGGAGAACAGGCGGAAAAAATGACTGCGGGAAGAATCAAGAGTGACGAGAGGTGTTTCATAGCCATAGGCCTCGAAACTAGCGGAGGAACTCCGTAAAAGGAAATACGGAAAAGAGCCACCCCGGAGCCCTGCCCCCCTACTCAACCACCTGCCACACCGCACTGTCCGAGATCGTGTAGGATCCCATCAGCTTGTCGGCCATGTGACTTCGAAGTCGCTCCAACTCAGCGCGCTGATTCTCGCCCGGAATCTCTGTGAGAAACAGCGGCCACTGCGGCTGTCCCCAGTAAGTCTCCTCATAGGAAGCGCCCTCGCGCTCGACGAGCAGGATCCCGGAAGTCAGCTTACCGGCCACCTCACCAAATAAAACATCCAGTTGCACCGGGTCATCTCCAATCTCCACCCAGGGCCCCGAGGCAAAGCCGGCCCTGGCATTGAGACAAGGCCAGGCAGGATGATTCTCCCGATCCACCGGCATGGCGTCGCGGAGCGCCGAGTCATAACGCGAACCATCAAAAACGGTTTTTCCGTTCACCGCTACGAGCAGATTGTTGTCCGCATACCCCCAGAATCGGTAGCGCCCTGACCGGGGAGGTTTCACCTGCCCCTGATACCAGGTTAACCAACCGGCTTCATTAACCACCCGCGAGGACACGCCCTGTTCACTCGCAAACTGATTGTAGCTTCCGGCGACACCGGCAAAGCGAAGAGGCTCACTCCGATCCATGCCATCAAGACCGGAGAGGTCTTTGAACCCGGACTCGATCAATGGCGCGAAGCGCTGCCCCATCACATCCACTTTGAAACGTGCCAGCTGCTCTGGCAGCTCATCATTGTCCGGAAGAGAATAAAGATGCCCGACGAGAGAACCCGACGCGGGAACCAGGGAACCCATCTCAAGTTCCGGCACCCCACTGGGCCCCTTGGAGCGCATCCGGGTATCCCCCTCGCGATCAAATTTGGCCAATTCACCGGCAGTCATAAACCGCTCTCTGGCATTTCCCCGACCATCAAGCGAGATCAACCCGTCGAGGACAAAGACCTGCGACCCTTGCTGTTCCGCGCTCACGACAAAACTTGTTCCCAAGTCCGTAATTTTTCGCTCACGAGTTTCCACCACAAAGCCAATCCCCTGGGGCGGCACGTGAAGCTTCAAGTCACCCCGGTTAAGAAAGACACGATCAGCCGTTTGCACGGTCAACGAAAGCGGCGCTGTGGCGATAGCATGTACGCCGCTGTCCCGGAAGGCCAGTTCGACAATCCCTTCCTTCATGGTGAGGCGGTCCCCTTCCCTCAATGCTCCGTCGAGGGAAAGTTCAGCGCGTCCATTCACTTTACCTTCGCCTTCAATACGCAGTACCGATGCGACTCCGAGGTCAACCGGCGAAATAGATTGCCCGCCGTCTCGGAACCAGCCAAAAAATCCGACGGCCAGCGCGGCGGCCACCGCCCCGGTCAACCACACTTTCTGGCGAAAGGGTATGACCTGCGAGGTGCCAGCCTCATCATTCAAATTGGCTCCACGCCCCATCTCGGCGGCAGCTTCCTGGAGGTAGGCATCCGTTTTCAGCGCCAGCCGCAGCTTTCGCCGGCTGTCACTCGCATTCTCCTGCTTCAAGTGTTGCGATAACTCTTCCGCTTCCGTGTCGGTCAGTTGCCCAAGCACATACCTCTGGATCAAATTCTCCAATCGTTCCGCTTTCATCTTCAGGCAGGTTCGGAATTCAGTTCGGCTTCCACGCAGCGCATCAACTTCATGCGAAGGCGCTGCAGCAACTTATAAAGGCTATTCGGAGAACGAGTCGACTGCGCTGCCATTTCTTTAACCGCACCCGGCCCGCTATAGGGCGCCAGGATGAGTTGCTTGCGCTCCTCAGGCAGTTTGTTGAGGCAGGTCATGAGGGCCCCATATTCACGGGACGATTGATCGCCGCCATCCTGTTCGGTCTCTTCCTCCGTGAGAATCCGCTCCACCAAATCGTCATCAAAGACATGACGGTCACGCACCAACTTCCGACGGTGCCGGAAGCTGATGTTCCGCACGATCGTTTTGGCCCAGGGCAGAAATTCGTCCTCGTGACGCAATTGATCCTGCTTTTCCCAGATCACCACACTGGCTTCCTGCATCACGTCGTCGATGGGATCGACCGACGGCAGGATCAGGCGCGAGTAGGCGCGCAGTTCCCGGTTGTGGCGAGCGAACAACTGCAACAGTTGGCTGCCCTTTTCCTGGCTGTGGTGCTCCATCATCTTGATATCTCCTTTTGCCATGGATTCTGCCATCAAATCGCAAAAAAACAGAACGGTAATATGATCGATTCACGCGCTCAGCCGCAAATGCGCCACCCCACCCCATCGCCGCAACCACACTAAAAACGGCAGAATCGCTTTCCCGCAGAGATATCCCACCGAAGTCTATGAAACCCCTTGTCACCTTCTCGCTCCTTCTCACCACCCTCTGGACAATCAACAGCCACGCTGCGGACCAGCCCAACATCATCGTCCTGCTCGCCGACGATCTCGGCTACCACGAACTGGGCTGCCAGGGGAACACTGACATCCCTACGCCTCACATCGATGCCATCGCTGCTAACGGCGTTCGCTTCACCGACGCCTATGTCGCAGGTCCCAATTGCAGCCCCTCACGGGCCGGCTTTCTCACCGGGCGCACCCCAACCCGGTTTGGTTATGAGTTCAACCCCATCGGCGCCGTCAACGAGCAGCCCGGAATCGGCATGCCGGCCGAGGAAGTCACCATCGCCGAAGCGCTTCACAATGGCGGCTACACCACCGGCCTGATTGGCAAATGGCACCAGGGAGGCACCGCCCACTATCATCCGTTCCGCCACGGTTTTGATGAGTTCTTTGGTTTCACTCACGAAGGTCACTATTTCGTTCCCCCGCCCTGGGACGGCACCACGACCTTGCTTCGACGCAAGTTCCTTCCCGGCGGACCGACCGAGTCGGGCTATTGGTACGGCGATAAGAAACTCCATTTCCACAATCTGCTCGGCAACGAGCCGGACTACGACGCCAACAACCCCATCGTTCGCGGCGGACAACCGGTGGTCGAAACCGAGTATCTCACCGACGCTCTCACCCGCGAGGCGGTCGACTTCATTGATCGTCACGACGACAAGCCGTTCTTTCTCTTTCTTTCCTACAACGCAGTGCACAGCCCGCTCCAGGGAGCTGATGCCTACATGGAGAAATTCGCTCACATCGACGACATGCATCGTCGCATCTTCGCCGCCATGCTCGCGAATATGGATGACAGCGTTGGCGCCGTGATGGAGCAGCTCCGCAAGTCAGGCCTCGAAGAGGACACGCTGGTATTCTTCCTCAGTGACAACGGAGGCCCCACCAAGGAGCTCACGTCCTCCAACGGTGTCCTGCGCGGACAGAAAGGCCAGATGTATGAAGGTGGCGTCCGCGTGCCCTTCGTGATGCAGTGGAAAGGCACCATCCCTCCGGGGCAGGTCTTCACCCAACCGATCAGCTCCTTCGATATTTTTGCCACGGCAGCTGCCAACGCCGAGCACGTCACCGCTCCCGAACAAGTCGAAGGCGTGGACCTCGTCCCCTATCTCACCGGAGAGAAAGCGGGCCGCCCTCACGAAACGCTGTATTGGCGTCAGGGTGGCAAAGCCGGCCTGCGTCACGGTGACTGGAAGATTGTCCGCATGGGCAGGCGCAATGAATTCGGCCCGTCCAAATGGGAACTCTACGACCTTTCCGAGGACATCTCCGAAGAAAACAATCTCGCTCAATCCAACCCGGAGCAGCTCGAAGAACTGATCAAGATCTGGGAAACGATGAACGACGAAATGAGCGAGCCGCTGTTTTAGTGCAGTCGTTCTGAATCGGCTGAGAGCCCTCGCTCATGAAAAGAATAGGATTCACTCTATTTGCGCTGGCGGCCACGGTCGTATCGCCCCTGTGGGCAGATTCCTCCCGACCCAACATCCTTTTCTTTTTCGCCGACGACCAGCGCCACGACACACTCGGATGCGCCGGGCATCCCATTGTCGAAACACCAACAATCGATCGACTCGCGGCGAACGGGGTGCGTTTCGAGAACATGTTCGTGACGCGGTCAACCTGCTGGGCCAGCCGAACCACCATTCTCACCGGACTGACCTCCCTCTCATCCGTCGAAGCGGATGGGTCCGACAGGGTCAAACCCGAGGCTCTCACCGAATTATTCTCAGATCAATTGAGCCAGGCCGGCTACCGCACCGCCCTTTTCGGAAAATGGCATGCGAAGATGCCGAAAGGATTTCAGCCCGAGGATCACTTCGATGATTACGAAAGCATCTTTCGACGCCCCTACTTCAAAGAGATGCCGAACGGGTCGAAGCGCCACACCACCGAACTCATCGGCGATCGCGGCGTCGAGTTTCTGAAATCAATGCGGGACGATGATCGTCCTTTCTGCCTTAACCTCTGGTTCAACGCCGGCCACGCTGAGGACAAAGACCTCGTTCCGGGAACCGGTCACTTCCCCTGGCCCAAAGCCATGGACGGCAAATACGATGACGTCAAGATGCCGGCTCCCCGCTTGTCAGACCCGGCCATCTTTGAATCGCAGCCGGAGTTCTTCAAAACCTCGAACCACCGGGAGCGCTATCACTGGCGCTGGGATACGCCTGAGAAATACCAGCTCAACCTGCGCGCCTATTTCCGCATGCTCTCCGGAATCGATCACGTCATCCATCGTGTGCTGGAGACGCTGGAGGAGGAGGGCCTCGCCGAGAACACCGTCATCATCTACTCCTCGGACAACGGCTACTACATGGGTGACCGCGGCTTTGCCGGAAAGTGGTCGCATCATGAACAATCCCAGCGCGTCCCTCTCATTGTGTATGATCCCCGCCTTCCCGAAGACCTTAGAGGAAGAACCGTCGATCCCGTCGCCCTCAACCTCGACCTGCCCGCCACCTTTCTCGATTGGGCCCAGGTTGAAATCCCGGCCAGCTACCAGGGCACCAGCCTCAAGCCAATCATCGAGAGCGAATCCCCACCGGCAGACTGGCGCGACGACTTCTTCTGTGAACACCAGAACCCCAAGTATGCCATGTCCTGGCTGGGCGTTCGTGGGGCTCGCTTCAAGTATGCCCGCTACACCGATCAGGAGCCCCACTATGAATTCCTTCACGATCTGAAAAACGACCCTGACGAACTCACCAACCTGGTTGACGACCCCGAATACGCATCAGTCCTCGAACAACTTCGGCAACGGACTCAAACTCTCGCCGAGCAGTATGCCAACGCAGCGATTCCTGATTGATCACCCACTTTCTTTTCTCCAAGATTTCACCTTCCCACTTCCAATTTCATCATGACTCCTTTCAAAACCATTTCCCTTTCCTCACCGGACAGAAAGAGGGCCGTCAAAATGGGAACTCTATGACCTTTCCGAGGATATCTCCAAGGAGAACAATCTCACCTAGTCCAACCCGGAACAGCTCGAAGAGCTGGTTAAGATCTGGGAGAAGATGAATGGCGAAATCAGTTCCCCCTTGTTCTAGGAATCTGGCACAAAACAGGCAAATTCCCCGTGCTAACTTTAGCTGCCTGAAACACTCCTTCCTCAAGACGACTCACTCCCTTACCCCAATGGCATTCATAAAACATCTCAGTCTGCTGCTTCTCACGGGCGCATGGATTCTCTCCGGAGCCCACGCAGCCCCGGACCGACCACCCAACGTGATCCTATTTCTGGTCGATGACATGGGCTGGACTGATGGCGGCGTCTTTGGCTCCGACTACTACGAGACGCCCAACATCGATGCCTTCGCCAAACAATCGATGCGTTTCACCGATGCCTACGCCCACCCGCTCTGCTCACCAAGTCGCGCATCTATTCTCACCGGCCAGGAAGAATCGCGACACGGCATCCTCTCCGCACACGGGCATCAGGGGCCCGAACCATGGGGACCTCAGAAGTATCAAGCCGCCACATCGAAAGACGAGTATCTTCTCACCAAGAGCCGCCGTTATCTCGACCCCAATGCGACGACGCTGGCGGAAGCGTTTCTCGACGCCGGTTATCGCACCGCCCACATGGGCAAATGGCACCTTGGCCTGACTCAGGACCACTGGCCGGACAAGCACGGTTTCGAGGTCACCTTTCACTCCGCACCCGACCCGGGCCCTCCTGGCAGCACCTACTTCTCGCCCCATGGCGTGAAGCCAGATGGCAACCCGGAGCCGCGATCGCCCGTCGGAAATATCACCGATGGTCCCGACGGCGAGCACATCGACGATCGCCTCGGCACCGAAGCCATCAAGTTCATCACCGAGAACAAGGACGAGCCGTTCTATCTTAACCTGTGGATGTATGACTGCCACGGCCCCTGGGAAGCAAAGCTGGACTACATCCAGGAATTCGCCGCCAAAGAAACCAATCCTGACGGACACACTAATCCGGTCTACGCCGCCATGATCAAAACCATGGACGAAAACTTCGGCCGGGTCATGACAGCGCTCGATGACCTCGGCATCGCGGATAACACCATCGTCATCTTCTTCTCAGACAACGGGGGCAACACCCACAGCATGGGAGAAGCTGAACAGAAGAAGAGCCTCGCCATGCCCAAACACCGGGCCCATGCCTACACCAAGATTTACAACGAGTATGCAGGCATTCAGTACCCCACCAAGAACCTAGGCCTCCGGGAAGGCAAAGCAAAGCTCTACGAGGGCGGCGAGCGCGTTCCTCTGTTGATCCGCTGGCCCGGCCAGATCCCGGCCAACTCCGTCAGCGACGCGATCATCAACAACATTGATCTCTATCCCACCTTGCTGGAACTAACTGGCCAGGAAGAGCCTGACAATCACATCATCGACGGCGAATCCTTCGCCAAGGTCCTTCTCGACGGCGCCGAAGGATCCAATCAGATGAGCGTAAGCTACTTCCCCTACCACGGAGGCGGCATCTCCGTCCGGTCCGGCGACTGGAAACTGATTCAGCGCTACACCCGCAAGCCGGATAGCTACGACGGCCTGGTCGAACTCTTCAATCTCAAGGACGACCTCGGCGAAACCAAAAATCTCGCCAGCTCCATGCCGGAAAAAGTCGCCGAGCTCAGCAAGCTCATCGATGCGCACTTCGAGAAGACCGGCGGCCTCGCACCGATGCCCAATCCCAGCTACCAGCCTCAGGCCAGCTCCTCGAGCCAATCCGCAGAGCCAGCCCACGGGCTCGTTCCCAAGCAATGCCAGATCAGCCTGACCGACGGAGCCCTGCGCGTCACCCCGAGCGGAAAGATGCCCTTCCTCGGCACTGCCCAGATCAAAACAGAAGGACCGCTCACTCTGGACCTGCGCGCCCGCAGCGTTGACGGCGCTGGCGGATCCGGGAGCATCCAATGGAAAGAGAGCCATCAGAAGGAATTCCCCGAAGGGGCTCAAGTGGTCACCTACGCGCTCCCCGAGGGAAAAGACTGGCATGACATTCGCGTGGAGGTCCCCGTCGAAAAAGTCACCTCGCTGCTGCGCATTCATCTCGCCGGAGGCAAAGCAATGGAGATCCAATCGATCCGCTGGAGCGCCAACGGCAGCCCCCTCAAAGAGTGGGACTTTTCCAAGCAGGCTCCGTAGACTACTCAATAGAACACGCCCTTCTTGCGACCTCCCTGGCACTCACCCTTAATTCCCCGAAATCCCCCACTCTCAAAACCCATTTCATCATGACTCCTATCAAAACCTTGATCCTCACCCTCGCCTGCCTGATCAGCACTTCGGGGCATGCGGCGCAACCCAACATCATCTTCATCTTCATCGATGACATGGGCTGGGGCGACCTCGGCTGCTACGGCAACGACTTCATCGACACGCCTCGCCTCGACCAACTCGCCAGCGAGGGCATGCGCTTCACCGATGCTTACGCCGCCGGAGCCGTCTGCTCCCCGACCCGCTGCGCCGTTCAATCCGGACAGAATCAGGCCCGCATCGGCATCACCGCTCACATTCCAGGCCACTGGCGCCCCTTCGAGCGCGTCATCGATCCGCAGACCACCATGGCCCTGCCGCTCGACACCATCACCGTGGCCGAGCAATTGAAAGAATCCGGTTACACCACCGGCTATGTCGGCAAGTGGCACCTCGGCATGCACCCCCAGTTCGGTCCCGGCCACCAGGGTTATGACTACGATCTCGAGATCAACGGCCCGCACCTGCCCGGCAAATACAAGGTCGCCAGCAACTCCACGCAAACACTGAAGCCGAAGCCGGATCAGTTTCGCACTGACTTTGAGGCTGAAGCCTGCGAACACTTCATTCGTGAGAATAAGGACAAGCCGTTCTTTCTCATGCTCTCGCCTTACGCCGTCCACATCCCCCTGGCGAGCAAGGCTTCCCTGGTTGAGAAATACCGCGCCCGCGCCGCCGAGCACAAACGCGAACTGCCCAACCCCATCTACGCCGCCATGGTCGAAGAAGTGGACGCTCTCGTCGGACGACTCGTCGACGAAGTCGAGGCCCAGGGACTGACCGACAACACCATGATCGTTTTCACGTCGGACAATGGAGGCCTCTATCGCCGCTACGACTACAACGAAGCGGCTGACGACAACGTTTCCAATCTCGCTCCGCTCAAGGGTGAGAAAGGTGCCCTGACCGAAGGCGGCATTCGCGTGCCACTCATCGTCAAGCTCCCCGGCCAGATCGCCGCCGGCAGCACCAGTGCCGAACCGGTCATCAGCTACGACTTCTACCCCACCTTCGTCGCTGCCGCCGGAGGCAAACTGCCGGAGCATCAGACCATCGACGGCCTCGACCTTCTCCCGGTCCTGACAGGACAGAAAGAACGACTCGATCGCGACGCCATTCACTGGCACTACCCGCACTATCATCACGACCGTCCCGCCAGTGCCATTCGCGAGCGCGACTGGAAGCTGATCGAATATCTCGACGGCACCGGCGACATCGAAATCTATCACCTCGCCCAGGACATCGGCGAAGAGAACAACCTCATCGAAGAGCGCAAAGGCAAGGTCGCCGACCTGAAGAAGAAGCTCGCCAACTGGCGAATCTCAGTCAGCGCACGTGTTCCGATTCACAATCCCAACTACGATCCGGAGCGCGCCCATGAATGGTGGAACCTGAGAACCGGGCAACCCCTGGACAGCTCAGCGCGCAAGCGCTTCCCGCAGACGGAAAAGGACCTTTAACCGGGGGCGTTCTTAATTGGGGTCTAATAGACCAAAGAGCGGAGGAAAATAGTTCCCGTACCAGAAGGTGGGAGCCCACTGATAGGTGACCCGGACATCCATCCGCGGGCGATTGCGAGCCATCTGGAAACCCCAGGTGGCCACTTCGCCTGATTTCACGCCGAGATCCTTCAGCGGGATCGCCATCTCCACGCTCCAGTCTTCCTCCCCGACGTGAGTCGCGATCTTCGCGTTGCTGTTCCAGTCCGCATTCTTCAGTCTCCCGTCGTAGTAAACGCCTTGGGAGTTCACGGCGAAGCGCACGTAGGTCTTCTTGTCCAGGTTGGTGTCGAAGATCACTTCAATGGAATCATCCAACCAGACTTCGCCATCCTTCTCCTCCACTTCACTTCGCACATCTCCGAGGAGCGGCTCCTCGCAGTGCACTCCGACATAGAGAAACCGCTCATCATACCGCAGCCAGGTTTCCGTATCGACGACGGCGTAACCGTCCGCTTTCATTGGGACCAATCGCTCAATGTCAGGCTTCGACTCCCAGGTTGGATCACTCAGTTTCCCATCAATCACCGGCGGCTTGCTCGTCGATGAGAACCCGGCACGAGTCGGATACTTCTTCGCATGAGCCATCATATCGAGTGGAAGGTAAAGCCCACGCTCCAGGTGAAGACGATCCTCATCACCGTGGAAATGAGCATCGAGGCGAGGCAGCGGCAGGTAGGTCGAGACATCCCCTTTGTGGCTGAGCGTGAAAGTCACTTCCTTTCTCTCACCCGGAGCCAACTCCACCGACAGCTTTCTTGGGCTGACCGTCCAGTTGTCGTTGCTGGGAAGAATCCACGACAACTGCCCGGAAATCGTTCCCTTGAACTGGCTCTGCAGCGGCAGGGTCACAGTCTGGTTCTCAAAAGGATAAGTCGTCTCGAAGTTTTCCGAGAACCTCATGCCTCGCCAAAACTTCTGATGGGCTTCCGTGGTGATGTCCTCTTCCAGCATGCCATCCAGCGTCAGGTTCATCATGCGAGGCCCCTGGTCCGTCATCGTAATCCAGGTGGCGTGATCAAACTCACCGAACGTGGTTCCACGAAGCGCGCTCCCACCTCCCGTCGTTCCCAGGGTGTAATAGTTCGCTTCGTTCCGTTCATACTTGGCGTAGCGATGCACATGCCCAGCATAGACAGTGTGCTTGCGACCGGCCAAAGCCGCCTCCACTTCGGGCCAGCCCGTCTTCGACTTTTTCAGGACCTGCTCGCCGTTCACGTTGCGCGGTATCCCCTCTTCCATGACCCAGAGGGGTTGATGGATGAACACCATCGTCCAGCGCACGTCAGGGAAGTCTTTTAACTCCTGCTTCACCCATTCGATTTGCTCCTCACCAAGGAACGGTCGGGTGCCTTCGCCGTCCTGGGTATTCAAACAGAGGAAGAGGACATCTTTGTAGAGAAACGAGTAGTAGCGCACCCCGAACTGCTCGTCCCAGATTCGGTTCATCACTTCATTGCTGACATCGTGATTCCCCGGCAGGTAGAAAAACGGCATTTCAAATCCCTCGACGAATCCGTTGAATTCATCCCACTGGCGCCAGATCTCCTTCTCGTCCTTCTGCCATCCTCCTCCAGCGATCAGATCGCCGACAGTGATGACAAACTCCGGCTGCAGTTCATTAACCTTGGCCACAGCACGAGGAAAAACTCCGGGCCTCATTCCACCCGTCCGGTCCGTTACGATCGCAAACTGGAAGTCATCCGGATCATTGCGAAACGGCCGGTTAAGCCACGGCTTCTTCTCGGTCTCAATGCGATGGGAGAAATGCTGATCGCCCTCAGGGAGTGTTTCGGAGTAGAGACAAACTGGCAAAACAACAAAGCCCAGGGCGAATAGCAACATTCGTTTCATAACGCGACAGGTCCGATTCAATCGAATTTCGTAAAATCCAACAAGTTACGAGAATCCGCCCACCTCAGATCACGAAAACGTCGACATTCCATAGCCCACCTGCGTAACTGAATTCACTATGACAGCGTCGCTTCAAAAGCTGCACCTCGCATTGGCTGTAACACTGCTCGCTTTCACCGACTTCACGCTGGCGGAAACGGCCGGAGAACCGCTACCGGACGGGTATCGTGAAGTTTCCGAAGACACGGTCTCTTCACTCCGCGAATTGTGCGAAGCCACGGCCGCTACCGGGCTTTTCTCAGGCGCTGTCCTGGTCGCCAAGGACGGCGAAGTGATCTACAGCGAAGGCTTCGGGCAGGCCAACCGCGAGTGGGACATCCCGAACACCGCCGACACCAAGTTCCGCCTCGCCTCGGTCAGCAAGCAGTTCTGCACCATGCTGGTGATGCAACTCGTCCAGGAAGGAACCCTGCAACTCGATGACACGATCACGGATCACCTCTCGTACTACCGCAACGACACCGGTGATAAAATCACGATCCACCAACTTATGGCCCATCAATCCGGCATCCCGGATTTCACCGCCAGTTTCGACTACCGGGGAACGATCTCCCGGCTCCCCCACGATAAAGATGATTTCATCAGGAACTTCTGCAGCGGTGACCTGGCCAACGAACCCGGCACGATCTATTCCTACTCCAACGCCGGTTACTGCATTCTCGGGAGAATCATTGAGAAGGTGACCCGCAAGACCTTCGAACAGAATTTGAATGAAAGAATTTTCGAACCGCTCGGCATGGAAAACAGCGGCTACGACCGCAACCGCTATATCCTCGGCAAGCGAGCCAATGGCTACACCCGCGGCGCTTTCGGATACACTCACGCCGACTACATGGACATGGACTCTTCTCCCGGAGCGAGCGGTTCACTCTACTCCACTGTCGAAGATATGTTTCTCTGGGACCGGGCTCTCTACACGGATCAGCTCCTCGAAAAGAAATATCGTGATCTCATGTTCACGCCCAACAGTGACGTTCCCGAGGCCAAAGCTGCCGGAGGCAGACCAAAGAGTCGCTACGGCTACGGGTGGCAGATTTATTCCCGAACCCACCCGGTCACGAAACGCCGCACCAAGATCATCAATCACGGCGGAGCGATCAATGGCTTCCGTGCCATGGAGAACCGGCTGGTGGAGGACGACGCGTTTATCATCATTCTCTGCAATCAAGGCGACGCCTTCGGCAAATCTGAAGTCTGGAATGCCGTCACGAACCTCAGCACCGAGTTGATCCACGTCGTTACGGAGCAGCCCTACCGAATGCCCGGCAAAGCGCGCCTCACCCAGGAACAGCGCATGTATTCGCTTGTCAAAGAACAGGGCGTCGAAGCGGCGATGGAATGGTTTCGCGAGAAGGGAAAGAAGTCCGCCTGGGGAGGTTCTAACATGACGCTCGCTAATCAACTGATTGAGGACGGCCTCGTCGACGAAGGGCTCCGCATGATGGAATTCGATGTCGAACTCACTCCGGGTAAAGTCTGGATGCTTAAGAAAACCGCGCAAGCCTACCTCAGCAACGGGCGCCCCGAAAAAGCTGCGGAAATTGCTGAGAAAGCGCTCAAGATGAAACCGGAGGATGAGGTGCTCCTGACGCTGAAGAAAGAGGCGAATGAGGACCGCCAGTCAGAGGACTAGCATCCACACTTATTCCCCTATCGAGTATCGTCGATCAGAAAGGCTTTCGCCTGCGGCGAATAGGGATCTCCCCAGCCGTAGAACAGCAGCATCCCGGGAACGATCTCACCCCCGGGTTTTGTTACGGGCTGGACGTTGTTGAAACGCCAGCCTGAAAACTTCGAAGCCGTTGGCGTGAGGTCTCGCTCACGCTGCCAGGTCTTTCCTTGATCCGAAGAGCGCCACTCTTCGATGCGGCCTCCCCCATGGCTGTCCATCAGACCATCGGATTTCAAGTATTCATCTCCCACCACGAGAAAGGCGACCAGGGTGCCGTCTTGTTCTCTCCTCAGGTGGCCACTGTTCCACTGATGCGTGGACTCAGTGATGAAAGTCTTTTGCCATTCATGCCCATCATGGAACACATAGAAGTAATTCGCCTCCTGCTTGGAATCATCCCCTGACAGCACATGGAGAAAAGCCGGCTGCCCTTTCCCATCCAGCACGATACTGGGCGGCACCCCGGAACCCCGCCACTCGGTATCCCAGATACGACAATGCTGATCGGCGTAATCCACGTCCATCGGCGTCTTCATGGTTTCGCCCTCGAAGTTCGTGACGTCGCCGGAGGCCAGATCGATCTGGATGTAGTAAAGATTGTATTTCCAATCCTGCCCCGTCTTCTCCTTATAGCGCGGATTGTAGAGTCGATCCGACATCGCCCGATCAGGATCCTCGAATTTGCAGTCGTCATAGACGATGAACGCGACGTGAAGCGTCTTGCCATCCGGACTCAACAACTTCGTCTGGTAGGAAGACCACTCAAAACGCCCTGCCACATCCATATCCGTCACCGCCTTTTCGGGTGTCTCCCAGGTTTCTCCCCCATCCTCGGTCACGCTGTAAGTCCAGTAACCAATATGACCGAGGACCCGATAGTAGATCATCTCCTTGCCCCCTTCGATATTGTAGACCGCAGGATAGGAAATACTCTTGCCGATCTGCGCTCCCTCTCGCCAGTCATCGAGACTCTCGCCGATCGAACCCGGCTTCTTCGAGATCAAATGTGTTCCCGGCGTCCGGTGACAGCCTGACAGCACATGGAGATGCCCGGATTCATCTGCCCAGATCACCGGCCCATAGTGATGATCCTTGCTCCGCTCTCCTAATGTCACGGCCTTTGAAAACGAACGTGTCTCCGGATCGTAAGTCGTAGCCATGGGAGCGGTCCTGAAACTCGGATCTTCGCCTCCTTTGCCGCCACCGTTGAACACCAGGTGCACCTTGCCATCCAGATACACGGCCTGGGGTCGTTGCCGCCGATCATAGAGCATCTTTTTCTGCCCACCTTTGCCGAACACCATCGCTTCCGATCGATGGCCGGAATCCGCTTGGGCATAACCGAACATCCCGGCAAAGGTCAACCAGACACACGCGAAACGAATCATGGGAGGAACCTACATGCATTCACCGCTTTCCACGAAGCCCCGCCTACCCCACAATCGCGGTAGAAGGAAGTTTCGGCAGAATCCCAATCCGTTCGCGATATGCTACACACCATCATGAAACCCATTCTATCTCTCGTTCTCCTGTTTCTCGCCTGCCCCTCAGCTCACGCTCTGGAAAAGCACGACAAAGCCCCCATCGAAGGCCACGAAACCTTCGATACCCACAAGCCCGAGATCCACACCCAGTTTCCCGAGAAAAATTCCGAAGTCCGCGACGGCGTTCTCTGGACGCGGGGTGAAAGCGGCCAGAAGTACCCGCCCAACGTGGCGTTCCCGGTTCAACTCACCGACGGCACCTTCTCCTTCCGCTTCCGCCATCTCGGAGACGGCAACATGTTCTGGCTCTTCATCAACGGAGACGACGGGTTCGGCGGCTTCGACCACGTTTTGCGTGTCAAAGTCACCCGCAAGGCCGTTTCCCTCCAGGTGGATGCCCACACCATGGATCCCAAAGGTCCCAACGTGCAGCCCGGGCGAAAACCGGATGCTACCAGCGGCGCCTACCGGGCACCGGAGCAACTCAAACCCGAAATGGTTGAGGGTCTCGACGACGATGACTGGCACGAATTGGAACTCAGCTTTGAAGGCGACACCGTGGAAATCTCCCTGGACGGGCGGCACTGGCAAACGGAGCTGAGCCGCCCCGGCTTTGCCTTCGAGAAGCAGGAGTTCTTCCTTTTCATCGATGGCGGCGAAGCCGGGATGGAGTTCGACGATCTCAAAATCACACCGGCTCCCTGAGTTTCCTTTGGCGAAAAAAATCGGCAGATTCGTATCCTTATCGAGATATCCTTCGGAAAAACCACCACGCATTTCTATGAAGAAACTCTTTCTCATCCTCGCGGCAGCCTTCGCCGTTACTCCGCTGGCAAAGGCCCAGCGCACTGCCACCCCGGCCGACAAGATCCGCCTTCCCGAAGGCTTCGAGATCGAGTTGCTCTACACCGTTCCCCGCGACGTTCAGGGATCCTGGGTCGCCATGTGCCAGGACGACAAAGGGCGACTCATCGTCAGCGACCAGTATGGTGGCATCTACCGTTTTCCTATCCCGAAACTCGGTGAACCCCTCGATCCTGCCACCATCGAACAGATCACCTATTCACCCGAGGGAGCGCCCAAGCGCGGCGAGCAGGAAGCCACGGCCCCGCAGGCACTCAACGAAGAACTGGCCAAGCTGCCCAAGGTCGGCCACGCCCAGGGACTCTGCTACGCCTTCGACAGCCTCTATGTCGTGGTGAACTCGCGCAACAGTTCCAGCGGTTCCGGCGTCTTCCGCCTGCTGGATACGGATGGCGATGACAGGTTCGACAAGCTGGTCACCATCAAGAAGCTCGACGCCACCGGTGGCGAGCACGGCCCTCATGCCATCTTCCCCACAGCCGACGGCGAGGGACTCTACGTGGTAATGGGCAACCAGACGCCATTGCCCGAAGACTACTCTCACGCCCGCACTCCGGAAGTCTGGGGCGAAGACCAGCTCCTACCCTCCCTGCAACACTTCATGCGCGGTGCCGAAGCCCCGCTGGGCCACATCGCACGAATCGACCCCGAGGGCAAAACCTGGGACGTGGTCGCCACCGGCTTCCGCAACCAGTACGACGCGGCCCTGAACCACGAGGGAGAGATGTTCACCTACGACGCCGATATGGAGTGGGATCTGAATTCCCCCTGGTATCGTCCCACCCGAATCAACCACGTCATCGACGGTGCCGACTATGGCTGGCGCACCGGTTCCGGCAAATTCCCCGACTACTGCACCGACACCTTCGGGACCGTGGTCGACATCGGCCCCGGTTCCCCGACCGGAGTTTGTTTCGGCTATGGAGCCAAGTTCCCGGCCAAGTATCAGAATGCGTTTTTTGCCTGTGACTGGTCCTACGGCAAACTCTACGCCGTCCACCTTGAACCCAAGGGTTCCACCTACACGGCCAGCTTTGAAGAATTCGCCGCGGCTCAGCCACTGCCTCTGACCGACATTCTCGTCAATGAAGCCGACGGCGCGATGTATTTCACCGTCGGTGGTCGCCGGGTTCAGTCCGGACTCTACCGCATCACTTACACCGGCGATGAGTCCACCGCTCCGGCTGAAACTGTTCCCGGAGGAGAAGAAGCCCGGGCGGAACGCCACGCACTCGAAGCCTTTCTCCAGGCCGGAGCCAAGGAAGCCACAACCGAAGAACTCGACACGATCTGGGCCGCTCTGGGCTCCTCCGACCGAGGGATCCGTCACGCCGCTCGCGCAGCACTTGAGAAGCAGCCCGTCGCCAACTGGAAAGACCGGGTGGCCGGTGAAGACAATCTCGTCATCGCCACAGCCGCGCTCATCGCCCTGGCTCGCGTGGACGCTGAAAACTCCGCCGCTGCCATTCTCTCCAAGGCGACCAGCTTCGACTACGCATCCACGAAGCCCCGCCAAACCCGGCTCGACATTCTTCGCAGTATCATGCTGGCGCTGACCCGAAGCGGTCAACCCGCAGACGACCAGAAAGCCAAGCTCATCGAATGGCTCGACGGAGTTTACCCTGCCAAAACACCCGAAGAGAACCGCGATCTCTCCGCTTTTGCCGCCTTCCTTGAAGCCCCTTTTGCCGTCGAACGCGGTATGGACCTGCTCGCCAATGCTTCCGGCCAGGAAGAACAGATCGGCTACGCCCTCAACCTGCGTTATCTCCAGGATGGCTGGACACCGGAACTGCGTGAGAAGTATTTCAACTGGTTCGTTCTGTCCGGCAACTACAAGGGCGGCGCCCGTCTCGCCAACTACCTGGCCGATATCAAGAAGCATGCCACTGAATCGGTGCCCGAGAGCGACATGACTCCTGCGCTCACCGAGCTCATCAACACCCCGCCCAAAGATTCCACGCCCCAGTTCACTCTCGAGCCCCGTTCCTTCGTCAAGAACTGGACGATGGAAGACCTCTCCGGTGACCTTGGAGTCGGCCTGGAAGGCAACCGCGACTTCGCCAACGGTCGCCAGATGTTCGGCGCCGGCACTTGCTACGTCTGTCACCGCTTCAACGGCGAAGGTGGTGCCGTCGGACCGGACCTTTCCTCCGCCGGGGGCAAGTTCAGCCCTTATGACTTGCTCGAGACCATTGTCGATCCGGGGGCAGAAATCAGCGACCAGTACGGCAGCAGCATCTTCACCCTCAATAACGGCACCCAGGTGATCGGACGCATCATGAACATGAGCGGCGACAACTACCAAGTGAACACCGACATGATGAATCCGAGCGCCACCACGAAAGTGGATGCGAATAAGATCAAGTCGATCGAGCCGTCTCCCGTATCGATGATGCCACCCGGCCTCATCAACATGATGAATCGCGATGACATCCTCGATCTGCTCGCCTACCTCATCTCCGGTGGTGATCCTGATCACGAGCTGTTCGACGAGTGATCATCGAAAGACTGGCATCTTCCGCTACAGATTCAGATGTAGCGGAACTTGCCAAAGTTCCGACCGCAAGAGGTAGGCTCTTTCCCCCAGCCAAATCCATTGTAGGATGGCCACATGTCTTCTTTCCGGGAATACGCCCTTCTTCCATCTCTTCTTTCGACCCTGCAGAACCTCGATTTCACCACGCCGACGGAAATCCAAGCTAAGGCTCTGCCTGCCCTGCTTCGCGGCGAGTCAGTCGTCGGCGTCGCCGAAACAGGGAGCGGCAAAACGCTCGCTTACGCCCTGCCGACCCTTCAAAAGGTGAAGCAACTCGAGGAAGAAGGCGATGCCGTCTCCGAACCCGGACGTCCCCGCGCCATTGTCCTCGTTCCTTCCAGCGATCTCGGTGAGCAAGTCACGAAAGCCTTCAAGGACTTCACTCACGAAACCCGGGTTCGGGTCCGCTCCGCTCTCGGCGGCATCAAGATGGCGGTGGCCCGGCGCAACGTATCAGGCCCTTTTGAAATCCTACTGGCGACTCCGGGGCGACTTGAGCAGCTCATTCAACTCAAGCTCGTAAGCCTTTCTGACCTCCGTCTGCTCGTGCTCGACGAAGCGGACCAGATGCTCGACGCCGGCTTTCGCCCCGCGATCCAGAAGTTTCTCAAATCCAGTCCCGCCGATCGTCAGCTGGCCCTGTTCACCGCCACCGCTTCCGAAAAAGTTCAGGCCCTCATCCAGGAATTGTTCAGCGAAGCGACGCACATTGAAACCGCAGGCCATCATCGTCTCGTCTCATCGCTGAAAACCGTCAACCTTCCCGTGCCCGGAGGAAAACGCTTTCCCGTTCTCGAAGAAGTCCTCGAAGAACACGTCGACGGCGGCACCCTGCTTTTCACCAACACCCGCGAACAATGCGATGCGCTGGCCGAAGAGCTGGAGGAGAACGGCTATGATTGCGCCGTTTACCGGGGAGACATGGACAAGCTTGAACGCCGGCAAAATCTCCAGGCGTTCCGCGATGGCGACATCGAACTGCTTATTTCCACTGACCTTGCTGCTCGAGGACTCGATGTCGACAACATCGACCGTGTCATCAACTATCACTTGCCGAAAGAGTTGAAAAACTATCTCCATCGCGCCGGTCGCACCGCTCGCGCCGGACAGGAAGGCACGGTCATCAATCTCGTCACGAACCGTGACAAAAACCTGATCAAGCGCATCAGTGAACGCGGCAGCGCAATATAAGGCAGCCACCTGCTCTCATGGCCCAACGGCCCGGAGGAATCAGTCCCAACCCTTTTGTCGCTGATAACAATCAGTGCCCTAGGCGGGCGCAGATACATTCAACTGGCAAGGCACCTGTACGGTAAATTCAAAAGGGGCTCCAATCAATCCCTGGCGAAAGTTATCAAGCCATTTCGAAACTTCAGTCGGCAGGCGAAACGATTCCTCTCCAACACAGCAATGATAACCGTTACTGAGATACCAATGACGCACACCAATCGGCCCCCGAACATTCAAGGTCCGCTGAAGAGCCAACGCTACGGCATTCTTCGTTGAGCAATCCACCATACCTGACTCAGAGCACCTGACCATCTGGTCAATATCCTCTTGTTCGACGTAGCACGTCACCGGCAAAAACTCCTGCATTTGGATTTCCAGACCTTGTTTCTTCATGGGTGTTTGTATTTGTGTTTTTTTTGAGGGGCATTCCGACCCCTGCTCATCCTCTTCCGAATAGCTGGAACCGATCACCCGAATCAATTTATTGCGCCCCCATCTCCAAACCCGGAGATAACGAGGGAAGATGATTCTATGAACCTGACCGGCGGCTCACAATACGGCGAATCTTTGAAATCCGGTGTAAGCGATTGACCTACCACCCCTTTCTGTCCAAGGCTCAATCCGCCTGGAGCAGATGGACCAGCGCGCATGATATGCGTGACCTGAAGCCGGTTGAGCTGTGAGAACTTTTACGGAACAGTGTCCCCCGCTACCGCACAACGGCCGCCTTCCTGTATGTCACCTTCTCCTTCACTTGTTTGCCTGAAGACTCAACTCATGAGCTTCGCAGCCGCAACCGTGCTCACTAATTTCCCTTGCTTAGTCGAAGGCGAAGACTCAACCATCGGCTCGCCATCTCCTTTTCTTCCGGAAAGCCTCGAAGAAGGCACCTTCGATGCCCTCAAGTCACACTCTCCTTTCATTCGAACACTAGGCCTGTCAGACTCCGTTGTTCTCACCGGGATGGCACGTATTGAGAGCGAAGTCTATGCCACCTTGTTCGATACCGATACCACCGAGTCCCATCTCGTTACTGACAGCAGTAATTCTGAAGGGTGGCAGCTTGTTGAAGTGAAAGGGAATGAGTCCGACCTCGAATCGCTCACGGCAAAGATTCAAATCGAAGGTGGTGAAGTGGTTTCCATCCGCTACGAACAACTTCCCGAAAAAGTCACCCGGAAGAGCCCCGGCAGCTCCCATCGATCCTCCACCTCTATAAGCGACGCGCAGAAGAGCATCGCCCGCAACCAGGCTATCAAGTACAAGGGGGAAAACGCCGCGGACGGCTATCCAAAACTTCCACCTCCCGATGTGGTCAAAAAACTGTCCAAGCTAAGCGTCGATCAACGCGAGTCGATAAACCGCGAAATGCTCGAGCTGCGAAACCGGGGACTCGGCATGGATGAACGAAAAGGGATCTACAACCGGAAGATCGACGACGCGCTTCGTCGACGTTAATTGATCCTCCGTGAACGCGATTCAGTGCTAGGGTTGAGTTCAACCCACTCTTTGCATCCCTGAGCTCTCGACAAGATATCGCCATCATCGGAGGCGGACCGGCTGGACTCCGTGCGGCCGAGGTTGCCGCTGAAGGTGGCGCCCGCGTCACCCTTTACGACGCCAAGCCATCAGTCGGTCGCAAGTTCCTCGTTGCCGGCAAGAGCGGTCTCAACCTCACCAACGGCGAAGACTGGTCATCTTTCCTCACTCGCTATCACGGCACCGATCTTCCCACCGAAAACTGGAACCGTATTCTCTCTGATTTCGATAACGAAGATCTACGCCGTTGGGCAGCCGACCTCGGCATTGAGACCTATGTCGCCAGCAGCGGCAAAGTGTTCCCGGCTCCAGTCAATGGAACGATCAAGGCGGCCCCGCTGTTGAGACGCTGGGTTGAACGGCTGCGGGAATTGGAAGTTAAGTTTCAAACCAACCATCACTGGGCGGGATTAGGCCCTGACAACCAGCTGATATTCCAACACGGCACTGACACCATCACCAAGTCACACGACCGCATCATCCTGGCGCTTGGGGGCGCCTCCTGGCCGGAGACTGGTTCAACAGGGCACTGGGTGAACCTACTGGAGAATCAAGGCATCAAAATTCGCCAACTCACCTCTGCCAACTCAGGCTGGGAAGTCGACTGGCCGGAACCAATTCTTGAAGAAGCCGAAGGGCAGCCACTCAAAAACCTCGAACTCCACGCTGGGAACGAAAAGCGCCGTGGCGAATTGGTCATTACTCGCTACGGGCTCGAAGGTGGCCCCATCTACCATCTCGGACCCCAACTACGCTCCATGGATCAGCCTGAGGTCATTATTGATTTCAAACCCGACCTATCGATCGCCGAACTTGTCGACCGGCTCGGAAAGGTCCAACGAAATTTCGTCCGTGAAGCCCGGCGTCGCTGGAAGCTCGATCCCGGCACCGCGGCCCTGCTGAAGCACCTGCCTGATCGCGGCCCGTGGAAGTCAGCGGAGCAACTCGCCCGGGAAGTCAAACACTGCCGAATCCCGCTGAACCAACCCCGTCCCGTCACCGAAGCCATCTCCTCTGCCGGTGGTGTCTGCTGGAGCGAACTTGACGATAACCTCATGCTCAAGAAGCTGCCCGGTGTCTTTGTCGCCGGAGAAATGATCGACTGGGAAGCCCCCACCGGCGGCTACCTGCTCCAGGCCTGCTTTGCGACGGGAACACGTGTAGGCAAAGCCGCACTATCTTGGTAGGGTCCTTCGCACTCAACCTATGAACCCTCGTATTTTCCTCACGCTTGTAACTGCCGGTGTCTTTGTTTTTGCTTCCCCGGCGACCGCTGACGACACCATCGACCTCGAAAAATATCGCGCTGAAACCACCGAAAAGTGGGAAGTCGACATGAAAGAGTTCGACGCTGCGAACGGAGCCGTGACTCCATCGGACAACAACATTCTTTTTGTTGGCAGTTCCAGCTTTCGCCTCTGGGAGGACATGGCGACCGACATGATCCCCTATCAAACCGTCAATCGGGGATTTGGAGGCTCCAAGTGGTCCGACCTTGCCGTCTACGCCGACCGCCTGATCACACCCCACAAATTCAGGGCCATTGTGTTTTTTGTAGCCAACGATATTGGCGGCAAGGGTGAAGACAAATCTCCCGAGGAAGTAGCCGCGCTGGCCTCCTATGTTCTTGAACGGGTCCGTGCTCACAACCCTGATGCACCGGCTTTCTTCATTGCGACGACACCCACCGAAAAGCGCTGGGACCTCTGGCCCCAGATCAAACAGGCCAATTCGGCGGTTCGCGCGATGTGCCAGGAAACCGAGAATGCCTGGTTCATTGCCACCGAGAGCATTTTCTTCGACGCTGACAGCAAGCCCCGACCCGAGTTTTTCGTCGATGACAAGCTTCACATGAATCGCCAGGGCTACGTTCGCTGGGCAGCAGCGATCAAGAGTCATCTCGACACCGTTCTCAACGAACGCTAGCGAACCTCCCTTCGGCAGAAAAAACTCCGCCTGCGGGCAGCTGGTGACGCCCAACTCTACCTTTTCGCTCATCAGCGCGAGTAGCGACGGGCGGCCCGCCCGTCGAATGGGTTACCTCAAATTCAGCAGTGATCACGCCCTTGCGAATCAGAGATCATCCTGCTTCGATACGGAATGCTCAGATCTCTCCCCTGCCTCATCGCCATCGCGTTCCTGTCCCTCGGCTTCGCCAAAGCTGAGGAGAAACCCAACTTCATTTTCATCCTCGCCGATGACCTCGGCTACGGTGACCTGGGTTGCTTTGGCAGCGAGCACATCAAGACACCCCACCTTGACCAAATGGCGGCCGAGGGCATGAAGCTGACTGATTTTTACTCAGGCGCCACCGTGTGCGCTCCGAGCCGCTGCGTTCTCATGACGGGCCTGCACATGGGGCACTGCTGGGTTCGCGGCAATGCCAACAACCAGAACAAGCAAACCCTGCAACCGGGTGAAATCACCGTCCCCGGAGAACTCAAGAAAGCCGGCTACGCGACGGCTCTCTTCGGCAAATGGGGACTCGGGGAACTCGATTCCGTCGGTCACCCGATGAAGCACGGCTTCGATGATTTCTACGGCTACCTCAATCAGCGCCACGCCCACAATTTCTATCCCGAATTCATTATCGACCAATACGAGAAGGTGATGCTGCGGAACAAGTATGCGCCGGAGTGGATCAAGATGCGCACCGAACAAGGCAAAGAGGACGACGGCGCCGGCTGGGCCACCGAAGAAACCAAGCTCGACTATGTGCCTGACCTCGTCATGGAGCGCACCTACAAGTGGCTTGAGGAAGTGAAGGACCAGCCCTTTTTCCTTTATCTTTCAATCAATATGCCGCACGCCAATAACGAGGCAACTCGCGGCACCGGCGACGGCCAGGAAGTACCGGACTACGGCATCTACGCCGACAAGGACTGGTCCAACCCGGACAAAGGTCAGGCGGCCATGGTCACCCGCATGGATGGCTACGTCGGCAAGGTCGTCGAACTGCTGAAAGAATGGGGCATCGCCGACAACACTCTCATCATGTTCACCAGTGATAACGGACCTCACACCGAGGGCGGTAACGACATGGAGTTTTTCAATGCCAACGGACCTGTCCGCGGCATGAAACGGGACCTCACTGACGGAGGCATCCGTGTCCCCACGATTGCCTGGTGGCCCGGCACGGTTCCGGCTGGTTCAGTTTCCGATCGCCCAGCTTACTTCGGCGACGTCCTTGCGACTGCCTGCGAACTCGCCGGGCTTCCGTTGCCGGAAGGGCGTGACAGCCTGTCTTTCCTTCCCACTCTTAAGGGAGAAAAAGACCAGGAGCCGGCTCCCTACCTTTACTGGGAGTCCTACGAGAAAGGCGGCAAGCAGGCCCTCCGCTTCGGCAAATGGAAGGTCGTCAAGGAACCCTGGATCGGCGGCCCCATCCAACTCTACAACGTCGTCGATGATATCGGCGAAGAGAAGGACCTCTCCAGCCAACTGCCGGAAATCGTCCAGCAGGCTGAGCGCTATCTTGAGGAAGCTCACGTTCGTTCTCCTGAGTGGACTCCTCCGGTTCCAAAGCAAAAGAAGTGATCCGCGTGGCTCACTTCTCCAATTTGAGTGAATCGAGGTAAGCCTTCGATTCCTCCTCGAGTTGAGCCACCTGCGGATCCGCTTCGTGCTCGTAGGCTTTGATTGCCTGATGGGCATCAGCAACCTCACGATTTCTTGCCTTGAACTCAGGATCATCGTTCAGAGCCAACCGGGCCGCCTTTCGTTCTTCAACTTTCGCATCGACGCTGGCAAAGGCTTCGGGAAAACGAGCCTCAAGTTCCTTCTGACGTTTGGCTGTTTCGGCAACGAGACGAGCGAGCTCTTCGTCCCCTTTCTTCTCCAGTTGTTTCCTGATGATGCCCAACTCCGATCGAAAAAGCTCCTTGGAAACCTCGGCAAGCGCCGGCTTGTGCGAAACTACATAAGCATCTTCAGCCCGGCTCGCCTTGTGGACCGTGGTTTCCATCAACTTGAACTCCGGATCGTTCGCCTTGAGCTCCAGCTTCTTCTTCAAGATTCCTTTTGTCAGCTCCTTGTGCGTTGCAAACGCCTCGGGATAGGCATCTTCCAGCCGCTCCTTCAAGTCGGCATGTTTCTTGACCAGATCGCGATAGGTCGCGTCTTCCAGGGTGAGTCGCGATTTTAGATTCACAGATTCATAACGAAAGCGATCAACCGGATCCCGCTTCACCCCGTCTCGCTCTTTCTGATCTTTCACCAACCTCATCCGGCGCCGTTTCCAATCATCGTGCTGACCGGTTGCCTCCCACACTCGCACGTTGTCGATTACGGCTCCGGGCCGATCAAACTGAAACGCAAAATACTGACGAGTTCGGTCAATGATAGGATGACTACCAACGACATACTCACGGTCATTGAGGTAGGCCACCATTTCCTCACCCCAATACTCCACTGTCATCGTTTGCCATTTATCCCGATGTGACTTGCGAACGCTCTCACCAAGGTGCGAAGGAACGAACCCGGCGTCAGCATCCTTGGGTGTATTCACCTGGATGTGGTCCGGCGTAATCTCGGTAATACTGTTGTAGCCACCTCCACTTCCCGTCACGAGCCGCAAGTTTGTGGTCTCACCTGAAAGCTTAAAATCAAACTGAACAATCGTGTTGTGGAACGCCGAATCTTTCAGGAAAACACGCTTTTCCTCGGAGGGATCAAAATCTGTTCTCTTCAATCCACCCTCCCGCAGGGCGAAGTCTTCTTTGAAGCCCCATCGTTTCGAGATTGTACCCGGATCAAAAGCTTCCGAGAAAACCAGCTCCCCGGGGATATTCATCCAGCCTACTGGAGGATCGGGCACATCGCCCGAAAGCCCAGCAACAGGCACCGTGAGCGAAAGCAAGGATAGGGAAAACGTAATTCGCCTCTGCATCAGCCTACCCCTTCGTTTCCCAACCTTTTGGGGCCGGCTTAACCGTAGGATAATTATCAAAGACCTCACCGTTGCCCAGTGCACGCGGATCGCCCTGCTTCTTTAGCTCATCTATCATTCGGTTCTTCATCTTCTTCACTCGCTCTGCGTGAGCGGCTTCTGTAGCCAGGTTCGTGACGCAATCCGGATCCTCAACAACGTTGAACAACATATCGGCCGGACGCTTGCCGAAGTTGTGCTTCCAGAAGGTCGTTTCCATGTCCATCTCCATCAAGATCGATTTCGTAGGACTGTTGTCTGTATCCCTCAAGCCAAGCTCGATGTTGCCACAGGGCCAGCGGTCGGGTTCAAAATTGTGAACGTAGAGATAATCCCCCATGCGAATCCCACGCGCTGGATAACCCAGGCCTGACGGCGAACCGGGACGGGCATAGACATCATTCCGTTCCCGCCCAATCAGAACGAAGTCACGTGGGTGACTCGGCTCGTCACGCAGGAGATCCGCCAGGCTCTTTCCACTCAGTTCCATTCCCATGGCTTCCGCATCGCCTTGCTGAAGATCGATGAAGGTCGCGGCAAAATCGACAAAGCTGACGAGTTCT
This sequence comes from Verrucomicrobiales bacterium, assembly GCA_965216705.1. GTDB lineage: Bacteria > Verrucomicrobiota > Verrucomicrobiia > Verrucomicrobiales > DEV007 > Arctic95D-9. Next base: position 872,416 of record OZ244203.1, read on the forward strand.
TCAACCCGGCGACCCGGATTCTTGATTCCCGCAGGCCAACGCATCACGAGCGGCACGCGATGCGCATCATCAAAGGTGTGCCCCTTCACGCGGGGAAACGGCATTCCGTGGTCTGAAGTGACGATGACGAGGGTGTTCTCCGCTTCACCGGAAGCCTCCAGGTCAGCCAGTAATTCCCCGACATGGGTATCGAACCGCTCCACCTCGATCGAGTAGTTGAGCATGTCGCCTCGAACGATGTCGTTGTCAGGCCAGTAGGCAGGAACATGATCAATGTCCGAGAGCTTCTTTCCAGCAGCGATACCTGAGTCCTTCTTGTACCCGCGATGAGGGTCACTGCTGCCATGCCAATAGAAAAACGCCGGGGCCCCTTCTTTCCTCGCTTTCAGGAAATTTCCGAAGAAGTCGTCCGGCACCTTTTTCTTACTAATGACGGTCAGCCCGAAATCGCGAGCTGAACCGTCGACGTGGTGTGCCGTCCCCGGCCCCCAGGTCTTACCCACGGCTCCGGTTTGAATACCAGCTGCCTGCAACACCTCTCCGAAGGCCGGGTAGTTGTCAGGAAACACATTCTGGTGATTCGCCCCCGCTTCGATCTGCCAGGGGAAACGCCCGGTCATCGTTGAAGCGCGACAGGGAGCGCACTTTGCCGTTGCCACATAAGCGTTGTCAAAGACGAGGCCTTCTTCGGCCAGCTTATCGATGTTGGGAGTCTTCACCCAATCGCAGTCGTAGGCCTGGCCAAAATGACGCGAGGCATCGTCGGCGATAATGAACAGGATATTGGGAGTCTCAGCACCGCGCGCTGCCCCGGCGAACAGGAACAAGGCAATGGATAGAAGTCGGCAAATTCTCATAGCAAGCGTCCATTAAACGACAGATCGCCCCTGTCCCGCAATCAGCGCGATCGTGTCGTTTCCTAAGAACTTTCGGCAGGATGGCACTCTCACGCGAATAGGGATGGACCGGATAGCTCAACCTTTCACACTGGTTGCGCCGAGGGATCTGCTTGACCCTGCTCCGGCAACCCGCTAACTCAGTGGCTCCCCTATTCTTTCAACCGCTTATGACCCTACTCACCTCACTACTCGCCCAGGCAGCCGCACCGGCTGAGGCTGCCGGCCCCGGACTTGGTTATCTGCTCGGCGTTCTAGTCGCCGCGATTGTCCTACTTCTGGTCATGATCCTGGTTCTGCGACTGCAGGCCTTCATCGCGCTTATCATCGCCAGTATCTTCACAGCGATTGCCGCAGGCATGCCGCTTGGGGACATTCCCAACACCATTGTCTCCGGATGGGTGGAGCACTCGGGTTTATTGCCACGATCATTGGCCTCGGCGCCATTTTTGGACAGATCCTGGAGCATTCCGGTGGAGCTCACACCCTCGCCAACTCGCTCGTGGGACTCTTTGGTCAGAAACGAGCCTCATGGGCCATGCTCTTGACGGGTTTCCTCATTTCCATTCCTGTCTTCCTCGATGTGGGCCTCGTTATTGTCGCACCGATCATTTATGCGCTCGCCCGTGATACGAAAAAGTCGCTGCTGCTGTTCGGCCTTCCGCTGGTCTGCGGTATGGCGGTGACCCACGCCTTTGTCCCCCCAACTCCCGGCCCGGTTGCGGTCGCTGAAATCTTGGGAGCGGATCTCGGACGCGTCATCCTCTACGGTATTGCTATCGGTCTACCTACCGCGATCATCGTCGGCATCTTCATGGTGCCTAAGATCTGCAAGGGGATCGAAGTGGATATTCCGGCTTTCTTCGAAGAGGCGAAAGAATCCGGCCCCCTGCCGAACTTCGGCCTGGTTTCCTTCATCATGGGACTGCCCATCGTACTCATCGTACTCGGCAGCACCTGGGCCAAAGCGGATGACCCAACTCAATTGCATACCGTCATCGGGTTTCTCGGCCACCCCGTGATCGCCCTGCTTCTTGCCACCCTGCTGGCGCTGCTCTTCCTCGGCGTGATGCGCGGCGTGCCGAAAGACAAGTTGCTCGATCTCAGCACCAAGGCGCTCGGACCCGCCGGCATTATTATCCTGATTACCGGTGCCGGCGGTGTTTTTAAGGCAATCCTCGGTGCCAGCGGTGTGGGCGACGCGCTCGCTGACTGGCTCGGCGGCTACGGGATTTCAGCCGTCATCCTGGCCTACCTCTTTTCGATGATTGTCCGCGTGGCCCAGGGATCAGCCACCGTTGCCATGATGACGGCAGCCGGTCTCATGGCCGGCATCGTAACCGCCGGCGACTACAGCGCAGCTGACCTGGCGCTCATCACCATCGCTATTGCTGCGGGTTCCACCATGCTCTCCCACGTCAATGACTCCGGCTTCTGGATCATCTCCCGCTACCTCGGCATGACCGAGGCACAAACCCTCAAAACCTGGACGATCCTTTCCGTCGCAATCTCCCTGATCGGCTTCGCACTCACCCTGGTGCTTAGCATGGTCATCTAACTTAACCCTACCCCCATTCATGATTCGCATCCTACTGCTATCTGCTGTCTTCACCTCAGGATTCACCGCCTTGAGCTATTCTGAAGAGAAAACCCCGCTCGCACTTTCCCCTGTTCCTCGGGACAACAAGGCACAACTCCACGAGTCGTTTAACGAGATCTCGAAAGCCGGAACTGCCCAGTTGGTATTCCTCGGCGATTCAATCACCCAAGGCTGGTCAAAGAACGGAGCTGAAGCCTGGGAAAAATACTGGGCACCCTATCAAGCCGCCAACTTCGGCATCGGGGGAGACCGGACTGAGCACGTTCTCTGGCGCCTCAACAATGGAAACTACGACGGTCTCAGTCCAAAGCTCACCGTCCTGATGATCGGTACCAACAACACTGGACACGAAGGTCGTGAGATGCCGGAACACGGCGGCGCCGTCTACACCAGCAGCGCAGAGGAGACTGCTGCCGGAATTACCGCGATCATCGACACCCTCGAAGAGAAGCAACCCGACATGAAAGTCCTGCTGCTCGCTATCTTTCCCCGCGGAGCAGACAAGAACGATGCGAAGCGCCAGAAGAATGAGGCTATTAACGGCATGATCGCCAAGCTGGGTGATCGTGAGCACGTCACCTATCTCAACATCAACGAGAATTTTATTCAGCCCGACGGCACGCTTCCAAAGGACATCATGCCTGATCTGCTGCACCTGAACGCAGACGGCTACGAGATCTGGTCGCAGGCCATCGAGGGTGCTGTGAAGGAATTGATGGGAGAGTAATCGAATCCGACACCATTTTCGCGCGGCAGCGCGGGTAGCGACGGGCGGCCCTGCCTGTCGAATAGGGTCACTCCCACCTGCGGGCCGCAGGTGGCTACCGGCTTCGCCAGATATTGGCGAAGCTACTCCCCCTCAGCCGGCTTCAGCTTCCAGAGATAGAAGTCATCCACGATGGCTTTGTCAGGCACCGCGAAGGCGAAGTGATTCTTAGTCGGGTGATCAAATCCCGGCGAAGTGTGGGAGGCCACTTCCTTGCCGTTGATATACACGGTCAGTGTATCACCCTGGTGCAGCGTGGCTACCTCGTGCCACTCGTCAGCTTCGATGTCGGAAGGAAAGCTCTTCTCAGCTGCTTCCATCGCATCTTTGTATTCCTGCGACTCTTTGTTCTCACGATACTCCATCTTGAAACGCGCCGAACGCTCGTCGGCCAGGACGATGGATTTCTCATTCATCGTCACCCCGTTGATATGTCCGGCCCAGACGGATTTATCCGCTTTGTCATTGTAGGCCAGCTTGAGCTGCCCACCCTCTTCCAGCTTCATGCGAACGAAGAGCACGCAATCGCCATAGGTTTCCTTCGGCATGAAGTTCGTGGAGATCGCATGATCGGCCCGCGGTGAAATCGTCATCACCAGGGTGCCATCGACGAGGTCATTCTGCTTGTCCCCCATCGCCCGACTGTCACTGTTCGTAGTCCACGGTTCACCGAGTTGTTCTTTGTCATCCGGGTCCTCACGATTGAAATTGTCTTCCAACAGGAGCACCCCGCGCTCCTCGACCATGGCCGCCAGGTTTTCCGGAAGATTGTAGCCACCTCCTTCACTGGCATCGCTGCCCCCGCCCTGAGCAAATTCCCGATCCGCCTCCGAAAGCTGCTCGAATTTCACGAAAATCTCGGAGCCATCCGCCCGGCGCAGATTCACGCCCATGCTGTTACTGGAGACCATCTCCGCTTCAATGGTGCTGCCGCTAGTGGAGGTCCAGGTGCGGGCCGAGAGGCTGACGGTAACAAGCATCATACCGAAAAGGATCAGGGAAGCTTTCATGATTCCGATCCTTCCACGGAGTCGACTCAGTGTAAAGAACCGGAAATCAGCCGGAACAGTTTCGAATTTCCCGTGTTATCATCCCTATCCCGGAACACTTACCTATTGAAATGCCAAAGTCCCGACCTGAGACAAAGCACACAAGCGAGCCACTTCCCTGCAAGCCAGGAGACGTGAATGGCTTCGATGAACTGGTGCGCCAGCACCAGGGATGGGTCCGTGGCTATTTCCGGGCCCGGATCAACGATTGGACCGCGGCGGATGACTTGGCCCAGGAAGCCTTCATCACAGCCTTCCAAAAGCTCAGCAGCTACAAGGGTGAAGCTTCCTTCGAATCTTGGCTAAAGGGCATCGCGCTGAATCACTTTCGCAATTACATCCGGAAACACCGCGAACAATACATCGGCGGCAGCGAGGAACTCCAGGTCCTCATCGACGGCAGCACAACGGAAGGCAAACCGAGCGATATTCTCGAAGCACTGAAAGAATGCCTTTCCAAGACGGAAGGTCCCGCCCGTGAACTGCTGACCGAGCGCTACATCACCGGCAAGACCGTCAAAGAAATCGCCGCCGAACAGAACCTCGGCTATTCAGCCGTCACCATGAAGCTGCATCGCATGAGGCTCCTCCTGGCTGACTGCGTGAACGATACCGTAGGAGAATGGCAAACATGAAATCCGAGCTCGAAATCCTTACCCGTATCCTCGAAGGCGAGGCCTCACCCGACGAGGTGAAGACTTTCACCCGGGCGCTTGAGTTGAATCCTGAGCTGCGACGACAAGCCGCCCAGTTGGTCGAAGTCCACGGCCTTCTTGGCGTTGCCCTTGAGAACGAATCGACCAGCAGAGCCGCCGCTCAAACGATCTCGGATGCCATTCGCGAGGCTGAGAGAGAAAACTTTGTTCAGGACGTGCACGACAAGATTGTTGTCATGCGTCGTCGCACCTGGACCGTACCTCTGGCGGCAGCGGCGGCCGTAGCTCTGCTCGCACTTGTGGTTTCACCGTGGAACCCACTCAGCAGCCAACCCACCCTCGCTCAGCTGAAGCGAGTGGAGAACCTCGATTGGGGGGACTCCCCGACTAAGGAACTCGAAGCCAATTTCGCAGCCGGTGATTCCATTACTTTTACGGAAGGTCTCGCCGAACTCGATCTCATGGGGCTCGGCCGCATGATCATTGAAGGTCCTGCCAGCCTAGACTTCCCCGAACCGGGTCACGCCGTCGTTCACGAGGGACGTGTCGTTGTCAGGGTCACTCCGGCCGGTCATGGCTATCGACTCGACACCCCACAGGGTACCATCATCGATAAGGGAACTGAGTTCGGTGTTCTCATCGCCGAAGACGGTCATGTCGAGACTCACGTCTTTGACGGTGAGATCGAAGTGGTGGAAGACGAAGGACACACCGTCACGCTCACGGAGAACGATGCGCGACGCCTTGATCCGAAGGGTGGAGAAGTCATTCCTGTCGACAGCGGGCAATTCTATTCCTCTCTTCCCCCGCTACGCACCAGCAGAAGCAAGTTCATCCACTGGCCGCTCGACGATGGCAGAGGCCTAACCGCTTCCGTCAATTCCAACGGCCTCGGCAACGAAGACTCAAACCTCACCTTACTCGGTGCTCTCAATTCTGAGCCGCCCGGTTGGGTTGGCGGAGTCTTTGGCGGCGCCCTGAATTTCAACGGCAAAGGCAGCTACACCGAGAGCAGCTACCGGGGGATTCCTGATGGCGAGCCACGGACGGTCTGTTGCTGGGTCAAAGCACCCGTCAATTTTGTTCCCGAAGAGGGCTACAGTATCATCTCCTGGGGACACCACGCCCCCTCCGACCCCGGAGCTGCCTGGCAAATCTCGATCAATCCCATTGAGCGAGACGGTCCTATCGGTCGCCTGCGCCTAGGCATCCTGGAAGGTCAGATTGTGGGTTCGACCGATCTTCGCGACGGGCAATGGCACCACGTGGCTGTTGTCCTCTACGAAGGCGACAACCCCAACGTCGGCACTCATGTCCTTCTCTACGTCGACGGTCGCCTTGAGCAAATTTCCCGCCGCACGCTTCACGAAGTGCGCACCAACATCGACAAATCCGGCCACGGCGTCTGGATGGGCCGAAACATGGGCCTCGATCCCGGCAAGCTCCGCACCCCGGAACAACTCGAACGGGACAAAAACTTTTTCCGCGGCAGTGTCGATGAGGTCTACATCTTCGACTCAGCTCTCGATCGCAATGCGATCGTTGAGATCATGGAAAAGAACCGGCCGCCAGCCGCGCTCGGCGGCACCAGCTGATCACTCAGCTTCTCCAAGACAGATCACCTCTTTCATGGTGTGCATGAAGAGGTGCCCGTTCGCATAAGAGAAAGAGGCCAACGTCCAAGTCTCGCCGGCAGCTCCGAGATCGTTGATCGCGATGAGAGCTTCTTGATTCAGTTTTTCTTTCGAAGTGTCCACGACATAGACCGTTCCATTCATGATCGGGAAAAAGAGATACTGATTCACCAGCGTCGGACTGGCAGCTGATACGTGACCAAACCCGGTGCCAAAGGCGCGCTTGTCAGGAGCGATCATGATCCCACGGGAATTCTTCGCATCGTTCGGAATGGCTTCCTTTTTCGTCCAGCGCATCTCTTCGCTGCCGTCTTCTTTGACGACCAATTGAGCAGGCACCTCGAGATATTCAGTCTGACCGGTTTTGACGTTCGTCCTCCCGATAGCAATGGCATCGTGCGCCAGGAAGTAGTGCCAGTCCCCCACGACCATGTTGGTCTGGTTGGTGTGAGGGATCTTCTTGCCCTTGTTATACGACACTCCGCTCTCCTCGATCCACGTTCCGGTTTCGGCATCGAAACGGGAAACGTCCACGGACTCCGACACTTTGAATCGACGCAGCTCTTTTCCCGTTTCCGACGAGAACACGACGTGCTCCTGCTTTTGAAACCAATAGAGCTCATCCTCGTTCCACTGCATGTTCATCACCGCGTCAGCATTGCCGAGGTCGGTCGACCAGATTTCTTTGCCGTCAGAGAAAGAGGTCAGGCTGGGACCATAGGGTTTCTCCAGCGGGCCATGTCCGCCGCCTCGTCCATGCGCCACCGCCCAGGTGCCGTCTTTGAGTTGCTTCACGGTGGGCGTGTTGCCAACGGCCGTTCCCGCTTCTCCGACCCACTTCACCTCTCCGGTGTTCTTGTCGCGGCCGTGGAGATACGCCCACACTTCCTTCGGCTCGATTCCATCCGGCACCGGCTTGTGTCGCTGAAGCTTCTGGCCCAGTTCCTTATTCTTCACCTCAACGGTCAAAATCGTATCGCCAATCAAAACCGGCTCGCACTGGCGGGTCGTGTGCCGGGGCCTTGGCGCATAGATCTGCATCCAAATCTGGTTCCCCTCATGATCAAAACATCCGATCGATCCGCAGCGATTGAAGAACCAGACATGCTGCTCATCCGCAATCGGAGCAAAGACGGTCGCATCGCTGAAAATGCCTGCTGTTTTAACCGGGTCTGTCCCCGGAAGGTCGACCTGCCAAAGAATCTCCCCGGAACCGGCATCGAGACAGTAGCCGATCACGTTTGGCTCCTGCAGATCGCTGCTCTCGTCCATGGGACGGTGCGTCGTCACGAAAGCTCTGTTGCCCCAAACGGTGACCGCACTTTGCCCTCCTTCGGGCAAGATCGTTCGCCAGAGCACGTTTTCACCGCGGACGACGCTCCACTCGGTCACGGGATCCGCGACTCCATCGACCTGCCAGTTGGCATTCGGTCCCGCGGCTTGAGGCCAATTGCCGGCCAAGGCTTGAAAAGAGATGAGTAGCAGGCAGGTCAGTGAGCAAAGTAACTTCATAAGCAGGAAGGAATCTTAGTTCCCTCCCGTCCGCACCGACAAGGTACTCCAATCCGTTTTGAATAATCTCACTACCCGGAAATACCAACAGGGTTCAGTCCACCACTTAACCCCTTTAAGTCAACCCTACGCCAGCAGTTCGTCGATCACCCGCGCTTCGGTCACCCCGGTGAGACGTTGGTTCAAACCCTGAAACGGGTAGGTCAACTTCTTGTGCTTGAAGCCGAGCAGGTGAAGCATCGTCGCGTGAAAGTCCTCCAGCGGAACCGGATCGATCGCTGCGCCGTAGCCCACTTCATCGGTCTCGCCGTAGGTCACGCCGGGTTTGATACCGCCTCCCGCCATCCAGGCTGTGAAGGCTCCGGGGTTGTGGTCACGGCCCACGAGTTTCATCTCACGTCCCCCGCGATTCTCCCGCATCGGTGTCCGTCCAAACTCGCCGCTCCAGACCACAAGAGTGTCTTCGAGCAAACCGCGCTCCTTGAGGTCATTGATCAAGGCTGCCATCGGCCGGTCCACCTCTTCACACTTCTTCTGGAAGCCTCCATTGAGGGCCTCTGATTGTGCCGCGCCGTGGGAGTCCCAACCCCAGTCAAAAAGCTGCACGTAGCGCACACCGCGCTCGACGAGGCGTCGGGCCAGCAGGCAGTTGTTGGCGAAGCTCTCTTTGCCCGGACTCGTGCCATACATTTCCTTCACATGATCCGGCTCATTCTCGATATCCATCGCATCCGGCACCGCCATCTGCATGCGGAAGGCCATCTCATACTGGGCAATGCGGGTCAGTGTTTCGGGATCGCCAAATTCTTCGTGAGTCTGCTGATTGAGCTTATTGAGCGAGTCGAGAGCAGCACGACGCACGTCGCGAGAGATGCCGTCGGGATTGGAAACATTCAACACCGGATCCCCTACGGAACGACATTGGACCCCCTGGTAGACGGAAGGCAGGAAGCCGGAACTCCACAAGGCCTTTCCGACCCGAGGCTGACGACCGCCTGACAAAAGCACCACAAACCCGGGCAGGTCCGTATTTTCGGTTCCCATTCCCCAGGTCACCCACGATCCCGTCGACGGATACCCGATCCGGGCCTGACCGGAATGAACCCGCAGCTGAGCCGGGCCATGATTAAACTGATCGGTCTGCAGCGTCTTGATGAAACTGACATCGTCCACCACCTTCGAAAAGTGCGGCAGGCGATCAGAAACCCAGGCACCCGATTCGCCATGCTGTTGAAAAGGAAACTGAGGACCCAGCATATTGGGCGTCCCCTGGATGAAGGCAAAATTCTTCCCTTCGAGGAAAGACTGCGGGCAGGGCTGGCCGTCGAGACGCTCAAGGTCGGGCTTGTAATCAAACAACTCCAACTGGCTCGGGGCACCGATCATGTGCAGGTAAATGACCCGCTTGGCCTTCCCCGGGAAATGCGGCTCCAGAGCACCCAGCGGATTCGCCGGGTCGTGCTTCGGCATTCCGTGACCGGCAGCCGCGAAGGCCTGCTGACCCATGAACATCGCGCCCAGTCCAGTGGTGCACTGTGTCAGGAACTGGCGCCGGGTGTCGCGCTCAATCGAGCGCATCCTGTTTTCGCTGAGCAAAGATTCAAGATTCATCGCCATCTAGTAGGTCAAAGTTTCATCCAGGTTGAGGAGCACCTGAGCCGTCACGGTCCAGGCTTGCTGGGGAGATTGTTTCTCCACCTCTTGCATAAGTTTTCTGAGTTCCTTGATGCGCGACTCGTCCGCCTCGCGCCCCGTCACGAGAAGGTGACCGGCTGCCAACTTCTCTCCAACGGTTCCCGGTTTTTCTTCGGCGAGATGCTTTCCGAGGCTCTCTGCGCATTCCATGAAGGCGGCATCGTTCAAAGTGACCAGGGCCTGCAGCGGTGTGTTGGAAGTGAGTCGACGCGGATTGCAAAACTCTCGCGAAGGCGCATCGAAAGTCGCAAAGGCCGGAAACGGAATCGTTCGCTTCACATAGGTATAGAGCGAACGGCGATAACGATCTTCTTCTCCCACCTTCGGGGTGTTCCACTTATCACCTCCCTGGAACGGCTTCCAGACTCCCGCCGGCAACGGCGGGTGCACCGGCTCGCCGCCCATCTTCGACGAAAGCAAGCCACTCACCGCGAGCGCCTGGTCGCGAACCATTTCGGCACTCAACCTCAAGCGCGGACCACGGGAAACCAGCCGATTGTCAGGATCCTTCTCCAGCATTTCAGGCGTCACCTTGGAGGCTTGCTGATAAGCATGACTGAGCACGATCTCCCGGAGAATGCCCTTAGTGCTCCAGTCGTGTTCTTCCTGGAACTGGATTGCGAGATAGTCGAGCAACTCAGGATGAGTCGGAGCTTCTCCGGAAGAACCAAAATCCTCCAGCGTCGGGACAATACCAATGCCGAACAATTGTTCCCAGAGGCGGTTCACAAAGACCCGGGCGGTCAGCGGATTCTTTTCCGACACCCACCACTCCGCCATTTCCAGGCGACCGGGCTGCTCCGCCACCGGAGCCGTTTTCAGTAACGAAGCAGGCAAACCGGCCGATACGAGGTCCTCTTTCTCCAGCATGTTGCCGCGGGCAAACACGTGTGTCGGACGCGCCACTTGCTCCGGCCGCTCATACATTACCGGCACCGTGGTTCCGGGAATCTTGTCATACTCCTTCACTATGGTCAGGAGCTTTGCGTTCGTCTCGTAGAGTGGCGTACCTTTACTTCCCAGCTCACTCCAACGGGCATCCCAGCTCAGGGAAAGGTGCCCTCGCTTTATCGACATGGGGTGACTGCCGTGACCGGTCTTGTCGCAGGAAATATGAACCAGCAGCCTCGCGTCGCCTTCAACGGCCAGCGGCTCAGTTGGAACGATCACCAACTCGCGCTCATAGTGAATGCGCGAGTCGGCGCCCCAGTTTTTTCCATTGGCGGCTATAGAAGCGGTTGGATTCGTCGGCATCCAGGGCACATCCGGGACACTCCACTGAAACTTCACCGGCGTCTTCACTTCACCCCTCTTCGTTGTTCCGTCCTCCTGTTTGATCTCCCCCTCAGCGACCACCCAGGCTTCCAGGTTAGTGATAACGAATCCCCACTCCGGGCTGTGGATCGATGTTTTCGGTTCATGAGGTCGAACGGAGAGTTTGATCGCCGTGACCGGCTCGTCGCCCATTGAAGCAGCCGGCGCTTCAATGCGAGTCTGCGTCTTGATCGCTACCGTGCCCTTGGTGTAGAACTCGTCGTGCCCTTCCTTCTCCTTTACCTCGTATCGCGACGTGTTGTTGGATGAGACCGAGATCCCCTTCAATCCGACCCAATCCGCTTCATCCCTCAAGGCAACACCAGGCGCCCAAACGGCCAGCTTCAGTTCCTCAATCTGACGACGCAGCTTGTCGGCTTCCGCATAACGGTTTGGATCCTTCGGCACCTTCAACAAAGGAGCATCGTTCGGCAGGTCCGAGTCAGCCGAATTATTGAAGAAATCCATGAAGGTGAAATACTCCTCGTGGCGAATCGGATCATAGGGATGGTCGTGACACTGCACGCAACCAAAGGTAATGCCGCCCCACGTTTGCCAGGTGGTGTTGATGCGATCGACGACCGCCTCAACGCGAAACGTTTCATCGTCGGTGCCCCCTTCATTGTTCGTCTGCGTATTGCGGTTGCAGGCCGTCGCCACCAGGTCCTCGACCGTCGGGTTTGGGAGCAGATCACCGGCCAGTTGCTTGATCGTGAATTGATCGAAAGACAGGTCTTCGTTGAAAGCATTCACAACCCAGTCTCGATAAGCCCAGATCGTGCGCTTCTGATCCTGGCCCAAGCCGCCCGAATCGGCATAGCGCACCAAGTCGAGCCACATCGTGGCCCAGCGTTCGCCAAAAGCAGGACGACTTAACAAATCGTCCACAGCTTGCTCCATGGCCACTTGCCCCTTTTCCGCATAGGCGGATTCAAACGCTTTGATCTCTTCGAGCGTCGGAGGCAATCCGGTCAGCCCGAGGCTCAAACGGCGCAGCAGGCGCCCGGGTGATTCAACACCGCTCGGCTCGAGCCCTTCCTTTTCCAGTCGGGCAAAAAGAAAGTGATCGATATTGCTCTTCGCCTGATCATCGAAACTGGATTTCGGGAGCTCTGCTTTCACTGGAGTCTGGAATGCCCAGTGCCCGCTCCACTCGGCGCCTTCTTCGATCCACTGCTTGATCAGCGCTACCTCCTCTTTCGACAACGGCGGATGATCGTCCGGAGGCGGCATGAAATCATTCTCTTCATCCGTCGTGATGCGATAAAAGAGCTCCGATTCCTCGATATCTCCCGGCTTCACCACAGGATAGCCGGATTCTCCTTCGAAATTGATGACCTGCTCTTCGTAAACAAACGAAACGCCACCCGCTGCCTTCACCCCTCCGTGACACTCTGTGCATTTCGCATTCAGAATCGGCTGGATATCACGGGCAAAGTCCACTTCCCCGCCTGCGGCCAGGGTGGCAAACGCTGCGATAGAAAATCCTGTAGCAAAACACTTCATACTAAAATTCGGCCCCTATTCGGGTTCACCTATGAACTCCGCAAAGTCGCCTGATCTGACACAGAACTCTCCTACATCCATGCGCCAGATCCCCTGCGCATTTCTGCCTTTGACCAAGAAAACGGGCAGAAATTCGATAAAATGGCCCCAATTCGTGCGGTTTTATGCCGCTTGCCCTTCATCTTGGCTCTGTCTACCCTCACGGCCATGACTTTGCGAAAACTCCTTCTCGGTGCCACCACACTGGTTATCGCCGCTTCCGCCTTCGCTGCGCCCAAGCAGCCCAACATCATTCTGATCATGTCTGATGACATGGGCTGGTCGGACATCGGATGCTACGGCGGAGAAATTGAAACCCCGCACCTCGACGCTCTCGCCAAGGACGGGCTTCGATTCACCCAGTTCTACAATACGGGTCGTTGCTGCCCCACCCGCGCTTCGCTGCTGACCGGGCTCTACCCGCACCAGGCCGGGATCGGTCACATGATGGGCGATTACGGCCTCGATGGTTACCGGGGAGACCTGAATCGTAACTGCGTTACCATTGCAGAAGCCCTCAAGCCTGCCGGTTATCGCTCCTACATGGCCGGCAAGTGGCATGTTACTCCCTACCATGGAAACGAGTTGGAAAGTCCCGATACTTCCAACTGGCCGTTGCAGCGTGGTTTCGACCGCTTCTATGGAACGATCCATGGGGCGGGATCCTTCTTTGATCCGAACAGCCTCTCCCGCGGAAATCGTTACATCACCCCGGAGAACGATCCTGAATATCAGCCCGAGGGCACCTGGTACTACACCGACGCCATCTCCGACAACACGGTTCGCTATATCCGGGAACACGCCCAGCAGCACCCTGACAAACCTTTCTTTCACTACGTCGCCTACACTGCTGCCCACTGGCCCATGCACGCCCTGCCGGAGGACATCGCCAAGTATGAAGGCAAATACGACGGTGGCTACACCCCCACCCGCGCCAACCGGATCCAGCGCCTCAAAGAAATGAAACTGCTTCCCGATCACTGGGAACCCGCCCCCATGGTCGGCAACTGGGATGAAGTCGAAAACAAGGAATGGGAAGCTGCCTGCATGGAAGTCTACGCAGCCATGGTCGACAATATGGACCAGGGAATCGGACGCATCGTCCAGGCCCTCAAGGACACCAATCAGTTCGACAACACGCTGATCCTCTTCCTTCAGGACAACGGAGGCTGCGCCGAAGTCTTCGGACGCGACAAGCCCGTGGGGCCAGTCGAACGACCTGACAAACCCACGCTTCCTCCGCTTGGGAAAGATACCCTTCAAACTGAAATGATTCCCGTCCAGTCCCGCGACGGCTATCCGCTTCGTCGCGGTCCCAACGTCATGCCCGGCTGGTATCCTGAGGTCGAAATCGGCTATGGACGTAACTGGGCCAACGTTTCCAACACCCCCTTCAAGGAATACAAGCACTGGGTGCACGAGGGAGGCGTCAGCACACCGCTCGTGGCTCACTGGCCCGCGGGTATCTCCCGCGAGGGCAGCGCGTTCCGCTCCACCGAGCATGGAAACCTTCACGACAGCCCATCCCACCTCATTGACATCATGGCTACCGCTCTCGACATCGCCGGAGCAGACTACCCGGCCGAGAATCAAGGCAACGCAACCAAACCCGTTGAAGGCGTTTCTCTCAAGCCGGCATTCGATGGCTCATCCCTGGAACGTGGCAATCCCATTTACTTCGAGCACGAAGGCAACCGCGCCGTCCGCGACGGCCAGTGGAAACTGGTCGCCAAGGGCGTCAACGGAGCCTGGGAACTCTACGACATGGCAGCCGACCGCACCGAGTCGACCAACTTGATCCAGGACAAACCCGAACTCGCCGAGAAGATGATCGCCCAATACGACTCCTGGGCCGAGCACGCCGGCGTGGTGCCTTTCAATTCCTGGAAGAAGGACCAGAACGACAAGAAGAAGAAAAAGAAGTAGGGCTCCAGCCCCTTTGGGATATGGCGAAACAACACTTCGTCATGTTCCTGTCATCTTTTCCTGCTACACTATCGGGGCGATGCGAGTACTCCTGGTAGAAGATTCCCGCCGCCTTCGCGAGACCATCGTGATGGCGTTGAAACAATCGGGCTATGCCGTCGACGCCACCGAAGACGGTGATGAAGGGCTCTGGATGGCGCAGACCCACGAATACGATGCGGCCATCCTCGACATCATGCTTCCGGGGCTGGATGGAGTCAGCATTCTCAAGCGGCTCAGGGCCGAGAGGAACAAGACGCCGATCATGTTTCTCACCGCCAAAGACACGATCGAAGATCGCGTTAACGGGTTACGAACTGGCGCAGACGACTATCTCGTCAAACCCTTCGCCCTAGAAGAACTATTGGCTCGCGTCGAAGCTCTCTGCCGCCGATCCTACCAGGAAGCCGCACCGGTCACCCAGGTTGGCGACCTCAAACTCGACACTTCCGCCAAGCGCGCCTCTCGTGCCGGGATTGATCTCGATCTCACTGCCCGTGAATTCGCTCTGCTCGAACATCTCATGCTGAAACAGGGAAAGGTCGTGACTCGCTCCGATATCGAGGAACACATCTACGACGACATCGTCACTCCGATGAGCAATGTCGTAGACTCTGCCATTTGCGCACTCCGCAAAAAGATCGTCGTTCAAAACTCTGACAAACCGCTTATTCACACGCGCCGCGGCCAGGGCTACGTCATGGAGGAGCGCACCGCATGAAATCGATTCGCCGCAGACTGGGCATCACCCTGTCAGCCGGATTGCTCATACTATGGATAGGCGCCGGAGCCGGCATCTATCTCTCAGTCCGCTCGGGACTAATCAAAGAAGTGGATGCTCAGTTGGCGGTCGATAAGGAGGTCACGCGCTTCATCTCAAAATTTGACCCTTCCCGCCTCGAGGGCCTGCCAAACCTACCTTCCCAATCCGATCGTCCTGGCCCGGGGAGCAATAAGCGCTCCGCTGAACGTCTGACACGCTACAAGGAACTGAACAGCGGCTACTACTTCCAGGCTTGGGATGACAAAGGAGAGCTCACCGAGCGATCGGACAGCCTTGGAGAATCCAATCTACCCTTTCCCGGCATAGTCGGCCCTCAGCCGGTGTTTGTGACGGCCACCAGCGAGGATGGCATTCCCCTTCGCACCATGAATTTCCGCTACACTATGCCGAATCAAAAAGGACGCGGCAAAAGTAATGGAATGAAGGGTAGCAAAGGCGGACGCGGCAACAATTTCCAGATCGTCTCGCTCGCGCAGGACATCAGTGAACAGGACCGCACTCTCTCCATTCTACTGGGAGGACTGGTCATCGTAGGTTTATTGGCCGCAGGTGCCACCATGGCTCTCGTCGGTGCTTCTCTCAATCGAGGCCTGAAACCGTTGCGCAGCCTGGGAAGACAGAGCGAAGCGATTGACGTGAACACCCTCGACTCTCGATTCGACGACTCCGAAGCTCCAGTTGAGCTCAAACCCGTCTATGCCCGACTCAACGGCCTGATGGATCGCATCCAAAACAGCTTCGAACGGGAACGACGCTTCAGCGCTGATCTGGCCCACGAAATTCGAACGCCTATTGCTGAGCTAAAAATGATCAGCGAAGTGGCCCTGAAATGGCCGGAGCAGGCCGGCCCTGACACCTTCTCCGAAACTCTGGAAATCGCCCAACAGTTGGAAACCATGGTCGAAAGCCTGCTCGCTCTGGCCCGATGGGAAAGCGGCGAAGTGGAGCCAAAGATTGAACCAGTCGGGCTGGAAAACCTGTCTCAGCAGTGCTGGCAGCCCTTTGCTGAAACCGCGAATTCGAAGCATCACTCCGTGGAATTTCTTTTTCCAAACGGTTCCACCCTCCAGACGGACCCCGGCTTACTGCGTCACGTGATCGGCAACCTGTTCTCAAACGCCGTGGAATACACGCCTGAAAAAGGAACGATTCGGGTAGAAGGGCTCGACGATGGCATCCGCATCTCCAACTCCCCTCACGGTCTAAGCGAAGACGACGTGTCACGACTTTTCGACCGTTACTGGCGTCGTGACGAAGCGAGAAGCGACGCATCTCACGTCGGGCTGGGTCTCTCTCTTGCCCGAAGTTGCTCCGATGCACTTGGGCTCGATCTGGAAGCCAACAGCGAGCATGACTGGCTTTCTTTCACGCTTCGGAAAAAAGATTCCTGATCATCATCTTTTCGTCATGTTCGCTCATTTAGGGTGGTTTTAGTTGAGAAACTCACAACACACCCAAACATCATGAAGACCAGAAAAACACTCCTCACTGCTGTGATCGCCGCTGCGATCGGAACCTTCACCTGCTTTACCTATGCCGAAGACAAAGAGGGCGAGCTCAAGGGAAAACCAGAAGAACGTGGTGAGCGCGGTGAACGTGGCGAGGGAGATCGAGGCAAAGGACGCCCCGGCGGCGATATGGCCCTCGAGATCTTTAAGAGAGTCGACGCCAACGGCGACGGCAAGGTCGGCCCCAAGGAACTCGCAGATTCCCGCATGTTCGAAGACGCCGATCGCAAAGAAGTCGCTGAAGCGTTCGGTCGCTGGGACAAGGACGGTGACGGTTCCATTGGGCCTCGCGAATTCAAGGAAGGCATGGAGCGCCGCCGCGACTTCATGAAGGGCAAGGGTAAAGGCAAAGGCGGCAAAGGCGGCCCTAAAGGAAAAGGCGGCCCCGGTGGTGACAGGGACGGCGACAAGGGCGAAGGCAAAGACAAAGGCAAAGGTGGCCCCAAAGGTAAGGGCGGAAAAGGAGACAAAGCCTGATCCGCGACTGATTTAAAACAACTCCTCCTACTCGAATCCCGGGTTGTCGCTCTCGCGGTGCCCGGGATTTTTCTTTTCCGCTGGGAACCGGTCAGGAATTGCAGATCAAGAGACTTCGCGCGACTTCACCGTTTTCCAGTGCATCGTAGGCCTCGTTGATTTCACTGAGTGGATAAGTGCGAGTCAGCAGTTCATCCAACATGAGACGCCCTGCCCGATGCAACTCAATCAATCGGAGCAAATCAATTCTCGGGCGAGTCGATCCATAGATGGAACCCTTCAAAGTCTTCTCGGAATACACCAGTTGATTCACATTGATTTCAGCGCGCGCAGAAGGAGGCGCGATTCCCACCACAACACAGGTGCCCCCCTTCCGCGTCGAATCGTAGGCCTGCTCCATCGGCCTGGGCAAACCAATGGCTTCAAAAGCGTAATCGACTCCACGATTCCCTGTCAGGTCATGGACGGCTTCCACAGGATCTGACTCTGATGCATCCACCAAATCCGTCGCCCCCATTTGCTTCGCATACTCCAGTTTCGACGGGACCGTATCCACCGCAATGATCTGCACTGCTCCCGCCATCTTTGCCGACTGCACAATATTCAGCCCGATTCCCCCGCAACCATAAACGGCGACTGTGTCTCCGGCCTTCACATCCGCAGCATTGAAAACGGCACCAAACCCCGTGATCACTCCACAACCAATCAGCGCAGCAAACTCGAGCGAAAAGTCTTTCGGGATTTTTACCACAGCGCCTTCCGGCATGGTCGACAATTCAGAAAAGGTCGACACTCCCGCGTAGTGCAGAATTTCCTCGCCTGAGCCGGATTGAAACCGTGTTTTCCCATCCGGCATACGCCCGGTAAACCGCATCGCCGTTCCGACATCGCAAAGAGCAGGACGGCCACCGAGGCAGTATTCGCAGGTGCCACATGACATTCGCCAGATCGGAATCACATGGTCGCCCGGCTCCACTGACTCCACGCCATCTCCCACCGCTTCGATCACTCCGGATCCTTCATGCCCGAGGATGATCGGCATCTTCATGGGCTGATCTCCCTTCATCACATGAAGATCGCTGTGGCACACCCCCGCCGCGTGCATACGCACCTGCACCTCCCCCGGCCCGGGCGGAAGAACGGTGACCGGTTCGAACCTCAAAGGCGTTCCAGGCTCGTAGAGAACAGCTGCGTTGGCTTCCATGCCTCCAGTGGAGTCGCCGAAGAAAAATCAAGCAAGCCTTTTCCGCCCCAGCCCCCGTCATACCGGCCCTCCAGCCGCCCTCACTTTGGAATACCCGAGGCCCGCCCGCATTCGCGCCATCCTGAAAACCGGAAAACAAGGCAGAATTCGCCCGGCTAAGAGGATATTATGATGAAATCTCATGATCGAAGCCCCCCAGCTCTTTCCCCCGCGACGCACCGTCCTTGCTCTGGCAACCTGCGCCTATCTCGCCGTCTCTCATGCCCATGCTGAAGTCGATTTCGTGCACAGCGTTGTTCCCATCCTCAAAGAACACTGCGGAGACTGCCACTCCGGCGAAGAGTCCAAGGGTGGCTTTTCCATCAACACGCGTGAGCTCTTCCTCGACGACGACACCGCCGTTCCCGGCAAAGCGGATGAGTCCTACTTCATCGAGCTGATTCTCGACCCGGATCCGGACTTCATGATGCCTCCGGAGAAAAAGCCGCGCGTCCCCGAAGAACACCTCGCCATTCTCAAGCAGTGGGTCAACGAGGGCATGAAATGGGAACCCGGGTTCACCTTTGGCATCCCCACCTATGAACCTCCTTTCGCTCCCCGCCGACCCGAACTCCCGGCAGTCACCGACGGGAGAACCCATCCGATTGATCGCATCATCGATCAGCACCTGGCCAATCATGATCAGCCCCGCCCCGCCGAAGCCGACGACGCCACGTTCCTTCGTCGTGTTTCTCTGGATCTGGTCGGACTGCTTCCCACCGCGGAGGAGGCTCGCACCTTCCTCGCCGACAACGATCCTGACAAGCAAGCTAAAAAAATCAACGAACTGCTCGATCGTGACCTCGCCTACACCGAACACTGGCTGACTTTCTGGAACGACCTGCTTCGCAACGATTACGACGGTACTGGATTTATCACCAAAGGGCGCACTCAGATCAGCGACTGGCTCTACGAGTCGCTCAAAGCTAACAAACCCTTTGACGCGATGGTCACTGAGCTCATCGCCCCGCCCGACGCCAGCAGTGCCGGATTCATCAACGGCATCAAGTGGCGCGGCACCGTCAGCGCCGGCCAAACTTTGCCGATCCAATTCTCCCAGAGCCTGTCCCAGTCCTTTCTCGGCATCAACATGAAGTGCGCTTCCTGCCACGACAGCTTCATCGATCGCTGGACCCTGGCCGAAGCCTACAACCTCGCCGCCATCTACTCGGAGGAGCCTCTTGAGCTGCATCGCTGCGATAAACCCACCGGGGAAATGGCTCAGGCGGCCTGGCTCTTTCCCGAAATCGGACAGGTCGATCCCAAAGCTCCCAAGCAGGAACGCCTTGCCCAGCTCGCTGCCCTAATGACGCACCCCGAAAACGGACGCGTGCCCCGCACCATCGTGAATCGCCTCTGGGGACAACTCATGGGCCACGGCATCGTGCACCCGCTCGACGCGATGCAGACCGAGCCCTGGAACGAAGACCTGCTCGACTGGATTGCCACCGACTTTCAGGACAACGGCTACGATCTCAAGCACACGCTGCGCACCATCGTCACCTCATCGGCCTACCAGAGTGCCACCTCAGTGCACGAAAGTGAAACCGACGAATTTTCTTTCGACGGCCCGCTTCCGAAGCGCCTCACCGCTGAGCAGTTTGTCGACGCCATCTGGCAGATCACCGGTTCGGCACCGACCGGCTTCGATGCTCCGGTTGCCCGCGGCATTGTGTCACCGGAACTGGAAGAGAAACTGTCCTTTCCGAGTTCCTGGGTCTGGGGACCTTCAGTCGACAACGGCGGCATTCCGATGCACGGCGAAAAGATTCTTCTGAAACGCGACATCAAGATCACCAAGCCAATTCGCTCGGCCGGCATCATTGCCGCTGCCGACAACGCTTTTGTGCTTTACCTCAACAATCGCCAGATCCTCGACGGCGTAAATTGGGCGAATCTCGAAGCCGCTCCGCTCCCATCCCAGCTTCGCCCCGGTGCCAACCGGCTTCTGATGACGGCTGAGAACCGCGGCCCCAAGCCCAACGCCGCCGGTGCTTTCGCTGCCCTGCGCATCGAATACGAAGACGGCACCGACGAGATCATCGTGACCGACGAGCAATGGCAAGTCAGCGAAACTATCCCGAAAGGAAACCGCCCCGGGAAATGGAACCTCAATGCCCTGACCTGGGAAACAGCCCGCCCCCTGCCCAACGTGACGTGGAAACAAAAGACCGATGCCCGCATCGGCAACACCCTCGCCGTGGCTTCCGCCGGAAGCGAACACCAGGTCCGGGCCTCCCTACTCAAGGCCGATGACCTGATGCGCTCCCTCGGGCGTCCCAACCGCGACCAGATTGTCACCTCACGTCCGAACGAACTGACGACCCTGGAAGCCGTCGATCTTTCCACCAGCGCCAACCTGATGGACCACCTCAGAAGCGGCGCGGAAAAACTCGCCACTCAAAAAGAACTCTCAGCATCTCAGCTCGTGGAAGAAATCTACCTCGCTACCCTGAGCCGGCTACCCTCCGAGAAAGAGACTATGATCCTCACTCAATCCCTCGGCGACAGCCCTGAAACCGATCAGATCACCGATCTGCTCTGGGCCATCACCATGACCCCCGAGTTCCTTTTTGTTAGGTGATTGAACACGAATTTTCACGAATGGAACACGAATGATCACGAATCCCTGAAAGATGCTCGTTCACTGACCATTGAAGACTGAATACCGATCACCTCCCTCTTTTGCCTTCTGCCTGTAACCTTCAGCCCAACCAGTGCCTTTTGCCCTGTGCCTTTTGCCTTCTTACCCCCATGAACTTCGAAATCGATCCCAACGCGCCCGATCCCATTGTTCGTCGCGACTTTCTCAAGAAGCTCGGAGCCGCCTCCACCGCCGCGTGGATGTCTGGCACTCCCCAGATGGTCCGTGGCAAAGACCTCGAGCATCCCGAGGCAAAGGCCGATGCGTGCATTCTCCTGTGGCTGGCAGGCGGCATGGCGGCACCCGAAACCTTTGACCCGAAGCGCTACGCCCCCTTCGAAAAGGGCATGTCTGTCGATTCGGTTCTCAGTACCTTTCCCGCGATTGATACCGCCGTTGATGACATCAAGATCTGCGCCGGCCTCGAAAACATCGCCGGCGTGATGGATCGTGGAACCCTGATTCGCTCCGCCGTTCAGCCCGACCTCGGCAGCATTCTGCATTCGCGACATCAATACCACTGGCACACCGGCTACGTGCCACCGCAGACCGTCGCCTGCCCTCACCTGGGTTCCTGGATGGCTCGCGTGTTAGGCCCACAGAACGATGTCATGCCTGCGTTTATTAACGTGGGCCAGCGACTCGAAGGCGTCGGCGAAAAGGAAGAACTCAAGGCCTTCACCACGGCCGGCTTCTTCGGGAGTGAATACGGCCCCATGAACCTGCCTTACCCTGAGCAGGCCGCCCAATCCGTCCGCCCGCCCGAGGGGATGACCCAGTCCCGCTTCTCCAGTCGAGACAAACTCTTCCGCCAGCTCGTCGACAGCAATCCGCATCGCGAGTATGCCAGCGACTATCAGCAGGAATCGCTGATGCGTTCCATGGACAACGCCTACCGCCTGCTCAACTCCAAGGAGCGCGAAGCGTTTGACCTCGAACTTGAGCCCAAGGAGGTGCGCGACATCTACGACACCGGACGCTTTGGTCGCGGCTGCCTATTGGCCCGCCGCCTCGTCGAAAACGGCGCGCGCTTCGTGGAGGTCACCACCGAGTATGTACCGTTTCTGCATTGGGACACCCATGCTGAAGGGCACAAAACAGTCGAGCGCCTCCATCAGGAAATCGACCGCCCTATCGCACAACTCGTTCTCGATCTGGAAGAGCGTGGTCTGCTCGACCGCACGCTCGTCATTATCGCTTCCGAGTTCAGCCGCGATGCTCTCATCGAGGGCAAACCGGGATCCGAAGCCAACGACCAGGCCACACATAAAGTGGACGTCATTACCGAGGAAAAACACTACGGCCTCCACCGTCATTTCACCGGCGGCACCAGCGTGATGACCTTCGGTGGCGGCGTCAAAAAAGGGCACCTCTATGGCAAAACCGCTGACGAACGACCACTCGTCGCTGTGGAAAATCCGGTCACTGTGACCGATTTGCACGCCACCATCATGACCGCGATGGGCGTGAGCCCGAAGACCGAGTTCACTATCGAAGGCCGTCCGTTCTATGTGACCGAAGACGGCAAGGGCAAGCCAGTGATGGATATCTTTGCCTAGCCCGGGCCCACTGCCCGGTAGGCGCCTGCCCCCAAGCTAACAGTGACGTTGCTGCTGCCACAGCAAAGGACGACAAACTAAGCACCCCTCGGCGATTCAAGACCTCACTTCCTCTCGCCGTAGGTGAGCGGAGTTTCAGGCGTTTTTTCAGGCAACCGTCCCTGAGCAACATTGAGTCGGGTGGTATCAAGTCTCGGCAAGACGTATTCCGCGAACAACTTGCACTCGTCGAGGTGAGGATAGCCTGAGAAGATGAAAGCCCTCATACCCATGTCGATGTATCGCTGCAGTTTTTCGTAGACCTGGTCGGGATCTCCAACGATGGCACTGCCGCAACCGGATCTTGCCCGGCCCACTCCGGACCAGACATGATCTTCGATATAGTCATCCTTCGACTGCGCCCGCAGTTCGTCCTGACGCAACACTCCAGCTGACTTGTTGTCCTGGGCTCTCGCCTTGATCTCCTCTCCCTTGTCTGCATCCAGTTTCGAGACAAGGCGATCTGCAGCAGCTCTTGCCTCAGCCTCTGTCTCGCGAACAATCATGTGAATGCGCAAACCGAAATCAATCTTGCGACCATAACCCGCCGCGAGATCACTCATCTCAGACATCGTCGCAGATAGTCGCTCTTCCGTTTCAGGCCACATCAGGAAGACGTCACAATGTTCGGCGCAAAGCTTCCTGGCTCCCGGAGAGATCCCCCCGAAGTAAAGAAGCGGCCCACCATTCTGCTGGTAGGGCTTGGCCGGGTCTGACCATGGAATCTGAAGGTCGTAGTACTTGCCGGTGAAATTGATTTTATCCTGCGTCCAGCACTGCTTCAGAATTTCGATGACCTCACGAGCACGATCGTAGCGGGCATCACTGTCCACCTTTTCACCGGGCAGGTCGGAAGAAATGATATTCACTGTAAGACGACCTTTCGCGATGTGATCAATCGTACTGATGTGGCGGGCCAGCATAGGCGGATGAATCTCCCCCATGCGAACCGCCACGAGCTGATTAATCTGCTCCGTCTGGGCTGCCATCGCCGAAGCAAATGGCAAAGGTTCCTGCCCCACCACGAATGAAGACGGCAAAAGGATATTCTGATAGCCCAATTGATCCGCCGTCCTGACAATTTCACCACAGTGCTCAAAGCTGCTCCTGAGATCTCCATCAGGCACCCCGAGAAATTCATAGTCATCACCGCAAAGCGCAGAGAACCAGGCGAACTCAACTTTTCTTTCTGGAGTTCGAATCGTGATAGGAGGATCAGAAGCAGACATGAGATTACGTGTGACAAAAATCGATACGTCCTCCAGCGCCCTAACAGAACCCAGAACTAGTGTCGAAGTTACGCTCCGGAAAAACTCACTTATTCGGCTATCATTAATTAATTCTGTTTGCAACTAAATATAGCTCAAAAGACCCTCCCTGAGTTCGCGTATCCGTGGCGAAAATTCGCACGAAAGCCCCCAGACTAGCAATTAATTGGCCTTTTGGCTTAATTCCGTTTGCAACAAAATTGGAATTCTGATACCTAAACCCCCTGACCCCGCAATGGAACCCGCTCCAGAAAAGCATCAAACCTCGTGTAGACGCTTCCTGGAGACCACTTCTGCTGCGACCACCGCATCACTCACCACACTGGCCCTTGCTTCGAGCCGCCCCGTTCATTCCGCACAAAATGACGAAGGCTACCTGAAACTAGGACTCGTTGGATGCGGTGGTCGCGGAGCAGGAGCGGCCAACCAGGCCCTCACTGCCGACGACAAAGTCACTCTGCACGCCATGTGCGACCTCGACCGCAAGGTTCTCGACACGACTCAGGTTACTCTCGCCGAAAACCCGTCAGGCTAACAGGAGTGGTTCAAGGGAATTCAGGACAGAGCCATCGGTGACCTTTTTGTTCGGTGATTCCTTGGCTACTAGCTACTCCCCTTCCTTTCATTTCGACACCATCGCGGGACACAACTGCGTTTACTCGAAGGTTGAACCCTGTTACGAATCCATTCCCTACCTTACGGAGATATGTCCAACGAACTTGAATCCAACAGCAAATGGTATCACGGGATCACCCGCTACGAGTGGCTTGTCCTGATTATCGCATCAGCAGGATGGATCTTCGACGTCTACGAAGGTCAGATCTTCAACCTGACGCGCAACGATATGTTGAGCGACATCCTCGGTCAGGAACTGGGAAGCGCAGACGTTAAGAAATTCGGCGACTGGTTCCTGGGTGTCTTCCTCCTGGGAGGAACCTTTGGTGGACTCCTTTTCGGATCAATGGCTGACCGCTATGGACGGCGGCCCATCATGATCCTGACCATCCTGATGTATTCGGTATTCTCAGGATTAACGTTCTTCGCCACCGAACTTTGGCACGTCACAACGCTTCGTTTTCTCGTCGCCATGGGTGTCGGTGGTGAGTGGGCGGTGGCGGCAGCTCTCGTTTCCGAGGTCTTCCCGAAGAAGGCACGCGCCCATGCCTCCAGTATCTTCCATGCCTCTTCCGTAATTGGCACCTGGCTTGCTGCGATTGCTGCTTACCTCGTCAACACCAACTGGCAGTATGCCTACCTCATCGGGGTCCTGCCCGCTCTGCTCATCGTTTGGGTTCGTGTCGCCGTGAAGGAACCCAAGAAATGGGAGGAGGCACGGGCGGCAGCGGCAGCCGGAGACGGTAAAGCCGGAAGCTTCAAAGAACTTCTGACTGTGGCACCATGGCGTGGAAGGGCGATTGGAGCCATGTTACTTGCCGCGGTCGGACTGGGCACATTCTGGGCGGTCACGGTAGCCGGCCAGGATCTCGCCCGTGAACGCCTTATTGCTGACGGAGTCGATCCGGCTGAAGCCTCGCAAAAAGCCAAGATCGCCTACGGCATCATTCAAACAATCGGCGGAGGACTTGGCCTGGTCCTGTTCGGCCCGATCTCAGCAAGGCTGGGAAGGAAGAAAACATTCATTCTCTTTCACATCGCAGCCCTCGTCATCACCCCGATCGCCTGTTTCGCCCCCCAGAACTACACCATGCTGTTGTTTATTCTCCCTGTGTTCGGATTCTTCACCCTGGGGATGCACGCAGGGTATGCCGTCTATTTCCCTGAACTCTTCCCGAATCGACTCCGCGCTACCGGGATGAGTTGGGGATTCAACGGCGGACGAATCGTCGCCGTTTCCGTGCTCCTGCTTGCCGGGAAGATGAAGGCCACGATGGAGCTTCCCGTTGCCGTCAGCATTCTCAGCGCCTTCTTTCTTCTCGGAGCCGTCGTGGTTATGTTCATGCCTGAAACTAAGGATCAGGAACTTCCCGACTAATCCTGATTCAGGCCCTTTGCCGACAAGATCGAAGTAATCTCAAGCCCCCCGCCTCCGACACAGGGGAGAGCATTCCTGCTTTCGCCTCTCTTTCTTATGGGTATCTTAATGATATTGATAGCCCGCAATTCACGAAACTGATGAAATGGTGACAGCGGGTTGACTCCTCATGGACCCAGCCACGCTCGAACGCCTCCTCATTCGCGAAATTCGCAGGTCTCCCGGCATTTCGCGACGTGATCTTGCCGATAGGGTTGATGTCGCCCGTTCCACCGCGGGACGTCGGGTGGACAATCTGATCGACAACGGGCTTGTCAGGGAATCCGGGGTGGAGCACACCGCCGAAGCCGGACGCCCCAAGCGCCAGCTCGAACTCAGAGGGGACTACGGCACCTTCATCGGATTCGACTTTGATGCCCGCAACATCTACGGCGTGCTGATCGACTTCGCGCAGTCCACCATTGAAGAAGTTGTGATCCCTCTAACTCCCCGCCCTTCGAAGGACGAAGTCATCAATCACCTTCGGGAAACTATTGATCGCTTTCGAGACTCCGGACACGGCACCCTCCACGGGATTGGCATCGGAGTCCCGGGGCGCATTCAGCAAGCTGAGCGGCTCGCGCTCGGCTATCCCTATATCTTTGAATGGAAAGACGTCGATCTTTGCAAGGAACTCGACGTCGACCCTGAACTTTTACGCATTGAGCACAACACCCGTGCCATGGCACTTGGCGAATACTGGCTCGGTAGCTCCTCGCTGATTGAGAATCTGATTTGCATCAATGTCAGGACAGGTATTTCCGCTGCCATTATCAGTGAGGGGCGTCTCATTCGGGGGACCCACGAACTTGCCGGCGAAATCCGAGGATGGACCGTTAGAGGTGAAAACGACACCTCTCCGAAGCCGGCCTGGCTCGAAGACCGTGCTACCGTACGTGCGATTTCACCCGACGGCGTTACGACGCTAGAAGCGTGGAACGAATTCGTTTCCAACTGCCGAAGTGGAGATCGCGAAGCACTTAACCAGCTCAGCGAAATCGTGAAGCATCACGGTGACACAGTCGCCCGGCTTACCCAGGTCGCCGATCCTGAAATGGTGGTGTTCGCCGGCTCCTTCAATGACATCGGTGATCTCTACCTGGACAGGGTCCGCGAAGCGACTGCCATCGCCCTGCTTGGACAATTCGTTTCTCCGCCACCGATCCGGTTTGTCTCGCTCGGCCACTGCACCGGCGCCCACGGGGCAGCCGCACTCGCAGCCGAGCATTTCAAACCGGCCTGATCACAGGATCATCGCTTCGAAACCGACACCCGCCAGATTCCAACGAGAATCAGGATCGCTCCCAGCATCTGGACATGGGTCAGGCGCTCATTAAAGATCAGCCAGCCTCCCGTCATGGTAAGCACCGGCCACAACATCTGCAGGGAGGCACCGGTTGAAACCGAAAGGCAGCGATAGCCTTCATTCATGGCCAGTTGCCCGAAGCCGGCCATAGTTCCTCCAACAATCAGCAGACCCAGGTCTACTGCCGAGAGCTCAAACAGTTGTGGCCCCGCGATTACGACCACTGGGAGAAAGATCCAGATACACTGCGAAAGGTAGATCGTACCGATGGAGTGATCCTCCACGAGACGACGAACCAGAACGACAGATGAAGCCGCGAGCAAGGCACCGGCCAGGGCGACCGCCTCATTGACCCCAAAGGCGAACCCGGCATCAGCTGAAGGTCCTACCAGGAAGACGATGCCAACAAACGAGGCCGCCAACCAGAGAAACCTTGGCACCGTTAAGTGCTCTCCCAGGGCCATCACGGCAATGATGGATGCGAAGATCACGTAGGTATTACAAATCAAGGTCGCGGTGCCGGCACCGAGTGTAGGTACTGTCCAATAATACGCCGCCGTCCCCAACAATCCGGTTAACCCACGCAAGATGAGCAGCTTCTCACGAAAAACCGGCACAATGCGAGTCGGCCTCCGCCCCCGGAAAAACACGAGCACTATAAACATGCCGACCGCGGCCCGGAACAGCAGCGGTACCTCGGGAGCAATGCCCTTCTCGGCTCCACTGAGGTAACAAAGCAACAATGAGTTGGAAGAGAATGCTAACACGGACAAGAGCATCACGACGACGCCTCGACGAAGCGTCGGATCCGGAATGGAAGTGAGAGCAGGTGAGAGCGTTTTCATAGGACCGAATCGCCCGGAAAGGCCGATCAGTGGAAAACGCGAGAATCTTTAAAAGACAGGATCTAAGAGCGAAAACAGTGAATCAACCTCAACCGGATCAGTGGACACGAATGAGCCAGGCGAGTTTGGCAAGCAGGCCAATCGCGGCAAATCGTTTGAGGTTTAGGATGAGATTCATGTAATCCTGTGGGCACACAGGTACTCTCATTCCCGTTTTCGACAAGTGAATTTGCAACCGGCTAGTCCCCCACCTCGTCGTGACCTTCCACCACCCCCTTGCGAATGGCATCACTGTTCCATGCCGATTCGCCGGTATCCATCGGCATGCGTGCGTCCCGCTCAAAACGCTCCTGCATGCTGGCGACCCGTTCGCGAATCCGGCTGACGTAGGCGTCCTCGTCCTTGTGCAGCGGGGCCGCTTCGACAGCTGTTTCACGATCCGACTGGGCAAACCAGGTCGCAACACGTTCGGCTCGATTGGCACGAAAACCGAGACACTTGAGAACCTCAGCGCCCATGCTGGTCGCACTGCCGGAAAACTGGTGAACCACAAAATCCGTTTCCTCGTTGATCAGCTCGTACATGTTGGTCGTATCGGCTGCTCTCGCGAAAATTTTCAGGTTGGGGAAATGCTTGCGAATCGACTGCACCAGTTCGGCGGACTTGTCAGGGTTCTCGAGGGCAATCACGATTGCCTTCGCTTCCGCGGCCCCGGCCGACTCCAGCAAATCCAGTCGGCAGGCATCTCCGAAGTAGGCGCGAATCCCGATCTTTCTTAAGAAATCAATATGCTCAGAATCGTGATCAATCACCGTCACCTTCACATCTTGAGAACGAAGCAACCGGCCAACAAAGTTTCCGAATCGACCGAACCCGGCGAGAATCACAGGAGCCGACTCCTCGATCTCATCGGGCTCCCGTTCCTCTTGATTCTCTCTTTCAAACTTCGATCGGAGGATTCGCTCCTCCACAATCAGAACCAGAGGTGTCAGAGCCATGGTCAGGGCCACCGCAGCGATGACAATCTGAGAAATCGGCCCTGCCACGACGCCTTCGGCAACGGCGAAGCCCAGGAGGACGAATGCAAACTCACCACCCTGCGCGAGTGCCAGCGAGAAAAATAGGCGCTGGCCGATTTCAAGACGCCCCATTCGTCCGAGAACAAATAGAATCACGCCCTTTACCACCATTAATCCGATCACAATTCCAAACACAACGAGCGGCTTTGAGAAAATCAGTGAGAAGTCAATTGAGGCACCCACCGAGATGAAGAACACGCCAAGCAGCATTCCCTTGAACGGTTCGATGTCGCTCTCCAATTCATGACGGTATTCGCTATTGGCCAAAACCACGCCGGCCAGGAAAGTTCCCAAGGCCGGAGATACCCCCAACCAGGTCATCGCGAGCGCAATACCGATCACGAGCAACAGGGCAAAGGCAGTAAAGGTCTCCCTCACCCTGGTCGCCGCAATGGCACGCATCACCGGCCGAGCGAGGAACTTCCCTCCCAGGATGATCACAACGACAGCTCCGATCACCATGAGGGTGTTCACCCAACCGGGCTGATGAGACACCCACTCCGCCACGGGAGACTGGTGCCCGTGTCCTTGGTCGTCGCCACCTCCCGTCTCCAGGGTCGCGAGCAGCGGGAAAATGGCCAGCATCGGAATCACCGCGATATCCTGGAACAGCAGAACCGAAAAGGCCGACCGTCCCCCCGGTGTCTGGGTCAGCTCTTTCTCCTGCAGGGTCTGCAAGACAATCGCCGTTGATGACAGGGCCAGGGCCATTCCAATGGCAAGCGCCGGTTGCCAGGCCAGGCCGAGACCAACAGCAATCCCTGCGATCACCACAGTCGAGACAAGTACCTGCAATCCACCGAGCCCGAGAATTGGACCGCGCATTTTCCACAACAGGGTCGGCTCAAGTTCCAGGCCAATGAGGAAAAGCATCAAGACGACGCCGAACTCGGCAAAGTGCATCACGTCCTCGCCCTCCTGTCCGACGATACCGAAAACGAATGGCCCGATCAGGATGCCGGCGACCAGGTAACCGAGCACGGAGCTCATTCCGAGCTTTTTGGCGACCGGCACGGCGACTACGGCGGCAAGCAGGTAGACGAACGCGGAGACAAAGACTTCTTCGAAGGCCATTATTCAGAGATCAGAAATTTACGATAGGTTTCACCGGCAGCTTTCAACTCATCCGGTTTCATCTGAAGTGCGCTGTAAAACACGAGCGGCTCCTCGTAGTCCATCTGGCACAGCCGCGCCGTCTGCTCAACCGGGCGGAGAAATTCTGCGACGCTGTAACAATTGTGACCTTCCGGGCAATAGGCTTTTTGGGAACCTCCAGTCGTCACGACGGAGCGCAGCACCTTACCCTTGAGGGCGTCTCCACCCTCTCCGTATGCCCAGCCGTATTCCAGGACGAGGTCAAACCACTCCTTCACGATCGCAGGAGTGGAGTACCAGAAGAACGGATGCTGAATCACGACACGGTCGTGTTCGATCAATAGCTTCTGCTCGCGATCCACATTGATCAGAAAGTTAGGATAGGTCTCGTAAAGATCGTGAACTGTGACGTGTTCTAGATCTTCCACCGCAGACAGCAACGCGGCATTGGCATGGGATCTTTCAAATGCCGGGTGCGCCAGCAACAGGAGTGTCTTCTTCATTCCAAATTAGCTTACGCGCTCAGACGCAGTTCGGCATCCAGCCTAACACAATTCGCGCCGCCTAAACGCAAAAACGACGGACATCGCTGTCCGCCGCTTTACTCAAATCGAAATTTGGAATCGGTTCAGCCTTCTTTCGGCTCTTCCTCACCGGGACGCCACTCGTCATCGGAGGCTTCAGGAGCTTCGCCTGTTTCGGGAGCCGGTTCGCTTGCTTCAGGAGCAGGCTCGGCTGCTTCCTCGGGAGCAGTCTCGGTCGCGGGCTCACTGACAGGCTGCTCGGCAGCTGGTTCAGGGGCGCTCTCGACGGGAGCCTCGGTCGCTGCGGGAGCATCCGCATCAAAAGCTTCGGTGCCGGTGACCTTGAGCTGGTTGCCCATGAAAGACTTCCCGTGGAGAAACTCGACCGCTTTCTGGGCATCTTCGGTTGATGCCATCTCCACACGGAGATCGTAAGTGTCGGCACCCTCAGCCGGGGAAACATTTTCGCGAACCTTAAGAGACCCGACTCCTTCGAACAGGTCAGCAAAGTCCTGATCAGTCGCCTGGACATTCAGGTTCTTGATCTGGAGATACGCGGTGGAAACCTGCTCGATCTGAAGCGGCTTCACCTGGCGGGAAGCTCTTTCAGGCTTATCGCCGGAACGGCCGCCTCGACCTCCGCGACGGTCACGATCGCGGTCACGACCACCCCGCTCACGGCGTCCTTCTCCGCGACCTTCGGATCGTCGTTCGCCGCTGCGCTCCCGGCGCGGACGCTCACCACCTTCGCCTTCCTTACGCTTCTCGGACTTGGCACCAGTCACCAGTAGGCGACGACCCATCAGGTCAGTGTCATTGAGCTTAATGGCAGCGACCTTGGCCTCTTCGAGGCTGCTCATTTCCACAAATGCAAACCCCTTGGATTTGCCTGAGCGTGAATGCATCACCACAGCGGCTTCCACCACGGTTCCGGCAGAGGAGAAATACTTCTTCAGCGCTTCGTTATCGACGTCGTAATTAAGATTCCCGACATAGAGGCGCGGAGTTGTCGGCTCGACCACTTCACGAATGCGGGCGGGACGCTTCTTGGCAGGTTGGCTGCTGCTCTTCGGCTTCTTCTTTTTCTTCGTCGGATCGACCAGACCAAACGTGATCGCTTTGACGAACTTCTGCCAACCGGTAGGCTTCGGCTCGGGACGGCGACGGCTTCGATTGCCTCCACCCCGGTTACCACCGCCACTGCGATTTCCGCTGCGGTCTCCGCTACGATTGCCTCCACGGTTTCCACCGCTGCGATTGCGGTTTCCGCCACTGTTGCGGTTCCGATTGCGATTTCCACCGCCACCGCGGTTCCGATTGTTTCCTGATGAGGACTCAGCCATGGGATATGTATTTTTCTGTTAACCGGGGCTGTGTCCGGACACCTCGTGTCGGCAGACGGATCTACAGGTTCTCGATATCAGCTGGAAACCCAGCCAATCCCCGGGAAGGCCCATCCTAGTGCAGGGCACCAGATGAGCAAGTGATTTACCCGATCGGGTATATCAGGTCTAAAACGGGATGTCGTCGTCGTCCGGGCTTCCGGAATCACGACCGTAGCCACCGGGAGGCTCGCTGAGGTTCGACGGAGGCGCTCCTTGATCGCCAAAACCCTGATCGCCGCCCTGAGCAGGCGCGCCGGCTCCACCGGCTTTCTCGACCTTCCACGCGTTGAGGTTCACATAGTAGCGACCGTTGTATTCATTGCCGCGGATATCAAAACTGACTTTGACCGCATCCCCGATCTGGAGACCGTCGGTGAGAGAGGTCTTGTCCTTCACGCACTCAAACTTAATCGACTGCGGATACTTTCCGTCTTCGACCTCAACCACGAACTCGCGCTTGCTGAAGCCGCTCGCGAACGTCTGAATCTCTTCGATGACCTTAACGGTCCCTTCCAACTCAAATCCCTTTGCCATAATTCAATGTATGCAGGGATCGTTCGACCCAATTGGGCCGGAGCGAAAGGGAAAATTTCGCTCCGATTGAGCGCTATCGAGGGATCACCCCTCGATGAGGCGCTCCGGGCTGGTCTGGCCGCCGGACTGCGACCGCTTTTCAGCGTTAATTTCGCTGATCTGGCCGTTCAGTGTGCAGTAGTCATACAACACCCCGATAAAGGCGAGACCGCCGGTGAACATGTAAATCAGTCCCGTCACCCATTTACCCATGTAAATACGGTGAATACCGAGCGCTCCGCAGAAAGTCTGCAGAATCCAGGCGACGGAGTAGTCCACGGGGCCCTCCTTGTAACGGAGTTCCGCCTGCCGCTCCATGCGGGGGATCAGGAAAAGGTCAATCAGCCAGCCAATACCGAGCAGGCCGAGTGTGCAGAACCAGATCGTTCCGGAAACCGGTTTACCAAAATAAAATCGATGGGATCCCGTGAATCCAAAGATCCAGAGAACATAACCAATCGTCTTGCTGTGCGTAGGTTCCATAGTGGTGCCAACATCAGCCGGCCGGGAGGGGTTTCCAATTACAAATCAGGCACGCTTTTGCAGCGGGGACCGGCATGAAATCACTTCAGAGTGATGCACTGAACCCAGTTCGGCCCGGCACCGGTATCCAGCTGCTGAACCCTCGTCAACTCACCCGTATCCTGGTTGATCTGATAGACTCCGATCTTGGCCGCGGTCTGCCCCGCCACGTAGAGGAACTTTCCGGCGCGATCCACCGCAAACGAACGCGGCACCTGCTCACAGGGCGTGTGCCCGATCATCTCCAGCTTGCCGGATCCAAGAACCTTGAATCCTACGATTGAGCTGTTCCCAACCACCGCTTTGCGGTCCGTGATATCCCGGTTGGATATGTAGAGAAACTTGGCGTTCGGAGTCAGGTGCAGATCCGCCGTTGTGATCATGCCGTCGAAGCCTTCCGGATAAGTCACAATATTCTGAATCACGGTGAGGTTTCCGCTCTCCGCATCCCACTCCCACACGCCGACGCCGGGCAACTCCCGCTCAAGGGTGGTGTAGACGATCTTGCCATCGGGGTGAAAAACGAGGTGGCGCGGCTGCTGAGCCTCCCCTTCTCCAGTCGGGGCCGGAGCCGAAGCAGGCTCATTGGGTTCCACCTTTCCGGTCGCGACATCGAACTTGAGCTGAAAAACCTTGTTAGGTCCCGTGGCGGGAACCAGCAAAAAATCATTATTGGGAGCAAAGACCGTAGAGTGCGCCTTCTGTTCGAGCGTCACATGGGCCGTCGGCTCCGAAATGGCGATGCCATCGCCTCCAATCTCCCAAACCGTCGCGGTCCCCTTTCTATAGTTGTTCGTGGCAAAGAATCGCTCCGTAGCGTCGAGGTCAGCGTATCCGCCCCCTTCGGTGATCTCAGCTTTTCCCACCAACTTGAGCTTGCCGTCGTCTTCAACGTCATAGGTCGCAATCTCCTTCGCCCCGATTGCAAAGACCCTGCGCTGGTCTTTCGTGATCGCCATCAACCCCGGGTCCGGCACGGTTTGAATCTCGGAAAGCTCACCAGTTTCGGCATTGACTTTGTAGACGGTAATTCCATCACCCGAGGAAGAGAGAACAAAGGCCTGCTCGGCAGAAACGACAGAAACCACAAAAGCGAGGCAGAGAGAAAGAAGGGACTTTTTCATGCAGACAGATAGATTTGAAGAGGGGAAAGTGTTTCACATTCCCTCGCGAACGACAACCGGCGTCTTCACCACAATCACATGGGCAAAAAGAAAAAGATCCCTGACGAACAACTCTCCGGCACAGCCCTGATCAAGGAGACGAACCGTCGCATTCGGCTCGCCCGAACCTATTGGGACGCCCACAAGAACGGCGCCTGTCGCATGGAGCGGGAGCGCGCCCTCAAATTGTACGAACGGCTCACCGAAAAGGAGAAGGAACAAATCCCCCAGGTGCTGCGGGTCTGGCTTCGGTATCGGAGCGAAAAGTATTTCGGTGATCACCGCACTCCCCCCGGAACTGGCAGGAAAAAGAAAGGGCGCTAGTCTGGATTCTGCACCAGGGTCAGGGTGTTGCCCGTGCAATCCCCGAAGTCCGCGAGCCACCCGCCCCAGAACTGTTGCTCAGGGCCACTAACGAATTCGCCCCCTTTCGCCTTCATCTCGTCAGCCGTGGCATGGATATCGTCGACCCAGAACGAAAGAGCAGTGTGACGAGCACTCCACCCTCCGTCATCCGCCTCGAGAATCAGGTCAATCGACTCCGTTCCAATAATAACGAACCCGTCATCGGTCCCATCTACTTTGACCGTGAAGGGTAGAACTTTCGTGTAGAATGACCGGCTTTTCTCCAGGTCGGTTGTCCAGATGCGAACACCACAGGGCGTCATCGTCTGGTTCAGTTGGTGATTTCGTCGAGAGGGCCCATCTGGAATTCCTCAGACACACTACGCTCCGAACTCATCAGCACTTTAATTTCGCTCACCACTTCCGGATTGGCTGCGGCCACATCAGTGGACTCGGAAGGATCGGACTCCATGTCGAACAGCTCAATCTTGAGCGGCTCCTTGTTTCCCTTCTTGAGAATATCCGTGCGGATCCCTTTCCACTTGTTGCCCAACCAAACAGCCTGCTGTCCGCCGTACCCCTGGAACTCGCGGTAGAGAAATCCCCTCTCCTCCTGTTCCTCGCCCAGGAGCGCATCGGCTATACTGATCCCGTTAACCCCCTCCGGCACCTCGGTCTCAGCGTTGATCAAATCAAGCAGGGTAGGCAGCCAGTCCTCGAACCCGGTGACCTGGTCGGTCACAGTGCCGGCCTCAACTTTCCCCGGCCACTTCACGATCTGTGGCACCCGGATGCCTCCTTCCCAAAGTTCACCCTTCAAGCCCCTCAACTCCCCCACGCTGGCGAAGAAATCATAATCCACTTCCTGCTTCAGATGAGTCGTGCCGTTGTCTGAAGAAAAAATCACGATGGTATTCTCTGTCAGCCCCAGCTCATCGACCAAATCCAGGATCTTCCCCACGTAGGTATCGAGCTGGGTAATCATCGCAGCGTAGGCGGCACGCGGAGTGAAGTGAGGGGTGTAACCGTAACCCCCATCACGCGTGAAAGGCGGATCGTTCCATCCCTCGTCGAGATACGGTTTCAGATTCTCATCAGGCACGTGGAGCGCCACATGAGGAATCAAGCTCGGATAGTAGAGGAAGAAGGGACGATCCTTGTTGTCCCTGATGAACTGCAAGGCCTGGTCAGCAATGTGATCGGAAGCGTAGTCCTGCCCCTTGAACTCATCATAGCTGGCGGGATTGTTAGGATCAGCACCATCAGCAAGTCCGGCATGCCCGGGAACCGGGGGATCGTTCTTCAGAGGATACTTCTGATCGTTATCCCACAGGGTCGCCGGATAGTAGGAATGCGCGTGCGCCTGGCAGTTGAAGCCAAAGAACTTTTCGAACCCCTGCTCATTCGGATTACCTTCAGACCAGATATTGCCCAGCCCCCATTTCCCGAAAGCACCACTGATGTAGCCCTCCTTCTCCAGCAACTCAGCGATCGTGACTTCGGCTTCAGGGATGGGATGCTGGCCCTCAGGCTTGGTAGATCGATTATTGCGCACGATCGCATGACCGGGGTGCTTACCGGTCATCAAGACGCAACGTGACGGCGCGCAAACCGCATTGCCTGAGTAGGCACGGGTAAATCGCATCCCTTCGCTGGCCAATTGATCGATGCGTGGTGTCTGGATTTTTTTCTGGCCGTAGGATCCCAGCTCACGAAAACCGAGATCATCTGCAAGAATGAAGATGATATTGGGCTTTTCGGCAGCTCCTGCTCCCGTTAGCCACAGCATCGACAAGGCCATCAAAAGAAATGCATTTTTCATTCTCTGATTCAACCGAATGCCCTGCACCGTGGCAAAACCGCAATGAGGCCTAATCGTGTCATAATCGCTTCACTAAGACTTCGATTCGGCTTCCGATTTTCCAAGAGATTCGCCAAGCTTTCCCCATGCCGATCCACTTGAACCTCGTTTCCCGCAGAAGTTTCCTTGGAACTTCCTCGCTCCTTGCCCTGACCCCGGCTCATGCTCTCCTCGGCGCTGAAAACGGCAACCAGTCCTGGGCCCTTCTCTCTGACACTCACATCGCAGCTGACCGCAGCTTCGAGCCCCGCAACAGAAAGATTAACATGGCTGACCGCCTCAGTCAGGTTGTCGGCGAAGTGCTCGCCGAAAAGGATTCACTGGCCGGGGTCATCATCAACGGCGATTGCGCTTTCGATGACGGTCAACCGGGCGACTACACGACCCTGATCGAACTGCTTAAACCTCTCACGGATGCTGGAATCGCGATCCACTGCACCCTGGGAAATCACGACAATCGCGACACGTTCTATGATGCCTCGCTTGCTGCCGCGAAAGATTCAAGTGTCGCCAGCAAGCATTGCTCAGTTATCGAAACCCCGTTGGCAGACTGGGTCCTGCTCGACACGCTCAGGTTTGTCAACAAGGTCGAGGGTGAGCTTGGCGAGGCACAGATCAACTGGCTCAAGCAGCGACTGGCAAAAAGTCCGGAGAAGCCTGCCATTCTCGTCGGGCATCACTACCCTCAGGAATTCCGAACCGATGTGATCCCCGGAGATCAGGAAATCAAGATCAGTGGTCTCGTCGACAGCGACCGGTTTTTCCAGCTCATCGCCGATCACTCCTCGGCCAAAGCCTACATCTACGGACACAGTCACAACTGGCAGGTGAAGGAGGATGAACATCACTGTCACCACATCAATTTACCACCTACAGCTCACCTCTTCGATCCTTCCCGCCCTGCCGGCTGGGTTCGCGCCACGGTGCAACCGGAGGGCCTGAAGCTCGAACTGCGGGCACTCGATCCCTCCCACCCTGAGCACGGGGAGATCCACGCACTCTCCTGGCGATAGTCTCCACCTGCGCCTCGCATTCCCCTGCTTTTCGTCTACCTTGGCGGATGGCGCAGCTTGGCAGAGTCAATCAGCTCATTGCTCTCCACGAATCCGATCACGGGCTCGTGTTGGACGGTGGTGAACTGGGCGAAATTCTACTTCCAACCAGGGAGGTCCCCGAGGGCTCCGAACCGGGAGACGCTCTCGATGTCTTTATCTCCCGTGACTCCGAAGATCGTCTCGTTGCGACCACTCAACAGCCTTCCTGCCAGGTGGGTGAAATCGCGGCGCTCGAAGTCGTCTCCGTCCACCCGCGCGCCGGAGCCTTCCTCAACTGGGATTTTCCGAAGGATCTGCTTCTTCCGTTCAAAGAGCAGAATCACCGCGTCAAAGAAGGCGAAGTGGCTGTCGTCAAAGTGCTGCACGACGAGGTCTCCGACCGCATCATCGCGACTTCCAAGATCAACCGTTTCCTCAACCAGTCCCGGCCTCACTACAAAACCGGTGACCAGGTTGCCCTCATCATCCAGGAACGCACGCCGCTGGGCTACATGGCCGTGATCGATCAACGATTCAAAGGACTCATTCACGAAAGCAGCCTGCAGCATCCCATTCGAATCGGTGAATCGTTTGATGGCTTTATCGCCGCCGTCAAACCCGACGGCAAGATCGACCTCTCCCTCGAACAGGTGGGATACGGCCGCGTCACCCAACTCACCGATCGCATTCTCGAGGCCCTCGAGAAGAATAATGGCCGCATCCCGCTCACCGACAAAAGTTCCCCCGAAGACATCCGGCGAGCTTTCGGGGCCAGCAAAAAGGCTTTCAAGCAGGCGGTAGGTGCACTCTACCGGCAGCGGCGTATCTCTCTCGAGGATAACGGCATCAGCCTGACCTCGAAATCAGGTAACTGATTCCCGGTTGTTGCCCCCAAAAAGCCGCGATACAGTCCCGCCTTTCCATCCAGAACCATGAGCGACGATCCGAACCAACCCAATCTCGATCCTCTGACCCTTCGCCTGGCCGCCGCCAATGCGCTGATCCGCCGTCGGCGCACCATCAAACCGAAGGATATGTCCGAGAAGCCGGTCGAAAACGCTCACCTCGCTGCGATTCTCGAAAACGCCAACTGGGCACCCACACACGGTATGACCGAACCCTGGCGTTTCTTCGTCTTTGCCCAGGAAGGCCGCCAGCGTCTCGCCGACTTCATGCAGTCGCTCTACAAGAAGATCACTCCCGAAGATCAGCATCGCCCGGATAAGTTTGATAAACTGGGCACGCAACCGCTCATGGCGCCTGTCGTCGTCGCGATAGGTATGAAACGGCAGGAGATTGAAAAAATTCCGGAGATCGAGGAACTCGCCGCGGTCTCCTGCGCCGTCCAGAATATGCACCTCACCGCCAGCGCTCTCGGCATGGCCGGCTTCTGGTCTTCGCCTCCTCTCAGCTACACCGATGAGATGCGAGAATGGCTCGGGCTCAGCGATCCTCGCGATAAGTGCCTCGGATTTTTCTACCTCGGCTGGCCCAGGGATGAAGAGTGGCCCGAGAGCACCCGCGGCCCCATCACCGACAAGGTGACAATGGTCTCGCAGTAGCACGCTTATGAAACTGGCCCGGATGCCGGATGGAAGTCCGGAAATCTTCTACACCCTCCAGGGGGAAGGTCGCCATACCGGTCGCCCGTCGGTCTTCATTCGGGCCAGTCTCTGCAACCTGTCGTGCCGCTGGTGCGACACCGCTTACACCTGGAACTGGGACGACACGAACTTCGAGCACGACTCCGGCACGAAGTTCAAGCGCGACGAACAAATCATCGACTGCCAGACCAGTGAGATCGTCGAAACCGTCGGGGAGTTCCCCTGTTCCAACTACGTCTTCACCGGCGGAGAACCACTGCTCCAGGAAAAGGCCTGGGTCGATTTGATGAGTGCCCTGACAGGCATTTCAGACGCAAGGCACTTCGAAGTTGAGACCAATGGCACTCTCTTCCCCGGAGACGAATTTCTTTCCCGCATCAACCAGTTCAACGTTTCGCCAAAACTGGCCAACTCAGGCGTCGCGGAAGAAAAGCGCTTCAACCCGGAAGCACTCACTCAACTCGCCCATACCGGCAAAGCGGATTTCAAGTTTGTGATCGGGGATGAATCAGACTTCGCCGAAGTCGTCACCATGATCGAGCAGTGCCGCCTCCCGGCTGATCATATCTTCCTGATGCCGAAAGCAATCTCCGTCGCGGAACTCGAAGCGAACCAGGCCTTCGTCGCCGAGCTGGTTCAGTCGAACGGCTTCCAATACTCCGATCGTTTGCACTTGAGACTCTACGGCGCCAAGCGTGGCGTTTAGCCAGGCGTGGCGTGCGGATCACTTCACCGCCGCTTTGCGCAGCTTGTCGAGGATCGCTTTGCCGACCCCTCGATCGGGGACCGGTTCTGCAATGATCTCATCGACGTCGAGCATGTCGAGCTGGCGCATCACATGAAAGAAGCGAATGCCCGCCTCGGCAACGCGACCCGATCCCGGACTGAGCACAGAGACTTCGTCCCAGTCGTAGAGGTCGACGTAGCCGTCCTTCGGCTGACCGCGATAGCTAAGCAGCGCGTAGGTCTTTCCTTCTTCGGGAGAGAAGTCTTCGGGGCGCTCCAGTAAACGAAGCGGTGTCTCGCGAGGGGCATAGTGATTTGCCAGCATCCCCGGAGCTTCCGGAGCTGACTCTTCAACGTCGGCGTTCTTATCAGCGAAAATGACTTTACCGAACTTCTTCAGTTCCACTTCAGTGACCGGACCGGGACGTAGCACCCGGATGACCGGCTTGTTTTCTCCCGGCTCGATTTTCACGATGGTTGATTCGAGCCCCTGGCCGCAGGCGCCCCCGTCGACGATCAGAGGAATCCGGCCATCCAACTGATCCTCCACCGCCTGACAGGATGTCGGGCTAAGCAGTCCAAACAGATTCGCGCTCGGTGCGGCAATGGGGCCACCGAAATTCTTCACGATGCGATGGAAGATCGGGTGGTTCACCTGGCGCACCGCGACGGTCGAAAGTCCGCCCGTAACGATATCGGGAATAATCGGTTTGCGCGGCAATACCAGCGTCAAAGCCCCCGGCCAGAAAGTTTCCACCAACTGGGTCACCGTTTTGGAAATCTCGGCCGGAACCTCAGCGACTTCATAGAGCGAGTTCTTGTGGGGCACGTGAATAATGAGCGGGTCAAAATGCGGGCGCTCCTTGGCGGCGTAGATCTTTTCCACGGCTTCAGGGTCCAGGGCATCCGCCCCGAGGCCGTAAACAGTTTCAGTGGGGAGCGCGACAACTTCCCCGGCCTGCAACGCGGATACGGCGCGACGCACCGTATCATTGGTGCTCACCTCGTTGTCAGTTCTGGCAATCTCAGTCTGCATGGCTCTGTCAGGCTGGGACACTTCCGCGTCCCTCAATTCTATTGGGCAACCACGACAATCTCGCTATGGTGCCGATAGTGAATACTTCAGACCAGCGAGGTCGCAATCTGATTTTAGTCGGATTTATGGGGACCGGAAAGACGACAATCGGCAAAGACGCGGCCAAGAGCCTCGGCTTCCGGTTCGTCGACACGGATGCCGTAATCAGCCGAAAGGCCGGAAAGTCGATTCCTGATATCTTCGCTGAAGACGGCGAGGAAGCCTTTCGCCAGTTGGAAACTGAAGTTCTCGAAGAGTGCGCCGGAGAATCTGACCAGGTCATTTCGACCGGAGGCGGCATCGTGACGCGGGAAAGAAATCACCCTATCCTGAAACAGGCGGGTTACGTGATCTGGCTCAAGGCGTCCCCGGAAACCATCTTCGATCGCGTAAAGCGAAACAAAAACCGTCCCCTCCTCCAGGTGGATGATCCGCTCAAAACGATTCACGACATGTTGGCCGAACGTGCCGACCACTACGAGGCGGTCCAGGATCTCGGCATCAACACCGACAAACTCACTCTCGACGAAACCTTGTTCGGCATTGTCGAGTCAGCGCGAGTCGCTTTGCAGCTGGGCTAGCAATTCGTCGAGGCCCTCAAGATTTTTGATCAGCGTCTCGCGGGTATCCGTTTCCTTATCGTGATCAAGGATCCCGATTGGTCCTTCATAACCGCTCTCCAGCACCACACGAAGCATACCACCTTCAACCTCCCCTTCGCCCAGCAGCATAATCTTGCTCTCGGAGGTGACCTCTCCCGAAGTCATTCCGTTGAGGTTGAGGCAAACCAGGTAAGGCTTCAATTTTGGAAACACCTCAGACCACCTTTCGATTTGGTCATGACCATGGTGAAAGTTGTAAACGATCCCGACATTGTCGTGGCCCTTCGCCCGCAGCCCCTCGCAAACTGCGATCATACTCTCCGGTTCTCCACCCCAACCGCCGTGATTGTAGAGGCCAAGCTTTCCACCATAGGAAGCCGCCTGTTTCGCCAGCGGCTCCATTGACATGACCGCTGCCTCCACCTTCGCTTCGAAGCTCTCGCCTTCACCGCCTCGCAGAGTATGCCAAAGCTGAGGAGCAATTTCATGTTTCCGGAAAAGCTCGTAGGCCAGTTCATGCCCCTTCCAAAAGGCGAACATCTCAATACCGTGCTTCTGATAGGCCTCGATCTCAGCCTCAAAACTCTCCTCATCACCCGGGCGCCAATCGTAGGCACAATACGTGAACCCCAGTTCGCTCAGCATCCCGGCCCGCTCTTCCGGGCCACGTTTCGATGCATCAAAAGGAACCACGCACCACGCCACCAGTTCATCGGTCGACAAACCCGGAGGCCGATCTACTCCGGCCACTTGACCGGTCATGATCAGGCAAAACGAGACAATGACTGTCTGAAGCTTCAAGGCATTCACTCCTTCTCTTCGCTCTCCTCGCCCTTCTCTGATTGCGGCACACCCGGCAATCCTTTCGCCGCTGCCTTGGCAATGCGCTCGATCTCGATCTTGTCCTCTTCCTGGAGCTTCGCCATGGGATACTCTAACGGTCCCTTGGCACCGGGAACGAGGAGTCGCACTTTCCCTTCACGGATCACTTCAACCGGTCCCGGCTGACCGGGTTCCGGCGCGGTGAACGCGAGGAGTTGAGCCTGGATCGTTTTTCCGTCGGTGTTGGTCCAACCCCTCAGTGGCGATACCGCTGTGTAAGTGATGGTGATCACCTTCGGAGTCTTTTCGGTGACACCCACGGAAGCCGTTCCTGAGCTTCCACTGTCACCCAATCCCCTCTTCATGAATTCACTGGGAGTCGAAGGCACCACCTGTGCCCCGGCAAATGAGGCAGACAGAAAAATGGATACGATCACGAGCACTCTCATCACCTCATCATATTATGACACCCGCTTCCCGTGAGTCGATCCCATTCCAACCCCCGTTCAGGCGAGCGATTCGAGGGCTTTACCGATATAGAAAGCAGCAACCGCAGCGAGGCCTCCGAGAAACAACATCTCAGCTCCTGACTTCCACCACTTCACCGAAGAAAACCTACCCTTGGTCACCCCGAGAC
Organism: Verrucomicrobiales bacterium; assembly: GCA_965216705.1. GTDB lineage: Bacteria > Verrucomicrobiota > Verrucomicrobiia > Verrucomicrobiales > DEV007 > Arctic95D-9. The sequence goes on from OZ244203.1 coordinate 915,800, forward strand.
CAAACAGGGTCAGGCCGGTCAAGGCACAGGCCCAGAACATGCTGTCGATATCCCATTCCACGAAACGCTGAACAACGAAGACGAGCAGCGGCACAAAACCAAAGACCACGAAAGAACCGAAAGTAACCAGCCCGTTGAGAATGGGAGACTCATCATCTTCCATGATCCCGAGTTCATCTGTCATCATCACGTCGACCATGAAATCCGGATACTTTGCCAGGATTTCAACCAGCGTATCGGAATCCTCCTCAGAGAGCCCCTTCTCAACGTAAAGTTCTTTCAGTTCCCGCTTTTCGCCCTCCGGGTAGTTTTCCAACTCCCACTCCTCACGAGCCCGCTCCGCCGCGTGATACTGCTGCTCTGCCCGGGTGCTGAGAATATCACCGAAAGCCATGGCAATGCCGTCGGCAATCAGGTTCGCAAAGCCAAGAATTAGAATGACGTTAGAACTTAACGACGCCCCTGCCACGCCGGCAACGACAGCGAAGGTCGTTATCGTTCCGTCGAGCCCGCCATAGACAAAGCTCTTGATGTAGGATCCGCCCCCGGTTCGATGGGGTTCGCCACCCGTTCCAGCATCGTGTGCTTTACGCGAAGCTTCTGCATCTCCTTCCTTGTAGGCTTTCTTGGCCTGATCCAGTCGACGCGTAATCATCCTACTACATGAAAAGAGCGATTGCCCCGAAAGACAATCGCTCCTTTGAAAAAATACCCTGAGATTGAGTCTCGTTACAGGACTTCCGGTACGATGAACGGTGCCCGGTACTCACGGGTGACCAGCTTGTTAGCCATCTTGTCGAGCTCCCCATTTCCTTCAGCCCACTCCGTATCGGGATTAAACTTAATCATCGGTCCGTAGACCATGGACGGACTATTCACATCGACTCCGTTCGCCTTGAGGTGATCGGCCATGGATCCAAAGCGCTCCTCCATCACCTTGTCTCCTTTCAATTGCTCCATGATCTGCCCCTTCGACATCATCTCACCGAGACGATGGGAAATCAGGCCGGTATGGCAGAGGGCGCTGGAAATGTGAGTCTCCTCACAGTCCGCATATTGATCTTCCACCTTTCGGCTCTTCACCGCCGAGATGAAGTTCACAAAGATATCTTCGCTGTCATGAGGCTTGGGAACTTCCATTTCTGTTCCATCCGCATCCTTGACCCGGACCTTACCCCCCGCACTGGTGTATACACTGCCGCCCTCACAAACCACCACGACTCCGATACCCTTTTCTTCGGGAAACTCTTCCGGTGTATTCATGTTGGCACCCCAACCGTCTTCCTGGAATTTCTTCGCACTAGGCAGGCCCCGGGTTTCAAAAATCAGCGGTGCCGCATCGTAGTCATGATAAACGATCTGGGTATTGGGAGTTTCGCCGTCATCGTCGTATCCGAGACGACCTCCAATACTCATGGATCGCGGAGCAATTTTGTCCTCACCGAGATACCAACGGGCCACATCCATCTGGTGAATTCCCTGGTTCCCCATGTCGCCGTTTCCGTATTCGTAGAACCAGTGCCAGTCGTAGTGGAACCTCTGGCGTCCCAGCGGTGCTTCCTGCGCGGCGGGACCGCACCAGACATTGTAGTCGACACCTTCGGGGATATTGCCGCCACCTCCCTTGCCGATTGATGCCCGCGGCTTGTAGCACATGCCCTTGACGTATTTGATCTTCCCGAGTTCGCCGTCCTGGACGAACTTTACCGCTGCCTGGATTGATCCCATGGAACGGCTCTGTGTTCCTCCCTGGCAGATTTTTTCATGCTTGCGGGCCAGCTTCACCAACTGGCGCCCCTCCCACACATTGTGGGAAATCGGCTTCTCGACGTAAGCATCAATGCCTGCCTGGATGGCCCATACCCCGGCCAGGGTATGCCAGTGGTTCGGCGTTGCTGTCGACATCGCGTCGATTTCACCGCTGTCGAACATCGCCCGCATATCAGCAAACCCTTTCACCGCAAATCCCTGGTCGTCCGCTGCCTTGTTCACCCGGGCGTCCAACACAGCCGGATCGGCATCACAAATCGCAGCCACTCGCACCCCGCCCATTTTCTGGTAGGCACTCAGGTGGCCCTTACCACGGCTGTTCACCCCGATCACACCCACGCGGATATCCTCATTCGCTCCGATAACTTTTGAGTTGGGCCAGGCCAGGGCGAGACCGAAACCGGCACCATACTTGAGAACTTTTCGACGATCGACGGGGGCTGATGACTGGGGATTTATTTTCATTCTGACAGCAGCCTAAAAAAGTCGCCAGCGCATCGGCAATCCCGAAGCAGTCCGCGGTCGCGGCAGCCTGCGTACGCAAAAAAGCCGCCGGGGTTAGCGGCGGCTTTCGAAAGGTTTGAATGGACTTCAGTGATCAGTCCCGGCTCATGAAGATCTGGAGGATATACCAGAAGAGCAGAGCCACGCTCGCGAAGAGGGACAACGAAGCGGATACATACTGATCCGTGCGGTAGTGGTGAATAATGTTGGAGGTGTTGTAGAGAATCGCCACCGCAGCAAAGAGCGCCATCGCACCGGCGAAGATGGTTCCAAGATTGAATCCGAAAATGATCGAACAAACGATGATTCCGAGAGCAACGAAACCACCAACCATGAGGAAGCCACGGAGGAAGGAGAAGTCCTTGCCAGTCGCAAAAGCGGCAAAGGTTAGGCCGCCGAAAACGAATCCAGTCGTGATACCCGCTTTGAGGATGACCTGAGGATCCTTCGCGTAGTAGGACGCGATGAAGAGCATCGGCAGGAAGATAATTGCTTCCGCCACCACAAAGATTCCCAATCCCGCGTATTGAACTCCTTTCGAGGAATCCGATGCCGCAAGGCGCTCAGCGAGGAACGAAACCCCCATGAAGGCACCGAGGACGATCAGCCATCCCATTCCGCCAGTCATCTTCTGGATCAGGGCTGGTGCCCACGACTGCTGAAGCAGGAACCACTCCACGCCGATGAAGGCGAGGATCGCAAAAGCGAGGTGAAGGTAAGTCTTGCGGATAAAAGCAGCGCGCTCAGTCGGAGCTGCGCTGGCAACGGTGTAGGGATTGGCGTAACCGGAGTTCATGTTTTCAAAGGTTGGAAAAATCTATCAAAGTAGGATTACGAGGGCAAATGAAGATCTGCGCCAATTCGAGCACGGAATTTCACGCGAATTCACGCTGACGGACGGCCTCATAGAGACAGACAGCCGCGGCATTTGAGACGTTCAAACAATCGACGTGCCCCTGCATCGGAATGCTGATCAGCGAATCACAGTTTTCCTTGGTGAGACGTCGCATCCCCTCACCTTCCGCCCCCAGGACCATCGCCATGGGGCCGGTCATGTCGCAATTGTAGAGATCGGAGTGGGCCTGATCGGCCGTCCCAACCACGCGAATGGCGTATTCTTCGCGGATCTTCTGGAGAAACCGGGCCATGTTCGCAACTGAAACAACAGGAATGTGTTCTGCTCCCCCGCATGAAATCCGAACCACCGTTTCCGTGACTGGCGCCGACTTGTGACGGGGCACTACTACCGCATGCACTCCGGCGCCTTCCGCCGTTCGAAGACACGCTCCCAGGTTGTGAGGATCCTGCACTCCGTCGAGCACGAGCAGGAAAGGCTCCACCTCTCCCGGATCCGAAAGAAAATCGTAGAGCGACTCTTCCGAGAGTCGCGCCACTTTCTGAATCTTCGCCGAATGGGCATTCACCCGCGCTTCGCGCGGGCGGTTTCCGGCTGATTTGGGTCGACGGTGTCTGGCCATAGATTGACTGATTTTCGCCCAAAAACCGCTCACACGCAAAGGGCGACGACTAGGATTCTTTCTTATCCTCTGAACGTCCCACCCTCCCCTGGATGGCAAGGAACAGTCCAATCACCACGATCACTGCGCCCGCAATCTGCCACGGAACCAGCGGCTGCCCCAGGATCACCACGCCCCAGATCGCAGTCACGACCGGCTGAACCAGGAGCGTTACCGCAGCAAGACTGGCCGGCACGCCGCCGAGTCCATAGGCGATCAAGCCCTGCCCGCAGGCGTGAACCAAAACGCCGATGCCCAGCAACGCCCCCCAGACTTTCAAACTCCCGGGCCAGAAAGGATCGGGATGCAACCAGGCAATCGGAAACAGGATCACCGCCGCCACCGTACTCGCCCAAAACAACAGAACCGGCGCCGAGTGTTCCCGCCGGTATCGCTTAATCGACAACTGGTAGGACGCATAGAAGACCGCCGTGACCAGCGCGAGGCAGTCACCAAAGACCGGGTTACCATCCGTCGGCGGCACCCGGGTCGACGAACTCAGCATCAACAACGCCATTCCTCCAAAGGCGGCCACGGCCCCAATGATGAACTTCTTCCCGATCTGTTCCTTCCAGACCAACCAGGCAAACAGCGTGACCCAGAGAATGGAAGTGTTCGCCAGCAGAGTCGAATTCGCGGCCGAAGTATGATCGAAAGACCAGTGCCAGGCCCAGAAATCCGCGGCAAAGAAAGCGCCCGGCAACCAGATCCACATGGCCCCTTTTTGAAACTCACCTGCCCTCGGCAGGATACGTTTCCGCTGGAAAGCAAACATCACCCCGATCGCCACGGCCCCCAGGGCCACCCTCCAGAAAGCCGAGTCCCACATCCCGACTCCGCCTTCCCCGCGACTGGCAAGAACAGCAAAGATCGGCGCAAAGGAAATGCACAGCGCCCCGCCGATCACCCCGAGCAGGTGCGGGATCGAAACAGAATGATGGCTGTGATGCGGCGAATCGCTCATCCCTATCGTATCTATCGCCGAAACTCCGCGGCGATGCAGTGGCAACTGTGGCATACAATTTCAGCCCCCGCATGACGCGCTCACGCCCAATTATCTCTCGAAATCTGTCACCGCCCCGATACCGTTTCCGCATGAAACTCCCCACCCTGATCCTTGCCGCAATCGCCCTTGGCGGCACCGCATTCGCCGAAACACAACTCGCAAACATCAAGGGCGCTGAGGTCGAAGTCTATAAGAAAGCTTCCGGTGACGATCTCCGCATTTACCGTCTCGATCCCGAAGGACACGACCCGAAGACGGACAAGCGCCCCGCCGTCGTGTTCTTCTTCGGCGGAGGCTGGAACGGCGGTTCAGTCACCCAGTTCGAACCCCATGCCAATTACCTCGCCGGCCGCGGCATCGTTGCTTTCCTCGCCGACTACCGGGTTAAATCGCGTCAGGAAACCCCGCCCCTCGCCTGCGTGGAAGACGGCAAGTCAGCGATCCGCTGGGTCCGCCAGAACGCCGGGCGTCTCGGCGTCGATCCTGACAAGATCATTGCCGGCGGCGGCTCCGCCGGGGGACACGTCGCCGCTACCACCGGAATCTGTGACGGGCTCGAAGGCCCTGACGAAGACCTCTCAGTTTCATCGAAGTCCCAGGCGTTGCTTCTCTTCAACCCGGTTTACGACAACGGACCCGACGGCTACGGTCATGACCGTGTTGCCGAGTGGTTCCCCGCCATCTCCCCGGCCCACAACATCACCAAGGGCGATCCGCCCACGATTGTATTCCTCGGATCCGAAGACAAACTGATCCCGGTATCCACGGCCGAGAAATTTCGCGATGATCAGGAAGCCCTTGGCATCAAATCCGAACTCCATGTTTACGCGGGAGAGCCTCATGGCTTCTTCAATTTGAAGCTTAGCCAGGGCAAGAAGGAGCACTTCATCGACACCATCCTGAAGACCGATGCCTTTCTCGTCGATCTTGGTTTCCTCGACGGCGAAGCTGACAAAGCCCTGCTCGAGAGCATCAGTGAAACGGCAAAGAAGTAAGCGATGCCGATTCCCCCGCTCGATTCTCCCGCTACCTGGAAGGGCGATGAACTCGTCGCCCGCGATGGTTGGGGCAAAACCTTCGCCGAGGCCGATCCCGACTGGATCCGCGACGAACTGGAGAATGGCAGCGGAGCCGTGTTTCTGAAAGACTTTCCCGTGGACGATCATGACAAGGACAGCGCGCGGGCTGCCTTTCTCGAATGGTCCGCAACCATCGGCACCCCGCTCTCACAGAACGAAAAGGGCGATACCGTCTTCGACGTTTCCGACGCCGGCTTCGGGCAGAACGACCCGAGAACACGGGGACCTAACACCAATAAAAAGCTCTCCTTTCATACCGACCGGTCCGACGTCATTTCATTCCTCTGCTGGAAGCAGGCTCGATCCGGCGGCGAAAACCAGTTGGTGAGTTCGCTGCATCTTTATAACGAAATCGCCCGCCGCCGACCCGACCTGCTTGAGGTGCTGATGGACAACTTCACTTACAAGCGGCACACGGTTGACCTTGGCAATGACCAGGCCTGGTGTGAGCAACCGATCTTTTCGTTTCAGGACGACCATTTCGCCTGCAGCTTTCTTCGCGTATTGATCAACCGCGCCCACCAGGACCCGGAACTGCCCGACCTCACCGACGCGCAGATCGAAGCCATGGACCTGCTCGAAGCCATCGCCGAAGAATCCGGCAACGCCTGCCACTTCCTCCAGGAACGCGGCGACGTGCTCCTCGTTAACAACTGGACCCTGCTCCATCGGCGCTCCGCCTTCGAAGACTACGAACTCCCCGAAGAGAAGCGCTGCCTTTTCCGTATCTGGCTCAGCATGCCGAACAGTCGACCGCTCGACCCGCGCTTCGAAGCCAACTTCGGAGCCACCGGCGCCGGCGAATTTCGGGGCGGCTTCCGCACCCGGTAATCCCCGCCTATGAATGGCATCACTGATGCTGAAACGAATCACCTGCCCTCCGCTATTCCCTCAAAGACAACTGCCCTCATTCCCATGAACCTTACCGGTCAACAACTCATCGGTTATCGCGAATCCGCCGAATCAGACGAAGTTTTTCCCGCACTGGATCCGCGCAACGGGTCCGGACTGGAAACCGTTTTCCACGAAGCCACTGAAAAAGAAATCAACGAAGCCGTCGTACTCGCCGACAGCGTGTTTGGCAAATTTCGCGACCGGCTCGCTGACGCCCGGGCTGACTTTCTGGAGGCAATCTGCGAAGAAACCATGGCGCTGGGCGACGAGTTGCTGGAGCGCGCTTCGGCCGAAACCGGTCATCCATTGGCGCGCTGCGAAATGGAGCGCACCCGGGCCGTCAACCAGGCCTACATGTTTGCCGAGCTGATCCGCGAAGGCTCCTGGGCTGACGCCCGCATCGACCTGGGCGATCCGACCCGGCAGCCCATGCCCAAGCCTGACGTGCGCAGCGTCATGCAGCCCATCGGGCCTATTGCTGTCTTCGGGGCGAGCAACTTCCCAATCGCCATCTCCGTTCTCGGAGCCGACACCATTTCCGCCTTCGCTGCCGGCTGCCCGGTGGTGGTGAAGGCGCACCCTGCTCACCCCGGCACTTGCGAACTCGCCGCACGCGCTATCATCGCCGCGGCGAAACGAACCAACATGCCCGAGGGCGTCTTCTCTATGGTCCAGGGTCGCACCACCGATGTCGGCACCTGGCTGGTCCAGCACCCGAAAATCATGGCCGCCGCCTTTACCGGCTCCCTCGGTGGAGGCCGGGCTCTCATGGATGTCGCCGCCGCCCGCCCGGTTCCGATTCCTTTCTATGCCGAGATGGGCAGCGTGAACCCCATTTTCGTGCTCCCCGGTGCCCTCAAGGAACAGAAAGAACAGGTCGCCACGGGCTTCGTGTCCGCCCTGACCATGGGAGTCGGCCAGTTCTGCACCAATCCCGGAGTCGTTGCCGGATTGGAATCCGACGACTGGGATGAATTCTCGGAACTCGTCGCCGAGAAAGTCGCAGACTTTGCCCCCGCCACTATGCTGCATGCCGGCATCCACTCCGCCTACACCACGGGCATCGAGAGTCGTGATGAAAGCGAAGACCTCGAGCTGCTCGGTAAGTCATCGGCCAAACCTGATCCCGACGCCTGTGAGGCCGCGGCTTATGTTTATCAAACCAGTCAACAGGGTATCATGAGTGACCCAACCCTGTTGGATGAGCTCTTCGGACCCGTTTCCACCCTGGTGAACTGCGGCAGTGTCGAAGACATGGTGGCTATCGCCGAAAAGATCGACGGCTCGCTCAGTGCCAGCGTTCACGGCACCGAGGAGGACCTCATTGAATTCCGCCCCTTGCTCAAGGTACTGCAGCGCAAGGCCGGTCGACTCATTTTCAACGGTTACCCCGTTGGCATCGAAGTCTGCCACAGCATTCATCACGGCGGCCCCTACCCCGCCGCATCCCACAGCTTCTTTACCAGTATCGGGACGCGCTGCATTCAGCGATTTGTCAGGCCCGTCTGCTACCAGGACTGGCCGGATGCCCAGCTACCCATGGCGCTGCAGAATGCAAATCCCCGTGGTGTCTGGCGCCTTGTCGACGGCGAACGAACCAACGAAGCTCTCGAGCTCTAGCGGTCCCGGTCCAACCGCGATCACGGGTTTGTCCCTTTCCCCGCCTTCCCTCATGATCGCGGCATGAATCGCCGTCGCTTCGTTTCTCAGTCCGCCCTGGCCCTCGGGGCTGCCTCGCTCGCTTCTCACCAAACCACCGCCAGCGCCGGAGCCATGTCCGACCGCCTCAAGAAGGCGGTCAAATACACCATGATCGACGAGCCTGAAATGTCCGCTAAGGACAAGTTTGTCATGCTCAAGGAACTCGGCTACGACGGGGTCGAGCTCCGAACCGATCACAAGGATGAGTTGCAGACCTTTCTCAAGGCGGTCGATCAGTCGGGGCTGCCGGTCCACGGAACCGTCAATTCCAGCAATCCTGACCTCGAAACGGCAGTGAAGTTCTCAAAGGACGTTGGCGGCGACAGCGTTCTTTACGTGGCCCGCTACGACAGAAAGCGACCACTCATGGAAAGCTGGAACGAAAACAAAGCCATCATCCAGAAGGGGCTCGCTGCTGCCGAAAAACATGAAGTAAAGATTCTCGTCGAAAACGTCTGGGCCGGGTTCATCATCAGCGCCCTCGACGCTGAGAGATTCAACGATGAGATCAATCACCCCTGGTTCGGCATCTATTTTGACGTCGGCAACAACGTCCGCTGGGGCGTCCCGCAGCACTGGATCGAGCTGCTGGGCGATCGCATCGGCAAGCTCGACATCAAGGAATGGAACGAAAAACTGCATGCCTCAGAGGGCCTTCGTTCCGGATTCAAATCCGAGCTCGGAGAAGGCACCATCGACTGGCCGGCCGTCTGCGAATCGCTGCGGGGAATCGATTTCAAGGGGTGGGCCACGGCGGAGGTCCCCGGCGGAAACCGCGAAAGACTGGCTGATATCGCCGACCGGATGGACAAAATCCTCGAGCTCTCCTAGCTCCAGTTTGCCCGAATCGCGCCTGAGATTTCTCCGAAAGAAGTTGGCTTTTGCCAAATCTACGAGACACTGGAGATGTCCGACCCCGGACGTTTCGCCCCTTTTTCCCGGCAAATTGCTTCTGCTTCAGCCCATACTGACTCACGAAACCCGATTTTCCTGGATGGAGTCCTGGCGTTTGGGATCACCGGACAGCACTGTGAGTTATTGAATCAATGAAGTTGTACATCGGCAATATGCCCTACGAGACCTCGGAAATCGAGCTACGCGAATTTCTGTCTGAATACGAACCTATTGTCGATCTGCATATGCCGCTCGATCGCGATACCGGCCGCCCTCGTGGTTTTGCCTTTGTCACGCTCTCCAGCCGCGAAGTTGGAGAAGCGGCAGTAAATAACCTCGAAGGAGCAGAATTTGGCGGACGTCCGCTTCGTGTCCGCGAAGCCGAAGATCGCCCCCGTGGCGGCGGCGGTGGCGGTGGTCATCGCGGCGGTGGCGGTGGCGGCCACCGAGGTGGTGGCGGTGGTGGACATCGCGGAGGCGGCGGCGGTTACGATCGTGGTCGACGTGAAGACCGCGGCGGACGTCGTGACCGTGGCGACCGTGGCGGTGGCGACGGAAAGCGTTACCGCAGCATCTAAAGCCCCCCCTCGAAACGGAGAGGAGATTATCTGAACATTTCCTCTTCCTGCGGGTCAAAAACGACTCTTTCCCTCCTCCCGCAAAACAAACGTGAAACTCACGTTGCGTCATTAATTTCCTAAGAATTCTTTATTATCATGTTTCCTAACATTCCTTTTGACCGTGTGAACTGGTTTACCAGTAGCTTCCTGGTGGTGACCTTGCTCACCGCCCTGATCGGCACACCCATCTACTTTGCCCACTATGGATTTGATCCGGTCATTATCGGAATGTTCTTCGCATTCTTTATCGCCACCGGAATGAGCATCACGCTCGGCTATCACCGGTTGTTCGCCCACAAAGCCTTCAAGGCAAAGAAGCCGGTGAAGCTTTTCACCCTGCTCTTTGGTGCTGCCGCTTTTGAGGACTCAGCACTCGACTGGGCTTCCGATCATCGCATCCATCACAAGCACGTTGATGAAGATGACGACCCCTACGACATCTCCAAGGGGTTCTTCTGGGCCCACATGGGTTGGATCTTCTTCAAGCTCTACCCGCGTGAACTCAACAACGTCAACGATCTCCGAAAAGATCCTCTCGTGATGTGGCAGCATCGCTACCACCACATCATTGGCGTCACCGTGGGAATCATTCTTCCAACGGTCATTGGCGCCCTCTACAACGGCGCTGAAGGCGCGCTTGGTGGATTTCTCGTGGGAGGCATCACCCGTCTCGTGGCCGTGCAGCACTGCACCTTCCTGATCAATTCTCTTTGCCACACGATGGGTTCACGCCCTTACGACTCCAAGACCAGCGCTCGCGACCACTGGTTCATGGCCATCTTCACCTTCGGCGAGGGCTACCACAACTATCACCACTCCTTCCAGCACGACTACCGCAACGGAGTGAAGCCCTGGCAGTTCGATCCCACCAAGTGGACCATCTGGACGCTCGAAAAATTGGGCCTCGCTTCCGACCTTCGCCGGGTATCCGAAGAGAAAATCGTTCTCGCTGAACTTCGTGAGATCAAGAATCAGACCGAAGCCCAGATTGCCGACAATCACGGCTGGAAGATTATCACCTGCCCGACACGGCAGGAAGCCTACGAGAAGCTGGTCGAGATGTCTCATCAACTGGCCGAAGGCTACCATGAGCTCGAGAAAGCCGTGGGAGACCGCATCAAGATGTCAGGTGAAAACCTCGCTTACTGGCGCGACCAGACGGCGCGCGCAGCGGAGCAGCTCACCATGATGCGCCACCTCCAGGCCGGCCTGGTCGCCTGATCCACAGGCGACCGTCGGATCCGACCAAAATCTGTCCCCGGCGGACAATTTTAAAGACTTGTCTCGAGGCGAGACCCCTGCCAAAGTTCGCAGTCCAAAAACCTGCTTCTTTCTATGGCTGCAACCATCTCCCTCAAAACCAATGTCGAACTGGGTGTCGTGCCCACTCATATCAAATTCGTTGGAGGCCTCGTGCCTGACGATGACGGCCGCCTTCCGCGCAGCGATGCGGGCGAACTGCTCGTAGTGGAAGAGATGGCGAAGCTCACCGCAGCTTCCCCCGTCAAGATCCAAAGCGCCCAGGTCACTGCGTTTCCCGGCGTCGACGGCAGTGACATGGACGACCTTTTCAGCGGCCTTCGTGCCCTCGATCTGGAGGTTCATATCATCATGATGGTCGGTGGTGCCGATCCGATGAATCCGGACGATGAGGACGCGGTTGTTGAAATGCTCAAGGCCGGCATCGAAGTCGCCAAGAAATACGGCATCTCCCAGGTCGCTTCCACCTCCATTGAGGAATGGATGAAGCCCGGCGCCACCCCGAAGACCGGCGCTGAGTTCGAAGCCGCTGTTAAGCAGAACGCCAAGGTTCACACCCGGGTCTACCGCGAGTGTGACGTCGCCAACAGCAGCGTGAAGCACTGGCACATCGAGTTTCTCCGCGGCGGTGAATTCCAGACCTTTACCGACGTGGCCAAGTGCTGGGAGATCGTGAAAGCTGCCAACGAAGATCTCGGCACCAAGTTCTTCAAGATCATGATCGACGCGGCTCACTGCGGTGATTCCGATCTATCCATCCCTGAAAACGAGGACCTCATCGCCGAGGTCGCTGCCTCTGATGAAATGGGCATGTTCCACGCCTCTTCCAAGACCACTCGCGGCTGTCTCAGCACTGACGACGGGTGGATCGGAGCGCTCCTGGCAGCCGCCGCCAAGACCGGCAAGCTGGAGTATGTATTCGTTGAACTCTTCCATCACGAAGATCCGGCCCTCGAAGGCCTCCGTGATCTCGATCCCGGTCACGGCATCGACACCACCGACGGTCGCACCTACAGCGAAGCGGTGCTCGACGGAGTCGAGTGGGTCTCCCGCCGCCTCAACAACCTGGTGGCTCGCGGCATCCTGAAGAACTGAGTTTCTTCCTGTGCCCGAATCACCCGGGCGCGCGGGAGCGCGACCCTCCACGCCTGCGGCGCCACGAACACGGTAGCGTGGGCGCCAGCGTGTGCTCATCAAACCAACTGAACCATGCTTGTCAAAGTCGCCCTACCGCTGATCCTTACCTTCATCATGTTTTCGCTTGGTCTCGGCCTACGCGGGGCTGACTTCACCCGGGTGGTCAAGTTCCCCAAGGCGTTCGGCGCCGGACTTTTCAATCAACTCATCCTGCTTCCGATCATCGCTTTCGCCATTGTGATGGCGTATCAGATCTCGGCGGAACTGGCCGTCAGCGTGATGATCCTTTCTTTCTGCCCCGGCGGTGTGACATCGAACGTCCTCACCCGACTGGCCAACGGCAACACGCCTCTTTCGATTTCGCTCACCGCCGTCACCAGCCTGCTCTCCATCGTGACGGTCCCCTTGCTCGTTGCCCTTTCGGTGAAGCACTTCATGGGCGTCGAGGGACCAGAAGTCGACGTGACAGCCCTCGGTATCAAGATGTTCCTCCTGACCGCAGTTCCCGTTGGCCTTGGCATGTTGCTGACCGCTAAAGCTCCGGGTGTGGTGGAGAGAATCTCAAAGACGGTTTCGCGGATCGCGTTGGTGCTCTTTGTCCTCATCATCATCGCCGCTCTCGCCGCCAACCGGGTCGTCTTTTTTAGCAACCTGCCCGTACTCGGACCGGCGCTGATCCTGTTGAACATCGTTATGCTTGGACTTGGTATCGGCTCCAGCAAGCTGCTCAAGCTCGACACTAAAGACGCCACCACCATCTCGCTCGAATCAGGCGTTCAGAACGGCACCCTCGGCATCGCTGTCGGCGCCATGATCGCCGCCAGTGCCTCCGAATCCCTTCCCCCCACGACCATCGCCTCGGCGGTCTACGGCATCACGATGTATTTCGTCTCGCTGCCGTTTGTTTTCTGGCGGAAGAAGGCCGGCAACTGATTCCAAACCATCAATACGGTTATAACGGCGAAGAGGCCCGTTCAAAGGCACTCTTCCCACATGAAGAACGACATCCTGATTCTCATCGTGATCCTCGCCTTTTCGGTGCTGTTCCCGGTGATGTGTTGGGCACATCGCAATGCCGGAACCGCGCTGATCACAACGCTCTTTGCCCCGCTGGTCATCATTCCAATGGGAGGCCTGGTTTGGCTCATCGTTGGAGGTGTTCTCAAGGGCGTTAATACCATTCTTGAATACCTCGGTGTCGGCATGGCCGAAAACACTATCGTCATGGTTGCCTGGGTCGTAGCCGGCGTCGTAGCCCTGGCAGGTCTGGGTTTCTACGCCCGCGACCAGCGTCATCTCTCCGCGATGAAGTCGGGGCCTCGCTGGGGCGGTGCCCGTGTGCCCCCTAACCCAACGCTCAATCAGAAGCGGTTTATCAGCGGGTAAGAAATCCCACTAACTCTCCAGGATCTGCTCCAGCACGTAGGGCAGAATGCCGCCGGCGTTGTAGTAGTCCACTTCCGCCGGGGTATCGAGCCTCACCTTGAGCGGCACTTTGATGGTGGATCCATCGCTTGCGTGAGCGACCAGCGTCGCGGTCTGCATCGGCGTCAGCTCTCCGGCAATCCCAACAACATCGAATGTCGCATCGAAAAGATCGGCGACCTTGTCGTAGTCAGCCGGGTCGGAAAAGTTCAACGGAAGCACCCCCATTCCGATCAGATTGGAACGGTGGATGCGTTCGAAGGATTTGGTCACTACCGCTTTCACCCCGAGGAGGCGGGTGCCCTTGGCGGCCCAGTCACGTGAACTGCCCATGCCATAGTCGCCTCCGCCGATTACCACGAGTGGGGTTCCTTCGGACTGGTAAGCCATTGAGGCATTGTGGATAAAGGTCGGCTTCGCGCCGTCAAAGGCGGCAATGTCTTTGTCAGGCTCCGGCACATCAGAGGTTCCGAAAAACTGGGTGTAACCGCCTTCGATCCCCGGACACATCAGGTTCTTGATTCGAACGTTGGCAAAAGTGCCCCGGGTCATGACCCGGTCGTTACCACGCCGGGCGCCATAGGAATTGAAAGACGCTTTCTCGACGCCATTCTCCAGCAGGTATTGCCCGGCCGGTGATGTCGGAGTGATCGCACCAGCAGGAGAAATGTGATCGGTCGTCACGGAGTCTCCAAAAATGCCAAGCGGTCGAGCTCCGATAATATCTTCGCTGGCGCCGTCCTTGCTGTCGAAAAACGGAGGTGACTGCACATAGGTCGACTTTTCATCCCAGGCATAGGTCGCCCCGGTTGAACCCTTGATCTCCGCCCACTTCGGATTCGCTTCATCGATGTTTCCGTAGAGCTTGCTGTAGACCCCCGGATTGAGAGCGACAGCCAGCTGATCATTCACCTCCGCCTGGCTCGGCCAGATATCCGTGAGGAAAACAGGATCGCCATTCTCATCACTGCCAATTGGATCTTTCGTCAGGTCGATATCAACACGTCCGGCGAGGGCATAGGCGACTACGAGTGGAGGCGACATCAGGAAGTTGGCCCGGACATTGCCGTGAATCCTCGCTTCGAAGTTCCGGTTCCCGGAAAGCACCGATGCCGCGACGAGATTCCCTTCGGTGATAGCGCCATCAATAGCCGGGTGCAAAGGCCCTGAGTTACCGATGCAGGTGGTGCATCCGTAGCCGACCGTCTGGAAACCGAGCTGATCGAGTTCTTTCTGCAGGTCGGTCGCGACGAGGTAGTCCGTCACCACCCTCGAGCCCGGCCCCAGCGAAGTCTTCACCACCGGATCAACCTTGAGCCCCTTTTCATTGGCCTTCTTCGCGACAAGCCCGGCGGCCAGCATCACGCTGGGGTTCGAGGTATTCGTGCAGCTCGTGATCGCGGCGATCACGATCGAGCCGTGGCGCAGAGAAGTATCGGTATCGATCGCGGTGATCGTCTCCCCCTCGATGAGCGGGTTGTCGAATTCACCGGCCGGGGAATCAAGATGGACGGCAACGCTGGCATTCCGATCATCCGCACTTAGTCCGAAGCCCCCCTCACCCGCCGGCATGGTGAAGAGTTCATTGAATTTCTCACCGAGGTCGGGCACATCGATTCGGTCCTGGGGGCGCTTCGGACCGGACACACACGGAACGATCGTAGCGAGGTCGAGCTCCAGTTGGTCGGTGTATTCGCAATCTCCCTTTTCCGGGATACCGAACAGATCCTGAGCCCTGAAATAGTTCTCCACCGTGGTGCAAAGTTCCTCGGAGCGTCCCGTGCCCCGAAGGTAATTGATGGTTTCTTCGTCGATGGGAAAGAAGCCCATCGTGGCACCGTATTCGGGAGCCATGTTCGCGATGGTGGCCCGATCAGGCAGGGAGAGTGCCTTGGCGCCGGGGCCGAAGAACTCAACGAACTTCCCAACCACGCCGTGCTCACGCAACATCTGGGTAACGCGCAAAGTGAGATCAGTCGCAGTGACACCCTCGGCGAGTTCACCGTGGAGATAGACACCGACCACCTCGGGGACGAGAAAAGTCACCGGCTGCCCCAGCATGCCGGCCTCGGCTTCAATGCCTCCCACTCCCCAGCCAACCACTCCAATACCATTGATCATGGTGGTATGTGAGTCTGTTCCGACCAGGGTATCCGGGTAGTAGACTTCATCCTTCGAAAGCACTCCCTTAGCGAGATACTCGAGGTTCACCTGGTGAACGATCCCGATACCGGGAGGCACAACAGAAAACGTGTCGAAAGCCTGCTGCCCCCACTTCAGAAACTCGTAGCGTTCGCGGTTGCGGATGAACTCGATCGCCATGTTGCGATCGAGCGCAATGGTAGAGCCCGCGAAGTCGACCTGCACCGAGTGATCCACGACGAGATCCACCGGCACGAGAGGCTCGACCTTTTCTGCATCGGCTCCCCGCTCGACCGCGGCATCACGCATCGCGGCCACATCAACGAGCAGAGGCACCCCGGTGAAATCCTGGAGGACGATCCGGGCCACTGTGAACGGGATCTCGTATTCCCCCGGACTGGCCGCATGGTAGGCAGCGAGATTCCTGACGTCTTCTTCGGTCACCTTGCGCCCGTCACAATTGCGAAGTACCGACTCGAGCACGATGCGAATACTGACGGGAAGCTTACTGAGGTTCGGCGCAACTCCCGACTCGGCAAGTGCCGGAAGTGAATAGAATTTACCTTCGGCTCCCGTGCCGGTGGTGAAAGAACGAACGACGTCAAAGCTCATAATTGGGGTCGGTTAGGAATTTTCGAAACGGTGCTCAACACCGCCTCCAACCACCTTGCCATTTCTCGGACAAACAGGCGAGAAGGATACGAGGGAGATCGACCACGGAAGCGCGTATCCACAAAAAAACCCGGAAGGCACCAACCTCCCGGGTCTTTGACGATTAAAGGCAGTAATTCTTACTTAGCCGAGCTCACCAAGCTTGGCCTTGATCGCATCGAAATTCGGCAGCTCACCGGGATTGTCGTTGCTCTCGGAATACTGGATGACACCGTCCTTATCGACGATGAACGCGGAGCGCTTCGGCACACCGCCCATGTGGAGATTCTTCTCGGGGAGGAAGGCGTCATAGGCGATGCCGTAGTCTTCTGCCACGGTGTGCTCGTAGTCGGAAAGCAGAGTGATTCCGATACCTTCCTTCTCGGCCCAGTTAGCCTGAGCAAAAGGGTTGTCACCGCTGATTCCGTAAACGGTCGCGTTGAGGTCGGAGTATTCGGAAAGCTCGCTCGTCACAGAGCAGAATTCCTCGGTGCAAACACCGGTGAAAGCCATGGGGACGAAGAGAAGAACAATATTTCCTTCACCGGTCTTTTCGCTGAGCTTGACCACTTCCGGGCCATTTTCACCGAGCGTGGTGAGTTCAAAATCGGGTGCCTGTGTGCCTACTGAGAGTGCCATAATGTTGTTCGATTGAGGTTAGGTTGGAGCCTCGACGTTAATAGAACGCCCGCGAGGGTCAAGACGGATTCACCCCCGTTCCCGCCGCACCATCGATTGCGGCCGAGGTGGAACTCGGCCCTCCACGCGCTCCCGCGCGAACAGCTACTCCAAAGGCTGTGGAGGGGCGCGGTTCCCCGCGACCAAAAACGTTTTCACAATAACACCTTCGGATGTGAGCGCACACGGCCGAGGTCGAACTCCGCTCCCGTGCGAACAGCTACGCCGAAGGCGTGGAGGGTCGCGGTCCCCCGCGACCGCAAGTGGACTTCCAAATTCAAAAACGCGCCCAACTACACCGAAATCACACAACGAAACCCGGTGTGTCCCGTCGAGGAATCCGGCGTGTTCTGTGTCCTCGCGGAATTTCGATAGCGGTTGCAATAGGAATCGTGGCAGAGGTAGGACCCGCCCTTAATGACCCGGCTGCTTCCTGACTCCGGACCCTGCGGATTCTCCCGCGGGCCTTTGAGGTGAAAGTTCGGGCTCCACCAGTCGGCGGTCCACTCCCAGACGTTGCCAACCGAGTGATACAAACCGTATCCGTTGGCTCGGAAACTCTTCGCCGGAGCCGTGCCTGCATAACCGTCCTCGGCGCTGTCTTCGTGAGGAAAACTCCCCTGCCAGATATTGCAGCGGTGTTTACCCTCAGGCATCAATTCATCTCCCCAGGGGTAAATCTTCGTCTCAAGTCCACCTCGCGAGGCATACTCCCACTCGGCTTCCGTCGGCAGCCGCTTACCGGCCCAGGCGGCGTAGGCAACCGCATCATTCCAGGACACGTGAACCACAGGATGATCGCCCAGCTTCTTGATGTTCGTCCCGGGACCACCCGGCTTCCGCCAGTCGGCCTTTTCGAGACGAGCCCACCAGGAGGTTCCCTCAACACTGACCAGTTGCACATGCTTGCGGTGCCCTTTGGGGATCTGGTTGTGAAAGACAAAAGACCAGCCGAAGCGCTCAGCTTCGGTTTCATAGCCGGTCGCTTCGATAAACTCGCCGAAGGCATCATTCGTCACCGTGGTCCGATCGATCCAGAATGGCTCCAGGGTCACTTCCCGAATCGGCCCCTCACCATCAGCGTGCCAGATCTCGGAGCCCTCTGCGCCCATGAGGAACGGCCCACCTTCCAGCTCAACCATGCCCTCCTTCGATCCGGCTTTAGGAGACAAGCCACGATCAGGGACTTCTACCGGTTCGTTCTCACGATCACCGGAGGGAGCGCAACAGGACTTTCCGTCCATGGGGGTTACTCCTCCTCCAATCCCGGTTTCACGCCGGTTTCAACCACCAGGTTGCCCGCCTCGGCGTAGACAGCGGCAATGTAGTTGATGTGTTTCTTGATCTGCTCGTTGTCCGGATCGAGTCGGAAGAAGTCGAGCACGGCGTAGTTGGAAACAAACTGCTCCGGCACTTCACCCTCAACGGCGCGGATGTCGATCACCTTGAAGGCGAGAGTTCGCAGGCGAATCTCGGGCTGGAAAACAAAAGTCCCGTTGAGGTAACGGCTGCCGCTGTCAAAAATCCCTTTTCGCATCGGTTGCGCCATGTCGGCGACAATTCCCTGGGGGGAAATTCGTGTGATGTAGGTCTGCCCGCGAAAATCCTTCAGCATCTCCTGCGTCGCAATCAACGCATTGAGATCCTTCGGCGTGAAAAGCACACGGATCGCCGTCTTCTCCTCTACGGCTTTCTCGATCTCGCCGAGCTTCGCCAGGGCAGCGGACACCGTCGCCTCGTCGGGCTCGTCCACCTGGATGGCCATCGGTTCGTCCTGGGTGAAGTCATCGATCTTTCGGGTCTGGTAGAGCCCCACCACGGTGTAGAGCACAACGAGACCGCCAAACACAACAATGATGGCGATAAGAATGATGCACCCGGAAACCGGCGACGAGCGCAGCTCCTGAGGTTCAGATGCTTCTTCAGTGGACATGCCTCGACTTTGCCCCTCACCGGCGAAAACGCAAAGGCCGATTTCAGATCCCGCCATGGCGGCGTTGACACCCTCAGCCTCCACCGATACAAGCAAAGGGCCTATGAAGCGGATTCTCGGAATATTTGTGCTCCTCGTGGTTGTTTACCTCGCGACCTGGGTGATGAGCGATCTCGTCACCGGACGCCAGAGCTTTCTCTCCGCCTTCAACCAGGAAAACCTGCTTCGACGCACTGCCCTTTTCGGGATTATCGGTATTGGTGTGGCATTTGTCATCATTACCGGTGGTATCGACCTTTCGATCGGTTCAGTGGTTTGCCTTGTCGGAGTCACATTTCCCTGGATGGCCATAGAATCGGGCCTCCCGCCCTGGCTGGCGCTAACGATCGTGATGGGCGTTTCGCTCGTCATCGGCCTCAGCCACGGCCT
Organism: Verrucomicrobiales bacterium; assembly: GCA_965216705.1. Taxonomy (GTDB): domain Bacteria; phylum Verrucomicrobiota; class Verrucomicrobiia; order Verrucomicrobiales; family DEV007; genus Arctic95D-9. The sequence continues at coordinate 935,440 of OZ244203.1, forward strand.
GTTGGTCACCAAGATGAAACTACAGCCTTTCGTGGTGACGCTCTGTGGCCTGCTTTTGTATCGTGGTATCGCCCGTGGAATCACTAATGATCAAACAGCCGGCTTCCACGGAGAGCTCAAGGGGCTTCGCTGGCTCGCTAATGGTGAAATCCCGATCACAGGCAGCTTCGGTCTCCCCTTCCCGGTGGTGATTCTCATTATCGTAGCCAGCCTCGCCGCCTTTTTCCTCAACCGGACGATCTACGGCCGCTACCTCTTCGCTCTCGGAAACAATGAGGAAGCCGCCCGTTTCAGCGGTATCAACACGGACAAGATGACCATTCTTGCCTACGTGATCTGTTCCTTTCTCGCGGGACTTGGTGGCCTGCTCTTTGTCCTCGACACCAACTCCGCCCAACCGGTTGATTTCGGAAATTTCTACGAGCTCTTCGCCATCGCCGCAGCCGTCCTGGGCGGCTGCAGCCTTCGTGGCGGTTCCGGAACCATCGTCGGTGTCATCATTGGAACGGCTCTCATCCAGTTGCTGCGGAACATGATTACCCTCGTCGACTGGATCCCCCAGAACATCGAGTATGCTGTCATCGGAGCTGTCATTCTTTTCGGCGCCCTCGGCGACGAAGTCGCCAAACGCATCATCGCAGCGCGGCGACAGGCCTAGAGCGCCGGAACTTTTTTCGAAACTTTCTTCTGAGGGCCGGGTTTCAAATCTCGAAACCTACGGAATTCTATGAAAACCACCCTCTTTATCCTCACCACCTCACTTCTTGCGATTGGCCTTGCCAATGCCGAAGGCGAAGAGAAGAAACGCGATGGCCAGAAAGGCAGCGCTGACCGCGGCAGCTGGATGTCCCAGATCGACACGGATGGCGACAAGGCCATTTCCAGGGAAGAAGCCGGCGAGCGCTGGGAGCGCCTCAGCCAGCTCGACAAGAACAACGACGGCAAAGTCACCGGCCAGGAGCTCATGGCAGCACGCCAGGGCGGCAAAGGAGACTCCGGAAAGGGTCGCCCGGGCGAAGGCGGCAAAGGCAAAGGCAAAGGAGATCCCGGAGAATTTCTCAAGCGCATGGACAAGAACAGCGACGGTGCCCTGACCTCCGACGAAGTTCCCGAGCAGTTCTGGGCCCGCCTCTCCAAGGCAGACTCCAACAATGACGGCAAAGTCACCTTTGACGAAGCCAGGGCAAACGCGCCCGAACGCCCCGGCGGTGGTGAAGGTGGAGCCCGTCCCGGCAGCGGCGAAATGTTCAAGCGCGCTGACAAGAACGAAGACGGCAAGATTTCAAAAGATGAAGTTCCTGCCGAAGCCTGGGAACGTCTTGGCAAGCTCGACAAGAACAACGACGGAGCTGTCTCCAAAGAGGAGATCGCCGCCATGGCCGGAGGTTCCGGAGGTGGCGCCAAGGGTAAGGGCAAAGGCCAACAAGGCGGCCCCGATGCGATCTTCGGGAAAATGGACAAGAACGGAGACGACAAGCTTTCCAAGGATGAAGTCCCCGACGAAATGTGGGCCAAGCTTCGCAACGCTGACGAAGATGCCGACGGCACCGTCAGCAAGAAAGAACTGCAGAAGTCCTACCAGAGCCGTTACTAGCGGCCCAACCAGTTCACTTTCCTCCTCCTGATAAGAAGCCCGGTTCCGAAAGGTGCCGGGCTTTTTTCTATTCGTGTCTCAGGGCTTCGACCGGATTCATATCCGCAGCGCGGAAAGCCGGATAGATCCCAAAGAGAACCCCGATGGCCACCGAGATTGTGAAAGCCAGTGTCGGAGCCCAGAATTGAATAATCGTGACCATGTCAGCGAAGTGAGTCACCGCCAGTGGAATGGCGAGCCCTACGCCGACGCCGAGCAGCCCTCCCGCCCCTGACAAGAGCACCGTTTCGATCAGGAACTGCATCACGATATCCTTTTTCTTCGCACCGAGAGCACGTCGAATCCCAATCTCGCGGGTTCGCTCCGTCACCGTGGCCAGCATGATGTTCATGATACCGATACCACCCACGAGCAATGAGATGGCGGCAATTGATCCGAGCACGATGTTGAAGATCTGCTTGGTTCGCTCAGCGCGACGAAGCAGGTCGAGCGGAACGGTCATCTTGTAGTCCACGTCTTTGTGATTCCGCTCAAGGATGTGCTGGATGGCGAGCGCTGCCGGCATGACCTGGTCCGCTTCATTAATGCGGGCAGTCACTTCGTGATACTGCACTTTCTCCGCTTCAAAGCTACCGGAGCGATACTTGAACAAGACTTCACCAAAGTGATCCTCCAGCGTCGTGATTGGAATCATCATCTCCATCCCTTCGCTCGACTCGGCAGAGCCTTCGAGTTCTGACTCCGCCGCCGCCACGGCCGGATCATCTTCAATGATACCGACGACTCGAAAGTAACTCGTCCGCATCCGCACGGTCTGGCCAATCGGCTCGATCAAGGGGAAGAGATTGCGCGCCAGGCTCTCGGTGAGAACGCAGACCGGCGAGCAGTTTTTCATCTCGATCTCGGTAAAGAATCGTCCGCGCACCACGTCGCGATTCTTCATCTTGGGAAACCACGGCACCGTTCCAAAAGCGGTACCGTCGACACTCTGGGAAACGTTCCAGAGGAAATCCTTCACCCGCCGCGACGGCACCGTGATCTGCACGCCCGGAACGGTTGCCTGGATCTGGGAAATATCCTGGTAAGTCAGCCCGTATTCGAGGATCAGGGATCGCTCCTGCTCACCGGCTGTGGTGGTGTTGGTCGGCTTGACCGATTCGAGAATGATATTCTGGCTGCCCAGTTCCTTGATCTGCTGTTGCGCCTCGTAACTGGCACCTTCACCGATGGCCAGCATGGCAATCACGGACGCCACCCCGAAAACGATCCCGAGCGCCGTCAGCAGGGAACGCAGCTTGTGCATCCAGAGGCTTTTCACCCCGAGGATGATGGATCGTTTGAGGCGAAACAGAGACATTCCGCGCATGAAGGCAACGGGGGTCATCAGTTTCCAGTGTAGGAGTCGAAGGCAATTTCACCATCCTTGAGACGAATCACTCGCGGAGTCCGGTCCGCCATGCCTTCGTCGTGGGTGATCATCACCAGTGTCTTTCCGTCAGCATTGAGCTGGTCAAAGATTTCGAGAATGTCGCCACCCGATTTCGAATCGAGGTTACCCGTTGCTTCGTCAGCGAGAATGACGGCCGGATCATTGGAGAGCGCCCGGGCAATCGCAACGCGCTGCTGCTGGCCGCCGGAAAGCTCGGTGGGACGGTGATCGAGTCTCTTTCCGAGACCCACCTTGGTAGCAAGCTCAACTGCGATTTCACGGCTCTCCTTTTCGGAAACGCCCTGGTAGTAGAGCGGCACTTCGATGTTCTCCACCACCGACAGCTGCTGGATGAGGTTGTAGCTCTGGAAGATGAACCCCAGTTCCTTTCCTCGAACCTGGGAAAGGTCGTCATCGGAGAGGTTCGACACATCCGTGCCGTTCAAAAGGTAAGTCCCCACACTCGGTTGGTCGAGGCAACCGAGGATGTTCAGCATGGTCGACTTACCGCCTCCGGAAGGACCGAGAATGGAAATGTAGTCGCCCGGAAAAATCTTCAGATCAACGCCGCGCAACGCCTTTACCAACACAGATCCCATCTGGTAGTGTTTCTCGACGCCACGCAATTCGATCACGGGCTGGCGCTCATCGCCGGCTGCGGACGAGGGATCAGGCATCGTCAGGGTCGGAAGTTTTCGCAATCACCTGGACCGGCTTGCTGCTTTCCTTGGATTCGATACGTGGCCTTGAAGAAGAGGCTACTTCCAATTCGGCTGGCTCGTAGCCTTCAGGCATCTTGAGAAGCACCTCGTCACCCTCATCCAGTCCGGAAATCACCTCGATGAATTCGTTGTTGTGAGAACCTGCCTCGACGAGGTGGCGCTCGTAGCCGCTGCTGGTTTTGAGAAACACAAAGTGTTCCTGGTTCTCAACAAATACGGCCTGCACCGGCACATAGATCACATCGATCAGTTCCTCGACGATGATCTCAACCTTGGCGCTCATGCCCGGCTTGAGGAATTCGTGAGTTCCCTCAATTTCGACCGTGGCGGGATAAACCTTCAGTGAAGGGTTGTAGCGGGAAGCATTCGAATCAGGAAGCACCGCCACCTTGGCAACCTTGCCCACCAGCGTCTGGTCCGGAACCGATTCCGCGGTGATGTAGGCGCGTTGACCGAGCTCGATTTTTTTGATGTGAGACTCGTGAATGTTCACTTCCACACCGAGATCGCTCATATCCGGAATCGTGATAATGGGCTGGCCGGTCTTCAGGGTCGCCCCTTGGGAAATGCCCTCATAGTAGCGCGACGTGTAGTAGTTTTCCTCGGCACCGCCGTAAGCCACGAGGCCGGGAATCTCTGCCCGGATCGTACAGCTGGCAATCTGCTCCTCGAGGTTCTGGCGTTTCTTCAACTCCAGTTCGTAGCGTCGCTTGGCCGAACGAAAGCGCGCATAGATCTGAGACATACGCGCCATCGCCTCACGCTTGGTGCGAATCAACTCCATCAGCTGCTCTTCGTAGCGAGAGAGCATTTTTTCGGCCTCCTTCGGAAACTCATAATCCCGGAATAACTCGAGCTCGGTTTCGGATCGCTGCAGGGCCAACTTGGCTTTATCGAGGCTGACGAGCTCGTTCTCAAGCGTCTGCTTGGTGATGAAATCACGTTCGTGCAATCTCTTGGCCCCTTCGACTGATTCCTCCACCACTGAGAGCTGGGAAGCCGCCACCAGCGCTTCGTCGACCATCCGACGAATGGTCTGCTCAGCCTCACCGTCACCGAGCATTTCGTTCTCAAGGAAACTGTCGAAGTTCACGTTGGACGCGAGACTGGATTCTGCTTCAAGTTCAAAAGGATTCATCCCCTCTTCCTCCATCGCACTTTCGGCAAGACGCGCGGAATCGAAGGACTTTACGATCAGGGCAGTCGCCTCCTCTTCGTATCGCTCCAGTGTTTCGTTATTGAAGGGCAGGTTCAGCTTTTTGAGAATGGATTCCGCCGCATCGAGACCGACAAATTTCTGAAAGTCGAGAAGAGAGAATCGGAGCTGCTGGCGCTCGGTCTTGATCTCGCTAAGAGCTTCGCTTTCCTCGATTTCGATGTTCTGCTTGGCCTCAGCGTAGGTCGCTTCGGTCTGCTGAAAGGCCACGTCGTGATCCACAATGTCCTCTTCGAGATTGGACTCATCGAGACGCACGAGAATCTTACCGTTCTCCACATCCTCTTCGGTCACCATGTAACCCTCGTCGATAATATCGAGAATTTTGACGCCGGCACTGAGCTTCACTTCATTGCGAAACTCCAGAAATTTCAGGGCCTGGATGTTGCCGCCCTCCAGCACATCAATCACGAGGTCTCCCCTCTGGGCCGTTCCCGAAGGCAGAATTTCATCGCCCCCGCTGGAGGATGTGGTGTTTTTGAACCCAAAATACACCGACGAGGCGATCGCTACCCCGATCACCATAATTACCCATTTTTTCATACCTTAGCGCGACTCGTCCTCGAGTCGCTCGACCCAGGATCCGTCATCGTTAATATAGAGGATCCCCATGTCCCTCCAAAGGCGCAACCGCGCTAAGGTGTGAGCCACTACTGTCGCGGTGCGCTCATTCTGTGCGTTCACAAGGTCATTCTGGGCGTCGACAAGGTCTCTCGCCTCCCCTTTACCCAGTTCAGACAGAAGCAGTTGCTCCTCAAGACGCCGGTCCGCCAGGGCAACCTCCTGCTCGGCGATTCGAAAGTTCAGCTTGGCCTGTTCCAGCGTTCGCCAGTCATTGTAGATATCCAGCTTGGCATTATCACGCGCCAGGTCATCTGCGCGTTTCGCCCGGTCGAGGAAAACGAGGGTGGCCCGGTAGATATTGCGTTCCGCCTTGCGATCGAGGGGCAAATCAAGGTCAAGCGTGCCTTCCCAGCGGCGACGGTCCCAGTTGATGGCCGGCGTGGTATCGCCGGGATCGCTGGTCGGGTTGTAGTCGAGGGAAACATCCAGGCCGGGAAGCAGCCCGTTCTTGGCCACCTCGATCTGGCGCTCCGCATCGTCGACACGGTCCGCTGATGTGGCCAGGTCGGGGCGGGTCACCATGGCAATTTTGACGGCCTGCTCCCTGGTAATCTTGGGATCTTCAATCCGGAGCTTCGCCAGCTCTCCCTGGTCGAGCAGGATCTTTTCATCGACCGGAATCGCGAGCGTGATCTTGAGAGCATCCAACTGGGTCTGGTAGGAGCGGATCGCATTGACCCAACGACTCTCGGCCTGGAGCGCCGCCTGCTGGAGCTGACCGACCTGGGTCAGAGTGCTTCGTCCCTCGTTCTCGAGGGCCTCTTCGACCTTCACGTTCTCAAGCAGTCCCTGGTAAGCGATGTAGTTGTTCTGAACCCGGTCCCGGGCCTGGAGGACGCCGTAGTACTGGCTCACCACCTCAACGACAAAGGAGCGGCGGAAATCGGCAAAGTCTCGCAGATCGTAGAGAACATTGCGTTCTTCCTGGGTGAGCGCCTCCATCGTCACCGTGGTTCCCCCGCCCTGGAGGAGAGGCTGAACAATACTGACGGCGAGATCCGAACTGTTGATCGAACGATTGCCCGTGGTGAAACGGAGGAAGTCGCGGGTGAAGTCGGCTGAAATACGGGCACCCGTCTTGTAGAGCCAGTTGAACCCAACCGAACCGGTGCGGTGGAAGGTGTTGGTCGAAACCAGGTCGTTCAGGGCGGCCCTCCGTGAATCGGAAGCCCACTCCAGCGATCCTTGGGCAAAGGGCATGGGCTCGAGGCGATAGCGGGCCAGGGTGAGATCCAACGCCGAAAGGAAGACGACTTCCTTCTCGTTCAAATACTCACGACCGTAGGTCACGCCGGTTTCAAGGGCATCCGGAAGAGTCAGAACGCGACTGCCGCGCTCCTCGGCCGCGAACTCACCCAGGTAGTCTCCGCCTCCATTACCGGAACGAAAACGCCCGAGGTCAACTGAACCGGGCAAGGCAATATCGACATCATCGGAATCGACATTTTCGACCTGTGGAGTTTTCTCAAAAAGGACAGAAAAGGTCTCCTTATCAGCACGCGTGTGGAATCCGTCAGCATACCAATTGTTCTTGCAGGAGACGAGCCCCAGCAGCAGCAGGACAGGAGCGAGCCGCCATCCGGTCCGGATAGCTGATCTCCAGCCGGCCCCGAGATCGGAGCCGCCGGTCACTGTCTCGCAAAGCTCTGCTAACATTTCACGTCCGCCTTTACTCGAATAAGGCGAATCTTTTGGCAAGCGCGATAACGAGCTAATTGCGCACAAAAAAAATCTGGACCCAACAGGGTCAGGTTGAACACCCCACCCTGTTGGGTCCGGAAAGGACTGTTTCACCTTGGTGAAACGGAGTGAAACAGGCCACCGTAAGCCGGATTCTGTTCGCCGGGCCGTAGTCGGCTTCAGCGGACGATCATTTATCTAACTGAAATTCCCGGAGGAATCCCAAATCTCCGACGAGCGGAGTGCGACTATTACCCGGGCACACCCGACAACCGAAGTCGTCGAACCGGACCGGCTGCCCGTTTGCCCTGTTCTGTCTTGCACCACATGGGGTTTATCGTGCCCCCTCCGTTACCTTCGGGGCGGTGAGCTCTTACCTCGCCTTTTCACCCTTACCCTGCCGGAGCAGGGCGGTTTGTTTTCTGCGACACTTTCCGTCGCCCCGTCATTACAACGGGGCTCCCCGACTTTCACCGGGCATGCTGCCGTATGGTGTCCGGACTTTCCTCTGGGCTCCGAAGAACCCAGCGATCATCTCCGGCCTGTTTCGGCGTTAACCTAGGCGAACTTGCCCGATTCCGCCACGGCAAATGCGCATCGCAGGCTCAGCGCCGTTCAGCAAAAGTCTTCGAAGCTTCCTGACCGGACTCGACCCGCCAGCTCAGCAACTCGTCTCTGAGTTCCTCGCGGATTTCGGAATAGCCGGCATCGTTCCAGAGATTGGTGAGCTCCATGGGATCGTTCTCAAGATCGAAGAGCATGCCCTCGCGACCCCCGTCGGCATCATCCGATCCGTAGATCTCGACCAGCTTCCATCGCTTCGACCGCACCATGACCTGGTAATCGGCCGTGGTGAAGTTCCCGTCACGGGGGTGCTCGGCGAAAACGTAGTCCCGGCCTTCCCAGTCGGATTTGTCCTCCAGAGCGGGCATGAGAGATTTCGCGGAAAAATGCGCCGGCACTTCACAGCCCGCCATTTCAAGAATAGTGGGGCCAATATCGAAGAGCGATACCATTTCATCGACCTGGCGCCCCTTACCAAAGCGTCCGTCAGCCGCCCAGACAATCATCGGCACCCGCATGACCTGCTCGTACATGGTCCACTTCTGCGAATGCCCGTGATCGGTGAGGCAGTCACCGTGATCACTCGTAAAAATGATGATGGAATTCTCGAGATATCCCTGCTCATCGAGCTGCTCCATGATTTCACCGACCTTCTGGTCGATCATGGTGACGTTGGCGCAGTAGTGACGCCGCTGGTTGAGTCTCTGCTCCTCCGTCGGCTCCAGTGGCAGGATGACCGAGTCGTGATCGACCTCGTTGTTGTGCACCCGCATGCCCTGGTAGGCCTTGGGCTGCCCTTCGAGGTCATCGTCGGTCAACGGGTCGAGAGGAATGTCTTTCTCAGCGTATCCTTCGAGTGCATCCGGCGTCGGGTCATAGGGCGGATGTGGCCCCGGGAAACCGATTTCGAGAAAGAGAGGCTGGGTGTTTGGATAAGTTCGTGTCCACCACTGCGCCATGTTGCCGACGAAATTGTCCGATTGCATGTCAGGATCGAGATCCCAGGTAAAGCTGCCGATCACTTTGTCGTAGTCGTCTCGCTGACGGTAGAGTTCGCGCTGCTGCTTCACGAGGCCGCGAGCGGCGAGAGCTTTGTCCCACTCATCGAAAAAGTAGCGCCCTTCGAGATAACGATCCTTGTTCTCCACCACATAGCGCTCCTTAAATCCACAGGGGGTCGTCATCGGCCAGGTGTGCATCTTGCCGACATTGACGCTGTGATAGCCCGAGTCGCTCAGGTTCTCCACCCAGCTGCGCGTCCATTCGTCGGCGTTCTTAAGAATTCCGGTTGTGTGAGGGTATTGCCCGGTGAAAAGGCTGGCTCGAGAAGGAGCGCAACTCGGAGCGGTAATGTGACACTGGTTGAAGGTAACACCTTCATTGACCAAACGATCCAGGTTCGGCGTGTCCATGTGAGGATAGCCCAGCGCATTGATGGTATCGAAGCGCTGTTGATCGGTAATTATGAAAATGATATTAGGGCGTGCGTCGCTCATGGTTACACGCTATAAGACCTCCTCGCGATTCATCCAACTATGAATTTACTAAGAACCCTCTTTCTTACCGCTTTTTTTGCTGCCACGTCTGTTGTTTTAGCCCAGGACGGCCCTGCCACCCCGATCCGGGTCACCCACGGCCCCATTCTCGGTCGTCCCGGACCCGATACGATGTCCATCTGGGTGCGCACCAACGACGCCGGCCCGGTGACCATTTTCTACGGCACCGACAAGGACAAGCTCGACCGTGTGGCTCCCCCACTGACGACGGACCTCGCTCACGACAATACCGGCATCGTCACCCTTACCGGTCTCGAATCGAACACCCGCTACTACTACCGCGTCGAGGATCACCAGTTGGGTGGTGACTTCCGCACCCTGCCCGATGCGGCCAAGTTCCAAAACGCTGAGACCAATCCTGACGGTCTTTTCAACTTCAGCTTCGAATTTGCCTGCGGGAGCAACCAGGCTGGCGAAGGCAACAGTAACGGTGCCACTCTTCCTGTCTTCGACGTGCTCAACCGCGACTGGAAGGACAAGGTCCACTTCGCCATTCTCAACGGGGACTGGCTTTACGAAGATCGCCGCGAATACCCCGCCTCCAAGTGGATGCACCAGGTCGCGATCGATCCTGATCAGGCTCCCGACATTATCAAGAAGGCACCGACCATCGCCGGCGTCTGGGAAAACTACAAAATCTATCTCGAGCGCGGTCGCAACCTCAGCAAGTGGCACCGCCACGTTCCTTCTTTCTACACCGCAGACGATCACGAGCTGCTCAATGACATCTTTGGCACCGGCGAAGCCGGCTACGTCAATCGACGCGCCGTTTTCCGCGACCCGGCCACGCGCGCCTGGTTCGACTACCTCGCCTGGGCCAACCCGGTTGAACACGACCAGGTCGCCTGGATGAGCGAAGGCCAGTTCAAGGCCGGCAGCGATATCATCGAAGACCCCAATGCTGACTTCACCAAGCTTCCGCTTGAAGAAATGGCCAACCTTCACGTCCACTGGGGCACTGAGACAGCGGGCGTTAAAGACGCTGCCCTGGACTCCGAACCCGGAGATCCCAACTCTGCCGTTTACGACATTGTCGAAGTCATCAGCCCGACGCAGATCAAAGTCTCCCCGCCCGCAAAAGCCGACGGCAAAGCGATCTACTCCATCGGCCGCCGTTGCTACGGCAAGTTCAGCGTTTCCAACTGCGACTTCTTCCTCGTCGACACCCGCAGCCACCGCGATCTACACGATGTTGATACCCCGGCCAAACCGGGACGTTCCATGCTCGGCAAGCAGCAACTGAAGTGGCTCAAGGACGGTATCAGCGAGAGCACCGCTGACTTCATCTTCGTGGTTTCCTCAGTCAACTTCATGGTGCCTCACGTCGGTAGCGGTGGAGGTGCTGACAAACAGCTCACCATCAAGAAGGATGACGCCTGGACCGTCTTTCTCGACGAACGCGAGGAACTCATCGAATTCTGGGACGAACTGGAGCAACCCGTCTTTGTCCTCACCGGCGACCTGCACAACTCCTTTGCTATTCGCATCACTGACAATGTGTATGAGTTCGCCAGCGGCCCGCACAATTCCATCAACCACATGCCGATCGTGGACGAGGGTGGACGCCCCGCCAACGGCAAATTCAAATATGGCCCGCGCGAGTGCGAAATCCGCTGGTCCAGCTATGCGATGGAGGACATTCCCCGCCCCAACCGCACCTTCCCTCACTTCTGCGTGGTCCGGGTGAACAACGTTTTCAACAACCCCGTCGAAAAAGACGGAGAGCGTTGGTTTGCCTTCCCTCACCCACAAGTGGTGTTCCAGTTCTACGATGCCCTCACCGGCGATTTCGTTTACTCCGAAACGATCATCAAGGGACTTCCCTGATAAGACGTTAAAGGCTTGCTGTTCGAGCCGTAAAACCGTTTCATAGCCGCACGTGAACGCCACTCTCAAACGCATCGAATCCGGCGAGGAAATCGACCTCGCCGCGGTTTCCATCATTGGCCGCAGCCCCGAGTGCCAGGTCGTCGTCGCTGATCCCCGGGTCTCGCGTCGTCACGCCATGATTCGTAAGCAGGATGGCGGATTCTACCTCTTCGATCTCGGCAGTTTCAATGGCAGCTACCTCAACGGTGCCCGTGTCACGGCGGCGCGGAAACTGAACACCGGAGACATCCTCACCTTTGCGGAACACGAGTTCCAATTTGAGCAGGCCGGTCAGTCAGGCGTCGATGCCTCTGCCGAAGACATGGGCGGTTCCACCATCGCCCTGATCCGGTCTACCCCGGTGATTATCATCGTGAGCGACATCAAGGGTTTCACCCGTCTCTCCGAGGAAATCGATGCCGACAGCCTAGCCCAGGTTATCGGTCGTTGGTATTCCGACTGCGAAGAAATCATCGCGAACGAAGGTGGCACCGTCGACAAGTTCATCGGTGACAGTGTTCTCGCCTACTGGACCACGGTGGATGAGGATTCCCTCGTCGCCGCGATGCGGACAGCGGAAGCTCTCAAGACCAGCACGGAGAAAATCTACGAGGAACGCCCCGACATTTTTGAGCAGACAAATCAACGATTTGAGATCGGCGTGGCCCTCCACACCGGCAAGGTCGCCTACGGCGGCATGAGCCAGGGAGAGTTCACTCTCGTTGGCGATCCGGTGAATCTCGCCTTCCGACTCGAGTCTCTCACCCGGGAAGTTTCTCACGACGTTCTCATGAGCGGTGATTTCGCTCGCGCCCTTCCCAACAGTCAGAAGTATTCAACGGGCCTGGGGGTGCACAAAGTCAAAGGCCGGGCTCAGGGCGTAGAAGTCTTCGCGGTCACTTCATTCCCTGAATAAAGAAGGGCCGAATCCCCCCGGCTCTTCACCAGGCATCCGGACACAAAAAACCCGGGGAAAAGCGTCGCTCCTCGCCCGGGTTTCAAAGTCGAGTGGACCGAACTTAACCGAATCGCCCGGAAATGTATTCCTCCGTCTTCCGCTGGGAAGGGTTGGAAAAGATCTTGGTTGTTTCGTCCATCTCGATGAGCTCACCGAGATAGAAGTAGGCGGTACGATCGGAAACGCGGGTCGCCTGCTGCATGTTGTGAGTCACGATTACGATGGTGAATTCCTGCTTCAACTGAGTAATGAGTTCCTCAATGATCGTGGTGGAAATCGGATCGAGCGCCGAACAGGGCTCGTCCATCAGTATGATCTTTGGCTGCACCGCAATGGTACGCGCAATACAAAGGCGCTGTTGCTGACCGCCGGAGAGTCCCAGACCGCTTGAGTCGAGTCGGTCCTTCACCTCGTCCCAGAGACCTGCGAGCTTGAGACTCGACTCGACCGCCTCATCGAGCACCGACTTGCGGTTGATGCCCTGGATCCGGAGCCCATAAGCCACGTTTTCGTAAATGCTCTTCGGGAAAGGATTGTACTTCTGGAAAACCATTCCGACGTGCTTGCGCAACTCGATCACATCAACCTCGGGATGATAGATGTCCGTTCCGAGAATCCGGATTTCGCCCTGGGTCAACCCGGCCTTCGGAATGAGGTCATTCATCCGGTTCAGGCAGCGCAGAAGCGTGGACTTACCACAACCGGAGGGCCCGATGAACGCAGTCACCTCGCCTTTGTTGATGTTCATGGAAATATCCTTGAGAACATCCGTCCCGGGAATATAGGCAAAGTTAACGCTATCTACCTCGATGACTGTTTCCAGAGCGTCGACTGCAGACTGGTCTTGCGTTGGCGCATCCTCTCCCTGGGGCTCTAGGGTCATCTGGTCTTCTTGATCCGACATGTAGGTTTTCATCTTGGAGCTGGGGTAAGTTTAGCTGAATCGTATCGGCTACCCCGGTTTCGCTCGCGGGTTTTTCTTATCACCATTTGAGCTTCTTCCGATAGCGAATTCTCAGGAAAATCGACAGGGCCGCGAAAGTCATCACAAGCACCATAAAGACAAAAACGGATCCGTATTGCATCGGCTTGGTGTATTCCGATTGAGGAATCCGGGCAGCCACCGTGTAAATGTGGTAAGGCATGGCCTGAACAGACTGGGAGAAAAAGCCGCCAATCGAGTTCGCCGCCTGCCACGGCAGCTCGTCCTTGTGAGCCAGTGCCGCGGTAAACATGATCGGTGCGGTCTCACCGGCCACACGGGTAATTCCGAGGATCGAAGCCGTCAACATGCCCGGGAAAGCGTAGGGAAGCACTGCCTTGGAAATCGTCTGCCACTTGGTCGCTCCCAGCGCCAGAGAAGCTTCGCGAAATCCCATCGGAATCGCTTTCAGCGATTCCTCACAGGCGGCGATCACCACCGGGAGAATCATCACTGCCAGGGTAAAGCCACCGGCCAGCATGCAGGTCCCCCACCCTTCGAAAGAGAAATAGCTGCCGCCGCCCAAAGGAATCGCGAGGAAGGAACGCTCCAGCGGCTCGCTCGTCACCACAGGGATAAAGAGACAGAAAAACATGAGACCGAAGAGGCCGAACACGATCGAAGGCACCCCGGCGAGGTTCATGATGGCCAGGCGAATGGAGTCCATGAAACGACCCTTCGTCGCGTATTCATTCAGAAAGATCGCCGTCGCCAGACCGACAAAAAGAGCCACCGTAATACAGATAATCGTCAGCAAGGCCGTTCCAACGAGAGGTCCGAAAATACCCCCACCGGAATAAGCGTGGGAGTGCTCCTCCACAATATTAACGTCCGGATTATCCCGCTTGAACTGCGAATACTCGCTGAAGTTCATCTTGTAGGTTTCCCCGCCTTCGGTCTCGAAAGTCATCAGGGTTTCCGGACTCTTGGTGAAGAATTCGAAATTCACAAAAGGGGCCTCGGTTTTGAAGACCACCGGAATCCCCTTAAAGGCAATGTCGGCAAAGATGTAAAGGGTGCAGGCGAGAATGAAATAGGTGGCCACTCCCAACGCGACGGAAATCGCACGGTCCCGGCGCTTCAGCTTAACAGCCTTCGTAGCAAAGGGGTTCTGCCCTTTCTTTACCGGCTGATCTTTTGCGATGTCGTGCATGTGCTTCAAAAATTGAGAATGGTGTTCTTAGATTTTCTGCAAACGCTTGAGAGTTCTCTGGGCAGCCCAGTTCACCAGGAGTGAGATTACGAAAAGCACCATCCCCACCATGAACAGCGCGCGCCAGTGGAGTGAACCGCTGTCCACTTCGCCCAATTCCTGGGCAATAATGCCTGTCATGGTATGCGCCGGCTGGGCCACCACTCCGAGGCCTTCGGTGAAGTCGGGAATCTTGATCTTATTCCCTGCCACCAGGAGCACCACCATGGTCTCACCTATGATGCGTCCAAACCCCAGCAGAATCGCTGCGATGATTCCCGACACTGCCGTCGGCACGATCACCCGGAAAACCGTTTGAAGCTTGGTCGCGCCCAATGCGAGAGAGTTCTCGCTGAACGCGGCAGGTACATTGTTGAGGGCATCCTCCGTCAGGGTGAAAATTGTCGGCACTGCCATGAAGGCCAGGAGCAACCCCGCATTCAGGATCGTGAGACGCTCCGCCATCGGGAAACCGGGAACCCACTGCAGCCATTCCAGTTGGCTGACATTTCTCAAGGCTTCCCCGAACACGAGGATTCCGAAGAAACCGAGCACCACTGAAGGAATCGCACCGATGAACTCAATCGCCGGCTTCACGAAACTCTGTTCCTTGAATCGAGCGATCTGGTTCACATAAATCGCCGCAGCGACTGCGAAAGGAACCGAAACTGTCAGCGCAATAATCGAAATCAGCAGCGAGCCGGTGAAAAGCGGAAGGAGTCCGTAGAAATCGTGCCAGGAACTGTTGGTGATCCAGTGCTTTCCAAACAAAAAGGAAGTGGTGGAAGTCCAAAGTGAAAGTGGAGCGTCGTGCCGCCAATCAAGGATGCGATCCCGGTTGTCCGTGACGGTATTATCGAAGCGTTCATAGTAAACCGCCGCACGCTTCAAGTTCTCGCGAGCACTCTTGGTTTCCACCTCCTGCGGCAGCTGGCGGAAAAGCTTGTTCATCTCATCCTGGAGGGGACCTGCCAGTTCCCCATGCTGAGGCACCAACGCATAGAGCGGCTCATTAATGGCATCGTAATCAGGCTCAACGATGACCACTTCATCCGCCTGCTTCTGCATGCGTTCCTTCTCCGCCGGATCGTCGGTTTGTTCCACGCCGGCGAGCAACGCCGCACGTCGGGCAGGAGCCGTAGAGAAAGCATCAATTTCGCGCCGGTTGGCGACGGAAATGTCCTTCATCTCTCCGTAGAGGCTCTTCATCGGGCGGATCGAATCCCGGATTCCGTTGAGCGTCTCCTTGAAATCGGCGAGTCGCTCAGCTTCGGCGGCCTTCTTATCCCGGCTCACCTGCTTCAAATTCTGAATGAACTCATGCTCATCTTCGGCATCGGGATACGCTTCGAAAACAACCGCTTCGCGCACCATGGAAAGCTCTTCGTCGCTCAATCCCCTCGCAGCGATGTCGAGGTCCCAGACACTGCTTGTCCCGAGCGCGGTTTGGACCTCCTTCTCGAGTTGTTCACGCTCTTTGGCGATCAAGGGCTCCAACTGCTTCAATCGAGCCTCAATTTCTGCCAGTTCAGCCTGGTCCTTTTTCAGGTCTTCAGCGTCCGCTTCGGCATCTGCAGAAGCCTCTTCAATATCTTCGCGGAGATCCTCGACATCGTCGTTCAGATCCTCAGCCTCGTCCAGGTAGCGCTCAAGGCGAGCCCAGGTGTACTTGGTCGATTGCTCCACATTGGCGAGCACGGTGCGGTAGGCACGCAGTTGCTTGTCCTCGTGAATCGAAGTGCGCCCGACCTCGGCGAAATAGGCAATATTCGCACTGCTGTAGACTTTCGTGTGAGCGTCAACTTCGTCGGAGACATATCCGACGAGCTCCTGGCCACCCTGGCGATAGGACTTCAGTCCCTGGTGATGATCAGGGAAAAACATGGCCGCCTCACGCAGGAGAAAGAGACAAATCAGGATCAGGACGATGATCGCGAGGCTGGCGTTTCCGCCGAAGAACACGCGAATGTAGTCCTGCAGTCCCATTCCGAGGAACTGGAAGCCCTTGCGGCGAAAGACGACGCGGCCGTCTTTCTCATTCTCTGGGGTCTTTTTCTCGTCGTTCAGGCTCATCTACGGATGGCGGTGTTTGTGCGTTCGGCGGTATTTCTAAAGGCAAGGTTACTAGGAATCAAGATCGAGAAATTTCCTTAGGGAATGGGTGACGATTCAGTCACCCCCTTGCGCCTCAGTCGATACCTCCTCAAAACGGCAAAGGCCCGGCGAAAATTCGCCAGGCCAGTCCTTAAACTGTGGGGATGCACCGCTCCTGGAACGGAGCATCCCGAGTGGGAGTCAAATTACTCAGAAGCGGGGATAAAGCCCACACGCTCAACGACCTCAGCGGCCTTCTCGTCAGTGGTTGCCCAGACGAGGAACTTGGTAGCAGCCTCAGAGAGCTTACCGTTCACGGTGTAGTAGTGAAGGCTACGGGCGATCGGATATTCCTTGGCATTCTTGGGCTCAAGCTCAACACCGTCAACGGCGATCGGCTTGATTCCGTCTTTCTCGCAGTAGGCAAGACCAACGTAGCCAATGCCGTTTGCGTTCTTGGCGACTTCCTCAGCGATCTGCTCGTTACCGGCCATCTTCTGAGTGTCGGCACCGTAGTCACGCTTCTGCATTGCCATCTCCTGGAAGGACTTGTAAGTACCGGAGGAGGTGTTGCGGGTGTAAACGGAAATCGGGCCAGCGTCACCGCCAACTTCGCTCCAGTCGGTGATGTCACCGGTGAAGATACCTTCAACCTGCTCAAGAGTGAGCTCTTCGATGCCGCTCTTCTCGTTCACGACCACGCCGATCATGTCGTAAGCAGCAGTCCAGTCCTTGAGCTCCATGCCCTTAGCGGTGAAAGCCTCGATTTCGGAGTCCTTCACGTTACGGCTGGACATACCCACGTCAGCAGGAGAAGCCTGGAGATGAGTGAAGGCGGTAGAAGAACCTTCAGCAGCGATTTCGAAAGAAACTTCGTTTCCGGCTTCCTTGTAAGCTTCAGCGAGCTGGGGAACCATCTTGGCACCGAGGGTGTCGGAACCTTTGATCACGATCTTGTCTTCCGCGTTAACTCCAGCGGCGAAAGCGGCGAGAGCAAGGATGGCGAGTGATTTTTTCATCAATTGTTTGTTCAGAGTTGGGTTTGTGTTGTGCGCCCCGGACTCTTCAGCCGTTTTGGCCAATCTCTCCCGAGCACACGCGACATTGCGGTCTCAGCCCTAACTCATCAAATCGCTGACGGTATCAATCCTGTCACATTCGAACCGATCAATTCCTCAAAATCGGTGCCTCAATCCCCTAAGGATAAGGAATCTACACAAAAATCTGACAGTTTCCGGAATCTGGCATTTTCGTCCAAAACAGCCAAATCGTCACATTTCTCAGGGCCTTCCGGAACTCGCGCCTATTCGACCGCCTTGACGAGGTAGCCGCCTGATTTCTCGTCAGGCTGGAGCTCGAGCAATCCCCGCTCCCTCGCCTCCTCGAGCAGGGAATTGAAGCCGCGAAACCCGAAATAGCTCTCGTTGAAGCCGGGTTTCCGGCGTTTGATCGCCTGTTTGATCATGGAACCCCAGACCAGATCGTCACCCCCTTTGTTCTCCAGGATCGTCTCCAGGGTCTCAAGGACGAGGTCGACGGCTTCATCCTTCTTCTGGGCACCGGCATCCGCCTTGGCTGCCTTTTTCTGAGGCTGCTTTGACTTCCTCGGTGCTTTTTTGCGAACCAGGTCGTCATAGAAGATAAACTCGTCACAGTTCGCCACGAAGAGCTCAGAGGTAGAGCGCTTCACCCCCACCCCGATGACGATCTTATTGTTCTCACGCAACTTGCTGACCAGTGGGGAAAAATCCGAGTCTCCGCTGATCACCACAAACGTGTCGATGTGCGGCTTCGTGTAACAAAGGTCAAGGGCATCAACCACCATGCGAATATCCGCGGAGTTCTTGCCTGACTGACGCACGTGGGGAATATCGATGAGTTCGAAATTCGCTTCGTGCATGGAACGCTTAAACTTCTCGTATCGGCTCCAGTCGCAATAGGCTTTGCGCACGACGACATTCCCTTTCACGAGGACCCGCTCAATGACCTTGCCGATATCGAACTTGTCGTATTTCGCTTGATCCGCCCCGATCGCCACGTTTTCAAAGTCGGCGAAAATCGCCATGTTGGAATCCCTCTGCTCTGTGGCCATAGATATGTGTCGCTGAAGAATTGGGCTCGCGCAAACAGCGATGCTTTGGGTTGCCCGACTGCGGTGGACTTGTCACTCTCTGTTCATGGACAAATACCGCGTGCCATCCGGTTCCTCGAACTCGCCACATTCCGCCGTCACGAGCAATTCGTCGTGCGGCAAAGGATTCAGCCTGATGGGCTGCGGCTGCCTCATCATGGGCCTCCTTTTCGTGGTTGGCATCGGCAGCTTTATTTATTTCATCTCCAACATGATGAAATCCTCGGATCCCTACCGGGATTCACTCGCGGCAGCGAAGCAGCACCCTGCCGTGATCGAGAGTCTTGGCGAACCTATCAAACCGGGATTCTTTCTCACCGGCAGCTTCAATTCTTCCAACGATTCAGGCAGCGCAGATCTCGAATACTCCATTTCGGGCCCGAGCGGCAAAGCCACCGTCAGCGTGGTCGGTGAAAAATCCGAAGGAGTCTGGACCTACAAAAGCTGCAAAGTCACCCTTCCCGACAGGGACAAGCCGGTTCGACTGAAACCCTGACCCCGATTCACGCATTCAGGCTACGGAGGCCTGTGGCTTGCTCCTGTCTCGCCTTCGTGCGACCTTGCCTCAGCATGCAGATCTTTCTGTTTATATTCGCTATCGCCCTCGCAGTCACCATGTGGGGCCGCAGCCGTTTCCAGAAAATCTACGGGCAGGAAGTCGAGAACTCCCTGCCTTCGCGGATCACCGGCGCCCAGTTGGCAGAGCAGATCCTGAAAAAACGCGGCGTTGAGGGAGTGGAGGTGAAGGAGAGCCGCGGGCTCATTGATGATTTCTATTCCCCCGAGAAGCGGGAAATTACCCTCTCCCCCTGGCATTACAGTGGAACCAATTTCCCTTCCCTGGCCCTCGCCGCCCAGCAAGCCGGCAAAGCCATTCAGCATCACGAGGGACACCGGCCTCTCTTCTGGAGGGCCACAGCCATTCGCTGGACGGTTTACCTGAGCATTCCGCTACTTATCATCGGACTCGCCACGCTCGGCATGGGAATGACAAAAACCGTCTTCCCGCTCGTCCTTCTTGCCTGGTCCCTCATCAGTTTCTGGAACCTGGCCACCATCCCCACTGAGTTGGATGCCGGCGAGCGCGCCAAGAAGGAACTCGAAAAACTCAAAATCTTCCGCAATCTCGACGAACGCGTCGGTGTCGAACGTGTCATGGGAGCCTCCAGCACCGCCTACCTCGACGGCATGTTCACCGTCGGATCGTGGGCAGCCAAGACGCTGCTGCCCTGGGCGAGGAAAAAGATGGAGCCCGAGGAGGAAGCTTAGATTGTCGAACCAATCCAACTGGCGGTCGAGGTGGAACTCGACCCTCCATTGGGCTCTGGCTGCCCCCCGGCTCCTGCGCGACCGTTTGGAGTTGAGTGCGTCTCGCGGTCGAGGTGGAACTCGACCCTCCATTTTCCCATACGACATGGAGGGGCAGGCTCCTGCCTGACCGCTACGGACGACTGAGAAAGATACTCACTTCAATGGTGTGATCTTGATGTCCTTGAACCACACATACTGTCCGTGGTTCTGCAGCCCGATATAGCCCTTCATCGGCTTATCCTTGATCGCCACCTTGAACTTATTGGCCGTGCCGTCGGGATTCTTGCCCACCTCGGGCCAGTCATTGACGTTCACGTCAAACACCTCAACCCCGTTGATGTGACAAACAATGCGAGGACCTTCGGCGCGTAATTTCAACGTGTCCCATTCGCCCACCGGGTTGGCCGGATTGGAGGAAGCCGCCTGACCTTCATAAAAGGAGCCATGGAGTTTTTTATCGTCCTTCGCTCCGTGAGTTTTCTGAAACCCCTCGTTGTCCATCAATTGGATCTCGTGTCCTCCGTTCACCGCGTTGTCGCGTTCGGCGCGGTAGAAGACACCGCTGTTGGCTCCCTCGGAAAGCTTGTAGGAAAGCGTCAGTTCAAAGTCGCCGAATTCCTGCTTCGTCCAGATATAGCCCATTCCCTTGAGCTTCTTTTCTCCCTTCTTGTCGACGACCTCCTCCATGTTGCAGGTCAGGGCGCCCTCATCATCGATTTCCCAGGCCCCTTCACCAAAATCCCACGCGTCCAGGTTGGAACCGTCAAACAAGACCGTGGCGGCTTTGTCCTCTGCGTTGGCGCCGACGAACAAAAACGCCGACAGGAGAATCGAGAAAATCTTCATGGCCGGAGGTTAGCCACTCCCCGACCCTGCGGCCAAGCTGCAAGAGTTACCGTATCTGCGGAATCGCGCTGAGCAGCGTCTTGGTAATTTCCGATTCCGGAGTCTCGAAAAGCTGCTCCGCTTCCTGCACTTCAACAATCTTGCCCTGCTCCATCACGGCAATGCGATCAGCGATGTATCGGACCACCGACAGATCGTGAGAAATGAAGATCATGGTCAGGTCGAGCTCATCGCGCAGGTCTTTGAGAAGATTAAGAATCTGCGACTGAATCGAAACATCCAGTGCCGACACCGGCTCATCCGCGAGGACCAGCTTCGGCTCAGGCCCGAGCGCCCGGGCAATGGCAATGCGCTGGCGCTGACCACCGGAAAATTCGTGAGGATATTTTCTCACATACCGTGAATCGAGACCGACACGTTCCATCAATTCAGACACGGCCTTTTCCAAACCGCTTCGGTTCGAAGCCAAGTCTGGATGACGTGTCAGGATAGCTTCTGCCAAGGTGCTGAAAACTGTCATGCGGGGATTCAGCGAAGCGTAGGGATCCTGGAAGATCATCTGGAAGTCACGACGACGCTTTCGAATCTCGTGATGGGGCAGGTCTGCAAGGCGCTCTCCTTCGAGAACCACGCTGCCGGAAGTCGGGTCCAGCAGTTGCATGATAAGCCGCGACAAGGTCGACTTGCCGCATCCACTCTCGCCGACCAGCCCAAGGATCTCCCCTTTCTTCAAAGTCAGGCTGACACCGTCGACTGCCTTCACTGTCGTCGTCCCACCGCCGAACAGGCCCTCACGTTTCGTGAAATGCTTGGTCAGTTCCTGTAACTCGAGATAAGACACCTGGATCGTCGGTTAAAATTCCACATCGAGGCAGCCGGAACAGTCCTGGACCCAGTGTCCCGCCTCGATCTCAACGAGCTCCGGCCGGGTCTGGCCATGGCCGGGAGATTTCTTGGCCACTTCGCAACGGGGCGCGAAAGCACATCCGGGGATATCCTCGGCCAGGTTGGGCGGGAGACCCGGAATCGTGTATAGACGCTCGCCCTTGGCTTGCATCGCCGGAATCGATTTCTGCAGGGCCCGGGTATAGGGGTGCTTCGGCGCGGAAAAAATCGTCCGGACATCCGAACGTTCCACGAAGCGCCCCGCATACATCACGTTGACGTAGTCACAGACTTCCGAAACGACCGCAAGATCATGGGTGATGAAGATGACCGCTGTGCCCAGTTCCTCCTGTCGCTGCTTGATCAATTCCAGCACCTGACGCTGGATCGTCACGTCGAGTGCCGTGGTCGGCTCGTCCGCGATCAGGATTTCCGGACGTGTGATCAGGGCCATTGCGATCATGACGCGCTGACGCATGCCGCCGGAGAACTCGTGGGGGTAACTGTGAATGCGCTGGTGAGGATCAGGAATCCCCACCGCATCCAACTCGGCAATGGCCCGCTCAAGCGCTTCAGCTTTTGAAAGTTCCTCGTGGATTTGCAGCGGTTCGATCAGCTGGGTCGAAATCTTCAGATAGGGATTCAGCGACGTCATCGGGTCCTGGAAAATCAGGCCGACTCGTTTGCCGCGAACCTTTCGCATCTCAGCTTCATCCAGGGAAAGAAGATCCAGGTCTCCGAACCTGGCCGTGCCACTTTCAATACGACCGGGAGGCTGGGGAATCAAGTTCAGCAATGAGTAGCAGGTCACTGATTTCCCGGATCCGGACTCACCGACGATTCCCACGGTTTGGCCTGCCTCCACATCGAAGGAGACGCCGTCGACGGCTTTCACCACCCCGTCACGGGTGTGAAAGTAAGTACGCAGGTCTTTAACTTCGAGAAGAGCCATCGATTCAATCAGTCTGCCACGGGAGTCATCCACTCCACAATCTTGCAGCGTGACATATCAAAGGGAGAATACTCTGTCACTACCTCACATTCCGCAGGGGCCACTTCTTTCGGCGGGCGCGGCCCCTTTCGCTCGAGGATCGCATAGGCGGTATAGCCGCTGGACATGGTCACTTCGAAGAGGTGCTCTTCTTTATGAACTTTCGTGATCCGGCCAACGGCCCTGATGGGAGGTCGCTCTGACATCGGAGACAGTCTGTCAGAGAATCACGGCTTGGCAATGATAGAGCGAATCATTTCCATGATCTCATTCTCCCGCCCCGTCTGAACAGGAAGCGTGGTGCTCGCCTGGACAAAATAGACTCGATCCCCCACATCGAAGACCAGCAGGTAGAACCGCATTTCGTATTCGAAGCCATCCTTTCTCACGACCCCTTCAGCCTGGGAGTAAATTGCCGGCCACTTCTTTTCCTGCCCGTCCTTGATGCCTCCCACCTGGCCCGTCTTGTAGTCATCAACCTTTTTCAGGTAAAAGCGCTCGTCCGCATCGAAGTTCGCGATCGTCAGATCCATCAGGTCCTGCATCGATCCATTCCCCCCGTCGAAAGAGCGGAAGAAGATCGAAGAACGACTGTCCTCCGTCGCAAAGCCTGCCTTCACATCGTCGGCATTGAGCTCGGATTCATACCACCCCAGCGGCAGGCTCATCGCAATTTTTTCCTCAGCGAAAATGATCTCTTTTCCGGCGCCGCGGGCGCGTTCGACAGCAAAAAGAACCACCCAGGCTGCTGCCAGAAAAACCGCTCTTGTGAGAAAAAACCGTTGCCCCGCGTCCATCTTCAACCTCTATATCCGCAGACTAACTACTTTTTCAGACCATGGCACGCATTAACGACAACTTCCTCAAGCTCAAGGCCGGCTACCTTTTTCCGGAGATCGCCCGCCGCGTCAACGCATACACCGACGCCAATCCCGATGGCGCCGCCAAGCTAATTCGCTGCGGAATCGGCGACGTGACAGAGCCCCTCCCCGAGGCCTGCCGTCAGGCCATGCACGACGCCGTCGACGAGCAGGGCAAGTCCGAGACCTTTCGAGGCTACGGCCCCGAACAGGGCTACGACTTCCTTCGCGAAGCGATCGTTGAAAACCAGTTCACCGGCCTCGGCATCAGCGCTGACGAAGTGTTCGTCTCCGACGGTTCCAAGTGTGACACCGGCAACATCCTCGACATCTTTGGCCCCGGTAACAAGATCGCGATCACCGATCCGGTTTACCCCGTTTACGTCGACACCAACGTCATGATCGGCAACACCGGCGAAGCTGACGAGAACGGCGCCTACGACGGCCTCGTCTATCTTCCCTGCACTGCAGAAAACGATTTCGTCCCGGCCATCCCGGACGAGAAGGTCGACCTCATTTACCTCTGCTACCCGAACAACCCGACTGGCGGCACCGCAACCCGTGCCCAGCTCGAAGCCTGGGTGGCCTACGCCAAGGAGAACCAGGCGATCATCCTCTACGATGCCGCCTACGAAGCTTTCATCCAGGAAGACGACGTGCCCCACTCCATCTTTGAAATTGAGGGAGCCAAGGACTGCGCCATCGAATTCCGCAGCTTTTCCAAGAACGGCGGATTTACCGGCACCCGCTGCGCCTACACCGTGATTCCAAAGCAGCTCGTCGGCTTCACCGAAGGCGGCGAAGAGCAGTCCATTCACGCCCTGTGGTCACGCCGTCACAGCACGAAGTTCAACGGAGCCAGCTACCCCGTCCAGCGCGGTGCAGCCGCCGTCTTCTCCGAAGAAGGCAAGGCGCAGGTCGCCGCACTCATCGAAGGATACATGGGTAATGCCAAGCTGCTCCGGGAAGCCTGCCAGAAGATCGGGCTTCCGGTCTACGGTGGCATCAATGCGCCTTACGTCTGGGTTGGCTGCCCCGAGGGCGTCAGCTCCTGGGACATGTTTGACCGCATGCTCGAAGGCGCCCAGGTCGTCATCACTCCCGGTGCCGGATTCGGCGCTGCCGGTGAAGGCTACTTCCGAATTTCCGCGTTCAACAGCCGCGAGAATGTTGAGGAAGTCTGCCGCCGGATTGAGGAGAACCTCGGTTAACGAGAGACTTCACTCTACAGAGAGAATCCCTTTTCGAAACGCTTCAGCGATAGCCGCTGGAGCGTTTTTTACGTTCAGCTTTTCGTAGATGTGGCTGGAATGAGTCACCACGGTAGTGGCTCCGATGCCCAATTCTTCGGCAATCATCTTTTTCGAATGCCCTTTCGAAAGTAGCTCAAGAATCTCGATCTCCCGGTTGGTGAGAACGGTTTCCGGACCGGAAGCAGGCAACTTAGTTTTGAGAGTCTTCAGGATAAAACTGGCCACCCCGGAATCCAGGGGAGCACCTCCGGCTGCGACCTCGCGAATCCCCTCCGTAATTTGACGAACGGTCGAAGACTTCAGCAGGTAACCATTCGCACCCTGCATGATGGCGCGCAAGACATCGGACTCACGATCAGACTGGGTAAGAATGACGATCCTAGCTTGAGGCGCAATGCCTTTAAAATAGGGAATGGACTCCAGCCCATTGATTCCGGGCAGATTCAAATCCAGCAACACGATATCCGGCGCCTGCCGTTCGCGGCGTTCTTCGAGACTGCGGAGCGCTCCCTCAGAAGTGCCATGCTGCGAAACAAGCTCAAGATCACTCTCCCGGGACAAAGCCATCTCGACTGTCTCCCGGTACTCGGGATGGTCTTCAACCAACATGATGCGGATCACTTTTTCCATCACTCTACGCAGGGAGCCTCCACTTCGAATTCTTTAGTTTCAGATTTACTTTTGTTCCTGTTTCGCTGGAACTCTCGACACTGACTTTTGCACCAAGCAACTTAGCCCGACGCTGCAAAGAGGGAGGAATTCTATCTTCCGAGGCATTTGGCAACCCCTGCCCGTTATCTGTAATCGTCAGGCTGACTTTTCCAGGGGTCACGTTCAGCTCGGTCCTGAACTCGCTCGCTCCGGAGTGACGGCTGGCATTGACGAGGCACTCTTTATAAAAAAGGAAAAGGTCGGAACGCTGCCGCGGTGTCAATTTTAACAAGTTGGCTTCACCTTCGTGCGAAAACTGATGGTTATGCTTGGCGAGGATACGCTTCGCTGACCGCTTCATATCGCCAACGAGGTCATTGTAGAGCTCGCCGGCTTCAAGCATGTCAGCACAATGGCGAACCGCGACGCCGCTGCGCACAGTTTCTGAACGGATCCGGCGATGCATCTCAGAAAGCTCACTGGAAGAATTACGTTCATCATCAGCCATATCACTGAGCAAGCCGATTGTATGCAGGTTCGCCCCCAACTCATCGTGAAGATCCGCAGCGAGCCGCTCGCGGATCCTGGCGATCTGGCGCATTTGAAGAATACGATACACAAGAATTACAGTCACAGCACTGACCATCAGAAGGGCGATCAACCACCCAAGATTCCTCAAGTTATCTTTTTGACGTTCATAACGGCGTCCCAGCTCTGCGACTAACTCTGGGCGTTCCTGCTCCAGTTCGTGCCGCTCAGCCAACTGGTTCATCCACTCACGAATCGAAAGTACCTCTCCATGGAAATTAAGTCCGTCAGTTAAGGCACCGGAAATTCTTTCAGCATTGACCATCTCATAGTTCGTTTTCACCGCACTGCCCTTCGCCACGTTCTTCCCTTCGGAATCGAAAATTTCAATTTCTGCAAATCCCAGCTGTGAAGCCATTTCTCCACTGGAGTCGCCCTGGTAAGGCTCAACTGCAGTAAACCTTACATAGCGACAACGGGCTTCGGGAAACCGGCGCATAATAATAGGACCGGCGTCGTGAACCGCATGTTTACGGTAGTCCACCAACACGACAGCATCTGAAAAGTCCGGAGACGTCGCCCCCTCGATCAGGAGCCGCTTCGGCACACCAAAGTCAGTGGGCACTGCCTGGGGAACACTGTCGCTCAAGTCGGTGCGGTGAAGATGCAACCAACTCAGCACCTGTGGCGTTTTAAGATCGATCTCGATCACCGCAGGCTCGACCCCTTCCAGGTTGCCAACTGCGGCCAGACTTTTTTCACCGGAAGCTGCATCCATCAAAAAAGGAACAAATCCATCTACCGCGGCCTGCGGCGAGTGCGAATTGCTGTTGGAAGACTGTGGAGAGGAAGTGGAGACAGGCTGCCCTAGAGCCACATTCTCTTCGCCACTGAAGACAAGAATTTCCGCGATTTGGACGACGTATCTTCCATCCCAAATTCGGGGAGACATTACAGTCACTTCCAACCTGATTTTAGAGGCCGTCGTTCCCTCGGGCAAAGGAACGATCAACGGAGCAATACGCGGCAGAATTCCGTCTTCCGGTCCAAAGGAGGCAATCTCCCTTCCTTCAGGGTTTTCACTGTTAATGATGATGAGACGAAATTCGAGAGGGAAGGCATCAGCCTTAAGCCCCTCCCGTGTGTCCCGCCAGATCGCGGGCACCAGAACCACCTGATCAATGGCTTCCTCCTTTTCGAAATCAATTTCAACCCACTCAGGTTGATCGGCCACCTCAACGGGCCGGGACCAGTAGCCAATCGAGCCCACACCGCTCTGCAGGCTGAACCTGGCGAGGTCATCAAGTCGACGATCGATCTTTTCCAAACGACCTTCGAAGTCAGGTACCGAACCGTTCCCAAGAAGCTCGACGCCTGAAAAGCCCTCCCCGCGGGAAAGAGCCGCTGCACTCATAACCAGCAAAAACACCAGTAATTTCAGGGAGTTCGGAATCATTCAGTACGAAACATAGCGCACAAAAAACGCAATCCGTATCCTAAAAAATGAGGATATCGAACAATGCCCCGATGTTGCACACTAAGTTCAACTGTACCCTTGGAGTGTCGCGCGCCCCAACCAACTCCCAGTTTAATTCCAGCCGGATCCCCACCCCTGGTGAACACCACTGATACAGAGTCACCCAGTCAGGCAAATAAGCGGAACCCAGCCGCCGCTCGCCGCGCGTTTTCACTCTTTGAGATGCTGGTGGTGATGGCAATCATCGCTCTGCTCATCGCAATCTCGCCTGCCATGCTGGCCGGTTTGGCGGGAAATGCGGGTGTTTCTGGGGGTGTTCAGACTTCGGCGGCCGCGGTGACGCTAGCGAGAAGCGAAGCCAGTCTTGCAGGAGGGGCAGCCCGTCTCGCAATCGACGTTGATCCGGATTCAAAGCACTACCTGCAGCGTCTTGTCGTCTTGAAGGAATTCATCCGGGAGGACGGAGAAACCGGATGGCGACCGGCATCGAGCATGATGTTTCTGCCGAAGGGGGTTTTCCTCTACCTTCCCTACGTAGGCGGCGATCAGAAGATGACCTACCAGTTTTCGAATCTGGAAGCGCCGACCCAATGGATTTATTTCGAGTACGACACCAATGGCCGATTGCAACTTCCCGTCGGTTCCGATCGTCCCCAACTGGTGCTCATCAGCGGAGTCCTTAGCGAAGGGAATCGTCGATCCTTATCCGTAACTGAAACCGGTAAAAAAGGAATGAGCGGCTTCGTATTGAGAAAGTCCGGCAGCGTTTCGTTTTTCCCCTCCGCCCCCACACTTCCAACCCCCGGGACCCCATGAGATCTCAGGATTGTGATACCCAATCAGGATTCACCCTGGTCGAAGTCGTCCTCGCGATTGGGATCGTTGGCATCGGCTTGCTATCCATAATTGGCGCTTTCAGCAGCCTGCAATCCAGCGCCCATGACTATCAAACTCGACGGGAAGCAGCATACGCCATCAATTCTCTTCAGAACTACCTTCAAAACGAGGAAGAGTTTTCCTCGATTTACCGCGAGGTGAAAGCGGATGGGCTCGACCTCGTGTTCCTGAGCTATCGGGGAAACGAACCCGGCCAGCCCAGTGCCTCCGGCCAACGCTCCTACGGTCATTGGGCCAGGGCGGACTCCAACTGGGGGGACGAATACGAACCGGCCCGAAACGGCTCAATCTTCCTCGGCACTATCGAACTGGATGAAGATGTTAATCCGGCAACAAAATCAGAGCTGGAGGCCGAAGCTTCCAGCTACCCTCACGGCCTCCTCGCCCTGAAGATTTCACTCTTTGAGATCTTCAATGCCAATCAAGTCGGTTCAATCGAGGGACGTCGCCCCTTTTTCACTTCAACCGTCATCAAGAACCGATGAACCCTTCCCGATCCGAGCACGGGGGGTTCTCCCTGGTAGAGCTGCTGGTAACCATGACACTCAGCGTCACCCTGCTGGGAATTCTCGCCTATGCCCTCGACGGGATCTCACGAGGCTATGTTCGGTCTCAGGATGCCATTCTCTCCGATCGGGAATCCGGACTCGCGCTCGACCTGCTGATGACAGACCTGGAATGCATGGTGATTCCTCGGTCTTTTGAGGGAGAGACTGTCGAAGCCCTCAGGGCGAGCCCATTTCAAACCGGTCAAGTCCAGTCCACCTGGTTGACATTCCTGTCCAGGACTGACGATAAGGAACCCAACGTGGCAGAGGGCGTCGTCCGCGCCGTATCCTACCGGATCGCCCTCCAGGATCCTATCGACGGAGCCACCGGCTCGGGACAGCCCTCCTATTCGTTGTACCGAACAGTTCTCCCGGCTCAGGAGACCTTTGACCATGCTCTTAGCGCTACCGATTCGAGAACTGAAATCTGGGAGAACAAAGGTCTTGTCCCCGATATCACCTCACCCATTGACTACCTCGTCGGTAACGTCGTGGATTTCCGCGTCCGCTTTATCACGAACGGCTTCAGTGAGGGACTTCCCTCGAATCCCGGAGACACGGTCACCTTTAGGTCAGATCAAACTTTTGCCGGCCCTGAAGGATCAGAAGTGGCCGTCAATGAAAGCATCGTAGCTGTCGAAGTGGCTATCACGGTTCTATCTCAGGCAGGCGCAGAGGCTCTCCATGCCGGCATGTCCTTGAGCGAAGCAATCGAGAGGTTTGGAAACCGATACACCCGTCAAACCTCAATACTTCCTCGGAGAATCTAGACCGTTAAATGAATCCCCGGCACGACAACCACAGGATAGAGAAGGGCTTCACGCTCGTCTCCGTTCTCGTCATGCTCTCATTCCTTGTTTTGCTCCTGGTCATGTTCGCACTGGTTTCGCGAGTCGAGACGAAGGCGACCGCAAACTTTGTTTCGACTGAAGAAGCCAAAGCCAACGCTCTCACAGGACTGCGAGTTGCAATTGGGGAACTGCAAGCATCTATGGGCGCCGATCAGCGAATCAGCGTTCCCGCCTCCATATTCGATTCTGATCCAACAACAACCGAAATCGAAGGCGTCGCCAACCCGCTGTGGATTGCGACAATGCCTTCAGTCAGTCCTGACATTCCCGCAACGATCGAAGAGTTTGCCGAAAACAATCGCGAATACGCGCTGGGCTTCACCACCGGCGAGATCGCTACAGGAGCAAAAGTCCCCCGCTCTCCGGAAATGAAATGGCTGGCATCAATGCCCGGGGACATCCTTGACCCCGCGGACGACGATTACGATCCCGCAGCCCCCCTCACTCAAAGCGCGGAACAGCTTGCTTCGGGCGAACATATCTCGATCTGGAATTACAGGAGGCCCGATGGCTCTGACACCTCAGTCGATGTGGGCAAGGTCTCAATCCAGGATTCTGACGGAGAGAAGCAAGGGGCATTCGCCTGGTGGGTCGCCGACGAAGGACTCAAGGCTCAATTCAACATCTTCGACAGTGACGTCAACCTTACCCACACAACAACTGACGAACCCCTGATACAGGACTTATTCACCCTGCAACAAGCCCGCCAATCCAACTTCAATCATGCTGAAGGGCTCAGTGGCACTCTTTATTCTGATATCATCGACAATGGAGATCTTCAGAAGGTCGTATCTGGCGAGTCCATGGCTCTTATCGATCCTTCGTGGGCGAACTGGTATGAGAGGAAATCCGCTGACGTCACCTTCGGCAGCAAGGGAGTCCCTGTCGATGTCACGACCGGAAAGCTGAAGCAGGACCTCACTGTTTATCTCGAAACAGGCAAAGGCCTGAACGACTCCGACGACCTCCTTCGCGGCGGTTCAGGAGACGACGAATATGAAGGACCGGCATTCCCCGTAGCATTCAACTCGGATGACAACCTTCCGAAGTTCGGAATCCTGAGAAGCTGGAACGAGATTGGGAAATCGATAGAAGACGGAACCGTCGTAAGCCGCCCCCAGACTCTTGAGGAGCAGGGCATCCATCCCCACGTCAAGAGGTGCGGCACGTTTTTCAGCATCGCGATGAACGGCCCGATGGATCCCGATACCCGCGAAGCCGAGTTTGTGCTCATGGTATTCCCCTTCATCGAATTGTGGAACCCATACAACATACCGCTTCCGGCCGAAAAATATCTCGCTGAGGTGACCCTTCCCCAGAAGATCGCCCTGTGCGTCACCACCGCCGGCGGCGTCCCGCAAGAGAGCAAAAAGGTAGTCGAGTTTGATCCTCTCTCTGACGGCATGGTAGCCGCCGAAAACTATGTCTTTGGTTCAAATCGTGCGTGGATCAAGATGGTGATCGATACCGGTGAAATTTTTACCGGCCCTGAGGGAATGATGCCGGGAGAATCGCTTCTCTTTTCGCCGGCATTCGGAGCCATTTCCCAGTTGGAATACAACAAATCACTCCGTTACAACGACTACACCTCCAATACGACCGAGCAT
This sequence comes from Verrucomicrobiales bacterium, assembly GCA_965216705.1. Classification (GTDB taxonomy): domain Bacteria; phylum Verrucomicrobiota; class Verrucomicrobiia; order Verrucomicrobiales; family DEV007; genus Arctic95D-9. The sequence continues at coordinate 966,756 of OZ244203.1, forward strand.
CTCGCGGAAAACAAGATGCTAACAAACAGTTCGTTCACCACACCGGACGGCTGCTTCCTCTTTCGATCCGCTGCCAAGACGGGCAAATTCCCAGAGAAGTCAGGGAACCGACCAAACTTCTACCATATCCGACACAAGGCTCCCAGCAGGAGAGATGGCAGCAGCCTCATGCAGGGATTTGACGACGGGGACTTGTTTCGCTTGAGCCGCCTCGACACCGACGGACCTGCCCTCTTGAGCTACCGCGGCCCGACCCGCTCGTTGAGCGAGAGAGGTGGCTGGATTGGCTGGAACTGGCCCGGCGGGTTCGCCAATCGCTACCAGAGTCGCGACCAGATCAACTTCGGCCGACTCGACACTCAGGACTTCAATCGGAATAACCTTCGCGGCGTCGCCGCCACCGCCATGGATGCCCCGGCAGTGGCTCAGCATTGGCGCCAGGGAGGAAACCGAACCCTGACGATGCGTAATCCCCTCGGCGGAATTCTGAGAACAGACGGCCTTCCGGGTTCGTGGCAATCCGGAAACGGTTTACTTGGAAGCGTCAACGCCCATCGCAAGCCCGCGCATCGAATCGAGGTTTACCAATACCCGCTCTTCAAAGCCGACTTCATGGCTCCTGCCAGGGAAGGCCCCTGGGGACGATACGGTGCCATCGAAGGTTTTGTCTCTCCTCTCGCATGGGGCCAGGAGGTAGGAAGCAACAGTCACTATGACACGGGCACGACCAATGTGCATTTTGATTTCCCGAGGCGCTACGGCCCGATCCACTCTCACGGCCAACTGCTTCATGCCAACTTAAATCCTTTTCCATGGAACTCCGCCATCCAGGTGGGTTATTCCAGGGCACCCGTCCACATGGAGAGGACCGAAGTTACCGGCGATTCCAGTCATTGGAGTCTCGACAACGAAAACATTGATCTGCCCTGGATGCTCAACACCAGTATCTGGGATCGCTTCTACCTGAGCACTCTCCCGCAAAACGATAGCTTCGATCCGGCGGACCCCTCGCTCTCCCTGCCAAACAACCGGCACGAACTCTATCAAAGCAACAATCTCCCGTTCACCCCGGAACGCCTGCAGGATTCTGCTGAAGCCTTCAACGAAAGCGCTGCTCACATCCTCGTCGAGGGTGCCTTCAATGTTAACTCGACTTCGGTGGACGCCTGGGAGGCCTTTCTCCTCTCGAAAGCCGGAATCCAGATACCGGTGAACGACCTTGATCGAGTCGACAGCGACTGGGCTGACAACTACAACGAAAGCATGGGCACGGACTTTGTCGCTTTTCCCCGTTTCCCTGACCCCGTATTCGGCATCGAGGACAATACCAGCTACGACAGTCAGCACCCCCGAAAAAGTTTCGCGGTTCGTGGAGGCAACCACGTGACGAACTCGACCGAAATTCGTCAACTGGCTGCAGCCATCGTGGAACAGGTGAAGCGCCGAGGCCCTTTTCTCTCCATGGCTGACTTCGTCAATCGCCGTCTCATCGAGGACTCCGATGATCTCGAAGCCGATTATCTCGGCCTCATGGGAACGATCGATGCAGCCATCCTGAAAACCTCACAGTCTCCCGGCTTCCTCAATCACTCCCTGATCTTCGGTGAAAACCCCGAGACCTTTACCGGAACCCGCCTTACCACTGATGAGCTCCCGGCTCACTATCACAACTACAGCTTTGACCAGCTGGAACAATTGCACGCCACCCCCAAAGGACATACCGAGTCAGCGCTGGAAGGGTGGAGTTCCTACCTCATTCAGGGAGATGTCCTCGCCCACCTTGCCCCTTTCATGAGCCCGCGAAGCGACACCTTCACCATCCGCTCCTACGGCGAGAAGGTGGATCAGTTCGGCGAAATCGTGGCAACAGCAAAGTGCGAAGCCGTGATGCAGCGGATCAGCGAACCACTCGAGGAAGGTGACAGTGTGATTCAGCCAACCGGGTCGATGGGACGAAAGTTTGTCATGATCAGTTTTCGGTGGCTTAATGAATAGTGAGGGAAGTGCAGGATTCTGAAATGAAAACTCGAAGGCTCAGCTATTTTGGAACAACCGGATTCGGCTTCACTTGCTGGTGGAAAGGATGTGTCCGTTCCCTACTCCTTTTCGTCCTGGCTGCCTCGGCTGCTACTTTAACAGCTCAGGAGGAGAGCGATGACGAGTTTCTCCGCAAGATGGCCAACGGCACTCCGGATCCCTCCAAGCCCATGGAGGCCCCCGAAGCCATAGACCCGGAGGTTGAAGACGGAATTCGCTTTTATTTCACGGCTCTTGAGCCGGCAGGAGATCTCGAACTCTTTGTGCGAGAAGGTAATTCTCCGATTCCGATTCGCCCCGCCTATGACACGTTTGGATCGCTCCATCAATTATCGAAACGAACTTCACTGACCTTCTACCAGAAGATTACCGAAGAGAACGAAGATGGTAATGAAGAGACTCGCTTAGTCCCCGCTTTCCGTGTCGCCTGTGGCTCAGAAGTCTTCCTCGTCATCTACGATGGATCGCTCAAAGGATTGATCGGTGGAGAGCAGGCGCCCACACTGCCCACGGTGGCTTTAAGCACCGATACCTTTCCTTTCGGGAGACTCAGCGTGTTCAATCCCTTTAATGAACCCCTGCTGATCAAGATGGACGGGACGACCACCTCGATTCCCCCTCGCAAGGTTCATCAGCACCCCTATACGATTGACCGACCCGGTGCCGGCTACGTCGCAATCAGTCTTTTCCAGCAAGGCGAAAGTCAGCTCGAAAAACTCCTCGATACACGGATCGGGGTCTTCGACAAATCTCGGGCGATCGCATTGCCTTACGTTGCCTCGAATGGCGAAGGCACGGGACTTTTAGTCCACCGGGAAATGCCTCAGGCTCAGCAGGTCACCGAGTAACCACTCTCCTCATCTTCATTCGCTCGGATGGGCCTTTTCGTCATAGTCGGCTGCAATTTCCGTAATCACCGGAGGTTTTGCGCCTTCCAGCAGGAGACATAGGTCAAAAAACAGCTCCATATCCTAAAAAATGAGGATATGCCGGATTCGTCGGAGACCTGAGAATGCTTAACGACTTGGAATCCAGCCTTGGCCGGACCTTTTCGGCGCTTGCCACCATGAAAAAGCATTCTCAAAACTCTCGCCACCACAGCCAGCCCACCTTTACCCGGTTGAGCCTGACTCTAGCTCTCGTAGCGCTACTTCCCACCGCACAGAACTCCCTGGCGGCCGACTTCTATTGGGACAACAACGGTGCTACCGCGGGATTTGGAACCGCTGGCGGGACCTGGGCAGCTCCCACGACTGGCGATGCCACTCAAGGCTGGAGCACGGATGCTACCGGCGCAACGTTGCCGAGCAATGTGACCACTACCACGAGCGATTCACTCTATTTCGGAACCGAGACGGACGGTCTGGCCTCCGGAACGATCACGATTTCAGGAAACGTAGAAGCCCAGAATCTCTATTTCGGTAAATCATCCGGCAACCTCACTTTGGATGGTGGCAATATCATCTTCGCTACGAACGGCACCACGAATATCGAGGCCGATACCTCAAGCGGCACGGCAACAGGAACTCACACGATCAACAGCAACCTGATGAAGGACGGCGGCGTCATCTCATTCGGCCGCCAGAACACCCAGGGTGAAAACTACATCATCAACGGAATCATCAGCGGAACGACCACTCTCGATCTCCGTCCCGTGAACCTCGGCGCCTACATCGCACTTAATGGCCTCAATACGTTCACCGGCAACAATGTCGGCCATGTCACTGGTCAAGTGAACGTGAACACCCTGAAAGACTCTGGAGTCGCGTCCTCAATCGGAACGGGCAGCATTTACACCATGGGTGGCGGTGGCGGCCAGCAGCCGGTGCTCTGGTACACGGGAACCGGTGCGACATCCACCAACCGCACCTTCCGGTCCAGTTCCACCGCAGCCGCCCGAATCATTGCCCAGGATGGTGCCCTTGATTTTACGGGGAGCTTGGCCACGAATGGTGGGGGAACCTATACCTTTGAGCTGTCCGGAACAGCGAACACCGGCACGAACACAGTGTCCGGAATCATCAGCGACGGCGCCGGCACGATCAGGGTGAACTTAAACAATTTTGCCCCCATTGGGGGATCGGCGGAAAGTGGCTTTTGGGTCTTGTCCGGCAACAATACCTATTCCGGCTCCACTTCCGTCAACGGAAATTCCATATTGGTTGTCGGCCACAACAACGCCTTGGGAAGCACAGCGGGCAGCACTACGATCAGCAACGGTTCAAGCTTGAGACTGGATGGGAGTGCCGGAAACCTCATCATCGCCGAGAACATCTTCCTCGGATCTGGATTGGGAGCGATGCGCAACATGTCAGGCGACAACCAGATTACCGGTCAGGTCACTTTGAATGACAATGTCGATCTCCGGAGAAACGGAGGAACCCTTACCTTCTCGGGCGGAATCGTCGGCACGAACAGGAGCATTGGTTTCAACGGCCCTTTCATTGTCGACACCGCGGCAATCAACCTCGGCACCGGAGGGGTAACATGGACCAGCTCAGGAACAGACAAAGCGAATGCCTCGCAGCTGAACGTCGCCGGCAGCACCTGGAACAACACCCGCATCAGCTTCGGGGGCTATGCCCTCATGGGAGTGGCCAATGCCCTCCCCTCAGCGACCAACATCACCTTTGGTCACGATGCCGTAGTCAACAGAAACGCTGGTGCGCTTGACCTGAACGGCTTCGATCAAACCGTGGGTTCCATCGCCACCACCCCCGGAGCGCTGAACACGCCCCTGAACAATCAATTCATTACCGACAGCACGGGCAGCGCCACCCTTACCGTGAACCAGGGAGCCGCCGATAAAGAGTTTGTCGGCGCGTTTACCGGAGGTGTCGGACTCACCAAAAACGGCACGGGCGAACTCTACCTCCGGAATACCAGTCCCAACGCTACGAGCAACAGCGGAGCCTTCACTATCAACGAAGGCCGCATTCGGGCTGGCACGACGACTTCGCTTTCCAGCGCCTCAGCTTTCACCGTCGCTTCGGGAGCGTTTCTCGAGCTGGACGGCAACAGCAACTCAATCGGCTCGCTCAGCGGCGACGGCACTGTCGAGAATGGCAACATCACCGCCGCTACCCTGACCCTGGGCGGAGACAACAGCAATGCCAACTTTTCCGGCACCCTCCAGGACGGAGCCGGCGGAGGCGCCCTCTCCCTGGTCAAAACCGGCACCGGTACTCAGACGCTTTCCGGCACCAACACCTACACCGGGACCACCACCGTTAACCAGGGCACACTCCAGTTCGAAAAGACTGCCTCGCTCTACAACGGAGTGGTTGCCAGTTGGACGGCCACCAACCTCATCGTCAACAGTGGCGCCACGGCCGCCTTCAACGTGGGTGGAACCGGAGAGTTCACTTCTTCCGACATCGCAACGATCCAAGCGATTGGCACAGCAACGGAAGGATTCCAGGCCGGCTCCTCCATCGGTATCGATACTTCGAATGCCGGCGGCTCCTTCACCTACAGCAATGTCATCGCTGACACGAACACCGGCTCCAACTCCGTGGGTGTCACCAAACTCGGCAGCGGAACTCTGGTCCTCGACGGCGCCAACACCTACACTGGCACCACGACGATCGCGAGCGGCACTTTGCAGGCCAATATAGCCGACGGCGCCGGAACCGGTGCGCTTGGTAACGGCGGCAATGTTACCTTCGCCGGCGGCACCCTGCAGTTCACCGCCAACAGCGCGGGTTCTGACTACAGTTCTCGCATCGTCAACAGCACCAGTGCGATCATCATCGACACCAACGGTCAGGACGTCACCCTGGCTTCCAATTTCGTCGACTCCAACACCGCCGGACTCATCAAGGAAGGGGCTGGAAAACTGATCGTAGAAGCCGACGGCACCTCAGGCGCCACCTTCAAAGGAGACAAGGTCGTCAACGGTGGCACCCTGCAATTGTTCAACGATGATGTTTTCAACCTTGGCTACCAGGGCAGAGGCGATTTCTTCATCAACAATGGGGCGACACTGGAGTTCGCCGCGGCAGGGGGCAATCGCCACATCCCTCAGGGCAACACCTTCACCTTCGGAAGCTCCGGTGGCGGCACCATCGACTTCACCAACTCGGTGATGCTATTTCAGAATCGCCCATCCGCCAGCGACGCGAACACCTTTCGGACAACCGGAGGATCAAAAAATACGATCAAAGGCGGCACTACTACCATGCAAAACTCCCAGAGCCTCACCTTCGACGTGGCCGATGGGACTGACACGACTGACCTCGAAGTCCAAACCGCATTCAACAATGGCTCCATCACCAAAGACGGGGCCGGCACCCTTGTGATGACCGCCACCACCAACAACCTCGGAGACAGCAATGGCGCCGCAGCCGGGGGCACCATCAATACCGTGACGATCAATGCCGGCACATTCGAACTGGGTGGTGCCGGCAGACTCCAAAGTGGCAATTACGGCGGCAACATTACTAACAATGGCATCTTCAGCCACAACAGTAGCCTTAATCAAACGCTGAACGGCGTCATCAGTGGAACCGGTGCTATTGAGAAGAACTCAGCCTCCGTGCTCACCCTGACAGGAAACAGCACCTACAGCGGCACCACGACAATCTCCAACGGCACCATCCTCTTTAACGGTGACAACTCGGGCGCCACGGGTGCCGTCACCGTGAACAGCGCCGGCTCACTCGGGGGCGCGGGCACAATCGGTGGCAACACCAGTATTGCCGGCAACCACTTCGCTGGCAGCACCACAACCGCTGGCGCCGTTGCTCAACAGACCTTCGGAGGCAACCTGACCTACTCCGGCGGAGCTTCTACGGTCTCCTGGGAACTCATTTCAAATTCAACCGCCAACCCCGGCACCAACTACGACCAGTTCGTAATCGGGGGTGACCTTTCCTTCTCTGGCACGACAAATCTTTCCCTGAGCTTCAACGGTGACTCCGGAAGCGGTTCCACCGTCGACTGGGATGACACGTTCTGGGATGCCGACCAGAGCTGGGTTATTTACGATGTCGCGGGCACCCTGACGGGAGTGCCCACCCTGGTGACTGAAGGATGGCTTGATGCCAGCGGCGACACCTTCTCCGCCAGCGTCGGTTCTTTTGCACTCAACACTTCAGGCAACGATATCGTGCTGAACTTCACCGCTGTCCCCGAGCCGAGCACTTACGGGCTCATGGGCCTCGGGTTGGCCGCGTTCGGCTGGGCGGCACGACGTCGCAGAAAAAAAGGGATTCAGTGATCAGTGGGTAGTCGTTAATTCATTTTTGGCAGAGCGTGGTGGCTCTGTCGCTGGCATTGAGCGTGGTGGCTCGCAACCAGCTTTCGACTACTCACTTTTCACTCCCCGCCTGAGTTCCGCTCGATGAACTCGGCGACATCACGGTTCCACTCCTGATTGGACTTCTCGATCGTGTACATCATGTGACCACCTTCGTAGAAAGTGTATTCGATGTTATCGAGAAATGAGGGATCCATATCAAGGTGATCGATACTGTGACGGATCGCTGAGTAGGGAGTCGCGAGATCCTGGTAGCCGACGTTAACCATCACCTTGAGCGCGGGATTCTCTGACATGGCCGCTGCCAGCTTCGGAGTCACCGTGATGGCTTCTCCAACGAAATCATCCTTGTAGCTCCAAGGGTGAACGCGGCGACTCAGGATCTCGTAGATCAAGTCACTTTCAAATTCCAGTTCGCGACGAATGTAGTCGTTGAGTGTCGCCGAATAGGGGCCGTAGACGACCGAATAACTCGGGTCAAAGTCAGGAAAAGTTCCCGCGAGATTGCCGTCCTTTCCGGTGACGCGGGCATCAAAGCGACCCAGCATGACTCCGTCCCCCTTGAGTAATTCCTCACGGAAAAAGCTCGCCGGAACTTTCAGGTCAAAACGCTTCACGGTCTCGACATCGATGCCAATGTAGCGCGAAACCTGGGTGGCGATGGCTTCCCGATCGACGTCGCTGAGCCGCTTCCCTTGCAGCAAGGCCGACGCGTAATCACCCATCGCAAAAGCCTCCACTTCCTCGCGACGGGCTTCCGGATTTTCCATCAACTCCTGATCCAGCTTTTTGTGATAGGCCGCCACTTCGCTCATGGCTTCGAGGAAGGTGACATAGGACAAATCCGTCCCCCAGAGCGTGTCAAAACTGAGCACGCCGGAAACGAGAATCACCCCGTTGAGGTAAAAGCCGAAATCCTTGTGCAAGGTATGGGCTAGACCGGCAGCGCGAAAAGCCCCGTAGCTCTCGCCAGCAAGAAACTTAGGAGAGAGCCAGCGCTCGTTACGAGTCGTGTAGAGGCGGATAAACTCGGCCATGGAATCGAGATCCCCGCGAAAGCCGTGAAACTCATTCGCCTTCTCCTTGTCGTCCGAGCGGCTGAAACCCGTGCTGACGGGATCGATGAAAACCAGGTCAGCGACCCTCAGGATGGAATCGGGATTATCACCGAGACGGAACGGCGGGTTCGGCATCATGCCGTCTTCGGTCATTTGCACCCGCTTCGGACCAAAGCCTCCCAGGTGGAGCCAGACCGCCGAGGATCCCGGCCCGCCATTGAAACAATAGACGATGGGACGCTTGGCCGGGTTTTTCACTCCGTCCTTCACGTAGGCCACATAGAACATCGAGGCCGAAGGGTCCTTTTCCCGCTTTGATACCGTCATCGTTCCGGCGGTTACGGTGTAGGAAATCTCTTCGCCGCCGAAGGTTCCTGTGTGCTTGGTTTCGGAGGTGTTTTCTTCAGCCTCGGGCGTTTCGTCCGGCTTCTCCTCACCCTTGGCGTCTTCTCCTTCTTTCTTGCCTTTCTCAGCGGCCTTTTCGCCTTCTTTGGCCGGCTTTTTGTCGTCAGCCACTACCGGCATGGAAAGGAATAAAAGAATCAGAAGGATGGGGGCAGGAAATTTCATGGCAGCAAGCTAAACGAGGGAGATTCCCCGTGGCAAGCCCCGTTGGCGGGATACGGCCATCAAATCACCTGATGCTGGTTGAAACGACTGCTCTGGGGAGCTTGTGAAATTTTTCACAAAGTGTTTGCCCGGCGCTCTGGTGGACGTAACCTCTCCTGAATTCCGGCCTTTTTACGATGTCTGAAGAAAATACGCAGCACGCCGCCTACGACTCCAAGATCGAAGGCAATGTCATTTTCACCAAGGTGGACTCCGCCATCAACTGGATGCGCTCCAACTCGCTCTGGCCCATGCCGATGGGACTGGCCTGCTGCGGGATTGAGCTGATGGCATCCGGTGCCTCCCGCTTCGACATCGCACGCTTCGGCGCTGAGGTGATGCGATTTTCGCCCCGCCAGGCTGACGTCATGATCGTTGCCGGCACGGTTACCTACAAGATGGCCCTCGCCGTGAAGCGGATCTGGGACCAGATGCCCGAGCCCAAGTGGTGCATCGCCATGGGTGCCTGCGCCTCCTCCGGCGGCATGTATCGCAGCTACGCAACCCTTCAGGGCATCGACAATCTCATTCCGGTCGACGTTTACGTTTCCGGCTGTCCTCCGCGCCCCGAGGCTCTTCTCGAAGGCCTCATGAAGCTGCAACAGAAAGTGACCGAAGAAGAATCCGCCAAGGCCCACTTCCAGGCTGACAGCGCCCGTACCCTCGAAGCTGCTGACGCGTAATCCACGCCATCGAAACGAAGCATGAGCACCACGCTTTCCTCCATTAAGGACAAATTCGGCGAAGCCATCCTCGACGTGATCGAGTTTCGCGGCGAAGACACCGTGATCGTTGAAAAGGCCCAGGCCCACGACATTCTCAAATACTGCTGCGACGACCTCGGTTTCGACTACCTCGTCGACATCAGCAGCATCGACTTCCTCAGCGAAGAACCCCGCTTCGAAATGGTCTACGAGCTCTACGCCCTCGGCAACGGAGCCAACCACCATCTCCGCATCAAGTTCAAGGTCGCCGAAGACGAGAAAGTCGACTCCGTCACCAATATCTGGAAGACGGCCATCTGGCACGAGCGCGAAGTCTACGACATGATGGGAATTGAGTTCAACGGGCTCGCCGATCACCGTCGCATTCTCATGTGGGAGGGTTACCCCTATCACCCGCTGCGCAAAGACTTCCCCCTCGCCGGTCGCCCGACCGAACTGCCCGAGGTCGCATTCACTGAAAAGGCCCCGCTCGCCGGCGGTCCTTTCGTGACCTCCCCGACCAGCGAAAGCACCACGCACCGCGAGCCCCGCTCACGGGATTTCGATTGATCCTCTCACCGCTGCGCCCCACCGTAGCTAATGGAGTGGTTTTTAGAAACGTGGTCCGCCGCCTGGGAGTGGATCAAGCAGCGTGACACACTCTTTGCCTGGATTGGGAGCCTGTCTCTGGTCACCTTGATCATCAGCGCCATCGCGGTGCCCGTGATCATTCGCCGACTGCCCAGCGACTACTTCCTCGAAAACAGCGAAGGAGCCGAAGCGATTCGCGATCAGCATCCTGTGCTACGCATCCTCTTTCTCATCCTCAAGAATCTCATTGGAGGCATCCTCGTTATTGGCGGGATCATCATGTTCGTGACTCCCGGACAAGGACTGCTGACGGTGGTGATCGGCTTACTCCTGATGAACTTCCCCGGCAAGCGCCAACTCGAAATCAGATTGGTTCAGCTTGGTCCGCTCAACAAGGCGGTCAATTGGATCCGGCGGCGCGCCAACCAACCTCCCTTCGAGCTCCCTGAGTCTACTTCGGCGAATCCTTCGTAATATCCGGAGCACAGGCGATTTTCGGATTGTGATTTCGCCAAGCTCGTCCTTATTGCGCCAACTATGAGCGATCACATCAGACTGCACATCCCGGGCCCTGTGGAGATTTCCCAGGGAACCTACGAAGCCATGGCGACCCCGATGATCGGGCACCGCTCCAAGGACTTCGTAGCCCTCTACGATGACATCCATCCTCGCCTCCAGGAAATGATGGGCACCAAGCAGCCCGTTTTCCTTTCCACCTCCTCCGCCTGGGGTGTCATGGAAGGCTCCCTTCGCAACCTCGCTGCGAAAAAAGTGCTCTGTTGTTGTTCCGGTGCTTTCTCCGATAAGTGGGTCGACGTGGCACGCCGCTGCGGCAAAGAGGCCGAAGCGCTTCAGTATGAATGGGGTGTTCCGGTCGATCCCGCTGACGTGGATGCCAAGCTCGCCACCGGCGAATTCGACGTCGTGACTTTCATTCACAACGAGACCTCCACCGGCGTGATGAACCCGCTCGAGGAAGTCGCTGCCGTCGTCAACAAATACGACGACGTTCTTCTCGTGACCGATACGGTCTCCAGTTTCTCCGTCGTCCCGATCGAGTTCGACAAGCTCGGCATCGACGTGCTGCTCACCGGTAGCCAGAAGGCCCTCGCCCTGCCTCCCGGACTTGGCATCTTCACCGTTTCAGATGCTGCCTTCGAGCGTGCTGCCACGATTGAAGACCGCGGCTACTACTTCGACTTTCACGAGTTCAAGAAGAACCAGGAAAAGTCCATGACCCCGAGCACTCCATGCATTTCCACCATCTACGGACTGCGCCACCAGCTCGACGTCATCTTCGAAGAAGGCCTCGAAAACCGTTTCGCCCGCCACGAAAAGCTCAACAATATCGTGGCCGAGTGGGTTGTTGCCAACGGCTTCGAGTTCTTTGCTCCTGAAGGTTTCCGTTCCAAATCGCTCACCGCGGTGAAGAACAACAAGGACATCGACGTGGCCAAGCTGGGCCAGATCATGCGCGAAGATCACAAGAAGCAGCTCGACGGCGGCTACGGCAAGATCAAGGGCAAGACCTTCCGTCTGTCCAATATGGGAGACGAGACCGAGGAGACCATCGCCGGCCTTCTCGCCGCACTCGACGACTCCCTCGCGAAGCTTTAATTTTTGACCATGAACAACCGACCCGTGTTCCCCACGAGCCCGGGTCGTGTTGCGGTCAAAATTTGTGGTATTCGCACCGGCCAACAGGCTGCGGATATCATCGGCGCCGGAGCCGACGCCCTTGGCATCAATTTCTATCCCAAGTCCAAGCGATTCATCGCCCTCGACGAGGCCCTGCCCTGGCTCAAAGAAATCGGTGATGCGGTCCCGCGCGTCGCGGTAACCGTCAATGCCATCGACGATGAGTTAAAACGCATCGCAGACTCCGGCGGCATTGACTGGATTCAACTCCACGGAGACGAAACACCCAACAGGGTTGAATCTCTGATCCAACAGGGTTTGCCCGTCTTCCGCGCCATGGGTGTGAAGGACGAGACCATGCTCGAGAGCGCGGCCGCCTACCCTGGCTCCACTCTTCTCCTCGATGCCTATGCCCCTGCTGAATACGGTGGCAGCGGCGAAACGATGGACTGGACCCTGGGAGCCAAAGCCGTCCAGCAGTGGCCAGACCGGCAAATCATCCTCGCCGGAGGCCTTGTTCCCGACAATGTCGCCGCGGCCGTGGAGCAAGTGCGTCCTGACGGGGTCGATGTCGCCAGCGGCGTTGAATCTGAGCCGGGAGTGAAGGACGTGGCGTTGGTTCGCGCGTTTATTGATGCGGCGCGCGGCTAGCACTCAAAGCCGGAATTACCGGTTGGCCGAGATCGCGGAAAAATTCGATTGATGAAGCCGGCGCGCCAAGTCAAAATTCTGCTTCGCGTATTGATCTGTTGACCGCCCTGTCACCAGCTTAATCCTGACTCCCATTCGCAATGCCGGACTTCGTGATTGCTGAAACTGCTGACCAGCTCGACGCAGGTGTTATTGTCATGGGCGTCCTTGGTGGCCTGGCCTTGTTCCTTTATGGCATGCACAAAATGTCGGACGGTCTCAGGGCGGCAGCCGGCGACAAGATGAAGCTATTGCTGCAGAAGTTGACCACCAATCGCTTCACTGCAGCTATTACCGGCGCCCTCGTCACCGCCGTCCTGCAATCCTCTTCGATCACCACGGTCCTCGTTGTCGGCTTTACCAGCGCCGGCCTGATGAGCCTGTCGCAGACGGTCGGGATTATCATGGGCGCCAACGTCGGCACCACGGTCACCGCCCAGATCCTTGCTTTTAACATCACCGACTATGCCTGGCTCATGATTGCGGCCGGCTTCGCATCCTGGTCATTTTCGAAGAAAGACACTTCCCGAAACGTCGGGGCCATGCTGATGGGGTTGGGCATGCTGTTTATCGGCATGGGCCAGATGGGCGACGCCACCGGCCCCTTAAGAACCCATCAACCGTTCATCGATCTCATGGCGACAATGGACAATCGATTCCTCGCCATGCTCGTCGGAGCCGCTTTCACGGCGCTGGTCCAGAGTTCTTCCGCCACCATTGGTATTGTCATCATGTTAGCCACCCAGGGGCACATCACCCTGGAGGCCGGCATCTCGCTCGGAATCGGTGCCAAGATCGGCACCTGCATCACCGCTATGCTCGCCGGCATCGGCAAGCCACCCGAGGCTCAGCGAGTTGGTGCTGTCCACGTGATATTCAACGTTCTCGGCGCTCTTCTCTGGCTGCCCTTCATCGATCAACTCGCTGCCATGGCCACGGCCGTTTCACCAACGGCATCCGGTCTCGAGGGCACGGCGAAGCTGGCTGAAGAAACCCCGCGGCAAGTCGCTAACGCCATCACCATTTTTGCCTGCATCAATCTCTCGGTCATGATCTGGCTGACCAAGCCAATCGCTCGTCTCGCGGAAAAGATCATCCCCGACCGTCCCGTTCCAGAACCCGAGCTCGTTGAACCCAAATACCTCAACCCGGCGTTCCTCGGCACCCCTGCCCTCGCCCTCGACCAGATTCGCCTCGAGCTGGTTCACCTGGGTGAATACGTGAAGAAAATGGTGCAGGCGGTACCGGAGGCCGTCACCGAGGGTAACTCTGAGGATCTCAATCGCGTTGAGGCAATGGATGACGATGTGGATTGCCTGCACGCCTCCATCCTCGAATACTGCGCCAGCCTGGGTCGCGAAGAACTGCAACGTTCGGAATCGAGGCTCCTTGAAGACCAGATTGAAATCGCCCACAATTTCGAAGCCATCGGCGATCTCATCGAGACCAATCTAATTGCCCAGGGAAGGCACCGTCTTGAAATGAATTTTCGCCCCTCCGACGAATTGCGGGAGGCTTCGAAACCGTTCTACGAAGCGGTGGTTGCCGCCTACGAAGATGTTCTCGAAGCGGTCGCGAACAACGACCTCGCCCTCGCCAAGGATGTGGTGGCACGCAAACAGGAAGTTCGAGAACTCGCCTACAAGGCAGGTGAGCAAGCAGGCGCCAGGCTGCTCTCCACTGACCCGGAGAGCGTCAGCCGATTCCGCGTAGAATCGGATGTGATCAATCAAGTTCGGCGAATCTTCTATCATGTCCGCCGGATTGCCAAGGCGGTGATTTCGTAACTGCCGCTGGTCCGAGATATCGGCTTCCCGAGCGGCATAAGGCTCAAGCCGTCCCCCCTAATCTGTCGACGCAGGTTCTGCCCCCGCCAGTTTACCCCCGAGGTAGGCCATCGGCAGGTAGGCTCCGGCCAGGTCCACGATCGCAAACCATATCGGACCACCATGCATCGCCACCATCATGATTCCCCCGGTCAGGAAAAAAGCTCCGATTCCCAATGCCAACTTCATTCCGGAGCTCGCCGCCAGTTTTGCGGCCACAAACGCTCCCGCGAGGGTGCCCAGCGCATGAGCCAGCCACGGGGCGATGAAGTGAACGGGCTGAAGCAACTTGAGACTCTCGGAGAACTTTTCCGGGTCAGTCAAATCGACGCCTTCCGGTGGCGGAATCACCATGGGCCCGACCACAACGATCACCGTGTTCACCACACTGCCGACAATAAGACCGGCAAGCACTGCTAACGAATTTCGAAGAATCGGGTGCATGAAAACAGTGCAACAATCCGCCGCGCAGTAGTCACGCCAAATTTCCTACCGCGCATCCAGAGTTCCCTCGACGACTCCGAGACGCGAATCAACCTGCAGCCTCGCGAACAGGGCATCCCCGGCATCCGCTCCGGTCAGCAGGCCCTGGTACGCCTGAATTGTTTCGCGAGATTCGTTGGCACCTTCCTTTAGCAACTCGATCCGGAATTTTCTCAGGCCAGTCTCTCGTAAGGGTTCGAAGAACCGGGCACCGGTCTGGGCCCGCCCGTTGAAGAGTGTGTTGCGGCAGCCAACGTCCGCGCTGAGCGGGTGCAACTGACCAACCCGGTCACGCAATTGCACTTCGTAGTTATCACAGGGGCGACCGCAGTTAGTGAAATCGGTCCCCTCCGACAGGAAGGTGCAAAAAACGCAGTGCTCCATGTGAAACATGGGCATGTGCTGGTGGAGGGTCAGTTCAAACCAGTCCGGCGGTGCGAGTTTCAACAAGTCCATGACCTGCTCGATATTGAGATCGTAGGACACGGTCAAGTTTTCGAAATGTTGAGCCATCAAGCGCTGCGCGCTGATGGGATTGGCCACGTTCAGCGAAAAGTCCCCCACCATCTTCAAATCGGGATGGTTTCGGAAGTGGCGCACTCCGCCCAGGTTGCGCACCAGCACGCCATCGGGCTTCGCTTTCTCCACCACGCGAAAGAGACCGCTCTCTCCGGCCTTCTGAATCCGCGGCGTGGCGAGGAAGAGCTTCGTCTCCGGGCTTTCACTTTTCACCTTCGCGACGAGGTCGCGGTAACGCCTCACGTCTTCAAGATCGACATAGACCGTTTCGATTCCCGACTCAATTGCCGCATCGACTTGCTCCTCGGTCCGGCACAGCACGCGCAATTCACAGTCTTCCGTCCCCACCTCGCCCCGCTCCGGCAGCATCTCATTCACGGTCACGCCGGTGACGCGACGGTTCCGGAACGGTTCATCTCGAGAGACGTCCAGCTTTTCAACGAGCGCACGGCGCATCCGGTTGAGCTCGCTCATGGGAAGCATGCAATCACCATCCAGATCAACGGACAGATCACTCAACTCATAAACGGTGTTCCCGAGACGGCTGAGTTGCTTCTCGAGCACCTCTCGCGAAAGCGGGCGATTCTGCGCCTGCTCCATCGGTCCTGACGAAGTCACCTCAACATCAAACTGCTGATCGACCAGTCGCAGCGGCTCACCAACCCGACCGACGACGGACCAACGCACCCCCACCTTGCGCGACGGGAGCGCTTCGCGCTTCCAGGTGCTCTGCAGCTCGGAATTCAGGGCAGGATCATCGGTCTTCCAGATGCGATCGCCGGGTTTGAGCTTTCTCGTGTCCACCTTGCCACGCTTCAGCAAAAGCCGGGAGCCCTTCACTTCGTAGACTCGGCTTCCCTGTTCGTGTTCCGTATTGCCGCCGGTATCGAAGACAATTCCATCGCCATTCTTTACGTTCGATTCTCCGTCTACCTCAACCCAGTCTTTGCCCACCTGCTTTACCTTGCCGACGAACGCTCCCCGCTTTTTGCCAAACCGGGCGTGAACCAGCTTCTTGTTGTTGATCCCATTGAGCCAACCGGACGAGAGCCCGCGCGAGAATGCCATCTCGAGCTCGTATCGCTCCTCTTCTCCCGCAGCTTGATCATGCCCTGACAGAGCTGCATCAATGGCGTGACGATAAGCCCGTGTCACCGCCGCCACGTATTCGGGCGTCTTCAATCGTCCCTCGATTTTAAAACTGACCACGCCGAGGCGAATCAACTCCGGCACCTGGTCAATCCCAGCGAGATCCTGTGGAGAAAGCAGGTATTTCTTATCGCCCATGTCTCGGGTCACCCCGTCGACGACCAACTCATAAGGCATCCGGCAGGCCTGGGCGCACTCGCCACGGTTGGCACTGCGCTGCCCGAGCGATTCACTGGTGAGGCACTGCCCCGAATACGCGACGCAAAGGGCTCCGTGGACGAAGGTCTCCAGTTCAGTCGCCCCGGGTTCCGTAGCATGAAACAGTCGAATCTCTTTGAGTGAATTTTCCCGGGCGATCACTGCCCGGTCGAGTTCAAATAATTCGTCCGCAAAGGCCAGTGCTTCCGGCGAAGTGATCGTCATCTGGGTCGACGCATGCACGTGAAGGTCCGGCACCATGGCCCGCGCCATCGTTGCCAGTCCGAGGTCCTGGACAATGATGGCGTCGACCCCTGCCTTGCTGAGCACGTGAAGCTGATTCGCCGCTGCCTCCAGCTCCGCAGGAAAAATCAGGGTATTGAATGCCACAAATCCCCGGACACCATGGCCATGGAGAAAGTCCATCAGCTCCGGCAAGTCGGCAGGCGTGAAGTTATCGGCCCGGATCCGCGCGTTGAACTGTGGCATCCCGAAATAGATCGCATCGGCACCGTTAGCCACTGCTGCGCGGGCACACTCCCAGTTACCCGCCGGAGCGAGCAATTCGGTGTTGGCAATGGAAGAGGCTTGAGCCATCTCGCGAACGTAACACAAGAAATCCGTCGGATTGGAAAAAGAAAAAGATTAGGACTACGAAGATTTCGGGAACGAAATCTGGAGATCGGGCGAGCGTAAGCAAGCGTGATAAAAGGAAAAAGAGGTCTCTACAACAGAGTCTTTTTCTTAATCCTTTTCTTTTTCTTTTTCTCCGAGTTTAGTCGGCCTCATGAAAAAGCTCCTCGTCGCGACCCACAATGCCCATAAGACCGGCGAATTCCGCGCCATGCTGGCCGACTTCTTCGACGAGGTCAGCGACCTGACCACCCTTCCCGACATGGAGGAGCCCGAGGAAAACGGCTCCACGTTTGCTGAGAATTCCGCCATCAAAGCTCTCGCTGCCAGCAACGCTCTGCCAGACGCCTTTGTCATTGCCGATGACTCCGGACTCGAAGTCGACGCTCTCGAAGGAGCACCCGGGATCTACTCCGCCCGCTACTCGGGCGCAGACGCGACCGACGCCACCAATCGCGACAAGTTGATGGAAGAACTGGCAAAACCGGAGCACGAAGGAAAAGAAAGGAGCGCACGCTTCCGCTGCGTCATCACCGTCGCCAGGGGCGGAGAGGTGCTCGCTGTATTCGATGGAGCTGTCGAAGGACGCATCGCTGACAGCATGACCGGAGAAGGCGGCTTCGGCTACGATCCCCTTTTCATTCCCCAAGGCTATGAAGATTCGTTCGGGGTGTTGCCCGAAGAAGTCAAAAACGGCATGAGCCACCGCGGTCGAGCGCTGGAAAAATTTCGGGCGTGGTTGTCGGAGCAGTCCTAGCCGATCTCCAACAACACAGGACAGTGATCCGATCCCATCACATCACTCAGGATCTTCGCTGACTTCACCTGTCCCATCAGGCTGTCAGTCACGCAGAAGTAATCCAGACGCCACCCCACGTTCTTGGCCCGGGCACCTCCCCGGTAGCTCCACCACGAATAGTGATCCGGCTCATCGGGATGAAAGTGGCGAAAGGTATCGACGAAACCGGCCGCAAGAATGTCATCAAACCCGGCGCGCTCTTCATCGGAGAACCCGGCATTCTTTCGATTCGCCTTGGGTCGGGCCAGGTCAATCTCGGTGTGGGACACATTGAGGTCGCCGGCAAAAATAACCGGCTTCTTTTTCTCGAGTTCTTTGACGTAGGCGAGAAAGTCGGCATTCCACTTCATTCGATAGTCGAGGCGCCTGAGTTCATTCTGGGCGTTCGGCGTGTAGACCCCCACGACGTAGAAGGCGTCATATTCCAGGGTAATGACCCGACCCTCCTGATCATGCTCCTCGATTCCGATACCGTTGGTCGCAGAAATCACGGGCGTGCGGCTCAGGGCGGCCACTCCGGAATACCCCTTCTTCACCGCCGGATTCCAGTAAACTTCCCAGCCCGAACCTTCGAAATCTTCATCCACCTGCTCCCGTTCAGCCTTCACTTCCTGCAGCAACAGCACGTCCGGCTGATGCTCCTCAAGAAACTCGAGGAAGTTCTTTTTCAAGACGGCGCGGATGCCGTTCACGTTCCAGCTGATCAACTTCATAGGGATAGGGAGGGTTGTGGTCTCAAATACGGGATTTACTATGTAAACTTTTTCCTTGCGATTAGTCGTTCTGAGAGGAAATACAATGGGCACATCCCTCTCCGAATCCAGAGTTTAATTGGACTCTGAAAAATTCGGTATTTTTTCAAACAAATCAGCGGAGCCCCTCCGCTTAAACCCCAACATCAACCTGTTAAGCAGCGATGATAGAAGTCGAAGATCTGCACAAGCATTTCGGAAGCAAGGTAGCCGTGGACGGCGTGTCCTTCACGGTGAAGAAAGGAGAAGTCCTCGGATTTCTCGGTCCTAACGGAGCCGGCAAGTCAACCACCATGCGAATGGTCACTGGCTACATTCCCCCGACCCAGGGTAAAGTCAGCATCGACGGAGCCGATATCGAGGACAATGAGATTGCCGCCAAGGCCAAGATCGGGTATCTCCCGGAAGCCGCTCCACTCTACTCGGATATGACCGTGGAGGGTTTCCTTCGCTTCGCCGGCGAAATGAGAGGCATCCCTTCCGGAGAACTCGACGCCGCTGTCGATAAGGCCATCGAAACCACTTTCCTGGAGCCGGTTCGCCACCAGAGCGTGGATACCCTTTCGAAAGGTTACCGTCACCGGACCTGTTTTGCTCAGTCCATCATCCACGACCCGGAAATTCTCATCCTCGACGAACCTACCGACGGTCTGGATCCGAACCAGAAACACGAAGTCCGCCAGCTCATCAGCCGCATGGGTGAGGACAAGGCCATTCTCTTCTCGACCCACATCCTCGAAGAGGTGGAAGCCGCCTGCACCCGCGCCATTATCATCGACCGCGGAAAGGTCATCGCTGACGGCACCCCGGACGAGCTCAAGGCAAGGTCTTCAAATGCTGGATCCGTTCGCCTCAAAGCCTCCGGCCTCGCCGGTTCCGGCATCCAGGCGGAACTGGAAAAACTGAGTGCCTCACGCGAGGTCGAAGTCATCAGCTCCGACGACGACGGCATCGAAGCCCGCATTCTTCCTGCCAAGGGCAAAGGAGGCGAGCTCGGCAAGCAGGTGTCCGGCCTCTGCCAGGACAAGAAACTCAGCGTTGAAGAGCTGCACGTCGAAGAAGGTCGCCTCGACGAGCTCTTCCGCGAAATCACCAAAACCGACTCTGACGACTGATCGGCCCAGGTTCGATTCCATCACTTTAAAACATCATGGATGCTTTTATCACTCTTTTGACCGACTTTGCGATTCCGACGGCCGTCGTTGCGGCGATCTTTATCGCCATCGTCAAGTTTGCCCTTCCCCGCGAAGTCCGCACTATCTTCAAGCGCGAGCTTACGAGCTATTTCACGTCACCGATCGCCTACGTGCTCTTTGTCGTGTTTCTCGGAATCTCCAACGCTCTATCCTTCTTCTTCACGGGAGTTCTCGAAGGGGGCGAAGCGGATCTTTTCCTTCCCTACTTCCAATACCTCCCCTGGTATCTTGTCCTGATCGCCCCGGCGGTCGGCATGCGCCTCTGGTCGGAGGAGCAACGCCTTGGAACCATGGAGCTGATCCTGACCATGCCGCTCGCTCCCTGGCACGCTATTCTCGGGAAATTCCTCGCCGCAGCCGTCGTGCTCTTCGGCATGCTCGTGCTTTCGTTCCCCATCGTCTGGACGATCAACTACCTCGGCGATCCGGATAACGGGGTCATCATGGCCGGCTTTGTTTCAACCTACCTGGTGGCTCTCTGCTTCCTGGCGGTGACCTGCGTGGTATCGGCCATGACTCGCAGCCAACTTGTCGCACTGCTCGTTTCAGTGGCCCTCTGCATGATGCTCTGGCTCAGCGGGCTCCCCCACATCAGTGAGTTCCTCACCAACATGAAAGGCGGCTGGCTTATTCTCTGGCCCTTCATCAAGCTGGCCAATGTGCTCGGCGTGATGCCTCACTTCACTGAACTGGCCAAAGGCGTTCTCGGTTTCCGGGACCTGGCTTTCTTCATCACCTTTATCGCGTTCTGCCTGTTTGCGACTTCCGTCGTGATCCGCCTCAAGCGCGCCTAACTTTCACCCTTTTTCATTCACGACCGATACCATCATGAGTGACACACCTTCCCCATCCCACCATAAGAGCCGCAGTGCCGTTGCGCTGACCTCCCTGCTCGTGGTCTTCGCCATTGCCGTCCTGATCAACATCCTGGTCGGTGCCTTTGGCTGGCGATTCGACCTGACGGAATACAAGACCTACACCCTCTCAGAGGGAACCAAGAACATCCTCCAGGAACTCGAGACGCCGGTCACGATTCGCTACTACGTGACCGACGACAACAAGGTCATGGGGCCCAGTGAGCGCGCCCGCGCCCGCCGGGTTGAGGACCTGCTTCGTGAACTCTCACACGCAGCTCCGACTCGCGAACTCGAACTCGTCAATGAAGCAGGCGAATTCGAAAAGCAGAAGGTGCGCATGCTGAAGGTTGAGAAACTCAACCCTGAGCCCAACACCGATGCGGAAGACGCCGCCCTGCTTGATGGCCTCCAGGCGGGAGTTTCCGGAGAAACCAACTACGAACTCTTCTTCGGTCTTGCTATCGAGTGCATTGATTCCAAGGAGACGATCCCCTTCATCCCGGCCCGTCCCGAAACGACCCTGGAATACGATCTCATTCGCGCTATCTCCAACGTTCATGGCGGGAAGGATAAGAAGATTGGCATCATGACCAGTCTCTCTGTCTCCGGTGGCTTCTCCGGCAACTTCCAGGCTCCGCCTCAGACCGCGTGGATGTTCTACGAGCAGCTCAGTCGGGACTACGAAGTTGAGTTCCTTCCTGTCTCTGCCAAGGAGGTCGCGGAAGACATTACGACTTTGATCGTCCTGCACCCTCACGACATCAGCGTCGAAGGTCAGTTCGCAATCGACCAATATCTTCTCAAAGGCGGCAACGTGCTTGCCTTCGTTGATCCGAACTTCTTCTACGCCCGCGCCCTTGCCCAAGGGCAGCCGCAAATGCCCGGCATGCCTCCCCAGGGAGGCCCTAATCCGACCTCCAACCTCGCGGAGCTATTCCGTGCCTGGGGCGTTAACTATGATTCAACCCGCGTGCTCGCCGACCTTGATTTCGGCTCCGAAATTATTCGTCGCGGCAACTTTTCGCCAACGTTCCTGACACTCGATCGCAGCGCACTCGGTAGCGGTGACGATCCCGGTCTGACCGATCCCATGACGCAGATGTTGAATCACCTCAACATGCTGACGCCGGGAGCCTTTGAAGTGAACGCACCGGAGGGTATCCAGGTCGACAACCTGCTGTTGTCCTCACCGAACAACCAACTTGTTGGTTCCTTCGATGCCGATCCAACTCAGGAAGGCGGCGGAGATCGCATTCGCGAAAACTTCGAAGCTCACGGCACTCCACGTGCCCTCGTCACTCGCCTCAGCGGCACCTTCCCGACCGCATTTCCGGACGGCGATCCTGCTGCACCGTCGGCGGATGAAACTGCCAATGAGGAAGGCGAAGAAGCTGCCGAAGAATCAAAAGATGAACCGGCTCCTGAAGCTCTCAAGGAGTCCATCACTCCGGGGAGGGTCGTTCTCATTGCAGACGCCGATTTCATCTACGATGCCAATGTGGTTCGCAGAAACCAGATCCCAGGACTCGGCATTGTCATCCCGGAACTACTCAACGAAAACCTCGTTCTCGTTCAGAACGCAGTCGAGCAGCTCTCCGGCGATCCCGATCTCATTAATGTCCGCAGCCGCGCATCGATCCGGCGCCCGTTTACCCGTCAAAGCGAATGGTATCGTGAGGCTGAACAGAAGTATGCCGACGCGCTGGCCAGCTTCGCCACCCAGCGTGAAGAAGTTGCGTCCCGCCTCGGGGTCATCCTTTCACAGACTCCTGACAACCTCGACGAGGCACTTCTCTCACCCGAGGTGCAGGCAGAAATGAAAACCCTGCAGGAGCAGGAAGCTGAATTCCGCAAGAAGGAGCGGGACCTCCAGAAAGAAGTGACCCGCGAATTCCGCCGCAAACTGGCGACTTACAAATTCGGCAACACTCTGTTGATGCCCATTCTCATCATCGCGTTTGGTATCGGCCTGGCAATCTTCCGCCGGGCAAAAGTCGCAGCCCGTTAATCCACCGAACGAACTGAAAACATCCACATTTGCTCAAGCACTATGGGAACCAAAACACTCATTCGTCTAGTGATCGCCCTCGCCGTAATCGGCGGGATTGCAGCCATCCTTCACTTCACCAACTCCGGTGGCGTATCAAAAGTCGAATCATCCACTTCCAAGAAGAAGGTATTCGGCGATTTCCCCCTTAACGATGTCGCTACCGTGCACATCCAGGGAAAAGAAGCGGGCCTGACACTCTCCAAAGGTGACGCTACCTGGGAAGTTGCTGAGCGGGATAACTATCCCGCTGACGCCGAACCCATCATCAAGTTGCTCCGGGGCATCTGGGCACTCGAGGCAGTCCAACCTGTCACCATTGGCCGCGCCCAGTTTGGTCGGGTCAGCCTGGTAGATCCTGCGGAGGCAGCGGACGAAGAGGAAGCTGCCACGATCCTCACCTTCAAGGACGCTTCCGGCGAGAATCTCGCGACTCTCTGGCTTGGCAAAGTCTACGAGCGATCAGAGAATCGCCCCAACCCCATGGGCGTCGGCACAGCCATGAGCGATGCCGGCCGCTACGTGAAGACAGGCGACAGCAATGCTGTGTTCCTCGTTGCCCAGACCTTCACCGATGCCACCACCGATGCCTCGGACTGGATCGACAAGAGCTTCTTCAAGGTAGCGCGCATCAAGTCTATCGAGATCATCACCGGAGAAAAGGAAAACGACTGGAAACTGACCCGCGACGATCCTGACGGTGACTACACCCTGGTCGGCGCCAAAGAGGACGAAGTTCTCGACCAGGCGAAGGTCACCAACATGAAGGGTGCCTTTGCCAACCCCGCTATGGAAGATGTCCTCTCCAAGGCCGACGCCGGTTCCGATGAGAACAAGGCGGTAAAAGCCACATTCAAAATCTCCACCTTCGACGGATTTAACTACGTCATCACAACGGGCGAGAAGAATGAGATCAACCAGGTCCCGGTTTCAATCAAGGTCTCCGCGAAGCTTAACGAGAAACGCGAGACCGGCGAAGATGAGAGCGAGGAAGACAAGGAGCGCCTCGACAAAGAATTCCAGGACAATCTCAATGAGTTGAAGACCAAACTCGCCAATGAGAAGAAGCTCGAGGGCAACACTTACATTGTTCGAAGTTACCTGACCGACAACATTTCCAAGCCCCGGTCTGAGTTGATGGTCTCCGAGGACGCCGAAGCCGGCGCCGCGCCAGGAGCTCCGGGTATGCCGCAGGGACTACCCCCGGGACTGAACCTCCAGGGAATTCCGGGCCTCGGTGGCCAGTAATCCCGATTCACCTCTTCTGTAAATCTTCAGAAATCATGGCCGGGGAGCTCCTCCCCGGCTTTTTTGTGCTGCGGTTGAGGGCACAATTTCTCCGTAACCCGATGATTTTCTGCCGGTTGCAGAAAAAACACGTTTCCAGTCTTGCACCAACATTAATAACTGCTATAATTATAAGAAATATTAGACATCCGCTCGTCTTGAGTAATCGCTCCACAACTAAGCTCAATCGTTCCACTGTTTCCTCCGGAGATGACGGTCTCGTGCTCTCACGGGAAGAAATGGACAACGAGTGCCTTTCTCCTCCCCGCAACGATGACGGGGCTTTGGAACAAGCAGGAAAGCTCGTGGAGATCGCCGAGAACTGGGTCAACCGGGCAGGATGGCACTCTTTCGTCAACCAGGTCCGGAATGCTCTCGATGCGGAAGCCTTCCTTCTCGTTGAACTGGTCGCTGGCGAAGGTCCGAAGCGTGTTGTGGCTCAGTCGCTCTCCGATGCCTGTAGCATCCAGTATCCCGCAGTTGAGATCCCCGATTTCCTACTCGCTAATGAACTGCTTTCACAAGCGATCCCTAAGAAAGTCAGGTTCGACGAAGCGATGGACAAGACGTTCCTCGCATTTCGTCATCTCCACGGACGGATTCTTTGTGACCGCAAAGGAAAACCGATCGCCGCTCTCGCCGTTGGATTTCACGACGAAGACCTGGCAAACGAGCCTTCATTTGACGCGATTGTCAGTCTGGTTGCCTCGCTCGTAGCCACCCAGATCGACTTCGAACGCGAGGTAGCGTCGCGCAAGGAAATCGAGAGCATGCTGCGCCAGTCCCAGAAGCTGACCAGCGTCGGTCGCCTTGCCACGGGAATCGCGCACGACTTCAACAACCTTCTCACGGTGATCCAGGGACACACATCCCTGCTGGAAATGATTGTCGAGGACGCCGGCAACGAGAAGGCGATGGAGTCCCTGGGGCTGATTCGAAGTGCTTCTCTCCAGGCCGTTGAACTTTCCAAGCAACTTCTGCTTTTCAGCCGTCAGCAGTCCGTGAACCTCGAGCGATGCGAGCTGAACCAGGTCGTTAGTGAGTTCGTCAAGATGATGCGCCGCATGGTCGAGGAGACGATTGACCTCGATATCAAACTCGGTGCAGGACTCGACCAGATCGAAGCGGATCGATCCATGCTGGGCCAGGTCATGATGAACCTCATCGTGAATGCCAGGGATGCCATGCCGGATGGAGGAAGGATCACGATCGAGACTTCCGTTCATTCCCTCAGTGCCGAAGACAGCAGCATGGCACCCGGCAACTATGCCTGCCTCTCGATTCGCGATAACGGCTCAGGCATTCCTGCTGAGAAGCTGCCGAAGATTTTCGACCCCTTCTTCACCACAAAAGAAAAAGGGAAAGGCACGGGCCTGGGCCTCGCCAATGTTGCAGCGATCATCCGCGAGCACGGAGGCCAGATTGATGTTTCCAGTGAAGTCGATGCCGGCACCACTTTTGAGATTCTCCTGCCGATGGTTGTGGGTCGCGTCGCCGCACCCACCCCTGAAAAGGAAGATGCGAACGACCATGAGAGCCTCAAGGGAAGTACAATTCTTCTGGTCGAAGACGAGGATGCAGTCCGCAAGCTGGTTCGCAAACTTTTAGAGATGTTAGGATGCGAAGTAATTGAAGCAGCATCCGGTCGCCAGGCTCTCGATCTCTGGCCTGAAATCTCCGAAAAAGTCTCCCTCGTCGTCACGGATATCGTCATGCCGGAAGGTGTCTCCGGTTGGGATCTTGCCCGGGAACTTCATTCCACCCACTCCGAACTTGGCATCCTTCTCACCAGCGGCTACAACGAGCGCCCTGAAGACCACGGTCTCGGTGACGAGAAGCAGATCGCTTTCCTTCAAAAGCCCTACGAGGCAAAAATGTTGAAGCACACGCTCTACCAGTTGCTCATGGGTGAGCCCGTCCAATCAGACGCTTAAACACCCTACCCTTCGACATCTTTGGAAGGATTTCTTCCGATCATGGGATGCTGCTCAATGTCGAGAACTGACCCGCTGACCGGGCCCGACTCATCGCTGAGGAAATAAATTACCGCTGCCGCGATCTCCTCAGATTTAAAAATCCTGCCACTGGGCGCGAACTGATCACTGAGGCGGGACGGCCAATCCTCCGGCAATCCCTGCTCCTGCTTTCTTGCCTGTTCATTCTCAGTCAGAATCCAACCAGGATTCACCTGGTTTACCCTGACAGAATACTCGCGATGCAACACATCACCGAGGTTACGAGTCAGGGTCATCAGCGCCCCTTTCGAGATCGAATAGGGAAGCAAGTCAGGCTCGCCACAATAAGCATTAACCGAACCAATATTTACGACAGAACCGCGAGCCACCTGCAAGTCATCGAGCAGCGCCTGGATGAGGAAAAACGGAGCTTTCGTGTTCACCTCAATAAAGCCGTCGAAAGAGTCGCGATTCGTCGAAACAATATTTCCCGTGCCGACCCGGGCGGCGTTGTTCACAAGACCGTCGATCTTTCCGAATCGTTTCAAGGTCACCTCGCGAATCAAGCTCGGCGCATCAGGATCAGCCAAGTCAGCAACGATCATTTCGCTGTGACTTCGTTCAGGATCAAGGTCGATCCAGGCCTGCTCAGCCAGATCCGGCTCGAGTCCGTGAATGACGACTGAAGCTCCCTCCTCGAGGCAACGTCTGGCAATGGCCTTTCCGATTCCAGTGGTGGAACCGGTCACCACAATGACTTTGCCCGTCAGTCTCAAGTCAGTTCCAGATCAGAACAGTTCGAAATTGATCAGGTCATCCCCGGCCGCCGGCTTCTCAGCCGTGTCGATGTTCTTGTTCCGGGTGACCAGAACTGCAATGGAAGAAGTGGCCTGAACTTCGTCGACCTTGACCCAGCCGAGAATGATATCGCCACGGCGAACGGCGAACCTTTGATCTTTCTTCACGCCCTGCCCGGCTCCGGCATTGAAAGTTACGATTCCCCAGTCCCGGTCATAACCTGTGACCCGCGCCAGTGAAGGAGCCGCCCTGACCTTGTCTCGCATCTTCTCCATGTTGGCCTGCACCGAGGGGTTGCCGCCCGGAGGATCCGCGACGGCTTCTCGTAGGAAATCAGGAAGCTCCGAGGTGATTGGCTCATTGGCTGCGGCAACCGCCTGGTTCACCCTGGCATCCACACCGCTGACGAGATCATTGTATTGCTGCTCCGTCCTCTCAGACTGCTCACGAATCTGCTGGAGAGAACTGCTGATTGCCTGGATCTCCGGATCGGCAGCCTGAGGCAGTGAATTCTCAACCCCCATGTTCGCCGCCTGCTGAGCAATCATGGCGTTGTTCACACCGGGATTTACCTGGTTCTGCTGCACCGGCATCTGCTGACCCGGCTGTGCAGGTGCATAATTATTCTGAAACTGGACATCAGCCTGCTGCTGCGGTGGAACCTGCTGACTCGGTGTCGGTTGAACCGCATAACCATGACGAGCCATCATCATGCGCTCTTTCTCGGCATACTCTTTCTCGAGACTGTTGCGAACGTAGTCCCGATAACTCAAAGCACCCACGATCAGCAACAGCACCGCTGCGACGGTCAGCGCAATCGTCGGAGTGTGGTTCACCGACTTCTTTTCTCCAATTTCCTCAGGGGCCATCATAGTCTGATCGATAATTATACAGCAGTGTGACGATTCGGCCAATCATCCTATTTGACCGAATTTGCAGGTATTTTCTCTTCCCGGTCAAAAGGTCAGTAAAAATAGAGACGCGGACGGCGATACTCCAGGTTCCCCCCGGTCAGCCATATCGGACGGGGAACCAGCCGGGAAGAATAGAGGAAATCCTGAACGGCCCAGTTTCGAAAGTAGGGATTCACGAGCGCATGAGCCGGATGATATCTCGACCAGTAGGGGCGCCAAGTCGGCACCCAGGCACCGGCCCAGGGATTGGTGACAGGTCCCGCATTCCAACCACCCTGAGGCAAACTGACTCGAGTCTGAACCGTGACGAAGAGCGGCGGGGTGTCGAATGACTCCCCTTCCACCTTGAAACCTGCGGGTTTATCGGCACCTCCTGCGGGTTCCGCGGGACGGAATTTCTCCTCCACTTCGAGGGGCAGCCACTCATACAGCACTTTGGCAGCCCCGTTCTGATGCCGGAAAGTCAGCCCGTATTCGTCGGCACTGACGACCTTCACCTCGAAATACACTTCTCCCCAACCGACCGGGAGCGACTCCATGGTGTCGAGGTAGTCCTCTGCTTCCGCCAGCGTGGAGAAACCAAACGCGACCAAAAAAGCAGCAAAATTGAGAAATTTCATACCAATGCCATTCATAGATGAGATTTCTCCCCGCGAAAAGTAAAAACTGGAGTCCTCACCGCCACTGGCTTACGCTCCAGTCCAGCCATGTCAGAATCCGACGAAGACCTTCGCGAACGCCTCTCCGAAACCCAATACCGGGTCACCTGCCAATGCGGCACTGAGCCTCCGTTCGACAATGAATACTGGGATCACAAGGAGCCCGGTATCTACGTGGACATCATTTCCGGCAAACCCCTTTTCTCCTCGGAAGCCAAATTCGACAGCGGAACGGGATGGCCCAGCTTCTACGAAGCGATTGATCCTGAGGAAATCGTCGAGGTTGAAGACACCAGTCACGGCATGAGCCGAATCGAGGTGCGTTCCAAGACCGGTAATGCCCACCTCGGTCATGTCTTTCCCGATGGCCCCGCTCCCAGCGGACTGCGCTATTGCATCAATTCCGCAGCCCTGAAGTTTGTGCCCGCTTCAGAGGTGGATTCGTAAATCCGGGCCAGGATCGATTCCCTTTTGTGGGCATCCTGATCAACGATCGCCGTCTTGTCGGCTTTCCTGGATGGCCTTGCGGTAAGCAACCATCAAGCGAGGCGTTGTGATCACGCCCACGAGTTTTTGGCTGTCTTCCGATTCGATCACTGGCGCGACCTGGTTCGCATGGTGCTCCATCTTTTCGAAGCCATACCACTGGGTATCATCCGCACAAAGCACCACCTTCGCCTTCACTGCCAGATCACCCATGCGGGTTTCCTCATCGACTTCGCTCCAGTTCACATCCGGCAACTGCCCGATCAGGTCGCCCTCTGAATCGACGACAAAGATGACGCGCCCCCGATGTTTATCGAGCGTCTCCCGGGATTCCTCATAGCTGGCGTCACTGGATACGGTTGCGGCATCCCGACGAACCAGCTCGCTCAGAAAGCGGCGGGAAAGCAGGCGCTGCTCACCCGGCCGGTTGATCTCGATTCCCCAGACACGAATCTGACGATGAAAGAGCGAACGGGCAAAATAGCGGGTCACCAGTGCGTTCGCCACCACCACCGCGACCATCACTCCGGTTGCGGCCTGGTAGTTCTCGGTCAGTTCGAATACGATCAAAATAACTGAGAGCGGCGCTCCGACGACAGCCCCCACCATGGCCCCCATTCCCACGAGCACACTGATCTGGTAGTCCAGCGTCGGCACCAGAATCCCAAAGACACCCCCGATCATGGCTCCGATAAACATTGCGGGAGTAAACGCTCCGCCGGGATAACGCAGCCCCAGGCAACAGACACTGCCGATCAGTTTGCCAAGCCCGAGAGCGGCCAGAGCCATCACTCCGAACTGAGGATTGTCGAGATTCTGCTCCAGCACCGCGAGGAAAGTGCGATCCCCCAATCCCAGGGCACCGGGCAACCACAAACCAACGACTCCGGCAATGGCTCCACCGATCATGGGCTGAATCCATTTCGGCAGGCGCGCCTTTCGAGCTACCCAGGACGCGCGCATTATTCCTGACATATACATCATCGCAACAAGCGCAGAGATCAAACCGAGCAGCATGTAGAGCGGGTAATCCTCCAGGGTTACGGGATGAGGTGCCTGCCACAACTTCAAACCGACGTACTCGACCTGGTGGAAACGGGTTAAAGCAACCGCAGCGACCGATGACAGGGTAATCGGCGCAAAGGCCTTCAACTTGAAGTGCCCGATAATGACCTCGTGAGCAAAGATAACCCCGGCGATGGGCGCATTGAACGAAGCTGATATCGCCCCGGCGACTCCGCACCCCAGCAAGATCTTGATGCTCGTTTCACCAAGCTTCATCCACTGGGCAAAGACCGAACCAATCATCGCGCCCAGGCTGACGGCCGGGCCATACCGTCCCACCGGCGCCGCCAGTGCCAGTGCAATCGCATCCGCGACAGCGGTAATGGATCCGTCGCGCAGCCGAAGTTTCCCCCCGTTCTCTGAGGCTGCCACGATGACATGCGCCGGAGTCCGGAAGCGCTCCCACCTCAGGAAATGCAGAACGAGGCCGAAAATCAAACCTCCAACTGAAAGCTGAATCAGCTGCAGCATTCCCCCGGAGATTTCCATATCTCCCCGAAGCCAGTCGCCCCCGATCCGAAAGACGCGTCGAAAACCCCAGGCACCGTACCCAGTCAGAATGCCCACCGGAATGGCAAGCAGGCAGAGCCCGAACACCGAATAGTTCAGATGACGGTGAATATGATCCACCAGGCGAACCCGCTCCACGAACGAACCGGAGAGAACTTCCTCCTCGTTCGCATCATCGACGGACTTGTCTTCCCCGGAACTCATGCACCCCTATCAGGATGACGGGGCCACGTCGGGAATCAAGCGCGAGGATGAGCTTTCTCATAAACCTTCTTCATACGTTCGATCGATACATGTGTATAGATCTGCGTCGTCGAGAGGCTCGCGTGCCCTAACAAAGTCTGAACACTTCGCAAATCAGCACCATGATCCAGCAGGTGGGTCGCAAAGCTGTGGCGCAATTTGTGCGGGCTGATGTTCACGGGAATATTCGAAAGCGCGTGGTATTTTTTAAAGATATCCGAGATCGCACGGCTCGTCATTCGCTTGCGCAGCTTGCTGATGAAGAGCGGCCCTTCCATGACCCGCGCCTCGTTGCGATAGGCGTGAAGGGCCTCTGCCGCCGGGGTTCCCACGGGACAGATCCGTTCCTTATTCCCCTTACCGAAGACGCGGACGCACTCGTTGTGCAGATCAAAGTCTTCAACATTCAGGGCAGTGAGTTCGGCGAGGCGGATGCCCGAACTGTAAAACAATTCGAGGATGGCGGCATCCCGATGAGCTGTCCAGGGAGCTGCCTGTTTCGGCTGTTCCACCTTGAACGGCATCTCCAGCAATTCGTTAACCTGGGCCTGGTTCAGTACCACGGGCAACTTCTTCTCGGCCTTGGGTAACTCCACGTCGAGCAACGGGTTCATCGCCAGTCCGTGTCGACGTGTCAGGAATTTGTAGAAACTGCGAAGCGCTGAAAAGTGAAGGCGGATCGTTGAGCGCGCCCAGCCGCTCTTCATACAATCATAGAGATAGTCCCGGAAATCGTCCGCATCGAGTTTGGCCCAGCCGGGAAACTTCGAAACAGAGCCGCGAAACACGTTAATGGCGTGTTCGTAATTGCTCAGCGTCCGATGAGAGCAATTCTTCTCGACTGACAGATATTCGAGAAACGCTTCAACTTCAGCGTTCTCCTGGTCAAGCTCGGCCACAATGTCAGTTCGAGGTTAGGGGCGGAAGCACTCAGTTAACTGAGGTTCCGTAACCCTTGGGCCAGAAGTGAGCACCGCGAAAACTCAGCGAACTGCTCATGGCGCCAACAGACGCTTTGGGAAATTCAGGCAGTTTTACCGATTGCTCGAAGATCGAGCGAAAACCATTCACGTCAGACCAGCCGAGCGCGATGGTATATTCGCGATCATCAGCCAGGAGCGGGACAATGAAGTGTCCTGACTCGCGATGGAGAATAATCATCTCCTCCGCATCCGTCTCCAACCCGTTGATCTGCAGGCACAAGCGGGACTTGCAATGCATCGGCTGACGTTCACTCGTCAGATTCCAGTAAACCACTGCGGTATCGCAGTTGCGCGGGATGACCGCAAAAGAGTCATCAAAAAACAGCTCGGACTGGGTGGATGAGGCGTGGGAAACAGCTTCCATGGGATTTGTGGAAATTATCTAAGAAAAGTTAAACATTAATCGTTCCTAATTACCAGAACTTTTATAGAGAATATTTAAATTTTTTTTCGTTCGGCCCCAGCAAGCCGCTAGAAAGCTCCAAACCACCTGCTATGGTGGCGCCATGCTGACCAAGCGAATCATCCCCTGCCTCGACGTCACAGACGGCCGAGTCGTCAAAGGCACAAATTTTGTAAATCTTCGCGATGCCGGTGATCCGGTCGATTGCGCGGTGGAATACAATCGCCAGGGGGCTGACGAACTTGTCTTTCTCGATATCACCGCCTCTTCCGATGAGCGGAAAACCATGGTCGACGTGGTTCGCAAAACCGCTGAACGTTGCTTTATGCCGGTGACGGTAGGAGGTGGCATCCGCACCGTGGACGACATGCGGGAAATGCTCATGGCCGGAGCCGACAAGGTGGGCATCAATACCGCTGCCGTGAACAATCCGGATCTTGTCTCTGCAGGTTCGAAAGCTTTCGGTGCCCAGTGCATCGTAGTGGCGATCGACGCCAAGCGACGAACCGGTGATCCCGCCGACGGATGGGAAGTCTTTACCCACGGAGGCCGCACCCCGACCGGCCGCGACGCGATTGAATGGGCCACGGAAGTCTACAAACGGGGAGCTGGAGAAATTCTTCTCACCTCCATGGACGCTGACGGAACTAAAGCCGGTTACGATCTGGAACTGACCGCAGCGATCAGCGATGCCGTTCCCATTCCGGTCATTGCCAGCGGCGGAGCCGGCAACATCGACCACATGGTTGATGTGTTAGATCAAGGCAAAGCTGATGCCGTCCTCGCCGCAAGTATCTTTCACTTCGGTGACTACACCGTCAGCGATGTAAAGGAATACCTCGGCGACCACGGCGTGCCGGTGCGGCCGGCACGCGAGCAGGAAGCCTAGTTCCTTCGATGGCAAAATAGACCGAACGGCCGAGGTGGAACTCGGCCCTCCACGCCTGCGGCGTCGGTTGAAGAATGGCGTAGCCATGGAGGGTCGCGGTCCCCCGCGACCGTGCGCTTGCTCGAGCCCATACGCTCGCGTCGTAGAGCGGATCCACTCAAACGCTGAACGAGCATTGTAGACCGAACGGCCGAGGTGGAACTCGGCCCTCCACGCCTTCGGCGTTGTCTAATGAATGGCGTAGCCATGGAGGGTCGCGGTCCCCCGCGACCGTGCGCTTGCTCGAGCCCATACGC
The DNA here is from genome assembly GCA_965216705.1 of Verrucomicrobiales bacterium. Taxonomy (GTDB): domain Bacteria; phylum Verrucomicrobiota; class Verrucomicrobiia; order Verrucomicrobiales; family DEV007; genus Arctic95D-9. The sequence goes on from OZ244203.1 coordinate 1,000,290, forward strand.
TCGCGTCGTAGAGCGGATCAACTCAAACGCTAAACGAGCATGGTAGACCGAACGGCCGCGCAGGAGCACGGCCCTCCACGCCTGCGGCGTCGGTTGAAGAATGGCGTAGCCATGGAGGGTCGCGGTCCCCCGCGACCGTGCGCTTGCTCGAGCCCATACGCTCGCGTCGTAGAGCGGATCAACTCAAACGCTAAACGAGCATGGTAGACCGAACGGCCGCGCAGGAGCACGGCCCTCCACACCTGCGGCGTTGAATAAAGTATGGCGAAGCCACGTTTGGCAGCTTAGCAGGCAAAGCTGTCCGACGCTGGATTCTCCCCGTCGGTGCGCTCACAGGCTCCGGCAGCAGCGAGGTGATTGAGACAGTGGTAGACTGCCTCGACGTCGCTCTCACCCAGGTTGGAAGCCATCGACTCAGCCGTAACGCCTCCAGAACCCGTCTCGGCGAGGTGACTCTTCACCCGGGCAAGCAGGTCGAGGAAATCCCCGGCGGCTTTCTTGCCCGCCTCAACACCGGGCTGATGGTAGGCGTTGATGTTCACCAGGCTGGCGTAGAATGAAACCGCTCGCTCATAGAGGGCAATGAGCGCTCCCAGTGAAAAGGCATTAAGCGAATCAAGAGTGATCGTGATTGACTGTCTTCCGCTTTCGTAAAGAGCCTTGCGAGTGCCGCGAAGGAAACCCTGGAGGTAGTCACCGGTCGTCGAACCCAACTCGTCGACCTGCATGGAGTCGCCGCTGCGAGTGGAACGCACCTCGATGAAGGTCGCGAAGAAATTGAGAAGCCCGTCGCGCAGTTGCTGCACGTAGGCGTGCTGATCAGTCGAGCCCTTGTTGCCGTAGACGGCAATGCCCTGGTTCACCTGCTGGCCATCGAGGTCGAGTTCCTTACCGAGCGACTCCATTACGAGTTGCTGGAGATACTTGCTCATCAGGTCGAGGCGGTCGCAGTAGGGAAGAATCACCATGTCCTTTTTGCCAACTCCGTCGCCGGCGTGATGCCACATCAGGGCGAGAGTCATCGCAGCGTTGGTGGCAGCATCGTCGACGCGGGTCTTTTCATCCATCGCCGCGGCGCCGGCGAGAAACTGTTCAATGTCGAGCCCGAGCAAGGCAGCCGGAAGCAGACCGACAGCGCTCATTACCGAGGTCCTGCCACCGATCCAGTCGGACATCGGCAGTCGGGTGATCCAGCCCTGTGATTCTGCATGCTGGTCGAGCTTGCTGCCTTCACCAGTCACGGCAACGGCATACTTGGGAAAGTCGAGTCCGCGAGCGGTGAATGCTTTCTCTGCCTCCAGCATTCCGTTGCGGGTCTCGGCAGTGCCTCCTGATTTTGAAATCACAACGACCAGAGTTTCAGCCAGTCCGTCACCAAGCTCCTCGAACACCAGGTCCATTCCACCGGGATCGGTATTGTCGAGGTAGTGAATGTCGACGGGGGCGTTCGCAGGAAGCAACGCCTTACCCACAAGCTGAGGTCCGAGAGCGGAACCCCCGATTCCAACGAGGAGCACATGACGGAAAGTGCGATCGTTCGGCGCCTTGATATCACCATCGAGCACCTGCTTGGCAAAGGTCTGAACTCCGTTAAGCACATCCTTGATCCACTGACCTTCCTCAGCCGGGGCGAGGTCTGCGTTGCGCAGCCAGTAGTGCCCTACCGCACGGCCTTCGTCGGGATTCATGATCTCACCGGCTTCAATCGCCGCGCGATCCTTGAAAGCGCGGGCAATCTTTTCCTGCATTTCGGAGGACCACTCCGCTGGAGCGTCCATGCGGCTGGTGTCGATGGTGAATCCGATTTCAGGATATCGGATGATGGATTTCTGGTATGCGTCCCAAGAGCTCATGTTTCGAAAGTGGAGTTTATGTTCGACAGATCAGATCGTTTCGCAAAGAGTTTCCCCATGAAATTCCCTCATTTCCTTGCGTTGTTCTTTGCATTCGCAATGACCGTCTCCGCAGCCCAAGCCAACAACCACGAAGAGTCAAAGTTTCGTCACGCTGTCTTCTTTAAGTTCAAGGACTCCGCCACCGACAACGACATTCAGCGAATCGTCGATGAGTTCATGGCCCTCAAAGGCAAGATCGACGGTATCAAGGCCATCGAGTGGGGATTCTCCGAGAGTGTTGAAGGGTTAAACGACGAATTCACTCACTGCTTTTTCCTCACCTTCACGGACAAGGCAGCTCTCGAGTCTTACGTCCCCCACCCCGATCACAAGGCTTTCGTGGAAATCCTGAAACCGCACCTCGATAAGGTGTTCGTGTTTGATTACACGCCGCAGAGCTAGAGCGGGAAAAAGATTAGGATTAAGAAAAGGAAAAAGAGAGCCCGAAAGATTCGGGCTAAATCATCCAGTCCGAGTCATCGTCAGCTGTCGCGACGAGCTCGGACAATTTGATTTCGCGGCAATTCTCGAGAAGCGCCTCGTTCACACGCACCCACGCGGCGTGAACATTTCCGGATGACATGCCTTCATTGCCGGGGCTGCTCTCGATGATCGATCCGCCCTCCATAGCGATAGCGATGTCGGCCAGCGAGATCTCATCGGGGTGCTTGGCGAGCAGATATCCGCCATTCTTTCCCCGGCGACTGATGACCAATCCGGCCTGCCGCAGCGTCGTCAGAATTTGGACCGAATAGTTCGGGGAAAGGTTCTCCGCCGCCGCCAGATCCTCCACCTGGCGAACGCCTTCCTCAGAATACGTCAACGCCAGTTGCGCGAGCATCTGGCAGGCATATTCTGTCTTTAAGGGGAGACGCATCGGGAGTAAGGTAGCGCTAAAGCTTCTACAATACCTTAGTAAATGACGCAACTTTAAAACTTTTCCCAAAAACCCCTTGCGAAAAGGCTTCGTCAATACCTTAGTAAACGACTTAACTTTAAAATCTTTACCCTTTCCTCCTCGGAAACACACATGAAAGTGGGAAAAACAGCCAACGAAGGCATCAAGGATGCCAGTAACTACCTGCGCGGAACCATTCTCGAAGGATTGGCCAACACCAGCACAGGTTCTTTGTCTGCCGATGACCAGCAGCTCACTAAGTTCCACGGGATCTACCAGCAGGACGATCGCGACATCCGCAAGGAACGCCGCAAGAAGAAGCTGGAGCCCGCCTACTCATTCATGATTCGCGTGCGCGTGCCCGGTGGTGTTTCGACTCCGCAGCAGTGGCTCGACATGGACCGCATTGCCCAGGAGCACGCCAACGGAGCGATCAAGCTGACGACCCGCCAGGCGTTCCAGTTCCACGGCGTGATTAAAAGCAATCTCAAGAAGTCCATCGCCGAGATCAACGAGGCTCTCTTCGACACCCTCGCTGCCTGCGGTGATGTGAACCGCAACGTGATGTGCAACCCCAACCCGAACCAGTCCAAGGTTCACGGGGAAGTACTGCAGCTCGCGACGGAGATTTCCGATCACCTCAGCCCGCGTACCGGAGCCTACCACGACATTTGGATCGACGACGGCACCGGCGAAAAGGTGAAGGTCACCTACGACCCGCCCAAGATCGACGACATCGCCGATGAAGAAGAACCGATCTACGGAAAGCTCTACCTGCCTCGTAAGTTCAAGACAGTGATCGCCGTGCCTCCGAGCAACGACGTCGACATCTACGCTCACGACCTGGGCTACATCGCCATCCTTGAAGGCGACGACAAGATCGTCGGCTACAACGTCACCGTCGGCGGTGGCATGGGCATGACCCACGGCAATGAAGAAACCTTTCCCCGCCTTGCAGACCAGCTTGGCTTCTGCACCCCGGAGCAGGCTGTCCTCGTCGGCGAGGCTGTGGTCCGCGTTCAGCGCGACTTCGGAAACCGCGATGTCCGCACGAATGCCCGACTCAAGTACACCGTCGAGCGCATGGGCATCGATGCCTTCCGTGAAGAAGTGGAGAAGCTCTGCGGCTTCAAGCTGGGTGAGCCTCGCGAATTCAAGTTCGAGCACAACGGAGACCGCTACGGCTGGATCGAAGATCACAGCGGTAACTTCCACTACACCATGTTCATTGAGAACGGTCGCATCTACGACACCGATGACTACCCTCTCATGACCGGTCTTCGCGAAATCGCCAAGATCCACGACGGTGACTTCCGCCTTACTGCGAACCAGAATCTTATCATCGCGAACATTTCCCCGTCCAAGAAAGCTGAGATTGAGAAGATCCTCGAGGCTCACAAGATGGTCGACTCCTACGAGCGAAGCGCCCTGCGCCTCAACTCCATGGCCTGCGTGGCCCTGCCGACCTGTGGCCTGGCTCTCGCAGAATCACAACGCTACCTCCCTGACCTTATCACCGAAATTGATGAGGTGATCGAAAGTGCCGGTCTCCGTCACGACGCGATCACCATCCGCATGACGGGTTGCCCCAACGGTTGCGCCCGCCCCTACATCTCCGAGATCGGTTTTGTTGGACGTGCCCCCGGGAAATACAACCTCTACCTCGGTGGCGGTTTCCACGGTGAGCGTCTCAGTAAGCTCTACGCTCCGTCAGTGAAGGGCACGGACGCCGCCAAGATTCTCAAACCCATCATCGAAGATTATGCCAAGAACCGTGAAGAAGGAGAGCACTTCGGTGACTTCACCATTCGCGCCGGCTACATCAAGGCCACCGAAAACGGACGCGATTTCCACAAAGATTTCGTAGAACCTGAGTTAGCTGTTTAGTCATTGAGCCATCTTCATTCGAACCCTTTCATTACAACCAAGCTAAACGGCCAAATCAGCTACTAGCTAAATTGCTTTCACAATGAGTTCCTCAAATTCTCCGTTGCCGCCCGAGAAGCTGCTTCAAGCGCAGAACCTTGCCGCCGGGCTCACACCGGATCAGGCCAACTGGCTTGCAGGCTTTTATTCAGGCATCGGTTTCGCCACAGGCGGGGCGGCTGCTCCCGCGGCAGGCGGTGCCAAGACACCGCTGACCGTCCTCTACGGTTCTGAATCAGGTAACGCCGAAAAGCTTTCCGGCACCATCCAGAAGACCGCCGATAAGGCCGGCTTCAAAACGAAGGTGGTCAACATGGGCGACTCCAAGCCTGCCGACCTGAAGAAGGCCGAGAACCTTCTCGTCGTTGTCAGCACCTGGGGCGAAGGCGATCCGCCTGATGCTGCCGTCGATTACTACGAAGAGTTCATGGGTGACGGCATGCCTAAGCTCGATGGAGTGAAGTTCTCCGTCTGTGGTCTGGGCGACACCAGCTACGAGCACTTCTGCAAGATGGGTAAAGACTTCGATTCCCGCATCGCTGCGCTCGGCGGTGAACGCGTCTTTGATCGCGTTGACTGCGATGTTGATTTCCAGGCCGCTTTCGACAAGTGGCTGGACGGGGCCATCGGCGCCCTGCCCTCTGCTGTTGCGGCAACGCCCGTTGAAGCTGCCGTGGCTGCCGCTCCAACTGCTGCCTACGACAAGGCCAATCCCTACGAAGCCGAGATTCTCGAAAAGGTCGTTCTCAACGGCACAGGCTCCATCAAGGAGACGCTCCACGTTGAGCTTTCGCTCGAAGGGTCCGGACTGACTTACCAGCCCGGTGATGCACTCGGCATCTACCCGGTCAACCGCGCCGCTGACGTCGACGCTGTTCTCGCCGCCGCCGGATTCAAAGGAGACGAAAAGCTCGGCGACAAAACATTGCGCGAAGCACTGGAGACCGATTTCGACATCACCTCACTCAGCGCTGCCACTGCGATGAAGTTCAATGGCGTGGTTGGCAGCAAGGATCTCGAAGCGGCTATCGCGGACAAGGCCACCTTCAAAGACTGGATCTGGGGTCGCCAGTTGGTTGACCTGCTCGAGACTTATCCTTTCAAAGACTGGACACCGGAAAGCTTCACCGGAATCCTCCGCCCGCTTGCAGCACGTCTTTACTCAATTGCTTCCAGCCTGAAGGCACACGAAGACGAGGTTCATCTCACGATCGCGGCAGTGCGCTACAACAGTCATGGACGCGACCGCGTCGGTGTCTGCTCCACATTCGTCGCTGACGAGGTGGCCGTGGGTGACAAGGTCAGGGTCTACTTCCACGGGAACAACAATTTCCGACTGCCTGAAAGTGGTGACACCGACGTTATCATGGTGGGCCCCGGAACCGGTATTGCTCCCTTCCGTGCCTTTGTTGAAGAACGCGCCGCGACCGAGGCCAAAGGCAAGAACTGGCTCTTTTTCGGAGACCAGCACTTCTCCTACGATTTCCTTTACCAGCTGGAATGGCTCGACTACCTCGAGGACGGCATCCTAACCGAGCTCACCACCGCATTCTCCCGCGACCAGAAGGAGAAGATCTACGTCCAGCACCGCATCATGGAACACGGTGCCGAGATCTGGAAGCAGCTCGAAGGCGGCGCCCATTTCTACGTCTGCGGCGACGCATCCCGCATGGCCAAGGACGTCCACCAGGCTCTCATGGATATCGCACAGGAGCACGGCGGCAAAGACGCCAAAGAAGCCAAGGACTGGCTCTCAGCTCTCCGTAAAGAGAAGCGCTACCAGCGCGACGTTTACTAGTCGGCGGTCAGTGTTCAGTAATCGGTATTCGGGGTCTCAGTTTACCACTGGTTACTGACCTACCGACCACTGATTACTGATTCCAACAGGGTTAGGTCACTCACTTAACCCTGTTAACTCCCCCATCCTTACTCGTCCCGCTCGAACCACTCGCCGTAGGGCTGGTAGTTGTGATAGGGCACAGCCTTCTCTTTCCAGGCGTTGAGCTCGCCGTCATATTTCTGGCGTAGCTCTTTGAGCATTTCGTGATGCTCGGGATTCGATACGAGATTGGTCAGCTCGTGAGGATCTTTCCCGAGGTGATACATTTCTTCGGTTTTCTCGAAGCCGTCCTTCTCGTCGTAGGGCCAATAGATGTATTTCCAGTCCTTGGTCACAACCCCGAGACTCTGGACGGCTTTGGGACCCCACACGTTAATGAGTGGCAACTGAGTGTGCGTTTCAGCGGCCGGATCGTCATAGAGCGGAAGCAGGCTCTTTCCGTCAATGCCTTCAGGCACCTCAAGGCCGGCCAGTTCGAGCATAGTCGGATAGAAATCCGTATTCCCGGTCAGAGCACTGCTACGAAGTCGTTTTCCGGAATTCTCGTGTCCGGGGATGTACATAATCATTGGAGCCCGCGAAGATTCCTCGTAGGGAATCACCTTGGAACCGTAACCGTGAGATCCACAGAGGAACCCGTTGTCTGAAGTAAAAATGATAGCGGTGTTGTCCGCCACTCCAGCCTCCTCGAGTGCTTCTCGAATCATCCCGATCGCGACATCAACCCCGTAGATCTGCTGATGATAGGTCGCCATGACCTGATCGTAATGGTCTTTGTAACCCCAGCTTTCGAAGCGCTCATACTGGCGCCCCTGGCGGCTCTGCAGGGAGAAGTGCTCACCATTCTCGCGACCGTAGTTGACCGGCTTCTTGAATGTCTTGCCTTCGTAGACGTGATCGAACTGCGGATCGGGAGTCGCCGGCATGTGAGGTGCCTTGAAGCTGATCGAGAGACAGAAGGGCGCGTCCCCCTTGGCTGACTCCTTGATGAAATCCCGGCCAAAGGCTCCGTAGGAAACACTCGCGTGCGGATACTCCTCCGCATACTTCACCATCGATTTGTTTTTCTTGGTGTCGTAGCTCGTCTGGCCCGGACCGGCTCCCCAGACATCGAAATCGTCTTCCGGCAGGTAGCCGCCCTTTTTGTCGTCCGGCTTGTCGGATACCTCGATGCCAATCTTGCCGGCCATGGCAGTGCGATATCCGGCGTCTCGAAGCAGGAGAGGATAGCTCTTGTCCCAGTGCTCTCTCACGAGGTGCCCGTGCTCGAAGTTGCAGCCGTTCCGATACTCGAAGAGACCGGTGAAGATCGTCGCCCGGCTCGCCATGCAGATTGCCGTGGTGTCGTAATGACGATCAAAGGCCATCCCGTCCTCCGCCAGCGAATCCATGTGAGGGGTCTGAACATCATCATTCCCGTAGCATCCCAGCGAATAAATCGTCTGGTCGTCAGTCAGAAGGAACACAAGATTCATTGGCTCGGCAGCGCGAGAAGCCACCGAAGCGAGAAAAACCAGAGCGAGAATCAGAAAAGTAGGAGCTTTCATTTTCAAATTAGGCAGGATGGATACCACGCGCCCGGCAGAAACAGCAATGGCGGATATCCGATCCTGTCTTGCGTGAGATAATCTCACGCTTTACGTTAGAGCCGAATCCCATGTCTCACTCCCACGATACTGAAGCCCCCAGTCTTGATGGTCTCCTTGCCGCATGCAGCAAGGCCGGCCTCAGGAAAACCAAGGCACTGGTCTCGGCATTGAAGGTGCTGGCATCGGCGGAGCAGCCGCTGACCCTGCATCAGATTGCCGATTCCCCGGATTTTGACGTGGATTGCGATCCGGCCACCATTTACCGGCTCATTACCAAGCTGGAGGAACACCGTATCGTGAGGCGTATCGGTTTTCACAGTCGTGCCGCTCACTACTGCCTTCGCGAAGGTCATCACCAGGACTACCTGATCTGTCGCGACTGCGGCTCCATCGAAGTCCTGGATATCGCCTGCCCTGTCGAACATCTCGAAGAGCAGATCGCATCAGACTGCGGTTATTCCGATCTCGAGCACGAACTCGAATTCTACGGTCGCTGCGGCACCTGCAAGTGATCAGGCAGCAGCCCTGACACACCCGCTGAGTAACGGCCACACGTGAGCCACTGTCTGCTCGTGTACCCTGATTCCACGGGCTTTCTCATTCTTGAGAAAGTGAATTTACCCCGTTGAAAATGGAATTTACAGTTGTTCGAATCCGCAGATTTGATATATTTCGCGAAGCCGAATCGCAAACCTGCGAATCGGACCATTCCGTGCCATGAAATTTTCAGCGAATCGCCTTGCCTTCATTTTCGGCGCCTTCATCCTCGGCCTGATGGCCATCGACGGACTGCTCCAACTCAATCGGGAGGCATATGCCGGTTTCGGAATGGGAACCAGCCAATGGGTAAACGCGGACAGCGCCATGGCCCTTTTCCTGGTTGGTCTTGTTGTCGGCCTTGTCGCCGGAATCGGTATTTTCTTTGGCTACCTCGTCTGGCGTGAGAAGCGCTGCACAGAAACTCCTGACGGTCTTGACGCTTTGCTCGAAGAGATTGCCCGCGAAGAAGCAGAGGAGGAAGAGAATCCTCTTTTCGTGGAAGACAACTCTTTCGAGGAACCGATCGAATCCCTCGATCCCTGGGAGCGCCCCGCTGACTGGTGGAAACGCGACGAGGACTAAACGCCACCCCGGACCCCGGACCCCGGACGTCGGCGTCCTCCGGCCCACTCACTCACCCTCTCGGGTGAAACTTCCGATGCACATCGCGAAGCTGTTTTTGATCAACGTGCGTGTAGATCTGCGTCGTTGATATGTCGGCGTGACCCAATAATTCCTGAATCACTCGCAAGTCGGCACCATTGCCAAGCAGGTGCGTCGCAAAGGAATGACGCAACAGGTGAGGATAAACATTCTGTTCGATACCGGCGAGCTTGGCTCGCTGCTTCACAATCTGCCAGATGCGTGTCGTGGTGAGTTTCTTACCCCACTTCGAGAGGAAGATCTCGCTTCCCGTCTGCCGACTGACAAGTGAGGGACGCTCTCCCTCGAGATAGCTGTTGAGGGCCTCCAATGCCGCAGAGCCGACGGGAACCACACGCGTCTTATTCCCCTTGCCCGTTACCCGGATGGCACCGTCCTCGAGGTAGAGGTTCTCGAGTCGGGCATTCACGAGCTCGGAAACGCGCAGCCCGCTGGAATAAAGGAGCTCGAGAATGGCGGTATCGCGACGAGCCAGGGGGCGGCTGTCCTCGCGAGACGCTTCGAGCAGCTTCTTCACCGACGGCTCGTTCAGTGTCTCCGGCAAATATTTCTCAACCTTGGGCGAGTCGATACCTTCGGCCACATCTTCACTTACCTTGCCCTTGCCGGCGAGGTAGCGGAAGAAGATCTTTATAGCGATCAGGTTGACTCGAAGGCTTGAACTCGCGAGACGATCATCCAGCCGGCGATGGGCAAGGTAAGCCGTTAGATGGTCAAGAGTAACCTGCCCCGGCTCCGTCACACCCCGTTCATTCTCGAGCCACTCCGCCAGGTGATCGAGTGCCCGGCTTACGGACAACTGATAGTTATCCGACAGTCCCTTTTCGACGGCCAGGTAGCGTATGAAGCGTTCGATGTCCCGCTCCATTCGAGATTAACGAAACCAGCCCTCGGTGATGTAGTCAGTGATGACGTAATGATTGATTCCGTGAGGAAAGGGCTTCTCCTCCATCGTGATAATCACAGCCAGCGCATCCTCGTTGAGCGAAACCACCTCTTCAAACTGCGCCGCAATCGGGCTGTCTTTCTTCACAAAGGCATAGGTGGAAAACTCATTGAGACCTCCGTAAGGCGGATTCACCTGGTAGACGAAGTATTCGTCGAGATTGGTAAATCCATCGCGATCCGGACCGTAGTAATCGGAGACACGGTTAATCACTACCCTCAGGGTGTGCGGGCTGGGAATATCCCCGGCGAGAAACCTCACGAAGTGCTCATCCTGGAACTCGGAAAACACTTCCCAGTCGACTTTGAGAAGTCCGTCCTCCTCACGGATGATCATTGGAAAGCCGGAATCATTGTCGCTGGTTGAAATCAGGTAAACCCAGTAAGGACCGCCGATCTCTTTATTCGGCTCCATCTGGAACAGCACCTTGGAGAAAGTACCAAACTGCTTGAAAGGCCACTTCTGATAATACTCCTCAATCGAGGGGCGGAGGCTGTCTCCGCGGTAAACGTATTTCATTCGAGTCTCCCAGTCAGGAGCCCGCAGGTAGGCATCGAGGAGATCGTGGGTCCGCCCTAACAGATCATCAGGAGATGTCGGAGCCGGGAAGCTGTCCTCGGGATTGTAGTTCGAAACACTCATCGCCGCGGGAGATGCAGCACCTTCCGCAACCGCCGGCGGCAATTGGTCGTCAGGCACACCGACCAAAGGAGCGACTCCCGGAGCGTTGTCGCCAACGGCCGTCACAAACTCGCTCGCAGCAGAATTCGCCATTTCCGTTGGAGACAGGCTGGTCGGCCCGGCGTTTCCAACCCCTTCCGGAGAAGAATCACCGTTTACAATACTGAGGACCCTCTCATCAAAAGACATGGCCGGGGCGTCACCTTCTTCACCAGTCGTGGTTGCATCAGCCGCACCATTATTGGCCGGAGTCGGTTCCACCGGCGGATTCTCAACCGGGGGTGCCGGTGGGACAGTCGCGACAGGATTCTCTGTCGTCGCTGGCGGCTCCGGGATCTCCGTCGCCATTGTCGGGGGAGCTGGAGGATTGATGCTGGTCGGAGCTTCGCCACTGGGAGAATCAACACCCGGGGTCATGCCGGGGTTGGAGGAGGCCAGGGACTCGGGCCCGTTGGCGATTGCCGGCGGAGGAGGCTCTACGTCAGGTTCAGGAGTCGCCACGTCAATTCCGCCCAGAGCATTGATAACGAGAACCACCACCACCACAGAGATGATGGCAACGGCACCGATGGCAGAAAGCATTACGACTGTGGTCCGGCTGGGACCTCCGCTCTTGCCACTGCCGGAACTGGTACCGAACATCTCGTCCAGTTCATTGGTTGCCGCGATCTTTTCGGGAGCTTCCTCGGGCTCGGGCAACTCTGCCTCAGGAGCCTTGGGTGTCTTTAGCGGAATGAGCGACTTGCGAGGTTTCGGGAGTTCCTGCTGCTCTGGTTCAGCCTGTTCAGAGAGAAGCGTCTCAAACGAACCTTCGCTGAGAGAAGCTTTCGGCTGCTCCTCCTCCTCAGATTCAGCGAAGATATCGAGAATGGGATCGCTCGCTTCTGCATCACTCGATGGAAGTTCGTCGAGGTCCAGCTTCGCTTTAACGTCCGAGGAACCAACGCCTGACGAATCGACTCCACTGAGAAACTGGTCAAAATCGTCTCCCAACTCAATATCATCTTCGGCGGCAGGCTCTTCGACCACCTCCTCTTCATCAGCCGGTTCCAGTCCCAGCTCCGATGTCAGATCTTTCGGGGCCGGCTCAACCGGCTCGGTTTTGGGCTCAAGAGGCTCAACCTCGAGTTCGGGGATCTCTTCGTCAGCGGAAACCGTTTCCGGGTCATTTCCGGGAAGATCGATCGGCATGAGAGGCTCGGTCATTTCGAGTTCATCCATCGAAATCGATGGTTCCTCTTCTGAAACCTCGAGTTCGTCGATGGAAACAGCCAACTCGTCCTGTATTACCGGTGCGGGAATCACCGGCTCGGGCACTTCGATCGTTTCCTCCACCAAAGGCTCTCCAGCCTCGACAGGCTCTTCGATGACTTCGTCGAGCGGGGCGACCACCTCGCCGATTGGAGCAGGAAATTCCGGAGCGGGTTCCGGCGCCAGTTCCTCAGCCGCCGGCGGCGCCGGAGTCACAGGAATGATCGGAGTGATCGGCTCAATGGCCTCAACGGGTTCTTCCAGGTCCGAGAAATCCGGCAACTCGTTGATCTCTTCTTCAATCTCAGCGAGCCCCTCATCGGAGGTATGCGTCGGAACAATGAAGTCACCGGGAGTGAATTGCTCTGTCGTGTCACCGGGCATCGGCAACACCAACTTAGTTGGCTCCGGTTCCTCCTCGGGAGTCAGAGTTTCGGCCGCATTGTCGCCTTGTCCCGCCAGGGAAGTGTCCAGGCGAGGAAGCTCACCCGGTACTGAGGTGTCCGCCTCACGAACGGGTGGCAAACTGCTGGGCCGCGGATTGATCTTGATAGGTTGCGTCTTGGCAACCGCTGGTGGCTCTTCGGCAGTCGGCTCCGGCGGAATCGGAGTAATCACGTCGTGCTGAATCGCAGCTGGAATGTTGTCAGGAATAACGGGAGCAGGAGGAGCAACCACGCCACCGGTGGACACCGGAGCTTTCGGAGGTTGTGGAACCTGGATTGGAGCCGTCGTCCCGGCATCAACCGTTTCGACCGGAGGTGTCATCGGTTCGGGAAGAACCACACTCGGCAAAGAATCAGGAGCGATGACCGGCTCGGGAGCGGTAATCGATTTGGACTCCACGATAATTTCTTCAGTGGAGTAATTGGAGTCTGCAACGGGCTCGGGAGTCACGGGCGCTACGGCAGCAGGAACCATCGGCTCCGGACTCGGCAATTCGGCCACTTGTTGAGTAGCAGAGGAAGCGCCAACCAGGGTGGTAGCAGGTTCCGGTGTCACCGCTTTCTGACGTACGGCAGCAGCGGGCTTTCTCGCAGGAGAGCTCGGCCGGGGTTCCTCTTCAATGAAGTTTTCGAAATCCGCAGGCGCCGTAATCTTCGCCCCACACTTGGGACACGGAGCAGTCACTCCGGCAAGATGGGTCGGTACGCGGAGCTTCGCCTGGCAGTTCGAACAGGTGAATTTTATCTTTTTCACTTTGCTATGCCTCTTGAGGGTTCAACACACAAGTGGGCTCCGCTGCCGCCTGTTCATTACAAAACAAACGAGCGACCGAGTAAGGTGATTAGACACAATTGAGAGGTGGAACGGGAAATGCTCAGCAAATCCCACAGAATCTTATCATTGAAACTCAAGTTCGCAAATTTTTGTTAAGAACCTTTTAAAATAAAGGCTTCATTACTCTCAATTATGCGAAAACACCTCTGGAACCCCACAGGAATTATAAAAATTATCCCGGGCGGGCCCAAAAATTAGGCTTCGAGGCGACACGGAACGAGGATCGCGTCGCTCATTCCGTGAAGAATCTTCTTATCGCTGGGACAAATGGTGGCCAGAACGCCCCCGAGGCGCACCTCCCTATCTCGAGCACTCACAAAGTAATAGGGGCAGAGTCGAACCCGGCCCTCCATTATTTCAACTTCACCCGTCTCCGGATTCAGCCACGGGTGCTCGACCAGTCGCCCACTGTGGAACCGCTGCAGGACAAATGGAGCCGTATCGAAATTCGCCAGTGCCTCATCGACGGCTTCACCCCACTCCACCTGGGAAGCGTCACTCCCAATTGTGACACTCCGACTGCCCCAGGCGCGTTCGTTGAATCCACTCAACTTGAGAACCAGATCGCGCTCGGTTTGAGAAAACTGCTTCATCTCCGAAAAGTGCTGGATTCCCAAATCAGGTATAACGGCATGGTGAGGCACTTCCGCAGGGTCAACAATCCAGCTCATTGGAAAGATCTCGCGCAGTCGGCGCCAGTTCCCGTCACGCAATTCGCGGCGCCAGACTTCCTTCAGCGGGTGAGACCAGAAAAGCGCCGACCACATTTTCTCCTCAAGCCATGGCTTAAACGGACTGGTAAGATCAATAGTGCCAGCTGCAGCCGCCTCACCAGCGGCTGCGCCACCGGGAACATTGGGAAGATCAAAGAGCTCAAAGAAGCGATACACATCCCGGCTTCCCGGTTCGTAAGTCTCAGCATCTGCTACCTGGAAATCCCCTTCCAAACGTCCCGAAAACCATTCCATTTCAGGCCGGTAATCGCCTGCTTCCTCCGACACGAGAATGTCAGCAGCATCCGTTTTGAAGATGGAAGAAAAACCCGAGGACATTCCGTCGGCTCCTCCTACGATCTCTACTTCGGGAGCGATCGTTGAATACACTTCGCCCAGCCAGGCGGTGAGACCGATACCTCCCGGAACAGAATCAAGTTCACTGGCAGTGAAACCGGTTTCGGTCAAAATGAGGTCCGGCCGTATCACACGCGGAACGGCTTCTGCCACCGGTGACGCCAGGCCCGTCTTTAACAACGACTCCGGCTTGCCTCGATTGAGATAATCCGCCACCCAGCCCGGCAGTGAGCCTTTCCGGCTGCGCCGATAAATTAAGTCTGCGGCCTGCTGAAACTTGAGTAGAATCGGCCCCAGTCGCTCCAGGGTTTTGACCTCTCTTTTCGAAAGCGGAAATGCCTCAGGAGAAATCCGCCATGCCTTCTCTGCAAACAGCCCGCCCTCAGGTAAAGAATCGCGGACTCGTCCGGCTCTCTCGACCGGATTCGCATGATAAGAAATGGAGGATTCGGGAATCATCCCTGTAGTAGTCGCAGCGCAGCTCTCAACATTTCATCTGACTGCACCATTTCTGCAGGAAGCTTGTCGATTGCCTTCTGGGATTCCGTTTGCTTGAAGCCCAGGGAGATGAGTGCGAGAAGCACGTCATTCTTGGCCGCTGCATCCGGAGACAGAGAAGTCCCCGCTGCCTGGTTTTCCCAGGCTTCCTTAACCCCGACTTTATCGCTGAGCTCCAGGACAATTCGTTCCGCCGTCTTCTTACCCAGTCCCTTGACCTTGGCAATCGTGGTGATATCACCGGATACCACAGCCTGCTTGAAGTCGGGCGTCGACAATCCACTCAGAACTGACATGGCGACCTTGGGTCCGACCCCGGTTACCCGGTTAATCAGGAGACGAAAAACATCACGGGATTCTTCATCTGCGAAACCATAGAGAGTCTGCTCCTGCTCACGAATGTGATGATGCGTGAGCACCTTGGTCTCCTCACCCATATTGCCAAAGTCCCCCTCCCCGAGGAGAGGCACCACGACTTCGTATCCGACTCCGCCGGCATTTATGACCAGGCGACCGGGCCAGCTTTCTTCGAGCGTTCCTTGTAGAAATGTAATCATCGGCGATAAGTTCTTTCAACCCAACCTATTCCCGTGCGGATGGCAAACGGATTTCAACCTCATCGAACTTTCTCTATTTTGGCGGCTTTTGCAGCAGCCCTGTTGGCTCACCCTGGGCGGGCTCAGGAAGACGCTCCGGCCAAACGTGTCGGAATCATCTTTGAGGGCACGTTCGAGAAACACGTCAACTCCAAGAAGCCGGCCGACAGTGAACTGACCCAGATGGTTCCCTATTACGAATGGGACTACGGCGTGCGGGCTTTCGATGAAAGTTACTGGACCGATAATCGATTCACCTGGGAGCGAATCACGTCTATCGCAGAGCGCGTCGGCGACGATCTCATGGAGGTCGTAGAGCCGATGGTTGTCCGGGATGATCGGGGCGTTATCAAATACGCTTACATCAAAGACAAGGACCCCTTCCTCACCAGCATCATTCTGTCAAAGAAGCTGGTCGAAAAGTTCCGCGATTCGATGGGCGATTCTCTGCACGTCATGCTGATCGACCGGCACATCGTCTACATTTTCCCGGCGAACGGCATGCCGATTACCGACTATGGCTCCGCCCTGGTCGATGAATACCGCAAGGCCAGACTGCCAGTCAGCCTTGAGGTATTTCTCGTCGACGATTACGGCTTTCGGGTGATCGGAGAGCTGGAGCGGTAACCGGGATTACTCCCAGGTCTCGAGCACTTTGCGGTCTTCGACCGTCCACCAGTTCCGGATTTCTGTCGCGAGTTCCTTCACGACGTCGGGGTTCTCGGAAGCCAGGTTGGTGTTTTCGTGAGGATCTTCAAGAAGATCAAAAAGCTGAGGGCGCTTCTCAGTTCGAGGGTGCGTACTGGCGTAGCGATTAACCTTGCCATCGTAGGTAAGAAGAAGCTTCCACTGGTCCTTCACAATCCACCGGTAAATCAGTGAATCCTCGGGGCGGTCCACATTGGCGATGTCGTGAGCAAACGTCTCACCCAACACCTCCTTGCGAGGAGTCGGCTCTCCACTCTTCAGGATCGGCATCAGGTTCATACCGGGAAGTCCCTCCGGAGCTTCGATTCCGGCTGCCGCCAGCATCGTGGGAACGATATCAATACTGGAAGCCAGCTGGTTACCGCGATCACCGGGCTCGATGACTCCCGGCCAACAGTACATCGTCGGCTGTCGGGTGCCTCCCTCATTCGCTGACTGCTTGGAACGCGGGGCATACTTTCCGCTGTCAGCGCTTTGAATCCAACCGTTGTCACAGATGTAAACGAACATCGTGTTTTCAGAGAGACCCTTCTCATCAATGAAGTCGATCAGCTGCCCGCAAGTAATGTCGAACCACTCGCACATGGCGTAGTAACGAGCGACGAAGTCGGAGTCCACTTTAGCGCGGTACTTTTCAAAGAGCTCCTCGGGCGGGTTGTGAGGCGTGTGAGGAAGAAACGGCGCATACCAGAGGTAGAATGGTTTCTCCTCCTCCATGGCGTGCTCAACAAAGTCGAAGATCGGCTCCATGCCTTCGCGACCAATCTTGAGACCATCATCTCCGTGGCGACCGCCCGGCTCAGGGAATCCTCGAGTCATTCCGTGAGTAAACCCGCCCCGGGAGTAGTTTCCTTCCCACCACTTTCCTGACTGGTGAGTCAGGTAGCCAGCTTCGGAGAGCAGGCGCATGATGGTCGGCACGCGGTCCACATTGGAGATCAGTTTTTCACGAAGAGCATCATATTCGGGCCCGTCCTTCTTGCCTCCGGTCAATTCCGGAGACGGATCGTTGCCGCTGATCATATGCTGGTGGGTGTAGAGCCCGGTCGCCAGGGTCATAAGCGACGGTCGGCACAGCGCCGTGGGGACGTAGCCCCGACGGAAAACGGTGCTGCGCTCGGACAGCTTATCAAGATGAGGGGTTTCGATATGTTCGTGCCCCATGAAGCTGTAGTCGGTCCATGCCTGATCGTCGGACAGGATCAACACAATATTGGGACGTTCATCAGCTCCGGTGGCAATACCGGCAGCCAGCAGCAGACTGAGGAAAGGGAGTTTAAGACGCATAGGATGAGCAAACACTGCAGTCCCTTGCGATGTCAAATCGAGCCAAACCGCAATGATGGCGCTTTGTGTCTGCTGGTGACGATGCTGTGACCAATCCTGCAATTTGGCACCCATTCCTACCTTGACCTTTCCCCCGCTTCACTCAACCTTATTGCAAGTCAATTGCAGAACTTGCGCTATGAAACCCAGACTCCCCATTCACCTCTTAACATTGGCCTGCTCTCTCGGATTCGGTAGCGCAGTCACTTCGTTCGCAGACGAAAAGCCAGTGATTTACGTTCCAGTCCCTCCCTATGCAGGGCTCGTCGAATCCCTGGTCGGAGATCTGGCTGAGGTGAGATCGATCGCATCAGAAAATGACGACCCTCACATTTTCTCCCCGACTCCCAGGGAACTCGCCAAGCTTTCGGTTGGAACCATCTACTTTGCTGCTGATCTTCCTTTCGAAGAGACACTCGTCACCAAGCTCAACGAGAGCAAAAGCAAGGTGAAGATCGTCAGCCTTGTTGAAGGCCTCGATCGTCGCACCTTCGGCGAGGGTGAACACGACTGTGACCATGAACATGGGCACGATCACGACGACCACGGACACGACCACGCTGAACACAAGCACGATCACGACGACCACGGACACGACCACGCTGAACACAAGCACGATCACGACGACCACGGGCACGACCACGCTGAGCACAAGCACGATCATGACGACCACGGGCACGACCACGCTGAGCACAAGCACGATCACGACGACCACGGGCACGACCACGCTGAGCACAAGCACGATCATGACGACCACGGACACGACCACGCTGAGCACAAACACGATCATGACGACCACGGACACGACCACGCTGAGCATGACCATGGACATCACGGTCATGACCACGGCGACGGAGAACTTGACCCGCATGTCTGGCTTTCCCCCGCACACCTGGTTGAGCAGATCCGCACCATCCAGGCTGAGGTTGAGCCGCTTTTCGAAACCGAAGAAGCCAAGTCAACGATCCAGGAAAATTCCCGCAAGCTCGTCCAACAGCTTCGGGACACCGATCGCGAACTCGCTGAGAAACTCGCTCCTTTCCGCGATCAGTCGTTCTATGTTTACCACGGAGCCTTTGGCTATTTCGCCGACGCTTACGGCCTGAAGCAAGTCCCGGTGGAGCTTAGCGGCCGAACCCCTGAGCCCCGTCAAATCGCTTCCATGATAGACAAGGCCAAGGAGGAGGGCGTTTCTGTCATCTTTGTGCAGCCGCAATTTGATCAGAACAGCGCCAAGGCGATCGCAGAGTCCATTGGAGGGACCGTGGTGCCCATTGATCCGCTGGAAAAAGACGTCATCGCCAATCTGAAGCACATTGCCAGCGAAATCGCCGCTTCCAGGTCCAGCTCATAAGGCTACAGGGCAGACCTGAAATTTCTTTAAAACTGATCCTTGCTCAATTATGGATATTATGGTAATTATTAATTACCTATGATGTCCGATGGGAACCCTCCAGCCGTTGACACCTCATCATCGGTCACACCCGTTGTGCCCGCGATGGTGGTCCACGAAGTGTTGTCAGATGATGCGGCTGCTCCGGCCGCCGTGCCCGTGCATCCGGTTTCTGACGCCGCCAACACGCTCCAGCAGCTGGAGAAAGTGGTGTCGGAGTTCATGATCAAGTATCCCACGCACACTCAGAAGATACCTTCAGTGCGCCCGGGTGAGCATCCACTCATCGCATTTGTCCGCTCGATGGCTGCTTCCATGGCGGCCAAGCAGGAAGACCTGGAACGCCTCAACAATGAGGTCCTGGAGGCGGCCAAGGAAAAAGAACGCTTCCTCGCCAACATGAGCCACGAGGTCCGAACCCCGATGAATGGAATTTTCGGGATGGTGAACCTGCTCCTCGAAATGGAGTTGTTGCCCGATCAGAGGGAACACCTCGAGACCATCCAAAGTTCGAGTGAATCACTGCTCAACATTCTCGATGACATCCTCGACTACGCGAAGCTCAATTCCAACCAGATGCAGCTTCGCCCGCGGGCATTCGATCTTAACAAACTGATTCGCGACGTACTCTGGGTCTATAAACCCACCACCGACAGTAAAGGCATCACTCTTTCGGCCACGATCTGCGAGTCTCTCCCCAACCACTACGTGGCTGACGACCTCCGACTCAAGCAGATCATCTCTAACATCGTCAGCAACGCGATCAAGTTCACCGACCAGGGCGGGGTCAGCGTCACGATCCAGGGAATCGAAAAATCAGGACGCCATCAACTCCTGATGTCCATCCAGGACTCAGGAATCGGAATCGACCCGGAGAAGGGCAAAGCCCTCTTCTCCCCTTTCCGCCAAATCGACTCCGCCGACGAGCGCCGCTACGAAGGCACCGGCCTCGGACTCGCCATTTCCAAGAACCTCGTCGAGCTCATGGGCGGACGGGTCTGGTTTGAGAGTGAGATCGGAAAAGGAACCACTTTCTTCTTCACCATCGACTACGACCTGCCGGAATCCGATGTCAGCGATGACACTGAGATTGTTCAAAGGGGCAGACTCGATTCCGTTTCCGACTCAGTAGCCAAAGACAATAAGTTCCGCGTGCTCCTCGTCGAAGACAACAAGGTGAACCAGAAAGTCGCCAGCCTGACGCTTCAGCAACTGGGCTGCGAAGTGAACATCGCCAATAACGGCAAAGAAGCCGTCGACCTGGCAGACGGCCCTATCAATTTTGACCTCATCTGCATGGATGTGAACATGCCGGTGATGGACGGACTCGAGGCCACTCGACAGATCCGACAACTCTCACACGAGA
Source organism: Verrucomicrobiales bacterium (assembly GCA_965216705.1). Classification (GTDB taxonomy): domain Bacteria; phylum Verrucomicrobiota; class Verrucomicrobiia; order Verrucomicrobiales; family DEV007; genus Arctic95D-9. The sequence goes on from OZ244203.1 coordinate 1,020,757, forward strand.
ATGCCTCCACCCGCATTCTCGCCATGACCGGGATGGCATTCGAAGAGGACAAAGAGAACTGCCGCGAAGCCGGAATGGATGACGTGGTGACTAAGCCCTTCGACCTCCAGGACCTCCGTTCGCGCATCGAAACCATGAAAGCCGAGCGCGAAAATTCAGTGGCACTGACGTCCTGACAACATTTTTGCGAGGCAAGTCAGGATAATCTTCGATTGTCGCCATATTTGACTGGCGTTTTGTGACGTTTTCGCGAGGATGGAAACGGCATGGAACCCGATATTCGAATCATCAGCGGAACAGCGCATCCCGAGCTTGCAGAAGAGATTTGTGAGTATCTCGGAGTGCGCAAAGCTGACACCACAGTGACCCAATTCCCGGACGGAGAAACCTTCGTCAAAATTAACGAGAACATCCGGAACCGGGATGTGTTCATCGTGCAGCCGACGTGTCCGCCAACCAATGAGAGCCTCATGGAACTCCTCATCATGGTTGATGCTGCGAAGCGCGCCAGTGCCTCCCGAATCACTGCCGTGATTCCGTTTTTCGGATATGCCCGCCAGGACCGAAAAGACCAGCCTCGTGTTCCCATTACCGCCAAGCTCGTCGCGAACCTGCTGACAGCAGCAGGTGTCGACCGGGTTTTGACGATGGATCTCCACGCGGGTCAGATTCAAGGCTTCTTTGATATCCCGGTCGATCACCTCTACGCCAAGCCGGTCCTGATTCGCTACATGCGGGAAAAAGGGCTGACCGACAATATTGTCGTGGTTTCCCCTGATGTGGGCGGCATGAAAATGGCCCATTCCTACTCCAAGGCTCTCGAATGCCCCCTTGCCATCGTGGCAAAGAACCGCGTCAGCGCGACCGAAGTCGAAGCGATCAGCTTGATCGGTGAGGTGGAGGGATGCAATGTCCTCCTGGTCGATGATATTTCCGAGACAGCAGGTACACTTACCTCAGCCGCCAGATTGCTCCAGAGTCATGGCGCCAAACGTATATTTGCCGGGGTTTCCCACGCCGTCCTGAATGATCAGGGCAAGCAGCGAATTGCCGAATCAGATATCGAAGAGCTCATTTCCACGAACAGCACGCCTTATGCTGTCGGGGAGAAAGTCACCGTGGTCAGCGTGGCCGAACTTCTCGGAGAAGCGATCCGCCGAATTCATTCTTCGGAGTCAGTCACATCTCTCTTTGACATCTCCTAGGGTATAACGTAGATTTCGCGCCCTCTCTCGGGAGAGGACTGGAAAATCAACGAATTTACCCGAAACAGACTGATATCATGGCTAAACAAGAAACTCTTCAGGCCGAGAAACGCGAAGTAAAAGGAACAACCGCTTCCAAGCGTCTTCGCCGCGAAGGAACCGTGCCCGCTGTTATTTACGGCTCCAGCCAGCGCGAATACATGATTCAGCTCAACTCCAAGGAGTTCGGCGATCTTGCCCGCCGCCAGAGCAGTCAGAACTTCATCGTGACTCTTGAAATCGAAGGTGCCCAGGAGAAGTCCAAAATGGCGATCGTCCAGGACGTTCAAAAAGACCCGCTCACCGGCAACCTGATCCACGTCGACTTCCGCGCTGTCAGCGAGAACGAGACCATTCACGCTGTGGTTCCGATCGAACTCACCGGAGAACCTGCCGGCGTTAAAGGTGGCGGCCTCATGGAGCAGCTCGTGCGTGACATCGAGGTGCACTGCCGCCCGACCGATCTTCCCGATTTTATCACCAACGACGTCAGCAACCTCGACATTGGTGACTCCCTCAAGGTGAGCGAGCTCAACCTTCCCGACGGTGTTACCACCAAGATGGACGGTGAAGTTCTTGTCGCACTCGTTGCCCAGACCCGTGCCGCGGTTTCCGCAGGTGGCCAGGGTGAAGGTGGTGATGAAGGCGAAGCCGCTGAAGGCGAAGCTGCTGCCGAAGGTGAAGGCGGCGAAGAGGCAGCCAGCGAGTAATCGACTCGACTGCATTATTGCTTTAATTTGAAAAGCTCCGGGGTAACCCGGGGCTTTTTTTCTGCCATGGATTCACCGCTGGTCTCAGTCGTCATGCCCCTGAGGAATGCGGAAGCAACCGTGGCGGAAGCGGTGACCAGCCTGCAACGGCAGACCTGGCCGAATCTGGAAATTGTTTTGGTGGATCACGCTTCGGAGGACAATTCCCCGGCCATTCTCGAGGAGATGGCCGCAAGAGACGAAAGGATCCACTATGTCCGCCACGACGGAACTTTTGTGGAGGCCGCCAATTTGGCCTGGCAGTCAGCACAGGGTGAACTCATCGCCCGGATGGACAGCGATGACGTCGCCCATGCTGAACGAATCGAAAAGCAGGTTCGAATGATGGAGACGAATCCTGAGCTTTCCGCCTGCGGCACCCTGGTCAACATCGTCAAACGAGGAGAAAACGGATCCACCCTCCCCCCTGATGGCGGCTACAAGCGTTACGAGGACTGGGTAAATTCCGTGGTCACTCACGAGGAAATTTTCGTGCAGCGCTATGTCGACAGCCCCGTGCCCAACCCGACGGCCATGGTGAGGCGCTCTGTGATGGAATCACTCGGCGGCTATCAGGATCCGGTATGGGCGGAAGACTATGATTTCTGGCTCAGGCTCCTGGAGAACGGCTATCGCATCGCCAAGGTCAACGAGAAGCTCCTGGACTGGTATGACAGTGACTCCCGGGCAACCCGAAACTTAAGCCGCTACGATTTGTCCCGTTTCCAGGCCGCCAAAGCCCATTTTCTCGAACGCCTGCCGGCGGTGGTTCAACTCGGGGTGGTCATTTGTGGCGCCGGTCCTGTTGGCAAAGAAATGGCCCGTCTGCTCCGAGCCGCGGGAGTCACCATTCACGCCTTCTTCGAAGTCAACGAACGCCAAATTGGAAATCGAATCGCCGGCATTCCGGTTCTCGGATCCGCAGAGTTGCCGAACTTTGCCGGCCATGCCGTCGCCCTCGGAGCCGTAGGACAGGAGGGCGCCCGCGACCGGATCCGCGAACTGGTCTCAAATTGCTCTTTCACGGAAGGAAAAGACTTTTTCTGCGTCGCATAATGATGACTTTGAGGTAATTTTCCGCCTCCCCTTTTATGCGCCGAGGAACACGATTTCGCCCCTGCATTGATCTTCACGATGGAAAAGTGAAACAGATTGTTGGTGGCACCCTCGATTCTTCCTCCGAAGAACTGAAAACCAATTTCACCAGTGACCAGAGCCCGGCCTGGTTTGCTTCGAAATACGCCGAGGACAAACTCACCGGTGGTCATGTCATCAAGCTCGGTCCCGGCAACGACGAATCGGCCCGCGCTGCGCTCGCCGCCTATCCCGGCGGCCTCCAGCTAGGCGGCGGGATTACGAATGAAAATGCAGCCGAATGGCTCGAGGCCGGAGCCTCTCATCTCATTGCCACTTCCTTCCTCTTCGATGAAAGCGCCAGGTTCCGGGAAGACCGCCTGCAGGCCCTGTTGGCTGAAACCGGCCCTGACCGCCTCGTCATTGATCTGAGCTGTCGGCGCAGAGACGACGGCTGGGTCGTGGCGATGAATCGCTGGCAGACGATCACCGATATGCCGGTGACACTGGAAACCCTCGATGAACTCGCCTCTTCCTGCGATGAATTCCTCATCCACGCAGCAGATGTCGAAGGAAAGTGCGAAGGGATCGACGAAGAGCTCGTCGCCCTGCTCGGAAAATGGGGTAGGAAACCTGTCACCTACGCCGGAGGAGCTTCTTCCCTAGACGACCTGAAGCGAGTCGACCAAATCAGCGGCGGAGCGGTCGACCTCACCATTGGCAGCGCCCTCGACATTTTTGGCGGCAGCGGCGTAAGCTACTCCGATTGCGTGACCTTCAACCAGTTGCCTGAAAGCCTTTGATTCATTTCATTTCCCCTCAAACAAACATCCTCCCCCTGTATCGCTTTCCTATTATGATCCCCCGAATCCCCACCTGCCTGATTGCCGTGCTTGCAGCACTGGTTGCCCTGCCCGTCCTGGCCCAGAACGACCCGATTCCACTTCCCCAGGAAGATAGTGATATCCAACCCGACTCCGCTGTGACCTGGGGAGTTCTCGATAACGGACTTCGCTACGCCATTCTTCCGAACGCCGAACCACCGAACCGGGTCAGCATGCGACTCTTCGTCGATGCCGGCTCTCTCATGGAAAACGACGATCAACAGGGTTTGGCTCACTTTCTCGAGCACATGGCCTTCAATGGAACCACCAACTTCCCCGCCGGAGAGATGGTGGAGTATTTCCAGCGGCTCGGAATGGGATTCGGAAACCACACCAATGCGCACACCTCATTTAACGAAACCGTTTACAAGCTGGAGCTTCCTAACACCGAGGCAGAAATGATCGATGAAGGCATGGGGCTGCTCCGTGACTACGCGGACGGCATGCTGCTCCTACCAGACGAAATTGAAGACGAGCGAGGCATCATCCTCAGCGAGAAACGCACTCGCGACTCCGTCAGCTGGCGCACCTTCGTTGAACAGATCAAGTTTGCGCTTCCGGAGCATCGAGTCAGCACCCGCCTTCCCATCGGCACGGAAGAAGTCATCATGAACGCTCCCCGCGAACGCTTCGTCGAGTTCTACGAGAATTGGTACACGGCCAACCGCATGGCGATCATCGTGGTCGGAGACATCGACGCCGCGGAAGCCGAAAAAGTCATTCGCGAGCATTTCGAGTCAATGGAAGCACGCGAAAAGCGCCCGGACCCCAAAATGGGGAACATCGCCAAACGCGAGTTTGACGTTCACTATCATTACGAGAACGAAGCCGGTGAGACCACCGTATCGATCGAAGCACTCAAGACTCGACTCTCACCGCCGGACAACAAACAACGTCGCCTCGAAGACCTCCAGCGCATGGTGGCTGCCCGCATGGTTAACCGCCGACTCGAGCGTCTCGCCAAGGAAGAAGGTTCCCCTATCAGTTCCGCGACGATGCATGCGGGAGACTTTTACGACCTTGGCTTTGCTCTTTATTCCTCAATCGACGCCGATTGCAAACCGGAGGACTGGAAAGAAGCGCTTACTTTGATCGAGCAGGAACTGCGTCGTGCCCTCGAACATGGTTTCACCGATTCTGAGCTCGCCGAAACCAAAGCAGTGATTGGTCGCCTCTACGAGGAAGCCGCCAAGCAGATGGGAACCCGGAAGTCGCGAGACCTCGCCAACGAGATTGGACGCCGAATCGGATCACGCCGCATCTTCACCAGCCCGGCTGACGATCTCCCCCGAGTCAAAGAAGCGCTCGATTCCGTCACTACGGAATCTACCCGTGACTCTCTGCGCGAGCTTTGGGGAAATGCCGAAGACACCCTGCTCATGCTCTCAGGTAATGCCGAAGTCGAAGACGCCGTTGCCGCGATTCGAAGCGCCTACGAAGAGAGCAGTCAAGTTGCCGTGACGGCGCCCGAGGACAAGGAAGTCGCCGCCTTTGCCTACAGCGAACTTCCCGATGCCGGCGAAATCGCCGAACGCAGCGATATCGAGGACATTGCCGTCACCCAGATCAAATTCGCCAATAACGTGCGCGCCAATTTCAAGGTGACTGATTTCGAAGACGAGACAGTTTACGTGAAAGCCCGCATCGGTTCCGGCCGCATCACTGAACCTAGCCCCGGCCTCAGCTTCTTTGCCTCCAGTGTTTTCAACAAGGGCGGCCTCGAGGCTCACAGCCACGACGAACTGAAACAGATTTTTGCGGGAGAGTCGGTGAGCTCCTCATTTGGAATCGACGACGATGCCTTCACCCTTTCCGGGCAGACCACCCCGAAAGACCTCGGAGCCCAACTCACCCTCATGCGCGCCTACCTGACCAACGCAGGCTATCGCGAGGAAGCTGCCCTGGAATTCCGGAAAGCGCTCGACTACATCTACCAGCAGCTCAATCACACTCCGGGCGGGTTTGCCCAGAACGAAGTGGCAAAGTACCTTCATTCGGGGGACACCCGGTTTGGCTTTCCCGCCAGGGAAGACCTCGAAGCGCTGACGACTTCACAGGCAAGAGAGTGGCTGGCGCCTGAGCTCGAATCCGCCTACCTCGAAATCTCCGTCGTGGGCAGCTTTGATCTCGACGAAGCCATCGACCTGGTGGCTTCCACCTTCGGCAATCTCCCCGAGCGGAACGCAAAAAAACCAGACTACTCAGAAGAGCGTCTGGTTTCCTTCCCCGAAGCGGGGTCGAAAGTGTTTACGTTTGAGTCGGAAATTCCGAAAGCGATGGCCGTCATCCACTGGCCAACCATCGACATCTACGACATTGAGAAAACCCGTCGTCTCAGCATGCTCTCCGCTATCATGGACGATCGACTTCGAGTCAAAATTCGCGAGGAACTTGGCGATGCTTACAGCCCTTTTGCTCACAACCTCCCAAGTGATACCTGGACTGACTACGGATACCTTTTCGCCTCCGTAACAGTGGCTCCTGATCAGGCCGAAGCCGTGACCCAGGTGGTGGCCCAGATTGCGGATGATCTCGCAACCGGTGAAAGCATTACCGAGGACGAATTGGATCGGGCCAAGAAACCGCAGGTCACATCCATCGAGGAAATGCGCCGTACCAATCGCTACTGGATGGGCAGTGTCCTCGAATCTAGCCAGGAATACCCTGAGCGACTCGACTGGTCTCGCTCATTCGTCGACGACTACAAGAACATCACCGTTGAGGAAGTGAATGCCCTGGCCAAGGAGTTTCTCAGCTCTGAGTCGATGGTAGCAGTTGTGATCAAGCCGGAAGCTTAACTGATTCCGGCTCCAACCCTTCCCGCGCCTCACAGGCGATTAAGGATTGAGAGAAAAGGTAGATGAGGAGTAAGCAATTCAGCACCTCGGAATCGTAAAACGTGTCCTCAAAAAGGCCGGAGACAATAAAAGCACACACCAACGGCACGAATAAAACTGCATAACGGCTACGCCAAACTTCTCGAATCCAGGAAGAGCAGAAGCCAATAAGGCAAAGCCCTCCAAAAACACCCGTTGATGCAAATGCTTCAAGGAAGACATTGTGCGCGTGTCCTTTGAAGTGCACGGCAACTTCCTCTCCGTTGATATTCTTCACCAGGTCTTCCTCAATCCCGTAACTCTTTTTGAGTTCTACAGATCGGATCTCAAAATTTCTGAATCCGAGCCCGAATACAGGATGCTCAACGAAGGCGAGCGCTGAGGTCTTCCATTGATTGGTCCTCACGGGATCGTCGATCTGAAAATAACGAGCTCCCTGCATTGAAGCGACCAGGCCACCAATCAACCCAACAGCAACCACACCGATCAACAACCACCGGGACTTCATTGCTGCGAAGACAGTCAGACCGACCACCACTCCCAGCATACTCCCCCTGGAAAAAGTGAGATACATAGCAACTCCTGCGATCACTGCAAAAGGCACCATCCATTTCCACGGAATTCGCGTAATTGACCGCCACAATGAAGGAGCAAAAAAGAAGACACTCAAAGCGATTACCGTAAACTGCAAGCCATACGCAAATGTCATCACCTCGCCGTGCATCCCCGACAGTCGCTCAACCTTTCCGGGCGGCAAATCAGCAAAGGGATGATCGAGCCTCAAAACCCCGATTAATCCAATTACAAATGCTGGGATCAGAGGAATCAGCCAGCAGATAATCAAACTGTCCCTGATCTTCTCCGATGCGAAAGCTCTCCACAATGCCGCAGGCACCAGGAGTACGGACGCGTATAGAAGGTAATAACGAACCTTTTTAAGGTAGCTCAGCGGTCGGTCAATTTCGGCCCAATTGACCAGTACGGAAATCACGGCCACCAAGGCGAAGGCAATGAGCCACTTTGAACTTGCCGGCAACGCCTTTAACTCGTTCACAAAGCTCCTCTGCTTAACGAGGGCCATCACGACTCCCGCGACCAGGAGCACATGGCCAATGGCAATTGGTATATTCCCAATGAAGAGCCCCAAGGTCAAAAACATCAGGGCAACAGACAGAACAAAGGACTCATTCGAAATCCATTTGATGCAGGTCGACAGAATGGTGGAGTCCCGGATTGGCATGATACGATTGAAAAAGTAGCAACCTCGCTAACAGCTGCTTACCTGGACGTGGACAGAGGCTCTCTTTTGTGATTGTTGCTCCCCTCTCTCAAAAGTGACCCCTGAATCAGGGAATCCGCAAAGTCCCTTAACTTCTCCTCATCTCCCTCATCAATCAATTCTAACAACAGCCCCAGATTTACCGGCGCAGAGTCGTCGGAAAGGTCCTTGGCCACCACCCAGATTCTGTCCAGATCAGTGCGAACCACATTTTCGTCGTCAGTTAGCAACTCCTCATACTCTTTCTCACCCGGCTTCAATCCGGTATAAACCACCGGGATATCCACATCAGGAATCAAGCCGGACAGTTCAATCATACGACGGGCCATCGTGTCAATCCTCACGGCTTCGCCCATTTCCAGAACAAAAATACGCCGATCCTCTTCGATGGCACCAGCGGCCAGTACCAACTCGACTGCTTCCGATATCGTCATAAAAAAGCGAGTCACGTCTTTGCTGGTAACGGTTACGGGACCGCCATTTTCAATCTGCGACCTGAAAATCGGCACAACACTGCCATTACTTCCGAGGACATTGCCAAATCTTACAGCACGGAAGGAGGTTCCTTTTTCGGGGCGCTCAATCAATAGCCTTTCGGCCAGCCTCTTACTGGCCCCCATCAAGCTTGTCGGCCTGACAGCCTTATCCGTTGAAATGAGAACGAAATGGTCAACCCCTTCCTCCTCGGCAACAGTCGCCGCCACAAGACTACCCACTACGTTATTCTGCAAACAGGAAACGGGATTCCTCTCCATCAAATCCACATGCTTATAGGCAGCAGCGTGATAAAGAAGATCGATACCGCCCGCATTACGAATCGCAGTCCTTAGCTGAGAAGCGTTTTTCACATCACCAGTAGAAGCCACCAGTTTGACGCCGGCCTCTTCCGCGATCTTGACCAGTTCGCGCTCTACATTGAAAAGCTGAAATTCACTCAGCTCAAACATCACAATTGTGTCCGGACCAAACTGAATCAGTTGTCGACAGATCTCCGAGCCAATACTACCACCCGCACCAGTAACCAGAATCCGCTTTCCCTTAATTGAAGATGCTACCTTCTCCAGCTCGATATGATAGGGAACCCTCGGCAGCAAATCCTCAATCGCCACTCGACGAATGGAACTGACACTGAGACGCCCTGAAGCAAGTTCATCCATCGAAGGGATCACCTGGTAGTCACACACCAGTTTTTCTTCTGACAAACTGTCAATAACCTCGCGAATCTTTCGAGGCCGGGTGCACGGCGGCAGGAAAATCAAAGTTGATACACTGAGATCCTTCACCAGTCCGGCAACGGAATCCAAACCAGTGCTGATCCTGACTCCCCTCAGCTTTGAACCGGCATGCTTTTTTTGTTCGGAAACAATCCCGACCACCCGGCCTAATTCCCCGGAGTGCTGGACGCTTCTCAGCAGAACATCAGCTTCCTGAGGATCGCCTATCAAAAGCAATCGTTTCAAACTGCTCGAAGGATCCCGGTTACGACTTTGAAGGGACTCGCGGGACAATCGCACGATGCCTCGCCCACCGATCTCCCAAAAGAGCAGCAGAAGAAAGGCGATAACAAGAACGGAACGCGGATAGAGATTAAATGAAAAATCTCTCACCACAAAGACGGCTCCTGCCGTCAGGACAGTCCCTGCCGAAAGCGCTGCCGCAGTCGCAATACAGTCATTCAAAGTAAAAAACCGCCACAGCCCCTGATAGAGACCAAAAGCGAAAATACAAACCATGTAGGCAGTCGCCGCCCACGGAAGCGTCTGCCAGAATATCTCCCAACGCCACTCTTCCACCGCGAAATCAAATCGGAGCTGAAATGCCAAGTAATAGGCAGCGGTGATCCCGAGCAAATGGAACAGGAAGGCAAGCATCCTCCTTATGAAGATGCTTTCCTCAATATGTCGGAATCTAAGCCTCATCGGGTTGATCAATCGAGAATCCTAACCGGAAAATTAGGAACGCCAGCGATTCAGGGAAACGTAGGGAATCTAATTAATTATCAGACTTTTGCGAGTCGACACGATCCCCCGCCCCCTTGCCCAGAAGGGTGCACCAGATCAGGGAAAGATCATACAAAAAAGACATTCTAGAAAGATATAATTGATCCCATTCGGCCAAGGTGACCGGATCGGACATGTCAATTCCCTCAACCTGCCCCAACCCGGTAATTCCGGGCAGTACCTCCAATACCCCGCGTTTCTTTCGCTCATCGATCAATTCCACCTGCACGGGCAGGCAGGGGCGCGGTCCCACCAAACTCATCTCGCCCTTGATCACATTGATCAACTGAGGAAGCTCATCGAGTTTTGTTCTCCGCAAAAAACCGCCGATAGAGGTCACTGATGCCGTGGAAATCTCGTGGGTCCCGGCTTGGCGGGTATCCTGCTGCATCGTTCGGAGTTTTAAACAGGTAAACTCTTTTCCCCGTTTTCCAACGCGGCGCTGACGAAACACAGCAGGCCCCGGCGAATCCAACCGAATCATCGGGATGAGAATAAGAATCAGAGGGGCTGTCACAATAAGCCCCAACGCGGCACACACCCGGTCAAAGAGAGATTTCATTATTGCTGGGTGTCATCCTCCAGGCTGGCTTTCATTCCTTCCAGTGTCCCGAATGGCGGCTCCCATTCAAAAGCATTTCTAACCTTCGATGTATCGAGGATAAAATCAGCAAACAAGCCGTCGCTCATCGTTTTCTTTCCTATGGATTTCAATCCGTGTTCGAGTATTCGACTTGGAAAACCAAACATGCGCTCCTCCCTGCATTCTGCCGTTCTCAGTGCTCCAACCACTTCCCGAAGAGAAACCAGATCGGAATCGGCCACGTGGTAGGTCCCACTCAGACCCGGTTCCCGAACCTTCTCAAGAATAGCTGTAACGAGGTGCCCCAAATTATCAATCCCGAGGAATGAACGTCGATTATTAACCCGTGCGAACGGCAACGCAATGCGACTCCTGGACAATTTGACCAACTTGGGCCAGTTCCCCTTGGCACCACTGCCGTAGATCAGGGGTGGTCGCAGATTCACTCCCAGTTTCCCGACCTCGCTCAGACTCTCAACCGCCGGCTCACAACTCAGCTTTGAAATACCGTAGTCGCCTGTCGGCTCGATAGCCAGTTCTTCACTCAAGCCGCCCCCCTGAGAGAATGAGGTATACCCTGCCGCTGCAATGCTGCTGATATGAATCATTCCGGCGGCAGGCGAATCACGCACAGCATCCGCCAAAGCGACCGTGAGCTTATAATTTCCTTCCTGAAAAAGCACCTTCAGCTCATCAGTATTTTTCCCTGGCTGATGAGCCACCCCCGCAGCATGGACCACAGCTTCAACACCATCAAGTAGCTCCCCGGATTCACTCCCCCGCCTGAATATTCGATAATTCATCCCCTCAGGAGGGCTGTAGCCCTCCCTCACACAGGCTATCACTTCATAGCCGGCATGCTTTAGGCTGCGACTGAGATGTCGGCCCACAAATCCGCCGACTCCGGAAACAAGAATCTTCATGCAAATGACCGGCGTCTGAGAACGCCTCCGGGAACGTGTCGTTTTACTTTGAGAAACGGGCGGGACAGACGGCTCCCGTTCCTTATGACTTCACCCTTCTTATGCGGCGCACTAATTTGAATGTTAGACAGCAAACCGTCTATGACGCTTCCAGCTACCGCTCTCATCTCATGCTCATCTATGTAGCCCGCCCTGCTTTTCTTCGATTCAAACTCCGCACGCCCTTCCCGGGATCAGTCACTCCCCCAATCCACGGGAATCAATCGTTTCTTAAATCCATTCACTGCGTAGCAACCGAAAGAAAAGAGACGCTCATGCAGCGCCACCTCACGCATCCCCATCCACAGAGAAAATACCTGTTTAGCCATAGCAATCTTCGACCCGCTGATTTGCCCATCTCGAACTCGATAGTGCACCAGAACTCTATCGAGACCTTTGGAAATGTGCCCCCTCGACAACAGTTCGAGCCAAAGGTTTGTATCCTGGCAAAGGCGTATATTCTTTAGCCGAAATGGATCGACTTTTTCCAGATCGATCAGACTGGTCGACATCCCGATCTCAGTATTTCGCATATACCGCTTCAGATCAACACTCTCTGAAGCTCTGACGCCCCAGGGCAGAAAGTTGCCGCCTTCGTCAATAAAGCGATAAGAAGAATGCACAAGATCAGCGTCCTGTTCCTTCAGAAACTTGATCTGCGACTCAAGCTTGTCTTCGACCCACAGGTCATCGGCATCAAGAAATGCAAGATACCGACCTTTTACTTCCTCAAGGCCCCGGTTACGGGCAAGAGCCGCCCCTCCGTTTTCGCCCTGCTCGATTATGATGAAACGAGAATCCCCCTCACAAAGGCTCTTCGTCTTTTCAACACTGTTATCCGTCGAAGCATCATCAACAATGATGCATTCCCAATCTGCGAAAGTTTGATTCAACACACTCTCAAGTGTCCCCTCGATAAAGAGCTCCGCATTATAACACGGGATCACGATTGAAACCGTTGGTGCCATCACTTGGTTATAGCCTTGGAATTTGTCTTTTCCCTGAACCCCTGCAGGCGCTTACCGCCCAAAAGGACCTCAAGCAGAATCTTCGCAAAATGGGTAATCATTCCGGAAATGCGAGCCCCTTCCGGATATGTCAGCAGGACAAACCGGTAGCGATATTTCGCGTTATATGGACACTTGATACTCCAAAGGCCCTTCACCCGTTCCCGGATCGATGTACTCTTAAGATAGGTATCCACTCCTGTATTCTCCGATTCCACCACCGCCAGCGCTCCGGTGTAGACCACTGGTTTGTATCCATTCAATCGCAGACGATTGGTGTATTCGTAGTCCGCACAATAATGGGGAAGCGAGTCCTCATCCGGAAAATTCCCCGCCTTGATGGCATCCACACGGCACAACAGGAAGCGAGTCGGCAGGTAGGTGGCATCAATCACTGAATCTCCCGGCAACTCAGATTCAGACATTCGATCCAGAAGGTGGCGATTCCTCGACAACGGCCACGAAAGCACTTCTACGCCTGCCGAAAGAAGATTTCCATCGTCTCCCCTGACCGGAATCGCAGTCTGGCATTTATCGAGTTCAGGAACATTGGAAAAGATTTTTTCCAACGGGTCATCCACAGGACGAACATCAATGTTCGTGATTACGAAATACGAGGAGGCTTCAGCAATCTGCACCACATGCTGCAACCCGATCTTAACCAGCCCTGTCCAAAACTTGTCAGAACTGCCGGCCAGCTCGCACACTCCGATTTCGACCTCTTCACTTAGCGCACTGAGCAAATCGCTTGTCTCGTCTCCTGGGTTACCGTTGACCACGTACAAGGCTACCTCACAAGAGCGACAGTTGGACCACGCACGAACAAACGGTTCGATCATCGCACTTTCGCGAAAAGTCGGAGCAATCACGTGAACTTTTCTCATCCCGAAAATAAAAAAGGCACTCTTTGCAAAGAGCACCCCGAAACCACAAACGCTAGCCTTTCCGACTGCGATTAGCTACCTTTAATTTCTTCCAGCATCTCTTTCGCGACCTCGCGAAACAGCCCCACATTGTGCTCGGATCGATAGCCGTCCCAGTCTGCAGTTTCCCTGATTCTGGAGAGCTTGCTTGGCTCGGCAGGAAGAATTTCCCTCCCGGGACTAGATGAATCAACCACGATACCTAATCCAAAACGCGCCACTCGATCGGCCAGCAAATATCCTGACTCCACAACAACAGGCACCTCGAAGCGAACCGCTTGAGAGAGCATGTTACTACTGTTCGTCCAGTCCTGGTATCGCATGAACAACAAGTCGGCCACAGAAAGAGCCGCATTAAAGTATTCATCCGCTAACCGGTTATCTTGATAGGCACAGAGCGCAGGGCACGTCATGATCGTACGACGAATCAGATCAGATTCAGCCGCGGTATAACTCTCCCAGGAGATTCTACCTGCAATCAAAAAGCAGTAACCCTCCGGCTCACTCTCCGCCAATTCACAAAACTGGACCAGACCTTTCCCCGACTTGAGAAACCCGACAATTGAAACAATTTTTCTTCCGTTCGCCCATTCGAGAATTTTGCGCCTCATCGGTTCTGAAATCGGCTGTTCTTCATTCTCAGCGACCACCTCCGGGACCCTGATGGCCCTTCCCCCCTCCGGCAAAAAGACCTCAAAACCCTCATTGAGCGCAGTTTCAACCTTCTCATCCAGGACGCCCCAAACCTTCACTCTTGACCGATGCAAAGCCTTCCTGAAATTTTCATGTCGAAGAGCACGACTTTGAAAAACACTCGCCGTTTCCCGCTGAAACTTTTCAGGATGCCTGACCCAACGACCTTCGGAACACAACCCTCCCCAGGAAATCCCGAGAAGCCGAAATAGCGCAGAGGCAAGTTTCCCGAACTCTTCCTCATAGACATAAGGGAGAAACACAGAGATATCCGATGCCTTGAGTCGTCGAAGTTTCCACCTGGCCAGTATTATGGAAACCACGTAAAACGATGACCCCGGGTTGCACCCTGCCACCCTCAAGCAATCATACAACACACTCAATAGGAATGGGCGCCTGAGGGCAGCGATTTCAATTCCCTTCCCCGACAATCGTTCCCGGGTCGGTTCTGCCCCAGGCCCAATCGCGAAAGTCTGATCGACCTCTGAATGCATCGCGCGGATGAACATTTCGAGGAAGAATTGGTGATGCCCCGCTACGTGCCCATCAAGGATAACCAATGTCTTAGGCATCTCGATCTATTGGTTTAAGACGAATGACATCATCCTTTCAACTTGTGTCTTTGAGGCATCATGCCCAACGAAATCCTGCACATCAACAAGTCTTGCCCGCCTCATTTCAGGCGTCACTTCCATTCCCAGCCCCGCTTCCAACTGAGCTGCGGCCTTATCCAGATTCGAATCCATTGCCACGCAGGCTGTATCCGAACTGAATCGTGAAGTCGCAGCTGATGGAATATCCACATATCCGACGGTGTGCCCGTGTAGAATTGATTTCACGAAGGCCCCTTCCACTGGAGCGGACCACAAACTCGGACACAATACCCCTGAAGAGGATTCAACGGCATCCTTGAGGCCGTTCTCCCATGTCATGGGTCGAAACTCGCAGTTATCTGATGGGGACAGCGAGCTCACTGCGCCCTTTGCGAACGGGAAAAGGAATTTCCATTTCGGCAGCCTCTTAGCCAGTTGAATGGTCCATTCGCATCCTTTCGGGTTCAGGGGATGACTGTGAAAAACAATCTGCTTCTCGGTCGGCTGAGGCACTAATTCCAATTCTGCTTCAGCCGGGTAGTCCGCCGCCATTCCCACAACTTCAATGCGCGGCTCGGCCCCGACAACCTGCCTCAGAAGTTGCTCGACGATTTCACTCTGCACGAAATAGGAAATCTGCCTGCCGGACTCCTTTAGAGCATCGCGGTATTGTTGGTATCCACCCTGAATATATGGAAAATGCTTGCAACCCATCTCGACTACAGATTCCTCCTTTTCGAGGCATCTCATGCAGGCTGAAGACTCACCTTTAATATAATTGTAGGATCGAAGGCAGAAGAAACTGGAATCAAGAATAAAGTGCCAGGAGTGCTCGCGAGATCTGAGAAGCTTGGTAGCAAACCTGTATCCCAGGCCTTGAGGGTGAAACAAGATCAAGTTCTCGACACTGCGATAAGCGGAGGGCACTCTCGCTGCGACCGGCACGTACTGGTCAACCCTGCCGAGAAGCCTGCGCTTCACTTTTCGAAATGGGTTTACGTGACTCCTGAAATCCATTGAAGCTTCAATCGAAGATGAAGCCTCATACTCAGATTGAAGCCGCCTGAGAAATCGAGCAGTTCCTCCACCCTCTCCGAGGGGAATACCACTTAGCACCAGGGTATTTGCTTCGGACATCAGGTCGAATCAAGATCCAAGAACCCGCTTCACTTTTCTCGCTGCCGCACAGAAATAGTCCCAGGCATCAAAATTTGAAGCAGGTTTCCGCTGCGCTTGCCTTTTCGTCAGGAGTCTCCAGTTTTCAATCTCCGAGAGGCTTTCAAACTCGGTCTCGGAAATCAAATCGCGCTCCCTTAGAATCCCGGCAACCTCCCAACCATAATCATAAAAGCCTTCAACAGCGCACAAGAGAAGGATCCTCAAAGCCTTCGGGCGTGTCAGTCCATCGATGTATGATTCATTCAACGGATTCTTGAAATCCTTCAGCCAAACCGCTTCACACCAGAGGGGCTGCCCAAGAGACTCATTGTTCTTTTCGAAAGGCCCTTTCCTCCTGACTCGATGGTTTGGATTGATATCAAACATCAAGAATCCCTTCTTCTGGAGAAAGTCTGACAACTGGTAAAACTGCGTCTCATCCTGATAGTTAGCAGTGAACCCGGTTTCAGTCTCGAGGTAGAACAGAGAAGCCAGGAGTTCGTTACTCTGACTTAGAATCGGCATTTCCATACCCTGAACATCGAGCTTGGCAGCATCGATATCAGCGCCCTTCAACTCTTCGATAGAGTCGAGGGTCTTAACGTGAATTTGCTCTGTCCCGTTTACTACAAAAAGATTGGAAAAAGAAAATCGCGACAACCATTCGTGGTCCGGTTCGAGGAGTGACCAGCAGAACATGCTCTCGGTCTGATACAGCGTCGCTTCACCGGACTCGCCCGCAATCGCATATGGGAGATAAGTAGCTTCGGCAAAATCACCGGCACCTTCTTCCGTCAGCCGCTTACATTCTTCTTCGTTAGGATCGAATGCCACCAGCGAAATAAGCGGCTCCAATGCTTTCCACTTCTCGTTCAGAGCACCACTTGCCCCGATGTCGATCAGTTTAATTCCACCACCGATTTCTGATAGGGTTAGGTCTTTGAGTTTCATTGGTTCTTTAAAATCACCCTCCTGTATAGGTCCATACTTTCTCGCGAAGCTCATCGTAGCTTCAGAAATCATTCGAATCGTCGACGGCAGGGAAAATACGCCGGTTTTCTCGTCGAAATCATGCTCGATCATCTCGTGACTCCCCTTGACATGGGTACCACTGTCTGAAGGCTGATGAGAAGACAGCGCTTTTCTTGGAGTGATACAGACTCCGTTGTATATCGCCAGTGAGAATGCCCAACGAATCGCCCAAGAGTCGACCTTGTTTGACATGGCATTCACCAACATTGGGATGCAATCAGACCCCATACGCCGAAACCTGGCCCGAACGTGCGGCGTGTTGACCAATTCGACTATCTTGTCCTCGTCCCAACAGGCGAGATCCCACTTCGAATGCCACGTCGCCCACCCGTGCGATGTCGGGCGGTAACTGAAGTAAGTGGTATCTTCACAATCATCCGGGAACTCCACAAAACGCTCAGGAATCCCCATTCCGTTGACGTTGAAAACCCGCTTGTTGTCAGCGTAAGCGTCCAAAGCGCTGTTCATGAATGCGAGAAACTTCCGGTGCGTCAGAATGTCGTCCTCAACCACGATCACGCGCCCATGCTCCCCGGCGACTTGGGTCACCCCGCTCTTAATGGAAGCGGCCAAACCACAGTTCTTCTCTGAAAAGTGATAATGGACTTCTCCCGGCCATTCGATCGACTTCAGGTAGTCCCTGACTTTCTCCACCCCTTCGCGGTGTTCCTCTTTCTTGGGGCCGTCAGCAAATATATAAAGAGGAGTGCCTTCAACGCCGTCGTTAGCTAGCAGGGCAGCTACAGTCTCCTTGAGCACTTCAAGTCGACTGTAGGCGAAAAGGGCAACAGGGGCCCTCTGGTTCTCAACGCTATTCATTTTCAGAATCCAACCGGATATCTACGATCAACGATGTGTATTTCAACTCACCATTCGAATTTCTGGCATCATGATCCGCAGAACGCTTGATAAAGCCGTCAGCCTGCCGCCATGGCCTCTTATGAAATTCTCCCTCTTCATCCCACCACTCAAGAAGCTCGCAAGTCATCCCAGCCTCCTCGACCGTCTTTTTCATCGTTCGAAAGTCATATAGAAACTTGTGATCATCACAACCCGGACCACTTCCATTGGGGCGAACGCTTTCAATGTAGTCGGGATCAGGGTGCAACCCATCAGGTACCGCGATTCGCAAGTGACCGTCCTGAGCCATGAATTGAGAAGCATTCTTCAACACAAGATTGAATTGCTCGCCGGTCAGATGCTCCACCACATGTTCAGCGAGCAACGACTGAACCGGTGTTCCGGAAAAAGCACGCTGCCAACTCGAGGCATCGGTCGCATCGAACCAAGGATAAGTCGTACTGATCCAACCGGGATAAACATCAGGGCCGGCGCCAAGAACCACTTTTATCGGCCGCTTTTGTTCCAACACCAGTTGAATCCTAAGTTTGAGCAGTTCTGACTCGGATAATTCCGACCTTACTCCAGAGCCGGACTCCGCGCTCGATCTTGACTGCTCTAAACGGATGATGACCTTTCGAAACAAGGTCATGAACGGATAGCAACGGAACCTCACTTCTCGAATCGATTGAGCAATAGAAAGACCAGCGCCCGAAGCCTCTTTTGCTTTTGACAAATGCAGTAGCTTTTCAAGAGCACGGTTAAAAGATTCCAAATCCGATACACCACGATAATATTCCGGTGACATCAAATCCTCAAAAACTTCCCAGGAGCTTTCACTGACAAAGACCGTTCCAATACCTGCCTCGCAAGCCTCCAGAGCAACTGAAGAACTGTGGGTAATATGGACATCGGCCAACTCCAGGACGGCATCTCCCGGAAGAGAAGAAGCTTCAATCACATTCCAGTTACTGGACTCAAGTCGCTGAGACAGAAACGCCTGAAGCTTCGCCGCTCCGTTTTTGATCCTGGGGTGAGCCCGGAATAACCAGAAGACCTGATCGTCCCTCTGCACTTCACCATATAACCACTCCGGCAGGTTCTGCCAGCCAGCGGCAGGCAGAGACTCACCTTCCATTTCGATGAATTGCGTGGACACAAGGAAGACTCTCTGGGCGTCAGTTGTCAGATCTTTCAATTTGGTCCATTCAATCTCGTTGCTGAATTCGTCTTCAGTTTGACCGGCAGACCAAATCTTGCCCGCATGATGACTCCCGGAAACACCTTCCTGGAGTTGGTCCACAACTTGGGCAGGCTCTGAGTCCCAAACCCAGAACTGCGGTGGAATCATGTCAAAACCACTACGAGGAAATTTCATCCACTTGGCATAAGCAATATGGCCGGAAAAAATGACCCCATGCTGCAGATCTACGCACTGGATCTTCATTTTCCTGCATGCCCTGGCCAACGCCATACCGTTAGGGCAATACCAGCAGGCGACAAATACGATAGGAGGCCTCAATTGTTTGAGAATTTCCTCAAACAAAATAGATCGCCGGGCCATCCATCCTCCTGTTTTGAGGCAATGAGCTTTGAGCAACTCCAAGAGTGTTTCTTCTTCGAGCTTCAATTCCCTCGACAGCCGCTCAGCGAGCTGGGCCAGCACTTCCTCTGATCCAGCCGTCAGCGAAGATGGCGTGCCGAAGAATCCTTTTGAAAGCTCATTACGATCAAAAAGCCACCCATTTGAGGCCAACCACTCCACGGAATCAATCCCGGCCGCATTCGGCAATTTGGTTTGCCAGGCTTTCTCTCCAAATCCCGGGAAAACGATCGAAGTGACAGCAATTTCATTCCTCATGAAGGCATCCACAAACTTATCTCCCACCTTTCCTCCAATCGTCTGATGGTACTCGGGACGGGTAGCAACCAGAGGAACACCATCATTTCGGGATAGAAGGCGAACTGCCTGCCCAACCCCGCTGACTTTCCTGGCAATGTTCTCATCCTCATTCCCTCCGCCATTCGATGATCTGTTCAGCTCCTCCTGGGAGGTTGGGGCAAAATTTAAGCCCTTCACAATTCGCGGAATCGATACACGAAGTTCGGGCCAGATGTATATCGGTCCGTCGTGAGGAGTCTTTACGATCAGTTCATCTACCGCTGAAGTTTTTTCAAACTCCTGAAGCAGTTTTAGAAGGACAGTCTGTTTCATTCACAAAATAAAAGCCTTGGCTCGAGATATCAGCCAACCATCTCCCAATTCAGAGGAGTACCCCTTTTGATATCTCGAGATGCTCTCCTTCCCAAAACTACAGGAAGACATTCAGGAGCCATTCCGTATCCCGGACGGATGGAACGAACATTCTCACGGCTGAACACATCCCCGGCCTTTACGTCGGCCACAACGAAAAGTGATCTTCTAAACGAACGACTCGCTTCTTCACGTTCGGTAACCTGATAGGATACCCGACCCAACGCTTGCTCAGTTTTCCTCACCGCAGACACCAATTCGGACAATTCATCAGGCTCGAGTGAAAAAGCGCTGTCAGGACCGGGGACGTCACGGGACAAGGTAAAATGTTTTTCGATGATCCTCGCACCAAGAGCAACAGCAGCGACCGGCACTTCAATTCCCATGGTATGATCTGAAAGACCTGACACAACTCCAAAGGAATCACTCAGATTAGGGATAGTTCTGAGATTCATTTCCTCAGCGGGCGCCGGATAGGCACTGGTGCATTTCAATAGCGCAAGCTCTTCGCATCCGGCTTCTCTCAAGACACTGACTGCGGCATCAATTTCGGAAAGGGTCGCCATACCCGTGGACATAATGACTGGCTTCCCTGTTCCCGCCACAGCCTCAAGAAGTTCATGATCAATCAATTCAAAAGATGCGATCTTGTACGCCGGAGCGTCCAATGATTCCAACAGTTCGACGGCAGAGCGATCAAAGGGAGTCGAGAAACACGTCAGCTCTAGGTCTCGCGCTTTTTGAAACAGCTCCGCGTGCCAATCCCATGGGGTATGAGCCTCCTCATACAAATCATAGAGCTTCCTACCCTCCCACAGGGTTCCCTTACTGACTCGAAACCACTCCGTATCACAGTCAATCGTCAAAGTATCAGCCGTGTATGTCTGAAGTTTCACGGCATCGACCCCGCACGATTTTGCAACCTCGATCAGTTCGAGCGCTGCTTTCAAAGAGTGATTGTGGTTGGCTGAAATCTCGGCAATCACATAAGTCGGGAATTCCGCCCCGATATTCCTGCCCGAGATTGAAATACTTGGCCCTGACATAGCTTTAGGAATCTCCCCTTCTATCCTTTTCAATTTTCAAAAGATATCGCTCACCGCGGTATTCGAAGAATGCCGGATAGGCCTCGTTATCGACAGTCCGCAGCAAATCAAATTGATCCGCAATCGTTCGTTCTGGATCCAGAACGCTGTCTTCCGGCCCCCGGCGCGGATACCAAGTGCCGTCACCAACTTGAGCGCGCCCGTACGAAAGAGATTGTGGGTAACAGCTCAGAAATTTAAGGCACAGCGAGAGCGTCATTCTGACCTGGAAATCTCTCAACTCACCGACCAACTCAGTTCCGGAGAGCGAACACTTTTCCTGCACATAGATCGTTCCGGAATCCACCTCCTCAGCAGCTTCAAGGAGACTGAAGGTAAATTCGGTTCTTCCCTCAATAATTTCCCATATCATGGGCGACCATCCTCTTCCGTTGGGCAAATCGCTGGCGTGAACGACCACGGTGTTGCGATAGCGATCAAGAACCTCGCGGGAAACAATGCTCTGCCAGGAAAGCAAAACAAGGACATCCCCACCCTTTAACTCTTCAGCCGATCTTGCCAGGTCAACCACAGCTCCCAGAGCCCGAACTTCTTCAGCAAATTCGTCCAAACGCCTCGAAAACCAGCCACTCTCACTCGTCGCAATCGTGACATTCAGAGCGCCCCGGAGGTAGGCCAATACCCTCGCAGCACCAGAGCCATCAATACAGCCATCATCTTCGTCCACATCGGGCAGAACCGTGTCGAAATACCCGACGAGTTTTCCCTCCAATGCAGCGTCATCAAGCTCTCGAAGATCCTCCCCATAACAACCTACGCCCTTTTCCTCGATTGAGAGCCCAATAGGGATCTGATTATCGGCCAAGCTAAACGCAAGCAAACGCTTCCTGAGAAAGAGCACCTCCCAAACAGTACTGCCAGCGGCTGAGATCACGACATCGTTGTCAGAGATTACTTTTGCCATGTCTGCCGGCGACTCAAGAATCTCAATAGTATTGCTTCCGACAGACGCTTCAAAAGACGGCATAAAATCAAAGCCCGCTCCGGCAACGACCTGGATTCTCCAATCTTCCAGAATACGGCTGGCCGCCAGCACCAATCGCTGGGTATAACCCTGAGGGTCTGCACCACCGACCGTAATCAATAGTCTGCGCCTCTCTTGTTCTTCTCTGCTACGAACTTTGTCATTTTCTCTCGAGACGAGAAACTCCCGCCGTAGCATTACGAATGGGCTACCGGTCAGAAAATCCGTGCCCTCCTTGGCTTTCCCTTCATAGAGCGCTGGAGAGGCAAAGAGATTTTGATTTAGGATCGCGTCAGCAGAGTAGGCCTCAGCGTGAGCATGGTCATCAACCAGTAGAATTCGAACACCGGCCTTTTGAATCACTTCCTGATAGGCTTCGGAAAAATGGTACCCATCCAAAACCAGCCAACCGGCATCATTTTGCCGGCACTCAGCGGCGACAACCGCCGCCTCTTCAAGCGAGCCCGGCTCTCCCCCCTCAAGCTTGACCACGTCACATCCGTCACCGCCCAGTCTCTCCAACAGAGCCTGCGGACAGTCGACAATCAAGAACCTGACACGCCACCCCAAACCTATCGCTGATTGAGCCAGCGCCAGCATCCTCATCACGTGCCCGGTGCCTATCTCACGACTGGCATCCGCTCGTATAAAGAGATCAGGCATAAATCTTATTGAGAAACCCAGCCACCATCTACTGGAAGCGTTACGCCGTTTAAATAGCGACTCTCGCGAGCAATCAGAAAGGCAACCGCACCTGAGAGATCATCGGGTTGGCCGATGCGCCCCATGGGCACCTTCTTTTCCAGCCGCTGAACGAATTCCGGAGCTGCTTTCTGAACTTTTTCAGAAGGGAACGGCCCGGGTGCAAGGGCGTTGGATCGAATACCCTGTTTTGCAAGATGAACGGCGCAGTAGCGTGTCCATTGGAGCAGACCTGCCTTGGCAACACCATACGCCGGCGGATTGTGAAATTCTTCAAAACCTTCCGCATAGAGCTCTGGATCCGGGCTGACGATTCCATACATCGACGAAACATTGACGATCGAAGCTCCAGCAGAGCTTCCGGCTTCCTCAAGAAGGAATCGAAACGCGTGCAGCAACCTGACCGCACCACCTACGGAAGAATTAAGAGCTTCGAGGTAGTCCTCTACTCCCTGTTCCCATATCCCACCGGCTGGCCCCGAATAGGCATTATTCACCAAGCCATGCAATCCCCCTTCGATGCGGGAAGCGATCAGTTCGGCTGCATCGGCAACACTGGATTCGCTGGTGACGTCCAGAGAAATGGGAATCATACGGCCACGCAGCTCGATGCAATCTTCGCTCAAAGCTTCGACCGCACCGATATCCCTTCCGGCAGCAAAGACCGTGGCGCCTGCCTCACAGAGCTCGCGCACCATGGCTCGACCCAGGTGCCCACTGCCTCCGGTCACGAGGCAATTGTATCCAGATAGATCAAACATTGTTCTCTTTCTAAACCCTCAGGATCAAGACCAGCTTCTAGGATCAACCAATGAGGCCGCCACTTGCCCCGCCATCAATTGCCCGATGCGTGATATCTCATCGGGGGTGAACGGAACTGAAGCTTTGAAATTTCGAAAGGTCTCCGCAATCTGCTGTGGTGTGTCAGCGCCAACAATCACCTCGTCAATCCACGGGAATGACTTAACCCAGGAAAGGCAGCGATCCACCGGATCCTTTCTACCAAAATCGTCTGCTAGTTGCTTGAGGCATAACTCGAGCTGGGTTCCTTCGAACACTTCATTTTTCATCGACTGCGGCCAATTCTCGAAGGGCGTGACCAGCAATCCCTGGAGAAATACACTCCTTACCATGACGTGCACTTTTTCCAGCCGCTCGACTAACTCTGGAGCAAGCCAACGATGATCCGCGAGATTGAATGGAATCTGAATGGCATCGACTTCGCTGACTTCAAGACAAGCCATTGCTTCCTCAGGAGTGTAAACAGAAACACCGATTTTTTGAATCAAGCCGAGCTCCTTTAGCTCAGAAAGCCTGCTCCACAAGGGGCTGCGACCGGCATCGAAGTGCGTGAACTGATGAAGCAACACGGTGCCAATGCTGCTCAGTTGCAGTGATGCAAGAGAACCAAAGATCTGATTATCCACCTCCAAAACAGCATCTTCTAATGCCCCCCCCTCGCTCAGCCCCACTTTGGTTGTTACGGAAAACTCCTCTGATCCCTGTTTGCGTCCCAGGACCTCGCCAAGTCGCCTCTCGGCTTTTCCATAACCCGAAGCCGTATCGAAAACCGGCAACCGCTCTCCCAGGCAAACTCGATCAGGGATCGGTCCCGATCAACGTCAACGCCCTTCTCCGAATTAACGACCCCATAATCAATTCCACCCGCCTGCGCCGTCCCAAAGCAAAGGTATGGTAAGGCACTACCCTGACTCATAATTTGGGGGAGTGCTGGTTCCTCTTCAGAAACCACACTCAACTTTTCGCACAAGGCTTTCCACGAGATTCGTTCCGCTTTGATGGGATCCGAAGGAATAACTTTGAGCAACCTGGTGTAGTCACCTGGAGTGTCGCACGTTGCCCGAAGCCGTCCCCACTCAACCGGGACGTCTTCACATTCCATCACACCAGTTTCCAGGTTATCGATCATCCACGGTGTGACGTGCTCCCTTTCAAATCCAATTCCAGGTCCGATCTCCGCGTCCACTTTCCTTAGCGAACCTGCTTTGAAAGCCTCCACGCAAACTCCATAGGGAAGATGTGCATCGGGAGTCCTCACATAGTCGAGCTCCGGACGATCGCTGATAGTTGCCTCCACCATGCCAATCAGTTCCCCATCAGGAATAGGATTGTCGCCGGTAATTCTCACAACCCAGGAATCATCGCTCAGATCTTCAGCAGCGATCACAAACCTTGAAAGCACATCATTCAGCGGACCCCTGACAACCTTGATGTCACTGCGCTCAAGTTCGCGAGCCAGCGGGTCGTCTGATTTCTCATGCGAAGTAGCAACGACAACTTCGTGACCACTATTCCCGGCTCGCCTGGCGACCAGCAAAGCCAGCGGGATGCCTCCCATTGTCATGAGGGACTTACCCGGTAGCCGCGAAGAACTCATCCGGGCTTGAAGAATTATCCGCCTGATCATTCAGCACGTTTAATCGATGCTTCCAACGTTTCCACGACACGCGAAACATCAGATTCACTCAATCCCGGGAACATGGGAAGCGTGATGCAGTTCTCGTAGTAGCTTTCAGCAACGGGGAAGTCACCTCGCTTAAATCCAAATCGCTCAAAGCTTGGTTGGTGATGAACCGGGATATAATGGACGTTCACCCCAATCCCCGCCTCTCTCATCGCTTCAAAGACAGTCCTGCGGTCTGTCTTCAAACCATCCAGCTTAAGGCGCACGACATAGAGATGCCAGGCACTCAAAGCATCAGACGATCGCCCGAGTGGAACCACAACATCGGAAAGCGTTTGGAAGCGTTCATCGTACACCGCGGCCAGATCTCTACGTCGGGCCACGAATTCATCGAGACGCTTCATTTGGCTCTCGCCAAGGGCTGCCTGGATATCAGTCATCCGATAGTGATAACCCAGGTGTCTTTGCTCGTAATACCAGGGGCCCTCATCGACGTTGACCATTCTCTCAGCATCACGTGTAATTCCGTGAGACCTAAACTCTAACATGAAATCCGCGAGCTCAGGATCATTCGTCGTGACGACTCCGCCTTCCCCTGAAGTAACAATCTTTACCGGGTGAAAGCTGAACATCGTTGCATCCGAGAAGCGACAATCCCCGACCGGCTGTCCATCGTATTCGCCCCCAAGGGCATGCGCCGCATCTTCAAGCACACGAAATCCAAACTCATGAGCCAGAGCCGAAATCGCTTTCATATCACAGGACTGCCCTCCGAAATGCACCGGAATCACCACCTTCGGAAGCTGGCCCTCCGCCCGAGCCTTCTCCAGCTTCCGCTCGAGCGCCAGAGGGCAAAGTGTCACAGTCTCCCCATCCACATCGACAAAGTCTACTTTGGCGCCGCAATACCGAGCGGCGTTGGCAGATGCCACAAAGGTGATCGGGCTGGTCCACACGAGATCACCGTGACCAACACCCATGGCCTTCAAGGCCCCATGCAACCCGGCCGTTCCACTCGAGAACGCGACTGCCCTTGAAGCACCAACGCGACCAGCGACTGCTGCCTCGAAAGAAGGAACAGCAGGACCCTGCGTCAGGAAATCTGACCTCAGAATCGACTCGACCACAGCGATGTCCTCTTCGCAGATATCTTGCCGTCCGTATGGAATCCAATCCATCTTTGCGCGTCGCTTTCGCAGATCAGTGTCTAAACAGCAGCTTTAAGACTCAAATCCCGAGTCCACATGCTGGCGAATCATTTCCCGCAGCTCATCAACCGTCAGGAACTCTTCGTTAGTCCCTGAGTTGTAACGAAAATCGGAAGTGCAGGGAGTCGCCCCGACTTCCTTAAGATAATGTTCCTCGAGCTTGGCATTACCCGCCGGGAGAATGACGTATCCATCACTCAGATCGAACGTCATCGGCGCATCCGCATCTGTGATCATCTCCTCGTGGATCTTCTCCCCGGGCCTCACTCCGACCACTCGATGCTCGCAATCGGGGCCAATCGCCTTGGCAACATCAGTGATGCGATAGGATGGGATTTTCGGAACAAAAATCTCACCGCCCACAGCCTCCTCAGCAGCTCGAAACACAAGAGAAACGCCTTCCTCGAGGGTAATATTAAACCTTGTCATGGATTCATCCGTAATCGGCAAGACCCCGCTGGCTTTGCGGTCGAGGAAAAACGGGATAACCGATCCACGCGATCCCATCACATTCCCATAACGGACCACAGAACACTTAAGACGATCCCCACTGTAGCCATTTGCGGCGACAAAGATTTTGTCAGAACAGAGCTTTGTCGCTCCATAAAGATTCACCGGAGCGCATGCCTTGTCCGTAGACAAAGCAACAATCCGCGAGACACCCGTATCGAGAGCCGCCTCCACAATATTCTCAGCACCGAGAACATTGGTTTTAACGAACTCCATTGGATTGTATTCCGCCGCTGGAACCTGCTTGAGAGCCGCAGCATGAACAAGAAGGTCGATACCCTCCAACGCTCTCCGAAGCCGATCCCGATCTCTCACATCACCCAGGAAGAAGCGAAGGCACGGATACTTTTCAGGAGGGAACTCCTGCGCCATCTCAAACTGCTTCAATTCATCCCGGGAAAAGATAACGAGACGCTCAACCTCCGGACAAGATTCCAACACTCTTCGGACAAAGGCCCGCCCAAAAGAGCCGGTTCCACCGGTTACTAGTATGCTTTTCGCCTCCATATACTCTAACTAACAAATAATTTTTGAATATGCGAAGGCACACCATGAGTCTTCGCATAATAATAATTAGTGATTGAATAACGCGTCCCCGCCTGAATTGGCGTCCCTCGATGCAGACCTCGAGAGTTGAAGAGAACCAGGTCGCCGGCACGCCCGGCAATCACTTTTGACTTCTCAAGAAACGGCGCAACCTCGCTGTCTTCATACCGATTTTTCCCAAGTTCAAACCCATGCCGAAAGCTTGACTCAACAACAAAACGCCTCTTCTGAGAACCTAACACATATTCGAATGGCCCGTTCTCAGGGCCGACATCGACGAGATAAATCATCGCCTTACTCTGAATCTTGAGAGCCTGATCCCGATGCCAACCACCTCCTGACCCAAGGTTCCCCTCTACAGCGTTGAGACGCGCAGCGAGAGCAAAACTAATCAAGCTCTGCCCCTCATGAGCTTCCATCAAGGCCATCATCCCCGGATCTTCAGCAAACTCACGGCATTCCTCGATAACGCCACCAGCACCATAGATTCGGTGATCAGAAGCCTTATCGTCTTTCCAAACCTGTTCTTCCTTTTCCAGGATAACCGAGTCGATCTGCTCGACTACTTTTTCGCATTTTGCAGCATCCCAGAAACCTTCGACGACGGTAATACCGTCCTCCCATAACTCCCGGACATGGCGTTCGCCGGGAAACTCTCCCAGCGAAGCCGGCAACGGTGGAACCCCCTGCTTCCACTCATGCTTAAACACATCCAAACCAGTCTTAATGTTCATCTCGATCTTAGCAGGTTACTTAGTTTTCCAGGGCGCCGAAGCCTCTTGATCGTGCGCCTGTCTTCCTCAGACAGGTCAGCGCACCCCAGTAAGCCGTCCCAAAAATCATCTCGCTCAGTCAACCACTCCTCATCCAGGAGAGATTTGAGATAGCGCATGGCGTGGTCTTTATCCCAGCCATACATCATCGGAAAAATCCGGCGTGAGGCCCAGGAACTTATCGATCCCATCATTCTCGCCTTAAATTCATCCGAGCTCTCAGGAGAAAGTTGGCTCAACTCACGCGCAACGGAAACTCTCTCGAGAACTCCATAATCGACGGGACGACCCATCTCATCGGAGACTCTCACACCCAGAGTGTCATTTTTCGGAATCCGAGGTCCCTGTTCGCTAACCAGGTATTTGTATCCCCCCTCGAAGGCACAAATTCCACCAAGGCGAATTTGAGGATAAATGGTCTCATCGAGTGGCCATCCCTTGAGATCGATATAGTCCAGATTAATCGCCACTCCCGTAATCTGGCCGCAATGTAAATAGGCTGAGGAGGCTGCTTCTATTCCCGGGGCAAACTGTCGCGTTTCCGTGATAAAACTTGATCGGACAAACTCGCCGTCGTCACTCTCATTCCAAGTTGCGTGACGGATCACTCCAAGGGTCGGCTCACGCTCAACCTCCGCCAAAACCTCCTCGACGGTTGCTGTATCAACGTAGTCATCGTCACTTAAAAACATTACGAAACGCGAGCGTGTTTCCAATACCGCTCGATACAAGCTGCGGCACATTCCAATGTTCTGCGGATTCGCCAAATAGAGACAATCGACTGATGCCTTCTTTGCGGCGCGTTCGACAATTTCCCTTTCTTCCTCAGATGCCTGATTACTGGGGACAATCAGCCTAACTCGATCACTGATTGACGGATCAAGCAGGCAATCCAGAACATCTGGAAGGGAATCCAGCCTCCCGCAGGCAGGGAGGATCAGAGTCAGAATTTCAGGCATGACAACTCATCATTCGGCCAGCTTCCATTCACGAACCTGATAAACTGACGCGTGCATCGACTTCCCACCGCTTCCCTCGACCTGGAAGCGATACGTGTCGATAGCATCCAAACCCTCTAACCCGTCATTGTGAAGC
Organism: Verrucomicrobiales bacterium; assembly: GCA_965216705.1. Taxonomy (GTDB): domain Bacteria; phylum Verrucomicrobiota; class Verrucomicrobiia; order Verrucomicrobiales; family DEV007; genus Arctic95D-9. Next base: position 1,050,198 of record OZ244203.1, read on the forward strand.
CAGACACTCATCCGATAGGTGTCTGGTCGCAGGACAAACCCGGGCATCTCAATCTCGATGGCCCCCTCTCCTTCTTTCACCGCAAATGGCTGCTGATCGGAGTGATTACTGAGGTAGATCAAGTTACCCTCGAGCTCCCCGAGTCTCGCAATGCACACATTGGTCGTCAGCCTTTCCATGGGCTTGTGAGCATAGAACTCGATTCGCAACACAGCCGTATCCCCGGTTTTCGGAGTCTTAAACTCCTTCGCTTTGCGATCGTAAAATCCAATCTGAGTGATATCGACACCGAGACTCTCATCGGCAGACCTCGGAGCCTTAATAATCGATGCCTTCGCCTCTTCAACCTGCGTCGCATACATGGAGTCCTCGTATTCTGCGAGAATAGTATGAACATCCCCCTGCTTTACCACCTTCCCTCTTTCTAAAAAGATGACCCTTTTACATGCGGCGAGAATTGCGGCAGGGCTGTGAGCCACTGTAATACTGGTGGTACCACCGCGACGCATCTCCGCCAATTTGTTCGTGCACTTCACACGAAAACCCAGATCCCCCACAGCAAGGACCTCATCGATCAGCAATATGTCAGGATTTAGATTCACCGCACAGGCAAATCCAAGCCGGGCTCCCATTCCGCTACTGTAGGTCCGGTAGGGAGCATCGATCGCCTCCTTGATCTCGGCGAAATCGACAATTTCATCCACTCGGGCATCCGTCTCCTTCTTTGAAAAGCCAAGAATCGCAAAACTGGTGTAAATGTTCTCCCGGCCCGTCAGGACCGGATTAAATCCGGCCCCGAGCGCGATCAGAGCACCCACCCGGCCTCGAATCTCAACTCTTCCCATATCCGGTTTGAGAATTCCGGTTATGACCTTCAAAATTGTCGTCTTACCCGCGCCGTTGTGCCCGACCAGGCCTACCGAATCACCACGCTCAAGAGAGAACGAGACACCATCGAGAGCCCAGAATTCGGAGTTGCGCAATTCGGGAGTCTGCTTCCGCAAAGGAACAAGATCACTGACATAGTCCCTGACTCCATATACGAGGCTTGCCTTCAAATTTCGGGCAAACTTCTTTGAAACGTTATCTACCTTGAGTACTTCGCTCACCTTTTTAAATGCTCTTTGAATTCAAATTTCGGGGACGTAACGCATGACTTCGTTGTTCCGATAGGCCACTTCTCCGGGAAGCATTTTTCCCTTGGCTTCGAACCGCGCCCATTCGCTCCCGGCAAACTCAAGCAGAGTTCTCGGTTTCCCCGTTCCAATATGCCGAATATCAAACCCCACACCCTCAGTCATACCTTCACAACTTTGAAGAAGTTGCCGGGCAGCCAGTTCTACCGGAGTAAAGTCTCGAACCTGCTCTCCTGAGGTCATGGGAAAGTCTTCGCCTGCCAAAGCCGCGTCGCGGAGTGCTGGCCAGAATCGGTTTGGTCCTTCGCCCTCCCCATAGATATGAAACAAGCGAGCCACCACAACCCGGACCGAAGCCTGATTCACCAGGGCTGAAGCAGCCATCGTCGCTGCTGCCTTGGACGCGCCGTATGCATCTGTCGGCTCCAGTGGAGCATCAGTCGGCACCCGCTCATATCGGAGTGCGGATTTTCCGTATTCAAAACAACTACCCCCGATCAAGAATCGTTTCACCCCTTCGGAGGCGGCAGCGCGCCACAGGTTGAGCGATTGATCCAGGTTAACTTTGAAACACGACTCCCAGCTTACCTCGGCCGGATTCACCCCGGCGGCAGCAAGGTGAACCAGGCAATCCACTCCTTCGAATTGCCCGGGAGTGATCGCATCCAACTCCCCGACTATCCAGCTATCGATCTCTTCAAGGGAAGCGGGAACTTGGCTGGATTGCCGACGATGCAGGACCACTTCATGTCCTGCATCTACTGCTGCACGGACAAAATGGCGCCCTACAAAGCCAGTCCCACCGGTAACAAAAAAACGCATAGCCCGTGGATCAGCCCACTTAAGTCTTCGATTTAACGAAACCGTGGATCTGCTCAACCATGTAGTTCAGCATCTCCTGAGTCAGGCCCGGATACACACCGAGGAACAGCGTGTGATTCATGATCCGGTCAGCACCTGTCATTTCGCCAACGCTTCTCAATGCGTCGGGGCGCTCTCTCTTCAATTGAACAAATGCAGGTTGGCGAAGCAGATTACCACCAAACAGCATTCGGTTCCCGATCTTTGACTCATCGAGGTGACTGGCCAACTCGGTTCGGCTGAACGGGGCGCCCTCCTTGGTCGTGATCTTGAATCCAAACCAGGAACAATCGGTTCGACAACCCGTGTCATCCCAACCAAACCTTGAACCGAAGCCACCGGCTCCACTCGGATCCCAATGAGTCGCATGAGTCGGAAGAGAGAACGAAAAGAATTCCTCGAGGTCCTTAAGTCCATCACGAAGAACTTCCCAGTTATCTTTCCTTGCCTGGACAAACCCGGGAAGCTTCTCCAACTGGGCGCGGCCAATAGCGGCCTGGAGGTCGAGGGGTTTCAGGTTGTAGCCAAGATGGCTGTAGATGTATTTATGATCGTATCCGTGAGGAAGCTCACCGAGTTGCCAACCGAACCGTTTGTTGCAGGTGTTATCAACTCCAGAGGCACACCAGCAATCACGCCCCCAGTCTCGAAAACTCTCCACATAGACTTTGAGCTTCATGTCCTTGACGACATTCACGGCACCACCTTCGCCCAGGGTTAAGTGGTGGGGAGGGTAGAAGGACTGCGTCGACAAATCGCCAAAACTTCCGGTCGGAGCCGTCAGGTCTCCGTCCTCGATACGAATGACGGGATGTTCACCCTTCTCAGCGATTCGAATGAGGTGATTCAGTCCCAGTTGCTTGGCCTTCTCCAACGGCAACGTGTAGGTGCAACCGAGGGCATCGCAGTTATCCTCGATCAGCCAGAGGTCATACTTCTGACAAAACTCGAGAATGATACTGAGATCGAACGGATTACCCAAGGCATGAGCCATCATCACCGCCTTGGTTTTCCCGGGGGAATAAGCCTCCTCCAGTCGATTCAGATCAGCATTGCCCGTGATAGGATTTGCATCGATAAAGACCGGAACCGCACCAACCTGCACCGTGGGTGCTACCGTGGTAGGAAATCCCGCGGCTACGGTAATGACTTCATCCCCGGGAAGGATCCGCTTTTCTTCCGGCAATTTATGAGTCGTCAGACCCGAAATCGCGAGGAGGTTCGCTGATGATCCGGAATTCACCAGCAAGCATCGTTTCACTCCAAGGAAAGAGGAAAGCCCGGACTCAAACTCTTCACCCTCTTTTCCCAAAGTCAGCCAGAAATCAAGAGTGGAAGCCACTGCGTTCTCCACTTCATCCTCATTAAACACTCGTCCCGCATAAGGGATCGTCGTCTCACCCGGCACGAAATTGACACTCCCTCTCGAATCAGTCGCCGGACGATTCGCAGCATGCTTCAGCGCGGAATATTCGCGCACCTGCTTCAGGATACTTTCTCTAAGTTCGGTTGCTCTATCACTCATTTATACTTCAAAAATTAGATGGCAGAAAATGATTCAATATCGTTGTGCAGGCAGCCCAGACGGTCCTCGAACGATTCAAGTTCTGTTAACTGCTGGTAACAGGAAACCGTCTTCTCGACAGCCGTTTCAAAATTCCAAGTGGGCGACCAATTTAAGGTGTGAAACGCTTTATCGATGGCGAGATTCAACTTACTGGCCTCATGGGGAGCATCCTCAGGCGTGGCGTCAATCCACGAGCCACCACCGAAACGGGTAACCTGGTCTACCAGTTCGGCCACTGACCGATTTGACGCGAGTTCGGGTCCAAAATTGAAGGCAGAGCACAACTCCTCAAGCCGGCTCTCATCCTCTTGCCCCTGTGCGCCGTCAATCAGAGCGGCCACTTTAAGATAGCCGCTTAGCGGATCGAGAACATGTTGCCATGGTCTCGTCGCGTGCCGGTTACGCACCTGGATAGGTGTCCCGTTGGCAATGGAATTCATGCAGTCAGGAAGAATTCGGTCCTCGGCCCAATCTCCACCACCGATTACGTTTCCGGCCCGCACTGAGGTTACCCCCACTTTCCGACCATTCATTTCATAGGATTGCCGGTAGCTGGAGATCAAAATTTCACACCCGGCCTTACTCGCGCTGTAAGGATCGTAACCACCTAGCGGATCGTCTTCTCGATAGGAGTAATTCCACTCTCGATTCAAATAGCACTTATCAGTCGTTACCAAAACCGCGACACGCTTTTTGTCCTGATGACGCCTCAGGATCTCAAGCACATGTGCCGTACCCGTCACGTTTGCCGACCAGGTGTCAAGAGGCTCAGAATACGACTTACGAACCAGGGGCTGAGCCGCTAGATGAAAGACAAAATCGGGATCTTCCTCGAGGAACACCTTCTCCAGGGCTTCAAGGTCGCGAATATCGAGACGATGGTCGGTGAGGCTAAACCCTTCACTAACCAGGTCAAAAAGACTCGGCTCCGAGACTGGCTCCGGCAAAGAAACACCGGCGACATTTGCCCCAAGCTGCTCCAACCAGGCCACCAGCCAGGTTCCTTTGAAACCCGTGTGACCTGTGACGAGGACCTTTCGGCCTTTAAAGCAATCAAGGCTCATTGCCACATCCTCCATGGCGCATCCCCCTCGCTCCATTGTTGCTCCAACGCCTGCTTATCCCGGAGAGTATCCATCGGCCTCCAGAACCCGTGGTGAAGGTAGCCCGACAGCTTGCCGTCCTTAGCCAAATTATCCAGGGGCGACCGTTCCCAGATCGTAGCATCTCCCTCTTTGATGTATGAAAACACTTCAGGCTCCAGAACGAAGAATCCCCCGTTAATCCAGGATCCATCTCCCTCCGGCTTCTCCTGGAATTGCTTGATGGTGGATCCATCATCAGCAAAACCAAGCGCTCCGAATCGCCCGGGAGGCTGCACCGCAGTCAAAGTTGCCGCCTTGCCGTGGCCTCGATGAAATTCCAATAGCTTGGAGATATCAATATCGGCGACACCATCACCGTAGGTGAGCATGAATGTTTCATCGCCCACGTAATCCTTGACCCGCCCAAGGCGCCCACCAGTCATGGTTGCCTCTCCCGTATCAACAATCGTTACCTTCCAGGGTTCAGTGCGCCTTTTATGCACTTCCATCGAATTACTCTCCATATCGAAGGTGACATCCGACATGTGTAAGAAGTAATTGGCGAAATACTCTTTGATCACATACCCGAGGTGCCCGGCACAGATAACGAAATCATTGATCCCGTAGTGACTGTATATCTTCATGATATGCCAGAGAATCGGTCGACCACCGATCTCAACCATGGGCTTAGGGCGCAATCCGGTTTCCTCGGACAAACGAGTCCCCAGACCACCTGCTAGAATAACTGCTTTCATTGTTTACTGACTAAATTCAAACTCACTGAGCGTTTCGATTTCGTGCTCTCAGCTTCGAGAAAGGCCCCGACTAATTCGGAGAGCTCTCGATATCCTTTCCTCGAAAGGTGCCCGCCGTTTTCTGTCCAGTTAGCTCCTGACCGCGGCATCACGGCGTCCGCATCAATCACCGAAACACCAAGTTCATCACAGAGATTGATAACGTCTTCCCTCAGGGGATGAGCCTCATTCTTCGTTGGCAGATAGAGCAGATAAAAATTTACGCCTTCTTTTCCGCAAAGATCGCGGGCTTGAGAAAGCACTTCCCGAAAGACTGGAAGTCGCTCTTCCCTGTAATACTCCGGGTCGAGCTTTTGGTAGAGAGCTGTCCTTGAATTGTCCCGGAGCATATCGACGAGCCCTCCAAGAACCAGAAATCTCACATCGGCGAACAACTGAGCAGCACCACTCAATTCCTCTGCAGTTTCCGAAAGTCTCGACTCAATTACAGCATCGATCCCCTCTTTCGCAGCAAAGTAGTTCTGCACAAATTCCGGTTCCTCGAGATATCGAGTCAGAACATCATGAGACAACTCCAAATCGAGATCACTGGGCCGACGATCCGTTCTCATGAGATCATTCCCCGAACAGTAAGCCCACACCACACCTCCAGGCTTCACCCCGTCGGTCATCATTTCCCTCAGAATACCAAGCTCAGTCAGAGGTCCTGCTCCACCCATGCCTGCATTGTAAACGTCAGCTCCAGAAGCCCCCACCAACTCAACATATCCATCGCCACATGGAACGCAGGCCCCTTGAGTGAAGCTGTCACCGATAAACAGATTCAGAGTTTCGGAGAGTTCGGAATCGCCCGGATTGTTGAACCCACGGTGGTCCGATTGAAAAATCATCCACCCGTCATCTTCCTTGCAGTAGAGCGTCTGTCGGCCGGCAAGACCGCTCAAGGGAAAGAACTCTCCCTCCGATGTTTCAACCACCCCCCAGGGTGGGGAAGGCACGAATGGTCGCATATCCAGGTATCGCTGCGGCACCACAATGGGAACGACCTCCGGATTTTCTGAGAGAACTTCGGGAGGAATCCCACCCCAGGTTCGCCTGGCCGATTGACCGCCATCTACGAATGCCGCCTGAAGCGCCAGCGCCCCAAGGTAGATGATAATCAAATTGATCCCGACCACGATTCGCTTCGATGAAGGGAGAAAGAGGGCGAATAGAAAACTTACGGCTCCGACCGCGGCGAAAACACTGATCCCCGATCCTGCGATGACCGAAAGGACAGAGCAGGATAGAAAGATTCCCGAGATCAGGATCAGTGCAATGAAGACAATTCTCCCCATACTGATTAAAAGCCCGGACTACCGGGAGAGGCACTACCTAGAACAAGGTGTAAATGAACGGAGCAGCACCTGTTCCGCCCAGGATGATCAAGAGACCAAAAAGAAGCAGGAGGGCAACAATGGGAGCCAGCCACCACTTTTTAGTCATCTTAAGGAAGGAAGCAAATTCCCCCACGAGACTGGATTTTCCGGCTGTCTCGGCAGCTTTTTCGAAGTCGGACTTAGGCATAGTGAAATAGATAGAATTACAACGATCTAAAACGGGCGGTAATAGTCAGCCGAAGAGGCTGCACGGGAAGGCTCCTCCCAGAAGCTCGCAGACTCAGGAGCTGGCTTGAGCTTCAATTCATCGCGGCCTTTCAATCGGAAGAAAAGGGCCAGCGGTGTGAAAATTCCGATGAAAAGCACAATCATTATCACAAGAGAAATCACGGTTCCAACCACGATGGATATGCATGACATCGCGAGATATACAGGCTTCAGCAATTTCGGCATGACCGCGGCAAAAAGACCACAATAAGCCGCGAGCCCAAACAGCAGCCCTGGCACAAGCCAGTTTCGCTCTTCAAACGCTCCGGTTTTCCAGCCAATCACCAGGGCAAGAATCGAAAACCCGACAATACCAATCCAGCCGAACTCACGCAGCTTCTTCTCGGTTGGTTTCCAATCAACGATCATATCGTGGTAAAAAGAGAGCTAACTTAATCGATGGCGAATTGGCCCAGGTGTTCTTCAGGATCAATCACCAACGCCTCAGGCTGATCTTCCTTTCTCAAGATATAAGACCCAAGAACTAAGACATCCATGTTGGTCGACATGAAACACCGGTAAGCATCCTCCGGGGTGCACACGATTGGCTCTCCCCGAACATTAAAACTAGTGTTCACGATCACTGGAATCCCCGAATGCTTTTGAAATTCCTCAATGAGCCGATGATAGCGGGGGTTACGATTCTTATCGACCGTCTGCACCCGGGCGGAGTAATCAACGTGAGTCACCGCCTGGATCGTACTCCTCTCAACCGGGAGCTTCTCAATTCCTGACACTTCGTCCAAAGCCTCAGGATTTCCTCTCCGTTTTGACTCAGCCACTCCCGCAACCAGCAACATGTACGGTGAATCCTGCTCCTCCTTCATTTCGAAATAATTCGCCACCTCGCCCTTGAGAACGCTCGGAGCAAACGGTCGAAATGACTCGCGAAACTTAATCTTCAGATTGATGACTTTCTGCATCTCTGCAGACCGTGGATCGCCAAGGATACTGCGATTACCCAGGGCACGCGGGCCAAATTCCATCTTTCCCTGAAACCAGCCTACGACATTTTCCTCAGAGAGCAGTTTTCCTACTTCAGAACAGAGGGCTTCGTCATCTTCAGCCTTTTTGTAGCTGGCCTCTATCCCCTGAAGAAACGATTCGATTTCATTCTCATCAAATTCAGGCCCGAGGTAAGTGCCATGCTGGCGATCGATCTCAACCTTTCCCCTCTCGTTATCCAGGAGCTGATACCAGGTGATCAGAGCAGCTCCCAGGGCACCTCCCGCATCGCCGGCGGCTGGCTGAATCCAGATCTCATCAAAACCCGCATTCTTTAGCAGCTTGCCATTCGAAACACAATTCAATGCAACACCGCCAGCAAGGCAGAGGTTCGATGATCCTGTCACCTTTTTGGCATGGGAAACGACCTTGAGCATAATGTCCTCAGTAACGCGCTGGATACTGGCTGCGAGGTCCATGTGAAACTGGGTCAATTCTGACTCCGGCTTGCGAGGCTCTGCTCCAAAGAGCTCGTGAAACTTCCGGCTGGTCATCGTTAAGCCTGTGCAGTAATTGAAATACTCCATATTCAGGCGAAAGGACCCATCCTCCCGGATGACCAGAAGCTTCTCACGAATCAGCTCTTCGTATTTGGGTTCGCCGTAGGGAGCCAGCCCCATCAATTTATACTCACCGCTATTGACTCTGAATCCGCAGTAGTAGGTAAACGCCGAGTAGAGCAAGCCGAGCGAATGAGGAAAACGTTGCTCTTTTACCGGTTCTATTTCATTCCCTTTACCGTGGTAAATCGATGTCGTTGTCCATTCACCAACGCCATCAGCGCAAACAATCGCTGCTTCATCAAACGGGCTGGGAAAAAAGGCGCTGGCTGCGTGGGATTCATGATGCTGCGTGTAGGCAATATGCCCTTTAAACTTCTCCTCACCGACTTCTTTCAGCCCCTCCAGAATCTGTCGCCGCTGGAAAATCTTCTCTTTCACCCAAACCGGAATGGCTTTTCGAAAACTTGCGAACCCACGGGGTGCAAATGCCAGATAGGTCTCCATCAGGCGCTCAAATTTCAGAAAAGGCTTTTCGTAGAAGACGACAAAATCGATATCCGCAAGTGAAAGCCCCGACTCTTCCAGGCAAAACCGAACACTGTTAACCGGGAAGTCAGGATCGTGCTTCTTACGAGTGAACCGCTCCTCTTGTGCAGCGGCAACGATTTGCCCGTCACAGACCAAAGCAGCGGCCGAATCGTGATAGAAGGCTGAAATTCCCAGAATGTTCATGTCAGCAAATTAAGAAAAAAGTCAAAATCACATCCCCATGCGAGCCACCAAATGCGGCAGCGCCACTCGCAGCAACACCAGTGCAACGAGGATGACCACGATACTGATCAACGAATAGATCAAAGTGGGAATCGCCCACTCGGTTGAGCCATTCGTTAACAAATCGCGAGTCAACGCAACCCCCGGAGTCAACGGGTTGTATCGCATAACTTGTGCCAGAAGCCCGTTGCCCTCTGGAATGGGATAAAGAACCGGAGCCGAATACATGAACAGCCTGATAAATGTGTTGAGAGCATTCATCACATCTCCGTAAAGACTGCCCACCGGCACAAGAAGAAGCCCGATCGCTACGGCCATCAGCATGTACCCGAACAGAGCGAGAGGAAACCACAACGCTGTCAGCGGGGGCATAAATTGAAAACCAACGAAAAGCGGAACAAACAAAAGGACCCTGATCACCGTTTCGAAAAGCGCCCGCAAAATAACACTGAAGACGAAAGCTTCAGCCGGCACGTTCAGCTTCATAAAAACGGGACGCCCCGCATTAAACCCGTTCAAGGGCTGACCTAACACAGCCGTAAACGACGTCCACACCGTCGTCCCGATAAGGACGAATATCGGATACGGAACCTCGGTCTCAATCTGAATAATTTTCTGACTGTTAAGAAAGAACCAAACGGCAGCAGTCGTCACCGGAGGGATCAACAGCCAAACATAGCCCATCAGGCTTTCGCGATACTGGGCTTTCAGATCGCGAACAAATAGCATCCATGTCAGTCCCCTGACTCTCCAGATATCAGCAAAGATAGAGCGCAGCAGCGCCACCGGATGCCTGACGGGCGAGTCGGAGGAATGAACTGTAATCTGAGGTTCTTGATCCATTGGAACCTAAGCAAATTCGTCCAATCAGGACTAAGCACCTTCCCGCTTCGCGAGATCCCAGTCAGCAGCCGCCATGATCGTAACCAAATCCTTGAAGGTCACTTCAGGCTTCCAACCCAAAACCTGCTCAGCCTTCGTTGGATCACCGAGCAACTGCTCAACTTCTGCAGGTCGAAAGTAATCAGGAGACACCTCGATCAATGTCTTTCCGGACTCGGTGCAGATTCCTTTTTCATCGACACCTTCCCCCTCAAACTTAAGCGTGATCCCTACCGCATCGAAAGCATGCTCACAAAATTCACGCACCGTATGCATCTCACCGGTCGCGCAGACGTAATCACCAGGCTCTTCCTGCTGGAGAATCCGCCACATCATTTCGGTGTATTCCGGGGCATAGCCCCAATCACGCTGAGCGTCGAGATTCCCAAGATAGAGCTTCTTCTGGAGTCCCTCCCTGATCCGCCCCGCTGCACGCGTGATTTTACGGGTCACAAAAGTTTCCCCCCGGCGGGGTGACTCATGATTGAAGAGAATTCCGTTGGAAGCGTGGAGTCCGTATGACTCGCGATAGTTCACCACGATCCAATACCCATAAAGCTTTGCGACGCCATAGGGAGACCGGGGATAAAACGGTGTTGTCTCAGACTGGGGCACCTCCTGCACTTCCCCATACAACTCACTGGTGGAAGCCTGGTAAAAATGCACCCGCTGATCCAACCCAACCTCCTTGATCGCATCCAGAAATCTCAGAGTTCCAATCGCGTCAACTTCCGCAGTGTATTCCGGAACTTCAAATGAGACCTTAACGTGACTCTGAGCACCGAGGTTGTATATCTCGTCAGGACCGATCTTTTCCAACAGGCGGTTTAAATTTGATGAGTCCGTCAGGTCTCCATAGTGAAGGTTGAATCTTCCTTCTTCTCGGAGAGCTTCGTCATTATAGAGGTGATCAACCCTCTCTGTATTGAACGAGCTACTACGCCGGATCATTCCGTGGACTGAATACCCCTTCTCAAGGAGTTGCTCAGCCAGGTAGGATCCATCCTGACCTGTAATTCCTGTGATGAGTGCTTTTTTCATTATACTTTTACTGATTGCTCTCGCTCGAGAAAATCCCGATAGGCTAACATTAAACCATCCTCAAGCGTGGTGGATGCTTGCCAACCCAAAGAGGCAATCAAGCTCGAATCCATAAGTTTTCGAGGGGTTCCATCAGGCTTCGAGGGATCTGTTGAGATTTCCCCTTCGAATCCAACCGTCTTTGCAATGAGGCTGGAAAGGTCTTTGATTGAGATGTCGCTTCCCGCCCCGATATTGACGAGGGACGGAGGGTCTTCCAATCCAAGAACATGAAGGCATCCCTCGGCGAGATCATCAGCGAACAGAAATTCACGTAGAGGAGAGCCGGTGCCCCAGATAGTCACGCTCGAATCACCGGCCTCCCGGGCTTCGTGAAATCTGCGAATAAGGCCGGGAATGACATGAGAGTTTTCCGGGTGATAGTTATCACCGATCCCGTAAAGATTGCATGGCATTGCGGAGTGATAGAGACACCCATACTGCTGCCGATAGAATTCACACAGTTTCAATCCAGCGATCTTTGCCAGCGCATAGGCCTCGTTGGTGCCCTCCAGAGGAGAAGTTAGCAGATATTCCTCCTTGATAGGCTGTGGAGCCATCTTGGGGTAGATGCATGAACTCCCGAGAAATAGCACTCGTTCCACCCCGTTCCGGTAGGCAGCGTGAACGAGATTCGAAGCAATCATCAGATTGTCGTAAAGGAAATCCGCCGGGTAGGTACTATTGGCAATAATCCCCCCCACCTTCGCTGCTGCAATCACCACGCAGTCAGGTTTTTCCTCTGCCACGAACTCGGAAGCTGCTACCTGGTTCCGCAGATCCACTTCACAACTGGAAGCTGTGATGATATTTTCGCACCCTCGACGGGTCAGTGCCCTGACAATTGCACTGCCAACCATACCTCGATGGCCCGCTACATAGAATTTTTTCTTGGGATCAATCATTGACGCCTTCACATTAGTTAACGCTTCAACCATTTCACAATCATGGGAATGATACTCCCTCCTCGCTTGTGCCACTTTTGCAAAGCAGCGACGCGCGTTCTCACCTCCTCGGCTTCCCCTTTGTCCTCCATCGATTGGTCGATCAGGTCCAGCATAAGAGACAGTCGCCTCTTACCATTCTGGAGGCGCGGTTCCAGTCGGTTTTCAAAAAAATGATTCGTAATACGGGAAACCTGCAGATCCGCCCGGTAGTGTTCACGACGGTCTCCTTCGAAAGAATGGGAAGTCACAGCCCCAAGATCTTTCAAAAGAGACAGCCCCTGGCTGAGGCTTCCCTTACTGATTCCTAACCTTGCCTGGATCGAATCCATAGGTAGAGCATCCGAAGTCACAAAGAGCAGCCCGTAAATCTGCCCAATGGACTTGGGCAAACCAAACATCTGCACAAAGGAAACGAAATAGTCGATCGACTCTTCCTCGAGACGGCTCAGCTCAATCGCGCTTTCTTTCGTTGTTGTCCCCATGACTCTTGGACGCCCGTTTATCCCAAGCTACCGCCACTGGTGTTCCCCGGCCAATTGTCGGTCCGGAGCACCCCCCAAGCAGTTCGAAGATGAAGAGTAACCGTTCAAAACAGGTGACCCGGGAGCACTAAAAGGGCGTTTAAAGTTTGTTCAATCAAAAATGAACAAAAGCTCAGCCCACTGAAAATCAGGGTTTCCGAAGGATTAGAGCCCGGAAATCACGGCCCCAAGACGCTCTTGGTCTTCCCATTTCACGTAGGGGCTCATCGGCAGGCTCAAGCCAAGTGAAGCGATCTTCTCGGTCACCGGAAAATCCCCTTCCCGATGGCCAAGATTAGAGAAGACGGGCTGAAGATGCAATGGGACGGAATAGTACTTCACGGAAGGTATCTGAGCTTCCGACAAAGCCGCCTGAATTTGCTCCCGGTTTTCGCTCAAGATGGTGTATTGAGCATAGACCGAGGTGTTGCCCTCAGATACCTCCGGCAGATCGACCCCGGCATCAGCGAGCACCTCAGCATAGCGCTCAGCGACTTGCTGGCGCATGACGATTTCTTCTTCAAAAATCGCCATCTTCGCGATCACCACGGCGGCCTGAATCGAATCAAGGCGACCGTTAATTCCAAGCACAGGATGGTGATCCCTCTTCTCCTGGCCGTGCAGTCGGATCCACCGCATCCGCTCTGCCAGTTCATCATCGTCCGTAAAGATTGCGCCACCGTCACCGTAGCCGCCCAAAGGCTTCGACGGAAAGAACGAGGTGCTGCCAATCGTGCCGAGCCCTCCGGAACGTTTCCCGTGATGGGTCGCACCGAAACTCTGTGCTGCATCCTCGATAACGGGAATGTCCCCCATCTCCTTTGCGATGCGGTTAATCGCCGTCATATCGCTGGTTTGCCCATAGATACCGACTGGCATGATCGCTTTTGTTTTTTCCGTAATAGCAGCTTTAACGAGCTCGGGATCCATGTTCCAGGAGACCGGATCGATATCAACGAAAACAGGAGTCGCACCAACCAGCCCGATCACTTCAGCGGTTGAGATCCAGGTATAGGGCACCGTAATCACCTCGTCCCCGGGGCCAATCTCCAGCGCCATCAGCGCCATCAAAAGCGAATCAGTACCGGAAGAAACACCAATCGTATGCCGGCAACCAACGTAGTCACAAAGGAGTCGCTCGAGGTCTGAGACCTCGGGGCCCATGATATACTGCCCATGATCTAGAACCGCGGCGATTCGTTGATCAATGTCTTCGCGAATTCGGGATTGTTGGGATTTCAGATCGATGAAGTCCATATGGTTGAGGGCGCTCCAGAGCGGAAAAAGGACGAAGAATAGGCGCAACCCGACATGGGTGCCAGTGAAATCAGGCGGACTGAAGTTTATCCTGTGGCCAGGCCTCGGATCCCTTCAAGCAGGCGAAGGCGCTCTTTTGCCCCTGTTCCAGTGCCTGAGAGAAGCTCAGCGAACACTTCGTCCCAGGTTAGCGGTTCATCCGCCAGCATTCCGTTACGCTCAGCCCAGTCAAACCGCTTCCATTCCAGCATCCAGGCTAACAGCAAGGGAAAGAATGCTCCCATATTTCGAGAGGCCAACTCCCGCCACGCACTGGTTCTCCTGGAGGCGATGAAATGCTCAGTCGGCAATTCCATCCTCAGCTTCACATCCCATGTGGGCCATTCTTTGAGCGGAAGCGTCAACAGCTGAGACAGCTTCTTCTGCGTCATCGGAAGTTCCGGATGTAATTCAATCTGCCACGGGGAATCCAGTTCAATGGCCAGATCCGCACTCTCGAACAACTCGAGGGCCCGATGGAGTTTTTCTGCGATGGCTTGGAATTCATCAGGCGGGAGTCCCTCCTTCGCAGCAAGAATAACAGGCAAGGGAATCCCCGCCTGCCCTTCCCCAACGAGACACGTTCTAACTTCTCCGCAAAAGACGGACAGCGCGCGCACACCGTTATGATGGTTCTTCAAAAATGGATGAGCCATTTTCCGGTTCACCGCGTCTATGTGACTTTCCCGAAACCACGCTTCGGGTGGAACGATATAGGTCAATCTTCGTTCGCCGCTCTCTTCATGAACAGTAGGCATCACAAAGGGTGAGAACAGGCAGCGCCTCCCGTTCACACCCAATCCGTTCTCCTGGAACTCAGACTCCAGTCCTTCCAGCAGAGGGGACTCGAGAAACCCCTTCGGGTGCGCACCTGCCAGGTAGCACGTGCGCTGCTGCGCTTTCAGTTTGGGCATACCCAATAGTCCTTTGATCACCTCGTCGAGTGCATCAAACCTCTCCATCAGACTTTGTTCCTGACCGCTGGCAAGCACGCGAAGCAACTTCTTCATCGGGCGCGAATGCCCCGGATTGATTGCATCAAACTCATCACCCCATCCCGATTTCGGAGCGATGAGCAGACGGGCAATCGTCTCATACCAGCGCTTGGCCAGTTGAAAGTTGCTCATCGGGTACTCCTCTCTCATCAGAGCCGTCGCGGCTACCGGCACCACTTCGAGTCGACCGCCTCCCCGCCGGGTCACAAAGAAGTCATCGAGGCCGAACGAGGAAAGTACCCGACCGTTTACGGCAAGTTTCTGCAAAGCCCCAACAAGGTCTCGAATCATTGAAAGGTATACCCACTGCCCCGGGCTTCCTTCCCGATTCAAATACTGGAGCATGGGCTCGCCAACCACGACTTCAGAAACCAAAACCACCTCTTCATCGGAACTCTCCCAACTGACGAGCCTAGCCAGCGAAGGCACCTTGGCGTCCAGCAGGCTCAGTCGCTGCCGGATTGAATTAAAGTAACCGGAGACACTCGAATCCTCTCGCAAAGCAGAGAACAGCCACACCAATTCCTCATGGTCGACGCGACAACCCAGCCGCATTCGCCATTGCTCAAGACGATCCGGATACCACTCGCGAAGACTCGAGAGCTCGCAGAGCGGATCAATCGCCGAACCTAAACATTGTTCCACCCCTCGAACATAAGCTAAGATCTTATAATTTCCACAAAAGTTAGAAATTTAGGATCGCTCGCGAGTGTCTAGTTCGATTGCCAGTTCGTGATATGGCGAGCCTGATCGTAATCCGCTGTGGGATCGGCATCCACAATCGACCAAAGATCATAGGTCGGATTAAAAGTCTCCCTCTTTTCCGGGTCAATATTCGGCGGCTGCGCAAGATAACGAAACTCGTTTCCGTAAGCGTCTAGAACGACGAATTTTCCGTCCCCCGAAACACCCACGCGAGGGTCCTTAGACTCCTGGTTCTCTTTGAAGGAAAGCTTGGGAACATAGACTTTCTCATCCGTATCGAAGTCGACTTCACCGTCTTCGTTCCAGTCACCGGACAGGTGCTTGTAGAGCACCGATGCGCCTTCGATTCCGACAGTATCGCGGTCTCCGCCGTTCGGCGGATTCTGGGGATAAATACCGTGATCCAGCTGGTACTTGGAGAGCCCATCCGCAAGCTCGGCCATCATTCGCTCCACCCGCCCGCGGTTAATCTTCGACTGGATACCGGGCAAAGCCGCTATCAACAAGCCAGCCAGGATAACCATGATGGCAATCACGGTCATCAGCTCAATCATGCTGAAACCAGCCGCACGGCGCTTCTTCGCAGAAATTTTCATCGTCAGAATCGTAGCAGGCGACACTGAGCCGTGTCAATACATTGTAAATATCAACACAGCCCGTTGTTCGCTCTTTTTTCTACTATTAGCCCGCGGCGTTGTTCATCTCGGTGATGATCGTAATCATCGGCATGAACAGGGCCACCACGATCGTTCCGACAATACCGGCCAGGAAAACGATCATGATCGGCTCAATCATGGAAGTCATCGCATCGACGGCGTTGTCGACCTCGTCATCATACACGTCAGCGATCTTCAGAAGCATATCCGGCAACTGACCGGTTTCTTCACCCACGTCGACCATACTGATCACCATGGGAGGGAAAATCTTACTCGCTTCGAGCGGCGCGACGACGGACTCACCTTCGCGAACCGCCTCGTGCACCTTGTCGATCGCCTCAGCAACCACCACGTTACCCGCGGTGTCACGGGTGATGTTAAGCGCCTGAAGAATCGGCACACCACTGGTGACCAGGGTTCCAAGGGTTCGAGTGAATCGGGAAATAGCCCCCTTCAATGCGACCGGGCCAAAGACCGGAACATAGAGTTTCCATCGGTCAATTATGCGACGCCCTCCTTTGGTCATCGAGAATAGCTTCCAACCTGCGTACAATACGCCACCCCCAACAACAACAATGATGAGGTTATCCTGCACAAACCGGCTGATCGCAATCACCACCTGGGTAATCTTGGGTAACGGCTTGTCGCCAAGCATTTCAGCGAAGATACGCTCGAAACGGGGAACGATCACCGCCATGAGGAAGATCAAGATCGCAATCGCAATCACGATCACAATGATCGGATAAACCATCGCCGAAACGATGCGGTTCTTGAGCTTCTGTGCCTTCTCCTGGTACTCAGCAAGACGAATCAATACGAGTTCAAGCACACCACCAAGCTCACCGGCTTTCACCATGTTGACGTAGAGCTTGTCAAAGATTCGGGGGTGCTGGCCGAGACTCTCAGAGAAAGTCGAACCACCTGCGACGGAGTCAGCAAGATGATTAATAGTGCCAGCCATCACCTTGTTCTTTTCCTGCTTACCCAGCACGGAGAGTCCGCGGAGCAGCGGAAGACCAGAGTCAACCAGAGTCGCCAACTGACGGGTAAAGATCATCAGAACCTTACCCTTAACGCGACCACCGACTCCGGTTCCTGCCTTACCCTTTGCCTTTGCCCCCTTCTTCGCACGACGCTTCGCCGTGCCGGACACTCCTCCCTTACCGGCCGGAGCTACCTGAGTCGGATAAAGCCCGCCCTTACGAAGCTGGGCAATGGCATCCGCCTCATTGCTTGCCGAAATCGATCCGGTCGTTTCTTCCCCCTTTGCATCCAGGGCAATGTATTCAAAGTTCGCCATATATCTTTCTTATGCAGTTTACGTTCGTGAAATTCTCTTCATTCAACGTAGCGATTCACCCACCTCAGTGTCGATGGAAAACAGCCACGCCTAACATCATCAGGTGTATTTCAGCACCTCTTCGATTGTCGTGATTCCTCCAAATATATTTCTCAGGCCATCTTCCCTGAGCGTCTTCATTCCAAGCTCCTGAGCTTTTTGTTTCAGCACCACCGTAGCAGCCCGCTGGGATACCAACTCGCGAATCGGATCGGTCATATCGAGAAGCTCGAACAAACCCTGTCGTCCACGGTAGCCGGTGTCGTTACAGGCATCGCACCCCTGGCCCGTGTAGAACTCACGGCCACCTGTATCAGCTTCGGTCAATCCGAGCTGCGCAAGAACCGCTGCCGTCGGATTGTAAGCCACCTTGCAGTCCGGACAAATCCGTCGCAGGAGACGCTGCCCTAACACACCTTCAAGCGTTGCCGCAACAAGGAAAGGCTCACAGCCCATATCGACCAGACGAGTCACCGCACCCGGCGCATCGTTGGTGTGGAGAGTTGAGAGCACAAGGTGCCCGGTAAGCGATGCCTGGATTGCAATCTGTGCGGTCTCAAGGTCACGCATCTCACCCACCAGGATTTTATCCGGGTCCTGACGCAGGAAAGCTCGCAGCACTCGCCCGAACGTCAGACCAATAGTCTCATTGACCGGCACTTGCATAATGCCGTCCATGTCATACTCGACTGGATCCTCAGCCGTGAGCAATTTGGAGTCTTCGGTATTAATCCTGCGAAGGCAGGCATACAAGGTTGTGGTCTTTCCGGCACCCGTTGGGCCAGTGCAGATAAAGATACCGTTTGGTTTATCAATCGTATCCGTGACGTATTCGTAGACTTCAGGCTCAAGGTTCAGAGTCTCCAAATCGAGATTAACGTTAGATCGATCCAAAACACGCAACACGACACTCTCACCAAATGCTGTCGGCAGTGTCGATACTCGCATATCAACCGGCTTATCATTAATCTCCTTAGTGATTCGTCCATCCTGAGGAAGACGAGTCTCAGCGATGTTCAATCCTGACATCACCTTAATCCGGGAGATGATCGCAGCTTTCAAGTGCTGAGGCGGCGGCGCCATTTCATAGAGCGCACCGTCCACACGGTAACGAATCTTGAAGTCATCCTCGAATGGCTCGAAGTGAATATCCGACGCTTTCTCTTTGATCGCCTGGTAGAGCACCAGGTCAACGTAGCGAATGATAGGCGCCGAGTTGGATTCCTCTTCGAGATCCTCTTCGGAAATAGCTGCCACCTCTGCACGAATCGCCGCAAGAGCATCACTCTCACCACCTCCGGAGCCGGCTCCGCCTCCCTCTTCGCCACCACCAGCACCTCCACCGTAGTAGAGGCGCTCGATCAATTCGGAGATCTGCTCCGGAGGAGCAACCGCCGGGACGATGGTCTGGTTGAGAGAGAAACCCAACTCCTCCAGATTCTGGGGGTCGAGCGGATTGGCGATCGCCACCTGGAGGCCACCATCGAGAAACTGAATCGGGATTGCCTGGTAAAGCTTGGCCGTTCCCGCCGGGACAGCCATCAACACCTGCTGAGCAGGCTCAAAATCACTGAGGTCATAATACTCACCGCCAATATCCTGGGCCACCAGCTGGAACAACTGGTCACGCTGAATGATGCCCATTTGCTCCACTGCCTGGGTGATATCCACCCCACTCTCGTGACCTGCAGTGATGTATTCACTTCTCTGGGAGTCATCAATCAACCCCCGGGAGATCAAAAGATCGATTACACTTTCAACCGTCATATAAAAACTTCCGTTAAACGTTCTCCTGTTGAGGGATTAATCCGCATCCGCCATGGTTACACGAATCACTTCAGAAGGTGTCGTGGTTCCCGCCAGCACTTTCCGAACTCCGTCCTCCCGGAGGGTTCGCATCCCCAACTCCCTTGCGCGCTTGCGCAATTGAGAACTCGATTCATCTCCATTGATCAGGAGACGAACCTCTTCGGTAATATTGAAAATCTCAAAGAGACCCATCCGTCCCTTGTGCCCAGTCATGCGGCACGTCCGACAGCCTGAGCCTTGCTTAATGTCTGCCTTGTCCAGCTGCTCCTGAGTCAGGCGAAGAGCTCGAATTTCTTTTTCGGTAATTTCCCCTGCCGTAATGCAGTCAGGACAAATCTTACGAATCAGGCGCTGAGCCATGATGGAGCGAACCGCACTCGCAATGAGGAATTTCTTAACGCCGATATCAGCCATACGAGCCACGGCCGAAGGCGCGTCATTCGTGTGCAGGGTACTGAAAACCAAGTGACCGGTTAGACTTGCGTTAATAGCAATGGAAGCAGTCTCAAGGTCACGAATCTCACCAATCATGATGATGTTCGGCGCCTGTCGAAGGATGGCTCGCAGCGCTGCCGCGAACGTCATCCCGATGTCTTCCTTCACCTGGACCTGGTTAATACCGGAAAGCAGGTATTCGACCGGATCCTCAACCGTGATGATTTTTCGGTCCGACTTGTTAATGGCATTCAAACAAGCGTAGAGAGTCGTCGTCTTACCGGAACCCGTAGGACCCGTCACCAGGATAATTCCGTCCGGCAGGCGAATCAGGTTGTTAAAGTTCTGCTCGTCATCGCTGAAGAATCCCAGCTGCGGCAGACCGATCGAGAGAGAGCTGCGATCAAGAATACGCATGACGATACTCTCGCCACAACTGGTCGGAACCGTAGAGACACGAAGGTCGAGATCACCACTGCCGAACTTCGCCTGGATTCGACCATCCTGCGGCACGCGCTTCTCGGCGATCGCCATGGTGCCGGTCATGATCTTGATTCGACTGACCACTGAGGGGAGCAATCGCAACGGGTGGCTCTGAACTTTGTGAAGAGCCCCGTCAATCCGGTAACGAATCCTCAACTCCTTTTCAGTGGGCTCGATGTGAATATCGGAAGCCTTATTCTGATAGGCTTCCTGGAGGATCTGATACACCATCTTAATGATGGGAGCGTCGCCACCTTCACCTTCTCCGCCCTCTGTCACCGCGATCGCTTCGCCATCGAGTTTTTGAATCTGATCCGAATCGAGTTCGGACGCATAGAAATCCAATTGGCGCTGCTTGATCGCAGAATCCGAGGCCACCACAAACTCGGGCTCGACGGAAAGAATGTGACGCGCTGAATCAAGCGTGTCGAAATCGAGAGGATCGCTAACCGCGATCACCAGCGAACCGTGCGACTCGGCGATGGGAACGATTTTGAAACGAAGTGCCTGCTCGCCGGAAATATGAGAAGCCACTGACGGATCGATTTCCATCTTCTGGAGATCGACATATTCCATCCCTGCATTGTTCGCCAAAACCTCGGCCACGTTTTCATCCGTGACGATGTTCAGCGAAATCAGGGCCTCAAGGGTCGATTCCGTGGACTTCTTTTTGTGATTTACGTCTTCCAGAGCGGCGGCATCGAACAGATGCGCCTCCTGCAACAGTTCAAGGAGGTAGGATTCGTTCGCGTACAAAACTGATATGCTGGTTAAGGAGGTTCTCGGTAAATTCTTACTGTCTGCGCAGCATGAACCAGTTGGAACTCGGAGGTTCCCACACCGGTGTGGACGGAACCTAGAGAAATTGATCAGGCTCGTGAAGAAAAAAACGCCGAAAACCTAAAATTTAAGGTCACGGGAATCGAAAGGCATATTCTCCAGCATTCACCGACACATCCGGTGGGAAATTAGCGTTTTCAAAAAAGTCATAACCTTCTTTCAGATTCACCCAGAAATCGATCCATTCCGGTTGCTTCTTCCACTCCTGCTCCATCCTCTTGTCGGTCATTCGAAACGGAAAAACATTCACCCTGAAAAGCCGTTGCCCGGATTGAAGCGCTGCATCAGACAGGGCGTAGACTTCACTCATGTCTCCGGGAGAGAGGACAAAAGCTCCGGTGTCATTTTTCCCACCGTGGATCATCAGCCCACTCCCGGTTCGGCCGTGATAGGTGTCATACTCATTGGGAAAACCCAGATCCACACCGAGGAAATGGCGGGTCTCGGGCCTCAAACGGGAGGCGCTGACGTAGTAAAAGCCCTCGGGAACCTGGCGATCTCCCTCTTTCAGTTTTGGGCCCAGCTTCCCGGACCACCCCTGCAAACGATACACTTTATATAGCGTGTAGTGAGAATCACCTATACCGCGCATCCAGACCTCCAGTTCGTTTTCTTCCTTAAACAGCCTCAGGAATACGGGATCCCCCACGGAGAGCTGCAATGCGGCGAGAGCTTCATCAGCCCCGACCAGCGCCTCTTTCGCTGCCACCCGGGCCAGTCTGGATTCAGCAGAATCCACCACGGGATCAGAAGGCAATCCCCCGGATTCGCTGTCTCTTGATGGCAGAAACCCCTCGAAGAATCGCATGGTCCGCTCAGCCAGGGGATATGGGTCGACCTCTGCCGAAGTGTCCTCAGCTACCGCCACGGTAGTTTCCAGCTCCGGCTCCCTCTGAAACCGGGCCTTCCACGCCTGAGGAAAATCCGAAAGCTTTTGATAGATTCCGCCCTTCTCCCCTCCTTCGGACCGCCACTCCAGCCAATCCTTCACCAACCATGGGGAGGCAATCCCCAAGGCGATCAGGAGCACTGAAACTAAATAGCGGCCAAACATTTTTAAAATATTTAATTAGTAATTCTTAAATTTCAAGTCATTCTAATGGCTTTACTCAACCTTTGCCAGTAAGAACCGACTCATTTGCCACTTGGACAAACCTCGTACTCTTCGTAAATTCGCGCCCTATGACTGAAGATTCTCACCCCGACACTGCCATCGGTGTCATCGGCGGCTCAGGCCTCTACGAACTGGAAGGGCTCACCGATATCGAGGAGATCGCAGTCGAAACCCCTTTCGGAGAACCGTCCGATGCCATTATCTCCGGGCGCATCGACGGTCGCCGAGTCTGCTTCCTCCCCCGCCACGGAAAAGGACATCGAATCCTCCCCTCGGAACTGAATCATCGAGCCAACATCTGGGCCCTTCGCTCTCTCAATGTACGATGGATTATTGCCGTCACCGCCGTGGGCTCCCTTCGCGAAGAATACCATCCCCGCGATATCGTTCTACCCGACCAGTTCTTTGACCGCACCAGCCGTCGCACCGAGCACACCTTCTTTGGCAAAGGAATCGTAGCCCATATTGAATTCGGAGATCCGATCTCGACCCAACTCAGGGAAATGCTCTACGAAACTGCAGGCGAACTCGGGAAAACCGTTCACAATGGCGGCACCTATGTGAACATGGACGGCCCTGCTTTCTCCACGAGGGCAGAATCAGAGACCAATCGCAAACTCGGCTTCGACCTCATCGGAATGACCAACCTGCCCGAGGCCAAACTGGCTCGGGAAGCCGAAATCGCCCTCGCCACTTTGGCCATGATCACTGACTACGATTGCTGGAAAGTCGAGGAAGACGCGGTTACCGCCCACTCTGTGATCGAGCACGTCCAGGCGAATGCAGCAACTGCGCGAGAGATTCTCCAGGTGGTGATTCCGAAAATCCCGACCAATCCGGACTGGCCTGAGCATGCGGCTCTCGACAACGCGCTCTTTACCGCACCGGAAATCTGGCCGACAGATACAACAGAGTCACTCCGACCCATTCTCTCAAGATTTATTAATAATTAAGAGTTTTCGCAAATCTGATTTGCAAAAATTTAAAAACTTCTTAAATTTAGGTTTTCCCCCACCATAACCCGGCGAATCCGTTGAAAGTTTCCAGATCACAAACCTGTCTCGCTTTGATCCTGACTGTCGCCGGGGTCGCTTTCGTCGGCTGTAAAACTCCGTCCGGTTTGAAGAAAGGGAGTGACAACCCTCTCGCGTCGGCTGACAACCCTGCTCGAAATACCGCCGGCCTCGATTCTCCATCCTGGAACAAAGCGGGAAGCCAGAATCTGCCCGCCTCTGTCGGCACCAAGGATTCCTACTACAAAGTTGAGACCAGCCTCCCCTTCATTGCGCTGACTTTCGATGACGGGCCCCACCCTTCCAACACACCCCGTCTCCTCGACATACTCAAGAAACGGAACGTTAAAGCCACCTTCTACGTTGTTGCGACAAATGCCCGGGCCTATCCCGAAATCATGCGTCGCATTATTGCCGAAGGTCACGAAATCGGAAACCACACGGTGACCCACGGCAACCTTGCCAAAATGTCGGCCGCCGGCGTGAGAAAGGAACTCACCGACGCCCATGAGTCCATTGTCGCAACGACTGGAGTCGCTCCACGCACCATGCGCCCTCCCTATGGGGCAATTACTTCTTCGCAAAAGAAATGGATCCGCGAAGAGTTTGGTTACCCTTCCATTATGTGGTCGGTCGATCCCGAAGACTGGAAGAAGCCCGGCTCTTCTGTTGTGACTTCCCGCCTCGTCAAAGGAGCTTCACCCGGCGGCATCCTCCTGGTTCACGACATTCACGCTCCGACCATCGACGCCATTCCTTCGGCCGTCGACCAGCTCCTCGCAAAGGGCTACCAATTTGTCACCGTCACGCAGCTCATTGCGATGGACGGGAAAGGCTAGTTCGTTTTTTTGCGTGGTTCACCTATCTTGTCCTTCGGCTAGTTCGTCGGGGTGATGTACCGTCGCCTCATTTCGCGCGTATCCATCACAGGCTATTCCTCCCCTGTTTTGCCTGCCAAAACAAACACCTGATCGGAGACCCACCCAATGAAGCTGCCAAACTACCTCGCTATTCCCGCTCTAATTCTGCTGGCGTCCAGCACAACGGCCGACGCTCAAACCTCCTCCCTGCAGGAAGTGTCCCAAGCTATCGATTCTCTCCCGGAAGCCGTCATTTTCACAGCCCGGGAAATTGTAACCCTCGATCCTGATTCTCCCAGTGTTGAAGCGGTAGCAGTCGTCGGTGATCGAATTCTCGCGACCGGAACACTCGAGGAACTCAAGGCAGCCGCCGGCGATCAACCCTTCACTATCAACAACACCTTCAAGGATCACGTCATTGTTCCCGGGCTGATTGGTCAACACGATCACCCTGTCCTCACCGCGCTTACGATGGTAACCGAAATCATCGCGATCGAAGACTGGACCCTCCCGGAGGGCGTTGTCAAAGCCGCTAACAACCGGGAGGAGTATATCCAGCGAATCACTGAAGCCGAGGCCAAGATCGAGGATCCCGAAGAGCCCCTCGTTACCTGGGGCTTTCATCACTACTTTCATGGCAAACTCACCCGTGATGATCTTAATAAACTGAGCACAGAAAGACCCATTCTCGTTTGGCACCGCTCATGTCACGAGTTCATTCTCAACGACCCCGCTCTTGATATGCTGGGAATCGACCAAGCGTTTCTCGCGAAACAAACCGAGAGTGCCCGTGCCCAGTCTAACCTTGCTGAAGGGCACTTCTGGGAACAGGGGATGCTTGGGATACTTCCCGTCCTGGCTCCAGTCATTGCTTCCCCCGAAAAGTTGAAAGAGGGTTTGGACTTCACCGTCAATTTCTTCCACGCAGCAGGAGTAACGTTAGGCTGTGAACCGGGTGGAGTCCTCTCCAGGCCGCTTCAGGAGGCTCAGAACGCCGTTCTCTCAGGATCTGAGAGTCCTTTCCGCTTCTATTATATTCCCGACGGAAAGTCTATTGCCGCTGCCTACCCCGGTGCTCTGATCGAGGAGACTGAAAAACTGATGGATTGGGGTGAAGGAATGACAGCAATGGTTCCAAAGCAGGTCAAGCTCTTCGCCGACGGCGCAATTTATTCCCAGCTGATGCAATTAAAAGAACCCTATACCGACGGGCATGAGGGCGAATGGATGATGGACGTCGACTTTTTCCGCAGCACCTTCCAGACCTACTGGGATGCCGACTACCAACTCCACATACACGTGAACGGGGATGCGGGTCTCGAGATGGTCCTCGACACCCTTGAAGAGAACATGCGGAGGTATCCGCGATACGATCACCGTACCGTCATCGTCCATTTTGCCGTATCAACAGCTGATCAGGTCGACCGTATTAAGCACCTTGGTGCCATTGTTAGCGCGAACTCTTATTACCCGGTCGCTCTTGCCGACAATTACAGTAAGTCCGGTCTCGGTCCCGAGCGGGCGGATCCCATGACCCGCATGGGTGACGTCGAGAAGGCAGGAGTCTCCTATTCGTTTCACTCCGACATGCCCATGGCTCCGGGCCAGCCTCTTTTCCTGATGCATTGTGGCGTCAACCGCATTACCTCGTCGGGTCGGGTCGCCGCCCCCGAGCAACGCGTCAGCCGCGAAGGGGCGCTCAAAGCTGTCACCCTGGAAGCCGCCTACTCGCTGCGGATGGAGAACGAGGTCGGCAGCATCGAACCGGGTAAGCTTGCCAATTTCACGATTCTCGGAGACAACCCAGTAACCTGTGAGCCCCTGCAGATCAAGGATATTGAAGTT
Source organism: Verrucomicrobiales bacterium (assembly GCA_965216705.1). Lineage (GTDB taxonomy): Bacteria > Verrucomicrobiota > Verrucomicrobiia > Verrucomicrobiales > DEV007 > Arctic95D-9. The sequence goes on from OZ244203.1 coordinate 1,076,347, forward strand.
TGGGGAACGGTCAGCGAAGGACGCATTCTGCCGGTGAAAAAGGACAGCCCGTCATTGGCCTTCACAACACCGCAACCCACCCCCGCTCCCCGGTTCTCGAACACGAAAGAACCCATTCAACAGCCCCGAATCCATCCCGCTGCGCAGCGCCTGATGAATGCCTCCAGGCCGCCTGTTCGCAGCTGCACATGCTCACTCGGGAAACGAATCGCAGAAATTCTGATCGCCTCTTCGACGAAGCCATAACTTCGGATCACTTTCCCCTTTAAAGACTGCCTTGCAGATATCCCATGAAGCCTCGAATAATCCTCTCCCTCTGTGCCTTGGCTCTGCTGGGCTTTACCTCGTGCACAAAAGAAATCGCAGCCACCAAACTCGACTCGTCCGCAAGCGGGTCTACGGTTTCCATGTCAGTAGGAGATTCCGTCAAAGTCGAACTCGATGGCAACCCGACCACCGGCTACCAATGGCTGGAGGCAAAAAGTGATGAAGCCGGCGACCTCTACGACCTGTCGATCATCTACAAATCTGACGCCAATCCAACCGGTATGTCCGGAGTGGGAGGCACTTACTTCATCACGATCACCGCACTGGCTCCTGGTGAGGCAAGCGTGAAGTTGGAATACCGCAGGGACTGGGAGAATAACGATCCCGCGGGAACCTTTGCTCTCAAGCTGGATATCAGCGCGGAGGCATCATCAGAGTAATCTCTCTGAAGGACTAATAGTAGCCGAGAGCGTTCTCCTTCTCGAACACATCCTCCATCTTCTCGGCATCGCTCTTGAACGGAGTCACTCGTTCAGGCTCCTGATAGATGATATCACCGTGAGAATCTTTTACGGTTCGAACTTTGCAGGCGGAAACAGTCACTCCGGCCAGGACAAAGCTGATCAGCAGGAAGCTTTTCATAATCGCTATCCTCGCGGGTAATGCCGCGAGAAAGCAATTTTAGAATCGGAAAATTCGTTTAGCCGTTCAAGCGCCCGCAGGGGCTAATTCCCCGGGGAAATCATCTCCGCGATCTTTCTCTTCCTCATCAGCAGGACGCTGCTTGGACTCTGCCTCTTCAGGGAGGTCCGGAGGAGTCGGAGCACTCGGCGGGTTCTGGATCTCACCAAACTCCATGATTTCCTCGATATGTGAGCCATCAAGAGTCTCGTATTCGAGCAGTGCCTGGGCAATCGCCTCGAGCTTGTCCCGATGCTCAGTGAGCAGTCGAGTCGCCTCAGAATAGGCCTCGTCGGTCAGCTTGCGAACTTCATCGTCAATCTGCTGAGCAGTGGCTTCGGAGTAATTACGCGGAGAGGAGATATCGCGAGCGAGGAAAACTTCTCCCTGGCCTTCGCCGTATTCGATCATGCCGAGGTTGTCGCTCATGCCCCAGTTGCAGACCATCTTGCGGGCAATTTCGCTGGCCTGTCGGATGTCTCCGGCAGCACCATTGGTGACGTCACCGAAAACAAGTTCCTCAGCGACACGCCCACCCATAATGAGGATGAGTCGATCGAGCAGGTACTGCTTCTTGTAGCTGTGCTTGTCTTCGACGGGAAGATACATCGTCACACCGAGAGCCGGGCCCCGCGGAATGATGGTAACCTTGTGCACCGGATCCGTGTCTTTAACCAACATGCCCAGAAGAGCGTGGCCCGCTTCGTGATAAGCCGTGAGCTTTTTCTCGTCTTCGCTGAGTGCGAGGCTGCGTCGTTCCTTACCCCAGCGCACCTTATCACGAGCTTCCTCCAGCTCGGAAGTCGTGATTGCCTTGAGGCCCTTACGGGCGGCCAGAAGAGCGGCTTCGTTAATTACGTTGGCAAGTTCGGCACCCGAGTAACCGGGAGTTCCGCGGGCAATCACACCCATGTCCACGCCTTCGGCCAACTTCACGTTTTTGGCGTGAACTCCGAGAATCTCCTCACGACCCTTCACATCCGGAAGGCTCACTGTGATCTCACGGTCGAAACGGCCGGGACGAAGCAGGGCCGGATCGAGCACATCGGGACGGTTCGTGGCAGCAATGATGATGACCCCTTCCTGGGTGTCGAAACCATCCATCTCCACGAGCAATGCATTCAAAGTCTGCTCGCGTTCGTCGTGACCTCCACCAAGACCATGACCACGATGACGACCGACTGCGTCAATCTCATCAATGAAGATCAGGCAGGGGGCGTTCTTCTTGCCTTGCTCAAACATATCGCGGACGCGGGAAGCACCCACGCCTACGAACATCTCAACAAAGTCGGAACCACTGATGGAGAAGAAAGGCACGTCTGCTTCGCCGGCGATGGCGCGAGCCAGAAGGGTCTTACCGGTTCCGGGAGGGCCCACCATGAGTACGCCCTTGGGAATGCGACCACCGAGGCGCTGAAACTTTTTCGGATCACGCAGGTATTCGACGATCTCCCAGACTTCTTCCTTGGCTTCTTCAACGCCGGCGACGTCTTTGAAGGTCACCTTGTTCTTGTCCATCGCCATGAGCTTGGCTTTGCTCTTGCCGAAGCTCATCGCTCCCTTGCCGGCAGCCTTGATCTGGTGACGGAAAAGGAAGTAGAGCAGGATCAGGAGAAAGAAGACCGGAAGGTAGAATGACATCAGCATCATACCGAGCCCGTCGCTTTGGGTGGGAAGGTCGGAAATCACGAGATTGTTTTTTGCCAGCGTCTCTTTCAATTCCTCACCGACATAGCTGAGAATCACCGGAGCCGAAAACCTACTGTATTTATTACCGCCGTTCTTCTCAGGGTCCTCAACTTCATACCAGCCCTGGATGAATTGTTTGGCGCTTCCATCCTTCTGCACAATCTCAAGCAAATGGGGCGGCTTGAGTTCGGCATCGATGTGAATTTTTCCGGAATCAGCGAGCTTCTCGAACTCGGCGTAGGTGACCTGGCGGGAGGAATCCGAAGCAGATTTTGACCATATAGCGAGGCCAAACAGGCCCATCGCGACAAACAACAGGATCAGACCTTTCCAATTGAATCCACCTTCACCGCCACCTTGGCGCTGATTGTTGTTATCGGGTTCTTCGTTTTGCATGGAGTCGTTGAGTTAAGGAGTAGGGGGGGGGATTTTGGCCGAGCCAATTCGCGGAAGCTAACACAGGGCATCGGCACACGCAATGTCAGCCTGTGCTGGGTTTAGACACCGCAATATAAGATACGTTTAAAGCAAGCAGCACATAGTGCCAAACGCGTCATTCATGAGAATAAAATTCAATGAGCGGGGACTCAACCACGCTTGAGGCGAACTAATTCGAAAACACAAAAATATTAGAAAGTCTTATGTGGTTTTTGTTTGAGCAATTCTTATCACTTTATAAGTTATTCTCATGAAGGCCCAACCTCAGTCCAACCCCGCCTACAACGACGCCGCCGACGCGGCGATGATCCACAGCATTGCTAACGGAGACAGGACAAGTTTCCGAAAATTGTATGACCGATACGATGGCCTCCTTTTCACCACCATCGACAAGGTTCTCAACGACCGGCAGGATTCCGAAGAAGTTCTCCAGGAAGTCATGGGATCCCTCTGGCGCAAAGCGCACCTCTACCATCAGGGCCGAGGGCGACCGGTCACGTGGCTGGCATCGATGGCGCGCAACCGGGCGATCGACCGTCTCCGCGCAAAGCAGCGGCAGGCCCGACTCAAATCGGCCTACACCGAAGAAATTGGTGTAATTCCCCGCGGGGCCACCGGGATCAGCGGTCTTGAAGCCGCCTCACGGCGCGATACCTGCCAGACTGTCCGCTCTGCTATTTTGGAGCTCACCGACGTACAGCGGGAAGCCATCGAAAAGGTATACTTCGAAGGCCTCACCCAACAGCAAATCGCCGATCAGCTCGGTGAACCGCTCGGCACCGTCAAAGCCCGCGTGCGCCGCGGACTCGCCAAGCTTCGTAAAACAGTGAAGCCGGCCTGATCTGGGCGGACAACATCGGCGCGCCTCAGTCGAGGCGCGTCAGCAGTTCGACATTGGCTGTCGGATCGAAGCAATCGAGAGCTGCCTTCTGCAGTTCCGCGATTTCGGAGATGCCCTTCTTGCTGTAGCGAAGCATTTCCAGCATCTGCTCCTCGGTGAAGGTGGCCTCCTCCCCGGTCCCCTGCATCTCGATCAATTCGAGATCTTCAGTCATCGCATAGTTGAAATCGACACTGGCGTCCTTGTCTTCGTGGTAGTTCAGGTCAAGTCTGCTCTCCCCTTCCCAGATCCCGGCGCTGACGGCAGCGGCCAGTTTCTCCATCGGCGAAGACTCCAGCTTTTTCGCAGCAATGAAACGCTGGAACGCCATCTCCACCGCGACGCAGGCGCCGGTAATAGAAGCGGTCCGGGTGCCCCCGTCCGCACGCAGCACATCACAGTCGATCCAGAGGGTGCGCTGCCCCAGTTTCTTCAGATCAACCACCGCTCGGAGGCTTCGCCCGATAAGGCGCTGAATCTCAGAGCTGCGGCCGTCCAGTTTTCCGCGGGAGATATCGCGAGACTTCCGCTGCAGGGTCGAATACGGCAACATGCTGTATTCCGCGGTCAACCAGCCGCCCTGAACATTTTGATGCATCATCCAGCGCGGCACGCCTTTTTCCAGCATGGCACTGCAGATTACCTGCGTTTCCCCGAAACTCACGAGCACGCTGCCGTGGGCCAGCGGTGCAATATCGAGTTGGAAAGTCACGTCCCGGAGTTGGTCATTGGTGCGGCCGTCGATTCTGGTCATGCCTAACGAAATGGTCTAATAGCGGGGGAATTGCAACCGTTCACATTCGCAGTTGCTTCTGAGCACAATTCATTCACCATAAACCGCCTCTGCGAAAGCAGGCGGAACACCTCCAAGATGGGGCAAACTTCGGAAAAACTGGAACAGTTCGCCATCGACGTCATTCTCGACCGTCGTAAGGGCGTCCGTGCCTCCATGTTGCGGGGCTTCCTCGGCAGCATGTCCCATCTCTATACCGGAGTGGTGAACCTGCGCCTCTGGCTCTATCGCAATCGCCTCCTCCGCGAGCGCAATCTGGGCTGCCTCGTCGTCAGCATTGGAAACCTCACCGTCGGCGGAACCGGCAAAACACCTGTCGTTGAGAAATTCGCGCGCTCCCTCCAGGACGGCGGTCGGCGCGTTGCCATTCTCAGCCGCGGCTACAAGTCGGTGAAGCAACCCTTCCTCAAACGTCTCGCCGGAAAGATCCAGGGCAAAAACGAGATCGACCCCCCTCGCGTGGTCAGCGACGGGAAGTCACTCCTCCTCGATTCCAAGACGGCCGGAGACGAACCCTACATGCTGGCGGCCAACCTCAAGGATGTTCCCGTGGTCGTCGACAAGGACCGGGTCAAGAGCGGCAAGCACGCCATCGCAGAGCTGAACTGCGACACGCTCATTCTCGACGACGGACTCCAGTACCTTCGCCTCAAGCACCGGCTCGACATCGTGCTCGTCGACCGCTGGCACCCCTTTGGAACCGAGCGCCTCCTCCCCCGCGGCACTCTGCGCGAGCCGCCAAAAAACCTGAAGCGTGCCTCCTACATCTTCATCACCAAGTGCAACGGGGAGCCAAACGATGAGCTCATCGAGCGCATCCGCCTCTACAATCGCACTGCGGAGATCATTGAGTGCGAGCACCGTCCCCGCTATCTCCAGCATATTGAAACCCGTGAGACCCGTCCTCTCGACGATCTCAAGGGAGCCAAGGTCGGCACGGTCAGCGCGATCGCAGTTCCCGAGAGCTTCGAAGACGGTGTGCGCAAGCTCGGCGCCGACATCGAAGCCACCTGCCGATTCACTGATCACCACCGTTTCACGGAGCAGGAGATCATTTCGTTCATCAACTGCTGCGTTGAATCCGACGTGGACATGATTATCACTACGGAGAAAGATGCCGTCCGCTTTCCCCGACTCGCCCGCATGGATGTGCCCATTTATTTCCTCCGGGTCGAAATCGGCATCCTCAGCAACGAGGAGAGTTTCGATCACTGCATTCAGCGAATCTGCCTGCCTCGCGAACCGATTCCGGCTCGTAATTTCTTCTAACGAAGACCCATGATAATTCTCGCCGGCATCTTCGACAGCATCAACTGGGGTGCCATCACCGACGTCCTTCTCTGGACTTCGATTATCCTGCTGATCGTCATCGGATTCCTCGGCACCTTCCTCCCGGTCATCCCCGGGACCACTCTCATTTGGGCCGGGATGTTAGTGCACTACTTCAGCTTCGGGATGGAAGACTCCAAACTGACCTGGCAAAGCCTCGTGGTCATTACCCTGCTCTACATCATCTCGATCATCGTCGACTGGTTTTCGGGGGCGATTGGGGCCAAGTGGTTCGGTTCGAGCAAATGGGGTATCGGAGGAGCCATCCTCGGCGGCATCGTGGGCCTTTTCTTCGGACTGCCCGGTCTCATCATTGGCCCTATTCTCGGCGTCTTTCTCTTTGAAATGCTCTTTGCCAAGAAAGAGGTCAAGGATGCCTCCAACTCCACCGTTGGAACCGTTGTAGGCGGTGTTGCCGGCATTGTTGCCCGCGTTCTCATTGCCCTCGCCATGATCGCCTGGTATCTCGCCGACGTCTTTGTCTTCAATTAGTTGAAAACTGATGCTTGAATCCGGCACAAGACTAGCTGTTGGATAAGTCGCCATGGCATCACCCGAATCCCTCGCCAATCGAGAATTACAGCCCCATCGTATTCAACTTGAAGTCGTGATCCTCGGTGGTGGATTTGCAGGTGTTTTCTGCGGTCAGAAGCTCGGCCGAAAATTCCGGTCAGCCGGAATCCCTCCGAATAAAGCCGCTATCGTCTCGGAACAGAACTACATGGTGTTTCAGCCCATGCTGGCCGAGGTGGCTGGTGCCTCCCTCGGACCCAGCCACGTGATCAATCCGATCAGGCGACTCTGTCGCGGTATCACAGTCTACCGCGGCGGCGTGGAACATGTGGATCTCGAGAAGAAGGAAGTTCGCATCAACACCGGTAACTTCTCGCCGGGAATCATTATTGAGTTCGAGCACATCGTCCTTTCGCTCGGAGCCGAGATCGATCTTAGTCGGGTCCCCGGCATGCCTGAGCATGCACTCCTCATGCAGAACGTGGGTGATGCGATGATTCTTCGCTCCACTATTATCTCACGAATCGAGGAAGCGAACGCTCAATACGACGAAGCCCTCCGCAAGCGACTCCTGACCTTTGTTGTCGTCGGTGGCGGATACTCAGGTGTCGAGACGGCCGGCGAAATGCTGGACATGCTTCACGAGACCTCAAAGTTCTACACCAACGTGAACCGGGAGGACATCCGCGTCGTCCTCGTTCACAGCCGTGATCGAATTCTTCAGACACTTGGAGATGAGCTGGGCGACTACGCCGGCCGCAAACTCGTGGATCGAGGACTTGAGCTGATCCTCAATGAACGAGTCCGCGCCGTCACCTCAACCAAGGTCTATCTTCAGAGTGGCGATGAAATCGAGACCTCCACCGTGGTCTCCACGGTCGGCAACGCTCCCAACCGGGTCATCCGGCGCCTTTGCGATGATTACGAGATTCCGCACGATCGGTATCGCCTCATCACCGACGAGTATCTCCAGGTTGAGGGCTATGACTACGTTTGGGCTGCTGGTGACTGCGCCGCTGTTCCACTCGCGGATGGCGGGGGCGCTCCTTGCCCGCAGACTGCTCAGTTTGCCATGCGCCAGGGCATCTGTCTTGCCGAGAACATGTTGCGACGCGTCCGTGGGCAGGACCCCAAACCGTTTCTCTTCAAAGGACTCGGAGAGCTCGCTTCCATCGGACACCAGACTGCAGTTGCCAGTATCTTCGGCCTCAAGTTCTCTGGCTTCATCGCCTGGTTCATGTGGCGCTCCATCTACCTGATGAAGCTGCCCGGTCTGGATCGCAAATTGCGCGTCATCATCGACTGGACGCTCGACTTGTTCTTTCCTCGCGACATCAACCTGCTCAACCCCAGGTACACCAAGCTTTTCCAACAGGTGCACCTGGAACCCGATGACCGCCTCTTCAACCGGGGGGAACCCGCTTTCTCACTCTATGTGGTCAAGAGTGGGCAGATAGACCTCTACGACCAGGATGGTTCTGTGGTCCGTTCTATCGAAGAGGGCGACTACTTTGGCGAACGCGCCCTCGTTCATGGAGGTGGCTATCTCTATGATGCCGTTTCCAAAGGACGCACGGAGCTGGTTTCACTCAGCGGTGAAGTGGTCCTGCCTTTCTTCCAATCCAGTCGGCGGTTTAAGCGCGTTCTTGCGAAGACGACCGCCCAGGAATCTGCCGAAGGTGAGTTGCAATCAGTCACCGAAAAACTCGCGCCCGATGTGCTCGAGAAGCCAGTTTCGGAAGTCATGCGGACCAACGTCGCGACCCTGAATCCGAATCAGTTTCTCCACGAAGCCGTCGATCTTTTCAGAGCTCGCCGTTTTAGCACTTACCCGCTTGTCGATGACGATGGAAAACTCTGCGGCGTTCTCAGCCGGGAATCTTTCTTTGATTTCATCAAGCGGGACGATATCGGCAAGGACTGCAAGCTCGACCAGATCGAACCCATGCAGCTTCCGGTTTGCTCAAGCGATAACACCGTTCAGCAATCGCTCGAGCGGATGATCCGATACGGGCGCTACAAGTGCCTGGTCTGCGACAGCGACGATCACCTTCTCGGGATCATCACCGTGATGGACCTTATCGGCGAGAGCATCAAGGAAGCTCCCGCGATGAGCTGAATCAGTGAATCTGGTCGAGGAGGAAGTTCCGGAGATCCGCAATCGCGATGCGCTCCTGCTCCATGGAATCGCGATGACGCAGCGTCACCGTATCCTTGAGCTCGTCACCGGCTTCACCCAGCGTGTCGAAATCGATCGTCACGCAGAAAGGGGTTCCCACTTCGTCCTGTCGACGATAGCGACGACCGATCGCAGCCGTTTCGTCGTAGAATACAGTCATGAACGGAGTCAGCAGCGCCTGGACTTCGCGAGCCTTTTCAACCAGCTCGGGCTTGTTCTTCAGAAGCGGAAGCACCGCCACCTTGATCGGAGCCATGCGGGGTGAGAAACGCATCACGGTTCGCACCTCTTCCTTGCCCTTGTCATCGGTGACAGTCTCTTCGTCGAAGGCTTCACAGATCAGCGCGAGGATGGTGCGGTCACAACCGGCACTCGGCTCCACCACGTGAGGAATCAGCTTCTCCTTGGTCTCGTCGTCGAAGAACTCCAACGGCTTGCCACTGCACTCCTTGTGCTTGCTGAGGTCGTAGTCGGTGCGGTAAGCCACACCTTCGAGCTCCTGGATGCCGAAGGGGAATTCGTATTCGATATCGTAAGTCTTCTTCGAGTAGTGGGCACGCTCACCGTCCGGCACATCGAGGATGTGCAGGTGCTTACGAGGAATCCCGATCTCTTCGTAAAACTTGAGACGCTTCTCAAGCCACTCGTCAGTCAGGGCCATCCCCTCATCCGGGCGACAGAAGAACTCAATCTCCATCTGCTCGAACTCGCGGGAACGGAAGGTGTAGTTCCGCGGATTAATCTCGTTTCGGAACGACTTACCAATCTGGGCGATCCCGAAAGGAAGTTTCACGCGGTTGGTTTCAGCCACGTTCTTGAACTGGGTGAAAATCGTCTGGGCCGTTTCCGGACGCAGGTAGGCGACGCTGCTTTCGTCACCGTCCTCAGCCGAAGCTCCCATGTGAGTCTTGAACATGAGGTTGAACTCACGCGGCTCGGTCAGCTGAGACCCGTTCTCCGGGTTGAAACTGGTGGTGCCCGTCACTTCCTCGGTGGACTCACCGGCAAGCTCGAGCTTCTTCGGGGAAATCTGCTTATCAGTGAGGAACTGGGAGTAATAGAGGCGCGCCGTCTTGCGAGCCTTGTTTTCGTCCTGTCCCTCGGTCACGAGTACCGAGTATTCGCGGTCCACCGACCAGCCGGACTCCTCGTGAGAAGCTCCGGAGTATTTGTAAACCGTTCCATCCTGCGGATCGATCTGGTCAGCGCGCAGACGAGCCTTGCTGAGCAGGCAGTCACACATCGGATCGGAAAACCCGCCGACGTGACCGGATGCCTTGAGCACTTCCTGGTGAGTCAAGATGGAGCCATCCATCCCGAGAATGTCTTCGCGCTCCTGCACATTCTTGCGCCACCAGTATTCCTTGAGATTGCGCTTCAGCTCAGCACCGAGCGGACCATAGTCCCAGCAACCGTTGAGGCCCCCGTAGATTTCCGCAGATTGGAAAATGAAACCGCGGCGCTTGCACAGGCTCACGATTTTCTCCATCAGGACCGTATTTTTTTCTGAAGCTGCTTCGCTCATAGTTCGGATTTTAAAAAAAATGGGGGACAACATAGCCGCCACACCCTATCCGCAAGGGGAAAGTGCCCGCAGGGCCTTCTGATTGACTCAAAATCGCGCTTTGATAAACTAGATGCTCAATCGCCGGATTTTCCCTTGACCCTCGCCGTTTTTCGCGGAAATTGCCCGCCCTCGCCAAGGCGGGGCCCGAAAAACGGGACACAAAAATTTAACGGATCTTCACGATGGCTAGAGTTTGTAAAATTACTGGTGCAAAAGTTACCTCCGGACGCCGCATCCACCGCAGTGGTAAGGCTAAAAAGCAGGGTGGTATCGGCCGTCACGTCACGAAGACTGTGAAGCGTCAATTCAAGCCCAACCTGCGTCAGAAGCGCATCTGGGTTCCTGAGCTTGGTCGCTACGTCCGCGTTAAGGTGAGCGCTCGTGGTCTTAAGACCATCGACAAGAACGGCGCTTACAAGACGCTTAAGAAAGCTGGACTTATTTAAGTCCACTTGGCAGAAACGGTGTCGGATGTCTGACACCCTCCATATTGCCGAACCGGGAGACGCTCAGGAAGTCTCCCTTGCCCGTGCCATCGCCCTTCTCGGCGTCACGCCCGAGTCTGCTGCGACTTTTCTTTTCGACGACCGCGGAGATCTACCCGGCGCCTGGCAAATCTGGCAGGACCAGTGGCTCGAGCCGCACCTCGCCCCGAACTTCGTGGAGGCTTACGAATGCGGCAGCCAGTTCCGCATCGACGAAGTCCAGGCCATCGACTGCCTGCTCGACGTCAACCTCACCGACCAGGTTCGCGAACGCAGCATTGCCGCCGGCAAGCCGTTCCTCGAAGGCAAAGAGGAAATGAAAGGCAACAAAGACTGGGTCAAATACGCTGAGCGGGTCGAGAAAGGTCAGTCTCCCGGTCACGTCTCCGTGATTTTCGCCCTTCAGTCGGCACTCTATCACCTCCCCCTCGCCTCAGCGCTATCCGCCTACATCTGGTTCGAATTTCAGTCCGGCCTCCCCCGCGAGCTTTCCCGTGAATCCCTTTCCGAGCTTTCGACCGTATTCGAAGAAGCCCTCGTTCATGTCGCCACTGCCGTAAGGGAGAATGGTGGCCAGACCGGTGGCTCCGGAAACCTCCGGGTGGTATAATTTCCTCCTTGTGATCATGTCTTCGGATATCGACGAAATCACTATCACCGAAGTTGAAACCGAGACCGACCTCGATTCGACCTGGAATGTCATCGTCTACGACGATCCGGTGAACTTGATGAGTTTCGTCACCCTGATCCTCCAGCGAGTATTCGGTTACCCCAAGGAGAGAGCCCAGTCCCTCATGCTGGAGGTCCACCGGGACGGTCAGTCCATCGTCTGGACCGGCGTTCGAGAGCAAGCGGAGCTATACGTGCAGCAACTTCAGAGCTATCACCTGCTCGCAGCGATGAAGCGGGTCACTGATTAGCCGGGTGATACCGGTAGTGCCCCACGACCTTCCACTGGCCGATTCCGGTGTCTTTGACCGGACCGCTGCCGATGTTGTGAACAAAGGTGTCAGGACCCACCACGATTCCAATGTGCCAGAGGCCGTTGCCGGTCAGGTCCCAGGCAATCAAGTCGCCCGGCAGGATCTCCCCTTCGGCCTTCGCCCCACTCCGTTCAAAGAATTTCTGCAGGTTCGGAACGCGTCGATGATCAATATTTCGATCGGTCGTCGAGAGCCCCCAGTTTTTCGGGTAGGAGGAGAAACTGCTTCGCATGTCCTCGTGAACCAGCTTCTGGAGATCAATCCCCAGCGCCCGGTAGGAGCGAATCACCACATCGGTGCACACCCCCGTGTCAGCCGGCACATCGCCACCGGGATACTCCATCGCCACGTAGGCCGGGTCATAGCGCACCTCCTGGGTTGTGCGGAACAGAGCCGCCTCCACCAATTGATCTGAAAAGCCGTTGTTCGCTGCACCCCCGGCCGAGTCCTGGGCTGACAGCATCTCCGCCAGCACCCAGACGCCGAATAGAATGAGGGAAAGGTATTTCATGGGTGTCTTTACGGTTCGACGCATGACCCCCTTTCACTTTTCAGATAATTTTCTTCGCCCCGGTTTCGGAGCTATTCCGCCACGCTCTCAGCCAGGATTTCCCGGTAGGCTGCGCGGGCGTGATCGTATGCCGCAATCGCATCTGACATCTCAGCCGGAGCGATCTGCTTTTCTTTCTGTGACCAGCATTGCTCGACGGACTCGAGGCACCATTGGGCGCTTTTTCGACTCGCCCTGATCGGCTTTCCATCGACATGAACAAAAACCGGGTTGGTGTGGCTGCTCGGGAAAATTCTCAGGGCTACCCAGGAACTCTGCTCCACCGGGACATTGTCGAAGACGAGATCGTTCATCGATCCGTCAGCGATGATGATTTTCTCCGCGACTGGAAACCCGTTCATGATCAGCTCGACCTTTACCTCCTCCGTGTCGCCAATTCGAGCCCGCTCGATGTGCCAGAAAGGTTTCTCCGCCAGTCCGCGCTCCCGAACCTCCCGCGCTCCAGTGAGGCGGGCAGCCACGGCTGCTTTCACCGTAATCCCCTCGCCTTTCGCAATGGCGACTTCGCTTCCCTGCGTCCCGAGCTCGAGCCCGTTCACCGTCATGTCCATGAGATGGGAATTACCGTCGGACACGTAGCCGCGCCCGTCAGCTATCCCCTGGCACCAGGCATCGTAGCTCAACCTGCCGTCGAGCTTAATATAACTGCGCCCCAGGCCAACCCGCTCGCCATAGATGCAGGGAAAGTCAGTCTCTCCGCTGATTCTCGTGCGGTATCCGCAGTTGAGCGTGTGATACCAGATATTCAATTCCCACACCGAAGGCGTATCCACCATGCTCAGGAAATCCACGGCGGGTGTTGGACTGCCATCCGGTCCTTTCACCACGTGAGTCACATCAACAATGTATTCGTTCGCACCGATTCCATCGAAAGGAGGAATCTGGTAGTTCGGCAAGTCGTCAGTCTCCAGGTTGAGCCCCCACCCCGAGTGTGCAGGACCGCAAACCGCTCCCTGCCGCTGCGCCCACTTCAAGGTATTCAGGCAAAGTGTCGGCCAGTGATCACTGGAATCTCCACCCGGGAAAATCTGCTTACTCAAGCGCAACAGGCAAAGGTGCCCGGAACGGTGTGAGCCAAATCCTGACACTTCGACATCATAGCGCAGCAAATAGGGATAGCGGGACACCTTGTCCACCTTGCCGGTAAAGAACTGCTTCTGGTAATCAAAGCAGGGTCCCCAGGTCAAATTGGCTCCCACCTTCAAATCTTCACCGAGGCAGTGACGCATCATCGCTTCAGCGTGCACTCCCTCCGACGGACTCGTGTAGTGCTTGCAGCCCGCAGCGTGTATGTGATGATCCCCCGACCACCAACCACGTGCCGCCGGATCGATCCAGCGTTTGAGAGGGAATTCCGCCTCGCCCCCGGTCTCCCCAACTGTCACCTGCTTCACCAGTGGAAGATATTCCGGACCGCGAGACACCTGGATGGTGTATTCACCGGCCGGCAGCTGAACACTCTCGCCATGGTGGCGATACACCTGGGGATGAAACCGAAAGTCCGGCTCCACCCGCTTCACCTGGGCCGGCCAGCTACGCCCTTTTTCATCCCGAATTTCAAAAGCCGCCGTTGTCGGGCTTCCGTCCACATCGAGGGGTTTCAGGACCAGGTCAACCACCTCCAGGGCATTGAAGGTCATAAGGAGGTCTGAGCGGAATCCAACATCCTGAGTCCCCTGCCCGATATCAAAAGTCAGCACTGTGGACAACTGGCCCGGCTCCGAGGCCCGGATCATGAGAATGCGATACTCCAGGGTGACCCCGGACAAACGCGGGCTGACCGGGCGATCGATAAACATATCCACCTCGATCTCGGGCTCCTGGGAATAGGCCTTCAGCGGTGCCGTCACTCCCGCTTGGTTGATCACCTTAATCAAATAACAGACCCAGCCATCATCGACGAGAATTGGCCGGGCTGCCCCCGGATCGGCCGACACTCGCGATTCAGGATTGATCGTCACCGACGCGAGGCAGAGAGGATCGATCAACTTCTGCAGATCAATCAAATCCCTGGGCATGACCTCCTCGCGCGCATACGGCAATGGCTGTCCAATATAGTCCAGCCCCTGGAGGAGCCGTCCGAGATTCACCTTCAACGGCTGCATCCGGGCATCCGTCACCATCTCAAGTTCCTGCGCTCGCCCCTGTCCGCCTAATCCAAAAACCAACAAGCACCCCAGGACAAGCAGCGTTTTCATCCTGCTATTCAATCAGAAACCGTCCCACAAAGCTCTCACGTTATCGAGCCCACTCACACCAACAGGGTTAGATCGCACACTCAACCCTGTTAACCCGCCGCTTTCTTCAGCAGGACCGTCGCGAGCGGCACCATCAGGATCACTAACATGATGAGCAACAGCACCAATGACCGCCGGGCCCATAGTTGCTTCTTCCCAACCTGTCCTCTCACCCCAATGGCGAAAAAGGTGAAGCTCGCCGCGATAATGATCGCGACCACGTTGGTGGCAAAAAGCAGCGCGGCACCCTGGGCATTATCCCAGTCCTGCAGCACCAGGGAGATACCCACCGTAGCGATCGGAGGCACCAGTGCTGCCGCTATCGCAACACCGGCCAGGGCCGAACTCAGGCCCGGACGTGCCACGCAGTAACTCGCCGCCAGCCCTGACAAGGCTGCCACTCCAAAATCAAGCAGGGTCGGATTCCCCCTCCCTGCCAGTTCACGGGAGATTTCTTCGAGGGGACCGATCCACCCAAGAAATCCACCGACCAGGATGGCCGCGAGGAAGCCTCGAAAAATCGAACGCAGACAGGTCCGCATCAGTGGCAGGTTGCCCTGCACCAGGGCCAGGCCACTCCCGAGCAAGGGTGTCATCAATGGCGCCACCAACATCGCTCCAATCACTACAGCCGGACTGTCCTGCATCAGGCCCAGCGAAGCGATTCCAGTCGACAACAACATTAGGGCAAAGAAATCGAAACTCCAGCGCGACTGGGTCTGGAGCCGGTCAAACAGGGCAATGCGATCCTCCCGTTCCAGCTGCGGCACACGCAGGCGAAAGAATCGCTCAAAGGCATCGCGGACCCGGTGAACCACCGGATATCTTTTCCGAATCACCGCGACGGTCGTGCTGTCTTCGCCTTCCAGCATCCTCGAAGGAATCGCGCCAAAGAGCTTTCGTTTCACTGAGAGGCTGCTCGACGCCCCGATAAGAATGAGGTCGTAATTGTGCCGGTGCGCCGCTTCGTAGATGCCATCACCCACATCATTGGCCACGACCACTTCAGGACGGATATGCTCTTCGTCTGAAGTGTCGACCCCGGCATCGGAAATGACGCGACCGAGGACGCGACCGCCAACGGCACGCCCGTCTTCGTCACCGATCTCAGGCTCCACGTAGAGCGGAGTCACAAACCCGTCGAACCGGTTCGCAAACCGACTCCCGAGCCGAAGTGCCACGGCCGAGTGGGGGCCGCCGGCAGAAGGGATCAACACCGAGTCACATTCATTCATGCGCCCGCCAGCGAGACGAAACAGGATCGTATCACAAACCGCCCGGTCAAAAATCCGCCGATTCAACCGCATCAGTTCGCGGTCATGAATCATTTCACGATTCTGCCCGAGGACCGCGAACTTCACGAAAGGCTTTCTCAATTCGTCGAGAATCTCCTCTTCATCAGGCGCCGCCGACAAAGACTTCGCTTCTATCTCCGGAACGGCGGGGTGATCTTTCTCCCACTCCTCAACATGCGCCCGCACCTCACTTTCTTCGATACCTGAGGAGTGCAACACCGTGAGACGCTCATCCTCGTAGCTCAGGGCAAGCAGCAGGCTCCACCGGATGAGCCCCTCGGCTTCCTCCCGGGAATGGATTACGGTCACGACTGACATTTCAACAATAGAACGATTCCGCTCTACTCAATCGTGACTCTGACCTCATCGGCAAGCTCAATCGTCATTCCTTCGATATTGCGAAACAACTCGCGCAGCGACTCTTCCGAAACAGCGGCAGGATTCTCAGCCGCATTATCAATGAAGGCGGCAAAATCCGGATCCCGCATCACTGCCGAGACGTCAGTGTCGCTCATGATGATGAGATTCCCCGTCGTGTGCTCGGCCGTCGTTTCGACCACCTCGCCGTCTATCCTGACAAAGAACGCGATCTTCATTCCCTGGGTGGCGCTCGCAGCCATAGGGAGTGTCTGCGAGGGCTTCATTCCCATCTCCTTGGCCTGGTTAATCTGCTCCTGGTCGACCAGGTCGTTCATCCCGCCGGCTATCATGGTTGAATGAATCGTCAGCTCATTCCCCTCCATCGTAAAGGTGAGGCTGCCCCCTTCTTCTTCTCCAAAACTCTGCCCGGTCGCTTCGACATACTCCCGCGCCGCACCCGGCAGAGAATTCTGATCCAGCTTCACGGTGCGAATATCGTCAAACTTGTATTGCACCGTGTAGCCAATCCAGCCTTCATCATCCCGACCCGGGTCATGCTTCACGTAGGTGACTCCTTCCCCGTAGATGGCCGCATCTTTCTCCAGCGATTCTCTCTCCGGCGTCACGAGCCCCTGCAATCCGCCGAGATCAGGGACATTGAGCCCGAGCCCTCCACCTCCCGATGCCTGCTCCAGCAGAGCCAGCACCTGGGGTGAAAAATAATAGCGTGTCACGATGTCACCGGATCCGTCCTTTTTCACACTGACGACGGTCGAGGTGCGAATGCACGAACTGAAAAGAAAGCACGCGACGAGCAACAGGATTGCTGTTCCCAAGCGGTTCATGCAGGCACCGTATACCCGCACATTTCACCCTGGCAAGCGCAGGAATGCCGCATCCATGCGACAAACCCACGGTACAAACTAGCGGCGGCGCTTGCGGAAGAGGCCGTCAAACAAGCCTCCACCTCGTGAAGGCTGAGGTGCGGCGGCCGGATTGTTGGGAACCGGAGTGAGGCCGCCCTCGACCGGAAGTTCGCCGGGACCTCCCCGAAAAATGGACTGAACCGGGCCACGGTAAGAAAACTCTTCCTCAGGTTCACCGTAGAGTTCTTTCAACTCGGCCGCGGCGTCGCGAACCTTGTTGTAGTTCTCTTCGGTGAGGTAACGCTCCAGGAAAGCACCCACCACCGGGGCCGCTTTACTACCACCGCCAACGGTTTCGCCGGGATCACCTTCGTAGATCACCGCGAAGGAATAGACCGGATACTTGGACGGAAAGTATCCCGCAAACCATGCCACGTTCTGCTTGTTGGCCACCTTCCACTGTCCTGTTCCCGTCTTACCAGAGACTGTGATCTTGTGGGCCGCTCTCTTTCCCGTTCCATTGCCCGCATTGACCACGTCATACATGCCGCGCTGCACCGTTCGCAGCGAGTAGTTATCAACCCGCAGGTTGGTCACCACTTCGGGCGGAAAGGTGCGGATGATCTCATGGTTGAGATCCTGGATCTGGGTAACGAGGCGCGGCTTAAGCACTTCGCGACCGTTTCCGATCGCCGCCATCATCCGCGCAATCTGCAAGGGGGTCGCTTCGACTTTACCCTGGCCGATACTCATCACAGCTTCCTCACCGTCGGACATGAGATAGCCATACTTATCGAGCCAGTAGCGGTTACTGGGGATGAAGCCGGAGTTCTCGTTCAGCGGAATCCCCGTCTTCTGCCCGAGCCCGAGACGTGTCGCCATGTAGCTCATGGAATCTGATCCGGCGCGCGTCGCCACTTCGTAGAACCAGGTGTTACAGGAACGAGTGATGGCCCCCACGACGTTCATATAACCTTCGCCGTTCTTGTTCCAGTTGCGCATCACCACGTTACCGACCTGCCACGCGGACGGGCAGGGATAAACATCAGAGGCGGAGATGTATCCGCTCTCCAGGAAACCGAGAGCGACTGGAATCTTGAAAGTAGATGCCGGAGGATAAGCGGCGCGGAAGGCACGTGCGTAAAGCGGTTTGTCAGGGTCCTCAACGAGCGCGGAGTAGTTCTCCTGGGAAATGGACGGAATGAATGTATTCGGGTCAAAGGACGGGTTGCTTGCCATTGCCATGATGTCGCCGGTGCGGCAATCCATGATCACCATGGCACCCCGCTTGACCTGCTCCTCGAGGAGTTCTTCGCAGATCCGCTGCATCTCGAGATCGATCGAGGTGACCACGTTGTAGCCGGGCTGCGGATACTCGAGCACGTCCTCCTTCACCTTGCTGCCGTCTGCCTCGAAAAGAACATTGGTTCGGCCCGGCTTTCCGCGAAGGTCAGTTTCAAAAGCCTCTTCAAGTCCATCGACTCCCATACCCTGGCCCCACATGTCTTCATCGTTCACGATAGGACCAGTCAGTCGCGGCGGCCGCTTACCCACATAGCCGACGACGTGGCCGAGGGTCTTGCCCTGCGGATAGTGGCGCAGGTAAATTGGATGAAGACTGAGCCCCTCCATCTGTTGACGGCTCAGGTTGTCCACCTGCTCATCAGTGAGAACGGAAGAGAAGGTCAACGGCACCCAGCGACGATCCTTGTAGTGGCCGATCACGACGCGGCCGGGCAAGTCCCACTTGGTTCCGAGAATGCGGTTCACGTGAACGATGCGCTCACCGGCGTATCGAAGCACCTCGGCATCAGAAACCTCCGTTCCGAGGAATGGAAAGTTGATCGCGGCGTAGTAAGCCACCTTGGATTGAGCCAAAGGATAACCGTTTCGGTCAAGCAACTGCCCCCGCGGAGCCGGGATGGAAAAAGAGAACGTGCGAGCTTCAGTTCGCGTCGCCAGGGTCGACT
Source organism: Verrucomicrobiales bacterium (assembly GCA_965216705.1). Classification (GTDB taxonomy): domain Bacteria; phylum Verrucomicrobiota; class Verrucomicrobiia; order Verrucomicrobiales; family DEV007; genus Arctic95D-9. The sequence continues at coordinate 1,095,450 of OZ244203.1, forward strand.
TGTCACCGTCCCGGTTGATGTTCTGAGATTTGGCGAGGATGTCCTTGGCGTTAATCATCACGGAGGAAGGCGGCGCATCTCCGATCTTTTTCACGATTGATTCTTCCTCAGAGACCTTCTCTTCAACGGTGGCGTCCTCCGCCATTTCGGTTTCCTCGGGAGTCTCCGCTTCCTGCTCTGCTTCCGGTGCCAGTTCCATGGGGATCTCGACAACCGCGTCAGTTTCTCCGGGGATCGAAGTATCCACCCCGGCCGGCATCGCCGGCGCCGCAGCCGGAGCCTCCTCTTCAAACTCCGGGATGGCGATGGAATCCGGCACCTCCCCGGAAGACGCATCAGCTTCCACCCCCTCCTGGGCGGGCGGAGGAACCGGCGCAAGAGCAGGTTCTTCCTCCTCTACCTGGACGGGGACCGGAACGGTCTCCTGGGCCAGGGTGAAAATCGGCATCCAGGCCGCCACCAAAACGGCCGGAATAAAGAGCGTTACCCGACGGGTCAGAATAAGCATGAGAGTCAATAAGTTGGTATCCACATTAGCACGAACTCGAGGTCGCGCCCACTGGGAATACGCAGGATTCCTCAGTGAGTTTTCAAAAAATGTGCAATTTCCAGAGCCAGGTTCTGCGTGATTCCCTGGACCTCGGCGATTTGCTCCGGCGTCGCCTTCCTCAGGCGGGTCAAGGAGCCGAACTTCTCCAGCAGGCGCTCCTTCCGGGCCCGGCTCACCCCTGGGCAGTCATCGAGAATACTTTCCTCCACCCGGCGCTTCATCAGGAGCTGATGATAGCCATTGGCAAAGCGGTGGGCTTCATCACGAATCCGCTGTAACAGTTTCAAGGCCCCCTTGTCGTGGGGAATCAACAGGGGTTCTGATTCGCCCGGCCGGAACACTTCCTCCCGCTGCTTGGCCAATCCGATCACAGGCAGGTCATGCAGACCCAAGCGGTTGAGCTCTTTCACCGCCATGCTGAGCTGCCCTTTTCCTCCATCGACAATGACGAGATCCGGCAGACGCACGAACGGTTTGCGTTTCTTATTGCCGCCATCCTGTTCCGCCTCCTCTACATTGCGTTCGATCCGCCGCATCGCTTCGAGCGGATTCTCCTGGGTGGCGTCAGCTTCTTCGTCGCCAACCCGTTCACGGGCTTCGAGCAGGATGCGCGAATAGCGGCGTCGCACCACTTCGGCCATGCTGGCGAAGTCATCCTGCCCTTTCACCGTCTTGATGCGATAACGGCGGTAATTGCTGTTATCTGAGACTCCGTTCTTAAAGCGAACCATCGAAGCCACGATGTGGTTGGAGGAAATGTTAGAAATATCAAAACACTCCATCACCGTCGGCTCACGCTCGAGACCGAGGTATTCCTGGAGCTCCTTCACGTCTGCTTCAGGATTGATCGCTTTGCCCGGGACACCACGCTTCCGGAACTGACGAGTCGGCCGCAGCGTCTTCTTCAGGTTGTCGATCATGTCGCGCAACTGGGCTGCCCGTTCGAAATCCAACGCGGCGGCAGCTTCCTCCATTTCCTCCTCGATCGATCGAATCAGGTCCTTGGAATGTCCCTGCAGGAATTCGCAGGCCTGTTCCACTTTCACGAGATAGTCCTCCCGCGTGATCCGACCGATACACGGAGCGGTGCAGTTCTTGATCACATCATTGTGACAATGCTGGTAGTCCCTCTCACCCGGGCGCATCGGCCGACAGTTGCGCAGACCGAACTCTTTGTTCATCCACGAGATCGTCTGGCGAAGGGCACCGGAGTGAGCAAACGGTCCAAAGTAGCGGGCCCCATCGTCTTTCTTCAAACGCGTCAGCTGAAACTTCGGCCAGGGCTCCTCCGGATGAACTTTCACAAGGAGAAAACGCTTATCGTCGCGAAATGCGACATTGTACTTGGGCCGGTATTCCTTAATCAGCTTGCCCTCGAGCAACAGTGCCTCCGGTTCGTTGCGGACCTCGTGGATTTCAAAATCCCAAATGCTCTCAATCAACGCTCGGGTCTTATGCTCCGCCATGCGCTGGCGTGAGGGCGTAAAGTAAGACGCCAATCGCTTGCGAAGGTCACGCGCCTTGCCAACATAGATCACCGTCCCAAGCCTGTCCTTGTGCAGGTACACACCCGGTTTGTGCGGAACATCCCGCAGTTTCTTCTGGAGGTCTGGTTTCGCGTCGCTGGGCACGGGGAAGTATAGCTCAGCTATCCAGGAAAGGCCAAACCACTCATCCGCGCTGATATTCGCTGATCAGCTTCAGCCAAAACCCTTCAGCACCAATCAGCGACCATCAGCGGTTTTCCGAGCGCGCAGCCCCGGCTCCCGTGACCCGTGCCCGTTGACCCGCCTACTTCTTCGTCAGCAGCGGCGTGCCGGTCATCTCGGCCGGAGCCTCAAGCCCCAGCAGTCCAAGCATGGTCGGCGCAATATCCGCGAGCTTGCCGTCGGCGAGCTCATACTGGTCAGCGTCGTCAGCCACGTAGATCATCGGCACCAGGTTGGTGGTGTGCGCTGTCTGCGGAGAGCCGTCAGGATTGATCATCACTTCACAGTTACCGTGGTCAGCGGTGATGAGCAGCTTACCGCCCAAGCCAAGCACTTTCTCCACCACACGGCGGACGCAGTCATCGATAAACTCCACCGCCTTGATCGCCGCCGGAACGCTACCGGTGTGGCCGACCATGTCAGGGTTGGCGTAGTTGATGATCGCCATGTCGTAGTTTTCGATGCGATCGAGAATGGTCTGAGTGACACCCTCAGCGGACATCTCCGGCTTCTCATCGTAGGTCGCCACATCCTGGGGCGACTGGAGCATCTGGCGATCTTCGCCGGGATTCTCCACTTCAACACCGCCATTGAAGAAGAAAGACACGTGAGGGTATTTCTCCGTCTCTGCGATACGAAGCTGAGTCATGCCGGCAGCAGAAACGACTTCGCCGAGCGTGTTGGTCAGTTCCTCAGGAGCGAACACGATCGGACAACCGTAGGTCTCGTCGTATTCGGTCATGGTGTAGTAACTGATGTTCGGGCGCACGCGCTCGAAGCCGTCGAAATCATCCTTCAGGAAAACGATGCTGAGCTGGCGGGCGCGGTCGGCACGGAAGTTGAAGAACAGAACCACATCCCCATCGCGAACACGCTGCTCGTTGGCGTTTCCAAACACCATTGGGGTGAGGAATTCATCAGTGAGATCCTCAGCGTATTTCTCGGCAACCGCCTCGGAGGGCAGGATCTCTTTCTCTTCGCCGATGCCGTTGACGATGGCGTCCCAGGCCAGCTTGGTCCTCTCCCAGCGCTTGTCGCGATCCATCGCGTAGTAGCGACCGATCACCGTGGAAATCTTGGCGCCGGACTCCGCCAGCTTGTCCTCGCAGTAGCTGAGGTAGTCCTTACCGCCAGTCGGAGAGGTGTCACGACCGTCGGTGATGGCGTGGACCATGATATCATCGACGCCGGCAGCTTTGGCCGTGGCCGCCAGCGAGCAAAGGTGATCCTGGTGGCTGTGCACCCCGCCATCGGAAACCAGGCCGATGAGGTGAAGTCGGCTGCTGCCAGCCTTGGCGAACGCGTCCTGGAGCACCTCGTTGTTGCCCAGTTCACCGTCTTCGATGCACTTATTAATACGGGTGAAATCCTGGTAAACGATGCGTCCGGCGCCGAGGTTGAGGTGTCCGACCTCGGAGTTACCCATCTGGCCTTCCGGCAGACCCACATCCATGCCGCTGCAAGAAATGTGAGACGTCGGGTATTTCGCGTGCATTTCGTCCGTGAACGGCGTGTCAGCGAGACGCGGGCAATCGCCCACCGCTTCCGCAGCTTCCGGTCCACCGGGGTTATCACCCCATCCGTCACGAATGATCAATACAACAGGTTTCTTGGCCATAACGGGGCAGTAATCGGGCAGTAATCCCCTTTTCGCAACCATTTCAATGAAGCGGAGGCGCCACACCGCCCGAGCCCCCGATTTCACGGGCTTTCAGAGCCACATTTCTCCCCCTTTCCCCCCAAATATTCATTGCCAAGCCCCATCGCTGACTGTTTCATAAATGGCATCGAACGAGCGTAATGCCCGAAGAACCCGCCGCTGACTCACCTGACTCCCCGGATTCGACGCCCGGGAACGCATCTGAGCCGACCTCAAAAGGTTCCGCGAAGAAGCGGGCCTTCAAGGCGCGTCTCATCAGTACCGTCTGCCTCGTCAGCATCCTCTTCGTCGCCTTCTACTTCTCCCAGGACTGGCTCTACGCTGTTCTCTTCGCAATTCTCTCGGTTGGGGCGCTGATTGAGTATTTCCGCCTCTTCCCCATCCGCGGCTTCCGCCGTTTCCGCTGGCAGACCTATGGAGTCAGTGTGGCCTACATTGTCCTGCTTTTCGCCCCGTTCTGGGGATTCGAAGCGGCCTGGCTTAGAGAACTCGACGGCCTCGCCGTGGCCGCCCTGGTCACCCTGGTCGTCCTCGAACGATTACGTTTCCCGCTCGAAGGCTTTCGAACGCTGGATGAAATCGCAGCCACCATCTTCGGCTTCATCTATTGCGTGTTGCTCTTCGCCTTCATTCCCAAGCTGCTCATGCTGCCATTGGAGAACACGGCCGGAGAACCCTCTTCACACTTTTACCTGATCTACCTCGTCGCCGTGACCAAGCTCACTGACATGGGCGCCTACATCGTCGGCTCTCTCATCGGACGCGACAAGATGATCCCTCACGTCAGCCCCGGTAAAACCTGGCAGGGCTTCGGTGGCGCCATTCTCTTCGCCGTGGGCGGCAGCTTTGGACTCTATTTCGCCATGGGTGATCAGATCCCGCTGATCACTCCTGTTCACGCGGCCGTGCTCGCAGTTCTGCTCGCGCTCGTCGCGGTCCTCGGTGACCTCGCCGAGTCCATTCTCAAGCGCAGCCTCGAAGTGAAGGACAGTGGGCACGTCATGCCCGGCATCGGCGGCTTCCTCGACTTGATTGATTCCGTCATCTTTACCGCCCCGCTTTTCTACATCTACCTGCTCATTTTTTCCTGATGGCCGAACCATCCTCCCCGAAGAAAGTCGTTGTTCTCGGCTCCACCGGCTCCATCGGCGAAAGCAGCCTGAGCGTGGCGCGTGATATCCCGGAACGCATGCAGGTCATCGGCCTCGCCGCCAACCGCAGCGTCGACTCTCTCGCCAAACAGCTCGCGGAGTTCGACGTCAAACAGGGTTGCCTCTTTGACCCTACAGGGTTGGATCAGCTCAAACCGCAAGTCGCTGACGACGTCACCCTTCACACCGGCGAAGATGGCCTCGTCGAACTCGCCACCCTGCCCGAAGCCGACATGGTGCTCATCGCCATTGTAGGTGTGGCAGGACTTCGACCGGCCCTTGCCGCGATCGAAGCCGGCAAGGACATCGCCGTGGCCAGCAAAGAGATCCTCGTCATGGCCGGCGAAGCCGTCATGACCGCTGCCCGCGAGAAGGGCGTTCGCGTTCTTCCGGTCGACTCGGAGCACAATGCTATCTTCCAGTGCCTCGAGGACCGCTCTTCTGCCGACGTATCAAGGCTCATCCTCACCGCATCCGGAGGTCCCTTCCGCGAGCTGCCGGCTGATCAGCTGGCGGCCGTGACCAAGGCACAGGCGCTCAAGCACCCGACCTGGGAGATGGGGCAGAAGATTACGATCGACTCCGCGACTCTTTTCAACAAGGGGCTCGAAATGATCGAAGCGCGCTGGCTCTTCGACATCGAGATGCAGCGCGTCGACGTCATCGTTCATCCGCAGAGCATCGTTCACAGCATGGTTGAGTTCATCGACAGCTCTGTGCTGGCCCAGCTCAGCACCACGGACATGTGTTTCCCAATTCAATACGCCATCACCTGGCCGGACCGGGTTCCCAACACTCTTCCCCCGCTCGACTTTGCCGAGCTGGCTCAACTCAATTTCGAAGCACCCCGCTGGGACGACTTCCCCGCCCTCAATCTTGCCAAGGAGGCCGGAGAAAAAGGCGGCACTCTTCCTGCGGTCATGAATGCCGCGAACGAAGTCGCTGTCGACGCCTTCCTCAAGGAATCGATCTCTTTCCCGAAAATTTGGGAAACCGTGGCGGAGACCATGTCCTCACACAACACGATCAATCATCCCGGCCTGGAAGAAATCATTGATGCCGACCTCCAGGCGAGAGCCAAAGCAACCGAGCTGATCTCATGAGCAAAAAGAAGCGCCGATACGAAGGACGAGTCTGGGTCGGATTTGACCTGGGCGGAACCAAGATGCTGGCCAAGGTCTTCAACGACGACTACCAGACTCTCGGACGCGCCAAACAGAAAACACAGGGAGCCAAGGGCTCCAAGTCCGGCCTCTCGAGAATGGAATCAGTCATCGACGAAGCGCTCGACGATGCCGGTGTCAGCCCCGACCAGATCGCCGGGATCGGAGTCGGTTGTCCCGGCCCCATCAATCCTGACGCCGGCGTGCTCGTTGAAGCGCCCAACCTCGGCTGGCGCAATGTGCCGATCGAAGATCACCTCGGCGACGCCTTCGACTGCCGCGCTGTGATCTGCAACGACGTTGATGCCGGCGTCTACGCTGAGTATGAAGAAGGCGCCGCCCGCGACGCACGCTGTGCGGTTGGCATTTTCCCGGGAACCGGTATTGGAGCCGGTGCCGTCATAGACGGCAAACTCGTCCAGGGCGCGGCTCTTTCCTGCATGGAGCTGGGCCACATCCCTCTCTTTCCCGAAACCTCCGGCCACGGCGAAGGAGGCACCACTCTCGAGATGGAATGCTCCCGCCTCAAGATTGCTTCAGAATCAGCCCGCGCTGCCTATCGCGGCCTCGCGCCCAACCTGATGAAGGCCTGCGGCACTGATCTTTCCAACATCACAAGCGGCAAGATTGCGTCAGCGATCGAAAAGGGCGACATCGAGATCGAAAATATCGTTCGCCGTGCCGCTACTTTGTTAGGGTGCGGAGTGGCCACGGTCGTCCACCTCATGGCTCCCGATGTCATCGTGCTGGGCGGCGGACTCGTTGAAGCGATGCCCGAGATCTACGTCGACACGGTGCGCCAGTCTGCCCTCGATCGCGTCCTTCCCGCTTATCGCGACAGCTTTACTATCGTGGCCGCCGAGCTCGAAGACGATGCCGGCGTGATGGGCTGTGCCGCCTGGGCCCGCAAGATCATTGAAGCGTAAGCCGGAGCCGGCGTTATCCCTCCGGAGACTTCCTATGGAAAACCGTACCTACGAAACGACCGCCCGACAGATGGACACGATGCCTCCGGGCATCCCTTACATCATCGGCAATGAAGCCGCCGAGCGATTCAGTTTCTATGGGATGCGGACCATCCTCACCATCTTCATGGTGAACTACCTCTGGCTCATGGGCAGCTCGCCGATGGAGCGCATGACCGATGCAGTCGCGAAGACCCAGTTTCACAACTTTGTTTCGCTGGTTTACTTCACCCCCATCGCCGGCGCCCTGCTCGCCGATCTTTTCCTCGGCAAATACCGCGTCATTGTCCTTCTCTCTATCGTCTACTGCCTCGGTCACGGGGCTCTTGCGATCATGGGGATGTGGGGAGAAGCCTCTTTCTGGCTCATGATGGGTTTGTGGCTCATTGCCATCGGATCGGGCGGTATCAAACCCTGTGTCTCGGCCCATGTTGGTGACCAGTTTGGGTCGCAGAACCGCCACCTGCTGCCGCGAATCTTCAATTGGTTCTACTGGTCCATTAACCTCGGCGCCTTTCTTTCTACCCTGCTCACACCGTGGCTGCTGGAATGGTACGGCCCTCACTGGGCGTTTGGAGTTCCCGGCGTTCTCATGGCCCTGGCGACGCTCGTCTTCTGGATGGGTCGCTGGAAGTTTGTCCACATTCCTGCCAAGGGCATGCCCTTCATCAAGGAGCTCTTCAGCGGCGAAGGCCTCAAGGCCATCGTGAAGCTCTCCGGTATCTACGTCTTTGTGGCCGTCTTCTGGGCGCTCTTTGACCAGAGCGGTTCCTCCTGGGTTCTCCAGGCGGAAAACATGGACCGCAACTGGCTCGGAGTGGAATGGCTGCCGAGCCAGATCCAGGCGCTGAATCCCATTCTCATCCTGACATTCATTCCTCTTTTCTCCTACGTGGTCTACCCGGCAATCGACAAGGTATTCCCGCTGACCCCACTCCGGAAAATCAGCATCGGCCTGTTCATCATGGTCATCTCCTTTGTCCTCGTGTCTATCGCCCAGGCCAGGATCGATGCCGGACAAACCCCTTCCATTTCCTGGCAGCTGCTTGCCTACGTTTTCCTGACGGCGGCGGAGGTCATGGTCTCCATCGTTTGCCTCGAGTTCAGCTACACCCAGGCGCCCAAGACGATGAAGTCAGTCATCATGGCGATCTTCCTTTTTGCCGTTTCCCTCGGCAACCAGATCACGGCACAGATCAATAACTTCATCCAGGTGCCCAACCCCATTGCCAATATCGAAGCGACCGGCAATGAAGTCGCACTCGGCGGATTCGACCAGAAGACCGGCACGCAGGATGACATCAAGCTCACCTTCAACGAAGAAGGCAGCCGCACCGACGTCACCTTTGCTTCACGCGATTCACTCGACCTGCTTCTTGATCAGATCAGCGACAAGGTGGCCGAGAACGATCACCTCGCCCTCAGCACCGCCGACGGTGAAGCGATCGCCAACACCGTCAACGATCCCTGGGGCAATCCCTACCGCTATCGTCTCGTGAACAAGAACCTGGCCCGCGTCTGGAGCCTCGGCCCCGACGCCACTGACAAGACCCAGTGGGACCAGGGCGCGACGCTGACGATCGATCGCCCCTCCAGCAAGGAGCCTACCGCCTTCTCTAAAGTCATCGGCAAGATCCAGCCCGAGAAAACGTGGTTGGAATCGCGCCGCGCCAAGCTCGGCCTTCCTACCGAGGAGGAAATGGCGGAGTCCGGTCCCGTCATTTCCCGCAACTACTTCGTCGGCGGACAGGTGAAGCTGGAGGGAGCCTCCTACTTCTGGTTCTTCAGCGGACTGATGCTGGCCGCCGCGCTGCTCTTCGTGGTCGTCGCTAAGCTCTACAAGCCGAAGGAATACTACCACGACGAGGCTGACGACGCCGAAGCGAAGGAAGAAGCGGCGGGACGCTGAGGCAGGGGCGCCGAAAGGTCGGCCCCGCGAAAGGTCGGCCCCGGCTACCTCCCGCGACCGTGGTGATCGACTCGCAAACCGGCCTTCAAGATCCAACGCGGCCGTGGTGAAACTCGGCCCTCCAGTCGCTACCTGCTGAATTTTCGGAAAATCTGAAAATCACAGAAATCCGGCGCGAAAAAGCTCGAAAAACACCACTTGAAAACCTCAAAATACCAAGTAGAGTCCCGTCCCGCGTAACCTCATGGTGTAACGGTAGCACAACAGATTTTGGTTCTGTTTGTCAAGGTTCGAATCCTTGTGAGGTTGCCACTTCTTTCCTACCGGGACCGGTCACTCTGCCGCTCAGGCCACCCCCTCTAATTGATCGATTCTCATGCTTAGCGGCCTGCGCACTCTCCTAATTCTCGGACGCGTTTCCAACCTGCCCACCGTGTGGACCAATGTGTCCGTGGGCTGGTTTCTCTCCGGCGGAGGCTGGCAAACCGAGCTCGCCTGGATCCTGCTTGGTGTCAGCCTGCTCTACATCGCCGGCATGACCCTGAACGACGCCTTCGATGCGAAATGGGACAAGGAGCACGCCACCGATCGCCCCATTCCCTCGGGCCGAATTTCGGTGCCGGCCGTCTGGATCACCGGCCTCGTCGAAATAGCCGCCGGTATCGCCGTGTTGCTGCTTTTCTCCTCGTTCCACCTCTACCTGCTTATCGGCCTGCTCGCGGCGATCCTGCTCTATAACTGGATCCACAAACGCTGGGCCGGATCGGTTCTCATCATGGGTGCCTGCCGCGCGCTCGTTTATGCCGGAGCCGGCAGCGCTGTCGCTGTCCACACCTCGGACATCGAACTGCCCGGTCTCGTCTGGGTGGTTGCTGCCATTTCCGTGATCTACATCGCCGGCCTCACGCTGGCGGCCCGCAGCGAACACCTTAAGGACGCCAAGGGCCCGGGAATGCTTCCACGGCTCATGCTGATGATGCCCGTTCTTTTTCCCCTGCTCGGATCGCGCACCATGCCCGAAGGCCTCGTCAACGTGTCGCTTGTCGTCGTGGGTGTGATCGGCATCTGGGCGTGGGTCACCATCACCCGGAGCTGGCTCAAGAAACGCATCCCCATCGGCGTCGCCTACGCCATCGCCGGCATTGCTTTCTACGACGCCGCCATCCTCGCATTCGCCGACTGGCGCGCCGCGGTGGCTGCCCTCGGTTGCTTCGTCCTCACCCTCGGAGCTCAGCGCGTCATTCCCGCGACGTGATCGTTATTCAGTGATCCGTATTCGGTAGTCAGTTCCACTGAATACTGACCACCGACCACCCCTTCCATTGACCCCCGACACTCAAACCAGTATCCTCACCCCATGCAGGTTTCACTTATTGTCAGTGTCATTGGCCCTGACCGCCCCGGTCTCGTCGAACAACTTTCTTCAGCCGTCACCGAGGCCGGCGGTAACTGGGAGGGCAGCCGCCTCGTCCGTCTCGGAGGCCAGTTCGCCGGCATGGTCCAGGTCATCCTGCCCGAAAGCCAGCTTCCGGCTCTCGAGTCTCAACTGGCGGCTCTCGAATCCGCCGGGCTCAAGGTCACTTCGGTTCACTCCGGAGAACAAACCACCGACGCCGCCGACGGCACGGCCGTGAATCTCGAAGTCGTGGGACAGGACCGCTCCGGTATCGTCAGCACCATTTCCAAGGTCCTCGCCGACCAGGGCGTGAACGTCATCGAACTCGCCACCGATTGTAAGGATGCTCCCATGTCAGGAGAGCGACTCTTTCACACCACCGCCAAGCTCGGCCTTCCGGCCAGCGTTGACCTCGCTGACCTGCGAGACAGCATCGAAGAAATCGCCACCGACCTGATGGTCGAGTTGGATTTGGATGTTGAGGGTTGATAAGTGTGCCGTCCTTCGGTCGAGTTGGAACCGGGGCCGACCCATCGGCGACCTCCACGCGCAACCGCGCGAATCTGTTGATGGAGGGTCGCGCTCCTGCGCGACCGCAACCCGCACTCAGTCCCTAAAACGGCTCCGGTCGCTTACTAGGCAGCCATCCTTCGGTCGAGGTGGAACTCGACCCTCCACGCGCTAACGCGCGGATCTGAAAATGGAGAGCCCCGGCTCCCACGCGACCACAAACCCGCTCTCAGCCACTAAAACGGCTCCGGTCGCTCCTCCGTATCCTCAATCGGCAACGCCTGCACTTCCTCACCCGCCACAGAGGCGACTGCCTCCTCCGCTTCCGGTTCCTCCACCGCCTCATCCACCTCTACGCTCCCGGTCTCAACGAACGCTGGCAACGGCGCCACCAATCTCCCCGGCAGCGGCCTGACACGCTCATACACCTGCTTGGCCAACTCCGGCGCAACCTGGTAACCGCGATCAAACATTTCCATCTTCGCGTCGAGGTTATCAATGTAATGCAATGCCTGCGCCTCAGGCGTCTTCGGCACCACCGGCGATCCAAAGGCCAGCTCACCATGATGCGAAGCAATCAGGTGCAGCAAGTGAAGCCGCACCCGCTCCGAGGCCGGCTCGAGATCCTGCCATTCCTCCCTCAGCCCGTCTTCATCCAGCAATTCGCGCCAGAGCTTGTTCACGATTTCCATGCCGAGGGGGATATGACCGATCAGTTCACTGATCTCGGTGTAGGGCATAGTGAACCCATTCTCCTGATAGACGTTCTCCCACAACTTGCCGACATCGTGAAACAACACCCCCGCCACAAGCAGGTCGCGGTTCAGCATCGAATAGGCCTCACAAATCTGCACCGCTGACCGCATCATCTGGGCGACGTGCTCAACGAGACCACCGCGTCTCGCATGATGATAATCCCTCGCTGCGCCCGTCCGCTTGAAGCGCTCTCCGTAATGCTCCAGGAATCCGCCACACAGCCCGGCAAGCCTGGGATCCGACATCGCCGCCACCGTCGTTTCGATGAAGGCGTAATCCTCCTCCTGCTTGGCTCGCAGGCTTCCGGAACCTGCCAGCACTTCGGCCGTTTCCTTTTCATCGAGGACACGAGCGGTCCACTTCTTACCGTCAATGGAGCGGCCGTCATTCCCCAGGCCAAACTCACCTGACACCTCCACAAACTGTCCGTTACGGAGCTGTCCGCAAAGATCAAACATCGGCGTGTTGTTCCAGACACGCAGGACCAGGGTCTCCTCGGCATCGGCAAAGGTCAGCTCGTAAAACGGGTTTCCGGTCTTGGTCGTTTTCTGAAGGCACTTCTCCAGCTGCGCCCGAAAACCGACTGACTGAGGCACCGCCCCGGCGCCTTGCTTGAGATCACGAATAGAGAGGAGATCCATTGCCTCAGACCCTAGCGGGTCACGCCATCACTGGCTACCAACTTTTGCATCCGCCAGCCCAAGAGGGTAGCAACGCCTCGCCGAGGCGTTGGACTAACCTAATTCCTCCTCTCGGCGAGAGGAGGCTACCCACTGTCGCGCGGCAGGTAGGGACGCCTCGCCGAGGCGTCCGCTTCACATCATTCCCCCCTCTCGGCGAGAGGAGGCTACCTCTTTATGCCAGCCGCGCCCGCGGCCAGAAATGGGCTCCGTCGAGCAATACGCGTGCGAGGTAAGCACCAAGCACGAAAACCCCGGTGAGGACAGCCGGCCTGAGCAAACCGCCAGTCACGCAGACCCATGCCGCGAGACCGCCCACAATAAAGGCCGCGCCGAAAATAACCCGACCGAACCTAGCCGCTTCTCGACTGGCCTTCGCATAAAACAGATAAGTCCCACACATCAGCGCTGAGCCAAAAAGATAGGTCACCGGCAAACCGCTCATCAACCAGACGCCGGTCAGCATCAGGGGAACAAAGGCACAGTCGATGCGACGCGCGCCGCTGTCCTTCATCGCGAGATGCCCGCGCAGCTTGCTGAGTCCCAGCACGATCATCGCTGCGATCACACCGGCAAAGGTCGCCAACCAGCCGCCGCTCGCCCCGAGCTGATCAAAAATCATGCCATGCTGATTCACCAGCCAGAGCGTTCCTGCAAGGACACCGCCATTGAGCAGCAATGTCAGGACCGTATTGCCCAAATTCTTCGAAGGCGCCTCGCCGCGAAACAGGCGCCGCCAGAATCCCCCTCCCCCGCCTTCGGGCTCATCATGCGATGAAACACCACCCCGGCGTGGGCTCAGCAGAATGCAGTGCCCATCGTAAACATCAGCGAGTCGTCCCGTCGTCACGATCGATTCCCGCGTGTCAGGAAACTGCACCCGGAAACTCTCTTCCCCCACCGTTTTGCAGAGGATCACAAAATTGCGGCCTTCGTTCACCTCAAGAATCACCGGCATTTCCTCTTCGCGGATCTGCTCCAGGGTGAGACGGCGACGGCGGGCATTAAGGTGATTCATCGACGCCTCGCGGCGCCATCCGCCCCTGATCGCATTGCCCTTGCGGTCGAGCGCCTCGGGAATGGGAGCGCCCGATTTCGACGTCAGCCCGTGATGCTTCCGCACCAGGCTCATGGCCCGGGCCGATGGAGAGATCTCGGGATTGCGATAGGCGTCCATTTTCAGAAAAAACTCACCGTAATAATAATTATAGAATTTATAAATAAAAGAAAATTCTTCAGGTTATTAAAATAAATTCCCCGCTCACCCGTTTTTGATTCACAGGCCCGCCCTCGCTGCCTTCCCCGTTGTCCACCGGCACCGGAAGTGTTATAGAATGGGCACCTCAACCCAGCCCATGGCGAAACCACCTTCCACTCTCCGGGATCCGGCCCCCGAAATCGGAACCCGGGGAAAGAAATCCCGTCCCGAATCCAGCCTCTCCCGCTCCCGCAGCCGACTCTGGACCCGGTTCCAACGCAGCCTCTTCAAGAGCGAGACCCCGCGCACCGAGGAGTCGATGCTGCCCATGCTCATCGAGGTGTTCGCCGGCTTCACCAAGCTCGATGGCCAGGTCATGGAGGCGGAGATCGACTCCATTCTCGGCTTTCTCCGCTACGACTTCCCCGAAACGGTTTACACCGAACTGCGCCAGCTCTTCATGAAGTCCCTGCACCGGCGGCAGGACCTCGAGGCCATTGCGACCGACCTCGCCGATGAACTTCCCCTCGAAGATAAAGTCCTCCTCGGCGTGCAGCTCTACGTGCTCATCAGCCGGGCCGGACTGCCGAAGGAGAACCTCATCACCTTCTACCAGTTCATGACCACCCTCGGCGTCGCGTCCGAGGCCATCAACATCGTTTACCAGCTCAACACCAGCGAGCTCTCCCAGCTCGAGCAGGGTGCTAACATTACCACTGAAGCTCCCACCGACGGCAACGAAGCTCACAAGCTCGAGTCACTAATCCTTTCAACCCAGGAAAACGCCGACGTTTCCATTGCTTCCAACGATGAGGAACATTCCGTCGTCGCCTTCCGCTTCATCAATCTCATCCTCATCAAGAACCTCGGCCCCGGCGCAATCCTTGCCCGCGGACGCCAGGTCGCTGCCGGAGAATTCTGCCGCGTCTACGAAGGCCAGCGCATTCTCATCGGGGAGGAAGTGCTCGCCTTCGAAGATCTTGTCTTCTACTTCAACACGAAGAAGAACGTTTCCTCGGTTCAGCTTTACCTAGCCCAGGACAGCAACGGCAACCAGTTCATCGAGAAGACTCGAACGAAGCAGAGCTACCTGCGCGCCTCCTTCGGTCTCGACATCCAGGTGGAGGTGCTCAACACCGTCGAAGCCGTCATCGGCAAGAAACCTCTCCAGCGCGGCGCCAAGTTCCAGGTCACTTCGCGCGACACGATCGACTTCCCCGATCACTCGGAGATTTCCTTCGACGACCTCCGCCGCAAAGCGCGCGAACTCGGTGGTCGATTCAGTCTCGCCCCGAACCGGTCCGTCTATCTCGTTTCCAACGACCCGTCCCAACTCAACCCCGGCGATATCCTTCTCACCCCCGGAGTTTCCGGCAATGTGCTCCTCCGGATCCGTTGTGACAATGCCACCAAGACCGGTCACCTCGAGATCATCGAATCCGAGCGCGCCATCGCCGTCGAAGGCGAACCGGTCAAGTCCGACGCGCCGCTTCGGGACGGTGCCGTCATTTCCCTGAGCGGAGGCCAGTACCTGCGCTGCCACTTCTCCGACGGCATCATCGAGGAAGAGCGCAACGTCATCACCACGCTCAAAGCACGCGACCTCAGTCACAGCTTCGACCGCCGCACCCAGGCGCTCGACGGGGTCACCTTCTCAATCCAGCGCGGCGAGATGGTCTGCGTCATGGGGCCTTCCGGCTGCGGCAAGTCCACCCTCCTCAAGGCGCTCGGCGGACAACTCAAACCGCGCCGCGGCCGTATCGATCTCAATGGCGTTGACCTCTACGTCGAGCACGACAACCTCAAGTCCTACATCGCACTGATCCCGCAGGACGAGACCTTCGACCCGCTCCTCACTGTCGAGGAAAACCTCGACACCGCCGCCGCGATTCGCGCGCCGCACTTTCCCATTCACGAGCGCCGACGTCGCGTTGACTCCAAGCTGATCGAACTGGGTCTCAACGAAATCCGTCACCGCCTCGCCGGCGACAGCCAGACTAAGAGTCTCTCCGGAGGCCAGCGCCGACGTCTCGACGCCGGCATGGACATGATCGGTATTGCCGACGTTTACCTCTTCGACGAGCCCACCTCCGGCCTCTCCTCGAAGGACTCCGAGCACGTGCTCGACATGATCCGTGGCCTGACCCACAACAAGATCACCCTCGTTTCCATTCACCAACCCAGCAGTCGACTCTTCCACATGTTCGACAAGGCCATCCTGCTCGACCAGGGCGGCAAGCTCGCCTTCTTCGGCACGCCCGTGCAGATGCTGGAATACTTCAACGAAGCCCGAAAGCAGGAAGGCATCCAGACCTCCTCCCTGCCCGACGTCGATCCTGACACGGTTGTCAGCTTCACCCCCGACTTCATCTTCGACGTGCTCGAGACCCCGCTGCGCGACCTCGGCGGCGATGTCATTTACGAACGAGACGCCCGCGGTAACCTCATCCCGGCGCGGCGTTTCAATTCTTCCTTCTGGGCCGACCGGTTCCAGACCTACCGACTCCTCGAGGAAGTGAACCTGCGCGAGCTCGAGGCCGACACTTCGCAGTCCGTCACCTCCCTTCAGAAAACGCCGCAGGCTCCGCCGCGGAAGTTCAGTCACGACACGGTTCGCTTTCTCAATCAGCTCAAGCGCGCCTTCTTCAGCAAGCTGAGAAACCGGGCCAACCTCGCCACCACCCTGCTCGAAGCCCCCTTGCTCGCTTTCCTCATCGCGATGGTGCTGCGCTATTCCGAGGACGGCGATTACAACTTCGCCAACGCCTTTCACATCCCCACCTATCTCTTCCTTAGCCTCGTCGTGGCTCTCTTCCTCGGCATGACCAACTCGGCCGAGGAAATCATCCGGGACCGGGCCCTGCTCATGCGGGAGCGACATCACGGCTTCCGGGTCACGGGATACATCATCAGCAAGTACATCTCGCTGGGCTTCTTTGCCCTGATCCAGTGCGTCATCTACCTCATTATCGGTGACGCGATTCTCGGGATACGAGAGATGTTCTTCTCCAATCTCACCTGGATGTTCCTCACCGCCTTTGTCGGTGTTGCCGCCGGGCTTGTCATCTCCTCGATGGTCAGCAGCCCCAAGACGGCGATCAACATCATCCCGCTCATTCTTATTCCTAACATCATCCTCGGCGGTGCTTTGATTAAGTACGACGAGATGAACCGCAGCCTCAATTTCGCCCAGTTCTTCCTCGGTGATCAGGACGAAGAGGACAGCAAGCTCAAGGTACCGCCCGTCTGTCACCTCATGCCCCTGCGCTGGAGCTACGAATCGGTCATCATCGAGCACGCCGAGCACAATCCCGCCAGCGTGCTGACCAATCATATCGAGACCGAGATTCAGGCCTTCAGCGAAATCCCGCTCGACCAGAAATTAACCGACGAGCAGTCCGAGTACCTTTACCAGCTCAAGCAGGCCCTCGCCGTCGTGCACGGCCTCGAAGGCGAAAACCCGCGCAGCGTCAGCAAGCAACTCTCCGCCATTCGCACCTCCCTCGACGAACTCACCTTTGATCCCGAGCCCTACTTTGCGAAGTCAGACGGAGAGACCCGGACCTACACCGCGACCGAGCTTTACCTCAACGAGAAGGTTCAGGACCTCTACAACCGCGCCGAAGTCGAACGCCAGGACTACCGCCGCGTCGACAACCCGCCCAACGTCTTCTTCGGGCAGGAGCGACAATTCCGCGTCCCGCCGGGAAGCAAGGAGCCTGTCAAAGTCTTCACCGTCGAGACGCTCAGGCTCAACCTCATCGCCATGTTCGGGTTTGTCGCAGGAGCGTTCTTCCTGCTGCACACGAGTCTCAAACGGCAGTTGCGGAAGGTTTGAGCAGACCAAAGGGAGGCACTCTTACTCTTGCTCTTAATCCTAATCATACTCTGAGACGGAGCCTCTTAGCAGGTAGCTGTTTAGCCATTTAGCTCTCCCCTCATGCTTGCGAAATGTCGCGAATCAGCGATAATGCCAGCCTTCCAAAAAGTGCCCTTAGCTCAGCTGGATAGAGCACCGGATTTCTAATCCGGCGGTCGCTGGTTCGAATCCAGCAGGGCATGTTTGGAAAACGCTTTTTTGCACAGCTCAGCTGGATAGAGCAGCGGCCGGGGTCGCGCACGACTTTCTAATCCGACGGTCGCTGGTTCGAATTCAGCAGGGCATGCCATTTCAGGAAAATGGCAGGACCGGATGGGTTCGAACAGGGTTCGATTACTTTTCGCCGCGCAGCGGCCGACAGTCTCCATCGCAAAGCTATGCACCTTGTAAAGATGCCCAGAGGGTATCAATCCAGCAGGGCATGCTTTGGAAAGGTGCCCTTAGCTCAGTTGGATAGAGCAGCGGCCCAAACACCGTGACCCTACGGAAACGTGTTATTGGACCCGTTTCCAGAGCCAGTGTTGTTCACTGCCGTTCCATTGTTAACACCCATGTAACCGGCTACCGCATTATTGATCGCCGATTGGTTACTGAAGACACCACCGGCTGCGTTTTGAATGAATGTGAATCCGTTCCCCATCACAGCAGTAACCTCGTTGCCAGTGATTTCCCCGAAATTGTTGCGGAAGGAAAACCCAAATCCAAGTGCTGAATTGACACGGTTATTTGCGATCACGCCGTAATTGTCACCGAGGTTGATCCCGAAATTCTGAACGTTTTCAACGGAATTGTCGGAAAACTCTCCAAAGTTATCGAGAACGGCGATACCAAAACTGCCCATGTTCATGACCCGGTTCGACGTAAAGCGCCCGTGGTTCTCGATGAACGCAAATCCAAAGCTCGTGGAGTTGGTTGCCACGTTGTCGGAAATGACGCCATAGTTGTTGATCAACGCGTAAGCAAAACCATCAATCTGGTTTGCCTGGTTGTGGGAGATCTCGCCGTAGTTATCAATCAACGACAATCCCAGTCCAACATTTCGATCCAGCTGGTTGTGGGAGACCACGCCTCGGTTGTCGAGAAGGTTGAGACCAAATCCGGCGTTGTCCGTGATCCGGTTATTTCGAATATCCCCGGAAAAGTCGCCAATTTGAACCCCAAAACCTTGATGATTCACAAAGGCGTTGCCCACGATCGTTCCGGTGAAGTCTTGCGTAAAGAGACCACCCATCTGTGAACCACTGATATGGTTATTGACCAGCGTGACACCGGACACGTTCCCCGGAGAGTAGAGGCTGTACTGACCACCACTCAGCTGCAGCCCATCGATGGTAGTGTGGTTCGCCAGGTTGATGAGCGGAGTCATCGGATCCAGCGAGCTGATGCCTCCCTGAGACCCCGGCAACATCGCCGAGACCCGGATCCCTGACCTCGTCCCGGTCAGTGTCTGCACCGTGTTGCCACCCACCAGGGCCTGCCCGGAGCGCAATTGATGATTGCCCCCCGTCACGAGAACACCGTCCACCACCACGGTCCCGTTGATCCCGGCATTTGCGAGCTGTTGATCGAGCCTTTGGTCAACACTCGCCACAAAGAGCGGGTCGCCTGTCGCATCGCTGGCGAGTTCCCTCCCACTCGTATTCGTGACCACATCCACATCACGACGAACCGGATCCAGCATGCGTCGCTCCAGTCGAGAGAGCTGACTGTATCCCGGAGCAGGGCCGAAGGGCGTTCCGCGCCCCGAGTCATCACGCCGCCACTTGCCCAGCGGAACCTGGACGAACACTCCTCCGAATCCTTCCGTCTCGCGCACCTCATCCCATTGCACCTCCCCTGACAAAGTCACCCTGGAGCCTGCCCCCAGCAGATCCAGGTCAAAGAGCCGGAGCTCCAGCCTTCCGCGAGGACCGGCAATCGACTCGTAGCCAACCGCACCATTCTCGAAGTAATAACCTCCGAGGAAAGCTCTCAGTTCGTGTTCGTTGTCACCGAAAGCCTTGAGCAATTTGCCCACCTCATAGTCAACCCCGCGATAAGCGCGCTCTTCGACACCACTGAGAAACAAGCGATTGCCCACGATCGTCGCCGTGCCCGTTCCAGTGGTCTGGCCACCCATGTCCGTGGGAAGGTATCCGTTGACCCGCACCTCCCAGTCCTCCGTGAGCAATTCCGCCCCGATCGTCACCTGGTCAAACGAGTTGCCCGAGGCCTTTCGATCCTGTTGATCGAAGTAACCGTAAACCCCCACGATCCTGCGGGAGTCGATCAGTTTTCGAAACACGAAACCGGCCTGGTATTCCTCATTACTCGCATCATCGACCCACCCCCTGAAATCGAAAAACAGGAGGCTGTCCTCAGTCTGAGCCAGGGGCATCGTCAGACTGACCTGAGACACCTGCCGCGAACTGCCCGCCTTGAACTCTCCCCCCAGGGTGCCATGCCACTTCTTCAGGGCTGGGAATTCAAAACCCTCCTGGCCCGCCAAGGCCAACCCAAACGGGGAGGCAATCACAGAGACAAGGGCAAAAAACAGAAAGAAACGCGATTTCATGGTGAGGGCTTGGAGTTCCCGTTATAAAAACCACAATTAGAAGGGTCGTCAATGGGGTAATTTAAGTTACTTAAGTATCTGGAGGCGTGCCGATAAAGTATGGCAATGCCCCAATGAACTGGAGGACTCACTCGGTTGTGCCAGCCTCGCCGAGCATCGGTGAATTAATTCAAACTGTCTGAGCAATGGCAGCCACGAAAAATTGCCAGGATCACGACCGCTTTCCGACCGCCCTGCCTTCCCCAAAAAACCACCTCAATTAGTCCCGAAAACTGGTCAGCAGTCGGCCTGATCATCGTAACCCTGACGATGCCAGACTCCACCTTCGAACGATCGACCCTCATCAACGCACCGGCCTCCCGCCTGCGGGAGTGGCATTTTCGGGAAGGCGCGTTTGAGGACCTCTCTCCCCCCTGGGAAAAAGCCACCGTCCTCGAATCCCCCGGCGCGCTCAGCGACGGCGCTCGCGCCGTCATCGAAGTGGGAATTGGCCCGCTCAAACAACGCTGGGTCGCCGTTCACGAGATCACCGAAACCGGGTTCATCGATCGACAGGAATCCGGCCCCTTCGCTTTCTGGGAACACCGCCACGACTTCCTTCCCGTAGACGAGAATCGCTCCCGGCTCGTCGATTCGATTCGCTACCGTCTCCCTCTCGGCTGGCTCGGAGCCCTCTTTGGCGGGCCATTAGTCAGGCGAAAACTCGACCGCCTCTTCACCTATCGACACGACGTCACCCGCCGGGCGCTCGAAGACGAAAGCCCCTAGCCACCCGCCCTCGGCCGCCACCTGATGCCCCCTCCCGCCTCCCCCGATATGAGCCCTCTTCCTGAGCCTCCCGATTCTTCCGTCCTCGACGTCGCCGTGATCGGCGCCGGCCTCGCCGGACTGGCCTGTGCCGTGAAACTGCACGAAGCCGGGCGCCGGGTCGAGGTCTTCGAAGCCGCCGACGGCGTCGGTGGCCGGGTCCGCACCGATCGGGTGGAGGGCTTTCTCCTCGACCGCGGTTTCCAGGTCTACCTCGATGCCTATCCCGAGGCCGGTGCCCTGCTCGATCTCAAGGCCCTCGACCTCCGCCCCTTCACTCCCGGCGCTCTCATCTGGAAGGGCGGCAAGCTGCACTCGCTGCGGGATGTCTTTCGCAACCCGGCCGCCCTCGTTTCTTCTGCCCTCGCTCCCGTCGGCAACCTGAGGGACAAATGCCTCGTCGCCAAACTGCGCTTTTCCCTGCTCCGCAAACCGCTCGATCACATCTGGGAGGCCCCCGAAACCAGCACCCTCGACTACCTCCGAGCGTTCGGATTCTCCGAGCAGTTCATCGACGACTTCTTCCGCTCCTTCTACGGTGGCATCTTCCTCGAGGACCAACTCACGACCTCAAGCCGCCTCTTTGAATTCACCTTCAAGATGTTCGCCACAGGATCGGCCACCCTGCCGCAAAACGGCATGCAGGCCATCCCCGAACAACTCGCGGCGCGACTTCCCGATGCGGCGATCCACCTCCACAGTCCCGTCACCTCCGTCACCGGCGATCACTTCACCCTCGCCGACCGCTCCGGAGCCAAAGCAGGAGGCAAGGACCAAATCGAGAACGAGGCCGGCACCTGCCACCGCGCCACGGCCATCGTGCTCGCCACCGACGCCTCGACCACAGCCCGACTCCTCGGCCACGACAATCAGCCGCAGTGGAACCACACCAGCTGCCTCTACTTTGCCGCCGACGATGCGCCCCTCGAGGAACCCATCATCGCGCTGCGTGGTGACCGCGAGGGCCTGATTCATAACCTCTGCGTCCCCTCCCGGGTTGCTCCCGGCTACGCGCCCGAGGGCCAGTCTCTCATCTCCATTTCCGTGATCGGTGATCACGACACGGACGCCACCCTCACCGAATCGGTCGAACGCGAGCTGGTCGACTGGTTCGGGGAAGCCGCCAGGAACTGGACCCACCTCCGCACCGAGCACCTCCCCCGGGCCCTGCCCATCGATCCCCCCGGTCACGCCGCCGGGAACCGTCGCGAAAAAGGGCTCTGGATCTGCGGCGATCACACCCGGAGCGGCTCCATCGAAGGCGCCATCCAATCCGGGCTCGAGGCCGCGGCGGGGATTCTGGGGGAGATGGAGGGGTGAGACGATACAGCTCCCAGCCTCACGCCCCGATTTTAGCCTTTTCAGCTTTTCAGCTTTTCAGCTTTTCAGCTTTTCAGCTTTTCAGCATCCTCCCCCCATGCCACGCCATCTCATCCACCTGCTCCTGGCTCTTCTCGCCCTGCCCGTCATCACGCCCGCCGAAGAGACCAAGCAGGAAATCAGCATCCTCTTTCTCGGCAACAGCTACACGAACCGGCATGACATCCCGGACCTGGTCGAGGCCATCCTCGAAGAAGGCGATCCCACCACCGAGGTGACCGTCGAGCGCGTCATCTATGGTGGGCAGAACATGTTCAAGCACTCGACCTACTACTTCAGCCAGAGCGTTCTCGAACAGAGCACCATCACCGACGCCGAGATCGAGGCGCGCATCGCGAAGATGGAGGGCTTTCTCAAATCCGACACCGCCCCCAATCCGGAAGAGTGGGACACCCACTGGGAAGCCGTTGGTAAAAAGAACGTGTCTTTTACCGGCATTCACCAGCACATCCAAAACGCGATCAAGCGTCACCGGGAACTGCTCCAGGACAATCCCAAAACCGAGTGGGACTACGTCGTCCTGCAAAGCTGGCGCGATGTCTCCGCCGAGCCGAACCAGGCCTACGCCAAGTATGCGACGCAGCTCGCCGAAATCGCCAAGGCCCAAGGCACCGAAGTGATTCTTTACATGACCTCACCCGAGACCCAGAACCAGGCCCCGGTGACGGAGCCCTACAACGTGGCTTCCGCCGATCGCGATACCGCGGTGGGACGGCATTTGCTGAAGACGCTGCAGCCCAAGGCGGTGGTGCCGGTGCCGCTGGCGATTAAGAATATTCAGACGGGCGGTACTGAGCTCGTTTTTCGCTACCACAACGACGGGCATCCGAATCAGACCTGTGCATTCCTGACGACGAACTTATTTTATGCGGCATTCACGGGCAAGAGCCCGGAAGGGTTGGCGTTTGATACCGTGGTGGAGAACAAGGTGAAGAATGGCAAGGATCCGGATGGGGGTGAGCTGAAGGTGGTGTTTGGGGGGGATGAGAAGGCGTACCTGCAGCGGATGGCGCACGAGGCGGTGCGTGAGTTTTTGGACGAGTAGAATTCGTCCATTTTGGAGGAGCTTCTTCGTTTCTAATCCCTAATTCTGAGAAGTCACTCAAGAGAGGGGATGACTCCCCTCACCCTAGCTCTCAGGCACTTGCGCCATCCCGCAACCCCAACCCCGCAAATACTTCACATTTCTTAACATCTAAATTTGCCGAATAATCGTATTTATCGTAAAATATCACCATTTCCGGAATTCCTTTTCCTCCAACCACCGGGATTTCGGGAACGATTATGGGCCTCTCAAGACGATCATTCATTCGGCTGGCGACCGTGGCTGCGGGCGGTGCCCTGGGCGGCTGTGCGGCTCCGGCGGGATCAAATCGCTCTTACCTGACTGGCTTGATTGATCCGGCGCAGCCGATCCCGGCGGACTATTACTGGAGCGACGTCATGTTCCAGGGGGTGCGGGACCAGGCCATCGGGCCGCCGCTGGCCTCCCGGGTCTATGCGATGGGTCACCTCGCCGGCTTTCTTGCGGTCAATGGCGCCGACGGTCGTTACCACAATCCTTACCCGGAAATTGGGCGGGCCCCGAAAGGCATTTCCCGGGACGCGGCCTACGCGGCGGCGGTGTCGATTGCGGCGTCGGAAGCCCTGCAGACGCCGATGGAGGTGGATCTCGGTCGTTACCTCAAGCGCTACAGTCTTTATGGAGGCACCGACCTCGCGGGAGGTGATATTGATGCCGGGGTTGCCTGGGGGCGTCATGTCGGCAAGATCGTGCAGTCGAAGCGCACCATCGACGGTGGCAACGCCGAGAAGGTGAACTTCTACTTTGACCCGAGCTACACCCCCCGCAAGACGATCGACAGTTGGTCCAACACGGGCCCCTTTTACAAGACGACGATCGGTCCTCGCTTCGAAACCTACGAGCGCGGTCTCTTCCCCAATCTCGGCAACATGGAACCCTTCGCGATCCGGTCGAAGGAGCAGTTCGCAGTGAAGGCTTTCCCCGACGTGAAGTCGAAGGAATTCGCCGATCAGTTTGAAGAGGTCTACGCCTACGGCGGCACGAACTCGACGGTCCGCACGGACGATCAGCACGAGATCGCCTTCTTCTGGGAAGACGGTCCCCGCGGCGGCACCGTCCCGGCGGCCTGGCTGCACGCCGGCATGGTCATCCTGAAGCAGCGCAACTACGAGTCGCTCATCGAACGCGCCCAGCTCTTCGCCCAGATGAGCTGCGCCATGGCCGACGCCGGCATCTCGGCCTGGCACTCGAAGTATTACTACGACGTCTTCCGCCCCGAAACGGCGATCCGCTACTCAGCCGACGACCTCGGCAATCCGGATCCCCGCGTGAAATGCGATCGCCGCTGGACCACCCTGATCCCGACGCCTCCCTTCCCCGCCTATGTCTCGGGTCACTCCACCTTTTCCGCCGCCGGCGCCCAGGTCCTGCGACGCTTCCTCGGCAGCGACAAGATTTCGATCACGCTGGAAGCGCTCGACACCGTCAACTGGCCCGACCAGCTCAAGGGCGCCAAGCGTCATTACTCGGACATCACGACCCTCGAAGATGAAAACGGCATGAGCCGCATCTACGGCGGCGTGCACTGGCAGGCAGACAACATCGAAGGTCTGCGCATGGGCAAGAACATTGGTGAGCATGTGCACCGCAACTATTTGAATCGGATCGCATGACGTCGTTTCTGAAACAAAACTTCAACGGCCGGGCCCTGATCATCGCGATCGGTGCCCTGCTCGCGAGTGTGCTGTCGACGATGCCGGTGATGGGTCAACAGGCGACGCGCCTTGCTTCGGATTTTGATCGTCGTCTCGGTCCGCCCTCGACCTTCCAGAAACCACTCGCCTGGGATGTGGGGGATCACACCGTGCTCGTCCAGGGGGCGATCCTCGGCGGTGGCACTTACCTCTTCGACACGGTCAACACCCAGGGTCTTGTCTCGGGCTCGGAGGGATTGGAAGCCTTCTATGCCGGCATCACCGATCTGCGCATCACCCGCCGCATGCCGAACTCGCTTGCCTACGGCGTCGATGGACGTGTCCTTTTCGACGGGTCGGGCTCGGATGATTTTCGATTCGACGATACCCGTTTCGACGTCTACCTGCGCGGGCGTTGGGGACAGATTTCCTACGGTGACTTCGACGACCGCAACGTCCTGCTGATTTCCGGTCGCACCGGGCTGGCCGGTGAAGCGACGCTCTTCTACGACGGCTTCTTTGATCCGTCAACGGAGCGGGCCTTCCGCTATCGGGCGCGCTACAGCAGCTTCCTCGTCGATGCTGCGGTCGATGAAGACGGAGACAACTACAACGTCAGCCTGCTCTACCGCAGCCCCACGCCAACGCGCAAAGATTCATGGTCGCTCGACTATCACGGTGGCGATTTCATGAACCGCTACGAGCGCAACGGGATCACCGCGGCTTACGACATTGCCTACGGCAGCTGGAACTTCAAAGTCGCGGGAGCGTGGGACCAGTTTGATCCCTACGCCAACTTTGCGCGCTTCGATCGCATCGCCGGCAGCCTCTGTGTGAGCTACAAGTACCAGGCCCTCACCGTCGCGGCCGGCACGATGCTTTCCGAAACCAACGGCGGCGATCTTGAAACGACCTACACAGCCGGCTTCCGCTATGACATGGCGCGAGGCCTCGCCTTCAACGCCGGTTACTTCTACATCGACAGCGACAGCCTCGGCACCGATGGGCTGCCCGTTGCAGCGGGTGATTTTTCCGGCGTTCGGACGTCGATCTCGTATCGGTTTTGAGGGGGAATTCGGAAAGGCTGAAATAGCGAAATGCTGAAACGCTGACTTCCGAACTGGTGGAATGCGTCGCGCTGCGCGGGTAGCAACGCCTCGCCGAGGCGTCGAATCACGACACCCCTCCTCTCGGCGAGAGGAGGCTACCTTTGCTCCGAAGAAGAAAGGATTACGAGCGTCCCGTCATATGAGTTCCATGAGAGTTGCGCCACACTCTGGCTTCAACCGGATTCGATTTTGGCTGCGTAACCCGCGGCATGAAGACAGAACAACTCAACGGTCTCAGCAAGGTCTGCTTCATCCTCGGCTTTGCTTCTATCATCGGTTCAATCGCGATCTGGTTTTTCACCGGTGGCACGGAGCCGGAAACGAAAGCTCACGCCGAGCGCTTCGGCATCTTTGTCGGACTCTGGGCACCCACCTTCTTTATTCTTTCCAACCGCTTCGGCCGCTTCGTGGACGAAAAGACGGATTGAAAAGCTGAAATAGCAAAACGCTGACAACCGGACTTCCGAGCTGACGCTATGGATCGCGCAGCTGCGCGGGTAGCAACGCCTCGCCGAGGCGTTGAATCACGACACCTCTCCTCTCGGCGAGAGGAGGCTACCTTTCAGGGCTGCCGGCTTCGCCCTCGATTCAACCAGGCCACTGGAGCAGGGCGGCAGGAGCATGCGGAATCGGCTTCGGCAGAACGATGCTCCCCAACCCATCCCGGCCGACCGCTGTCCCTCGCCCCTGGTCATACTCGCGCACCGTCATCGCGGCGACGGTGGCATCGATCATGTCCTTGGGGCCGGCTCGGAATTGCGACACGTCGAGCGTGACACGCGGCGCGTTGGGATCGTTATGCCACATGGCGTAGGAGGCGGAAGGAAAGACTTCGTACAAAGCTGTCGCCCCACTGGCTTCAGACTCGAGTGTTTCGAACAAAGCATAGCCCAGGCGCATCCAGTCAGGACTGTCCTCCAATGACGGAGTCCATTGCGGATTGGCGAGACCGGCGGCGCTGACAATGACCTCACAGTGACGTCCCCTGCCCTTTTCAGCAGGACGACGCGGACGCCAATCTTCTTTCTTCCCATCCCAATACCACTCCCGGGGCGACGGCAACGGACATCGCGGACTGTCGATCCCGATGTGAACGTCGTGCCCTGACGGCTGCAGTCGCTCGACCACGGCAACGGCCTCGCCGCAGATCGTCTCAAAGGAGTCACCCACTTCCCCCAACCATCCCGAATCGACCTGGGTCAGCAACTCGTCGAGCGCCATCCACGCGGGAGGGCGCTTCAGCTGAACATCGATGCCGAGATAGAGGGTCATGCAGAATCCTACGAACCGGGTGCGAAGGAAGAAGCTCAGTCCGTGTCCCCGTAGACCTCATCCAGTTCCTTCACGAGCAGGTCCTGGACGGCCTCAATGGGGTGCTCGGCCATGAGCGCTTCCACCTTGGTCCTCATCGACTCGACCAATTCAGGTTGAACCGGCTGCCAGCGACGGAGCGCTCGCAACAGAAGCACGCGCGAGGGCACGTGCCCGGGATTCTGAAGGCTGAGGTGAATCAACCCATCGAGAATTTCCGAAGGATTGCTGAGGAAGGAGGGACCCGCCGTGTCCATCGTGCTGCAGGCCATGGCGAGCGACTGCTCGAGGCGCAGAAGATAGTGTTCCAGTTCATCGCCCTCGAGCGCCTCGACTGGCGGGGCGAGGGAAAGACCGGCTTCCCTGACGAGGGCCTCACCCACCTCGTGAAAGACTTCGTCGGCGATGCGGTGGAAACCGCCTTCGGGAAAGGCCTTGCGAATTTCAGCGACGCCGCGCCCCTCGATCACCCGAACGAGCCGGAGCACGAGGGTGTAGTTCTCCCCCTGGACAAGCAGGTGGACATTGAAGGCGTAGTCAGCCGACTCTCCGGATTCTTCCGCGTAACGGCTCGCCACTTCGGCGATTTGCGCCTCACTCGAGGCAGCGCTCGAGACAACAAAGCCTCCGCTCTGATTCAGGATCCAGGGGATCAGGGTAATCGCCTTGGCCGGAGTACGCAGGCTAAGGTGCTCGGACAAGAGCATCGGGATGGCCCGGCTGAGACGGCCCGGCGTATCGGAGCCCGTCACCTCGACTTCCGTTGGATTGACCGGTCGTTCATAGGTGCTACCGCTCACGATGATGACCGGGCTCCCCTCTTTCGCAGGCGGATAATGTTTAGCGATGGGGTGATCATCCGGAATCCAAAGGGGGCCGTTCAGGTTGATCGTGCTGACCTGGATGTCTTCAGCCCGGATCGGATCGGCCGAGCCGATCCGGGCTTTCTGCCACGCGCTTTCCCAGAATCCCAAGGTCTCTCTCCAGTCCGGTCGCTGCTGTGCCTGCAACTGGTCGAGGAGTTCACGGGCCGCATCGAGCTGGCCCGTATCGATCGACGCCTTGAGCAGGTTATTTCCTACCTGGAGGCCATGAAGCTCGAGATCGAAATGAGGCTGGACCAGTTCAAGCAGCTGGATGAGATGTCCCTGGTTACCCAAGTCCCCTGACAGTTGCATCAACAGGTCAGCAGGAACAGGTCGCGGGGCCCTCTCGAGAGATTCGCGGTAAAGATCAAGCGCCGCGTCGAGTTCTCTTGCCTCCAACTCATGACGCGCCACCCACAAGGGGGCCCGCCAGCTTTCGGGCAACTCGGCAACCCGTCGCATGGCAGCGACTCCGGCCAACGTCCCCTCCTTTTCCCGGAAAATGGCTTCATACCAGAGCAGCGCGTTGTCTTGGTTGGGATCGAGTTGCAAGGCGCGCCAGAGCGTTTCAAGCGAATCGTCTTCGCGACCGAGAGCCGACTCCGCCTTGGCCAGGTTGGTGAGAACCACGCCGCTCTCCCCATGGTCGTTGATATGCTTCTTCAATGTCGCCTCGCAGGCCTCGGGCCGATCGGTCTGGAGGTAAACGATGCCGAGCAACGAAGCTCCCCGCTCCGGATTCGTATCGATGCGTTGCAGCTGTTGCGCCGCTTCTTCTATCTCAACAAAAAAACCGTCCTGCAGCGCCTGGGTGACGTGCGCGGCCAGTGCATCCGGCTGGGTCCAGCTCGCCTTGAGATTGTCCTCGAGTACCTTTCTCCAGTCGTCCCGTTCCACGGAGAACTCGCGCCCGTACTTGTCGTAGATCTGGATAGGATCCCCGGCGGCAGCGGCAGGAGTCTTTGCGGAAGCCGAAGGGATAGCCTTGGGCACCTCCCTGGCGCCGAAAAGTCTGCGGAAGAAATTCATGTAACAGGAAAAAGGGGCATCGTCCGAGCCCGTAAAGGGTCAGGTTTCAAAATCTATAAAACCCGAGCCATGAAATCCCAAGTTTCATTCTCCTAACATGACACATTTTTCACGTGCCTCTGCTCCGGGGGAGGTGCCGCGCAGGAAGCCGCGGCACAAACTCCTAGCGCCAATGCTCCGGCACTTTCAGCCCGAAGCAGTTCTCCACTGACCGCAGCGTTGTCAAAATCGCCTGGTGCCGTTCGGCATCATAGGCGCCACCTTGGGCCCTCTGCTCCACGAGCTCTTTTAGCACTGGTAAATCATAAAGCCCCAGCTTGAAGAGATTGGTCCAGGTGGGCTCGCCGAAGAGTCGATAGATGACCTCATTGTCATCGCGATCACTGACGAGGCGTTTTTCACCGACGAGGAGTTCGAGGGCGGCTTCCGCTTCCGCTTCGCCGTCGTAGGTCATGAGGAGTTCCATGGTGAGTCAGGCTTTTCGAATCACTTCTTTTTCGCTTTGTCTTTGCCCTTGGCCTTCGCCTTGTTATTCGGCTTCACGAAACCGGTCTCCGTCGCGACCGGGTCTTCATCACCCCACCTGGAGAGCCACGCCTCGAGGGCGCTCTGCAAGCGCTCCTGCACTTCGGCGTATTCCGGATTGCCGACGAGGTTGGTCAGCTCCTTGGGATCGGACTCGCGATCGTAGAGCGCCCACTCGGGACGATGGTGGAGACGATTGACCAATTGCTCGAGCAAGGGATCGGCAGAAGTTTCCAACTTCACCACCCAGGAAGCGGCGGGATCAAACTCTCCTTTGACGTCCTCGCCGTCAAGCAACGCGAGCGCTTTGGTCAGGGTGGTGTTGGAGGTCACTTCCACCTCGGCCTTGGGAGACCAAATCAAGGTGTAGCGTTCATCGCGGATCGAGCGGATCGGGAAGACCCGCTCGCGGTTGTCGATGATGTTGCAGTTGGAGAAGGCACCGAAGGTGTATTCGTGCACCTTTTCGTTCGCGCCCTTGAAGTTGGCCCACTGGCTCTGTCCGTCAAAGTCGTCGGCGTTGATCTCTCCTCCGGCCGCTTCAACGAGGCTGGGAGTGATGTCAGAGAGCCGGAGAATGGGCTCGCTCTCGATGCCAGCCGGGATCACTCCGGGCCAGGCCGCTACAAAACCGGAAGCGAGGCCGCCGTCGAAGCAGGTCCACTTGGAAAAGGGAAACTGATTGCCCTGTTCGGAACAGAAAATGACGAGCGTATCCTCGGTAAGATCATTTTCGGCAATGAGTTCACGCAGGCCGCCGAGCAGCTTATCGAGGTTGGTCACTTCGACAAAATTGCCGTGCAGGTTGTGGCGATACTCAGGCGTATCGATCGCGTCCCGGGGAATAGTCAGCTTGGCGGGGTCGTAAGCACTCGGATCGCCGTGAGTGTGAAAGGGCGCGTGACCATCGTGTGACGCGACGACGAGGCAGAACGGTTCGCCGGCTTCCTTAGCTTCGGCCATGTATTTCCCGGCACGTTCCAGCGCGATGGGGTTTGCGTCTTCTCGCATGGGAATGTTGCCAAGCTTTTCAAAAGGATAGGCTTCCTGCGGTCCGATGTGGCCTTTGCCGAGTAGAGCGACGCGGTAGCCGAGCGGCTTTAAGTAGTGCGGCAGGCTCTTGGTGTCCTTGGATGACTGGGAATGATTCGGCATCGCCCCGGTCCGCCACGGGGTGCGTCCGCTGTAGAGTTCCTGGCGAAACGGAGCGCACATGGCGACCGTGGCGTAGCAGCGATTGAACTTCACCCCCTCGGCCGCGAGCTGGTCGAGATGCGGCGTGATCGCTTCGCCTCCCCAGGGACCAAGCGTGTCGCGGTCGATGTCGTCGCCGATCAGCATGACGATGTTGGGACGCTTCGCGTCAGCGCCTTCAGCGCAAGACAAGGTGAGGGCCGCCAGGATGGCGACGGTGACAAGGTGAACGAGAAATTGTCGAATCATGATGGATGCAGGTGGAATCGTAGAGCTTGAATTTGGAAAGTCGAATCTCTACCCTTCCCTCAATCATGTCAGCTTTGACCCGATGGATGAGTGCCTTGGCCGCTGCCAGTTGTCTCGCAACGTGGGCCCCGGCTTCGGAGAATTATTGGTACGATGCCGAGGCCGGCGTCATGCTGGAATACGGCAACGAGTGGAAACCGCTGCCAGTTCAGCCACCCTATCTGTTCGCGCTGGAGGCCAAAGGCACCCATTATGACGGGGGCCCCTATCACCAGCAGTTGTTCCTCCAGCCGCTCGTCGAGACTTCGGGCAACTCTATTCCCGAAGGGAAGGATCTGGCCGAAGCGGAAATCAAAGCGTTTCAAAAACTCTGGAAAAATGCGGGCGGCGAGACCCGTGAAGAGGAGCTGGTCCGAATTGGCTATACCCCAGGCTACTACATCGACGGCTATCTCAAAGCAATGAATCCCCCAGTCGACGTGATTCAGTATTTCTTCAAGCACGACGGCAAGATCCTCATGGTGATGGCTCGATCCCTCACGGATGAGACATTCGAAAAGCATCACGGCTATGAAGGCCTCAACGCCTTGATCAGAAGCCTGCGGTTCCGAGGGCACTACCCCTCTGAACCCGAGGGGATGACCAACTGGAACTTTGAGAGCATTTTCGAACTGGAGCGGACGGACGGGTGGCATTTCCTGGCTCAGTCCGAAGAGATCATTGGTTTCATTTCGGATGACTGGCAGACGCGAGTGATCTTCTTTCACCAGGACTGGGACCCGAAGTGGGACGAGCCGGCGGAGCCGGATGAACGTTTCAACCCCCATACCGTCACCAATGCGCTGGTTCCCTACACCTATGACCCTTATTATTTCTGGACGGATGACAAACGGACGGAGCGGGATCCCATCACGATCGGCGGGATCCGTTTTGACATGGAGGAGCGGGTTCAGCGCGAAGGCAACCTACCCAAGCGCCGACTCATCCTGCACGCCAAGGTCGGCGATCAACTCGTCATCATCCGCGTCGAAGATCGCAATCCTGCCGGCAGCGCCACGGGAGCCGACTCCCTCTTTAAAAACGTGAAGTGGGTAAACTTTCTTGCCTCGGCGCTCGGCGCTGAAGACCCAGTTTATCTCGACTACGGCCATTTCGTTTCCGCCCATCCGACGGAGAACAAGATCGTGCGACTGAAACACTATTCGGTTTATGTCGAAGATCTCGACTCCGGTGAAGTCACCGAAGTCATCCAGGCGCAAAATCGGCGCATCCAAGTCGCCGGCTGGACGAAAGACGGCAGCCAGATGCTGGTGGTACTCTCTGACCCGATCATGCCCCGGGATAAGTGGGTTGCCGATGTTGCGCTCATCAAGAGCAGTGACATCATCGACGGCCATCATGAAAAGGGCCATGCCTATCTCGTCGATGTGTCGGAATTTCCGATTGTTACCAAGTACGGAGATTGGTCCTGGGGGAAACTCATCGCCTCTTACGAGCATGGAACAGACGGCTTCAGCATCGGACCGAAGGGAGAATACTTTCTCTGGGATTTAACCGGACCGCCCTACGCGCCTCCCTATGATGATTACTACCTCGAGAACTTTCTTCCGGTTATGACCCTGGTCGATCCGACGGGGGAACGCGTGAGAACTTCGAGCGATCCTAAACTCGCGTTCCACAGTGGCGGCATGCACTTCTCCGGCAATGGCGAGGTACTCCTCAATGCGACGAAAGGTGGCGTTACCATCGCCAATCTCAAGCTGAAGAAACAGAACAAGATCGTTCCGGAAGGGTCCGGCGTCGAATGGGCAGCCCTCTCCCACGACGGTCAACGCATTGCTTATGTCACGGTGGAGGGGCGCAAATGGGGTTTTAATCCCGATTACGATTTCGTTAAAGGAAACGAACGCGTACTGCAAATAGCTGGAACTACCACGATTTACCTGCTCGACGCGGCCAAACCCGGGAAGAGAGAACTCTACTCCTCAGAACGGGTCTTTGTCTCCAAGCCAGCCTTCAGCGCCGATGGTTCCACGCTATATTTCGTCCAGGAGGTAGTGGACGATACCCGGGGTTACATTTCCGGAAAGGACAAAAAAGAAGGACGAAAGATCTACTCGATCGCTCTGGACTAGCGAAGCCTTTCAATTCTCGAGGCTCTTCTTGTAGTCGGTCCAGGTCTGATTTTTGTATTTGCCCTCCGCCCAGAATTTCAATCGTTCGAACTCAAGCTCAATCCCACCACTTCTGCCAAATGGGGCGAAAACCGAGAAAGATTCATCCTCTCCAAAATTCAATTTCTTCATGTGCTCTTCCGACACCCCACTGAAGTCGACGAAAAACATTTGGGCAGGCCACCCATACACTTCCGATCCCCGGAGTAAGTGCAGAGCCAATTCATGATAGGCCGGGCTGACCCCACTCCACGTCTCCGTCCACTTCACAGTATGCCCCATGATTTCGTAGCTACGTTCCACGGAGCCACTTGTTTCTTCCCGACTGTCGGGATCAAAGCGGAAGGTTTCCCCGCGAAACTCGATCGGTTCCTTCTGAATCACATTGAAACGCACAGCGTGAAAGTTTTCGTTCAGATAATTGGCGACCTCGGGCCTGTTGAAAAACCGCGAGTGAGCCATCTGGCTCGGACCGAATGGCAACTCGAGAAACACGTAAACCGGTTTATCGTGCTGAGCAAAGAGCTCGGACAGCTTATCGGGCGTCTGCCAGTTCACCTCCTCGGCTGAGAGGCTGCCGACGAAAGCAACGGACAAAAGAGACATCGTAATTCTTGAAACGAGCTTTCGGGTCATCACGGATCCAATCGGTTGAGTTACTTACATGATTCTGGGGTCACTTGAGCATGGCAGGGCTCAACTTCGCACTGTCCTAACTCCGGGATTAAAACTGCGATACGCCTCATAAACGATATCGGTTTCCAAAATCGCACACTGCGACGGTCCGCATTCACACCCCATCCTTTTTAAAAATCCAACCCGTAACCTCGGCCATGAAAAAACCACCTCCCCTTTTCATCACCGCATTGCTTGCTTGCGGGCTTATGATCCCCTCCCTTTCCATGGCCAACCAAGGCGGGCCGGGCTCCTGGCGCGGTCAGAGTCTTGCCGAATTCACGGCCGATGATCCCAACGGAGTCGGGTGGGAAGTCGTCAACGACGGCGTCATGGGCGGCCTTTCTAAAGGCAATTTCACCATTTCTGATGAAGGAATCCTGAATTTCTCAGGCACCCTGTCCCTCGAAAACAACGGCGGTTTCTCCTCCATCCGCAGCGAAGGGATCGATCGCAATCTCAGCAACGACCTCGGCATTCTGCTCAAAGTGAAGGGGGATGGACGCACCTACACCATCCGACTCGAGTCCACCGCGACCTACCGCGGCATGCCGATTTCTTTCTCCGGCGACTTCACTCCCGAAGCCGGCAAGTGGCAACAAATCAAAATCCCTTTCACCGAGCTCAAAGGCGGCTGGCGCGGCATGGACCTGCCGGACAAAGAGTTTGATCCCTCAGTCGTCCGCAAGATGGGCCTGCTCATCGGTGACAAGGTGACCGGCCCCTTCAACCTCGAGGTTGAATACATCCGGACTTACGGCAAAGGCCAGGGCAACTTCACCGATCGCAAACCTGAAGCGCCTGCTGAAAAGCAGTCGGCCAAGGCAAAGCCCAACTCCGGGTCCGTGATTGACCTGGTTGCCTCCGACGAACGCTTCTCCACCCTGAAGGCAGCCCTCGACGCCGCCAAGCTGACCACCTTCTTCCAGTGGGACAATAAGAAGACCGTGTTCGCCCCGACCAACGACGCCTTCGCGAAGTTGCCGAAGGGCACCGTGGAATCCCTCCTCAAGCCGGAGAACAAGGATCGTCTCGTCCAGATCCTTTCTTACCACGTCCATCCTGGAGACTTGAACCTTGCGGCTGCGCTCGGGTCGAAGAATGTCGACACGGTGGAGAAATCATCCATCAAGGTCGCGTTCCGCGACGGCGCCGTAAAAGTGAACGACGCTTCCCTGCTGGAAGCCGACATTGAAGCCACTGACGGCAAGATCCATGTGATCGACTCGGTCCTCCTCCCTAAGCCCAAGGAAACCAACCTGCTGACCACCGCCCAGGGCGCTGGCTCCTTCAAGACGCTTCTCGCAGCCGCTGAAGCAGCGGGACTGGCTCCGGCCCTGACCGGAAAAGATCCCCTGACGGTCTTTGCTCCGACCGACGAAGCCTTTGCCGCCCTGCCTGAAGGCACGGTGGAGAGCTTGCTTAAGAAGGAGAATCGCAAGCAGCTCATCGAACTTCTCACCACCCACGTGGTCTCCGGGAAAGTGTCCGCGGGTGATGCGCTCAACGCCAAGGCGGCCAAGTCACTCAGCGGTTCTGAACTGGAGTTCGCCATCAACAATGGTCTCTTCACCGTGAACGGTTCTGTAATTCGCACTGCCGGTATTGACGGCGGCAACGGGGTCATCCACGTGATCGATTCCGTGATTGGGTTTGCGGACGAGGCTTCTGATTGCGGTTCGTGCCCGGAATCTGACAAGGCACCCTCCCTGAATAATACCAGTGTCGGGAACCAGAGCGCCGCTGACGTCATCGCCGCCGCGATCGAAAAAGGTGTCCCGCTCTATAACAGCGGCCAGATTTCCGAATGTGCTGAACTCTACGAAAGCGCTCTCATTTCTCTCTCCGAGATGGAGAGCCTCGACGGCAAAGCTCGCGAAGCCCTCGGCAAGGTGGCCAAAGCCGGCAAGCAGTATGACGACAATCGCCGCGCCTGGTTCTACCGTCACGCTCTCGACGAAACCATGCGCCTGATGTCTCACTCACGCGGCTGATCAAGATTTCTCCCCCCGCCTTCTGGCCTCATCATCCCAGCGCCTTCTTTTTAGGCATCGTGATGTACGGGGCACGCAAGTAATGTGGTTCCAGCGGGGCCTCGGGCCAGTCGGCGGGACTTAACTCTCCAGCTCGCTTTGCGAGCTGCGCGGCTTCGGGGTGCGCCAGGCTCACGCTCGCAAAGGCTTTGACGATCTTCGAATCAGCGGAATAAAGCGGGACGCCACCGGAAGCGAGCTCCGACAATTTCGCCTCAAGCACTTCCGCATCGATCAGATCCGGTTCGCCCGTGACGCGACGATCGATCACTTCAGCAACGGCATACGACTTGCGGCGTGCGTCACTGATGACCACGTAGGTGTCTTCGCTGACATCCCACGCCTCGAGAGAAGAGCGTCCCATCGTCGGCACACCGAGTGAAAGCCCGAGTCCATTCGCCACCGCAATGCCAACACGAACACCACTGTAAGAACCCGGACCAACGCCGACAACGATGCCGGTGAGCTGATCGCGATATTGCTCCAGCAATTCGGAAACCGGTTCAAAGATGACCGCGTTGTGAGCCCGCTCGGTGGTGAAGTCGCGCGACCACAACACTTCGTCCGCGTCGCGATCGTAGAGCGCGAGCGAAGCCCTGGGAGTGGCAGTTTCAATACCGAGGATCATCGTTCGGTGACGACATGACTGCCGTCGTCTTCAATGGTGAGGTCAAACCAGCGCGTGCCCTCAGGCAACACGTCCGGAAACTTGTCAGCCCATTCCACGAGCAGGATGCCGTCTTCGTCAAGGTATTCATCCCAACCGAGACGCAGCAGTTCGCTGACTTCATCGAGGCGGTAAAAATCGAAGTGGAACACCGGCAGGCTCCCGCCGTGGTATTCCTGGACAAGAGCAAAGGTCGGGCTGGTCACTTCGTCGCCCGAACCGAGACCGGCAACAATGCCTTTGCTGAAGTGTGTTTTGCCGGCACCAAGCAGCCCGTTCAAGGCAACGACATCGCCCGCCTCCAGATCCGCCGCGAGCGATGTGCCGGCGGCGATCATTTCAGCTTCTGAACTGGCTCTAACAAAAACCTCACCCATTTCTATGAATTACTGAGAAAGTGTTCCCACCCTTTGGGCAGTTCCCCGCCCTCTCCTTCAACAAAGGTTCCGATCGGGGTGATTAGCACATCGGGAAACAGCTCTTGCCACCGGGCCTCCAACTTCTCCCATGTCGCAGGAGAAAACGCCATGAGCAATTCGTAGTCTTCCCCTTCGCCGGCAGCAGCGTCGACACCGATGCCTTCATGACAGGGTATCTGCTCGAGCTCGACATCAAAGCCGACGCCGCTCATCGCAGCCATGCGCGGGAGATCCGATCCCAACCCGTCACTCAAATCCATCATCGCATTGGGCAGGCAATGCTGAACGAGCCACTGAGCTTCGGCGAGCCGTGGCTCAAAAGTGAGATGTCGTTCACTTTCGAAGGAACCTCCCAACCTTCCGGTCACAGCGATGATATCGCCGGCTTTGGCCCCGGAGCGCAAGACGCAGCGATCGCGTTCCACCTCACCGGTCATGGCGACTGAAATCATGACGCCAGTCTCGTTGAACCGGGCGGTCTCGCCCCCGACCACAAAGCAACCAGCAGCCGCAGCGGCCGCGTTGATCCCGGCATACCAGCCTTCAACCTCCTCGATACCGCGGTCGGCATCGCAGGCCAGGGTGACAACAGCATGACGCGGTCGACCGCCAATCGCAGCGATGTCGCTGAGAACCCGGTTGATCGCTTTGCGACCAACCAGCTCGGGATCGGTCCCGGAAAGAAAGTGCACACCCTCGATGAGGCAATCGGTCTTGAGCAATTGCCATGGTCCTTCCCCACTTTCGTCCACCTGGATAACGGCGCAGTCATCCCCGGCTCCGACAATGATGCTGGCATCGCTCGGCAGCGACGCAATGATGCGCTCGACGAGTTGGTTCTCGCCCAGTTCGCTGAGACGCTCGCTGCCTTCACCCATGTTGTTAATCAACCGCCTGCTGGGTCAGCATCAACACAATATTCGTCCCGTTGAAGAAAGCATGCAGGCCCACCGGCACCCAGAGGCTGCCCGACATTTCGTAGGCCGCACAGAGAATCAGGGAAAACACAAAGAGCGGCAGCAGCGCCGGCAGGTTACCGTGCACCACCGCGAAAAGCAGGCTGATGACGACCGTAGCGAAGAGTCGCCCGGTCGCATTCTTGAGCGCACCATACATGTAGCCACGAAAGAGAAACTCCTCCGCTACCGGCGCCCCGATCACCGCTGCGAAGACGGCGAGCGAAATAAAAGTGCGGGACTCGGCTTCCTGGAGGCTGCGAACCGGAGCCTGTTCCTGGAGCCCGTCGAACATCCCGCCGAGCCAGTATTCAGAGAGCGTACCAACGAGCCAGACGCAGACAAGGACGGAAAGCACGCCGCCGACAATGGTGTAAATAATGATTTGAGGCAGACCCACCCTGGTGAGCCCGAAAACCTCCTTCATGCTGCGCAGGCGAATCCACTCAACGATAGCGTGCACCATCATGAGAACGAAGACGTAGATCCCGAGATTGAAGAGGAGCACTCCGTAACCTGGAGTGGCATCCCCCGGCGCACTTTCCTGTTCCGCCCCCGCGGCTGAAACCAGCAGGAACGGTCCCATCAAAAACATGATGGCCGGAAAGAACATCAGGCCGAGATCGTAGACGTCCCAGTGAGGCGTCGACGGAATCGGGTTGGCGGACTGCCGACGAATCACCGCGTAGAGCGTCACCCCGATCGCGAGTGCGATCAGGGTAATCATCTCGATGTCCAGCAGGACGTGCTTCGCCGCGAGTTCTTCCATTCAATCAACGGTCGCGGCACAGCGGAGGCGCGACCCTGTCACTACACTTTAACGGAAGGCAGCTTCCAGATTTCGTCCGCGTATTCCCGGATGGTGCGGTCACTGGAAAACTTGCCGACGCGGGCAGTATTGAGAATTGCCATCTTGGCCCAACCGGCCTTGTCACGATAAGCCTTGTCGACTTCACCCTGGGCTTCCACGTAGGCCTTGTAATCGGCCAGCGCGAGGTAGGCGTCACCGCCATCAAGCAGGGTGTGACGGATTCCATCGAAGGAGCCCTTCGGGGCAAAGTAGTCAGACGTGAGCCAATCGATCACGGCGCGAAGCTCTTCGTCCGCCCAGTAGTAATCGATCGAGCAGTAACCTTCTTTCCAGAGCGCTTCCACTTCGTCGACGGTGAGGCCGAAGATGAAGATGTTCTCATCACCGACTTCCTCCTTAATCTCGACATTGGCTCCGTCGAGCGTCCCGAGGGTGAGCGCCCCGTTGAGAGCCAGCTTCATATTACCGGTTCCGGAGGCTTCTTTACCCGCAGTGGAAATCTGCTCGGAGATATCGGCTGCGGGGATGATGACCTCAGCCGCACTGACACCGTAGTTCGGAATGAACGCGACCTTGAGCTTGTCTCCAATGCGCGGGTCGTTGTTGATCTTCTCACCGACCGCGTTGATCGCGTGAATGATCTCCTTGGCGAGGGTGTATCCGGGAGCCGCCTTGGCACCGAAGACAAAGACACGGGGCACGACGTCGAGATCCGGATCCTGGATGAGCCGACGGTACTGTGTCAGGATATTGAGCAGGTTAAGGTGCTGACGCTTGTATTCGTGGAGACGCTTGATCTGCACATCGAATAACGCATTCGGATTCACCTCGATACCGCAGCGTTCCTTGATCAGGGCGGCAAGCTTGACCTTGTTATTGAGCTTCACCTGCATGAACGCCTCCTGGAAGGCAGGATCATCGGCGAACTGGGCGAGGTCCTGGAGCTTATCAAGATCACCGGGCCAGTCGCTGCCGATCTTGGTGTCGATCAGGGCGGAGAGCTCCTGGTTACAAGCCTTGAGCCAGCGGCGCGGAGTGATGCCGTTTGTCTTGTTCTGAATCTTGCCGGGATAAAGATCGTCGAAATCGCGGAAGAGATGCTTCTTGAGCAACTGCGTGTGCAGCGCCGCAACACCGTTGGTGGTGTGAGAGCCAATCACCGCGAGGTAAGCCATGCGGATCATCTTGGGCGAGCCTTCCTCGATAATGGAAAGGGCACGCTTCTTTTGGTTGTCACCGGGCCACTTGGCCTCAACCACGTCTTCGAGAAAACGCTTGTTGATCTCGAAGATGATCTGGAGGTGGCGCGGCAACACTTTCTGGAAGAGCGGCACGCTCCACTTCTCGAGCGCTTCGGGAAGCAGGGTGTGGTTGGTGTAAGCAAAAGTCTTCGTGCAAATTTCCCAGGCCTGGTTCCAGGGGAGCAACTCCTCATCGATGAGGATGCGCATCAGTTCCGGCACCGCCACAGCAGGGTGCGTGTCGTTCAACTGGATCGCAGCTTTCTCCGGAAGGCTGTCCCAGGTGTCGTTAGTGCGGCGGTGACGCTTGATGATGTCGTGCAACGAGCAGGCGACAAAGAAATACTGCTGCACGAGACGAAGCTCCTTACCCGCTTCAGTCGAATCATTCGGATAAAGCACTTTGGAGATGGACTCGCTCTCGGCCTTCTCACGAACCGCCTCGGTGTATCCCCCACGATTGAAGATATCTAAATCAAAATCCTTGGAGGCGGTGCTCTCCCAGAGACGAAGGAAGTTCACCGAAGAACCTTCGTAACCGACGATGGGCACATCCCACGGCACGCCGAGGATGGACCGGGTGCCGGTCCAGACCGGGCGCCCCTGGCCGAGTTCGTCGAACTGGTTTTCAACGTAACCGTAGATTGGCACTTCGACCGAATACTCAGGTCGGCAGATTTCCCAGGGGCTGCCGAAGCGGCGCCACTCGTCGGGAGACTCCACCTGCTTGCCGTCGACAAACTTCTGACGGAAGAGGCCAAACTCATAGTTGATGCCGTAGCCGACGGACGGAAGATCGAGTGTGGCCATGGAATCAAGGAAACAGGCGGCAAGACGACCGAGGCCACCGTTGCCCAGTCCCATGTCCGGGCCCTGGTCGAGCATGTCATCAAAGTCGACTCCGAGCTCGGCGACGACTTCTTTGCAATCATTGAAAAGCCCCAGGCTGACGAGGTTATTCTCAAGGAGACGCCCCATGAGGTATTCGAGCGAAAGGTAATAAACACGGCGCACGTTGTTCTGGCGGTGAGAGCGGTGCTGGTTGGTTGCTTTCTCCAGCATGCGACCGCGGACAGCGAGGCTGACGGCACGCCACCAGTCCCCTTGTGTCGCCGACTCCGGGCTATGGGCCTGGTTCCGGGTCAGGTTGCGGAGGATCTCCTCCTTGAGTTGCTCTTTCTGCGACGGGGTTTGAGCAGCGGCAGTTTCACTCGTTTGCGATTCCATGATTTGGATTTGGTTCAGAGAGGGGTGATCAGGATGGCTCAACGTCGATAGCTTCGTCGAGGATCCAGCGAACAAATTCGCCGACCCCGGGCTCGCCTGATTCGCGCGGCCCGGCAATGTTCAGTGTTTCGATACGATTCTGGTCGATAAAGTCCCTCAGTTTCGGGACGGGACTGTCCGTTGTTGATTTCGAAAGAATTAAGCAGGGACGGTTCCAACTGGAAGCGATTTTTTCTGTCAAAGCTGTTCCGCCTGTCAGATTCGAGCCCAGCAGCAGGATGACCGTGCCATCGCTGTATCTCACGTTGTATTCCGTTCTTTGACGATAGCTCCCCGACGGGGTTTCGCGAAGCGGAAATCTCCCGGGGATGGGACCGTCCTCGGCCAGTCGCCCTGCCGGACACCAGCCTCCGCAGTCGACCCCACGGTCGAGCGCCCATTCGAGAGCAGCGCGGTCGACGCCGGTCTGGCCTCCCGAGACGATTTTCGTAACCATTCGGGCGGCCAGTGAAAGTCGGAAGACTCAACCCTGTCAGGTCATCGACCCAACAGGGTTAAATGGGATCGCCGGCGATCACTCGCCGACTTTGAAGAGTTCCACCTCGAAGATGAGGGTGCTGTAAGGCTTGATGTCGGTGCCGGCGCCGCGCTCACCGTAAGCAAGGTCGTAGGGAATGAAGAAGCGATACTTGCCCCCTTCTTTCATGAGCTGAAGACCCTCGGTCCAACCGGGGATGACGCGGTTCAGCGGGAAGCTGGTCGTCTCGCCGCGG
The DNA here is from genome assembly GCA_965216705.1 of Verrucomicrobiales bacterium. Classification (GTDB taxonomy): domain Bacteria; phylum Verrucomicrobiota; class Verrucomicrobiia; order Verrucomicrobiales; family DEV007; genus Arctic95D-9. Next base: position 1,137,695 of record OZ244203.1, read on the forward strand.
TCGACGCTGCTGTCGAAAACCGTCCCGTCAAGCAGGGTGCCGTGATAGTGCACCTCAACCACATCGGTGGCCGCAGGCTGAGCTCCGTCGCCTTCTTTGATTACCTCATACTGGAGGCCGGAAGCCGTGCTCTTAATGCCGTCCTTTTTGAGGTTCTCTTCGAGAAACTCTTTACCGGCGACGAGATTCTCACGATCAGGGCCAGTGGCGTTCTTCTCGTCGAGAATCTTCTGGTTCTCAGCAAAAGCAGCGGAAACTTCATCATCAGAGAGAAGCGGCTCGCCTTCATCAAGAACGGACTGGAAAGCACTGGAGAACTGATCGAGATCAATCTCGATACCGCGCTCGGTGAGCTGCTTGGCAATCATGAGTCCGTAGGAGTAGCTCACTCGTTCTTCGAGTGATTCCGGCTTTTTAGCGTCGTCGGCTGTCATAGAGGTCGTAGTCAGAGTGGAAACCAGCAGGCATCCCAGAAACGCCGTTGTTTGGTAAAATTTTGAGCACATTTGAGATCAGTTTCGATTTACCCCGCCCCCCCAAGGATTACCCCGGGCAGCAGGGACGAGAAGCTAAGCCCGATATGCCCCCGGTCAAGGCCAAGCCCGGTTCAGCGCCGGACCGTTCCTCTATGGCCGGAAGGACGGTTTTCCCTCTAATAACTTCCCCCAACAACGCGTTTATCCTCAAACGAATCACGCCGTTATCCGCAAATTCATGCATCAAGCCCGCTCCCACGCGTCTCACAGAAAAGCGCCGACCGCCGCTTGTTTAATTTCCATTAATTATTAAAGTTTCTCAATTAATTTGAAAACTTTTGTAATTTACCGTATCTTTAGACCGCTTATTCCCATGCCATCGAACCGCTTTTTTTCGATTCTCCTTCTTTTAGGAGCCCTCATCTTGTCGACAGGGTCCGCCCTGGCGTTCAAGACCGTCATCATTGATGCCGGACATGGCGGTCGGGACCTCGGAGCGGCTGATTCCTACGTTTACGAGAAGCACGTCAATCTCGACGTGGCCCGCCGGCTCGAGCGCACCCTCAAGGAAGCCGGCTTCAAAACGGTGATGACCCGGACCACGGACGAGTTCATCGCCCTCTCCGAGCGCTCTTCCCGCGCCAACCGCTACCGCAACGCGGTCTTCGTCAGCGTTCACTTCAACTCCGCCTACCGGACCTCCGCCGTCGGCATCGAGACTTTCTACCGTTCCTCCAGCTCAGAGAAGTTTGCCAAGTATGTGCAGACCGAACTGATCAAGAACATGGGCTCCACTGATCGCGGTGTGAAGACAGCCAACTTTTCCGTTCTCCGCTACACCAAGCACCCCGCCATTCTCGTCGAAGGTGGTTTCATCAGTAACAAGACTGAGCGCAGCAAGATGCTGGATCCGCAGTTCCGCCAGGTGGTGGCCGACTCCATCGCCCGCGGCATTATTCAGTTCAATCGCCGCCTCTTCTAGGTCATACTGAGGACATGCTGGTTACCTGTCAGCAAATGTCCGAGGCTGAAGCGCAGCTGTTTTCCACCGGCGTTTCCGCTGAACCTTTCATGGACGAAGCCGGGCGCCAGTGTGCCCTCGCGATTCGCCGTTTTCACCCCTCCCCGGCCACCGCGGAAATCTTCTGCGGCAAAGGCAACAACGGGGGCGACGCCCTTGTCATTGCCCGCTGGCTGAAACGCTGGGGCTGGCGAACCAACCTCCACTTCTCTCACGGTCGGGATGACATCTCTGATCTTGCCCGGATCAAGCTGAAGCAATACGAGGAAGAAACGGAAACGTGCCAGGACTACACCAGCGATGCCTGCATCTGTGTGGATGGATTGCTCGGGATCGGCGCGACCGGTGACTTACGAGGCGGCATTCGGGAGCAGGCCGACCGCATTAACCAGTTGCGCGAAGAGCATTGGGCCACCTGCTACGCCGTCGATATCCCGACCGGACTCAACGCCGACACCGGCGAAGCCTACGAAGGGGCCGTGATCGCCGACACCACCCTGACTATCACCTACGCCAAAGCAGGCTTTGCCGCCGACCCAGCGATCGATCAGGTGGGACGAGTCGTTCTCATCCCACTGGACATCCCGGTTGAAAACGGTGTCACCGATGTCGATTTGCTTTTCCCCTCAAACCTGCGACCACGACTGCAACGGCGCAGTTTCGATACTCACAAGGGAGCTGCCGGGCGCGTCACCGTCATCGCCGGTTCCCGCGGACTGACCGGGGCCACCGCACTGGCTACCTCAGGAGCTTCGAATATCGGAGCCGGGCTGGTCACGGCTCTCGTGCCTGAAAACGCTTACGAGATCATCGCAGCGCAGGCTCCGACCGAAGTCATGGTTCGCCCGGGACGCACGCTCGATGCGATTGATCGACTGAATCCAGACGTCATCGCAATCGGCCCCGGCCTCGGGGACGACGTTCCCGCCGAACTGATCGAGCTGATGCTGAAGCACCCTGCCCCGATGGTGATCGATGCGGACGCGCTCAATGCGTTGTCAAAACACCAGCTCGATCCGACAGAGCTTCCTTCCAATCGTCTCCTCACTCCCCACCCCGGCGAGCTCGCCCGGCTCACCGAGAAGAACGATGACCGCGTCTCCCTGACCCGCCACCTCGCTGACGAGTGGGATGTCACCCTGCTCCACAAAGGCGCGCGCACTGCCATTGCAACTCCGGGGCATCCGGTCGAACTCAACACCACCGGCCATCCCGGCATGGCCAGCGGCGGCATGGGCGATGTGCTCACCGGGATGTGCGCGGGCCTCATCGGCCAGGGCATCAGCCTTCACGATGCCGCCTGCCTCGGCAGCTGGCTGCTGGGGCGCTCCGCTGAACTGGCCACAGTCGGCGGCATGTATGCCCTCGAATCTGTCACCGCCCGATCGGTACCGTCACATCTTGGAATTGCACTCCGGGAGCTCCAATCGGATTCGGCTTACTGACCGGTAACCGCGGCGAGGATTTTGTCCTGACATTGATGCATATTCGCCCGGTCAGGTTCGACCAGGTCGGTGTGCCCGTTCAAGTGGAGCAAGCCGTGAATGATGTAGAGCAGCGTTTCCTTCTGCGCATCGAGTCCGTGCTCAGGTCCTTCGCGACGAGCGGTATCGATGCTGACAAGAATTTCGCCGTGATGAAACGTGATCACATCAGTCGGCGTAGGATCATCCATGAACTGCCCGTGGACTTCGCCGATGGTTTGATCCGAGACGATCGACACCTCGACTTCCCCGAGGCCCTGGAGAACCGGCGCTTCGGATCCTGTTGATTTCAGGCAAAGCGGCAGAGCTTCGCGCGCCTTCGCGGTGAGCCAGTCAAGATCAAGGTCGTCGCACTCTGTGTGCGGATAAAGTTCGATCAAGGGTGCAGAGCCTGACATACCAACGGAAGGATCAAAACTGCCGTCTACGAACCGCTGGTGGCTTTCTCAGCCGCAGAACTCTCCCCGGCTTCAGGCTCGACATCCGCTTTCTTCTTGAGACGCTTGGTCTTCTTCTGGCGGGGTTTGTCCGCACCCTCTTCAATCTTGGGATACTCGATGCGGGTGTGCATCATGCTGCGCAAAGTGGCTGCAAAGCTCTTCTTGATCTTGGCGAGGTCAGCCAGGGTCAGGGTCGCATTGTCGAGCTGGCCGTCGTTGAGACGATCACGGAAAATGTTGTCGATGAGCTCGTCGATCTTCTTCGGCGTTGGCTTCTGGAGGCTGCGTGAAGCACTCTCGACGGAATCCGCCAGGCTGATGATGGCACTCTCACGGGTGCGGGGACGCGGTCCGGCGTAGCGGAAGCTCTCTTCTTTCACTTCCGGGATGTCTTCCTCGTGCGCCTTGCCTTCATCGACAGCGGCCTGGATTTCGTCACGCAGCTTGAGCGCCCGGTGGTAGAAATACTTGATCAGCGAAGTGCCGTGGTGTTCGCGAATCACGGCGACGATGTGCGGGTTGAGCTTGTGCTTGATCGCCATGTCGACGCCGTCCTTCACGTGAGCCATCACGATGAGCGCACTCATGCTCGGCGTCAGTTCGTCATGCGGATTCTGTCCGTCGCCGATATTCTCCACGAAGTAGGCCGGCTTCTTCATCTTGCCGATATCGTGGAAGTAGGAACACACGCGGCACATCACCGGGCTGGCATCGATCGCTTCCGCGGCAGTCTCGGCGAGAGTCGCCACGACGAGACTGTGGTGATACGTACCCGGCGCCTCGATCGTCATCTGCTTGAGCAGCGGATGGTTCAGGTCCGCCATCTCGATCCAGGACACGTCGGTGGTGATGCGGAAGGTCGCTTCAAACAACGGCAGCAAACCACTGACCAGGACCGCCGTGAGTGTTCCCACGAGGATGGCCGAGAGTGCCTGCTTGGCGACCATTTCCCACTGCTCAATGGGAGCGTCGAAACCCGGCCACTGGATTTGCCCGAGGGTGAAGGCCAGAAGAACACAGGCCACGCCCGAGTAGACGCCGGCACCAACGAGGCGACTGCGGCGGCGAACGCGATTCGTCAGGTAAAGCGCAACGAAACCGCAGATCATCGAGAAGATCACAAAGAGGAACGCGTCATCCTTGGTCACGGTCATCCCGCCAAAAAGACTCGCATAAACCACGGCGAAGGTGCCGTGACGCCTCCCCACCATCAGCGACAGCACGATGGGCGCATAGATATAGGGCTCGACGAGAAACTTGAATCCACCCTCGGGCGCAAACGTCATCGCGACGTATTCGCTCAGTTTCACCAGCAGCAACTGGGTCAGGATCACCGAGAGCATCAGGGTGATCTTGGAGTTTTCGGTGAACGACAAGGCCAGGCTCACATGCCAGTGCACCATCATGGTTGCCGTAATCACAGTGATCACCACGACCGCCTGGAGCGGGTTGTCGGCAAAAATCGAGTTCGCGCTGGAGGAGAAAATCACCCAGGCCGACACCAGCGTCGCGAACAGGAAGAAGAGCAAGCCACGGACCTGCCAGCCCGAACGCATCATTTCGGACATGGCCGTTTCGTTCGGCTTGCGGCGTTTCTGCCCACTCGAGAACCCGCGGCTCTTGAGACGCTTCTGGGAAAAGAAATGAAACATGTTTGTGTGCGGAACCCGTACCCAAATCAAGAGGCTTCGCGAGGTCGCCTCCCGGCTCCGGGTGTTCGTGTTTCAGGGATAAATACCGCGTTTTGGCCCCCGAAACAACCGCGAATATGCGGTAAAACTGTTCTTTTGAACATTATTGAATCAGCATGCAATCCCCGTAGGAAAAGAAGCGATACCGCTCCTCCACTGCCTTGTGATAGGCCTCCATGATCAGTTCGCGACTCGCCAGAGCGCTGACGAGCATGAGCAAAGTCGACTTGGGCAGGTGAAAATTGGTCAGCAGAGCGTCCACCACCTGGAACTGATAAGGCGGGTAAATGAAGATGTCTGTCTCCCCGGTTCCCGCCTTGAGTCGCCCATCGCGAGCACAGCTCTCGAGCACTCGCACCACGGTCGTGCCAATGGCTACGGTGCGATTCGCATTCTCGATATTTGCCACGGTTTCCGGGGTGAGGTCGTAGCGCTCGCTGTGCATGTGATGCTTAGTGAGGTCGTCATCGGAGACGGGACGAAAGGTTCCGATCCCCACATGCAGGGTCACAAAACTGTGCGGCAGCGACTGCAGCATCTCGTCGGAAAAGTGCAGCCCGGCAGTCGGGGCAGCAATAGCGCCGGCCTCCCTCGCATAAACCGTCTGGTAGCGCTCGCGGTCATCCGCGGTATCTGGCCGGTCGATATAGGGAGGCAGAGCAAGGTGGCCATGAGCGTCTTCATCCGGTTCCCGGTCGAACTCAATGATGCGTTCTCCCCCCTCTTCGCAGATCTCCACGACCGTGCCGGTGGACTCGCCAATCTCAACGGTATGGCCGATCTTGAATTTCTTACCCGGACGAATGAGACACTTCCAGCGCTTCGGGCCCAACATGTCGACGCGGAGAACTTCCTTCTTTCCGTCGTTGGAGAAATAACGCGCCGCCACAACCCGGGTGTCGTTCAGAACCAGTCGATCATCGGCATTGATGAAATCGGGGAAGTCGGCAAACCGCTGATGCGAGATCTCACCGCTCTGGCGGTCGATCACCATCATTCGCGACTCCCCCCGCCGCTCGGGCGGGCGCTGCGCGATCAACTCGTCGGGCAGCTCGTAATCAAAGTCACTGGTTTGCATCGGACAAGACTTGCCCAGACTGCGAAAATGTCCACCCCTGAAGAATCTCAGCGACAGCGGGCCAGCGACATCACGGCAAAGGCCGTGCCGTAGGGCTGGTGATACGAGTAGAACGGGAAGTCCCACCAGGAGCCGTCTTTCTCCTGCAACTCCATAAGAATCCCGCCGAGCATCTCGCCGTATTGCTCGCGCTCCTTGTTGGGAATGAGTTCCAGGTTCAGCGCCGCGTAGTAGTGGCCGTAATAGTAGAAGTAGCCTGCCACCGCGAACCACGCTTCATGAGGGCGCGGACGCTTACGCCCGATGTCGAGCCAACCGTTTCGATCAGCGAGTCGATCAAGCCACTCGCAAATCACTTCGTCGGTGATCGTTTCGTCCCCCCAGATGCGCAGTGCGTAGTTGCAGGCCTGGGTACGGCCAAGACTGCCGCCGGCGCGGTTGATGTCGCGCATGGGTCGCGACTTGAGATACTCGCCGTAAAGGTAGGTGTGGTCCGGCTTGCGCTGGCGATTGACCGACTTGATCGCGCGGTCGAGCAGTTTTTCCGGAATCTCGACACCAGGCAGATCCTTCGCTTCGTGAAAAGCAACCAGGCAGGTAGCCGTGGTGAACGAGATCGAACTCGAGGAAGGTTTAGCCGTGCCGATCCGAAAGTCGTAGTAGCCCCATCCGCCATCGACTGACTCGTAACGACCGAGGCGATCGACCTGGTTGTTGATCAGGCCGACGATGGCCTTCTTCTCCTTCTTGCCGGCGCGTGGATATAGATCGACCAAAGCCTGGATGCCATAGGCATGAGTCCAGACGTTGTAGATCGCATCAGCCGTGGCTCGTCGAACCTCGGGCAGTTCCTTCATGAGGTAGGCAGCCCCTTTATCCAACGCCTTTCCGGCAGGTGACTCCGGATCATCAGCGAGCCCCGAGTCGACCAACGCCGAGATCGACATCGCCGTCACCGCGGTTCGAAAGGCATCGTGCGCTCCGGGAACCGGCGCGTAAATATTGAGCCCTTTCGTCTGGCGCGCTGAACCCCAGCTGCCGTTCTCATTCTGGTCGGCAACGAGGAAGGCGACCCCCAGTTCAATCGACTCTTCAATCGAGCTGGCCAGAGGTGGCTCCGGTTCAGGTTCATCCGCTGGGAGCAGCGGACTGACCATCAATGCAGCCAGCCCGAACAGAAAACTTTGTGAAGCTCGAATCACTTCTTTTCCTCCGACTTATTTCCCTCCTTAGCGGGTGCCTTTTCCTCGGATTTCTTTTCAGCAGGCTCCTCTTTCTTCGCCTCCCCGACACGAATCTCGTCTCCGGCTTTGAGCCCTTCGACAACCTCGATGAGAGAACCATTGCTGAGTCCGGTGCGCACTTTGCGCTTCTCACCGTTCTTCATTGTCACCATGGAAACTTTGCCTTTCTTCTCAATCGCAGTTTTTGGCACGGTCAGGGCCTTTTCCTTATCAGCAATGACGATCTCGATATCGCCTTTCATGCCGGGCACAGCGCGAGCATTGCCGCGGGATGCGATGGAAACGACCGCATCATAGGTATTGTCCGCAAACGGCACCCATGAGACAGACTCAAGCTTGCCCTCGAGTTCCACATCGGGATTCCACTGCAGCTTGAGCTCTCCGCCGAGACCTTTCTTGAGCCCCTTGAGCTTGCTCTCCGGGATCGCAACACGCAGGTGCACCTCCTTCGGATTGACCACCGTCATGGCGATCTCGTTCATGGAAAGCTTTCCACCGGGGATCATCTTGCGCTCCACCGTGGAGGCCGTCGTCCACTTGCCGCGCTGGCTCATACCGTAGTAGACCACGCCATCGTGAGGCGCCTTGGGAGCCATCTTGGTAAAGTCGGCCTCGTATTCCTTGAGAGCGAGTTCCATCTCATCGAACTCCCTAACCTTGGCTTCGACATCGAGCTTCTTGCGCTTGAGAGCGTCCTTGGTCGCCTTCTCACTGCTCTGGTAATCAATTTCCTTGAGCGTGTGATTGCGCTTCAGGCTTTCCTCTTCGCGGGGAAGGTAGGTGCCGAGTGTGCGGTCAGTGCGAGCCTCGGTCTGCTCCAGCATCCACTTGTAGGCATCGACCGAGTTCTTCTGACGCTGCAGGATAATTTCTTCGGTTTCCTCGGTCAGGTCGTCTTCGTCATACATCTTCTGGAGCTGCTTCAGCTCTTCCTCCGCGTAGAGAAGATAGTTACGGGTCGACTTGAGGTCTTCCTTGGCTGAACGCTCGCGCATGGGAAGCGTCACTTTTTTGAAATATTCCAGGTCTTCTTCGGCATGCTCCATGGCGAGACGTGACTGCTCGAGCCTCAACGGAGTGGTCTGCTCGAGCTTAGCCAGTTCCTGTTCGGCAGTCTCCAGATCGAGCTCCTTGAGAGGCATGCCGACCTTGAGTTCACGAATCTTTTTCTCGAGGGCCTTGGTCTCGAGTTGAAAGAGCAGATCACCTTTCTTCACCTCGGTGCCGTGGGGCACGGCGGTAACGAGGGTCAGGTCAGTCCAGCGGTCCAAATCCATCGAGACTGGCGTCTGGTTCTTGCTCTCGACAATACCGGAGAGCTTGGCGGTGATCTTGAACGGCTTCGCTTCGACCTTGTGAGTGGTGAACTCTTCTTTCTTTTCGGCGTCTTCACCTTCCTCCTTCGCCGCAACTTTGAGCTCGTCCTTGCAGTCAGCAGGCTTCTTGGCCGCTTCCGGCTTCTTCTTTTCGGCGCCGTCGGGCTGCTCTTTCTTTTGAGCCGGGCGAGCCGGTTTCTTCTTGGCAGGTGCTGCTTTTGCTTCGGCCTCTTTTTCTTTCTCAGCCGCAGGCGGTTTCTTTGCTGCAGGTTGAGAAACTTCGGCGAAAACCGGATTGCCCCCGGCGATGAACAGGCCTGCCGCGACGGCGAGCAGGCGGGAGGAGGTGGAGATACGCATCGGATCTATTAAGTTTTGTTAATTAGCCTGAGTATAGAATTTAGAACATTACGCGCGGGATACCCTTTGTGGAAAGACATTTCCCGCCGCTTTCCCGTTCCCCATATGACACGCGATTCGCTGGCGTCCTAGCGGTGATAGGGCTCGCCACGCATCACGGTATGCACGCGATAGATCTGCTCGAGCAGGACAACCAGGGCCAGCTCGTGCTGCAAGGTGAAGCCACTCAAAGCGATCACATGATCGGCTGAACGCCGCAGCTCGTCGGTGTGACCGTCAGCTCCACCGATGAGCAGGGAAACGCGCTTCACCCCGTCCATCTGCCACTTTTCGACGTGCTTCACCATTTCGGCCGTGGTCCACTTTTCCCCGCGTTCATCGAGCACCAGGCGCACTGAGCCTTCGCTGAGTTCAAGAAGACGCTGGCTGTTCTTCTCTTTCCCGGCGTCCTTGGAGTCAAAATCCAGCGAGACCTGGGCATAACGACGCAGGCGTTTCTGATACTCCGCCACGCCGTCTTTCGCGTAGCGCAGCGAGGGTTTACCAATTGCCGCGATTTGCCATTTCATTTTGCACCGAAAAGTGAACGGACCGAACTTGCAACCTGTCCGGCTTCAACGCAAGGTCCCCGTCCTGTGAGCGAAGAACTTCCATCCGAATATCTCGACCGGTTTTCCGGCGTCGCCCGACTCTACGGAGCCGGAGCGCTGCCACGCCTGCTCAACGCGCACATCGCGGTGATCGGAATCGGCGGGGTCGGATCCTGGACTGCGGAAGCGCTCGCCCGCAGCGGGGTCGGCACGATCACCCTGATCGATCTCGATGAGGTCTGCGTCACCAATGTGAACCGCCAGCTCCCCGCTCACGATGGAAACGTCGGGCGCTTCAAAGTCCACGCCGTGGCCGAACGACTCAAGCTGATCAATCCGAAGGTGGTCATTCATGAAGAGGTCGCCTTCTTCACCGAAAAGAATGCCGAAGACATTTTGAGCCGCGATTTCGACTGCATCGTCGACGCGATTGATGACGTGAAACAGAAATCGTTTCTCATCGCCGCCTGTCGTGATCGAAAGCTCTCGCTCGTCGTGGCGGGAGGCGCCGGAGGCAAGCAGAACCCAGCCGCCGTCAGCACCGACGATCTTGCTTTTGCCACCAACGACCGCCTCCTCCGTCTCGTTCGCAAGAAACTGCGACAGAACTACGACTTCCCTCCCGAGAACACCAAGGCCCCTTTCGGCTTTCGCGCCGTCTTCAGCACCGAGAACGCCAAGTTCCCCTGGGCCGACGGCACCGTCCGCGAAGAGCCGGAACCGGGCAGTCACCTGCGCCTCAACTGCGATACCGGCTTCGGAACAGCGACACCGGTCACCGGCACCTTCGGCTTTGCTGCCGCCTCCGAGGCCATTGCGGAAATCCTGACACATCCGCCATCAGGACCCCCCGAATCATCTTCAGCTGCTGACTGAAGAGACAGTCCCTCCGGCAAAGAGAGGTTTAAATCCGAGCGGCTAACGGACTGCAACAAGCACCCGAACCTGGTCGAGCTGCTGACCGCCGGACTGGAGGCGCAGGTTGAGCGTGCGACCATCATCGCTCAGGAGCAGCTCATCGCTGCCGTAGTCGAGGCCGCGGACACGACTGAAGTCGCCGCCTAGATCCCGCATCGACGAACCAACTGACTGGTCGGAGCTTTCGAGGCGATCCGAGGAAAAGATCACTCCGACCACTTCGTGTTCGAACGTCAGGGATGCCTCGACACTCTTGTCATTGGAAGGACCGACCTGGAGAAGGTAACTTCTCAGCTCACCTTTTGTCTCGATCGCCTTACCGGAATTCGAACCGACCGCGGCAAACTGTCCTGCCGGAAGAAGGTCCACTTCCAGTTCGCCGGCGGGCTGGAACGATTCGTTTTCGACGAACACCCGAACCTCGCCCTCACCGGGCGCCCGGGTCGGCTCAGTGCCGGGGAGCTCGATGCGCACATCACCAAGATTGGTTTCCACGCCGGAAAGCAGCTCCCAGGTCTTGGAGAAAGCCCGGGGGTTGTAGGGAATGTCGACCAGCTTGTCGCGGGTGTAGTCGGCCTTCACCGCTTCAAACTCGAAAAGACTGCGGCAGGTCGCCCCGTCGTTCATGCAGATGCCACCATCACCGGAGAGCACGAAGGCGTTGGTGGAAAATTCAGAGCGTGCATCGATTCCGATCAACGGGGCCTGCTCCAGCACGTTGATGCCGCGAGCCTGCAGATTGATGGCGTTGTCAGGCGTATTGGCCCGGGCCAGGGCCACGCCGTGATAGACAAAAGCGGACCCGTCGTCGTCGACGCGGAATGCCGCCGGGCCTTCCACGGTCAACTCACCGCCAGAAGGAAACTTGAGAGCAATCACCCCACTGGAGAGTTCATATTGTCCGGACTGGACTCCACCGTTGGCATCTGGAGCGAGGTTTCCTTTCCAGCGCACATCGTCGGAGGCTTTCACGAGTGACGCTACCGGTTCGTTGCCAATCTTCTGTGAAACCTGCTCGGCGAGCATAAAGGCGCCGAAAGCAAACACGGCGGCCACGGCGGCCATCTTGGCAATGGTGGCTCCCCACGGAAACGGAACCACGTTCTCGTCTCCATCCTGGATCGCGATCTCCTGATCGAGGCGGGCGGCAAAATCATCCACGAAACTGTCCTGTCGGGTTTCGGCCCACATCCGGGTTTCGAGCGCCTCAACAAAGGCTTCTTCGCCCCTGGCTTCGGAAATGGCTTGAGACGTCCACTCGTCGGTAGCGAGGCGCTGTTTCAGCTGACCAATCGCTTCGGAGTTCTCCCAGAGATGCTTCGCGAGGCGGTCGCACTCAAAAGCGGTTGGCTTACCGTCGCAGACGCGATCGATCAGCTCGTTCGTCTCCAGTGAAGCACTCTCGACCAGGGCATCCACCGATTCTGCGGTAATGACAGCTTCAGACTTGAGAGCCTGGCGGAGCATTTCGGAGAATTCCAGCTCATCACGCACCCGTCCACCCAGCTGGTTGTCATCCTGGATCCGGTCAGCGAGCAGACGCAAGGCATCGTCTCCTGCGTCCCCCTGGAGCAGGTCTTCCAACAATTCTTCGTCTGTTCGTTTTTCTTCCATGGGATCAGGCTCCTGCGAGCCCCAATCGGTCTTCCATGCACTTGCGCAGTGAAGCCCTGACCCGCTCCAGCGCTTTGCGCACTGCGGGAGGCTTCATGCCATATTGCTCGGCGATGTCCTGAGCTGAGAGATCATCCTCGTAGCGGGATATCATCATCTGCAGGCTTTTCTCCGGCAAGGTGGCGATGCACTCCTTCAAGGCCTTCATCCTGGCCAGGCCGTTATCCCCGATTTCGCGCTCCTCCTCCTCAGCGACAGAAGATGTGGAGACGAGCACGTCCGTGAGATTGTCTGACAGGATCCGCTTGCGGCGGGCATTCTTGCGACGCTCGTTGATCACGAGGTTTCGGGCAATTCCCCGGAGCCAGGCTCCAAAGTCCCGTTCGTGGTCATATTCGTCGAGACGATTGTAGGCGACGATAAACGCCTCCTGCGCCACATCATCGACCCAGAGCGGATCGACGCCCAAGGCACGCACGAAACCACGCAATCCAGCGTGGTGTTCGCGAACCTGTTCGACAAACAGCTCACGGTCGCTTGAATTCATCTCCTGTCTCCAAAGATTGCCGCCAAAACGCCCGATGTGACGTTTTTTCGGAATTTGTCGAAAAAATACCCTGATTACCGCCGCCAGGCCAGCCAATCCATGGGTTTGACACGAAAACTCTTTCGATTACATTCTCCGCCCTTCCCCACCCCGGGGACGGCCCTTCCAAGACGCCACTGTAGCTCAGGGGTAGAGCAATTCACTCGTAATGAATAGGTCGTCGGTTCAATTCCGACCAGTGGCTCGGCCGGCGCTCCGGTGGCGAAGCCAAAGACAGTAGAAAAAGTTCGTTGAACCGACGAAGTCACTGCCCTCGTTTCGCCAGCAGCGAAATCACTATCCCCGGCGAAGCCGCATACCTGCAGAGCCTGCTTCAGCAGAATAATTCAATTCCGACCAGTGGCTTTGGCGGGCTTCTAACGGCGACAAACAGGGCAGTGGATGAATCCCTTAGACGTTACGGTTGAGGCAAAATCGTTCAGCACCAACGCAGGGAAAACGGGCTCAAACTACCAAATTGGACACATTTTACCGCCCTTTCAGGCAAACAGGCGGCCAAAAACTCCCTAACGCCCGAATTTTTTTCTCTCTTCGCGTCACAAATCGCCCTCGCAAAAGCCAATGAAACTGGGATAATTCTGCAGAATCTTCGTTAGAATTCACCCCGCTCGGAACACCATTTATTACTCATGTCCATCCTGGAACACAAAGCCGCCCTGGAAGCCAACTCCGCAGATTGGGAATTGCGCTACAACCTCGTCGCCGCTCTCGTCGCGGAAGGCCAGCACGAGTCCGCCGTAACCGTGGTTAACGAAGGTGAAGATCTTCCCCGCGAAGCTGCCCCCTGGCTCGCCGCTGCGAAGTGCTACGCCGCTGTTGGTGCGCTCGAGCAGGCACGAGGCCTCGTAGAGAGCTCGCTTCACATTGATCCGGACTACGAGCCGGCCAAGGAATACCAGGCTGAACTCGAATCTGCCATCGCAGCTGCTGCTCCGGTGGAAGTGGTTGAAGAAGATGCAGAAGCAACTGCCGAAGAATCCGGAGATGATGCCGGCGAGGAAGAGGAGGCCGTCGCGGTCGCGGTTGTCGAAGACGACGAAGAGACCGAAGAAGGCGTTCCTGCACCTGCCATTGCTGAAATCGTTCGCGATGCCGATCACGACGATCCCATCGCCCTGCCGGCGGTGAGCTTCGAAAGCCACGAGATGGACGCGATCCGCGCTGCGGAAGAAGAGTCCAAGCGCATCGTCGAAGCCGGCATCCGCCGCGACAAGATGAACTCGGTGGTAATCACCGTTCTCCTGCACGTTGTCATCATCGTCGGCCTCATGCTGGTCGCAACCAAGGTGCCGCCAAACGTTCCGCCCCAGATCGTGGCTTCTGCCGCCAACCAGCAGCAGGAAGAAACCATCGAAAACACCAAGATGGAAAAGCCCACGGTGCAGCCGACCGCAACCAACACGGCGGTTGCTGACATTGTCTCTGTCCAGGCCACTTCCAACTTCAGCGTTTCCAACATGGACATCGAAGTCGCTGATGTAGCGGTTGAGTCCGGCCTCATGTTCTCCCCCTCCATGAGCATGGGGATGCCTTCCTCCAACGAGTCGAAGATGATGTTCGGCCAGCCGATGGAAGGAAACGTGCTCGGCGTGATTCTCGACGTTTCCGGCTCCATGGCGGAGTACCTGCCTGCCGTCGTCCGCGAAGTCGACAAGAACTTCAAGGACGCTCCCGTTGTCTACGTGCGGAACATGCTCGTTCGCGCCGGCAAGGAAACCGACAACGAGGAAATTCGCCTCATCATTCCCGAGGAAGTGAAGCCTTTCTATGAGATCGAAGGCAGCGGCCGTACTCGATCCCCTTTCTGGTTTCTCTGGCACGACCTTCCTCGGAAGGCCCCTCAGCGCTACGTGGATCGACTGATTGAAACCTACAAGACCCGCCCCAACCAGTTCATCAGCGTCGGTAGCGATTGGGGCCACCGCGGCCGCGTCGTGGAAGCCGTCAGCTTCCTGCTCGAGCAGAAGGTCGACTCGCTCTACATCTTCTCTGACTTCGAGGATTTCGTGGACGAAGAAGTGGCGGCCGATCTTGGCTCCCGCCTTGGACGCCAGAAGATCCGAACCTACCTTCAGCCCGCAGAGAAGACCACTGAGTTCCTCGATGTGATGACCAAGAAGGTGGCCAACAAGACGCTCGGCCGCCAGATGCCGTCGCTCGTTTCCATCCTCAGCGGACCGACCGACGACGAGCCGACTTCGCTGATGCCTCCGCGCGACGAACCAACCACGGCCGTCTCCAACGACATGGTCACCTACGCCAAGCCACGTCCTGAGGCCGTTGCCACCGGTTGGTATGCTGAGAAGCCCGGCAAAGACTGGTATGAAATCCACCGCCTCTCCGAGCCGGAATACGATGCCGTCTTTTACGGCCCGCAGGCACGCGTCCACATCTACCTGAAGGACGCCAACGGTCAGTATATCCAGAATCCCATCGTGTTCTGGTATCACAGCTGGAAGGACATCCCGGACCATCCCGATCCCCGTTACCGCCGCCGTCGCCGGAACTTCGATCGCATGGCCGAGGAGCCGACCTTTGATGGTAAGGAGATCGTCTGGAAGATGATTCTGGAGGACGAGATGGAGTTCAACGTCCACCTCTACCTCGGTCGTAAAGGCATGAACGCCACCTACACGGCCACCAACGATGAAGACCTCGCCGAAAGGGGTGACCAGACCAAGAACCACGGAACCCACATTTCCTTCCGCATGCCCTCCCTCGCCCGTGAGCGCGAGGACCGCTACTACGGCTTCGACTTCCCGGACGAAGGTCTCAAGCTCGATGAGATTCGCGAATGCGTGAAGCCTAACACGGTCACCTTGAACCTGCCCCGACAGTTCCGCGATCGCTTCGCGACCAACTGGTCCCAGGCCGGATTTGAGCCCGGTTACAACACCATCCCCTACAACGTGCTGGTACGTCGCTACCCCAGTGGTATCCGTGACCTCGTTGCCGAAGGCCCTTCATTCGCCGGCCGTAAGTTCCACGCCCGGACCACCAGTAACAAGGTGCTCTTGAGCGGTGGCGCCGGACGTGCCGACACCGAGCCATGGGAAGGCTTCTACGCAACGCTTCACCGCAATCACGAAAATCGCGATCGCTTCACCAAGACCGAAGCGATCGAGATTGAGATCGAGTAGAATTCAGCTTTTGAGCAGTTAGCTGTTTAGCCCTTTAGCAGGAAGGCTAAACAGCTGCTAGCTAACCGCTAAATCGCTGGGATCAGTGCGCTCCGCGCCTGATCTCCGATCCCTCGAAGTAGATGCGAATGCGGTAGATCGTTCGGGGGCTGTATTCGATGGCACCGGTCTCAAGATCGAATCGCTCCGGCACCCGGGTGAGCTGCTTGTCGACTACCGCGTGATAACCACGCTCTGAAAAGATGTCGATCAGCATGCCCAGGGCGATCGGGTTGGAAAGGACTTCGTCTTCGTTGTTGATGACGGCGCGGCCGGAAATGGCGTGACGTTCAACGATGGGAATAAACTTGGTATCGATCAGCTCAATCACTTCGTGAAACAGCTCACGATGATCGCGCTCGAATCCATCGAGGCGCTTGACCAGTTCCTGGCGGGCATGAACCACCAGTTCGCTGGCGAGCGGAATGCCGCGAATCGCTTCAAACGTTTCCGGCTCCAGTTCGAGTGAAGACTGATACTGAAGCTCGTTGAGGATGTTCTGTTCAACTTCCTCGTAGCTGCCCTGCGCGTTGATGAGGTGATAGAAAAACACTTCGCGCAGAGACTGGAGCGCATCCCAGGTGCTTTCTTTGAAAATGCGATAGCGCTTCTTGGCTGCCTCTACATCGATATCTGTGGCGCGAAGCTCCTGCAACTCCCCCACTCCGGTCGCGCGAACCTCTTCGTTGTGCGCCGCGATTTGGCGTCCGCGATAGAGCTGGCGATCGACACTGGTCTTTTCATCAACGAAAAGCACCATGACGTGAATCGTGGGAAGCCGGAAATCACTCGCCAATTCGGTGTCGGCGTAGTTGCGGTGAAGGAGACTGATTTTCTGAACCAGCAGCTTCATGCACTCCACCTGGATCTTGGTTCGGGGAAAGCCATCCAACACGGCGCCGTCCCGGAACTCAGGCTCCAACATCTTTCGAAGCAGAATGCCCATGACCTCCTGGTCACCGACGAGCATTCCGTTGTCCTTGAGTGCCTTGGCTTCCGGACTGTTCAGAAGGGAGCTCACCACGATAGGCGGACAGGTGAATCCGCGCGCCTTCATGATGAATTCGGTATTCGTACCCTTACCGGCGCCGGGCGCACCACCCAGCAGGATGATCTCTTTCGGGAATCGAAGATTCTCGACTCCGAATTCCTCTTCGAGATCATTCCATACTGCGTTGAAGATCAGCTGCGCGTCCTTGATCTCAACTTCACTGACCGGCGTTCCCGCCGCGGAATCCCCTTCGAGTTCCTTCATGCCATTGCCGTCCGCCCTAAACGGTCTCCCTGCAAGTCCAAATCCGTGTCGAAAGCCGCCTTTCGCGGCATAAAATCAGCCCTTTTCAGCGCCGAGAACCGCATCGAGGACGCCGTCGAAATAGAAACGGGCCTCTTCGGTGAGTTCTTCCGACCACTCCGCCAGGGGCGCCTGGCCCAGCGCACGCCGCATCGCGTTGTGCATGAGGTAGCGGCCCGTCACCGTGTTCATGTGGATCTTATCCCGGTGAACCTCTTCCATGGAGGCAACCGGAGCCTTCCCCGCTTTCACATCTTCAGCCACTTTCTGGAGAACATCCTGGGCATACGTCTGTCGAAAGTCCCGTTCTGGATACAGCTCACGTAGCAGCGTCATCAGCGCCTCAAAATATGCCGGACTGTGCTGCATGGTTCCCGAGACGTCGGTACTTTCATACTCCTCATCGCGCGAGGCCACTCGCGCCCAACCCGAGTGAATCACCACGACAGCATCCGGCTGAAGCTCGATCAAAGCCCCGATCACTGCCGCATCCTCCTGCAGGGTGCTGCCATAGTGCACCTGCAGTGAGATCCAGTCATACTGCTTCTTCTTGAGAGCCCCCGGCCAGAGCGTCGAGGTCTTCACACAAGGCTTCTGCGGATTCTCGTAGATGAACGGCAGGCTTTTGCCGCAATCGACGTGCCACTGCACATCACCGTCCAGCTTTGACGGCACCGTGTCCCAGGTCAGCGAATTGCCGATCAGGAAATAGGAGGGACCACCCGTGCCGGGCACGACTTCCGGGTAAGCGACCGGTTTCTCCTCCTGCCCCATCGCAGTGAGAGCAATGCAAAACAGGGCCACTCCAAGGTATCGCTGAATCATGCGGCTCATCCTATCTGGCGCCGTGCTGCTGGCTATTCCCTGATGCCGCCACCGCACCGGCATGGCGACTTTATGCCTCAAAAAAGAGTCGCCGTCCCCTCTCCCCCACTGCCATATTTTCCAACTCATGAAAAAGATCTCCTATTGCTGCGCCATCCTCCTCGGCACCGCTTCTCTTGCTTTTGCTGCCCCCGACGAAACACCGGAAGGCTTCACTTCCCTGTTTGACGGAAAAGACCTCTCCAGCTGGGTGATCCCGGAGGGCGACAACGGCCACTGGAAGGTACTCGACGGCGTTATCGACTATGACGCTCAATCCGAAGCGACAGATCCAAAGAACAAGCACCTCTGGACGAAGAAGGAATACGAGGACTTCGAACTGCGCATCGACTGGCGCATTAAGGAGACGACTGGTTTTTACAATGTGCCCTACGTTCTGCCCGACGGCTCCTATGTGAAGGATGAGAACGGCAAAAAGATCACCCACCCGATCAAAAACGCGGACTCAGGTGTTCTTCTTCGCGGCAACATGACCTACCAGCTCAACATCTGGTGCTGGCCCATCGGCTCCGGCGAAATGTATGGCATCCGCAACAACGAGAGCCAGCCGCAGGAAGTCCGCGCCGGACTCACTCCCGCCATGAATGCCGACAACCCGGTCGGCGAGTGGAACACTTTCATCATCACCGTGAAAGGCGAACGCGTCACCGTTGAACTGAACGGCCACCTCATCATCGACAATGCCCTGATGCCGAACGTTCCTGGTAAAGGCGCTATCGGCCTCCAGCACCACGGCGGCAAAAAAGCGGACGGCACCTGGTCTCCGGCTTCCAGCCTGGTTCAGTTCCGAAACATCTTTATCAAGGAGCTCTAAGCTCCGCCAGACTTCATTATGAACCTGCCCTCCAGAACTCTCGCCCTGGCAGTCCTCGCGCTCCCGCTTTTTGCAGCGGGAGCGGAAGACGATGACCCGACCTTTGGTCACTCCGTCCACGGAGAAGTGTTCAACGAGGGCCCCCGGCAGGCCGCCGTTTTAATTCCCGGCACGGGCAACGTTCATTTCGAGGTCACCACCAATTCCCCCGAAGCCCAGGAGTTCTTCAACCAGGGCATCGGTCAGCTGCACGGTTTCTGGGACTTTGAAGCCGAGCGCACCTTTCGCCAGGTTGCCGCGATCGATCCGGACTGCCCCATGGCCTACTGGGGCATGGCGATGGCCAACTACAAGAACAACGAGCGAGGCAAGGGATTCATCGACGAAGCGGTCGCCCGGAAAGACAAGGTCTCGGAACGGGAGCAACGTTGGATTGATGGACTCGCCGCCTATTTCGAGAACCCCAAGGCCGATCTCAAGAAGCGCCTTCGGGACTATGTCCGGAGCCTCGAAGACCTCGCCATCGATCACCCCGACGACATCGAAGCCCAGGCATTCCTGCTGAAGCACATCTATTACAACAACGGCAAGGGCCTCGCTATTCCGAGCCACTACGCGATCAACCTGCTGGCCGATAAAATTCTCACCGCTGCTCCGGATCACCCGGCCAACCACTACCAGATTCACCTGTGGGACCGGGAGAAAGCCGACCGTGCCCTCACTGCCGCGGCTAACTGCGGCCCGGCCGCTCCCGGCATCGCACACATGTGGCACATGCCCGGGCACATTTACACCAAGCTCAAGCGATACGAGGACGCCGTCTGGCAACAGGAAGCCTCCGCCCGCGTGGACCACAAGCACATGATCCGCTTCCAGATTGTGCCGGACCAGATTCACAACTTCGCCCACAACAATGAGTGGTGTATTCGAAACCTGAACTTCCTCGGGCAGTTCGACCGGTCCGTCGAGCTCGCCGAAAACATGATCTCCCTGCCGCGGCGTGCCAAGTTCAAGGAGGAGGACGATAAAGAGAAAAAGGACGATGCCGTCTACGAACCCAAGGGCAGCAGCTGGCAATACGGCCGCCAACGACTCCGCGACACCCTCGTTCGCTTTGAACAGTGGGACACGCTCATCAAAGAATCCGAAAACGGGGTTCTCACCGCTGACGATGCCTCGATTCGCCAGCGGGACGTGGATCGCTTTCTCGGGATCGCCAAGTTTGAAACGGGCGATCGCGAAGGAGCCTCCCAACACCTCGCTGCGCTCCAGGCCATTCTCGATGAAAAAACCAGCAAGAGAGACAGCGCTGTCGAAAAAGCCAGGACCAAGGCAACCGAAGCTAAGAAAGACGAGAAAGGAATCAAGGCCGCCACCGACGCCGCAGCCAAACCTTTCAAGACTGACATCGACACCTATCAGAAACTGGTCAACGAACTGAAGGTCTACGAAGCACTGACGGCCGAGCCGCAACAACTCGATACCGCGAAGGAACTGCTGCCCAAGCTCAAGGACCTCGCCAAGTGGCGTCACGCCAACCTCTGGCATCGCGCCGGCGATGAGGAGCAGGCCCTCAAGCTCGCCAACGAAGCCGTCAATGCCGGCAAGAACGAAGTGCTTCCTCTCGCCATGAAGGCGAAGCTTCTCCACGCCTACGGCAAAGAGAAAGAAGCGCGTGAAGCTTTCGATTCACTCCGCAAAGTCGCCGCGCTTGCTGACCTCGACACTCCGCCGCTGCAGGACCTCGCCCCGGTCGCAAAGGCACTTGGTTACCCGGAGGACTGGCGCCAGGCCAACCCGCCTGCCAAGGATCTCGGCGAACGCCCCGATCTCGATGAACTCGGCCCCTTTCGCTGGTCACCACCTTCGGCTCAACCTTTCTCCCTGCTCGACGCGCAGCGCAATAAAGTCAGCCTCGCTGACTACAGCGGCCGCAATGTGCTCGTGATCTTTTTCCTCGGTCGAGGCTGCACCCACTGCATGGAACAGCTCAATGCTTTCGCGCCCATGACGGAAGCTTATCGCAAAGCCGGCATCGAGATCGTGGCGATCAGTTCTGATTCCGTTGAAGGCCTCAATCAAACTTTCCAGGACAGTGACGAAGGAAAGAACCCTTTCCCGTTTACCCTGCTTTCCGACGAATCACTCGACCGCTTCAAAGCCTACCGCGCCTACGATGACTTTGAAGGAATGGAGCTGCACGGCACTTATCTCATCGACGGTCAGCAGCGAATCCGCTGGCAGGACATCAGCTTCGAACCCTTCATGCATCCCGAGTGGTTGCTGGAAGAATGTGAGCGGCTGCTCGCGATTGAAGCTGAATAGAGCCGAATCGCCCAGGTTGCCCGCCTGATCCACCCCGGTCAGCTCCGGCAAAACTCAACCGCTAGGCCAGCAGGTCCTGCACCACCTTGCCGTGAACGTCGGTAAGGCGGAAGTCACGTCCGGAATAGCGATAGGTCAGTTTCTGATGATCGAAGCCGAGCAGGTGCAACATGGTCGCGTGCAGGTCATGCACATGAACCGGGTCAGCGGCAACAGCGAGCCCCCATTCATCCGTTTCGCCATAAGTGGTTCCACCTTTCACGCCTCCTCCGGCCATCCACACGGTGAAGCCGTCGACGTGGTGATCGCGGCCCACCTTGTTGACGTCTTTCGGCCCGGTCTGGACCGTTGAAGTTCGTCCCATCTCTCCGCCCCAGATCACGAGCGTATCGTCGAGCATGCCACGCTGCTCCAGATCTTCGAGCAGCGCCGCGATCGGTTGGTCGGATTCCTTGGTGAGCTGCTTGATCCTTGGGATCAAACCACTGTGATTGTCCCAGGGCTGACCGGCGCCGTGGTAACACTGGATGTAGCGAACCCCTCGCTCGGCGAGGCGACGGGCCATGAGCAGGTTTCGTCCCACCGGAGTATCACCGTAAGCTTCCCGAGTCTTCTCTGACTCCTTGTTGATATCGAAGGCATCGGTCGCAGCACTCTGCATGCGGAACGCCAACTCCATGGAATGAATCCGGGAATCGAGGCGCTCATCACCGGGATGCAGGTTTCGGTGGCGGGCGTTAAGATAGCGGGTCAGGCCGAGCAGGTTGCGCTGGGTTCCTGGCCCGATGTCCTTGCGGGTCAGGTGAGGAATCATTTCCCCGCCCTTGGCATTGGTCTCAATATGAGTGCCCTGGTAAACACCGGGAAGAAACGAACTGGTCCAGTTCTTCGACTGCGCAGTCGGCATACCGCTCGGCATCAGAACCACATAGCCGGGAAGGTCTTCACTTTCTGTCCCCAACCCGTATAGCACCCACGAGCCAATACTGGGTCGCTCCAACACCGGATGCCCGCAGTTCATCATGAGCAGGCCGGGTGAGTGATTGGCAATTTCACTCTGCATGGAACGCACCACACAGAGCTTATCCGCATGCTTCGCCACGTTGGGGTAGAGCTCGGAGATCTCCATCCCGCTTTCACCATGCTTCGAGAATTTGAATGGTGAGGCCCAGATATTGCCAACTCGATTCCGCTGGGTCCGCTGCAGCGTTTCTTTCACCGAATCAGGAAGCTCCTGGCCGTCCAGCTTCACGAGGCTGGGCTTGGGATCAAAGGTATCGATCTGCGAAGGTCCCCCGTTCATGAACAGGTGAATGACCCGCTTTGCCTTGGCGGGAAACTGCGGCGGCCGGCAGGCAAGAGGCGACTCCCCTTCCCCTGCACTGGCCAGCAAGTCAGAGGCCGCGACGGCTCCCATTCCGAAACCAAGGCGCTGCAAAGCGTGACGACGTGAGAGAAAATTCGGGTTCATCAGATCAGTCCACGTAGAGGAATTCGTTCGACATCAGGAGCGACTGCGCCACGAGAGGCCAGAAGTTCACGTCCCGGTTCTTTTCAATATCACCAAAGCGGGAAACACGCTCTGCCTCAGAAGGAGAGGCGTCGCGCTGAAAGACTCGCTGGTAGATCGCATGGATGCGCGGTTCCCTGCCGGGAATCTCCGGAAAGTTGAGGTCCTGAATCAGGTTCTGTGACTGCTCAATCATGAGCGGCGAGTTCATCAGGAAGAGAGCCTGCGGCGGGACAATGTTCTCGGTCCGCTCACCCTGGGTCTGCATCGGTGACGGGTAGTCAAAGTTCCGCAGCGTCGGGTCCATGTTGAGGCGGTTAATGTAGCCGTAGATGCTTCGACGCTTGGTGTAGTCATCGCCCCACAGTGGGCCAACGCGCCCGCGCATCGTGAGATCGAGATCGCCGGAAACCGCCAGAAGCGAGTCACGCAGCTCTTCGATTCGGAGGCGCTTTCGATTGGCTCGCCAGTAGAGCGCATTCTCTGGATCAATCTCCGCCGCTTCCGGTCGATCATGACTGCGCTGCAGGAAAGCCTGTGAGGAAACGATGGTCTTGATGAGGTGCTTGGTCGACCAACCGTTTTCAATGAAGTCGACGGCAAGATAATCGAGCAGTTCAGGATGGCTCGGAGGCGATCCCTGGAGTCCGAAATCGGACGGAGTATCGACAATGAAGTCGCCCATGAGGAAACCCCAGACCCGGTTCACATAAACACGCGCCGTCAGAGGATTCGTCGGATCGACAATCTTGTCGGCCAGATCGAGACGACCACTGTTTTCCTTATTGAACGGAGACTGCTGCTCATCAAGAATCTTGAGGAAGCGGCGCGGGACGGGCTCGCCGCGGGTGCCGGCATCACCGCGAATGAAAACAGCCGGTTCGACCGGTCTCTTCTTTTCTTTGATCACCATCGCCCGAACCGGTGCTCCGGGATGATACATCTCCAACTCGGACAGGTCGGTTTCGCGAAGCTCGCCGGCGACGCTGTTATTGCCCTTCTTCTTACTTCCTGCTGCCTCGATTTTTTTATCAATGGCGTCGCGCTGCTTCTGATAGTCCGCTACCTGCTCCTGGCTTGCCGAGTATCCCTCGATCAAAGGGAATCGATCCACCATCGCAGGAGGATCTTTGTCGAGGGAACCAAACACTCCATACAGGGAATAGTAGTCAGCCGTCGGGACCGGCTCGAACTTGTGGTCGTGACAACGGGCACAGGAAACGGTCAATCCAAGAAAGCCCTGCGTCGTGGCATCAATGGCATCGTCGATGAAATCCGCATTGGTCGACCGGTGCGGTGACAAGGCGATGAATCCGAGCGCGGCCAGTTCAGGTTGCTCTTCCCCGGGTGCCATCAAGTCCGCCGCCAACTGCTCACGAACAAACTGATCGTAGGGTTTGTCCGAATTGAACGCATCCACCACGTAGTCCCGGTAAGTGAAGGCGTAGGGATAAAGGTGCGGCGGCTTCCCGGCTGCGGTAGAGTTCGTGTTCGCCGTATCCGCATAGCGAGCCACATCCAGCCAGAGACGCGCGAAGTGTTCGCCGAACTGAGGCATCGCCATCAGCTTTTCAATCTGCTGCGCCGGACTCAGTTTCTTCTGATCAGCTTCAAGCGGAGGCAAACCGGTAAGCGCGTAGGAAAGGCGGCGGGTCAAGGTATGACGAGGTGCCACTTCCGAAGGCTCGATCCCCTTTTCTTCCAGTTTCGCATAGATGAATCGGTCGACCGGGTTGCGGTTCCAGACTTTGTTGTCCGCTTCGGGCGGGGCCGGTTTCTTAAGGGGTTGGAAAGACCAGTGGTCAGCGGCTTTCTCGAAAATCACGGTCTGGTCTCCGAGCTGGGAAAACGAAGTTTCACCCATGTCGTCTTTCGGCCCCGGCGCCCCGCCCAGCACCCATCGTTTTAGCACCGCGATATCTTTCTCCTCCAGCTGATACTTCGGAGGCATCTGATAATCTTCGTCCGCGTAGGAAATTGATTCGATCAGGAGAGAAGCACCGGGCTGCCCGGGCACGATTGCTTTGCCCGTATCCCCTCCCTCAAGCCAACCGCTTTCGCGATCGAGCAAGAGACCGCCTTTACGCTCGCCTGCCTGCTCGGAGTGACATTCATAGCAATGCTCCACCAGGATAGGTCGCACCCGGCTCTCAAAGAAAGCGGTTCCAATTGGCTTTGCATTTCCTATGGAATACCCAGTCGAGAGGATCACCGCCGCAACTATCGCTGAACGTTTTGGTGGCTTCATTGGCACTCCCCACCATAAGTCCGTGTCAGCAAGGATTCAGCGCCCACCCGCCCCGTATTCGCGTGACGCAACCGTAGCACCATGGCGGACATGCCCGGCAGGAAATGCCTCGCCCCCGCGATTTCAAGATGACAAACCGCCCACACGGGGCGCACATTATCGAAAGCTCATGTCACACGAAGACAACAAGAATGTCCTGGGCGGGGAACTCATCCCCTGCAGTACCGATCCGCTCACCGGATTCTATCGCAACGGCAAATGCCAGGTCGGTCCCGAAGACCACGGCTGTCACGCCATCTGCTGCGAGGTCACGGAAGAGTTCCTCGAATTCAGCAAGTCCTCAGGCAACGATCTCAGCACGCCGATGCCGATGTATGGCTTCCCCGGTTTGAAGCCGGGCGATCGCTGGTGCGTCTGCGCAGGGCGATGGAAAGAAGCTCTCGATGCAGGTTATGCCTGCCCCGTTGTTCTTGAGGCGACTTCAGAAATGGCGCTTCAGTATGTGTCCCGCAGCATCCTCGAGGAATACGCGCTGGTCCCCGAAGAGGACTGATCACTAGCGCGAGCGAAACTTGAGGTCGATGCTCCCAGCACCGTCCTCCAACTGCACCTCGATTGGCGCTTCGTCATCCGGCGATGTGGACTTGAGACTCACGACCTTGTCATCGGAAGATCCGGTGGACTCCCAGATGCTTCCTTCAAACGTCACGGTGGCCTTTCCTTTGACCGGCCCCAACTCCGCCGGCGCCGAGTATTTGCCCCGTCGCACTCGAACCGAAGTCGGCGGGAGAGAATCGTTCTCCGGGTAAAAGGTCAGCACTCCCCAGGCCACGGGATGACCGTCGAGCTTCACCTCCCCTTTCACGGCGAGACGCTCCTGTTTCGCCGCGTAGAAGAAATTGGTTTTCAGCCAATCCCTGAGGTGGCCCGACCAGGTTCCCAATATAGGGTCACCGCGGTAGAGTCCCACGCCGTGAGGCCCGTTCTGATACACGTGCATCTCCACCGGCACCCCGTTCTCACGCAAAGCGAGAAACATCAGCACCGGGTTCTCCGCAGGCACGGCAGTGTCTTCATTCGTTTGGAAGATAAAAGTCGGCGGCGTGTCTTCCGTGACATTCAAATTTGATGAAAGCTTCTTCGCCAGTTCATCATCATCGACCCGATCCGGTCCAAGCAGATTTTTACGGGAGCCGCCGTGGGTCACCGAGCGATCCATTGAGATCACCGGGTAGCAGAGAATGGCAAAGTCCGGCCGCGCACTGACTTCGTCGATCTCATCCGACGCCTCGTAGGCCTCCTCGTCATACAAGGTCGCTGCCATGCTCGCGAGATGCCCTCCCGCAGAAAAACCCATCACGGCGATGCGCTCCGGATCCAGTTTCAGATCGGACGCATGGGACCGGACCCAACGAAGAGCACGCTGCACGTCAGCCAGCTGAGTCGGGTAATGGTGACCCTGGCTTCCGAGTCGATACTGCAACACAAAGGCCGTGACACCCTGTTCCTGGAACCACTGGGCCGGCTGATGACCTTCATGGTCCTTTGCCAGGCCACCGTAGCCGCCACCCGGGCATATCACGACGGCAGCGCCGGTATGATTTTTGCCTTCAGCCTTGTAGACTGTCATTCTCGGTGAGCCAGTTTCTGCATCAACCGGCTTGGCATAGGGAACTTTCCCTTCAGGCCAGAGCGGCTGAATCTCCTGCGAGAACCCGACTGAGCTAAGAACAGATACGGCGATTAGTGAGATAGCGATTTTCATACTCCCAGATTCGATTTCAATTCATCCAACTCAGCCCGCAGGCCGGAGACTTCTTCTCTCAGTGATTGAATTTCCTCCTCCATCTCTTCGCGCCAGTTCGGAGCCGCCGCGACAGTTGATGAAGGGGCACTCACTTCCACCGCAGCAGGGGTGCTGGCCTCACCGCCACAAAGCAAATGCATGTAGGTGGCGACGCGACGTCCACCACCAGCAGGCACCAGTTTGACCAGCGGATCCGGCTCATAGTGAATCATTTCGTCCAGGACTTCCTGCACCTTGTCCACATCAACAAAGGGATGAAGGCGTTCCGTCCGTTGACGAAGTTCACCCGCTGTTTGCTGTCCGCGTAAGAACAACACGCAAAGCAATGCTTGCTGCCCTTTCGTCAGGTAGGGAAACTTGTTCTCCAGCGTGTGCTTGCACTTGGGCACTCGCGCTCCGGCCTGGTGAACGAGAATGGAGAGCTTTTTATATCGAAGCCCCTCCATCGCCTCCTCCACTTCATCGGTCCCGAGGTCAGTCACCGGTTCCCGATTGCTAGACTGGTTACAAGCCGAGTGGAGGCTGTTCAACGTGAGCGGGTATTGATCAGGAGTGGTGGCTTCTTTTTCGAGGAGACATCCCAATACGCGGGACTCTTCAAACGTCAGTTGAATGAGACCGGATTCGTTGCCGGTCTCTTCTTCGGGGGTTTCGTCTGTCATCAGGAGGTTAAACTATTCGATAAACTTACCGGGATTGAGAATCCCGTTCGGATCAAGGGTTGCTTTCAACTCACGGTGAATCTTTGCCGACACCGGAGACACCGCATCTTTAAACCAGCGCTTCTTAGCCAGACCAACGCCGTGTTCTCCGGTGATCTGGCCGTTATTTTCAATGATCCACTTGAAGAGGATGTCGAGAGCCGCATCCGCTTTCTCGCGAGCGGCCTCGTCGACATCATAGTCTTTCACCATGAGGTTGGTGTGAATATTCCCGTCGCCGGCGTGACCAAAGCAGGCAACCGGAATACCGGTTTGCTCTTCGAGGCTGCGAGCAAACTTCACCAGGTCAACGAGCTTGGATCGGGGCACAACGATATCTTCGTTCAACTTGATCAATCCAGTATCACGAAGGGAATATGAGAACTCGCGACGCAACTTCCAGATGGCCTCACACGATTCTTTGTCGCGCGCTTCTTCCACCAAGTTGGCGCCCAGTGACTCGATCAATTCACGAAGATGAGTCAGATCATTGAGAACAGAATCCTGGCGCCCATCGAGCTCGACTATAAGATGAGCGTCACCATCGGGCAGCATCTCGGGCCCAAGACGATTACGGGCAGCCTTTAACGTGAACCCATCGGTAATCTCCAAACCGGAGGGCTGCCATCCGGAGTCGAGAATCGTCTGCACCGCAATCGCTGCCGTTTCGAACTCCGGAAAAGTTGCCGTCAGCATCGCTCGCGCTTCGGGATGAGGAATCAACCGCAAGGTGGCCTTCGTGACCACTCCGAGGAGACCTTCGGAACCGACAAACATGCCGATGAGATCAAAGCCGGTTTTGTTTTTGTGACAACGCCCGCCCGTCTCGAGAACCTCTCCACTCGGCAACACCACCTCCAGACCGAGAATATAATGACGCGTCACGCCGTACTTCACACATCTTGGACCACCCGCATTGGTAGCGATTGTCCCGCCCACGGAGCACTCCTTCAAACTGGCCGGGTCCGGCGGGTAATACCAGCCCCTCTCACGAACCGTTTCCTGGAGATCATCCAGAATGACGCCAGGCTCTACCACAGCAACGCCATCCGCGGTGTTCACCTCGATGATTCGATCCATCTTGCGAACCGAAAGGAGGATCCCACCCTTCACAGGAACACATCCCCCGACGTAGCCCACACCGGCACCACGGGTCGTCACCGGGATGTTGTTTTCGTTGGCATATTTTAAAGTGGCCACCACATCATCGCGATTCAGCGCCTGCACCACCACTTCCGGCATAGCCGAAGCGTGCCAACGGTCCGCGCCAAACTCTTCGCGCGTTTCACCGGCGACTGAGATCCGCTCAGGATCCAGCACTGCCTCAAGCCCTGCCAACCACTCCGGCTCTTCTACTTCTCGATCAATGTCGTTAACCACTCCCATGTCCTTGGAAGAAAAACGATAGCGCCGACTACGCTCGCTGCAACCGCAGCAATCATGACCCCTGCCGCGGCAGCATCCTTGGCACGCCCTACTCCTCGATCCATCTCCGGATGAACGGCATCAGCAAGATACTCGAGAGACGTATTCAACACCTCGGCAACAATCACCAGGGCCGAACAGATAATTACCGCTAGCCATTCCACGGCAGAAATTTTGAAAAACCATCCTAACAGGACAGCCAGAAAGAACATGCCCAGATGAATTCGAAAGTTCCATTCTGTCTTTAACACCCAGTAAAGACCTCGGAATGCATCAGTAAAACATCGCTTAAGTTGAAAGTGTCCTGACGTCTCTTTCATAAAAAAACCTTGGCGTTATCAATAAATGAGGTAAATCTTTAACAACTCTTGATTATTCATTCCAAAGAGCATGGCTAAGAAAGCAGCAAAAAAGAAATCCCCACGGCGTCCCAGCCCTAAGAAGATTGCTTTCGTTGGAGTCGGTCGCATGGGAGCTAACATGGCTCGTCACCTGAACGACCTCAACTACAACATCACTGCGGTTTACGATGTGAATCGTACTGCAGCGAAAGATCTCGCCGAAGAGATCGGCGCTACAGCTTACGCTAAGCTTGCCGATGTCACCGCTGCCGCCGACATCATCTTCACGGTCGTTACTAACGATGCCGCGATGAAGAAAATCTTCCTCGGCAAGAAAGACAGTCTGCTTACCGCGGCAGCCGGCAAAACATTTATCAACTGCGCAACGCTGAGCCCGGATATTCAGAAGGCGATCTCAACCGCAGCAAAACGTCGCAAGGCATCCTGCATTGAAGCCTGCATGGCGAGCAGCATCAGCCATGCGCGCACTGGCCAACTCTACCTGATGATTGGCGCGGACGATGACGTCTATAAGAGAAACAAAAAGCTTCTCGAAAACCTCAGCGTTAACCTTCGCCACATCGGCAAGGTTGGAAAAGCGGCTGAAGTAAAGGCCCTCGTCAACATGGTGATGAACATCAACACCGCGGGCCTCGCCGAAGGTCTTGGCCTCGCCAAGGCGCTTGGCCACGACCTCAATATGATTTGCGAAGTCTTCTCGCAGACCGGAGCGAACTCACGCGTTCTGGAAACTGACGCCGAAGACATGATCGACCGCGACCACGAATGCTGGTTCTCGGCCGAACACGCTGCCAAGGACTCCGGCATTGCCGGCGGACTAGCAAAAGCCAAAAAAATCAACCTCCCTCTCAATGCGGCGACCAAGAGTCAATACGATCGCATGGTAGAGTTAGGCATTGGCGACCTGGACAAGTCTGGCGTTGCTGAACTCACTTTTCCGGGTCGAACCGGAAATAAGAAAAAGACAAGAGCGAGAAAGAAGAAGTGACATTCGTGAAGAAAGTCTCCATTATTCATCAAGCCGTAAGTCATTAGGATCCCGCGCCCATGAAGAAAGCAGCAACAAAAAAGAAAACCGTTAGGAAAGCGGCCAAGAAAAAGGCAGCTCCTAAGAAAAAAGCAGCACCTCGCAAGAAGGTAGCCAAGAAGAAGGCAGCACCTAAAAAGAAAGCCGCCAAGAAAAAGGCAGCTCCTCGCAAAAAGGTCGCCAAGAAAAAAGTAGCTAAGAAGAAGGCTGCGCCGAAGAAAAAGGCCGCCAAAAAGAAAGCTGCTAAGAAAAAGGTAGCGAAGAAAAAAGCTGCGCCGAAGAAAAAGGCCGCCAAAAAGAAAGCTGCTAAGAAAAAAGTAGCGAAGAAAAAAGCTGCGCCGAAGAAAAAGGCCGCCAAAAAGAAAGCTGCTAAGAAAAAAGTAGCGAAGAAAAAGGCAGCTAAAAAGAAGGCCGCTCCTAAGAAGAAGGCAGCCAAGAAAAAAGCCGCCAAGAAAGTCGTGAAGAAAAAAGCGGCTAAGAAGAAGGTAGCTAAAAAGAAAGCAGCCAAGAAAAAGGCAGCTAGAAGGAAGAAGTAATTCTCCTGCTAGCGCTAAATGATCCTTTTAAATGAGCGTGCTTCGGCACGCTCATTTTTTTTGCATACTTTCCATCATCCTGGCCATCGCTTCGCGACGATCATCAGATGACATGTCGGGATTCTTCTGACGCAGTTCCATCATCTTCTGGAACATTTGCGAGCGTTGCTCGTCAGAAAGCTGCATCATCTTTTCCCTCATCTCGGGGGAACCCCGGCCATCGCCTTTGCCACCCTTGCCTCCTTTACCCCCCTTACCGGAACCACCACCAGGTCCGGCGGGTTGACTGGCTTCCATGACGCCACCGCCCGGACGGGCTTCTCCCGGCTTGAGAGCCCACTCTGAATAGCGAACGGTAACCACTTCGCCACCGTCGACGGACACCTTGGCTGAAACTTTCTCAAGATCCTCGTCTTTCTTAAGCTCAACCATCTTCCATCCCTGGGCATTGAGTTGGCTCGAAACAACAAACGTCTCCTTCGTCTCCTTATTCAGGAGAGTCGCAACCTGATCCTGGTCCACCGTCGCAATGCCGGTCAAAATCAGGGAATCGCTCAGGTTAATCGACCTGGAGAAAGGAGACTGAGAGGTCAGCGCACCGAAATCTCCGGTCTCAACCGGTCTTGGCACATACGACCCGTTCTCTGCCGTCAGTAGAGTCACACTACCGAGAAGAAGAAGGATCAAGCTGCAGGTGCTTTGCCTCATGTTCTTTGTTGAACCCCGTGCCATCAGGGTGGTTTCGTCGATTTTGACTACCGTCCAAATTTCCGGAACTGATTCGGGACAAATTCGAGATCGCTGGCTTCCTTGACGGCCAGGCCGATCTGAAAGTCCATCACATCCTGGGGAATGGGGTTCTGGTATTCGTCGAGGCAGTCCTTCAACGCCTCGAGCGCCCCCACCCCCTTGGTTTTGACGTGGCGATACATCTTCACCGCAATCGACTCTGCGGCACCCGGAGTCACCAATGAGGGCACCAGTTCAACTAGTTCTTCAGGACAATTATCCGGTAAATCGAGATCGTGCTTTCTGCCGAGCGCACGGATCAGCTGATAACTTTCCTCCGGCTCATGAGCCGGGAACAACGGGATCTTCACATCGACGCGACCGGGACGCTTCAAGTCCACCTCGATCAAGTCGGGGCGGCTGGATGCCAGGATCCAGAGAATCTTGCCCCGGTTCCGCGAGTTACTCATCTCTTTCGCCATCATCGAATAGACACGGCCCGACACTCCGGAGTCGCCCGAACCGGCATCGCGCTTACCGAGCGCCTGATCAGCTTCATCGATGAAGACAATGCAACGTCCCAGCGCGTGGAGCAGTCCGAAAATAGCTTCGAGATTGCTTTCCGTGCTGCCAACCCAGCGGTCGCGAAAATTCTTCATCTTCACCACCGGAACTCCGGCTTCACCGGCAAGGCATTCAACCAGATAGGTCTTTCCGGTACCGACTGGACCACAGAGCAGGTAACCCATTGGCATGGCTTCGAGGTCCCCCTGCTCCCACAAGTCGATGTCCTGGCGCATCCATTCCTTGATCCGATCGTGACCATACACATCATCCAAGGAACGCGTCGGCTCGACGAATTCGATCAAGCCATTTGAATCGCGCTCCACCAGTGACTTTTTTAAATCGGAAAGATCAGACTGCTCCAGCGGACTCCCGTCATATTCGCGCATCCGCAGCAGCGACTCCATCGAACTCACGGTCGCCCCTGCCAACCGTTCCGCCGGAACCTGCGGCTGTCCGGCAAAGTTAGAGAGCGCTTTCGGGTAAGTCTTTTCGAAGTAGGAAAAGACATCGATGAGCCCTTCGCCGCCCGGCATCGGAATTTCGATCTGAGCCGATCTCGAGTTCTGCGACAGGAGATGATTCAAATCATTGAGATGATCAGACAAAAGAAACACGGCCAGGTTATGCTCCAGAAAGTGACTCTCGCGAGACCATGAGCGAACCACCGAAGCCATCGAGTTCAGCTGGTAGTCACGAGTCTGCTTGGAAACAGGGAAAACCAGTTCTGCTGATTTGATGATGACCCCGATGTGATGATTGCGCCCGACAATGCTTGAGTCCCCCTCGTCGGGCGCCAGGTTTCTCAGGTTCACACAAAATCTCAGGAAGCGATCGAGATAGGCAATCGCATGAGCTGGATCACTCGGCAGCTCTTCGCCAAAACGCAGCTTCTGGAAAAAATCTTCACCTGATTCGATTCGCAGACCTGTGCCAAGCTCATAGCTCAGGACCAGTTCGAAACGCTTCAGCTGAACTTCGGTGAGGAAGTCCGACATATTCCCGAGCCGCGCCCCCTTCCCCTCTTCATCAATGAGGAGCCGGTCACTCACGTTGCCGTGCACCACGAACTGGTTCGACGCGCCGGAAAGATAGAGGCTGCGGATTTCATCAGCCCAGTCAGGAGTAGAGTCTGCCATAGTCGTGTCGCGTGCTTGCTTGTGTCAGGATCCGAAAAAATCCGCCTCCCGTCAATCAGCGTCGACGGGTAAACGACTTCACGAATTCTTCGAAGTTCGCGTTGTCTTCAGCAGCCTCGTTCATGACTTCGTCAAGACTACGGCGTTCCCGCTTGGTTGGGCGCCCTGTTCCCGCTTCGCGAACAGGCTGCACCGTTCGGGCGAGCCGGGCGGATTCGGCAGCCTTCTCGTATTCTTCCGGCGGAGTCAGGTCGGTCGCGTAGTCATCAACCACCTTGGCCCCGATGCGCTTGGAGAGCAGCGCCTTAACCTGAACGGTTCTCGTGAGAACCCCGCGTTTCACCTGGACCTCATCGCCGATACGAACCTGGCGCGAGGCCTTGCAACGGCTTCCATTAACCAGAAGCTGCTCCTTTTTGCAGGCTGCTCCGGCAAGCGCCCTCGTTTTAAAGAGGCGAACCGACCAGGCCCACACATCCACCCGGACACTTTCCTCCTTCGCTGGCTGCTTTTCGTCTTCCACTTCCCAAGCTCTATAATGTCCGGCCAGACCACGTCCAGCAGTTTTCCCCGTAGCGATCTGTTGCCGCCTTCGTCAACGCTGCTCCCGCTTCTCCTGATTCCATCACCGCCAGCATCGTTGA
This sequence comes from Verrucomicrobiales bacterium, assembly GCA_965216705.1. GTDB lineage: Bacteria > Verrucomicrobiota > Verrucomicrobiia > Verrucomicrobiales > DEV007 > Arctic95D-9. Next base: position 1,171,723 of record OZ244203.1, read on the forward strand.
GCCCGATCCCGACATCAGGGCAGCCTGAACACCCGCTTGCTCCATAAGCCAGATCTTCATTCCTCCAAGCACGGGATACTTTTCAAATACCGGACGCTCGAGGTCGTTCACCATCTCACCCCAGGGGCTGCCTTGTGGCTCGTAGGAAAACCCCTCGTAGGTGCTTGAGTCCGCGTACTTCTGATAAGCCCATCCCGCAGAAATACCGAACGCAGGTTTGATCAACACGATCGGAGCCGTGGAAACCTCTTCTTCCACCGGCTCCACGATTTCACCCCGACCGCGGCAATCGCAGGCACCACCATAGAGAAAGAATGGAATGTCAGAACCGATCGTCGACCCGATCCCGGCTAACTCATCCTCGCTCAATCCAAGCCCGGCCATTTCATTGATTGCTTGAAGGACCGCGGCAGCATCACTACTGCCGCCGCCGAGTCCCGCCCCGGACGGGATCACCTTTTCCAAATCAATACTGACCGCAAAAACCTTTCCGCAATGATCTTCCAGGGCGCGAACCGCCTTGATCACGAGATTATCCTCCCCGGTCGGAAGTGAGGGATCGGAACAGCGAAGCTCCACCGATTCATCCTCCCGCCACTTGAGTCGGAGTCGGTCCGCGAGACTCAACCGGACCATGCGGGTTTCAATTTCGTGAAACCCGTCCTCACGTTTTCCAAGGACGCGAAGCCAGAGATTGGTCTTCGCCGGCGCCTCAATTCCGAAAGCGTCGCTCATGTCGGGAAATTCGTTCATGCCTGCCAACCGATAACGGCAAAGAGGCGCCCCGTCTTTCCCTTTTCCACCCGGTAGCTGTAGTAGCGCTCAGAGTCACCTGTGGTGCAGGTGCCGCAATCATGAATCTGATCAGCAGGCACTCCCTCAGCTTCACAGCCGGCCACAATCTGAGCAGCAAAATCAATCTCATACATCGGAGGGCGAATGCAGGGAGCGATCTGAACAATCAAGTCTTCCGGATCAGAACCATAGCGGTCTTTCATCAGGCGAATCGCTTCCGGGGCGATCCCAAGCTCGCTTCCCTTTTTGCCCGAATGAACCAGAGCACAAGCCCGTTTGACCGGGTCCACGATGTAAACTGCCCCACAGTCAGCGACAAAAACCCCGATGTATTGCCCGGCCGTTCCGGTGGCCAAACCGTCTGTGTCGTGGTGAAAGGTATCAATCGCTCCGTCGACCGGATCACAGCTTGCCACTGTCTTTCCATGGACCTGGCCTCCCGTAGCGAGGTGCCCGCGATCGACCCCCAGTTCCGCCAACTGAGCGACATGATGGTCTTCCAGCCGCTCGAGGGCAGTGTCCCGATCCGTCACCACATCGATGTCCGGGTGTTTCAGGATGAAGCCATGAACCAACCCGTCGATCGCCTCCAGCGCCGGGAACGTTTCAATAAAGCGATGATCAGCCATTCACCTAAGACCCAACAGGGTTCGGTCGGAGAGTCAACCCTGTTAGATGTAACTCTTTTTCCTTTTCTTAATCCTACTCTTACTCCCAAAAGGCGCCTCCTGCCCCTGAGAGTATGATCAAGATTAGGAGTAAGATTAAGAATCGCCGTAGCTGGCACATCCCGCATTCTGCGCTACCTTCCCGCCCCTTTCATGCTGGCGGTCGACAAAGTCTCTATCGAATACGGAGCCCGCGCTCTCTTCAAGGATCTGTCCTTCACGATCCGAGCGAAGGAGCGCTGGTCGCTTGCGGGTCCCAACGGAGCCGGAAAGTCGACCCTGATGAAAATCATCGCCGGGATCGAAGAAGCCGATACCGGCCGAATCATCAAGGCCAAGCAGACCACGATCGGCTACCTCCCCCAGGAAGGCGTCAAACACGAGGGCACGACCGTCTTCTCGGAAGCCGAGAAAGCCTTCGACGACGTCAAGCAGCTCCAGGAGCAACTCAAGGAAGTCGAAGCTGAACTCGAAACCGCTGATCCCGAGAGCGAAGCCTACGGCGATCTACTCGAGGTGTTCGGCGACGTACAGTTGCGCCTCGATCACCACGATGTCAGCAAGATGAAGCCGCGCATCGAAACGGTGTTGAGCGGCCTCGGCTTCAAGCAGAGCGATTTCGAAAGAGAGACCAGTGAGTTCAGTGGCGGCTGGCAGATGCGCATCGCCATGGCCAAGCTTCTGCTTCGGGAGCCATCGGTCCTTCTCCTCGACGAGCCCACCAACCACCTCGACATCGAAACGGTCCAGTGGCTCGAGCAATGGCTTCGCACCTACGGCGGCGCCATCATCCTGATTTCCCACGACCGCTCTATGCTCGACAACCTGACCAACCGCACCCTCGCTTTCGAGCCAGGCGGTCGAGTTGAACAATACTCGGGCAACTATTCCTTCTTCCTTCGTGAACGGGACGCCCGGCAGGAGCAGGCTCAACGCGCTTTCAAAAACCAGCAGCGTGAGATCGAGAAAACGGAGAAACTCATTAACCGCTTCCGGGCCAAGGCGACCAAGGCCAAGATGGTTCAGTCTCGCATTAAGCAACTGGAGAAGATGGAACGCATCGAGCTCGAGGAGGAAGGCGCCACGATGGACTTTCGCTTTCCCCAGCCCGAGCGGAGCGGCCAGACCGTCCTCAAGCTGGAAGGGGCGTGCAAATACTACGGGGACAACAAGGTCATCGACGGACTCGACTTTGCGATCGAGCGCGGCGACAAGATTGCCATCGTCGGCGTTAACGGTGCCGGAAAGTCCACCTTCTCCCGTCTCATTGCCGGAGATGAAGAGCCCACGTCGGGTGAGCGAACCGAAGGTCACAAAGTGGGCATTGCCTATTTCTCACAAACCCACGCCGACGAACTCAATCCGAACAAGACCGTTCTCGAAACCATGGAGGGCAGCGTCACTAACGAAGCTGCCGGGAACCTCCGCACCCTACTCGGTGCCTTCCTTTTCCGCGGTGATGATGTTTTCAAATCCGTCAGCATTCTCTCCGGTGGTGAACGCGGCCGTCTCGCCCTCGCCCGCATGCTCCTGCAGCCGGCTAACTTCCTGATTCTCGACGAGCCGACCAACCACCTCGACCTACACTCTCAGGAGGTCCTGCAAAAGGCGCTGCTCGATTACACCGGTGCCTACGTCATCGTCTCGCACAACCGGGCCTTCCTCGACCCCATCGTGACGAAGGTGCTGGAGTTCATTCCCAACCAACCTCCCCGGGTCTACTACGGAAACGTCAGCGACTACATCGAGAAGAAGCAAGCCGACCTCGACGCCGCCAAAGGCAAGGCTACCGGAGCCACTCCCAAAGCCGCCAGTTCGTCATCGGGTTCTTCCGGAGCCAATCGCAAAGAACAGCGGCGCCTCGAGGCCAAGGCCCGCGAAGCCAAAGCCGCGAAGCTTAAGCCTCTCAAAGCCGAGTTTGATAAAGTTGAGACCGAGATCGGCAACCTCGAACAGGAAAAAGCCGACCTCACCGCCAAGCTCGTGGATCCCGAGTTCTTCAAGAAGGGCGAAGAAGCCACCGAGGCGACCAAGCGTTTCTCCGAGGTCGAAAGTGAGCTCGAAACGCTGTTCACGAAGTGGAGTGAATTGAGCGAGGAGATCGAAGGCATTGAAGTCGGCTGAAGTATCGGCGTATTCTTGCCGAATCGAAACCAGCCCTCTATCCTGAAAGCATGTTCTCTCGCATTCTTTTCGGCGCAGCAGCGGCTGTGACGGCACTCGCTAGCATTCCTGTGATTCACGCCGACGATTGGCATCCGGATGATGAGACCTTCGATCCCGAAGTTCCGTGGGTGGTGGTCGATGACGCTGCCCGCCTCGGGGACCCGACACCATTCTTCAAGGACGGCAATGACACCCGCTCTTTTACTGTCATTGACGCCAAGGCCGATGACAAAGGCGGAGCGACGGTACACTTCTCATTGATCGTTCCTTTTGTCCCCGGCGAATCCACCGTACCTGAAGGCGGCGCTCTCTTCATGTCGATTGAGCAAACCGAGAAGCTGATCAGTTTGCTCGGCGAGGTCCTCGAGAAGCCGGATGAGGCTCGCGAGATTGGCAAGGTGTTCGAAGATGGCTACTACCAGCAATACACCGTTCTGGTTGATCCCAGCGAGAAGGGCCCCACCGTTCTGAAGCATGAAATGAACGGCGCGGAGTCGAAGTTCCGCTTTGACATTTCCCCCACCAGGAAGCTGATCGATACACTGGAGCAGCGTCTCGAACAGGCGAAGAAGATCGTAGCCGGGGAAAACTAGGCCCAGAACCGGGAACCTTCACTCTCTCACCATGAGCAGAATAAAATCTTCCGCCACAGATCCCGCGAACTCACATTGACACCCTGCTCCCCCACCGCTCTGATAGAGCTATGGCGGATGCTCCCAACCGACTCTTTCTCCTCGATGGCATGGCGCTCGTTTACCGGGCCCATTTTGCACTCATTCGCAGCCCCATATATACTTCGAAGCGGGTCAACACTTCCGCTCTCTACGGCTTCACTGTCAATCTGCTCGACCTCCTCGAGAACCAGTCCCCCACTCACCTGGCCGTCGCTTTCGATACTTCCGACCCGACCCCGCGTCATGAAATTTATCCGGAATACAAAGCGAATCGTGACGCCATGCCGGAGGATCTTGCGGCACAACTCCCGCACGTGAAGCGCCTCATCGAAGCCTTCAATATTCCGGTCATCGAATGCCCCGGATGGGAAGCGGATGACGTCATCGGCACTCTTGCTCGCAAAGCTGATGCCGAGGGTGGATACGAGACCTTCATGGTGACCCCGGATAAAGACTTTGCCCAGCTTGTCACGGATACCACTCGTATCTACAAACCCGGCCGCCAGGGTTCTGCACCCGAGATTCTGGATCGGGCCACGATCTGTGAAAACTGGCAGGTGGATGACCCACTCCAGACCATCGATATTCTCGGTCTCTGGGGTGATGCCTCGGATAATATTCCCGGCGTCCCCGGCGTCGGCGAGAAGACCGCTAAGAAGCTCGTCGCCCAGTTCGGCAGCATGGAAGCCCTTTTGGAAAGCACTGACCAACTCAAGGGCAAGCAAAAGGAGAACGTCGAAAACAACAAGGAACAGGCGCTGCTTTCGAAGAAGCTGGTTACCATCATGACGGACGCCCCGGTGAAGGTTGGCTTTGACGAAATCAAGATCAGCGAACGGGATGACGAAGCCCTCAAATCACTATTCGTTGAATTCGAATTCAACTCCATCGGCAAAAGACTGTTTGGAGATGACTTCCAGTCCGGCCGCGGTCACAGCATGGCTGACGACGCGGGCGGCCTTGCCCCGAAGCTGACGACAATCGCAGATCATAAGAAGGACTACCTCTATCTGCGCGCCGACGACGCGTCGGGCCGCGAGAAACTGATCAAGGAACTCGCCTGCAAGGAGGCTTTCTGTTTTGACCTCGAGACCGATTCCCTCGACGAGAAGACGGCCAACATCATCGGTATCGCGTTCTCCTGGGAGAAGGATCACGGCGCCTATGTCGAAGTGCCCTCCGGAGATGCAGGCAAATCCATCGTTGAGTCCTTCCGTCCGCTGCTCGAGGGCAGTGCCGAGAAGATCGGGCACAACCTCAAGTTCGACATAGGCGTGTTGCAATGGCAGGGCATCGCCGTCAGCACACCGATCTTTGACACCATGCTGGCGCACACCCTGATCGAACCTGATCAGCGTCACAAGATGGACTACCTCGCCGAGTCGCTCCTCGGTTACACTCCCATCTCCTATGACTCGGTCTTCGGGAAAGACGAAGAGAAGAGCGGCCAGATGAATCTCTTCGATGAAGCCGAAATGGCCGGCGAAGACGCCGGCGGCCCCGCTTTTGATGACATCGCTCAATACGCCTGCGAAGACGCCGACGTCACCTGGCAGCTTGCAGTGATCTTGAAAGAGAAAGTGGAAGAACTCGAACAACACCGGGTCCTCTACGATATCGAGAACCCGCTCGTTCCCGTGCTCGTCGCCATGGAAGCCGAGGGAATTCGCGTCGATCCCGACACCCTCGGGGATATCGGAACCACCCTTGGCGCCAGAATCGATGAATTCCAAAAAGCGGTCTACGAAGCTGCCGGAACCGAGTTCAACCTCAACTCGCCAAAGCAGGTCGGTGAAGTGCTTTTCGACAAGATGCACCTGGTTGAGAAACCAAAGAAAACCAAGACCGGTCAATACAAGACCGACGAGCAGACCCTGCGTTCACTCGCAGCGAGTCACGATGTCGTTCGTGATCTACTCTCCTATCGCGAAGCCGCTAAGCTCAAGAGCACCTATGTCGATGCTCTTCCTGAATCGATCTTTCCCGGAACCGGCCGCATCCACACCACCTTCCACCAGTTAATGACCGCGACGGGGCGCCTCGCCTCGAACAATCCCAACCTCCAGAACATCCCTATTCGTTCTGACCAGGGCCGCGAAATCCGCCGCGCCTTCATTCCGCGCAGCGAAGAGTTCACCCTGCTCGCCGCTGACTACTCGCAAATCGAACTGCGAGTCATGGCATCCCTCTGCGAGGACAAGGCCATGATCGAAGCCTTCAACGACGGTCTCGACATTCATACAGCAACCGCTGCCCGCGTCTTCGACGTCGAGCCTGAAAAGGTGCCTTCTCACATGCGCCGCACGGCGAAGATGGTGAACTTCGGCATCATCTACGGCATTTCGGCCTTCGGTCTTTCCCAGCGTCTCAACGGCGAGATATCGCGCAGCGAGGCGGCCCAGATCATTGAGGAGTACTTCAAGCAATACCCCGGGGTGAAAGCCTTCCAGGAACGAACCATCGAGCAGGCCAAATCAGACGGCTACGTCGAAACCCTGACCGGTCGACGTCGCTACCTTCGCGACATTGATTCCCGCAACGGAATGATCAGGGCCGCGGCGGAACGAACAGCGATCAACACGCCGATCCAGGGAACGGCGGCTGACATGATCAAGATCGCCATGGTCAAAGTGGCTGACCTTCTCAAGGGCAGTGACTACCAGACCCGCATGCTCCTGCAGGTTCACGATGAACTGGTCTTCGATCTTCACAAGGAGGAACAGGAAGAACTGATCCCGAAGATCGAGGATGCGATGAAGGATGCGCTCCCGCTATGCGTCCCGATCGTGGTGGAGTCCGGGACCGGAGAAAACTGGCTGGAAGCGCATTAATCAGCGATTTAGGAGTTTAGGCAATTAGCTGTTTAGGAGCACACCCCTAAAGAGGAATAGCGCGACAGCTCATTCCGCCCAAAATGCCTAGATTCCGAATCTCCTTTGAACTCCTCACAAAAAAGCCCGCCTCCTTTCGGAAGCGGGCTTTTCGAAAATCTGAGCTAACTCAGGAGCAGAAGAATTACTCTTCACCAGCGCCTTCGTCAGCAGCTTCACCGAGGCCGTAGCGCTCGAAGCGGGAGATGCTGATTTCGTCGCCGGTCTCCTTGGAAAGTTCACCAATGAGGTCCTTGATGGACTTGTCGGTGTCCATGATGAAAGCCTGCTCAAGAAGGCAGTTGGTGGCGTAGAACTTGCCCATCTTACCGTCGATGATTCGCTCGATAATGTCGGCAGGCTTGTCCTTCATCTGCTCACGGAAAATGTCCTTCTCAGCTTCAACGAGCTCGGAGGGAACTTCATCACGACCGATGCAGATCGGCTGGGAAGCAGCGATGTGCATGCCAACGTTCTTCACGAAAGTGGTGAAGGCCTCGCTGGAAGCGGTGTCAGCTTTACCGGCGGTCACTTCGACGAGAACACCGACGCGGCCGGCCATGTGGATGTAGGAACCAACCACACCTTCGCCGGCGAGTTCGTACTTGGCGAAGCGGGTCAGACCCATGTTTTCACCGAGCTCACCAACCTTGGCCTTGATGAATTCGTCGAGAGTCGCGGCGTCGCCAGAGAAATCCTGGGCGAGAAGAGCCTCGAGAGTGTCAACGGTCTCGCTGCTGGAAACGTGATCCAGGATCTGGTCGACGAAGGCGGTGAAGTTTTCGTTCTTAGCCACGAAGTCAGTTTCGCAGTTCACCTCAACGAGGACACCGGACTTGCCGTCCTCGGAGATACGGGAAGCGACAACGCCTTCCTTGGCAGCACGGCCAGCTTTCTTCTCAGCGTCGGCGATGCCTTTCTTACGAAGAATGGTTTCTGCTTCAGCGATGTCACCACCCGCTTCATTAAGGGCGGCTTTGCAGTCCATCATGCCTGCGTTGGTCTTGTCGCGAAGGGTCTTAATCAGAGCTACTGTGATTTCGGCCATAATATTTCGTTGTGTTAAAAGGTAATCAGTGGAGCGAACGGATTCCTCAAACAGGTCTCCGTATCAATTTTGTCGTATAAGGACCATCCCGGTCAGGCGGGATATGCCCCGCCCCGGGAATGAGATCACTTATCGAGCAGCCGGGATAATGGGCTCGATAAGGTTCTTGAGGATTACGCGAATAGAGCGAATCGCGTCATCGTTGGAAACGATCGGGTAATCGATGATGTCAGGATCCGCGTTGGAATCCACCATCGCAACGATCGGGATGCGAAGCTTGCGGGCTTCGTTGATCGCATTGTATTCACGGGCGGAGTCCACGATCACGACGGCGTCGGGAAGACGAACCATATTGCGGATACCGGAAAGGCGAAGGTGAAGCTTCTCCTTCTCACGGTTGAGAGAGGCGATCTCCTTCTTGGACATCTTCTTGAAGTCAGGAGACTTCTGCAGGTTCTCGAGGTATTCCATGCGGCCAACGCTCTTGCGAACTGTCTCAAGGTTGGTCAGGGTACCACCGAGCCAGCGGTGATTGACGTAGTACTGGCCGGTTGCTTCGGCAGCCTCGCGGACAGCGTCCTGGGCCTGGCGCTTACAACCGACGAAAAGGATCTTCTTACCGGAAGAGGCGAGATCGGCGAGAAACTTGCCGGAAGTGTCGAGTTGCTCGACGGTTTTCTCGAGGTTGATCAAGTGGACGTTGTGCTTCTCACCGAGGAGAAACTGACGCATTTTGGGGTTCCACTTACGGGACTGGTGACCGAAGTGGACACCGGCTTCGACGAGTTCAGTAATGAGTTCGTTGGACATGTTTTGAGTCGGCCCTTGTTGCAGGTTACCGAAAGGGGGTGGAGAGCCCATCTTTTCTAGCCTCCCCGGTTCTTTCGAACCGTTTGCTCTCCGGTTTTTCCGTTGATGGACGGGAGGGCGCCCACTAAAAGGCCAAATCACGAAAAATCAAACAAAAAGCCTCAGGCCGCGCCTGAAACAGCAAGGGCGCTCCCGTCTCCGGAAGCGCCCTGCTCGTTGAATTAATGTTTTCGCGGGATTCGCGGGGATCAGGCTGTCTCTTCGACAGTTTCCTCAGCTCCCTCTTCGGCAGCTGCCTCCGCTTCTCCTTCAGGCTGAAGTGGCTCACCCAACTCTGCCACGCGCATACCGCGGGTCGTGGTGAAACCGGTTCCGGCCGGAATGAGGTGCCCCATAATAACGTTCTCCTTGAAGCCACGGAGGTAATCGATCTTACCAAGCGTGGAAGCTTCGGTGAGCACACGAGTCGTATCCTGGAACGACGCTGCAGAAATGAAGCTGTCGGTCTCAAGAGACGCCTTGGTGATACCCAGCAGGACCGGCTCACCCTCAGCGGGCTTACCACCCTGCTCAGTGATGTCGGCGTTGATGGCCTCGAAGGTAGTCTTCTCGATCTGGTCGCCCCAGAGGAACTGGGTATCGCCCGGATCAGTGATGCGAACCTTACGAAGCATCTGGCGGATGATGATCTCGATGTGCTTATCGTTGATCTCAACGCCCTGGAGACGGTAAACGTCCTGGACCTCGCTGACGAGGTGCTCCATGAGAGCGTGTGGCCCTAAGATCTCGAGAATGTCATGCGGGATGACCGCACCTTCGGTAAGCTTCTGTCCTTTGTGCACGGTGTCACCGGGCTGGACGAGGTAGTGCTTACCAAGCGGGATGAGGTGTTCTTCCTGCTCACCGGTGTCAGGATCGGTCACGATGAGCTTACGCTTCGCGCGAACCGTGCCACCAAGTGAAACTTCACCGTCGATCTTGGCGATCTCTGCGATCTCCTTCGGCTTACGAGCTTCGAAGAGCTCGGCCACACGAGGAAGACCACCGGTAATATCCTTGGTCTCGGAAACCTTACGAGGCGTCTTGGCAAGCTGATCACCACCAGTAACCTTCTGACCTTCCTTAACAGAAAGGTGGGCTCCGGTCGGGATGGAGTAAGTTGCCAGTTCTTCGCCGGTCTTCGGATCAACGATCATGATCTGCGGGTGCAGGTCCTCTTTGTGCTCGATCACTACAAGACCCTTGGTGTTGGTCTCTTTATCGATCTCGGTGTCGAGGGTAATGCCCTGGATCATGTCGCGGAATGCGATCTTACCTGCTTTCTCGGTGATAACCGGGACGCTGTAGGGGTCCCAGGTTGCGAGGGTAGCACCCTTCTTGATCTCACCGTTGTCAGGGACGCGGATCACAGAACCGGAAACAACATTGTAGGATTCGAGTTCGCGACCGTCTTTGTCGTGAATAGAAATCGTGCCGTTCTTGTTCAGAGCAACAAAGGTTTTATCAGGAGTCTCAACCGTGCGCAGGTTGTTGTAGTGAACCTTACCCTTGGTCTTCACCTTAATGATCGGCTGCTTGAACGTTCCGGAGGCAACACCACCGACGTGGAAGGTACGCATCGTCAGCTGCGTTCCGGGCTCACCGATGGACTGGGCAGCAATAATACCGACAGCCTCACCGTCCTTCGCCATCACGTTAGTGGCGAGGTTCATACCGTAACACTTGGAACAACAACCGCGGCGGCTCTCACAAGTGAGAACAGAGCGGATCTTAAGCTGCTCGTGACCGATGTCGTTGAGGCGCAGAGCGATCTCTTCGTCAATCATGTCGCCAGGCTTAACGACAGTCTCGTCACCGTTGACCACTTTCTCAGCCGCAACACGACCGTAGATTCGAGTCTTCAGGTCGACGACCTCTTCGTCACCTTCGTAGATCGACTTCACGATAATACCGTTAGCAGTGCCGCAGTCCTCTTCAGTGATGATCACGTCCTGAGCCACGTCGACCAGCTTACGGGTCATGTAACCAGAGTCAGCGGTCTTAAGAGCGGTATCGGCCAGACCTTTACGGGCACCGTGCGTGGAGATGAAGTATTCCAACACGGAAAGACCGGAACGGAAGTTCGAAATAATCGGGCGCTCAATAATCTCACCAGAAGGCTTGGCCATCAAACCACGCATACCGGAAAGCTGCTTAATCTGCTGACGGTTACCACGGGCACCGGAGTCCACCATCATGAACAGCGGACTCGGAAGGTCTTTACCTTCGTTGTGCTCAATCGTGCGGAAGAGTGCCTTGGTGATCTCGTCACCGGCGTGAGTCCAGATATCAACGATCTTATTGTAACGCTCCTTGTTGGTGATGACACCGGCGCGGTATTGATCGTTAGCCTTCTTCACTTCGGCAGAAGCCTGGGTCACTTCGATTTCTTTCTCATCCGGGATGATCATGTCGAAGATACCGACAGAAGTTCCGGAGCGAGTTGCCTCTTTGAAGCCGAGCGCTTTGAGCGCGTCGAGAGAAACCACGGTGCCGTCCTGACCAGCCACCTGGTAGCAACGCCAAATAATGTCAGAGAGCTGCTTCTTACCAACGGTTCCGTTGAAGAAACCAAGGTTCTCGGGCCAGATCTCGTTAAAACGAACACGACCGGCAGTCGTCACGATCACCTTCTTCTCCGGATCACCGTAAATGCGACCCTCGGCTTCGAAATCGGGGTTACGCAGGCGAATCGGATCGTGCATGTCGATCGAGCGGTTGGCGACAGCGAACTCGACCTCGGAAGTGTCGGAGAACAGCGGAAGCTTGGGCTCAAGATCCGGGTCACGCAGCGGGATCTGACGGCAGTAGGTCAGGAAGTAGGAACCGAGTGTAATATCCTGTGAAGGCGTTGTGATCGGCTTACCACTGGAAGGCGTGAAGATGTTGTTCGGAGCCAGCATAAGCATGCGGGCTTCCATCTGTGCTTCCACGGAAAGCGGAACGTGCACCGCCATCTGGTCACCGTCGAAGTCAGCGTTGTAGGCCGAACAGGTCAACGGGTGCAGGCGGATGGCGGAACCCTCGATGAGGACCGGCTCGAATGCCTGAATGGAAAGACGGTGCAGCGTGGGCGCACGGTTCAGGAGAACCGGGTGTCCCTTGGTCACCTCTTCAAGAATATCCCAGACCTCAGGGGTCTTGCGCTCAATGAGCTTCTTGGCGGAACGCACGGTGTGCACGTATCCTAGCTCCTTGAGGCGGCGAATGATGAACGGCTCGAAAAGAACGAGAGCCATCTTCTTGGGAAGACCGCACTGGTGAAGCTGGAGCTCAGGTCCGATCACGATGACGGAACGACCGGAGTAGTCGACTCGCTTACCGAGCAGGTTCTGACGGAAACGTCCACCCTTACCCTTGAGCATGTCGGAGAGCGACTTGAGGGCACGGTTACCGGCACCGGTCACGGCGCGGCCATGACGACCGTTATCAAAGAGGGCGTCGACCGCTTCCTGAAGCATGCGCTTCTCGTTGCGGATGATGACGTCAGGCGTCTTGAGCTGAAGAAGATTCTTGAGACGGTTGTTCCGGTTGATGACACGACGGTAGAGGTCGTTAAGGTCGGAAGTCGCGAAACGACCACCTTCCAGCGGAACGAGCGGACGAAGGTCCGGCGGGATCACGGGCAGCACTTCGAGAATCATCCACTCGGGACGAGTCTTGGAGTAGTGGAAGCCCTGGGCCAGCTTGAGACGCTTGGCGAGCTTCTTACGGACCTGCTTGGAGCGGGTCTTGCCCATGGCTTCTTCGAGCTCTTCGATGAGAGCCGGAAGATCGGCGCGGGAGAGGAGGTCGCGAACGGCCTCGGCACCCATACCGGCCTGGAATCCTTCCATGCCGTATTCTTCCTGGGCGTCGCGGAATTCGAGTTCAGTCAGGAGCTGACCTGCCTCGAGCGGCGTGTTGCCCGGGTCGATGACGATGTAATCTTCGTAGTAGATGACGCGCTCGAGCTGGCGGGCACTCATGTCGAGCATGAGGCCGATACGAGACGGCATGCACTTGTAAAACCAGATGTGGGACACCGGAACAGCAAGTTCGATGTGACCCATGCGCTCACGACGGACGCGTGAGAGAGTCACCTCCACACCGCAACGGTCACAGACCGTTCCCTTGTGCTTGATGCGCTTGTATTTACCGCAGGCACACTCCCAGTCCTTGGTGGGACCGAAGATGCGCTCACAGAACAGACCACCCTTCTCCGGCTTGAATGTCCGGTAGTTGATGGTCTCGGGGTTCTTGACCTCTCCACGACTCCAGGAACGGATCGTTTCGGGGTTAGCGACCGTGATGCGAACGTGGTCGAAACTGTCGGACTTGCGTTCAAGGCCGAAGATTTCGTCCAGATGAGTTTCTGAGCTAAGTGTTGGGACTGACACGGATCTAGTAGGCTAAGGTTCGAAAAATTAGATGAAGTGGTTCGACGAGGTGGTTTAGGAAATCGCGAGGCTGTCAGAAAGAATCTCTTCAGGTGATCGATCCGAGGACCCGACCTTGACGTCGAGACCCAGGCTCTGCATTTCCTTGATCAACACGTTGAAGGACTCCGGCGTGCCGGCGTCGAGCGTGTTGTCTCCCTTCACGATGGATTCGTAAATCCTCGTCCGTCCCTGCACGTCGTCCGACTTCACAGTCAGAAGCTCCTGCAGTGTGTATGCGGCGCCGTAGGCCTCGAGAGCCCACACCTCCATCTCTCCGAAACGCTGACCACCGTATTGGGCTTTACCACCCAGCGGCTGTTGCGTAACGAGCGAGTATGGTCCGACCGCACGTGCGTGAATCTTGTCCTGGACCAGGTGGCCCAGCTTCAGCATGTAAATAACACCCACCACGACCTGCTGGTAGAACGCTTCACCGGTGCGACCATCGTAAAGGGTCGACTTACCGTTGGTTCCAATCCACTCGTGGCCGTCAGTGGCTTTCGCTTCCTCGAGGTATTCCACGATCTTGGACTCGGGGATACCGTCGAAGACCGGAGTCGCCACTTTGAAACCAAGGGCACGGGCAGCAACACCGAGGTGAGTTTCAAGCACCTGTCCGACGTTCATTCGGCTAGGCACACCGAGCGGGTTCAGACAGATATCAACCGGAGATCCGTCCTCGAGGAACGGCATATCTTCTTCCGGAACGATGGTCGCGACCACACCCTTGTTACCGTGGCGGCCGGCCATCTTGTCACCGACGGAGAGCTTGCGCTTCTTGGCGACGTAAACTTTCACCTGCTTAATGACACCGGGATCGACCTCGTCACCGGATTCGATGCGGTCGAGCTGACGTTCCCGCTCCATGTCGATGTCGGCGAACTTCTGCTCGTAGCTGGAAATGATGTCGAGGATCTTGTTACGGATCGGGCTCGGATCAATTTCCACGTTGGAGTAGTTGTCAGCCAGCTTGCGGAGAAGCGTCTTGGTGATCTTGCGGTTGGCGGGAATGATGATCTCACCGGTGCGGCCGTTGACCACATCGAGAGGGATCTTCTCGCCGAGAAGAATGTCAGAAAGCTTTTCAGTGAGCTGCTCGGTGAGCTCCTCATGACGGCGCTTGTGCTCGTCGATGATTTGCTTCTGCTGTTTCTGCTGCTCTTTCGGGTCGAGCTTCTCCTTGGAGGAAGCGTTGCGTGAAGAAACGCGAACGTCCATCACGATACCGGTGCAGCCGGAAGGAACGCGAAGAGAGGTGTCTTTCACGTCAGCGGCTTTCTCACCGAAGATGGCGCGGAGGAGTCGCTCTTCCGGAGCCAGCTCAGTTTCGCTCTTCGGAGTGATCTTACCGACAAGGATGTCGCCGGGGCGAACTTCAGCACCCACGCGAATCACCCCGTCAGGGCCGAGGTCCTTGAGAGCCTCTTCGCCGACATTCGGAATGTCGCGAGTGATCTCTTCCGGTCCAAGCTTGGTGTCACGAGCACCGATGTCGAACTCATCCACGTGGATCGAGGTGTATACGTCCTCTTTCACGATGCGCTCGGAGATAACGATGGCATCCTCGAAGTTGTAACCGTTCCAGGGCATGAACGCGACGAGCACGTTCTTACCAAGAGCAAGCTCACCGCCCTGGGTGTTCGGACCGTCAGCGAGAACAGCTCCCGCCTTGATCTTGTCGCCGCGCTTCACGATCGGCTTCTGGTTGATGCACGTACCGGCGTTGGAGCGCATGAACTTACGAAGTGGGTAAACGTAGGTGCCCTTGTCTTCGTCGCTCTTAAGCTTGAAAGGATTCGTGAGGAACTGCGCCTCGGAGCAGGGAAGCTCTCCGTCTTTGGTCACCACGATGATCTCGGCAGTGGCAGCAGCCACCGTTCCGTTACCTTCTGCGACCACCACAGCTCGGGAGTCCTGGGCCACTTTGGCTTCCATGCCGGTTCCCACGTAGGGAGACTCGGAAACGAGAAGCGGCACACCCTGGCGTTGCATGTTCGATCCCATGAGCGCGCGGTTCGCATCATCGTGCTCGAGGAAAGGAATCAGTGAAGCCGCCACAGAAACGAGCTGCTTCGGAGAAACGTCCATGTAGGTCGCTTCGGTCGGATCCACTTCGATGAATTCGCCGAGGTGACGAACCGTAATCTTCTCAGTCTGGAAGACACCTTTGTCATCGATCGGGTTGTTGGCCTGGGCGATGAGGTAGCTCTCCTCCTGGTCAGCGGTGAGGTAATCAATCTTCTTGGAAACCTTACCCTTCACGATGCGGCGGTAAGGCGTCTCGATGAAACCGAACTCGTTGATGCGAGCGTAGCAGCTCATCGAGTTGATCAGACCAATGTTCGGACCTTCCGGTGTCTCAATCGGGCAGATACGTCCATAGTGAGAAGGGTGAACGTCTCGCACTTCGAAACCGGCACGGTCACGGTTGAGACCACCAGGCCCGAGAGCCGAAAGACGACGCTTGTGAGTCAGCTCGGACAGAGGGTTGATCTGGTCCATGAACTGGCTCAACTGGGAGCGACCGAAGAAGTCGCGAACCACAGCGGCGAGAGCCTTCGGGTTAACCAGCTTGGAAGGCGTCATGCCATCCAGGTTGATGTCGAAAAGAGTCATACGCTCTTTGACGAGACGCTCCGTACGAGCCAGGCCGACGCGGCACTGGTTGGCAAGAAGTTCACCAACGGCGCGGATACGACGGCTACCGAGGTGATCAATATCGTCAAGAACGCCCTCACCAGCACGAAGACCGAAGAGGTAAGCCATTGCGGCGATGAAATCATCAGAAGTCACAACGCGCTCGTTGTCATCGACACCAAGGCCGAGCTTCTGGTTGATCTTGTAACGACCCACGCGGGTGAGGTCGTACTTCTTCGGATCGAAGAAAAGACGCTTCAGGAGAGCGCGTGCGTTGGCCACGGTGGGAGGATCACCAGGGCGAAGGCGGCGGTAGATGTCCTTGAGGGCTTCCTCTTCGTTGGTTGCCGGATCCTTCTTGAGGGACTTGATGAGAAGGTCGTCGTGAGTCGCGTTCACGACCGGGACGGACTTGATGCCGAGGCCGTGGAGCTGCTGAATCACTTCGAGAGTGAGCGGCTCGTATGCCTTAGCTACGATGATGTCACCATCGGCGACGTCTTCAAAGATGATCTGGTTGGCGAGGTCAGCCTCGTCCATCTTCGGATCGATCTTAAGCTTACCGATGTCGTAAAACTGACGGATGATGTCCTCGTCGGTCGGGAAACCGATGGCACGAAGGAAAGTCGTGGCGAGGAACTTACGACGACGGCGACGGCGGTCGAGATAAACATAGAGAAGGTCGTTGGTATCGAACTGAACCTCCATCCAGGAACCGCGGTCAGGAATGATGCGGAAACCGAAAAGTGTCTTACCGTTGAGGTGAAGATTGGTCTCAAAGCAGACACCGGGTGAACGGTGAAGCTGGGAAACGACGACACGCTCAGCACCGTTGATGACGAAAGTTCCACGGCGGGTCATCATGGGAAGCTCACCCATGTAAACACGCTCTTCCTTGGTGCCGGACTCGTCAGTCAGGGCGAAAGTCACGTAAAGCGGCGCGCTGAAAGTCTCGCCATCACGAAGCGCCTCGAGAGCGGTCAGCTTGGGCTCACCTACTTCATACTTGGAGAAATCGAGCGTAAACTTCTCGTCATAACTCTGAATCGGGAACACTTCCTGGAACACGGACTGAAGGCCGGTCGGGACGCGATCGTTGGGAGCAACTTCCTCCTGGAGAAACTCCTTGTAGGAATCGAGTTGTACTTCGATGAGGTTTGGCGTATCGATCGCCTCCTCGATTTTCCCGAAATACTTGCGTTCAAGTTTCTTCACTGCTGCTGACATGTTGGCTGCTGGTAGTTGGTCACTGATTCGCGCCGCGGCCCCACTCCCCTCCTGGAGGCGGTTTACCCCGTGATTCCTGTACACGGGATAACGCCAAAAGGCCGAGAGCCGGTTCGTCTAACCACGAGACGACGAAGCCCGGATGCTTCAAAGCAGCCGGGATTCGACGTCCTTCGGTTATTTCAGATGGCCGGAGTGCACTTCCTCTGGAGTATCAACGATTGGTTCAAGCGGTTTCTTAAGAATTTTTTAAGAATTACTCCGGCCCGACTCGCGGGCCGGAGTAACAAAAAGCTTTGCTTACTTGAGTTCGACGGTAGCGCCGGCCTCTTCGAGCTTGCTCTTGATTTCTTCGGCTTCCTCCTTGGGAGCACCCTCTTTGAGGGTCTCAGGAGCGCCTTCAACGATCTTCTTGGCGTCGGCCAGGCCGAGTCCGGAGATCGCTTCGCGCACAGCCTTAATGACTGCGATCTTGTTTTCACCGAAGGATGCAAGAACGACGTCAAACTCGTCCTTTTCCTCAGCGGCTTCACCACCACCAGCGGCACCAGGTGCTGCGACGGCGACAGCGGCGGGAGCTGCAGCGCTCACACCCCATTTTTCTTCAAGAGCTTTCACGAGGTCAGCAACCTCGAGGACGGTAAGTCCGCTCAACTGTTCTACAATTGCGTCTGTATCTGCCATTTTTTTGGTTGGGTATCGCCGGCTCGGAAAGCGTTCCGAAAATTAAGGTGCTGCGCTCAGCACTCGACAAGGAACCCGGTTTTGTTTTTTTGGGTTTTCAGTGCCTCACTTGTGACACCAAAATTGTTCTAAATATTGAATTACTCTCCTTTGTCGGCTTTTGCCTGGAGAACACGGGCCAGAGAAGCACCGGGCTGATCGAGCACAGTAGCGAGCTGAGTCGCAGGCTGGCTGAGCACACCAAGCAACTGGGCGTAGAGAACTTCCTTGGCAGGAAGATCGGCCAGGGCCTTGATCTTACCTTCGTCAAGAAGCTCGCCATCCAGCACACCACCGCGGGTGGCCGGAACGCCGTTCTCTTTGTTAAAAGTCTTAAGCACCTTAGCGGCAGCACACACGTCGGACTCACCGGTCACGACTGCAGTCTGGCCACTGAGGAATTCTCCGAGACCGTCAGGGTACTCAGCGGAATTCGCAGCGCGCTTTACAAAAGAGTTCTTGGCGACCTGGAACTTGGCGCCACTTGCTTTGAGTTCCTTACGAAGAGCTTCGAACTGAGGAACCGTCATGCCACCGTAATCGGCAACAAGCAGGAAAGGAGATGCGTTAATCTGGTCGAGGATCTGATCGATAATGACCTGTTTGACTTCTTTCATCGGTATAACTGGGTGAAATGTTGTTTGTTCAGGTTATTGCGATCAGCCCCAGGAAGAGACATCGATCGTTACGCCGGGGCTCATGGTTGCGGTCATAGCACCATTCACGAGGAACACACCCTTTGCTGTAGCAGGGCGAGCACCGGAAATAGCGTCGATAACAGCGCGGCCGTTTTCAACAAGAGCACCCTCTTCGAAGGAGGCTTTGCCGATCGGGACGGAAATGTTGCCATTCTTATCGAGCTTGAAATCAATCTTACCAGCTTTGACAGCCTTCACTGCAGCAGCAGTGTCATCAGTCACCGTGCCGGTCTTCGGGTTAGGCATGAGACCGCGGGGTCCGAGCTGCCTACCGAGCTTACGAACTTCAGACATCGCAGCCGGAGTCGCGATCACCGCGTCGAAGTCCATCATGCCGCCCTGCACTTCTTTGAGCAGAGCCTCATACCCGACGTGCTCAGCACCGGCGTTCTTAGCTTCAGTTGCTGCTTCGCCTTCGGCGAAAACAAGAACCTTCACGTCCTTACCACTTCCGTTAGGGAGGGGGCAGGATCCGCGAACCATCTGATCCGACTGGCGGGGATCAACTCCCATGCGGAACGTAAGGGTGACAGTCTGATCGAACTTCGGAGAAGGGAACTGCTTCACGAGAGAAACAGCCTCCTCGATCGAGTAGACCTTTTCGGCGTCCACCAATTCGGCGGCCTTCTGGTATCTTTTACTTCTTTTCTTAGCCATGTTTCAGGGTGCAGTGCAAACGGACTGAAGCAGCCCTCCTGCAT
The DNA here is from genome assembly GCA_965216705.1 of Verrucomicrobiales bacterium. Classification (GTDB taxonomy): domain Bacteria; phylum Verrucomicrobiota; class Verrucomicrobiia; order Verrucomicrobiales; family DEV007; genus Arctic95D-9. Next base: position 1,191,200 of record OZ244203.1, read on the forward strand.
TAAGGATTACTATCCAAAAATTAATCTACGATCTCGAGGCCCATCTGACGGGCGGTGCCAGCCAGGATGCGGCAGGCCATCTCTTCATCGTCTGTGTTGAGGTCGTCCATCTTCTGCTTGGCGACTTCAATGAGCTTTGCCTTGGAGAGCGTGCCCACCTTTACCTTGTGAGGCTCGCCGGAACCGGAGGCAATGTTGGCTGCCTTCTTGAGGAGCACAGCTGCCGGCGGCTTCTTGCAGACGAAGGTGAAACTCTTGTCCTGGTAGACACTGATCACAACCGGGAGAAGATCTCCTGCGCTCTGCTGAGTTTCAGCGTTAAATGCCTTACAGAATTCCATGATGTTGACACCGGCCTGACCGAGCGCCGGACCAACGGGAGGAGACGGGTTCGCCTGACCTGCCTGGATCTGCAATTTCAACTGTTGTACTACTTCCTTAGCCATCGTTCTGCTTTGTTTAAATCGTGTGTTAGTTATCCCGCTTTGGCGGGACCAAGCATCTTCTCAAATTATCCAATCTCTACCTGCCAGTATTCAAGCGGCACCAGAGTTTCGCGCCCGAAGATATTCACGGAAACCATGAGCTCCCCTTTATCTTCGTTCACCTCAGCAATAATACCCGTCTGACCCTGGAAAGGACCGTCGGACACCACCACCGTATCACCCACTTCATAAGCCACAGCGGGCTTAATGCTGCCCTCACGCTCTTTAATCTGCGCGAGCATGCCCTCAACTTCGTGATTAGGCATCGGCATCGGGTGATCCTTGGTGCCGGCAAAATTGATTACACCGTCGGTCTCCTGAATGAAGTACCAGGTGCGGTCGACCAGGGTGTTGTCATCATGCAGCAAGTGCATGTTGATGATGATGTAACCCGGGAAGAATTTACGATTCGCCTCACGCTTCTGACCTGCCTTGACCTCGGACACGCGCTCTTGCGGAACGAGCACCTCATAGATGAGATCACTCATTTCCTCCGCTTCAATACGGCGCTCGATACTGTCGCGCACTTTCAACTCCTGTCCGGAGAGAACGTGAACCACATACCACTGGTCGTTAGGTGCAGGGATGGTCGGCATCAGAAAAATCGATTAAAATGTATCAGTAAGAATCAGCGGACTAAAATCCGGTGGTCAGGAAAATCATGAATTCGCGCATCGCGAAATCAATCGTGGCGACGTAGGCACCGAGAAGCACCATGGCAATCAACACGACGATGGTGGAATCAATGAGCTGCTTGTATTTCTTAAGGCCCTTCTCCTTGGGATCCCAAGGCCAGGTTGCCTTCTTCAGCTCAGTGCGAACTTCACCAATGTATTTTCCCAACTTCATCTGAATCTTTCGTGTTCCGGAAGGAAGTGGCAGGGCAGCCGAGACTCGAACTCGGAACCAACGGTTTTGGAGACCGCTACTCTACCAATTGAGCTACTACCCTCTTAAAAATATTTTCCACTTACCGGCGGAAAGAGGGGAGCCGATCAACTCGGGTCCCCTCCCCTAAATTTTGGTCTCAGCATCCGGGCCGTTTCCGACCCGGAACTGAATTTAAAACCAACGAATTATTAGTCGAGGATGTCGGCAACACGACCGGCACCAACGGTGCGTCCACCTTCGCGAATAGCGAAGCGGATGGTCTTCTCCATAGCGATCGGAGTGATAAGCTCGACCGTGATGGAAACGTTATCGCCAGGCATCACCATCTCAACACCGTCAGGAAGAGTGACGGAACCAGTCACGTCAGTCGTACGGAAGTAGAACTGAGGACGGTAGTTGTTGAAGAAAGGCGTGTGACGGCCACCTTCATCCTTACTGAGGACGTAGACCTCAGCAGTAAACTTCTTGTGAGGAGTGATGGTGCCGGGCTTAGCAATCACCTGCCCACGCTCGATCTCATCCTTCTTAAGACCACGAACCAGGATACCGACGTTGTCGCCAGCCTGACCTTCGTCGAGAAGCTTACGGAACATCTCGATGTCAGTAACAGTAGTCTTCTGAGTCTCGCGGATACCCACGATCTCAACTTCTTCCATCTTCTTGATGATACCGCGCTCAACACGACCGGTAGCAACAGTACCACGACCTTCGATGGAGAACACGTCCTCGATCGGCATGAGGAAGTCCTGGTCAACGGGACGCTCGGGAAGCGGGATGTATTCATCAACAGCTTCCATAAGCTTCATGATGTTCTCCTGCTGAGCAGCATCACCCTCAAGAGCCTTGAGAGCGGAACCGCGAACGATCGGAATGTCGTCACCCGGGAACTCGTAGGAGCTGAGAAGCTCGCGAACCTCCATCTCAACGAGGTCGAGAAGCTCTTCGTCGTCAACCTGGTCAACCTTATTCAGGAAAACCACGATTGCCGGAACACCAACCTGGCGGGCCAGGAGGATGTGCTCACGAGTCTGAGGCATAGGGCCGTCAGCAGCGGAGCAAACGAGGATAGCGCCGTCCATCTGGGCAGCACCGGTGATCATGTTTTTCACGTAGTCAGCGTGTCCGGGGCAGTCAACGTGAGCGTAGTGACGATTTTCAGTCTCGTACTCAACGTGTGCCGTAGAAATTGTAATACCGCGCTCGCGCTCTTCGGGTGCACCGTCGATCTCGTCGTAGGCGCGCTTTTCAGCAAATCCCTTGTCAGCAAGAGTGGTGGTGATAGCAGCAGTCAGCGTGGTTTTGCCGTGGTCAACGTGACCAATCGTACCCACGTTCACGTGCGGCTTGTTACGTTCGAATGATTCTTTAGCCATTGTCGTTTGGTTGTTTAGTTGTTTTTTGTCTCAAAGGTTGACCACCCAGCGACAGAATTTGTAAGCTACCGCTACGATTCGCTCTGCGTGTTCGTCTCGTTGATTTAGTTTTTTGGTTTCCTGCTACTCGGATGGAGCTCTTGACGGGATTTGAACCCGTGACCTCTTCCTTACCAAGGAAGTGCTCTACCCCTGAGCTACAAGAGCCTTTCAGCACCCGAAGCGTTAGGGACTTTTGATCCCGCAACTCAGGTAGCCAAGTTTTACCGAAAAGGCAAAAAACCCCTCGCAACCTGACCCTTTTGGGGACGGAGCTTGGGAACTTGAGACCAGTCCGGCAAATTTAGCCGCGAAAACTACTCTCCAAGCCGCATCTGTCAAAAAATTATTACGGTTTCGTACAAATAAATTGCCCCTATTCTCGAAAAACCGCCTCAAACCCCCGAAACTCCGGTAAAATCAGGCCTCTTCGCCTCTGAAATCCTCCGAAAATCGACGGATTTCGAGGGCTTTCCCGGTGGCTTCATCCACATCGACCACAGCCCCGCGAATTCCCACGGTCCCCTTAGCCACCGGAAACCGGCGCGGAGTCGAGGTTTTGAAGCGTTCAATGATCGGCTCCACCGCCCGTCCCAGCACGGATTCGAGCGGTCCACACATGCCCGCATCACACAAAAAGGCGGTTCCACCGGGGAAAATCTGCTCGTCCGCGGTCTGCACATGGGTGTGCGTCCCCACCACCGCAGACACCAAACCGTCCACCGATCGCCCCATAGCGATCTTTTCGCTGGTCGTTTCGGCATGAAAATCGAGAAAAATCACCTTCGCGCCCTCCTCTTCCCGGATTCGACGGGCCTCCGCTTCCACCGCAAGAAAGGGATTCTCCAGTGGTGGCTGCATAAAACTGCGCCCCTGGGCATTGATCACGCCAACTTTCCCCTTCGAAGTCTCCAGAACGATAGAACCGAATCCCACGGTGCCCTCCGGATAGTTGATAGGGCGCAGCATGCGAGGCTCCATTTCCATGAATTCCACAATTTCCTGCTGATCCCAGATGTGATCCCCCGAAGTGATCACGGCAACCCCGGCCCTCATCAGGTCGATCGCGATTTTCGGTGTAATACCTCGCCCGGCCGCCGCGTTTTCACCGTTTGCGATGATGAAATCGACGTTTTCCTCCTCTTTGATGGCCTTGAGACGGGAAATCACCGCCTTTCTGCCGGGTTCTCCCACGATATCTCCTAGAAATAAAATCCTCAGCATGCTTCAGTTATCTCGACGGGTTTTGGCCCGGACGAAACCGAAAAATCGAACGACTTGAAGGGATCCTGCCAGATTTCAGCCCAAGAGAGGCGCCATTCGCGTTACCGGCCCCGTCTATTCGCTGCCGTTCTCCTAGGACTGACATCCGCTTTTGTTTCCTCACTCATCGCCGAAGTCGAGGCCCCGAACCCTCACATCGCCCGCCTCGGTCGCATTCCTGACTGGTCAGTCCTGGACGACTATCAACACACGATCACTCGCGAAGAGTTCACCTACCTGCTCAATCACTGCTATGCCCGGAAAGGTGAGGAAGAATACCGGGACCTGATTCGGATTGAGCACGACCGCGCGCTTATCCTTAAGCAGTCTAACCACCCCGCAGCCGGCTGGTATGATCTTCGCTTCCAAACCGAGAGCCTGATCTCCGAACCACCCAAGCGCTTCTGGCGAAAGCCAACGGAGATGGACGATCTGCCGCCCAACTCCACCCGCCCGCTCGAGGGGGTCTGCATCGCGATCGACCCCGGGCACATCGGCGGGAAATGGGTCACCTGGGATGATCGCCATTTCACGATCGGAAGGGACACCATTGAGGTTCGCGAAGGGGAGATGGTCCTCGCCGTGGCCAAAATCCTACAGCGCGATCTCTCTTTACTCGGCGCAACGGTTCTCCTGACGCGCAATGGCAACTATCCCGTGACGAGGGATCGAGTCGAAACACTGGAGGAAGAAGCGAGAGCCTACCTCGTGAGCCGCAACAAGGTACCGTCATCCGGCGCTATCGCCAGCACCGCCAAGGCCATGTTCGCCATCTCGAGTGAGATTCGAGCCCGCAGCGACCTGCTCAACGATGAGTTCCAGCCCGACCTCGCGCTCTGCCTCCATTTCAATGCCAGCCCGATGAACATGCGGCGCCCTTCCTTTCAGAGCCCCAACCACTTGCACCTGCTCATCAACGGCTGTTACAGCCGCGGTGAAATCCAGGAGGACGATACCCGCTTTGAAATGCTCCTGCGCATCCTGCAGCGGGTCTACTACGAAGAAGTCGAGCTGTCCGACGCGATCACCCGCCCTATGAAATCGGAGACCCGCCTCCCCTCTTTCTCGTACGACGGGACCAATGGCATGTCGGTCAATGACAACGACATCCTCTGGGCCCGCAACCTGCTCGCCAACCGGGTTTTCATGTGCCCGGTCGTCTTCTTCGAACCCTACTGCATGAACCACCGCGAGGTGCACGCCCGCGTCCAGGCGGGCGAATACAGCGGGTTGCGCGAGTTCAACGGCGTCTACCGAAAGAACATTTACCAGGAGTATGCCGACGGAATCACCGCCGGCCTGGTCAATTACTTCCGGGCCCGACGCTGAACGGATCAGTCGACCAACAGCGTCGGCTCCACACCAATAGAACCCTGGATCTTCGCGACGAATAGATCCGGATTGGATTCCATCTCAGCGAGAGATTCGCGAGTTTCATCGAGACGCTCCTGCAACTTCAGGCGCTTTGCTTCAATCGCGTAGTTCTCCCGTTCGAGAAAGCCTTCGAGTGAAGCAATGTGCTCCTTCAGTAGCTTGATGCGCATGTCACGCTTCGCCACGATCCGCTCCTGATACCAGTCGCTTGCGAGAACCTTTTCCCGATCAAAGAGATCGCGAACTTCAGGATCGTGGATCGTCTTACCCTCGTATTCGCCGTGCGCCATGATGTGGAGCAATGCTTTGAGCGGCGGAATCGCCATTTCAACGCCACCGTCCTCGAAGTATGCCTTCGCAACCTTCTCCTGGGTTTCGGTGATATTCTTGATCCCGTCGACGAACTGCTCGTGGCTCTGAATCTCAGGGCGCAGCATTTCCTCAACGAAGACACTGCGTGGCTCGGTGAACATGCGGCCAAAGAAATCCTCTACGAACTTCGAAGTGATGCGGTAGCCAAGGCGGCTGGCGCGAATAGTCTCGCCATCCTCCTCAAAGTCCCGAAGCACTTCGAGGTAACCCTTCTCGATCAGGTAATCCGGACGACGCTCGTGAAGGAACATTCGGCTCCAGACTTCCGGCACAACGAGACTGACGTCGTGATCCATGCGGTACTTGGGCCCGATATATCCGGCAGCCGTGCTGAATCCCTCGTAGCCGCTGAGGATGTAGCTGAGCAGAGCCGCATTCAAGTCGAGCACCGGCAACAGCATGTTGAACGGTCCCTTTGTCAGGGCGCCCTCGGAACCGGCACCTGTCGTAGACGGAGACTTACCGGTCAGGCTGGCCACAAAGTCCATGAATAGCTCGGGCAACTCCTGGTAGTGAATCGGCCCGAACACTGCCAGGGGTCGGATCCCCTTGTCGTATTCCGCTGGATTATTGCGTCGCCCGGGCAGCACTGCGTGGACCGGGTTTAGCACCGGCTCACAAGGCGGAATGCGACGGTAGAGTCGAGATCCGAGCTCAGCGAGGTATTCACCGCGAGGATCTTCGAGATCAGGACGATTCTGGAGGTAACGCGGGTTCTCACTCGGCTTGCCGTCAACCAGGCGCGGATGAGCCGAACTGATCATGAAATCCGGACCGTCCGGGTCATTCACATAACCTTTCATGGTCGCCTTCAACGGATCGGTGAAGTGGCCAAAGCGAATCGCATCTTCAACAATGGCCTCGGCCTGCGCGCGGGTCTGCGGCTCGTAGTTGGAAAAGAAGTTTCCTCCCTTGGAGAAGTCGAGCTCAGTCTGCTTGTCGTATCCGCGATGAATCGCTTCATCGGGTCGCTGGAAGAGACGATACTCACAGTTCTTGGCAAACTTGTAGCTCGGGAAATCGAGGTCAGGATGCAAATAGGCAGGATCGACCTGATCCTTAGGAACGGTGATCGAGGCCGTGATGTCATCTTCGCGCTGGAGCTTGGTCGCCGGGGAAAAGTCCTTTCGAAGACCATACATCCGCCAGGATCCATCCTCGGCATAACCCACTCTCAGGTAACGGGTCATGACGGTGCTGGTGCGATACTTCAGGATGAACCCGGATTCTCCGTTGATGCTGTCGACGCGGAAACGGCTGCGCCAGTCATCACCCCAGTCAGGCTTCCAGTAGCGCTTCAGGATCAGGATAAAATCGCGAACCGAGCGGGGAACCGAGGAGATGAACGAATTGTATTCGTCGCTGAATTCATCACTTGGCGAGAACAAGCGAACCACCGAACCAAGCGAGCGCTCCGGTGAAAGAATCGGGCGGCTGGGAGACGCGTCCGGGCGCAAATTCTTGTATCGGGTGCCATAGTCGCGCTTCAGCAACTGGTCGACGAGGAACATGTCCTCTTCAAAGCGGGGCATGATGACCGGACCTTCAACCATCGCGTCAGAAAGAGACTTGGAGATCTCGGACTTACCTCCACCGGAAACGGTGCAGGGCTTGTGGCAGAAGGTTCCCTCAGCATTGGTGCCAACAAGACGCCATCGCTGCCCCTGGGAAGGCTTGCGCATCTCCACCTTGTAGCCGGAAGGTAACATGTAGGTCCGATCCGGCTGGAGCGGGATGGACTGCTCCTCTCCATCCTTTTTCCAACTCACCTTCTGCTGGTGCATGTCGATCTCGGCATCCTCCGGAACCAGGAGAATGTTCGGATAAGTCCTGTCGAGAGCATAACCTTCGGGCTGCACATCAAGTTCGTCACCGTATCGCTCCACTACCTCGGCAAAGGTGTGATCCACCTGGCGGTGGAACTCACTGAGGGAAAATCGTTCACCCAGGTCAAAGCTCGGGAAAACCAGGGCGCCACCGGCATGTTCCTCTTCAGCCAGGCCGTAGAGGTTGGTCGCGTAGCTGATCTGGGTTTTGACCTCTTTCTTGCAGTAACCGAAGTAGTTGTCAGCGATCAGCGTCACGACGACGCCGTTTTCATCTCGAGTCGTCAGTTTGAAAGCTCCACCGTTGTTGTAGAGATCGTCTTCATTCTCCCAGCACATGCCCTGTGCTTTCTGGAGATCGGTCGCCTCGGAGATATGGGGAAGACCCACATCCTTTTTCTTCATCGTGATGAGATGCGGCGCAAGGATCACGCAACCGGTGTGACCGGACCAATGATTCACATCAAGTCTGGAATCATTTTCCGGAAGGAACGGGTCGCCGGCGTTGCCGAAGATGGATTCCACGAAATCGAGGTTACTGACCAGGTTCCCCGGGGCAAAGAAGCGGGTCTCCATGGACTTCTCCGCCCAGAACCCCGGAACCTCGGGGCTGATCACCGGGCGCAGCATAAGAGAAACGAACGCTTTGACCGGTTCTTCCTGCTCACTGGTGAACGGCACTACCATGAGATCCTCAGGCGGATTCAGGGCTGCCTTGAGCATATGAGCAAAGGTGAGCTTGGGCACGGACAGTTTGTCCGCTGCGATCGGGAGACCGCCTTCGGAAACGTGGAAAACGCCCTTGGTGGTACGACGATCCTTGGCCGGGTTGTGGCAAACCCCCTGCCAGGTTCGGAAACTGGATACGATATCAGATTCGAACTTATCACTGTCAGACGGGAGCGAAAGCAGTCGGGCCAGGCCGTGGCGCTCAAGCACGAGTGCGTCGGGCAACATGGGCTCGCCTTCAGCAAAAACTCCGGTCCCGTCGAGGAATCCACCGAGCCAGTTGGTGATGTGCTCATCGACCGGGCAACGGTGGTGCTCCAGCATCCGAAGGCGCTCCTGGAAATTCAGGATGAGGGATTTCCCCATTTCGAGGAACGGAAAGTCCTCTTCTTCTCCGACAATGGGGAACCCTCGGGCAGCCAGTTTCAGGTTAATGTAATCACGGGCGCGCTGGTTGTTGCCGCTTCCGGGCTGCTGGGCGTCGCCGCCAAATCCAATTCGATCTTCGAGAAACTGTTCGGTCATGATTCGCGTTCACATACGGGGATATGCGAGATAATTGTCTATCTTCGCAAGTCCCGTACCTACCCCTACGAAAAACCACTCTCAAGCCAAGTGGATTTTTCGTTTCGCGGAAATCGGCAGCAATATTTGCGCTAATTAGCAGATTCCCTGAACGAATCCGCGGCTTCCTGCAGTTTCGGGATCGCCACGTCCTGTTTTTCCTCGAGCGTCCAGGCGAGAACCTGGTGAAAGTCTTCCTTCCCTTCCACGAAGGTATTCACGTAAGCGATTCGGATCCCGTCGATGGTGCCGTTGAGTCGATGACGACGGGCCGGCATACCGTTTACGGTGAGCTCTTCGAACTCGGAATAGTCCGGATCCTCCAGAACATCGATCATGGCTCCGCCAGCGATGTCAGCGAAATCGTCGAGGGAAAAATCTTCATCGAATTCAGACTTCGCCTCGGAAATCACCATGACATATTCCTCCGCAAAAAGATTCCCGATCTCCAGCTCAGCATCAGGATGACCAAGGTCCTGCACGCTCCAACTCCCGGGACCAGTCAGCGCAAATCGTCCTTCGTCGGCGGCAAACTCTCTCGGAATCTTACTTTCCTCCACGGCCTCAGCCACTTGCTTGGCGGAAAATGCCACGGCAGCAATCACCGCTCCCAGGCCCAGGACTCCCATGACGATGGTGGCCACCGTCCAACCCTTCGATTTTCTCACAATTGCCATAATCAGGCAGAAGATAAACAAAATGGGAACAGCAACCGTGGCAAAGCAGCCCAATATACCAAAAATCAAGAATCCGGCATCCTCCGGAGAAGCAGCAGCGTCCATATCACAAGCGGTAGACTCGCTTCATTCTGATTTCCTCCCCCGACCAACGCAACCCTGAACCGTAGAAACATTTGCGACCGAAGCACTTGCGTTTTACCCCGGAACCACGGACATTCGCGCCCCCTCAGAAAGCGGAACAAGAATCATGCCTTATCGCATTTGCAGAATCTTTGAGATCGAGAACGGACACATGCTGAGCAAGCACCCCGGCAAGTGTCAGTTCCCGCACGGACACTCACGTCGTATCGAATGCGTTTTGGAAGCTCCTGACCTCGACGAGCGGGAGATGGTCTGTGACTTCAAGGTGCTCAAGCTCATCCTCGGGGAATTCCTCGACCAGTATGACCACGCCATGTGCATGAATACTGACGACCCCGCCTACGGAATCTTCAAAGAGCGCTACGGTGACCGGGTCATCGGCTACGAGTCACAGGACCCGACTACGGAGGTCATTGCCCGCGACATTTACGATCACCTCAAGCAAGCCCTCCGGGACTACAGCCAAAACCCCACGGGAGATTTTCCTCTCCGCGACACCGTTAAGGTGGTGTCGGTAAAACTCTGGGAGACTTCCAGTTCGTGGGCGGAGTATTCCGAGTAATTCCCCCCCGCTACTCCCCGCGAATTTCGGCACGTGCCGCGATGAACTCAGCCTTGAGCTGTTCGTAGTCGGTCGCCACAGGAAACTGCGGGAACTCATCGATCACATTCTGCGGTGGGCAGAAGAGGATGCCGCGATCCGCCTCGCTCAGCATCGTCGTGTCATTGTAGGAATCGCCGGCGGCGATCACATTGAACTTCAGTTCGTGAAACCGCTTCACCGCCTCACGCTTCTGATCAGGCATGCGCAGGTGATAGTCCTCCACGCTACCGTCATCCGCGATCCCCAGCTTGTGACAGAACAAAGTCGGGAAATCCAGCTGGCGCATCAGGGGCCCGGCGAACTCGTAAAAAGTGTCAGACAAGATCACCACCTGGAATTCCGACTTCAGCCAGTCGAGAAAATCCTTGGCGCCTTCGAGCGGCCCGAGACTGTCGATCACTTCCTGGATGTCCTGGATCTTCAGATCATGCTGCTTGAGGATGTCCAGACGCTGCTGCATCAGCACGTCGTAATCCGGGATATCACGCGTCGTCGCGAGCAGCTCGTCGATACCGGTTTTCTGGGCAAAGTTGATCCAGATTTCAGGAATCAGGACTCCTTCAAGATCGAGGCAGGCAATTTCCACGGCAGCAATTGGTTTAGAATTCACGCACCCGTTCACCGGATCAGCCTGAAATTCAATCGGATTCTCTCGCGGGATTCCCTTGATAAATCTCCAAAGCGCGACTTCGTGAACCTTGTCGATGTCGAACCAAAGCCCACAAGTCCTTGGAGTCATTCCCGCCCGCTGGGGTTCCACCCGGTTCCCAGGAAAACCGCTCCACCCCATCGCCGGAAAGCCGCTTGTCCAGCATGTCTGGGAACAGTGCGCCAAGTGCGAACGCCTCGACAGCGTCACCGTCGCCACTGATGACGAACGAATCGCCGCGGCTGTCGCGGAATTCGGCGGGCATGCCACCATGACCCGGGACGACCACCCCAGCGGAACCGATCGCACGGCAGAAGTCGCTGAGGCTTTCCCCGATGCGACTCACATCATCAACATCCAGGGTGACGAACCACTCATCAATCCCGACCTCATCGATCAGCTCGCCGGCGACCTCGCTGACCAGCCCGATCTGCCGATGATCACGGCAGCCAACCCGCTGGCGGCGAACGATCCCATGATTGATGACCCCAACGTGGTCAAGGTCACCATCGATGTAAACGGGAATGCACTCTATTTCTCCCGCAGCTGTATCCCCCACCCCCGGAACAAGCCCGACGGTCTGACCTACTACCGCCACCAGGGAATCTATGGATTCCGCCGCGACTTCCTTTTCGATTTTGTTTCCTGGCCGCCATCGCTTCTTGAGCAAACCGAAAGCCTCGAACAACTCCGCGCACTTGAAAATGGCGCCCGAATTCGGGTCGTTTTGAACGACGATACCTCGCCCGGCGTTGACACGCCGGAGCAGGCTGCCATACTCCACCAACAACTGTCTTCATGAAGTACATCTTCGTCACAGGAGGGGTCGTCAGCTCCCTCGGAAAAGGTCTCGCAGCAGCTGCACTCGGCACCCTACTGGAACGCCGGGGGCTTAAGGTGCTGATGCAGAAGTTTGACCCGTATCTCAACGTCGACCCGGGCACCATGAGCCCTTTTCAGCACGGCGAAGTCTACGTTCTCGACGACGGAGCCGAGACCGACCTCGACCTCGGTCACTACGAGCGCTTCACCAGTGGTCGCCTATCTCAGCTTAACAACCTGACCAGCGGACAGGTCTACGAGAACGTCATCAAGAAAGAGCGTAAGGGCGACTACCTCGGTGCCACTGTTCAGGTCATTCCTCACGTCACCGACGAGATCAAGCAGCGCATCTATGACGTCACCGAGCAGACCGACGCGGATATCATTATTACCGAGATCGGCGGAACCACCGGTGACATCGAAGGCCTTCCTTTCCTCGAAGCTCTCCGTCAGTTCAAGGACGAAGTCGGCCACGAAAACGTCGCCTTCATGCACGCTACCTTGATCCCCTACATCAAGGCAGCAGAAGAACTCAAGACCAAGCCGACTCAACAAAGCGTCGCGAAGCTTCGAGAAATTGGTATCGCTCCCGATGTTATCATCTGTCGCGCCGAGCACCCCATCGACAACGAGATCAAGCGCAAGCTCTCGATGTTCTGTAACATCAAGCCCGAAGCGGTTGTCCCCTTCGTCGATATTCACGGCACCATTTACGAAGCTCCGCTCAAGCTTCACGACCAGAAACTCGACAGCATCATCTGCGAGCGCCTCGGACTGGCCACCAACGAGCCCGAATTGATTGAGTGGCGCAACATGGTCGACCGGATCGTTAACCCGACCCACACCGTGAAGATTGGGGTGGTTGGCAAGTACATCGATCTGCAGGACGCCTACAAGTCTATCTACGAATCCCTCACCCACGCCGGCGCCGCCAACGATGCCAAGGTCGACATCGTCCGGATTGATTCCGGTGATATCGAAGCCGAAGGCGCCGAGAAGTATCTCAAAGACGTTTCCGCCATTCTTATTCCGGGCGGATTCGGAGACCGGGGTATCGAAGGTAAAATTACCGCCGCTAAGTGGGCTCGCGAAAACAACATCCCCTACTTCGGCATCTGCCTTGGCATGCAGATCGCGACGATCGAATTCGCACGCCACGCCTGTGGCCTCGAGAATGCTCACAGCACCGAGTTCGATCCGACCACGCCTCACCCTGTCATCTGCCTGCTCGAAGAGCAGAAAGAGGTGACTAACATGGGCGCCAGCATGCGTCTTGGCACCTGGGAGACCAAGCTCACCGAGGACAGCCGCTCAGCAGAGCTCTACGGAGACACCACGATCAACGAGCGTCACCGCCACCGCTACGAGTTCAACCAGAACTACCGCAGCCAGTTTGAAGATGCGGGCCTCCATCTCGTTGGCACCTCTCCCGACGGCACTCTCGGCGAAATCGTCGAGATTCCCGGTCACCCCTTCTTCATCGCGGTGCAGTTCCACCCCGAATTCCAGAGCAAGCCAACCGCGGCTCATCCGCTCTTCAAAGGATTCGTCGCCGCGGCTCTCGAGAACCGGGATTGACCCATTTTGCTGTCGCGCAATCTGAGTCAGGGCAGGTCCTTTCCGGGGCCTCTCTTGTCATCCGCTATTCAGCGGTCGAGTCCGGCGGGCCCGCCAGAGCATGATTGAGAATCTTCAGCTTCTCTTCGCGCTCGTGAAGTCCACGCTCAACTTCAGTGACATAAAACGTCAGAGCCTTGAGACGACTCGCCAGCAGGAAGGCAAGATCTGGCAGCAGGTTCGGGCAATGTTTCACCCACTCCTCACCGTTCTCGATCACATAACACTCACATTCCTCAGCTGCTGTCACCGTTGCCATGTGAGCCCCCCCAACCAGGATTGAAATTTCTCCGAACACGGAACCCGGAGCTGAGATCGTGGTCAGTTCCGAACCCTCTCGCGACACAACGACGCTTCCCGATCTCAAAACCACCAGCACTTCGCTGATCTCATTTTCGGTCAGGATTCGATCACCCTTGTTGTAGACCGTCAGCGGAATCCGCCCTGCTTCACAAATACGCAGCAATTTCTCCATTATGGAAATTATAATAGAGTTCTCAGACCAATTGGCAAGAGAAACCCCCGGTTTGCAGAGGTCACCTAGTTCGGTTCGCTGATGCTCGATTGATTCATCGCCTCAAAATCGAGCACGAAACGGTCTTCATCGATTAGGTAGACACAGGTCCAATCCTTGACCTTGAAGTGGCCCGGACCGCCATGTCCCGTCAGGGAAATCACGATCGCCGCCGGCTTCTCCAACCAAACCTCGGCGACAGCATAGTCGTGATGCAGGTCATCGATGCTGCGTCCGGTTCTATCCACGAAGAACGCCCACGCTGCCACCGAGAGATCGTTGAACCATTCGTAGTCCACTGCGCCCGGCCCACCAATGCGCCGGTAGAGGTGGCAGGTCGACGTTCCCGAGCTCATCGCATCATTAACCACGATCCACTCCATATCCGTCGATGCCATGAGGCTCGCCGAGCGGTGCGTTCGATAGAGTTTAGCCTCTGTGCCTCGCGGCTTGTTCTTCACCCAGATCTCAAAGCCGCCCTCCGTGTCGGGATATCGTTTCTCGACTTCGATATCGAGATCATAGGTGCGACCGGTGGAAAGCAAATCCCGTGACTGGAGCGGCAGAACCACCGCGAAGAAGAGCATTCCTGCCACGATCCAATGACCCGCGGTTTTGAAAATTGCGATCGAAACCATCGCCTCATCTTGAGGTATTCCCGCACCCGGCGGCAAGTGGCTTTCGCAATACCGTCACCTGCCAACGTCTCTGATCCTCTACGAGGCGACAAACTATGCCCCGGCTGGCTTCGCCTTTTCTCTCCTGATCCGAAACCAGGCTGAAGCCTCCCTGGTAAACAACAGGATCAGGCTGACCAACTGCATCACCCATTGCACAGTCACCACGGCTCCGATCACCGTGTTCCTTTGATACTCCTGGATGAGAGTTGTGATCCCAAGCAGTCCGATCACAAACAGCACGAGCATCGTGATGCGCGCCCAGTTGAATCCGAGGTGGATGAAGAGTGTAATCAGCAAGGGAATACCAAATGAAAAACCCCAGATCGTGAACAACATCGTAGGGGGAACCAGCGAAGCGAAGTAGTCATAATCGAGAATACAACGCAGAACTCCGATCAGAATCGATGCGACCATCAATGCGACCGCATATTTCACAATGCAGGGTCTTGGTTTCAGATCTTCCATAAGGCTAGAGTTCGGCAGGCACGTTCTCAATTCAGAGCGGCCAATGTCCACGGTGTCTCGCGGGACACATTATCTCAGCCGCCTTCCGTAGGAAAAGCTTACAAGACATCTGCTTCGCCCAGAAGCCACCGCCCGACAGCTTTTTACTCCGCGACCAATCCGCTCCGCTCCAGAAGCGCGTTCAAATCAGGATCGCGGCCCATGAAGTCGCGGAACAATTCGCCCGCATCACGGCTGCCACCCTGGCTGAGGATCTTAGCACGGAACTCACGCCCCACTTCAGGACTGATCACTCCAGCGTCAGCAAATCGAGTGAACGCATCAGCATCGAGGACTTCGGCCCACTTGTAGGAGTAGTAACCTGCCGCATAGCCGGTCGCACTGGCGAAGAGATGAGTGAAGCGTCGCGCCATGGTGGGTGGCTCTGTTGCCAGCGGCATGAGATAGCCTTCCAGAATTTCGCGAACCACCGAGTCGAGATCACCTTCGGTTCCGATACCGTGGTGATTGACGTGAAGCTCCAGGTCCATCTTGCCGAAAGCGAGTTGGCGCATCTGGACCATGGCAGACTGGAAGTTGCGGGCCCCGAGCATCTTCTGGAAGAGTTCCTCCGGAATCGGCTCACCGGTTTCGTAGTGCTTGGCAAAAAAGTCGAGGCTGACGCGTGACCAGCAGAAGTTCTCCATGATCTGAGACGGCAGTTCGACGAAATCCCAAACCACGTGAATCCCGTTGAGCGACTTGATCGCCACCTCGCCCATGAGGTGATGCAACAGGTGACCAAATTCGTGAAAGACGGTCTCGACCTCCCGATGAGTCAGCAAGGCCGGTTTGTCAGCGGATGAAGGAGTCAGGTTTCCGCAAATCAAACCAAGGTGAGGCGTGCGCGGCTCCGTATCGGTCGGCGGCGTGCCGGTCTTGAAGTAATTCATCCAGGCACCTCCGCGTTTATCTTCACGCGGATGCCAGTCGGCGTAGAAGGAGCCCAACAGATCACCACTGGTCTCATCGCGCAGTTCGTAGAACTTCACTTCCGGATGCCACACTTCGACAGCATCGCTCTCGGGCTCCCCGCCCAGCTCGGTAAAAGCGGAATCACATTCCACAATCTTAAATCCAAAGACCTTTTCGCAGAGGCGGAACATGCCCTCGATGACGTTGTCGATCGCGAAGTAGGGACGGACTTCCTCCTCGTCGAAATCGTATCGAGCCTTGCGCAGCTTCTCAGCCCAGTAAGCGACATCCCAGGGCTCAAATACCCCGTCCCACTCGGAATCCTGTTCCTCGCGGAATGCCTTCAGTTCTTCGATCTCTCTCTGGAAAAACGGCTGTGTCTTTTCGGCAAGGTCTTCCACGAAACCGAGCGCCGTCGCCCCGTTCTTGGCCATGCGCTCCTCCAGCACCTGGTCGGCGAAATTGGCTTTGCCCAGGATCTCGGCCTTCTCCTGGCGCAGCTTAAGGATCTCAGCGATCAATTCGGTATTATCGAAGTCGCCGCCCCGGCCCACTGTGATACTTCCCTCCCAGACTTCTTTCCTCAGGTCAGCGTCATCCGCGTATTCGAGAACCGGAAAATAGACCGGAGCCTTCAAAGTGATGCGGTAGACCGGCTCATCTTCGCTGCCGAGATCCTTGGCCGCCGCTTCCGACTGGAGCACTGAGACAGCCGTGTCCGGCAACCCTGCGAGACGTTCCTTGTCTTCAATGATGAGTTCCCACTCGTTGGTGGAATCGAGCACGTTCTCGGAAAACTTCTGGGTCACCTTGGCGAGATCCGCCTGCACCTCCTCGAGGCGCGACTTCTCCTCAGCCGGCAGATCCGCACCACTTCGGACAAAGTCTTTCACGGTTTCATCGAGCAGCCGAAGCTTCACGCCCTCAAGCGCTTTTGCTTCATCACTGTCAGCGTAGGCCTTGATGCGTTTCCAGAGTTTATCGTTCAGCGGGATGCGCGAAAAGAACTGCGTCACCTCAGGGAGCATCGCGTTGTGGGCATCGCGAAGCTCATCGCTGTTGCGAACGGAATCGAGGTGCCCAACCAGTCCCCACGCCATGGACAGGTCTTCGGTCGCTTCCTCCAGCGCAATGAGAGTGTTTTCGAAAGTCAGCTCTTCGGGATCAAAGTCTTCGCAGAGTGCTTCAATGCGGGCATTGGCATCTTCGAGAGCCTTCTTGATATCAGCTTCAATGGCGCTGGGGACGAGCGCGGACCAGCGGATCTGGAAATCTTCCTGGAGGAACGGATGGGCAGTTTCAGACATGCCGAAACGGTAGCCAACCCACACGGCACGTAAAGACCGGGACAACGAAAAATCACGTCAGTTCCCGAGGCAAATTTTCCGGAACTATGGCAAGTTCCGCTACATTCCCTGACAGCGTAGCGGAAGATGCTTAATCTTCCGACGAATCAGGCACTCTCGACCACAAGATCCTCAGAAGCGCGGCTGAAACGCTTCTCAGCAAAGAACAGCAGCCCTGCCAGCGCACACCAGATCGAGTCGGCGATCAGCGCATTGCGCAGGAACATCCAGGCAGGAGGATTGATGCCGGGCACGCCAATCGTCTGACTCTGCCACCAGCCGGCGAGAGATTTCTCATAACCGGGCCACATCATCCAGCTGTAGGTGTTGGCGAAAACATAAAACAGCACGCTGCAACTGAGCGTGCCAAACCACATCATTGGCCAGATCTTCTCGCGCTGTCCGGCGCGACCGCCGATCCAGCCAACGGTGAGATAAAAGGTCATCGACATCAAGGTGTATCCACCGATACCACCCTGACCGTGCCAGAATCCCAGGACGAGATCACTGACAACGAGCAGCAGCACCGGAACAAACCAGAAGCGACTGCCCATCAATAGTGCACCACCAAAGGCGATCGCCATGAGCGGTGCGGTGTTCCCGAGAAAATCGTAGTGCGACGCGAGAAGGCGATACGCGACAGTGATGAGCAACAATGAACCCAGCATGACCCAACCGGACCGACTGAGGCCATTCGGACGGGATTGGATTTCGGATTCAGAACTCATCTCAAGGAACACCCAACAGGGTTGGATGAGGGACCCAACAGGGTTGAGTCCCTCGAAAAGGATCACAGAGAATTCAGTTTCTCAATGATGGCATCCTTCATCATGATGCCGGTCTTGGTTTCCTTCACTTCACCGTCCTTCATGAAAATGAGGGTCGGAACAGCGCGGATACCGAACTTCATAGCGAGCTCGCGCTCGGCCATGACGTCGACCTTGGTGACTTTGGCGTCGTCGCCAATTTCTGCTGCGACTTCGTCGAGAACAGGAGAAAGCATTTTGCAGGGTCCGCAGTGCTCGGACCAAAAGTCGATCACCACAGGAACGGAAGCGCCTTCGGCTTCGCTGGCGTAGTTGTCGTTGGTGAGGTTTACAATGGATTCGTGGGCCATGAGAGGATGGGTATTTAGATAATTGCGGCGCCGGCTTTTCCGGCAATCCGGGGGCTGTTTCGAGCCTCCCATATTTCCGCCAGATTCAGGGGCGGAGCAAGCGGGAATTCCTTCCACCCGACTTCAAGGGCCAGCAAAGGATTGGAAATTCCGTACACATAAAATCCTCATCTCCCGACCGCGAGCGACCGGAAAGATGAGGATCAAAAGGTTAGTAGCTGAAAAGATCAGCCACCCACACCCATCTTCGTCATCAATTCGATGCCGAGAACGACGAGTGCCAGGATCAGTACAATGATAGCAAAAGGCATGAGTCCGGATTCTTCGTATTCTTCGTCCCATTCTTCCTCTACTTCCTCGGCAGTGGACTGAATGTTGGGCTTCTGGGAAAGTTGCGAGGTAGGCGCGTTCTGAGCCATCGGCTGAGTTTCGCCCATCTTCACCGTGGCCTGAGGCAGCGGCTTGGCACCACCGGGCTGCTGGAGCGGCACAGTAGCTTTGCCAACCGGACCGGGACCACCTGCAGCAGGGGCCTTGGCCAGGGGAATGGTCTTGGCACCTACCGGAGTCGCGGCACCGGGAGCACCGGCAGTCGGGACAGGCCTGGTCGGACCAAGAGGATCGGGACCACCGGGAGCTGCCACAGGAGTGGTCGGGCCCAGCGGATCGGGAGCTTTAGCCAAAGGAATCGTCTTGGCACCAGTCGGAGCAGCGGGAGCTGCCGGAGCGGCGGGCGCCGCAGGAGGTGCCGCCGGAGGCGGTGTCGGAGCAGCCGCGGGCGGAGCCGGTGCAGAAGGTGCCGGAGGAGGCGTCGGCGCTCCACCAGTGGGAGGCGGAGCCACGGGCGCCGTCGAAGGACTGTCAGCAGGAATCGGGGCCGTGGATCCCTTGGGGGCCACAGGACCGGAATCATCAACGGGTGCCCGGAGACTGATGCGGACGGTCTCCTTTTTCAAAGGCACGGTCGATGTGCTAACCGTTGGCTTTTGAGGTTCAGTGTCACTCATAAAAGTAAATCTTTTTAAAAGTCCAAGCAGTTATTAAGGCCAGCTAGCGACGTATGTGTCAACAGCTTAATCAATTCTATCTCTCGTTTCCGGTGATTTTCTCAAGTTGTCGGACTGGATTTCAAAATCAAACGTGTCCATCCTGTTCCAGATGACATTCCCCGACTCTCCAGCCTCCCTCCTCCAGAGCCTGATTCAGATTCCCAGCGTCAATCCCGACGGGGCCCGCGGTCAGGGCGCGACCGGCGAAAAAGCCTGCGCAGAGTGGGTCGGAACGTTCCTCGAAGCCTGTGGTGCCGAGGTGGTTTTTGAAGAAGTCCTTCCCGGGCGTCCCAACGTCACCGGCCATTTCCCCGGGAGGGAAGGCAAGCCCGGCCTGCTCTTCGCTCCCCACACCGACACGGTCAGCGTCAAAGGGATGACCATCGATCCCTTCGGTGGCGAAATTCGTGACGGAAAAGTCTGGGGACGCGGAGCTTCTGATACCAAGGGCACCATGGCCGGCATGCTCTGGGCCCTCTACCAGCTCAAGGATGAGATCCCGGGCTACAACGCCGCTGTTTCGTTCGTCGGCCTGATGGGAGAAGAAGCCGGCCAGCCCGGGTCCAAGCATTTCGCCGAACACCACGCCGACGAATACGAATTCGCTGTCGTCGGCGAACCCACCGAACTCAAGACCGTCTATGCCAGCAAAGGTTGCGTCTGGCTAGAGCTCAGCACGACAGGGCGTTCCTGCCATGGTTCGACCCCGGAACGGGGAGAAAACGCCATCCGGAAGCTGATGCCCGTCCTCGAGGCCCTGATTCCTGCCCTTGAGGCCAAATTACCGGAATTTCACGACGACACTCTCGGGAACCCGACCGTCAGCCTGGGATCGCTCAACGGCGGCACCAGCCCCAACATCGTTCCGGCATCATGCCGTGCGATCCTCGATTTCCGGGAAACCCCTGCCCTGCACCAGGCCGGAGGCGGCCTCAAGCTGGTCCGGGACTTCCTCGCAGAAACCGGTGCCACAGAGACTGTGGAGGTGAAGGTCATCGGAGACTCGGTTCCGCTGCTCACCCCGCCGGAAACAGACGGGATCCAGCGACTGCAATCCATCGGATCGGAACTGACCACGGCGCCGTGGTTCTGTGATGCCGGTCGACTCGGCGAAAAAGGCCTCGCCGCCGTTGCCGTAGGCCCCGGTACGATCGCCCAGGCTCACACCAAGGACGAATTCCTGGCCATCGATGATCTCGAAGACGGGGTCGAATTCTACGCCAATTTCATTCGAACCTACGCCTGAGCCCGGCAATCAATCCCTGAAAGCTCGCGAAAGCTTGGCCGGGCACAAAAAAGGGCCGTCCATCGGACGGCCTTTCTTCGAAATTGCTGAGGCTTGAGTTACCAGCTGCGTCCACGGACATAGCCTGTCGTGCTCAAGAACCCGATCTGGGGAGGGAATTCCTCGTATCCGCTCCACGGCAGATAATTGATACTCTCCATCGCAGGACGGTAGGAGTCCTTGTAAATCGGACGCTGGAAGTTCACCACTTCGTAAACCCCATACTTAAGACGGGCACCGGAGCGCTGAAGACCGTGCCAGAAACCGGCAGTCCAGATCTCATTGGCCTGCACCGTGTGGCGCTCACTGTAACGGATCATCGTCGCAGGAAGCTCAGTCCAGCTGTAGAAAATATTAGACCAACCACGAGCCCACTTACGGTTCTTCGTGTATTTCGCCTTCGGCGGCTCGTGAATATCGGCGACCAAGAGAGATCCGACCGACATGAGCATCAAAACAGCGATAAATTTCTTCATATTGGGGCGCAGATTAGGCAGGGGAAAAGGTAAAGGCAACCAAAAAAAAAATTTTTCCCCTTGGCTCGTGGCATCTTCTTCCTATGTTGAGCGGCAATGCATCCCGATCTCGAAAAGCTAGTCTCCAGAGGCAAGATTGAGCCCGCCACGGCGGAGCAACTCGACCTCCTCCCACCCGGTACGTTCTGCCAGCACAAGAGCTGGGGAGCCGGAAAAATTGCGGAGTGGGACCGCCTCAACGTCAAAGTGGTCGTCGACTTCGAGGATAAGCCCGGCCACGAGATGGGCATGAAGTTCGCCGGCATGTCCCTGACCCCGATTGCTGAGGACTCTTTCCTCGGAAAGCGCCTTTCCTCGCTCGAAGAGCTCCAGAACCTCGCCACCGATGATTCTGTGGCCCTGGTCAAGCTGGCTCTCAGCAGCAGTGGCGACAAACTTTACCTCGATCAGCTCGAAGAGCTGGTGAAGGGCAAAATCGTCCCCGAGGGCAAATACAAGAGCTGGTGGGAAAGCACCAAGAAGAAGCTTCGCGACGACGTCCAGTTTGTCGTGCCGGCGAAGCGTACGGACCCTCTCGAACTTCGTGAAGAGGATTTTGACCCGTCCGAAGGACTCATTCAGGATTTTAACAACGCCCGCGACCTGCGTGCCAAGGTGAAGGCCGTCGAAGCCATTATTAAAGACATTGGTGCCTTCAAGGACAACCAGGACAAGCTTGAGGCCCTTGTCAGCGAAATCAGCGAGATCGCCCGAAAAGGCGTGAAGATTCAGTTCGTTCCTGCCGTTGAGCTCATCCTCATTCGCGAGGAACTCCAAAGCAAGCTCAAGGGATATGAAGCTCCCGAGGGCCAGATCACAGTCGCGGAAATTCTCGCCGGGAACGAAGAAGGTCTCGCCGAGCTGTTCGAAGAGCTCTCCCTCACCCGCCTGCGCCAGATCCTAAAGAGTTTCCCTGAAGCCTTCGGCGAAGAGGAGTGGACCGACAAGATGCTCGGCCTTGTTCCTGACTGCAACCTGCGTTCCATCGCCGAGATGGCCAACGTTCTCAACGCTTCCGAGAAAAAGGAGCAGCTCATTTCCTACATGGAAAACAGCCTGCAGCAGCGCACGCTCTCTTCCGACGGCCTCGCCTGGATCTGCCGCGAGCGCAAAGGCCTCGCCGAATCTATCTTCAGTCCGAGCCTCAGCCTTTCCGTGATGAGTTCTCTGGAGGCCGATCAACTCAATGAAGAAGGTGCTGTCCGCGCCGCCAACCGTCTTCGTGACCTGGTGGCTGATGACCGCGAGCTCATCCCCGACCTGATCGAGGGTGCAAACATCAACATCATCCGCAACTTCTCAAGCCGTCTCATCAACTCGGCTTCTTTCGACGAACTGACCCGTAAGTCACTCGTTGCTCGCGTCATTAAACTGCATCCCGAGGTCCAGGACCTTCTCAGCGGTGGCGACAAGAAGGAAGACGACGTGCTCATCGTTTCCGAAGAGAGCCTCGCCAAGCGCAAGGAAGCCTACGACAAGCTGGTTAAGGAGGAAATCCCGCAGAACCGCGAGGATATCAAGATTGCCCGCTCTTACGGCGACCTTCGTGAGAACTTCGAATACAAGTCTGCCAAGGAATACCAGCGCGTTCTGATGAAGCGCCAGGGAGACTGGGAGCGCGATCTCAAGCTCGCCCAGCCTACCGACTTCTCGAATTCCGACACTTCCAAGGTTTCCATCGGAACCGTGGTCAGCCTCGAGTCCACCGACGGCGGCGAGTCCCTCACCTACACCGTTCTCGGTGCGTGGGATTCCGACCCGGACAAAGGCATCCTGGCCTACCTCTCTGACCGTGGCGCCCAGATCCTCGACAAAGCCGTTGGGGATCAGGTCGAATTCACCTCGGCGGAAGGCACTACCCAGGCCTACAAGATCGCTTCGATCTCGGCCTACAACGCCTGATAAACCGGAACATCTCCAATCTTTGCAGCAGGCAGGTCGGCTCGTTCGACCTGCCTGCTTCTTTTATGAGGGAAAGACCAGGGTCGCGACGGCGCCTCCGTCTTCTCCGTTGCGAAGAGAAGCCCCGCCACCGTGCAACTCCATGGTGGCCTTCACGAAACTCAATCCGATTCCGGAACCTTTGCGCCCCGTCGCTTCGTTCTTGAGGGAGTAGAAACGATCGAAGACACGATCCACGGCATAATCCGGCAGGCCCGCTCCGTGATCTCGCACGCAAAGTTCAATGTGATCGCCGGACACCAGAGAAATCTCAACGGCGCCACCTTTCGGGGAAAAATCAAACGCGTTACTCAGCACATTCCGAACCGCGATGCGAAGCATCAGCGGATCACCGTGGATCACCTTGTCGCCTGACAGGCCCTGCTCGCGAATCTCGAGGGAGCGATTTTCGATGACCGAAGCGAGACCGGAGATTTCTTCGCGTACCAGCGAACCGAGATCCACCGCCTCCTTCTTTTCAAGTTCCTGCTGCCCTTCCACAGCCGCCAGTTGAACGAGGCGACGCACCATGTCCTCACTGCGCGTCGTTTCGACGAGGATATTGTCGAGGAACTTGCGACGCTTCTCTTCGGGCATCGATTCGTCGATCAATTCCGCGGCACCGCGAATGGCCGCGAGCGGGCTTTTTAACTCGTGGGTCAGTGCCTGCACGTAGTTCTCGACGTAGTGCTTTCCTTCCAGCTCGCGACGCATGTTCTCCAGCGCGAGACTGAGCGTGTGCAATTCTGCCAACCCCCGTTCTTCGACCCGGTCCTGCTTTCCCTGGGCGATGCGCTGAGCATCGAGGGTGAGGTTGCGTATCGGATAAAGGACGACGTAGGCCCAGAGGGTCACGAGAACGAACACCACCACAGCAGTAATCCAACCCGAGCGGATGATGGAACGACGTGACTCCTGTGCAAAGGGCACCATCGCCGTCTCAGGGCGCGAGACGGTCAGAGTTCCGATCATCTCCTCATCGTGATAAACCGGCGCTGCGATATAAAACACAGTGGATTCAGAATCTTCCGGATTGGTCCGCGTAGCCCGCACCCCGTACTTCCCCTGCCGGGCAAGATAGACATCATTGTATTCCGAATAGTCCTCCCCTTCCCGGAGCCCGTTTTCGGAATCGAAGATGACAATCCCGTCCCCGTCCGTGACGTAAATCCCGGTGAAGATCTGCCGCTTCTCCAGTTGGTAGATCCTGGCAAGAAACTCGCGGCGGTAGGCATTCTTGAATCCTTCCCGAAAATTGGCGACATCAATCTTTCCGTCCTCCACATCCTGCTCTAACAAGCTCGCAAAGAGATGGGCAAAATCCACCAGCGGTTCTTCTGACGCCTGCGAATACTGGCGCTCCACATCACTGCTGATACTCTTCATCAGCCAGAGAAATCCGCATCCGGCGAAAACGACAAACCCCGCTACGATGAGAAGCGTGATTCTCATGACTCCGGCAGCTGCAGGGCGTAGCCCAACCCGCGGTGGGTCTTGATTGGATCGAAATTCGCGTCAACGGCGTGGAGCTTCTTACGCAGGGTCTTGATGTGGGCGTCGACGGTCCGGTCGAGAGCCGCCTCCGGTTCGTCCCAGACCAACTCCATCAACTGATCCCTTGAATACACGCGCCCGGGATGCTCGAGGAAAACTTTCAACATGCCGAACTCATATCGTGACAGGTCGAGCTCAACTCCGTCGAGGGTTCCCTGGTAGCGATCGAGGTAGAGGGTAAATCTGCCCTCGGAAATCTCGCCGTCCCCGGCCTCACCCGAACCGGAATCAATCCCGCGTTTGCTACGCCGCAGGATCGCATTCACCCGCGCCGTCAGTTCCCGCGGGCTGAAAGGTTTCACCACGTAGTCATCCGCTCCGATTTCCAACCCGACGACCCGATCGATCTCCCCGTCGCGGGCGGTAAGAAAGAGGATCGGCACATCTGAGCTCTTCCTGAGCTCGCGACAGACTTCAAAGCCGGTGATGTCCGGCAGCCCCACATCGAGGATCACAAACGCGGGCTGATCATCCGCAAAAATTTCCAGCGCGGCGCCACCTGTCTCGGCGTGGCTGACCCGGTAACCTTCGGTCTCAAGCGAGTAGATAATAGTCTCCGCGATGGTCGGCTCGTCTTCGACTACCAGGACGGAAATCTCGCTCACAGCAGGATACAATTCAGTGGTTGGGCACGCCCGAAGGTTGTGCCGTTTCCCCTCTTCATCCACTGATCAGCCGCAGCGCTTAATACTGGAGCGGCGGATGCTTCGGTGGAAGTTTGCGGGGGTTGTAGGATTCACCCGGATAAAAAAGGAAACCCGGGCGCTCCGTAATCAGTTCATAACGGGTGATTCGAAACTCAGGAATCAAGAAGTTCGAGTTCGGATCGTAAACGGTTTGCCCGGTGAAACTTCCCCAGATGCGGTACTCGAAGTTGTGATCGTAGCCATGAACCCGACCAACACCTTCCTCAGGGACACGGTCCGGTTGGCGGGAGGATCTCTCATTCATGATGACCAGCTTGGAATCCGTCCACGGCTGCCCAGGTTTTCTGAGATAACCCCAGAAGCGGGTGCCATCGACCCACCAGCGACGACCGATGTAATAGTCACCGGGAGGCTCCTGGGCAATTTGAGCATTTCGCGCCTGCACTGAAGCGCCGCTGTACGCCGCCGACGGGAGCTTGCCGGAAGGTCCACCGGATCCCGTCGAAGTGGTTTCACAGGAAGTGAAAAAGAGCCCGCCCGCGAGGGTGGCCAACATGAGAACGAAACCTGGTGCCGATCTTCCGGCACAGTTTGTGTCGCGATTCATATAATCAATATTACTAACAGGTCGGCAGGTGTTAGAGGGCGTAACGATACGGGCGCTCTGACCGGCTGTAAATCACTGAATTTTCAGGAAAATACGTGATTCAACGGCGGTTCTTTCGCTGTTTTTCGAAGAGCGGCATCAGCTCAGCTTCGATCCATTCGAAAGCAGCATCCATGCCTTCTTCCCGGTAGAGGGTCCCGATGTGAGCCTCCACCGAGGTGGGATTGCCGAAGCAGGCGAGAAACTGGTTGGAGGTCATGCTGCGCAACATTTCGCCGCACACGGTGCCGTGATTCTCCAGGATCCAGGTCCGGGCATACAAATCGAGAATCGTATCCCCGATCCAGGCCAATTCCTGCTCGCGACGCTTTGGATCAGGTTTCTTATTCGCTTTTTTCATCCTGCTGATTCTTCATGAAGGCCTCAAGCGCCTCGCGGGTGATCACATACTTGGCGCCGCAGCGCGGACAACCAGCGGGGATAACTTCGTTGTCACCGAAGATCGAGTCGATCGAACCCTCGCTCATGTTGGCAATCACGGGGAAGATTTTCTCCTGGCTGCAACCGCAGTCGAAACGGTAGGTCCGCTTCTCAAGCAGACTCAGCTCCTCGTGTTGATCGAGATCGCGAATCTTTTCGTCATCAAGGCTTTCAAGCCACTCGAGGTCACAGTCTGGCTGAGCTGTCACCAGCACGACGTCCTCCTCGGAATAATGAAAGTATCGTCCGCGTCGCTGCTCGCTTTGCTGGTAATACTCTTCGCCGATCCGGTAAATATTCGGGTCGGTGACTTCAACCATACTTTGACGGGAGGGCTCCCCGTCGGCAGTGATCTGAGCGAAGAACATGTTGTTATCACGCTTGGCGATGTCTTCGGTGTAGATGCGCCCCGTGATATTTCCCTGGCGGTTGCTCCCCGTCACAAAAAGGTTCATCGCCGGGTCCTGCCAACTCAGGGTCCAGGCCACCGCTTCGTTCCAGGGCCGGGTCGCCAGGTGCAGAACCAGCCCCGCCATCGAATCCTTTAACAGGAGATCCTGATCCTCTTCGTAGCGGATCTGGTGCTGCATGAGATGCAGGTAATAGTCCGTGTAAATCGGCGAAAACTCGCCGCGCACGAGCAATGCGTTGCGTTCACGGACGAAGTAACAGCGGACTTCAATGGCTTCCGCTTCAGATTCCTTGGCTGGATCGTTCAACATGGGTCTGGAAAAAGGAGGGCCCCAAGGTATCCCCTTTCACGCAATTCGCGACCCTCAATGACGACTCGATTCGTAGCTATCACCACTTGAACTTCTTCTCCTTAAAGTGCTATACGATAGTCTGACACTCCTCCAAATCCTCTTTCATGGAACGCGATCAACTGATCAATCTACTCAAGAAGAACGAAGCCTTCGGTGCTGCTCCGGCCGATGCTATTGAAGACCTGGTCGATGCCGGAGAGATCCGGTCTATCGAAGCCGGCACCGCCCTGCTCCACCAGGGAGCGACCGGAGAGTCCATCTGGATGCTGCTTTCCGGCACGCTCGAGGTCCTCGTAAACGACCAGATCGTCAAAACCATCGACACCTCGGGCGAAGTTTTCGGGGAAATCAGCGCGGTTTCCCTGACCCCGGCAACGGCCACTGTGCAAACCGCCGACAACTGCTCGACCTTCTGCATTCCCCACGGAGAACTGCACCGGGTCATGAAAACATCGCCGGACCTCGCGGCGGCGATGTTGCGATCCATGGCCAAGTATCTCGGCCACTGAGAATTGAAACGGCCCGTTAGCTCGGGTTATCCTGCTTCATTTCCTGGGAAAGCTGGAAGAGGCGCTGGACCTGCTTCAGCGGCAGGTGAAGCACATCGATGCGCTTCTCAGCCCCAAGCAGGATGGAATACGTTCCGAGCCCTTTACCCTCGTCGCGCATCAAGGTGTTGGTGATGTCCTTCCACAAATGCGCTTCCAGTTCGAAACCGACCCGCTTCTCGTGCATGATGAAGACGTGCTTATCCGTGATGATCACGCACTGCTTGGTCTTGCTCAGCAGGCCGGCCTTCGCCTGGACGGCCACGTAATAAATGCTCTCCGAGTTACCGACTACGTTGCCGACTTCGCGGAAAGCCAGCGCTACCTTTTCCGTGTCCTGGCCATCGTCAACGAAGTGGCTGATCTGCTCGTGCACTTCGAATACCTCGCCGATCGGTTTCCACTCGCCCATTCCCTCGTAATAAACGAGATCCGCTACCGAGAGCGTCCCGTCGTTCATCATCGAAAGGAGTTCCTCGTCGGAAAACGGTCCTTCCGGATCTCGC
Organism: Verrucomicrobiales bacterium; assembly: GCA_965216705.1. Taxonomy (GTDB): domain Bacteria; phylum Verrucomicrobiota; class Verrucomicrobiia; order Verrucomicrobiales; family DEV007; genus Arctic95D-9. The sequence goes on from OZ244203.1 coordinate 1,219,601, forward strand.
GCCCCCCTTTTGAGGATAGAAAACTGGACGCCTCCTGATTCTTCGGTCTCAACTGCACTCATAAGCCTGTGAACGGAATGTATTTACATTGTGATTAATTTGTTACGGAACGCAAGTGTAAAAAGTGTCGCGTTAGGTTACCTGAGAAGCCCATTCTTCAGGGGTTCTGCGGGGTCGCCCAGACGGCATTTGCACCAGCACGACGTGCTGTTGAGCTTTGCCTATCATTCTTGTTTTACCGGCCCCGTCCGTGACGGACAGCTCGAAAGCACATACGGATTTAACTTTCTCAACGTCCGTGAGTTGCGCAGTCACGTGCACTTCATCACCCAACTTGGCGGGACGGAGGTAGTCGATCTCTGTTCTCACCACAGCGGGAAACAACTGCGACTCATTCATTTCCGACACCGGCATACCCAGTTTGCCGAACAATGCGGTTCGGGCTTTCTCCACAAATTTCAGGTAGGCAATATTCGACACCACACCACCACAGTCGGTATCATAGAACATCACCGTTTCGACGATTTCGGCTTTCATCAACAAAACAGAGCGGCACGGCAACATAGACAGTGCCGTGTGCACATGATAGCATCTGGCCCGCCAAATACTGTATGAATTTCCCAGCTCCCGCCTTCCTCCGCATTTTTACGGGCTGTCTCGCTGCGCTTTTCCTCGCGTCAGGCCCGACCTACAGCTACGAAGCGCCGGACTTCGATTATATCGCGTTTCAGCGCGACGGAGTGTTTCTCGAAACGAGCGATCAGGAAAGTCTCCTCGAGGCGCTCGCCGCTGTGGCCTGCAATTTCCCGACCCAATCCAAGGTTGATGACGACATCCGCGAGAAAGCTCTCGCGATTGCGCTTCGTCTCGAGCCCCTGCACTACAACTCCAGGCAGGCTCATCAGGCTCTGATCAGCGGAGAAACGCCGGCCACCACCCCTTACTTCGACAGTCTCAGCGGAGTATCCGAAACGCTCTGGTCCACGGCGTCACGACTTCGCTCCGATCCGGTCGAACCGGAGGAAAAGAAGCTCTCCGGTTATCTCATGGAGATTTCCCTCGCACTTCATCCTGATCCTCCCGCAGAGCGCCTCAGGGAATATGCCGCTGCCACGAAAGGACGGCCACTCCCCTGGCAGAATTTCGTGTCGCTCGACGCAATTGAAAACCGCAGCACCTCACGTACGGATTCCCTCAGAAGAGAGGCGATGGAGCTCCTGAAACGTCCCCGCGCAGCTCTCAGCACCGGGACAAACCCATCGACGATACCTTCGGACACGCCCGGGATTAACCCCTCCGACGGCCCGAATCGCCCCAAAGGAGCCAAGGGCTTAAAAGGCATGCGCCCCGATCTGACCAACCGCCCCGGCGCGGAACCTTCTCCGACAGACTTGAGCGATTTCGAGCCGATTAGCCGCACCATGCACACGATTCGCAATGTCCGCTCCGTCGCCAACACAGCAATGGCCGGCTCTCTCACGATCAACATTCGCCCGGCAGTCACTCAGGCGGAAAAGGAACTCCTGCTGCTGCCAGAAGGGTCCAGCCCCCAAACCGTTCCACCACTCCCGGTCTACGCGACGCCGGACGGCCCCAGTCTCGAAGGCATCCAGATGCCGCGCTCTGTTCTCAAGAAAGCCGAGCTCGAGTGGACAGACGGTACGATCGGGGAACTCACCTTCGAGAGCCAGCAGGAACCGCCCGGTCCATGGCGGGTCTGCAATATTCCGGTTCGCACGCCCGTCATCGCTCTCTTACAGGCCGCCCTCACAGACGGTGAAATTAACCAGGACATCATCCTGGCGGGCGGCTCCAACTCTTCCGAAGGAAAACCACGCATCGACGGAAAGTTGGAAGAATACCTGGTCGCCGCCAAGACCCTGGATCAGCCCTACCTGCTCATCCCCGCCGACGTGAGAACTGATCTCATGGCTCATCTCAACGAGACCCAGGACCTGAGCGTTCTCTTTGAGCCCGAACTCATGATGTATACGACCCGCTCTGCAGCCATCAGCAAGATGACTGCTCCGACGCCCGATGCCTGGATCGAGGCCAGCGAATCTTTTGCGGAGATCAAAGCCGTTTCCGAACGCATGGCGCTGGTCGACCTCGCCAGGAATGCCAAGGTGCAGGAGCGCCTCGAAGCCATTCTCGCCGTAGCGCCTTTTCACCTTTCCGCCTGGGCCATGCTGGAGTTCGGGAAAAGTTCCCCGGATGCCAATACCGATGCCCCCACTTCCGACGTAACCGAAAAGATCGGCGATCTCATGGCACCCTACTTTGCTCTTCGGGGTTCCGACCCGGACCTGAACGATCTGCGACAGCGCTTCAGCCAAACCGATCGCGAACTTTCCGAGGTCAGACAGAATCTACCGCTCGAACTTCGCCGCTACCAGGCGGCAGCCGAAGATGCGCTCGAAGCGATCGACGACTACCTGAGCCTGTCCAACCGGGACACCTCCATCGGTATTCAGAAGCTAAACCTGGTCAGCGAAGCCTTGCAGCGGGTGGCGGCAGAACGAGCGGAACTCGATCTGGCGAACTGATCCTTCGGTCGTCTTCTTTTCCGTTCAGGACATGATCTTCGAACCGACGGCGCATAGTCGCCGGCCATTGTTCGAAGTTTTCAGGCACAGCAGCGACTTCCGCGCTGTCCACGACAGCTCGGGGAATACGGGCACTCATCGTTCAATCAGCTTGCGATAGAATTGAGCACCTCGTCGCGCCGGCGACGGGCTTCTTCGACATCCCGTGTCCGCAGGGACACCCGAACCCGCTCTGCGGTGTAATCATCACGGTGAACCGTGAAATGCGCCCACCAGGTTCCCCGGTTGTTCCAGAGATGGTGATTCAGGTTTTCCAGATTCGAGCGCGTCGCCAGTTTTCCGGAGGAAGTCACGGAGGCAGCTCCCCCGGATTCGTTCAGTAGATCTAGATAAGTCATGATGCAGTTTCTGTGATGTTCAGTTACCGCATCAGGATCAAGGAGGTCGTCCTCCCCGGAGAAGTTCTGTTCGAATGTCAGACATTCGCACATCGGTCACTGCAACGTTTCTCTGTCACAGCATCCAAGGCACCTTGGCTTCTCCAAACCAGGTTGCCGGACCCGGATTTCTCCAGGCCACTCCTGATGCTTGGGAAAAAACTACCAGATTGATTTCGGGACGCAAGATTCACTTTTGTCATACCGGTTGTCTCAAAAGGAGACCCGTCCGAGCACTTCGCGATCAATTTCAGGAAAAACCATTTGCGTATTCTTCACAGAGGATTATCAACATATCCATGAATCGTGATTTGTTGATACGTAAACTTTCCCTTGCTGCTATCGGTCTCTCTCTGGCCACCGCCGCAGCGGCTCAGGATGGAGTCGTCAGTACCATTGTGGACGACACTGCCACCCTGGACATCACCACCGTGAGCGGAGCCCGTTCTGTCATTATTCGTGAAGAAGCGATTCAACAGGACGTCACCCCCTCGATCGCTACTAAGACAACAGCTCCCAACAATTCCGAAGAACTCGACTACCTTCTCCCCTCAGTCGATACCATTTCGGGTGCTGAGATCCGAACCTACCAGCGTTATGACCTGAAGGGCATCCTCGACCAAAGCGCCGGTGTCCACGTTGTTCAGACCGGACAGGCAGGTGCAACTTCATCCATCTTCATCCGCGGCATGGAGAGCAACCACACCGTGGTCCTCCTGAACGGCCGCCGCCTCCCTCCCGGTCTCGCCGGCCTCTACCAGATCGAGTTCTTTGACACCTCGACTCTTGAATCCGTCCAGATTCTTCGCGGCGGGGCGAGCTCGCTCTACGGATCCGATGCCCTTGCCGGCGCCATCGACCTGCGATCGACCGACGCCCGTTTCGTCCAGAGCAACACCGTTTCCGGGTACGTCGAAGGCGGCTCTTTCGATACCTTCCGCTCCGGTGCCAAGGTCACGCTTCGCGAAGGTAATGTCGGCATCGCTCTCGACGGTTCCTTCCTCGACACTCAAAACGACCGTCCCAGCTCGGCACACAACAATGGCATCCTGCGCGGGAATGTCGCTGTGGAGCTTGGTGACGGCGTCTTTTTTGACATCCTCGGCTACGTGCAGGATTCATTTCTCGAGGTGCCCGGTTCTTCACTGAATCCGGCCTTCCCTCAGTCGCAAATCAACGACAACCGCTCCGGTCTCTTCTCACCCCGCCTGTCTGTGATCCAGGAAGACTGGGACTTCTACACTTTCTACAGCTACACCACCAACGAGCTCATCGCGGACCGCAACTTCTTTGCTTTCCTCAACAACTCACTGGAACAAACCGGCCACGAAGCCGAGGCGGTCTTCAACTACCACCCCACTGACGCGGCCACCTACACCATCGGAGCCGGTTATTACGGCTATGAGTTCGAGCGCAACCCGCTGGTGCCGGGACCGTTCGCTACCGGAAACGCTTTCGATCACTCCTACACCAGCATCTTCGCCCAGGTTGATACCGAGCTTCCCGCCAACTTTCACCTGCTCGCATCCGGCCGCTACGATGACCACGATAAGTTCGAGAGCAAAGGAACCTATACGGTCCAACTCGGCAACACGATCGAAAGCACCGGCACTTTCCTCTTCGGTAAAGTTGCCACCGGCTACAAGGCTCCTTCCGGTCAGGACTTTATCTTTCTCTCTCCGACTATCGATCCGGCCACCCTCAATCCCGAGGAAAGCTTCACCTGGGAATTTGGTTTCCGTCAGCCTTTACTGAACGACACGGCATCCATCGCCGTCACTTACTTCCAGGCCGATATTGAAAACCTGGTCGACGCCGACCCGATCACCTTCATTGATCCGGCCGTCGTCGATACAGAGACCGAAGGTGTCGAAGTCGAATGGCGTCACAATCCATCGGACTTCCTCTCCTGGTATCTCAACTACACCTCGCTCGACGCCATCATCACCGACGGTCAGTATTTCAGCGGCTTCCAGGGAGGCCCCGGAGACCGTCTCACCCGACGCCCCGCTCACACGCTCTCAGCCGGTTTCGTGGTCCAGGGTGATCACTGGAACGCCGGAGCCGAAGTCACCGGAGCCTATGACCGCCTCGATGCTCCCGGTGTTTTCCTTGATGACTACACCATCGCCCGGATTTTCGGAGCCGTGGAAATCAACGACAACATCGAGGTTTACGGCCGGGTCGAGAACCTCTTTGATCACGATTACGAAACGACTACCGGCTTCGAAGCCGCAGGCCTCGGAGCTTTCGGCGGTGTCCGCATTCTATTGGGCAAGTCTTACCCGACTGGCAAATAGGGTCGCAAAATCCGCCACAGGATGTTTCTTATCCAACCCTGTTGAGTCCTTGATTCAACAGGGTTAACTCATTTCCAGCATGTCCAACGACCTCACTCAAGAACTTCGCTCTGAACTCAGCAAACGCATTCTCATGCTCGACGGCGCCATGGGAACGACGATTCGCGGCTACGGCCTCGAAGAGTCCGATGCACGCGGCGAACGGTTTGCCCAGAATGAGAAGGACCTGCTCAACAACGGCGACATTCTTTCCCTGACCCAACCCAAGGTCATCGGCGATATTCACAAGCGTTTCCTCGAGGCCGGGTCGGACATCATTGAAACCAACACCTTCTCCGGAACCACCCTGGCTCAGTCGGAGTTCTTCGTGGAGGATCCTCGTGAGAAGGGCCTCGGCAGGAAGGACCCTGAATTCTTTGCACGGGAAGTTTGCGACAACGAGTTCCTCAAGGATCTCGCCTGGGAGATCAATTACGAGTCTGCCAAGCTGGCCCGCCAGTGGTGCGACAACATTGGCTCCGACACCGGACGCAAGCGCTACGTCGCCGGCGCGATCGGGCCGATGACAGTTTCTCTGACCAACTCACCCGACGCTGAGGACCCCGGATTCCGGGTGGTGACGTTTGACCAGGTCCGCGACGCTTACAAACACCAGATCCGGGCCCTCGCTGCCGGCGGCACCGACATCATGATGGTGGAAACCATCTTCGATTCGCTGAATGCCAAAGCAGCACTCGTGGCTCTCCGCGAAGTTTACGACGAGGATGGCATCGAACTGCCCATCATCGTTTCCGCCGCGGTTGGACGTGGAGGCGAAACGATGATTTCCGCCCAGAAAGTCGAGGCGATGTGGAACGCTGTTGCTCACGTCAATCCTCTCGCTGTCGGCCTAAACTGCTCCCTCGGACCCGATCTGATCGAACCGCACCTCGCCGAGCTTTCCAAGGTAGCCGAAACTCACGTCTCAGTTTATCCGAACGCCGGCCTTCCTAACCCTCTCGCGCCAACCGGCTTCGACCTCGAACCCAAAGATATGGAGCAGTTCCTCGGCGGCTTCGCCGAAAACGGGCTGGTCAATCTCATCGGCGGTTGCTGCGGCAACACTCCTGAACATATCGCTGCCATCTCTAAGGTCGCGGAACGCTTCGCCCCCCGTGAAGTTCCGGAACTGCCGGACGCGATGCGCCTCAGCGGATCCGAGACCTACAACCACACGAAGGACAAAAACTTCCTCATGGTCGGCGAACGGACCAACGTGGCTGGTTCTCCGCGCTTCCTCAAGATGATCAAAGCCGGCCAGTTGGAAGACGCCGTCGCTATCGCCCGTCAGCAGGTCGAAAACGGAGCCCCCGTCATCGACATCTGCATGGACGAGGGGATGATCGAAGGCGTCCCCACCATGACGCGCTTCCTCAACCTGCTTGCTTCCGAGCCGGACGTCGCCGCTGTGCCTATCATGGTCGACTCCTCCAAGTGGGAGATCATCGAAGCCGGCCTCCAGTGCCTTCAGGGCAAGGGTATTGTGAACTCCATTTCCCTCAAGGAAGGCGAGGACAGCTTCAAGGAATACGCCCGCAAGATCATGAAGTACGGTGCTGCCGTCGTGGTCATGGCTTTTGATGAAGAAGGCCAGGCGGACAACTACGAGAAGAAGATCCGCATCTGCGAGCGCGCTTACCGCATCCTCGTTGACGAAGTGGGCTTCAATCCCGAGGACATCATTTTCGATCCTAACATCCTGACCGTCGCAACCGGAATGGATGAGCACAACAACTATGCTGTCGACTTCATCGAGGCGACCCGATGGATCAAAGAGAATCTTCCCGGTGCGAAAGTCAGCGGCGGGGTCTCCAACATTTCATTTTCCTTCCGGGGCAACAACGTGGTTCGCGAAGCGATGCACGCCGCCTTCCTCTACCACGCTGGCAAAGCGGGGATGGATATGGGCATCGTGAACCCCGGCATGCTCGAGGTATACGACGAAGTCGAGCCCAAGCTTCTCAAGCTTGTTGAGGATGTACTCCTCAACAAACACGAAGGAGCCACCGAGGCCCTCATCGACTACGCAGAAGAACTCAAGAGTAAGGGCGCTACGTCCAAGGACAAGAAATCCGGCCCCGACCTCAGCTGGCGGGAGGGCTCCATCGGCGAGCGCATGACCCATGCTCTCGTCAAGGGCATCACGGACTTCATCGAAGAGGATACCGAGGAGGCCCGCCAGCAACTTGGCAAACCACTCAACGTCATCGAAGGCCCTCTCATGGACGGCATGGGCGTGGTCGGCGAGCTTTTCGGTGCCGGCAAGATGTTCCTTCCCCAGGTGGTGAAGAGCGCCCGTGTCATGAAAAAGGCCGTCGCCTACCTCGAGCCCTTCATGCTTGCGGAAAAGGGCGACGAAGATGACTCCAATGCTCCCACCTTTGTCATCGCCACCGTCAAAGGCGACGTGCACGACATTGGCAAAAACATCGTTGGCGTGGTTCTCGGCTGCAACGGCTACAAGGTCATTGACCTCGGCGTCATGGTTGATTGCGACAAGATCATGGAAGCCGCCGTGGAACACGGGGCCGATATCGTCGGCATGAGCGGACTCATCACGCCGTCTCTGGACGAAATGATTTACAACGCCAAGGAGTTCGAGAAGAAAGGCTACAAGATCCCAATTCTCGTCGGAGGAGCAACCACCTCACGTGCCCATACCGCGATCAAGATCAGCGAACACTACAGCGAGCCCATCGTCCACGTGGGCGATGCTTCGCTCGTCGTCGGTGTCTGCAACTCCCTGCTTTCTGAAAACCTGCGCGAAGACTTCGTGAAGGAGCACCGTGAGCGAGAACAGAAGGAACGCGACATCTACGCCGGCAAAGGTTCCACGGCCAAGTATGTGCCGTTCGAAGAGGCGAAACAGCAAAACTACCAGATCGACTGGAGCAAGTCTGACATCGCCATTCCCGAGGGCATCGGCCAATACGTCGAAGAGCGCGTCGATCTCCAGGATATCGTCGATGTCTTTGACTGGTCGCCTTTCTTTCATGCCTGGGAACTTCGAGGCGTGTTCCCCAAGATTTTCGATCACGAGGTTCACGGAGAAGAAGCCCGCAAGCTGCATGGCGACGCCCAGCGCATCCTCGAGGACCTGGTTGAAAACGAGCGTCTTCACTGCCGCGCCACCTGGGGAATCTTTCCCGCTCATTCCACCGGAGAGGACATCGAGCTCTTCTCCGATGAAGCCAAAACTGACCATCTCACGACCTTCCATTTCATGCGTCAGCAGAAAGAGAAGATCAAGGAAGGGACTCCGTTCCAGAGCCTCGCTGATTTTGTCGCCCCCAAAGGCAGCGGTTTGAACGATCACCTGGGCGCCTTCGCCGTGACGGCAGGCAACGAGGTCGAAGAATACGCGGCCACCTTCAAGGACAAGGGCGACGATTACACCGGCATCATGATTCAGGCACTGGCAGACCGCTTCGCTGAAGGTCTTGCGGAACTGATGCACAGACGCGTCCGCGACTTCATGGGATTCGGCAAGCAGGAGAACCTTGCCGTCGAAGACCTGATCAAAGAACGCTACCGAGGTATCCGGCCGGCTGCCGGCTACCCCGCCTGCCCCGACCACACGGAAAAAGCGATTCTCTGGGATCTCCTCGACGTCGAAAACAAGGTCAACATGCAGCTGACCACCAGCTACGCGATGTTCCCTCCATCATCCGTCAGTGGTCTCTACTTCTTCAACGAAGAAGCCCGCTACTTCAATGTCGGAAAGATTGAGCGCGACCAACTCGAGGACTACGCCGCCCGTAAGAAGATGTCGATCGAGGAAGCCGAGAAATGGCTTGCCCCCAATCTCGCCGACTAACACCTCTTCAATTATGGCCCGCCTATTTGTCGCGCTCGGACTTCCCGGCGCCGCACGTAAATCCCTGTCCGCCCTCCTGCCGGGAGGAATTCCATCCCTCCGCAAAACACCGGCGGAACGACTGCACCTGACCCTTCGCTTCATTGGCGAGGCGAATGAAAGCGCCGTCGCGGAAGCTCTCAGCGGGATGGCAATCCCGGGGAACCTCGCTCTGAATATTCGAGGCACTGGCCTCTTTGGTTCGGAGCAACAACCCAAGGTTCTCTGGGCAGGCGTTGAGGCTTCACCGGAAATGCGACAGCTTCAGAGCGATATTGAAACCAGACTGGTCAGCGCAGGGCTCAATCCCGAAACTCGCCAGTGGGAACCTCATATCACCATCGCCAGGGTTCGCCACAGTCGCGCCCTTCCCTCCGTCGAACGAGTTCGGCGGGATCAGGTGATCCATCGTTTTCTCGCTGCCGGTGAGCAATTCGAACTGGATCCCCTGCCGATTGAAGCATTCTCACTGTATGCCAGTGAAACCCTGGCGGGCATGCTTCACTACCGTGAGGTCAATTTCGCAGCCACGTCCTTGGCAAAATAAGTCAGGATCATATCGGCCCCGGCGCGCTTAATCCCGAGGAGCGACTCCATCGCTACTTTCTCCTCGTCAATCCAGCCATCTCTCGCCGCTGACTTGATCATGAGGTATTCACCACTGACCTGGTAGGCGGCAACAGGCACATCCACCGTGTCGCGAATGAGGCGCACAATATCGAGGTAGGGACCAGCCGGTTTCACCATGAGCATGTCCGCTCCTTCGGCCACGTCGAGGTCAGCCTCGCGAAGAGCCTCCCGACTGTTGGCCGGGTCCATCTGGTAGGTCTTTTTGTCACCGGCTTTAGGCGCGGAATCCAGAGCGCCACGAAAAGGGCCATAGTAGGCGGACGCGTACTTCGCTGTGTAACTGAGAATGGAAACATCCTCGTGCCCGGAGCTGTCGAGCGCGGCACGAATCGCACCCACTCGTCCATCCATCATATCGCTCGGCGACACAATGTCAGCGCCCGCATCAGCATGGCACAATGCCTGGCGGCAAAGAACCTCAACTGTTTCGTCGTTGAGAATTTTGAGTTCACCATCATCCCCCTCGACCACAATACCGTCGTGTCCGTCCGAGTTGTAGGGATCGAGCGCCACATCGGTGATAACAACCACATCCGGGTAAGCCGCTTTCACCGCCTTAATGGCACGCGGTACGAGGCCGTCCGGATTGAAACATTCCTCACCGTTTGATGTCTTGAGATCCTCTTCAATCTTGGGAAAGAAAACCACTGCCCTGACACCGGCGGCATAAGCTTCCCCCACTTCTTTGACCAGCCCGGCAAGGCTCCAGCGATGGCAGCCCGGCATCGATTCGATGGCATCGTCGGATTCATCCTCGTGAATGAAGAGAGGATAAATCAGGTCCTGCGGAGTCAGAACCGTCTCGCGAGACAAACCGCGCACAGCGGCATCCTTGCGGTTGCGTCGGGGGCGAATGGGGAGGTTCAGCCTTTGGGACATATCTCAAATCCTTCCTTGGTATCTTTCACTTCCCAGCCGGCGGCTGCGATTTCATCTCGAAGTCGATCTGCCTCACCCCAGTCCTTGGACTGCTTGGCCTCCCAGCGGGCTTGAGCCATTTCGGTGATTTCAGCGGGAACATCCGTAGAACCGGCTTCTTCCTGAGGTAACTCCAGGCCAAGCGCTTCCATTACGACACGGAATCCAGCCAATTCGACGACAGCCTGTTCAGGGGTTAAACCGGCGGCCTTGAGTTCCTTGATCGCCGTGAACACGCGCCCGAGCGCATCAGGCGTATTGAGGTCTTCCTTGAGAGCCTCAAGCGCATCAGCAAAGGAACCGAGGTTCTCAACTTCCAGCGCTGCCTCAAAGCCACGGGCACCGGCTGCCCCGGCCTGTTCGACAAGTAATTGTTCGAACTTGGCGAGACGTTGAAGCGCCTGCTTCGCGCCGGCGAGTGCCGGGAAGTTTTCGTTCCCGTCCTTATCCTTAGCCACGAAGTTCAGAGGCTGGCGATAGTGCGCCGATATCAGGACATAGCGAAGTTCCGCCGGTGAGAATCCCGCCTCGCCCAGTTGGGTCAGGGTATAAAAGTTTCCTGCACTCTTGGACATCTTACCGCCGTCGACGAGCAGGTGCGTCAGGTGAAACCAGTGTTCCGCCATCTTGCAACCGGTGCAGGCTTCACTCTGGGCGATTTCATTTTCGTGGTGAGGAAAGACGAGGTCGACCCCACCGGAGTGGAGATCAAAAGTATCACCAAGGTATTCGCGACACATCGCCGAACACTCGAGGTGCCAGCCCGGGCGGCCCTGTCCCCAGGGACTTTCCCAATAGTTGTCACCGTCTTCATCGCGACGTCCTTTCCAAAGAGCAAAGTCGGCCACACTGTCTTTCTCGTATTCGTCGTCAGCAACAGCACCGGACGCCCCATCACGGAGCTCGCGCTGATCAAGACGTGAGAGACGGCCATAGTGATCGAAGCTCGAAACCTTGTAGTAAACGGAACCGTCTTCACTGCTGTAGGCGTGGCCCTTCTCCACCAGTTCCTCGATCATCTTGATCTGATGTGGAATGTGCTCCACCGCACTTGGTTCGAGGTGGGGTGGCAAATTGTTGAGTGCTTCACAGTCTTCGTGAAAACGATCCCGCCAGTAGTCGGTGAACTCCGTGAGTGTCTTCCCCGCCGCCTGGGAATCACGGATCGTCTTATCGTCCACGTCGGTCAGGTTGCGAACGTGATACGCCTTCAATCCGGACAATTCGAGCGTCCTGCGGAAAACATCCTGGAGCACAAAGGTGCGAAAGTTTCCAATATGGGCGGGTCCGTAGACAGTCGGACCGCAGCAATAAAATCGAAATGTTTCTCCGTCTAACGGGGAAAGCTCCCGCAGTTCGCGGGTCATGGTATCAAAAAGTCTCATTATCAGGTAATGCGCCGGAAAAGGAATGCCTCAGGCCCGGGATTGCAAGACCTTCGGCCCAATTTGGGAAAATGTTGGGAAAAGATGGGTCCGATTTAGTTTACATCTCCTTATTTCTAACCCCAAAACTTATCTGAAAATTGAAACTTCCATAATTACCATAATTTGCTAAGGTGAATTTCCCAACACAGAAACACACCTATCCCCTTCGACATGACTTTGAAACTCGTAGTCACGACGAATGCCAAAACCGACACCACAGAACTCCTCCTTCGCAACAATTCCTACGGAGTCGGCCGACGGCACGACAACGACCTGAGAATTAACGAAGCCTCGATCTCCGGCTACCATGCAGAGCTGAACCGAACCTCCGGCGGAGTTTACGAGGTCAGCGATCTGGAATCTGCCAACGGCACCTTTCTCAACGGTGTTCGGATTTCTTCGGCGAAGAAAATCAAGGCGGGAGACTTCCTCAAATTCGGAATCCACAAAGTCGCGGTAGTCGAACACCAGGGAGAAGAACCCGAGCCGAAGAACTCGAGTGGTCCGATCGACGGAAAACCAAAGATCGTTTCCCTGAAGGATCGCTTTGCGTTCGCCAAACAGCAAAGCGACAACACCGCCTCTCTTTCTCCCAAAACAAAATCCGGGAAGGTGACGCCGGAAAAGATCACCCCGAAAGAGACTTCATCCATTCCTGACACTACCACTAATCAAAACGACACTGAGCTGGCGATCAGTAACCTGCGAAAGAAACTGGCCAAGTCAGGAAAGGAAAATTCGGAGCTCAATCAGAAGATTGAAGCACTCGAGGCCGCCCTCTCGGAGAAGAAAACTGAAATCGAGAGCATTCAAAAACCGGCATCATCGAAGGGAGCCAACTCCAAGGAACTCGCCAAACTGAAATCCGAACTGAAGGAAGTTCGGGAACAACTCGCAAAGCGGGACAAGGAACTCGCAGAGCAAAACCAAGACAGCCCCTCTGCCGGGCACGGTGATATCATTCTATTCGACGCCGAAGGTTCTCCCGTTGAAGAGGACCCAGGCAATCTGCGAGCCAAGCTCAACGAGCTGACAGCATCCCGTGACGCGGCAGAAGAAGACGCTCGCCGTCTTCGCGAGGAATTGTCCCGCGCTCGCGAAGAGCCTGCCGCAAACGGATCAGACAACGAGAAAAGACTCTCGTTTCACATCACGGAACTCGAATCATCATTGTCGGCAGAGAGACTGCTTCACGACACCGTGCGAACGAAGAACGAACAGTTTCGGACCAAGATCAACTTCCTGACCACCGATCTCGACAACGCCCGCGAGGAAATCAGCCGGCTCAAAGCCGCCAACGTCGTCCAGTTCCCCATGCCGGATGATCTTGATGGCCAGGCGGCAGAGGCTGCCAGGTTAAGCCAGGACCTCGCCGTTGCCCATGAAGACAACGCAGATCTGCAGTCCGAACTGAGCAACCTGCGAACCCGGCTCAACGAAAAGGAACGCGAACTGGCTGAAAAAGCTCAGGATGGCGCCAGGGAAGAAAGCAATACGATTTCCGATCTTCGAAAGCAGATCAGCGAACTGAAGTCGAACAGGGCGAATGCTGAATCCGCTACCGAAGATTTCGAAAAAGAAAAAGCTACCCTGACAAAATCACTGGATGAGCTGAGACAACAACTCGATAAGGCGGAGGACGCCGTCAAGAAATCTGCCGAGCGCGAGGTCAACCTCCGCCAAAACAACGCCAAGCTCGTCGACAAGGTAAAGAAAGCAGAGGCTTCCGCTTCCGATCTCACCGCCCGTCTCGAAGAGGGTGCCTCAGCAACCACTGAGAATGACAAACAGGTCAAGAAGCTCGAGAAGGAACTCGAGAAACTGAAGTCCAGTTCCGACAAACAGCTTCATAAGAACTCGACCAAACTGCAGGAAACCATCGACCAGCAGGCAGACCAACTGAATGAGCAGGAGCAATCCAATCAGGAACTCGCCGGCAAACTGGAAACGGCCGAAGAGAATAGGAAAGCCGCTGAATCAGAAACCGCCGAATTGAAGGAACGACTGGCCACCATCGAGGCCGAAGCTCAATCCTCCAAAGAGAAGCTCAAAGCTTCGGAGGGAAAACTCGCCGAACTCGATTCGAGCCTTTCCGTCGAATCCGGCCTGGCAAAGGAAAACGCCGCGGCGCTTGAACAGGTCCGCGAGAAGCTCGACGCAACCATCCGGAAACATGAAATCTTGGAGTACGAGCTAACCGAGAAACACCGGGAAGAAGTGGAGACTCTCAAAGAAGAGCTTCAATCTGCTATCGCAGAAGGTAAAAAACTGCGAGAGGAGCTGGAGAATTCCCAAATCGGGCTCAATTCAGCCCATGAAAACAGTGTCGAGGAACAGGCTCAACTGATCGCTGAGAATGACGAAAGGGTATCTGAACTCGAGGAGAAACTGGCCGAATCCACCGGGAAAATCCAAGAACTTGAATCGGTCAGAGACGATCTTGAGAAGAAACTCAATGAGCGCGAGGAGAGCATTGATCAGCTAAAAGAAGACACGGACAAACTCGAATCGGAAATCGAGGAGGCGGCCAATGAGAAAGAACAGCTCCTTACCGATCTGCAACTGACCAAGGAGGGCCTGTCCTCAGCCCTGAACGCAGCTCGACAGCACCTTGTTACCTCCATTCAGAAAGAGAAACTGGAGTCCAGTATTCGCTGCGAAGCAGAAGACCAGCTTCGCCAGGCCGAGGAGGCAATCGAGGCCCTGCGAAGCGAACTCGAGGTGATTCGAAAAGAATCCGGAGAAAAGATCGCGCTTTCAAGCGGCAACACCAATCTCAACCGCATCAGCGAACTAATCGAGGAGAAGAGCGACGAGCAAAAGGAATTTGAAACCCGCCTCGAAGCCATCGCTCCTCTCACCAACTACATGGCGACTTCCGACAAGAACTCCAGATCCTCCAGCAATGGGGAGTTCTCCGAGGAAGAGTTCTATCGAAAGCTGGTTGATAAACTCGATCTCGTCGACGCCCTCATGAAACGCTATGAGAACAAGTGGCGCTACCCGAAGGTCGCCCAGCAACTGGCCCTTCTGAAGCAAGCCTTCCTCGAACTTCTCGAAGACCATTCGGTGAACCAGTTCAACCTCCAGCCCGGAACCCCGCTGACAATGGATCAAAGTCAGCGAATCGACCTGGTTCCGCGGGAGGATGGAACGCTTCCGAAGATCAACCCCTTCGGAAAATCAGAAGTCGTCGAGACCGTGCGTCCCGGATACATCTTCCAGAACGGTTCTCGCGATGTCATCCTCAGGAAAGCCGAAGTCGTCGTAGCCTGACCCACTAGCCTGGCTCTGTTCTCATTTCAGCGACGTGCTGAATGAGGCCGGGGTAGAAGGCGAGGAAGTGCCCTTCCATTTCCTCGAGATCATTCTCCAAGTCCTTCGCAGCTTCAAAAATAGGATGGAGAATCTCCGAACGTCGCGAGACCCGTTTCAGGGTCTGGTCGACTCCTTCGAGGGTGCGGTAGCTTTCGAGCCAGCGTTCGCGAATCATCATATCAATGATCTCTGCGACTTCGTCTTCAGCGAGATAGAGCACTTCGCGCAACTGGCCATGAACGCGCTCGATAAACACATCGATTGCTTCATCCTCGGAAAACAACTCCCAATGGCGATGGAGGAAGTGATCGTAGTAAATATCAACAACAATGCCCGCAAAGCGCTTCAAGTGATCAGGAAGCAGATCCCGGCTTTTCTTCCACTCCGGATGAGAATCGGTAAAGGCATCCACTGCCCGGTGTTCCACAATCCCTTTCCAAACCGGGCGCGGGAATCGGTCATCCCAGGGATACCCTTTCACGAAGTCACCCAATAGATTGCCCAATACCGATTCCGGAGTCGGTTCTGCGAGGTGAAGGTGGGCGAGGAAGTTCATATCCAGGGCTAAGACTCTAACTGCCCCAGAGCGTTGTCACAACCAGACCGGCCTCAGCGGATCGACAACCTATCGCCCGTAAAACGGATTCCGGGAATCCTGAACCGAACCGTCAGGCATCAGGATGTGAACCCCTTTTCCGTGGAAGTTACCCCTCTCCATGATCCAGGGCTGATTCCACCGGAACGGAGTCTGAGGCTTGTCGTCAAAACGGGTCACCACGTAGGAGCCGAAATAGGTTGGTTTCTGATCTGAACCAATCAAACGCTCCAAGGCCCGGTCAGAAGGACAAACCCAGTTTTCCTGGCTGAGACCGTAGTCGGAAGTTTCCTCAATCCAGAAACCGAAGAAGTCCTCCTCCGTATAGTCGAATTCACCCTCTTCCATCTGGGGCCAATGCCCCTTGTCCAGGGTGTAGGCTGAGAGGCCGGAATGAAGTGACCTCATATTGGAGATGCACTTGGCTTTCTTCGCACGTTTCACGAAGACATCCGACATCGGAACAATCAGCGCGGCAAGCAGCGCCAGGATCCCAACGGCGACGAGGATCTCAAGAATGGTAAAGGCCGCTCCCCGACGACGGGTGGGCGGCCTCATGCCAAAGGGTTTCTGGTTGATGTTCTCCAATCAGATACCGAAGAAAATGTTGTTCGACACTTTGGTTCCAAAAACGGAGAAGCTGAACTCGACGCCCGTATTTGAGGGAGTAGCGCTCCCTACGCCTTCAAAAGCGGTTGCAATAACGGCGTCACCAGTCCGAACTAAGCGAGCAGAGAACCCAGAAGAAATGATCACGGTGTTCGCGTTAGCGGTCGCCGTGTTTGCTGCGGTTCCTGCAGCTTGGGCAATCCCAAGAGCAGAATTGACCGTACCAACAGTCTGACCGAAGAGGTAGGAGACACCCTCGTAGAACCAGACATTGGATGAGGTGCCGATCGCTCCGAAAATCATGTTACCCGAGTTCGTTCCGGGGATCTGAATTGTAATCGCGATGGTTCCACCCTGACCGTCAGGTATAAGAACCGTGTTGTTCGTGGCAGCCGTCGCAATATCCTGTGAGCCCTGGAATTCGTTACCCACCACAATTCGGAAGAGGCCGATACCGTTGATTCCTGATGCAGTTGCCTCGTAGACACCGTCGTCGCCGCTAGCTCCGAAATAAGAGTTGTTGCTGAACGGACCACCCACCCAGGCGTTAGCCGAGAACATCGGGGTGAGCATCATGGCACAAAAGACTGCGAATACTTTCTTCATTAGAATAATTTGGCGATTTGGCGTTAAGAAGACGCGTTTTTCGGTTTCGAAGCAAGCAGGAAATTTAAAAAAATATTCAGGTTTCTCAAATAGTATCCCCAAGAGCCTCAAAGGCCTGCTCAAAACGCTCCATCAGGTCGTCCGGCTCCTCCAGCCCCACCCAGATCCTGAGCAGGTTCCGGGTCGCTCCCCGCTCCGCAGCCCAGTCCAGTTCTCCGTAGTGGGCCAACAGTGTGTAGGGACAAGCGAGGCTAAAATCCGTTCCGAGGCTCGGTCCTTTTGAGACCTCAAGAGCATCGTAAAAGGCTCGCGCGGCCGCTTCCCCCCCTTCGAGGACAAAGGAAATCAGGGCTCCGTAGCCCCCGTCCGGGCGGCGGACTTCGTCAAAAAATTCGCGACATTCCGTGGAGGGATGCCAGACACGCTCGATCTCAGGGCGCTGACGCAGCCATTCAACGAGTTCGGCCGCGTTCTCATTGGTGGCCTCAACCCGCTCTCGGAAGTGGCGAGAGTTCACCTCCAGAACGATCGCATCCGTCACGAAATGAGGGCTGGCAGACTCTTCGGATGGAAGGCGCTCTTTTAACAGATCGTAGAAAGGCGTGCCCGGCTTGATCACCACCGCTCCCGCAGCGACATCTCCCGCCCCGGAAAACATTTTCGTCAAACTCGTCGTGACGACGTCGGCATAGCGAAAGGCGTCAGTATTGATCGCCGTCGCCACGGTGTCGTCTACGACCAGCGGCACTCCATTTTCGCGGAGAATCGGAGCCACCCCCTCGAGGTCGGCTGTGCGCAGCAAGGGATTGCTCGGCAGCTCGGTAAAAACCGCAGTCGCTCCCTTCCCATCTTCAAACCACTGTGCCACCTCGGCCACGCCTCCGGTTTCGGTCACCGAAAAGTCCGCGGCGCCGGCACCGGCGAACTGCTGCTGAACCTTGAGCGAGTCGAGATAAGGAAATTCAATCTGGATGCTTGGCTGGTCCGGCTTCTCTTCGAGGAAAATCCGGTGAACCGCTGCGATGGCGGCCATTCCCGAAGAGAAAAGAAAGACGTCTTCCGGGCCAACTTCATCATACAGGTCGGCGATGCGCTGGCGCAGCAACTTCAATGCTTCCTCCCCCGCCGCTTCGACTTCCGGCTCAAGAGGGGCATCAGAAAGAGCCGCTTCGGCAAGACGACTGCTCACGATCTCGCCGCTGTGCTGCCAGTATTTCCAGGCTGCCTCAAAAGCTTCCTCCTCGAACAGGATGGCGGTCAGGTTTTCCCACCCGTACGACTCGAGCCGGGACGATGCCCCGCAGCGTCGCTTCACGTAATCGGCGCAACGCCATGCGGCGGCCAGCGAAGGAAAGACCATCGCCACTTCATTTTTCTTGGCGAACTCCTCCTGGGCCGCGAGAAACAACTCCACCACGAATGGATGGGGAACAAACCGCGGGTAACCACACTCGAAAGCGTCGACCACTTCCTCGTCCCCTTCCTCGTATCCGATGACATGCTCCCAGCGGGGCAGGCACACGGAAACCGCGTGATCACTTTCCGGAATCGCCCTGCCCAGGTCTTCGGCCTCGCAGAATGGCTCGGTGAATGGATCTCTAACTGACATCGATCGAAAACGAACCCTACGCCTGTAGCGCCTGGCGCACATCCTCAATGAGATCTTCAACGGTCTCGATACCGATGGAGAATCGAACCAGCGAATCGGTAATTCCCACCGCTTCCCGAGTCTCCTTGGGAACTGCCGCGTGAGTCATCGAAGCCGGATGACATACCAGCGACTCAATTCCCCCGAGACTTTCTGCCTTCGGGAAAAGCGTCAGGTTCTCAACCACCTTCATGGTGTCTTCGAGAGAACGCCCAAAGTCGACTGTCACGATCCCGGAGCCTCCCGCCATCTGGCGCTTCGCCAGTTCATGCTGAGGGTGCGACGCAAGGAACGGATACCGCACCGTCACCGCATCGGTCTCGTCTTCAAGGAAAGTCGCGAAGGCCAGCGCGTTGCTGCAATGACGCTCCATGCGGATCGCCTCGGTCTTGGCACCTCGCAATGTCAGCCAACAGTCCATCGGAGACGGCTGAAGTCCGAGCGCCTTCTGGGCGAAGATCATCTTCTCCTGCCACTCATCGGAATTGGTGCAGACCGATCCAACCAACGCGTCCGAGTGACCGTTGGTGTATTTGGTCAGGGAAATGAGCGACAGGTCCGCGCCCAGCTCAATCGGGCGCTGCAGATAACTGCTCGCAAAAGTATTGTCGACCACGAGCGCAGCGCCGGCAGCATGGGCCGCGTCGGCAACGGCCGCGATATCAATGATCTTGAGATTCGGATTGGTCGGGCTTTCGATCCAGACCAAGGTCGGGGCGTGCCCCTCGATTCCCTCGAGGGAGGACGGATCCGTGAAGTCCACGTAACGGACTTCGACGCCAAACTTGGCGAACACCTGGGCAAAGAGCCGAAAGGTGCAGCCGTAGATATTTTCCTCGGCAAGGACCACGTCCCCGCTCTTGAGTGTGGAAACAATCGCCGTGATCGCCGAAACACCGCTGCCGAAGCTGGTCGCGTGCTCGGCCCCTTCAAGACTGGCGATGGTCCGGTCAAGCAGGCGGAAATTAGGATTCCCCGAGCGCGTGTAGTCGAACCCGTTCGGGTTACCGTATTCAAATGTGGACGTCAGCCAGACCGGAGGAGTCACCGTTCCGGTATCGCCGACGAAATCCCGCCCCGAATGAATCGCGCGTGTTTCGAAACCTTTTGAGTCCGATGGTTCGTTACTCATGTGCCCCGAATCAACAGGGTTACGTGGCCCAGTCAACCCTGTTGGCTGTCATGATTGAAGGTTCGTTGGGTATCCTCTTGATTTCATCTCCCTGAAAAGTCCATCTTTAGCCCCGTGAATTTCGGCACTGTTCCAACTCCTCCCCAACTGTTCCGCCAGTTCGAACGCGGCGACATCAGCCGTGAAGAACTGCACGCCTGCCTCGCGCTGCACGCGCGTGGACTGATCGACGAAATGGAGGAGGCCCACAAAAACCCGAAGACCTCCTACCTCGAACGCCTCCGCAATTTCGCCAG
Source organism: Verrucomicrobiales bacterium (assembly GCA_965216705.1). Taxonomy (GTDB): domain Bacteria; phylum Verrucomicrobiota; class Verrucomicrobiia; order Verrucomicrobiales; family DEV007; genus Arctic95D-9. Next base: position 1,239,958 of record OZ244203.1, read on the forward strand.
CGCCCGCAAACTGGCAAAAAAGCACGGCCGATCCCGCGTCCGCGAAATTTTCCACACCCTGGGCCAGGTTGAAGACTTCCCTCCCTCGCAGATCCTCTGGAATGCCAGTCACACGGATGTGCCGCTGCATTGCTTTATTCGCAGTCGGATCGAGCCGGTCTTCCGCGTGACCCGGCTCATTGTCGAACCGATGGATGTCGAAATGGAGGTGGAATACGGGGCCAACAACAAAAAGAAGACCACTCGCGAATTCATCCGCATGCAGCGCACTGCGCGCCTCGAACTGGAAGTCGTAGAGCGGAAAACGCTTTAGCCCCAAGGAAGAACCACATTCCTGTGGTTCATGAGCACATAGCCAGCTGGAACCACAGGAATGTGGTTCCTCCCTGTACTAATTCTTCAATTCAAAATCGGGATCTTCCTCGATCTTGGCGAAGTTGAGGATTGCCTCCTCGTCCCTGACGTCCACGACCTCGACTCCGAGCTGCCGCAGACCACCGCAGATTTCATCAGCCGCCCGCTGCGAATCTTTTTCCTCAGGCATCTTCACCGCGAAAAGAAATTCTTTCGGCAGGCACTTCACCCGCTTGAGACGACGCACCTTGGCCATCCACTCATCGCCGTGCGTGTAGATCCGGGTCGGAGTCGGGCGAGAGAGGTTAAGCGGCTTGATCGCCTTTCGGGGGATGTCCTCGCCTTTCATGGTGAAGGCGAGCGGAATGCCCACGTGATACGCTTCCGTCCCCACCCAGGGGGCCTCCTTGTAAAGGCGGTCCAAACGGTGAGCGTGCAGCAGTCGCTTGAGGTCCCGGGTCAGCTTCTTCTCCTCGTGATCCACCGGGGTGAGATTCCAGTGTTCGACATAGCGACGGTAAAGCTCCTCAAGGCACTCCTCCGCGTTGTTCGTCAGGCGGGTGCCACGTGACGCGTAGTAGAACGGAGATGCATGCGGCATCGTCAGCTTCTTGAAGAGGTCGATGTCCCCTTCCTGGATGAAAAGGTCACCCTGCTCCGGGTGATTCTTTCCGGCCTGCTTCGCATCGTCAGCCCAGAGATTGGTTTCGATAGCAAGCGCCGAAAGCTCGCTGTCGAGACGGCGAATACCATTCCGGAAAATCGCGAGATCCAGTTCCGGGAAACACGCCGTGATTCGCTTGGTGCGCTGGGGTGAGTTGAGCTTGTAGGCAAGATAGCGGCTCTTCGCTTCGACGGCCATCACTCCGACGTTGATGAACTCGCCCGTCTCCCAGTAGGGGCGGAATCCGATAGCGGCGTAATTGACGACGAGGTTCATGGGAAAAATCAGCCGGGCAGAATTCCGTCAGCGGGAATTTCAGGTTTCATCAATTGAGCTTCGATCTCCTGGCGGGTGATGGAAGTGCGGGCAATTCCGGAGTCGTCTTCCAGCCACTCCTTAGGAAGTTCATCCCAGATCTGCCCGAGGTTGTAGATGGTCGATTCAAATTTGGTGCGCCATTTTTCGAAGACCGACTTCTCAATGTAGGGCCGCACATCGCGGAAGACGTGCTCCCGCTTGAACTCCGTCTCGTCGAAGTCAGGATCCAGGCAACGGTCATGATCCACCAGGTGAATGGACTGCAGAGTCGGGTCCCACAACACGTTGGGATCGCCGCCGAGAATCGTGAGCTGGCGGTCGGAATTTCTGACCCACCAGTCAAACAGCAGGACCCGGACTTTCACCTCATCCTCAATCTGGCGGAGGTGGGATGTTCGCAATTCATCGGCAAAGGGAATTCGCTGGGAGCCAAAGGCCGTCCCGGGGCAAAACTCCTCGGGACGTTCGACGATGGCATATCGCGTCAGTTCCGATGGTATTTCGACGAGTTGGACCGGCGCGACCGGCAACCCGCATTCTTCGGCGAGGCGACTGATGACATATTCGATCACCAACTGATCGCGCGAGATATTGTCACGCTTCATGAAATAGGCATGACCATCATCCCCTTCTCCGAAAAAAGGGCGGCTGATCCCGGTCTCGGATCGGCCACAAATGCTGATGATGTTAACTGACATACCGAAAAACAGCGGCAATTCGCGCCTCTCCGATACCTGTACCGGCCTCGCGTGTCAAAAAAGTTCCATCCCCGGGCCTTAACAATATGACGCCTCGTTGCGACAACCCAATCTTGCAAGAAGGTCAATTCTCGCCACTTTGCGGCGTATAGTCTTCTGATGCCCTCCTTCGACATCGACCAACTCCGGGCCGATTTCCCGATTCTCTCGCGAGAGATCAACGGGAAACCGCTCACCTATCTCGACAACGGCGCCACGGCTCAAAAGCCGTTTTGCGTCATTGAATCGATGCGAAAATTCTACGCCGAGGACAATGCCAACATCCACCGTGGCATCCATTACCTCAGTCGCGAAGCCACCGAGGCCTACGAGAATTCGCGGACTGAAATCAAGTCAGCCCTCGGCTTGCCTGATTCTCACGAACTCATCTTTGTTCGCGGCGCCACCGAAGGCATCAACCTCGTCACTCACGGTCTTCTCGACCGCCTCTCCGAGGGAGACGAAATCGTGCTCACTATCATGGAGCACCACGCCAACTTCGTTCCCTGGCAAATCCTTGCCGAGAGGAAAAACATCCAGCTCCACGTCGTCGGTCTCACCGAAAACGGCGAGCTGGACCTTGAAGCCTGGAAGGCTGCTTTCAACAGTCGCACCCGAGTTGCTGCTTTTACCCACGTCTCCAACGTGCTCGGCTCTATAAATCCCGTTGCCGAAATGACTGCCTTCGCCAGGGAGCGCGAGGTGCTCACTCTCGTCGACGGTGCCCAGGCTCTGCCTCATGGTCCGGTCGATCTCAGCGAGGTGGGCAGCGATTTCTACGTTTTCTCCGGTCACAAAGTGTTCGGCCCCGACGGAATCGGTGTCCTCACCGGACCGCGCGATCTCCTCAACGCCTTCCCGCCCTACCAGAGCGGAGGCGACATGATCGACCGCGTCCGGATTTCCGGAACCACCTTTCGCGAGGTCCCCGAGCGCTTCGAGGCTGGCACCCCGAACATTTCAGCCACCCTCGGACTGGCTGAAGCCTTCCGCTACATGGCGGAAATTGACTGGGAAGCGGCCAAAGCGCACGAGCATGCTCTCGCAGAGAAAACCGCCGAAGAACTCAAGTCACTTGGCGGCATCCGCATCTTCGGCGAATCCCCCGGCAAAGCGTCCATCGTTTCTTTCCTTTATGACGTCGCCCACCCCCAGGACGTCGGCACGATTCTCGACACCGAGGGCATTGCCATTCGGGTCGGCCACCACTGCGCCCAGCCGCTGATGGACTACTACGAAGTTCCGGCAACCGCCCGCGCCTCCTTCGCGTTCTACAACAACGAAGCTGACGTCGAGGCTTTCATGCGCGGGATGCACAAAGTGCAGCGATTCTTCGGATAAATTAAGGGTCGCGCCAAAGCGAGCGAATCGCTTGCTTTCCCCTAGGGTTCTGGCTAGTTACCGTCCCTGTTTTACCCTCCTTATGAGCGACAAGCCCCTACAAGTGTACATCGACGGCGAATTCTTCGACGAAGGCGACGCCAAGATCTCCGTATTCGACCACGGTCTGCTCTACGGTGACGGCGTCTTTGAGGGAATTCGTTTCTACAACGACCGCGTTACCTGCCTCGAAGAGCACATTTCCCGACTGTTCGACTCCGCCAAGGCTATTCACATGGAGATACCGGCGACCCACGAGGAAGTCTGCGCCATGGTCGTGGAAACGATCCGCCGCAACGACCTCCACGACGGCTACGTCCGCCTCGTGATCACCCGTGGAACCGGCGGTCTTGGGCTGAGCCCTTACCGTTGCGAGAAAGCGTCCATCATCGTGATTGCCTCGACCATCTCCCTCTATCCCGAGGAGAAATACGAGCAGGGCCTTATCCTCGCGACCTGCGCGACCCGCCGCCCCACGCATGACTCCCTTTCCCCTTCGGTGAAGTCGCTGAATTACCTCAGCAACGTCATGGCCAAGGTCGAAGCTCTCGCCGCGGGCGCCGAAGAAGGCGTCATGCTCAATACCGAGGGCTATGTCGCCGAGTGCACCGGAGACAACATTTTCGTAGTGAAAGACGGCATCATCTACACGCCGACCGTCGCTTCGGGATCCCTCAACGGAATCACCCGCCGGGTCGTCATCGATCTGGCAATCAAAGCGGGCTACGAGCTCCGCGAGATTCAGATGAGCCGCTACGACATGTACACCGCCGATGAACTGTTCCTTACCGGAACGGCTGCCGAGGTGGTTCCCGTGGCGGAATACGATCAGCGGAAAATTGGCGAAGGCAAACCCGGCCCGGTGACCAAACAGCTCATCGAGGATTACCGAAATCTCGTAGAAACCACCGGCACGCCGATTTACTAATCGCCTTTGCTGTCGTAAACTATCAGGATAGCAGGCGTCGGTTCTATTGGGATCGATGACTGTCTCCCCGGCCCACATGAAATGCGACCTTTGTCAGACCGAGAAAGCCACCGTGTTTTTCTCTCAGGTGGCGGATGGGAAGCTCCAGAAAGTAAATCTGTGCAAGAAATGCGCAGACGAAAAGGGAGTGACCGATCCGACTGGCTTTGCGTTGGCTGATATGCTCGAGGGAATGGGAGAGCAATCCCAGACTGAAGTTGCCACCTTGGACTCCGAAGAACTCTCCTGCCCCAGCTGCGGCTTCACGCAGTCTGACTTCAAGAAAACCGGCCGTTTTGGCTGCGCCGACTGTTACCAGGTGTTCGACGAAGGGCTCGATGGCCTTCTCGAAGCGATGCACAAACACACCCAGCACGTCGGCAAAACACCCGCCTCTTTCCCCGATCTACCGGACCTCCCTGATCTTCCTGACCTGCAGGATCTCCCCGATATTCAGGACCTTCCGGAATCGGATTCAACCCCCGCTCCCGCTGAAGAAACCGAACCCAGCCCGCTCGATAAATTGAGCGAACTTAAGCAGGCTCTGTCTAACTCGGTGGAAGATGAGGACTACGAAGAGGCGGCCCGCCTCCGCGACGCCATCTCCCAACTGGAATCCCAAATTGGAGATTCCTGAATCATTTTATGATCAGGCTGGCACTCCAAGTGCTGCTTGAAAGAAAGGCTACTATTGTGTCGATGCGATTTTCCACCCTCCTGAAGAATCCAGCTGAATGGATGAGGACCCCGGGTCCGGAGAGTGATATTGTGATTACCAGCCGCGTTCGTCTGGCTCGCAATCTCACCGGCCATCCTTTTCCCGGCTGGGCTCGCAAGGAGGACCGGCTCACCATCATGGAGGAAGTTCGCTCGCCGCTCGAGTCCCTCGCCGAGATGAAGGATTCGTTCTCGGAGGAAATGACCAAGCTTTCCGCCATCGAGAAGCAGGTTCTCGTCGAACGCCACCTCATCAGTCGCGAGCATGCCGCCAAGGGCACCGGCTGCGGCACCGTGATGAACCGCAAGCAGACCATCAGCGTGATGATCAACGAGGAGGACCACCTCCGGATGCAGGCGATTCGCCCCGGCCTGCAGCTTCTCGCCGCCTATCGCTCCCTCGATCAGATCGACTCGACCCTCGAAGCCGATCTGCCCTATGCCTTTGATCATCAGTATGGTTACCTGACCGCCTGTCCGACCAACCTCGGCACCGGAATGCGTTCCTCAGCCATGCTGCATCTGCCCGGCCTGGTCCTCAGCGAACAGATCAACCAGACCATCCAGGGAGCCAATAAGATCGGCCTGGCCGTCCGCGGACTCTACGGGGAAGGCACCGAAGCCCTCGCCAATCTTTTCCAGATTTCGAACCAAAACACGCTCGGAACCAACGAGCAGGAAATCATCGAACACCTCAACCGGGTGATCACTCAACTCATTGAAAATGAGAAGAATGCCCGGATGAAAATCCTCGAAGATCGTCCTACGATGATGCAGGACCAGATTGGTCGTGCTTACGCCGTGCTCAAGCACGCGCACATCATCACCTCGAAAGAAGCCCTCAACCATCTCTCCATGATTCGTCTTGGCTGCGACCTCGGATTTGTCCCCGAGGAGGAGAGAGAAACCATCAACGTCCTGCTGACCGAAATTCAGCCGGCTCATCTACAAATTTCCGCCAAACGTAAATTAACCCCAGAAGAACGCGATATTTTGCGTGCTGATATCATCAGGACCAGCTTAAATCGGCTGACGCCCCCTGATTTTAGCACTATACTCACCGACAGGGAGAACGAAGACGATGAATAACTTTACCCCGAGAGCACAACAGGTCCTCGCCCTAGCCCGCAAAGAGGCCGATCGTTTCAACCACAATTATGTCGGGACTGAGCACCTGCTGCTCGGCCTGATTAAGTTGGGACAAGGCGTTGCGGTCAATGTCCTGCAAAAGATGAACCTCGACCTGGAGACGGTTCGTCTCGAAGTTGAGAAGCAGGTAGGCAACGGACCCGAAACCAAAATGGTAGGGAATATCCCCTACACTCCCCGCGTGAAGAAGGTTCTCGCACTCGCCGGCAAGGAAGCCAAGGCGCTCAACCACAGTTATGTGGGAACGGAGCACATTCTTCTCGGCCTGCTTCGCGAAGGCGACGGCGTCGCTGCCCGCGTGCTCAAGAATCTCGATGTCGACATCGAGCGCACCCGCAACGAGATCCTCCGCGAGCTTGATCCCAACTTCGCCGGCAACAACCTCGAAGACGAGGAAGGTGAATTCGAAGAAATGGGTGGCGGCCGCAAGGAAGGCAAAACACCCGCTCTCAAGGCATTCGGTCGCGATCTCACCGAGCTCGCTCAGAATGCTGAACTCGATCCGGTGATCGGACGCAGCCAGGAGATTGAGCGCGTCATTCAGATTCTCTGCCGCCGCACCAAGAACAATCCGGTTCTGATCGGTGAAGCCGGTGTCGGTAAAACCGCGATTGCCGAGGGCCTTGCCCAGGAGATCTCCTCCGGCAACGTACCCGAATTGCTTCGTGAGAAGAAGGTCGTCACTCTCGACCTCGCTCTCATGGTGGCCGGCACCAAGTATCGCGGTCAGTTCGAAGAGCGCATCAAGGCGGTCATGGACGAGATCAAGCGAGCCAAGAACGTGATCCTTTTCATCGATGAGCTTCACACCATCGTCGGGGCTGGTTCTGCCGAAGGTGCTATGGACGCGTCCAATATCATCAAGCCGGCCCTGAGCCGGGGTGAGCTGCAGTGTATCGGCGCCACCACGATGAACGAGTATCGCAAGTTCATCGAGAAAGACGCCGCGCTTGAGCGACGCTTCCAGCAGGTCAAAGTCGAAGAGCCAAGCATCGAAGATGCGATTCTCATTCTCCAGGGACTCCGTTCCAAGTATGAGTCTCACCACAAGGCTGACTACACCAACGAAGCTATTGAAGCTTGCGTGCGCCTTTCCGCGCGTTATCTCACCGGCCGATTCCTTCCTGACAAAGCCATCGACATTCTCGACGAAGCCGGCGCCCGCGCCCGCATCACTTCCATGACCCGCCCGCCGGAGATCAAGGACCTCGAGACTGAGATCGAAGAAATCGTCGCTGAGAAAGAGGCCGCGATCAAAGACCAGGACTTCGAGAACGCTGCCGCTCTCCGCGACAAGGAGAAGAACAAACGCCAGGAAATGGAGGACATCCTCGAAGAATGGCGTGCCAGCAACGAAGAGAAGATTATTGAGGTCAACGAAGACGACATCATGTCTGTCGTTGCCAAGTGGACCGGCGTTCCCCTTCAGCGCATGGAGGAGAAAGAAGCCGAGAAGCTCCTCAAGATGGAGGACGAGCTCAAGGGCCGTGTCATCGGCCAGGACGAAGCTGTCACCGCTATCTCCAAGGCCCTGCGCCGCAGCCGCGCCGACCTCAAAGATCCGCGTCGCCCGATCGGTTCCTTTGTTTTCCTCGGACCTACCGGTGTGGGTAAAACCTACCTCGCCCGCAACCTGGCTGAGTTCATGTTCGGCGATCCGGAGGCTCTCATCCAGATCGACATGTCCGAGTACATGGAGAAATTCACCAGCAGCCGGTTGATTGGTTCGCCTCCCGGTTATGTGGGATACGAAGAGGGTGGTCAGCTTTCCGAAGCGGTGCGCCGTCGCCCCTATTCCGTCGTTCTCTTCGACGAAATCGAGAAGGCTCACCCTGACGTGATGAACCTGCTTCTCCAGATCCTGGAGGAAGGCATGATCACTGACAGCCTCGGCCGCAAGATCGATTTCCGGAACACCATCATCATCCTGACTTCCAACGTTGGTGCCGACGTCATCAAGCGCCAGATCACCGTAGGATTTGGTTCCATGGGACAAGGTGAAGACGGCGACTACGACAACATGCGCGAGAAGATTCTCGACCGCGCCAAGGAAGCGTTTAAGCCGGAGTTCCTCAACCGTCTCGACGAGAAGATCGTTTTCCACGTGCTTGAGAAAGACGACCTCACCAAGATCGTCGATCTCGAGATCGATACCGTGCTCAAGCGTCTCGCTGAGAAGGACATCCTCCTCAAGCTCGACAAGAAGGCCAAGGACTTCCTCATCGAGGAAGGCTACGACCCGAACTACGGAGCCCGCCCCATGCGCCGGACCGTGGAACGCCACATCGAAGATCCGCTCGCTGAGCACCTCCTTCGTGGTGACATCTCCCCCGGTCAGCTCGTCAAGGTATCCCACAAGAAGAAAGAGAAGTATCTCTCCTTCAAAGCGGAAGACATCGACGACGGCGACAAAGATCCGGTCGAACCCGTCAGCTCAGTCGAAGGCTGATAAGCTGGTCAGCCGTTCAGGCTGACAAACCCATTTCGAAAAAGGCCGGGGCAAATCGCTCCGGCCTTTTTTTGTGCTGCTTCACATATCCGAGAGCAGCTTTCGATTCTTCAGCACGTAGCTGACGCCGGACCATAGCGTCAGGACCAGGCTGGCCCAGTTCAAGACCATACCGAGGTATTCCGGCCCGAGGTAGAACGCATCGAACATGGGATGGAGAAACCGGAACAAGGCTTCTTCAGAAGCGAGGTAGAGGAGAAAGTAGATGATCGTCACGATCTGAATGGTCGTCTTGTATTTGCCGAGGTTTTCCGCGGCGAGCACCACCCCTTCAGCAGAAGCGAGCAGTCGCAGACCGGTGACCATGAATTCACGAGCCAGGATCACGACCACCATCCAGGCAGGAATCAGCTCAAGGCGAGTTAGCAGGACAAAGCCGGCACACATCAATACCTTGTCAGCAAGCGGGTCCATCAGCTTGCCAAAATTGGTGACCAGGTTGTTTTTCCGCGCCAGGTAACCGTCGAGGAAATCCGTGATCGCCGCGAGGGAAAAAACAAGCAACGCACCTGTCTTCGCGAAGGGAACACCTTCGAGAGACAACAGCGCCACAAAGACAAAAGTAAGGATCAGTCGGGCGACCGTGAGCTGATTGGGCACGTTCATATCACAGGTTACGACGATCCTAGCCTGCCGATACGCAACGGGCAATCAAAGGAAGGAGACAATTTCGACGACGGTGTCGAAATGGTTCAGGATCGACCCAGTGGACGGATCTCGCGAACGCCACGATCATTGGCAGCAGGTTTGGGAGCCGGGGTGCTCGTTTCGGCCTTTTTTGCCACGGCTTCTTCCGGCTCCGGCTGAATTAACTCGGCCATGTCAGGCTCTTCAATTCTACCGGAATAGGCCTGAGACTCTGCCAACGCCTCACGCGCCGGCGGCAGTTGCGCCGCTGTTGACCGGGTGGCTTCGACGAACTCGGCTGCTCCCATTTCCTCGAGAGGGAACGCTTGAACTCTTTCCATTTCCTGCCCCGGAAAACCGGGAATCGTCTCGGGGATCTCCGGACCGCTCGGCCCGGTTTCAACTTCCGGCTCGACTTCTACGATCTCGGGAATGGCGCTCTCCACCAACTCCTCCACATTGATCTCAGCGAGGAAACCCATCGCGGATTTCTCCAGTGGAGCCATGGAGCCAATCACTGCCACATGGATGAGCGTGACAAAGACCAGGAGAACAACAGTCTGAAACGTAATTTTCATAGATAGGTAGTCAGCTAGTGAGCCCGGGCACCGGCCTGTCGAGCAATGGGGTTGATCTGGATTTCATCCAGATTCAAAGGTTCAGAAGGCCCGCTCAGCAGTCGCTCACGGATGGAGTGATATTGCTTCTTTCCACCCGTCCCCGAAGACTCATCGTCATCGCTGTCATGGGCTGCTTCATCATAGGAACTCCTCTCTGCATTCGCTGAATGCGCGCAGAATTTCCCTTCAAAGAGTTTAACCAGGTCGTCATGGAAGCGCCTCAACTCCTGCTTTCGACCTCGAATAATCATGGCAAACGCACTCCGGGCTAAAATCGCAGGTGTCGCAACCATCAGTGCCACCATGACAAATCCAAGCGAACTGCCCAGGACCGGCAGAACCTCACTTGCCTCGCGTGCCCCGTCCAATCCAGACATCAAGGTCCAGACAAATCCGATCAATCCCAAGAGAATGGAAGCAATCCCAATAAAGCGAAACCCCGCCATACCTTGATCCAATCGAATCTGCGCCTCCCGAAAGCCGGTCCGAAAAGCGTAACGAAGTGAGCGGGCCTGCGTTTCATTCAGTGGTGCGGCCTCCCTCACCATTTCAACCAGACCCTCACACCGCTCACGGAATCCGAGCAACTGGAAGACCGTCTCCCTAGCCCCTGAAACGTATATTTGATAATGGCCTGAACCTTCGATCTTCCAACCATCCTCAAAAACTTCCAGAGTAGCTCGAGAAGCTCTGAGCTTTTTACCGAACCGAAGGTCCCTTACGCGCGCCCCGCGCAGATTGAGCCCTTTCGAAATAATCATGACCCAACTGACTATCGAAAGCATAAACAGCAGCCACATCGCGACCTTGCCCGGAAAGACCGGTTGATTCAGCGCCGATTGAACGCTTCCAACCAGGGAAAGGGAAAAGAGTAATCCGGACATAGGGGGGAGATTTATTTAACTTTTATAAAATATCAGATTAATTTAATAAAACAAGCCATCTCGCGGAGGATTCCCTCCTTTTCACGGCAGAAATTTTACACCCCTCCAAAAACGGATTCGCTTTATAATCGATTTCACCGTTCGGTGACCCCATTCTCTTTCACGGCTGAGCGCCGTATTTCTTTCACAAAATCTGCACTGTTATGTTTACCACCCTGTTTCTTGTCCTCGTTTTTCTCGGGATCATTCTCGTCCCGATCCTGATTGCTATCGGGATCTACAACAGTCTCGTCAGCCACCGGAACCGCTACAAAAATGCGTTTGCTCAGATCGATGTTCAATTGAAGCGACGCTACGATCTCATCCCCAATCTCGTTGAGACAGCCAAGGGCTACATGAAGCACGAGCGGGATACGCTCGAAGCCGTCATCCAGGCCCGCAACGCAGCCACCACTGCGCGTGAACATGCCGTCGCCGACCCGGGCAGCGCCGCTGCCATGTCAGAGCTCTCCAACGCGGAATCCGGACTCGGCGGAGTTCTTGGCCGCCTCTTTGCCCTCTCAGAGGGATACCCCGAGCTGCGCAGCAACGAGAACATGCTTCAATTGCAGGAGGAACTGACCTCCACCGAATCGAAAGTCGCCTTCGCCCGACAGGCCTACAACGACGCGGTGATGCACTTCAACAACAAGCTGGAGATGTTTCCTTCTAACATTGTGGCTAACATCTTCAGTTTTGTTCCCGCAACCATGTTCGAGGTATCCGACGACTCCGAGCGTGAGGCCGTCAAAGTCGAATTCTAAACAAAGGAGAAGCCACGCTCCTGCGATACCGGGAGCAACCTCCCCTGAATGGATTTCTTCGAACACCAGGAGCAGGCCCGCCGGAAAACCGGCCTGCTCATTTTCTATTTCATCCTGGCGTTACTGGGCATCATCGGTGCCACCTACACACTCGTTATCGGGATCCTGATTTTCACCGGAGAGAACGAAGGCGGACATTTCATACGGCCCGGAGTTCTTGCCGCCACGGCCGGGGTTACCTGCCTCGTCGTTTTCCTCGCTTCGACCTTCAAATCACTGCAGCTTTCCGGAGGCGGCGGCGCCGTGGCAAGGGAACTGGGCGGTCGCGAAATCGACGCCAATACCACGGACTTTCACGAACGGCGACTGCTCAACGTAATTGAAGAAATGGCGATTGCCTCAGGCGTTCCCGTCCCCGCCGTCTACGTGATGGATCGCGAGTCTTCCATCAATGCTTTCGCGGCAGGACGCACCACCAGCGATGCCGCCATCGGTGTCACCCGCGGATGCATGACGCAGCTCACCCGGGACGAACTGCAGGGCGTCATCGCTCACGAGTTCTCCCACATCCTCAATGGGGACATGCGGCTCAACATCCGCCTCATGGGCATGCTCTTCGGCATTCTCTTTCTCGCACTCATGGGCGAGATCCTCATGCGCAGCACCTTCTACACAAGCCACTCTTCCCGCCGGGAGGGAGGCAACATCGGAATCGTCATGCTGATCGCCGGCCTCGGGCTGATGCTGATTGGTTTTGTCGGCAGCTTTTTTGCGCGTCTCATCAAGGCCTCTATTTCACGGCAACGGGAATTTCTCGCAGATGCCTCCGCCGTTCAGTTCACCCGGAATCCTGACGGCCTTGCCGGCGCTCTCAAAAAGATCGGCGGACTGACCGAAGGCTCAGCGATTGCCCATCCCATGGCAAAGGACGCGAGTCACCTGTTCTTCAGCAACGCACTGAACTCTGAACTGCTCGCTACCCACCCGCCGCTCCAAGAGCGCATCAAACGCCTGCTACCGCACTGGGAGGGCAAATACGATCGGGTCGACCTGCCGCCCATCGTGGATTCCGATTCCCGGAAACCGAAGACTGAAGCCGTCAGTGGCTTCAGCCAGGGTGCTGGTTCGACCACCCGGCTAACCGAAGCGGAAGCCCTCGAGAGTTTCCGCTCTCTTCACCCGGAGCAGGTGGACCTGGGCAATACCGTCCACGCCGCGATTCCGGAACGCTGGCAGGATCTCTGCCGCAACTCTGCCGGGGCGCAGGCCATCGTGTTTTCCCTGCTGCTGGCCCAGGATCAAAAAACTCGCGCGGCTGAACTGAAGCTTCTGAGAAAGTCATTCGATCAGCAAAGTGTCGATATCATCAATGAGCTCGCAGACGAAGTGGTGGAAATTCATTCCACCCTCAAGCTGAGCCTCATCGATCTCGCCATCCCCTCCCTGCGCCACCTCTCCGCGGGCGAATATGATCGCTTCCGTAAGTTGACCCACGAACTCATCGCCAGTGACCGGCAGGTCGACTTGTTTGAGTTTGCCCTGCTCCAGGTGGTGACGCGCCACCTCGATACTTCCTTCGGCCGCCGGCGTCCGCCGCGGATCAAATACAATACCTTTCGTCGCCTCACCGATGATGCCGGCGTCCTGCTCTCCACCCTCGCGGCCCTTGGTCATCCGGACAAGCCGGAACAGGCTGATACGGCCTTCCAGGCCGCCGCTGACGCCCTCAAGGAGGCCACCGGATTCAGCGTCATCCACAAATCCGGTGAAGAGTGCGGCCTCGAAGCGATTGAGGCTTCGCTCAAGCAATTCGAGCATTCCAGCCCTATTGTGAAACGGCAACTCATCGAGGCCTGCACTCGCAGTGTCCTCATGGACGGCGGAGTTTCCTCCCGCGAGGCCGAACTGATTCGGGCCATTTCAGATGCGATCGGCTGCCCGATTCCGCCCTTTGTTCGTACGGCTCCGCTGGTTTAACTAGCACTACAGCAAAGCCCGGCAACAATATCGTGACGAACCTAATTCGCCGGTCTCGTCATTCGTCCTTAGGATAACAGGGTTTTTCAGTTTTTCTCTCAGTCAGACGAAAGACGTTTCGCTACGGCCACGTATTTTGTTTACTGAAAGGACGAAGCTATTCGTCAAACCCCAACACAAACACCAGGAGGACCACTTAATTCTATGAAACCGCCCAAATCTCTGCACCTGCTGCTGTACACCATTCTCGCTATTGTCGGCAGCCTGACGCTTCAGCTCACCGCCCAGGACAATGAAGCTCTCACCTTCGAAAAATACCCCTACCGCTTCAGTTCAAGAAATCCCCTGACTTCGGAATCAGAAATCCTCCTGAAGTTCAGCCAGCCCGTCACTCCCGGTTCCGCAGAGCGCTTCCTCTCACTCTTCGACAAGCCCAACGAGCGCGTCGTTCCTCTGAAGGCCAGCCGCCCTGACGAAGCGACTCGCAAACAACTCCTTGGAAACAATCATGCCGAAGCCCCGCTTGAGAATTTGCTCCTTCTGCGCCCCGCCAGTCCACTTCCTCTCGACGGCACCTGGTATCTCTACAGTAAGGCGGGACTCTCAAGCTCCGACGGCGCCACCAAGATTAACGAAGGCAGCCTCAACTATGTCGGTTCGCTGGAATCCTTCCAGGTCGAAGAGGTCGATACCCGCAACAACTACAATGAGAAGCCGCGCGTGGCGATCAACTTCAACAAGGGCTATCTCCATCCGCAGTTCACCGAGGATAAGCTACGCGACTACATCTCGGTTTCTCCCGAGCCGACCAATCTCTCGCTCGATATCAAATCCTATCGCGTCGATATCGTGGGCGACTTCGACTACGGGATGGACTACGAGGTCACCGTCAAAAGCGGGATCATTGCCAACGACAAAACCCAGCTGGCCCAGTCTGTTAAGAAGACTCTCGCTTTCGTGCCCAACGAAGGCTTCATCACATTCCCCGCTTTCTCGACGACCCAGAATGCGACCGGTCATCGTCGTTTTGACATCAAGACCGGCAACCTTACCGGGGTTCGCACCCGGGTGAAGCAACTCGACGGGGATGATCTCATTTTTGCCCTGGCCGAATACGCCGACAAATATGAAGGCTGGGGCGAAGAACAAGCTATCGACTTTGCCGGATTCCCCGGACGACAGATTGTGGACGACTTCCGCGACAACCAGGTTCCAGTCGACCAATCCGAAACCATCGCCCTGAGCTGGGATGAACTCATTGGCGAAGATGTCACCGGCGGTTTTTTCCTATGCTCCGAGGGCCAGTCCTCTACCCGCGACCAGTTCTCCGTCGGGGCTCAATCCATCGTCCAACTCACCGACATTGGCCTCGCTTGGAAACAGTCCGGAGAGGGCACCATGATCTACGCTTTCTCCCTCAAGGCCGGCACTCCCATTCCCAACCTCAACGTTCGCGTCGTCGACAACACCGCCAATGCCCTGACCGAAGCTCAAACGGACGAGAATGGTATCGCCCACATCGATTCCAATGCTTACGCCGGGGCGGAGGAACGCCTCTTTCTCGACGCTTCCATCGGCACCGACCGACACGCCATCATCTTTTACGAGGACCTCAGTTCACTGGGACTCTGGAGCTTCTCCGTTGACCAGCGTTGGGATGACGTCAAAACCGGCGAGCGGCGTACTCTCGTTTTTACCGACCGCAATGTCTACAAGCCCGGCGAAGAGGTGAAGATCAAATCCCTCTCCCGGTTCATCGACGCCGACCAACTGCTCGGTGCCGGCAAAGGAAACGCCGTCCTCAAGGTCTTCGATCCCATGCATCGCAAGATCCTCGAGAAAGAAGTCACCTATGATCAGTCCGGCGCCTTTGATGACAGCTTCACGCTCCCCTCGGCCGGACTCGGGTGGCACTCCGTTGAAATCGACTTCAACGATCCGGAGGCCGAAGACGAAAACTGGCGCCTCGTCGCCTATCACTCGTTCCAGGTCGAGGAATACCGGGTCAACACCTTTGAAGTGAACCTCGACGCCAGGGAATCCTACAGCGAGAGCCTCGACTTCGAGATTCCGCTGTCTGCGAATTACTACATGGGCAAGCCGCTCTCGAAAGCGAAGCTGGAGTGGAACGTCAACTCCTACAGCAGCTACCCGCGCCCCCTCGGCTTCGATGCCTTCGATTTTGGCGACCTCACTGTCGACGACACCTCTCACAGCGATGAGGGCGAGGGCTCCCTCACCCCCTCGGGAACGGCCGCAATCAAGTTCACCCTGCCCGAACAATCCAAGACCCCTGGGCCACGTCACGTGAGACTCTCTGCCCGTGTCACCGACGCAAACCAGCAGACCATTTCAGACAGCGCCAGCTTCACGGTCCACAGCTCTGATTTCTATCTCGGCCTGCGACGTCCCGAGGGCGTTCATCGCGCCGGCGACACTGCCACTTTCTCGCTTGCTGCCGCTGGCGCTGACGGAGATGCCTACACCGAACCTGTCGCTGCAACCATCCTCATTGAGAAGGAAATCTGGAACACGGTCAAAGTCATGGGCGCGAACGGTCGCATGACTCACCGCAACGACCGCCGCCTCCAGACAGTTCAGGAAGAAACCATTCAACTCGAAACGCAGGTCGATCCTGACTCCGGTCTCACTCTCGCCCAGCCTCACCTTATCAAGTTCGAAGAGGCCGGTGACTTTATCATCACGGTGACTTCCCGTGACGAACAGAACCGCCCCGTTCTGACTCGTTCCGAGTTCACCGTTATCGGTGCCGAAGAACCCTCATGGTCCTGGTACGATGTCATCCGCATCGATCTTGTCCCTGACAAAAACTCTTACGAGATCGGCGACACCGCCAAATTGCTCGCCCGCACCCCGGTGTTCGGAACCGCTCTTTTCACCACCGAGCGCGGGGGCGTTCGCTCAACCCAGGCTGTCGAAATTGATCAATACGAGACGGTACTCGATATCCCGATCGAGAAAGGTGATGCACCCAACATCTACGCGAGCCTGCTCATTATTCGCGGATCTGATGAAAGCCCGCACATTCACACTTCAGCCGATTACCGACTCGGTTATACCGAGCTCAAAGTCGACGATGAAGAAAGTCATCTCGAAGTCGCGATCGACAGTGGAGAGGCCGAGTTCTATCAGCCGGGTGAGGAGGTCACCGTCACCGCCCGGGTTACCGGCATCGACGGGCAGCCTGCCGCCGGCGCCGACGTCACCTTCTTTGCCGTGGATGAGGGAGTACTCAGCTTAACCGGCCATCAGACTCCGGATCCTCACGAAGTTTTCCACGCCCCCTTCCCGCTCTCTGTCTTTACCGGCCAGAGCATTTCCGATCTCATCCCTGAAAATCCACTCGAACAGGATTTCATGAACAAGGGCTACGTCATCGGTGGCGGAGGCGGCGGCAATGGCATCGACCCGGACAAGATCCGTAAAGACTTCAAGGCCCTCGCCTTCTGGGAACCCAAGCTGAAGACAGGTCCTGATGGAGAAGTCTCCGCCACTTTCGTCGCGCCTGACAATCTCACCACTTTCCGGCTCATGGCCGTGGTCGCTGAGAGCAACCGCTTTGGACACGGGGAAGCCCCCGTGGTCATCAACAAACCACTCATCATCGAACCAGCCCTGCCGAGCTTCACCAATCTGACCGATCAGATCGACGTCACTGCCGTGCTCCACAACAACACGAGCCAGCCCCAGGAAGTCGAAGTGGCGGTCCAGTTGGATGACCACGCCATCTTCGTCAATACCATCGGCGAAACGCTGAACACAAACCTCACCGATCCGACGCGCAGCCTCAGAACCGAGAAAGCTTTCCTCGATCCCGGCGCGACGGAAACGCTTTCCTTCCCCATCGCACTCACGGAAACCGGAGAAGCCAAATGGACCTGGAGCGTGCAGTCTGCCACCGACACCAAGCTCCGGGACGCGACGGAATCGACTCTCGAGGTCGGTTATCCCCTGCCACTCCTGCGCGAGTCACACAGTTTCCGAATTCAGGATGGACGCGCTCTTGAGAACGCTCTCAGCGAGGTCGCTCCGCGCCTGCTCGAGGGCAATGGCGAAATCGAACTGACCCTTTCCAACTCCCGACTCGTGGGAGCCACCGACGCGCTCGAATACCTGCTCACTTATCCCTATGGATGCGTGGAGCAGACCACTTCCAGCCTCGTGCCCTGGCTTTCCACCCAGCAACTCCGCCCTGTCATGCCGCAACTGGATAAGAGTGAGGAAGAAGTTACCAAAACCATCAGCAAAGGAATCGATCGCCTCTTCTCCATGCAGACGGGCAACGGCGGCCTCGGCTACTGGCCGGGTGCTACCAAAGCCGAGCTCTGGGGCAGTGCCTACGCCGGCGTCGCGATCGCCCTGGCCCAACAGCAGGGTATTCCCGTTCCGGAAGAGCGGGCCACCTCGCTGTGGGATTACCTCTCCGGGCAACTACGCGACACAGCCGAATTGAAAGGCGCCTACCAGTTGTCGCAACGCTGCCTCGCCAGCTACGCTCTCGCCCTCGCCGGTCGCAACGAAACGGCTTACCACAGCGTGCTGTTTGAGAAGAAGAAAGAGCTCTCCGGCGAAGCCCGCGCCCTGCTCGCTCTCGCTATGATCGAGAGTGGCACCGACACACCTGACCTCGTTGAGCAACTGCTCGCCAACGACTCCGCGGTCCCCGTTTCTGAAGTCACCTGGTATAAGAAGCCCTACATTGCTGCGACCCAGCTTCTCGCCGAAGTGCGCCACAATCCCGGCAGTGATCGTGTCGACCAACTCGTCGACGACCTCATGAAAATGAAACAGCCGCTTCGCGGTTGGGGCAGTACTTACTCCAATGCCTGGCCGCTCATCGCCCTGGCCGAATACGGCAAGTCGGAGTCCTCTACGATTTCCTCCAACCAACTCACCATCGCTCTCGGCGATGACTCCCGCGAGGTCACCCTCCCGGGCCAGCCGGGAAGCGGCGCTACCAGTTTCACCTTTGACGGCTCACTCGCTGGAAAGAGCCTGGCAGTGACCCCGTCTGCAGCGTCCCCAGTTTACGCCACCCTGCGTATCGCGACCCGTCCGGAACTCGCCCCGCTTGAGGCCGAAAACAACGGCTTCGCGATCAAGCGCACTTATGAGAAAGTCGAAACCGACGGCACGATCGTTCCCGCCGAGAACCTCAGAGTCGGCGATCTCATTCTCGTCACTCTCGACGTGAACCTTCCAACCGGGAAAGAGACTTACCTCGCGATCGACGATCCGCTGCCCGCCATTTTCGAAGCAGTCAATCCGCGCTTCACCACCCAGGCAACCCAGCAAGTGAACCAGGAAGGGCGCAAGCGCACGCTTTACGCCAATCACCGCGAACTGCAGCAGGACCGGGTCATGTTCTTTGCTGACTACATCTCCGGCGAAGGTGACTACCGCACCCAGTATCTCGCCCGTGTCGTTGCTCCCGGTCAGGTCACCGCCCCGCCTGCCAAGATCGAGGCGATGTATGAGCCCCAGCGCTTCGGCCTCAGCGGCACCACGATCATCTCCGCCTCGGCTCTTTCACTGGAATCGAACAAGGTCGCAGCCCGCTGAGCCCCCAGGCACCCGGCAAATGAAACGCATCCTCACAGCCCTGCTGGTCACCGGATTCCTCGGATACGGAATCCTCTTCTATGCAGTGCCGTTGTTCTTCCCGCTTCCAGCGGAGTTGGAAGCAGGCCCGCCCCGCGGCCTGCTCTTCACCGACCGGGAGGACCGACCCGTGCGTCGCATGCTCGACGGGGATCTTCGCGCTGACGAACCGGCCACGTTCGAGGAGTTTCCCAGTTCCCTCATCGAAGCCACCCTCGCCGCCGAGGACTCGCGATTCTTTTCTCACAACGGGATCGACTTCATCGGCATCTGCCGCGCCCTGAAGGATTCCGCCTCGGCCAAGGAGTTCGTGTCCGGCGCCTCGACCATCACCCAGCAGACCATCAAGCTCTACTCCCCCCGTCGTAAGCGGGACCTGAAGACCAAAGTCATCGAGGCATTCACCGCAAGGAAGCTGGAGATGTTTGCGGATAAGGAAGCGATCCTCACCGCCTACCTCAACAAGCTACCCTACGGCAACCAACTCACCGGCAGCCGCGCTGCCGCGCGAAGTTATTTCGGGAAACCCCTCGGAGACCTCTCCGTCGCCGAGAGCGCGCTCCTCGCCGGGCTTCCTAACAAGCCATCAAGAATCAATCCCTGGCGCAACCTCGACGGCGCCCGTAAGCGGCAGGTCTGGGTACTCCAGCGCATGGCCAGGGAGGAATACATCACCCAGGCGGAACTCGCTTCCGCCCTCATCGAGGAACTCAACCTCATGCCCGGGGCTGCCCAGGTTTTCCAGGCGCCCCACTTCATCGAACTGGTTCAGCAACTTGAACCCGAAGCGGTTGAGGCTGCCGAACTCGCCGGCACCGATGTAACGACCACCCTGGATCTCAAGCTCCAGCAGTTTGTCGAAAGCACCACCGCGGCAGAACTCGCCCGCCTCCGCCACCAGGCCGGTGAATCGGACGACCTCCAGGCAGCCGTTGTCGTGATCGAAAATGAGACCGGCCACGTCCTGGCCCTGTCCGGCTCCCGTTCTTTCTTCGGTTCCCGCTCCGGCCAAATCAACGGAGCCTGGACCCCGCGTTCTGCCGGCTCGACGCTCAAGCCCTTTACCTACCTCATGGCCCTGGAGCGGGGTTACACCGCGGCCACGATCATTGCCGACACACCGATCGAATACATCACCTCGACCGGCACCTACCAGCCGGTCAACTTCGACCGCCGCTTCAACGGCCCTGTCTCATTACGCCACGCGCTCGCCAACTCGCTGAACGTGCCTGCGGTCAAGACACTGGATCTTCTCGGTGGACCAACGGTGTTGCACGATCTGCTCAGTGAGGACCTGCATCTCACCAGCCTCAAAAAGCCAGCGGTCGAATACGGATTAGGCCTCACCCTCGGCAATGCCGAAGTCCGTCTGCTCGAACTCACCAACGCCTACGCCTGCCTCGCCCGCCTCGGCCAGTATCGCCCATTCCGACTGTTGGATTCCCCGGTTCAACAGGGTTCAGTGTCCGACTCAACCCTGTTTGATCGTGACGCCGCTTGGCTGATCGCTGACATTCTCTCCGACGAGCGTGCCCGGACCGAAGCTTTTGGCTTCAATTCATCACTCGACCTTCCCTTCCGCGCTGCTGCCAAGACGGGAACCTCAACCGACTTTCGTGACAACTGGACGATGGGCTACACCCCTGACTACACCGTCGGAGTTTGGGTCGGACGCTTTAACAACCGTCCGCTCAATCAGGTCTCCGGAGCGATGGGCGCGGCCCCGATTTTCAACCGCGTCATGATCAGGCTGCACCGGGACCAAGAACCTAGCTGGTATGGCACTCCTGAGACAATCGCCACTCACAAAATCGACCGCCTGAACGGCTACCGGACCGGGCAGCGTGGGCTCCCCTCTTCCCGCACCCGGACCGAATCATTCATCCGCCAGCAACTGCCGCCCGTCGCGAATTCCGGCCACTACGCACCAGACGGCAAAACTCTGCTGCCGCTGGAATACGCCAACTGGTGGCGAAGTGAGGCCAATGATCTCAGGCATGTCGCCGAGCTCACTCCTCTGCCGCGGCATCACTCACCGCCGGACTTCCGCATCGTCAGCCCGCTCGAAGGGACTGTTGCGTTTCTCGATCCCGATCTGCCGTCGCAGGGAGGAAAGTTCCCTCTCGAGATTGCCGGCAGCGGCAGTGAGACAATCGAATGGGTCAGCGATACGCTCACCGTTGAGCAGGACGGCTCCTTCAACTGGCTCGTTCTCCAACCGGGTGATCACGAAGTCATCGCCCGCGACCTCAACACGGGTCGTGAAGTGAAGACCTGGCTGACGGTGGAATCGCTGTGAGAATTTGAACGCGCATTGCGGTCGAGGTGGAGCCGGGGCCGACCTTTCGGCGACCCTCCAGGCGTGCCGCGTGCCGAATAGAATGGCGAAGCCATGGAGGGCCAAGTTCCACCTTGGCCGCTGCAGAGCCTCGCGCCCCACAACCCCGGCACTTTCGCACCTTTTACCTTCACACCTTTCACGCCCGCGAAGCGGGCTACTCTTTCCGCTTCAGCTGAGGGAAGAGCACCACGTCGCGAATCGTATCGGCGCCGGTCAGCATCATCATGAGACGGTCGATGCCGATTCCGATGCCACCTGCCGGAGGCATGCCATACTCGAGCGCGAGCAGGAAGTCTTCATCGATCTTCTGGATCTCTTCGCCGGCCTGGTCTTCGAGTCGCGTGCGCTGAACATCAGGGTCGTTGAGCTCGGAGTAACCGGGAGAAATCTCCGCCCCGTTGATGATGAGTTCGTAGACGTCGACGACAGAGTCATCGCTCGTGTTGGCCTTGGCCAGCGGAACGAGTTCCTTCGAAACGTGGGTCACGAAGATCGGATCGATCGACTTCTCCTCCACCAGCTTCTCGAATACCTGCTGGGAAACTTCGTAGTCCTCCATCTCGGGAGAAATCTCCACGCCCAGTTCTTCGCAGCGGGCGCGGCGTCCGGCCGCATCAAGGTCCCACCAGTCCGCTCCGGCAGCGTCCGCGACAAGCTCCTTGTAGGGAGCACGGCGCCAGGGACGGCTCAGGTTAATGGTCTTGGTCACGTTGCCTTCGGCATCCTTGTGCTCAATCTGAAGTCCGCCGCAGTATTTTTCGGCAAGCGTGCAGATGAGGTCTTCGACCATGTCAGCCATCTGCTCGAAATCAGCGTAGGCCCAGTAGGCCTCCAGCATAGTGAACTCGGGATTGTGGCGACGGCTGATGCCTTCGTTTCGGAAACTGCGATTCAGCTCGAACACCTTGTCGAAGCCACCGACGAGGAGGCGCTTCAGGTAAAGCTCAGGCGCGATGCGCAGATACATGTCCATACTCAACGCATTGTGACGCGTCTCGAAGGGCTGGGCAGCGGCTCCGCCGGGCACATCCTGGAGCATCGGCGTCTCCACTTCTAGGAAACCTTTGTCACCGAGGTAGCGACGAATTTCAGCCACCATGGCGCAGCGCTTCTTGAACACCTCGCGGGAACGCTCGTTCGCGATGAGGTCCAGGTAACGCTGGCGATACTTGATCTGCGGGTCGACCACGCCGTGCCACTTGTCAGGCATGGGGCGCAGGGACTTGGAAAGCACGGTCACATTGAGAGCTTTGACTGAAGGCTCGCCAACCTTGGTGGTGAAGGTTTCGCCTTCCACACCAATCCAGTCACCGATATCGAGCTGCTTGTAGGCGGCCCAGTTTTCTTCGCCGATGGCTTTCTGGTTCACGAACACCTGGATCCGACCATTGATGTCAGAGATGTCGAGGAAGTTACTCTTGCCCATATCACGCAGGGCGGTGATCCGACCGGCGACGCGAACGGACTTTTCCTCTTCAAAATTTTCACGAAGTTCACCCGGGGCGTGGGTAGTTTCGTATCCCTTGCCGAACGGATCAATTCCCTGCTCGCGAAGGTTGTCGAGTTTCTCTCGACGCACTTTCAGCAGTTCTCCAAGATCTTCAGCTTGCGTGGGCTCGTTTTGCTCTGACATAAGACTGGCTCAGATTAAAATTAGAATCAGCACGCAAGGATGATCGACCCCGCCGAAAAATCAACCGAAGTTCCGCCTCTCACGGAACCGGCTTCAGGGCGGGCTGAAGTCGCCCCCGGCGTCCTTCTCGATGGACGGCTCGGCCTGTTCCACGAAAATGAGGGTTGGCTCGCCGTTTCCGATATCCACTTTGGCTACGAAGTCAGCCGCCGGGCTGCTGGTGGCCTCTGGCCGCTCTGGGGCATGCAATCCATCGAGGCGCGGCTCGAAGAGCTCGTTCGCGATCTCGCGCCGAAAACCCTGATTCTCACCGGAGATATCGTCGACAGCGCCGCCGCCCCCGACGAAGCCCTCTCCTGGCTCTCCCGTGTGGCTGCGCTCGGACCGGACCTGGTTCTGATCGAGGGGAATCACGATCGCGGTCGCATTCGCCGCCACTTTGACCTCGTCCCCTTCTTCCGGTCGGGTTCGTTTTTCTTCCACCACGGCCACGAATACCATTTTGAGGAAGAATCTCGAGGTGAACCCGGGCTGGTGGAAATCGCCGGCCACCGCCATCCATCGATTCGTTTTTCCGACGGCACCGGCACCTCGCTGCGTCTTCCCACCCTGGCGATGGAAAGCCTGCCCCATCATTCCCGCTGGATTCTTCCCGCTTTCTCCCCCTGGGCCGGAGGTGGCGCTTATCAACCTTCCGAACACTGCTCCGAATTTCGCCAGTGGGCCTGCGGCCAGTCCCGGGTCTTCGAACTCTGCCACTCATGAATCTTCCCTCCACGCTCATCGCGGGCCACGGCTATGTGGGCTCCGCTCTCGCCCAGGCCCTGCACGAAGAAGAGGCTCCCGTCACCGCACTCAATCGTCGCGGGTCCGGTAGCGAAACTGACTACCCGGTTGTGAGCGCTGACATCAGCAACGCTGAAGCAGTCGCCACTGTTGCCAAAGAATTGAACCCGGCTCCCGAAGTCATCGTCCACTGCGCCGCTTCCGGACGCGGCGGCGGCGTCGATGCCTATCGCGCCGTTTACGTCGAGGGTATGAAAAACCTGAAGGCTGCTTTTCCCGGCGTTCCCATCCTGTTCACCAGCAGCACCGGCGTCTACGGGCAGGACGACGGATCCACCGTTACCGAAGAGTCGGAAACCAAACCCAATCGCGAAACCGGCCAATTGCTTCTCGAAGCCGAATCTATCGCCCTCGAAACCGGCGGCATCGCCCTGCGCCTTGCCGGCATCTACGGCCCCGGCCGTTCGATCTATCTGCAACGCATTCTCGAAGACACCGCCACGGTCGAACCCGATTGGCCGCCACGTTATATCAACCAGATCCATCGCGAAGATATCGTAGGAGCGATTCTCCACCTCCTCACTGGCGGCGTCTCCGCTTACGCCGAACGTATTTTCAACGTCGTCGACGGCACCATCATGACGCAGCGCCAGTGCTACGAAGGACTTGCCGAAGGGCTTGAACTCCCCCTGCCGCCCGAAGCTCCCGCCAAGGCCGGCCCTCGCGGGCTCACCAGCAAGATCGTCAGCTGCGCCGCTCTCAAGGCCACAGGATGGGAGCCGGTCTACCCGTCCTACTTTGACGGTCTCAAGAACGACCCGGAATTGATCCCCTCCATCTGGGAGAAGATCGAAGCCTCCGGCGATTCTTGAGGATCGTTCAAATCCCGCGGCTGTATTCCGCCACCTTGAACTGCTGCCCCATGATGGAGGGGTGTGTCAGGGTTTGAAACTGTCGCATCCGACGGGCCACTTCCGGACCGGGAGGCTTTCCTTCCATAGACAGCAACCATGGTTTCGCCGCCTCGATGAGGAAGTGGTGCTGATCCGTAAATCGCCGTTCCTTCAATCCGGCGGCTTCTGCCGCTTCGCGGAGATGAGTGAAGTTCACATGCGCCGTGATATCGAGATCTCCCGGTGCTTCGAATGGATTATCCGTCGCGCGATGATTGCGATAGCAGCGCAGCGTCCCGTCCATTCGGTGAGGGGCGTAGTACTCGTCCGACCCGTACCCGTAATCGATCACCCACCAGAGCCCCTTTTCAAAGAGTCGGGCCGCCTTCGACATCCAAGCTGAAGCTGCCGGACAAACTTCCGTCGTGTAACCCGCCTCAATCCCCGAGCCAACGGCAGCAGCGTACGGTTCGAGTTCACCGGGCAATTCCCGCAGGACCCAGCTCAATTCATCCCCCTCGATCCCGACCTGCCATTCGTTCCATTCTCCATTCTCAAAACGAATCCGACGCACGGGAAAAGCATCCTGTAGCTCATTGGACAGGAAAATCCCCTGCTCCGCCCGGGACTCCTCCAACGAAGCGACCAATTGAACTTTTCCCGACAACCCTTCCGATTCAAAACGCTCTGCGAGCCATCGCCGTGTCTCTTCGCGCGGATCCACGATTCGGTATTCGAGAGCCTCGAAAAGCTGCGATCCGGCCATTCTGAGGCCGTCGAGGATATCGCAGGCCAATCGCCCGTCATGGGCTCCCTGCTCCACCACCACGAATGGGTCCGGTTTCCCGAATGAACCCTCCCACTCCGATATGAGCCGCTGCCCCAGGAGAAAACCAAAGGTTTCGCCCACTGACACACTGGTGTAGAAATCGCCCCGCCGCCCGATGGGACGGGCCTCAGGAGAGGCATAGTAGCCCAGTTCCGGGGCATATAAAGCCATCTCCATGTACTCCGAAAACGGGATGGATTTCGTCAAATTTTCCTGAATTCTTTGAAAGACTTGCTTTAAAAGACGGGTATCTTGCAAGCTGGGCTCTGTCGGCGTGTCGTCGCACATGCGGGCTTACCCTACCTGCCACTCAACCCTTTGACAAAAATCTTCCGTGTCAGACGACTTTGAAACCATTGGAAGCGGCGACAAGCCGAAGGAGACTCCGATTCCTCTCGCTCCGGTTGATGACCGGCCGAAGTACCGGACCAAGCGCATGCGCAGGTTCATCTTCTGGGCGAAGTTCTTCGGCTTCTTTTTCGTCCTCTTTCTCGTCGTTGCCATCATTGGTGGCATTGGAGCCTTCTTCTACGCCAAACCCCGCTACGAGCTGGCCCAGTCATTCGACCTCAACGAGTTGAAAAAGGTCGAGGTTGCCAGCCGGATTTTCGATCGCAATGGACTGGAGCTGGGGAGGATCTTCGTGCAGAACCGCCGGCCCGTGACGCTGGATCAGGTTTCAAACAATTTCATCAACGCACTGCTCGCGGCGGAGGACAGCCGCTTCTATGAGCACAAAGGCGTCGACGTGATCGGTGTGACCCGTGCGCTTTACTATGCCGTTCGCTCCAAGGAGTTGAACCAGGGGGCGTCGACCATCACCCAGCAGCTGGCTCGACAGACATTCGAACTCAAGGACCGGACCATCAGTCGTAAGGTGACAGAGATGTTCCTGGCTCACCGGATCGAGCAGGAGTTCGACAAGCAGCAGATCCTCGAATTTTACCTCAACCGTATTTACTTCGGTGGCGGTTACTACGGAATCGCCTCAGCCGCGGAAGGTTATTTCGGCAAAGACCCTTCCCGCCTCACCCCGGTTGAAGGAGCGACGCTTGCCGCGACCATTCCAAACCCCTATCACCGCTCTCCGCGCTCTTTCCCCGACACCTCCAAGCGCTGGAGAAACCACGTGCTCACACGAATGGCGGCCGAGGGCTACATCGACGACAACACTCGCGACCGGGCCATCAACTCGGAGGTGATGACCATTCCAAAGGGAAACATCACCGGTAAATCCGCCTACGTTTACGAGAAAGTCCGCCAGGAGGTGATCGACCTGCTCGGCTACGAAGCGGTTTCCAAGGGCGGCTTCCACATCCACACGACGATCGATTCCAAGATCCAGAACCTGGCCGAATCACAACTCAAAGCCCAGCTCGACAAGATCGAGCAGGATCCCAAATTTGATCATCCTACCCGAGCCGAATACAAAGCGAAGAAAGCGGCCTTTCGCGAGTCAGCCACGCCCGACCAGACTTTCCCGGCTCCGACCTACCTCCAGGGCGCTCTGCTCATGCTGGATAACCGCACTGGAGCCATCATCGCTTCCGTCGGTGGTCGCGATTTCAACGACTCCATGTTTGACCGGACCACCCAGGGTCGACGTCCCACCGGAACCGCGTTCAAGCCTTTCGTCTACGCCACCGCATTTGAAGCCGGCTACTTCCCGGGCACTCTCGTCGACGACACCCCGATGGATGCCCGCAAAGTCATGATTGGCGGCACCACCGGTATCCTCGGTGAATGGGGACCCGAGTCTTTCGAGAACACCTACGAAAACCGCATCACAGCCCGGCGTGCCCTCGCCAAGTCCAAGAACTCGGCCAGCGTGCGCCTCGGGCAGAAGGTTGGCAACTCCAAGGTCGTCAGTCTCGCCAGCAAAGCCGGCATGAGATTCGAAGGTGATCTACAGAAGTTCAACGCCACCTTCCTCGGACGAAACCCCAGTTCGCTCGACGAGCTTTGCCTGGCCTACACGATCTTCCCGAACAATGGACGCCTCGCGGAGAAGTCTTTCATCATCTCCAACATCAAGGACTCCACTGGAAACCTGATCTACACCCCCCAGGTTTCGATGAGAGACGGCCAGGTCATTGACCGCTACACCGCCTACCAGATTAACAGCATCCTTAACGACTCTTTTGCCTACGGCACAGCCAAGAAGGCACGGGACAAATATGGTCTCGACGAGTTTCCTGTCGCCGGCAAGACAGGCACCGAATACGACTTCACTGACAACTGGTTTGTCGGCTACACCTCAGAGGTCACCTGCGTGGTCTGGGCCGGCTTTGACTCCACCAGCACGATCTACCCCGGGGCCTTCAGCTCTGATACCGTGCTCCCCGTCTGGACACAGGTGATGAATGAAGCGGCCAGGGAGTTTGAGCCCAAACCTTTCCTGCCGCCGGCAGATGCGGAGCAGGTCGAAATCTGCCTCAAGTCCGGACAGCTGGCTTCGGATCGCTGCTACGAACTGGTGACCAAGGAAAACGGCATCACCTCGCAGGTTCGCACGACCTACATCGAGTTTCTCCGTCCCGGCACCAGCATCGAGACAGTTTGTGTCCTCCACGGCGGAAAGCGCCGCAACCTGACCGAGCCACAGCGCACCAGCGACGGACTCATCCGCCCGCAGATCGTGGTGGCCGCCAGTGCAGAGCCGGTTCTCCCGATCGGGCCGACCATCATTGGGACAGAGGATCCTTACAAATCCATCTCACCGGTTATTCGGGCCCGTATCGCGGTTGAACCCGAGGAAGAAGAACCGGAAGCAGAAGCCGAGGACGAAGGCGGCGCCATTCGGGCCATGCCGGTTGACGGCAACGGTATCCCCGTGGCTCGCCCGGCGATCATCGCCACCCCGGAGGTGGAAGTCCCCGATAACCGGGTCGTGCTTCCCCCGCCCCGCCCGATCGAGTTTGAATAACTCCTGACAACTCCGCAACAGGCAGCCATAATACCCTGCCATGCTGACCGTTGTTAAACTGATTATTTCCGCCGGGCTGATCTATCTCGTCAATGAGATCGTCATCACCCGCAGCCGTCCCATGCTGGGAAGCATGATTGCTGCGCTACCACTCGTGAGCCTGATTACTTTCATCTGGATTTGGTTCGGCTTGAAAGATAATCCCGAGGAACAGGTCGAAAAACTGGCGGCGCACTCGACCGGCGTCTTCTGGTTCGTTCTCCCCAGCCTGCCGATGTTTCTCATCTTTCCCTGGCTCTTGAGAAAGGGATTGCCGTTCTGGGCCAACCTCGGACTCTGCTGCCTCATTACGATGGCGCTGTTCTTCCTCACCGCCGTCGTCCTGAAGCGATTCGGAATGCAGCTTTAAGGCAGCCCCTAGGCCGCGAAACTCTCGCCGCAGGAGCAAGTCACCACAGCATTCGGGTTCGTCACCTTGAAGCCGCCCTGTTGCAGGTCGTCGCTGAAATCGAGCTCGGACCCGGTCACAAACAGGGCGCTCTTGGGGTCGATCACCACACGCACCTCGTTGGACTCGACCATGATGTCGCGGTTCGCCGGACCATCGACGAGATCCATTTTATACTGAAGCCCGGAGCAACCGCCACCAATCACGGCGACGCGCAAAGCTCCATGATCCAACCGCCCCTGCTTCTCCAGCAGCGAACGCAGTTTGTTGGATGCTCCGTCGAGCACCTTGATCAGGGTTTCGTTACCCAGTTTGTGATTCACTTCAGACACGTCCCAAAATTCGAACAGGGTCTCGAAAAATGCAAATCCCTACGACGAGAGCATTTCTTTCATCTGCTCGAAATAATCCGAGGCAAAATCGTCGTCCGCTGGGGTCGCCTCGATCGTCTCGTGATCGGTCTCGATAATCTCCTCCTTATCGAGTTCCTTGAAAAAGGAACTCGGCTGGCAAGGCAGCTTGTCGCCGTAACGTCGACGGCTGTGGCACCAGGAGATCGTCAGATCCTGCTTCGCCCGCGTGATGGCGACATAAAAGAGGCGGCGCTCCTCGTCACGGTTGCCTTCATCCACCGACCTGGAGTGCGGCATGATTCCGTCCTCGACCCCGATCATGAAACAAACCGGAAACTCGAGACCTTTTGACGCATGCATCGTAATCAGGGACACGCCCTGCCCGCCTTCGTCATCGTTTTCCTTGTCCTGCATCAGCGCCACGCTGTCGAGGAATCCTCGCAACCCCCGCTTCGACTTGGAGACGTGAGTGTGGATACTCTCGATCAATTCCGAGACGTTGCGGCGGCGATTGTCGACTTCCTCCGGTGACTTGCAGTTCTTCTTAAGGAACTCGTCATAGTTGATCTCCTTGAGCAGTTCCTCCGTCATCGCCGCGTAGTTGGCCGAATCGGTATTGGCCACGTCAGCATACTTGTTGATGAAGTCTGTGAAATTCACGATCGCCTTTTGAGCCCGTGAAGTCAGTGTGGAGAGGAATTGAAGATCATTGAGCGTTTCCCAAACGCTCATCTTGTGATCAATGCTGAACTGGGTCGCAAGGGCAATGGTTCCCTGCCCAATCCCTCGCGCCGGGGTGGCGATGACCCTCAGGAGGCTGACATCGTCGTCGTGATTGAGAAAGAGATACAGGTAAGCCAGCACGTCCTTGATTTCACGACGCTCGAAGAATGATTGCCCGCCGATCAGCTTGTAGGGAATCTCCGCTTCCCGCAGCGCTTCCTCCATCAGGCGCGACTGCGAGTTCATGCGAAACAGGATGGCAATGTCTTCGTAGCGACGGCGGTCAATGCGATGACATTCGAGGATTTCACTGATAACCCATTCCGCTTCGGTTTCAGCGTCGGGCATCGCGACGAGACGAATTTTCTCACCTTCCCCCAGACTGCTCCAGAGCGTCTTCTCACGGCGATCAATGTTGTGGCGGATGACCCCGTTTGCGAGGCGCAGGATGCGATTGGTAGAGCGGTAGTTTTCCTCCAGCTTGATGATCTTCGGGTTTTTGAAGAAGCGCTCAAAGTCGAGAATGTTGGAAATCTCCGCCCCGCGCCATCCGTAGATACTCTGGTCATCGTCACCCACCACGCAGATATTCTGCTCTGGCCCAACGAGGAGGCGCAGGAGATCCATTTGGAGGTGATTCGTATCCTGGAATTCGTCCACCATGATGAAGCGGAACTTCCGCTGCCACTCGCGCTGAATGTCCGGATTTTCCTCCAGCCCTTTCACTGCCAGGATAAGCAAGTCATCAAAGTCGACCGCATTGAGTTGCTTCAGTTCCGCCTGATAGGTCCGATAGATTTCACTGATGACCGAGTCCTCATTTTCGCTGACCGGTCGCCCCATATTCTTGGCCTGGCTGATCAGCATGTTCGCCATCTTGGCGTCCATGCTCTCGTCTTTGCCAATCTTGCGCACGATGATGCGTTTGAGCAGTCCAATCTGGTCACTTTGTGTGTAGATGGAGAAAGACTTCTTGTAGCCAAGGCGTTCAATACAGGTTCGCAGGATGCGAACACACAAACTGTGAAAGGTACAAACCGTCACATCTTCGGCCATGCCCTGCTCCACCATGTCTCCGACGCGCTCACGCATCTCGTTAGCCGCCTTGTTCGTGAACGTCACCGCCAGAATCTGCCCACCCGGAATCTCGTTGTAGAGCATGTGAGCGATTCGCGTCGTCACAACACGAGTCTTGCCGGTCCCGGCCCCTGCAAGAATGAGGACGGGGCCGTAGATTTGCTCAGCGGCAGCACGTTGAGGCGGGTTCAGGGCCAGGAGGCCCTCCTTGACGAACATGGTTGAGGAAGGAGATGGGTGCGGAGTTGAAAGGCAGGTTGGACCGGGCACCCCTCATCGGGACACCCGATATCAAGCCCCGTCAGCCGCACCAATCAAGTGATCAGTCGCAAGCAGAACGGGTAGCGATAGATGATACCCTTGTTGGCCTCAAGTCCACCAAGAATCGCAAAAATCAGGTTCCCGACGACGACAACGAGCCAGAGAAGCGGGGCCACGCATCCTCCAACGAAGGGAATCAACCCGGTCGCGGAAGCGACCGCGAAAGCGATGATCACGGTGATCTGGAAATTCATCGCTTCCTTGCCCTGGTCGTGAACAAAAGGGCTCTCATCTTTCTTAATCAACCAGATCACAAGCGGCCCTAGAATATAGGTAATTCCACCCAGAAGGTGGACCAGCATTCCCATCGTTTTCTCGTCAGTGGCCGAGAGAGTCCCCCTCTCCAGAACGTTGGAGGAACTGGCTGCCGATTCGGGTGGGGCTTCTGCCGTATCTCCGGAGTCTGGAGCATCCGCGGACTCAGCCGCTTCATCGTCGGCCGGCGTCTCGCCTTCGCCGGAAGAGATCTCCCCCGAATCCATGGGTGGTGGGGAGTCGTCTTCGGGCGAATCTTCCTCCTTAGGATTGGTTGGCTCCTCTTCGCTCATGGTGATTTTGTAATGAGTTTACGGGGTTAGAATCAAGCAAATAGAGGACCACTTCATCCCCCTATTACGCCTTTCAAACCGTTGATCTTATTCGCTCTTCCCTCTAAAGTTTCATCCCCTTGCCCGGAATGAAAATCCTCGTTGTTTCCGACATCCATTACAGCCTCAGCCAATATGACTGGCTGGTAGCGAACGCCGAAAACTTTGATCTGGTCATCATTGCCGGCGATCTCATGGAGCTGGCCTCAGCGGTAGACACGGACACACAGGCCGCGGTGCTCGAACAATACTTCCGCCGCATCTGCGAAAAGGCTCCTCTCGTGGTCTGTTCCGGCAACCACGACCTTGTCGAAGAATACGACGGCACTCGTTCCACCGAGTGGCTCGAAGAAATCTCCATTCCGGGCCTGGTCGTTGATCACGACTTCTTTGAGAACGAAAAGGTCCGCATCCTCTCGCTTCCCTGGTGGGACAACGAATCAGAGAGGGAGCGAGCCGCCAAGTGGTTGGCTTCCCAGCAACGGGATGGCGAAGAAAAGCCTACCTTCTGGGTGCACCATGCTCCTCCCCTCGGAGCCAAGACCAGCTGGAATGGGAAACGCGACCTTGGCGACAAGAATCTCGTGGAATGGATCAACTCTTACGGACCCACCGCGGTCTTTTCCGGACACGTTCACAACGCCCCCTACTACACCCCTGAGGGCTCATGGATTGATCGGGTTGGCGGAACAACGGTGACCAATGGCGGACGCCAGATCGGAGAAAAACCGGCCACCCTGGAGCTGGAAGTTGAGGACGGCCACTTTGTCTGGTGTGGCATGGAAGGATGCGAAGAAGCCGACCTGGCCAGTTGATCACTGCGCCATTCTCTTTTTCAGATCCCGATGCTGAATCGCATCGAGAACACCATCCAGCATCCCCACGTGATCCGAGGCTTCCTGGAGTTGCTCACGGACATCGACAAGGTATTGCGTCGCGGCATCAAGACGTAGCGCCAGTATTCGTGAAACGTGGAAGTTCACCCTCGGATGCTCAGACAGGAATTTGATTGGCTCCTCCGCGACCCAAAAGGTGCAATCCTCAAGCGCTACGACCGTCGCTGTCGTCGGTGAATTCAAGAGAAGCGAAACCTCCCCGAAGGCGCTTCCGGGAGTTTTTACGAGAGCAAGGCGGATGCCTTCACGGACCACTTCTACCTTGCCGCTCTTGAGAAAAAAGATCGTCTCGGGATGGGTATTTACCGAAATCACCTCGTCACCCTCAGAAAAACTGACTTCGGGCAGAGTCGATATGGAATCTAACGGGATCACAGGAAGAAATTAAACGGGAATTCCCTCTACTGACAAGCGACAATCAGGATTTGGCCACCGGGGAAAAGAGTTCCACAGGATCCACCACCCCGCGGATGGGGTAACTCCCAAGGGATTCCCACTCCACTTCATCCACCAACTCCATCGTCGCGGCCGAGGCTACGATGGTGCGCCCCACCTCTTTGGTCATGCCTTCGAGACGGGAAGTGACATTGACCGGACTCCCGATGGCCGTGAACTCACGGCGGTGAGGAGCGCCGATATCTCCGACGATCGCGCTTCCCGTATGGATACCGGCACCCATCCGTATCGGGGCTTTGCCTTCGCTTTTGAGCTTCTCATTAAAGAACTCCAACTCCTTCTCCATGTCGATGGCGCACCGCACCGCACGCGATGCATGATCGGGCTGCCCGACCGGGGCATTGAAGTAGGCAATCAGCCCATCACCCAGGTATTTGTCCAGTGTTCCACCATGGCGGAACATCACCTCAACCATGTGAGCATGGAAAGCATTCAGCAATTCCACTACTTCGCGGCAGGACAACCGTTCACTCAGCGAAGTGAAACCCCGAATATCAACGAAGATGATCGTCAGTTCACATTCATGGCCCAGTGCGAGAGAGTCTTCGTCTCTTTCTTCCAGCAACTCCCCAACCCCCGGGGAAAAGTAGCGCTGCAGTCTCAGTCGCCTTGCATTGGCTTGCGTCACTCTCTTAACCAACTCAAGACGGGACTTTCCGGCAAAAACGCAGATCCAGGTCGCGATTCCGAATACAAGAGGACTCAGCACACGGCTCATCAAGGTCGACTCCGCAGCGCCCTGCAGGACTTGCTCGCAGATAATCGCCACCCCCATGGCCAGGAAAATGTGGCTCATATTCAGGGTGTATGCCGAAAGCATGAGAAGGCAGACATAAACGGCAATTGTAAACTCTGCGACACTCTCAGGATTCGATGCCGTCTCCAGGTTGATCATCTGGATAATCAATACCGTCGGCATATCATAGACCGGGATCGAAAATCGGCTCAATGTCAGGATAGACGGACCCGCCTTTCCACCGAAGGCTAGCGCCAGGGACATCAGGAAGTAAATCGATGTCGGCACCAGAATCAGCTCCCACTCCTTATCCTGCAGCACGTATACCGAGAACAGCATTGCCAGCGTGAAAGCACCGGCGCCTACCGCACGGACAATATTAATCCGTCGGGCATTCTCCAGTTGGGCTTCCCTGAGGGCTACCCTGAGATGGTCTTCCATCGTCATGATAAAGAAACAGGCCGGGCCTCACCCATCCTGACGCTTCACCAGACAGTAACCTAACGACCCCTTCCGTAAATCTAATTCATTCCTCGAATGTGCCGATCAGAAAACAATCACCTCCTGCGGTCGCTTCTATTTACCGGTCTCCTTTTCCGACTTCACATAGCATCCCACCACGAAGAGTAGAATCAGGGTCAGTCCCGCGTAACCAAACAAGAGAATCCCTGAAGCAGGGTTCTGGTCCGGCATGCCCGACTGAACCCAGAAATTGTACACGCGCATGATTTGAAAGGCGTGAATGAATCCGCCAAACAAGGCACCCATCACGCCGACAACCAATCCCATTCCGCCGAGCTTGATAAAGTAGTTACCTCTGCGGTGCAACATCACAAAAAGTGCCGCAACAGCAATTGGCACAAAAAGCGCAGATCCCTCAAACGGGCTCATCCCTGAGTGACCGGAACAGTTCTTCAGGCAATACCCGATTCCCATGGATAACCCGATCAATCCAATGGCAAACGGCAGCCACGCAGCAGCGCGGTCCAGTCGATCAATCCAGACATTTTCGCAGATTCTCTCAATGGCGTGTTCCTTCATGAGATAAATTACGGAGTCCAGTTCAGGATCTTTCAACATCTTACAAATTGATGACAATTTCACCTCAGCCGTTTGCTAAACTGGTGAGATGAAATGCTTCGCAACCTTCCTGATACTCGCCCTATGCCTTGCTTCCGGCCACAGCCAGGTGGATGACCGAGATCGTGAGAATCCACTGCCACGAGACGAATACGCCCAGGAATTCCAACTTGTCTTTTTTGCCGTCCTTGAAGGACTTTACCGCGACGGGGTTTCGGGAGAAGCGCTTGATCTGATCCTTCCAAATTCAGAGGAAATGCTGATTCCCGACGCGCCGGAAATGACAAACTTCGTTTACAATTGCCCGCTTTGCGCAGCCACCTACAATGCGCTTAAACTCTACGCAGCACGCACTGAGTTCTATGGCCAGAAGACCACCCGCTACAATACCTTTGGCCCGGGAGTTTCCGAAGAGGTCCTCGCGAAACTAAAAGCTTCACCCCGGGAGCGCCGCGACACCATTCAAGCCCTGATCCAAAAGTGGGTCTCTTACCGACTTGATGACATGGTGCTCACCATTGAGGAGCGCGAAGAAATCGAGGGCAACCTCAACAAGATGAAAGAGCGCGGCGACGAATTGCTCGCCCGCTTCAAGGCAGAAGAAGAGGACAACAATCTCCTCAAGTATTATTCAGAGTGGGAGCATTGTCCCGCCTGCGAAGGCGCCACCGCTATGGGTGTCATGACAACCCCTTGAGTCGCAATCTAGATCTCGGAGCCAAGCTCCATCCCGTATTCAGTGACAAACTCACAGAACGGAAACCCTCCCCCGAGGCGACGAATCTCGGCCATCATGAACTCATCTTGAAACTCCAGGACCGGTTCACCGATCAACGTTTCACGAACTCCTTCTGCGAGATCGACATCGTCAATAAGCCCACAGGTGGTCTCAAGGCCTTCCGGATTAAAATAGTTCCTACCCAACTCCCGGGTCCGAAACGCGACCAAAGCTAAGAGCGACTGGTTTATCTTGATCCGGATCAACCCCGGATCACCCCAATACTCGTTTCCTTGGATCTCTGCCGAAGGATCTGAGAAGACAAACAGCATGGCGGAACAACCGCGCCCAACACGGCTCGCGTGTGGAGCACTGTCTAAACCATAGCGAATATTAAGATATCCGAAAAGATATTTCGTGATGAAAATTTCATTCGCCCTGCGACGCCCACAAGGAAACTGCGAACAACGCTGCCATCAGGACGCTGACCATCATCAAAAGGATCCTAACAATCCTCAGTTGCATACCCCTCTATTTCAAGAGCCAGTTACTCCAAATAAACCGTTGGATCCTCCACTCCCGCGATCTCGAACGCTTCCTTGCGTTCGACGCACGTGCCACACTTTCCGCAGTGCAATTCCCCACCCTTGTAACACGACCAGGTCTGACTGAAATCGATTCCCAGTTCCGCACCTCTTGCCGCAATATCCTCTTTGCGCTGATCAATAAAGGGGCGCAGCACCTGCACATCTGCGTAGGTCCCGGCGGTGATGGCTTCGGCCATCGGCTGCATGAAATCCTCCCGGCAATCCGGGTAGATCGCGTGATCACCGGAATGCGCGGCAATCACCAGCCCGCCGGCTTCGATGCTCTCGGCAAAGCCGGCCGCGATCGCCATCATGATCCCGTTGCGAAACGGAACCACAGTCTGCTTCATGTTCTCGGCCTCGTAATGCCCCTCCGGAATGTCACCTCCGCTTTTGAGGAGGTCACTTTCGAAGAGATCATCCATGAAGCTCAACGGCACGACCTGGTGAGGCACTCCCAGTTGCTCACAGTGCCAGGCTGCCAGCGGTAGTTCCCTATGGTTGTGCTTGGACCCGTAGTCAAAGCTCAGCCCCGCCACCACCTCATGCTCACTGGCAGCGTGATACAGTGCGGTCACGGAATCCATCCCACCGCTGACCAGCACAACGACTTTCATCAAATCTCGTCGGTTCCCTGGTCCGGAAACGCCGCCGTCGCTGTCAGTTGAATGCCGCCACGGGGAGAGAATTTCCCGCTCACGATCATTCGTCGAGGCGAGCAGGCGCCAGACAGATCATCGAGGACACGATTCACGATATCCTCATTGAATGAGGGCGTGTTGCGGTAGGACGCGAGATAGTATTTCAGAGACTTGGTCTCAATGCACTTTTCACCGGGGACATAGCGAATATTGAGATGCGCCGTGTCCGGCTGCCCCGTCACCGGGCAAACCGAACTGAATTCCGGGTAGTCCAGCTCAATCCAGTAATTGCGTTCCGCATTGCGATTCGGAAACACTTCAAGAGTCGCCTCTTCCGGCGTTCCCGGGAGGCGGTTCTCGCTGTTACCCAACAGGGTTAAGTCCTTCACTTGAGAGGGTTCACTCATAACTCTAAAAGATTCTTTGGCGTCCGGAACGTTCGCGGCCAGGCAGGAACTTGGCCCTCCAGGCTTTACCACGTCACGAACCAACCCGCTCCGGCCGGGGAAATCAACTAATCTCTGATCCCGAAGCCTCCGGCTCCTATTGTGATCTCACCACGATTTCCACCCGCCGGTTCAGGGCCTGGGCATCCTTGTCGCCCTCAGTCGAAACAATGGGACGATCCTTGCCCAAACCGACCACCTGGATGTTGGCGTCGTTAATTCGCAACTTACCTACGAGCCAGTTTCGAACGGCCTGGGCGCGTTTGAGAGAAAGGTCCCGGTTATAATCTTCCCCGCCGAAACTGTCGGTGTGCCCCTCGATGATGAAGGCCGCATTCGGGTTCGTCTGCACCACGAAAGCCAATTTCATCATGCTGAGGCGGGCAGATTCCTTCAGCTCAAACTCATTGTATTCAAAAAGAATGTCCGTTGGCAGCGCGATCTTCTCTTCTCCTGGTGGCAGACCTCCGGTCCGCGACACGAGATCGTCGAGGCTGGAGTATCCCTTAATAAAAACATCGGCTTCGTTACCAAAAGCCTTGGCCGCAGCGCTCTGGAAAAATTCATCGGTGTCCACCGTCTCGGAGAGGTCATCAGTCGAGCTCAGCTCAAGAATGGGCTGATTGTTAGACACCGTTGCCGTCGAGTCGATCAACTTGTTCCGCATCTCAGCGAGGTCTTTCGTAAGCATTTCCGCAGCCGAAATGTCGATGCCCGCCGCCATATTGAGGACTTCGCCCGGCTTCTTCGGCACCTTCGGTGCCTCACCGGAAAACATCTTCGGAGTTTCAATCGGAGCGAGACGAATCGGCTCGTCCTTCATCTTTTCCATCAGGTCAAACTCATCGAGCGACTTGTCGACCATGTCGAGGTGGCTCAGTTTTTCCGGCTCGATCGGCTTGTCTTCCGGGATGAACGGTTCATCGAGCAACTCATTGAGCTTGTCCTGGTCGATCGTGAGTTGCTCTTTCTTCATGCGAAAGACAACCTCCTCCCCTTCGAAAGCCCTCTCTTTTCGCTGGATGTGACCAAGCATCACATAGAGGACGATGTGCACGACCACAGAAATGAAGATGGCGAGCAGAACCCACCAACCGATGTTGCGGGTTTCTACCTTGAACACCGACTTGCTGTTCGCGGCCGGATGCCAGTCATAGCTCGAGGACATGGGCTGAGGGGAAGCGCAGCTCACGCTGCTCCGTTATGTTAATCCACTTTTGAGGTTTCAGCAAAGTCTGACTCCCGCTATAAACTTCTGTTCAAATCCACGAGGTGAAAGCACCCACAATCCAGACCCTGCTTGGCTTTGACACCGATCAGCACCGCATCGGGCGGTCGCTTTTTATCCGCGGGCTCGGGCTGATTTACCTCATTGCCATTATCTCCTGGTGGTCCCAGGCCATCATGCTGGTGGGAGGAAACGGGCTCATTCCTGCAGGAAAATTCCTCGAGCTCGTCGATTCGCGTCTTTCCGAAGTCGGCCAGAGCCCCTTCTTCGCCATTCCCAATATTTTTTGGTGGATCGGCGCTTCCAATCTCGCGCTCCATTTCGCCTGCGGACTTGGTGCGGCCTTGGCAGTTCTCGTGATCCTGGGACGCCTCACCGGCCCGGCGCTGGCAGGGCTTTGGATCGTCTACCTCTCCCTGCTCAACACCGGCGGGGTGTTCATGAGTTTCCAGTGGGACATTCTCCTGCTCGAGGCGGGATTCATGGCCTGCTTTCTCGCCGACTGGAGATGGCATTCTCCCTTCCGGAATCCACGACCACTCAACCTCGTCAACCGCATTGCCCTCGTCTGGGCCTGGATGCTTGTGGGCAAACTGATGTTCTTCTCGGGCTGGGTGAAGCTCGCCTGGGCCACCCCTGACTACCCGGAATGGTGGCCGGAGCACACGGCGATGACTTACCACTACATGACCCAGCCCATCCCAACCTGGACAGCCTGGTGGGCCCATCAACTGCCCGAAGGAATCCAGAAGGCCTCCATCTGGCCCATGTATTTTGTCGAGCTGGTTCTCCCCTTCTTCATCATCCTGGGGCGTTTTGGACGGCTCATTGCAGCGATCGGATTCGCCGGGCTCATGCTGCTGATTCTCGCCACAGGCAATTACACCTACTTCAACTGGCTCACCATCGTGCTCTGCCTGCCCCTGGTTCACGATCGCTGCTGGCCCAAACGGTTCCGCAAATGGCTCAAGCTTAGGAAACCGAAGAAAAAGGATCGACCTTCGCGCCGCCGGGTCATCATCCAACTCTCCTGCACCGCGCCGGTTTTCCTGCTCATGTTGCTGCTCAATCTCCAGATCATCATCGGCGATCTGCACCGGGCACCGCTGCCGACCCTGAAAAAAGATCTCACTCCTGCCTGGCTCGACCAGCTTCGTGCCTCAACCTCTCCTTTCCACCTCGCCTCCGGATACGGGTTGTTTCGAACCATGACCACCGATCGTCCCGAGATCATTTTCGAGGGAAGCCGCAACGGGTTCACCTGGCAGGCCTACGACTTCGGGTGGAAGGTCGACGAACTCGACGCCCGCCCCAAATTTGTCGCCCCCCATCAGCCCCGCGTCGCCTGGCAACTCTGGTTCGCTGCCCTCGAACGACAATTCTCCTACCAGAGCCGAAACGCCGGCTGGGTCGAAGCGCTGGTCCTCAAACTACTCAACGGTGACGACAGTATTGAACCACTCCTACGGCATAACCCATTCCCCGATCAGCCTCCGAAATACATCCGGGCCCGGCTCTTCCTCTACGAATTCACCACGATCGCGGAACGAAAACAAACTGGCGACTGGTGGAAACGGCGGGCATCGGGTATGTATATTGCACCAGTCAGCCTTCCTCCCTCTTCATGAACTCTCCTGCCACTGTCCGAGTGAACCTTCAGCGCAACCGGCGCGTGATGGTTCATGCCCCGGTCGAACCGACAGTGAAGAAGGAAGAGGCACCTCTCCCCAGGTTCATGAAGCTGAAGATCGATTTCGCGATCAAGACGCTGCTTCCGTATTTTTCACGCTGGGTCGAAAAGCAGGAAAAGATCATCCTCCACGACGGACGCCCTCTCAGCGAGTGGGAAACCATGTGGGCCACCGAGGTTGGGGTAAAACGTCCTGACATGGTGCGAATTCTTCCCGTGCCTCATGTTCCCATGCCCGGCTCATGGTTCACCGGACTACTCGGCAATCTCTTCGGCGTCCTTTCAGAGGGACCAAACGGTATGGCCGTGAGCTATGGCATTTACCTTGAGGCAGCCCGGGCCACCAATCCTTCTCTCCTCGTTCACGAACTCACCCACGTGGCGCAGTTCGAACGTCTGGGCGGCATCGAACCATACCTTCGTGAGTATCTCACCCAGTGCATTCGCGAAGGCTATTGGGAAGCCGAAATGGAACATGAAGCCCGCAATGCAGCGGCCCCCTTTACCCGCCCTCCCGGCGGTTAGCCACTCTTGCTCCTGCTCTTAATCTTGATCTTGCTCTTTTCGGAGCAACTCACCCCTTCTTCTTCGGCGGTGCTTTCTTTGCCGGTGCTTTCTTCGAAGCGGCCTTCTTCGCTGCTGTCTTTTTCTTGGCAGCTTTTTTGACTGTCGGTTGCTCCACGACGGAATTCACATCCACCGGCAATTCCACCGCCTCGGCTTCTTTTTCAGGCAGGGGCTCGCCGGACTCCTGTACCGGCACGACCTTGATCTCCACATTCACCGGGACGGCCCGAAGACTACCAATGATCTCTTCCAGCTTTCCTATCGTCTGATCCCCCAGGGTCTGCGGCTGGCGATACTGCTCGGCAGCTGATCCAATCACATCCTCGATCTTGCTGAGTCCGTCTGAGAATCCCGCCAGAGTTCCGACCACCCGGCTCACCGGATCGTTCTCGCCCTGTCCCCCCATGAGAAGATTTCGTCCGAAGCGGCGCTTGATCTCGTCCCAGCGGGCCACATCCTCACCTGCGAGGGTTCCTTCCATCTCTCGGAACTTCAGCAAGTTGGATTCCGCACCTGTCGTCAGGGTCTGGGATTCGTTCTCGTAGTGATCCTTAATCTCTCCCTCGACCTCGGCATCAGTCATCACCGGCAGAATCTTCTCTGCGATCCGGTTCATGTTCCGGTAGGAACCCTGGAGACGGAAAGGCGGTTCGGTGCGGTAAGCATCTTCCTGTGCCGCCGAGCGAATGTATTCGAGGTTCACCCGCAGGATGGTATCGCGCACACGCATCAGCTTCTGCATCACCGAAACCATTTCGTCCACTTCCTGGGCCGAGTAGTTGCCGTCGAAATCAACGCCTTCCCGTGTGCCGGTCGATGCGATCTTCATCACCGCGTAGACATCTTCCTGGCTGCGGCTGGCCAGTCGGCTCAGGACTGAGTTTGAAGTAATGGAGTTCTCAATGTAACTCGCTTCGAAGTCCCCGCTGTGTTCCCCGATGATATCACCGAGGTTATAGGTATCAGCCCGGTTGGCGAGCATGTCAGGAATCTGGAACTTGCCTCCACTCTCGGTGTAGGGGTTGCCCGCCATAACCACGCAGACTTTCTTTCCGCGCAGATCGTAAGTTCTCGGCTTACCGTTCCAGACACCCTCGATCTTACGCTGGGCGTCACAGAGAGAAATGAACTTCTGGAGAAACTCCGGATGGGTGTGCTGAATGTCATCGACGTAGATCATGACATTGTCGCCCATCTCAAAAGCCAGGTTCAGCTTCTGGACCTCCTCACGCGCACTCGCGTTAGGAGCCTCCTCCGGATCCAGCGAGGTCACATCGTGACCGAGCGCCGGGCCGTTGATCTTCATAAAG
Organism: Verrucomicrobiales bacterium; assembly: GCA_965216705.1. Taxonomy (GTDB): domain Bacteria; phylum Verrucomicrobiota; class Verrucomicrobiia; order Verrucomicrobiales; family DEV007; genus Arctic95D-9. The sequence continues at coordinate 1,282,558 of OZ244203.1, forward strand.
GTGATCCCGAGGCGGTTGGCCACGTACTCCATCAAGGTGGTCTTGCCGTAACCCGGAGGTGAGATCAGAAGCAGCATGCCCATGCGGTCGGTCCGGGTGTCATCGCCCGCGGTGCCCATCTGCTTGGCGAGGTTGTCACCGATCAGAGGCAGGTAAACCCGGTCGAGCAACTGGTTGCGAACAAAGGCGGACATCACCTTCGGCTTGAATTCGTTCAAGCGCATCGTCTCGCGCTTGTCCTCGATCAGTTCCACCTTGGTGTGCTGGTACTTAAGGAACGCCGGAGCGACCTCGTTTTCAAAGTCTTCGAGACGGCGCGTGAACTCAACAAAGTCGAGCTTGAGAACACCACTGTCGATGTTGCGGTGTTGTCCTGTCAGCCCGCTGAGTTCGCGAACGGTTTCCGCTGTGTTGACGGCCCGCTTTTCATATGAACCAGTGGCGATCACCCAGGCCGCCTCGAGCGTGACATCCGGAGACCACTCGTTACCCACGACGGTGCCCAACCATTCCAGGGCCACCTCGAAGGCAAGTGCCGGACGCCCCTCGTAGGATTTCATGGCGTCCGAAAAGGCAGTCTCGAGCAACTTACCCGTCAGTTCCTTACCGAATTCCTGAACACACCGGGCGGCCTCCACCGAGATCACCGGGGAACCGGCCGCAGCGATCTGCTCATACCAGTAGTTGGCGGCGCGGGTCACTGACGCTTCTGCGAAGTGACCGGCGTCATCGTCCAGCTCATCATAGAAAGACTGGAAGGCGCGGGTCAGGCGCTCGACGGGAGAACCACTTTGACCGCGCGTGCCAAACTTGCCGCGCAGGGCTGCCACAGAAGCAATCCTCTGCTGCACCCGCGTGCGCCACTCTTCTTCGCCACATTCCCAGGCGAGTCGGGCCAGGACGCGGTCGACGGGTGAAAACCTCAGCAACCCAACTTCGTTGTCAATGGCCGCGAGCCCATCGAGAATGATGCGGGCGTCCTCGTCGTGCACGCCCTTGGTGTAGGCCTCCTCGTAGCGATTGGACATGAAGCCCTGGAGCAAGGCCCGCTTCTCATCATCGGTCTGTTCCAGCCACGGCTCTTCGAGGTCAGCAAAATCTTCCGAGCGAAAGTATTTCCAGGCAAGATATTCGGCGCGATAGACCTCATTATTTTCCGAAACCACGGTCATTTCGGCAACCGGCCCGGCCGACAGCAACACCTCCTCGGTGATCGGCTCAAAGAATTCCGTGCCCGCAAGATGGAAAGCCGGGCCGTCATCGTGAGGCACGATGGACAACTCCAACTCCTGGTGATTCACCGAAAAGCGATGCGCCCCGAGCTGGATCACATTCTTGCCGTCAACGAAGAGCTCCTTGCGATCCTTGAGCTGGCGGACCGCGTCGGCGCGGACCGTCTTGAGTCGTGTCCGGATGTCGTCAGCTTTAACCGTGTCACCCAGCTCAGCGAGTTCATCGATGATGTCGCGCACCTTCTCGACCATGAGATCACCGGCGAGGTAGCCGTTAATCTCGGAAATCTCCTCGAGCTGCCCGACCCGATGTTGAATGGTTGTCAGGATGCGGTCTGCGGAACGATGCAGGGTCGTGGAGCGCTGGTTCTGTTGCTCCAGCAACTGCACCTTGCGCGTCTCGAAAGCATTGTAGATCTCGTCACGTTTCTCAACGATCTGGGTGACGTAGTCATCAAACTCAGCGAACTTCCCTTCCAGCTCCTCGAGCTGGATCATCGTCCGGGACAGGTAATCATCGCACTTGTCCGGCGTGTCGCAGAGGTCGAGAAAATTGACGACCGACTGGCTCAGTAACTGCATCTGCGCGCCGAACTGGGCCTCCCCTTCCTGCTTCGCCAACTCGAGACGACGATTCTTCAGGATAGCGCGAACGCTGTTGAGCTTCGAATAGATCGCCGAAATATCGTCAATGATCTTCGTCGTCTGGGTCGCGTCCTCGATCCGCAGGTTGCCGACAATATCGATCAGCATCTCGAGTTCAGATCCCGCCTTATCGAGTTCATCCCGGACCGTTTCGGCCTCAGCCACTTTCGTCACGCTGTCGACCTGAGCCTCCTGCTCGGAGATTCGGTCGCGGTAGGGATTGAGAGCTTGTTCCCCGAGAAGGAATTCAACGCAGTCTCCTGAAACGCGCTCTGTGGTTTCGACCACGTCGTTTTCCAGGGCGTCGATCCGCGCCTCGTCATGATAACGCAAATCGCGGAGCGCGATCACTTCGCCGCGTACGGTGCGCAGTTGCGAAAGGCTTTCGACGAATCCGAAAATATCATCGGGACGCAGCCCCCTGGCACGGCGGGCGGTCTCGGAAGCCCGGTCGCCCACCTCTTTCATCTGCGCCGCCGTCGAAGCGCGCAGACTGGAAACCTTCTCGAACTCGGCAATGGCCGAATCGGCCGCCCCTTTCAGTTCCGTCAGCGTCTCACGCAGATTGTGCGCTGCTTCATCCCCGCACCAGAAGTAGGTGTCAATGATGTCGCCGCTCTTCTTAGCGAGGTCGAAGTAGAGGTCCGCGTAGCTGTCTTCCTTGCCGAGCAGGTTGAGGATCTCATGACACTCGGCCATGCACTTCACGATATCGGCATTACCGACCTTGAAGAGAAAGCTGTCCTTGTTCTCAACCGTAGCGGTCTGCTCCGCTGAGAACGGAGTCCGCCAGACCTGAAGCACGTGATGCTTCTGCGCGTCATCCCCGTCGCGGAAGTAGACCAGCTCACCATCGGCAAACAGTGTGTAGCCGTTGCAAACGATGGGATTCTCCACGCTCTGATTGATCAGATTGTAGGGCATCAGGATGTAATGCCCGGATCGGCGGTTGTAGAAAACAAAGAGGTAATCCTCGCCGTTCGGCGCCACGATGCGCCGCTCGAAGAGCATGTTACTCAGTTCACTCTGGAACTGCCGGGCCTCGCCGGTCTGGAGGTAATAACCATCCGAGAATATGATGCCGTGATCTTCCGGTAGCAGCACACAGGAGTTCGCGATCGAATCGATCCGCGTCACCGTTCTTGTCTTCTCGTTGTAGACAAGGTGGCGATAGTCCTTCTCCTGGTAGGGCAGAATCTTGAGCAATGTCAGGTGACCGACGATGGCGTAGAAAATCTCCGCATCGTCGAGCGTCTGATCTTCGTTCGTGACCGCTTCCTGGTAAATCCCTTCACCCGATTCGGTATTGTCCTCGATCTTGATCGTAAGATCCCCGCCCACCGTTTCAACAAAGACGCGATCCTCGATCGAAATATGAGGATGCTGCCCTTCCCGGAACATACCTCGGTGCGCCCGCTTCCATTCGAAGTCCTGCTGAGGCGGAAACTGATACTCGTGATCAAAGCGGTTGCCGACGTATTCCAGTTCGCCGTCTCCCTTCAGCAACCACTTGAAGGTCTTGATGTCCTCGACCGCCTTACCCACCCGGAACGCCATGTAAAGGCTCGGGCCGATCACCATGAACTTCACGAAGATGGTGTCACGGTAATACTTGTAGAGGTAAGCGAAGTCGTCCTGAAACTGGGGATCCTCCAGCGGACCGCCCTCAGCCTTGTGAAAGTGATGTTCCTCCGAATCGTATTCGAAGAAATCAAAGACGTCCTGGACATCCGTGACTGACTTCAGCCCCATCTGGACGTTGTAGCCAAAGAGCAACTTCCCTCCCCCGATGGATATGATATCGCGGGGAATGCAGTTGTATTCCGTCGAGATTCGCTCGGTCGCGACGAGGGCGGGCTCTACCGCCCCGAACACTTCCTGCCGGTCCGTATTCAGCTGGCTCAGGCGGCCCTGAAGTTCCTCGCCGTGCTTGAGCAAGCGTCGGCGCAGAACTTCGTAGGTGCCCTCTTCCAGCTGTTCGGGAGCGTTCTCCTCGACAGCTGCCTGTGGCTCGTCAGACATTCAGTTCAGTCAGTCAGATTGGGTCAACGATGGATCACGCAAGCTGCTTCAGCACCTTGCCCGCCTTCTCGTTCGCCAGCCCGAAGCGCTCAGCGGCTCCGAGTAGCCCCGAGATCTTCTCACGGGTATCAGAGTCCGACGCTTCACCAGCGAGGCGAGTCAAGAGAGCGCTGACAGACAGATTCTTCAGGTCCTCGGAGGAGACTCCGAAGTCATTGATCCAGTCATTGAGCTGGGACTTGAAGTAATCCGGATCGCCATTGAAGAAGGTCTCTTTGACGTCAGTCAGAGTCTGGCTGTTGTCGATGATGCGATCCACGGCCTTACCCTGGGTAATGGCGTGAGTGATGCGATCAAAGAACTCGGTCTCGCCACCGACGATGTCGATGTTAGCGCTCTTAAGAGCCTGGGCGAGGATCTCGGAGTGCTTCGCCGCAATCTCGGCGCGCACATCGATTTCGGCCAGTTCGATGGCCTTCTCTTTCTCAAGCTCAAGCTTGAACTCTTCGTGCTCCTGACCGGCTTCGTTGAATTTCTTCATCGCATCGGCCTTCACATCGATGCCCTGGGCTTCAGCAGCCGCCTTGGCTTCGATCACGTTGGCTTCACCGATACCTTCGGCAGCGGTTTCAGCAGTGACACCTTCAGCCAGCGTCTTCTTGGCGACAGCCAGCTTCTCGGAGGCAGCCTGCTCGGCTTCGGCGCTGATGAGAATCTCTTCAGCGTTCAATTCAGCAGCCTGCTTCTCTGATTCGGCGAGGCGAACCACTTCATAGAGCTCCTGGTCAGCCTTGAGCTGGGCCGCTTCCTTGGCCGCTTCGGCTTCCTTGATCTTGCGGATCAATTCTTCCTCGGCCTGCTTCTCGGCGAGAGTCACTGCGACCTGCTTCTCACGATCAGCCCCGGCAAAGGCCTCGGTATCGAGGATCTTCTGCTGCTCTTCGACCACGCTCTTCTCGACCGCAACGCGCTCGCGAATGACGTCCTGGATATTCTTCTTCTCAACCTCGACGGTCTTCTCTTTCTCAATGTCCTTGAGCGTGGTGACGCGCTCGCGCTCGATGGACTCAAGCTCCTGGTCACGCTTGACTCGCTCCTGCTCGACCGCATCGGTACGCTCCTTGTTGCGGAGGGCCACGATCACTTCGCGATCCTTGTTCTCAGTCGCGATCTCGATTTCCTCTTCGGTTGAGATGCGAGCGCGCTCGGACTTGAGGCGCTCCTCTTCCATGACCTTGAGGGCTTCTGCCTCTTCGCGGGCTTTCACTGACGCCACCTCGCGGGCCTGCTTGGCCTCGGCCTCTTCCTGCTGGCGCTCGAGCTCGAGAATCGCTTCGCGGGCTTCCACGTCCTGCTGCTTGATCACCTTCTCCTTATCACGCTGGATGTTGTTGGAAAGCTTGGCCTGGGCAGCGGTCAGGTCCGTGATCTTCTTAATACCCTCGGCATCGAGGATGTTGTCCGGATCGAGGCTTTCGATCGGCGTCTGCTCAAGGTAGTCGATCGCACAGTCATCGAGAACGAACCCGTTCAAGTCGGTGCCGATCACCTTGATGATCTCATCCCGGAACGTATCCCGCTCCTGGTAGAGCTCGATAAAGTCGAAACGCTTACCCACCGTCTTGAGCGCTTCAGAAAATTTCGCATCAAACAGAGCGCGAATCTCATCCTCACTCGAAGCTCGTTCACAACCGATAGACTCGGCCACTTTGAGCACGTCTTTTCCCTCGTTGTTAACTCGAACGAAGAATGCCACCTCGATGTCAGCGCGAATATTGTCCTTACAAATCAGGCCGTTATGCGCGGTCCTCTTGATCTCGATCCTCTTCAGCGAAATATCGATCGACTCATAGCGGTGCAGGATGGGGTAAACGATAATTCCGTTGAACGCGACGCGGGTGCCGCCTACGCCTGTGACAACAGCTGCCGTACCTTTCTTCACTTTACGGAAGAAGCTGGCGCAGAAAATTCCGACAGCCAGGAGCAGGGCGATCAGTGCTCCAATGACTATCCCGACGATGCCTCCCCAGAAGGAGGCCAAGATGACAGGTATTTCAGGATTCATGAGTTGTAGGTGGGTTAGGATTTATAGTTAAAGTCAATCAAGCGCACGCACTAAATAGGTATCTGAGTCATTATCTTTAGACACCACGAGGATGGGATCCCCCTTTTTCAAAGAGGCGTCTTCGTCAGAAATTCTAGCCCGGAGAATGAGCGTGTTTTCCTCCGTTTCGACGGAAACTTCCCCGAAATCAGCATCAAGGCTGGATGAGCGCACCACGCCGCTGGAACCGATGATTACAACGGGCTTCTCGTCGTCGCGGATCATGTTCATGAGAGGTCGAAGTGGTCTGACGAGGAGGCGAGTCATGATGAAACCGGCAATCACTACCGGGATCAGAACGATCGTAGCCCGTGCACTCGTCATCTCAGGATTGAAGTAGTGATTACCCACCATGTTCAGTCCCCAGAGAATCACGACGAACACCGACAGCACAAAGATCACGGGCGCATCACTGGCCCCGATAGCTTTGAGAAGGCCGTTAAAAAACGTGCCGGCAAAGGAGTGCGCTCCGCTGTCACCACCATCGATTCCTTCCACGCCGTCTACATCAACTCCGTCAATTCCGTCGGCCCCATCAAGTCCGTCTATTCCATCGATTCCGTCACTGCCCACATCCAAACCTCCGCCGATGCCGTCGAGGTCCACCAGGCCAATGAGCCCTACGATCCAATACACTGCCACCACACCAAGCAAAATGGTAAATGGCAGGTTAACCGGCAGTATGGATTCTCTAAGCAGTTCAATCATGGTATCGACCCATTTCTGATGGGAGCATGGTTGGGTGCCTGCTTCCCGTTCAAGTCGAAAGTTTCCTTGTTTAAGTTGCGAGAAGAATAGGTAGTTGGCACCAGTTCAGCGACTACAAACGAACGGCGCTTTTGTAACCTCTGGAAGCACTTCGCCACTTGTAATACCTGACGGAATCGGCCAGTATAAACACGCATGGAATCGCACGAAGTACTCAAGGAAGCATTCGATAGCCCTAACACCAGCCCTAAAGAGATTGCCTCGGAGCTGGGAGTTTCGCTTTCCCTCGTTTACAAGTGGGCGCAGCCGAATACCGACACCGGATCCGGCAGCCGCAACCCTCTCGACCGAATCGCGACACTGATGGCTCTGACTCGTGATCCCGGCATCTGCGAGTGGCTCTGCCAGCAGTCGGGCGGCTACTATGTGCGCAACCCCAAGAGCGCGTGCCAGGAAGGCTACGAAGTCGTTCCAGCGACCCATACGATCGTGCAGCAGTTTGCCGGTTTGCTCGATGTTGTCTCCCGCGCAGCGCAAGACAATACCATTACGCCCGATGAGTCTGCCGAGATCCGTGTCGTCTGGGATCGTCTCAAGGCCTATTGCGAAGGTTTTGTCCGCTGCTGTGAAGAAGGTGATTTCGAACAAATCCAGAAAGAACTGAGCGCGTCGTAGCGTAGCCTCACACATATGGCATCGCCGACGAATCCGGATACCTCTCATCTCCGCTGCTGGGCCGAAATCGACCTCAGCAACCTTCGCCATAACGCGGCCTTTCTGAGAAAGGAGGCCGGCGACCGCTGTGGCATCATGGCTATCGTCAAGGCTGACGCCTATGGCCACGGCCTCGAGCATGTGGTTTCCTCTCTGATGGGACACGTCGACTGGTTCGGTGTCGCCAACTACCAGGAAGCGAGGCGCGCGCTCAAGGCTGCCGGGAACCAGTCTCCCTCCATCTTGATCCTCAGCCCGCCCACCCCGGCCGAGATCGAGCCTATTGTCGAAGCGGGACTCTCCGCTTCAGTTTCGTCTATTGAAGAAGTAACCGCCTTCGGCGAAACCGCTGCGCGACTCGGCACCCGGGCCCGTCTCCACGCCGTCGCTGATACCGGGATGGGACGTATGGGCTCTCTGCCCGACCATTTCGGGGAACTGGTTGCCGCGATCAAGGATCATCCCAACTGCGAGCTCGAGGGACTCGAGACTCATTTCCCGTCTGCCGACGACGATCCCGATTTTACCCATTCACAGATCGCCTCGTTCTCCGGCATCATCCAGGCTCTTGCCCCAGAGAACGCCTGCCATTTACACATCGCCAACAGCGCAGGACTGCTTGGTTTTCAGCGAGACCTGCCTTTCGCTACGCTCGCTAGACCGGGCATCGCTCTCTACGGAATTTCTCCTCTTGAGGACCACACGCCGCTGCGCCCGGTCATGAGCTTAAAAACGCGCATCACGCTGGTCCGCGATATCCCCGAAGGCACCAGCATTAGCTATGGTCGCACCTTCATTTCAGACAAACCGATGACGGTTGCGACTCTCGGAGTTGGCTACGGGGACGGCTATACCCGCTACCTGACCGGCGAAGAAACCCATGTCCTCATTGCCGGAACGCGATGCCCGCTGCTCGGACGCGTGACGATGGACCAGATCGTGGTCGACATTTCCCACCTCGACGAACCGGTTGCCTGTGGCGATGTTGCCACCCTCATCGGTGAGCAGGGTGACGAAAGCATCACGGCCAAGGAACTGGCCACCCGGGCCGGGACCATTCCCTGGGAGATCCTCACCGGCATCACCAGCCGGGTCGAACGGGTTTACGTCGCATCCGCCACCGACGCCTGATGCACCTCAAATCGATGAGCGTGATCAAAACGTTCGTCGAGCCAGTCCAGGTGGGTCGTCGTGATCAACTTCTGTGAGCCCTCCGGCCATGCCGCCATCAAGGCATTGCGACGATCGGGATCGAGTTCGCCGAAGACATCGTCGATTAACATCACGGGAGCATCGTCCCTCGATTCGAGGAAAAGATGGGTTTGCCCCAGCTTCAACGCCAGCGCCACCGTGCGCTGTTGGCCTTCACTCGCGAATTTCGCCACCGGCATTCCGTTAAGTTCGAGGATGAGATCATCCCGGTGCGGGCCGGCCACGGTCTGGCGTCGGCGGAACTCTTCTTCTCGCCGGCGAAACAGTTCGGCAGCGAGGTCATCTGCTTCACCGGACGCAGACTGGTAAGTCAATTTCAGCTCCTCGGCCCCGCCTCCAATTTCACTCTGGGCGCGGGATGCCTGGGGCTGCAACGCATCAATCAATTCCCGCCGGCACTGCGTCACAACGCGTCCCTGCTCCGAAAGCACCTGGGTGTAGGCATCGATCTCCGCCCACTTGGGCGAGGCATCACGCTTGAGAAGATAATTCCGCGAGCGCACCGCTTTCTCATAGGCTTTCTGCGCGGGGCGGTAGGCAGGAAAGAGCTGCGCCGCCATGAAATCGAGGTAGCGACGCCGACCGTCTCCCCCTCCCCGGACCAGGGCCAGATCATCATTGGCCATCCAGACGACAAGTGCACTGTGGCGAAGGTAGTCGCTGCCACGCTTCTGGTTTTCCCCATCCACAAGGAGCCGGCGTCCGGATGTCTTGTACTGCACTCGAAGCTCGACCGGATTTCCTCCATCGAGCTGCCCGCCCACGGCAAAAGCCTGTTCGGAAAAGCGGACACAATCCGCGATGGTCGAAGTCCGCGGACTCTGCAATCGCAACAGGGTGCAGGCACCTTCGAGGATGGACGTTTTGCCCTGGGCGTTGTTGCCGTGAAAAATACTGATCCCTGCCGGCAACTCGATCCGCAGCGACTCGAAGCAACGGAAGTGGTTGAGATTGAGGGAACGCAAATGCATGAACGGGAGATTGCAATCAACAGGCGATCTCCGTCGAATCAACCCCCACGCTCCGAATTTGTGCGCCCCGGCTTCAGGGCTGCCACACCTCGGTCAGGTTCGGAACTGTTTCCGATATGATGGCGAGAATATCCTCCCGCTCACTGTTGCTCAGATGGGCAAATTCCGGCCACTTCTCAGGCTCGGTCAGAACGCTGTGAAGCCGGTCGAGAATGCGGGTGCGAATTTCGTCCGGCAACTGGGTGAAGGCTTGGGAATATATCAGGTGACTGCAGCGATACTTCATCAACCGCTCGTAGAGACGAAAATCTTTGAGCGAGCGACCTTCGGAGTTTTCGACCTGGTTCTTTTGAAAGGCCTCCTGGAAAGTCTCTGCACCTTCGACTCCGGCAGGCAGCACAAATTCATCGGCGTAGAGCATCTGCAGCAACACCTTCACTGCCAGTCGATCAAGAATGCGCTGATTGGTCTCCGAAAGCGGAGCGTCGACCGGTTCGCCAAAGGCTTTCTGCATTTCGACGTGGCGATACAAAGTGTTCTGGGTCGTCAGGTTCGCCTCGACGAGAAGGTTGTGAGTGCCGACCTGGTGCTCCAGTACCATCAGCGCGACCACGTCACTCGTCCCACCATTCGGATAAGGAGCCGCATTGAAAAACTCGTCGAGAGCAGAAACCGGCTCTTCCGTCATCGGCAACAGGGTCACCTCAATGTCACGCCGATCGGCTTCAGCGATCGTGTTGCCGAGGTGCCCGCAATCCTCAACCTCGCCGGTCACGTACCAACCACCCCACCGCTCGTCGATAGGACTGTCCTGTCGGGTGTGAAAACTACCCGCCTGAAACAGGGGCAATCCCGTGTCCTGCGGATAAACGGATCGAATCATCACACCGGGCAAACTGTTATTCGAAGAACCGGCATGACAATTGAGGCAGGATCGATCTCGATTCAGCGTTGGCGGTTTTCCCTCTTCACGGGAAGTCAGTTCGATGAGGTGAAACACCATTCCCAGGTCCTTGTCGAAGCTGGCTGCCTCCATTTCGCCTCCCTGAACCCAGCCGATGTAGACATCATCGGAGAAGTAAATCGCGCGGGGTGTCCTTGGGGAAATCCGGCTGTTCTGGGCACTGGTCTTGGAATAAACCAGCACCTGGGATTCGATCGGAATCTCCAGTCGGTTGAGCAGCTCCTCGAGGATTTCGCGATCCGTCCCTTCGCTTAACCAGCCTTTCTCCTCCGCCTCGGCAAAGAGACGGGTCAGCTTGGTGTCCGGCTCGTTCTCGAAGTAATTGATCGGCGGGCGCTCATAGATTGGCTCGAACGCTTTCCCCGTTCCGAGGAGCGCTATCGCCATAACTATTTGAATTGAAACCAGTCGTTTCATCACAGGAACACTACACCTGAGCCGTTTTTCTAACCATTCGCGAGAATCCGCCAGCCTCTCGCCTCAATTCGGAGCAATCAACGCCCGATTCAGGGCAATAGATGCCGATTATAATTCGTCTACCCCTTTGTAATGGGCCTCTCGCACCATCCATGTTGCCATAGGACCGTCGCAAATTCTTCACCAAACCGACAAATCTCATGGAAATCCTCGAAACACTCGCCGTCGCCCTCGGCTTTGCCACCCTGGCCGGCATCAACCTCTACCTGGTCGTCTTCGTCACCGGACTCGCGATCAACCAGGGATGGGTCGATGTCTCTGCCACCTACCCGGAACTGCTTGTCCTTGGCGACCCGGCCGTTCTTGCTGCCTCAGGCATTTTCTTCTGCTTTGAATTCTTCTCCGACAAAGTCCCCTGGGTCGATTCGCTCTGGGACTCGGTCCACACGTTGATCCGCCCGGTCGGCGGTGCTCTTCTGGCCATCCACACACTCGGACCGACGGAACCCGCTTTCGAGGTCGTCATTGCCCTGCTTGCCGGTGGCACCACGCTCGTCGCTCACGGATTCAAGTCCGGAACCCGGCTGGCTCTTAATGCCTCGCCCGAACCTGCTACGAATATCGTCGCGAGCGTGACAGAAGACATTGCCGTTCTAGGGGGGCTCGGTCTCATGGCGGTGAATCCAATCCTCGCCGCGATTGTCTTTGTGGTTTTCCTCGGCTTCAGCCTCTACCTGACTCCGAAATTCTTCCGCCGCTTCAAGGGCTTCCTCTGGATGATCAACCAAAAGGCGGTCTCCCTCGTCTCGGATTCCGACGACGAAGCACTGCTCTACGCCGGCCTGACTTCAGATGAAGATCAGCTCCTTGGCAGCAGGCTCGGCGGCAAGGCCGACCCCGAATGGTCCGCCAGGGTCCTCGTGGGACGTTGCAAGAAGGTAAAGGGATTTGTCCCCATGACCTTTGGCCGTGTCATCGCCGAAGCCTCTGAGCCCGGCACTCTGCACTTCATCGGTCGCGCCAACTGGAAATACTACCACACCCGCCTCACCCTCGACGGACTCGAGATCACCCAGGAGCATCGCTTCTTCAGCGAGGACATTGCCCTCTACGATCTCGAAGGCACCCGCAAACTCGTCCTGCGCCTGCCTTCCGGTCAGCGCGAAATGGCCAACAAGATCGTCGAGAGCCTCATCACCCGTCGCGACGGATTGAAGAAACTCGAAGACCATGGGATGCCGTCTGATCGACGAGTGCTGGCCGAGCACGAATCCGACGACGCGAAAGAATCGGAAACGGCGAACGTATAGAAACTCTTCTTAGTTAGTTCTCTCTCCTCCGGAAAGAGCACAGGGAAAGAGGGCGGAGTTTGTCTCCGACCCTCTTTTTCTTTTGGCATCGGCGAAACGATACTTCCCACGATCCAAAATTCGGAAAAGAGGCCGTCGCGCTTGCGGCGGGAATACCGGGGACAGGACTCGAACCTGCACACCGTAAGGCACTTGATCCTAAGTCAAGCGTGTCTACCAATTTCACCACCCCGGCATCTTGAGTGGGCGGTTATTCTGACACGAAGCCGCAGATTCACAAGTCGCGGAATCTGCTTTTGCATCCCTGCCCATTTTCCCCTACTGCTGAGTCTCCATGCCCGAACCCGTCGAACTCAGCCGAAAATTCCTCTCCGATATCGGAGGATGGAAAGAAATGAAGCAGGCCCGCTCCCTTCATTCGGCCGGCAAGGTCACCAACGCCTCGTATCGCAATGGTGTCCTCGAAGGCATCGTCAAAGACGGAAAGACGTTGAAGGTCCGAATGGAGATACGGTCGCGCACCGACGTCGAGAATCACTGCCACTGCTTTCGCGCCCGGCGCGACGGCATCATCTGCGCGCATGGGCTCGCCGTTGGGCTGGAGGTGCTGGAACCGACCACCGCAGCGGTTTCTTCCGACGGAAATCCGAGGGAAGCCGAACCGGCAAAACCGGCCCAGCCTGTCCTCAGCTCTGACTGGCCAAAATTCACGGAAACAAGCAGCGAAGGAGCCATCCCTGCGACTCTGCACCTTGTCGTTGCCCCCAACCTGGCTCCCGCCTGGGACAAAAACCGCATCACCGTCGGTGTTGAAGTGTCACTCGATAGTGATCGCAAACTGCTCAATGCGGTCGCCGCTGACACCGTCCTCTTTCTCGACGCCGGAGACGCAGCCCTCTACCGCGCGCTTCAGCGCATATCCCCGGAGACTGTTCCGGGCATGGCGGTCCTTTCATCAGACGACTTCTCGAGACTGCTATCATCGATCCCCGGACACAGCGGCGTCACTCTCGGCAAGAACCGCGCCTTCCGAATTTCGCACCTCCCCTGGCGACCCGCCCTCGAGCAAGTCTCAGGACTGCGCTTTCGACCCGGCTGGCCAGCCAACGTTGTTCCCCTCGTGACCGGCACCGGAGCCTGGGTCCTCAGCGAACCGGACCTGATCCAACCCGTCGCCCCCGGTCTTCCCTCCCGACTCCAGGGCGCCCTCATTACCGGTATCACCCTCGATCCGGAGTCGTTCGTCGACGACTTCGCCACCCTGCAACAGAACTTCGATCTCAGTGACGTTGAGGTTCAGCGCCCCAAGCTTTCGGTGCAACTCGATGTCGAAGGTTCACTAAACCATCTCGATGCCGATCTTTCCTTCATCTACGAGGACACAGCCCTTCCGGCGTCGGAGGCCCGGCCTGCCGTTCGCGAATCCGAAGGGACACTGATCCTTTCCAACACCCGGGCAGAAAACGCTGCCATCGAAGAACTGGAATCCGCCGGCTTCGTTCGCCGCGGAAACGAAGGCCGCTTTGTTCTCAAAGACAAAAACGCGATCCTCCAGTTCCTCGCCCACGGCTATCCCGCGTTTCAAGCCCGGTGGCAAACTAAAACCGGTGAACGCTTCGAGCATGCGCTCACACAAATTGAACCTATCGAAACCTCCCTCGACTTCCGCAGCGGCGGCGAAGACTGGTTCGCGATGGATGTCGGTTTCGGCACGGCCTCCGGCAACACCATCCCGCGCCAGGAAATCGAACGACTGCTCCAGATGGGGCAGAACGGGAAGAAGCTGGCCAACGGCAAAACGGCTGTCCTCAATACCAAACTCGCCGAAAGCTTCGGCGACATTCTGACCGACTGCGATCCGGAACAACTGCAGGCCGGCACCTATCGCATTGATCAATCGCAGGCCGGTTACCTCAAGGAAACTGCCAGCGACTGGAATTTTAAAACCAGCGGAGCCGTTCCGTGGCAGACCACCGAGGAGGCCATTGAGTTTTATGACCTCTCCGATTTCCTCAATGGCACTCTGCGCCCTTATCAGCGCGAAGGGGTCGAATGGATGCAGGAACTCGCCTCACGTGGGATGGGCGGCATCCTTGCTGATGACATGGGCCTCGGCAAAACCCTGCAGACCCTGTCATTCATCTATTCCGTGGGAGGATCCGCCCTCGTCGTCTGCCCTTCTTCGCTGGTCTACAATTGGGTCGCTGAAGCAGCGAAGTTCGTTCCCGAGCTGAAAACCGTCGCCATTGAAGGCCCCAACCGGGAACAAACCCTAGCCGAACACGGTGATGCGGATATCCTTGTCACCAGCTACGCGCTGCTGCGACGAGACGAAGCCTGGTATCGTGAACGTGAATTCGATATTGTCATCCTCGACGAAGCCCAGCACATCAAGAATCCGGAGGCTCAAGTCAGCAAGGCGACCCACCGCCTCAACGGGACGCATCGCTTCGCCCTGACCGGCACCCCCATCGAAAACTCGGTTCGTGATCTCTGGTCCATTGCCCAGTTTGCCCTGCCCGGTTATCTCGGAAACCGCAAGGACTTCGGGGAACGCTTCGAGAAACCTCTCTCGGCAGCTCAGCCACCATCAGGCGTGAAGGAACGACTTCACCGCCGCCTGCGACCTGTCATCTTGCGTCGACTCAAAACCGAAGTCGCCAGGGACCTGCCCGACAAAATCGAGCAGGTGGTCTACTGCGATCTCAAATCGAGCCAGCAAGAGGTCTATGAGAAACTGTTGCGCGAAAGCAAACAGTCCATCCTCGATGCCGAAGGCGGACGCCAGCGAATGCTCGCTCTCACCGCCCTCCTGCGACTTCGCCAGACCTGCTGCGATCTGCGTCTCCTTGGTCTTCCGGACATCACCGACGAAGACGCCTCGATCAAAGCTGACGTTCTCTCCGAGCTGCTTGATGAAGCCGTCGAAGGCGGGCACCGCGTCCTTGTCTTCAGCCAGTTCGTTGAGATGCTGCAACTGTTGGTTCCCCAGCTCGCCGAGAAGCAGATCGATTTCTGTTACCTCGACGGCCAGACGAAAAACCGGGGTGAAGTGGTCAACCGCTTCCAGGAAAACAACATTCCCGTTTTTCTGATCAGCCTCAAAGCAGGTGGTGTCGGCCTCAACCTCACCGGGGCCGATACCGTGATCCATGTGGATCCCTGGTGGAACCCGGCTGTCGAAGCGCAGGCCACGGACCGGGCTCATCGAATCGGCCAGGAGAATGTCGTGACGAGTTACAAGCTCATCACC
The DNA here is from genome assembly GCA_965216705.1 of Verrucomicrobiales bacterium. Lineage (GTDB taxonomy): Bacteria > Verrucomicrobiota > Verrucomicrobiia > Verrucomicrobiales > DEV007 > Arctic95D-9. The sequence goes on from OZ244203.1 coordinate 1,298,110, forward strand.
CGCAACACGGTGGAGGAAAAAATTCTCTCCCTGCAGAACAAGAAGCGGGAGATGATGGAGTCACTTCTCTCCGGTTCGGGAGAAGCCGGAGACGCCCATCTCAACGAAGCCGAGCTGATGAGCCTGTTTGAGTAAGACCCGACTCAAACATCCGCATCGCCGCCGCTCTTCTTGGCAAAGAACTTGCGGTAAATCCAGACGCCGAGGAGAAACAGCAGCGCCCCGCAAAAGGCGGCGACGAGGTCTTCCAGGCTGATGGAAATCTCCGAAAGTCCAAGATCGATCCCGAAGAGCCGGAACAGCACCCCGCCGATGATGGCCCCGGCCAATCCGATCCCGACATTCGTCCACCAGCCGAAACCCTTTTTATTCCGCTTAATAAGCAAACCGGTGAGCGAACCCACCAGCGCACCGGCGATGATCCAGGCTAGAATCTGTGATACCATGACGAATCCCTTCTACAGGATCTACCGGTTCGTTGGCGAGATTTAAACCTATCTCACTCCGCTCGGGAACGTTTCACGGTCCCGGATCCTTCGGAACTGGTCGGCTTTTCCAAAGGCTCCACTTCCTTGAGATACTTAAACAAATCACTTTCGGTCGAGAGAACCACGGTGCTGTCACCACCCAGCATCTCACCATACAATTCCATCGTGCGAACGAATTGATAAAACTCGACCGACTCTGGCGACTGGTTGTAGGCGGCCGCATAGATCTCGGTAGCTTTCGCATCTGCTTCTCCCTTCAAAGTCTGAACTTTCTTGTAGGCTTCCGATTCGATCTCACGAAGGTCGCGCTCCATGTTGCCCAGAATCTTCGCCGCTTCTCCATTACCTTCCGAACGAAACCTTTCAGCAATCTGCTTTCGCTCGGATATCATGCGTTCGTGAATCCGCTCCTGAACCACCGTATTGTAGTTGATCCGCTTGAATCGAAAATCGTAGAGCTTGATCCCATATTCTTCCAGGACCGGCTCGGATGCCTTGAAGACGTCACTCTCAAGAGCCTCACGTCCTCGCCGAATCGGAATCAAGGTTCCCACCGATCCTGACTCGTCCGCCTCCGCAATTTCCTCCTCAACGGCAGGCTGCCTGTCCTTGGTGGAACGCACCACCTCGGCCAGCTCATGAGAAGCAATGGCATCCAAGGTCGCTGAACCGAGAATATCCTTGAGACGGGACTGGGCCCTTCGCTCATTCTGGACGGATAGAAAATACAGCAATGGATCCTCAATCGCCCAACGCGCATAAGTATCTACGATGATGTAGGTCTTGTCCCTCGTCGTCATCTCAATCGCCTCGCCATCCCAGGCGAGAATTCGCTTTTCGAAGACGTTTACTTTTTGAATGAAGGGCACCTTGAACTTCAGCCCCGGTGTCATGATCGGATCGCCAACCGGTTTTCCAAACTGGGTAATCACCACCTGCTCGGTCTCGTGGACGGTGTATATCGCCCCCGTAGCAATCAGTAAGCCCACCAGCGCCGCCAGAGACACAAAAATTCGAATAGCAATTTTTTTCATATAATATCCCCGTTGGTCTTATTTAACGGCTGGTGAGGTGAGTGGGAGAAACGGCAGAACCTGATTGGCTGACTCGTCTACGATAACTTTTTTTCCGAGGTTGGGCATCACGTCCTGCATGGTTTCAAGATAGATGCGGCGACGGGTCACTTCCGGCGCTTTCAGGTACTCCGAAAACAGGGCATTGAATCTGGCGGCATCACCTTCGGCTTCATTGATCCGCTGCATCGCATAACCTTCCGCCTCACTGATCGTCTTTTCAGCTTCGCCTCCTGCTTTCGGAATCTCCCGGTTCTGCTCTCCCAGGGCAACATTAATGGAATTCTCCCGCTCCTGCTGAGCCTGGTTCACCTCATTAAACGAAGCCTGCACCGGCTTTGGTGGATTGACGGTGATCAATTGCACCTGATCGATGCTGATACCCATATCATATAGCTCGACCAGTTCCTTTAGTTTACTTTTGCATTCCTCAGCAATCTCAGCGCGGCCGACCGTGATCACTTCGTCAACCGTACGATCCCCTACTACGGCCCTCATGACAGATTCACTGGCATCGCGAAGTGTCTCATCGGCATCGCGAACATTAAAAAGATACTTCTCCGGCTCGCTCAGTTTGAACTGAATCACCCATTCAACCAGTGCCGAATTAAGGTCCCCGGTCACCATATCTTTTTCGAGCTGCATCTCCCAATCAGAAGACATTTGGCTCTGATAGGTAGCGCCCTTCGTCCCGAAGCCAAATTCCTGTTTCATCACCCGGGTCACCGGGACAGGATAAACTCGGTCAATTCCAAATGGCAGTTTCAGGTGCAATCCCGAGTTAACTGTCTTGACTATCTTCCCGAAGCGCAAGACCACACCTTCCTCTTCCGTTCCAATCGAATAGATGGAAGTGAATGCTGCAATCGCCAACACGATCACAAGGATGATGATCACCCCCCCTTTTCCTCCAGAGGAGGGCGGTTTGATATCTATGATTTCGTTTCCGACCTTGATCTGCATGAAACGGACTCTACCGGCAGGACGTGCCGGGGCCAGCAACAAATTACAAACCCGTTTGAAATCACTCCGCTTTCGATGGTTCCCTACTACGAAACGTCACCCTGAATGGCTGCCATCACTCGGACACAGTCAGCAGCGGCTTTGACATTGTGCACGCGAAAAATATCCGCGTGCGCCGCCATTCCTCGAACCAAGCAGGCGATCGTGCCCGCGTCACGCTCAGCAGGCACCTTGATCCCAAGCACGTCTCCAATGACTGTCTTGCGTGAAATCGGGAGTAGAATGGGAAGCTCATAGCAGCTCAATCGTTCAAGCTCATTGAAGATAGTCAGGTTGTCCGCCTTCTGCTTGGCAAAGTCGATACCCGGATCAATGATGATCTGGTCATCGCTCAAACCTACCCGGCGAGCGCGAGCGATTCGATCATCGAAAAACTGCTCCAACTCGCCCCAGACATCAGTGTAATGCTGATCGAAGTGAGGTTCCTTCGGAAGCCCAACGGTGTGCATAATCAACAACGCCGCTTCGTATTCGAAGCAAAGCCGGGCATTGCTGTCTTCAACCATACCGCCGATATCGTTGATGATGTCGACCTGTCCCGTCTTGAGAACCTCGGCCACCACCTCGGGTCGCCAGGTGTTTACTGAAAGTTTGGGAGGCCAGATCTGGGCCTCGTCGCGCGGCTGCAGTTCTTCGATCGCGAGGGAGAAGGAATCAATGAACGGAAGGAGACGATCCACTTCCTCCCCGATACTGATGGCATCGCGGTTGGTCCGCGCACTCTCTGCCCCGATATCGATGATGTCGGCACCGTCGAGAACCTGGCAGATTGCCTGGTGCAGGGCTTCTTTTACGTCGAGCGTGCCGTCCCCTGAGAACGAGTCATCGTTCAGGTTCACGATCCCCATGACACGTGGGAACGCTCTCAGTAGCCGATTCATTTCCCTAATAACCTTCCTCGAGGCGAGCTTCCCCCGGCGAATCGAATCTTCGATTCCGCCACTCTGTGCGACAGGGATTGGCCCGCACTTCTTGTCTTCAAGTGGACGAAAAACGCCCCCACGAAGCAACGCAAAAGTAGGAAATGAATTTCCCTGAAAAGCTTGACTCCGATGACTCCGGAGCCGTAGCCCTCAGCCGATTCGAACGCTGCGCTTCTTGTTCAGCTTGAGCACTTTTCCTGACTCAAGCACAGGCTCACCCTTGGGATCCATCAGCTTCTCACCGTCCAGCTGGATACTCCCCTGCTGGATGAGACGCCTGACATCGCCACCAGACTTCGGTTCCTCAAGGGAGGCAAAAGCCGCCTGGACAATCCCCAGCAGATCCTTGCGATCAGCCGGAGGCTCGAAAGTGGGAAGCTCCACCTCATCAAGGTTGCCCCGGTTATTCCAGTTGACGAGCGCCTGTTCAGCAGCTTCCGCCGAGTGGTAACGGGTCACAATCTTGGCTGCGAGTGCCTTCTTGGCTTCGAGAGGATGCGCGTCAGCAGGAATCTCTTCACCGATTAGGAGGATAGAGTAGCGGCCCATCAGGTCATCCGAGATACTCATGATCTTGCCGAACATCTCGCCAGCTGGCTCTGTGATGCCGACGTAGTTGTTCAGGCTCTTGCTCATCTTCTGAACGCCGTCGAGACCTTCAAGAATCGGCAGACACATCACGACCTGGGGTTCCATGCCTTCGTTCTTCTGCATGTCACGACCCACCAGGATGTTGAAAAGCTGGTCCGTTCCGCCGAGCTCGACATCAGCCTTCACCTCGACAGAGTCCCAGCCCTGAACAATAGGGTACTGGATCTCGTGCAGTCGCACTTCCTGGTCGTTGGCGATGCGATTCTTGAAATCCTCACGCTGGAGCATCTGCTGCATGGTCACCCGCGCATTCAGCTGAATCACATCGGAAAAGCTCATCTTGTTGAACCACTCACCGTTGAAAACGATCTCGGTCTTATCCTTGTCGAGAATGCGGAATGCCTGCTCCTGGTAGGTCTTGGCATTCGCAAGAATGTCATCGCGGGAAAGCGGCGGTCGGGTCTTCGAGCGACCGGTCGGGTCACCGATCTGCGCGGTAAAGTCTCCAATAATCAGCACAGCCTGGTGACCCAGCTCCTGGAACTGACGCAGTTTTTCCAGAACAACACTGTGCCCGAGGTGAAGATCCGGGGACGTCGGGTCCACCCCCAGCTTGGCACGCAGCGGCTCACCGCGTTCCAGCTTCTTCAGCAATTCCTTTTCACTGAGAATATTGGCGACTCCGCGGGTGAGGATTTCGAGTTGTTCGGCAGGTGATTTCATGGGCCTGGATGGGCTTGCAAATGGATGCTCCGATCGGAGGGTCGGCAAGAAACATGGAGCTGACCCGATGTTCAAGCCACTTCTTAGGCTTCCACAATCTCTTTTACCGGCCCGGTTCCGAACTTTTCACGGTAAACGGCAGGCTGAATATCAAAGACCGACTCAAACTCTTTTCGGAAATCAGCGATCGCGGGGTAGCCCAGGTCCTTTGAGATATTTCTCGGCTCCTCATCGGACGCGAGGAGCCGGCAGGCGGCATGAAAAACACGTCGGCGCTGGGCATACTCCTCCAGGTTCATGCCGATGGTTTCGTAAAAGGCGTCATCAATGTTCCGCTTTTCAAAGCCGCCACGCGCCATCTTGGCCGCTTCGAATGGAGCCGCCCTTCGAATGGTCGCTTCAATCCGGTCGAGCGCGTGCTTCACCTCGGGGCGAATCTCAATCTCCGAAATACCCCGCCAGAACCTTTGGTGCTCATCGGTCAGGAGCATCATCAACTTGAGGACAGAGACGCGAGTAATCGGTTCGAGAGCCCTTTTATTGCGAAGCAGCTCCCAGAGATAATCGAGCTCAGCGCGGACGCGGGTATTCCCCTCACCCTTAGTGGAGAACACCTGGAAGTGTTCTTCGCGCGGGTAACGAAACCACGACTGATCGAAAAAGAGAGAAAACAAATCCGGCGAATTCACGATGATTTCGTATTCCTGCGACAGCCACTCGGGCAGGTAACGAAGTCGTGTCAGCACCACTTCCTCAGGCTGCTTGACCGTGTGGCGGACGCCGGGGTTTACCATCATCACGCTGCCTTCACGAACCGCCTGGGTCCCCACTTCGGTTTCGTGAAGCAGGTTGCCCTCCTGCACAAAAAAGATCTCGGGGAAATTGGTCGCCGGAAATTCGTAATCGTCGACCAGATAGAAATGCGTCAACCGCACCGGCCAGCGGCCGGAGTTTTCGATGCGGTTCTCGGCGATACCCGATCTCTTGAAGAACATTCCCATGGAGACAACTGCCGGCAGCCCGGCTCCACTCAGGATGGTTCGAGACTCTCGGGGTAATAGACCCTCTCGAGACTTAATCCATCCGGCGGAGCGCAAAATGGTGCCTTTTTCTCCACCTCGCAACCTTGCAAAAGTACCGTCATCTCCTCATTCGAGATTTTGCCCTCTAGGTTGTAGACGGCCGTTCCCACGAGAAATCTTACCATCTTGTAGAGAAATCCGTTGCCGCGGAAACGCAGGCGCATCCTTCCGGGCACACCGTCCGCTTCCGGCTCGATCTCCGCGAGCGTGATGTCACGGACTGTGTCTCGCCCCTCGTCTTTCCCGTCGTTCCGGTTGGCTGAGAACGCCCTGAAGTCATGCGTCCCCACGTATAGCCCCAGCACTTCAGCCAACCTTTCAAGATCCTCCAGTCCCCGTCGATGCCAGGCCAACCCGTGAAGCAGCGGAGGCAACACATCGCCGGTGACGATGTCATAACGATAGAGTTTTCCTTCCGCCGAGAAGCGGGCATGAAATTCAGGCGACACCTCCAGGCAGCGCATCACCCGAATCGCCGGTGGCAACTTCGAGTTCAAGGCCCTCTGCCATTCCCCACCGTTCATTCGCCAGTCCCCGGAAACATCGAAATGAGCCACCTGACCGGTTGCGCAAACTCCCGCATCGGTCCGTCCGGAACCCTGCACAGTCAGGATTTCCGGACACACGGACTGGAGTTCCGCCAGGAGTATATCCTGGACCGTATTGCCCCCAACCTGGCTTTGCCAGCCGGCGAAGGGGCGTCCGTCATAGGCGATATCGAGGCGGAAGCGACGTTTCTGCGATTCAGGGGAAGCCATCAAATCATACCCTAGCTCAATTTCGAACCTGCGGCGTTGCCAAAATCCGCCGCTTGTCGTCTATTCCATGGTGACTTTGGAGAAGCCCCTCACTTTTGATTTCAAGCAGCACTTCCAGGACTGGCATCGCTACGTCCTGCCGATCTGCATTCTTGTGGCGGCCCTGCTCCTCATGATCGGCATCTTCATCAAGACCCGAAGCGATGCCTCCAAGCTAGTGGATCTCGCAGCCGAGCCTGCCCGGATCGGCCTGGTCCAGCCGGGACCTGATGCTATTTTTGATCCTGCCTTCTCCGTCGCCTCCCCAATCGAAATGGTGCTGACTCCGACAGCGAAGACTTTTGACTCCCCCGTCGGCAGTCGCCACGCCGCACTCACTTACAATGCCCAGCCCTTTATGACCAACAGTCACCTCGGTGACGACCTCAACGGCATCGGCGGTTGGAACTCCGATCTCGGCGATCCGGTCTACGCCGTCTCAGACGGGCTCGTGATCTATGCCGGCTGGGCTTCCGACGGTTGGGGCAACGTCGTCATTCTCCTCCATGAATTGCCCAACGGGCACCTGGTCGAAACCTTCTACGGTCACCTCGACAGCATTCACGTTCCCGTCGGCCGCCGGATGAGACGCGGCGACATGGTCGGCACGATCGGCACCGCTAACGGCCGCTACCTCGCCCACCTCCATTTTGAGATTCGTCGATACCCCACTCTCGATGTGGGGGCGGGATACAATGAGACCAAGCTGGGACGTTTGTCAGGAGAGCTCTCCATTCGCAAGTGGCGGGGCCGCGAAGATGACCAACTCTCAGCTGCACCGGTCGGGGAACCCCTGCCCGCCAAACCTCTCCAGGTCGACCAGGAACCGCCTACCGCCCCCTGACCCGCTATGGACATGTCCATCGTCTACGTGGCTGCCATCCTTTTTGCGGCTGCCTACCTCCAGTCTGCGACCGGCTTCGGTCTCGCTCTGGTCTGCATGGCGCTGGTGCCTTTTGTCCTCCCCGTAAGCGAAGCCATCGCCTACGTCGCGATCGCGAGCCTCCTCGTAAACTCCTTTATCATCTTCGCCAACCGGGCCGGGCTTTGCTTCAAACGGGCACTCCCCCTTTGCATCGGCATCATCCTCGGAATTCCCATCGGCTACTTCGCGTTGCGAAGTCTCGATGGCAAACTGGTCATCCGCTTACTCGGTGTCACCCTGATGTTGATCTCAGCGGCCGAGTTTCTCCAGGGCCGCATGGCTAAGCTGCATATTCCTGAAAAAGCCGGAGGTTTCATGGGAATGCTCGGAGGCATTCTCGCCGGAGCCTTCAACGTGGGAGGCCCTCCCATCGTGGTCTACACCTACTCCCGCAACTGGTCCAAGGTGGAAGTCGTTGCCATTCTCCAAACCGCTTTTCTCGCCGGAGGCGTGACCCGAAATCTTTTCATGCTTGGCGCCGGAGAAATCACGACTGACCTGCTTATCCTCACAGCCTGGACTGTCCCAACAGCCGCTCTCGCAGTCTGGCTCGGAAAGCTCACACTCGATCGTCTGCCCCAGATGATGCTGAAACGTTTTGTGTTCGCCCTGATCTTCCTGATCGGATTCAGTTACCTTTTTGCCAGCTAGTCCTCTTCAACCGGAAACACCAACCCGGTTCCGTCACGAATTTCGCCCTGGCGATTGATGGCCCGGTCTTTCTCTGTCTCCCCAACCGGCAGCTCCGGATCTGTCTTTCGCTCGTAGGTAACCGTCTCCGCGTCGAGCAAGGCGAGAATCTCCGGCTGTTCCGCAGCGGCCTCACGAGGAGTCGTCATGAACCCGTCACCCCACATCGCAACCCCACGATTCGCCCCTCGGGCGAGGAGAACCTGCACCCCTTTGATCTGCTTTTGCATCACGCACTCCAGCAGCATCCCCCACCACGAGCCCCAGGTATCGGTGAAGAGTGATTTGTCATCAATCCCGCTCGCATCAATCTCCAGCAACTTATCCAACAAGTCCCACTGACGCTGATCACAGGCATTTTTGAGGTGGGCGCGGCTCACAGAAAACTCAGTCATATCTTTTGGTGTGAAGATTTCCTGAAACGGTAACCCATGGCGGCCGCATTCGAATCACTTTCCTTTCAACGATACTTTCTTGCCGCGACTTCGTTGCCAGCCCCAGTCAATCACCGTGGGGCGCTTGGCCCGCTCCGTCGAAAGCAGCCTCGCCTTGGGTTTGATTCCGACCCGCCCAAGATCAAGACGATCCGAGTCCCAGCACGCGCCCACGGTCGGATCATCACTCACCCGTCCCTTCTCGTGAAACTCACAGGCAAAAGTGAGCAACTCCAGTTGATCCCCTTCGAGCGTCAACCAGTCCTCCGCCAGCGCACGCGCAAGTACCGCCGCCCGCTCCCCGTGCTGAGGATCCCATCCATCTGACTGCCGGCAGCTGTCGTGGAGATAGGCAAAGAGTTGCACCACCAGCAAATCACCGCCGCTGTGCTTCGCCAGATAGACGCCGTTCTCATGCACCCGGTCCCAATGCTTGAGACCGTGGATCCCGTCGATGTTCATCGAGAAATAGTCGGCCGCCACCTTGCGGGTTCTCTGGACGAGTCTTTCGTTCATCACTCTAACTCAATCCGAAAAACATTCCCGCCACACTCGCGGTCAGCAGGCTGGCAATCGTTCCGCCAATCATGGCTTTGAAACCCAGTGCCGCGAGGTCACTGCGTCGTTCCGGGGCTAGAGCCCCAATGCCACCGATCTGAATACCGATCGATGAAAAATTTGCAAAGCCGCAAAGCGCAAAGGTCGCGAGAAAAACAGACTTCGGATTCAAGGTGCCTGCCGCCTGGATTTCGCCGAGTTGCAGGTAGGCAACAAATTCATTCGCCACCATCTTCGTCCCCAGCAGCTGCCCCAGGTGCAACACATCTGACCAGTCCGCCCCAATTGCCGCCGCCAGCGGCGCGAAGATAAATCCGAGCAGAGCCTCGAGTGAAAGTCCCTCGAAGGCTCCCTGGCTCAGCTTCATGACGAGCGCATCAATGACGCCCTCCTTCTCCTCCGCGGCTCCAAGACCGCCAAACCAGCTGAAGATCGCATTGAACAGAGCAATCACCGCGACAAACACGATCAGCATGGCCGCGACATTGAGAGCCAACTTCAACCCCTCGGTTGTTCCGCGGGCAAGGGCATCGAGCGCGTTGCGACCCGCTTTTTCTCGAGGAATCATCAAGTCCTCGTTAAACTCCTCGCGCTCGGGCACCAGCATCTTCGCGACGAGGAGAGCGGCCGGAGCGTTCATCATCGAAGCGGTCAGCAACTGACGAGCCACCGCCACCTTCAACTCTGGATCATCCCCTCCCAAGGTCACCACGTAGAGACCAAAAACACTGCCCGCAATCGTTGCCATGCCACCTGTCATCAGCGCCATCAGTTCTGACTTGGTCATCTTCGGCACGTAGGGACGAACCACTAGGGGCGCTTCGGTCTGACCCACGAAGATATTGGCTGCCGTCGCCAGGCTTTCCGCTCCTGACAAACGCATCAGTCGCTTCATCACCCAGGCAAACCCGTAAACCACCCACTGCAGCACGCCGAGGTAGTAGAGGAGAGATGTCAGAGCAGCGACAAACAGGATGGTCGGCAATACCTTGAAGGCAAATCCGTAGCGGCTCGCATCAATGAGTTCACCAAACATGAACTTCGCCCCCTCATCGCTGAAGCCAAGCAGCTTCACAAAACCTCCGGATATCCAACCGACGAGGTTACCGAATGGCGTCGCAAGGATGAGGACAGCCAGGATAACCTGGAGACCAATCCCCCCGATAACGAGACGCCAGTTGATCGCCTTGCGCTGGTTACTCAGCAATACGCAGATCCCGAGCAGCACTGCCACTCCGAGAATGCCGCGCAGGATTCCTTCGGCCATCACTTAAAAGGCGACACGCTGACCGCCATTCCGGGCCGATTCGAGACAGGCATCCATGACCTGCTGGGTCTTCAACGAAATCTCAGGCCAGTGCGGATCCGGGGCTCCACCAAGAACGAGGTCACCAAACTTGCGGAACAACTTCGTCTCCTGAGAGGTGGCATGGGAGTCCGAATATTCCCTCACCGCAACCCGCCGGGTGTGACGCTCCATATGAAACGTGCAGAGGTCCACATCGAAGAAGGCCTGTTCCACATCAAAGCCAACTTCGGGCCCATGATAGGGCAGCACAAAATCCGGGATCGCAATGTGGCCCTTTGATCCGCTGATGTTGACCCACTGCTGATGCTCTGTTTCGAAACTGCAGTAAAAGCTGCCTGTTACACCACCCGGAAACACCAATTCAGCCGATAGGCTGATGGGAACCGGATCAGAGCCATCGTCCGGTTCAGACTGACGAATCATGCTTGCGGTAAGTGACACCGGCATCTCGTAGTTCAGAGTCCACAACATGATGCGGATGCAATACCAACCGAGGTCGCCAAGACTGCCCAGCGGTTCGAGTGCCGAATTCACCCGAATGTTCCCCTCAAAGAAATCATCCGGGGCCCGGAAGCTGAACTGAGTCGCAATGCGCTTCAATTCCCCTATTGCCTCACCGGAATCCAGCTCCGCGCGGAGGGCCGGCATCCGGTCGCTGTGCATGAACATGACGCCGTCCATGAACTGCACCCCTGCCGCAGCGCAGGCATCGATCATTTCCTGAACCTGGGCTGCATTCGCCCCGCAGGGCTTCTCACAGAGGACATGTTTACCGGCGGCCGCGGCCTTGAGCACGTAGTCTTTTCTTACGCCGGTCGGTAACGGAATATAAAGGGCATCAATGTCATCGGACGCGATCATTGCGTCGTAGTCCGCGATGGGACGCGGCGGTGGATCATGTGGAATCTGGGACTGGTTTTCGGCGATGTATTCCTCGGCCCGCTCCACGGTCCGGCTGCCCACAGCAACCAGCTGACCGTTTCCACTGTTGCGAATCGCCTGCCAGTTCTTCCGGGCAATCCCGGCAGTACCGAGGATTCCCCATCGACATTTTTCGTTGCTCATAGAGTGATGTGTCAGGATAACTCAACAGGGTTAGACCAATGACTCAACCCTGTCAGGTCTCCACAAGATTATCTGAAATTGATTTTGATACCACGGGCGCGCCAGCCCTTGGCGATATCCTCCTCCATCTGGTCCCAACTGCGACCGGCGAGAAGGGGTTCAAACATCTCCGGAGATTTCTTGCCTTCCTTCAGCCCTTTGAGGAAAGCCTTGATATTGGTAGCATCCTTGTTGCCGTCCATGTGGAAGTAGTAATAAACCACGAGAGCAGCGAGCCCGTAGTTGAAGTTCCCGTTTTCGGTAAACTGTCCATAGCTCTGAGTGAAGAAATCCTCGAGGTTGGGAGCGTTGATCTCCTCTCCGAGAGCACGGCCGCCCGTGTTCCCTTCACCATAGGCAGTCACATATTCCTTGAGCTTGGAAAGATCGTTCACGTTGAACTTTCCGGACCGGTAACCGCTCTGCGCGATGTATTCGGCCATTCCCTCGGTAAACCAGCCGCGGGAACCGGGCGCGTAGTAATCGTAGTCCGTGATCTGGTGAGCGATCTCATGAGAGAGGGTCGTATTCTCCTTGTCATAGTCGACACTGAAACTGCTGCCCACCTTCTTCACCCCGAGACTGGTCAGAGGGACGAGAATATCACCCTCACCACCGCGACTGATGTAGACACCGGCCGAACCCGGAGGGCCTCCCTTTTCAATGTAGGACTGCTTGGACTCGAAGAGATGGATCTTGTGACGTTCCTCCCGGAAAGGCTTCGTCATACCGAGAGGAAGTTCACGGCAGAACTGGTTCGTCGCTTCAAAGAGTCGGGAAAACTTCTTCACCACCGAAGTGTTGAGTTTCACGTCGCAAATAAACTCATAGTGGTCGCTGGCGTAGATGTATTCGCCGGTGGACTCATCTTCCTTCAGCACTTCAATGTCCTGGGTCACATCAACCGATACAAGCTTCGGCCAGGGACTGTCCCAGTTTCCTTCGACAACGGCCGGCTTCGCAGTGTCGACGGGAGCGCTCTTCTGCCATTCCTTGATAAATTTCTGGTCAACCGCAGAGAGACTGGCTATCGGAACCGGGAAATTCTGACCGTTCATGTTCAGGACCGCTTTTCCTTCGGTTACATCTACTAGTTCCGCCTGGATCGTCTTGCCATTGCTGTTGGTCCAACCACGGACTTCCGCATGAAGGGATGGCGTGACAGTCACTAACAGCAGGGTCGCGAGAATGGGGGTGGTCGGGAGGATTCTCATCGCTTCGGAGCTTAGGGTGGAATGAAAACCCCATCAAGTATATAGGGAAACGGGAGCACGCCCTGTCGTGCCTACTTTTAGAAATGGCAACTACCTCCAAAACCGAGATGCTCGAACGCTGGTTCGGACACGGCGAATTCCGCCCCGGGCAGGAAGCTGTCATTGATGTCCTTCTCGGGGGCCGCAATGCCCTGGCCCTCTTCCCCACAGGCGGAGGCAAAAGCCTTTGCTACCAGCTCCCCGCCCTGCTTTTCGATGGTCTTACCCTTGTCGTTTCTCCTCTCATCGCCCTGATGAAAGACCAGGTCGAGACGCTGCAATCGAAGGGGATCGAAGCCGCCCGCCTCGATTCCACGCTGGAACCGTCCGAGATCAACCGGATCTACGACGCCATGGAAGACGGCTCACTCAAGCTGCTCTACGTCGCCCCCGAGCGCCTGGCGAATGAAGGATTCCTGCGCCGTCTCCGTCGCACTCCTCTTGAGTTGATGGCGGTAGACGAAGCGCACTGCATCTCGGAATGGGGTCACAACTTTCGCCCCGACTACCTCAAGCTCGCTGCCCTTGCCAACGATCTCAAGATCCCCCGCATCCTTGCCCTGACTGCCACGGCCACGCCGAGAGTGGCTGAGCAGATTCGGGAACGCTTTTCAATCACTGAAGCCGATCATGTCCAGACGGGTTTCAGCCGCCCCAACCTCACCTTTGAAGTGCATCCCTGTTCTGAATCGGAACGGGACCAAAAACTAATCGATCGGATCAAAGAACACCCACCCGGTCCTTCGGTCGTCTACGTCACTCTCCAGCAAACCGCCGAAAGGGTCGCCGGCACTCTCAAGCAAGCCGGGCTGGATGCACGCGCCTACCACGCCGGAATGAGAGATGATCATCGGGCCGAAGTGCAGGAAAAGTTCATGGACAATGAAATCGACATTGTCGTTGCAACCATCGCTTTCGGCATGGGTGTCGACAAAGCTGATATCCGCCACGTCTATCACTACAACCTTCCCAAGTCGCTCGAGAACTATGTCCAGGAATCAGGTCGCGCCGGGCGGGACGGGGAAACGGCCACCTGTGAAATCTTCGCCTGCTCCGACGACCTCACGGTCCTGGAAAATTTCATCTACGGCGACACGCCATCACCCACGGCGATTAAATCCCTCGTCGAGCACGTTCTACTGCAGGGGGAAGACTTTTCCGTCTCACGCTATGACCTATCCCAGTCGCGGGATATTCGCCCGTCAGTAGTTTCCACCGCGCTGACCTATCTCGAACTCGACGGTGTCATCATTCCCAAAGGGCCATTCTACGGCGGCTATCGAATCCAACTTCTTCGCGATCTCGACCAGGTCCTCGCCGGGCACACCCCGGAACGCCAGGCCTTTCTCAAGCGGCTGTTGGAATCAGGTGAGAAGGGGCGAATCTGGTACACCATCGATGTAGCAACGTCAGCGTTCGAAATCGGCGAGGACGAGGAACGTATTCGACGTGCCATTCGCTACCTGGCAGAGATGGGTGATGCGATTACCAAACCTTCCGGCCTCCGCCACGCCTATCGACTTGCTCCAAATGGCGAGCGCGACATAGCTTCCCTCACCGCCACACTGGTGGACCGATTCGAATCGCGGGAGTCGGGAGAAGTCGATCGATTGCACCAGGTGATCGAACTCTGCGAAACCGCCCGCTGTCTACCACAACAACTGGTCAGCTACTTCGGAGAAGAAGTCGAATCGTGCGGCCACTGCAACGTCTGCACCGGCCGACACGAGGGCGGCGATCTTCCTGCCGCCCGGCGAGGTTCAATTTCGCTGGAAGATGCAGAAGCCATCCGCCAGATCCATGAAGAGGCACATATCGCTCTCCGCCAGCCCCGGCAACTGGCCCGTTTTCTATGCGGGCTGTCCAGCCCGGCAACCACTCGCGCCAAGCTGCATCGCCATGACGACTTCGGCCTGCTCGGTGAAGTCCCGTTCCTCGAAGTGCTCGGACACGTCGAGGAGCTCTGATCAACTGAGCAGATCACCCAGGACGGCAAGGCCGCCCTCACATTGCGACAGATGGACCAGTCGCTCGCAACCGGCCGGAATGTGATCGAGAAACTCTTTCTTCCCCTTAACTTCCCCAAGAAACCCGTAGGCACCCATTGCCTGCATCAGTCTTTGCGTCGTTGCCCGGACAAACTGCCGCTCAAACTCTTCACGGGTTTGCGAACTGCCGCAGGCCACTTTCAGGTCGAAATAGAAATCGGCCAGCGTCTGGCGTTCTTCCTGAGAAAATTCAATGTAGGGATCGTAGAGAAGAGAACCAAGATCGTACTCCGGCACTCCCCACCGAAGCCCCTGGTAATCGATAAGAGCGGTTCGCTCACCAACCACCATCACATTCGTGCTTTGGAAATCGCGATGAACGAGGGCGCGCGGTAGGGAACAGAGTTCCTCCTTCAACTCCCGGAGCGACCGGTCGCTCTTCAGATCCTCGGCTGCGGCAGGCGAATGAAACCGGGCCACGTATTGTTCGATGAAATAATCCTGCTCCCACTGGTAAAGCGAATCATCGAAAGGCGGCTCTAATTTAGGCAAATCCGACGGCGGTGACGCTTCAGTAATGGTATGTAATCGCATTACCGTTCGCAGAGTCTCCTCATAAGCGGGACGACGAACCGTTTCCCAATCCTCATTTTCCAAGTGCCCCAGGTCCAACGAGCCGAGGTCTTCGACCCAAACTGTATCACCCGCTTCATCCCAGTCGATCAGCTGCGGAGCGGGAATGCTGTGGCGGTTGAGAAAGGCCGTCACCGGGGCAAACCGCTCGTTATCGGGGCGGTCCCGATTGTAGCTGACCACGACCACACCTCGTCCGCTCGCCGGCTCACTGATACGGACGAATCCCCGTCCGGACCCGCCTTTTTCGATCACCGAAAGCTCCAGAACGGCATCGCGCCACTCAGGAATCACCTCCCTGGTGCGTCGTTCAATTGTCGAAATATCCATAGCTGCGGCAAGACACCAAAACACGGTCCCCTGAAAAGTCATTTGAATGTCGTTGCACGGAGATTCGGCTTTGATTAGATTTTAAACCAGTCACTCCCCCTTCCCCATGCCGGAGAGTTCCTCTCATATCATTACCCCCGAGAATGGATCTAAGTCCATTCTCTCCCGTTACACCACAGACGGTCGCCGGGTTGGTCTTGTTCCCGAAAAGGGCTGGGCCCGGCGGAACTACCAGTATTTGAGCAGCAGCCTGTTCCCTTCGATGATCAAGAAGCGGACGGCTACCGGGCCCGATAACCCGCCCATTTTTAAGACTCTTTTCCCCGGTCAGGTCGAAGTCGTATGGATCGGCCACGCCAGTTTCCTGGTGCGCACGCCCAACTTCAATGCTCTCATCGATCCGGTCTGGGCGAAGTGGATGGGCCCTTTGAAACGACATCGTGATCCGGGTATCGATATTGAACATCTGCCGCCGATCGACCTGGTGCTGATTACCCACGCTCATTTCGATCACCTCTGCCGCATGACCCTCAAGCGCATTGTCGACGGGTCTCAGACTGTCATCGTTCCGCAGGGGGTCGCCAAGGTCCTCAGGAAGCTCAACATCGACCGCATTGAAGAAATGGGAGACTGGGACCAGATGGGATTTCGCGGCAGCGAGATTCATTTCACCCCGGCCCATCACTGGGGCGCCCGCTACATCCACGACACCCGCAAGGGTTTCGGCGGATACGTCATCGACACTCCCGGCCACACGGTCTACCACTCCGGCGACTCGGCTTACTTCGACGGGTTCACCGAGATCGGGCAACGACACAATATCGACACCGCCCTGCTTCCCATCGGAGCCTATGACTGTCCCAGTGGGCGCGAGGTTCACATGAATCCCGAGGAAGCGGTCAAAGCTTTCATCGACCTGCAGGCTGACCGCATGATCCCGATGCATCATGCCACCTTCCCGATCAGCAATGAACACCCCGAAGAGCCGATGCAGCGCCTCAAGAACGCCGTTTGCGAGCAGCAAATCGACGAACGTGTCATCGCTCCGGGCGAAGGAGAACAGGTCGTGATCACGGCGAATCGCACGCAGTAGAATCCTACCAGGTTGGAGGAGCCGGAATATCCTCTTCAACCGGCATCGGCCGATCGATCACCCCGGAAGGAGGTGACGTTTCTTCCACCGGCTCTTCGGCAGCCTGAGCTTCCTCAGCTTCACCGGCCAAAGTGCGGCGCTCAATACGGGCATCGCGCATGTCACGTCGACTCTCATTCGAAGCCAGCTGGCTCTGCGGATCGTTGTTCCAGTCGATGCCGTCCTGCTCCGCAATCAGCTTCCACTCGGAAATCGTTTTGAGACCTTCGAGTGCCGCGTTGTAGTCGCGGAAGGCGCCGGCATTCATAGCGTCCTCAAAGGCAAGTTCCGCCTCCTGAACTTCGCCGTAGCGAAGGTAGTGCTCCGCCTCGGCCAGCATGAGATTGCCATAGAGCGGTGCCCATTCGCGGGCATCCTCGAGACGCTCGCGGGCGAGGGCGCGCTTACCGAGTTCATCAAGAACGGCGGCATGACCCACCGCAGCAAAAACATCCTGGGGGTAAAGGCGCCGGGCTTCGCTAAAATAGAAGTCAGCCTTCTCGAGGGCCTGACGCCGCTCAGGAGGTGACATTTGCGATGTGATCCCTGCCACCTGCGCATGAGCACTGAGGCTATAGGCAAAGGGGTTCACCGGGTCCAGCTCCCTCGCCGTCTGGAGATGGCGGAAAGGTTTGAAGTCCTGGCTGTCGACCTCGAAAGCGACCCGGGCCATTTCGTAGTGATACTCCGCACGGGTAAAGAGCGTACCCATCCCTACCATCGCCACGCCACATCCAAATGCGATCGCACGAGTCGCGAACACGAGACTGCCGCCCGGAAGCGTGGAGGTTTTCTTCGTGTCCAACACAGCCGACATCGGGTCCGGTGCTGCCATCACGGCAAGGAGCACAGCACCCACCATGGCAAAGGCGGGAAGATGAAGCGCAAAATCGAAAAGGGCGAGACAGCTCAACGACACCACCGAAGCCATCGCCCCGAGCGCCAGGGCGAGATGGTGTGATCTCGGGAGCAATCCACCTGGAGGCGGCTTCACTTCGGAGTAGGCCTTGACGAAGGTCATGCCATTTCGGAAATGGACGATCACCACGGCGAGCATGAGAGCCAGCCCGATAATTCCGTAGTCGGCTAACACTTGTAGAAACTCATTGTGCGCGAACTCCGGTTCGCCAGTCTTGCTGTCGAGAGCCTCGGAACGAAACGCACGACCATAAATGTAAGAACTGCGACTGCCGGTCCCCAGCCAGGGCGACTCTGCCGCCTGCTTGATGCTGGCATCCCAGACGAGAGGCAGGCTGGATTCACCGCCGCGGGTAAACAGCCCCGTGCCCAGTCCTTTCGAAATCTGACCGGAGGCGAGAAACAGAGCGCCGGCACCAAAAACGGAAGCCAACCCGAGACCGACCAGTCCTTTGCGACGGACCTCAGGCTTGAGACGCTTCCACAACACTGCAAGAAAAAGAGCGAAGAAGGCAATCATGCCCGCACCGAGCGCAAGTTTCCCAATCACGCTGCCGGAGAAAAGGACAACGCCGACACACAAGATACCGAGGGCGAGCCAGGCGAGGCGCTTGCTGCCCTCGTGACGGCCAAAGGCGGCAAAACCAAACCAGAGCGGAGTTGTCGCCGCAATGAAGCTGGCAAAATGATCCGGCTGATTGAAGAGGCCACCTACACCGGTATGACTGCGCTCGTAGCCGGGAATAATCCAGATACTCGGACTGATCACCTTCTGGGCCAGCGCCATGAGCAAATTGACCACCACCAGACCGGCAAGAGTCAGGACAAGGCCACGACGGAGCTGGCCGTTTGAGCAAAGCATCAGGAATCCGGCGTAGACCATGAAACCCGAAACCACCAGGGCAGCGTCTTCACGCGCGAAGTAGGCGACCGGGGATTCTGCAGCGCGAATCATCAGGTAGGCGATCAGCGCAAATATCGAGACGGTCGTCGCCACCGGCATTTTGAAGGAAACTTCTTTGAACAGTCCCCCGATGGACAAAAGACTCGCCAACCCCAGGAGGAGGTAGGCCGGCCAGATGAACGTCATGGCCGTGGAAGTTCCTATCAGCCCCGTGAGAAAGAATCCCGCCAGGAAGATCGCTATGATCACCACTCGCCAACTCGCTTTCATCGCAAAATCATTAAAAACCCGAATTATGATGAATTATGCAGTAAATTTAGAAAAACTAAAATCTTATTTTTCTTAAATATTAAGATCCCCATAAGAAAACCAAACCAGTAATCCGGCCGAACCGGGGAGTTTCGAATTGATTTCGGGCCTTCGATCCCGGACACTTACGGCCCTTTCGGATTCATCCGGCCAGAGACATGAAACATCTTCGGACCCTTCTCCTTCTCGCCATCCTCCTGCTGTCCGGCCTCACAGCCCAGGCGCAGATCCAGATTTCGCTTAAGATGGATCGTCCGCTCTATGTCGCCCACGAGCCCATTACCGGAAAGCTCACCATCGTGAACCGTTCCGGTCGCGACCTTGTCTTTGGTGACTCCAACGGCATGAGTTGGCTGGACTTCACCGTCACCAACGGTCGAGGTCACCTCATCAGTCCGGTTCGTCGCGCTCTCAACGAGCGCCCCATCGTTCTGTCTGCCGGGCAGACTTACGAACACGATGTGACGATCAACCGCTATTACCCGATGTCGACCACTGGCACCTACCGGGTAAAGGCGAACGTGACCTTCCCCCAGATCAATCGCGTCTTCAATTCCCAGAACCTCACCATCCAGGTCACCGACGGACAACCCATGTGGAGCCAGATTGTCGGCGTTCCACAAGGGTACGCCAATGCCGGCCAATACCGGGAGTATTCCCTGATGACCTTCTACCATGGAGCCCGGAGCAAAGCGCTCTATTTCCGGATGCGAGACAGCGACTCCGGCGTGGTGCACGCCACCTACCCCATCGGCGATTACATGTCACTGCGTCCCCCGACCCATGCAATCGATACGAAGAACCAACTCCATGTTCTCCACATGTCTGGTCCGCAGATGTACAAATATACCGTCATCAATATCGATGGAGACCCGGTCCAGCAGGCCACCTATTATGAAAAGGGCACCGATCGCCCGCGCCTCGATGTCAATGCCTACGGCAACGTGGCGGTGGTTGGGGGCATGACCGAAGCCGAGGCCACCACGCCCTACGAGCAGCAGGAGTTTCGACGCCTTTCCCAGCGTCCTGCCGGATTGCCCAATTTCTAGGCATCTCCTCGTCGACCCTCCGGGCTGGGAAAAACGCCCGATTTTCCCTGCTCTGAAGAATTTCAGAACTTTTTTCACTGAATCTTCCTGATTTCAAGCCAGTCACAACTGGCTGATTATCAACTCATTGTCAAAAAAGGAGCGCAGGATGTCTGGATTATCATAATTTCTCTTAAGAATTGTTTTGAACAATAATCGTCAAAGTAATACACATATCTTAAAGACTTGTGTTTCTTAATAACCTGATAAGGTACGATGAAACAGAGAATGACCCCTCATCCACATCACTCAATTCCACCCGTGTTGCCTCCGGCAAACTGTTACACGGTTCTGGTAATTGATGACCTGCTGCAAAACCGCATTCTCCTCGGGAAGTTCCTCAAGGCCGCCGGCTACGTCGTCCACGAGGCAACCAACGGTATCGAGGCTCTCGACCTCATGCGAAAGGAGCATCTGCGTCCCGACCTCATCGTGACGGACATCGAAATGCCCGTCATGGACGGTATCACCCTGATCGAACAGGTTCGCTGCCTCGAATCGCCCCTCTCCGGAGTTCCTATCATTGCTGCTTCCGGCAATGCGGACGAGGAGATGCGCCGACAGGCAGTCTCGGCCGGAACTGACCAGTTCATGACCAAGCCCTTCGATCTCGGAGCGCTCCGCAAAGAGATGGCGAGCCTGCTCAAAGGCCGCCGACGTCCCGGCATGGGTCGCACTCCAAGTGCTGCCCTCCCGACCAACCGTCTCGATGCAGAGCTGAAGCGACTGGAGCAGGGCTAAAGCCCTCCGAATAAGAATCCCTTTCGCTTTCCGGAATCGGGCGTAGTTTCTGCGTCCACCCGGTCCCCTTCCGATTCTGCAGGGAACAGGTGTCCACTTTCACCACCTGTGCCCGTGATTGATAAGAAGTTTTCAGAACTAGGTCTGCCCCAGCCCCTCGTCGAAGCCGTCGAGGAGCTTGGCTTTGAAGCACCCTCCGCCATCCAGGCGGCGGCGATTCCCCCGGCCCTTGAGGGCAAGGACCTTGTTGGACTCTCCGAGACCGGGTCCGGTAAGACCGCAGCTTTCGGCCTCGCCTCCCTCGCTCAAATCGATACCAGCAGCGCTGACCCGCAGATGCTTGTCGTCTGTCCTACCCGCGAGCTCGCGGTGCAGGTCTGCGGCGAACTGCAGCGACTTGGCAAAAAGCTGCATGGCCTTCATGCCACGGCAATCTACGGTGGCGCCCCCATCGACCGCCAGATGCGCGCGCTCCGCCACGGAGTTCAGGTCGTCGTTGGTACGCCCGGCCGCCTCATTGATGTGGTCAAACGCGGTGCTCTCGACCTTTCCCGCGTCAAGACAGCCGTTCTCGACGAAGCCGACCGCATGCTCGACATGGGTTTCGTCGACGACATGGAAGACATTCTTCGCGCTCTGCCGGAGGATCATCAGACGCTCTTCTTCTCCGCAACAATGAACCCGGCCGTCGAGCGACTCATCGCCGGCTTCGGCAACAATCCGGAAACCATCGAGATCGAACGCAAGTCGCTCACCGTCGACTCCATCGAACAGGTTTGTTTCCAGGTTCGTCAGCGCTCCCGCATTGAGCTGGTCTCCCGGATCGTTGATCTCGAGCAGCCCAAGCTCGCTATCATCTTCTGTAACACCAAACGATCCGTCGACGATTGCACCGAGGCACTCCTCGCCCGGGGCTATTCCGCTGATCGTCTCCACGGCGATATCGTGCAGAATATGCGCGAGCGCGTCCTTCGTCTTTTCCGCGAAGGCACCGTCGAAATCCTCGTCGCCACCGACGTCGCCGCCCGGGGCATCGACATTGACGACATCGACCTCGTCATCAACTACGAGCTCCCGCAGGACCCCGAAGATTACGTCCACCGCATCGGTCGGACCGGTCGTGCCGGACGCGAGGGCAAAGCCGTCTCATTCATTTACGGTCGAGACGCTTATCGCATCAAGACGATCGAACGCTTCACCCGCCAGCAAATCCCCAAGGCTGAAATTCCTACCCAGGAAATGGTGAACACTCACCTGGCCGATCAGTTGCTCGAGTCGGTTGCGGAGCGCCTTCAGGAGGAACCTGACGAAGCTACGATTCAAGCCCTCGCCCCACTCAAAGAGCTCGGGCATGACTGGGATGACATCGCCGGCGCTCTCATGGAAATGGTCAAAGAAATGACCGCCCGTGAAGGTGAAGAGATCGCCGAGGACCGCCCCGGCGCCCAACGCAAGCGGGGAGACCGAAACCTGGATGATGATCGTCCTGACTTTGACCCCAACCGGGAACGCCCTCAGAAGCGCGAGTATCGCGAGCGCCAGGATCGTGGCCCCGAAGAGGGAATGGTGAAGCTCTTTCTCAGTCTCGGAAAACGGGATCGCATCAATCCCGGTGACATTGTCGGGATGCTCCACAACGAATGCCATCTCGAACGCGGCAGCGTGGGCCACATCAAGCTCATGCCGAATTTTTCATTCGTAGAAGTGAAAGAAGAAGTCGCCCAGCAGGCAATCGATGAAAGCCGGCAAGCCAAGCTTCGCGGAAAGAGCTTCAAGCTCGACTTTGATCGCGGCCCCGGACAGGGCGGCGGCAGCGGCAGCTTCCGCTCAAACGATCGCGGTGATCGACGGGATCATCGTGGAGGCAAAGGTCATCACCGTCGCGACGACGACCGCCGCGGCGGTGGGCGTCGCCACGATCGTCAGGACCGCCGTGAGCATCGCGGCGGCAAAGGTGGTGGTCGGGGAGATCGCGGTAAGCGTTACTGATCGGCTGCCTCTTTTTTCCTGGGCTCCAGGCCCTCCATCATCTTCGCCACCTCGGTAGTGGGCAACTGGCAGGCAAAACTCTGGCAGACGTAAGCTGTGGCTTTTCCATCACGGCTGCCCTGGTTTTCGGTGAACGGAGCCAGCTTCGCTAACGCCTCGGCATTTTCCTCCGTGCGACGGAGAATTACCTTGTTAGGCAGAAATGGCTTACGGAGAGCTCCGATCATTTCATCGCTGTCACCACCGCTGATGACAATCTCGTGGGACGGCCCGAAGTGAAAATCGAGAAAAGTGAGTGCCAGCGGATAAACCATCGAATTCTGCTCCAGTTCAGTGGAAAAGGCACGAATCAATTCATCGCCACGAGTCGCAAAATGAGGCTGGCCCGTCATCCGATGCAAACGAACCAGGTTCCCGATCGCCACTGAGTTTCCACTGGGGATGGATCCGCCATAGAGCTTCTTCGCCCGAACGATCATCTGCTCCGCGTCGTCCGCGACTGTGAAATAGCCACCTTCAGTCTCGTCCCAGAATTGCTCATCGACGACCGCCTGGAATTCGATCGCCTTCTCCAGGTACTTGAGATCAAAGGTGGTTTCGTAGACGTCCAGCAACCCCCAGATCATGAAAACGTAGTCTTCAAGGTGAGCGGTCAGCCCGGCTTCCCCCTCGCGATAACGCTTGAGCAATCGTCCTTCCTCCGTCGTGAGCACCTCCAACACAAAGTCGGCCGCCCGACTCGCCGCTTCGGCATAACCTTCGTCATCGAGTGCCTGGGCTGCCCTCGCAAACGCGGCAATCATGAGACCGTTCCAATCCGTGAGGATCTTATCGTCCTTCTGGGGATGAATGCGCTTCTCACGGTGCTCGAACAGCTTCTGTCTCAGCGCTTCCACCCGTTCGCGGTTTTCATCGAGTAGCTCTTCCTTCAGGTGTGGAATATTCGTTCCCGTTTTCACCCTGGTGGCCTCTTCGAGGAAATTGCCCTCCTCTTCAAAGTTGAAAGTCTCGATGTAAAACTCCCCGTCTTCTTCGCCGAGGACCTCTTTGACCTCCGCATTACTCCAGACGTAGAACTTCCCTTCCTCGCCTTCGCTGTCCGCATCTTCCGCTGAGTAAAACCCACCCTCCGGGCTGGTCATGTCGCGCTGCACGTAGGTCAGGATCTCACGAGCCGTCCTCGCGTAGCGTTCCTTACCAGTCACCTGGTAAGCCTCGAGATTCGCCATCGTGACGAGCGCCTGGTCGTAAAGCATCTTCTCAAAGTGCGGTAAGAGCCAGTCAGCATCGGTCGCGTAACGGTGAATACCAAACCCGACATGATCGTAGATTCCACCACGTCGCATTTCGGTCAGGGTCTTCTCAACCATTTCGAGAGCCTGCTCATTGCCGGCGCGCTGATGAAACCGCAGCAGAAAAAACAAATTGGGCGGCACGGGAAACTTGGGAGCTCTCGCAAATCCACCTTTCTCCGAGTCGTAACGTGATGAGAACTGGGCAAAGGCCACATCAAAGATTCCTTCATCCAGATCCCCTCCGGGCGAAGCCCCCATCATCTGGGCGACCTGTGCCGACACACTTAATGAAGATTCGATGACCTCCTCGCGTCGCTCCCGCCAAGCCTTGCCAAGCTCTGTTACGATCCGCTTAATCCCCGGCCGGCCGGCCACGGATTCTTTCGGGAAGTATGTACCCGCAAAGAAAGCGTGCCGGTCAGGTGTCAGCGCTACCGTCATAGGCCATCCGCCACTGCCGGTGATTCCCTGGGTGATCTGCATGTAGACCTCATCAATGTCAGGGCGCTCTTCGCGATCCACCTTCACCGGGATAAAATGTTCATTAATCAGGGCCGCCACTTCCTCGTCCTCAAAAGACTCGTGCTCCATGACATGACACCAATGGCAGGTGGCGTAGCCGATACTCAGCAGGACTGGCTTGTCCTCCTTGCGGGCCTGCTCGAAAGCCGCATCACCCCACGGCCACCAGTCCACCGGATTGCGCACATGCTGCAACAGGTAGGGGCTTTTTTCGAAAATCAGTCGATTGAACTCCGCGCCTCCGTCGGCAGGGAGTTTCGAGATCTCCTCCGGGGTTGGCAGGGGTAGGCGAACATGCCCCTCTTCGGCATCCATCATCGGCCCCACTTGAACACAGATCAGGCAGAAGACGAAAGAAAATCGGGAGAAGAGACGGCGCATCGGCGCAAGTGTCGCACGGTTCATTTAGGTTCACCAGCGCAACCGGCTCAACCGAACATGGCTTTGCAAATCACCACCGCAGCGATCACTCCGGCGAGGTCTGCGGTCAACCCGGCAGCGAGGGCATGGCGCGTTTTGCGAACTGCGACAGAGCCAAAGTAGACAGCCAGCACGTAGAAGGTAGTTTCGGTGGAACCAAACATGGTCGCGGCCGTGTACTTGATGGTTTCTGACAAACCTTCATTCGTCAGGATTTCCACCAGCACTCCCTGGCTACCGCTTCCACTGAGCGGCCGCATCAAGGCCATGGGAACGAGTTCCGGAGGAAAATGGACAAAATCGAGGACAGGCTTGAGCAGGTTCTGGAACAGGAACAACGCGCCGGAGTTCCGCAGCATCGCCAGCGCGGCCAGCATTGCCACAATGAACGGCATGATGCGCACCGCGACATTCCACCCCTCCTTGGCCCCTTCGACAAATTCTTCGTAAACCGGAATCTTTTTCAGAGCGGCAAAGACGACAAAGAAAACGAGGACAAAAGGAATCGCTGCCACTGAAATAGCCGACACAGCTCGCTGCCAGATCGGCTTGTCTTTCTCCGGCTCGCTTTCATCAAGGCTGGCTCCCTCGGCATCGAGCTGAATCGCAATCTCGCGCAGCCCCAAAGCCTCCTGCAGAGCCACTCGTTTGTCCGGATACATCTCCAGGAAAATAATCCCGACGAAGAACAGGCCAACGAGCCAGAGAATCACTTTTCCGAACGTTGAGATCCCTTTCGGTTTCACGTTATATTCAACTGCCTCCTCTTCCGTCACTACCGCAGCAGCTGTTTCCCGGTTAAAAACCGGCATCCGCTCGAAGGTCTTCACCGCAATGATGGCGACAATGGTCGAGCAGAGAGTCGCTCCGATCGTGGTGCCGACAATGGCGTAGGGCTCTGCAATTCCCTGGGCGGCCAGCAAACCGATCGCTGTCGCTGGAATCAGCGTCACCGAACTCGTGTTAATCGCGAGGAAGGTGCACATTGAATTCGTCGCCGTTCCCTTGTTAGGATTCAGCTCATCGAGATGCTGCATCGCTTTCAGGCCCAGCGGGGTTGCCGCGTTTCCCAGCCCGAGCATGTTTGCCGCCATATTCATGACCATGGCGCTCATGGCCGGGTGGTCCTCCGGCACCTCGGGAAAGAGCCGCTTCATGACCGGGCGAACAAAGCGGGAAACGGCCTGGATCATACCCGATTTCTCCGCCAGGCGCATAATGCCGAGCCACAGCATCATCACCGCACTGAGAGGGATCACGATCTTGACCACGCCGACCTTGATCATGTCGAACATGCCTTCGACGATCCCGTTGGATCCCGTGAGTTGATCGAGCAACGCCGCGACAACGACGCCGACGACGATCATCCCCATCCAGATCCAGTTCAGCATGCCGGTATCTAACAGTACAATCCAGCCACCCGGCAACTGAAAGTCTCACCTCGAAGTGAGATCAGTCGATAAACGTGAACTCGAAACGGTCCGTCCCGTTGGAATTGGCGATCCCCTCCGCGTCACCGATGAGGTAAATCATAATGCCGTTGTCGCCCTTGAGACGGGCCTTGGGTTTGCCGCTGCCGACTGTGATTCCGGAGCGCACCCCATTGTAAAACCCTTCAAAGTCATTGAGACTCTTCATATTGTAGACATTTCCGGTCCACGTCACACTCTGGACGCCATTCCCGCCAAAGCCCACCGCATTGGCCTGAAACTTGTAGCTGCGCCCCCGATACCGGAGTGTTCCCTCCCCAACGGTTCCGGAGGCCCAGTGAGCAGCCTGCTTGGTGCTGATGGTAACGGTTCCCGAAGGTCTTCCCTTGGGAGCCTCAGGATCTTTTGTATAATCCGTCGTGGCACAACTCGTGAGTCCGACGGTAGTCAATGCCGCGAGGGCAAGAAGGTGAAGCGATTTCATGGTTTGAGCGGTTGAACTAGGTGCTATCAAATCACCCGCTCCGATTCAATCCTTTACTCACTTCCGCTGCTGGAGTGATTGAAGCACATCGATGCTAACCCGGCCCGATACTGCGCCCCGTTTGCGCAACTCATCTCAACTGCATCGTGCCATTGCCGCCCTTCGGCAACGCGTGGCATAGTCCCGACTCCATGAAGCCACTCGCCTCACTTCTTATCGCTCTTCTCTTTACTATCGTTCCAACCCAGGCAGACGATCGCCCTAACTTCATTTTCTTCATCACCGACGATATCAGCGCCGAAGATCTTGGCTGCTACGGCAATGCTTTTGTGGAGACACCTCATCTCGATGCACTTGCGGAACGCGGTATGCGCTTCAATCAGGCCTATCTCACCATCAGCAGTTGCAGCCCGTCACGATGCTCCATTATCAGCAGCCGCTATCCTCACAACACCGGCGCGCCTGAGCTGCACACCTCCCTTCCTGACGATCAAGTCCGTTTCCCGAAGCTGCTTCGCGATGCCGGATACTACACTGTGCTTTCCGGCAAGAATCATATTGCCCCCCTCACCGAAACCTTCGAAACCATCTCTAAAGGAAAAGGCCCCAGCAAATCCGAAGACTGGGTCGAGCTCCTGGCCAATCGTCCCGAAGACAAGCCGTTCTTCGCCTGGTTTGGCTCCTCCGATGCTCACCGCGGCTGGGCAATCGATGACAAGAACGCCACCTACGACCCCGCCGAGATCGAAGTTCCTCCCTACCTTTATGACGGCGCCGCAACCCGCGACGACCTCGCCGACTATTACCACGAGGTCAGCCGGACCGACACCTTCATGGGCAAGCTGATTGAAGAGCTGAAACGCCAGGGCATCGAGGACAATACCTACGTCATCTACATGACCGACAATGGCCGCCCCTTTCCCCGTTGCAAAACCCGCCTCTACGACAGCGGCATCAAATCCCCCTTCCTGATCGCCTGCCCCGGAAAAGTCTCCGTCGGTGTGACCGAGTCGATCATCAGCTCCATCGACGTGGGCCCCACGATCCTCGAGCTTGCCGGAGTTGAAGCCGACGAGCGCATGCAAGGTGTCAGCTTTGCGAAGATCCTCAGCAATCCCGAAGCCGTCACCCGGGAAGTCGCCTTCGCCGAGCACAACTGGCACGTCTACCAGGCTCACATGCGCATGGTTCGTTTCGGCGATTTCCTCTACATCAAGAACAGCTTCCCTGACCGCCAGGCCATGTGTGTTGAAGCCGATCCCACCTTTCCGTCCGGAGCTGAACTTTGGGAGAGACATGAGGAAGGCAAACTCAAGGCCAACCAGCTCGACATCTTCCTGAATCCCCGCCCCGCCCGGGAGCTCTACCATGTCGGGGATGATCCAGATCAACTCACCAACCTGGCTGAAAACCCGGAATACGCTGAACAGATCGCGAAGATGCAGAAAGTCCTCGATCAGTGGTCAAAAGAGACCGGAGATACCGTCCCGGAGAACCCCACCCCCGACCGCGGCACCGTCGCAGGAAAGCGCAATCCTCACCGCGAATTCCCCGGTGCTGCGACCGGAGCTGACAAAATCAATGCCAAAGGTCCTGTGATGCTGAACTGAGCCACTTTTCCGGTGGCACGGAAGGACAAGAAAAACCCGTTGCACTGACGGGGATTGAGGACAGAATAGGCCCCTGTTGTTATGGGGAAAAAAGCTGTTCTACTCTTTGCCGGTCAAGGCGCCCAGACTGTGGGCATGGGCCGCGATCTGGCGGAAAAATACGACGTCGCCCGCGAGCTTTTCGCGAAGGCTGACGACCAGCTGGGTTTTGCCCTGACGGAGAAAATGTTCGACGGTCCGGCCGACGAGCTGACCCGCACCTCCATCTGCCAGCCAGCCCTCTACGTGCACGGCCTCGCCTGTCTTGAGCTCCTCAAGCAGGAAGTCCCCGATCTCGAAATCGCCGGTGTCGCCGGCCTTTCGCTCGGAGAGTTTACCGCCCACGCCGCCGCCGGCACTTTTGACTTCGCCACCGGCCTCGATCTTGTCGCCCAGCGCGGTTCCTTCATGGAAGAAGCCACCAATGCGACTGAAGGTTCCATGGCTGCCATGATTGGCGGAGCCGATGAGCAAGTGAAGGAACTCGCCGCCGCCTGCGATATCGACGTCGCCAATTTCAACGCTCCCGGCCAGATCGTCGTTTCCGGCTCGAAAGAGGGCATCGACAAAGCCGTCGCGGAAGCCAGGGATCACGGTATCAAGATCGCCAAAGAGCTCGACGTGGCCGGAGCCTATCATTCCCGCCTCATGATGCCGGCCCAGGAGAAACTGGCCGAAGTCCTCGCGCAAACAGAACTCAACACTCCGTCCCTCCCGGTCACCTGCAACGTGGAAGGCCGTCTCGTCAGTGAAAGCGACGAGATCAAGCGCACGCTCGAAGCCCAGGTCAGTGGATCCGTTCGCTGGACTGACTGCGTTCAGCATTTCATCGGAGAAGGCGAAACACTTTTCATCGAGCTTGGTCCCGGCCGCGTCCTCGCCGGCCTCATGCGCCGCATTGATCGCTCCGCCACAGCCTTGAGCTTTGCCGACGTCGAGGGCCTTGAGTCCGTTGTCGCGGACCTGAACGCTTAAGGCGCCCGCTAGGACTTCGGTGCGGGAGCTTCCAGCCCCGCCACTTCGACTTCCATCCCGCTCAGTTCGAGCCAATAGAGGTCAATCACCGCTCTGACCCGGGCCAGGAGTTCGCGTGTCCGCACTCCGCGCGAATATGACGTGTCCACCCTTTCGCTCTCGAGAGCGACTGCATTGATTCCGAAGCGGTCCGCGATGAACAGGGCCCTGCTGACGTGAAAATCATCCGTCACGATCACGAGATCCGTAAAGCCGTAGGCCTCCTTCGCCCGATAGACGGAATAGAAAGTTCGAGCCCCGCGATCATCGGACACAATCTTGTCTTCGGGCACGCCCAGCTCGAGAAGGCGGGCAATCATGTCCCGCGTTTCGTCGTAATACTTGGAATCGCGGTGGCCACTGACGAGCAGCTTCTCCACAGCTCCCGACTTCAGAAGCTCGGAAGCCGCCTTGAGGCGATTTTCGAAATACGGATTCGGCGTGTCAGCATCAACTTTCTTTGACGTCCCAAGCACCATCCCCACCGGCCATTTCTCTCCGGGAGCCTCTTCAGCCCCCAGAACACAAGAAACTTCTCGGTAGACTCGCCCCTCGGTAGACTTAACTACCCAGAGATTACAACCCAACACTCCCACGATGCCGAGAATCACGAAAAGTGAAATCAGCCAGAAAAAGATGGAGAGCTTCCTTTTGCGCGGCATGGTGATGGGACAAATTCTAAAGGATACGGGAATATCGTCTTAAACTTTCATTTTCCCAATCGATTGAGTCACGAAGCCTGAATGAGCACTGTTTTTCGAGTCGCCACCTACCTGAAACGATACCCGGCGCTGGCCGTTTCGCAGCTGACCTGCGCCGTGCTCATGACGGTTCTGGTCATCGTGTTTCCGGAGGTAACCAAGACCATCACAGGTGAGGTCATTCCCCAGCGCGACTTCGACCGGCTCCTTCCTCTGGCCCTTATCGCCGTGGGAACTTTCTTTGCGACCAATCTGTTCAATGCACTTCGCATCATCCTCAATAATACGTTTGAGCAGAAGGTGATCTTTGATATCCGCTCTGATTTGTATCGAAAAATTCAGCGACTCCCGATGCGCTGGTTCGACAACAAGCGCACCGGCGACATCATGACTCGCGTCACCGAGGACGTCATGGCGATGGAGCGCGTTCTCATCGACGGCATTGAGCAAGGCGTTGTGGCCCTGCTCCAGGTTCTGGTGGTGGGAGCCTATCTCTTTATCAAGGATCCCCAACTGGCCGGCATCGCTATGATCCCGATGCCGTTCCTCATATTTGGTGCCTGGGCCTATACCCGTTTCGCTCCCGAGCGTCATCGCAAAGTTCGCAAAGCCACCAGCTCGATGAACTCCCTGCTGCATGACAATATTGACGGCATCCAGCAGATCAAAGCCTTCACCCGTGAAGAATCCGAACTCGAGAGCTTCAACGAATCCAGCAACGCGGTGCGCCGGGCCACGCTCCAGCTCATGAAAGCCTGGGCCGCCTACAACCCCAGCATGGAGTTTTTCCGAAACCTCGGCTATGCCCTCGTCATTGCATTCGGAGCCTATTGGGTCATGCAAAGCCCGGATCAGTCCGCTCTCGAAGAAAATACCGGCATCTTCGTCGCCTTCCTCGTCGCGCTGAGTCTCTTCTATGAGCCGGTGTCCCGACTCAACAATCTTAACCAGATCATCCAGGCCGGTCGCGCTGCTGGAGAACGCGTGTTCGAAATCATCGACGCGGAAGAGGAGCCCGATGTCGATGTCGGCGTCGACCTGAAGCAGCCCATTGAAGGCCACGTCACTTTTGATGACGTCAGTTTTTCTTACGGGGAGAACATCGCCACGCTAAAAGGCGTCAATCTCAAGGCGGCCCCTGGAGAGATGATTGCTCTCGTCGGTCACACCGGCGCCGGCAAATCCACCATCATCAACCTCCTGACACGATTCTATGAAACCGGGTCCGGAGTCATCAGCATCGATGGTCAGGACATCGCCGAAGCAAAGAAGAGCTCGCTTCGCGACGCGATGGGATACGTGACCCAGGAAAGCTTCCTCTTCAATTGCAGTGTCCGCGAGAATCTCCAACTCGCCAGGGAGGACGCCAGCGAAGAAGACATGTGGGAAGTCCTGCGCGCAGCCAATGCCGAGAAGTTTGTCAAAGCTCTCCCTGAAGGGCTCGACACCAAGGTCGGGGAACGCGGAGTGAAACTTTCCGTAGGTGAGAAACAACGCATCGCGATCGCTCGTGTCATTCTCAAGAATCCTCCTATCCTACTTCTCGACGAAGCCACTGCCAGCGTCGACACCGAAACGGAAAAGCTGATCCAGGAGGCACTTGAAAAGCTGATGACCAATCGTACGAGCTTCGTCATCGCTCACCGACTTTCAACCATCCGCAACGCGGATCGCATCTACGTGCTTGATGGAGGCGAAGTTGTTGAAGTCGGCACCCACGAGGAGCTCCAGTCAAAAGACGGCGTCTACGCGATGCTCTGCCGCCAGAGTTTGATGGTCTGAACCATCAACTCTTTTTCTTTTTCCGATCGGACATCATTCAGATCGATGCGTCCATCTCTTTAATCAATGGGACGCCCCGCATGCCGAAGCACAGGTTGAGATGAGTGCACCCACCTAATCATGAAACCCCTGACTCTTCTTCCCCTCATCACAATCGCCATCTTTCTCACGAGTTGTGACGCTGTCTTAACCAGGAATCACATCACTGATTCAACGACTGATCTTCTCCGGGAAGAACTAACCGGAGCCTGGCAGGCAGAAGATGGAGTCATTCAAATCGAATTCGATGAAGGAGGCATGGGGCACTTCGCTTCACTGGAGTGGGAAGAGGATCGGTTTGAGATCTCGCAGTCCAGGTTTCAAGCTCTGCAAGTGAATGGCACTACCATCCTCACGATTGAGTCACCCGATGAAGAGGAGGATGGCTTTATCCTTGCTGCGGTGCGCCAAGCAGAGAACGATGAGATGCATGCCTTCGCCCCCCGGGTCAAAGTATTCGCCAAGCTCGTCGAAACCAACCAATTGGATGGTGAGGTAGAGAAAGGAAGGCATACCACCCAGGTGATCATCAACGACGCCGGCAAAGTCGTCGCCGATACCCCCTTGGAGAAGCTCTTTGACTTCGAGAAGAAGCTGGTGCTCAAGCGAATCATCCCGCTGGAAAGCGAAGACTGAGATTTTACATCACGCTGACAACTCGATAGCCCATTCGCGATATCCTCGAATCATGAAGAGGATTATCGGCTCGCTTATCGGGGTGCTGACCATCGCGCTCAGCATCATCTTCCTGGTTCGCCAATCTCAGGCCAGTCCCACTCCCCCTCCCAAACTCGTCGTGCATGAATGGGGCACCTTCACTTCCATCTATGGATCAGACGGGACCATGCTCACCGGTATCGAGCGGGACGAGGAAGCTCTACCGCCCTTTGTCTATTCCCACGATATCGCTGCCGGCCAACGACAGATCTTCGACCTCGGCAAACCGGCCGATCCCAACGCACTCCGGATCATGACCAAGGGAATGACCCGGCCCGTGCACAACGTCACCGTGAAGATGGAAACCCCTGTGTTGTATTTCTACAGCCCAACGACCATGGACGCCAGAGTCTCCGTTGGTTTCAAGGGCGGTTCCATCAGTCAATGGTATCCCGCCAGAAGCGGAGGCGAACAAATGCCCCCTCTCTGGAAGAAGGACAAGGCCGGCAACAACCAGATCGTTCCAATCGATTTCGGAAAGCCCTATGACGGATCCATCGAATGGGAATTCACGATCGAGCCTCGCACGCCCGACACCGACTTCGACGTGATGAAAGACCACGAGTTCCCCAACTGGCTTCATCCGCGCGCTCCCAAGTCCAATGTCCTCCGCACCGCCAATGACGAAACCGAGACCTACCTCTTCTATCGCGGCCTCGGAAACTTCGAGCAGCCCATCAGCTATCAGATCGCGGACGACCAACTCAACGTTGAGACCTCGGACGAAATCCCCTATCTCATCGTGCTCGACATCCAGGCAGCCAACTACGGTCGCGTGCTCTGGAGCGGAAGGCCCGGAGCCAAAGAATCCATCGACCTGACGACATCCGAAGCAGGCTTCATCCGCGACGAAGTTTACCAATCACTCAAGGGCGCCCTCATCCAGGCAGGCCTCTACGACGACGAAGCCTCCGCCATGCTTCGCACCTGGTGGACGAGCTACTTCAGCACCCCGGGCCTGCGTGCTTTCTGGATTGTACCGCGGGGATTTACCGATGAAGTGCTTCCCATCAATGTGTCGCCCACCCCGTCACAGATGGAGCGAGTGCTGCTCGGCCGCAGCGAGATTCTCACCCCCGATTTCGAGAAGCAACTCCTCGACGAGTTTGCAAAGGAACCGGACGAAAACAACTTCCGCTACAGCCGCTACTTTCCGGCCTATCAGGCGCGGGTGAGTCAGCTCAATCACTCTCCCGAATAACAAAAAAGCCGGCGGTTTCCCGCCGGCTTTTTGAAGAGTCTTTAAAGACTGGCAATACGCTTAGTAGCGGTAGTGCTCAGGCTTGTAAGGACCGTCCTGAGGCACGCCGATGTAGTCGGCCTGGTCAGTGGTAAGTTCGGTAAGCTTGGCACCGATCTTGTCGAGGTGAAGTCGAGCCACCTCTTCGTCGAGCTTCTTGGGCAGGACGTAAACGCCAACCGCGTAGTTGTCCTTGTTCTTCCAGAGATCGATCTGAGCGAGCGTCTGGTTGGTGAAGCTGTTGGACATCACGAAGCTGGGGTGGCCAGTGGCGCAACCGAGGTTCACGAGACGACCTTCAGCGAGAACGAAGATCTGGTTACCGCTCGGAAGCGTGTAACGATCGACCTGAGGCTTGATGTTCACCAGCTCGACACCTTCATGCTCATTGAGCTTGGCGATCTGGATCTCGTTGTCGAAGTGACCAATGTTACAAACGATAGCCTGATCCTTCATCGCGAGCATGTGCTCGAGGCGAATGATGTCCTTGTTACCGGTCGTAGTGACATAGATGTCTGCGGTCTCAAGAGCGTCTTCGATCGGAAGGACGCGGAAACCTTCCATGGCCGCCTGAAGGGCGCAGATGGGATCGATCTCGGTCACGATGACCTGGGCACCGAAGCCACGGAGAGTCTGGGCGCAGCCCTTACCGACATCACCGTAACCACAGACCACGGCGACTTTACCGGCGATCATCACGTCAGTGGCACGCTTGATGCCGTCGACGAGTGACTCACGGCAACCGTAGAGGTTGTCGAACTTGGACTTGGTCACAGAATCGTTCACGTTGATCGCGGGGACGCGAAGCTTCTCAGCTTCAGCCATCTGGTAGAGACGGTGAACACCGGTGGTGGTTTCCTCGGAAACACCCTTCCAGTCTTTCATGTAGTTAGTCCACTTGTCGGTGTGAACCCCATTGATGCGGCGAAGCAGCTGCTTGATGACTTCTTCCTCTTCGCTCTCAGACTCGGAGTCGATGAAAGAAGTGTCGCCCTCTTCCAGCTCGGCACCCTTGTGGATCAGAAGCGTGGCATCGCCACCGTCGTCAACGATCAGCTGAGGGCCGGAACCGTCCGGCCAGGTCAGGGCTGCCTCGGTGCAGTCCCAGTATTCTTCGAGAGACTCACCTTTCCAGGCGAAGACCGGAACACCGGCAGCAGCAATGGCAGCAGCCGCGTGGTCCTGAGTGGAGAAGATGTTGCAGGAACACCAGCGCACGTCAGCACCGAGTTCCACGAGGGTCTCGATGAGGACTGCCGTCTGGATGGTCATGTGGAGAGAACCCATCACGCGCACGCCGTCGAGCGGCTTGTCAGCGGCATACTTGGCGCGGGTGGCCATGAGGCCGGGCATCTCTTCCTGGGCGACTTCGATTTCCTTGCGACCGAAGTCGGCAAGGCTCATGTCGGCCACCTTGTATTGTTCCGTGATTCCCGTTGAGGGGCTCAATTCAGTTGTAGCACTCATTCGTGTTCTAGGTAAAAAGGTTGTTTGTTAGTTATCAGGAGCAGGCGCTCTTGAGGTCGTCGACCTTGTCGGTCTTCTCCCAGGTAAGCGCATCGAGGTCATCCTCGCGGCCGAAGTGACCGTAGTTGGTTGTCTTACGATAGATCGGACGAAGCAGATTCAGTTGAGAGATGAAATCAGCCGGCTTGAAGGAGAAAACTTCCTGCACACCGGAAACAATCTTGGCTTCGTCGACCTGGTTGGTGCCGAAAGTATCCACGTGAACGGAAACCGGATCCGGATAACCGATGGCGTAGGCGAGCTGGAGTTCGCAGCGGTCAGCAAGGCCGGCTGCGACAACGTTCTTGGCGACGTAGCGAGCCATGTAAGCAGCAGAGCGGTCCACCTTACTGGGGTCCTTTCCGGAGAAAGCACCACCACCGTGACGTCCCATACCACCGTAGGTGTCGACGATGATCTTACGACCGGTCAGGCCGCAGTCACCCTCAGGACCGCCGATGATGAAAAGGCCGGTCGGGTTGATGTGATACTCGGTGTCCTCGGTAAGGAGCTCAGCGGGAAGTTCCGCTTCAACGAGGTCCTTCTTGAGAATGTCGCGAATCTCCTGGGTGGTGATGTCAGCAGCGTGCTGAACAGAAACGACCACTGCCGTGATGCGGTTCGGCTTCCCGTCGACATACTCGATGGAAACCTGAGTCTTGTTGTCAGGACGAAGCCAGGTGTGCTTGCCGCTCTTACGGAGTTCGGTCACAGCGCGACCAAGCTTGTGAGAGTAAGCGATCGGAGCCGGCATGAGCTCAGGAGTCTCCTTCACGGCGTAACCGAACATGATGCCCTGGTCACCAGCACCCTGCTCTTCGGTTTCTTTGTCATCGGCGCCGGCAGCATCCACACCTTGAGCGATGTCAGGAGACTGCTTACCAAGCGCGTTGAGGAAGAAAAAGTTGTTGGCGTTGAACTTACAATCGTCGTTCACGTAGCCGATGTCTTCGATGGCAGCTTTGACCACGCTCTGGTAATCAAACTCCGCCTTGGTGGTAATTTCGCCGCCGAGGGCCACGATGTTGTCTTTCACCATGGTTTCGCAGGCCACGCGTGAGCCCGGATCCT
Source organism: Verrucomicrobiales bacterium (assembly GCA_965216705.1). Lineage (GTDB taxonomy): Bacteria > Verrucomicrobiota > Verrucomicrobiia > Verrucomicrobiales > DEV007 > Arctic95D-9. The sequence goes on from OZ244203.1 coordinate 1,334,985, forward strand.
GCTCAAAGCAGGCGTCGACGATAGAGTCGGAAATGGTGTCACACACCTTATCGGGATGTCCCTCGGTGACTGACTCGGACGAGAATATGTAGGATTGTGCCATGTCGTATTTACAAATCTTGATGGGTTGATACATTAAGCTCGATATCTATGGCGTCAACGCTCAAAACGCTGAAGCTCATCACCGATCCGACACGCGTACGCATTCTGCAGCTACTACGCCGTGAAAACCTTTCTGTACTTGAGCTGCAGGAGATTCTGGGGATGGGACAATCCCGCATTTCGACCCATCTTTCCGGCCTGAAACAGGCCAAACTGGTCTCCGATCGGCGTTCCGGGAAACACATCATCTACGGCTTTGGAGATGAACGGGCGGAGCTTGATCCCCGCCTTCTCCAGACCCTGGACCTGGCCGCTGCGGAAATCGAGGAAATCAGCGAAGACATCGCCGCCCTTGAGCTCGCCCTGAATAAGCGCCGGGACGCCGCCCGGGCCTATTTCGACTCGCTCGCGGGCAAATTCGGCAAAACTTACGTGCCCGGCCGCTCCTGGAAGGCTCTCGCGGAAACCCTGCTCAAACTCATGCCACCCATGGTGATCGCTGACCTGGGTGCGGGTGAAGGCACCTTTTCCCAGTTGCTCGCCCAGCGGGCAGAAAAGGTCATCGCGATCGACAACTCGGAAAAGATGGTCGATTTCGGCTCACAGGTGGCCAAAGACAACGGCTTTAAGAACCTGGAATACCGCCTTGGCGAACTCGAATCCCCCCCGATCGACGACGAATCAGTCGATCTCGTCTTTTTCAGCCAGGCCCTTCACCACGCGGAGCATCCGGACAAAGCGATCCGGGAAGCCCACCGCATTGTGAAGCCCGGCGGACGCATCGTCATTCTCGATCTGCTCAAGCACCAGTTCGAGGACGCCAGGGAACTCTACGCAGACCTTTGGCTTGGATTCTCAGAACTCGACGTGACCCGATTTCTCAAAGATGCCGGATTCGAGCAAATCGAGATTTCCGTGGTTGATCGAGAGACGGAATCGCCCCACTTTCAGACCTTGATGGCCATCGCCACCAAGTAAGCGGGCGACCCTATGAAATTCCTCTCTTCTTTCCTGCTCGCAGCCCTGCTGCCCGCACCCCTCCTGGCTCAGTGGAAGATCGAAGATCAGTCGCCGGCCCAAAGCCCCGATTCCCCTCTCATCTTTGTGCGCAAGGTGATCAGCCGCCCCGGCGCCTCGCGGTTCTTTTCCACCCGGCGGATCGACCTCGTTTGGTTCAACAACAGCGACTTCACCTTCAAAGTGATCGACAATGGCGATGGCGACTCCACCGCCTATCCAACCCTCGCCGCGGCCATGAAAGCTCATGACTGTCTCGCCGGCAGCAACGGAGGATTCTTCCTGAAAGACTTTGCCCCTTCCGGTCTCATGATCACCGAAGGCAAATCCACCGGCAGCTTTGGATCCGGCGGGCTGCTCAGCGGGGTCCTGCTCTCCAGCGGCAATCGCAATCCCTACATCCTGCGCCGCGCCGAATACAGCTCCAGCAAATACAAACCGACCGACCTGATCCAAACGGGTCCGTTCCTGGTCGATCAGGGCGCTACTGTTAGAGGACTCTCTCCTGAAAATGCCCGACGCCGCACTTTCGTTCTTCACGACGGAGGCAAGATGTTCGCGATTGGCTTGAGCGACTCCTTCACTCTCGCCGAGCTCGGCGAAATCCTCGCCGATCCCAACTTTTCTCCGGGACGAAAGATCCAGCGCGCCCTCAATCTCGACGGTGGCACCAGCAGTGGTTTATATGTCGATCGCGGAGCCGCTGCCGAACCTATCAATGTCGAGCCCTTCAAGCGCGTCCGAAACTTTATTGGGGTGACTCCGAGGAACCCATAGGAAACCCGCTGGTCAAACGTATTGCCAGCTCAGCCGGATCGAACTCGCTCACAGGCACTTCGTGAATCAAAACCTTGTAGCGCAAACGAAAGCGCTCCCCCTTTTTGACTGTCGTCCTCACGTAAGGTTCGCGACGTTCTTTCGGTTGCTTAGGAAAAGGATTAGAGACGAGCACCCCGTAGTCACGGCTGTGCGACCAGCAAGCCCTGGGATTCCCGGGATGCGGCACGACTAACAACCCCACCTGCTTTCCCTGGATCTCACCCGAGTAGCTCACCCATTCAAATTCCTTACCCCACGTTCCAGCGCCGTTTTCTTCTCCACGATCATTGATGATGCGCCCATTTCCACCCTGAACTCGAAGTGGACTGGCGATGCGCAAGGCGAGCCCGCTTTCTTCCTGATCACCAAAGACGAAGTCGCGCTCGTCGTTGTAAAACGACGCATCCCAATCGATAACAATGCCCTCGTCCACCCGACGTATCTGGTAGCGGGTGTCCTGCAGGCAAATTGTCTTCTTTCCGTCCTCGTCCAAGTAGCGATCTCGAGTCGAAAAGGCGGCATCACCTTCCGACGCCTGCGGCTGTTCGAGAAACCCGTCAAACTTCACCGGAGATTTCAACCGCCAGTAGTCATTGTCATCTATCCAGCCAAAGCTCATCCAGAGCCCTGCGTGCATCACTGGATGAATAATACCGTTCTCCCGCTTGTAACCTGGATCAACATCCTCCGGTCGACGGGGAGGGAAATTACGTGTCACCGGGAGGCCGGAGGGAGTCCGCATATTGACGAACGCTCGTCGGGTCAACGCCTTGTGTTCCAGCAAGTAGGTGGCAAGCCGCTTCCCGTTGAACAGAACCTCGACCTTTCCCTGATCCTGACGGAACGAAAATCCACGCTTCTGCTCCATCAACCAGGCGGTCAGATCAGCCGCCTGGCTTGCATTCATCGCAGCCCCATATCCCGCCGGCATCGCGGAAATGTGAGGCGATTCACGGCTGGCGATATCAGAGAGATTCAATTCCTGCTCCACGCCTCCCATCATGCCCAGCTTCACTTTCCTACCTGTCTCTTCGAGAATGATCCCGGAGTAGACAGCACCACTCTTCGTGGTCACTACCTGCATCGAGAAGCCTTCCGTAATGGTCGCACTCGGTTCGAGAATGGATTCAATGATCGTTCGCGCGTCGCCGCGTGAGCCCATGTCGGAGAGATCCGGAGCAAAGACATTGCCACGCCCTTCCATCTGGTGACAGAGGTAGCAACCGGCCCCTTTCGCATGAAGGAACAAGTCGCGCCCCCGTGCCGGATCGGCGTCCGCCATTTTAACGAGAACAGACTCAATGGTCACCGTCTCCGTTGGCGGCTGCAGTAGCATCCCACTATCGAAAGCCACCAGGTAGTTACCTTTTCCACCGGCCTTTCCATCGTTTGTGTTTCCCCCCAGGCGAATTTCGCCGGCAGGAAACCTCTTCCGATAAACAGCTAAACTCTTAGGATCATCACTACTCAATAGTAGATCCGTCGCCTGGAATCCCTCCTCACTTTCCACCCCCATCCAGGCAGGCAAATCAGGCAATCGAGTGTCGAGAGCGACATAGACCGTCACCGGCTGTTCACTCACCAGAGTCACCCAGTCATCGCCGCTCGAACCGTCATCTGCATTGGCAGTGAGAAGATAGGGTAAACCTCGCATCGAACTCGGAATTTCCCTCAGACGATAATTGCGATCACTGTATACCGAAGCCCCGGGCCTAAGGCCCACCCAGTCCACCCGATACTCCCTCCCGCTCTTCGCAGAAATCTCCTTCAGATATGGCCGTGGCTGGTAGGGCACCGCGTCATCCTTCGACCAGGTACCCTCAAATACGCGCCCGACCTGAACGCGCTCCCGAAGCACGATGGCGCGAAGCGTCTGCCCCTCCCTCACCGAGACCGCCCCGCGATAGCGAAGCGAATTCTCAACCGGAGGATTGCCATCGAGCGTATAGCGAATGTCGCCACCTCTGATCGTTGTCGACAGCTCAACCAAGGCGGCATCCCCGCTATACTTCGAACCTGGCTCTGGAGTCATCGTCAGCAAGGGCTGGGCACCGAAGCCGGCCTTCTCCAACCATTCCTCAGCCAATTTCGAAACACGGGCATCACCATCGCGGGTGAGGAGACGCACCTCATCTCCAACAAGCATCCCATCTTCCAGAAGCCCTAACAGAGCCGCCAGACGCAGCCCCGGACGATCATCACTCAACCACTTACGCCGAACGGATTCATCCGCCAGATCGCGGAGCGCATTCCACTGAGCGTAAAAAGACAGCCGATCCGCCTCGTTCGACACGGCCGAAACCAAATCCTCAACAAAACTTCGGTCCCGGGCTTCCCGGACAGCAACCGCGGCGGCAAACCTGACGCGCGGCTCATTATCGGAAATCAAAGCAGCAAAGGCCTCCGGCAACGTTCCGCGAAAGGCAAGCATCTGGATGGCTGCCAGTCTTCCCTCGAGCGGAGTCGCTCCGCCGAGCCTTTCTTCGAAAAAAGAATGAACGCCTTCCGGGTCATTTTCATTCCTCGCGGCAGCCCATTCCAACCATGTCTGCTGGCGGACACTGAGGTCATCTCGTTTCAGCACAGCCAGAATCTGCTCTCCGGAAAAACGTTGAACCAACTCATCCTGAGCAGCGACCCGACGCGCGTCGAGCGGGCTGTCGAGAAAGCGCACCAGATCTTCAAAACTCAACAGGGTCAGGTCCTCCATCCAACCCTGTTGGGTCGGCTCACGCGAGACGTCCACGCCCGCGATCCGAAACACCCGGCCCGCGTTCTTCTGTTGACCGTCTTCATCAAGGACCAATCCATATTCCCTGCCCCAACTAGCCACGTAGACGGCCCCGTCCTGCCCCAGCGTCAGATCGGTCGGATCGAACAGAATGCCGCGGCTCATCGCCATGGCCCGACCTCCTCCGGCGTCGGCCAACAGATCAAAATCATCCAACTCGGTCACCCCGGCCGGCATCAAGTGAGTTCCCTGCCATTCAGGGCGATAGACATAAATGACCCGACGCATCCAGTCGGCCACGAGAAAGGTTCCCCGGAAACGTTGCGGCAGGGACGGTTCATCAAACCAGACCACTCCCGCGCCCGACCCTTCGAACAGCGGCCCGTTGGCAGGCACAGTCGGCAGGTGCCCCTTCCCTTCCCAGTCATAGCTCCACTCGTGCCCCCATCCATAGTGGGCCCCGAAGAAAGGGGCGATGAACTTATCGCCCTGGGTTTGATCATTGTCCGTTCCCAACCACCGAAATTGATCATCGAAGGCGATATCCCAGGGATTACGCATGCCCCGCGACACAATCTCGAGGTTTTGACCATCGGGGTCACAGCGAAGAATGCCCCCCTGTTGCCCCCAGTCGTCCTGCGGTTCCTTGTAATTCTTTTGGTAATTCTCAGCGGAAGTGACTACCGGCTCGGGGAAATCAGGGGCTCCCTCTGGAGACGGAAGATTCCAGAGTTCACGAAAGGCCTTGGGAGCAAGCTGTTCCAACGTGTTTCGCCCCTTGGTGTTCCCCTTGGAGAGGTAAAGCTTTCCGTCCGGACCGAAATTCAGGCCGTGAAGCCCGTGCTCCAGGCTCCCCAATCCGGTGAACAGACGGACATATTCATCAGCCAGATCATCCCCGTCGAGATCCCGAACGATGGTGAGATCCGGCGCATTCGCCACGTAAAGATCACCGCCACGCCACGCCAATCCCTGGATACTGTTGAATCCCTTCGCGAATGTATGAGCCCGATCCGCTCTGCCATCGCCGTCGTCATCGATCAGCAAATCGACACGGTCCCCTTCGGTTTCAGGGGTAGGCCCCCGATATTGCGGCCCCTGCCCAACGCAAATCCTCCCCTTCGTATCCACCGCAATGGCTGACGCATTGCGAACGAGCGGCTCGCTGGCGAATAGAGACACTGAGATGTCCTCGGCAACATGAGGCAGATCCCCCCCAGAAGCAGTACCTGCGGCAAGGAAGATGGCAATCCGCAGTGTTTTTCTAATCGCAGCCATAATCAGAGCCACCAGAATTGCCCACTCCCCCAATAAACCCAAGCCTTTCGGGCTCCCGACGGGTGGCGCGATCGGGTCATTTTCTTCGAAACAATCTGTCACACCGCAGGGGCGATCGGATATATCTTTTCAAACGGACCCTTACCGACTTTCGCCGTGTCAGACCACGAAACAGAAACTGAGCTCGTCACCCGCATCCAGGCCGGTGATCTCAGCGCTTACGAAGAGCTGCTGAACATTCACAGCTCTCGGCTTCGTGCGTTCATCGCGATGAAACTCCCGATCCCGCACCTGATCGACGAAATCGCCCACGAAACTTTTGTTTTTGCCCACCGCCACATCCTCGATTTCGAGGCCGGTACTGATTTCGGCAAGTGGATCCGGGCGATCGCCTACAACCTGGTGCGCAAAGAAACGCTTCGCCACAAGCGTCTCTCCAACAATCGGGAGAAGTTCATGGAGCACTATCTCCTGGAACAGGCTGGAAAGGGCGACATGTCTCCTGAATCCCCCATGGTGGTTTACCTCGAGGAATGCCTCCGCAAACTGCCCGAAAACCAGCGCTCCCTGCTGGAACACAAATACAAGCTTTCTGAATCCTCCCGCGAAATCGCCGGAGCCTTTCAACAGAGCGAAGCGTGGGTCCGCACCACTCTTTGCCGCGTCCGCACCGCCCTGCGCACCTGCATCGAGCAGAAGCTCAGCGCCTCAATGAACACCCTTTAAGTTAGAACCTTGGACTCCGAACACATAGAAGCCTACATCGCTGGAGAACTCGACGAGCACGCTCGCGAGCAGATCGAGCACGTACTTCGCAACGACCGGGAGCTTCGCGAAAGCTACCTGCATCAACTCAGGATCCACACGGCCCTTGAAACGATGATGGGCGAAGGGGCCGAAGAGAACGGTGCCAGTTTCGACGAATCCGTCATGGCTCGTCTGCGTTCTGAGGGAGCCGGAAACCAGAGCTTTGCCAAGTCTGTCCTCACTGAGATCGTTGAGGAACGCGAAGGCATCATCCCGCTTCGCTGGCCCGACCTGGTCAAAGCGGGCATCATCTCTGCGGCTGCTTCCATCGCCCTGATGTTCTTTCTGCAGTCCATCATGTTCGGCAACGCCGGGCGCAATGGTCGCAGCGGATCCGGGAACGCAGCGCCCAGTTTTGTGGCCCGCGTTGAGATGTCGGAAAATCTCAAATGGTCTGACACCACCGGTGAGAAGGTTCGCGAAGACGGATGGTTGGCCCCGGGACTTATCGAAATCGAATCAGGTCAGGCGAAGATTGCGTTCAACTCCGGGGCTACCGCGACGATCGAAGGTCCGGCCGTTCTCAGCATCGAGTCCAACAATCGCCTCTTCCTCAAGGAAGGCAGCTTGACCGCGGATGTTCCGAAGCCGGCAACGGGTTTCACTGTGAATACCCCCCGCATGAATGCAGTCGATATCGGCACCCGCTTTGGTATTTCCGTGGCAAAGAACGGCGACTCAGAACTCCACGTCATGGAAGGCGAAGTGGAAGCCAGCCGCACCCGTGGAAACGCTGTCACCACACTCGTCCGTGAAGGCATCGCCCTGCGCGCTGACAGTCGCACCCGCAGCGAACTCGCAACTATCCCCTATCGTGGCGAATCTTTTCTCCTCACGATCGGCGAAACCGCGACACCAAGTCCCTCACTGAAATATACCTTTGATGACTCCAATGGTGGAGTGGTCGAAGACTCCGGGAAGGACAATGCTTTCGACGTGCCGTTGATTGCTACCGGTGAAATGGGCAACTCCCCGCGCCGGGCACCCGGGCGCTCCGGCGGTGGACTTTTCTTCAAGCGTGGCGATTCTCTCGACGTTCCGCTCTCGCGCGAATTCCGTCTCGACGAAGCTTTCACCATCGCCTTCTGGGTCAAAATCCCGCCTCGCATCGGTCCTGACGGCAGCGAAGTGCTGATTCAATACGGCCGCGAGGAGCTCGGCTGGACTTTCTCGAGCGATCGCGATTTCACCAGCCCAACCCGTGGCGCGATTCGCGTGGACCACGGCGGCGGCTACATCGTTGGCAGCACCGACATTGCTGACGGAAACTGGCACCACGTTGCCTGCCGCTTTATCGGCGGTGACAGTGCTGACCTCGGCTCACACGTGCATCTCTTTATCGACGGCCATCTGGAAACGATCAGTGACTCTCGTCAGAGTTCGATTGAATCCGGCCGGGTCGGTCAGTTCCAGTTGGGAAATGCCAGTGCCAACACTTTTGAGGGCTGGGTCGACGAACTATTCATCTTTCGCGAGGCCGTCCCGACGTTTGTCATCCAGGAACTCAGCAAGTAAACGTTTGTAACTGACTATAATTACCATAAATTAGTCCTTCCCGTTGCCTCATTGCGCTGCGGACAGGATTCCAAACCACCCCGGCCGTTCTTTATAATCTGATTTAACTACCACCATGAATAATCCTCGAACCATGAAAACACTAGCCTCCCTGCTTGTTGGGATTGCCATGCTTTCGATCACCACGGCCCGTGCTGAGATGCGGACCTGGACGTCAGCAGACGGCAAGACTCTGCAGGCTGAATTCGCCGGTACCGAAGGCACCGGTTCAACTGCCCTGGTTAAGCTGAAGCTTGAAAACGGCAGCCTGATTGACTACCCGGTTGCCAAGCTGAGCGAAGAAGACCGTATCTTTGTGAAGAGTAACCTCCCCACGGATCCCGCTGCTCTCGCCGCCGCCATCGACCAGCTCGTCGTCAACAAGATGAAGGAGAGCTACTACGGTCTTCGCGAGGAACTCGCAGCACTGCCCCAGAACGCTAACCTCTCAAACGCCGAGAAGCTCAAGCGTAAGGAAGAGATCGAGCGCGAGATGCAGATGTGCATTCCTAACGAGCGCACCAGCGATGAGCAATTCCTCCGCCGCATCTACCTCGACGTGGCCGGCCGCATCCCCACCTTCGACGAAGCTGAGAAATTCCTCTCCGATCGCAGCCCGACCAAGCGCGCTGCTCTCATCGACGACCTGCTCGACTCCGAAGCATTCGCGATGCGAATGTATAACTACTACTCCGACCTTTTCCGCATCCGTGAGGGTGTCTTCATGATGGGTAACGGCGACCTCAAAGTCGATCCCTACATCGAATACATCAAAGCGAGCATTCGCGAAGACAAGCCGTTCAATGAAATGGCCCGCGAGCTCCTCACTGCTTCCGGTCATATCGCAGACAATCCGGCTACCGGTTACCTGCTGGCAGACTCCGGCATGCGCCTCTGCAACCTGTCGAACACCTTCACTATCTTCATGGGTACGGAGATCACCTGCGCCCAGTGCCACGACCATCCCTTCGAAGAAGTTTACCAGATGGACTTCTTCAAGATGGCTTCGTTCATGGGTGAGACCGAGACCCGCATGCGCGGAAACAACAACTCCATGATGATGATGTCCATGGGAAGCAACTCCCGCGCCGAGCAGGAGCGCATGGGCAAGATTCTCAAGGCCGCCGGTAAGCTTCGCGAAAACGAAACTACCGACCGCAACCTGAGCGGATGGATGGGAACCACCAACATCCAGGTGCACGACGACGGCTCCAACGCAGTTCAGCTGCCCCACGATTACAAGTATGACGATGGTGAGCCCAACATGAAGGTCGCTCCCGCCGCCTACTTCGGTGACATCATGGACGTCTCCGAGTTCGAGTCACCACGCCACGCCTTCGCTGAGTGGATCGTTTCTCCGAACAACCCCCGTTTCACCATTAACACGGTGAACCGCTTCTGGAAGATCGCTTTCGGTATCGGCCAGATTGAGCCGGTCTACAACATCCCCGGTCACCTCGACGGCCAGGCACAGAACTACGAGCTCCTCACCTTCCTCGAGGAAATGATGAAGGACCTCAACTACAGCACGAAGGACTTCTTCCGCGTGCTCTACAACACCCAGACCTACCAGCGCGAAGCTGAGACCATGTCTCCCTCTCTCGCTCAGATGGACAAAGGCACCTATCACTTCCCCGGCCCCGTGCTTCGCCGCATGACTGCTGAGCAGCTCTGGGACTCCCTCGTCACTTTGACGACGGCCAATCCGGAGGGCGTTACCCGACAGGGTGCCCAGAAATACAAGGAGTGGATGCACACTGACACCACTGCGTTCAAGACCGCTGACGAGATCCTTGCCTACAAATCGAAGTGGGGCGAAATCGGCCGCCTGACCAAGTACGACGGACAGTATGTCTCCCGCGATGACAATGTCGGTGGTGAGGCCATGTTCCGTGCTTCGGAAATGCGCCAGCCACAGCAGCCCGGTCACTTCCTTCGCATGTTCGGCCAGTCCGACAAGCAGCTCATCGAAAACCAGTTCGATGACGGTTCCTCGCCCCAGGTGATGGCACTGCTCAACGGAAAGATTACCAACAGCGTGCTGACCAACCCTGATGCCTACCTCATCAAGGAGATCGCCAATGGACGCGGTTCCAAGGGCGACAAGGTCGACAAGATCTTCCTCAGCGTTTTGACCCGTTATCCGGACTCCCACGAGAGCTCTGCTGCCAACTCCGGCATGCGCGCCCGCACTGACAGCGGCATGAGCGACAAGCAGAAGATGGAAGTCGAGGCGAAGGCCATCGGCAACGTCATCTGGGCGCTCGTCAATACCCGCGAGTTCATGTTCATCCAATAACCGACCACCATAAAACTTACTTTTAACCAACCTATCCCCATGAAAGACCAACTGAAAAACCTGGACCAACTGAGCCGCCGAAAGTTTGTGGCTCGCACCGCTAAGACCGCTCTTGGCGTTAGTGTTCTTCCGCTCGCCAACGGCATGCAGGCCGTCCAGGCAGCAGGAGGAGGAAAAGCCGAACACTGTATCTTCTTTTACATGTCCGGCGGCATGACCCACATCGATACCTTCGATCCCAAGCCCGGCACCGAAACCGGTGGCCAGACCAAGGGACTCGACACCGGTGTTGCCGGTATCCAGGTTTCTGAATTCATGCCTGGTATCGCCAAGCGTTTCAAGGATGTCGCCCTGGTTCGCTCCATGACCCAGAAGACCGGTGACCACCGCGGAGGTTCCTACTGGATGCACACCAGTTACGGACCGCGTGCCACGATCGTTCACCCGACCATGGGCCCCTGGGCACAGACTCTTCTCGGTAAGAAGCACGAAACTCTCCCTGACTCCGTCCTCATCGGCGGTGGTGGTGGTGGCCCCGGCGCCGGTTTCTTCGGCCCGGCTCTCTCTCCCCTGCCCATCGGTGACCCGGAAAAAGGCGTTCAGAACTCCACTCCGGCTCAGGGCGTTGACGAAGATCTCTTCGATAAGCGCATCGACCTGATGAACACCTTCGACGAGTCTTTCCAGCGTAAGTTCAAGACCGACGAAGTGGCCGCTTACACCCAGTTCTATGATGAGACCCTCAAGCTCATGCAGAGCGAGGACCTCGATACCTTCGACCTCAGCAAAGAGCCTGATTACCAGAAGAAGCTTCAGAGCTACGGCAACACTCGTCTCGGTAAAGGTGCCCTCCTTGCCAAGCGACTCGTCGGCTCCGGCATCCGATTCGTCGAGGTGCGTGGCGGCGGCTGGGACATGCACAACAATCTCTGGTCTGCGATCCCGCAGCGTGCCGGCGATCTTGATAACGCGCTCAGCGCCCTCATCGATGATCTCAAGTCCGAGGGTCTCTTCGAGAAGACGCTCATCGTGCTCGGCACCGAGTTCGGTCGTACACCGCGAATCAACGCCAACGGTGGCCGTGACCACTTCCCGCGCTGTTTCTCCACCTTCTTTGCCGGTGGTGGCATCCAGGGCGGTCAGGTTTACGGTAAATCCGACAAGCTCGGTATGGCCGTGGAAGAGAACCCGGTCACACCCGGTCAGTTCAACGCCACGATTGCTCACGCTCTCGGTATGGACCTCAACAAGGTGGTTTACGCTCCTTCCGGTCGTCCGTTCCTCGTCGCCGGTCACACCCGCGACCCCGAGACCGACGCGATCGTCACCGAACACCACCCGATCATGCCGTTTTTCTCCTGATCGGAAACACTTCCAAATCCCCACTACGAAAACCCGGGAGGCGACTCCCGGGTTTTTTTGTGTCCAGACGTCAAAAATCGATATTTTAGCTTTCTTAAATAGTCTATTTATCCTAAATAGATAGTCTGGAGGTTTTCCCGCTTCGATCTCCAGCACCACTCGACCTCACAGCACAATGAGTCTCGCCGGGACCGCACTACCATCCCCGACGACGGAAGCCCGTCAGTCGAAGGAGACTGACGTCTCTATACTCGTAATCGAGTCGTTCGCTTCCACCCCGCTCGGCCCCAAGATTGTATTCGCCAATGAAAAGGCGATGCAGGATACCGGCTACGAAGAAAGCTCGCTCGTTGGTTCTCCGTTAGGGCTTATTTATGACCGCTCTGATCTCCGCAACCTGATCGAGAAGCTCCCCATCATTGCCGGGCGCACTGGTTTCTGTTGGATGGATCGTGCCCTCATTCGCAATGGCGGTTCACGGGACACGATGCACTGGACGATTCGCCCAACGCAAAAGGAGAATGGTCAGACACGTCACTTCACCCTGACTTTCAAACCAATCCAGGACACTCCGGAACCCGATTCGCCTGCCGTCGCTCCCGCTTCCATTCCCGAAGAAGCCCAGCCGACCATGGAAGCCCCCGCTCCGGAACCGGCTCCAGTGGCAATTTCCGCGCCCGATCAGGATCTCGAAGACGCCCTCCAGGAAACCCGCTCCGAGTCTCTCGCCATGGCCGCTGGCGGAGTGGCTCACGATTTCAAGAACGCTCTCCAAACGATCAAGTCGAACCTCGAGATGGCTCAGTCCCTCTCTGGAACCCATTCCCGCCTCAGCACTTGTCTCGATGATGCGAACCATGCTCTGGACGATGCTGAAATGCTCGCCCGCCAGATGCTGGCCTTTACCCGGGGCGACCATCTCAGTTCCACGGTTTTCAATATTGCTGACCAGGTCCGCCGTGTCTCCAGCTTGTGCACGGCCGGCTCGCGCGTTAGTTGCCAGCTCAACGTGGAGCCGGGACTTCGCCTCGTCGAAGGTGACCCCAATCGCATCTACCAGGTCTTTCACAATCTTGTGATCAACGCCTGCCAGTCCATGCCAAACGGCGGAGTCCTCCACTTAACCGCCGGCAACGCCGACCTTCAGGCCCGTAATCCTTACCGCGTGTCCCCCGGGTCCTATACGGTGGTCTCCGTTCGTGATCGCGGCTGCGGCATCCCGCAGGACGTGCTGCCGAGAATTTTCGAAAAGAACTTTTCGACCAAGACCGACGGCAGCGGATTTGGGCTCGCCTCCTGCCGCGCCATCGTCGAAGCCCATCAGGGATCTATTCGCGCCGCTTCCAAAGTCGGTGTGGGAACGGAGTTCCTCGTTTTTCTCCCCTCATGCCAACAGGAAACGGAGTCGCTTCAGACGGCCCAGGTTCCCGAAAACCGAATTGCCAGTGCCAACGTTGATCCCGAAACCGGACACAATCCCCGCAACACTCCGGCGCTTGTCCCTACGACTTGTCGGGTCCTTATCGTAGAAGATCAGGCTCCGGTCCTCAAAGCAACTCAGGGGGTGCTCAAGCACCTCGGCCATGAGTGCTTGTCTGCCATCGACGGCGAAGAAGCGGTCCGAACTTACCGCCAGCATCTTGATTCAGCTGAACCGGTCGATGTGGTTCTTCTCGATATGACGTTGCCGGGTGGGCTCAACGGAATTGAGGTCTACCAGGAATTGAAGAAAGCGGATCCCGATGTCCTCGTCATCGCGACGAGCGGTTACTTCGATGATGGTCCCAACGAGGCGATCAGCAATGCCGGCTTTCCCGCCTTGCTGGCGAAGCCGTTTTCGATGCAGGACCTCTCCAACACGATCACTCAGGTGCTTTCCTGATTGTCTCTGCCGGAATACCAGGAAGCGAAATTCCGCTTCATCCGGTCCTGGGTTTCCTCCGGACTGATCCCCGCCCACTCCGAATAGGCTTTGTAGACTCCTAAAAGATTAGCGGGGTGGTTTGCAGGTTTTCCTGTATCCGGGCGGCTCAACGAAGTCCCGATGAGACGTTCCGGCGGGAGCATGTCCGGGGCGTCAGTCTCGAGAAGGATTCGGTCTTCCGGAACCGAATCAAATACAGCGAGCTTCGCCGCCTTGTCTTCGCGGAAGAAGTAACCGGAGATCGAAAACCAGGCGCCCCGCTGCACAAAGTCTTCAATCATCTCTACAGGCCCGGAATATGAGTGAAGGAGAAAACGCCCCGCGAAAGGAGACTTGTCGAGGCAATCCATCAGCGCCCCCCATGCTTTCAGACAATGAATCGCAGCCGGGCGCTGAAATTCCTGAGCCATCTCAAGCTGACTCGCAAGAGCCACTTTCTGTCGTGCCATATCGTGATCCCGGATCCATTTGTCGAGACCGATTTCGCCAACCCCGGCGTTGACATCACTCTCAAGTCGCCCCCGCAATAGATCTTCCCACCCGTCCCGACATTCGTTCACATACCAGGGATGAAGGCCGTAAAACGCGATCACTTCTTGGTTCGTGGAGGCGAGATCCCCTACTGCCTTCCAGTCATCCGGACGCGTCCCGTTTACAACCAGCCTGGCAACACCCGCAGAACGAATCTCGGGGAGAATCACATCTATTTTCTCCAGCAGAACAGGATCCTGCAGATGGAGATGGCTGTCGATCATTCGCAGCAGAGAGTCTACCGGAGCTACTCGCCCAGATTGAGACGCATCGGGATCATATGCGAATGACTGAATCCAAGACTTTCGAAGAATTTCTGACTTTCATCGCTCACCTTGTCAGTGAGCAACGTGATCCGCATGAAGTCCTTGCGCTTGGCGAAATCGATAACGTAGTTCACCAGCTGGGAACCATAACCGCAACGACGGAAGTCAGGGTGGATGATCACATCCTCAAGGTTAATCACGAAACCGCCCATCGCCGTACTGATGGTGAAGAGAACATTGACCATTCCAATGATCTCGTAGTCAGTGCGCACCACAAAGATACGACCACGGCTCGGCTGTTCGAGGATGGCGCGCAAACCTCGTTCCTGCTTCTGGCGATCAGGGTCAAAGTCCTCCTCAATTTCGAAGAGGTCCATCGTCAGGTCAATCAACCTCGGGAGATCCTCCAGAGTCGCAGGCTCAATCCGCGCCTTTTGGTTCAGCGGTTGGATCGGTGCGGTGTAGGAAATATCCATGAACGGGAAACTGGGTGGTATGGCGGAAAGGTATCAAATCAAACGGTCGTCGGAAAGCACTCAATCACGGCGCCTTCCCCGGCACTCCTAGTATACGCGATTTGAGTTTTCCGCGACGCTTTCGTTGGAAGAAATATTTTCCAAGCGGCAAACGGGCATCAATTCCTGATATAGCGGGACTTGAGGTGGTTCACCAGTGCCTCCGAACTGGCGGCAGAACCGGTCGATTCGACGATTAGATCATCAGGAAGTAAGACACTTCCCCTGGCGTGAACTTTTTCGCGCATCCATTCCAGCAGGCCTGAATAGTCAGCGTTTTCCATCTGTCCGGCAATCTCAGGGCTCTGGTCCAGGGCTGCCCGGGCCAGGTGGGCGGCATTGATGTTGCCGAGGCTGTAGGTCGGGAAATAACCGAAGATCCCCATACTCCAGTGAATGTCCTGCAGGCAACCGTTGGAATCATCATCAACAGGCAGACCGAAATACTGCTCGAAGCGCTCGTTCCACGCCGCCGGGATGTCCGCTACCGCAAGTTCACCGGCGAAAATGGCTTTCTCGATTTCGAATCGCAGGAGGATGTGCAGGTCGTAGGTCACCTCATCCGCTTCAACCCGAATGTAGCTCAAATTGGCCTGGTTCACCGCCGCATACATTTCGTCTACAGAAACGCCCGACAAGGTCGGGAAATACTCCGCGGCCCGGGGAAGCCACTTTTCCCAGAAGCCACGACTGCGCCCGACATGATTCTCCCACAGCCGGGACTGTGATTCATGAATTCCCAGCGACACGGCGTTGCCAATGGGCTGCCCCCGGTGCTCCGGATTGAGCCCTTGCTCATAGAGACCGTGACCGGCTTCGTGCAGAACACCGAAGAGAGAACTCCGAAAATCCGTCTCATCGTAGCGAGTCGTCAGGCGAGTGTCGAAAGGCGCCATTCCAGAACAGAACGGATGCACTGCCGTATCAATTCGCCCGGCATCAAAATCAAACCCGATCGATCGAGCCACCTCTTCATTGAAAGCTTTCTGCTGCTCCACGGGAAAGTCACGACCTTCCCAGGGAAGCACCTGCCCGGAGTTTGCGGTCGCCTCCTCGACAATCGGAACCAGCTTGTCTCGCAGATCGCCCAACGTCTCCGAAAGCCGGCGACTGGATGTCCCGCGTTCAAAACGATCAATCAGCGCATCGTAAAGCACATCATCGTATCCCCAAAGCTCGGCCTGCTCGCGGCAGAGATCGATCAGCCTGGTCAAGGAGGGAGCAAACACCTCGAATTCAGACTTTTCACGGGCCTCCGCCCAGGATGCCTGCGCCATCACCTTGGCCTGGGCAAACTCTTCCACCAGCGCCTTCGGCAGGCAGGTGGCGCGGTCATAGCTGTGACGCCATTCGCGAAGGTTGGCGGTTTCCTGTTCTCCTTTACAGGTCGATTCCGCTTCAGCGATCCACTCGCCAACTTCAGGAGCGACAAACTGCTCGTGTGCCCAACCACTGAACCAGGCCATCTGCTCCCCGCGATACGCGATTCCTTTCTTGGGAAGCAGCACTTCCTGGTCCCAGCCAAGGAGTGCCTGGGCATCCCCCACCAGCTGGACTTCGCGGCTCTTCGCCGACAGTTTTCCGTATGCAGTCTCTGCCATCACATCAAATCTTGTCCTAACTTATCACAAAAAAGGCCGGTCACCCCAATAGAGGAGTGCCGGCCCGGTAAAACACTTTTTCGTCAGCTTTACTCGCCGGCTTCCCTCGCCAGGTTCGCCATGATCTGGATCGACCCGGCGGACAGAGTGCCGAGCACTCCGGAAGGTTTTCCGTCAATGATACGGACGACGGTGACGCCGACCGGGTTTCCATCCATGGTAAATACCGGGATCCCCTGGGCGGTTCCTGCCTCGGTCACGAAGTAGGTGCGATCAGTTTTAAACACGCCGGTGATGCGACCGATGGTCATGATCGGCATGTAACCGTAGACACCGGAAGCGCGGGACAGTCCGATGACCTGATCTGCGGCCTGAGCGGTCGCCGCGAACTTGGAAAGATCGATAAAGTCGAAAGTCTTTCCGAGAGTCTCAGCTTCAGACTTATCAGGCATGATGAATGCCACGTCGGCTTCCGCGTCCTGGCGGATGACTTTTCCGTGGAGCAGCGTGGTGTCGCCGTAGCTGATTTCAACTTCGGTAAAGACAGACTTCGCCGTCTGGATGGTTACGACTTCTTCCTCCCGCTTCGCTTGCTGTCCCTCGAGACCTACGCTTGCATCGATTGCAGAGTTGGAAACGATGATAAGGCCGTCCTCTCCAATCGTGACACCGAGGGTACGTCGCTGCTGCTCACGGGGAGGGAGAGGGTCGCCGGAGGTTTCGGCTTCGAGAGTGCTCTGAACCGTCACAACGACGAGCGCGGACTTATTCTCTTCTAGAATCTGTCGGGCCTGTTCTTCGATTTGCGCCGAGACATTGGCCGGAGCGAAGAATGCCGCCAGGGCGAGGCCAAGAAGGCAGAAAGTCAGGGATTTCATGGTGCTATAGAGGTAGGATGTATTCATGTCCGGATCAGCCGGCTACCTATGAATCAGTGAGGCAGTAAATCCAACTATCCTGTAAAACAAAAATGTGACAAACGGCCATCAAAGGTAACCGAATGCCACATTTTCGAAAGCTTGAGGATGTTGCTTAACGTGAGTAAAGCTCGACCACCAGCTGGACGTTGACCATGGTGTCGATCTCGTCGGCTTCGGGGAGGCGGTCCACCGTGCCGGAGAGGTTATCCTTGTCGAAAGTGAGCCAATCCATCACCGGACGGGCAGCAGAAGCGTCAGCAGAACGCATACCCAGTTGCTGGGAGCGGGTGTTTTCTGCAACAGTGATCACATCACCGGGCTTCACGCAGTATGACGGAATGTCTACGCGCTGGCCGTTCACCTTAACGTGACCATGACCCACGAACTGGCGGGCGGCACGACGTGTGTTACCAAGTCCAAGACGATAGCAGACGTTGTCGAGACGAGTCTCAAGAAGCTGAACGAGAATGTCACCGGTAATACCGCGACGACGCTGAGCTTCTGCGAAGTAGCGACGGAACTGCTTTTCCATCACTCCATACTGGAAACGAAGCTTCTGCTTCTCGGCAAGGGCGACACTGTAGTCACTCTTCTTGCGGCGGGCACCACGGGCACCGTGCTGGCCGGGAGGATAAGGGCGGCGCTCAAGAGCCTTGGAGGGGCCGAAAAGAGCCACACCGAAGCGGCGGCTGATTTTGTCAGTTGGACCTGTTTGTCTTGCCATCTCTCTGTAGGAAATTCGAGGTTAAACGCTGGCGCGAAATTAGACGCGGCGGGCTTTCTTGGGACGGCAACCGTTGTGAGGAACGGGAGTCACATCCTTGATTCGAGTCACTTCGATGCCGAGACCCTGAACGGCACGAACCGCAGATTCGCGACCGGCACCGGGGCCCTTCACACGAACTTCAGCCTGCTTGAGACCGTGGGACATGGCCTGGCGGCAGGCGTCCTGGGAAACGAGCTGGGCAGCATAGGCGGTGCTCTTACGGGAACCGCGGAAGCCCATCTTACCGGAGCTGGACCAGCCGATCACGTTGCCGTTGGCGTCGCTGACAGAAACGATCGTGTTGTTAAAGGAAGCAGAAACGTGAACCACACCGGCCTGAATGTTCTTGCTACCCTTGGCTTTGAGAACCTTCGGCTTTTCGACGCCCTCGGCACCTTCGAGCTCAAGGAAGATATCCTCAGCAGTACGGGGCTTGTCGCTCTTCTTCTCTTCAGGAGCAGCTTCTTCGCCTTCGGCGGGAGCAGCTTCTTCAGCAGGAGCTGCCTCAGCAGCTTCAGGAGCAGCGGTTTCTTCAGGCGCAGTCTCTTCAGCAGCCGCCTCAACGACTTCTTCTGTCACCTCTTCAGATTTTTCTTCGTCAGCCATCGTTCTAAATATGTTTCGCGATAACGGTTACCGGTTACTTACGGATCACGCCGACAGTCTTACGCTTACCTTTGCGTGTACGGGCGTTAGTGGAGGTGCGCTGTCCGCGAACGGGAAGACCGCGACGGTGGCGGTAACCGCGATAGCAGTTAATGGACGTGATGCGCTTCATGTGACCCTGGATCTCACGACGAAGGTCACCCTCAATCATGATGTTGCTGCCAGTGATCGCATTAGCGATGCGACCTAGCTGCTCGTCGGTGAGCTCTCCGGTGCGGATGTTTTTATCAACACCTGCTTCTTCAAGAATCTTCGTGGCAGTTACTCTGCCGATTCCGTAAATATAGGGCAGAGAAGCTTCCACTCGCTTCTCATTAGGGATTTCAACTCCAAGTAGACGTGCCATATCAAAAATTTGTTCGGTGTTCCGGTTCGTTCCAGATTAGCCCTGACGCTGCTTGTGACGGGGGTTCTTGCAGATTACGCGAAGGATCCCCTGTCGCTTAATGATGCGGCAGTCGCTGCAAAGTCTTTTAACGGATGGCCTTACTTTCATGGGACAATCGGATGTCAGTCGTTTTTGTGGAGGTCGTTGCGATCAGGTTTGCGTGCCGGTCGTAATCCCCTACCTGGACCTCAACGCCGGAATTTGGCGCGAGGACGGAGTATGTAGCACAGATTTTACTTCTCGCAACAGGTGATTCAGGGTTTGTACCAAATTTGGGACAGTTTTTTTAGAATTTTTGGAATTACGCTGCGCCTACGGCTCCGGCAGCACTGGATTCATAAGTTCTGGCCCTCGGCGTGAGGATTTCGGGCTCCCCGTCCGTGACCAGTACGGTGTGTTCAAAATGGGAGGACATCTTGCGATCTTCGGTGATCACGGTCCAATCGTCGTCGAGGATGAGAACCCCGTCGGTGCCGGCATTCACCATCGGCTCGATGGCGAGAACCATGCCGGGCTTAAGTCGCGGATTGGCGAAGCGGCGCATCCGCATTTCGTCGGCATCCCAGTAATTCGGGACCTGCGGCTCTTCGTGGAGCTTTCGGCCAACACCGTGACCGACAAACTGCTTCACCACCGTGAAATCGAACTGAGCGACGTGCTCTTCGACGGACGCGCAGAGAGTGGAAAGAGGCTCCCCTTCCCTCGCGTGAGAAATCGCCTGATAAAGTGACTCCTCGGTCTCAATGAGCAACTTTTCGACGTCGTCGCTGATCTCGCCAACCGGGATGGTCTTGGCGTTGTCACCGATCCAGCCGTCAGGCGTTTCGATACCAACGTCGATCTTCACGATATCGCCCTCGTTCATGACGCGATCGCCGCCAATCCCGTGCACCACCTCTTCGTTCATGGAGATGCAGATATTGCCAGGGAAGCCGCGATACCCGAGGAACGCGCTGACGCAGCCGTGTTCCTTCACAAACTGATCAGCTGCGGCGTCGATCTCGCCGGTCGTAATCCCCGGACGAACGATCTCGGAGCACTGCCGAAGGATGTCAGCGGCAATCGAGCCGGCCTCCCGCAATCCATCCAGCTCCGCTCCACTGCGAAGCTGAATCCTGGATTTACGCTTGGCCATGACTCACCGTTCGCGGATTAACCGCGGGAAATCTGGAAGTAAACGATACCGCCAATGATCAGCACAGCGGCGATCACGAGCAGCCAGAGAATCTGGTTGCCGCCGGCAGCAGCACCCTGACCACCGGGGCGGTCGAAACGGCCACGGATTCGTCCTTTGCGGAGGAAACCGTCGTAGTGGCGCTGGATCAGGTGGGTTTCCACCTGGCGCATGATGTCGAGCAGAACGCCGACCATGATGAGAAGACCTGTTCCACCGAAGAACTGAGCAGCCAGCGGCGGCACACCCATCAGGGCAGTCAGGATGGGAGGAAGCACGGCGATGACGGTTAGGAAAATCGCACCGGCAAACGTGAGGCGGCTCATCGTCTTGTCGAGGAACTCAGCCGTGGCTTTACCGGGGCGAACACCGGGAATGTATCCACCGTTCTTCTTGAGATCGTCAGCAATCTGATTGGGCTGGAACATGGTCGCGACCCAGAAGTAGCTGAAGAAGAAAATCATGAGACCGGTCAGGGTGTAGTAAACCCAACCGCTGCCACCACCACCGAGGGTGAGAGCCAGGTTCTGCGCCCAGTCACTGTTAGGGAAAGCCCAACCGAGGATCTGGGACGGGAACATCAGGATGGCCTGGGCGAAAATGATGGGCATCACGCCGGCGTAGTTGACCTTCAGCGGCATGTGCTGAGTCTGGCCGCCATACATCTTGCCACCGCGAACCTGCTTGGCGTAGTTAATCGGGACCCGGCGCTGGGCCTGCGTGATCGCAATCACAGCTGCGACTACGAAGAAAAGGAAAGCAAGGAGTGCCACCAACTGGAAGGACTTCAACGGATCGTCCGTCGCAGAAGCCACGTAGGTGTTGTAAACCTGGTAGAGCGCACCCGGCAGAGCGTAAATGATGTTCACCGTAATGATGATGGAGACACCGTTCCCGATACCGCGCTCCGTGATCTGGTCACCCAGCCACATGAGGAACGCCGTGCCCGCTGTGATGATCACCACGGTCTGCAGGACAAAGGCCATCCCGCCATTCGGAACCAGTTCCGAAGTCGAGTTGCTCGCAATATCCCGGAGGAAAGGGTTCGCTTCAGGTGTCACGAGGGACTGCGCCAGCATATAACCCTGGAACAAACAGAGCACAATCGTGAGGACACGAGTGTACATGCTGATCTTCTGGCGACCACCGTCTTCGCGGGCCAGCTTACTGAGGGCCGGAACCACAGCAGTAAGGAGCTGAATCATAATCGACGCACTGATGTAAGGCATGATGCCAAGTGCGAAGAGCGCGGAGTTCTGGAGACCACCACCGCTGAACACGTTCATCAGTGCCAGCACGGAGGTCAGACCTTTGTCATCGCTGGATTGCTCCTGAACCTGGTTATACCATTCGGTGAGAACGCCGGCATCCACACCCGGGAGAGTGACAACGGCGCCAAGGCGCACGATCACAATCACGAGGATGGTGAAAAGGATGCGGGATCGAAGCTCCGGGATCTTAAAGCTGTTTACAAAAGCGGAAATCATTCGCTGAAGCGGTGCGTTGGGGCTTTACATGGAAGACGCTGACGTAACAACAGGGTTAGGTCAGCGATTCAACAGGGTTAGAGGTGGGTGGTTGATCTCACTCGGAGACCGAACCACCGGCTTTTTCGATCTTCTCCTTGGCGGCACCGGACACTTTGTCCACATCCACCGTGAGCTTCTTGGTGAGGTCTCCCATACCGAGCACCTTGACGGCGTCGTAGATACCTTTCACCAGTCCGCAGGCGCGGAGAGATTCCTCGTTAACCGTGTCGCCGTCAGCAAATTTCGCCTCGAGCTGGCTCACGTTCACGATCGCGAATTGCGTCTTGAACTGAGCGTTGTTGAAACCCTTCTTGGGAAGGCGACGAGCCAGGGGCATCTGACCACCTTCGAAGCCGGGGCGAATCGAAGCGCCCGAGCGGGATTTCTGACCCTTGTGGCCTTTACCACTGGTCTTACCAAGACCTGAGCTTTCACCACGACCGACACGGCGGCGGCGATGCTTGGATCCCTCGGTAGGTTGCAAATCGTGAAGTTTCATTTCTCTTCAGTCCTTTCAATATGAGCCGGGAAGCAGCTTAGAGAGCCTTCTTCTCAGCAAGGCGCTTTCCGCGCAGTGAGTAAATTTCTTCTTTGGTGCGAAGCTGCTCAAGAGCATTGAGCGTCGCCTTGACCACATTAGCGTGGTTGTTAGATCCCATGGACTTAGCCAGGACGTCTTTGATGCCGGCAGCCTCAACGACAGCACGGACACCGCCACCGGCGATGAGACCCGTTCCCGGAGAAGCCGGACGAAGGAGAACGCGACCACCACCGTGCTCACCAACAACCGGGTGAGGAATGGTGTTCTCAGTGATGTTCACCTTAACCAGCTGGCGCTTGGAAGCTTCGCTGGCCTTCTTAATGCACTCGGAAACCTCCTGGGCTTTGCCGAAGCCGAAACCAACCTGGCCTTCGCGATCACCGCTCACAACGAGAGCGGAGAAGCTGAAGCGACGACCACCTTTAACCACCTTGGCACAGCGGTTGATGTGGACGACTTTTTCAAATGCGTCATCGAGTTCCTCACCGCGGGCAGGTGCCGGGGTGGAGGCACGGAGAATAGCCTCCGCCTTCTTGAGTTTTTCGGACTTTTCTTCTTCAGCCGGAGCTTCCTCAGCAGCCTCTTCAGCAGCAGGAGCTTCTTCTGCGGCAGCTTCCTCAGCAGCCGGAGTCTCTTCAGCAGCAGCCTCAGCAGCCGGAGTTTCCTCGGCAGCTTCAGGAGCAGCAGCTTCAGCAGCGACTTCTTCTTCCGGTGTGTTGTCCTTTTCGGTTTCCTCACTCATCGGTATCGATCACAAAATTAAAATTGGAGTCCAGCCTCGCGAGCAGCGTCAGCGAGCGCTTTGACTTTGCCGTGGAATTGATAACCACCGCGATCGAAAACTACGGTCTCGATCTTGGCGTCTTTTGCCTTCTTGGCGACAGCCTCACCCACCTTGGCGGCAGCTTCAGCGTTGGCACCAGCAGCACCCAGTCCCTTATCGAGGGTCGATGCGGCAGCCAGAGTCTTTCCGGCTTCGTCATCGATCAGCTGGGCATAGACATTCTGGTTGGAGAAATGCACGGCGAGACGGGGACGCTCAGCAGTGCCGGAAATCTTCTTCCGGATGCGGCGGCGCACCTTAGCGCGTGCTTGCTTGCGAATATACAGGCTCATGTTTTTTCCTAACGTCTACTGGTTCTTAAATTACTTAACACTCTTACCCTGCTTACGGCGGACGTACTCGCCCTTGTAGCGAACACCCTTACCTTTGTAGGGCTCCGGCGGGTAGTAAGAGCGGACATCAGCGGCGAACTGACCCACGAGCTGCTTATCGATACCTTCCACCTTGATCTTGGTGTTATCTTCAACACTCACCTTCAACTCGGAAGGAATGGGGTGAAGCACCGGGTGGGAGAATCCGAGACTCAGATCAAGTGCACTGCCTTTAACGGCGGCACGGAAACCAACGCCTTGAACTTCGAGTTCTTTAACGAAGCCGTTGGAAACACCTTCGACCATATTGGCAACGAGGCTACGGGCGGTGCCGTGCATGGCACGCACCTTGCGGTCTTCGGAGGCACGCGTCACGCGCACTGATCCGTCTTCCTGCTCAATGCCAATTCCTTCAGGCAGCGCCCACTCCAGTTTACCCTTCGGCCCTTCGACCGTGAGGTTGGAGTCGTCTCCCACCTTAATCTCGACCTTCTCGGGGAGGCCGATCTCTTTTTTACCTATCCGCGACATGGTATGTTTTGGTTGCCGGTTTTTGATTAACAACTCGACCTGCTGGATTACCAGACCAGGGCGAGAAGCTCTCCACCGATGTTTTGCTTACGAGCCGTATGACCGGCCATAATTCCTTTGGAAGTAGACACAATAGCGATGCCCATTCCGCCAAGCACCTTGGGGATCTCGTCGCATCCGACGTACTGGCGGAGACCAGGACGGCTGACACGCTTGAGGTCCTTCAGAGCAGGCGCATTACCGGAGTAACGCGGCTTGGCCTTAAGTTGTTTCTTGGAGCCCTCGCCTACTGTTTCGAAAGACCAGAGGTAGCCCTCCTCCTTGAGGATGCGAGCGATCTCGGCTTTGCTGTTTGAGTAGGGAGCGGTGAACTCTTCCTTCTGCGCCATGGTGGCGTTCTTGAAGCGAGTGAGAAAATCTGCGATGGGATCACTGACGACTGCCATAATTCCAGTTAGTTAAATTTCTTAATCTAAGTTTCGTTTAATGGGTTAGGCAGCGGAACCGGGCTTACGGAACGGAATTCCGAGAAGCGTGAGCAGCTCGCGAGCCTCGTCGTCAGTCTTTGCAGTGGTGACGATAGTCATGTCAAAACCGATCTGACGGCTGACCTTATCCAGTTCGATCTCAGGAAAGATCGTGTGATCGTTGATACCGACCGTGTAGTTACCACGACCGTCGAAGGACTTGGCGGAAAGACCGCGAAAGTCACGAATCGTCGGGGAAGCAACATTGATGAAACGATCGAGGAATTCCCACATGCGGGCTCCGCGAAGCGTCACGCGTGCGCCGACGACATCGCCGATACGCAGCTTGAAGTTTGAAATGGCGTTCTTGGCGCGAGTCGGCACGGCACGCTGACCGGTAATCTTGCCGAGGTCTTCGATGATGTTCTCGGCCGCAGCCTTACGATCATCTGCTTTACCAAAACCGCAGTTCAGGACGACCTTCTCGATCGAAGGAATCTGGTGAACGTTCGCGTAGTCGAACTTCTCCTTCAGGCCGGTGACGACCTTATCTTTGTAAATTTCCTTAAGTGCTGGTTGCATAACTAAACTCCCAATAAATCTGATTACTTAGCCACTAGCTTCACATTCGAGATGTGAATCGGACCTTCCTTTTCGATGATTCCACCCTCAGGACGATCCTGGGTGCGACGGGCGTGCTTCTTGATGAGTCGCACTCCCTCAACGAGGACCTGCTCTTTCTCGGGAAACACCTGGAGGACCTTGCCGGTCTCGCCCTTGTGGTTTCCGGAAATCACGACGACCTCGTCGTTCTTCTTAACATGTGTTTTAACGCGCTTTGCCATGTCTGTTACCTCCGTCTAAATCTGCTCGCTTAGAGAACCTCCGGAGCGAGAGAAACAATCTTCATGTAGTTCTTCTCGCGAAGCTCACGAGCCACCGGTCCGAAGATACGGGTGCCACGCGGGTTCTTATCCTTGTCGATAATCACGATCGCGTTGCTGTCGAAACGAAGCGTCGAACCGTCGCTGCGGCGAATCGGAGAAGCGGTGCGCACCACAACAGCACGTACCACGTCACCCTTTTTCACGTTGGCGGTCGGAATCGACTCACGAATGTGAGCTGTGATCACGTCACCGACTCCTGCGGAGCGGGAACGAGTCCCGATTACTCCGATCATTTTTGCGATACGGGCACCGGTGTTATCCGCCACCTGCACCTTTGATTCCATCTGGATCATGACTCTAACAAATGTAAAAAGTAAAACTTCCTGAGATCGCCGGACTTAAACCCGGCTGGATCATCTTAGTGTGAGAGAACCTCTTTGAGCTCCCAGCACTTCTTCTTGCTGCGGGGCTTGGTCTCTTCAATGAGAACACGGTCGCCCACTTTGGCTTCTTGCTTCTCGTCGTGAGCGAAGAACTTGGAGCTCTTCTTCACGATCTTCTTAAAACGGGGATGAGGCACGCGACGGGTCACCTGGACGACGATGGTCTTATCCATACCATCGGAGGTCACAATACCCACACGAGTCTTCTGCAGACCGGCCTTCTTTTCTTCTGAATCGCTCATATCTCGCTATCCGAAATTTATTGGTTATCTCTTAAGCCTCGACCTGGGCGCTTCTCTTCTCAGTCAGGACGGTTTCGATGCGAGCCACTTCGCGACGGATTTCACGGATGCGGGCCGGGTTCTCCAGCTGGCCGCTCTCCTTCTGCACACGCAGGTGCAGGTTTTCCTCCTTAAGCTCACGGCGACGGGTCGCCAGCTCACCAACGCTCAATTCACGCAGATCTTTCGTGTTATTGCCCATGCTTAATTTCTTTCTTTAAAGTTTACTGGTCAGCACGACGCACAAAGCGGCAACGAACGCCCAATTTGTTGGACGCAAGACGCATTGCCTCTTTGGCTTGAGTTTCTGAAACACCCGAAATTTCGAACATCATGGTTCCGGGACGGACCACAGCTACCCAGTGCTCCACAGGACCCTTACCTTTACCCATACGAGTTTCAGGCGGGCGGGCAGTCACCGGCTTGTGAGGAAAGATTCGGATCCAGACCTTACCTTTACGCTTGAGGTAACGGTTGATCGTAATACGGCACGCCTCGATCTGGCGGTTTGTGATCCAGCCGCGTCCAAGACACTGAAGGCCATACTCCCCAAAGCTCACCTTGGTTCCACGCTGGGCATTACCAGCACGGCTTCCGCGGTGAGTCTTGCGGAACTTCACTCTTTTGGGCATCAAAGGCATAACTTATTTCCTCTGTGTTAGATTAATTAAAATTCAAATTGAGCTGCTACTTAGCTGCGAGGGGCACCGCCTCCACGCTGTCCGCCGGGGCCACCAGGACCACGACCTCCGGGGCCTCCAGGACCACGGCCTCCAGGACCACGGCCTCCAGGACCACCAGGACCACCAGGACCACCAGGACCGCGACCACGACCACCAGGACCGCCGGGACGACGATTACCCTGGCCACGACCGCCACCACTCTGCTGCTTGGCAGCTTCTTCAGGAGTGAGCTCCTTCTTGTTCAACCAAACCTTAACACCGATGATTCCCCAAACGGTCTCAGCTTCAGCGAAGCCATAGTCGATCGGGACACGGAGAGTCTGGAGAGGCACTTTACCTTCGCGATACTGCTCGGCGCGGGCAATGTCAGCACCACCAAGACGACCGGCGCAACGAATACGGATGCCGTCAGCACCGAAATCGAAGGCGGTCTGCACGGCCCGTTTCATGGCGCGGCGGAAAGAAACACGGCGCTCAAGCTGAGTTGCGACCTGCGCAGCAACCCAGGAAGCATCGAGCTCGGGCTGGCGGATTTCGTAAATGTCGATCTTCACCTGGGAACCACCGCACATCTTGGAGATATCGTTGGTCATGGTCTCGATCTCAGCGCCGCGCTTACCAATGATGAGTCCGGGGCGTGAAGTGTGGAGAGTCACACGAACACTGTTCCAGGCGCGCTCAATCACTACCTTGGAAACGGCACCCTTCTGGAGGCGGTTGTCGAGGTAGCGGCGGATCTTCAGGTCGGCGTGAAGCTGGTCAGCAAACTCGCCCTGAGGAGCATACCACTTGGACTGCCAGTCCTTATTGACTGCCAGGCGAAATCCGATCGGATGTACTTTCTGTCCCATGATTAATTCCCGTGAATCGTTCTATAATTACTTGCTCTCCTCTTGAAGAGTCTTGGCCTCAGCGACCAGGCTATCGAACTCGATCCCCTTCATGGAAACCTGCTCGTTAACCGCGTTGAAATCGTCCTCCGACCAGTTTGCAATCTGCTCGTAAGTCGTTACCCCGGCAGCGTTCAGCTTCTCTGCGAGCTTGGGGCCGACACCGGTGAGCTTTTTAAGATCGTCCGATTCAGCGGGGGCGGAGTCATACGCTACATCAGCGCTTTCGTCAACTTTCTCTGCCTTCGGAGCGGCTTTTTCAGCCTTCTTTTCGGCTTTCTTCGGAGCTTTGGCTTTTTTCTCTGCCTTTTCGACCACGTCATCGTCGCTCAGGACCACCGTAATGTGGCTGGTGCGCTTCATGATGGCGGAAGCAGAACCACGGGCGCGAGCCTTGAATCGCTTGAAGGTCGGGCCTTCGCCAACGATAGCGCTCTTCACGTAGAGACCGTCAACGGCCAGCTCAAAGTTGTTCTCCGCATCAGCAAGCGCCGTCTTAAGGGTCTTACCGAACAGCTCAGCACCTTTACGAGGCGTGAAGTTCAGGAGGTCGAGAGCTTCCGAAACCGGAAGGCCCTGAATTTCCCGAGCAACATCGCGGGCCTTACGGGCCGAGATGCGAGCGAATTTATAAGTCGAGGTGACGTCCATGGATTTATTAATGGTTAGTCTTCTTAGAAATTGAAATGATTAGGCTGAAGCTGGATTCCGTCTCCGACGGTGACCTCCGATGCTTCATCAAGCTTGGTCTGCAAAACCGCCCCGGCGATGCTCTCGCGAACGTCGACGATCATGGCGGTGTAAATGGGGCGATCTTCGCGAAGCACCGTGATCGGCGTGCCGATTCGAAGCCCTTCGCGGCGGCCGGCATCAAACACCACGAGACCGATCTCGGGGTCGATGCTGACGACGCGTGAATTGGAAATATCACCGCGCTCTTCCTCCTCTACCACAGCCCCTGCTGACATCGCGCCGCGGGCGTCTTCGATGGCCTTGAGAGCAGCAGTGCGCTGCGTCTCTGAAGCCTCAGCCGACTGGACAAAGCCGAGGAAAGACTCAGAGAGCGAACGAATCGCTTTGGCCTGACGCTCGAGGTCCTGCTGGTAGATATCCAGGTCACGAACTGCCTTGAGGAGACGCTGCTCCAGGCTGTTCTCATCCTGGGTGAAGAGATCGATCCCGAAAGCCTGCAGCTTCAGCTGGGTCTCGCGGGCGATAACCACCTGCTCCTCGCTGACGCGAACCGCCTCAGCAAGCCCTTCTACGAGAGCCTTGCGCTGCGCTTCGGATCCAGCGTTTTTCTCGCGCTCAGCCTGGAGCTGCTTCTGCGTCATAGCGAGCGCAGCTTTCAGCTCCTGGACTTCGATCGAATCGTCGGCGCGAACCCCGAAAGAACCAACTGCGGAACACGCCACTGCCGCCACGACCGCAAGAGCGGCGCGCTGCCAGAGGATGATGTTCCGGTAGATAGTCATGTTCTTATCGGGAAACAGGTCAGTGATTAACCGGCTTTGATCTTCGGGTTGTGTCCGCTGTGGCCACCGAACTTACGTGTCGGAGAGAATTCCCCGAGCTTGTGGCCCACCATGTTTTCAGTGACGAACACGGAGGTGAACTCTTTGCCGTTGTGGACGAGAAAAGTATGTCCGACGAAATCCGGAGTCACCATGGAGCGGCGAGACCAGGTTTTGATCGGACGCTTCTGCCCGCTTTCGTTCATTGCGTCGATTTTATCGAGCAGCTTAACGTCTACGAACGGTCCTTTTTTGAGTGAACGACCCATAATATCAGCTTCTTCAGTTCTTCAGTAAAATTAACGGCGACGCTTCTTACTCTTGCGGCGCTCAACGATGAATTTGTCGCTGCCCTTGTACTTCTGGCGGGTGCGCTGGCCCTTCACATGTCCCCAGGGAGACTTGAGGTGCTGGCGACCACCACCGGACTTGGACTTACCCTCACCACCACCGTTGGGGTGGTCGACCGGGTTCATACACATACCGCGGACAGTGGGGCGAATTCCGAGCCAGCGGGTACGTCCCGCCTTGGCGCTAACGACCTGCTCGTGCTCGTGGTTACCGACGATACCGACAGTCGCGTAGCACTTCGTGTGGATCTTGCGGATCTCACCGGAAGGAAGCTTCACCAGCGCGTAGTTGCCTTCGCGGTTGGAGAGCATGCAGGACTGACCGGCACTGCGGGCAATCTGGCCACCGCGTCCGGGAACAAGCTCCACGTTGTGGATGCTGGTGCCGGTCGGGATAGCGGAAAGAGGAAGCGCGCAACCGGGCTTGATCGCAGCCTTTTCTCCAGCGGAGACTTCAGCACCCACCTCAAGACCACGGGGGGCCAGGATGTAGGAACGCTGCTTGTCACCGTATTCGATCAGGGCGATACGAGCAGTACGGTTAGGATCGTATTCGATAGCGATCACCTTCGCGACTTCGTCACGACGGGTGCGCTTGAAATCGATAAGACGATACTTACGCTTGTGACCACCACCCTTGTGGCGGCATGTGATTCTACCGTTGTTGTTCCGACCGCCGGACTTCTTGAGCGGGCGCGTCAGATTCTTCTCCGGCTTGCTCTTGGTGATCTCTTCGAAATCAGGGTGGAGCTTGTACCGGTTAGACGGCGTGATTGGTCTGAATGATTTTAAACCCATGGCTAGTTACAGCGTTAGTGGTTATACAAATTCGATGGCTTCGCCGTCCGCGAGTTTCACGAAGGCCTTCTTCCAGTTCTTGGTGCGGCCGAAGTCAGCACGACGCTCGCGCTTCTTCTTGCCGTTGTAGTTTGCGGTGCGAACGGACTCGACCTTCTTGCCGAACAGCTTCTCAACCGCTTCCTTGATCTCCAGCTTGTTGGCACGCGGATCCACTTTGAAGACGTACTCATTGTTCGTCTCGGTAAGCAGCGTGGCCTTTTCGCTCAGCTGGACAGTGTCGATGACTTGAAAAATATCTTTCATGTTATTGCGCCTCCTTGTGGATTACTTGGACGTTCTGGCGGCGAGCGTCTCCAGGGCGCCCTCGACAACGATGATTTTGCTGTAGTGGAGCAGTTGCTCCGTGTTCACTTCGTGAGCGCTGATGAGCTGAGCCGACTGGACGTTGCGTCCGGCCAGGAAAGTCTCATCAGAGAACTCGTTTCCGACGATAAGCACGCGCTTCACATCACCGGCGAGACCGTTGACCTCCTTGACGAAGGACTTGGTCTTGCCATCAGCGATGGCGAAGTCAGCGACAGTAAGAACGTCACCTTCTGCGATGCGGGAAGAGAGGGCCTTGGAGAAAGCAAGACGCTTGGTCGCCTTGGTCACCTTCTTCGAATAATCACGCGGACGAGGGCCAAACACGACACCACCACCACGGTGGATCGGTGAAGCGTTACCACCCTGACGGGCACGACCGGTTCCCTTCTGGCGGAAGGGCTTCTTACCGGTTGCGGCAACTTCACCGCGAGTCTTGGTGTTCGCAGATCCCTGGCGACGGTTCGCGTGGAGGGCAACGACAACGTCGTGCACAGCCTGGCGACCGTATTCAGCATCTTCGATCACTCCGATTTTGGCGCTCTTAGCACCTTCAAGATCTAAAGTCTTTGCAGCCATTGGTATATTTCCTTTCGGTTACTTTTGGATTTCAGCTTTGGGCTTACCCGGGGGCTTAGCTCTCTGACGTTTCCTCAGCTTCCGCTGGCGCCTCCTTCGCCTTGAGATCCTGAACCGGACCTTCTTTTTTCTTAGCCGGACGGATCACAACGTATCCACCCTTGGATCCGGGAACAGCACCGCTGATGAGCAGCACATTGTCCTCGTCACGCTTCTGAACAATCTTCAGGTTCTGCACCGTCTTACGGTAGTTACCGTGACGACCGGGCATCTCCTTGTTCTTCCAAATACGACCGGGGTCGGTTCCGGCACCAACACCACCGGGACGGCGGTGCATCATGTGACCGTGAGAAGCCGGCTGGCCAGCCCAGTGGTAACGCTTAATGACACCCTGGAATCCTTTACCCTTAGAGGTACCAATTACGTCCACCCACTGACCTTCTTCGAAAAGATCGAGGCCGGGATGTTCAATTTCAGGAAGCTGATCGTCATTTTCGAGACGGAACTCGAGAACTTTCTTCTTCGCTTTACCTCCGTTAGCTTTCACGTGGCCCTGCTCGGGCTGGGTGAGACGGGATTCCTTTTGCTCGTCATAACCAACCTGGACAGCGGTGTATCCGTCCTTCTCAGCAGTCTTCTGCTGAAGAAAGACATTATCGCTGACGTCGATCACAGTGACCGCCACAGCTTCACCGTCCTCGTTGAAGACGCGAGTCATGCCAATTTTTTTACCAATCAATCCGATGCTCATTGCACTCGTCCTTGCTTGAAGTTTCCGGGTCTATTACTCCCGACTAGATTTTGATCGTGATGTCGACACCTGCGGGCAGGTTCAACTTCTTCAGTTCATCCACCGTACGGGCCGTAGGCTCGACGATATCAAGAAGACGCTTGTGAGTCCGGATTTCGAACTGCTCGGCAGACTTCTTGTTCACGTGAGGTGAACGGTTCACGCTGAATTTCTCGATTCGGGTAGGCAACGGAATCGGTCCGGAGACACGCGCGCCAGTACGCTTAGCGGTTTCAACAATATCGACCGTCGACTTATCGAGAAGTCGCGAGTCGTATGCCCGTAGCCTGATTCGTATACTTTGTCCCTGCATTACTGTAGTTCCGATTAAAGGTTAAATTCTATTCCGTTACACATACTGCTCAGTCATCCGCTCCACCATGGCAGCGGGTACTTCTTCAAACTGAAGCGGTTCCATCGAAAAGCTGGCGCGCCCTTTGGAAAGGCTGCGCATGTCAGTCGCGTATCCAAACATCTCAGCAAGCGGCACCTCGGCCCGGATTGCACTGAGACCATTGCGGGAATCAATTTCCGCAATCCGTCCACGACGACGATTCAAATCACCAATGAGGTCTCCCTGGTATTCATCCGGGACATCCACATTCACCAACATGACCGGCTCGAGGAGAATCGAGGAAGCCTGCTGGAAAGCATCGCGCACCGCGAGGATAGCTGCGATCTTGAAAGCCTGCTCATTGGAATCCACATCGTGGCTGGATCCACCGACCAGGTCCACGTGCACATCCACCACCGGGTAGCCAAGAATGACACCGTTCGTGAGTGCTTCGCGAACGCCGGTTTCGCAGGCATTGAAAAATTCTTTGGGGATCTCACCACCCACCACGCGGTTGTTGTAGGTGAATCCCTTGCCACGCGGATTGGGCTCAACCTTGAGCTTCACGTGACCAAACTGACCTTTTCCGCCAGTCTGCTTGATGAGCTTATACTCACCGTTCGCACCGGAAGTGATCGTTTCGCGGTAAGCAATCTGAGGCTTACCGGCATTCGTGCGAACGGAATACTCAGCCTCGAGGCGAGACTGGATAATTTCGAGGTGAAGCTCACCCATGCCAGCAATGATGGTCTGGCCGGTTTCCTCATCAGTGGAAACCACGAAAGTCGGATCCTCTTCAGCAAGACGGCTCAAAGCATCAGCCAGCTTCTCGGAGTCAGCCGTGGTCTTCGGCTCAACCGCCATGGAGATCACGGGATCCGGGAATGCCGGAGGCTCGAGCATGATGTCGAACTTGTCGGCATGAAGCGTGTCACCGGTGCGGACATTCTTCGGTCCAACGATCGCAGCGATATCGCCGGCGTAACAGGTGTCGATATCCTTGTGATCGTTGGACTGGATCTGAATCAGTCGACCGATGCGCTCTTTGCGCCCGGTGCGGGAATTGTATACCTGGTCGCCCTTGGAAACCGTGCCGGAGTAGACACGGATGAAGACCAGCTTGCCGACGTATTTGTCGGACCAAAGTTTGAATGCGAGAGCGCAGAACTTGCCGTTGTCGTCAGCCGGAGCTTCAACCACAACAGACTCGTCGTCGATCTCGGTGCCCTGGGCCGCCTGAACTTCCACCGGGCTCGGGAGGTAGTCGACCACTGCATCCAGCAGATACTGGACACCCTTGTTCTTGAAAGCAGAACCACCAACGACCGGAACGATCAGGTTGGCGATAGTCGCGCGACGAAGTGCCGCCTTGAGGTCGGCAGCCGTAATCTCCTCTTCGTCGAGAAATTTAAGACCGATCTCCTCGTCAGCATCCACGAGAGCCTCGAGCAGAGAATCGCGGGCCGCGTCAGCGATCGCCTTCTGATCATCATCCAGCTCAGTCACTTCGTAAGTCGAACCGAGCGTATCGTCGTCAGAATAAAGAACCGCCTTGCCGTTGATCACATCGATCTGGCCTCTGAGCTCGTCCTCGGCACCGATCGGGATCAGAACCGGCTGAGCATTGGCACCCAGCTTCTCGCGAACATCTTCGACAACCGCATTAAAGTCAGCACCAACGCGGTCCATCTTATTGACGAACACGATGCGCGGAACGTGATACTTGGTCGCCTGGCGCCAGACCGTTTCGGACTGAGGCTGAACACCGGCCACACCGCAGAAGACAACCACCGCACCATCAAGAACCCGGAGAGAACGCTCCACCTCAGCGGTGAAATCAACGTGTCCGGGAGTATCAATGATATTGATGCGCTGCTTCTCGCCGTCGTAGGCCTTGTAAACACCCTCCTCGGAGAGCTGCTTCCAGTCACAACTGACAGCAGCCGAGGTGATGGTGATGCCACGGTCACGCTCCTGCTCCATCCAGTCAGTCGTTGCCTGACCGTCATGGACCTCACCGATGCGATGAATCATGCCCGTGTAGAACAGGATTCGCTCGGTCAACGTCGTCTTGCCCGCGTCGATGTGCGCCGCAATGCCGATGTTACGAGTCCGCTCAAGCGGAAACGCACGATTCGGCGAATTGAGACCAGCGCTCATCGGAAGAGTCAGGGCGAGAGAGTTATGGAGGGTGAGTGACACCTAAAGATTACCAGCGGAAGTGAGCGAAAGCGCGGTTAGCCTGCGCCATCTTGTGAGTTTCATCCCGCTTGCGAACAACAGCGCCCTGATTGGTGCTGGCATCCTTGATCTCGTTAGAGAGGGCCACATGCATCGGAGTGCCACGCTTGGAGCGGGCAGCATTCACGATCCAGCGCATAGCGAGGGATTCCTGGCGATCGATGGACACCTCCAGGGGAACCTGGTAAGTGGCACCACCCACACGACGGCTTTTCACCTCGACGCGCGGCTTGGCATTCTCGATTGCCCGGTTCAGAACCTCGACAGGATCGACGGACTCTCCACCTTCATTGGCACGCTCAATCGCTGCATAGACGATGCGCTCTGCGAGAGCACGCTTGCCCTGCATCATGACTTTGGAGACCAGCTTGGCCACCAGTGCACTATCGTAGCGAGCGTCGCGCCGTTCCGGCTTGGTATAGACTCGTTTTCTTCGGGACATAGGATTATTTCAGTCGGTTGCTAAAACATTCGTATCGCCGGAGAGATAATTTGAGCGAAGCTCAGATCATCACCCCTTAGGTCGCTTGGCACCGTATTTGGAACGGGCCTGCTTACGACCTTCGACACCCAGCGTATCCAGGGCACCACGAACAATGTGGTAACGGACACCCGGCAAATCTTTCACTCGGCCACCGCGAACCAGGACAATGGAGTGCTCCTGGAGGTTGTGACCTTCACCACCGATGTAGGCGATGACTTCTTCACCATTGGTAAGACGGACCTTGGCTACCTTACGAAGCGCTGAGTTCGGCTTCTTCGGGGTTCGCGTGTAAACCTGGAGACAAACTCCGCGACGCTGCGGGCATTCATCCAGAGCAGGAGACTTGGACTTTACGACCTTGTCCTTGCGACCGTGGCGAACCAGTTGGTTGGTAGTAGGCATAACGTTACCGTTGGTTTTAGTAATTCTTCGGTGCAAAAGCAGGTCGTAGACACTCCACTCGTAGAAGCTCTTAGGACCAGCGAACCCTCCAGCAGAGCACCGATTGCTGGGCGGGGGCGGGGAATATAGACGGTCAATCCGAGGCCGCAAGGGGATTTATGGCAAAATTTTAGAAAATTTGATGCGCCCCTCTCAGGCCACCTCCAACACCCCTTTCGTAACCGAAAGCATTCTGGAAATTAGAGTAGGATTGAAGTATCGAGCCTACTACCTAACAGTCCCTAACCTTCGGGCACACCAAATATTTACAAGGCCCTAACAGTTCGCTTCCTAGAAGCGCATTTGAGCCTGGATCAGACCGTAATGGAGGTCCACATCCTGACGAAACAATTGGGTTTCGTAGTCCACCAGGATCGAGCAGTTCTCCGACAGGGCAATCGCGAAGCCAGCCCCCAGTTCCAGCCAACCCTCTCCGGGATCGGCTGAACTACTGCCAATGCCGAAGACAGTGTTGTTGTTCAACGCGTTCGGAATCAGGGTAGCTGCCACCGCATTGTCGCGCTTCAAATTCTCACGACCGTAAGCCAAGCGGAGCTGGGGACGAATTTCGCCCACCGTACTCTCAAGGCCCCAATTGACCTGGTAACCGAACCGAGTAATAAAAGATTCGTAGCTCTGGGCCGCATAGGAACCATTGCTCCTCGGATCTCCTGTCTCGGTGTAAGCATCCACGCGCCCATCCGTATAGACCGCTCCCAGGGTCGGCCCGTGAATCACACGACCACCATCGATGCCCAAATTGTAGCCCAGGTTGACATCCACCTGATCACTCTCGATGTCAGGACGCCCGGTTACAGCGGTGCCGAGGCCCGTGTTCCTAAGCAGGTCGGCATCATACGTGCCGTGACTGTAGAGGAAGTCCGCCCAGAAATTGTTCTCAAACCAACTCGCGTAGACCACCGCGGTGTGGCCCTCCACATCCACGCTGCCCAGACCGGAACGAAGAGTGTTGTCATTCCAGAGATGAGACCACCCCGCCCCCACTGAAAGCTGATCACTCACCAGATACTCGAATCCTACGGCCGCCGACTGGGTGTGCGATTTCATTCCCGGTGTTGAACCGAGATCATTGAGTCGATATTCCCCGAAATCGACCGCGGTGTAGACCATCCAGTCATCCCCTGCAGCCAGCGCCCCGGGAGGCACAGTCGCTCCCGCCGGCATCTCCACAGAACCGAATGGGCTGCTTTCGCGAGAATTTGCGGCCACGCCTTCAAAGGAATCGGCTGAATCGCTCCCTGTTCCCGACAGGGAAACGGATACATCACCGGAGAGCCGGCCCACCATGCGCATGTAGCGAGAAACTGAGACTTCCCGTCCGGCAGAAGTGTCCAGAGTCGATGCTGTGGTGCCACCGGGTGACTCGTAGCGGTTTCGGGACCGAAAGAGGCGACTGGAGAACCCCCGCACCCCCGACTGGTGGGCCCCCAGGCCAATACCACTGAGATGCTGGTTGAAGGTCAGCCCCGATGAAATGAGTTGGCGAATGGCGTCATAGTCGGTCAGATCAATAACCGCAGTCTGGGTCACCGCCACCGGCATCGCCTGAAACATGAAGATTTTCTGCCCGTTGGGCATGGTGATGGTGAATGGGGTCACATCGAGACCAAGCCCCGCTATCGTTGCGTTGTACGACATTTCACCCGTGAGATCACCAGAGACGAAACCGGGATCGAGCCCAATGCCTGGGGTAGAAAATAGATCCAAGCGCACTTCAAACGTGTCCCCGGAAGTATTTAAAGCGGCAGAGTTTAGACCGCCGGCTCCGAAGCTTGTGACCCCTGGATGCGGCGCGAATTGATAAATACTGTTTATCGAAAAAGCATCAGGATGCTTGAATCCGACAAAACCGATGACGGGATTCACATAAGCGCTGACATTTGAAGAACTATACTGAGTCAAGCCGGTAACATCAAAATCCCCCGACAGGCTAAACGTTGTCATGCCTCCAGACTCCACAGCTTGAATGTAGATATCTGCCCTCGCCGTCGAAAGACAACCGATCAGCAATAGAGCGATAATTTTGGCGGCTAGGCACGCGCGCACCTTCGAAAGAAACTTCATCAAAAAAACAAGCGGTCGGCGTCTGAAGTGAACGCGCTAGAAATCGCCCTGTCAACAACACACCCCCCCCTTTTTCTCAAGAAATGACAAGTTTTGAGGTACGCATACCCAAAAAACCTTCCCACTCTCAGAACAGCTGAGTGGAACCGACCCTAACGAAAAGTGGTAGCACGAGGGAGATTTGAACTCCCGACCTTAGGCTTATGAGTCCTCTGCTCTACCCCTGAGCTATCGTGCCATTCCACCAGTCGGACACCTTGCGGTGTTCGTCCCGCTCTCACGGTCTGCGAGCGCGGGCCGGTAAGAAACTTTTCTTCTTACAATTGTCAAGCCTGTGAATCGAGAAATCAAGGATTCACCCACCCTAAGCCCCACGCGATCACGAAGGGGATTGAAACCAGCCCGACTGCTGAGGTAGCCAGCACCACCTGAATAGCCACTTGCGGCTGCCCTCCAAACAGCCGCGCCAACGCAATAGGAAACACCGCCGCCGGCATCGCTGCCTGAATCACCAAAAGACGCTTCAGATCCGGCGCGATCGGCAGAAACCTCGCCACGCAAAGGATCAGAAAGCCGGCCAGAAAAAGACGAGCTAAGACGCTCGAAGCCGCCACCCGAAAGGCGTCATGGAAAATTCCCTGTTTCGCAAAACGCCCAATCGTGGCTCCAATCATCAAAACCGCCATTGGCACGGCACACCGCCCCAGCATTTCCATGGTCGTGACCAGAATTCCTGGAATCCACCGATAGAGCCCGGTGTAATTGAGTATGAGCGATAGCACCACTGCGATAAACGGCCCGTTGATAATCGATTTGAAGCCGCCCTTTCCGCTCATGATGGAAAGCCCGATGGTCCACATTGCGATTTCAACTCCAACGCCATGGACAAAAACAAGACCCGCCGGACCGGAATTCCCGGGAAACAACGAAAGCGCGATTGGTAAGGCGAGGAAACCATAATTCTGGATCCCCGAGCAAAGCACAAAAGTTCGTAACCCCTCCCCTCGCTTGAATCTCGCCACCAGCCCCACCAGCCAGGAAATACCGAAGCCAGCGACCACCGTCGTAAATCCGATTCCGATCGCCCACCCGGCCGTCGAAACCTTCTCCAAAGCCGGGTTTCCCGGCACCAGGGACAGGATGTAGCAGGGAAAAAGCAGGTTCAGCCCCAACTTGATCACCCCAACCTCGAGTTCCTCCGTCAGCCAGTTGCGCCGGTGCGCAAAAAATCCAGCCCCGACAATGAGGAATACCGGCAAAGTCGCCGCAAGGATGGTGGCAAAGGAAGGCATTCCGGACTATTCGGCGCCTTTTCCCTGCTTGTCGTCAAGATACCCGCGCAGCATCAGGCCCAGCCCGCCGGCGATGAGCACGATCAGGATGAACAAGTGCGTCGCCTTGATCTCCATGACCGGACGAAAGCGACTCACCACTTCCACTGCCAGAATCACGAGACCGATTCCGGTTAACACCCAGGCCCACATCTTTTTCACGTCGAAGAACAAGGCCACCACCCCAATGAACAGAGGCACCAGGACCACCCCCATCGAAGTCGTTTCGGCCAGCCTTCCATGACGGCCGCCCGAGATGGCTCCGGAAACCAATCCACCGTATCCGGTCGTGAAACGGACTGAATCGAAAAACAGCCACACACCCGCGATCAGCAACAACACACCAACCAACACTTTCACTTCGCCGCCGGGACGGCCTCCGGGTTCCAGACTCATGTTAGAGAGTAAAACGCAGTCATCGCCACGATTCAACCCTGTTGAGTCCATGCCCCTACCCTGTTAGACTTCGCGCATGCGCGCCCCAGGCCTCCTCATACTCCTGCTTCTCTGCGCCCCCTTGTCGAGTTGCGTGCAACTCCGGGTCGGGGGTTTCTCGACGACGAACGAATCGGCGACTCCTGAAGAGGCTGCCCTTCAACCTGAAGCTTCCAACACTTCCTCCACCCCGCGTGATCTTTCCGATTTCCGCCAAAGGGCTGCCGCCTCAACCCCAGCCAGCACTCATCTCGGCTGGAAACTCTATCACATGGACGGCTATGTCTACGGACGCAGCGATTCGGCTCCGGACCAGGAATTCCTCACCCGGAAAGTGGACAAAGAACCAGACAGCCTCGTCCTTGTTGGAAAGTCTCTTGTCATCCATCAGCCTCTGAAGCGATCACGGTCCTTTCGGGCAGCCGAGGGATCGCGAACCATTCTGAAAGATGGGAAAATCACCATCCAGGGATCGGAGCAAAACAACATTCTTCAATTCCCGTTGGAATAGCGATCATCGATGACGCCCGGCCCGCCCTCTATGCCGGCCTTGAATTTCCCGGCCCTCTGGCGTTCTTTCACCACGTTGAAAACTTCACTTCATCGACTCGTCCTGATTTTGCTGTTCAGCACAATGCCGTTGCTGGCGGAAGATTCTCCACCAGCTCTCGTTGAGACGGCGACCGCTCAGCTCAAAAAGGAGCTGACGACCAAACTGAAGCTCACCGGCACCATCGTCTCCCAGCGCCGGGCCGGAATCTCAAGTCGAGCCGAGGGCCTCGTCGAGGACGTCATGGTGGATGCCGGCAGCCACGTCGAGAAGGGAGACCTGCTGCTCACTCTCGATACCAGGCTCGCAGAACTGGATCTCGAACTCATTCATGCGCTGATCGCCACCTCCGAAGTCCAGGTCGCAGACGCCAATCGTGAGCGGGAAGAAGTCATGGGTCTGATCGAATCCGGCGCCTTCGCCAAGTCAGAGGCGGCCTCACGCGTCGCCAACGCCCAGATCAAGGAGGCGGAACTTCATGCCCTCAAGGTCCGTGAAGCCCAGCAACTGGAGCGCATCGACCGGCACCGACTCGTGGCACCTTTCTCCGGCACCATTGCCCGCAAGGCCGCCGAGGCCGGAGAATGGGTTGAGACAGGAGCCACCGTTTTCGAACTGGTCGAGACCGATTCCCTCTGGTTCGATCTGCAGGTGGCGCAGGAGTTCCTGCCTGCCATTCGCGAAGTCGAAACTGCCCTGGTCCAACTGGATGCCTATCCCGACCAACCTCTCCAAGCTGAGATCGACGTGGTTGTCCCCGTGAAAGACCGGGTCTCCCGCACCTTTCTCACCCGACTGACCTTCAGCGATCCGGATAAGCTCGCTTCGCCGGGCATGTCGGGCACCGGCATCCTCAAAGTTCGCCCCAAGGATTCAACGAGTGTCACGGTGCCTCGCGACGCAGTGATGCGTTATCCCGATGGTTCCGCCCGCGTCTGGACAGTCCGCAAGAAAGGTGAGTCTTCGACCGTTTCCCCCATCACCGTGATCACCTCCGCGACACTGGGAGAGACCGTGGAGATCACGGAGGGCCTTAAGGGAGGAGAACAAGTCGTTGTCCGCGGAAACGAAGACCTCACTGAGGGTCAAGAGGTCGATCCGCAGCCCAGGGCGTCTGAAGAGGAATGATCGAGAAACTCCTCCAGCGCGGAACGCTTGTCGCGGTCGTTGTTGCGATGCTGCTGCTGCTTGGCATCGTCGCCGCCACACGTGTCCCCGTTCAGATGATCCCGGATCTGGAGACGCGGGTGATCTCAGTCGATACGGCCTGGCCAAGCGCCACCCCCCAGGATATCGAGAAAGAAATCCTGATTGAGCAGGAACTCTTTCTGCGGACCCTGCCAAACCTGCAGCGTATGACTTCGCTCGCCACCACCGGCCGGGCAGACATCGAGCTGGAGTTTCCATACGGAATCGACACCCAGGCAGCGCTCATCCAGGTCAATAACGCCCTCAGCCAGGTCCCCTCTTACCCCGAGAATGTCGACGAGCCCGTCATTCGAACGAGCTCGTTTTCCTACGCCCCCTTTCTCTACTTCCGCACCGTGCCCCTGCCGGGGAACCCCATGAATCTCGACCTCGAGATGCAGCGTGACTTCATCGACAACGAAGTCCGCCCCCAAATGGAACGAGTTGAAGGAGTCTCCCGCGTTCGCATCCTCGGGGGTGCTGCCCGCCAGATCCGCGTCGAGGTGGATCCTGCGCGACTGGCCGAACGCAACCTGTCCCTGGCCGAGGTGAGAGACGCCATCCGCGCCAGGAATACCGATGTTTCTGCCGGCGACCTCGACAGCGGCAAACGGCGCTACCTCATCCGCACCGTCGGACGCTTTGCCGACCTCGAGGAACTCCGCGATCTCATCATCGTGCGTCGGGGCGACGCCGTAATCCGCCTTCGCGATCTTGCCACCGTTGAACTCGATCATGCTGAGCTGAGGCGCATCAACTACTCCAATGGCGCCCCGAACATCTGGGTCAGTGTCGTCCGGCAAACGGGATCCAATGTGATCGAGATCAAAAACAAGATGTTACCGCTCGTGGATCAGCTGAACGAAGACGTCCTGCGCCCCAACGGCCTCGAAATGTCCCTCAGCAGCGAGGATGTCAGCTACGTCGAGGACTCAGTCAGCAACGTGGTTCAGAATATCATCATCGGTGCTGCCCTGGCGGCTCTCGTGATGTTCCTCTTCCTTCGTTCGGGGTCTGCCACGCTGATTGGAATGCTGGGAATGCCTATCTGCATTGTTGCCGGTTTCATCGGGCTGCTCCTGCTCGGGCGAACGATCAATGTTATCTCGCTGGCAGGCATCGCCTTTGCCATCGGCATGACGATCGACAACACGATCGTTGTTCTCGAAAGCATTTCCCAGGAACGCAACGCCGGCAAAGGCCCCTTCGAAGCCGCCCGCGATGGAGTCAGGAAAGTGTGGGCAGCGGTTCTCTCCGGAACGATGACTACCGTTCTCGTTTTCCTCCCCGTCCTGTTCATCGAGGAGGAAGCCGGGCAACTCTTCTCCGACATTGGCATTGCCATTTCCGCCTCGATCATCGTGTCGATGTTAGTGGCAGTGGCGGTGGTCCCGGTCGCTTCAGCCAACTTCCGGGCCTGGAAGAGTCGAAACGAGACCACTCAAAAGGAAACCACGACCCGGCGGCCGCTTCTCCTGCGCCCATTGCAGAGCCTGATCAGTTCACCGCTCGCCCGCGTCGGTTGCATCGTCGGCACCGTCGCTGCAATCGTCGCCGTCTTCATCTGTTTGACTCCCCCCGCCGAATACCTTCCCGAAGGCGAAGAGGCGAAAGCGTTCTCTGCCATGAACGCTCCGCCGGGATACACGCTCGCCGAGATGGATCGCATTGCCCGGGAGGTGGAAGCCAAACTGCTTCCAGCGCTCGACGACGAACCGGAAGCGTTCGATCGCGGAGAAACTGAAATCCCCGCCCTGGATCGCGTCGACATCATCGTCTCTCCCGGGAGAGTCTTTACCATCGCGGTCACCAAGGACTACGACCACATCGATGAATACATGGAGGAGATTAACCGGATCTACCGGTCTTATCCGGGCATGCGGGCTTTCTCCTCAAGAGGTTCGATCATTTCCAGCAACGACGGAGGCACCCGTGCCGTTGCCCTCGACATCAGCGGTCCAGAGCTGCCGGAGATCTACGCCACCGCTCAGGAGATTCTTCGCGAAGCCGAATCCTTGATCGAGAATGCCCAGATCGATTCTGACCCGGGGTCTCTCATCCTCGCTCAGCCCCTGTTGGAGATCCGCCCGAAGTGGGAGCGGCTCGAAGAGCTGGGATTCAATACGCGGAACTTTGGCTTTGCTGCCGCAGCCCTGAGCGACGGAGCCTTCGTTGATGAATTCTACACCGGTGACGACAAGATCGACATCTTCCTCTACAGCGAAGCCGGCAATTCCCAATCACTC
This sequence comes from Verrucomicrobiales bacterium, assembly GCA_965216705.1. Lineage (GTDB taxonomy): Bacteria > Verrucomicrobiota > Verrucomicrobiia > Verrucomicrobiales > DEV007 > Arctic95D-9. Next base: position 1,378,844 of record OZ244203.1, read on the forward strand.
GACAACCTCGAAACCCTTCCCATTTACACTCCGCAGGGAACCGTCGTGCCGCTCGGCTCACTCGCCACCATCACCGAGAGCGTGGATGCCGCTGATATCCGCCGCGTGGACGGGCGCCGAACCGTCACCCTCTACGTGATTCCTCCCCGGTCGATCGCTCTCGAGACAGCCGTTGACCAGATCCGCAACGAACTCATTCGTCCCATGCGATCTGAAGGCCGGCTGCCTCCAGGAGTCCAGGTCGATCTCACAGGGGCCAGCGACCAGCTCGATTCCACCAGGAAGTCACTCGGTCAGAACCTGTGGATTGCGGTTGCGCTTTGTTATCTCCAGCTGGTCATCATCTATCGTCACTGGGGATTCCCCTTTCTCATTCTCGTGACGGTTCCACTCGGTATCGGGGGTGGCATTGTCGGGCTCTGGCTCCTCAACACCATCGGTGGCACTCTGCCCAGGTTCGGCCTCGACCCGATTCAGCAACCGTTCGACATGATCACCATGTTAGGGTTCCTGATTCTCCTCGGCACTTCGGTCAACAATCCCATCCTGATCGTCGATCGAACCATGCGGAATTTCCGCGACGAGGGAATGGGGGCGATTGATTCGGTGAAAGACGCCGTCGCTGTTCGACTCCGTCCCGTCCTCATGACGACTGCCACCACGCTGATGGGTCTGTCCCCGCTCGTCTTCCTCCCCGGAGCCGGAACCGAACTCTACCGCGGACTGGGGGCCATCGTTCTTTTCGGACTCGCCTTCAGCGCCCTCGTGACTCTCACCTTCCTCCCCTGTCTGCTCGCCACTCTCCTGAGAGGCTGGGAGCGATGGCAGACGAGCCGGTGACAATTATTCCTCCATAACGCCCCTTTGCAGCGTTCCTCTTCTCGGTCAGATTGGCTCAATGAATCGACGCAATTTCCTGACCACGGCCTTCGCCACTCCGTCTTTCCTCGCCCTTTCTCAAACCGGCCTTGGGCAGGACTCAGGCAATCGCATGGGCATCACCGACTGGACCATCGGGGCCCGCTCCAGGCTGGAAGCCTTTGATCTCGCCAAGGCCAGCAATCTCGCCTGTGTCCAGGCAAGCTTCACCCCGATTCCAAACGAGGGCGAAACTGACCTCAGCACCGAACGCGATCGGGAAGCGCTGCTCCTGAAGTCCGAGGAAACTGGAATCGCCATAGCTTCAACGGCGATGGGCGTATTCAACAAGCACGCCTTTAAGGCCTTCCCGGAAGCCGTCGAATGGGCGAAGATGGGGGTCGAAGCGTCTCACAAGCTCGGAGTTGAGGTCATGCTGATGGCATTCTTCGGAAAGAATGACCTGAAAAACGACACCGAAGGCACCGCCGAAACTATCAAGCGCCTCAAACAAGTCGCTCCTCTCGCCGAAGAGCGCGGTGTCATTCTCGGACTCGAAACCACGATCGATGCCGACGAACACCTCCACATCATCGAATCCGTGGGCAGCCCCGCGGTGCAGGTCTACTACGACACCGGCAATTCCCACGGCAACGGATACGATATCAACAAGGAGATCCGACAACTCGGCAACGATCTGATCTGCGAGGTCCACGTGAAGGACCGGAGCAAGCAAATCTTCGGACAGGGCGAAGTCGACTTCGTCGGAGCACTCCAGGCTCTCGAGGAAATCGGCTATGATCGCTGGTATGTCCTCGAAGGCGGCAAGGTGGGTGAGTTTGACCAGATCGAGACGATGGAAAAGCACGCCGCCTATCTTCGTGAGATCGGTTACTCGTCGTAAGCCTCGGTCGCGCGAGAACCACTCGAATCACAGGGCAATCTTCATCCCGTCCCACGCCAACCCAATGCCATCGGGCAGGCCGGGCTCTAGCGCCGCATAGTTAACCCGACAGGAGAAGTGCGTCAGCCAGGTCTGCTTCACTTCCAGCTGCTCCGCCAACTCCACCGCTTCACCAATCGAAAGGTGCGTGGGGTGATGCCCGGGCTGCAGACCGTCGAGGATGAGCAAATCAATGCCACGGATTCGATCCATCGCCTCGGCACTCAACTCCTTCGCGTCCGGAATGTAGGCGAACAGTCGTTCGCCTCCTGATGAAAAGAGGAAGCCAATCGTCTCAACCTTTCCATGAGTTACCGGAAGGGGCGTGACATCGAGCTCACCGATCTTGAAGGTCCCTTCGATCACCCGCGGATCGACTTTCAGGTAACCACGATAGCGATTCTCCCCGTCAAAGACATAGGGAAACGCCGCTTCAAGACGTTCGATCGTTTCGCTTTTCGCATAGATTCGAATCTGCTCGTCTTCGAAAACGGTGAACCGACGCAAATCATCAAATCCCATGACATGGTCGCTGTGGGAGTGCGTGAACAACACCGCATCAAGATCACGAATCCCCTCGCGAAGGCACTGCTGCCGAAAATCGGGGCCGGTGTCCACTACCACGGTCACCTCGGGAGTCTTCACCAGAATCGATGACCGAAGTCGTTGATTCTTCGGATCATCCGAAGTGCAGACTTCGCAATCACAGCCAATCACCGGCACCCCGATCGAGGTGCCCGTTCCCAGGAAAATAATTTCTGCACGGTTGAACATTGCATTTTTGAACAGTTATTGCATACTGTTCAGAGAATTTATCCCCCTTCCCGTAATGCTCTCGGTTTTAAAAATCAAGAATCTCGCACTCGTCGATGACTTAACCTGGGAACTTGGTTCCGGGCTCATCGGCATCACCGGCCAGACCGGAGCCGGAAAATCCATGATTGTCGGAGCTCTCAAACTCATCCTCGGAGAGCGCGCCAACCATGATCTCGTCCGCACCGGCGAAAGCCATTGCAGTGTCGAAGCCGTCTTTGAACTCAGCAACAACCTCGACCAGGTCAACGCATTACTCGAAGAGAGCGGCCTCGAACCCTGCGAGGGAAATGTTCTCGTGGTGAAGCGCCTCTTTGGCAACGGCAACAAGCAGTTCATCAACTGCTCACCCTGCACCCTCTCCGTGCTCAAAGCCGTCGGTGGCCTGCTCGTTGACTTACATGGTCCTCACGAACACCAGTCCCTGCTCTCCCGCGACCGCCAGCTCGCCATGCTCGATGCCTATGCCCGGGCCGGCGATGAACGGGAGGCCTATCGCAAGGCCTTCAGGGGATGGCAAGAGGCCGTCTTCGAACTCGATCAGTTTCAGAATACCCGCGACGTCAGTGAGCAGGAAATTGACCTGCTTCGCTTCCAGGTCGAAGAAATCGCGGCCGCCGAGCTCAACGTCGAGGAAGTCGGCGAGATCGAGCAACGCTATCGCCAGTCTCAAAACAGCAGCCGCCTGCTCGAAAACGCAACTCAGGCCGTCGACCTGCTTTGCGCCGCCGTCGCCAGCCTGACCAACGCCCAGCGTTGCATCCGTGAACTCGAGAAGGTGGACCCCGGAATGAGCGATCGCGTTGCCGGGTTCGATTCCGCCCGCATGGAAATCGAGGAGCTGGAGAACTCACTGCGCGACTACACAGGCGACCTCGAAATCGACCCCGCGGAGCTCGCCCGGATCGAACACCGCATCGACGAAATCGAAACCCTCAAGCGCAAGTATGGCCAGACGGTCGAAGACGTCATCACCTACGAAACCAATGCCCGTCAGCGCCTCGACTCCGCCGACGGACGTGAGGAAGAGCGCGAACGACTCACCTCGGCCGTCGGGGCAGCGCTAACCAGGGTGCAAAAGGCAGGTCGGAAGCTCAGTCGCAAACGACTCAAAGTCGCCAGCGAACTCGCTGCAGACATCGCCGGGCATCTCGACGATCTCGGCTTCAATCAGTCGGTCTTTGAAATCACTTTTGATGAGCTCGCAGAACCGGGACCACGCGGCCTCGAAGCGGTGGACTTCCTTTTCGGTCCCAATCCGGGCGAACCGCTCAAGCCACTGCGAGTCATTGCTTCAAGCGGTGAAATGTCCCGCGTTATGCTTGCAGTGAAAAGCGCGCTTGCTGACCAGGATCAAATCCCGCTCATGGTTTTCGACGAGATCGATGCCAACGTCGGCGGTGAGATCGCCGGAGCCGTCGGCCGCAAGATGGCCTTCCTCGGGGCACAGCACCAGGTCATCGCCATCACCCACATGCCACAAGTCGCGGCACTGGCCCACCGCCATTTCCTCGTCACCAAGGAGGTCGAAAACCAGGTCACCAACTCCCGACTGGAAAAGATCTCCGGAGACAAGCGGACCGAGGAGCTGGCTCGCATGTTAGGAGGCGTCGCACCGGAGACCTTGGCGCTGGCCGGAAAGATGATGGCAGCGTGATGACAACAAGCTGCGACTAGCGCACTTTCACGCCAAGTCTGCTCGGCTTCGCGTTGAACAGCCGAAAGAGGTCAGCCTCAACCCGTAAAGAAACGCTTCGCTTTTTCAAAGAAGCTCCCACCCACCGGGTGATTCTTCTCGGTCACCGTCCCGGCGAACTCAGTGAGCAGTTCTTCCTGCTTCTTATTGAGTTTAACCGGCACCTCGACCTGGACATTTACGAGGAGATCGCCTTTGCGGCCTGTCTGCAGATCTGGCATCCCCTTATCCCGGAGACGAAAAGAGGTATTCGTTTGAGTGCCGGCAGGAATCTTGATCGAAGCCTGGCCGTCCAGGGTCGGAACGGTGAGATCACCTCCCAGGGCGGCGAGAGTGAACGACAGCGGAACTTCACAGAAAAGGTCGGAATCGTCCCGCTCAAACACCTCGTGATCTTTCACGTGAATAACCACATAAAGGTCTCCGGCGCTACCTCCCTGGCGACCGGCATCACCGTGACCGACTGAGCGGAGCCGTCCGCCTTCCATGATTCCGGCAGGGATCTTCAGCTTGATGTGGCTGCTGCCATCTTTACGCCCTTCCCCGGAACAGTCCGGGCAGGGGTTGGAAATCATTTCACCACTTCCGTTACAGTCCGGGCAAGTCTGCTGGACCTGGAAGAAACCGCGACTCGTGATGACCTGTCCCATCCCGCCGCAGGTTCCGCATGAACGCACATCGGAACTGCCACCCTTGGCACCGGTCCCCTTGCAGGTGTCACAATTGACCAATCGCTCGATCTTCAGCTCTTTTTCGACACCAGTGGCTGCTTCCTCCAGGGAAATCTGCAAATCGTAGCGCAAATCGGAGCCGCGCTTGCGACGCTCGGAGCGTCCGCGACCTCCACCACCGAAAAACTCCTCGAAGATGCTGCCGCCGCCACCGCCACCGCCGCCGAACACTTCGCGGAAGATGTCGAACGGATCTGCCCCTCCAAAACCGCCGCCGCCCGCAGACGCGCCGGTTCCATTGGCAAAAGCGCGATGCCCATAGCGATCATAAGCGGCACGCTTCTGGTCGTCGGAGAGGACATCGTAAGCTTCTCCAAGCTCCTTGAACTTCTCCTCCGCCTCATGATCGTCGGGGTTTTTATCCGGATGATACTTGATCGCGAGCTTGCGATAGGACTTCTTGATCTCCGTTCCATTCGCATCCCGGGAGACACTCAGCACTTCGTAGTAATCGCGTTTTTCCATCGTGGAAATTCAGAAAAATTGGGTCGGCCAATCAGCCTTCAGCGGGGCCGGAAGAAACCACCACATTGGCAGCGCGAAGCACCCGGTCCTTGAGCCGGTAGCCGCGTCGCATCGTGTAAAGAATCTGGCCCTCGGCCACCTCTTCACTGGGCTCCTGCTTGATCGCCTCGTGAACATTCGGATCAAAGGCCACGCCATCAGAAGGAATGATCTCTACTCCCTGGTCAGTCAGGAAGTCGCCGATCTGTTTGAAGACCATGGACATGCCCTGGAAAATCATTGAAGACTCTCCCTCGCCGTCCTGGGCCGCTTTCAATCCCATTTCAAAATTGTCGATAATGGGGAAGAGCCCCTCCAGCAGATTTCGGTTGGCGTAGACGATAGCTTCGGTTTTCTCCCGAGCCATGCGCTTGCGGTAATTATCCAGTTCAGCCTGAGAGCGAGCTGCGACGTCCTTCCATTTCTCCACCTCAGCGGCAGGTGTCAGATCCTCCTCAGTCTCTCCAACTTCTGTGGCTCCTTCGGCGGACTCGGCGGCTTCCGATGTCTCCTCAGACACTGTCTCCTCGACCTTTTCAGGCTCGGATGCTTCAGGATTCAACTCTTCCTCAACACTACTCATGGTCTTAAAATTCCTCAATTCGCCGAAATTCCGGCGCTCCGGCTCTGATTTCCCGGAAGGGCGGGACTATTCACCGTTTCTCGATCGCAATCAAGGTGATGTCGTCAGTTTGAGACATCCCTGAAGAAAATTGCTTCACCTCTTCAACGATCGACCGGATCAGGGTTTCAGAGGATTCTGAAGAATATTTCTCCACGGCACGATTCAATCGGTCCATCCCGAACTCGTCCCCGTCACGATCGATCGCCTCATTGAGTCCATCGGTGTAGAGCAGCAGAATGTCACCCGGATCCATCGTAAAACGGTGATCCTTGACGGTCCTCTTGAATACAGGGCCGCCGTCAATCCCTGCCGCCATTCCGGGAGGCTCAATCAGCTCAATCGATTTACTGGCACGGCGATAAAGAATCGGCGGCTCATGCCCGGCACGAGCCACAGTGATCTCGTTGGAACCTTTTTCGAGGATGAGGTAGAGCAGGCTGACAAACATGTCCTCCTTGATGTCCGGGAAAATGGACTGATTCACCGAGTGCAGAACGGAAGCAGGAGAGAGATTCTCATGCGCCCGGCTCCGCAGGTTGGATCGGCACATCGCCATGATGAGGGAGGCGGCAATCCCCTTACCGCAGACATCCCCGATTGCGATTCCATACCGGTCCTCATCGACCGGGATGTAGTCGTAGTAATCACCACTGACAATGCGAGCCGCGTAATACTCAGCCGCCAGCTCATAGTCGGCCAGCGCCGGCGCCGAACGGGGAAGAAGCACCCTCTGAATCTCACTGGCCTGGGTGAGCTCACGCTCCATGCGACGCTTTTCGGCAGCTTCGGCATGAATGATAGCGCTGCCCAACGCGAAAGAACTCTGTTCTGCGATACTCGCAAAGACTTCGCGATCGTTGGCACTGAATCCTTTCGATCCCCCGCGAGTCATCGCGAGCACCCCTACCCTCTTCTGACCGTAGACGAGCGCCGCCGCCAGAAAGCTGACACCATCCTGGAAACCGCTCCCCTGTTCCGCGTACTCTTCGTCCTCGATAAGGTCTTCCACGTAGAGGCAGCTATCCGACTCAAGACTGCGCCCCACAAGATGCTCGCCGGGTTTGAGGGCGGAAAGCCGGAGAAAGCTGCGGTATTGACTCTCCGCGTCCTCACGCTCGCGGATCGCTGCGATTTCAGGGGGAATGGGAATGACCGGAGCAAGCTCCAGAGTCTGACACACCGGGACCAACTGATTTGTTTCGCCATCCAAAAGGTAAAGAATTCCGGCGTCGGCATTAATCACCTCGACCACTCCGTCGACCACGTAGCGGTGCATGTTCGAGGGTGAATTGTCATCCTGCAGCTTCTCCCCCAGTCCGTGGAGGAAACCGAACATGCGACGCTCCTCGCCCTCGATCTCGTTTTTCTCCTCGGAAATGCGCACCGCGTTACCGTGCTCTCGCAACCAGAAAAAGATCGCTACCGCAGTCAAAACTGCGATGACGGCCAGGTACACGAAGTGCTCCATGAAAGGTAACCGCGGAAGGGTTAGTTATCCGCTGTCTGAGCTTCGAGGTCTTGTCGCAAAAACTCAACTACATCGCAGAAGCGATTGCGATTTTCTTCGTTCGCTGCAATCAGCGCCTCGTGAGCATCCAGAATCATCTGGGTATGCTCGCATTTATCCAGCGGCTCTTCGTTAGTTGGATTTCCAAGGTTCTGCTTCACGAGTTCACGCTCGCGCTGCCAAGCTTCTCCGCAGCCATCAATCTTAATGAGATGGTCCAGCCCAAGCTTGGAGATGGATCGGTGGTTTCGCTCACCCGGATTAATTACCTGCAATTGGCCTTCCTCATCAATCTCAGCCAGACCTGCTGCAGTCCTGTAGAGGATACCAATGAAGGTCGAATCAATGCCATTACAGTCCTCGAGATCGATCACAAACTGACGGCATCCCTTCTCGAGCCGCCCCTGAAGGAATTGCTTGAGACTTCCGGCATTCTCATGGGTTGCCTTTCCGTTGACCTTGACCCAGGCCACGTTTCCCAGACAACCGACTAATATGGAACCTTCCTCACTCACTTTCTTTCCCGCTTCAGTACCACTTCCAATGAGTCCCCAATCCAGCCTACTCCTTCCAGAGATACGACTTATACTCGGCAACGACCGTTCCATTCTCGATCACCAAAGCTTTCCACTGAGTTACCTTGCCTCCGTCCCAGTATTCATCACCGGTGACTTCGAATTTGGTAACATTGCTTCGCTTCGGCTTGGCAATAAATAGTTCCTTCGAAAGAACCTGCGACCCCGTGCCTCCCTGCCGGTAGTCCAGCCTCACCGTTGCAGGCTGTTTTGTCGTGCTCTTCCAGAAGACAGAATAATACTGCCCCATCTTGGAACGATATTCGTCCCTCGTAACCGCCCCGTGCAGATGACGGCGATGCTCGAACTCGACCATGCGATCATCCGTTTCAACGATGCGAGTGGAGTCCAGGTGATACGGATTCACCTTGGTGATCTTCACCGGACCCGACGTGCTGGCGCAACTGCTCAGTATCAATGCAGCGCCTGCAATCAGGAGAAAGAGGTTTTTCGGAAATCCAAACGTCATCCGTTAATGTTTCGGGGAGGGTAGCTTTCGCCCGCTAAGCGGGCTTGTCACCTGGAAATATCCCATATTTGGAGAGAGGTTCACTCAAAATCTTTCCTCTCTCCGAGACCGCCACGCTTCACGGTGTTCCAGGCAATGTCCATCTGTTCAAGCGTCGCCGACGGCAATTCCTGTCCCTCATTCAGCAAACAGGCTTCCATCGCGTTAAAACGGGTCACAAATTTCCGGTTGGCGCCGTGCAGGAGCAACTCTGCCTCTTCCCCCACCTGACGCGCCAGGTTAACCACAGCAAACAGCAAATCCCCAATCTCCTCAGCCACTTCCTCCCGCTGCCCTGACTGAATCGCCTCCTCAACTTCGCCTAGCTCTTCACGAACCTTTTCGAGAACAGGACCCACATCACCCCAGTCAAAACCGACCTTGGCCACTTTCTTCTGGATCTTCTGCGCGGACATCAGCGCCGGCAGCCCTTCATTTGCTTTTTTCAGATATGGTTTCCTTTCATTTCCAATGTCCTCGCCCTTCTCCCCGGCCTTGATCTGATCCCACTGGCTCAAGACTGCGTCAGGTGAATCTGCCTGTGCTTCGCCGAAGACATGCGGATGACGGCGAATCAATTTCTCACAGATGGCTGACGCGATATCGTCGAGATCAAACTGTCCCGTCTCTGAAGCAATCTCGGCGTGAAATACGGGCTGAAGCAAGAGGTCTCCCAGCTCGTCAACGATCTCATCGCGATCCCCGCCTTTCACTGCATCCGCCACTTCGTAGGCTTCTTCGATGAGATGTTTGACGAGACTTTCGTGAGTCTGCTCCGCATCCCAAGGGCAACCTCCGGGCGAACGAAGCAGATGCATAATTTCGCGCAAGCGCTGCACCGGTGGGAGATCGGATGAGGGAATGGGACGCGGCATAGCTCGTGGGGGATAATCACAAGTGGACAAGGGCGAATCGGACCGTTAAGTGAATCGCTCCGCCACCTAAAGACTCATCCCATTTTTCATCATGGCAACGCATCGTTTCTACATTCCCGTCGACCAGTGGAATCTCGAAAACCTCGTTCTCGGCGAAGAAGAATCCCATCACTGTCTCGACGTGATGCGGTGTCGCGAAGGTGATCGTGTTGTCGTCTTCAACGGTGAGGGCACAGAATCCGAAGCTCAGATCACGGCCGCCAACAAGGGAGCCGTTGAACTGAAGTCACTTATCGTCAACCAGACACCGAAGCCGCCCGCATCGCTTACTCTTGGTCAGGCAATCCCTAAAGGGAAGAACATGGATCTCATCATCCAGAAAGCGACCGAGCTCGGAGCCGCCCGCATCGTTCCCCTGCTCTCCGAACGGACCGTCGTCCAACTCAGCGGAGACGATCTCGCCAAAAAGCAGCAAAAATGGCAGCGCGTCGTCATCGAAGCCTGCAAACAGTGCGGCCAGAACTGGGTGCCCGAAGTCGGTGTGCCCTGCTCCGTGGAAAAATTCACCCGCGACGCCGGAGACAAATTCCGACTCATCGCCGCCATCAGCGAAGATGCCCGAACCCTCAAGGACACGCTGGCTGACTGGGATGAAGAAAACGGAGAGCGTCCCGACTCAGCCACGCTTCTGATTGGTCCCGAAGGTGATTTCACTCCGGCTGAAGTATCCCAGGCCCTGTCTGCAGGATTTTCTCCCATCTCCCTCGGACCGATCATCCTCCGAAGTGAAACTGCAGCGATCTACGCACTCAGCGTAACCGCCTACGAACTGATGGATCGCTGATCGTGGTTCTTTGAAAGACGGAGCGACCCGGTCCCGTATCGGGTCGCATGTCATTTTTCCCACACCGCCGCTTCGTCCGATACCTGATGACAACCGTGATGCTCACACTCGGGATCATCGCCGTCGCTGCTATCCTTTTTGTCTACCTCGGATCAACCTGGTTCATTACGCCCATCCGCCGCGGACTGGAACCAAGGCACCGGGAACTGCTCTCAAATCCAGCTGACCATGGACTAACATTACAACATATTCGTGTTAGAACCGATGATGACTTTCTGCTCGAATCTATTCTCGCAACCCGCTCGTTGGAGTCCGGTCGCGCCGAGAAAACACGGAGAATTGAAAGGCGCCTCGCCGCCAGGGGCATCGCAAATCACCCCAATCCACGTGGCACGGTTATTCTTCTGCACGGACGCGGCGGTCGGAAGGAAGACATGCTTTCGGTAGCCCAGCGTTTCGTCGCCGCCAATTACCGCTGCATTGTCTATGACGCGCGGGCCCATGGAAACAGCGAGGGAGACTTCTGCACCTTCGGGATCGAGGAAGTCGGCGACCTCACCACACTGATCAACTTTTACGAAGACCACCTGAAGGCGCAGGGAGACTCACTGGGGCCGGTCAGCGTCTTTGGCAACTCCCTCGGCGGATCGGTCGTCCTTCAGTCGCTCAACAACGAACCTCGCATCGAGGCAGCCGTGGCCGTGGCACCCTTTGCCGAACTGCCTGAGATCGTCATTTCCTCGGGACGTCGAAAACTCCATCCAGCGATCCCGGAGTGGCTCATTCACCTCTCGATGAGAATTGGCGGCGCCCGGGCCGATTTTGACCCCTATTCGATTTCGCCGCTGCGCGAAACTACGGGAACCACCACTCCCCTCTTCATCGCCCACGGCACGCTCGATGAAGTCATTCCCATCGATCATTCAAAACGGCTCTTCAAGGCCTCCAATTCACCCGACAAGGTATGGCGGGAAGTGCACTCCGGATATCATTACAACGTGCTCGCTGAAGGAGGTGACGACCTCTACGAGGAAATAATCCACTTCTACCTCAAGCACGCAGGATGACGCCAGTCACGGAGTCGGGACAACATGCAACAACTGGATCTTCGACTTCTGCTGCATTGGAACGACAAGGGGCGCTGCTCCGGGACCGCCGGGAATCTCCACCGTCATACTGACGGTTTGCTCACTCAGACGCACCATCTGTTCCAACGGGTCATAAAGGATCTTCCCGGTCAAAGTCGGAACCTGGAAAGCCATCAGAACCGGCTTCCCCCCATCGGGTCCCTGGGTCGGCAGCGCCACGTCACCGGAAGCTTCACCGGTCAAATCTATCTGCATGAAACGGTTGTGCTCGTGGGTAACCTCACCCCGAAACCGACAACGGATATCCAGCGTGACCTCTCCGGTTTCTGTCAGACGCCTGACACCTTTAACTGTCCAGCTTTCTCCGGGCCTGACCGCTTTGTCAGGCATCCCCTGGAGAACCACCGCAACCGTCTGCCCCAGGTCACTGGTCCCAAACTGCGGAAATCCTTCCAGGGGTGAAGCCGTCGCCTGGCGTCCTCCCACTTCTTCGGAGACAATGCGGTCCTCCTTATTCAATTTCAATTCCACCCACTGGGTCAGGGACTGATTCAGGTGCTGCCCCAGCGGCGTCTGCCGATCTTCCGCGTCGAGCGAATCGTAGCTGACTGATTCACCTATCGCTCTCATCTCAACCTTGAGGCGCTCGGTTCGTCCCTTCAGCGACATCCCCGGTTTGCCATCCTTGCGAATACCGGCATCGAAACGTGACTGCTGCTCGATCTTGGCCTCGCGCGGGCCGCGCACCGGAAACTGAAGCTTCACTTCGAGCTCATTCACAAAGCGATAAGTGCAACCCGGCTGAAACCTGGGCTTTAACTCCTGCGCAGGCCCCCGGACCACGCCCCCGGCCACATCGTTCTCAGGAGAGGTGATGTCAGGGACATAAAGATCCGGCTCCTCGCCTCGCATCGCAGGCTCGGGCTGCCCGGTTCGCGAGACACGCTGCGCAGCAACTTCCCCGATCTGGGAAGCCAAAAGAACGAACGCCAGCAGCGCCGTCCAACTGCAGGAGGAGTCAGTCACGCCCCGAGACAATCACATTTCGCGTCCCGGATCAACTGCCTGAACCCTTCGACTCGTACACAATACGGCCCCGAAGGTCTCCCTTCGGGGCCGGGTAAAGTTTGTCCAATTACTTGGAGGCTGCCGCCTGCGGCTTGGCTGCAGGGGCATCGGCAACGTCGCTCTTCGGCTGAACGCGCCAGATCTTGGCCAGTGCGCCGGTCCAATCGTCGAGAAGTGACTGTCCCTTCTCACTACCGGTTGCTTCGACGTGCGCCTGGACCAGAGCCTTGAGCTCCATCGCATGGGCATCGTCTTCGCTGAGGCGAACGATCTCAACCATCTCCGGGTTGAAGAGCTTCTCGAAGCGCTCTTCCTCGTCGAGGATATAAGCCGCTCCGCCGCTCATACCGGCACCAAAGTTCTTTCCTGTTTCGCCGAGCACCACCACGGTTCCGTTGGTCATGTATTCGCAACCGTGGTCACCAATACCTTCAACCACCGCCGTGCCGCCGGAATTACGAACGCAGAAACGCTCACCACCGCGACCGTTCGCGAAGAGGTGACCACCGGAAGCGCCATACATCACGGTGTTACCGAGAATGGAGTTCTCCGAAGGATCGAAGCTTCGTTCAGCATTCGGCTTGATGATGATCTCACCACCGGCCATGCCTTTGCCGACGTAGTCGTTGGCTTCACCGGTCAGGGTCAGCTTGATACCACCGCAAAGGAACGTCGCAAACGACTGCCCCGCGCTTCCGGAAAGCTGAATATCGAAGGTGCCTTCCTCGACCCCGTGGTCGCCATGAAGCTTGGCCACCGCACCGGAGAGCTTGGTCCCGATGTTGCGGTGAGTGTTCTTCACGTCATAGCTGAGAGAGGCGCTTTCCTTCTTCTCGATCTTGTCGCCAAGGTCGGCGAGAATCTGGTCGTCGAGCGGCGGCTCGTGAATGCCATCGTTGCGGTCGCGGAGACAAATGCGGGGAAGGTCCTCGGAAACCTGGCTGCCGACATCAGCAAGGATGCGGCTGAGGTCAACGAGATTGGCCTTCGGATGTTCCGGCACTTCGCGCTGCTTCAGGTACTTGGTCTGACCGATCAGGTCATCCAGCTTGCGCACCCCGAGCTTGGCCATGTACTGGCGAACCTCTTCGGAAACAGCATTGAAGAAATTAACAACGTGCTCGACCTCTCCCTTGAACTTCGCGCGATACTTGGGATCCTGCGTGGCTACCCCGACCGGGCAGTTGTTCAGGTGGCATCTTCGAACATACACGCAGCCCATCGCGATCAGGGCAATCGTGCCAAAGTTAAATTCCTCGGCACCGAGAATCGCCGCATGGATGATGTCGAGGCCGGTTCGGAGACCCCCGTCAGTTCTCAAGGTGACGCGGTCACGAAGACCGTTCAACATGAGCACCTGCTGTGTCTCGGCCACACCGATTTCCCAGGGAAGACCGGCATACTTGATTGAGCTCAGCGGGGAGGCTCCGGTTCCGCCGTCGTGTCCTGACACGAGAATAACATCTGCGTTCGCTTTCGCGACACCGGCAGCAATCGTGCCGACACCGGTTTCAGCCACCAGCTTCACGGTGACCTTGGCAGCCGGGTTGATTTCCTTGAGGTCATGGATCAGCTGAGCCAAATCCTCAATGGAGTAAATGTCGTGGTGCGGCGGAGGTGAAATCAGGGTCACGCCGGGCTGGGTGTTCCGCAGCTTGGCAATGATGCCGTTCACCTTGTGGCCGGGCAGCTGGCCGCCCTCACCGGGCTTGGCACCCTGCGCCATCTTGATCTCGATCTCCTCAGCGGACATCAGGTATTCGGCACTGACACCGAAACGACCGGAAGCGACCTGCTTAATCTTGGAGTTGGCCCAGTCACCGTTCGGGTAGGGCTTGAAACGCTTGGGATCCTCACCGCCCTCACCGGAGTCGGACTTCGCGCCGATACGGTTCATGGCAATGGCGAGCACTTCGTGAGCCTCGGGGCTGATCGCACCCATGGACATCGCAGCGGTGGTGAAACGACGGCGCACGTCTTCGATCGGCTCAACCTCGTCGATCGGGATCGGGCCACCTTCACTTGGCACCAGTTCGAAAAGATCGTGAAGCGCGCCGGGCTGGTTGTGCTTCAACTCCTCGACATACTGATCGTAGTCTTCCTGGTCACCACTCTTCACGAAGGTGTGGAAATTCTTAATCACCGGTCCGTTCACAGCGTGCTTCTCACCGTTGCGGCGGGCACGGAAGAATCCGGGGTCGCCGAGGTCGAGGACACCATTGTCGTTCGGAACCGCCTCTTTGTAGGCTGCCGTGTGACGGGCAATGCTCTCAGCGGCGATCTCGTAGAAACCGACACCGGCAATCTGGGAAGGCGTTCCCGGGAAGCAGTCGTCGATCACGCTGTCAGCGATACCGACGGCCTCGAAAATCTGAGCACCCTGGTAGGAGTTCAGAACGGAAATGCCCATCTTCGAAAGAATCTTGAGCACACCCTTCTCGAGCGCCTTGTGGTAGTTGGTCAGGGCCTTCTCAACGGAGACTCCTTCAAACTTGTTCTTCACGTTGGCGTCGACCAGTTCGCGAATCGTTTCGTGGGAAAGCCACGGGCAAATTGCCGTCGCACCGAAGCCAAAGAGACAAGCCATGTGATGGGTGTCACGTGCTTCCGCCGTGTCGATGATGATCGACGTCTTCATCCGCTTCTTGGCAGCACCGAGGTGACTGTGCACCGCACCAACGGCAACGAGTGAAGGGATACCGACCCGCTCATGGTTGATGCCGCGGTCGGTCAGGATGATTGTTTCGACTCCGGCATCGATCGCCGCTTCCGCTTTTTCGCAGAGTGCGTCAACAGCCGGCTTGAGACCTTCAGCGCCTTCAGAAAGCGGCCAGGTAATGTCGAGTGTCTCGGTCTTGAGGTGCTCACCGGACTTCAGGGCTTCAACCTGGTGGGTATAGAGGAAAGGCGTCTCAAGGTGGATCACCTTGGCGTTGAGAGGATCCTCAGCGAGCAGGTTGCGTTCAGGCCCGAGGTCAGCCTCGAGAGACATGACGAGATATTCGCGGATCGGGTCGATCGGCGGGTTCGTCACCTGGGCAAAGAGTTGTTTGAAGTAGGTAAAGAGGATCTTCGGCTGGTAAGAGAGGACGGACAGAGCCGCGTCGTCACCCATGGAGTAAGTCGCCTCCATCCCGGAAGTCGCCATTGGAGACATCACCATGTCGAGTTCCTCTTTGCTGAGACCATTGGCCATCTGCAACTGGGAACGGGTCAGCGGATCGTGCGCCGGATCTTCGGTCACGACAGGATCCAGATCAGCGATGTCGGAGAAAGGAGTTTGGTTCTCCCGAAGCCAATCACCGTAGGGCTGCTGGCTCGCAAGTTGCGCCTTAATATCGTCGTTGAAAATGACTTCACCCTTCTTCGTGTCGACCACGATCATCTCACCAGGGGCGAGACGGCCTTTCTTCAGGATCTTGTCGTCGGGAAGGTAGCAAGTGCCGACCTCGGAACCGAGGGAGAAAATGCCGTCGGTGGTGATCTTGTAACGAGCGGGACGAAGGCCGTTACGGTCAAGCGAGGCTGCCACGGTATGGCCATCGGTGAAGGCGAGGGCAGCGGGTCCGTCCCACGGCTCGCAGAAGCAGCTGTGGTAGCGGTAGAAATCTTCGACTTCCTTCGTAGTGAAGGGGTCAATCTTCCACGCCGGCGGCACGAGCATCGCCATGGCGTGGGGCACGGAACGACCGGAAAGCACGAGCAGCTCGAGGGCCGCATCAAGGCTGGCGGAGTCAGATCCGTCCGGGTCGATCACGTGGTTGAGGTGCTGAAGCTCGTCGCCCCAGACATCACTCTCGAACTGGCCGATACGGGAGTTCAGCCAGTTGCGGTTTCCACGCACCGTGTTGATCTCACCATTGTGACAGAGCATCCGGAACGGCTGTGCCAGAGCCCAGGTCGGGAACGTGTTGGTGGAGAAACGCTGGTGGTAGAGACAAACGTGGGTCTCGTAGTCCTCGTTGCGAAGATCGCTGTAGAATTCCTCAAGCGCAGTCGCGACGAGGAAGCCCTTGTAGCTCATCAGGCGATGGCTCAGAGACGGGATGTAGAATTCGTGAATCTTCTCGTCGCTCGCCTTGTCCTCGATCTCGCGTCGGCTGAGATAGAGCTGACGCTCAAAAGTGTCGTCATCCATGCCGTCCGGGCGCTGCAGAAGCAGCTGCTGGATCACCGGCATGGTGTCGATGGCCTGCTGGCCAAGAGCGGACGGATCGGTCGGCACGTCGCGCCAGCCAATGATACCGATGCCGCGGTTGCGGAGCACACCCTCGGCGATGACGCGACACTTGGTCTGGTCGTCCGTGCGCTGAGCCGGGAGGAAAAACACTCCGACAGCGAGATCGGAAGGATTGCTAAGAGTCGTACCGAGCTTTTCAGCTTCAGGCAGAAGGATCTTGTAGGGCAGGTTGGTGGTCACACCGGCGCCGTCACCAGTCTTGCCGTCTGCATTCACCGCACCGCGGTGAGTCACGTTGTTCACCGAATCGAGTCCAAGTCTCAGGACGCGGTGGCTGGCTTCCCCTTTGATGTGGGCAACGACACCAACTCCGCAGGCATCTCGCTCCAGCTCAGGCTGGTGCAGTGTATTTTCGACTTCAGGACTCTTCAGGTACTTACTCATGACTAATAAATTCGTTATTAACCCGGCTGTTGAGGAGGACCTTCCTCCAATCGGATTCTAGCTCGGGATTACGCTCAGCTTCTGTGCCAAGCCGCCCTAAAAAGCCTCCCATTATGGTAATTTCGGAACCTTTCAGTAATTTCCGTGCGCTGAAGACGGTTTTCAGGGAGGGCGACTTTATTCAGGATCGCCTCCGGGTCAATTCTCATCTTCTTCACAAAGGCGTTCCTTCCCGTGACAATTTGGCCCAAAAAGCACGAATTAGCGGGAATTCGGCACCTTCAACGGCTTGCCAGCCTCTGCCCGATCGGACATCATCCCGGCCATGGGCGAGCCGCTTCGCAAATCTCACCGCTCCAACACTGCGCGAATTGTCGGATTCTGGGCGGGAATCATCGCTTTTGCGCTGACCCTGATCTTCGGAAACCTCGATCCCGAGCATCCTGAGGTCTCGCGAATGGCGGCCGTCGCCCTGCTCATGGCCATCTGGTGGATCACCGATGCCATTCCGCTCGCCGCCACAGCCCTCCTTCCGCTGCTCCTCTACCCCACCCTCGGCATCATGACCGGCAAGGAAACGGCCCCGGTTTATGTGAACTACATCATTTTCCTTTTCATCGGCGGCTTTCTCATCGCCCTGGCCATGGAGCGCTGGAATCTTCACCGGCGTATCGCCCTCGCAATCATCGCTTTTGTCGGCTCACGGCCATCGCGGCTTGTGCTGGGCTTCATGATCGCCACTGCGTTTCTCTCCATGTGGATCTCGAATACGGCGACCTCCATCATGATGCTGGCCATCGGCCTTGCCGTCATCAAGCAGGCTGAGGACGCCTTTGGCGCCGACAAGACCCGCAATCTCAGTCTCGCTCTCCTTCTGGGCGTCGCCTACAGCGCCAGTATTGGCGGGCTCGCCACTCTCGTTGGCACACCGCCCAACCTCGCCCTCGTCCGGATCTTTGCTCTCAGTTTCCCCGGGGCTGAAGCCGCCGGCTACGAGATCGCTTTCGGGCAATGGATGCTTTTCGGCGTTCCCCTGATGCTCATCATGCTAACCACCGTGTGGCTGATCCTGACCCGGCTTCTCTTCCGGAGCGGCGACGAACTCACGCTCGATCCGCAAACGATTCGCAAGGAACGCGATCAACTCGGCCGGATGAGCTACGAGGAAAAAATGGTCGCCATCGTTTTTGCGGCGACGGCCCTGCTCTGGATCTTCCGCAAAAAGCTCGAGGTCGGCTCCCTTGTCATCCCCGGCTGGTCGGATGCGTTGCCATTCGGCAAATACATCGACGACGGCACCATCGCCATCGGCATGGCCATCGTGCTGTTCTGCATCCCGAGCCGAAACCGCGATGGGGACGACGAGAAAAACACGCACCGCACCCTGCTCGATACCGGCGTATTCGCCAAACTCCCCTGGCACATCATCCTGCTCTTTGGTGGCGGCTTCGCTCTCGCCTCCGGCTTTAAGAACTCGGGCCTTTCAGAATGGATCGGCCAACACTTTGCCGGCATGGAAGGAGCTCCGGAATGGTTGCTGGTTGGCACGGTGGCCGGCGGCATCACCTTTCTCACCGAACTGACCTCCAACACGGCCACCACCGAAATGATCCTCCCCATTCTCGCGTCCATCGCCTCGGCAGCGAAAATCCATCCGCTCGTCCTCATGGTGCCCGCCGCCCTCGCCGCTTCCTGCGCCTTCATGATGCCTGTTGCCACGCCGCCCAACGCGATTGTCTTCGCGAGCGGACGCATCCGCATTGCCGACATGGTCAAAGCCGGGCTCATCATCAACCTGATCAGCATCGTGGTCATCACCGTGCTCTTTCTCCTGCTCGGCCCCGCTGTTTTCCAGATCGATCCTGACGCACTCCCCGAATGGGCTGCGCCCAAACCGGGTTAAGTCGCCCACTTAACCCTGTTAAATCAGGCCTTACGCCTGCTTGCACCGGCGCGCATTCGAATTACAGTCCACGCCACCCTAAAAACAAAGATCATGGCGCAGCGACGCAAGCAGTTCCCCTTCGACGAGTTTGAATCCCAGTGGCAGAAACGCTGGGAGGATAATAAGACCTTCTCCGTGCCCAATCCGGGCGATGAAGGATTCGATCCCGACAAGCCGAAGTACTACGTGCTCGACATGTTCCCCTACCCGAGCGGTTCCGGTCTCCACGTCGGCCACCCGGAGGGCTACACCGCCACCGACATCATTACCCGCTACAAGCGGATGAACGGTTTCAACGTGCTCCACCCCATGGGCTGGGACGCCTTTGGTCTTCCCGCCGAGCAGCACGCCATCAAGACGGGTGAGCATCCTCGCATCAACACCCAGAACAACGTCGACAACTTCCGTGGCCAGCTCAAGCGCCTCGGCTTCGCTTACGACTGGGACCGCGAGGTCAACACCACCGCGCCGGACTACGTGCGCTGGACCCAGTGGATTTTCCTCAAGCTTTACAACTCCTACTTCAACGAGGAGACACAGAAAGCTCACCCCGTTTCCGAGCTCGAAGAGAAGGGCTTCAGCCGCGAGGACATCGACGCGCGCCGCCTTGCCTTTGTCGCGGAAACGCCGGTGAACTGGTCGCCCGACCTCGGCACCGTGCTCGCGAACGAAGAAGTGGAGGAGTGGCGCTCCAAGGGCCACACCGTGGAACGTCGTCCGCTCCGTCAGTGGATGCTCCGCATCACGGCTTACGCTCAGCGTCTCATCGACGAACTCGATGACCTCGACTGGCCCGAAGGCATCAAGTTACTTCAGAAAAACTGGATCGGTCGCTCCGACGGCGCTGAAGTCGACTTCACCATCGAAGGGGAAAAGGTGACCGTGTTCACCACGCGTCCCGACACGCTCTTTGGTGCCACCTACATGGTGCTCGCACCCGAGCATCCGCTCGTCGACAAGATCACCACTCCCGGCCAGAAAGTGCAGGTTGAGGAATACAAACAGACCTGCGCCGCCAAGTCTGACCTCGAGCGTACCGAACTCGCCAAGGAGAAGACTGGTGTTTTCACCGGTGGATACGCCATTAACCCCGTCAACGAGGAGAAGATCCCCGTCTGGATCGCGGACTACGTCATGATGAGCTACGGCACCGGCGCTATCATGGCCGTGCCCGCCCATGACGATCGCGATAACGAGTTCGCCGAAAACTTCGGCATCGAAATCATTCAGGTCGTTGAGGCACCCGAAGGCAACGAAGACAAATGCTTCACCGGAGAAGGTACCGCGATTAATTCCGGTTTCCTCAACGGCTTGCCCACGCCGGAAGCCAAGCAGAAAATCTGCGACTGGCTCGAAGAGATGGGCCTCGGCAAGAAGACTATCAACTACAAGCTCCGCGACTGGCTTTTCTCCCGCCAGCGTTACTGGGGCGAGCCTTTCCCCATTGCCTGGAAGGACGGAAATCACTACGCCATCGGTGAAGATGAGCTGCCCTTGCTCGCGCCCGAACTCGAAGATTACAAGCCCACCGGTAATCCGGAGCCAACCCTTTCCAAGGCGGCCGAATGGGTCGAACTCGAAGACGGCAGTCTCCGTGAAACGAACACGATGCCCCAGTGGGCCGGGAGCTGCTGGTACTATCTGCGTTACTGTGATGCAGGTAACACCGACCGCTTCATCAGCGAAGACGCCGAAGCCTACTGGATGGGCAAGAACGGCAATCCCGGTGGAGTCGACCTCTACGTCGGCGGCACCGAGCACGCCGTGCTGCACCTGCTCTACGCCCGCTTCTGGCACAAGGTGCTCTTTGACCTGGGTTATCTCTCCACGCCGGAGCCTTTCCACAAGCTTGTGAACCAGGGACTGATCCTGGGCGAGGACGGACAGAAGATGTCCAAGTCCCGCGGCAACGTAGTCAACCCCGACGACGTCGTCGAACAGTATGGCGCTGACTCACTCCGCCTCTACGAAATGTTCATGGGACCGCTTGAGCAGGTGAAGCCCTGGTCGATGAAAGGCGTTGAAGGTGTCTTCCGTTTCCTGGCCCGCGTCTGGCGTCTCGTCATGGACACCAACCAGGAAGGCGAGTGGATCATCAGCGAAAAGATCACCGAAGACGAGCCTGACAAGAAGGCCAACAAGGTTGTTCACGCCACCATCAAGAAGGTTGGCGAAGACATCGAGGGGATGGCCTTCAACACCGCCATCTCGCAGATGATGGTCTGCACCAACGAGCTTACCAAGCTCGACAAGGTGCCGGCCTCTTCCGTCGTCACCCTGCTCCAGGTGCTCAACCCTTTTGCCCCTCACCTCACTGAGGAACTCAACGCCAAGCTGGCCGAGGCATTCGACTCCGTCAGTGGTGAAGAACTCGCCAACCGCGAATGGCCCGAGGTGAATGAGGATTACCTGCACGAAGACGAAATCGAAATCGTCCTCCAGGTGAACGGCAAGGTCCGCGACAAGATCAACATCCCTGCCGAGGCCGACAAAGACGAGGTCGAAAAGCTCGCCCTTGAAAGCGAACGCGTGCAGTCCTTCATCGAAGGCAACACCGTCCGCAAGGTCATCGTGGTGCCGGGACGCCTCGTGAATATCGTGGCGAACTGAGGAACTAGCCGTTTAGCGGTTAGCTCTATAGCTGATAGCTCTTGGACGACCGGGCCGGTCCCCCCTCCCGGCTTCGCATCCCCTGATCGCCGCAGGCGATGGAGGGTCACGCTCCCGCGTGACCGCTTGGCGCATTCGAATGACTTCGAAACTCACATCTCTGAGAATTCGTGCGACATTGCGCTAAACTAGTTGGATTGACGCGAATTTTCTCGAATGATGCGCGAATGGCGCAAATGATTTCCGATCCCACTCCGTGAATCAGGCCCCGCTTAATCTTCGCACGAAACCAAATCATGTCCCTCACTCTCCATTTCCGAAAAGCCCGCCTCTCGGCCATGTCCCTGGCAAAGGTCGGTAATCCTGTGCACAACGAACCCCTTCGCAGTTCACAGGCACTTTGCCGCTTCAAGGACGACGAAGCCGAACTACTGACCCATTGCTTCCTCAAGTGCTTCAAGTCCCTCGAGCTGCATCAGCTCACTCACCACACCGACCTGGAGAAAAACGAACTCTTCGAATACGCCTCCGCCATCTTCGAAGACAACAATCAGTTACTCGATGCTGGCGCCAACATTGCCCGCCACCTCTACGCCAAGTCGAATCATCCCAACATCAAATCCGGCGACCTCTGCGTGGCCCTGATCGATGACATCGTCGTTTCCGGAGAAGCCACTCAGGCCATCAGCATTGTGAAGTCCGAGAGCAAGGTGCCCTTCCTCCAGATTTCGGAGCGCGACGGCGATCTCGTTCTGACCACGGAACAGGGCATCTACCCCGAGAAGATCGACAAGGGCTGTCTCATCATCAACCACGGCAAGGCCGACGGCTATTCCATCTACCTTTTCGACAAGGGTGGTGGCAGCACCCAGTTCTGGATCCGCGATTTCGTCGGTGCCAAGCCGGTCACCAACGACGACTACCTGACCAAGCGCTACGCCGAACTTTGCGTCGCCTTCGCCGAGGAAGGCATGGAGGAAGGTGCCTTGCAGGAAGACCGCATGGAGGTCGCCAGCAAAGCGATCAACTATCTCAACGAAACCGACGAGTTCGATATCGATGAGTTCGAAATGACCGCTCTCGGGGAACCGGATCGGGTCCAGAAGTTCAAAGCCTTCAAGGAGAACTACGAAGAGGAACAGGGCCAACCTCTCAAGGAAAAGTTCTCCGTCTCCAAGAAGGAGGCCGAGAAAGCCGGTAACCGGCTCAAAAGCAAGATGAAGCTCGACGTCGGTGTCACGATGCAGTTTTCATCCGGTTTCGTCCACGAAGCCGAACGCTTCATGGAACGCGGCTTCGATGAGGACAAGCGGATGGAGTTCGTGAAGATCTATTTCAATACAGAAGTCTGAGAAGACGTTTCCCGTTCATTCTTCCGGGGAATCTTCGGTCTCCGTTGGGTCTTCAGTACGGGTAGCGACTACCTCCAACTGATTTTATCTCATCAGGGGAGCTGCCACTGTCGCGGCGTCTATGCTCAAATGGCAGACAAAGAGAAAAGGAGAATCGGTCACTGAAAGATGAACTAAAGGTCCTTTCACGCCGTGGGGCGCGAATCAAGACAGGGGAAAGTTCGGCTTACTTCCTCTTCCCCGGTCCCAGATCATAGACGGGGCCCTCAGCCCTGATTTCATCGTGCAACTGGATCATCTGCTTCTTGAACTCTTCCAGTTTCTCCGGCTGCGATTTCGAAAGGTCTTTCGTCTCATTAGGATCGTCCTTGAGATTATACATCGTGAAGTTCCCCAGTTCGGCTTCCTTAATAAACTCCATGATGGGCATGCCTTGAGGCGGGGCCGCATCATTCACCGTGATCTCCTTTTGCGGCAACATGTTGGCGAGAACCTTGTAGTCACCGACTCGCATGGTCACCTCCTTAGCTCCGCGAGCGTGGTAGAGCCACCACATCATGGGAACAGGGCGCCGGACCTCCTCACCTTCTATCAGCGCAGGAAAGACGTTCACACCATCAACCACTTTGTCAGGCTGATAATCAGCTCCCGCCGCTGCAGCGAGACTGGGCAGGAAATCGGTTCCATTCACCGGTTCGCGACTCGTCGATCCCGCTTCTATCTTCCCGGGCCATCGAATGATGCCGGGCACCTTGTAGCCCCCCTCATGCATGTGGCCCTTGGCACCGCGGAGATCTCCAGGCGAACCAAAGCTGCTCCCGGGGCGATGCTCTGGACCGTTATCCGATGTGAAAATGACAATCGTGTTATCCCTCAAACCCTGCTCGTCGAGAAACTCCATGAGTCGTCCAACGTGATGGTCCAGCATGCTAACACAACCATAGTAGGTTGGCCCCTGCCCTTCCTTGGAACCCCATTTCACCTGGGGGCCGCCCTTCTTGATCGTCTTGGCCAACTCGGCCACTTCCTCGGTTTCGTAGGGCTCAATAAATTCTCGGGCCGCCTCAACCGGAGTGTGCGGCTCACTGAACCAAAGCACGCTCATGAACGGCTTTTCAGGATCACGGGCTTCGATGAAATCCATGGCCTCATCCACGACAATCTCAGACATCCACCCTTCCAGTTTTTCGAGGGCTTCCCCGTTCCGGAAAAATCCGGACGGGTTCTGGCCAAAGTTCTTGGGGTGGGCCAGCCAATGATCAAATCCATGGTCACCGGGGTTGGGCTGACTTCCGCTGATCAGGTTGGAGTCGCCACTGCAGTGCCACTTTCCTGCAAACATGGTCTGGTATCCCGCACTTCCAATCACCTCAGGGAGCGTCAGTTCATCCGCCGGGATGTGCATCGGCTTGAAACGGGCAAAATCATACATACCGACCCGGTAAGGACTGCGGCCCGTCATGATCCCGGTTCGGGCCGGTGAACAGTTCGGGCTGGCGGCGTAGCAATCGAGCAAGCGCATGCCGTCAGCAGCCAGCTGATCCAGGTGGGGTGACTGAATGACAGGATTGCCGTAGCAGGCGAGATCGCCATACCCCATGTCGTCAGCGAGCATGAAAATAATATTCGGCTTTTCGGCCGCCGCAGCGTTTACCGCAATTAGAGCCGCGCAAGCCAACAGGAATTGTCTCATCATCTCGCATTGTCTTCCCGGGCAGATCTGTTTCAAATCCGGAAAGCACCCTGATCAGGCCTGTCTGAGAAAATTTGACGCTGAATATCTCACCTGTTCCCGCATCCAGATAAACACAATCGGGCTCGCCTTTTGAGCGAGCGATTGACATGCTCGGACCCGGTTTCTACTCTCCCCAATCTAATCGATTCAAGCACCCCCATGAAAACACCAATCACTTACTTCCTGCTGTGCTCCCTTCTGACATTGGCTCCAGTCGCCTTCACGGCTGACGCTCCCCTCCCCGATCCTGATGGCAAGCCGGCGGATATGACGAAACCGGTTCAGGTTTACATTCTCATGGGTCAATCCAACATGCTCGGGTTTGGCAGGATCGAGGGTGGCAAGAAAGGCCCCGAAGGCTCTCTGGCAAATGCCGTCAAGGAGAAGGGCCTTTATCCTTATCTCATCGATGACGAAGGCAACTGGACGGAACGGAAAGACGTTCGCAACGTGCGGGTCATGGGGAGTGGTACCGGGGGATCGAAGCTCTTCAACAATGAATGGCTGACCATCAAGAAGAGCAACATCGGTCCCGAGATCGGCATTGGTCACTACGTCGGCGAGGCCACCGATGCGCCCGTTCTCATTCTCAAGAGCTGCATCGGTAACCGCGCCCTCGGCTGGGACCTCCTGCCGCCCGGCAGCGAAGGTTTTGAGTTCACCGATGCCAAGGGCAAAACCTGGGTGCACCCCGGCTACAAAGGTTCCCCGGAAAAGTGGGAGAAGGGCACCGAGCCCAATCCGATCAAGTGGTATGCCGGCATGCAATACGACGGTGACATCGCAAGGGCCAAAAAAGTGCTCGAGAGCCTCGGAAACTTTTATCCAGAAGCAACGGATTATGAAGTCGCCGGCTTCTTCTGGTGGCAGGGCGATCGCGACAGCCGCAGCGCAGCACTCTCCAGCCGCTATGAGCACAACCTCGCCCATCTCATCAAGCAGCTGCGCAAGGAGTTCGATGCCCCCAATGCCAACTTTGTCTGCGCCTCTCTTGGTCAGACCAAGAAAGGAGCCACCGACGGTGGCGGCCAGATTCTTGATGCCATGCTTGCTGTGGACGGAAACTCCGGAAAGTATCCCGAATTCAAAGGTAACGTTGCCGCGGTTTACACCCACCCCCTCTCGAAGGGCGGAAGCTCAGGCGCTCATTACAACGGCAATGCGGAAACTTACATGAACGTCGGCGAGGCGATGGGCAAGGCGATGGTCGAGCTGATGAACGACTAGCAATAACCCATTGCTTTAATCATACTTCAGAGCTGGCTGTGCTCGCATCAGGGACGCAAGGACTCCAGTTCTTCCAGCAGTAACGAAGGCTCGGCACGTTTCCGGTAATCCACATCCACGAACGAGTAGGTAATCTTTCCGTCCTGCCCAATGATATAGGTTGCCGAGAGCGGCAACTTAGTCGCGATCTCCTTGCCGTTCTTCTCACTGAGGGTGGCAAAGTTCTCGTAGAGTTCACCAAGATGAGTGAGGTCGAACACGAGCCCGTAATCCTCCGCCACTTTGAGATTCAAATCCGTCAGCACATGGAAGGGAAACTTATTCTCGTCGGCTGTTGCCGCTGAGAACTCAGGGAGCTCAGGCGTTAACGCGACGACGACTGCTCCGGCTTTCTCGAAGGCTTCTTTCTGGTCCGCCATGGCACGCATGGCGATGTTGCAATAGGGTCACCACCCGCCGCGATACCACATCAAGACCACCGGCCCTTCGTTGAGGAGTCCGGCGAGGTTAACGTCTTTACCTCGGTAGTCTTTGAGCGTGAAATCCGGAGCCTTATCCCCGTTCTTCTTAGCCTTGTCGTAAATACCGGAAGCTTCCACCTCGCCGCGATGGCGAGCCATCTGGTCCTGGATTTCGGGAGGAAGAGTCGATTGAGCTGAAGCGGCTTCGAGTTTCGAGGCGAGACTCTCTTCACCCCTGGCATAGGACGACAGCAGCAGCGATGCTGAGAGCAGAAATGAGAAGATAGGTTTCATGGTGATTCCTGACGAGATGAATGGACCAAGCTTACATCTTCGTTGCGAATCACCTGCCTCTTTCTCTTCGTTGAATACGAGATCAGGGATTTTTCGTGGCGATCCGCTGACTCATCCACGATGGGCCTTGATAAATGCACTTGGCGAAAAGTAGTTGCTGTAGTCCCTGGCGTAGCTCGCCCGGTCCATCAGGATGTTGATGTTCTTACGCAGCTCGAAATGCAGATGTGCCACATACATATTGTGTGGGCCTCTTCCGATCGTGCCGACCTGTTGCCCCCGCTTAACGACTTCGCCCGGCTCCACATCAATCCTGTTCATCATGCCGTAAACAGAATCAATCTGTCGCGGAACTCCACCTTCACTAAGGTAGGTGTGTCGGATGATGACCACATTCCCCCAACCCTTCTTGAAGTCATCGGCATAAACCACATAGCCATTGGCAACACTCTTGACGGGGTCTCCCAGATCTGTGTTGCCTCCCCCGTTGCCGCTCCAGTCCTCACCAAGGTGGTCATTGGGCGTGAACCCCCGATAAACATAGTAACCTTCGCCGTTCGGACCTCCCACCGGATAGTCGAATCCATCTGCCATCAAAACCGTGCCTGCCGGATTCGCCGTCACAATCTGATACTCTGGATTGCGCACGGCGGTCAGCCGCTTCCCTGTTTCGGGGGCGCTTGGCGCCGATTCCTCTGATGCCGGATCTTCAGATTTCTTTTCTTCACCGGGATCGTCGTTCCTAACACCCGGCAAAACGGTAGGTGACTTGGGCACGACGCTTTGTTGCCCCTCGAGGCAAAAAGCGAGTCCGGAAACGGCAAGCATGCCGATCACCACGGCCACGGCGATTCCCCGTTTCTTGCCGGCATCGATGGGGCTCCGATTGGCCAGGATATTTCTTACCCGGTCCTCAACGACCCGGCCTTGCCCGTTCGATGCGATGCCGCAGAGCGCCACCGGTTCGATCAAGGTAGGACGCAGTCGTGAAAATTCCAGAACGAGGCCGGCATAATCCTCTGCCGAGACTCCTTGATTGAGAACCGCCTCGTCTGCTGCCTTCTCCCGCTCGATGCGGAGGCGACGCGTAATCCACCACAAGGCCGGATGAAACCAGAAAAGCGATAGTGCCACTTGAGTGAGAAACAGCCAAAGCACATCAGCGCGTTTCACATGGGCCAACTCATGTCGCAGGGCGAGTTCCAGACGTTCCCCGGACCAAGACCCACAATCTTTCGGAAGTGAAATATAGACACGACCGATGCCCCAGGTCATCGGGCTGCCTTTCTTCTCCACCAATCGAATGGTTCGGCGGATGCCAAACTGCCGAGCCAGAACTCTCAACGAGACATAAGCGGCATGGTCCTCCGGGAACTCCTTTCGTTGTCGGACGAGGAATCCATAGCTAAGCGCTACCCGGAGTAAAAGAAGCAATCCCCCCAGGGACCAGAGTACCTGCCAAGGCGAAATGGTAGACACTGCATCCACTGGAGCTGCAACACTGTTGACCAGACTTTCCATTGGTCCCGTCCCCGACTCAACCAATGGTAGTGCCGGTGGAGCGATCTCAGCCGAACTGCTCTCAACGCTGTGCACCACCTCCTGCGCTGCGACCTCGAAAGGCAGTATTTCCCACCTCGGTAGAAGATCGCGAGCGAACCACGAAGCTATCACCAGGAAAAACAGCGCTGTCCATATCGAAAATCGGGCCGCCGCGGACAGCTTCTCCGCGAACACGAACAACACAATTGTAAATGCTCCAACAACAAGAGTAGAGCGCCCCATCCATTCAGCTAATTCTATCAAGTCCATCACAAATTGATTCAATGAAAGTTAATCCTTGGAAGACTGACGCGCCTCCTCGACCAGTCGCGCGATCCGTTCATACTCATCTTCCGAAATCTGATCCTTGCGGCGTGAAAGATGAGTCGCCAACGCTTCACCCAGGGAATCTTCAAAGAAGGTATCGAGAACGCTCTGCAGTTCCGCCAGACCAGCGGCCGCTCGACTTTTCTTCGGTGAATACACAAATTCACGCCCCACTTTTTCCCGCTTGAGATGCCCTTTGGATTCCAGGATCTGAATCAAGGTGCGCAAAGCGTTCAAAGAGGGCGCATCCGGCAACTCCCGATGCACCTCCTGAACGGTCGCTTGCTTCAGACGGTAAATGACGCGCATAATCTGGCGTTCCCGGCGGCTCATTTCATCTTCGCTCATATTGCTTTGACAATTCTCTGACGATTCAAAAACTAATATATTAGTTTTTAATCTCAAATCGTAAAACTAATTTTTTAGTTTTAACAATCAGAGCTTCAGTTCCACCAGTCGAAATCCGAGTATAGCCCCAGCCGTTTCCTCGTTGTCACAGTGGTCAGCACCTCTACACTTGGTCGCATATGGACGGTCAGCTCATTTTTGTTTTTGCCCTGGTAGCTGTTGCTGCCGCGATGATGGCGAGCAACAAGATACGATTTGATGTGGTCGCACTGATTGTGGTGATCGCCCTGATGCTGAGCGGTGTCTTAACCGTTTCCGAAGCGCTTGCCGGTTTCGGCAGCTCCGTGGTCATGTTGGTGGCGGCCTTACTTGTCGTCGGAGAAATGCTCGACCGCACAGGCGTCGCCCGTGCCGTTGGAGACCTGATTCTTAAGAAAGGCGGCAAAGGAGAGACCAGGCTACTCATCCTTCTGATGGTCTCTGCCTGCGTTCTTGGGGGCGTCATGAGCTCAACCGCAGTCGTTGCGATCTTCATTCCCATCGTGATGCGTATCTCCGCAGAGACAGGGCTCAACCGGTCAAGATTGCTCCTCCCGATGTCGTATGCAGCGCTCATCAGTGGCATGCTGACCTTGATCGCCACCACTCCGAACCTCGTGGTTCATGATGAACTCCGTCGGACCGGCTTCGAGGGCTTCAGCTTCTTCAGCTTCACTCTCGTGGGAGTCGCCATTCTCGCTGCCGCCATTCTTTATATCCTTTTTGTTGGGCGAAAAATGCTTCCCGTCTCCCAACTCGATGATGAGGAACAAACCCGGCGGCGCCCCTTCATGAAGCTTTCCGAAGACTTTCGGGCCGGCCACTACCCCATGAGCTACGCGATCTCGTCGGAGGCGCCATTTGCCGGCAAGCCTCTTTCCGAGAGCGGAATCGGCTCAGAGATGGATCTGAGGGTGGTCGGTATCAGACGCCAGGAGGCCCGCGGAAAAGTTTCAATTCATCCGGCAAAGCCCGAAATCATTCTTCGCCCCGGCGATCGCCTGATCATCTTTGGAAACGAGGAACATCATGAACGGTTTCTGAACCTGAACGGAGTTGAAACGAGCCTGCTATCTCCCGGTCAAAGGAAACAACTCAGTTGGGAATTGGGCGCTGCGGTGGTTTTGATTCACCCGGAATCGACGATTTATGGAAAGACGCTCCGTGACATCGAATTCGAAGATCGCTACGGACCGCAGGTTCTAGGCATTCGCCGAAACCGGGAACCGCTCAGTAACTTCGAGGACGCACGCCTGAAAACCGGAGATACGCTGCTCCTCAGCGGAAGCTGGACGGATATCAATGCGCTGAAGAAACGCACCCATGACTTTGTAGTCGTTGAGGAGTCTTCGGAAGTGGATGATGTCGTTCCCGCCTATCGCAAGATGCCGGTGGCGCTGTTGCTCCTCGTCGCGATGGTGGTCGCCAGCATTCTGGATTTCGCCCCACTCACGGCCATCGTCCTTGCGACCGCGCTGGCCGCTGTATTCACCCGCTGCCTGACCATGGAAGACTCCTATCGGGCCATTCACTGGAACAGCATCGTCCTCGTCGCAGGTATGTTACCGCTTGCCGACGCTCTTCAAAAGACGGGAGGAACCGACCTCATCGTAGACAACCTCATGGAGGCGGTTGGAAACGCAGGTCCCGGAGTCATGCTGACGATCCTGTTCTTCCTCACCGCGGGGATTGGACTCTTTCTCTCGAACACGGCATCGGCTGTTCTTGTCGCCCCCATCGCTATCGTAGCGGCGGGAGAACTCGGGGTCTCCCCTTACCCCTTCTGTGTCGCCGTTGTCATGGCCGCTTCAGCAGCCTTTGCCACTCCTGTATCGACCCCGGTCGTCACACTGGTGGTCGAACCGGGCCGATACAAGTTCAGTGACTTCGTAAAGATTGGAGTTCCACTACAAGTCGTCACCTGGTTGGTGACCTTGTTCGTCGCCCCGCTGGTTTTCCCGTATTAACAGTCGAGACACTCAAGCAGCGTAGACCGGGAAATCCGTATATCCTTTTGCTCCTCCGGGAGTATACCAGTCAGCCATGTCGGCCTCCGGGTTGAGGTCCCAGCCATTAGCGAACCGCTCAACCAGGTCAGGATTGCTGATGTAGGGTCGACCGAAGGAAACCAGGTCTGCCCGACCTTCAGCGATTGCTCCCTCAGCGGTTTCCCGGGTGTAACCGCAATTCCCCATGAGAGTTCCGGAATACACCGCACGAAATTCATCAAGGGTCATTGGTTCTCCCAGTTCGTGAAAACCAAAGCCCAGTCCGTCCACCACATGGAGATACCCGAGACCGAATTCGTCCAACATCTTCGCCGTGTAGGTGAACTGTTCCCGATAGTCTTCTGACCCCATGTCGTTGAAAACACCGTTAGGAGACAGCCTGACACCCACTTTATCAGCCCCAATCACTCCGCTGACTGCTGTGACAATCTCACGCAGCAACCTGGCCCGGTTTTCGATACTACCGCCATAAGCATCCTCGCGCTGATTGGTCTTCGACTGAAGAAAACAGTCGAGCAGGTAGCCATTGGCGGAATGGATTTCAACGCCGTCAAATCCGGCCCGATCCGCTCGCTCGGCGGCCAGTCGATAACTTTCAATCAGTCCGGGAATTTCATCCGTCTCAAGGGCTCGCGGCGTTTCATAATCTTCCTTCCCATTCGGAGTGTGGATGTAATCTCCGTTGAGCTTCACTGCCGAGGGAGCCACCGCGGACTCCCCATGGTGAAAGCTACTGTGCGAAGCACGACCGCAATGCCAGAACTGGAGAAACATTCGTCCGCCGGCGGCATGAACCCGATCAACCACGGTTTTCCAGCCGGCTTCCATTTCATCTGTGTAGACCCCCGGCGATTCCATCCACCCATTCCCCTGGGATGATACCGTCGTCGCTTCGGAAATAATCAGGCCGGCGCTGGCTCGCTGGGAATAATACTCGGCCATGAGCTCGTTAGGAACCCTGTCAGGGCCGGAGCGCGCGCGGGTCAAAGGGGCGAAGGCAACCCGGTTAGGCAAGGTCAATGACCCGAGCTCGAGGGGACTGAGAAGAGAGGGAGTGGTTGTCATTTTGTTTAGAAAGATTGCCCGGAACTGGCATCAGTTCGGTAGAGACGTTGTTGATCCCGGCAGCTTTCAGGAAATCCGCGAAAACAAAAAGAACCCGAACCAATCAAGCTACGTTCGGACCACGGCCGCGGCCGACAAGTTTTCAGAAAAGCCCCCACTGCCGCTGACAGTGTCGTCACTCACCCCCGGCCGCGCTCTGCAGGCAGGAGCCTCGAACTTGAGCCTTTCACTCAGTTGTGCTCGCCAAATCGCGGACATTTTGTATAAGCGATCCGAGAAGCCTACCCCCATTCAGAATGAAATTAGTCCCCCGCTGCGGTGCGTTCGCCACCATTTTGATCTTTCTCTCAGTCTCGTCGAGCCCGGGCAACGACGATGCGACTCCGGTTGAACTCACCGACGCCGGCAAAAAGCTCGAGTCTCACTGGGGGGAACAGTTGGAGAAACTACGAATCCAACTCGGAGAACAGATTCCCGCCAATGACAAAGCCAAGGGCGAAACACTCAATCAGTTTCTCAGCAGTGCCTCACTCGATGCGGCTCTCGCCAAGTACGTCGTTCTGAAGGAAGCAACCCCAGCGGGTTTGGCGCGCTTTGCTCAACAAGGCCGGGAGCAATGGCAACTGGTGGAAGGACTCCTGGCCGACCCCATCCTGATGCAGGAGATGCTCGTGGCAGACGGAGCCAAAGCGAAATCTCTCGGGCGCAACGGCTTCGGGCCGGCCGAATACGGCAATGCGATTCAGATCTACCGGAAGATTCAGGAAACGAGTGAAAATGCCTCTGCGGGTATCTTCCAGCGATTGGCGCTCGCTATCAGCCTGGAGCACGCCGTCCCATTGGTTCAGGTCAATCCCGAAGCATCCGTCGGAGCGCCGGCAACGATCGATCCCGTGAAGCGTTATCTCCATTACGAAAAAGCCTACCTCGATGGAGAGCTGGACTCGACCTTCAGCCAGTTAACGACCTGGGATCTCCGCATGGTGGTGAATGGAGACGAGCCGGATGCGACGCTTGCCTGGGGTCGCGAGATGCTACGCAACTACCGCCCTGATCACATCTACAACTCCAACTTCGGCTGGCGTTATGTGAACATTGTCACTTCCGATGTGAAATATGGATCCCAGGATGTGAAGCACGACCGCCCCGAACTCCAGAAATATCAAAACATGCTGATGAACGGCGGCGTGTGCGGAAGGCGGGCTTTCTTCGGGCGGTTTATCCTGAGATCGTTCGGTGTCCCTACCACCGCCCGCCCCAGTCGTGGGCACGCGGCGTTGGCGCACTGGACACCCAAGGGTTGGGTCGTAAATCTGGGCGGAGGCTGGGGTGCCGGCTGGACCAAGACTCCCTACGTGAAAGATGTCGACTTCCTTGCGACGACGCAGGCCCGGGCCAATCCGGAAGCCTATCTCAAGGTCAAGCGTGCTCAGTGGGCCGGTGATGTTCTCGGGGAAAAGCGCTGCTACGGGGAGAATGAAAAATTGGAACCGGAATTCTGGAACGGTATTTCTCTGAAAATTCAGCGCGCCATCATTGAAGAATCAAACGCGGTGACACTGGCCGCACTTGGTGAAGACCTTGGGGAAGCCAATGAACCGACTGTTGCCGAGAAGGTCATGGCGTCGCCCGTTACGGAAGACGACAAAAAGATCATCCAGAATCCAGATGGCAGCATCCTGATGCCTGCAGCCGCATACAGTAAGCCCTCCGGCAACACCCGCGAAGTGCTCGCGATGAAGAGCTTCGATGGCGGTCTCCAGATCTTTCTCCCCCGCTTTTTCCCTCAGGGCAAAACCATCATGCGAGGCGGCACCTGGAAAGGCGAACCTGATGCCTTGGCTTCCGGCAAACGCATGCTCAGCGGCGGCTACGGCAAATACGAAAACTGGGGACTGCGCGCCGCGATGACCGCTCCTGAGGGCAAGACTCAGAGTGAAGTCACGCTGAACCTCGGTGACGGAGTCACCATGGAAATGGTCTATATCCAACCGGGAACTTTTGTCATGGGCGGCGAAAGCGAAACTGAAGGACGCTTCGAGTGCGTCGAAATTCCGAAACACGAAGTGCAACTGACGAAGGGTTTCTACCTCGGCAAATACGAAGTGACCCAGGCGCAATATGAAACCATCATGGGTTCTAATCCCAGCAAGTCCACCAAAGGCCCGGACTGCCCCGTAGACAACGTCGGCGAGTCCGACGCCATTTCCTTCTGCGGCAAAGCCGCCGAGAAAACCGGCCTCGATATCCGACTCCCCACTGAAGCCGAATGGGAATATGCTAGTCGTGCCGGAGCAGACACCAAATGGTTCTTCGGCAATGACCCTTCTGTGATCGGCGAGTATGCCTGGTTCAAGGGCAACGCCGGAGGCAAATCTCACCCCGTTGGCCAACTGAAGCCCAACCCCTGGGGCCTCTACGACATCTACGGAAATGTGAACGAGAGGATCTCTGACAAGTACGAGAAAAACTATTACTCAAGAAGTCCCAAAGTCGATCCTACCGGCCCCTCGCCCGGCACCAAGTCTCACCTGGAATATGTCATCAGCGTGCCCGTCGCCGGCAACTACTCGATCACTGCTGATGTCGTCACCGCGAATTATGGTCAACGTCTTTGCGTTTCGGCCAATGACTCCGGATCCGAGACAGTCAAGGAAATGCCGTTTACCGAAGGAAGCTGGAGAACCACGGAGCCAGTCGTCATCGCGCTTAAGGAAGGTGAAAATACGCTCAAGTTCTGGCGCGACAATCCTCCGCAGTATGGACTGGCAATCAAGGCGTTCACCCTGACTCCTAACCAATCGAACGCACAGTGAAGAAACCTTTTTCTTAGAAGAAGGGCGGATTTCGAATTCCAGTCACAAGTTGTTTCCTTCCCCCCCGGAATGACTGCAGCGCGGACCTACCGGGCTTTGAGCTGAAGCTCCGTCACGTTAAGCTTGGAATCTGAACCTTGACCTTCCTGCCAACCTTGACTTCCGATGGCCACACGGACCCGACCGTCAGCCAAACGAAAGCTATCGACAGGGATGGCGAAGGCTTTTGGGGCTGATACACCCAGCTTGGAATTAAACGGCCGATTCTGGGGCCACGGAGGAAGGATAGAGCGCCCCCCGTTGGCGTGCTCCGGCTCCTTCCACTTCGCCAGAACCATCACATCGATAGTCGAAGTGACGCCCGAGACTTCAAAAGAGCCAACCAATTGTTCCGTCTCTTTAGCCGGCTGCACGGACTCAAGAATCACGAAAACTCCAAGTGGAATCTCAAGGTCGACGCCATTGCCTGATGTGTTTGCTGTCAATTTGACCTGATCCCTGAGGCTGGCCGGTGCATCCGTTTCATTTTCGTAGCCGAAGTCGACAATGGTAAAGGTCCTGGAACCGACCCACTGAAGCGTCAAATTCGCCGATTCTGAGGCTCGCTTCTCCAGTTGCGTTCGGGCAGCTCGAACCGAAATCGCTTCATCAATCTTTTCATTCTTCGTAAGTTCCTGCTCCAGTGCAGTGAGTTGATTGATGGCGAGAGTGAGTGCTTCGGCATTGACCCGATTAACCTCCGCCGACAGCTTATTCCGATCTTCGTCATAGTAGTAACGAAGCTTCCGAAACTCCAGGGGCAGCTTTTCATCTTTGGGATCGACCGCATCCGTTTCGACCCCCTTTTCCCAGCTTTCCCGCTCTTGTTTCACCGCGAGGACATGATCCAGGTTCCCGGATCCTGTTGCGATTTCAGTCTCAAGCTTACGGAGATCTCTAAGATACTTGTCCACTCTGAGACCTGCTGCAGCTTCGGCCTGAGATGCCACTTTGCTCACAGGCGATGTGATGGATTGAATCTGTTCCTCAAGAGATTTCTCTTCAGCTATTCCCTGTAAAGGCGGGAGTACGATGAATGATAGTGCGGCGGCTGTCGTAGCAGCAAAAAGGTATGTTGGGTTCCTCATAAATCTTTGCAGGAGCAATGGGGAAACCATAATTCCCTCGAGCTGAAAGCGGCAATACAAAGTGGTGGATAATTTATACTTCGAAACACCCTTTCAAATAATCCTGCCGTACGAGTGGACTGGCTTTGCCGGGACACGATCACAACATTCTGCCACTCAATCCCCGAAGACTGAAGAATCGCCCGACGATGAGAGCTTCGCCACTCAACTGAGAGCTTTTACCTGCCTACGGGCGGCTTCCCACTCCAGCTTGCCAAAACTCTTTCCCGTGTAGTTATCCTGAACAATCCGGTAAGTATTCTCAACGATCGGTTGCGGAACCATGGTGTAGTCTGAATCGGACTTCGACGCGGACAAGACATGCAACTGAACCCGGCAGGCCTCCACCAACTGATACGTGAGGAAGAAAGCTTCGTGGACTGTTTCGCCCACCGTAATCGATCCATGATTCTTCAACAGGAGCACCTTATTCGTCGGCCCGAAGTCATTCACCATACGCTCGCAGACATCGACCTGCTCGTTAGTGGCATGTTCGTAAGCATGATAGGAAATCGGCCCCAGATCCATTGAGTAAGTCGACATGCCTCGAATCAACCCCTGTTCAAGACTGGCCACCGCCACCACTTCCGGCACATGAATATGCATGACCCACTTGTCGGCACGGTCCGAAGTGTGGATCGCTGAGTGAATCTTGAAACCGGCCGGGTTGATCCCGTAATCAGTCGAGCCCTGATTGATAATCTTGCCATCCGCGTTCACCTTCACTAATGACTCAGGAGTGATTTCTTCCCACAACAATCCAAACGCATTGATCAGGAATTCATTCTCTCCCGGAGCTTTCACGGTGATGTGCGTGTGGATCAAATGCGTCCAGCCTAACATGGCAAAAACACGATAGGCGGCAGCCAATTCCTCCCTCAGCTCCCACTCCTCATCGCTGACTAAATCCCTGATCCTGTTCATAACCGCGTGACTACTGAAACAGTAGAACCACCGCCTCAGGGAGACCCAGAAAAATCGAACCGCAGCCGCGTCACTGCCCTCCCCTTTTGACAGCGACAACTACTTGCGCCTGAAAAGCGGGCTGAGCGCGACTTCGCGAATCATCGAGCCGACCCGATAATCCTCACCTTCGAGCTTCGCAAGAATCTCATCGACGTCATCGATATCGGAGAACTCAATGGTCCGGCCAAGTCCGTAAGCAAGGATGGATTCAACCAATTGGTGAGCGAGATCTTTTTCATGATCCAATAGAACCGCTTTGAGTTCCTGGACATTGGCAAAGGCAGCCCCGTCAGGGAGCGTTCCGCCTGGATCGATCGGCACTTGCTTGTTCCCAACCTTCTCCGCCTCACGCCAGCGGCCAATTGTGTCGAAGTTCTCCAGACCAAAACCAATAATATCCATCTTCTTGTGGCAGGAAGCGCAGACGGCCTGCTCCTGGTGCATTTGAACCATTTCACGGTTGGTGCGTGGTTTTCCATCGTCCGAGCCCAGTTCCGGAACATTCGGCGGTGGGGGTGCCGGTTCATCATGAAGCAACTTCTCCATCACGAGAGCGCCACGAATGACAGGCGAAGAACGCTCGCCATTGGATCCCGTGGTCAGGAATGCCGCCTGGGTCATCAATCCCCCCCGCGGCGAATTTGCAGGCAGGTTAACCTTGATGAAATCCGCAGTCTTGGGATTCGGGATTTCCATATCGTAATGCACAGCCAACGCTGGATTGATCACGAGAAAATCCGAATCAATCAGGTTTGATGCCGGAAGATTTTCCCTCATCAAATGACCAAAGAATTCCTTCACCTCTTTCTTCGCATCCTCGCGAACACCTTCGTTGAAACGAAAGTGCTCGTCATTGTCGACCGTTACAGCATCATAGCGTTCAAGTTCGGCCCACTGGCTGATGAAGCCGTCGCGAAACCCAACCGACTTTGGATCTGCCAACAGGCGATCAATCTGAGCTTCATACACAGTCGGATCCGAAAGGTCAGCAGCGTAGAGTTCATCATCAGGCGGAGAACTCCAGAGATAGTAGGACAGCCGAACCGCCAACTCCCGATTATCCAGGGTGCGATTCACCGTCTCCTCAGGCCCGACCTTCTCTTCCTCCTGGAGAAACAGGAATCCCGGTGAAGAAAGTATGATAGCGGTGATCTCTGCCCAGGCATCGCGATGGCTCAGCCCCTCTGCCCGATACCCTTTGAATAACTCATTCAATCCAGCCAGGTATTCCGGCTCCGGCTGTTTTCGGCGGAATGCTTCGAAAGCAAACTTCTCAATCAGTTCCGGCATCTTCTCATCGTTCCAGATGTAGGGGCTTGACCCGCCTGTGGGAACACCGGGATAGAGAATTTCCTCAATGCGGGGACGCTTCCCGCTGTAGTAAGGACCTTCGATCTCAAGCCAGTCAATGAACACAGCAGCCCGGGGATCTGTGCGGTCGCCCGGCCCTTGAACCTTTTGCAGGTATCCGCGAAGCGTGTCTATCGTGTTAAGAGGGGTGTTCTCCCTGACTTTCAGACTGAGATACGACCTTCCCATGGGCTGGCGTGCCCGAAATTCGATCGACTCGGGCTGTTCCGGATTTCCCGCCATCTTCATGGTGCCGCGAATCTGATCGCGATCCCACAGGCGGACGATTCTTCTCAAGGGATCAGGATTACCGACAACGCCTCCGTTGATCCGGAAGATGTATTCCCCACGAATATCAATATGCTTGGACGCGCTGGCCCATTTCGCCACATCAGAAATATAGACACCCCGGTCGACCTGCGGATACTTGAGGTAGTTGAGCGGCAACTGAGCTCGGGCATGCCACTGCTGAAAGATAATTTCAGCTTCACCTTCATCTTTGAACCCCATCTCTTTCCAGTCAGCTCCCCGCAACTTCAGCGACATCTTGTGGTAAAGGTCCGCAAGGTTCTCACGGAGCTTATCGTTGACCTGGTCCTCTGGTTCCACACGATGAACTGAAACCTCTTTGCGTGGGCTGTAGTTAAAACGATAGGACTCTTGCGCGATTTTCCTTCCAAGCTCGAGATACTTTTCGAAGTGAGAGGAGTTATAATACTGTTCCGCTCCCACCGTATCGAAGGTCGCAATTTCCCCGTCATCGGGAATCTCATTCAACACCACAGGAAAACCGAACAGGTCTTCGATCGTCGCGGAATACTCCCGCTGATTGAGACGACGCATCTTGATTTCGCCTCCGTGATCGGTAAGTCGGTTTTGAGCCTCAAGCACTGCTGCAGTCAGCACATCGAGCGCCTCTGAAAGCTCTTCCGGCAATGGCTGCGTCGAACTGTCCGGGGGCATATCTCCTCCGTTCAACTGGTCGAGCACATCCTGCCATCGCTGAGCGGTGAAGTTGTCGGAGATTTCCCAACTGACGTCGTCGAATCTTACCTGCCCCTTTTGCTTCCGCTTGCCGTGGCAGTCGATGCAGTATTCCTGGAGAAAGGGTTCCAGCTTGTCCTTGGCATTCGGTAGCGCAGCAGCACGGATCTTCGCCTTGGCTTCCTTTGCCTTCGACGGCTCTTCGCCGAAAGCATCGAGCCCCCCGAGAACCAGCAGAACTGCGCCCAGAACGGGTATATGAATTCTCACCATGACAAGGAGGAAGTGTTAGGACAGCAATTCCGGAACGATGCCGGTGCTGTGACTGAAGGAATCGATCTGCATCCCGGCCTGTTGCATCAACGTGAGCCAGTAGTTCGCCAGCGGCGTGTCCTCTTCGGGAAGGACAATGTGACGACCGTGCTTGATATCCCGGGCACCACCGCCCGATAGGATCGCGGGGAGATTCTTCAGCTCGTGGCCGGATCTCAGGTTCGTACCGTAACTGACGATACAGTTGTCATAGAGACGGCTACCATCGATGTCTTTAGCTTCCTTGAGCCGGTCGAGAAAGTGCGCGAACAACTCGGAACACTTTTTATCCCGCTCACGAGAGGCCACGATGCGCGGCTTCGAAAATCCGTAGTGACTCAGCGAGTGAGCTTTCAGTGTCATCCCCATGCCAACCAGGAGATCGCAGACCGGCTGGCGGTAGGTCACCACGCGCGAGGCATCAGTCTGCAAAGCGATGATGATCATGTCATACATCAAGTGAATGGCTTCTTCTCCTGTCAGACCCTCCGACGGCTCTCCAAACGGCGCCTCGGGCTTGGGCACATCGGCCCATTCCGCCTGGCGTTCGAGGCCTTTCTCCACCTGACGGACACCGGTAAAGTATTCATCAAGCTTCTCCTGGTCCCCTTTACTCAGAGTGCGCTTGATTCCGCTGCCATTAACTCGAACGACGTCGAGAATACTCTGCTTCTTCTTGAGGCGTAGATTCAACTCCTCGCGGGAGTCTTTCGGATTAGCAAAAAGCGTGTAGTAAAGATCGATCGGACGATTCAGCCCGGGGATCGGGTTTCCGGACTCGTCCCAAGCCAGGGAGAGTCCCTGACCGTGTCCGGAATTTTGTCCGCCGTCGGCCTCTTTGGCAGACAAAGTCAGGGTTGGGTAACGGGTTTCAGTTCCAATTTCCTGTGCAATCAATTGATCACATGAGATCGAATTGTGGAATCGCTTACCTGGAGTGCCGGCCACATTGGCTCCGGTCAGGTAAGAAACACTTCCACCATGAGGATCCGTTGCCCCCAGGTTACTGAGATTGGCCACCATCGTAATGTCATCCTGGTGACGCTTCAGCGGAGCGAGGCCCTCGGTCATCCCAATTTCCGAGAACCTTCCGGCTTCCGTGGGGTAAAACGTGTCCTTGGTAAACCCGAATCCTCCACCAAGGAAAACGACGCGCTTGGGAGGCGTTGTGGCCACCGCTTTCGCGCTGGCGAAAGTTTCAAGGAAGGGCAGAGCCAGCACCGAGCTGCCAGCCCGTAGGAAGGAGCGGCGGGAGTTCGAATCAGTGACAAATGAGCTCATGATTGAAAACGAGAAGATCGTAACCGTAGACACGGTAATTACGCCTCCCGTTCAATCAATGGACTCAGGTGCGGCCACCTGTACCCAATAAGGAAAGGTCTGTTACAAAACCACTCCCGTGATTTCGCCCTCAAAAACGAATTTATCCCCGACAAAGCCCTGGGCCTCAAAGCTGGCCATACGTGAGCGCAATCGGGTCGCCTTAACCACCATGACAAGATCGTCTCCGGGCACCACGCCGCCGCGGAACTTCACGTTATTGACTCCGGCAAAGCCGAAGAATTTCTCCCCTTCCGGATCAAACTTGAGGTGAAAAATCAGTGAACTGACCTGCGCTGCCATTTCGATCTGGAGAACGCCGGGCATGAGCGGGCGACCGGGAATGTGTCCGCGGGTCCAGAATTCCTCGGGACTCTGGTGTTTGAAGCCCACCGCAACACCTTCCTCCACATCAAGTGAGATCAACTTATCCAGTTGCTCAAATTCATAGCGCTGACGGTTCAGCCCTAGGACTTGTTCTTTAGAAAACGCGACGTTTGAAAGATCAAGGGAAGCGGGATCAATGATGGGTTCGGATGCCATGATAAAGTATTTTGGAAAAGAGAGGCTCCATTGTGCCCCGTTAATTCAATTAGTAAAGAAAAGCGCCCTTAATTGAGGAGCCCGTCCCCGAGGGCCGTTCGCTTTTCTCTCAGGGTGTTCATCAGTGTTTTGCGAACCTCTCCGTAATCTGGACTCTCGATCAAATCGGTGATCTCATCGGGATCTTTTTCCAGATCGAACAACTGGTATCGATCCAGGTGCGGGTAGTAGATCAACTTATGCGAACGAGTCCTAACGAGACGCTGGGCTTCCTGGTAGGTGCCGAAGATGACAGACTCCCCCTCCGCGCCTTCCTCCCCCACGGCGAGGCTCCGGAGACTGGGAAACTCGACCGATTTCGGAACAGCAATCCCGGCGAGTTCACAGGTCGTCGCGTAGACACTCTGCATGTAAATCATATCCTCCACCTTTCGGTCAGCCGGAATATCGGGCCCGCAGATGATGAAGGGCATCTTAATACTGTGATCGTAGGGATTCTGTTTTCCGAGCAATCCGTGGCTGCCGACAGCCAGGCCATGATCCGAGGTGAAAATCACATAGGTATTCTCCGCTTTACCACTGGCTTCGAGCGCATCGAGGACCCGCCCGATCTCCCGGTCCATGTGGGTCATGATGCCGTAGTATTCAGACCGGTGCACCTTTACGACTTTTTCGGTGCGAGGCATCGGCCCGAGCTTCTCATCTCGGATATTGATGGCGCCATTGTCGAAGGGATGTTCCGGCAAGTAGTTCGCCGGCAGGCTGAGTGATTCAGGAGGGTATTGATCAATAAACTCTCTCGGCGCCTGTCTCGGATCATGGGGAGCGTTATAAGAAACAAACATCAGGAAAGGCGCCTCTGATTCCTTCGCAGTCTCCAGGAATTCAACCGCCGCATCCGAATAGAGTTCGGAGGTGTGCTGCTCAACTTGATATCGATCACCTTCAGTTCCCTCTCCTGTGATGTCCCAGACTTCCGGAATCCAGTGACCAGTGAACTGCGGGTCCCATGGCGTCCAATGGTTGTTCTCCGGGGTCGGACGATTATAACCGGGCGCCTTGGAACCGTTTTGATCGAAGGTGTCGTAAAAGCCCTCACCAACAGCGGTTCCATGAGAGAAGCCGAGAAGCACCGACTCCGGTGTGTTGTGCCACTTGCCCGTCAGGAATGTGTCATAGCCGGCTTCACGGAAGACCTGAGGCCACAGAGGCACCGAAATGTCCTCTTCCACGGCCAGGGCTTTCTTTGCATGGGCCCAGGGTAGTAAGACGGATTTCACCTTCGGTGCCTCGTAGACGGTTTTCCCCGTAATCAGCATGGTGCGACTCGCCACGCACACGGCCCCGGACCACGAGCCCTGGTTGAAGCAGTTCACAAAAGAAGTCCCCTGCTCGACCAGGCGGTCGAGATTGGGGGTGTGTATTTCATCATTACCAAGGGCGCGGATCGCATCCGGTGCTTGATCGTCACTGATGATGAAGAGGAAATTGGGGCGCTCCCCGGCAGGTGCCAGTGAGGATGCCAATAGGA
Organism: Verrucomicrobiales bacterium; assembly: GCA_965216705.1. GTDB lineage: Bacteria > Verrucomicrobiota > Verrucomicrobiia > Verrucomicrobiales > DEV007 > Arctic95D-9. The sequence goes on from OZ244203.1 coordinate 1,422,045, forward strand.
CGAGTAGAGGCCAAAAAGGTTTCATGGTTGTGAGTGGCGCGCATTATGGCACGCCCTCTGGCTCTGCCAATTCCGTTTTGGCGGGTGGAGTATTTGGTTGAAACCACTGTGCCTGCTAATCTCAAATAGTAAAGGCACAGGACAGCGCTTGAGCCTCCCAGATCCTTTCCGCGGGCGTCAATTCTCCCAACCAGAAAACATGAGACAGAACCGACTCTCCCCTAAAGGCTTGTCGAAATCTTAAGTCTTCTGTATAAGAAAAACCAAGTTCGGCGGGCCCCTCGTTCCAAACTCATCACAAAGGCTAGCCGACCTCCAGCGAGCAGCCGCTATCATGAGTGAACAAAATCCCCCAAAAAACGGTGCTGACTTCCAGCAGCAAATATCGGAACTGAATGAAACGCTGAACACAGTCCTGACACGTCTTCATTCCCTGGAAACTGTGATCAAGAGCGACCACGCCACCTTGGTGGAGGACCATCGAAAGATCGAGTCCATGCAACAAACGGGAAGAGTTCCCACACCTCCTCCCATTGGTCTTTAGCAACCAGGTCATTCCAAAGACTATCTGCGGTCTTGAAGAAATGGCCGCAGACGGCTTTAACAAAAGCCAGTTCAAGAGACCCGGCACATCGAAGGATACTCCTCCGGGAAACGGCAGGAGGTCTTTGAGCGCACCAAGCGCTGCTCTTCGACCTTAAGGCGGAATAGACTATTCGCCCCCCCTCTCGCGGAATCACGCGATCATGTCTCAAGAGTGGCGGCAGGATTGCCGTCCAGTAGCGATTTCCAAGAGTGGAGGCTGAAATCGCTACCCATTCTCTTAGTCTCTTTTTATTTCTCTGAACTATGAAATCGCTCGTCAAATCCCTGTTCGCCGTTCTGCTCAGCGGAATCATGCTTCACGCGGCTGAAGCCAAACCACCAAACATCGTCCTGATCCTGTCCGACGATCACAGCTACACCGACTACAGCTTCATGGGGCACCCGCATATCGAGACGCCTCATCTCGACCAACTCGCTTCCGAGAGTGCGCTCTTCAAGCGTGGCTATGTCCCCACCGCCCTGTGCCGTCCGGCCCTGATGACCATCGCGACTGGTCTCTACTCCCACCAGAATATGATCACGGGCAACGATCCCGCGGGAACACCCGAGAATCAGGCTCACGCCGAAAAAGCCGGCAAGAGCGCGAAGGAGTTGCTCATCTCCAACGTCGACAGGATCGGCACCGTCGCCAAATGGCTCGGTGAGAAAGGTTATGTCAGCCACCAGAGCGGCAAATGGTGGGAAGGCTCCTACCAGCGCGGTGGATTCACCGAGGGCATGACTCGCGGCTATCCCGACAAAGGCGGGCGTCACGGTGATGACGGTCTCAAGATCGGGCGCCAGGGCATGGAACCCATCTTCGACTTCATCGACCGCTCCGTCGAAGGCGAAAAACCTTTCTTTGTCTGGTATGCCCCCTTCCTTCCTCACACCCCGCACGATCCGCCCCAGGAACTGGCCGCCAAGTATGAGGCCAAGGGCGTTCACGAGCGCGTCGCTAAGTACTACGCCAACATCGAGCGCCTCGACGACACCGTGGGACTCTTGATGGAGAAACTCGATGACGCGGGTGTCGCCGAAGACACCCTCGTCATCTACGTGACTGACAACGGCTGGATTCAGACCGAGACCGGCAGCTACGCCGACCGCTCCAAGCGCAGCCCCAACGAAGGCGGCACGCGCAACCCCATCATGTTCCGCTGGCCGGGCACCATCCCGGCTGCCGACCGCCCCGAGCTTTGCTCCTCCATCGACATTGTCCCCACCATCCTCGCCGCCGCGGATGCTGAAGGACCTCATGACTTTCCGGGTCTTAACCTGCTCCCTGAACTGGAGAGCGGTGATGCCATCGATCGTGATACCCTCTACGGCGAGTCTTTCGCGCATGACATTGCGGACATCGAGAATCCCCAGGCGTCCCTCCTCTATCGTTGGGTCATCAAAGGCAACGACAAGCTGCTTCTGACTTACGACGGGGCTCCGGGCAAAATGAAATACCCACCCCAGGGTGGCGAAGCCCAACTCTACGATCTGAAGAAGGATCCCAATGAAGGAACTAATCTTGCCAGCGCTCAGCCGGAGAAAGTCGAAGCGCTCAGCGCCTTGCTCGACGAATGGTATGTCGCGGACCAACGCCAGGTCGGCAAGGTCACGGAAATCGCTCCGCAGGAGCGCACGCCAAACCGGAAGGCAAAAGGTAAAGGCAAGGGCATCCCGGCGGGAAAGAGTAAAGGGGCAGCCGCTAAAGATTCAGCCGCTGCCCCTGACAAGAATTCCGACCGCCCCAATATTCTGCTTCTCTACGCGGACGATCAGCGCGACCACACCCTCGGTTGCGCGGGGCACCCCATCGTCAAAACCCCGAACATCGACCGCCTCGCGGGTGAAGGGGTCCGCTTTGAGAACTCTTTTGTCTCCACCTCCACTTGCTGGGTCGGCCGCGCCTGCCTCTTCACCAGTGCCTACGAGCGCCGGCACCTCTACCGTGCCAAGCCGGGCCCGCTCGATCCGGAACTCTGCGAAACTTCCTTCTTTGCCGTCTTGAAGGATGCCGGCTACCGCACCGGCCACCTCGGCAAAGAACACGTTAACATCGCCGGCGAATCCGCCGCCCTGATGTGGGATGTGCGGAAGAGAATCGGACGCAAGCCCTACTTCAAAGAAATGGAGGACGGCAGTACGCGTCACGAAACCCAAATACTCGGTGACTGGGGCATCGACTTCATCAAGGGGCAACCCAAGGACCAGCCCTTCTGCCTCCAGATCAGCTTCAACGCCACCCACGCCGAAGACGGCGATAAGCGCCCCGGCATCGGTCACTTCCCCTGGCCCAAGGTCACCGACGGGATGTACGAGGACCAGAAAATGCCCCTGCCCCCTCTCAACGATCCGGCGATCTACGAAGCGCAGCCTGACTTCCTCAAGGAATCCATCAATCGTCAGCGCTTCTTCTGGCGCTGGGACACGCCGGAGAAATACCAGACCAACATGCGGGCCTACTTCCGCATGCTCAGCGGCATCGACCATGTTGTTGGCCGCCTTGTCGAACAGCTGGAGGAACAGGGTCTCGCTGACAACACCATCATCGTTTACACCGCCGACAACGGTTACTACCTCGGTGATCGCGGCTTCGCCGGTAAGTGGACCCACTACGATCAGTCCCTCCGCGTGCCTCTTGTCGTTTACGATCCTCGCCTGCCCAAAGCCAAGCAGGGACGCGTTCTCCCGGAAATGGCGTTGAACAGCGATGTCGGCACCACCCTCATCGAACTGGCCGGGCTCCCCACCCCGGACACGCACACCGGTCGCAGCCTCGCCCCGCTCATTCGTGGCGACAAAGTGCGCGACTGGCGCACCGACTTCCTCTGCGAATTCCTGGCCGTTCCTGGAAGCATCCCCCGCTGGGAGGGTGTTCGTGCTGAGCGCATGAGCTACGCCCGCTACTTTGTCGACGGCACCGATCAAGCACCGCAGGAATTTCTTTACGATCTCCAGAAAGATCCTGACCAACTCGTCAATCTTGCTGCTGACGAGGAAGAGTCTCCGCATCTCAAACGCATGCGCAAACGCACCGATGCACTGGTCGCGGAAAACGGCCCGGAGATGAAGGATATCGGAGAGGCGCAACGGCCTTCCGGAAAAACCATGAAGCGGCCAGCTGCTTCTCCTAAAAAAAACGATACACCTCCTGCCAAAGCAACGGCGAAAGGAAAAGCAGAAGCCGCAACGAGCAAAAAAGCCAATGAGCATCCCGATGTGGTCTTCATCATCGTCGATGACCTCAACGATTACCTCGGTTACCTCGGAGGGCACCCCAATGCCGTTTCCCCAAACATGGATGCCCTGGCTGAGAGCGGCATGGCTTTTCCCCACGCCTACTGCAACTCCCCGCAGTGCCGCCCCTCCCGTACCAGCCTGAACTACGGCAAGTATGCCTCGAACACCGGGACCTACTTCAACGCCAAGTTCAAGGGAGAGACCAAGATTGAAACGCCCACGATGCAGCAGTTCTTCATGGAGAACGGCTACCGCGTCGCCAGCGGCGGTAAGGTGTTTCATGGCAATCCGGGGAATCACGGTGACGTCCTCTTCAAGAAGCCTGGCGACCCGAAGCCGCCAAAAGGGAAAGACACCTTCAATGCCTACGGTTCTCCGGCTGACGGTTTTGCCCTCGATGCTACGGACGAAGAAATGAGCGACTACAAGGTCGCCAGCTGGGCCATCGACGAGTGGAACACCGAGACGGACAAGCCACTCTTCATGTCGGTTGGCTTTTTCCGTCCGCATCGTCCGCTCCAGGTTCCCGCGCCCTGGTTCGACAAGTTTCCGATTGATTCCATTCAGCGCCCGGCAGAACCCGCCGAAGGCGATGACTGGGATGACATGCCTGAATTCGCCCGCAAGCTGGCTCGTTCCCACGCCCACAAGAATATGATCAATGGTCTCAGTGACCACGAGGACATCGTAAAACGCGAACTCTGGGACGCAACGCTCCAGGCCTATCTCGCTTCCGTGGCCTTCGTCGATGCCCAGATCGGACGCTTTCTCGAAGAGTTGGAGAGCAATCCCCGCGGACGCGACACCGTCGTCATGCTGACCAGTGACCATGGCTGGCACCTCGGCGAAAAGAAACACTGGTGCAAGGGCGCCATCTGGGAGCAGACCTTGAAGGTGCCCTTCATTGTTCGGGCACCGGGCGTAGAGGCCGGAGCGGTCAATCTTGAGCCAGTCAGCCTGATTGATGTCTATCCTTCCCTCGTCGATCTCGCCGGTCTGGAGGTTCCGGACTTCCTCGATGGAAATTCCATCAAGCCCCAGCTCTACGATCCCAAGGCTGAGCGGGATCCCGCCGTCTCTTTCTATGGCGAGGCTAACACCTCAATCCGCTCCAAAGACTGGCGTTACATTCGCTACGAAGACGGCTCGGAGGAGCTCTATCATCACCAAGAAGACCCCAACGAATGGACCAACGAAGCCGACAATCCTGAGCATGCATCAGTCAAGAAAGAGCTGTCCAAGTTCATTCCGAAGAACCCTCATCCGGGCATCAAGGTGCAGGAGTGGTTCGATAAATATCAGCCCTGAGCCAACACCCTGTAATCTCCCCTTTTTTCCTTTCTCATGAAAACAATCACCCTCTCAATCGGAGCACTCCTCCTGACCGCGGCGCTGCCGCTTCACGCCGAAGACGCCAAGCCCAACGTGCTCATGATCAGCATTGATGACCTCAATGACTGGACCGGTTATCTCGGCGGCTACCCTTCCGTGAGCACGCCTCATCTCGATGCGCTTGCCGAAAAGGGACGGATTTTCTCGAACGCGCATTGCGCGATTCCGGTCTGTTCGTCGTCACGCGTCAGTGTCATGTCAGGCCTCGCGGCGACGACACACGGCAGCTACGAGATCGGACCTTCTTACCAGCAGCTTCCGGCTTTAAACGAAGCCCCCACCCTGCACCGCTACTTCAAAGACAACGGCTACACCACCATCACCGGCGGCAAGGTCCTCCACCACGGTTTTGGTGACCGTCTCAAAGAGGACATCGATCTCGATCTTGGTCGTCCCAAAACAGCCCGCCCGAAGGGTGGCCCTGTCAGTCTTCCCGAAGGCTGGAGTAAAGCCTGGGACTGGGGCCAGTTTCCCGAGAACGATGCCGAGATGGGTGACTACAAGCTCGCCGTAGATGCTGCGAAAGTGCTCAAGGAGAGCCACGACCAACCCTTCTTCATGTCAGTGGGATTCTACCGTCCCCACGTGCCGCTCCTGGTTCCGCCGAAGTGGTTTGATCTCTACGACGTCGAAGCGATCCCTCTACCCAAGAGCCCGGAGTCAGATCTCTCCGATCTCCCACCCAACTTCCGCAGCATCAATGACTACGCCGTCGCTCCCAAGCATTCCGAGGTCGTCGCCAGCGGCAAGCAGCGCAGCCTGACTCAGGCTTACCTCGCTTCGATCAGTTTCGTGGACCATTGCGTCGGCATCGTGATGGAGGCGCTTGAAAGCAGCTCTCATGCTGACAACACCATTGTGGTGCTCTGGAGTGATCACGGTTTCCACCTCGGCGAAAAGCACCACTGGGCCAAGCGCACCCTCTGGGAAGAATCGACCCGCGTGCCGCTGCTCTTTGCCGGTCCCGGTATTGAGCCGGGTGACGCCTGCGTCGAGCCCGCCAGCCTCATCGATATCTACCCCACCCTGATCGAACTGTGCGAGCTGCCCGAGCACGAATCGCTCGATGGCATTTCCCTGACGCCACAGCTCGACGATCCCACAACGGAACGCAACGAACCGGCCATCATCTCCTCTTACTACGGCAATCATGCTGCCCGGACCCGTGACTGGCGCCTCATCGTCTACGAAGACGGAGCCAAGGAGCTCTACGACCACCGCATTGATCCCGAGGAATACACCAACCTCGCCAATGATCCCGATCACCAGGAAATTCTCGAAGAGCTCATGGCGTGGATTCCAACCGAAGGCGAGCCCGAATTCCGTGTGCCTTCCGAGCGTTTGAAAGGCCAGGGCAAACGGGAAAAGAAGTAAACCTCAGCTTCCCGTGTCGGCTCCAGCAATTAAAATTCTTTACATTCGCATTGAAAGGAATCTGAGGCTGGAAACCCAACACGGATCTAAAAGAATTTCAGCGAATGACGCGAATCATTGAAATGAGAGTCACCCTTATCATCGCTCTGGCCCTTTGTAGTTCGACCTCCCTCCGCGCCGAGGAGATCATCCCCAGCGAAGCGCAAACGACCCTTCTGCGCGGCACCTTGGAACAGTCCGAGGATATTCGCATTGTGTCGGGCGAACCCGATTCCACGGGCCATGGCCCCATCACCTACTACCGGGTCCCCTTCACAGAAGGAGCTTTCTCTGCCACCTGGAAAGTGGAAGTCGATCAAGCCGTGCTCTTTGTATTCGATGGCCCCACCCGGGGCAAAGCCTCCCATCTCTTGAAGGTCTACGTGAATGGCGGTCCGGGCGGAAAAAACCGGAACGACGTCCTCACCCTCATTACTTACGATGGCAGCACCACTGCTAAAAAGAATGCCAGTGTCGTGCGCGAAGAATACCACGCCACACCGGGAGAATGGCACGACATCAGCGTGAGCTTTTCCGGCAACACTGCAACCGTCATTATCGATGGAAAAGAATTTGTCGCGACCAGTGCCCGCTTCAGTGAAGGCATTGAAAAAACTGGCGTAGGCCACTTCACTGGCAGCCTTCTAACCAAAGAAGTGAAGATCACCAAATAGAGCTACCTAAAGCCCAAGCCCCCTCTAATCGAGGTTCCATCCCTTTACACCCGTGCCCTCTATTTAACTATAGTTTGCAATGCAGGACACCAATTAGCCAACCCATGAACACCCACATCCGAATCGGCCTTTTCGTTCTCACCGGACTCCTGGTGACCCACCTTGCGTCGCCCTTACAGGCCGAAGAGCCCAAACGCCCCAACGTTCTCTTCCTCTCAATTGATGACCTCAATGACTGGATCGCCTGCCTCGGAGGACATCCTCAGGTCCAAACGCCCAATCTCGACCGGCTCGCGGCACGAGGCACCCTCTTCACCAACGCCCATTGCCAGTCACCGCTCTGCAATCCTTCCCGCACCTCGGTGATGCTGGGGCTTCGCCCCACCACGACCGGCATCTATTCCCTGCAGCCCGCTTTCCGCACCCTGCCCAAGTACCAAGACTACGTCTCGATGCCCCAGGCCTTTGCGGCCAGCGGCTATGCCACGTCCACTTGTGGCAAGATCTACCACAAGGACGCGGGCAAGGATTGCTTCCAACTCCAGGGCTCCCCCACTTTGCCCAAGCGGGGCCGACCTCCGGAGCGACTGACTCCGGAAGAGGTCGGTCGCCTCGACTGGGGCCCGTGGCCTCCTAACGATTCAGATCAACGCGATTACGCAACGGCTTCCTGGGCCGTCGAACAGCTCAGTGCGTTGGCAGACTCAGACTCGTCCGAACCGTTCTTCATGGCAGTCGGTTTTTACAGGCCGCATGTGCCTCTCTATGCCTCCCAAAAGTGGTTCGACCTCTACCCGGAAGAGTCGGTCATGCTGCCGCCTATCCAGGAGAACGATCGCGCTGACACGCCCCGCTTTTCCTGGAACATTCATTGGTCACTTCCCGAGGCTCGCTTGAAACCGGTGGAAGAGGCCGGCGAGTGGAAGAACAAGGTTCGCGCCTATCTCGCCTGCGTCAGCTTCATGGACGCCCAGGTCGGACGTGTTCTCGACGCCCTCGAGGAAAGTGGGCGGGCTGATGAAACCATCGTCGTGGCGTGGTCCGATCACGGGTATCACCTCGGGGAAAAAGAGATCACCGGCAAGAACACGCTCTGGGATCCCTCGACCCGCGTGCCACTCATGTTTGCCGGTCCCGGCATCGCCGCGGGTGCCCGCTGTGAGCGTCCCGTGGAACTGCTCGACCTTTACCCGACCCTGGCGGAACTCTGCCAATTGGAGTCGGTGCCTGAGGAACTCGAAGGACTCAGCCTGGTGCCACAGTTGCAAGACGCCAACGCTCCGCGAGACCGTTACGCCTTCACCTCACACGGCCCCGGCAACGATGCCGTCCGCACCGAAACCCACCGCTACATCCGCTACGCGGACGGTTCGGAAGAACTCTACGATCTCCGCAACGATCCCGAGGAATTCACCAACCTGGCCAGCAATCCGGAAACCGAGGCACTCAAAAAGGAACTCGGCGCACTGCTTCCCAAGAACCCGGCCAAACCCGCCGAAGGCAGTCACGCCCGCCTCATCGAACGCAAGGCGGATGGCTCCGTTTATTGGGAGAACGAACTGATCGCAGAAGACGCTCCAATTCCGGGATTCTGAGAAATCGCAGCGTCAGCTCTCAATCGAAACTTTTCCCTGCTCCATCTTCCAGTCTTAAGAATTTCACCAGAACGCAAACCAAAGTTGCCCCATGTACAAGCACTCTCACCTGATCACCCTTCTCTTTTGTCTCACCGCTCTCTCAGCCAAGGCCGAAGCGGCCCCGACCAACCTGCAATGGGTCTCCGAAGAGCCCAAGCCTCAATGGATCTGGCGGGCCGACAAGACAGACAACGAGCCCATTTACTTCCGCAAGAGTTTCGAGGCCCCGTCCGAGATCACTTCGGCCACGCTCTACGCCACTTGTGACAACGGTGCCGACGTTTACCTGAATGGAGAGAAAGTCGGAACCGCAGCTGACTGGGGCGCCCCCATTATTCTCCAGGACGCAGCCAAGCACCTCCAGGCGGGTCAAACCAATGCCATCGCCGTCAAAGCTCGAAATCGCGGTGGCCTCGCCGCGTTTGTTTTCAAACTCGTAATCGAGCATCCCGGCGGCAAAACGACCGTCATCTCGGATCCGTCCTGGAAGATGAATCTCTTTGCCTCCGACAACTGGAGCCAGCGTGAGTTCGATGATTCCACTTGGAACCAGGAGCTCAAATCACTTGGGGCGCTCGGCAAGAAACCCTGGGGTGTCCCGGGATTGAGTCGGGGAGCAACGGCCAAACCAGCGGGCGGACAGACAGGTGGCGGCAGCAACAAAGGCAATGCACTCGATGCCAACGCCATCACCGTGGCAGAGGGTTTCAAAGCAGAATTGCTCTACGAAGTGCCCAAGTCCGAGCAAGGCAGTTGGGTTTCTCTCACCACCGACGACCAGGGCCGCTTACTCGCCTCCGACCAGGGCGACGCGGGTCTCTATCGCATCACCGTTTCAGAATCCTCCCAGACGCCTTCCGTCGAAGTTGAAAAAATGCCCGTCGAGATCTCAGGAGCGCAGGGTTTGGTCTGGCACAACGACTCGCTCTACTTCAATCGCAATGGCGGTCCTTTCTACCGGGTCACAGACTCCAACGGTGATGGCCAACTCGATGCCGCCGAAGAGCTGCCGGGTTCCAGCGGCAAGGGCGAGCACGGCAATCACGCGGTCATTGTGGCCGAAGACGGTAAACACCTCTACGTCGACGGCGGCAACTCCACCATCCTGCCTGACGCCTCCGCCATTTCCGGATCCCGGGTCCAAGGCTGGGACGAAGATCTTCTCCTTAAACGGGAATGGGATGCCAACGGCCACGCTCGTGGACGCCTCGCTCCCGGCGGTTGGATCAGTAAATTCAATCCTGACACCAAGACCCACGACATCATCTCGATGGGTTACCGCAATCAATACGACATCGCCCTGAACCGCGCCGGCGACCTCTTCACCTACGACGCCGATATGGAGTGGGACCTCGGCACGCCCTGGTATCGCCCCACCCGCATCAACCATGTCCTGAGTGGTTCCGACTACGGCTGGCGCAGCGGCTCCGGCAAATGGCCCGAGTATTACGAGGACAGCCTGCCAGCCCTGGTCAACATTGGCCCTGGCTCACCCACCGGAGTCGTTTCCGGTCTGGGTTCCAAGTTTCCCGCGAAATATCAGGATGCGCTCTACGCCCTCGACTGGACCTTTGGAACTATCTACGCCATTCACCTCACGCCTGACGGTGCCGGCTACCAGGCCGAACAGGAGCCGTTCTGCTTCGGAGCCCCACTGCCGGTCACCGATGCCATCATCGGGCACGACGGCGCTCTCTACTTCACGATTGGAGGACGCAACACGCAGTCCGCTCTCTACCGAGTCACCTACACCGGAGACGAATCGACGGAACCTGTTTCGGGTGAACTGCCGGGAGAAGAAGCCCGCGAACTTCGCCGCAGTTTGGAAGCATTTCATAATACCGAAAATGCCGACGCCGTCGCCACGGCCTGGCCCCACCTTTCCAGCAGCGATCGCTGGCTTCGTCATGCCGCGCGTGTCGCCATTGAATCCCAGCCGCTGGAACAGTGGGCTGACAAAGTGACAAGCGAAGAGAATCCACAGGCCCGCATCACCGGAGCAGTCGCTCTGGCCCGCCAGGGCGACGCGTCTCATCAAGCCGCTCTCGTCGACGCCCTGCTCGACCTCGACCCGGCGACGCTCAGCGAGTCCGAATTCCTCGGCCTGCTTCGGGCTTACGCGCTCACCTTTATTCGCCTCGACGCACCCGGCGACGCTCAGCGCGAAGCCGTCATCGCTGAGCTGGATGCTCACTTCCCTAACGAAAGCAACGATGTGAACACCGAACTGGTACGGGTCCTCGTTTACCTCCAGTCACCCACCGTGATTGAAAAGACCCTCGAGATGATCGCCAGCCGCGGTGAGCCCATCGTTCCCGAATGGACCGAACTGGCCCAGCGGAATTCCCGCTATGGCGGTCGTGTTCTTGCCATGCTCGCCAACCACCCGCCTACCCACGAGGTTCACTATGCCTTCATGCTGCGCAACCTGCGCGACGGCTGGACCATGGAGCAACGCCGTGACTACATTGAGTTCATCAATGAAGCGGCCAAGTACCCCGGCGGCAACAGCTACGCCAAATTCCTCACCGGCGTTCGGGACGATATGCTCGGCCAGTTAAGCAATGCCGAGCGCGCCGAATTGGCCGACATCAGCGGAGAGAGCTTCAATCCGGTTCCGGATTTCGAAATCACACCACCCAAAGGTCCCGGTAAGAACTGGACCGTGGCTGAAGCCGCCAAACACGCCAGAAAGGACGGCAAAGCGATTCGCGGCGCCGATTTCAACAGCGGTCGCAATCTTTTCCACGCCATCGGCTGCGCGGCCTGCCATCGCTTTGACAACCTCGGCGGCGACATCGGCCCTGACCTGACCACGGTGGGCAACAAGTTCGATATCAACTACCTGCTCGAGTCCATCATCGAACCCAGCAAAGTGATCAGCGATCAGTACGGCTCCAAGATCGTGACGATGAAGGATGGCACCATTCACTCCGGCCTCGTTGTGGAACGAGGCGAAGAGGTCGACGTCTATCCCGCTGCCAAAACCACCGAGGAGCTCAAACCGGCCACTCTCAAGACCAGCGAAATCGCCAAGATCGAGGAAACACCCGTTTCCCAAATGCCGCCTATGATGATGAATGGGCTCAACGGCGACGAAGTGCGCGACCTGATCGCCTACCTGCTTTCCGGAGGCGATCCGAAGGCGCGGCTGTATGGGAATTGATTCAACTTCGGCATCGCTTTCCCGGGGCAAATCTGCTTTGCTCCGGGACCTGCCGCACATGCCGATTTTCGCACTCGCAATCTTTCTGAGCGCTTTCCTGCTGTTTCAGGTCCAGCCGCTCATTGCCCGCTACATTCTTCCCTGGTACGGAGGCAGCCCAACCGTCTGGACGACCTGCCTGCTCTTCTTTCAATGCGGCCTGCTGGGTGGCTACGCCTACGCTCATGCCCTCGTCACCTTTTTGCGAGACAGAAGGAAACTTCAGATCGGAATTCACCTTGGCCTGCTTGCCCTGGCTCTCATCACACTCCCGGTCACCCCGGATGAAACCCTGAAATCCGCTGAAGCGGTTGCGAATCCCATTCCGGGAATTCTCAAGCTGCTCACCTTCGCCGTCGGACTCCCCTATTTTCTCCTTTCGGCTTCCGGTCCGCTTCTACAGCACTGGTTTGGTGACAGCTACCCTGACAAGTCACCGTACCGACTCTATGCTGTCTCCAACGCCGGTTCGATCCTGGGCCTGCTGACCTACCCGTTCCTCATCGAACCGGCACTGACTGTGACCAGCCAGACAATCGCCTGGTCCTTCGGCTTCGGAGCCTATGCCCTCACCGCCGCGGCATGCGCCGCCGCCTACCTGAAGCTGGCTCACTCAAAGAGTGCTGTCGACAGCCCCGGCAACGATACCGCCACGCCTTCGATCGACAAGATCCTCTGGGTCGCCCTCGCCGCCTGCGGCTCGATGCTGCTGCTGTCGCTGACCAACCAGATGTGCCAGGACGTCGCAGTGGTCCCATTTCTCTGGGTGCTGCCTCTCGCCCTCTACCTTTTGACCTTCGTGATCACCTTCGACCACTCCCGCTGGTATCGGCGGCGAGTCGCCATACCGCTCGCGGTTATTGCTGTCGGCGCTGTCATTTTACTGATCGACGACCGCCTTTCAGAAGATGAAATCCACATCGCCTGGCAGATTACTATCTTTGTGAGCGCGATCTTCTTTGGCTGCCTCATCTGCCACGGTGAAGTCGTCCGCCTCAAGCCGCCCTCGCAACGGCTCACCGGGTTCTATCTCGCCATCTCTCTGGGCGGGGCACTGGGCGGTGTCTTTGTCAGCTTCATCGCACCGCAAATCTTCTCCGGCTACTGGGAACTCCACTGCACTTTCGTGCTTCTTGCTGCGTTGACATCAATTCAACTCTTTCGACGATTCCGCCCGACATTTTCCCGAAAACCGAAACTAATCGGAACAGGCGCCCTGGCCTGGGTAGCGCTCCTTATCCTGCTGGCTATTGGCCTGGATCAACACATCAGCGAAGTGAAGGAGGATTCCCTCGACACGCGCCGCAGTTTCTATGGCGTCCTTCATGTCTATGAGAATGATATCGGAGACGCAGACGAGTCCCTTTCCCTCTATCACGGTCGCATCGAGCACGGGCGACAATACCTGGCTTCCGATCTCAAATCGATCCCTGCGGCCTACTACTCGGAAGGCACGGGAGTTGGTGCCTTTTTCAACCTCTATCCCCGCGGGAATAACAACCAACCGATGCACATCGCGGTGATTGGTCTCGGCGTCGGCACACTCTCGACCTACACCACCGAGAACGACCGGATCCGCTTCTACGAAATCAACCCGCAAGTCGAGGAGATAGCGCGCAAACATTTTTCTTATCTCGAAGACAGCAAAGGCGAGGCCACGGTCGTTCTCGGTGATGCCCGTATTTCCCTGGAACAGGAATGGGAAGAACAAGGATCACTGGGTTTTGATTTGATCGTTCTCGACGCCTTCAGCGGCGACTCGGTTCCAATTCACCTGCTCACCGTCGAGGCAATGGAGCTCTATCAAAAACACCTTAAGCCGGATGGAGTGATCGCTTTTCACATCAGCAACCTTCACCTGGACCTCAGCCAACCGGTCCGTCATCTCATCAACCACGCTGAATTCAACTCGGCCTATATTGAATTCAGCCCCGACGACGATGACGACCGGAACTACGACTCCGACTGGGTGCTGGCGTCGAGAAACCGACTGTTTCTCGACAACGTGGACATCGCGGGCTACACCACTTCCTGGTACACGGAGTTAATACCCGGCATTCTGTGGACAGACGACTACAGCAACCTGCTCGAGGTTATCTCGTGGGACGAGTGACGTCGCATTCATGATACTTGATGTTTCCCAGGCAGAAGCCTCTGTCCTCTCACTCCAACTAACGAATACAAAAGGCGAGCATTTACGCCTTATTAGCTTTCCCCAAGGTTGCCGAAACGAGTATACTGCCAGGGTCTACTACGATACCTTTTGCCATGGGGAACCCAACGGATCCAGCACCGGGGCCTGAACCGAAAAGCACTGATCCTTCAAAGTCACCGGGAGAACTGTCAGTTCGCCGCCTCGAAAGAGTCGCCGATATCATCTTTGGCGTTTCGTTTCTGCTTCTCCTCGTAACGATCGACCTCGCCGTATTTCATTCTGATTCGGCCGAAGCTGCCTACGCCTACCTCTGGAAAAACATCAATCAGACCCTTGGCTTCGCGATTAGCTACCTCGTCATCGCCTACTACTGGATCAGCCACCAGAAATATCTCGGCTACATCAAGAGAACGAACACAACCCACTCCTTCATTGAGTTATTTTACCTGATGGCGATAGCGGGCATGCCGGTGAATAACCATTTCATTGCAACATTCCCCAATGAGCTGGCTCCCCGGTTTGCCATCAGTATGGACATTCTTTTCGCAGGCCTTCTCTCCTACTTCAGTTGGCGCTACGCCACGAAAGGCAATCGGCTGATCGACCCGGAGGAGATCACCCCCGATGTCGCCGGTGAAATGAGCCGCCAGGCTCTGGTGATGCCATCCGTGGCGATCATTGCAGCCGGCGCCGCCCTTCTCCATCCTTTTGCCTGGGACCTGATATTGTTCATCGGTCCCCTGTTGGCTATTCCCTTACTGAAACGCATCGGTCGGAAATCGAGAAGGACAACATGACCGCTCCCTCCATGGACGCCGACATTGCCCACGAGAAGCGTGCCCTCGCTGTCGGAATGTGGGCGAACCTTGTGATGGGGGCTGCGGGTATTACTGTAGCCCGGCTAGCCAACTCTGACGCCCTTCTGGTTGACGGGCTTTATTCAGGCGTCAATTTTTTCTCAGCCCTGATTGCCATGCGAGTGGCTGCCTCAATCAAGAAGCCAGCCGACAAGCGAATGCCTTTCGGCTACGATGCTAACGAGGCACTCTACATACTTTTCCGGTCACTGGTGCTTCTGGGGATTTGTGCCTTTGCTGGCATCACCTCACTTAACAAGATAGCCACTTATGTCTCGGGAGGAGAGATTCCTTCGCTGAAACTCGGTCCTATTGTCATCTATCTGTTGTTTATCGTCGTGGCGTCTTTCGGGCTCGCAGCATGGAATCATCTTCATCTAAAGCTGACAGGGTATCGCAGCGAGATCCTGAAAACTGAACGCATGGCATCGATCGTCGACGGAGCGATCAGCCTTGGTGCCGGCGGCGCGCTTCTTGGTGTGACTTTTCTCGAAGGGACTCCTCTTGAAGGAATCATCCCGGTTTCTGATGCCATTGTTGTGCTGATACTCGTGGTCGCAATGGTAGGACAGCCCTACGGATTGTTTCGCCGAGCCTTCAAGGACATTGCCGGCGAGGCGCTAGATGAGGAAACGACAGCGAAGGTTCAGCAACGCATTGAGAAGGCCATCAACCACTCTCCCTGCGAATTTCTAGCTGTTGCGGTGACCAAGTTGGGTCGGAACCACTTTGTTATCGTTTACATTCGCCCGGAGGGCACTGTGATCGCTGATGATCTCGATACTTTCCGGGTCGAGATCCACGATAGTTACAGAGATCTCTTCCCGCGTGTTAAAACAGAAGTCATTTACACAGCCATCAAGCCGTTCTAGGAGGATGAGCAGCGGCGATGGGAGCCTTCACGAATGAACTTCCCCGGCAAGACCGAGCGCGAGGAGCGTCAAAGGACGTGAAGCCGAAGCAACAAGCGCAGATCGCTCAAGCAATTCCCGAGCTCAGGTAGAATGCACCGTTGCATCTCCGGCGTTCACCCGAAAGGAGGCTCGCACCGTCGTTTGGCCTCCGGGTTTCAGGACATCATCCACCACCTTGTAGTGACTGATCCAGCTTTCCGGGGTGAGCTCACAGAGAATGTAGCCCCGCTCCGCGTTGTAGAATTTCGTTCCGGGATTGTTAGCCAGATAGAGATCATGGTGGGACCGCTTCGCCTCACCGTTTCCACCACTGCTAAGAGAGGTCGCCACAAACTCAGTCGCGACCGGCGCTCCTTCCGGTTTCAAATCGTCGACGCGGAGTTCGTTGACCCAGTTGCTGTGGATGTCGCCCGTCAGCACGACCGGGTTGGAGATGTTGCGTTCCTCCAGGAAGCGAACCAGCTCGTTGCGCTCATTCGCATAGCCGGGCCACTGATCCATCGAGTAAATCGCCTCCTCGCTCTCCTTGGTCTGGCGATTCGCCAGGCCCATCATGACTTGCTGGGTGAGCACGTTCCACTGTGATTCTGACTGGATGAGAGATTGCTGCAGCCAACCCCGCTGCTGTTGACCCAGCATGGTATTGGACGGGCTCATGGCTTCCTCATTGAGCGGCTTGTTGCGATCCCCGTTCGGCTGATCGGTTCGATACTGGCGGGTGTCGAGAACGAAGAAATCGGCCAGGCGTCCAAATCGCGCTCCCCGATAGAGTTTCATGTCAGGCCCCATCGGGCAGGCCGAAGCGCGCAGCGGCATCATTTCATAATAAGCCTGGTAGGCGGCCGCTCTTCGCTTGAGAAACGAGATCTTATCAACGCCCTTTTGTTCCGAAATGTCATTGGCGCAGTTGTTGTCGAACTCGTGATCATCCCAGGTCACCCACCACGGACAATGAGCGTGCATCTGTTGAAGCAGCGGATCAGTCCGGTACTGATTGTAGCGCTGTCGGTATTGCTCGAGCGTTTCAATTTCCGGCCCCACATGGGTGCGAATCCGGGTCGGGTTGCCGGCATATTCATAGATGTAGTCCCCGAGGTGAAACACGAGATCCGGCTCGTCGGCCATCATCTGCTCATAGGCCGTGTAGAGACCCTGCTCATAGTTCTGGCAGGACGTCACCGCAAAACGCAGCTTTTCTGAAAGCACACTGTCGGCCGGCATGGTTCGGGTACGCCCAACCGGGCTCGCATAGTCACCGACCCGAAAGCGGTAGTGATACCAGCGATCCGACTCCAGTCCGTGCGTTTCGACATGGAGGGTATGTCCAAGATGCGGCGTCGCCACGGCCGTGCCGGACTGCACGATTTCGCTCATGCCCTCATCATGGGCGACTTCCCAGGTGACCTCGGTAAACGCATCCAGAGGCATACCCCCGTTCACTTCCAGTGGCTTCGGCGCCAGTTTTGTCCACAGGACCATGCCTTCGTGATCGGGATCGCCCGAGGCAACGCCCAGGGTGAAAGGATTGTTCGAAAACTTTGAGGTCCTCGTTCCCTTGTCCTCGGCACTCAATCCAACCCAGGGGACAGAAGAAAGAGCGGCAAGATACGAAGTGAAGAGACGGCGGCTGATGCCACCTTCGTGACGGGCAAGTTGATCGAGGCGGTTGAAGTCCATGCGAGCCGCGAGAATAGCGAGTCGCGCATACTGTCAAAAGTCAAATAGCTGGCGGCTTTGTGGTAGCCCTTCGATACCCGCTTTTCACGCAAAATGTGACATCCTCGAAAATTGACGACCGCTCTCCACTTCGCTCTGATACTGAAGAAGGGCTCACTTTTGCCGAATTCACACTGACCCCGGACACGTCTTCTTTCATGCAAACTCGTCGACAGCATCTCGCATCATTGGGAACGCCCCTGACATTACCGACTCTCAACACGGCTGCTCAAACAGAGAAGCGTCCGCTATTTTCCTTTGGGCTCATGGCTGATTGTCAGTATGTCGATGCCGAGCGAAAGGGTTCACGCTTCTACAGAGAAAGCCCTGCTAAACTAGAGGCCGCCATCGAGGCCTTGAATCAACATGAATTGGCCTTCACGTTTCATTTGGGAGACTTTATCGATCGCGATTTTGAAAGCTTCGAGCGTCTCGATCCCATTGCCTCCAAACTCACTTCGCCTCTCTACCACGCCCTGGGGAATCATGATTTCGAGGTTGAGGACACGAGAAAGCAAGATGTCCTCAAGAAGCTGGGCTTGGAAAAGGGATACTACAGCCATCAAAAGGCGGGTTTTCGCTTTCTTATTCTCGATACCACGGAAGTGAGCACGTATCGGTATTCTAAGGGTTCCGAAGCTCGATCAGACGCCGCGGCGGAACTGAAGCGCCTTCAGCAGTCGGGCAATCCAGGATCCAAGCCATGGAACGGCCGCCCCGGCGACCACCAGATGCGCTGGATGGAATCAGAGTTGATCGGCGCATCGAAGGCGGAGGAAACTGTTCTCGTATTCGGGCATCATCCTGTCCTTCCCCAAGAATCGCACGCTGTTTGGAACGCTTCAGCCGTGAATGCACTTTTTCAAAAGCACACCTGTGCCAAACTCTATATCAACGGCCACAACCATGCCGGTCACTACCTCGACTCAGAGGGGCTGCACTACCTGACTCTCGACGGCATGGTGGAAACTAAAGACACCAACGCTTTTGCCATCGCGGATCTCTATTCTGATCGTCTTGAGATCACCGGATTCGGTCGCCAGGAATCCCATAGCTTGAGCTTCCGGTAGCCCCGCTCCGCACCCTCCTGTACCTTCTGGCATCCCCTTATTGAGCCGGTAGGCAAATTCAGAATCTGTCCCACACTTTCTACCCCTACCCAAAACCTTTCGACCCATGACTCTGAAACATCTCCTGTCATCCACTCTCTCGATCCTTCTCCTTCTTTCCGGAAGCATTTTCGCCAAGGAGCCCAACGTGGTGGTTTTCCTCGTGGACGACCTCGGCTACATGGATATCGGGGCGAATAATCCCGACTGCTTCTACGACACGCCCAATATCGATCGGCTGTCTGATTCGGGCATGCGGTTTACGGACGGCTATGCCGCGAATCCTGTCTGTTCGCCGACTCGCTACAGTCTCATGACGGGCAAGTACCCGTCCCGGGTTCAGGCAACCAATTTCTTTTCCGGCAAACGATCCGGGAAATACAATCCCGCCCCACTGGTCGATGACATGGCCGCCGAAGAAATCACCATCGCTGAAGCACTCAAGACCAAGGGTTACGCCACCTTCTTCGCCGGCAAATGGCACCTCGGCCACACCGAGGAGCTTTACCCGCAAGGCCAGGGATTCGACATCAACATCGGCGGCTGGTCTCGCGGTGGCCCTTACACCGGGAAGAAGTATTTTGCGCCCTTTGAGAATCCCCAGATGGAAGTCGAAAGTCCGGAGGGTGAGCACCTCCCCGCCCGTCTCGCCAGGGACACCGCCGAATTTATCGAAGCCAACAAGGCCCAGCCGTTCCTGGCCTACCTGTCCTTCTATTCTGTGCACACGCCGCTGCAAGGTCGCCCCGACCTCGTGGAGAAATACAGAGCTCGCGCTGCTGAAATTGCGGGCGAGGAATTTGCCGACGAAGAGCAGGTCTTCGGCGACAAGCCGCGGCAGGTCAGGGTTCTGCAGAAACACGCCGTCTACGCGGCCATGGTCGAAGCCATGGATGAAGCGGTCGGCACCGTGCTCGATCAACTGGACGCCTCTGGCGTCGCCGACAACACCATCGTCGTCTTCACCTCCGACAACGGTGGCCTCTCCACATCCGAAGGCTCTCCCACCAGCAACCTGCCACTGCGCGGTGGCAAAGGCTGGGTCTACGAGGGCGGCATTCGCGAGCCGTGGATCATTCGCTACCCCGGTGTGACGAAGGCCGGTTCCGTCAGTGAAGAATTAATCTGCTCGATTGACCTGTTTCCCACCGTCGCAGCAGCGGCCGGCATCGAGATCGGTCATCTCGTCGACGGGATCGATCTTACTCCTGCGCTGCGTGGCGATAGCTTGGATCGCCAATCGCTCTACTGGCATTACCCCCACTACAGCAACCAGGGCGGCATTCCCGGCGGTGCCATTCGCGAAGGGAACTACAAGCTGTTCGAACGCTACGAAGACGGCCGCGTCCATCTTTACGACCTGAAAAACGACATCGGCGAAAAGAATGACCTCGCCGCCGAGAAGCCGGAACTGGTCCAGGATATGCGGAAGCGTCTCCACCAGTGGTATAAGGAAGTGGACGCGCAGTTCTTGCAGGAAAAGGACGGCCAGATGCCCTGGCATCCGGAAGACTAGTCCGCCGGCTGAAGCTCACTCAGAAAAATCCGCTTCTGAATCCGGGTCTGGTTTCCCAGATCCTGGATGCGCAGGTCGAGCGTGGGATCGTCCCCACTCCAGCCGATCTCGACGACCCCGAAATTCGCCTGGTGATAGGTTTGCTCAGTCTCACGATACCGGTTGTCGGTGGGCGTCCCTCGTTTGTGCGGCTGGTTCAGGCTGCTCGAGGTGAGATCGTAGAGCGGATACGGCACACCCTCCCGCTGCACCGAAAGGTCCGACCAATGCCGATCACCACTGAGAAAGACGACACCCGCCGCTTCCGTTGTCTCGATTAGATCGATCAGACGCTGGCGCTCGGCCGGCAGGTTGGACCAGGTCTCCTGCCCGGCCGCTTCCGCGATGAATTGAATGCTGGTGGCGATGAGGCGAATCTCCGCCGGTTGCTTCAACTGTTCCTCCAGCCATTGCCACTGCGCCTCACCTAACATAGGAACAGACGCATCTTCATTCGGATAGTAGGGCCCGCCGACACGACGCTCACCTGTTTTGAGCGGCCCACGAAAATAACGCGTGTCCAGGAGAATGATCTGCACACGCTGCCCCTCCGGCCCAATGATCTGAGCATCGTAAACACCCTCACGCTGGCGACGCGGCGAATTTAAAGGATCGCCCCAGAAATCGGAAAAGATCTTCTGCGCTTCCCTCTTCTTCGGATACTCTTCGCCCGCATCATTTTTTCCAAAATCATGATCATCCCAGGTCGCGAAAACCGGACAAGTGGCACGAAGTAATGAAAAGCCAGGATCAGCGTTGAGCTGGGCATATTTCGCCCGCATCTCCTCCATATCTTCGGTGTCGGCGTAGATGTTGTCACCAATCATGAGAAACACCTCCGGACGGTCGTCCACAATCGTCTCAAAGATGGGCATCGGTTGAGTCTGTTTCACACATGAACCAAAATGGATCCGGCTCAACGGCTCAGCAGCGCGAGCTGATAACGCCATAACAAACACACAAATCAGGCCAACCATCCATTGCTGTTTCATCCTCACCATCCAGCGACATCGCGGGGTGATTGAAAAGCAAAACCTGATACCTCACCGCGCCGGCTCTACGGCCCGCTCCTCAGCCGCTGCACCTCTGCGCTCAAGGCGGCATACTGCTGGCGCGCTCTGGCGAGCGCTTGGGACAACTGTTCCACCAGCTGTTCTTCATTCGAAACTTTTCCCTGCAGCTCGCGGACCGTACCGGCATCTCCTACCTTCGTGGACTTCCCGTCGATCATTTCGACCATAACTCCCCCTCGCCCCCTAGATTGCTTTGCCTGGGCCACTTGCAGCTGCTGGCGGAGTTCGTTGAGTTGTCCGGTGTGGCGGGAAAGATCTGACTCGAGGCTGAGGATCCCGACCTGCTGGGCTTTCAGCATTTCCTCTTTAGCCGCGATTTTCCGGGCCCGTTCCTCCAAACTCATTTTCGGGGCTTCCGGAGCGGGATTATTAACGACTGGCTTCGGAGCTACTTTCGTTGGTGCCGTCACCGGAGGAGGCATTTGCCGACGTTCGGTTTTTTCGATCGGTACCTTCGCTCCGTCTTCGGCCACTACCTCCGGTTCAATCTCCTCAGGCTCCTCCCCCTGAGACTTCAGTTGTGGTTTCTCACATCCGGCAAGAAACGTCAGCAGCAATAACGCAGCGACAGTTTGCAGGCGGTGAATCAGACGTTTCATTTACAGATTTCCCTCCAAACCAATTCAAGAAGGCAGCAGACGTTACGCGGGGCGGGCTATCCGGGGACGTTTCCGCTCCTCATCGAATTCTTCTTTCGCCCATCAGCGCTTTGCCTGCAGATCAATCTCCGCCCAGCGCACCTCATCAGCAGGACCGTCCTGGGTGAAGATGGCAAAGGAACGGGTCAACTCGGCTGGAATCAATGCTTCGGCAGCGGGGGTCCATTCCCCCGCTTTTTCATCGGCAGATTTCCATGATCCTTCAACCTTGTCCCCGTCGACCTCGAGCCGCAACCGCACCGCCTCTCCTTCGATTTTCACTTTCGCCAACACGAGGCGCTTCTCCCCCGCAAACTCGCGGCCCATCACCACGAAGTAGTCACCGTCGATATACTCCACGACGAACTTCACGAAACGATCATCATCGACATAGAGCACCAGGCCCGCCTGTTCATATTTGATAATCGGATCCATCAGTTTGACGGTGATCTCGATGCTGTCCTGGTCGGCAACCGGGGCACGACGCACCAGAATGTTTTCCGCCTTCTCCTCACGCTCCGCCCAGATCCGGCCGGGTTGGGTTCGGATTTTCAGAACGCCTTCATCAGATAGCTTCCACTCTTCCGCATCTTCCCGAATCCAGCGCCAGTCTTTCTGCAGGGTTTCCGCATCTAGCGCCAAAACACCGGCAGGCACCAACGCTAACAGTCCCCAAAGACTCTGGTATACTCTCATATCGAAAAGCGTAGGCAGTCAGAATCGACCGGTCAATTCACGGCCGATCCCGATTCCCGCAATGGTCTTGATTGGGTTTTCCAAAGAGGCTCAAAAAAAAATGTCCTGATTCCTTTCCCTCCTGCGATAGAGAATTGTGCTCCCCTTTCCACCACGAGATACGGCACACTACTCTTCGCATGGCCTTACCCGAATCCAGCATTGTCGAGATCATCATTCGCGAGCGCATCAGCGTGCTGGCGTATGTGAACTCGATCCTGCACGACGCCCACCAGGCGGAAGACTGCTTTCAGGAAGTCCTGACTCAGGCGATCACCCGAAAGACCGAATTCGATGACGAAACCCACTTGATTCGCTGGACCTTGGCCGCTTCGCGCAACAAGGCCATCGATGTCATTCGCAAGAAGCAGCGGCAGCCCCTGCAACTGGAGGACGACGTGCTCGAGCTGGTCGAGGCGCAATGGACTCAGAAACTCACCGGCAATGAGGACAATGGCCACGCCCAGACCCGGGCCCTGAGCTACTGTCTCCAGGAACTGACCGATAACAACCGCCGCATCGTCGAGTTGCGCTACTTCGACGGACTCAAGTCTGCCGCCGTCGCCGACGCGCTCGGCCGCAGTGTCGACAGCATCTACAAAGCGCTCACGCGCATCCACAGCTCCCTGCGCGGCTGCGTCGAACGCCGCCTGCCACTTGAACAAGGAGGCGCCTTGAAATGAACGCGGACGACTCTTTCCATCTCCGGCTCCTGAAGTTCCAGGAAGGCAGCCTCTCTCCTGAAGAATTCGAGGCCTTCAACGCCGAGTTGCGCGAATCGCCGGAGCTGCGCGACGCCTTCATCGAACAGAATCATTTTGCTCAGCTGCTCCGGGAAGTTCCCCAGATCAGCGAGCCCGCCGCCCCGTCCCCGCCTGTCCGCGGGAATTTCTTTTCTCCCACCCGCCTCGCCGTGGGCCTGGCCGCCGCCGTGGCAGTGCTGCTGCTGGCCTGGCAGGGAATGAAATCCCCGGACGCCCCCGCTTCTCCAAATACGCCCATCGCCACGCTGTCTCACTCCGCCGGTGCCCGCTGGAGCGATGGCTCGGTCGTCCAGAACCTGGAACTGACCTCGCCGCGACTTCTCGAATTTGAAACAGGCCTCGTCCGACTCGACTTCGCCAACGGGGCCTGCCTCGCCCTCGAGGGCAACAGCGCCCTCGAAATCGTCGACGAGATGAAGGTCCGCCTCATCCGGGGTGTGCTCACCGCGGAGATTCCCGAGACGGCCCATGGCTTCACCGTCGACACCGCCAGCGCGTCGGTGATTGATTACGGCACAGCCTTCGGGGTGTCTGTCGGTCAGGACGGTCAAACCGACGTTTGCGTCTTCGAAGGCGAGGTCGGCGTCACCACCGACTCTCAGACCGATCCCCTGCATCTCTTCGAAGGCGATGCGGTCCAGGCCGCTCCGTCCTTTGACGGGCTTCGTGAAGTGGCCTTCGACACCTCCCTCTACGAGAACGCGTGGCCGGTAACCTCGGGTGTGCTGCAGACCACCGGCATTCTCAAGTTCGCCGCTCCGGGTCCGGACTTTGTCCCCGGGAAATTCGAAGACAACGACCACATCGTCGTCTTCCGCGAGCAGCAGCACGTCACCCTCGAAGCGCCCGTGTTGGTCGACCTCGCGGAACCGGGCGAGTATTGGAAGCTCAATGCGGAAGAACGCCGTTCTCACGTAGCCAGTGGCCGCGAAGTCGGCAGTTTCCTCTTTCAACTCAATCCGGTGGGCAGCATTCGCCCCGACGATGAAATCGGTCCGCGTACCGTGATGGGCCAGATCACCTTTGACCGCCCCATCCTCGGGGTCATCACGACCACGGACACACTGGAAGCTTCCGACGAAACGCTCGGCGATCCACGAGGCCATTACCTCCGCGGCACCCGGGGCATCGAAGCCCGACGCAAGCTCACCAAACCGCCGGGAGAAGGCAAGGACCTCATCATCCTCGCAGCCGATCGCCGCACCCTCATTCTCAGCCTGACTGCGGCGACATCGCTGGACCAGATCCGCGTGCTGGTTGATCACACACCCTGATTTAAGCGCCCTCAAGTTCGATGCCCACGACCCTTACCAGAACCTTTTTGGTCTTCTCGCTACTTCCATTTCTTTTATCGGTAACGCGAAGTGATTGCCAGGAAGAGAGCGATGGCTTCGTCTCGCTCTTTGACGGAGCAACCATGAAGGGCTGGCAAGGGAGCCTCCATGGCTACGAAGCCAAAGATGGAGTGTTATCCTGCCTCCCCGGAAAAGGGAACGGCGGAAACATCTTCACCGAGAAGGAATACGGAAACTTCGTCCTGCGCTTCGAGTTCAAACTGACGCCGGGAGCCAACAATGGCCTCGCCCTGCGCTGTCCTCTTGAAGGCAAGCCACACGGGAAGGGATTCGAAAGCCAGATCCTCGACAACACCGCAGAGCGCTACCAGAACCTCAAGGAAACCCAGTACCACGGATCACTTTACAAGCTTCTTGCCGCCAAGCGTGGTCACCTCAATCCCGTGGGCGAATGGAATCGACAGGAAGTCCTCATGGACGGAGGCCACATCAGGATCACGTTGAATGGTAGGGTGATCCTGGAAGACCATGACATCTCCCGTTTCCGTCGCCCTGCCGAGGGTTACCTCGGATTCCTCGGTCACGGTTCACGGGTCGAGTTTCGAGAGATCAGAATCAAGGAGTTGGAAGAAGGGGGCGAGAATTGATGAATCCCGGTTTCACCACTTCACGACGCGGAATTCTGAAAGCAGCTGTTCTTCCGGTTGCCGCGCCGTATGTCAGTCGTCTCTCGTGGGTGCAGGGTTCCCCGATGCAGCGGCTCCAATATGCCGCCATCGGTGCCGACGGACGAGGTGGCGCCGATATCGGCTCGATGATCAGTCACGACCAGATCCACATCGTCGCCGCGGCTGACGTGGACGCCGCCGCTCAGGCCAAGGTTAAGAACCGATTCTCGGAGCTGGAAACCTTCTTCGACTGGCGGGAGATGCTCCGATCCAGGAACGATGAGATCGACATCGTCAGCGTTTCCACCCCCGACCACATGCACGGGATTCAGGCTATGAGCGCTATGAATCTCGGCAAGCACGTCTACGTTCAGAAACCGCTGGCCCAGTCCATCGGCGAGTGCCGCGCCATGCAGGAGACCGCGAAGCGCAACGACGTTCTCGTGCAGATGGGTACCCAGGGCGCTTCCAGCCTCTACGACCGGATGGCGACAGCCCTCATCCAGCAGGAACCGGTCGGCAAGATCAGTGAAGTCTGGACAGTGAGCGGAAAGAGCTGGGGCGATACCAAACCCTTTTCGGATGCCGTCGATCCGGTTCCGGAAGGTCTGGACTGGGATGGGTGGCTCGGCGTCGGTGAGGAACGTCCATACGTCGACAATTACTACCATCCCAAGAACTGGCGTCGCCGGCAGGAATACGGCTGCGGCACCCTGGGCGACATGGGCTGCCACATTTTTAATGCGATGTATCGAGGCTTGGAGCTCACCGCGCCGACCGCGGTCCGGTCCGCAACTGCCGTTCCCAACCGCTACAACTGGACCTCGAACGAACGGGTCGAATACCGGTTCCCGGGAACCCGCTACACCGAAAGCGAGCTTAGGATGACCTGGGTGAGCGGCCGAGAGAGTCCACCCGCGGAACTGATGTCCATGATCCCGGAAGGTACGAACTTCCGATTCGGTTGCCTGCTGGTGGGTAGTGAAGGCGTTCTCATGACGCGGCACGGAAGCTCTCCCATGGTTCTCCCGAGAGAAAAGTTCGCCGGCGTCCGTCCGGAGAAACTCGAGTCCATGGGAGGACACCACCATTCCTTTATCGACGCGGTGATCGCGGGCAGGGGAGACGGTGAGCTGCTTTCCCCGATCGATTTTGCGGCTCCCCTGACCGAATTCATCCTGCTCGGAAATATTGCCATGCAGCACTCTCCCGACTGGCTCGAATGGGATAGCAAAAAGGCAAAGATCATCAACAACGAGGAGGCCAGCGAGAGAGTCCACCGCAGCTACCGGGAGGGCTGGGAGGTCATGGGAGCTTGAGGTCATGACGAATCGCAAAATCATTTCTATGACCATGCGTTTCATCGCCGCACTGGTCTTTCTCCTTCCGATCATCAACACATCGGGCGCCGAGCGACCATCCAACGTGTTGTTCATCATCTCCGACGACCTCACCGCGACAGCCCTGGGCTGTTATGGAAACGAGGTCTGCGCGACCCCCAACATCGACGGGCTCGCCGCCCGGGGCACCCGCTTCAAGCGCGCCTATTGCCAGGCCACGACCTGCGGACCCTCCCGTGCGTCGCTGATGTTCGGCTACTATCCTTACGCTACTAAAGCGACGGGCTACACCAGTGGCCGCGAAGAGGTCGGCCCCGACAAGGACAGCTGGGCCCAGTACTTCCGCAAGAACGGATATCACACCGCCCGCATCTCGAAGATCTTTCACATGGGAGTGCCCACCGATATCGGTCCGGGCCGCGACGGCTCCGACGATCCGGAATCCTGGGACGAAGCCTTCAACAGTCCCGGTCCCGAATCGAAGACTCCCGGCTTTGGTGAAACCCTACAGAACAATCCCGGTGGGCTGAAGAAGGGTGCCGCGGGCGGCAACCGCTTTTCGACCGTGGAGGCCGAGGGCGATCACCTCGTCCACTCCGACGGCAAGACCGCAGACAAGGCAATCGAGCTCATCCATCGCTACAAGGATCTCGACAAGCCTTTCTTCCTGGCGGTCGGCTTCGTCCGGCCCCACGTCCCCCTGGTCGCCCCGGCGGAATACTTCGCACCTTATCCCGTCGAGGCCATGGTTCTCCCGCCCAAGCTCTCCGGCGACCGCGACGACATCCCCGACAATCCAGCCAACCGACGCACCTCAGCCAACCTGGAGATGAATCTTCTCCAGCAAAAGAAGCTCATCCGCGCCTACTATGCATCGGTCAGCTTCGTCGATGCCATGGTTGGCAAGGTCCTCACCGCCCTCGAGGAGAGCGGCCAGAGAGACAACACCATCGTCATTTTCACCAGCGACCACGGCTATCATCTCGGCGAACACGACATGTGGTCCAAAGTCAGCCTCCACGAGGAGTCGGCCCGCGTCCCCCTCATTATCTGCGTCCCCGGGAAGGAGCCCGCCGTCTGCCATTCCCTTACCGAGCTCCTCGATCTCTATCCGACCACCGCCAGCCTCTGCGGCCTCCCCATCCCGAAGAACCTCCAGGGCCAGGACATCTCCGGAATGCTGGAAGATCCGCGGGTCCAGGTTCGCGATGCCATCCTCTCCAGCTGTAAGGGGCGACTCTACCGCACCGACCAGTGGGCGCTCCTCGACTACGGAAAGGCCGGCGAACTCTACGACATGGAAGAGGACCCAAAACAGTATACCAATCTGATTGACCATCCCGAGTATGCCGACGTCCTTCGCGAACTACGCGAGGGCCTAAGCGAAAAACTTCGTGAAATCGAAAACAACGACCTCAATGGCGCCCTGAAGAGCGCCTCGGCGGGCCCGGCACCCGGAACGACAATAATGCCTGCTCAATGATGATAGCTCGGTTCGAATCAGTCATACTTACCCATCTATATGCCCTATGAAAATTGATCGAAGAAACTTCCTCCGTGGTGTCGGCGTAACTCTCGCGTTACCGACATTCGAGACCTTTGCTAAAGCAGCAGGCTCACAATCTCCGGCCAGCCGCTTCGTCGCCGTGGCTCCGAACTACGGCATGAATCCCGAGGGCTTCTTCCCCACCACCACGGGAAGCGACTACGCGATGCCTCACCTGCTCACTTCGCTGGAGTCTCACCGCGATCATCTCACCATCCTGAGCAACATGGATCACCCTGAGGTGGGCGGTGGTCACGGCGCGTCCAACACCTTTCTCAACGGGGTGGAAATGAAGGACGTGAAGGACAATCCACAGAAACTGCATTCCCTCGACCAATACATCGCCGAGAAGATCGGGTCGCAGAATCGCTTCCCTTCCCTGCTGCTCGGCTCCGGAGGCACCTCCTGGTCCCGCGCCGGGATCCGCCTGCCCAGCGACCTCAATCCGGAACAGGTCTTTGCCAAGCTTTTCATCAACGACAACGACAAGGTCAAAGCCTCGACCCGTCGCTACATCGAAGAGGACAACAGCATACTCGACGTCGTGCTCGAAGACGCCAAGCGCCTCAACAGCCGCCTCTCCAAAACCGATCAGGACAAGCTCGACCAGTACTTCACCTCCATTCGCGAAGTGGAGAAAAAACTGAACCGCCAGGTCGACTGGATCGACATCGACAAGCCCGGCGCCAGCGACCAGGTCCTCTACGGCGACGACGACAGCGATGTCATCGTGGACCTGACCTATCCCTACAACACCGAGGTGATGTATGACCTCATGGTCCTGGCTCTGCAGACCGACTCCACCCGCGTCGCCTCCTACGGTCACCCCGGCGGCAACCGCCTCTTCCCCTTCGAGGGCATCACGATGGGCTACCACTCGCTGACCCACCACGGCAAGCGCCCCGACCTGCTCAAGGAGCTCTGGATCATTGAGAAGTTCTACGCCGACCAGTTTGCCCGCTTCCTCACCAAGATGCAGGAAGCCAAGGACGCCGAGGGCCGCCCGCTGCTCGACACCACCACGGTGCTCTTCGGCAGCGGCATGGGCAACGCCAGCTCTCACTCCAGCCGCAACCTGCCTATCATGGTTGCCGGCGGCGGACTGAAGCATGGTCAGCACCACACCTTCGAGCGCGAAGGCCGTGACGGCCGCCCGCTCTGTGATCTCTACGTGACCCTTCTTCAGCAGCTCGGCATCGAAGACGACGCTTTCTCCACCAGCACAGGCAACCTCAACCACCTGCTCACCTGATGCGCCCAGTTCTCGTTCTCACGGGCCTCTCCCTCATCGGATTGGCCCACTCCACCGGCGTCGCCAAGGAAGATCCGCTGACGCCTTTTCTCGAGACCTACTGTCTCGAATGCCACGATGATGTCGTTCAGAAAGGCGACCGCCGCTTTGACGAACTGACCGGAGAAATCACCGATCTCGAGTCGGCGGAAGCCTTCCAGGAGATTCTCGATCAGCTCAACCTCGCTGAGATGCCTCCCGAGGACGAGAAGCAGCCGCCCGTGGAAGAACTCCAGCACCTCGTCGCCTGGCTGACCGACTCTCTCGCCGTCGCTCGCGAGGCGGCTCGTGGCCAGGCCGACAACGTGGTCCTGCGCCGCCTCAACCGCACCGAGTATCGCAACACAATTCGGGACCTGTTCTCGCTCCCGATGGACGACTTTGATCCCACCGCCACCTTCCCACCCGACGACGTCACCGATGGTTTCGACACCGTGGGCGAAGGTCAGGTCACGTCCGACTACCTGATGCGCAACTATCTCCAAGCCGCCCGCCTCGTCGCTGACAAAGCCGTCCGCCCCGGACCGGAGCCGAAGAAAGTTCACGACCGTGCCGAAGGAGAGGAGATCATTGGCTCTCACGAATCCCTTCGCCCTGACATTGCCCGACTCACCATCAAGATGCGCCAGCCGCTCGAGATCGCCCGCATTCACAAAGCGGGTGTTCCCGCCGATGGCGAATACGTGATCCGTTTCAAAGCCAGCGCCTACAATCGCAAGTCCCGCTACGCCGACGAACACCTGCGCTACAACTCGGATGAGCCGATGCGCCTCGCCATCAGCATCGATTCACGCGAACAGGGTCCGCTCTCTCACCGCATCATTGGCGAATACGACATTCCCGACGAAGAGCCCACCGTTTTCGAACACCGGGTCTGGCTCGACGAAGGCTTCAGATTTCGCCTGCACTGGGCAAACGGGCCACACGGCTCCTTCAAGCGCATCATGCGCAAGGTCCTGCCGAAGTACACCGACGACGCCATCTATCCCTACCGCAATCCCCCGGAAATGTATCTCGGCTCCGGCCCGGAACTGCATGTCTACTGGATGGAAATCGAGGGCCCCTTCTTCGACGAATGGCCTCCGCCCGGTTTCTCCCGTTACTTCCCCGATCCTCCCGAGCAGCCTGACACGGTCTACTTGAACGAGTCCATCACTCGTCTCGCCACCAGCGCGTTTCGACGTCCCGTTTCGCAGGAGGAACTGGCTCCCTACTTCGGTCTGGTCGAACGACACCTCGAAGAAACCGGCGATCCCTGGCACGCCGCCAAGATCGGCATCCGAGCCGTGCTGGCCTCTCCCAGCTTTCTCTATCTTGGAGAAGACGCGCCACCGGAGGGAGCTGATCGCATCAACGCCTACCAGTTCGCGTCTCGACTCGCTTTCTTTCTCTGGAGTTCCACGCCTGACAACATCCTGCTTTCCGCCGCCCACCAGGGCACGCTGTCGGATCCCACCGTGCTTCGCGAGCAGATCGATCGCATGCTCAACGATCCGCGTTCCCGCGCCTTCTCCGAGAACTTTCCCGATCAATGGCTGCACCTGAAACAGCTCGGTGAGATGCCGCCCGACCCGGAGCAGAACCCCGCCTACTACGAGAACAACCTCGAAGCAGCGATGAAGGAAGAGACCTATCAGCTCTTCCGCCATCTGCTCGACCACAACGGACCCATCCAGGAGTTCGTGAAGTCCGACTACACCTTCCTCAACGAGGCGCTCGCCAATCACTACGGCATCCCCGGCGTCAACGGCGACACCTTCCAAAGGGTGTCCCTCCCTGCCGAAAGTCGTCGCGGCGGACTGCTGGGACACGGTAGTGTCTTGACGGTCACCTCCAACGGCGTCGAAACCCAGCCCGTAGTCCGGGGCGTCTGGATCATGGAGAATCTGTTAGGCACACCGCCGACGCCTCCCCCGCCCGACGTCGAGCCGATCGAACCGGATACCCGAGGTGTCAGCACGATGCGGGAACTGATGGAGAAACATCGCAACAACCCGACCTGCTTCGAATGTCACCGCAAGATCGATCCACTTGGCCTGGCCATGGAGAACTTCGACCACATCGGAGCGTGGCGCGATCGCTACGCCAAGAAGCTGCCGATCGACGCTTCCGGGGAAATGCCTGACGGAACCACCTTCGAAGGCGCCGGGGGCATTCGTGACTACCTGCTCAACCGTCCCGATCAGTTTGCCCACTGCCTCACCGAAAAGCTGATGGTCTACGGCCTCGGACGTCGTCTAAGCTTCACCGACCAGGACGACATCGACCAGATCGTCTCCACCCTCAAGCAGCAGGGCGGCGGTCTCCGTGACCTCGTTCACCTCGTCATTCAAAGCGAACCTTTCCAGAGCAAATGATCCGACTTTTCCTCAACCTGCTCTTCTGTTGGGCCCTCTTACCCGCCGCGCAGGCGGCACCCAACTTCGTCATTCTCGTCGGTGACGGTATTGGCCGCGACTGGATGAGTTGCTACGGCTCCTCTCACCAAACGCCGAACCTCGATGCACTCGCGTCCGACGGCATCCAGTTCACTGTCGCCTGGGGCAGCCCGGACGGCGCTTCGACTGTGAAGACGCTCACCACAGGCCAGTATCCGCATCGGCATGACTCATCATCCAACGCGGAAAACCGACTGCTCGAAAGTTTGCGCGCGTCAGGATACGAGACCGCAAGCCTCCATGGAGAACCCGATGCAACCGAACTCGAAGCGACAATTCAACCACTCCTCAAATCGGATCGCTTCTGCCTCTACTACGAGCTCTCCCATTCGGGGAATGCTCCCACCAGTATTGAAGCCTACACCGAATACGTCGCGTCCGTTGACCAACGCGTGGGCCAGGTTCTCGAGATGACGGAGGCAGCCGCCCCCATCGTAATCTTCACCAGCAATTCGGCCTCCCGGATCTCCGGCAACATGAACGGCGAGACCTATCCCGAGAGCAAGGGTGTCAACGCCAACTGGTCAGTTCACGTCCCCTTGATCGTCAAAGCTCCTGAAATCATCCCGGAGCCGCGCTCCCGCCGAGACCTCATCGATGCCTCCGATCTCTTCCCCACTGTCCTCGAATTGGCAGACGTTCCAGTCCGTGATAATCACCCCATCGACGGCAAATCCTTCGTTCCCGTTCTCCGCGGCAGCGACGATCCCTTCGAAAAACGCAACTGGATCTACGCTCAGTCCGGCAACTTCCGCATGATGCGGGACTGGCACCACTACATCGACGATGGCGGCGCCTTTCACGACCTCGACAAGGATCCCTTCCAACGCGAAGAAGTCAGCGTGCAGGACAAGCAGGCGCCCCACCGTCGCGAACGACTCCAGATGATCCTGGACCGTTTTCCCAAAGCCGGAAATTAGGCTCCCGCCAGCCTCATACCAGCAGCATGAAACCTATCCGGCTTCACCTCTCCGGTCCGAATCCATTCAAGCAGTCGAAGTAGACGCTGTCCACGTCGCCCCCTTTTGGTTTCGCGCAGGATATAGATTCAGTTCAAGTGCCAATTGAAGCTGTTCTACTCGACGAACAGGTCCTGGCGCCCTCTAAACTAGAAATCCTTTGATCGGCCCCGACTGATCAATCCCATACTGGTTCAGTTCCTGATCAAACTGACCGTAGTGTTCGATGGGATTCCCGTGATTGTTCAGGTGTGTGGTGTACCAGTTACCCAAGGTCTTGTGTCCGGCTTGTCCATAGCCGGGCAACCGGACGTAGTTGCCGAGAAAGTTCATTTTGGCATTTTTGCCGGCCAGCATCACGATGGGCTGTTCGATGCCATTGCTGTGGTGAGTCTCGCCGTTCTCGGCCTGATAGGTGATGACGGTGTTGTCGAACATGGTCCCATTGCCTTCGGGCGTGGCTTTGAAGGCCTCGACCATGGAGGCCATCAGGCGCATGTGATGCCTCCGAATATAGGCGCGCACTTCATCGGCTGATTTCCCGGCGTAGCCCTTCTTGTGGCCCAGGTTGTGCAGGTTGAGAATACTGCCTTCATCCAGCTCAGGTATACCGGTGTAAGGCGTCCCCAGTGTATCCAGAGTGAAGAGCGCGGAGTTGGTCAATCCAGCCCGCATCGCGCTGACGAGGATCTTCGCGAAGACTTCCTGCTTCTCCACCGTGGTGCCATCGCCTGACAGATCGGCTTCATTCAACTGAGGGATATTCTTCAGGATCTGGTCAGAAATCGCATTGATCTGGCGATCACGATCTTTGATGTCGCCAATCGTCTCGGAGATCTTGGTCATCTTCAAACGCTCAAGCCCCTCGACGTTGTTGTAGTTGGTCGTCGATAAGTGGCTGAGGTAATCCATCACCAGGGAATCGGCATCAATCTTGGCTTGGGTGCCCGCGTCGTTGGACACCGATTTGAAGAGCTCGCGATAGGCCGTCTGCGGATCCGCGTAGGCATAGTTGTAGGCCATTTTCCCCGTGGCGGCCCGACCGGCAACGATGCCGCGATTGCTGCCCGCCGTCTGGA
The DNA here is from genome assembly GCA_965216705.1 of Verrucomicrobiales bacterium. GTDB lineage: Bacteria > Verrucomicrobiota > Verrucomicrobiia > Verrucomicrobiales > DEV007 > Arctic95D-9. The sequence goes on from OZ244203.1 coordinate 1,456,320, forward strand.
CTTCGATATGCTGAAAGGGAGACGGATAAAGACGGCCCAACTCCACATCGACCGTTGCCCACTTCATGTTGCCGAGGACGCGCCTCTCGCCGGTTTTGAACATGCCGAGACAGGCCTGGTTGCCGGCGTGACCGCAGGCAATGCCCTTAGCCGAGAGCCCCTGGATAATGGCCATGTCGTTCTTGTGGCCGTCGAGAACCGACATCCAATCGGGCAGTTGCTGGCCCGAGAGATCGACGTTCAATGCGTCTTTATTCTCATCCGCTTGCTTTTGCTCACCATTGAAGCCCGGCAGCGCCAACTCATGAGGGCGCAGACCGTTGGACTTGGTCATGAAGATGAAGCGAATCGGCGGTTGGCCGGCGCTCGGTTTGGCGAAGGCGCCCGGCAGCGCAAAGGCGCTCGCTCCCAGAACGGTTGATCGAATGAAGTCTCTTCTCTCCATGGGGTTCATTGGTTATTTCCGGTAAATGAATGAGTCAGAAGTCAAAAGGGAGACGATGACAGCATTGAAACTGCCGCCGCTTTCGAGGTAGGCCTGATCAGCTGCGATCAGGGTTTGGGAATCGGAAAGCATTTCGTTCCGGCCCATGAAAAAACGAAAGGCGTGTCGGATGATGGACTGGCGGACGCGATCAGCCTTCGCGAGGCGTTCGATCAGATCGAGCGCATCGGTGACTTCACCATCGAGGCCGCTGTCCCCCGTTCCGCTAAGGTAGCCGGTCGTATCGAGCGGCACCGTCTTATAGGTATTGCGGGTGTAAGGACCGTCATCGGGCGCTTCGGTGATCAAGTGCTCGGGGTATTCGAGTTCCTCATCCTGCCGGAATCGGCCGAAGTCGTCATACATCTCAAAAGCGTAGCCAAGCGGGTTCATGCTTTCATGACACTTCCAGCAGGATTCCGCCTTGGTCTTGTCATGGAGACGCTGGCGCAGGGTCTTGTTGTGATCCTCGGGGATCGCGGCATCGACGCTGATCGGCACGTCCGGGATAAAGCCTGCGAGCAGTTTCTCGCGGATCCATTTTCCGCGCACGACGGGATCGGTGCTGGTGTTGAGCGAATGAGCGGTGAGCCAGGTCGGATGCGTCAGAATCCCCATGCGGTTCGGGATCTCGAAGGGTTGTTCGGCAACGTAGGACCAGGTGTTGTGGTCGATGTTGAACATATTCGTGCGATTCTTCGCCATCATGCCATCGCGCACCGGGATCCGAATATGGGGGGTGTACCGGCTCGGATAAATGATGGGTTCCCCCTCCAGTGGAATCGATTTCATGAGACGGTCGATCTCGGCGACCACCTCCTGGTCCATTCCCCCGCGACTGTTGATACCGAATTGAACGTCCAGATCAAGCCGGTAGGCCTCCCAGAATTCCTTAGGTTTCATCTCCTGGTAGTCGCCCGCCATCTTTTCCAGAAGACGTTTCCGTTCGGCGAGAATCTTCTGCGCCTCTTCGTTGTCGCCGTTGTGATAGAGGTAAAAGCGATTGCTGGTCAGCAGCTCTTGAAAGACGCTCTCATCCTTCGCGAGAATGCGATCCACCATCAGGTCGGCTTCGTTGATCATCTGCCGGATCGCCAGTTCGTGACTGTTTCGATTTTCCCGATGGGTTGCGCCTTCGAAGCGCTTGTTGTCTTTGAAGATCTGATAGGCTTTTGAGTAACCAAAGAACTCGCGAAAGAAACGCAGCTTGGCCGGTTGCAAAGTCGAGTATCCCCGGGTCCGGGCCGTGGGAGTGCGATCGTCAATCAGCGTTTTGCCTCCCGGCGACGCCAAGAGGCGCTCAATGTGCTTCTGGTATTGCTGCTTCGTCTGGAGCTGATCCCTCTCCGCCGCCAATTTCAGCAGTTTGTCTGGCCCCCTTTCGGTCAGGGCGTAGGCGATCGCATAGCTCGCCTCTCGGCTGGAAAGGCGTCTGCGTCCGTGTTCGTCCTCCGGTCCTTCGCCGAGTTCGCTGCGATAGAGGAAATCGGGTTGCAGCAGAACAGCCATCAGCATTCGCTTGAGACCTTCGGTATTGCCGACTTTCGCTATCGATTCCTGCAAGAGGTCGAGGCAGCCTGACAACTCGTTTGGGTTGGGTTCCCGATCGTAAACCAGGGCGTATTGATGAAGAATCGCCGCCTTCATTTCCGCTTCTTCGGGCGGTGTTGACTGAGTCGTGATCGTCAGAAAAGGGGCGTCGATATTCGCTTCCTTTTTTGCCGCTTCTTTTGCCTCCTTGATATCGTTTTCCACCTTGGCGAGTTCCTCCCTGAAGCCAGGAAGAAAGGGATGGTTTGGATTACTGCTTTCGTAGTCGGTGATGCGGGATCGAATTGCCTCACGCTTTGACTCTGCAGCTTTTAACTTCTCCGGTGAGATAATACCGAGCTGATGATCGGCGATGGCCTTGGCGTTGGCCAGCATGGTGACGAAGTGATCGCCCCCAGCCAGCTTGTTGTCGTAGTCGCGCACTCCGGAGACGTCCGGTAGGTGCATCGGGTTCATGATCTCGAGCTCCGCAGTGGCTCCCCCAACGATGCTCTGAATCTTGCGATCAAAGATGTAGGGCGAAATCAGCCATCGGCGGGCCGGCGAAAATGGCTTGTCCGTGATCTCACCGGAAAAGAGGGTGTCGTGATCCACATAGTTGCCAAATTCCGGCTCGTGGAGTTTTTCTCTGAACTCAGACTTCGCGCCGAGAGACGCGAAGCTCTCACTGACCCACGCCAGGAGTTGTTCTTTTTCAGCAGCGGTCAGTGGCTCCTCATCTTTCGGTGGCATCTGAGAGAGGTAGACCTGCTCTTCGATCCGGTTGAGCAGTTCGAGCCTGGCATCCGGGGACAACTCAGGGAGGGCAAACAGATCGACGTCCCCTTTCTGGACCAGGTCATCATGGCAGCTGTAACAATGACGATCGAGGATCGCATCGACTTCAGGACTGATCCCGGCTTGAGCACCCACTCCAGCCAACAGAAGCATCCCGGCCCATAGGGTTTTTATCATGATCCCTTTCATTGTGAGTTTAATCGCTGCGATCTATGTCCTGGCAGGCAGAGCATTTGCCTCAGTCCTGAATGAGCGCCTCTTCCGCTGAGGCGATCCTAGCCTCCACCCCATCGATGTAGCGTGCGGCACCAGCAGACGTCTCAGGCAGCTGGCTGGCTACGATCGAAAAAACGATGGTTTTCGTGCCTGCCGGAAGATCCATCCTCACCCTCCTCTTGCGCCACTCGTTCAACTCTGCCGGAAGGAGCACACCCCTTCGAGCACTGCTGCTGGCCGGGTCGTTCAGTTTCCCGGTGGTGCCGCTGATCTCGTCGGCGTCCATCGTGAAGGCCTCTGTTAACAGCCACATGGCGCAGGGATCAACGCCGTCGTAAAAAAAGGAGGCGGAAAATTCCACCACTGCGTCCTCGTCCAGATCCAGATGACTCACGTCCACGATTTGTTCGATACGCGTAGGGCGGCCACCATCCGCCGTTCCTACTCTCAGCATCGAGCTGCCCTGCCTCGGCGAAAAAGAAGAATCTCCTGATGAGATCAGATGGGAAGGATCCCCCACCCACTGATTCAAAGTACGGGGCATCATGCCGGGTACCGGGGTCGTCGTTTCTTCAAAACCAGGATCTACCAAAGGAACCGGGAGATGCGATCGCTCGGCTATTTTCGGCACCGCGTAGGCCCATACCGCCGAGGTCATCAACCCACCCAGTAGGAGTCCGATAGCCGCCGCCGCCGCGAGCGGCTGAAAACGGCGCTTCGGTGAGGACGCCATCGAGAAACTTGGCGAGTCGATAGTTTCCTCTGACGTGGACGGGGAAAGCATCACGCGGAGGTCCTGAGATTCTTCCAGGTACCCGACGAAAGCCGCCTGAAATTCGGGATCACTGTCGAGGCGTTGCGCCAACGCCGTTTTCTCCTCAGCGGACAACTCGTCCGTGAGGTAGCGCTCAATGAGGTCGATATCGGATTCTGTCATGGGGTCGGTAATTCGTTTTCCAGGCAGTGGCGAAGCGCGAGGCGAATGCGATAGAGACTCTTGCGTACGGCTGCCTCGCTCATCCGGCGACGCTCCGCGAGACCGGAAAGGCTGAGTTCTTCCGTGTAGCGTCCGGCAATCAAATCCCGTGACCTCTGGGGTAATTTACCCAGGCAGGTTTCGAGCCGGGCCCGGCGCTCCCCTCGCTCCGCCTGTTGCGCGGGGGTTTGCACCTGTTCAAAGCTGTCCGCGACACTGTCGTAGAGCAGCGCATCCTCCGTCGCGATTTCACGTCCGGTTTTGCGGAGCAACTGAAGGACCTCGAGCCGGACGATTCCGCGGCACCAGGCGATCGCCGATTTATCGGCTGAAAACGTGTCGGCTTTGCGCGTGATCACGACATAGGCACTCTGCACCGCATCCTCCGCCAACGCATGATCGCGGAGCAGCGCGTAGGCATAGGCCACCAACGCGTCGTGAAAACCGAACGCGGCTTTGAGCAGATCGTCTTTGGACAGTTCGTCGGACATGTTGAGTTAATCTGGAGGAGCTGACCTTCGACGGACAACCCGCTCCAGGAAGTATCAGCAGCAGCGGACAAAAGCGGGACAACTTTTTGTGAAAAAATGGAAAGACGTCCTTTTGGCTGAGCCAACAGGGTTAGGTCATCCACTTAACCCTGTTGAGTCGTGACATCAGCAAGACAACCTACAAGGCTGCCGCCTCTTCACCAGACCCTACCGCCCCATGAACGCAACATCGATTCCGAGCGTTCAAGACTGGACTTTCCTCCACCGTCCACAAGGCTCTCGGTCCGAACCTTCACGCCGTAGGAGTATTCGTCCGTGTTGACCTCGTGTGAGAAGGGAGCCGAGATGGGATACGTTGTGCCATTCTCGTCTCTTTCCCAGGTAAAGTGCAGCATATTCCTGACATGATGAATGAGACCCTCCTCAGGTAGCGGCTCAAGGTTATGAGTCATGCCCGTGATCCATCGCCAATAGGGAAAAGACTGACCCTCACTGCTGTCCGACTCCCAACCGGGGCCGATACTATCCCCCGGGAATAGTTGCACTCGATGTTCCGGGCGCCCCTCGCCCGAGAGGAGGAACACATCCACCAAGGCGGCCCTCTGCCACGGATCCTCACCAAGCATCTTTTCCGGATCTAAGATGGAGCGGAGCCCGGGCGAAGTGATAACAGGCTAGTCCACTGCAACCGAAAGGCCGAAACGACTGGGAAATCAAAAGCGGTTTTCCGTCAGTCGGTCGCGAGCAATGACTCGCCCAACGCCCTTTTTCACCACGTCTTTTTTCGAGACCCCGAGAAAAAATCGAAAAATCCAAATCCGATTTTTCGATCTCTGCGAATGACAGAAAGAAGCCATTAATGGCTCCCCTTTGAAAATCGTCACCAGAGAAACCCATTCATCATGAAACTACTTATTCCCACGATCCTGCTCGGGGCAATCGCTCTGACCAGCCAAGCTGCCAATCAACTGTCGAAATCTTCGGACAAGACCATTGTCGAAACCGCCGTGGCTGCCGGTTCATTCAAGACACTCGCAGCGGCCCTCGACGCCGCCGACTTGGTGGACACCCTCAACGGCAGCGGTCCGTTTACCGTGCTTGCCCCCACCGATGATGCCTTTGCCAAACTTCCCAAAGGCACCGTCGAAGATCTTCTCAAGCCGGAGAACCGGGAGAAACTGCAGTCCATTCTCAAATTCCACGTCATCCCCGGGCAAGTGGCCCTGCCAGACGCCCTCAAACTTGGAAAAGCAAAGACCGTTCAAGGTGAGACCGTGACCATCGGTTTCTCCGAAGGGAACGTGCAGATCAGCAATGCGAACCTTCTCACGGCCGACCTGGGGGCTTCCAACGGAATCATTCACGTGATCGACACTGTGCTTCTCCCGCCGGAGCCGAAGAATGACATCGCCTCGGTGGCAAAGAACGCCGGTCAATTCAACACCCTGCTTGCAGCAGTCGAAGCCGCCGGACTCACTTCGGCCCTGACCGGTTCTGATCCAGTGACCGTGCTCGCTCCGACCGATGCCGCCTTCAAGGCTCTGCCAAAAGGCACCGTTGAATCGCTTCTTAAGCCGGAGAGCCGCGGGAAGTTGACCGAGATTCTCACCCTGCATGTCATCGACGGTTCTGTCTCCGCAGGCGCTGCCTTGAGCGCCGCATCTGCCATGTCGCTGAGCGGAGAAACCCTCAACTTTGGAATCCAGGACGGCATGTTCCAGGTCAATGGCACCACCATCGTCAAAACGGATATCAAGTGTGACAACGGGGTCATTCACGTGATCGATGCGGTTCTCCTGCCCGGCAAAGGAAACGGTTCCTCCAACGCCTCAAAACACCCAGGAACGACTCAAATGAGTCCCGCTCAGCTCATTGAGTCTGCCATCGCGAAAGGAGTGCCCGCCTTCAACCACGGAAACCCAACGAAATGTGCCGAGCTCTACATGACCTGCGCAGAGACGTTGGCAAAGGACAGTCGCCTCGACCACTCCACCCGCAACAGGCTCACCCAGGTCGTAAGCGACGCGAAGATGTCCAGCTGCAGCACAACGCAAGCGTGGATCCTGCGAGCAGGCCTCGATCGAACCTACATGGCTTTACGCTAGGAACCCGAAGAATTCAGGAAACCCTGCATCAACCAGAAGACCAGACACACCCAAAAAATAGAAATACCGTCATGAAATCCACAACCATACTCGTTGCCTCAATGGCCCTATCCTGCCTCACTCATCCAGTCTGGGCAGAGAACAAAGAACCGGAACCCGCTGCACCAGCGTCGGTCAGCACGGACGAACAATCCCTCTCACAGATCGCCCTGCTGCTCGATACCAGTGGATCCATGGAAGGCCTCATCGACCAAGCTCGGTGCCAGCTATGGAATGTCGTCAGTGAACTCGCGACAGCCTCCAAGGATGGGTCACCTAGCAGGCTCGAAATCGCCGTCTACCAATATGGTTCAAAACAGATCTCCGAGGAGAACGGCTTTCTGCGGCAGGTCATTGGATTTACTGACAACCTGGACGAGGTCTCCCGGGCTCTCTTTTCGCTGTCAGTCGGCGGAAGCAAGGAGTTCTGCGGTCAGGCAATCAACCATGCGCTCACCGAGCTTGAATGGAATCCGTCCCCTGACACTTACAAAGCGGTGTTCATTGCCGGCAATGAATCATTCGAACAAGGCCCCGTGACCTTTGGCGAAGCGCTCCCCAAGGCTCTCTCTCAGTCAGTAATCGTCAACAGCATCTACTGCGCCTCAGAGAAACAAAAAAACGGTAGAGAGGTGTGGGAGTCAGCCGCCACACTCGCAGGAGGATTGTACTTCCAAATCAATCACAACCACCACTTGCCGCAAATGAAGACTCCGTTTGATTCGCAGATGCGTGAACTGAACGAACAGATGAACCAAACCTTCGTCTGGTATGGCGACGAATCGCACCACGTTTCCGAAAACCAAAAGAACCAGGACGCCAATGCGGCAGAAATGTCCGACCATGCTTTTGCTGCTCGCATGTCGGCGAAAATCGGCCACCTCTACCATCATGCGCATCACGACCTTGTCGATGCCCTCGACCATGGAACCGTCGACTTGGCAACCATGCCGGAAGCCAAAATGCCCTCCTTACTTCAGAAGATGTCTCCGGAGGCGCGCATGCCGTTTCTCGAAGAAAAAATCGCGGAGCGTGATCGTGTCCGCCGGCAAATGGCAGACGTGATCTCAAAGCGGCATGCTTACCTGCAGCAAAAGATGTCCGAACAGTCCGGAAAAGATGGCGAGAAGATCGCGGTCCTTGGTGACGCTCTCGTCGAAGCCGTCAGAAACCAGGCGATTGAACGCGGCTTCCAATTCAAGCAGGAAGAAATCGCCCAGGTTTCCAACTAATCCTGACTTCATTGCAGCAACCAGGCTGGTCACGCGGCGAGCGACGAGAGGTGCGAACTATCTCGCCCGCGTCACCTGCCTGAAAGCGATCTGGGACCGATTCGTTCTACGCTGCCGCCGCTCTCCCGATCAGATGGCGTCGATAGCTTCATGATTCGATTTTGGGAGTAAGACTTAAATGTAGAAGATCTAATCCTTTAATGGGTTAAGGGACGAGATGTTCTTCAGCTGCAAACTCAGCCCTTTGAAATAAGCTTGCTCCTCTTGTTCAGAAAGCCCAGTTAGGTTGCGTAGTTCGATATCTTTAAACTGAATTTTCATAGGGCTTTTGGGTGCTCTGTGAATCTGAAATGCCAGCTTGCGACCAACCAGTTCGGGGTCCATATCGATGACGTGGATGTCCATCATCAGCCAGTCATTGATGATGTGCAAAGCGCGGTTTTTATAATAGATGATGCGATACGTAGCCCACTCTCCCTTTTTTGCGCCTGCCTGAAAGTCCTCGGGCACATGAAACTCTTTGGTTATGTTTGATTGACCGCCTTTGACTTCAATCTGCGAACCCCGAAGGCCTAAAGTGCCAGGACCTCCATGCACATATAAGGCTCCCGGGAGTCTACCAGAATCGGCTAGGTCAGCCTGAAAGCCTTTGACTTTAAACGTCGTTGGGTTGCTGATGACAGCATTGTACTGAACTCCAGCATTCACGGCTTCAGTTATAAATTTGTATTGATAAGAAACTTCGTAACTGTCTGGCAGGTCGCCATTCCAGATCAGCCAATTCGTCTGCATATCTTCCTGCTTGCTGGTATCGGCTAAGATGGTCCCGTTATGAACAGTCCATACATCCCTGTATCCACTCCAGTTATTGAGATCTTTGCCATTGAAAATCTTTTCAGTGGAAATGTTAGGGGGCTGTTTTTCTGCTGCCGTGAGTGTGAGAGTGCTTAGGGCAATGAGTAAAATTAAGTATTTCATGAGTTCTCCTAACTAAAATGCCGTTCTTTACAATCGGGAAGCATTGTCTTCTTTGAAGGCCTGTAGCTTTTCACTGGCGGAAGCCGAAAGTTTCTGCCCTGACAGGAATTCGCTGGCACGGCGGGCAATAAAGAAGTCTTTCGATTGCAGGAGATTGAGGAGGTTTGCCTCGACTGCCCCGGAAAAGAAATCCCGACTTTCCACCAGGCGCAGGGCGAGATGAATCGGGTAATAGTCCTGCTGCTCAAGACTCGAGGTGAGTGCCTCCAGGATCTCTCCCGGCAGTTGATCATCCGACTCGAGCAGTTCGATAACGAGGCTGGCATTGTATTCGTCGAGCCCCCCTAGAGCACCAATGAGTTTCCGATAACACGTGTTTCTGTCCGGGCTCGCCTGCTGGATATACTCCATCGCCAACTCGATCTGATCCATCCCGGCGGAAGGCAACAGCGTGGCGACGTCATCCAGGTAGTCCTGGGCCACCGGCTGTTGCTTTAGCAGGTAGTGAAGCGCGAACTCGATCTTTCGCCAGTCCTTGCTGTCGAGCAGGTGCTGGATGTATTCCGGAGAACACCGGGATTCAGTCATGGCCTCCAGCATGGGCACAATTTCGGTATTGGCATAGTGCCACAACACCCAGGTGGTCCAGGCCGCATCCTTGACCACGGCTTCCTTGACCGCGCCGGGGGTGGCCTTTGACTTGCCATCAACATCGTCCTCTTCGGCTGATTCGGCATCGTCCTTCTCGGTGGCCAGAAATCCCAGCGAGTGATCTTTCAGGATCGATTTCCGGTCCATCAAAATGGTATCCAGCTTCTCATAATCCGCCGGGGTAAACGGATCATGCTCTACTTTGGTGAGCGGTTGATGTTCTGGATATTCCAGGCGTTGATAGAATCCCGTCGCATCCCAGTACAGAGTGACCTCCACCAGCTTGCAGACATCGTCGAGGCAGACCTTGTTGACGAGTTCCATGCTGTATCCAGAGGGAAATCCTTCGTCATCCAGATAGGTACTGAGCGTGTGTTGCCGCTTCGCATCTTCCGGATAAACCGGGTCAGTTAGTTTGATAATCTGAGCCTCATCCGTCCCGGCGAATGCCCCCCTCTCGCCGGAGAAATGGATCAACAGCAGCAACAGCCACACCGCCAGTGTTCGAAGCCGGCAAGACCGTAGCCAGTTCACTCCGATACCGCCGAGGGTGCGGTTCCTTCCCGTTGTTGAACCCCAGTTCATCTAAATCAGCGGAAAGCCCTCCGTTGAGGTGACTTCGCCAGATTTGCTGACGAAGAGGGCATCGACCTGGTCCAGCGACTCCACCATTTCTCTCGCCTCCTCCGGGTCGAGAAGGAAGAGCGCGGTCGACAGGGCATCTGCCTCGAGCGCGCTGGGGGCAGCAACAGAAACACTGCCCCACTGCACTGGTGAAACACCGGTCCGGGGATCCAACAGGTGATGATGCCGCAGGTCATCGGTGAAGTGGGACGCATAGTCGCCGGAAGTGGAAAGGCACCGATCCTGCAATCCGGTCTTTGCGATACTACCCGCCTCTCGAGGGTGTTGGACGGCGATGTGCCAGGCGTCCTTTTTGAGAGGTGAACCCATCGCGTTGAGCTCGCCAGCATCAATAAGGGCATGCTCGACGCCCTGTGCCTTCAACGCTTGTTGCGCGAGGTCTGCGGCCAGCCCTTGGGCCACCCCGTTCAGCGTGATCTGCATTCCGGCCCGGTCGAAAGTAATGATGTCGGGCTCAATCCTGACATGCTGCCAACCAATCCGCTGCCGCACCTTTTTTAATTCAGCTTCGGTGGGCATAGCGCCGTTGCCGGTCCGGTCGGCATAGAGGCGCCAAAGTGGCTGCACGGTGACATCAAAGGCTCCTTCAGTGAGTTGCGACAATTCGGTGGCTTTGTTCAGGACCGCTACCAGATCCGGATGAGGATGGCGCAACACTCCCTGTCGATTGAGGAGACTCAACTGGCTGTCAGGCCGATAGAGACTCATGAGCTGTTCGACATGCTCAATTCGCTCGAGGGCGGCATCGATGGCCTGGCGAGCCACCACCTCGTCAGGATGAAAAACCGTGAAGTTCACCTGAGTTCCCAACGCCTTGGCGCTGCGGACGTGTTGCTGCATCGCGGAGTCGTGCCCTGACAACGCTCGATGCATCATCAGCGCGGCCGCGCCGGTGCTGAGACTCAGGAAATGCCGGCGATCTACGCGCTTTGAATCCATCTTTATTTCAGCCCACCGTTGCGCACCTCTGTCTGCCAGTCGCTGCTCTTCTTCTTGAAGGCCTGGTAGTGGGCATATTCCTCCTTGGTCACCTTGCCGTCGCTGTTGGTATCGATGAACGGGAAGAGCCATTCGTAGCCGGGCTTCTCACTGTTCCAATCGTCCTGGGACGCCCACTGGACCGAAGGGCCCTGCTTTCCTGCTTTGGGTTTACCGGGCTTCGATGCAGCTGCTTTGGGTTCAGCTGCCTTGGGCTTGGTCACGGTGATGGTCGAGGCTTGACTGGTTTCCTCACCGCCCTCCGGGCTTTTCACCACCACATCGAATGTTGCGCCGCTGTCTTTCACCGTGAGTTGGGGCAGGCTAAGGCGATTGTCGGTAGCGCCTTCGATCGGCTCCCCGTCCTGCCGCCACTGGTAACTGGCTTTTGGGCTTTTTGCCAGGACGACCAGACCCGCGATTTCTCCCTCGTTGAGGGTTAGGTCAGCGGGCTGCAACCAGATTCCCCCACCCTTGCTGCCCTCTTCGCTCGTCGTTGGGAGGTCGGATTCACTGTTCAGAATGTGGTGGGCATAGGCCGCAAAATGACCGTTCACATCCTTTGTGTAAGACTCGAGGATCTCGCGTCCGAGGCCCTCGTGATCCCCACATTCAAACAGGAGCGCCGCCACAAGCACTTCCTTGAACTTGGCATTGAGCTCGAAGCCACCCCCGGGAGTCACCCGGTGGCGTTGCGGCTGTTTTTTATTGGCGCCACCGCTGGCGGCGTAATAGCTCAGCGGCTGGATGTGTCCTTTGACTCCCGGCTTGTTGAGCAGGTGCGCCAGCGGTTCGGTCAGCATCTGGTGCTTGTTCAGACGCAACGCCAGGCAAACCGCCTTATAGTGAGACAGCGGGCTGTCGGCCGCCAGCAGTTCCAGCTTGTGAATCAGCGCCGGTTGCACCTCGGGTGTTTCCAGGAACCCTAACGCAATCACGAGGCGGTCCACGTTGCCAAAAGAGTTGGCCTTCTCGCGCTGGTTGCTGAAGTCCCACCCGTCACCCCAATCCGGGGCTTGATTCACCGCTTCCAGCAAAACGTCTCGGCCTGACGGATCACCCAACACGGCGAGGATCCGCGCAAAATTGATGCGCGTCTTCAGGTCCCCGGCAGTTTCGAAGGCCTCTTTCAGAAAAGGAATCGACTGCTCCGGATTGCCCATCACCAACGCCAGAGCGGGCAGCGTATCGTCGTGCTCTCGCTTCTGGTGAACGTCGATCGTCAGCGCATGCAGAGTTTCTACAGCTGCTTTGATCGCCTCCTCATCCATGGGGAAGGAATCGGTATCGGTGAGAACGCGCTCCTCGAGGCAGCCACTTCTGACCAAGTCACGCTGCAATCGTTTCAAGTCGATCTCGCGCACCAGACCGGCGGTCGTCCGCACGGCAAGAGCCGCGGCACCTCCCGCAGCGAATCCCTGGTTTTGCAAATCCCGCTGCATCCGGGTCATGGTCATCGCATCGCGGTGGGCACTGGCACTCAGTCCCGTGACCAGCAGGCCTTCCAGTCCCTCTGGGATCAAACAGCGGTAGGGCATGTCGCAGATGTAGACCGGCCCTTTCATGTCTTTGAGCAGGAACATCAGGTCGTCCGGCAGCGCCCCGGCATCGAAATTACTGCTATGGTGAGAGATCGTGTCGGGGAAGGTGCGACCGGTGACAACATCCCAGGTGCTTAGATTGTAATCACCGACGATTCGCCTCCGATCGCGGGTGTCGATCAGGTGCCCCATGTCGTGAGGACTCTGTTTTTTGACTCCGCCTCGCTGGCGGGCCGTCAGCAACAGGTGAGTGCGATCGAGCACGTCAGCATCATTGGTCATGCCATAGGCGGTATTGTTGTGCCGGGTGCCCAGATCCCGGTCAGGGTAACCGGCCACCTGAACGGTCAAGTCCCCCGAAGCGGAGATACTGTATTGAGTGGCCGCACCAGCTGCCGCAGAAATATCGGCATTCCCAGTGCCATCGACGACGACATCCGCGAGAACCACGCCACGCCCGAAGGGAGTGGCTACGACCACACCACTGACCTTGTCCCCTTCCATCACCGCACCGCAGCCGAAGCTGCCGAACCAGACTTCGGCATTGGCTTTCATCAGCTCAGAACGAAGCCACTCCGCCTTTTGGACCGGCCACCATTGGTTCTCGATACCGAGAGCTTTGTCGACTTCAGCGGTGAATCCATTTTGCAAGCCATACCAATAGTTGGCGACCAACCCCGCAGTACCGACTCCGCCCAGTTCATCCTGGTATTCGATCAGCAAGGTCCTCGCGCCGGCCCGGGAGGCGCCAATCGCGGCCGGGGCTCCCGAGGTGCCGCCACCGACGACCACCACATCCCAACGACCGAGAACAGGAAGGTCGTGAGCAGGTAATTCAACCTGAGGGCACTCTTGAAAACGAAAACTGGCTGCGACTTCCGATACGGTAGCGTCCGAGGTTCCCGTAGCGCTCCCGGGAAACTGCAACTCTCCCGGAGAGGGAATTTCCCTGGCACGAGCGGCGGCTTCGAACCCGATGTTTCGCCCCGCGGGCGCGAGTCGACTAGGGCTCTGAAAGAGCGTTTTGCGAACTGCATCGCTCGCCCCGGCATAGGCGCTGAGAACGTAGAAATTGGCCACCCCCTTGGGACGGAACAGACCGGGAGAAAGCTCCCCTTCGTTATCCTTGCCTGCCTCGGCAGGAACAATTGGATTGTCTGGAAAGAAGAGAAGGCGCTCGGAATGATCGAACATCCCGTCGTCGTATGCAGCCGTTCGCATCCGATTGAGATCCCGACTGCGAGACCGAAACGTGTCGGCTTCATTTGGAATGGACAAGGTGTATTGGTAGATCGGGAATTCCTGGACTGACGTTTTCTTCGAGCCTTTCGGCGTTTGCTTCGAGACAAAGCTGACCCCTGGTATCTTCTTGCCATTGCCCTTTTCTGAAGGCTTTCCCCCAACCACGATAAACTGGACCTCTTTCTCGCCGGGTTGAAAGGGTTGAAACTCAGCCTCACTCTGTCGGGCAAGCACCGCATCCGGGGTGGCGTCGATCACGACCTTTGCCCGGATCGCCTGGCGACCACTGCGATTGACAATCGTCAGGCCGGCAGGGTTGCCTTCGTCGTCGATCAAAAGCTCGGCCGGAAAAGTGCCGGTCAGGAACTGAACCCCATGATCAAGGAGAGCGTTATCGAGTGTTCGCTTCACCTGCATTGGAGTGACTACCTGCCGGTCACCGAACAATTCCCGGGAGAGCGGTGTAGCTGGCTCTTCACCCGGCTCAAGCCAGAGTTTCTGGGTCGCGCAGAAATCGTAGCCGATGTAGGGCCGGGAATCGACCAACAGCACGCTGGCTCCTTCTTCCGCAGCGGCGGTGGCGGCTTCCACGCCTGCCAGCGAACCGCCGGCAACCACGACATCCACATCGTAGGCCAGTGGCAGGGTTCTCTCGCCCTCGACAATAGCGACGTCGGATTGCGCCTGCAGGATCAGCGGCGCTGATGCGTAGATCAGGATTGTGGTGATCAACTTTTTCATGAGTGATAGGATTACTTTTTCCGCGACTTGGTCGGCGCTGGCACTACATCGTAGTCTTCCGCCCAGCTTTGCCAGAGAGCCTTCAGATTCTCGACACGTTCGGGAAATGCTTGGTTTCGTGGATTCTGCTCGGTGGGGTCCTCGGTCAGGTTGAAGAGATGCCATCGTGAGCCAGCACCTTCGGCAACCAGCTTCCAGCCATCCTGATAGACCGCACGCCTGCCGCTGTGCTCCCAAAACAGGGGGCGCTCGGGTAATTCCGCACCGCCCGCCGCTGCCAAAAGACTGCCGCCATCGGGATCGGCCGGTTCTATGCCACGAAACGAATCGGGAAACGCAACCCCGGTCGCCTCGAGACAGGTCGGCAGGATGTCGATGATGTGACACCGTCCGTGCCGCACCGTTCCGGCCTGTGCCTTCAAGCGATCCGGCCAGCTGACGATGAGCGGCGATGAAACGCCTCCTTCCCAGGTATAGGCTTTCTGGCCGCGATAGGGTGTATTGCTGAGCATGGGAAAGGTCTGACTACCTTTGCGTTCGCTCGTGGAGCCATTATCGCTCAGAAAGAGGATCAGAGTGTTTTCAAATTCGCCCTTCTCTTTCAGTAGATCGATCAGTTCACCGATGCCATCATCCATGATCTCGATCATCGCAGCGTAGGTGGCCATGGTTTTGGTCCATTTCCTTTGCTCCTCTTGACTGAGTTTTTCCCACGATGGCATCCCGCTGGCGAGTTGGGTCCCTTCTGGTAATACCCCTAGCGTTTGCTGCCTGGCAAAGCGCTCATTCTGCAATTTTTGGAATCCGACCTCGTAACGCGGCAGGCATTTTTCAACCCGATCCGCCGGTGCCTGGATGGGCGCGTGCGGGGCGTAATGGGCCAGATAGAGGAAAAACGGAACCTCCTCGTCGATCTGCTCAGTGACAAACTGAATGGCCTGCTCAGAGAGATCTTCCGTGAGATAGTAGTCCTTGGGGTAGGCATCCTTCCCTTCCGGTAGATGATCCCGGTTGGTCATCATAAATTGGGGGCTGAAATAATCTTTCGCTCCCCACCAGGTGCCGTGGAAAAAATCGAATCCCCGATCCAGCGGGAAAATGGGTTTCCGGGGCGATGTTTTGTCCGTGGTCGTCAGATGCCATTTGCCCACGATGCCGGTTGCGTAGCCTGCGGGCTTCAGTATTTCGGCGAGTGTCGGAGCATCGAGAGAAAGCTGCCCCCGGTAGCCGGGTTGCTGATAATCGGTCGTCATCCGCCCCACCCCCACGGCATGAGAGTAACGCCCAGTGAGCAAAGAGGCCCGCGACGGAGTGCAGCGGCAGGTATTCTTGAAGCCGCTGAACCGCACACTCTCCTCCGCAAGACGATCGAGATGTGGCGTTTCAATTTCGCCGCCGTAACAGCCCAGGTCTGAGAACCCCAGGTCGTCCGCCATGATGACGATGACGTTCGGCTTTTCGGCTGCCCGGTTTTCAGTAGTCAGCGTGAGAGTAATCAGTTGGACGGTGATCAGTATCGCCGTCGGCCGCCTCCACAAAAAACAATGATTCCTGATGAACTTTGCCATTCTATCCAAAGAACCAATGGATCAGACCAGACCGGTCAGCGTGCCTTTGCTGCTTCCGAAGCGGTCAGCTTCAAGGCCCATTTTCTGCAGCATGCTCACGAACACATTGCAGAGCGGCTGGTTGTGAGTCGAATTGAACGCGAGGTGCTGACCATGATCAAACCCGCCCCCGGCGAGAAGGATTGGAAGGTTGGCGTTGTTGTGGATGTTGGCGTCGCCCATGTGGCAGCCGTAAAGCACCATGGTGTTGTCTAACAGGCTGCCATTGACCTCTTCCACTTCCTGGAGATCTCGAAGCAGATTGCCGAACAATTCCATCTGGCCGATCTCAATCTCTTCCAGCTGTTTCAGCTTCACTTCATCTTTGCCGTGATGGGAAAGATTGTGGTAGCCGCCCACTGAGCGACCGTCCTCAAAATTCACGCCCGGAGTGCGCACGCTGCCGAGGAACAAGGTAATGACTCGAGTCGAATCCGTCTGAAAGGCGAGACGGGACATGTCATTCATCATGCGCACCATTTCGAAGAACTCTTTCTTGTCCTCCGGGTAATCCGGCATGGCTTCATCGACCTTCGGCTTGGGACGGGCTTCCCAGGCCTGGGCCTCTTCGAGTCGTTTCTCAAGGCTGCGGACCGCGGTCTGATACTGGTCAATCCGCTCCCGGTCAGAAGCGCTGACCCGTTTGCTCAGATCAGAGCTCTGGCCCATCACCACATCGAGAATGCTCCCCTTGCGTTGCAGCCGCACCAGTTGCTGTTCAATGGCCTTCTGATCGCCCTGGAGAAACATCTTCTTGTAGAGTTCGGCTGCGCTCTTGATGGTCGGGATCTCAACTCCCGCCTGGGTGTAGGACAGGCTCCTCGTATCGTTGATCCCAAGAGACAGAGACCGGAACCGGGTCTCGTTTCCGATCTCATTGGCCATGACCTGGTCGAGGGAAATCGTGTTGCGAAAGTTCGCCCGTCCCGGATGAGGGGCGGCAGTCAGGAAGGTTTTGTCAGCCCGGTGTCCCCCGTCGACGCCGGGGTGAGAGAGGCCACTGAAGACGGTGAACTGATCCCGGTGCTCCGCAATCTTTTCGAGGTAAGGCGAAAGCTCGTAATCGCGCCCCTCGGTCTTGGGAAAGAAGAGCTTGGGAATGAAACCGAGATCCTGGTTGATCGCGATCATGCGCTTGGGAGCGGCGGCCGACTCAGTTGTGGCGAAAGATTCAAGCCAAGGGAGAGCGAGAACGGCACCCGCACCTCTGAGGAAATGGCGACGGGTCGGCCCGGAGTGTTGGAGTGTTGGAGTCATGGCGAGAAAGAGTTGGAGAATTGGAGGGACGGAGTATTGGAATCACGTCAGCTGCCTGGTAGTTGTGGAATCATCCGCGCATGAAGCGCTGTAAATTTCGTTAGTTTCTCGGACGACGAGACTGTCTGTCCAGTCGCCATCGTCACGTTTGCGCTCAAGACTTTCGACCAGCTTCAGGAGACCGTTCTCCAGTTTGAAGGCGAGAGCATCGAATTCTTCAAAGTCTTCTTCCGAGATTTGATCAGCGGCCCTGAAGGCAACAAAACCGGAAACAGATTCGCCCAGAGAACCTAGAGCGAAGTAAAGGAACTGAATGTATTCCTTGATAGATCGACGGCAGTACCCTTCTGCGATATTCCGATGCACTGAATCGGCGGAAGCAATGGCTTGGCTGGCGGTTCTACTCATTTCGAACGGCCAGCCTTTCGTCACTCTACGAGTCATACAATAGAGCTCGATTGCATCACTCCAAACCCAAAGCTTTTGGTATCCCCGGTTTCGATTTTTGCGTTCGGCCTTCATTCCAAAACTCCAACAACTCCCCTACTCCATCACTCCTCTACTTCTTCAGAAACAACGGACTCTGAACAATCTCATGAATAATCGTCCGCACGCCGTACTCCGACGCACGACTCTTCTCCAAAATGGCCGCCACCTCATCGCGGTCGGCGAAGCCCACCGGGGCTCCCGTGGCATACACGAGGAGTTGCTCGGTGACATTGCGGGCAATGGTTTCCTCATCCTCAATGAGGAGCTTTTTGAACTCAAGGACATCGGCGAAGGGATCTCCCTGGGGGGTCACCCCGGAGGCATCGACTTCACTACCGATGAAGTGAACAAATTCGTTGCCGCTTCGGCCGATGCCTTCGATGCGCTCGGACCCCTCGCCCAATGAGCGGTAGTTATCCCGCCAGCGCCCCATCACATCGAAGCTCTCCAGGGCGAAGCCCGGAGGATCGATCTTCTCATGGCAGCCCGCGCAGGCCGCATCCTGACTGTGCTTCGCCAGCAGTTCACGAATCGTCGCCGCGCCACGAATGTCCGGTTCCACAGCGGGGACGGAAGGCGGAGGCGGAGCCGGATGATCGCCCAGAAGTCGCTCCATCACATAGATGCCACGCAGCACCGGTGAAGTGACCGTGCCGTTCGCTGTCACTTTCAACACCGACGCCTGGGTGAGAATGCCCCCGTAGGGACTTCCCTCCGGAAGGCTGACGCGTTCAAAGGTGGGACCCACCACGCCGGGAATGTCGTAATGACGGGCGAGGCGTTCGTCGACAAAGGTGTAGTCAGCGTCGATCACATTACGTGCCGGACGATCGCCGGCAATGAGGTCGGCGAAGTAGAGCCGGGACTCCTCGACCATCGAGTTCACGAGCCACCAGTCACCGGCATACTCCGGATAGAGATCACGGTCAGGATCGGTGTCGTTGATCTCGTCGAGCTTGAGCCAGGCATCGAGGAACTCCTTCACGAATCGCTTCGATTCGGGTTTCTCGAGCAGGCGGTCGACCTCGGCACGCAGTGTCTCGGGATCGCGAAGCTTGCCTTGCTTGGCAAGGGCGCTGAGTGACTCGTCCGGAATCGATTCGCCGAGGAAGAAAGAAAGCCGCTCAGCCAGGGCGAAGTCATCCAGCTCGCCCGGTTGCCCGCAATGGAAGAGAAACTCGGGCGACGCCAGCACCGCTGAATACGTCGCGATCATCGCTTCCGTAAAGGATTCGCCTTCTCGGATCAGCTGCTTCGCGTAGCCGTGGAATCGATCGAACTCCGCTTGCTCCACAGGACGTCGATAGACGCGCTCCATAAATCCTGACAAAAGCCCTTTCACCTCCTTCAAAGGTTGTTCTGGCACGGCCACGACATGGCTTCCCGACTGCTTCAAAGGGAGATCGCCAAAGAGCGCCCGGTAAGAGGCCGGCGGCCACTCCTCGATAAACGGCCCTTCCACTTCCAGCCAATGAAAAGCGACCCCGGGATAACCGTCCGGATCAAATTTCTGAATCGTGTGCGGCATCGCTGGAACCATCGGGCTGGGCAGACGCATGCAGTCGAGCTTCACCATCGCTCCCTCCTCGAGGAAGGCGTCCATCTCGAACACCTCGGGCGCCTCGGGCGGCGCCTCGAACTTCCCGATCGGCAGCATGCTTTGGTTGTTCGGTTCATGCAGGGTGGAAGAGTAGACTTTGACCGGTTCGCTGCGTTTGCCGGGAAAGACACGATCATTCACCGGAGTCGGATAACGCCGCGTCGCATCGAGCACTAGGTTCGGATAGTGGCGCGGCTTCTTGTCCCCTTCCCATTCGACGTAATCCGTCTTGCGAAGCACGGACCGCGCCTTCAGGCGCACCTTGTAGTCACCCCGGGTCGGTGCTTTGAACTTTTCAAACCCATAATAGAACGGCGTGTAGGCTCCGCGAAAGATGGCGGTAGAGGCTTCCTCCTTCGAATAAAGGGTTTTCTGAGTTTTCTGCGTTCCGTCTTCCAACTCATCAACAGCCACAAACTGGACGGCATCCGCGATGACCCACCCCTTGGCATTCTCATTGCTCAGCGAGACCTCGGCCATGACCGGCCCTGACTCCGAATCATCACCTTTCGGTCCAAAGGTAAAACGCCCCAGGGAAGACCAAAGCCCATCAATGGTGGGCGTGATGCTTTGGTCGATGGTCAGTTGAGTTTCGCCCTCCGCATGGCGCACCCGATAAGAGGCATTCCTCGCCATGCCTTCGCCCCCGCCAAAGCTGACCCGCACTTCGTAGGCTCCGGGTTTCGGGAGCTCGGCCTTCCAAGTGATCTCGTAGTCACCCATGCCCTTGTTGTCATCAGCCAGGTAGTGCTTCCCGACGCGCTTAGGATCGCGCTTGGACTCGCGCCAGGGCCCGGTCAGTTCCGCCGCCGTGTCATCGACCGTAATCCCCGCGGCCTGCTCCGGCCGAACCGCTGAAGTCGGGTCAAAGCCTCGTTTATTGAAGGAATACTCGTCATTCACCTCGAGACCGTCCAGCGCGAGGGAACAGCGCGCCCAGCCCAAATTACCATTACCAGCCCATAGCGTCCCTTGCTCGCGGGCGTAGTGGCGTTTCGTCTTGGGCTCGGGTTTCTCAGCGGAAAACTCAAGGGCACGACGCAGGGCCGTCTCGGCCACATTCAGGTAAGCATCGATCTGCACATGGGACACATCGAGAGCGGTCCCCACCTTCGCAAAGCCGTGAACCTCCCCGTCCAGGGGCAAGTCACCCGCGACTTTGAGAGTAGGATCGTGCAGCAGGTCGCGCAGCACATTCTGGTACTCAAAGCGATTCAATCGCCGTGAAACCGAACGCCCCTGCTCACCGTTCGCTTCTTGCTCCACCTGCAGGATGCGGTCCGCCAGGATCTCCACGGCTTCCGCGCGATCCTCATCGTTCAGGCGGCTCTTTTCGGGGGGCGGCATCTCTCCCGCCGCCATAAGATCGTGCACCTTTACCCACTGCTCAATGACGTGGGAGTCCTCGAGATCCCACTCCAGGGAATAGAAATCCAATCCACCCTTGGGATCGATGTCATCGTGGCAATCCACGCAATTGTTCTCGATGACTCGATTCAGTGCTTCCGGCAGTTCGAAGTCTTGCGCCGAAGCCTGGGCGAGCACCGTAGAGGTCAGGATGAGTGCTATTGAATGACGAATCATCGTTCTGAGATTAGCAAATTTAGGGTAGAGTTTCTCGCGCATTCGTAGGCGATCAATTCTCAGCAAAGGCCGCTTCTGTTATTGAGGGCTTGCCGAACAAACATCGCCGCACTCGGCGGCGTTCTCTTCCTCAATCATGCCGAACGCCACCCGGGCGGTTGCCGCGGTGACGCCGCTGTTGACGGCAGATGTGACGGCGACCAGCGCATTGAGCTCGTCGTCCGTCAGCCCCATGGCGCGGGCCTTTTCAATTCGGTTTCGCGTGCACACCTGACAACCGCGAGTCATCGTTACGGCTAAGCCGATCAAATGTTTCTCCCGCTCGCTCAAGAGGTCAGTCGAATGCGTTTGTTTGATGTGGTCTACGATCAACTGGTCGTTGTAAGCCATGTTCGTTGGTTCGTTTAAATTAGGATCATCGAAGCACAAGTCCGCCGGAACGCTCCTTGAGGGAACGCCTTTTGGGGAGTTTCGGGGTGATATTTTGAGGAGAGCGCATGCGTGCTTCACCTTAACAAGGCTCACTCGGGGCCTTTTGGACACGCTTTCTCCACCGGCACACGATCGCGTGATGGGAAGGAGTCAGGTTGATCCAACCGGGGAATCGCTGTCCTCCCGCAAAGAAGTGCCCGAAATTTGTCCAATCGTTCTGCCGCACCTGGACCTGTTATGCGGACTGCGCTGTCTCTGACTGCGCTGTCTCTACAACCATGCAAGAACGACGACATTTCCTGAAAGCTTCCGGACTGGCCCTTTCCCTGCCCCTGCTGGAATCCTCCGGCCACCTGGCCTCTGCGGCATCAGCAACGGCTTCCACCAATGGCTCGGTCACCTCTGCGGCCATCGCCAACGCTCCAGTGAAACGGCTGGTCACGATCGGCACGTTCCTGGGTTTCCACACCCCGAGCTGGTTTCCAAAGGAAGCAGGTACCGACTACCAAACCTCGCAGGTGCTGGCCCCGTTGGAAGATCTGCGTTCGGACTTCTCCCTCTTCTCAGGCCTTGATCATCGCGCGCCGAACGGGCACCGCAATTGGAGCAACTTTCTCACCGGCAAGGGCACCCCGGGCATTTCCCTCGACCAGATCGTGGCTAACGAGATTGGCCACCAATCCCGTTTCGCTTCGCTTCAAGTCACCTGCGGGACCGGCGGAAGCGCCAGTTTCACCAAAGAAGGCATTCGCCTGCCCTCCATTGGACGCCCTAGTGTGCTCTACGGCAAACTCTTCAGCTCCGATTCGGACAAGGCGAGGATGGACTACATCCTCGAGAGTAACCGAAGCGCTCTCGACCTCGTTCTTCGAGAAGCCAACGCCCTCAAGAAGCAGGTTAGCGCGAGCGACGCAGAGAAGCTCGACGAGTATTTCTCCTCCGTCCGTGACGTGGAGAAGAAGGTGCAGAAACAGCGCGAGTGGCTCGAGGTGCCGACACCAAAGGTGGATTTCAAGTTGCCCGACTACGATCCCGTCGCGCCGGATCTCTCCCTCGAATGCGAAGAGATCATGTATGACCTCATGGCACTGGCCTTGGAGACCGATTCCACCCGGGTGATTTCGATGTTCGTACCGGGTGATGGCCAGGTCTTTACGATCAACGGCGAAAAACTCAGCGCAGGCTACCACGGCCTTTCTCACCACGGCAACGATCCCGACAAGGTCGCCGAATACAACCAGGTCGGCACAGCACACGTCACCCGCTTCGGTCAGTTCCTCCGCCGCCTCCAGAAGACAAAAGACGCCAACGGCCTCCCCCTGCTCGACACTACCGCTGTCTTCTACGGCAGCGGAATGGGTGATGCCAACACGCACGACAACAGTCGCCTGCCTGCCTTGCTCGCCGGTGGTGGCTATCGACACGGCGCCTACCACGCGATCGATCGCGACAACGAAACCAGTGCGACTCCGCTGCTCGGCGACTTGTTCCTCACCATCATGGAATCGATGGGCGTGGAGCAGGAGCGTTTCGTGAAGGCCTCTCGAAACATGAACGACTACCTGCTGTGAGATTCACTACTCATAATCTTAATCCTAATCTTACTCTTAATCCGATTGGCTTTGGCAGCTTGGGATTAAGATTACGAATAAGACTGGCACTGATCGCCCTGATTTCAGCGTTCCCCTTTGCGACCGCCTTCGCCCAAGTGAGCGAACTGCCTGAGCACGTTGACACCTTTCTCGTCAACTACTGCCTCGACTGTCACGATGAGCAGTCGGAGAAAGGCGGCATCAACCTCGACTTCCTCGAGATCGACTGGACTGATCCTCATGCTCCCGCACTCTGGGGCAAGGCCTGGAACATGATCGAAAGCGGCGACATGCCGCCGGAAGACAAGAAGCAACCCTCAGACGATGAAGTCCTCGCCGTGATCGACTGGCTCGGCGAAGCCCTACTGGAAAACGACAAGCCCGGCGGCACCATCCTGCGCCGCCTCAGCAAGGACGAATACGAAAGGTCGGTGAGCGCCCTGCTGAAGCTCCCCTTTTCCGTGCCGATCGGCTTTCCCACGGATCCGGTCACCCACGGCTTCGATAATCATGGCGGTGATCTCGTTCTTTCCCCGCCGCTCATGGCGCAGTATCTCGAGGTCGCTACAGCCGCAGCCGACAGCGTTCTGCCGCCTCCTGTTGAGCAACGCAGCCTGAACAAAAAGACCACCTTACTCACTCCTGAAGACTTCACCCTGAATTTCACCACGGGCCACCTCGTCGACGGGGTCCTGCGTATGGTTCTCTCCACCGATAGTCTCGCTCGCGGCTCGGTCTGGCCCAGCCGTTTCGAAGCTAAGACCGCAGGTGTCTACCGGGTCAGAATTGACCTCTCCCATTTCAAACCGACCAAGGGTCACACGCCCGAAGTGCATTTGCTCGCCCACAGCACAAACAGCAAGGCGAGCCTTGCCAGTGAACTCACTAAGTTGGCCGGGTTCACCGTCACCGAAGAAGCGCCTGCCACCTTTTCGGCCGATGTCGAACTGCAACGCGGCGATACCATCGTGGTTCACTACGAGAACGCACCGCTCTACGGGGTGACGGGTAAGCCTCCCACGTGGCCACCGCAAACCCCTCGTATTGCGGAACAGCTCATCGACATGTGGCGCAACGACCCGGAACTTGGAGCCGCCTGGGTCGAGGCAGGCTACCAGCGAGGCGACGCCGGCTGGAGCTGGCACAAGCGCATCGAAGCGATTCGCGAAGAACGCCTCCGCTCTGAAGGCGGGCTCGATGTCGATGCTTTTGATGTCGATTCTCCCGAGGTGATCGAAATCGCCGAAGAAATGGCAAGCCATCCCTTCCCGATCGTGCGGACCATGTCCTGCTATCTTTTCGACAAGGGTCCCGGTATCGATATCCATCGCATGGCCATCACCGGGCCGCTCCGCCTGATCGCCGACCGGGAGGACGTGGCCCAGGAGAAAATCACCGCCCGCTTCATGGGCGAACGCGCAGGCCGCGATGACCGTGAGTATGCGGAAGCCATTCTCCGTCCCCTGATCGATACCGCGTTCCGACGCCCCGCCACCGAGGCACAGGTTGAGGAATACGTGACCATTGCGCTGCAGCACCAGGCCAGCGGTTACCGTTTTGAAGACGGCATTCATCTCGCCCTCCGCGCTGTACTCTGCTCACCGAATTTTCTCTACCGCGGCCAGCGCGAGGGCCAACTCGATGACTACGACCTCGCCACTCGCCTGTCGTTTTTCCTCACCGGCGGACCTCCCGACAGCCTGCTGAGAACCCTCGCCGCCAAAGGCCGACTCTCGGATCCGGCCGAGCTCGAAACACAGGCACGCCGTCTGCTCAAGGAGAGACAAGTCACCAACTTCCTCACTTCTTTCACCGGGCAATGGCTCAACTTGCGGATTCTGCCTGAAATCATGCCGGATAATCGTCTGCTCAACTGGACCGATAAGCACACCCAGGCGATCACGGCGGAGACCGAACTCTTTGTCGCTGAGATTCTGCGCGAGAACCATCCGATTGAGACCTTCATCGATCCTACCTTTACCTATCTCAATCAGCGCAACGCCACGCTCTACGACATCGAGTTTCCAAAATCCGATACCATGACCCGGGTCGAGATTGAACCGGGTGGGCGCTATGGCGGGATTCTCGGCCAGGCCAGCATCATGATGGCAACCGCCAACGGCGTCGATACCCAGCCCGTTCTCCGCGGCGTCTGGCTGCTGGAAAACATACTCGGCGACCCGGTGCCTGAACCTCCCTCAAACATTCCCGCGGTGGAGCCCGACACCACTGGCGCCAACTCCATCCGCGAACTCTTACAAAAGCACAACGCCGACCCAAGCTGCGCGGGGTGCCACCAAAAAATCGACCCGCCAGGCTTCGCCCTCGAGAACTTCGACCCGATCGGGCGATGGCGTGAATTCTATCCGGTCTACGAAAAGGTGAACGGCAAAGTGGTTCGCAAGGACGGCCCGCCCGTCGATGCCAAAGGAACCATGAAAGACGGCACAGTGCTGAACGACGTCACCGATCTCAAGCGTTACCTCGTCGACAATATCGACATCTTCGGCAACTGCCTCGCCGAGAAACTGCTCATCTACGCCACCGGACGAGACCTCAGCTTTGGCGACCGCAAGGAAGTTGAGGCCATAGTCAAAGAGGTCCGCGAAGGCGGCAATGGATTTCAGGACCTGATTGTCTCGTTAGTCCTGAGTGAATCGTTTCGAACAAAGTGAGCGTTCTTCCGCCCCTGTTGGCTTCCCTATAGACTTAAGAAAGATTGCCCCCCCTTCCAGCTCCTCAATGCTGATGCTTCCTGCGGCGAGTTGAAGACGCCTGAGACGGTCAGTCGATTGGCATCGCGTTGCCACTCTTGCGGCACAAAAAAGAGCCAGTTTTTGTCCAAAAATCCCCTCTTTCGTGGACCTGATCTGAGGACGACCTCGACGTTGCTATGCGAACCCCCACCAGAAGAAATTTTATCAGCACCCTCGGCTTGGCGGGAATGGCCGCGCCCCTGCCGCTCGCCCGGGCGAAGAATCCGGGCACAGCTCCGGAAATTTCCGCCAGCGTTTTCCCCTGGGACCTGGCCGATGAAGGACTGGAGCAGGTGCTGGATAACCTGCAGGGCATGGCCGGGGCCAACTCGGTCTACATGTGCAACCTCTCGGAACAGATCCGCCCGTTCCGCGGTGGTGATTACCCCCACAATCCCGTCCGAAAGAGTTACACCTGCGAGGATTGCCGAGTCTACTGGGAGCCCGACATGAAGCACTACGGCAAGATCAAGCCTCTGCGGACCGAGCGGGACTTCCTTGCCAAAACGGATTGGGTTAAAGAATTCACGGCCGCAGCGCACCAACGGGGAATGAAAGCCGGAGTTGAGCTGTTTCATGCCTGGATTGATTCAACGAGGCTGGCAGAAGAATTGCCGGATGCCATCCAGGTGAACGTATTCGGCGAGCCGGTCATCACGCACAATTACAAGAATCCTGCCGTTTGCCTGAACAGTCCGGACTTCCAGGAGTATGCCGTGGGACTCTACTCGGATCTCGCTGCCAACTATGACTTGGACTACATCCAGACCTGCCTCGTCCCCTATGTGCTGCCGACCAAGTTCCTGACACAGAACCTGCCGCCGGATCCAATCGAATGGGCGCTGGTCGCTACAGAAAAAGGCGGCTGCTTCTGCGGGCATTGCGTGGCCGCCGCCAAAAAGTCGGGCTTTGATTTGGAAGAGGCCAGGAAGGAACTCCTCGTCCTCGCCCAACAGGACAAGCAGGCCATCATGGACTCGGGCATTCTCGCCGAAGATTACCTCAAGCAGCATCCCGTGCTGAAGCGTTGGCTGAATTTCCGCTGCGAGTCGGTGAACCACTTCTACGACTTGATCAGTACTGCTGCGAAATCCTTCAAGCCGGAGATCGACATTCGCTGGAATCACTACACTCGCACCCACAGCTATTATTGCGGGGTCGACCTGCCCTCCTTCATGAACCACGTGGACTCCATCCGGGCCAATGCCTTCGTGGAACACCAGGACAATCTGGAACTGGTTCATGATAAGGTGAAATACCTCGAGAATTTCGAAGCGATCGCCGGGGATCGCGTGCACTGGGTCGCGGCGCTCGATATCCGAGGCAAAAACCCGGACATCCTGGAGAAAAGCGCCGAACTCTCCTCGTTTACCGGCTGTGACGGCTACGCCCTGAGCCACTACGGAGGGGCCCCCTTCGAGAACTTAAAGGCGGTGAAACGCGGCCTGCAGAAATCCAAATGGGCGGCTCACTTTGAAGCCTAACTCCACTGAGAAAATGAGGAAGAATCACGTCCATTGGGCCTTGAGAGGATCGTATATCTTCACGACGCTGTTTTACGTTTTTTGTGTCGCGTTCATCCTGGAGTTGCAGTCCTCGATGCGCATCTCGAAGCACGGCTTACCCAGTATCGCCCCTGAAAATTTGAAGAGTGCTCCGGAATCCTTCCGACTGAAGCTCATCGTCGAGGCACCGGACTTCCCGGCTGAGGAGATGGCCGAAACAAAGGCATGGAAAGGTCTCCAGGCTTCTGTGGATGCCTACGCCGATCGATTGGAAACGATCCGGGAGGAAAACCAGCGACGAATGATGGGAACCTCATTTCTGTATGCCGGTTCCGCGATCGGGATGGCCATTTTCTCTGTGCTTTGCAGGAAGCGGGCGAAGGCCGAGTTGGATCAGACGTGAACCCCGAAAAGGTTTTCGCACACGACAAAAGAACGAACAACCAACCACTGTGACTCTTCCCTTTCCACGTCGCCAACTCCTGCGTCTAGCCGGAACAGGCATGGCGATGTTGCTCGTCGGCGGCATCACGTGGGGACAGGGACACATCGCCTGGGACGATGCCGCGTTGGATGGGGCCGGCAGGCCGCCTCTGGGTTACCGGGCCGTCCCGCGATTTGGAGAAGCGCATCAGTTCCCTTCGGTTCTGGACATCATCCCCTACCAGAACCACCAAGAGGAAGCAGCACTGCTGATCCTGGGAAGAGGTGGACAGATTTGGTCGGTACCGGCGAATGCCATTCCGGGAAGCGTGAAGCACCACCAACGGGCAGACGTGGGAGAAGCATTTAAGAATGGAGGTGACGGCAAGCCCCCGTATAAAAACGTTCAGGTGTTGAGCGGCATTCTCGATCGGAACTGGCCGAAACGCCCCTACCTGTACCTGGCCGTTCATCGGCAAACCGGAACCGACGGGCAGTGCCTGATCGTGCGCTATGCGATCAGCAACGAGCCGCAATTCGCGCTGCAGGGAGAACCCGAAATTCTGTTCCATTGGAAGACGATCAATCACAACGGCTGTGATCTCCAGTGGGGTCCCGAGGACGGCTTCCTTTATCTCTCCGCCGGAGATGGTTCGGTGCAACGCGATCCCGAAAAAGTCGGGCAGCAGGTGCATGTGGTGCGGGGATCGATTCTTCGCCTCGATGTTCACAGTGAGCCCGACCTCGGCCTTGCTTACGCGGTGCCGACAGACAACCCCTTCGTGGGAATGGAAGACGTCCTGCCTGAGATCTGGGCCTACGGCCTGCGCAATCCCTGGCGCCTTTGTTTCCACCCGACGACCCATGAGCTGTGGGCCGCGGACAACGGAGACGATCTCTGGGAAATGCTGCACTGCGTGAAGCGCGGCTCGAATGCAGGCTGGTCCGCTTTTGAAGGGAATCAGCCCTTTCACCTCGACTTGCCACTGGGCGGCCCCACGCGCACCCATACCCCGGCCCGACTGGTGCAACCTCATACGGAGCTGCGCTCCATCATTGGCGGCGTCTTCTATCGCGGTAAAAGATTCCCGGAGCTGGACGGTCACTACATCTACGGCTGTTGTGTGACTCAGGAGATCTGGGCAGTTCCCTACGATGCGGCAACAGACACCCTGGGCACGCCCTTTCGCCTGGCCAGGAGCAACGGCAGCACCCTGACTGCCGTTCGGGAAGATCACGAGGGCGAACTGCTCCTGCTTTCCCTGTCTGGAACCGTGGAAACCCTGGTCGCCCACGACTCGGCCGCCAACAAAAGCCAGCAAACCTTTCGCCCCTGGCCGAAGACCCTCGTGGAGACAGGCCTGTTTGCTGACGTCGCCACCCAGCAACCGGCGGACGGAGTGTTAGAATACCAGGTGCAGGCGGAAGGCTGGGCCGACGGTGCGAGCGCGCGACGCTTTGTGGCACTCCCCGGTCGCCCTCTCGAGAACCGCGGCAGCATCCGGACGCACAGCAGTCTATGGATAGATCCTGGTGGCGCCTTGGTGAAGACCCTGTATCTCGGTGATTCACCGGTAGAAACTCAGGTCCTCTACAATAGCGGAACCTGGCAGGGCTATACCTACCAGTGGGATTCCGAGGGGAAGACGGCGAGCCTGGTTCCGGAAGAAGGCGAGACGGTGACGCTGGAACTCGATGGCGGGGCACCGGGTAAGAAACAAACCTGGCGCTACCCTTCCCGCTCCGAATGCATGGTCTGCCACAACCAGCGCAGCCTCTTCGGCATCGCCTTCACCACGTCCCAACTCAATCGAACCCATCCCGATGGGCATCAGCAACTGGATCAGTGGATCGAGAAAAAGATCGTGCGCGACAGTCGCATCCTGGAAAAGAATCGAACGGTGAAGCTGGCGGATCCCTACGATCCTGAGAGCGGAACCCTCGAAGAGCGGGCGCGGGCGTATCTCCATGTGAACTGTGCGCATTGTCATCACCCTGCCGGGATGGGCGGGCGCTCCGAGCTGAACCTGGAGCATCACATTCCCTTAGCGGACACCGGCATGATTGGGACGACTCCACTGGTCGGTTTGTCAGGGCACCCCGATGCCAAATTGATGGTGCCGGGCGATGCCGACTTGTCAGAACTCCTCGGGCGGATGAATCGTCGCGGGGCCGGTCAAATGCCTCTCTTTGGTTCCCACGAAATCGATGAGGCTGGCGTGGCCCTCATCCGGGATTGGATCAACTCACTTCCGGAGGACGAATAAGCCATGGATATTTCTATCATCGGCGCCAGTGGAGCCTGCGGTCGCGAAATGGTCATCCAGTTGATACGGGACCGTTTGCTGGAACAAAGAGAGATTCTGCAACTGGTCGGCAGCAACCCCGAGTCTTCACGCCCCTATCTGCTGAACGGGTTCAGAGCGGACTTGCAGGACGCCTATGCTGAGATCATTCCGGAGCTGGATGTCACCTCAGATCCCGAAGCCATCATTGGTGATATCGTGATCATGGCCGGCGGCGTCACATTCGACACGGACCTGGAGCAAGTGGGTTCCGCCTCGCGAGACATGCTCGCCAAAGCCAATCTGCCGGTCTTCGAACGCTTCGCTCAGAAGATCGCTGAAACACGGGCTGACAATCCCCCGGTGGTGATCGTGGTGACCAATCCGGTGGAACTGGGAGTCCACATCTTCTCGAAGTATCTCCCTAGAGATCATGTCATCGGCATGGGGGCCTATTCAGACTCGCTTCGTTTCCGATGGGAGATCGCCCATGACCTCGGCATCCGACGGCAGCGGGTCCATGGGTATGTCCTGGGCGAGCATGGCGGCGGGATGGTCCCCCTATGGTCCACCGTCCGCGTCCATGGAATGAACCGGGCCGAGTGGGAAGCCACTGAAGCCCGACTTCGCCGAGGGGTGACCACTGCCACGTATACCGAGCACTTGCTTGCCGAGCAGAAAAAGCTCATCGCCACGCTGCTCGACGATCCCGATGAAGGCCCGATCAAGGCGCTCCAACACGTCTCCACCCTCTCCCCCGATCTCCGGGTCGCACTCAAACCCTTTGCGATTCACTACACGGAAGCCAAGACCGTTGAAGCGACGGCCAATGCTTCCGTTGAACTCGCCCGGGCCATTCTCGAAGGACGCCCCATGGAGATTGCCGCCCAATACCTGCATACGGGTGAGTCAGGCATCAACGGCCCGTTTGGAGCGCGATTGATCATTGCCGGCACCGTGGAGCGCCTGCTGCCCATGGAAGGCTATTGGAAAGAGGAAATGGATGCGATCCAGCGTTCGGCCGAGGCGATCACCACCAAAATCAAGGAGTGGACCACTGATGGATAATAAGGAAGGACACTGGCTTTTTATCATCAAGACCGACGACCGTCCCGGTGCTGCGGCTTCCGTAGCCGTCGCCTTCTCCGGCCGCGGGCTCCAGATCGAAAGCTTTATCGGGTATGGTGACATCAATTACCATTCCAGGAATACGGAAGGAGTGATTGCCATCACGTTTCAAGCCTTTGAGCGCCAGGTGCATCATGTCGCCCGGGTCCTCACCCGCCTCGAACAGGTGCGCGAACTGGATGTTTACCACTACGACGATCCGCAACTGACCAAAACCGCTACCGTGAGGATTAATCGGTCTGTCAGGGAGTTGCAGTCATTGGCGGCCGATTGCGAGGCCGCCGTCGTTGATCTGAACCATGAGGACGATGGCACCTATGGCGCGCTGGTCAGTGGCCGTCCTCGCGACGTCGATGCGACGATCGAAGCCGCCATCGAACAAGACCTGTTGGTCTCGAGCATTTACGCCATTCTTCCCCCAAAATGAGAGCTTCAACCGAGGCGAGTTAATTTCTAAATTCTTTAACGACCAAATGAAAAAGATACTTTTGATTCTGAGCCTGATCGCCGCCGGCACGCTGGCGCAGGCGGATGACAGGCCCAACGTGGTCTTCATCCTGAGCGATGACCAGAGCTGGGACGACTACGGCTTCATGGGCCACCCTCACCTCAAAACACCCCACCTCGATCAGCTCGCCAGCGAGGGTCTGATCTATGAACGCGGCTACACCACCGCGTCGATTTGCCGTCCCTCTTTGGCCAGCATCGTGACCGGGCTTTATCCTCACCAAACGGCCGTGCGGGGCAATCGCCCTTTCATGGGCGAAGGCGTTGACCACCTACGACTGCGGGCCAACAAAGAACTGTGGCCCCTGGCCCAAGAGCAATCGAAAGCCATGACCGCCACTCTGGAGCATGCGCCTTCCATGGTAAAACAACTGCAGGATAACGGGTATGCCACCCTGCAGACCGGGAAGTGGTGGGAGGGCGATCCTCGCGACCACGGATTTGACGAGGGTTTTGGGCATGGGATCGGCCGCAAAACGATGGAGCCCATCCACCACTTCGTGGAAAAGGCACAAATGAACGAACAACCTTTCTTTATCTGGTATGCCGTTTTCCTGCCCCACACGCCGCACAACGCACCGGATGAGCTCTATCAAAAATACAAGGACCTGGCCCCGGATGAGTCGACCGCGCGCTATTGGGCGAACATTGCCTGGCTCGACGAGACCTGTGGCCAGCTGGTGGGCTATTTGAAAGAAAAGGATCTCTACGAGGACACCCTCTTCGTTTTCAGCGCCGACAACGGTTGGCGGCCCGACCCGGAGAAGGTCAGCTGGTATGTCAGGTCCAAAAAGACACCGGTCGAGGCGGGAATTCGCACGCCGATCTTCCTCACCCACAAGAACAAGATCGCGCCCCGTCGTGATCAGGAGACCCTGGCCAGCAATATCGATATCGCGCCAACCATTTTGAAAGCCTGTGGCATCGAGCCTGACCAAGCCATGTCCGGGCTGGATTTGAGGAATCCGGAGGCCCTGGCCGAGCGCGACCGCATCTTTGTAGACGTCTACTGGGACAATATCCAAATGGATGCTTTGGCCGACTTGGATAGCGACCTCATCGCGCGTGTCTTGGTGGATGGCTGGGACAAACTGATCGAACGACCGGATGGTCTTGAGCTCTATGACCTGAAGAATGATCCAGACGACCGCACCGATCTGGCGAAGCAAAATCCCGAGAAGGTGGAGAAATTGTCTGCGTTGATGAGCGACTGGCTGGAGGAAACCCCAGTTGTCTTTTCGCCTCCGGGCCGGCAGAATCCCTGATGAATTGTGCATATAAGGCTGAACCCGACAATTGAGGGCGGAAAATCATGAGACGAAAGACAAGAAGAATACACCTTGCGGCAAGTGCACTGTTGGTTTGCTGTTGTCTAAATGCCAGCGCGCAAGCGAAGGCTCCGAACGTCATTTTCATTCTGGCCGATGATCTGGGATGGCGTGACACCGCTGTTTATGGCAGCACGTTTTACGAGACGCCACATATCGATGCGCTGGCGAAAAGCGGTATGCGCTTTACCGATGCCTATTCGGCTAATTGTCTTTGTTCTCCCACACGGGCGAGTATCCTGACGGGACAATATCCCCTCCGCTACGGTTTAACCGATGCCACGGGACATCTTCGAGGCAGTCATGAGCATAAGGAGCAAACCGAGACCTTTGACGATGCCCGGGCTGCTGGTCCATCGTCGTTAAATTATCTCGACCCCACGGTATACACCCTCGGCAAGGCGATGAAGGATGCGGGGTATGCAACAGGCTTCTTCGGGAAATGGCATCTCGGCAGCCAGATGGAGCATTGGCCGGAGAGTCATGGCTTTGATTTTGTAAAAGGCGGACGGAGTCATTCGGGGCCTCCTGGAAGAGATAAAGACCGCAAGTTCTACCCACCGTTTAAATGTGACACTTTGCCAGCTGATGTTCCGCCCGATACCCACGTGGACGACTTGATCGCCGATTTAGCGATCGATTATATGCAGGATCAGCAAAAGAAGGATCAGCCCTTTTTTGTCTGCTACTGGGCCTACAGCGTGCACGCGCCGTTTCAGAGCAAACCTGAGCTGATCGAGAAGTGGAAAAAGAAAGTTGATCCGAACAATCCGCAGCATTCGCCGACGATGGGCGCGATGGTCGAGGTGCTCGATTCGAACGTTGGCAGACTGATGCGTTTTCTAGAGGAGAGCGATTTGGACAAAAACACCATTGTGATCTTCACCTCGGATAATGGCGGGAACATGTATGATGTCGTTGACGGCACAACGCCTACAAGCAACTTCCCGTTGCGAAATGGGAAAGGTAATAACTACGAAGGTGGTGTGCGGATTCCGCTGATTGTCCGCTGGCCTGGCGTCACTCAGCCGGGGAGTGTCAATCCCTCCGTTGTTTCAACGGTCGATCACTATCCTGCGATTCTGGCAATGACGGGGCAAGAACCGCGCCCTGAGGTGCATCGGGATGGAGTGAGTTACGTGCCGGCGCTCAAAGGCGAAGCGTTCGATCGTGGTCCAACGATTTGTGACAAGCCGCGCTTTAGTTTCGTCACCATGAATATTCCGAATACGTCTGTGCGGTACGGCGACTGGAAGCTGTATCGGTTCTGGTATGACATGCCCGACGGCCAGTCCCACCGCTACGAACTCTACAACCTCAAAGACGACATTGGCGAAACACGGAACCTGGCGGCAGAGAATCCGGAAAAGCTCAAGGAGCTGGCCGACACCCTCGATGCGTTTTATGAGGAATCCGGGGCGTTAGGATATCATCCGAATCAGGCCTACAACAAAAAGAGCATCGGCACCTGGTTTGCGACATCTGACGAGGGCGAAATTGCCGAAAAAGAGGGCGCGCTCATAATCAAATCCGACAAACCCGGCTTCGGCGTCTCCAACAATGTTTTTTCGCGAGGCGCATTGGACGGGATACTCGCATTCGAGGCGCGCTCTGAAACCGAAACGCCGATTCGCTTCGCTGGCAAAAATGATGGCACGGTGGTTAAGCCTACGAACGAGTGGAAGAAGTTTGAGCTGAAGGGGCCGGAGATAGCTATCCAACGAGACAAGTTTAGGGTTTCGCTTGAGAAAGCCGGCGAGGTTGAGCTCCGCAATGTAAAAGTACTGACCCAGGACCAGAGCTTGATGTTGGAGTTCCGGTTTTACTAACAAGGCAGCGTCGATACCGCATCGAGAATGGGCAAAAAATGGAATATCAAGGAGTCACCAAATGAGCTTTTCGAACACCTGCAAGAAGAGGAAATGGGTATAGCTCCGTTCATTGCCGGGCGTTTGTGTAGTGGCACAAACTGCAACCATGCTTGTGGCATCCAAAGGGGATAAATAATGAAATTGAGATTAGTAAATAGTATTACGATTAGTGCACTTTTAATGGCCTGCCATCCATCCCTTGCGGGTAGTAAGCGGGTCGACGTCAAGGTGCACGACCCGGATGTGCTCTGGTCTGACGGAACCTATCGGGCATTGAGCACGACAGAGGACGGCAAGCTGTTTATGGGGTTTATTACACATTGGATGGACCTGAATGCGGCGGTTCTTTCCTACGATCCCGCGACCCAAACCTTTGCTCAGCCCTTCGATTTAGGAAGCGTCACGGGAGTTAAAACCGGACCCGATGGTGAGCTGTCTCAGGGCAAAATCCACACGCCGTTTTTTGAGAACGATAAGGTTATCTATTTCGGCACGGCCTACGGCCCCGCCGGCTATAAAACGCACAGCCAGCGCAAGCCTTATCCGGGCGGCTGTTTTGTGGCATTCGACCAAAAAAGCGCCGAAGCCAAGGTGGTTGGGCGCGCTCCGGTAAAGGAAGGGATCATGACCCTGGAGCCGGATTTTTCGCGTAACTGCCTTTACGGCATAACCTATCCGAACGGCTTGCTATTGCGGTGTGATATCGACACGGGAGAAGTGGTGAACCTTGGTGCGGTTGATGATCAATTCATAACACGCAAAAGCATGCCTGCCTTTATCGACGTGGTTCGTTGTCTTGTTGTCCATCCAGACACCGGGATCGTCTATGGCAGCCGCAAAGACGGGGCGATCTGGCAATACGATCCCGCTAAGGGAAAAATCAGCGAGACCGGTCTCAATGTGAAACAGGGTATCGTTGGGGAAGCCGGCAAGAGTGCGCTGGAATCATCGCAGTGGCGTATGGCGGTGCTTTCTCCCGATAAGGAAAAAATTTACGCCACCCACCAAGGCACATCCTCGTTGTTTGAGTTAAATCTCAAGACCCAATCGATCACCCCACTGGTGCGAATCTGTTCGGATGCCGACCTAAATGGCCAAGGGGATCTGAGAGGCAGTCGCCTAGCCTTCCTTTTAGCGGACGGAATGATCCATCACCTGACCCACGGCCCGGTTGTCAACGTAGACGGACGTGAACTCAATCCAACTTATCAGGCGCATTATGTCACCTACGATCTGGCGACGAAAAAACGGACGGATCACGGTCCTTTGATGGCACCTGGGGAGCGACGCGTTTGTCACGTCGACACACTGGCGATCCTTCCGGATGGACGCCTGTTTTCGCTGGCTTTTCTCGAGACCATCGATCCTGCCAGAATTCAAGAAATGGAATCACATACCCAAGGCAGACGTCTGTCTCTTCAATTAAATAAAGGGCCGTATTATGAAATTCAATTAGTCGAACTGCCTAGCAGAGACGGGAAACCATGAGACGGAAGATGAGAAAAACACCCCTCACGGCAAAGACACTGTTTTGCCTTGGCCTAACCGTCCTACTGCTATCGCTCGGCACGCAACACATAAGAGCCGAGGGAACGGACCAGCAAGCCTTGCCTCCGATCCAGTTCGCAGGAGGCAATACGCAATTCACTGAGGCTAACCAGGAACGCGTTGATCTCGTCAAGCAAATCCCCGGACTGGTCGCTCTGTGGGACTTTGTTCATCGGCGGGATTCGTGGGAGACAGACAATCCCTTTATTTCCATCCCGGGAGAATCCGGCGGGCAGATCTATGAACTCGAACCGAGAAACATCTCGCTCGACTATTGGCACGAGGGACCGGAAGCGACGCTTGCCGATTTTGAGTTGCTAGGGCGAGGTCCCTTCGGTCAGGCAGTACGTTTTTCGAACCCTCGCAGCGACGAGGACTTGCCGGTTTTAGCGGTGCCACGAAAGCATCTTCACGACTCGCCTTTGGATATCAAAGGCAAAGGCAAATCGGTCACCCTGGTGGTGTGGTTGCTCTACGAACGAGGCAATCATGCCATCGCGGGCATGTGGCATGAGGGCACCGTAACACCGAGGGGTGAACCGCCCGTCATCCAAGTGCCCGGCAAGCGGCAGTATGGGCTTTTCGCTGGGCTGCAGGCCAACAAGGGCGGACTTGGTGCTCACATTTCGGAGAACGGCGGCGCCTCGTTTGGCGACATCTACGCTCGGCACCTCGCGTCCGCACCGACGAAGATGAGACAAATCAAACCGGAGACAACACCCGACGACTCCGACTCCTACTGGAACGCGGTCGGCATGGTGTTTCACAACGAAGAAAATCGCGTGACCGCCTACGTGAATGGTCTAGCCGAGGAAGTCTGGGTGGAGAATCCGAAAGAGTCCCGATTCTTTCAACATGCCCATCGCGCCTGGCAGCAGGGAGAGCTGGCAGCGATCGATGGGGTCCAACCCGGCGAGGACGTGAGTTTCCCAAAGGATCAGTTCTACAACCCACCCGAGGGTGAACCGCTTGAAACCGAAGTGATCGAGCAGACCGCCGATCGCGTCGTCAGGTTGGAAACCTATCCGTTTACCAAGATCGAGGCGACCTATGAGGCGCAGCCGGACGGAACCTTAGGCAAAGTGCTCAAACGTGAGTTGGTGGCCTTGAAATCCAATCCCTACTATTTCGGCGATGACATCTATGCGCCCAAGTCCATTGAGGAAGGCGGACCCTTCACAATCGGTCGCGTCATCCACAGCAATCGACACGCGACGCTTTCCGCGTGGATCGGTGGTGTCGCCGTTTTCGATCGCGCGCTTTCTGATGACGAAATGAAACAACTCGCGACCATTGGAAACTGCTCGGTCGCGGTTAAATAAAGCGCCAAAACCAACAAACAGCTTAAAGGCTGATGATTAACTCTATGAGAAACCGACTTTTCAAGAAAACAAGATCCAGGTGGATCACTCAGCTGGCCATGATGGCGCTGCCTGCTCTCTCGCTTTTGAACGCGCAGGCACAGGAAGCTCCCGCAGAGTCAAAGCCCGACCAAATCGTGGCGGCCGACCTGCTGACGGTGAAGGAACCGAAGTCGGAAGCAGAGTCGCGGCTGCGGGTCATTCGTTTGACGACGCAGGACGGCTCGACCGGCTATGGGGATTACCTGGATTACGGTTAATCTGCATTGGGTCCAGGCGATTGGAGGCCGGGCTGGTTTTGCAGTCGGCTTCTTCCCGGCGGACGAATACTTCCAATCCTACGCACTGGCCAATCCGCTGACCCATTACTCCAACCTCGCCTTTTCGACCGGCGGCGAAATTGCCATTCCCGATACGGGGTTCTCCGTGTCCGGCGCCGCCATGATCGACGACCACTGGTATGTCCGTGGTGGCATCCACGACGCCAACGGCGACTCCACCAACCCGAATCTCGATGTGTTCGGCGATTGGGAACTCTACAAGAACCTCGAGATCGGCTGGACGAGTTCGGCAGAGCGGCGCTACCACGACAACTTCCACGTCGGAGCGTGGCACGTCGATGCCCGAAGCGATGCGGGTGTGCCGGAGAGCTGGGGCCTCGTCGGCAGCGCAAGCTGGTATTTCGATGATTCACGCGTGATGCCCTTTCTCCGCGGCGGCTGGTCCGATGGCAAAGCCACTCTGCTGGACGCCCAAGTATCCGCCGGAGTCGCGAAGGTCTTCCGCGAGCGGGACCTCGGTGGCATCGGGGTGTCCTGGGGGAACCCGTCCGCGCCTGGTACTTCGGACCAATGGACCTCGGAGTTGTTTTACCGAATCCAGCTCGGCAATCTCGCCATCACTCCCAGCGTGCAGATGATCGTCGATCCGGCACTCGACCCTGCCGAAGATGTGCTGTGGGTTGGTGGTCTGCGGTCTCGGGTGGTGTTTTGATCATTCGTGCCAATCGCCAATCGAGGAAGATATTATGCTGCAATAGGGACAGGCTAATTATGAGCTTCTATCAAAGCGCCCCAAAAACCGAACCCGGTTTTTGAGAGGATCCTCGGATAGGCTAAGTCAATCTAGGGGAAAGTCCCCACCCGCAAAAAAGAACCAGCTTTTTGTCCAATAGGTACTCATTCCATGGACCTGCTAGGAAGCCTACAGTCTTCCCACCCCCATGAAGAAGAAACAAACACGTTGGCACTTTCAGCTGACCATGCTGCTCCTCCCCGCTCTCTCGCTCCTGAACGCGAAGGCACAGGAAGCCCCGGCAGAGGCAAAGCCCGACCAAATCGTGGCTGCCGACCTGCTGACGGTGAAGGAACCGAAATCAGAAGCGGAGTCGCGGCTGCGGGTCATTCGTTTGACGACGCGGGACGGCTCGACCGGCTACGGGGATTACCTCGATTACGGTCTACCCGCCGAAGATGCCGAGGAGGCCCTGGCTCGATTGGTGAACCGCTACGCGCTGCAGAATTACAAGCCAAATATCTTCATGCCCGACCCGTCGATGCGGGCCGTTGGCGCCGGTCACACGGTCCTCGGCGAGACGGCACCAGACGTGCTCAATCACATAACGCCCTATTGGCCCGGGCGCGCCTTGTATCACCGGGAAGGCTTTGGCCGGATATGGCAGGGCCCGGGAAAGTCGGCCCTCATCATTGCCCTGCAGACCGCCCTGCTCGACCTCGCTGGTGAAACCGGCCCGGGTCACGTGCGGCTCTGTCCGTCGATTCGGATCGATCGGGAAGAAGACGGCAAACGCCGCCTCTGCACTCCCGAGGAAATGCAGCAGATGGTGGCATCGCTCAAGGATGCGGGCTTTACCGCGGTTCGCCTGGAACTGGCTGGCGCCCTCGACGATGAGATGAAGCTACGCGGCGAATGCGCCCCCTACCGCTACCCGCAGGAGGTGTTGGGCCAGATCGATAGCGTGGTGTCAGGGGCGAAAAAGGCCGCCAGCACCGAGATGGAGGTCACGGTCGCAGCCGATATGAACTTGAGCACGGATGGCATGACCTACCTCGCGCTGCGTTGTGAGCGGAACGAGGTGAACCTGCTCGAGAATCCCATGGCAGTCCGCCACCTGATCGAACAGGGGCACGCCCGAAAGGAGTTCAGCCAACCTCTCGGATTCGGCGAAGACTACCACGTGCTCGAGGACTTCGCTCAGGGCATCCAGCATCAGATCGGCACGGTCCTGACGCCGGATGCCGGTCGCATTGGCGGAGTGAGGATGATTGCCCGAACCGCCGAGCTGGCTAAAGACGCCAATCTGAAAGTGGCTCCTTCGGTACAGGGTGGTCCCCTTTCCTTGCTGGCAGTGGCCCGATCTCTTTCCGGACGCGATGAGACACTCTGGGTGACCTCTCCCTATCAGGACGAATGGCTGAAGGAGGACGGCGTGCTCAAAAGCCCCTTGCAAATCGAACAGGGATCTCTTGTCACGGAAGCGTGTGAAATGGATGAAGCGAAATTCCAGATCAAGCGAATTGCCGAACTGAAAACTGAAACCGAGAAGAAGTGATAGCCCAACAAGTAGTGAGACTCAGCCTCGAACCATTTGTGTTAATTCGTGTTCATCTGTGTTGAGCGAAGCGGATTCGTGTTAGCGATTTTTTGAACACAACCGGAGCGTAGCGGAGTTAGCCGGAGGCAAATTTTCACGAATGAACACAGATAAACACAACCGGAGCGCAGCGGAGATAGCCGGAGGCAAATCGGATAGGCTCCGAAAGATTCGACATAATAGAACGGAATTTAATTTTTAGGCTAACAATGAACCACCTCACCAATCGCCGAAACTTTCTCAAGCAGGCCACCCTGGGGACCGGCGCCCTGGCAGGACTGCCGGCGCTCAGCCAACCGCTCATGGCAGAGGATTTGGGCAGTAGTATCGAAGCCGTGGAGCTGCTCGTCTTGCAACAAAACAATGAGCAGCGGCGCGTGCTGAAAATCATTTCCAGCACCGGCGTCGCCGGCTACGCGGATTTCCCGGATCTCGACTACGCACCGTCGCTCGGAGGGGTCGCCAAGAAGCATCTCATCGGTGCCAATCCTTTCGCAGTGGAAGCTATCTGGTCCTCCCTGCGGCGGGCCGGCGTTCTCTGTTCGCACCGCACCGCGGTGGATTATGCCCTTTGGGACCTGGTTGGCCGGGAAACCGGCAGGCCCGTCTACGAACTGCTCGGCGGTCCCGTACGCGACCGGATCCGAATCTACTACTACGGCAAGCCGCCCAAAGCCCAGTTGGAAAACGAAGAGGCCTGGCGCTCCCTGGGTCGAGACCTGGCCAAACAACCCGGTGCCGTCGTGAAGGTCGATCCCTGGTTGCTGTTCGAAGGATTTGGCGACCGGAAAGTCTGGGAGGACACGGACGATGAGATGGGCGGCAGAATGCCGACCGACGAGAACATCGCCTACAACGAAATGGTCTTCCGTTGCCTTCGCGAAGGCGCGGGCGACAAGGTGGACCTGATCCATGGCGGCCACGGTCAATGCAGTGCCGAGGGAGCGATCGCGACCTGCAAGCCGCTCGAGCCGTACGACCTGCTCTGGATTGAAGAACCGACCTCGCCCACCGCCAGCATGGATGAAATGGCCAAGGTTGCCGCGTCCACCACGGTCCCCATTGCGACAGGAGAAAACCTTCAGGGCCTCGAGGATTTCACCCGCCTCATCGACAAGCGTGCTGCGTCGATTCTCAATCTGTGTCCACCCAATGTGGGCGGCCTCACCGAAGCCCGCAAGATCGCCACCCTGGCCGAACTGCGAGGCGTTCAGATCGCGCCGCATTTCTTCTCCTATGGTCCACTGAACTGGATCGCGACGGCCAACTTCTGCATGGCCACGCCCAACGTATTGATCCTGGAAGCGAACACGCTGCGAGAAAATCCGACCGGCCCCAAGGGGCTCAACAAGCATCAGTTCTTCAAAGAACCCATTCAATTTGACGGCTACTACTTCACGCCCTCCGGCAAACCCGGATTGGGCTACGAATACGATGAGAAGTTCACCGTAAGCCGAACACGCTTAGCCTAAACAATCACATGAATGTTAGACACCTGAGTCGAGTAAAACTAGCGACCGCCTTATCGCTGATGTCCGTTGCCTGCCTCGAAGCAGCGGACCCACCGCATGCCATCCTGGTCAAGCAGAGCGAGCCGGTTGCTTACGACCAACTCACCGAGCCCGTCGAGGGGCTCTACGGTCCCAAAGACAACCTCGATGGCCCCGGGTTGGAGAACCAATACTTTGCCGTCTTCTTCCCCATCCTGAGCGGCAAGATTTACTGCGATCTTATCGCCAAGAAGCAGTACATTCCGGTGATCGAGAAGTTCAAAACGGACACCAGGAGGCATGCGTTTCACGACTGGGGAACCGATGTGTTTTCCTCCGGGGGTGATGGCGGTTTCGGCCTCAGTTGTTTCGCGGTCGTTCACGACGGACAACCGATCGCTCCAACGTGGGAGGCGATCGATCAGATTGAAATCACCATCCTCTCGGACCAGCCCGAAGACAGCTCCATCCGCTTGAAGTTCAATGGCTGGAAAGTGGCGGACGAAAGCATCGACGTCGAGTGGACGATCAGCACCCGGTGGGAGGCCCGTTGGGTCAAGCACACCCTTCAATTCCCCAAGGGGTTCGATAAAGAACTGCACTTTGGAACCACTCGCCACCTGGAGGATTACCAAAAGGATAAGGCGAGCGCCATGATCTATGGCCTCGGAGAACAAGTCTACAAGAAGGTCACTCCGAAGCGGCTCCTCACAGCGCTGAAAGGTGATCCCGAAACCTTTATCGACTT
This sequence comes from Verrucomicrobiales bacterium, assembly GCA_965216705.1. Lineage (GTDB taxonomy): Bacteria > Verrucomicrobiota > Verrucomicrobiia > Verrucomicrobiales > DEV007 > Arctic95D-9. Next base: position 1,499,092 of record OZ244203.1, read on the forward strand.
CTTCAGCGAGGGCAAAAATATCGGCCTGATCTCCAGGCCTGACGAAGAAGGCCGCGCGACCTTCTATACCAGCGCCAGCTGGGCGGGTGAACCCTCCCCTCTTTTTCTAAACGAAAATTGGCCAGCCACGCTGTTTCAAGACATCGACTAACACAATCGCAATCCATTCACGACAAACTCATGTTAGAAAACAAACCAATCACCATGCGCCACTCCATCGCCGCCCTCGTGCTCTTCTTTGGCACAACATCCATCAATGCCCAACTGGTGCCTGAAGGCGCCGTTCCCGAGAAGGTCGCGGACGGATACAAATTCACGGAAGGCCCCGCCCTGGCCCCCGATGGGAGCATCTACTTCTCGGACATTCCTGCAGCGCTAACCTTGCGCTTTGACCCTGAGACAGGAGAAACCACGACTGTCGAAGAGGACAGCGGAAATGCGAATGGGCTCATGTTTGATCACGATGGTGTTCTGATCGCCTGTCGCCACGGCGCACGGGAAGTGAGCAGTTGGTCGGCTGAACGGACCCCTGAACGTTACCGCCCGGCGGTATCAACCACCTACGAAGGTAAGAAACTGAACAGCCCGAACGATCTTGATATCGACAAGGCAGGCAACATCTACTTCACCGACCCACGTTACGGCAATCGCGATTCGATGGAGATGGAGGCCGAAGGAGTCTATTTCCAAAGCAAGAAGTCAGACGGAGCTTCGGCGATGAAGCCGCTACTTCGTCTCGATGCGGATTTCGACCGCCCCAACGGCCTCGTCCTATCGCCTGACGAATCGATCCTCTACGTCTCGGATATGAGTGGGAACCGCATCTATACCTACGACGTCGAGTCGCCCGGCAAGGTGAGCAACAAACGCGAATTTGCCCGTCTCAACGACGGTGAGGGAGGCGGCGCTGATGGCATGTGTGTCGATCATCAAGGTCGGCTCTATGCCGCCGGACAAAGCAAGGTGTGGGTCTTTGAACCCACCGGCCAACTGGTCGCGACCATTGCCGTCGCAAAACCAACCATCAACGTGACCTTCGGCGCAGACAACAAGACGCTCTACATCACCGCCAATAAGGGGCTGTATCGGATCACTTTGGATACCGATGCCCCGCTGGAGCACGCCGAATAGCAGCCAACCTTTTCGGCGGCCGGTGCTGGCGCAGCCTCTCCGTCTGTCGCCGTCTGTCTTTCGAAAATACGGTCGCTGACACTTCGAAGCCGAACCTTCTCAACATAAACAAGATGACAACAAGCACCTCACCAGGACAGAACAAATCCGGGGTTATTTACGCTATTTTATTGATATTGTTGTGCACGTCGATCGCCATAATTGTCGTTCTATTATGTGCGCTATCCGAACTTCTGACGGATCTGATTGACAGCCCTACGATGACCGCCGACACACTTGCTGAAGGGCTGGTCGACGATGGTGTAATGCCAGCGATTGAAGGCGACCATTTGCTCTTGATAGAGAGTCGAAAAATCGTCATCACAACCGCAGTCAATGCGTATCTATCGCGAAAAATCGTCAGCCACCTACTACTTCTGAATGACGTGGACGAGGAGACTCCCATCGACCTCTATATATGCTCTGCCGGCGGCTGGACTGATGACGCCTTCGCTGTCATAGACATTATCCAAACGATCAAAGCACCTGTCGTCACTCATGCAATCGGAGAGGTTCAATCAGCCGGCTGTATGATATTCGCATCAGGCACAGGGGGGCGCCTCGTCTACCCAAACACAAAACTCGGATTTCACGCTCTCAATGGCGCCGAAGACAGTATTGAAGAATCTAGATACGTGTCTTTCTGGGAGCACACAGCTGAACTCCCATCCGAATGGCTGCAACGAACAGATGATGAAATGTTGCTGTTCACACCAGACGAAGCATTGGATTACAACGTTGCTGATCGACTAGTCAGTGGTAAAGACCTTCGACAGAAAGAGAAAGTTGCAGCGCTTGGCAAGTAGTGGCGATTTCCTGCCAAGTGCGTCAGCTACGCCAATAGATCACGTCAGGACTCGCTGACCAGCCGGCGGAATCCGGGACCAAGAAACAAAACCGATGGCCACAGAAACAGCTTCCCCCATCATGCAGGATCTCAGCGATCCAGAGTCACTCATCAGTCAGGTGTTTCTTCGATCGACGCCGCCGACAGCCCCGTTCGATCCCGACGGACACTGGACCCACGTCTATCGGGATTCCTCATCCCATGGGTCGAGGCAACGACCTCAGGGCGAACTGACCATCACCCACCACCCCGGAGGCAGGCTTCGTATCGAGAACCACCGCAACTGTCCGCAGGGCTACCGTTCCTATACGTTTGCTGATCTCAACTGCAATGACGATGTGCTGTGCAGTCCCGTGGATTGGAAGGTTGAAACGAAGGTGTCGGAGGCTCCGGACGGACCGGCTTATATGAACACCGGCCTGGTAATGGAAGCGTCCGTGGCAAACCAGGAGTGCACCCTGAAAACCGCCGACAACACCCACCGTGTGAAGCTGCCCGGTCCCTACACCTGCAAGTGGTGCCTGCTCGATGCAGTCGGGCGCATGGCGACACAGGGGACAAGCGAGATCACCTTCAGCCTGTTCGATGAATACGATGAACTCTGCCCGGAGCAACACATCAAATTTACGGGAGATGAGAAAGTCAGAACCAGCAGCGGCACCATCGATGTCAAAACCTACCAACACACCGGGATCGCTACCGTGCCCGGCGTCTTCTACGTCGATGCTGCAGGACGGGTCCTCTTCTACCTGGGCGGCATGCAACTACTGGCCTTGACTGAAACCAAGGGAGGTAAGAAATGATCGTGAATCGGAGAGAATTCATTCAAACCGCCGGGGCTGCATCAGCGGCAGCGGTAACCGGAACAGCGAGCACAAACTTCGCCCTCGGGGCAGACCAAAAAGGCACCGGCGCCAAACCGAACATCCTCATTGTCGTCTGTGATCAAATGAATCTCGATGCCATCTCGGCCTATCAGAGATTCTTTGACCACAATGCCTGGCTCACCCACTGGGTTGATACTCCGAATCTGGATGACCTGGTCCACAACGGCGTCTCGTTCACCGAATCGCACAGTACCAATCCTGTCTGCTGCCCCTCACGCTCCAGCCTGTTCACCGGCCGCTATTCCCTGGAAACCGGAGTGGTGGTCAACAATGTCGGCATTGATCAATCCGTGCTGAACATGGGCCAGTGGTTCGAGCAGAACAGCAACTATCATCGTGCCTATTGCGGCAAATGGCACGCTGGAGGCCCATGGAACAATCCCGACGTGAGCGGTCCCCGCAAGATCCCAGGGTTTGATACAATCCCCAACGGGCCAGGCTCCTGGGGCCGACACATGGACTACGGCATTTCGACTGGCATTGAAGCCTATGTCCGCAACCACCAAGGGGACCAACCGTTCCTTGCCGTCGCGGGTTTCATGGACCCTCATGATATCTGCTTCTGGTCACCAAGACTGAATAACGGTCGCACCCGGCATTCGGATTTCTTCGACCTGGGTGATCAGCTGCCAGAGCTGCCACCCAACGTGAACTTTGATTTCAGCGAGATCTGGGAAGACCCGGTCGGTTACAGCGAGATGCAATGGAAGAATTACATCTATGACTATTGCCGCATGGTGGAACGACTGGATCGAAACGTGGGTCGCATCCTGCGCGCGGTGCGTGACCGTGGCGATGACACCATTCTGCTGTTCACTTCGGATCACGGCGATGGAGTGGGAAGGCACGGGCGCGTCGGCAAACCGCACCCCTATGATGAGACGATGAAGGTGCCCTTCATTGTCTACGGTCCCAAATTTGGAATCCAACGCAATGTGATCGATACCGAACATCTCGTCAGTGGGGTCGATATCATGTCCACCGTCTGTGACTATGCCGGGATCAAGAGCCCTCCCCACAGTCGCGGCATGAGCCTGCGCCCCCTCTTGGAGGGAACGCCGGTGGAGTGGCGGGAAAGCCTGTTTGCGGAACTCCATCAGGGTGGTCGAGTCATTCGCAGTGACCGCTACAAATACGTCATGAGCTACGCAGGAGTTCCCGAGAATGACCGGAAGGCCGTCAATGAGAACTACCTCACCACCGACGGCACAATGACCCGGTTCCTGCCAGAAGATACCTCGCGCCTCAAACGGGTTGAACAGGCCATGCTCTTCGATATGAAGAATGACCCATGGGAATCCCGCAACCTGATCGATGATCCCAAATACCGACCAGTGATCGAGCAGCACGAAGCCCTGCTGGCCGGTTTTGAAACCGCCATGATCCCCGGCACGGAGTTTACGCGAAAGTAGAAAGTGGTCTGAATCGATTGATATATGAATGTTAGCATCCCCAACCGCCTTATCCCCTTGCCCACTACTTCCGAGCATTCGTGTTAATTTGTGTTCATTCGTGTTGAGCGAAGCGGATTCGTGTTAAGAAATTTTTGAAACACAACCGGAGCGAAGCGGAGTTAGCCGGAGGCAAATTTTCACAAATGAACACTAACAAACACGAATCGGATAGGCTCTGAAGAATTCGATTCAATAGCACTAAACTTAATTTGTAAGCTAAGGATGAACCCCCTAACCGATCGCCGAAACTTTCTCAAGCAGGCCGCCCTGGGAGCCGGCGCGCTGGCGGGACTGCCATCACTCGACCTCCCGGTGCTGGCGGCCGATTCGGGCAGTCACATCAAAGCCGTCGAGCTGCTCGCGTTGAAACAAAACAGCGAGGTGCGCCACGTCCTGAAAATCATCTCGAGCACCGGCACCGCTGGCTATGCGGATTTCCCGGACCTCGACTACGCCCCGGCACTGGGCGGCGTCGCTAAGGAACACCTCGTCGGCGCCAATCCCTCAGCCGTGGAAGCCATCTGGTCAGCCCTGCGGGAGGCCGGTGTCCTCTGTTCGCATCGCACCGCGGTGGATTATGCCCTTTGGGACCTGCTCGGTCGGGAAACCGGCAGGCCCGTCTACGAACTGCTCGGCGGTCCCGTGCGCGACCGAATCCGGGTCTACCACTATCAAAAGCCGAGGCAGGAACACCAGGGAAGTGAAGACGCCTGGCGTGCCCTGGGGCGAGAACTCGCCAAACAACCCGGGGCCGCCGCGAAGACCGATCCCTTCAACGTCTTCGAGCGACTCGTCGAAGGACAGAGCCACCAGAAAGCCTGGGAGGATGAAGTCTACGAAGCCGGCGGCCAAATGCCGACCGAAGAGAACCTGGCCTTCAACGAAAACGTATTCCGTTGGCTGCGCGAAGAAGCTGGTGACCAGGTGGACCTAATCCACGGCAGCCACGGTCAGTGCAGTGCCGAAGGAGCCATCGCCACCTGCCAACGGCTCGAGCAGTTTGACCTGTTCTGGATGGAAGAGCCGGTGTCCCCGACCAGCAGCATGGATGAAATGGCCAAAGTGGCAGCAGCCACCACCATCCCCCTCGCGACCGGGGAAAACCTGCAAGGCCTCGAGGACTTCGCCCGCCTGATCGACAAGCGGGCCGCGTCCGTTCTCAATCTGCCGCCGCCCAACGTCGGCGGCCTCACCGAAGCTCGAAAGATCGCCACCCTGGCCGAACTTCGTGGCATGCAGATTGCGCCGCATTTCTTTTCCTACGGCCCCTTAACCTGGGCCGCCATGGTCAACCTCTGCATGGCCACTCCCAACGTATTGATCCTCGAAGCCAATGCGATGAGAGAAACGAATCCGCCTAAGGCGACTAACAAAATGCTTCACGCGAATCACTTTTTCAAAGAACCGATCCGATTCGACGGCGCCTACTTCACGCCCTCAGGCAAACCGGGCATGGGATACGAATACGATGAGAAGTTTGTCGCGAGCCGGAAAAAGATAGCATGAAAAACGCAATTCTCCTTTCAGCCCTAATCCTCGCGCTTGGCTCTCTCGCAACCCCTGCCAACGGGGCAGAGATTCTCTGGAGCCAGTACTGCCAGCACCTCGGCAAAATGAAGCTGCTCGTGCATCTGGACACGGACCCGACCGCTCCCACCGGGGACGAGAGCGAGCCGGTGAAACTCTGGCTTCGGGAACCAGCCGACGGAGAATGGAAGCTCGCCGACACCCGGCCCGTCGATCCGCTCACGGCCACCGCTCTCTTCGTGCTCGATGAGTGGCCCCGGCACACCCGCACGTTCTTTAAGGTCACCTGTGACGAGTCTGAGTGGGAAGGCATCTTTCGCGCAGAACCGAAGGACGGTTCTGTCCTGAAAGCCGCTGGTCTTTCCTGCCACAAGGACGTTGCCTGGCCCTGGAAGGAAGCGATCGCCGAGGTGATTTCCCACGATCCGGACCTCGTCATCTTCACCGGCGACCAGATCTACGAGAACGATTACGGCAGCCCCGTGTTTCACGCCAAGACCAAAGAGGAAGTGCCGCAGGGTATGAAGAACTACCTCGAGAAGTACCGGAAGTTCGGCGAGGCCTTCCGCGAACTGATGCGGGACCGTCCCACCCTCATGATCACCGACGATCATGATGTTTTTCTCCCCGACCTCTGGGGCAACGGCGCTGTAATCATCGATGACAAGCGCACGACCGGCGGCTACCCCGCTCACCCGGACTGGGTCAACGCGGCTGAGTTCACCCAGACGGGCCACCTCCCCGACCCGGTCAATCCCGGTCCGCACGGCGACGGGATCAAAGCTTTCTACACCGCTCTCGAATACGGAGGCGTGCGCTTCGCGATTCTCGAAGACCGCAAGTGGAAGAGCCCGCCCTCGGAAGTGCTCACGGAACAAATTGTTCCTCCGGGCTACGAAGCCCCTAAGAAGCGCCGGACGCATACGGATATGGAGGTGGTTCTCGACCCCGATTACGACTGCACCCAACTCGACGACCCCGGACTTCAACTTCTCGGCCCCGAGCAGGAAGCCTTCCTCGCTGACTGGTCAGCCGATCTCAAGGCTTCCGGCCAGATCGGCGCCGTCATCTCTGCCAGTCCCTGGGTCCATGTGGCCATGTATTCACCAACCTCCGCGGACCTCGACTCCAACGCCTGGCCCCAGTCCGCCCGGAATCGGGCCCTCAAGGCCATTGGCGATGCGCCGGTCGTCATGCTGCACGGCGACGTGCACCTCGGCACCCTCGGTCGCCACGGGGTGGACGAATTCGACGATGGGCCGGTCACCTACTCCCTTCCCTCCTTTTCGTCCCCCGCGAGCCGATTTTGGAAACCGCTCGAAGCAGGCCAGAACCGCGAACCCGGGGCTCCCGAAAACACCGGCCAATTTCACGATCGCTTCGGCAACAAGGTGACCATGTATGGAGCCGGCAACGGTCTCAATGGCTACGGCATCATTCTCTTCGACACGAAGAATCGCCAAACCGAGCTCCAGTTCCACCCCATGGATGAAGCGCGCCAGCCGATCAAAGTCGACGTACCCGGCTGGCCCCACACGGTGAAGTTCCCATAGCTGTCATCGCGCGAGCCGAAAGCGGTTGGCGTGAATCACCTCCCAATTTACCTCGCTCAAAAAAGTTTCCCCTTCAAGATGACCCCCAAGCAATTTATTTGCTGTCTTATCACTGCACTGGCTTGCTGCACAACCCTTGCAGCGGCTAAAAAACCCAATTTGGTGATCATACTCACGGATGACCAAGGTTACACCGATGTCGGCTTTAATGGTTGTAAGGATATACCAACGCCACACATCGACTCGATTGCGAGCAATGGGGTGCGCTTTACAGACGGCTATGTTTCTTATCCTGTCTGCGGCCCAAGCCGTGCAGGCCTGCTAACCGGACGCTATCAGGGGCGTTTTGGGTTTACGAATAACCCAACCATCGACCCGAGTAATCCAGTAGCAGGTATCCCGCTTGAGGAAGAAAACATTGCTGAGGTCTTGAATAAGGCAGGCTATAGCAGCGCCATTATTGGTAAATGGCATATGGGAAGCCACCCGGTGCACCATCCACTTAGCCGAGGCTTTGAGCACTTTTTCGGTTTCCTGTCTGGAGGCCATCGTTACTTTCCGGAAGAACTCAATATTGAAGACCTTTCCGAAGTCACAAGAAAATGGCAGTGGTATAGCACGCGTATTATCAATGACAGAGAGCGCGTTGATGTAGATGACTATCTTACCGATGAACTCTCCGATGCCGCGACAGCGTTTATTGATAAGAAAGCAAAGTCGGGTGATCCATTTATGCTTTATCTCGCATACAACGCACCGCACGCACCTTTGCAGGCGACTGAGAAATACCTCAGCCGATTCCCTGATATAGAAGACACACGCCGTAAGACCTATGCCGCTATGGTCAGTTGTGTGGATGACGGTGTTGGCCGTGTGCTTGAAGCGCTACGCCGCAATGGGATCGAAGAAGATACATTGGTGTTCTTCCTTTCCGACAATGGAGGTGCGCTCAAGAAGAACGCTTCCGAAAACGGTGAACTGCGTGCGGGCAAAGGGAATCTGTTTGAAGGTGGTGTGCGCGTTCCGTTTGCTATGCAATGGAAGGGGACTGTTCCTGCGGGAATTGATTATGAACACCCAATAATTTCACTGGATATCATGAGCACAATTGTTGCGCTTTCAGATGTTGAAATTGCAGAGGATCGCCCACTGGATGGTGTGAACCTCATTCCGTATTTAACCGGTGAGAATAAGGCAGCGCCTCATAAGCAACTCTTCTGGCGCATGCTAAACAAGAATGCTATGGCCACACGTAAGGGAGACCTGAAGTTGGTTAAAAATGACTATTCCGACAAACGGCCTTCGCTCTTTGACCTAGATGCGGATCTTTCTGAAACCAATGATCTGCATTCCAACTCAGCCGAGATGGCTCAGCAGCTGCAGAAGGATTGGGATGCCTGGAATGCGGAGCTGAAAGATTTGATTTTCCCATCGCTCAACGAAGACCCTTGGTGGACGCGTGATCAAAAGGCAGAGTAATGAAGATGCGTGTTTTGCTGGGGTGTTTGCTTTTGCCGTTATGTTTATCCGCTGCGCAAAAGCCAAATGTTCTCTTGATCGTATGCGACGATCTTAATGATTATATCACCAGTGTCGCTGATTCAGTAGGTCACCCCCAAGCAAAGACACCGCATGTAGAGCGCTTTGCAGAAACGGCCGTTTCTTTTCGCCGTGCCTATTCCAATAATCCAGTGTGCGCGCCATCGCGCTCAAGTTTTCTGACTGGATCCTATGGACACACAACAGGAAACCTCTTTTGGAAAAAGAGGTATGAGAATCCCATTCTGAAGCACACCAAAAGCATTACACCCCACTTCCGTGACAATGGGTACTACACTGTTGGCACTGGTTGCCCCCTCCAACCCGGGGCGATGCGAGGTAACAACCGACCGGAGGGAGATAGCCTGCCTGCAAGGCAGGAGCGAAGCGTCAAAGCGGCGGGGTTGAAAAAGCGAATTCCTAGCAGAAATTCGAATCCTTAATCTGTAATCGAAGCGGCGCTCTCGTATCAGGCTGCCATGCTTCGGACGTTCTGCCAAAAAATGAAACAGTTACTCCCCATACTACTTCTCACCCTTACTGCTATTCTTGGGAGAGCGGACGAAGATAAGAAGCCGCCCGAATTGACTCCACGTATTGAATCTGAGGTTGGGAAGATCGAGAAACCGACTGGCGAGTTGCTGACTCCAGCGCCATTGAAAGAACTGGAAGGCTTTTTTGTTCCGGATGTGTTTTCCAGCGACATGGTGCTGCAGCGCAATGTGTCGGTTCCCGTCTGGGGACTGGCGGCCACCGGAACCGTGGTGACTGTTTCGTTTAAAGACCATGAGATCGAAAGCACCGCGCGTGACGGAACCTGGCGGGTCGTCTTCCCTCCCATGCCCGCATCCTCCGAGCCCCAGGAGATGACGATTTCTGCAAGGCTGAACTCGAATGTGGTAACCCGTAGATTCACAAACGTACTTGTCGGTGACGTCTGGCTCGCCTCCGGTCAGTCCAATATGGCGATGCGTCTTGCCGAAGTGAAGGGGGCAAAGGAGGCGATTGCCTCGTCTACTAATCCGCACCTGCGATTCTTCAAGGTTGACAAGCGATTGGCGAGTTCGGATGCGCCATTGGGAACCACCTGGGAAATTGCCGGTCCGTCGACGGCTCCCCCGATGAGTGCCGTGGGTTATCATTTTGTACGTGAAATCCAGCAAACACAGGATATTCCGGTTGGCCTGCTCCAGTGCGCATACGGCGGAACCGTCACCGAAACTTGGTGCAGCCCGAATGTGATTAAGCAGAATCCTGATTGGGTGCGCTGGTCAGAGCGGGTGCGCTCAAACCCGGACTTTCCGGCAAGAAACAACGCCTCCTATCTATACAACCGCATGCTCAAGACCGTGATACCGTTTCCCGTAAAAGGGTTCATATGGTATCAGGGCTCTGCAAATGCCGGGCGTGCCGAGCAGCAGAAAAAGCTCTTTCCCGCCATGGTTGCCGACTGGCGCAAGAGCTGGGGTGATGAAAACCTGCCGTTCTATATTGTCCAACTCCCACGTTATGTTGCCGGCAACTGGCATGCCTTTCGCTGCGCCCAGCTCGATGTCTGGAAAAACACGCCGAACACCTTCATGGCCGTCACGATCGATCTTTCCAAAGAGCCGGGAAACCACCCAATACATCCCAAGACCAAAGCACCGATTGGACATCGCCTCGCGCTGGCCGCTCGCGCCAATGTGTATGGCGAGACCGATCTCGTCTATTCCGGGCCGATCATTAGCGGCATGAAGTTAAAGAGCGGCGCTGTAGTCCTGTCCTTTGATTACATCGGTTCCGGCCTGGTGGCTTCGGACAATAAACCTCTGCGTGGGTTCTACATCAGCTCTGACGGAGAGACCTTTGTTCCGGCAACAGCCGAGATCAAGGGGGACAACGTAATCGTCAGCTCTCCACATGTCCGGAATCCGATCGCCGTGCGTTACGGCGCCGAGGCGGATATGGGCAAAGAGAATCTGGATGTGAATCTGGTGAACAAGGAGATGCTTCCTGCTTCACCGTTCACGGTTTTGGCGAAGCAATAGCACCTACTTGATCACGTCCATCAGCCCGGACAAGCAATACCTGATTTGTGCGGGACAGAGCGACAAGACCTTGTCTTTATTCCGAATCAATTCTGACTCAGGCCAACTCGAAGCCCTGGCGAGTCAGGTTCTCGAGGGCACCCCAAACTGGGTTCTCATTGAGCCAAGCTCGCGCTAAGCACTTTCTGTCCCCAAATTGCTGAGAACACCACAACAACTCACTTGAAAAAAGTTTCCCCTTCAAACCCGTTCCTTTGTCCAAAAGCCAGCTTCCCTGCCTTATTCCAGTGTCATGCTCCCATTTCAGTCCTTCCTGAAAACCCCACTGGTCTGCCTAGGCGCAGCGCTTCTTTTGGTGACGCCCCTCCTCAAGGCTCAAGACGCCAACAGTCCTGAACCGGTGCGTGCTGATGTCGTCGTCTACGGCGGCACGCCCGGCGGTGTCATGGCCGCGATCGCCGCTGCCCGGGAAGGCGCCTCCACCATCCTTCTCGAGCAAACCCAACACGTCGGCGGGCTGAGCACGAGCGGTCTGAATCGCGACGAAGGAAACCATCTCGACCGCCAAACTCTGGGCGGCCTTTGCGAAGTGTTTCTCAACGAAGCCGTCGAACGAAGTGACGGGATGTGGACCGAAGGACGAGTCCGCACCTGGCAGTCCGGTATCGCCGAGCAGGTTCTCGTCGAAATGCTGAAGGAGGCTGGAGTCGACGTCCGATACGGACAGTTGCTGGAGGCGGTTGAAAAGGATGGGAGCACCCTGACAGAACTCCAGATCCGGGGCGGTCAGGTTTATCAAGCCAAGACCTTCATCGACGCCACCTACGAAGGCGATCTCATGGCAGCAGCCGGTGTCTCCTACGCCATCGGTCGCGAATCCGCAAACGAGTATGGCGAAACGGTAGGCGGCGTCCGCTACCTCGACGACAAGATTGCGATCTCGCCCTACGACGACGAGGGCAACCTCCTCCCCGGAGTGATGCCGGGCAAGCCTCCGGTAGCAGGTTCCGCCACTGAGGTACCGATCAGCTACAACATCCGGCTGAATCTCACCACCAATGAGGACAATCTGGTTCCCATCGAGAAGCCGGAAAGTTATGATCCCATGCAACAGGAACTGTTGGCGCGCGCCATCGAAGCCGGCACGATCAAGGATCTTAGATCCATCATCGGCCTCTACCCCATGGGCGAAAGCAGCAAGAAGGAGCTCAACAATCGCCAGTTCTCCATCGTTTCCATGAGCCTTCCGGGCACACAAACTGCCTGGTCCGAAGCCAGCTTCGAAGAACGCGATGCGATTCACCAACAATTCCGTGATTACACGCACGGCATGCTCTGGTTTCTGAAATCAGATCCTCGTGTCCCCGAGTCCATTCGCGAAGACATGGCGCAGTATGGATTCTGCAAGGACGAGTGGGCGGACAACGAGCACTGGCCCTACTATCTCTATATCCGCGCCGCCCGTCGGATGAAGGGCGAAGTCATTCTGACGGAATCCGACGTCACCACGGACACGGATAAGGCAGACGTCATTCACGTGGGATCTCATTTCATCGACTGTCACCATGCCGCCCGATATGCCACCGAGTCGGGCGAAATCATCAATGAGGGACGCATCTGGAAAAAAGGCGCGCGTTTCGATATCCCCTACCGTGCCATCACTCCGAAAGCGGACGAATGCTCGAATCTATTGGTGCCGGTGAGCGTTTCCGCCAGCCACGTCGCCTTCTGCACCATCCGCCTGGAACCCACCTGGATGAACCTGGGCGAAGCTGCAGGAATCGCGGCTGCCATGGCTGCGGAATCTGACATCACCGTGCAGGAAGTCGACATCGAACGCCTCCAACAGCAGGTGCGCGAGGCGGGCATTCCCCTGGAACATCCCGAGGGCCCCCTGGCATACGACAAGGATAAGAAAAAACCTACCATGGGAAATGCTCCGGACGATGTGGTGAAGGAACTCTTTGCGCGCGTCGACAAGGATGGCGACGGAATGGCCTCGAAAGCGGAATGGGATGCGGCGCGCCCCACTTGGAAGTGGCTCTTTGATCCCATCGACAAAGATCAGAACGGTCAACTCACCCGGGACGAATATCGAGCCTTCCAGGAATACAAAGAAGAGGATCCCGGCTGGCGAAAAGAGTGGGAGCCTCAGCAGTGAGGGTTCAACAATCGCGTGGGTGAACTTCGGGGGAGTCGAGCAGATAGATGCTGCATTGACACCCATGCCCGTCTCGGTTGAGAGTTTTTAAACCGTGATGAAAAAGACCGTCTATGCCATCGTGATCCTCTGGGTGTTCGGATTCCTCTGCCCGGGCACCGCCCTCACCGAGGAACCCGCAAAGACTGGCATTACGGTCATGTCCTACAATATCTACCGTGGCGGGACGATGCGTGGGCAACCCTTGTCCCAAACGGTCAAGGTGATTCAGGAGGCGAAGGCCGACATTGTTGGCATCCAGGAAACGCGTTCCCCTTCCGGGATGAATGCCGAAAAGTTGGCGCAGCTACTGGGCTGGAATTACCACGAGGATCGGGGGAATCGAGTCATCATCACGCGTTATGAGATCGTCGAGAAGCTGAGAGATGGTATCAAGGTCAGGCTGCCCTCCGGTCAGGAAGCCTACCTCTTTAATCTGCACCTGCCATCTCACCCCTATCAACCGTACCAGCTTCTGAAGATTCGTCCGAAATGGCATAAGCACACAAATAACATCGAATTTATCAAGACCGAGGCCGAGGCAATTGAGTGGGCGGAAAAGGCGCGCGGGGCTGCCATTACCGCACTACTTGAGCAGATCAACCAGCTCCCCGACCAGGACGCTCCGGTGTTTGTGGTCGGCGATTTCAATGAGCCCTCCCATCTCGACTGGACCGAAAAAGCGGCCGCGTCCGGTCGCCATCCGATCAAGGTGGCCTACCCGGCTTCCAATGAGATGGCTCAAGCCGGCTTCGCCGATGCCTGGCGCACCCTCTATCCCGACGAGATGGAACAGCCGGGCTACACCTGGTCTCCCGCTTATCCCTTTGATGACCCCACGACCCACCCCGACCGCATCGACTTTGTGTATTACCGGGGTGAAGGCGTCAGCCTGGAGCAAGCAAAGATCGTCGGAGAAAACAAAGAGAACGCGGACCTTGTCGTTTCTCCCTACCCCTCTGACCACCGTGCCGTGGTGGCGACGTTCTCGCTACCCAATCAAACAAAGCCCAATCCAGCTGCGGACCAGGCCGCGTTCGAGAAGGCCGAAGGCGATACGGCTTGGGCGGAGGTTTTTTCCGATTCCGGCACAGCGGATTGGCAGGAACAGTGGTTTCTCGACGGCGAAGTGGGCACCGTGACAAACAGTCCCAAGGGCATGACTCTGACAGCCGGTCCGGAATTCAAGAACGACGCCCACCACATGGTGCTGTGGACGAAGGAGAGTTTTTCGGGTGACCTGAAGATCGAATATGACTACACCCGGCTCGATGAGGCACCCAACTGCGTGACCATCCTCTACCTCCAGGCAACGGGCAGCGGCAAGGGTCCTTACGCGAAAGACATCACGAAGTGGAATGACCTGCGAAAGGTGCCTGCGATGAAGATGTACTTCAACCACATGAATACCTATCACATCAGCTATGCGGCCCATCCGGGTACAGAGAAGGCATACATTCGTGGTCGTCGCTACCTGCCCGAAAACGAAGGACTGAACGGCACCGAACTGAACCCGGATTACTCCACCCCCACCCTATTCGCCACTGGAGTAAAGCACCACATCACCGTTATCAAGAAAGACCGCGACCTTCATGTGCGAGTCGAGAATCCTGACAAGGCCGTCTATTTCCACATGAACAACCCGGACCTGCCCGCCATCACCGAGGGGCGCATCGGATTGCGGCATATGTTCACCCGCTCGGCTCGCTACGCGAATTTTCGGGTGAGTCAGCCAGCCGCCCCCGCCCCGGCTGAAACCGCCGCTGGTCTTTCCGATGCTCAAATTCAGCAGCTGCGAGAAACGGCCGCCGCCCGCCGCCGGGCGGCTTTCGAATCCGAGTCCGGCACCCCATTCGCCCCGCGTGAGATCCAGGTGGATTGGAACGATCGTGGCGATTTCACCCGCCACTACATTCAGGATGTGATTCACTTCGCCACCCGTGCGCTGACTCTCAACGAGCAGATCGACGAGGCGAACCTGGCCCTGCGCGAGATGTGTCAGTATCACCTCGATCGTCCACAGACGCTTTTAGAGATTCACAGTTTTCCCAATGCACCCCGCTTCCTCGCGAGGCTTTCCCTTCTCTATGGACCTGACGGCAGTCGAACCAAAGGGCTGATCAGTGAAGAAACACACGCCGTCATCTTGAAGACCCTGTGGACGTGGTGTCAGTCAAAATTGAAGATCGCCGACACGGCCGTCGAACCATGGCACACCTGGACGGGGCACAGTTCCGAGAACCATCACGCCAACCACTTCGCATCCTGCTGGGCCGCGACTCTGCTCTTGAGCCGGGAGCCTGTCTACCGCGACCTCATCGCCGATCAGCACACCGTGAACGAGCACTACGCGGCGTGGACCGCCTGGATCATGGAGTATCTGCGTCAGCGTGGTCGCAAGGGCATGACGGTGGAGATCGACTCGGCTTCCTACTCACAGGCGACGCTTGCCGCCATCTACCTGATCCACGATTTGGCAGAGGAACCGGAATTGCGACAGCTCGCCAGTCATTACATGACACTTGCCTGGGCCTTGTGGGCGGAGCAGCAGATCCAGGGCGTCAACGGCGGAGCAAAGACCCGTCATTACCCGGACAGTGCAAAACGCAGCGAAAACCCCTTGAGTGCTGCCGCCTGGTACGTGCTGGGGAGTGACGACCTCCCCCAACCGAAGCGACCGCCTACCTCTGCCATTCTCACCTCCACCTGGCAGATACCCGATGTGGTGTTGGATATCGCCTTTGATGTCTCGGGTCGCGGCGCCTATGAGGCGATCCAGCGCAAGCCCGGCCTACGTCCAGCAGAGGAAACAGAACCATGCTATAAGATCCACCTCGCACCCGATGCCCCGGCTCTGGTTCGATACACCTACGCCACCCCTGATTTCATCATGGGATCGCTCTTCTGCGACGCCCTGCCTGTTGAGGCGTGGAACAATATCAGTTCGCAGAATCGCTGGCACGGAGCCATCTTCGCCGGCGATCGGAACGCTCGCATTTATCCCTACGGCGAAACCAAAAAGAGCCACTACAACGCCCATTGGGCCGCACAGAAACGGGGAACCTTGATCGCCCAAAAACTGAAGACATCAAAAGGCGTTGCTCAACACCGGGTTTGGTTTTCCCGAGAAGGATTGTCCGAGCCCATCCAGGAGGGAGCGTGGTATTTTGCTGAGGCTGACTCGACTTATGCGGCGGTCAGGGTGGTATCGGGAGAGGCGACCTTCGAAGACGAGGTGACCGACCAACGCGCCCGCATCCTGAACTGTGCCGACGATCTGTCTCCCGTGATTCTCGAAGTCGCCCGCAAGGCGGATTTCCCCGATTTCAAGACCTTTCGCAAAACCGTCCAGGCACTGCCCTTTGCATTCGACGGAACGGTCCTGACCTACACCGGCCTCAGCAACGATCGCTTTACCTTCTTCGCCGACCAGAGCGAACGACCGCAGATCAATGGCAAGCCCATCGATCTCGGACCGGAAAAGGTTTACGAGAGCCCTTTCGTGCAATCCGATTGGGACAGCGGAATCGTGACGATCCAGTTTGGAGACAAGAAGCAGATCCTCGACTTCAACGAAACCTCAAAGCCCTAGAATGAGAATCATTTTCGCCCTCACACTCCTCCTAAGCCTGTCGGTCAGTCAGGCCCAGGAGAAAACCGTCACCATCGGTCTCATCGGCGACTCCACCGTCGCGGAACAATCCGGTTGGGGCCCGGCCTTTGCGGAGCGGTTCGACCGCCGCGCCACGATTCTGAACTATGCCAAAAACGGCGCCACCCTGGAATCCCTGTCCGCGAAACTGGACGAACTCGTCCAACACCAGCCCGACTACGTCTTCATTCAATTCGGTCACAACGATCAGAAGCGGTATGACACCGCTGTTTACCAGGATCGCCTCAAGTCCTACGTCGAGCGCATTCAGGAGGCCGGCGGCCAGCCGGTCATCGTGAGTTCGGTCACGCGGCGCAGTTTCGATGCCGACGGGAAGATCGTGTCCAACCTGGTCAAAAACGAGAAATACAGCTACCGGGCCACCCTGACCGACTTCGCCAATGCCGCCGAAGCCGTGGCGAAGGAATTGAAGCTGCCCTTCCTCGACCTGCACCGAATCAGCATCGCGCACCACAACGAGATCGGCCCCGAGGCGAGCATGACTTACAATTTCAAAGAGGGCGACCTGACCCACTTCAATCGCAAAGGGGCAGAGGCGATCACCGGTTTGATCCTGGAGGAACTCAAAACGGTCCTTCCGGACGTGGCGAGCTATGTGAAGGTCTCAAAGCCAGCAGAGTAACCGGGCAGCCTGAGGAGCTCGGTGCCTTCCCGAGTTTCGACTTCGAAAAAGGCGCTCGAAAAATGTCCAATCCCTCCGCCTTGCATGGACCTGATACAGGGGGACTTCGCTCTCTCCATCGTATCCTTGTTACAAGAACCTCCATGCGCTCCTTATCACGTCTCACTCTCAGCCTGGGCCTCCTCCTCAGCATTGCCCTTCCCGCCTTCAGCCACGCTGGCGTTCGCGTTCTCGTGCTGGGATCCTCCAACCACTTCGATGCCCAAGAAGCCGGCGAGGAGTCCGATCGTCTGCAACCGGGCGATTTGGCCGAACAGCTCGAGCGCATTCTCAACCGGGGCGCCAACCCGGGAGCCAACGAAGTCGTTTTCGAAGAGGTCTATCGCTCCTACGAAGGCCCCTCAGCCTTCGGTTCCCGGGGCGATGAAATCCCCACCGAGTTTCATTGCCACAGCCTCGCCCAATACTACTTCTGGCCCGAAGGGCGCAAAGAACGCCTCCAGATGCTTTCCGGAAAGGATGGCCAGCCTTGGGATTACGTCGTCCTCATCGGCGATCCCTACCTGATCGCCCACATGCCCGGGATTTATGCCGAGGGCGCCCACCTCATCACCGAGGCGCTTCGGGTCAACGGGGATCCCAAGATCACCTTGCTCTTGCCGTGGCTCAAAGACGAAGCCTTGATGCCCCAGCTCAGTGACGCGGTGCACCGCGTCGGTCAGGGAATGGATATCCCCATCGCTCCGGCCGGAGAAACCTTCTTCGCTGTCGGCAGCCCTGCCCATGAGGACGCTCACTACCTGGCTGCTGCCGCCGTCTTCAGTGCCCTCAGCGGCCAGCCGGCCTGGGGGAACCTGAGTCTGGCTCAGAAAGCCCTCGCCTCCGTCATCGAAAGTCGCGACCGCGCTCCCATCACCGGAGACTTCAGTACGCCATCCCCCTTCACCCTGAGCCGGGTCGACAAAGATCTCATCACCTTCAACCAGACCGGCACCAGCTCAGAAGCCGGTATCAAACGCGGTCTGCTCGAAGCAGCCAAGCAAGCCGGCATCACCCTGCAGGAAATCAAAAAGCCCGAGGGCGAGAAAATTGACTTCAATTACGGCCGGGGAAACACCAACTACGAAAAAGAAAAGCAATACAAGGTTGATCCCGACACCTTTGACCGCTCCTACGGCTTCCCCATGCAGGATGGAAAAAGCACCGTCGAGCTCACCCTGGTCTGCGGCATCGACAAACGCTACTTCAACTCCCGCAGCTACAACGACGGGACGGACCTCGGCATTGCTTATGACATGTGTCGCGAAGAGCAAGTAGGCAAGAACGTCCGCTGCATCCCTATCCGACTGCTTTGGTCCAAGATCAGCGAAGCGCTCCCCCAGGAAACACCCCTCCGCGACAACTGGCACATGAGCCGTATCCTCGACGCTGCCAGTGGCGCTTACCTGCTGACCCTGCTCACCGGGAAGGACACCGCCGGCCCTGAACCCGGCGACAAAAACTCTCCGGAGTGGAAACTCTGGAAAGGACGCGACATCGGCCACCAGACGGCGCTTCGCATGGGACTTCACTTCCCGGGGCAGGAGTAGTTCCTGTAAAACGGTCTCACCGGGTGGCTGGCCTACATGCGCCAGTGCGCATTCCTCTCCCTCCGTCTAAAGTTCCAAACTTAGAACGCGTTCTATTTTTGGAACCCACAACAAAAATCTCGGTCATGCCTGCCAATTCCACCCTCACGTCCGAAACCGAATCCCCCGGCTCGGTCCCTGCCCTGGACCGCACCCTGGATATCCTCGAACTTCTGGGGGCGTCGTCCCACGGGCTGACCCTCTCGGAACTCAGCAAGCGGCTCGAGGTTCCGAAGAATGCTGTCTTCCGCATCACCCAGACGCTGATGGCTCGCGGCTACCTCTGCCGCGATGCCGAAACCATGGCCTTCCAGTTAACCGGGCAATTTCTCCGCCTGGCGCCCCCGCGTTTCGAGCGTATCAGCCTGACGGAAGTCTCCCGGGACGCGATGACCGTCCTGCGCGATACGACGCGGGAAACTGTTCAACTTGGAGTGCTCAGCGGCGACGAAGGCATCATCATTGACCAGATCGAAGGGCTTGAGCCTCTCCGCATCGTTGTCGAGTTGGGCCTGCGCTTTCAGTTGCACAACAACGCCCCCGGCAAACTCTTCCTTGCCCACCTCGCCGAGCCGGAACGTGAAGCGGCAATCACCCGCATCAAGCTGGAGCCCACCACGAGTCGCACCCTCACTTCGAAGCAAGCCCTCCGCGCAGAGTGCGACAAGATCGTCTCACAGGGGTATTCCCTCGACCATGCCGAAGCCGACGAGGGCATTCACTGTATCGCTGCGCCGATCTTTGGCACGAACGGTTCCGGTGTGATCGGCGCGCTTTGGGTTTCCGGTCCGGCCAAGCGTCTTCCCAAAACCCGATTTCGCGAATTGGGAGCGGAGGTCAAAGCCGCCGGCGAACGCGTCTCGCAGCAAATCGCGCTCATGGGTTAAGCATGACCTTCTTCCTCCATCATCGAAGCGCTCTTGTTGCGTTGGTATCGGCCGGCCTCATCGGGCTGAGCGGCGGCGCCTTCGCCGCATCGTCTGATGACGAGATCTTCCCACTTCTGGAACGCTATTGTCTCGATTGTCACGACGACATTTCCACGAAAGGAAACCTTGATCTCTACCAGTGGCTCGATCACGAAACGGCCGATGGCACCCTGCTCTTCGAGAATCTCATCACCAGCAAGATGCCACCGGCGGAGAAGCCGCAGCCAACGAAGGAGGAAAAACTCACCCTGCTGAACTGGCTCTCTCAGCGGCAGGCGACCACCGAATCCCAACCGTTCCGCCGCATCAGTCGCCACGAGTTTGTGAACTCCATCAACGACCTGCTCGGCACCCAACTCGACCTCTCGGACCAGATTCCGGAAGACCGCGGCACACGTGACTTCGACTCCGATCGCCGCATTGCCCTGAGTCGAGAAATGCTGACATCCTACTTTTCGGCGGCCGATCAACTGCTCGAAAACGCACTACCCTCCGAAGGCGTGCCGACCAAGGGCATCTGGGTGACGAACAAGCTGAAGGACAGCCACAAGACTTACAACATCTACCACCGCCTCTACGAAGACGGCGTTCTCTTCTCCTGGACCCGGGTCAACAACGGCAACTCCTATTCCTTCTTCTACGACAACTTTGATCCTCCGGTAGCCGGTTGGTATGACCTCACCTTCGATGCCGCCATGGTCGGTGAATTCGAGGGCGCCATCAGCGTCGAGGTGTTTGCCGGCAAATACTACTACGCCGATGACCGCCCTCAACTGCAGCGAATGCTGGGCGTCCTTTCCCTGGCATCCACCGAAATTAAACCTCATCGACTCCGAGTCTACCTCCATCCCGGAGAGAATGTCTCCGTCCACTGCTACTCACCCGAGAATTTCCGCGACAAAGATCTCAAGCGTGGCGCCTACATCAAACAACTCACGGCCGAGGGTCCCGTCGTCGAAGCATGGCCACCGGCGTCCTATACCCAGCTCTTCCCCGGGCTGCCTATCGACGCCCCGCCTCGCCCGACTCTCAATCACTCGGACTTCCCAACCAACCTGGAGATCATCGGCGGCTCGCTCACCGTCAGCAGTTTTCAAAAGGGCATGGAGAAGGAAAAGATGCAGGACGGCTCCAACAAGACGTTCTGGCACACCCGGTTCAAACCGGACGAAGCGAAACCGCCGCACTACGTCATCCTCGAAAACCCGAGGCGCGTCCCCATCGAAGGGCTGAACTACGCCACCTGGTCCGGCGGCAATGGAAACGGACAAATCGAAGCCTACGAAATCCTCACTTCCGAAGACGGCGAGACCTGGAGTGAGCCCATCGCCGAAGGCGAACTGGAAATTCGTCTCGCCAATGAGCAGCCCATCACCTTCGCGAAACCCACTTCCGCGCCTTTCCTCAAGTTCCTTGTGACCCGCTCCTTCTCTCTCAAAAAGGAGCAATCGCTCGCCTCCATCGGCAAGCTCGACGTCATCATCTCACAAGACCACCCCATCGACCGGGTTCCCATCACGATTGATTCCCGATCTCCCGAGGCCCTTGCCTCGGTCATCGACCGATTCGCCGAACGCGCTTTCGCCTCCGAACTGACCAAGAACGAACTGGCTCCCTATCGTGAGGTCAGTCTCGATCACCTCGAGGAACACGGCAACTTCGTCGAAGCCGCCCGCGTCGGCTTCAAGGCCATTCTCTGCTCTCCGCGTTTCCTCATGGCTCCGGGCGAACACCGGAGCCACGCCGATGAACTCGCCGCGAACCTGAGCCGCACCCTCTGGCTCTCTGTTCCCGATGAGACACTGATAGAGCTGGCCCGCTCCGGCGAACTCAAAGGCCCGCGTCTTCGCAAAGAGATCGATCGCATGATCCAGGACAAGAAGAGTGATCGCATGATTCGCTCCTTCAGCGATCAATGGCTCAACCTCCGCTCGTGGAACAAGGTCACTCCCTCTCTCAAACTCTATCCGAAGTATGACGATCTCCTCGACTTCTATCTGCCTCGTGAAACGCGAACCTACCTCACCCACCTGATCCGCGAGAATCGCCCTGTCAGCGAACTGATCGACTCCGACTACTCCTTCCTCAATCAGCGGCTCGCCAGCCACTACGGGCTGCCCCCGATGGAAGGTCAGGAACTGCGTCGTGTTTCCTTTTCTCCCGACGCCCCCCGTGGCGGGCTGCTCACCATGGGCAGTGTTCTCAAGGTCACCACGGACGGCTACGAAACCTCTCCCATCCTGCGAGGCGCCTGGATCTCGAAGAACATCGTTGGCACCCCGCTGTCTCCGCCACCACCCGAGGTCGAAGTTATTGAACCCGAGCACGGTGAAAACGCGGCCACCCTGCGCGAACAGATCGAGCAGCACAAGAAGAGCCAAACCTGCTACGCCTGCCACAAGAGCATCGACCCCTACGGCTTCGCCCTCGAGAACTTCGACCCCAGCGGGCAATGGCGCACCCGCTACCGCGTCGAGACCGCTCACCAGGGGACCTTCACCTACCGCCCGCGGGGCTTTTACAAGGAAGCCGGTCCCGTCGACGCCTCCGGCGAAATCCATGAGCAGCCCTTCGACGATATCTTTGGACTCAAAGCCGCCCTGCTCGAGGACCCTCGCAAGATTGCTTACAACTATGCCAAGAAGCTCTTCGAATACGCGACCGGTGATCAACCCACGCTGCCCCAGCGCCTGGCGCTCTATCAAAACATTCCCGAAGAGACCGATCAATTGGGTCTCAAGGACCTGACCATCGACGTCCTCATTTTCGCCCTGACCGAAGCCCAACCATGAACGCCACCAGCCGCAGAGACTTCCTCAAATTCGGAGCTGCCCTACCCCTCGCCCTGCAATCGCTGGCCCTGCGTGGAGCGGACTCCTCCAAACCCAGCGATCCTCCCAAGCGAATCCTGTTCATCTGCAACTCGCTGGGTTTTTACGAACCCTACTTCTTTCCCAAAACGCGCGGCGACCTCAGCAGCTCCCGCTACCTGTCCGGAATGAAGACGCTGGAGAAGATGACCGTCTTCCAGAATCTCTACCACCCGGGGATGAACACGAGCAATCATGACTCGGAGAAATCCTTTCTCACCGGCGCCCCCAGACCGGAAGCGCCGAACTTCACCAACAGTATCTCCGTCGACCAGGTCCTCGCCGAACACATGGGCGGCGACACCCGCTTTCCCTTTCTTCCACTCAGCATCTACGACCGTGGTTGGGGTTGCTCGTGGAACAGCCGTGGCGTCGCCATCCCGCCGCTTCACGACGAAACGCAGATCTTCGACAAGCTCTTTGGCGAGGAAGACCTGACCGCCAAGCGTCAACGCATCACCGACGACCAGGAAGTCGTTCGCGCCCTCTACCGGGACATGGAGCAACTGCAGCGCCGGGGCGGCAACGGGGCCAAGATTGACTCCTATCGCAGCGTCATCGCTGAACTGGAGGCCCAGCTCAAGCACGAGGAATTCTGGCTCAATACCCGCAAGCCCGAGGTCCCGAATACACTCAGCGACGACGCAGAATTCCCCTTCTCGACCAAGGTCAAGAACCTGCTCGGACTGTCCAAGCTCGCCTTCCAGACCGACTCCACCCGGGTCATCACCTTCTCCATGGACTGGATCTATGGGGCCATCAAGGTGCCCGGCGCCACCGGTGGCTGGCACACGCTTTCTCATCACGGAGGGAAGGCTGACAAGATCGCCGACCTCAGTCACATCGAGGTCGACCTCCTCAAGCACCTCAACCAATTCCTCTCCGATCTCGATCAGATCCCGGAAGGCAACGGCACCCTCCTTGACCACACCACCGTGGTGATCGGCAGCTGTTTTGGAGACGCCTCCGATCACACCTGCAACAACCTGCCCACCATCGTCGCCGGTGGCGGCTTTCGTCACCAGGGGCACACCGTTCTCGAGCACCCCACTCACCTCTGCAATCTCTACCTTGAGCTGCTGCGTCATCACCACATCGATGCCGCCAGCTTCGGCAACAGCGATGCCGAGTTGGGGCTGCTCAAGGCGTAGAGTCACCAATCCTGATTATTCACCAATGATTGGCTTCTCTCGAGCAGTGGAAGATTCACGAACAACTGGAGTAATGGAGTATCGGAGTGGTGGAGGGCTGAAGTCCATCACTCCATCACTCCCTCACTCCATCGTTCCCGCGCTCTTCCTCTCAGCGTTCCTCGTCCTCAACACGTTCGCCGCCGCGAATGATCGCCCCAACCTCCTCTTCATCCTCGTCGACGACATGGGCTGGAAGGACCTCGCCTGTTACGGGAGCGAATTCCATGAGACGCCCCACATCGACAGCCTGGCTGAGCGCGGCATGCGTTTCACCAACGCCTACGCCGCCTGTCCGATCTGTGCTCCCTCCCGCGCTGCGATCATGACCGGTAAGTTTCCGTCGACCAGCGGGTACGTCGATAATTTTGTCAGCGAAACCCAGGACGGAGTGTTGAAACGCACGGAGGAACGTTACCATCTCGAACTGGAGGCGGTGACTCTCGCGGAGAGCCTGAAAGCGGGTGGCTATCAAACCGGCTTCCTTGGGAAATGGCATCTGAGTAACAACGACGAAACGCATCTGCCGACTGATCAGGGTTTCGACGTCAATATCGCCGGCGGCTGGAAAGGGCATCCACGCGATGGCTTTTTCAGTCCCTACCAACTAGCCCACCTGGAGAACGGTCCGAAGGGCGAATATCTGACCGACCGCCTGACGACCGAAGCCATCGGTGTGCTTGACCAGTTTTCGAAGAACGACGCGCCGTGGCTGCTCTACATGAGCTACTACACCGTGCACGCTCCTTTTCACAGCAAGCCGGAGAAGAAAGCCCCGTATGCCTCCAAAACCAAGAACCCGGCTTTCTCCGGCATGGTCGCCTCGCTCGATGAGAATGTCGGCCGCCTCCTCGCCTGGCTCGATCAATCCGGTGCACGCGACAACACCATCGTTGTTTTTACCTCCGACAACGGCGGGCATCTGCCTGCCAACACTATTGATCCCCTGCGCAGTTACAAGGGCGCCCTCTACGAAGGCGGCATCCGGGTTCCCTGCCTCATCGATTGGCCAGGCGTCATCGCACCTGGTTCGACGAGCGACACGCCCATCCACGGGGTCGACTTCTACGCCACCTTCCTCGCCATGGCCGGTCTTCCCCTGCAACCCGATCACCATCAAGACAGCGTGAACCTCGTGCCGCTTCTCAAGGGGGGCGCTCCGAACTTCGATCGCGGCCCCATGGTCTGGCATTTCCCGGTAGGCGTCCCCCATATCGCCCATTCCCATCCCGGCTCCGTCATTCGCGATGGTGATTGGAAATTCCTCCGCTTCTACGCCGACGGACGCGAGGAACTCTACCACTTGAGCGATGACATCGGCGAAACGAACAACCTCATCGCCGCCATGCCGGAGAAAGCGGAGGAGTTGAAGGCGCAGCTCGATGCCGTGCTCGCCGCTAACGGCGCCGTCATTCCGGAAGCCGTTCCGGAAAAGCCCAAGGGCACAGCCAGAGGGAAGAAAGGTGGAAAGTGAGATGACGATTAAGAGATTAATTCAAGCATACCATGGAGTGTTGGAGTGCTGGAATCGGGCGGAGCGAGATAGACTGCCGCAGGCAGCCCGCAGGGCGAGGCGGGGCCGCCGAGTCAATGCTGGAATACTGAGTTCCATCACTCCACTACTCCGTTACTCCATTACTCCCGCGATCATCCTCTCGGCTTCCGTGCTCCTGTCCTCGGCCTTCGCGGATGATCGCCCTAACATTCTCTACATCGCCCTCGAAGACATCACCCCCATGATGGGCTGTTATGGCGATGAGTATGCGAAGACCCCGGTCTTCGACCAGCTCGCCGCCGAAGGCATCCGCTACACCAACGCTCACTCGGTCGCCCCGGTCTGCTCAGTGTCCCGGTCGAGCATTGTCACCGGCATGTATCCCAGCACCATCGGGACCCTGCATCACCGCAGTGGTGGCCTGCCCGCGCCTGCGTTCCTCAAGTTTGTTCCCAACCTCATGGGCGAGGCGGGCTATTACACCACCAATCAGAAGGGCGACTACAACGTTGTCGGCATGAAGTATGCCCCGCAGGGAAAGAAAGGCGGAGACACCCCCTGGCGCAGTCGCCCGGACAAAAGTCAGCCGTTTTTCTCCAAGATCGATTTTAACGAATGCCACTCAAGCGTGACCAAGACCGCGGAGGAGGTGATCGTCAAACAACGCCTCAACCGCCTCTCGCCAGATGACTTTCACGATCCGGCTGCCGCTCCCCTCCCGAGCTTTCATCCGGACGACCCTGTCTTCCGACGTTCCTGGGCACGTTATTATGATGCCGTCACCCAGGTCGATTATCGCACCGGAGAAGTCCTCGATGCCCTCAAGGAAGACGGCCTCTGGGACAACACCATCGTCATCGTCTGGGCCGATCACGGCGTGGGCATGCCACGAGGCAAACACACGGTTTGGGAACAAGGCACCCACGTGCCCCTGATCGTGCGCTTCCCCGAGAAGTACCAGCACCTCGCCCCGGCCAGGCCCGGTTCGGTGGTTGATGACCTTGTCTGCCTCATGGACATGGCGCCGTCCGTCCTCACCCTGGCGGGACTCACTCCTCCCGAAACCATGCAGGGGCGTCCCCTGCTCGTCAAAGGCGATGCCGAGAAGCGCGAGTTCCTCGTCGCCATGCGCAACCGGCTCGACACCCGCACCCAGTTCGTGCGTTCGATTCGCGACAAGCGCTATCGCTACATGCGCCAC
This sequence comes from Verrucomicrobiales bacterium, assembly GCA_965216705.1. GTDB lineage: Bacteria > Verrucomicrobiota > Verrucomicrobiia > Verrucomicrobiales > DEV007 > Arctic95D-9. Next base: position 1,525,907 of record OZ244203.1, read on the forward strand.
TTCTTTCCTCATCGCCCCTACGCGCCTTACGAAACCTTCCAGTGGGAGGCGCCGATCTACGATCGCTTCCAGGAGCTGGCGCTGGCCGGGAAACTTGAAGGCCCGCAAGCCGAGTATGCTCGCCGCTTCAAGGATATCGAGCAGCTCTACGACTCCGAAAGCGATCCCGAGATGATTCACAACCTCGCGGATGACCCTGCCTACGCCGATGTGCTGAAGCAGATGCGCCAACGCCTCCGCGACTGGATGCTCGAGACACACGACCTCGGCCTCATCGATGAGCGCCTGCTCTACGAACGCGCCAAGGGCCGCTCTCTTTGGGAGGTTGGTCAGGATATCGAAAACTACGAAGAGATTCTCGATACCGCCAACCTGCAACTGCTGGGCGAGGCCGGAATGGCTGAGCTGAAAGCCCGCACCGAAAGCGAAGATGAGTCCGTCCGATACTGGGCCACCCTGGGACTCGCCGTCATCACCCAGACGGCAGGCCCCGAAACCGTGGAGAACATTCTACCTAGCCTGAAAAATGGTCTAACGGATCCCTCCCTCGATGTGCGCCTTATCGCCGCCGAAGGCCTTTTCAACCTCGGCTATTACGAAGAAGCCCTTCCCGCCGTCCTTGCTGAGATCGATCATCCCAATACGGATGTGCAGGTGCGAGTCGGCAACCTGCTCGATTCCCAGCCTCCCGACGCGAACGAGGCCCTTGCCACCGCGATCGAGCCCCTCGCCATCGCCAAGGAGAAGTTCAAACCTCAGGCCCGTTACGGCGCCGCCAACAAGCCGCTCGACCGCGCCTACCGCGCCCTAACCCACCAACAACTCTACTACCGCTGGGGCATGGGAGCTGCCGGCACTCCGGAGAGTCCGTTGGTGTCGGTGCAAAGGGAACCGTTCGTGCAGAAAGACAGAACCGATGAAGAAAAGTAAGATCAACAAAGCATTCCCCGGAGTGGCGGAGCGGTGGAGCGGTGGATTGGTGAGCCGATTTACTACTCCAATACTCCAATACTCCATTACACCCACGCTTCTCCTCACAGCGCTCGCCCTACTGGCCGCGTCCACCGAAGCCGCCAACCGCCCGAACATTGTTTTCATCATGGCCGACGACCTCGGCTATGCCGACGTCAGTTGCTACGGAGCGGAAAAAATCCAGACGCCCAACATCGACCGAATCGCCTCCGAAGGCATTCGTTTTACCGATGGTCACGCCGGCGCCTCCACTTGCACCCCAACCCGTTACGGTTTCATGACCGGCCGCTACAACTTCCGCAGCTGGCTCAAATACAGCGCGCTCTGCACCAGTGCTCCATTGCTGATTGAAGAGGACCGCGTCACCGTCCCCTCGTTCCTCAAATCGAAGGGATACAACACCTCCCTCGTCGGCAAGTGGCATCTCGGTTACGGCAGCGAACCCGGCTTTGAAGACAATCGCGGCGACACTCCGCCGAACTACTGGGAAACCCGCGGCAGCGGACCGGACTGGAATGGCATTCTCCGCCCCGGGCCGCAGGAAAACGGATTCGACTACTCCTACGTCATCCCTGTCGCCAACAGCTTCCCGCCCTACGTCATCGTCGAAAATGATCGCGTCTCCGGTCTTACCGAGGATAGCCCTATTGGCGCCCTTCAATCCAAAAATTACGGCAAAATGGAAGGCGGCGAAGGCGCCCGCTGGAAGGATGAAGAACTCATCGACAAATTCGCCAACAAGCTCGAATCCGAGCTCGAACGTCTCGCCGAAGACGAAGCCCCTTTCTTTCTCTGCTATACGCCCTCACATCCCCACATCGGGTCACGCAACGTGAAAGGTCAGGGCCATTGGCCTCACGAGCGCTTCGCCGGCACGAGTCAGGCCGGTCCCTTTGGCGACACGGTTCACGAACTGGACTGGTCCGTCGGTGTCATCCTCGAAAAACTCGACGAGCTTGAGATCGCCGACAACACGCTCATCATCTTTACTAGCGACAACGGAGGCTACTCCCGGAACTTCAACGGCCATTACCCGATGGGCCCCATCCTGCGCGGCGGCAAAGGCGACCTCGTCGAAGGAGGCACCCGCGTGCCCTTTGTCGCCCGATGGCCCGACAGGATTCCCGCCGGCACAGTCTCGAAGGAGATCGTTTCGACTACCGACATGATGGCGACCTTTGCCGCTGTCATCGATGACAAGCTCCCCCAAGGCGCCGCCCCTGACAGCTACAACGTGCTCCCCGCCCTCCTCGGCAACGCTCTTCCCGATCCCGACCGCCCCATCATTTTCATCAGCGGCGGCACCGGCGCCCTCGCCCTCCGCTCCGGAAAGTGGAAGCTCATCGAAGGCCAAGGTGATCGAGGCTACGGCGAAATGCGCGCGAAAAAGCCTGTCCCCCATCCCGGTCCCGACGCGCCACCACATCAACTCTACAACCTCGACGAGGACCTCGGCGAAGCGAACAACCTCTACCTCCAACATCCCGAAATCGCCGAACGCCTGCTCAAACAGCTCGCGGAAATTCGTGATGCCGATCTCTAGGCACAGTTGAACCCACCGAGCGCCTCTCCCACCACGCGATTCATCCCTCCTTTCTTCCTCCCATGCGCCCCATTCTCAAAACTCTCGTCGGCCTATTCGCTCTTCTTGCAGGCAGCCTCATCCCCACCATCAACTTTGCGGCAGAGCCGGAACCTGGAACTTGGAACCCGAAACCTCAAACGGCCGCGCAGCGGCCCAACTTCCTCATCATCGTCGTCGACGACCAAGGCTACGCGGACCTGAGCGCCTACGAGCACTCCGCCCTCGACATCAACACCCCGAACATGGACCGCCTCGCCAAGCGGGGGATCCTCTTCACCAACGCCTACGCCACCGCCGGAGTCTGCAGCCCGGCGCGAGCCGGTTGGAATACCGGCCAACACCAGGCGCGCTGGGATCCGACCAGCGGGTTCAACTGCGGGCTTCCCAAGGGTACTCCGACACTCGCCTCGATGCTGAAGGCGCACGGCTATGCCACCGCCAAGATCGGGAAGAACGATTACGGCAATCGCAGCCTCCACAGACATCAAACCTACGCCTACCCGCTCAACCACGGCTATGACGAGTTCCTCGGCTTTTCCGCTCACGGCTTCGACTTCTTCCTGCTTTCCGAGGACATCAAAAAACGCACCCCGGATCCCACCGGGCACAGCGCATCGGTCGGCCCGCTCATGCACAACGAGGGCCACAAGGAGTTCAAAGAAGGCTACCTCACCGAAATCTTCACCGATGCGGCGATCGATTTTCTCCAGCGCGACCACGACAAGCCCTTCTTCCTGACACTTTCCTACAACGCCGTCCACCACCTCATCCACCAGTCACCGAAGCGCTACCTCGATAAACATGGCGTCAGGGAAATCCCCCACTACGATCCAGAGAAAGACGGCAGCTATGCCAAGTGGTTCCAACGCTTCATCACCCTCGGGGAAATCAACGACGAGGAGATGCGGAAATACTACCTCGCCAACCTCAACTGCCTCGACGACAACCTCGGCCGCGTCCTCGATGCGCTGGACCAGGCGGAGCTAAGCGATAACACCGTCATTCTGTATTTCTCCGACAATGGCGCGCCCCCCACCAACGGCGCCCACGCCCTGCCACTGGCCGGCAGCAAATTCACGATCTGGGAGGGCGGCATCCGGATTCCCTTCATTCTGTCGCGTCCCGGTGATCCCCACGCCGGTGAAACCTGGGACCAGCCTGTCTCCACGCTCGACGTGGTGCCCACCTGCCTGGAAGCCGCTGGCCTCGAGTTTTCCGGTCTCCTTGATGGCCAAGCCATTCACGCTTCCGATGAATCGCGGGCCTTCTTCTGGCGCATGGGCAAGGACAGCCACGCCGTCCGCTCCGGAGACTGGAAGCTCATTCACAACGGAGGAAGAAAAGACCGCCAGCCCACCTCCGGAGTGATCTATCGGGAGGAATACCTGAAGGGCACCCGCCTCTTCAACCTCGCCGAAGACCCCGGTGAAAGCCGCGATCTTTCCAAGCAAAACCCCGAGATCACGCAACGATTGCAGCGATTGTATGAGGAGTGGTCGGAGGAGATCGCGGGAGAATGAAGCCTCAAGTCATGACCAAGCGAATGAGACAGAGTGGATTAAGGGAGTGGTGGAGTAATGGAGTGATGTTCTTTCGAAGAGGGGTTCGGTGGTTTCCCAACACTCCAATACTCCATTACTCCGTTTTCGTGACCTGCTTCCTGCTACTCCTGCCGGCGGCGAAGGCGCAACTAACCACTAATGACCAATCACTAACCACTGGCGCGAAGCGCCCCAACATCGTCCTCTTCCTGGTCGACGACATGGGCTTGATGGACACATCCGCTCCCATGCTCGCGGACGATGAGGGCCGCCCTCAACGCCATCCGCTCAACGATTGGTATCGCACGCCCAATATGGAGCGGCTCGCGGCCAAGGGCGTTCGGTTCAGTCACTTCTATTCGCACAACGTCTGCTCTCCGACCCGCATTTCGATTCTCAACGGTCAGAACTCCGCCCGGCATCGATGCACCGACTACATCAATCCCTGGCAGAACAACCGTGAGATCGACAATCGCGGCTACCCGCTCGAAGTCTGCCAGCAAGTCCCACCCGAATGGCTTTGGGAAGGACTTGGCAAAGACGACGTCACGCTCCCCCGCCAGCTTCGCGAAGCCGGCTACACCACCATCCACGTCGGCAAGGCTCACTTCGCGCCCTTTGACCACGAGGGCGAAGACCCCCTGAATCTGGGATTCGACGTCAACGTGGCCGGCTCCGCTATCGGCGCTCCGGGCAGCTACTATGGAAAAGCGGACTACGGAAAGCATTCCAAGAACCTTCTCGCCCGCCCTGTGGAAGGACTCGACCAATACCACGGCACCGACACCTTTCTCACCGAAGCCCTCACCCTGGAAGCCAAGGCCGAAGTCGACAAGGCCATCGCTGCTGAGCAGCCCTTCTTCCTCCATATGTCGCACTACGCGGTGCACTCGCCTTTTCAGTCCGATCCCCGGTTTGCCGGCAACTACCAGGACGAAACCAAAAGCGCTCGCTACCTCGCCTACGCCACCATGATCGAAGGCATGGACCAATCGCTCGGCGATCTCATGGATCACCTCGAAGCTAAGGGCATTGCCGAGAACACGCTGATTCTCTTTCTCGGCGACAATGGCGGTGACGCTCCCGAAAAAGATCTCGACGCCATCAACGCCTGCGCACCATTGCGCGGTCGCAAAGGCGGCAAATGGGAAGGCGGTATGCGAGTCCCCTTCATCGCCGCCTGGGGCAAGGCCAACCCGGACAATGCCTGGCAGCAGAAGCTGCCCATCGTCGCCAACAGCTTTCGCCAGGAAGTCGGCATCTGTTACGATCTCTTCCCCACCCTGACCCGCCTCGTCAACGCCCCCGTGCCCGAGGATCATGTTGTCGACGGAAGGGATCTCGCTCCCTTGATCTCCGGCCAGGCGAACGAGAATCATCGCAACGCTTTCCTCAATCACTACCCGCACCCGCGTCGCGGCGTGAGCCACTTTTTCACCACCTGGCGCGATGAGAACTGGAAGGTGATCTACGACTACTTCGCCGAGGGCGACGAGCGTTACGCTCTCTACGATCTAGCTAACGATCCCAGCGAATCGCACAACCTCGCCAACCAACACCCCGAGCGCCTCAGAAGCCTGATGCAGGGTCTCGTCGATGAGCTCGACGCGATGGACGCTGTGTATCCTGTGAGGAACGGCGAAACCATACGACCTGTCCTGCCCTGATTTCAGTCAGGGGTCTTGTAGCTCCACGCGGCAGAAAGAAGCCTTTCAATCTCCCGCCTACGGCCGCCCATCAACGTTGAGGCGCTTGTCTAAAGATCACCAAACGACTGACTTCGGCAACTTCGGTTCCCCACAGGCGTGATTGGAGCAACACCAGCGCCACTTTCTGAGTCATCCTTAAATTTGGACGCCGCACGATTCGACGCCAAGCTCGAACAGGAGGAAGAAGCGCTCGAATGCTCCCAATCATTCGATTCCACCGTGACCCTCCGAAAAGTTGCCCGCCTTTGATTCGTCGAACCTTGGCGGTGAGTTCCTCGAGGCTCGCGCGTGCGCCATGACTCACACTAGCCTCAGCACAATAAACCAACGGGAATCCCGATTCTGTGGCTCGTTTAGAAAACTCGGTATCCCCACCGGAAAATCGCCCCGAATCGAATCCTCCAAGCTTGGTGAACACCCCAGCGGGCACCAGCAAATTCGCGGTAGCAGCATGCCCGTCTTTCACATAGGCGGCTTGAGGTATCCCAAGCTCACGGTCATACAATTCAAAGAGATTGGGCGACGCCGGATCTCGCGGGGTGATCTCCACCGCACCTGCCACCATTGCCAACGCATTCCCTTCCTCCAACTGTCGCTGCACCGCAGAACTCAACCAGCTGGGGGAAGGCCTGCAATCTGAATCAGTGAAGGCAAAATACTCACCTTGCGCTGCCTCAATCCCGCAGTTGCGGGCAGCATACGAGCCGGGGGTATCGCAATATGCCAGCTGAAAGGATTGCGCCTCGTTGCTCAAATCGGGAACTTCGAGAGAACCATTATCGACCACTATTAGTTCGAAATTCTGATAAGATTGCCTCTCGATGCACCGCAAGAGATCAGGAATCTGGTCCCACTGATTATATACTGGAACAATAATTGAAACGAGAGGCCTCATTTACATGGATCGCTTTTGAGGAAACCCAAACGGTTCACCATGAAGCTTTCTATTTGAATCGTGTTGGTGATGATCTCTTGTATGTGACCCAACCTACTTCTCTGCCCATTCATCTGGAATGGTGGACAACATAGGATGACGTCGAAAGCAGGACAAATTCAATTTAGCAGTAACCAGGACAGACCTCGCTCCCGGCAATCCGGGAATGAATGGCCTGAGAACCAATTCGCCATCGTTTTCTGAAAAACTACCTGCGATCCTATGACTAACGATTCGCCTCAGCAAAGCGCTTAACAGACATGATTTTACCCGCGGCCCAATTTGCTAAAATCTGGAGAGTGATGTCCCTGAAAGAAAAGGCATTGGGACTCTCCGCCATTATCCTCCCCGCCCTCAACAAAGTGGCTCTCCTTGGCTCCTTCGGCCTGGCAATCAAACTCATCGCCGCTTCTGCAAAAGGACAGATTGAAGCGGAATGGCGATGGAGCATCACCTTGGGAATTGTGTTCGCATTTATCCTCGCAGGGATGATTCGGTGGGCCACCGATCGTATCGCCATCGCAATCGATATCTCGTCAGTCCGAATCGCCCGACGCATCATGGCGGGCAATCTCATGACGGCGCGAAGCCTGCCAAAGAAAGAACGCCGCAAGGTCGCTCGGAAATTCAAACGCGCCGAAGCAGGCATTGTTCGAAAATGGTCCACCATCATGATCAACCTTGTCGACCTGACGGCTTCTCTGGTGATCATTGCAGTGCTGATGTCCCTGGTCACCTGGGTGCTTCCCCTGATTGGAATCATTATGATGGCTGGCGGCATGATTGTGCTGCTCTATTTTTGCTTCCGCATCAAAAGAGCTAAAGCCAACCCGCCCCTCAAAGAAGCGCAGACAGAATTGCAGGGAATCGTTGACCGAGTCGTCGGCGGCATCAAGAATCCCGACAGATTCATCCACAATTACGAGAACAATCGCTACGACAAGCTCCGACTCAGGCAGACAAAAGAGGTTCGCCTGTTAAAGAGCAAACTCTCCTGGTTAGTCAGCGGGGGGGCAGCGATCATGATGGCCGCTGTATTCTATCTTGCTTCAGACGGCTGGCTGGAAGGCAAAGACCCAATTTTGCTGCTGCTCTTTGCTTTTGCCCTCCGCTTCAGCATGCTGCAAAGCGAAAGTGTGTTTCTAAAGTGGACTCTACTGCTTAGAGAGCGAGACGCTGCCAGCTTGCTTTCTCGCGTTCTGCGCGGGGATCCCGGTTACATTGGGTCAGAGACCTTCACGATCGATCTGAGTCCGAGTGTTGAGGCTCCTCAACTCGAGACAGCAGAATAACCCTCAGCCAAACGGCCAAACTCAAGAAGATTCAGTCGAATCACTGGATGTCATGCGATTATAAATGATGCGCTCTGCATCGAGATTTGTATTTGAGTGTAGGCGATCCAAATAATGCAAGGATTTCAATATAGCCGTGCTTCGCGCACTGTATCGAGCCTTGCTAGACCTCTTCTTATCCAGAGAGTTCATTCCTGATGATAATCTCAGAACGGTCGCATCTGTGTATTTGTAGAGACCTCTATCCGGACTTCTTCGCCTAACTTTAGGACACCAAAAAGGGCGGCTCCAATGTTGCCATGGCCCCGGTATTCCAATGCGGGTGAACAACTCCGCCTTATCGCGAAACCCATAAGGGAACCATTCGTCATAGGCTTCCCTGGCCGTTCGATGAATTGCTATCTGAGGCTCCTCCTGGCTGGCACAACCATCCGCAGTGTCAAAATATTCATTATTTTCAACCAACCGCCTCATCGGAAGAACGATATACGGAACATAGGGATAGCTCTCCACCGACTCCCGCAACCGCTCAAACCCGTTCTCAGTGAAAATACAATTCCCATCGAGAGCAAGTATCCACTCAGCGTAGCGCGCTCCCTCTTTAATAGCGGCATTACGAGCGCCATTCACGTTCATGGCATAACGCACCTTCGGCGCTGCCGCAAAACAGCGGTCGCGCTCCCGCATGTTTGCATTCATCTCCTTGAAGCTGGTCGAAGAGAAATACGCATCCCCCCCAAAAGGCTCAGTGTCCCAATCAGTGGCAGCATACTCTGAGCCATCGAATGGGATATGCACATAGGGCACCCCTCGAGAATCCAATAAACTCAAAATGGCAGATTCAGCCTCTTTGTCGAAAATTCTGTTAACGACGAAGAACTTCTTACACCCCGGAAAATCAGGTTCGTTCTCCAATGTGAAAAGGAGATTGGTAAGCGTCTGCTTTGAGCTGTGCCTCGGATAATGGTCGCTCCCCAGGATGCGAGCGAGAGCAAACTGATATTCTGGCTTCTGCTCGTGAGACTCAATTGGAGAAAACCGCAAATAGCTGCGCAGGGCGTGCTGGACTTCACACCGCAATCTCACACAGAGAGCTCGCCCCCCATTCCTCACTCTTTTCAGAAGGGTTATCCCAATCCTCGCGGCGCTGTGCTTTAGACGCGACAATGGAAGACGTCTTGCTGCTTTTGTGTAGTAATCCACCTCCTCAGAGAGCGCCTCCCGAAAATTCGCATAATCGACAGTTTCGGGGTAATTGGAAAAGTCTGCGCTAAAGAGTGCCTCTCGTTCGGGAAAGAACCGGGCTCGGACCCACTCATTGGAGTTTGAAAAGCGATTCACGAAACGCTCAGCATCCGAACGTGCCACCTGCCTCCTCTCACCGGTGCAGTTCTTCTCGATCACCTTCTGCAATTCCTTATAGGCTTCGTTTCTCAGCCCATTTGATCGCCACGGCTTAGCAATCCGGTTGGTTGCACACATGATAAATTGCCCCTGAACACTAATCGGGCGATTCAGATTAGTACGACACTTTTCCAACCCAATAGCGTTGAGACCTGAAACTTCGAGAAACTCCCGAACCACGCCATCCCCTCCTTGATAATCGTGATAAATTCGAACGAAAATATCATCCTGACTAACGTACTTCTCAAACCGCTCAATTAACCGCTGATAATCATAGTACTGATCAAAGTCATTGATATTCCGCTCTGGCGATGTGCGCAGATAAAAATGCCCCCCAAGATCCTCAAAGACATCATCAAATCCGCTATGCCCTGCCCGCAATACTGAGGAGTACCGGCTCAGCGCCTGCTCATCTTGACGGCGTAAAAACACCACCACTCGCACCTCATCAACATGAGGGGATAGCAGTCCCCACAGCCGATCTATCTCGGATGGCTGCGTCAAGCGGCTGTGTATCAGCTCAGTGCTGACGATTAATGTGTCCCAGCTACCATCCCCACATAATTCCTCTTCAAGAGCTCGCGACAGGCGATTGCGAAGCTCATCTTCAGTGCATTTTTCACGAGCCAAGTGATGCGCTTTGATATTATCGCGAATCCCATCGTCAAGGCAGACCGCCGCCAGGAGAGTATGATTGATCGGCCCGAGACTGCGGGGAAATACAATTCCATTCTCCCTCAGACGCTCGCGATTCCCCGCCAGGACATTCTGAATCGAAGTCGTCCCCGTCTTCTCAGTCCCGATGTGAAGAATGAGCCGCTTACCTTTTCGATCGTTACTCATGACACGAGAGGTTTGGAATTTCGACGATATCGGCACTGGCTCTTGAGATTCAGGAGAACAGTGGACAGTAGGAGTGATGAGGCAATTCTCAACTCCAGAAAAGGCAAACGTAGGCCTCTTCCCTATTTCAAACTCGCCCATCGGGCCCGCGTTTCGGGTTGATTAGCACGCAGAAATTGTCATCTTCGGGCAAAACCACCGACGAGACGTCACATCCCTTGCGAATCGGAACTTTTGATAAAAACATGCAAACGGCAGAAAAACACCCTTTGCATTTTCTACACATCGGCAAAACAGGCGGCACCGCAATTCGTCACGCCCTGGAAGGCACCCCTTCCAGCAAAAATTTCAATTTCGTAATGCATGGTCACAAGGTGACGCTCGAAGAAATACCTATCGGGGAATATGTAGTCATGTTCCTGAGGGACCCGGTTAGTCGCTTCGCCAGCGGGTTCACAAGCCGGTTCAGAAAAGGGCAACCTCGTTACCACTTTCCATGGACCCGTTCTGAAAGGACCGCTTTTCGACACTTCAAAACCCCAAACGAACTTGCTCTTGCCCTGAGCTCACCTGACAACCAGACCAAGGAAATAGCGGTAGAAGCGATGAACGGAATCAATCACGTCCGTTCCAAATATTCCTTCTGGCTCCACGATTTGGACTATTTACAATCCCGCCTGGAAGATTTCTATTTCGTCGGATTCCAGGAATCCCTGAACACAGACTTCGATCACCTGAAGAGACGATTGAGATTAAATGCCGATCCAGTGCTTCCTGAACGGGATAGCGTGGCATCACATAGAACTCCCTCGGGAATCGACATGACTCTCGAACCAGACTCAATTGAGAATCTGAAGATCTGGTATAAGGAGGATTACGAATTGCTCTCCTTTCTCAAGCAGAGACAAGCTTCCATCAACGACAGAGCCACCGCCTTATAGAAGTATCAGCAGGACTTTCTACTGCAGCACCTTCAACTCTCAATCACAGAGCAAGAGTTTCATACCAACGGTCCGGCAAATTACCCAACCGCCGCTCAACTTCCCGATACTGCCAACGCATCACGTCACACAGCCTTTTTCTGTTCTCCTGAGAAAGTTGCATCTCGTTACCGACCATGCGGGGCTCGTCTAACTTTGCCGGCATGAAATCAATCTCCAAAAACTCGCATAATTTCGAGATGCGCTCCTGGCACATGAACGTTTCGAAGAAGTCGACAAACAGTCGCTCCTTCGGAATCAACTTCTGGGCCCGCCTGAGCATTGTTCCATAATCGTATCTCTCAGGCTTCAAATCCGTTTTACAAGCAACGAAAGTTTCCAGCAATCTCGTGGCGGCCCCCTCAGCCGTCTCTCCATTCATTCTGGCATTCACGGCTTGCATACGAATCTGCGACCAAACCCTATCGACCGGGTCTCTCAAAACCATCAGGAATCTCGGATTCGACTGCAGTGCAGCCATTTTTCTAATCCTCTCCGAGGATAACATCCCATTGGCCGGAGTGAACTCAGCCACAAGGCGAGCATCCTCATCAGCCCCCCACGATACCAGCTCTTCAAAGTCTTGCTCCGTTCGGACTGGACGCTCAAGAACTTCAATAAAGTGTTCAATAAACTGACGCGTCCTCTCCAAAACTTCAGGATCATCAGTTCGATTCAAATTCTGGATTCTCTCATTCACCTCATCCAACTCTCGATGAAGTCGAGCCACCTTTCGGGTGAAAAAATGCAGCTCTTTCAAAGGCGTCACGGAACACTGAGGGTGCTCAAGAAAATAGTGCCACAACCAAGTGGAACCTGCTTTTTGGGCTCCCAGATGAATTAGAAATGATCGTTCTCGCGCCATATTGACTTCGCCGGAATTTGCGACAATTACGGAACTCCGCAATGTAAACCAACTTTTATACGGGACTCCATCCGTTTGACGGGAAACTCCGGTAACAGTTGAATTTACGAGGCATAGCTTTTGAGTTGAACCGCCCCTTGGAAAAGTTACCGTTCCATTTTCAAAATGCGCGCAGCAATCATAGGCTTATACAATTCCGGATCGTCGGTGCTCTCCCAGATCGTGGAGGACCTCGGAGCCGATATCGGGAGGCCATTGTGGCATTCGCACTTTGAATCTAAGAAGCTAATGGAGCAGCTAAGGGTTTGGTGGAATGAACCAGAACTCGTCGAGAACACAGACGCAACGACTCGTATCGATTACTTGAAACTTTGGGCCCAATATCATGAGGCGTCCAGCGATCTCATCTGTGCCAAACACCCATTGCTAAGCCTCAGTGCCTGGGATCTCGATGCTGCCTGGGGCCCAGCTTACAAAGCAATTAGAGCTTCGCGACCGCTTGAAACATCGATTCGACAACTCACAAAACGGGAGTGGTTTAAAGAACCTGATCGCATGCAGCGCACGTTATTTGCCTCTTGCGAAGAATACTTTAAGAGCAAGGAGCACTTAGCGGTTGAATATGATGAACTGCTGAAAAACCCTCTCAAAGCGGTTGAGCAAATCGCAGACTTTCTAGAATTGGACCACACACCCTGGAGACTTCGTCGAGCCGCCTCTCATGTTGATCCAAAACTGGCTCCTCCCAAAAGCAGGTGAGTGATGAAGGAAGAGTGCGATGCTATAATTCTTCGGCGATGAGCATCAACTTGCTGAGCTCCACCTCCCCGAATTACCTCAGGTTCGCTTCCCGGAGCGCTTGAGAAGCCCTGAGTAATTCAGCATCTGCAGTGCACTCCAGGCTTTTCTGATTCTCTGATACTTCTCAAGACCACCAAACAACCCAGCTCTTTAGGTGGTCGAGCCCCGGCCTTTAGGAGGACTTGGGTTGGAATTTGGAAAAGGTTTGGCAGGGACCGTTTTCCCCAGAAAGGGACACAGTTTTTCCCAGCCCTCTCCTTCGCAGATCTTAAGCTCCAGGAAACTATTCTCGGGCTTATCAAGAAAGAAAGTCCTAACACGATTCTCAAATTCAAGATATGCTTCCGCCCAGGTTGCAAACTTACTGTAAAGGTTATTCTCCACATAGCCCGCAGCATAACCAAACCTCTGCGAAGCATTTGGCGACTTAAGTTCTGTCGGCTTTCTCACGCCGGCAGAAACGTCATAATGATGAGTAATCGACTTCTCCCATGATTCTATCTCACGCGTTGTGTAGACAAACTTTGCATTTGGAAAACTGTAATACAGCACCTCAAACTGATAACTCACTGGGATATCAGTAAAGGCATCAAAGAGGCAAAAATCATCAGGAGAAATCAAATCCAAAGTATGCGGATTATTCCAGTGAATTGCATGATACCCCAAGAGGGACAACGCGTCATTTAGCGAACTCGTTCCCGTTCGACTTAAACCAATGCCAAACACTTTCGGTGCAGAAAAGTCCGGGAAATTCACCGAAACGCACTTCTCTGCAATTCGGCTCAAGCGCGCAGTCTTCCAAAACTGAGGAAATTTTTCAGAAAGGCGATTCGTAGATTCGACGAAGCTAGAATAGTCCCCTAAAGCTAAAAGAATCTCAGCCTCGAGAGCCGCGTAGGCAGGAGCTTGCGTATTCGCTTCTTTTCCACTTTTACAAACAAGGCCCAAAAGAGTCTTCAAGTAGATGACCCGGTCACTACCCAGGCAACAATACTGAATCGCCCGGAGCAGTTGCACGCTCGCAGGCGGAGTCAAGGGCCCTCGTTTCGCCAACTCGACAAACGAGTCCAACTCATTTCGCAGGTCCAATATCGAACCACCGACCATTACGAGAAGCCTTCTCCGGAGGATCTTCGACTCGAGATGATTCGGAGCGATACTCAAAATCTTATCAAGGTACTCGAGCATGAGAGCATAGTTTTTCTGCTCACGAGCTACGACAACCAATTCTTGAATCGGCCCCAAACTTCCGGGGTTCTCCGACGCGAGTAATTCATAGAAGACCGCAGCCTCCTTAAACCGCTTCTCTCGGACAAGCTCTCGCCCCTTCTTCAGCTGATCATTCATCGACATATCGAACAGAATAACTATTCACCAATAATCGACGCCCTCTAACCACTACCGACCGCTGCACCCTAATCAAACTTGTACCCGAAAATTTGGACATCTTGGCGATACAGCTCACCCACCCGATCCCTCAGGTCGTCTGTGTAAAAGTCGCGCCAAGGTTTCGGTTTCTTACTCGCATTCTTGTGGGGTATTGCGGGCTGCTTCTCCAAGCCGATGATTCCTGCAATTTTGGTAAGATCCTGCTCATACGTTTCAAGGCGGCCTAGATAGTCGACGTTATTGAGATCGATCAAACACGATTGCTTTCGGATATGGACGTTACAGGTTCCCAAATCCTGCGCCTCACAAAAGTCCACAAAATGCTTGAACGTCTTTAATCCCCCGAATTGATCCGCGCTCGCCCCAAACAACCGCCCTGTAACCACTTTATTCCGCCACGCGGAAACCAGCCGAATCCATGGGTTACGAACAAAAGCAAATCTAAAGTAGTCTTGGTAGAGAGCTGGAGGGTAGTAACAGCGGTGCGCTTGCTCTGCCGAAAAATTCACTCCTGCATTCTGAAAAAAGGCCAATGTGGACCGTGTTCCCACTTTAGCATTTCGAAACCATAAGAATTTCAACTCGTCACTAATGGTCAGCTGGTAGCGTTTCTCAGACGGAGTCCTACAAGCATTCTCCCGAGCCCAAAAAACTTCGGACGCTTTCTGAAAACCTTTCTCGATCTGAACTCTATTTTCTAAAGGATTCAATTTCTTGTCAGTGTTGCGTGTTTAAGGAAAAAGAACGTCTACAATGGAAAGCCAGTCGGACACTCAATCAAGCCAAGTTCGAGTAACTGCTTGCTGGACGCATACCTCAGGGTGACGTCGCTAGAGAGTTTCGATGTATCCTCGAGCTGTTGAAGGCCATTTGAGTAGGCCATATGCCTCCGTTGACACTCAGGAATGCGAGTATTTTTTTCAACATCTTCAAGGAACTTCTCCTGAAAATTACCCGCCAGCTTAAAGTGAAGCAGCGCCCCGGTTACATCTGTCATCACTGCCGGAGTGATGCGATGACTACTCAAAAGAAACTTAATTCCTCTACCTCCTTTTATAATTGGGGTCTTTGTCAGCATTTCGCCAATGCCAAATTGAATTCGGAGCCCTCCAGAGACAAACCTGTACGGGCAATAGATCACATCACTGAAATGATAGAAGTTATCGAATAGAGGGTAGCTAGCCAGAAAGTCCTCCGTTTCATCTTCAGCAACGCTCTCTCCTTCACCATCAGCAAACATGTCGTTCATGAAGGCAAACATCGCCTCATGGCCCTTGCTATCCATGTAATTGGTCAGCGCTCTCAGGTCAGAATTTTCCACTCCCGGGAAAATCAAAGCCTCGTCAACATCTACATACAGACACCAGTTTTCGTCCCCGAATTTACCGACGAGCTCATTGACCCACTGCATACCCGAGCACGCATTGCCATAGCTATCCTTCGTCCAAAACACATGAACATCAGGACCCTGATCGACGAGGTATTCTCTCGAACCATCGTTGGAATCATTATCAATGAAGAAGAATCGATCCACTCCAAGTGATCGGTAATAATCGAGAAACCAGGGAAGCCGCCACCGCTCATTTCTAATGACGGTAAAAAGAAGGATCTCCTCCGACGCAACTTCAAGCGAGTGGGCATCTGCACGCTTCAGCGCTTGTGGCGGCGGACTCTTCACTTGAGGAATGTAATGGATGGCTTGAATCTCCCGCCAAATCTTTTTTGCCCTGTCTTCGTCGCCTCGAATATGAGCCGCCCAGGCTTTCAGCTCCATTATTTTCTGCGCGCAATTGTCCGGCAGACGCTCGATTGTATTGGCCGCCTCCTGATGTTGCCCGCTGAGAATAAGGAGTTCTGCATGCAAAATCTTCAGGCTCGGATTATCAGGAAACGCTCTCTTAACCTCTTCGAATTGGAACTGCGCATTACTCAACAACTCAGGATTCCCAAACCGGCGGAACATGAGCATCTGCAGTCGTATCTCCTTGATGAATAATGTTGGCTTATCCGGAAACCGAAGACGTGCTTCATGAAGTATCTTCAAAGCAGAATCCCAATCAAGCTGGGCCTCATGGATGTCCGCCTGAATGATGGCCTGAGCAGCTGGATCAAGGACATCTTGTTGTTGATCGAGCACCCCCTGAGCTTCCGCAAGCTCAGATGTTTTGATCAAACTCTTAATGTAGTTGGTCAGGATATGGCCACTATCGGGAAACCTCTCGCTCAAATCTTTCCACCGGTCCCTGGCCAGGTCGTAATTCCGGGCAATTTCAGCCGTTTTCGCTAACGCCTTAAGCAAATCAGGATCCTCAGGATCAGCCTCTGCCAATTCATCCAAAATGACCCCCGCCTTTTCGCAGTCCCCCTGTTCACCATAAAGCACTCCCAGGCGTAGCAGCGTCTTCCGCGGGAGCACTTGATGGCCTTGCAATTCTTCAATAAAGGCAAGCTCAGATTTCTTATCAGAATTCCTTCGCGCTATTTTAATCAATCCACGCAACGCCTGGGAATTACCAGGCTGCCTTTCTCGAACTTCGAGAAAAACCTGCTCAGCTTCTTTATACCGATCAAGTTCGACGAGAATGTCTGCTCGCCGAAGAGCTATCTTCAAATCTGATAAGCCACAGGAGACGAGATCATCCAGCAAGGACAATTCCTGCTGCTTGTCTGACCGCTTTCTTGCAACCAAAGCCAAACAGCGAATCGCAAATACTTGATTTGGATTAATCTTCCTGACAAATACACATAACCTCTCAATTAGAATGAGGCCTGCAGAAACCGGGAGGTTAGAATTACTTTTGCGTCGCACGAGCGAATCTCCATTTATTGAATGAGCAACCTGCGCCCCTTCAATATCCAGTTGCTATTCACTTCGATCCCTCGAGAGCCCCTTGGCTTTCTCTCATCTTGACTCTCTCTTCATATTCTTTCTCGACCACTGCAGCGGCTTCATCGGCGGCTTCAATCGCATCAATCATCGGCATTCCCTCAGGCAAAGATCGAATTGGCTCCGGAAGAGAATAGCCAGTATACGTCAACCAGGCTGGGTGCATAATATCCTGACGCGCTCCCGACATGGCCCAATAGCGTTTCCAGATCGAATTAACCAAAGCCGGATCCCTACCCAGAGAAGCCAATATAGTTCTGGCGATCACTTTATGGGCATCCTCATCAAGCACTACGCCTCGAAACGTGTACTCTGGATCTTCAGCACGCATTGCATTTCGATACGAGAGTAAAGGAGTTCGTATATCGACCACGCCATCAACTCTCGATTCTTGTTGGAGTATCCAATCAGAATAACGCGCAATAACCTCTTCATCGTAATTCTCATATAACTTGTAGTAGCCGAATTCGTCTGCATCAGCAGACCGAAATTTCTTACCCAATTGACGGTTTTGATCCATTTCAAAGGGAGGTGGCGTCATCAATACGACATTGGCATTCGCCGCATGAACCTTTTCAATGATTGAGTTGATACCGTCTTGAAACGCCGCGAACCTCTCCTCGCTAAAAGGACTGAATATCCCGTCAACAATCCCGTAACAGACAAAAACGGTATCAGGCTTCACCACTTCCAGGGCTCGATCAATTCGACTGTGAATAACTGGCCGAGGAAACTCTCGATCCGTCTCGGTGAGACCGCTGCAGGTTTCAGACGGCAGTCCCAGATTTATGAGATGTTTGTGCGCCTTTTTTTGTCGCTTTGCTTCCGAATACAGAACGGCATCCAGATAGGCAATATACTCGCCAGAGTGAGTTAAATTGTCTCCCAGAAAAAGAAGGGTTCCTTCCAGTTTGTCCTCTTTCCGAAGCTCTACGGAAGACTCCGGCTTTTTGCAGGAACTCACAAATAAGATGCCAAATAATAGTAGGGGCACGACCGCTCTCATTAACGGGCAGTTAAAATCACGGAATTGGTATATCAAGCTCTTTAAGGGAGCAATTCGGGAGGCTTGGCTTGGCCATCACCCTCCGAACACTCAACAACCTGAGCTTAAACGGCCTGCTAAATCTTCATATCTTGCGGTTCCAATTTGCTTTTGGGCAGCATCTGATTTTCTATCTCTCGCGGATTTACCCGGAAGTTACTGCGCATCATACGGATGAAGCCAACTGACCGCAAAAAAGACATTATACCTTCATGAGTTTTCACTGGATTGTCGTTCAACCAGTTGTCCCGGATTATCGGGACGGATTTTTCCCGCTGATGGAGCGATCACTGCCCAGTCTGGCTATCATATCCGGCGAGAAAGACTTCCTTCCCAGCGTTCGAAAAACGCGGGAGAATTACGAAGGATTGATAACGGTCCAGAACGTCTTCTTTGCCAATCGCGCCTTTCTATGGCAGCGGGGAGTCGTATCACGCTGTTTGGGGAAAGATGTCGTTGTTCTGAACTTCAACACTCGAGTAATTTCAAGCTGGGTTGTCGCGATCTGCCGGAAAATCACCGGAAAACCCACCTTGCTATGGGGACATATCTCAGGCCGCAACAAACGCCTGCACCGGGTACGCCATCTCATGATGCGACTTTGTAATGGATTTATCACCTACACTGAGAGCGAGCGGAAAAAGCTCGCGGAAATGCATCCGGAAATTCGTTCCTTCACCGCTCCGAATGCCTGCTTACCTCGAGAGAAAATTCAATACGTTGATTCGACAGAGCGAAAGCACGTCTTGTATGTCGGACGGCTGGAGGAGGCAAAGCGCCCTCTTTTGGCCGTAGATGCCTTTCTGAGAGCCGCGGAAAGCGGACAACTTGGTGATGATATTCTGCTACATGTGATTGGGGAGGGTAGTCAGACCGAAGTGATTGAGGAGAAACTGAAAGAGCACCCCCTCGGTCACCGGGTTCGCTTAAATGGACATATCGCAGACACCCAGCAGTTGAAAAAATTTTACTCCGAAGCACGCCTTTCTCTTTCCACCGGCTACATTGGACTGTCCGCCATGCAGTCTTTCGCCTTCGGGGTTCCCATGCTGGTCTCGAAGGATGAACACCACTCGCCTGAAATTGCGATGTGCGAAGAGAACTTCAACACTCACTTCATTCATTCCAGCGATGCAGGAGAATGGGCCAACAATCTTGTTAAAGTATTTTCGGGAGAGATTGCTTTTGCTCCTGGAAAAAAGATTTCTGATCGAATCCGTGATCAGTATTCATTCGAGGTGATGGCGGCTCGATTTGTTGATGCCGTTCAACAAATCGCCCAGGGATAGCCAACAAGCATTGCACCCGCCTCTTCAACCTCGCCGAAGCCCCCGGTTAAAGCCGCCACCTCGCGAAAAAGAACCCCGAGATCACGCAACGATTGCAACGGTTATACGAGGGGTGGAGGAGATCGCCCAATAGAATTTCGCCGCCAGTTCACGAATCACCCGAACCTACGGCCGCCCATCTTCCGCCGGCTCTTCGCCTTTGATCAAGGCATAGCCCTGCCGAGCAAAACGCTCGCCGAGAATGACGTATCCCTCCGGCCTTTCGTAGTGAACAGCGTTCTGCACCTTACCGTCTTTCATTCTGTCATTGAGATCATCACAGTCCACCCAGGCACCACGAGGATCTTCATTGACAATTTCCATCTGGATCTTTCGCATTGCCGCCCAACTCTCTTTGCTCTGACCAGCATCGCTTAAGCGACCGATGACGATGTTCATGTCAGGCCGCTCCAGGTCGCGGCGCAGGTTGGCGATCAATCGCTGCAGCGACTGCTTGTAGGCCGCTTGCGCGCCGCCACTGGCATCGCGCTCGCCCTGCATCCAGCAGAAGGTGATCGACGCGAGCGTGGGGTGCTGCTTCAACAGCTCCTCATACTGATCGAGGATGGGCTGGTAGAACTCGACCTCCCCACCCTTGTGGATTCTTTTCCGGTGTTTTTCATCGAGGCCCGCCTCGGTTGCGATTGCCTCCCACTCCTCGAGCCAGCGGCAGATGGGCTGACCTCCCTTGGCCACTTTGATGTAGACCACCTTTTCGTCTCCGAAGAGCTTGGTGGCCTCGGTCATGAACCCGGTCTCCGGATCCATCCCCTGCATGTTGGATTGTCCCGAGAGGATGAAGAGGTGGACGGGCGGCTCGGTCTCGGCTTTTGCAAAGACTGAGGCGGTGAGTATGAGGGTGAGTAGGGCTAGGGTTTTCATGGTTTGGTTATTAATGAGGCGGCTTCGCGCGTCACAGATGGACTTCCGGAGAGGCTTCAACCTGCCGGATTTTTTTCGGAGCCTATCAGATTTGTGTCCATCTGTGTTCATTCGTGTCCATCTGTGTTGAAAAATTCTTAACACGAATCCGCTTCGCTCGACACAACCGGAACAAAGTGGAGATAGCCGGAGGCAAATGAACACGAATTAACACGAATGGGCTTCGCCCTTATTTTGTATCTGCGCCAATCTGCGGTCGGGCTACTCCTTCTCAAACGTAGCGATCAGTCGATCGAGCTTGGGAAGCACCTCCACCCCTTCGGGCGAAACGAGTTTCACCTCGATCTGAAAGCCTTTGCCAGCCGGCAGGCCGGAGAAGGACACTTTCGCGGGCGTGCGGTCGACCTGCTTAGCGAAGCCGGGTATCGCCGAGTAGGTCTCCCGGGTATCCTGCCACTCGGACCACTGATCGATCTGGCCATCGCCATCCTCATCAACGCCCGCTCTCACCGTGGCGGTTCCGACCCAGGGACCGTCGCTGACGAAGTCGGTCTCAGTCTGGGCGATCAGGTAAAACTTGCCGTCGGCAAACATGATATCGGGATCCGGATGCCCCGAGCCGATGTGTCCGTAGAAGCGGAACGGTTGGTTGATATCTGCTGAGGTGAAAAGCCCGATGCTCATTCCGGTGTGACCGTGCGCCGCGGCCGGATCGTAGTCGCCCACCAGGTAATACTGTCCCCCGATCGCGATGGCCGCCCAGTCGCCGAAGGCGTCTTGTTCGGGCTCGTGGATCTCATAGGTCACCACCTTTTCTTCACCCTTCCAATGGGGGTGCTCAAAGGTGCCCGTCTTCCCCGTCGGCTTGGTGCGATAGTCCACGGCCGGCTCGAGAATCTGAAAGTCGGTGATGCCAGTCTCGCTCACCATGTGACTGGCCAGGGGGGAATCCCAGGAGCGCTTGGAGGCATCGATGGGCTGCCAGTTCTCCGAGATCATGTGGAACTTGCCCTCGAGGTCGCGGATCACACCGACGTCGGACCCTCCCCAGGGCGCGTCGAAAGCGAGGCCCTTGTCTTCCCCGGCAATCCCATCGCGCAGATTGTGGTCAATGATGAGATGCGGGTCACGGTCGTTGGGCCGGTCGTAGTAGAAGTAGGTTTTCCCATCGGCGTATTCCGCCGTGGTCACGGTCGGCGCGGCCGCGGTCGGACCGTAGTGGACCCAGTGGATCATGTCGCGGCTGTGCCAGGCGTGGTAACCACTTTTCCAAGCCCGTTTATGGGGGGCCTTGCTGAAATCAACGTTCCATTCACTGAGTCGATACTGATTGGGAAACGGAGTCGTCACCAGTGTCTCGTCATACCCCTCGAGGGTGACTTCTTCTTCCACGAATCCATCGAGCGAGAAGCCAAGAGGCCCAGGCGGCTTACGGTTCCTTTTCTTGGCGTCTGCGACTTTATTTTGATAGGCCGCCACCAGTTCCTCGGCCGACCGGTGCTGCGCGATGATCCAATGATCATTGGGACCGTGACTGATCAGCACCGGAGCGTTCTTCATGTTGGGCTGGTAGAGTTTATAAGGCTGCCAGTTCATCCACTCCACGCTTTGCCTGAGCTCAACATCCTGCAGGCGGGTCGGCTCGGAAAATGTCTTCAACTGGCTGGAGAAAGACACCTCTGGCTTCTCAGCGACGGCGTGGTTGTCAGCGACCGTGACGCCCTCGGCATCGGCGATGAAGGTCTGCCAGTCTTCGGTGGATGAGATGTGCCAATGAGGTTCATTGGCGAAGAGGCTGGTCGTGAGCAAGCAGGCTGCTGGAAACAGGGATTTCATGGTTTGGTTTTTAAAAGTCTCGATTGGGTGCTCAATTCAGAGGTTTCAGAGCCCATCAGATTTGTGTTTGTTAGTGTCCATTAGTGAAAATTAGTGTTCTACAGAATTTTTCCTAAACACGAATCCGCTTCGCTCGACACAAATGAACACGAATTAACACGAATTAACACGAATGGGCTTCGCCCTTAATTGGTATCTGCGTCCATCGGCGGTCTCTAATAGCAAGTCGGATCGGCAGTCTTCCACAACTCCAGCGCTTTATGAGTCCCCAACGAAGCTCACTCTGCGGACGGCTGGTAGGCATCCTCGTTCACCAGCCACGGCTGCATCCTGGTCCACCATTGATCATAAATTTTACGCAATTGATCCGCGACTTCGGGATATTGAGCGATCACGTTTGTCGTTTCACCAGGGTCGTTCTTGAGGTCGAAAAGCTCCTCCCCATTCTTGTTATTCACCAGGGTGAATCGTTTGTTCTGGATGGAAACTCTGGCGTGTTTCGATTGGGCGGCCTCACCCGGTAACCAGGCACCGACGTGGTGAACCAAATGCCGGTCGTCCTCCCAATCGGTCTCGGGGTTCTTGAAGATGGGAACCAGACTGCGCCCCTCAACCTGTTGCTTGAGCTGATCGGTCATCGGGGTGCCGGTAAGTTCCAGGAGGGTCGGCATGATGTCCATCTGGCTGATGAGTGTTGCGCTTTCCGAACCACCCTGAATGCCGCCGCCCGGCCATCTGATAAAGGCAGGCACGCGGGTACCGCCCTGGTACGGGTGACCCTTTTGACCATTCATCCCGGCATTGTAAATTTTCGAGGTTCCCGAGGAGCCATTGTCACTTCCAATGAAGATGAATAAAGTGTTGTCTGCGATGCCCCATTCTTCGAGTTGCTGAATCATCTCGCCGATACGTTTGTCGATGTATTCAACCTCCCAATAGATCTTGGCAACCTGCACGTTCATTTCCGGGTGGGACCCAAGGAATTTTTTATAATCCTCATTTGGCATATCACTCGAATCCTCTTGGTAAGGGCCGTGGGGGGATTTGGGTGGGAGATAAACGAAAAAGGGTGTCTTTGCCTGACGTTGAACATCCATCCATTCGGTCGCTTTCTCGAAAAATAGATCGGTAGGATAGGTGCCATCCATTCTCTGCGGTTTTCCATTGTGAGAAATGGTGGCTTTCATTCTTGAGCCCTTTTCGTACATCCAGCACTCATCAAACCCGCGATTCTCGGGACGGTAAGGCCCTTCATTGCCATTGTGCCACTTGCCGAAAAAACCCGTGGCATACCCGGCTGTTTTGAGGGCTTGCGGCAGCGTGATCGTATCCAGGCTCAAGCGCTCGCGCCCTTGGATGGTATGGGTCACACCGCCCAAAAACTCATGGCGGCCACTCAGGAGTTTCGCACGGCTGGGAGAACACCGTGCGCTACTGTGATACTGAGTCAGGAGCAAGCTTTGCTTCTTTAAGTCATCGATATGGGGGGTCTTGATGATGGGATTGCCTAGGCAGGAATAGTTCCCATAGCTGGAATCATCCGGCATGATCACGATGATGTTTGGGGGCCCGCCTTCGGGTTTCGATCCCGCGAGTTCGGAATCCGCTCGTCGGGAATCCGATTCTGCGGAAGCGACCGTAGCGTTCGCGATAATGGCTGCCGTGATCAGCAGAAGAGGTAAGAATGGGGGTTTCATGGGGGTGAAATGGGGTCGGTTTTGAGGAGATATGTGCAGTGCGCCACAAAAGGACTTCCGGAGGGGCTTCGACCTGCCGGAATTATTTGGAAAAAATGACAGATCCCGAAGAACCCAGGAAAGTAATGATCCTCCGGTCGAACCGGAGGCTTTTGTTATGCGAGCCGCTCAAAGCGGCTTTATGCATCAATCTCTAACCATAATTCGTTTACTGAATCTCCGGCAAAACCTCTTAAACGTTCTCGGTCGCGGGGGACCGCGACCCTCCAGATGCCTCGCAGCATCTCATTTCTCAAGCCGCTGTCTACACTGACAATGGAGGGGCACGGTCCTCCGTGACCGCTGGATGAGACGTCTATACACCCTGCTAAATTTCGCTCTCTACCACCGTCGGATAAGTCGAACTTCTATAGCCTCCCCGGCAAATCCGGGGGATCTCCTATTGGATCATTAGCCGCTTCACTCTCGCTTCATCGACTGAATCCAGGCAATCACATCAGCAAATTGCTGCAGGGTCAGTTCATCGGCGAGGTGCGGAACCATCGGCGGAGGGCCCACGGCAAGCTCCGCGAGATCCGCTTTGGTCATCTTTACCCAACTCCTAGTTCAAGTCAGGCGCCACCCTCACCATTAACAAATCCACCAACTCCTTCGCTGTCGTCACGCTATCCAGATCATACTGGATATTCCCGCTGTCCTCCGCTCCGCCGCCGTGGCCGGTTAGTTCGAGAATGTGATACCGCTTCTCCTCATCCAATTTTACGTAGGCCGTGTATAACAATGAAGGCTGCCCCAGCTTTTCATCCGTCCAATGCTTGTTCGGGTCCGACGGCACGTTGATCTCGATGCAGATGACGAATTTATTCCCTTCCCCCGGCACCAGATACGGATCTAACGCGAACTGATGCTTTGCGGTTGCGCCGCTGATCGCATCCACTTCGCCGTCGGGCTTAATCCCCGAGACCATCGTGTAGCGATGCCGCCAGATCGGCAGAATGTGATTCCGCGCCGTCTTCATCCCGTGCCAGACGGGCTTGTCGGAATAGGCCAGCGATTGCTCCAGGTAGAGCGTTTCGATCAGGGTGCCCGTCGTCGTCTCCGCCCAGACCGCTATGGAAGGCAAGACCTCCAGCGTTTTGGGGAAAGACATCTGCATCGACAACTTGTACGCCTTGGGATCATTCGAGGTCCGCGCCACCCTCTTTTGATGGGGACCCGGCTCATCAAAACCCGACAAATGCGATGAGCGGACAATCTGCGCTCGATTTCGCGACTCGTAACTCTGGTTCACGAGCCACGACACGGGCGGCATCGCCATTCCGGCGAGAAACAGCAACCCTCCAAAACTCAGGACGATGCTCGCGAGTTGCCCCCGCGACATGCCTCCTGACTTTCGAAAGCTGATCTGTTTTTTGAAATACGGCAGCCGCGCTGCGAGGTGGAACCCTATCAATACAACTGTCACCAAACCCGCCGCGATGTGAATTTGCGTCGTGGTCAGGGAAAACGGCCGGACGAACGCCATCACTCCGGTCACTGCGAGAGCGCCGAAGGTGATCAACAGGCTGATGTTAACAACGTGTCGCACAATCAATTCTATGGCGAAAATGCTGGCGCTTCTGTTTTCACGAAGGCTTGGTTCGTGGGCATATCCTGTCCTCGCGGACGCGGTTGAGCGATTACTTCACACTGGAAATATCCACGCCGTCGGCGATGAAGGCCATGTGTGGCAGGCCGTAGTTGGAGCCGTCTAAGCCATCGTGGGCCGGCAGTTCAACGACGCCGGCCTTGAATGACTTCTTGTAGATCTTGTCGACGAATTTCCCCATCCACTTGAGTGTCATGTCTGTTTCTTGCCAGTCAGCCGGCGGGGTGTAGTCGCCACGCTGGTGCACGACAAGATAAACGTCGCTAGATCCGCTGATCTGAAACTTCAGACTTTGTCCCGGATCTCTGGCCGAACCACGGTGTGCCGCCACGGCCTGCATGCTGCCCAACTGCGCGGGAAGGTCTGATATCTCGAACTTCTCATGTTTTTCGGCGGTCCGTCGGGCTTTGCCAGGAGCAAGAACGACATAGTTGGTCCCGGTGGGAACGCCACCCAGGGCGCACAGTTTCCGGAGTGTTTCAATATGACCGGTGTATACCCCGCGTGGATTCGTCTTGTGTTTGGCACACAGGGCAGCAGCAAAGCCGGTGGCAATTCCCATCTGCGCGCAGGTTTTCATCACGCGCGGGCCAGCGAGCCCAATATGGGAACAACTGAAACAACGGCCGGCCATCATCAGGTTGTCCAAGCCCTTGGCGATCAGACAACGGAACGGAAGGAAGTAGAGGCCACCGGTTTTGTGGAAGAGGGCTTTCGACAGAAAATCGTAGGGCGATCCAGTCATTTTGAGCTGGTAGTGGGCGTCGATTTCGCGATGCTCCTCAACGACGGCATCGGGAAACTTGCGCCGCTCAGTCATGTCTTTCATCGTATAGATGTAGTCGCCCATGATCCGACGCGATTCGCGCTTCCCCCCAATATGCGCCACCCATTTCAGGGCGACCGTGGCATTTTTCGGTTCCTCCTTGGCGTTGGCAAACGATCCATAGATTGCCCGCAGCATGTGATCCCGGATTTCTTCCGCATCGTCAATCTGATCCAGGTGCGGTGCCGAATACTCCCAAAACCATTCACCATTGATGGCATTGTGATCTTTGGCCACCGGTTTCGCCCAGGGGACTTCGGGGAAATCCACACGCTGCTTTGTTTGTTCCGAATTCCACAGCACGCTTGTACCGAGAACGCGCGTATCCGGCTTCTCGGGACTCCACAAATCGCCGTGCTGGTCCCAGCCTT
The DNA here is from genome assembly GCA_965216705.1 of Verrucomicrobiales bacterium. GTDB lineage: Bacteria > Verrucomicrobiota > Verrucomicrobiia > Verrucomicrobiales > DEV007 > Arctic95D-9. The sequence goes on from OZ244203.1 coordinate 1,552,742, forward strand.
CGTCAAACTCGCTCTTCGCTTCGCGCCCTTCGCGGATCTCGGCGCCGGCCCAATAGCCAATCCAGCCGTCGCCGCTCGCATCGATAAAGGTTGGAGCCCGAAAGCGGCGAATCAGCCCGGTTGTCACCTCGCGCGCCTCGATGCTGACGATTCGGTTGCCCTCTTTCTCCAGGCCGATTGCGCTGTGATGCGCAAAGAGGTCCACTCCGGACTCGGCCATCGAGGCTTCGCGCTTTGCCTGATCCGGAATCGCACCCGCATCGCCGTTGGGCCAGTGCTTCGTATCGATTTTCTTAATAATCTCTTCGCCCTTACCGGCAATACCGATCGTGTGGACGCGAATCTCGTCACTCGCATTGCCGCCGAAAACCGGACGGTCCTGAATCAGTGCGACCTTCACCCCCTCCATTCGTGCTGCCAGCGCCGCGCCGCACCCCGCCATACCGCCGCCGACGATGACCACATCAAAGTCGAGTTCCTCGACCTTCTTTCCCGCGCGACCGGTAGCGACATCTTTCCACTTGGTCAATTCAACAAGATCGTCATTAGGAAGCGTCGGATCGGCCTCCTGGGTGAAATAGATCGCGTCGCAGCGACCGTCGAAACCTGTCAGGTCCTCAAGGGCCACCGCAATGTCACCCGCTTCGGCAATGTCGACGACACCACCGCTTTGCCAATGCCAGGCTTCATTTGCGGCGCCGAACACCGGTTCCAGCTTCGTGCCGTTCACGTGTACGCGAAAACGACCCGGGGCATCCCAATCCCCCGGACACCAATCGCGGTTACGCACCCACACGTGCCACTTGCCGGCCTCCGGAATCGCGACCGTTGTCGTCGCGTTTGCGACGGGTTTTCCCATTCCGTGCGCCAAAAGGTAATTACCACCCATCTGATGGTAGTGCTGCGTGTCCAGTTTCCAGCCACCTAGATTCTTGAATGCCGAAGCCTCGACGAGAACGCCGGTGGTTTTACCTGGGGCGGCGCCGAAGATGTGACCTGGAGCCACGGCAGAGGTGAATCCAACCCCTCCGATCACACGAAGGAATCGACGACGACTGTGTGCTGTTGTTGTCATGGGCAATATGATTCTGTCAGTTGTAAATTTTTGAATTGGCTCCGAATGTCGCAACCTAAGGCCGGCAGTGCCATAGCGAAATTGACCGCCAGAAAAGTCACTACCGTGAGTAGTGAGAGTGTCTTCAAAAGAGAGTTTAACACTTTAATTTAGCTGAAATAGCTGGATAGCGGCATCTCAGCGATTCTCAAGACTAAGAGAACGGGCTGGCCCTGGATGCTTCGCACTTCAATTACCAACCGAAGCTACGGTCTGCCGTCTTCCGCGGGTTGTTCTCCTTTGATAAGCGCATAGCCCTGGCGCGCGAAGCGTTGTCCGAGAGTCATGTAGCCCTCCGGCCTTTTGTAGTGAATATCGTTCTGCATTTTCCCATCGACCTCGATATCGTTCAGATCATCCACATCGACCCAGGCGCCGCGAGCGTCTTCATCGACGATCTCGCGTTGTATCTTTCTTATCCCTACGCATCCGCTCTCGGAGTCATCGATGTCATAGTCGCCGATGCGGCCGATCACGATATTCATATCCGGCCGCTCCAGATCACGACGCAGCTTCGTGATCAGTAGCTTCAAGGCATCCTTGTAAGCCGCTTGCGCTCCAGCCTGGGCATCGCTCTCGCCCTGCATCCAGCAGAAAGTGACTGATGTCAGCTTGGGGTGTTCCTTAAGGATCTCCTCATACTGATCCAGAATCGGCTGATAGAGCGCGACCTCCCGCCCCCTGTGGATTCTCTGGATGTGCTTTTCATCGAGCCCATTCTCTTTTGCAATACCCTGCCACTCTTCCAGCCATCGGCAGATAGGTTGGCTACCTTTTGCGACTTTGATATAGACGACCTCTTCGTCTTGAAACAATTTCCCGGCCTCAGGCATGAAACCAGCATTGGGGTTCATGCGCGCCATATTCGATTGCCCGGAGAGGATGAATAGGTGAACTGGCTTGTCCGCTGCTGTGACCACAGATACAGTAAGCAAGAGGGTTAGAAGCGTGATGATTCTCATTTTGGTTTTTGGGAAACGCTTTTTTCCTTTCTGAATCCTGAAGGTCGCTACCTCTCGAAAAGCGCCGGCATCACCTCTGAAATCGTGGCTACTCCTTCTCGATCGGGTGCGCTTTCAGCAAATCCGCCGGATTCCAGAACATCGCCCGCTCCTTCTCCGCAGCACGGATCTTGGCTACCGTTGCCGCGTCAATCTTAGAAGCCTTGTTGCCAAAGCTGTTGCGGACATACGTCAAGACGGCAGCCAGTTCTTCGTCGTTGAGCATGTCTTTGAATGGCGTCATCGGAGGCATGCCCGGCACGCCATATTTCTCGCCGTCGACTTCCATCTCACCCATCAGACCGTGCAATGCCAGCTTGATTAGACGATCTTCGGAGCCCGTTACCCAAGGGCCTTTCAGCGGCGGATACATCTTCGGCATGCCGATGCCATTTTCCTGATGACACGTCGCACAGTGGGCTTCGCGATGGAATACCTCGTGACCAAGCTTGAACTCTTCGTCGGTAATCGTTTTGTCGAGTCCCTCCGGACGCGTCCACTTCTCAGGCTCCTTCTTGGGGTCTGGCGGCGGCAGATCGGCTTTGCCGCTCCAATAGTGATCAACCAATTTTGCGGCGTTCACAGCATGTGGCTCAGGGCTTGCCAGCAGGGCGTTCAGCAGTTCGTAGTTCTGGACGTCGAGTCGCTGATAGATCCAAAGACCTTCCAGCAGGTGGTGGGCGTCTTCTTTCTTTTTCGCGTCGAACTGCTTTAGCCACTTGGCAGTCGCAGCAATAACCTGGTCCGCGGGATGGGTGCTGAGCTCGGCGCGGCTGCGCTCGCGAATCCCATTCACCGGGTGTTTCAGGTTGTCGAGCAACGTCTCGATGGACTGGCCGTGAACCGGTACGTCCTCCTGCAAAGGTCGGTCATTAGCAGTAACACGATAGATACGACCATGGCTGTGGTCGCGCTTCGGATCACGAATATTATGCTGCATATGTCCAATAGTCACATTGGACCAATCGGATACGTACAAAGCACCATCAGCGCCAAATTCGATATCAGTTGGACGGAAATTCAGTTCACTGGAAACCAATAAATCCGGTTGCAGGACGCCATCAGCCTCGCCTTTGGCAATGTCAAAATCTGGTTTATACTGCTTTAGACCGAGAAAACCAATGGTATTACAGACCAAATAATCCCCCTGCATTTCATCCGGGAAATGCAGGCTGGAAATAACGCCACCTCCAGCAACTGGTCGTACCTGCCTCCTAAAGAAATTGCGCATCCTGAAACCGGTTTCCTGTGGAACGACCTGGAAGCCGTGACCACTGGTAGCGTCCGTCGCATAGTGATAGCCCCAGTAATCGAAGCCCATGCCATGCGGGTTCGGCCTGATGCTAGCATGAAAACGGAACTCATAGGTACGCGGATTGAAGCGATACACGGCGTAGCTACTGCTGGTATGCGTCGTACGCCAGGGCTGCTCGATGCTGTGGTTGTGGTAAACGCCACGCATATAGAACAAACCGCCATCCGGGCCAATCACCAGACTATTTGCTGCATGGTGCGTATCTGCACTGTCCAGACCTTGCATGATGATCTGCCGTACGTCCGCCTTGTCGTCACCGTCCGTGTCCTTCAAAAAGAGAATGTCCGGCTGCGAAACAACGATCACCCCGCCATTCCAGAAGGTAAAACCAGTCGGATTGTGAACTTTGGCAAATTCAATAACTCTGTCAGCGACGCCGTCACCGTTGTCGTCTGGCAAGATTAGCAGTGCATCGTTCATCTCCTTGAGCGGCTCCCACTTCGGGTAGGTGGGCCAAGCGGCAGCCCACAGACGACCCTTCGGGCCAACGCCAAGTTGCACTGGATTGATAAGCTGTGGGAAACGTGTTTCATCAGCAAAAAGGTTGGCTGTAAAACCCTCGCGCGGTTTAAGTTTTTTCAGGGCATCAGCCGGTTCGTCATAGCTGATGGATCCTTCCTTTTCGGCACTACTACTCTCAGAGTAGCCACCGACATTCGACTTCACCGGTATTGCTGGTGGGACATTGCTGTCATCTACCTTCAAGTCACTGCCATTGGCGACTGCCCAAACGCGCTTGTCGCGATTAGCCGTCATCACGTCGAGCATTGTCAGTTCATGCTGCAACACCTCGGCATTCGTCTGACCATCCACGAAAGAAAGCACGGAACGGCCACCCCAAATGTCGTTTCCATCGGTAGCGCGATAGCGGTTATGCCAATGCCAGTTCTTGTCGAGAATCGCCTGACGCAGTTTCTCCAGTGACGGACCAGCTGTCACCGTCTTGCCGAATAGTGCCGAACCGATAACGCCGGACAGTTGACGATTCCCTTCGGCGGTCAAATGCACGCCGTTCAGAGTAAGCGGCGACTTCGCGGAGGCATACAGCTTGGCGCTCGGGTGGAAGAGATCGACGAAACCAACGTCCAGTTCCTCCGCGACCTTCTCCATGGAGGCAGTGTACTTCGCCAGACGCTCATTGTGCTCCTTGCCGTCGGGCAGGTATTCGACGCCATGGTTTTCGAAAGCGATCGGCGAGAACAAAACGATCCGAGACGCGCTGCTGCCATTAAACTTCTGGCCCTTGTACTTACCTACCATCTCCTTCAGATCGGCTTCGAACTGGTCTGTATCGTTAGAGAACGATTCGTTGTAGCCGAAGAATGCGAAAATCACGTCCGCTTTAGCGTGACTCAGGTATTGCTCGGCCGACCAGGAGCCCCTGCTGCGGGCGCGCTTCATCAGCGTATCGCCGGAGTATCCCATGTCGCGCCAGCTTAGCTCCATCCCCTTTGTCTCGCTTTGCACCACGGCCTCAAGCCAGCCATCGTGCTGCATCCGGTCGGCGAGGCTGTTGCCGATCACGCAAATCGTGTCGCCTTTCTGCAGTTCCACCGGCATTGCCGCGCGGCGTAGCTCTTCAGCGGTGGGTGGTATTTTTTCGCCCAGCGCATCGATTTCCAATATCGCTGAGTGAATGCCTTTGCGCACCTCGCGAAACGTGAAGCGCAGATTGGTGACCGCGTCGAATGACGCGACCACACGCGTCACGGCTAATACGCCATTCTTCTTTGCGGTGACTCCGGTAGCAACCGGCTGCCAGGTGGATCCTCCGTCAGAACTGAGAGCGACATCGTAGTCCTGCCGGGCGCGAGTATCGTGGTTCCACGAGAAAACGCGAATTTCATCCAGTCGCTGAATGCGGAGGTCTGAAAACTCGACTACCCAGGGATTGCCCGCCCCGGCAAATACGCGGTGCCCATTCGTTGGCTCCCCGCCCAATCCATCGGTCAACCCAAGGTCAGTCCCGTCTCCCAGCTTGAGATTGGATTTGCAGGGAACTCCGGAAAGCAGGTCATTCCCCGAGATCTCAAAACCAGCATCCGCAGCCCGAAATGGCTGATCTTCGTCCAGGTGCACGGAAACTGCCACCTGCGGCTGCGACTCCTGCTGCGACTCCTGCGCGACAGAGTTGGCCGCCGTGGCAGGCATCGAGGGTCTTGGGCGAAACTCCCACTTTGGCGTCCCCTCCGGGTCAGGAAAGGAGGGGGACTGACCCAGTCCGAAATCCGCCGCCGTCTTATTTTGGGTGGGCCAGAACGTCTCGTCTTTGATGAAACCGTAGAAGGTTGGGTAGAACGGATCCACGTAGGCGACGTTGGCGTTGGCCGGTACTTCCAGGCCATTCAAGTAGAATGCAGCGTTGACGATGATGCGGCGCAAGCCTTCGCTAACCAGGTCGACAGAAGCGCCCATCGTTGTGCAGAATGACGTGCCTTTCGTGCCGTTGGGCGCAACATACGGGCGCAGCCAACTGGAAGGCTGCATCGGATCGTTCTTCTCGCTTTCTAAATTTGGCGATGACGGGTCGAGTGTTTCCGTCACGGCGCCGCGCAACAGGATGACGTCTTGCTCTTCCAATCCACGCACGCGGTACACATCTGACGGTGCGAAGACATTTTCGTTGGTCACGCCACGTAGAATCGGGTGATTCTTGTTTGCGTCCTCGATGACGCCTCGAGCGCCTTGTGCTTTATGCTTGCCGTGGTGGCCGTCCCAGCCTACGCCAAGGATCTGCTTTCCCCATCTCGAGTAGCCAATCGTGCCGCCGAACCGTCCGCCGCCAATAAATCCGTGGGTGGAGGTACGCAAACCGATGATCGGCTTGCCTGCGTTCATGAAGTCGGTGAGGTGTTGGGCGTCTTCTGCCGTTGGCTGACGGCGACGAGTACCGACAATCATCAAATCGGCCGTCTTGAGTTCTTCCCATCCCCGAATGCCTGCCTGGTTATTCGGGTCGATATAGCTACCGTCATTGTCCCAGGCGAACAGGACTTTGCAGTCAAAACCATGGTGTTGTGACAGAATCTTTGCCAGGAGTGGCATCGCTTCTTCAGATCGGTATTCCTCATCGCCTGAGATCAAAACGATCGTCTTGCCTTTGCCAGGGCCGTCCTTTCCTTTGAATTCCAGCACGTGCTCACCGGCCATTGCCGTGAGGCCAACGACCAGGCAAGCCACCAATGCTGCAAACGTCTTCATCCGTCGTACTCCGAGAGAATAGAGGTAAGGCAAGTCGGTGAAGTTCGAATGGGATTGATTCATCAGAGAAGGACTTCCGGTGGTGGAACGACCTGCCGAAATTTTTTGGCAATTTCTTCAGAGCCCATCAGATTTGTGTTTGTTTGTGTTCATTCGTGAAAATTAGTGTTCCACAGAATTTTTCCTAACACGAATCCGCTTCGCTCGACACAACCGGAACGCAGTGGAGATAGCCGGAGGCAAATGAACACGAATTAACACGAATGGGCTTCGCCCTTCATTTATATCTGCGTCCATCGGCGACCATCTGTGGTTCCTTGCTAGCGAGCCGGAGCCGCGATCACGACCATGCCCAGTAGCGGTGATGCGCCTTCCACCTCGATGCGGAGGTCCACGCCCTCACTCGCTCCAAAGTTGGCGTCGCTGACTCGGAAGCGATGCTCTTTCCAGAAGGGCTTGCCATCCAGTTCAAAGGCGACGGTATCGCCGAGCTTCATGCCCCCCTGCCCCTGGTAATGGGTCGAGATCGTGCAGTTCTCTTCGATCCGGAAATAGAGAGTGATTTCGACTTCCTCGATCGCCCCGTTCTGAAACCCGGGATCGGTCACCTGCAACTCGTAGCTGTCGCCCTCCACCAGGCGTGCGGACGGCAGCCGGCGCCCATCCTCTGAGTCCTTGGCCAGGCCTGAGTTCGGGATAATCAAGGCGTCTTCCATGCGCAGGTGGCTCATGTCCAGCTCCAGCCCGTATCCCTTCGGAAATGGCTGGTTTGCATCGGCGAGGATATAGACGGTCTCGATGAGATTCCCGTCCTGAAATTCCGCGGCCGCGGAACGCAAAAACCCCTTCGCGAAATGAAAGTCCTCAAAGGATACCTGTCCATCGTTCTCGAAGCCGAGATGATGCGAACCCGCACCGCCCGACTGCACCGTCATCCTGGCACCTTCTCCACAGTGGATGCTGTTCGCTCCCCGGTTGCTCGGTCCGGTGATGGAGGTTTGCTGACATAAAAGATGCCCGCCCTGAGCATCCCAGGTGGCATCCGAAGTCCCCATCGCCAGGCTGCAATAGAAACGAGCCTCTCCCGCAAAGCTGGGATACGTCCGGATCCCGTAGGTCCCGTCGCGTCCTCCGATGTGGTTGATGTTGCAGGTGGACGAGATGATGTCGAAGCGCTTTGCTCCATTCTTGAAGGCGTAGCCCTGCTGCAACTGCTCACCACCGACCATGAGAGCCTGACCACTGGAATCGTCCACGGTCATCAGCGTGTGAGAGGCATGGTTGAAAATGCTCATCACGACATAGTCGTCGCAGCCGTTGAGATAGATGGGCTCGTAGGCCTCATTCACCCTGAATTTGAATTCCTCCAACTCCGGCGTTTTGGGGCTGCCGGGCAGCCAGGCACTCCGCCAGAAATCAGGCTTGATGTGACAGTTCTGGATCCGGCCTCCGGAAGAGTGATTCGCCCGGTAGGTGGCCCGAAGTCCACCGATGAAGGAATACTCCACGAGGTGGTGATCACCATTGAGCTCCAGTCCCAGCCAGGGATTCGAAGCCGAACAGTCGATAACGTAGTTCCCCTCTCCATTGGCTCGCACCATCCAGGGATACTTTTTGAAGTTCTTGTAATCCTGGTTCGGGTAATAGAAGCCGATCCCGCGCAAGCCGCTACCGTCGCCGAAGGTGAGAAACGGCGTTCCATTCTCGTCCCCCTCGCCCGTCTCGATAAACAACGCACTGCCCAATTGCTCTTTGGGCTTGTTGCCCAGGACATGACGCCCCCCGCTATTGCCTCGAAGCTCCACTCCCTCACCCAGGTTCAACGCTTCGGTGATCCGGTACTCGCCATCGGGGACGAACACAATCCCACCGCCGTTGGCGGAAGCCGCCTCGATCGCTTTCTTCAGCGCCTCGGTGTCATCGGCTTTTCGATCGCCAACCGCTCCGTAGTCCTGGACGTTGAACAGATCGAATTTCGCAGGCTTCCGAACGCGATCGTAGTCCTTCTGAAAAGGCGGCAGCGTCTCATCGTAGTGATGCTCGCGATACACAGTGCGGCGCCCAACAATGTCGGTCTCACCGGTCACGGTGCAGTTGACCAGCTCGGCGACTCCATTTTTGATCGAGATCGAATGCTTTCCGCCCTCGATGTGAGTCGTGTGCATCTTGTAGTGAGTGCGGTCTTTTCCCCAGATGCCATATTCGGATCCCTGCAAGGTGCTGCCCACGATTCGGAACCCTTTGGCGTCGTCGACATAGAGTGCGGTATCGCAATCGGTGACCGTGAAGTAGGACAGCTCTCCGCTGGCATCATCCCCTGAAACACCGCGTTCGAAGTGGAGTCCTTTCTGATACCCGGAGATCGTCGAAAATCCGGCATAGAATCCATCCATTTCGTAAATGTGGAGACCGGTTCCATGCTGACGCATGTAGGCGGCATGCGCCCCGCCCTCGGGAGGACTGCCCGGCAGCTTGGACCAGGTCCAGTAGTCCGGTGAAAAGTGGATCGAATCGTAGCGCGACACGGCAAAGCTTCGATCGGCCGAAAGCCCGGTGTGCAGAGGGCTGCCGTAGATACCGCGCAGACAACAGGTGCTCGCCTGGGAGAGATCGATGCCGCGCCCGGGATTGATGAGATTGATATTCTCGATCGTCACCACCGAGGCTTGCCCCCGGATCACCAATGGAGACTCTGCCAACGCATTGGAACCCGTTGAGTCCGGGACCTGCTGGTCCGGATGCCAGAAGGTCAGGTCCCTCACGCCACAGCCGCTCCCGCTGATCAGCACACTCTGTTCGTGCTCCTGGTTATGAATCATCAGGATCGTCCCCTGAGCCGGTTGATCCGGACCGATTGGACTCCAGCGTCCGCGAAGAAAAACGTTCGAGGGGATGGTCAGCATGCCCTCCAGGCGGTATCGGCCCTCTGGCAGAAACACCGTGCCGCCCCCGGCCGCGCTGGCGTCATCGAGCGCTCGTTGAATCGCAGGCGTGCAGTCGGCCGCGGCAGGATCGTCCGGCAGGTCGTAGGCCACGTCGGTCACCGAGCAGAACGCGACGATCACGTCATCCGTGGGAAACTGGGGATCTTCCGCAATCACCCGCCACCCCTCGGCGCTCATGCCCGGAGTTGGGAGGAAGCCGGTGCCGTGAACCAGTATCGAAAAGAGAACCGCCTTTACGATCCTCCCGAGTGTTATCCTGTGAATACTCATCTACAGAAAGACTTCCGGAGGGGCTTCGACCTGCCGGATTTTTTCAGGGGATCTCAGATTTGCCTGACGGCTATCTACACTTCGCTCCGGTTGCGGTCCTGCACTAGCGAGTCGGATCGGCGGCCTTCCACAACTCCAGCGCTTCAAGAGCCACCGGAGAATCAAATCGTTTCACTTCGAGCCTGGCGTAGCATCTCACGAAGTTGCTCTGCTTTCTCTGGATGCTTCTTCAAAAGATCGACTCGCTGCCCAAAATCTTCTGACAGATGTTGCAACCCTTCGCTTCCTTCTTGAACCTTTGGGAAATGCTTGGCCTCCAGGTAGGCCGGTCGACCATCCTTCGGAATCTGTATTGCTTGTTTGAAATGGTGGGTGTTTTGGGTTGCCGCAGCTATTCCAAATATAGATAGGACTGCTTTTGGGCCTCCTGCAATTTAGACCGCAACCGCTTCACCACTTCAGGGTGTTGTGCCAAAATATTCTTTCGCTGCATTGGATCATCACGAAGGTTAAACAAAGCATCTTCACCCTCCAAGAAGCGCTCACAACCAATCGCCTCCAGGTAGCTGTCTTTCGCTTTCTCCTCAACTTTCTCTAAAAATACCCAATCGCCATCTCGGACGCCCCATACTTTATTATTATAGATGAGCGTATTCCGTACTTGGGTCTGCGTCTGATTGAGAATCGGCATAAAATCGACAGAATCCTCAGCCTGACCTGGCGGCAGCTGATACCCGATGGCTTTGGCCAAGGTAGCCATGATATCAATCTGAGAAACCAATGCATCACTGACGCTTCCGGGCTTGGCAATACCCGGCCAACGAACGATAAATGGAACACGGTGACCACCTTCAAAAATATCGATTTTCATGCCTCGTAAGCCATAGGCGCTATTGTGACCCGTTCTAGTATACCTCACCTGCATCTGACCAGCCGGACCATTATCTGAGGTGAAGATGACAACCGTATTTTCGGAAAACCCATTGTCCTCCAATGCCTTCAGAACCTGCCCTGCACTCCAGTCACTTTGCACCACGTAATCTCCATACGGACCCGCTTGCGAGGTCTCCAAAAACGGTTCGACGGGGACAATCGGTGCATGCGGTGACGTCCAGGTAAAGTGCAAGAAGAAGGGCTTCTCTTTACCTTTCTGTTTTTCAATCCATTCCACAGCCTTTTTTGTTAAATTAGGCATGACCTGGTCAAACTGCCAGCCAGCGACAGATGGGCCAGGCTTGTAGTGTCCTCCTTCTTTCACTTGTACCGTCGGAGCAACGACCACACGGTCATTTTCGACGAATCCATAAGGAGGGAAGTTTGGTGTCCCATCTCCAAAATAATAATCAAAGCCATTGGCTGTAGGTCCAGCAGGCGCCTGTAATGACCAGTCGATGCTGTCTACCTGAGGGTTCTTTTTATCAACTTCATGGCCTGCTTTCGCATTCTGAGTCCATCCAAATCCAAGATGCCACTTTCCTATACAAGCAGTGGCGTAACCAGCCTCACGTAACATTTCAGGTAGAGTCAGGCGCTCTTCACTAAAGGCAGACTCTCCCATTTCATTCGTCAGACTCGCCTTCTTTCTCCAATGGTATCTCCCCGTCAAAATGGCATATCTGCTTGGGCTACAGATGGACGATGAGCTATGCCCATCTGTAAAACGCATGCCTTGCGAAGCCAATTCATCCAAATGCGGAGTAGGTATTTTTGACTCTGGGTTCTGAATGCCCAAGTCACCATACCCCATATCATCGGCATAAATAATCACCACGTTCGGCAACGATGGCTCTGCCGAGACAAGCTGCCCCAGCGCTCCAAACAGAAAGACGAAAGCAAGCGCTCTACCGCTCTTGCTCATCCATAGACTTCTCATAAAGCGTCTTCTATTTTTGGTGTTCAAAGTGATGGGATTTCACCGACGAAACTCACTTCGCGGGTTTCTCGTAGGCATCTTCGTTCACCAGCCCTGGCTGAATCCTGATCCACCATTGATCGTAAATCTGACGCAGTTGATCCACGACTTCGGGATATTGAGCGATCACGTTGGTCGCTTCGCCAGGGTCGTTCTGGAGGTCGTAAAGTTCCTCGTTATTCACCAGGGTGAATCGTTTGTTCTGGATGGCAACTCGGGCGTGTTTCGATTGGGCGGCCTGCCCATGTTCCCAGGCACCCACGTGGTGAACCAAATGCCGATCATCCTCCCAATCGATCTCGGGGTTCATGAGCATGGGAACCAGACTGCGCCCCTCGACCTGTTGCTTGAGCTCATCCGTCAACGGGGCACCGGTAATTTCCAGGAGAGTCGGCATCATGTCCATCTGGCTGGTGAGCGCCGAGCATTCTGCATCGGCAGGAATCTTGCCTGCCGGCCATCTGAAGAAGACCGGAACCCGTGTTCCCCCCTGATAAGGCTGCCCCTTGTGCCCTGTCATTCCGGCATTGTAGACTCTCCAGCCCGTTGAGTTCCCGTTGTCACTTCCGATGTAGATCAGGAGTGTGTTCTCCGCGATCTGCCATTCCTCAAGCTTGCTGAGCAGCGTGCCGACATGGCGATCGATATTCTCGACCATCCAATAAACTTTCGCAGTGTCTTCCGTGACTTCCGGATGCGTGCCCAGGTACTTTTTGTAGTCGTCACCGGGCACACTATGGAGCCCGGTAAAGGGACCGTGAGGATCGTTCGGAGCGATATAGACAAAGAAAGGAGCGTCTTCTTTTCGTTTCTCATCGATCCAGGCAAAGGCTTTTTCAAAAAACATATCGGTCGCGTAACCCTCTTTTTTCTTCTGCCGGACACCATTGTGAAAGATCGTCGGAGAGAGTTTCGGCGTGCCACCGCCTTCGATGCCATAGCTCTCATCAAATCCGCGATTCTCGGGGCGATAGGGCTCTTCCCTGCCAATGTGCCATTTTCCAAAATGCCCGGTGTTGTAACCGGCACTTTTGAGGCCCTGCGGCAGGGTGACAGTGTCCAGGCTCAGGCGTTCGCGCCCGTGCTGGGTATGGGTCACCCCGCTCATGAATTCATGACGCCCCCCCATGAGAACTGCCCGACTCGGAGAACACCGGGGGCTGACGTGATATTGGGTGAACAACAAGCTCTCGCGTTTCAGGGAATCGATATGAGGCGTCTGAACGACTGGATTGCCGAGGCTGGCGATGTCGCCATAGCCAATATCATCGGGCATAATCACGATGATGTTTGGCTTGGAAGCTTTTAAAGGTTCGGCTTCAACGTCGACGTTGCTCCCGAATATCAAACCGACTACGAGAATTTGAAAAAAGAGAAAAGTCTTTCCGATCCTCCCGAGTTTTAACCTGTTCGCACTCATACACAGCTAGACTTCCGAGGGGGCTTCGACCTGCCGGACTTTTTTGGAGAATTTCAGATTTGCCTCCAGCTGTTTACCTGAAGGCTAACTCCGCTGCGCTCCAGTTGTGTTCATCGGAGGTCAAAACAAGGAGGGGCGATTTGCAATCGCCCGCGGAGCCAGTGCAGGCGATTTCAAATCGCCTCTCCTTGGTGGGAATTACTTCGCACCGTTTGCGCCCCTGAGATTCAAACACGAATGGTCGGAGGCAGTGAATCGGAAGGCGAATAAGCTGAGTCCACCTATTCTGTTATTGTTCTAAAAACTGAAGCTTGGTGCTCTGATTCAAATTCTCCGGAGCCTATCAGATTCGTGTTTGTTAGAGTTCATTAGTGAAAATTTGCCTCCGGCTATCTCCGCTTCGCTTCGGTTGTGTTAAAAAAATTCCAACACGAATCCGCTTCGCTCGACACAAATGAACACGAATTAACACGAATGGGCTTCGCCCTTAGTTTGTGTCTGTGTCCATTTGCCTCCGGCTATTTGCCTGACGGCTATCTACACTTCGTTTCGGTTCCGCTTCGCTCCGGTTGTGGTAGAAAATCACTGGTCCGCCGTCTTCCACAACTCCCCCGCTTCATACGGCCCAACCACCCCTTCTTCCCCATTGCGCACTTCCTGCACAAATTCGGCCGTCACATCGGCCTCAGCGTCGGTCCAGGTCTTGCGAATGTAGCTGAGCAGACTGGCAATCTCGCCATCGCCTAAGGCAGGTCCAAAGGCCGGCATGGGGGCCTCGAAGTGTTGCAGCTCTCCGTTGATCTCAATGTCACCCTGCAGTCCCTGCAGCAGCAACTTCACCAGCACTTCGGGATCGCCGGCGACCCAGTCGGAATGGAGCGTCGGGGCAATGTTCGTCAGCCCTTCCCCCTGGGGACCGTGACAGCCGATGCAGAACATCTTGAAGAGCGTCTCACCCTGACGGATGCGCCCTTCCGGCGTGTCGGCGGTATTGGCCGCGACCTTCTCGTTGTCGATCTTGCTGCCACGGATGCGCAGAGCCGCGGTGCGCGACTTCAGGGCCGGCACCGGATCGGCAAAGCCCTCTTTGGCCTTGTCCAGGTGGACGAGCGTGGCAAAGGCATTCACTTCGAGCGGTCCCACGTTGCTCATCAGGTCCGCGTAGATGTGGGTCTGCAGGGCCGGCAGCAGGTCCGGGATCTCGAGGAAGACCGACTTGCCGTCCGGGGCCACCTCGGCCCGCGCGACCTTGATCCGGTCGTGACCTTCCTGCGAAGGCTGCTTCACGGAATACTCGAGCGAGCCATAGGCCGGCGAATACTCGTAGTTCCATTGCTGGATGAAATAGTTCTTGGCCAGGGAAGCGGAGTCAGGACTCACGGGATCACTGAACTGCAGCTCGATGCCGTTCTCGTAGGCGTGCACGTTCTCCAACATCGGAAACGGCTTGCCGGTGTAGCGAACGCGTTCGAGGGAACCGTCGTCGAGTGCGTAGTTGCCCCAGCCGTCCGTGCCCGCCACGTAAAACTGACCGTCGCCCGGATGGATCGCACCACGCACGACGCCGGAGCGAAACTCCCCTGCCAGAGGCACAATCGTTCCCTGGGCGCGGTTGTAGTCGGCGTAGCCGTCGTTGCGCAGAATCTGATACCAACTGCCGTAGCCGTAGCTCAGACCGACGATGCCGCCATCGAGCGGCCCGAATCGCTCGGACACGGGAAATTCAAACCCGCCCGTCGAGTTGTCGATGCCCCGAGGCAGGTAGGCCATCGCCGGAGAAAGTTGCTCCTCGATCCCCTTCTCCTCTCCGTTCAGGAGTTGGTTGGGGCCCATGCCGTAGTAGTCACCCTGACCGATCTCCAAGACTGCCGACGAAGGCGTCCAGACGCCCTCCTGGGGTCCTACCAGAAAGATGCCGTCCTCGCTGCCGCCCACGCCCATGGCGTTGCGCAGGCCACTGGCCAGCAGTTCAGCGGGTTGGTTCCAGGCCTTCTTGTAGGCACCCGAGCCGCTGACGAAGTAGGCAGTCCGATCCTTGTCGACCGTGAACCCGAAGCCGCGCGTGTGGGCCGAGGGCGAGTAGGTGAACCCGTTGTAGTGGTCTTCGTAATAGTCCGCTTCGTCATCCCCGTTGAGATCCTTCAGGCAAACGATGCTGTTGCGGGTCATCACGTAGGGCAGCCCGTCAATCAGGCGAATGCCGAAGGGTTGGTTCAAGCCGGTGGCGAAGCGCTTCCACGACGCTTCGGTCATTCCTTCTCCGAGACCTGACACCTTCCAGACATCGCCCATCAGGGTTGTCATGTAGGCATGACCTTCTTCATCAAAATCGATCCCACTGAACAACATCATGGAACCCCAGGGATTGTCGAAGGGCACCCCGATGCGGTCGACCACGTAGGCCTTGTCATCCTTGGCCAGCGTGACTGGCTCGGGGAGACGCTCCGGCCAATTCGAAGGTCCGCCCTGCGTCCACTCCGCCAGCGGAGCGATCGTCTCGTCACTACGAATCGAAGCCTTCACCGCGTCCGCCTCGCTGGTCTCCCCTTCCCAGAAGGTGATTTGATAGGTGTCGACGAACGTCTCGGCGGTCGCGGGCGTCTTCCACTCTCCTGACTCGATCGAAGGTTCCAGCCGCTCGGCTTCTCCCTTTGAGTAAACCTTGGCTGCGACGATGAGGGTGCGCCCTTCCCGGGTCCCGATGAGAAGTTGGTCGTCCACCGTCAGCTCCCAGTCGCTGTTCGCGTCGAGGTTCAAGGGCAGAGTCACGCCGCCGCCAACACCATCCCCGCCGTCGACAGACACGATTGTCCTGACCAAAGCCCCATGCTCGCCAGCAGATACGCTGTCGAGGAAACGGGCGTCGCCAATCTCGTAATGCGTCACCACCTGCTTGCCGTGGAGATAGTGGCCGAGGTAACGCATCATCGTCTCGCCATCCTTCGTGATGGCAGTGAACCACGGCTGCATGTCCACCGCGGTGACGCCTTCCGGCACCGCAACCCCGTGAATGACTCCCCAGCGGTGCGGATGAAAATACGGACGCCCTTCCCAGGCATTAAAGTAGCTGCCCGTCTCCCGATCAAAGGTCACCGTGTGGCCTTCTTCGAGCAGCACGCTCAGCATGCCGCCGATCTTGTTCCGCTTATCGATCGTGTAGGTGGCCGCCATGGCAGGACCGTAGTCCATCGCATTCCAGCGGAGATCCTGGTGACCGTTTTTGCTGTAGTTGCCCCAGTGCCCGAAAGTGCCGCCATCCAGATCGGGATAAGCCGGCAACAAGGCCAGGTCGCGGTCCTGCTTCAGGTGATGCTGCGCCTGACGCTTGTAGAAATCGTAGACCCGGTAGGTGTTGGTTTCCTCCCCGGCCAGCTCGTAGCCCTCGCGTCCTTCCGTCGTCGCCAGGTAGGGAAAGGCCAGTGGCTCCGCCGGTTCTTCCGGCGTTATCACCGCCGCGGACTCGGCGTCTTCGCTGTTCGACTCCGTGGTGGCTGTGGCAGATTCACCCGTCGACGGCAGCTGCTTCAGCTGAATGTTCTTCCAGCGAACCTGTTTGCCGACCAGCTCCTCGAACTTCACCCCGTGCACCTGGAGACCGATATGCCCGGCGTCGGGCATGCCGTCGAACTTGAAATCGCTGACCGGAACCCCGTTGACCCAGGTTTGATAGTGATCCTCCAGCACCCGGATCCGGATCGAGTTCCACTCATCCTCTTGGAACGCGCCGAGGATAGGTTCCTTTTTCTCATCCTCCAGGTTGGGACTGAGCCACTTCTGCGGCGAGCCATCCGCCTTCTTCATGACCTCGCCATAAAAGAAGCCGGTCCGCCCCCCGGCGATCTCGACCTGAGGCCCACGCAGATGCCCGCTCTTTCCCACCGGCACTGAGCGGACCTGGCAACCGGAGTTGAGCCGCTTATCGAGCTTGACCTCGAACTTCAGCTCGAAGTCCTGGTAGGTCTCGTCCGTCGTCATGAAGGCATTGCCTTCCCCAGCGACGGCGGTGCCAACGATCATGCCGTCGACCACTTCGTATTCGTGTTTGCCCCCGGCCTGGTGCCAGCCGTCGAAGGTTTTCCCGTCGAAGAGATCCATCCAATCGTCAGCCACAAGCGTGGCAGCCGAAGCCGTGAGAGCAAAAAGCGAGAACAAGAATGCCTTGGGTTTCATCGTTTACCGTAAAGTCTTCGAGGGCCGGCTGATGGGCTTAGCCACCCCCTTGTGCAGATAGACTTCCGGTTGGCCTTCGACCTGCCGAAGTTTTCAGAGAATCTCTTACTCATACTCTTACTCCTAATCTTACTCCCGCTGCCATTCGCGCTCGGAGTAAGAGTAAGATTAGGAGTAAGAGTAAGACTTTCGGATGTGATCTGACCACCGATCACTGCTTCACCGACTACCGATTACTGATCACTCCGTCACACCTACTCACCCGCCACAACCCTCTCAAACCGCTCCACCACTTCCAACTCCCTCGCCGCCACATTCTCCTTTTCCTCCGGATCCGATCGGTGATCATAAAGTTCCTGAAACAAAATCTCCCCCTCGCCCAGATCCCTCTGCCACTGGATGTAGCGGTAGTCCCGGTTCCGCAGGGTCACGGCATACAACCGTGGTAGTTCTCTAAAGGGGGGGCGTACGATTGGTTGTAGCTGATCGCGTAATCCGGACCGGCGAGGTCAGGATCGTCGAGCAGGTCGAGGAAGGGACGTCCGTCGATATCCGCCGGAGACGTTAAGCCGCAGAGTTCGGCCAGCGTCGGGTAAAGATCGATGCTCTGCACCAGCGCCTCGGTGATCTCGACCGTTTCAGCCCTTTGCGCAATGATGCATGTTTTTGCAAAAAGTGCCCATTGTGCGAAAATCGACTCGCCCGGATGATGGGCAACAAGAGCACCCGCTCCTGACCACTCTAATGAAATCATGGCTCATTTTTCTCTCTTTCGGCATTTTGATCATGACTTCAAGCGGTCAGGACACTCCCGAAAGTTCCGCCTTATCTTTAGACGTTAGTGATTCTCGGATCGAAATGCATAATCAGCTGATCCGGCTGGTGATTGACAAGAGCAGCGGGGCCATCCTGGAGATTCATTACAAGGGAGACAATCTGCTCGCCGCAGGCAGAGGCTACATGCAGTCGAGCGACGAAAACGGGTTCTTCTCTCCAAAACACGCGAAACTGATTGTTGCCCGGAACGATGACCAAGTCATTGATATAGGGTTCGCTCATCAGCAGGAATTCGCGGTCGATTACGAATACCACTATGTATTGAAGCCCGGGGACTCCGGCTTTTATAACTACATCGTTTACGGGTCGAAAGGGGGCGATTCCAGCATGCAGCGCCTCTTTCAGATGAACTATGCACTGCGGCTCGATCCGGCGCTGTTCACGCACTTCGCCGATGGCGCCAACCGGGGAGTTCTGCCGACACCGACCACAATGAAGTCAGCTAAAAAGGTAATGGATGCCACCTTTGAGCTCGCGGACGGGACGGTTTACACGAAGTATAACCACGCGGCCTGCATGGATGAAAGGCACCGGGTTCATGGGCTTTTGGGATCCCGCTATGGAGCGTGGGTCATCATGCCCAGCCATGAACATCTCAACGGCGTGCCGTTCAATAGCGAGCTGACGCTTCACCAGACCGATTCAACGCCCATTTTGCTCCGCCATGTTCAGGCTGCTCATCATGGATCAGGTATCGCTGAGTTTTCCACAGAGGACGGTCCCTGGGAAAAATGGGGCGGTCCGTGGTTCTTCTATTTTAATCAGGGCGGCACCATGGAAACACGCGAACAGGAGGCCCAAACCCTGGCCAAAGAGATGACCGCCGACTGGCCGTTCCAATGGATCAAAGACAAACGCTTCGCTACGGAACGTGGCACGCTACGCGGGCAACTAACCGATCAACACGGCAAGGCGATGGCGCACGCACGCATCGTGATCACCCAAGCCGCGAAGGGAGAGAAGCCAGTCGACTTTCAGCAGCAATGGCGTGGTTATCGTTTTTTTGGCTGGACCGATGCGGAAGGTCACTTCGAACTCCAAAATGTCTGGCCTGATCAGTATGATCTCTATGCGATGCAAAACGATGTGGCCGGACGTTTCTCGAAATATGACATTCCGGTTTCGGCAGGTGGGCTCACCAACCTGGGGACATTGAAGTGGGAAACGCCGTCGACCGGCCGCCGCCTTTGGCAGATTGGAACCCTCGACCGCAGCGCCGCAGAATTCGGGTTCGGCGACGATTTCCGCCACTGGGGCCTTTGGATGGAAATCGGGAAACAGTTTCCAGATGGAATCATCTCAATTGATGCCGACCACGGAGAGGCCAGAGACATCCCCCATATTCTGGCCGCCTATGCCAGGAAAGACGGCACGCATTATCAGCCTGTGTTGCGGGTTGAGTTCAATTTGCCTGAAACTCCGGCAGAAGAAACCGCCAGGCTCTTGATCGCGTTGGCCGAGAGCAATCAGTTCGGCACATCCTCCTACACCAATCTCTCCATTTCACTCAACGAGGAGCCGCTGTCGGAAATCGTGGAGAAATTCACCAACGGCGGCGCCATTCACCGAAGCGGCATCCGCGGTCACTGCCAGGAGGAGACAATCACTTTCCCCGCCAACCGGTTGCGGGCCGGGAAAAACACCCTAACCATCAGCTTGGAGCCTCGCAGAAAGCCCAAAGGCGGGTTTTCGGGCTACCCCTACATTGCCATCATGCTCGATGCTTTGAGGCTGGAAGTTGATTAAGGACCTAATCTATCAAATCAATCATGAAACATACATTCTTCAGCACACTCTTTTGCATCGTTGCTTCGGGCCTGCTGTTATCAGCGGGAGCAGGCGAACGTCCCAATATCCTTTGGATCGTCGGTGAAGATGCATCGCCGCATCTGAGCTGCTATGGAGAGAAATCGATCACAACGCCTCATCTCGATCGCTTCGCTGCCGAAGGGATTCGGTTTGAAAATGCTTTTGTAAGCTGCCCGGTTTGCTCACCGAGTCGATCCGCAATGGTCACCGGGATGTATCAAACCACGCTGGGGGCGCACAATCATCGCAGTCAGAGGGATGGCGGAAAGGGCGGAGGTTATCCGCCGTATTTGGACAGCTACCAACTGCCTGTAAAAACCATTCCAGAAGTGTTTCGTAGTGCTGGCTACTATGTCACCAATGGATCTAGCTCCTCGTCGAAAAATGCCGGCAAAACTGACTACAATTTCACCACAGAAAACTCAATTTATGATGGTGCTGACTGGCGCGAGGCAGTCAACGCGGGCAAACCTTTCTTTGCACAAATCCAACTTTCAGGAGGCAAGAGCCGAAAGGAACAATCAGATGTCGATCCAGGAGACGTTACTCTTCCGCCATACTATCCCGATCATCCCGCGATAAGGGACGACTGGGCAGTCTATCTGAATTCATGGATCGATCAGGATCGGGCAGTGGGCAGCATACTTGAGTCGCTGAAAAAAGCTGGCGTTGATGATAACACGGTCGTGTTTTTCCTCACCGACCACGGCGTCAGTCATGCCCGGGGAAAGCAGTTTCTCTATGAGGAAGGAATTCGTATTCCGCTGATGGTGCGGTTCCCGGATAGACGTTCTGCGGGATCCGTTCGCGAAGACCTGGTGGTTCATGTCGATCTCGCCGCAACTTCACTTGCCCTGGCGGGAATCGAGATTCCAGATCGACTGCAGGGAGTCGATTTGTTTGCCGAAGACTACCAGCCGCGCGACAAAATTTTCAGCGCCCGCGATCGTTGTGATGAAACCGTTGAGATTCTCCGCTGTGTTCGAACAGGACGGTTCAAATACATTCGAAACTTCATGAGCTACCTCCCGCATCTGCAGCCCAATCAATACAAAGACGGGAAGACCATAACCGAAACGATTCGCGAACTACATGAGGCTGGAGAACTCAATGAGCTTCAGTCGCGCTTTTTTACCATACCCCGTCCGGTCGAAGAGCTGTATGATCTGGAAGCTGATCCTCACGAAACGGTGAATCTTGCTTCCAACCCTGATCATAACGCCACTCTAATTGATCTTCGAAAATCACTACAGGACTGGATGATCGAGTCGAGGGATCCCGGATTGATCCCGGAACCACTGCTCGAAGAATTCGGCAGGAAACGCGGTAATAAATATGCTGTCCTTCAGCCAAAAGGCTCCCGTGCCTCGGTGCGCGAATTGATAACCGAAATCGAAACCGGCGAGCAAGGTGAACCCGGTCGATTAGATGACCCTTCCCCAGCAGTTCGCTACTGGGCAGCGACATGGGCAGGCAACCACAAGGATAACTCAGTAGTGCCTCAACTGCAAAAGCTACTCAACGACGAATGGGAACCCGTTCGCATCGCTGCAGCTCTCGCACTCTGTAAAATGGGCGAAAACGAAGCTGAGGCGATCGCAATACTGGCCGGGTTAATTGACAGTTCGAACCCCATTACCGGGATGTATGCGATTCGCGGAATTGAGTGGTCCGGCATTCGAAACGCAACGACCAAAGCCGCTTCTGACAAAGCCGCGAAGAATTCTTATGAATTCACCCGCCGGATTGGCAAGCGACTTCAGGGAGAACATTGAAGTTTCACTACTAGTTGCGTCGATGCTTTGACAACAGGTTTAAAAGGTTGTCCACCACCCCCGGCTCCTGCGCCGCCACATTCTCCCTTTCCTCCGGATCCGATCGGTGATCATAAAGCTCCTGAAACAGGATCTCCCCCTCGCCCAGGTCCCTCTGCCACTGGATGTAGCGGTAGTCTTTGGTCCGCAGGCTCACCGCATACATCCGCGGCTGTCCTCGAAAGGGCGGGCCGTAGGACTGGTTGTAGCTGAGCGCGTATTCAGGACCGGCCAGATCGGGATCGTCGAGCAGGTCGAGAAAGGGACGGCCGTCGATATCCTCGGGAGGCGTCAAACCGCAGAGTCCAGCCAGCGTCGGGTAGAGATCGATGCTCTGCACCAGTGCTTCGGTGGGACGCCCCGGCTGCTTCATGTCCGGCGTGCGCAGGATGAGAACCGACTTCAGGGCTCTCTCGAAACTGGTGTGCTTGCCGAAGAGGCGATGCTCACCGAGGTGCCAGCCGTGGTCGCCCCAGAGCACGATGATGGTATTCTCGTCCAGGCCGAGGGCTTCGACTTCGTCGAGGATGCGCCCGATCTGGGCGTCGACGAAACTGACGCAGGCGGCGTAGCCGTGTTTCAACTGCTTCCGGTAGGCGGCATCTTCCAGCCCGGCCTCAGGATGATGGCCATACTGCTGCATCAGTTCAAAACTCGGGTGATAGGAGGGCGAATCCGGCAACTCGCCCCAATCGGCCTGGGGAATGGCCTCCGCGTCGTAGAGGTCGAAATACCTTTTCGGCGCCCAGAACGGCAGGTGCGGTTTGGTGAAGCCGACCGCAAAGAAGAACGGCTCGTCACCCAGGGTCCGCAGGGTTTCGATGACCGTGTCGGTCATGGCGCCGTCCTGGTAGGCGGCGTCGGGCAGATCGAGGCCACGGGAGGCGTGCCGCTGGTCTTTGCCGCTGTTGTTCTGAAAGTCCGGATGATTCCCGCGAGGGCTCAGAATCCGGCTCCAACTGCGGGGCAATGTGTCCTGCTTGCCATGACAGATCTTGCCGATGGAGAGCGTCTCATACCCCGCCTCTTTGAAGAGATGCGGAAAGGACTCAATCCCCCGCTGCGCGGTGAACTCAAGGCTCTCCTTGAAGGCGTGGTTGCCGGCCTCCGGATTGCTTCTCGGACTGAGCCCGGTCAGCAGGGCGTAGCGGGAGGCGCCGCAGGTCGGCACCGTCACATAGTGATGCGTGAAGAGCCGGGCCGTTTCCGCGAAGGCATCGATCCGCGGTGACTGAATGTAGTCCACCCCGTAACAACCGAGCTCCGGCCGCAGGTCATCGATGGCGATGAAGAGCACGTTGGGAGGGCCGCCTTCGGTGCGCTCCGCAATCGACTCGGGCTTGGGTTTCGGTGCCGCCGAGGCGGCTGGTTTTGCCAGTGTGGCGGGTGTCGTCGCTGCTGCCGGGCCTTGAGGCTCTCGGTGAGTCACGCCTTCTCCGCCTTCGGGGATCGGCGCGCCGCCGGTATCCGCCCACCATTGGAACACCTCGTCCCGAAAGTGCTTCAACTTCGCCTGGTGCTCCGGTTCCTGCGAGAGGTCGTTCAACTCATAGGGATCGGCTTCGAGGTCGTAGAGATTCTGGTCGCCCCGACGCCGAAACGGTGGGTCTGTCAGGAGGTGTTTGATATTGAAAGGCAGGCCGGCGACATTCTTCTGCAGATCACCGGTATAAAACACGTATTTCCATTTTCCGGTCCGTTGATACAACGCGTAGACGTCACGCTCCGGGAATTCCCCGCGGTTCGATGACTCCGTCGGGTACATGGCTCCGAACAGCGCCTCCCGCCCCACCGGCGTCCCCTGCTCGAGTGCCGGGCGAAGGTTGATGCCCTCAGCCGTGGCTGGCACCGTCACGCCGGCGTAGCTCAAGATCGTCGGGTAGAGGTCGAGGGAACTGATGAGATCCTCGCGTTGAACACCCGCCGGGATCTGGCCGGGCAGTGTGAAGAAAGCCGGAGTGCGAAAACCCTTCTCAAACACCGACCCCTTGGAAGCCAGTCCGTTGCTCCAGCCGTTGTCGATCAGGAACACATAGAGCGTGTTTTCGTCCTGCCCTTTCTCCTTCAGCTTCTCACGCGTCTTGCCCAACTCTTCATCCATCCACGCCTCCATCGCCAGGCTGAGCTGTTCCTTCTCAAGGAACTCCGCGCGGTTGGCCGGTGTGATGTAGTCCGGAACCGGGATCTCTTCCGGATCGAACCTCTCGAGAAAGCGCTCCGGTGGATTGTGCGGCGTGTGCGGCAGCATCGGCGCCCACCAGATGAACATGGGCGTCTCCCCCGCATGCTCATCGATGAAAGCGAAGAGCTCGTCCTGACCGCTTCGCGCGAATTTCCCGAAAGGCTTCGCCGGCACGAGACCCTGGGTGAAGCCCATCTCCCGGGCGTCGCCCTCCCAGTACTTGCCCGAACCATAGGTGGCATAGCCGGCGTCTTGCAGCAGCCTGGGCAGGGAATTCACCGGCGAGAGTTTCTTCTCACCGGCTTCTTCCCGTTTTTTCCCCGGCTCTTTCGCCACGTGAAAATTGGCATAGATCCCGTTCTGATGCGGCAGACGCCCCGAGAGCAGTCCGGCGAGCGAAGGGCGGCAGCGCGAGGAGGTCAAGTGGCAGGTCGGGAAGACCGTTCCAGCAGCCGCCAACGCATCCAGATTCGGCGTCCGCACCGTTTCGTTGCCCATGAACCCAAAGTGCTCATAGTCCTGGTCGTCCGAGATGATCAGCACGATGTTCGGCTGAGAGTCTTTTGAAAAGGAGCGTTCCTCCGGGGCGCCCAGCAC
Organism: Verrucomicrobiales bacterium; assembly: GCA_965216705.1. GTDB lineage: Bacteria > Verrucomicrobiota > Verrucomicrobiia > Verrucomicrobiales > DEV007 > Arctic95D-9. Next base: position 1,577,329 of record OZ244203.1, read on the forward strand.
CGGTTGGAGGCTGGCGGTGACGGCGAGGGCGAAAGCGCCGAGAGTGAGCGTGGTGAGAAAGCGAAAGTTCATGTCCGGACACCGATGGACTTCCGGCGGGGCGGCAACCTGCCGAAGTTTTTGCGGCCGGAACAAAGACGCCATTTCTACTGTTTTCTGTGTTTCAGTAAAAAATCCAAGGCAAAAGAATCCGCACGATCCCGGAGATCCCTTCTGAGGTGATGTCCCTGTCCTTTCACTTTGCAGAGAGCCTAGTCTGAAGGACTCACGCAGAGGCGCGGAGCGGCAGAGAAAGAGGGGGCCGGTTCGGGTCAGTCAACCCATCTGAAATGTGTCACATCTCCCCCACTCATTGCGGTAATTTATCGGAGTGGTGGGCGGCATCTAAGAAATTCTGTGCCTGAAAAGAGAACTATGGGCTTTGATTCTCTTTGTTTTTGCTAACTCTGCCTCTTTAAGCAACCCACCCCCTATGTACAAATCGCTCATTCCACTGCTCTTATTTTGCGTTTGTGCTTTTAGCAATCGCGATGGGCTAATCAGATTTCAGGATCGTCAGCAATGTCCCTCGATCGATCTCGTTCCCGTACTCGAAGATCAAGAATTCCTGTTCGCTTGAATCGAGTTCTTCCAGCTTGGAGGTGATCCGTTTCACGGCTTCCGCGTGATCCTCCTGGAAGAGTTCTACATCCAGCAGTGTGGAGGTCTCCTCTTCTCCCTTGGTGGTAATGACAATTTTTGACATGCCTGTTCTCTCCTGAAAATTTAGAACTACTTGCGAACTTTTTGGACATACTCGTCGACCACGTCGCCGGTCAACATGATGGATTTGATCTGCAGCTTGTCCCTGTCCATGGTCAGAAGCATGACGTGGTGCCCCTTCCCGATAAAGGCACCTTCCTTGCTGTCTGTATACCAGCGATCGGTCTTGGGAGTTCGTTGACCCACGCCGAGTCCGCCTTCGCCGATGTAAACGATCCCGGTGGGGTCTTTCTTGTCGTCACGAATCGGAACCGTTCTCTTGATGTTGTGCCCGTCCGCTTCCAGGGCAATGTCGACATTGTGTTTTTCAAAGTGAGGAACAAAGACTTCCTTTTGTGACGGCATGCTTTTCACGGCGGGATAGAGAGGACGGTGATAGGAGGTGAAGAGCCATTTGCTTTTTGGGCGCAGCTTTTCGAGGGAGGCTTTGAGAAATTCCTCTTGAGCACCGGTGCCGGAAATATTGGTGTCTAGAGTGATGATCGAGGCGAGGTCGCCAAAGGTGGCATTGTAGTAGTAGACCTGCTTGTCCCCGTCCTCGATGAAATCAAATACCTCGCCGTAGAGCAGCCCGCCATCGTGGTTCCCTTTTGCAACGACCATCGGAACAATTCGGTTCTGGCTCGTCGTGGTCAGTTCGTGTTGACTCAGCCAGGCTTTCCACTGGGAGTAGCTCTTCCCGCTGCCGACGTAATCCCCACCGTGGACAAAGCCCCAAATCTCCGGGTTCTGCTCGACCATTTGGCCGATCATGTGGTTGACCTTACTCCTGGCGGTGATGCCGGACCTGGAATCGCCTCCGTGAATCAAGATCAGTTGCTCCGGTTTGGCGGGAGCGGTCCGGAAGTGAAATTCTCGTGAAGCCACCCCATTGCTCACCATCGTGAGATAGTAGGTAGTATCGGGTTCGAGGCCGGAAAGAGCGGCGTGATGATAGGAAGCCAGCTCAATCTTTTCCCCCTCCTTTTTTTTCTTGGAATCCCCGGTGTACTGACCACTTCTCTGGCATTCCTGCTTGTGCGCGTATTTCCTGAGATCGCCTCCGGTAGGTTTCATCCCGTAGTGGAGGACGTGTTCACCGGCGGGTTCCAAGGTCGACCAAGATACGGTGGCCGAAGTGGAGGCATCCCCCTTGACCGTGATCCTCCATTGTGCCGGAGTGGAACCCGCAAGAGTGGTGATTCGCTGGTGAACCTTTTCCAGATCGATCTCCGAGTAGTCAACATACTCGTCGGCAAGAGCGAGAGAGGCGATGCTGCAAACGCTTACGGTCAGCATCCAGAAGGTTGTCGTTTTCATTTTCATATTGAATCAAAGGAAGCCGGTGATTTCTCACAGTGGTTTGTATGTCATCAGCGGTACTTTCTGCGAGAGTTTTAGTTCGTTTCCTCGTTTCTCGAACCACCAGTAGAGCGCGATGAGAACCAGGGCGAGACCGCCATTTGCGGATCGTACCAGCCAGAGATCGACTCCTGAAAATCCTAGCGCTGTGACCCGACTGAAAGCTGTCACGCAGCCCCAGATCGCTGTCCAGTAGAGAATAAATTTCGATCGGGTAATCAATACGAAAACCGCCAGGAGAATGTCCTGGTAACCGATGACTTTGAGCATGATCAGCACGCTATCGGTGGAAAACTCGAGGCCTATGCGGCGGGCCGAAAGATTGATGAGATCGCGAAATGGATAATGCCCCTGAACCGCCTTGTAGCCATGGACCAGGAACGTAGAGGCCAAGGCGAGACGGGCTGCGATATCAAAGACGTTGAGGAACCTTCGATTGCGAATGAGGCCATCGAAGACGGATGACCCATTTCCCGACTTCGGGCTTGCGGACTTCGGAAGAAAGAGCAGGAGAAGCGCGAGCAGAAAAGGCATCACGCTGCGAGCCGCCAGACTATAGGGAGTCAGCCCGGAGTAGGCTTTACCTCCGTTCAGCAACGCTGCGATGCTGTCAGCGAAGCACCATCCCCCGACGATCAAGAGCAGGCTGGCCACGATAAGGGAGCGCCTTCTCACGAACAGCGCCAGGATACCTACGACGATCAAAAAGTAACCCACTCCTCGATCGATTCGGAGAATCAACTGCTGTCGGCTCTGGTCACCAGCGGTCTTTTCGCCCTCTATCGAAAGCTCTGCTGCGGTGGCGGTTCCGTTAATGATTGCCTCGAGCGATGAGGCCGCCACATCCTCCTTCGCCTGGCTGAGATCAACTTGCTTAGTGGCGTAGCGGTAGAGATCGCTTCCGTCCTCCCACAAGATGGGCTTAGCCATTGCCAGCAACTGAATCGCGACAATGGCAGAAAGAAGCATGGTCCAAAGCGGGGTCCTGTTTCCCAAGAATTTCACTGAGAGAGTCTTAGCGCCCCACCCACAATGTGCAATCCCATGATCGAGATCGGATGCGGACTTGATGCTTGTCCCCTGCCCCCATTCATTCACACCTTGGCACTTCACAAATCTTCCGCATAGACTCCAATCATGAAACCTTGTTCGTCACTCTTCACTTTCCTAGCGCTCGCTCTGGCATGTGCACCATCCACTCAAGCTGAGACCGCCGTTTTTGAGAGCGGTATGATTCAGCCGTTTTCGCTCGTTTTTGCTCAGGACGGAACGGCCTATGGCGTGGAATACGAGAAAGGAAATCGCGTCTTCTCAATCAGCCCGGACGGAGCAGTTCAGTTCATCGACTGACACAAAACATCAGCGCGCTCAGAACGCCTCGGTGTGCGGCCTACGAATCTCTCACGAGATTCGCTACCTCAGAGACCTGAAGCGAAACCGTAACGGATTTCGCGAAAAGCCGCTGCAGAGCCTGTCCGCATTCATGCAATCCATGTTGCAGCGTGCTCCGTTGGTAATCGGCCGCTTGATCCTGCCCCGGTTTACTGAGTGGTGGACGCAGGCCTGTGCCCGATCCACGGAAGAACCTGACAAAGGATTGACTGCAGGAGTATCCTGCGGTCAAACTCCTGTGCAATGAGGCTCGCTCACCCCTTCCTTCCCCTGCGCGGCGACAGTCTCCCCGCGAGTCAGGAGCGAAGCATCAGAACAGTGGAGATAGACCGCTGACAGGCAGCCCGAAGAGCGAAGCGGGCGCGGTATCCAAAAGCAAACCCCCAGCACTCAGCCCTCCCGACATGAAAGATCTCCAGGTTCTCGGCAATATCGGCATGGTGCTCTTCTTTCTGCTCCACGTCGCCGTCATTATCCGCTCCATTCTCCGGCCCCACCGTTCGCCGGCCTCGCGGATCGCCTGGGTCGTGGTCATCATCGTCGTCCCGGGCCTCGGGATGCTGGCCTACCTGTTCCTCGGGGAAACCAATATCGGCCGCAAGCGCGTCGCCCGGATGCGGGCCAACCTGGAGCGGATGCCGGATGTCGCCACGACACCGGGTATGGATGCGGAGAATTATCAACCGGAGATCCCCGACCGCTACGCGCCGCTCTTCAGGGTGGGGCATTCGGTCAACGGCTTCGAACCGGTCGGCGGCAACCGGGCTCACCTCTTGCCGGATTCGAATGCGACGATCGACTCGATGGTCGCCGATATCGATGCCGCCACCGAGCACGTCCACCTCACTTTCTACATCTGGCTGACCGACAACAACGGGCTCAAAGTGGTCGAGGCCCTCAAGCGGGCGGCTGCCCGCGGTGTCACCTGTCGGGCCATGGCTGACGGGCTCGGTTCCCGCGCCATGATCAATTCAGAACACTGGAAGGCGATGGCGGAAGCCGGAGTGAAAGTCGGTGTAGCCCTGCCGATCGGGAACCCGCTGCTGCGGCCCTTCAAGGGGCGGATCGACCTGAGGAATCACCGCAAGATCCTGGTGATCGACAATGCCATCACCTACTGCGGCAGTCAGAACTGCGCTGACCCGGAATTCCGGGTCAAACCGAAGTATGCCCCGTGGGTGGATGCGATGATGCGGTTCGAGGGGCCAATCGTTCGGCAGAACCAGCAGCTTTTCGCCAGCGATTGGATGGAAGCTGTCGACGAAGACATCGACGACCTTCTGAAAGCACCGCTCCCGACCGGCGAACCCGGGTTCGCCGCGCAGGTGATCGGGACCGGTCCGACCGTTCGCAACTCCGCCATGCCCGAGGTCTTCGAAACCCTGATGTACGCGGCCCGCGAGGAACTGGTTATCAGCACCCCCTACTATGTGCCCGACGAAGCGATGCAGGCCGCCCTCTGCGCCAGCGCTCGGCGCGGCGTCAGGACAACCATCATCTTCCCGGCCCGGAACGATTCCTTCATCGTGGGGGGCGCCAGCCGCAGCTACTACGAGGAACTGCTGACCGCCGGCGTGCAGATCCACGAATACGAGGGCGGGCTCTTGCACACCAAATCGCTGACCCTCGACGGGCAGGTAACCCTGATCGGATCCGCCAACATGGACCGACGCAGCTTCGAACTGAACTACGAAAACAACATCCTGCTCTACGACGAAACCGTCACCTCGGAAATGCGCCAGCGGCAAGACGCCTACCTCGCCCATTCACATCCGGTCACCGAGGAGATGGTAGCCGCCTGGCCGATCCACCTCAGGTTCTGGAACAACACGCTCGCGATGCTCGGGCCGGTCCTGTGAGACCCATTTGTCAGGTATGGCACTGCGTTAAGGAAGCTCATCGCAGGGCAAGGAATTAACGGAAGATTAGCATCTTCCGCTACAAGTCGATGACGTAGCGAAACTCGCCAAAATTCCGTCGGTAAAAGAACCCGTCCCAGAATGGCCTAACGCAGCGCCATTTGGGTCAGCAGTCATCTCTCGAATATTCATCGCACACCCGGGGGTGAGGATCGGCACTCCTGATCATCTTTTGCAACCCACCCGGCGCTTCGGTGTTTCATGAGGGCGCGATCTCAATACCACCCGAATGAAATACAAGCTCTCGAATCAACTCACAGCCCTCTCGTATGGCGTCCTCGCCGTGGCGTGGCTGACCACCACCACGCTCGCCGAACCCGCCACCGTCGCCCCCCTCTTCACGGCCGAAGAGATTCTCGATGAAAGCACCCTGGAGACCAAGACGCTGGAGGATTGGCATCCCGTGGGAGCCACTCGGCAGAAGCTCATCGAGATCAATGTCGCCGAGTGGTGGCCGGGACAGGATTACCGAATCCCGGTGCGTTTGATCGTGCCGCGCGAGGGCAAGGCGAAGGGCTTCAGCATTACGGGATCCAACGCCTATGACGGACTGATGCGAGGCTCCGAGCTCAGTGACTTTGACACCAAACTGCTGGCCAATGGCGTTGGCGTCGTCAAGACACACGTCAAGGCGTTCCGGCATATCCCGGGCAAACAGGGCTTGGAGCAGAAAATGATGCGCCAGTTCATGAAAGACCTGAATCCGCGATACACGGCCCTGTGGATCTGGTCGATGACCCTCATGCGGGCAACCACCGCGGCGTATGCGGAGGACGACTACTTTGAACCCGGCAAAGTGGCCGGTTCGGGCAGCTCCAAGAACGGCATATCGCCCGCAGTCGCCTTGATCCATGACGAGCGTTTTACCGCGACCTGCTCCAATCATGCCTTCGCTTACTATTCGCCAACTCGAAGGGCCGACAGCGAAGCCATGGCGAAAGCGGTAGCGGCCAACGAGGCATTCTTTGCGGCGGCAGCGGCCGGCGAAATCGACCTGGATCCTAACCGCGCCAAATTTTATCAGCGCGTCATGGTGGGATCTGACCTCAGCCTGGGTCAAATGGCGCAGAAAATGGGGAAATCCCACGAGGATTTGCAACGTTTCGCCGCTCGTTTACGCCCCGGGGTCAGCGTTGCGGAGAATTGGGACCAGTTGATGGAGCGCGGCGCCGATATTCTTTTCGAACCGGGAACGCATGACTATGTCGCCTATGACATTCTCTGGGGAGCGCAAAACCACCCCCAGGTGCCCGTCTATTACCAACCGAACGGCGGGCATGATCAAACACCGCATGCCGCCACGGCGGAAGACGAGCAGAATCGAGACGCCTTCCTCTGGAATCACTTTTTCGGCGGCGACCCGCTGCTGAGCCCTCCGGCGTCGAGCCATCAAGTCGAGGAAAATAAGCTGAGTGTCAGGGTGAATTTTGAAGAAGGGACCGAGGCAGAAAGCGGGCGCATCTGGTGGATCTATGACCGTGCTCCTGAAGGTTCCGCTCCATTCCTGCACGAGCCAATCCCGGAAGACCAATGGGCGGATATGGAACGCGATCCCAAGACCGGTTCCTGGACGGCCACCATCCCCCTGAAAGAAGGAGCTTCCCGAATCGACTTCTTCAGCAACCACGGCAAAGCGGTCAACGGCTACCAGCAGTATCTCTCGAGTCCCTACACCCGGGTCGTACTCTCTGCGGAGGCTTCAGCACAACCGCCATCTGCGGAGCAACCTCCCTCCACAGCACAAACGCACTCGGAAGCACAACCGATGCCGGGAGGCGGGCCGGACCAGGAAACGAAGGAGCAATTTATCAAACGTGTGGCAAAAAACACCCAGAAGCGCGGTGAGCCGCTCGATCAAGAAGCGATCGAAGCACGCTTCCAGGAAATGGATGCCAACGAGGATGGAATCGTGACAAGAGAAGAGAGACGAGCGCAGCTAAAAGAGGCTCCAAAGGTGGAACAGGCGACGACTCAGGAGGAACCTTCCCCATCAGCGCAACAGCCTTCCGCCGAACAGTTGGCGCGCATACTCAGGCGTTTCCCTGAAGCGGACGCGGATCAGGACGGCAAACTGTCCCCGGAGGAGATCGAGATCGTTCGCCAGAAGTTCCTCAAATCCAGGCGAAACCAATCGGCCCCGACCGCTACCACACCACCGACGCAGGAAGAAGATGCGAAACTGGCGGAGACGCTGGCAGAGATGAATGCGCGCTTTGAGAAGGTTGAGGTGGACCTTCTGGAATGGCCTGATGATCTGCACAAGAACCTGGGGAAAATGACGACACTTGCCGTGGTGACGCGGCCCGTGGAGTCAGTCGACGGGAAGCTGCCCTTGCTCATCAATCTGCATGGCGGAGGGCAGCGTTGGTGGGACAACAGTTTTCAAGAGCAGCTGGCGCTCGCGGCTGAGATCGGAATGAAGCGCGGCTACGATTTGGCAGAGCTGGCGGGCAAGCAGCTGATGGTGCTTGATCCGAACACGGCGGAACGTTGGAGTGCGGATTCGCTAGATACGATGCTGGACTATGTGTTGGAAACTTTCCCTGAGATCGATGCGGACCGCGTCTATGTGATGGGCTACAGCGCGGGCGGCGGGGCGACCTGGCGATGGATCAACCAATCGCCGGATCGATTTGCCGCGGCAGCGCCCTGCGGCTTCACAGGTGGCAGTGCCAGTGACGATGCGAAGAAGTTGGCGACCTTACCCATTTGGGCGATGGCCGGGAGCGAGGATGGGAGGAATCCCGCTGGAATTCGAAAGATGGTGGAGCGATTGAAAGCGGCGGGAAATGAGAACGTGAAACACACGGAGTTTGACGGGGCGGATCATCGCGAGGGAGGCGTCGCCGTTTTCAATACCGCGGAGTTGGTGGATTGGATGCTTGGGTTTACGCGGTCGGATACCACTGAGTAAAACCCAAAGCTACCTGAGTAAGGTAGTTCACCCGAAATCACTCCTTGCCCTTCCGGGCCCGGCCTTTCGGACCCGATTGTGATATCCGCTGATCCCCCTGCGTAAGCATGGACCGTTGGTAGCGTGCCGGTTTGTCCTGCCCCGGTTTGCTGAGTTGTGGAGGCAGGCGATCGATTTCGGTGGCCACCTGCCACCACAGGGCTTTGAGCGTTTCGACTTTCTCGGGATGTTGGGCCGCCAGGTCATTCTGTTCGGTCGGGTCCGACTTCATATCGTAGAGCTCCCAGCGAGCCATTCTCCTGCTGGCCAGTTTCCAATCGCCCAAGCGATAGGCGCGGTTGATGCCGAACATCTGATAGATCCCGCCCTCGCGTTCCGCCAGCTCCCCCGCAAAGGCCGGCGCCATGGAGATGCCGTTCATGGGCTCGACGGTCCGCCCCTCGAATTGCTCCGGATAGGTGGCACCGCACAAATCCACCACGGTGGGCATGAGATCCATAAGATGGAAAACGTTCTGATGGTCCAGGGTGCCTCCGGGAATCGAGATCCCCGCCGGCCAGTGCGCGATGCACGGGGAAATGATGCCGCCTTCATGCATCGTCGACTTAAAGAAACGATACGGGGTATTACTGACAAACGCCCAATCCGCGCCGACGGTGGTGAAGGAATCGCCCTGCGAAGTCGGATGGCCGCGCTCGAACAGTTCCCGCTCGCGAGTCATGGTGCCCGATTCGGCCCCGTTGTCGGTGAAGAACAGGATCAAGGTGTTCTCCAGCTCGCCGAGTTCCTCGAGTCGCTGAACCAGCTTGCCGATGTTCCGGTCGAGGCGATCGATCATCCCGGCATAGGTCGCCATGAGCAGGTCCTGATAATCCTGGTCTTCCTCTGAGAGGGCGTCCCAGTCGCGCTGCTTGACCTCCTCCGGGTCGGCAGGTGTCCAGTCACTCTCCACCAACCCCAGGGTTTTCATTTTCTCGAGACGGCGGTCGCGGACCGCGAGCCAGCCCTCTTGGTAAGTGCCCCGGTATTTGTCGATTTCTTCCTGCGGTGCCTGCAGCGGATAATGTGGTGCGTTGTAGGGCAGGTAGAGAAAGAAGGGCTTCTTCTGGGTGTTCGCCTCTTCGATGAATTCGATGCCGTATTCGGTGATCAGATCGGTGATGTACCCTTTCTTTCCCGTGTATTCCTCCCCGTCCAGCTGCAGCGAGTCGGAGGCAAAATAGTCGCGAATGTATCCCGGCAAAAACCCGAAGAAGCGATCGAAGCCCAGCTCTCCCGGTTCCGGAGAGATATGCCACTTGCCGGAGACGGCGGTGTAATAGCCGGCCTCGCGCAGCACCTCGGCGATCGAGACACCCCGTGCGATGTTCCCGTTGTGCAACTTAACGGTTCCATCCGGCCCCGCGTTGCCTGCCTGGTAGGAATGCAATCCTGACAACAACGTCACCCGCGAGGAGTGGCACTTGCCGGTATTATAAAACTGCCGAAAACGCAGCCCACCTTGCGCCAGTGCATCGAGGTTCGGCGTCTGGATTTCTCCTCCATAGCACCCGATGTCGGAGTACCCCATGTCGTCGACCATGACGAGGATGACGTTGGGGCGGGCTGCTTCGGGTTGTTCCTCAGCGAAGACTGCCGTGGTCAACGCGAGCGTGGCGACGAGGAGATACTTGAGTTTCATTGGGGAAGCTGCGGGCTTGGCGTGTGCTACCTGGATATCACCTGAAGGCAGATGATCTGCCGCATTATCCCGAAATCATCGCATCCCTGGCTTGGCTTATTTGCGTCACTTCATCGAGACATGCGATGCCGCGAACCATCTGTTCAGACATGAGCCAACGACTTCGCGGTCACGCAGGAGCGTGACCCTCCAGATGCCGTTCGGCATCTCAATTCACACAGCGCAATCTTCTAAAATAATGGAGGGGCACGGTCCTCCGTGACCGCTGGATGAGCGTGCTCTTAGCTACCATGCTGCACTGTCACCAAAGGACGTGTCGAACCAACTACGTCGACGGCTCATACGTATCCACCAACTGCACCTCAATCCCATCGAGGTAAAAGTCAGAGACCGGTTTGTCAGGATTGAGGCGAAAGACGCCAAGCGAGATAACCACACTTCGAGTTCCCTCCGGAATCTCGAGCGAGGCGCTCACTTCGTGCCACTCGCCCAGCTTGTCTGCTGACGGCAGGTGGTTGCGCACCACTTGTTGCAGCACTCTGTCACCGACTTCTTTCTCCACTTTCCACGCATCCCTCACGTTCCCGGGCGCTTCGCTGAAGGCGGCCAGTTCCACGCGAAACTTCGGTTTCTGCCCGGTAAACGGAGCAGAAAAGGACGCCTTCACCTGCAAGCTCTGCTCATGACCTGGAGCCAGTTCCGGGTAGTCATCGAGATCGACCACGTAGCGCACCGACTCGGCCCGATTGCCGGGATGGGGGCTCAGTTGCCCGACCCGATTTCCCTGGACCGCAGAGACACCGCCTTCGGGGGCCACCGAAACCACGGGCCCAAACCACTGATTGGCTCGATCAGGAAGCCCCATCTTCAGCTTCATGTCAGGATCATCAAAATTCTCGGTGACGACCTCCTGGCTCGTCCGGGTGATCCCCCCGCCCTGCGGGATCGCCGCCCACACCACCGATGCACTGAACAGCCCGATGAGGAGTCCGGCCGCGGCTCCGGGATTGACCCACCGGAATCGAAGGACTTGCGGTCCAGACGAGTCGGCTTCTTTCTTCTCCGGCTGCTCGAGCGCCCGCTCCCGGATATGGCTATCCATCCGGGTCGCAGAAAGAAAGGTCTGACGCAGCTGCTCATCCTCCTTGAGCCAGGCATCCAGTTGTTCGACCTCGGCTTCGTCGGCCATGCCCGTCAGGTAACGGTCGATGAGTTCTTCTTTATTCGGCGACTTATCCATGGGCTTCTTCCCGGGTCTGCAGTTCGCGATCCACACAATCGCGTAAAGACGCCCGCAAGCGTCCGATCAATTTGTAAAGACTGTTGGCGGTTCGGTTGGTAGCTTCGGCCAGCTCCTTGACCCCGCCGTCCCGCATGCTGGCGGCAAAGACAAGATCCCGCTGTTCGTCGCCCATTTTCTTGAGGCAACAATTGAGCGCCGACCTCTCCTGCTCGAGGTCGTCGCCGGTGGTGTCCATCGCCTCATCGGCGAGCAACTCGAGCGTTTCTTCGCTCAATACGAGCCGGTCCCGTGCCGCATTGCGCCGGGCTCTCAGGGCCTCGTAGCGCACAATAACGCGCGCCCAGGTGAAGAAATCCTCCTCCTTCTCCAGCTGATGCAGCTTTTTCCACATCACCACGCTGGCTTCCTGGAGCACATCATCCACCGCCGGCCAGTTCGGGAGCATCCCACGGGCAAAGACACGCAGATCCCGTTCGTGTCGCACGAACAGGCGCATGAAGTCGGACTGGTCTATGGAGCTCTGAGACATAGGCGTCACCTATAGACTTCCGCTTTCCGCCCGACCTGCCAAAGTTTTTTGGAGAAAAGGCGAAGTAAGTTGAGGAATTGCGGTCCTCCTCCGCAATTTTCGCGGAGCCCATCAGTTTTGTGTTCATTCGAGTTCATTTGTGTCGAGCGAAGCGGATTCGTGTTTAGAGAAATATTTTTTTGGAACACGAATTTTCACGAATGAACACAAATAAACACGAATGGCTTGCGCCTGCCCCACCACTCACCACTCACCACTGACCACTGACCACTGACCACTGGATTCGGCAGACTACCGCCCCTGCATCCCCTTCGTGCCGTTCCCTCCCGGCTTCTGCCCTTTGACGAGCAACTTCCAATCGCCTGCACTCGATTCGCAACACAAATGGATGAAATTGGAGGTAAATAGATGCAAATGGATGGAATTGGAGGTAAATTGGCCACATGCGCCTTTCCTTGCCACCGGTTATCTCTTTGACCAACGACTATCTTGCTCTGATCGCTGCGATCGATGAGTTCAAAGGCGAATGGCGGGCGCTGGGTGATCTTGCTCCGGAAACTCTAAGTTCACTCAGGAGAATCGCCACCATCGAAAGCGCCGGTTCTTCCACTCGAATCGAGGGAGCCAGACTCAGTGATTCCGAAGTGGAGCAACTGCTCGGACGCCTGGGCCGGGAATCTTTTCAAACTCGTGATGAGCAGGAGGTGGCCGGCTACGCCTACGTCATTGAGTCAATTCAGACCACATGGCAGGACCTTCGCATTTCGGAAAACATTCTGCTGCAACTGCACCGAGACCTGTTGCGATACAGTGATAAAGATGAGCGCCATCGAGGTCAGTGGAAAACACTCAACAATCACGTCGCGGCTTTCGATGCGAGCGGCAAAGAAGTCGGCATTGTTTTTGAAACCGCCTCCCCCTTTGAGACACCCCAGTTGATGAAAGACCTCTTGACGTGGCACGCCAAAGAAGAATCCGACCCAAGCCTTCACCCACTGCTGCGCATTGCCATTTTCCAGGTCCTCTTCCTTGCGATTCACCCCTTCCAGGATGGAAATGGTCGACTCTCCCGGGCGCTCACCAATCTGATGCTCCTGCAAGCCGGCTACGCTCATGCTTCTTATGCGTCGCTGGAGAGTGTGATCGAACACAACAAGGAAGCCTACTATCTGGCCCTCCGTCGCACCCAGACGTCCCTGAGCGAAGAAGCCGATTGGGAACCGTGGATTCTGTTCTTTCTTCGCTCATTGAAATCTCAAACCGAAAGCCTTCGCAAGCGATTTGACGAAGAGGTTGGCAATGGAGCTGAGAGCTCCCCCCGACATTCGCATTCCGGCCTCCATAGTGCCGAACTCTCGCCTCTGGCAGAACGCCTGCTCGAATTGCTCCGGGCACGCGGGACACTCTCCGTCAAAGAAGCCGCTGAGGCTCTCGAGGCCAATCGCCACACGTTAAAAGACAAGTTTTCGGAACTTGTACAACACGACCTGGCAGAGCTCCGCGGTAAAGGTCGAGGCGCACACTATCGCCTCCGCTAGTATAGGTATAGGGAAGGTGATTCTGACCTCAGAACGAACGGATTCAGTTACCTGAGCTCCTCCTCTTTCACTTCCCCGCCGGTCTCCTTGGCGAACTCCAGGTAAAGATCCTTGGCAACCAGCCACGCTTTTTTCTTTTCTTTGAGCGGATACCAAAACACCATTTTGCATCGCTTCCGACGAGCCAGGGACTGGACATCCTCCATGTAGGAGGCGGAGACTCCATCTGCGAAATCAGAAAACACAAAGATGTTTCCAGGAGGGTTTGGCTGGTTGAGGAGAATTTCGATCGCCGTTCCGAGACTCTGCCGGAATTCGGGATCACCGCCTTTTTCCTCGATGGATTCGCACCGCGCCAGGGAAAACAGCACCCGGTTGAACTCGTCAGCTTCCGCTTTGGAATACTTGTGGACCAAGTCCAGCACCGGCTTGTTTTCCTTGTAGGGAATCAGGGTTCGACTTTGATCTCTTTTCTTAAAACTGGCTCCGAACACACACACCACCTGAGCGTCTGCGAAGGTTCGCTTGATCTCTTTGACGACGACCGGCAAGGCCTCCCCCACCGAAGCGGTGATATCAAACACCACCGCCATATTGGCCGAGGTGCTGGTGCCCATAAACATCCCGCCACCATCACCGGCATCGCCCAACCCGTTACCGACGCCAAAAGCGCCGCTCCCGAGATCCCCTTCTCCTGCCCCCAACGGGCCGGTACTGGTCCGGGTCACCTCAGGGGTCGTAAACCGTGCTTCGGCGTTGGCCTTCATCATGATCGCCATCGGTGCGGCGGCGGCGGAAGCCGAAGAGGGAGCGCGCTTGACCTGCTTCTGAACCGTCTTCTTTTTCATCTCCTGCTGAGGAGTGGCCGCAGGCGGTGCGATCGCTGCGATGATCTCGGGTTCGTCCTTGGACGCCGCAAAGATGGTGAGCGTGGTGGCGATAATGATGAGTGCGACATGAATGCCTACCGCCACCATGATGGCCGTGGCCTTGCGGCTGTTCTTTGCCTTAGGTTCGTGGCGGGTTGCCTGCGTTTGCGACACTTGCGCTTGAAAAGGCGCGGTATAGGTCTGGTCCACCGAGGCCGCGGGTTGAACCGGAGCCTCACTGAAGTGTTGAGGCTCTACCTGCGGCTGGATTACTTCCGGCGAGGCGGGTTGCTGAACAGGCGCCAAGGAGGCAGGCTCGGATGCGGTTTCCACTGGAGCTTGAGTCGCCTGATGAGCGGCCGGAGGAGTCAACGCCTGTGTGTTTTCAACCTCATACCCCAGTCGGGCAAGCGCTCTTCTAATTTTCTTTCGAGCACCGATCGGGATGCCGATAGCTTCCAATTCGGCGTCATCGAAGTCAGCAAGAATCTCGACTTCATCGATGTGATTGGCGGCAAAAAACTCTGCCAGCCCACTCAGACCTTCACTTTCCAGCCATTCATTGAACTCCATGACTACTCTTTCTCTCCGGGTTTGGGTTCAGCCTCATCCTTCATCTTCGGATCGGTTTCAGTGGTTTCTTCCGCTTCTGGGGATTCAGCTTCGCTGTTGCCTTCTTTATCTATTCAATGCCGGAACTATGGTATCCTGCAACAGGGCTAAAAGCTTTCTTTTGTCGGCATTTTCGGCAGTAAACACGACTACCATATCAAACTCAGGAACCACGTAGATCATCTGGCCGCCAGCGCCAAAGGCCGTCTTCACCTCACAGGACTTTCCTTTAACATTGATGCGATTAACCCACCAGAAGTAGCCGTACGATTCCTTTTCGTTGACTGTCGCATGCGCAGTAGTGGCCTCGTCGATATAGGCCTTATTCAAGAGCTGCTTTCCGTCCCAGACTCCTCCGTTCAGCGTCAGCAATCCGAGCTTGAGTATGTCGCGCGAGCGCAGCTCCATATTATCAATCGGATTCGTTAAACCGGTCCCCAACGTTCTGAATTTATACTTGTTGATCCCCATCGGTTTAAAAAAATGCTTCACGGCCATTTCCTCAATCGTATGGCCGGTGGCATTGAATAGAACATGGCTGATGATCATCGGATCGGAATAGGAATAGCTGAATTTGCGTTCAGCCGTAACCAGTTCATTAGTCCAGTCCTCAAGTATCCAGGGAACAACCGCATCTTTTTTCAGTCCCTTTGGTTGCTTATTCTCCTTACTACCCCGGAGTCCGGCGCTCATCGTCAGGCAGTCCTTTATCGTTAGCTTCTCGATACCTGGAAGTACTTTGGTGGCATCCACCTCCGGGAGGTAGTCGAGAATAGGGTCGTCAATACTCTTGATATCACCCTGTTCAATCGCCTTGCCGACGGCATACGAAGTAACACTCTTGGTGTGGGATCTCGTTGGATGCAGCTTATCTATCCCAGCATCTCTGAAATACTCTTCAATGAGCAATGTGTCGCCCTTAGCGATCAGGAGGCTGCAGACTTCGCCAAACTCCCCGCCCCGCAGTTTAACCACTAGCTGACGCAGTGCTTGTTTATCACTCTTTACCGAACTTATATCCGCAACCTTCAGCCCATCGTCATGTTGTTCCGGCATCTTCAGCGCCGCTGCATGAGTGGCGGCAGGCGCCGTCGGCTGCCTGGGTGGGTCGTTCGCCTGTTTTGCCCCAGTTTCCGGCACCTTCACCTCCGTCGCATCGGTGGCGGCAGGCGCCGTCTTCGGTTCTGCTTCTGAGGGTTCGGTGTTTTCCGGATTACGAGTTTCCTCTTCCGTGTTTGCCGCCTCGTTTCCTGTGCCTTCCAGCTCCTTGTTCAACAGTTCGACAGCTTTAGCAGGTGCCCCTTCCCAGAGTTCTCCCTCGTTGTAGACTTTGGCGTAGGTGTGAACCAAGGAGAGCAATTCTCCTGCGCGCCCCTCATCATTTGAGGCCAGCAACAACTCGATCGCACTCTTGATCGAACGCTTAGCCAGTTCCCGCGAGCCTCCAAAGTCCACCGTGTAGGCGGCACCGTAGGCAGTGATCGCTTCCTGGGTCCGTCCGGTGTTTTCCAGGGCCACGGCCTTGATGTATCCGAGATCTTCGCGCGCCGGCAGGATGGGATTGGCTTCGAGGGCATCGGCTTTGGCGATGGCCGCATTCCAGTTGCCCTGGCTCAGCTCGGCCCAGCAGGCAATCACGTCCATTTGTCCGCGCAAGGTTGGAGGCAATGACTCTGCCTTCAACGCGGCGGCGACCTCGGCGATGCCCTTGGTATTACCGGTTTCCCGAAAGCAGTCAATCAAGCGCAGTTGAGCCCGGGAAGTGTAGTTGCCCGGAGCGGGATAAAAGTTCCCAGCGGGG
This sequence comes from Verrucomicrobiales bacterium, assembly GCA_965216705.1. Taxonomy (GTDB): domain Bacteria; phylum Verrucomicrobiota; class Verrucomicrobiia; order Verrucomicrobiales; family DEV007; genus Arctic95D-9. The sequence goes on from OZ244203.1 coordinate 1,593,930, forward strand.
TTCTTGGCCAGGCCGGAGAACGCCGCAATCGCCTTGGGGTAATCACCGGCGTAAAAGAAGCGGTTACCCTGCTTCCAAAGATCGGGCTCGGGGAAATCGATCCGGGCGATTTCAGAGTGAGGTAGCACTTTGGGATTGGGAGTGTTGCGCCCCGTCCATTGGATGCCGTTATTGTTAACCGCCCGGATCTGCACCTGCTGGATGAGACCGTTCTTGAGATGAACAGTCGCCGTGGTAGAGCCTTGCTGAGCTCGGGCAGTGGGAAGAAACAGGAGAAGCAGGCAACCGAGGATTAAACCCTGTACCCTCACCGACCTAACAGGGTTCGGTCTCCGATTAAGCTCCCGCCTTACCCCTCTTGCCTTCATTTGCCTGTCCTCTGCGCAGTTCATTTCGCCCCCTCCTTTTCAGGTGGCACATACTCCGAGCGCCACTTCAAAAACAACTGCATCGCTTTGTCTTTGTTAGGATGCTCAATATTCTGCATCCTCGTCAGCATATCCTTGAGGATCAGCATCGCCTTGAGATCCTCCCCCTTCTCTTTCATGATCAGGGCGGCCCGGATATACGCAGGCATGGAAACCTCGATATGCCCCGGATAGGCGTTGTAGGTATTGATGTAAACCACCAGCGCTTCGCCGACCTGTCCCAACTGATCGAGACAAACGCCGTAGTTGTAGTTGGCTTCGGCGGAGAATTTGTTCCACGCGTTGTTGTCCATGTAGGCCTCCCAGCGAGATAAGGCCTCCTCAATCTTCTTGTCCTTCATCAACAGCCTCGCCACCCCGACACTGGCGTTCTCGGCCAGCTCAGCGTTGCCGAATTCATTGAGGACCCGGTCGAAATACTCCATCGCTCTGGCCCGGTCTTCCGGAAGGTCTGATTGGGCATCAATCTCGGCACGATCGAGCAGAGCGAGATCAAAGTCTTCACTGCCTTCCCGGTTGGCGAGGATGTAGTCGTAGAGAGGAGCTGCCTCTTGAGGTTTCTTCCGGGTCACCGCATGCCAGCGTGCCAGGCGAACGATGATGAAGTTGGAATGCTGAGCCGGATCAAAGTTATTGTTGAGCTGATAGAACAAAGCCTGGATGGCGTCCTCATGGTCACCCTCGGTCTCCTCCAGCAACTGGATTTTCCCGATCATGGCCCAGGCTTTCAGCGAAACGCTGGATTGCCTGGATAGACTCATTTCATCAAGTCGGCTTGCCGCATTCTCCGGATCGTTTTCTTTGATGAATTCCAGGTAGCTGCCAAACAGTTCCGACAACTGGCCGCCCGCCGCATCCTGTCCGACGTCATAGAGTAAGGTTTCCAGACGTTGCGCCCCCTCATCAGTGCGCTCCAGGGCTACCAGGGTGTCGAGCCCCCCGATTAACACATCGACCGAATAGGCCGAATCAGGATGCTCGCTCTGAAATCGATCAAACCATTGCCCGGCTTCCTCCCAGCGTTCCAGGCTGGCGGTATTCATCAGCAACTGCCACTTGGCATACGCCGCAATCTCCTCCTGATCCGCAAAGTTCGCGGAAGTGGTGATAGCGTTGTTGTAAGCAGGACTGATCTCGGTATCAAAATCGGCCTCTTCCGTGCTTTGAATATCACCACGCAGATTCCATCCGCCGGGAACTTCCTGAGCCGCTGGGTATTCAGTGAGCAAGCGATCAATATTCACCAATGCCGTGGAATAGTCATCGAGCATGAATTTGCACAGCCCGTTTTGATAGAGCACGCTCGACTCCATCGCTGACTGGGGAAACTCTTCGAGGAAGGGATCAAACAAATCGCTGCCGGCCTGCCAGTCGAACTTCTTCACTTTCACGGAGCCGAGGAAGAACAAGGCCAACTCCCTTCGCTGGGCCGGCTCGTAGGTCTCCAGGTATTGCGTCAACTCGGTATCGGCTTCGTCGAAATGTCCGAGTTGGTAAGCGCTGGCCCCAACGATGAAGTCGGGAATCTCGCGCATCTCGGACCCCGGCTCCATGTCGACGCGAACCTCTTTGGCGATATCGTAGGCTCTTTGGTAATTGCCCTCGATAAAAATCATCTCCACCAGCACACGGACGACACCCGGTTTCAGTTCATGGTTCGGAAACTCGTCGAGGAAGGTCATGCCGTACTGATAGGCGCTTTTCCAATCATCGATTTTCACGCCGGAGAACACCGCGTTGTGCAGAAACTCGGGCCGTCCTTCGTGGGATTTCGGCGCAAAATCGGAGAGACCCCGGTAGACGGAAAGACTCGCCGCGTAGTTCTGGAGCCGGTAGTGAGCGATCCCCAGCCCGGCCTGCATGGACCAGAAATTTTTGACCACCAGATCGCGGGCCTCCGTGAGAGTTGCGATCTCCTCGTCGAGTCGCGGGATGATCTCGGGACGCGGATCAGACGTTTTGCGGGCCGTGTAGAGCTCGATGGTTTCGTTGAAATCAGCGATGATCTGCCCCGGGTGAGACAGCATGCGATACCAGCTCAGCGCCAGCATTGGATCGTTTTTCTCCAGGGCGCCGTTGGCCAGGTAAAAGAAGCTGGGATCCCGCTTGGCACGCTCTTCGGTCGGGGCGCTCAGGGCGATGTGTCGGTATTGATCAAGAAACTCGCGGGTTCGGTCAGCGCTGACCAAAGGCGACCAATCTTCCGCCAGGATCTGAAAGACGATCATCTTGATCGATACCGGAAAGCGTTCTGCGTCGAGCGCCCTGACAATGAAGTCATACCCCTCGTCAACCGCACCCGTTTTGATCATGCAGCGGCCCATGTTCACTGCGGTGTAGAGTTTCCAGTTGTAACTGAGCCGCTGGCGTCGGTCCTCTGACAGGGCCTTTTGATACACTTCCCGGGCTTTCGCGTAGTCTTCGAGAAGCATCTGGCAGTTCCCCCACTGCACCAGGGCATGCATGCGGAACTGATTGGGCCGATGATTCGGGTTGTAGGGCATCCCTCCACATTCCGGGCAAGCGACCTTACCATCTTCCTCGCGATTCACTAATTCCTGACTCGAAGGCGCCACCCTACCGGTCCCCCGGCATTTCTGACAGGCCAGGATCTCCGGTGTTTCAAAGGTGCACTGATAACACGTTTCGAAATCTGCCGATGCCTCCTGCAATTTTTCTGCGCCCATCTGGGCTAGACCACGCAGGTAAAACCAGTGACCATAAACGGTGCCAAACTGATCCTTTCCCTCATCGACAGTTCCATATTCACTGATGATGGCATTGCACAAGTTTAGAGCCGTCTCGTGATCCCCGGCACCGAGGGCTTCCAGGGTTTTGTTGTACGACGTGACAATGTCAGGCACCTCGGCTTCCTGGGTTTGGGAAAACGTCGCCAAAAAGAGGAAGCCAAGCACGATAGCAAGAGTTCGCCCTGGCGAACATCTACCGAGTCGTTGGAAACGCGTTACCATACTGCTTTCTCTAATTCGCCAGTGTGATGTTCTTGATATCCGCCTTGGCACAGGCATTGAGCACATCGACAAATCGCTGCCCCTTCCCCTTGTCATCGCAATCGATGATGATTTGCGGCTCCGTCTGGGCCAGCGCGGTTGAGGCCGCGTAGCGTTTCAGGCGATCGGTCAGCACAGGAACGGAGCGATCACTGGTGTCCTGATCCGCCACCTCATCATTCACGTAAATCACGCCTTGCGGGTCGATCTTAACCACCGTCTGCTTGATCTTCACCTTCTTACTGTCGGATGCTGATACTCCCGGCAGGGTCAGACTGAGATCCGCTTCGTTCTTCTGCAACGTCGTCGTGACGAGGAAATAGATCAGCAGCAGAAAAGCCACGTCGATCATGGGAGAAATGTCAGTCTCCGGCTCCGGCTGATCCTTAAAGGGGTTACTCTTCTTCGGCATGACTGACAGAGGTTATTCAACAACGTGGGTCGAGAAAATGACCGTGGGCACCCCACCCGCAGCCGAGGCCCGGCTCGCGGCCTTGATATGCTCGTAGTCCACCCGGGCGTCCGCCCTCAGATGGAGACGCGTCTTGGCATTCTTCGCCTTGGCTTGAGACATGAACTGCTCCAATTCAGAAACACTGAGCACTCGACCCTCCGTATCCACGACCGTCCCATCCTGCAGCACATTCATGACCACGCGCCCTTCGATCAGCTCCGGGACCACAGCATCGCTGGCCACGGGCACGACGACTCGTGGATCTTTTTTGAAGGTGACCAGGTTAGCCGTCACCATGAAAAAGATCAGGAGCAAGAACACCAGATCGATCATCGGTGAAAGATCGGTTTTCAGGTCCGACCCTTTGAAGACATCTTTGGTTTTCGGCATATTCCTGGAGAGGACTCAGACTTGCGCTTGCCGGATGGGGATTCTTTCAGGCGCTAACGCGTTTCAGATAACGTGGGCCCCACTTACTGCTGGGGTTCCTGATGCTGGTAGGCCGCCAGCGCATCACTGAGCGTCTCAATCAGTTCTTCTACCGCGTCATCGGTTTGAGACACCAGCGTCTGCAGTTTGTCGCGCATGAAGAAGTAAGCAAAGATCGCCGGGAGTGCGACGATGAGGCCCGAGGCGGTCGTCACCAACGCCATCGAAATGTCGTCCGCAAACACAGAGGGATCACCCCCACCGGAGTTACTCAAGCTTCCGAACGCGAGGATCATACCCGCGACCGTTCCGAGAAGACCCAGCATCGGCGAAGCCTGGGCAATGATGGAAAAGTAGTTCACGGTTCGTGCGCGCCCCCGATTGAAGCGCTCGTTGGCGGACCCCAGCACTTCTTCGAACTTTTCGGTCTCAAGCACTTCGTAGCCTTTCTTCGAAATGTAATGAATGCCGGCATCCATCACTGCCGAGAGGCAATTATCATCGGGCTGCAGCTTGGCCCGCGCGGACTCCAGGTCCAATCCCTCCATGTCTCCCCTCAGGCTGCCGAGCAGGGCGTCCGGGACGAAGTTAGGTTTGCGTAGGTCAATCAAGCCGTAGACGACCAGGCCGATCACGGCGAAGGAAAGCGCCCCGAGCACAATCATGGTTGGGCCTCCGGCTTTGATCATTGACCAGAGATTGATCTCTGCTTTCTCTGTCGTTCCCGGAGCATCGCCCGAGGCGGCGGGTGCCGTGGCTTCTTCCAATCCGGGAATGTCCAGGTCCTGGGCATTCACCATCGGTAGCGAGACAAGCGCGACCAGGATGAGGACGGCTATTCCGTATTTCTTGAGCTGATATCGTGTCATTGAATGGGTGTTTTGGGATTTTGAAAGTCGGACACAGGGCTTTTTAGCGTCGCCCTGCGATTGGGGGAAATGGCGATTAAAAACTGGAGTTCATATAGCGGGTCCACCGCAAAAGAGAGAATTGGACAAAAAATGCTGAATCTTTTCGTGATGTGAAAAACGGCTCAAGAACGGGCCATTCAACCGCATTCCGACTTCCGCTCGAAAGCCGACCTGCCGAAGGTTTTTGGGAACAAGCCGGTCCAATCCGCTTTTCAACAGAGCGGATGACTGAAAGAAGCACTGAGCCGAATGGCGCAGCAAAGCATCGAAATGCTTCATCATCAGGCCAGTGATGGTCTCTGCGGGTTCTCGTTCCATGGAGGGATCGCTCATTTCCCGGTTTCGGGGGCAATTAGTGCCAAAAAATCACTTTTTCGCGGCGCCTGAATTCTGAACCGCGAGCCGAAATCCTTAGGTGGCAACGCCTTCATTTTCGCGGACGTAGATTTCGCAGATTCGACGGGTTCCGGATCTGAAACCTCCTCCACCACGCCTGAACGAGCTGAGTCCAGCAGCCTCCGTAGCGAGGCCGCTTCCGACGGATACACTTCACCCCAGTCGATCTCCGCGGCAAACTCCTCCGCCTCAGCTACCTTCCCAAGTCGGAATAAGGCCCCTGCGAGCACGACCTTCACCCCCTCCGGGAGCTTCTCCCGCGGCGTAGCCCCTTCCTCCAGAGTCGCAAAGGCCTCCTCATAGAGTTCACTTCTGAATTGAGCCAATGCCAGCGTCCCCCGGATCGAATCATGTTGAGGAAAAGCCTCTAACAATCGGCTCATGACCGACAAGGTTTCAGCCGTGGGGTTGTCGTAGAGGCAATGGAGATAGTGAAAATTGTTAACCAGGATCGGGTTATTCGGTTCTCGCTGCATCAAAAGGCAGGAGATCGAGAGAAGCCTTTCTGAATCCGTTTCGGCGAGCCAGTGGAAAAGTGGACCGAGTTGCGACGCCGGCGGAAAGATTCCCAGAGGATGCTCAATGGCTCGTGTCAGCGCCTCCATTTGCGGTTCCGTCGCCCCCCCTAGGGCCGCAACCTTCGCAATGGCGAAGAATTGATTTTCGGATTGAACCAACTCCGCTGCCTCAAAGGCCTGCATCCAGTAGCCGGTTTCCGCGGCAGTCTTTTTCAAATGGCCCGCGGCAATCGCCTGCAAAGTATATAACCAGGCCGGACGCATCCCCGCGGGAGGTGTTTTCAGTTCGCTTTCAAGTTGCTCATAGCGCTCCAACCGGTGCAGCGCCTCAAGGCGACTTTGATAAATCGCGGGGGTCAGTTCCTCAAGAGATCCGGCAGCCTCAGTCAAGATGAGCACGGCGTTTGGTTCCCGTACTTGCAGCAACCTGGTTAAGAGCGGCTCAAGTGATGCTTCATGATGCTTTTGAATCGCATCAAGCAGGATGGAGTCCCGCTGATCAGGGTCACAAATCAGGCGAAGCCTCAAGAACGAGAGATCGTCATCAACGGTCAGCGACGCTTCCCCGCTCATTCGGTCCAACGCTTTCCTGACAACCCGCGGGGGCAAGTTAGAGTCCGGCTGGTTGGCCAGAATACGAACGGCTGCCAGGGCGACCTGCGAATCAACTTCATCAAGGAGGCGCTCCAGGCGATTGAGCCCATTGGCTCGGATCTCCGAATCGCCGTTTCCGAGCAAGGCTCTCACCAGCAACAAATCCGCCTCCGGACCACGGTCAGCAGCGGGGATCGAGTCCGATAATGTGATCGCCTCTTCCACTCGCCCCATCGCCAGGAGGAACCGCACCTTCAGGAGTTGTATTTCACTCCTGCGCTCTTCTTGCTCATTAAGTATTTCAAGCCCTTGCACAAACCCAACCAGCTCCCCGGCGTCGAGTAGATATTTCAAGACTTGGAACCGGTCGTCCGCAGTGGCGTCTGCCCGGGGAAACAGCATCTGGCCGGTTCGCAGAGCCGCAGGATGTCCCAGTTGCTGCAGTGCATCGAATTGAACACGGATCGCGCCAGTCGTTAACCAAAGCTGGGCTGATGCGCCAGAGGTGCGTAGCGCCTCATTCCATTCACCGGAGCCGGCGTAGTCGCGGGCCTCTTCCAGCAGAGCCTGAGCCCGCCATTGCTTCAACGCTCTATCCGGCCGGGCGGCAAGTGCGATCACCCCGACAAGCCCAACCAACACCATCCCCCCGATGAACCAACGAGGCCGCTTTCGAACACGACCCACCAACTTCTTCCATTTCTGTAAGCGCATGTGAGAATGAGGGGCAGGAACGGATAGGCAAAAAGACCGGATGCCTACTGAATGGCACGCTTGTGAGATAGGCCTTGCTAGAGACCTACCCAGCTTTGTGAATCCCGCTCGTGTCCTACGAACAGGCGCTTCAATTCAAACGGGTTCGCCACCGTGCGACTCCTGCTTCGATTTGAAACAAGTCCCCTCCCGAAGAAGCCTACCAGGCCACCACAACTAGGCAGCTCCCCCGGGAGAGGTGGTTTATTCACCAGTGAAATTTTTCTGTAATCCTCGGGGGCCGGCTGAGCGCTCCAACGATAAATCGAAAACCTGCAAGATGTGGTGGCCCAGGTCATGACATCCGTCTCCTTCGAATGAAATCAGTCCTCCTGGATGGCCAGGATCGCTTTCTGCTTGCGTCGACGGAGCAGCCAGCCGAATCCGGCGAGACCGAGCCCCATGAGGGAGAAGGTGCTGGGCTCTGGGACCGCCGTGGTTGAGACAATGACATTGTCAATCGTGGTCGAGCGCTGTGTAGCCTGGGTTGATCTGGCTTGGAACACAAAGATCAGGTCCTGGCCATCGTCACCGACGGAAAAATTGATCGTCTTGGTTCCAGTTCCCAAGAACGTTTGGTTAGACGAGAATGTTATTGTATTGGTACCGTCTCCCGTGTTGGGGGGCAGCCAGCCCCCGGGCCCCGCTACGGTATCGATGCCGTATGCGCGGCTTCCTCCAAAATTCATTGCATAGACACCGACCCCAATGCCCTCAGGATTGTCTGCAACCACATCAAAGGTGAGGCTGTAATCTCCAGCTAAAAAACTCGTTCCATCAAGAGCAAATCCGGCTCCCCGGGTGGCATCGTTAACGCCCTTGTTGCCGGATGTTTTAAGAGTAAGATTTTCGTTACTACCACTGTATGAAATAGGAGAATGGTATACCCAATCTTCGTAATCGTACTCGCTGCCTGTCACGCCTAGAGGAACGTAGCCTAGTGAATCTTGACTAGATATCCGGGGATCCGTTGAAAAATCCTGTTGGTAGATCATGAGCGTTGCGTGGGCCGTTGAGCAACTCAACGCCACTGCGACGATCACGGTCATCGATGGCCATAAAATGCTTCTTGTTTTATTCATTGGCTCCTTATTTCTCGGGATGGTTCAACAAGATATTGTCAGTTAAATTCACTGGCGTTTTTCCTTTAAGAAATCACGTAATCAAAGTGGGGTTTCTCTGTCCGCTTGTCACCTAGAGGAACCTCTAGTAATCGGGGGGATAATCTAAACAAATCACACTAAATGAACGGGCAACAAGAATACCGTAACTCACTCAAAGCCAGCGATTTAAGAAATTTTCAGTAAAATATATAAAACTTGGATTCTTTATATAATACCAGCGCGCACTGCCTTGACGACAGCACCCGTTTGGGACTGCACATCAAGCTTTTTGTAGATGTTTGTTAGATGAAAACCGATGGTGCCTACGCTGACATTGAGCGCGGCCGAAATCTCCTTCACAGCCAGCCCGTCTACCAGCTTCTCGAGAACCTCAATTTCGCGTTGGGAAAGGTCGAATTCTCCAGCCGGTGACGGCTTGCGAAACTGTTCCACGACCATTCGCGCAACAGCGGGGCTCAGTGCCGCACCACCCCAAAAGACCTCCTGGACCGCCGTGCTGATGGCGGGCCCACCGGAATCTTTCGACAAGCAACCTGCCGCACCGGCGACCAAGGCGGCGAGAAGAACTTTGTCGTTATCTTCGAGTGCCGTCAGCCCGATCACGCCCAAATCTTGAGAGACCCGGGCCAGCTTTCGAATGGCCTCCAGACTGCTCATTCCGGGCAGATCGAGATCCATCAAGACCACGTCGGGTGCAGACTCCGATTGAAGCCCCTCGAAAAACTCGCTGCCCGTAGGAAACACCTGCTCCACCGCGATGCGCTCTTCAAGGTCGAGAGCCATCTTTAAGCTCAGTCGATAGTCGGCATCCGCCTCGACAAGCCATGTCCGGATAGGTGTCATTGTGGAAGTCTGATCGCTCGGTAAGGCTTCGGAAGTTGAGTTTCTCTATTCGGCTAAAAATTCACTCGATCGGCAGTTGGACAGCTCTCAGCCCCAGATCGAACTCGCCGTCGCACTCGCGTCGGCAAAGCGATCCACCGGCGCTCCGGCGTCCTGCAACATCGTCGTCCACAGGTTTGCCAGCGGCGTGTTTTCCTTGGCGGCGAGGCGGTGCTGCCCGTGCTTGAGCCCTTTGAATCCTCCTCCTGTGAGCAGGCAAGGCACGTTGGTGTTGCGGTGCGCGGTGCGCAGTCCCCCGCCGTTGTAGACGAGGCTGTTGTCGAACAAGGTGCCGCCGTTCGGATCGAGCGGATCCTTCGCTGAGCGAAGCTGATCGATGAACCCGGAGTAGAGCTGCATCCACTTCGTCGTCCGCTTCAGGTTGAGGTCATGTAGCGAGGCATTGGAACCATAGTGCGACAGGGTGTGCGGCGTGGAAGAGATCCCCATGCTCTGAAGCAGGCCAGCGTCCGGCATCCGGTAGGTCACCACGCGAGTGGCATCGGTCTGCCACGCGGCGAGAATCATCTGGAACATCGCCTTGATCTCCGGCTCGCCCTGCATGCCTTGCGGCGGCTTCTTCTGAGTCGCTTTCGGATAGGGAATGTCGATCCACTCCTTTTCGCGACTCAGGGAGAGTTCGATATCCCGAATGCTGGTGGTGTATTCCTCCAGTTTCTCCCGGTCGTCTTTGCTGAGGAGACGCTTGGTCGAACTGTCTTCGAATCTCAGGATATCGAAAATACTGCGACGTTGCTGGAGGGTGTGCAGCATCTCTTCGCGACTCACGCCGCCACCAAAGATCTTGAAATACACCTCCAGGGGTGAAGCAAAGCCCGGCAGCGGGCTGCCATCCTCACGGTAGGACATCGCCACCCCACCATGACCATTGCCGGAATCGTTGTTTTCACAATTGAGCTGCAAACTCTCATAGCGTGTTTCCTGACCGAGATGGGCCGCCGCGACCTGGTCGCAGGAAACGCTGTTATGCCGTGCCTTGCCGGGAAACCCGACGACATTGACACAGGTCAGGACCGCCTCGCTGCCTTCGTGAGGCTGCTTGTTCTCCGCATTGGTGAAGTTCGAAACCATCGTGACCTGGTCGAGGTTTTTCTTCATCGGCGCCCAGCCCGGAGGCAGGGCCATGTCGCTCAGGCGACCACTCTCCTTCGGGTAGAAATGTTTCTCCATGTGGCCGTGCCCCATCGCCATCCAGAGGAGGCGTTTCGGCGCGCCGTTGGCGAGGGATTGTTCTGCCAGAGCTCTCGAGCCGGCCGGAAGCAGACTGGCGAGAAAAGGCATCGTCAAAGCCTTCGCTCCGTTGCGGAGGAAGGTTCGGCGGTTGGTCGCTTGGGTTGTCAGGTTCATGGGGATTGGCAGCAGATAAAGGTTACTTTGAGTTCACGGAGCTCTGCAGGGCGGAGTCCACGGCTTGGAAATAGGCGAGTTCTCTTTTCTCGAGCGAATCCAGGTGCTTCAGCATCGCCTGATAGCGTTCGTCATGGAGCCAGGCCTCTTTCTTGGCCGCCACGTTCTGGCGGGTGGGCTTCCCTCCGTAGAAGGGATAGAGTGAACGAATCTCCTCCAGGTAGGTCGACGTTTCGTTCACAATGGCGGCATAGTCAGGGTCGCCGTTCTCTCTCAGTTGGCGGCGCAGCCCGGCGACACGAAAGCGACTGTCAAAGTCCTGCGGCCCTTTCCCTTCCCAGGACAAGCGCCCCTCTTTTTTGGACTCCCAGTCTTTCCGCTCCTTCGGCCAACTTGCCTTGGGAGTCCCCTCCCAGAGCCGAATCGACTCGAGGGTTCCCTGCCCGCCGTCAAAGCTCACGACAAGGCGATGCTTGGCCCGCCCTGCGCGATAGTTTTCCCCGAAGAGGAAATCCATATCATTGAGGCGCACCAGGAACTCCGAATCGCGCATCTCCACGGTCACGGTGTAGAGCTCGCCCGGCTGCAGGCTCGATCCAGACGCATCGGGATATTCCTCGAATCGGTGCAACACATCCTGGTCCGGCCACTTCCTGACATGATGGTACTCAGGACTCAGCGCAATGATGATCGCGTGACCATACTCATCGTTGTAGACGATCTGAGTCCGGTCGAGTTCCCCGTCGTAGCGGAAGGTGTATTCGAGGATGTGATCCCCCAGGGTCACCCCATCCTGGTTCAGAAAAGTCGATTGGAGGGAGGCTTTCCCCTTTCCCTTTTCGCTGACCCATCGCAGCTGACCATCGGCAACGGACACCTCTCCACTGGCCTTCCAGTCACCCGAAAGCTCCCCGCCCTCAAAAGTGGCTTCTCCCAACAGCTTGCCCTTCTCCAACAGAATCGGCTCTCTTCCCTGAAGAGGAGAGGCCACCAGAGCCAGCACCAAGAGGCTGCTGGCCACGGTCAAATTCTGGGGCGTGGGCAAAAAAGACATGCGTTCACCCCCTAGAACGCAAGTTTTCGCAGCATCTAAACAGGAACTGCGAAAAAAGTGGGTCTTTCTCCGATTAGACCGTCTGCCAAAACTCTGTTCGCAAACAAAAGGGGCTTTAGGAGAGCTAAATCTTGCTCGCTTCGCTCGACGAGGTTGGTGAGTTGGCCAGAAATCCCCATGGCGGTGTTCCGTATTCAGTCACGAAGCTCGAAGGGGCACGAATTTCAAGCTTTCATCCTCGGGTTTCTAAAGAAAAAGCAGGGGCTAAAAATCATTGAATCTCAGAATCGAAAAGCCTCGCCTCTCATTTGTCCGGCCCGTCTCCTTTCGAGACGTCGAAATAGCCGCCGTCCACATCCACGCCTTTGGGCCTACGCGGGTCACCGCTCAGACCGAAGTAAACGAAACAGCAGTTGTTGCCTTTGCTCCGCTCGTTTCATTTCTCACTGATTCGAACGATCAGGGTGTAATCCTTGGGCGGGTCGAGCCCGTCTCGGAGGATATAGATCTGCACCCCATCCAACCCGAGGTGGCGTGCAGCGTTACTTTAGACCTTGATTAAGCAAATTCTTATCAGTCTATTTTTTCATAATCCTTTTATCTATAGCAAACCTATCAGGGTAATACTTTTGATTGTGACTTCTGGCAAACTTCATGAGTTGAGCGACTAATTCGGGGTGTTTGTCGATGACATTATTTTTTTCATAGGGATCGTTTTTCATATCATATAGCGCAAGTTCGGACATGTGACGCTGCTCCTCCCCGGGAGCACCATCATTGCCGATCGTTGCGGCGCTTCTAACAGTGAAAGGCAAAACCAACTTCCAGCGACCATCTGCAGAGTAGACCCCTGACAATCCACCTAAAAACTTTTGAACGGTAAACGGATAGTACACATGTAGATTTTTGTGTTCTACGTTTGGATTGAAGTAATCGATGATATCCTTGCCATCCATGGAATGGAACTTGTTTTCAATCCCTGCTAATTCCAGAAGAGTCGGCACGACATCCAGGCTGCTAATGAATTTATCACATGTAGTTCCGGCTTTTATTGCCTTGGGGTATTTGATGATGGTGGCATTGCGGGTACCGCCTTCATAAGCAGTCCATTTCCCCTCACGATAAGGTGTCTTTCCAGCATGATTGCCATATTCCGTCCATGGTCCGTTATCGGAAGTGAAGATGATCAGAGTTTTGTCATCGATTTTGTGATTTTTCAGAGCAGTCATTACTTGCCCCACAGCCCAGTCTATTTCCATCATGACATCCGCATAAAGACCGAGGCCTGATCTATTTTCAAACTCCTTGCTTACATACAAAGGAACATGGGGCATGCTGAATGGTACATATAAAAAGAAGGGCTTGTCTTTCTGGCGATTAATAAAATCTACCGAATCTTCTGCCGACCACTTTGTCAGGTTTTTCTGGTCAGCCTTGGAGAAGTCTTCAATGACGATTTTTCCATTCTTCCAATACTTAAGTGGAACCATGAAACCCTGGGGCTTTTTGGGATGATGACGCCACATGTCATTTGAGTACATCAAGCCGCTTGATTCATCGAATCCCCTCATATGAGGTCTTGTATCATCCTGGTCGCCAAGGTGCCATTTGCCAAAGATACCGGATACATAACCCGTGCCTTTGAGACGTTCAGGCAAGATTTTCCATTCGCGCTCAAGGCCTCTTTTACCTGGAGTTAAAGGACCGTCAACGCCAACCCGTTCAGGATAGCATCCGGTCAAAAGAGCTGCTCTGGAAGCAGAACAGACGGCCTGCGGAGTGTGGAAGTTAGTGAGGCGACAGCCTTCATCAGCCAATTTTTGAACATGGGGAGTCGAGTAAGCCGGATTACCAAAAGGGCTGAAGTCGCTGTAACCTGAATCATCCAGATTAAAAATCACGAAATTAGGCAGGTCTTTTTTGTCCTCGGCCAATCCTGTAAAAACAGGAATAAGCAGAAAGGTTGCAAAAAGCGCTTTTATATACAGTTTCATTATTTACCTCTTTTATTTTATTGAAATTTCACGCTGAGTTATGCGGAGCGAGCTTGGATTTGTTAGCTTTTATTTGGGGAAGACTGTGTTCTTGCGGGCCCATACTTCCCAGGCTTTAGCCATTTCCTGTAACTTCTCGGGGTGTTTACTGGCAAGGTTATCTAATTCAGTGCGGTCTTTGGAAAGGTCGTAAAGTTCCCATTTGCTGAAATCAGCACTGTTCTCTAAGGCGACTTGATGGCCGACCAGTTTCCATGGGTATTCTAGCAAAGAGGCGTTCCCCTGATGTTCTAAATAAATGCCTTCTGTTCGAGCCAGTTTTTGATGATTGAATGACGGAGTCAGTGAGACTCCAGCTAGTTCGTGGAGTGCATTTCCATTTAGTTTTTCTGGATAGTTAGAACCTGAAATCTCCAGAAAAGTCGGCATGACATCAAGGATATGAGCAGAATCGCGGTACCATTGACCATTTGATTTTATCTTTGCCGGCCAGTGTATAAAAAACGGAGTGGCAGTTCCGCCTTCATGAGTAAAGCTTTTGTATTGTCTGAATGGAGTAGATCCGACTTGAGACCAGGCCTTACCATAGCTTACCGTGTGATCGGCATTTCTCGCTTGGATATCAACGATATTTTTATCTCCAAGAATTGAGAATTCAGGGCAGGCGCCGTTATCAGATAGAAAGCAGATCAAGGTATTTTCATACTGATCTGTCTCTTTTAAGAAACGCATGATTTTACCGATGTTTTGATCAACGCGATCGATCATTGCGGCATATACGGCCATGCGAAGGTCAGATTCTTGTTGTTGTTTGGACGTAAGATCCTGCCAAATGGGAATGTCTTTATCTAAGGGGGATAATCTGTGAGCGCTGTCAATAAGGCCGGACGCTAACTGTCTTTCAAAGCGATTTTGTCTTACCGCTCTGAATCCCTCCATGTATTCACCACGGTATTTATCGATGTCATCTTCAAAAGCCTGAATCGGCCAGTGAGGAGCATTATAAGCCAGGTACCAGAAGAAAGGCTTTTTGTCTTTCTTCAAGCCTTCCTTGATGAATTCAAGTCCATGGTCAGTAAAGGCATCTGTCGTGTAGAAGGCTTCATCTGTTGTGCTTTTAGGCCTTGTAACGAGTTCGTTTCCTGAATATATGGGGCATTGTTTATCTGGTTGAAAACACAGTGTATGACCTCTTAGGCAACCGAAATATTCATCAAAGCCACGTTGGAGTGGCCAGTCATCTTTCTCGAAAAGTCCAAGATGCCATTTGCCTGTAGCATATGTAGCATAGCCGTTTTGCTTAAGTAGCTCAGCAATTGTTACACATTGACGGTTTAGGTGGCCTTGATAGGCATCTGACGTAAATTTCTCTAAATGTTTTAAGTTATGGCGAGTATGCGTCATCCAGCCTATGCCAGTTTGATGGGGATGGAGGCCGGTCATGAGACTGGCACGGGTGGGACAGCATCTTCCAGAATTATAAAAGTTTGAGTATTTAACCCCATTTTGAGCAAGGAAGTCCAAATTTGGTGTTTGAATTTCCCCGCCATGATAACCGAGGTCAGAAAACCCCATATCATCTACCATAATCAAGATGATGTTAGGCAGGTCTTTGTTAGGCAGGTCTTTTTTGTCCTCGGCTATTCCTGTAAAAACAGGAATAAGCAGAAAGGTTGCAAAAAGCGCTTTTATATACGGTTTCATTATTTACCTCTACTTGCTTTTCTTTCCGCCCTTTTTTTGATCTTCATAGCTTCCTCCGTAGGATTTAGAGGTTGGCGTTCACTATTATGCTCCGGCAGATAGCCGCGTAATCGCTCGATGGTCTCGGAAAACTGCTCATCACCAGCGAGGTTGTGCCATTCGTTGGAATCGATTCGATGGTCGTACAGCTCCTCGCTCCCGTCCGCGTATCGGATATAGCGCCAGTCCTCCGTCCGTATTGAATGGTTGTTCTGAAGATAGGTGGTGATTGCCGCATGCGGCCACTCAGCATCCGTGTCCGCTAGCAGCGGGGCAAGGCTCGCCCCTTCCAGCCCCGGGTTCTTCGACAGGCCGCAAAGCTCGACCAGCGTGGGGTAGATGCTCAACAGCTCGACCGGACGATGGCAGACGCCCTTCGCCCTACCATCCGGCAAACTCACGATCAAAGGTACACGGGTCGAGCGCTCCCACAAAGTCCACTTCGCCCAGCGGCGCTTCTCGCCAAGGTGGAAACCGTGATCGGAATAGAGCACGATGATCGTGTTCTCCCCGTGCGGGCCGGCCTCGAGCGCGTCCAGAACCCGCCCCACCTGTTCGTCCGTCCAGCGGATGCAGGCCAAGTATGAGCGCACCGCCATTTCCCATCTTTCATTGCCCTCCTTCTCAAACCAGGCATGTTTCGGCGGATTAGGCGAATAGGCTAATTTTTTCGCGTATTCAGATATATCTGACAAATCATTTTCTTTCACAGGAGGCAGCTGGACGCCTTTCGAAAGCTCAGGATCGTTGTAGATCCGTGTAGGAGAAAAAAACGGGGTATGAGGGCGATAAAAACCCAGCGCCAGAAAAAAGGGTCGGTCCTGTTTCTGCTTCAGCTGCTCGATGGACCAATCCGCGACCACATGATCGTTAAACTTCTCCTCCGGATAATGCTGAGGGCCGAAATCCCACAGACTAACCACACCCTTATCGAAGTCCTCCTGCACAGGCTTGTCGAGTTCATTCGTCTGGCTCAGGGGAGAACCTGAGGCTTCGAAATCGTTTTTTGGCAGTTTCGAACTATGGTAAATTTTGCCCACTGTCATCGTCTTGTAGCCATTGGCCGCAAAATGGCGGGGCATACTCAAGTGACGCTCGAAAAAGCCAGGCAACAAGGCCGTGTTCGGCGAATTGTCGTAGATGCCCGTGCTCGAGGGACGCTTTCCCGACATGATGCTCGTGCGCGAAGGATTGCAGATCGGAGCCTGGCAATGAGCATTCGAAAACAAAGTCCCTCGGGACGCGAGGCGATCGATGTTCGGAGTCCTGGTGTCAGGGTGCCCATTCAGACAGCCCACCCAGTCGTTGAGATCGTCAATGGCAATCAACAGTACATTCGGCCTTTCAGCCGCACCGGCAACACCGGCCATCCACAACCCAAACAACAGTAACAAACTTTTTTTCATAACATTTTTTTCATAACAAGTTATTCTATGATTTTCATTGAGCATCCGGTCAAAAGAGCTGCTCTGGAAGCAGAACAGACGGCCTGCGGAGTGTGGAAGTTAGTGAGGTGACAACCTTCATCAGCCAATTTTTGTACATGGGGAGTGGATGCGCCCCCACCTCGGCGAAGCCGTGTTAACTTCCGGGGCTATTTCTGTCGAAACTCCTCGCGACGAGCGCTATTATGGCGCCAAGGGTATTCATCAAACGCGACTTTTTTATGGTCTGAAAATCTGGGATCTCCTGTTTCCTTGAGACACTCAACCAGGCGCTTCTTGAGATCGGCTTTGATCTTGGCATGTTTCTCTACAGCGGCAAGGTTGGTCAGTTGATAGGGGTCGGCTTGAACATCGTAGAGTTCCTCCTTAGGGCGCTTGGAAAAGCAAAGCTGAAAATAGTCTATATTTTCTCCTCTTCCGGAGGTTTTTAGAACCACCTCTTTTGTTGGACTGGGGTCGCAATCCCAATAATTCCAAAACTTCTTCGGAGCAGGGGCTCCAGCCGGCCAGCGATCGGGTTCAACGTTGAGGATGTACAGCCACTTTTCCGTGCGAATTCCCCTGGAGGGATAACCGGTCATAAGAGGGGGGCCTTGTCCGGGGCAATGACGCTCCCTGCCCATGATGTGGTGATCGCGGGAGGTGTCGACAAACCCTTCTTTGGAACTTTTTAGCAAGGGCAAGATGGAGTTGGCGGTCATGACTTCTGGCACAGGGAGACCGGCGGCCTCCAAAAAAGTTGGTGCCAGGTCCGTCAGGGAGACAAAATCAGAGATGCGTCGTCCGGGGTTGGGGATACCTTTGCCCCAACGAATGGCCAGGGGAACACGAGAGCCCCAATCGTAGAGATTTCCCTTGCACCGTGGGAAGGGCATTCCATGGTCGCCAGTCATGACCACAATGGTTGATTCTAGCTCCCCAGCCTTTTTTAGGGCCTCAATGGCTTTTCCGACATCGCTGTCCCAGCGCTCAACCTCGTAATAGTAGTCGGCCATATCGGACCGAATTTTTTTGTCATCGGGCCAGAAGTCGGGAACTTTAATTGAACCAAGGTCTATGCCGTTTTTCTTGCCAATGCCGTTTTCGTAAGGACGATGGGGATCGTCAGTTCCGAGCCAAAAACAGAAAGGCTTGTCTTTTGATCGACCGGCCATGAACTCAGAAAAATTTTCAAAGTTCGGCCCACAGGGGTTCGATTTATACCCTCCGGCCTTGTAATCACCTGGACCCCAGGCCTTTTGGCTGTGGCCAGTCTGATAACCGGCGTCCGCCAATTCACGAACAAAGGTGGGAAACTTTACATTTAAAGTGGACCAGAGATTAGCTCCTTGCTCCAAACGGTAGAAGGCTTGTCCTGTGAGGATGGAGTTGCGACAGGGGGTACAAGAGGGGACATTTACGGCAGCCTGGGTAAACAAGACGCCCTCCTTTGCCAAGTGGTCGAATACGGGAGTTTTGACGGTTTTGTCACCCAATGCCCCGGCGTGTGGCCAGCCCCAATCGTCCGCCATGCAGAAAAGAATGTTCGGCCGTTCCGCTGCGTTTACCAGCCCGCTGAGCAATACCAATCCAAGTAATAATAGTTTATTCATAATTTTGGAAAAGACCTGAAGTTTAATGTTTCTGTTTCGCGATCAGCTTATTGATAGGAATTTGCTTTTAGCGGCGAAGCCGCCGAGGTGGATTTGTTTGTCGAAACCTTGGGTGGCGCAGTCTGGTCGCTAGAGCGTTTTCAAATAGGCTACCAAGTCGCGGATCTGGCGGGGCGTCAGGACTGACTTGAGATCGGGCATCATACCGACAGGGTTGGACATGGTTTTGATCTCAGCGCGGTTCATCGTTTTTACGCTGCTGTCAGGGAGTTTGATGGTCACGGCAGCCTTACCGTCTTTCATCAGCATACCGCTTAACATTTCGCCATTGATCAGCTCAACACTGACCACTCCATAGCCCGGCACGATGCTGGCCTGCGGATCGACGATCGACTGCAGCAGATACTTGCCCGTCTCCCGCTTGCCGATGCCCTCGAGACTCGGTCCGACCTGCTTGTCCGCTAACTTAATGGCATGGCACTTGGAGCACTGGGCTTGCGCGTGCGTGCGGAACAAACGCTCTCCGGTCTCTATACTGCCACCGTCAAGGGCGGCGCTGTACTCGGCCATTACGCCGCGGGCTTTCAGCTTGGATTGATAGGCTTCGAGACGCTCTTGGAGGGCCGGTTCCTTAGCCGCTATTTCCAATACCTCCAACTGCACCTCGGGACGTAATTTACCCGCCGTCAGATCGTTGAGAAGGTGTTCGACGATCGCACCCTTCGTCTGCAATCCCGGCACCATCTCGATCGCCTGCTGTAGTTCACGCGCGTCCGTGGATCGAGACAGCGTCGAGAGCACGTAGTCGGCAACGGCACTCTCGGCCTTCTTCGCTTGCTTGAGCTGCCGGGCGGCCGCCATACGCATTGTGGCAGAGTCGTCCGCCAGTAACGTTGTAGCGGTCGAGGCAAGGAGGTTGGGCGCCTGCACGCCCAGCCAGCCCAGCCATTCTATTCTACTCTCGCTGCGCTGATCCGTGTCGAGGATGATGCCCTGAGCCCGCATCAGTTCAGTTTCGCTAGGCTCGATACGGCGTAAAAGTGTTATCGCCCCTCTGGAAACCTTTACGTTGCTGCTGTCGGCCAGATGCCAGATGTGCGGACCAACAGCGGCGCGCAACGCAGCAGAGTCGCCAACGGCAACCGGAAAGTGGCGACCGTCAACAAGGTCAAGCGCCTGTGTCTCCGTCCAGGATTCGAGTGAGTAGAGCGCTTCAACCTGCAGCGTCGGATCAAGCTTATCCGTTGCCAAGAAATCACTGATGCGTTTGGCCGCGTTGACAGTGCCAAGCCGTCGGTTCGCTGCCAGCGCGCGGACATTTACCGGAGCTGGGTTCTTTGCGTTCAAACTTGCCGCGACAGCGGCCAAGGCAGTGGGATGATCGGTCAGCGTTTGTGGTGTGGCGTCGTCATAAATGGCACAGGTGGCGTCGCTGAGAACCTGAGGCGACGGATCGCTTAGGAACTTGGTCAGTTGCTGCACCGCCCCCTGTCGGCGCAGGGCGAGGACGGCCGCGATACGCAGCGCTTCGGACTCATGGTTGGCAAGGGCGCCTAGCTCCTCGGAGGTGGCGGAGCCTGTTAGGCCCATCACGCCAGCGTGGCGAATGACTGGAACAGTATTGTCGGCCTGGATAAGCATCATTTTCAGTGGCTCTACTGCCGTAGGTTTTTTGAGCTTGCCCGCTGCGATCGCCGCCATCAGCCGGACCCGTGGATACGCATCACCCAAGAGACGCGGAATACAGTTGTCAGGATCAAACCGAAGCTCACCTGCCCAACGCGCTGTTTGCGCGCGAACTTCCTCGTCCTTGTCGTCGCACAGTGTCGACAGTAGCGCTTTGTCCTTATGCTTGAGCTGGCCAAGGCCCCAAATGGCATGAATACGCGCCAGTCGTTGCGCCTTCGTATTCATGGCCAGCGCCATCAGGGTCTTCAGGTCTTTTCTGGATACCAGCTCGAACTGAGCTGCCAATCGAACGCGGCGATCGTCGTGGGCCAGCAGCTCTTCAAGATGATCGGAGGGGCGCATTTCAAGGCCGGTGGCGAGCAGCTTCTGCACAGTCGTCATTTGCGACGTTACTCCCGCGTCGAGTGCCCATAGCGCGCTCTGCTCTCCGGGTGGCTTCCACAATGTGAAATACAGTCGCCCATCGGGCGCAAATGCAGACGCCAGTACCTGAGGGCCAAGGCCGCTGATAACGGCATCGTCACCTTCGCGCTTAAAGGTGGCGCCGTCAGGAACCATTTTGAAGGCTCGGATTATACCCTTGCCGCCAACGAAGAAATGACCGGCATACTTGCCTGCCAGCGCTACTCCCGGATGGTAAGAGAATGAGGCCGGCGCATTCCAACTGTTCTCGATTGGCGGCAAAATGTGCGATGGCTGCCCAGCATGAAAGGGGACCCACATTTTCTCCGCCAGCCAGGGATTGTAAAGGTCCTCTCGTGCTGCGCGGACGAGGCGAGTAGAGTTGCGGTACTGATAGTACATGCGCCAGCCGGAGTCTGAACCTTCAGGCAGGAACACCAGACGCTCGCTTTCACCTTGAAAGTCGGCGTCGTGGTCGACTGAAAAGATGTTGCCGTAGTCGTCAAAGTCGAAGTTTTGGCTGTTGCGTAGGCCGTAGGCGAAAACTTCAAACTCGCTGCCGTCGGGATTGCTACGCACAATACACCCTGAGTCCGGATTACTGACCTGGCGGCCGTCCTTGGTGCGTACATTGATGCCGCGGTCGCCCATGCTCCAATAAATCTTACCATCGTAGCCCTGCACAACACTGTGCAGGTCATGGTTGCCGTAGCCGATGTGTGGTGCAAAACCGTGGGCGATGCTTTCCCGTTGATCGGCTACGCCGTCGCCGTCAGTATCGGTCAGCTTCCACATGTCCGGTATGATCGTGGCGTAGACGTGACCATCGATTGGGGTGACACTATGTGCGACACCGGTCAACAGATCATTGAATTCGCTAGCGAACAGCGTTGATTTGTCGAAGACGCCGTCGTTATTGCTGTCCCTAACTACAAAGATCTCTTCGCTGCGAACGGACAGGTCTGCAGCGTCGAGCTTGCCGTCTTTGTTGAAATCTTGGACGCGTTGGCGTCCGGCGATTTGTGCGTTGAAGTTCTTCTCAATCCATCGCCGCTTCTCTGCCGTCGTCCTGAATTTCATGCAGTGTTCCAGGAGCGCGCCGTTTTGAATCAGGCTGATTTCTTCACGCATTTGGCGGACGGTCCTGGTTACGTAGACTGTCCCGTCATTGGCAATACCAACACCGAGAATGGGATACGGCATACCCTCGCGTTGCATGATCGGAACGGCGTACAGACCGTCTCGACCTTTCAGAATACCCGGGATACGTTTGCCGTTTGCACCGTCTAATCGTTGTGGCTCTAGCGAGGCGTTAGCCAGTCTAACTTCAGGAGATTCAAGGGAACCAAATGGGGCAGCTTCCGACCTGGCCTCGTCGCCTTTCTCAGCGGTTGCCAGGAGAGGGAGGCCTGCGATGAAGGAAAGGAAGAGGCTTAGTCGAAGCTGTAGTATACCGGGTAGGGTCATTTGATGAGATTCTGGCTTACCTCAAATGGTGTTGATGGTCTGGACAGAAAAGGGCGGATCCTCCCGCTTTCGACAATCTTTGCTGCAGATCAGCCTTTGTATTGGAAATAGGAGACAGAGTTTATGTGATTTCAGCCATGCAGGGGCCTGACGGTGCATTTTAACTCACGCTGAAAGGCGGTATTGAGCCGTCGTATTTCCCTGAACGTTGAAGGCCGCTCAACCCGATCCGGAGGGCGCGCTCATACTTCTGGTTTGAGGGTTGAGATTATGTCGGATTGAACTCGCAGCGGTCAGGCGTCAGGATGGACGTCTTGTTCGATCCCTATTTTAGGTCGTCGGCAATCGAATCTGGGTCTCGCCGCATATCGAGTATTCGGAAAACGGGAATAGTCTCGCAACTGTCAAACTCATAGTAAATTGCGTATGGAACCCACTTGGAAAGCAAACGGTGGAATCCGAATACAATCCGGTGAACTCCCGGATAGAGATTTAAAGATTCGATGTCGGAGAATAAGGAATCGTGGAAGTTGCACCCCATCCACCCCGGGGTTGCCAGCAGCTTTATTTTAGGCCTTGATCCTCCAAATTCCTTTCAATCTCCCGAACCGGCTACTGCTCCGCTTCCAGGTCATCCAACACCGTCTTGGGGGTGGCGGGTAAAAACCTCGTTCCTACCCGATCAGCCATATACAGAGAAACCATTCCCATCAAGGTGATCCCAAAGAGCGCCCAATAGGGCACTCTGATCATTCGTATTCTGTACCACTTTGTGAATTTAAATCCGCTCCCCCGCAGACTTTCCAGCAATGAGGGATTCCTGATCACATTGGATCCGTAATCCCGCCCGGATTCAAAGAATTTATCTTTCTTAGTTTTACCATCATATTCGAAACCAAAGTCACCCGACTCGGAATAGATCCAAATCTGCCGATGAAAAACCGTATAGGTAAACGCAAAGTCGTAGAAATGTGAAATCCCCCAAATGATCACGACTACCATTGGCGGAATCGTATAGAGCATTTTCATCTTTTCAGGACGAACGTTCGAAGCCCGCTGATACTGTTACCGAGCTTGCGAGGAGACAGTTAACAACTCGCCATTTTGCCCCAGTCATCGGCATAGAAAAACAAGATGTTCGGCCGGTCCTGAGGTTCTCGAAGGGGTTGTTGAGCCTGCGCCGAAATCGCGAAGATGAGCAGAAAGGTCGCATGCAATATTGTCTTCATAACATTTCTCAAAGGTCCTCCAGTAGCCATCCCTGGGTAAAAACGCGCCCTATCTCTTGCCTCGTGCCTTCCCTTGTTCGGCTCACTCTTCAATCATCTTGATGTCTCTCAACCATTGCAGATAAAGATCCGGCCAGGTGGAAAGCGGGTACTCTTTCGACTTAAGACTGATACCGTGACCGCCTTTCTTAAAAAAGTGGGTGCGAACGGGGGCGCCGGCTTCTTCCAGAGCCTTGGCGTAAACTTCACTTCCTATAAAAAAGCCGTCGTCTTTGCATGTGATGATCAGGGTGGGGCTGAGTTTATCGGTAACCGTAAACTCCTCACTCAATGCCTCCCCCTTATTCATGTAGGCCGGGCAAAGCAACACCGTGAAGTCCGGTTTACAGCTGGCACCGTCCAGCTCATCGACTGCCTCATAGCTCCGAATCTCATAACCGGTACTGACCCGGGCCGAGAGGTGCCCTCCCGCAGAGGTACCCATGACCCCTATCCGCTCCGGGTCGATGTTCCACTCAGCAGCTCGCGAGCGGACCATCCGGACCGCTCGCTGAATATCCTCATAGGCACCTTTACGATTCTTGGGAAGTCGGTAATGCAGGACAAAGGCGGAGATTCCGTGATCATTGAGCCATTCGGCGAACTCGTATCTCCCCTCGGCGCCACCAATATGCATGTAGCCTCCTCCCGGGCTTATAATGACCACGGGGACAGGCCCCTCCTGAGCGGGAGCCGGGAAGTAAGTCAAGTAAGGCTGAGTGATATCAGTGAGACGGAGGCCGCCTTTTCGACCCGGCTCCATCGTTCCCATGCCTTTGGTATCCTGACTCGCGACATCTTTGGGCCAAAGCTTAATGAGCTCGCCTTTATACCTTTCATCAGCGTTCGCAATGATTGCAGTGCCCCAAAAAGAAATGCAGCATAAAGTGAAGAGGATCAGTCGGTAGGTATCTGAGGTTTTCATAAGTTTATTGTTAGTCTTCCTGGCCTTCACAAATCTTGAGCGCATAGTTCGCTCAAAGTGGCGACGGTAACGGTGGGTTCCACTCCCCACGGATCAAAGACCGCTCTATCAGACCGCTTAACCCAAGCCGACTTCATGCCCGCCGAGACGGCACCAATGACGTCAAATGGATTGCCGGAAACCAGCCACGCGTCATTAGAGTCACCTGCTTCCTCCATGAAATAGCGGTAGACATCCGGGTTCGGTTTGAAGGTCGCAAGCGCGTCACAACTCACGACGCCCTCAAACCGTTCAAGCAATCCACTGGCCCGCAGAACTTCCTCGACCGCTTCGGTGGTGCCGTTGGAAAACGCAAAGAGACGATGCCCCTCAGCCTGCAACGCGACCAGGCTTTCGTCGGCATCTGAAAAGGCAGGTAACACTCGATAGCTTTGCAGCAAGGTGTCTTTCTGCTCCGCGGAAAAAGACACGTCGTACTCGGCGCAGCAATAATCCAGCGCCTGACGCGTGCAGACCGCGAAGTTTTCATAGCGCTGCATCAGTCCCCGACGAAATGAATACTCAAGCTGCTTACTACGCCAGGTTTGCGAAAACGCCTCCGCCTGCGAACCGATCCACTCCCGCAATCGGGACACCACCCCGTCGGTATTGATCAGGGTCCCGTAGACGTCAAAAGCGATTGTGGTCATTGCTCAAAACGTAGCGATTTATTGTCTTATAATTGAAGTTTGACTTCTAGAGTGAAGTTTTCGAAGCCTACCAGATTCGTGTTTTTTGTGTTCATTAGTGAAAATTAGTGTTTCAAAACGAGTAGCGGTTAACACTAATCCGCTTCGCTCGACACTAATGAACACGAATTAACACAAATGGTTGGAAGCTCCGCCTCAGTTACTTACTTTCTCCCGCTTTCTTCTTCTGAAAGTTGTACTGCCAGATCAGTTCTTCTTCCCAGGTTAGGATCATGTCGCCGTTACGATTGGCTTGTATCCAGACTTTATTTTCAAATTTCTTCGCCGGCACTTCTTGATCGGTGATTTTCCCGTCTTTGTTCGTGTCCAGTTCTTCAAACATTTTGACCGCCTGGGCCATTCGCTCTTCGTTGAGGGCTGCTTCCAGTGCTTCGACACCCTGGGGCATGTCATCGACACCAGCTTCTGAGGGGGCCTTCGTGCCGGTCAGTTCCGTTTGCTGAACGGTGTCTGATTCCAACAGGTGCTGGTAACGGCTCAAGGCTTCGCGTCTGACCATCAGCATCATACCATGCATCCCGCTTGTATTTACCAGCGTCCCGGTCGCCGTCTGTCCGTCGACACTGAGGACTGCGGAAAAGATGGCTTCAAAAGGTCCTTCGGAATTCGTGCGATGCAGGTAGAACAGATTGTGCTTGGATTCGGATTTGATAAATCGTCCGGTAAAATTCCCTCTCAACTTTCCGGAATCGGCAAGGGGAAGTCGATCCAACACTCCGGAGTCGATCCACGGGTAAGGGCCATAGATTAATTTCTCAAAGGCGCAGCTAATATCCTCTCCATCCTGTTTGAGTGTTAGCTTATGCATACCCTGGCCATGGGTCATGGTCGTGAAAATGAGCCATTCGCCGGTAACATCATCAGCCTGCTCGTCCTCGCGGGCGTTTGACGGCAGCAATTGGATGTTCATGATTTTGTCATAGGCATGGAGCTTTTTCATGATGGCCAGCTCAACCTCAGGCGAGAGCAATTCCAGGGGTTGATCTGCCTGATACTCCGGAATGTCAGTGGAGAATCGATCCCCTACCCAGGAGGGAGTTCCAGAGCCTGTCTCTACCGAAGCGGGTTTTTCTGAGCCTGCAGACTTCTTCTGCGTTGGCGCCTTTTCTTCCGGCTTTGCGTTCGGATTGAGTTCAATCTCCCAGTTCGGGTGTTGTCGTTTGAACTCCTGGAACGCTTCATACTCCGCGGCAGTGACCTTGCCGTCTGCATTCTTATCAACATGGGGAAAGACCCAGCCGTAGCCGTAGCGGCCTTTATCTTTTTCCCACTCTTCTTCAGTCCAGTTATTGTCTTTCGCTTTTTGCGCGGAAGCCTTCCCCGACTGCCCTGCTTTTTGTGGCTGACTCGCTTTCGGTGCCGGGCTGGCTACTGGTGGCTTGGCGGACAGTCGCTTGAAGACATCCATCCCGCCCTCTCCCTGCTCGTTGGTTTTCGGGTAGGACCCGTCGGTATAGGACTTGATCTGCACGTCGAAGACCTCGTACTCGTCTTCGGTGATTTTGCCGTCATTGTCCCAGTCGATGAACGGGAAAAGCTGCTGGAAGTCGGGCCGATCCTTGTTCCAGGCTTCCTGAGTGGCCCATGCCTTTTGTGAGGTGGAGCCGTATTTTTTCGGATAGGTTTTCGATTGTCTTCTGAGCATCTGGTCCGCCAATTCTTCCTTCCAGCTCAAGCCGTCATCGCCATCGCGATTGGCGCGCTTCCAATCCGGGTGCGGGAACTCATCGTATTGCCAGACGTTGTCGCGATTCTTGTCGAGAGCGGCCCACATCTCCCGTGCTTTGGCCAACTTCTCTTCGCTGAAAGCAGCCTCCAGTTGCCCAAGGTGCGGGTCAGCGTTCGGCTTCGTCTTCGTGACAGCTTTCGGTTTCTTTCCCGCACTGTCGTGCGAAAGAAGGTCTTTGCGGGCTTTCTCGTCCTGGTTGGTTTTGGGGAAGTTAGGATCGTTGTAAGCGTTTAGCTGATCCTCAAAGGCCGTGTATTCCGCCGGGGTGATCTTGCCATCGCGATCCCAATCGACGAAGTGGAAGATCTCTTCAAAGCCAGGATGAGCAACTCCCCAGGCATAAATAGACGACCACTCTTTTTGTGAGTCCTTGCCATGCTTCGCTAAGAAGTCTCCGTCCTGAGCTAACTTCTTGAGAACGCGATCCGAGACTTCCTCGGCCCAGTCGACGACATCGTCGCCGTTGCGATTGGCTCGCTTCCAGTCCGGTTGGGGGAATTCGGCATAATGCACTTTGCCGTCTCTATTCTTGTCCTTTTTCCACCAATCGATGCGTGCCTTATCCATACTCCCGGTATCCAAAACACGTTCAAGCTTCTCAATGCCGATCCATCGGCGCTTCGCTTCTGCCTGACGCCCTTCCTCGGTGAGCAAATGCTCAAAGTCCGAGAGGAATTCTCGCCTGACCATGAACATCAAGCCGTAGTTTCCGCCACGGTTGACGAGGGTTCCCCGTGCGGTGCGGCCATCACCGGCCAGGACTGCCGTAAAGGTCGCCCATGTGCCTCTGCCCACACCCTGTCTCTCAATCACGGCCATGTGGTGGGTGCCATCCTTGATCGCCTTCTTAAATTGGCCAATGAACGGCGTCAGGCTGGACCACGTACCGATCGGACGAATCGTCGAGGGCGGGTCGAACGGATGCTTGAGCTGCCCACCGTCACCCGTGAGTTCATCGCCTTCCTGCTTCAGGTTCAATTGCATGATACCCCGGCCCAACTGACCATTCAGCCGCATCGTCGTGAAGCAGATCCAGGTCCCGGAAAAATGGTCTGCCAACTCGTTATCGGTCATCTTTGCCGGAACCGTCTGAAGCGTTTGAATGCGGTTCTCCAGATTCATGACCCGCATGATCGCCATTTCGGTTTCAGGCGAAAGAGGCTGCTCGCTCTTCTCAGATGCCGCCCCTTGCGGCTCCGCTCCGTTCATCGTCGCCAGTAATAGCAGGAGACCGGAAGTTGTTAGTAATTGTTTCATCATGGGTTTTTCAATAATCAGATCTCTCATCGCGACAAAAAGGGTTCACTGGTGACCACTCGCTTCACCAGCTCCCGAATCGGATACTGATCCGCTTCGAGATCGTCCAGCACCGCGTCAATGAGCGGCAGGTCGGTAAAACTCACATCGCGCCCCAGAGCATAACACAACAACCCCTCGAAGACCGAACCGGCTACGGCACGCTGCTCTTTCATCAGTGCCGCCTTCAGCCCCTGCACATCCGCAAAGGTCGCCCCGTTGGGCAGCTCGCCGCTGGCATCCACGGGATACAACTCTCTTTTCGCCCTGGGATTTTTCAACTGGTGGAAGAACTCCACATTGGTGACGAGCTCTTTGTCCCGCCACATGCCGAGTGCATCGAAGTTCTCCAATCCCAGTCCGATGAAATCAAAGCGCGCATGGCAGGACGCGCATTGCGCTTTCTTCTGGTGAAGTTCGACCAGGCTTCGAACGCTTGGCAACGGATCATCCGAGGATGCGATGAGCTCAGGGACATTCGGCGGCGGCGGCGGGGGCGGATCATTGAGGAGAACCTCCTTCACCAGCGAACCGCGAATCACCGGCGAGGTGCGGTTGCCCATCGTCCCGATCGCGAGAAAAGCGGCTTGAGTGGTCAACCCGCCTCGTGGCGAGCCGGCGGGCAGGATCACCTTTTGAAAACCGTCGCCCGAGTAGTGATCAGTCAGGCCATATTTCGCAGCGAGCACGCCGTCGATGGTGACAAAGTCCGAGTCAATCAGGTTCGACGACGGCAGATTTTCTTCCACCAGGATCTTGAAGAACTCCACCGGCTCCTGCTTCGCGGAAAGGATGTAGGCATCGGTGTAGTGAAGAAGAAAGCGGGAACTCAACCCCACGTTGTGGAAACGTTCCAGATGCATCCACTGGCTGATAAATCCTTCGTAAAACTCCTTCGCCCGCGGATGGCTCAACAGGCGCTCGGTCTGTTCCAGCAGGACCGCGTCATCGAGCAGCGACCCGTCCGCCGCGACACGCATCAGTTCTTCGTCCGGTGGCCCGCTCCAGAGAAACGCAGCCAGTCGGTTGGCGAGGCTGACCGCGTCCAGGGCACGAGTCGTCTCCTCTTCGCCGATATCAGGATTCACCAGGTAGAGGAAACGCGGCGAGGACAGGATGAGGGCCAGCGGATCCACCATCGCCTCGCGGAAGCTTTTGCCTTCACTGCGTTGGGTTTGGTAATAGGCTAGCAACTTCGTCAAAAACTCCGCCGACACCTCGCGCCCTCGAAAGGCGGCCGTGGCGAACTGCTTCAGAAACACTCCTGCCACTTGATCCAGTGCTTCATCGGAAGCGGTGGCAACTTGGTAGGTGTCGACCAAGGTTTCGAAGGGGGTTTTCTCATCGTAATAGGGCCCTTCCACCTCCATCCACCTCAACAGAATGGTTTCGTCCGGAACACCGGGTTCGATGATCGAGTAGTACTGAAAAAGCTGTGCCCTCCCCGGGCCGCCGCGCCGATCTTCGAGGAAGTTGACTCCCCTCACCGCCTCCTCAGATGTCTCCGGTCTAAAGTCGTCTTCGAATTCCGGGTACCACACCATTTCGTGCGTCGAAGGCTCCTCAATCGACCCGGTTACATAGAAACTACCGATTGGTTTTCCGTTCTGCTTATCCAGGTGTCCACTCGGGACCGTCATGCGGATCGATCGTCGAGTTTCCACTCCATCGACGACACCTGCAGAAGCTCGCAGCCGGTAGTAGGCCCGGGCGTCGCGACGAACCCCGATCCCGATGTGGTTGAACCCGTTTCGGATGGGTAACATGCGCCCCAGGGCGTGATACTCCACGTTGTCGTAGTAGTAGTCGAGGAGGCCTCTTCGATCGTTATACTTCGCATGCCGTGGATACTTTTTCGAACCGGGATTGTAGCGATTCCATTCGTCTTCGGTCAGACCCACTTCCTTGTAGGAGCGATCGGTATCATGCACCTCCTGCACCTTTTCCAGGATCCTGCGGGACTTCTGTTCTCCTTTCGACACCTTCGACGCATCCTTCCGATTCACTTTGGCCTCCTCCCGGGGCAGCACCGCCCAGTGCATCGCCGTGCGAACGACCTCCTGCGCCTGCTCGAAGTAGTTCTCCAGATCAAGGGAAGAGAGCGATTGATTCTGCCCGATCGTATCGAACCTTCCCCGTGAGTCATCAGGCAACCTCCCGGCCATGATGCGAATCCCCAGCAGTTCTTTGACGGTGGCTTCATACTCACGACGGTTGATGCGCCGAAGAGCGATCTCGCCCCCACTGTCCCGCAGCACTCCCTGCGCCGCCTGCAAGGACTCGGTCAGATCGCCGACCACCAGGGCGAGCTCCTCGTCCGTCGGTTGCTTCTTGTCCTTAGGCGGCATCTCGCCCGAATTGAGCTGATCGAGGATGTCCTGCCAGTTCAGAGCATCGGCGCTGTCGGCGATGGAACGCGTTAGGTCTTCGAGGTTCAGATCTGCTTTGGCGGTTACCGCGTCATGGCAATCGTAGCAGTAGTTCTCGAAGAACGGCTCGATCGAGTTCGGAGTAGAAACGCCAGCGTTATTGGTATGAGTCGAGCTGTTCAGTGGCGGAGTGGAAATGCCAGCATTTTTGGTCTGAGTCGCGCTGTTCACCAGAAAGGCCTGATCCTCTGCGGAGAACCGTTCGAGAGGGACCGTATACGTCTTGCCGTCCTTCGCCAGGCGGATCGTGACCTTGCCGTCCTCAAAGGAGACAAGGCTGGCCTTGATCGTCACCCCGTCCGACGAAGTGAATTGGCGGACGTCTTGGGCGATCGCACCCAACGGAAGGAGGGCACAGGCAATCAGTAGGCTGGGCAGACCTCTCATCGCGACAAGAAGGGTTCACTGGTGACCACTCGCTTGACCAGCTCCCGAACCGGATACTGATCCGTTTCGAGGTCATCCAGCACCGCGTCAATGAGCGGCAGGTCGGTAAAACTCACATCGCGCCCCAGGGCGTAACACAACAGCCCCTCGAAGACCGATCCGGCCACGGTACGCTCTTCTTTCATCAGCGCCGCCTTCAACCCGTGCACGTCCTCAAAGGTCTCCCCGTTGGGCAGCTCACCACTGGCGTCGACGGGATACAGCTTTCTCTTCGTCCTGGGATTCTTCAGATTAGAAAAAATCTCAGCTTCGGTCACGAGTTCTTCATCCCGCCACATCCCAATGGCATCGAAGTTTTCCAAACCCAGTCCAATGAAATCGAAGCGGGCATGGCAGGACGCGCACTGCGCTTTCTTCTGGTGAATTTCAACCAGGGTTCGAACACTCGGCAAAGGCTCAGCAGACGAATCAATCAACTCAGGAACATTCGGCGGTGGCGGCGGTGGTGGATCATTGAGGAGAACCTCCTTCACCAGCGAGCCGCGAATGACGGGCGAGGTGCGATTGCCCATCGTCCCGATCGCGAGGAAAGCAGCTTGAGTGGTCAACCCGCCTCGTGGCGAGCCAGCGGGCAGGATCACCTTTTGAAAACCGTCGCCCGAGTAGTGTTCAGTCAGGCCATATTTCGAGGCGAGCACGCCGTTGATCGTGACAAAGTCCGAGTCAATCAGGTTTGCTGACGGCAGATTTTCTTCCACCAGGATCTTGAAGAACTCCACCGGCTCCTGCTTCATGGAAATAAGGTAGGCATCGGTGAAGTGGAGGAAAAAGCGGGTACTCAGCCCGACGCTTTCGAGACGTTTCAGATGCATCCATTGGGTGATAAAACCCTCGTAAAACTCCTTCGCGCGCGGCTGGTCCAGCATGCGCTCGGTCTGTTCCATCAGGACCGCTTCATCGAGCAATGAACCGTCCGCCGCGACACGCATCAGTTCTTCATCCGGTGGCCCGCTCCAGAGGAACGCAGCCAGTCGGTTGGCGAGGCTGATGGCATCCAGGGCCCGAGTCCCCTCCTCTTCGCCGATGTCAGGATTCACCAGGTAGAGGAACCGGGGTGAGGACAGGATGAGAGCCAGCGGATCCACCATGGCTTCGCGGAAGCCTTTTCCATCACTCCGTTGGGTTTCGTAATAGGCTAGCAACTTCGTCACAAACTCAGCCGACACCTCGCGCCCTCGAAAGGCGGCCGTAGCAAACTGCTTCAGAAACGCTTCGGCCACTTGATCCAGTTCCTCGTCGGAAGCGGTGGCGACTTGGTAAGTGTCGACCAAGACTTCGAAAGGGGTCTTCTCATCGTAATAGGGCCCATCGGCTTCCAGCCACCTCACCAGAATGGTTTCGTCCGGAACATTGGGTTCGATAGGGCGGTAGTGCTGATACAACTGATTGTGAGGAGGGCGACCGCGTTGGTCTTCGCCAAACCAGACACTCTTCCTTGAGGCTTTGGCATCCGCCGGCCGGAAGTCGTCTTCGAATTCCGGATACCACACCACCTCGTGAATCGAGGGTTCCTCAATCGACCCGGTTACGTAGAAGCTACCAATCGGTTTTCCGTTCTCAGCACCCAGGCCCGCACGAGGGACGGTCAGTCGGATGGATCGACGAATCTTCACACCATCGGCCACCCCTGCGGAGGCCCGCATTCGATAGTAGGCGCGGGCGTCGGGCTGAAACTGAATTCCCATGCTGTTGACCAGGTTCCGGATCGGCAGCATGCGCCCTATAGGGTGATACTCCAGATTCTCCTCGTAGTAGGCGGCGAGGTTTCTCCGATCCCGATACTCCGCATGCCGTGGATACTTCTCCGAACCGCGATTGTAGCGATTCCATTCGTATTCGGTCAGCCCCACTTCCTCGTAGGAGCGGTCGGTATCATGCACTTCCTGGACCTTTTCGAGGATCTCGTGGATCTCTCTTTCCATTTTTCCAGAGTTCGCATAATCCCTCCGCTCCACCCTGGCCTTCTGGCGTGGCAACACCGCCCAGTGCATCGCCGTGCGGACGACCTCCTGCGCCTGCTCGAAGTAGTTTTCCAGGTCGATGGAAGTGAGCGACTGGTTCTGCCCAATGGTGTCGAATCGACCACTCGGGTCATCGGGCAGCCCCTCGACCATGATGCGAATCCCCAGCAACTCCTTCACGGTGGCTTGATACTCCCGATGATTGATGCGCCGGAGAGCGATCGCGCCCCCACTGTCCCGCAGCATCCCCTGCGCCTCCAGCAAGGACTCGGTCAAATCGCCGACCACCAGGGCAAGCTCCTCATCGGTCGGTTGCTTCTTGTCCTTGGGAGGCATCTCGCCCGCATTGAGCTGATCGAGAATGTCCTGCCAGTTCAAGGCATCAGCGCTGTCGGCGATGGAGCGAGGCAGATCTTCGAGATTGAGGTCCGCTTTTGCCGTGATCGAATCGTGGCAGTCGTAGCAGTAGTTTTCGAAAAAGCCTTCAATGGAATCCGGCGCACTGACCGCCTGCGGAGCGGCTTCAGACTCAGCCAGGCACGGAGCGACCATCACCAGGGCGGACACCCCGATTGAGAGGCGGGCGGTGGCAGAAATAGCAGAGAGAAGTGACTTCGAGTAAAAACTCATGCGTTAGCACCCTAAAACGCTGCATTTTAAGGGTTCTAAACACCTGGAGCGAAAATATTTTTGGGAAAGGAATCCGGAAGCACCGACCAAGGAGAGGCGATTTGAAATCGCCTGCACTGGCTCCGCGGGCGATTTCAAATCGCCCCTCCTTGGCTCAGAACATCGCCCCGGAACAAGAGACGCTGAACGCCAGACCGATCACCGATCACCGATCACCGATCACCACCTCGATATAGCCGGGCAACCGCTTCAGGTCCGCCTCGGGAAACTGCCCCTCATCCACCCGAAGGATGCGTAAGCTCCTCATCTCAGGGAACTTGTTAATACGCTTCATCGGCGTCTCCCGCACATCCAGCTCGAGGAGCTCCAGGCCGGTCAGTTCGACGACGCTGCCGACCCCACTCCCTCTCAAATCGAGAGCCCTCGGACTCAACACTCGCAGCACATTGCGGAACGACCGATATTGCCCCGTGAAGAACCGCATCCGCGTCATCCCTCGCCCCGAGATTTTGATGTCGGCTCCAGAGATCTCAAAAACCGCATCTCCCTCTGCCTGCCACTCCGGATTGATGATCTCAAGCACGACCTGAAGAATCTTCCGGCGATCTGCTGCGCTTCGGAAGCGCGCGTGTCGCTTATAGTCGTAGATCAGGATTTGCTCGATGAGGACATCTCGACGCCCTTTAATGCCCTTGGTCGTCAGCTCATTCACTTCCCGGAGCAAGGCGACCAGGTCCTCGGCGCTCAACATCCCCCTAGAGTTTAAGCGTGGGGCGAAACGCCAGGCCAACCGATAGAGCTCAGGGTTCGTCTTTTCCAACAGCTCACGATCCCCGGAAAACTTTGAAAAGGCGAAATCCTGCTGGAGGAAGGACAACCACATTCTGAGCTCCCAGGCTTCCGACTCGGGAGGCGGGTTCTTCTCCAGAATGGCATCCACCATCTTCTCCCCCGTTTCGAGACTACCGATCAGCATGGCCTCCAGCATCCTGGGCTGGGTGACCAAGCTGGAACTCCTTCTCGCCTGTTCCGCCCGGTCTGCCAGGCGCCTTGCTGACTCCTCCTTTTCGGCCTCATAGGCAGCCAGCGCAGACTCCGCTTCCTGGGTTCGCTCCTCTAACTTGGCAATAAAAGCAACCCCTGCCACGCAGAGCACCACCAGGGCCCCGAGAATCAGATTGCACGCCATGAAGTTGCGCCGATAAAACAAAGCCGCCTCCTTCCTCAGGCTCGCCCCCTCCGCCAGCGGCGAATAGCCATCCACATAGCGCTGCAGATCTTTTCGAAAGGCATTCACATCGGCGTAGCGGTCGGCCGGATTCTCCGCACAGGCCTTCGCCACCATCGCCTCGAGCCCTTCCTCGCCCTGCGGCAGAGAGCCCCTCTCCTTCCCGGGCGTCTGCAAACTCACCAATTCGTATAACAAACACCCCAACGCGTAGACCTCCATGGCAACTGACGGCGCCTGCCGGGGATCAAATTGTTCCGGCGCCATGTATTCCGGAGTGCCCTTGGCGTGGTCGCGCAGCGAACCATAGAGGTCAATGTCGAGGAGGACGTCCAGCTCACGGTCGCCTTCTTCGCCGGGGACCGCCACGCCCATGCCCCAGTCACAGAGCTGCACTTCGCCAAACTCGCCGACCTGGATATTCTCCGGCTTGAGATCGAGATGCAGCACTCCACGCGAATGAGCGTAGGCGAGCGCCTCACAGACCCGCAAGAGGATGGTCAACCGGCGCTGCAAGGGAAAGGCCTCGTCTCCCTTCCCCGCGATCAATTCTTTCAAAATCTCCCGCAGGGATCGTCCCCGCTTCAGCTCCATCGTGAAGAAGGGACGCCCGTCGCGAGCGATCCCCATGTCGAAGAGATTGATGATCCCGGGATGCTCCAGGCGGGCCGTGATGTGAGCCTCGCGTAGAAAGGCGTCGTAGACATCGCTCGTCAGGGACGGACGTGGCTTGGCCAGGGCGACCTCGCGAGTGGCACGCTCGTCGTAGGCACAGAACACTTCCTTCATGCCACCCCGTCCAATCAACCCTCGCTCTTCGTAGTGCTGATCCAGCCGGGAAAGCGCATCGTAAAGCGGCGTATCGCTCTCTCCACCCAGTGCCGTCGCGCCCCCGGAATCAAACAAGCCCTCCAGGTCGCCCTCGTAGAACTGGTTACTCAGTCCTTCCAGCGCCTTCTGCGCCCGATCAAATTTTTCGTCGTTCTCACTCATCACCGACCTCCAGGTCATGCCGAAGCTGCTGGATCTCGCGCTGCAATCGACCTTTGACCCGATTTCTCAGCACGTAAATCGAATCTGTCCGCAGACCTAACTCGGAACTGATTTCCTCGACGCTCTTTCCCTCCAGGGTGAGCGCAAAGACCTCGAAGGCGTTGCCCGTGAACACTTCCTTGATTCGATCCATCGCGACCTTGACCAGGTAGTTGCGCCACTCCTCTTCGATCTGCTCCTCCACTTCCGGCACATTGCCCAGCTTCAGTTGCTCCATCGCTCCCGGTTCGTCGAGGCTGAGTGATTTTTCCGTTTTGGCATGGCGTCGCATCCAGTCGGTCGCGGCGTTTCGGATCAGCGAAGACAGCCAACTACGAAAGCGAACCGCGTCCCGCTTCTCATACTTCTCCAGCCCGTTCCAGAGCTTCACAAACACCTGCTGACGAAGATCCTCCAGATCTTCGCCCCGGAATCCCATCCGCTGCAGGACCATGCTGACAAACGGTTCGTAATAGCTCAAGAGCTCCTCCCAGGCAGGCGACTCCTCATCCCCTCTTGCCCGCAGGATCAAGCTCGGACGCGTCAAAAAGCCATCCGGCACATCGTCCTCGTGCTCAGGCACCGGTTTTGGAGAAGAGTCCGTCATCGAGAGTTCGGGCAAGACGATTCTAAACAATTCAGCCGAATTGCCAACCAAGGGATTCTCCCAAGATCAAACACCGGAGCGCACAGGCGCCTTCACCCAAACGGTGAGGATCATTGAGCGACGGTAGTCGCCTGGCTACTGTTCGCTAAAGAAATCGTCGTCGGATGGACCGGGCTGGCCGAGTGGACGTGGCGCCGGATCCTCCTTTTTCTGAAGGGCACGACGCAGCTTCTTGAGGGCGATATTCTGGAGTTGGCGGATTCGCTCGCGCGTGACGCCGAATTCCTGTCCCACTTCTTCAAGCGTTTTGGGTTTTTGACCGCCCAGGCCAAATCGTGCATCGACGATTTTACGCTCACGCTCGTCGAGGACATCAAGGAGGTCATCGAGCTGCATGTGCATGTTTTTATGGCTCAACAACTCGAGAGGAGTCTGCGCCTTCTCGTCACCGATGATCTCGCCAAACTGAGTGCCGTCGTCCTCGCCAATCGGGGCATCCAGCGAGGCCGGACGCTGTGCCGCAGCCTTGAGCTGCGCGAGTTTGCCGCGGTCAATTCCGATCTCCTCAGACAATTCCTCATCCGTTGGTTCACGGCCAAGTTCTTCGCTGAGCACCATGGCAACGCGGCGCATCTTTGAAATCTTGTCCACCATGTGAACAGGGAGGCGGATGGTTTTGCTCTGGTTGGCCAACGCCCGCTTGATGGACTGCTTGATCCACCAGGCGGCGTAGGTGGAAAGCTTTCCTCCCTTGTTGGGGTCGAAACGCTCCACCGCTTTCATCAGGCCGATATTGCCCTCAGAGATCAAATCCAGCAGCGGCAACCCGTAATTCGCATAGTCCTGTGCGATCTTTACGACGAGACGCAGGTTCGCCTTAATCATGTGAGCGCGGGCTTCTTTATCGCCATTTTTAATGCGATCAGCCAGTTCTACCTCTTCTTCCCGGGTCAGGAGCGGAGTCTTCCCGATCTCCCGAAGGTAGATCTTAATCCCGCCGTCCATTTCAAAATTCGCCATGATTGTCGCCTACGTTCCTACAGGCAATTGCCCGAGATTTCTTGTTCTTTCTGTAGTCGGAGAAGAAAAAAGAGCATTTACGGGCCCATTAGGCGCCCCCAACGCCCCTACCGCAAATACATTCCACTTTTTTGTCCAATCATTACGTCCTTTCGTGGACCTGTGTTGGAACTTATTCTGTTTGAATGCCCGAAGCCGATTCCAGCAACGATCACGAACGCTTCACCCGCCTGCTTCTCGAGAGCGAGCCGGTCATGCTGCGCTCGATTCTCGTTTCCGTTCCGCATCGTGCCGATGCCCGGGAAATCCTGCAGGAAACCGCCGTGGCTCTCTGGCGGCAGTTCGAGACCTACGACGCTGAACGCCCCTTCCTGAACTGGGCGATGGGCTTTGCCCGCATCGAAACCCGGCGATTCCTCGCTAAGGAAGCCCGGCGCGCCCAACTCTCCGAAAAAGCGATCGAGGCGCTGGAGCAAGAAATGCATTCCTGCAACGATTTCGACTCCGCGCTCGAGACCCATCTCGCCACCTGCCTCGGCAAGCTAAACGAAAAGCCGCGCCGACTGGTGCAAGGCTACTACCACGAGGGCCACACCCCCGAAATCCTTTCCCAACGCGAAAATCGCAGCGTCGAAGCAATTTACAAAACGATCCAACGTGCCCGCCGCGATCTGCAGGCGTGCATCGAACGACAGCTCAACTCCGAATTGGCATGACAGACTCAACTGATTGGCAAGACCTCATCCAGAAACACCTCGACGGACAGACCTCCGAAGAAGAAGCCGCGGCGCTCTCGGATCAAATCGTCAGCAATGAAACTGTGAGAGCGGACTACCTCAAGGCCGCCCGTCTTCACGGAGCCCTGGGCGATGAAACGCTCGGATTGGATAATCAGGAGCTCATCCCCTTTCCCCAGGTGGAAGCGAAAAAGAATTCCCGTATTCAAGCGCTCGCCTGGCCCCGCCAACTCGCTGCCGCCATCATCGCCGGGATCTTCGTGGGACTCACAGGAGTCGGCGTAGTTTCGGCCGTGAACTCTCCACGAATCGAAGCCCGCTTCGTTCCCGTCGTCGACAGTTCCTTTGAATCCATGTCAGGTGCTGTCCCGATTGGCTTCCCAACTGAGTTCGGCAAATGGAGCGGTGATCCCGCCGAGGTGATCGTGGATGCGGATGGCAACCACCAGCTGCGATTTCTCAAAACCGCCAACGTGACCGGCAAGCCCGGCGGCGGCGCCACAGCCTGCAATGTGTTCCAGTTGATCGATCTCTCCTCGCTGCAGCAGCAATGGGATACCGAAAACTCAGAGGACCAGTTCACTCTCGAGCTCTCCGCCAACTTTCGTCGGGAAGCGGCACCGACTGATGCTGAGTTGCCCAAATCAAGGCTCACCATCACCATTCAACTCTACCAAGCCGAACCTGATTCGATCGGCAAAGCTTGGCCTGACATCACACGCGAAGCGGTTGCGGTCAGCAACAAGGCCCTCACGTTGAAGCCCGGCGAAACCTCCACGCTTTCCGCTTCCTGCCTGCTCGACTCCGAAGCGAATCTCGCCCTGATCTCGGTCAACGCGAATTCGGGCAGTGGCGCCGCCAACCCCGCAGACCTGGGAGGCTACTACGTCGATGACGTGCAACTGACCGCCATCAAACAGCCCGCGCTTCCCGTCCGTTTTGTGAAGTAAGCCCAAACTCTCTAAATTCCCCCCTACCCATGAGCAACCACCTGAAACGTCGCCATTTTCTCCGCGGAGCCGGAGCCTTAATCGCCCTGCCCGCCCTGGAATCCATCGGATTCCGCCGTTTTGCCTCAGCCGCCGTGACCACGCCGCCCAAGCGCCTGATGTTCATGGGCATCGGCTATGGGGTCACCTCGGAGACCTGGTTCCCCGACCTCAATGACAAGGGATCTGGCTACAAGCTGCCGGAAGGCCTGAAGCCTCTCGCCCGCCACAAGGAAGACTTCACGATCGTCCAAAACTGTAAGCATCAGCACAGCCGCCAGGCCCACTGGGGAAGCACCTACTGGCTGACCGGAGCGAATCAGTACGGCACTCCGGGACAATCCTTTTCCAACACCATTTCCGCCGACCAGGTGGCCGCCGCGCAGTTTGGCGAGCACACCCGCTACACTTCAATCCAGCTAGCGGCGGATGCGAATGACAGGAACGGACATGGTCCGGGAAATTCCCTGGCCTGGGATCAACGCGGAAAACCGCTTTCGGCGTGGACCTCACCGCTCGAAACCTACCTCAAGCTCTTTGCCGCCGACGACATCCCACTCGCTCAGCGAAAGGCCATGCTGGCAGAAGAGCGCAGTGTCCTCGATTCCGTGATGATCGAGGCCAAAGACATGCAGCGAGGCTTGACCAAGAGTGATACCGACAAGCTGGACGAGTATTTCCAAAGCATCCGTGACATCGAGACTCGCCTCAGCAAAGCAGAGCAATGGATGGGCGTGCCCAAACCCGAATCCCCTCTCGAAGCGCCTGAGGAAACCCTGGTGGGACGCAGCGAAATCGAGATGATGTACAAGCTCATGGTCGCCGCGATCCAGACGGACAACACCCGGGTCATCACCTACCGCGAGCCCGGCTCACGCCTGCTGTCGAGTCTCGGAGCAGGCGGCAACCCGCACAATGTCAGTCACTATCGCATCGGTGCCGAAACGGAAGTCTCCTCCAAGATGCGGGACAAGGCCCACAGCGAATTGCTGGCCGGATTGATCGATCTGCTCAAAGACACCAAGGAAGCCGACGGCAGCAGCCTCTTTGATCATGTGGCCTTGGCCTTTGGTTCTAACATTCGCTCTATTCACTATCTCACCAATCCACCCACCTTGATCTCCGGTGGCGGTGCCAATCTCAAACTGGGACAAAACCTCGTCCTCAAGGAAGACACCCCGCTGAACAACGTCTGGCTGACCATGTTGCAGGGCGTCGGAGTGAACGTGGCCAGCCACGGCGACAGCACAGGAGTGGTGCCGGAATTGCAGGCTTAGTCGGAGGTTGGTGATCAGTCATCAGTCATCAGTCATCAATGAGTAACTACCGGACACCTCATCGGCCACCGATCACCGATCA
This sequence comes from Verrucomicrobiales bacterium, assembly GCA_965216705.1. GTDB lineage: Bacteria > Verrucomicrobiota > Verrucomicrobiia > Verrucomicrobiales > DEV007 > Arctic95D-9. Next base: position 1,634,590 of record OZ244203.1, read on the forward strand.
CCGATCACCGATTACTCTCGTCATTCTCTTCCTCCTCACGGCACTCATCCCCCACACCACCTCCGCCGATGAACCTGAAGTTCACTTCCCGGAGAAGCACTTCGACTTTCTCGAGAAATACTGCCTCGACTGTCACGATTCTTTGACCGAGAAGGGCGAGGTCAATCTCGAGGACTTGCCGTTTCACATCGAAACGATCGAGCAGGCGGAGAGCTGGCAGAAGGTCCTCGAATCCCTGAACTCCGGGGAGATGCCGCCGGAGGACAAGAAGCAGCCCGAAGGCGCCGAGAAGGCTGACTTTCTCGATGACCTCGCGCTGACCATGGTCACGGCACTGAAAGTGTTCGCCGATTCAGGAGGCGAGATCACGATGCGGCGCCTCAACCAGCGCGACTACCAGAACACAGTCGAGAGTCTGTTAGGCGTGCGGCTCGACGACGCCCTCCTGCCTGAAGACGGCAGCTCCGGCGACTTTGATACGGTGGGCGCCTCGCTCTTTATTTCCAGTGACAAGTTCGAACAATACCTGACCCTCGGCCGCCATGCGATCGATGAATTCTATGAGCGGAGGGCGGCACGGAATGCCAAGCCTTTTGTCTACCGCGTGGAGCCTGAAGAAACACTCAATGTCGCCTTGCGAGAGCGCGTCGAACGAAATGAAGACTACAACAAACGCTTCGAAGCCCTGGATGCGGAACTAAAGGAAGCACTCGCCTTGCCAGAGAATAAAGAGTTGATCGCCCAGCTGGGCCTGAGCGGTGGGAATGAACGCCTTTACCGTCAAATCGATCTTCACCTCGACAAACTGACAGGACTCCCCAACCCGAAGGACCATGGATTCGGGAATTTTTTCAGTGCCGTGAAGTTTTTCGATAAGGCAACGCCCTACCACAAGCACTATGCCGGCCTTCCCTACAATGAGACCGGAACCTGGCTTCAGCTGACGATGGGGTCCGCCAAGATCGTGATTGCGCCGCCCAACGACATGCCAGTCGGAACCTACACGGTGCGAATCAAGGCGGGGGCCACCGAGGATACTCCAGCGTTTCGCCATTTTCTCGAACTTGGACATCCCGCGGAACGGGATCTCGGTAGAGGACAGTTGAATGGTTTCCCCCTGAAGGCGCTGCACGTGACCGGCAGTCCGGCTGATCCGGAAGTGATCGAAACCCAGGTGACGGTGAACAAGGATACGGAACGGCAATTCGCGATCCGGGAACGGCAACCTGGCTGGGGGGCATTAAGGAAGTTTTACTTTTATCCTGCGATGAATCGAAACGGCTATGGCCATGAACCCTCGATTTGGGTGGACTGGGTGGAAATCGAAGGACCGCTGCCACAGGGGGATCCCAGCCCGCTGGAGACGATCTTTGACGCGCATCCTGCCGGCGATGCTGCATCGGATTTGGAGCGCGCCAGGAACATTCTCCGCGACTTCGCCGTGAAGGCGTTTCGAGAGCGCGAACCAAGCCCTGAGTTTATTGATTCGTTAGTCGAAGTCTACCAAAACCGAATGGTGATTGATCAGGAGTTCGATGTCGCGATTCGGACCCCATTGAGCATGATCCTGGCATCTCCGCGCTTTCTCTTCCTGAAAGAGTCCGGCGGGGACGGTGCTCCTCGTACTCTGGACGATCTCGAACTGGCGGTACGACTGTCGTATTTCCTATGGAGTTCCCCGCCCGACTCCCAACTGCTTGAGTTGGCGGAAAAGAAGGAACTGAGTGACCCCGCTGTTTTGCGTGGCCAAGTGGATCGACTCATTCAGGATCCCAGAGCCCACCACTTCGTTTCCGGTCTTGCTCATCAGTGGCTGGACATGGAGCGCCTGGATTTCTTCCAGTTTAATGCCCAAAAACATCGCGAGTTCGACGAGAGCATGCGCGCGGCAGCGCGGGAAGAAGTCTACCAGACGATGCTCCACCTCTTGCAGTCGGAGGATCAGGGACAACTCCAGAATCTACTCAACAGCGACTACGTCGTCGTGAATGCTTTGTTGGCTGCGCAGTATGATCTGGAGGGCGTCGTAGGCGATCACTACCGCAAAGTCAGCCTGCCCGAGGAATCTCCACGCGGAGGACTCCTCGGGATGGCCGCGACCCATGCGATGGGCAGCGACGGTATCGAGAGCAGCCCGGTCGAGCGTGGCGCCTGGGTGCTGCGCCACTTGATGCATTCGCCCCCTCCCCCGGCGCCGGCCAATGTGCCGCAACTTTCGCGCCTCGATGACAAACCCCTCACCAAGCGACAGAAACTCGCGGCTCACATGGAGGAAGCCCAGTGTTCCAGTTGCCATCGCAAGATTGATCCGATTGGCTTTGGCCTGGAAAACTTCGACGCTGCCGGCAAATGGCGCGAGCAGGAAGGCCAAGGCAAAGGAGCACACACCGTTGATGCCTCGGGAGCTTTTCACAACGGGCCGGCCTTTGGCGACTTCTTCGAAATGCAGCAACTGATTGCCACCCACCACGAGGAGGACTTTGCCCGCGGCTTCACCGAAGCGCTGATCGAGTATGGTCTCGGTCGTCCTTTTGGCTTCACCGATGAAGACCTGGCCAACGGAATTCTGAGCGCTGCCAAGGAGGAAGGCTATTCGGTCAGTGCCTTCATCCAGGCGCTGGTATCGAGTGAGCCCTTCCGCAGAAAGTAAGCAAGCTGACGGCAGAGCGAGCCCATCCCACCTATGAAATTCATCCTACATCTCCTCGTTGCGTCTTTTGCGGTGGCTATCGCCTCCGCTGCGGAACCTGAAGTGCACTTCCCGGAGAAACACTTCGCCTTTCTCGAAAGATACTGCCTCGACTGTCACGATTCATTGACCGAGAAGGGCGAGGTCAATCTCGAGGATTTGCCGTTTCACATCGAAACGATCGAGCAGGCGGAGAGCTGGCAGAAGGTCCTCGAATCCCTGAACTCCGGGGAGATGCCGCCGGAGGACAAGAGACAGCCTGAAGGCGCCGAGAAGGCGGACTTCCTTGATGACTTGGCAGGCACCATGGTCACGGCACTGAAAGTGTTCGCCGATTCAGGAGGCGAGATCACGATGAGGCGTCTCAACAAGCGCGACTATCAGAACACGGTCGAGAGCTTGTTAGGCGTGCGGCTCGACAACGCCCTCCTGCCCGAAGACGGCAGTTCCGGTGACTTTGATACGGTGGGCGCCTCGCTCTTTATTTCCAGCGACAAGTTCGAGCAATACCTGACCATCGGCCGCCACGCGATCGATGAATTCTATGAGCGCAGGGCAGCACGAAACGCCAAACCTTTTGTGTATCGCGTGGAGCCTGAAGAAACGCTCAACGTCGCCCAGAGAGAGAGCGTCGCGCGAAACGAGGATTACCTGAAACGCTATGCGGCACTGGATGCGGAAATGGACCAGGCGCTCGCTCTACCAGAGAACCAAGGGTTTGAAGCCAAGCTCGGCACCAGGGGTAATCGCGGGCAGCTTTACCGTGCCATTGGCCCTCACCTTAAGAAGCTGAAAGGAGCTCCCAACCCGAAGGACCATGGGTTCCCGAGTTTTACCCATGCCGCGAAGTACTTTCCGCAGTTTGCTCCCTACAGTAAGCACTACGCCGATCTTCCCTACAATGATACAGGGACTTGGATTCAGTTGACGGCCGGTTCCACCATGGTCGTCCTCGATCCCCCCAACGACATGCCCGTCGGAACCTACACGGTGCGAATCAAGGCGGGGGTCACCGACGAGGCGCCGGCTTATCGCCACTTTCTCGAAGTGGGGCACCCCGATCCAAAGATAATTTCGAGAGGGCAGTTCAGTGGCTTTCCCCTGAAGTCGCTGCACGTGAGCGGCAGCCCGGCCAATCCCGGACTGATCGAAACCCAGGTGACGGTGAACAAGGATACGGAACGGCAGTTTGCGATCCGGGAACGCCAGCCGGCCTGGGGCGCCTTGCTGAAGAAACACTTCAACCCGCTGATGAATGAAAATGGGTACGGCCATGAACCCTCGATTTGGGTCGATTGGGTTGAGATCGAAGGCCCCCTGCCGCAGGGAGCGCCCAGCCCGCTTGAGGAGATCTTTAACGCCAACCCTGCGGGTAGCTCCCCCTCAGAGCTGGATCGAGTCAGGAACATCCTTCACCAATTCGCGGTCAAAGCCTTTCGAGAAAGCCGCCCCTCGCCCGCATTTATCGACTCTTTGGTCAACGTCTACCAAACCCGATTGGAGATTGATCAGGAGTTCGACGTCGCGATTCGCACTCCACTCAGCATGATCCTGGCGTCTCCCCGCTTCCTCTTCATGAAAGAGTATGGCGAGGACGGTGGGCCTCGAGTCCTGAATGAACTCGAACTGGCCGTGCGACTGTCGTATTTCCTGTGGAGTTCCCCGCCCGATTCTCAACTGTTAGATTTGGCGAGAGCGAAGCGATTGAGTGACCCGGCTGTCTTGCGCGGTCAGGTAGACCGCATGATCCAGGATCCCAGAGCCCATCACTTCGTTTCCGGCCTCGCTCATCAGTGGCTGGACATGAAGCGATTGGATTTCTTCCAATTCGATGTCGCCCGACATCGCGAATTCGATGAGAGCACGCGAGCAGCAGCGCGGGAAGAAGTCTACCAGACCATTCTCCACCTGTTGCGCTCGAAGGATCAGGGACAACTGCAGAACCTTCTCAAAAGCGATTACGTCGTAGTGAATGGCCTCATGGCCGCTCACTACGGTCTTAAGGGCGTGGTCGGCGATCACTACCGCAAAGTCAGCCTTCCTGAAAATTCTCCGCGAGGCGGATTCCTCGGTATGGCCGCGATCCATGCCATGGGCAGCGACGGCATCGAGAGCAGCCCGGTCGAGCGCGGTGCTTGGGTCCTGCGCCATCTGATGCACTCGCCGCCTCCCCCGGCCCCGGCCAATGTGCCGCAACTTTCGCGCCTCGATGACGAACCCCTCACCAAGCGGCAAAAGCTCGCGGTTCACACGGAGGAAGCCCAGTGCGCCAGCTGCCATCGCAAGATCGATCCCATCGGTTTTGGCCTGGAAAACTTCGACGCCGCCGGCAAATGGCGCACCGGGGAACATCAATACACGAAGAACAGAAAAGGCCAGATGGTACCCAGTAGAACCACCACCCCTGTTGATGCTTCCGGCGCATTTCACAACGGGCCAGCCTTTGGAGATTTCTACGAACTGCGGGATTTGATCGCCAAGTGGCAAACGGAAGAATTCGCCCGCAGCTTTACCGAAGCGCTGATCGAGTATGGCCTCGGTCGCCCCTTTGGTTTCACCGATGAAAACCTGGCCAACGAAATCCTGACCGCCGCAAAAGGTCAGGATTATCAACTGGCCTCCTTCATCCATAGCATCGTGCAGACCAAAGAATTCCAGTCGAAGTAAGGCCTCACGCCTAACTAAATCGCACCATCCTTCTTGCTCTTACTCCTAACCTCACTCTTAATCCCCTACCATTTTCACCCCGCCCGAAGGGCACCTATCACTATGAAATCCATTTTCCCATTCCTCATCGTCGCCCTCAGTTCGACAATCAATTTCGGCGAACTCGCTGCCCAAGGCGGAAAAGGTGACACCCTTTCTGGCATCGTCGAAGCCGTCGACGGTAACAACATCACCGTCCATCACCGCCGGGAAAGCAAGACCTTCAAAATCGACGACAAGACGAGAATTGCCTACGTCAGTTTCCTGGACGCTGATGAGGAGATCAAAGCAGGCTTCTTCATCCGCGCACAAGTCGATGGCAAGGGGCGCTGCGGCCAGCTTTGGGTCACCCTTCCCATTCCCGAAGAAAAACTCAATCCGAGTGCGGATATGCTCAAGATGACGCCCGAAGAGTTGTTTGAGATGGCTGACAGCGATGGTGACGACGAGCTCTCCTATGTCGAGTACGCCACTGCTATCTACCGTTCACCCAAACATGGCCCGGTTGGCTTTAACAAAACCGACAGAGACAAATCAGGCACTCTCAATCAGAAGGAATTCGCGACCAAACTCGAAAGCATCAAGTGGTATCGGGTCTCCCGCAAAACTCCCACGGAGTGGCACGCCGAGTTTGATGCTGATTCCGATGGCGCTCTCAGCAAGGAGGAATTCATCGCTTTCCTCGGTTCCACTGCCCACATCGAGGTTTTTCTCAAGAGAGCTGACAAGGACAGCTCCGGTGGCATCACCGTGGAGGAATTGGCCGCCTTCATCGTCACGATGATTAATGAAGAAGAATAGCCGTCCGGCATAGGCCCTCTCTAAAAATCACCCTTCCAAAAAATGATTCCCAAACACACCTTGCCTCTCCTCGCGCTTGCCCTGTCAGGCAGCTCACTCCTTTCTGCCGAAGAACCCGCCTTCGAATCGGAACTCTTCGAAACCGGAACCCTGATCTACTCCGACGATTTCGACGGCGAAATGAACCGCGACTTCTGGGGTGCGCCCAAGGGCAAAACAATCGAGGACGGCCATCTCGTGGTAAACCCCGAATTCAAAAACGCCGAGGAAGCCATGGCGAAACTCAACCGTGATCACCACCTCGGTCTTGAGCCCGTTGCACATCTCAACAAGATTCCGGAGCAGTTTGTCTGTCACCTGCGTTACCAGTTCGAAAAGCCGGGCCTGACCCCCGGACGTCCCAGTTTCCAGATCGGACACCACATGATCAGCCTGGGCATCGTCGCTGAAGGCGGACACCGGGTCAGGTTGCCGAACGGCACCATTTTTACCGAAGAAGATTCGGAGATGGCGCTCAATGAGTGGATCGACCTCATCATTGAATACAAGAAGGGAACCCTCGTCATCAGCGTCAACGGCGACTCCGCGACCTACGAAGACGAAGGTGTCACCATCATCAACGAAAAGGACCAGCATGGCCCCCGTTTCACTTTCAAAGGCGGCGAAGGTTGCCGCATTCTCTTTGATTCGGTTCGGCTCTGGGACTGCACGGAGTAGTTCGTGATTAGGTATGGGCTGAAGGGCTCGGAATATTGGGAGGCATGAAGGAATTGGTTAGTCGCATAAAGACGCGGGCTTCGGTGGCGCGACTCAACAGGGTTAGGTCACGCACTCAACCCTGTTCACTCCGCGAAGCCTATCCAATTTGCCTCCGGCTGTCTCCGCTTCGCTCCGGCTGTGTTCATTCGTGTTCATTTGCCTCCGGCTATCTCCGCTGCGCTCCGGTTGTGGCGAGCGCAGCGAGATTCGTGTTAAAAATTCCAACACTAATTTTCACTAATGAACACAAAGACACACTAATAGCTTCCGCCCCCACACAACGCAGTTGCCGTCTACTCCAACACTCCATCACTCCCCTACTCCTCTGTCTTCTTGCCGCCCTGACTCCCGCACCAGCCCAAGCCGAAGAACTCATCCCCGAACTACCGGAGAAGCATTTCGACTTTCTCGACAAATACTGTCTCGAGTGCCACGACGCACTCACTGAGAAAGGCTCGGTCAACCTCGAGGACCTCGCCTTTGTCATCAGCAACATCGAAGAGGCCGAGCTCTGGCAGAAAGTGCTCAACACGATGAACGCCGGCGAGATGCCGCCCGAGGACAAAAAGCAGCCCGGGGAGAGTGAGAAAGCCGACTTTCTCGACGCTCTCGCCCAGACGATGGTCGACGCGCGGCGTTCCCTCTCCGACACCGGCGGCGAAATCACGATGCGTCGCCTCAACCGGCGCGAGTATCAAAACAGCATGGCATCGCTGCTGGGTTTCGAGGTGGATGTCAGCAACCTGCCCGCGGACGGAGGCGGCAGCACCTTCGACACCGAGGGCGCCTCCCTCTTTATCTCCAGCGATCAGATCGAGCAATACCTGAAACTGGGTCGCAGCGCGGTGGGCGAATGGCTCGAACGTAGGGCCGTCATCGGGCAACCAGCCAAACTCTTTCGACTCGAACCCGAGAAAAGCGTCAACGCAAAGAGCCGGAAAATGGTTCAGAACCTTGAGGCCGGTAAGGACAAGTTCCTTCTCTGGAAAGCGGAAGTCGACAAGGTCATCGACGCTCCCGAGAACCGGGAGATCATGGCCCGACTTCTCAAGGAGAATCCAGACTATGATCCTGCCACCTTCCCCTCTGGCGGAGGGCTTCGCTTTTACCGCAACGCCAGCGAGCTGATCGGGGCGCCGGATCCAAAGGACTTTGGCTACGTGGACGACAACAAGGCAGTCTTTTCCTATCAGAGCGGCTATAACCGCCACTATGCCTACCAGAAGCACTTCACTGAGCTCCCTCACAATGACCGCGGTGCCTACTTGAGACTGCCCAGCGGCATCCAGCGCTTCGACCTTCAACCCGATCCCCAAGACCTTCCTCCGGGGACCTACCAACTCAGAATCCAGGCCGGCACGGTCGAAGGTTCCGATCCTTCCCGACACTTCATCGAAGTCGGCCATCCCGCTTACAACGCGAATGGCGCCCTGTCCGATAGCGGGTTCACCGGTCCTGCCATCAGTTCGCACCAGGTCACCGGCACCATCGAGAACCCGAGCCTCATCGAACTCACCATCGATGTCGGCGCGGACACGCCGCGCGAATTCGGCGTCCAGGAAAGTCGGCCTCGCAATGCCAAGGCCATCATGAAGGAATACTATCGCTTCAAGGCCGAGAACGGCTACGGCACCCCGCCTGCGATCTGGATCGATTGGATCGAGTTAGAAGGGCCCCTTCCTGAGGCAGAGATCCCCGCTTCCAAAACCTATCGCGTCGAGGCCGAGGAAGTGATTAATCCGATAAACGAACGGGCCATCAAAGCGATGGAAGAGACCTTCGACCGCTTTGCCCGGTGGAAGAAGGGCGTTGATGAAGCCGCCAAGAGTCCCGAGAACCAGGCCATCATCGCAGAGATCGCCAAAACTGAACCCCGCATCCTGAAGTCTTTCGACTTCTACAAGTACGCCGATCGACTCAAAGGCACTCCCGATGCCACCGAATTCGGTTTCAATGATGCGCCTAATGCGAATTCTGCCAACCCGGAGCGGCCCAACCTCTACGCCTATCTCAAGCACTACGCCGCTCTGCCCCACCGGGACACGGGCGCCTATATCAAGCCCACCAAGGGAACCGGACGCGTCATCGTTTCGCCGGAAGAGCTGCCCATCGGCAACTACACCCTGCGAATTCGCGTGGGTGCGGTGGAGGGCTCCGATCCTTCCCGCCATTTCATCCAGGTCGGCCACCCACAGCGGATGTACGCCTCGGCGCAGTTTGACCACGGATTCGAAGGGCGGGCCATCAGCACACAACAGGTGACCGGAACCATTGCCGAGCCCCAGATCATCGAGGTTCCCCTGGAGGTGCGCCCGGATACGATCCGCGAGTTTTCCGTCCAGGAAAAACAACCCAACAACGGCAAGGTCCAAGCGCTCTGGAAAACCTTCAACGCCGCTAAGAAGAAGAACGGCTACGGCATGCCACCCGCCATCTGGATCGACTGGGTAGAGTTGGAAGGACCGCATCCCGCTTCCCACTCTCAGACCACCTTCACCGACTGGTGGGTCGATCCGAACACCACGCCGGACGACTCCCAACGCGCCCGCGAGATCTTTGAGAACTTCGCTGTCACCGCGTTCCGCGGCGTCGCGGCTGAGGACGACTTCCTCGATCGCCTGTCGACCATCTACGAAACCCGCCGCGCCGCCGGTGACTCCTTTGATCAAGCGCTTGAGCTACCACTCGCCGTCATTCTTTCTTCGCCCGGGTTCCTCTACTTCAATGAGCCGACAAACGATGCCGACGAACGCCGCCAGCTCAACGATCGCGAGCTCGCCGTTCGGCTCGCCTACTTCCTCTGGAGCTCTCCGCCCGATGAGGAACTGCTCTCACTTGCCCAGCGTGGCGAACTCAGCAATCCTGACATTCTCCGAAGCCAGGTGGCTCGACTTATTGCTGATCCCCGCTCCGACGAATTCGTCGCCGGCTTTCTTCACCAGTGGCTCGACATGGAGCGCCTCGACTTCTTCCAGTTCGACACCACGCTCTACCGTGACTTCGACGAAAGCACCCGCTCCGCCGCGCGCCAGGAAGTTTACGAGAGCTTTGCTTACCTCCTGCGCAGCGACGAGGGCAACCTTGGGCAACTGCTCAAGAGTGACCACGTCTTCGTCAACGGACTCCTCGCCACCTACTACGATCTCGAAGGCGTCACTGGTGACCAGTTTCAGAAAGTGTCCCTGCCGGCCGGATCACCTCGCGGTGGTTTGTTAGGCATGGCAGCGATTCACGCCATGGGCAGCGACGGCATCGAATCGAGTCCGGTCGAGCGCGGTGCCTGGGTCCTGCGCCATCTGCTCAACGACCCGCCTCCCCCGGCGCCGCCCAACGTGCCCCAACTCTCACGTCTCGATGACGAAGCCCTCACCACCCGCCAGAAGTTGGCGGCCCACATGGAGGAAGCCCAGTGCGCCAGCTGCCACCGCAAGATCGATCCCATCGGTTTTGGCCTGGAGAACTTCAACGCCGCCGGCAAATGGCGCACCGAGGAAGGCCGTGGTCGACATGTCCACGAGATCGATCCAGCCGACCAGTTCCACAACGGGCCCAAGTTTAAGGATTACTTCGAGCTGCGCGACATCATCGCCGGACGAGAGCCCGACTTCGCTCGCGGCTTCACCGAGCATTTGATCGGCTATGGCTTAGGCCGTCCCTTCGGTTTTACGGACGAAGATCTCGCCGACGAGATTGTCGAGGCAGCCGCTGCGGAAGACTACACCGTGAGCGCATTTGTGCAGGCGCTGGTGATGAGCGAGGCCTTTGGGAGGAAGTGAACCCGCCGAGAAAAACCTCCATCCACATCCGATATTCCCTTTTTGGATCAAGCCAGAAACATAAAACATGAGTCAGACACTATCACGCGAGGAAATGGCAGCTCTCACTGATGAACAGAAAGATGCTTTTGCGCAAATCCTGCTGGATGATTCCCGGCGGCGAGAGGAGATCAAATCAAAGGCAAGTGGCTATCCGGGCAGCGGGGTCTATCGAGGCGGATTAGGAGTGACAGCAATCCTCGCGATCGCAGGCCTGGCCTTCATGATTTGGAACCCCAGCCTTGAAGGCATGACAATTCTCGGGCTAATCGCTGCCGTAGGTGCGATGCAGTGGCATGTTCGGGGCCTCAATAACCGCCTGGATGCGATCATGGAGCTGTTCGAAGACCTTCAAAGCCGAGCGGAAGAGTCGGAGCGCCGGGCCGAGTGAGCCCTTTGGTCGAAAATAAAGCCTTCAAAATGATATGAAACTATCCCAGTTGATTCCCTGTCTCTTACTCCCGGCGTTCCTAGGAGTTCTGACCAGTTGCGGTGACGGCCCAAATCCCGCCGAGACGAATGTCGAGGCGAAACCCGAGCCTCAGTCCAGCCAGCCCCCGGCTCCCGAAAAGAAGGATTCGAAGCCGAGTGTTCAAACGGAACCGGAAGAGCCCCTCGAACTCGATCCTGAGGTGGAGGAGAAGATCGATCGCTTTCTTGCCGGGGATGGCGACACCCAAAAAGGCATCGAGGAATTGGTCCACGATCCTCAATTCATGGCGCTTTTTGAATCCCTCGACCCACCCAGCGAAGCCACTGCCATGAGAATGCAATCCGCGATGCAACTCCTCATGCAGACCCAGGGAATCGACCCAGGCATTCTGGAAGAGGACGGTGCCCCTGCCCCCGGCCAAAAGATCTCGATTGGCAGCGACGATCCCGAAGTCCTGCGAGCCGTCATCCGTGCCGCGCTCAACGGAGATTCCGAGAAGTTTTACGGCACCTTTGCTGACGCCATCGAGGAATCAGCCGTCGCCAACGCGATCGCCCCCGAAGCCGAGGCCCCGGTAAAGGTCTTTGAATAAGACACTGGCTCAGACAACCGTCCAACACTCCCCTGCAAAGACAAAGGCAGTCCAGGTGGGGCCGTGGCGCTGATGGGTTCGTTCTTGGGCCCCGGCCCACCGGAAATACCCGATATAGGGAGAGTTTTTTGTCCAAAATGCCCTGCTTTTCATCGACCTGAGAAAACTATACCCTTTTCCCGATTTGATCGGATTTCCCGTTCGCAGCAGGCGGATTCAGATCAAATTGCCACCTTTTAAAAAGACCATGAAAAACATCCTAGTCATTCTGGCGACCGCGTTCGCCCTCACTCCGTTTGCCGAGGCCCAACGCACCGCAACGAACCCCGAACAAATCCGCCTTCCCGAAGGCTTCGAGATCGAGCTGCTATACTCCGTTCCTCGCGATGACGAAGGTTCCTGGGTCGCCATGTGCCAGGATGACAAAGGGCGCCTCATCGTCAGCGATGAGCATGGTGGAATCTATCGTTTCCCGATTCCTGAACTGGGCGAAAAGGTCGATCCCGAAAGCGTCGAGCAGATCACCTACGCCATCGCAGGAGCCAAGGCTCGAAAGCACACGGAAGGTACGGAGCCGAAGGCGATGACGGAGGAACTCGCCAAGCTTCCCAAGGTGGGCCACGCCCAGGGTCTCTGCTACGCCTTTGACAGTCTCTATGTCGTGGTCAGCTCACGAAGCAGCACGATGGGCTGCGGGGTCTGGCGCTTGCGCGATACCGATGGCGACGACCAGTTTGACGAACTCGTTGAACTGAAGAAACTCGGAGACACGGCCGGAGAACATGGGCCGCACGCCATCCTGCCGGCCCCGGATGGAAAACACCTCTACGTGGTCATTGGCAATCAAACCAAGGTCCCCGCCGACTACACTCATTCTCGGGTTCCCGAAGTGTGGGGAGAAGATCAGCTCCTGCCCTCGCTGCAGCATTTCATGAAGGGGGCGGAAGCTCCCCTGGGACACATCGCCCAAATCGATCCGGAAGGAAAAACCTGGGAGATCGTCGCGACCGGCTTTCGCAACCAGTACGACGCCGCCTTCAATCGCGAAGGCGAGCTGTTCACCTATGACGCCGATATGGAATGGGACCTCAATACCCCGTGGTACCGCCCCACGCGAATCAATCACGTCATCGACGGCGCCGACTACGGCTGGCGCACCGGTTCCGGAAAGTTCATGGACTACTGCACCGACACCTTTGGAGCCGTGATCGATGTCGGCCCCGGGTCACCCACGGGTGTCACCTTCGGCTACGGCGCCAAGTTTCCTGCCAAGTATCAAAATGCTTTCTTCGCTGCTGACTGGTCTTACGGCAAGCTCTATGCCGTCCATCTTGAGCCCAAGGGCTCGACCTACTCCGCGACGATCGAAGAATTTGCCGCGGCCCAGCCGCTTCCCCTCACGGACCTTCTCATCAACCCGGAAGATGGCGCGATGTACTTCACGGTGGGCGGTCGCCGCGTCCAGTCCGGTCTCTACCGGGTGACCTACAATGGTGACGAATCAACCGCTCCGGCCGAGTCTCTCGCCGGCGGCGAAGACGCCCGGGCTGAACGCCGCGGACTGGAATCCTTCCTCCAGGTTAGTGCCAGCGAAGCCACCCCGGCAGAGCTCGACACCATCTGGGCCGCGCTCGCTTCCAAGGATCGGGGCATCCGCCATGCCGCTCGAGCCGCTCTGGAGAAACAGCCGGCCAAGAACTGGAAAGACCGCATCGCGAACGAAGAGGATCCGGTCATCCTCACCGCAGCGCTCATCGCCCTGGCCCGGATCGACGCTGAAAACTCAGCCGACGCCATTCTCGCCGCGGCCACTGGACTCGACTACAACGCAACCAAACCTCGCCAGACCCGTTATGATATCCTCCGGGCCATCACCCTGACCTTGACCCGCAGTGGCCAGCCCGAGGGCGACACCAGGGCGAACCTGATGGACTGGTTGGACGGCGTCTACCCCGCCAAAAGCCCGGAAGAGAATCGCGATCTCGCCGCCATGGCTGCTTTTCTTGAAGCGCCCTTCGCCGTTGAGCGCGGCATGGAGCTGCTGACCAACGCAGCCGGCCAGGAAGAACAAATCGGCTATGCCATCAACCTCCGTCACCTGAAGGACGGTTGGACGCCTGAACTGCGGGAAGCCTATTTCCAGTGGTTCGTGCGCTCCGGAACCTTCGAAGGCGGAGCCCGCCTTACGAATTACCTGGCTGACATCAAGCAGCATGGGACTGAAGCCGTCCCTGAATCCGATCTCACGCCAGAACTGGAGGAACTCATCGCCACCGTGCCGGATTCCTCCATGCCCCAGTTCACCCTCGAGCCTCGCTCCTTCATCAAGAACTGGACCATGGAAGATCTCGAGGGAGATCTCGGAGTCGGTCTCGAAGGCAGTCGCGACTTTGCCAATGGTCGCAAGATGGCCGGCGCCGGAAGTTGCTACGCCTGCCACCGATTCAACGGTGAAGGCGGCGCAGTTGGCCCGGATCTCTCTTCGGCCGGCGGCAAGTTCAGCCCCTATGACCTGCTCGAAGCCATCATCGATCCCGGCAAACAGATCAGCGACCAGTACGGAGCGACCGACTTCAAGATGAAAGACGGCACCGTGGTCACCGGTCGCATCATGAACCTGGCGGGAAACACTTACAACGTGAACACCGACATGATGAAACCCAGCACGATCACCTCGGTAGACGTCGACCAACTGGATTCCATCGAGCCATCCCCCATCTCCATGATGCCTCCCGGCCTGCTCAACACGATGACTCCTGACGACATCCTTGATCTTCTCGCTTACTTCATCTCAGGCGGCGATCCTGAACACGGCCTCTTCAACGATTAGTTCTGAAAGAACGCGTCTCCCGCCCCCCTATTCAGGCCCATGAAATTCCTGATCACGCTTCTCTTGTGCATCAGCTCGGCAAGCTTGCTGGCAGACAATGCGAAACCAAACGTCGTATTCCTCCTCAGCGATGACCAGGGCTGGGCGGACTACGGCTTCATGGGCCATCCTCACGTCAAAACGCCCCACCTCGATCAACTCGCAAGCGAGGGCTTGCTCTACGAGCGTGGCTACGTGACGGCCCCGCTCTGCCGCCCATCACTGGCGAGCCTCGCCAGCGGACTCTACCCGCATCAAACCGGCATCCGCGGCAACGATCCGGTTGTAGCGCAAGGCGTGAAGCCGACTCGCAATAACCCCGGCGACCTGGAGATCTGGGGGAAGATGCGCGAGCGAATGACGGCTCCCTTCGCGAATCAGCCTTCCTTCATCAAGCAGTTGCAAGCCAATGGCTATGCGACACTGCAGACGGGAAAATGGTGGGAAGGCAATCCGCTCGACCACGGCTTTACCGATGCCATGACGCACGGCGATGTTTCACGCGGCGGCCGTCATGGCGACGAAGGCCTCAAGATTGGACGCGAAACCATGCAGCCGATCTACGACTTCGTGAACACGGCTCAAGCCAAGGATCAACCCTTCTTCATCTGGTACGGCGTCTTTCTGCCACACTCACCCCATGACGCACCGGATCGTCTCTATCAGAAATACCAAGATCTCGCACCGGATGAGCCCACCGCGCGCTACTGGGCCAACGTCGACTGGTTTGACGAGACCTGCGGACAGCTCGTGCAGCATCTCAAAGAGAAAGGACTCTACGACAACACTCTCTTCGTCTACACCTGCGACAACGGCTGGGTGCCAAAGCCAGACCGCGTCGGCAAGTATGTGCGTTCAAAACGCGAACCGGTTGAAGCGGGGATCCGCACGCCAATTTTCCTCACTCACAAGGATGGGATCTCCCCTGGCCGTGATGCGGAGGCCCTGGCGAGCAATATCGACATCGCACCCACCATCTTGCGGGCCTGCGGCATCGAGCCGGATGCGGCGATGTCCGGACTGGATCTGCGCGATACCGAGGCCCTGGCCAAGCGGAATCGCATCTTCGTGGACGTCTATGAACATGACATGGATCTCGATGCACTCGCAGAGATAGACAGCAATTTGACGGCGCGTGTCGTCATCGATGGCTGGGACAAGCTGATTGCCCGCCCTGACGGCAATGAACTCTTCGACCTGAAAACCGACCCGGATGATCGCACTGACATCTCCGCGCAGGACCCCGCGAAAGTGGAGAAGCTATCGGCCCTAATCGACGCCTGGCTCGATGCCACACCCGTCGCTAGCTCCCTGAAGTGACGCCGCGAAGTAACGACCTTTATACCCACAAATGAACACCCATCCACAGCCATCCTGGCCAGCTCACCTATTCATGTTTCTTCGTCGCTCCCTGCTGATACTCACCTTTCTGGCAGGGGCCTCAGCATTCGCGGCGCCAAAACCTAACATCATTGTCTTCCTGACCGACGACCAGGGCTGGGGTGATCTGAGTGTTCACGGCAACACCAA
This sequence comes from Verrucomicrobiales bacterium, assembly GCA_965216705.1. Lineage (GTDB taxonomy): Bacteria > Verrucomicrobiota > Verrucomicrobiia > Verrucomicrobiales > DEV007 > Arctic95D-9. The sequence continues at coordinate 1,650,784 of OZ244203.1, forward strand.
CCTCAGCACACCCAACATCGACCGGCTCGCCACTGAAGGCATGGCCTTCGACCGCTTCTACGTCAGCCCGATCTGCTCGCCGACACGCGCTGAGTTCATGACCGGTCGCTACAATCCGCGCACCGGCGTGAAATCAGCCAGCCGTGGTGAGGAACGCCTCGATCTGGATGAGACAACCGTGTTCGAAGATTTCAAAGCGGCCGGCTACCGCACCGCTGCCTTCGGCAAGTGGCACAACGGCATGCAGCCGCCCTATCACCCCAACGCCCGTGGCATCGAGGAATACTACGGCTTCTGCTCCGGACACTGGGGCGACTACTACTCGCCCATGCTGGAACACAACGGCGAGATCGTCACCGGAGAGGGTTTCCTCATCGACGATTTCACGACCCGCGCCATGGACTACATGGAGAAGCACCAGGAAGAACCTTTCTTCATCTACCTGCCCTACTGCACCCCGCATTCGCCGATGCAGGTTCCGGATCGCTGGTGGGAGAAGTTCAAAGACCACGACCTGCCACTCCGCGCTCGTGAAGATCAGGAAGAGAACCTGCAGCACGCCCGCGCCGCCCTCGCCATGTGCGAAAACATCGACTGGAACGTGGGACGCGTCCTGGAGAAGCTCGACGAACTGGAGATCGCCGACAACACCATCGTGATCTATTTCTCCGACAACGGTCCCAACGGCTTTCGCTGGAACGCAGACATGAAAGGCAAAAAGGGCACCGTGGATGAAGGCGGTGTGCGCTCCCCCTTCTTCATTCGCTGGCCTGACCAGATCAAGCCCGGCAGCAAGACCGACATCATTTCCGGAGGGATTGATTTGAAGCCGACCCTCCTCGATGTCGCCGGCGTCAGCGATACCGGCACCTTGCCCATGGATGGTGTCAGCCTGAAGCCTCTCCTTCTGGGAGACACCGACAACTGGCCGGAACGCCTTTACATCAATCACTTCGTCCAGAAAACCAGTGTGCGCAGTCAGCGATTCCGACTCGGATACGACGGAGGCCTCTACGACATGGAAAACGACCCCGGCGAGCGGACCGATGTGAAGGACCAGTTCCCTGACGTCTATCAAGAGTTGTCTGCCGCCGCGGAGAAATTTGAGCGCGAAGTCGTGAGCGAACTGCCCGAGGGCGAGGACAAACGCCCCTTCATCATCGGCCATCCGGAGCTCACCTTCGCGCAACTGCCCGCCCGTGACGCCATCGCTACCGGTGCGATTGAGCGATCCGGCAGAGCGCCCAACTGCTCGTTTTACACGAACTGGATCAACACCGAGGACACCATCTACTGGAACGTCGATGTCGAGATCGAGGGCGACTACGAAGTCCAAGTGTATTACACCTGCGCCGAAGAAGATCTCGGCACCGTGCTCGAGCTGCGCAGCGGTGACTCCGCGATCAGCAAAGAAGTGGACGTGGTGAACGACCCGCCTCTCGTCGGTGAAGAGAACGATCGCTCGCCCCGCCGAAGCGAGTCCTTCATGAAAGATTTCATCCCCCTGGATCTCGGCGTCATTCACCTTGAGAAAGGAAGTGGACCGCTGGTTCTTTCTGCTCTTGAAATCCCGGGCAAGCAGTCGATCGAGATGCGACTCATCATGCTGAATCGCATTTCGGAATTGAAAGACTGACGCTGAACTCTCAGAGTTCCCCAACGTTTCCTCCCACTCACTTATGAAGAAGCTCTCTCTCTACCTGCTCCCCTTACTTGCTTTCTCGCTCACGCCTTTGCAGGCGGAGCGCGATCCGGTTCGACTCACCCATGGCCCCATGCTGGGACAGCCTACCGCTCACACCATGACGGTCTGGGCGAGGACGTCTGATCCCACTGAGTTTCATGTTCGCTATGGCACCTCCGAGTCAGAACTCGACCAGGTATCCCCCGCCGGGACGACCCGCATCGAAAACGACAACACCGGCACCACGACCCTCGTCGATCTGGAAGCCGACCAGCGATACTTCTACCAGGTCTACCTCAATGACCGCCCCCACGGTTTGCCCGGTTCATTCCTTACCTTGCCGGACGCCGACGAAGTCAAAAGCGAGGAACACAACCCTGACGGTTTGTTCAACTTCCGATTCCAGATCGGCTCCTGCGCTAACCAGAATCCCACTCACGGAAACGGTCACCGCGCCAAAACCTACGAGAACCTTAATCAGGATTGGGCCGACAAGACCCACTTCCACATCATGAATGGCGACTGGCTCTACGAAGAACTGCGCGCCCATCCTCCGGAAGCCTGGCGTCTCCGTGCCGGCATCGACCAACTCCCTCGCAATGTTGAACTGATGCCGACCATGGTTGGCGTCTGGGAAAACTACAAACTCTACCTCAGCCGGGGACATTCCCTGTCGCAGTGGCACCGCAATGTGCCCAGCTACTTCACCTTCGATGACCACGAACTGGTCAACGACATCTGGGGAGCCGCCACCGCCGGACGCCGGGACCGCCGCGCCGTCTTTCGCGACATCGGCACCCGCGCGTTTTACGACTATCTCGGCTGGGCCAACCCGACCGAGTTTTCTCACCGCGTTCACGTTTCCCAGGCCGAGATGACCGAAGGCAGCGATTTGTTAGTCGACAAGACCGCCAACTTCGAGGCAATGCCTCTCGATGAGATGCTGAACCTCCACGTGCACTGGGGAACCACCACGGCCGGAGTGAACGACCTGAAGTACGATGTCCTCAGCGAAGGTCACCCGAACTCTTACGTTTACGATATCAAAGAAGTCGTGGACCAGCACACGCTCCGCCTCCACATGCCCGCGGAAGCGACCGACACGGTGACCTATTCGATTGGCCGTCGCAGCTACGGCAAATTCACGGTGAGCAACTGCGACTTTTACCTGCTCGACACCCGCGGAGCACGGGACATGCACGACACCAGCGACCGCGGCAAGGAAGGCCTCTCCATGCTGGGAACTGCTCAGCGCGAATGGTTGCTGGAATCGATGAGGTCCAGCGACGCGGATTTCTCATTCGTCGTTTCCACCGTGCCCTTCATGATTCCCCACAGTGGTGCCGGTGGGTTTGAGGCCGCAGAAAACAAGGAAGAGGCCTGGACCGCCTTCTTTGATGAACGGGAGATCCTGATCGATGCCTGGGAAGAAATCGGAAAACCCGTGTTCGTCATGACAGGTGACCTTCACAACAGTTTCGCGATCAAGATCACCGACAACATCTGGGAGTTCTGCTGCGGACCCCACAACAGTGTGAACCACGTCCCCAAGAACGATGAGATGGACCGCCCGGCCACCGGCAAATTCAAGTTTGGGCCCCGCGAATGCGACATCCGCTGGAGCAGTTACATCCTGCCTGACCTGGAACGCATGGATCGTCTCTACCCCTACTACGCGGTGGTGAAGATCAACAACGTCTTCAACATGCCGCAGAAGCTCGGCGACGAACGCTGGGTCGCCTATCCTCACCCCCAAGTGGTGTTCCAGTACTACAACGGCAACACCGGCGAACTGGAATACGCTGAGTCGATTTCAACGCAGCGGAAGTAGATGGCCAGTCGAGAACTGGCACACTAACAAATTCACATCACGCATGAAGCCCTTCCTTCTCATTCCTGTCCTGTGCGCAGCCATCTCCACAGGGTTCGCATCGGAAGAACCCACCTTCGAATCCGAACTGTTCTCCAAGGGTACTCTCGTTTACAGCGACGACTTTGATGGAGAGTTGAACACCGAGTTCTGGGCACCCCGCACCAAGTCCTGGGAAATCATCGACGGCACGCTGGTCGGCAAGCCGGACTACGACAATGCCGAGGAAGCGATGGAAGCCCTCAAGCGCGATCATCACCTCGGGATGTCACCGGTGATTCGCCTCAATCAGCTTCCCGAGAAGTTCGTGCTCCACATGCGCCTGAAGTATGAAGGCACCGAGTTCAGCCTCAATCGACCCAAGTTCGACATTGGCCACCACATCAATCTCTTCGCCTTCACCGAAACCGGTTACACCCTTGCCCTCCACGACGGAGAACGTTTCACGGGCGAAGCCCCCGACGTCGAACTCAACGAATGGATCGATGTCGTGCTTGAATTCGAAGAAGGCCGAACCTTCATCAGCGTCAACGGCGCCGGTCAGACCATCGAGCACGAGCAGGTCTCCCTACAGGGTCACAGCGAACTCACCTTCAAAACCTTCGCCGACGCGCCCAACCGGATCTTCTTCGATTCGGTGAGCCTTTGGAAAGCGGAGTGAGCTGGCCGCACTCTTTTCAGAATCCGGGGTGTCGCCCCGTCAGCTTGCCCGGACGCGAAAAAGCTGGAACACCTCGAAAGCATCCGCCAACAGGGTTCGGATTCCTCCTCCCTCGACCAGCTCGCTGTGGCGGTAGAAGACAAGTCCGTCTCCGCGGACTTCGACTTTCAATCCCGGATGCGCCTCAAAATACGCGAGGATCTCCGGTTGAAACCGAGCCCGAATCGCTGCCTCGTCGGCCCCTTTCAGAAAATACTGATCAGAAAAGACCGGGTGTGAGGTGAAATCAATATCCTTGCCGACTTCGTACTGGGTCATTTTGCCGAGGAACCCCTCCATCATGTGATGGAGCACATTCTCCGGCTGAAGGTTGAAATCGGGAGCCTGAAGTTCCTCGGAGCGGAACACCACAACAGTCTGACGAACCGTCTTGCCGTTTCTCCGCCCTTCAGATCCCTGAGATCCCTCCTTGTAGTAATGGTAGTCGCCTATGATGACCGAAGTATCGTCCACCACGCCGACCATGAGATGGTTGAGTGACTCCGCCCCCCCGATGATCGAAAAGGAATCGAGCAAATCGGCCAGTTCCGGCGTCAGCTCATCAACACAGGTAAGACCCAGCAATTGAGCCGCCTCTTCGATCGCCTTCTGACGCTTGAGCGGTCGAACGATCGCTTTGGCGAGCGCCCCTAAAACGGCGACAGCAATGAAAATCGGAAGTCCATATTTGACGAGGTAGGGCATGAACGGCTCCAGCCACTCGAGTAGGTTAGGCATCTGCGGAGCTTTACCTAAGAAAGATCTTCGGTCAAACCCCTCCTCTCACCTCACCTGTTTCGCTACTTTCCCGCCGAAACGTCCGCCCCATCACGCATTTGCACCCTATTTTTTTGTCCAATTAAACCGTACCTTCAGGGACCTGTTCTGAATATCCCTGGTTTAGGGCAAAATCACCGAATTGAGAGCCACTGGAAGTCTTTGAACGCCAGGCGCCCTCGCCTTTCTAAGAAATCACATGAAAACCTCCTTCAATCGCCGCCATTTTCTCCGTGGAACCGGAGCACTCATCGCGTTGCCCGCCCTTGAGTCCATCGGTTTTCGACGTTTTGCTTCGGCCGCCTCGACCGCTACTGCAGCTCCCAAGCGGGCCGTCTTCTTCGGCATGGGCTTCGGCGTGACGAAGGAAACCTGGTTCCCGGACATCAATCAGACGGGCGCGGACTACACGCTCTCCGAAGGACTTTCCCCGCTCGCCCGTCACCAGTCGGACATCACCGTCGTGCAGGGCTGCTCCAACCAGTTCAGCAACGAAGCCCACTGGGGCAGCACCTTCTGGCTCACCGGCGCCAATCGCTACTCGGTGCCAGGGCAGAGCATGGCCAACAGTATCTCCGTCGACCAGGTCGTCGCCCAGCAGCTCGGGAAGGACACCCGCTTTGGCTCGCTGCAGCTCAATCCCTCTGAACTCCAGGGACACGGCCCCGGACTGTCTCTGGCCTGGGATCAGCGCGGCAAGCCTGTCGCCGGTCAGGACGATCCTGTTCAGGTCTTCCACAAACTCTTCTCGGCCGATGACCTGCCGCTGGAACAGCGCCAGGCCGCCATCGCCGAAAACCGCAGCGTGCTCGACGCCGTGCTCACCGAAGCCAAGCGCGTCCAGCGTGGTCTCTCCAAGACCGACACCGACAAGCTCGACGAATACTTCCAGGGCATTCGTGACATCGAGACCCGCCTCAACAAGGACGAAGAATGGCTCGACGTGCCCAAGGCCAAGCCGCCCCTCGAAGAACCCGCGCCCGGCTTGAAAGGAAAGGACGAGATCGAAATCATGCAGGACCTCATCGTCGCTGCCTTGCAGACCGACAGCACCCGCGCCCTGACCTACCGCATGCCCGGCAACACGCTCCTGCAGAGCCTCGAAGTTTCGCACAGCGCCCACAATGTGAGCCACTACTCTCCCGGTGAACGCATGGAGGCGTCCAAGCTGCGTGACAAGACCCACAGCGCCCTTCTCGCTCGTTTCATCGACAAGCTCAAGGCCACCAACGAGGCCGACGGCTCGAACCTTTTCGATCACACTTCAGTGGCCTTCGGATCGAACATCAGTTCCATCCACTACCTGACCAACTGTCCCACCGTCCTCACCGGCGGCGGCGCCAATCTCAAGTTGGGTCAGCACCTCGTCGTGTCCGAAGACACGCCGCTCTGTAACGTTTGGCTCACCATGCTCAAGGGCATGGGCATCGACGTCGAACGTCACGGTGACAGCTCCGGAATCATCAAGGAGCTTCAGGCCTAGTGGAATTCAGACCACGGAAAACACCGAACACTCGGAAAAACATGAAGAGTTTTGTTAGTCGTATGACGACACGCATTTTGGCGTCTCGAATCAACAGGGTTAAGTCAACCACTCAACCCTGTTTAACCGCCCCGTCCCAACCCCGCGAAGCCCATCCGATTTGCCTCCGGCTGTCTCCGCTTCGCTCCGGCTGTGTCCATTCGTGTTCATTCGTGACGAGTGCAGCGAGATTCGTGTTAAAGATCAGAACACTAATTTCCACTAATGAACACGAAGACACACTAATGGCTTCCGCTTCCAGCCAACCCCGCGGAGCCCATCCGATTCGTGTTTATTCGCGTTCATTCGTGACGAGCGCAGCGAGATCTGTGTTAAAAATTTCAACACAGATGGACACAGATAGACACGGATGGACACAGATGGCTTCCGCCCCCATCCAACCCCCTTTCCGTCTATTCCGTGTTTTCCGTGGTTCCCTAGCCGCCTCGGCCGTCCTCTGTCTTCTCGCCGCCCTGACTCCCGCACAATCCCAAGCCGAGGAACTGATCCCCGAGCTACCGGAGAAGCACTTCGACTTCCTCGCCACCTACTGCCTCGACTGTCACGACTCCCTCACGGAGAAAGGCTCGGTCAACCTCGAGGACCTCGCTTTTGTGATCAGCGACATCCAAGAGGCTGAGCTCTGGCAAAAAGTCCTCAACTCGATGAACTCCGGCGAAATGCCGCCCGAGGACAAGAAGCAGCCCGACGAGGATGAGAAAGCCGACTTCCTCGACGCGCTCGCTCAGACCATGGTCGATGCACGCCGCTCCCTCGCCGACACCGGAGGCGAGATCACGATGCGTCGCCTCAACCGGCGCGAATACCAGAACAGCATGGCCTCGCTGCTGGGCTTCGAGATTGATGTCAGCACCCTGCCCGCCGATGGGGGTGGCAGCACCTTCGATACGGAGGGCTCTTCCCAGTTCATTTCCAGCGACCAGATTGAGCAGTACCTCAAACTCGGTCGCAGCGCGGTCGGTGAATGGCTCGAACGCCGGGCTGCTGCCGGACAGCCTGCCAAGGTCTTCCGCGTCGAACCGGAGAACACCGTCAATGTGCAGAGCCGCAAAGAGATGGCCGCACTGGAGGAAGCCTACCAGCGCTATCTGCTCTGGAAAGCCGAAGTCGACAAGATCGCCTTTCTGCCGGAGAACGAAGAAGCCCTCGCCCAAATCCGCGAGAAATACGATCTCGACGAGAGTCTCGACCTCAAGGACAATCTCCGACTCTATCAAAACACCACTCTTCTTAAAGGCGCCCCGGATGCCAAAAAGTTTGGATTCCGGGACGGCAATGCTGCCTCGTTTTCCTTCCAGGGCGGCTACGACCGCACCTACGCCTACCGGAAGCAATACCTCGAGTTTCCCAACAGCGACTCCGGCACCTACCTGAAACTTGGCTGGGCCATTCGGCGCATCGACGTGGTTCCCGATCCCGAGGACGTGCCCCCCGGAACCTACAAACTGAGAATGCGGGCCGGCTCCGTCGAAGGTTCCGATCCCTCGCGCCACTTCATCGAGGTCGGCCATCCCCAGCGCAATAACAATGTGCCCTTCGGCTTCACCACCAAGCCTATCGCCAGCCTCCAGGTTACCGGCACGGAAGAGAATCCGGAGATCATCGAAACCACCGTGGTCATCAATTCTGACACGCCGCGCGAGTTCGCCATCCAGGAGCGCATTCCTTCTGACGGCAGGAAGGCCATCACGAGGGAGTTCTCCAAATACAAAGCAGAAAACGGCTACGGCACCCCACCCGCCATCTGGGTGGATTGGATCGAGCTCGAAGGCCCGATTCCGGACGCTGCCACAGCCTCTTCCAAGCTGACTCGCATCGAGCCGGAGGAAACCATCAATCCTGCGAATGATGCCGAAATTGCCAGCATCGAAGACGCTCAGGCCCGTTCTGCCGAGTGGCAGAAGGGCGTCGACGCAGTCATCAACACGCCTGAGAATCAGGCGAAGATTGCCGAGATCCGTAAAACTCAGCCCAAGATCGATCACCCTCAGTGGGGTTACGCCTACGCCGAGCAGCTCGAAGGCACTCCGGATGCGAGGGACTTCGGTTTCACCGACGCCCAGAAAGCCGCCGCCAGTGATCCCGAGGGAGACCGTGCCAACCTCGCCTATCACAAGCACTACGCCTCCTTGCCACATCGCGACCGGGGCACCTACCTGAAGGTCGCGCACGGCACCGGGCGCATCATCGTGGCCCCGGAAGAAATGCCTCCCGGCAGCTACACCCTGCGCGTCGCCGCGGCAGCCGTCGAAGGAGCGCCCGCCTCGCGCCACTTCATCGAAGTGGGTCATCCCCAGCGCGAGATTGCGCCCCGGGATTGGGGACTCGAGGGCAAGGCCATCAGCAGCCACCAGGTCACCGGCACCATCGAGAACCCTCAAGTCATCGAGATCCCGCTCGAAGTCGGAGCCGATACGATCCGGGAGTTCGCCATCCAGGAAAAACAGCCCAACAACGGCAACCTCAAAGCGCTCTGGAATGCCCACAACGCCCTGAAAGCGGAAAACGGCTACGGCCACCCGCCCGCGATCTGGATCGATTGGGTTGAGTTGGAAGGGCCGCACCCCGCTTCCCCTTCCGAGACCACCCTTACCGACTGGTGGGTCGATCCGAACACCACGCCGGACGACTCCCAACGCGCCCGTGAGATCTTCGAGAACTTCGCCGTCACCGCGTTCCGTGGCGTCGCTGCCGAAGACGATTTCCTCGATCGCCTATCGGCTATTTACGAAACCCGCCGCGCCGCCGGGGACTCGTTTGATCGAGCGCTCGAGCTGCCGCTCGCCGTCATTCTCTCTTCTCCCGGCTTTCTTTACTTCAATGAGCCCAACGACGCCGACGAACGCCGTCAGCTCAACGATCGCGAGCTCGCCGTTCGTCTTGCCTACTTCCTCTGGAGCGCTCCGCCCGATGAGGAGCTGCTCTCGCTCGCCCAGAGAGGCGAACTCGGCAATCCGGACATCCTCCGGAGCCAAGTCGATCGACTCATTGCCGATCCGCGTTCCGACGAATTTGTCGCCGGCTTCCTCCACCAGTGGCTTGATATGGAGCGCCTCGACTTCTTCCAGTTCGACACCACGCTCTACCGCGACTTCGACGAGAGCACCCGCGCCGCCGCGCGCCAGGAAGTTTACCAGTCCTTTGCCTACCTCCTTCGCAGCGACGAAGGCAACCTTGGGCAACTGCTCAAGAGTGACCACGTCTTTGTGAATGGCCTGCTTGCCACCTACTACGGACTCGAAGGCGTCACCGGCGACCAGTTTCAAAAGGTTTCCCTGCCGGCCGGATCACCTCGCGGTGGTTTGTTAGGCATGGCCGCGACCCTCGCCATGGGCAGCGACGGCATCGAATCCAGTCCCGTCGAACGCGGTGCCTGGGTCCTGCGTCATCTACTCAACGACCCGCCTCCCCCGGCGCCGCCCAACGTGCCCCAGCTTTCACGTCTCAATGACGAACCCCTCACCACCCGCCAGAAGCTTGCGGCCCACATGGAAGAAGCCCAGTGCGCCAGCTGCCACCGCAAGATCGATCCGATTGGCTTTGGCCTGGAGAACTTCAACGCCGCCGGCAAGTGGCGCACCGAAGAAGGCCACGGCAAAAACGTCCACCCCATCGATCCAGCCGATCAGTTCCACAACGGGCCCAAGTTCAAGGATTACTTCGAGCTGCGCGATATCATCGCCGACCGCGAACCCGACTTTGCCCGTGGTTTCACGGAGCACCTGATCGGGTATGGACTGGGGCGTCCCTTCGGATTCACCGACGAAGATCTCGCGAATGAGATTGTGGGCGCGGCCAAGGAGGAGAGTTACACCGTGAGCTCCTTCGTCCAGGCGCTGGTGGCGAGTGAGGCGTTTGGTCGGAAGTAGTAGGCAAAGGAATGTTGGCAGAGGAATATTTTTAAGATTCCAGAATCAGAGAATCCATTCCTTCGCCCTCAATACTCTGCCAAATTCGGCCGCTTCGAGCGATGCGACATCCCGGCGGCCTAACAAAACTTTCATCACTTCCCTTTTCAGATCGGCACGCGCTTTTGGAGTTTCAAGGAGAGGCGATTTCGAGGCCCAACGGGCGGGAGCCAAATTAGCCCAGGGCAATGCCCTGGGAATTGGATGCCAATTGATATTGAGCCCTGAAAGGGCGGCTTCAACCCGTTCTGCCAAACGATTTGAGTTCGCACTTTCAGCGCTCCCTAGTGTTTTTGCTATTAAACCTGGGGCGTTGCCCCAGGCTAGTTTGATCACGGCCCGTTGGGCCTCATGTTGTCGAAAAGCCGTCTCAAGCAGCGCCATTCGGATCAACAGTCAAAAGTTGACATTCTAATCAAATGCACCAGCTGGAGAATCCCCCCCTTTACACTGTGGAGTAATGATCCTCCGGTCGAACCGGAGGCTTTTGTTATGTGAGCCGCTCAAAGCGGCTTTATGCATCAACCTCAAACAATAATTCGTACACCGAATCTCCGGCAAAACCTTTTATCCGGTCGCGGTCGCGGAGGACCGCGACCCTCCAGATGCCTACCGGCATCTCATTTCTCGAGCCGCTGTTTACACTGACAATAGAGAGGCTCGATCTTCTGTGACCGCTGGATGAGACGTCCATCCACCCAGCCAAATTTCGCTCTTTACTACCTTCTGATAAGTAGAACTTCTCTAGCCTCCCCGGCAAAGCGGGGCGACCTCCTATTGGGTCATTCGAAGGGACCATTTATTAGAACTCTGAACTGAATGGCCAAATTACAAACGTTTTTGTTCGTTGGACACACGATTCTCCCTCTGAACTATGCTGATATAGAGAATAGACTTGCACAACTTTCTTATCACTCAGCATTTCCAAATGAATACTCATCGGTTCTTGAACCTCTTCGGAATGAACGATTTGCAAAGCAGACGCATTGCTAGATACACAGCTCTTTGCCTGCTCGCGTCAGCGTTTACAGTCAATAGCCAGGCAGAACAAGTCGGAGTGGTCATTTTTGATGCAGATAAAGCAGCATCTGTATTGGGCTTGCGTAAAAATGTCGAAGAGCAACTGAACGCCGAAACCGCCGAAATGAATCGGGAGATTCAAGAGGCCCAATTGAAATTCGAAGCGGAATACAATAAACTGAAAGCGTTGGTTGGGGAAGATGCCAGCGTGAGCCAGGCGGCACAACTCACCAAAATTGAAGGCGATCTCAACCAAAAATTCGCGACACTCCAAAACGAAGCCAAGGAAAAGCTCGCTGCTCGTCAGCAAGAGCTGATCAATGAAGTTTTGGCTCAGTTAAAGCCAGTTGCTCTTGAAGTCGCCGAATCGAAGGGGATTGGCATTATTCTAACCCCATCCCAAGTGTTCCACTGGGCTGAATCTTTAGATATTACCGAAGAAGTGATTGCCATCTTGAGCAACGCGTCGTTGAGCGGCCCCGTGCCGACGACCTCTGAGTAAGGCGAGAAGTTCGCGAGCAGTCCGGGAGTGGGATTGAATCCACATGAACATCCCGCGCGTCCCACCACCATTTTTAAAGTATACAAAACAGTTCGCTAAGCTTTCCGCGAATCAGTAATAGTTAAGCCTGATTGATTGCAATCAGAACCGGTCCCACCACCGTGGAAATTCATCCATGGGCCTACCATTGTTTTTGGATGCCGTTATTCGCAACGGCCGCGGTTATGAGGCCCAGGAAGGAAAAAGATCAGACCACTATCGCGTTCCAGGCTGAGTTTTTCGATTCGATCAAGGAACCCCAAGCCCTCCTCCAATTGTTCGAGCACCTCTCAGGCGTTTGCTTTTTTGTGAAGGACCGTGAGAGCCGGCTAGTCGCTGGCAACCAATTATTGCTCGACCGCCTGGGACTGAAATCTGAACTGGACCTCATCGGATCCTACGATTCCGATCACTTTCCTCCCGAGGTATGCGCCGCCATGCTTGTGGACGACCAAGTTCTTTTTGAAACTGGTGAACCGATCATTGGCCGGGTCGAGCTGAGTTACAATGAACGGCGAATTCTAGATTGGTATACCACAATCAAACTGCCGATCCTTGGACATGATGGCGAGATCGTTGGACTGGCTGGTTTGACCTATCCCCTATCGAAGAAGGGACTTCCCGGACCGTCTTCAGCTTACGGTGGAATTGAACCATCCATTGAGTTGATTCGGCAAAATCCAGGCCGGCGAGTTAGTTCCGAAGAAATGGCCAGAATAGCAAAATTATCCGTGAGCCAACTGCGGCGCAGATTCCGCCAAACCTTCGGCATGACGCCTCGGGAATTCGAGCAATCATCGCGAATTCTTGGGGCCAGCCAAGCCTTGCTTCAGACCGATGCCACAATTACGGAAATTGCGATCGACTTCGGGTTTTGCGATCAGAGCGCCTTCTCGGTGCAGTTTCGCAAACATACGGGCTACAGCCCCAAGGAATATCGGAAGCTGCGCACTCAAAACCACGGAGGGTAATATTCGCCTGACTGAGAACGCCTCCGCGGGCAACATCACTTTCGACATCGACGATGTGGTCGCCGGCTCACTCCGCTCCCGTCGAGTTCTCGAAAAACGCTTCAAGGAAGAACTATCAACCACCATTGCCAGCTATCATCAGGAGCTTCGCGCTAACCGGGGCTCCAGCCTGTTGGAACGCAGTGATTTGAGCCCGGACCCGGAGCCAGTCGCAGAGGCGTCTGGCTTCTCTCTCGATCAGGAGGAGCCGGAGCTCAAAGCAACCGGGTCAGCTGAGGAAAAGTGAGTTTTATTTGTCCAAACTTTGTCGAAAAGCGGACCTGACATGGACGCTTGTACTCAAGCGGTCACCCAGGCCTTGGGAGCAGACTGCCTCACCCAACCGATGCCGGAATCCCCTCACATTCTCAATCTAGTGCGAAGCACCCGGGCATCGGGCCGCGACTTCATTGCCGGATTCACTGAGTATGCCAACCGGCACACCCAATGGCGTTTTCATTGGGAGCCCATGGGGCTTGGAGCGCTCAAGCACCCTTGGGAATCTTACGGTTTTGACGCCGTCGTCAGCCGGGACCACTCGGCGATCGCGCCGCTGATTGAAGCGGGAGTTCCTGCCATCATGCTCAGCCATGAACTGGAAGAAAGTCAGGGCGCCATTCGCGTTCGCACCGACGATGAGACCGCCGCTTCTTCAATTGCCCGGCTATTCGACTTCAAAGGATTCCGGCACTTTGCCTTTCTCGGCTATCACGATCGTATATGGTCACAACGTCGCGAAGAGCACTTTAAAGAAAAAGCCGCCGAATTTGGTCACACCCCTTTTTGTCTGAACCTCGAAGGTGAACTGGTCGATGGAGACGACGAATGCAATCGCGAGACTCTCCACGATTGGCTTGAGGCACTCCCAGACAAAACCGCCATCATGGCGGCGAATGACGATCTTGGCTCACTCGTCATTCGAAGTTCTCAGGAGCTCGGGCACAGGATTCCAGACGATCGCATCGTCGTGAGCGTCGGCAACGACCAGGCCATTTGTGAAATGACCTCCCCTGCGCTTTCAAGCGCGCCCCTCCACTTTCGTAGAGCGGGAGCAGAAGCCGCGAAGAGCCTGAGTGCCATCCTCAACGGCGACGATGCTCCCGGGGTTGACGTCCTGTGTGCAACAGGCCCCGTCGTTGAGCGACAGTCCTCAGAAAAAACAGCTATCAACGATCCCACCGTGGCTCGGGCGGTTACCTACTTAAATCAAACCCGCCATCGCTCCATTTCCGTCGACGAGGTGGCGGCGGCCAGTGGCCTCTCCCGTCGCGCACTTGAGATCCGTTTCAAGGAACGCCTTTCGACTACGATTGCCAGCTATCATCGAGAGCTCCGCGCCAACTACATCACCACCCTGCTGGAGCGTAAGGAGCTCAACCTCGAGCAGGTGGCGGAAGAGTCCGGCTTCCACAGTGCTGCGGAACTCAGCCGCTTCTTCAAAGCGGTGAAGAAGGAGAGCCCGTCCACTTATCGCACGCGAGTCTGCGGCGCCTAATACATCGGTGTCTCTTTCCGACATTTTCGACGGAATCTCACAAGAGATAAACCCGCAACGCCATGGGAAAACTAGCTACATGTCCCAACTTTAGGTAGTTCGTCGAAACCGAGTTTTCACTCTCGCATGAAAAGATCAGTGGCACCCCGGTTCGCAACACTCTTCATGACCCCGATTTGTGAGGACCATCTTCGGAAAGAGGTTTCTCTCACCCCAAACCAGCCGACTCTTATGAAAACAATCGTCACAATCGCGTTTGCGCTTCTCTTTGCATTCGCCACAGCTGAGAAGGCCTCTGCATCACTCATTCTTTATACTCAGGACTTTTCATCAAATCCTTTGACGTCCGCCGCTAACCCTGGGACCCTTCCTAAGTCCGCAACCGTCGTATCGGGCACCTTTGATTATCAGGATTGGATTCAAAATGATTCCACCCACAACAGTGTAACCGAGGACCTAACTATTCGGACTAAGGCGAGCAATGGTGCCACCCGGGGGGCGGGATTCGCCCTGGATGGCACGGGCTTATCGGCTGGTGACTACCGCCTAATGTTTGAAGTCAAAGCAACCAACCATACACAAGGTCTTGGAATTGGTATCTACGGAATGGATTTTGGTGGGACCCATGCCTACGCAATCGATCCAAGGCGCTCAATAGGACAATATGTGAGCGTCGGCGCTGGAGATTCATCCAACAAAAGAACAACTTTAGCCGCCGATCAGATGATCACAGGAACCGGCTTCAAAACGGTCGATTTTACGGTAGGCTCTGCCAATGCCGGTGATGACCTGATCTTTTTGTTCAGTGGCAGAACGGGCTTGGGTGCCCCAGGCAGTTTCACAACCAGAATCGACAATGTTACAGTTTCCGTGGTACCCGAACCCAGCACCTGCGCCCTCATGGGCCTCGGCCTGGCTGCCTTCGGGTGGGCGCGTCGGTCTCGAAAGCGCCCCGCGGTTGACGAGGGGTGATTCCCTTCCAGGCAACGCAGGTCCAGCAGACAGTTTTCACTAGTGAACAAGCCCGCCGATTGGATCGCCGACTGTGGTGGCTCGGTGATCCTTTCGGTGGCGCCATCACCGTTGTTTTCCCCTCATCTTTGATTGCGAATTTTTCCGCACGAAGGGCTTCCCCTGCTCCCGAGCCGCCTCGGGATGTTTGAACTCGATTTGAATTCCGGAACCCATCGAATCCGCGAAATCTACGTCTGCCAAAGTGAAGACAATGCCACCTAAGGATTTCGGCTCACGGTTCCGAATTCAGGCGCCACGAAAAAAGTGATATTTTTGGCACTAATTCCTACCAAATCCGGGAAATGAGTGAACCGCTCATGGAACGAAACCCCGCAGAGACCGTCACTGGCCTGATGATGAGTCGTTTCGACGCTTTGCTGCGCTATTCGGCTCAGCGCTTCTTTCATTCATCCACCCTGCTGAAAAGCGGATCGGACCGCCAACTCCTGCCCCTTTGCCACCGGGACGAAGGAGCCACCGACGCGGGAAAAGCGTCTCCGGTATCGGGATATTCTCTCGTGGAATTATTGGTCGTGATGGGAGTTATTGGCCTCCTCCTTGCCTTCGCAGCACCCTCTCTCTTTACCAACCAATCCCTCGATCTCAATGGAGCCTCCTTGAGAGTCTCGACCTACTTCGAGCAAGCTCGGGCCCAGGCTGCGGCGATGGGGGTGCCGGTACGAGTCCTCATTCACGAAGATCGAACGGAGCCCGGTCAGTTTTTGCAGCGAGCCATTCTGGTGAGGCAGCGGGAGGAGCCGGATGGCAATGTAAGCTGGGAGCAAGTGTTGAATCCTGTCATGCTCCCTGAAGGTGTCTATTTTGATTTCACAAAACCGGGAACTTCTTCTCAGGTGATGCGGTTTGGCGAGGGGCAAGAGCGGGCTCACGAATGGAGGTTTTACGAGATTCGCGGGAGCGGAGTGCCATCGGGAAACGAAAGGAATGTCATTCTCAGCCCGGGAATTTGGGATTCCTCAGATCTGGAACCCACGTTTCCCAAGCCGGAAAACTTCGTGGGATTCCGGATCAGTAACTCTGCGCGAATGATCCCCTATCATAACGGCGCGAAGATCATTGCCACTGACTTCTAGATGAAACGCCCTAAGTCAGCAGGCTTCACTTTTCGCCCCCCACGAAACGCGTTCACGTTGGTTGAGGTCATGATCGCCCTCGCCATCGTCTCGGCAGGCGGGCTTCTGTTGGTCGCCACTTTGGGGACCGCGACTCGCAATAGTGGAGAAATTCGCTCGCGAGATGAGGCTCACCGGATCGAGGATGTGGTGCGTGGAGAAATCGCCCGGTTACCCTACCTCGAGCTCTACCAATTCCTTCGGGAGGCCGGCGAGTCTGCTGACGCTCTTCCCTTCTATGCCTATACCTACCGGGGAGATCCAACTGCGATTCGAGAAGATCGCACTCCTGTTCCGTCGCATCAACGAGGGTGGAAGATGACGAATGGATTTCGTCGCAGCGATGATCGGCTGTTCCAGGAGGACCTTGAGGCAAGGGAGGATAGCGTCTTCCGAGTTCGATTGACTCCCTTCGCGGAGAGGTCGGAAGAAGTGGAGACGCTGCCCGAAGATCCCTTGGAGTATGAGGAGTATGCCTTGCGTTTCTTTGTCGAGGTTTTTGATGATCCTGCGCCCCTGCAGGGGGAAATCGAGTGGAGAGAATCCCGAAAATTCCTCTCGTTTCCCATGTCTGTTTCGAGATGAATAGCGATCGATTTCAGGGTAGTTCTCAAGAGAAAGGAGTCTCCCTCCTGGAGTTATTGGTCGCGGTGACGATCTCTTCCGTGATCATTGTGCTTCTCTCTTCCTTGCTCTTGACTTCCTTGAATCAGTGGAACCGTCAAACCGGAAGGATGCAGAATAACGTCGAAGCGAATGTCGCGTTGGATATGCTCGTCGACGATCTTCGTTCGGTGGTGATTAAGGAAGGAAAATCGGAGTGGCTTCACATTCGAACTCGTGAGGTCGCGGGAGTGGGTGAAGTGACCGATTTGCTCCTGTTAGGTCGCCCCATAGACAATCGGGCGACCCGGGGAGACGTGGCTGCGATTGCCTATCGAATCGAAAAAAGAGCCCCCTTTCCCGGAGGGGATCCCCTACACGGCTTGTATCGAACCGTTCTTTCGCCCGAGGAAACGATCGATTACCTGGGAGCAGAAAATCTATATGAGGAGATTTGGAAGGATCGTGCCTCTCTCTCGACGGATGATCTGGTATGCAGCTACGTGGTGGAGCTCGACCTCGATGTGGTCTTTATGGTTCCGGACGGAACCTTCCATCGATTGAACTCGACCCGGGAATTGCGTTGTTCTCAATTCGCGACTCTCGAGAGCGCGGAGCTTTCTACGATCCCTCCAGGTTCCCAGGTATTTGGTGTCGATATGAGGCTCACGGTAGTCGACCGCTTCGCTCAGAATTTGTTGAACCAGGACGAAGTGAATCTTGAGGAGTTTGTTGCCCGCCACGGATACACCTACACCAGCACAGTGGATTTCTCTTCGCGTGCCCTTTGATGAAAAGATTCTCCACAGAAAGAACCGGAAAGAGAGATGGCTACGCTCTGCTGGCCACCTTGTTAATCCTGTCTCTCGTAGTCGTGGTCATCGTCGGACTGTTGAGCATTCAGCAACAGGACCGCGGAAGGGTGGCACTCCAACGCGACGTGGTCGAGGCGAGAGCGAACGCATTGTATGCGCTTCAGACCGCCCTGGGTGAATTACAGGCTTACGCGGGGCCTGACCAACGCACTTCTGCCTCTGCGGAGATTCTCTCAGGACCGGGGAGTGAGATTGCCAATCCGTATTGGACCGGGATCTGGCCGACGACAGAGGTGGCAAGGGAGAAAGACTCACTTGGAGCCTTTCTGGTGAGTGGAAACGAAGAATTCGAGATCACTGAGGAGACGACAAGCTATCCGCCGGGCTATCAAGATCCCAAGGCGGCTCTCGACCCCGAGGATCCCGACGTCATTGCCCTGGTGGATGGATTTGAGGAGGACAGAAAACGTGTCCTAGTCACGCGCCAGCCACTGGTGGAAACTCGATCCGGGGATAAGAAAGGCCACTATGCCTACTGGGTAGGAGACGAAGGGGTGAAAGGGAAAGTCAACCTTCTCGACCCCTATCGAAATGAGACGGAGGAAGAGGAGAAGCGGCTGCGCTTCACTCTCGCGCAGAGAAACGGAACTGAAGCGATTTTTGACTCTTTCGATCCTGACGATGATCGAATGGAATTAGTTTCGAGTCTGGGGGAGTTTGAACTCCTCCACGATGCATCGGAGTTGGTGAAGGAGTCGTTTCATGATCTCACCGTCTCCAGCAAGAGCTTGCTCACCGACACACGAAACGGAGGGCTTCGACGCGATCTCAGTTTCGCCTTCGAAGAGGATGAAATCTTCGAACGAGAGTTCGGAGCGAAGCGGACCGGCGTTCTTCCCCAAACCTCCGTTCGAAATAACGATCTCTACACCATAGACTCAACCCGCTTGCCTGATTTCTATCTCGATTCTGAAATTCTTAATACCGCTCGGAATTACGACTCTAACCACGGCCGGTGGGGTGGCGGTCCAAATTGGGGGAACTTGCGAGAATACTATCTCCTCTATCAGCGTCCCGACGCGAAAATCCCATTTCTCCCCCATCCGCGATGTGGAGTAAAAATGCGACACTATTCCTTCAATCCATACAAACACGGGAACAGAGGAGGAAGGCTTGATTACTATCATCGGAACAGTCCGATCAGCCCGGTACTCGCGAGAGCCCAGATGAACGTCCGGCTTCGGACCAGTAAAGTTTCGCCCCCGGATGTCGAGCCCGAGCAGTATGCGGTTGATCTGGAGATTCAACCCGTCGCCGGTCTCTGGAACCCCTACAACATCAAGATGACCAGTCGCCAGTATCGATTCGATTGGGAGGTATCCGTTTTCCTCGTTCTCCGAGTCGGCGGACAGGAACGTCGCTACGATCTGTATCGATTGTGGCGATCCGACAAACAGCCCTATTTCAGTCTCGACACTACCCCGGTGGAATTGGAGCCCGGAGAGATTCGGCTCTTTTCTGTCGATTCGCGGAAAGAGCTTCGTCAGGCGGTCACTCTTGAACCTGGCTGGAATGAGGATGGCTCTTTTTGGGTGAGGTTGCCTGACGATCCAAAAAAGCCATCAGGTCCGGCTCTGAAAGTGAAGAAGTCTGAAACGATCGAGGTCGTCGAAGTCGGGCTGGTCGCGGCGCTGCAGAATCAAAGATGGTCGCAGGCACTGCAAGAGTTGCAGAAACACAACACCTTCATGGCGATCAAGTACGAAGAGGAAGTCGGGTCTGCTTCTAAGATCCCCACGAGTAGTGCGGTGCGAATGAACAATCTTTGGAAAGCGGATGATGAATCAGGCCCCGTCATCGTGCCGGAGCCCGGGGATGCGATTCCGCCGTTTCGACCCAGTAGTCATACGACCGAGCCAAAGCAATTGGCTTCGTGGGCCTACTATGCGAGGAGCTCTCGAGAAGATGTATTGGGGCATCGTAACTTTGTGGATAGCAACGTCAGGGCAATCGTGGCAAATTCCCGCTGGGACGGATCCGTGGAGGATCGGGGGTGGCGATCAATGGGTTGGCTCAATGACGGGCTGAATCGAGCCCTGTTGCCCCCCGGCAATGAAGAACCGGAAGCTGATGGCCTGGCCCGGTATCGGGGCTTCGGAGGGAATTCAATCAGCGCCAATGGAGAGACACACGTGATCTTGTTCGATGTGCCGCGCGAACCCCTGGTTTCCCTGGGCCAGCTGCAGCATGCCAATGTCGGACGCTATAACAATGAACCGAGTTACGCGGTGGGAAATTCGTATCATAATGTCAGGATCCCTCTGGATGAGACAGTGGTTAGAAATTTTGCGGTCCATGATACGAACGGGCTCTACAGTTCCGAGGGGCTCGATGTGTTTGATCTATCCTATCGTCTCAACGAGAAACTGTGGGATTCCTATTTCTTTTCGACTCTCCGCAGCAAGGATCTTCCGACTCAGTTTGAAAACCTGCAGGAAGGCCGGACACTTCCCAATTCGAGATATCGAATCGGCTCCCGGCTCGATGAGGCATTTACGCTCTTCGAAGGGGCGAGGACAGAGAAAGAGAGTTTCGATGCGATTGCCTCGGCGCTACACATCGATGGGGGCTTTAATGTCAACTCTACCTCCGTCTCGGCATGGAAGGCCGTCCTCGGAGCGTTGCGTGACCTGGAGGTTCCCGAGTATGAAACCGGGTCCGGTGAGCTCAAGGAGTGGCGAAAAGCGGGAATTGTATTCAGTCGCCTTTCCCGCCCTTACGCGGGTTCTTTTGAAGGAGATGACAGCTCCAGTCACGATGCGTTTTGGAGAGGCGTGAGAGATCTCACTGAGGAGCAGTTGGAATCCCTCGCCGAAGAGGTCGTGAGACAAGTGAAACTGCGAGGCCCTTTTCGTTCTCTGTCAGAGTTTGTCAATCGCTCGCTGGAGGATTTGGATCCCGGCAGTGGTCCCGCCGAAGACACCCGACTCAGCGGAACTCTTCAGGCCGCCCTGGATCGGACACCCGGGATCAATCGCGGTCTCGATAGCGAGATCGGAGCTCCTGTAGCACCGATCCCGGACTCGGCAGACGAGTTTCACGACCCGCCTGACGATGCAAGTCAGGCGACAGGTTATCCGGGATACCTCTTGCAGGGGGACGTGTTGCAGGCACTCGGCCCCATCCTGACGGCCCGATCGGACACGTTTCGGATTCGGGCATACGGGGATAAGATCATCACGGTGCGTGGTCAACCCGATACGGAGATCCTGCGTGCACGGGCCTGGTGCGAGGCCATCGTGCAACGCTTCCCTGCCCCGTTTGAATCGATGGATGAATCGGTGTCTGAGTTGCGAAACTTCGTGCAGGATCCGGCGGATATCGAGTCCTTCTACACCAGCAAAGATCGCAAATATTTCGGGAGACGCTTTCATATCGTATCTTTTCGTTGGCTGGAGAAAGACGAACTGTAGAGTACTCCATTCATGTTCATGAACCGCTTGCCATACGCTCTCTTCCTGTTGGCGCTCTCTGGAATCCTCCCGGGATCGAGTGCCCTGTCGCAAGAGCAGCAATGGGTGAAAGTCGAGATTCGCTCGCTCTGCCACGCCGGCGTGATCAATGGTCTCCAGTTTCGAAGCAAAAACGGCATTGAGAAGCTCGATATCTACAGCCGCGGCTTTGGTCTTCCCCTTCTCTATCAAGGTCCACGAGACCTGGTTTTCTTCCGGACCGAGCAGAAAGCGGAACAATTTGAAGCGGTTGTTGAGGTGGTAGGTCAGGTTCGGATCCCGGACGCAGCCACTCACCTGATGCTTCTTTTTGAGAAGGACACTGAGGCCGATGAGGAGCGATATAAGATCACTGCGATTCCCAACGATCCACGACAGTTCCCCCCGGGAGCCTTTCGCTTCTTCAATATCACCGGGGATTTGATCTATGCCGTCGTGGACGGAAAGGAGATGAGACTCCCTCCTCGCGGAACTCAGATGATTTCGACGAGTGGGAATGAAGACGGGAATTTTGAGATTCGGATGTACCGAAACCCCGGCCCCAATGTGGAGAAAATCTACAGTTCGGTCTGGCACACGCGAGAGTCTCGACGCACCAATGTGTTTCTCTCTTCCTCCGGCACACGGGTTCAGGAGATATCGGTGAAAAAAATTGTCGAGCCGGTGGTGATCGACGATGTGCAAGCCCCCACGGACTGACCTCCGCGTTCCCCTCCCCATGGAGGCCAATATTGAAATTGGACAACGGATTGCCGCTAATTTCACGGATTGAGTTCAGAAGCACTTCGCGGAAGTCTTTTGGCTCAACGCACTTTCCTGGATCACCCGAGCTTTCAGCCCGCGTTGCCTGGCTTCAGCGCGCTTTAACCTCGGCAATTCAGGGCAGACACAGCCTGTGCTGCACCAGTCAGGCACGCCTTTCACCACGGGAATTCAGGCACCGCGAAAAAAAGTGTTTTTTTTGGCACTAACTGCCCCCGAAACCGGGAAATGAATGGACCTCCCATGGAACGAGAACCCGCAGAGACCATCACTGGCCTGATGATGAAGCATTTCGATGCTTTGCTGCGCTATGTCATCGTGTTGGTGGGCAACGAGACCGATGCCCGGGATATCATGCAGGAAACCAGCATGGCGCTGGTCCGCAAGGCGGCCGACTACGACTCAAACCGCCCCTTCGTGCCCTGGGCCTGCCGCTTTGCCTACCTGGAGACCTTGAAGTTCCGCGAAAAAAGCGGACGCCACCCCATCCTGCTTGAAGACGACGTTCTCGAGGTCGTCGCCATTGACCAGGCAGAAGCCCTGGAAACCGCCCATCCGGCCAGGGAAGCTCTCGATGCCTGTTTGGAAAAACTCCCGCCCGAGGACCGCAAACTCCTGCTCCTTCGCTACCGGGACGAAGTGCCCACCGACGCGATCGGCCCGGAACTCGGCATGAGTCGACGCTCGGTCTTTCGACAGTTGAAGAAGGTCCGGCAAAACCTTCAAGTCTGCATCAGAAAGGAGACAAATTATGCTTAAGCAACTGGAGCAACTCCGAACCCTGGTCGCAAAGCTCTGTGACGAAGAGCTGTCTCAGCAGGAGCGTGACGCCTTGAATGATCTGCTCCGCGAAAGCCCGGCGTTGCGGCGCGAGTATGCCTCTTTGCTCAACATTCACGCGAACCTGATCACTCATCCGGCACTCCCCGGAGCAAAAGCCTCCACTCCCCCACGCCGAATCAAGCCTCTCCGCCTTGCTCTAACCCTGGGAATGGCAGCCGGCCTCGTTGCC
The DNA here is from genome assembly GCA_965216705.1 of Verrucomicrobiales bacterium. GTDB lineage: Bacteria > Verrucomicrobiota > Verrucomicrobiia > Verrucomicrobiales > DEV007 > Arctic95D-9. Next base: position 1,674,183 of record OZ244203.1, read on the forward strand.
ATGCTCGCTTTCATCTTCACAGGGCAGGAATTCGGGAACCGCGCCGTGGCAACCCTGACAAGCACCAACGCGGCCCATTGGGAGGACAGCGATCTGCCCACCTCGGTCGGCAGCCGACTGGAACCGGGAACCATTCGCTTAGCCTCAGGACTGGCCACTATCGAATTCGATTCCGGAGCGCTCGTCACCATCGAAGCCCCCGCCACCCTCACCCTGGTGGACACGATGAACTGCACCCTGGACCGGGGCACCGCGGTTTCGGACATTCCGGACTCCGCCCATGGTTTCACCATCAAGACCCCGACCGCGGACGTGGTCGACTACGGGACACGCTTCGCCGTCAGCGTGTTTGAAGAGACCGGAGAAACCCTGACCCAGGTGATGGAAGGCAAGGTCCAGGTCGAGTACGCGGCGTCAGACAAGATTGTTGAACTGACCACAGGCCAGAGAGATCAAGTCCTTGGCGAAGCTCCGGACGCAGCCAAACTCCAAGAGCATCGCACCCTCTCGAATTCGCCGCGGAATGACTTCGGTCCCGAATGGAAACTCTTGCGGACCTCAAAGGATGCCTACACCGGTCGGGTTCCATCGCATGAGTCAGACACCATGCTGTATGTGAAGAACCCGCACGATGGGCGGGGTCCAGCGCGGATTTCCAATGGGCTGGGGCCAACGCGGGTTTCCTGGCTGGGATTTGATCTCCGCCAGGTCGAGAAAGAGCGCATCGAGGAAGCGGAGTTGTTGCTCCAGTTTGCACCCACCGGCTTTGGGCTGGCTTCCTTTGTTCCGGATGCCGAGTTCGGGGTTTACGGGCTGGTTGGCAAGGTACCGGAGTGGGACGAGTCGATCCAGAATCGTCAGTTTCCAAAAGAAAACCAGGTCATTCCTCTCGGTTCCTTCGTGGTCCCCCACGGAGTGCAGGAGGGGCAGTTTCGCGTGAGCACTGAAGCGCTGGCAAAGTTCCTTCGCGGACATCCCGACTCCGAGATCACCCTGAAAGTGGTGCGCGAAACCAAGGAGACCGAAGATGGCGGCCTCGTGCACGGATTCGCCAGCCGTCGCCACCCCTTTCTACCCGCTCCCACCCTGGCAATTCGCCAGAAGGCCCAATAGTTCCTGGTCACGAGCACCTAGCTGACACTTTCAGAAACACCCTGATTTAACCACTTTCGGAAGACAGAAGATAAGATGAAACCGCGTTTAACACCTCACTTCTTTGGAGCCATTCTGGTCTTTTTGGCCGCTCTCACCACGGCAGGTCTCGCCGATTCTACTTGGGATGGCGGAGGGACCGACAGCAACTTTTCCACTGCGGAAAACTGGGTTGATGACCAGGTTCCCAGTGAAAGTTCGCCGTTCTCGGTGTTGACCTTCAGCGGAAATACCCGCCTGGATCCTACTCTAGACTCTACAACGGGGAGCGGTTTCAACGTACATTCGATTATTTTTGACAACACGGCTGGTGCCTTCGTCCTGAGTGAAGCGGGTAATCGAGGGTTCGATATACTTGGCAGCGGTAATGGTACGTGGGGTTTCATTACCAACAACTCGACTTCCACTCAAACAATCACGGCTAAGATTATCAACCGATCATTCCAAGGCAACCTGGGAACCCGGTTCGACACCGCTGCCGGAAACATCATCGTTTCGGGCACGATTGCTGAGTTTCAAGACACCGACTCTGGCTCCCCCATTGTCCCCGAGCTTAGCAAGGTCGGAATGGGCACCCTGATACTTTCCGGCACCAACACCTACACCGGGGACACCACGATCGAAGGAGGGACCCTGAGGGTCCTGGGCGGAGCGGCGATTGGTGACGCGAGTGCCGTGATTGTGACGACGGGAACCTTTGATGTAGGCGCAGCGGAAACGATTGGGGCGTTGAATACGACGGTGACGACGGGCCTGGTGAATCTCGATGACATTCTGACCGTAACTGGCGGCGGCGCTGTCGCGGGCGCGGTTAGTGGGAGCGGTGGGCTGACTGTCAATGGCGGCACGCTGACGCTCTCCGGCACCAACAATTACACCGGGAACACCACCGTCTCCGCAGGCACCCTGGATGTCACCGGCACCCTCACCTCCGCTCTCACCATTGCTGACGGCGCTACCCTTTCCGGTGAGGGCTCCACCACTGGACTCCTCACCCTCGGCGACGGCAGCGGAGCCACCGGCGCCATCCTCACCGTCGATGCCAGCACCGAACCCGGTGCCTTCAAATCCGTCGGCCTGGCTTCGAATATCACCGGTGGCACCCACACCGTGAACTTCAGCGCCTCGCCAACCGGCACCGGCGACATCACCATCCTCAACTACGGCACGGGTAGTTTCGCCGGCAACCTCACCGACTTCACCGTCGGCAGCGGCCTCGCCGTCAGCGGTCGTGGCAGCATGTTCAACAACGACACCAGCGATAGCAGCAACAAGAAAATCACCCTTACCACCGGCTTCGGAACCCGCACCTGGGCCGCTGCCAACACGACTGCCAATTGGAGCAACGGCAACACCACGGACAACAACTGGGTCGAAGGTGACAACGACTTCTTCGATGGAGACTTCGTCATCTTCACCGACTCCAATGTCGACGCCTCCGCACCAACCTCGGCTCAGACCATTATTCTGACCGGTAACGTGGCCCCTACCACCGTCACCTTCAGCAACAACGACTTCGCCTACACGATCGACGACACCACTGACAACACCGAAACTCTCACCGCCTCCGGAGGCCTCAACGTCAGCGGCAACAACGATGTCACTCTCAACGTCAAGATCTCCGACGCCACCGACATCACCCACTCCGGCACGGGCAACCTCACCCTTGGCGGTGGCAATGTCACAAATGACTTCGTTGGCTCGATCGTCGTCAACGGCGGAGGCACCCTGAAGGACGGCTCCGCGGCCGGAATCAGCTCCTTCCTCGGCAATGCCGCCAACACGCTCACCATCAGCAACGGCAGCACCTTTGACATCAACGGCAATCACGACTACGAGGACCGGGCTGCCGGAAGCATCATCGTAAGCGGCGTCGGCAACGGCACCGGGGCCAACGCCGGGGCCATCATCAACACGGGCGCCGCCGCCACCGAAGCTTTCTCGAACCAGATCGACCTCGCCGGCGACACCACCATCGGCGGCACCGGAAGAATCGAGATCGACGGAGCCCTCTCCACCAGCGGCACCGATGTCACCCTCACCTACGTCGGCACCGACGAACTCTGGCTGGGCGGCGACAACACCAGCGCCACCGAACTCGACACCATCGTGGTCAACAGCTTCGGCGGCTCACGAGCAGACGGAATTGTGGTCAACAGCAACAGCGCTCTCGGAAACGCGGTGGTCAATATCGAGGGCGGCCAGCTGCGTTCCCGAGGTAATAAAACCGTGAGTAATACCATCAACCTGAACACGGGGGCAGCCAGCATCGGGCTCGATAACGGGAACCCCGCCACCTTCACCCTCAGCGGCATCGTCAACGTCAACGCCGCTGGTGCCGATATCCGTCCCAGTTTCTCTTCTCGCACCGTCCAGTTTACCGGAACTCTCCAGGGAACAGGAGCCAATCTCGAAATTCGTAATGGAAACACTCGAATCGCCAGTGGTGCCAACGTCACCTGGGGTGGTCGTTTTGACATCGGAGACAGTAACAATACAACTTCGGTTCTGGAACTGGGCAACGGCCAGACCATCTCCAACGACATCCGAGTCATCGAAAGCGGCAACAACGGCACCACCAAGCGGCTCGCTCTGCAGTCCGGCGCCACGGCCGCGACTTTCTCCGGAGATATCGAACTTCTGGAAAACACGGATGGCACCTTCGATGTCAACGCAGGTAGTGGCGGCACCCTGACCCTCTCCGGAGTGATCTCCCAGGACAGCGACGGACCCGGCCTCGACAAAATCGGCGACGGCACCGTCATTCTCAGTGGCACCAATACCTATACGGCCCGCACCCAGGTTCAGGTCGGCACCCTGCAGATCGGCAACGGCAGCACCACCGGCACCCTCGGCAATGACAGCAACGTCGACGTCGCTACCGCTGCCACCCTGAACTTCAACCGCAGCGACGCTTACACCTACGGCGGCGTCATCAGTGGCAACGGTGCCGTCAACGTTACCACCGGCACCGTCAACCTTACCGGCACCAGCACCCACACCGGCCTGCTCACCGTGTTCGCCAATGCCAACGTCGGTGGCGAAGGCACCACTGACGGCAACATCACCTTCTCCGGAAACACCCACACCATCACCATTGACGGCTCCACCTCAGCGGCCTTCGGTACGGACAGTGGAACCGGCACACTGGATGTCAGCGCACTCGACGAAGACGGCTTCACCGTCAATCTCACTGGTGGCGGATCGGGTGTCGTCAATGTCCTCCAATACGACAACGGAACGACCGGCATCTTCACCGGCGACATCAATAAATTCGTCAAGGGAACCGGTTTCGGCACCCGTGCGAATGCCGGAATGTTCGCCGACGACGGGGACTTCATCACCGTCGACACCGGTATCGGCGAGATCACCTGGGCCGGCACCGACGGCGCCAAACCCACCCACTGGGACATCGACACCACCCCCAATTGGACGGGCGCAGGAACCACTTTTTTCAATGGCGACAAGGTCATCTTCGCGGACTCCCCCGGCGGCGGCGGCGGCAGCCTCAATCCCACTCTCCAGTCCAACATCGAAGCGAGCACAGTGACCTTCACCAACGACAACGACGACTACGTCGTGAACGCGGTCGGCACCAACACCCTTTCAGCCGCCGGCGGGGGCATCAACACCACGGGGGCCGCCAACGTCACCATCAACGCCGAAATCACCGGAGCCACCGCCGTGACCCACAGCGGCACAGGTACCCTGACCCTCACCAACGCCAACACCTACACGGGCATCACCACCGTCAATGGTAATGGCGGAATCCTGAACATTTCCAATGGATCGGCTCTCGGCACCACGGCCGGCGGCACCGTTGTCACAGCGGATGCCAGGCTTCAATTGCAAGGCGGTATTACCGTCAGCGGTGAGTCCTTGGACTTGAGCAGCGCCAGCACCGGCAGCGATTTCGTTTCACTGGAGAACGTTGGCGGCAACAACACCTGGACAGGGAACATCACCACCGACACCCGTAATTACCTGCGCATCTCCGGCACTTCCGGCTTCCTCACGATTTCCGGTGACATCGTCACCACCGCCGGCACCGGCGACAACACGAGGGCGCTGGTGCTGCAGGGCAGTGACGGCAATATCAGCGGCGAAATCAGTGGCGTGATCTCCGGCGACGGGACCCTGATCAAAAGCAGCTTCGACAGCGGCACCTGGATATTGAGCGGCAACAACACCTACACCGGCCCGACCACCATCAGCAATGGCACCGTGCAGTTGGGCAATGGCGGTACGACGGGTAGCCTGAGCGGAACCAGCGGCATTACCGTCAACAACGCCGGCGCCAACAAGGGCTACCTGACCGTGAATCGCAGCAACGCGTTCACCCAGGCGGCCGACCTCAATGGGCAAGTCATCACCGGCACCGGAGGGTTCAGGCAAATCGGCACCGGCACGACGACACTGTCCCTCGCTAACGACTACAAAGGGACCACCACGGTCAGCGCCGGCACGCTGCTGATCAACGGCGACCATTCGGGAGCCACGGGTGTGGTCAACGTCACCGGTGGAACCCTCAGCGGCGAGGGCACCATCGGCAGCGACGTCATCATCGGGAACGGCGCCACCCATGCGGCGGGTGACACGGACGCGGCGGGATCGGTCGCCACCCAGACCATCACTGGTGACGCTACCTACCAAAGCGGCGCCACGCTCTCCTGGGAGCTGGTCTCGAATGCAACCAACAACCCAGGGACCAATTTCGATCAGTTCACCGTCTCAGGGACGGCCGACTTCACCAGCACCACCTTGGACATCACCTTTGGCAGCGGCGTCGATTTCGACACCACTTTCTGGAATGACGGGGCAGGCACCAACGAATGGCAGATTCTCGTTGGCACCGTGACCAATTTCAACGAAATCACCCCCAATTACATCACGGGCGCTGCTGGCAACAGTCAGTACTTCAAGTCAAGCGCCTTTGAACTGGCCCAGTCTAGTTTTGCAGGGGGAGGAAACACCGGAATCTGGCTTCGCCAGATCCAGCCCGTCCCCGAGCCCAGCACCTTTGCTCTCATGGGCCTTGGTCTGGCTGCCTTCGGTTGGGCGCGTCGGTCTCGGAAACGAGCCGCGGTCGACAAGGGATGACTCCCTTCCAGGCAACGCCTGGTCCAGCAGACAGTTTTCACTAGTGATTAAAGCCCGCCGATTGGACCGCCATACTGTGGTGGCGTGGCGATCCTCTCGGCGGCAACCACACACCTTTCCTCCCCCCTCCATCTTCCTCCTCAGAAAGCGCCTCGCACCGTTTAGCCATCAGAAGCGGCTCCTGCTCGAATCCGGTCATCTTTCCCTGTCCAAAACAGCTGCCATCCGCCTTATTCAGTCATCATGACCTTCGTTCCCTATATCCGGCCCATCTTGCCCGGCCGACTTCAGGCGCTGTGCCTGGCGGCTCTGGCGTGCCTGGCGATCGCCGAAGGTCACGGCTCCGACGACTCCTTGACGGATCGTCCCAGCGTCCTCTTCCTCAATATCGACGACTGGAATGACTGGAACACCGTGCTCCAGGGGCACCCCCAAGCCATCACGCCCAACATCCAGCGTCTCGCCGATCGCGGGGTCACCTTCACCAACGCGATCTGCTCGTCACCGACCTGCTTTCCCTCTCGCAGTGCCGTGTTCACCGGCATCCACCCGGCCCGCTCCGGCAATATCGTGAACGACAACGGCATCCGCCCCTGGCGCTTCTATGCGGGCGACGCTGTCACCCTGCCCAAGCATCTCTCCGCTCAAGGTTGGACGACCGTCGGAATCGCCAAGAACTTCCACAAGGGAGACAACACCGAGTTTGATACCTACATCCCCAAGGCCGGCCGACCGAAGCAAGTTCCCGGGATTGGCCTTAAGCTGAACCCCTCGGGACATTGGGGCGTCTCTGCCGATCCGGTCACGAAAATGGCTGACTACCTCTCTGTCAGCCATGGCATCGACACGCTTGAATCCATCACCGATCCACTCTTTCTCTCCCTCGGCATTTATCGGCCTCACGTCCCCTGGGTCGTGCCACAGGAATACTTCGATCGTTACCCGCTTGAGGCCATCCAGCTTCCGGAATTTCAGCCGAACGACCTCGACGATCTACCACAACGCTTTCGCCCTCTCGCCCATCTCGAAGCCAAGTTCGGCCCCGGCTACCACCAGGGCCTCGTGAAGAAGGGCTACGACAAGCAGTTCATCCGGGCCTACCTCGCCTGCGTGACCTTTGCCGACGAACAGATCGGCCGCCTGCTCGATGCCTGGGATGCCAGCCCACACGCCAAGGACGGCTACATCGTTCTCTGGAGTGACCACGGCTACAACCTGGGAGAGAAAGAGGCCTGGTCCAAGATGAAGCCCTGGTATGACTCCGCCCACTGCAATCTCATCGTCGCCGGCCCCGGCATCCCCGAAGGCGCGACCTGCGACAAAGCCGTTTCCCTCCAGGACCTTTACCCGACGCTCATTGAATTGCTGAAGCTGCCCAAGCCCTCGCAAGCGCTTGACGGAAACAGCCTCGTTCCCCTGCTCAATGACCCGCAGAGCGAATGGGATCGCCCGGTGGTCATGTCCAGCGAGACCGACGGCATCCGCTACGATGTGGTGCTCGACAATGACTACCGCATGACCCGCCTGATCACCGGCGAAACCGAACTCTACGATCTCGCCACCGATCCTCACGAATTCACCAACCTCGCTGACGATCCCAAATACGCCCAGGTCATCGATCGGCTGTCCCAACACCTCACCTTCACGCATCCCGAGATTCCCGAAGATGGCTGGATCGAAGCCGAGGCCATTCCCACGCAAACCTCCTCCGATTTCAAGCTGCGCGGCAACTGCCACTACCGACGCTCCGCTCCCGAAGCCTCGGGAGGCCAATTGCTCTATGCCGAGCTGCGAGCCGGGAAAGGCAGCTACCTCGACCTGGTCCTTGATGTCCCCGCCGCCGGCTCCTACGAACTCGGCGCCACGCTTTCTATCGACGGCCCCTGCGAGGTCTTCGTTGATGACGTCGTCGATGACGCCGCCCAGGCCGACACCGGTTACCCCATGACCACCGTCGCAACGGTGAAGCCCGGATCGAAGAAACTCGAAGACCAACTCATCGGCACCGTCACCTTTGACGCACCGGGACTGAAAATTCTACGATTTCAGTCCCTCGTGCCCAAACAACAACTGCGAATCGATCGTATCCAACTTCAATAAGAAACCCCATGAGCAACCAAGAGAACAAAACCGATCGCCGAGAATTCTTGCAAAGCGGATTGCTCGGCACTGCTGCTGCCGGCATAACGATTGCCTCAGCCGGCCATGTCCACGCTCAGGCTCCCGCCGAAGCTCTGGAACCTGAAGTCACCAATGACGTCGATGTGCTGGTCGTTGGCGGTGGCACGGCCGGCCACGTCGCCGCGATCCAGGCGGCTCGCGCCGGTGCCAAGACGCTACTCGTGGAACGGGGCGCGCAACTCGGTGGTACCAGTACCACCGGCGGGGTTTCCTATCCCGGTCTGTTTGATGCGTGGGGAAAACAGGTCATCGCCGGTATCGGATGGGAACTGGTGAAGGAAAGCGTCGAACTGGACGGCGGGGTATTGCCTGACTTCGCCAAGGTCCCCAAAGCCCATCATCACAACCAGGTTTTCACCAACCAGTTTCTCTACGCCCTGCTGGCAGAGGAAAAGTGTACTGAGGCAGGGGTAGAGATTGCCTACTACGAATTTCCGCAAACCATTGCCGAAACTGATAGTGGTTGGACGGTCCATTGCGTTGGATTTGGCACTCAGAGAAAAGTAAATTGTAAACAGATCATCGACTGCACCGGAGGAGCCGAAGTCGTCGGGATGCTTGGATTACCACGACTTCGGGAAGAAGAGCGCCAGCCCGGTTCTTACCTTTTCCAGATGGACAGGGCTAATAACCCCGGAGTTAGCAGGAGCAACCGCCTTAAACGCCTCTATGTTCACGGCGCGGATTCGACCAACTCTCGAACCGTCACAGTCGCCAATATGACTGGCAGAAAATCGATACTCGACAGGATTCGCAAAGAGAAGAAACGTATCACCCATCTGCAACCCGAAACGGGTTTTCGTGAAAGCTACCGCATTGAGGGGGAAACCCTCATCACGGTCAACGACTACCGCTCCGGCCGTTTCTTCGAGGATGCCATCAGCTATGCTTTCTATCCTGTCGACCTTCACACGAAGACAGGAGTGAAACCGCAACCACTGAAGCCGGGCACAGTTCCTACGATTCCCCTGGGAGCGCTCATCCCCAAGGGAAGCGAAAACATCATGGTGGCGGGCCGCTGCCTCAGCAGCGATCGTCTCGCCAATTCCGGCCTTCGCGTCCAGGCTCCGTGCATGGGCATGGGCCAGGCCGCCGGCGTCGCTGCTGCCCTGGCAGCGAAGTCAGGCACCACTCCGTTGAAAGTTCCCCTCGGGGAAATTCATGCCACCTTGAAGGAGCACGGACAGATCGTGCCCGAGAAAGCCTGAGCACTTCCTGCCTCACTACAATCACTAACATCAGTCCCCTTTCACTTCTTTAACCGATAACTTATCACCATGAATCGTCGAGATTACTTCAAACACACCGTCGCCGGCACCGCCATTCTTGCGTCTTCCGGACTCGTCCACAAAGCCAGCGCTGAAAACCTGCCCACCGCCGATCCAGACCAGGAGAACCTGCTCGACGTCGATGTGCTCGTCGTCGGCGGAGGATCCGCCGGTCACGTCGCAGCGATTCAAGCGGGTCGCATGGGAGCCAAGACGGTTCTGCTGGAGCGCAATTCCCAACTCGGCGGAACCACCACCACCGGTGGCGTCAGTTTTCCCGGACTCTTTCACGCCTGGGGCAAGCAAGTCATTGCCGGCATCGGCTGGGAGCTGGTCGCCAAATCCGTCGAGGTCGATGGGCGCGAACTGCAGGACTTCACCAAGGTCCACAAGAGTCACGTGCCTCATCACGTCCGCTTGAACGGACAGCTCTACTCGCTGCTCGCCGAGGAGGCCTGCCTTGATGCCGGAGTCTCCCTGGCCTACTACCAGTTTCCCCAGAAGGTCGTCGAAACCGAGGATGGCTGGCTTGTCGATGTGGTCGGGCAAGGGGTTCAATATCAACTGCGCTGCCGCCAGATCGTCGACTGCACCGGTGGTGCCGACGTGGTGGGCAGCTTAGGATTCGAACGCCTCCGCGAAGACACCCGTCAGCCGGGCACCCATGTCGTCACCTTTACCGGCTTCGACACGGCCGTCGTGAATAAGAACGCCAAACTCATCCAGCAGATGTACGATGAGGCCCTCAAAGAAGGCCGCCTTCAGAAAGGCGACACCTGGAGTGGTAAAGCCATGCAGCCGATCAAGAGCCGAAGTGGTAACAGCAACCACATCTTCGGGGCGGACTCGACCAATGCCGCCACGCAAACCCAGACGAACCTGGCTGGACGAAAGTGTGTGCTGCGCCTGCTCAAGTTCCTCAAAACCATTCCCGGCGGCGAGAACGTCACCATCGACCGGATGATGAACGAAACTGCAAGCCGCGAGACCTATCGCATCAAGGGCGAGACCATGATCACTGTGCGTGACTACACATCGGGCCGCGTCTTCGATGATGCCCTTTCCTACAGCTTCTACCCCATCGATCTGCACGATGAGAACGGCGTAAAACCCCAACACCTCACTCACGGCAAGGTGCCCACTATCCCGCGAGGGGCACTCATTCCGAAGGGATCGAAGAACATCATGGTCGCAGGCCGCTGTGTCTCCAGCGATCGCCTCGCCAACTCCGCCGCACGAGTCCAGGCCAGCTCCATGGGGATGGGTCAGGCCGCAGCGGTGAATGCGGTCCTCGCAGCGAGACAAAAGGTATCACCAGGTGACGTGCCTTTGGCCGAGGTTCACGAGGAATTGAAGAAGCACGGAGCGATTGTGCCGGAGGGGACAAAAGCGTGAACCGTAGCGGAATTTGCCAAGATTCCGACTGCAGAGCCCATCCTGAAAACCTAGTATTCCGCCGGAAGATTAGCATCTTCCGCTACTGATGAGTCAAAAACGAAGCACCGTCTCCCTGCTCACCGCCTTCAGCTTTGTCGTGCTGGCGGTGACAGGAGTCCTCGCCTTTGTCCGCCCCTTTTCGATTCACATCGTCGGGTTGCATTCGCTGATCGGCTTTGTCTTCATTGGACTCATTGCCCTGCATATCTTCAACAACAACCACCGGTTAACTCGGTACCTCAAAAGTCGAATCGTCTGGATCGCTCTTGCTGTAGTGGCTCTGTTAGTTGCCTTATTCCTCTGGCAACCCGCTCCCATCAAGAGCGTGCTCGGTCTTAGCAAAAACCTGGGGCCCTCATTGGATGACTACGAGGTGACAGACCTTGGCCTATCCTATCACTACACTCCCGACCCGGGTTACAAGATGGCCTTGACCGTTCGCAGCGGCACCGGATTCGATCTGGAATCCCCTCCCCATTTTGCGATCTGGCTGGAGAATGCCTCCCAATACCACATCAAAACCCTGCACACCCCGACCGGCGAAGGCGGACGAAACGCCCTGCCCTACTGGGACTTCAAGCGACGCGGCTGGGAGGAAGCCAAGCAACAAGCAGAAACCTCGGGCAATGATCTTTTAGAAGAACTCGAACTCGATGCCATCTCGGGTGCTACCGAAAACAGTTCCTTTGATCCCGCCGACTACATCCTGCCGGGTGATGCCGAAGAATCCCTGCCCTACCGTCTCCTCATCGAGATCAATCAGCCAGGTGATGATCAGGCCTCCCTCGTCTACGCCGTGGATATCGACAACATCACCCCCCGCACCTTCCAATTACTCGATCTCGTCGGTTATCCCAAAAGGGAAGAGGATGACGAAGACGGAAAGGAAGTCTGGGTGCTCTACTACATCGACGGAAGCTTCAGCACGGCACTGCAACTCATCGACAGCGCCCTGCTGACCATTGAGCGTTCCGTCGCAAAATAAGGCAACGAACAGAGCGCCTCTCTCTCGCCACCTTAACGCCAATTTCTCGGCCGTCGTTGTAACCGAACGAGCGGCCAGGATGTCTCTATAGATATGGCTGGATGATCAGCCATCGTTCGGTGCTTTCCCCCTCCACTTGGCCCCTGAAACTCAAACATGACTGTCCACGATTGACCTACCTACCGATCGTTCGGTAAAATTCCGGATCCCAGTCATGAATCCCATTCCCCAACCCAACCTGATGCCGACACCGGAAGGTCAGGCGCGCAATGAAGAAGTCTTTCGAACAGCGGCCAGCCTGATGGTTCAAAGGGGCTATGCCGGCACTTCGATGGGAGACCTCGCTGAGGCAGTCGGCATGACCAAGGCCGGGCTTTATCATCACATCAAGAGCAAGCAGGAGATGCTGTTCGAGATTCTGCAGTTTGCGATGAATGTGATGGAGAATGAGGTGATCGAACCGACCCGGGGAATTGCAGATCCCGAGCAAAGACTGAGAAACATGATTCGATTGCATGTTCGTGTTCTTTTCAAACATGGCCTGGAATTAACCCTTCTTTTCCCGGAGCGCCGGCACCTCGAGCCGGCTCAGCAGGAGATCATCTGGCAACGAGTCGATGGATACCGAGGGTTGCTTCGCAGTGCGATGCGGGAATTGGCAGAACAAGGCAAGCTGAGGGAACTGGATATCAATGTTGCGGCCAGTCACATCCTGCAGACGATCGCCGGGATTGCCCGCTGGCATCCGCAAGGTCGGGGCGTCGCGGAAGCATTGCTCGCTGAGCAAACAGTGAACTTCAATCTCTCCGCTATTCTTAAGGATTCGTGACTTCGCTCTTCGAAAGACCGATGAACCTTTTCACCTCTCAACGAAACCGGATCAGCACACCGCTCGTGGTGCTGACCTGCGTCGCGTTCTTCGCGAACCCGGTCGTTGGTGAAGAGATTTCGGAAATCGGCCCGCACCAGTTTACCCTGGCTGAAGGATTCTCGATTGAACTGGCGGTTCCTTCGGACCTGGTTCCCCGCCCGATTCACATGGCCTTCGATGATGAGGGTGTTCTCTACGTGACTGACAGTTCAGGCAATACGGACAAGGCTCCGGTACAGGTGAAGGATCCCCAGCACAGGGTTCTGCGGGTCATCGATCGGGATGGCGACGGAGTCTTCGATGAGTCGAGCGTTTTTGCCGAGGGTTTGCCGTTTCCTGAAGGGATCCTGATTCATGAGGATTCGGTCTATGTGAGCGCGCCTCCGCATATCTGGAAGCTGCGCGATACAGACGGCGATGATGTCGCTGATGAACGGACTTCCTGGTTCGACGGAGGCACGATTGACGGATGTGGTAACGATTTGCACGGGCCCTACCTGGGGCCGGATGGGTTCTTCTACTGGACCAAGGGAGGGTTTCGGGAACAGACGCATCCTCTCGGGAGCGGTGACGAGCATCGCTCCAGCGCTGCGCATATCTATCGGGCGCGACCGGACGGCAGTCAGCTCGAGGTCGTGATTACCGGCGGAATGAACAACCCGGTGGGCCTGGCTTTCAGCGAAGCAGGTGAACGCTTTCTCAGCGGCACCTTCTTTGATCTCTCGGAACCGGGAAAACGGGACGGGGTCCTGCATGCGGTTTATGGAGGGGTTTACGGCAGGGAGAATCCACGTGTCCTCGCCCCGCATCCGCGCACCGGCGAACTGTTGCCTCCTATGACCCATATGGGGCCGGCGGCTCCTTCCGGGATCGTCATGGCGAGGAGTGACGCCCATGGCCTCAAGGGCGACTTGTTTTGTGCGGATTTCAATCTGAGGCGCATTTCCCGACATCAGTTGAGTGAGGAGGGCTCGAGCTACCGCTGTGAAACGAGTGTCTTCCTGGAGAGCGATCAAACCGACTTTCATCCGACCGATGTCATCGAAGATGCAGACGGCAGCCTCCTCGTCGCGGACACGGGTAGTTGGTACATGATTTGTTGTCCGACATCCAAGGTCGCGAAGCCCCATGTCCTGGGAGGAATTTATCGCGTCAGGAAGACAGGAGTCGAGAGTGGTCCCGATCCACGAGGGCTTGAGCTGGACTGGGGGAATCCACAGGTGTCCTGGCTCTCTGATAACCGTCCCGCCGTGGTGAAGCGTGCCATCCGTGCGTTAGCCAAGCCATCCCATCTCGTGTACTTACAGAGTGCTGAAGCCGCTTTGCCGGCCTTGTGGTCGCTGCACCGAATTCCGGGCGAATCAGCACGCGCAGCGGTTCGCGACTTCCTCACTGACGAGGATCCCGAGGTCCGATGCGCCGCTCTTCACAGCATCTCGCTCTGGCGAGACCATGAAGCGGCGGAAGAAGTGATAAAATGCCTGGAGAGTGGCATCCCTCGCGAACAACGCCTCGCGGCAATGACACTTGGGAGAATAGGAGAGACCCGGGCGGTGAAGCCGTTGGTTGCGCTCAGCCAGGTGGAGGGAGATCCTTTCCTTAAGCACGCGGCCATCTATGCCCTCTTTGAGGCGGCAGATATCGCATCCCTTCCCGGAAAGCACCCTGTCACGCGTACCATTCTTCAAATGAGCCAGGTGAAGAGGAATGGCGCTCCGGTTCATGCCATGCCGGAGATCCAGTTGGCCGAAGCCATGGAAGCGGCGCCTGAGGTGACTGCGAATCAGGAGGCCAGGCTCGTTGAGCTGGAAGCGCTCCTGCCTGACGGTGATCCGGAGCGCGGAAGAGAAATCTTCCAGAATACCAGCAAGTCACTTTGCCTGACCTGCCACGTCATGGGCGAGTTGGGCGTTGAGTTTGGACCTGACTTAACCAAAATCGGAGCGATCCGCAGTGAGCGGGATCTACTCGAGGCCATCGTCTATCCCAGCGCTACGATCGCCCGCTACTACGAAATGGTGATCGTGAAAAAGAAATCACAAGGAGAGGTTGCCGGCGTGATTCATCGTGAGACAGCCAATCGAATTTTCCTCGCGCCAGCCCCGGGTGTCGAGCAACCCGTTGCCATTCGGCAGATTGAATCGGCGCAATACTCCCCGGTTTCCCTGATGCCCGAAGTCTTTGATTCTCTTCTCAAACCCCACGAGATCGCCGATCTCGTCGCCTACCTCAAACAAGCGAAATAATCCCCTCATGAAAAAGCCCGAATCTTCTCAGTCAAAAGTGCATCGCCGCGATTTACTCAAAGGTGTCGCCGCAGCAGGCGCAGCGATTGCTGCCGGTTCCTACGGAACATCAACGGCAAAGGGAGCCAGTCAGTCCAATCTCATTCAGAAAGAAAATGAGAAGCCCGGCACTCGTGACTGGATGCTCACAAAGACGCGCCAGCTCCCCGGCAAGATTAACAAGATTCTCCCCAACGGTCGTTGCCCCTGGATCGAAGGCTATTGCTCCGCCAACAGTGTGCGGGCCGGTGAGACGCTCCAGATCATGGTGAGCACCAATCCAGTTTCTTCCTTCAAGTTGGAGATCTTCCGGACGGGTTATTACAACGGGGACGGCGGACGCCTTATGCAGACCTTTGAATCCCTCGAAGGCAAGACCCAGCCCGATCCTCCCGTGGGGGACAACTATCTCCGCGAATGCAACTGGGAGCCTTCGGTCGAATTCGAAATTCCGGAGGACTGGCTCAGCGGCGTTTACCTCGGCAAACTCACCGCAGAGAAGGAAGGCATTCAGAGCTACGTCATCTTCATCGTGCGCGATGATCGTCCCTGCGACCTGCTCTTTCAGTGCAGCGATCTAACCTGGTCCGCCTACAATCGCTGGCCGGCCGACTATTCTATCTACACGCCTCATGAGAAGGGATACTCCACCACCGGCGTGCCCAGTGGCACGGTGAGTTTCGATCGGCCATACGGTTTGTTCACTCATCCAGTGAACGGGCACAAGAAATCCGGCGGTTCTGGCGAGTTTCTTCCCTGGGAGTTTCCACTTTCGTTCTGGATGGAACAGCACGGCTACGATGTTTCCTACATCTCTAACATCGACACGCATGCGGATCCTGAAGGACTGTTGCGCGCCAAAGGGTTTATTTCCGTGGGGCACGATGAGTATTGGACGACGCAGATGTATGACAATGTCCTCAACGCCCGCGAGCAAGGCGTGAGCCTGGCCTTCTTTGGCGGCAACTCGGTGCTTTGCGTGGTGCCCTTGTTGCCTTCAGAAAAAGGTCAGCCTTACCGGGGCGCGCGACGCGAGGGGTGGTTCATGCCCGGTGCCGATGAGCTTTCAGAAGAGAGAAAGCAGCAGCTTCTCAACCGACCGAACTTCGAGCTGAACATGGGACCCGACGGCGCCATGTTGATGGGCGGACGACTCGACAAGGATCAGGATACCGGACGCGGCATGGGTTGCGGCGATTGGACCTGTGCGATGCCGGAGCATTGGCTCTTCGAAGGCACCGGAATGAAGAAGGGAGATTCGATCAAGGGGCTTCTCGGTTGGGAGTGGCACGGCGCTCCCGCGATGGACTTGCCCGGCATGAACATTGTTGCGGAAGGCGATGCTACGATCAGGGACAAGACCGTGGGCCATTACAGCGCCACTCTTTACGATGGACCCAAGGGTAACGTCGTCTTTAACGCCGCCACGATCTGGTGGGCCAATGGACTGTCGAGCCCTCCCGGACATGTAAACCCAACACGTCACGGGGTCGCCCAGCAGGGTCCAGACGAGCGGGTGCAGCAGATGACTCACAATCTGTTTCGGAAGTTTATCGGATGATGAAACCTTCCCAATTCAGCAAGGGCTCAGGTTTTGATGTCAGGGTGAGACTGATCCTCTCGCTTGTGTTGAGTGCTGCCTGGGCTTTGTCGACCATCGAGGCAGCGGAGGATTCGCCGAGGAAGCCCAACATTCTCTTCATCGCCGTCGATGACATGAACGACTGGAACGGCGTGCTGAAGGGCAATCCTCAGGCGAAGACGCCGCACCTGGAGGCCCTCGCAGCGAAGGGAATCACTTTCACCAACGCTCACTGCGCCGCACCGGCCTGTGGCCCCTCGCGCTCCGCCATCATGAGCGGGATTCTTCCTTCGACGTCGGGCAACTACATCAACAAGAGCTCGCTCATTCACAACCCCATCCTCAATAACTCAGTGCTCCTGCCGGAGTTCTTCCAGCAGAATGGTTACCAGGTGATCGGTGGAGGAAAGCTGTTCCATGGCTACCATTTCATTCATGAAGTGAAGGGCCGGGGTTTCGATGAATACTTCCCCAGCAAAACGCAGGACCTGCCTTCGTTCGCCGGGCTCAAGTTCAATGCCAAGCTCCCCCTGGGGGGATGGGCCCGGCAGGCCGATTGGGGACCCTGTCATCCGGATGTGACGGTGGACGATCATCCCGACGGCATCACCGCGAATTGGGCGTCAGAGAAACTGCTCAGTGGAGAGTTGCAGGAGCCGTTCTTTCTCGGGGCTGGCATCTTTCAGCCGCATTTGCCGAACTACGCGCCGCAGGAATACTTCGATCGCTTTCCGCTGGAGGAGGTCGAGCTGCCGGAAGGCTTTCGGGAAGACGATCTCGATGATGTGCCGAAGGCCCACAGCAAGATGGCGCATAACCCGTGGCTGAATCGGATCCGGGAAACGAATCAATGGAAGCCGGCCATCCAGGCTTACCTGGCTTGCACCGCGCTGGTCGATGACCTCGTTGGGAAGATGGTCGGAGCCTTGGAGGAGTCGCCCTATGCAGACAACACCATCATTGTGCTGTGGAGCGATCATGGGTTCCAACTGGGCGAAAAAGGACGCTGGGGGAAGTACTCGCTCTGGGAAAGAGCCACCCGGGTCAATCTGATGTGGGTGGTGCCTGAGGTGACCACTCCGGGAACGACGAGTTCGAAACCGGTCAACCTGCTCGACATCTATCCCACCCTCGCTTCACTCACAGGCAGCGAGCCGCCGGAAGGGCAACTGGAAGGCAAGGATCTCACGCCCCTGATGAAGGATCCGGAGGCGGACTGGGACGAGACCACGCTGACGGTCTTTGGCTTCAAGAACTATGGTCTCCGTTCCGAGCGCTATCGCTACATCACCTACGCCGATGGAACTGAGGAACTCTACGATCACCAGAGCGATCGCTGGGAATGGCAGAATCTCGCCGACAATCCGGAATACGCCGAGGTGAAGCAAATGATGCGTCAGCAGTTGCCGACGCATCATGAACCTGATGGGGTGACCTACACGCCGGCCGGTTACAAGTGGGACCTGCCATCCAAATCGAAAAAATAAAACAGAAATTGGCTGCCGGGGTGTAACCATCCAGGCCGGTGGGTGTTCTATTCCCAAAGTGATGTTCAAAAAACAAATTACATTAGCCTTGCTCCTGTCACTTTCCTGCGTCGCCATTAGCAAAGGGCAGCAGACTGGGGGCGCCACCACCACCAACCTTGAGCCGCTGGACAGTGACCGAAACCGTGAGGTGCCAGTAAAGATTTATCTGACACCATCAACCGAGCCACAGCCTGTGGTCCTCTTCTCACACGGCCTCGGCGGCTCCAGAAATGCCAGCCCCTACCTGGGCAACCATTGGGCCGAGAATGGTTATATCGCCGTCTTCGTTCA
This sequence comes from Verrucomicrobiales bacterium, assembly GCA_965216705.1. Lineage (GTDB taxonomy): Bacteria > Verrucomicrobiota > Verrucomicrobiia > Verrucomicrobiales > DEV007 > Arctic95D-9. The sequence continues at coordinate 1,692,864 of OZ244203.1, forward strand.
ACACAAAGGCAGTGACAGCAGTATCAGGAACGGCACAGGTCCAGGGCAACGCTTGATGGCGCTCAAACAAGCGATCAGCCTGGAGAATGTCCTGGCCCGCCTCGAGGATATTTCCTTCGTGATTGATCAGCTGGAGATTTGGAATCGCGATGCGGATCACTTTTTGTATGGCAAGCTGGACCTGGATCACATCGGTCTGTCTGGACACAGTTACGGTGCGAATACCACCCAGGCCCTCATGGGCCAGGTTTCTCTCCTGAGGGAATCTCCGACGGACCCACGTATTGATGCGTTTCTTCCCATGTCGCCGTCGGCATCCCCGGCGATGAGCCCCGAGAAAGCTTTTGGCAAGATCTCTGCCCCGGTCTTGTGCATGACCGGCACCAAAGACAACAACCCGGTCAGCCCGACGATGACCCCGGAATCCCGCCAACAGGTTTATGAGGGGTTGCCAGCCGGGGATAAGTTTCAGTTAGTGCTGAAAGACGCTCAGCATCATGCGTTCGCCGGCTCAGGTCAGGAGTCCCGTTTCCATATCCCTCACCACCATCCTGCGATATCAGAACTCAGCACCCTGTTTTGGGATGCCTACTTGAAGGACAATCAAGAGGCGAAAGCCAAACTGCAGTCAGACCAGGCAAGAGAGCTTGCGGGCTTGATGGAGGAGGATGTCTGGGAGTGGAAGTAAGTGCCCGGTTCCCGCCCTGTATGAATTGAAGAAAACAATGATGAAGAAGATCACCATCCTAGGCATATCATGCGCCCTTTCCGGAGCGTTTTCCGCCACGTCTGTCGCCGAAGAAGTGCTGCCGGCGCTATCGAAACAGGTCGTGACCAAGTTTCCCCAAGTCGATCGTAACGAGGACGGCAAGCTGACCGGGCGTGAGTGGACCTTCATCGAAAAGGTGATCCTGCGAAGGTATCCCGACGCGGATACCGATGGAGATAGCTCCCTTTCCCGAGTGGAACAGGTGGCGCTCGCCAAACGACTGGGCGGCACAGACACGCCTGAGACACCGACAGCCGAATCCGCTGCCGCGACGCCGGAGCAACTGGCGAAATTCCTCAAGCAGTATCCGGAGTCCGATGCGAATGGCGATGGCAAGCTCAGTGCCAAGGAGGCCGATGCCTACCGCAAGGCGCTGCAAAACAGTCGTGGGCAGGTCGCCAAAAAGAAAGGGCCCTTCGTTCCTGATCCCGGCTGGAAGGAGGAGAAGTTTCCTGAACATGCGGTCTGTTACCTGACTCCCGAGCAACTGATGACACAGTATGGCGGGGACTTTCCCGATCTGCCGAAGTCAGACGATGGCGTCCTGAGAGTCGTTGGGACGGGGCATAGCTTCATGATGCCCGGCTACCGGACCTTGCCGCACATTTGCGAGGCGGCCGGCTTCACCCAACCGCTTCACACCCACACCGGCGGCGGCATGACGGGAAGCGTTCGCTACAAATGGGAGCAGGAGAACGGAATCTTCGGCTTCGACCGCAAGCCGAAGCCCAAACTCTTGCCCGCGATCGCGAATGCCGGTTGGGATGCGATGATGTGGGGACCATATGGCGAAGATCAACCGGAATATTACCGTTGTTGGATCGATTACTGCCTGAAATACAACCCGGACATGAAGTTCTACCTGTCCGACGCCTGGATTCGACTCTGGCCATTCGAGGGCGGCAAGCCACCGGCGGATGAGTCGGAGTACACTGCTGAATTCCTTCAGGCACGCGAGGCCGAAAAGCAAGAATTGTTCAAGGGCCTCATCTCCGGGATGCAGGAGGAATACCCCGACAAAATCTACATCATCCCCACCTCGCTGGCCGTCACCAAGGCGGCGCTGCTCCAGGTAAAGGGAGAGCTACCTGGCGTCAAAAGCCTTCACAAGATGGTCACCGGTGAGGATCGTTCCATCTGGAGAGATCACCGCGGTCACCTCGGGACCGGGTTTGATCGTCTGGAAGGCTATGTCTTCTATTCGACGCTCTACCAGAAGTCTCCCGAACTGATCGAAAACGGGATCAATTTTGCCGGAGGGCAACAGGGCTATCCCAGCAATGAACTCGATCAGGTATTCCGGAAAATCGCCTGGCAGGCCGTGATCGAAAACCCGCTCAGCGGAGTGGTGGACAGCAATGGAGACGGCATTGGTGATTTGGTGGAGTAGCGTTTCTCCCAGTCAACACACCACCTGTTATGGCCTTAAAATATTTACTGCTCTTTGGATGCGCCCTTTGGTTTGTGCCTGTCGATCTTGTAGGCCAAGTCAAGACCCCAACCCACCGGCAGGTGTCCTATGGACCGGAAGAAAGGCAATGGTTGAACCTCTATTTGCCGGAAGGTAAGGATCCGGCGCCGGTCTTCATCTATGCCCATCACAACGGCTCCACAGCCAATGACGTGAAAAGTTCCTGGGCCGATGGTGCGGTAGAAGCGGGTATCGCGATTGTTAGCTGGGAGTCGATTGCGCAGGTTAAAGGCCTTTCCGATCTGCAAATCTGTGTTGCGGATGCGAAGGTGATGTTTGCCTGGGTGAAGGAAAATGCCGAAACCTATCACCTGGATGTCGATAGGGTCATTATTGGTGGACAATCGCGGGGCAGCTACGCGAGCTGGGCACTTGCTCATTCCGGGGATCCGGCCATTTTGGGGATCTACATGGGACAGGCTCTTCCAGGCAATTCTTTTGATGAGCGCTTACTGGAGCCGATCACCAAGGAGGCACCCCCGATCTTTCTTGCTTATCGAAAGGAACCCGGAGTCGTCGGAGATATTCACGATCCCGCGCATGGGCTGAAGGTGATTGGGAAATACAAAGAGCTGGGGATTGGGGATCGTGCGGAACTCGTGCATACCCTTAGCAAGACGAAAAATAACGATGTGATGCAATTCTTGACAAAGTTCGTGCGGGCAATACCTGGGCAGGCTGAATCAGGATCAAAGAAATAAATTTCATGAGGCTGTTCAGTTCTCTCCTCCTGGTGGGGGTGTTAGTATTCAGCGCGTCCGTCGAGGCCGCAGACACGGAGACGATCGAACGAACCCGACCGCTGCTCGGCGTGCAACGCTGGGACATGTTTTCCGGCAAGGGATCCACGCAGCAAAAAGAACTGGGTTATCTGCCGGGAGGCCCGGGTTTCCTGAAGGATTCGCAATGGCACGACCGGGTGCCTTTTTTCTGCCGACGGACTGAGGATGTCGACTGGATCGAGCATCCGGACGGCGCCGGTCCTGTGTGGTTCAATCATCCCTTCAGCCAGGAACTGTTGCAGGAGGCCACGGACCAGGAACTTCGCTATGCCTGCAACGCCGGCATTGATTTCTTTGTTTATCACGGCCCGGCGCGCAGCCTTTACGCCAACGGTTGGGAACTGAGGAACAATTTCGATTGCCACCTCGCCAGCCAGATACCGGAAGCGAAGAAGGTGAACTTCACCTGGGCTCTCTACTCCCACCGTGCGATTCGCTACACGCGAAGGAAAGTGGCCACGATGATGGACGAGACGATGGAATACATCAAACTGCCCAACTGGCAGACGGTGATGGATGGTCGCCCCTTGATCGTTGTCTACCATCCCGAACGATTCCGGGCAGCCCTGCAAGCCGCCAAGGGCAGGCAGCACATGACCGGCGCCGAATTTGTGGGGTATGTCAGGGCGCGAGTCGAAGCGGAGGGGCTGAAGAACCCCTACATCGTGGGATGCATGGAGCCGAGAGAGAGCTACCTGCATGCCGAAATCCTGAAGAAAGAGGGCTACGATGCCTTCATGGACTACGAGGGCGCCTATGGGGGCGAAGTTGCCAAGCGGGATGAAGCACCCACCTATGCCGCGGCGACGGAGGAGATCCTCAAGACCTGCGAGCAGGAGTATTTGAACCGTGGGCTCCCGTTTCTTCCTCCTTGTCCCAGCATGCACTATCGATGGCCCCATGCCTTTGATCGCAAGGGGCAGCCCGTGGAAGAATTGTATCACATGCAGTGGCCCAGGGAAGGCGAGCTTACTGCTCGCGTCGAAGCCGTTCTTGATTTCGTGGCAGCTCATCCCAAGGACTGCGAGGCGCAAACGGTGATCATGTATTCCTGGAATGAACACTCCGGAGGTGGTGGAATCTGTCCCACCATGGGGAAGTCACCGGAATACGAACCGGACACGCAATGGCTCGATGAAGTGGCCAAAGCACTGGCGGAGTGGAAAGCACCAATCAACGAGAGCGGTCATGATCAGTAAGATTAAAATCACGAGAACGGCGGCAGTAAGCCTGTGTGCCATCCTCATCGCGATCACAGGATGTGCGAGAGCGGAGGGGCAGCTCGATTCGCTTTCTGAAATAATGAATCAGGCGGTGACGGATAAGCAGGTCGCTGGCGCCTCCTTTATTGTCGTTCACCAAGGCGAAGTCGTTTTTCGTGAAGGGGTCGGATATGCCGATATCGAATCGAAGCGCCCCTTCACAGCGGACGAACTGCTGCCCATCGCCTCGGTATCAAAGCCTTTCATGGCGAGCGTTGTCATGGCTCTGGTGGATCAGGGGAAGCTGAATCTGGATGATCCGGTGGAGAAATACCTCCCTGCGTTCAAAGGAAAACGAGTTCAAGGCAGTAAGTCACCCGCAAAGCCGATGACGATTCGTCAGCTGATTTCGCACACGGCCGGGTTCTGGGGGAACAAGGGGATCTCTCCCGAGAAAATGGATCTGATCCGCAATTTTGAACGCCCTTTGGATGAAACCATTGACCTGGTCGCGAAGTATGATCTTGCCTACGAGCCTGGAACCAAATGGGTCTATTCCGGCGTTGGGTATTGCGTCCTGGGACGTGTGGTGGAAGTCGCGCTTGGAGAGTCGCTGGAAGTGATTTCGCAGGAGGCTTTGTTCCGTCCCATGGGGCTGAGCGACACGACGTTTCTGCCTTCCCGGGAAATGCGAAAGACGGTGCCCACGGCTTATGTGCGAGAAGGGAGAGAACTGAAGGCAAAAGACTCCTTGTCGGAAATTGAGGATCTCCGATTCATCCTCCCGGGAGGTTCACTCTTCACAAACCTGGACGCGCTTGCCGCATTCGGGCAGATGCATTTGAACGATGGTTTGCACGACGGTAAGCGAATCCTATCGAAAGAGTCGGTTACTGAAATGCGAAAATTTCAAGGGCTAGAGAGGCCCAGCAGAACCTACGGCTTGGGATGGTTTCGCGACGATGTTTCGGATTCGGGTTTAGCGGAGCTAACGTTTCACGGCGGCGCCTTGGGAGCGCACTTGCGAATCGACAGACGACGAGAGGTGGTATTCGCGCTCCTCGTTCATCAGAACGGTCCCCAAGTGAAGCCTTTGAAAGACAAGCTAATCGATCAGGTGAACAAGATGTTTCCAGTAGCGTCGGGGCGTTAGGAGAAGGCAATGTAGAAGGTTTATGAAACAGCAACGCAACCCAGGATTCAGCCGGCGTGATCTCTTCAAGAGCACCGCCGCTGCCGGTCTGGCCGGCTCGGCTGGTGTGGCCAGCGCTGCCAAAACGGCGGGCGCCGACAATCCCATTCGTCAGGAAAACCTCCAGCCCGGCACCCGGGACTGGATGCTGACCAAAACGGACATCACCAACACGGAGCCGACGGAGTTGTGCCGGTCTCCCAAGATTGAGGGTTATTGCTCGGCCACCAGTGTGAGTGCCGGCGAAACGCTCCAGGTCATGGTGAGCACGAACCCGGTTTCCGAGTTCTCGTTGGAAATCTATCGCACCGGTTATTACGGCGGCACGGGAGGGCGCTTCATGAAGCGTTTTGATTCTTTGCAGGGTCAGACTCAACCGGATCCTGAGATCGGGGAACGACGCCTGCGGGAATGCCGTTGGGCACCCTCGGTGGAATTTGAGATTCCCGAGGATTGGCTCAGCGGCGTTTATCTCGGCAAGCTGACGGCCAAGGAGGAGGGCGTGCAGAGTTACGTCATCTTCATCGTGCGTGACGACCGTCCCTGCGATTTGCTGTTTCAGTGCAGCGATACGACCTGGGCCGCCTACAACAGTTGGCCGACCTGGGAGTGGTCACTCTATCACAACGACAAGAACGGCTACACGGGTTACAAGAAGCGAAAGAAGTGGAGCACCGATGCCGCGGATACCGGCTGGGTCAGCTTTGACCGCCCCTACGCCAACTACTGCCAGGAGCACTTGGTGAAGTATCCCAAGTCCGTCGGCTCGGGCGAATTCCTCCTGTGGGAGTTCCCCTTGTCCTACTGGATCGAGCAGGAGGGCTACGATGTCTCTTACATTTCGAACGTCGACACTCACATCGATGGGCCGGGACTTCAGCGGGCTAAAGGGTTTATCTCGGTGGGCCACGACGAATACTGGACACTGGAGATGTATGAGAATGTCAGGGCGGCTCGCGATGCGGGCGTCAACCTCACCTTCCTGAGCGGGAACTCCGTCTGGGGTGTGATTCCTCTGATGCCTTCCAGTGAAGGGCAGGAGCGCCGTGTGATTCGCAGGGAGGGCAAATTCCTCGGCGAAGAACTCTACCAGCTGCTCCAGGAATCACGCGGCCAGCAGCAGGAGTTCCCGGCCGGTCCGAGCGGTGCGAAATTGATGGGAGGGCGTACCGCCGGGATCGGTGGCGGCGACTGGACCTGCACCCGACCGCAGCATTGGCTCTACGAAGGCACCGGCATGAAAGCCGGAGACACGATTCCCGGATTGGTGGGATGGGAATGGCACGGCGCTGCTGACATGGAGTTACCAGGCATGGAAGTCGTTGCCGAAGGCCCCATGAAGCCGGATAAAAGCCAATACAGTCCGCATGCCGGAACGGTCTATGATGGGCCGATGGACAACTTTGTTTTCAACGCCGGCACCATTTGGTGGGCGCAGGGCCTGTCGTCGCCTCCCGGTCATGTCTTGCCTTCGCATGCCCATGCTAAACCCGAAGGCCCCGACCCTCGCGTGCAACGCATGATGAAGAACGTTTTCGATCGCATGCTGGGCTAAAAGGGAAACCATCATCGCGTGAAATAAAAAACGGCAGAATTGGCGTCACCCATAGATTTGGGTCTGAAACAATTCTCCCTGTATGGCTTCCCCCTTTTTCAAAACCACTCTGAAACGGTTATTTCTGGCCGTTGTCACGCTCCTGGTTTCGATCTCTGGCAGCGCTGCGGACCGACCGAATATTCTCTTCATCGTGACCGATGACCACGGTTGGGGTGACCTGCCGGCGAATTGGGACCAGACCGAGGTGCAGCTTCCGACCCTGGACGGCTTAGCGGCCGGAGGGGCGCGATTCACCAATTACCACACGGTGCCGCTGTGCGCCCCGTCGCGGGCCTGCATGTTTACGGGCCAATACTCCTCGGAGAACGGCATGTGGCGTGGCCCGGGAGGCGTGCCTGGCGAGCCGGGCTACAAAGGGATCAAGCGTGACGTGAAGATGCTCTCCGAGTTTCTCTCCGAGGCGGGTTACCAAACCGGGGGCTTCGGCAAGTGGCACATGGGCTCGATCGAAGGAGAAGCTCCCAACGACCGCGGGTTCGACGAGTATCGCGGGTTCATGAGTGGAACTCATGGGTATTGGGTTACGGAACAGCGGTCCAAGCTCCTGCACAACGGCGAGCCGGATGATTCGGTGGGCCACACCACCGAGTTGTTCACGGAATGGGCGGAGGGATTCATTCGCGAGAGCGTCGACGAGGAGGAACCGTTCTTCTGCTACCTCGCTTACAACGCAGTGCACGGTCCCATTCGCACCGATGAATCAAAGCCGGCCTCTGCGCCCGAGGAGTGGGTCAACAAGGCGATTGATCGAGGCGTCAGCTTTCTGCGCAGTGACTACGTCGCGGTTCTCGAGCACATGGATCATCATGTGGGCAAGCTGGTCGGCGTCCTCAATGAACTGGAGGTGGCCGATAACACACTCATCGTTTTTGTGAGCGACAACGGAGGCTGCACCATGGAGGAAGGCGCCGCCGGAGGAAGGTATCCCGGCGACAATGGTCAATTCCGGGGAGGCAAGGCGACCACCTTTCAAGGGGGCTTGAGTGTGCCCTTTCTCATGAACTGGAAAGGCCGAATCCCTGAGGGCACCGTTTCCGAGGCTCAGGTGATGCACGCCGACATTTTCGCCACCCTGCTCGATGCGGCTCAGATCCCGCTTCCTGAGATGAATGGCAAGAACCCCATGCGCGGTCTTTCTCTGATTCCCCATATAGCTTCGGCGGGGGAAGAGGCGGTTCCCGAGCGCACCATGATCTTTGATCTCTGGGGCAACCTCGGGCTGCGAAAAGGCGACTACAAACTGTGGGGAGATGTGGGAAGAGACGCCACTCCGGACTGGGAAGCTCTCATCAATGATATCGAGAACGCTGACCTGTCACTCTTCGATCTCAGTCAGGACCCCGGCGAGCAAACCGACCTGCGAGCCGACCTGCCTGAGGTGTACGCTTCCCTCAAGACCGAGCTGCTTGACTACTTCGCCGGCATCAACGCCGAGTACCCCGTCCCGGAATCGATCGGGGCGAAGGGTGAGAGCACACCGGCCTCCAAGCCGAAGCCCAGCGCCCCAACCAAGCCATCGGGCTCCCCTATTTCTGAGAAGCTTTTCAAGGCGCGCGACCAGAATGGAGACGGCGTCCTGACCCTTCAGGAATACATCATTAAGCCAATTGAGGAATCACCTGGTCGAACGAAAGTTTTCGAGAAGCTCGATGCGGACGCTGATGGAAAGCTGACGCTAGAGGAGTTGAAACAGGCGGCGAAGTAATTCAGCTGCCTCTGACGTATCACTGGTAGAATGAAACCTGAATCCCTGAAGGCACCGCTAGGTGAGCTGGCAATGCAGTTTTGGATGATAGGGGCAGTTGTCGTCTTGTGTTCCCTGGCTCAGACCGCACGAGGCGCCGATGAGCCGGCAGGTAACCCGGGAAAGAAGGTTGCGAAGACGGCGGTCGATGTCTCGGCTTTCGCCAGGGAGATTGATCAGTTGGTGGCCGACGAGCTGAAGCAGATCGGTCAGGCGCCACGCCCGGAGATCGACGACTACACCTTTTGTCGCCGCATCTACCTCGACGCGATTGGTCGGATTCCGACGATCGGTGAGCTGGAGGGCTTTATTGATGACAAGCGCCCTGACAAACGCGCTCGCTTGATAGAGAAGCTGCTTCATTCCAAGGGCTACAACAGCCACTGGTATAACTACTGGGCCGACCTGCTGCGGGTGAAGGATGTGGGTGATGAGTTGCATCACTCGGGCAATTTCTCGGAATGGATCAAGGAAGCCGTCCGGAGCAACAAGCCCTACAACCAGATCGTACACGAATTGGTCAGCGCGAGTGGCGAACTCTACAAGCCCGGCAACGGGGCCACCGGGTTCTACGCCCGTGAACGCATGCCGCTGGATCACCTGGCCAATTCCGTGAAGACCTTCATGGGAATGAGCATTGAATGTGCTCAGTGTCACGATCACCCGTTTGATGTCTGGACGCAGCAGGATTTCTACAAGCTGGCAGCGTTCACTTCGAAGACTCACTTGCGCGTGGAGCCATTACCCGATGTGGAAAAAGCAACCTACGCCAAGGATCGAAACATCCTGAAGCAACGGGATTTTGACGAGTGGATTGTCTACCGGGAGTCCATCCGGGTGAAGCACGCAGCCATCTATGGCAATGGCACCGGGTTCATGCGGTTGCCACATGACTACCAGTACGACGATGGTGAACCGCACGAGGTCATGGAGGCCGATGTGCTCTTCGGCGACATGCCCGAGGTAGACTACGAAATGACCAAAGAGAAGCTGGATAAGCTTTCCAAGAATCAGTTTGGTCCCGAGATCAATGCCCGCGGTTCGATGGCGGATTGGATGACCTCCCCGGAGAATCCCATGTTCACCAAGGCGACGGTGAATCGGTTGTGGCACATGGTCATGGGAACGGAACTGGTCGGCCAACTGGGAGAGTTGACTCTGGACGAGATGGGGGACCATCCTGCCCTCACCGAAAAGCTGATCGCCATCATGCAGGCCTCGGGCTACGACACCAAATTGTTCCTCAGTGCGATTTTCAATAGCCGAACTTACCAGAGCCAGGCCCTTGCCTTAACGGCCACGCCTCCAGAGTATGTCCTCGATGGACCAGCGGTCAGGCGCCTGCCGGCGGAAGTAATCGTGGATTCCTTCCTCAGCCTGAAAACCGAGACCCCTGACAAGTACGTGGCGACGGAGTTTCGATGGGACGGGTTCACCAACTTCTACGACAAGTCGAGAGACATGACGGCGAAGGACTTTGTTGATTACTCTGTCAAAGGGCCCGGACGAAAGCAGTTTCAAGACCGTGAGGAACGCGAAGCCATGAAGCGCAATGGTGACATGGGACCCTACGAGTTGTGGCGTGTCTCCACCTTTGGCAGGAATTTCGATGATCACTGGATGGCCATGCTCATGGGCAAATCGAATCGTGAATTGATCGATGACGCGAGTTTGGAACCAACGATTCCCCAGATTCTGTTCATGATGAACGGTCTCGGAGTTCCGGAAGATGCCTTGATCGAGCGAAAGCTCAGTGAGGCGAAAACGAAACAGCAAAAGATGGAGCTTCTATGGAAAGCCACCCTGGGCCGCCTGCCCAAAGAGTCGGAGGCGCCGCTGTTTGCCCACGCTTCACACGATGTCATGTGGGCGTTGATCAACTCCAACGAATTCAGATTTGTGAGATAAGACGATGGATCGAAGAGACTTTATTTACCGGGCTGGCCTGACCGGGGCTTCATTGCCCTTTCTCAATGCCACTGCTGGTTCAGAGACGGCGGCCAAGGCGAAATCCGTCATCTACATTTTCCTGTCGGGTGGCTTGAGCCAGTACGACAGCTTCAATGTTGAGGTCGACAAGCCCGTTCTCGGGAAGTCGAACATCATCAAGAGTAATGCCGATGGCGTTCGGGTCAGTCACTACTACCCGAATCTGGCCAAGCAGATGGACAAGCTGCTGGTCTTGAACTCGATGCAGACCAATCAGGGCGCGCACCCTTCGGGAATCTACAAGATGCTGACCGGCTACAACCCGCGGGCAACGATCACGCATCCGGAGCTGGGGGCCTGGGTCAACAAGAGCCTGACCACTCCGGAGGACAGCCTTCCCAACTTCGTGAGCATTGGCGGCGGTCGCTCTGGCACGGCCGGGTTCTTCCCGGGGCAGTGGGCTGCGTTGCCGGTGAAAGATCCCAGCGAGGGCATTGATTTCGTGAAGCGACACAAAGCGGTCGGTGAAAAGACCTTTCAGAAACGTCTCGATATCCTGAACACGCTCAATTCAGATTTCCAGGAGAACTTCGGCGCCAAGGACACCCAGTCCTATGTCGATACTTATGCGGGGTCTTTGAAGTTCATGAACTCCAAAGACATCGACGCCTTTGAGCTTCAGAACGAGAACGCCAATATCACCAAATTGTATGACAAGGGTGAATTCGGCCGCAGCTGCCTCTTGGCAGGGCGCCTCGTTGAGCGAGGCGTGCGATTCGTCAAAGTGAACCTGGGCGGCTGGGATTACCACGACGACATTTATGGCAGGATGCCTGGCAATGCCAAAAAGCTCGATAGCGGCTTGTCGGCTCTCCTCAATCACCTGACTCAGAAAGGTCTGCTGGATTCCACCCTTGTGGTGGTGTCGACGGAATTTGGCCGGAAGCCGGAAGTGAATCCCAACTCCGGAAGGGATCACCACCCGGATGGCTTCACCTGCCTCATGGCCGGGGCCGGCGTCAAAGCAGGTCAGATTTATGGGACGACGACCAAGGACGGAAAGCACGCGGAGGAAAACCCGCTCGATGTCACCGACTTCAATGCCACCATCGCCTGGCGTCTCGGGATTGATCCGGCGCTGGAGGAAAACTCCGCCAGTGGCCGCCCCTTCGAGTTGGCCAACAAAGGCGAAGCTCGCACCGAGTTGTTTCTCTAAAATCCCAGGTGCGATCTCGTTCGAATCCGACTTTGGATTGAGATCCACCTAAAACCCCATCAAGCCATGAGAATGCGAAGCTTTCTTCCGCTTCTGTTTCTATTTCTTCTCACCTCCATCGGGCAGGCAGCATGGTGCGACTCGCCACGCATATGGCCCCGGCCCACGAGCCCTGGTTGAAGCAATTCACAAAAGAGGTCCCCTGCTCCACCAAGCGGTCGAGATTGGGGGTATATATTTCATCATTGCCCAGAGCACGGATTGCATCCGGCGCCTGATCGTCGCTGATGATGAAGAGGAAATGGGGGCATGTTTCTCATCAATTTCTACCACGCTGGTATTGCTACGGTGAGTTCATCCAAAAAGCTTCGGCAAATTCGGCCCCCTGCCGGAAATACTTGATAGAAAGAACGCATGGCCCAATTGCAATCATCGGCAAAACACAAAGAGTTTATCCGCCTGCTCGCCGAGCATGACGCGGCAATTCGGGGCTTTCTGCGTGCCATTCTGCCGTCTGTTTCGGATGCGGATGAAGCGTTTCAGCTCACCATGATTACTTTGTGGGAGAAATTCGACGAATACGAATCGTCCCGAGACTTCAAGCCATGGGCCTTTGGTATTGCCAGGTTCAAAGCACTCAGTCAGATCCGGGACCGACAGAGGGAACGCCTCGTTTTTGGTGATGAACTCGTCAATCGGCTTGCGGAGGATGTAGAGTTAGCGGGAACTCGCTATCTCAGCCAACAGGAAGCACTCGACAGCTGCCTCCGTAAGCTCTCGGCCCCTCTACGGGAAACGGTCCTTCAGGCCTACACAAAGGGCGTGAGAACCGATCAATTGGCCCAGAGCCTCGGCCAGACCCCGATGGCTTTATACAAGAAGCTGCACCGCATTCGCAAAACTTTGCTTGAGTGCGTCAATCAATCCATCTCAGCCGACCAAGCCACATGAACACCGATTGGCACCAACTGATTCAGGATCACCTCGCCGGGTTGGCGAGCGAAGAAGAGACCAGGCGCCTCGAAATGGCCCTGCTCGAAGATGCCGAATTGCGAACTCTCTATCTCGACTACTCCAATCTCGATATGTCACTGGAATCGGGTGCCAAGGCTGCGGCAGCGTTGGAGGAGGCCAAGCTCTTTTCGGAACGACCGCGGCCGCTTAAGCAGGGATGGTTCTCTCGTCCCCTTTCCTCCATTGCCGCCGGGATTGTCATTGGCATTCTGACCTCATCGCTTGTTTGGGCATACACGGGCAAGAGATTTCCTGCAGAAACCAGGATCCCGATTCCGTTACAGGATCCCAGTTTCGAGGAGCTGAGCACGCCCCTTCAGCCCGTGCGACCCCGTAGCCTCAACCGCTGGGTTGGTGACCCGACGCATCAGGTCACTAGTGTGACGCAATCAGTGAGACCAAGGCTGGGTAAATCAATGGTCAAGATGTCACCGGTCGATGCTCGCAACCGGTCCCGGTTTGAGCAGATCGTCGAAATTGGGCATCTCGTCCCGGAAGGTGGCGGTCGTCTCGAATTTACCGCATCTTTTCTCACCGATGGTGCGGTCGACCCAAGTCGCTATACGCTCAAGGTATGGGCCTATGATCTTCCTGGAAGTGTTATTGCAGGGACGAAAGAAGACATCATTGATCTGGTGATCTGCCAGGCAGATCGCACATTCGTGATCCCTCCCGGAAGCTCCGAATGGAGACCGGGGAAGGTTCGTATGGATTTGCCCGCCGGCATCCAGACGGTGGCATTTGGAATTTCTGCCGTGGATCTCCCGGAGACTTCGAAAACTGCCTCTCGATACGTCGATGCCATCAAAGCGAGTATCGTGGTTTCGGACGCCCCATCAACGTGAACACGCCTGCAATGCTTGGAGGATGTGATCAAGACCGACCATGCCACCCTGGTGGAGGACCATTGAAAACCTGAGTCCCTGGAACAGACCGGGAGAGTACCCACGCCTCCTCCTATTGGCCTGTAATCCCGGCCCATCAGTTTCGGGTTTCGTCAAAAGCCAATCAGCCTTCAAAGTCGGGGCATCACTGTCACGCTGAGATGCCCGAGCGGGTTCTTCGCAAATCATCCAAGTTTGATTGCAGCTCTAGTTGTCCCTACCAGAGAGGTTCTTCGTGGTTTTACTTTGCCACCTCAGATTTGCAGTGCCAGTGCTCCTTTTACTGAGCCGCGCTTCAATTCCATCAAGGCACGATTGGCTTCTTCGAGAGGATAGATGGTGACCTCTGGCCGAACCGGACTCCGCCCGGCAATTTCGAGAAATTCAGCAATGTCACGGCCAGTGATATTTGCCACCGACTTAATTTCGCGCTCCATCCAAAGATGGTCATGATAACTGAGCCTGAGTATTTCGTCTTTGTCGCCATCTTCTTTCCGAATGGCATTTATGACAAGTCGACCACCAGGACGAAGATTAGCGAGCGCCTCAACAATCGGCCTCCAGGCCGGCGTCGTATCAATAATTGCATCGAGCGGCTCCGGTGATCGATCAGCCGTGTCCCCGGCCCAAACGGCACCGATCTGAAGCGCAAATTCCCGCGTTTCGGCATGACGGGCGAAAACGAAAACCTCCGAATCAGGGAGCAGATGTTCCGTCAATTGCAGAACCAAATGGGCAGAGCCACCGAATCCAGTCAATCCCAGCTTTTCTCCATTCCGAATTCCGGAAAGCTTCAATGCGCGGTATCCAATCGCACCAGCGCAGAGCAAGGGGGCAGCCTCAGCATCGGTCAAAGTATCCGGAACAGGGAAGGCATAATCTTCGGGCACGCAAAAGAACTCGGCGTAGCCTCCATTTACGTCCCTCCCGGTTGCTCGGAATTCGGGACTCAGGTTTTCGTCAGGCTCTCCGGATGAGTGATGAATCCAACCCGTGCCCACACGATCACCGACCTGATGCCCGGTGACGCCTTCACCCAGGGCAGAGACAATTCCTACAATCTCATGGCCCAGGACAACCGGTAGAACCTGCGGCGCTGTTCGACCCTCAATTTCATCGAGCTCGGTGTGGCAGACCCCACACACTGAGACCTTGATCAGAAGTTCACCAGGCCCGGGAACCGGCACTGGTAAAACGGCCGGCCGCAGAGGAAATTCAACTTCCGCTAGTGAGACAATCCGGGGCAAGACCATGGCTCTCATTGTCTTCATGCTCAGTGATGCAGGCCGGGGACGAACCAAAAATCCTCAGTCGAGGACTTCCCCTGGTATTATCAACAGGATATAGTCTTTGGGTCAACCATGTTGCATCCGGATCAGCCGTGAGACAGCACGTAATTTCATATCCGGCTCCAGAGATTCCATGTCAGTCTCCCCATCCCATAGGCGCTTCACCATCCGGCTGGCAGTCGTTTATACAATAGTCTGGGCACTGCTCGCCATCGATCCCAGCTATCGGCTGGACTGGGCTCTGGAAAATATTGTCGTCGCCGTGGCGGGCCTCATTCTCATCATTTCATGGAAGTGGTTTGCCTTTTCTCGCCTCTCCTATGTGCTGATGGCACTTTTCTTAATGTTGCATGCGATTGGCGCTCATTACACTTACTCCGAGGTTCCTTATGATAGCTTTTTCAACAGGATCACAGGCCGATCATTAAACTCAATTCTCGGGTGGGATCGAAATCACTTCGACAGGGTGATTCATTTTCTTTACGGCCTCCTGCTGACACTTCCATTTCGGGAAGCGCTATTGCACTTTGCGAAGGTGAGCTGGGCGTTCTGGAGTTATTTGCTGCCGGTGAGTTTTATTCTTTCAACATCGCTGATCTACGAATTACTCGAATGGGCGGCAGTCATTGTGTTAGGAGACGGTGCAGGCATGGCCTGGTTAGGCGCTCAGGGAGATATTTGGGACGCGCATTGGGATTCATTTTTTGCCATGATCGGCGCCATACTCGCAACCTTCGCAATGGCTTCCGTGCACCTCATTACTGGTCGCGATCTCACCAGGGAGTGGGTCGACAACCAGACCTGAGCCACCCATTGTTCTGCGGGCGGCTCCAAACGGATTGTGACTGATCTCTCGCGGGACTCACCAGCCACTTTTTTTCAATATTTTCGGCAAATGGCATCAGTCTTTGGATATTCCTGATAGCCCTCTCTTTTCTCGATATTTTTATTTTGTCATCACTATCCTGCCTCAAGTCACCCCATGAATTCTACCCACCCCTTCCGTCACCCTCTTGGCTTAACCGTCCTTGCTGCCTTTCTGTGGGCCAGTATTACGTATGCGACGGGGAATGATGCAGGTTCAAAGCCCAACATCATCCTCATTCTCGCCGATGACCTTGGCTGGGCCGATACTACGCTTTACGGGAAGACCGAGCTTTACGAAACGCCCAACCTGGAGCGTCTCGCCGCTCGTGGGATGACGTTTTCCAACGCCTATTCTTCCCACCCACTCTGCTCACCGACCCGTTCCAGCATTTTGAGCGGACAAAACCCGGCTCGAACCGGTTTCACCACGCCGGGAGGCCACACCAAAGAGGTTCGCTACACCCCCGCCCCGAGGCCGAGTGGTCCACCGAATCAGAAGAGCAACATTGTCCAGTCCTCCACCCGACTCGACCCGGACATGCCCACCCTCGGCAAATTGCTGAAGGAGGCTGGCTACGCGACTGCCCACTTCGGCAAATGGCACCTTGGAGACGGCCCTCACTCGGCTCTCGAGTTTGGCTTCGACGTCGACATTCCCAACTACAACGGCTCCGGCCCCGGCCGCACCTACCTGGCACCCTGGACCATCCCCGGCCTGGAAGGCGAACCCGGGGAACATATCGAGGACCGCATGGCTGAGGAGGCCGTGAACTGGCTCAAAAACCGCGATCACACCAAGCCGTTCTTCATGAACTACTGGCAGTTCTCTGTTCATGCGCCCTTTGGTGCCAAGCCGGAACTGATCGACCGCTACCGGTCGAAGATTGATCGAACTTCCACCCAGCAGTCCCCCACCTACGCCGCCATGCTGCACTCGATGGACGATGCCATCGGCACTCTCCTCGACGCTCTCGACGAAGAGGGAATCACTGACGAAACCATCATTCTCTTCACCTCCGACAACGGTGGCAATCAGCACTGCGGCCTCGAAGAGACCGACATCAACGGCGAGACCTACATCACTCCCGTCACCAGCAACGCGCCGCTCCTCGGTGGCAAAGGCAATATCCACGACGGAGGCATCCGCGTGCCCGGCGTCGTAGTCTGGCCCGGCGTCACTGAGGCGGGATCTCGCAACGACACTCGCATCCAGTCGACCGATCTTTATCCTACCATTCTCAGCATGCTGGAGATCGACCTTCCGGCGAACCACCCCATCGACGGCGTCGATTTCTCCGCCGCCCTCGAAGGAGAGGAACTCGAGCGCGAACCGATGTTCACCTACGTGCCGGGCTACGGCAACACGCCAAAATGGTTGCCCCCGTCCATGGCCGTCCATTACGGCAAATGGAAGCTGATTCGAACCTTTCACCATGGTGAAAACGGTGCTCATCAATTCCGTCTCTACGACCTGGAGAACGATATTGGAGAGACCAGGAACCTCGCTGCCGAGCAACCCGAAACCGTCCAGCGACTCGACGCCCTGATCGACGATTTCATCGTCGAAGCTGAAGTCGTCGTTCCCACCGCCAATCCGAACTTCGACCCCGCCCAGTTCGATGCCTCCAAGATCGGCGTCCAGGCCGGCGGCCTCAAGATGCCACCGGCAGCCAAGACGCCCGGTCAGCCTGCCCCGGTGACCACGGTCAAAGATCCGGCCCTCCAGGGTTGGATTGCGAGAAATGCAGAGATCACCTCGGACTCCAAGCGGATCATGATCAAAAGCATCGGCCGCCAGTCCTTTCTCGCGACCAGCCAGGTCCGCAGCGAGGGAGCCACCGAAGTGACCCTGCAGATCCGTGGAGAGGGCAAAGGCAGTCTGCAATGGCGCACCGAAGACCAGGAGGAATTCCCCAAGACTCAGTCGGAGACATTCACGGTAAAAGGAAACGATTGGACCAAGGTCACTGTCGCACTCCCGGTCGAAGGCACCCTGGTTCAGCTTCGAGTCTTTCCTCCGAGTCAGCCAAAGAAATCAACCGGACTCGCCTGGATCGAAGTCACTTCAACCGTTTCGGGTAAAAAGCAACGCTGGGACTTCAAGTCGGAGGAACCGGCCGCGCCCGAGAAAGCCAAGCCATCCGCTCCCAAAGCAGGCCCACAGGCGAAGCCGGCAAAGAGAGCCAAACCAACCGGCAACGAACCTAACATTCTCTTAATTCTTGCCGATGACCTCGGCTACGGAGAGCTTGGCTGCTACGGCAGTCCGGATGCCAAAACACCTAACATGGACAGGCTCGCCGCGGAAGGCGTTCGCTTCACCGATGGCTATTCCGCCTTCCCCGTCTGTTCCCCCAGTCGGGCCGCCATCCTGACCGGTCGCTACCCGCACCGCTTCGGCGACACCTACGAAGACTACTACGGCGGCGGTTCCCCCAGCCTCAATCCCGAAGACCATCCCACCATCGGGCAACTATTGCAGGGCGTCGGCTATGAGACCTTCTGCTTTGGGAAATGGAACGTGTCCAACCTCGAGCGCCGCCGCGCCAATGACTTTGGTTTCGATTCGTGGGTCGGCCTGCACCTCAACCACGACTTCTATACCCACAGACTGATTCGAGGCGACGAACTGGACATGTATAAAGATGGCGAACCCTATCCGGATCGCGTCGGCACCTGGTGCGATACCGTCTTTGCCGATGAAGCACTCAAGGTCATCGAGGCAAAGAACCAAAGGCCCTTCTTCATCTTCCTGCCGTTCCAGGCGCCGCACACTCCGATCCAGGACCCGGATGTGCCGATGGATAAGCCTCAGGAAAAGAATCGTCCCACCCTGATCAAGATGATCGAGCGACTCGACCTTGAAGTGGGTCGCGTCCTGCAGGCTCTCGAGGATCAAGGCTTGGCCGACAACACGCTCGTCATCCTGACCAGCGACAACGGCGGCGAACAGGCCGTCGCCCGGAACCTTCCACTCGGAGGCGCCAAGCAGAGCCTCAACGAAGGCGGGGTTCGAGTTCCCTACATTCTTCGCTGGCCAGGTGTCCTACCCGAAGGCAAAGTCTGCGAAACGCCAGTGACCGCCTATGACCTCACCGCCACCATTGCTGCCGCTGGAGGGGCCGGCGCCTACCCTGACAAGCCTTTTGACGGAGTGGACCTGATCCCCGCCCTGAACGGAACCGAAGAGTTGTCCAGCGATCGCCCCCTCTTCTTCCGCCGCCGGAGCATTACCGTGCACCGCGGTGAAAACGGTATCCGCCAGTCCGCTGTCCGCCGGGGTGACTGGAAGTATCTGCGCACCTACAAACCGGTCGGATCCGATCGCTACCAGCAGGCCCTTTACAATCTCAAGGACGACATTGCCGAAGAAAACAACCTGGCTGAGTCGAATCCTGAAATGCTCAAAGCGCTCAGCGAACTCCTCGAGCAATGGGAAGAGGAAGTCGATGCGACGGGTCTTGCCTTTGAAGACGTGCCCCGACCGCAGAAGGGAAAGAAGTGACCGAGCAGTTGCAACCCACTGCCTGTCCAAGATAGAATCTATCCAACTCGCGCTCGACTCTGCCATGTATAAACTCCTGCTCGCCCTGTTTCTGCCACTCCTGGCGCTTTCTCTTGCTCAGGCGAACGATCGCCCCAACGTCCTCCTGATTTCGATCGACGATCTCAACGACTGGACCGGCGGTCTTGGCGGTCACCCCCAGGCTAGGACGCCGAACATCGATCGACTCGCTGAGCGCGGCACGCTGTTTGCCAACGCGCATTGCCAGTCGCCGGTTTGCAACCCTTCACGGGCCAGCCTCATGACAGGTCGCCATCCGCACACCTCCGGGGTTTACTTCCTCGGCCCGGATCTGGAGCAGGCCCCCCTCCTGCAGGATCTGGATACGCTACCGGAACGCTTCGCCAAAAACGGCTACCAGACGCTGGCCGCAGGGAAACTCTTCCACACCAAGGACGCCCGCTTTTTCCAGGAATATGGTGGCTCTATGGGAGGCTTCGGCCCGCGCCCGAAAGAGAAGATCTCGCAGCCACACGGACATCCGCTCTGGGATTGGGGACAGTTTCCGGATAAGGACGAGGAGATGCCGGACTTCAAGATTGCCAGTTGGGCGGTGGAGAAGCTTGAGACCATGCCCGCTGATTCTGAGACGCCGTTTTTCATGGGTGTGGGCTTTTATCGGCCCCATGTTCCGATGTTTGCCCCGAAGAAATGGTTCGATCTGTTTCCGCGCGATGAGATTCAGCTCCCGGAGGTCAATGACAACGATCGCGATGACCTGAGCGAATACGCCATCGCCCTCACCAATGAGGAACACGTATCACCCGAGCACGAGTGGGTCGTATCCGCCGGGCAGTGGGAACACGCCGTGCAGTCGTATCTCGCTTCAGTTGCTTTTGCCGACCACTGCCTCGGTATGGTCCTGGATGCGCTGGACGCATCCCCGCACCGCGAGAACACGATCGTGGTGCTCTTCTCTGATCATGGTTTTCACCTCGGCGAAAAGCAGCGATGGGCCAAGCGCACCATCTGGGAGGATGGAGATCGCGTTCCCCTGATCTTTGCTGCGCCAGGATTCCCGACCGGGCAGACAACGGAAAAGCCTGCACAGTTGCTCGACATTTTCCCCACCCTGCTTGAACTGACCGGACTCCCCGAGGACTCGAGCCAGGAAGGTAATTCGCTCGTGCCTCTGCTGAAGAACCCGGAAGCCGAGTGGACGCACGTGTCACTCTCTTCTTTCGGCAAAGGCAACTACGCCGTGCGTTCCGAACACTTCCGCTACATCCGTTACCTCGATGGCTCGGAGGAGTTCTACGATCACCGGAAGGATCCCCATGAATGGACCAACCTGGCCGAGAGTGATGACCAAGCGCTCCAAGCCACGATTCAAGAGCATCGTCAGCACCTGCCGAAGGAAGAGGCCGATGTCCTTCCTGCCGGTTCTACCGGCCACAACGCCTATGAGGCGGCGAGCCGTTTTGTGAAGGAATAAGGGCACGAAGCCGAGAAACGCGCCATTCGGCTCAGCAATAGCTCACCGATTTTCATGGAATCTAAGAGATCAGATTTGCAAAACTCCATAATTGCTATAATTTTAGTAAGATTAAAGAACTTCTCCTCGTGTTACCTACCGTCTATCGAGCCTTTGCAGGGCGACGTTGGATTGCGGTCATTTCGACCGCCGGTCTTCCCATGGCTGTGCGGGGCGGTGACGACGCAACGATTGTTCCGATTGTAGGAGCCGTTCCGGCATTCCAATTGGGGAACTTGCTGGCCTTGATCGGATTTGCTTTCGCGATCGGGCTTGCGATTGCCTTATGGCGCCTGCGCAGCCGTTTACAGGACGAAAAACAAGCAGTGCAGGCCAAGGAGGAAGAAGTCGAGCGCCTTCAGGGAAAGCTTCAGGACACCATCGATTCTGTGTTCGAATTCGTAGCTGATCAAAAAGTCTCTACGGCGAAAGGAGATGCGGGGATAACGTCAGGATCGAAAAGTCATCGAGACGTCACTACCGCGCTGGCCAAGGTCTCAAAGCGCGTCAATGCGCTGCAAGTCGAAGTAAAAAAAGCCAGGGCCGACGAAGCCAAAGGCGATTTCCTCGCGAATATGAGCCACGAGATTCGTACGCCCATGAATGGTATTCTGGGGACCCTCAATGTGCTCAAAGACACCGAACTCAACGAGGATCAGCAGGGTATCGTTACGGTGATGCACAATAGCGGCTACGCGCTGATGAGCCTCATCGATGACATTCTTGATTTTTCGAATTTGGTGGCGCGCGTGATGAAACTCGAAAAAGAGCCCATCATGGTTCGCGAACTCATCGACGAAACCATGAAGCAATTCAGCTACCCGGCCGCTGCCAAGGGTATCGAGTTGTGCCATTACGTGGATGACAGCACGCCGGCGACGATCTTTGCCGACCGCGAGCGCCTGCAACAACTCATGTGCAACCTGATCGGCAATGCCGTGAAGTTCACCTTTGAGGGGGAGGTAATGGTATCTTTCAGCGGACGACAGGTTGTCCACGACTCGGGCTCACAGGATCTCATTCTCCTCTGTTCCATTCGCGATACGGGAGTGGGAATTGCATCGGACCAGGTGGACAAGATTTTCGAGGCTTTCACCCAGGCGGACGAATCGACCACGCGCGAGCATGGTGGTACCGGGCTCGGTCTTGCCATCAGCCGTGAGATTTGCCGCGTGATGAATGGTAAGATCGGGGTCGAGTCGGAACTCTGGAAGGGCTCGCACTTTACGTTCGAAATTCCGTTCGGAGGATTTGCCGAGTTGGATCCGGGATCAGCCAAGGCCCGGAAGCTTCGCAAAAAGATCCTCAATCAGAAGAAGATCGTGGTCCTCTGCAAGCAACCGACGCTTGCCTCGCTCATCAATCACATCTGTCTGCGCTACGGCCTTGAAGTCATCGTGACTCACGAGTTGACGGACCATCAGATGGACGAGGTGGCCAGAATGCGGCCCGACGCGGTCATCGTGGATCCGGGCGGCCAGACTCCAGCACAGCAGAACCGTTTCTGCACCCTTTTGAATCGCCATGGGATACCCTGGATCGGGCTGCTCAAAGCAACGGATCGCAAACCGGGCGGTCCTCAGTTTCAGGATCTGAAAGTCGACTTTTGTTTCAAGCCGCTGACAGAAGACGGTTTCGTGGATACACTCGCCACTTTGCTGGGTGGAGAGGAAGGCTACGATGCGAAGAATGACCCCCTCTCTGAGCGAGGATCCAGCGCTTTCGCCAGGGAACATCCCGGACGCATCATGGTTGTCGATGACGTGCCCATGAACCGGAAGATATGTTCGAAAATCCTCGAGAATCTTGGCTATGCTGAAATCCTGACAGCCGAGAACGGCCGCGAGGCAGTCGAAGCCGTGAAGAGGGAGCGTCCCGATATCATCTTTATGGACCTGCAGATGCCCGAGATGGGTGGCGTCGAAGCCGTTGAATTGATCCGCGCCGACGAAGCTATCGTTCGCCAACCGCTCATCATCGCCATCACCGGACATGCGCTCAGCGGAGTCAAAGACGGTTGTTTCGAAGCTGGCATGAATGGCTTCATGACCAAGCCCATCGAGGTCAGCAAACTGAAAGAGTCGATCTCCGAGAATTACGGGAAGCTGCTGGCATCCACTTCGGCGCCGGCGCTATCGGCAGCAGCTGCCGACATTTCCAATGTCGGAAAGTAGGCCGGGGTTCCCGGACATGGTTTGATCAATCTCAAACTGCCGGGAAAAGGGGGAGGCAACGAATGGCTCAGTATTAAGACAGGCTTTCGCGATGGATATGCCGAAATCAGCCTGCTGGTTCGCCCTTGGCCATTTGTCTCGCCTTTTTCTTCGCTTCCCGCTCTTTCTGCTTGTCGGTCATCTCGTCAGACTTAGTTGGCTCGGTAGGCTCCGGCTTATCAGTGGAATCGTCCCTTTTCGTTCGCTCGGGTTTGCCCTTCTTTTCCCTCTTTGCATCCTTGGGATCAACGGTTGAGAAGACATCCCCCAGCTTTTCCATCTCCGTCCGAAGCTGCGCATGCATCTCTCCGACCACTTGAGCATACTCCGGGTTCGCGGCGAGGTTGTTCAATTCCCAGGGATCATTCTGGAGGTCGTAGAGTTCAAACTCGGGATGCTTCACCACGCGGTCGATTTTTTCCTGCGCAGCCGGATCCGTCTTGGCTTGCTCCAGCCAGGTGCTCCAGGCTCTGCCAAAGGTCTTGCCGCTGTTGGGCTTCATCATGACATCGAGGTAATAGTCCACCTCTCGCTCCGGATTCCAAACCAGCTTGAACTCCTTATTGCGAAGAGCTCGTTGGGTATAGCCACCTGCCTGATGGACCAGGTACGCGTGGTCACGATGATCAGAGGTTTCTCCGCTCAACACGGGCCACAGGCTCTTGCCGTCCGTCGCCGGCGGTTCTCCTCCGGCGATGTCCACGAGGGTCGACGAGATGTCACAATACATCCCCACCGCATCGGTCACGCCCGGCTCAATCTGGCCCGGCCAGCGCACGAGGCAGAGCGCCCTGGTGCCGTAGTCGTAGATCGACCATTTGCCATTCGGCAAGGCAGTCCCCTGTTCACTCAAAAAGATCAGCACGGTGTTGTTGGCCAGCTCGAGATCGTCAAGCAGTTGCATGGTCGCGCCGACCTGATCATCGAGGACCTCGACTTCCGCCGCGTGGGCAGCCAACGCCTCCCGCGTCATCGGGGTGTCCACCATATGAGGAGGAACCACGATCTGATCGAGAGGGAAAGTTGACGGATCTCCGACCGTCCACGGGTGATGGGCATTCACGGACGCGATCACCATGCAGAAGGGCTGATTCGCTGCCTGAGAGGATTCCATGAACTCTTTCACCCCATTCATCTCCCAGGTGGGGGCGTCATGGTTACCATTGTGCTCAAAGCCGGAAACGGCATGAAAATCCGAAACATCAAAATGAGTCTTCCCGGTCAAACCCACCCGGTAGCCCAGGTCTCCGAGGTAGTGAGCGATGTTCTGATAGTCTCCCTTCGGCTTGCTGCCGTTGCTGAGAACTCCGCTCGTTGGCGGCAGCAACCCTGTGTAGAGCTCGTGTCGAATGGGACCACATTGGGCCACGCCCCCCGAGAAGTTCGTGAAGCGAATACCCTGCACGGCCAGCTTGTCGATATTCGGTGTTCGAGTGTAGAGGCCCGAATCGGTGCAACCGAAACTGGACCAGCTGACGTCGTCAGCCAACACAATGACAAAGTTCGGCCGATCCCCTATCGGATGATCGGCGGCTTTGGTCCAGAGCGGAGCGCTTAATATGATGGCGAGTAGTAGGCAATAGAGTTTCATCTTTACTGTCCGAGAATTTGAAAATCGTCCCTTCCGGAGCCTATCCGATTCATGTCTATCTGTGTTCATTAGTGAAAATTTGTGTTCCAAAAAATCCTAACACTAATCCGCTTAGCTCGACACTAATGAACGCGAATGAACACTAATAGTTGGAACCGTCGACCCGAATAAAATCTGCCAAATCGAGTTATAATCGTTCAATTCACCACCCCCGGAGCCCATCAGATTCGTGTCTATCTGTGTTCATTAGTTAAAATTCGTGTTCCAAAAATTCCTAATTCAAATCCGCTACGCTAAACCTAACCGAAGAGTAGCAAAAATAGCCGGAGGCAAATAAACACAAATGGTCGAAGCCTTCGGCTGGCTATCCCTCACTTCTTCTTTTCGTTCTTCTTCTCCTTGCCCTTCTTTGAAGGCGTTTCTTCACCTTCCTTCTTCGCAGCCTTCTCTTCCTTTATCTTCAGATAAGCCGCCTGACCGGCATCGAAGGGCGCCTCCAGCGAGTGTTCATCCAGATCCAGTTGAAAAGCGGCGATGGCGGCTTCCAATTGCTGCACGACTTCCGGATACTGCGCTGAGACATCCTTCGTTTCTCCCATGTCCGACTCGAGATCGTAGAGAGCCAGCCCACCCCGGTGAGTCAATTTGAAGCGGTCATTACGCACCCCGGTGATCCTGTCGATATTTCCCGCATAGTAGACGTAGGGGTGCGGTGACTTCGCGTCAGGAAGACACTGCATGATGGGAAAGATGTCTTTGCCATCGAGCTTCTGAGTGGTCTGTGGCTCAATGCCCGCGAGCGCAGCAAAGGTCGGCAGGATGTCCATCAGTGTCGCCATTTCTGCGGTCTCTTTACCTTTCGGCAAGGTACTCGGCCAGGTCACGACGAAGGGCACTCGAACACCGCCTTCTTCGCTGCTTCCTTTCCAGCCTTTAAGTGGCAGGTTCGATCCCATCTCTTCGTTGCCCTTGGTATCGGGTTTGGAATCCGCACCGTTGTCCGAGGTGAACGCCACGATCGTGTTCTTCTCTAGGCCGTTTTCTTTGAGTGCCTTGAGAATCTCACCGACCGACCAGTCGATCTCCTCGATCATGTCTCCGTAGAAACCATGGGCACTCTTGCCACGAAACGAGGCATCCACGGTGTAGGGATGATGCGGGGTGCCGTGAGCCAGGTAGAGGAAGAACGGCTTGTCCTTGTTCTTCTCGATGAACTTCACCGATTCCTGGGTGTAGCGCTTGGTCAGCTGGGTGATGTCGGTCGGCCACTCGATCACCCGATCATCACGCATCAGGATGGTGGAACGACCGTGCGTGCCTTTGTCGGCGTCGGCTTCATAATCCTCCATCGTCAATCCGCCGCCCGGCTTGAATCCATCGGCCACCGGCAGCCCGTGATTCATCGAATCCCCGTGATTGGTTCCGGGAACTCCGAAGTAAGAGTCAAAGCCCTGGTCCGTCGGCAGATAACCAATCGCATGCCCGAGATGCCACTTGCCCACGAGCGCGCTGGTGTAGCCTTTCTCCTTCAGCACTTCGGGAATGGTGACGGTCTCCTGACACATCCCGACGCTGGAGTGCGGATAAACGATCGATCCGACGCCGACGCGAAAGTTATAGGCCCCGCTCATCAGCGATGCTCGCGCTGGAGAGCATTTGTGCCGTGCATAGAAGTCGGTAAAGCGCACCCCACGAGCCGCCATGGCGTCGATGTTAGGGGTCTTGATGGTCGGGTGACCGTAGCAACCCAGGTCGCCGTAGCCCTGGTCATCGGTCATGATGAAGATAAAGTTCGGCAACTCCTTCTTCACGGCTTTCCTGTCGCCGTTCTGAGCCAAGGCCTCGGGGGTCAGCGCGGCCGCCAGGGTCACGACGATGTATAAAAAATATTTCTTCATCAGGACTATAATATTAGAAGTCAGCATTTGGATCCTTAAGTGAGATTCAACGATGCCGATCAAATTCGTGTCTATTTGTGTTCATTAGTGAAAATTAGTGTCCCAAAAATAAATTGCATTGAACACGAATCCGCTCCGCTCAACGCGAATGAACACAAATTAACACGAATGATAGGAGGCTTGGCCTCGCTCCTTTTTCCTAGAAACGATTACTCCGAGTCCTTCTCGCTACTCGCCTTGGCGGCTTCGCGCGCTTCCCGACGAGCTTCGCGTTCCGCTTTCTTCGTCTCCTTGTCGTCTGGAGTCGTGGGCTCCTCGACCGCTCCCGAATTCTTCATCAACGATTCAGGCACCACGACTTTCTTGCCCTGGATATCGAGCTGCTTGACCATTTCGATCTGCTTGTCGATCTGGCCGGGTTCGGCGGCATTGCCTCCGGGAATGAATTCACCGAAGGGACGGCCGATCGCTTCGAGGTCTACCTGCAGGAGTTCACGCATTTCCCTGAGGCGCGTGGCCTGCTCCGGACTGGACGCGAGGTTCTCCATTTCCTTTGGATCGTTCTTCAAGTAATAGAGTTGATCTTCGTCAAAGAACCCGGGGCGATCGGCTCCGCGAATGCCAATTCCCAGGCGTCCGATGTAGGCCATGACTCTCGGCAGGTTTTCCGGCTTGGCATTCTGAATGGCTGCGATCTGTTCTTTCGTGTAGCGCACCGCCGCGTAGGACCAATCCTTGGTGATAGTGGCCCGCGCCGCACCCATCTCGAGATAGAGATGATCCCGCCAGTCATCGGCGGTTCCGCTCTCGAAGAGAGGCGTGAGGCTCGTCCCATCGATCCGATAAGCCTCCGGTTTTTCCGCTTCACCGAGATCAAAAAAGGTCGGCACGAGGTCGATATTCTGAACGAGTTCCTCACAAACCTGCCCGGCGGGGATGCCGTTAGGCCAGCGCATGATCATGGGCACTTGAGCCGCGCCGTGAGAAAAGACGGAAGCCTTGCCGTCCCGACCGTGATCGGGAGCAAAGACCACCAGGGTGTTGTCATCAATACCGAGTTCTTTAAGCTTTCGCATGACCGCCCCGAGCGAATCATCGATCCAGGCTTCACCCGCCACATGGCTGTCGGGATCGAATCCTTTTTCCTCGATGGTTTTGAGAAGCTCGGCGCGAGGAGTCATGACCTCGGGAAGTTTTTTCACCTCACCTTCCCCGGTGATGAGCGGGTGCTCCATGGAGTCGCGCCAGGACTTGTCCGGACCATGCAGCAGGGTGCTGCAGAGATGCAGGTAAAAGGGACCGTCTTTGTTTTCCTCGATGAACTCCAGAGCCGCCACCGTCGTCCACTCGGCGTTGTGCTCGGAGTAGGGCTTGCTCATATTCCCCGGATAAACATTCTTCGCCCAGGAAAAGCCCAACGCTTCAAGGTAGCGACGCATGAGGCGTTCGTTGTGTTTGAACAGAGCTGAAGTTTCCGGACCGGGAGCCGCGTCGTTCGGAATATCGATCCACCCGTCGTTGCCTTCGTAGAACTCGGGGAAATCCAAGGGAGACTTGAGATGAAATTTACCCACGAACCCGGTCGTGTAACCGGCTTCGCGCAGCACGTTGCCGACGTTCATGTTGTCGCGCTCAAGGGCGACATTGAAACTGGGATATCCCTGATTCTCCGCGCTACCCACCGCTTCCGCGTACATTTTGCTGTGCGAGTTGCCCGCATAGCGGCCCGTCAGAAAGCTGTATCGCGAGGGTGTGCACACCGAACTACTGACGTAGGCGCGAGTGAACTTCATCCCTTCTTCCACCATGCGATCGAGATTGGGCGTGTAGGTCTCGCCGCCAAACGCCGCGATGCTCGAAGGGTTCTGATCGTCAATCAGAAACATGATAATGTTAGGACGCTCTGCGGCGGTCGTAATGATGGCCGACAAGCCGACGATCAGGCATGAGAGAAGGGTTTTCATATCGTGTTGGTGTGTCGTGGTGACGGTTCAGTTCCTCCCTGACTCAAAGGGATGGAGTGATTCGAAACAGGTGTTCAATCTGATCGCTGGTTAGCGCAGATCCAAAGAAGGCCAGTTCATCGATCCGTCCGTGCCAGAACCCCATTCTCTGAGACCGCTTTTCGGCACCGGACTCTTTCGGGATCCCGCCGATGCTGAGCTGTTGGTTTGGCTGGGCTTGAAAGCCGTTCATCGGCTCTGAGGACACGAGTGCTCCGTTTCGGTAGAGTCGCAGCTCATCTGAAGTCTTCACGACAGCGACATGCGTCCACTCCTGGTAAGGCAAGGGCGAGGAATCAACGACCTTGAGAACTTGATCGCCATCGGATAGAGCAAGCCCTAGATGGCCGTGATCACCCACCAGTCCAAAGCGAAGCGCTTCCTCGTCCGAGCGATTCATGTCAGAGACAAGAACGCCGTTTCTTGGGAAGGTCTGCGCGCTGACCCAGGCCATGATGGTGAACTCGGCCGTGGGTAGTTCGAGACCACCGGGGATCCTGGCATACCGCCCCATCTTGGGCCCACCCAGGCGAAGGGAGGAACCGATACGGCCCGGGGCGAATGACTGTCGCGTTCTGCCACCCTTCGTAACAGTAGCCTGAAGGTCATGGCCCCTGGCTGAATCCTTCAGAGTAATCCCGTCGTTACTGGCTCCCATCCGATAGTAGGCCAGCGGCAGGAGTTCGCGCACGCTTTCACTGAAGGTTGGCTCCGGTTCGTCGAGGCTTCTGAAGAATCTCTGTTGGTCGACAGAAATACCGAGCGGAATTAGCGTCGCATGCTCAATACGAGTTGCCTGGTTCGTAATCAGGCGCACAGGATCCATCGAGGTGCCATCCTGCCTCGGTCTCACACCCACTTCTCCTTCGAACACGTGGACTTCACTGCTGCCTTCGCGCACCACCTCGATGGCGAACTCCGTCCCGAAATCAACCACCTCCGCATCCGGCGTTTCTACTGTAAAACCGACCCCTTCCGGAGTCACATTGGCTGTAAGGCGACCTTCGTGGATGGCCATCAACTCAGGGCTATGAATTTCGAAAGAAGCCGGTGCTTCGATGACAACCTCAACACCTGAGTCAAAAGTGATTTGGACGAGGCCCTCTTCGAGTTGGTAGCTGCCAGTTCTTACGGCACTACCCGTATCAAACTCAGTTGGCACGCCTGACAGTTCCAGAGTGGCAGCCACACTTCGGGTTAGAGAAGCGACTGTTTCTCCCGGTTTCATTTTTGAGTCCTCACCCCATGGCGACCACAAGACCACTGCGGACAGGGCCACCGCTGCGGCGATCGCCAACGGTTTCCAAGCGCTGAAGGAACCCGCGCGAGGAACGGGCGTAATTGAAGGCTCCGGCATCTGTAGATCCCCCATCACCCCGTGTTCCCAGGCCAGCATGGTGTGAACCTGGCAATACTCGAGATACTTTTCTTTGGCTTCTGGATACTGGCGAGCCAGCTCCATCAAGCGCTCCTTTTGTTCCGGCAAAAGCGCACCCTCCGTGAGCTCCATGAGGAGAGACTCGAACTCTTTGTTCTCTTCCACCGTCATACCGCTTCCTCCGCAGTTTGACGCTTCACACACTCCATCAGCGCAGCGCGAGCTCGAAACAGGGCCTGCTTGATGGTGTTCTCTGACTGACCGCTCTGAGCAGCAATCGACTTCAGCGAGGCGCCTTCAGTGTAGCGACTGCGGATGAGATCCTGATGCCGTTCCGTCAACTTTCCGATACAGTCTTTCAAAAGGCGTTGTTTTTCTTCCTGCACGTCGCTCAGCTGTTCCGCGTCTTCGGCGATATCATGAATAAAGTCATCGTCGAAGACAAGGCGATCACGCGTGAGTTTGCGGCGATGGGCCATGACCTGGAAATAGGCCACCTTGAGCATCCAGGCCCCAAAGTTCGTGCCGAGCTTGAACTCATGCGCCTTGCGCCAGAGAACCGCATTGGTCTCCTGCATGACGTCTTCCGCCTGAGTGCGATCGCCTAAAAGCGAAAGTACGTAAGCGAACAGCCGGCTCTGATGGCTGGTGAGCAGCTGAACAAATTCAAAGGAGGGTTCTGGTCGTTTTCCGGGCATGTATTTCCGTGATCAAGAGCGACTAGACATCAAGGTTATAGCGCCGCCGGTCGGTTTGGTTATGGTCGATGACGCGATTGTTGTCTTTTTTGTCGGCTGAGCCCGTTTTCTTAACATTTTTGTCCGGGCGGCCATGAGCTCATGACCCGCCCGAAGCTCAATTCTTGGGGTCACTCTGAAGTTCTGAAGCCCTTCGAAAAAAATCTGACTTTTTTCTCACTCGACCATAACCAAACGCTACCGCCGCGCTATTTCCCGAGCGACATGATAAAGTCTGTAGCGCTAAGGCGTAGCTCCATCCTGATTTTGGCCTCGATCGCCATGACAGCCCATTCCGCGGATCTCACGTGGGACAATGGTTCGACAGATTCCTTTTGGAACGAAAGCAGCCTAAACTGGAGCGGAAACACCACCTGGTCCGACGACCAAGGAAACAACGCCATTTTCGACGCAACTGGTGTGGGGACGGTAACTCTGGGAGAAAACACCACCGCCGGCAATATCACCTTCAACGTGGACGGCTATACCATAGACACCGCAAATAGGCTGGACATCTACGGCGGCATCACGGCTAACGGTAACACAACCATTTCCGGTAATTCTTCGGTCCGCCTCAGAGCCAACAACGTCTGGGAAGTGGCGTCAGGAAAGACGCTTACCGTATCCTCCACGATTACCCCCAGAAATAACTCCACCCTGACTAAATCCGGCGCCGGAACCCTCTTGGTAGATGGCACCTCCAACTTTGCTGGATCCATAATTGTTGAGAATGGCTTCTTTAATGTAAACACCAATAACTTCACAGCCCCCGGAGCCGATTTGGAGATACAGGCAGGCGGGACCTTTCAGATGCTGAAGAGAGATGGTCTTGAATTCGATACACTGAACGGATCAGGTGAATTTATTGGGCCTAAGGGCTCACAAATTTTGGTCATCGGAAGTGATGGCTCGGATTCCGAATTCTCCGGAAATATTTCAAACCAAGGGTCTCTCTTGCTCAACAAAGATGGAACGGGAACGTTCACCCTTTCCGGAACCAACAACACATACGAAGGTGGAACCCAAGTGACGAATGGCACCCTCCTGGTAAATAATGCCTCGGGAAGCGGCACCGGAACCGGAGCAGTCAGCGTCACTAGCACAGGAACCCTCGGTGGCACTGGTATCATCGCCGGCGCCACGACCGTCGATGGCACCCTGACCGCGGGCACCACACTAACCGCAGGCGAGCTCACTTTTAGTTCTGATCTTACGATCAATAGCGGTTCCACGATCACCTGGAACCTGATCAATGATTCTACCGCAGGAAGCGGCTGGGATCTGTTCGACGTCGATGGCGATTTAAGTTCTACCGGAGCCACCATCACCTTCGATATACAGGACACCAGTTCATTTGATTTCGATGCGGTTCCCGCTGGCTCACCCAAAGATTTTCTGGTCTGGGAATCCGCGAACACCTCCGGATTTTCTCCAGGAGATTTTATGATCGATTACAACGGTTCCAACTTCAACGGAACCTCCGGCAGCTTTGCCCTGGTCGAAGATGGAGGTGGTATCCTACTCCGCTTCACCGCCGTCCCCGAACCCGGCACCTTCGCTCTCATGGGACTCGGCCTCGCCGCGTTCGGCTGGCACGCGCGTCGGCGCCGGAAACACGCCGCAGTCGACCAGGATTGATTGATTGGTGTCAGCGCAGGTCCAACAGAGAATTCTCACTCGTGAGTGAGCCCACCGATTGGATCACCAACTGTGGTGGCTTGGTGATCCTTTCGGTGGCATCTTCAATTTCCTCGCTGAGGCACGAGGCTATGCCCCGATGGAGAACAACTCCAGGTTCCCTCAATCCTTCACCGATCAGATGTCCTGTTCGGCAGAAAAAGATGAAATTATTTGTCCAAATGGCTCCGGATTTTCGGACCTGATTGGACTCGTGTCATCATTCCACCTCCGGGATATGTTGATTTCTTGTCATGGATTGCTCCACCGGATCGATGGCAAAACCTGCTCACATTCTCAATCTTGTGCGAAGCACCCGGGCATCGGGTCGTGACTTCATTGCAGGCTTCACTGAGTATGCCAACCGACACACCCAATGGCGCTTTCATTGGGAGCCAATGGGACTGGCAGCACTCAACCGCCCTTGGGAATCCTACGGTTTTGACGCCGTTGTCAGCCGGGACCACTCGGCGATCGCGCCGCTGATTGAGGCGGGAGTTCCTGCCATCCTGCTCAGTCATCAATTGGAGGAGAACCGGGGCACGATTCAAATTACCACTGACGATGAAACGATTGCTTCATCGATCGCCCGGCTCTTCGACTTCAAAGGATTTCACCACTTTGCTTTTCTCGGCTATCACCATCGCATCTGGTCACAACGCCGGGAAAGACACTTCAAAGACACATCGACCGAACTCGGTCACTCTCCTTTCTGCCTCAACCTCGAAGGCGAACTCGCTAACGGAGACGATGATTGCAATCGCGAAGAACTGCATGATTGGCTGGGAGCACTTCCAGATAAGACCGCCATCATGGCGGCGAACGACGATCTCGGCTCCCTGGTCATTCGAAGCTCCCAGGAACTTGGGCACAGGATTCCAGACGACCGCATCGTCGTAGGCGTTGGCAACGACCAGCCCATCTGCGAAATGACCTCCCCGGCGCTATCAAGCGCCCCCCTTCATTTTCGCGCGGCGGGAACAGAGGCCGCAAAAAGACTGGATGCGATTTTCAGCCGTGAGGATACCGCCAATGTCACCATCTCGTGCGCCACCGGCGCCGTCGTGGAGCGACAGTCCTCCGAAAAAACGGCCATCACCGATCCGAACGTGGCTCGGGCGGTTACCTACCTGAATCAAACCCGGCATCGCCCCATTTCAGTCGACGAAGTGGCGGCGGCCAGCGGCCTCTCTCGACGGGCGCTCGAAATACGTTTCAAGGAGCGTCTTTCGACCACGATTGCCAGCTATCATCGAGAGCTCCGCGCCAACTACATCACCACTTTACTGGAGCGAAAGACACTCAATCTCGAGCAAGTGGCCGAAGAATCCGGCTTCCACACTGCGGCAGAACTGAGCCGTTTCTTCAAATCAGTGAGAAACGAGAGCCCATCCACTTATCGCACGCGAGTCTGCGGCTCTTAGTACATCCGCGTCCCGTTCCGACATTTTCGACGGAATCTCACAAGAGATATGCGCTAAGCGCCATGGGAAAAGCCATCCTGGAAGCGACCTTGGGTGAGTTCATAGAAACCCAGTTTTCTCTCGCGCATGAATACGTCAATCATACCCGGAATTGCATCCCTATTGGTCCTATCTTCCATCACGATGACATCGTGGGCGGCGGACCTCACGTGGGATGGCAACGTAGACTCCGATTGGGATACCTCGACCGCCAATTGGTCCGGCTCCACCTGGAACAATGCAACACCCGACGATGCCACCTTCGGCGCCACAGCAACGGCTGGTACGGTCACCCTCACCGAAAACATCACGGCAGGTAATATTACCT
This sequence comes from Verrucomicrobiales bacterium, assembly GCA_965216705.1. Lineage (GTDB taxonomy): Bacteria > Verrucomicrobiota > Verrucomicrobiia > Verrucomicrobiales > DEV007 > Arctic95D-9. The sequence continues at coordinate 1,727,168 of OZ244203.1, forward strand.
TCGACGTCGACGGTTACACGATTGACACAACGAATGGCAATCTGACCATCACCAACGGGATCACTGCCAACGGTAATGCCACCATCTCCGGTGCTAACGAGATAATTCTCGGCGGGGACAACACCTGGGACACAGCTTCCGGGAAAACGCTTACCGTATCCTCCGTCATCAGTGGCGGGCAGGCGCTCACCAAGTCCGGGGCTGGGACCCTGAATCTTTCCGGCACCAACTCCTACACCGGCACCACGACCATCAGCGCTGGAACAGTAGTTCTGGCAGGAGGTAACGCGATTGCTGACAGTGGAGCAGTGGTGACGGCTAACGTATCCGGCGCACTCCTTCAGTTGGATGCCAGCGAGACCATCGGATCGCTCTCAGGAGGTGGCACTGATGGAGGAAATGTTGACCTTCAGGGGAACACCCTCACGGTCGGGACGGGAACTTACGCGGGCACGATTCTAGGAACCGGCAACCTGACCAAGAGCGCTGGCGGCAAGTTGACTCTTTCAGGCGACAATACCTACACGGGGACCACGACGATTAATGGAGGGACCCTGGATATTACTGGAGGGTCGAATAATACCTCCAATTTCGTGGTGAACAGTGGCATTCTTTCAATAAACAGCGGGCAAACGATCAGCACGACGGCCGATATCCATCTTGAGAGTGGAGCTGAGTTTCGATTCAACCGCCATATGACCATAGGCGGTTTGAGCGGTTCCGGTGATGTTATTTTCGGAAGAAGAACCAACAGAAACCTCACCCTCAACAGTGGAGGTGAGACGACTATCTTTTCCGGGACAATTTCGGAAAGCAACGATGGTTTCCTTAGCGTCTTCAAAAATGGATCTGGCAACCTGACTCTCTCGGGTACGAACACCTACAGAGGTGCCACCACTGTCAATGCTGGCACCCTGATTCTCGCCGGTGGAAATGCCATTAGAGATAGCGGCGTTGTCACGACAGCCAATGCACTGGGCGCGCTCCTCCAGTTAAACGACAGTGAAACCATTGGTGGCCTTACCGGAGGTGGGTCGACAGGCGGTATCGTCGATCTGCAATCTAATACCTTGACCATTGATATTGCCGACGGAAGCACCCGCGTCTTCACCGGAAATATTGAGGGAACTGGTGGTAGCCTCACAATAGCGGGCAATGGCACCCAAACACTTGCCGGGACCAATACCTACACGGGAACGACGACGATTCTTTCAGGCAACCTTCGAGTTCAAAATGCTAACGCCATCGCTGATACCGGAGCGGTGGCGATTGCCGACGAAGCGACCGCAACGCTCGAGTTGATTAGTAACGAAACGATCGGCTCCCTCTCCGGCGGGGGCTCCAATGGAGGAACGGTAAACCTGGGAATCAGAACGCTCACTGTCGGTAATGCTGCGAACACCACCTTCGCAGGCAATATTGTTGGCGATAGTGCCAATGCGCGCCTGACGAAAGTCGGCTCGGGAAATTTGACCCTCTCCGGCGTGAATACCTACACCGGAACCACCACGGTCAGCGCCGGCTCGCTCATTCTCGATGGCGGCAATGCTATTGCTGACGTTGGTGTCGTAACGACGGCCAATACCCTGGGTGCGCGCCTCCAGTTGAACGACGACGAAACCATTGGTGGGCTTACCGGAGGCGGGGCGAACGGCGGTATCGTCGACCTGCAATCCAATACCTTGACGATTGATATTACCGACGGAAGCTCTCGCGTTTTCACCGGTAATATTGAGGGGGGGCTTGGCGGGCTCACGATATCCGGCAATGGCACCCAAACACTTGCCGGGACCAATACCTACACGGGAACGACGACAGTCAATTCAGGCACGCTGCAACTCCAACTTGGCAATGCAATCGCTGATACCGGAGCGGTTGTCATTGCTGATGAAGCCACGGCGACTCTCAAGCTACTCAATACCGAAACGATCGGTTCCCTTTCTGGCGGGGGCGCCAATGGCGGCACGGTGGACCTGGGAAGCAGAACACTCACCGTCGGCGACACGACGAACACAACGTTCTCGGGCAATATAATTGGTACGGCCGGGGGATTGACCAAGGCCGGAACCGGCAACCTGACGCTCTCCGGAACCAATACCTTCTCCGGAACCACCACCATCAACGTCGGCGCGCTGATTCTCGCCGGCGGCAATGCCCTGGCTGATGATGGCGCAGTGACGATCACTGATGGGACAGGCTCACTGCTTCAACTAGATGCCGACGAAACCATCGGCAGCCTCTCAGATGGCGGGACTTTAGGTGGAAATATTGATCTTCAGGCACACACCCTGACGCTCAATCATACAGGGACTCGCGACTTCGCAGGCTCGATACAGGGAACCGGAGGGCTGATTAAGCTCGGTAGCGGTCGTCTCGATCTGGAAGGTACCAACACCTATTCCGGAGCGACCGTGATCGAGGCAGGCAGCCTCTTTTTGTTCGGAACCAATACCTCCCCTTCCTACACCGTCAAAAATGGCGGGACGCTTCGTGTCCAAAGCCTCAATTCGCTCTCTGATTCCAGCGCTGACGTCGAAGTGGAAGCCGGTGGCACCTTTGCAATCGTGCCAGCTACGAACATAGGTGGACTGAGTGGCTCCGGTGATTTGGTCTATTTGCGAGGCAACAACTCCAACAAAACCTTGTCCGTGGGCAACGGAGATGAAACGACCATCTTTTCAGGGAACATTTCGGAGAGCAATACGGGATCGCTGTCCCTCAGGAAAAACGGCAGCGGGACCTTTACCCTTTCCGGCACCAATACCCATCGCGGCACAACGACCGTGGGCGCGGGCACGCTACTCATCAACAGCACGACAGGAAGCGGCACTGGCACCGGGGCCGTTATCGTCAACAGCGGCGCGACCCTCGGCGGAACCGGTCGAATCGGGGACGCATCCACTGGTAACATCACCATCCAGTCAGGTGGCATCCATACCGCGGCAACCGTTACCACCGCCGGCACTCAGACCATTCTCGGGGATCTCACCTACGCATCGGGTGCCACCCTCACCTGGAACCTGATCAGCAATTCGCTCGCCTCGGGACAGTTCGATACCTTTGACGTCAGCGGAACCCTGGCATTCAACGACGACGGCACCATCGCCGATGACCTCTTCTTCAACATCTCTTTTGATAACAACGTGAACCTTGATGACTCGTTCTGGCAAAATGGTGCCAACACGAATGAGTGGAAAGTCTGGAACGTCACCGGTGCGGAGAATGCCCTTCTCGGCCTTGAATACAGCATCGGTCTCGCCGGGAACTCCAACGCACAAGGACAGCAGTACTTCAAAGCAAGTGCCTTCGATCTGGAGGCTAGATCTGATGGAATCTACCTGCTTCAGACCAGCGCCGTCCCCGAACCCGGCACCTTTGCTCTCATGGGCCTTGGCCTGGCTGCCTTCGGTTGGGCGCGTCGGTCTCGGAAACGGACCGCAGTCGACAACGGATGACTCCTCTAGTCGAAGCGCAAGTCCCATAGAAAATTTTCGCTAGTGAATAAGTCCGCCGAAGGGATCGCCGACTGTGGTGGCTCGGTGATTCTTTCGGCGGCATCACTACGCGATCCAGCCGAGGCCAGAAGGCACGTAAATCCCGTTGTTTTCTGATGGCATCTCAACTCCGGTTCGCCATTCTCTGTGGGAACACACCATGGACGAACCAAGCAGCTCGACTGAAAAAGGATTTCTCGGCTTTGTCGAGCGGACCGGGAACCGGCTGCCTGACCCGGTCTTTATCTTTGTTTACCTGATCGTCATCCTGCTGGCGATCTCGGTGATCTGCGCCTGGGCAGGAGTGTCTGCGGCGCACCCCACCAAGCTGGCAGAGGACAATTCCGGCCCTTTGATCCTGACGGCCAGAAGCCTGCTTTCGCCGGAAAACATCCAGGCGTTCTGGACGGAAATGCCGAAGACCTTCACCCACTTCCATCCGCTCGGCTACGTTCTTGTCGTGATGTTAGGTGCCGGGGTCGCGGAACGATCAGGACTCTTTGCGAGCGGCATCAAGTACACGATGCGCCACGCGCCGAAGGGTCTCCTCACTCCAACCGTTGCTCTCGTGGCGATGCTTTCCAACCACGCCGCCGATGCCGGCTATGTCGTAGTCATTCCGCTGGCTGCCATTCTCTTTGCCGCGGCGGGTCGGCATCCTCTCGCCGGAATTGCCGCCGCCTTTGCCGGGGTTTCAGGCGGCTTCTCGGCCAACCTCACCCCGGGTCAGCTCGATGCCTTGTTGTTCGGTGTGACCGAATCGGCGTTGGAAGCCGCCAAGCTCGATTCGGGATGGACCATGAACATCGCGGGGAACTGGTATTTCATCATCGCCCTGCTCGTGATCTACCTACCGGTGATCTGGTGGGTCACCGACAAGGTCATCGAACCCAGACTCGGCCCCTGGATCCCGAACGAAGAACACCGGGAATCTTTCGGTGAAGACAGCAAACCGTTGACCGACGAGCAGAAGAAAGGCCTGCGTCGGGCCGGGATGGCGATCCTCGGTGTCTGTCTGCTTTGGGCAGGAATGACCTTCGCACCGGGAACGCCCTTGCTGAATGATGGCCCCGAGACGGAAGGCCAGGCCTGGTATGTCACGGCGACTCCGTTTTTCCAGTCACTCGTTGGAGGCTTCATGATTCTCTTCCTCGCCGCCGGTTGGGCCTACGGCTCCGCCGCCGGGACGATCCGATCCGGCGATGATCTCGTCTCCATGATGACGGAGGCGATGAAAGACATGGGCTACTACCTCGTCCTCGCTTTCGCGGCCGCGCACTTCGTGGCGATGTTCAACTGGTCGAATCTCGGACTGATCACCGCCGTTCACGGCGCCAGTGCGATTGAAGCCAGCGGCCTGCCGCTTCCGGCCGCGCTGGGGCTGATTGTTCTTTTCTCCGCGTTGCTGAATATTTTCGTCGGATCGGCCAGCGCGAAATGGGCACTGCTCGCTCCGGTGCTCGTGCCCATGCTCATGCTTCTCGGAATCAGCCCCGAGGGCGCCACCGCGGCTTACCGGGTCGGGGACGGCGCGACGAACATTGTCACTCCCCTCATGGTTTACTTCCCTCTCATCCTCATCTTCGCGCAGCGTTGGCAGAAGGGCTTTGGAATCGGATCGCTCACCGCCATGATGATCCCCTATTCCCTATGGATGTTGGTCACCGGTATTGCCCTGATGATGCTCTGGATCATGCTGGGATTGCCACTCGGCCCGGGCGCGCCCATGGGGATTGAACTCAATTGAGCCGAGGTCGCCGACGAAGACAGAGGCTGGTGGTGTTGGAGGGGGTGCGGAGTGAGGAGCAACCGAGTGTTTGGCGAACTCACTTCTCCCGATCAATCGACCAATACGAACTACTTGGGCGCCTCCCAGTTCGGAATCTCTCCTTCCCAGAAAACGGGCTCAGAGGCCACGCCTTCTTCGAATCGCGAGGAAAGGATGTCGATAATACCATCATGACTGGCGACGAGTTCGGTCATTTGCCACTCGAGCCCCGGATGAGACGTGGCGGCTTCTTCGCAGATCTTCGCGACATCCCCACCGGGTCCGGCGTGCCGCCCGGGAGAAGCGAAGAGCATGGAGACGATGACTTCCTTCTCAAAACCCTCACTGCCGATGACCCGCTCCAGCAGCGGTTCGTTGAAAGCGTATTCGTCGCCATCACGGCGCTCCATGGAGCAGGCCGTGACCTCCGGAAAATCGTCTTCAGCCAGCAGTTCGCGAACTTGCCCGGCCAGGTGATTGCGAACCTCGGTGACCTTGATTCGTGGTGCCCCATGGTCGACCAATGCAACCGAAGGCGTCTTGAAGCCCTGTTGCTCACGAGCCGTCTCGATATGATCGATCAGGATGTTGGCCATTCGCTCATCTTCCGCTTCCTCCGGATTCACGAGGCAGGGGCTGATTCGAACCTCGAGATCCGGCCAACTGGCTCGCAGGACCTCGACGCGTTGAGGCATATACTCGAGAATGGCCGCACTCGGCCCGAAAAACAAGGGAGTCACATGGAAACGGCGAACACCCTCTTCGAGCTTCTTGATCACGAACGGCTCGAATATCTCTGCCGCAACTCCACCTAACTTGTCGGGCGAAATCCTGGTGGAATGGAGCAGTGACACCGGATGAACCGTCTTGCCGATCCGTGATCCGAGCCGCTCCGCGAGACGGCGAAGGCTCAGTGTCGCCTCGGGTCGATAGGACCCGTTGTCACTGATCAAGTAGCAGGTTTCATCACTCATCCGGATGCAGCCAAGGTGACACGAGTCCAAGGCTTGTCCAGCAGGACGCCATGGCCCGTCCCCGGGTTTGCAATTTCCTGCCGTTTCCATACGCTTTTACCAGCATGAAACTGATCGCGACTGTCCTGGCTTCTCTTGCGTGTGCTGCTTTGTCCCTGCATGGGGAAGAGGCAAAACAGGGAGACTCTCTTCATGACTTCACCGCGAAGAGCATCACCGGGGAAGAAGTCGCACTTTCCGATTTCGCCGGGAAGATCGTGTTGATTGTGAATGTCGCCTCCGAGTGTGGCGTGACCGATCAGTATGAAGTGCTGCAAGCGCTCTACGACGTCCTCAAAGATCGCGATTTCGTCGTGCTTGGTTTTCCGACCAATGAATTCGGAGGGCAGGAGCCGGGAACGAATGAAGAGATCGCTGCTTTCTGCAAAAGGGAATACAGCGTGACCTTTCCCATGTTTGCCAAGATCGAGACGAACGGTGACAACCAACTCCCACTTTTCCAGTATCTAACGAGTGCAGATAATCCGGATCAGGTCGGACCTGTCGGATGGAACTTTGAAAAGTTCCTCATCGGTAGAGACGGAAAACTGCGGCGACGTTTCGGCAGCAACATAGAGCCCGACAGCGAAGAAATGATCGAGGCGCTCAAAGAAGCCCTCAAAGAGGACGAATAGCTGCGCACCCGGCGAATCTCAACCGGCGAACCGATTCAGCTCCGCCCTCCATGCCATGGCAAGAAATTGTCATCGATCCTGCCTCGCAATCTCTCAGGTTCTCTCTAGTTTGGTATCAAATGAAGCCGCTTTCTTTTCTCCCTATTCTGATCGGACTGGCCTTTTCGCCCCTGGTTGTCGCCGAGTCTTCCCTGCGAACCTGGACCAACTCCGAAGGAAAAACGATCACCGCGGAATTGGTCGAGCTAAATGATGGCGTTGCCACCCTTCGCATGGAGAACGGCCGTCGCTATGAAGTGTCTCTTGAGACACTCAGCGAGGCCGACAACGAATACGCGGCCGAATGGACCGCAGCGAAAGAGGCGGAAGCCCGCGCGGCGGAAATGGGAACCAAGCTCGGAGATATCGGCAAAGTGATTGTTGAAACCGCCTTCGACATCGATACCCCCCCAACGAGGAAGGGAGACGTCATGGGGTGGACCGCCGGGATCGGCGAATGGCGGATTGAGGAAGGCGCGCTGATTGGAGATGAAGTCGCTGAGGACAATCACGCTTCCTCTCTCACCTATCGATTCGAGGCAACCGACCTGATTCTTCAAGCGCAGGTCCAGTTGGGAACCGCCGAGCAAATTGCGTTCGCCTGCCGCGACACCGTCGCACCCGGTCTGCACCTGGGGCGCCTCTACGTCACTCCGGACAAGCTTTGGATTCAGCACATGACGGGTATTGCCAAGACAACGACGGCAGAGAGGCTGATCACCATCGACGTCGAACTCGATCCTGAGAAATGGTACGACATCACGATCGAAATCGTCGGTGATACCTACCGGGCAACCGTAGGCGATGAAGAACTTGAAGCGTCGCACCCCCGCTTTGCGGATGCCAAGGGCATCCTCGCACTCACCAACCGAGGCCAGGGAGCCAAGTTCCGCAAGCTCTCAGTCTGGCATGCTGAGCCCAAGTCGTAGTCGGGCGGACCGACTCGCATCGGGCGTGGCGCCGACTACGGAAAATCCGTTGCCGGCGCATCCCTGATTCGTAACCTCTCCCGAAATGGACTCTCTCACGCAGGCTGCGATGGGCGCAGTCGTGGGGGAACGCGTCCTCGGTCGCCAACTCGGTCGACGCGGACTCGCCTGGGGCGCACTTTTCGGAACCATCCCCGACCTCGATATCCTGGCTAACCCGTTCCTTGATCCTATCGCGGAACACTACTGGCACCGGGGTTTCTCGCATTCCGTCTTTGGAATCCTGCTCCTCAGTCCCCTCTTTGCCGCGCTTCTCTTTCGGTGGTGGAAACGACGGCCCACTTCTGATCAACCGGATCTCAACATCAGTTTCCCCCGGGCGCTCGTCTTCGTCTTTCTAAACTTCGCCACTCATGTCCTGATCGATTGCTTCACCATGTACGGGACCCAGCTCGCGGAGCCGTTTTCCAACCGGCGCTTCGGGATCAATAACCTCTTCATCATCGATCCGCTCTTCACCTTGCCGCTGCTGCTCTGGATGGGTGCGGCTCTGTTTCGGAGGAAACAACCCGGCGTTGCTTCTCGCACCATGGTCACCCTCTGCAGTGTGCTCTTCCTCGGCTACACCACCTTCAGCCTCGTCGCCCAGGCGAGGGCCGACAGTCGCTTTCGCGAAGAGCTGGCTGCCATGGGGATCGAGCCGGGTCGCGGTTTCGCCACTCCGGTCCCGTTCACCACCCTCATCTGGAGGGGCCTGTATGAAACGGAGGACAGCTACTGGATCAGCTACTGGGCGGTGAACGATTCGGATGAGCCGCTCTACTTTGCGGAAGTCCCTCGACAGGTCGACATGTTAGAACCCTTTCGCGGAGACCGCGCCGTCGACTGTGTTTTATGGTTCAGTGAGGAATATCTCCTCGTCGAACTTCTACCTGATGGAATGACCTTTCTCACCACAGACATCAGATTTGTCGAGTTCTGGCCCGGAGATACCAACGGGCTTCCTCGAACCGTCTTCGCATGGAGGGTCACTCCGGAAACACCCGGCAGCCTGCAAGTCTTCGAACCCGACCGGACGAATCGGCCCAATGTCTCCGCCCTCTTCCGGGCGCTGCGGGATCGGCTGAAGGGCGACAGAACCGCCCTGCTACCGCCGTCAGCCGTCCCATCATCGTAACCCAACAGGGTCTGGTTAGACACCTAACCCTGCTGTTGAGTCGATGAAATGCCCGAATTGGCTCAATCGGACACATGACTTATCCCTCGATCGCGCCCCCGTGTTCGGTCATATCATTGTGTTGGATCGAATTTCCGGCCACACTCTAGGGAAAGCTCTTGTTGCTGCTTTCCATGAATCCCCTGAATTCCCTCCACTCTGTTAACCGCCGCCACTTTCTTAAGGCAGGCAGTTCCCTGCTCGCGCTGCCGGCCCTGGAAGCCTTTGCGGCCCCTGCTTCAGCCGCCTCAACGGCGAAGAACTTCGTGGCCATCGGTACCTGGCTGGGCTGGCACCAGAATGCCTTTTTCCCGAAGCAAGCAGGACGGGACTACGAGATGCCGACGACGCTCTCACCTTTGACCGGGCTACGCGACGAGTTCACGGTATTTTCCGGCCTTGATCACCGCTCGCCCAATGGACACGGCGCCTGGAGCAACTTCCTCTGTGGATCCAAGCCGGAAGACTATTCGCTGGATCAGTTCGTCGCCGACAACATCGGGCAAAAGTCGAGATTCCCATCCATCGAGCTCACCGCCGGTGCCGGCGAAGTCTCCAAGGCGATGAGCTTCACCAAGCAAGGCATCGGACTGCCTATGATCCAGCGTCCCAGCGTTTTCTACAAACAACTCTTTGTTTCCAAAGCCGATCGCGCCCGAACCGAATACCTGCTGCGCAGCGGACAGAGCTCCCTCGACTTGGTTTTCGAAGACGCCAAGCGATTGCAGAAGGCTCTCCCCGGCCGCGACCGCGACAAGCTGGAGGAATACTTCGAATCCTTCCGCGCCGTGGAAAAGCGGATGGGCCGACAGCTCGACACCATCAACGATCCGGTTCCGGAAACCGACTACAAGCTGCCCAGCTACGATCCCATCACCCCCAACCTTCAGATCGAAGCCGAAGAGATCATGTATGAACTCATGACCCTGGCGCTGGAAACCGAATCCACCCGCGTGATTTCCTTCTTTCTTCACGGACTCGGTCAAGTCTTCTCCTTCGACGGCAAAGCCCTCAGCGCCGGTTACCATGGCCTCTCCCACCACGGCAACGATCCGAACATGATCCGCGATCTTATCGCCATCGAAACGGCCCACATCCACTGCTTCGCTGGCTTCCTGGATCAGCTCAAAGAGAAGAAGAATCCTGAAGGCAAGTCCCTGCTCGACGACACCGTGATTCTGCTCGGCACCGGAATGGGTGACGCGAGCCGCCACAGCAACCGTAACCTGCCCACGCTCGTCGCGGGCGGCGGGTTCGATCATGGCAACCACATCGCTATCGACGCTTCGAAGAACGATGCGCCATTGCTGGGTGATCTTTACATCACTTTGATGCAACGCCTTGGCATGGACGTGGACAGCTTCTCGAATGCGTCGCGCAACATGAACCAGCTCTTTATTTAAACCGCTGATTCTCGCTCATTTTCGCTAATCAGGATGAAGAAACTCTTCCTTATCATTATCAGCGCCCTATCAGCGCCCATGAGCGGTTTGTTAGCGTCTGAGGAGATTCCCGAAGCCGTTCAGACCGTTCTCTTCGAAAACTGCCTCGACTGTCACGATGCCGCTTCGGAAAAAGGCGACGTGAACCTCGATCACGCCACGATCGACTGGACCAGCATTCAGGACATGGATGTGTGGCTGCGGGCGCTCGAGGCCATTGACCGCGGTTTGATGCCACCACCGGATAAGAAACAGCCTTCCGCCGAAGAGCGTGCTGTGGTGGTCGATTACCTCGATCAGAAGCTTCTCGAGCACACGCCCTTCGGAGGCACGTTGCCCCGTCGCCTGAACAAAGCCGAATACGAGGCAACGGTTCGCCAACTACTTCACCTGCCCCACTTCAAGCTGCCCGTCGGTTTCCCCAACGACACCGAGTATCATGGCTTCGACAATGTCGGTGAGGGTCTCGTGATCTCCCCGGCTCACCTTGAGGCTTACGCCAAAGTGGCCAACGGCATCGCCGATGAAATCTTTCCGCCAGCCAAACCGGCTCCCAAGAAGAAAACCTGGGAAGCCACACCCGATGATCTGGTCTTGAGCTTCTCCGCAGCCACCGTTCACGGCGACGCCCTCCGCCTCGTCTCTCGCAGTGTCGACATCATGCGCAGTTGCACCTGGCCCAGCCGCATCGAAATGAGTGACTCCGGCACCTACGAAATCTCCGTTGATGCCTCTCAGTTTCTTTCCGACTCCGGCCATGCCTTCGACGACGCCATGATCCTCGAAGTCTATGCCCGCCCGGTGTCCGCCACGGATCGTTCCAAGATCAGCGCGTTTCGACTGCTCAAAGAGATTGAGGTGACATCCGAATCCCCACAGAACACCACTTTCACCGCCGATCTCTACGAAGGGGAAACCGTTCTCTTCCGTTGGAAGAACGCAGAAATGACCCATGAGCACGCCGAGTTGGCCGAACAGTTGAAAGCCTGGTTCCAAACCGATCAGCGTTTTCATGCCGCCTGGCTCAAGGCTGTGTTTCCTGACGACAACGTGAAAAAGCCGCAAACCACCGTTCTGCGCGGTCGGAACGGATGGAATATCATCACCAAGCATCTCAACGATCCGGACCTCGACCTGACTCACGCCACGATGGACTCCGAGCTCACCGAGCGTTTCCTCGCCGTGGCGGATTCCAATCAAGGCACATTCAACCTCGCCGACGCCTTGTGTCATTTCTATCACGACAACGGCCCGGCCCTTGAAATTCACCGCCTCACGATCACCGGCCCCTCCCGGCTCGTGGAGAGTCCGGCCGACCAGGCCCGCGAGGCCTTGCAGGAAAAGATCACCGGCCCAAACCCGGAAGGACAAAGCAACGAAGCCTTCGCACGGGCGATGTTGGAAAGCTTTCTCCCCCGGGCCTTCCGCAAGCCCGTCGACGAAGCCACCATCGAAACCTACCTCACCATTGCCAAGCAACACTGGAACGACGGACGCAGCCTCGACGAGGGCATGCACCTGCTGCTCCGTAATATCCTGATCTCGCCTCGCTTCCTCTACCGCTCCCTCGAGCCGGAGACGATGGATCAATTCGATATCGCCACGCGCCTTTCCTATTTCCTGACCCAAGGCCCACCGGACGCCACGCTCATCGACCTGGCTCAGCGGAAGAGACTGCTCCTGACCCAGCCCTCGAAGTCCGACCCTTCAAAACAGGAATACTGGGTCCTGCGCCGGGAAGCCCTTCGCCTCATGCCGAAAAAGGTGACCGACCCCATGATCCAGAGCTTCGTCGGCCAATGGCTCGACACCAACACGCTTCCTGGCATCATGCCGGATCCCAAGTTCAACTTCGGTGAGACCAGCACCAACATAGCGCGTTTCGAGACGGAACGTTCCTTCACCGAAATCCTGACACAGAACTTGCCGATGACCGATTTCATCGATCCGGATTTCACTTACTCCACCGTCGATTTCATCCAGCGGAACTACAAGTTCACTCCACCCTTTGCTCTGAAAGAAGGCGTCAAACTGAGCAAAAACGATAAGCAAAAACTCCGCCGCATCGAGATCGAACGCGGAGGCCGCCACGGAGGACTGCTCGGACAATCCGCCATCCTCATGGCCACCGCCAACGGCGTCGACACCCAGGCTGTCATCCGCGGTGTCTGGGTGCTGGAAAACATCCTCGGCATGCACCCGCCTGCACCTCCGAAGAACGTGCCAGCTCTCACTCCCGACACGCGAGGCACCACCACCCCACGGGAGCAACTGGAAGCGCACACCAGCGACGCCAACTGCGCCGGCTGCCATGCCCATATCGATCCGGTCGGCCTCGTCCTCGAGAACTTTGATCCGGTGGGACGCTGGCGCACCGCCTGGCCGGGCGTCGACGGAAAAATAGATGCTTCCGGAACCCTTCCGGACGGCACCCAAATCAACAACGTGCTGGAGTTCAAAAGCTGGGTCCTCGACAACATTGACCTTTTCTCCACCTGTGTGGCTGAGAAGCTCATCATTTACGCGACCGGTCGCGTGCCCAACTACACCGAGAAGAGTGAGATCAAATCCATCGTTGAAGCGAATCACGAAACCGGAAACGGCTTTCAGGATCTGGTTCTCGCATTGATCGAAAGTGAAACATTCCGCACCAAGTAAACCTCATCCCCTGGAGAACCGCTCAACATGCTCGAAGGCATTTTCCCTGTCATCCCTACCCTGTTCACCGACGACGACCAGCTCGACCACGAAGCGCAGAAGGCCGTCATCCAGTTCGCTCTCAATTCCGGCGCCCACGGCGTCGTTTTCCCGGGAGTCGCCAGCGAATACAATTTTCTTTCCTCCGATGAACGCGGGGAACTGATCGCGCTCGTCGCCGCAGAGGTCGATGGTCGCGTGCCGATTGTAGGCGGAGCCAGCGCCCCCACCCCTGCGGAGGTCATCACCGCCGGGCACCAAGCCGCGGAGGTCGGAATTCATCATCTCATGATCATGGCGCCGAACGGGCTCAGCCAGGACCTCGCCGCCCATCGCGCTTTCTTTGCAGAAATCAGCGAGGCCCTACCCGAGGCAAAGATCATTCTCCAGAACGCCCCCACTCCCATCGGGGCAGGCCTCGACGCTCAAGCAATCGCCGATCTCGCTGCCGGCAATGAATCGATCACTTATGTGAAGGAGGAAACACTACCATCCGGCCCGGCCATCACCGCTCTGCAAGACGCTGACATTCCTCATCTCGAAGCAGTCTTCGGCGGCGGCGGCGCGCGTTACATCATCGATGAACTCGTGCGCGGTGCCCGAGGAGCGATGCCGGCCGTTGAGCTGACGGACCTGCACGTCGCGATCTGGGAGGCCCACGAGAAAGGCGAAGCCAAAGAAGCTCGACACCTCTATCAACTCAGCCTGCCCCTGCTCGTTCTCCAGGCGATCTACCGCATGCGCTTGACCAAGTATGTGCTCCGGCAACGTGGCATCGCCGATGCACTCCATGTCAGGGCACCGCTACCCGAGTTCGATGACCCCACGAAACAGGACATCGACAACATGCTGTCTGATCTCCAAGCTGTCTTTCCATGCTCCTGAACGGCTCCCAGGACCAAGTCGCTTCCATCGAGGTTTTCCTCGTCGACCTCAGCCAGGACAAACCTTATCTCGGTTCCCTTCGCGAGGGCGAAACCATCAACGCTTCCGGCTATTTTGTCAGGAAAGGCAACCGCACTGTTTACCCACGAAAGAATCGATCTCTCGTCGTCAAGCTCACCACTCGGGACGGCGTGACCGGTTGGGGTGAAACCTACGGACTGGTCGCTCCGCAAGCGACGGCTGCCATCATTGGCGACTTACTGACCGACTTCGTGATCAGTCGCGATCCCTACGAAGTGGAAAACATCCACGATGAGCTCTACGACCTCATGCGAGTGCGCGGCTACACCGGGGGCTTTTATCTCGACGCCCTCGCTGCGATCGATATAGCGCTGTGGGATGCTGCCGGAAAAATTGCGGATCAGCCGGTCGCGGATTTGCTGGGCGGATTCCAGCACGAGGACATTCCGGCCTACGTTTCCGGGCTGCCGGAAGACACGCTCGAGAAGCGATGTGACCTCGCTCTCTCATGGAAAGAACGGGGCTTCGACTCGGTGAAGTTTGCGCTGCCCGTGGCCGACGACGGCGCTGCCACGGAACTGAAAGCTCTGCGCCAATCCCTCGGTGACTCGGCTCGCATCGCGATCGACCTGCACTGGTCCTTGAACTCGGACGAAGCCATTTCCCTGGCCACCGAATTGCAGGGTGACCGCCCCTGGTTTCTCGAAGCGCCCGTGGCAACCGAAGAAATCGAAAGTCTCCGCGCTGTCGCTCAAGCGTCCAAGACACCTATCGCCGCGGGTGAAGAGTGGCGCACCCACTACGATGCCAAGCTGCGGATCTACCGCCAGGCTTGCCACATCGTCCAGCCGGAAATGGGACACACCGGCATCACCCAGTTCATGCGCATCGGTCGCTACGCAGAGGAACATGATCTCGAGATCATTCCCCACGCCACCATTGGATCTGGCATTTTCCTCGCCGCCAGCCTCCAGGCCAGCGCCGCTCTCGAAGGAACCGTTTCCCATGAGTTCCAACACTCCATCTTCGGTCCGTTTCAACATTTCACGGACGACGCCCTGAAATGCGAAAGCGGCTCCTACAGTCTGACCCACTCCCCGGGCATCGGCGTCGAACCCTCAAGGTCCATGCTCGCCAGCATGGAGAAATTAGAGATTAGAAGTTAGTCATTAGCTTCCGAACTGAAAAATCTAACAGCTATTCACTAATATCTAACATCCATCCCGAGAATGACGTCCCCCGACTACATCACTCTGCTCCTCTACGTCGTCGGGATCTTCGTGATCAGCTCCTTCTCCGCGAAGCGGACCAAGAGCCAGAAGGAAATGTTCTCCGCCGGGGGCAATTCCCCGTGGTGGGCCTCCGGGCTGAGCGGCTTCATGACCATGTTCTCGGCCGGCACCTTTGTGGTGTGGGGCGGCATCGCCTACGAGCTCGGTTTCGTCGCCGTAGCCATCAACACCTGCTACGGCATTGCCGCTCTGCTCGTCGGATACTTCGTTGCCGGCAAATGGAACCAGCTCGGCGTCTCGACTCCGGCTGAGTTTGTGCAACTCCGATTTGGCAGCACGGGTTTGCACTTCTTCACCTGGACCATGCTGATCAAGCGCATCCTCGGCGTGTCCGTCTCCCTCTACGCGCTGGCAGTCTTGTTAGTCGCCTTGATCCCGCTCGACCTGACCTGGGCGATCATCCTTTTTGGAGCGATCGTGGTGATCTACACGATGCAGGGCGGCCTCTGGGCGGTGCTCATGACCGATGTGCTCCAGTTCATCGTGCTGACAGTGGTGGTCTTCATGGTCGCGATCCTGATGCTCTCCGGCATGGATCTCGCCACCTACAAAGAGACAGTCCCCGAATCGTTCTTCAACCCGGTCGCCGGCAAGTATGGATGGTTCTTCCTGTTTGGCTGGATCACCATTCACTTCTTCATGATTGGAGCGGAGTGGGCTTTCGTGCAGCGATTCCTCGCGGTGAAGAGCCCACGTGACGCGAAGAAGTCGTCCTACCTTTTCGGCGTCATGTACCTGGTCACTCCGCTCTTCTGGCTCTTGCCGCCGCTGCTCTATCGCGGCCAAGTTGAGGGCGCTAACAAGGAGCAAGCTTACATTCTCGCAGCGCAGTCGGTCCTGCCGCCGGGCGTGGTGGGGCTCATGTTTGCTGCGATGTTTTCAGCCACCGCCAGCATGGTCAGCTCTCAGCTCAATGTCTTTGCCGGCGTCCTCACCAATGACTTTTACAAGGCCTTCTTCAATCCCAAGGCCAGCGAACCCACCCTCGTCAAAACGGGGCGCTTCTTCACCGTATTGCTGGGCGGACTGCTTGTCTTCGCCGCCATCATGGTGCCGCACATGGGGGGCGCCGAGAAATTGATCATCTCGATCAACTCTCTTCTCGTCGTCCCGCTCTTTGCCCCTACCCTGTGGGGTCTTTTCAGTCAGAAGATCGGCATTCGAGACATGATCATTGTCGCCCTGACCAGTTTCGGCATCGGGCTCGTCTTGCGATTTGGATTTGCGACTAATCCGATGATTGGTGAGTCATCTGACTGGTGGGCGATGAAAACCTACCTGGCTGAGAATACGAAGAACGTCGAAGTCCTCGTTGGTGTGATCCTCCCCATTCTCATGCTGATCGGTTTCGAGTGGAAGAAGCGCGGCATCGATGCCGGCGCGACCCGGGTTCAGGAACACGGATCAGCAACCCGGCAAAAGTCGACCGGCGATGACACCACTGCTCCGTTTGATCCATTCCCTGCCCGAATGGTCATGTACAGCCTTCTCGTGATAGGCTGCTGGATGTTGGTCCTCGGAATGATCGAAGCCGAAGGCCGAACCGTGCTGCTCTGCTTTGGCAGCAGTCTGTTGATCATGGGTAGTATCATTCACTTTTTCATCCGAAAGCTGCAATCATGAGCCTCGAAGACATTCAATGGATTGCGGTCGACTGGGGAACGACCAACCTGCGCTGCTGGGCCATGTCCGGGAGTGACGAAGTCATCGACACCGCCTCTTCTGATCAGGGCATGGGTGCACTTGCTGGAAGGGCCGACCAATTTGAAGCCGCCCTGCTCGCTTGCATCGATCCCTGGCTGAGCGAAGGAAGTTTTCTACCTGTGCACGCCTGCGGTATGGTCGGGGCGCGGCAGGGTTGGCTCGAAGTTCCCTACGAATCGGCACCATGCTCACCGGTGACCGGTCTCACCAAGGTTCCGAATACTGACGACCGAATCGAAGTGTTCATCCACGCCGGGATCTGCCAATCGGCTCCTGCCGATGTGATGCGCGGCGAAGAGACTCAGATCGCCGGGTTACTCCGAATGCAACCGGACTTCGAAGGGCTCGTGTGTCTTCCGGGCACTCACACCAAGTGGGCCACTATTACCGATCAGACTCTCCAGGGTTTTCGCACCTGCATGACCGGTGAACTCTGGGCGTTACTCGCCCAGCAGTCCGTATTGAGGCTGACCCTCGATCCGAAAGGCTGGGATGAACCGGCTTTCCTCGAAGCCTTCACGGCGACTTTCCAGCGCCCGGGTGATTTCCTTTCACAGTGCTTCGCCCTGCGGGCAGAGTCGCTGCTCAACGATCTGGACGGAGCAGAGGCCAGCTCTCGACTTTCGGGCATCCTCATCGGGCACGAACTGGCTTCGGCTCTCAAAGACTCAGAGGAGATTAAAAACGTCGCCCTCATCGGATCCCCCTCAAGCACGCCGCTCTACGAAAAAGCTTTCTCGGCTCTCAGCATTGAGACTTCTCTGTTGCCTTCCGAAGACGTAACGATCAGCGGTCTTTCAGCCGGCTTCGCTCTGCATGGTCTCAAGTAATTAGACCTTCCCATTTCAAGCAGCCTCCGCCATGCTTGAAAGCCCGCGATACCCTGACTGAAACACCTCCATGAAACCCAAACCGTTCGCTCTCCTGTCGGTCCTTCTCCTGCTCTCGTCACCCGCACTCGCCCAGACCTCCCGATTCGACAACTGGGACAAGAATCAGGACGGCAAACTCTCCCGCGAAGAACTCCCCGAGCCGCTCCGCAAAAACTTTGATCGTGTCGACAAAAACGGCGACGGATCGATATCCCGGGAAGAAGACGCCGCAGTCGGCGCCAATCGTAATAACAGGGGCAAAGGCAACGACAACCGCTCCCGGAACACCGGCCCCGGCCTGCCCGAAACCATCGAGGTGATCAAGGATCTCGCCTACGCCGACAACGACAATCCCCGCCAGACCCTCGATCTTTATCTCCCCAAAGACCGAAGCGTGGAGAATCCGCTCCCCCTTCTGGTCTTTATCCACGGTGGCGGCTGGCAGAATGGCAGTAAAGACGGAGCTGGACGCCGTCTGGCTCCTTTCCTCGAAGGTGGCCACTACGCCGGCGCTTCGATCGGTTATCGCCTCACCGATGAAGCCACCTGGCCTTCTCAAATCCACGACTGCAAAGCCGCTCTTCGCTGGCTCCGCGGCAACGCCAAAAAGTATCACCTCGACCCCGACCGAATCGCGGTCTGGGGCACCTCCGCCGGCGGTCACTTGGTCGCGATGCTTGGTGTGACCCACAACGTTGACGGTCTCGAAGGAGACCTGGGTTCTCATGACGACGAAGACAGCGCCGTCCAGGCCGTCATCAACTTCTTCGGTCCCAGCGAGCTCCACGCCATGAATGACTACGAGGACTACCCCTCCACCATGGATCACAACGCGTCCGATTCACCTGAAAGCAAACTCGTCGGCGGCCCCATTCAGGACAATCTCGAGACTTCCAGAAACGCTTCTCCGGTTTCACACGTCTCGAAGGACGACGCCCCGACGCTTATTGTCCACGGGACCAAGGACCCCCTGGTTCCCTTTCCCCAGTCTGAAAACCTCGACAAGCTGCTCGACGAAGTCGGAGTCTCCAGCACCTTGATCACCGTGGAAGGCGCCGGCCACGGCAAAGGCTTCCCTCCTCGGATCAACGACCTCATCGAGACCTTCCTCGCTCACCATCTTCTTGGAGAAGAGAAGACGGTTTCAGAAGAAACCCTTAGCTCGGCGCCCTGAGTCTCCAATCCTCTCCCTGAATTCCCCTACCATGAACACCAAGTTACTTTGCGCCCTGCTGTCTCTGTGCGTTATAGGCCCCGTCGCCGCCACCGCAAATCCAGATCAGGATAAAAATTCCTCCCGCCCCAATTTCGTGGTCATCATGGTCGACGATCTCGGCTATTCGGATCTCGGATGTTACGGCGGCGAAATCGAGACCCCCAACCTCGATGCCCTCGCCCACAACGGCCTTCGCTTTTCACAATTCTATAACACCGCCAAGTGTCACTCTTCGCGGGTTTCTCTCCTGACAGGACAATACTGCATTGCCGCAGGCGATGTTGACCTGAATCACGCCGTGACCTCAGCCGAGGTGCTTCGGGACGCCGGCTACTTCACGGCCATGACCGGCAAGTGGCACCTCAAGCAGGAACCCACCGATTTCGGATTTGAGCGCTACTTCGGGCACCTCAGCGGGGCCTGTAATTTCTTCACCGGAGACAACACCTTCCGCCTCAACGGGGAACCTTGGAAGGTTCCAGAAACGCTCAACGACAAGACCTTCTACACCACGGTCGCGAAGGTCGACTACGCACTCGACTTTCTTGAAGAAGCCCGGGAAAGCGATAAGCCCTGGTACCTCTACGTGGCTTTCAATGCCCCGCATGCTCCCCTTCATGCCCTGCCCGAGGACTATGCCAAGTACGAGGGACGATACTCCAAAGGCTGGGACAAGATTCGCGACGCTCGGATCGCGAAACAAAAGGAACTGGGGCTCCTTCCCGCCGACCTGGAGCCAAGCCCCCGCCCGCCCCACGTACGCGCTTGGGAAGACCTCGTTCCCTGGGAGCAGGAGCACGAGGTCAACCGCATGCGCACCCTCGCCGCCATGATTGACCGGGTCGATCAGGAAGTCGGCCGTCTCGTCGCCGACCTGGAGAAACACGGAGACTTGGAGAACACCGTGATCCTGTTCGTCAGTGACAACGGCGCCTGCCCCTATGACCGGAAGCGGCCTGTGCCGGGAGCGATCCCTATTTCCGGCGACGTTGCCCTGGGAGATTCGACCGGCTGGGCCTGGGCCCGCAACGCCCCGTTCCGGTATTACAAGCAGAACCAGTTCGAAGGCGGGATCAGCACTCCGGGGATCGTGCATTGGCCAGCCGGATTGAAGACTCCGGGAGCCGGCGCCATCGTCGATACGCCGGCGCATCTCATCGACGTACTGCCCACCCTCGCGGATCTCGCGGACGCGGAAATCCCGGCATCCCATCCCGATCGCGAATTGCGTCCTGTGTCAGGGATCTCGTTGCGCCCCGTTCTTGAAGGAGGCGAACTCGCAAGAAAAGAACCCCTCCACTTCCAGTTTTCCAGCGATTACGGACTGCGCGACGGCGACTGGAAGCTGGTCAGCTTCAAGGGTCAGGAGTGGGAGCTCTATCACATCAGCAAGGACCGCACCGAACTGAACAATCTCGCCTCCTCTGAGCCGGAACGTCTCGAGCAGATGATCAAGAAGTGGAGAGACATGTCCCGAACCGTTCTTCACTCCGAGAAACACGCCAACGCCACGATGGCTCCTGCGAGGATACCAAGAACCAATCGGGAATGGACCGTATTCAGTGACTCGGCCGAACCGCCAGTCACCAACACAAAAAAGAAACAGCCGCCCGCCCCCGACAAGATCCGGGCTCGCAAAAACACCAAGCTGGTCCAGCGACCCGGAGTGCTGATACTCACTTTCACCGGCGAAGACCCGGGGATCGCGATGGACCTGCGCGGAATCAAGATGATGTCAACCGGCCCCTTCCAGGTCTGTTTCGATCTCAAGACGACAGCCGCCGGCACCGGCGAAATCTTCTTCACGACCGATGGAAAGACTGTTCTCCCCAAGGGCGAAAACCTGAAGTTTCCAATCAAAGGAAGCGATGACGCACAGGCAGTCCGCGTGGACCTGAGTACCGATGAGCGTCTCTATCAGCTCCGCATCGATGTTTCGGATGGCGAGGGTGCCGCAGAGATCGCTAACCTCCGGCTTCTGGGGCCTGACGGCGGGGTCATCAAGGATTGGACTGGAAAGTAGCCCTTGCCGCTCGACATTCCCCGACAAGCTCTGGAAAGTAGCGACTGCTTGATATCATGAACCTGCTGCGCCTCTGCTTACTTGGGAGCCTGTTGTCCCTTCTTGGAAGTTCCGCCTACTCCCAGGCGATTCGACAAACCAAGGGACAGTTCGAGGACAAGTTTCGTCAGCTCGACGAGGCTCTGCCCACACCGAACACCTACCGGAATGCTGCGGGTCAGCCCGGCCACGAGTACTGGCAGCAAAGAGCCGATTATGTCATCGAGGCCGAGCTGGACGAGGCGTCACGACGCATCAAAGGGAAGGCGACGATCACCTATCACAACCACTCTCCTGATACCCTCGAGTTTCTCTGGGTCTACCTCGATCAGAACATTTTCCGCGAGGACTCCATCAAGGAGCGGACTCTCGAATTCGGCGGCATCGGAGGCCGGGGCCCCTCCACCTCTGCTCCCGGAGAAGGCGAACCGGCAAAGATGAGCTTTCACGAACTGCGTCGACAGCAGGCTTTCGCGGACCGGGACTACGGATTCGAAATCCTGTCAGTGACGACCGAAGACGGAGCCCCCCTCGATCACACTATCGTCGGCACCCTGATGAGACTCGATCCCGAGTCTTCTCTTGCCCCCGGCAATTCCACCACTTTCACGATCGCGTGGGAGCATAACATCATCGAAGAGGATGCGATCTGGGGACGGTCCGGGTATGAACATTTCCCCGATGATGAAAGGGAAGGCGGCAACGATATCTTTCTGCTCGCCCAGTGGTTCCCCCGCATGGCGGCCTACACGGACTACGAAGGCTGGCACAACAAGGAGTTCCTCGGCCGCGGGGAGTTCACTCTCGAATTCGGCGACTACGATGTATCACTCACGGTTCCTGATGATCACATCGTTTCATCGACAGGCGTGCTGCAGAATCCAGATGACGTCCTGACCGACACACAGAAGGAAAGACTGGTTGAAGCTGAGCAAGCCGACCGCCCGGTCTTTATCGTGACGCCGGAAGAAGCCCTGGAAAACGAAAGCTCCAAGCCGGAAGGCACCAAGACCTGGCACTTTGTCGCTGAGAATGTGAGAGACTTCGCCTGGGCCTCTTCCCGAAAGTTCATGTGGGACGCTCAGGGTTACCAGCAGCCGGACGCAGAAATCGAAACCGTCATGGCGATGTCTTTCTGGCCCAAGGAAGGTGGGGACCTGTGGAAGAAATATTCCACGCCGGCCATCATTCACACCATGGAAGTCTACGGGAGATTCTCATTCGACTTCCCCTACCCCGTGATTCAGTCCGTAAACGGTCCCGTCGGAGGCATGGAGTATCCCATGATCACTTTCAATGGACCCCGAACCAAGCTTCGGGACGACGGTGACCGGACCTACACCATGTCGGAGAAGCTGTTTCTCATTGGAGTCGTCATCCACGAAGTGGGACACAATTACTTCCCCATGATCGTGAACTCCGATGAGCGCCAGTGGACCTGGATCGATGAGGGCATCAACAGCTTCCTCGACTCCGTTGCAGGCTACGAGTGGGATCCTGACCTGCCGTGGTCGAGTTCACTGCCAAGGGACCTTATCCCCTACATGATCAGCGAAAACCAGGTTCCTATCATGACGCAGTCGGACTCGATCCTGCAGTTCGGGCCCAATGCCTACGGCAAACCATCGGCGGCTCTCCACATCCTTCGCGATACAGTGATGGGTCGTGAACTTTTTGACCACGCGCTGAAAACCTTCTCCCAACGCTGGAAATTCAAGCGCCCCACTCCTTCCGACTTTTTCCGCACTATGGAGGAAGCCTCCGGAGTCGACCTCGACTGGTTCTGGCGGGGATGGTTCTATTCGACCGATCATGTCGACATTTCCATCGATCGCGTTTACCAGCTCAAACTCGACACCAAGGACCCTGACATTGATTTCAATCGTCGACGGGACGAAGAAGCTGACAAACCGACTAAGGTGGGTGTGCGCCTCAATGAAGAGGAAGAGCTCGAGACCTGGATTGATCGTCACCCCGACATCAAAGACTTCTACGACGAGAACGACATCTACACGGTGACCAACAAGGAACGAAATGAGTATCGCAGCTTTCTCAAGGATCTCGAAGACTGGGAACGCACCGCCTTCGAAAGAGCGGTGAAGGAAGACAAAAACTACTACGTGCTCGAGTTCTCAAACCTGGGCGGCCTTGTTATGCCGATCCTGCTCGAGATGGAATTCAACGACGGAGAAACCGAGAGGTTGAACATCCCGGCCGAGATCTGGAGAAGAAATCCAAAGAAGGTGCGAAAGCTGATTATTCTCGATGAAGAGAAGGAGTTGATCAGCGTTGAGGTGGATCCCGACTGGGAGACGGCTGACGCCACCGTGGAGAACAATTCCTATCCGCGTAAGATCATCCCTTCCCGGGTGGAGGCCTACAAAAATAAGCGCACCGGGATGACCCGCCGGGACATCATGGAAGACAGCAAAACCAAGCTGAAGACCGATGATGAGGAGGACAAGGAAGACAAAGAAGAGGATAAGGGAAAGAAGGAGGATGAGTAGCAGACCCCTGGTTCTCTCTCTTGTGATTGCCTGGTGTTCTTCCGCCAGCCTGATGCTTCCGGCTCACGAGCAAAAAACGTCGCTGACGGATGTGTTCTTCAACGAGAGGACCGGCAATTTGGAAATCGCTCACCGCATCAGCATCCACGACGCGGAGCATGTGCTTCGCAGGAAGAGGCAAACACCCGAAGATTTGATCCACTCGGAAGAAGCCCAATCCCTCTTCGCTGAATACGTCACGAAAGAGTTCCTCCTCGAGGAGAAGAAAGGATCGCCCATCGAATTGGATCTTGTCGGACAGGAAATTGACGGTGGTTTCCTCTGGGTTTACCAGGAGATTCCAATCGCGAATTTACCGGGAAAAGCGTTCACGATTCACAACTCGATTCTGCACAACGAAGTGGATCAGCAAACCAACACCGTCAACGTTCGCTTTGGCTCACAGGTGAGCACGTTTGTCTTCAAAGCCGGATCGGAAGCGAAGCTCTATGAGCAACCGAAAGATTGATTCGAAGTAATCCGGTGACTGAATCACTCTCCGATTCCGACCCCAACACCGAAAAGAAAAAGAGGCAGGATCCTCAATCAGCGGTGATATCCTCTCACACGATCACCACCACCATGAAACTTTGCTCCACCACACCAGCTCTTTGCTGCGCCGCTGCCGCGGTCGCCACCCTGGCTTCGTTCTGCTCACCCGCCGCTTTCGCTGAGAACCAACCCAACGTGATCATCATCTACTCTGACGATCACGGCTACACCGACCTCGGCATTCACGGCATTGACCCCCAGGTGGACACGCCACACATGGATGCGCTCGCCGGAGGCGGCGCCCTGATGAAGGCCGGCTACAGCTCTGCGCCCCAATGCCGCCCCTCGCGTTGCGGTTTGTTGGCCGGACGCATTCAGAATGAGTTTGGCTTTTCAGACAATCACGCTGACGCAGGTGCCGGAGAAGGTGCCCTTCCCCGGGCATACCCTCCCGGAACCGACATGGCGGGAGAACCTCTCCTGACCATCGCAGATCGCATGAAGGAACTTGGCTACGTGACCGGCTTTTCCGGCAAGTGGCATTGCGGACTGAATGATGATCCCGAGCAGCAAACCGATCCACGCAGCCGCGGCTTCGACGAATACTGGGTTGCCACCATGACCAAAGGTGCCGCCAACTTTGATCTCGAGGGCAACTTAATCCCTCATCAGAAGGTCTCCCATGACGGCGAAAACCGGGTCATCGTCCAGGGCAAATACGCTGAAGCCTTTGTTAAGCGGAACAAGGACAAGCCCTTCTTTCTCTACTTTCCGATCTATGGACCTCATGTCCCCATGATCAAGAAAACCGACCCCTACTACGTGAACTTCCCTCTCCATGATTACCCCCAATACACCGACGAACAGGACGAACACCGCCGTCGCGGCCTCGCTCTGATCAAGGCGATGGATGATTCGATCGGCGGGCTTGTCGACACCTTGAAGGAACATGGACTCGAGGAAAACACCCTGATCCTCTTTGCCGGCGACAACGGGGCACCCGGCAAATTCAGTTCCAGCGCCCTTGGAAGCTGGAACGGCTCTAACAATGTCCCTATGAGAGGGCCGAAAGGAACCCTGCACGAAGGTGGCATTCGCGTTCCCATGTTCGCCAGTTGGAAAGGCACCATCACTCCCGGACTCGTTATTGAAGAAATGGTGACCGCCCTCGACCTTACCGCCACGACACTCGCCGCAGCCGGCGCCGATATTCCTGCCGAATTTGACGGCGTCGATCTTCTTCCCCGGTTAACTGGCGAAGCGGAGCAGATTGAGCGCAGTCAGCCCATGTTCTGGGACTTCTACTCGGGTCAGTCCGTTCGACTGGGAGACTGGAAACTCTGGCGGGATAAAGATCATACCGTGCTTTTCAATGTCGCTGAAGATCCTGCGGAGATCACCAACCTCGCTTATCAGCATCCGGAACGTCTCCAGGAGATGGAAAAACTTCTCAACGACTGGTCGGACAGTTTGCTCCCGGGCGCCCGCTATGATCCAGCCGGACGTGGCAGCAAAATGGTTCCCGCCTTTGCAGGGGCTCCGGCCGGCATCAAGCCGGACCCACGATACCAGCTACCCTACGATCAACCGGAAGCCACCCCCTACCCCGCTCCGGTTCAGTCGCCGGGCGGCCCTGCCCTCGAAGTGACCCCGCCCGCACCTGAAGCAACACCTCCCAAGCCTCAAGAAAAGCGCCGACCACAGGAAGCGTTCTTCAAAAACCGGGACCGCAACAACGATGGAGCTATCACACTGGAAGAGTTCATTGGAAACCCAAAGGGACGAAACGTTCCCGTCCTGACCGAACGCTTTCAGAAGCTGGATACCAACAATGACGGCAAGCTGACGCTGGAGGAAATGACGGGGCAGTAGAAACCAATCATCTACCGATGAAGATTATTGTGACAAGGCGAAGTCCCCCGCCCTACCCTGTTGAGTCACAGCCGGTTTCCCTCCCCATGAAATCCCCCCTATTTTTTACCCTCACCACACTCGCCGCCTTCGCACTACCCGCCACCGCCCAGAAAGGTAAAGGCAAAGGAGGCCTGCGCAAACAGTCCGACACCCAGGGCAACTACCGCGCCACGGTCGTGGAAATCCCGGAAAACGTGAACTCTGGTTTTGTCAGGCTCAAACCCAAGGTCTTGCTTTATCGCCCCATCGAGACTTCAAAAAAGAAGCTCCCTCTCATCGTGACCCTTCATGGTTCCGGCGGGGGCCGGCGGGAAATTGAGCAAAAGAAGTGGCAGGGCACGATCAACCAATTGCTCAAAACGGAGAATCCAGAATTTGAGGCTGTGGTCGTCGAACCGCAAAGCGATGGCGAATGGGATCCGGAGTCACTTCAAAAGATGTTGGACTACATCCTCAGCGAGAACCCTGACGTGGATACCAACCGGCTCTACTGCATGGGCTACAGCATGGGCGGCAAGGGCACCTGGGAATGGGCCATGCACCATCCCGGCCGCTTTGCAGCAATCATCCCAAAAGGCTTCATTCCTGATCTCAGCAAAATCGACGGCATGGTCGACCTGCCAATCTGGGCCATGGTCGGAGACAAAGATTCCAAACCCCGGGTTGAGGGCATCCCGGCGATGGAGAAAGCGCTCAAGGAGCTGGGCTCCACCCGGGTAAAGATCTCCGTCTTCGAAGGAGCCAATCACGCCACGGCCGCTGGCCGTTCCAAAGAGGAACCGGGCGTTTGGGAATGGCTTTTCACTTCGGCACGGGATTGAAGTCCGCGCTATCATCCTGGCGGAAGATTTTGCAAATGTGGCGACATCGCCGACAGGTAGCGAAGGATGGAACCTCCCTTGCCAGCTAACCCCACCCAGATCAAAAACATCTTCTGGGACGTGGATGGCGTACTCGCTGATCTCAACTACGCCTACTATCACTTCCTGACAGGTCATCCCAACTACCGGGATGACTATCGGGGCCTGAAGTGGGAACAACTGCCCGAGGTCTTACCCATCGTACCCGAGTATGGCGCATTGGAACTGAAGACCCACCCGGAACACGGTTCCGAAATGGACCGGGACTTCTGCGCCGACCAGGCGTATTTCAGGAACCGCCCTCTCTACCCCAATGTGATCGAAGTGCTCAAGGAGTTGGATACCCTCGGCTATCGCCAGTTCACCATGTCAGCGACTTTCGACGTTGAAGCGAAGATGTCCTATCTCAACGACATCCTTGCTCCCGTCACCGACTTCCTCACCATTGAGTGCGTGCAACACGGCCAGTTCATGCACGACACCGCCAAGATTGATCGCTTGAAACATTGCTACGAAAAATACGAACTCAATCCCGACGAAACCATTCTTGTCGACGACCGGATCTACAATCAGTATGCCGCCATCGAATCAGGCGCTCATCCGGTCAGGCTGCGCTGCGAGTTCACCAGCGATCTACCGGAAGACCTTAACTGGATTCCTGAGTTTGCGAATGTCGAAGCCGTGAGAGACTGGCTGCTGAATAAGTAGGATATTCAGGGTCCAACGCTCACTCCGCATCCATGGCACAGCGAAAGCCGGTGTGGCTCGACGGATTCTCATTGTCGATCGGTTGGCGTGCTCCGGGCTGGTAGCCCTTGCACCATTCTGCCGAGCAAAGAAAAGAACCTCCTTTGGTCACATACTCGATTCGCTCCGTCTCGAAATTATCCATCTCTGACTTGGTCGGACCGCTCGAGTTATCCATTGTCGCCGAAGGCAGGATGTAGGCATTTGGATGGTAGCGATCTGACACCATCTCCCAGACATTACCCGACACGTCGTAGAGCCCGTAGGCATTCGGAGGGAACTGCTTCACGGGAGCAGTTCCAAAGAAGCCGTCCGCCTCTGTATTTTGGTTAGGCCATTCCCCCTGCCAGATGTTGGCCATCCACTGATCCTTACCATTCGGCAAAAGTTCACCGCCCCAGGCATAGGGTTTATGATCCAGCCCTCCGCGAGCCGCTTTCTCCCACTCCGCCTCGGTGGGCAAAC
The DNA here is from genome assembly GCA_965216705.1 of Verrucomicrobiales bacterium. Lineage (GTDB taxonomy): Bacteria > Verrucomicrobiota > Verrucomicrobiia > Verrucomicrobiales > DEV007 > Arctic95D-9. Next base: position 1,755,477 of record OZ244203.1, read on the forward strand.
GCTTACCCGCCCACCTTGCGTAGGCGGCTGCATCTTCGGGCGTCACATTGACCACTGGGTGATCTTCGAGCCCTTCAATGGTGGTTCCCTGGCCTCCCGGAGTCCGCCAGCTCACATTCGGCTCCCAATGCCACCAGCCCGAGAGATCCTCGCTGTCGGGAAGTTCTCCTTCAGGAATCGAAAAGATGACCGCACCAACCGTTGGCGTCACCTGGGACGCTTCGCGAAGGTAGGCCATCATCATCAGGATTTCCTCACGCTGCTCCCCCGTCGCGTTGTTCGCCATCACCTCCATTCGGGCGAGATTTCGTCTCGCGTCCTCCTGCATGGCAAGCACCTGCTCCTCAGGAAGCGGCCGCTCCGCCACGGTCTGATATCCGGTCGCTTCGACAAACTCCTGAAACTGCCGGTTGGTGACTTCCGTTTCATCGATCCAGAAAGCATCGACGTGCACTTCGTGAATCGGATAGGACGCGTCGTGTGAGTATGAGCCCCCTCCCTTTTCTGCCAAATCGCCCCCGCGCGTGTATGAACCGGCGGGCACCAGGACCATACCGTCCGGGCTCTCTCCGCGGCTCAACTTCGGATAAGTCATTGATACGGAAATGATCAACAAGATGAGGCAAACTCGGATGTTCATGGGTTGATGCAAATTGATGATACCGTTTTTGGACAGGTGCTCTACCGCGACTTTCCTTTAGACAGGTGCGCGTCGAGAAAGCCCTTCCCGACGCGATAAAAAAACATTAAGAATCCGCCCTCTATTCGGGCTCACCCAACTGCGGAAAGAGTTGGATCACCTCTTTCTGCGTCATCGGCCAACCTTCGTTTGTCTGGTTCTCGCCAAGCGTGGTTCGGCCGTCAGCCATGGCTTTCGCCAACAGCTCCACCAGTTCCTCAATCTTCTCGGGGTGCTCCTGTTCGAGATTCTTCGTCTCTCCCGGATCGTCGCCCATGTGAAAAAGCTGGACGCGTTCCCCGTCCGTATTGAGCTCCGCCTGCCCGGCCATACCACCCCAGCCTCCGCGACCTTTCGCGTTCAGGTGAAGCTTCCAGGGCCCCTTGCGAATCGCAAACTGACCGCCGATGGAATGATGAATCACCGAAGCTCGAGCTTCACCCTGCTGCTTCATCGCCGGCAGGAAGGAGAGTGAATCTTCCGCAGCATTGTCAGGAAATTTGCCTTTATCACCGAGGATGTCAGCAAAGGTCGCGAGGAAGTCGGTCGTGCAGATCATCGCACCGCTCTTCGTACCGGCCTCCACTTCTGCCGGCCAGCGCACCAGGAAAGGCACCCGGTGCCCGCCCTCAAACAGAGTCGCCTTGGCCCCACGAAAATCACCGCTGGGCTTGTAGCCGTCGGCAAACATCTTCGGGATCTCAACGTAAGGGGCAAAGCCGTTATCAGCTGTGAAGATGACCAGCGTATTATCATCGATACCGGATTCTTCCAGTTGCGCTAACACTTCTCCCACCACCCAATCGGTTTCGGCGACAAAGTCAGCATACCAGCTGTATTGAGGATGCATCCCCTTGAACGCTTTACCGGGAACACAGGGCGTGTGCGGCGAGTTCAGCGGCAGGTAGAGAAAGAATGGCTTCCCGGCATCCTCCGCGACTCGCTCCTTGATGTAGTCGCGGGATTCCTTAGCCCAATCGGCAAGACATTCGCTCGGATCAAAGGTTTCGGAGGCCGCCCCGATCCGCTGGAAGTCATTGTATTCGTTGTGCGGGAAACCACGGTCCACCGTCGGCACTTCGATGGCCTTGTCCCCTCGGAGGTAGAGATACGGCGGCATATCGAGCGAAGAGAGGATGAAGAAGGCCTCATCAAAACCCAGATCGGTCGGTCCATTACGGAACGGCTGGGTGTAATCCACCTTCCAGGAACCGAAGTTCTTTTTGCCTTTCTTCTCTTCGGGCTCCGGCGCTGATTCCCAGTCAACGCCGAGGTGCCACTTGCCGAACATGGCCGTTTGATAGCCCTTCCCTTTGAGGTAACTGGCAATGTTCAACCGGTTCGGATCCATCAGCGCGGCTTCGTCCACGTTGCCCAGCACGCCGCGCTTGAGTCGACTCCGCCAGTTGTAGCGCCCCGTCAGAATGCCGTATCGCGTCGGCGTGCAGACGGAGGAACTCGTGTGCGCGTCGAGAAAGGACATGCCTTCGGCCGCCATTTGATCCAGCGCGGGAGTCTTTACCAGGCCTCCCGTGTGACTCATCTCTCCGACGCCCATGTCGTCAGCGAGAATAAGGATGATGTTAGGTGGTTCTTCAGCCCGGAGGAAACCGGCCGCCAGTATCAGCAGGGTGGAAAGGATTTTCTTCATATCACTTCTTCTTTTTGATCGGCCACGGAAGCACACCAGCTCGATCCGCCCATACTTGCCATGCCGCCTTCAATTCTTCAACCCGTTCCGGATGGGTCCCGGCGAGATCATTCAATTCGGTGCGATCGGCACCGAGATGATAGAGCTCCCACGGCTTTCCGTGAGAACGCACCAACTTCCAATCCCCGATTCGAACTGCCGCATTACCCTGGTGCTCGAAGAACAAGCCTTCGGGCCGATCCAGGGCTTCCCCGGAGAAGGCTGGCTTCAAACTGATCCCAGAAACCGGGGTGATCTCATTTCCCTCAAATTCTTCCGGGTAGTCGGCACCCGCCAGGTCGAGGCAGGTTGGCAGGAAGTCGATTACGTGTCCCGGCTGTGTGGCAAAGGTGCCATTAAGTTCCGAGGCAATCCCGGCCGGCCAATGCGCCACCAGCGGGGTCGCGATGCCGCCCTCATGGGTGAACATCTTGAACTTGCGGAACGGCGTGTCGCACAAATTGGCCCCGGCAATGCCAAAGCTGTTGTAGGAATCCGGGGTCCCCGTCCGGGCCTCGGGATCACCGCCTCGCTTCCCGGTGAAGCCGGTCGCTCCCGATTCGGCACTGGCGCCGTTGTCGGTGAGGAAGAGGATCAGGGTGTTGTCGAGTTGACCCAGTTCTTCGAGTTTTGCGACGACCCGCCCGACGCCGTCATCGACGAGGTGAACCATCGCAGCATGAGTGGCCATGCGCAGATCCATTTCATCCTGATCCTTCACCTTCGACCACTCCGGCATCTTGGCATCTTTGGGCGACAGCTTCGTGCCCTCGGGAAACAGCCCCATCTCCATCTGCCGTTTGAAGCGCGCTTCTCTCAGCGGTTGCCAGCCATTGGCATAGCGTCCACGAAATTTGGCGATCTCCTCATCCGGAGCATGCAGCGCCCAATGCGGTGCCGTGTAGGCCAGGTAGAGGAACACCGGCTGCTCTGCTGACACGCCCTCCTCAATGAACTGAATGCCGTAGTCGGTGAACGCCGTCGTCGAATACCACTCCTCCGGCATCGGAATGATCTCATCGTTCAGGACAAGGTCCCGTCCCGGGAGATTGCGGTAATGATGCCCCCCGCCCTGTGGCGTTCCGTAGAAGCGATCGAAGCCACGCTTAAGCGGCCACTTGTCAGGCTCTGATCCCACGTGCCATTTACCTGTGATTGCCGTGAAGTATTCCTCCGGCAGCGCCTCGGCAATAGTCACGCAGCGATCGTGCAGATACCCCAAGTACGAAGGATGCCCATAGTCGCTGCTCATGTGCCCAATTCCCGCCTCATGCTGGTAGAGACCGGTTAGCAGCGCTGCGCGGGTCGGACAACAGCGACCGGCGTTATAGAAATGGGAGAATCGCAATCCGCTCTCCGCCAGGGCATCGAGGTGCGGCGTCTCAATTTCGCCGCCGTAGCAGCCGATATCGCTAAAACCCATATCATCGACCATGATAATGACGATGTTGGGTGGCGCCTCGTCCGCCCGGAGAGGCAAAACGCCCCCCGAAACCAGGAGACTCACGGAAAGAAAAATAGACAGCAAATGGTGGTTCATCAGTTCAAAGGAATTGGAGAGGCTATCCAAAACCACACCTCTGCCCGTGTCACGGAAACGCAGCGGCGCAACCCCGCCCTCTATATCTCAAAAATGGTTGTCCAATCTGTAGCCGCGATGTTCGCTCATGGTTCAACCCTGTTCGGTCCAGCACCCAACAGGGTTAAGTCACCGGCTTTCACGAAGGTGACTTGGATTTTTTTCCGAAAATCCTCAAGATGAGCGGATACCCCATGGAAGCAGCGTCATTTGGCGGCTGCCTTCCCTCGCCCAACGCATCCACTCATGAATCCCACCTCCGATTTTGTTCGCCTCTGGACCCGGCATCAGGCCGAGGTGGAACGCTATCTTTACACCATGATCCCCCGTCAGGCGGATGCGGCGGAGGTGCTCCAGGACGTCTCCGTGCTGCTCTGGAAAAAGTGGGACCAATACGATGCCGATCGCCCATTCGTTCCCTGGGCGATTCGATTCGCTTACCTCGAAGTGCTGAAATGGCGTCAGAAGCAGGCCCGGGAGAAGCTGGTATTTTCCGACGCCCTCGTGGAGCAGCTCAACCACCGCTTTGACGATCAATGCCCCCTGACCGAGGCCCGGACCAAAGCCCTCGAAACCTGCCTTTCCAAGCTGGGCGACCAGGAGCGCAAGTGGATCGGCATGCGCTACGGCCGCCACGGAGCGATTCGGGAAGAAGCCCGCAAGTCGGGCATCAGCATGCACAAACTTTATTACGCGCTCGAAAAGATCCGCGGAACCCTGCTGACCTGCGTCAACGAATCCATGCGAAAGGAGGGCTGGAATGAAGCCTGACACCGACCGACTCAACCCACTGCTGGCCCGTCTCGTCGACGAAACGATCGAAGCCGACGAACTGGCCGAACTTGAATCTCTGCTCGACAGAAATCCGGAAGCGCAGGATCACTACTTCCACTACCTCGGCTTGCACAACGATCTGCAATCGAGCCAGCATGAAGCCATCACGACAACCGCGAAGCCCACTTCTCGAAGGTCCTTTGCCCAGATCGCAGCGGCCGCTGCGATCATCCTTCTCGGCATCACCTTGCTGGCCTGGCAGCCCGCCGAGCGTTTCGCCACCATCGTGGATTATTCTGGCCCCGTCAGCTGGTCCGACACCGAAGGAAACCAAATCGAGGTCGGGCTCAAAGTAGGCGCGGGAACCCTCGAAGGCGCCGGAGGCGAAGCCTGGGTCGAGGTCGTCTTCGCCGATGGCACCGAGGCTCAGCTGTCCGGCATCGGTCAGCTCAGGCTGGAAAAACGCGAGGGCCAGAAGTTGCTGCACCTTTCCGGAGGCAGCCTCTCCATTGATGCCCAGCCCCAGCCCGCCGGCAAACCCTTGCGCGTCTTCACCCCCTCCGCAGAGGCGGAAGTGTTAGGCACTCAGTTCAATGTGCTCGCAAACGCCTACTCTACCCGACTCAACGTGAACGAAGGTCTCGTCAAAGTGAAGCGCCTCGCCGACGGAAGCACCGAGCAGGTCAAACCCGATCACGAGATCACCGCCTCACTCGAAGCCGAAACGGACTTCGTCGCAAAACGCCGCGGACAACCCGCCACCGCTTGGCAGAGTGACTTCGAACGTGGTCACCGTGTTGGAGCCGGAACCCTCACCGCTCATGGAACGGTTCGTGCGAAAACGCACCTCTGGCGCGGCGATGCCAGAATCGGCGAGAAACTCGAAAAGCCGGTCCTGCTCCACACCATCACCTTTCATCCCTCGACTGCCCGCCAACCCCGCATCAAGATCCAGGACGGGCAGCGTTTCGTTTTAAAGGGACGCACCACACAGGATGGCCAGGTCCACGTCGGTTTCTCGGCCAACGAGTGGAACGGCGGGCTCTACGGGAAATACGCGACCTCTCGCAAAGTCACCGCCCCGGACTTCGAAATCGAAATCCCGCTGTCCGGGATGAAGCGAACCAAGTCTGTTTTCGCCGAAGATCCCGTGGGGCAGGAATTGATTCATATCTGGATCCAGTCTGTGCGTCGGGACATTGGGTTGGAAATTGAATCCGTGGAGTTGCTTCCCTGAATGAACCGATGGGCGTCCGTGTCAGGAACCACTGCCGACGAGTCAAGCCAGGCCTCCTGGCTGGCTTCGTCGCATGGGCACTTCTCCAACACACGGCTTTGTCTGATCCCACCACGCCTGCTCTGCCCGAAGCTGTCGATGCCCAGCACTTCGCCGCCCTGCGTGATCATTCTCCTTTCTCGCGAACCCTCTTCCTCTCCGAATCAATTGTTTTGTCAGGACGTGCCTGGATTGATGATCGCCCGGTCGTCACCCTGATCGACACCGAAGAACCCCGCGCCTTCTCGGTTTCTGAAACCCCGTCCGAAACCGGTTGGAAACTCATCGAACTGACGGATTCGGAAGATATCGAAACCTGCATTGCCACCATTGCGGTCGAGGGCGGCGAGGTCATCCGCATCCGCTACAACGAAGAGCGGATCAAGTCCGCCTCTCAGCGCTTGCACTTCGCCGCCAAGAAGCGCAGCCAGATTGTCCACTCCAAGACCGCCAGCGCGGGAAATCGCTCCGGCAGCAATGGCCACGGAGTTCCCCCGGATCGCGTCAATCAGCTCAAACGCATTTCTCAAACCGACCTGCCCGAAGGCTACAATCCCGGTGCCGGACGCAACCGCGAAGAGTCCCACAACCTCCACCAGGGCTACGTCAACCGCCGCATGGGCGGCATGAGCGATCGTCAACGTGGCCTCGTCAGCCAGATGTGGAAACAGCAGCAGGCCGTCAATCCGAGCATGCCCAATCGCGGGGCGGCCTTTGTCAGAATCATGGAGCACGTGGCCAACAACGAACCGCGATGAGAGCGCCGCATTCAATCCTCGTCAGCTGCATCCTTGGAGGAGCCTCCATGATATTCTCCCTTACCACGGTGGCAAATGACCCCGTTCTCCCACAAGCCGTGACCCCTGACAACTTTCAGGGCTTGCTGGAGCAGTCACCGTTCACCCGCCCCCTCAATCTCTCCGGTGCCCTCATCCTGACCGGTGTCGCCGAAGTCGATGGAGCCCCGGTGGCCACCATTATCGACGCGGAGAATGGCTACTCTTTTGCCGTCTCCACCTATCCCGATGAACGCGGTTGGAAACTGGTCGAACTGCCCGAGGTGGACGATATCGAAATTGCGGTCGCTTCCATCGCCGTAGACGGCGGACAGGTCATCAAGGTCTACTATGATGAAGACGGCATCCGCGAAGCGGTCAAAAAGCGCAACTTCAAGAACACCTCCCGCACCATGGTCATGGCCGTGCGAACCGGCACTTACACCCTGCCCCACCAAATCCAGAAGATCGAAGACCCCACCCAACGAGGACAAGCCATTGGTAAACTCATCGAAGGCGGCGCCTTCGATCAGGCTCCGTTTGAAGCCGTGGACATGGCCCTGGCCCAATCGCATCCCAAAACCCGTGGCCCGGTGCTGTCAGCCGCTTTTGGCCGTCTCGGTGGAGGAGTTGGCGGCGTCGAATACCAGGCCGCCGTCAACCGGCTCAATACCCTCGACCGAGGACGAGATCGTGACTTCGCCATCAACGGTCTCGCCCACGGACTCGTCGGCCGAGATCCTGACACCGCCCTGAAATGGGCCAACTCGATTTCCAACGAAGGGTTCCGCAAGGTCGTGGTCGAAAATGTATCGCGGAGAATCAACGGCAACTAGTACAACAATCCTTGCTAAAAATCGCGGCGAGCGCCTCGCGAGTGGCGTTTCATTGCACGAGCGAAGGTGACCGATTATGCGATCAAGACTTTTGTCGAATGACCAGGCGAATAGCAAAGTAAGGGAACAAAAAACCGAAGATCGATATCAACTTCACCAACCCCATGAATCCATACATCATCAAGTCGAATTCACTTCGCGAAAAATCAAACAACTTGCTGTGCACGGAATAGGCCCAATCCGCACCCGGCAGAGCCCAAAACAAAAGATAAAACTGAAAGGCGATCCCCATCCAGAAACATCGGATGAGGATCCTTGCGATAATTTCCAATGAGATTGGTGTTGAGTTCATAATAAATTCACCGTGTTTTTTCGCTTCTTGGCATCAGTTGAGATCATGAGCGAATTACTTAGGGTTTAAATGACAATCATTTCGGTAAGCTGGCACTCTCTTCCTCGGTCGACGCTTGGCGTACCAGGCTTTGTTCGAACGCACCGGAAATCCAAGCCCTGAAGAACAAGGGGAGCGAAACGCGGGGGTATTTTCATTTCAAGGTCCTCAAGTAGCGCAAGATCCTGCAACACCCGAATTGGGGAAACGGTAGAGTCACAGATCTCACGGATTGAACAAAGGGTCGTCTTCCTATATCCGCTTAACACAGAAACATTCGCGAAACTTTTTCCGATTATTCCCTTCTAAAGCGAAGATAGGAATGCAGAGGTGAACCAAATCATCGCCCTCTGTTTTGTCGCCAACCGCCATCCGTGCCACAAGGAATCATCTCCACATCTCCGCAACTGCGCCATCACTGTTTGAATCAAATTTCCGAATTTCCCCACCACCCGAGGAGTATTGACAGACTCATGAATCCCCGCTTTTTCCTTCTTACCTTTTGCACCACGCTCCTGCTCGGTGGTGGTGCCACCACCACCCAGTCAAACGCCAACGACTGGCATCAATGGCGCGGTCCGGAAAACAACGGCGTCTCCCCCACGGCGACCCCGCCTCTGGAATGGAGTGAATCCAGTAATCTGCGCTGGAAGGCCGAGATCGAAGGCAAAGGCACCGGCACTCCCATCGTCGTGGGCGACCGGGTATTCGTCACCACTGCGATCAACACCGGCGAAGTCGATCCCTCCCTACCCAAGCCGGAAGACCAACCCGAGCGCGTCTTCGGCATCAAGCACCCGAACACGAGCTACGAGATGATCGTGCTTTGCTACGATCGCCGCTCCGGCGAATTGCTTTGGCGTGACATGGCAACGAGAAAGGTGCCGCACGAAGGTCACCACAAGGACGCCAGCTTTGCGTCCGCCTCACCCTTCTGCGACGGAGAGCGCCTCTATTGCTGGTTCGGTTCTGCGGGACTCTTCGCTTATTCGCTCGACGGGAAGAAACTGTGGGAGCGTGATCTCGGCCCGGCCAAGGTGGGCGCCAGCCTCGGAGAAGGCAGTTCTCCCGTGGTGCACGACGGCAAACTGGTTCTGGTCCGAGACCACGCCGGGCAGTCCACCATCGAATGCCTCGATGCCAAAACAGGGAAAACGCTCTGGAAAAAGAACCGCGACGAAGGCAACGCATGGGCCACCCCCGCTATCGCCGAGCACAACGGGACGACCCAGGTCATCACCACGGCGACCAAGGCAGTGCGCAGCTACAACCTCGAAAACGGAGAACTGATCTGGAAGGCGACCGGGCTGACCAACAACAGTACGCCCTGCCCCATCGTGGACGGCACCACGGTCTATTGCATGACCGGCTACCAGGGCCACGCGCTGCTCGCCATTCCCATCACCGGCACCGGCGACGTCACCGATCAAATTCGTTGGCAAGCGGACCGCGGCACTCCCTACGTCCCGTCCGCCGTGCTTCATGACGGCCAGCTTTACTTCACCCAGTCCAATCAGGGCATCCTCACCAGCCTCGAAGCGAAGGACGGCAAGGAAGTCATCGCCCGCACCCGCGTTCCGGATCTCGGTGACATCTATGCCTCCCCCGTCGCCGCGGACGGACGCGTCTACCTCGTCGGCAGGAAAGGCACTAGCGTTGTGATCGAAGCCGGCAAGGAATTCAAGGTCCTCGCCTCCAACCAACTCGATGACAATTTCCACGCCTCCCCCGCGCTGGCCGGCAAGCAGCTCTTTCTCCGCGGCATGCGCTTCCTCTACTGTCTTGAAGAAGGTGCCACCAGTCAGGCAATCACGAAGCGAGGCACGGAAACCGCGCCCGCCCAACCCAGTCCGCCAGCCGATCCTAAGACAATACTCAGTGCCAGGCTGAAAGGGCTTGTCGATGCCGGCAAACTCACCGGTCAGGAAGCCATCGAACTCTACCTGACGGCCTTCCCCGGCGAGCGGGAGAACGTGGCGCGTTGGCTCGCCTCGCTGAAGGAAAATAACACTAACAAACCCGCCTCAAAAAAACCAGGGGCTCAGCCCGCTCCAAAACCCAGGACAAACACCGCACCCACCACTCGGGAACTGTTGCTCAAGATCGCGAAGCGTGAGATCCCCGAAGACTATCCGGGCGGCAACGGCCACCAGCCTTTCGTCGACAAGTGGTTCGCCTCGGCCGCTCCAGAACAAGCAGGTAAAGTCTCGCAATTGTGGAAAGACCAACAGCGCCTCTTTCCCAACATGGAGAACCGTGGTGCCTCCTTCATTAAGATTCTCGATTACGTAAGATCTGAAGGGAACTCTCCGAAAGCGCCTGCAACTCCGGCTCGAACGAATAGGCCAACTGAGCTAAAAGCAACCAATCCTCACATCAAGAGAAAAGTGGAGGCGAGAATCCATCGGGAACCGGGGAACATCACTCCGGGAAAAACCGGAACGGTGGCCGGCTCGGTCAGTTCGCAGGATGGCAAGCCCATGGGCGGCGTCATGGTGTCTGCCTTTGACGACACCAACCGTCAGAGCGTCTCGATCTTTTCCCAGGCCGACGGCAGCTTTCGGATCAACAAGCTGCACCCTGCCGGCTATCGCCTTCGCGCACGCATCCCCGGCCAGCGGGATCACTGGGTTGAAGACGTGAAAATTGGTGACAAAGGGATCAAGATCACAATGGAACCCGCCACCGGCAAAGAACTCGAGGAGCAGCGCCCCGCCTCCGACGCCTTTGCCCAACTCAAATTCGACAGCCCCCGGGACCGACTCAATTTTAAAATGATGTGCAGCTACTGCCACCAGATTGGCACCCCCGGTTTTCGCAGTCCTGAGGAGCCCGTGGACTGGGAAACCATGATCACCCGCATGGATGGTTTCGGCGGTCTCTACCCCCACACCAAGGACACCATTGTCCAGCGCATCATCGACACCTACAAGGGCGAGGCGGTGGAGGCGTGGCCACCCTACGAGCCGCCTCCCGCCCCGACTGGGATGGTAACGCAGGCGAAGATCACTGCATGGGAACTGGGCGACCACTACGAAGGATCTTTCCACGACCTCGAAGTCGGCGACGATGGGCTTGCTTACGTGGTTCACATTGGCAAGCAGTACACGGCCACCCTCGATCCGAAAACCGGGGAAAGAATCTTCTACCGCCTCCCCAAAGGTTCCCACGGCCCCCATTCCATCGAACCAGACAACGACGGTGACATGTGGTTGACGCTTTGTGTCTCCGGGGAAATGGCCAAATTCGACCTCGAGACCAAGGAATACACCATTCTCTCCAGCGCCGAAGCTCCAGCCGAACGAGGTTCCTGGCCCCATACCTTGCGGGTCGATCCGAAGGATCCCGAAGGCTACATCTGGTACACAGACGCTGGCCGCAATTCAGTCTTCCGCCTTCACCCGAAAACACTGGTGAGGAAGGAATATCACCTTCTCGAAGCCGGTCAGGTCAAAGCCGGCGGTAAGGGTGAATCCAAGGGCATCACCCCCTACGGCCTCGATTACTCGCCCGTCGATGGGATGATCTGGTATTCCAAACTCAACGGCAACCGCATCGGCCGCATCGATCCCAAGGCACCTGACGGAGACATCACTGAGTGGAACCCTCCTTTCCGGGGGCCTCGCCGACTCCACGTCGCGCCTGACGGCATGGTCTGGGTGCCCGGTTTTGGCTCCGGCGTCTTTGGCAAGTTTGATCCCACCACCGAGGAGTGGACCACCTACCCGCTGCCCAACTACCTCAACCAGATCCCCTACGCCCTCAATGTTGCCCCTGATGGCATGGTCTGGATCTGCGGCACCGGCAACGACACCCTCTACCGCTTCAACCCCAAGACCGAGTATCTCGTTGAGTTCCCCCTGCCCTACCGCGTGAGCTACACTCGCGAAATCGAGTTCGATAAAGATGGAGCCGTCTGGACCAGCACCAGCGGACCGGCTCGTCATATGGAGAATGTCTGCGGCTCTCTCATCAAGCTGGAGGTCCCCGCCGATGCCAAGGAATCCGGCGGTATAAAACTGACCCCCATCCAGCTGAGCCTGGAGGAACAGGGAATCCTAACCGAATCCCAAAGGCAGAATCAGAAGCAAAGGAGAAATCAGCAACTGGGTTCTCTCTTTGCCAAAATTGAAGCGCGAAGCCTTCCCGGAGACTACAGCGGCAAGAACCACCAGCAATACGTCGATCGGGTCATGGCGAGTCTACCCGAAGCTCAACGTGCCCGCGTCGCCCAGCTTTTTAACGAACGTCGCCGGTCCGGAGCTAAGATGGAAAATGCCGGGCAAACCTTCATTCGCATTCTCGACTACGTTGCCGAAGGAGGCAAAGCCACTGAGATTCCCGCTGAGCCGGGGCCAGGTTCAACTCCGACTCGCCAATCCTTGGCGGAGGAAACCGGGATCCACCGACTAGAGAACACGAGACGCTCTCCCTTCGATGCCTTTCTGTATGTGAATCGCATCCCCGACCAGTCACATGAGGGAGAAAGCGCGGCGCAATTCGCCGGTCGCATCCACGGACGCCTCGCCAACCAGGAAGGACGAGTGCTGTTGAAACTTCCCAATGGAATGAATCGGAGCGCCTACAACGGCTTCAAAACGTTCATCGGCTCCGAGGGCAATGCCCGCGTCACCAATTGCGTCACCTGCCACACCCCACCCGAATTCGGCATGGCTCCGGGAGTTTCTCTCCGGAACGGTGAGTGGTCCGCCGGGGAGCTCGATACCATCCTCCGAAGCAAGGTGACCAAGGCAAAAAACGGTGTCGCTGAATACGCCGGGCTGAAGATTTCTGAAGCCGACCTGCCCGACCTCACTGCTTTCCTCGGGACCCTCTCTGACGTCGGTGACGAAGCCTTTCGAAATCTCATTCTCAGTGCCCGGGTCGTGGATGTCACCAAGCCAACCAATGTGACACCCAAGGCAACACAATTCAGTTCCCTATCAGGCACCATTCGCTATGATGGCGTCCCGCCAAAACGCAACCGGATCTTCATGGATGAGGCCAGCCGGAAACTACATGACTCGCCGCCTTTGGACGAGAGTCTGCTCGTCAGTGCCGACGGCGGCCTCGCCAACGTCTTTGTCTATGTGAAGAACGCCCCCAAAGGCGACTACCCGGTGCCCACTGAGCCTGCCGTCGTTGACCAACAGGGTTCGATCTTTGAACCACGTGTTCAGGGATTTCGCGTCGGTCAAACCGTGCAGATGAAAAATGGAGACCCCTTCATTCACAACGTGCGCTCCCTCTCACGTGCCAACCCGACCTTCAATATCGTGCAACCGGCCGGCACCCCCGACCGCGAGAAGATCTTTGAGAAAGCAGAGGGGCCTATCACCATTAAGTGCGACTTTCACCGCTGGATGACCGCTCACCTCTGGGTCATGGATCACCCCTTCTTCTCGGTGACTGATAGCGACGGGAAATTCGTCATCCCGGACCTTCCTCCCGGCGATTACACGCTCGCCGCCTGGCATGAACTCCTCGGCACCCAGGAAATCACCATTCAGGTGAAGGAAAGTTCGACTCCAGTGACCACTCTCTCCTTCCAACCCGGGGAGTAGCCGCGTTTACGGCAAGCTGCCTTTCCCGTTCAATGAATCCCCTTTCACTCCCCACCTACTCTTCTGACGAAGAAAAGCGTCAGGCCAACCAGCGCGACCTGGAGTTGATGATCCGGGTCAGCCAGGGCGACGTTGAAGCGTTTCAGTCGCTCGTCGAACTCCACCAGTTCGCCGTCATCGGTACCGTCACGAAGATGCTGGGGTCTCCCTTTGAAGCCGAGGACATCGCCCAACAGGTCTTCCTGCGCGTGTGGAAAGCCGCACCCCGCTACAAGCCGTCAGCCCAGTTCAACACCTGGCTGTTCACCATCACCCGCAACCTGGTCTACAACGAGACAAGACGCCGCCAGCGCAAACCCACCGTATCGGTCGAAGCGCACGAGAACTTCAGCTACCAGGTCGTGGCCGACCTGCACGCAACTTCGCCCGCGGCCGATGCTCAGCATTCTGAATTTGAAGAAGCCGTCGAACGAGCCATCGAGGCACTCCCCGACCGGCAGCGGACCGCGCTGCTGCTGCGCCGCAATGAGGAAATGCCCTACCTCGAAATCGGACGACGCCTCTCCACCACCGAACCGGCCGTGAAGAAGCTCCTCTTCCGGGCGAGGACGAACCTCAAGTCTTCATTGCGACATCATCTGAACAGCTAACATGAGACCTCTCCTGACATTGCTTTGCTCCCTGCTGCTGGCTGGCGCCGGTTTCGCCCAAGACAACAAGCCCAACGTCATTACCCTGCTCGTTGACGACCTCGGCTACCGCGACATCAGCTGTTACGGGGGCCCTGTCAAAACCCCGGTCCTCGACCAGCTGGCGGCCGACGGCGTGCGTTTCACCGACTTCCACTCAGGAGCGCCTACCTGCTCCCCCTCCCGCGCCACCTTCCTGACAGGCCGCCAACACCGGCGCACTGGCGTCTACTCCGTCATTACCGAACGCCTCCATCGGATGCATCTGCTGGAGAGCGAAACGACCATCGCGGAGCTGCTCAAGGAAAACGGCTACGCCACTGCCCACTTCGGCAAGTGGCATCTCGGCATGCCGGTCCACGGTCGCGACAACCCCACCCCCGCTGACCATGGCTTCGACTACTGGTTCGGACTCGTCAACGGCCCGGGTCCCAGCCACAGGAACCCGACTCAGTTTCTGCGCAATGGAGAGCGTGTCGGCGAAATGAAAGGTTATTCCTGCCAACTCGTCGTCGACGAGGCTATCACCTGGCTCGATCAAGAGCGCGACAGCGACGAACCCTTCTTTCTCAATCTCTGGTTCAACGAACCGCATGCCCCGATCGCGGCACCCGACGAGATCGTTTCCCGGTACGGCGCTCTCAACGATCAGGCCGCGATTTACAGCGGCACGATCGACAACACAGACCGGGCCATCGGGCGCCTCGTTGCGAGGCTCGAAAAACTCGGGAAGCTGGACAACACCATCATCATCTACTCCTCCGACAACGGCAGCTACCGGCAGGAGCGCTCGGGAGCACTGCGAGGCAAGAAAGGTTCGCTCTTTGAAGGCGGACACCGCGTCCCAGGGATCATCTACTGGAAAGACGGCATCCCCGGCGGGCGCGTCGAGGACGAACCCGCCGGATCCGTTGACCTCCTTCCGACCCTCTGCGGATTGATCGGCATCGAGAAACCCGAAGGCGTCCATCTCGACGGCTCGGACCTTTCACCACTGCTCACGGAGTCCGGGAAGTTCGAGCGACATCAGCCCCTCTTCTGGATGAGTGAGTCGAGCATGGTCATGAGAGTGGGTGACCACACCCTCTTCGCCTCCAGCACGGCAAAATCGCCGATCGACTTCAAAGCCGCCAATCGGCTGACGGAGCAGATCAAGGAGGTCCTTGGCGATGATCTCGAGGAAGTCCTCGGCGGAATGGATTTACGTTCCCGCCTCTTCAACGGAAAACTCAACCATCCCGAAGCCGATCGACTGCGGAACCAACTCCGGGACATGTATTACTTCCAGGAGGCCTGGATTCCCGAACTCAAAAATGGCGAACTCGGTCGTGTCCAACTGTATGACCTATCCAGGGATCTGGGTCAGCAGAAGGACATTGCGAAAGAGCGCCCCCAACTCGTCGCCCGATTGAAAGCACAGGCCGCTGCGATCCACCGCAGTGTCCTGGCCGACGCTCCGGAATGGCCTTCAGCCGGAGAGCCCAAGGGTACGAAGAAGCCCGCGACGAATTCTCCACCTCAGCCTGCGGCAACCGGCACCCCGACTCCAGCCGATCCGGAAAAGGCCATGGCCGCAAAGTTGAAGGCCATGGTCGACGCGGGAAAACTCACCGAAAAGGAATCCATCGGACTCTATCTGGCCGCCTTTCCGGAGGAAGAAGAGAGACTGAAGAAGTTGAGGACGAGTGAGGATTTGGCCAAGCTGATCCAATCCGGAAAGTTTGATTCGGCCCCGTTCGAGGCAGTGGACCTGGCCCTGAAGCAGGACAATCCAAAGGCCCGTGGGGACGCTCTGTCAGCTGCCTTCGGTCGACTCGGAGGAGGCGTCGGAGGCGTTCAACTCGATGCGGTCATCGCACGCATGGAGTCGTTGACCGAGACGCGGGACAGGGACTTCGCGATCAATGGTTTAGCCCATGGGCTGGTTTCAAAAGATCCGGAGGCAGCGTTGAAATGGGCCAATTCGATTTCAGAGGAAGGATTCCGTAACAGAGTGGTGGAGAATGTGACCCGGCGAATCCAGGCACGGTCGCAACAGTCAGGCAAGGGAATCAAAAATCCGGAAGAGTAGAAAGAAATGAATTCAAGATCGTGAAATCTATTCGCCTATTTGTTTTCTGCCTGCTGCCGGTCTCCCTCGGCATGGCCCAGGACGATATCAGCTTGCCCCGGCAATTTGTGGAAGCTCTCGTCGAAGCTTCGTGCATCGACTGTCACGACTCCGGCACGAAGACCGCGTTGAACTTCGACGAGTTGAGCTTCGACCTGACCGATGCAGATGCGTTTCGAATGTGGGAGAAGGTCTACGACATGATTGACTCCGGCGAGATGCCGCCGAAGAAGAAACCGCGGCCCGATCCGAAGCTTAAGGCCGATGCACTGCAATCGCTCCACCAGCACCTTCGCCGCACCAGCCTGGCCCAACAAGAGCAAAACGGCCGCACCCCGGCGCGACGCCTGACACGAATCGAATACGAGCACACCCTGCACGACCTCCTTGGCATCGGCGGCGATCTGGCCGCCAAGTTACCTCCGAAAAACCTGTCCGCTCCCTTCGACACCATCGCCGCGGAGCAAGGCATCTCCCACGTCCACATCCGCAGCTACCTGATCGCCGCGGACGCCGCGATCGATGAAGCGCTGGAACTCGGAAGAAAACCCAACCTGGCACCCCGGCATGTCGACTATCGGAACAACCGCTATTCAAGCATGTGGTTCGACCGGGAACTTCGCCGGGGCGGCAACACCGTGCTGCGCACCGATGATGCCTACGTGTTGTTTGACAATCGACCCCAGCGCAGTCCTCACACCAATCAATCAAACCACATGGGCATCCACTTCCCCGTGGCCGGACGTTATCGCATCGTGGCGGACGCTTATGCCTACCAGGCAAAAACCCCGGTGACCTTCTGCATTTACCGGGCCAGCGACCACACCGGGAACAAGGAGCTGATCGGCAGCTGGCAGCTCAATCCCGGCCACCCCCGACAGGTTGAAGTCGAACATTACTTTCGCCCCGGCGACTTCTTCTTTCTCGCTCCGTCCGACTTGGATGCCTCCGCTGACGGTAAGAATGTCTTCGTGATTGGCGCGAAGGACTATCGTGGAGAAGGAGTCGCAGTTCGCCATCTCACGCTGGAAGGCCCTCTTGAAAAGCAATGGCCTCCGGAGCGCACCCGCAACCTGCTTGGCGAGGTGGAGTTCCAGACCGGGCGCAATGGCAGACACGCCGTCATCCTCAGTGACGCCCCCCTAGCGCGCATCTCAGACGTAGTCAGCCGGTTAGGCCCGAAAGCGCTTCGTCGCCCGCTCAGAGATGGCGAGCCTGCCGAATGGGCCGCCCTCGGGAAACCGGTGCTGGAGGAAGGACGCGGCTTCGAAGAAGCGCTGCGCGTCGTCTTGCGCGCTCTGTTCAGCTCACCAGAGTTTCTGTATCACCAGGCAGAACCCGGCCCGCTCGATGACTACGCTCTGGCCACGCGGCTGTCCTATTTCCTCTGGAAGAGCCTGCCCGACGACCAACTCTTCCTGCTCGCTGCCGAAGGCGCTCTCAGCGATCCGGCCGTTCTCGCCTCCGAAGTCGACCGCCTCCTCGACGACGAAAAGTCCCAGCGCTTCGTCGAAGACTTTCTCGATCAATGGCTCGAGCTGGAAGACATCGATGCGACCACGCCCGACGAACGCCTTTACCCGGAATACGACGACCTCCTGCGCCAGGCCATGCTGGAGGAAACGCGCCGCTTCTTTGCCGAACTGATCTGGGACAATCGCGGCGTGAGGGAACTGATCGACTCGGAATTCACCTTCCTGAATCGACGGCTCGCCGAGCACTACGACATCCCCGGTATCGACGGTCTCGCTTATCAAAAAGTGGCTCTTCCTGAGGGAAGTCCACGTGGCGGCCTCCTCACGCAGGCCAGCCTGCTCAAGATCACCGCCAACGGCACCAACACCTCGCCCGTTCCGCGCGGCAACTTCATTCTCAGTCAACTGTTAGGCACGCCGCCCAATCCGCCTCCGCCCGGCGCCGGTTCCGTCGAACCCGATACCCGGGGCACCACCACCATTCGCGAAGAGCTCGATGCCCACCGCAACGTCGCCAGCTGCAACCGCTGCCACGTTCACATCGACCCTCCCGGTTTTGCCCTGGAAAGCTTTGACCCGATCGGAGGCTACCGCACCCGCTACCGGTCCACAGGCGAGGGAGACAAACCCACCGAACGACTCTTCGGTCGCCCCATCCGGGAGTATCGCCTCGGCCAACCCGTAGATGCCTCAGGCGTCACCCCGGACGGCACCGCCTTCGACGGCATCACAGAATACAAGCAATGGCTCATGCAACAGCAGGATCAGATTGCCCGTCATTTCCTCAGCCAGCTCATCGCTTACTCGACCGGCGCCGAAATTCAGTTCGCCGACCGCCCCGAACTCGAAGCGATGCTCGAAGAATCCCGGGACCAAAGCTACGGGATCCGCTCTCTCATACACACCGTCGTTCAGAGCGACCTCTTTCGTAACAAATAGATGCCGACCATGAGTTCCCTGCCCCTCAATCGACGCACGTTTCTTCGGGCCTCCGGCATCACGCTGGCGTTGCCGATGCTGGAAGCCTTCGGCAAGGTGGCCGCAACACCACCGAAACGGGCGCTCTTCATCTGCAATACGCTTGGTTTTTATTCTCCGGCTTTTTATCCTAGGTCAGAGGGATCGAACTACGAAGCCTCGGAGTATCTTTCTCTGCTTGACCGGCACCGAGGCGACTTCACCGTCTTCTCCGGGCTTTCGCATCCCGGTCAGGGCGGTGAGCATCAGTGCGAAATGACCTGGCTGAGCGCGGCGCGAAACCCCGGGCGCGATGGGTTTCAGAACTCCATCTCCGTCGATCAGTTCGCCGCCGATCAACTCGGCTACGTGACCCGATTCCCCTCGCTTTCGCTGAGCAGCGACGGAGGTAAAAGCCAGTCCTACACTGGAAACGGCGTCATGATCCCGGCGATGGCTCGCCCCTCACAAGTGTTCACGAAGTTGTTTCTCCAGGGCAAGCCACACGAAGTGACCCGGGAGAAGCAGAAATTAGGCGACGGCCGCAGCATTCTCGACTCGCTCAGTGACCAGCGATCACGCCTCCTTCGCAACGCTTCCCCCGCCGACCGGGAAACCCTCGACGCCTACTTCGAAGCGGTTCGCGAGACGGAACGCGACCTATCTGAAGCAGGCGTTTGGATGAACCGCCCCAAACCCCAGGTTGATGCTGAGATCCCCGAAGACGTCGCTGACAAGGCCGATATATTAGGACGCATCAAATTGCTGTTTCAGCTTGTGCCGCTCATCATCCAGACCGATTCCTCCCGCGTCGTCAGCATCGTGATCCAGCACAATCATGGTATCCCCATTTTGAATGGCGTCGATTCCGAACACCACAACCTCTCCCACCACGGGCGGGATCCCAACAAGATCGCCCAGCTCAAACTGATTGAGCGCGCCATCCTCGGAGAATTCGATCAACTGCTCACCCACCTGAAGTCTCAGGAAGAGGCTGGGAGCCCCCTGCTCAATCACACCCTGACCCTGTTCGGCAGCAACCTCGGAAACGCAGCGTCACACGACCCGCGCAACAACCCCATCCTACTGGCCGGCGGCGGCCTCAATCATGGCAGCTACCACGCCCATGACCCGCAGGACAACACGCCGCTGAGCAACCTCTACGTCCGCATGCTCCAGGAAATCGGTATTGAGGCCGATTCCTTTGCCTCGAGTTCTGGACGGCTCGATTGGTAGCGACCTATTTCAGAACGCTCCCTGCCTTCACCACTTCTAATCCCGCTTCACCTTGTAACGCTGAAAGGCAATCTCAGTGGCATTCTTCATCAACGCCTGGTCGTAGGGCTGAATTCTACCCCCTTGCGCCGCCACATGAGACACTTCTGCAAACCAGGCCGCGAGTTCCTCGGCGTCATTTTCAGGCAACACATAGAGATGAACACACCAAGCTCCGAAATGGGTGTCACTATGATAGATCTCACACGAGAAGGAGCGATTGGCGTCACCAGGCTCACCGTAAGGATAGAATAACTCGTGTTGAGCATTACTCAGGAACACCATGGCAACGTGGCCATCCGGCGCTCCTCGCGTGCGCCCTTTGAATGAGTAGTGGCCTTCAATCTCTTCACCTTCGCGAGGGGCACGGATTTCACCAGTGATCTCCTTCTTGTCTTCTTCTGAATCAGCAGAGCCAAGATCAAGGGGAGTGAGAAAACAGAGAATGAGGGACAAACAAACAGCCTGGGAACATTGCATGAGACCGAAATTGGGTTCATAGAGTTTCCTCTCCCAAAACCCAAATTCGGAAAAATATTTCCCACTTTTGAAGCAGAATCCTTTTCTACCTACTGAGTCGCCTTAGTCTTCGACTGGGCTTTGGCCTTCGCCTTCGGCTTGCGAGCCGGCTTATCATCAAGATTCAGTCGAATCTCCTCTTCATCCGGCGCGTCAGACGGAACTCCGCCCTCCGGCACCTCAACGCCTGCGGTCCAGAGAATCGCATTGAGCACAATGGTCCGAAAGCCGTCGTTCTGCCAGCTCACGTGATTGTGAGCCCCCGTGAACCCAAAGCCACGCCCCTTGCCATCCGGACGATTATAGGCCCAGGCCACGTGCTGGGTTTCTCCATTGGCGACCGCTTGGCGAACATGAGGATTTCCGCTTCGCTCGCCGTCGGGACGCTTCAAGGTTTCCATCGGAGGCACATCGGTCAGGATCGGCGTCACCCCCTCAAGGTCGGACACAAAGCGCATGTGATAATACCACTCATCATCCACGCTGAACGGTTCGACCCCGTTGGCGATGGGATGGTCCGGCAGATTGTCGAAGTTGGGTTTCCAGTGAGGATTAACCGACCAGTTGAGATCGCAGAAACCACCCATCCACTCAAGGAACTTTTTCGCAGGTGGCCCGATCTGGGCTTCGGTCGCCCAGTGAATCATGACGACGCCGGTTCCCTTCTTCATCAGCGTATCGAACTCCTGCAAATGAGGATTCAGCAAGTGATTGCGGTGCCCCGTGCAGAACACCACGATGGTCGCAGCATCTTCGAGGACCGAGGTATCTGCCGGGTAGCCATCCCCGGGAAGCACCACCGCCTCCACGCCCAGCTCCGCCTCATTGAGCCGCTTCGCGAGGAGCATATTGCCGGCGCGATGCTCATGTGCCATGGGGCCGTGACTGGGTTTGCCAGATATAAACACCACCTTTGTTTTCTCTCCAGCTCGAAGGGTAAAGGAAACGGAGAGGCAAAGGGCGAAGGTCAACAGGAGCCGAAAGATCATAATACTATGGAATCAGATGCTATTAGTCTTAGCCATTCATCAATCAGCGTCTTGGAGCCAACAGTCGATTTTTATCCCCAATCGGACATCCTATTTCAGCGACTCAATCCATTGTCGCACGATCTCCGCCCCTTCTTCATCCACGGTGTGATGATTGCCCAACAGAGGCATCTTGCCAATGTCACTGGCCTTGATACGCCGATAGATTTCAGATCGCTCGGGATCTCCGGGAGCCACCAGCTTCGCGTCTTCAAGAGGAACCCCGGGCAGCCCTACCAGAGGGCGCCCATTGATGAGTTCAGTTCGGTCGTTGGGCAACCAGTTAATCAATTGAAAGGAGGCACGCCCTCCTAATCCTGTCTCGCGGTGGCAGTGAGCGCAATTAACGTGGAGATAAGTTCGGGCCCGATCTTCCAGACTCGCCGTTTCATCATCGATCGCTGGAAATGCTTGGTGTTTAGAGATATCCCGCACCACATTGGCATTCTGAAACCAACCCAGTTCACGCATCACTTCGATCTGGTTTCGCATACCACCTCCGAGGGATTCATAATCAAACTCACGGTTGAGTTGCCCCAGTGTCAGGCTTAGCCCAAACATACTGCGTTGCGTGTGGCAGGCCGTGCACTCAGCCCGGCCAGGGAATCGCCACTTCTGCTTTAACTCGTATTCCCCACCTTCTTTGCCACTGAACAACAGCTCCACTTCGGCCCCTTCTTCAGGAACTAATTCAGCATCAGTCTGGTCCAAATTCCATCGGTAGGAGAGATAACGCCACTCCCCTCCATCCTTCAGTGAGATCTGGGTTTCAATGCGGCGTCCGTGCAACGACAGGGTTTGCATGAGCAATGAACTGGATGGCAACTTCCAGCGATCGACCCCTGCCAGGGTGCGCGCATTCTCCAGCTCGTTTTTCCCCTTCACCGCCGGAGGAATCATCTGAATTTGTACCTTCTCCTCGTCAGTTCGGACGGCGATAAAACGCTCCGCATCAGCTCCGTCCCAAAAGACCGGATGGTTGATCTCGTAGGGAAGCAATCCGGGGACTACCTCGTGCTTTTCGGTAGAAATGAACAAACCCGTTTCACTCAGCTTGGTCGGAATCGGTTTCAATTCCCGCTTGGGAGCCTTTCGCAAGCGGAAGAGTCCGCGATCCAGGGCCACCACAATGACCTCTTTGTCGGGCGTTTCACAAAACGACACCACCTGCCCTTTCAGATCCGCGATGCGGCGCAAACCGACGACCTCATCCCCTTCCATCGAGAACGCCCAGATTTTCTTAGTGAGGTGACAACCGTAGAGGTAGTGATTCTTCAACTCGGGAAACTGGTCACCGCGATACCAAAGACCACCGATGACCGAGCGCAGTTCCTGGTGGGATTGCTCCACGATCGGAAGGGTGTGCGTTGGATTGGGACCCGCGAGAGGATTGCTGGGTCGAAAGGGGTGACTGCCCTCAAAGGTGCTCCAGCCGAAATTTTCTCCTCCGCGCACCCGGTGCACCATCTCCCAGTCTTCATCCCCGTTGTCGCCCAACCAGACCTCGTTGGTGCCGGGGCGAAAGCACATCCGCCAGGGATTGCGCAAGCCGTAGGCCCACACCTCGGGACGAATCCCGGCGACGCTCACCCAGGGATTGTCCTCCGGGATGTGATACGCGAGATCACCACCCTTTCGGCTGACATCGATTCGAAGGATAGACCCTAACAAATTATCAGTTTCCTGGCCGACGTTGTCGGGATCCCCCGGAGAAGAGCCATCACCGCTCGTGATGTAAAGCATCCCGTCAGGGCCAAAATCGAGATCTCCACCCCGATGACCCGTAGCGGGCCATTCGAGAATCATTTCTTCTTTCTCCGGATCGAGGACGAACGGATTCGCCGGATCCATCTCGAACCGCGTCAGCCAGTTGAACCCATCATCTGGAGTCAACACGCCGGACCGCAGATAGAACTCCGGCGTGTTCGGAAAATCCGGGTGAAATCTCGCACCCAGGTTTTGACGATGCCCCTTGACCTCGTAGGGCAAGTCATCAGGAATACCAAGTTTGATCAGAAATTCGCGCTCTCCGGAATCTCCGTTCAAATGCCAGATACCGCCATTTCGCTCCAGCACCACATAGTGCTCTCCTTCCACTCCGGGAACCGGAACCATGCAGAGCGCCTGTTCCCAGGCAATTTCTCCATGAAAAGACTCTGGTTCGTAGGGGAGCGGATCCTGCCCGGTTCCCTCCAAAAGAGATCCAGTCCACGGAGCCACAGCGGGGAGCGACTCCCCGGCCACTGCAGCCAATTCCGAGCCGGCGATCAGCGCCACGGCTAAAGCGAAAGATAGAAAACGACGGGAAGAGGCTTCCGGCATGCGGCATTCATACTATGCCGCCACCGGTTTCGCCAAACCCAAATGGCCACTTACGGCAATGAAACGCCGAAGAAGCTGCCGAAAATGAACTCCGTTCCCAGCCCGGCAATCAGAGCAATCTCCGCCAGGATCGGCAGGCGTTTTTTCTCCCAATCGCAGATCAATGCGCCCATCAGGAAGATGAGAAGGACGGAGAGAATCGAGAAGGGCAAGGCGGTGAATTCGAGCAAGGCGACGTAGGCCAGCAGTACGAGAAAACAGAGCACCCCGCGCTTCAGATCAACCGATTCCTCATCCAACGATTCGCCGCGATGTTTCCAACTGGAGACCCCCACCACGACCAGCAGCCCGAGCGCAACGACGGCGATGTAGACGGGAAAATTCGGAAGTTCGTTCTCCGCTTCCGCGGCGAACGATTCGAGAAGCGTGACGCGGTCGGCCACGCGTTGTCGGACCACTTCTCCATCCGAGAAAGTGGGATCGATGGCCTGCTCGGCGAGGCGTTCCTGAACCTCGGGATGTTGCATCGCCTTCTCGAGCGTTCCCGCGATCAGTTCCTGAACCTCGAGCGGCGTGCCTTTAGGTGCCCACCAGTAGTAGGCATTGCTCGAGGTGACGTCGACGCCCTGCTCCACGCAAGTCTCCACCCCGGGGAGTTCCGGGTGCGGTTTCTCGGATAGGCATGCCAGCACACGGATGTTCCTGTCAGCCGGCGTGCCCTCCGGCGAACGGAACTTGAGATACTCCGCCAGGGAAAAAATGCCGGCGTCGAGATGTTGCCCGATAATCTCGGTATATCGAGTCTGCCCGCCACCTGAGGTGACCAGGTTGAACTTCGCACCCGGATGCGCCGCTTCCAGGTTCATCGCCGTGAAGTGGGCCGGCGAGCCAATGTTTGCCCCAAAGCGGATCGTCTCGGGCGACTGCTTGGCAGCCTCGAGCAAATCCACGATCGTTTCGTATGGCGCGTCCTCCCGCACAATAATGAGCAGCACAATCTCGCCCGTTTGAGCCACCACCTCGAAGTCCGCCGGCCCAAAGTTGGCCGCTCCTGAGAGCTCGGCGGTGATCATCGATTCGTGGTGGCAGAGAATGCGATAGCCGTCCGGCCGCGCTTCTTTGACCAGTCGGCTGCCAATCGTTCCGCTGCCTCCCGGCTGGTTGAGCACCACGAAGGGCTCATCGATCCAGCCCTCATCGGCGATCACTTTGATCACCGGACGAACGAAGCTGTCGCTACCGCCACCCGCGTCGTAGGGAATTACAATCTCGATGGGCTTGGCAGGATAAGAATCATCCGCCTTCAGCAGCGCCATCGCCTGGGCCACCTTCCAAACAATCAGGGCGAGAATCACCAGGATCGCGATACCATGAATAACGCGCTTCATGATTCCGCCCCCTTTCGCTGAAAGCGGGAGCGCAGCGTCGGTATCAGCAGCATGACCACCGCCATGACAATGAAGGTCGCCGAGATCGGACGCGTCAGGATGGGCAGCCAGTCCCCGTTGGTCGACATCAACCCGGCGCTCAATTTCGTTTCGGCAATGGGCCAGAGAACAAACCCGATCACGAAAGGCGCCAACGGAATCTTGACCTTCTCGAGCAGAAAACCGAGCACGCCAAAGCCTAACATCACCCAAACATCAAAGAGGCGATTGGAAAGCGCGAACGATCCAATGACGCAGAACAGGAGAATGACCGGCAACAGGTAAGCCCTCGGTATCGACGCCATCCGGGCAAGGAAACGCATCGAGCCAAACATCACGATGACCATGACCACGTTGGCCAAAAACATGGCACCCATGATGGTGTAGACCACGACTGGACTGTCCGTGAAAAGGCGTGGCCCGGGTTGCAACCCGTGAAGCACCAGCGCGCCGAGCAACACGGCCTCCACCACGCTTCCGGGAATGCCCATCGCGATCAGCGGAATGAGAGCGCCTCCTATCGTTGCGTTGTTGGAAGCCTCCGCCGCGACGATGCCGGGTTCGTGACCGGTGCCAAACTTCTCCGGTTCCTTGGACGTGCTGCGGGCCACCGCGTAGGCCGTGACTGAACCGATGTTGGCGCCAATACCCGGCAGGATTCCGATCCAGGTGCCGATCACCGAGGAACGGATCATGTTGATGAGATGAGAAGTGAAATCCTTCCAACGGGGCAGGATGCGTTTCTTACCCAGCTCAATCGCCTTGGGGATGGCACCGTCAGACATCGTCTCCTTGAGAATCTGATTCACCGCAAACATCCCCACCAGGACCGGGACGAGTTCAAAGCCATCATTCAAGGCCGTGAAACCAAGCGTCAATCGAGGCTGCCCCGTGGCCGGCGAGATCCCCGGCATCGAAAAGAGAATCCCCAGCACCCCGGCGAGGAGCGAACGTGAGAGCGACTTGCCTCCGATACTCGCAATCAACACGAGCGCCATCATCACCAGCGAGAAATATTCGAAGGGACCGAACTTCGTCGACAGCTGCGCGACCGGTTTTGAAAGCAACACCAGGAAACCCCAGGAGATCATACCTCCCATGAACGAAGCCATGACGCCGAGAGAAAGGGCGCGCTCCGGTTTGCCGCTTTTGGCAAGGGGGTAACCGTCCAGCGTTGTCACGATCGACGCCGGCGTTCCCGGCATGCGCAGCAAGGTCGAGGTGATCATGCCGCCACTGATCGCCCCCACATAGATGCTGATCAGCAGGGTCATTGCGTAACCTGTGTCCTGCCCATAGGTCAGGGGCAGGGCCAACGCGATCAGCATGGTCCCGGTCAGGCCGGGAATGGCGCCAACGAACACCCCCAAGGTCGTGCCGAGCACGATGAGAAACAGCCCCATCGGGCTGCATAGTTGGGAGATCGCTTCCTGGATGGGCATTCGCAGGAATTAGAGAACAGAAATCGGCAGTTCGCTACCTTCTATTTTCCTATTTCACCGGAGTGCCCACAGCAGGCAGATTATCCACCATACCCGCCTTGGTGCGGCGAAGCTCGTCGATAGCCTGGGCTCGAAACTGTTTGAGCGTCTCCTGGTGGGCCGCGAGCTGAGCGAGGTTCACGAGTTCCTCGGGGTCGTCCCCCATGTGGTAAAGTTCCTCGGTTTCGCCTTCGATGAGGTTGCGGACGTATTTGTAGTCGCCCTCACACAACATCACATACCAGGGAATGCCGGGACCGTGATACAAGTTGGGATCCCCCGCGGGAGGAACCACGTCGGCATTGGATCCGTATTGCTTGGCCGTGTGGACCAACAAGGCCGGGTATTCCCAGGCCTTGTCTTCGGCTCCCAACAACGGGCTGAGGTCGTAGCCGTGCATTTCCCAGGGCAACTCAATGCCGGCCTGAGCAAAAAAGGTCGGCACAATATCGACCCCTGCGATCGGCTCTTCCACGACACGACCGGCGCTCTGCTCCGCGACTGCCCCCGGCATGCGAATGATCATCGGTGCTTCCACGTTGGCGCGATAGGGAGCGACCTTGGATTTGAAGCCCTTCTGCCCCCAGGCAAAGCCCTGATCCGAAGTGAACACGATCATCGTGTTTTCATCCTGCCCGGACTCCTGAAGCGCTTCCAGGAGACGCCCGACTCCTTCATCGATGGCCAGCACGCCTTGCTGGTACTGCTGCACCCAGTCCCGCAGCGAACGACCCGGCATGTCTTTCATTCCGACCGGGCTGTCTTCGCGAACCTTCCGCTCAACGGGCTCACCGTTTTTGCCCGGCTCCCAGAACTCCATCTCCTGAACGTAATTGGGTTTGTCCGGACGAGGCGGGTAGACATCAGCCGGTGCCTCGACGACAGCATCCTGGTAGTCATCAAGATGGCGATCCGCCGGGGTGAACGGCCCGTGCACCGCGCCATAGCAGAGCCAGAGATACCAGGGCTTGCCCTCCTCGCGACCTTCTCCCTTGATATAGTCCACCGCCCAGTCGGTGTAATTGTCCGTGGTGTAACCCTTGGTCATCTTCGGCTCGCCGCCGTTCTTCACGATGAGTTGGTTGTCGTAGTAGTAGGGAGAATTCTCCACGTACTTGGGGCGATTCCAGACGATCTGATAATCCCAGTCACGGCCAAAGCCGTCATCGGTCCCCGTGTGCCATTTCCCAATGTGAGCCGTGGTGTAGCCATTTTCACGAAACACACTGGGCCAGAAGCGGCACTTCTCCGGATCATATTCGCTCCCGGGGTAAGCGCCCTCCATGCGCATTGATTCGATCCCGTGCTGTTGCAGCCCTGTCAGGAGAGTTGCCCGGGATGGCATGCACCAGGAACCAATATAGGCATGCTCAAAACGAACTCCATCAGCCGCCAACGCATCGATGTTTGGGGTGTTCACCCACGAATACGCTTCCTCATAACAACTCACCGTCCGGGTCGATTGATCGTCGGTGTAGATAAAAAGAATATTTGGCTGATCAGCAGCCTCAGCAGCAATGGCGAGGCATCCTGTCAGCGCCAGGAGCGAGTATACAAGGAGTTTCATGAGGGGTTTCGATATATCGGAATTGGGTGCCTAAAGCGAAACAATAATGCTCTTATCATTTCCGTCGAAAAAACCCATTTTCTACGCCACAGTCCATTGAGCATTTCGCATGACGCAACACCTTGGCGAACAGTTCCAAACCACCATTCTGCAGGCGACTCGGGCGTCCCGCCTGGAGGTCACCGAGATGATCCAGAAGCTATGGAGCGGCTACGGCAAGATTCTGCGTCTCTCTCTCGAAGGAGGGGATCGTGAAACGGTAGTCATCAAGCATGTCACGATGCCCTTCGAGACCCGTCACCCCAGGGGATGGAACTCGAATCTCTCCCATGAGCGAAAGGTGTTTTCCTACCAGGTCGAGACAGAGTGGTATCGCCAATGGAGCCCGCGTTGCGACGAACATTGCCGCATCCCTGAGTTTCTCGCCTTTGACCGCGACGGCGATGATGTCCTCGTCGTTCTCGAAGATCTCGATTCCGCCGGCTACCCCGCCAGGCTCTCAGGCCTCTCTGCCTCTCAGATCCGAAATTGCCTGACCTGGCTCGCAGAGTTTCACGCCACCTTTCTCGGAGAGAAACCCGAAGGACTCTGGGAAACTGGGACCTACTGGCACCTCGCCACCCGGCCGGAAGAGCTGGAGGCTCTCGATGATCCCTCACTCAAAGCAGCCGCCTCAAAGATCGACGAAACGCTCAGCGCCGCCACCTATCAGACTTTGGTCCACGGCGATGCCAAGTTGGCCAACTTCTGCTTCTCCGCCGATGGCACACAGGTTGCCGCACTCGACTTCCAGTATGTCGGCGGTGGCTGCGGGATGAAGGACGTCGCCTACTTCATCGGCAGTTGTCTCGATGAAGCCAGCTGCGAGGCTCGGGAAGAGGAACTGCTGGACGCCTACTTCGAGTCGCTTTCCGCGGCACTGCACCGGAGACAGCCTGCCATCGAAGCCTCTGCCGTCGAGTCCGAGTGGCGTGAACTTTTCCCGGTCGCCTGGACGGATTTCCACCGCTTTCTCAAAGGCTGGTGCCCCGGACACTGGAAGATCAATTCGTACTCTGAACGCCTGGCTCGTGAGGTCGTTGCGGCACTATAGTAGCCACTTAATCTGGAAAACGAAGTTCGTTAGCAGCCAGGGTTCCCAGCCAACTTTCTTGAACTCAATCAAAAAGAATTCACCTTCATCTGGCCAATCATCTTCCCATTACCCATAGGTTCGCTACCCACGATTTCATGATCTCGCTAGTTTTAATGAATTTGATCAGTCTGATCATTCTTGGTCTTTCGGCATTCCCTATCGGATATCTGATCCTCAATCGGGCTCAACTGCGATGGACCACCTTGGAATCAGTGGATCGAAGTACCCGGTTGTTTACCATTCTATTTCTAGGCCTGAGCTGGTCGACTCTTTGGCTCTACTTGTTGATGTTCACCCCGTTGGACTATCACTCAGTCCGCATCGTCGCCGCCATCAAGCTTGGCATCGAGATCGTTGCCGCAATTGTTGCGCTTTATATTTATTGCAAGCACCGGCCAAGAAAGCGCACCAATCCTGTCAACGATGTCGGTTTGATCTGGAATATTCTGGGCTACGGCCTCGCCGTGGCGTTTGCGTGCGGCAGCATCTATCTCCATCCCACTGCCTTGGATAATGCAGCTATGTACTGGCTTGCTATCCAAATAGTGAGCAGCAACTTTGATCCATCAACAGCCCAAGGTTCTCCGTTCTACATCAGCTGGCTTATATCGCCCTCTACCCTTCTCTCAAAGCACTTTATCATCGGCAATATTGCTGTGGTCATGAAGATGGTAGGAGCGCTCACACTCTGGGTGACAGTTAAATATTTCTGCGGGCTTGTATTCACGCGTTCAAGAGGGCCACTCGCCATCCTCATTACGATCCTTATCCTCGACTCGTTCATCGGCGACTACGGAATCTTTAAATCCGGTAAGGAGACGCCAATTGGAATGCTCTTTCTAATCCCGGTTTTCGGGCTGCTGATCAACAACGATCACGATAAGTCAACCACTTGGAAATTACCCGTTCTCCTGGGATTATTTTCCAACCTCGCTATTGGTTTCGCTGCTGTCACCATACCCTATCTCGCCATCATATATGTGCTGTTGCTCTTTACTGGCAAACTAGGTCTTCGTTGTCTTTTTAGCCTGGCCGTGACTGGCGCTCTGACCATCCCGTTCTCCTTCGCCACAATGCTCCATATCAACATGGCGCTCCTGGTAACCGTCTACTGGACTTGCTGTATCGCTGGTGTCTTCCTGATGATACGGACAGGAGGATTCGACAAGCTGCAAAGCAATAACTCTGATGCGCGCACAGACATGGCATTTTGGTTAACTACGAGTTCGAGTCTGGTAAGCCTGATCCTTCTGTTCATGCTTCTTCCGGTTGCCTACGAGCCGCGCCCGTTCTTTCCCATAGACGGAGAGTCAGACATGCAAACTCTCCTCTTTAATTTACCGCACTTCTCTCAATTTGCGGAGGTTTGCAACGTCATCGCATTTTTCCTGATGTGGCTTATCGCGATTCGAGGCCGAAGACTTGGCCTTGCACTTTTTCTCAGCTTTCCCTGGATCGCACTGGCGACAGTGGTTGTCATAGCCAAGCTCCAAATCACCAATCTCCCATTCTCCCCCCAACACCTTTGGGACTTGGCCAAGGATATTCCGAACTGGTGGCTACCAGTGTATTACGCAGTCAATACTGCCTGGCTAATCCACCTTTTGCAGCAAATGATTTCTTCATGGATTCTGAAGAAACGCTTCCTGAACGATTCCGCCTTCGGAATTGCAGTCGCTGTGCTCACGATATTCCTGAGCTACAGTTCGTTATCTTCGATATTCAGAGACTACTATCACTTCAATCACAAACCTCTACATCTCGGTGCAGTCTTTCACCCGCACAAAGAGTTTTGTGCTGCTGCTGACTGCTTTCACCAAGTCCTGAATCTTCCGCAGGATAAGCTGATTCATTGGTCAGAGCGCGGGCTCTGGGCAAGCACAGCGGACGGGGCAAAGATGTTTACCGAGGAATACTACGGATACACATGGTCATTCAACTCTGTCGGAGGGTGGGTCTACGAATTCGCGCCTGAGTCCGTTGGTATTCCTTTCTCAAATCGCGACGGACAATGGCAACTGGCGATGCTCGATCAAAAGACTGCTGAATCAATTGCACCTCATATTGATAAGCGACTGATATGTCAGATCACGGAAACCTCAGCCATCTACATGGTTGGCGACGCCGATGCCTTCAATGTAGCAGCTGAGGCAATCCTTCCACTGGAAAGGTAGAATCCCCCTGAATGAAGCTTACGCCGCAGAATCTGGAAACCCTTCACGACCTCGCTGTCACAACGGCGACACAGGCAGGGGTTCATATCCAGTCCAGGGTCGGCAATCATAGCGGCGCCCAAACCAAGGACGGTGGAGACACGTTGGCCTCGCAAGTCGTGACAGAGGTAGATCATGAAAGTCAGGATCTCATCCTCGAGAACCTGGCTAACTCGATTTGGGAATTCAATCTCGGCCTCTTGACTGAAGAGAGCGAAGACAATTCCAGCCGCCATGAGAAAGAGGCTTTCTGGTGTATCGACCCCATCGACGGAACGCTCCCTTTCACCGAAGGAGTCCCGGGGTATTCCGTCTCCATCGCGCTCGTTTCGCGTGAAGGAAAACCATTGATCGGCGTGATCCATGACCCTGTCATTCAAACCACGTATCATGCCTTCCTTGGCGGCGAGGCCATGCGGGACGGCAATATCATTTCGCCCGGAGACGAATACTCTGCCAGCCATCTCACCTGGACGCAGGATCGGAGCATGAAGAAGTCAATCGACAACGCACGGGCCCGGGAGTTCCTTGAAGAGCTGGCCTATCGGGAGGGCTTTGACGGGTTGAAAATTCTCGACCACGCCGGATCGGTTCTCAACGCTTGCTGGGTCACCCAGAACAAACCGGCCGTCTACTTCAAGTTCCCCAAGTCTACCCAAGGAGGAGGGTCAGTCTGGGACTTTGCCGCGACTGCCTGCCTGTTCAACGAATGGGGTCAACCGCCTACCGATATCCACGGCGAAACGCTCAACCTCAACCCCGAGGGCAGCACCTTCATGAATGAGAAAGCCGTGGTTTACGCTTCCAGCCCTGAACTGAGAAAAGCAATCCACGAGTTTTATCGAGACCTCAAGGCCTGATCAATCCATCCGAAAGACGGAAACGTAGTAGGCTCCTCTTTCATCACCGTTTTCGCTCACAAATGTAGTGAGCAACTGGCAATCTCCTGCTTCCAGCTCCAACTCGAAAGAAACCGACTTGGCGCCTTCGGGAATCTCCTTCTCCAACTTCTGCCCACCCACTTCAAGAATGGCCTTGGCGGCATTAATCGTATGAATCGCACCGGGAGGTCGCTCCATCAGGGCAATTCGATACCTGGCATTTTCAGCAACCTTGATCTCCCAGGGGCCATTGAACAGCGGCGCCTCTTTGACCACATCCTGATGCCAGGGAATCTTGTCCGCATGCCAGTCGTGAGCTGTGAGGAATGAGGGATTTGCCTGACTCCTGGAACCAACCGTGATGGGAACCAGGGTATTATTGCGAACAGCGACTTGATCCCACCAACGCTCATAGGCTTCGAGAAGTTCGCTGGCCTTGTCAGGATTAATGGCGATGACATTGGATTCCTGGCCACGGTCCGTATTAAGCTCATAGAGTTCTGTCCGGCCAACCAGGCGATAGCTTCCATCGATCACCACGAAGTCCTTATATTTCTCCGGGACAGGGATTCGCTGGTTATTCACGACGAGGGTGCGATTCCTCCACACCTCATTGGGATTCTTGAGCAAAGGAACCAGGCTGCGACCATGGAGAGGAGGCCCACTTGCCCGCTCCGCTCCGCACAACTCCATCAGGGTCGGCAGGACGTCTATATGAGCCGCCGAATGCGCCACATCCTTGCCGCCTCCGATTCCACCCTCAGGCCAACGAACAAAAAAAGGAACCCGGTGACCTCCCTCGTAAATGGAACCCTTGATGCCGCGCAAACCTGCCGTAAAGTCCTCGCCTTCCTTCGGATACCATGGACCGGCCGTCCCGTTATCGGTCATGAAAATAAAGATCGTATTCTCCCGCAACCCCTGGTCCTGGAGGAACTTCTCGAGCCGACCCATGTTCTCATCAAAATTGACTAACATGCCGTAAAAATTGGCTCGGTTCTGAGAGAACCCCTTCTCCACAAAAGGCTGTGAGTACTTCGGATCCACGAAGTACGGGCCATGTGGCGCATTTGGCATCAGGTAGCAGAGAAAGGGCTGATCCTTCTTTGACCTCATGAAGCTCATAGCTTCGTTGAAGAACGCATCCGTGCAGTATCCCTTCGTCTGCTTAGGTAACCCGTTCAGGAAATATCGGTCATCGAAGTAGTCGTTACCCCAGAGATCCGGGGTTTGGCCAACGCCTCCCCCGCCGTGGTAAAGCGCGACATCGAAACCCCGGTCATGCGGGCGGCAGGGATAGTTGTCCCCCAGGTGCCACTTGCCGAACATCCCCGTCGCATAGCCGGAGTCCTTGAGCACATTGGCCAGTGTCACTTCTTCAGGATGCAGCAGGTGTCGTCCTGCAATGGTATGCCAAACCCCGGTGCTGAGTGAGTAGCGACCAGTGATAAGAGCCGCCCGGGTCGGCGCACAGGTAGGATCGACGTGAAAGTCGGTGAAGCGAATACTCTCGGAATGAAGCCGGTCAAGGTTCGGCGTCTTGAAATCAGGATTGCCGTGGCAGGACAGGTCCCCGTATCCCTGGTCATCCGTCATCACGATAATGACGTTGGGCTTGTCGTCTGCCAGCGAAATCGAGAGACCTAAAAGAACGGCGGCAAATGAGAGAATCAGTTTCATGACCAATGCGGCGAGAGCGTAATCACCGGGAGCGGAAAATGCGACTCGAAACAACCGCGTGGACAAGGTCGTGAAGCCCTTTGTCCTCTTCCAGCGCCGCCGCTGCGATTCTTTCAATCTCTTCATGATCCTGGAATCCGGGTTCACGCCCGGTGCCGTACGTCAGCAGTTTCTCAGTCAAGCTCCTCGCAACCAGGTGTTTGCGTTCCAGGATCATGTTCTTCAAGCCCACTTCATCCTGAAAGGAATCCCCGTTCACCAACTCACCTGAGGTATCGATCTCAGGACCCCGACCGACTCTTCCATCCTTCGGGTAGTGCGTGCGCAAGCCACCGATGGGATCGTAGATTTCGAGAGCAAACCCCCAGGGATCGATCTTGGCATGACAATCGTTGCAGGCAGCCACTTCACGATGCTTGGCCAGCTGCTCACGAATCGTGGTGGTGCCGCGCGTGTCCGGCTCGATCGGATCCACATCAGGCGGCGGAGGAGACGGCGGCGTGCCGAGCACACTCTCCAGCACCCAGATACCACGCACCACGGGTGATGTTTCCACCCCATTGGCGGAAGCGGTCAGGACACTGGCGTGACCAAGAATGCCGTTGCGACGAAGCTCGGCCGGCATCGTCACTTTGCGGAAGTGCTCGCCCTCCACATCGGTGAAGCCGTAGTGCTCACCGAGACTGTCATTCACGAACGTGTAGTCCGCTTCGATGAACTCAGTCACGTGACGGTTCTCTTCGAGAATGTGGGAAAAGAGCATCTTAGTTTCCGTGCGCATCGCATCCTCCAGACGGCGCCCGAGGTAGGTCGGGAACTGCTTGGTTCCGGGAGGCATCGATCCGAGTTTGTCGAGACGCAGCCAGGCGGTGGTGAAGTTCTTAGCCAAAGCATCGGCCTTCGGATCCGCCAGCATGCGATCCACCTGCGCCAGCAGCTCCGTGCGGCTGCGGAGCTCTCCGGAAGCGGCCGCTGCCAGCAACTCCTCATCCGGCATGGAACTCCAGAGGAAGTAAGAAAGACGACTGGCCAACTGATAATCGTTCAGCTTAGGACGTCGATCCGCATTGCCTTCATTCAGGTAAAGGAAGTGAGGCGAAGAGAGAATCGCACTGAAACCGGATTTCATCGCGTTCTTGTGATTCTCCCCGGCTTCGATGGAGTCTTCCACATACTTCACAATGTGAGCGATCTCCTCCATCTCGACAGGACGGCGGTAGGCGCGGTTAGCCAGTTTCAGCATCGCCGCCGGAATGTCGACCTTGTGCGGCTGAAGGGTGTCCCCCACCAATTCTCGGTGATTCGCCGGAGGCCATTCTTCGTCGAGCGGCCCTTCGATCACCATGTCATACAAGCGGATCCGCGGTCCTCTAAAGACATAGGAAGCCGGCACCACACTGGCATTGTGCTTTTCTACCTCCTCTTCGGTGACTTCGATGCCTTTCTCCCGCATTTCATCCACTCGAACCGGCGTCCAGATGGTGGAATCCGGATGATAATTTTCAATCATGACGCGGACGTGTCGCTTGGAAGCTCCTGGGCCATTGATCCAGTTGATGAACGGCACGCCGCCTTTCGGCATCCAAGCCTCCACCGTGTAGGTCCCGACCTCGTTGTCTTTCAATTCGATCACCTCAATGATGTTGCGACCACGAGTCGTTGATTTCTCCAGCGCCCGATAATTATCGCCGAACCACACCCCCATCTTGAGGGGCTGCTTCAAATCGATTCCGAGCAATTCCGGATCATAGCCGTGATCGAGACGCCCCTTGGCTTCTGCCTTAATCGTGATGCGGTAGGTGCCGGCCGCCGAAACGCCTCTGCCCTGCATGCTCTTTGGCACATTGGGGCGGCGATCATCGGGAGCACCATGACCAATGTCCACGTAACTGGCGTCCTCAGCGAGGGCACGGTAAGCGACCGCACCGCGGTAAACCGGACCTGAAGAGAACTCCGTCGGCTTGATTTCGAGGCGCTTCACTTCAGGCTTCTCCTGACCAAACACCAGGGCTTGATCAAGATAGTTGCGAGCTGATTCCAGGTAGAGACCCATCTGGTATTCGGACAACACCTGGGTTTCTCCGACAGTAGCGAAGCCATGCTTAGTTTCGTCCACCGGGAAGGCAGTGGTGGCATCATACACATCCGGATGCACCCCGAGCAGGTCGCGCATCGTGTTGTTGTATTCGTAGCGTGTCAGGCGACGCAACACCGTTTCGTTCGGCGCCAGCGAAGCGGCCTCCGCGGTGAGATAACGAGTGATCTCTTTGATCACGGCGCGTTTTTCATCATCACTCGGCTGAGTAACTCCATCCTTTTCAGGCGGCATTTCACCCAGGTTGAGCGAATCGAGAATTTCTTCGAGCGCAAGGAACGAATCCACTCCGTTCGGATCATCCAAAAAAGGAAGAAAATCGCGATCGCCTTTCGTGGTCAAATCGTCGTGACATTCGAGGCAGTAACTCTCAACGAACTCAGGAACGCTTGGCGAAAGCGGAGCGGCGTCTTCGGCGAAAGCCGAAACAGACACCAACAAAGACAGAGCAAAGAAGCAACGAATCATGCCACCTCCAGTCCGGTCAGCGTTCCGGTCGACGTGTTGAACTGATCGATCTCCATACCGAAGCGCTGCAGCATTGATACGTAAAGATTGCACGCCATCGTCTGAGTGCCGCGTGACTTATCTTTCTCGAAGCGCAGGTGCTGACCGTGCTTGAAGCCACCACCAGCAAGGATCAGAGGCAGGTCCTTGTTCGAGTGCGAACTTGCGTTGCCCATGCCGCTGCCGAAAAGCGTCATCGTGTTATCGAGCAGACTCTTGCCGTTGGGCTCTTCGACGGAACGCAACGTATCAAGGAAATCGGCGAAGGCAGCTGTGTGCACCTTCTCAATGATGGATAGCTCTTCAATGTAACTCGCCACGCGCCCGTGGTGGGTGAGCTGGTGATAGCCCTTCGTCAGAGGCAGGCCTCCGGAGTTATTGCCAATCCCGGAAACCTCGAGCGTAATAACCCGAGTCGAGTCGGTCTGCAAAGCCAGCGCGATGAGATCATAGTAGAGCGGAAGTCGCTCCACGAAATCGAAGTCGTCAGCTTCCGCCGGCAGTTCATAGTCGACTTTGGGCTTGGGTTGATCGAGCCAGGCCTGTGACTGAGTGAGCCGCTTCTCCAAGTCCCGCACCGAAGTGAAGTACTGATCCAGCTTCTCCTGATCCGTTTTGCCGATCTGGCGCTTGAGCCGATCCGCGTCAGTTTTGACCAGGTCGAGAATGCTCTTCTGACGAATATGCGCTTCCTTGAGCAAGCCAAGGTCCTTGGCTTCGGGCTCCTGGAACAACAGCGAGAACAGGGTCGAGGGATCTTCCACCGGCGGGATGGCTGCGCCAGAGGCGGTCCAGCTGAGCCGGTTACCAATCGAGGTGCCACAGCCCATCTGCATCGAGGAGTAGCGTGTCTCGGTGCCGACATGCTCGGCCGCCTTCTGATCGACGGTGATATTGGCTTCAGCAAAGCCCTTCGAATTCTTCGAAAGAATGCCCGAAAGAAACGCGTGCACCCCGCCGTGACCGCCCACGCCCTCCTGGCCGTGGTCGAGTTGGGACAAAATCGTGAACTCTTCGCGATGGCGCTCCAGCACTTCAATCTGCCCCGGCAGGACGTAATCTCTGCCCGCTTCGGTCGGAAAGAACAGATCCGGCACATAGCCGAAGTTGTTGCCCACGCAGACCATGCGCACGGGAGTCTCACCCGTAGCGGCAGCGCCGGCTTTTCCGGTCATGGCCTCAAGAAAAGGCAGCGACATCATCGTCCCACCCGCTCCGCGGAGGAAGTGACGTCGATTCAAAGGAGAGCGTGTGAAATTCATAGGAGAACTGAGATTTGCCCAAACCTTGTTTTGGAATGGAGAAGTGTTTCACCTAAATGGAAACAAATCTCGCCGGATTGTTCAAATAAGACCGGCAGGGTCCGGACCGGCAAAAACAAACAAGGTTGAGTCATTGACCCAACCCTGTTCACTTGAAACCAACCACTTATACAGAGGATCTAAATCCCGCCTTCCGGGGCGAAGCGCACTTCGGCATCAACTGCTTTCAGCTCAGCGCGAAATCCGCCTTTCAGCCGGCGACGATCGATCGAGAAGGTGAATTCCTGACGCCCCTTCTCCAGATCGACCCCGGAATGGAAGCCTTTCACCTGCTCCCCATTCACGTAGAGGAGCACACCGTCAGATTCGTTCAACATCAGCTCCACCTTGCCAGGCACCTGGACATCGACCCAGGCGCGGGCAAAGACGCGTTTCGCGCCGGGAAGATTCAGGTCTTCGGCGGGAAGTTCCCCGTCCACTTTGCTGTAGGCGGGGATCCATGGCTCATCGTCACCGGGAATGTGTTTCCCTTTACCGTCCTCCAGCACGCGCCACTTTCGCAGAACCGGACTCTCGTCATTGGCAAAGTCACCGGGTTTGCCGAGCACCGAAAGGAACTTCACGAGGTCGAGAAACTCGGAACGGCTATGCAACTGATCAGCAAGGCCTGCCGGCATCAGGGAAGGCATCCCCTGCTCCTTCAGGATCCGGGCCGCAGGGATCGTGATTTCCTTTCCGCCCTGAGCCGAGTCACTCACGATGACTTCCTCCTCGCTTCGAAACGTGATCACCCCCATCTGAACGGATCCGTCTTCGAGCGTGAAGAGCCGGTTTTCGTAGTGCTCCGCGATCGCTGCATTCGGCTCAAGAATCGATTCAATCATGTAGTTAGTCGTCGCCGCGCCACCAACCGCGACAAGATTGGGACCGATGTGAGAGCCTACCGAACCAATCGCGTGACACCCGGTGCAGGCGAGAGCCTTGCGGCGATAAATCATCTCGCCTCGATAGGGATCGCCCAGTTTGTCGGCATCTGCCGTGAGCTGGTTGATGTCTTCCTTCAACAGATCCGCGCTGAGCGACCCGGAACGGCTCGTAGGCTGAAACACTTTTGCGAGAGCTCCCGGCAACTGGCCACTGGTGCGATGGAAGTCCGTGACTCGCTCTCTTACGTGAGGATGAATCTGCACATCCTCCAACGCTGCAATGAGGAGGCTGCCACCCTTCCGCTGCTTGAGCAGTGCCTGAATAGAAGCCACCGGATCACCGTCACCCGGCTCTTCCGAGAAAATCATCGACGCCACCTCGATGCCGGCATCGAGATCCTTGGCCGCCAACCCGGCGAGCGCGAGGTAACGCGTCACGATATCGGCGTCGCGGGCGAGACCGTTGAGTGTCTCGAGGTATTCGGTCTCTTCAAAGGCAGCGAGTGCGAGAGCCGCTGCCTGGCGCACTTTTTGACTGCGGGATTCATCCTTGAGCAACCCGGTCAATTCCACGCCCTCGCTGCTGACCACCCAGGCCGCGAGCGTTTCGACAGCGAGTGTGGCAACCACGTCACTGTCATCGGAGAGTAGATTGCGCACGTGGCGCACCGCCCGCTTCGCCGACGGCTGGTTCAGTTTAGCTGCGGAAGCCTTGAGGGCTTCTAACAGAACCACTTTCGTCTCCGAAGAAATCTCGCCCTTCTTCCCGATCAAGGCATCAATACAGCGCCTCACATCCCGCTCGGTTCCGACGACCGGCAACTGGGCTTTGATTGCATTCGCTTCTGCCGCCGAAGGAGAAGGATTGGCGATAAATTTTTCGAGGCGATCAGTGAACCCGATTCCAGCTGACGCCTCGGCGAATTCTCTGTGGGACTCTTTTGCAAATGCCAGCGTGCCGGCCTCCATCGCTGGTCGCCAGAATGCCTCCAGTGCTGCCTTAGTCTGAGGCAAGGCCTGGTCGAGCACCGGATCACCGGGGTGATCGAGCACGTTCAACGCTGCCGCGTAGGCTTCCGCACTCGGAACATAGCCGGCCGACAACACTGCTTCCATTCGGGTGCGCGGGAACTCGTCTCCGGCTGCCTCGGCGATGAACGCCGCCGGATCAGAAAGCTCTCCGTGCCAATAGCGCAGAATGCGCGCGCCGGCGGAACGAGCGTGACCGCTTTCGGCGTTGAGCACCTTGGTCAGGATCTTTTCACTCACGCGCTCAACATTCTGACACGCCCACATCGCTTCGACGAGGTTGAGTTCGTAGTTCTCAGCGCTGGCATCGAGCCCGTCGACCCACGCTTCAATCGCGGCGAGGGCTTCATCCCAGTCGCGGTTCTCGAGCTCCTTCTTCACCTGCTGGCGCACGAAAGGCTCACTGCTGGCCAGGTGCGTCACCAGTTTTTCCAAAGGCACCCCTTCGACCTGGGTCGGTTTCAAAAGCGGACGCTCCTTGTGCGTAATGCGCCAGATGCGGCCGTGGTCGTGATCCCGACGCGGGTCGCGGAAGTCGTGCTGCGCGTGGTTGATGATCGAGTTATACCAATCAGCCACGTAGACACCGCCGTCCGGCCCCATCTTCACATCGACCGGGCGGAAGTTCGGGTGCTTCGACGTCATCAGCGGCTCGAGCACGTTGGCATTGTAGCCGGCACCGTCCTCGACGAACTCATAACGGATGATAGCGCGGCTTTTGAAACGCCCGCTGAGCAGGTTGCCACGAATGTCATCGCCGATGTGTGTTCCGGTGGCAAGATCACCGCCGCACTGCTTCTCGGTTGAGATGAGCGGCTTCACCGGCACGGACTTGCCGCCGTTTCCCGAAGCAGGAGAAAGATGCATAATGCGCGGGTTGTTCACCATGAAGGACTGCCCCCATTCTTCGAAAACATGCCCCCAGGGATTTCCCCCGGTTCCCCTGACAAAAACGCGAAGCTCTTGCGTGCGCGGATTGAACTGATAAACACCGCCGTTGT
Organism: Verrucomicrobiales bacterium; assembly: GCA_965216705.1. Taxonomy (GTDB): domain Bacteria; phylum Verrucomicrobiota; class Verrucomicrobiia; order Verrucomicrobiales; family DEV007; genus Arctic95D-9. The sequence goes on from OZ244203.1 coordinate 1,796,621, forward strand.
AATTTCGAACCACACCAAAGGGCGTTTCGACCTGAGCGTGAAGGAAGATACCCTCCTGGAAATAGATCCAGCCACCCGGACCCCGGCGCCACGCACTGATCGAGTGATGGTTGTCTTCAATGCCAAAACCGGTCAGGGCCAATTCCTTCACATCGGCCACATCATCACCGTCGGTGTCTTTGAGGAAGAACACATCGGGAGACTGCCCCACATAAACTCCTCCGTTGGCGAACTCGATTCCGGTCGGCAGGTATAGACCGTCTGCAAAAACAGTGGACTTGTCGGCCGCACCGTCACCATCGGTGTCTTCGAGAATGATGATTTTGTCATTCGCCACATCACCGGGCTTGAGCTGCGGGTAGGCCCACGAGCAGGCCACCCAGAGTCGTCCTCGGGTGTCCCAGTGCATATGCACGGGGTTGGCCAGCATCGGATCCGAAGCAAAAAGATTCACCTGGTAGCCGTCCAGCAACTCGAAGTTCTCCAACTCCGACTGCGGGTCGTGATTGTTCATCAGCTCAAGATTAGCGTCCTTAAGGTTCGCCGTCTTGATGCCGCCTGAGTCGACAGCGAGCGCGTTGCTGCTCAGCATCAACGCGGCCGCAATGAAAACAGAGGAGAGAAAAGTGAAACAGAATTTCATGATTCCTAGTGAGTGAAATGCGAAGGATTAATCCGAGACGCGAGCAAGGCGCCACTGACGGGTTTTGAGTTCGATACGGTCGCGAAGCTCGGCATCGCGCTGCTTGGTGATATTGTTGAATTCGATCACTTCACCCGGCAGCGCCTGGCCACTGGGAGAGTTTCGTCGCTCGCCGACGATGTGCACCTGGTTGTAGGCCTTCCAGCTGTAGACGAACTGACGGTTCTTATCATTAACCGCATCCCGAAGCGCTTCGGCTTCGACGTGAGCCGGCGAGGAATCAACCGGCACTCCCCGCGACCATTCCGCCGCTGTTGCGGTCGCGACGGATACCCCATCGATGGCGAGCTCGTAAGTTCCCGGCTTGAGTTTCTCCACGGTGAGCTTGTCCCTGAGGTCGGCCAGTTGCGGTGGCAAATCCCCTTCAGTCGGAGGCGCGAGAGTAGGCCCAAACTCCTCTTTGGCGAGGAAGCTGACTCCCTTATCAGAGGACTCCACTTGATCCAGAGAGAGGCCCTCCGCTGAACCACTGCCGGACTTGGCATCAATCGTCACCCGCCAGGGCTGCTCGCGTACCGTTTCATTTTCGCCGGTCACCAGCTTGTCGAAGAGATAGCGTGCCGCCGCCCAGTAGCCGTAGGAATTCAGGTGAATCCCATTGGTTGTCAGCTTGGGAGCCTCCGGTTCCTCCATGATGTATTTCATCGGAGTGTAAAGGTCGACGAAGGGAACCCCGTGTTCCGAAGCAACGACACCCATCGCATTCGTGTAAGCTTCGAGCTGACCATTTCGCTTCCCGGCCATGGGAGTAAGGCGACCGAGATCTTCGTGAGCAATCGGCGAAACCAAAACCAACCTGACAGGCGTTTTGCCGTTGTACTTCTTCCCGCGATGGGAAGTGATGAAGTCAGCGAGGTTCTGTTTAAAATCCTCCAAGCCGTCCTCACCGTCGAAACTCTCACCCAAACCGAAGCACGCAATAATGACATCAGTTTGGTGATCAGTCAGGGTTGACTCCTCCGTCGGAAAATTGGTGGGGCGATCCCGCAGGGTCAGCATATCCCCTCCCCAACCAAGGTTGCGGATCGAAACGGGATCATCATGATAGCGCTGCAGGAGAAGCGTTTCGAGATAGCCGTGCTCGCGAATCTGATCGGCAAAGGTGTTGCCAACGATGGCGACCCGGTCACCGGGCCGAATTGGCGACTCTGCAAAGACTGCCGTAGCAGCGGCCACGAGGATAAAAAACAGGAGTTGTTTCATATCACTTCTTTTTCTTCTTATCAGCGCGCTCGATCTGCCAGGTAGTGATCTCGGCATCAGCCGGAGGCACCTCCATATCAAGGCACCAGTGCACGCTGTTCACGAGCATCCGGTTGTGAGATTCCTCGGCAAAGTCACCGGGGTGTCCAAAGGAGGTGCCGAACACCTTGCCGCCCCACTCATTCTCCCAGGCCCAGGCGACAATGTCCGCCTCAGACTCGTTCACCATGATGGAACCCCAATCGCGCGTCAGCAGGCGATCGCGTCCCAATCCCTTGCCGATCACGAGCGGCTCAACGCCGGGCTCAAGACGCGTCAGATAGAGCGTGCCGGGAGACACCCATTCGGTCTTTTCGACGTTCGCCAGGATCGGGTGCTTGCCTGCTGTTGGCAAAACGGAGATATCGGTTGTGCCGCCCTGGTGCACCACATAGGGGCCAGCCATGGCCCGTCGCCCAAAGCCATCGTTCCATTCGTAGAGCGGATGATCAGCCGGGTATTTGAAAGAGTGGTTTGCCGTGCGCAATCCGATGAGCGGCTTGCCGGACTCGAGGTAATCCTTGATCGGCTGGAACTCCTCCTCAGGCATCTTAAGGAAACGCATGAAGAAAATAACGAGGTCAGCCTCGGCCAGCACTTCGAGACCGGGCAGCACGTTCTCCGTCTTCTTCTCCGGGTCGCCTTCGCCAACTACCACGGTGGTTTTGAATCCGAACCGCTCGAGCTCTTCGGCGAACACAGGCATGGTCAGCTCCGGAGAATAGTGGGTCGTTCCACAGACCAGCACGACGTGAGGTTTCTGATCGTCGGCGACAGCCGGGAGAACAAGCGCCGCAAGCAAAGCGACCAACAGGGGTTTGAACATGGTTTTCATAGGGGTGGCGCCCACCAAAAACGGGCGACAAGTATGGGGTTCACGTCACCTTGTTACGAGGCCAAAAGCCGTTTCAAAAAAACAGGATAACCGGCTCCGCGATCGCGGATGTTTGGTGCTACTCTGATTTGGTGAGATTATTCTGAAACAACCGTCGAGTTCACGACAACAAACAGGAAAGGATCACCATGGCCTTCAAACGAGATCAAAAACGGGAAGCCTTCGCGGCTTTCGTGCGGGAGCACCAGGCTTCCCTTCGCAGTTTCCTGCGCGTCATCGGAGTGCAGGCCGACTCCGTCGATGACCTCGCCCAGGAAACCTTCATGGTGGCCTACCGCGAACTCGACCGCTTCGACGACAACGAAGACTTCGGCAAATGGCTGCGCGGCATCGCTCGGAATTTGACTCGCAACGAGTTGCGCAAGAACGCCCGTCGTTCCCGCATCATGAATGAGGAGCTCACCCAGCACCTGCTCGCCGAAGCCGAGGTTGATCAGAGTGAAGCCCGCTTCGAAGACGCCGACCTCTGTGCCCTGCGCGACTGCCTCGAACAATTGCCTGAGAAAAGTCGCGGCCTCATCGCCGGCCGCTATCAGGACGAGTGGAAAGCCTCCTTTCTCGCTGACCAATTTCAAATGACCGCCGCCGCGGTGCGCCTCGCCCTCATGCGCATTCGCCGCCAACTCAAAACCTGCATCGAAACCCGTGTTTCCAATGCCTGATTCCAAACAAGACGAACACTTTCGCGACCTGCTTGGACGCCTGCTCGATGATGAGCTGAGCGCCGAAGAAATGGCAGAGTTCACCACCCTGGTGAAAGCGAATCCCGATTACTCCCTCGAGCTTCGCATCCAGCTGCTCATGGACAGCCGCCTCGCGCAGTATGAAAATACTGGCCACGACGCCTCTTCCTTCGTGGCCGCTGTCGATGCCGCCCTGGATGCCGAAGCCGATGGGGATGACTTTGTCAGCAAAGTTGTCCAACTCACTGACGAGCGCCCCGCTTCGTCTTCAGGTATCCCCTGGACGGTCGCAGCCACCTCCCTCGCCGCCTGCCTCGCCTTTGCCCTGCTCTGGATCGCAGGCACTGGCAACGCCGTGAATGAAGAACTGCCTCCCGGTGTTGCCGTGATCGAAAGCCTCGTCGGGGAACTGGAACTCGATGAATCGAATCGCCACGAAGGCGACTCCGTTGGTCCCGGCATTCTCGAAGTGGATGGCTACGCCTCCCTTGAGTTTTACAAAGGCGCCCGCCTCTCCGTGGCCGGCCCTGCCAAACTGGAGCTCGTCGATCCCCAACGCGTCATCTGCCACTTCGGAAAAATCCGCGCCAATGTTCCGGCCGTGGCCAAAGGCTTCACCGTCGTCACCGCCGAATCAGAGATTGTGGACCTAGGCACTGAGTTTGCCATGGAGGTCGGACCCACCGGCCAGACTGAAGTGCACGTCTTCGACGGCGAAGTCGAAGCCTACGATGCTGACCGCTCTCCCGACTCGAAGACGCTGCTCACCGCCGGTCTTGCCATGAAGATCAATAACGCCGATGACTGGGAAGCCATCCCTGCCGAAGTGGAGCGGTTCGACGATCTCACTCACATCGACCAGCTCGCTCGCGACGAAGACACGCGAAAGCTCGAAGCCTGGAAAGCGGTCAACGCCGCGGCTAAGCAGGACAGCCGCCTGATTGCCTACTACGATTTCGAAAGAGTTGAGGCGAAGCGGCGCACCCTCGTAAACCGGGCCCCATCCGGCGAAGCCCTTGACGGAGCGATCGTCGGCGCCCGCCACAAAGGCGGCCCCTGGCCCGGCAAGCAATCTCTGGAATTCAAACGCCCTGGCGATCGTGTCAGGGTCAATCTTCCTGGACAATACGACAACCTGACCCTGGCTGCCTGGGTTCGCATCGACGGACTCGACCGCACCCACAGCTCCCTGATGCTCACCGACGGTTACGACAAAGGCGAAATCCACTGGCAATTTAAGAACGACGGTTCTCTGAGTGTCGGTGTTCACCATCCCAGCGGGAAACACAATTATTCGGAGAGAGGCTTCATGGACTTGAGCCAACTCGGCACCTGGTTCCACCTCGCTACGGTTTTCGATCAAAACGAAGGCACCCTTTCACACTACCTCAACGGGGAACTCTTCGCCGTGAAGGAACTCAAAGGCACTGGCCAGCTCAACTTCGGCGAGGCCTCCATCGGAAACTGGGATCAGCCGGTCAATGAAGGCAAGAACAGTGTCCGCGGACTCAACGGCCGAATGGCGGAACTGATGGTCTTTAAGGAGGCCATCAGCGCAGAAGAGATGAAGCGCCTCGCGCTTCGCTAATCACCAAAACAAGTCCCGACCAGCTTGGCCGACCGAACCGTGTCGCACGCCGGATCAACCAGGTTCTTCACACCGGCGACTTCCTCCAACGGAACCGGAACGATATCGCTGCCCTGAACTGACATCATGCAACCGTCGCCGCCGTCGGCAATAAACTCGGCGCAGGCAGTTCCCAGCCGTGTCGCCAGGACGCGGTCGAAAGGCGACGGCGTTCCGCCACGCTGAATGTGTCCCAGAATCGTGAGACGGGATTCACATCCGGTCATTTCCTCAAGATCGGAGGTCAGTTGCTGGGTGTGACTGACATGCTCTTCATGAAACGCGGAGAGTTCCGCCGACGCCGCTGCTTTTTCCTCCTTCGTCGTAGCAGCTTCCTTTTGCGCCAGCAAACCGGATATAGTTTTCGACTGGCCCACCGTCATGGCCCCTTCCGCCACAGCAACAATACTGAAATGCTTACCCGCTTTGCTTCGTTCACGAATCGCGTCGGCCACTTTCTCGGTTTGATAGGGAATCTCCGGGATCAAGACCACGTCAGCACCACCAGCAAGTCCGGACTCAAGTGCAAGCCATCCGGCACGGTGCCCCATGATCTCAACAACGAGAACCCGGCTGTGACTCGTGGCTGTTGAGTGAACCCGGTCAATCGCCTCGGTCGCGATACCGAGTGCGGTATCAAACCCAAAGGTGATATCCGTCTTGCCGACATCCTTATCGATCGTCTTCGGAAGCGTCACCACCTTCAACCCCGCTTCCTTGAGTCGCAGCGTGTTCTTCTGCGTTCCACCGCCCCCAAGGCAGACCAGGGCGTCGAGATGATGGCGCTCATAAGTGTCGATGATCGCATCGGTCATGTTCTTAGTCTTGCCGCCCACAGTGATCTTGTGAGGTTTGTCGCGACTGGTTCCGAGAATGGTGCCCCCGTCAGTGAGAATGCCCGAGAGCATATCACCTTCCAGCTTCATGGTCCGGTCCTGGGCCAGGCCACGGAAGCCATTGAGAAAACCGATAAAGCGCATGTCGAAGGCGCTGATTCCCGCCTTCGCAACACCTCGAATCGCTGCGTTCAATCCCGGGCAGTCGCCCCCGCTTGTCAGAATACCGATGTGTTTACCCATTCCGTTGCCTTACATGTTAGAGCGATGGCAGAGACTAGGAAAGTCAGAAAGCGCAGTTACCTCTCAACCGAAATTACGAACGCCACTCGGTCGGGGTCTGACCTGTCTGCTGACGGAACCAACGCGAGAAGTAGTTCTGATCCAGGTAGCCCACCGCAGCAGCCACCTCCCCGATCACGGCTTCGGGTTCCGCGAGGAGCTCGCTCGCTTTCTCAAGGCGTGAAGCCGACAGAAGTTGACCGATGGTCACTCCCGACTCACGCTTCAGCTGGCGATTGATGTGGTCCATGCTTTTTCCAAGCTGCTTCGCAATCCCGGCCGGAGAGAGAGACGCGAGATCGCCATTCTTGATCACGCCGCTCACCTCTTCCGTGACCGGATGCATCTTCGCCGCCGCTATCTCACCGGGACTTCCCCCTTCCATCTGGATGATAGCGAGAATACCGAGAATCTCAGCCCCCACCGCCAGCGGGGTATCGAGCGCCCGTGCATGGAGGCGCCCGAGACGATAGAGTGCCTGCTCGATTCGGTTGGTCGCGTCGCCACTGAGCCGCATCGATTTGTAGAGCTTGGCGAAATCCGCCTGTTTGAAATCGATCGCAAGACAGACCGGGCTCACATCGCGTTCCTTGATGAACTCGTGTTCCTCCCGGGCCCGGATGCTGATGACCGTGCCTCTCCTCACCGGAATTCGTTTCTCCGCCACCCTCTGCACCCCTCGCCCGCGAAAGTAGAGCAGGATCTGCTGATACGAATGCGAGTGCGACTTCACCTTCTCGACCTGGTTCATGTGCTGATGAAGTGCCAGCCGCCGCACGTTGACTCCGGGCAATCGGATATCCAGTTCCTCGAGAAGAATGTCCTGGTACAGCTTCGCCATCGTATCAACTAACCACACTCCGCTGGTCTTTGAATTATTTTGATCGAAAAAATGCTAACAGTCCGATTTCATTCTAACGGTTTTTCGGGGACGCAGCTATCAATTCAGCCATGATTACAACCGCCTCCGATCTCAAGCCGGACACACCGTGGTCCGATACTGCCTGGGCTCAAGCGACAGAAGAGTCACTCGCCGATCACGACACCCGTGCCCGACTCTGCGTTGCCACTCTCCTGCCCTTCCGGGATCAAAAGCCGGATTGGGAAGGTTTCGAAAAAAGTATCCGCTGGATGATCGAGTGCGGCGAAGCGGCCGGAGTCGAGATGGCTTTTGTTCTCAACGCCGACACGGGTTACATCTTCAATCTCAGTCCGGAACTCTACGCCGAGGTGATTCAACGGTTCCGGTCTGCCTTTCCCGATCCGAAAATTATCTGCGGAGTGACGGCCGTCGGTGCTTCGGGTGACCAGTTCCGGGCCGGGTGGTATCACCCGCATCTCGATATCGCCCAGACCGACTCCAACGTCGAAGTCATGATCATGACTTCGCAGCAGCTCAACGCACTCGATACGGAACGCCGCCGCGATGCCTACTTCGAGATCGCCGAACACATCACCGTTCCGGCACTCGCCCACGCGCTTGAACCCGCCTTTGTTCCGTGGGCCACTCCGTTCAGTCCCTGGCTACTTCACGAAATCGCCAACCACGAGAAATACGTCGGCGGAAAAATCTCCACGCTCGACGAACCGCATTTCCTCTACTGGGCAGCCATGTGCCGCGACCTGGGTCTCAACTTCGTCCCGCACAGCGGAGATGACTTCGGCATCGCTTCCGCAATCAAGATGGGACTCCCTCTGCTCATTGGCGCGGGAGTTTCCGCCTGCCCGTTGATTTGCCAGGCTCGAAAGCTCTGGCTCAGTGAGAGCTATGACCCCCGCGTCTACAAACTCTTCGAAGCCTTCCAGTCACTCGAGGACGCCGTCTTTCGCCTCGATGATCAGGGCAGCGCCGCTGCCTACAAACACAGCACCGCTGTTGTTCTCCAACTGCTCGGACTCATTGCCTCTTCCGACGTTCACCCAGACTGTCCCGACATCCGTCCCGGCGATGAGCATACCCGTATGAAAGAAGCCCTCATCCGGCCGCTTAGAATTGCAGACCGCCTAGGAATCGACGGTTTTCAATTATCCTGATTCGTGCCCATTTGCCTCCGGCTGACTCCGCTTCGCTTCGGCTGTGTTTCATTCGTTTCAATTCGTGTTCCATCCAAACAACCATGGATAACCTCGATCGCCTCGCCGTCCACACCATGACGACCAAGCCGTGGGACCTGCCCACGGCTTGCCTCAAGTATGCCGCAGCCGGAGTCCCCGGAGTCGGCGTCTGGCGCCAATGGCTCGACGGTCGTCCGCTCGCTGAATCAAAAGCAATCCTCGATGACCACGGCCTCAAGGCGGTTTCCATCGTCCGCGGAGGTTTCTTCCCCTACCTCGACGAAGACGGCCGTCGCGAAGCGCACGATGACAACCTCCGAGCCCTCGACGAAGCCGCTGCCATTGGCGCGCCGCAAGTTGTGCTGGTGTGCGGCGCCATGCCGGAACTCAGCCTTGTCGAAAATCGAAAGCAAATCACCGACGGTATCAACGAACTGATCGACCACGCTTCCTCGGTCGGGGTGAAGCTTGCCATCGAACCGCTTCACCCAATGTATGCCGACTGCCGCAGCGCCATTAACACGATTGGCCAGTGCAACGACATGATCGACCAGCTCGGCGAGGACTGGGTCGGCATCGCTGCGGACGTTTACCACATCTGGTGGGATCCGCAGTTGGCCCGGGAAATCAAACGCGCCGGCAAACGCATCATCGGCTTTCACGTTTGCGACTGGGTCACGCCCACGAACGACTTTCTCAATGACCGCGGCCTCATGGGCGAAGGCTGCATCGACAACCGCGGCATTCGCCAACTCGTCGAAAGCGCCGGATTCGACGGTCCTATCGAGGTCGAGATTTTTTCCGACCGTCACTGGGCCAGCGACCAGGACGACTACCTCGACAAGATCATCACCGCTTATCGCGAACACGTTTAATTGACTTCATTTCATTCCGTCTTTCTCCACTTCGTTCCGAATCTCTTTAATCACATGAAAACACACACTGTCGGCATCATCATGAACGGCGTCACCGGACGCATGGGCACCAACCAGCACCTGCTCCGCTCCATCGACGCGATCATCAAGCAGGGCGGCGTCCAGGTCGGGCCCGAAGAAGTCATCATGCCCGATCCCATTCTCGTCGGCCGCAATGAGACCAAGCTGAAAAATCTCATCGAGAGCACCAGCGTTGAGAAATACACCACCGATCTCGACAGCGTGATGAATGATCCGGCCTATCCGGTTTACTTCGATTCTCAAACCACCCTGCGTCGATTCGATGCGGTGAAGCAGGCCGCCGCCGCCGGCAAGCATGTCTATTGCGAGAAACCCACGGCCATCAAAACCGAAGACGCTTACGAGCTGTATAAGATTTGCCGCGATGCCGGAGTGAAGAACGGCGTGGTCCAGGACAAGCTCTGGCTGCCGGGCATGATCAAGTTTCAGCGCCTCGTCGAGAACGACTTTTTCGGTGATATTCTCTCCGTCCGGGGCGAGTTCGGTTACTGGGTCTTCGAGGGCCACACCGTCCCCGCCCAGCGCCCGTCCTGGAACTACCGCAAGGAGGACGGCGGCGGCATGGTCGTCGACATGCTCTGCCACTGGCGTTACGTGATCGACAACCTTTTCGGCAAGGTGAAGAACGTTTCCTGCCTCGCCTCGACGCACATTCCCGAGCGCATCGACGAACAGGGCAAGGCCTACCCCTGCACCGCCGACGACTCCGCCTATTCCACCTTCGAATGCGAGAACGGTGTGGTTTGCCACTTCAACTCCTCATGGAACGTTCGCGTCCGCCGCGACGACTTGCTCACCATGCAAGTCGACGGCACCAAGGGCAGCGCCATCGTCGGCCTGCGCGACGTCTGGACCCAGCATTACGGCAACACCCCGCGCCCCGTCTGGAATCCCGACATTCCCCAACCCATCGACTTCTTCGACGGCTGGCAAAAAGTCCCCGAACAGGAAACCTACGACAACGCCTTCAAGATCCAGTGGGAACTCTTCCTCCGCCACATCGTGCTCGACGAACCTTTCCGCTGGGACCTGCTCGAAGGCGCCAAAGGGGTTCAGCTCGCCGAGCTCGGTTTGCAAAGCTCCGACGAACGCAAATGGATCAGTCTACCCGAACTCGAAGCCTAGAAACAGGGTCGCAGCACCTTTGACGATGGTAGGGCCGGGCCTCCGGACCGGCCGCGAGCTACCGACGGCTTTCTTTCCAAAGCATCAGAAGAACCCGCATCCACGTTCGCGTTCGGTATAGGCCACCCCGTCCAGACGCCCGACCCTAACCAATCCCCGCAGGCATTTGCTCATCCTCCGGCGGCTCCCACACCCAAGGCCAATCTTCTGCATTCTCAACCAACCCAGCCCTCACCGGATTCTGACGAATATACTCAACCTTCTGCGCCATCGACTCATTCGAGCGCAGACGATGATCAAAGAAATCCTTCTGCCACCGAACGCCTGTTTCTTTCGCTGTATAGGATTTCCACTGACCAACCAATTTGCTCATTTTCTCTTCATATCCAAACGTGATGAGCGCATGCAGATGATCCGGCATAACGAGAATCAGGTGCACATACCAACGCTTACACTCGTGATAGAATCGCGCTGATTCCAACAGCTGACCAGCCACACTCTCCGCTGTCAAAACGGGCCTTCTTCGCTCAGCCGCGCAAATCGTGAGAAACCAGGCCGATCCTTCCCGAACCCACAAAGGCACTCCATGCGGCAAATGCTTACGCACAGGAAGAAAGCCTTCGTTCTCCGACATTCGAACAGTCTTGGGATATCCAATCGCAATGTCGATCAAAAGGTAGGGTCAGGCGTCCTCGACTGACCGCAGACCGCCAGCGATTCACACTTGCAAAGAACACGCCTGATCATTCGCGGCCGGTCGAGACGCCCGGCCCTACCTTCACCAAGAACCGATTTTCACCTAACGACATTCGGATGCGGTACACGCGCTTCGCAATCAGACTCAAATCCGGTGCGGTTTTTCACCACGCAAAACCGCGTCGGTTTGGGTTTGGAAAGAGAACGGGAACTTGGTTTAGTTCCCGTCCATGAAAACTCTCCAGACCCTGACCTGTGCCGCGCTGGCCTGGCTGACGACCGCCGCAGCCACTGACAAACCTAACATTGTCTACATCCTCGCCGATGATATGGGCTACGGCGATGTCCAGGCGCTGAACCCGGAAGGCAAGATCGCGACTCCGCATCTCGATGCCATGGTCGAGAAGGGAATGCACTTCACGGACGCCCACACCAGTTCCTCGGTCTGCACTCCGACCCGCTACGGCATCCTGACAGGACGCTACAACTGGCGCACGCGACTCAAGAGCGGCGTGCTCTGGGGCTACAGTTCCCACCTCATTTCCACAGACCGTCTCACCGTTCCGAAATTGCTCAAAGAAAACGGCTACACGACTCACTGCATCGGCAAGTGGCACCTCGGAATGGACTGGGCGGTCAAGCCCGATGCCTCCGACGAACGAGACAAGAACGGTGATCCACTGGAGAACCAGGTCGACTTCACCAAGCCGATCAAGAACGGCCCTCTCTCCGTCGGCTTCGACACCTACTTTGGCCACAGCGCCTCACTCGACATGCCGCCCTATGTCTACATCCGGGACAACGAACTCACCGCCATCCCAAACGCGCAGGCCCCCAAGAGTGAATTTGGTCGCGCCGGTTTGAAGGAGGAAGGGCTCATGCCCGAAGATGTCCTCCCCGATCTCACCGACGAGGCCGTTGACGTGATCTCGAAGTGGAAAGAAGGGGAACCCCACTTTCTCTACATGCCCCTTCCGGCTCCTCACACGCCCATCGCCCCCAACGAAGAGTGGAAAGGCAAAAGCGGGATCAACGCCTACGCTGATTTCTGCATGGAAGTCGACCACATCGTCGGTCGCGTCACCAAGGCCGTGGAGGACGCCGGGCTCACTGAGAATACGCTCATCATCTTCACCGCCGACAATGGCTGCTCCCCCCGTGGCGAGATTCCTTTAATGGCTGAGCACGGTCACAAGACCCATCTCGACTTCCGCGGACACAAAGCGGACATCTACGAGGGCGGTCATCGCGTCGCCTTTATTGCCCAGTGGCCGGCCAAGGTGAAAGCCGGCTCCCGGAGCGACCAGATCATCTGCACCACCGACCTCCTCGCCACCTGCGCTGATATTGTTGGGGCCGACTATCCCGACAATGCCGGCGAAGACAGTGTCAGCATTCTCCCCGCCCTGACCGGGGAAGATGAGGCGCCCCTCCGCGAAGCGGTTGTCCACCATTCCATCAACGGCTCCTTCGCCATCCGCAAAGGCGATTGGAAACTCGCTTTCTGCCCCGGTTCCGGCGGCTGGAGTGATCCCCGACCCGGCCGCGCCAATATGGAAGGCCTGCCCCATAACCAGCTCTACAACCTGGCCGAAGATCGCGGTGAAACGAACAATCTCGTCAATGAGAAGCCTGAACTCGTCGAAGAACTGACCGCACTCATGGCTGACTATATCGAGCGCGGCCGTTCCACCCCCGGAGAGAATCAGGAAAACGAGGGCGATACACCGTTCCAGTATCAGCCACCGGCTCCTAAAAAATAAGGATATCCACAGCCTCGATTGCCGCTTTACGGTAAATCTGACGCATTTTTTCAGCCGTATTACCGACCTGCGTGCGAATTGCGCGCGGCGCGATATTGAACAAAAGTCCACGTCCCGTATAATCGCGGCCCTTTTTATCGAACACCCGGATGATAATGAACCTACGAAAACTACACTACCTGCTGACTCTCGCGGCCTCCGCCGTGATGATTTTTGCGACTTCAAGCCTGTCCGCCGCCGAAGTTGCCAACAGCGCCAGCAGCCCTGATCACCTCGTCTTCGAGGGCACCGAAGGTCCCGGCAAAGGCAAGCACGTCGTTCTACTCGCCGGCGACGAAGAATACCGCTCCGAAGAAGCCATGCCGATGATGGCCCAGATCCTCGCCCGCCAGGGATTCAAGACCACCGTGCTTTTCTCACTCGACGAGAACGGCAACGTCAACCCGGATGCTGGCGAGCATCTCTCCCACCCCGAGGCACTGGATTCCGCCGACGCCATCGTCATGAGTCTTCGCTTCCGCCACTGGCAGGACGAAGCCATGGAAAAATTCGAAGCCGCCCTCAATCGCGGCACACCCATCATTGCCCTGCGCACTTCAACCCACGCCTTCAACTTCCCCAAGGACAGCAAGTGGGCGAGATACTCCTTTAACGCCAGCGAGGAGACTGGCTGGCACAAAGGTTTTGGCCGCCAGGTACTCGGTGAGACCTGGGTCAGCCACCACGGCAAACACAAGGTCGAAGGCAGCCGCTCTCACGTGGAGGAAGCCAATGCCGACCACCCCATCCTCAACAGCGTCGGCACCTGCTTCGTGACCGAAGACGTTTACGGCACCAACCCTCTCGAGCCTGCCACCATCCTTCAGCGTGGCGCCGTCACCGAGACACTCGAACCCGATTCCGCTGAAGTCGCTGCCAAGAATGATCCGATGCAGCCGCTCACCTGGATCCGTGAATTCAAGAATGATGCCGGCAACACCAACAAGATTTTCACCACCACCATGGGTGCCTCAACCGGGCTGCTCGACGAAGATCTTCGCCGACTTGTCGTCAACGCCGTTTACTGGGGCCTCGATATGGAAGTGCCTGAAAAGGCTGATGCCACCCTCCCCGAGGGCTACCTGCCCTCCGCTTTCAGCTTTGCGGCTTACCGCCTCAACCTGAAGCCGGAAAACTTCATCCCGGGTGACCCCAAGTTTAAGGAAGCCCCCTTTGGCACTCGTGCGCCGAAACAAAAAGGCAAAGCCAAGGAAAACAAGTACGCCGTGCCGAAAGGCGATGACAAGAGCGCCAAGCTCGAGGTCAAAGAGGGCGACACTATTGTCATGATCGGCGCCGGCATGGCCAGCCGCATGGTTCACTTCGGCCACTTCGAGACCGAGCTCTTCATGCGCTTCCCGGCCAAGGACCTCACCATCCGCAACATGGGTGACGAGGGCAACACGCCTGCCTTCCGCCCGCACCCCGGTCGTGGCTACGAAGATCAGTACGCCTTCCCGGGAGCCAAGGCTCTCATGCCAAAAGAGCTCCAGACCGACTCCAAGCCGAACGGTCACTTCGAAACCCCGGACCAGTGGCTGACCCGCCTCGGCGCTGACACCGTCATTGCTTTCTTCGGTTTCAACTCCTCCTTCGGTGGCCCCGAAGATCTCGAGCGCTACAAGAAAGAGCTCGACGCTTTCCTCAAGCACACCCTCGCTCAGAAATACAACAGCAAGTCCGCTCCTCAGGTCGCTCTCGTGTCCCCCACTGCTTACCAGGACCTGAGCGGCAAATACAACGTGCCGAGCGGTGAAGCCGAGAACAAGAACCTCAAGCTCTACACGGATGCCTCTGCCGAAGTCGCTGCCGCCAACAACGTCGTCTTCGTGGACGCTTTTGCCCTCTCCCAGGAGATCTACAAAGGCGGCGAAGAATACACTCGTGACGGTGCGCTGCTCAATGACCTCGGCTACCAGAAGCTCGCTCCTGCTCTCGCCGACGGTCTCTTCGGCCCCGGCAAGGTCGACGAGAACAGCCGCTCCGGCATTCGCGCTGCGGTGATGGAAAAGAACTGGGCCTGGATGAATGACTTCAAGATCGCCAACGGTGTTCACGTCTACGGTCGTCGCTACAACCCCTTTGGCCCTGACAACTACCCCTACGAACTCGAAAAGACTCGCGAGATGACTGTCATCCGCGACCAGTCCATCTGGGCGACCCTCAAGGGAGAAAACTTCGACATGGTCGCCGCAGACGCGCAGACCCTGACACTGCCCCCAGTCGAAACCAACTACAAGCCCAGCGAAAAGAACGGCGTGGTTGACTACGCTCCCGGCAAAGTCGCCGAGACCAAGATCAAAGTTCCAGAAGGCTACAAGATCGAGCTCTTCGCTTCTGAAGAAGACTTCCCGAATCTGGCCAACCCGGTTTCTCTCGCCTTCGACAACAAGGGCCGCCTCTGGGTCGCCACCATGGCCAGCTACCCTCACTACCGCATCGGTGATCCGTTGCCCGAAGACAAGCTGCTCATTTACGAAGACACCGATGGTGACGGCAAAGCCGACAAGGAAACCGTCTTCGCCGGCGACCTGCACATCCCGATCGGTTTCGAGATCAACCACGACGGTGTTTATGTTTCGCAGAGCAGCAGCCTTGTCCTGCTCAAGGACGTCAACGGTGACGACAAGTACGACACCAAGGAAGTGCTCCTGAGTGGTTTCGACGATCACGACACCCACCACGCGATCTCCGCTTTCTGCGCCGATCCTTCCGGTGCCATCATGATGGGTGAGGGTATCTTCCTTCACACCAACGTCGAGAGCGCCTACGGCACCCACCGCGGCACCAACGGCGGTTTCTTCCGATACAGCCCGCAGCAAAAAAAGCTGACCCGCCACGCCCAGTACAAGATCCCCAACCCCTGGGGTATCGCGTTTGACGACTACGGTCAGGATTTCTTCCTGCACACCTCCGGCACCAAGTTCTCGTGGATGCTGCCCGGATCCGTGAAGCCCGTTTACGGCGTCAACATGGAAGCTCCGGACCTCATCACCTCGAACAGCGTGCGTCCCACCTCCGGCGTTGAGTTCATTTCCAGTCGTCACTTCCCCGAAGACGTTCAGGGCGATGTGCTGATCAACAACAACATCGGCTACCTTGGCGCCAAGCAGCACAAGGTGATGGAAGACGGCACCGGTTTCGCCACCGAGTATCGCCAGGACCTCTTCGTTTCTGAAGACCTCAACTTCCGCCCCGTCGACCTCGAGTTCGCTCCTGACGGCTCACTCTACATCGTGGACTGGCAGAACGCCCTCATCGGCCACATGCAGCACAGCGCCCGCGACCCGCTGCGCGACCACGAGCACGGACGCATCTACCGCATGACCTATCCCGGTCGCCCGCTCGTTGAGCCGGCCAAAGTGGATGGTGCCTCTATCGCTGAGCTGCTCGAAAACCTGAAGCTTCACGAGTACCGCACCCGCTACCGCACCCGCCGCGAGCTCCGCGGACGCGATGCGGCCGAAGTCGTTCCTGCCGCTGTGGCCTGGGCCGCCAAGCAGAGCGATGACCGCCACAAGCTCGAAGCCCTCTGGGTGACCTGGGGTGCTGACAATGTAGACGCCGCCCTGCTCGAAGAGCTGCTCCAGTCCGACGATCACAAGATCCGCTCTGCGGCGGTGCGCGTGCTGCGCTACCAGCCCCAGCTCGGCAACCAACACGAACTGTTGATGACTGCCGCCGGCGACGATCACGGTCGTGTCCGCATGGAAGCTGTTGCGGCCGGTTCACGTGGCGACCAGGAACAAGGCCTCGCCATTCTCGCCGCCGCCGAAGCCAAAGGCGTCGACAAGATGTCCGAAGATTCCTTCAAGACCGCCAAGGCCGCGCTCAGCGGAGAGATTCTTGTCTCCGAGGGCAGCTCGCGCGTCCAGGCACCGAAGCACCTCAAGAATGACAAGAAGGCGGCTCAAGCCTACGCCAAGGGAGCTGAAATCTACGGTCGCGAAGCCCACTGTGGCACCTGCCACCAGGCCAACGGCATGGGTCTCCCCGCTGCCGGCTTCCCGCCGCTCAAGGACACCAAGTGGGCTACCGGTGACCCCGAGCGTCTCATCAAGCTGTCCATGAAAGGCCTCTTCGGCCCCATCGAAGTGAACGGCACTCAGTATCCTGGCGTCGTTCCGATGACTCCGTTTGAGCACATCCTCAAGGATGATGAACTCGCTGCTGTCCTCACCTACGTGCGTAACTCCTGGGGCAATAAGGCCAGCGTCATCACTCCGCAGGATGTCGCCAAGGTTCGCAAAGAGATCAAGGATGTGACCGGCATGTATAACCCTGCTGACCTGCTCAAAGAACACCCGCATGCGGAGTAGGAGTTGCGCTTCCAACGAACGAATGATTGAAAAGGCCCGCTGCGAAGCGGGCTTTTTTGTTGGGAAGATCGGTTGATAACAGAATCATCAACCCTCATTTTCTTGCGACGCCAACAAGGTCGAACCTGCCAACATCTTGAAGAACAAATCCCTACTTCTGCCCGTGCTCCTTGCGGGCCTTTTCACCGCCTGCAATTCCCCGTCCGATGCTCCCCTGAATTGGGAGACCTATGAACGCAAAGTGCCCTTGGGCGGCGGATTCCCCGTAGCGATTGGTGATCTCACCCTGCATTGGTCAGGATCCTCCATGGGAGAAGGATTCTTCTATTGCTACCTGTTTGAAGGCGTCGTGAATACTTCCGACGTTACGGAACTGGAATGGGAGTTCCCGGAAGAGAAAATGGACAAGGAGGCTCTCTCAATCGACGTGAAAGACGGCGACCAACTCACTGCCCACCATCGCTCCGGGCGCCGTTTTGTGATTCAGGTCGTTTCTCAAACCATGGATGGACAGTTCGAGGGTTTGATCCTCAAATTTGGAGAGATTAAGCCAGTTCAGCCGTAACCCTCTGAGCGACATGAAATCAGAAAGACACGGAATCTCTATTGGTATCGAACGAACCGGGGATGAATTCTTCCTCACACTCCGGGCCGTCGGAAAACTCACCCACACGGACTACGAAACCATCACCCCCATGCTCGACTCGGCGCTGGAAGGCGTCGCTTCCCCGAAGATTCGCGCGCTGATCGACGGTACAGAACTGGAGGGCTGGGAGCTGCGCGCCGCATGGGACGACTTCAAGCTGGGCCTCAAGCATGGTAAAGAATTCGAAAAGATTGCCATCGTCGGAAACAAAGACTGGCAGGAACTCGCTGCTAAGGTCGGCAACTGGTTCATCTCCGGCGAGGTTTCATCGTTCGAAGACGAGGGTGAAGCCCTGGCCTGGCTCCAGGGGTAGAAATTCCCACGAGGATAATTTTTTTTTGACCGGCTCACTCCGAAGTTGGTGATCCTGTTCCTGGCTTCCATGAAATTCTATCTCGCCACCATCCTTTTTCTCAACTCGCTGGTTTCCGCTGCACTTACCGTCAACGCCACGGAACCGCTCTTCGACATGGAAGCGATGCGCGACGCTTCCACCCTCGAGGTCGAAGTCATCCAGGACTGGCACCCGGTCGACGGACAGGTTCCCTCCCGCCAGAAACTCATCAGTATCAACGTCGGCGAGATCTGGCCGGGACAGGACTACCGCATGCCGGTTCGATTTGTGGTTCCGACAGAAGGCAAGGCGACCGGCTTTCATCTCACTGGCGGCAACAATCCCGAACGACTGCAGCAGGACACCAAGGTGAGCAACATCGATGCTCTCCTGCTTGAGCGAGGAGTCGGCCAGGTTCAAACCGTAGTCCAGGTTCTGCAGATGTCAGGGTTGGGTAAACTTGGTCTCGAATCCGAGCAGCGCTTCGCGAAATCCCTCAATCCCCGCGACAAGATCCAGTACTGGGCCTGGCCCGCCACGATGATGAGGGCCATCACCGCCGCACACGCGGAAACCGATCACTTCACTCCCGGAAAGGTCGCCATGTCAGGCGGCTCCAAGAACGGCGCCACTCCTTCTCTAGCCATTCTCCATGACGAACGCATGACCGCAGTCTTCGCTACCGTGTCACCCATTTGGGATTCACCGCTGCGACTCTGCGACCGCGCTGCCTGGGATTCGCTGGAGGCGGATTACGGCCCCATGACCCACGCCTTCCTTGGCGGACACTACGGCCCCATTTTCAACCGCCAAGCCCTCAAGGCGGGGCGAAGCTGGGAGGACCTGCAACAATTCACCGCCGAAGTCTCTGACGGTGTCTTCGTATCCCGAAACCTCGAAGCCCTCCGGTCTCGCAAAGTTAACCTTTTCTTCGAACCCGGATCTCACGACTTCGTTGCTTTCGACCTCGCGTGGGGTGGCGCCCATCATCCTGACATTCCTTTATACATTGGTGCGAACACCGGGCACGGCCTCAAGGACCGACACCCTGGCCTTGAACGTGGCACCAGCAATCGAACCGCCTTTCTGCTGAACCACTTCTTCGACGAGGTTGCCCCGATGCTTCCCGCCCCGACCATTGCCACCGAGATTAGCGACGGCACACTCTCCATTCGCACCTCCTTTCTCAATGGGGAAAGCGCCGAGTCCGCCCGCTTGTTCTGGATCGTGGACCGACCATCCGACGGCAGCCCCGGCTATATTAAGGAACTGATTCCTCACGAAAACTGGAGCGAAATGGAATTCGTGGACGGAGCCTGGCAGGCAAGCATCCCTCTTCCCGCCGATGCCACGCACATCGACATTTTCGCCAACCACGAAAAAACAATTTCCTATCGGGGAACCCATCTTGCGACGTGGACCTCAAGTCCTTACACGAGGGTCATACTGAAGTGACCCCTCGTTCCATTGCGGCATCGCCCCCTCACTCCCTCCGCCGTTTCGCCTCACCTCGGCAACGCTTGGAGCAAAACTTCACTTCCTCCCAACAACGCTCCCACTTCTTTCGCCAGGTGAAGGGACGCTGACAGTGTAGGCACACTTTGGTGGGAAGATCTGACTTACGCCTCATGCCAGATCCTTCAGTATTGGATGTTTCTTCTGAAGCTTCTTCCAGAACCCGAAGAAGCCTGCTGTCGCCAGCGGAACCCAAACCTCGTCCGCCGGCTTCCGAATGAGGCGGAGCTCAATACCCGACTTCGAAAGCCGCTCCTCAATCTCGGCCAACCGATCGCGAACCGGACCCACCCAGGGCTGATAGGCCACAATGGTTTTCAGCTGATGCCCTTCCGCCCAGCCCGAAAGGGCTGCAGCGGTGTCATCGACACTCAAACATTCAGCCCTGTCTCCCAACCGGGCCGCCGTTGCTGCTGAAGCCGAACTGATCCAATCACGACGCAATCGGGAATAGTGATGCTCATCATGCAGGTCGGAAGAAACCACCACCGCAACCCTGACTGAATCACCAATGTGATTGAGTTCCGGGCTCAAGTCATCCTCATGAAGCCAGAGGCCGGCTTTCTCACCGAGCGGCTTCTCCCTGCATGACAGCCCTGGCAAGGAGACGGGTGGAGGCGCTCCTTCACTGGTCGGTTCGAATGCCGGCGCGGGCTGGCGAATTCGTTCGAGGCCGCCGCGATTCGCCTCCAGGATTTCCGGCGCGAGATACTGTTCCAGATTGGAAGCACGGGCGAGATAGTTCTTCCCGGCCGTGTGAAGCCCTGCGACCCACCGCCACGACAAGGTGTTCGAAGCCGGATCACCGTCGATCAGGTGCTGGTGAAAGAAGTCCGCCCCGAGTTGCCAGGGAAGCTTGAATTCGTGGATCCAAATCGCAGCGAACCACATACGCGCGTGATTGTGAAGATAACCCGTAGAAATCAGTTCATCCGCAAAGTAGTCAAAGATCTCGAAACCTGATTGCCCGCCGAGAACTTTCCCGGCGGCACGCCGGGCTCCGGATCCAAGCTCAGTTAGATCCTCCCGGTAACTCGACCAGACCCCGGGGCGGAGCTCCAGCCAACTCTTCCAATAATATCTCCAGTAGACTTCCTGGACGAACTTTTCGACCGCCCCGAACCCGTGATGCTGAAGCGCGACCGCGGCAACTTCATCCTCAGTGATCAAGCGGTGACGAATCGCCGGAGACAATCGGGACACGTTGGCATGACCGGGCACAACCCTGTTCCGCTCCCCTGCATAGTTCACCATGCGGGGAACGAAGGCATCAAGTTGCGCCAGCGCCTCTTCGCGAGTCATCGCGGGAGGTTACGCGCTCGAATGAGAGCCGGTTGGAGCGATCTCTCCTACCACCAACTCTCCAGCTGCATACCGAAGGACCAGCCATCGGTATAGAAAAACCTCGTCCTCGGAGCAACGAGACCCTGCCAGCTGTCCGACCAGAAGGAATAGGTAGCGAATGCTCTCAAAGCCGGACGGTCGAAGTAACCGCGACCGGGTTTCAGCTGGGGCGCCACCGTGAACTTGTAGAGATTCCCTGACGGATTACCCAAAAACTCGCTGACGTGGTCCATGCCCGCTTCGAACGCGATACTGGCATGATCGGTCAGGTTCCACTCGGGTCGTATTCCGAAGCTTTGCCAGCTGATCGTGGGATCGCCACCCTGCAACCCGATATCTCCTTCGTTCCAGACAAAGGTACTGGCGAGGCTGAGCGATTCGCAGGGCTCGATCACGAAGTCATCCACAAAGCGGAACTGCCAGGCATCCCCGAGGTCAACAAAGGCAGCCGGGCCGGTCATCGGCACATTGAGGAATGAAAAATCTTCCACCGTGGACCGGAAGTTCGCGGCACCCCCATAGCCATACTGCACCATGGCAATGTTGCGACCGCCCCAACCAAAGGGATCTTCCACCTTGTGCTGGAAGCCTCCGGCCACACCCGTCGAACCTTCGATGTTCAGATTCTCCCCATTGGGATTGTTGCGCGACTTGGACTTGGCCACATCGACCCAGATCATGCCTTTACCACCCGGCACATCGATATCCTTCAATCGGATATCGAGGCTGTTCTTGGCATTCACCGAAGCATCCTGGCCGCTCGCATTAGAGTTCAGACTATCAATGCTACCACCCAGCCAGGCCACCGCCAGGTTACCAATACCAACGTCAATATCTTCAACACCACCCCCGTAACCGCTCATATCGAGGTAGTAGAAGTCAGTCATGTGAATGTCATAGCGATCATAGAATCGCTGTCCCGCCCAGAACTGCGCGTTCGGATTATCATCCCAAATGCCACGCACCGCGCCGAAGGCTTCGCGCAGGGTAACATCCGTTGAAGCATTGCTGAGCGAGTTCGGCACAAAGTAGGCCGGACGAATCGCCACCATCCACTCGGTGCCGTCATTGCCGAGCTCGGGGAAGTTGTATTGAAATGCGGTCTCGAGGTAGATCTCCGTCTCGTTTCCAAGGCGATACTTGGAAAGCGCACCCGGAGCCTGGAAGGCTTCCATCACATCGCCGTTGGAGGCGAGTCCGTATCCGGCCCGGAAGTAGCCGTGAAACTCAAATCCGCGTGTCACATCACGCTCGTCGAGGATCTGGTCCAGTTCATGACGATAGACCAACTCGGAGTGCACTTCCTTACCTCCACCCAAGGGGCTCTTCGGTGACGGCAGGTTGGACCCGTTATACTGGGGCGAAGACTGTCGTGATGCCGTAGGTATCGCCGCGACTCGCAAGGCATTGTTCTGCGAAACTTCCCGTGTCGCCGCCAACTCCTGCTTGAGTTCCGCTTCGCTTTTCTCCAGAACAGCGAGCTTGTCTTCGAGTCGCGAGATGCGCGTCTCGTAGTCATCCCGCATTTCGAGAATCATTTTGCGCAGCTCGTCGGTCTCAGACGAAGCGGCCCGCAGCGTCGTTTCCGCCAAACCGTACCAGGCGATACAAAAAGTGAACAAGGCGCTGATCCACCGCCGTCCCGGCGGTTGGAGGTCGAGGAAAGCTTGAGCAATTTTCATTGGTCTGTTTCCAGACAAACGAAAATCACCCGTTGATGCAATCATTACTGCCGGCTGCTCCCGGCAGACCAACGTGACTGATCACCTAAAACTGAGGCAGCTCGGCAAAGAACTTCCCGCCCTCATCGTTGAAAGCATCGCTGGCTCGAACCACCTCAATCGCATCCACTTCGACAAAGGTTCCTTTGGCGCCGCTCAAGCTCACTTCCAGAGATTCGATCTTCCCATCCCAGGCCGCATTGCTATTCAGCGGAACCAACACTTCTGCGTATTCATCACCCGAAGAGACTGTCTCCGCGTCACCCAGTGACTTGCCGTTGGCAAAAGCCTGCACCTTGATGTCGCCCTCGGAGCGCACCTTAATGAGCAGGTTCCGGTCGGCGTCACCGGCGGTCACACTCAAACCGTCGCGGATCAGCTTGCTCTTTTTCCCAACGGTGAATCCCAGCGTGCCCTGAAAGCCGGCAATATTGTCGTCGATTCCCTTAGAGGCCCAGCCTTCGGTCTGCCATCCGCCACAATCGAACTCATAGGCAAGGCGCCCGTCCTTCGGATCGCGGCCATTGATCGTCTCCCACTTGTCGGAAAGCCCATCGCCATCTGAATCAGGGCGATTGATTTCATACTCGGGATTCACGCCGCGTCCGCCCTGCCAATCATCACCGTTGTGACGCAATGCTTCGGGAGCCTCTTCGCCTTCACCGGCATCGCCTTCGGCGAGCCAGTCATCGAGCAACTGACGGTGGCGTTGTACCTCTTTCACATACTTGGGATCGTCGATCAGATTGTGGACCTGTGCCGGGTCATTGACGACATCATAGAACTCTTCCTCAGGGCGCTCTCCGAAGTAGATTCGAGTGAGATCCTCAGAGAGTTCGCCAGAGGCATAGAGCTCCTTGAGATTCTTCAGATAATCCTGATTGTCCCGGTACTGCGGCTGGAGCAGAACCCGGTCCAGCTTGTAGTTTCGGGTGTAGCGAAACTGATCGGTCCGAATGGTGCGAACGCGATCGATCGTGTGGTCGAGACGATCCTTGGCCGAAGCGACCCACTCACGAGGCTCAAAGTCAGCCGCGAAAAGATCCTGACCTTCATACCAATCCGGAATCTCAATCCCGGCCCAGGCCAGGGTCGTCGCAGACAAGTCCAGCATGTCGACCAGGTCATTACGCTCACCCTGCTTTGGCACCCAGGCCTCCGGACCCATCACCACAAAGGGCACATGAAGACCTCCCTCGGTCGGCATCTGCTTGTGACGCACGAGATGGTTGGCACCGTGGTCGGAGAAGTAAACAACGATGGTGTTTTCGGCCAGGCTGGAGTCTTTGAGACCAGCCAGGATTTCGCCGATGAGATCGTCGTCGGTTCTAATGGAATCGCAGTGTTCCGCGACGACTTCGCGATAGAGTTGGTTCTGCGGATAGTCCGCCGGCACCGTCACGGAAGCCGGATCCGTTTTGCGATCCTTTGGGAACTTGGCCGTGTTGTTCTTCCCGCCTTTGGTCTGGATCTGAAGAAAGAACGGCTGGTGCTGCTCCAGCACATCCCAGCTGTCCGCCTTCCCTTTCATCTTGAGATTGGAGTAGGTCGCGTTTTCGTCCCACACAAAGTTGTAGTCCGTCTTGCCGTGATTGTAAGTTGCGTAGCCATTTTCCTTCATGATCTGCGGCAACAGCTTGACCCCATCCGGCAGTCGCAACTGAGCATCTTTGGCTCGGGAAGAACGATGCTCATGGGACCCGAGTCGAATCTGGTTGGCGCCACCCATCATGGCAGAGCGACAGGCGGAGCAGACCGGCGCCGGAACATAGGCGCGGTTGAATTGCACCCCCGCCGCGGCAATGGAGTCGATATTCGGCGTTGCCAGTTGATTGGCTTCATAGCCGTAACACCCCATCCAGGGCGATGTGTCTTCGGCAAAGATCCAGACGATGTTGGGACGGTCTTCTGCAAATACTGCAGAGAAAGCCATCAAGCCGGCGAACAGAGTGACGAGGGTTCTTTTCATGGTGAATGAAAAGAAAGCCTGAAACCCGATCAGGAATCAACGGCACAATCTGACCGGATCGCGCCGTAACTACCTATCCAAAAACATCAAGGTCGGACCCACCGGAAGGCGATGGCGCCAGTAATCCGCAGAGGCATCAAACCAGGTCAGGATCGGCGCTTCTTTGCCCTCCTTCAGAGAAACGCTCCGCTGAATCTGCACCAGCGGATGGATAATCGGAGAGAGCCCATCGTAGCTGGCTGGATCGTGAATGTGATCTCCGTCCCGGTTGCGGGTCGTCATGGTCAGCCGATAAGTCGCCCCCGGCTTCAGTTCCACACTTTCATCCAATGGCAGGTAACGAAACTCGCCAATCAAGTTACCCGGAACGTCCGGCGTCAACTTCACTTCGGCGATCACCTTGCCCTTCAGCGACAATCGCACCGTGTGGCTGGCTTCCAGCCCTCGCCCGTCAGATCCCTCAAGGCTGGGTCGTTCGGTGATCCAGTCATTCGGCGCTTCATCGGCTCCACGGATCGGCCAGTCCTTGAAATGATCATCCCACATTCCAAGCTGCCCGACCTGAAGCAGCTCCGTAACCTGAAATTCAAATCCGACTTCGCCGTGGAAGTCATTGCGAAGATTGTGCCAACCATCGTCCTGGATGAGTGCGCTGCCCTTTGCGTCTCCGAGCACCCTCGCATGCCCTGCGTTTCGTAAACGCAATGCTTCCTCAGCCAACTCCTTCACCCGCGATTCGTTCTCCGGGTTGCGAAGGTCTTCTGACTCAGTCACATCAAAGTCGAGTCGGTGATACTTCTCCACAGTCACGGCACCCGCCGCTCCGTCCTTGATCGCAGGTTCACCCAGCCCACCGTTGATGATGATCTTGTGCGCGCCTTCCCGCAGTGACATGGCATCGTTGCTGTAGGGCCGCCCGAGATGGCAGAACTTGAGGCGGGGCCGCGCATCTTCGCCCGTCGCCTCCCCCGTCCAGTGATCCCACACATCGTAACTGTCGCGTGCGTCATTTGCAGCCAGCGGATGTTCCAGCATCCGGGCAAAAGTGGCATAGAGATCAGTCAGGGCGAAGTGAGTGCGATTCACCTCCCCCCCTTCAAAATGACCTTTCCAGTAGAGCAGGAAAGGAATCCTCAACCCGCCTTCGGTGATACTCGCCTTCTTGCCCAGCAATCCACCCGACTGGTAACTCGTCGTCGCCTTTTCTCCCTCGTTGGGACCGTTGTCGCTCGTAAAGATGACAATAGTGTTGTCGATCAACTTGTGACCGGGGTTTCTCGGATCATCGAGGGTCTCAAGCAACTTCACCACCTCACCAAACGCGATATCATTTTCCAAAACCATGTCAGCCCGTTCACCGGCCGGCTCGCCATTCGTCAATTTCGCCGCTCCTTTGACCGGCTTTCCCCGGAGGCTCTCAGGAATGTAGTAACGCCCCTCTTCACCGAGGTTCTGGTGATTGGAATTCGGAACGTAGTAGAGAAAAAAGGGAGCCTCGCCCTCCGATTTGCGCTTCAGGATCGCTTCCACTTCTTCGAGGTAGGTTTCGCCGATATGAGTCAGGTCCCAGGCAGGATCGGTGAAGACCTTTCCCTCGTGGTTTCGCCATCCGCCCATGATCATTTGTTCACGATCAGTCAACTCCCAGCGATCATCCCGAATCAGGATGCGCGGCTCGGTATCGAGGGCGTCCTCGATGTTTCCAGGCACTCCGAGAAATTCATCAAACCCCTGGTGCGTCGGCCCGTCAAGCAAGGGCCTGGTGAAGTCCACATCACGATGGTAGTAGTCACGCGCCGGCTTGCCGTCGCCGTTATCGAAAGCCATCCCGACGTGATATTTCCCCACGCAGGCGGTCTCGTAGCCATTCGCTTTCAACATTTCCGGCAGGGTGACCAACTCCTGCTGGATCATGGGAAGGTTCGGTCCATGAGGAAGCCAACCCTGCCTTTTCAAATAGGGCCGGTGACCGAACCGCCCGGTCATGAGCGAGTAGCGCGAGGTCGAGCACATCGAGCCACCGGCATGCGCATCCGTGAAAATCATCGACCGCGCCGCAAAAGCTTCCAGGCTGGGGGTCACCTGGGTCAACTCGATAGGGGCACTGTTCTCTGAAAGAGATTTTCCAAGGTAGGCACTGGTGTCACCGATGCCCATATCGTCCACCATCATGAGAACGATGTTAGGGCGCAGGTCGGCCGCAGCCACACTGCCGATCAGCAGGAAAGATAGAACCAGAGCTCGCATAGAATCAGCTGCCAAACGAATGGGTCAGGCTTTGCTTTTCTTTTTGGATGCCTCTCTCTCGGCGGCGCTCTTCCGCTTCTTGCCACCACCCCCCTGACGTTCCTTGGCATTCCACTCCGTCTCGTCCCCGAGATCTCCCTGGTCTGCCATCCACTTGTCCAACTCCTCCGCCAGCCCCCTGATCACATCAGCGTATTCAGGGTTCTCAGCGAGGTTCTTCTGTTCGAGCGGATCAGCCTTGATGTCGTATAGCTCCAACGGTGGGCGGTGATGATAGGCATCGACAAGACGCTTCGCTTTCTTAGAGCCCCTCTCTGCCTTCGCGACCATCGACAAGAACAATTCCGACTTCGTGCAGGCATTCGTAAACTTCGTTTCGTGATGCAGATTCACAATGAGCTTGTAGTCTTCGCTCCGAACCGAGCGGATTCCGAAAGCCTCGGAGCCATTGATGATGCCCCGCGTCGTCATGATACCGTAAACAAAATCCTTGTGATGATCGGTCTCGCCTTTGAGCACCGGCACGAAAGACTTTCCGTCGAGCCCCGCCACGGCTTCGCCGCCGGCAGCCTCAATGAAAGTCGGCGTCACATCGACATACTCTACCATCGCGTTGGCCACCGACCCGGCTTCCACCTGTCCCGGCCAGCGCACCACCATCGCTGCCTGCAATCCATGATCGTAGAGGGTCCACTTCCCAAAGGGAAAGGCATTGCCCTGCTCAGACACCACCATCACAAGCGTGTCGTCTGAAAGACCATGCTTTTCGAGAAGATCAACCACCTGCCCGACTTCACTGTCGAAGTAGGTTATCTCGGCGAGATACCGGCTGAAGTTCTCCCGAACCACCGGCGTATCGACGATATACTTTGGCAGGACTATATCTTCTGGCGGATAGACTGAAGGATCGCCCTTGTTCCAGGGCGTGTGTGGTTCATTGGAGCAGACAAACAGACAGAAAGGGTCACCGCTCTCAGCAGAGTCTTTCATCAGCCCATCGATTTTCCCCATGTCGGGCGTCTTGCCATCGCTCAACTTTTCAAACGGAAACACCTCCTCCGGCTTGATATGCGTCTTGCCGGACAAGCCGACGCGATAACCGAGTGGCTCGAGGTGGTGCACGATGCTCTTCACGTGATCGTAGGCGAAGGTGTGGTTGGGATAAGCCCCGCTCTTCACCGGATAGAGCCCGGTGTAGATATTGTGGCGGGTCGGTGAACACATCGGTGCCGCCTGGAAGCAACGTTCGAAGCGCATCCCTTCGGTCGCGAGCTTATCAATATTCGGAGTCCTGGCCTGCCCTCCATAACAACCAATGTCACGAAAGGTGCAATCGTCGGCGATGATGAAGATCAGGTTCGGATTTTCTGCCGCAGACAGGTTGATGCAGAATGCCGAGACGAGAGCAAAAATGCTGAGAAGTTTTTTCTTCATATGAGTTTGGAAATTTA
Source organism: Verrucomicrobiales bacterium (assembly GCA_965216705.1). Lineage (GTDB taxonomy): Bacteria > Verrucomicrobiota > Verrucomicrobiia > Verrucomicrobiales > DEV007 > Arctic95D-9. The sequence continues at coordinate 1,825,069 of OZ244203.1, forward strand.
GATGCGTTCGATCGAGGTCCACGGTTCTTCGGACCCGACCTCAACAGTCATGGCGCCCCGGTAATTCACGTCATCCGGAATCAGCACCGCGATGAATTCGAGCTCCACCTCACCGGAGTTGTAGGTCGCGTGCACCACGCCCTCCGGAACATGGACCGCGTCGCCCGGACCCAAAAAATGCTTCTCGCCCTCGATCCATTGCGTCGCCGTGCCGGAGAGCACATGGAGCACTTCCTCCATCGGGTGATAATGAAAATCATGCCCCTCACCCGGAGGTAGCACCACCCTGACATAATTCAAACGCTCGGTATCAGTCAGCCCGGGCTTGGAATACCAGAAGTGCGTTTTTGAGCCAACAGACTCCACCTCGGCCTCGTTCTTTCGAACGATCTTCGGCAAGGCGCTGGAAGTGGTCTGGCTCATGGGATGCAAACGGAAGAAACTACTTCTCCGGTGTGACCCACTTCACCGCACGGCGCAACAGGGTCTTGTATTCGTCCTGGGTGTGAGTGTCACCGTCATGGCCGAGGGTCATGCAGAAAATTCGGGCTTCGGGATGCTCCACCGTCCAGACCGTTGGGCGCCTTCCTTTGCCCTGCTTACTCGTTGCCTCGGCGAGCACGTGAACGCCCGTCGCCTCAGGGGCGACGTTGTGATAGTAGAGCTCATCGGTGACTTCGAAACTGGAGGCAAAGCCCTCGGTAACAGGATGGTCCGTATCAATCACTTCAACAGTGAAAGGCCCCAGCTTATCATGCCCCTTCGAAAACCCGCCTACGAAGCGATCGTAATAGGTGGGCCAGTCATTCCAATTGCTCCACACTGCCGCGTGGACGAGCAGCAATCCGCCACCCCCGTCGACAAACTCTTCGACCGCTTTCTTCACCCGGAGATTAATCGGCTTCTGATTGAGCGAGAGGTAAAGCACATCGACGTCCTCCAGGGCCGGAGGAATATCCTGGGGTCGATCCGTGTAGAAGATGGAGTAGTCCCCGTCCTCCATCAGTGTCTTCGTATCTTCCTGATCAAACCAACGATCAAAATCATGTGATGCATGACCACCCACGATCAGGACACGCGTCCCGTCGCCCCACTCAAACTCTCGCGGAGGCAGGTGACTCGTATCAGGCACCACCTTCTTCGCCTTGGCTTTCGCCTTCCCTTCGTTCTGGCCGCCTTCCTGGGCATTAAGCAGTGACAGCGCTATCCCGGCGAGGATAGCGACCACCACGGTCAGGATAAGCGGAAAGCGGAAGCTCATCGGTCAGGTCAAAGGGATGCGTTTGAATTCCTCCGTCAGCGAAGTCAGTGAAGCTTCGACACCCATGCGCTCCAGGCTGGAGGCACCGACAAAACCCTGGGCATCGCTGTGCTGATTCACATAGGCCGCATCATCCGGTGTGTTGATCGGCCCGCCGTGAGAAAGCAGGAAGATGTCAGGATTCACCGCACGGGCCGCTTCAAAGATCGACTGGCAGCGGGCCACCGCATCATCCATGGTGCAGACCGCTCCAGTCACACCGATCGACCCACCAATCGTGGTTCCGACATGACCGATCACAGCGTCGGCTCCGGCCTCAGCCATCGCCTTGGCTTCTTCGGGTTCAGCCACATAAACGACGCTGAACAAATCCATCTTCGACGCCAGGGCCACCATCTCGACCTCTTTCTCGAAAGGCATCCCTGTCTCCTCCAGCACCTGGCGAAAGTGTCCGTCGACGATGCAGTGAGTCGGAAAGTTGTTCACCCCGGAGAAACCCATTTCCTTCACCTTAAGTAACCAGTGCCACATGCGACGACGAGGGTCCGAAGCGTGAACCCCGCAGATGACCGGGATCTCTTTGACGACGGGTAGCACCTCATACTCACCGATCTCCATGGCCACGGCATTGGCGTCACCGTAAGCCATCAGGCCCGCCGTTGAACCGTGCCCCGACATGCGAAAGCGGCCGGAGTTATAAATGATCAACAGGTCCGCTCCGCCCTGCTCGATAAACTTGGCGGAGATGCCGGTGCCAGCGCCGGCGGCGATGATCGCCTGATTTCGATCCAGCGTTGCCTGCAGTCGGGCGCGCACTTCATCTCGTGTGTAAGGGTTTCCGATTCCGGTCCAGGGATTGGGCATGGGTTTAGGTGTTAGAGCTTCAAGTTCGGCAGCGAGCCGGATTCAGTAAGGTGACGGAAGGCCAAGCTTTTTGGCCTCCTCGACGAGTTCCTCTTCCGTCCACATCAGGTTGCGTTCCGAGGTTTGCGCTCTCGCTTTGGCAACGTCTTCGGTTCGGGTAGAAGTTTTCCAGTCACGCTTGTGCCAGCGGTTGCCGATGTAGTTCATCACATCAGCGATTTGCTCGTCCGTGTAGACCGCCTTGAACGGAACCATGACCCCTTCCCCGTAGGTCTTGCCGCGAAGAGGTCCCATCATGCCATCGAGCAACACGCGTGAGACCAGAGGCTGGAATCGCCCGCGGTTTTGAAACAGAGGAGAATCAACCAGGGCCGGAGCGAGCAGTTGGTTTTCAGCCACCACTCCCCTGCCGTCCTTGCCGTGACAGGTGATACAGATCGATTCGTAGATGACAGCGCCCCGCTTGGCCGATTCACCCATCGCGGCGACGGCCGCTTTTTCGGCGGCCCGTTTTTCAATGGCCAGAAGAATGGCGTTATCAGAATTCCGGGATTTGAGCGAGGCCACCAGCGCTTCATAACCGGGAGGCTGACTGCGATTGAGGCTGTTGATTAATTGGATCACTTCGTCATCAGAGAGCTCCCTGTCCGCAAAGGTTTGCACCGCGGCGATCATCTTCTTGCCGCCAACTTTCAGGAAGGCTTCCGACAGGCGAATCCCGGCGAGGCGGACCTCCTCTGAATCCGAATTGAGGGATTCAAAGATGTAGTCAGGATCAAGCGCTTCAAGTCCCCGCAATGCCCACATCGCATTGATACGGGCGCGATCAGATGGCGCCTTCTCCACCATGGCTTCCAGGGCAGGCACCGCAGACGGATCACCGCGCCTCACGATGAGCTTCTGCGCCTCGTCCCGCCACCAGCCACTGCCGTGGTCGAGATAAGCCACCAGTTCCTCACTCGACTTGGAATAGAGATCGGGCTTTTTATGCAACTCCACCTCCTCCGGCACAAGTCGATAAATGCGACCATGGCCCACCACCTTGATCATATCCCAGTCCCTGACACGATGATAACGCAGCACCCAGGGATGGTCGCCTTCTGTCGGGAACCAGTTCTTTTCCTGGATGATACCCCGATACATGTCGGCGAAATAGAGAGCCCCGTCAGGCCCCATACCGCTCCAGGTCGGTCGGAAGTAGGTGTCACTGGAACGGATCAGCTCGCTACCCGGCGTTGCGTTGTGGGCGACCCGCTTTCCGTTTCTATTTTCAAATCGGGTGCCGCGAATCAAACGTCCCACCGGCTCCGGAGTCACCAACAGACCCTCGAGGTACCCCATCAGATCCGAGCGAATGAACCCCTGTCCACTCGCTGCTGAAAACTCCGTAAGCACACGCTCGTTTTCGTAATCGTAGTTTCCGGACGACTGGTCTTCGGTCGAGCAGATCGAATAGGGAATCTCGTAGCCCTCGGCATGCTCCTGTATTTCGACGATAGGATAGCCCGCCGGAAACTGGAACGAGTGCGCCGGGTTCTTGCCACCTGCCCAAGTGCAGTAGAGGCGCCCGCTGTCATCGCGAGTCAGCCCCCATTGGCTAATCCGCGCACTGGAGTGCGGCGTCGCTTCCAGTTTGCCATCCTTGTTGTATCGGAGGCGGTGATAGTTGGTGTCGATGACATTGTCGAGATTCCAGACCATGCCGGATGCCTGGTGCTCGATATTGCCTGTGTTAGGCTTCCCCTCGTAAACCAGTTCGCGGCGATCGGAGACGCCGTCATTATCATCGTCGTAGTAAGCCCAGATCGAATTGGATCCGGTCAGGTTCACCAGAACGTGATCCTCCATCGGCAACACGGTGCGAGGCAGCAGCACTTCGTCGATAAAGACGGTGCGTTTGTCCATCTTCCCGTCACCATCGGTATCGACCAGCTTCACCACTCGCGAAACCGGATCCATCTGCCCGGTCGCATGCTCGTCCAGCATATAAGTCAGCCACTCGCAGACGTAGAGGGCACCCTCACCATCGAAGGCAAAACTGACCGGTTCCTGCACCATGGGTTCGCTCGCCACCAGCTCGAGCCGGAATCCCTCCGGAACCTCAAAGGTCTTCATCGACTCCTCCGGCGACAGGGCGGGAATGGCCTCGACAACGCTGCTGTCAGAAGCAAGTGCACCGGTCACGGCAATACCGAAGGCCAGATTCACTGTCAGGATGAATTTCATTTGGGGCATTTTGCCATGACGACCGGCCCTAAGGACGCTCCACAGGGTTGGGAAGATGAACTAACCCTGTTGATTCAGGGAGATCGTCATATTGCCAGTTTATACGTTACGGGAGAAGCGTATTGGACCCACGTGATCGCTTTTTGTATCAAAGCGACAAATGCAGCCACTACGAGATGGCGCATTTGAGTAGGGGCCGCCCTATCGAAGCCGAACCGCCTTGCCGCTTTCGAGAAGTAAATCCCGAGTCAGCGGAACGAAAGGTTTCCCTATGTCATCCGCCCGAATATCTACGGACACTCCGGTGCCGACGACCTGCCCGAACATTGTGGCCATGGCCACATCGCTGGCGTCGCGACCGGTGGCAATGCGGACCAAACCGTTGAGCGGAACCTTGCGGGTGCCATCGATCACAAACCAACGCCCACCAATGAACACTTCGAACACCGCGTGAAAGTCCTGGGGCTCGAGACCGTAAGCGTAAGCCGTCACGTAACGAGCCGGCAGGTTCAGGGCCCGACAGAAAGCGATTCCGAGGTGGGCGAAATCACGACAGACTCCGACTCGCTTAGCGAAAGTCTCGAGGGCCGAGCATTGCTCGGTCGAAGCCCCGAACTGATAGATGATGTGCTCGTGCAGCCAGTCTTCCACCGCCATCGCCAGTGCGACGGGATCGTCGTGATGACCAAACAGATCCCAGGCCGCCCCTCTCAGCAAATCGGTCTGCGCGTAGCGACTCGGGAACAAGTACGGCAGTTGCTTCGAGCCCAGGCCTTCAACCGGAACCTCTCTTAGCTCAGCGAGGTCGACGAACTTCGGGCGCGTCTCAACGACGGCCTCGTATTGAATGCTGAGCTCGCACGGATCCGCAACGCGTAAACGATGGAAGCGATTGTGCTGCGCACCCACCCGGACTTCGACCAAGTCCTCCGCTGCGTCGCAGGTCAAAGTCTCCTCGAGAATTCTCTGGCCTTTGTTCTGAAGGCAACTCAGGGAAAACAGAAAAGTCGTTTCGCTTTGAACCTGGTAATGAAGGGCGCTCTGAACCGAAAACTGCATCGCGATACTCACCCTTCCTCTGAGATTCGTTCCACGTCGACTTCAACGCGAAGAGATTGTGAACCGCTCCCCAGGAAAAGCCCCCTGACTGGCTGCACGTCGAAATAGTCCCGCCCGTGGCAGACCTTGATATGCCGGGCACCGGGACGCTTGTCATTGGTAGGATCAAACCCTACCCAGCCGCACTTCGGGCCCCACGCCTCAATCCAGGCGTGCGACGCATCGGCACCCCGCAGCTTTTTCTTTCCCGGAGGGGGCAACGTCTCAAGGTAGCCACTCACGTAGCGCGTCGGAATCCCAGCAGAACGGAGCGCGGCAATCATGACGTGAGCAAAATCCTGACAAACCCCCTTTCGGTTATCCATGACCTCGCCCAGCGGAGTCGTTGTTGTCGTCGCCCCGGGTGTGTAGGTGAACTCCTTGTAGACCCGGCTCATCAGGTCCTGCACCACCTCCATGACGTCGCGCCCCGGAACCAGCGAGGGTCGCAGGTAGTCGCGTACCCGGTTGAGCATCGGACACGCAGTCGAAGGAATCAGGAAATGCCCCAGCAAAGCACCTGAAGCATCTCTTTTCTCGTGCTCGGCTTCAAACTCATCCCACGCCACTCCGGCCAAAGGAAGTTCTTCCTCAGCGGCCGCTTTTTTCACCACAATCTCCGACAAGACCTCGAGCGTCTTGTGGGAACGGTGAATGGAAAAGTAATGGATCGCGTTGCCCAGGTAATCAGTGTGCTCCGCTTCGAAGTCCGGTTCGGGTTCGATGACGAGACTTCGACTTTCGGTCACCTGCCCTTCGTCCTCCCGCGGGGTGAGGTGAGCGAGGCTGTGGCACAAATCAATCCGGCCGGTGTATTGATACACGGTTCGATGGCTGATCTTATAACGAAAGCTCTCACCACTCATGACACAAGCTTGCTGGCGTGGCTGAAATAGCACTTTGTCAGGTGATCACTCAAGGCCCGCAAATCCTTGAGCAAGGCTTTCAACTCCGCTCCTGCATACTGCGAGACCGCAGAGACATCATCACCATCGGCTTCGAGTCTCCGGCAGAAGGCCTCCAGCCTCTCGCGGCCCACCTTGACCAACTCCACCGGGTGCTGACGGCGCGCCGGTTTCGGAAGCATGACCAACACTTGATCGAGTCGTTCGTAGAGGAACATCACTGACCTCGGATAGTTCGCCTCTCCCAGGAGCAAGCGAAGCATCGCCCCCATCTCCGGCTCAGAATAGTTATTTGCCTGGTAGGTGCCGAGACTGTCTGAAATGAAGAGGAACGATTCGTTGAGCAGATTCCCCACCGCTCCGGCAGCGTTCCGCTTCAACAGAATGGCAAGCATGTTAGTAATATTGACCCCACGCTCAATCCGGCGCCCGGCATCGAGCATGACCCAACCGGCATCGCGCGTCATGCTGTCGAGGTTCACGCCAAGAAACGCGGCCAGGTTCAGCTGCAGGCTTTCAATTGGGGACTGATACTGGAAGGAGCGATTCGCAAACTTCGTCGCTTCCCGCCAGCCTTCCACGATGGCTTCAATCGCCATCGTTCCCGCCGGCGACCATTGCTCGCGGGTGGCGTTGGTGGTGCGGTGAAAGTTTGCCAGGTTGCGATCGATGGAAACCGGGCAATCACTCTTCGACAGAATCAGTTTCAACCGCGCGTCCGGACCCGATGCCGACGACAGCCAGCGTTCACTTTCATGCAAAGCGAAGAGCGACTCGACAAGAATGGCTTCGTGGGCCGCTTCGTCCTCCATGCTGTGGGAGAACCCCAACGTCCGCCCCTCGATGATTCGTGCTACAAACCGCGAAATGAAATCGGTGCGCTCCGCGTTGCGCCCGACCCAGAACAAGTTCTCCGCAGCGTGACTGGTCACTGTCTCCGGGCTGAGGAAGCTGGAGCGACGCACCTCGGTCGCAATGCTCACGGCGGTATCCGCCTCGTGCGAACGAACCCAGACATCTTTTGAATCCCCTCCCGTTCGGGTCGACACCACAACCCCCTCCTCGGAACTGACACGAGCGAGGCCGCCAGGCATCACGCGCGGCTCACCTTCTTTGTTGGGAAACGAAAAGGTGCGCAAAACCGCGCCGCGTGGCTCCAGCCCGTCATTCGACGAAGTCGGGACCGTCGAGAGCATGAGCTCTTCCTGGGCCACGAAACGTTCCGGCTGCGCTTCGATCCGCGCCTTCAGTTCATACAGCTCCTGATCGGAAAGACGACTGCCGTACTGGGTCCTGAATTCCCGGTGAAGTCCCACCGATTTCACCACCATCGTTCTCAGGTTCGCGATGACGTGTTTCTTCGGCCCTTCGTCTCCACACCACCAGGTCGCGACCGGCGGAATTATGATCTGCTCGCCCAACAGAGCCTGACAAATACGCGAAAGGTAGGGAAACAACCCCGGGCTCTGCAACACTTCGCATCCCGGATGACTGGCGACGGAGACATTGCCCTGCCTCATCGCTTCGAACAAGCCGGGCACACCCATGCCGAATCCCTGGCCGGTTTCGAGCGGGTCAAGATTTCGGCCGGCGGTGTATTTCCATAGCACATCGATCGGCACGAGCCCGTCGATGGTCTTCAGCCACACCTGACCGTCCCTCACCGTGAGGTCAGACGGGATCACACGCAGGACCCCACAGTAGTTCGCAAGAAAGCTGATCTCGGAATCCGTTTCTTCCGGCGTGGAATCGAGGATCGCGACTCTTGGGCTGTCGGAGTGGGTCGGCGAGCTGAGGGCGAGATGCTCAAACCATTCCACGAAGAAGTGACCAATCCGGCGAACCCGGTTCCGGCGAAAAAGATTCGGAAGCACCGTGTTCACAATGGTCCGGTTCTCCAGCGACAGGCCGAGACCAAAGGGACAATCAAAGCGATCGTTCAGGGCAAAAAGTTTACCGGTGCTGTCATGGGCGAGGTCGGTCGCCACCATTCCAAGTCCGATCCGGGACCGCCCCGGAATGAGATCGTGAGCTGCCCGGACATAGCCGGGATGAGAGAGGACAATCTCGGGCGGCAATAGTTTCTCGGTGAAGATCCGTTGTTCGCCACCATAAAGATCGGCATGGATCGCAGCATAAAGCCGAACCCGCTGGGCCACGCCGTTCTCAATCGTTTGCCAGCCTTCGCGATCGAACACCCAGGGGATGGGATCCAGCGACCAGTTACCGGCACGCTCCGAGCTGTCCACCCGGTCGGGTCGATAGGCGAGCCCTCGCTCGCGGGAGATCCGGGCGGTTTCGTTGCGCCACGTCCCCAGGACATCGTTGCCATGGCGCCCCACCGATTCGAAGACGTCATACCAGCCGGGGCGCACCTCTCCATCCGCTCCCCGCGCCACATCACGCCTCATCGGCAGTGGCGCGTAGGACGCGAGAGCAGACTCCCCTTCCGAAGATGAGGGAGTTGGCTCGGCAAAGACCCCTTCCATTATTGAATCTAACCCTATTGCGGAGCTTTCAAGCCGGAAGGTGTCCTCAAATCAAGCGTGTGAGGAAATTCTCCCCGTCGATTCTCCATCGGAACCACTGCCGCCTCGTCTCCGCCGGAATACTGCTCGAAATTCACAATGCTGCCCGCTGCCACCGGCGCCGCCTCGACCACGCCGCCCGTGTGCCCCTCTTCCCAGAATCGGGCAAACCGCCGTGACTCGGCCTCCCTCGCATTGATCGGAAAGGTTTCGTAGCTGCGCCCCCCCGGGTGGCTGACGTGATAAATGCAGCCGCCGAGCGATTTGCGATTCCAGGTATCCACAACATCAAAAGTCAGCGAGGATTGCGCATCGATCATCGGGTGCAGGGCTGACGGAGGATTCCACGCTTTGTAGCGAACCCCACCGACCCACTCTCCGTCCACACCGGTCGGATAGAGCGGAATGCGACGACCATTACAGGTGAGGATATGGCGATCCTCCACCATGCCGCGAAGCTTCACCTGGATGCGCTCCAGCGACGAGTCCACGAAACGGGCCGTCCCCTGGTTGCTGGCCTCTTCGCCAAGCACATGCCACGGCTCCAGGGCGGCACGCAATTCGATATCGACACCGCTGCGGGTCACACTGCCAAATCGCGGAAAGCGAAACTCCTGGAAGGGACGCAACCACTCCACTTCAAAAGGAATGCCTCCACGTTGCAGGGTCTCACACACCTCCTCCATGTCATGCCAGACGAAATGCGGCAGCAGGAATTTATCATGCAGCGTCGTCCCCCAGCGAATCGGTCGATGGTCATAGGGGTTCTCCCAGAAATAGGCGAGCAGCGATCGCACTAACAAAGCCTGAACCAAGGCCATCTCGCGATGTGGGGGCATTTCAAAACCTCGCAACTCAACCAGCCCGAGCTGCCCGGACGAGCGATCCGGATTGCACAGCTTATCGATACAGATTTCCGCGCGGTGCGTGTTACCCGTCAGGTCCGTGAGCAGGTGACGCATGATCCGGTCAATCAGGAACGGAGGCTCAACTCCCGCATGCAACGCTTCCAGCGCGATCTCCAGTTCAAACATACGGTCATCGCGACCTTCATCGACCCGGGGCGCCTGGCTCGTCGGCCCGATGAAAGCCCCCGAGAAAAGGTAAGACAAGGAAGGGTGATGCTGCCAGAACCCAACCAGGCTGGCGAGCAGGTCGGGACGACGCATGAAAGGGCTGTCGGCAGGTGTTTCGCCGCCGATCACGACATGGTTTCCACCACCCGTTCCGGTGTGGCGCCCATCGAGCATGAACTTCTCTGTCCCAAGCCGGGAAAGACGGGCCTGCTCATAAAGCTTGCCGGTGTTCTCCACCAGTTCATCCCAGCTCTTCGACGGATGCACATTCACCTCGATCACCCCGGGGTCGGGAGTCACTTTCAGGTTTTCCAGGCGACCATCCGACGGCGGCTCATAACCTTCGATCACGACCTTCAACTGGGTCTTCTGCGCAGCGCGCTCAACCGCAGCGAGCAAAGTCAGGTAATCCTCGAGCCGCTTGGTCGGCGGCATGAAGACATGCAAACGGCCTTCCCGGTTCTCCACTCCGACCGCGGTCCTGGGAATCCACCGGGTGCTCACATTCTGTCCCGGCTCCAAGTCGCGATAGGCCTCTAACAAATTCTCCTCAAGATCGGGAACGTCCTCTTCCATGGGAGAACGTTCCTCGATGAGATCTTCCTCGGTCGCTTTTCGGATCGAGTCGAGTGGCAGGCGCACCCCGATCGTCGAAGCGCCCGGGATGAGAAACAATTTACCGCGACGCAGTTCCCACTTGGCGCCCATCCAGAAGCCGGTCTGGTCATCGACAAACGCCGGCAGCACATATCCGGTCGGCACGTCGAGGCCGCGCTCTTCCAGCTCAGCGAGCGTTCGACGCTCCAGCGAATCTTCCTCATCGTAGTCCTGGACGTTCTCGCGGGTGGGCAGCGCATGGGCCTTCCACTGGTAGTAATAGGCATCTTCGTAGGCCGGGATCACGAGGTGACGTGGGATACGCAACTCCTGCGCGATCGCCCGGAGCAATTCCCTGGGTTCCTCAAAGCCATACTCACCCGGCTGGGACGGATCCCCCTCGGCTTCCTTCGCGCTCCAGATGGGAACGCCGTCTTTTCGCCAGAAGATGCCGTAGGCCCAGCGCGGAACCGGCTCACCCGGATACCATTTCCCTTCGCCAATCCACGTCATCGCTCCCGGAGCAAACGTTTCGCGGAGGCGCTTGGTCAAGTCCATGGCCAGCTCGCGCTTTCTCGGGCTGTCCGCCGTGGTGTTCCACTCGTCGCCCTCCATGTCGTCGATGGAAACAAAGGTCGGCTCGCCACCCATCGTCAGCCTGACATCATTCGATTCCAACTTGATGTCGACCCATTTTCCAACCGCATCGATGGCCTTCCAGGTTTCCGGAGAATAGGGCTTCGTCACTCGCGGGTCTTCATGAACGCGCCTCACCGTGTTCTCAAACGAGAACTCAGTCTCGCATTCATCGACCGCTCCGGAAATCGGCGCCGCGCTGCCCGGTTCCGGTGTGCAGGCCAGGGGAATGTGTCCTTCCGTCGCCATCAGACCCGAAGTCGGATCCAGTCCCACCCATCCGGCGCCCGGCAGATAAACCTCAGCCCAGGCATGGAGATCAGTGAAGTCTTCAACCGGACCATCCGGTCCCTCGAGAGGCTTTTCATCCGCCACCAACTGGACGAGGTAACCGGAAACAAATCGTGCCGCGAGACCCATGTGGCGCAACAGCTGAACGAGCAGGAACGCAGAATCCCGGCAGGAGCCCGATCCCTTTTCCAGGGTTTCGGCACAGGTCTGCACTCCCACTTCGAGGCGCACCTTGTAGTCGACGAGGGACTGCACCTTCTGATTGATCCGGACCAGGAAATCAATGGTGCCCTCTTCGTCTTCTTCGCCCGGCATTAACTCCTCGGCCAAAGCCTCCACACCTGGATCATGCTCCGAGATCTTCAGGTAGGGACCCAGTTCCGCCTTCAGCGACTCGGTGTAGGAAAAAGGGAAATGCTCGGCCGTCTCTTCGAGGAAGAAGTCGAAGGGGTTGATCGTCGTCATCTCAGCAACGAGATCGATCGTGATGTCGAGCTTCTCCGCTTTCTCAGGAAACACGAGCCGCCCCAGGTAGTTTCCAAAGGGATCCTGTTGCCAATTGATGAAGTGTTCCTCTGGCTCGACTTTCATCGAGTAGGAAACAATCGGCGTACGGCTGTGGGGCGCAGGCCTTAATCGAACCACCTGAGGATGAATCGCAACCTCGCGGTCGTATTCATAAGTCGTTCGATGGCACAGGGCTACATGAATAGGCATGGAAGGAGGGTCTCGTGTCTACCCGGCGATCGCCAGGCAAAGACCCTTAGTAAGCACATCCGATGCCAAAATCGACCTTCGGAATTCGACGCTCTTGTTTCGAAATCAGAGCGACGCCCGCCACTCGAGCAGCACCTTTTTCATCTCGGCGACACGCTCGGGATTTTTGGCGGCGAGATCTTCTGATTCACCGGGATCTTCGACCAGGTTGAACAGCTGGGTGCCACTGCCGTCATCATTGGTCAGCAGCTTCCAGTCACCGTCTCGCATTGCGTTGGTGGGGCTCTCGAAATCAGGGTTTCCCGGTCGCAGGATCCCGGGATTGCCCCCGTATTCCCAGAACACCGGAGACGGTCGCTCCTGGGCTGTACCGGTAAGCGCCCCGCTCATGTCCTCCCCGTCGAGATCCCATCCGGCAGGAGGAGGAGTGCCGGTCATGGTCAAGAGGGAAGGAAAGAGATCCACTGCGGCGACGATCGAAGTCTCGTCCGTTTTGCCCGCTTCCACTTTGGCCGGCCAGCGAATGATGAACGGCATGCGAATGCCACCTTCATACAGACACCACTTACGACCGAAGAAGGGGCCGGTGTAGCCGGGCGGATCGAAGCCTTCCTTATAATAGCGCGGCCAGTCAGTGGGGCCGTTGTCGCTCGTGAAGATCACGATCGTATTGTCGGCAATTTCATACTCGTCCAGTGCATCGAGCAAACGACCAATCTGGACGTCCATGTTGTCGAGCACCGCGAGGAAAGCCTGCAGAAAAGGATCCTTTTCGTAGTCCCTGTACTTGGCGAGGTTCTCCTCGGTAGCGACATGCTTGTCGTGCACATCATTGGGAAAGACATGGAGATAAAACGGCTTGTCCTTGTTTCGACCGATGAAGTCGATGGCCCGGTCCACGTAGATGCCGCTCGATTCGTGCTTCTCAACGAGGCGGTGTTCTCCGTGCCCTAACTTGGCACTGGCACCACTGAGCCCTTTCGTATCAAAGAGAATGCGCTCACCAAGCCCCTCAAAGGAAACCAGCGATTCATCGAAACCGTAGGCCTGCGGCAAGGGCGCCACGACATCACGACCACCACCCATGTGCCACTTCCCGAAGTGAGCGGTGGCGTAACCGTCCGCTTTCAATGCCTTAGCGATGGTCTGAACGTCAGGGTCGAGAAAGTCGACCATGTTGCGCTTCTTGTTCTGTTCCTTGGAAGCGAAGTGTCCCCAGACCTGGTGACGGCCGGGAGCCTGACCGGTATTCAAAGCCACTCGCGACGGCGAACAGATCGGCGAGTTCGTGTAGTAGTTCGTGAGCTTCAGCCCTTCGTCGGCAAGACGATCAATGTTCGGCGTTTTGATCTCCGGATTCCCGAAACATGACGGATCGGCGTAGCCCATGTCATCGATGTAGAAGATAACAACGTTAGGGCGCTCAGCCGCCGAAGCGGAACACGCCACGCAAACCGCAGCGAAAAGAAAAAGGATAAGCCGGGGGATCATAACCATGGACCCTACCGATACAGGACCACAGATTCTAGGTCCATTTCCCCGTGATTTTGTTCGAATGCGGCACTCAAACAGATCGACCGCGGTCGCGCAGGAGCCGGGGCCGACCCATCGGCGACCCTCCATGTTACCGATGCGCCGAAGGCGTGGAGGGGCACGCTCCTGCGTGCCCGTTAAAGCGTTCAACTACTACACGCCGTCACTACCCACATACGGCGGCTGGGTCTTCTGGCTCTCAGGAAGATACGGACGCGCCGCGCGCCAGTCGGCATAAGCCTTGTGAAGGCTTTCTACTTTTTCCGGCATTTGCTTGGCAAGGTCATTCAACTCGGTCGGATCATCCGCCATGTTGAAGAGCTTCCAGTCCTTGTCCTCTTTCACCAGCTTCCAGCTCCCCTGCCGAATGGCCCGCTTGTTCTCGGTCCAACCCGTGATGAGAATATCGTGATCGGGACGCTCCTTGCCTTCAAAGAGCGGCACGAGGCTCAGGCCATCCAGTTTCGGTGTTGGCTTGCCGTCCTGGGTCTCCGGATATTCCGCTTCGGCCATCTCGAGAAAGGTCGGCATGAAGTCGACCAGGTGCGCCACGCTGTGACAGATCTGGTTCGGCTCGATCTTCGCCGGCCAGTGCGCCAGCAGGTGCGTGCGGGCCCCGCCTTCGTGACCGGCCTGCTTGAAGCGGCGGAACGGCGTTCCGCTGACCATGCCCCAGACCGCATGAGGACTGCGCCAGGATTCCGGATCGGTCGGGTGAAGCCAGTTCTTGGTTTTGCCGGGAATGCCACAGCCACCGTTGTCGGAAAGGAACAGGATCAGGGTGTTGTCGAGCTCCCCCTGCGATTCGATCTCGTCGACGATGCGCCCGATGTTGCGATCGAGACAGTGAACCATTGCCGCGAAACCAACCGCCTCTTCGATGCGTCGCTTCTTATCCTCTTCGCTGACTTCCTCCCAGGGCTGGTAGAGGTCCTTGCCCTGCCCCACCAGCGGCGGCATGACAACATCCTCGGCAATCAGGCCCATCTCCTTCTGCTTCTTGAAACGGTTTTCGCGAATCACATCCCAACCGACATCGTAGAGTTTCTCAAACTTCTCGTAGTCCTCCGGCAGCGCCTGCAGCGGGTAATGAGCGGACTCGTAAGGCAGGTAGAGAAAGAAGGGCTTGTCCTCTCCCTCGGTCTCTTCGAGAAAACGCAAAGCCGCATCCGTGTAGGCGTTTGTCTTGTAGTAGGGTTTGGAAGTGCCCGCTTCGATCTCTTCCTGCGTCAGCAGCTTGTCATTCAGGTAGATCTCAACCGGCTCGTAGGAAAAGAAGTTCCCGCAGCCACCATAGTGACAGAACGACTTGTCGAAGCTGTTCATCGCGGTGAGCCTCTCCAGCGGCACCCACGAGTCAAAATGCTCCTTTCCGGAATAGAGAGTGGTATAGCCGGCATCGCGCAGCAAAGCCCCCATCGACTGGCACTCCGGGCCACCGAGCAGGGTTCCGGTGAGCATGGAAGAACGGGTCGGATTGCACTTGGCCATGTTGTAACCCTGAGAGAACCGCATCCCGTTGGCGGCGAGCTTGTCCAGATTTGGCGTATCGATTTCCGCGCCGAAACAGCCAATGTCAGCGAAGCCAATGTCGTCCCCTATGATGAGAACAATATTCGGACGGTCATCAGCTAGACTCAGACCAGCAGACGACAGCATAAGCGCGAGAAGAGACAGCAGAGACCTGAATATCATGCGACATCCATAATCCTTGCTGAAGCGATTGGCGACCGCGATCTACGGCGCATAAATGGGCCGTAGAAGAAAATGACCTCGCAGCCAGGCTCAATAATCCGCACCGCCATCACTCGCGTCGACGGAGGCTTTCCATTCCGTCCACGCTTCGACCATTCTCTTGAGGCGCTCGGGATTCTTATCGGCAAGATCCGCAGTCTCGTTCGGATCCGCTCCCAGATCGTATAGCTCCCAGTCGCTGCCTTGGTTCTTCCGATAGGCCTTCATCATCCCGTCGTGCCAGGCGGCCTGACCCCTGATGTGAAAGCCGAGCGGCGTCGGACGTTCCTTCATTTTCCCGTTAATCAGCGGCATCAGGCTGATGCCATCGAGCGGACGATCATCCGGCATTTCAATGCCGACGATTTCCAGAACGGTGGGAAAGTAGTCGACCGTACAGGTCGCCGCCTCACTGACTGAACCCGGTTTGATCTTCGCCGGCCATTCAATCAGGCTGGGCACCCGGACACCGCCTTCATAGAGGCTGCGCTTGCGGCCGCGAAAGTCGCCCTGCAGTCCAGGGTCACCGTCTTTTCCTTCAGGACCATTGTCGGAGCAAAAAGTGATCACCGTGTTGTCGGCGATTCCCTGATCCCGCAACTGGGCCCGCAGGCGACCAACAGCGCGATCGAGGGCAGTGACGCATCCATTATAGTTTCGCTCAAAGGCGGTGTTCTTTCCGTCATCGTAACTCGCCGCGTCTTCGGCACTGGCCACCACCGGCAGGTGTGGCGCGTGAAACCAGACGATAGCAAGGAAAGGGCCTTCCTTGTTTTCGTCGATGAACTTCATGGCGTGATCCATGATGAGATTGGAATCATCGCCGAGCAGCTCGTCTGATTTCGGATCGAAGGGGGTGTCTTGCCCGGTCCAGTAGTGAGTTCCATAAAACTCCTTCTCTCCATCTTCAGGAATGACATCCCAGCCCAGTCTTGAGGCATTGGTAAATTCGCCCGCCGAACCTCCCACGGGTTTCCACATCGCGTCATAGGTCGGCGTCTTGGATTCCGTCGCCAGCGTCACATCCACTTCGTGATGCCATGGTGGTGAAAACTCCTTCGCGCCGCCAGGGCCTCCGCGATTGGCGTCTTTGATCTTCGTGGTCAGCGTTCCCATGTGCCATTTCCCGAAATGGCCGGTGGCGTAGCCCTTCGTCTTGAGCGCTTCGTAAAGCGTGAACTCGCCCTCCCGGAGGTGACCATTGTTGGCGGTATAAATCCCAGTGCGATCATGATGACGCCCTGTCACCACGGACGCGCGAGTCGGAGAACACACCGGCGCCTGTGCGTAGAAGCGAGTTAGATTGAGACCATTCGCCGCCATTTCATCGAGATGAGGCGTGCGAATGTGCGTGGCCCCATTGAAACCCACATCCCCCCATCCGAGGTCGTCACACATGATGATGACGAAGTTGGGTTTGTCGGCTTCGGCCTGAGCCGATGAAGAAAAGACACCGGCAAAGAGCGCGATAAATAGAAAAGAACGACAGAAGAATTCCATATTCAAGTGCTGGTAAATACTACAGCTCGGGAGTTTTCCAATCCGGAATGCCTTTCTCAGCCAACTGCTTCTCATAACGCGCCCCCTGAGGATGCTCCTCCGCATAGTCCGCGTCTTCATTCACCATGAGCGGCACAGTTTCCTCCCACCACTGGTCGTAGACCTTCTTCAGCTCCGCCACGACTTCAGGATGCTGATCAGCCACATTGGTGGACTCGTAAGGATCCTTGGAGATATCGTAAAGTTCATCGCCATTTACGAGGCGCCAGCGGGTGTTGCGAACCGCGTAGTTCTTGTGCTGGGACAGATTAGGATCCTCCCCTTTTTCCCATCGCCCCTTGTGGAAGAAGAGGTGGCGGTCAGCCCAATCAGCGTCAGCACTCTCCAGTAACGGCAGCATGGTGCGCCCGTCGATCTTCTGGATGCCATCCGGAATCTCCACGCCGGCGAGGTCGCAGAAAGTCTTGTAGATGTCGATGTGGGCCGTCAGCGCGTTGATATCGCCGCCCTCCTCCAGCACACCTTTCCAACGCCAGAAAGAAGGCACGTGAGCACCACCCTCGTGAACGGAACCTTTGCCGCTCTTAAAACCAGCCGAGTGCATCGTCACACGCTCGCCGTTCTTTTTGCCACCTCGACCGGCCTGGCCGTTGTCGGTGGTGAAGATGACCAGGGTGTTGTCCCAGGCATCCCACTCATCCAGCTTCTCCATGAGGATTCCGAAGTTGTCGTCGATGTTTTCGATCATGCCGTATCGGCCGGCCGTACTCTCGTCCCAGCCGTCATCGAGAAAGCGCTTCTTGTAGCTCTCCGGGGCGATCATGGGGCCATGAGGCGCATTGGGCGTGATAAAAGCAAAGTAGGGAGTGCCGGACTCGTGGTTCTCTTTGATGAAACCCAGCGCCGCTTCAAAGAACACATCAGTGCAGAAGCCTTTGGTCTGAACGATAGTGTCGTTTTCGAGGATCACGTTATCGAAGTATTTGCCCTCGTTTTCCTGGTTCGGGGGAAAGTCAGCACAGCTACCGGGAAACTTCTGACCGATACCCCCCGCGCCGTGAATGAACACATCGGTGAAACCACGATTGTAGGGCTGGTATTCGTCTTCATCGCCAAGGTGCCATTTTCCAAAAATGCCGGTGCGGTAACCTGAGTCCGCGATGACTTCGGCGAACGTCGTAGTCGACAACGTCATCCGCTCCCGCTCTTTGATGGTATGGGTCACGCCGTTTCGGAACTCGTGACGACCACTCATGAGGGCCGCGCGCGTCGGCGCACAGGTTGGGCTGACGTGAAATTCAGTGAAGCGCGTCGAGAGCCCGTAGAACTTATCGAGATTCGGGGTGCGAAGCACCTGGTTGCCCAGGCAGCTGAGGTCGCCCATGCCCTGGTCATCAGGCATCACAAAAATGATGTTCGGGCGGCTGCCCTTGAGGTCCTTGGCAAACACCGGAGCCGCAACGACGAGGACGAGAAGAATCAGTAGGATTCGTTTCATGGATAGGATGGGAGTTTGAATTGATAAAAGAGCCCGAGGATACGGAAGTCTCAGGACCTTGTCATCAGGCGAAATCGCGTTTCACCCTCAATTGCGTTTCACCTTCGAAAGGATCGTTTCCAACTCGAGCCGGGCTGCCGCCGAGGCTTCGGTGTCCTCTTTCTTAAGGATCGGATTCTCCTCCTCCGGGTCATTCGCCATATCAAACAGCTGGCCACTCGAGATCAACTTCCAGTCGCGGGTGCGTACGCCCTGCTTTCCCCTTCCCTCACCGTAAATCCATTCACGTGGATCGTGATCCTCACCG
Source organism: Verrucomicrobiales bacterium (assembly GCA_965216705.1). Lineage (GTDB taxonomy): Bacteria > Verrucomicrobiota > Verrucomicrobiia > Verrucomicrobiales > DEV007 > Arctic95D-9. Next base: position 1,843,840 of record OZ244203.1, read on the forward strand.
AGCAACAATGGGGCAAAACTTTTGCCGTCCAAAGGAAAAGAGGGCTCATCTCCCCCGGCCAACTCGACGAAGGTCGGCAGCAGGTCCGAGAGATCAATCAGGGCCTCACTGCTCGACCCCGGCTCGACATGCCCCGGCCAGGATACGAGAGCAGGGACTCTCATCCCCCAGTCGGTATAGGTGCCTTTCTTGCCCACCAGATCCATTCCGTTGATGCGCGAGACCACCGGTTCCCGAATCAGCTTGCGCCCCTCGTGACGGGTGAAGTTGTGACCGGTCGTTCCGTTGTCAGTCGTGAACATCACGAGGGTCTGATCCGTAAGATCCAGCTCTTCGATCGCCTCCCTCACCTGGCCAACACGCAGATCCATATCGGCGACCATTTCACCGTAGGTCATGTAGCGACCGTTTGGACCATGGGGTGGATGAGGATTGAGATCATCCGAAACAGCGTGGCAAAGCGCCATTGGGTAGTAGATAAAAAACGGCTCGTCCCGATGGCGCTCCATGAAGCTCTTGAGAAACTTCACATAGAGCTCTGGCCCATACTGCCCTTTCGTCTCGGGATCCGGACGTTGCCCATTCTTGTATAGGTAGGGATCGTGGAATCGCGGCCCCTCGTGCCAACCGAAGAAAATGGATTCGTCAAAGCCAAGACGCTGAGGGTGATCCAGGTCTTTCTTGAACATGGCGAGATGCCACTTGCCGGCCGCCACGGTGGCGTATCCGGCACGCTTCAATTCATTCGCGAGTGTATCGCGTTCCGATGCTTCATCCGTTGGGTAGTATCCCCACTTGGGGTTGCCCATATTCACCGGGTAACGACCGCTCATCAGGGTGACTCGCGAAGGATGACACACCGGAGATGAATAGAAATGCTCCAACTTCATTCCGTCCGCCCTCAACTGATCGAGGTTGGGCGTCTCATACGATTCACCTCCGTAGCAGCCCAACACTTCACGTCCCACATCGTCAGCAAAGATGAGGACAATGTTCGGCGGTCGATCCTCAGTGGTTTCAGCAATGAGAAGAGACGGCCAGGCAAAGAGAGTGAGCAGCAGACAGAGAATGGGCTTCATGAGTTGATGAACTGAGGCTGGCGAATTCGGCGAAACTCCACAATGACGCAATCCCCTGCGAAAATCGGTCACTGCCGCCCCGGATCGGTTCCCTTCTGTGTCGAAAATGTTGAACGCACTCAACCAAACTCGGGTTGATTCTATGGAGAAGTATCGTTTTATAGTTCCAAAACTATGAAACTAAATGACGCCGTCACCGTGTTGGGATCTCTTGCCCAGCCAGCCCGCCTCAAGATCTTCCGTTTGCTCGTCAAACAAGGCGAAGACGGACTTTGTGCCGGCGACATTTCAAAGAAACTCGGCGTGCCCAAGCCCACCCTGTCCTTTCATCTCAAGGAACTCGTCAACGCGGGCCTGATTGACTCAGAAAAGGAAGGTCGGTCCATCACTTACCGCCTTGAGGCGAAACGTATGAATCAGTTGATGAGCTTCCTCATGGAGGACTGCTGCCAGGGCAAACCGGAACTTTGTCTCACCAAAACTTGCGACGAGAGCGACTGCGCCGCCGGCTAACTTTTTCAAAACACACTTTTTAAACACATGAGCATTAAAGTTGGAATCAACGGCTTCGGCCGCATGGGGCGCCTCGGTTTCCGGGCCGCCTGGGACTGGGAAGACATCGACATTGTCCACGTCAACGAACTCAAAGGCGGAGCTGAACTCGCCGGCCATCTCGCCGAATTCGATACCGTTCACGGACGCTGGGACAAGCAGATCGAATCGGGTGAAGACTACTTTTCCATCAACGGTGAGAAAGTGAGCTTCACCGCTCACGCCAATCCTGCCGACATCCAGTGGTCGGACTATGGCGTCGATATCGTCGTGGAAAGTTCCGGAGCATTCCGCACCCCTGAATCGATCCAACCTCACTTCGACAACGGTGCAAAAAAAGTGGTCGTCGCAGCTCCCGTGAAAGAGGGAGCCCTCAATATCGTGATGGGCTGCAACGATGATCTCTACGATCCGGCCGAGCACGATCTCGTCACCGCCGCTTCCTGCACCACCAACTGCATTGCCCCGGTCGTTAAGGTGATTCACGAGCAACTCGGAATCGTCCACGGAGCGATCACCACCATCCACGACGTCACTAACACCCAGGTCGTCGTCGACGCCCCTCACAAAGATCCGCGACGGGCCCGGTCCGCACTCAACTCCCTCATTCCCACCTCAACCGGATCGGCCACTGCCATCACCATGATTTATCCCGACCTCAAAGGTAAACTGAACGGTGTTGCCGTCCGCGTTCCGCTTCTCAACGCCTCCCTGACTGACTGCGTCTTCGAGGTGAGTCGGGAAACGACACCCGAAGAGGTGAACCAACTTCTCAAGGAAGCCTCCGAAGGTTCTCTCTCCGGCATCCTCGGCTACGAAGACCGTCCTCTGGTTTCAGCAGACTACACCAACGACCCGCGCTCCGGCATTGTCGACGGACCGTCCACCATGGTCGTCGACGGCACTCAATTGAAGCTGCTTGTCTGGTATGACAATGAGTGGGGCTATGCCAACCGCATGATGGAACTCGTCCAGAAAGTCGCCAAAACGCTTTAGACGATCCACTTCTGCCTTTTGCCCACTGCCTTGTGCCTCTCCTAAAATGAACGTGCGCGAATACGGCCTCGTCACTGCTGCCTACTGGGGGTTCACCATCACCGACGGTGCCCTTCGCATGTTGGTGCTACTGCACTTTCACGAGCTTGGGTATTCGCCGGTTCAACTCGCTTTTCTCTTCCTGCTCTATGAGTTCTGCGGCATCCTCACCAATCTCTTCGGAGGCTGGATCGGGTCACGCGTCGGACTCAAAGCCACTCTCTTCGCCGGCCTCAGCATCCAGGTAGTCTCGCTGGTGATGCTGTCCTTTCTCAATCCGGCATGGGCGGTCGCCCTCTCGGTCGGCTACGTCATGGCCTCGCAAGCCCTCTCGGAGATTGCCAAGGACCTCACCAAGATGAGCTCGAAGAGCGCCGTCAAACTGCTGGTTCCGGCCGGAGACGACGCTTCGAAATCGGAGCGCCTGCTCTTCAAACTGGTAGCCATTCTGACAGGATCAAAAAACGCACTGAAGGGGGTTGGGTTCTTCCTGGGCGCTGTTCTCCTCTCATGGCTCGGCTTTTCCGCCGCCCTTTGGTCCATGGCTGGCGGCCTGCTCGTCATCCTCCTGGTCTGCCTCATTTACCTCAAGGGCGACATCGGCAAATCGAAGGAAAAGGTGAAGATGTCCAAGCTGTTCTCCAAGACTCGCGAGATCAACTACCTCTCCGCCGCCCGCTTTTTTCTCTTCGGATCGCGGGATGTCTGGTTCGTAGTCGGGCTTCCCATCTTCCTGACCGAAGTACTCGAATGGAGTTTCTGGGGAACCGGTGGCTTCATGGCCCTATGGGTGATCGGCTACGGTATCGTCCAGGCGTCCGCTCCCGCCATGGTCAAAAAGAGAACCCATGGCGTCGTGGAAACGGGAGCTCGCGCTGCGCTTGTCTGGGGCATCGCCCTCGTCGTCATCTCCGCCGCGATCGCTGCCGCCGTGCAGTTTGATTTTTACCCCAAAATCGCCGTGCTCGGAGGACTGGCCATCTTCGGTCTCATCTTTGCCGTGAACTCCGCGGTTCACTCCTATCTCATCCTCGCCTACTCCGACTCGGACAAGGTTGCCTTGAATGTCGGTTTCTACTACATGGCCAACGCCGCCGGGCGACTCATCGGGACGCTCTTGTCCGGGGTCATGTATCTGAAAGCAGGCCTCGAGGGCTGCCTCTGGACCAGCGCCGGTTTTGTGCTCGCAGCCGTTTTGATTACTTTGGCGTTGCCGAGAAAGGCTCTCCCGGCCGAGGGGAATACAGCCGCGGCTTAGGCTCACTTCACCACTCGCGGTCGAGCAGGAGCTCGACCCTCCATCCCCGGCTTCATTCAAGAACGACGCAGGCGTGGGGGGGCACGCTCCTGCGTGACCGCGACGAATTCCCGACTGCTGCGCATCGTCGTAACTTTTTGCATAAATTGTCCATTGTGCGCGAGATCAGTTTCTTCTTACCTTAGGCTCCCCCAATCGAGTCTGGATGAAATACGCGATCTGTAACGAAACCTTTGGAGATGCTCCGCTGGCCGAAGCGGCGAAGCTCAGTGCCGAAATCGGATATACCGGTTTTGAAATTGCACCCTTCACCCTTGCTGATGACATTTCGACGATCAGCGCGGCCGAAGCCAGCGGACTTGGCGACCAGGTGCGTGACGCCGGTCTGGAAGTCGTTGGGCTTCACTGGCTGCTTGCCAAAACGGAAGGCTATCACCTCACCGCTCCCGATGCCTCGATTCAACAGGCCACGATCGACTACGCGCGTCGCCTGGCCGACCTCTGCCACGCTCTCGGTGGTAAGATCATGGTGTGGGGCAGTCCTCAGCAACGAAGCCTCGAAGACGGCTGGGATTACGATGAGGCCTTCGCCCGCGCCATTGAAGTCCTCCGCCCCGCCGCCGAACACTGCGGCGAGCTCGGAGTGACCATCGCGATGGAGCCACTCGGTCGCGCCGAAACCAACTTTCTCAACACTGCCGAAGAGACCATCCGCCTCTGCCAGGCCGTGGATCATCCGGCCTGCCGTCTTCATCTTGACGTGAAAGCGATGAGCGATGAACCCACCCCCATCGGTGACGTCATTCGCCAATCGAAAGAGTGGACCGCCCACTTCCACGCCAATGATCCCAACCTCTACGGGCCCGGCATGGGCGAAGTCGAATACGGCCCCATCGTCGAAGCGGTTCGCGAAACCGGATACGACGGCTGGGTTTCGGTCGAGGTCTTCAAATACGATCCCAGCCCCGAGCACATCGCCCGGACGAGCCGGGAAAACCTTCGCACATTTTTCGGGGAGTAAGCCCTGACACTTTTACCACACATGAAACTCACAGGATTCGCAGACGAAGCCTCACGCGATCTGGAAAAGCAGATCGAAGCAACGCAAGAACTCGGTTGGTCCGCCATCTCCGCCCGGATGATCGGCGACCATAATATTCACGAACTGCCACAGGAGGAATTTGATCAGGTCGCCGATCGCCTCGACGAAGCCGGCATTCATATCCCCGAGTTCGGATCACTCATTGCCAACTGGGGCAAAACGATCGACAGCGATTTTGATATCACGCTTGCCGAAGTGGAGCGCGCTATCCCACGCATGCACCGTCTCAAGACGCCTTACGTGCGCGTCATGTCCTACGCCCAGCAACCCTGGGGCGAAGATCAGCAGGAGGAAGAACGCTTTCGTCGCCTTCGCGAAATCGTGAAGCGTTTCGATGACGCCGGCCTCACTGCGATTCACGAGAACTGCATGAACTGGGGGGGCTTTTCCGCGGACCACACCCTGCGCCTCATTGAAGAAGTGCCCGGCCTCAAGCTCGTCTTCGACACTGGGAACCCTGTCTTCCAGCGCGATCGCTCCAAGCCGAATGATGACGGCTCCTTCCCCTGGCAGGATCCGTATGAGTTCTGGGAGAAAGTCCGCGACCACGTCGTGCACATCCACGTGAAGGACTGCCAGAATCCCACCGCCGACGGTGTCGAACCCGTTTACAACATGCCCGGCGAAGGCCTCGGCCGCGTCAAAGACATCCTGACAGATGCTCATAATCGGGGTTACGACGGCTGGGTCGCCATCGAGCCACACGTCGCCACCGTCTTCCACGTTAAGGAAGGCGAAGAAGTCGACTGGGATCAGTGCTACACCAGCTACGTCGACTACGGCAAGCAACTCAAAGCCCTAATGACCAACTAACGAAATACTGACCTCTGATCACCGAACACGACATGAAAACATTTATCCTGCTCACTGCCCTCACCTTTCCTTTCCTCGCCTTGGCTGAAGAACCGGAACTCAAGTCCATCTTCAACGGCAAGGACTTCAGTGGTTGGACCATGAGCCTCGAAGACAAGTTCTCCATCGAGGACGGCGTCATCAAGGCCACCAACGACGGCGGCAAGGGTGACAACCTGCTGACCGAAAAAACGGACTACAAAAACTTCGTCATCGAACTCGAATTTAAGCTCGGCGAAGGCAATATCGACTCCGGTGTCTTTCTCCGCGACACCAAGGAGCAGATCCAAATCGGCATTTCCGGCAGCCTCAAGAAAGACATGACCGCTCAGGCCTATATCCCGGGCAAAGGGTATCCCGTCCAGGTCGATGCTGAGCAATTCATCAAGAAAGACGACTGGAACACGCTTCGCATCAAGGTAGTCGACAACACCTACAGCACCTGGCTCAACGGTGAACCGATCATGAAGGGCTATGAGTCCGATACAATTGTCGACAAACCCGGCACCATCGGCATCCAGGTCCACGGTAATCGCGAGATGAGCCTCTACTTCCGGAACATCCGCGCGGCGGAGCTTTAAGCCTCTCGGATTTTTTTCATTTTCATGTAACCCTCGGTATTCCGAACGGGAGATACTTCCCGGAGCCGAGGTTTCATGAATTCCCCCACCCCAGAAGATCATCTGGACGCCGCCTTCGTGTCGGCGTTGACCAACCTGCAGTCCCGCCTGCGCGGCTACTGCCAGGCGGCGCTCGGGCATGGTGATGAAGCCGCTGAGGCCCTCCAGCGCACCAACATCACGCTCTGGAAAAAAGCCCCGGAGTGGGACCCGGAGCAGGACTTCTCGAGATGGGCGATCAGTATTGCCCGCTACGAAGTTCTCGGCGTGGTCCGCGATCGCCAGCGCACCAATCGACGCTACGTCTTCGATTCCGATGTGGCGGAGCAGATGATCGATGAGGCCAACGAAAGAGTCGAACCCAACTCAGCCCGCCAGGAAGCCCTCGAGTGCTGTCTCGCCAAGGTGAGCTCAAAGAATCGGGACCTGCTCTCCGCCTACTTTGTGCGTGGCGAAACCTTCCAGGAAATCGCGACCGCCACCGGCCGCGGACTCAGCGCCCTCAAGGTTGCGATGATGCGCCTCCGCCGCAGCTTGCGCAGCTGCATTGAAACCCAACTCGGCAAGGAGGCATCTGCATGAGCGAATCACCCACCCAACCCGACTTCGAAGAACTCGAAGTCCTGCTTCTCGATTCCGGGGATTCCGATTTCCCGGAAAACAGCCGCGAACGACTCAATGCTCTGCTGCGCGAAAGCGCCGAGGCTCGCGCCTTCGCTTCTGAATTACTTTTCGACGATGCCCTCCTCGCTGACAGCCTTTCCACCGAAGCCGCTGAAGCGGTCTTTAAGAAAGAAGAGGCTAACATTGCCACCACAAAGCAGCGAAAGAATGACACCTGGCTCCGCATCGCCGCCGCTGTGACCATCGGCTTGATTGCGCTGGCTTTCGTGATGAATCCGTCCAGTTCGCCCACGCCGGGACCGACGGTTGCCATCGTACAGAGCACCAACCGGGTCAGCGGTTTGGATCATGGGCAGGCTTTTAAAACCGGCGAGCGCATCGAACTGCAACAAGGGCGCGCCGTCTTGCGTTTTAACTCTGGAGCCAAGTTCGCTGTGGAGGCGCCAGCGTCCCTGACGGTCACCGGCCCCAATGAGGCGGAACTCGATGCCGGACGTGGCACCGTGCGCGTCCCGGGTATGATCAAGGGGTTCACCCTGGTGACGCCGACTGAAAGAGTCGTCGATCTCGGCACTGCCTTTGGCATTGAAGTGGCTGACAATGGAACCACTTCCGTCGCTGTCTTTGAGGGAGAAGTGGAACTCCACGGAACCGATAAACCTCAACGCCTCTTCGCTGGGCAATCCACGCAGAGTATTGAACCCAGGTCCCCTGCCCAATCCATTCCCCACCTCGTGGATGCTTTTCTCAATACCTGGGAAACTTCCTTTGGCGTCGAAAGTGTGACCGGAGACCTGCGGGTGGCCCGCCCCGGTGAACGCCTTGCTCCGGTATTGGCCGTGGATTCTAAGACCCTGCTTCTTTTTCCAGAAAGAGAGGGCGTGACCTTACCTGAAGGATTCACGCTCAACTCGACTCAAACCGGCCTGCATGAACATCCCTTCAGAAAACAGGTCGAGCATCTCTCGGAAAGCCTGACCGTTGACTCCTACCTTCTGCAATACAACCCCGGGGTAGACACTTCTGACTCCGGCAACGATCGTGTCTTCACCGCCGAGCTTCGCTTTGACCGCCCCGTAGTCGGCCTGATCCTCGCGGCTGAACAACTGGAAGGATCCGACGCCAAGCTCGCCATGCCGGGTGCTCAGCTCAAATCGATCAACCGGCGCGGCATCAACATCGACGATCAAGTCGAACTGAGCGAAGACCGACGCACTCTTCACATCCGGATGAGCATCCAGGACAGCGTCGATCAAATCCGTGTCCTCGTGGACGCCAATGCCTGAATCATTTTGTAACCTCCGTGCCGCTCTACGGAGAATACCAGAGAACACCTTTTGCCTCCCCATGAAGAAACTGAAAACCCCAAACGTTGATCGCCGCCATTTCCTCAAAGGAGTGGGGGTTAGCCTGGCTCTTCCTGCTTTTGACAGCCTCCAGAGTGGCGTGGCCGCCACCGCCGCGAACGAAGCTCCCAAGCGACTCATCAGCATCGGTAGTCACCTGGGATTCCATCCGCAGAAGTTCTTCCCAACCGACGAGGGCGTCGACTATACGATGAGCCCGACCCTGAAGGGCATCGAGGAACATCGTGATGATTTCACCATCTTCTCCAACCTTCATCATGGAGTGGGCGGAGGACACTCAGCCGTGCACAGTTTTCTCAGTGGCGTGAAGAAATCCGAAGCCGCGGGCTTCAAGGCCAAGAACATGACGCTGGACCAGGCGGCTGCTGAGCACGTTGGCAGCGCCTCACGCTACCCCTCCATCGTGGCCGGCTTACACAACGGCACCGACCTCAGTTGGACGCGTTCCGGAGTGAGAATTCCGCCGATCAACAATCCGGCAAAATTGTTCCAGGCGCTTTTTGTGGAAGCCGATGCCGCCACGAAAGACTCCGAGCGGGTTCGCCTGATGCATCGATCCAGTGTGCTGGATGCGCTTCGCGAATCAGCCAGCCAGATGGAACGCAAGCTCAACGCGGCGGATCGTGACAAGCTCGATCAGTATCTGACCTCAGTTCGCGAAGTGGAGAGGCAGTTGCAGATGTCGAACGAGTGGCTCGAGCGCCCCAAGCCCAGGTCTCCCATTGCGGAAGTGGAAGACATCGAACGTCTCCATGTCGAAGAGATGCCTCTATTCTACGAGTTGCTGACTTTGGCGCTGCAAACCAATTCAACCCGGGTGGCCACCTTCGAAATCCCGATGGGCTTCAACACCTCCGAACTGGAGCTGGGCAGTTACCACGGCCTTTCACATCACGGCAAAGAAGAAGGCCGTCTCGAGCAACTCGAAGTGGTCGAAGGCTACTTCATGAAGCAGTTCAACTTCCTGCTGAACCAGCTCAAGGAAGCGCAACTGTTCGACAGCACCATGGTAGTGATGGGCAGCGGCATGGGTGACGCCTACAAGCACAGCAACAAATGCCTGCCGGTCGTCCTCGCGGGCGGAGGCATCCGTCATCGGGGTCACATCGTTTGCCCCGAGGAAACCCATCGCGTGGAGCTCAGTAACCTGTGGTTGTCGACTTTGCAGTGGTTTGGCGTCGAAACGGAAGCGTTCGGCCGAAGCACAGGGACGTTCACACCAATGGAATTGGTGTGAGGCGATCGGTAATCAGTAATCGGTAGTCAGTAAGCATTAAGATGATCGCAAATAGTATTCGAACGGGGTTGGCCGTGATCCTTGGAGTTCCTTTGATAGTGTCCGAGGTCGAGGCTTCGCCGAAAATGACCGAGTTTGTTGCGGATTACTGCGTGGCTTGTCACGGAGCCGACAAGCAGAAGGCGGATCGACGTTTCGACGATCTGCCGTTGGAGATCACGACGCTGGATGAGATCGAGCGTTGGCAGGAAGTGGTGGATCTTCTCAACCTCGAAGAGATGCCTCCTGAGGACGAGCCACAACCGGAAGAAGCGGAGCGGATCGCGATGATCCAGGAGATGACTGATTTCATCTCCGAGGCAGCGGCTCGCCTCGCTGACACCGGTGGGCACAGTGTCCTGCGCCGGATCAATAAGTGGGAATACAAACACACCATCGGAGACCTGCTCTCGATCGATGTGTCCGACTGGGATCCATCAGAAGACTTTCCCGCAGAAGTGGTCATCGATGGCTTTGATAACAATGGCCATGGCCTCGTCACCTCCGGCATGTTGCTCGATCACTATTTACTGGCGGCCGAGGGCGCCATTCAGCGGGCCACTTATTTCGGCGAAAGGCCGGAATCAAAAAGCTACACGCAGGCGTCCCCATTCTATTTCTCCGGCAAAGACAAGGGACACCTGCCCAAGCTGTTCCAGGTGGACCGCTTTCGCTACATCCCGGAAACGCCTTACACCGACCTCTACGGCCGACACTACCGCGGCGGCCACATTGGCTTTGAGCCTCTCGCTATGAAAGGCGTGCCCCATAGCGGCATCTACACCGTACGAGTGAAGGCCGCCGCCGTAGATCGTGATCACCCCTACGGGAACGCCCTCGACGATTTCCGCAATGGCGATCCGCTCGTGCTGGAGCTGGCAGCCGTCAACCGGGAAGGCAGTGTGGAAAGTTCAGGAAGCGTATCCGAATACCGCTCCGTCGCGCTCGAAGAACTCAGCAGTGAGGAGCCAAAGTGGTTGGAATGGGACGTGTATTTGGAGAAAGGATTTGAGCCCGAGATCCGTTTCCGCAACGGAACCATGGCGACCAAGCGGCTGGTCCGAATCATCACCAGCAAAGCTGCCGAACACCCCGAAGTCGCACCCTTTGCGGAGATGAAACCGGGATATGACAAGTCACATGGACTGCTCAAAGTTTACCGTGGACCCAAGCTGCGAATCTGGGAAATCGAGGTCGAGGGTCCCCACGTTGAGGAGTGGCCGCCCGAGGGGCATCAGAAGCTCTACGGCGACTTGAAGCCAGAAGACTTGAACCCGGGAACGATCACGAAGCGTCTTCGTGCTTTTGCTGAAGATGCCTACCGCCGCCCGCTCGAGAATGGAGAACTGGCTCCCATCGAAAATCTGGTAACGACCAAACTCGAAGAAGGCATGGAGCCTCTCGAAGCGCTTCAACTGGGTTTCCAGACCATTCTCGCCTCTCCCGGATTCATTTACCTCGCGGAAGGGGAAGGTGAATTGAACGCCTGGTCGCTGGCTTCCCGCCTCGCCTATTTTCTCTGGTCATCGACACCGGACCAGGAACTTTTGAAGGCGGCCCAATCCGGCAAGCTCTCGGATCCCGAAGAGCTGAGTCGCCAGGTGGATCGCATGCTCGCAGACCCGAAGTCGGAGCGATTCGTGTCACACTTTATCCGCCGCTGGCTCGGCCTCGACAGCATTGGAGAAATGCCGGTTTCCGGTGAATTCCGCGAATACTACCGGAACAACCTGGAGACGGCGATGCGGTTGGAGACCGAGTCCTTCTTCCGCCACATACTCGACGAGAACCTGCCACCCTCAGAATTCCTCACCGCCGATTACTCCTTTCTCAATCGCGAGCTGGGAATGCACTATGGGATCGAAGGCCTCGAAGGCAGCCACATGCGCCAGGTCTCGCTTGAAGGTTCCGGCCGCCGCGGCTTAACGAGCCAGGCCCTTTTCCTGACGGCCTCAGCCAACGGTGTTGATACCTCTCCGGTGGTTCGCGGAATCTATGTCCTGGAGAAAGTGTTAGGCTACACGCCGCCCCCGCCTCCGCCGGACGTGCCGGAGTTGGATCCCGACATCACCGGAGCGACCTCCCTCCGCGAAGAGCTGGCGAAGCACCGCGAAGCGACCAGTTGTGCCGAGTGCCATCGCAAGATCGACCCGCTCGGCTTTGCCCTGGAAAACTACGATGCGATCGGCTCGTGGCGCGATGAATATCATCGCGGAAACCCGGTCGACGCTTCAGGCAAGTTGCCCAGCGGAGACGAGTTTCAGGGCCCCTCCGAATTCCGCGACCTGATGGTCGGTCGGAGCGACGAGTTCACCAAGTGCCTTGCCGAAAAGCTGCTCACCTACTCGCTCGGTCGCGAACTCGAGTACGGCGACCGCGAAGTGGTTGAGCACATGCTGGCAGAGCTCGGAGACGGAGGATTAAAGGACCTCGTCAAAGGCGTCGTGCTCAGCCAGTCGTTTCGAAGGAACTAGGTTGCAGGGCGCTATCAACATTGATCTGTTTGATTTTTCTATGATGATTTATCGATTTTGACGATGAGACTTCCTGGGCGAGAATACTCCCATGCCCGAAATCGTCTTCATTTCTGTTTTCTTTGTGCTCGTCATTAAAGTCGTTGGAATCGCACTCATGGTAGCCAGCATCACCAGCGTCATGTTCTTTGCCTTTCAGTTTGCCAAAGCCCCTCCCGCCCGCATGCGCCCGGTGTTCTTGGCTGTTTGGGGGACGGCTTCAATTCTAGGTCTCGCTTCTTCTGTCTGGCTGCTTGAACTCGCTAGCCGGGCGCTTTACGGGTGATTAAAGACGAAGGAAACCATTCTGCTGCCATTCCATAGACCGCCTGTATGAGATTTGGTTCTTCAATCGTCGCAATTGGGTTGTCTCTGACAACCGCGGTTTTCGCAGACACCCGACCCAATGTCCTCATCATCCTTGCGGATGACATGGGCTATTCCGACCTGGGATGCATGGGGTCTGAAATTGAGACGCCCCATCTCGATCGTCTTGCCGAAAACGGCGTCATCTTCACTCAGGCCTACAACACCTCCAAGTGCTTCACCACTCGCGCCTGCCTGCTCACCGGCAAATGGTATCAGGAGACTGATCGCGATTTCAATAACACCACCACTCTTGGCGAAGCCCTGAAACCGGTCGGCTACCACACCCTGTGGTCCGGCAAGCATCACGCCACCTTTGATCCGAGAACCCGTGGGTTTGACCGGTTCTATGGATTCCTCGGCGGAGCCATCAATTGCTGGAATCCCGGCAATGCCCCGGCTCCCGGCGCAGCTGATCCAGCACGAATTGAGCACTACCAGTGGATCCTCGACGAAGACAAAATCACTGATCCTTTCGTTCCGGATCGCGCAGACTGGTATGCGACCGACGTCTTTACCGACAAGAGTCTCGAATGGCTGGAGGAAACCGCGGATGACGACCAACCCTTCTTTCTCTATCTCGCCTACAATGCGCCTCATTGGCCTCTGCATGCTCCCGAGGATAGCGTCGCTAAAGTGCGGGGACGCTATGATGCCGGTTACGATGCGATTCGGGAGGCACGTTATCAGCGCCAAGTCGAATCCGGTTTGTTCGATCCGGAAATCGCCCCGCTCTCGCCGGTTGACTACGATCACCCCTGGGAATCGCTCCCCCCTGAACTGAAGCAGCGACGCATCACCCAGATGGAGGTCTACGCCGCGATGGTGGAGCGGATGGATGACAATATTGGCCGCGTCATCACACTGCTGGAGGAACAGGGTCGACTCGACAATACGCTTATCTTTTTCCTGAGCGACAACGGCGCCTGCACCACCGATGCGGCTCACCGCGTCGACAACTACCGGGACGATGTGCCGATCGGCGGCGTCGACAGCTACGAGGCCTACCACCAGGGTTGGGCTAACGTCAGCAACACACCGCTACGCAATTTTAAGACCCGAAGCCACGAGGGCGGCATCGCTACCTCGATGATCGCGCATTGGCCCAAGGGCATTGAATCGCCCGGTCGCATCTGTCGTGAACCGGTTCACCTGGTCGACATCCCTCCGACCGTGGCCGCCTTGGCGAGCGCGAAGAATCCCGCCAACGGCCAAGGCATCGATATCACTAAAGCTCTGCGCAATGCCCCTTTGGATCGCGAGGAGACTCTGTATTGGGAATGGGGTAGCGGAAACGCGATTCGCCGTGGCGACATGAAACTGGTGCGTCACAACAACGGCGACTGGGAACTTTATAATCTCGCCAAAGATCGCACCGAACTGAACGATCTGGCGAGTGAGATGCCGGAACTGGTTTCAGAACTCGACGAGGCCTGGAACGACTGGTGGAAAACCTGCACCGGAACTGAATACAAGAAGTAGACCCTAAAACCAAAGATGGGAAAGAACACGAAACTGACGAGAAAGCAGCCACGCCGGCTCATGAAAATCCTGGCATGGATGGCCATTGGGCTCACCGGCTTCCTCCAGGCAGCTGAGAAACCTAACATTCTCCTCGTTCTTTCCGACGACCACAGCCTCCCTCACGTTGGCGTCTACGGTTGCACCAATTGCGAGGCGCTTTCGCTCACTCCTAACCTGGATCGCTTTGCCAAAGAAGGCATGCGCTTCAACCGCGCCTACACCGCCGCTCCGCAGTGCGCGCCTTCACGCACATCGATGTTTGCCGGACGCTCCCCCATCGGCCTGCGCGCGACCCGCTTTGCCCAACCCGCGTCTGCGGATACGCCTTTCTTTACGGACCTGCTTCGCGACGCCGGCTACTGGACCGGGCTGGATGGACGCCACCAGCATCTCGACGGCAAGAAGAAGGATGCGGACCACATCTCCGAGATGCTCGTACAGGAGGACATGCGCGGCGAAACCTTTGAGTCCCGTTTTGACCACTTCGTCCAGGGTATCGGCACCAAGGCAGAAGCGATCCAGGACATTCCCGATATTTTTTCCGGCATTCTAGACAAAGTCCCTGAGGCCCAGCCTTTCTTTCTCTACTTCGGATTCAGTCAGCCCCATCGGAAATGGGGAGACGATCACGAGGGCATCGATCCCGCCAAACTTCAGCTACCTCCAGACTGGCCGGACCTCCCCGAAGTCCGCCTCGACTACGCCCGCTATCTCGCTGAAGTGCGCGATCTCGACACCGGCTTCGGTCACCTCATGCAGGTTCTCGACGACCGTGGCCTCAGCCAAAACACCCTCGTTATTTTCATGGGAGACAATGGAGAAGCCCTGCTACGTGGGAAGGGCACCCTCTACCAGCGCGGCATCAACGTGCCCCTACTGATTCGCTGGCCCGGAAAAATCGAGGCCGGCGTTGTCTCCGAGTCGCTCATCAGCGGTGTCGACCTGGCTCCCACCATTCTCGACGCTGCCGGGCTCTCCCCCGCCCCCGGCATGACCGGATTGAGTTTCCAACCGCTGCTGCTCGGCCAGCCCATGGATGGACGCAACGAGGTCTACGCAGAGCGCGGTTGGCACTGGGGTCCGATCACCCGCAGCGATGGCTTTGATTTATCCCGCTCCATCACCAGTGCAAGGTTCCACTTCATCTACAACGCCCTCCCTGACCGGAGCTACACTCCGGTGGACATGGCCTCAAACAACATCGCCTGGATGGCGATCAACGATGCCGAGGCCTCGGGCAGCCTTCCCGCCCCCCATCGACATCTTTACTTTCGAAACCCCCGCCCGTTGTTCGAGCTCTACGACCTGAAAAAGGATCCCTTCCAGCTCAACAATCTTTCCGGCAAAGCCAGACTGGAAACCACCGAAATCGAACTTCGTGAGAAACTTGATCGCTGGATGATTCGCGAGGGAGACTACCTGCCCCTACCCAGCCACGCCCGGGTGGTTTCAAAGAAATAGGGTTAGCAGGACCTCCACCAAGGCTGATGTAGCGCTGGTAGGGTCGGGCCTCTGGACGGGGTGGCCTTCCACCGACCGCAATCCACTAAACGCAGTCTATTTGGCAAAAGCAGTGCGAGAAGAACGCTCTCAATTCTTAGCGGTCGGTCGAGGACGCCCGACCCTACCTTCGCCAAACGGCTGTCACATCGAATCTGGATTCACCGATTCGTGAACACTTCGCTTGTCGCGACGTTCATGATGAGGTTGCGGAAACCACGGCCCTCTTCGAGTGACCGCTTCGCAATCGCCTCAAGCTCGGGGTGATCGCGATAAGTCATGGGCCGTCCGGCCGCGTAGGTCAGCAACTTGTCGGTCAGGCCTTTAGCAAAGGTATCCTTCCGCTCGAGCAAGACCTGCTTCAGTTCGGTCGGATTGGAAAACGTCTCACCCGACCGCAACTCAGCGACTCCATCCACGGGACGACCGGGATGGTAGATCGTCTTTCGCTCGGGACGGCTCCAGCGACGGCTGCGGAAGTAGGTCTCCCGAAAACCACCCACCGGATCAAAATACTCTAACGGAAATCCAAAAGGGTCAATCTTGGCATGGCAGTCCGCGCAGGATTCAATCTCGCTGTGCTTGGCGAGACGTTGCCTGATTGTCGTGGCGCCGCGCACATCGGGATCGAGTGGTTCCACGTCGGGCGGCGGCGGAGGCGGTGGTGTGCCCATGAGATTTTCCAGCACCCAAATGCCGCGCACAACAGGTGAGGTGTCGATCCCGTTGGCACTTAGGGTGAGAATACTGGCCTGCCCTAACAAACCTCCACGAGGACTTTCCGCTGGCAGGGACACATGGCGAAAGTGAATCCCGTCGACATCTTCAAGCCCATAGTGACGCGCCAAATCCTGGTTCACGAAGGTGTAATCGGAGTCAAGGAAATCGGTCAGCGGTGCATTCGCCTTCACCGCATTCTCCACGAAAGCGAGGGTCTCCGCCTTCATCGAATCCTCAAGCCCATGCAGGTAATACTCCTGGAACTTCAGTGAATCTGCCGGCATCGAACCGAGCTTATCAAGACGCAACCAGCTTGTGGCGAAGCCTTCAACAAAGGCCTCACTCCTGGGATCTTCCAGCATGCGAAAGACCTGTTTGCGAACCACCTCGGGTTTCACCAACTCCCCCTGCTGGGCTAATCCAAACAGCTGCCCGTCCGGCATGGAACTCCACAGGAAGTAAGAAAGTCGATTCGCCATCTCCCAGGACGTCAGCTTGCCGTTCTCATCGCCGGTTTCTTTCAGATAAAGGAAGTCCGGGGACACCAGCACGGCCTTCAGCGCCATGTAGAACGCCTCTTCGCGCGAACGCTTCAGCTCCTTCATGGCATGCTCGGCCAGCTCAATGTAGGGCTCGTAGTCTTTTGGTCCCACGGGTCGGCGGAAAGCCTTGCGGGTGAAGCGCTTCAGGGCCAGTTCCAGATCGAGGTCTGCGATATCGGTCACACCACCAGCAAACTCGTTCTGGGCTCGTGAGCGGAAGGTCTTGTGAATTGGCCCCTGCATCACAAACTCGTGCACCCGAACCATAGGACCCTGCCAGACATCAGAAACGATACGGCCGGGAACAGCCGTGTCCGGCTTGATGTGCCAGGCGTGGGCTCCCTGTTTCCCGCGGAACTCAACGTCGGTGTGGTACTTTTCGAGAATGTCCCGCATCCAGTAGTCGGAGGGGCCGGGACCGTTGTCCCAGTTGAGCATCGGCACCGCACCCTTGTCGAGCCAGACGGTCACTTCAAAGTCCTGCGCTTCGTGATCCTTCAGATCCCACCAGCCGACCTTGGTGCGGGATTTCACGCCGGCGGCAGCAATGCCTTTCCTGCCATCTGAGATGTAGAGTCCCAACTGCATCGGCGGTGTCAGATCCGTCGGGATCATGGAAGGATCGTAGGGATGAGTGAGGCGACGAATCGCTTCCGCATTGATCGTGATGCGATAGTAACCCGCCTCCTCGATGCCCCGATTCACAAAAGGACGAGGGTAGGTTGCGAGGTCGAACTTCTCGCTGAGCTGCTTCGCACCCGCCCCGATGTCGAGATACTTCCCGGGTGTCGCGAGGCGATACATCCACGGAGTCACCGCCATTCTCGATTCGTAGCCCCAGGACTCCGGTTGAAACTCGATGCGTCTCGGATTCGGCATCTCACCGAAATGAAACGCCATCCGCACATACTTGTTGGCCGCGTCGAGGTACGCCTCGAGATGGGCATCACTCAAGTTGAGCGCTTCGCCAATGTTGGTGAAGCCGTGATATTCGTCATCGGCCGGAAAGTTGGCGGTCAGATCCTTGGTCAGACCGTCCAAGCCGAGAAGGTCGCGCATCGTGTTGCGGTACTCTTCCCGGTTGAGGCGGCGAAGTACGGTGACGTTAGAGCGGTTGTCTTCTTCGAGCGACAGCAGCGTGTCGGTCAGCCAGGCCGTGGTCGCCTTGACCTCTTCACTCTTTGGCTGCTTCACCCCCTTCTTGTCCGGTGGCATTTCGCCGAGATTGAGTTGGTCGAGCACATCCTGGAGGACATAAACATTTTCAATATCAGCCACATCGACTCGCCACTGCTCTCCCTCGCGGGAGAAAAAGTCGTGCAAGACATAGTCCCCTTTGTCCTCATCCGGGCCGTGGCACTTCACGCAGTAATCCTGGAGGAAAGCATGGACGTCGTTGTCGAGGACGATGTATTTGGGTTGAGCGAACGCGGTGCCTGCAAGCAGGCATGACAAGGTGACCAAATGTGACCAGGTGAGGGAGTGACCAGGTGAAGAGGTGAAGCTGGCGCCCACTTTCGAAAACCCCATCTTCATCCTCACTTTAATTTTTGTTCCAGAATCTCTCATCCGTTTTGTCACCTTGTCACCCCTTCTCCTTGTCACCGAGATCGCTATGCGATCTCAAGCCCCGTCAGGGTTCCGGTGGAATTATTGAACTGATCGATCTCCAACCCGAAGTTCTGCAACATCGTCAGGTAAAGGTTGCACAGCGAAACCGAAGTCTTGCCGTTGCGCGCGTAGTGCTTGTGTTCCCCGTGCTTGAATCCGCCACCAGCTAGAACCACCGGCAGATCGCGCAGACTGTGAGAGTTGCCATTGCTCATGCCACTGCCAAAGAACGCCATCGTGTTGTCGAGCAAGGTCTCGCCATTGGGTTCCTTCACTTCCTTGAGCTTGTCGAGGAAACGGGAGAACTGGCCCGTGTGGAAACACTCCACCAGCGCGAGTTCATCCATCACTGACTGAACCTGTCCGTGATGTGAGAGGGAGTGATACCCTGTGCTGACACCGGGAATGCCGCCACTCTCTTTACCGAGGTCGGTGAAACTCAGGCTGATCACCCGTGTCGAATCGGTCTGCAACGCGAGCACCATGAGATCGTAAAAGAACGGTGTCTTGTCATGCAGGGTGAGTTCATCGATCCCTTCGGGCAGGGTATAGTCGGTCGTTGGTTTTTCACGATTGAGCCAACGCTCGCTCTGCTTGATGCGCCCCTCCAGCTCCCTGACCGACGTATAATACTGATCCAGCTTCTCCTTGTCGGAAGCCCCCAATCCTTTCTCGAAAGACTTCGACTGATCCCTGACCAAGTCGAGAATGGACTGCTTGTTCTGAAAATCCCGCTCAATCCGCGTGCGAGACTGTGCGTTGTCTTTTCGAAAGAGCAGGCTGTAGAGCCGTTCCGCCTCCTCCACCATCGGGATCGCATTGCCGTTGCGTGTCCACGATAGCGTGTGCTCCTGCCCCGTATCGCAGCCGAGCACGAGCGAGGGGTATCGAGTCTCTCCGCCCACGAACTGAGCCGCTTTCTGATCGACGGAAATATTGGCTTCGGCGTATCCCTTCGTCTGGGTCACCGGAATACCGGAGAGAAAATACTTCGTGCTGTTGTGCCCCCCACCGAGGTTGTGGTCGAGCCCGGAAAAAACCGTAAAATCGTCCCGATGAGCCGCCAGAGGCTCCAGTAGCCGGGTCATCTCGTAATCCCGCCCCACCTTTTCCGGGTGAAAATAGTGAGGCATCAGCCCATAGAAAATCCCCGTCGCAGTCAGGCGTTTCGGCGAAACCGCATTGGAATCGGCGGCCGTACTTTCCAGCAACGGCAGGGCCAGCAACGATCCGCCGGCTCCCTGGAGGAAACGGCGTCGGCCCACGGCTTTCAATGGTCGATTCATCAGAAAATTAGTCTTCTATAACCAAAGGTCGTTCAATGGTTGAATATGACAAAACCTCGGTCATTCCGGGGTCTCCGACCAGATCCTGATTTCCGTGAGCAAATTTCTGTTACCTTTCGGCTTCTGTGGACATGCGGTCGCGCCCCACATCCTGGCCCGGCTGGCTTTTTCGAGGCATTGACGATTTCGTAGGAATCAGGGACGCTCCAAGCTCAATGAACCACTTTCTTGCCCGCTGCATCCTCCTTCACTTCTGCCTTCTGCCGGTTACCTTCTGCCTGGCCGCAGGCCCAAAACCCAACGTCGTCATTCTCTACACCGACGACCAAGGCACGCTCGATGCGGGCTGTT
This sequence comes from Verrucomicrobiales bacterium, assembly GCA_965216705.1. Taxonomy (GTDB): domain Bacteria; phylum Verrucomicrobiota; class Verrucomicrobiia; order Verrucomicrobiales; family DEV007; genus Arctic95D-9. The sequence continues at coordinate 1,864,018 of OZ244203.1, forward strand.
ACGGATCCGACGATCTCCACACCCCCACGATCGACCGTCTCGCGCGAGACGGCGTCCGCTTCACCCAGGCCTATGCCCACACCGTTTGCTGCCCGTCGCGCGCCGCGCTTCTGACCGGACGGCACCCGCAGCGCTCCGGGGTCAATTCCTGGACCCAGAACAACATCAACGGCCCCGACGGGGTCAACATGGCCCTGGAGGAAGTGACTCTCGCCGAGATGCTGAAGGACGCCGGCTACCGCACCGGCCTCTTCGGCAAATGGCACGTCGGTTCCCACCGCGACTTCGGCCCCATGAAGCAGGGCTTCGATGAATTCTTTGGCATCCGCAACGGCTTCATCGACAACTACAACCACTACTTCCTCCACCAGAAAGGTTTTCACGACCTCTTCGAAGGCACCACCGAAGTGTTCAAAGATGGAGAATACTTCCCCGAGCTGATCACCGAGCGCGCCCTCGAATTCATCGATCTGAACGAGGAGAATCCTTTCCTGCTCTACATCGGTTACAACATCCCTCACTACCCCGAGCAGGCGCTCAAGGAACACACCGAGCTCTACAAAGATCTGCCCATGCCCCGCCGTTCCTACGCCGCCATCATGACGACGACGGACCACTACATGGGACTCATCATGGAAAAACTCGATGAGCTCGGTCTTACCGAAAACACCATCGTCATCTTTCAAAGCGACAATGGCCACTCCGTGGAAGACAAAGCCGGCCTCACCATGGACGACCACGCCAGCGGCCTGCCCAAAGGGCACTACTACAGCGCGCACGGCGGGGGCGGCAACACCGGCAAATGGCTCGGAGCCAAGGGCACCTTTCTCGAAGGCGGCGTGCGCGTACCCGCTGTCGTGAGCTGGCCGGCAGGCCTTCCCAAAGGCGAAGTTCGGGACCAGGCCGTCACCATCATGGACTGGCTGCCCAGTCTCGCGGAGTGGTGCGATGCCGATCTACCCGCGGCAGAACTCGATGGTCGCAGCCTGCAACCGATCATCGATTCCGCAGAGGCCCCCAGCGCCCACCCCGTGCTTTACTTCCAATGGCAGAAAAAATGGGCCGTGCGCGAGGGGGACTGGAAACTGCTCATGGCAGGCAAAACACCCCAGCTGCTCAACCTTGCTGACGACGAACCCGAAGCGAAAGACTACTTCGCCGATGAGCCTGACATTGCCGCCTCTCTGAGAGCCCGCTACGACGCCTGGGCGAAGGATGTGTTCAAAGGCAAAACGTCGGACTAAACCAACCGGGCTAAACAAGGATGAGAATCACCGCTCTGTTCTGTCTCCTCCTCGCGACCTCCTGCGCGATGGCCGAGGATCGTCCGCCGAACATCCTCTTGATCATGGCCGATGATCTCGGCGCCGATTGCCTGCCCGTGTATGGCAACACCATCTACTCCACCCCCCACCTCGATCGCCTCGCCGGGGAAGGAGCCGTCTTTGAGAATGCCTATGCGACCCCGGTTTGCAGTCCGACCCGCTCCATGATCATGACAGGGCTCTACCCAAATCGTACCGGGATCCTCGAGCGCATGGACAGCCCTGCTGACCGGAAAAACCACAACAATCGGCTACCCGCCCACATCAAAACGTTCGGACACCTGTTCAAAGAGGCCGGCTACGCAACCGCCATTGCCGGCAAGTGGCACCTGGGGCACTTCCAGCGCTACCCCGATCAGCCCACTAGCCACGGATTCGACGAACATTGCCTCTGGGTGCAGTTCTGGGACGACAAGAAACGCAGCCGCTACTACGCCCCCTGCAATTGGGAGAACGGCCAATACGTCGAACACAGCAGGGAGGTTTTCGGACCCGACTACTATTGCGACTTCCTCATCGATTTTATCGAGCGAAACAGGGACCAGCCTTTCCTGGCTTATTTTCCCATGAACCTGATCCATGGCCCTTTGATCACTCCTCCCGGCGATCAAACTGCTGCAGAGATCCACTTTCCCGAGAACCTCGGGAAGAATGAGCGCATCAACGGCCGCATGGTTCACTACATGGACGGCCTGGTCGGACGCCTGCTTCAAACCCTGGAAGACCTGGAACTCTCCGAAGAGACGATCGTGATATTCACTGGCGACAACGGCACCTCCCCCAACCTGGTCTCACAACTTGGTGACTTTCACCTGCGAGGAGCGAAGCGCACCATGAATGAAGCCGGCACCCGAGTCCCCTTTCTTGCGAAGTGGCCCGGAAGAATTCCACCCGGAGAACGCGACGCTCTCTTTTGCCTCGCCGACATTCTTCCCACCTTGGCAAGCTTCGCCGACACCCCCCTCACCCACGACGTCGATGGGCTCGATTTATCCCACAACTTCTATGACCTGCCGGGAGAGGACCGAGAATTTATCGCCATGGCATTTGAGGGGGATTGCTACTTCGTGCGCGACAAGCGGTTCCGCCTTCATGAGAACGGCCGGCTCTACGACGCCCCCCTGACCGATATCGAATCGCGCTATCACTTTGAACCCATGACCTCGTCTGAACCTGTAGCCAACGATCGTGCCCGCCTCCAGCGACACCTCGAGGAATTCATGGCGATCCAGCAGACCGACACCTCCTATCACATCGTCCCGTTCGGAACCGACGGCGACAGCTACAAGAACGCCCAGCAGGCGAAGGCCAAGCGGGAGGCACGCTGAGTCATTGGTGACTCAGAATTTCTCAGTATGCGGCCACCCCGGCACATCGACTTTAATCGGCTTGCGCTCTTCATCCATAGGGTGGAACTGGATTTCGACTTCGCGATTCTTCGTGTCGAACAGTAGGATACCGTAACCGTTCAGTCCGTTGCCAGCGCCATACATGGTGATCTTGTTGCCGAAGCGATCGTGAAACTCCCCGGTGTTTTCGGGCGCGCCTGGTTCGCGGTTGGCTCCAGACTCAAGTGGCTCCCACTTGCGACTGGCGCGTGATGAGAAGGACGGAAAGGAATAGGTCACTGGACCGTCGTTAAACTTCTCACGCCCGTGACGACCCAAGGTCCCGAGGTGAACGTCGCCGTGCAGCAGCACCACCGGCGCATCACCAATCGCTTCCAGTGCACGGTTGCGCCCGGACTGCGGCCAGGCGTTGGAATCGGTATCGGCTGAGGTGGGAGAATACATCGCGATATGAGCCCATGGGCTCGACGAAATTACCGCCCCGATTCCTTCGGATGCCGTCAGTTCATCCGCCCACTCCTTGAGGAAGGCTTCCTGGTCCCCTCCTAGCAATTGCAGGTCAGGACGATCGAGTTGCGTGCAATCATAGTCGGGATCCAGCACCACCTCGATCTTGAAGTCTGTCTTGCGAGGATTCGGCCACTTGAATCCCGGAGGCGCAATCAGCTCCTTGATCACCTCCGAAGGTGCGCTCTTAAACTTACGGTCTTCGAGAACAGCGAAATCTACCCCGCCATAGTTCACCGCTGTGTAAAAAGCGCGCACCCCGTCCCCATGAGGCCCCGGATTCACGGCATCCGGAAGGTTGCCCACCTGGGTGAACTCTGCTGCATTGACCCAGTCCGGATGCGTCGGATAGCCGCCTGTGGTGCGGTCTCCATTCATGCGAACGCCTCCGCGCCCCCACAGGTCATTGGCGAAGACATCGTGGTCGTCGGTGATCATGATCGTGGGGCGATCCCGCATCAGTTCGCCGAAGGCTTCACCAAATTTGCGATACTTTTCGAGGTAGTTCTTCATTCCCTTGGGAACCTCCTCTTCGGTCATCGCCCGAAACATGGGACTGCCGTAATCGTTTTCGTAGATCTGGTCGCCGGTGAAAATAACAAGATCCGGATCGTGAGCGATGACTTCACCGATCGCCTCGGTCCACGGCCAACCGATTTCCTTGTGGCAGGAAAACCCCGCGACTTTCAGGACCGAGCCTTCCTTCGGCTCAGCTTTAAAGGTGCCTTCCCATTCTGATTCGCCAGTGGTGACTTTGAAGAGTCGCTCCTCATGACGGGGCCAGGACTCCAATTCGAAAAGCGCGGTCGCCGTCAGGGAATGAACGGGCTGAGTCTGGGTCTCCGTCCATTCGTCTGATTCACCCTCCCGAAGCCACAGCGTCACGACCTCACCGTTATGGGCCTCGGTTGGATCGGTATCGAGGTGCACCAACAGCTTCATAGTGCCCTGATGCTGGAGATATTGGCTCCAGAGAATTTCGGTGGCGCTGACAGGCGAGGTCACGAGACCGGCAAAGACGATCGAACAAGCGAGGGAAAACAGTTTTTTCATGGTATGAGGCAGAGCTAATGATCGGAATCTTCACGGATTCTGATCAGGGAATCAATTATCTCAGCTAACAGCATCCCGTATCGAACGATGGCAGCCCATGAATCTTGTCGCCGGACCTAAAGGCGTTTCACTGTAACGAAGTAGGCGCCGCGAACCCGGTGACCACCTTCGTCCATCAAGGCCGTTTGGAGAATGGCCGGACCCCGCTTCAAATCCAGCGTGAAGGTCACATCCGTATCGGAAGGCTGAATCTCTTTTGATTCTCCAACCGCGGAAGCCTCACTGCCTTCGTCATCGACGAGGCGAATCGTCGCCTCGATCGCTTTCATCGGGTGAGGCGCGTCGTCTTGATGACGGGAAAGACAAAACTCATAGGTCCCATCCGCCACCACATCGATGGCCCAGAACCCATTGAGAAATTTCTCGTCGTCGAAGAGATGCTCTTTCTTCCAGATGACGGGCCCCTCGGTCGGGTGCCAGTCGCGCACCGTCAAGAGGGTCGGATTCTCAGCCGAATCCCCGACGAGGAAGCGGGTGTATTCACTCTTGTGACTGGCCACATCATCGAACCAGGCGCCGTAGTCGGCGTAGAGTTGCTGCACCACTTCAGGATGCGCCTTGGCAATATCGTTCGCCTGAGCGGGATCATTCTCAATATCGTAAAGCTCACCGTTCACGAGGCGCCACTTCTCGGTGACGACCGCGTAGTTGGGGTACTGGGCCCGCTTGCCACCGCCCGGCTTCAACGGGGCCTTCACGAGAATGTCATCCTGGCGTTCGACGAAGAAGGTTCGATCCGGCCAGCTTTCAGCCTCCTCTTCGAGCAAAGGACGAATGCTGGTGCCGTCGAATTTCGCTCCTTCCGGTTTCTCCAGGCCGCAGAGATCGATCAACGTGGGCAGCCAGTCACGAACGCTGGTTAGCTCCTCGACCGTTCGCGGTTTTAAGCCACCCGGCCACCGGGCAAAGCAGGCAACCCGGTGCCCTCCTTCGTAGACGGATCCTTTCTTGCCGCGCATACCTCCGCCGTAGCCGCCGTTGTCATTCTTGCTGCTGACCCCACCCGCGGTACCGTTATCGCCCATGAAAATGATGAGCGTGTTCTCGTCGACGCCGTTTTCTTCGAGGGCGACAAAGAGGCGCCCGAGATTCTCGTCAAAGTTTTCGATCATCCCATAGAACTTGGAACGATCCTCAGGATGCCCCAGTTCGCGAAAGCGATCGGAATACTGCTCTGCCACGGTGAACGGTCCGTGCATCGCGTTGGTAGCCAGATAGATGAAAAACGGATTTTCCCGGTTCTCCTTTACGAGGCGAATCGTCTCATCAAAAAAGATGTCTGTGCAATAGCCCTCGAACTTCTCCGGTTCGCCATTGCGATAGAGCGTGTCGTCGAAGTAGTTGTTCCCCTCCGGATTGCTGATCTCATCGATCCCGCCAGCAAGGTGACGCACCACATCCTGGAAGCCACGATGACGCGGCGCGTATGGATAAGCGTCACCCAGGTGCCACTTGCCAAACATGCCCGTGGCGTATCCGCCGGCTGCGAAGATATCTGCCATGGTCGGCAGATCAGGATTCAGCAGCTGTCGTCCGATCGTCACTCCCCACGCTCCATTGCGTGAGCAATATTGCCCCGACATCAGTGATGCCCGCGTCGGCGTGCAAACCGGATCCACATGGTAGTCATCCAGGCTGACCCCTTCGTCATGAAGCCGGTCAAGATTGGGTGTCTCCAGCCACGGGTTGTCGTGACACGACATGTCTCCATAGCCCTGGTCGTCGGTGACGATGAGAATCACGTTGGGGCGGGCGCCTTCGGCGAGGCAGAAGGAACCAGGCAGAAGGCAGCAGTGGATCAGCACAATCGCCAGCTTGAAAAGCAGGGATCTCATATCGTCATTTCTGTACACAAAGAAAGGCAGCGGACGAAAGGCACTTCTGCCTTCAGCCTTCTGCCTGTCCCCTCAAGATCTAGCCAATCATCTCCGGAATAATCTTCCCTCCAAACTGGGACAACTGCTTGTATCGCCCTCCATGGAAGTAGGTCAGCTTGTTATCATCCAAACCTAACAGGTGCAGAATAGTGCAGTGCACATCGCGAATTGGGTGAACCACGTCAACGGCCTCGGCTCCGAGCTCGTCGGTCGCGCCAATGATGGAACCTTTCTTCACGCCGCCGCCGGCGAAAAGCATCGTCATCGCGTCGACGTTGTGACCGCGTCCGAGTGAGTAGACACCGCCGCGCTTGTTGTTGTCCGGTGTGCGTCCAAACTCACCGGTCCAGATCACGAGGGTATCGTCGAGCATGCCACGACGCTTGAGATCCTTGATGAGACCGGCCATGCCCTTATCGACACTTCGGATACGTGAAGAGTGACCCTTCTCGAGGTAATCGTGACTGTCCCAGCCACCGGAGAAAATCTGCACGAAGCGAACACCCTTCTCGACGAGACGACGCGCCATGAGGCACTGCTTGCCGAAGGTCTCGGTTTCCTTGTTGTCGAGACCGTAGAGCTCCTTGATGTGCTCGGGTTCGCTTTCGATATCAATCACACCCGGCACTTCCATCTGCATGCGGTAGGCCAGTTCGTAGTTCTCGATACGCGAGGCGAGTGCGTCGTGCTGAGGATGCACGGTGGCGTGCTTCTCGTTGAGGAACTTGAGTTCGTCGAGTGCCTTGCGCTGATGCTCACGAGTCTTGTAGGCCTGGGAGTTCAGGTCGAGAATCGGGGAACCCTCGGGACGAAGGCCGGTACCCTGGAAGTGGGCGGGAAGGAATCCGTTGCTCCAGTTGCGCGAACCGCCCTGCGGCAACGCAAGCTCGGTCATGACCACATAACCGGGCAGGTTCTGGTTCATGGAACCGAGACCGTAGTTCACCCAGGAGCCCACCGCCGGATCACCGCCAAGACGGCTGCCCGTGTTCATGTGGAAAAGCGCTTCGGGGTGATTGAGAGATTCAGCCTGGCAGCCGCGGTAGTTGCAGAGTTCGTCGGCCACCTCGGGATCCGCCATGTGGATCCACTGGTCGCTCATGTCCATTCCGGACTGTCCCACCTTGCGGGAACCGAAGGGACTGCCGACGAAGAACTTGAATCCGGTCTCCAGACCCGCCGCCAGCTTGGACTCCTGCTTATGCAGTTCCTGGAGCTTCGGCTTCGGATCGAAGGTGTCCATGTGCCCCGGACCCCCTTCCATGAAGAGCATGATGACATTCTTGGCCTTGGGCGCATGCATCGGCTTCTTCGGAGCGAGCGGTCCGGCAGCCGCACTAGCACCGAGCGCGTCGGACGCCAACATGTCTGTCATGGCGACACCACCGAGAGTGGCACCGAGACCGTAGAGGAACTCGCGGCGCGAACCGGCCGTCGAGATGGGTCGTGAGCAGATATTGTGATTCATGGTTTCTGGGGGGATTGAATTAAGAATATTGAACAAGGAATTTCGAATTCCGAAGTAGGTGTCAGCGATTGTTTTGGGCGGTTTCGATACTCTTCACGAAGATGGAGATCAGTTGGTTACACTCGTCGATCGGCGCGACGAGATCGGCAGAAGGAAGAAGTTCTTTTCGGCGGATGATCTTCAGCCAAACCAGAGTTTCTCGAAGTTCCTTTAAGGAAATCTTCATCTTATGGATGAAGTCGGCACGGGATTCAGCAGCCTGGGCCTCACCGTAATTCGGTGCCGGTGAAGTTCCTGACCGAACCAGTTGACCCGCAAGATGCCGACCTGCCCGAGTGTCAGGCAGCAAGTCCACCACCTCGATCATCTGAGCAGCGAACTCAACCAGTCGGTCTTCCAAATCAAACTTCCGATCAATCATTCCTTCAAAATTCTACATTCCTTGTTCGAGATTCGATATTCCCGCTCTCACTTAATAAACATACGAAAATTCATTCGTGTTAAACAGCAGCAGGCAGACGTCAGCAAGCGCTCGCGTCTCGGCATCCACATCGGAGGCCTTGAGGTCGGGCTGGTAGTTTTCGAACTTTGGCAGGATCTCTTCGTATTCGAAGATTTCGCCGGAGAACTCCTCCACGAGGGAGCGAGTGATCCGGGTTGGATAAACCGGCGCTTCCGGAGTCATTCCCTGGTGATACTCGACCATCTCGTTGAGATAGGCGGTGAGCCTCTCCAGCTCGGCTTCGTCAGCGGAGCGACCGAGGGCACGCTGGAAAGCCTGATCGATCTGCTCAGAGGCATCATCGGTGCTTTCCTGCAGGCTCTTAGCAAAAGCGATGGAGCGGTCGGTGATGAGATCGCTGTTGAGCAGGGTAAAGGCCTGGGGGGAAACCGCGGCACTGTCACGCATTTCGCAGGCATCGTTCGGGTTGGGCTGGTTAAACAGCTCAAGGAACGGATCAGCCATGCCGCGGACACGATAGGCATAGATAGTCCGGCGGTTACGCTGCTCCGGAGTCGGGTCAGGCTGGTAGGCCGGGGCGAGGGAGAACTGGATCATGCGGGGCTGCAGAGCCACTTCCATGTTGATCTCCGGGTTGATCGGGAAACCGCCACGCGCCTCCTGGAGCTCACCGGTAATGGCGAGGAAGGAGTCGCGCATTTCCTCAGCCGTGAGACGACGGGTCGGGAAGTAAGCGAGCAGGGCATTGTCAGGATCGTTGGTCGCGATGTATTCGCGCTCCGGGTGATGACTGGCCTGCATGTAGGTGTCCGACATCATGATGAGACGGTGGAGACGCTTCAGCGTCCAGCCGTTCTCGACGAAGTCAGCTGCGAGCCAGTCGAGCAACTCGGGATGGGTCGGCTTCTTGCCGCTGGCACCGAAGTTGTTCGGGTTGCCGGCGATGGCCTGACCGAAATGCTGTTGCCAGACGCGATTCACGAAAGCACGAGCCGTGAGCGGATTACGCTCGTCGGCGACCCACTTGGCAAAGTCGAGACGACGACCTTCGAGGCCTTCAGTGGTCGCGTAGGGATCTTCGTCACCCGCGTTTTCCACGGGCACGCCAAGGGCACTGAGCACGCCGGGAGTCACCGCTTCGCCGGGCGCCTCGAGAGCCCCTCCGGTGTAGATGAAGTTCTCCGGCTTCCATTTCGCGTCCTGCTTCTCATCCATGGTCAGGCCACGACCATTGTTATTCTTCTTCGTGCCGGAGTAGACCGCCTGGGCCATCGGCTCGGAGCGCTGGAGACGACGCTTCCAGAGCCAGTCATCCTGCTCACGCACCTTGAGCTGCCCCTGCTCGGTGATGTTGAGACCGACATGGCGCGGCGGCTTCATGTCATCATCCATGTCTTTTCGGTCGGCCTGATTGAAGTAGGGCAGATCGTTTTCCGTGTACCACTGCTTCGCCGCGTTCTCGCGCTTGGCGATGAGCTTGTTCTTTTCCTTCACCGCATACTCGTGCATCTGCTTGGTGAATTTGCCGACCGCCTCGAGGCTGTCGGTGTTCTCCTTTTCGAGGAAAGGCACGTTGCGCTCCGCCATCTGGGTGGAGGCGAACACGGAATACATGCGGTAATAATCCTTGGTGGGGATCGGATCGAACTTGTGATCGTGACACTTCACACAACGCATCGTGGTCGCGAGGAAGGTTTGACCGACAGAGTTCACGACATCGTCGAGATAGATCTGGCGAGCCTCGGGCTGCTTCACCATCGCATTGTCCCAGGGACCCATGCGGAGAAATCCGGTCGCGACGATGAGCTCAGCTTCTTCGGGGCTGTAGTCTCCCTTGAGGCGGGTCGCGTGAACCTTGTCCTTACCCTTGCGCTCGGCCACGGAGAGATCAGCCAACTCATCACCGGCGAGCTGCTCGATGATGAAATCGTTGTAGGGCTTGTCTTCATTAAAGGCGCGAATCACATAGTCGCGGTAGCGCCAAGCATTAGAGCGCTCGTAGTCGTTGGACATGCCGCCGGTGTCAGCGTAGCGGGCCACGTCGAGCCAGTGCTGGGCCCAGCGCTCACCGTAATTGGGACTATCGAGCAGGCGGTCAACGAGTTCGGACCAGGCTTGCTTCGGATTGGCGTTCCAGGCCTTCGTGAACTGAGTCGTCTCTTCCGGTGTCGGCGGCAAACCGGTGAGACCGTAGGTCGCACGACGCAGCAGCACCATACCATCCGCCTGCGGGGCCGGCTTGGCCTCGGCTTCCTTGAGCTTGGCGTGAATGAATGAGTCAACAGGGTTAGCTCCATCACTCAACCCTGTTTGGTCCGCACCGGGAACGTCGGGTTTCACAACGGGCTGGAAAGCCCAGATGTCCTCGGGCTTGTAGCGACGGAAAGTCCAGTCATCGCCGAGACCACCACTGGTCTTAACAATCATGCCGTCAGCCGTGACTTCCTTGCGGGCGTTGGCCTCGCGAATCGCGAGCATAGTCTCGTCGGAAGGCCATACCGCACCGGCGTTGATCCACTCTTCCACGAGGGCCACTTCCTCTTCAGTGAGACGATCGTTCTTCTTCGGAGGCATTTCGAAATCGGGATCCTCCCAGCGAATCGCTTCCATGAAGAAACTCTTCGAAGCGTCGCCCACGACCATGACGTCTTCGCCAAAGGTGTCGCCACCGGCAAGCAGACCTTCGCGAGTCAGCATGTTGTAATCGCCGTCGATATCCTCGGGATCATCGCCGTGACAACCGTTACACTTTTCGGCGAGCAAAGGCTGCACCTTGAGCGTGAAGAGGCGGTCTTCCTTGCTGAACCTTGGAGCTGCTTTTTTCTCTTCAGCATCCAGCGAACCGGCAGCGATCGTCAGAGCCGCACCGGCAGCCAGGAATTGTTTTCCAAACAGGAGTTTCATGGATGTGTCAGGGTTTTCCGATTTCGTAAAGTTCTTTGATCTCGGAAGCCGTCAGCGCCTCGGAGAAGATGGCAAACTCGTCGATGGAGCCGTTCAGGTTGCGAACCGCGAACTCGGGCTCGTCGCGGGAGGGGTCACTCCAGTTACCAATAGAAGCGGCACCGATGTTCACCATGGGTGCACGAAGGCTCTCATTTTCGATGTGATCAATGGAGACCGGCTCGCCATTCACGTAATGGGTGATGGTCCAGTCCTCAGTGTTGTATACCGCAGCCAACTGCATCCACTGACCGGCTTTCTCGGGCGTCCAGATCACAGGAGAGTACGCGATATGCTTATCAGTCTTCCCGACTCTCTTGTCTGCGTCCTGGGCTTTCACTGAGAAGAAGAGGCGACCATCGTCCATGATCTGCCAGTGAGGATCGTGCAGTTCATGTCCGTCTGTCAGGAAAAGAGAATTGTACCAACGGTCGAGACTGTGGATCTGCACCCAACAGTAGAAGGTCACTGCCTCGTGTTCTCCGGGCACATTGACGCGGACACGGCTGCCGGTCGAACCGAAGTCGAGAGCGTTCAGATCTCCCCCGCCCCAGCGACTCGGGGCGCGCTGAGCTGCCACGATCGCTCCGTCACGACCGGCCGGCGTTTCATCGCGCAGGACGCGCTGCCAGTGACCGCTGCGGGTCATCGGGAAGTAGGCGAGCAAACGACCATCGCGAGCCAGCTCCTGGCTGTGAGCCAACCAGCGATCTTCTTTCGTGAAGCGCTGGCTGGAAAGCTCCTGGACGCGGTCACCCACGAGAGTGAGCGACTCCGGATCAAAGGCCACCCGGGCGGAACCCTCTCCGATGGTGTGGCGAACCGACTCGCCATCCGTCAACGTGTCCATCGGCTCCATCGGGGAATACCACTCGACTTTACCGTTGATCACCGAGATATCGGCATGCTCGCGAGTCACATCGAGTGCGAACTCGGTGCCGAGATCGACTACTTCACCACCGGCGGTGTGAATGCGAAAACCCTGGGCTGGCTCCGGGACGCGCGCCTGGACCTTCCCAAGGTCGACGGCCATCTCCATGGAGGAAAGCACTTCGAATTCGGCCTCACCTTCGATCACGACAGTGACGCCACTGAAAAGGTCGAGCTGGACGGTGCCGCTGGCGAGTTTGAGCTGTCCGGCGGGAACAAGGTCACCCCGGTCGAGCCTGGTGCCGTCATTCCAGATGGCATCAACCGCTTCGCCGACGACGGCAAAACCACTGGCAACCGATTCGCTCTTGTCGGCGATCTCGTTGCTGGAGGGGTCTGACAACCAACCGACCGCACCGACGAGCACACCGATTCCGATCGCAGCTGCCGCGGCCCACCAGTTGTTGCGGCCGGCCGGCGAGGGAGCTCGAAATTCGATCACCTTCTGCTCCTTCTCCTCGAGCTCCTTGAGACTCTCAGCATCAATCTCGAGCAGGGTCGCCAGTTCAAGGCGCTCGTAGTAGGCCTCGCGCGCCTCCGGATTGAGGTGCATCTCGGCTTCGAGGCGGACGAAGTCGACATCGGCAATGACGCCGTCGAGCAATTCGTCGATGAGCTGATTGCGTTCTTCCGGTTTCATGATTCCAGAACCTTTCCGGTAGCGAGATTGGATTCGACGCAATGGAGGAGGCGATTGCGAATCCGGTGAAGGGTGACTTTGAGGCTGCCCACGCTGCGATTGATCTGAGACGAATACTCAGCCAGTGGCGTGCCTTCGAAATAACGATGCTGAATCAGATCCCGGTCAGCGGGCTTCAGCTTCTGGAGGCAGCCTTTGAGTGCCTCCTGCTTGAGATCCAGGTCCCCGACGCGCTCCGGAAGCTCACTCGCGATGAGGTCTTCCATTTCTTCACTGAACACGAGGCGGTCGCGGGAGTCCTTCTTGCGGTAATTCAGCACCTCGTAACGGGCGATGCTGAAGATCCAGGCCTTGAAGTTCGTGCCCAGTTCGAAGTCGTCGCGCTTTTTCCAGATCGTAGCGTTGGCCTGTTGCGCCACATCAGCGGCGGCCGAATCGCCGGGGAGAAGTGAAGCCACGTAGTAGCGCAGAGCCGACTGATGCTCAGTCAGCAGGGCTACAAATTCGCTGTCGTTGGCTTCGGAGTGTTCCATTGGGGGGTCGTTTTCCATAGGCAAATGCCACTCGGCTCCCTGAGGTTAACAAATTCGGGAGAGAATTTGCCAGTTTTCGCCCGAGCCCCCTTGGAATCAGGGTTCGAGAAGACTTCTACCGATCTATTCCGGAGCGGTTAACCTCTCCGATGATGAGCGAAATAGCCCCATCGCGCCGAATTCGGTTCATGCGCTTTCCGATCGATTGGCACTCACCAAAAATTCCGGTGCCGCCGCCTCAGCAAGAGGTTAATCCGGACCTTTTTCATAAAACGATCCGTCAATGGTCCAGAAGAGTGACCCGAGATGATTCAGCGGACGCCCATTCGCCGGACCGGGATCCCGATCGAATCGAATCGCAAGAATCAGATCCGAGGAAACCACCGGATCGGTGCGGAAATACTCGTGCCCGAACTTGCCCCCTAGCCGACCGTTGTAGCGAATAGTCGCATCGGATTGATCGAAAAATCCTGCCATCTGTTCCACTTCTTCGCGATCCTCCTGGCTCAGGTTATCGAAGAGCAGACGCCCCAATCGTTCGCCGCCGAACAGGAATTCCGCCACTCCGATCGCCGTGTCCCCCGGGGAGGTATAAGTGGTCCAACGATCGGAAATTAAGTTGGTTCCGCCATCCACCAGTCTCTGGAAACCGACCTCACCGCTGATATCAGGCGCAGCGAGAACGACATTGCGGAGTTTGTATCGCTGGTGCAGAGACTCGTTTCGCGCCAGTGCCTCGATAGCCAGCTCTCTCAGGGTTGAAACCGTGACGTCGGTTCCCCGGCTGTGCGCGATCAGGTGAACCCCCTCGACCTCCGGCAAGCTGCTGACCCATTTCAAGTATCGCCTCAGGTGAAAAACGGTGAGCTCGCCGGACTCCCGGTCATGAGCATACCCGCGCAAAACGCCCCCTTGCCCCGCGGGCCATGAATAGGCGATCGGCACTATCTCGCGTCCCATGTAGTGCCACAATTCCGCTGTCGTGTAGATCGACTCTTCAAAAGGAATCGCCACTCCATGAACGAAGATCATGACTTCCTTTCTGGGTGACTTCGCCAGCTTTTCGTTCAGCAGCTGACGCGCGACCGAATAGGCCTGTTGCTCCTGAGCCAACGCCTCAACAGCATCGGGGGTGTTATTCCGAAACGGATAACCAGGCGTGCGGCTCCTCTCCTGCACCGCCTCGATCTTCATCCTCAGGGGCTGACGCCTCGACGAGGTGTTCGCATCGGCGACCAGGTCCTGCCAACTGGTGTCTTTCCCGAATCCTACCGTCGCTTCGCCCATACCGAGCGAAAATGATCGCCCGATGCCGTATGTCAGGGCTCCGCCGTCCCCCTTTTCCAGCACCCGGTCAGTGGCATAAATGATCGACATGTCAGGAACCCTGAGATCATCCGGAAGACTGTTCTCAAAAGCGGTCTCCGCGCCCGCGGCGTAGACCAGCGGTGTCGGCATCAAGGCCCGCGGCGGGGAACAACCGGCAATCACCACGGCGGCGGCAACAATGCCAAACATCCGCCCGAGGGTGATTGCGGAAACGTTCATCACTTCAAAGCCGGAATTCCCAAAATCTCACGAGCCCGGTTTTGATTCGCCAATGCCTCCTCCAGGCTTGGCGCAGTAAACGTGACATGGCCCATCTTGCGACCATTTCGAGCTTCGTGCTTGCCGTAGAGATGGAGCGCGGCTCCCGGCATTTCCAGGACAGAAGGCCAGTCAGGGGATTCACCGCCAGGCCCCCAGACGTCGCCGAGAATATTCAGCATTACCGTCGGGCTGTGAGCACGAGTGCTGCCCACCGGCAGTCCGGTGATGGCGCGCAACTGCTGCTCAAACTGTGAGACATCATTCGCATCAATGGTGTGGTGACCGGAATTGTGCGGACGCGGTGCCATCTCATTCACAAGCAGTCGCCCGTCTCCGGAGACAAAAAACTCGACCGCAAGAATGCCGACATATTCGAGCGCCTCGGCGATACCGAGTGACACTTTCCGGGCCTCTTCCATCACCGACTCCTCGATGCGTGCCGGCACGATGGTGACGTCGAGGATGTGATCGCGATGAATGTTCTCGCCGGGGTCGTAACAAACGGTTCTTCCCTGCTGATCGCGCACCACGAGAACGGAGAGCTCCGCGGCGAGATCAATTTTCTCTTCGAGCACCGCACGCGGAGCGTCGAAGTTGGCCCATGTTTCCCCGGCATCTGAATCACGAGTCACCGGTAGTTGACCTTTGCCATCATAGCCGAACTCGGCGGTCTTAAGAATTCCGCCATTGTCAGGCAACTGCACGAGCGCTTCGGCCAGCGTTTCTGCGGAGTCGACGACGTGGTATGCAGCGCAGGGAAATCCATTGTCGGAGAGAAAAAGTTTCTCGCGTTCGCGATGCTGGCAGGTGGTGATAGCGAGAACGCCGGGCATCAGCGGCAAGGCCCCGGCAACCTTCTCAAGCAGATCGCGAGGAATGTTTTCAAACTCCACCGTCGCGACATCGGCTTCCTCGAGAAAGCGGGCCAGGCCGGTTTCGGAGTCGAACGAATCTTCGATCACTGAATCAGCCATCCCGGCGGGACCGGAGTCGGGACCACCGATCCATGAAATCACGCGATAGCCCATGCGGCGGGCCACGATGGTGAGCATGCGACCGAGTTGACCTCCGCCGAGCACTCCAATCGTAGACCCTGGAAGAAGCGGCTGACTCATCAGGCGTTGTCGATGGGCGGCAGTTCAGAGGCTTCCACCTTGGCGCGAAGCGACTCGCGATAGTCGGCCAGTTTCTGAGCCACGGCCGGGTCTTCGTTTCCGATCAGGGAAACCGCAAAGAGTCCGGCGTTGGTTGCTCCGGCGTCACCGATAGCAAAGGTCGCCGTTGGGATTCCAGCAGGCATCTGAACGATGGAAAGCAAAGAGTCGACCCCGTTAAGAACACGGGATTTCACCGGCACCGCCAGCACCGGCACAATCGTCATCGCGGAAGCCATCCCGGGAAGGTGGGCGGCGCCTCCTGCTCCTGCGATGATCGCTTTCAGTCCACGTTCTTTGGCGCTCTTGGAGTAATCGTAGAGCAACTCCGGAGTGCGGTGGGCGCTGACCACCTTTGCTTCGAAAGGAATGCCAAAATCCTGCAACACCTCGGCCGCCTTCGACATCGTCGGCCAATCGGAAGTGCTGCCCATAATGATCCCCACCTGGGGGGCTTCGCTGCTCGGGAGATCCGCCATGTTTTTATACGGTTGCATCACTGCAGCAGGGAGATCCAGTCTCTTCTGCCACCGAGTTTTCCATAAACTGCGACGCGCGGGCTGTCGAGAGGGATTTACTGCCGCCGGCCCCACCTGAATCACGGCAGAAATGACAAATTGTTGACCAGAGGCGCCTTTCAAAGCCCCACCGAAAACATAGAATTAGGCCCGAGATCAAATGGGTTTCCTCTTGTTAGGAGGCCCTGCCGCTGGCTATCATGAAAATGTGACTAAGCGAACAGACTATTCGTATAACTATTATTGAAACTCATTATGAAAAAATCAATCACTCTTTCTCTTCTCGGTGCAGTGGCCCTTCTCGGCGTTTCCTGCACACCCGGCGAGCGCGGTGCCGTGACCGGTGGCGCCATTGGTGCCGGTATTGGTGCCCTCGCTGGTAACAGCACAGGTGCTCTCATCGGCGGTGCCGTAGGTGCCGTTGCCGGATCTGAAATCTCCAAGAACCGCGCTTATCGCAATCGCGGCTACCAGCAGAACTACTAAGCCTTCACCCCCCCCACATATACCTTATCCCAATGAAGAAGACACTCACACTCTCCATGCTTGGTCTCGCAGCGCTGATCGGAACTGCCTGCACACCCGGTGAACGCGGCGCCGTGACCGGTGGCGCTCTGGGCGCCGGAGTCGGAGCCCTCGCTGGTGGTAGCACCGGAGCCCTCATCGGCGGCGCGGTTGGCGCTGTCGCCGGATCTGAGATCTCCAAAAACCGCGCTTATCGCAACCGCGGTTACCGCGACGCCTACTAGGCGATCGGTTTCAAAATTACTTTTGAGAACGGAGAGCCGGAAGGCTCTCCGTTTTTTTATTTCCGCTTCCCAAGCCCGGAGAGTTTCAGACCACTCTCAGCTTGAAGAAAACAGCGCCGAGCGGCGGGATTTCCACCTGGATCGATTGGGGGCGATCGTGTGCCGGATGATCCGTCGCCGGAATGCCGCCACCGGATCCGGTATTGGATCCTCCGTAAAGCTGCGAATCGGAATTGAAGATCTCCTCGTAAAAGCCACCTTCAGGCACGCCGAGACGATAACCCATCCGCGGAACCGGGGTCGCATTCACGACCACGACAATGGTCTCGCCACCGCGACTGCGACGGACGAAAGAGAAAAGACTGTGCTTGGCATCGTTGTGATCGAGCCATTCGAAGCCACCGGCCACATGGTCCAGCTCATAAAGCGCCGGCTCGGAGGTATAGAGGCGGTTCAAGTCTTTGACCAGTTGCTGGATACCCTTGTGCTCATCGTATTCCAGCAAGTGCCAGGGCAGGCTCTGGGCGTGATTCCATTCCTCCGACTGGCCGAAGTCGAGGCCCTGGAAGAGCAGCTTCTTGCCGGGGTGGGCAAACATCCAGGCAAAGAAGAAACGAAGGTTCGCCATCTGCTGCCAGCGGTCGCCGGGCATCTTCTGAACGATAGATCCTTTGCCATGAACCACCTCATCGTGGCTCAGGACGAGGACGTAATTCTCGTGATAGGCATAGATCATCGAGAAAGTTGCCATTCCGTGGTGATACTTTCGATGCACCGGCTCATGACTCATGTAACTGAGCGAGTCATTCATCCAACCCATGTTCCACTTGAAGCCGAAGCCAAGACCGCCGGTATCGACGGGACGGGAAACGCCCGGAAAGGCGGTGGATTCCTCCGCAATGGTCATGATACCGGGATTCTCATCGTAGCAGACCTGGTTGAGCTGCTTGAGAAACTCAATCGCCTCAATATTCTCGCGGCCGCCAAAGCGGTTCGGGACCCACTGCCCCTCCTCGCGTGAGTAATCGAGATAAAGCATCGAAGCCACCGCATCGACTCGGAGACCATCGATGTGGAATTCCTTCAGCCAGTACATCGCGTTGCTGATCAGGAAATTTCTCACCTCGTTGCGGCCGTAGTTGAAGATCAACGTCCCCCAATCCGTGTGTTCGCCCTGGCGGGGATCGGCGTGCTCATAAAGCGCCGTGCCATCGAACTTGCCGAGGCCGTGTGCATCCTTTGGAAAGTGCGCCGGCACCCAGTCCACAATGACACCGATGCCTTTCTGGTGACAACGGTCCACGAAGGCCCGGAAGTCATCCGGATTGCCGAAGCGGCTGGTCGGAGCAAAGAAGCCGCAGACCTGGTAGCCCCAGGAACCGTCAAAAGGAAACTCGGCCACTGGCATCAGCTCGATGTGGGTGTAGCCCATGTCGACGACGTAGTCGATCAACTCATCGGCAAATTCTGCATACGTCAGGAAACGGTTCTCTTCGTCGAAACGGCGTTTCCACGATCCGAGATGAACCTCGTAAACGGACATCGGAGAATGGTACTGGTCAACCTCCGCCCGCTTTTCCATCCATTCGGAGTCACCCCACTCATACTGATTCAGGTCAAAGGTGATGCTGGCCGTCTGTGTCCCATGCTGGGAGAAGAAGGCAAAAGGATCACTCTTGTTGAAAAGATTGCCCCCGGCACCCACGATCTCAAACTTGTAGTGCTCGCCGGTGCTGATGTGAGGAATGAAAATCTCCCAGACGCCGTTGTGATTGCGCATCGGATGGACCCGGCCATCCCAGGCATTGAAGTCGGCCACCACGCTGACGCGATAGGCATTCGGAGCCCAAACGGCAAAGGAGACCCCACTGACACCCTCCACTTCGCGAAGCTGGGATCCGAGACACTTCCACAGGTAACGGTGGCTGCCTTCGCCGAAAAAGTGCAGGTCCTGCTCGCCCAGCACGGGCCCGAAGGAGTAGACATCGGCCTGCGGGTCAGTCAGATCATCGCCAAACTGGTAGCGCAACTGGTAGGCAAATTCCTCCGGCTTGTTTTCAAAGACGTGCTCGTAGAGCCCGGCAGGATCGATACTGGTCATTTCGATCTCATCCCCACCCTCGGGAATGACGATCACCCTGGCCGTGCTTGGCCGAAGAACCCGCAACACCAATCCTGTTCCGGCAGGATTTTTATGGAGCCCCAGAAATCCGAACGGATCCGAGTGGCGGGCCTCCAGGATCTGGGAAATCTCATTTGGGTCTGTGGTGTAAGTGCTTGGTTCTGACGACATCGCGGATCACTTTAAGCGGTTTTTCTATTTTTCCAAAGCAGGGAACTCAAGATTGGGTAGTTTGCCTAGCATCTTCAATGCCATGTTGCGAAAACCAAGGAAATTCAATCCGGACCCATTCGAGTATCATCAGGAGCTAACCCTGGAAATTGAGTCGCTTACGAACCTCGGACAAGGGGTCGCGCGAGTCGACGACTGGGTCGTTTTTGTGACCTTTGCCCTCCCCGGGGAAACGGTCCGCGCCCGTGTATTTCGCAATTCGGCCAACTACTCGGAAGCCGACCTTCTTGAAGTAATTACGCCAAGTCCGGACCGGGTAGAACCCCGATGCCCGCTGTTTTCCCAATGTGGGGGCTGCCAATACCAGAATCTGTCCTACGAAAAGCAACTGGAGTGGAAACAGCGCCAGGTCGCCGAACTGCTTCAGCGCATGGCGGGGATCGATCATCCCGTGGATCCAGTCCACCCCTCGCCGGTGACTTACGGCTATCGCTCCAAGATAACGCCCCATTTCCAAAAGCCGCGGGACGGACAGATGGGTCCGATCGGCTTTCTCCTGTTCGGACGACGCCAGCAACTCATCGATGTGGAGCACTGTCCCATCGCCTCTGAGACCATCAACGCCAGGCTCCCGGAGATTCGGAAGGAATGCCACGAGAAGGCCACTTTTTACAAGAAAGGCGCCACCTTGCTGCTTCGCGATTCACTGGACGGCTACGTCTGCACCGACGGCACGGAGATGTGCGAGCAAATGGTGGGCGACCTTCGCTTCTCTTTTCACGCAGGTGAGTTTTTCCAGAATAACCCTCACATTCTGCCTGACTTTGCCGAGCATGTGCGCACCGAAGCACTGCGAGGCGGAGGCGTCAAAAACCTGGTCGACGCCTACTGTGGCTCCGGCCTTTTCTGCCTCACTGCTGCGAGAGAATTCAAGGAAGCCGTCGGAATCGAGATCAGCGAATCCTCGATCGACTGGGCCCGCCGCAACGCCACCCAGAACAACATCGAAAATTGCCGCTTCATTCAGGGCGATGCGACCAACATCTTTGCCGAGGTCACGTTCAACCCTGACAAGACTGCCGTGGTCATTGATCCTCCCCGCAAAGGCAGCAGCCCGGAATTCCTCGATCAGCTCATCAACTACGCCCCCCGACGCGTTGTTTACGTGAGCTGCAATCCCGCCACCCAGATCCGCGACCTCGAGCATGTGAAGGAACACTACCGCATCACGCGGATTCAGCCTTTCGACCTGTTCCCCCAGACCCGCCACCTCGAGTGTGTCGTGACGCTGGAGCGAAAGTAGGCAGCTTTGTGCTACCCGGCCACCGGCTCGGGAGCCTCAATCCATCGATCGTGCTCCTTGATAAGGTCAATGAGGCGCTCCACCGCCTCGTCCTCAGGGATATTGAACTTCACTGCCTCTTTCCCGACGTAGAGGTTAATCTTCCCGGGGGCGCCACCGACATACCCGAAGTCGGCGTCAGCCATTTCGCCCGGACCGTTAACAATGCATCCCATCACGGCAATACGGACACCCTTGAGGTGGCCCGTTGCTTCGCGAATTCTCTGGGTAGTAGTCTGGAGATTGAAAAGGGTTCGCCCGCAGCTGGGACAAGCCACGTAATCGGTCTTGAAAATCCGGGCTCCGGAGGCCTGGAGAATATTGTAGGCCAGACGCAGAGATTGGCCCGGCGCCTGTTCGCCCTGGACGAGGACAGCATCGCCAATACCGTCGCAGATCAACGAGCCGATATTCATGCTCGCAGTCAACAGGGTCGGCAGAAAGTCTTTCTCCGGGTCTTCGCTTGGATGAAGCACATCCTTCAGCAGGATGGGGTGTTTGGCATCCACTCTCGCCGCGAGCAGGCGAAACGCAGAAATCACGGGGATATCCAAGCCGTCGACTACGGTGATGAGTTGTGGTTCCACTAGCGCATTCAGTTCTGCCACCGCGACTTCGTCGCGCGGATCGATCGCACGCACGCCTGACTCATCCGCGACAATCTCCGGCTGGAACTCGCCCATCTGGTCAAGCTTGTGGGCCAGCGCATCCCACTTCGCGCGTGAAGTGAAGACCCGAATCGTTTCATCACCGCCTACTGAAATGCCCTGCACTTCAATCTTCGACGAAGCACGTCGCTCGTATTCAAAAGGATTCCATGGAACATCATCCCAGGTCAGCTCACCCGAGAGATCCGGCCCAATTCCTCGAAGCTCGCGGATAATTTCCACCAGCGCCTTGGCCACGGGAATCTCGTGAATCGCATCCTCGGTCAGGCTGACTCGAATGGTATCACCCACACCGTCAGCCAGCAGGGAACCGATACCGATCGCGCTCTTGATGCGACCGTCTTCGCCGTCACCGGCTTCCGTCACACCCAGGTGAATGGGGTAATTCCAGTCCTCACCCTCTTCATAGAGACGAGCCACCAACAGGCGGTAGGCCTCGATCATGACCTTCGGGTTGCTCGCCTTCATCGAGAAAACGAAGTCGTGATAATCGTGCTTCCGGGCAATACGGGCAAACTCGAGCGCACTCTCAACCATGCCGAGCGGCGTATCGCCGAACCGGTTCATGATCCGGTCACTGAGAGAACCGTGGTTGGTTCCGATCCGCATGCCGACGCCACGCTTCTTAGCTTCGAGAACGAGAGGAGAAAACTCCTCGTCGATACGCTGCAGCTCGGCGGCGTACTCCTCATCGGTGTATTCGATGACGGCAAACTTCTTCTTATCAGCGTAGTTGCCGGGGTTCACGCGAACCTTCTCAACCCACTTCACCGCTTCCATCGCGGCATCAGGCTTGAAGTGAATATCAGCGACCACGGGAACGTCCGTATCCTGCTCTCGAATGCCGGCGAGAATGTTTTCGAGATTCTCCGCAATCTTGCGCGTCTGCGCTGTGACCCTGACAATCTCACATCCTGCGTGAGCCAGGCCCAGCGCCTCTTCGACACAGGAATCCGTGTCGCGGGTATCGCTGGTGAGCATGGACTGCACCCGGATCGGATTGTCGCCTCCAATACCCACGGTGCCGACCTGCGCCTTTCGCGTGGTCCGTCGCTTGGTATTGAGTGGTGAGGGAGAGTAGCTTCGGCTCATGCCGCTTTTGCCTGATGGCTGATGACCCGCAGGGCCTACTGGTTCTGCAGGGGAAGGAACGCAGGCGGTTTCTTTGCCGGCTCTTTCGAGACCTCAGCCTCCCCGCTAGGTAGCCGGTCCCCCACATCTTTCAAGGTGACAAAGGCCATGAATCCTAACAAGAACAGCACAAAGGCCGTCTGAACCACTTCGAGAACTTTGAAAGGAATGGGGCGCTTACCGACCCACTCCACCGTCGCCATAACGATGTGGCCACCGTCCAGAACCGGGAACGGCAACAGGTTAAGAATTGCCAGGTTCACGTTCAACAGCACGCTGAACCAGAGCACCTTGCGCCAGCCTTCACTATCCTGGAAAAGGTCATAGTAAAGCCCCATGATTCCAAACGGACCACTGAGGTGACCGGCTTTAACATCGGACTTCGGAGAGAAGACTGCTTTCAGCGTCTTGACGATCGCATTGAAACTGTCGATGACCTGGGCAATCGGATTCTCGCGCTCGAGAGGCTCCAAGCCCTTGGCACTCCACCTGACGATCCCAATCTTGGGGTCGGTTCCTTCCACTTCAGGGACACGCGGAATCACCGGAACGGTGATGTCTTTTCCGCTTCGCCCAATCAGGATTTGATACTCTTCACCGGCGGTCCACTCGAACTCGGAGACCGCCTTGGCGTCCACCATTTCCTGCCCGTTAATGGCCTTGAAGTGGTCACCCTTTCGAATACCCGCTGCAGCAGCCGGGCTGTTTTCAAGGGTTTCGATCACGACAGCGGAAACCTGCGGATAAACACCAATCGTGCGGATCGGAGGGCGCCGGGAAAGGTAAGCCCAGACTTGCTTGAACCAGGGCCCGTCCACCTTGGCGTGAGTCGCCTCAGCGGGACGTTCGACCACGACGGACATTTCTTTACCGTCGCGAAGGAAGTCGACTTCGATGTTCTGGTTGTCGCTCGAAATGATGGTCCACATGATGGAGTCATTCATTCCCTGGAAACGCTCAACCTTCTTGCCGTCGACAAAGGTGATCTTGTCGCCACGACGAAGTCCCGCTTTCCAGGCCGGAGACTCGATCTCTTCACCCTCGGCGTTCTCTACTTTCTCGAGAACATGACCAATAGTGGTTGAGGACACTGCCTCACTGATTGGGCGCTTCACCACGAAGACAAGACAGGCAAAAACAACGGCCAGCAGGAAACTGAAGAGGGGCCCGGCAAATGCGACGATGATCTTGTCGAGCGGGGTGATGGGCGGGAGTTCCTTTTTCGGCTTTTCCTCTTCCCCTTCCTCGACCTTACCTTCAATGGCTTCCATCGGAGCCATCTGGGGCAGCGAAACGAAACCGCCGGCGGGAATACTGCCGAGTCCGTATTGCACGCCGTTGATTGTCTTTTTCCAGAGAGGCTTACCGAACCAGATCTGGAAACGGTCGATGTGAAGGCCACGCCAGCGACCGGCCAGAAAGTGCCCCCATTCATGGACGACGATCATGATATTGAACATCATGATGACGAGAAGCACGATGCCGATAAAGCGGAGGGCGGAGATAAGGATTTCCATAGGAGGTTGTCTGAGAGAGGGGCCTCACCAGTGAATGAGGCGGCGGCGAATATACCACTGTGCTGGCAGTAGGCAAAGTCTAGTAATTACAGGTTTTATGTAATTCCATCGTTTCAATTTCGCGAATTTGGCATCATAGATCCCCATGCGAGTATTGCTGCAACGCGTGAGTCACGCTTCCGTTACGATTGAGGGTGTCGAAAAGAGCCGAATCGGCCCTGGAATGCTGCTCCTGCTTGGGATCGAAAAGGAGGACGGCGAGGAAGACATCGACTGGCTCGTCCGCAAACTTCTCTCGCTGCGAATCTTCGAAGATGACGAAGGAAAGATGAACCGGTCCATTCTCGATGCCGGAGGAGAAGCCCTCGTCGTGAGCCAGTTCACCCTTCACGCCCGGGTCAAGAAAGGCACCCGTCCCAGTTTTGAGCGGGCCGCCCACCCTGACATTGCGATACCGCTCTACGAAAAATTCGTCGATGCCCTCGAAACGGGCCTGGGCAGGACCGTTGGCACCGGGGAGTTCGGTGCGATGATGGATGTCGCCCTCAACAACGACGGCCCGGTGACGATCTGGATCGATTCGAAGAACCGGGAATAGCCCCGCAGGAAAAGACGAAGGGGTGAGCACCGATCAGCTCGGCACCCACCCCTTCCTACGGAGGT
The DNA here is from genome assembly GCA_965216705.1 of Verrucomicrobiales bacterium. Lineage (GTDB taxonomy): Bacteria > Verrucomicrobiota > Verrucomicrobiia > Verrucomicrobiales > DEV007 > Arctic95D-9. The sequence continues at coordinate 1,888,791 of OZ244203.1, forward strand.
TAGCGGGCACACTGAACCCGCCGACGATGAAACTGGATTAAAGCTTGGACTCGATCAGGGCCTCCATCTTCACGATGTCAGCGGCGAACGCACGGATGCCCTGGGCCGTTTTCTCGGTAGCCATGGCGTCGTCGTTCATGAGGTAACGGAAAGACTTCTCGTCGAGGTCGAGCTTCTCGATATCGGAAGCAGCTGCGGCAGCCGGGTCGAGCTTGCGAACCACATCGCCTTCGGTGTTTTGAAGCTGCTCCAGCAGGTCGGGCCCAATCGTGAGCAGATCGCAGCCGGCGAGCTCGATGATCTGGCTGGTGTTGCGGAAGCTGGCGCCCATGACCTCGGTCTCGAAACCGAACTTGCGGTAGTAGGCATAAATCTGCTGAACCGACTGAACCCCGGGATCCTCGGCTCCGGCGTATTCAGTGCCGGTCTCTTTCTTATACCAATCGTAGATTCGACCGACGAAAGGCGAGATCAGCTTGATGCCGCCCTCGGCGCAGGCCACCGCCTGGGCGAGACAGAACATGAGAGTCAGGTTGCAGTTGATTCCCTCTTTCTGAAGCTTCGCAGCCGCCTCGATCCCTTCCCAGGTGGAAGCGATCTTAATGAGAATGCGCTCACGGCCAATGCCTTCTTTCTCATACATGCCAATGAGCTGCTTGGCCTTCTCGATCGTGCCGGCTTCGTCAAAGGAGAGTCGGGCGTCGACTTCGGTGGAGACGCGACCGGGCACAATGTTAAGAATCTCTTTCCCGAAATTGATCAGGACCTGGTCAATGATCGCTTCTGTCAGAGCGGCCCCGGAAAGCGGCCCGCCTTTCAGATCCGTCACCGCCTGGTCGACAAGCGGTGCGTATTGTTCCTGCTGCGCCGCTTTGAGAATCAGCGACGGGTTCGTTGTGGCGTCCTGAGGCTGATACTCGCGCATCGCCTCGAAGTCTCCCGTGTCGGCGACGACGGTGGTGTACTGTTTGAGTTGATCCAGTTGATTGTTTTGAACCGCGGTTTCCATTTTCAAATCATTACGTATCGGGAGAGTCGCTGTCCACTGCTCCACCTTACTATTAGGTCACGATTTCTTCATCATTGCGATGAGCAACTTTGATTTATTCAAAGGGATTGATTAACCGCTTCGATAATTTCGCGCCGCGCTGTCCGGGGCCACCCAACAGGGTTTAACGGGCCTCCCAAGCCTGTTGAAGCAGTACCGTCATTTTCCCCTCCCGCAAAATGGGGCTGGAAATGACCAACGGCTGACTCTAGCGTTCCGCCATGGCAGCACCGGTTTTCGAAATGGAAAACGTCACCGTCCGTCGAAACGGACGGGAAATCCTCAAGGACATCAACTGGACCGTGGAGCGCGATCAGCACTGGGTCGTTCTTGGCGGCAACGGCTCGGGCAAGACGTCGATGCTGAATGTCCTGATGGGCTACCTCACGCCTACCGAAGGCGAGTGCCATATGAGGGGGCGCGAGGATGCGGTCAATTCGAAGACCCAGAACTGGGACGACTGGCGCAAGCGGATCGGCTTTGTCAGCAGCAGCATTTCCCAGCTGATCGACCCTGCGGAAATTGCCATCGACATCGTCCTCGCCGGCCGGCACGCCATGGTCAACTACTGGCAAAAGACCGACGACCCGAAAGAAATCAAGGCGGCTGAAAAGATCCTCGAAAAAGTCGACTGCACTTATCTCCGTGATCAACCCTGGGTTCACCTTTCGCAGGGCGAACGCCAGCGCCTGCTCATCGGTCGCGCACTGATGGCTCAACGCATGGACGTGCTGGTCCTCGACGAGCCCTGCGCCGGACTTGATCCCGTGGCACGGGAACACTTCCTCGGCTTCGTCGAAGAACTCACCCAGAAAGGCTCCTTCCGCTCTCTCATTCTCGTGACCCACCACGTCGAAGAAATCATTCCGGCAGTCACCCATGCCATGGTGCTCAAAGACGGAGAAGCAATCTCCCAGGGAGAGAAAAGACGCGCACTCAATTCCCTCAGTCTGTCGAAGGCCTTCGACAGCGAGCTCAAGCTCCGCTCCCGCCTGGGACGCTACCGACTCTACTACGGAGACGAATTTGTCCCCGAAGGCGGTCAGGTGGTTTGATCCAAAATCATCACATTGATCTGGTCGATCTTTATAAAAATACTATCGATTTAGACAATCTTCATTCCTGACTGACGATTCACTCACCACCGAGTGAACCGCAGTCATGAATTCGAATCAAAAGGCCACCGCCCTCTCTGCTCTCGCGCTGAGCCTGATCGGGGTCTGCTTTGTTCTGCTCCTGCAGGATCTCGTGATCTCCAAGCACGCCTGGGAGGAGGTTCCCCGGCTCTTTGCCGGCCTCGCTTCGCCGGTGCCGCTCGGCATTTTCCTGGCCTTTGTCTTCGCCCATCGAGGAGGCGGCCCCAGGCCGGAACCGGCCCCTGCGATGATGTGCCTGCTTCTTCTCGCCTCTATTGGCGCAACCATTGGTGGCGGCTTCCTCGTTCGCTTCGCGGCCGCAGACAACGCTTCCACGGCGGTCGCACCGGCCATCGCGGAGTCCGCCATCTTCTCCGCCTCCGTTCTCAATTCCCTCCTGTTCCGCAGCCAGGTCATCGCTGCGGCTCTCAGCGGTACCAGCATCGGGCTGACCGCCTTCGTCATCTACCTAACCTAACCACCAAATCCAATGAATCGTATCAAGTTGTTCAAACTCCAAGGATGGCTTTCCATCCTGCTCATCGCAATTGCGACCCTTCATTTCTCTCTCTCAGCTGAGCGGGGAGATTTCTTCAAAGTGGCTATCGCTCCGTTCGGAGCAATTTCGCTGCTGCTCTTCGCCTTTTTCGTTTTCAACCAAAGGAGAGAGCAGCTCGATGACGACGAAGTCTACGGCACGAGGCGAACGCTTCTGAACCTGGGCCTGGCTGCGATCACTGGCGTGATCGTGATTTTCTTAACCACGTTTCTCGGTGACGTCACCAGCACGCTGGACCGTATCATCTTCAGTTTTGCCATCATGGCCACTTCCGTCTTCTTCATTTTCGAGAAGCTGCGGGACTTCCGCTCCATGGCCATGCTCACCGGCATTGGCGAAGGCATCACCATCCTCATGATTTTCTTTCGATGAACTCTCTCCACCTATTCGGCCGGCTTTATGCGGGGTTGGGAAACCGATTCCAACCCCATCAGCAGGATCAGCGCGTGCCAGCGCACCCGTTCCGGAAAGTTCATTCGCATGCCGATAAACTCCTCCCGCTCCATGACTTCGGCCAAAGCCTTGCCCGGCGTCGCGTGCGACCAGATGCCCGCCTGAAACATCGCGTGCATGGTCAGGAACTCATTCAACTGAGACTTCGAAAGGTGAGGCAGTGCGCACCTGAGTGGCTCTATCAAACCGACAAAGGCCTCTCTCAGAGAGCGACGGGAACGAATCAACAACGGCTCCGGCAAGCGGGACTCCAGGTCAGGAGCGAGGGCAGAAAAGAGGCTGCAGTAGATCTCGCGATCCTGGAGGCTGTCAGCAACAGCCTGGGCGACAGCAGCTATGTCAGCTGGTCCGGTCAAACCGCCGAGAAGTTCGGCAAAGTGATTCGACCAGGCAGCGATCTCACTCTCGAAGAGCTCGAGCAGGATGGCTTCACGGCTCTCGAAGTACCGATAAAGATTCGCCTTCGATAGGCCGGCTTCTTTGGCAATCGCCGTCAAACCTACGGCCGGAACACCACCCCTCTCAATCAATCGACTCGCTGCCGATAGAATCGCGTTGCGGCGCTCCTCCACCTGATCCGGTTGCCGGGCTCGCTGCCAATCGGTCCCATCACGTTTCGACTCCTCCATCAAGTAGGAGCTTAGCAGCTTCGAGCTTTCACTCCAGCATTAAATAAACACTGGTCGCTTATTAAACGACCATAAGTCACTTACAACAGCAGGCAATAAATAACCGACGGTTACTTATTAAGTAACCAGCGTTCTCTTACGCTCAAACCCCCGCCCTACCTAGACTGGCCAGTCCTTGCGTGCCGCCCGCTCATACTTGCTGTTGTCGCGAACTCGCTTCTCCAACCGCTTTCGAAGCTTGGCCTTGGAGGAATCAGACGCTTTTCGCTCAGACATCCGAACCACCGTCGCGGTAATCAATTTCACGAGATTCTTCGCATCCGAGAGAGCGATGTTCTCTTCTTTGATTCCCTTTTTCGGCGGGCAGTTGTGATAGTTTCCGAGAATCACCGAGATTCCTGCCGCAGGGACGCCATACAGGTTCAGTGCCGTCGCTTCGCAGGCTCCTCCATCCAGCAGGGCCCGCTGGTGCTCGATTTTGCCCTCCGTCGCTGCATCAACCAGTTCCGCCGTTACGGCGTCGTCAAAAACACTGATCCGGTCACCCGCTCGAATCACCGGCCCTTTTCCCTGCTCAGCCCCACCGCGGGCGGCGCTCGTTTCCAGTGAGACAAAGCAAACCCCTTCAGGCAGCGGCCATTTCTTTGCCATCTCCACGGCACCAACGAAGCCGACTTCCTCCGCCCGGGTGAAAAGGCCGTATACAGTCGCTTCGGTTCCCTTCTCCTCCAACTCCATGAACATCGCCAGTATCGCCGCACAGCCGACGAGATCATCGCAGACCCGGGAATGAACGATCCCGTCTTTCAGTTCAAAAGGCTTCAGCTTCCACATGCCGAAATTGCCGAACCACTCCACCAGCTTGAGATCCTGTCGCTCTTCGGGAACCCAGCCGAGGAATTCCGGTTCACCTTTAAACTTCACCCAGCCGGGATGATCCATGTGCGCCGCGAATGCCAGCCCGGGGCGCTTGCGGCCGCGCCGGTAGCGGGCGATCAGGTTGCCGTAGTCATCCTCTTTCAACGACACGTTCGGCATCTCCCCGATCAGTTCCCGAATCAGCGCCGCGACGTGATACTCGTGATACGGTGCCGTAGGGGTGGACAAGACCTTCTTGAAAAGCGAAACGAATGTCTGGTGATGCATGGTTGGCAATTACCCTAAATGCTGTCTTATTCCCCCGCGATGTCGATCTGGAAGAAATTGCGCTACAAACTGGAGTGGTTTGGCCTCCAGGTGCTCTACACCCTGATTCCCCTGCTACCACGCAAGGCCGCTCACGGTCTTAGCAAAATCCTGGGGAGTCTCGGCTTCGCAGTCGACAAGCGCGGTCGCAACACCGCGATCGAAAACCTGACGCTTATCTTCGGCGCGGAAAAAGACGAATCAGAAATCCGCACCCTCGCCAGGCAGTCCTACCAGAGCTTTGCCCAGACGGTGGTCGATCAGTTCTGGAGCAAGCGACTGACCGCAGACAACATTGAAACCTACTGCTCCATTGAAGCGGAAGACTGGGACGTGATCGATGCGGCCCGGGAGACCGGAGCGATCTGGGTCACCCCGCATTACAGCAACTTCGAATGGATCGCGCTGATCATGGGATTCCGCGGTTACTCCTTCACCATCGTAGCGCAGGATTTCAAGAATCCGAGCCTGACAGAAACCTACAAAAAGAATCGTGAAGTCTCTGGGCACAAGGTGATTCCTCAGCGCGGCGCTCTTCGACAACTCCTCAAGAGCCTCAAAAACAAAGGACACGCAGCTTTCCTGACCGACCTGACCATCCCCCCGTCAAAAGCGGCTACCATCATTGAGTGCTTCGATCACAAGACCTGCGTTACGGCGATCCACGCTGAACTGATGAAGCGGACCGGCTTGCCCGTTATCCCGGGAATCTGCATTCCCCGGGACGATGGCACCTATCTTTTCAAAGGCTTTAAGGCCCTCTCATTCGGACCGGACGACAATGAGCGAACCATCGCCCAGGCCTGCTGGAATGTCTTCGAACCTCACATCCGGGAAAACCCGGCTCCCTGGCTCTGGATGTATAAGCACTGGCGTTACCTTCCGAAGGGAGAAGAAGACCGCTACCCGTCCTACGCTCGCCAAAACGACAGGTTCGACCAGGCCTGCGAAAGGCAGATTGGCTGAAACGGCGGGTTTATCGCGAAAAAGCCATTCCAAAATGGCTGCAAATTGAGACCGCATCAGACGTTGAATCGCCCGCGCCACGCGGTTAGTGTGTAGCGGTTACCGCCACTTATGAACATTATCATTGTCGGCGCCGGAGAGATCGGCACCCACTTTGCGCTGAACCTGGCCGCTGAAAACCACTCCATCGTGGTGATCGAATCCGACGAAGAGGTCGCGCAACATCTCAACCATCAGATCGACGCCCGTGTCGTCGCCGCTGACGGCACGTCGATCAGTGCTCTTATCGATGCCGGGGTTGGCGAATGTGATCTCTTTCTCTCCCTGACCAGCGACAACAACAACAACATCGTGTCGGCTTCGGTGTCCAAGAAGCTGGGCGCCAAGAAGTCCATCGCCAGGGTCCACGCCGGCGTGCAACGCGACAGCCTCTTTCTCGATTTCGGAGAGCACTTCGGGATCGACTACATCTTCAGCTCCGAGCGCCTTGCCGCCGTCGAACTGGCCAAGCACGTCCGCAATCCCGAGTCAGCCATGGTCGAGGAAATTGCCCGCGGCTACGTCGAGATCCAGCAGGTCTATGTTTCTGAACGAAGCAAGTACTGCGGGCAGGCACTCAGCGACATTGAGTTTCCGGCGCGCGTCCGCGTCGGTGCCATCACGCGCGGCACCGATACCATCGTGCCTTCGGCCGATGAGGTGCTCCTGGCAGGCGACCTGGCCACTCTCGCCGGCGAACCCTCCAAGCTGCATGAAACGATCATGCGCCTGCAGGCTCGCTCCGGCAAAGACCAGAAGAGCAACATCGTCATCTTCGGGGGCGGTGAATACGGCTTCTCCCTCGCGCAGACGCTTGAGAGCTGGAACTGCCGTATCCGAATTTTTGAAGAGGATGCCGAACGCTGCCAGGAACTCACTGACCTGCTTACTAACGTTACCATTCTCAACGCCGACGCCACCTCTATTGCCGAGATGAAAGAGGAGCTGATCGGCGAAGCTGACTTCTTCATCGCGGTCACTGACATCGATGAGGACAACGTCATGACCTGCCTCCAGGCACACAGTCTCGGCACCAAGTATTGCCTTCCGCTCATCCATCGCTCCGACTACGCGGACGCCATGACCGGCTTTGGAGAAAAGCTGGGGATCCTTGCGGCGATCAGCCCGCGCGAAGCGACCCGTAAAGATCTCTCCCGCTTCATCACCTCCGACCGCTTCCATCTACTTCACCAGCTGGAAGGCGTCGAGCTGATCGAATCGTCCGTCAGTGAGAAATCATCCATCGTCGGGGCTGCAGTGAAAGATGTTCAGTGGCCCACTGACTGCGTTCTTGTCGCCCACCTCCACGGAGCCCGGGGAGAAGTGCCCGCGGCCGAGGACATTATCGACAAAGAGGACAGCCTCTACGCCCTGGTGAAGCCGAAGGCCAAGCGCGCCTTCCTCAAGCTCGTCGCTCCCTGATGAACGCCCGAATCATCATCAAGACCCTGGGCGTCCTTGCGATTCTCATGGGTTTGGCCATGGGAGCCTGTTGGCTCTATTCCTGGATCGTGGTCAAAACCGAGGGCAGCAACGAGCTGAATCTCAGCGCCTATCGAGCTCTCGGCATTTCTACGGGAACCACGATCGGGATAGGCTTCCTCATGTATCTCACCGGGATCGGGTGCAAACACGAACTACTCCGGCGCGAGGCCATGATCATCGTCGGACTCAGCTGGATATCAGTGAGTCTGCTGGGGGCTCTTCCTTACTGGCTCTGTGAGCCGGGACTCGGCGTCTTCGATTCAATCTTTGAGTCTGTGTCAGGATTCACCACGACCGGATCAACGATCATGAATGATATCGAAGCGTTCCCGAAAGCGATCCTGCTCTGGCGCTCGGTCACGCAGTGGCTCGGTGGTATCGGTATCCTCGTGGTGTTTGTCGCTGTGCTCTCATTCCTCGGCGTCGGGAGCCGTTCAATCATGCAACAGGAGTCGAGTCTCAATATTTCCGACTCCGGCGCTTCCCGAATTCGCGACGTCGCCTTCACTCTGCTCAAGGTCTACCTGACTCTTACCGCCGTCTGCCTGCTCGGCCTCATTCTCCTCGGCATGCCGCCATTTGAGGCCGTCTGCCACGCCATGTGCACGATTGCCACCGGTGGCTTCAGTCCGAAGAACCTGAGCATCGGACACTACGGCGACGTCTGGATCGAACTTTGGATCACAGTCTTCATGTTCCTCTCTTCGATCGGGTTCATGCTCTACGTTTTCTTCATCAACCGTCGCTGGGAACGCCTCAAGGCTGAGGAGGAAGCGAGATACTACCTCATCCTCATTATCTTTGCTGTCCTCGCCATCGCTCTCGATCTCCACTTTGCCGAAACTCACTTCGGCTACGGCAAGGCGCTTCGCGACGGTTTCTTCAACGTCGTTTCGATCGGATCCACCACCGGTTTCTGCGTCTCCGATTACGACCAGTGGCCGCTCTTCACCAAGATGCTGCTCATGGTCATGATGCTGGTGGGTGGCTGCGCCGGGTCTACGGCGGGGGGAATCAAGATGAACCGAATCATTCTTTTCGCCAAGATTGCGAACCGCGAGATGATTCGTTCTTTCCGCCCCAACCAGGTTTTCCGAATCAAGCTGAACGGAATGGCTCCCGACGAAAAAGTCTTCGTCACGACTTCATTCTTCATTGCTCTCGGTTTTGCCTTGTCGGGTCTCGCCGGCATCATGGTGTCATTGCTGGAGCCGGACCTGAACATGATCTCCACGATCGGCTGTGTCTTTGCGACCTTGTTCAACATCGGCCCGGGATTTGATGCCGTCGGTCCGACTCACAACTTCGCCTTCCTCGGCGCCGACACCAAGATGGTGCTGAGCTTCTGCATGATCCTCGGACGACTTGAGTTCTTCGCCCTCCTCGTTCTCTTTGTTCCTTCACTCTGGAAGAAATACTGAGTCCGTCCCCGACCGCATGTTCGCTCTCGATACCCTGCTCACCGAAACCGGCCTGGTTCGTTTCGACAAGAAGACAACGGAATGCCTCGAGAAAATGGGCCTGCGCACCGTGGGCGACGCGCTCAGCTACTACCCGCGCCGCCACGAGGATCGCACTCACTTCAGCACCTTTCCGGAAAACCCGACGGAAGAATCCGTCTGCCTGCACGTTGAGGTGATCGATGCGCAAATCCGCTTCGGAAGGGGGCGGGGGAAACGCTGGTTCGAGGCCACCGTTGAACCGGCCGCCGGCGGCAACCTGCTCGGCAATCGCATTGTCCTGCGCTGGTTCGGTCTCGCCTACATCCAGAAGATCATCACCGTCGGTCACCAACTCGTCATCTACGGGCAACCCAAGATGAGCGGTCGCAAGCTCGTCATCGATCATCCCGATTTCGAAATCGTGGACGACGATCCCACGTCCGCCGAAGCGCATATGGGGCGCATCGTTCCGATCTATCCGCTCATCAGCGGCATCAATCAGAAAACTGTCCGAACCCTCATCCACGGTACCCTCGAATCCGTGGCCGACGATTCGATTCCCGAATGGCTGCCGCCCGGATCTTCTGATTCCGGACTCACCCGGGCGCGGGCCATTCGACAGGTTCACTACCCCGACACCTTCGAGACGCTCGAACCGGCACGCCGCTATCTGGCTCTCGAAGAATTCACCCAGCTTCAGCTCATTCTTCAGCGCCGACGCTCCGAGCATCGCGCCAAGGGTGGCAAACGTCACGCCGGCCCGGGCCGACTGCTTGATCAGTTCCTCGGTGACCTGCCCTTCGCCCCGACCGGAGCCCAGCAGACGGCCTGGGAGGAGATCCGCGCCGACATGGCGACGGAAGCGCCCATGGTTCGACTGCTACAGGGAGACGTCGGTGCAGGAAAGACGCTTGTCGCAGCCGCGGCCATTTTACTTGCGGTGGAAGCGGGATTCGATGCCGCACTCATGGCTCCGACTCAAATCCTGGCGGAACAACATTACCAGAGCTTCCGGGACTGGTTCGAACCGCTGGGAATTGAAGTCACCCTCAAGACCGGCAACAAGGAAGCCGGCGGAGATCTGCCCCTTTTTGCCGGAGCGGGCAGCGACCTTGGCACACTCACCATCGGAACCCACGCCCTCATTCACGATAAGAGCGAATTTCCCAATGGGCTTGGTCTTGCCGTGATCGATGAGCAACACAAGTTTGGCGTCGACCAGAGGCAGGCGCTCATCAACCGCGGCGATTCTCCGGATGTCCTGGTCATGACTGCGACCCCGATTCCGCGAACGCTGGCACTTTCATTTTACGGAGATCTCGACGTTTCCATACTCGACGAACTGCCACCCGGTCGCGGCAAAATCATCACAGGTGTCCGACTGACCAGCCAGACTTCCGATGCCGCGAAGTTTATCAAGGAGCAGGTTGGCGACGGTCGCCAGGCTTACATCGTCTACCCGCTGATCGAGGAGTCTGACAAAATCACCGCCGGTGCCGCATCGGTCGAATTTGAAGCCTGGCAGAAGCGACTGCCCGACATTCCAATGACGCTGCTCCACGGTCGCATGACGGGAGAAGAGAAAGATGCTGTGATGGAGGAGTTCCGCAGCGGCCGGGCCAGTGTGCTGGTATCGACCACCGTTATCGAAGTCGGCGTCAACGTCCCCAACGCAAACGTTATGTTGATCTACAACGCAGAGCGTTTCGGCCTCGCCCAGATTCACCAGCTTCGCGGGCGTATCGGGCGCGGCGAACACAAGAGCTTCTGTGTCCTCATGCTTGACCCGGACAACGCCGATGCCCGCGAACGTCTCCAGATCCTTGAGAAAACCCGCGACGGATTTCTCATTGCTGAAGAAGATCTCAAGATTCGTGGCCCGGGCGAAATGTTAGGCACTCAGCAAAGCGGCCTCCCGGACCTCAGGTTTGCCGACTATATCGGTGACACCCGGCTGGTGGAACAAGCTCGCGAGATTGCAAAAGCTATGGTTGATTCTCAACCGGCATGAATCGAAGCCTTCGGTGACCCGGCCCTTTCACGCTCCTGACTTCTCACGCAAAGCAGCCCCGCTTTTCCTTGTCAGTCCCGACGAGCTTCGGAATGCTGTTCGGGCGATGAAAGCCCACCCCCTGATCGTTTCCTGCCTCGCCCTTCCTTTCCTCACGCTGGCCGATAACTGGCCCTCTTGGCGCAACGACCACCTCGGTTCCGGTCGCACGGCGGAGACAAGCTTGCCAACAAAATGGGGGCCGGAAGACAATGTCCGCTGGCGCACGGAACTGCCCGAGCCCGGAAATTCAACGCCCGTCATTTGGGGCGACCACGTCTACGTCACTCAGCCCGACAGCTCGAACAAGAGCCGCAACCTGCTTTGCTTCGATCGCAGCAATGGCGAACAACTCTGGAAAAGCGGGGTCATCTATGAAGCCGAGGAACGTAGCCATCGAACCAATCACTTTTGCTCCGCCTCGCCCGCAGTGAACGATGAGCGCATCGTCGTCTCCTTCGGCTCCGCCGGGCTACTCTGTTACGATCACGACGGCAAGGAATTGTGGCGTCGTGACTTCGGGGCAATCGATCACGCCTGGGGCAACTCAAGCTCTCCCGTCCTGCTCGACGATATCCTGATCCACTATCACGGCCCCGCCACGAACGCAGTTCTCTACGGTCTGAATCCGGAAACAGGCGAAACTGTCTGGGAATGGAAAGAGCCGGCCTGGAAAGTGGGCGAGAGAACCGACGGTTTCAACGATCGCCCCGACCAGGGAATCATCGGAGCGTTCAGCACCCCGATCCTCGTCGAAACTGGCGAACGCCGGGAACTGATCATGAGCTTTCCCATGGAAATGAAAGCTTTCGATCCGTCCAGCGGCGAAACCCTCTGGACCTGCTCAGGACTTAACCCGCTCGTCTATACTTCTCCCATGTATGACGACGGCGTGGTCGTCGCCATGGGCGGCTACTACGGCAACTCCATTGGTGTCAAAGTCGGCGGCAGCGGAGACGTCACCGAAAGCCATCGCCTCTGGCAGGAAGTCCGACACAACGGCGGCATCGGTAGCGGCGTCACCAAGAACGGAAAGCTCTACTACCAGGACGCCGGAGGCATTGCCTACTGCGATGACATGAAGACCGGCAAAACCCTGTGGCGGGCCCGCCTCCCCGGCGCCGGAAAATCGTGGGGATCCTTTATCACTGCGGGCGACCTGATCTATACGCTGAGCCAGGCGGGAGACACGGTTGTCTTCAAGGCTTCGGAAGAAGGGCTTGAGGTCGTTTCCCAGGCCCAGGTCGACGAACATACCAACTCATCGCTCGTCGTCTCCAACGGTGAGATCTTCATCAGGACTCACGAAGCTCTCTGGTGTATTGGGCTTGAATAGATTGCTCTATTCCTCCACTTCGCGCCCCAGCTTCCGCTGCATCTCGCGATAGAGGCGCTCGATGGCTTCCTCGGGAGACTCCATCATCATGCCCTCCTTGATCTTGCTGGCGTAGAGACCGAAGGCGAACGGAGACACCGCCGGCACTTCCACGAGAACCCAGTCCAATTCCGATGCCGTCTCAAGAAACTCAATGGCACGATTGGTATCAAGAAAGGTGTGAGTCGCCTCGTGAACAGCCTGCTCCAGCAATGGATGATCCGGTTCCCGCTCCGAAAGAACCTGAAACAGCAGATCAGAGCTCCACCGAATCTGACGCATCTTGCGTTCGGCTCCAGGCAGATTCCGGGGAACCATCAATCCCGTCTGCGCCACCCCGGAAAATTGCCACTTCACCAGCTGGGAACCCTTGAGAACCCCGGCAAGATCTTTCTCCGCATCCGCCCTGACAAACAGCTCACGCCACTGATCCTTTTCCAGATCCTGGAAGTCTTTCACGCTGAGCATGAAACCGTAATCATCAATCGTGACAAGAGTGTTGCCTCCCACTTTCTTCTTCAACCGGTGACTGACGATGCGTGAGAGGGCATCATTCGCCGCTCGACCGATCAGGGTGTGGAAGAAGAAATGGATTCGCTCCTCATCTTCGCTGTCGATGAATCTCTCGATGAGCATTCGATCCTGGCGTGGAACCATCGAGATAACGGACTGGTTTTCGAAGTGCTCAATCATCGCCGCAGCGTTCACCTGCGATATCGACCATTCCTCGACGAGCCAGTCGATCACTTCCTCCGGCTCCTCGGCTTCTTCGTTGAGGCGCCGGTCCAGTTCGGTTCTCAGGCGCGCCACTTCGTTGGCGATGCCGGACGCCAGTGGCATCTTGTTGGCATTCCAGGCCGGGACCGTTGGCAGGCGACCCGAGGCATTTTCGACAATGATTTCGGCGGGCGAGCTGTCGATCAGTTTCACCGTCTTCCCGGCGAGCACAAATACGTCTCCCATCTTCAGGCCCTTCACAAATCGCTCCTCCACCGCTCCGAGTCGTCGCCGACCCAGCAGGACATTCACCATGCCATCGGCATGGATCGTTCCCACGTTGACCAGGTATTCCCGCTCCACTTTTTTCGAAACGGTGTGATAGCGCCCGTCCCGCTCCCCTATCTTTCCGAAGGTTTGGCGATACTGCCGCTGAAGCGAACGTCCCCCGCCTTCCAGGTATTCAATCAATCGGTCAAACAAGGTGCGATCGAGGTCACGAAACGGGTAAGCCGCCCGAATCGTTTCAAAGGCTTCATCCGGGGTTACCCCATCATCCATCGCCATCCCCATGAGGTGCTGGATCACCACATCAGAAGCCGAGTCGAGGATTCGAACCGGATCGAGCTTCCGCTCATGAGTCAGACGGGCACATACGATGCACTCAATCAGATCATTGATATTAGTCGCCACGAGAACCCCGTGACTCGTCTGATCAATGGAGTGCCCAGACCGACCCACTCGTTGCAGGGCCCGCGAAATTCCTTTCGGCGTGCTGACCATGATCACCGTGTCGATATGCCCGATGTCGATTCCCAGCTCAAGGCTGGTTGAGCACACCACAGCGCGCAGCTCACCATCTTTGAGTCGGTCCTCCACTTCCTGGCGAACGTCGCGATCCAGCGAGGAATGGTGACATTCAATGGTCCCGCTCAAATTCGGAAGCGCGAGCTTGAGACGGTGAGAAATCCGTTCAGCTCCGGAACGCGTGTTGGTGAAAATCAAAGTCGCGCGATTGCCGTCGACGATTCGGGCCATGTCAGTGATTACCCGGGTCGCGGTGTATCCCGCCGGCGGGTAGGCCTGACGCCGCAGCGGCGTCATCACTTCGATGAGAGAACGGCGTCCGATCGAAGCCTCCCGAATCCGGCACGCCTGTCCCGAACCTGAGAGAAAAGCGCCCACCTCTTTGAGCGGCGCCACGGTCGCGGAAAGACCAATGCGACAAAGTGGCTCGTCATTCCCCCGGATTCGCTCCAGTCGTTCCAGCGAAACCGTCAGATGAGACCCCCGCTTGTTCTCAGCAAAGGCATGCAGTTCATCAACGATAACAAACTCACATCGCCCCAGGGCTTCACGGTATCCTTTCTGCGGCAATACGATGGCGAGGCTTTCCGGCGTCGTGATCAGAATGTGAGGCGGCTTCCTTCGCTGCTTCTGCCGTTCTGCGGAAGACGTATCGCCGGTCCGAAGCCCGACCGTGATCACTTCATCCAACCCCAGCCCTGCCAGCGGCTGCTTGAGATTCTTCTCAATGTCATAGGCCAAAGCCCGGAGCGGCGACACGTAGACACATCGAATCCCGTGTTTTGGCAGCTGGCCTTCATGATGCTCCCTGGCAAGCCTGTCGATAATCCCGAGGAAACCGGCCAGCGTTTTTCCTGACCCCGTAGGTGAAGACAGCAACACCGAACGCTTCTCCGCAATATCAGGAAGACAAAGCTCCTGCGCTTCGGTCGGCTTTCCGAAGGTTTTCCGAAACCACTTCGCCGTCTGCGGGTGAAGTGACTCGTCGAATGTCCTCTCTGAATCCACGATGATCGTTACGACAGTCGCTACGACTCCTCAAGACTGCAGGAAGCAATCGCGCGAATTGATTCAAGCGCGCCCGCTGCGATCGACACATCACAGTCCCGCGGCACCTCCGGCTCCCGCGGATTGAAGCGGATCAGTGTCGCCCCAGGAGAGTGCCGACAGACTTCCTCGGAGAACATGCGGACCGTCGGGACCGCCTTTCCGGCCCCAAACTCGAGAATCACGATTCGACTCTCCCGCCTTTCAGCGAGCCAGCCATCGAGACGGCGGCGCTGTTCGTCGTTGCGATTCCCAAGGTAATTCCAGTCACCAAACATGAGAATGTTAGGACGAGCTACGGCATCACAGTGAGGACAACGCGGCAGCGGCGACCGGGATCGCATGGTTTCCTCATCCACTTCGATATCCAGATCCTGAGCCGACCAGATGTCATCCCCACATGGCAGCGTGCACTGCAGATAGCTGATACTGCCGTGGACCTCGTAGACGGGCTCGCGGTCAAATCCGGCTCGCTGGAAATGCCCGTCGACGTTGGAAGTCATCACAGCGCAACCACCCGGCTTGGCTCGCCCCCACTTTAGCAGGGTCTGAAAACCTTCATGCGGTTTCGTCTCCCGATAGAGGTTCAGTCGGTGACCGTAGAATCCCCAGGCAAAGGCGGGATCACTGCTGAATCCCTGCGGGTTCGCCATCTCGATAAAGCTGCGCCCCAGCTGGCGATAAGGAGGGTAGGCATTCCAGAAGCCTTCGTTGCCCCGGAAATCGGGCAGCCCGGAGTCGACTCCCATACCCGCACCTGCGGTGATGAGGAGCGCATCAGCGTCCGCAATCAGTTCCACTGCCCGCTGGATCGCTTCGTCCAAAGTCTCAAACTTCGCCGGCGAATTCCTGCCATTCGGGGTGATTCAGGATCTCACCGAGAATGTCATGGGTCACCTTGAGGGGAAACTGGTTCGCATTGATGTCCGTGCGTCGGTCGGAGTAGTAGTCGAGGAGACCCTTGGTCTCGTCCTCGTAGGTCTTGATCCGCTTCTGGATCACATCATCAATCGCGTCATCCATTCGACCTTCTTTGAGAGATCTTTTCCGAATCCGCGTAATGAGTTCATCGCGATTTGGACAAGAAAGATGAAACAACTGCAAAACCTCGACATGCTCCTCGAGCAGCTTGGCCTGTTCCACGCTGCGCGGAATGCCGTCGAGAATCATAATGTCGATGTCTGGCTTAAACATGTGCAGGTTGGCCCGGGCATCGACCTGGATTTTAAAATAGCGCACCGTCAGCTCATCCGGAACCAACTCCCCTTTCCGGGAATAAGAGACAAACTCCTGACCGATCGGCGTGCGTGTGTCCATTGATCGAAAAGCGTCTCCCATCGCAAAATGATAAATCCGCGGAATCGAACCGAGAATTTTGCCCTGGGTCCCTTTGCCGCAGCCGGGTGCTCCGATGAAAATGAAGGCCTTATATTTTTCAGGATGCTCGCCAATCATAGAGGGTTTGTTGAGGATGAATTACACTATCGAATTCAGGATAAGCGCGTAACGTAGGCGCAAGTCAACCCCGTGTTATGCTTTTCAGCCCCTTCATAGCGGCCCGCTACCTCAAACCGAAGCGCACCTTCGTTTCGATCATTACCGTGATTTCCATCCTCGGCGTCGTCCTGGCGGTGTGGATGCTCACGGTAGTTATCGCTGTCTTTACCGGTTACGGCGAGCGACTCAAGGAGAGCATCCTCGGCTTTGAGCCTCACCTGACCGTCGACGCCGGCGGTTTCATCGGCGACTTCGTCCCGGTATTGGAGGAAATGCAGAAGATCGAAGGCTTTACCGGAATCACTCCGTTCGTCAGCGGCCAGGTCATCATGGATTACCGGGGGCTTCGCAGCGCTCCGACGATTCGCGGCATCATGCCTCCCGAAGGGATCGAGCTGGAGCGCCTTGAGAGCAAGATCGCGAAGCAGAAAGATCCGGCTTCCCCTCCGGGATCGAACGAAACTGTCCCGCGCGGTGACTTTACCCTGCCAGACCCCTACTCCGCTGTCATTGGTGACGGCATCGCCGATGCCCAGGGCATCGAAGTCGGCGACACCATCGTCCTGCAGTCCCCGCGCGACGTGCAGTCGTTCATGGAGAAACTGGACAAACTCTCCAACGCTGATGAAAGCGAACGCGATCGGCTCTTCGATGAATTCCGCGAGTTTACCGCTCCCCAGGAAGTGAGCGTCACCGGTATTTTTGACTCCGGGCACTGGGACTTCGACAGCCAGTTTGTCTACATCCACCTCGAGACCGCTCAAGTCCTCTACGGTTTTGATCTCGAGGAATGCCACGGGGTTGCTGCCCGGGTCGAGGATGCTTTCCGCGCTCATGAGTATTCGGAAAAACTTCATGCCGTTCTTCCCCAGCAGTTTCGGGCGATGACCTGGGGCGAGCGCTACCGCGGCATCTTCAATGCCGTCGCGACCGAAAAGCAGGCCATGTATATCATCCTCTTCATGATCATGGTGGTCGGCGCTTTCTGCATCATGAACACGATGATCACCGTGACCGTGCAGAAACGATCTGAGATCGGACTGCTCAAGGCACTGGGCTCCACCGAAGAGCAGATTGTCAGGATCTTCCTCCTCCAGGGTTTGCTCGTCGGCATTATCGGCGTCGTAGTCGGAATGGCGCTGGCCCAGTGGACGATTCTCGAGCGCAATACCATCGGCGCCTGGCTCGGAGACACCTTCGGCATCGCCATCTTTGCCGAGGACATCTACAAGGTGGACGGCGGCATTCCTGCCAAGCAGAGCCTCAAGGATCTCATCACTATTTCAGTCGGATCCTTTCTCGCCTGCACGCTTGCCGCTCTCATTCCCGCCCTGATCGCGGCCTCACTTCAACCGGCCAAAGCGCTCCGCAGCGAGTAATTTTCTCTTTCTTCACTTCGTAACTTCTATCAATGGAGTTCTATCTTTCCATCGACGGCGACAAAAAGGGGCCCTTCACTTTGCTCAAAGTGGGCAGCCTGCTTGAAGACGGCACCGTCACCCCTGACACCCTCGCCTGGCACAAGGACCAGGAGGGCTGGCTCCCCATCAAGGAAGTCCCGGCCCTCGAGAGCATGGTCGAGGCGGTAAAGCGGGAAAAAGAAGCCGCCGAAGCAGGCGATGACGAGGCTCCCGACCTGCCGAAACAGCCCCCCATGGCTCCGGGCGGAAAACCTCCGGTGGTGGCTCCTTCATTTATTCGCCAGGTACGCCCTTTCACCCGATTCTGGGCCCGCATGTTCGACTGCATGCTGGTGATGACCCTGGTCTACTTCTTCGTCGACACCAGTTTCCTCATGCCGCAGGAGGATGAATCAATGGCGGACTGGCTGGTCCGCTACCAGGAGCAGATTGCTTCCGAGGAAGCCATGGCCATCGCATCGACTATCGTTCGTGCCTTCGTCGGCTGGCACTTTCTCGAAGCCGCCATGCTTTACCTCTGGGGAACCACTCCCGGGAAAGCCATCTTCGGCATTCGCGTCCGCACCCTCGAAGGAGAGCGCCCCAGCCCGTTCCGCGCCCTTGGGCGCTCTCTCTACGTCTACTTGATGGGCGTCGGTTTTTACCTTTTTCCGTTCATGCTTATCGGTATGACGTTCAGCTTTTTCCGACTCATGGCGACCGGGCAATGCCTATGGGACCAGCACCTCAAACTCGAATCCTCTGCCGAGCGTCTTTCTCCGGTAAGGATAGTGCTGGCCATCTTTGCCTTTTTCGCCTTAGTAATGTTACAGTCTCTTAAATTTTCATGAGTCGGAATTGTTCCATCGTGCTGAATGCGCATGTTCCCTGGGTTCGTCACCCGGAGGTCGCCCATTGCCTCGAAGAGGACTGGCTTCACAGCGCTGTGCTCGAAACACATCTGCCGCTCCTGGAAATGTTGTTCCGTCTTCGCGAGGAAGGCGTGCCTTACAAGCTGACGCTCAACCTCTCGCCGACTTTCCTGGCCATGCTCCAGGACCGCACCCTGAAGCGTCGCACTCTCGCCTACCTCGATCGTACCCTGCGCCTCTGCCGGGACGAGGTGGAACGCGGCGACATCACCGGCTTCGGCAACCTGGCGGAAACCTACGAAGATCGTTTCCACAAGCTTCGCTCTCTCTTCATCGACGACTGGCACGGCGATCTCGTGCGCGCTTACACCAACCTGCGCGACAGCGGTCACCTAGAACTCACCGCCAGCGCCGCGACCCACGGACTGCTTCCGCTGCTCATGCGGGTGCCGGAATCCGTCCAGGCACAGGTCCGGGCTGGTATTCGCCAGTATGTTCAGTGCTTTGGCCGGATGCCCCGCGGATTCTGGCTTCCGGAATGCGCCTACGCACCAGCCATGAGTGCCCTCCTCAAGAACGAAGGCATCGACTGGACCCTCGTTGAGGAACACGGCATGGCCGACGCGCCTCAGACCAACGAGCTGTTTCCTTTCATCCCCGGAGAAACGCCGGACGGCCTCATTGTCTTTGGACGCGACCAGAGCAGCAGCAGCGAAATCTGGAGCGCCGACGAAGGCTATCCCGGCGACGGACGCTACCGCGACTTCATGCGTGATGTCGGTCTCGATGCTCCCATCGAATACCTTCGCGACTATCTTGATGATTCAGAGCAGCGCCAGTTCACCGGCCTGAAATATTTCCGTTCCTCCCGCGACAACAACGAGAGTGAACCCTACGACGAGGAGCTCGCCGACAAGGCCCTCGAAGAGCACTCGATGCACTTCGTATCCAGCCGCGGGGCCCAGCTCGCGTCACTCGAAGCCGACGGGGTCGAAAACCCCATGATCGTCTGTGCTTTCGACGCCGACCTCTTCGGCCACTGGTGGTATGAAGGCACCAGCTTCCTCGAACGCATCTTTCGCAAGACTGCCGAGCGCGGTGACTTCACGTTCACCAGCCCCGGTTCCTATCTCGCCGATAACGCCGAGCGCGAGTTTCCGACCGTGACGCCGGTATCCTCGTCCTGGGGTGAAGGTGGCTACTTCGAAACCTGGACCAGCGAGAGCAACAACTGGGTGCACAACGAAATCCAAAAGCGCGCCGAACAGCTCGCCCGCTTTGTCCGCCTCTTTGAAGAAAACCGCGAGGACTACACCGAGCAGGCCATCGCTCACCGTCAGCGCTGCATGCAGCTGATGACGAAAGAGTTGCTCCTCGCGCAGTCCAGCGACTGGGCGTTCCTGATGAACAATGAGCCCTCTCGCGAATACGCCGAGAAGCGCACCAATGATCACTTCAAGAATTTCGATCGCATCTGGGCGCTGACCGCAAAATCGAGCGACGAAGGCGAGTTTGACGAAATCGAACCGCTGAATCCGATCTATTCAGACTTGCCCTGGAACCTGTTCGAGCCTTACGAGTAAGGGCGTTCCGAACATGCCAGAGAATTACGTCTACTTCGATCTCGAAACCCAGCGCTCCGCCAATGATGTCGGCGGCTGGGACCGCAAGGCTGACATGAAGATGTCAGTTGGCGTGACTTACAGCTCTGCCAACGGATCCTACATGATCTACGACGAGGCCAATGTGCAGGGTCTGATCGACGAACTCGTCTCAGCAGATGTTGTCGTTGGCTTCAACCACATCTGGTTCGATTACGAGGTGCTGATGGGTTACACCATCCTCGACCTCAAGGAGCAGACCACCAATCTCGACCTCATGCTCGATCTTGAGCAAGTCCTCGAGCACAAACCCAAGCTCGACGCGGTCGCTGCCGAGACCCTGGGCGAAGGGAAAACCGCGGTCGGCACCGACGCCATCAAGTGGTGGCAGGAAGGCCGTATCATGGATATCGCCGAATACTGCTGCTTCGACGTCAAAGTCACCAAGCTGGTGCACGAATACGGGGCTCAGCACGGAATGGTGAAATACAAGAACCGGTTCAACCAGTCCCTCGAAGTCCCGGTGGACTGGAAAATGCCAGCGAGCTGAGCTCGCGATCTTGATCTTGATCTTGATCCTGATCTTGATCCCTCCCTGGACCCCGCGTCTTTTTCCTTTTCTTACTCCTTTTCTTTTTCTGCGGGTAATGGCACCGCTTTACCTGCGTCTCAATTCTCTCGGGAAGAGTAAGAAAAAGATAAAGATTAAGAAAAAGACTCCAGCCGACGACCGGTTTCCAAGGAATGTCGAAATCCCCCTCCAGCTCCACTCCTAGCATCGAAGTCCGCGGTGCCCGGCAGAACAATCTCCAGGGCATCGATATCGACATTCCGATCGGCAAACTCACCGTTGTGACCGGCCCGAGTGGGTCTGGAAAATCCAGCCTCGCTTTCCAGACGCTTTACGCCGAAGGCCAGCGTCGCTACGTCGAAACCTTCTCACCCTACACCCGACAGTTCTTCGACCGAATGGACAAGCCGCAGGTCGATGCCATTCACGGCATCCCTCCGGCGATCGCCATCGAGCAACAGAATGCCGTTAAGACGACACGCTCCACTGTCGGCACGATCACCGAGATCAACGATTACCTGAAGCTGCTCTTCCCCCGCCTTTGTCGCGGATACGATCCCGTCAGCGGCGACCTGATCGAACCGGATTCACCCGAATCGATTCACCGCAAGACAGTCGAACGCTTTGGCAGGGACACCACTCTGCTGATACTCTTCGGAGTTCCCGTCCCGGCTGACACTCCCGTGGCCGAGTTCTTCGAATTCCTCCAGCAACAGGGCTATGCCCGCGTCTGGATCTTTGGCAAGGCCTACCGCGTCGACTCCCCGGAGGCCTACGATAAGAAAAAACTGCCCGGCAAAGTCGACGTCATCCAGGACCGCGTTGCGCCCGCCCGTCGCTCCCGCTTTCTGGAGGCTCTCGAAAGAGCTCTCGATTTCGGAAAAGGAGTCGTCACTGTCGTAGATCCCGATTCCGGCGAGCAGGCCGCCTTTTCCCGGGGATGGACCTCGCCCGATACCGGCACGGAGTTAAGGCCCCCGGTTCCCGGCCTCTTTTCTTTCAACCACCCCATGGGTGCCTGCCCCGAGTGCCGCGGCTTCGGACGCGTCATTGGAATCGACATCGACAAGGCCCTTCCTGACAAATCGCTCTCCATCGCGGAGGGGCTTGTCCGCGCCTTCCAGGGCGATTCCTACTACGAATGCGAAGAAGACCTCGAGCGCTGCGCCCGCGCCCGGGGCCTCAGTATCGTTACGCCTTTCGATGAACTCCCTGAGGAAGATCAACAGTGGATCATCGAAGGTGAAGGCGGGGACCCGGAGGATGCCTACCAGGTCGGATCGTGGTATGGCGTTCGCGGCTTCTTCGACTGGCTCGAATCCCGGGCCTACCGCATGCATGTCAGGGTTTTCCTGAGTCGTTACCGCAGCTACACCACGTGCAAAGCCTGCAAGGGCACCCGGCTCAAACCCGAGGCTCTCAATTTCAAGGTCGCCGACAAAACCCTGCCCGACCTCTGGCAACTCTCGATTGATGATCTTGCGACCTTCTTCACCACCATCGAGGTGCGCCCCGAAGACCGCACCGCCACGATGCTCTACGAGGAGGTCAGCAACCGCCTCGGCTACCTTCGGGAGGTGGGACTGGGTTACCTAAATCTTGACCGACCCACCCGTACTTTATCCGGCGGCGAAACTGAACGCGTCAATCTCACCACCTGTCTCGGCGCCAGCCTGACAAACACACTCTTCGTTCTCGATGAACCCACCGTCGGACTGCATCCGCGCGACGTCGGCAAACTCATCGGCGTGATGCAACGTCTCCGCGACCTGGGCAACACCATTGTTGTCGTCGAGCACGAGGAAGCTGTGATTCGAGCGGCAGATCACCTCATCGACATCGGACCAGGACGTGGCGAAGGCGGCGGCCACCTCGTCTACGCCGGCCCCGGGGCTCACACCGCAGCACAGGCTAAGCCTTTCGCCAAGGAACACCCGGACGCACTCACCCTGCAATACCTCAGCGGAAGCCGCGAGATTGCGGTCCCCCAAAAGCGACGTAAGCCGAAGCACAAGCTCACCATCAAGCGGGCCACTCAGCACAACCTCAAGAAGATCGACGTCGACATTCCCCTGGGCGTTCTCTGCTGTGTCACCGGCGTGTCAGGATCCGGTAAATCCACCCTGATTCACGCGGTTCTCTACGGCAACCTGATGAAACAACTCGGCCTTTCCGGCGCCGACACCGAGGTGGGCTCAAGCAAAGGCATCAAGGGAGTGGAACGTGTTCGCGAGGTCGTCATGGTCGACCAGGCGCCGCTCGCCAAGACACCGCGCTCAACTCCGGCCGTTTATACCGGGATCTTTGAGCCGATTCGCAAACTCTTCACCGAAACGCCGGAGGGCAAATCGCGAGACCTCACTCCCGGCTACTTTTCCTTCAACAGCGGTGCCGGACGCTGCTCCCGCTGCATGGGCAATGGTTACGAAAAAGTGGAGATGCAGTTTCTCAGCGATCTCTACGTGACCTGCCCCGAGTGCGAGGGCAAACGCTACACGCCCGAAGCGCTTGAGATCGAACTGGAAGGCAGGAGCATCCACCAGGTCCTCACCATGACGGTGACCGAGGCGATCGAATTCTTCTTTGCGATCGACAATCGCAAGGCCCAGAACGTGGTCGAAGGACTTCAACTTCTCTCCGATGTCGGCCTGGGTTACCTGAGACTGGGCCAACCCCTCAACACCCTGAGCGGCGGGGAAAGCCAGCGCCTCAAGCTCGTCGGCCACCTGCTCGCCAAACCGAAGCGGGCCAGGAAGGACGGCAAAACGAGCCTGCTCATCTTCGACGAGCCTACCACCGGCCTCCACTTCGATGACACCGGCATGCTGCTGAAAGTCTTCGAACGCCTCGTTGAGGCCGGCGACTCCGTCATTGTGATTGAGCACAACCTGGACGTCATCAAATGCGCGGATCATATCGTCGACCTTGGCCCGGAGGCCGGAGCTCACGGCGGGGAGGTGGTCATCGCCGGCACCCCTGAGGAAGTCATGGCCCATGCCGGATCACACACCGGTCGCTACCTTTCTCAACATCTCACTCCCCGCCAGTCGGTGGCTCGCGAACAGCTCAAGGTCGCCGACTCATCGAATCCGGTTCTCTACGAAACCGATCATGCCCCCAACGCCATCCAGCTGCATGGCGCCCGGGAAAACAACCTCAAGGGAATCGATGTCACCATTCCGCGGGAGGAGTTTGTCGTCGTCACCGGCCTGAGTGGATCCGGCAAATCCACCCTCGCCTTCGACATTCTTTTTGCCGAAGGCCAGCGTCGCTTCCTCGACAGCATGTCCACTTACGCGCGGCAGTTTGTCGAGCAGATGGAGCGACCTGACATTGATATTGTTTCAGGTCTCCCTCCCACGGTGGCCATCGAACAACGCATTTCCCGGGGAGGCGGCAAATCCACCGTCGCCACCGTCACCGAGGTCTGGCATTTCCTTCGCCTTCTCTATGCCAAGGTCGGTACCCAGTTCTCTCCCGACTCAGGAAAGAAGGTCGAGAAACAAAGTGTCACTTCCATCGTCACCCGAATCCGTGAGACCTCAAAAAAAGGCAAGCGTCCCGTCAAGGTAATGGCGCCGCTGATCAAGGCGAGAAAAGGGTACCACACTGATGTCGCAGAATGGGCCGGGCGACAGGGTTTCGACACCTTGCTAGTCGACGGGCAGTTCGTCGAAGTGGAATCCTTCGAGCGCCTCGAACGATTCAAGGAACACACCATTGATGTCATTGTCGGCGAGGTGACGCCGAAGACGTCACCGGAGGACGTGCTCGAATTCGTCGAAACCGCGCTTCGTCTCGGTAAGCGCACGCTGCGTTTCCTCGATCCTGACAACCGCATCCAGGTGGCGAACACTGAAATGAGCGATCCCGATACCGGTCGCTCCTTCGAAGAACTCGATCCGCGTCTCTTTTCCTACAACTCCCCCCACGGCTGGTGTCCCCTCTGCCGGGGTTACGGCACTGTCGAGAAGCGGGTGGTCCGTTCCGACGAGCGCGACGCCGAGTCACAGCTCGACGCTGAGCTGCGAGAAGAATATCGACGCTCGCGCGCCAAGGATGAGAGCGACACCGAAGTTTGTCCTGAGTGCAATGGCGCCCGTCTCAACGAAGTCGCGCGGTTCGTTCGACTCGAACAGGGCAAGAAGCAGATCGCCATTCACGAAATCGCAGCACTCTCCGTCAGTGAAGCGAAGCAGCTCATCAGCGGATTCAAATTCGACAAGCAGGCCGCGCTCATCACTCGCGATATCATTCCCGAGATTACCCAGCGCCTGCATTTCATGGAAGAAGTCGGTCTGGGCTACCTTCAACTCGACCGTTCCGCCACCACGCTCAGCGGCGGGGAGAGCCAACGCATTCGCTTGGCTGCCCAGTTGGGGTCCAACCTGCGCGGCGTGCTTTACGTGCTCGACGAGCCCACCATCGGCCTGCACCCGCGGGACAACGCCAACCTGCTCGACACTCTCAGCGCGCTCAAGGACAAGGGCAATTCCCTGGTCGTGGTGGAACACGACGAGGAAACGATCCGGCGCTCGGATCACCTGATCGACCTCGGCCCCGGAGCCGGCCAGTTCGGAGGCGAAGTCGTCTGGGAGGGACCACCGAAACAGCTCTTCAACGGGAAGAAGAACGGCAGCCAGTCCCCCACCCTGGAGGCTTTCACCAACCCACTCATTCACCCCATGAAAGGTGGTCGCCGCAAGCTGCCTTCGAAGAACCGCAAGGCGGGCTGGATTCGAATCAGGGGCGCCAGCGCGAACAATCTCAAGAACATCGATGTTCGCATTCCGGTAGGACGGCTCACAGTCATCGCCGGCATCTCGGGTTCCGGGAAATCCAGCTTCATGCGCGGCGTGCTGAAGCCTGCGGTCGATTCGGCGCTGAAAAAGCCAACCCGCAAAACCGCCAAGAAGAAAGCCGCGCCGAAGAAAAGGGCGGCTGCAAAGAAAACGTGGAAAGAGATCGAAGGCGTCGATCAACTCGAAGCAGTCTACGAGGTCGATCAGTCCCCCATCGGCAAAACCTCCCGCTCTACTCCGGGGACCTACGTCAAGGTCTTCGACGAGATCCGCAAGCTCTTTGCCCAGCTGCCTGACGCCCGCGCCCGCGGCTATACCGCCTCCCGCTTTTCCTTCAACACCGAAGGCGGTCGCTGCGAAGCCTGCAAGGGCAACGGCCAGATCAAGCTGGAGATGAACTTTCTGCCCACGACCTACGTCATTTGCGAGGAATGTCAGGGTCGACGATTCAACAGCCCTACCCTCGAGATCGAATACAACGGCAAGTCCATCGGCGACGTCATGGAACTCTCAATCGAGGAAGCGGCAGACTTTTTCCAAGGGCACCCCAAGATCTCCCGCACCCTCAATTTGATGAAGGACACTGGTCTCGGTTACCTCCGCCTCGGCCAACCCAGCCCGTCCGTGTCCGGAGGCGAAGCCCAGCGCATCAAACTAGTCACCGAACTAACCCGCGGCATCGGTCGCTCGACCAACGCCCGACTCCGCCAGAACCGCCAGCCGAAGTCGAACCTTTACCTCATCGAGGAACCCAGCATCGGCTTGCACACCGCCGATGTGAAGCGACTGCTCGAGGTCATGCACCATCTCGTCGACGACGGACACACCGTCGTTGTCATTGAGCACAGTCTCGAGATCATGGCCGAAGCCGACCACCTTATCGAAATTGGTCCTGAAGCCGGAGCGGACGGCGGCAGCGTCGTCGCGGCCGGAACGCCGGAAGAAATTGTGAAGGTCGGGGAAAGTCGAACCGCACCCTTTTTGGAGCTTCAATTGAAAGGTGACGGATAGAACCCAGCGATTACCGTTAGCCAGCGCCCTCAAGCTCGCCTGCCGGCATCATTAGACTGTCTTTAATCTACCGATCCCAACCAAACTCCATCACCATACCGGGACTCTAACAATTCAAAAAAAGCCAGCGTCCTTGCTATCCGCTTCCAAATTGGATAGAACAGCACCATGGAATCCTATCTCTCTCCTGCATCAGGCGACGTTTCGTCCGCCGTTGTTGACCAACTCGCCAAGACAAAGGGCTGGACGATGTTCTTCAGTGTCATGCTCTGGATTGGATCGGGCCTCATGCTTTTCGCCGGGATTGCCTTTGTGGGCATCGGCGCCGTCGGAGGCGCTGCGGGGGGAGCTTTTGAGGAAATGGGGGACGAGATGGGCGGTATGATTGGGATGATCTTGATGGGTGCGTTCTACATTGTATTCGCCATCGTCTACATCTACCCAGCCCTCAAGCTCAGCAAGTTTTCCAGCCGGTGCTCACAACTCATCAACCAGCCTACTGAAACCACCCTGGTCGGAGCTCTCAATGAAATGCGCGCTTTCTGGAAGTTCGTTGGCATCTGGATGATCATTTTCATAGCACTCTACCCAATTATCATGATCATAGCGGTTGCTGTCGGTGCCATGGGTGCCGCGATGAGCAGCTGATTTCCGGAAACAAAAAAGCCCCCCACCGTTCCGGCGAGGGGCTTTTGAAAGTCGCTTGGTTCAGGGAAACCGATCACTCGGTAGCGTCTTCGACTTTCTTAGCCGCGTCGTTGACGGCTTTCTTGACCTTGTCGGTCGCGGCGTCGGTCGCTTCCTTGGCCTTCTTCTTGGCTTCGTCGGCAACTTTCTCGGCGTCCTTTTTCATATCTTCAGTAACCTCCTCCGCTGCCTTGACGGCATCTTCGGTCGCCTTTTCGGCTTTCTTCTTCATGTCCTCGGCCGCCTCTTCCGCCTTTTCCATGGCGTCGGCGGTGTCCTTTTCGATTCCCTCCATGGTCTTTTCACAACCCACGAGGAACAGTCCGGTGGAGATCACGAGAAGTGCGATCAGTCTTTCAATTTTTGCAGTCATTTTTGATTTGGTTCAGAGATGTTTGGTTCGCCCTTGATTGAGCACCCCAACCTAGTACATACGAGGCCCGAAAATCAATGGATCCAAAGTGTTTTCTCCGCTTCGCAAAGCGAAAGAGACGCGACATTTCCGTTATCGCTCTGAGCGACCTTGTGCTACTGTCCCGCCCAATTTTTTACACGACAGGTATATGAGCAAAAGTCTCTTCGAAAAAGTATGGGAAGCCCACTCAGTCAAGGAGTTGTCCAACGGACAAACTCAGCTTCTCATCGGTACTCACCTCATCCACGAGGTCACCAGCCCGCAGGCATTCGGAATGCTTCGCGATCTGGGTCTCCAGGTGAAGTATCCCAACCGCACTTTTGCGACGGTCGATCACATCGTCCCCACCAAGAGCCAGGTTGAGCCTTTCGAAGACAACCTTGCCCAGGACATGATCCAGGCGCTTCGCGACAACTGCGAAGAGTTCGGCGTCACTTTCTTTGACATCGGCAGTGGCGGCCAGGGTATCGTCCACGTGGTGGGCCCCGAACAGGGCATCACTCAACCCGGTTCCACCATCGCCTGTGGTGACTCCCACACCGCGACTCACGGGGCTTTCGGTGCGATCGCTTTCGGTATCGGCACGACCCAGATCCGCGACGTGCTGGCCACCCAGACCATGGCCATGACCAAGCTCAAGGTCCGCCGCATCAACGTGGACGGCGAGCTTCCTCCCGGCGTTTACGCCAAGGACGTGGCGCTCCACATTATCAAGTTGCTCGGCGCCAAGGGCGGTATCGGCTACGCCTACGAATACGGCGGCAGCGTCTTTGACAACTTCTCCATGGAAGAGCGCATGACGGTCTGCAACATGTCCATCGAGGGCGGCGCCCGTTGCGGTTACGTCAATCCCGACGAGAAGACCTTCGAATACCTCAAGGACCGCAACTACTCTCCGAAAGGCAGCGACTGGGACGCAGCCGTTGAGGAATGGACTGGCATCGCCTCTGATCCTGACTGCGTTTACGACGATGTCGTAAACATCAAGGCCGAGGACATCGCTCCCTCCGTCACCTGGGGCATCTCTCCCGACCACGGTATCTTCGTGAACGAGAACATCCCCTCTGCCGCTGATGTGGACGACGAGGAAGAGAAGGCCTCCATCGAGGAAGCCCTCGAGTACATGAAGTTCGAAGGCGGATCTCCGATCGCCGGCACGCCAGTTGATGTCTGCTTCATCGGTAGCTGCACCAACGGTCGTCTTTCCGACTTTCGCGAGGCCGCCAAGTTCCTCAAGGGCCACAAGGTCGCCGAGGGCGTTCAGGCAATTGCCGTTCCCGGATCCGAGATCGTGGATCACCTCTGCCGCCAGGAAGGGCTTCACACCATTTTTGAAGAAGCAGGCTTTGAATGGCGCGGCGCCGGCTGCTCCATGTGCCTTGCCATGAACCCGGACAAACTGGTCGGCGACCAGCTTTGCGCGAGTTCCAGTAACCGAAACTTCAAGGGCCGCCAGGGAAGCCCGACCGGACGAACCATCCTCATGTCACCTGTGATGGTGGCCGCTGCCGCCGTGAAAGGCGCAGTCGCGGACGCCCGCGAGGTGTTCCAGGTTGGCGAGACCGCTGCCGCCTGATCACCGTGAAAAGTGCCAGAGAACTGCGGCAATCATGGACAAGCTACCGTTGCTGCCTTCCGGCCCTGGCGGGGTTTACCTGCCATGACTCCACAGCCTCTGACGGGGCGAATATACACGGCTCGACAGAAATGCGAGCAATGAAAACAATTCCGGCATTCGAAACGTAATCACCTTCCACATGAGCACGGTAACCACGGAAGCCCAGCCCGACGCCAGCGGACATTTCGGAACCTTCGGAGGCAGCTTTGTCCCCGAAACCCTCGTCGCAGCCCTCGACGAATTGACCGCTGAATACCACAAAGCCAAGGCCGACCCGGAGTTCCAGGCCGAGCTGAAGCAATTGCTCGCTGAATTCTGCGGCCGCGAAACGCCACTCTACCTCGCCGAGCGATGGACGGAGAAACTTGGTGGCGCCAAAATTTACCTCAAGCGTGAGGACCTGCTTCATACCGGAGCCCACAAGATCAACAACGCGCTGGGTCAGATCCTCCTCGCCAAACGACTTGGCAAGAAGCGCATCATCGCTGAAACCGGGGCCGGTCAGCACGGCGTCGCCACCGCGACGGTAGCGGCCCGTTTCGGACTCGAGTGTGTCGTTTACATGGGCGCCATCGACATGGAGCGTCAGCACCTCAATGTCGTCCGCATGAAGCTGCTCGGATCAGAAGTCCGGGGGGTTGAGGCTGGTCAGAAGACCTTGAAGGAAGCCGTTAACGAAGCGCTCCGTGACTGGGTCACCAACGTGCGCGACACTCACTACATTCTCGGCAGTGCCCTGGGCCCGCATCCTTACCCCATGATGGTGCGCGACTTTCATCGCGTCATCGGAGTCGAAGCCCGTGCCCAGATCATGGAACGCGAAGAGCGTCTTCCCGATCTGCTTATCGCCTGCGTCGGTGGTGGTTCCAACGCCATCGGGCTGTTCCATCCTTTTCTCGGTGACGAAAATGTGAAAATGGTCGGCGTCGAAGCCGGAGGTCATGGCATCAAGCAGGGCGAACACGCAGCCCGTTTCCAGGGAGGTAAACTCGGCGTGCTCCAGGGCACCAAGACTTGGTTGCTCGCCGACGACGATGGCCAGATCGAGCTGACTCATTCCGTCTCAGCCGGCCTGGACTACGCCGCCATCGGACCGGAGCACGCTTTCCTCCAGGACGCGGGGCGCGTTGACTACACCTACGCCACTGATGACGAGGCACTGGATGCTTTCCAGGAACTGGCGGCCGTCGAGGGAATCATCCCGGCGCTCGAAAGCTCTCATGCCCTGGCCTACGTGAAGAAGATTGCCCCAACGATGGACAAGGATCAGATCATCGTCGTCAACCTTTCCGGTCGCGGTGACAAGGACGTCGAGCAGGCTTCCAAGTACCTGCTCCCTGAGGAAGACTAGTTTGTAGATTCATACTAGGGCGGGGCGTCCCGACCCTCCGGAATCCGACAAACATCCAAAGATCGTCGTGCACCCCTTGTGCCTTATGCCCTTTGCCTAAGGCCTTCTTCCCCTACTCCGGCACCTCACCCGAAATCACGCCGCCCGTGGCGTCGGGTTTTACCGTGGTCGGTGTCTCGCCCTTCGGCTTCGTCGCTCCACCCTGGGTGGATACGATAAGGCGCTTCGAACCGTAGATATCGTCGACGAGGGTCTCCACCATGAGGCGTAGATCCTCGACTTCGTTTTCACTCAGCACCTCCTGCTCCGGCAGGTCGATCTTTTCCTGGATCTCCTTGAGGTTGGTGCGGATGTCTTTGACCGTTTCGTTGCCCTGGATGCGAGGTTCCATCGTCTCAAGGTTGGCGATGAAATACTCAACAACTTCCGGCCGGGCCAGGATAGAGGCCTTCTCCGGATTGTAGGGATTGAGTGACGCGGTGCAGCCGATCTCGAAGGCGCGCAGCCATCCGGCGAGACTGATCAAATTAGCCGCATCGACATCACGAATCAGGACCATTTCTTTCTCCACATCCTTCTGGGTGCGGGCCAGTTCGAGCTTGAGCTCCTCCCAGTCACTGCCGGCTGCTTTCTGGAGCAGACTGTTCATGTGGCTTGAGATACGAGTCCCCGACCCGAGCCCCTTGGCATGAGTCAACAAGGTGCGTCCCACCGGCTCGAGATCGTATAGCTGCTCGGACTCAACAGCGAAGAAACCGTCAGCGAGAAGGAACCCCACACTGAGAGCCAACTCCGTGCGATCCTGGGGAACTTCCTCCGGCCACTGGCGCTTGAGCTCGTCGTAGGGCAGAGGGCGCAGCGTTTGCAGGTCCTCAAAGATCTTTCGAATCGAGGGAGTCGTGAACTGGTTGACTCCGAACTCTTCGCGAACGTGCTCGTCCTCAAGCAATTCGTCCGGAATTTCCTGGGCGATAAGGCTGCCGCAAATTCCGAAAAGCCCGACGAGGCTGCAGGTGATCCACAATTTCAAAAAGCGAGACATAGGGCGGCAGGGGCAATACTCCTCTATAGGAACGGCCCAAAGTTAATTCCGGCAGTAAAGAATGCTAGAAATTTGTCTTTTAGTTAAGATTAGTTTATAATTCAAATAGGCAGATTTCCTGTCGACCACTCTCCTCAACTTTCATCCAATCTCTCGGGAATTAGCTAAGAGGCATTCTAATAGAATCGCCTGCCTTTCGTTATAGCTGCTAAACCCGAATGAGAGTGAAAACGCAAATCCAAATTGCCGCCAGCGCCACGATTGGCGCAGTTGCCTTGTTTTCAACAAGTTGCTCCACTAAGCCAACCGCACAGAGGGACACCTCCAGCGTCCTCCAGATATCGGTTCCAGCCCAGAAGCTGGTTCTTTACAAAGAAGGAAAAGTGGTCAAAACCTACCCGGTTTCGACCTCAAAATACGGACTGGGCAATGAAAAGGGTAGTTACCGCACTCCTCTAGGCCGCATGGAAGTCGCCGAAAAGATCGGTGGAGGAAAGCCGGCCGGCGCTGTTTTCAAGAGCCGCAAATGGACCGGGGAGGTCATTAAGCCCGATTCACCCGGCCGTGACCCCATCGTTTCCCGCATCCTCTGGCTCCGGGGAACGGAGAGAAAGAACGACAACACCTACTCCCGCTACATTTACATCCACGGCACCGCTGCCGAAAAAGACATTGGCAAACCGGTCAGCTACGGCTGTGTCCGCATGAAATCCAAGGACGTCATCGATCTCTATCGCAAGGTGGGCGAGGGCGCGACGGTCTACATCACGAAGAAAGATCTCAGCAAAGAGGTTCCTGAGCCTCAAATCGGGAATTCAGGCCCTGACGGCCTCGAAATGGAGGCCCTTCCCCTGGAATCGAGCCCCCGTGAGCTTCCCGGAACCCCGGCAGTGGTCCGAACAGCCTCCACACCAGCAGCACCGGCTCCAGCCCCCGCTCCTGCTGTCCATGCCGCTTCCAGCGCCCCTGCTCCTCCCGTGGCGCCAACGGCTCCAACTGCCGAATTGAACCAGCCAGCAGCCCATTTCCAGCCCGGCGCACCCGCCCGAATCGGCACTCACAAACCCGAATGCGAAGATCCGGACGCCGTTCCCATCCGCATTGATCCTGCCGAAGCGATGGGAGCCCCAATGAAACGGGACTTCCGCCCGTTCCGCATGAGTTCGAACTGATTCGGTTTCTCCCTTGACGTGGCGCTGGAATCGCGTATGTTCCGCGCCCTCAAACACGATTTTGAGCGAAACACTTTAGAAAAATGGCCAATTCCAGATCAGCTCTCAAGCGCGTCCGCCAGACCAAAGTCCGGACCGCTCGCAACCGTAACCTCAAGTCCCGCGTGAAGGACGCCCGTAAGGTCGCTCTCACTGCTGTCGAGGCTGGAGACAAGGCTGCTGCCGCGACTGCCTACAACGCTTTCGCTTCTGCTGCTGATAAGGCTGCCAAAGGCGGTGCGCTGCACAAAAACACTGCCAGCCGCCTCAAGGGACGCGTCGCCGCTAAAGTGGCCAGCATTTCCTAAGCATCGGCCAAGACCTTCAACCGGTCATCCAACCACGTCAGGTCAATGACCTGACCCCGTTTGGAGAAAGCGAACCCCGTCGGATGACGGGGTTTTTTGTTGTCCGGGGCCATTGCCCGGTGGCGCTGTTGCGCAGCATGGAGGGTCACGCTCCCGCGTGACCGCAATTGGACCGAAATCCTACTTCGTGTAGGTGGTTCCCTGGTCTTCTCGCTCGAGGACACACTTCCAGGTGCGCTGAACGCCGTTGGAGTAGCGATCGCGATAGGTAGCTACCCGAACGCGATAGGCAACTTTGTTACCGCAGGGAAGGCAGTCATAGCGTGTCTCCCACTCAGTATTGATGCGGCGGGAGCTGATGCGGAAAGTGCCCTTGGGACGCTCAAAGTCTCCGGTGCTCTCGCACTTATGGCGGCCACAGCCAAAGATCAGGGCCTGAGCCGAAGTTGCGGTAAGCTGAAGGGAAACAGCAGCGATCAGGATAGCAAAGAGTGGTTTCATCACGGTTCTCTTGAGGGAATGACTAGGAAATATCGAAATCAGGTCGGCGAATCAATCATTAATCGCAATTCGAAAGCGATCAGTTGTGCACCCGGATCAGCTCGACTTCGAAAATAAGCGTCTCGTTCGGACCAATCTTGGGAGGCGACCCGGCAGATCCGTAGCCGAGGTGAGGCGGAATCGTGAAACGGAACTTCGAACCTTCCTGCATCAGGGGAATGCCCTCCTGCCAACCGGCGATCACCTGTTGCAGGGAGAACGTAGCCGGCTGACCTCGTTGCACACTGCTGTCGAAAACGGATCCGTTAGTCAGCTTGCCAGTGTAGTGCACCGTGACCGTCGAATAACGATTCGGCCTCATCCCGGTTCCGGGACGCAGCATTTCATACTGAAGACCGGAAGCGGTGCGCTGGCGCCCAACCGGCGTCGTTGACGCGGCACCACCGGCAGCTCCGTCAGGAGCATTCACCGTGGCGGACTCGATTTCGTTGGACTGACATCCGATAGAGAAAACAGCAATCGAAGTCAGGGTCAGCAATACGAGCGGCAATGATTTCATCATAGGTAAAGCAAGGTGCCTCAGGTTTGAAACTTTCGAAAGGCGAAAATCCCCGGACCTATTCAGCGCTACCGGAATCGAATCGATGCTCTTTCTTCAGCAACCGTCCCCAATGCTTGTTATAGGGATGGACCCAAGGAGTGGGAGCACCGTTTTGATCGACCACGGTTCCACCGTCATTGACCCAGCGAAAGATGCCCCCTTTCAAGCTGGCGACATCGGGAACATCACTTCCTGCCAAAGCGTCGGCCAGCTTCGCCGACCGGTAACCCAGCGCTCCGTAGATCACGACGAGATCGACAGGTTCCTGACGCTCCTCCAGGTAGGTTAACAGCTCGTCTTTATCGGGGAGGTGAACCGCTCCCTCGAGGTGACTCACTTCAAATTCCTCGGGTGTCCGGGCATCAACAATAAGGACAGCCTGACCACCGCCCTGGTGCAGCAAAACTTCAGCAGGGCGAATGGCGTCAACGGCAGGATGTTCGCTGACCACATCCGCCTCAGCATTCTCAAGCGTTTGCAGCACCTTAATGCGATCATAGCCGCACTGGCCAAGTCCAAGAAGAAGGAAGGCTACCACAAACAATCCTCCCAGGATGAGTGCACCTTTTGAACTCATGCCACGGGTTACGCCTCAGATTCCTTCGGAGTCGCCTTCTCCTCTTTCGGCGTGCGGAAGGCGGAGAGGATCAAGAGACCAGCCGCAATGCAAATGCAGGAATCGGCAACGTTAAAGGAAGGAAAGTGACCGCCTGACGAAGGCACCAGTTTGTCATACAACGGAGGCAGAAAATCGAGGAAGTCGACCACATATCCCCTGCCCGGCAAAGCCCGGTCGGTCAGATTGCCAATAATCCCGCTGAGCAGCAATGCGGCCGCCACTTTGCTGAGTTTGTCAGGAAACATGCCGCGGCGAAACAGGAGCACGATACCGCTAATGGCAACGATACCAATCGTTCCGAAGATCCAGTTGGAGTAGGGGTTGCCGTTCAGTAAACCGAAAGCCATGCCCGTGTTGTGAACGCGGACGATGTTGAAGAAACCGGGTATCACCTCGATCACCCGCGGCATTTCCGGCGGAATCGGAAACGTCATCACGATCCAGAGCTTGGACAACTGGTCGAGAATGAAGAGCGGGAGGCTCAGGTAGAAAAACAGTTTCATCAAACTGATCAGGTCAGGCCTGACATCACGGAGTCACAACGTCCGCAAAGACCGGAACCCGCGACCAGGGGCATCGAGCGACGGCAGCGAGGACACTCCTCTTCAGTTGTCTCAACAACCGTTGCGCCAGCCTCAGCGGCTTCTTCCACGGTATAGGAGGAGACCATGAGGAACTCGAGAGCCTCATCGGCAAATTTTTCCAGCACGTTACGCGCCGGATCTTCAGCCGGGAGTTGGAAAGTGACCGCAGCACGCTCGCGCTTCTTGAACTGGTCCGCCTTGATCGCAGCATCGATGGCAACCTGCGCCAAATCGCGGAGACGGCTCAGTTGCTCAATGGCATCGCCGGCTTCGTTGTGAGCAAACTTCGGATCCGGCTCGGGGAAAAGCTCAAGGTGAACGGAGGTTTCGTTTCCGGCATACTCCCAGGCTTCGTCAGCCGTGTAGGCGAGAATCGGGGCAATCAGCTTCACCAGGGAATTGAAAACGCGATGCATCGCCGTCTGCGTGGCGCGGCGGCGCACGGAGTTCTCGTCGTCGCAATACATCCGGTCCTTGGTGATGTCGACGTAGAACGCACTGAGATCGGACGCACAGAACTGGTTCAGCGTGTTGAAGACCTTGCGGAACTCAAAGGCTTCGTAGGCTTCTTCGCATTCGCGCTCCACATCGTGAAGGCGTTCCAGGATCCACCAGTCGATCAGCGGCAGCTGATCGCTACTGACAGCATCTTTGTCAGGATCAAAACCGTTCAGGTTAGCGAGCAGGATTCGAAGGATGTTGCGGAAACGGCGATAAGGCTCAGCGGTCTGCTTAAAGATATCTTCGCTGAAGGGCACTTCGTTCTGCCAATCAACTGAGCCGGCCCAGAGGCGGACGATGTCAGCACCGAACTTATTATAGAAGTGAGCCGCATTCATCGGCTTGCCGCCGCTTTCGTCGGACTTAGAAACCTTGAGGTTCTTGACCGGTTCCATGCCCTGCGCGCGGCGCTTCTCGTTTTCCTCCTTGGTGGCACGGCGGACCACAAAACCGTGAGTCATCACTGACTTGTAGGGCGCGGCGTCCCGGACGGCCGTGCTCAGCATCAGCGAACTCTGGAACCAACCGCGGTGCTGGTCAGTTGCCTCGAGGTAAAGGTCAGCCGGGCAGCTCAATTCAGGATGACGATCCATCACCGCAACATGACTGGAACCGGAATCGATCCAGACATCGAGCGTGTCGGTGCAGCGGCGGGTGCCTTCGGGGAGGCCGAGTTTTTCAGCCCACCAGGCATCATCATGCTGGAACCAGAGGTTGGTGCCACCTTCCTCGGTGATATCAGCCACTTTGCGGGCCAGCTCCGCATCAATGTTAGGCAACTCTTCACCAGGGAGATAGAAGACCGGAAGCGGCACACCCCAGGTGCGCTGACGGGAGATACACCAGTCAGGACGGGATTCCACCGTGCCGTAGATGCGGTTGCGGCCCCAGTGAGGAAGCCACTCCACCTTGTCGATCTCGTCGAGCGCTGTCTTACGAAGCTCGTCGATACGGATAAAAAACTGGGGAACCGAACGGAAGATGATCGGCGTCTTGGAACGCCAGCAGTGCGGGTAGCTGTGCTTGTACTTTTCTTTTCCGATGAGAGCGCCTTTTCCGGCGAGCAGCTTGATGATCGGAACGTTGGATTCGAGCACGTGTTCACCAACCAGGAAATCGACTCCGACTTCGTCAGTGAATTTACCTTCATCATCGACCGGCGAAAGCAGGCCGAGATTGTTCTGTTGTCCGGCAAGGTAGTCATCCGCACCGTGACCGGGAGCAATGTGCACGGCACCGGTTCCGGATTCTGTGGTCACGAATTCCGCAAGGATGAGGCGCGAAGTCCGATCGAGGAACGGGTGCTGCGCTTCGGCTCCCTCAAGAGCCTCGCCTTTGATTTCGGTCAGTTCTCCGGAAGGAGCAAAGCCGGTCTTTTCTTCAAAAGTTTCGAGCAGCTCCTTCACGACCACAAAAGTCTCAGTCACTTCGCGCTCAGCGTGAGTGAATTCACCCACCATGTAAGTGAAACGCGGATGCACCGCGATCCCCAGGTTGGCAGGCAGAGTCCACGGAGTGGTCGTCCAGATCACCATGGAGGCCTTTCCGGCCAGCTCGCCGGTCGTCAGCGGGAACTTCACAAAGATGGCGAGGTCCTTCACGTCCTCGTATTCCACCTCGGCTTCCGCAAGAGCGGTCTGGGCGCCATAGCTCCACTGCACCGGCTTTTTGCTTTGATAGACCAGTCCCCGGTCGATCAGTTGAGCAAAAACGCGGATGATGTCGGCCTCGTATTCAGGGGCCAGGGTCAGGTAAGGATTGTCCCAATCGCCGAGGACACCAAGGCGGCGGAACGAAGCACGCTGCGTGTCGATCCATTCGCGGGCAAACGCCTCGGAACGGGTCCGGATTTCGGCCGGCTCAAGTCCCTTGGATTCTTTGACGACTTTGAATTCGATCGGCAGTCCGTGGCAGTCCCATCCGGGAACATAGGGGCATTCGTAGCCGGCCATGGACTTGCTCTTGAGCACGAGATCCTTGAGAACTTTGTTCAAGGCAGTTCCCATATGCACATCGCCGTTCGCGAACGGAGGCCCATCATGCAGGATGAAACGATCCGAGTCGGCTTCCTTGCGCTTCGCAATGATCTGCTCGTAGAGCTTGCTGTTTTCCCACTTTTCGAGGCGGGCAGGCTCGCGCTTCACCAAATCTCCACGCATCGGAAATTCGGTTTCGGGCAGATTCAGCGTGGCTTTATAGCCGGTAGAACCGTCTTGAGAACTCATAGTTATTCAGGGTCAAAAGGGCGCCGAAAGTAGCACCCACAAGGCCGGTGGTCAAAGGGGAAGGCAGATGGAGAAACGCCTCTTTCTCCCCCGCCGAAGACGTCACGATTCCGGCAGCACCGTG
Source organism: Verrucomicrobiales bacterium (assembly GCA_965216705.1). GTDB lineage: Bacteria > Verrucomicrobiota > Verrucomicrobiia > Verrucomicrobiales > DEV007 > Arctic95D-9. The sequence continues at coordinate 1,927,270 of OZ244203.1, forward strand.
CGACGCTTCGCAATGAAGGCGTAGACGAGGAACGCGGCACCGACAACGATCATGAAGATGGAGTAGAACTGCCCCTTCGACATGGAGCCAATCAGCTCCGAATCGGGCTCCCGGTAATTCTCCACCACGATCCTGCCGATGCCGTAGACGATGAAGAAAATGCCCGAAAGAACCCCGTGATAGAGATCCCGCCACTTCAGGCGGATGAACATCAGGAGAACAAAGATTCCCAGCCCCTCCACCAAGGCCTGATAGATCTGGGAGGGATGACGCACCGTGAGATACTCCCCGAGGATGACTCGAAAGTCCGGATTGTCACGTGAGGTGCTGATGAGCAGGTCCGCCGCCATTGCATGCGGATATCTTCCTGCCGCCTGTGCCTGGGTGATGACTGTCTCAAGCTGGCTGGAAAGATTCGGCAGCAACTCTCCGGCTTTGGCCGCGATCTCCCGAAACTGCTCAACCGAGAACATGAGGTAACGACCGTCGGGCGATTCGACCACGTGATTTAACTCCTCGGGAAATTTCATTCCGATCGAGGCATCAGTCTTCCGCCCGTAAAGCTCGCCATTGATGAAGTTGGCAAGGCGGCCAAGAAAGACCCCGGCAGGCGCTACCGTGACCAGGTTATCGCCGAGACCGAGAAACGATTTCTTGGTGAACTTCGCATAGCCCCACACCGCGAGGATGAGCCCGACGAAGGCACCGTGACTCGACATACCGCCACCGAGGAAATCGAAGAAGATCGCCGGGTTTCTCGAAAAGGCGTCCCAGTTGTAGAACAACATAAAACCGAGACGCCCACCCAGCATCACCCCGACAACGGCGACCACTGTAATGAAATCGGCCACCTGATCCTTCTTCAGTTCGCTGATCTTCAGCTTCACGAACCAGCTGATCAGAATATAGGCGATCAGGAAGCCCGCCACATAGGCGAGGCCATACCATCGAATGCCGAAGCTCTCCGTGAAATGGATCGCAATCGGATCAAGGTGATGTATCCAGGTCGCCAGTGGATAGGTCATAGACAAGGCAGCGACCTAACCAACTCTCCGGAGCCGCGAAATCAAGCTCCGATAGTGTCGTGTTGAAACCGGATACAATCCGGAAGCTCCACCAACCCCGGCCTAGCCGCGCTCCGACATCGGAGGCACCGGCTGGTCCTCAGTTGGCCCAGTGTACCAGGTCAGCGGACGGTAGAGGCGGTTGTCCTCGAGCTGCTCGAGAACCTGAGCGGTCCAACCGGCAGCGCGTGAGATAGCGAAAATCGGTGTGAAGAGATCCGTCGGAATACCGAGTGAGTAGTAAACCGTCGCTGAGTAGAAATCGACGTTGGCGTTGAGGCCCTTGCTCTCGCGCATCATTTCAGCAATGCGCTCAGACATGTCGATCCACTTGGTCTCGCCCAGCTCTTCGGTGAGCTTGACCGCCATCTTGCGAAGGTGCGGAGCACGCGGGTCGAGCACGCGATAGACGCGGTGACCGATACCCATGATCTTCTTCTTGTTAGCCAGGCAATCCTCGACGTAGGCATCAACCTTATCGAGCGATCCGATTTCCTGGAGCATGTGGATCACACCCTCATTGGCACCACCGTGGAGAGGTCCCTTGAGTGTGCCGATCGCGGAAGTGATCGCGGAATACATGTCCGACAGCGTCGCGATGGTGACGCGCGCACTGAAAGTGGAAGCATTCATACCGTGGTCGGCGTGAATGATGTAGGCCACATCCAGCGTGCGCGCTGCCTCGGGGCTCGGCTCTTCGCCGTTCACGAGGTAAAGAAAGTGAGCCGCTTCGGAAAGGTCTTCACGAACCGGGGGAAGATCGAGTCCCTGGCGGGCACGGTGAAAGTAAGCCACGATCAACGGCATTTGCGCACAAATGGCAATGGCACGCTCTTCGTTGAGATCGTAGTCCTGATCGCCACCACGCTGATCATACATGCCAAGCATGCTGACACCGGTGCGGACGACCTCCATCGGCTGTGCATCCTTGGGAGCCGCCATGATAAAATCGATCACGCCCTGGGGAAGGTGGCGCTCAGCGCGAAGTGTCTTGGTGAACTCGTCGAGCTCAGCCTCGGTCGGGAACTTGCGACGGTGAAGGAGGAACATGACTTCCTCGAAGGTGCAGTTCTCAACGAGGTCATCGATGTTGTAACCGAGATAGCGAAGAATCCCTTCCTGGCCCTGAACATCACTCAGGCAAGATTCATTGGCGATGACTCCCGCGAGTCCTTTGGCGTATTCCGGTTTCTCCGACATGGCTTACTTACTTTATGAAATTACGATCGATCTGATCAATTTGAGAGGGGGATTATTGACGTAGCGGGCGGATCAGCCCATGGCGCGTACGAGGGCCTGACCCATGTCAGACGGGTTCTGCGCGACTTCGATGCCGGCTTCCTGCATCGCAGCGATCTTGGCCTCGGCAGTGCCTTTACCACCGGAAACAATGGCTCCGGCATGACCCATGCGGCGTCCGGGAGGTGCCGTTGCACCGGCGATGAAACCGGCAATCGGCTTGTCGCAGTTCTCCTTGGCCCAGGCCGCAGCTTCTTCCTCGGCAGTACCACCGATTTCACCAATCATGATGATGGCTTCGGTTTCGGGATCGTCGTTGAACATCTTGAGAACGTCGAGGTGGGAAGTGCCGTTGATGGGGTCACCGCCGATGCCGACGCAAGTGCTCTGGCCGAGGCCGAGACTGGTGAGTTGATAAACTGCTTCGTAGGTGAGCGTTCCGCTTCGGGAAACCACACCGACTTTGCCGCGCTTGTGAATGTAACCGGGAGCAATACCGATACGGCAGCCACCCTGGGAATTTTCGCCGGTTCCGGGGGTCACGATGCCGGGGCAGTTCGGACCAATGAGGCGGGCTCCGGAATCTTTCATCGCCGCGCGGACTTTCATCATGTCCATGACCGGGATTCCCTCGGTAATGGCAACGACGAGATCCACTCCGGCATCGACCGCTTCGAGGATCGCGTCACCGGCGAACGGAGGCGGTACAAAGATCGCACTGACCGTGGCACCGGTTTCTGCTACCGCGTCTCCGACCGTGTCGAAGATCGGAACGGTGTCGGCAAATTTCTGACCGCCCTTACCCGGAGTCACTCCGGCAACAAGCTGAGTTCCGTAATCGAGGCTGAGCTGCGCGTGGCGGCCGCCAAAAGAACCGGTAATACCCTGGATCAGGATCTTGGTGTTTTCGTCAACGAGAATGGCCATGGGAAATAGCGTTTTAAAATTCCTGATTAAGCGATAGCGGCGACTGCCTTTTGAGCGGCGTCGGCCAGGGTGTCAGCTGAAATGAGATCGACGTCTGATCCGGCGAGCGTTTCTTTGCCGGCTTCGACGTTGTTGCCTTCGAGGCGAACCACGAGCGGGATATTGAGATCCACCTCACCGCACGCAGCAACGATGCCTTTGGCAATCACGTCGCAGTCCATGATGCCACCGAAGATGTTCACGAGGATGGCTTTCACGTTCGGGTCACCGAGGATGATCTTGAATGCATTGCGCACCTGCTCCTGGGTGGCACCACCACCTACGTCGAGGAAGTTGGCAGGTTCGCCACCACTGTGCTTGATGATATCCATCGTCGCCATAGCGAGTCCGGCTCCGTTCACCAGGCAGGCGATGTTGCCGTCGAGACCGATGTAGTTGAGGTCATACTTGGCCGCTTCGACTTCGCGAGGATCTTCCTCGGTCGGATCGTGAAGCTCAGCAATCTCGGGATGGCGGTAAAGCGCGTTATCGTCGAAGTCGAACTTGGCATCAAGTGCGAGGACATCGCCATCAGGCGTCGTCACCAGCGGATTGACCTCGACCATGGAACAGTCACAGGACATGAAAAGCTTGAAGAGTCCTTTGAGCAATTTGCCGAACTGCTTGGCAGTGTCACCGGAGAGACCCAGCTTCGAAGCGAGATTGCGAATCTCGTAGGGCTGGATGCCGAGGAGCGGGTGAATGACTTCCTTGTGAATCTTCTCGGGAGTTTCTTCAGCGACCTCCTCGATGTTCACACCACCCTCGGTGCTGGCCACGATCACCGGGGAGCGGCTTTCGCGATCCATGAGGATGGAGAGGTAATACTCTTTCTCGATGTCGACCGCATCGGCGACCATGATCTTGCTGACAAGCTTGCCCTCTTCACCGGTCTGGTGAGTGACGAGCGTCTGGCCGATCATCTTCTCAGCGATGTCTGCAGCTTCGTCAGCAGTGTTAACGAGATGAACTCCTCCCTGGAAGCCGTTCTTAAAAGTTCCTTTGCCGCGACCGCCGGCGTGAACCTGCGCTTTGACAACAATGTTAGAGCCAAGATTGGCAGCCACTTCCTTAGCTGCTTCCGGGGTGTCGGCGACCTGGCCTTTGGGGGTGGCGACCCCGAATTTTTCGAACAATTCCTTGGCCTGATACTCGTGGATATTCATGGGAAAAAATAGCGGCTCTAAAGTGAGGGCGGCAACTTACGGTGAGCCCCTCGGAGGTCAAGATAGAACCTCGGTTTTACGCGATTTCTCACCGCACGCCATGAGGCCACATCCACCTGCGGATGAATGACTTTCATCCGACAGGGTTGTGTGTCCGATTCAACCCTGTTGTGTCGAAATGACCTCTTAAAAATCGAGATAAACCTCAGCGCGACGGTTCTCGGAACGACCGGTCGGATTATCGGAGCCGTCGGGGTTGAAATTGGGGCGACGCGGCTTGGTGGATCCGAAGCCTTCGGTGACCACCTGCTCCGGGGACACGCCCATTGAAATGAGCGCTTCGCGAATCGAATTCGCACGTTGATTACTAAGGTTTGCGTTGTAGTCATCGCTGCCCAGCGCGTCCGCATGACCGTTGATTCGTATGACACGATCTTCACCCTGGCTGAGGATGTCAGCCACGATTGCGAGCTGTCGATTCCCCCGTGAGGTCACGTTGGCTTCATCGAATTCGAAATAGAGCACCAGTGAATCACCGCCCGCGGGATCTTCGACGATTGGGCTGTAGGCAACATCACCGCCACCAGCCGCCTGGGCGAGAGCGGAAAGAACTTTCGAGAAGGTCAGCCCGTTGACCTTCCAGTCCCCGTCAATTTGACCAAGCTCAACCGCGAACTCGGACGCTCCTCCTTCAGACTGGAGACGGCTGAGCACCCAGGTGATGTCTTCTCGCGACAGGGTCACGACGAAGGGGCGATCATCCTTGAGCTGAAACTTGCCTTCCTCGATTGCAATCATGAGGGCCGCGACGCGTTCATCAGTTACCGATTCGGAGTCAGCAAGAGCTCGCGCCGTTTCAAAATCACGCTCCACGATCGCCCGGGAGAAAGCGTGAGCCACCATGACGGCGTCGGGGCGATCTGATGGGTCAGTGGATGCAGCATCCGGTGCTCCTGCCTGCCCCTTGTTCCCCATCGCAGCGACATCGATGGGAAGGCGGATTCCCGAAATTGTGGTCTTCTTCCCGTCAGCCTCAGCCAGATCGGCGTAAACTTCGGCACTCAACTCCGGGTCATCCGATTCAAAGTTCAAAACCCAGCGCACAGAATCGGCTGACTTTGAGATTTCGGAGAACGGCTTGTCCGCAGAAAGACTCAGCTTGGGATTCTCGACGATCTCCCTGAGTTTTTGGCGGATCGATTTCGGTAGGGCTTCCTCTCCGACAAATTCAGCCAATGCATCGAAGTCTTTCTTTGCGAAGACTTCACCAAGTGCCTTCATGGCCGCTTCGGGCGAATCATAACCATCATCAGCTTTCTGAGGAGCCTCCGTGGTTGGCTTTCCACCCTTCCCCTTTTCAGCACCCTTCTCTTTCGCCTCGGAATCCCCCTTGGCTTTGGCCTTCGCTTTTTCTCCTGCTCTGCCCTTGGATGATTCGCCTTCCTCACCAGGCTCAGTCGCTTCCGGCTTGGGAACGTTGCTTTCGTTCTCATCAAGCTCGACCGGCTTGCTGCAGGTATTCAGAGTGACCAGGGAAATCACCAATCCGAGCAGGATGATTCCAAAGAATACGAGGGCCGTCGTTTTGTTCATGGCAGGGGAATGACTTCCGGGGCAGAAGACACCAGCAATGTAGCAGACTGGCTCCCGATCGAAACCGGAAATCCACTTTTCGCGCCGTCCGAACGAGGACTTTTTTGAATCGCCTAGGCGTCGAAGTCAGCCAGGAGAGAATCCAGACTACTGGGCGTCTCGGAACGCTCCTGAAGATTCTTGATCGAAAGCTCCGGAAACTCGGATCCAACGACAATGGCCCGGGTCGCACCGGACTGTTCTGCCGCCTGGAATTGCTTACCCACCTTCATCGGAGAAAGCGGAAAGATGACCCGCTTCCCGGCCGCTCGAAGCAGCTGTGCGACACCGGCCGCTTCTCCTGCCTTATCAGGATCAGCCACAACGACGTAGACATCGACGGCGCTGGACTCTGCCACGGCGGCCTCAAGCTTCCCGGCAGGCCCGTCGGTTTCGCGGATCAGGTCGGTGATTACCATGTCGCCCATGGCAAATCCACAAGCCGGCATGTCGACGTTTCCGATGAGCTTGACCAGCTGATCATATCGACCGCCCCCGGCGACGGCCCGCATTCCTTTGCCGATATCGAAAATCTCGAACACGGGACCGGTGTAGTAAGCCAGCCCCCGGACAATACCGAGATCGACTTCGATGTATTCGGCGAGCCCCCGGGCCTCAAGATTGGCGAGAATACTGGCGAGCGATTCGGATGCCTCCGAACCCGACTCCATGAAAGCCTGAACCGCTTCAAGCGAAAGCCCGAGCGCCTTAAGTTGCTCATCGGTTTTGTCCTCGGGAGCGCGCTCCATCTTGTCGATGATCTGGAGAAAGGTCGGAATATCCTCTTCGGCGATTCCCTTGCCGGTCCCGAAGTCGACCCAGGCATTCCGGTCACTCAGGCGAATGCGGAAGTCATTGGACGTGAAGCCCAACTCACGCATCAAGTCGACCGAGAGCGCGACCAACTCGGCATCAGCGAGGACGGAATCCTCTCCGAGAATATCGCAGTTAAACTGGTAAAACTCACGACCCCTTCCCTTCTGGTGACGCTCATACCGGAAGAATTGCCCGATCGAGAACCAGCGGAGCGGTTTGCGGAAGTCACGCTGACGCGCAGCGGCCATTCGGGCGAGTGTTGGAGTCAGTTCCGGGCGCATGGCCACGTCGCGTTTACCCTTGTCTTCAAAGTTAAAGAGCTGATTGACAATTTCTTCGCCACTCTTGCGGCGGTAGAGATCCGTGGGCTCGAGAACCGGACCTTCATACTCCACAAACCCGTAGCGGTTCGCGACCCGACGCCAGACGTCGAACACGTAGTTCCGGGCCGCGCATTCAGCAGGATAAAAATCACGGAAGCCCGGGAGCGTTTTGAAGGATTGAGCCATGTGTCGACCTTAGTTCGAGTTGAAAAGATTGCGAGCGGAGACCAGCGAAGGACCTGAAGGCTGGATCACCCAAACACCACGGTGCGGTTTCCATGCACGAGGGTCCGGCGCTTGAGGTGAAGCCAGACCGCGCGGGAAAGAACGCTCTGCTCGAGAGCGCGCCCCTTGCGCACAAAGTCCGCGACGGAATCACTGTGGGAAACCGGGGTAACGCCTTGGAAGATGATGGGGCCTTCGTCGAGATCTTCGGTCACGTAGTGACTGGTCGCCCCGACGAGCTTCACACCTCGAGCGTGCGCGGAGTGATAGGGCTTTGCTCCGGGGAAAGCCGGCAGAAAGGAATGATGAATGTTGATGATCCGGTTGGGAAAAGCCTCGGTCATCTTAGGACTCAGGATCTGCATGTAGCGAGCCAGCACAACAAGATCAATCTGGTGCTCGTGCAAGAGCGCGATTTCTTTCTCTTCCTGCTCTGCTTTCGTCTCCTTCGTGATCGGGAAATGATGAAATGGGATTCCAAATCGATCAGCTGCAGGTCGGAGGTCTTCGCGGTTGCTGACGATCAGGGGAATTTCCATCCGCAGCTCGCCGCTCTCGTGACGGGAGAGCAGATCGTAAAGGCAGTGATTGTCCCTCGTCACGAATAGCGCTACCCGCGGAACGATATCCGAAAAGTAGAGTGACCAGTCCATGGAGAACTTTTCGGCGAGTGGTGCGATCGCTGATCCGATCTCATTGCGGGCCACAGCGAAACCACTGGTTTCCCATTCCACGCGCATGAGGAAAACCCCGTACTCACTGTCCACGTGCTGGTCGACGTCGACGATGTTGCCCTGGTTTTCGTAGAGAAACGCTGAAACGGCCGCGACAATACCGGGCTGATCAGGACATGAGACAAGCAGGATCGCTGTCGGGGAATCTTTAGAGGAAGCACTCAAGGTCCACCTGAAAGAAAAAAAGAAGTGCTCGAGGGGGGAATCGAACCCCCACGGGTTGCCCCACAGGATCCTTAATCCTGCGCGTCTACCAATTCCGCCACCCGAGCATTAACCCTGTGCCAAAGCTGGCACCGGCGCGAAGGGCAGATTCATAGATTCGAATCGCCCCTTTCGCAAGTAATCTTTCTTCAGGAAAAGCAAAAACCTACGGAACCTGCTTCACCTTAGCCTCTTGGAGAGGGATTACTTGCCCTGAGGATAGCCTGTGTGGGAGACAGCAAAGGGTCCACAAGCGTTCTCACGTGCCCGATTGCGCTTCGGGTTGGCCGGATTCATCCACCATGAATGGAAAAAGTCGTTCTTTTTGCCCTTACAGGCAGGACGGCAGTGATTGTGCCTTTGAGTGACCCAGCGGTATTCCACGCATCCATTGGTGCACTCTACCGGCTGCCACAAGGCGTAGATGGGACGGGTGCACTGCTGGCAGCGGCCGAGAAATTTTGCGTATTCGTTCGCCTGCACCTCGGGCGTCAACATAACTGTAAGCACCAGGAGGGCGACTCCAAGCAGGGAAAATCGTTTCATGTTCGTCTGTGTGTTTCCTGCCGGATCCCACCTGCGAAGAGATGAATTCCAACAATTATGGAAAATATAAACCGAAATTAGAATCCCGCCAAGGATAAAATTGCCCAGATAGCAAAAATCAGGCCCAAAGGTTCCGATCCAGCGTGCGGTATTGAATCGCTTCCAGCACATGCATCTCCTTGATGTCGCGCTCCCCTTCCAGGTCAGCCAGGGTTCGGGACACCTTGAGAATTCGGTCATAGGCGCGCGCACTGAAGTTGAGGCTGTCCATCGCCTGCTCCAGGGTGCGCTCACTTGCCGGGCTCAACTCACAGAATTCCGAGACCTGTCGGGTCCCCATGTCGGAATTGCAGTTCACTCCCGGATGCAAGATGAAACGCTGCAGTTGAATCGCCCTGGCTTCCTCAACGCGCTGACGAATCACAGCAGAAGATTCTCCTCCCTTTTCGGTGCGGAGTTCCCGGTAGTCGACCGCCGGCACATCGATGTGAAGGTCAATGCGATCCAGCAAAGGACCACTGATGCGTTGCCGGTACTTCTCAATCTGGTTGGGCGAACAGCGGCATTCACGGGCCGGATCGCCGAGATAACCACATGGACAGGGATTCATGGCCGCGACGAGACTGAAGCGACTCGGGAAGGTAAACTTGCCTGCTGCCCGGGAAATCGTAACCCGACCGTCCTCGAGAGGTTGGCGCAAGACCTCAAGAGTGGACCGTCGAAACTCCGGCAATTCGTCGAGAAACAGCAGGCCGTTGTGAGCCAGGCTCACTTCCCCGGGAGTCGGATGGCTGCTGCCACCTAACAAACCAACATCAGAGATGGTGTGGTGAGGCGAGCGAAAGGGTCGCGTCGCCAGGAAACTGTTCTTCGCATCGACCAGCCCGGCCACGCTGTGAATCTTGGTTGTCTCGATCGCCTCCTGTTCCGTCATGGTCGGCAGGATGGTAACCAGCCGTTTGGCGAGCATGGACTTGCCGGTTCCCGGGCTGCCGAGCATGAGGATATTGTGTCCTCCGGCCATGGCCACCTCGAGGGCACGCTTCGCATGAGCCTGCCCCTTCACCTCATTGAAGTCGATCGGGTAATCCTGTTTCGACTGAAAGAACGCCTCCCGATCAAGATCATGAGGCCGCACGTTTTTGTCGCCGGACAAAAGCTCGTAGGCCGATCGAATCGTATCGACACCGTAGACATAGATCCCTTCGACGATACTGGCTTCGGCAGCATTTTCGGTAGGAACAAGGATAGCTTTTTTCCCTTCGCGCTTCGCCTGGATGGTCAGGGGAAGGATTCCCTTGATCGGCCTTACACGCCCGTCCAACGCCAATTCGCCGGCGACGGCGCACTTCTCCAAAGCGCCGTCCTTCAACCGGCCGTTTCTTTCCTCATCCAGCGCAGCCATCCCGAGAGCGATCGGCAGGTCAAAGCTAGGGCCCTCTTTTCGAATGTCCGCCGGCGCCAGATTGATGGTGATAGGTTTGTTAGGCCATCTCAGGGCGCTGTTCTTAATCGCTGTCGTCACCCGGTCGACACTTTCGCGAACTGCCGCATCCGGTAATCCCACCAGCTTGATATCAATCTGCCCGCTGTCGCCGGCGTTAACCTCTACTTCAACCGATTGAGCGTCCACGCCATGTAACGCTCCTGAAGAAACACAAGTAAGAGCCATGCCCTACCATCGCTCAACTCGACCAACCCTGGCAACAGAAAACTGTTCAAAAAAACACTATCCCATGGAATAGGGATCAATATCCACGGTCACGATCACATCCGACGGGAAGGTCAGGTCATTCATCACCTTGCGAACATGAGCCGCCAGCTTTCGGGCACTGGTCGCCTTCAAGATGACCTGGTAGCGCCACTGGTCGTGGGATTTTACCAACGGCGAAGGCAGCGGTTCGGTCAGCCGCATGTCTTCCGGCAGTCCCTTGGCGAGGCGGGCGTGGAGAGTCTTGAGTGAAAATTCGGCTCTCTGCTGGTGAACTGATCTCGCCGTGATCAAGACCAAGTGCAGATACGGCGGGTGACCGAACTGGCGTCGCATCTGGAGCTCCTGCTCCGCGAAACCCTCGAAGTCATGATGACGGGCAAACTGGATCGACGGATGATGCGGCGTGTAAGTCTGGACCACCACCTCGCCTTCCAACTCTCCGCGCCCGGCTCGTCCTGCGACCTGAGTGAGGAGCTGAAAGGTCCGCTCGCCGGCCCGGATATCGGGAATATGGAGACCAACGTCAGCGTTCAGGATCCCTACCAGCGTCACGTTTGGAAAGTGCAGCCCCTTGGCAATCATCTGGGTGCCGATGAGAATATCGATCTTCTTGGCCCGGAATTCACTGAGCGTATCGCGCAGCTGATTCTTGCGGCGCATCGCATCCGTGTCGACCCGGGTGATGCGCGCCCGGTCGAAAACCTGTCGCAGAACCTCTTCAACCCGCTCCGTGCCATAGCCGGCATTCACGATCGATTTGCTGCTGCACTCAGGGCAGCTACGGGGCGGCAGCTGAGAGAAACCGCAGATATGGCAAATCAGTCGATCCTCTTTGCGGTGCAGGGTCATTGTCGTACTGCAGTGACGGCAGTTGGCGACATAACCGCATTCGGGACAAAGGATGTTTTTCGCGAAGCCCCGACGATTCAGGAAGAGAATGGTTTGCTCGCCGTTCGCGAGGCGCTCCTCCATCGCCTGACGCAGCTTGTGAGAAAGGATGGTGGGACCGGACTGAGTTTTCCGCGCCTCCTGTCGCATATCGATAATCCGGATCAGGGGCATCTTCCGGTCATCGATCCTCTGGCTCATCCGGGTGAGCTCATACTTGTCATTCTGAGCGTTGTTCCACGTTTCCAGCGATGGCGTGGCACTTCCCAACAAAACGGGACACTTTTCGAGATGGCCTCTGACCACGGCAATATCGCGAGCCTGGTAACGCGGGGAGATGTCCTGCTTGTATGAGTTCTCGTGCTCCTCATCCACGACAATCAGCCCGAGATTCGCGACTGGTGAAAAGATGGCACTGCGCGCGCCGATAACGATTCGGGCTTTCTGCTCGAGGACTTTACGCCACTCATCATGCCGTTCGCCTTCGGACAAGTTGCTGTGAAGGATCGCAACCTGATCCTTGATCTTCGCAAAGCGCTTTTTGAAACGGTCGGCCGTCTGAGGAGTCAGGGCAATTTCCGGAACCAGAACAATGGCCCCCTTCCCTTCGTCGATCGCTTTCTGAATCGCCTGCAGGTAGACCTCGGTTTTTCCGCTACCCGTAACGCCATAGAGAAGGATCGGTTTGACCTTTCCACCGGCTTCGATCGCCTTCGCCGATTGCTGGACACGCTCCAGCACCTCGGCCTGTTCCGGGTTCAGTGTGAGAGGTTTGGATTCGACATACTCGACTTCCGCAAGGGGGTCTCGAGTCACCACCCTCTCCTTGATCACTACGAAACCCTTGTCTTCCAGCGCTTTGATGGAAGACCGGGAGAATCCGTGCTCCCTGGTTAGCTTGGCAAGAGACTCAACTCCATTCGCCAACAAAAATTCCAGAACCTCCCTCTGCTTCACCTGGCGCCCGGTGAAGCCTTCCAGATCAACTGGCTTAAACTTATCGCTCAATGCGACTGCTTTCTCCGTCTTTCGCTTTTCCGAGTCACCTCGCGACGGCTTCGGAAGCATGGTCCGGAAAACGGACTCAATCGGGGTGAGATAGAAACTGGAGATCCACGAGGCTAACTCCATCAGGCCCGGAGTCAAAAACGGATCCTCGGAGACCTGGCCGGCAATCGGCTTCAACTTGTAGTTGAGCTGAGAGGTGTCCAGTTCCTCAACCGAAATAACCGTACCAATAGCGGTGCGGTTCCTAAGCGGGATTCGGACCCGTTGCCCCGCCAGAATGTTCATCCCTTCAGGAACAGTATAGCTGAAGGTCAGATCGTCTGACGCTCCATCCACCAGGACCTGAACTACAATCTCCATTCCGGTACAAAAAGAAATCGCCCTCCCGTGAAGGAGGGCGATTTACACCAAGGTTTAAAATAGACCTTAAAAAATCTTTTAACCTTTGAGGCTCCTTAGAAGGAGACGGAGAGGCTGACACCACCGTGGAGGATGTCAGACTGGGGACCGTAAGCGGTTCCGAAACCGTCAACTGCGTAGCCGCTAGGACCACCGTTGTATCCGACGTAAGGAGTCAGGGTTGCGCGGCAGTTGAGCTCGATAGGAAGCTCAGCATTCACGTAGTAGTGGTTCCAGCTGCTGAGGCCACCGTTGTATCCGTCGGTGTAACCAAGGCCGGCGCCAAGAACGAGAGAAACAGTGTCGGTGATACCGAACTCACGAGAGATACCAGCTTCGTGGTACCAACCGAAGTCGATGCCGAAACCGGAGCGCCATGAGAGGTCAGCGAATCCGAGGCTGTATGCAAGGTCAAGACCAACTTCACCGTAGCTACCACCACCGGTTCCGGGGTAGAAGTAGTGAACGTAGTAGAGGCTTGCGTCAAAACCAGCGTAAGAACCAACTTCAACAGAAGCGTAGAGGTTCAGCTCTTCGTAGCCAAGGCCGTCAGTACCGGAAAGGTACCATGCACCGATGTTGATCGGGGCCCAGAGGCTGTCGAAGGTGTAGTTAGCGTCAGTCCAGACACTGTCACGTGCGTAACGTACACCGTAGAAGATGTAGTCAGTCATGTAACCAGCGCTGATTTCACCGCCGATGTCGTAGCACTCTTCGATGGGTGCTTTGTCGATGACTGGGGCTTTGCCCCAATCTCCTGCGTTAACGCCGAGCGTCATCGCACCGATAATTGCAACTAGGATTGCTTTTTTCATATTCAATTAACTCCCTTGGTTTGAGATGTGGTCGTAATAACCTGTTTGTGGATCTTCGACCCAAAAGACTTCCAAGCAATATCCATGCCAGCTTTGCGCGGACGCGGGGATGCAAGACAGTCCAGTTGGAACCTTTATTTATTTGAGGGGGGTTCGCAACAAAAAATATCCAAAGATTTTCTAAGAAACTTTCGGCTCAATCGTCCAAGATCTTAAGAGCACTTACTCTAGTCGAATCTAACTACCTCAAAATCAGCGAGTTCTGCACGGTCAGCAGAGGCGCTGAAAAGTCCCAGCCCGAGGTAACAATCTTCGCCAACTAGCTCGAAAGGGCCGGTTATTTTTCCGCTCTCTCCTAGAGAATTTGTGACGTTTTCCCCGAGTTCAGACGGTTTTTCCGCCATTATCGGTCTCAGAACGCGCTTTACGCGGCCCACACTCTCGATTCGTGACACAATTTCCTGTCCGAGATAGCAACCCTTGTGAAAGTCGACTGCCCATCGATCCAATCCCAGCTCTGCAGGAAAGGTTTCCCCGTTAATTTCATAGCCGGCCCTGGGAATGCAGGCAACGATGGCTGCCGCAGCGTACTCCGAGGAACTGATTTGGCTATGAGGCTCAAAGACTTCCGGCAGTGAGTTGGCGTGAACCCAGAGATCCTTGCCCTCTTTCCCCAGCCGCCTCGATATCAGACCGGGTTGCCCCTCCATGAAATGGTGCACCAATTTCATGCGACCCGTCTCATCAATGAGCTCACAATCGTCAGCAATCAGGTATCGGTCCAAACGATTGAATATGTCTTCCCGCTGTGACAGTTCACCATCAATGATCAGACTGTCTTCACCGGCACTGATCCAGAGAAGAGCCTCCACCTTTCCCTTCAGCGTGCAGAGGCAGGCTGCCACGGCCTGTTCATCGAGGTTCTTTGAAACATCGTTCGTCACCTGCCCGTTCAGGAATCGAACCCGGTCCGGACCCGTGATCCGGAACACAGCGCGATTCGCCAGCGGAATCCATTTCCCCTCGAGGGCGTCGATTAGGCCTCTCATTTCTCCTGATCTGATTCTTTGGCTTTCTGAAAGCGTTCCGCGATCACTGAAAAATCCTTTTCACCCAGATCGTTCTTAAGCGCTCGGAACATAATGTTTGCCGTTGTTGAGGCAGCCGGCAGGTCAACCCCCAGACCCTTTCCCAGGCTGAGCGCATACTGCGCGTCTTTAAACATGTTCTTCAGTGAAAAGTGCGGCTCGTAGTCCCGCTCAATAATCGTCGGCAGCTTCATCCCGGTGAGAATCGATGCACAGGCATTGTGTTCAATAGCTTGGGCCAAGCTATCCGGATTAATCCCGGCGGCAGTGACCAGTCCGTATGCTTCCGACAGGACCTCAACTGTCGTCGCTGTGATCATATTGGTCGCGATCTTAAGCACGGTAGCCTCGCCCACTCTTCCCAGGTAGAGGATCTCCTTGGATGAGGCTTCAAGAACAGGAGTCACCTTCTCGAGCACTGCCGGATCGCCCCCTATATAATAAACGAGAGCCCCCTTACCGGCGGCGACCTTGCTTCCAGTGAATGGAGCATCCAGAAAAGACGCACCGGCTTCTTTTGCGATCTGGTAGGCCTTGACCACAGATTCCGGATCCGCCGTACAGTTGCTGACAATCGTGTGTCTTTTGCGGAGCTCATCCTTCATTGCTGTCACCATTTCGACAAGGGCCTCTCCATCCCGAACAAAGATGTGAATCACCTCGGAGAGCTTCGCGACCTCGGCAGGTGAACTAACAAAGTTAGGTTCCGGTTTGGGGGTTCGATTCCAGACATACACATGCCGACCGGATTCCCTAAGCTGGGCAGCCACCTGGTTGCCGATGATACCCAGTCCGATCACTCCGACTTTTTCTGCTCCGTCACTTTGCATAACAAACACTCACTCCTTCTGGTTACGGATTGCAATCCGAATCCGTTTACGATTTCAGGGCCGAGCTTCCCGTTTCGAAGCTTTTCAGAGTTCGGGCGGGATATCCGCTCTCGAATCCAACCACTGTTGTAAAATCTCAATCGCCGCCGCCTGATCGATGATCCCCTTCGAATCTTTCGCCGTGCGCCCGGCCTGGTGGAGCTTCTCCATCGCTGCCACCGTGGTATAGCGCTCATCCACTTCGTGAAAGGTAACTCCTTCGGGAACTTTTCCCTCGAGGATCTTAACGAACCGCCGAACACCTTCCACCGCAGTTCCTTCCTCGCCACTCACTCGAAGCGGGAGCCCGATCACGAGATCTCGTATTTCCCGTTCCCGGACAATCTCTGAGATCCGATCGGCGGCACCTTCCAGGTCAGCAGCAGGGACGGTCTCCAACGGATGAGCCAGCAGGCCAATATCATCACTAACAGAAACGCCTATGCGGGCGGTTCCGTAATCGATTCCCAAGGCTTTAACCCAATCAGACACGTGAGTTGTTTGTTAGAGCAACTCAGGTGGCAGCACGTCCACCAACTTCTTGATTTGATCCGCATCGTTGCGGTCCGCCACGAGCACGGCATCAGCCGTCTTCACGACAATGAGATCGCTCACTCCGAGGAGAGCAATGGTCGTGTCATCGGTGGCAGAGAAAACGATATTGTTACTCGAATCCACACTGACGAGCTTTCCTCGACTGGCGTTATTGGAGTCGTCCCCATTAAGATACTTTGCCACCGAAGGCCAACCGCCAACATCGTCCCAACCCACATCCGCTTCGATATTCAGAATCGTTTTCGCATTCTCCATGAGCGCGTAGTCGATCGAGACTTTATCGAGCCCCGGGAACTGCTCTTCCACCACGAAAGAAAAATCATCTGCGTCGCGCAGCGTTTCGACAAAGGCGGACAGTTGAGGGCAATGCTGTGAAAGCTCGCGCAGCAGTGTCTGGATCGTCCAGATAAAGATGCCGGCATTCCATGAGAAGTTTCCGCTCTCGAGATACTCTTCAGCCACCTCGACTGAGGGTTTCTCCCGAAAGCAATTCACCTGGTGCACCGCATGATCTGTGGATACCGAATCCAGCTGTTCCCCACGCTCAATGTAACCGTAGCTTGGACAGGCCCAGTCAGGTCGAATTCCCAGCGTCACGATCGCATCCTCTGCACTGGCAGCCTCGGCAGCCGACTGCAGCACCGAACGAAACTCGGCATCTTTAATCACGAGCTGATCCGCCGGCAGGGCAATCATGGTAGCGTCAGGATTTTTCGCTGCAATCCATCCTGCGGCCAGTGCAATCGCCGGAGCCGTGTCTCGACGCGCCGGTTCTGCCACCACGTTTTCTACGGGGATCATTGGGAGCGCCTCTCGAATTCCCTCGACTTGCACCTCATTCGTCAGGACGAGGATTCGCTCCGGAGGGATGAGTCCATCGAGACGCTTTACCGCTTTTTCAATCAAGGTCTCTTCGTCGAAGAGGTTGAGCAGTTGTTTCGGGCGAACATTTCGGCTGAGGGGCCAGAAGCGGGTCCCGCTTCCGCCGGCAAGAATCAGAGCGTATAGATTAGAGGAGTCACTCATAGGGAGATTGGATACCTGAAGCAATCAGTACCGTCACCTGTCCGGATTGCAAAAGTAATGTGACCTCATTCCCTTGCAGGAACCCGACAGTAGCGTTCTATAGCGGGTCGTGATCGACCGCCGAATCCAGCTGGCCTTTCTGTTGCCGTCATTCCTCTGCCTCGACGCTCCGCTCGTGGCCTTGGGCTGGTCAGTGGCAGTTACCTTTGATTCAGGCGGCTCCACTGATACCTGGATCCAGAAACTGCAGGTTCTGTTCTTCGGCGTCTGGTCCGTTTATCTGGCCGACCGGATCTACGACTCTTATCGCCTCAAAGAGGTAGGGGATCTGACGAGCCGTCATCGGTTCGCAATTCGTTTCCGCCCCCTCCTGTGGACCCTGCTGGCAGCCACTGCCGCTATCAGTGTTTCTCAACTGCTCAACATCAAGGATCCCTCTTATATATATAAGGGAGTCATTCTTGCCGCCGTCACTGCCGTCTATTTCGCAGTCTTCCGCCTGGTTCCAAAACCGTGGTGCCGCTGGATCCCGGGCAAGGAGATCGTAATTTCGCTCTGCTTTGCCTTTGGCGTCATGCTCACCGCCGACACGACCGGCCTCACCATTCTCAACGGAATGCTGGCCCTCGGGCTGGCCGGTATCTGTCTCTACAATTGCCTCATCATCTCCTACAGCGAATCGGCCTTCGACGGTCAGCATGACCCCCAGGCATTCTACGCCCTTCATCCGGAGTTACCCCCTCCCGCATGGCCAGGCTGGATCAGCGGAATCACCGGCTGCCTGGTTTTTCTTATCGATGAAGACCTCATCGTGGGTAGCTCACTTCTTATTTCGAGTGTGGCCCTCTACTATCTTTCGCGAAGTATCGATAGGGACAAACCCGCACCATTTGTTCAGGCCGCAGCGGATGCTATCCTTCTTCTTCCCTGGCCCATCGTGATTTTGATCGTCCTGATTTTCTGAACGGCGGCCATTCAGTCACTCTCCTGCTACGCTTGACCCGTTGACGAGGTGATAGCCTGAGTTACACTCCCCCGTCATGCTAGATATCAGACAGCTTCGTGAAGACGCCGACGCCGTAAAAGCCCGCATCAAGAATCGCGGAGGCGACGCCTGGTCGTTGATCGACGAGATTCTCGAGTGCGACGAGAAACGTCGAGCCGGCGAAACCGAAAAGCAGCAACTCCAGGGAGACCGCAATCGCATCTCCAAGGAAATCGGAATGCTGAAGCGCGAAGGCAAGGACAGTTCTGAAATTGAAGCGAAGGTTCGCGGTATCGGTGAGCGCATCAAGGCGATCGGCGAAGAGGCCGATGCAGCCGAAGCCCGTCAAACCGAGCTGCTTCTCCAGGTTCCGAACCTGCCCCATGCTGCCTGCCCGGTCGGTGAAGACGAAGAAGCGAACCCGGAAATCCGTGTTTGGGGTGAAAAACCTTCCTTCGACTTCGAGCCGAAGGACCATGTCGAAATCGGCGAAAGCCTCAATCTCTTCAGCTTCGAACTGGCCACCAAGATCAGCAGCAGCGGCTTCATTACTTTCACCGGTGCAGGTGCCAAGCTTCAGCGCGCCCTCATCCAGTTCCTGCTCGACCTGCAGACTCAGGAGCATGGCTACACCGAAGTCGCGCCTCCCTGCATCATCAATCGCGATGCGATGTACGGCACCGGCCAGCTACCAAAGTTTGAGTTCGACATGTACGGCCTTGAGGAGAACGCCTTCTTCCTCGCACCGACCGCCGAAGTTCCGGTGACCAACCTTTACCGCGAGCAACTCCTCAAGCAGGATGAACTTCCCATCAAGGTAACGGCCCACACGCCGTGCTTCCGTCGTGAGGCCGGCTCCGCCGGTCGCGAAAGCCGCGGCATGATCCGAATGCACCAGTTCGACAAAGTCGAACTCGTCAACATCGCCCACCCGGACGAATCATTCGACATGCTTGAGAAACTGACGGCCGAAGCCGAAACGGTTCTCCAGAAGCTTGGCCTGCACTACCGCACCATCGAGCTCTGCACCGGGGATCTCGGATTCAGTGCCACGAAAACTTACGACATTGAAGTCTGGGCTCCCGGTCACGGCGGCTACCTCGAGGTTTCCAGCTGCTCCAACTTTGGCGACTACCAGGCCCGCCGCATGCGTCTCCGTTTCAAAGACGAGAACGGGAAGAACCGATTCGCTCATACCCTGAACGGATCCGGCACCGCCCTGCCCCGTCTTTACGTGGCACTGATCGAGACCTACCAGCAGGCCGACGGCAGCATCCTCGTTCCCGAGGCACTTCAGCCCTACCTCGGCACTGACAGGATATCCTGATCAGCTCGGTACACAAATAGCCCGGCGACGCGTCGCGAAGCCGGGCTTTTGAATTCTAGTCTTCGACTGAGATTACTCAGCGGAAACAGCGATGGCGTCGTCGCCGCGCTCACCGGTACGAATACGCACAGCATCTTCGACAGTGGAGACGAACACTTTGCCGTCACCGATCTTGTTGGTGGATGCAGCCTTAACGATGGTGTCGACCACAGAACCGGCATCGCCGTCTTCTACAACGATCTCGAGCTTAACCTTGGGGAGGAAGTCCACGGTGTACTCAGATCCACGGTAAATTTCAGTGTGCCCCTTCTGGCGTCCAAAACCTTTCACTTCGCTGACAGTCATGCCGTGCACACCGGCTTCAGTGAGGGCTTCTTTCACTTCTTCGAGTTTGAAGGGTTTGATGATAGCTTCGATTTTTTTCATGGGTTTAGTATTGGTTCCTTATTCTCGGATACAGTGCGCTAATTAGCATCAAGCGTGCCAACTCTTAAAATTTCTCCCGCACCCCACGTTCTATAAGGGAAGTTAAATTTCTTCTGATTTCCCGAACTTGGTAATTTCAAATTCTATGGTAAATAATTTACCACCTCCTGCTAAGGAACTGACCAGTTTATGACCAGTGGCCCTGCTTTACTCGTGATCGATCCGGACCCCGGCGTTGCCAGCGCGATTGGCCGCGCCCTCAAGGAGGCTGACATCAGGATTACTTCGGTCTCCAGCGGAGACGAAGCGATCGAGGAACTGGATTCCGGTGAGTTCGACATCGTCATCTGTGACCTCGCTTTTGAGGAGGGGCGTGGTTTTGCTCTCTTGAAGAAGGTTCAGAAAGCAACGCCGCAACCTCCCTTCATTGCTCTGAGCGAGCTCGCCGACAGTCGTTCAGCGATCGAAGCGGTCAAAGCCGGAGCTTTCGATTTTATTCCCAAGCCAATTTCGCCTCCCGATCTCAACCGGGCCATCGATGAGGCGATTGATTGTTCGCGACGCGCCAGCGAGCCGGTCGCGATCGATCCTCGCAACGAATTCAGCGACGGAGTCGATACGCTCGTAGGCAACAGCCGTGCGATGCTCGATGTCTACAAGGCACTGGGACGCCTTTCGGCGACGCCGGTCACCGTGCTCATTCGCGGCGAAACCGGAACCGGTAAAGAACTTGTCGCCCGCGCGGTTTACCAACACGGTCACCGCGCCCACAAACCGTTCATCACCATCAATTGCGCAGCGATCCCTGAGAACCTTCTCGAGTCGGAACTCTTTGGTCACGAGAAAGGTGCCTTCACCGGAGCAGTCGCCACTCGAATCGGAAAGTTTGAACAGGCCAACGGGGCCACCCTGTTCCTCGACGAGATCGGCGATCTGAATCACTCGCTCCAGGCCAAGCTGCTTCGCGTGCTGCAGGAAAAGCGATTTCAACGCGTTGGCGGCTCCGAAGAAATCCAGGTCGATGTCCGCATCATTGCGGCAACTCACCGCCCCCTCGAGAAAATGATTTCCGAAGGCGATTTCCGGGAAGATCTTTTTTACCGGCTCAACGTCGCCACGATCAAACTGCCACCACTGCGTGACCGGACCGGGGATATCCAGTTGCTCACCGGATTCTTTCTCAAACGATTCAGCGAAGAACTCGGCCTGCCGCCAACTGCCATCACAAGAAACGCGGTGTCACGACTCGAATCCTCCCGCCTCCCCGGCAATGTCCGCCAACTTCAAAACATCGTTCGCAAGGCACTCTTGCGATCAAGGGGCTATGCCATTGACCGGGAGACCATTGATGATCTGCTCGTTGAAACGGAGCCTCCGGAACAGAAGTCAGCAGAAACCGGTTCGGTGGAACAATACTGTCGCCAACTCGTCGCGGACGCAGCTAACGGAATGCTGGAGAACGTTCACCAGGTCGCTGTCGAACGCGTCGAAGCCAACCTCATCGAATGTGCCCTCGAAAAGAGTGAGGGGAACATCAGCAAGGCCTCCAAGTGGCTCGGACTGTCGCGCCTCACCTTTCGGGAGAAAGCAAAGCGCTACGGAATTGTCGCTGACCGCTAAGCCGTCGGCATCGCCAGCCAGGCCGTCGTGGTTCCATCGGCGTAGCGAAGGCCCAGGCGAATGTTCATCTGCCCGGCCAGAACCGCAGCCGTCGTCAACCCAAGGCCATAGTGCTCAGCACCCTTAGTCGTATGGAACGGGACAAAGGACTCTTTCAAACTGTCCTCGGTCATCTCGACGCTGGTGTTGCGAATAAAGAGATCCACCGTGCCTCCGGGACTGGCTTCGCCGGGAGGAAAAACATCAATCGCGACAGAACTGTTCGGGGTGCCGGCTGCGGCCTGGGCTGCGTTCTTAATGAGTTGAGTAAAAACCTCACCAAGCTTTCCCGAATCACCGGCGACTCCCGGAAGGCCTTCCCGGAAATTTACCTGCAGGCTGACGCCCGCTTCATTGCATGCCTCCTCGGCTTTTGACGTCCAGTAGGCGGAAACCGCATCGAGTGATACCGAATCCGAATCGCAGCGACTGCACCCGGACGAGGTCAGGACGACCCGGTTCAGATCAGAAGCCGTCTTCGCGGCGTCCTGCATCTGCTGAGCACTTTCGCGGACTTCGCCGCTGATACCGTCATCATAGAGGATCAGGCTGGAGAACCCCTGAATTACCCCCATGAGGTTGTTGTGCTTGTGGACCAGGCCTTTCAAAAACTCCTCGTAGAAGTGCCGCGTGGGCCCCTCTTCGAGCCGATAGTCGTCTGCAAATATGAAGTCGGCCATAGTCAGAATTTCGGGTTCTCTATGATGATAGAACCTGAATTAGTTTACACAACTTAATAAATTGGCAGGTCACCGCCACGGCACCCTAACGGAACAACACTCGCTCGGCGCTGAGTATGGATTTCAAACCAGAATCTCCCTGGTCGACTATCAATTCTCCATCGTTCCCCAATCCGTGACCAATGCCATGGACGATACCTTCGGTGGTGACCACTTCGATCTGGCGACCGGAGAGAACGCTTCTCACTTCGAGCCAGTCGAGCACCTCACCGAAATTAGTGAGCATGTTAGGATAACTGTTAGCAAAACCGCTGACGATTTCACCCAGTAAAAAACTGCGGCTCGATTCGCATCGCTCGAGCTCGTAAATCGTTGTGGCGATCTCACGCAACTCATCCGGAAATTCATCGGCGCGCATGTTCACATTCAGACCAATGCCAACCACCGCAAACGGCTCAGGAACAAGAACGGTCTCAACGAGAATACCGGCCAGCTTCTTTTCTTCATAGAGCAGGTCGTTCGGCCACTTCGCCTGAAGCTGACCTTCCACCGTCAGGACTGATTCCACTGAACTCCCGAGAACATAGGCAGCGAGGTGGGGTAGTCGGCACCAGGTCTCTTTTGGTTCCTCCAACTTTAACGCGATGGAGAATAGCAGGTTTCTTCCCGAAGAAGCTTCCCAGCGATCCCCGCGCCGACCGCGACCCTGATGCTGAAGATCGGCCACGATCAGATCGAGGTGCTTTGCCGTTCCGCTGCGAATGCGATTCAAGAGATCGTCATTAGTCGAACCTGTTTCCTCGAGATGAAGAAAATGCTCAGTCGTGAACTGCTCCTTCACCGACTCACTCAACGCGGCCGAAACCGACTTGTAGGTGAGATCGCTCATGAAAGCAGATCAAGGCCAAGGTCGATGGATCGCACCGAATGGGTCAAAGCTCCAACCGAGATAAAATCGACGCCGGTTTCGGCAATGCCCCGAATCGTCTCAAGATTCACTCCTCCGCTGGCTTCGAGCTTGATCGCCACGCCGGCTTCCTCGCGCATCGCGACCGCCCGGCTCAATTCCTCGTTCGACATGTTGTCGAGCAGGATCACGTCGATACCGGCAATGCTGAGAAAGGCTTCGACTTGATCGAGACGATCCGCCTCCACCTCGATCTTCAAATCAGGCTTTTCGGAACGCAGCTCTGCCACACGCTCCGCCAGGTTCACCGGTGCCAGGTTGGCGGCAAGATGATTATCCTTCACCATGACGGCGTCATAGAGACCAATGCGATGATTTGTCGCGCCTCCGTGCGCGACGGCCGCCTTCTCCAGGGCTCGCCAGCCGGGAGTCGTTTTTCGGGTATCGAGCAGGACAGCTCCGGTTCCAGCAATCGCCTCAACATAGGTGCGGGAAACCGTCGCGACTCCCGAGAGTCGCTGCAGAAAATTCAGAGCGGTTCGCTCTGCCGTGAGAATAGAACGGGTCTTGCCAATCAGCTCACACACCACGTCACCCGGCTTCACCGCATCTCCATCGGCGACGAGTGCGACAAACCGCATCTCATGATCCACCTCGCGACAGACTTCCTCAGCCACCTCAAGACCGGAAATCACCGCTTCCTCGCGGCTGACGATGAGCCCCTTGGATTCGTGGGTTGCCTCCACAAAATGAAGGCTGGTGAGGTCCCCGACATCCCGGAGATCCTCCTCCAGGGCCATCTTTACCAGAGCAAGTGACGTCGGATTCATGGAGCAGGCTCCGGGGTGGCACTCGGCTCCACCGCAATGCGGCGGAAATAGAGGCGATCCATTGAAGGATGAAGCTTTCGGTAAAAGTCGATCAACACATCTACCTTCTGATCAATTCGCGGGTAGCGTTCGCAGAAGCTCCAAAGATCCGGATTGGTGAAGAGATGGGCCGCCATTTCGTTCAAGTCCTGCTCAACGGAAACCCGGTTGTAGGGAGTCAGGAATCCTTCCTTCATCAGATCAGCATCCAACCGAAGGAGACTGCTGCCGGAACCACCTGTCTTCTTCTGCTCCGCGGCGAGGACCCGGGTCGCTTCGGAGCGGTCCCCGGTCTGCTCCTCAACAATTCCGGGAGCACGATAGGAGAACTCGCGACCGTTAGCGGAAATCCAGCGATTGCCGTCAAAAAGCCCTTCGTTCTTCTTCAGGAGAATAGAGGAGAATTCGTGATGAAATCGCTGCTCGAATCCGCGCGGGTCGAAGGTGGGGCGATACACCAGCACAATCTGGCGACCGTTGGCCATGTAGGTACCACCGTATCCGACATCATAGAAGCGCAGTGAGCCCACGATCGAAACCCCTTCGAGGAACTGTTTCAGCATTTCCTCGGGATACTTCGCGAGCGCCTTTCGGATAATGGTCTGGGCCGACTGATGATACTCCGGCTTGAGAGGCTCCACCACCGCTCCAATAGGATCAGAGATCCAACTGGGTGGAAGAAAACCGTTATCGGCAGGAAAACGAATCATCCCGTCCTGGGCCAGGACGGATTGGAGGCATAGGAACAGGGATACCCCTGCAATGGCGAAAACCTTGCGCATACAGAGTCAGCGATTACCGCGTTCCAACCATACCGCAAGAAGCGAGATATCGGCAGGAGTAATTCCACTAATTCTTCCCGCCTGCCCCAGGGTCTTCGGCTGAATGTGCTGAAGCTTGGTTTGAGCCTCTTTCTTCAGGCCGGTGATGGAAGTGTATTCCACCCATTCAGGGATCACCTTCTCTTCGAGGCGGCGTGTCTTTTCAACCATGTCGGTCTGACGCTGGATATAGCCGGCATACTTGATGTCGATCTCCGCTTGCTCCCAGATCCCGTGCTCAAACTCGCCCTTCAGCTCCGCATCGAATTCCTCCCAGGTGGATTCAGGGCGGCGCAGCCATTTGGCGAGTGATCCCTCCGCGGTGTGGGTATTTTCCAACTTGTGAGTGAGCGCATCGATGTGCTCCTGCTTCTGGAGCGTTTGCTGCCTGAATGCTTCATCGATCAGGCCGTGGGCATGAGCTTTTTCAACGAGGCGAAGATCCGCATTGTCATGACGGAGAAGGAGACGGTGCTCAGCACGACTCGTGAACATGCGGTAGGGCTCGTCGGTGCCCTTGGTGACAAGATCATCAATCATCACGCCAATGTAGGCTTCGTCGCGCCCGAGGATGAACTCTTCCTTGCCCCCAA
Source organism: Verrucomicrobiales bacterium (assembly GCA_965216705.1). Taxonomy (GTDB): domain Bacteria; phylum Verrucomicrobiota; class Verrucomicrobiia; order Verrucomicrobiales; family DEV007; genus Arctic95D-9. The sequence continues at coordinate 1,952,814 of OZ244203.1, forward strand.
CCTTAAGGGCGGCATTAGCGCCCGCAACCAGGCCCTGACCGGCAGCCTCCTCGTATCCGGAGGTGCCGTTGATCTGCCCGGCAAAGTAGAGACCCGAGATCTTCTTGGTTTCCAGGGTCGCGGAAAGTTGAGTCGGAAGGCAGTAGTCGTATTCCACCGCATATCCCGGGCGAATGATCTCCACGTTCTCCAAACCCGGGATGGAGCGAATGAAATCATACTGCACCTCGAAGGGCAGAGAGGTCGAAACACCGTTCACATAATACTCATGAGTCTGGCGCCCCTCGGGTTCGAGGAAGACCTGGTGACGCTCCTTATCGGCAAAGCGAACCACCTTGTCCTCGATGGACGGACAGTAGCGGGGACCAACGCCCTCAATTTTCCCGGAATACATGGGGGACTTGTCGAGGTTGGCATTGATCACATCGTGGGTGCCCTGGTTCGTATAGGTGATCCAGCAGGGCAATTGTTCCACGTGGAACGTCGGGTCGGCCCAATCGTTCAGTGAAAAGATGTCGTCCCCTCCCCTTTCCTCGAGGTGGGAACGGAACGAGAACAGGGGAGGAGGCACGTCCCCGTCCTGCCTCTCGCACTTGGAGAAGTCGATCGACTTACCGTTCAGGCGGCAGGGGGTTCCGGTTTTGAAACGCTCCACGTCGAAGCCGAGACGAATCAAATCATCACTGAGGGTGGAGGTGGCATCTCCCATTCGTCCACCCTGCTGATTCTGGAGGCCCACATGCATGAGTCCCCGCATGAAAGTGCCCGTCGTGATCACCACGGAAGCAGCCTCCACTCGCAGCCCAAGAGAAGTCTCGATCCCCTTCACCTCATCATTCTCGACGATTAGCTGGGCAACATTGCCCTGGTGAAGTTCGATATGGCCCTCCCCTTCGAGCAGCCACTTCATTCGGAATTGGTAGGCCTTCTTATCACACTGAGCCCGGGGAGCTCGCACGCTGGGTCCCTTCCGGGCGTTAAGGATCCGAAACTGGATGGCAGTCGCATCTGTGTTCAATCCCATCACTCCACCGAGCGCATCAATCTCGCGAACCATGTGCCCCTTGCCCAATCCGCCAATGGCCGGATTGCAGGACATGGCGCCCAGGGTATCCAGGTTCTGACTCAACATCGCCACCTGCGCTCCAACCCGAGCAGCAGCCATGGCGGCCTCGCATCCTGCGTGGCCACCCCCGATAATCAGTACGTCGTATTTTTTTGGGTAAACAAACATCTCAAAAGTCCAAAATGTTCCACGTGGAACATTCATACGAATCCGACATATTTTTCGCCAAATTCGTCGAGTTAGCGTTTTCCTAAGCGCCTACTTTAAGCTACCGTCCGCCCCCTTCCAACTGGAGGGGTAATTTTTTCACCGAGATGGCCTCCAAGACCCAATCGAAACCAACCGCAGAATTCGCCGACGACCCGATCAACGCGTCGTTGACCGCCGAAGATAAGATCGAATTGCTTCGCAAGATGGTCCGCATCCGCCGCTTCGAGCAGACCTCATTGAAGCACTATCACGCCGGATCGATCGGCGGCTTCCTTCACCTTTACATCGGACAGGAATCCGTTGCCGTCGGATCCATTTCCCTGCTCGGGGACCACGACCATGTGATCACCGCCTATCGCGATCACGGCCACGCCCTCGCAGTCGGAATGACCATGGACGAATGCATGGCCGAGGTTTTTGGTAAAAAGACCGGTTGCTCCAAGGGTAAGGGTGGCTCCATGCACTACTTCGCCCCGGACAAGAATTACTGGGGTGGTCACGGAATCGTCGGTGGCCAGACTCCGCTCGGTGCCGGCCTCGCCTTTGGCGTAAAATACCTCGGACAGAAAGGTTGCTGCCTCTGTTACCTCGGTGACGGCGCCATCAACCAGGGGGCCTTTCACGAGGCTCTGAACCTCGCGGCTCTCTGGGACCTCCCCGTCATCTTTATCATCGAGAACAATGGCTACTCCATGGGCACCTCCCAGGTCCGTTCTTCAGCCCACCCTGAGGAAGGCCTTGCGGCACGCGCCAAGGGTTACAACATGGACTGGGCCCAGATCGACGGTGTGAGCGTTTACGAAATCCGTGCCGGTGTGAACAAGGCGGTCCAACGTGCGCACGAAGAGTCCCGCCCCACCCTTCTCGAGATCAAGACCTATCGTCACAAAGGTCACTCCGTGGCTGACGCCAACGCAGAGAAATACCGCACCAAGGAGGAGATCCAGAAATACATGGAGGATCACGATCCCATCGACTTCTGGAAGAACACACTCATTGGCGAGGGCGTCATCACTGAAGATGACTACAAGCAGATCAACAAGGAAGCCGGCGCCGAAGCTGACGCCGCTGCCGAGTTCGCCATCAAGAGCCCCTTCCCCGACGAGTCCGAGATCTTCGACGACATCTACTGGGAAGTGGATAACAACACCGAAGCCGGACGCACTGGACGTCACTTCTTCCACGGGTAAGCCCGACCTGACCCCGTTAAGTCACCTACCCGACCCTGTTAACTTTTCTCCTATATAAGACATGCCACGCGAAATTACCTATCGTGAAGCACTCCGTGAAGGTCTCGACGAAGAACTCGCCTACGACGACAACGTCGTGATCATTGGTGAGGAGGTCGCTGAATACAACGGAGCCTATAAAGTCACCGAAGGCCTCTGGAAGAAATGGGGCGACAAGCGCGTCATCGACGCTCCGATTTCTGAAGCCGGATTCATCGGCATGGGCATCGGCGCTTCCATGCTCGGCGTCCGCCCCGTCATGGAACTGATGTTCTACAGCTTCGCTTACGTCGCTTTTGACCAGATGATGAACAATGCTGCCACCTGCCGCTACATGTCCGGTGGTCTTATCAATGTTCCCATCGTTGTCCGCGGTCCCGCCAACGGCGGCACCAACGTCGGCGCGACCCACTCGCACACTCCCGAGAACATCTTCGCCAACATGCCCGGTTTGAAGGTCGTTTCTCCTTCCGACCCCTACGATGTGAAAGGCCTGATTAAGTCGTCCATCCGCGACAACGATCCTGTCTACTTCATGGAGAGCACCGTGCTCTACGGTATGACCGGCGAGGTCCCCTCCAATGACGAACTCGAAGACGGCGAACTGATCGTCCCGATCGGGAAAGCCAAGGTGAAGCGCGAAGGTGCCGATATCTCACTCATCGCTCACGGTCGCGCCGTGGTCACTTCACTGGCCGCCGCCGACATCCTTGCCGACAAATACAACATCAACGCCGAGGTTCTCGACCTGCGCTCCATCCGCCCTCTCGACGAGCAGGCCATCATGGAAACCGTGCGTAAGACACACCGCGCCATTTACGTCGAAGAGAACAAGCCGTTCTGTGGTGTTGGCGCCCAGGTTTCTTCCATGATCATGGAGCAGGCATTCGATGATCTCGACGCCCCTGTGCTTCGTATCACCAGTGCAGATGCCCCGGCCTTCTACAGCCCGCCCATCGAGAAGCTACAGCTGCCAACTCCCGAAGAAATCGTGGAGCGCGCTTTGACAATTTGTTAGGACTAACAAACACCTCAATACCGACCGAATAGTTTTATGGCCGCATACGTAACGATGCCCAAACTGAGCGACACCATGAGCGAGGGAACCCTCGTCAAGTGGCTCAAGAAAGAAGGCGACGCCGTCTCCATGGACGAGGAGATCGCCGAAGTCGAAACCGACAAAGCCACCATGGCGATGCCCTCCTTCGACGAAGGCATCATTCACAAGATCTACGTCCAGGAGGGGCAGAGCGCTCCGCTCGGTGCCACCCTCGCCCTCATCCTTGAAGACGGTGAAGAGCCGCCCGCAGACGCCGACAATCCTCCCACCGTCGAGGCCGCGCCGTCAGAAGAGTCCGCAGCTGAAGCCGCTCCCGCCGAGGAGCCTCCTGCAGCCGCTCCGGCCACACCGGCGCCCGCTGCTCCCGCAGCCGCCTCAGCTTCCACCCCGGCTCCGTCAGCCGGAGGCAATCGCGTCAAAGCTTCCCCCATCGCCCGCAAGCTCGCCGCCGAACTCGGCGTTGACCTCACCCGCGTGCGTGGAACCGGCCCCGGCGGCCGCATTGTGAAGGAAGACGTCGAATTCGCACCCGTTGGCGGTGGTGGGTCCAACCTTGGACTCCTCCCCTCTACCGACGGACTCACCGATGAGAACGTTCCGCTGACCGGGATGCGCCGCGTCATCGCCCAGCGCCTCCTTGAGAGCAAGACGACAGTTCCTCACTTCTACCTCAATATCGAAGTCGACACCGAACCGCTCATGGAGCTTCGCGCCAAGGTCAACGAGGCCAGCCTCGCTAACGGCGGACCGAAGTACACCGTGAACGATTTCGTCATGCGCGCCACCGTGCTCGCTACCGTCGCCGTTCCCGAAGTGAACGCTTCATTCATGGGTGACTCCATCCAGCACTACTCCGATGTGAACCTTTCCATCGCGGTAGCCATCGACGACGGACTCGTCACTCCCGTGATCAACGGTGCTCAGAACAAGTCCATCCTCGAGCTCTCTGCCGAGATCAAGGACCTCGCCGGACGCGCCCGCGACAAGAAGCTCACCCCTGACGAAATGCAGGGTGGCACCATCACAATCTCCAACCTCGGCGCCTACGGCGTGGGCAACTTCGACGCGATCATTAATCCGCCGCAGTCCGCCATCCTCTCGATCGGCACCATTTCCAAGCAACCGGTCGTCAACGCCGCCAACCAGATCGTGCCCGGTCAACGCATGTGGATCGGCATGAGCTGCGACCACCGCGTCATCGATGGTGCTGTCGGGGCCACCTTCCTTGCGAAGTTGAAGAACTTCCTCGAAAATCCTTTCCTTCTTATCTCCTAAACACCTGTCATGGCATCCTACGACCTCATCGTCATCGGCGGCGGCCCCGCCGGATACGTCGGCGCGATCCGCGCTGCACAACTCGGTAAAAAAGTGGCCTGCGTCGAAAAAGAACGCGCCGGCGGCACCTGCCTCAACTGGGGCTGTATCCCGACCAAAGCTCTGCTCAAGAATGCCGAGCTTTACCACACACTGAAACACCACGGGGACGACTTCGGTCTCTCCTTCGACAACCTCAGCTTCGACTGGGAAAAGGTGGTGAAGCGTTCCCGCAATGTTTCTGACAAGCTGGCCGGCGGTATCGAATTCCTCTTCAAAAAGAACAAGGTCGACTACATCCGCGGCGTGGGTGGTCTCGCTGCCAACGGCAAGATCGAAGTAATCGATGCCGACGGTAAGAGCGAACTTCTCACTACCGAGAACGTGCTCGTCGCGACCGGTTGTGTTTCCCGCGAACTGCCCTTCCTCCCCTTTGACGGTGAGAAAGTGATCGGCTCCCGCGAAGCCCTTGCCCTGGCCAAGCAGCCCAAGTCTATCACCATCATCGGAGCCGGTGCCATCGGCATTGAGTTCGCCTACTTCTTCAACGCCTACGGCACCGAGGTGACCGTAGTCGAAATGCTGGACCACGTGCTCCCGATCGAAGACAACGACGTCAGCGATACTCTCAAGAAGTCCCTCACCAAGCAGGGCATCAAGGTCCTCACCGGCACCAAGACAACCACCGCCGACACCAGCGGCGACGGCGTCAAGCTGACCGTGGAACCCGCTGAAGGTGGCGAAAGCCAGGACATCGAATCCGAGATGGTTCTCGTCGCTGTCGGTATCGCCCCCGTGCTGCCCAACAACGCAGAGCAGATCAAGCTCGAGCGTGGCTTCATCGACACCGACGAGCGCTACCAGACCAGCGTGCCGAACGTCTACGCCGCCGGCGACATCACCGGCCCGCCCTGGCTCGCCCACACCGGCAGCTACGAGGCCGTCCAGGCCGTCGAAGGCATGTTCGTTCCCGGTCACGAGCCGAAGCAGGTCGGCACCTTCCCGGCCTGTACCTACTGCCACCCCGAAGTCGCCTCCGTCGGTCTCACCGAGCAGGCCTGCAAAGAGCAGGGCCTCGACTACACCGTCGGTAAATTCCCCTTCGCTGCGAGCGGCCGTGCCCTCGCTGTGGCGGACTCCGAAGGCTTCGTGAAAATGATCTTCGACAAGAAGTATGGCGAAATTCTCGGCGCCCACATGATCGGTGGCGGCGCGACTGAGCTCATCGCCGAAGTGGCCCTGGCCATGAATCTCGAAGCAACCGCCGAAGAGATCGAAGCCACCATCCACGCGCACCCGACCCTCGCCGAGGCCGTCCACGAGGCGACTGGCGACGCTTACGGTCACGCCATTCACATCTGATCCACCCGGACAGACTGAAACCTTTTCAACCTCATGGATCGACTCGTGCTCAACGAAGAGATCCATGAGGTTGTTTTTAAGGATCTCATCCCCAACGCCCGGAAGTTCATCTGGGTGGCTACCGCGGACCTGAAGGACCTCCACCTCCAGCGGACCGCCAAAAAATTCGATACCTTTCTCTCGCTCTTCGCCGAACTGGTCGGTGACGGTGTCGAAATCCGGCTGATCCATGCCAAGGAACCCGGGCCCCGCTTTCGGGAAGACTTCGACCGTTTCCCGGAGTTGATCGAGAGCGATCGCTTCGAACGGGTGCTTTGCCCGCGCAATCACATGAAAGCCGTCATCGTCGACGGAAAGCGCGCCTTTCTTGGATCAGCCAACCTCACCGGCGCCGGCATGGGTGCCAAGTCGGTGAAGCGCCGCAACTTCGAATGCGGAATGCTGGTCGAATCTCCGGAGACCGTCGAACCGCTCATGGAACTCTTCGACAACCTTTTCATGGGAGAACACTGCCTCAAGTGCGAACGCCGCGACGTCTGCCCTGACCCCATCATCTAGGCACAAAAAATGAGGCCATCCGAAACGGATGACCTCATTCACCAGGGAGGATTGAAAGTTGTTACAGTCCCATCTCGAGCCGCTCGAGCGAGAGACTTCTGCGAAGTGCTTCCATGCCGTAGCGATAACGCGATGCCGCTGTGTTTGGAGAGATTGTCAGGGTCTTGCCAACCTCTTCAAAAGTTTGTTCACCCCAGATCTTCAGCGTTATTACCTCGCGGAATTTCTTCGGGATTTTGGCGAGTGCCACCTGGAGTGCTCGTGAGGTATCATCCTCAGGCAAATCAAACCAGGTTACCAGTTCACCGGTTTCCCGTAGGGATTCGTCTTCACGTCTGCGACGTCTGTCGGTGGAACGCGCCAGATCTATCGCACAACGTTTAATGTTCGTGTAAGCCAGGCTAAGCACTTGTCGATTCGGGGCTCCACGATGGGTTTTCCAGGTTTTCACCAGGGCCATCTGAAGCACATCTTCGGCATCTGCCTCGCAACGGGTCTGCTGACGCGCAAAAAGCATCAAGCGATTCCCATATTCGGCTAACCAATTTCGCCACTGTTCAGAGAAGTCCTGCATTACTGTGTTGGACGACCCTCGTGACTATTTGTTCACATTTTTTTACATATATTTTAGACAAGCAATAAAATGCCACCCTAACACGTCCGCTAACCTCGGCTGATTACTTGGTAAATTCGGCCTCGTAATTCTCACGAATTTTCAAGAGCCGTTCAACAATCTCCGGGTTTTCGTCACGCACGTTTGTCGTCTCTCCGGGGTCATTCTCGAGGTCCACCAGGAAGAGTTCCTTATCCTCCCCGGTAAGCTCCTTCACCCCATCAGGTCGCACTGTTTCATTCGGATTCCCCAGCATCTTCCATTTTCCTTCACGCGCCGCCCACTTGGCCTTGGGAGATTTTCCACCCATTCGCCAATACAACTCGGTGCGCTCAACCTCCGCGTCCGCTGACTTCAATACCTCGACCAGGGAAATACCGTCCACCGCATGAGTTTCCGGAATCTTCGCTCCAGCCAATTCAGCGATGGTGGGATACCAGTCGATCCCGCAGACCAGTTGCTCCCGGACTTCACCCTGAGGAAGCCCGGCCGGCCAGCTCGCAATAGAAGGCACACTAAGCCCGCCTTCCCACAAGGTCCCCTTGTGACCACGACGATGACCCGCCGAGCCGCCCCCGTAAAAGGTTCGTTCCTCCACGGAATGGCCGTGATCCGACTGGAAAATCACCAATGTGTTTTCCCGAAGCCCATTCGCTTCGAGATGATCCAGCAACTTTCCTACAAGATCATCCGTCGACGACATAAAGGCCGCATACATATCCCGAGGAGACTCGAGGCCCTTGTCAGCATAGTAATCCCTCCACTTAGCAGTACCCTGCAACGGGTAGTGGGGCCAGTTGATCGCCCAGTAGACAAAGAACGGTCCTTCCTCATTGCGATCAATAAATCCCGTCAACTCATCCATCATCCCTGTTCCAAAAAACTTCCCGTCTTCCCAGATTTCTTCCCCGTTGCGCCACAAGTCATGGCGATTCGGTCCGTTCCAGTAAAAGAAGTGTGAGTAGTTGTCGATGCAGCCACCCATGTGGCCATAGCTGTAATCGAAACCCTGTCCGTTCGGCATCGTCTCCGGCGTATACCCCAAATGCCACTTCCCGATGTGCCCCGTCTTATAACCGGCCGACTTCAACAATTCGGCCATCGTGAATTTTTCCGTTGGCATACCCGCGCTCCCTTTGGCTGAAGAGACATTCCCGGGAACACCCGCTCGCGGCGGCATTTGTCCCGTCATCAGCCCCGCCCGTGAGGCCGAGCAAATCGCAGACGGAGCTCGCATCTCCGTGAATCTGACCCCCGTTTCAGCCAACCGATCGATATTCGGTGTCATCAAGTCCTTCGAGCCATAGCAATTCGCATCGACCGAGCCCTGATCATCCGTATAGACGATGATGACATTCGGCGGCTCAGTTTCCCCCTTAACAATCCCGGTGACGAAAAACAACAGTACGACGGAAACAATTCGGATCATGCAGCCATCCTGATCGGTTCCACCTTTTGCAACAATGGCGGGACCATGTATTTCTCGCCAACCAATCCATTTTTCGTTTCCTCCCTCGCGCGCCTGACTTAACTTCAAGGCAATGTCGAATCCGACACCAGAAGACGAACGCTTCATGCAGGAAGCCCTCGACGAGGGAAGCAAAGGACTCGGCCTGACCAGCCCGAATCCACCGGTTGGTTCCGTGATCGTCAAAGACGGAAAAGTTGTCGGACGCGGCTACCATAGAAAAGCCGGAGGACCGCACGCCGAAGTGAACGCGATCGCTGACGCCGACACCACTGAAGGAGCCACGATCTACGTCACCCTGGAGCCATGCTCGACCCACGGACGCACCCCTCCCTGTGTCGAGGCGATCAAGAATGCAGGAATTTCCCGGGTCGTCGTCGGCTCCACCGATCCCAATCCGGATCACGTCGGTGCCGGTTTCCAGCACTTGCGCGACGCAGGCATCGAAGTCACTTCCGGCACTCTCGAGAAAGAATGCGATCACCTCATTCGCTTCTTCGCCAAGCGGATCACAACCGGCCTTCCCTGGGTCATCGCCAAGACGGCTGCCACACTCGACGGTCGAACCACTCTCAAACCGGGAGACGGCCAATGGATCTCGAGCGAAGCTTCACGGGAGGACGTCCAGAACTGGCGCCAGCAATGCGACGCCATCCTCGTCGGCGGCGAAACTTTCCGCCGGGACAATCCCTCCCTGACGCTGCGGGGCAAATACGCAGAAGGGCGCCCCCAACCGCTCCGCGTTGTTCTCACATCCGACGAGAATCTCCCGCCCGGGCATCACCTCTTCACCGACGAGCACGCCACTCACACCCGAATCCAACAGGGATTTACCTTTCGCGAATCTCTTGAAGAACTCGCCTCCGAAGGCGTCAGCGCCGTGCTCCTGGAATCAGGCGGTCGCCTGCTTGCCCACGCCCTCGACCTGGGCTTCATCGACGAAGTGGTGCTTTACCTCGCCCCGAGGCTCGGCGGTGGCGAAACCTCTCTCATCCCGACACCGAACCTCGGCGTTCATCTCGAAGACATGCAGGTCGATCTCATCGGGCCCGACATTCGTATCGTCGGGCGCGTCAAATCGGACGAATAACCAGGCAACAACTTCGTCAAGGTAACAAGCTTTCTTCACTCTCCAACGTCATCTACGCCTCCTGTTATGCTCATCCGAATCGCCCTCCTCGCCACACTCCCCTTCGCCTCTCTCACCCAACTCCGGGCTCAGGACGACTCGATTGACATCGCCAAGCTCAACGATGCCGTCGCCTTCCTGGCAGGGATCGAACTTCCCAACGAGAAAGAGAGCGCGCTCACCAAAACCTCCTCCTGGTCCTCACACGTTCAGCAAATGGACCGCGAGTTTTCAAGCCACGAAGAGCGCGTCCTCATCCCCATGTCCAACTGGGCTTCCACCGAGCTTCAACCTGACATGACCACAGGCTCCACGCTCCGATACATGTTCAGCGGACCGGATATCATTCATGCCTTCTATATGTTCCCCACCGCAGACACCTACATCCTCTGCGGTCTTGAGCCGGTTGGCGAAACACCTGACCTTTCTGAACTCACGACCGGGAACACCGGTCGAGCCCTCGGCGAAGTGCGCAACGCTCTCGGGGAAATCATCAACTTCAGCTTCTTCCGAACCAAGGACATGAAGGAAGACCTGCGCTTCTCCACCTTTCACGGCACCACGCCCATCATGATGATTTTCCTGGCCCGCTCCGGCCAGTATATCAAGAGCCTCGAATACCTTTCCTTACAGAAAGATGGAACCCTTGCCAGTCAGGGCGCCAAGTCGTCCGGTGCCAATGTCGTTAAGATTGAGTTTGGTCCCCGGCGCCTCCAGCAGAGCAAGACGCTTTACTACTTTTCCTCCGACCTCTCGGACGGCGGCTTTCCGAAGCTTGGATTTCAGACCTGGCTGGAAGCCCAACCGAAAGGCAACGCCTACCTCAAGGCCGCTTCTTTTCTCATGCACCAGAACTGGTTCAACGGAATTCGGGATCACCTCCTCGAATACAGCGACCAGATCGTCGAGGACGATTCAGGCATTCCCTTTCGCTACTTCAAAGCGGACACCTGGCAACCCTTTCTCCACGGCCGCTACAATGGTCCCATCGATCTCTTCTCTGAATTTTACCAGGCCGACATGCGCGCGGCCTACAGCCGTGGCAGCACCGCCCTTCCGTTCGGAACCGGATACAAGTGGCGCCCCGGTGAGTCCAACCTGATGCGTTTTGTGAAGCACGACGCGCTCGCCGCCGCCGGGAAGAAGGTTGCTCAAGCTGAGCCCAAAGAGAACTCCGACGAGCCGACTTCTGATCCGGACAACACCCCTGAAAAAGGACTCGAAACCGGCGGCGAAACTCCCTTGCCGCCACAGGACTGATCATTCCTTATCCCCGCCAAAAAGCTTCTTGAGAAGCGGGCGGGTTTGTCGCTTTTGCGGAGGAGAGTCTACCTCTGCATCGGGCACACCAGCGTTCTCGAACAGGATTCGGAGAAAGTCATAATCACGGAAGTCGTGACCCGGCTTCCCGTGATGAACGATCACCAGTTGCATCGACGGGACGATGTAGAGTCGCTGAAACGTCGAACCCAGAGAAACCACCAGATCGGCGGGAGCCCCTTTAGCGAGGCAGCAGGCGCGCCAGTCTTCGGGGAGCGGTTCCTCTTCGAGGGTCTCCTCCACATCCACCTCCCAGGCATCAGGCCGATCCTTGTATGAGTTCAGCCAGAAGCACAGCCCGAAGGACGGGTTGATCTCCGTTCCCTCGAAACACTGCACCAGGCTGTCGGTTCTCACCAGCTGTCGACCTTTCCATTTTCCGCCGGCGAGGACCATATCGCCAAAATTCATCCAGTGCTGGCCAGTCATATACATGCCCGCCGACGGAATCACATTACCGTGAGCGTCCTCCCGCCAGCGCGTGATTCGAATCCCCAGCGGATGAATCAACTTCTCATTGAGATACTGCTCATACTCGATCCCTCTCGGGGCCAGCTTGCGATTGAGGACCTCACAAAAAATCTGCAAATGACTCGGTCCGTAGATGAACGATTTCCCCCGGTCACGCACCGCATCAAGCTGGAGAGACAACTTCAATTTGTCCGCACTGGAACGCCCGTAGATTTCGTTGAATCCCGTCTCCATCCCCGAGGTGAAATTGAGCAACTCCCGAATGGTGATTCGACTCTTCCTCGGGTCTCTCTTCCATTCCGTGATCGTATCGGAAACCTTCTCATCAAGACTCAACAGACCTTCCTCCTGCGCGATTACCGCCAGCACACTGAAGAACGACTTCGTTCCCGAGTAAATATGCAACGGAGTCCCCTTCGACAGACCGTTGTAATACTGCTCAAACCGAACCTTACCCTGCTCCTTGATGATCAACGCACGACCGGAGTGCGAGGCCGAGTAGTTGTAAGCCGCTTGAATCGAGTCCGGGTGAAGCTGCGCCTTCGCTGTCATCACATTGCAACCTGCGAAAAAGATAAGAAGACCTGCTACGGTCCGCTTCGTCGATGCCATGGCTCAAGCATGCCAGATCCGGAGCCGCGGTCAAAACCCGTTTCCGTCGCATTCAGGCAATCAAGACTTTGCGGGCCACTCATCGGGCACCACAAAAACACGCTCCAACTCCCGTCCCTCGCCGTCCTTCAGGGTAACAAATACCGGGTGCCGCCTCTTCTCAAAATGTTGGCGGATAGCTCGGGAGAGTTGAGGAAGACTCTCCGAGAACGGGACCCCCGAGAGCCAGAAGGGCTTGTCCAACAAGAACCCACCGGAAGCGCCCGAACTCTCCTCAAGCCAGCCCAGCTCCGATTCGCGAATCCATCTCCCCCGTCTGTGGGCCGGATTTAAACCCTCGGGAAGCGACACCAAATCGTCGACCCCGGGCGGATAGAAGATCATCCCTTTCATAATGATCTCGCTGACATCCACCTCAGGAAACCGCTCCTTCCCAAGTGGCAATTGGTGATTAAAAAAGCGATCACGCTTCTTCTCAAAAGTATCCGCCGAATTCGGCCCCACGAAATGGCTCCCGGTTTCGTTCGTCTCCGGACAGTGAAGGTAGAACTTGAGTGCAACCTCGAGATGGTGCAATCGACCAGCGACACGGTAAAGGAAATCAAGCTCTCCTACAGTGCGGTTTCCATCCTGAACCTGGATGCTCCGCTGCACCTCTTCCAGCTGCCTGGTATGCCCTAACCAAACATCTAATAACGCTTCGGCGTAGTATCCGACGCGATAGGCAGCCTTCGAATCGAGGAAGCTCTCTACCCGTCCAAAGTCGAGCGTCCGGTCGCCATCCGGAAACCCCGTCGACAAGGCTTCCGGGAAATTGAGCAACGAGGGACAACTGACCAGCCAGTCAAAATCGCGCCGGTATTGCGCGGAATCAGGAAAGAGTGATCCTGACATACCTGCCATCGGATTTATCAAGCCGCCGGCCGCTCTTCCTTCTCCGCCTCCGCCTGGGGGGCCTCCACCGGAGTCACTTCAGCCGGATCCTCCTTCGACTCGGAGTTTTTCACCTCTTCGAGATGGCGGGCATAATCCGAATTCTCCGGATCCAGCTCAACGGCCTTCTCAAGGTATTCGAGGGCTTTCTCACGCTCGCCCAACTTGTGAAAAACCTGGCCGATGTGATCGAGGATCTCGGCTTCATCTTCGCCGGGCTCACCCATGAGCTCTTCAGCACGAAGCAGTTCGTCGCGGGCTTTCTCGTAGTCGCCCTTCTTGAAGTAGAACCAACCGAGACTGTCCGCAATGGCTTCGCTCTCAGGATCCAGGTCGGCGGCTGTCTTGATCAGCTCCCCGGCCTCGTCCAGGTTCATGTCGTTCTCCAGCCACATGTAGCCGAGGTAGTTGTAAGTTGTCGCGGTGAACTGCTGCACCTCATCGTCGGGATTCAATTTCGAAAGCAGTTCGATCGTTTTCTGAAACAGCTCCTCAGCTTTCTCAATATTACCCAGCCGCTCATTCGCTGCCGCGAAGCGAAAATAGAAAGACTCGTTGAACATGTCCGGTTTCTCCGCGCCTAGCTCGACCGCCTTCTCAAACTGTTCCACCGCCTTGTCCCATTTCTCTTCGAAAGCGAAGGGGTAAGTCAGCAACAACGGGAAGTCGGGTGACTCAGGAAACAGGTAGGCCGCGCCCTTGATGAAGTCGATCGCGGCCTCACTCTGACGCTCTTCAATCATGACTCCAGCCACTGCCTTGTATTCCTCCTCAGTGCCCTTGGCGATAGCAAGCGCCTTCTGGAAGTAGGGAACCGCATCAGGATACTGTTTACGCTGGATGTAAATTCCGGCGATCTGACGGAGAATGGTCGCATTCTGAGTATCGATCTCCGCGATACCTAACAAAGTCTCCAACAACTTATCGTCTTCGCCCATAGCAGCGTAGACGCGGGCAAGCTTCTCACGGGTCACCAGTTGATCCGGGTTGTGTTGAATCACCGTCTGGTAGGCTTCGACCGCCCCGGGAAACTGACGGGTCGCGTGATAAAAATCCGCCACCGTTTCAACGACGTCCCAGTCCTCACCGGCGAGGGAAAGGGCCTTCGCGTAGATCTGGTTCACCAACTCCGAATTCTTGGACGGACCGTTGGGGCGAGGCGGCCAGGCGCGACCCACGATCTTGCCGATGGCGAGCCAGTATTTGGGATCCTTGTTGTCCCGGGCTGCGGCCTGCTCCATCACGACCTTGGCGTCGTCTCGACGGTTCTCGGCAATCAGTAGACGAACGAGATGGTCATAGACCGCCGGCTCATTCGGAAACTTCCGTGCCGCGTCCTCAATAATTTCCAGCGCGCGGGCACGCCCTGTGGGACTGTTTCCCTGGTAGGTCGCGAGATACTCGGACAGGGCGATGTAAGGGAACGGAACCTCCGAATTCGCCTCGAGGTTGTCTTCGAGCAACTTCAGCGCTTCAGCGTTGCTGCCCGCCCGGGCCATCAGGTAGGCCGTCTTGCGCGCGAGGAAATGCTGATCCGGCTGGGCTGCGAGAACTTCCTTATAGGCCTCGATCGCTTCGTTCATGCGACCGTTGCTCTCGTAGGTGCGCCCACGGGAGTAGTAGGCCAAAGCCCGGCTCTTCTGCTTGCCCGCCTCCGAGAGAAGCAGGTCTTCATCAGGCTCGAAATACTGGTCGATGTAGACCTCGGCAAAATCCTCGAGCTCATCGCCCTGCTTGGCCCCCAGGTGGCCCGAAGACAGGAGACAGGCAAAACCGAGACAAGTGTACAAAACAAGGCAGCGGTGTACACCTAAGGTGGGGCGACAACGCTGCTTTGCTTTCATGCGCTCAAGATCAACGATTAGCTCTTGTAACGCAAACGCTTCTTATGGCGGTTAGCCTTCATGCGCTTACGTCGCTTGTGCTTATTGATCTTGGTCTTCCGCTTCTTCTTAAGGGATCCCATATCAAAAATTTCAGTGTTTATCCCGCCCCTCAGACCGATCTGAAATCGAGCGGGG
This sequence comes from Verrucomicrobiales bacterium, assembly GCA_965216705.1. Classification (GTDB taxonomy): domain Bacteria; phylum Verrucomicrobiota; class Verrucomicrobiia; order Verrucomicrobiales; family DEV007; genus Arctic95D-9. The sequence continues at coordinate 1,968,180 of OZ244203.1, forward strand.
CGCGACTATCGGTCATCCGATCACTTTATTCAAGGGGTATTCGATGATTCCTTCTGCACCGAGCTCTTTCAGCTGGGGAATCATCTCACGAGCCTGGAGCTCCGTGAGCACCACTTCCAGGGCTACCCAGCCGTCCTGGGCGAGGCGGGAAACGGTCGGTTTGCGGAGAGAAGGCAGCTTCTCAAGCACCTCGTCACGCTTATCATCGGGCAAATTCATCTTCAGGCCCACCATGTCGCGGGCGGTCAACGCCCCCTGGAGCAGGACTGCGAGACGCTCAATCTTGGCGCGCTTCCACGGATCGTCCCAGGATTCCTTCTTGGCGACGAACTGCGGGTAGCTCTGCATGAGCTCGTCAACAATTCGTAAGTTATTGGCGCGAAGCGAGTTACCAGTCTCCGTAATATCCACGATGGCGTCGACCAGTTCCGGCACTTTCACCTCGGTGGCGCCCCAGCTGAACTCGACCTCAGCATTGACGCCGTTCTCTTCGAGATACTTTTCGACGATACCGATCGCTTCAGCTGCAATTCGTTTACCCTCAAGGTCTTTGACCGTTTTGATGGACGAATCATTGGGCACCACGAGCACCCAGCGAGTCGGGTTGGAGGTAGCGCGGCTGTAGGGCAAATCACACACCACATGGACATCAGCGCCATTTTCAGCAATCCAGTCCTTACCGGTGATGCCACAATCGAGGAATCCATGGTCCGTGTAGCGGCCGATTTCCTGGGCCCGGATCAGGCGAATCTGAAGCTCCGGGTCGTCGATGGACGGGCGGTAGGAGCGGGAAGCTCCGGTGATGTTGTATCCGGCCTTCTCGAACAGATCGAGCGTGGGCTCGAAGAGGCTGCCCTTGGGCAGGCCGATTTTGAGGATCTGATTTGTGTTTTCAGCCATGTCGGCCGCTACATTGCGCCGAAAACCCGTTCTGTCCAGCGCCGGTCATGTGAGTTTTTCATACCTAGGTGACAAAAGATTTGATCACCCCTCCCACAATGACCGCTTGATTCAGTACCTAAATGCGCCAAAGGTGGGCGCCCTTACGAAAATAGGAACCGAGAAAGTTATTATGAGCGAACTCAACAAAGAAGCCCTGTCTCAAGCCGCGACTGAAGCCCGCGGCCTCGCTATCGACGGCGTTCACGCCTGCAGCTCCGGCCACCTTGGCCTCCCTCTCGGAGCCGCTGACATTGGTGCTGTTCTCTACGGCCACTCCCTCCGCTACAATCCTGACGCCCCCAAGTGGCTCAACCGCGACCGTTTCATCCTCTCTGCTGGACACGGATCCATGTTCCTCTATGGATGGCTCCACCTCTCCGGCTACGACCTCTCCCTCGACGAGGTGAAGAATTTCCGTCAGCTCCACAGCAAAACTCCGGGTCACCCCGAGTTCGATGAAACTGACGGTGTCGAAGCCACCACCGGCCCTCTCGGCCAGGGTGTTGGCAACGCCGTTGGCTACGCGCTCTCCGCCAAGATGGCTGCCGCCAAGTACAACACCGCGGATCACACCATCTTCGACCAGACCATCTTCGCCCTCGCCGGTGACGGATGTCTTCAGGAAGGTGTCGCCTCCGAGGCCATCGCATTCGCCGGCCACAACGGACTCGACAACCTCGTCCTCATTTACGATTCAAACGACGTTACCCTCGACGCCATGGCCGACGTGACGCAGAGCTACGACGCCTGCGCCCGCTTCGAAGCTTTCGGTTGGGACGCGGTCCAGGTCGACGGACACGATCTCGACGCCGTGGCCAAGGCCATCGCTGACGCCAAAGCCAGCAAGAACGGCAAGCCGACTCTCATCGAAGCCAAGACCGTTATCGGTAAAGGCATTCCGGAAGTCGAAGGCACCGCAGCCGGTCACGGCGAAGGTGGCGCCAAGTTCGCCGAAAGCGCTCGCGCCGGTCTCGGCCTTCCTGCTGAAACTTTCTACGTCTCCGAAGGCACCCAGTCCTTCTTCGCCGACCACAAGGCGGCACTCCAGGCCGAATACGCTGCCTGGGAAGCCACTTACGCCGACTGGAAAGCCGCCAATCCTGAGCTTGCTACCGAGCTGGAGAATGGCGTCGCCGGAAACACTCCCGAGAACCTGCTCGACCTCATCCCTGAGTTCGACGCCGATTACAAGAACGCCACCCGCGCTGCTGGCGGCGACGTGATCCAGGCCGTTTCCAAGGCCATCCCGAACCTCATCACCGGTTCGGCTGACCTCTTTGGTTCCACCAAGAACTACATCAAGGACGCCGGTGACTTCGGTAAGGACAACTTTGCCGGAAAGAACATCTGGTATGGCATCCGTGAGCACGCCATGGGCGCGATCTGCAACGGTATCGCCTACGACGGCATCTTCCTGACCACCGGCGCGACTTTCGCCGTATTCGCCGATTACCTCCGTCCTTCCATCCGTCTCGCCGGACTTGCCAACCTCCAGGTCGGTTACATTCTCACGCACGACTCCGTTGGTGTGGGTGAAGACGGCCCGACTCACCAGCCGGTTGAAACCGTGAGCGGTCTCCGCGTCATTCCCAACCTCGACGTGATCCGTCCCGGTGATCCCGAGGAAACTGCCGGCGCTTTCGCCGCCTTCGCCGAGCGCAAGGACGGACCCACCGCTCTCTTCCTGACTCGTCAGGGCATCGCCACTCTCAACGAGATCCCGGCCAAGACTCGACGCGAAGGCGTCCTCAAGGGCGGCTACATCGCCAAGCAGGAAAGCGGTGAACTCACCACGATTCTTATCGCGACCGGTTCCGAGCTTCAGCACGCCATGGTCGCTGCTGAGCAACTCGGTGACGGCGTCCGCGTCGTATCCATGCCCTGCATGGAGCGCTTCGACCGCCAGTCGGCAGACTACAAAGAGTCCATCCTTCCGGCCGCCTGCACCAAGCGCGTTGCCATCGAAGCCGGCGTTTCCGCTCCCTGGTGGAAATACGTTGGCACGGCCGGCACCGTGGTGGGCATCGACCGCTTCGGCATCAGTGCTCCCGGCAACACCGTGATGAGCGAACTCGGCATGACTCCCGAGAACCTTGTCGAGGTCGTCAACGGACTCTAAGTGCTGACCCAACTAATTTTGCTTAAGGGGCCCTCCTCCTTTTAAGCTACTCCGAAGGCGGGACCGCAAGGTCCCGCCTTTTTCATTTCTAAACGAATGCCACAATCAGGCGGTGGATATTTCGGCTCTCTGAAGTTATCTTCGTCGCCATGAAGCGTTTTGCCCTGCCCCTCGTCGCGCTTGTTTCCCTGCTCCTCCTCTCATTTACTTCGACGGCCCAGGCCTTTGAAATCCCCGCCAAAAGCAAGCAATGCCTCGTTGGCATCGCCTCGGGGTGGAACTCATCTTATGTCACCCTGACGCTTTATGAGCGCGGTGTCGGTGGTGGCTGGAAGCAGAAAGGAGACTCCTGGAAGGGCCGGCTTGGCCGCAACGGCCTCGTCTGGGGTAAGGGCCTTCACCCGGTTCCTTCCGGCGCCCGCACCAAGCGCGAAGGCGACGGGCGGGCCCCTGCCGGGGTTTTCTACACCGGTGGCGCCTGGGGCTACGCTCCCTCCATTAAGAAGTCCCCCAACCTCAACTACGTCCAAGTCACCCCGCGCGACCTCTGGTATGAGGACGTCAATTCCCCCTACTACAACCAATACCGCCGCATCGAACACGACCCGCGCACCACGGCCGAGAAAAAGGCCCAGATGAAACAGGGAGACTACGCTCACTCACTGAAGCTGTTCATCGCCCACAACGCCTACCCCAATATCACCCCCGGACACGGCTCTTCGATCTTCTTTCACATCTGGCGAAACGGCGGCAACTCTCCTACCGCCGGCTGCACCACCATGCCCGAAGGCAACCTCAAGGCCCTCATCGCCGCCCTCGAACCGACCAAGGTTCCCGTCTATGTGCTGCTGCCGCAGGCGGAATACAATCAGTATCGGGAAGCGTGGAAACTGCCTTAGGAGAAGGCACATCCGGTCGCGCAGGAGCGCGCCCCTCCAAGCTCTCAGGCCTAGGACCGATTCCAGAAACTCGCAGCCGTCTTTGCACCCATGGAGGGTCACGCTCCCGCGTGACCGCGAACCCATTTTGGTGAAACTATCTGGGAAGGCGAACCAGCACCTTCAGCTGAAATAGGTCTTAATCCCCTCGAGCACATTGTTCACCGCGATGGAGGCGAGAATCAGGCCCATCACGCGACTCACAATGCTGGCTCCGCCATCACCGATTACCTTAGAGATCCATCCGGCGCCAAGCATCAAGAGGTAGGCGGCACCCACCACCAGCGCCATCATCAAGGCCACTACGCCCTGCTCGATGAGCGAATACTGACCGTTATCCGTCAGCAGGACGACCGCCATCATGGCGCCGGGCGAAGCGATCGACGGGGTCGCCAGGGGAAAAATGGCCGTATCCTGCGCCGACCGCACCAGCTTTGACTCTCCTTCGGGTTTGCTCTCACCAAAAATCATGGTCAGAGCAAAAAGGAAAAGAATCAGGCCGCCGGCGATCTGGAAGGCGACCAGTGGGATACCGATCGCTCGCAGAAGGAGTTCACCGACGATGATGAAGAAAAGGAGGATTCCCGCCGCGGCAATGGCGGCCGTGCGGGCGATCCTGGCCCGCTCCTTAGCGGATCGTCCCTGCGTGGCCGAGATAAAGACCGGCACCGTGCCGATAGGGTCAATCACGGCCCAAAGCAGGACCAACGCGGCGATGATTTCGGAGGCAACCAGCATCTTGGGAACCGAACAATTGCGGTTCACAATACAATCACGCTATCAGGCTCTGTCCACCGTATGGTTCAACTTCATTGAAAGAGCGGTCCTGCAATTGCAGGACCGCCAAAGTGAAGTTTTGAGACTCGCGATCGAAACCGGATCCTATCAACGCCCAAATCGAGCCCGATCCGGAACCTGCATCAGGTAGCTGTCCTGGATGCGATCTTCACGCTGCTCGAGAATACGAAGCACATCGCGATAGGCATTGCGAGACGACCAGGCTTCGGCAGCGAACTGGAAAACGGGTTGGTCATCCACGATTGCCCCCTCGAACCGCTGCCTCTGATTGTCGTCGATGAACCCGGAATACTTGGAGAGGAACTCGTATCCACGGTGGGTGTAGTAGCGCCAGCAGGCCTCATACTGGCCATCCCCATAGAGAGGCGCGGCCTGCTCCAACGTTTCCTGCACAAATTCAATGGCATCGACGGTGGAGATATCGCCTTCAGGAAGTTCCATCGGGTCATCAATGACCGCCTCAATCGCATTGATGAGCCCGTTGAAGGCTTCCGTGTCTGTCTCATTAATGGCCACTTCGCTGATGCGACGGTCCTCACCATCACGAGTCAAGTAGATCGGAGCCCCATGAATGGTTCGCAGCTTTTCGTATGCGACACTGTTCTCACTGACGTGTTTACCCGTGATGACATGACGAGCAAGGATACCAAACAAGGCTTCCCGGTTGAGTCCTGTGGGATCGTTGACCAGCTCCGCATACGGTGACTTTTCCCAAGCTTCATTGATTGGGGCGAAGATGGTGAATTCAGACGAGGACGCGACGGGCAGATCAAGCCCGGTAGCTTCGAGCAAAGATACCAGCGTGGTGAAACGCTCTTCCTCTCGCAACAGGTCGAGCAAGCTTTTCTCCACCGGAGGGATCACAGAATTGATTACGTGGACAATGCCGTTGGCGCAGGGAAGGTCGGCTTCAATGACAGCCGCACCATCAACGGTGGGCCCCTCCGCAGTTGCCTTGAAATTAATCTGCTGGCCGAAAGCCGACCGGGGCACCACATCCGCAACGCCAAGGCTGCGATAGCCAGGCACTTTCCCCACCGCGAAGATTCCCTGCACAATGTGATGTTTGATGATGTCTTCGAGGCGTTCGTCGTTCTCAGGCTTGAAGAGGGATTCCACCAATTCGGGCGGCAGTTTTTCAAAGGCTTCGTCTGTCGGAGCAAAGGTCGTGTAGAGGCCGTGCATGTTCTGAAAGAGCTTGCCCTGGCGGCTGGCGGTGATCGCGCGGGTAAAGATGCTGAAGCGTCCGTCCTTTTGAAGCCGCTGAAACAGATCATCGGTCGACGGTGTGAGAACCGTGTCGATCAGGTAAATCACACCATTGGAACAGGAAATCGCCTTTCCGGTGAAACTGGCCTCGCCGATCGTTCCAGCCGGATAGTCGATGGAGAGAAACTGTCCGGTAAGCATCCGCAGTAACGCGTATTTCTCCAGGGCGAAAGCCGGCTCGGAACGCCCAAGCACATGAAAGCGGAGAACCTCCTCCAGCCGGTCGTCATTTCGGGGATCCAGAAGCGTCGTCACTGCACCCTCGGGAAGCTTTTCAAACGCGCCGTTCCCCGGAGCGAAAACCGTAAAACGACTTCTCGTATTTTCCGAAAGATCCGAAATGATCTCACTCTTCTCGAGGACCTCGAGGAATTGGGATAACTCCGGCTGCTCACGAATGGTGCGACCGATCGTCTTCGCTTCAGCCGGATCAGCGGCACGAACTTCGACGGCAACGAGGGAAACCAACATCGTAGAAACGATGACCGACAGCGAGATCCATGGAGAAAGAGTCTTCATAAGTTGCTATCGTCTTCGTGGAAATTCCGGAACTGGATTTAGAAAAATGAAAAACCTTTCCTTGCTACCGGCCCATTTTTCCAGTCTCACCCCCCTCAGGTCGACTTGCGTCCGCGAAATCGCGGAGTAAGCTCCCCGCGCTATGACCTCACGTGAAATACGGCAGTCCTTTCTCGATTTTTTCGCTGAAAAGCAGCACACCATTGTGCCCTCTGCCAGCCTGATGCCCACCTCCCCGAACCTGTTGTTCACCAACGCGGGGATGAATCAGTTTATCCCGTATTTCCTGGGAACCGAAGCCGCCCCTTACGATCCGCCACGTGCTGCCGATACCCAGAAGTGCATTCGCGCCGGCGGCAAGCACAACGATCTCGAAGATGTGGGTTACGACACCTACCACCACACGCTCTTCGAGATGCTGGGCAACTGGAGCTTTGGCGACTATTTCAAGAAAGAGGCCATCGAGTGGGCCTGGGAATTGATCACCAAACGTTGGGGCATTCCCGCCAACCGCCTCTACGCCACCGTCTACGCTCCGGCCGAGGGCGACCCGGCCGAATTCGACCAGGAAGCTTACGACTTCTGGGCGGCTATCTTCGAAGCCGAAGGCCTCGATCCCAAGATCCACATCGTTAACGGCAACAAGAAGGACAACTTCTGGATGATGGGCGAAACCGGTCCCTGCGGCCCGTGTTCCGAGCTCCACATCGACCTCACGCCCGAAGGCGACACCAAGGGCAGCCTCGTCAACGCTGACGACTCCCGCTGCATCGAAATCTGGAACCTCGTGTTCATTCAGTTCAATGCTAACGAAGACGGCACCTTTCGACCGCTCCCGGCCTGCCACGTCGACACCGGCATGGGCTTCGAGCGCGTCGCTTCCATCATTCAGTGCACCAAGGGGCTGACCGATTTCTCGACGCTCGCCTCCAACTACGACACCGACGTCTTCTCTCCTATCTTTGATAAGCTCTCCGAGCTGACCGGGAAGAAATACACCTCCACCGTCCCCGAAGGCGGTGCCCGCGCCGGCCTCAGCGAGCAGGAGCAAATCGACATCGCTTTTCGCGTCATCGGCGATCATATCCGCACGACCAGCTTCGCCATCGCCGACGGTATTGAGCCCGGCAATGGCGGCCGCAACTATGTGATCCGCAATATCCTCCGCCGCGCCGTCCGTTTCGGACGCGTCCTCGGATTCGATGCCGAGAATCCCTTCCTCCACCAGCTCGTTCCTGTGTTGGTTCAGGAGATGGGCGACGTCTTTCCCGAGCTCGCCAGCCGCCAGGACAAAATCGAAGCCACGCTCAAGGCCGAAGAAGAGCAGTTCAACCGCACCCTCGATCGTGGCTTGAAGCTTTTCGAAGATGCTGCTGCCAAGGTCGAAGCCGGCAACAACTTCCCAGCAGACACCGTCGTTAAGCTTTGGGAAACTTACGGCTTTCCTACAGACCTCACTCAGCTGCTGCTCGATGAACGTTCCCTGAGCGCAGATCAAGAGGAAGTTGAGCGACTTGTCGAAGCCCACAAGAACACGGGTTCCGTAGGTCAAAAGAACCAGGTCGTCGAAGCGGTCTCCATCGAAACCGATGTGATCACCGAGTACGTCGGATTTGATCTGGACGAAACCGACGCCAGAATTGTCGAGATCATCGAAAACGACAACGGCGTTTTCGCGATCGTCGACAAGAGCCCCTTCTACATTGAGAAAGGCGGCCAGGTTGGCGATACCGGCACCCTCGTTGACAACGGCACCGAAATCGAGGTGCTGTCCGTCCTCGGCGTCGGCGAAGCCACGGTGCTGCAACTTGCCGAAAAACCCAACACCGATGCGGTTTACCTCAAGGTCGATGCTGACCGTCGCCGCGAGATTGAAAAGCATCACACCGCGACCCACCTTTTCCACTGGGCTCTCCACCAGATTGTCAGTCCTGACGCGACCCAGCAGGGTTCGCTCGTGGCCGCCGACCGTTTGCGCTTTGACTTTAACTCCAAGGCGCTCGACGCCGACCAGATCAACCGGATCGAGGCCGAGGTGAACAGCTGCATCGGATCCGACGATCCCGTCAGCATTTCCGAAGTGCCTCACGGTGAGATCAAGGACCACCCCGATATCATGCAGTTCTTCGGCGACAAGTACGGCGACCTTGTCCGTGTCGTCCAGATCGGCGGAAAAGACGGAGCCTTCGACGGCTATTCGATGGAGCTCTGCGGTGGCACCCACGTTCCATCAACCAAGTCGATCGGATACTTCAAGGTGAAGAGCGAAGGAGCTGTCGCCGCCGGTATTCGCCGCGTCGAAGCCGTCTGTGGATCAGCTGCCGGAGAACTCATCGCCGATCAGGCCGCAGCTGTTGTTGCCGAACTCGAAGAACTTTCTGCCAAGCTCGGCGCCGCCAATGAAAAACTCACTGCCTTGAAGCAGGACACGCTCAGCGTCGAAGCCGAGGATGACTTCGCCAAGAAGATCGAAAAGTCTCTCAGCGCCGGCGACCTCGCTGACGCTAACACACTGCTTAAGAGTTTCGAATCCCACCGCGACGCTGTCAAAGCAGCTGCGGTCCAGGCAGAGAAAAACGTGAAGAAAGCTTCCGCCGGAGCCGCTGCTCAGATCGCGGCTCAGTGGTTCGACGAAACGCTGGCCGACTATGACGGCCAGACCTACGCCGGACTGCTTCCGGGTGACAACCCGGGCTTGCTCCAGGAAGCCATGAATGTCGTCAAAGCCCGTCAGTTCAGTGGTGCGGTTGCTCTCGGCCTGCTCGCCGACGGCACCCTGCACTTCGGCGCGATCGTTTCCTCCGACTACACCGACAAGGTTAAGGCCGGCGATATCGTGCGCGAATCTCTCGCCGTAGCCGGCGGCAAAGGCGGCGGTAAGCCGGAGATGGCCCGCGGGGCCGCTCCTAATGCTGCCGATCAAGTTGACGCAGTGATCGCCAAGGCGGCAGAGCTGATGGGCTGATTCCCGCTCCATCGCTCGAAACAGCCGGCTATGCAAAGAAGTCAGGGCGCAACTGCGCCCCGGCCGATTGATTTGCTCTGCATAACCCGTCGGGGTGTTGCGTCTCATTCCCGCAACTCACCCCGACGTTATGAAAGCACACACCCCCCATCTCGCTATCGCTGCAGCCGCCATTGCTGTCACCGCTCTGGTGTCTGCTCCTGTTAACACCGAAGCTGCCCCGGACAAACGGCTCCTGTGCCTCGCCAACGATTTGGACGAGGTCACCTGCGAGTTAAAGAGTGCCTTCCGTAGCAATTTTCTCCACACGCGCCTTTACCATCACCTCAATGCCGATGCTGATCGTGTCCGCTCCAAGGCCGCGCACATCAAGAGACTCGCCCACAGCCCACGAGCCTGCCCGAGTCACCTCAATGGGGATCTCGCTGAGCTTCACCTCATCTCACTCAACATGCGCAAGCTCATCGGGCTGGCCGACACCGGTCGCTACGGCCATGTCCGCGGCTGCACCGAGCATACCCGTGCCTTGGTAGAATCGCTCACGGGCACCATTCACTCCATGGAAGCTCATGTCGCAGGTTTGAGCCATCCGGTTCCCGGCCCGGGCTACAACTCCCATCACAGCAACTTCAGCTACGGCCCCTCCAACGGTCATGGACATAGCTCCGCTGTCCCAAATGCCGTTCACCACGGCCACGGCTACAGCAACCACTCACCCGAGCCGGTTCGGAGCCATGGGCATAACAACTACGGTCACCGCGGGCATACCTCCGAGCCCGATCACCACGGTCATCACAATCCCTACTCTTCCCACGCCCGTCCGGCGCCTCCAGTAGCGGTAACCCATCCCCCGGTGGTTCCGGAACCCAGCTGCAGCTCTCCCAAGGTCAATCCCCCTCACTCCAACTGGATGAATGCCTGGACCTCCGGAAGGCTCATCTTCGGCAACGACAGATTCTCGGTTCGAATTCGATAAGGCCCCTCCTAAGCCTCCTCCCGACCACCCCAAAAAAGAAGGCTCCCAAACGGGAGCCTTCTTTCTTTCTAAGGGTTGCACTGAATCGAACAGACGTATCACGCGTCCCGCAGGCTGCGGAACTTGCGCTCAACACGCTCGAAAAGATAAGTCTGCACCGCTTCGCCTTTAAGACGGGCAATGGATTCATTGAGGAACCCGAGGCTAATCATCTGGCGTGCTGCCTCGGCATCGATGCCTCGCGCCTGCAGGTAAAAGATTTCCTCGTCGCTGATCTGTCCCGAGGTTGAACCGTGGGAACATTTCACCTGGTCCGCATCGATTTCGAGACCGGGCATCGCATTGGCCTCTGCTTCGTTACTGCCGAGCAGGTTGCGACAGGTCTGGTAAGAATCCGTGTGGTGTGAGCCGGGCTTCACCTCGATCAAGCCGGCAAAGATGGTGCGGGACTGATCGTAAAGCGCGTTCTTGAACAACAGGTCACTGGTGGTGTGCTGGGCCTCGTGAGACTGCAGCGTCCGCTGGTCGTATTCCTGGACTCCGTTGGCGAGATTGGCGCTGAAGATCTGGCAGTCAGAGCCCTCTTCCATCATCCGGGCAATAGATTCCTGGCGGATCCACTCAGCTCCGAGGTTAACGAAGGCCGACTTGATCTTCGCATCGCGACCGACGCGCGAACTGTTGAGCTGCACGTGTTTCGGTCCATGATCGCTCTCGTCCTGGAGCGCGACGTACTGGAGATTTGCTCCGTTCGTGGCTATCAGGTCGACATTCGCAAAGAAGATGGTCTGCTCGTCATTGGTCGCCGTCTCGAAGGTATCGACCACGGATACCTCAGCGTTGTCTTCCGCAATCACGAGAGTGTGAGGAAAGACACAGTTGAAGTCACCCGAAGCAAAGTGATGCGTCAGGATCGGAAGCTCGCAGGTTGCGCCCTTCGGGAAGTGAATGAAGAGGCCGCTCAGGGTTGCCGCCGCATGAAGAGCGGAAAACTTGTCACCACCAAGAGATCCCTCTTCCTGCATGAAGTGTTCCTTCACCAGATCACCGTGCTCAACGAGCGCCTCGTTGATCGGCAGGCAGACCGCGCCTTCGGGAAGCTCGTTGACCTCCGAGTGCACGAGGCGGTTGTTGGCAAAGACAAAGTGAGCCGCGAAGTCATCAACTCGCTCGGTCTTGGCTCGCTGGATCAGCGCCTCAACGTTCTCGGCAGGACGAGCAGCCTGCAGCTCAGAAAAGCGGACTTTCTTGAGATCAGCAAAACGCCAGCTCTCGTCAGTGCGGGCTGGCTCTGGAGTGGAAAGGAACCTCTGCCAGGAAGACTCCTGCAACTGGCGATACCAGTCGGGCAGTTCCAATCCGAGATCGAACACGGGCGGAGCCGCGAACCAGGAAACCGGGTTCTCTTGAGCCATAGATTTAGAGGTTGGCGTAAGTGTCGTAGACATCAAATTAGTTGTTTGTTAGAACCGGGCAGGGGACTTAGCCGACACTGCCTTCCATTTCCATGTCGATGAGGCGCTTCAGCTCGACGCTGTATTCCATAGGGAACTCACGAACGAGATCGTTCACGAATCCGTTCACGCTCAGACTCATCGCTTCACCCTCGGAGAGGCCACGCTGCTGCATGTAGAAGATTTGCTCCTCGCTGACCTGGCTGACGCTGGCCTCGTGCTGAGTCGCATGCTGGTTACCGCGAACAGTAATCGCCGGATAGGTATCAGTGCGACTGTTAGAGTTGATCAGAAGCGCATCACACTCAGTGTTGTTCTTGCAGCCTTTAAGGTGCTTCGGAATGTGAACCTGGCCACGATAGGTGGAGCGACCTTCGCCCACGGAAATCGACTTGGAGACCACGTTGGATGTGGTCTCGTCAGCGGCGTGAATCATCTTGGCGCCGGTATCCTGGTGCTGACCGTCGTTAGCGAGGGCGATGGAGATCACCTCGCCGCGAGCCTTACGACCTTTCATGATCACCCCGGGATACTTCATCGTGAGGCGGGACCCGATGTTGCAGTCGATCCAGCGGATCTCGGCGTTTTCATGAGCCATACCTCGCTTGGTCACGAGGTTGAAGACGTTGTTCGACCAGTTCTGCACCGTGATGTACTGGATCTTGGCGTCCTTCATCGCGACGAGTTCCACCACGGCGCTGTGAAGCGTTGCCGTCTCAAACTTAGGCGCGGTGCAGCCTTCCATGTAAGTCACTTCGGCACCTTCATCCACAATGATGAGGGTGCGCTCAAACTGACCGAAGTTCTCCGCATTGATGCGGAAGTAGGCCTGGAGCGGGTGCGCCACCTTCACGCCCGGAGGCACGTAGATGAAACTGCCGCCGGAGAAAACCGCGCTGTTGAGAGCGGAAAACTTGTTGTCACCGGTCGGGATAACTTTGCCGAACCACTTCCTGAAAAGCTCAGGATGCTCGCGCAGACCTTCGGTGGAGTTCACGAAGATCACGCCCTGCTTCTCAAGCTCTTCCTTCACGTTGGAATAAGCGGCTTCGGAGTCGAACTGAGCTTCCACACCGGCGAGGAACTTGCGCTCCTTCTCGGGAATTCCGAGACGCTCGAAAGTCTCCTTCACGTCGTCGGGAACTTCGTCCCAACTGCGGGTCGGCTTCTGCCCCTTTGAGAGGTAGTAACGAATGTTGTCGAAAACGATGTTCTCGAGATCCTTGCTCGCCCAGTGGGTCGGCATGGGCTTCTCATTGAAGACCTTGAGCGCCTTGTGCCGGAACTCGCGGATCCAGTCTGCCTCCTTCTTAATGTCGGAGATGTAATCGATTGTCTCTGACGTCAGGCCGTAGCCTGCATCGTGCTCGTAGTCCTCCGGGTAAGTGAAGTTACCGGCGTCCTGATCGATATTGACCGCTTCGAGTGTTGCGCTGTCAGCCATGATCCGTCCTTTTCTCTAACAAGTTTACAATATTTATGCGGGAGCCAACTCCTGGGTCACCCAGTCGTAGCCCTTCTCTTCCAGTTCGAGAGCGAGTTCCTTGCCGCCGGTCTTAATGATCTGACCGTCGAACAGCACGTGCACCACATCAGGCACGATGTAATCGAGCAGGCGCTGGTAGTGGGTGATGACGAGGAAACCACGCTCAGGGGAGCGCATGCGGTTCACCCCTTCGGCCACGATCTTAAGCGCATCGATGTCGAGTCCGGAGTCGGTCTCGTCGAGAATCGCGTAGCTCGGATCGAGCATCATCATCTGGAGAATTTCGTTTCGCTTCTTCTCACCACCGGAGAAACCATCGTTCACGGCCCGGCCGGTGAACTTCCGGTCCATGCTCAGCGAATCCATCTTCGCATACATGTCCTTGTAGAAACCGACTGCATCGATCTCTTCTCCCTTGGGCAGGCGGGCCTGGAGGGCCGCACGAAGGAAGTTCGCGTTGGTCACGCCCGGAATCTCATGAGGATACTGGAAAGCGAGGAAAAGACCGGCACGGGAGCGTTCGTCGATCTCAAGTTCGAGGAGGTCGACACCGTCCATGGTCACCGTGCCTTCGGACACCTCATAGTCTTCGTGGCCGGCAAGCACCTTGGAGAGAGTGGACTTACCGGAACCATTCGGCCCCATGATGGCGTGCACTTCACCTTTCGGGACCTCAAGCGTGAGGCCCTTGAGGATTTCGTTTCCATCCACGGAAGCGTGGAGGTTCTGGATATTGAGTGTTTGGCTCATGTTATTGAAATTCAATTAGTTGCGTCGCTCTTTTCGCGGCATTCGGGACAGATCCCGCGCATCGCGACGTTCATCTGCTCGATGAGGGATCCATTCGGGAGATTCCAGGGCTCCGCGGCATCCGCACGCTCGCGAAGGTCGACATCGAAGACAGAATCGCACTGATCGCAGAAGAAATGAGCGTGCGGGTGCAAATTCGGACAAAAACGGGAAGCTTCCCGGTCAATATTGACCTGGGTGATGATTCCCGCCTCGGTCAGCGTCTCGAGGACATTGTAAACCGTGGCCAGTGAAATCGACGGCATCAAGAGCTTGGATCGCTCGTAAACCGTTGATGCTGTAGGGTGTGTAGGGGAAAGCTCCTTCACCACATCGAAGACGAGACGACGCTGCTTCGTCATCCGCTGGCCGCCAAGCATCTCTGCCATGGCTGATTCTGTCAGCTGGTGTTCCATTCGTGTTCCCTTATTACGCCCACTGGTAGCTCAAGGGTTATTGAGATCAAGAATTATTCTAAAAAAGGATCCAAAACGCATTCACGGAGCAGTTTTCATTGCCCCAAACCCTTTTAAAACCGATGATTTCGGGCATGTGGCGGAGTGTTCGTTCCCTGGTTTTGATGGCTAGCGTTAGCGGTATCCTGCTACTTGGCGTGGCTCAGGACAGCCGAAACAGCTATTCTCCGACCTATTTCGGGGTTCAGGACGGCCAGATGCCCGAAGACCCGCGAAACTGGCGCGGTGGGCGTTTCTACAACTTCCCAACCTGGGAGGTCAGCCAGGACCTGCCCAACGATGTCTTCACTTTCGCAAGGCTCCGCTATAATTCCGGCACCTGGATGGGCCAGCGGGCCAAGTGGATGATCGATTATCCGGATTCGGAGCTCAATTTCTCGTATCGACTCAACGAACTCACCTCCCTGGAAGTGAATCCCAAGAGCGCCATTGTCGACATCGATGCGGAACAGATGCGCCACTACCCGTTCATTTACATGATCGAACCGGGCGATATCTGGATCACCGACGAAGAGGCCGCCATCATGCGCGACTATATGCTCAACGGGGGATTCATCATGGTCGACGACTTCTGGGGTGCCTATGAGTGGAAAAACTTCTACCGCGCTCTCAAGCAGATCTTCCCCGATCGCGACTACGTGGAGCTCGAGGTGGACCACCCCATCTTCCACCTTGTCTTTGATCTCGAAATCAAACCCCAGATCCCTGCTGTCGGAATGGCCCAGATGGGAAGGGAGCAGGGCATCACCTACGAATGGAACAAGCCGGGATCGGAGACGCCTCACTATCGGGCCGTTCACGATGACAACGGTCGCATCTGCATGATGATCTGCTTCAACACCGACCTCGGTGACGGCTGGGAAGAAGAGGGAACCGATCCATGGTATTTCGAGAATTTCTCAGAACCCTACGCTTACCCTCTGGGCATCAACATTGTCTTCTATGCCCTGACACACTGAAGGGACGACAGCTGCCGTCCCTTCCTCGTTGGGATTTTCTCCCGAATTGAATGCGCCGGCCTCAGGGCTTCGGCGGAGTTTTCGGCAGCGGAACCGGCTTGGGTCCACCTTCGGCACCGGGTCGCTTAAGCGGAACCGGAGCAACGGGCTTCGCACCACCGGGAGCAGCGGGGGCCGGGGGCTTGGGAGCAGCCGGACCACCGGCAGGAGTTGGAACCGCAGGTGCTGCCGGGGCCGCGGGGGCAGCCGGCTTGGGCGGGCTCGGAACTGCGGGTGCCGGAGGCTTAACGCCGCCGGGCTGGGCGGGACCATTATTCGGCTTCACCGCAGAGAGCTTAACCGTCGTTGCACCGGAGGCGGCCGGTGCTGCCGGCGCCGCCACAGCAGCGGGCTTAGCGGCTCCGGGTTTCACTGGTGCCACCGGGGTGGCAGCAGGAGCGGCGGGCGAAACAGGAACGGCCGCTGCCACGGGAGCGACCGGCTCGGTCTTGGGACCGGCGCTCTCTTCGGCCTCGTCGATGGACTTGATCAGATCCTCAGCAGAAGAACCTTCGAGGTCAGCTGCGGAAACAAAGTAAGCGGGAATCGTTTCCCCGAGCAGGACCTTGGTTTTTTCGGAAAGCTCAACACCGGCTTCGCCGACAGCTTCACCTTTCACTTTGGTACCGTTGGTTGAACCAACGTCGGCGATCTTCACGGAGTCACCATCGATCTTCAGCTCGGCGTGCTTCACCGAAACCTCGGAAACAAGAACCTGGATATCGTTGTCAGGCCCACGACCGAGACTAACAGAATCCCCACTTAATTCGTGGGTAGCCGGATCCTGTCCCGGAATACTAACAATAAGAGAAAATAATTTGGAGGACATAGCCCAGAGATGTTGGGAAATTCGCGGCTCGATGTCAATCCGTTGTCATCGATCTATTTGCGGCCTGATTGCGCAACCAGGTCCGCAGCGTATTCGACAAGGAGGTCGCATTCGAATGCCCCAGCGGCTCGTGCTTGGCCCCTTTTGCATAGAGCATTGTTTTCTGGGAAACGGCCAGGGCCTGAAAGAAACGAAAGGCGTAGGGTGGGGGACAAATGGAGTCGAGATCTCCTTCCACCAGCAGAATGTTCACCCGCAGGGTAATCTCTGCGGCCACCTCCTCCGGTTCGCGGCTTGCCGACATCAAGGCGGCTCCAAATCTCAGGGAAATCCGGTTATGCACCCCTTCCGCGAAAAAATGGTCGTCATCATGACAGTCCTCCGGAGTCACCCCGGTGCTGAGGGTCGCCCGCGGCACCACCCGTGAAAGCACGGTTGCTGCTGCGACCTTCGCCGGCGCCTGTCCGTGCGTCGGCATGATCAACGGGGCATTCAGCCAAACCCAGTCAAGCGAGTCCAGGAATGGAAGGCCACGCGACAGGAACTGAATCGCATAAAATCCTCCAGTGGAGTGAGCCAGCAATCCAACCGGTTCACAACCAGTCACTTGAATCACTTCCTCAACCAGCTTTCCTGCCTCTTCGATATCGGGCATATCACCCCGAACCCCCTCTGATTTGCCGTTTCCGGGCCAGTCGAGACCGAGTACGGCATAGCCCGCTTCACCGAGAAATTTGATGGCCCAGTCAAAGCGTCCGGTATGATCTCCGAGACCATGCAACAAAAGGACCGTGCCCCGGTTCCCGCCCTCTGGACGAGCCTCCATAACGTAGACAGACTGGCCCACGGAACCGGCACTAATCGTTTTTTCGGATCGGAGAATTCGCTGCACGAAGACACCCTCGACTTGCCCCCAAAATATTCCAGTTGCGAATGCGGCACGATATGTTTAAATTCGCGCCCCTCTCAGGGGGGACCTTTTTAATGCGCGGTTAGCTCAGGGGTAGAGCATCACCTTGACACGGTGGGGGTCACTGGTTCAAATCCAGTATCGCGCACCATCCTTCAAACAGGCTGAGGATGGAAACCGGGGCAACCATCACACCTCGGTCAGGACTCTCCTTCCATCTCACGGAGAAGCTGGTATTTACGAAAGACCTCACGCGAACTGATCGCTGCGATCTGAGCCCCGCGGCGACCATCAAGAAATCCACCCCGAAGCAGGAATGACCGTATCCACCGGAACATCGCGTGGGTCCACGGATCGAGCGCGCTGGCCCGCTTCCCTGACTCAAAAGCCGTTTCCGCCCAGAGCTTCGCATACTTGCCACCACGGGCGCGATGGTCCGCCGCGTCCTTAAAGGAGTAATGCTCGATATCTCCCTTCAACAATTCAATCCCGCCATCAACCTCGAGCCGTTCGTGGACCTTTCCGCCCTCAAAGCGCCCCTTTTCCTTCCGAAACAGGCGGACAAGGCGATCAGGGTACCAGTCGCCGTGCCGAATCCATTTCCCCTCGTAGAAAACGCAACGCGGCATGCTGAACCCACTAACCGAATCAGGAATTTCTCGAGCCTTGAGTTGCTTGATCTCTTCTCGCAAAGGAGGTGATAAGGCCTCATCCGCATCGAGGCTCAGGATCCATTCATTCTGCGCCAGGTCGATCAGGCGATTTTTCTGACCCACGAACCCAAGCCACTCCTGCGTTTCCCAGCGGGCTCCAAATTTCTCTGCGATCCCCTGCGTTCCATCCGTGCTTCCCGAATCGAGAATCACGATCTCGTCGACGAGGTCGGCGGCACTCTCAAGGCAGCGCTCGAGGTTCTCCTCTTCGTTGAGAGTGATCACGCAGAGGGAAACTTTCATCGGGGAGTCAATTTAGAGCAGCTCAGCCGCAATCGCAGAACAGCCGAGCATTCCAGCCGTATTCCCGAAGCGGGCGTGGACCACGCTGAGGTGATCAAAGCACTCACTGGTGAGCGAGTCGCGAAGCTTTCGCTTCAAAGGATCAAAGAGCAAGTCACCCGCGTGAGCGACCCCGCCGCCGATCACGACAGCATCAGGGTTGAGCAGGTAGATCGTGCTCATCAGGGTGTTCGCCAGGTAGGTCGCCACCCGGTCCCAGACTTCCAGCGCCACGGGATCACCCTCTTTAGCAAGAGAAGTCAGGCCTTCCGGCGTGTGATCTTCGGGCAGATCGAGCCCCTTCTCCCGATACATCCCTGCCGCCATCTCCTCGATCTGGCGATTGCCGATGTAGCGTTCGAGGCAGCCGGAGTTGCCGTAGGGGCCTTCGACTCCATCGTAATCCACGCTCATCTGGCCAATCTCGCCGGCGGCATACTGGCTCCCGCGGAAGAGCTCTCCATTGAGAATCAATCCACCACCCACACCGGTTCCGAGCGTCACACAAATCACGTTCGTGAATCCCTGGCCGGCACCGTATTTGAACTCGGCGTAGGCCATGCAGTTGGCGTCGTTGTCCAACGCCGTCGGAAGGCCGGTCTTCTCGCGAATGAGGTCGCGCAGCGGCACCGAACTCCAACCCTTCACATTGGTGAGGTTGTAGGTAACGCCCTTGGAGACGTCCACCGCACCAGGAACACCGATTCCGATCGCAGCGACCTCGGGAAAGGACTGACGGACTTCCCAGACTTTCTCGACGATGGCATCGATCAGCGGATCCGGGCCGTCGAACTCCTGAGTCGGAATTCGCATGACGTCGGTCAACAACTCGGAACCTTCGATGACAGCCAGCTTCACGGAAGTGCCGCCAAAATCGATGCCGATAATTTGAGGAGTGCTCATGATGGAAAATTGAGTTTCGCGATCCGCAGGAGACCCTGCATGGTCAGATAAGGTTCGACCGATTCGATCTCCGGCAAACCGTCGGCTATCAAAGCCGCATATCCTCCCGTCGCAATCACTTTTGCCGGGCAATCCATTTCCGCAATCACCTGAGCCAGAATCTCCCGCGTCAGGCCACGGTAGCCATGAAACGCCCCCGACTGCATCGCGTGCACGGTAGAACGCCCAATCGCTGATTCCGGTCGTTCCAGGTCGATCTCGGGTAGCAGGGCCGTCTTCTGGTGAAGGTAATGCCGCATCGCGTCGAGACCCGGGGCAATGACACCTCCAATATAGGCCGGCCTGGCGTCCACGATGTCGAAAGTCACCGCCGTTCCAAAATCCACCACGACGACGCCCTCGTCGCTCCCCGGTTCGGCTACGGCCGCAGCATTGGCAAGACGGTCGGCGCCGACGCTGGAGGGGTTCGGAAAATCAATTTCAATCCCGAGCTGAGTTTCGTGATTCACTCGCACCAAGGGACGCCCCGCCTGAGATGATTCCAGGACGGGCACGTTCACCGGAACGACCGAAGCCAGGACCACCTTCTCGTAGTCCCAACCCTGCAACAGTTCCTCGATTCCGTCCCCATCGAGGTCGCGCGACATCAGCGAAGCGTATTCAGACAACCCCTCACGATCGGCCAGGGCGAACTTGGTCCGGGTGTTGTTGTTGTTGATCAGCAGAAATTCTCCCTGGGGCATGACTCACTCCGGCAGTTCCGCCTTCAATGTTTTCCCCTGGAATTCCAGCAGGACAAATTCCGCCGGCTCTTCCAGCCAAAGCTTCACGGTCGCAAGGGAATCCTCTTCTCCGTCGAGGGAGCCGACCTGGCGAAACGGCTCAAAAAAGAAACCCACCGGAGCACCGTTTCCTGTGGTTGCCGTGACAGTGGATTCATCGAGCCGGACTTCGCCGCCCTCCGGAGTTCGACCTAACAGGGTTACCTCAACGATCTGCCCCTGTTGAGTCGGTCTCACATCAACCTTTTCGACAACGAGAATCTCTTTCTCAGGTTCCTCGGACACTTCCGGGGCGAGAGAATCACTTTCATCCGAAAGCACCACCGGATTATCGATCACCGGATCCACCACCTCGTCACCGGGCTTCAACGCATAGACCAACAGACCAATCATGACTGCGAAGAGCAGCCATATCTCGATGCGTTTGAAGATGACGAGGGTTTTCATGTTGGAATGTCAGGACTCCTTCTTCTTAAGGAACTGAAACAGCCCCTTTTTCTCCGGAGCCGGACTGGAGCTGGCGGAAGGCTTCGGCGCCGGTCGCGACGTCTCACGGCGGGGAGCCGGGGCCGGCTTTTCTTTTGGATAAAGCAATACACCATTCCGGTTCAGCTTGTCTGCAAAACTTGTCAGGTCATTACGCAGCTCAGGATCGTTCATCAGGGCGGCGGCGAGACCATTGCCGTGGTCCAGCTTGTCGAGCAGGCGATTGGCCGAATCGAGTGTGTCACGGAGATCGTCCATGGTTTCATCCAGCTCAGTTAAAACCGGGCCAACCGAATCCAGCGTCTCCGTGAATCCATCGACGCCTTCCTGAACATCTTCGAAAGCGGTGTTCACATTCTCGGCCGCTCCTTTGACTTCCACGAGAGCCTCCTCCGTCGTCTTGAGAAGAGGATCCAGGTTTTCCGTGGCCTTTTCGATTCGCTCCGAAGACACCCGCAGCGATGCCAGCAGCGCGCTGACATTGTCCACGTTCTGACTGCTAAGCAGGTTAGCCTCAACGCCTTCAAAGACATCGTTCAGTTCCCGGACCGTATTTCCGATCTCTTCGAGCAGTTCGCTGGCCTGGACCAGGGTCTGATCCGCTGTCCCGGCGAGGTCACTGAGGGAACCGGTGCGCTCCGCGGCAATGCGTTCACCTTCCTGGTAAAAAGTCCCATCGTGCTCCAGTGGAGGAGTCACTCGAATAAAACTGTCTCCCATCAGGCCATTGGTTCCCACCGTCACTCTCGAACCCACCGGGATCTGGCGCCCTTCAAAGATGCTCAACTTGATCGTCAGCAACGTGTAGTCATCTCCCAGCTGAGGCTCACTGGCGACGTAGCCGATGTCCACGCCCCCTAGGGTGACAGGAACCCCTGACCGAACGCCAGTGGCATCGTTGACCTCGACAAAGAGAGGATAACCGCCCTTCGGTCCTGTGCCGATTCCTCCAAAATGCGACAGCAACCATCCCAGGAGAATAATCCCCAGGATAACAAAGAGACCCACGAAGATCTCGGTTGGCTGCCTGCGCTCACTCATCGTGTCTGCGGGGCTATTATGTTCCGGTTTCCCCTTCGCGGCAACGGCTTAAGCACTGCTCAAATTAGTTACCGGCACGCCCCCTGCGACCCTAGCCGCCACCTCCTTTGGCAGAGAGAAAGGCCTGGATGGCCTCATCCTTCGACTGCTCAAGCCCTGCCATATCCCCCGAGTATTGAACTGTCCCGCCCTGCAGGAAGATGACATGGTCCGCGATCAAACGCATCGCTTCCATGTCATGGGAAACCACTACCGAGGTCAGGTGATGCTCCTCCGTCATTCGACGAATCAGCAGGGAAATCCTTTGAGACAAGACCGGATCGAGCCCGGCAGTTGGCTCATCACAGAGCAGGCAGTCCGGGTGACTCACGATGGCCCTGGCGAGAGCGACGCGCTTTCTCATTCCGCCGGAAAGTGCCGATGGCATTTTCGCTTCCTCGCCCGGCAGTTCAACTTCATCCAGCACGGAGGCCACCGACGAAGCGATCTGCTGGCGATCTCTCAAGCCCTGTTCCCGAAGTGGGAACGCAACATTCTCGCCCACGCTCATCGAATCAAAGAGCGCTCCATCCTGGAACATGATCCCGATCTTCCGTCGCACCGGAACCAACTGTCGTTCTGTCAGGCTGGTAATTTCCTGACCGCACACCTGGATGCTGCCACTGTCCGGTTTCAACAAACCGTTGAGGTGCTTAAGCAAAACACTCTTTCCAGTGCCGCTGCCACCAAGGATCACCGTGGTTCTGCTTTTAGGAATCTCCAGCGTGACTCCGCGCAAGACCTCTTTGCTCCCGAAGCGGGTTCTAACATCGCTCAGGGAGAAGAACGACTCATTAGCAGGAGACTCACTCATCACAGCGACAGGGAAACGATGGGTAAGAATTGATTGAGGATCAGGGTAAGACCCAGGTTCACGATCAGAATGGCCAGAGCCGTATCGACCACCGCTTTCGTTGTCGACTTGCCGACTCCCGCAGCACCATGACTGGTCCTCAGTCCCTGGTTGCAGCAGATCAGGACGATCAGGACCGCGAAGACGAGCCCCTTGATCAATCCCGTCAGCAAGTCTCCTGCGCTCGTCGCCATGATCACCTGGTGACGAAACCAGGCCTGGGGAAGACCAAATCCGTGAACGGTCAGAAGGTCGGCCGCGAGGATTCCAAAGCCTATCGCTTCACCAACGAGAATGGGCAGCGAGATCACCATGGCAATCATTCGTGGAACGACCAGGTAGTCGACCGGATGAACCCCCATGGATCGAAGCGCATCCACCTGCTCATAGACACGCATAGTTCCGATTTCAGCCGTTATCGCCGAGCCCACCCGGCTTGTGACCATGAGCGCCGCGAGGACAGGCCCGAGTTCCCGGCATAGCGCCACCGACACGACCGGTCCTGTCGCACTCCCGAGACCGAGTTCGTTGAACTTAAAATAAGCCTGTGCCGCAAACACCGCCCCGGTGAAAGCGCCGGTCACCATCACGACGAGTTGTGACCCGATGCCCACTTTCACCACCTGCTGACCCACCAGTCCCCAGCGCACCTTCCCGGTTGCGATAGCACCGACCACTTCAAAGAAAAGAGTGCCGGCTTGCCCAAACAAGGCCACAAGATCGAGCGCGATCGATCCGGCTTTCTGGAAGACTCGAGTCATTGGTTTCTTTGTCAGCTTTCCACGCCTGTTGCAGCAACCCAACATCTTTCCGCAATTTGCGCAGCGGAAAAACGCCCGCGGGCTGTCTTGACCCTAAACCGGCAACCATTAGAATCGCCTGTCTTTCTATTTTCAACCCACGAGGAACCGCCCTAATGAGCCAAGACCAGAACGATCAGGATTCCATGTCAGCTGAGATTGCTGAACTGGAAGAGGTCAACCAGCAGCCCTTCGCCCAGCGAATAGGTTACTACACCAAGAAGTCCGGACCCGGCTGGTTGCAGGGCGCCATCACCCTCGGCGGGGGATCACTTGCCGGAGCGCTCTATCTCGGGGTCATCATGGGATATGACATGATGTGGCTGCAACCGCTGGCGATGATCCTTGGTGTTATCATGCTGAGCGCAATTGCCTATGTCACACTGACAACTCGTCAGCGCCCTTTTAATGCGATTAACAAAAACGTATCTCCTGTTTTAGGCTGGGCTTGGATCATCGCTGCACTTATGGCGAACATCGTCTGGTGTATGCCCCAATTTAATTTGGGACGAGCAGCCGTTCAGCAAAACTTGATTCCCGATATTGGAGACGGCACCGCTTCCACCATCGGAATCTGCGTTGTCCTCTTTATTCTTGCCGCGATTGTAAACTACTTTTACGACTCCGGCGGCAAAGGCATCAAGATCTTCGAAGGCATTCTCAAGGGGATGGTTGGCCTGGTCGTCTTATCCTTCTTTTTCGTCGTTATCGCCCTAACCACAAAGGGCATGCTGGATTGGGGTGCCATCTTCAAGGGTTTCATCCCTGATCTTTCCCTACTTACCGAGCCAGCACCTGCCTTTCGTGAGCTGATCGAGCAAAGTGCATTAACTGATTTCTGGAATACAAAGATCGCCGCTGACCAGAAGGACAAGATGATGACTGCGTTCGGCACCGCCGTCGGCATCAATATGACCTTCCTGCTGCCCTACTCCATGCTTCGCAAGGGATGGGGCAAGTCGCACCGCAGCCTGGCCATCTTCGACCTTTCTATCGGACTGATCGTTCCGTTTGTTCTGGCTACCGCCTGCGTCGTAATCGCCTCTGCCTCTCAGTTCCATGGAAAATACAACGATGTCTTAAACGAGGACGGCTCCGTCATTCCTGCAATGTCGGGAGCTTTCAATAAAATGATCGATGGCCGAGTGGGAGCTGATCCAGAAGTTGGAGAAAACTTCACTGCCCTCAGCAAAGAACTCGAAGGTCTGAAAAAGGCTCCCAACAAAGAACGCGAAGCCGAGATTAAGGCAGAGATGGATGAACTGCGTGGCAAGATGCCACTTGTTGATCGCCAACTCGCAGCCATGCTGGCCAATCGGGACAACTTCAATCTCGCCTCCAGCCTGGAGCCCCTCGCAGGTAAGTTTTTCGCTCAATGGGTCTTCGGAATCGGCGTCCTTGGCATGGCCCTTTCCACCATCATCATCTTAATGCTGATCAACGGCTTCGTTTTCTGCGAATTAGCCAACAAGCCCGGCGATAAAAGAATTCATTTCATCGGAGCCCTCGTAGCAGGCCTCGGTGGCATCGCAGGACCTTTCATTTGGGGAAACAGTGGAGCCAAGGCTGCTCTCGCCATTCCGACTTCAGTCATCGGCGGCGCCATGATACCGATCGCCTACTTTACTTTTCTGCTACTGATGAACTCGAAGAAATTGCTCGGCGATGCCAAGCCCACCGGAGCCAGCGCAGTGAAATGGAACATTCTCATGGTTGTCGCCACCGTCATTGCGACCGCAGGCTCAATCTGGGTGCTTCTGGGGAAAGGGCTCTGGGGCCAGATCGGGGTTGGAGTGTTGATAGTACTCTTCGTACTCGGAACCTTGGGCTTCTTGAAGAACGAAAAGAAATCAGCTTAGGCAATTTCACCTCAACTCTCCTACTGACATGAAATTCGGAATCATCGGTGCGGGCATGATCGCCAACTTCCACGCCGAGGCCATCAAGGCCATGGCCGGAGGCGAACTGCATTCCTTCTATGGACGTCGCCAGGATGCAGTCGATGAGCTGGTCGCTGCCCACGGCGGCAAAGGCTACACCGACCTCGACGAATTTCTCGCCGACCCGGAGCTGGATATTGTCACCATCGCCACGCCGAGCGGTGCTCACCTCGAGCCTGCTCTTGCCGCGGCCAGGGCCGGCAAACACATCATTTGCGAAAAGCCGCTCGAGGTCACACCCGAGCGGATCGACCTCATGATTTCCGCCTGCGAAGATGCCGGGGTAACTTTGTCAGGCATCTTCAACCGTCGCTTTCACCCGGCCATGGATGCCTTCAAGAAAGCCGTCGACGACGGACGCTTCGGCACCCTGACGATGTGCGACGCCTACGTGAAGTGGTATCGCGACCAGGCCTACTACGATTCCGGCGCCTGGCGCGGCACCTGGAAACTCGACGGGGGAGGGGCCCTGATGAATCAGTCCATCCACCTCATCGACCAGCTCATTTACCTCGCCGGTGACGTGAAGTCCGTTTCCGCCTCCATGGCCTGCCTTGCTCACGAAGGCATCGAAGTCGAAGACACCGCCGTCGCCATCCTGGAATTCAAGAACGGCGCCCGCGGCGTCATCCAGGGGTCCACTGCCTGCTGGTCCTCGACCGGCC
Organism: Verrucomicrobiales bacterium; assembly: GCA_965216705.1. Lineage (GTDB taxonomy): Bacteria > Verrucomicrobiota > Verrucomicrobiia > Verrucomicrobiales > DEV007 > Arctic95D-9. The sequence goes on from OZ244203.1 coordinate 1,994,152, forward strand.
ATCCCGCTGAAGTCCATCTCTGCGGCGACCAGGGCTCCGCTTTCCTGGCCGACGAAAAGTTCCGCGTCTGGGACTTCGCCGAACCGGCTCCCGAAGACGCCACCGTCGAAGCTGAACTGATGCAGGGCAGCGACGCCAAGGGCCTCGGCGCCAACGATCCCAAGGCGATCAACTTCGCCGGTCACCAACTCAACTTCGAGGACGTCGTCCAGGCGATCCAGGACGGCCGCCAACCCAGCGTCGGCGGCCAGGAAGCCCGCCGCGCTGTCGCCCTGATCTGTGCGATCTACGAAAGCGCCAAGAACGACGGCGCCAAGGTATTCCTCTAGCGAAAGCCACTTCCTCCAAATTATTCCCTGCCAAAGATTTGCAGGGGACATTATGGAAATTAGAGTTACCTTAGGGGCTCACTGCGAACCGGCCTGATCATTTCGCCGGATCCCGCAGTTCTGCTTGCTCATGAAAACTGTCCTCGTCACCGGTTCCGCCGGCTTCATCGGTCATCGCGTCGCCCACTTCCTGCTCGACGAAGGGGTCAATGTGATCGGCCTGGACAACATCAATGATGCCTACGACAAGCGGCTCAAGGACCACCGTCAGGAAACGCTGAAAGACCGCGAGGGCTTCACCTTCTACGAAGCCGATCTCGAAAATCTTTACGAGCTCAAGCCCATCTTCGAGAAGCATTCCTTCGACGTGATCTACAACCTCGGCGCCCGAGCCGGCGTTCGCTACAGCATCGAGGACCCGCATGTCTACATGCGCTCCAATGCCCAGGGCTGCCTCAATATCCTTGAGCTGATGCACCAGCACGACTGTCCCAAACTCGTGCTCGCTTCTACTTCCTCGCTCTACGCCGGGCAGCCCATGCCTTTCCACGAGGGCTTGCCGGTGGATCAGCCGCTCTCCCCCTACGCGGCTTCCAAGAAAGCGGCCGAAGTCATGGCCTACACCTATCACCACATCTACGACATCGATGTGACGATCACGCGTTACTTCACCGTCTACGGTCCTGCCGGTCGTCCTGACATGGCACCCTTCCGCTTTATCAAGTGGATTGAGGAAGGCACCCCCATCACCGTCTTCGGTGACGGCACCCAGACCCGCGACTTCACCTATGTCGACGACATTGCCCGTGGCACTTTGTTAGCGTCGAAATCACTCGGTCACGAAGTCATCAACCTCGGCGGCGGCAAGCGTCCCATCTCCCTGATGGACTTCATCCACAAGATCGAAGACCGCCTCGGTAAAAAGGCTGAGATCGTCTGGAAAGAAATGGCCGCCACCGAAATGATCGACACTTCGGCTGACATTCGCAAAGCCAAGGAAATGCTCGATTGGGAGCCACAAGTGGACCTCGACGAAGGGCTGGATAAGACCGTGGAGTGGTACTTGGAGAATCTCGACTGGGCCAGGGACGTGGAGTTGTAAATCACTCCCCGGCCAGCATTCTCAGCCCTTCGACGCCTCCGTACTTCACCGCGCCAGGCACCATGTAGTCGTCGCAGTGATCGTCGACTGACTCGAAACTGAATCCCGCCGGATCCGCAACGACGGAATTGATCCCGTCACCCAGCACCGCCTTCGCGGCCAGGGCCACGGCAGCGAGCGGCCCGTTGGCCTGGATTTCAATTTCCTTCACGTCCCAGTTGGGGTGATCGCGCACCATCGCCACGGTCGAAACAACATCATGAACCCGTCGCACGAAGACGGAATCGTTGTAGCCGTAGAAATAGACGGGGGATCGCTGCCAGCTGTCAGCGGGAACTTCTTTCTTGCCGGAGTAGGTCGTGGCGGCGTTGACGGCCAGCTCATCATTCTGCCCGTAGAGATTGGGAACGAGGACCACATTTTCCCCGACCTCATCGACGCCCGCATTGAGGCCGGCCTCTTCGAGACGAATGATCACCTTGCCATCCCAGTTCGCGGGGTAGTGCGCCTGCGTCCAGAAGGTATCGCCATCGGAGTCCCGGATGATCGTTCCTTTCATCCGCACAACGTCTCCGTCCATCGTCTTGTCCTGCAGTTCGAAAGAGGCGGTCGTTTCGCGAACCTTGTCAGACCTCAGGATCAGATCCCACGCTTCGCCAATCCAGTCGTCCTCCTTCGCGAGGGCGGCTTTCAGCTGATTCTCTGAATCGCAGGCCCAGGCCGCGTTGAGGTCTCGCTCATGCGCATCCTCCACCGCATACCCGGCCATCTCCGGTGCGCCTTCAGTGAACACGGTCAAGTCCGCCTCCATCAGCCGATCGTAGTCGCGTTCCAACACCGGCGACTCGAGCCCGAGCTCGAAATGACGGTTCACAAAGTCATACATCTGCGCGCGGGAAACCTGGTTGTAGTTGTGTTTGAAGTGGGTGTTGAAATGCGCCTCGTAGTTCTTCGGAGCCTTCAACCGCTCATACAAAGCCTTGAGATCCGGATGGCCCTTGGTCTCCAATTCAATGGTCCAGTCGTCCGCCGCCGTGATCCCCATTGGCTTTGGTGCAAAGCAGGCGCCAATGTCGACATTGCCCTGGTCGATGCGGAGGTAATGAGAGTTCTCGCAGGTGCAACCACCCTGCATCGCCGTCGAAAGCATCACTGCCGGAAAAGCGGCGTCCACCCGGTCATCAATGGCCGCGAGAATCATGGTCTGGGTCGCGCCCCCGCTCGCACCGGTCACCAAGAGGCGGTCATTATCGACTTCTTCCAGTCCGACAAGGTAGTCCAATGCCCTTACACTGTTCCACGTTTGCAGCCCAAAATTAGTCTGCAGTCGCAAGGTCGCCTGCGGGCTGACAAATCCCCATTGGCCCGGTTCGGCGGAATTCATCGCCTCGCGCGAACCGCGACGATGCTCCGGCAGCTGGATCGAATCGGCGTAACCAATCATATCGTAAACCAGCACGACGCACCCCATCCGGGCGAGATGCACGCAACGGGCGATAATAGGATTATGAGCCGCCGACTGAAACCGCTCAGCTCCAATAGCCAGCTCACGGCGCACCCCTTGAATGCCGCTACGCTGCTCCTGGTCAAAAAAACGTCCGTCGGTCCAGTGCCCGTGGGGACACAGAACCCCGGGGCGTTTGCCGTCCACCAATCCAATGGCTGCGGACTCACCGGTCGGAGTGAAGAGGCTGCCGGTAACGAAGTGCCCTGGAAATGATTCAAAGAAGACTCGTTCCACCTTGAACCCGTCCCGCTCGACGGCGCCGTATCGTTCGGCTTTCAGCGGCGTCTTTTCCGGAAACGGCAAAAGGCCGGAAGCGAGTTGAATGCGATTCCGAATCTCAACCTTTCGCGTTTCCCATTTCTCCCCGTCAGCCAGCTGCCGAAAGGGATGATAATCGTGCAAGGTCACCGGCTCGGTGAATCGAGTCTCCTGACCGTGAGACAAACTCACAGCGACGACGGATAAAAGCAGCGTCGAAAAAATCCTCATCGTTCTCTCCTCTCAAGTTTCACCAAAGCGCCGGCGGCTCGGCACCGGTCTTCTCATTCTTCTTCAATGGCTTGGCACCCACCTGCTTGCGCCAGCTGTTCAGCGACCGCGCCATTTCCTCGGTTCGCTCGGCTTCAAGCTGAGTGAGATTGTTGTGCTCGGAGGGATCGGTCACGAGGTTATACAGTTCAAACTCCCCGTCCTCGAGATCCTGGATCAGCTTGTAGTCACCATCGCGAACCGCGCTGGCCGGGAAGCCACCCTGGTTCGAATAGTGCGGGTAGTGAAAAAAGATCGGCCCCCGATCAAACTTGGCGAAAGGATTGCGGAGCAGGGGCATCAGGCTGACACCGTCTTCGTGCTGGTCAGGCAGGAGCGGTAGCCCCGCCGCCTCCAGTATGGTCGGATAAAAATCGGTGCTCACTGCCGGTGCCGCACAACTGGTTCCCGGAGGTGTCACGCCCGGCCAGCGAAAGACGACCGGTTCGCGAATACCGCCCTCATACATCCAGCCTTTGCCGCCGCGATAGGGGAGATTGGAAGTGGGCAAGCCTTCCGAAGTCGAAAGACCGCCATTGTCTGACATGAACACCACCAGCGTGTTGTCACGCAGACCGGATTGCTCGAGTTGATCCAGAACGCGTCCCACGCCGGCGTCCATGCTCTCCACCATGGCCGCGTAGATCGCATGGTCCTGGCGAACGCGAATCTTGCGGCGTCCTTCCTCGTCCGGCCAGACCTGGCGGGCACCTTCGTTGTCAAAACTGCCGTCCTCGTCGGCGATGCCGAGTTTTGCGGCTTTCTTCTCATACTTCTCAATCAGGCGCTTCGGGGCCTGGAGCGGCGTGTGCACGCTGTAGAAGGACAGGTATAGCAGGAAGGGTTTCTCGCTTTCAGCACTACGCCGGATGAATGCAGCTGCCTCCTTGGACAAACGGTCCGTCAGGAACTCCCCGTCCGGTCCCGGCTTGAGATTCTCAACGTTCTTGTAGGGAGAAAAGTAACTGCGCGGCAGTCCATTGCCGCCACCACCCTTGTTCACCTCAAATCCCTGGTCGGTGGGCAGGTGTCCGTCGTGACCGAGATGCCACTTCCCCGCAAAGAAGGTCGAGTAGCCGGCATCCCGCAGTGTCTCAGCGAAGGTCACTTCGTCCAGTGCCATTACCGTATTGAACTCCGCCGGCCCATAGGTCCCGGCCCGCCGACCTGCAAAGAAATTGGTCGTATCGGTTCGCGCGGGATACTTGCCCGTCAGGATGCTGGCCCGGGTCGGGGAGCAGACCTGGGAGGCCGCGTAGAAATCCGTGAAGACCATTCCGGTCCTGGCAAGGCCGTCGAGATTGGGCGTTTCGTAGAAGGTGTCCGGATTATTAAATCCCACATCCATGTAGCCGAGGTCGTCGGCGAGCAGAAAAACAATGTTAGGTTGGTCCTGAGCGAACGACAAAGAGGTCGAAACAACGAGGCAGGAAAGGACGGAAATGATGCGGTTCATGATTCAGTGCGCCCGAAAGCGCAGCGATCATGCCACAAATCCTCGCCTTCTCACCATCCCCTCAATGCGCCGAGCAGTGAGAGGCGGGATTGAAAAAACGGAAAAACCTTGGTACCTTTGCAATCATGACCCGCAAGGTTCGTCTAACCCGTATGATCGGGAAAACTGAAGATGTCGCTCGTGATTTGAGCAGTCTGCACTTTTCCGGCTTCCAGTCCCTCCAGGGTTGGACCCCCGACATCAATGCTTATCGCTATGATGACCGGATCGAGATCTGGGTGGATCTTTCGGGAGTTGAGAAGACCGACATTCACGTCGACGTCCTTCCCGACCGGGTTCGGATCTCCGGCCAGCGCAAGCCCCCCTTGCCAACGCGGGATACCTCGAGCCAGTGCCGCCAGGTCCTGACCATGGAAATCGAAAGCGGTCGATTTGGAAGAGAGATCAATCTTCCTGTCGACATTGATCGTAATCGAGTTACAGCCAAACAGGATAACGGCCTCCTCTGGATCATTCTTCCCATTGCCGAAGGCTGATCCCTCTATTTTCGCGGCGCTGAATCACGAGACGGGGCGCCGCCCCCTCATCCTCTATGGAAGACTTTGAACAAATGCTGAATGAATCCTCCGGTGAGATCATCGAGATCTCCACCAGTCTCCCTGATACGGAGATGCCGGAGTGGCGTAGCGATCTGCCGGGTGTTCTCCCGGTAATGCCGCTGCGTGGTGTCGTGCTGTTTCCCGGCACGGTCGCCCCGCTCACCATTGAGCGCGCCCCCAGCAAGCAACTGCTTGAGGAACTCTTGCCCACCGGGCGCCTGCTCGGACTCGTCACCCAGAAGGATTCCGACCTCGACGATCCCGGTCCTTCCGACGTCTATCGTGTCGGCGCTCTCGGCAACGTGCTGCGAATGATTCGCCAGGACGACGACCAGACTCTCGTTCTCGTCCAGATCGTCGAACGCATCAAGCTGACCAAGTTTCTTTCCAAGAAGCCTTACCTCAAGGCCCGCTTCGAAATCCTCGAGAACGTTTTTCCGAAGCAGAATCCGATGTGGGAAGCCACGCTGCGCAACCTTCGCGAATCTGCTGAAAAGTTCATCGAAACCAATCCGGCTATTCCCGACGAAGCGACCAACGCGCTGCGTTCGATCGATTCGCCGTCGATTCTGACAGACTTTCTGGCCACCAATCTCAGTCTCGAGCTGACCCAGAAGCAGGCCCTGCTGGAAGAAACCGATGTCGCCGCCCGCGCCGACGAAGTGCAGCAGGTGCTCAACAACCAGCTCCATATCGCTGAACTGCAGCAGAAACTGCGCGCCGACGTCGAAGACGAATTCTCAGACGCCCAGCGCCGTGCCTACCTTCGCGAACAACTCCGTGCCATCCAGCGCGAGTTGGGAGAAGGGGACGGCACCGAAGAGCAAACGGAAGAACTCCGCGATCGCCTCGACGCGGCCAATCTCCCGGAAGATGTCATGGAGGCCGCCACGCGTGAGCTCAAGCGTCTCGACATCATCCCGCCGGCCAGCCCGGAACACTCCGTCATCGTCAGCTACCTGGAAACCCTTGCCGAACTTCCCTGGGGCAAGCTCAGCAAGGACAACAAGAACCTCAAGCGTGCCCGCGAGATTCTCGACCGCGATCATTTTGGCCTCGAGAAGGTAAAGCAGCGCCTCCTCGAATACCTTGCGGTGCGCAAGCTCAACCCCGACGGCCGCGGCCCTATTCTCTGTTTGTTAGGTCCTCCCGGGGTGGGCAAGACCAGTCTCGGCCATTCCATTGCTGAAGCTCTCGGGCGCGAGTTCGCCCGCATCAGCGTCGGCGGCATTCGCGACGAAGCCGAGATCCGCGGTCACCGCCGCACCTACATCGGCTCCATGCCGGGACGCCTTATCCAGGAACTCCGTCGGGTCGGCACCCGCAACCCGGTCATCATGCTCGACGAGGTCGACAAGATCGGCGCCGACTTTCGCGGCGATCCCGCCAGCGCTCTGCTCGAGGTTCTCGACCCGCGCCAGAATCACGAATTTGTCGATCGCTACCTCGATGTGCCGTTCGACCTCAGCCAGGTCATCTTCATTGCCACGGCCAACACCATTTACCCCGTGCCGGCACCGCTGCGCGACCGCATGGAGATCATCGATATCCCCGGCTACACCGAGGAGGAAAAACTCGAAATCGCGACCCGCTATCTCGTGAAACGGCAGATGAAAGAGAACGGCATCACCAACAAGCAATGCCGCTGGTCGCGAACCGCACTGCGTCGAATCATCGAAGACTACACCCGGGAAGCCGGCGTGCGAAACCTCGAGCGCGAGATCGGCAGCGTCTGCCGCTCAGTGGCCGCCAAGGTCGCTGTGCGAAAGTCCACCGTGGTGAAAGTCACTCCCGAATACGTCGAAAAAGTTCTCGGTGCGCCCAAGTTCGCCCGCGAAACGATGATGCGGAAGAGTCGGCCCGGCGTCGTCAACGGTCTCGCCTACACCCCGTATGGCGGTGAAGTGCTCAACGTTGAAGCCCTGCGCTACCCCGGCAAAGGCGCCATCAAGCTGACCGGCCAGATCGGTGACGTCATGAAAGAATCCATGCACGCCGCCTGGAGCCTCGTACAGCACAATGCCGAGGACCTCGGGATTGATCGCGAAGACTTCGACCGGTACGACGTTCACGTTCACGTCCCGGCCGGCGCCGTGCCCAAGGACGGACCGTCCGCCGGTTGCGCGATGTACACCGCTCTCGCTTCGCTTTTTGCCAACCGACGGGTCAACAAAGACATCGCCATGACCGGAGAAATCAATCTTCGCGGATCTGTCCTTCCCATCGGCGGCCTCAAGGAGAAGGCGCTCGGTGCTCTCCAGGCAGGTATCAAAACGATCCTCGTGCCGGCCGAGAACATGAAAGATGTCCCCGACATTCCTGAGTCCGCCCGCAAAAAGCTGAAGATCCTGCCCATGACCGAAGTGGACGAGGTCCTCGAGGCAGTCCTGCTGAAGCGCTAGATTGGCTAACTCGCTTTGCGGATCGCCTGGATCACCATGTTCAACTTCACCCGCCCGCGCCATTCGTTGCGGTCGATAGTGTAGGCAATGTCCCACGGGGGATTAGGAATGTCTTTATCCACCCCGTTGAAGTAAATCCCTTCGTGCTCAATCCCGTCCTGGTAAAAGCGGAACTTGAGGTGCTTCTCCTTGATCAAGCGCGGCTCCTGCATCAGCTCCACGCCGCGTGACATGAAAAGCGGCTGAGGATTACCGGCACCAAACGGGCGCAGCAATTCATAGCTGTCGAGCAGGTCGAGGGTGAGGTCCTTAAAAGGAATCTCACCATCGATATGCAACTTGGGAATGAGCGTGTCACTCTCCGCCTGCTCTGCGACGCTCTTCACGAAAGCGATGCGAAACTCCTCAAGCTTCTCTTCCCTGACACTCACACCAGCCGCCATTTCATGACCACCCCCGGCCTCAATCACGTCGCGGGCCGATTCCAATGCCGCCACGAGAGAGACTCCCTCGACGCTGCGGCCACTACCTTTGCCGAGACCATCCTCCGCAATACCCACGACGAAAGTAGGGCGGTGATAGTGACGCGAAATTCGTGATGCGACGATACCCACCACGCCCGGATGCCAACCGCGAGCCCCTACCACGATGGCGTGGCTGCGCTGCTCCGAAGGCAGGTCATGAATCATCTGCTCGGCTTCCTCACGAGTCTTCAACTCAAGGGCCTGACGGTCCCGATTCTGTTGATCAAGCCCTTCCGCCAGCACCTGGGCATCGCCGTAGTCCTGACACAGTAGCAACTCCAGCGAGGCGGAAGCTTTATCAAGTCGGCCCGCCGCGTTGAGACGCGGCCCCAACTTGAAGCCCACATCATGCGCCCGGGCCGGCGAACCTACTCCGGCGATCTTTTTCAGGGCCGCCACGCCGGGATGCACGGTGCGATCGAGCTGGGCGAGACCGCGCCGCGCCACGATGCGATTCTCATCTTCCAGGGGAACAATGTCCGCGATAGTTCCCATAGCGACAAGATCGAGCTGATTCTTCAGATCAAAGTCAGGCAGCGGACGGGACTTCAACAAGGCGTGAGCCACCTTGAAGACGACTCCGGCCGTGCAGAGATAGTGATAGTCATCGCCAAGCTTCGGATTCACCAGGGCCACACAATCCGCAGTGCCGGCGGAGTCCGGCTCGTGGTGATCAAGAATGATGAGATCGATGCCCTCTTCCTTCAGGATCGCTGCTTCGTCGCGCGAATTGGTGCCACAGTCCGCCGCGATGAGCAGGTCGGGGGTCGTCCCGTTCAGGCTGTTTTCAATTCCCTTAACACTCAGCCCGTAGCCTTCCTCCATTCGCGTCGGCAGGAATGGCACCGGCTCCAACCCGTAAGCGCTCAGCACATTATTTAACAACGCCACCGAACTAACACCATCGACGTCGTAGTCACCGTAGAGAACCACCGATTCCTTGTTGTCGACGGCCTGGAGAAGTCGGTCCACCGCTTTCTGCACGCCGGGCAACTTAAATGGATCACCCAGGTCCTTGAGCCGGGGATAAAGAAAACGCTCCAGCTCGTCCTGATCATCGAAGCCACGCTGCAGGGCCAGCGATACGACTACCGGGGCAAGATTCAACGCATCCGAGTATTCGCGGACGAGTTCAGGATCAGGAGAAGGTGCCACCACCCATTTCTGCTTGGCCGGCATCGAAGCATTCTAGGCTTATCGCCTCGCGTGTAAAGACAGCCCTTTGTTTTCGGGCTCCTTGTTCGTGTATTCGCTGCCTTTCGACGATCTTTTCGGAAAAAAATATCATCTTTTCTGCATAGGCTCTCCGGTCCGGCGTCTACCCACTATTCAATTAACTCATTTTTCAAAACTCCCCCCTTAAGTATTTCATACACCAGGGAACAAAAGAGTCGGGCAGGGCAACCTGTCCGGCTTTTTTTATGCCCGCGTTTCTGACATCCCTTCAATGCGTTCGCAAACCGGATTCGCTTTACGCTATTCTTCGGAAAGCGTATCAAGGCTCACGTGCCTCGCTTGCGAATCATCATGAAACTCCCGCTGACTTTTCTGACTCTCCTGTGTCTCTCTGCCGCTTCCTGCCTCAACGCGGCCGACAAACCCAATATTCTCTACATTCTTGCCGACGACCTCGGCTTCAGTGATCTCGGATGCTTCGGAGGAGAAATTAAAACCCCGGTGCTCGACTCGCTCGCTGAAGGTGGCGTTCGCCTGACCCAGTTCTACAACACCGGCCGCTGTTGTCCTTCCCGGGCCGCGATCCTCACTGGACAATACCCCCACAAGGTTGGCCTCGGGCACATGACCACCAATGACCTCGGTCGCCCCGGCTACCGCGGCGTCGTTTCTTCCGAAGCCCGGACGATTGCCCAGGTGCTGAAGCCGGCCGGATATCGCTCCTTCATCTCAGGGAAGTGGCATCTCGGAACTCCCGACCCGACTGGAAACGGCTTCGAAGAATTCTACGGTACGCTTGTCAGTGCGAAGCGCTTCTTCGATCCGGACCACCTCGTCCGTTTTCCCGAAGGCCGCCAGGCCCGTCAGTATCCGGAGGGAGAATTCTACGCCACTGACGCAGTGACGGACCACGCCCTCGACTTCCTCAAGCTGGCTCGCGAAACACCCGGCCAGCCCTGGTTCCTCTACCTCGCCTACCACGCTCCACACTTCCCGCTGCATGCTCCCAAGGAAGACATCGCCAAATACGCCGACCGCTATCACGGCGGCTGGGACCAACTTCGCGACGAACGTCTCGAGCGCATGAAAGAGATGGGCATTGTGCCGGCCGACACCAAGCTCACGCCGCGTTCGACCTGGCGAAACTATGGCGAAACCAAGACCGGGACCAACCCCGCCTGGAAAGATCTGCCCGAGGATCGCCGTCTCGATCTCGCCCGCCGCATGGCCATCTTCGCCGCGATGGTCGACCGCATGGACGCCCAGCTTGGTCGAGTCATCGACGATCTCAAGGCGGCCGGAGAATTTGAGAACACCCTGATCGTCTTCACTTCCGACAACGGCGCCTGCTTCGAGTGGGATCCTTTCGGCTTCGACATCAAGTCCAGCAATGAGAACATTCTCCACACCGGGGACATGCTCGACGAGATGGGCACCCCCGGCACTTTTCACAGCGTCGGCTCGGGCTGGGCCAACGCCGGCAACACACCCTGGCGGATGTACAAGCACTTCGTCCACGAAGGAGGCATCGCCTCTCCCGGGATCGTCCACTGGCCGGACGGGCTGAAGGTGAAAGCCGGCTCTATCATTCACGATCCGTCTCACATCATTGACCTGCTTCCCACGGCCATTGCTGTCAGTGGCGCCGAATACACCGGCACGCTCTCACTTCCAGGCGTCGACCTGATCGACCAACTCAACACCGGCGGGCCGGAACGCACTCTTTTCTTCGAGCACCAGGGCCATCGCGCCGTCCGTGAAGGAAACTGGAAACTCGTCGCCTTCGATGACAAGCCGTGGGAACTCTACGATTTCAGCGTCGATCGCACCGAGCTGAACGACCTCTCCAAAACTCACCCCGGAAAGGTGAAGATCATGGAAGCCGCCTGGGACAAGTGGGGCGAAGAGAACAACGTCACCCCGCTGCCCGATGATCTCGGGGTGGGCTACCTCAAGCCTGACACACCGGCGGAATAGGTGGCGCCTATACCGTCAGAAGCTCCTGCAACCGCGGCAGGACCTGGCCGAAGGTGCGATTACGACCGGCCCGGTTGAGAACATCCTTCACCAGGGTCACGTCTGTGAGCTTTTTCGCCGGCAACCAGTCTTCCGCGGTGGGGCAGTCCTCGAGGTGAGTCAGGGTCCGGATGAAATCGCGAGTCTGGCACCGGCTGATTTCGACCCGGGCGTCCTTCAGCTGAAAATCCACTTCCACCGTGCCGACGCGATCTTCAGCGAGGGGCTCAACGCTGATGCTGAAACTGGTCGGCACACCCGGGCGGGCTCCGGAAAACACATAGCGACCTTCCCTGGATTGGGAGAAATCGACTTCTGCGCCGATCCGGATCGAAAGCCAGGCAGCGAGGTAAACCGCGCTCATGTGATACCCGGGAGCATAACGAAGGGAAATTTCGCTGAGCGATCCGAGCTGCTGCGCCACCGCCGGTCGATCAAAGGCATTGGCTACCGCATTGCGAATGGCATTCATCCGGGTGAACGCCAGGTCATGCATCACGAACGGTGAAGACGATTCATCCTGCGCCGAAAGGAGACGCAGGAACTGATTCCTCGGAGCCGCCCAGGTTTCACTGTCGAACATGAGACGGTCGATTCGCGAATAGAGCCCTTCTTCAAACGCGTCGGAAAACTCACCACGCCACCAGAAAGCCAGAGGCAGGTCAGAATCGAGGTGTGAAAATACCATGTTGCGGAGCAAGCCGGGAGTATCGCCGGTCAGGTAAAAGCTGATCTGCTCGGTGCACACCGTCTTGCGACCGCTGCGATCAATCTGGCAATGCACCTGGACCCAGGCCTGGGCGGAAAGTTCCTCAGCATGGAGATCGGCATTGATGAGCAGTGAGCGACAGGACGCCTCACTGGTTAGTTCCGCCAGGACGGAAGCATCCTCTTCAAGCCCGTCCTGGTTTTCATTGTAGAGCGCCAGGTTGATGAGCGAAGCCCGCGCCACTCCCGCGGAATCCTGATCCTCCGGCTCCCCGTCGAAGAAGAGGTGCTGGAGTTCCTTTTCAACGCGCGAAATCTCAACGGGCTGGCCGAGGAGTTGAAAAGCAGGCAGGGTAGGGAGGGAAGAGGCGGTGCTCATGTTGATTCAATCATAGCCGGAATATTCCGGGTGGAAAATAGAAACGCATTGAAGCAAGTTCCCTGCCTCTTCTTTGCGAAAATGTCGGCGATTACCCAACTGCATCAGCTCGAAAACGGCGTCCGCCTCGCCACGGTATCCATGCCCCACATGGCGAGCGTGTCCGTAGGCTTGTGGGCCAATATTGGCAGTCGTCACGAGCAGGCCATCGACCACGGCATGGCTCACCTCGTCGAGCACATGCTTTTCAAAGGCACCCCGACACGATCCGCCGAAGAAATCTCCCGCCAGATCGAAGGGCTCGGATCCTCCATCGACGGCTTCACCGTGGAAGACCACACGGCCTACCACGCCAAGGCCCCCTCGCAACAGTTCGAAAAGCTCTTCGACGTTCTTGCCGACTTTTATCGTAATCCCACGATTGACCCCGGCGAGCTTGAATCGGAGAAACAAGTCATTCACGAGGAAATCGCGATGGTTCGCGACCAGCCTTCGCAATACCTCGAAGACCTCATCAGTGAAGCCACCTGGGGAACCACGCACCCGCTGGGACGTTCCATCACCGGCACCGACGACAGCCTCAAATCGTTCCAGCGTGACGATGTCCTGCGATTCTTCAATGACGGCTACTGCGGCGCCAACACCGTCATTTCCGTCGCCGGCAATATCGACCACGACCGGGTCACCGGGCAGGTCAGTGACATCTTCGACTCCCTCAATATCGGCAAAACTGCGACCTGCGAAAAAGCGATCACCCCTCTGACGGATCACCGCTTTCGCGAAGAGGCCGACCAGGAACAAGTCCACGTCGCTCTCTCATTTCCCGGCGTTGCCCGGCACGATGACCGGCGCTTTGCCCACAAGCTGCTCAATGTCATCCTCGGCGAAAACATGAGCTCCCGCCTTTTCCAGGAACTGCGGGAACAGCGCGGCCTCTGCTACGAAGTGCAGAGCGATTTTGTTTCCTTCGCGGATACCGGCCTCATCCAGATCTACGTGGCGCTCAATCCTTCACAGCTTCAGTCTGCCCTCGAGACCATTGACCAGATCGCCCGCGACCTGGTTACCAACGGCGTCTCCAATGAAGAACTGGAAGCCGCCAAAGCCTACATCGTCGGGCAGAGTCGCATCAGCCTGGAAAACACTTCATCCCAGATGATGTGGGCCGGTGAGTGCCTGCTTTTCTTCGATGACTGGCGGGATCCTGAAGTGGCCCACAGCGCCGTTGAAGCCACCACCGCCGAAGCCGTTCACCAGGCGGCCATGGAAGTCTTCGCGAATCGCCAGTTTGCCTCTGCGCTGATCGGTTCTACCGAGAGCAATACCGTGATAGAAAACTGGCGCGCCGCCGCCGTGTGAATCAGTGCGTGCAGCACATCGGCTCATCGAGAGACTCGAGTCGACGGAACCACATCAGCTTGCGCTGATAAAATGGCAACCGCTCAAACAATTCCGCATCTCCGTACTCCACCCCATCCTTGCGCCCCAGGTCCAGAATCTCCCCGTCGCGAACATACTTGATCTCTAGCGGCCGGTCTTCGGGCCACTCGCTGACGAGACGGCGAAGTTCAAAGGTGGGAATAATGCGATGGCCGATGTTGGCAAAGTTGCCAATTCCGGTCGGACTCTCCGATGGATCAAGGATGTTTGGTTTCGCCTCCAGGATCTCAACCATGTCGGTCTGATACTGGAACAGGTCGACCCGCTTGAAGAACATGTGATTGCTTTCTCCTTCGGAACGAAGGTTGGAATACATCGAGAACGAAGTCTGGGTGCGCGCACCCATCCATGGAAGAAAACCGTTCATGATCACCGGAAGCAATCCGATCCAGGCCAGGTTCCATTTGGGTTTGTTAGGGAATGAACGGTCTTCGCCACGGGCTCGCCAGCCGGCAATGAGATAGTTCGCTGAAATCCAAAGTCCCCAGGTAAAGAATGCCACCCAGCCGATCCGGTTCGCCTTCCAGAAAACGTCGTAGCTCTTGGCGATCGTGAGGTAGAGCGTACCCTGGATCGCCAGCGTCAGGAAAAACGCTCCCACCGCGATCCAAGCCGCAATCTTGCGCCCTTTTCTTTCATCGCCGCGGCCCAGCCAGTTGAGTTGCTTCTTCCACAGCCCCTGCAGTTCGCGGCCCCAGCTTTCAGGCAGGAACAGCGCGAGCACAGCGAGAATGAGCGAACTGAAACTGAAAATCCCGGCGGCGGGATGGATCGAGAGCCAAAGATGAAAGAAGATCGCCACGCCGAATCCGATCAGTCGGGTGCGCTTGAAGATCAGCAGCAGGGGAATCCCGAACTCAAACAGATAGGATCCCCAGATCGCTCCGTGCAGTGCCCAGGTATCCGTGGGAACCAACTTGCCGAAGTAGGCCGCAATCTCCGTATGCAGCACCGCGGCGCAGGAAATCGTCGGATCAAGGTAGTCCCAGTTCAGCTTCTGGGTCCCGGCCCAGAAATACATGATCACCACCGCCGTGCGAACCACCGGGGCAAAGCGCGAAAGGTAAACATCGCCGCCACCCATGGTCGGTGCTTTCACCAGCATCCGGATGAGAGCGATCACAAGGATCAAGGTCGTGATGGCTCCGAAGACGGGGCCCTTCGGCAAAAAGTTGAAAGCGAAGTAGGCCCACTTCAGAACAATGGCCAGCATCAGCAGGGGCAGGTGGCGCTTCCAGCCTGCTCCAATCTGGCGCCACTCATCGCGCCCGCGCTTGCTGAAGAAGAAACCCAACAACCCCAGCAGCATGATCCCGTGCAGCATCCCCTCGTAGAGGATGTGGTTCGGCACAAAGGGTAGCTTGTTGAACAGGTTGATCACCGAAGTGATGACCAGCATGCCGAAACGGGCCACGCAGTTCGGCTTAAAAACTGAGGCTGAAGCCGCCACCACCAGCAACCATCCCTGCCAGGATTGCGCCCAGAACGTAAATGCCAACTGATGGCAAAGCGTCGTGATCGCCCAGATCAGGGCGAACGTCGCAAAGGGGCGGAAAGGGGGAGAAGCGGCGGACAGACTCATGTTCGATGATTCACATCGCGGAGCGCCACTTTAGGGCCTCGCTTGACCCGTCAGCAACCCGGAAAATGCCCCCATATCCGCATTTTTTGCGATCCGTAGAACCGAGGCGGAAAAGTCGACCCGCCCTCTTCGAAAATCAGTGTTTGTTGCAGAACTTCCTGGGAATCAGGTCATGAGGCACCCGCTCCACGTAGACGGAACCCGCTGCCTGGCATTCCTCGGCCGCAAGAAGCCCGCTCTCGCGGCACAACTGCATCTCGATCACCTCTTCAGGAGCGGCAAAGTCCGTGAACTCATAGCCAATGCCCTGGGCCGCGACCATGATATCGCGCCAGATCGGCATGGCGATGCGACCTCCGTAGGCGTCTTTGGAAATGGTGCCCGGCTGATCCAACCCGACCCAGACCGCACCGGAGAGGCGACTGGTGTATCCGGCAAACCAGGCATCATAGAAATCGTTGGTCGTTCCGGTCTTGCCGCCGGCCGGAGCCGTGAAGCCCATCGTCCTGACACTGGCACCTGTCCCGCCCTCTTCCAGCACCTGCTTGAGAATGCTGGAGGTCAGCCACGCCGCCCCGGGGGACAACACGCGATAGGACTCATCTTCGTGCTGGTAGAGGGCATCACCCTCACGGTCCTTGATCGATCCAATGAAGTATGGTTGATGACGAATCCCACCGGTCGCAAAAACCGAGTAGGCACTTGCCACATTCCTGACACTCGCACCAAGAGTTCCAATGTAGATGGTCGGAGAGATCTCATCCGAGTCCGGCTGCCCCAGTCCGGCGTGATCCATCATCGTCAGCACCGTGTCGATGCCGGACCATTCACCAACTCTTGCCGTCATCGTATTGCGGGAACGAATGAGACCGTCGGAAGCCGGAAGCAGTCCGCCGAAAACGCCGTCGGAATTGTCCGGGCTCCAACCCTTCTCATCCCAGCGAATTTCTCCCGGCTGGATCTGCGCATCGCTGATATACATCCCCGGAAACAAACCGCGTTCGAAAGCGGTGCCGTATACAAGAGGCTTGAAGATCGATCCCATGGGCCGGCGCGACTGGGTTGCCCGATTGAAAGCGCTGTGAGAAAACTCCCGCCCTCCGACGATGACCCGCAGGGCGCCCGTGTAATTCTCCACCACAGCAACGGCCCCTTGCACATAAGCGGGATCGCCTGAGCGATGCGCGTAGAGCGGCGGGTTCGGATAATCCGGCTGCGACTCCAGTTCGCCGATTCGCGCTTCCACCGATTCGTCCGCGGCTGCCTGGAGACGCATGTCGAACGTGGTCTGGACAGTCAGGCCGCCAACGCCGGCGTAGGAGGGAAGCAGATGCCCCACCTTGTCTTCGACCATCTTGAGGATGTGAGTCTGGCCGGTCACTTTGGATTGCTGCCGCAGCATTTCCATCCAGCGCCCCTGGGGCTGAACCGGCGGACGGGCCTTGAGATACTCCTCGGCTTCCTTCTTCGAAATCACGCCTTCGCTCTCAAGTCGACGAATCGTGCTGCGCATCTCGCGAAGCGCAGTCTCGTAGTGACGAAACGGGGAGAACCCATTCGGTGCCCGGATCACTCCGGCAATCATGGCGGCTTCGGGTAGGGTCAGGTCAGAGGAAGATTTCGCGAAGTAGCCCTGGGCCGCCTGCTCGATCCCGTTCATGCCCGTACCGAGAAAGACGCGGTTCACGTACTGGGAAAGAATCTCGTCCTTGGAATAGTGCTTCTCGATCCGACGGGCGAGTGCCATCTCGAGCAGCTTGCGCTCCATCGTTTTTCCGGTGAGCCCGTAGGTCATCCGGGTGAGCTGCATCGTGATCGTGCTCGCTCCCTGGACGGTCCGGTTTTCCCTGGCATTGCGAAGCCAGGCGCGAACCACACCAATCCGGTCGATACCGTCATGCCGATAAAAGCGCGCGTCTTCACGGGCAATCAGCGCCTCAATGAAATACGGCGAGATGGACTCCAGCGGCACCGGTGTGCCCACGTCCTCACCATGAAGATACCCAATCAGTTCACCGGTTGCATCGAGCACCTTTGTCTCCATCGGGATCCGGCCGACCGCGTCCATGTCGTAACGGGCAGCACGGCGGTCATACTGGAAAAGGATCATCCCGACGACGAGAACGCCGATGAACAGGGCCACGAGTCCGGTGATCACGAGAAAGCGGATCAGCGGGTGGCGAAACCAGCCAACCTTCTTATCCCGGGACTTCCTGGAACGGGAACGGCTGCGCTTGCGCGAAGCTTTGCGGGAGCGAGTCATTTATGGGGGTGAACCTAGGTCGATCTTGCTGCAGAACTGACCGGTTTTCAACCCGTCGAAACCGCAGGATCGACCCGAGAGGATCAGGTCATGGCCAGGATAAGGCGAACAGAATCAACCCGCAGCGGTGTGTCGGCGAGATACTTCTTCAGTTCAGCCTTCTCATTCTTCGCCGCCTCGATCTCGATGTCACGCACCGGATGCCCCATTTCCTGGAGCCGGGCAAGGCGTTCGATCTCGAGGTCATACTGCTCCTCCATCGTCTTGATCGCATCCTTGCGATACTCATCGGCGATGTCTTCGGAAAAGTTGTTAGCCACTTCCAGCAGGGCCGGAACGGTCGCCTTGAGAGCGGTGGATTTTTCACGAAGGAAAGTGGACGGCCCGGGACGACCGTCGCGACGAATGCGCTCGACGGTAAAGTCATCGGTCCGGTTGCCGCCCTTCTGATCGACGATCTGGCGAATCGGCTTGGCCGGCAGGAAGCGGTCTGCGTGGAGGTAGTCCGGCGCGACGCATTCCAGCACGGAAACAGACTCCACCATCAGCAGTTGTTCACCCGCTTTCTCAAGCCGGAAGAAAGCCGAGTTACCGTGGTCAGTGGAAAGAAAGCTGTCGATCGCACTGATGACCATGGGGTGGTCCGCAGTCAGGAAAGTGATCTCTTCACGAGTCAGGGCCGTGTCACGATCAAAGGTGACGGACATGCCATCCTCGGGCAGACCCGGGAAAGCTTCAGCGGAGAAAAGGTGTTCCGGCAGCAGCACATAACAACGCTCGTCGAGATCTTCCACCGTCACCCCGAAGTGATCGAACAACTTCAGCATGAGGTATTCGAGGCGAGTGTCCTCATCGAGGTCTTCGATCTGGCGAACGAGAGCCTGGCCCTGGTCGCGATCAAAGGAGCTGAGTTCAAGCAGGTGGTCACGACCTTCTTCGAGTTCGTGATCGATCTTCACCTTGAACTCGCGGGTGCGGTCCAGGAGGGCTGGAAGAGAGGACTCGCGATCTTCAGCAGAAGCGGTCTCGAGCGTCTCCAGTTCATCCTTGAACTCACGGAAGATTTCGCCGGCGCCGTGCAAGGTCTGCTCAAACGCACCAAGCCCGTTGTGATACCAGAGCGCCTTAAGCTCTTCGCTGGTTCCCTCCACGAAGGGAACGTGAATGTGAATGTCTGCCAGCTGCCCAATGCGGTCAAGGCGACCGATGCGCTGCTCGAGCAGGCCCGGATCGGACGGCAGATCAAACAACACGAGGTGGTGCGCGAACTGGAAGTTACGACCCTCAGAACCGATCTCGGAACAGATGAGGAGACGGGCTCCGTCTTCCTGAGAGAACCAGGCTGCGTTCTTGTCGCGCTGCAACAGGCTGAGTCCTTCGTGGAACATCGCCGCCTGCGAACTGATGCGTTCGCGCAGGGCCGCTTCGATCGCCTCCACGGTTTCACGGGCGTGAGTGATGAGAAGAAACTTTTCTTCCGGCTGAGCCTTCAACAGGTCGACTAACCAATCCACTTTTGTGTCGAAAGCTTTCTCCTCTTCGCAGTCGAGCGGGGAAAGGTGGGCATTACGCTCCGGGAAAGTATCGAGCACGATGCGGCGGTTACGGAACAACACGCGACCGGTTCCATGCAGATCGATGAGAGAAGCCCGGCAGGCTTCGCGCTCGGCCGGGGTATCGTCCTGCTCAAACTTCTCCGCCACTTCTTTGCCGAGCAGTTTCTCGATCTGCTTGAGATCGGATTTCTCGAGGGCGTCTTCACTGCCGAGACGATCGGCGAGATCGGAAACCTCCTGGTAGTGCTCCGACTCTTTGACGAATTCATTGAGGTCGGAAAATCGAGCCGGATCGAGCAGGCGGAGGCGGGCGAAGTGCCCTTCGCGACCGAGTTGCTCGGGCGTCGCCGTCAAGAGCAGCAGTCCGGCGGACTTAGTGGCAATGGCTTCGACAGCATCGTATTCCGGACTGGAGTTCTCCACGGACCACTCGAGGTGATGCGCCTCATCAACAATGGTGAGGTCCCACCCTCCGGCAGCGGCCTGTTCCGCGCGCTTTGGATTGTTTGCCAACCATGAGGTCGCACAAAGGATCAGCTGGTCGTCGAAGAAGGGATTCACCTCTTTGCCTTCATCGGCACCGGCTTCAATAGAGGCAGCGCGTTCCTCGTCGTAGATCGCAAAAGAGAGAGCGAAACGACGATAGAGCTCAACGAACCACTGGTTCACCAGCGCGTCGGGCAGGAGAATAAGAATGCGCTTGGCGCGACCACTGAGGTGGAGGCGGTGCAGGATCAAGCAGGCCTCGATCGTCTTACCGAGTCCGACCTCGTCGGCCAGCAGGACACGCGGGGCCTGGCGGTTGGCCACTTCCTCGGCGATGAAAAGCTGGTGGGGAATCAGGGAAACACGACCGCCGGTGAGACCGCGGACGTCGCGGGTGCGGGCTTCGTTCTGGTTACGAATGGCCGACTGGCGCAAGCTCCAGAGACGCGGGTCATCGCTGACACCGGAGAGGAGACGCTGCTCCGGGCGCTGCACGTTCATGGTGTCGGACAGGCCGCTCTCAGGCAGCTCGTTGCCTTCGGCATCCACGTAGATGAGGCACTTACCCTCCTCCCGCACGTTAACCACGGCGAAAGATTTGCCCTCCTGGTCCTTAACCGTATCACCGGGCTCGAAAGCGACACGACGCAGCGGCGCATTGCGCGACGCGTAGGAAATAGTTTCACCAACGGCCGGAAAGAAAGCCTGAACAATGGTCTGGTCGGCCTGAAGAATCAGGGCAAGTCCGAACTCAGCCTGGGTTTCACTGATCCAGCGCTGACCTGGAGCAAACTGGGATGGATCGGCAGTATCGGTTTGATAACGAGAGGCTCTCATCAATTCGAGTGGGGGGATGATTCTAGCGCGTTTCACCGATTGCGCCACCTTTCCGCGACGGAATTTCCACATTCGTCTACAGGCCTTGATTTAACAGGGTCAGGTCAGGCACTTAACCCTGTTGGATCCGGCTTAGTGACTTCCCTAAATCACAGAGCGGGTTGACTTTCCACGGCCGTGGCGGTTTCTTGGCCACGCAATGGCGAAACGTTTCGGCCAGGTCCTGATGCTTTTCAGCGCACTCGTCCTTTTCTGTGGGACGCAGGCGACCTGGTGCGATGTTTACCAGGCCGTGGGACTGGAGACCCATCACCACGGAGATGGAATGACCCACGTCGGGCATCACCACCACGACGAAGAGCTTCCTCGCGACGGGGACTGCGTCATCGAGATTTCCGAAGCCTCTCTCCCGAAAGAGCTCCCGGTTCTTTCAGCCGGCGAAGGTATCGAGGCACCGACCTGGCACCTCGTAGAACTGCTCCCGGCACGCTCTGTCGTGTCGGCCAGTGAGAAGCCCATCCCGCCGCCAGCGCCTCCGCCGTCGGAAACGAGCCCGCCTGTCCTGGGACGTTTCCTCATCTGATTTCTGTTCTCCGCTGAGCCGACTTCCATCTTCGGAAGCCCGCTCACGCCTGCGTACGACGCCTCGACAGAGACGTCACGTGACCGCATTTCCCGGCCTGCGGTTTCACTTTTCCCACGGGAACCCCTTCTTCTTTGACGAAACGACATCTTGTCTCATGAAATTCAGAACTCGAAACCACGTCCCGAGGCGGCGGCAGATCCTGCCGGTTTTGCTCGCCATCCTTTGCGCGGTTCCATTCAGCCACGGCGCGGAGCCGCAATCCCTTTCCCGCGACGAAGCGATCCGGCTTGCCCATAGCAACAACCGGGAACTGGCGGTCGCCGTGCTGGAAATCGACCGGGCCAAGACCCGCCTCCGCTGGTCCGGCCGCCTCGACAATCCCGAACTGGAGTTCAGTCTCAAGGGCGACGGCATTGGAAACGACCAGGATGAGGGAACCTACGAAGTCGCTTTTTCCCAGCAGTTCCCTGTCACCGCCCGCCTCAAGCAGGAGCGCCACCTGCGGGGCCACCAGGTCATTCTAGCCGAGGCTGAAATCGCCGAACGAAAGCGCCAACTGGCCGGCGAAGTGGATCTTGCACTGGTCTCCCTGCTCATGATTCGCGAGAAAATCGCCGTATCCCGTCAGCTCGTCGACCTGAACGAGGAGATGATCGAATTCCTCGAAAAACAATCCGAGGAGGGGGTCATCTCCTCGCTGGATGTGATGCAGGCTAAGCTCGCCAGCCGCACACTCGAGCAACAGGCCAGGAAACTTGCTACCGAAGAGACCCACCACCTCCTGGCTCTCAACAAGGTGCTGGGACTTTTTCCTGCCACACCCATCAACATCGAGGAATCGACCCACCTGCCACAGGCCGAACCTTCGATGGAAGCTTCATTGCGAACCATTCTTCCACGCCGTCCTGACTATGTACTCGCCCTTGAAAAAATCGATGCGGCCCGGGCAGCCCTGACCTTTGAAGAAGCCAAGCGCTGGCAGGATGTTTCGGTTCGCCTCTTCGTCGAGCAGGAAGACTCCGTCGATGTGCCCACCGGTCTCGACGGGAATACTTTCGCCGGTTTCGGCATCTCCATCCCACTGCCACTTCGCAAGCGAAACCAGGAAGGTATCGAACAGGCTCAAATCAACCAACAGGCCGCCGACAAGGAAGTCGAGGCCGCCCGCTTCCGCATCCAGGCGGAATGCGAGGAAGCCTACCACGAGCGGTCTGACACGTGGAACCTCGCCCGCGATGCTTCGGGCGAGCTGCTTTCCCTCGCTGAAAAGAACGAGGAGGAATTCCGCAAAGCCTACCAGCAGGGACAGGCCAGCCTCATCCAGGTGCAGCGCGCCCAGGAACAGGTGCTGGAACTCAAGCACACCGCCCTCGAATTTCTCGCCGCCTATCACGAAGCCGAGGCCCGCGTGCGCCTTGCCACCGGAGCCTACCCTGGACTCACCATCGAAACTTCCAAGAATCCCAAGTGATCCTCACCATGAAACATTTAATTTTCCTTTTCCTCATCCTCGTCGCGGGAAGATTCTCTTTCGCCGCAGACTCCGGTCGCGAGGCAAACACCATCATCCTCGATCAAACCGCCGTGCAGAACCTGCGCCTCGAACTGGCAGCCACCACCGAGGAGACCTTCGAAACGACCGTCTTCGCGATCGGTCGCATCGAAGAAATTCCCGCCAATCGTTCCGCCCTCGCCTCACGAATTCCGGGGCGGGTCATCGAACTCAACGCCCACGTCGGTGACGAGGTTGAGCAGGGCCAGGTCCTTGCTGTCATCGAAAGCCGACAGCCGGGAGATCCACCACCTTCCATTGAGTTGAAAGCACTCCAGGGCGGACTCGTCGTTGATACCCATGCCCGCATCGGCGAACCCGTCCAACCTGATTCCGATCTGCTCGATATCTCCGATCGCTCCAGCGTCTGGGCCATCGCCCGCATCCCGGAACCGGAGGCCGCCAACATCGTTCCGGGAACCAAAGCCCGGATCCGCATACCCGCCCTCGGCGGAACCTTCATCGAAGCCACTCTCGACCGATACGGCGTCGAAGCGAACCGCGAAGCCGGAACGCTCGAAGGCATCTTCTTACTCGATAACTCCGAAGGGCGTCTCCAACCCGGCATGCGCGTGGAGTTTTCCATCATCACCGGATCTCGCGAAAACGTCATGGCCGTTCCCCGAGAGGCAATCCAGGGAGACCCCACCAAGCGTGTCGTTTTCGTGGAGGACTTTGAATTGCCCAACGCATTCGTCCGGGCCCCCGTCGTTCTCGGAGAGGAAAACGACCGCTACGTTGAAGTCATCAACGGACTCTTCCCCGGAGACGAAGTCGTCACTCGCGGTTCCTACGCCCTCAGCTTCGCCGGCAGCGGAAGCGGCATTTCCCTGAAGGAAGCGCTCGATGCTGCGCACGGACATGAGCATGCCGAAGACGGTTCCGAACTTACCGACGAGCAAAGGGCAGCTAAGGAAGCCGAAAATGAAGGCACCACTGAAAGCAAAGAACTGAGCCCGGCCCTCAAGTCCGGCGCCCTGATCTGGGCAGGAGTTGCCACGTTGCTCTGCCTCATCCTCGGCCAGATGCTCTGGTCCGCGAAGCGCAAAGTCGAAACACCTGCCGACTCCTGACATTCCGACATCAAACTGAAATGTTGAATCAACTCATTC
Organism: Verrucomicrobiales bacterium; assembly: GCA_965216705.1. Taxonomy (GTDB): domain Bacteria; phylum Verrucomicrobiota; class Verrucomicrobiia; order Verrucomicrobiales; family DEV007; genus Arctic95D-9. The sequence continues at coordinate 2,018,292 of OZ244203.1, forward strand.
GCTTTTCCCTGGCCCAGCGCGCGCTTGTCGTAGCGCTTGCCGGTGTGGTGTTGGGCCTTGGAATCTGGAAAGTCACCGAGCTACCGGTCGAAGTTCTCCCTGACCTGACCAAGCCCACCGTCACCATTCTCACCGAAGCCCCCGGCTTTGCCCCGGAGGAGGTGGAAACGCTCGTCACCCTGCCGCTTGAGAATGCGCTCATGGGCGTGAACGGCGTGACCCGACTTCGCACCGTCAACGATATCTCGCTGTCTCTCATCTTCGTTGAATTCGACTGGGACACCGACATCTACCGGGCCCGGCAATTCGTGCAGGAGCGGCTCACCGGCGCGACCGAGAACCTGCCCGATGGAATCAACCCCTACATGACACCCGTCGCTTCGCTGATGGGAGAAATCATGCTGGTGGGCCTGACTGATCCGACCGGACAAACGGAACCGCGGGACCTCCGCACCGTCGCTGACTGGACCCTCGCCACCGGCATTCGATCCGAACCCGGAATCGCCGAAGTGCTTTCCATGGGTGGCGGCATCAAGCAACTCCAGATCCAGCCGCGCCCCAACGAGATGCTCGCTCTTGGCGTCACCTTCGAACAACTCGAACTGGCCGCTGCCAACGCCGTCAAAAACACCACCGGTGGATTCCTGACCGAATCCTCCCAGGAAATCATGGTGCGAAATCTCGCCATGACGACGGACCTCGAAGAGATTGCCGATACCGTTGTGATTCACCAGGACGACCGGCCCATCCGGATTGGCGATGTCGCCGATGTGACCTGGGACATCGAACCGATGCGAGGCGATGCTGCAATGGGTTCGCGTCATCTCTCACCGGGGCCGAACGGCGAAGTGGTCGGCTATCCCGGCGTCCTTCTCAGCGTGACCAAGTCACCCGGCTTCGACACCATCCGCCTGACTCGCGCCGTGGAGAAAAAAATCGAGGAACTGCAAACCGCTTTGCCTCCCGGTGCCGAAACGGTGGTGCTCTACCGCCAGGCGGACTTCATCGAAGTCGCCATCGGCAACCTCGAGGAGGCCCTGCTCGACGGCGCCATCATGGTCGCGGTCGTGCTCTTTCTCTTCCTGCTCAACTTCCGCGTCACCTTCATCACCCTGACCGCCATTCCTCTGTCGCTGGCGGTGTCCATTATCGTCTTCGACCTCTTCGGGCTTACCGTAAACTCCATGACCCTCGGCGGCTTCGCCGTCGCCATCGGTATGGTGGTGGACGACGCCATCGTCGATGTGGAAAATGTCTTTCGACGCCTCAGGGAAAATGCCTCCGCCGAGGAGCCCAAACCAAAACTCGAGGTCATCGCCCTGGCTTCTGCCGAAGTGAGATCGTCTATTTTCTACGCCACCGTGCTGATCATCCTCGTTTTCATTCCGCTGCTCGCTTTGAGCGGCGTCGAAGGACGGCTTTTTGCCCCGATCGCCATTGCCACCATCGTCAGCATGGCGGCTTCCTTTTTTGTCTCGCTCACCGTGATACCCGTCTTGAGCTCCTACCTGCTCAACCCGAAACCGGGCAAGGAGCACAAAGACAACTTCGCAGTGCGCTGGCTCAAGGGACTCTTCCGGCACACCTGGCTGAAAGTCTCGCTGTCGCAACCTTTCCTCGTCATGGCACTTTGCCTCGGACTGGTCGCTTTTGCCGCGATCGTTTACCTCGGCATGGGCGGCAACTTTCTGCCCGCCTTCAAAGAGCCCACCGCCGTCATCGCTACGACGGCGGCTCCGGGAACTTCGCTCAAGCAAACCACGGAACTCGCTGACGCCGCCGTTGACCAGCTCCTCAAGATTCCCGAGGTCGAAACTGTCGGCTATCGCGCAGGTCGGGCGGAAAGAGGGGATCATGTCGTGCCGGTCTCAACCGTCGAATTCGATGTGGAATTCGACGACACAGGCGAACGAGGACGAGAAGAGATCCTCGATGAAATCCGGAAAACCATGCGCGGGATTCCCGGGACCTTCAGTGCGATCAGTGGCCCGCTTGCCGACCGCATCGGCCATATGCTCAGTGGCGTCTCCGCCAAGGTTGCGGTCAAAGTCTACGGACCCGACCTCGACGAGCTGCGAAGCATCGGCACCGAGATCGCTGACATCGCCCGTGAGATCCCCGGAATGGAGGAGGCCCGCACCGAACAACAGGCACCCATTCCCCAGATGCGCATCGAAGTCGACCGTAAGCGTGCCCTCGCCTACGGCGTTCATCCCGGCCACCTCAATGACGAGCTCGCCGCTCTCATCGGCGGAAAGAACGTCGCCGAGATTTACGAAGGCCAACGGGTTCTCGACCTCGTCGTCCGCCTGCCTGTTGAGTGGCGGGAGTCACCGGAGAAACTCAACCAACTCTACATCGACACGGTCAATGGCCAGCGCATCCCCCTGAGCTACGTCGCTGACATTCGCCAGGCGAGCGGTCCTAACACGATCCTGCGTGAAGACATGCAGCGCCGCTTTGTGGTTTCCATCAACCCCAACATCAGTGACCTCAATGCTGCGGTTGAGCAACTGGAACGCGAGGTAAAGGAAAGGATCCAACTGCCGGAGGGCTACACCATGTCCATCGAGGGGGAATACCAGGCTCAGACCGAAGCCAAGAAACGCATCGCCTTGATGTCGGTCATCATCCTGCTCGTGATTGTCTTCCTGCTCTTCAGCTACTTCAGGAGCTCACTCTTTGTACTCCTGGTCCTGACGAACATCCCCATCTCCATGATTGGTGGCATCCTCCTGACACACTGGACTCTCGACACGATCAGCATCGCTTCACTCGTCGGGCTCATCGCCATCTCCGGCATTGCCGCGCGTAACACCATCATGATGCTGTCCCACTACCTTCACCTCATGCGACACGAGGGCGAAAGCTTCACCCGTCAGATGGTCGAGCGCGGCACCGAGGAACGACTCGTGCCTGTGCTTATGACCGCACTGTCAGCTGGCATCGCGCTGATTCCACTGGTCCTCGCTGCCGGGGAACCTGGCAAAGAAGTGCTCAACCCGGTCGCCGTGGTCATCGTTGGCGGCCTCGTCAGCTCGACCTTGCTCGGACTCGGCGTGACTCCGGCAGTTTTCTACGCCTTCGGCAGGAAAGCCGCGAATAAAGCCATCGAACGGAATGCCGCTGCCTCCCAATAAATACTAATCATCACCTCCACTACAAAACTAACACACACCCTAATACACCCCATCCTATGAAAACAAACATCAATCAACTGCTCCTTCTTCTTGGATCAACCCTCTTCGCACTCAGCAACCTCTCCTACGCTGATGAGAAGGGCCACGACCACAAGCATGGTGATCATGAGCACAAACACGGAGATCACGATCACCATCACGGGCACGCCCACATCGAGGCTGGCCCCAACGGCGGACGCCTCATCACTTCTGTAAAACCGAATCTCGAGTTTCTTTTCCTCAAAGATCGCAAAGTGAAGATCTCCCAGGTCGAGGGCGACAAGATCGTCCCCATCGGCACCCAGGTCGTCACCTTGATCGGAGGTGACAGATCCAACCCTGTCCGCATGAAGTTCGACTACGATGGCGACTCACTCGTTTCCGACGTCGCTTTCCCGGCAGGCATGCTTTTCCCTGTCATCCTTCAGATCAAAGCTTCAGCCGGCGCTGATGCGGTGACCGAAAAATTCAATCTCGACCTAAACGACTGCCCCAGTTGCGACAGCCTCGAATACGCCTGCACCTGCCATCACTGATCGAACTGACCAACAGAGGCAATGAAGTATCTCACTCTGCTCATTCTCTTCGCCGTTTTCCTTTCCGGTTGCGTTACGCAGCCGGAGGAATCAGGCGAACCGGAAGGCTACTATCATAAAACAATGGGGCGCCAGGGACACTTCCACTTCACCCTGAACGACAAGAAGACACCATCTATCCTGTCATCTCCGACGACATCCTGACACGGTCACCGTTCGTAAGTTTCAACATGCGTCGCGAAGTCGTCCCTGAAATCCTGGATTCGCTGCCGTCGGATGACCCGGCTGCCATTCGAAGCCGAGAGGATCTTCGCCGATTGAACTTCGTGATGGGCAATAACCGATGGATCCGCTCCATCGTCACCAAACATGCCGGGCCGGCCTCGAAGGGAATCCTCGAAATCGGCGCGGGTGAGGGAGCTCTGCTCAAAACCCTGACTTCCCTGGGCCCGGCCCACGGCCTTGACCTCCTCGCCGGCCCAAACGATTCCGGACTGACCTGGCACCAGGCTGACCTGATGGTTCTCGAGGAACTGCCCGCTGCCGGCATCCTCATCGCCAATCTTTTCCTCCATCATTTTGAGGGCGAAGAACTCAAACAGATTGGCCGCCTCTGCCACCCTTTCGAGGTCCTTGTCTTCTCGGAACCACTCCGTTCCAGGGGAGTTCTCAACCTCAGTCGATGCATCACCCCACTGGTTGGAAGCGTAACGCGCCATGATATGCCCGTGAGCATTCGGGCAGGATTTACGATGGGTGAAATTCCGGACAGTCTCGGCCTCAATAAATCCGATTGGCACTTCGAAGAATCGAAGACAGCCCTCGGCGCCGTCCGGCTGGTCGCCCGAAAGAAACCATGAAACCCGTCTCCATTATCGGCGGCGGGCTTGCTGGCCTCTCCCTCGGAGCCGGCCTCGCGAAACGCCGCGTCCCGGTTACGGTTCACGAAGCCGGCACCTACCCGCGGCACCGCGTCTGCGGAGAATTCATCTCCGGCATCGATCCGGAAACGCTCACTGATCTGGGCATCGCCACAGAACTGTCCGACGCGCAGAAGCACACTTCCGGAGAATGGTTTCGCCAGGGTCGAAAGATACTCTCCATGGAACTTCCGATTGCTGCACTCGGCATCTCAAGGTGGACGCTCGACCAACGCCTCAGCCAACGGGTCGAGAAACTCGGCGGTAAGGTCATTACCGGTGAGAGAACCGAATTGAATGATGATGCAGGAACGGTTCTCGCCCACGGGCGCCCTTCGGAAAAAAGCGCCTGGCTCGGGCTGAAGTGTCATGTCAGGAACTTTCCGCTGGCCTCCGGACTGGAAATGCACCTGGGCAACAACGGCTACATTGGCCTGACCCCGGTCGAAGACGGCAGGGTGAATCTCTGCGGCCTCTTTGCCATCAACGAAGAATGCCGGGGAAAAGGCAGCCAGCGATTGATCAGCTATCTCGAAGCCGGAGGGCACCGGGAACTGGTCGAACGGCTTGAACGTGCCGACATCGACGAAACCTCTTTCACCGGAGTCAGTGCCCTCAAACTGGGCTGGCAACCCCACCAACCCGGCACACTCGTTCTCGGCGATGCCGGATTCATCATTCCACCCTTCACCGGCAACGGCATGAGCATGGCCTTTGAATCCGCCGCCATTGCCGCCGAGCCGCTTTCCGCCTGGAGTCGCGGTGACGCCTCATGGGATGACACCGTCGCGGGCGTGATGCGCCAACAACACAAAGCCTTTCGACGACGCCTTCATGCGGCCCTGGCATTGCAGAAACTCCTTCTCAGTTCGAAGGGACAGGACTTCTTTGAGCTTCTCTCGCGTCGGCGTCTCCTGCCATTCAAGCCTCTTCTTTCCCTCGTCCGCTAAACCATGTTTCTCGAATCCATCGCCACGGCGCTCCCCAAATACCACTACACCCAGCCGGAGTGTCTTGAAGCGATGAAGCGTTCATCGGTTGCCGGAGACCTCCGCCCCGGCTCACTGATCCTTCTCGATCGGCTTCTCAGCAACGGGAAGTCGGGAATTCAAAAGCGCCACTTTTGTCTCGATGACCTTGAACCGGTTTTTGATCGAAGCGCGCAGGAATTGAATGAAAGCTTTGAATTCCAGGCTCCTCAGCTGGCAGCAAGTGCCCTCGTGCCGGCGCTCGCGGAGGCCGGGATTGAGGCCAATGAACTCGACGCCCTTTTCGTCTGCACCTGCACCGGTTACCTCTGCCCCGGTGTTTCCAGCTACCTCGCCGAATCTCTGGGCATGGCAGCCGGCATCTACCTCCAGGACCTCGTCGGTCTCGGCTGCGGTGCCGCCATCCCGACGATGCGGGCGGCACAGGGATTTCTCGCCGCCAATCCCGGAAGCAAAGTCGCCACCGTGGCGGTGGAAGTCTGCTCGGCCGCCTTCTACGCCGACAACGACCCGGGTGTTCTCGTTTCCCTTTGCCTCTTTGGTGATGGAGCTGCCGCCGCAATCTGGACCGATGAGGCTGCACCAGGAAAATGGAAAGCGGACGCCTTCACCACGGTTCACCGACCCGAAGACCGGGAGGAAATTCGCTTTGTGAACTCGGGTGGAAAATTGAAAAACCAACTCGCCAAGACCGTGCCCGGACTGGCCGCCCTGGCGGTGATGGAACTCTACGAAAACCGGCAGGCAGAACCCGACCGGGTGCTGTCTCATGCCGGAGGCCGGGACGTGATCGAAGAAATCGAAAAGCGGTTGCCCCACACCCTGACAGAAACACGAGACGTGTTATCCAATTGCGGCAACATGAGCAGCCCCTCTGTTCTCTTCGCCCTTGAGAAAGCCTTCCGCGAACCCAGCGACGACCGGCACTGGTGGCTCACCTCCTTCGGAGCCGGGTTCGCCGCGCATGCCTGCGAACTCAGTCGCGAATCTTGATCCACGACACCAACAGGTAGATCGACACCGCCGCCTTACCCTGCCACAGCCAGAACCGAATCCAGTTGCCGGCCACCAGCGATTCGATCACATTGGGATCGTAGCCATTCGAGAGCCGCCCGTGCTGCGGCACCTGGACCAAAGCGGTGACCACCCAGATGGCCCCGACCAGTCCGAGAGCCAACCATGCCAGCCATCGCATTCGCCCGGCAGGAAGAACACGGATCGACAGAACGGCGGCGATCAATTCCACCGGCATCAGCACCCCCACGATCCAGCCAATCCGGATCGAATACCATTCGTGAAACGCAACGAAACGTTCCGGCGAGACCTCAATGAAGGAAGGGTAAATGATCAACTGCACCGCCGCGATCACCCCGGCCATCGCCGCACTGGAAACCAGCGCCGCCAGCAGCACCACGATACTGCGGGACTCACCTGATATTCTCTCGTCGGATCCACTCATCTTCACTCGATCGGGAAATCAAAGTAGGTCCGGGGATAAGGCTCACCATTGAGGGTGAAATGCCACCACTCTCGATCGTAGGGGCGGAAGTTTCGGCGCTTCATCGCGGCGCGGAGCACCAGGCGGTTGTCTTTCTGCTCCGGCGTTACCGCCCGGGAATACGGCCACGAACTCTGATCGAAAAAATCAAACGGCGTGCCCATGTCGACTTCTTCGCCAGTCTCCAGATCGACCAGGGTGAGATCAATCGTGCTGCCCCGCGAGTGCCCCGAATACTTCGCGATGTAGCCCTGGCGGAACAATTCGCTCTTCGGCACTTCAGGGTAGTATTCCTCCTTGGTTTTCTTGTCCTTCAGATCACGCGCCCAGCGCACGAAATGATTCACCGCCTGCTGCGGACGGTAGGCATCGAACACCTTCAGTCCGTAACCTTCTTCCTTGAGGTCTTCCTGGACCAGCTTCAGCGCGTCCGCCGCCGGTCGCGTCATGACGATGCGGGGTGATTGGTAACCATCCACTTTCGCCCCCACGAAGTTGTTCGCCGTAGCATAGCGAACCTCGGTGACAATGGTCGGTTCGATATCAGCCAGATCCACAAATCCGCTCGGGAGGGATTTCGCTTGTGCCGCTGGAGCGTCCGGTGTTGCCTCCTGCGCTCGCAGCGAAACGAGCAGGACCAGCACGAAGGAAGCAACGGCGAAGGGGAGGCCTTTCATCGCCCCGATCGTACTGCAGCGGGTCGGCCTCAGCAATGCTGAAGCACGTCCTCACTTGAGTTTCCGTGTTATCGCGGCACTGTTCACGGTCCATGCCGAAGAAGCCCAAGAACGAACCTTACCCGCTCCCCAACGAGCTGGTGCCCGATGAGTGGTTTGCCCGACTCACGCGCGAGCAGGTCTTCGCAGACGACAAGCCCATCGAGATGGATCTCGGCTGCGGCGACGGTTCCTTCCTCATCCGCATGGCGGAACACTTTCCGGACCGGAACTTCATCGGCGTCGAACGGCTCCTCGGCCGCATCCGCAAGGTCAGCCGCAAGTCACGCCAGGCGGAGCTGACCAATGTGAAGGCCCTGCGCATCGATTCCAACTACGCCGTCAACGAGCTGCTGCCGCATGGCTTTGCCAGCCGCATTCACTTTCTCTGTCCCGACCCCTGGCCGAAGAAAAAACACGCGAGGCGCCGACAGATGTGTCAGCTGCCGTTTCTGAAGGCGCTGCATGGCTTGCTGGAAGAGGACGGAGAACTACTCTTCATGACCGACGACCCGCCCTACTACGAGGAGGCACTGGAGGTGCAGGAAAGCTGTGACTTCTTTGAGCAACTGCCGTGGGAGGAAGGTGACTTCTTCTATGCAAAAACGGACTTCGAGGAGCAGTGGCTGGCGCAGGGGAAGAGCATGAACCGCCTTCGCCTGCGAAAAGTTTGAGGCTCAGCCTCCGGCGGCCGCACTGCTGCTCGCCGCACGCCGCCAAGTGACTACCGCGAGAAAAAAACCGAATGCGACGACTCGAAAGTCATCCCATCTCCCGCTGATCGTTGCCCGGCGTGTGAACGCATGAGTCGGAGCGATCGAGCAATTTACGCCGTTTCCTTCCAGGCTCATGCTGCGCCCCATCGCGGATTCCGCTTTGAGAAGGAAACTCCCGCCACCACCAGTGATTTCGAAGGTTCGCGTGAAGGGGTTCAATTTCTGAGCGGTAAAAATCGAAGCCCTCGCTTGATCAAGGGTCCAGGTGCTGCTGGCAAACCCGTGCTTGGTGACACCGTAGTATCTCCCGTCGATCGTCATTCGACCCTGTTCACTCATCGAATTCAGATCGAGATCAGCGGAATGCCCGTTGCCGGACAAATGAAAATCCCAGGAGCAGATACCTTTCGGGTGACACAGAATCATGAAGCGGGTCGCAGTTCGTTACGTAGGCCCTGATCATACCCGGATTGAATCGATCAGGCGATTACAAGTCAGCCCCAGCTTTGTAAACAAACGACTCGAAAATCCGAGCTGCTCAGGAAGACAGGCTCACAATCGCTTCCTCCAAACCCTCAAACAAAGGCACCTCGCCTAAGTGCTGGCGCAAAACCCCAGCATTCGTCCCGCGGGAAACATCATCACCGATCTCGCCAAACGTGTTTAACAACACGCCCACACACTCCAACCCGGCGGCCTGCACCGCTTTCACGGTCAACAACGTGTGATTCATCACGCCAAGCCGATTGGCTGCCACAATCAATACAGGCTGCCCTAACTGAACCGCCAAATCCACCATCGTGCGAGTTTGATCCACCGGCACGACCCAACCGCCGGCACCTTCAATGAATACGAGTTCGCTCTTCGCTGCGAGATCCCGGTAAGCCTCGCAGAGCTGATCAAAATCGATCCTCACTCCGTCCGTCGACGCGGCCGGCGCTACCGGTTCGCTCAAGTTGACGGGATTCACATCGCGCAAAGCGAGGTCATCACGACCCGACGCCGCCAGCAGCGCCTCGGAGTCTTTCGTGCCACCGCTTTCGATCGGCTTCATGCCGACGGCATCGACCCCACGCTTACGCAACGCTTCGATCAGGCGGACCGTCACCCAGGTCTTACCGACGTCGGTGTCGGTCCCGGTGATGAACAGACCGCCTTTCATCATTCGCCGATTTCCTGCTGAATCGCGGCCGCCAGTTCATCGATCTGGCGCTCAATGAGGTCAGCGTCACGACCTTCGATCAGGATCCGCATGAGCGGTTCCGTGCCGGAGTAACGAATCAGGACACGCCCACTGTCACCAAGCTCCTTCTCGATCTCGGCGACCTTGGCAGCCGCTTCCATTTCTTCCACCTCCGGCTTCTTCGAAACCCTGACATTGCGCTGAGCCTGGGGGAACTTGGTCAGCACTTTGCGCAGCTCACTGAGAGGCTGCCCCTTCTTCTTCACGATGCGAAGCAATTGCAACGCAGAGACGAGACCGTCGCCGGTGGTGTTGTGATCCAGGAAAATAAAGTGACCGCTCTGCTCACCGCCGAGGTTGTAGCCTTGCTCTTTCATCTTCTCGAGCACGTAGCGGTCACCGACGCCGGCACGAATGACCTGACCACCGGCATTACGAACCGCTTCTTCGAGACCGGCGTTACTCATCACGGTGGCGACGAGCGTGTTGTCCTTAAGCGTACCCTCTTCGATCATGGCGACGGCGGCGATGGCCATGATTTCATCACCGTCGAGGACGGAACCGTTTTCGTCGCAGAGCAAAACACGGTCGGCGTCGCCGTCGTGGGAAACACCAACCTGAGCCCCGGTTTCCTTGACGAGCCTTTCGATGACTTCAGCATGAGTGCACCCGCAATCGGCATTGATATTGATGCCGTTAGGCTGGTCGTGAAACGAAGTCACCTTGGCACCGAGGGAATGAAGCGCCGCAGCACTCGTCTGGTAGCTCGCCCCGTTAGCGGCGTCGAGCGCGATGTTCATACCCTCGAGCAGCTCGCTGTCGTTGCCAACGCCTTCGCGAACAAAAGCGACGTAGTCTTCGACCGCGTTCTCAAGCTGAAAGCAGCGCCCGGTGGCACCTTCGTGACAGGTCGGGTCGGCGAGCACCCGTCGCTCAATCTCGAGTTCGAAGGCATCGTCGAACTTGAACCCGTCGGGCCCGAAAAACTTGATGCCGTTGTCTTCAAAAGGATTGTGGGAGGCAGAAATCACCACACCGAGGATGGCGCCACGCTTTCGGGTCAGCATCGCCACAGCCGGAGTCGGGACAACACCGGCGAGATAAACGTCAACACCCCGGGAATTTAAGCCGGCAGCGATGGCCTGCTCCAGCATATCGCCGGACTGGCGGGTGTCCTTGCCGATGACGACAGTCGGCCACTCGCGTGAAGCGTCGTTCTTTTCCAGCAGCACTTCGGCCACGGCCTGCCCGAGGCGCACGGTAAATTCCGGCGTCAGGGGATAAACATTGGCTTTGCCGCGAATGCCGTCAGTTCCGAAGAACTGTCTCTTGGTGTCACTCATGTTCCGTGAAAGTCAGTTGCCGGACTTATCGCCGGGAACCGGTGTCGTCAAGGGAGCAAGAATAGTTTCCTCCAGCCCGGGAACAGTTGATGTCTTCGGCGGCGGCGTTCCGGTGCCCGGAACAGGAAAGGTAGGTTTTTCCGAATCGAGGTGCGATTTGATCATGTACCAGATCGCCGTCGCGATAACGAGGGAGAGGAGCTTCGCCAGCCAGCTTTCTACGAAGAAGGTCTTAATCATCGCTCTTTTCCTCCTCTTCCTCGTCTTCAGCTTCCGCCTCCGGGTTACTCAGGAGGTCGATGAGACGCTCCCGCAGTTCCTTCTCTTCGAGGTCACGCTCCAGCTTGCCCCCGATGGCGATGGATATGGCACCCGTCTCCTCCGATACCACCAGGGCAATGGCGTCGGACTCCTCGGTGATGCCCATGGCAGCGCGGTGGCGCAAACCGATCCCGGGATCCTTGAGTTCGCGCTGGATCACGGGGAAAAGGCATCCGGCTCCGAGCAGTCGCTCATCAGCCATACGGACAATGAGGCCGCCGTCATGCAACGTGGTTCCGCTGTGGAAAATGGTGTAGACGAGGGCGGGTGTCAGCTCACTGTCCAACCGCGTCCCGGTATCGAGGTACTGCTTGAGGTCGATGCTGCGCTCAATCGCGATCAAGGCGCCAACCCGCTGCCCCGACAGGGTTTCCACGATTTCAATGAGGTCCTCGGCCAGCTGCGTTCGCGACTTCTCATTCATCGAGGAGAAAAACCGGTGACTGCCCAGCTCAGCAAGCGCGCGACGCAACTCCGGCTGGAAGATAATGATCAGGGCAATAGCGAGAAAGACGGACACGTATTTCAGCAGCCAGCCGATCACGGTGAGATCGAGCGACTCCGACAGGAGTGTCATCCCGATGTAAATACCGACCAGGGCGGTGAAGATACGGGCCCCGCGAGTCGCGCGAAAATAGCGGTAGGTGTTGTAGATAATGACCCACAGGATCATGACCTCGAGGGCCTGCCTCCAGTGCTGATCAATGAACTGTCCTACCGCATCCATAGAAGGGTCCGTAACCGGAACGCTCCCAACCTACTACGTGATGCACTGCTTTGCACCTATCAGGCAGCGATTTTTCAGCTCCTGTCAGGTAAAGCGATCGAGGCGGAGGCAAGAGCGGCGATCCCTTCTTCCCGACCGACGAAACCCATCGTCTCGTTGGTGGTCGCCTTGATCCCGATATCGGCCGCATCCATCCCGAGTGCTTCCGCGATCTTTTCCTTCATCGCCGGAGCGTGTTTCATGACCTTGGGTGCCTCGGCGATCAGCGTGGAATCGATGTTTTCGATGTCGCCGCATTTCTCCCGAACCAGCTCAGCCGCTTTTTCGAGGATCTTGAGGCTGCTGATGCCTTCGATACTGTCGTCGGTGGGAGGAAACCAGTAACCAATATCAGGTTCACCAATCGCCCCGAGAATCGCATCGGCGATCGCGTGGGAAAGCACGTCGGCATCTGAGTGCCCGGAGAGCCCTTTGGTGTGAGGCACTTCCACGCCACCCAGAATCAACGGACGCCCTTCGGCGAACTGATGCACATCGTATCCAATTCCACTGCGGTATCTCATGGCTTAAAGAATATCCTCAAAGTCGAGCTTCCCGTTACTGGAAACAATCGAAGATTTGTCGGGGTTGGAGGAGGACGTCACCAGCTCGACGGTGCCGCCTCCGCGTTCGAGCATCAACTGACCGGCAGCGATGTCCCAAATGCTGATCTGCTCCTCGATGTAGGCATCGAGCCGGCCGCAGGCAATGTAGGCCAAGGCCAGAGCGGCGCTCCCCAGCATGCGGGTCTTTCGGACGCGGTTGGCGATGCGGCCGTAACGGGCGAGACCGGCTTCGATCGCGTCCTTGCTCTTGGAGAACCCGATCGTGACAACGGCCTCCGCAAGCGTAGCCCGATCACTGGGGCAGATCGGTTCGCCGTTCCTGGTGGCGGGGCCCTCGAAATCGACCGCAAACATCTCATCCATCGAGGGATCGTAGATGGCACCGATCTTGAGTTCGCCTTCGCGACGCATCGCGATGGAGACACAGAAATGGGGCAAGCCGTAAAAGAAATTCACCGTGCCGTCGATGGGATCGACGATCCACTGGGTGTCGCTGGTCTGATCGCCGGCGATTCCTTCTTCACCGTAAATGGCATGGTTGGGAAACGTTTCGAGTATGCGGGACTCGATCAGCTTCTGGCTCTTCACATCAAGAGCCAGCTTGATGTCGTGGGCATGCACTTCATTGACATCGAGATCAGCATCTACGTTTTCTCGAAGCAAAGCACCCGCCTCGCGGGCCGCTGCCATGGCCAGTTCCAGTTCAGGGGACATCTGCCAAAGCCATCGGGTCGATTGCCGGCTTTGGCAAGCGACTATGCTTTCACGTCCTGATGCTCATGTAGGGGCAAGCTCCTGCTTGCCCGGTAGATTCGACCGGGAATGGAAACCCGTCACCTTCGAGCCGGAGGGAGTTCCGCGGTCGCGCGGGAGCGCGACCCTCCATTTACAGTTCGAGCACCATGCGCCGATGGGGAAGGCCTACCTCAAAGAACTTCTCTCCTTCCTCCACGAAGCCGAGGCGTTTGTAGAAAGGGATCACGTTCTTTCGGGAATGAAGCACGATGCGCTGGTAGCCATCCTCACGGGCAGCATCCATCGCGACCTCCATCAGCTCCCGCCCGATACCGGTTCCCTGGATTCGCTCACGAACGGCCACCTGGCGAATCTTGCAGTCGCCCGGCGGCATTCCCTGGTCGGTCAGAATCAAACCGCCAACCAGATTGCCTTTCATCCACCCAGTCAAATGGCGCTGGCCGCGCTCCGCCTGGATGTCCGTATGCGAGTACATCAGGCCAAGAGGTTCACGAAGCACCCGCTGACGCAGGGCGACCCAGTCCTCGAAAGCTTCATGGTCGTGATCTATCCAGAGCGTTTTCAAAATCAGGACGACCGTTTTACCAAAAAAATGGCCGGCAGTCACAGACTGCCGGCCACTAAAAGCTAAATTCTAATCTCTAAACTCTGAGATCAGTGCGCGAGGCAGAACTCCTCGAAGCGGTCGAGACCCTTCTTGATGATATCAAGGCTCGTCGCGTAGCTGAGACGAACGGACTGGTCGTAACCGAAAGCCGCACCGGGCACCGCTGCCACGAGGTAACGGGACAGGAGCTTCTCGGTCAGGTTCATGGAATTCAGACCGATCTTGGTCGTGTCGACGAGGAAGTAGAAAGCGCCTTCCGGCTCAATCACCTCGATGTTGTTGATCTTCTGGAGGCGGCTCAGCATGTACTGACGGCGCATGTCGTATTCCTCCACCATGTCCTCGATCATGTTCTGAGGTCCCTGGAGCGCAGCAAGCGCACCATACTGGGCGAAAGTAGTCGGGTTGGAAGTGGTGTGGCTCTGGATGATGCTGATGGCCTTGGCGATCTCCGGAGGAGCCGCAGTGTAACCAAGACGCCAACCGGTCATGGCGTAAACCTTGGAGAGACCGTTGATGGTGATGGTGAGATTCTTGGCAGCCTCACTGACAGAAGCCGTGCTGACGTGCTTCTTATCGTTGTAGATCAGCTTCTCGTAGATCTCGTCGGAAAGAATGATGATGTCCTCGGACTCAGCCACTTCGACGATGGCTTCGAGTTCTTCCTTGGAGTAAACCGAACCGGTCGGGTTGTTGGGGCTGTTGAGAATCAGCATGCGGGTGCGTCCGCTGATGGCGTCCTCGAATTCTTCGGGAGTCATCTTCCAGCCGTTCTCGCGCTTGGTCTCGACGATGTAAGGCTCGGCACCGGCAAGGCGAACCATCTCGGGGTAGCTGGTCCAGTAGGGTGCAGGAATGATCACTTCGTCCTCGGGATCACAGCAGGCGAGGATGGCGTTGTAGCAGGAGTGCTTAGCGCCGCAGTTCACAGAAATCTGGCTGACGTCGTATTCCAGCCCGTTATCCAGGAGCAACTTCTCCTGGATAGCTTCTTTCAACTCGGGGATACCCGTGGCCGCAGTGTATTTGGTCTGACCTTCGTTGAGCGCCTCGATACAGGCATCCTTGATGTGCTGGGGGGTATCGAGGTCAGGTTCTCCAGCGCCAAAGCTGGCAATATCCTGGCCTTCGTCGCGCATCTTCTTGGCGGCAGCCGTGATTGCGAGGGTCTGGGACGGTGAAATCTCGGAGAATTTTTCGGCGATGAAACTCATGTCTGTGTGGATGCTGATAAGGTTGAGACCCAGCTTGCGCGGGCATCCAGACTGACTGAGTCGCCAGAAAATCCGGAGTGCGTCGCCTGAAACCGGGCCTTCTCGGTACAAATCTCCCGCATCGACGGGAATTTGGTGATATGGCTCAGCCGCAACTCCGTGAACAATGCGGACGTCTCCAGTACCCGATCTGGAGTTTCTTTCAAGCGAAATGCTCGATTGATGAAAAATTCCTGACGCTTTCCTGCTCAATCACGCGCCATTCAGGATTGCAGAACGACGGCGGGCGATTTACTTCTCATGACGTATGGCGGGAAAGTCGAACATATACGCCTTCTTCGGAAACGATGAGGCTCAGGTCAAAGAGGCCGCTCTGAGGCTGTCACAGAAGATCGCCCCCAAGGACGACGAGTTCGGTCTCGAGATCGTCAGTGGCGGCGCTGACAACTCGGATCACGCTGTCCAGATCGTCGGCCAGACCATCGAGGCCATTCAGACCCTCCCGTTCTTCGGAGGAGAAAAAGTCGTCTGGCTGCAGGGGGCCAATTTCTTCAGCGACAACCAGACCGGCAAATCGGAAACCACGCTCGGCGCCGTCGAGAACCTGACCGAAGTTCTCTCGGCCGGACTGCCACCGGAAGTCAGCGTGATCATCAGCGCAACCGACGTCGACAAACGCCGCTCCTTTTACAAGAAGGTCACCAAGCTGGCCGATGTGAAAACGTTCGAGAAAGTCGACGTCTCCAAGGCCGGTTGGGAAATCGCAGTGATGGGCCAGGTTTCCAGCAAAGCCGACGCGCTCGGACTCAGCTTTGAAGGACAAGCCCTGGAACGTTTCGTTCTGATGGTGGGCGCCGAGACGCGTGTGCTCGACAGCGAGCTTCAGAAGCTCTCTCTTTTCGTCGGCGATCGTCCGGCCACGGAAAAAGACATTTCCGAAATCGTCGCGGCAAGCCACACCGGCGTGATCTTCGAAATCGGCGACGCGATAGCCAAAAAAGATCTGCCAAAAACGCTCAGCCTGATCGACAAGCAACTCCGCCGCGGAGAGAGCCCCGTCGGCATCCTGCTCGCTGCCATCGTTCCCCGTGTCCGCAGCCTCCTCCATGCCCGCGATCTCATCGAGCGCCACGGCATCCGCGCCGGACGCAACTACCAAGGTTTCCAACGCGAGATTGACCGCCTGCCGAAATCTGAAACCGCCCACCTCCCACGTAAAAAGGACGGCGGCATTTCGGCTTACCCTCTTTTCCTCGCCGCCCAGGTCTCGAACCGGTTCAGCGTCGCAGAGCTCAAGAACGCGCTGGAAGCCTGCCTCGAAGCCAACGAGCGACTCGTCACCACCCAGCTCGAACCTCACCTCGTGCTGAACCAGCTCGTCACCAAGATCCTGGCCAAACCGGCCTAGGCCCCCAAAAGCCTAAACTCCAAATCCCCCTCCGGCGCAGCCGCCCCATGAAACTGATCCTCATCTCTCTTGGCATCGGACTGTTCGCAGGAGTCGCCGCCGGTCTTTGCGGGGTCGGAGGCGGACTCGTCATGGTTCCCGCCTTTGTCTACTTCCTCGGAATGGAACAGAAAGCAGCCGTCGCCACGAGCATGGCCGTGATCGTTCCCACAGCGATCATGGCGCTGGTCCGGTTCAGCCAGGCCGGGCTGGTGCAATGGAATGTTTTCTGGCCGACCGCCATTGCCGCGATGGCCACCGCCTATCTGGCCACGGGATGGCTCAAGAAGATGAGCAATGACCAGCTCACCAAGATCTTCGCTGTACTTATGATCCTTGTCGGGGTCAGCATGCTGTTTAAAAAGGCGTGATCAAAACCGGTCACCGGGACGCGGGAACTTTCGCATCGCGGAGTTGGACATGTTGTCCATGACATCAGCCACGGTCGGCGGAGCCGGGTGCGGCGGCGGAAGCGGGTATCCGAACTCCGAACAAGCCGAACGGCTGTTGGCTTCGCTGTGCTTGCTGGAGCAGGCCCAGACTTTCTTCCCGTTCGACAAATCGTAGAGCAGGTAGTCAGCGCGCATGGAGCGATGAGCCCGAGACGTGGTGGTGTATTCCGTCCAATGCCGGCAGTCCACTACGTTGCCTTCCTTGTCGTAGATTGGCTCCTCATGATGAGTGCAGGACTCATCCACATCGCACCAGGTTTCCCCGCCGTTGACGACGATCACCAGCGCAAACTGGGCCCGAAATTTTTTCGCCCTCGATACCTGGCCCGGCGTGAGGACATACGAAAGAGATCCTGACGAACCACTACCGACGGAGCGGGTTCGTCCTACCAAACCCTCAAAGGTGACGTGACTCATCACCTCCTTCTTGCGCCGTTTCTGGCTCAATTTCTTCTCGAGCCGGTGCAGGATCTTTTCCTGCTCGCTCTGCGGCAGAACGCAGCTGGAATCCCGCGCCACAATGCCAGCCACCACCACCGTTCCCGGATTGGCAATCGCCGGAGCGACCTGCGCGTCGATGTATTCCACCCGCGATGTCGCGCAACTGGTCAGCAATGCCGTCGCGGCAACAGCCAGGATCAGGGCAGGTCGAATCACATTCATCAAAAGGGGGCGGGCGGTTATCCGCTGCCGTTCGACGCGCGAGCGCTGCCCCCTATGCTGACGAATATGTTCAGACGAGCGGGTTCACCGACTCGATCAGCGGAGAGAGACTGCTCCAGACCTGCTGGGTCACGCTCCAGTCGCTCATGGCTTCGATGGCCAAACCCTGCCAGAGAAACACCGAAATCCAGAGGAACACCTGGTAGCGGCGGTCGGGTTGTTCCTCCTCAAGCCTCCGCTGCGCCAGGATGGCCCCGGGCCACCCGCCGAGCATTTCGCAAAAGTGGAGAACGGAATCGGGCTGCATCTTCTTGATACCGTTCCTCCGGAATTCCTTGCAGTGATAGAGCATGTAGGTCGTAGCCGACATCAGGAAAAGGAAGGCAATAAAGAACCAGCCCGAAGCCGGAAGGGGCGCGACAAGAAAGGCCACGATCGGCAGGATGAGAAACAGGCTCGGCCAGGCTGTTCCCATGTTGTGATACAACCCCCGGGCGCGCAGCAGCTTCGCATTCTTCGCCACGGGATTGTAGTTCTCGTCGAACGTCGATTCGTAGAGGACCCGGTCTCCGACGCCCGGCCGGCGGTGAAAACTCGTAAAATCCAGGACATTCAGGGCGAGGATCTTCTCGCCCTCATCGAGGCCCAGGTATCCTGATCCGGTCTCCGGATCCCAGTCAATAATCTCAGATATTTGAGGAGTGGTCATGGTAGAAATAGAATTATGGAAATTATAATAAGTGATCAAGGAAATAATTGAGAGGGAGGCCGGAAAAAGCGTTACAGCGGGCCACTGGCCTTATCGTGGCAGCTTTCGGGTGGGCATTTTTGCGCTGTGAGGCAGACTCCCCACATGAAGCTTTGGTCTCTTTTGATCACCTCCGTGTCAGCTGTCTCGCTTCTCGCCTCCAGCCACGCCAAGGAGCCACCCAACTCGGTGGATCATGCCGGCATCCTGCAGTCGCTAGATGACGAGGACTTCGCGGCCGGGGAAACCATTTACAAGAACCTTTGCACCAACTGCCACGGCGCCGACGGCACCACCGCTCCGCTGCCGACGGCACGCGCATTCGGCTCCGGCGAACTGAAGTTCGGCAAAGATCCCTATTCGATGTTCATGACCCTGACCAAAGGCAACGGGCTCATGGGACCGCAGACCTGGATGACCGATCGCGAACGCTACCAGGTCATTCACTACATCCGCGAAACCTTCATGCGCCCGATGCGGGATGACTTCGAAGAGATCAACGACGGCTACCTCGAGGAACTGCCCACCGTGAATGTCGTCGTCAGTGAAAAAGATCTCATCCAGCGTGACTTCGGACCGGCACTCGCCTCCCAACTCGGCCGGGACATTTCCAGCGTGCTCACCATCAAACTGAGCTCTGACACCACCATTTCCTACAACCTCCACACCATGGACCAGGCCGGACTCTGGACCGGCGGTTTCCTCGATCTGCTCGCCACTCAGCACCATCGTGAGCGGGGCGGAGGCGTAGCCGAGGTAGGCGGTGACCTCATTCCAGAACTGCAAGGCTGGGCCTGGGGACACGAGGGCACGCTCGACTACCCGACTGAGGATCTCCTTCCTCGCGGCCCCATGCCGGAAGCATGGATGAGCTATCACGGACACTACCTCTACAACGACACCGTCACCTTCGCTTACAGCATCGACGGTCGGGAAATCCTCGAAACGCCCGCCGCTCCCAAGGGCTTCCCTGCCGTTCAACACGCCCTGGAAATCGGACCGGGCGAAGCCCTCTTGCTCAGCCTCGGGAAAGTGGAGAACGCTTCTAAAGATCACAGTGGCCAACTCGCTGCTGACGCCAAAGAATTCGCCCTCAATGGCGAAGGAGAAATCCATGTGCTGGGCACCGCCGGTAATGGCGACAATACGATCGGACGTTTCCTCGCCGCCGCGGCCTGGGGCGACACTGACGGCCTCGAATGGACAGTCGACGAGCAGGACCGACTCACCGTGACTATCCCCGCAGACACGGAGAAACGCGTTTTCCAGGTCATTCGCAACGCCGGAAGCGGCGAAGGCGAACTGCTCTCTTTCGCGAACTTCCTCCGGTCCCGGAAGCTTGGTCGCGAAGCGCCAGTCAGTCCCTCCACTCGCCTCACTGGTGGTGAACGGCGTTGGAAAGAAACCCTTCACACGAGCGGTTTGTTAGGGTCTGAATCTGAAGCCTACACACTCGACAAGCTCGACCTGCCACCCGACCACGAAGGCAATCCCTACAACGCGTGGTTCCGCACCTCCGCGCTCGCCTTCTTCCCGGACGGGCGCATGGTCGTCTCCACTCACGGGGGTGACATCTGGATTGTATCCGGAGTCGATCACGACCTCGAGGACCTGGAGTGGAACCGTTTCGCCGCGGGGCTCTACGAACCTTTCGGTCTCCAGGTGATAGACGACACCATCTATGTCACCTGCAAAGACCGCCTCACCCGCTTGCACGATCTGAACGGGGACGGCGAGGCGGATTTCTACGAATCCTTCAGTGCGGATGATGATGTCTCCACATTCTTCCACGCCTTCAACTTTGACCTGCAGCGGGACTCGGAGGGCAACCTCTACTACGCCAAGTCCGGCCAGTACACGAGCTACAAGGAACCCGGTTCCGTCATCAAGGTTTCTCCCGACGGGAAGACCCGCGAGATCTACTGCACCGGATTCCGCACGCCGAACGGCATGGGCATGATGCCTGACGGACGCCCCACCGTGAGCGACAATCAGGGCAGTTGGATGCCGGCTTCCAAGATCAGCCTGTGCAGTCCCGGTGGTTTCTACGGCTACGTGCAAACCTTCCGCACCGAGCATTGGGCTCCCGACGGCGGAGCGATTGATCACACCAAAGTGGTCGCGCCCGATACCTTCGACCAGCCTATCATCTGGATGCCGCAGAACTTCGACAACTCCTCCGGCGGTCAGCTTTGGATCGATGACGAACGGTGGGGACCGCTCTCAGGAAAACTCCTTCACACCAGCTTCGGCAAAGGCTGGCTTTACTACATGATGCTCCAGGAAGTCGATGGCGTCGACCAGGCAGCGATCGTAAAAATCGACATCGACGACGCCACCGGCATCCACCGCGCGGTCGTCAATCCGATCGACGGCCAGGTCTACACCACCGGCCTCAACGGATGGAACGGTGGCGGGCGCAAGGGCCTCACCCAGGGAGGCATCTCACGCTTTCGTTACACCGGCGCTGACTCGCCGCTCCTCACCAACGTGACGGTGAAAAAGGACGGCATCACCCTCGACTTCAACTTCGTCCTCAACGAGGAGTCCGCGACCGACCCGGAAAGTTACGAACTCATGCAGTGGAACTACGCATGGACCCGCAACTACGGTTCGGCCTACTACTCCTTAAAGAATCCGCTCGAAGAAGACGAAGACGAAGTTCGAATCAAGAAGGTCATTCTCAGCGACGATGGAAAGTCCGTTCACCTCGTCATTCCTGACATTCAGCCCGTCCACCAGGTTGAGATCAATTTTGAAGTCGAAGGTGCCAACGGGAGAGTTCTCGAGGAGCAAGCCTACCTCACCATCAACGCGGTGCCCGGCGGCAAGTATCCCGACATGAAAGAGCTCACCCGCCAGCGGGCCGGCCAGCGCAAACACCTTCTCGAAATCGCCGAAGCCAAGCGGGCGGCCCAGCGCGCGGAGAAAGAGCGCCGGAAAAAGGAGCAGCAGCAAAACAAGGAGAAAGAAGAGTCCTGACAGGTTGCCCGGCAGGACGACGGACACCGTTCCATTTTCCAGCTTTCTTCAACCTTCGGACCCAACCACATCCACGGTTTCGAGGTGCTCGCGTAGCTCCCGTTCAGCCTTGCGAATCCCGTCTTTCAGGATCCCCGCAGAAATGCCCCGAATACTCGTAGCCCCGTCTGCCGTGGTCACCAACACCATCGGAATATCCGTTCCAGATACCTTCAGAGCTGCCTCCGCTCCTTCTGGCAGAGCTTCAGAATCCGTCTTGATGTCGGCCAGCAATACGACACCGGAATTTCGAAAAGTCCTAAGAGCCGCCAGACCGGCAGCTCTGCAGGCGTGTCAGGTTGACCCCGGGTCCGTGTAAACAAAGATCAGGGGTTCCTCCTGCGCGAGCGCTTCCGCCTTGGCCTCCTCCAGCGCGTCCATGGTGAACACAGAAGAGGGAATCCCTCTGCCCGCATTGAAGGCGAAAAACAGCAACCCGATCAAACAAAGCGCCAGGAGTATCCTCTTCATGAGTGACAATGTGACTTGGGTAGCCTGAGGTGTCCAGAGAGCATCGCGTCACCATGGCCGGGAGAGACAGGCGGGAACGGGCAGCCGCCATTCAAAAAAATCCTCGAGCCGGATAGAGAATCACCAAGTCATGCAGCCACAAAAGAAAAAGAGCAAGGAATCCTGACACAACGTCAGAATCACTTACTCTTATTTCGAGAGTCTTCGCTTACTGGTTCACCAACTCCTTCAGCGCCATGCGGCTGTCTGCGGAAAGGTTTGCCAGGGGATAAGGCACTTCGTTGCCGTTGATGACAAAGGTGACGCTGGTATCGTTCACGGCCTTCACCGCTGCGGTAATGGTTTTGCCATCCGAGTTGGTCCAGGCGCGGGCCTCGGAAAGCATCGCATCCGCCGTCTCGGCAGCATCAGCGACTTCCGTTTCCCCACTGGATGATCCGATCACGTCAACCGTCTCGAGATGTTTGCGCAACTCGCGGTCCACATCACGGATATCCTTCTTCAACTTGTCATAGGAGATGCCGCGGATACTCTCAGAACCGTCTGCCGTGGTGACGAACACCATGGGAATCGTGTTCCCTGATTCCTTCCGGGCGGCTTTGGCTCCCGCAGGCAGATCCTGGTAATCGGTCTTGCTGTTCGCAAAGACCACCACGCCTGCGCTTCGAAACTCTTTAAATGCTGCCGAACTGGTAGCAATACAAGGGCCTCACGATGTCCCCGGGTCCGTGTAGACAAAAATCAGGGGCTCCTCTTCTTCAAGCGCCTCTGCCTTGGCTTCCTCAATTTCTTCCATCGTGAAGACTGAAGAAGGAATTCGCATGTCCGCCTTCGCTGCAAGCGGCAGCAAGGCGAGAACACCGAGTAACAACAGTGATTTCTTCATGGTGATACCCTGCCCCAGCATCTGAAACCTGTCGAGGCACGATCGTGTCACCAAATTTGGGGGGAGCGGGAATTATCCTGCACTACGTGCACGATCTGCCTGCGGCAGTGAATCCTTCGCTTCCCGCCGGGGAAGACTGACCATCCCGCGGCCGCGGGATGAGAGAGGCGAGGGCGGGCAGCGCCAATTCGAGCAAAGCAAGAAAATGAGAATTGTTTCGCAACCCGAAACCTCACAGCGCATCTGGCCCGAGTCTCCAAATTTGCAGACCGAGCAAATTTGGAGGCGAGGGCGGGAATTGATGGCAACTGCGTCGCCATCCGTGCTCTCCAGAATTCGCGCTGCGAATTGGATGACAATCCTGCTTTGCAGGACGTGGGCATTGAACCTGCGGTTCGACTCCCGCCCCGTTGGGGCAAGTTGCACTTCACGCTGTGAAGTGGTGGAGGCGAGGGCGGGAATCGAACCCGCGATAGAGCTTTTGCAGAGCCCGGCCTTACCACTTGGCTACCTCGCCGAAACACCCTCCAGAACTAGGAGGGGCGGTATTTAAAGCGCAATCCGCTTGGCTGTCAACGGGATACCTGTGAGGCACCCCGCTGCTGCCCTTACACAATCATGCCCGCTGCAACCGTCTCGTTGGTCTGGGCGTCGATCAGGATGAAGCTGCCGGTCTGGCGGTTGCGACGATAGGAGTCGTAGTGCAACGGAGCCGAGGTCCGGAGGCTGATGCGGCCGATCTCGTTCAAACTGAAGCTCTTGTCGTCTTCAATCTTGTGCAAGGTATTGATGTTCACCTTGTAGCGAACTTCCTGGACAATCGCTTTCACCTCCTTGGTGGTGTGACGCAGGTAATATTTACCGCGCGGCTGAAGCTGAGTGCTCTCGGAGAACCAGCAGATCATGGCTTCGACTTCCTGGCCCTTCTCCGGCGGATTATTCGGCTTGGCGATCATATCGCCACGGCTGATGTCGATTTCGTCCTCTAGCGTCACAGTGCAGGAAAGCGGCGCGAACGCCTCGTCCACCGGACCGTCGAGCGTTTCGATCGACTTGATCTTCGTAGTGAAACCGGAAGGCTGAACCACGACATCGTCGCCGGGCTTGAAGACACCGCCGGCCACACGACCCGCATAACCGCGGAAGTCATGGTGTTCGTCAGAGTGAGGACGAATCACCCACTGCACCGGGAGACGGGCATCGACGTGGTTCTGGTCGGAACCGATGTAAACGTTCTCCAGCTGGTAAAGCATGGTCGGGCCCTCGTACCATGGCATCTTGTCAGACTTATCGACCACGTTATCGCCGTGAAGAGCGGAGATCGGAATCGCGGTCATGTCGACGAGGTTGTCGAGGCGTGAAGCGAACTTCTTAAAGTCGTCCACGATGGTGTCGAACTTCTCCTGGTCGTAGTCGACAAGGTCCATCTTGTTCACCGCGAGGATGACGTGACGGATGCGAAGCAGGTTCGCTATGAAAGCGTGACGGCAGGTCTGCTCGATCACCCCGGTGCGGGCGTCGACGAGGATGATGGCGAGGTTGGCCGTAGAGGCACCCGTCACCATGTTGCGGGTGTACTGGATGTGTCCGGGCGTATCCGCGATGATGAACTTCCGCTTCGGTGTCGCGAAGTAGCGGTAGGCCACATCGATGGTGATCCCCTGCTCACGCTCGGCGCGAAGACCGTCAGTGAGCAGCGCGAGGTTCACGTTTTCGTCGCCGCGCTTCTTGGAAGTCGCTTCAACGGCTTCAATCTGATCCTCGAAAGTGTTCTTGGAATCGTAAAGCAGGCGGCCAATCAGGGTGGACTTACCGTCGTCAACGCTACCCGCTGTCGTGAAACGCAGCAGGTCCATGTCGAGATACCCTTCGTCGTATGGAACGTCAGTGTGGCTCATAAGATGTAAAAAGTGAAAAGTTAAAGGTAAAAGGTTTGTTAGGATTGTGAGCGCAGTTTTTTGGAGAGGGCTTCTATGCCCCTGGAAATCTGCAAAGCTAATTGGCGGCGGTCGGATGCGGTCTCTGTTGAGATATAATTGAGGTCCTCTGCTAAAAAGAACATTGAGCGAACCTCACCGCATGAGCCTTTGGCTACTCCGAGCAAGTGGGCGAACTCCTTTGGGCTGTTCCGCTCGAAACCTTCAGCGATGTTGTTCATCACTGAAACTCCAGCGCGCTGGATCTGGTCGCGAAAGCCGAAGTCTTTCTCGGCAGGTGTGGCGGGTCCAAAGTCGCGATAGACATTGCCAGCCAGGGTGCGGGCCTGTTGCCAGATCCGCAAATCCTCAAACTGTTTAGCAAAGTCACTCATCGCAGGTTCAATACCTTTTACTTTTTACCTTCACACCTTTTACAGGTCGCATATCGGCCTAGAAGTAGCCCTCCTTCTTGCGGTCTTCCATGGCGGTCTCGGAGCGCTTGTCGTCGGCACGGGTGCCGCGCTCGGTCTGGCGTGCCGTGGCGACTTCCTGGATGATGGCATCCATGTCGGAGGCGTCGGAATAAACAGCACCGGTGCAGGTCATGTCACCGATGGTGCGGAAGCGAACCACGGCATCCTTCTCGACTTCTTCGCCTTCCTGAGGAACCACGACGTCGCTGATCGCGAGCATGGCTCCGTTGCGGTGAACCACGTCACGCTTATGAGAAAAGTAGAGACTCGGGAGCGGAATGTTCTCGGCCTTGATGTATTGCCACACATCCATCTCGGTCCAGTTGGAGAGAGGGAAGACACGGAAGTGTTCACCGTGGTGCTTGCGGCCGTTGAAGATATTCCAGAGCTCGGGGCGCTGGTTCTTCGGATCCCACTGACCGAAGTCATCACGGTGGGAGAAGAAACGCTCCTTGGCGCGGGCTTTCTCTTCGTCACGACGGCCACCACCGAGGCAGGCGTCGTACTGATTGTCTTCGATGGTGTCGAGCAGGGTCACGGTCTGGAGCGCGTTGCGGCTCGCGAAGGGCCCCTTCTCTTCCTGGACGCGGCCCTGGTCGATGGAGTCCTGGACGAGACCGACAACGAGTTCAGCGCGCAGTTCGGCGACGTAGTCGTCACGATACTGGATCGTCTCGTCGAAGTTGTGGCCGGTGTCGACGTGAACAAGCGGGAAGGGAATGCGGGCCGGGTGAAAGGCCTTGCGGGCGAGGTGCGCCATGACGATCGAATCCTTACCGCCGGAAAACAGCAGCGCCGGCTTTTCGAACTGGGCTGCGGTTTCGCGAAGAATGAAGATCGCCTCAGATTCCAGCTGAGCGAGGTGGTTGACTCGGTACGAGTTTCTTTCCTGTTCCATGATGTTTTTAAAGGGATAAATCAGCTGACTTTTTCGATCACAGCTGAGAGAAGTTGTTCGAGCGCTTCGTCTTCGCTGAGCGCTTCGGTATCGATGATGAGGTCGGGACGGCTTGGCTCTTCGAAGGCCGAGTCCTTCCCGGTGAACTGCTTCACCTCGCCGGCCTTGACCTTGGCGTAAAGACCTTTCGGGTCGCGTTCGGCGCAGGTTTCGAAGGAGGCTTTCACATACACTTCGAGGAGATCGTCATCACCAATAACGCCGCGAGCGAGATCGCGCAGCTCATTGTTAGGGGTGATGAAGGACGTCACCGTCACGATGCCGCTGTCGGCAAAGAGCTTGGCTACTTCCGCGACACGGCGGATATTTTCGAGGCGGTCTTCGTCGGAGAAACCGAGATTGCTGTTGAGCCCGGAGCGCACATTGTCACCGTCGAGCACCTTGACCATCTTGCCCTGCTCGTGGAGGCGTCGCTCGAGCAGGTTCGCCAGCGTGCTTTTACCGGAACCGCTCAGGCCATACATCCAGATGACGGCGCCACGTTGTCCGAGCAGCTCCTCCTTCGCTTCACGAGGGAGCATCTTATCAAAGACAGGGTAGATATGGTCGAGGTTCGAGCCCATGAGATCAGTCGCAGGAAAAGTGAGCGATTAGATGACGAAGTCCATGTCCTCGTGAAGGCCACACTCGCGCTTCAAACCATGGAAGCGGGTTTCCTCTTCACTCATGCCGTCGGTGAGCTTGGCCGACGTGTGCCAGTCTCCAATCGAAACATAGCCTTCATCCCAGAGCGGATGGTAAGGCAGGTCGTTTTCAGTCAGGTACTGGCCGACATCCATGTCAGTCCAGTCGACAATGGGATGAACCTTGAAGCGCCCGCGTTGCGCCGCGAGAACCGGAGCGGCCTCACGGGTGCTGCTCTGCTGTCGACGAATCCCGGCGATGGAAGCTTCCAGACCAAGCTCATCAAGCGCTCGGCTCATCGGCTCGACCTTGTTCATCTGGTTGTACTGCTCGATGCCTTCGACACCTTTCTCCCAGAGCTTGCCGTAGCGCGCCTCCTGGAAAGCGGCGGACACCGGGTTCTGGAACACCTTGAGGTTCAGGTTGAGGCGCTCTGTCAGCGAATCGATAAAATGGTAGGTCTCCTCAAAAAGGTAGCCGGTATCGACTACGATCACCGGAATATCGGGCTTCACCTGCGTCACCATGTGCAGCAGGACAGCGGACTGGGCCCCGAAGCTGGAGGTCAGGCCGACCTTATCGCCCCAATGATCCACGGCCCATTGAATCCGCTCCTGCGGTTTCAAGGTCTCGAGTTTCTTGGCTTCGGCCGCCAGATCGACGGTGTCTGTGAGTGTTTGTGCGCTCATTGTAAACTACCTATTCTTGATAGGATTAGTCAACTTTAGACGTCCCCAACTAACCTTCATTACATCCTCCGGTCAAATTTTTTCCTCAAATCCCTTTTCTCAGGCCGGCTTGAGTCCGGATTCTGTCCGGATCCGTAGTTGACTCAACAGAGGATGCAACCACCTTGCCACCTCATCTTTGAACCCACTGTTTAACACATCATGTCAGTACTTGTAGGAAAACCTGCCCCGTCTTTTAACGCCAGCGCCGTAGTCAACGGCCAGATCGTCGAAGATTTCTCTCTCGACCAGTTCAAAGGCTCCAAATACGTCGTTCTTTTCTTCTACCCGAAGGATTTCACTTTTGTCTGCCCAACTGAGCTTCACGCTTTCCAGGACAACCTCGCCGAGTTCGAAAGCCGCGATGTGGCTGTGATCGGCGTCTCCACTGACACCGAGATGTCTCACTGGGGTTGGCTCCAGGTGCCCCGCGACAAGGGCGGCATCGAGGGCGTGACTTATCCCCTCGTCGCAGACACCAACAAAACCATCTCTGCCGACTACGACGTGCTCGTAGGCGAATACGGTTTCGACGAATACGGCGACCTCATGGTCGAGGGCGAGCTCATTGCCTACCGCGGTCTCTTCCTCATCGACAAGGAAGGCATCGTCCAGCACCAGCTCGTCAACAACCTGCCGCTCGGTCGTTCCATCAAGGAAGCCATCCGCATGGTCGACGCGCTCCAGCACTTCGAAGAAAACGGCGAAGTCTGCCCGATGGACTGGGAAAAAGGCGCCGATGCCATGGAAGCAACTCACGAGAGCACCGCGGCTTACCTCGCGAAGTAATCGCAAGCTTCACAGCATTTTACGAAAAGGCGCGGAGCGATCCGCGCCTTTTTTGTGCCCGGCAGCCTGATTCAACAGGGTTCAGTTGCTCTCTCTACCCTGTTAGATCTCGATCTCACCACGCAGATAGGTCAACGCCTGGCCCCGCAGTTTCACGCGATCTCCATCGGGTTCACAGATCACCTCGCCACACCTGGCGGAAACCTGGTGGGCAGTGAGAACTCCGCGCCCGAGCTTTTCGGACCAGTAGGGCGCCATGGTCGTGTGGGCGGACCCCGTCACCGGATCCTCATCGATCCCGGCCGCGGGAAAGAAGCAGCGGGACACGAAGTCCACCGCTTCGCCGGGCGCGGTCACAAGGATGCCACGGGCCGGGAGATCCGAGATCGCGCGCATATCGGGTTTCAACCCGCAGACGACGGATTCGTCCTCAACAACAGCCATGTAGTCATCGCGCCCCCGCCAGAGTTCCAAAAGCCGGCAACCCAGGGCAGCACCAACGCGATCCTTCTCAGGCTCAGCCGGATTCAGTTCATCTGAGGGAAAATCCATTTCCAGCTGCGAGCCCAGGTTCAGCACGGTGAGATCGCCGCTACGCGAACTGAAAACCACTGAATCGCCATCCCAACCCAGCTCCGAAAACAACACGTGCGCAGAGGCCAGCGTAGCGTGACCGCAAAGGTCAACTTCGATCGCCGGGGTGAACCAACGAAGCGCCACTTTCTCCTCCCCGGGAATAATGAACGCCGTTTCGGAGAGTTGATTCTCCATCGCGATGGCCTGCATCGTTTCATCCGGTAGCCACTCACCGAGAGGAACTACAGCTGCCGGATTCCCGGTGAAGACCTTCGAAGCGAATGCGTCGATTTGATAGAGTGGGAGTTTCATGACAGAGGCCCGTTCACGGGCGTGGCGGGAATTGACGGAAGAAACCGCCACGCCTACCGTAACATCTGTTCGAAGGCGGCCTTCCTCCCCTCGTTGACTATTGAAGACGAAAACCCCCAGTCAACTCATTCAGGTCACCGCGCTAACCCTGGCGATCGGCGTTATTTCTATTTTGTCGCACGCCCAGGACGAACCCACTGAGGAAGCCGTCGCCGCTTCTCCCTGGACCCAGGCCGACACCAAGCTGGCCAACCATTACATTCGCCTGCTCGAGAAAAATCCCGAATACGGCAACGTCCTCGACCTGCTCTGGAATCTCTACGAAAAGAAGAGCCAGACGGAACTTCTACTGAACTACTTCGAGTCGGCCTCCAATCCCGGGGACGCACCGGCCGTAGCCGTCCTGATCCACGCGCACCTCCTTCGCAAAAGCGACAATGTCGACGCTGCCCGCGCGGCTTACGACCGAGTCACCGATCTCGAACCGGACAATATCCCGGCTCTGCTCGCACTCGCTGAAATTGCCGACCTTCAGAAACGATCCAGCAAGGCTCTATCTCTCTATACCCGCCTCATCGAAAAACTCCCCGCTGACAGCGAAGAGGGACTCGCCATTCGCCTGAGAAAAGCGGCCCTTCATCAGCAACTCGGACAACTCGACACCGCCATCGGCATCTGGAAGGAACTGCTCAGCGCTTACCCTGACAAACCCGCCCTTCGAACCGAGATCGTCTCCCTGCTTCTCGAATCCGGGGAAACTGAAACCGCCATCAGCGTCCTCACCGAACTATCCGAATCCGGCGATCCAAGGCAACAGATCAATGCCCTCACCGAACTCAATCGCATCTACGAATTCATCAGCAACTTCGAAGGTGCCGCCGGGTCCGGTCAAAAGGCTCTCGAGCTGCTCCACTTCAAAAGTCGCGAGTATGCCATCCTCTTCAGTCGGGTCGTCCAACTGCACGAGCAGTTCGACCGCCTCACCGAACTGGAGAACTCACTCACCGAAGTGGTGAGCGAAGAAAACCCCACCGAGAAATCCCTCCACGATCTTGCGACCTTTTACGATCTGACGGCAGACCCGGTGAAGCAGGAGCAAGCCCTCCACCGTCTCGTCGAGAGCCTGCCCAACAACATGGACTACCGGCTGGAGCTGGCTCGCACACAGCTCCGCAACGACCGCTTCGACGAAGCCGCCGCCATGCTCGACGGTGTCATCGAAGAGTCCGCCCGACCTCCGCTCAACCTTATTCTCCTCCGTGCCGAGATCGCTCTGAATGCAGAGGACCACATGGCAGCGGAGACTATCCTCGGCAACCACCTCGATACGGCTCCCTCAGATGCCGAGACGCTCGCGACCATCATCGACTTCGCCCGCAGCAACTACCTCGACGGACTCGTCGAGCGCCTTCTCAAGCAATCGGCCGAATCGATTGAAGCGGCTCCCCCCACCGAGCTGGCAAGATTCCTCAAGGAGCGCGGACGCCCTCAACAGGCCGTCGACGTTCTTAACGAATACGTGGCCAGAGTCGGCGAAAACAAAATCGAGAGGAAGAACCGACTCGTTCAGGTCACCAACATTCTCCGCGACCTCGATCGCACCGACGAAGCTCTCAGCGCCATTGAGGAGGCAATCGCTCTTTCGCCTGATGAACTGGCCCTCCAGGAAACCCGCGCCGACGTCCTGATCGAGAGCGGAAGAATCGAAGACGCTGTCGAACAACTCTCCAGGGTTTGGGACAAGCTCGAGACTCTCGAAGAAAAGTCTCAGATCGATCAACGCCTCTTCAGCCTTCTCCGCGGCCACTTCAACAACGAACCCGAACCCATCGAGGACCCGAGCGTTCTCAGCGGAGGGAATATCCAAACCCTGGCGCAGTACCGAAAGATGGCCATCGTTGCCAACAAGGCCCGGCGCCCCGGCGATGAACCGCCACCCGAAGAGCTGATGGCGTTCTACGATAATGTCAAGAAAGCTGCAGAAACCACCAAGACCCTGACGAACCGCTACCGCGCTGCCTGGTGGGCTTTCAAACTGCAGGACAATCACGAATGCTACGCGCAGCTCACCACGGCCAAGGAAGAAGCCGGCGGCCCGATCCTCGATGTTGAACTGATGCTCTTCTCTCTCGCCGAGCTCAACGAGCGCACCACGCTCATGGTCGACCACCTCACCACGCTGGCCGAAATTGATCCCGACAACGCCGATGATTACCTGCAGCGCCGCGCCGAAATGCGATTCGAGCTCGGCTACGAAGACGAAGCGATCCGCGAGCTCAAACAGCTCGCCGCCAAGCCAGAGGCTCCTCTCACGACCCTGAGCACCCTGGCCAAGGTCTATGCAAAGCAGGGCAACTCCGGCAAACAGATCGAAGTCTGGCAACAGGCCTACCGCCAGGCCAACTCCTTCGAAAAGCGTCGCATCATCAAGCAACTCTCCACCGTCCTGATCGAGAACGGCCGCCCCGAAGAAGCCCTCGATGCTCAGCTCGAACTGCTCGAGCGCGAGTCCGACACCATCCAGCGTCGCAAGCTTCTCGACAACCAGCTCAACCTGGCACGGACCCACTTTCTCCTCGACTGGATGCTGGAACGTTTCCAGGTCCTGACACAACAACATCCGTTCGACCGGTTTTACCCCGAAGCACTTGCCCGGGTTCAGCAGGCAACCGGCGATACCGCAGGCGCTTTTGCCTCGCTCAAGAAAGCCTACTACATGTCCGAGCAAAATGAGGGCCTCCTCGGTGAACTCAGCGCCCTCGCCGACGAACTGGGTGATCTCAAGTCGGCCATCTATTACCGGCGCCAACTCCTTTCCCGCGGTGAAGGCGACCAGCTTGAGAACTGGCAGACACTTCTCACCATGCTGGAAAAGGACCTTCGCCTCGACGAAGCAAACCTCCTCCGCCGGCGCCTCGAGAATCGATTTGGACGTGACCCCGGGTTTCTTTCAGAACTGGCCGTTCACTACCAGCAGGACGGTCTGCGCGCCGACGCCCAACGTGTGCTCGCAAGGATTGTTCAACTTCGTGACTGGGACCTCCAGGCCCGCTTCCGCCTCGCCCTGATCCAGAGTGAACGAGGCTATCACTCCGAAGCGCTTGCCAATTTCCTTCATGTGATCGAGAACACCCCCGAAGTCGTTTACCCGGGGAGCTTCAACCGCTTTGCCCGACCGCTCATCCGTGTCGCCCGGCTCGACGACGACGCCAAGACTGACTCCGGCAACGAGCTTCATTCCTTTGTCCTCGTAGTCGAAGATTTCCCTTACCTCGGGGGCAGCATGCAGGATGAAATCGCCGAAGCCCTGCTCGCCAATCACCGCGAATATCAATACCTGCCGGCCAAACCGCTCTGGCTTCGCATCCGGGCCATCGAAGAGGCCGCTGCTTTGTCAGGCCTGACCGGACAGGCAGACGCCTGGCTGGCTCGCTGGGGGCAAAGCGACCGTCCAGACGTTGAAAAACTCTGGGCCTATCGCTACCTCGCCGGCAACGACGAGGCCCACGCCCGCTATGGAGCGTTGCTTCAGTCGATGCCCGATTCCGACTCCTTCATCAACCTGTTCCAGGGAGCCTACGCCCGACTGCTCGCCGGCGATGCTGATGCAATCCACGTTTGGATCAACGATCCTGAGGCTCGAGTGGGAAGACACGACCGCGTCGCCTGCCTCTCAATGGCCGCGCTCGTTCTATTGACGGATCCGATTGTCGACGCCGGGGTCTCTCCCGATTTCATCTACCGGGTCATTTCCGAAATGCCCTACCTCGAAAAATTCGGCGCCTACCTTTTCGCCGAACTTCGGGAAATGGGCTTCCTCGATGAAGCGTTTGAAATTGGATCTCTGGCTGCTGAGGCGATGGAGGATCCAGATGTCAGCTTTCTCTTTTCACTTTCCCAGGTCGCCGGGAAAGCCAGTCGCGAACGGGCACAGATCAAGGCCCTCGACCGGGCCCTCGACGCCATGGAGCCCGGTGACAGCATTCGCTCACGCGACCTCTTTCTCTCTGCCCTGACTGAGCGACTTTCGTTGATGGACTCTGACGTCCCGCGAGAGAAACTGATCAATCGCCTTCTCCGCGAAGCAGAAGCCCCCGATCCCGTCACCCAGGGCAATAACGACGAGAAAAAGCTACTCATCCAGATCGCCGGACGACGCTATAACGACGCCATCAAAACACTCGGAGAAGTGACTTCCCGCCAGATCGACTTCATCCGTCCGCGTGATCCCGATCCCGACCAGGTTCGCTACGTCCAGATCCAGAGCTGGCAGAGAATGGATCAACTGCTGCGTTACTACTCCGCCCGGATCCCCCAGGACCTTAAGCACGGCGCGCCCTTTGCCGATGCCATCAGCGGCGATGCTCTCGCCCTTCCAGTCAACGACTCCGCCATCGCCCAGTTCGAGCAGTTCGAAATCGGGTGCAAGACCCTCCCGCTCGAATGGCTCAGCGCCCCGGAACGGACCGCGCTCGCGCTCACCATCGAGAACCAGCTGGTGGATCCCGACAGCCGTTTTGAGCTCGGCAAATCGCTCGAGACCCAGGGCTTTCATCGAGAAGCCGTCCAAGTCTACCAGGCCGAAGTTCGCCGACGCGGAAAGAACTATGCCCCCATGCAGGGCCTCTTTGATGCCAGCGAGACCGCCCTCGACCCCGAGCCGGCCCTCGATGTCATTCACCGGCTCGGCACACGCGAATACAACCCGCCCCCCGGCATCACCTCCGACTACATTGCCGAACAGCACGCCCGGTTCCTCGCCATCACACGGGACATCGACCGGCTTGTCCCGCTCAGCCGCAAGCCTACCGGTGCCCGGGGCGCTCCACCCATCACCACCCAGGCGCATCTGCCGTTCCAGCGTGCGCTTATCGAAGCCTATCGCCAAAGTGGCGACGAGGACGCGCTCCTGCGATTGCTGACCCATCTCCGCAACTCAGACGAGATCGAGAACCGTCACCGGCTCCTCGGGGCAAAGCTACTTGAGGATAAAGGCCAACCCGAAGATGCCCTGGAGTGGCTCAACGAAATCCCGCTGAACGGCGATGATTCCGCACTCGAACGCGAGGTGATGACTCAACTCGCCGGGCTCTACCGGGCCGCGCAAACCGCGGACCTCGACGCACTCGTCGCCCTGGCTCACAGCAGCCTCGAAAGCCAGCCCCATTCCGTCGCCCTGACCCTGGCCCTCGCCACCGGTGAAGCCGGTGCCACCGAACAGGCCCTGGCCCTCTTCACCATGATTCGTCGGAACACGTCCGACCGCAGCAACCGCTTCTTCACATCGCTTTCGCTGATACTAACAAAACATCAAAAGGGGATTCAACTCTCAGAGATGCCCAATGAGTGGGAAGCCATCTTCCACGATTTTGACTACAACGATTCCTCAGTGAACTCCGCCGGCCTTCCCGAATCCAACGCCTCGCATCTCGTCCGATGGATCAACGACCTCACGGAACCGTCATCCGAATTGGCGAACCGAATCGCGGAGACCCCGGTACCGATAGAAGCCGCATGGCTGCAGCAACTCATCGTCGCGTGGAATCGTGATCAACTGCAGGCAACCGCCCTGGAGCTTCTAGCAGACGTTGACCGAACCGGGCGTGATCGCATTCTTTCCACGCTGCCAGCTTTCGGTGAATCCGGCATCGCCGCCGCCCGCGAATTCGTGGAAGCCTCCGCCGTGCCCGGCACTCACTACTTTGCTGATCATCCGCAGCAGCAGGTCCTGTTCTTCCACCGCATTGGCGACCGGGCACGCCTGCTCGAAGTTCACTCCCGTTTCATGCAGGAAGCTGAGTCCGACATTTTCCGCCAGGCCGGGCTCAACACCGAATTCGCGACCTTGCTGTCCCGCCGAAAACTGCCGACCCTTTTCCAACAGCTTGGGGAGAAAGATCTCGCGGGACGCCTCTTTCGCCGCTACCACGAGCAGCTCACTTCCTACCGATGGAATCACCATCTCTTTCTCGAGGATTTCGCCTCGTATCTCATCGAAACGGAGCAGTTCGACGAAGCCGAAACCCTCCTCCACAAAGTCTTCCAGAAATCGCTCTCCGTCGACCTGCGCCTGCTCATGAAGCTCTATGCTGACTGGGACAAACTCGACTCGTGGGAGGACCGAACCGCCGAACTCCACCTCACCAGCGGACGCCGCATCCTCCTGCGTGAATGGCGGACCGCTCTTGCCGAAGGCCGCGAAATGGTGGAATATACCGGCTCATGGTGACCCTCCCCCGTCAGATTCTGCTCGTTGCAGCAGCCCTTCTCTCTGTGCTCTTCCTTTGCCAGTGCGAGACTCAGCGGACTTACGGTGAGGTCCGTCGCGGCGCCATCAGTTTCGATAACGCCGCCTGGGGCGGACAGGGCAACAGCGACGAAAGTGCGATTCGCTCGAAGTTTGCCGAGCGAGGCTACACCGTGGCGGAGGACGGCACTCTCGTTGCCGATCGCCCGAATCTCTACTCGAACAACAAGGCCAAAGGAGTCGACGGAAAGGTCGGCAAGAAGCAGGCCCGCCTCCAGAAAGACCAGGCTGCGACCAAGCAGTTCCGCACCCCGGAATACCTCAAGCGACAGGACTATTCCGGCTACGAAGAATCCCGCTACGGCGACGACGATGCCCGCGAAGGCAATTTCAACAACTCACGGGACGGTGACTCCGGCCGCCTCTTTGCCAACCGGAAGAAGGCGAACTCCACCAACCAGATGAACGACTTCAACACCGGTTCCTACCGGGAAAGCGGCCAGACCTATGCGACCAATGCAGATCGCCGCGGCACGGCCGGGGTGCAGAATTCAGCCGATGCGCAGGGATCGCCCTTCAAAGCCGGTTACCAGGACACTCAGCTTTCACTCGATGATGTGAAGCGAATGGTCGATCCGGGCGACTATGCCCGCGCAAAGAAACTCGATTAAGCCGGCGGCTTAGAACCGCAGCTTCACGCCACCCGTCACGAAGGCGGAAGAATCGAGATCCTGCTCAAAGGTGTAGGGAGCATCCTCGATCGAAATTTCCTGACCCAGCTGGGCGCCGGCATCGAGGTAAGCCCACCAGGCACCGGAAAGGCGGCGCTCGACGCCCAGCCCAACCCGCATGCTCTTGTAGTCGAGGTCAACGTCATTAGGGCCACCAGCCGGGTCCGTAATATTCCAACCGGCACCACTGAGGAAAACCCGTGCCGCGATAAACCAATCGCGATTCGGAGCGTAGGCCACCTCCGCTCTCGGGAAAGTGAGGGCAATCGACCACTGAGGATCCGGCTCGAAAATGAAACCAACAGCGGGAAGAAGTCGAGGCTCCCCGAGGTCACGGGAGTAATAACCACCAAAAGCGACCCTGGTCGTGTCGTTCCAGCGATAGGACAGCAAAGCGAGGGTTGTCAGGATAAAGTCATCTGATCCGACATTGTCGAAGTCGGAATACCAGCCCGGCTGCAGTCGAAGCCAGAGCTTCCAGCGGGAATTGAGGTCGGCCCAGAAGTTGAAAGGCACATCCACCCGGTGCAGGTCGAAGTCCATGTTGCCGAGAGGCAGGGGTGCACCGGTGAAGTTGAGACTGTTGTAGCGATACTGGATCCCCGCGGTGAGCCGGTAGTTGTCCCGGGTCAGGATAGGAGCATTTCCCTGGATTCCCGCCTCCCACTGGGACAGGGAGCCGGTTCCGTTGGAAAAGTCAGCGTCTGAAGTCCACGAAATGTAGCCGCCAGCGACCGCATACCGGGGAATGAAACTTTCCTCCGTCCGATCCTGCTCAGAATCAACGGTATACGAAATCGGATCACCGGCTCGGGCCGAAAGACCGAGCGAAAAAGCGACAGCTGAGAGAAGGAGAAGTCTCATCATTGGACACTCCATACGCTCGAAAAGTGCCACCGGCTCACAAAAAGTGTATAAAGCCGCTAATACGTCTCCACCGGCGAACGCTTGCCGTCTTCCACGGAAAGAATCTTGGCCCGCTCTTCTCCGAGGGTGGCCACCCGAAGATCCCAGATCTGGGAATCGATCTCCTGGAACTTCTCCAGCGACCAGTCGTAGGGCGCCTTCATCTTCTTCTTCGCCGCTTCAATCCTGACAAGGGCATCGTGCAGGACCGGATCAGGCAGAGTTTCGATCACCTTGGCCGCCGCTTCCACCAGCTCGACCCGGTGGCAGATCATGGCGAGATCGTTGCCGGCTTCAATGCAGGCTCGAATCGTATCATCAAATGTCACCTCATTGAGCACCGCACCCATGTCGAGGTCATCAGTCATGACGAGACGATCGTAGCCCAGCTGGTTGCGCAAAAACTGGGTGATGATGTTCTTCGACAACGAGGCGGGCCAGCGCGGACGGTCGGCATCCCAGCACGGGTAGTGTGAATGACAGGCCATGATGCTGTCGAGGTCAGGCAGGAGAGCGCGGAAAGGTTTCAGTTCGTCCGCTTCCATCTCCTCCAGCGTCTTATTGATCACCGGAAGCTCGTGGTGAGGGTCCACCTCGGCCGAAGCATAGCCGGGGAAATGCTTACCGCAGGAAAGCACACCTTCCTTGCGCATCCCGAGATTGAAGAGCGTGGCGTTCTGAATCACTTCTTCCGCCGTGGCGCCGTAGCATCGTCCCTTCAGCGAATTGTCTGCTTCGTCATCGAAGGAAATATCAAGCACCGGGCAGAGATCGAGATTGAACCCGAAAGTTCGCAGGATCTGGCCGGTCAGCTTGCCATGTTTCTCGATCAGCTTGAGGTCGGCTTTCTCACGCAGTTGCTGGGCGTTCGGCGGTTCGCTACCGATGAGACGAATCCGGGACACCCGGCCACCTTCCTGATCGATAGTGATAAAGGGTTCGATGTCACTGAGGTCGCGCAGGTCATCGATCAGCTTCCGGAGTTGTTCCGGTGACTTGATGTTCCGACCGAAGAGAATGAAGCCCCCCGGCTGGAGCTTCTTGAAGCGGGCGGCGGTTTCGGGATCCAGTTCCGTTCCCGGAACTCCAGTGAGTAACAATTGCCCCAGGGGCGCGCTCTCGTGCATGGCATTCAGTAAACCGGAAACCCCGCGTTCCTCAACGCTTTTCGGCGTCGCGGCGTTCCAAAACTTCCGCATTCTTGTAGTTCTTTTCTACAGGAACTCCCCTAAACTGGGACCCATGAGCGAAGAGAATACTCCTCCTGAGCTGACTCCCGATCCGCCCGAAAATTCCGAAACCCCGCCGACACCGGCAGACGATCCCTCTCCGAAACTGCCCGCCGATCCCGCCAAGCAGGAGAGGGACTGGGCCATGTTCACTCACCTCTCCGGACTCTGCAGCGCCATTGGCATCCCTTCATTCGTCGGGCCGCTCGTTTGCTGGCTGCTCAAGAAAGATGAGTTCGCCAAGGTGGACATTGCCGGCAAAGAGGCCCTCAACTTTCAGCTCTCGGTGCTTATCGTGCAGGTGATTTCCATCCCCCTGACCCTGGTTGTGGGAATCGGATTCGTCACCTTTTTTGCCGCCGCCATCGGTGGCCTGATCTACACCATTATCGCCGCCGTCGCGGCCAGCAAAGGCGAAGACTACCTCTACCCCTTCACCTTCCGGATGATCAAGTAGGCGCGCGAAGCGCGCCGTCATCGGTCACGAGTCAGCAGTCACGAGGGACTACCTGACAACTGACCACCGAATACTGATTACCGGCTACAGCCGTCGCCACTCGTGGCCGTCGTGCTCGAGCAGCTCGTCTGCCTCTTTGGGACCCCAGGAACCGGCCGGGTATTCGGCCATCTTGGGCGGATTGGTGGACTTGTGCCAGGCGTCCTCGATCTGGTCGACATACTTCCAGGCGGTTTCCACCTCATCAGCACGGGCAAAGAGGGTGGCATCGCCGGCCATCGCATCGAGCAGGAGACGCTCGTAAGCTTCCGGGCTGCTCTTGCCGAAACTGGTCTGGTAGTTGAAGTCCATTTTCACCGGCTGCAGCGTCGCTGCCGGGCCGGGACGCTTGGAGCGCATCCCAAGGGAAATTCCTTCATTAGGCTGAATGCGAATCACCAGCACGTTTCCTGGCATTGCTTCCGCACCCACAGCGGCGTTGAAGAGCACGTTAGGAGCCTGCTTGTAGTGAATCGAAATCTCGGTGCCTTTCTTCGGCAGGCGCTTGCCCATGCGGACGTAGAAAGGAACACCTTCCCAGCGCCAGTTGTCGATCATGATCTTCATGCCGACGTAACTCTCGGTCATGGAACCGGGATTGACGCGGTCTTCCCGGCGATAACCGACCACCTCTTCGCCATTCACCGTTCCTGCGGTGTATTGCGCACGGACCACGCTCTTGGCGACATCTTCAGGACCGTCAAAGTGACGAAGCGACTTGAGCACTTTCACCTTTTCATCACGCACCCCGTCGGCCGACAGGTCTGACGGCGGCTCCATCGCAATGAGACTGAGCAGCTGAAGCAAGTGGTTTTGAATCATGTCGCGCATGGCGCCCGACTTGTCGTAGTAACCACCGCGACCACCTTCCATAC
The DNA here is from genome assembly GCA_965216705.1 of Verrucomicrobiales bacterium. Classification (GTDB taxonomy): domain Bacteria; phylum Verrucomicrobiota; class Verrucomicrobiia; order Verrucomicrobiales; family DEV007; genus Arctic95D-9. The sequence continues at coordinate 2,058,153 of OZ244203.1, forward strand.
CGAGGTGCTCGGCACAGGTGATCTGGACATGATCGATAAAACGGTTGTTCCACAGCACCTCGAAAAGATGATTCGCGAAGCGCAGCACCATGATGTTCTGCGCCGTCTCTTTCCCGAGGTAGTGGTCAATTCGGTAAGTGTCTTTCTCCGGAAACACCTCATTCACCACCTCGTTGAGGTGCTGGGCGGTAGCGAGATCGGTTCCGAAAGGCTTTTCCACCACGGCACGGCACCATCCGGTGTCAGACTCGTTGAGACCGGCTTTCTTCAGGTTGAGCAAGATGTCGTCAAAGAATTCGGGCGCCGAAGCGAGGTAATACATCCGGTTCGGGCTGGCCCCGTCCTTTTCCATGGCGTCGAGCTTCTCCTTGAGCGCCGCGTAGCCTTCTTCATCGGTGAAGGTGCTCTGGTGGTAGGTGATGCTCTGGGAAAACTGCTCCCACAGGTCTTCGTCGTGACCCTGGCGGGAAACCTCCTTGTTCAGCTCCTCGAGGCCTTCGCGGAAAACATCATCGGACTTTTCGCGACGGGCAAAGCCAACGACACGCAGGCCGGCCGGCAGGTCACCGTCAGCGGCGAGGTTATACAAAGCCGGAATCAGTTTCCGGTGCGTCAAATCGCCCGTGGCGCCGAAAATCACCAGGATGCAGGACTCCGGGTGGTTGCGCAGACTCAGATCGGCCTCTCGAAAAGGATTGTCTTCCATTGCGGCATCTATCAGCAGAATTCGCGCCCATGCAAATGAATAGACCGTTGAATTGCGATGAGTAGAATTTGATCAAATCCCGAAAACTATCAATTTCTCTTGGTTTTCGGCTCCACCTCAAGCTCGCTCAGGTCGCCCCATTTGGACACCTTTTACACCGTGAGTGTGATGCCCACTCACCAGCCTGAGGGTTTTCGTCCAACCCTGCCCCAGCCGATCCAGCAGACTTGTCTCTTCGAGAACCGGATCGATAAGCTCTGAAATTTTCCAAGGCCGATGCCAGACCCGGAATCGCCGCAGCCCGCGAGCTGAAGCAAAAGCGGTGTATCGCTCGAAGAGAAACTCCTCCTCCGTGCCCGGCTCAGCAGTGGTGTATTCCATGAGATGCCCGCCTCCGTATCGAAGCTCGGCGTCTTCCGTCTTTACTGAACCAGCGGGACAGAGACCTTCGTGATCGTGAACAATTTTGCTGTAATGATAGGGCAAGCTGTAGGTGAGCGGACCCAGGGTCGCAGCGAGGCGGTTGTTGACCCACTCCTTCATGAAATAGATTCCGGCTTCGCCACGGTTCACGACATAGGTTCGCAGATTCACGAACTGGTGGGTGCCAATCGGTTTCACCAGCCACTTGGTCCAGTTACCTCCCTGCGCCGGACGCATCCCGCGCATCGTGAACGCCACCAGGCTGACAAAAGCGCGGCCCTTCCAGCAGTCCAGTTTCAAGGGCACGGCCTCCTGCAACGCTTCCGGATCCACTTCGAGATGAAGAAACACCATGTCGATCCAGTCTCCGATGAAGAGGACTTCGCCGGGTCGCTTCAGGGCCTCCCCGGCGGTCCGTGAGTCAGGGCGGTAGACTGCAGCCTCGCCTTCCAACAGGGTCAGGTCATTGACCCAACCCTGTTGAGTCCGGCGGGCCCGCTTCTTTTCGCGGCGAGGACGTTCGTAGAAATCCTTTAAAATAGTCATGACAACAAGCGGTTCGAAGTTTCGTCACGGCGCCCAGTCATCCGGTGGTCTCTGCCTGCAAGCGGCAAAGCCCGTAATCAATCCGTAGAGACCGAGGACAATCACCCAGGTCAACGCCTCAGGGAGGAAGATGTCCCGGCCGTATATGAGAGCGGCAACCGCCATTGAAGGGACAATTCCGGCAGCCGTTCCAAGAGCCAAGGCACCCGGCCACCGCCAGAGCCATCGTCCATTCTCCCTTCCTCCGTAGATAAAGATCGGCAGACCCACCAGGGCATACATGATGAGGTGAATCGGAACGGCGTAAAACAAGTAGATGAACAAGAAGGCGAAGGCGCCCCACAATTCGCTCCTGTCTACCACTACCGCGCCGACCATCATCAACGCCCAGATCGCAACGGGAATGAGCAACGCCAAGGGCAAGCTCTTCGCCCAGGCAGTACCCGGATTCCACTGAGGATCGAGAACACTTCTTCCATTCATGCCGCCACCTCCTTCCGAAGCTTCGGCGTCGCTGCAACGGTCGGCCTCAACAGATCCTCCAGGGCATCGGCGAGTTCGTGAAAACGAAAGTTGAACCCGAGTCCGTTGATTCGAACCGGCAGGCCACGCCGACCGTTCAAGGCGAGATCGGGATCAGCCCCGATTACCGGCGCAGCGGCTTTCATCATCCAGGTTGGCGTTGGCAGTCCCACGGGAACACCGAGCGTGTCACGCAGGGTTTCCATGAACTCGTGATTCGGCACCGGCTGGAGGCCGGTTGCGTTGTAGATCCCGTGCACCGCCGGGTTCTCGATCGCTTCGACAAAGAGGCGCATCATGTCCTCGATGTGAATCCAGCTGATCCACTGGCTGCCTCGACCGATCGCGCCCCCAAACCCAATTCGGGCAAGGTTGGCCAGGGCAGGCAAAGCGCCGCCATCAGCTCCTAACACAAACCCTATTCTCAAGACGCTCCATCTCATCTCGGGGCGGATCGCGCTTCCAAGCGCTTCCTCCCAGGCGAGACAAACGTCGGTGGGATATTCGGTAGGAATGAAGGCTGCTTCGTCGCAGACGCGGTTTCCGGCGTCACCGTAAATCGCAAGGCTGGCCCCCTGGACCCACACCTTGGGAACGCGATAGACTTTTCTCAACGCATCGCCTAACACACGAACAGAATCGACCCGGCTGCGCTTGATCTCGGCCCGATTGGCTTTGGTCATGCGGCAGTTCACATGTTTACCGGTGAGGTTGACGACGGCGTAGGCGCCCTCGAGTTCCCGCACCCAGTGATCCTCCACCGTGCGTCCATCCCATTCCAGGGCCCGGCCGCGTCCCGCGTATCGATTAGGATTTCGGGTCAGGACGACCACATCGTATCCGCGGCGCACCAACGTCCCGGCGAGGTGCCCCCCGAGGAAGCCGCTACCGCCGGCGATCACGATTCTTTTCTTCTCCGTTTTCTTCATGATTCCAGTTCCTTTCCGTTTAAATCCGGCAGACTCCCTCGCTGAGGCAGTGGCGCCGGCTGGCCACGGCGTCGTAAAATTTTCCGACCAGCCAGCGGCAGCCGGGAACCCATTCGAGCCAGCCCAGCGGAGCCGCCCACCAGGTCCGGCGGGCGAGAAAGAAGATCACGTCACCACCGCCGCGAAGACTGCCGTCTTCCCATCGCAGCTTCATTTCGGGCTCAGCGGCCCCGTTGGCGAAGGGCTCCGTCGCCACACCAAGTCGGGCGAGATGGGGCCGGAGACGATTCACGTTTCCGACGCAGAATCCGCAGGTGCCGTCATAGAACAAGGTGCCCCGGACGGGTTTTGCAGCTGGTTCAGTTCGTGGTTTCTTCATTTCAGTTATTTCTGTTAAAAGAGAAATTCAGGGATAAATAAAAAGAGGGGTTCTATTTGCCGATGACGCCCAGGGTTTTGGCGATCTTGTCGCCCATGCGAAACATCTTCACGGCGGACTTGGTCGGCATCCGGTCCATCTTCTCGTAAAAGTCGCTGATCATCTCAAAGAACCCGAGCAGATCTTCGAGCTGGCCCTTGGCGTAAGCATCGGCAGGGTCATTTGTTTCCCCGGCTTCGTCAGCACTCTTGCGCAGGTTACGCAGAGTCGGGTCAATCTCCCGGCGCTTGCGCTCCGTGGCGATCATGCGGAACAGCTCGTAAACGTCCTTCACACTTTCAAAGTGATCCCTCCGGTCGCCGGGAAGGTGCACCACGTTCACGATGCCCCAGTTCTGGAGTTCCTTGAGGCTGTTGCTCACATTCGAGCGAGCCACCCCGAGGCGGTTGCAGATGTCTTCGGCATTGAGAGGCTCTTCAGAAATGAAAAGCAGCGCGTGAATCTGGGCAACCGTCCGATTGATGCCCCACTTCGTCCCCATCTCTCCCCAGTGGAGGATGAAGCTCTGAGCAAATGGAGGCAAATCGGTCATTTTTCCTTATTTCTGTCTTTACAGAAATCCATGAAATAGATTTCGCAAGGGGAAAATTTCAAATTCGTTCCCATATCGCGGGTTTACGGGTCAGAAAGCCACCCTTATAGTTTCCACAAATGGAAACACTCAAGACTCTCGTTACGAATCCTTTCTTCTGGGGCTGTGTCCTGATCGCAGTTCTCTACGTCCTCTCCCTCTCCTCTCATTTCAAGACCAAGCGCGAGCACAAGCGTCTCAAGGCTCACCTTTCTGACAAGCTCGAGATCGAAGCCGAGAACATGGCTGAGATGAAAAAGAAGATCGACGGTCTTCGCGAGGAAAACGAAAACCTGCGCCTCAAGATCAACTCTGGCCGCGCCCAGGACAGCCTTCAGTCACTGGAGCGTGAACTGGAAATCTACGTTCGCGCCGAGAAGTCCATGGTTGTGAACGCCCCCGGCTTCGCCCAGGCCTGGGAGAAAGCCAAGGACGGCGCTCTCGGTGAAGTCGAAGCCGAAGAAGCCGGCAAGAGTTTCCCGCGCCGGATGTTTAAGAAGTTCTTCAAAGGCGGGGCCACCGATGCCGAAATCGTCGATGCTCTGCCTGCAGAATCCTCCGTCAAAGAAACCAAGGAAGCGGCTCCTGCTGAGTCCTGATTCAAACGGTTTCCACGCCATCGATCAAAAAGGTCGGTTGCGTTGTCGCACGAAGTCGGCAGGTTCGGGATCATGACACTCGACCTGCCCGATCGCGATTTTGCCGGTTACATCTTTGATTGTGACGGCACCCTGGTGCACTCCATGCCGCTGCACTACAAGGCCTGGACCGCGAGCTTTGTCCACAACAAGGCGCCCTGGGTCTGGGAAGAGGACGAGTTCTATGCGGCCGCCGGCGTTCCTGATCGTGTCACGGTGACAAAGCTCAACGAGCGCTACGGCGCCGACATCTGCCCTGACGCCGTTCACGAATACAAGGCCGAGTGGTACGCCGAACATGTCGACAAGCTGAAGGCTGTGCCTGCCGTGGGCGAACTGGCCCACAAACTCCACGCCGAGGGCAGGAAGATCTCAGTAGCCTCCGGCAGCGATCTCTCGCTTGTCGAGCCTTCACTCGAAGCCGCGGGCCTGCGCGACCTGTTTGATATCATCATCACTCCGGCCCTCGTCGAGCATGGCAAGCCAGCTCCTGACATGTTTCTACTCGCAGCCGAGAAGATGGGAGTGCCGCCGGAAGACTGTCTCGTTTTTGAAGACGGTCAGGCCGGTATCGACGCCGCTGATGCCGCCGGCATGGCGAGTGTGTTTGTCGATTCCCGAAGCCTGGGTGTTTAACCCATCGGAAGACTAGCATCTTCCGCTACATAGCCCGGTAGCGGGAGTGGCCACACTTCCGACGTCTTCAATTCTGACAAACTTTTTCGTTGTCTCGAATCGGCGCTGAGGGAACACTTACGATGTGTTCCAGATCATCTTCAACGAGCTCAGTGCTGCCGAGATTTCCCAGCTGTCCACACTGGAACAGCTCTCGGTGCTGAATGAATTCAAGGTCAGCCCTGACGACCTGGACGGCATCGATGACAACGACGCCGATGCTCCTTTCGGCCAGATTGATCGCGACGGGAAAACCCTTTACCGCTACCGCGCCGGCGAGGTCCGCATCTACTTCGAGGTCACCGATGATCACCAGTCTATCGTGGTGCACCGGGTGCTCAGTGCCAACACGTTCCAGGATTTCCTCTTCCGGGCCAAGCTCCCGGTCGGCGACGACGACACCCTGGCGCAGTCCAAGCAATTTTGGGAACTGATTGAGGAAGGTGAGCGGGCCCGACGCGTCTGAGCAGGATGAGCGATCTCCTTTCACGCGTCGAAACCGACGAAGCCTGGCGTCGGGATACCTTTCCTGCCTGTCGCGACCGCATCTTCCTGGCCCACGCCGCGGTGACTGCCGTGCCGCAGCCGGCCGTCGATGCGATGAACCAGTTCAACATCGACTCGTCCACCGGTGAGCTCGATTATTCCCACGTACTTCTCAAGCAGATGGACCGCGTCCGCGCGTCCGGTGCCCGCCTGCTCGAATGCGGCGCTGACGAAGTCGCCCTGCTCGGACCCACCAGTCTCGGGCTCAGCCTCGTCGCCAATGGCATCGACTGGCAGGAAGGGGACGAGATCATCACCTATCTGGATGACTACCCGGCCAACGTCTACCCGTGGAAGAAACTGGAAGAGCTGGGGGTGAAGGTCGTCTACCTAAGGCCGGAAAAGGTGGGAGAAATCACTCCCGAACTCATTGCGGCTGCGATCAGCCCGAAAACCCGTATGCTGGCACTCGCCTCAAACAACTTTTTGAGTGGCTACCGCCTCGATGTCGAAGCCGTCAGCGAACTGGCCGCCAAACAGAATATTCTTTTCTGTCTCGACGCGATCCAGACCGTCGGCGCTTTTCCTACCGACGCGAAACTGGTCGATTTCCTCAGCGCCGATTCCCACAAATGGATGCTCGGCCCCATGACTGCCGGGCTCTTCTATGTGAAGCGTTCACGCTTCGAAACCCTCGAGCCCAGCCTGATCGGGGCCTGGAACGTCAAATCCCCCAATTTCATCGCCCAGGACGCCGTCGACTTCGAACCCGGCGGACGCCGATATGAGCCGGGAGTCCTTAATGCTCAGGGACTTCTGGGAATGAAAGCCTCCATGGACCTGCTCACGGGGATCGGCGTGGACAACGTGGCAGCGCGGCTACTCGAATTGAAGGCCCATCTGCTCGAAGGGCTTGATGCTCAGGGGTTTGAGGTTATCGGCCCGCGTAGTGGAGCGAATGCCTCCGGAATCACCTCATTCACTCACCCGGAGCACCCCAATTCCATCCCGACTCTGTTTGAGAAACTCGCAGAAAACGACATCGTAGCGAGCTTTCGGCACGACCGCGAGGGGGTTCCCTACATCCGTTTCAGCCCTCATTTTTACAACACCCACGCCGAAATCGACCGGGTCTTCGCCACGATCGATAAGGCTGGAACTTGACGAATCACCAATCTGCGTATTCTATCGGGCGCTTTTTACGCTGGAAAGTAACCAACTTCTGCGTGAAGCTTTGCGCGGCCCTTGCGTGGAACCGCAAACGGAACCGATCGCAAGAACCATTTGAATTTCAACCCGGAAGGCAACTGCTGTGGACTTCAAAGACATCAAGAAAATCGTCGAGCTCATGGATGAACATGGGCTCTCTCAGTTCAAACTCGAGCAGGATGAAACCAAGCTCGAGCTCAAGAAAGGTGGAGATGTAGACGTATCTGCAATTTCCCAGCTGATGGCTGCCGCCCCGGCTCCCATCGCAGCCGCACCCGTTGCTCCTGCTGCACCAGCCGCTGCTCCCGCCGCCGCTCCTGCAGCTGACGCCGGTGGCCTGCCCGCCGGAACCGAAGAAATCACTTCCCCAATGGTAGGCACTTTCTACACCGCCTCCGCCCCCGACGCCGATGCTTTCGTGAAAGTTGGAGACAAAGTTTCCGCTGAAACCACGGTCTGCATCGTCGAGGCCATGAAGGTGATGAACGAAATCCAGGCCGAGATCTCAGGCGAAATCGTAGAGATCCTCGTAGAAAACGGAACAGCCGTCCAGTTTGGTGAGCCGCTGTTCCGAGTCAAAACATCCTGATCCGGCGCCTGAACCAGGACTGGCCGGACAACGTGGAGCGGAAACGCCATGTTCAAAAATATTCTCGTAGCTAACCGGGGCGAAATCGCCCTACGCGTCATTCGTGCTGCCAAGGAACTCGGGGTGAGAACCACCGCCGTGTATTCCGAAGCCGATGTGGACTCCATGCACGTCCATCTCGCCGACGACGCTATCTGCATCGGACCGGCACCGAGTGCCGAATCCTACCTCCGCATGGAGGCCATCCTCTCCGCCGCGGAGATCGCCAACGTCGATGCGATCCATCCCGGTTATGGATTCCTTTCTGAAAACGCCCGCTTCGCTGAGCTCTGTGAGAGCTGCAACGTGAAGTTCATCGGACCTTCTGCTGAAGTCATCACGATGATGGGTGACAAGAACACCGCCCGCGCCACCGCGACGAAGTATGGCGTCCCCGTCACGCCCGGTTCCGAGGGCATCGTCGAAACCGAAGAAGAGGCCATCAAGCTGGCTGAAGAGATCGGTTTCCCTGTCATGATCAAAGCGACCGCCGGTGGTGGTGGTCGCGGCATGCGCCCGGCCCTCAACAAGGCCTCGTTCGTCAGCGCGTTCCACGCCGCCCGCCAGGAAGCGGAAGCCTGCTTCGGCAACCCCGACGTTTATCTCGAGAAGCTTGTTGAAAACCCGCATCACGTTGAGTTTCAGATTGTTGCAGACAGTCACGGCAACGTGAAAGAGCTCGGTGAGCGCGACTGCTCCATGCAGCGCCGCAACCAGAAGATCATCGAGGAGACTCCTTCTCCTCTCCTCACTGACAGCCTTCGCGAACGCATGGCTGAGGCTTCCGAGACGCTGGTGAAGAACATCGGCTACGAGAACTGCGGCACCATCGAATATCTCGTCGACGACAACGAGAACTTCTACTTCATGGAGATGAACACCCGTATCCAGGTGGAGCATCCCATTACCGAGGAAGTTCGCGGTTGTGACCTCATTAAAGAGCAGATCCGCGTCGCCGCCGGCGAGCCGCTTTCCGCTCACGTCATGGACAGTTCCTCTCGCGGCCACTCTATCGAGTGCCGAATCAACGCCGAGGATCCCTACAACAATTTCGCTCCCAGCCCGGGCAAGATTAATCTCTTCTACGCCCCCGGTGGTCGCGGTGTCCGCGTCGACACTCATGTCTACAGCGGCTACTCCGTTCCTCCGAACTACGACTCCATGATCGCCAAGCTGATCGTGACGGGAGCGACCCGCGAAATCGCGATCGCGAGAATGATTCGTTCCCTGAACGAATTCGTTATCAAGGGCATCAAGACGACGATCCCGTTCCAGGCGTCGATCATGAAGCACAATGCCTTCCGCTCCGGCGACTACAACATCGCCTGGGTTGAGAAGTTCCTCGCGTCACAGCCCGGGCCACCCGAGCTGCCTGACATCATGCTCGAGGAGGACTAAGAGAAGCACCGGCCCCGATATTCTATTCGAATGAGCGAGGGCTATTCCCATTTCCTGACAGTGACGATGGCGTTCTTCGCCATCATGAACCCGATTGCGAATACGCCCATCTTCCTGGGCCTGACCGACGGGTTCTCCGCAGAAGACCGCCGCTGGGTTGCTTTCCGCGGTGTCTTGATCGCTTTCGGCATTATCGCCGTGTTCACCCTCGCCGGGAATGAAATCTTCAAGATGTTCGGGATCACCCTGCCAGCTTTTCGCATCACGGGCGGTGTTCTGATCGCGCTGGTAGGTTTCAAAATGTTGCAAGGTGAGGGTTCCAGCGTTCATACCCCAACCAGCGAAGACAACGAGAACAGCCGAGACGCAAAGCTCAATATTGCGATCACACCACTGGCGCTACCGCTTCTCGCCGGACCGGGAACGATTGCTACGGCAATGAGTTTCACGACCGGGGATGATCATGAAAACATTGGTCTTGTCCTCGGCGCCCTGGCCCTGATCTGCTCCGTGACCTTTGTCACCTTCTGCGTGGGCGAGAAACTGACTGACTTTCTCGGGCAGAACGCCATCAAGGTTGTGACCCGGCTGATGGGTCTGCTTCTCGCCGTGATCGGTGTGCAAATGCTGATCACCGGCATCCAGGGAGTCGACTGGGCATAGAACGGACCAGTGCCTCCGGATCAGCACCACTGCTGATTATTCTTCGATGACGCCGGTGCGTCCGGCCTCATACATCTCTTCGATCATGCTGTTGACGGGGACGCCGCCAACCTGGTAGCCGGAATCTTCGGTCAGGATGTCATAAGAACGCTCCACGCCCTGGTAAACTTCGATCTCGGTCACCACATGACCTCCGGAAACCACGCTGCCCACTTCAAGCTCCTTGGCACGAATCCCGCCGATCCGGTGCATGCTGCACAAATCCACCACGCCCCCGTTAGAGAAAGAGACCTGGTAGAAATCCGTCTCCGTATCTTCCATGTAACCATGAATCTGTTGAACCCTTACAGGCTCACCGTCATAGCCCAAGACCAGGTCACCGGCGCGAAGAGATTCAATCGGAACACTGCCGTCGGGCGTGTCGATCTGCGTTCCCTCGGGAAGACAGGCAAAAGCGAGTTTCAGTGGCGCCAGCGCCAGCCCCATGCCGAGAGTCGGCCCGATCAGCGAACAGGCCGTCGTCGCCATCATCGCAACCGCCATTAAGGCCAGCAGCAGGGGACGAAGAGATTTGAAGGAGAGAAGAAAGCGCATGATGCGAAGCGACCCTATCGGGAATCACGGCCAGCCACAATCAATAACTTCGTCAATCAATACACCTTGCGGTTCCCGGCCCAGTAACCACGGGGGACATTCCCCAGCTTCACAAAAGTCCGGCTCGCCGGAACACCCAGCTTCTCTTCGGCTAAATCAGATAAACCCTGGCAAAGGCCTTCCGCAGGTTCGCCACCAAGCTCAATTCCCTCAACCTCAAACAGCGCCGTCGGCTCCGGCGTGCCACCAAAAGTCATGGACAAACCCGTTTCCACGACGGCCATGGTCACCGATTCCGGTTTTCCCAACACCTCCGCAACAACAGTTGTCGCTGAAGTCGCCAGCGCAGTTTCTTCGTTCTTTTGGAGCTGGGCGTTTGTCTGAATCCTAACCAGTGGCATGTTGCGATCATAACCGCAGATCACGTTAAAATCCCAATGAGATTATTTGTCTCACGAGACAAAAACCCTCAACATGCCCGCTCACTCTCCCCATTGCCCCTGTATGGCGAAAGCCTCACCAATCACTATTCTGCTCTGCCTCCTCCTTGCCGCGCTCCCTCACAGCGGCCGCGGTGACGACTTCCCGACGCGTCCCATCAACGTGATTGTCCCGTTCAACGCAGGCGGCGGCAGCGACATCTTCACCCGCATCTTCCAGAAAGCGATCCGGGACAACGCACTCAGTCCCCAACCGCTCGTCGTCGAAAACCAGGGAGGCGCCGGCGGCACCATCGGCAGCCGAATGACCAAGGACGCCGAGCCTGACGGGCACACCATCATGTGCCTGCACGACGGCATCTACACGGCCCAACACTACGGGAACGCCGACTGGGGGCCGGACGATTTTGAGCCCATTGCTGCGACAGGACGGTCCGGCGTGGTCATTGCCGTCGCTGAAGGTTCGGAATACGAATCGCTCGCCGACCTGATGGAAGACGCCAAGAACCGCCCCTACGAACTCGTCTTCGGCACCAATCTCGGGGCTCCCAACCACTACAGCGCTCTCTTCGTTCAGAACGGAAAGCCCGGGGCCAAGTTCCGCTTCACCCAGACGGGCGGGGGATCCAACCGCCTCAACCAGGTTAAGGGAGGTCACGTCGATGTGACCGGTTTTTCCATCGCCGAATACGTGCAATACAAAGAAGCCGGCATCCGTGCTCTCGCCGTTCTCAGCGAAGAGCGGGAAGCCGCTCTTCCCGATCTCCCCACCGCGCTCGAACAGGGCGTCGAAGCCACCCACAGCCTGATGCAGTTCTGGTGGGCACCCAAGGGAACCCCGCAGGAACGGGTTGACTTTTTGGCTAACATGTTAGGACAGGCTATGGAAACCGACTACGTGAAGGAACGTCTTGCTCAGCTTCACATTGAACCGATCTTTCTCACTGGAGACGAACTCAAGGCCAAGGTCGACGAACGCGGTGCCCTTCTCAACGAGATCACCATCGAGAGCCCGCCAGCCCTGCCACCACTGCATTGGATTATTCTCGGCCTGACGATCGTTTTTGGCATCTGGGCCTGGCGTGAGGAAAAAAGCAAGAAAGCCGCATGATCGAGATCTTCACATCGCCGATCGTTCTCGGCCTCATTCTTCTCGGCACCGGACTCGGCATCACCGTGGGAGCCGTTCCCGGTCTCACCGGAACCATGCTCATCGCCCTGGCACTTCCGCTGACCTACTCGATGGAGCCGGTTCATGCGTTGGTTCTCCTCGTGGCCATGTATGTCGGTGCCGTCAGCGGCGGCCTCATCAGTGCGACCCTGCTGCGGATGCCGGGGACTCCGGCTGCCATCATGACGACACTCGATGGCTATCCCATGGCCCAGGCCGGAAAGCCGGGACGTGCTCTCGGTCTCGGCGTCGGCGCGTCCCTCGTTGGAGGCCTCGTTTCCTGGCTGGTCCTCTGGTTACTGGCTGAACCCATGGCCGATTGGTCCACCCTGCTGGGGCCATTTGAATACTTCTCCCTCGTCTTTCTCGCCATGGCTCTGCTCGCGGGGGTGGGGGACTCGACCCGAGCCAAGGGACTGCTTGCCGGAGCGCTCGGCATCCTCGCCGCGATGCCCGGAACCCATTCGGCTACCGGCGAACTGCGCTGGACCTTTGGGATCACCTCGATGAATGCAGGCTTCCAACTCATCCCCGTTCTCATCGGCCTGTTCGCCATTGGCAAGATTCTCACCGATATCGGGAGCGAAGAAAAGAAGGCTGAGCAAAGCGACAGCCATGATTCCTCCTACATTCCTTTCAAGCAGTGGCTCCCACACTGGCGCAACCTGTTGCGCTCCTCCGGAATTGGCACGGTCATCGGCGTGCTGCCGGGAGTCGGCGCCAACATCGGCTCTCTCGCCGCTTACGCTGCGGCCCGGCGCTCCTCGGACAAACCCGAGAAATTCGGCCACGGCAGCGAAGAAGGCATCATCGCTTCGGAAGCCGCCAACAACGCCACCGTGGGCGGGGCGCTCATTCCCCTGATAGCCCTCGGCATGCCGGGCAGCGTTATTACTGCTGTTCTGTTAGGGGCGCTCGTACTTCACGGCCTTCAGCCCGGACCGCTTCTTTTCCGCCAGAACCCGGAAGCGATCCACGCTATCATCGGCACCATGCTGGTCGCCAACGTGGCGATGTTTCTGCTCATGCTAGTCGGGGCAAGATGGATCGCCAAACTTTCAGCAGTGCCTCGCAAGATCCTGTCACCACTCGTCGTGATCTCCTGTCTTTGGGGAGCGTACGCTCTTTCAGGTCGCTGGTTCGACGTCTTCGTGATGCTGGGATTCGGTATTCTTGGCTGGCTGATGGAGCGCTTCAAGATTCCCCTCGCGCCTTTCGTGATCGGCTTTGTCCTCGCTCCCGTTGCTGAGGAAAATCTCTGTGCCGGCCTCATGGCCAGCGGCGGCTCCTACCTGCCCCTGCTGACCCGCCCGGTCTCCCTCGCCTTCATCGTGCTGGCTGTTTTCCTGCTGGCCCGCAAAGAATCCAAGCGCAAGAAACCCCAGGATCTCATTTCATGAAGTCGCTCCTCACCCTTTGCCTTCTCGGCCTCGCTATTGGCTCCTCAGCCGACGAGCTCTACATCATTGATACGCACACTCACTTCAAAGGTGAGGAGCAGATCAAGCGACAGATCGAGCGCGGGCAGAAAAAAGATCCCAAGAATACGCTCACCCAGGTGGTCACCGCGGAAGACTACCGGGAGCTGGCCGACCGCCTCAATATTGCCGCCACTCTCGTCGTTGAAGCGGTCGATCACACGGACGTCGACCTCAACGCCTGGATCTTCGATCAGGCAAAAAGTTCGGATCTCTTGTGCGGTTATGTCGCCCGGGAGAACCTGTCCGACCCTGAGTTTGCAGAGCGCTACGAAAAGTGGAAAGCGACCGGCTACCTCAACGGGTTTCGCTTTCGCCGTGAGGAACTCACCGGTTACCTTGGCGACGAACTTGCCCGCGAGAACATCGCGCGCCTCGCCAGGGACGGCATGGTCGTCGACCTGCTCATCACCCTGGACCAGCATCCGGATGCCCTGACCCTGGCCAGGGATTACCCCGACCTCAAGATTGTCATCAATCACGCCTACGGTGCCCGCATGACAGACGGACAAATCAGCGACGAATGGAAAAAGGCGGTTTCCGAGACTTCGCAGCATCCTAACGTCTACATGAAGATCTCGAGCATTCTCAATTTCGCGGGCGTAGCCAAACCGGCTCCCAAAGATCTCGATCACTACCGTGAGATCCTCGACCACTGCTACGATTCATTCGGTGAAGACCGCGTCATCTTCGGCACCAACTGGGGCGTCTGCACCCACTGGGGTTCGGTCGACGACGTCGTTCGAATCGTCGAAGAGTTCCTCGCTCCCAAGGGAGAAGTCATAACACGCAAAGCGATGCGTGATAATGCCATGAGAGTTTACGGGATTTCTCCGGAAAAGGTCCGAAAGTGACCGCCTTCCATTCCGCCAGGGCCTGAAACTCAGGCACTCAACCCCTTGCCGGATCGGTAGGGGATACATTATCAAATCTGGATCGGCCTCAAATTTCCCGGAAACGGGAAATAGAACGGATATTCCCGTCGGGGTCGCTATATTCGACGAATACATGGAAAACGAACGCGAAGCTTTTGCTCAAAAACTGGATGCCGTGCGTGCCGAGATTGGTCGCGCCGTGGTCGGGCAGGAAGAACTGGTCGACCGCATGCTGCTCGGCCTCCTCTGCAACGGCCACGTCCTGCTTGAAGGGGTGCCCGGGATTGCGAAAACCCTGACAGCCACCAGCCTCGCCAAGGCGGTCCAGGCGGAGTTCTCCCGGATCCAGTTCACCCCGGACCTCCTTCCCGGCGACCTCACCGGCACCCTGGTTTACAATCCCAAGGATCACACCTTCACCGCGGAGAAGGGACCCGTGTTCGCCAATCTGCTCCTCGCCGACGAAATCAACCGGGCCCCGGCCAAGGTGCAGTCGGCCCTGCTCGAGGCGATGCAGGAAAAACAGGTCACTCTCGGCAAGGACACCTACGATCTTCCCCGTCCTTTCATGGTCCTGGCGACTCAGAACCCGGTAGAGCAAGAGGGCACCTACTCACTGCCCGAAGCCCAGGTCGACCGCTTCATGTTCAAGCTCAAGGTCGATTACCCCAGCCCCGAACACGAGCTGCTCGTGATGCAGCGCATGGCGGCGACGGCTCCCGACATCGAAATCGATTCCATCCTCAGCCTCGACGAGCTGATGGTGATGCGAAAGGCCCTCGAGGAGACCTTCATCGACGAGAAAGTGGAGAAATACATCATCCGCCTCGTCGACTGCACCCGTCACCCCGAGAAGTTCGGTCTCGACCTGGAGCGTTACCTTCGCTTCGGCGCTTCTCCCCGTGCCTCGATTTACCTGAGCCTCGCCGCCCGCGGCAATGCCTTCATGCAGGGCCGAGATTACACCACGCCGCAGGATGTGAAAGACGTCGCCCACGATGTCCTGCGTCACCGCCTCGCCATTTCCTACCGGGCCGAAGCCGAAGCGCTCACGTCCGATGACTTGCTCGATCAAATGCTCTCGACCGTTCCGGTGGTGGAGGATGAATGATTACCGAAGCTGACAGCCGGCTCTCACTCCTGGAGCTGAAATGCCGACGCCCGGTCGAGCACCTGCTCGCGGGCGAGTTCCACTCTGTGTTCCGTGGCCAGGGCATTGAGTTCGAAGACGTGCGCCCCTACCAGCCCGGCGACGACGTTCGCTCGATGGACTGGAAGGTCACCGCGCGAACCGGCGAACCGCACATCAAGCGCTACATCGAAGAGCGCGAGCAGTTCCTTTACCTGCTCGTCGACATCTCTGCCTCCGTTCTCGAATCTCCCGGCGGACGCAAGCGCGACACCATCGCTGAGATCGCTTCGCTGCTGACCATGGCCGCGGCCAAGAACCAGGACCGCGTCAGTCTGATTCTTTTCACCGATCAGGTCGAAGTCGTCATTCCTCCGGGCAAAGGGCGCACCCACACGCTGCGCATCATGGATGCGCTGCTGAACTTCAAACCGGAAGGGCGCGAGACCAAGTTCGAGTCCGTGCTGCGGCGTTTCGGTCACATCGCGCAGAAGCATTCCATCGTCTTTGTCATTTCCGACTTCCTGGCCAAGGACTACCTCGAAGAGCTTCGCGCTCTCGCCGGGCGCCACGACATCAATGCGGTGAATGTGTTAGAGTCGCAGACGGTTCGTTCACCCGGCACAGAATTGGTTCACATTCACGACGCCGAAACCAACAGTCGTCGCATCATCGATCTGAAGAAGGCGGTCAACACGGGCGAGTCGTATCACGAAACCTTGCAGGAGGAGATGCTCGAGAGCGGCATCAACCTCATGGAAATAGCCGAAGGCGAAGACTGCGTCGAAGCGCTCAGTGGATTCTTCCACGTTCGCCAGCGCCGCGTCGCCGATGAAACAGGAGGATAGGGGAGTGAAAGGTTTCATCATCCAGATGGCCGGGATGCTCTGGCTGACGACCGCGTCCCTGCAGGCAGAGGACCTCGGCGGTTTGTCGATCAACTTCACTCCGGACACCGCCAGGCCCGGTGATCTCGTCACGCTCTGGGTTCAGATGAACCGCGAGGACTACGCCGAGTTCAAACTGGAGGTGCCCTCGCATCCTCAACTGCATCTCGTCGCCCGCGAGCAAATTGCCCCGGCGCATGTGAACGGCCAATACTACCAGGGCGAGCGACTCATGCTGCAACCGCTCTCGTCCGGTGAGATTACCCTGACCGATGTCGCCGTCGAACTCACCGAAGCCAGCGGCGCCCGCACCGTCAGCCTGCCCGCCGCCACCCTGACCGTCGAACCTTTTGAAGCAGACGACGAAGCCGCCACCCCCGAGGCCCTGCCCGAGACGACACCTGCCAAGGTCCTGAGCCCTTCTATTTTCATCCCGCTCTTCTGCATGGTCGCAGGAGCGTTTGTCCTCATTCTGCTGATCCGCCTCAAGATGAATCTCCCGGTGGACTCTGAAATCAGCGAGGCTGAAGGCGCCCGCAATTTCGATTCCATTCTCCGGGCCGCGACCATCACGAACGAAGACCTCGAAGCTCTGCTCAACCACAAGGGCGGCGAACTCTCCGAGACCCTTCGCTCCGACCTCGAAATCTATCTCTACGCTCCCGAAGAAGACGAAGCAAAGCGCCAGGCTCTCCACCAGCGACTCAGGAAGGAACTCGACGCATGAGTTTCGCCTGGCCACTCGTCCTCCTGCTGGCACCACTGCCGCTCATCGTGGTGCTGTGGCGCCGTCGCCAGCGGCCCACGCTTTCGGTGTCGTCCCTTCAACTCTGGGAGCACGCTGAATCTGGACGCGCCCGCTTTCTCTGGATTCCGCCAGTGATCAAGGCGCTCGGCCTCACTTTGCTCATTGTCGCCCTGGCCCGCCCCCAGGCCGGCACCGACCACGCTGCCCAGGTCTCCGAGGGCATCGCCATCGAAATGCTCATCGATGTCTCCTCGAGCATGAGCATGGACATGAAGCTTCCTGACGGCCGCGGCAAATCCCGCATGGAAGTGGCCAAGGAGCTCGTCGAAAAGTTCATCGCCGGAGATGAAGAGGAACTTGAGGGCCGCGACGGCGACCTCATCGGCCTCATCACCTTCGCCCGATACGCCGACACCCGCAGCCCCCTGACACTGGGACACAACGCGCTGCTCACCATCGTGCGTGATCTCACCATCCAGGAGCGCCCCAACGAGGACGGCACCGCCTACGGAGATGCTCTCGCTGTCGCCGCAGCCCGGCTCAAGCAGCTCGATGATCCCGAGGTCCGCAAGATGCGATCGCTCGAAGGAGACATCTCCAGCCGCGTCATCATTCTCCTGACCGACGGAGAAAACAACTCCGGCAGCCACCTGCCCCTCGAGGCCGCCGGGCTCGCCAAGGAATGGGACTGCCGGGTTTACTGCATCAGCCTGGGCGACCGGCCGCGCGGAGCCATCGAAGGCACACCCGCCCAGCTCTCCGAAGCCGAGCGTGTCCTCGAGCACATCAGCAACGAAACCGGTGGCGTCTTTCGCACCGCTACTGACTACGATTCTCTCTTCGCCGTTTACAAGGAAATCGACGAACTCGAACAGGCCCGCATCGTTTCGCGCACCTACACTCGCGTCTCGGAGTGGTTCTGGGTCCCGCTGGCCGGGGCCGCCGCTTTCCTCGCTTTCGCTTTCTGGCTCGAAGCCACCTGGTTGAGAACCATTCCATGATCCCCTTTGTCTTCCAACAGCCCTGGATGCTTCTGCTCCTGCTCGTGGTGCTCCCACTGGCAGGCGTGCTGCGTCACGCCCGGCGCCGGCGCCGCGTCGTGCTGGAGGAAATGGGCACGGGGGAACTCCCGCCCTTCGCCCGCTGGCGTGACTGGTCCCGGCTCGCGGCGCTGGTGCTCATGGTGATCGCCCTGGCCCGACCCGGTTTCGATCCGCAGCGCCACAGCGTTTCCCAGAGCGGACGCGATGTGGTTTTCGTGCTCGATGTCTCACGCTCCATGCTGGCCGAGGACGCTTCCCCCAATCGACTCGAAGCGGCCAAGAACGGTATCCGCGATGCGCTCGACGCGTTCAGCACGGAGCGCGTCGGCCTCGTCATCTACGCCGGCAGTTCCAACATTCTCTGCCCGCTGACCTACGACTACAACTTCGTCCGATACATGCTCGACCAGGCCACAACACGGGCGGTCGATTTCGGAGGCACCATTCTCCTCTCCGCCGTCGAGAAAAGCATCGACAGCGTGCTCATGGAAGGTCGCGGCGGCATGCATGACCTCGTCGTCCTCACTGACGGAGAAGAACACGGCGCCCAGAACGAGCGCGTCGCCGAGTTGCTCGAAGAGAACGGGGTTGGCCTTTTACTCGTCGGAATCGGCGATCCTTCCGCCGGCTCCCGCATTCCGGTCACCGATGCCGAAGGCAAGCGCACCTATGTGAAATACCAGGGCGACTTCGTCACCACCCGTCTCAAGGACAAGGAACTCGGTGAGCTCGTCCGCGGCATCGACCAGGCCAGCTACCAGTCGGTTGGCGCTTCCAGCTTCGACCTCGCCGGGCTCTATCTCGACTACGTCGCCGAGAAACCCGTTTCCGGAGCCAGCGGCGATGACACCTACGTCACTTATCGGGAAGCCGGTTTCCCGCTCATGATACTCGCGCTGATCCTGCTCATCGTCGGGGAAGGGCGCATCATTCCGAAGGGGGCCAAGAACGAACTCGCTGCAGCCGGCACTTTAGTGCTCCTGTCAGGATCTATTCTCACGCCACCGGCTCACGCCACCGAGCCGTGGATCCAGGAACATTTCTCAACGGCCCTCAAGCACCAGGAAGAGGGACGTTACGGCGAAGCTCTCGACACCTTCGCTTTGCTCGTCGAAGAAGGCGGCACCAACCTGATGGATAACGGCCAAATCGCGACGATGGCTTTCAACGAAGGGCTCTGTTATCTCGCCCAGGCGGAGGCCCAGGCCGGGCAGGAACCGCAGGCCGCGCTTGGCCTCGCCATGCAGGCCCGCAGTCGTTTCCTCACTGCCCGTCGCATGAAACCCGATTTCGAGCGGGCCGGTCAGCGCCTCGATCCTGTCGCCCGCATGATTGTCTCCTACCAGGAACAGATCGCCGAGGAAGAACAACGCCAGCAGGAGATCCAGGAAAAGATGCAGGAGCTCATCGAGATGCTCCAGGCTCTCCAGGAGGCTCAAACCGAACTGCGTGGTGAAGTCCCGGCCCGGCCCCAACAAGCGCGCGGCCCCGCCACCGAGCCCGTCGCCACTCCTGAAAGCGCAGCCGCTGATTCGGTGCGTTTCAACAGCGACCAGCTCGATCTCATCGAGAACGCCAACACCATCAGCGCTTTCATGGCTGATCTCGACCAGGCCATGATGCCGGAAGGCGTCGACATCGATCAGCTGCCCGTTTCCATTCTCCACGAACCCCGCCAACTCATGGGTGAAGCAATCGAAGCTAAGGGCCGTGCCGCTGAGCTGCTCCGCCAGTGGTCCTCCTGGCCCGATGCCCGGGTCCAGCAGCAGATCACGATCGACAAGATCCAGGAAATCCTCGACCTGCTGGCCAGCGACCAATCCGAAGACTGGGACGAAGGCGACTGGGAGGATTGGGAGGAAGACTGGGACGACATGGAATTTAGCGACTCCGAGGGTGGCATGAACGCTTCCATGGAAGGGCAGGGGGACCTCGCCGCCGGTGCCGAGATGCAGGCCCTTCCGGTGCCGAATTACTCCGTCGAAGACATTCTCATGGAAGAGCAGGGCAGCCTGCAGTTCCGCCAACAACAGCGCGCTGCCGCCAACGAAGGCAAAGTGGAGAAAGACTGGTGATGCGATTCTTTTGGACATTGTTAGTGCTTGGATCACTCATGACTTCACCGTCATGGGCCCAGGATACTGCGCCCGCGAATCCTGCTCCGGCGGACGCCGGGGAGCCGGCTGAAGAAACAGACCCGCTCGCCCCGCTGAAGGAAGCCACCGTCGAAATCGAGATCGACGCTTCGTCCTTCTTCACCGACATGGCCATCAACGCGGTGGTGAGATTTCCCGAGCTGGTCGCCGAGCCGCTCGAACTGCCCGGACCTGACAGCGGCATCTCCGTCATCAACCTCGATGTGATGGAAACCTACAGCGACGAGGACACCAAGGCCGTCGCCTCGATCAGCCTGATGCCGCGCGACGCCGGGCTCATCACGATTCCGTCTTTCGAGTTCCAGTCCGACACCACCGCCTACCGTACGCCGGCCCGGCAGATCCTCGTTTCCACCCCGGTCGAGAGCGAAGCGATGACCTTCACCATGACGCCGGCCAAGACGACCGTCTACGCCGGCGAGCCGCTCCGCATCGACGTGGAATGGACCGCTGATCTCATCACCAACCAGATCCGCTCCCTGCGTTGCTTTCCGGAGGTCTTCTCCCATCCCAACTCCGAGATCGTGATTCCCCGCAACACCGATCTCGAGAAACACCAGATGGGCATGCCCTTCGGCGGACGCCGTATCATCGCCAAGCGCGTCCCGCCTCCGAGCGATGAACCCAACAAGCAGTTCGAAAAGTTCGGCACCGTCACCTTCCCACTCTACGTGAAGTTTAACGATCCCGGCACCGTCGAGCTGCCGGAGGCCCGACTCGAGATCGCGCACCTCAAGGGCAAAGGAGGCGCCTTCGCTCCCTACGCCGCTTACTTCAACAACGGTCTATTCGAACCGCTCGCCGCACTCGAAGCGTTCGAACGTTTCTACGTCAACGCCCCCGCGCTCACCATCGAAGTCCTGCCGCTCCCCGAGGAAGGGCGCTCCGAAAACTTCAGTGGACTCTTTTCCCCGGTTTCCATCGAAACCAGCCTGACTGCTAACGAAGTCGAAGTGGGCGAGGTGCTCGAGGTGTCACTGCGGGTGAAGTCTGACGCCCCCCACGGCATGATCGATCTGCCTGCTCTCGACGTGCAGCGCGCCCTCCGCGGACGCTTCCGCGCCGGCAACGAATACGGCCGCACCTGGTATGAAGACGGCACCGGTTTCACCGGACGGGTTCGTCCGCTCACCACCGGAGTCAATGCCCTGCCGTCACTCCAGGTCCAGGTCTTCGATCCTGGAACCGGAGCCTATCAAACCCTCCAAACCGAAGCTCAGGAGCTCACCGTGACACCGGCCAACGGAAAAGACTTTTTCGACATCCGCAGCCTCGCCCCCGAATCCACTTTCACCAATCAGCCGGAAGGAGTCTGGCACAACGCCCAACCTGGAATCATGAGAGACCTGATGAACCAAACCATCGGCTTGCTCGCCGAGAATATGCTGATCCTCAATCTCATCGGAGTGGGGCTCTACTTCCTCCTGCTCCCCTGGGTGAAGGAACGACGCCGACGCGCCACGAACCCGGTTTACCGTGCCCAGGCCGAGGCCTACGAAGCCTTCAAGAAACTGCCCGAACGCAGCGAAGCCAAGTGGGAGGCTTTCCGCCAGTTCCTCGCCACCAGCTTCTCCATGCCCGGTGGAGCCTGGACTCCCGGTGAGGCCCAGCGCCTTCGCGACAGCGGCATCGACGAAACGGACGTCCAGGCCGTGATCGATACCCACACCGCGATGGACGCGACCGACTTCGCTTCTCACAAGCCCGCCAGCCAGGTGCCGGATCTCAATCCGCTGGGACGTCGTCTCTTTGATCACTTCCGCAAGGCCGTCCCCATGATCGCCATCGCCTGGCTCACGCTCGGCTCAGTGTCTCACGCCGACGACTGGTCCGAAGCCGAAAGTCTCTTCGAGCAGGCCCTCGCCGCCACCCCCGGCGAACCTGCCACGGAATCGCTCTTCACCCAGAGCGCGCTCAAGTTCGAAGCCGCCGCAGACGATCGCAAGCGCCCCGGAGCGGCCTGGTTCAATGCCGGCAATGCCTGGTTCCAGGCCGGAGAAATCGGCCGTTCCATCGCCTGCTATCGCCAGGCCCGCATTTACCGCCCCCTTGACGAAACCATCAGCAACAGCCTCAACGCCGCCCGCGCTCTCAGCGTGGATGTGGTCGAGGACAAGCGAGGGCTCCAGCTCGATGTGATTCCCGTTCGCTGGCTTAGTTCCGGACTCGTCGTCGGCGTCTGGGCCTTGGTGGCCTTCCTCCTCATCCATCGACGCTTCAAGACCAACGGAACGCTCACCGGCGTGATGGTCATGCTGGTTCTACTGATCCTGGTCGGCTCACTCACCGCCTTCGCCAGCAGCCGTTCCGGCAGCGAGGGAGTGGTGGTCGCCGGCAGTCTTTATGGCCGCAAGGGTCCGGCTTACAGTTATCAGCAGGCGTTCAACGAACCGGTGCACGATGGCTTGGAAGTGCGCATCCTCGAGGAGCGTGAAGGTTGGTTACTGGTGCAGCTGGCCGACGAACGCCAGTGCTGGGTGCCGGCGGATCAGGTGCGGCGGGTTTTGAACGAGAAAGGGTGAATCTCTGAGCCGTTGATTCACTGCGGCACCGCACCAATCCTAGCTGATTCGCCCAATGCGACCTGCTCGCGCAAGCTCACTAACGCTTCGGGCAGGGATTTCTCGAGGGAATCCTTCACCACTCGTGCCGGGACAGGAATGCCGGGATCGACGGCGAGCTGGTAGAGCAGCAGGGTCCGGGTGCCTTCGGCGACGGGGTAGAGTTCCCAGTAGCCTTCCAGCATTTTGAAGCTGCCGCTCTCGCGCTTGAAGTCGACCCGCCGCTGCGGAACTGACTCGGTGTGGCGGATGACATACTTGAAGGTGCCCGGCAGGAAACAGACCTTCATCTCCTGGTAAACGAGGCTGTAGTTTTCACCCGTCTCAGTGACGCGTGCTTCTCGAAGTCCTTCGCACCAGTGCACCGCCCCTTCCTTGTCTTCGATCACTCTCCAAACCGCGGGAGCCGGGTAGGGGACAAGGACGGCAGCGAGGGCCTTTCGCTCTTTTCCTTCGGATCCGGAGAGGACCACAGCCTCACCCGCTTCCAATCGACTCCAGTTGTCAGCCGAAATGGACGGCTTCACCAAGGTGTTCGCACCCAGGAAACAGGGAGCGAGAATCATAGAGGCCAGCACGAAAAGCGCGGCCCTCAGGCAGAACGGAGGAAGCACGATCTTTATTTAACCATACTTAATAAAATTTTCACAGTTAAAAATGCAGCAATTCGGTCACATACATGACTTCACGGAGGCCGTGAAAATTGATTCAATTTGGTATCCCAGACCGGGCTAACCCACTGGTCTTCAATGCGAACGGCCCCACTCACCTCATGAAATACCGGAATCAACTTCCCTACCTCCATGGCAAACGCACGCTAACCGACGGCGGTTTGGAGACGGTTCTCATCTTCAAGCAGGGCATTGATCTGCCGCTGTTCGCCGCCCTGACCCTGCTCGATCGGGACGGAGGTGAAGAGATCCTGACGGACTATTTCAGCGCCTATGCCGAAATTGCGAGGCGCCACCGCACCGCTCTCCTGATCGACAGCCCGACCTGGCGCGCCAACCCCGACTGGGGCGCTCAACTCGGTCTTGATCAGCGAGCTCTCGACGACATCAACCGTCGCGGTATCGAACTGATCCAGTCGATCCGCGATGACCACGAAACGGAGGAGTCGCCCATCATTGCCGCAGGTTGTCTCGGACCCCGCGGTGACGGCTATGTCGCTTCCAGTGCAATGACTCCTGAAGAATCCGAATCCTATCATTCCCACCAGATCCGGGCACTTGCCGATGCAGGAGCCGACCAGGTCTCCGCGATGACAATGAACTACACAGACGAAGCGATCGGAGTGGTTCGAGCCGCCGAGAAAGCGGAACTCCCTGCCATGATCTCCTTCACCGTCGAAACCAACGGAGCGCTCCCGGACGGGGAGAAACTTGGTGAAGCCATCGAACGATGCGACGCCGAAACCGGAAGTTACGCCAGCTGCTACATGATCAACTGCGCTCACCCGACACATTTCGCAGACGTGATCGAAGCCGGCGGAAACTGGCTCTCACGCATCAGGGGCGTTCGCGCCAACGCTTCCAAGATGAGTCACGAGGAACTCGATGAGGCTGAAGAACTCGACGAAGGCAATCCCACCGAGCTCGGCTCCGACATCTCACGATTACTCACTGCCGCGCCCGGTTTGAATATCTTCGGCGGATGCTGCGGTACCGACGAACGTCACGTCGACGCCATCGCACAGCAAGTCGCGCCTGCCTGATGAGCGCTCACGACCATGCATTCTGTTTGCCTTTCAAAGTTCTATCGACGAAATCTAGACATCCCTCCCTTGGCTCACTTTGATGAATCTCCTGTTTACGAACCTCTCGCTCTCCTCCGGTAGCGGAACCGAGTGGTTCACCCGGGATCTCGCCCGATCGTTGCAGGCCCTGGGACACAACGTAGCGCTCTATTCGCCGGTCACCGGTGACTTCGCTGAGAGGCTCGCCGAAGACTCCCTCAAGGTCTACTCGTCGCTGGAACAGGTTCCTTTCACCCCTGATCTGATCCATGGGCACCACCACGTCGAGATCATGAGCGCCTTGCTCTATTTCCCGGGCGTTCCAGCCGTCTTTGTCTGCCACGATCGAAGATCCTGGCACGACCGCGCACCCCTGTTCCCGCGAATCCGTCGCTATGTCGGTGTTGATGAAGCCTGCCGGAAGCGACTGATCCATGACGGGGCCGAAGAGTCGAAGACGGTGATGATTCACAATTCCTTCGACCCGGAACGTTTTCGCCTCCGCACACCTCTTCCTGACAAACCTCAAAAAGCCCTCCTCTTCACTCACTATGCGACGGAGTCTCTGCTCATTCCGGAAGTCGAAGACGCCTGTGGCCGACTTGGCATCGAGCTCGACATCGCTGGAAGAGCTTCGGGAAATCCGATCGATCACCCTGAGGAAATCCTCGGCAACTACGACATCGTCTTCGCCAAAGCCCGCTGCGGGCTCGAAGCGATGGCCACCGGCTGTGCCGTGGTCCTCGTCGATCCCCACGGCGCCGGTCCCATGGTCACAACGAAGAACTGGGAAACCCTGCGGCCGCTGAACTTTGGCTTCGAAGCCTGTCCGGATCCACTGACGGCAGAACACCTCGTTGGCGAGGCGGCTCGCTACGATGCCAACGAGGCCCGCCAGGTCGCTGAGTTAACTCACCGGGAAGCGAGCCTGCCTCGCATGACCGGACACTTTCTCGAGCTCTACGAAACGGTCATCGAAGAACAACGCTCGACAACCATCGATCCATTAGAGGAAACCCAGGCGGCATCCAATTACCTTCGCCAACAGTTCGACTACCAGTGGCTGATGCGTGCGAGCCAGCTGGAAGAGGAAGTCGCCCACTGGAGAGCTTCCGCTGAAATGGCTCATCGTGGCTGGGCGGAACTGGGAGATCGATTTGTGCAGTTGCAAAGCGACCTGAAGAAAGCGACGGAAGAAACTCCCCCCCCAAGTCTCACCAACTGAATGAGTTTCGAAAACAAGCGCGTCGCCTTCATCGTCAGCCATCCGGCTCACCTCCTCACCGTGGTCGGTATGCTGCTGCAATGGCGCCCGCACATTCTCATGCTTGATGAGGCTCCGACCGGACCGGGGGCAGGGCAAACTCAACGTATCCAGCAGGGTCTGGCCATGGTCGGTCTCGCCGGCAACGCTACGTCGTTGGCGATCGATGAAGATGAGTCTTACCGCAGGGCCATCTCCGGTGATCACGCTTTTCACCTCAACATCGCAGATCGCATTGAAGCCTGGCTCCGAGAAGTCAAACCTGACGCCGTCTTCGGGGACGCCTACGAAACCTCAAACTTCCAGCACGATATTGGACGGCTGATGATGGACGAGGCAATTCGCCGGGTTCGAAAAGATGGCGTCGCGATCGAGAACTACGAGTTCCCGCTGTCTTCACGCGGTAAAGCAAGCGGGGCTGAACTTTCTTACGGCATCTTCCAGGAAGGGGAGTCCTCCAGCTACGAGCTGACGGAAGAACAAATTGCGATCAAGCAACAAGTCGTCACCTGGGCGCGCGGCCAGGACAGCTTTGTGGATCATGTCGCCGAAGAGTTCCCCTCGTTAACTACTGAGCGGTATCGCGAAGTTCCGGCCGATCGCGACTACGAGCTTCCACCTCTCGACTGCGACCTCCACTACGACATCCGTGGAAAGGAAGAGGTCGAGGCAGGCAAGTACACGACCGCCATCTCGTTCGCGAAACACTTCGCCCCACTGGCTAAAGCAGTGAAAGCTCAGGCATCCTGACAAAGATGCCTGAGACTCGGAAAAGGGATTCGAATCACTCTCCGAAGAGCCAGTCACCACGGGCGCCCTGGGTCAGCTGGCGGTCTTCAGGGGAAAGCCCTTCGATCACGAGTTTGAGGATATCGGACACCACCTTTTCGTGGCTGCCGTAGTAGCTGTGCCCGAGCATGCTGGTATCGATACCGGACGCATCGATCGTATCCATCCCTTCAACGACGACGAGGTCCTCACCGGAAAGACCGAGGCGATGGTGGCCGTGAAGCTCCTTCGAAAACTTGAGAGCTTCATCGTCTGAGGACGAGTACATGGTGAGCCGGTCCGTCGATGCCATCACCTTGGGCAGGATCTGCTCCTTGAAGATATCGGCGTCAATGTCAGGGGCCGCCAGGATGACATTGTTGAGCTCCAGCTCGAACCCTTCCGTCCTCGCCCGGGCCACGGCATCCGTAAGCAGGCGGGTGCCCATGCTGTGAGCAATGATGTGAATCTTGTCGAGGTCGGTCTTCTCCTGGAGATCGAGAAGGAACTGGGACAGGTGCGGAATGGACCACTTGGCGTTCGTCTCGTCAGTCGTGTAAGCCGACGGGGAAACCGAAGCCTGTGAAGGCCAGCTGTAACTCAGGGCGACGCCACCGAAGTCGAGGTCGAAAGCGATCTGAGCGGTGCGGCGAATGGCGTTGTCCCAGGACACGTTGAAACCGTGAACGAAGAGTAACCCTTCGTTGATTCCAGCTTCGGATCCCGCGGAAGTGACCCCGCCGAAGAATTCCTTCGGATCCATGGTGTCGAGTTCCAGGATCACGACGTGCTTCTTGGGATTTTCAGAGAACTCGAACTTGTACCACTTCGGTCGCTCAACCACTCCCATCTGGTGATGCTTGGGAATGGAAACTTCCGCAAGACCGTATTCCATGGGGCCGTCAAGATGACGCTCAGTTCCGTAGGCGTCGTTCAGGGTAGAGGAGTTGGTCGGCTTGCGATTGGTCCCGTAGAACACCTCGACCACATTGTAGTCTTTGGATTCGGGTTCTCCGGCTCCCGTCACTGGAATGTCCGGCATCTCAACACCACCGTTGCCGATATCGGGATCAGGGGCAGGCCCGGGATTCAGTCCAACACCCCGTGAAGGAAAGCCACCCGGGGGAACAGGAGCCGGGGCCGGCTCAACCACAGGCGCAGGTTCGGGCTCCACACCGGTAGGGGGTGGGGGAGGCGGCGGAACCGGCTTGGGCTGGGGAGGAGTTTTCTCAGACGGCACGGGCGGAGCTTCCACCGGCGGAGCTTCACCCGGCGCTGGAGGCGCTTCCGGAGGAGCCCCACACTGCGTCAGCAACAAGAGGGCGGCAAGAGAGGCCACACCAGTCACAAGGATTCTTCCCTTCTTCATGTCTTTTCAGAATCGTGTTCCACCCAAACTGTTTCAAACAGTGTCAGGTGACTCTATTCTACGGGGTCTACGCCTTGCGGCTACCCAAAAATGAAGAAGAGGAGTCGCGCGCGTTCCTAATCGTTCTGATTTTCGATTTGGAGAATGGTTCCGTCCGGGGCGTAGACGACATCCATGTTGGGACCCTCCTGCTTGAATTCAACGTCGTAGAACAATCCCTTCTCGGCACTGTCGACCCATTCAATTTCGTTCAGTTCCCGATCGGAAAACTTCTCAGCAATCGATTTGCGAATCGCATACGGCACCTCCAGGAGCTCAACATCCCGCTCCGTTTCACGCCATGCCCCGTCCTTTAGAAAGTCGGCGCGAAACTTCAGATCATCGATCTCAAATTTTGCCTCCCAGTATCCATGCTTATCCAATTCCCACTTATCCACCTCGGTATCCGGGTAGTACTTGGCGAAACTCTCTTTCACCACATCGGGCACGTCCTCAGCATGGCACCACCCTGCCACGAACATCGAAACCATCACCGCCGATACGGAACTACAAAATTTCAGTCTCATACTTTTATTCTTCACAACCCGGTTACCATGAACAGCAACTTTGTGTGACTTCTCCGCCAATGGATTTCTTTCATCTTGTCACCCGCACCTGATTGCCGAGAATGGTCGTCTCTTCATGGAAACTCTCGCCTGGATTGCCGCAGGATTCGCTCTGCTGCTCTCAGCCTACGCCCTGCTTTGCTGCTGGAAAGATGACGATGCTGCCCGAAAGCACAAAGTCGTCTATACCATCGTGATTATGCTCCTGCCCCTACTCGGGCCGGTCATCTTTTTCAAACAGCGGGACGAACTGAGGAGAAACGCCAAGCCCCGTCGAAAGCGCAGCCTGTGATCATCAATCGCGATCACGATCGCCATCACCACCGCCGCCGCCCGGTCCGCGGCCACCTCCGGGTCCACGGCCACCTCCAGGTCCGCCACCGGGACCACGTCCAAACGATTCGCCGCTAAGCTCGCGCTCGGCACGCTCAGCTTCGCGCTCGGCACGCATCACATTGCGCTCAGCCTCGGAGAGCATGTCGTCGCCGTTGGTGTCACCGCGCTTCATGAATTCCCACATGCGCTCCGGAATCTCGTCTTTTCCAAGGTTTCCGTCGCCGTTTGTATCGATCGAGGCAAAGAACTCCTGGCGTCGTTGGGCACGTTCCTCTTCGGACATGTTTCGCCAGTCTTCGCGGCTCATGCCACCTGGTCCGCCTTTGCCACCCTTTCCACCTCCAAAGCCACCTTTACCGCCACCACCATCACGAGACGGAGCACCAAAGGTCGTCACCACTTCGCCCTCCGGGGTCAGCTCAATTTCTCGGGGCTCGCCTTCTTCGGCAACCAGGTCCATGCGGATCTCGCCTTCCTCCCAGACAAGACCTTCGTTGTCACCAAAAGGAATAATGCCGTAATCCCTCCATTTCACGGGGAGGCTCAGACTGACCATGAGTCGATCCCGTTCTTCATCAAATCGCACCTGGGCGGGAATGGTCACCTCCTGGCTGGCGCCATGAGCCTGGTAGGTTCCGGTCAGGTTGACCAGACCGTCCTCGCCGGGAACGGCACTGGTGATGTTCAAAGTGGAGATCGGGAAAAAACTGACGGCGAAGAATTCGTCCGCCTTCAAGTCCTGCATCAGTTCCTGATCACGCGAGACCACGGAGTTCATGTCGATAATGAGGGAATGCTCACCTTCCGGGTTGAGGCCGTTCCCGAGCAAATCCAGCTGACCCACAAAATTTGCGAAAGCACCGCGCGGGGCATCTTCGCCTTCGCCACCACTGAATCGAATTCGGGAACCGCCGGTGAAGACAAACACCCGAGACTCCGGTTCCGCTTCTTCTGTGACCTCCGGTTCCGCTTCGGGCTCCTCGGCCGTCGGTTCGGCCGGGGGAGGGGTTTCTTCTTTGCAGGCGGCGAGAAAAAGAGCGCCTGCCATCATGGGCAACACCGGAAAAATTAGCCGAGCTTTCATAACGTGGAATTCATTCAAACACATTTGCCGAGTCGATGGCACAGTAATCCGTCAGATGGAACTCCAGTCTCCCGTGGACGTTTCGCAGACTTTTCAGTTAAACTGATTTTGTCCATGCCGCTTCAAACTCTCTCCCTGTCCCTCTCCGATGATCCGCCCCCGGCGGACATCACGGAATGGATCGACGAGGCCAACCGGCGACGGGAGGAATTCTATGACGAAGGGCTCGGGCTCCGCATCCCCAAGTATGTGCCGAGCAATCCTCAGATGGTCTACGCCGCCATGGCAGACTTAAAGGAGAGCGGGCACCTGCGGGGCGACACATTCTGCGAGTGGGGAAGCGGTTTCGCGATTGCCACCGGGATTGCCTCACTCCTGGGCATGGAAGCCTTCGGCCTCGAGATCGAACCGGAGTTGATCGCCCGCTCCCGTGAGTTGGCGGCGGACATGAAGGTCCCTCTCACCATTCTCGATTCCGACTACCTGCCGGAGGGTTTTGATGAATCGGAAGAAATGGGCGGCAAGGAGCTGATCCTTCCCGAGGCCACGATGGCGGGCGGTATCCTGCCGGAGTACGATGGCCTCGACCCCGCCGACGTAGACCTTTTCTTCGTCTACCCGTATCCGGACCAGGAAGAAGTGATGATGGATCTGTTCGCCGCGGTTGCCAGTCACGGAGCCGTCCTCCTGATTTACCGCGAAGAGGGAGAGGTGGATGCCTTCCTGCTCGAAGAGGGTGACGACAGCGACTTCTAGCACTTCCGCCGCTTGACGATCCTACCATAACACCCGTGGGTAGGCTCCACACACCACCCCGTTCATGAAGCCTCTTTTCGCCCTTCTATTCCTGGCCACTCTGTCCACCTCTGTTGCCCGCGACTGGACCAGTCTCGACGGGAAAGTGATCCAGGCTGATCTCGTTTCTGCGACGGATACTGCTGTTATCATCTCTAAAGCGGGCCAGGAGTTCACCGTACCACTCGACCGTCTTATCGAAGCCGACCGAACCTATGCCAGGGAATGGCTCGAGCAGAAAACCGCCGAGATGCTCCAACTCGGAAATGAAGGAGTGACTCCTGAAGCAGGCAAGCATGTCACCTTCACGGTTTCCACCAATCCCGAACTCGCTGCCAAGGCAGCGGAAACCGGCGTGCCAAATGTAGATCCAGCAGCCTTTGGAATCGCAGTGCCCGACGATTTCGACCCGACCCGGGACTATCCCGTGTTCGTCATCAGCGTCACCTCCAGCGGCAAATCCCCGTCCAGCATCGGCCACATGAAGAGCTACATCGACAATGCCACGGCAGCCGGCTGGGTCGTCGTTGGTGCCGACGGACCTGAAATTCCTGAAGCAGAACAAGATTCGAACGAATATCGGTGGGCCGTTCTCAGCGCCGGCCTGGAACACCTGCATGAGAAATGGCCAAACTCACGCGACTGGCACTACGCCTGCGGCGGCAACTCTGGTGGGGCCAAGCGTTCCGGCTTCATTGCCGCCATCATGAGTGCCAACGGCTATTATGTCACCGGAATTTACATGGGAGGCTGCAACTACGACATGGCCACGCTGGGACTGGAACAGTATTCACCGCCCAAAACCGAATTCCTCAAGGTGCCGATCTGGATCAGCTCCGGCAAAAACGACAAGATCGCCAGCCCGGAAGACTCCACCCGAATTGCCGGGCAAATGCGGGACACAGGATTCAAGAATGTCCGCGTCGAAAGCCACGACGGCGGTCACGGCCTCTCCAAGGAACACGTCACTGAAGCGCTTGGGTGGTTTGAAGAAATGGCAGCGGCCTCCAGGGAGTGAGGTGCCTGCCATCGATTTCCCGAACAGGGTCGCACACCACGCTCTGCAAAGCCGGTGATTCTTTATAATCGCGCATAAGCTTCACCGTGGATTAGTCTCTTTCCTGATCCGCCATGCGAAACATTTCCCACATCGTCAATGACGTCCTGCCCAAGCTTCAACAACTGGAGCAGGATCGATTGATATACCGCGCCCGTCATCGCACCTACTTGATGATTGGTATCATTCCCCTCGCAGTCCTTCTCGTCGGCGGACTTCTCTCAGGCCTAATATTCGTGACCTTTCCTATCGCCATTGTCTGGTTCATCATTTCAGGAATCCTCTACTACTTCAAAGCCGGGAAACTCGGCAACGCCTACCGCGACAGCTACAAAGCCTCCGTTCTACCTCCGCTGATTCAAGCAGTGGATCCAAACCTGAAGTACGATGCCAAGCTCGGAATATCATCGTCATCCTTTGTAAATACCGAGCTGTTCACAACCCGCCCGGATCGCTACCACACCGAAGACCTCGTCCACGGCACCTACGGAAAGACCTATCTGCAGCTCGCCGAGATTGACGCCGAAGAAGAGCGCACCCGGCGGGACAGCGATGGTGATCGCGAAACCTATTACGTGACTATCTTTGACGGGATTCTTCTTATCGCTGACTTTCACAAGCACTTCCACGGGCGCACCTTTATCTTTCCTGACAAAGCCGAAAAGTCCTTTGGTAACTTCGGGCGATTCTTCCAGAAAATGGGAGGACGCAGTGGCACGAATCTGCTCCGCATGGAGGACGTCGAGTTTGAGAAAGCTTTTGCCGCCTATTCCACGGACGAAGTGGAGGCCCGCTACATTCTCAGCACTGCCATGATGCAACGCCTCCTCGACATGAGGAAGCGATTCGGCAAAGACGTCCGCGTCGCGTTCAAGGATTCGTGCCTGATGCTCGCCGTGCCTCACCACGAACCCTTCCTGGAGCCGAGCAAGAAAGTACCCGCCACAGATACCAAGCAGATCCAGGACCTACTGTTCCACCTCAGCTACTTCCTCGACACCGTCGAAGAGCTGGACCTCAACACCCGGATCTGGACGAAGGATTGAGCAGTCAGCGGTTATTTGTGAGCTGAGGCTTCGCCGGGAACGCCAACTATTCGCGGAATCAAAGGCCCCACGCGCCCATGTCGGCGGCCCGGGCTTTCTTTTCGATCCCTTCGAGGTGGGCCTTGTATTCGCGATAGGAACGACCGTCCGGCGTTTCCTCACCCTTCGTGTGAATCCGAGCGAGGCCACTGGCGATGAGATGCTCACTGAGGTAGAACTCACCACCGGGCAGTTTCACAAAAGCGTAGTAACGGTCGCTGTCGTAAACTTCCTCCCACTTGGTGTAGACGGTGAACGACTTCCCACGCAGCAGATCGAGCGTGTGCTCCTTGGCCGCCTTGCCGACGATTACGACCTGCTCATCGCTGAGACCGCCGAGATCTTTACCCTGGTCAGCAACGCGCTTGCGTTGATTCTCCCAGCGGTCACTGATGTATTTCTCGGGAGTATCGACGTAGTAGAGCCGGAACTGGTATTCGCGTTCACCGACCCTGACAAAGAAACTGTCGCCGTCGTTGCCCTCGTTTTCGATCAGGCGCGCGCCCGTGAGTTTGTCGTAACCGTTCACTTTCCCAACTGCCCCGGATTGGGAAGAGGACGAAGGAGCCTGTCGGGTTTCGCTACCCTGCTGCTCACCCTGCGTCCGCTTCCAGTAGGCGGCGCCGAGAATAATCAGGATCAGGATGGCGCGAAAGATCAGTCTCTGTTTTCCTTTCATCACCATTTCCTGTTCTCAGTTGAGGTCAGCTGCCTTTCTTGTCCTGCACCGTCGACTTCACGTAGAGCTCACGCAACTGCTTGAAGTCCACTTCGGCCGGGCTGGCTGACATGAGATCGACGCCCTTGTTGTTCTTCGGGAAAGCAATCACCTCGCGGATGCTGTCTTCCTTGCAGGCCAGCATCACGAGACGGTCAAGACCCAGAGCGATACCGGCATGCGGCGGCGCACCATATTGGAACGCTCCGAGGATGTGACCGAAGTTCTCGGCCTGCTCCTCTTCGTCGATTCCGAGAACGGAGAACATCTTGGACTGGAGGTCACCCTCGTGAATTCGAACGGAACCACCACCGAGCTCGTTGCCGTTGAGAACGACGTCGTAAGCCTCGGCGCGGATTTCGCCCCACTTGGATTCGTCAGCAAGAAGCTCTTCCTGACCGGCCTTCGGGCGGGTGAAGGGGTGGTGAACGGCGTTCCACTTACCCTCTTCCTCGTCGTAACCGAGCAGCGGGAAGTCGACGATCCAGTGGAAGTCGAGTTCGTCTTCCTTGCCTTCAAGCCAGTTGTTCATCTCGGCACACTCAAGACGCAGGCGTCCGAGCACGTCGCAAACGGTGGCGCGAGTGTCGCAGCCGAAAAGAATGAGGTCGCCCTCTTCGATGTTGAGATCTTTCTCGATCGCCGCGAGTTCCTCTTCGCTGAAAAACTTCACGATGGGGGAGCGCCAGGTGTCTTTGGTGGCACCGCGCACCTGGATGTAGGCGAGACCACCGGCACCGGCTTCCTTGGCCACCTCTTCGAGGCGCTTGATCTGTCCGGTGGAAACGCCAGCAAAGCCTTTCGCATTGATCGCGCGAACAACACCACCCGCTTCGACGGCACGCTTGAAGACACCGAATCCAGAGTCTGCGAAGTGCGAGGTGAGGTCGACGATCTCGCATCCAAAACGACGCTCGGGCTTGTCGCTGCCGTAGCGGTCCATCGCGTCCCAGTAGTCGAGGCGCTCAAACGGAGTCTGGATGTCAACGCCCTGGCTTTCTTTAAACACCTTCGCGAGAAGGCTTTCGATCAGAGCAAAGATGTCTTCGGATTCCACGAAGCTGGCCTCGATGTCGACCTGGGTGAACTCAGGCTGACGGTCAGCACGCAAGTCCTCGTCGCGAAAACAACGGGCGATCTGGAAGTAACGCTCCACGCCGGCGACCATGAGCAGCTGCTTGTACTGCTGCGGCGCCTGGGGCAGGGCATAGAACTTGCCCGGGTTGAGACGGCTCGGGACGAGGAAGTCGCGGGCACCCTCGGGGGTGGACTTGGAAAGAATCGGCGTTTCGATTTCGACAAAGCCGTTGTCGTCCAGACCATCACGGATCGCCTTGGTGATGGTGTGGCGAGTGCGCAGGTTGTTGGTCATGCGCGGCCGACGAAGATCGAGGTAACGATGCTTCATCCGCAGGTCCTCGTTGCTGAGTTCCTTGTCGAGCTGGAACGGCAGCACCTCGGCCTTGTTGAGAATCTTGAGTTCAGTCGCGACGAGCTCAACCTCACCGGTCTCGATCTTATCGTTCACGGTGGACTGCCCCTCGATTTCAGGGCGGTCATCAACCCGGCCCGTCACTTGAATGACGTCTTCGCCGCGCAGGGAGTGGCTCAGCTTGGCGGCGTCGGCATTTTCCTCAGAACGGAACACGCACTGGGTCACCCCTTCGCGGTCACGAATGTCGATGAAAATGACACCGCCCTGGTCGCGCACGGTATTGACCCAACCAACGAGAGTGGCGGTCTCGCCGGCGTTGGATTTACGGAGTTCGTTACAGTGATGCGTTCGGTACATGGCTGTCTCAGCTGGGTTGATTATCAGGCACGCCGGAGCAGTTTCGGGCCGAATTGCCCCTGTCCAGCGTGGGCGGAGACACTACTCGCCAATTCTCAAGGTGCAAGCGTCGGTATTGGGAGGGCTAAGAAGCAATATTCTCCATCCAAACTCCGTCTCCAGGCAGGCTCGGCAGGTCTGGATGCCAGGTCCTCCCATTTTGTGCGCTGAATGACGGATGTTTTGAATATAGCGTCGCCGCTAGCGCTGGCTCTGAGCCCGAGGATTAGATGTGTTTCCCCGTTCAGAAACGGCTACCCACGCCCATGTCGAAAAGCTCGAAGGCAGAGAACTGAATCGTTTCACCGGTCAGGAGCTTGTCCACCGTGCGAAGCGGCGCGAAAGCCGCGTCGGCCAGCCCCCTCAGAGAAAGAGGGTCCCGCTCAATCTTGATGCCGGAATCCAGGGGGAACACCGGGAATGAGATAAAAGCACTCTCTGTGAAAGGAATCTTCCAACTGTTGGCTTTCCCCAGGGGACGAAGACTGAAATACGAAGAGAAGTAGATCAGAAGGAAAGCGACACAACCGTAGACCAGCTTCCTCCGCCGCGCTCTCGCCATCAATATTCTCCCATGTTCTTGCCAACACTGGCGTCGGTCCACCAGTAGAGAATGCGTCCGCAGTTCTCGCAATTGGCGACCTGCTTTTCGG
Organism: Verrucomicrobiales bacterium; assembly: GCA_965216705.1. Lineage (GTDB taxonomy): Bacteria > Verrucomicrobiota > Verrucomicrobiia > Verrucomicrobiales > DEV007 > Arctic95D-9. The sequence continues at coordinate 2,094,368 of OZ244203.1, forward strand.
CGCGGACGTTGACGACGGTGGACTTGGTCACCTTCATGTGGCAGCCCTGGCAGACTTCGTCGACGAGCCCGACCACGGCCATGCCGGCCTTGGCTTTAAAAAGACGATCGTAAATATCGAGCAAATCAGGATCGACCTCCGCAGCCTGCTCGGCGCGGGCGGCCTTTTCGGTTTCGACATCTCCTTCGAGCTTGATCTTGAGCTCGCCAAGATCCTCGATCTCCTCTTTCACCGACTGCTCGTTTTCATCGAACTTGGCGCGGGCAGCATCGAGCGCTGTTTTCTGCTCGTCAGCCTGCTCCATGAGCTCGATCTCTTTGTCTTCGAGATCAGAAATCTCTTCGCCGTAGCGTTCGATCTCTTTCCCCATCGCCTGGAACTCCTCGTTCTTCTTCGTCTCGAACTGCTGGGTCTTGAGCTTGAGAATGCTGTCACGCCGCGTCTCCACATCGAGTTCGAGGTTCTTGATCGCCACCTCAACGTGCTGCAGAGCAGTCTTGGCTTCATCGAGCGCCTTCTGATCGGCCACGAGCTTGTCGCGAATGTCTTCTTCCTCGAGCGGAATGCCGGCCAGCTCTTTTTCGAGGGCCTTCAGTTTCTGGTCGTGATGTTGAACGCGGACGAGTTTCTCAACTTCTGGGAGCATGATGCGGTTTCGTGTTTCGGGAGGATGGGAAAAGTAAAAGGTGGGACAGTGAAAAGTAAAAGGTAAATCGGCCGCAGCCGGGCAGGTTCTTATTCACAGCTTACTCACAGTTATTCCACAAGTTATTCACATGGCTTCAAAGCAACCAATCCGGTCGCCCGCAAATCGGTGCCGATGGAATGGCTTCGCGAATCATCTGGCGCCAATCACCACCTTCTTCTGCCGGCAGTCCGAACCAGGACCGACACCCACCGAAAGTGTCGCGGTCTTCGAGCAGCCACGGCTCCTTGAGCAGATGCGGCTGCACCACGGCGTAGGAGATGCCGGGTTCATCGCCCCATTCAAATCGTTCCCGAACCGTTTCTTCGGTCCAGATGTGAAAGCGTTCGAGGCGCTGCACTGCTTCCCAATCGGTCAGTCGGCCCGTGGCGAGGGCTTCGACATAGACCCCGAACGCAATCTTGCCGCCGATCCGACCGTCGCTGTCGAGAGTCCGCGGTGAGCCGTCGTCGTTAGGCTTCACCTGTTTGGCCTGCTCGTGAAAGAGGCTGGGAAAGAGAAAGAACCGGTCGTGCAACCATTGGAATCCGGCTTTGCCCTCGGAGATCCCGCCCTTGCGCAGAATCACGGTTTGCTCTCCCCGCACCATAGCCTGAGCCACCAATTGCCACTCTTTGAAGGCGACGGGGCGCCACTCAGGATCGAACTGCTTCATTTACCTTAACATTTTCTCCGGCATGGATGCCGATGGTGCTTTGGCAAGGGGGCGCGTTACCTGTGAATTTTCCACTGGAAAAACGAAATTGATGCTATATTTTCCGCCCCTGCCGAATTGGCCTCGTGCCTTTCAGCAAATAGATGGTGGCTGTAGCTCAGGGGTAGAGCCCCGGTTTGTGGTTCCGGTTGTCGCGGGTTCAAATCCCGTCAGCCACCCCATCTCCCCGTTTCGAAATCGCTCCGGAAGTTGGGATTCCCCCGACCTTGCTTTTGGCAACGTCGCAATACCCAGATCCCATGGACTCGCTCGAAACTCGTATCAATTACAAGTTTGCCAATTCTCTGCTTCTCGCAGAGGCGCTGACACATCCCAGCCTCGCTTACGAATCCAAGCGTCCGCATTTTGACAATCAACGTCTCGAATTTCTCGGCGACGCCGTGATCCAGCTCATCCTGACGGACGAACTCTACCAGCTCTTTCCCAAGTTCAGCGAAGGACGTCTTACCAAGTTGCGCAGCCGACTCGTTTCGCGCGACGCACTCTGCCGCTACGCTGACAAGATCGAACTGGGCACCTACCTGATGCTTGGAAAGGGCGAAGACGCCAGTGGTGGACGCGAACGCCCCTCCAACCTCGCCGATGCTTTCGAAGCGCTCGCCGGCGCCATCTACCTCGACAGCGGATTCGAACCGGCCCGGCAATTCCTGCTCAACAACTTCCGGGAGTTCATCGAAGAAATCGCTGCCGAGCCGGAGGAGAACAATCCCAAGGGCGAGCTCCAGGAACATCTCCAGTCCATTTCGCCGACAAGCCCATCCTACGCCATCGTCTCCCAAGAGGGTCCCGACCACCAGAAGCAGTTCGTATCCGAAGTGACCTGGGAAGGACTCAAGCTGGGTCGCGGCTCCGGTTCGAGTAAGAAAGAAGCGGAAACCGCAGCTGCCGTTGAAGCCCTCGAGAAGCGTGTCTGGGAGGGCTTTAAAAAGGGTGAATAACTCTGCAACAAGTGTGAGCAAATGTGGGAAACTGTTAAGTTATTCCCACTGAGGATCGCTTGCTCAGGTTGTTCAGATCAGTTCTTCACAGCAGCGAATCACACTTAAGTCATTGAGGAACAACTGCTTCTATTCGTAATTCAGAGTTATTCACGAGTAGAATAATAAATAATCATTTCCTTATAAAATTAATCTCTTCTATTAGGATGTGAAGAACTCCAATCTCGGAGCTCATTCAGCACTTCCTGCACTTGGATTCCTCCAAGAGATTGATCCTCTGAGACGAGACGTTTCATGTCGGTAGACACCGGTGCCCAGATCTCCGGATTGGTGGGCCCGAAGAGAAGGAGACCTTTCGCTCCGGCACTTGCGGCAAGATGAGATACGCCACTGTCATGTCCGAGGTAGAAGTCGACATCGTTGAAGACGGCTCCGAGCTCCGGTAGAGCGAGTCCGCTGAGATGCGTGTAGGGAAGTTCGCGTTCATCGAGCAATGCGAGGAATTGCCCGATGGTTTCGTGTTCCGCTTCTCCGCTGGTGACGACATACTCGATGTCCAGTTCGCGATGGAGTTCGGCGAGGACGCTGGCCCACGATTCGAACGACCAATTCTTGCTCGCGCTTCCACTTCCGGGATGAATGGCAACGCGGGGGCGACCCGGTGTTTCGATGGCTTCAGAAGAGGCCCGGTAGTCGAGCGTCATTCCTGGATCATCGAGAAAGAGCGCCAGCGTTTCGAGAGGAGTGGCGAGCTGTGAGGCGGCGGGAATGAAGGGTGCTTCGTCTGCGGGCCGGAAAGGACCGCGCAGGAGCGTCTGCACGCCGGCACGCTCGAGATTGTCGCCGAAGAAGCCGTCGGGATCATAGAGGTAGCTGACGACGACGCTGAAGGACGAGAAGTAGTCGCACCATTCCTGATCGAGTTTCGCTCCCGGAGCAAAGAACGCAGCGAGACGGGCGTCCTCGATCGACCGCGTCCGATCCGCGAGGCCCGTTGCCGTGGCCAGGCTGGTGATGGCGGGGTAGCCGAGAATTTCGATCTCGTTGTCGGGCAACTGGTCGCGGACCAGCTGGATCGCCGGCATCGTCAGGATGAAGTCTCCGACGGCACCGCCGCGGATGAAGAGAAATTTACCCATCGTTGCAGTAATCGGTGGTCGGTAATCAGTAGGCGGTCAACCTCGGTTTGAACGTTGTCCGGCAAGTGTCCGCTTACCGCGACGGATAGGGATCGCTCGAACTAGCGGCAAGCGACGAAGTCGCTCACTGAATACAGATCACTGACCACTGATGTCCGATCGCCCTACCTCAACCACTCCAGAGCCGCCTTGATGATCGCATCCGGCGTCTCCTCGATCGACAGCACCAAGACGTTCTCTCCTGCTTTCGGCTCTTCGAGGGTATCGAACTGACTCTTGAGCAGATCGGAGGTCATGTATTCGTGATCCCGCGCATCCATCCGTCCTTTGATCAGCTCAAAGCTGCCCTTGAGATAGATGAGGCGAGGGGCTTCAAAATCTCCGAGCACGTAGTCGCGATATGCCTGCTTGAGTGCCGAACAGGAAAGCACCGGGGTGCGACCATGATCGACCTCGGTGCGGGCTGCGCTGATCATGCGATCGAACCAGGGCCAGCGATCATCATCCGTCAGCGGAGTGCCTTCGCCCATCTTTGCCTTGGCTTCGACTGTGTGAAATGAATCTCCTTCCAGGTAAGTGCCGCCGAGCGCTTTGGCGAGTCCTTCGGCGATCGTGGTTTTGCCACAACCGGAGACACCCATGACGACGACGAAAGGATTCATGGGGCTACCCATAGACCGGATCCGGCAAAGTGCGCGCGATTTCTTCGACGCGATAACCGAAACCTCGATCCGACAGGGTTGAGCCGTCGAGTATACCCTGTTGCCTGCGGTAGAGGCCGGGGTGGACGTCTCGTTCCGGGGCACTCGCTTCCGGGTAGAATTGCATGCCGTTGGACTCGACGCCCATGATGGTTCCGGCGTGTGCCGCGAGGAGGAAATGGGGAACCTGGGCCAGCATCGGGTTCGTCAGATCCTGGACCATCAGGGTCATTCCGTGAGCCTTGGCCCAGCAGAGACTGAGCAAGGCACCGGTCTGCGTTTTGCAGGTCTTCAGGGCCACACCGGTCCATCCCAGCTCGCGACCCATCTGGACAAACTTCCAGTCATGCGCACTCTCGTCCATGAAGAGAGGCTTGCGGGCGCTGACGCTGTGCACATCGATCTGGTTGGCCTCGAGATCGTAGGGGAAGGGCTGCTCGACGTAGAGAATCTTCTGGTAGGTGACCGGGTCATCGATCTTGAGGCGATCGAGAATGTCATTCACGTAGGCGGGATCAGTCACGGTGCAATTGAAGTCCGTCGTCAGCCAGGTGACGTCTTCGTCTTTGCAGATCTGCCCGATTTTCGAAAGGCGGTCGTAGTCCCACCCGGCGTCGTTGCCGCGCAGTTTGATCTTGAGGCAATCGAGTCCGTCCTGCTGAATCCAGTCGCGCAGGAGAACCGGGTAACCGTCATCGGGTTCATCGCCGGTGAGTTCGTCTTCGCCGATCGGATCGAGTCCGCCGACGAGGTGCCAGACCGGCAATTTCAAACGCGGTGAAGAACTCAGGAAATCACTGGGAAAAACTCCGTCGAAGCTGACGTGTTCCGCGCTGGGCTTGAGGAAGGAAGCGAGGTCGCGGGAGAGAAATTCGCTGTTGTAAGTCGAATAGATCGGTCGCTCGTGGAGATGACCGTAAGCATCGTGCACCGCGATATCGAGAAGCGAAAAACAAACCAGGGCCGCCAGGTGAGGAAGAGCGCCTTCTTCAGAACGGGTCGCATTGAATTCATCCTGCAGCTGATGAAGTCGATGTTCGATGAAGTCGTGCCCCAATTCGATGGGGTGACCGGCTTCGCCGAATTCATTGAGTGCCGCGGCCAGGTTGATGGTGAATTGCTTCAGTGCCTCGTGGCGATCCTCGTAGTCGATCGTCGACGGCCAGACCCACGCGACGGAAAGTGGCGTTTCGCCCCAGCCTTCGGCGGTGCGTCCGTCTTCTCCTTCAACGACAACACGCGCGCGGGCGCAGGTGACAGAGTCGAGGACCTGCGCTCCGAATTTGAGCGGCACCCGCATTTCGACGGGGATGAAGTGGAGGGAGACCTCACGAACTTTGGCTTTTCGAGACATTGGAAATTAGAAATTAGTTTTTAGCTTTTGGGCCAAGCAATTCGTGTCACTCGTGAGCGCGCAGCGCATTTGTGTTCCGTTCGTGTTTAATAATTTTGGGGCACGAATTTTCACGAATGATACACGAATGGGCACAAATGAACGGCAGGGTCAGTGCCTTGACGTTGAAGTGTATTATTTCGCCATCAGCGCTTCAATCTCATCCACTTCGATCGGGATATCGGCCATCAGGTCCAGATTGCCTTCCGATCGCACGATGATGTCGTTCTCGAGGCGAACGCCAAAGCCTTCCTCGGGAAGATAGATTCCCGGCTCTACCGTGACGCACATGTTCTCGACAAAAATATTTTCCGTCGAAGTCACGTCGTGCACATCAATACCGAGGCTGTGGGAAACACCGTGCATGAAGTATTTGCGATAAGCTCGTTTCTCTTCGGGCAGTTCATCGTCTTCGCGCTCTTTGGCGACAACGTCAGGGTCGAGTAATTCGAGGGCAATCAGTTCGTCCTCGGTCGCTCTGGCCACTTCTTTGGCATAAACTTCCCGAATCGGTTTACCCGGGACGATGAGCTCGTCGATGCAGAGTCGAAAGATGCGCAAGACCGCCTCGTAGACTGCGCGTTGTCGCGGGGTGTATTTGCCGCTCACCGGAATAGTCCGCGTCAAATCGGCATTGTAGTTCGCATACTCGGCCGCGACGTCGAGCAGCAAAAGATCGCCGTCCCGGCACTCCTGGTCATTAGTCAGGTAGTGGAGCACGCAGTTGTTCACCCCGGAAGCAATGATGGGTTCGTAGGCAAAACCGCGCGAACCGTGACGCACGAACTCGTGGATCAATTCCGCCTCGACTTCGTATTCCATGACGCCGGGTTTCACGAAGCCGAGGATGCGGTTGAATCCCTTCGCGGTGATGTCGCAGGCCTCCTGGAGCTGGTCGATTTCGATCTGAGATTTTTCCTGGCGCAAGCGATGCATGATCGGGCCCAGTCTCCGGTATTCGTGGGTTTGATAGAGTTCCTGGCAGTCGTGTCGAAAGCGGGCGTCACGGGAGACGTGCAACGGGGCCGAGGAGCGGGAGTATTCGTTCGCGTTGCAGTAGATGATCTGGTTCTGCCGGGTAAGGCGGCGGAGGTAGGCGTCGAATTCCGTGGTCCACTGGATGTTTTGAATACCCGAGACTTCAGTGGCTTCTTCCTTCGACAATTTGTGTCCTTCCCAGATCGCGAGCAGCTCTGAGCTTTCGCGAACGAAAAGAATTTCCCGCATCTCCGGGTCGGGGTGGGACGGACAGACCAAGAGGATGGTTTCCTCCTGGTCGGCGCCGGTCAGGTAGAACAGGTCGCTGTTCTGAATGAAGCGGGTCGATCCGTCGGCACATCGCCAAGGAACTTCCGAGGAATGGAACACGGCGAAGGAGCCTTCGGGCAGCTCTTGAGCTAATCGGCGACGGTTGGAAATAAATAGATCCGAAGGAATTGACCGGTATTTCATGGGCAAATTTTCAGTGAAAACAAGGGATTGTGGTATAGTTCCGCCCCGAAGTCAGGGGGGAGACGTAGCCGTTTTCGTCAGGACTTTGAATTTCAACCCTTTATGGCAGATATCCAGAAACAAACGGTCGTTATCGCCGATAACGATCCCGACTTTCTTGACTGGGCTTCTAAGCATTTGGAGGCGGATTCCGTCCACATCGTGACGACAACGTCGTCTGACGATGCCCTTAAGCTCTTCAAAGAAAAGGAAGCGGACCTCCTCATCGCCGAATTCAATCTTCGTCCGATTGAAGGTCTGGATCTGCTCAAAAAGGTCCGGTTGTCTCAGCCCAACGCCATGGTCATTCTCAATGGCCACATCAATTCTACGAACGCTGTAATTGAGTCGATGCGGCTGGGCGCCTTTGACGTGCTTCGTCGCGAGTCCATCAACTTCGAGCTTCGCCAGGTCGCTGAGCAGGCGCTCGCCTCGGCCGAGCAGATGAAAGTAGCGGCGGACACTTCCGACTCCGGATCGATCATGCCGCCTCAATCGCCTGACGATTTGATCATCGGTAATTCCCCGGCGATGCAGGACGTCTACAAGCTCATCGGCCGCGTCGCCCGCGCTGATGCACCGGTTTTGATCACTGGTGAAAGCGGTGTGGGTAAAGAAGTGGTTTCCAACGCGATTCACAAGTTTTCCCGTCGCGCCAAGTCAGAGTATGTCGCGATCAACTGCGCCGCGATTCCGAGTAACCTGCTCGAGAGCGAACTTTTCGGACACGAGAAGGGCGCCTTCACCGGGGCTGTCAGTCAGCGGATGGGTCGTTTTGAGCAGTGCGACGGGGGCACTCTCTTTCTCGATGAGATTGGCGACATGCCTCTCGAAGTGCAGAGCAAGCTGCTCCGCGTTTTGCAGAGTGGCGAGTTTTCCCGGGTCGGTGGCAACCAGACGCTGCAGAGCGATGTGCGCATTCTCGCCGCCACCAACAAGCAGCTCGAGGAGGAAGTCGAACACGGCACTTTCCGCGAAGATCTTTTCTACCGACTCAATGTGGTGAGGATTCACATTCCGCCGTTGCGTCGTCGTTTCGAGGACATCCGTCTTCTCGCTGAATATTTCCTCCAGAAGCAAACTGCCCAGGGCAGGAACCGCGCGATGCAGTTCTCCCGCGAAGCCATCGAAACGCTGGAGTCCTACAACTGGCCCGGTAATGTGCGCGAACTGGAAAACCTCGTTCAGCGTGCCTGCGTGCTGGCGTCGGGTAACGTGCTCCTTCCCACCGACCTGCCGTTTGATCAGGCCGGACCGGGAGAAGAAGAGCGTTCCAAGCTCGAGCGCGCGGCCCGTCGTTTTATCAATGCGGCGGAGGAAGAGGGGATCACTCCGGTGGAAATGGCGATGCGGGAACTCGTCCAGGCGGCCTTGGCAAAGGTCGACGACGACGATTCCGCTGCGGCCAAGTTGCTCGGGATCACCAAGGCCGAGCTCAAGAAACACCTTCCCTCGGCAGCTACGAGCAAGTCGGCTTGATTGATCCGCCGTTTGTCGATATGCAGAGTCGATGCGGATGATGGATCGGCGAAAAATGGCAGCTCGATCGGCTCTTTTGGGGTCTGCCTTGTTGCTAGTCGCAGACAGCGCGTTGTCGGACGCCATCGTGACGAACGATTCGATGACGGCACCTACGATTGCGGAGATCTTTGTGGAGGAGGAAGGCATTCGGGTGGAATTGGAGATTGGCTTCCGTGATCTCGAGCCGTTTCAGAATGTTCTCCCGGGAGAAATCCTCGAGCGAATGGAGATCGAGGCAAGCCCCTTTCCCGAGAGGTTTGAATCGTTCTTTCGCAACGACTGGGTGATCCAACTCGACGGCGAACTGGTGGTGCCGAATCTGGAAATGATGGAAGGCCGAACGCGGTTGCTGAGAGATGAGGTGACCGGCGAAGTGCTTTCCTCCGCCAAGGGGGAAGGAGAAAGCGTTCTCGCCGTGGTGATGAACTTTTCCTTCGGTGATAAGCGGCCTGACACGGTCACTATGAAAGCTCCTTCGGGGTCGGCTGTGGGATTCGTGCTTTATCACCGGGGGCTGGCAGTGAACGACTTCCGCTATCTCAGCGGCGAAGTCACCGTGGATCTTGACTGGAAGGATCCGTGGTATTCGCAATTCCGCCATCGCAATCTTCTTCGCCAATTCGATGCTCCGATCCAGGGGTTCCTTTATGCGGAACCGTTCGAAGTGAGAAAGGAAATCATCATTCGACCGATGGACCTCGAGGAGTGGGTCGACCTTGGTCTCGACGGTAAAGAAACCCTGAACGCGGAGGATCGCGCTGCGATCCTCGAGAAGGCGGCGGCTTTTCTTGAAGACCGTTGTCCGGTGAAAGTCGACGGGAAGCCGGGGCGCGGGGAGTTGGATCGCATCCATTTCGTAAGGCGCACCCTTCGCCAAACCAGTGTGGTCACTCCCGAAGATGAACCTATCCCGATTCTCTCTGCGTTGATTGGTGCTATCTACGTCTACCCGATCGACGGCCTGCCGAAGGAAGCTTCCATGACCTGGGATCTCTTCACCGGGCGGACGCCGAAGATGCAGGGAATGGCAACGGATGAAGCGGGGGGATTGCCCATCACGGTGACTCCCGATGATCCCGAGTTCGTGTGGAAGAATTACCTGAAGAATCCGACCATTCCCGGTTTGATCGAAGTCAGTAAGCCACCCGAAGTGAGGAGCGCTTCCCTGCCCGTCGTGGTCGTGTTGGCCTTCCTGCCATTGATCTACCTTGCGAAAGGGGGACGCAGCTCCCGCCAGCGGACCGTGGGTTTGTTGGCTTTGGCCTTGTTGCTGGCGCTGTCGTTTGTCCCCGCCCTGCATGTTGAAGTATTGATGCCCGGAGGCGGGCCAACGCTGCAGAGCGACAACGAAGCTGGTGAAGTGGTGGGAGGTCTCCTGACAAACATCTATCGTGCCTTTGATTTCAGGGACGAAAGCACCATCTACGACTCCCTCGCCCGGAGCGTGGAAGGAGATTTGCTCACCGATGTCTACCTCGAGGTGCAACAGGCTCTCCAGTTGGAAAACCAGGGCGGAGCGAGAACCAAAGTGAAAGAGGTGGCGCTTTCGGAAGCAACCCTGCTGCCCAAAAAGGCAGGCGACGGCTTTGTCGCCCGGGCGGACTGGACGGTGACCGGATCCGTCGGCCACTGGGGGCATACCCATCAGCGGACGAACCGCTACGAAGCGGAGGTGATGGTGTCTCCCGTTGACGGAAACTGGAAAGTGGTGGGGTTGCAGCTCATCAATGAAGAGCGGCTTTAGCCCGCTATGGGCGAACAATTCCAGTTCTTTCTGGCCGCTCCCTTCCATTACGGAGAAGAAGCCCGCGAATCTGGAGAACCGGGTCGGGTTCCCCGAAGACATCGTGGAAATCCTGATAGCAGCCTTGGCGGCCTTCCAGGAATAGCATTTCAAAAGCGAATTCAGAGGGCTCCTGTGGGGACGATGACTCCCGGCAGGGGCATTTTTGTGTCTCTCCGGGACGGTCTGTCTAAAAAGTGGCAGAAATTCTGCGTATCATGCCGTATTGAAGGCGGAAACATGAGTCTCCCTACTGAGCAGATGAACCAGGACACAACCAACGCAGATTCCGACCAGAGCATTCGGGAGCGGGGGCTGGCCTCGCTGGAGAATGAACTCCGGGAGACCATGGAGGGTCTGCGTGATGTGCTGCAATCGGCCGGGCAGGATCACCTGGCGGCCCTTTTGCCCTGGCTGAATAACTCCAAGGAGTCCGCGACCCTCGCCGAAGCTGAAGATATCGCGGAGGTCTACTCCATCGCATTTCAACTGCTCGATATGGTTGAAGAACGGGTGGGCTTCGAATTTCGACGGGACCGTGAAGCGAAACTGGGGCCGGAGTCCGAGAAAGGGCTGTGGCCTCGTTGCCTCCGGGCACTCAAGAAGGAGGAGTTTACCGAGGAGGAAATCGCAGAGGCGATGAGCCACGTCCGAATCGAGCCGGTTTTCACGGCGCACCCGACGGAAGCGAAGCGACCCAGCGTGCGTGAGCGTCACCGAGACCTCTATGACCGCCTCCATGGAATGGAGGAGCACGATCTGACGGCGGAAGAGAAAGTCGCTGCCCGCGAAGACTTCCTGACAGCGCTCGAGGCACTTTGGAACACCGGAGAAATTCATGTGGAGCGACCCACCGTGGAGCGCGAACTGCGCAACGCTCTCTACTACCTGCGCGAAGTCTTTCCCGACACGGTTGAGAGGATTGGCCAGCGACTGGAATGGTCCTGGGAAGCGGCCGGCTTTTCACCGGACACGCTGAAGAAAGCCGGCGGCGGGCCGAAGATGCGATTTGGCTTGTGGATCGGCGGGGATCGCGATGGGCACCCGTTCGTCACCGCTGAAGTGACCCGCAATACCCTGCAGGAACTTCGACTTCAGGCGGTGAAGCTTTTCCGCCGGGAGCTGGCCGCCGTCGCCCAGGAGCTGACGGTTTCGGCTCCGGCGCACCCGGCTTCCGAATCCCTGACGCATCGCATCGATGAGCTGGCTAACTCTCTCGGTGAAGAAGGGAAATACATTCTGGGCCGTAACCCTGAGGAACCCTGGCGTGCCTTTGGCTATCTGCTGAGGGCCCGACTGGAGAACGACGATGCAGTCACAGTTGAAGAACTGGAAGCCGATCTCGAGTTGATGGATGATTCGCTCGTCGCGATCGGAGCCAAGCGCCTCGCCGGACGTGTGGTGCAGCCGGTCATCCGCAAATTGAAGACTTTCGGCCTCCACCTCGCCGAACTGGACGTTCGCCAGAACAGTGAGTTTCACGATAAGGCGATGTCTCAATTGTTGAAGGCTGCCGGCGTGGAAGACGGCGAAAACTTTGGCGATTGGCCGGAAGACAAACGGGTCGCTTTTCTCAGTGAAGAGCTCGAGTCTCCCCGCCCGTTTCTGCACCCGGATCAGTCGGCCGGAAGCGAAGCGGATGCGGTGAGGAGTTGTTACCGGGTTCTCGACGAACAGCGTCGCAAGAGAGGCGAAGGGCTGGGCAGTCTCATTGTCAGCATGACGCGCCAGCTTTCCGATCTGCTGGCGGTTCACCTCTTTGCCCGCGAGGCCGGGTTGACTGACATGGTGGACGGCAAAACGACCTGCGTGCTGCAGGTGGTCCCACTCTTCGAAACTCTCGAAGACCTCGAAAATGCGGCTGGCATCGTGGATGAGTATCTGAGCCACCCCGTGACGAAACGAAATCTTTCGATCGCCTCCGACGTGGAGCGGCCGGTTCAGCAGATCATGCTGGGCTACAGTGACAGCAACAAGGACGGCGGTATTCTCGCCAGCCAGTGGGGACTCCAGGGAGCCCAGCGTGCCGTGACTGAAGTTGGTAGGAAACACGGGGTCGCCTTTCGTTTTTTCCACGGTCGCGGCGGTACCGTCAGTCGAGGGGCCGGTCCGACGAACTGGTTCATGCGGGCGCTGCCTCATGGTTCTTTGTCAGGGGATTTCCGCATGACGGAGCAGGGCGAGACCATTGCCCGCAAGTATGCTTACCCTGACAATGCTGTCTATCACCTCGAGAGCCTCGAAGCCTGTGTCACCCGGACCACGGTGAAGCACCTGAGAGAGGAAGCTCCAGAGGATCCGGGCATTGATCTGTTTCCGACATTGGCAGCAACCAGCATGAAGGCTTACCGCCAGCTCTTGGAGGAGCCTGACTTCATGAAGTTCTATCGGCAGGCCACTCCGATCGATGCGCTCGAACAGAACCAGATGGGTTCGCGGCCTTCGAGACGCACGGGCGGCGCGACTCTCGATGACCTGAGAGCGATTCCGTGGGTCTTCAGTTGGACCCAGGCGAGATTCTATCTCCCGGGATGGTACGGCGCGGGAACGGCTCTTGAAACGTTGAAGCAGGAGCAGCCCGATGATTTTGCCCGGCTCGCCGGGTCGATTGGCGAGTCTACCTTCGCCCGTTACGTTTTCACCAGTATTGAAACGAATCTGATGAGCTCCAGTCCGGAGTTGATGCGGGCCTATGCTTCCCTCGTGGAAGATGAGGAAATTCGCGAACGCTTCATGGGCAAGATCGAGGCCGAGTACCAGCTGCTCTCTGACCGTCTCGCAGATCTGTTTCCAACTCCGATCCGGGAGCGTCGTCCGCGCTACGCCAAGACACTCGCTCTGCGGGACGAGCCTCTACGCACCCTGCACCTGCAACAGGTGGAGCTGTTGAGAGAATGGCGCAAAGGCGATTCTGACCTTCCTCGCGAAATTATCTTCTCGATCAGTGCGATCGCGAGCGGACTGCGGACGACAGGATAGTGCTTTCGTACCCGCGCGAAAGGATCCTGCTCTCCTGCGTTGATGTCCGGGAAAGTTTTTGTTAGAAGCTGTCCCTATGAGCGGCAGCTTCTTTCGTCCCGGCAATGTGAGAGTGGCAGGAGTTGTCGTTGGTGCTGTGCTGTTATCCGCTTTGGGTGCGGTGAAGCTTTCGGCGGAAGAAGATTCCGGGAAGATTGAGCCGAAGCGATTGGAACTGCTCAACCGGGAAGTGGTGGTGTTTCGATCCGACACCACTCGACTCACCCCGACGGAGCGGGTCGACGACGCCACCCGGCGAATTCGAGCGGCCGGGGATTCTCTTCGGGAAGCAGGTATCGATACCGTGGATATCACAGTCGGCGATGACGAGGAGCCGGGTGTGAGATTCAGCTCCGAAGGTGAGTTTCTTTTCACGATCCTCGAATCGGACCTTAACGAGCTGTCCGGTGATACGCTGGATGAAGCCAGCAAGCGGGCGATCAGCCAGATCAAAGATGCACTCGATGCGCGAGCGGAACAGTTTCAGCCCAAGCGGATTGCTCTCGGAATTGGAGTGGTCGTTGGAACCACAGCTCTGTTCCTGCTGGGAATCTGGTTGATTCGCCGAGTCGGAGGCTGGCTTCGTGGCCGGCTCGAAAAATTCATTAACCGGATTCGTCAGCTGAAGATCAAGCGGGCTGACCTGCGCCCTCACATCGTCCTCGTGGAGAAGAAGGCGGTCGGTTTGCTCGAGGGAATTGCCATATTCTTTCTCGGATACATCTGGCTCACGACCTGCCTTTACCAGTTTCCGGCGACGGCGCCGTGGGGTGAAGCGCTCGGACAGTCGCTGGGTCAATTTGCGTCCAAGGTAGGTTCGAGCGTGTTGGGTTCTCTGCCGGGACTGGGCATTGTCATCATCATCTTCCTGGTCGCGCGGTGGTTGTCCCGTCTCGCTAATCATCTCATTCGCGGACTGGGGAGTGATTCCGCGAACAGCTTGATGAGTGCTGACACGGCGAGGGCGACGAGGCGGATTGTCGGCGCGACGATCTGGCTCTTCGCGATTGTGATGTCGTATCCTTACATCCCCGGATCGGGATCGGTCGCGTTCCAGGGCATGAGCATGCTGCTTGGCCTCATGATCTCGCTGGGATCATCCGGGATGATTAACCAGATCATGAGCGGATTCGTGATGCTCTACTCCGGATCCATCCGAACAGGTGAGTATGTCAGGGTCGGGGAAATGGAGGGAACAGTCACGGAGATGGGACTGCTTGCGACAAAGATCATGACGCCGCGTCGTGACTTCATTTCAGTCCCCAATGCGATTCTGGTTTCCAATCCGACGTATAACTATTCGCGTCTCGCCGACGAGAATGGAGCGGTGGTCTCGACCTCGGTAACCATTGGCTATGACACGCCGTGGCGCCAGGTGCATGCGATGCTCAAGCTCGCCAGTGAGCGGACTCCGGGCTTGCGACAGGATCCGGAACCACGGGTTCTCCAGACCGGCCTTCTCGACCATTACGCGGAGTACACCCTGGTTTTCTATATCGAGGAGCCCACCAGCCGACCCGCGGTCCTGTCACGCCTGCACGCAGAGATCCAGGACGTCTTCAACGAATACGAAGTTCAAATCATGTCCCCCCACTTCCGCGAGCAGCCGGAGCAGGACCTGATCGTTCCGAAGTCGCACTGGTTCGACAAGCCGGCGGCAAAGCCCCGGCTGGAAGAGGGTGGTTCTGACAAGCGCAGTTAGGCTTCTGCCCGGATCGTCAGGACGGGGCAGGGGGCGCTGCTAACCAGTTTCTCTACCTGTTTTGAAGGTTTGGCAAGGAATTCGATCTCGGGCTGGTCGCGGCGAATGACGCAGACCTTCTCCATAGAAAGACCACGGCGCGCACGATGTCATGATCTGAATTCATACCGGTTTACTCCTGATGGAGGAGAACCGGATGAAGTACTCAACTGGGGTTTACTGCAAGGCGACTAATGAGATGCTTTCGCTGTTGCAGCGACTCGGTGAGGGTGGTGAAGACCTGAATTTGCGACTCAGCATGCTTTGGGCTATTTGAAGACATTTGCCGGTAGAACTCATATTTTGCAT
Source organism: Verrucomicrobiales bacterium (assembly GCA_965216705.1). Taxonomy (GTDB): domain Bacteria; phylum Verrucomicrobiota; class Verrucomicrobiia; order Verrucomicrobiales; family DEV007; genus Arctic95D-9. The sequence goes on from OZ244203.1 coordinate 2,109,823, forward strand.
TCCAGAGTAGGGGGTGCTATTCCCCCGCTTCGATCGTGATCATTCCCATATTGATCTGCTGCCGGCCCTCTTCCCAGCCTTGGAATGAGAACAGCACCGAGAAGTCCTCGGAGTTTCGTCCATGGAGTGGTTGCAGAAATTCATTCATTCCTTCAGTGGACAAGTAGGTGAACCAATTACCGGATTCTCCTCTCCACAAGATACGGTATCCACTGTAGGCAGAGGCGGAAGTGTTCTGATAGGACAATGGTGCTGTCTTTGAGCCGTGCCCGCTGCTTGTCAGATTCAAAATGAAAACCTGGCCGTTTTGAGTGGTCACTTCCACGATCTCTGCACTGGTTGAATGAATCTGGAGGAACTGGCCCTGCAAGGACTCCTGCTGGCCAAGATCAATGAGCCCTTCATAACCCCAGATCCAGAGTCGGCCGTCATTGGTTATGGTCCCAGCCCATGTGTTTCCGCCGCCGATACACCGAACATCTTTCAGGGCTGCCTTGGGAGGCAGTGGCCAGGATTTCTCGTATTGCAACCACTCAGGCAGTTGGCCAGGGTTGGAGTAAAAGTCGCCCCAAACGACCGCCGTGCCGTCTTGAAGATGGGCAATCCCGTGATATTCGCCGCCAGCTACATTCCGGGCTCCAATTTGCCCGATTGAAGCCGGCGTTTGCCTGGCCAGCGAGCGGAATCCTTCGTTGTCGCTCCCGAAGAAATAGTCGATAGAGCAGTCCTTTTTCAAAATGACCGCGTGAGCGGCACCCATTGGAAGAATCCGCTCAGCATTTGAGGTGGTGGTTGGACCAATTGATGAGATGAGTTCGCCATTCTCTCGTATTCCAATCCGGCCTTTCTTACGCAATAACACTTGAACAAAATCAATGATGCCTTCGGCGGCTGACAGGTCGATTGGTCCGTCTTCACCGAGCGTGCCATATGCTTGAAGGCGACCTGGAGTGGCCTGCGGGAGAGATGCAGAAGGTGGAGCTGAACCAGCGGGCTCGATCCAATAGAGTTGGTTTTTACTGGTCTCGCTGGAAGCGGCGACGATCTGCAGATCAATCGCCGGGCCCAGTTGATTGATGCGCTCCACCATTCCCGAGACATTCTCTCCCCAGGCTTTCCATGTGCCGTCATTGAGCTGAGCAGCCGCGAGTCGCTTGCCTGCTCGAATATTGATAACCGGAAGATCAAAGGGGGGAACTTCGCGCACCAGCTGATTATGCTTGGCTGGCTTCGAGGACCAGACAAAGACTTCACCTTTGACAGACAGTGCGACAAACAGGTCCTCGGCACAGCTGACCTTCTGAATCGGCGGGAGATCCGATGGTGGAGTTACCATGCCAAGATTGAGAGTCCAGGTGGAGACCGTGCCATCCTCTTGAACGGCGATGCCGGTGTCCTTCGAGAGGGACACTGATTTTGTCGAGTTCAGCTGTTCCAACCCAGAGGAAACTTCGAGCCACTTCTCCTGTCTAACCTTGTCCCTGGATTGATCCCATGGCAGGCAGTGGACTTTTCCTGACTTCATCACCACGATTTTCTGAGGGCCATTCTGGTGAAATTCTCGAACTGTCCCCGGTTCCAGTGAGGCGGATAACTGTGCGACGGTTTCGTTGTAGTAGCCCCCGGATTCATCCAGCGAATTCAGGGTGCCGCTGGAATCGACATACCCGTGGGTCTGAAACGACAGCCATTTCTTGCCTTTGACATGGTCAGAGGAGCTCTTGGTCCGAAGTCCAGCGGATCGACTCCATCCGGCCCACCAGCCATTATTGCTGAGGACATCGATGCGGTAGAAGTCGTCCAGATCGGAGGCGTAACGAAGATCGATTTCCTGATCCGACTCCGGATTGGACCAGGCGCGAAGAAATCCGCCTCGAGCCTGTATGGCTTCGAAATTATCTGAGTTCGGGGACGAATCGGATTGGGCCAGGCTTGTCGAAGTGGTCTGAGGTTCGATCCAGATCACGTTGGACCGGTAACCTGAGGCAGTTCCATAAGCTTGACCGGACAATTGAGAGGCGGGTAGTTGGGTAAATTTCGATAATTGGTTCGCGAGCTCAGGGTAATATCCCCGTTGTGTTTGAATCATCTTCCAAATGCCGGAATCGGTTTGCAGCGCACGCGCTTGAAACAAATTTTTCACCCCCACGAACGATTCGGATTGCCAGTCAGGCATCTCGATGGTTGCCCCCTCCCGCCAGAAGATGCTCCGGCCTTCATTCGTAATGGCCTGGATCGAAGCTTCTTCTGCATACGAAGTCAGAGAGATTGACTTGATATCAGATTTTAGTTGGTCGGGAAGTGGTATGGGGCCATCAGCACTCCAAGCGAAGATTTCACCCTGCCTGGAAACGACGGCGGCGTGTTTACGGCCCAAATGAATGGAATCGACATCAGACAACGCCGCCTGAGGTGGAGGTGACCAGGGAATCGGGCCGTTGCCGGCACAGTTTCCAAGAACGACAACCCGACCGTTCTCGAGGAGAAGCAAACCATGCGCGGGATAGAGGAGGGCATCGCGGATATCGCTTTCCAGCTCAGGAATGGAGTAGAAGACCTTTTCCGAGTTCAGGTTTCTGTTCTCGTCGGTATAGGCGGGTTCCATCTGACCGGAACCAAAGATACGACGATGGGAGAGCGCCGGAAGAGTGTCACCGTTAGAGTAGACGGCCGAACCATCTGATCGCAACGCGAACCATTCGTTCGATCGAATCGCTCGCACCTCGACGAAGTCATTGATTCCTTCCGCTGCTGCAAGGTCGAGGGGATGGCCATCGGAATCTACCCCCCAGGAGCGCAGGCTACCGGGGTTGCTTGTCATTTCTTGCGAGTTTTCTGCCCTGTTTGAATCAGAAACTCCTGTTTCTTCTTTCGCACCCAAGTTGGGCGATTTGACTGGATAGTCGGTACTTGAATCTGTCACGCCTCCAGGATTTTTCGACGAGTTCACTTGTTGCCAAATGACTAGCCCGATGATAGCAACCGATGCCAGGGCAATTCCAACCCACAACCCGACTCGACTCTTCGAAGCAGGAACCACCTCCACAGGTTTCGTCACGACTCGCGTCACATCTTCTTTCACTTCGCTAGCCTGTTGGTAGCGTTCCTCCGGCTCTTTCTCCATCGCCTTGAGAACTACCGAATCGATTCGGTGATCCACTTGGGTTTTCTCCGAGGGAGGTTCAAAAACCCCATGAGGGCGTTGACCCGTCAGCATCTCGTAGAAGACGACCCCGAGAGAATAGATGTCGACCCGGTGATCGACCTTCTCCGGTGCATCCCATTGTTCCGGGGCCATATAGTGCGGAGTCCCCATCGACGTACCAGTCATGGTCAGCCCTGTCATCATGGCTTCCTCCTGATCAGCGCCGATGAGCTTGGCGAGACCGAAGTCGGCAATGTGGACATTGCCCTTTTGATCTACGAGAATGTTTGCTGGCTTGATGTCACGGTGAGTGATGCCCTCATCGTGAGCAAATTGCAGCGCGTCACAAATTTGCGGAACGAGAGCGAGCGCCTGTTGCGGTTCAAGTCCACCGTCGTGAATGAGGCGGTTGAGATCGGCCCCGTCCACATACTCCATCATGAAGTAGAAGAGGTTGTTCTCTTCATCGTTGTCTCCGGAACGTTCCAGCTCGCCGAAGTCAAATATTGTGACGATGTTGGGATGATTCAGCTTGGCGAGGAGTTGCGCCTCGCGCTCGAATCGAAGAGCGAAGTTATCGTGGTACTCCCGTGGGCAGCTCAGAATCTTGAGTGCAACGAGTCGGTCGAGTCGCGGCTGCCGTGCCTTGTAAACTGCTCCCATGCCGCCCGCGCCGAGCAGTTCCAGGATTTCTAGGTCGGGAAACAGTTGGGCCAGTTCGTCTACCGGCGGGGCAAATTGTTGCGCTCCTTTCTTGGGGTCGTGCGGAGATGGTACGTTGGATTCTCGGGAACGGGTAGCCTCCTGCATGGCTTTTGCTTCGGGCGACAAGGGAGCCGCCGATGACTCCATGAAAACAGTGGCGTCGTCATCCACTGAGGTGTCCGCGGCCGGAGCGGCATTGTTGAGCAGGCACTTCGGACACATCCCCGCAGGCGCTACTGCAGGAATCTCCACCCCGCAGGCGGGGCAGATGTTATCGTTAGTGCTCATGTGAGGGCAGTATGATAGCTGCGGTGAGAATTTGACAGCGCTTAATTACGTGTCGGCACCCAAATAACTGTCGCGACGGGCTTCTTCTATTCAGAACGCTTGGCGAAACATGGTTACCAGCAAATTTGGAAGTTTCTAATTTACGGTAGTTGCGGCGGTATCAGCTAAACGCTTCCATCAGCTCCTGGAGTTCTTCTCCGACATCATTACGGTTGACCAGCGTGTCCGCAATGGTTTCCCGTAGAAGTGTGCCGTAGCGCTCTTTGAGCCGGTGGGCTGCCACTTTGACGGCGCTTTCGCTCATGTTTTCTGTGGCGGCGATTTCGGCGTAGGGTTTTCCGGGAGCCCCGGGAGAAATGATAAAACGCAGCGATTCAAAGAGACTGGCTTGTCCTTTGGAGTGGTATCGTTGTTCGAGCGATTCGAGCACGTTGTGCAGAACGGTCAGGGCCCACTGCCGATCGAAAATGGATTCAGGGGTGTCCTTTTCCGTCGGCTCGATCAACTTGTCGTAGCTGTCCTCATGGGTGAGATCGAGCGAGACGATTTGTGCGCCACCACCGCGTTTCAGGCACTGCTTGCTACGCCAGTCATTGGCCATGTAGTTTTTGACTGCCCCGAGCATATAGGAGCGGAGTTTTCCCGCGCGATTGGAGGCTTTAGCAAAATCATCCCGAGCCAGGAAATCGGCGAAGAAGCCTTGAGTCAGATCCTCAGCTTCGGCAGGGGAGGCTCCCTTGGAGCGAATGTAGGCGTAGATGGGGGGCCAGTAGACCTGGCACAGTTCTTCCAGCGCCTGCCTCCTGGAGGCTTCGTCGCCCTCTGCAACCCGGGCGATTAACGACCAGCGGGTGTTGGGAAAAGGGCGGTTGGCGGTGTTTCCGGGATCCACCGTTTCGTGATAGCAAAGTGGCCGGCATGGGACAAGTGCGGGGGGATAAAATTGAGGAATTTCTTCGTTCTTCTTGCTGTCGAAAAGGCTTTCTCTAAGATGGGGAATCCGCCTCTTTTCGCCCGTTCCGCACAATGCCAACCGACCCGTTCATCCACCTTCATCTGCACACCGAATACTCGACCCTCGATGGAGCGGTGCGGATCAAGGATCTGATCAAAAAGGCCCAGCGCAGCAAGATGCCCGCGGTGGCGATGACCGATCACGGCAACATTTTCGGGGCCATTGATTTCTACCAGGCGGCCAAAGCGACGGAGGCGAATGATGAAGAATTTACGGTCAAACCCATCATCGGTTGCGAGGCTTACCTGACCCCTCCCGGTGTGAAGCTGACGGAGAAAAAGGCCCAGACCGTGGCGGTCGGGAGTACGGCCAAGAAGAAACGGAACTCTCACCTGACCCTGCTAGCGGCGACGAATAAGGGCTACGAGAACCTCATGAAGCTGACCAGTATCGGTCACCTCGAGGGGATGTACTACAAGCCGCGGATCGACAAGGAAACGCTGGCGGAGCATTCCGAAGGGCTCATCTGCATGAGCGGCTGTATCAACGGTGAGGTCAACCAGATGATTCAGAATGAAAATCTGGATGGAGCCCGCAAGAGCATCGGGGAATTCGTGGACATCTTTGGTCGCGACAATTTCTTTCTCGAAGTGCATGACCACGGTTTTGCTGAGCAGGCCATGTGCACGAAGCAGATGGTGGAGTTCGGCAAGGAATTTAATCTCGGGCTGGTCGCGGCGAATGACGTACACTTTCTCAACCAGAAAGACCACGACGCGCACGATGTCATGATCTGTATTGGCACCGGTTCGCTCCTCATGGATGAGAACCGGATGAAGTATTCCCCTGAGGTTTACTTCAAGACGACCAACGAGATGCGTCGTCTTTTCAAGGACATCCCAGAGGCGATTTCCAACACGCTCCACATCGCTGACATGTGCAACGTCGAGATCCATCTGGACTCGACCAGTTCGGAAAAATATCCGCAGTTCGAGTCTCCCGACGGCAGCCCGCGTGAAGCTTACTTCCGCAAGGTGTGTTTCGAGGGCTTGCGCATGCGCTACGGCGACCGGGCGGACACGGATGAAGAACTCCGCAAACGCCTTGATTACGAAATCGGGATCATGGAGAAGATGGGTTTTGTCTCCTACTTCCTGATTACCTGGGACTTCGTCAAATGGGCCAAGGACAACGGGGTACCGGTAGGACCGGGGCGTGGTTCGGCGGCGGGATCGCTGGTCGCCTACGTGTTGGAGATCACCGACATCTGTCCGATTCGATTTGGGCTGATTTTTGAGCGATTCCTCAACCCGGAACGTGTCTCGCCGCCGGATATTGATATCGACTTCTGCCAGCCTCGACGGGGTAAAGTGATTGAGTACGTTCGCCAGAAGTACGGGGAGCGAGCTGTGTCCCACATTATTACTTTCCAGACTCTCGGAGCGAAAAGTGTGGTGCGTGACGTCGGTCGCGTGATGGGGCTGAGTTACTCGGAGGGTAACCGGGTCGCCAAGATGATTCCCAACGAGCTCAACATCACTCTGGCAGATGCTCGGAAAAAGAATCCGGAGTTGCGGGAAGAGCTCGAGAACAATCCGACCATTGCTGAGCTGTGGAAATACTCGACCTACCTCGAGGGTTTGACCCGGGGAACCGGTATCCACGCGGCGGGTGTCGTGATCGGTGACCGCGAGTTGACGGACTACGTGCCGTTGGTGCGAGGCAAGGAAGGGGAGGTGGTGACCCAGTATGCAATGGCGCCGCTGACCGACTTGGGAATGCTGAAGATGGACTTCCTCGGTCTCAAAACCCTGACCGTGATTCAGGATGCGGTGGACCTGATCCACGAGCACACGCCCGAATTCGTCATCGACAACGACGGCTATGACGACAGGCCGACTTTTGATCTTCTCAACCGTGGCGAAACGACTGCGGTGTTCCAGTTGGAATCCGGCGGCATGATGAACCTTTGTCGCCAGTTCGATGTGAATCGGATTGAAGACATTATTGCGTTGATCGCGCTCTATCGTCCGGGTCCGATGGACCTCATTCCGGACTTCATTGACCGGAAGAAAGGGAAAAAGAAGGTCAAGTATCTCCACCCCTTGCTGGAGGAGGCGAGTGAGGAAACCTACGGGATTTTGATCTACCAGGAGCAGGTGCAACGAGCCGCCAACCTGCTGGCCGGCTACTCCCTCGGTGAGGCTGACCTTCTGCGCCGTGCCATGGGTAAGAAGAAGCTCTCGGTCATGATCGAGCAGCGCAAGAAGTTCGTGGAAGGCTGCGACAGGGTGAACAAGATCCCTGAGAAGCAGGCCAACGAGATCTTTGACTTGCTGGAGAAATTCGCGGGCTATGGATTTAACAAGTCGCACTCAGCGGCCTACGGCCTGGTCAGTTATCACACGGCGTTTCTTAAGGCGAACTACCCGGTCGAATTCATGTGCGGGGTTCTCAGTAACGAGATCAACAACATGGACAAGATCTCGATCTTTGTGGCTGAGTGTCAGCGCATGGGGATTGAAATCCTGGCGCCGGACGTAAATCGCAGCGCCCTCAAATTCCGCCCGGAGAAACTGCCCAACGGAAAGGACGCGATTCGATTTGGTCTTTCTGCGATCAAGAACGTGGGTGGCGCGGCGATGGAAACGGCCATTGCCGACCGGAAGGCGAACGGCGAGTACAAGTCGCTTGAGGAATTCGCGAGTCGTCTCGATAGCAAGTCGGTGAACCGGAAGATTCTCGAAAACCTGATCAAGGCCGGTGCCTTCGATTTCACCCTGGAGCGTCGCGACGAGATGTTCTCCCGCGTTGGCCAGGTCATCGCCGGGTCCAGTGCCGCGCAGAAGGATCGTCAATCCGGGCAGGCAGCCTTGTTTGACATGAACGAGCTCATGTCAGCGGCTCCAGCTCCGGATGTGATCGAAGAGGACAAGGTCGAGTGGAATCAGCGCGAATACCTCACTCACGAAAAAGACCTGCTCGGTTTCTACGTCACGGGTCACCCGCTCGACGAATACCGCAGCGTGATCGAGAAAGGGAAGTACTCCGAGATCAAAGACCTGCCCCAGATGAAACCGGGCAAGAAAGGTCAGCGTTTTGCCGGACTGATCGCTGAATCGACGGTGAAGTACACCAAGCGCGAAGGAAAACCGTTCGCGATCCTCAGGTTGGAGGATTTTTCCGGTCACACTGAAGTGATGGTGTGGAATGAAACTTACCAGAAGTGCAATCCCTACCTGGAAAAGGGAAGGGTGATTGAGCTGAAGGCCAAGGTGGAACAGGACAACCGCAGCGAGGAGAACCGTCTCACCGCAGATGAGATCCGGGAGTTGTCTCCGGGTGCTGACGCGGCGACCGTCTCCGTGGATCCGTTGGCTCGACAGCGCGCCATGATGGAAGCGCACGGCGGTCAGACCAACGGAACGAATGGTCATTCCAATGGCCACACCAACGGAAATGGTTCGAACGGACACCACGACCAGCCGCCTTTTGCGACGCCTGTGCTGCTTCATCTCGATTCGGTTCGCGATACTCCGTCAGCGATCGAAATAATTCGCTCCGCGGCACAGCAGTTCCCCGGGGACCGTCCCCTGCAGATAGAGGTACGGCGAGCCAATGGCCATCGCGTGACCCTGGAAGCCGGACAGTCCTACCGCGTGTCGGATGAGTTCCTCAAGAGCGGCGGCGTTGGGGCGTGGGTCTAGGGCCGCTTCGCGGCCCGTCTCTGGTCACGAGTCATCAGTCACGAGGCAAAGTAGCGAAACTCGTGAGAGTTTCGGGCGGTCGACCTGGCGAAAGTCTCACGACTTTCCCTACATGACACGCTTCGCGAGCCTATCGCTTGCTCACCGCACTCTTGAACTTCACCACCGCGTCCGCGATGGAGTCAGCGATCAGCTGACGGTGGGCAGGATCGTGAATGAGTTTACCCTCCGTTGGGTTGGTGACAAACCCGCCCTCGAACAGGATGGCCGGCTTGTTAATGCCGCGCAGCACGTTGAATCGGGCCCGCTTGATGCCGCGGTCGATGGGACGAAGCTTGTGGATCACGTGAGCGTGAACCGAGGTGGCGAGAGCAATATTCTCGGCGTCACGAACGTTTCCGCTCAACGGGGAGCTCCAGGGACTGCCGCCGTTGGTCGAGCGAGTGCCTTGCGGGGCAAGGGCGTAGGTCTCAATGCCCTGTCCAGTGCTGGAGCCGGAAGAGTTGAGGTGCATGCTGATGAAGATGGCGTTTCGGGTCCGGTTGGCGATATCGACCCGCTGCCCCAGGGTGAGGAAAGTGTCGGTGCGGCGGGTCATGATCGTCTTGAAACCCCTCGCCTGGAGGGCCTTTTCGAGTCGAAGCGCCATATCGAGCGCATAATCTTTTTCGTAGCCGTAAATGCCCTTGGCGCCCGAATCGTGAGCTCCGTGGCCCGCATCGATGACCACGGTGTCAAAACTGATCGGTTTCTTGATGTAGCTGGGACGAACCACGGGGTCGACCAGCTTGGCGAGGTCGACGGTGGAGAGCATCGCCTTGCCTCCGCTCTCGATGACGGGGAAGCTGAGGTTGAACTTGATATTGTTCACGTAGATCGACTGAGAGCCGATCTTCCAGGTCATCACGAGGCTGGGATGCTTGAAAAGACGGTCTTTGTCTTCCTTCGCAAATCGTTGAAACTGATAGAATTTCGCCACATTCTCGTCGGAAACATATTCCCGTCCGCCAAGGCGGTAAATTTCCCAGTCCTTAGCCACGGCAGAGGCTGAAAAGGCGGCAAACAGGAGCGCGCCTGCCAGAAAACTCAGGCCGGAAGCGGAGATAACGCGCGGCATCCTCACGGGATGGGACTGTCGTGCGAAGGGTCGCATAAGGGATGTGCCGGGGGGCGTCGAGCCTTGGGGCTCGTCAAATAGAACAGAAAAGTTAAGCGATTTCGAGAACGAACGCAATGGGTGAAATGGGGATTTCAGTTTTACAAACTGGCGCAATCAAGAAATAGTTTCGCCCCCATCAATTGGGAGGTCCCTATGACGACAGAAATATCCAAAGGCTATCAACCCGGCGACGTAGAAACTCAGTGGTTCGACCGCTGGGTCGAGTCCGGCTGCTTTCGCGGCGATGAAAACGGTTCAAAAGAGGCCTATTCCATCGTCATTCCGCCGCCCAACGTGACCGGCATCCTGCACCTCGGGCACGTTCTCAACAACACGATCCAAGACATCCTGGCCCGCCGCGCCCGCATGGAGGGCAAAGATGTGCTCTGGCTTCCGGGAACGGATCACGCCGGAATCGCTACCCAGTCCAAGGTGGAGCAGAAGCTGCGCAAGGATGAGGGCAAGACCCGCCGCGACCTCGGCCGTGACGCGTTTCTCGAGAAAGTGTGGGATTGGAAGGAAGAACACGGCGGCATCATCATCCAGCAGCTGAAGCGACTCGGCTGTTCCTGCGACTGGGAGCGCGAGCGCTTCACCATGGATGAGGAATACAGCCGCTGGATTTCCAAGATTTTCGTGGACCTCTTCGAAGAGGGCCTCATCTACCGCGGCAAGCGCATGGTCAACTGGTGTCCGAAATCGCTCACGGCCTTGAGTGATGAGGAAGTCATCATGAAGCCCCAGAAGTCGAAGCTCTACTACATGCGCTACAAGGTAGTGGGGGAATCCGACCGCTGGGTCGAGATTGCGACGACTCGACCTGAAACACTCATGGGTGACTCAGGCGTGGCCGTGAACCCGAAAGACGAGCGCTATGGCGACCTTGTGGGTAAGAAAGTGCTGCGCCCGTTCCCCGAGGCCGAGATCCCGGTGGTGGCGGATGAACACATCGATCCGGAATTCGGAACCGGTGTGCTCAAGGTCACTCCGGCGCATGATAAGGCTGACTTTGAGATCGGTTTGAAGAACGACCTCGAAATTATCGATGTCTTCAATCCGGATGGCACACTGAACGAGCATGCCGGTCCTGACTTTGAAGGCATGGACCGCTTCGACGCCCGCGAAAAGGCGGCTGAGAAGCTCGATGAGATGGGCCAGCTCGTGAAAGTGGAAGACTACGAGAACAACGTGGGCTTCTCCGAGCGCGCTGACGTGCCGATCGAACCGCGCATCTCGATGCAGTGGTTCCTCAAGTATCCCTGCGTTCAGGAAGCGGCAGACGCCGTGGCCAATGACGAGATTCATTTCCGTCCCGAACGGTGGAAGAAAACGTTCGCTCACTGGATGGAAGGTATCCAGGACTGGTGCATCAGTCGCCAGTTGTGGTGGGGTCACCAGATCCCGGTGTGGTATCGCAAAGAAAAGGCCGACGAGCTTCAAGCTCGCGAGAGCCTCGATGCGGAAACGAGCGGTGGCGATCTCCACGTTGGCATCGAGCCTCCGGCTGATGAGGAAAACTGGGTGCGCGATGAAGACGTGCTCGATACCTGGTTCTCCAGCTGGCTCTGGCCCTTCGCCACGATGCGTAACTGCGACGAAGACAGCAGCCCGACGCTGGAGAAGTTCTACCCGACGACTGACCTCGTGACGGGCCCTGACATTATTTTCTTCTGGGTCGCCCGCATGATCATGGCCGGGTACCGCTGGGAAGGAAAGTTGCCGTTCAAGAACGTGTTCTTCACTTCCATCATTCGCGACAAGCGTGGACGCAAAATGTCCAAGCAGCTGGGTAACTCACCTGATCCGCTCGACCTCATGGCCGAGTACGGTGCCGACGCCCTGCGCTTCGGCCTCATGCGAATTGCTCCGACCGGAACGGATGTGAAGTTCGATGAAGACCAGATCGTGGAAGGGCGGAATTTCGCCAACAAGCTCTGGAACGCGGCCCGCTATCGCCAGATGCAGGAAGGCAGCGGAGAATTTGATCCCAAGGCCCTGTCGATCTACTCCATCGACATTCTCGCCAAGCTTGACCAGCTCGAGCGCGATATGGCGGCGTCCTACCAGGACTACAAATTCAATGAGCTGGCTCAGCAGCTTTACGACTTCTTCTGGAGTCAGTACTGCGACTGGTATCTTGAGTCCTCTAAAGGCGCTTTCGCTGAGGACGCCGATCCGGCGTTCAAGGCTTCGACGCTCGCGACGATGGACCTGGTGCTGAAGCGATTCCTTCTCATGCTTCATCCCTTCATGCCTCACATCTCAGAAGAACTCTGGGAAAAACTCGGCTGTGGTGAAGAGGGTGGTGAGGAATTCCTCATGCAGACAACGCTGGCAGAGAAGGCGACATTGGCTGACCTCGCGACTTCTGAAATCGAAGCCGCCCAGGCGCGCGTTAAGGCAGTTTACGAAGCCGTTGGCCGCGCCCGTAACCTGAAGGCTGAGTACGGCCTTTCTGCGAACAAGGGAGTGAAGTTTATCGTCGATCCGGAAGGTTGCAGCTTTGATGAAGCCGACGTTTTCCAGATTCTCGCCGGCGCCGGTGAGATCGTGGTTGAGCCTGGATTCGAAGCCGAGAAAGGCGTGCCGACCGCTCTGACGGCGATCGGAAAAATCTATCTGCCGCTCGAAGGTCTCATCGATGTCGAGGCCGAGAAAGAGCGTCTCGGAAAAGAACTCGCCAAGGCGGAAGATGAGCTCAAGAAGGTGAACGCGAAGCTCTCCAACGAGAACTTCACTTCTCGCGCTCCTGAAGCTGTTGTTGAGGAAATGCGGGATCGCCAGCAGCAGTGGCAGGAACGCGCTGACGAACTCGGCCGCATGATTGAGAATCTCGGGGAATAGGCACCCGCAGATTTCACCGTGGTTGTATCGAATCGACAGGTCAACTGTCGGTACGATATACACGTTGCTGTCATGAAGATTGCAGCAGCGTTGGTATTGATGTGTGGAATTCTCCTGGCTCCGGAGTTGGGTCAGGCGGAGGTCATTGGCGGACCGGAGAAAGTGATGATTCCGCACATCGAGTTCGTGGAGACTCCAATGACGGATGCCGTCAATTTCCTGGAACAACGATGCATGGAGATCGATCCGGTTGAGGGCGGGCCCAATGCTGTAGGCTTCAATGTCGTGCTCGTGGGTGATTTCTCTGACACCACAATCACGATGATGCTGAAGAATGTTCCGGCAGAGGTCGCTCTCCGCACGCTGGCGGAGCTTGCGGATGCCAACCTGGAAAACCGCGGGGAGTACTGGACGATCAGTCGTGGGCGGGTAGAGAGCGTGGTCCTGGGATTGAAGGGATCTGAAGCCCTGCAGATGAAGCTGAACTCGATCAGGATTCCTTCGGTGGAGTTTGTTAACACACCCTTGCTGGACGCGATTGGATTTCTCCGGGTGCGCAGTGAAGAACTGGATGTGGAATCTCCTGCCGGCCGGAAAGGAGTAAACATCGTTTTTAAAAAGGCCATACCGGAGACAGTTTCCCTTCTGTTGAAGAATGTTAGTATGGCTACCGCTCTGGAAGCTACAGCGCTCGTGTCAGGCTACCGCATGGAAATCCGGGAGCACCTCGTCATGCTGAAGGTTCGGGAGTGATTTTATCGGAGCATTCTTGCATTGAGGCAGGATTGATCCTTCAGCGATTCCCGGCCCAAGTTTCGGGTATCAGGCTTGAGTCAGGGACGCGGTTCCGTAAACTCAATCCATGGATCTCGGACTGGCGAATAAAGGGGCTCTCGTGATGGCTTCCAGCGGCGGTATTGGTCGCGGCGTGGCCACGGAACTGGCTCGCGAGGGAGCGCGCGTGATGTTGTTCGCGCGATCCGAAGAGAAACTCGATGACGCCGCATCGGCGATTGAAGCTGAGACTGGTAACCGTCCGCACTATACCGTGGGAGATATCACTTCTACGGACGACGTCGATGGCGTCGTGGAAAAAACGGTCGCGGAGTTTGGTGGTCTTTGGGCCTTGTTCAACAACACGGGTGGCCCGCCGGCGGGAGGCTTTGAGGATTTTGACGATGCGGCTTGGCAGTCCGCCTTTGAATTGACCACACTTGGTTATGTCAGGGCGATCAGGGCGGCATTGATTCCGATGAAAGCCGCTGGAGGAGGGCGCATTGTGAATAACACGTCGGTCTCGACAAAAACAGCGATTGATTCGCTGCTTCTCTCCAATGTATTTCGGTCAGGGTTGGTCGGTCTCGGGAAATCATTGGCTCGCGAACTGGGACCCTCGGGGATCCTGGTGAACACGGTTGGTCCGGGTCGCATCGACACGGAGAGGGTTGAACAACTCGACACGATCTGGGCCGATCAGGCCGGGATCAGCTACGAAGATCAGCGCAGCAGGTCGCAGGCTTCCATTCCTTTGCAGCGCTACGGAACGCCTGCTGACTTCGGGCGAATTGTTGCTTTTCTCTGTTCCGAAGCGAATGCCTACCTGACGGGACAGAATGTCCTCATCGACGGGGCTATGGTTGAGGCGTACTAGAACCGGACGAAGCCCACTGAGGAGACAATTCCGGGGAAGCCTCGAGGTCGAATCGCTCCCGGTCACCGGTCAGGACGGCATCCGCGGCGCAGATGCCGGCGAAACAGGCGACATCGATGCCGGCGCGGTTGGCGTCGTATAGGTTGGAGTAGCTGCGAAACTCTCTGAGCAGCCCTTGGACTTTTTCGTCCTGCCAGGTCTGAAACTCATTGGAAGCCTCTGCGCCGGGAATGCGAATAATTTTGCGGTCAATGATGTCGGAGGCATTGATGAGCGAGGCACCCTGTGCTTCTTCGATCAGTTGTGCGGCAATGTCATCGTTGTCGCGGTCGGCGAAGCCCTCGCCTTTTCGAGTGAACAGTTCGAGGCAAACGCAGCCTTTGCCTTCCGGGACCATATTGCCTCCGAAGGCTCCATAGTTAACAACCCGGCCCAGGGCGAGATCGGGACTCGATACGTTCAACCAGGCATGCGGAAAAAGTGCCGGCTGGTTGAGGAACAAATAGAGAAAGAAAGATTCCCGCCCTTCGTTTCGATCAGCGATAGGGTCTGAGATTTTTTCGAGTCCCAGCAGATCTGCAAGGGCCAGCATGGGAATAGTACTTACGAGTTCTTTGACCTTGAGGACTCGCGTTTCGTCTCCGTGTTTCACGGTGACTTCGCTGATGCCATTGTCGTCTTTGCTGAGTGAGGTCACCGCAGTCTCGAAATGAAAGGTACCTCCGAGCTTCTGGATCTGCCCTACCGCATTATCGACGAGCTGCTGAGTGGAGCGCCGTGGATGCCGCCACGTTCGGTTGGCGTCAGGATTCCCGAACACCTGGCTTTGCAGCGCCTTGAGATGCTGACCGACGCTTTTCGAATCCTTATGCTTGTCGTGACGCCGAAGATCGAATTCCACGGGACGATCCTTCCAGAGTACGCCGTAGAATTTTTCGCTGAAACCCTGCGAAGCCATTATGGTGAGCGGTTTGCCCCATGACTGGTACCAGCGTTCTTCGTAGTTTTTCGGTGGAGCGGCGTTTAGGGATGAAAGGCGCGCTTTCAGAAATCCGGCGAGACAGGAGCCGAGAAGGGAAACCGGGATACCCCGGAGCGGACCCCGGAACTCAGGAGAGTAATCAATGATATTGTTCTGATAGAGTAACCCGATCCGGTGCGTGTATTCGACGAAGTCGTCTCCAAGTAGTTCCTCCCAGTAGGCGGTCACTTCAGGTGTGCGGTTGTATATTTCCTTCCGCCCGAAATCGACTGCGAAGTCTTCATGCCGGATACCGCGCATCAAGCCACCGGCAAACGGGCCGCGTTCGATAATTACGGGTTTGATGCCTCCCTTGAGGAGTTTCCACGAAGCTGCCAATCCGGCGGGACCCGCACCGAGTACGACAACCCGGGGACGGTCATCCGACAGGGATTCGAGATCGGAATCTTTCGTGGACATTGAGCCTGGTGGAGCCTCCTGAAGCATTGATTGAGCCGCCAATTATCGGCGATTAATCAACTATAACTGCGCTTTGATAATTGTCAGCGAACCTTAATTCCTATTTATAATTATAGAAATTATTATCTAGTCAGCGGAATTGTCGGTCGAGGAGTTCTCGTGGATCTTTTTCACAACGTAGATCGGTCGACCTTTCACTTCGTTATAGATGCGGCCGAGGTATTCTCCGAGTAATCCCAGACTGATCAGTATTATCCCTCCAAGGGTGAGAATGACGACCATCAGAGAAGCGTATCCCGGTTCGTCGACACCGAGTATCAGCGTCTTAATGATGACAAAGCAGGCATAGATGAAGGCGGCCGCTGATGTAAGAATTCCGACGAGAGTGGCAAGGCGAAGAGGAACCGTGCTGAAAGCAAAGATTCCGTCAGCCGACAGCTTGAACAGTTTGCGGTAGTTCCACTTCGTGTGCCCTGATGCCCGGTCCGGTCGTTCGAATTCAATGATTTCGGTCGAAAAGCCAGGCCAACTCAGGATGCCTTTCATAAAGCGGTTGGATTCACCCAGGGAATTGACCACATCGAGCACCTTGCGATCGAGGAGTCGAAAGTCTCCGACATTTTCAGGAATCGGTTGATCAGCAAACCGGTTGTAGATGGCATAGAACCATTCTGCGGACAGACGCTTCATCGGCGTGTCAGTGTCCCGCGAGCTCCTTTTAGCGAGGACCACCTCGGCTCCCTCTTCCCACTTTTTGATCATCGAAGGGATCAGCGAAGGAGGGTCCTGGAGGTCGGCGTCGATGATGACCACGCAGTCACCGCTGCATGAGGCCAGTCCGGCGGTGAGCGCGGCTTCCTTTCCAAAATTTCGTGACAGTTCCACGACACGAATCCGCGTTGATTCCTGCTGTCGCTTTACCAGGCCGACCAAGGTGTGGTCAGTGCTGCCATCGTCGACGCAGACAATCTCGTAGTCGTAATCCGACAGGACGTCCTCTACGGTCTCAAAATATTCATCGAGACCTTCCTCTTCGTTGTAGAATGGGGTAACGATCGAGATCTTCATGCGCGTCTCAGAAGGTAGAGCGCATGAAGGCGTCTTGCCAACTCTAACTGCCCTTCAATTCCGCCATGCGTGCGGACTTGTCTTCGGAGCGCATCAGGGCTTCGCCCACGAGGATGGCGTCAGCACCCCACATGCGGATTTTGGCGGTGTCTTCGCCGGTGTAGATTCCGCTTTCGCTGACAAGGATGCACTCACCGGTGACTTCCTCGCTGAGGGACTCAGTGGTGCCGAGATCGACTTCGAAGGTACGCAGGTTGCGATTGTTCACCCCGATGATGTTTGCGTCTGTCTCGAGGGCCCGTTCCATCTCTTCGAGGTCATGGACTTCGGTGAGGACATCGAGCTGGCATTGGTTGGCGACATCGAGGAGATGAACGAGTTCTTCCTGCTCCAGGGCCCCGACGATGAGGAGAATGGCGTCGGCTCCAGCCACAACAGCTTCGTAGATCTGGGATTCGTGGATGATGAAATCCTTCCGCAGCAGAGGCAGATCCACCACCTCGCGGATTTCGGAAAGGTAAGAGAGGTGCCCTTTGAAATATTTTTCGTCGGTCAGGATGGAGAGGGCGTTGGCGCCGGCTTCTTCGTAGGCTTTCGCAATGGCGATGTGGTCGAAGTCTTCGGCGATGATTCCTGCAGAAGGGGAGGCTTTCTTCACCTCAGCTATGACAGCCAGTTCGTTGGTTCCGTAACCCTCTCCCAGTTCCTGGTCGCGAAGCGTGCCTCCCAGGGCTGTGAAGAAGGACCGAAAATCCTCGCGTTCGCGGGCGGCGCTTTTGAGTTCGTCGAGTCGGGGAAGCAGGGCTTCCACCTCGATTCGCTTGTCTGCGATGATCTCGTCGAGCTTATTTCCGAAAGTCTTCATCGTAATTTTCCCCGCCTTCAAAGGTCGGGCGGCATGGATACGCCCCCTGAGGGAGGGCTTCCAGCGTAATTTATAATTTTCTTGTTGAAAAAGTGACGTTCTTATCCAAATTACCCACCCCGCCGCCCAAGGGCAGCGGAATGCGGGTGTAGCTCAGGGGTAGAGCGCAACCTTGCCAAGGTTGATGTCGGGCGTTCGAATCGCCTCACCCGCTCCATCAATTTCCCCAAAAAGGCTCACGAGAAATCGTGAGCCTTTTTTCTTTCCCGGCAATCTGCCTTGATTCTCGGCCGGGGAAGCCGGATCTATCTTTGTGGAAACGTTGTTTCGCTGGTCGAAGTTTGTGGATGAAGAGCACCTCGAGGAGTGGGAGGCCCGGCTCATCATGGCTGAGGTGGTCTACACGGTGGAAAAGCAGGTTAACCGCAAGAACTGGCAGATCTCGAGCTACTCGACAACCCGTGAGCATGCCGACGAGCTTCGAGCGCTCTTTGGCGGGGGTGTGACCGAGGTTCGCCCCGACGACTGGCAGCCGGCGGCTGAGGTCGGTGCCAAGACTCGATTGAAGATACGCGACACTCTCGTGGTGACCGAGGCCGAGGACGAAGCCGTCTGGGCCAGCGTGAAAGAGGAGTTTCCTGATCGCATTGTGTTGAGCTTTCCACCCCAGCTGGCCTTTGGGACGGGCGGTCACCAAACCACGGCGAGTTGCTTGAGGTTCCTCGTTGATGCGGCCAAAACTCGGGAGGAAGAGGAGTGGCGCCTGCTCGACCTGGGTTGTGGCAGTGGCATCCTTGCTGTGGCGGCGGTGCTGATGGGTGCCAGGGAAGCGGTGGCCGTGGAAAATGATCCCCTGGCTTTAAAATATGCCCGTCTCAATGCGGAGCGGCACGGAGTTGCCGACAAGATCCAGTATGTTGAAGGTGATGCGATTGCCCTGACAGAGGCCTGTGCCTTCGGGCAGTTCGAGATTGTTGCCGCGAACTTGTTCAGCGACCTGCTTATCCAGTTGTTTCCGCATTTCCCGGACAATCTCTTAGCCGGCGGCGACGTGATTGTGTCGGGATTTTTGACGTCCCAGACCCGTTCCGTCACTCAGCGGGCCGAATCAGCGGGTTTGCCTCTGGCAGACTTCCAGCGGCGCGGGAAATGGGTCGCCGCTCACGGGAACAAGCCCTGATCGGGGCAGTGCCGATCGCGCAGATCGTGTAGATCCCTTTTCGCATATCGGCGAGGCCGTAGTATATTGTCGTCCCGTTCCCGCTTGTTTATCAATGAATACTGGTTCCGTACTTAACGTCGTCAGGATGTTTTTCCTGCTCCTGGCGAGCTTTATCGGCGTTTCTGTCGCCCTGGGCGAGAATCCGGAGAATCATTGGTATGCCGGTTGGTTCGGCGCGATTTTCGGCCTCGGTTTTGCTTCGCTGATGATCGTGCTCGACGTGATGTTGCGCCACGTCACGATTCGGGCCTTTTCTCACGGGACCTTCGGTCTTCTCATCGGGCTGCTTTGTGCCTGGCTCGTTACCAGCATCGAGTTCTTCGAATCCGGTTGGGTCGAGCAGTTTCCTCTCGCCGCGAATATCTTCAATCTGGCGATGTTCCTCGGTTTCGGCTTTCTCGGAGTGATGCTGGCCCTGCGTAGTAAGCGCGAAGAGTTTTCCCTGCTGATTCCGTATGTTCGTTTTCGCCAGGACGCCCTGCAGGATCTTCCGATCTTGCTGGATACCAACGTCATCATTGACGGCCGGATTCCCGGCATTTCAGCGGCCGGGTTCATGGGCGGAACCCTGGTGGTGCCACGCTTTGTTCTGGAGGAACTCCAGAAAATGGCGGATTCCACTGACGATTTGAAGCGTGCCCGAGGTAAGCGCGGCCTCGACAGTCTCAACCGGATGAAGTCTGTCGATGGGATGGAAGTGGGGATCAATGATGAGGAATTGCGCTCCGGCTTGTCTTCGGACGGTAAGATGGTCGAGCTGGCCGATATCCTGGGAGCTCGCATCCTGACCAATGATTCCAACCTCGGAAAAGTGGCCCGCCTCAAGGGAATCGTGGTTTTAAATCTTAACGAACTGGCCATGGCCCTGCGTCCTGTGGTTTCTCCCGGTGACGAACTGGAGTTGGAGCTGGTCAAAGAGGGCAAGGATGATCACCAGGCCGTTGGCTACCTTCCGGACGGCACCATGATCGTGGTCAACCAGGGCAAGCCCCATATTGGCACAACCCAGCCCGTAGTCGTGGCCGGAGCCGTCCAGACCAGTGCCGGTCGCCTGATTTTTGCTGAACTGAACCGCTAGGGTTCGCGGGATTCAGGCCTTTTCGCGCCAGTGAGCTTTGGCCTCATTGTGCCCTGTCGTCCTGTTGTGAATTGCGGGGCGGGTCGTAAATTTTGCGTTCGCAGAGGCAACGAATCCGATTCTGCGGTGTCTAACTGACTAGCAGCCCTCTAGGTAATGAAAAAAACGGCAATTTCTCTATTCCTGACCCTGATGATTGGAACCGGCTCGGTTTTCGCAAAGCCGGAGCAGTCTCCCATTGCTAAGATTGATCAACTGGTGGCCAAGCAGCTCACAGAGCAAGAGCTGAAGCCCAATGCGATGACCACTGACGAGGTCTTTGTCCGACGCATTCATCTCGACCTCATCGGACGAATTCCGACGCGGAAGGAGACAAAAGACTTCCTCGCATCCGAGGATCCGAAAAAGCGAGCCAAACTGATCAATTCTCTCATCGGTTCTGACGGCTATGTGTCCCACCAGTACAACTTCTGGGCAGACCTACTCCGTGCCCGCACCCAGATTGCCGGCAACGGGCAGAGCACCGAATCCGGATACAACTATGAGCGCTGGATCAAGTCCGCGATTCGCGACAACAAGCCCTACGACGAGATGGTTTATGAGCTCGTGACGGCTTCAGGTGCGTCCTGGGAAAACCCGGCCGTGGGGTACTACCTTCGCGACTACGGCATGCCGCTCGACAACCTGGCCATGACGACCCAGACTTTCCTGGGCACCCAGGTCGTTTGTGCCCAGTGCCACGATCACCCTTTTGAAGAGTGGACCCAGATGGACTACTACCACCTGTCCGCCTTCACCTACGGCATGGTGTCCACCAATGGCATCGAGCTGCAGAACGATGCGATTAAAGAGCTGACCAAGAAAAAGGGCAAACTCGACCCCGAGTTCTCCCGCGATCTGCGACGGGCCTACAGCAACATTCTCATCCCAGTGCGTTTCAACAACGTCTACGAGCGTGAGCGAGCCCTCCGCCTCCCGCACGACTACCAGTACGACGACGCCAAGCCGAAGTCGGTGGTCAAGCCGGCGACCCTGATGGGCAATGAAGCGGTGATGAGCCCGTCCACTCCGCTGATCGACAGCTTCGGTGAGTGGCTTGTCTCCAAGGAGAATCCGCGTTTCACCAAGGTGATCGCTAACCGCATGTGGAAGAAAGCCATGGGTGTCGGTTTGATCGAGCCTGTCGACGACATCAAGCAGCACACCAAGCCTTCCAACCCGGAGCTGATGGAGTATCTCGAACATCTCATGGTCGATCTCGACTACGATCTCCGGAAGTTTCAGCGCATTCTTTACAGCACGAAAACATACCAGCGTGAGGCGAGCCTCGAGGAGCCGACCCCCGGCAAGCCCTACTACTTCGCCGGCCCGATCCTGCGTCGCATGACGGCAGAGCAAATCTGGGATTCTCTCGTGACCCTTGCCGTTCATCGTCCTGACGAACCGGACGCCCGTCGCGAACTTCGCATGGATGAAAGCATCGCGAAGGTGAAGCTGGTGGCCGAGGCCCTTTATGATCAGACCCCGAAAGAGTTTCTCAGGAACGGCCTGGCGATCAAGAAGGTGCAGGATCAACTGGCCGAAGAGATCCTCGTTTCCCAGGAAAAAGTCGCCAAGGCTCGTGAGGACGGTGACCCGGAACTGATTCGGGAAGCCCTCCAGGAGGTGAATGAAGTTCGCCGCCGACTGACGAATTCGATTGAAGAGCTTGTTTACCGCGAAGGTCTCGAAAGCAAGATGAGCGAGTGGTTGTCCGACGAGGGCAAGCCAGCCCGCAGCATCGAGGTTGCCAGTGCCGGTA
Organism: Verrucomicrobiales bacterium; assembly: GCA_965216705.1. Classification (GTDB taxonomy): domain Bacteria; phylum Verrucomicrobiota; class Verrucomicrobiia; order Verrucomicrobiales; family DEV007; genus Arctic95D-9. Next base: position 2,131,752 of record OZ244203.1, read on the forward strand.
CCGGTGATGATGAGTTTCTCAACCAGCTCGCCCTGACCCTCGACCTGGAACAGCGCTCTTTCACTGAGGGAATGAACGAAATCACAGGTGAGGGTAGTAACGGCCTCGTCAACAAGGTCGTTGCCGCGATGTTCGAAGAACAGCGTGCTGAAGTAGCTGCCCACTACAAGCGCATCGAGCTTCACCAGAAGGAGAGCTGGGAAGTAAAGACTCCGGCTGAGGTGAAGTCCTTCAAGGGCTTCCAGACCGCCGAGCGGCGCCTCCAGCGTGCTTCCGAGCTGAATTCGCCGGCGCCCGCAGGGCACTTCCTGCGTGAGTTTGGCCAGAGTGATCGCGAGTTGATCGACAACTCCAGTGATCAGGCTTCCATCACCCAGGCGCTCGCGATGCTGAATGGACCGGCCCTCGGCGCTATTACCAGCCGCTACTCCGTGCTTGGCCGCGCCATCGCCGGTAAGAGCCTCGACCAGAAACTCGACACCATCTACATGGCTATGCTGAGCCGCATGCCGACCGACGAGGAGCGCAAGATTTTCAAGCAGGCCTGGGCCGCCGATCCGGAATCCGGAACCACCAACGGCATCGTCTGGACCATGCTCAACACGCGCCAGTTCCTCTTTATCCAGTAATTTACCCTGACAAACATCAAACTAAAGAGGGTTAAGCCCCTCAACCAATTGACTTCGTTTCACTCCGTCTTTCTCCACTAAGTTTCGAATCTGTTAAGTCCCATGAAAATCGACAGCGATCTTTCCCGACGTCATTTTGTTTCACGTGCCGCTAACGCCTTTCTCGGTGTGAGTGCCTTGTCAGGTCTTTCCGGCATCGCCCGCGCTGCCGGAGCCGGCGCTTCCTCTCTTCGACAGGAAGCGACTGCCAAGCGCGTCATCTATCTCTACATGAGCGGTGGCATGTCTCACCTCGATACCTTCGACCCCAAGCCGAAGGGCGAGTGGATGGGGCCCACCAAGCAGGTTCGCACCAAGGTGGATGACCTTGTCGTTTCTGATAACCTGCCCCTGATGGCCCGCCAGGCCGACAAGCTGGCAGTGGTCAATTCACTGACTTCGACCCAGGGGGCTCACAAGCAGGGCAATTACTTCATGCACACGAGCTACGAGATCCGCAGCTCAATTCGTCACCCTGCCATGGGCGCGTGGATGCAGAAGTTCAATGGGAAAACGAACCCGGAGATTCCGGCCAACGTGATGATCGGAAACGATTCTTCGCACCCCGGAGCCGGCTTCTTCGAAAGCAGCCTTTCGCCCATCATGATTCGCGACCCTGAGGGCGGTCTACAGAACATCAAGATGCACGCCTCCTTGAACGACGACCGTTTTGATTTCCACCGCGACCTCGCGATGCAGCTCGATGCTCCGTTCGTGGAGAAGTATGACCAAAAGAATGTCCGTGCTTATACCGACATGTACGAAGACGCGGTGAAGCTGATGCGCAGCAAAGACCTCGCCGCTTTCGATCTTTCCCAGGAGCCGGATGGCCTCAAGGAGCGTTATGGCCGCAACCCGTTTGGCCAGGGCTGTCTTCTTGCCCGTCGCCTCGTTGAGAACGGTGTCAACTTTGTTGAAGTCACTCTCGGTGGCTGGGACACACACAATTCGAACTTCGTGAACGTGCCTGACAAGGCTGAGACACTTGACTCGGCACTGTCTACCTTGCTGATCGACCTCGAGCGTCGTGGCATGCTCGACGACACTCTCGTGGTGCTCGCGACTGAGTTTGGTCGAACTCCGGAGATCAACGCCAACGAAGGCCGCGATCACCACCCGCAGGCTTTCACCGGTCTCATGGCTGGTGGTGGTATCAAGGGTGGCCAGGTTTACGGCAAGACTGACGAGCGTGGTTCCAAAGTGGTGGAGAATGCCATCACCGTTCCGGACTTCAACGCGACGATCGGCTACGCCCTCGGCCTGCCGCTCGACCAGGTCCTCTACTCACCGAGCATGCGTCCGTTCACCTTGGCTGCCAAAGGCAAGCCGGTGGTGGATCTGTTCGGCTAAGAGCGTGGCGACTCAGCTCTGGATCAATTTATCAAGGGCGATCTTGTCGGCCTTGATCGCTGCGATGGAGTCATCCAGCAGCTCAGGATCCTTGTGGCTGATATACTCCATGTGGAGTGAGATCGGCCCGGTGTAGTCGCTCTTTTTCAGCGTCTTGAAAAAGGCCGGGTAATCCACCTGACCTGTCGTCAGCGGGACGTTGCTTGGCTTTTGGCTGCCGTCTTTCCACTCGAAGTCCTTGCAGTAGACAAAGCCGAACCAGGGGCGAAGGAGGTGAAACTCGGTGGGCCAGGACTGGCCGCCTTCGACGACGGCGTGGCGAATGTCGAAAGCAATACCGACATCGTTCGGGTCGTAGTCTTTCAGTACCTCGTAGACGTCCCAGAGGCCCGCGCCGAAACGACCGGCTCCGGCGTGATTTTGATAAAGCGGCTGAATGCCAAGTGGTCGGCAGAATTCGACGAGCTTCTCGAAGGTCGCTTTGATTTCATCGAGTTGATCCGGGATGGGGCGGTCGTAGGTAAACTTGATCGATCCCATGCGGAACTGATTCACTCCGAGGTCAGCGGCGGTTTTGAGAACGGTGCGATGAATTTCATCCTCGGCGTTGTTCACATCGGTCGTCATCAAGGTCATATCGACTCCGTTGTCGCGCAGTGCCTTGATCTGTTTCGGCAGATCAGTGGTAACTTTGTCAGGTGTGACATGACCGTTGGCTCGAACGGTTCCTTCGATACCGACGAACCCCATCTCAGCGACAAGCTTGGCCTGCTCCTCGTAGTTGAGGTGTTGAAGCGGCTTGTTGAACACACAGACAGGCAGCTCGCCGGAAGCGGCGGCGCTGTTTTGAGCCCGGGCTGGTGATGCGAGGGCAGTGGCCGACGCGGTGTAAAGGAAACGGCGGCGGGAGTAATCGGTCATGGAATGATTGAATGCTGAGACTTACTCCTAAGACCGTCCCAGCTGAAACAGGCCCCGCTTCAGCGCTTCAGTCACTGCGTGGGTTCGATCCTTGGCGTTGAGCTTGGAGAGGATGGACTTCACGTGGTTCTTCACCGTGTTTTCCGAGAGTTGGAGCAATTCGCCGATCTCTTTATTGGCGCGGCCTTCGGCGATTTTCTTGAGAATCTCCAGCTCGCGCGGGGTGAGATGGGCGCTCCATTCGCTCTTGGCGAGGAGCAGGGAAATCTCCGGAGGAAGGTATTCGTTGCCCTGGCCAACTTCGCGGATGGCATTGAGCAGCTCGTCGCTGTTCTTGTCCTTGGAAAGGTAGCCGAGCACTCCGGCTTCGAAGGCCTGGCGGACGTCTTCCTCCTTCATGTAACTGGACAGCATGAGGATCTTCTGGTCCTTGAGTGCCGCGGCGACTTCGATCCCGCTCATGTCACCGAGGCGAAGATCGAGAACGAGAACATCAGGTTTGTGTTTGCCGGTGAGATTGATGGCTTCCTCTCCGTTAGCCGCTTCGGCGACGACATTAAGATCGGGTTCGTCGTCGATGAGGCTGACGAGTCCGCGCCGGACGATGAGGTGGTCGTCAGCGAGGAGGATGGAAAGAGGCTTGTCGGATTCACTCATTCGAGAGGCAGTGTCAGGGTAACGGCGGTGCCGTCTTTTGAGGAGGAAATATCGAGGTCGGCGTCAATGTTGCGAGCCCGCTCTTTCATCCCCTGGAGGCCATAGTGTCCGATACCTGCGGGCGTTTGTGCATCAAAACCGTTGCCGTCATCGCGCACGGTAAATTGCCATTGCTTGTCGGCTTTTCCCAGGTTGACGGTGACTTTTCCGGCCCCGCTGTGGCGAATTGTATTGGTCAGCGCCTCCAGGAGAATGCGGTGACAGGCATAGGCAATCTCGGTTTCCAGTTCGATAGTTGGTTGATCTCCGTTGGGTTGGACCTCCAGATCAATGGAGGCCTCGCGGCAGCGGTCTTGCATGATATCGAGCATGGAACCGGGAAACTTAAGGGATTCAGCTGCAGTGGGCACGCGCAGACCGGTGAGGGAGTCACGGGCTTCAGAAAGGCTGTGCTCCACCATTTCACGGGCGGTGGCGAGCTTGGTCCGTGCCTTTTCGGGATCGGACTCGAGATGATTGTCGATAGAAGCCAGCTGGTAACCGACTCCGGAGAAGCCCTGGGAAAGCGTGTCGTGAAGTTCGCGGGCAATGCGGTTTCGTTCCTCGAGAGCCGCGTTGGACTGGATCTGGCTTTCAATGAGCGCAGTCTGAGTGGAAACACGGCGGTTCAGAGCCAGGGTCCAGACGAGGATCAGGAGAATGCAGCCGGCCAGGATCAGCATGACGGTCCAGTAGCGTTTCGGAGTCCACCAGGACGGCGTAGCCAGCACGACGAGGTCGTTCGGGCTGCGCATCATCACGGTGACAGAGCGAAGCTCGCCCCGCTCGTCGGCGTCCACGATCTTGACGCCGGTGATGTTGATGGCGCTGCCCTCGGCCGGCAGGGTTTCTGCCGGAAAAGCTTCGGGCAGAGTTACGGGGACAAGCTGGCTTTTGGATTCGAGATTGAGGATACGACCTTCGCGTCCGATGAATTGTCCTGACAACGTCACCAGTCTAAATGCATTCTCCCGCGAAAGGGCATCTTCGTCCTCGAGAGGATCATCGACAGGTACGAGTGTGCTCGACGGGCTGCTGCTCGCATATCGCAGGCCCACAAAGTAGCCGTCGGTATCCGGCAGGCCCTTGAACTCCAGGGTATCGCCGGGACTGGCTTCGTGGGGGCGAAGAGTTTTGACGCGAGCCCCGTTGTCGGCGGACTGGACGACGATCTGGTTGGGACCTTCGACAAAGGTGACGGTTCCGATGGTACGAACGAGACCGGGAGTGGCGCGCCTTGAATCCCATCTCCCGATATCGCCGAGAGGCACATGCTGGGTGGTGAGACCTTCGTTGACCACTTCGATGAAATCCTGGCTCGAGCAGACGATGTCCGATCCGATTCGCTGGCGGGCGTCGTTAAAAAGAGGCGCACCACTGCCCTGGAGGCGGACCCAGGATCCGATCATGCGTTTCATGGAGTCAGCGTCGAACTCGCCCTCCTGGTTGCGGAATCGAATTGTCAGATCAGTTTGGCCGTTCACGATGAGTCCTTTTCCGCTGCGTCCGGACTCATCGAATTCCACGTCGACCATGAGGCCTTCGATAGAGATGAGCCGGTTATCACCGATACCGGTCTGAACGAAGTCTGGCCGGAAGATCAACGGACGGGGAAGATTCCTCGGGCCGCGACTGCGGATCTCGTCGACAACAATGTAGGGCCCGTAGAACCCTCCGGTGACGTTGCCGTAGACTTCGACAAATTCGCCCAGTGGAGGAAGTTGGTTGTTGGGGATCTCAAAGAAGAGCCCGCCGGTGACATCCTGCCCGTCGAATCCTCCGTCGAGATGGGAAATCACGGTGACTCGCAGAACGACCGGAGGGGCCATCCGCGCTTCGGCATAAGTCAGCAAGCGAACCTCATCAACTGTCCGCAGTCGTTCGACTGATACCGGCAGTTCGATGGCATAAGCTTGTGTCAGGGCCAATGTCGCGAGGGCGACGCATGTGGATTTCCAGTTCAACGCTGACAAAGTATCACGAAACTGTTCCCTCAGCGAGGCGGGGAAAGCTGGCCCCTTCAGGCTATCCTGCTGCGTGTATCAGTGGTTCATGGGAGTTGCCTATCGGCTCGTAGAATAGGAGAGTAGCAAGCGTGAGACGTTTCTTTCAGGCAGCCGCAGTATTGGCGGCGAGTTGTCCCTTTTTTCTTTCGGGGCAGGACCTAACCGTTCCGGTCGTGTTCCCGGACGAGGGTGGAATCGTTGATGTGAGAAATTTTGGCGCCTTCGCTGATGACGGGGTCGATGATACCGAAGCGATCCAGGCGGCATTGGACGCGCATCCCAACGGCAATCGGATCATTTACCTGCCGCCCGGAGAATACGAGGTGAGCAATACCCTGCGATGGCCGGTTGGAGCTGAGGAAGGAGAGTCTCAAAAGCGGACCATCCTTCAGGGTGCGGGTATTCTTCACTCCGTCATTCGTGTGCCGGATGGTACTTCTGCCTTTTCGGGTACGGAACCGAAGGCGGTTATCTGGACCGGAGCGATGCCCGCTAACCGCCTCCGGAACGCGGTTCGTGATTTGAAGATCGCGGTTGGGGCGGAAAACCCGGCCGCCGTGGGATTGCAGTTCAATGCGAGTAACCAGGGTTGTGTGAGGAACGTGGTAATTGAGGCGGAGGACGATTCCGGGATCACCGGGCTGGACCTCGGTTACACCGATGAAATCGGATCCCTTTTCGTCCAGAACCTCGCTGTGAAGGGATTTGAATACGGCATCTCGACCAAGTGGCCGTTGAACTCGATCACTTTTGAAAATGTGGTTCTGCGGGATCAGCGGCGCCTGGGTTGGTGGAATTATCACCAGATGGTGTTTCTACGCGGACTGGTAAGCCACAACTGGGTTCCCGCCATCTACAACGAGAGGGATTCGTGGGGAGCGATGACGGTGATGGACTCCCAGATCATTGGACTGGAACCGGACAATGCGGATCCCGGCATCGCCAATCAGCGGCAGATGTACTATCGCAATGTTGAAGTGGCAGGCTACAACCGGGCCATTGAGAACTCGGATCGAAACCGTTCCCAGGGGAACTGGATAGGAGCAGCTCACCTCATCGAAGATACTTCGCACCGCAATGTGGCGAGCCAGTTTCGGCACCTCGATGAATCGACCTTTGCTGCAGCGGGGGAAGTCAGGCATCTACCGGTGAAAGAAACACCGATTGTTCCCTGGGGGGATCCGAATTCGGAATGGGCCAACATCCTCGACTTCGGGGCGGATGCGACCGGCGAAACCAATTCCAGCGGGGCCCTCCAACGTGCGATCGATTCCGGCGCCCACACGGTTTACCTGCCCGGAGGAGCGAGATTTCGTTTCGATGGAGAGGTCCAGATACGCGGCCCGGTGAGACGGATCATTGGGCTGGAAGGAAGCACTCATTCCGAGACTGGTGCGACATGGCGCCTCGTTGACGGACAGCATCCTGAAGGACTGGAGGATGCTCCTACTGTTGTGATTGAGCGTCTTGAGAACTGGAAAGCACTTCGGGGTGGCGAATTGGAGCTCGCGGTTCAAAGCGAGTCGGCCCGGACGCTCGTGGTCAGCTCAGCGATCGGCTTTCGAGTTCTGGGGATGGGGAAAGGAGATATCTTCCTGGAAGACTTTTGCGGTCATCTGGAATTGCAGACTCCAGGACAGAGTGCCTGGTGCCGTCAGATCACCTGCCGGAGAAAGGGAACCAAGATTCGCAATCGTGGAGGCAACCTCTGGATCATGGGCATGCGGGCCGAGCGCACGGGCACTCTGATCGAAACCCTTGATGGCGGGGTGACAGATGCGACGGGCATCTTTGTCTACTCCAACCAGGGTTGGGTCGATGAGGAGCCTGCTTTCTTTATTCGCAACAGTTCTGCCGTTTTGTCAGGAATTTCAGAACGCAATTTCAACCGTCGCCCGGTATCGCTCTGGTTCCGGGAAATGCAGGGCGGCGAAACGCGGGAGATGAAGAGCCCGGCCTGGGTTTATCTCAGCAAGTGAGGTTTACTCCTTGGTGTTTTCGAACCAAACGATGTTGTTGCTGGCGTGGCCGGCGATCAGTACATCGAGGTCTCCGTCAGAATCCATGTCGATGAAGCGGGTGTCATAGGAGCCCTGGTCGGTGCCGATGATGTGCTTGGTGAAAGCTCCCTTTCCATCATTCTCATACCAGGCCGCTACGCCGTCCGCTTCCTTGCCGCACGCGACTGCATCCATATCGCCGTCTTTGTCGAGATCAGCGAGATCGAGGGAGTGCGGGTAAACGAGGTCCGGATCGATTTCGATGAGCTCAAAATCCGGCCCTTTGAACCAGAGCACGCCATTACCGTGTCCCCGGGTGGCGAAGTAATCCATGGCGCCGTCACCATCAAGGTCGGCAGGCATGAGGTTGGAGGCTCCCGGCTGATTCGCTGCCAGGAGGTGTTTCTTCCAGACGGCGGTGGGATCTTCGGGTTGCTCCCACCAGGCAAACCACTCGCCACCGGGAATCTTTTCACCGCCTTTGGCGGCACAGCTGATATCGGGACGCCCGTCCCCGTTGACATCGCCGAAGCCGGTGTAGTGGGAACCGCCAGGCGCGTCTCCGTCGGCGAAAACGTGACGAGTCCATTCGGTCGCGTTGTGAGGATCCTCCGGCACTTCGAGCCAGGTGATTGAGTTGGGAATCGTCGTGGCCGTTTCGGTGCGACCGGAGTTGGCGATTAGATCCAGTTTGCCGTCACGGTTCACATCTCCGGTGATGAGACAATGGGTGCCGAGGATAACGTCATCTACGAGACGAAACTTCCAGGGCTCTCCGGAGAAAGGATCGTCCGGGCATTCCAGCCAGAAGACGGTGTTGTTGGAGCCGATGAAGTCGGGATCACCGTCGCCGTCCACATCCATGAGACAGCTGTGAATGCAGGCGGGGCGCATCTTGTTGCGGGTCTGGTCATCACCGAAAGTGTGAATCGAAAGGCGTTTCCAATCGGGTCCCTGGTAGAGGATGACTTCGCCTTGAAGCGACGAAAGAACATCGATGTGGCCGTCGCCATTCCAGTCGTGAGCGACGGCGGAATTGATCATGCTGAGGATGGGTTTCTGGATGACATGCTTCTTCCAGGTGATCTCAGCCTTAGCAGAGAATGGCAAGAGCAGCAGGCAGGCGAGCAGTCGGCAATTCATGATGTGGTAGCAGGGAATTGTAAAACCGGGAGGAATCCAGCGGCAAGCGGGATTCACGGCAATCCGTATGCGGAAGCGTTCGCATCCCCGGAACACTTCTCTACAGGATATTGTCATGAGGTGGCTCAGTGTTTTCCTATTTTTGCTCATGGTTTCGCCGGTTGGTGCCGATGACCGTCCCAGCGTACTATTCATCTCTGTCGACGACATGAATGACTGGGTTGGCGTTTTCGGCGGGCACCCGAAAGCGAAGACACCCCACCTGGACCGCTTCGCGGAAGAGGGGGCGATGGTGTTTCAAAATGCGCATTGCCCCGGTCCGGTGTGCGGGCCGTCGCGATCGGCACTGCTTTCGGGGTTCATGCCGAACACCACCGGTGTCTACGGGAACTCGACGAACATGCTGGGTTCCGAATACGTCCAGAAATACGCGACCTTGCCGGAGTACTTTTCTCGGAATGGCTACCGGACAATCTCGCGCGGGAAAATTTCGCATGCGCACTTCACGAAGAACGGCTCCGATCGCGGCCAGTGGATGTACGATCATTGGGAGCGCACCGAAGGTGGATTCAATATTATCAAGGAGACGCTCACGTCCCGGGATCAGAACATCATCAATGGAAAGCCGGGACCGCCATCGAAGTTCACCAAGGGAAGTGGTTCCCCGTTCTCGTGGGCAGTGGGAGGGGCCGCGGTTGAAGATACTAACGACTATCGGACAGCGATGTGGGCAGCGGAGCAGCTCCAGGCTGAGCACGAGCAGCCCTTCTTCCTCGCGGTGGGAATTTCGAAACCGCACCTGCCCTTCTACAGCCCGCAGGAGTTCTGGGATCTTTACCCCGAAGACGGCGACTACGCACCCGAGATCAACGAAAACGACTTCGACGATATTCTGAACAGTTCCGGTAAGCCGGTCAGGCCCCCGACGCCGGACTACCTGTGGCTGAAGGAAAACGAGCTCATCAATGAGTGTGCCCGGGCTTACCTGGCGTGTCTCAGCTATGCGGACCATTGTCTCGGGGCGATTTTTGAGGGACTCGGGAAAAGTCCTCATGCCGACAACACGATCGTGATCTTCTGGGGTGACCACGGTTGGCACCTCGGCGAAAAACTGCGTTATCGAAAAGGTTACCTTTGGTCGGAGAGCACACGGACACCGATGATGGTGCGAATGCCCGGTATGACGGAGCGAAAGGATTGTGAGCGGCCGGTTAATTTGATCGATTTCTATCCGACCCTGGTCGAGCTGTGTGGTTTGCCGGAGAAGCCGGAGCTCGACGGGAGGAGTTTTGCCCCACTTCTTGAAGACCCGGACCAGGAATGGCATCCGACGGTAACCGTCGCAGGAAAGGGGAACGCGTCGATTCACGATGAACGGTGGAACTACATCAAGAGAGCAGATGGTAGCGAGGAGCTCTATGACCTTGAGAACGATCCGCTGGAGTGGAGCAACCTGGCTTCGAATCCGGAGTTCTTCGATGTGAAGAAGCGGCTCTCTGCCTACTTCCCGAAGTCCTTTGCCAATTCACCTCCGACCTTGTCGGCTGCCGAAAAAGATGAAGCCAAGAAGTTTGGTAAGACCATCGATGAAACCATCCGCCCGGAACGGTTGAAGCTCGATTTGAAATAGACGCGGCTCGTTGATGGCGGAGTCATCGGGACTCCCAACGTGAAGCTGAGGGAAAGCGGGATGTAACAACGCGAACTCGCAACGAATTCGCTGAAGACGGAACTTGGCGAGTTGCGGCGGAAGGCCTATCAATGGAGCCGCATGATGTCTCCCTTGAAACTCCTTTTGCCGCTGTTACTGGGCACAGCGTTCCTGACCAGTCCATCATTCGGCCAGCTTGCCGTTCCGGGCGATGTATTGTTCGAGGAAGCCTTTGCCGACGGGCCCTTTCCGAGGGGGAAGAACACCCCGGTTCGCGACACGGGCTGGGTTGCCCGCACCACCTTCGGTGACTGGGTCAAAACAGATGCCGGTATCGAAGGAACGATCAATCCTGACGACGGCCATACGCCGGTGATTGCTTTCACTCCACCGGCAGAGTTGGAAGATCTCATCGTGGAACTCGAGTTCCGATTTGTCGACGAAGCTGATGCCGGCAAGCAGTCGGTTCGAATTGCGGTCGACAATCGGGAAGCGATTGAAAAGGGCCACGTCTGCTCAGCGTGGGCCAACTGGGGCAATGATTTCGTGCCGACCGGTCTCACCCTCGAGCACATCTACAAGGACGAAGTCTTGCCAAAGCCGGAGAAAAAATGGCTTCAGTGGCGGGACAATCGAATCACGATTGGTAATAAGCCGGCGGCCTACGAAGCGGGCAAATGGTACACGCTCAGGCTCGAGATGATCGATGGCCGGGCTCTGACCACGGTCATTGATGAGCAGGGCAATGCCGTGACCGTCTCCGGCGAATTGAGAGCCTTTGCGACGCCCAAGTCAAAGATCTCTCTGACCACTGGAACCTCGCGCCACGAGTTGCGGGCTTTTCGCGTGATAGCCGGCGCAGCGAATGAAAACTGGACTGATGCGAGGACTGAACCGACCAACGGAAAGCGTCCTAACATCATTCTTATTCTCGCCGATGATATCGGGGTGGAAGCCTTCAACTGCTACGGCGGTGAAGACTACGAGACCCCGCGCATTGACGAACTGGCGGCTACTGGTTTGAAGTTTACCCACGCCTACTCCCAACCGCTCTGCACTCCGACCCGAGTGCAGATCATGACTGGCAAATACAATCATCGCAACTGGACCTATTTTGGAATTCTCGACCCGAAGGAAACGACTTTCGGACACCGGATGCAGGCGGCGGGATACACCACGTTCATTGCCGGGAAGTGGCAGCTGCAAAGCTACGATCCGCCGGACTGGCCCAACGCAGAGCGTCGCCGTGGCACGGGCATGAAGGTGGCTGACTCAGGCTTCGACGAATACTCACTATTCCATGCCTGGGAAACGGAGGACAAGGGTTCGCGTTATCCGGATCCGAAGATGGACAACAACGGAACCATTGAGACTTTCGAAGGCAAGTACGGCGAAGATATCTGGGTGGAGAAGATCGCGGATTTCATGGAGCGCAACAAGGACAGCAACAAGCCGATGTTCGTCTACTACCCGATGGCGTTGCCGCACTGGCCTTTCAATCCAACTCCTGATTCCGAAGCGTGGGAGGATCCGTCCCGCCGCTACGAAGAGGACACTGCCTTCTTCCCTGACATGATGACCTACATGGACAAGCTCGTGGGACAGCTTGTCGACAACCTCGAGGAGCAGGGGCTTCGGGAGGATACGCTCGTCATCTTCTACAGCGATAACGGAACAGACCGCCGCATCACTTCGACGATGAACGGTGTCGAGATCCAGGGAGGAAAAGCCTATCCGATCCAGTCAGGGGTTCGCGTCCCTCTCATTGCCAGTTGGCCCGGTACGATCGAACCGGCCGTCTGCGAGGACCTGGTGGATGCTTCAGATTTTGTTCCCACGTTGGCCGATCTCGCTCGCCTCAAGGTTGAAGACTGGTGGGAGACTGATGGGCAGAGCTTTGTGCCACAGTTGTTTGGCAAGGCTCATCCGAGCCCTCGTGAATCGATCTTCTGCTGGTACGATCCGCGCCCCGGTTGGGACAAGGAGAAGTTTGATCGCTCGGTGTTTGCTTTGGATAAGACCTACAAAAAATACCGGGATGGGCGCCTCATGAAAATCGATCCCTTGATTCCGGTGGAAACGGAAATCACGGGGGAGCTGGATGCGGAAGCCAAGGCGGCTGACGCCAGGCTCAGTGCTGTCATCAAGGAAATGATGAAGGGTGGTGAGCCTCCGGTGGTCGATGCCTATGGCGATCCGATTGAGGAGTAGACGGTGATCAGTAATCGGTGGTCGGTAGTCAGTACTGACCACTGAATACGGTTTGCCGATCGCCCGTTACGGCGCCTCCGACTTGTTCGCTTCTTTCGAAGTCTTCTTTGATCCGCGGCTCAAATTGTCGCGCTTGGCGTTCTGAATCGGGTCGGCTTCAGCCGTGATAGCGAGGTGTTCCTTGAGGACATTGTTCAGCATCTTCACGGTTTCTTTATCGCTGCCTTCGAGGTCTGATTTCTTGAGGGGGTTTTCCTCATTAAAGTCGTCGACCACGTTGAAGATTTTTCCGTCACCGTAGACCTTGAAGCGCTGGTTGCGCACGAGCTCCTTGGCTTTGTCGCGAATGCCGTCGCGGGAGTACCAACAATAAATCCAATCACGGGGAGAGGCTTCGCCTCCCTGGATCTCGGACGCAAAACTGATGCCGTCGACGCCCCACTTCTGGGGGACTTCGATGCCGGCAACGTCGGCGATGGTAGGCAGCATGTCAGAGAAATCGACAAGGCTCTGGCTGATTTTTCCCTCCGGGGTATTTCCAGGCCAGTTCACGATGAGCGGAACGTGGGTGCCGTTGTCCTTAGTCTTGCCTTTGCCACCCACATATGTGCCGCCATCGAAATCAGTTTCCATGCCGGCGTAGGTGCCGTTGTCACCGGTGAAGATAATCAGCGTATTCTCCCGAAGACCGAGCTCCTCGAGCTTGTCGACAATCTTGCCAACCACCTTGTCGGTGTAGGTGACCATGTCAGCGAACCATTCGTCGCGCCATTCCTTCTTGGGGTACTCGCGGCTCTCGGTGGGATCCCACTCTTCCGAATCCGGGGTCGGCTGGAAAGGGTAGTGAGGGGGAATCATGGGGTAATAGGCGAAGAATTCTTCATCCTTGTTTCGCTCGATGAAATCGCAGAGGTAGTCAGAAGCGATGTCCGGTCCATACTCACCCATGGTGTAGTCGACCTCCTTGCCGTTGATCTCGAATCCGGGGTTGGGGAATCGTGGAGGACGGCGAGTCAACTGCCAGAGGCAGTATTCATCGAAGCCGAAATTGTTCGGGCCTTCGAATCCGCCGTCGAGTTGCCACTTGCCGGCGATCACGGTTTTGTAGCCGGCTTTCTGGAAGAGGTGCCCGAAGGTCTTGACCTCGGGGTCCATCACGCCAAAGCGAACGTAGTTCCGGTTGTTGTAGACGCCGGTCATGATCTGGACACGGCTCGGGGTGCAAATGGGCTGAGAGTGGCAGTGCTCGAAGCGGATCCCGGTGGCCGCAAGCTGGTCGAGTCGGGGCGTGTCGTATTCTTCGCCGCCATTGGCGCCAACGCACTCGAAGCCCATGTCATCGGCCATAATGAGTACGACGTTGGGTCGTTTCTCGGCAAACGCCGTGGCGGTCATCACGAGAAGGGCGGCACCGAGACTGAGCAGGTGTAGGATTTTCATGGAACGCGCACCGTGCCATCTCGGTTTTGGTGCAGCAACGGCGTGATTCGGTATGGCTGTTCAGAGCCACTTGATTCCAACAATTTTTCTGAACCGGGCGAAATTCCACACACTGTCCGCGGCGCCAGCGCCCTGCAGGCGGATGCACTTTTGTCGGAAACGGTTTTTTGTCGATTCCGTCGTCTGTTAGGATTCGTTACCTAACAAAAGGGAGAAACACGATTATGAAGGCGGCTGTAGTTCACGAATTTGGAAAACCACTGGTTATTGAAGAGGTTCCCACTCCGGACCCGGGGCCGGGTCAGATCCTGGTAAAAATTGAAGCCTGTGGTGTCTGCCATACCGACCTTCATGCGCTGGATGGCGACTGGCCTGTGAAACCCAGTCCTCCATTTATTCCGGGGCATGAGGGAGTCGGCGTAGTGGCTGCTCTTGGTGAGGGCGTGACCGCCGTTAAGGAGGGAGATCGTGTTGGTGTTCCCTGGCTGCACACGGCCTGCGGTCACTGCAAACCCTGTATCAGTGGATGGGAGACTTTGTGTTCTTCGCAGCAGAATACTGGTTACTCCGTAAACGGTGGGTTTGCGGAATATGCGCTCGCCGATCCTGCTTTTGTTGGGCACGTGCCGGACAACGTGAGCTTTGCCGCAGCGGCTCCGATCCTTTGCGCGGGTGTGACCGTTTACAAGGGGCTGAAAGAGACAGAGGCCCGCCCCGGCCAAACTGTTGTCATCATCGGAATTGGTGGTTTGGGTCACCTGGCTGTGCAGTATGCCAAGGCGATGGGCATGCATGTCATTGGGGTGGACATTTCAGAAGACAAACTGCGCCTGGCGCGCGAGTCCGGTGCGGAGGTAACAATCAACGCGGCTGAAGAAGATCCTATTAAAGCGGTTCAAGCTCTGGGCGGTGCGGAAGGCGTCCTCGCGACGGCAGTGTCGAGAAAATCAATCGGCCAGGGGGTGGGTATGCTGGCACCTGGAGGTACAATGAGTATTGTCGGTTTGCCTCCGGGAGACTTTGAACTTCCCATCTTTGAGACCGTTCTTTTCCGCAAGACCATCCGCGGTTCTATCGTTGGCACACGCTTAGACCTGCAGGAAGCGCTTGAATTTGCCGGTGACAGCCGTGTGGCCTCACATTACTCCACCGACAGGCTGGACAATGTGAACGCCATTTTTGACCGGATGAGGGAGGGAACGATTGATGGTCGTATTGTCGTGGAGATGTGATCAAATGTTTCTCTGAAGGCACTTGTCTCGATCCGGTTACCTACCTACCATTCCGATCATGAACCGTTGGGCGTTCCTGCCATTCCTCCTCGTTGCTGTTCTGTTGGGGCTTATTTCGACTTCTCTGGCCCAGGAGAACGAGGCTGATTTTACGCTGCGACCCGATTCCGGGGGCGAGCCCACCATTGTGACGATTCGGGTCATCGTTTTGGATCTCGATGACATTAGCGGGGCCAATCAAACCTACACTGCGAATGTCGCCTACCGGGCAAGGTGGCAGGATGACCGTTTGATACACGAAGGGCCCGGAGACCGGAAGGTGAAGCTCAGTGAAATCTGGCATCCTGGCATCCAGATTCTCAACCGCCAGCGGTTACAAGAAACCTTTGAAGAGGAGGCGCGTATTTCTCCATCGGGCGAAGTTGAGATTGTGCAGCGCGTTTGGGGCCAATTCTCCCAGCCTCTGGAACTTCACGACTTCCCTTTTGATCACCAGGTGCTGGAGTTCAATCTTGTCGGTGCTGGAAACGATCCCGGGACTGTGAAATTTGTCGGAGATGCTGAAGCACCGTCAAGGATCGCGGACACGTTTTCCATCTCAGACTGGGCGGTTGAGAACTGGGAAGCAGGAGAGACTGAGCTGTCGCTCGTTCAGGGTGATCGTCCCGTCCCGATGTTCCAGATGTGGTTGAAGATGAAGCGAAATTCGGGCTATCACCTCATCAACAATGTGCTGCCCATGGTCATGATCATCTGCATGTCCTGGGTGGTTTTCTGGGTGCCGCCCAGTAACATGGGGCCGAGAATCAGCGTTTCTGTCACGACCATGCTGACACTGACGGCATATCGTTTTGCGATTGGAGCGACCCTGCCGAGGATCGCCTACCTGACGAAAATGGATTGGTTTATCCTGGGGTCTTCCCTGCTCATCTTTATGAGCCTCCTCCAGGTGGTAGTGACCACCTACCTGGCGGAGAATGAAAAGCTGACGTTAGCGAGACGAATAAACCAGGTGACGAGAGGTGTTGCTCCCGTCGCGTTTGTGCTCGTGTTCTATTTCTCCTTGTTCTAGGGATTCACCAATCCGGAAAAATGGTTCATCTCCGGGTTGCCGGATCACCGTTTTTTGCTAAAACATTCCTCTATGAAATTTGCCTCCACTTTTTTGGCCCTCGTTGCGATATCATTTCTCGTGAGCTGCGCCGGCAGTCCGGACGAACTCCGGGCCCGCATGGACAGGCAGGAAGATCGTTTTAACAAGCGTCAGGAAATGTGGGACATTCGCGCCGAGTCGTTCGATCGACGCATGAACCAGATGTCGGAGAATGCCGACGCCCGTTACGATCGCTCTTACTCCAAGATCATGGGGGACAGCTCCAGCGATTGGTAAGCGGTAAGCGTCCCCCCCCCACTTTGGATTACTTGGCGAGGCGCGGGGCAGAGTAGCCCTGTTCGCGGATCTGTTTGAGCAGTTTCTGCAGTTCCGCAACACGCTCCGGGTGTTCAGCGGCCAGGTTGTTTCGCTGCCCGATGTCTTCGGCGAGGTTGAATAGCTCTGCCGGCTGATCATCATCAGCGGGATAGCCGTATTTTTCCTCCCAGGCTTTGACGCGACCACTGCGATAGCCGTCCTTGGCATCAATCAGTACCCAATCGCCATGGCGAATGCCGAACTGGCCTTCGTAGGTGTTGTGGATGTGCGTGGAGCGTACGGAATCGCTCTCACCTCTCAGGATGGGAGCGAGGTTGTGAGAGTCTTCCGCCTGGTCGTCGGGAAGGTCATAGCCGACGACGTCGGCCAGAGTGGCCATGATATCGATCTGAGAAACGAGCGCGTCAGAGACGGTGCCGGCCTTGGCAACGCCGGGCCATTTGACGATGAAGGGGACATGGTGACCACCCTCGTAGACGTCACGTTTGAGGCCGCGAAACGGGAAGGCAGACCAGTGGCCAAACTTCTCATCGCGGGCGTAAGCGTATTTCTCCGGACCATTGTCAGCGGAAAAAATGACGATGGTGTTGTCGGCCTGGCCGGAGTCCTTGAGCGCCTGGATCAGCTGGCCGCAGGAATCGTCGGTTTCGACAACGAAATCACCGTAGGGGCCTGCCTGCGATTTTCCGTCGAACTCGTCGTTTGGAATGATAGGGGCATGAGGTGAGGGGAACGCGAAGTAGAGGAAGAAGGGTTCATCAGTCTCGGCCTGCTCGTGGATGTACTTCACACCACGTTCAGTCGTCGTGGGGATGTTAGTGTAAGGATCCCAGCCGCTGATCATGGGACCGGGACGAAACTCCCAGTTTCCTTCTTTGATCTCCTTGAAGAGACTGGTGTCCATGAGGATGTCGGGAGTTTCGGTGACCTTGTCATCCTCGATCCAGCAGTAGGGAGGGAAGTTGATAACGGTATCACCGAAGTAGTGATCGAATCCGTGAGCAAGCGGCCCGTCCGGGATGGGCTTGGACCAGTCGATGGCGTCCGGGCCCCAGGTTTTCCGCTTTGCGTCGCCCACCTTTTCAGAACCGGGTTTGACGACGGCATCCCAGTTCCAGCCGAGGTGCCACTTACCGATTACGGCGGTGTGGTAGCCCTTTTCCTTGAGCATCTCGGGGAGAGTGAGCTCTTCGGCGTCGAAAGCGGAGGCACCGAAAGCGTTGACGATGCCGTGGAATTTGCGCCAGTGGTGGCGACCGGTGAGAAGGGCGTAGCGACTCGGAGTGCAAATGCCGGAGGATGAGTGACCGTCGGTGAAGCGGATACCTTCGGCAGCGAGTTGATCGAGATGGGGTGTCGGGATTTTGGAATCAGGGTTGTAGGAGGTGAGGTCGCCGAAACCGAGGTCATCTCCGTAAAGAATGAGGATGTTGGGCTTGGTGTTCTCCGCCTGTGCCGTTGTGAACGTGACGGCGGCAGTAGCGGTGAGAATCAGGGAGAGAAAAGAAGGCGCTTTCATAGGATATGGAGATGCGTGGGAATTTGTTCCCATGACACCGGGAAAAAGAAAAGGGGGACGAGGGTCCCCCTTCACGTATGCGGGAAGTGAGATTATTCCCTATTTCAGGGTGGGCTGTCGACCTCCATCGACGGTCCCTCCGACCGGAAGTTCGTCGGGCGAGAT
Organism: Verrucomicrobiales bacterium; assembly: GCA_965216705.1. Classification (GTDB taxonomy): domain Bacteria; phylum Verrucomicrobiota; class Verrucomicrobiia; order Verrucomicrobiales; family DEV007; genus Arctic95D-9. The sequence goes on from OZ244203.1 coordinate 2,150,186, forward strand.
ACCGGAGTCCTTGATTTGCTGCTGCAACTCGGCTTCGAGCTCGGCCAGGATGGCAGCGTTTTCCGGATTACCGGCGATGTTGTGCCTCTGGTCAGGGTCGCTTTTACGATCAAACAGTTCAGGGGGATGTCCTTCGAGCTGGACGTAGGTGTATCGTTTGGTTCGGATGCCTTGATGCTTGGGAGTGCTCCAGTAGGTGTAAAACTGCGAGGTGCGCCAGTCTTCGAGGGTTTCGCCTTTCAGCAAAGGAACCATGCTGCGGCCCTGCATGGCTTCGGGAGTTTTCGCTCCGGCGAGTTCGAGCAGCGTCGGTGCGATGTCGACATTCATGCAGAGATCGTCATTGGTGCTGCCCGGTTTGATCAGCTTGGGATAGCGGATCAGGAAGGGCATGCGGATAGAGGTTTCCAGGGCGAGGCGCTTATCGTAGAAGCCGTGCTGTCCGAGCCAGTAGCCCTGATCGGAGGTGTAGATGACGATGGTGTTTTCGGTGAGTCCCTCCTCATCGAGATAGTCGAGGACGCGCTTGAGATTATCATCATTGCCGGTGAGACACCGGATGTATTTGTGGGCCATGTGCTGGTAGGCGACGCGGATCTTGTCTTTGTCGCTGCTGGCATCGTGCTCCCACATCTGGTTGGGAGCCTCGTCCTTGAGGTGACGTGTGTAGTAGGTGCTGCCGCTGGAATCCCTGCCCCCCTTGCCTTCGGAATGAAGCATGTGGAACTTGGTGTGCTGGAGGAATTGCTTTTTCAGGTTGGAATCGCTCTCTCGAACGTTCTCGTAAAGTGTGGGTGGTTCCGGGATGGTCACGTCGGCGAGGAGATCGTCGTAACGCTCGGCGTGACCGTATTCGTGGTGAGGGGCCTTGAACTGAAGAGAGAGCAGAAACGGTTTGTCAGGGTCGCGCTCCTTGAGCCAGTCCATAGCGATGTCGGTGTAGACATCAGTCGAGTAGCCCTCACGCTTCCATTCGCCTTCGCTGCCGTTGAAGGTGGGGTTGAAGTACTTGCCCTGACCTTTCACGGTCATGTGCTTGTCGTAGCCTTTGGGCGCGCTTTTGAGGTGCCATTTGCCAACCAGCCAGGTCTGGTAACCGACTTCCTGCAGTTGTTCAGGGTACTGTGGTGAATTCTCATTGATGGCGCCGTTGAGTCCGAGGACGCCGTTCTTGTGGCTGTATTGCCCGGTCAGGATCGCTGCGCGGCTGGGAGAGCAGATTGAATTGTTGCAGGTGAAGTTATCGAAAAGCATTCCTTCCTCGGCGAGACGATCGATGGCGGGAGTCTTGGCGTAATCCTTGAGGAAATCGTTGTAGGCCGAGATTGCTTCGAAGGCGTGGTCATCAACGAGCACGACGACCATGTTGGGTTTTTCGTCGGCGGAGAGGTGACAGCCGAAGGCGGTGAGGCCCAGTGTGAGAAGGGTTGCGAGGGTTTTCATGCCAGGTATTCGTTTTATACACCTGACCTTGTCGCGAACGGAAGTCCCGTTTCGTGGGATTACAGCTTGATGTCGATGGATTCACGCGCGTTGGCTGAAGCCTCAAAAAAGTCATGCCTCTTGAAACCAAATGCCGAGGCAAAGAGGTTCGAGGGGAAGGTCTCGACGGCGTTATTGATCTCGAGCACAGCAGCGTTGTAGGCTCGCCTCGCTGCCGAGATCTGTTCCTCGATTTCAGTGAGATTGCGCTGAAGATTGAGAAAGTTTTCGTTGGATCGGAGGTCAGGATAGCTCTCGGAGAGAGCAATGAGCCGTTGGACTCCGGCGCCAATTTTTGATTCGACCTGGAGCCGTTGTGATTCAGAGAGCTGTCCTCCGGCAGCTTGGTTTCTCGCTTCAACAACCGCAGTCAGTGTTTCCTGTTCGTGTGCGGCGTAGGCTTTGACTGTTTCAACCAGGTTGGGGATCAGGTCGTGGCGCTTGCGAAGGTTGACGTCGATGCTGCTGAACGCGTTTCGCACCATGTTGCGCTTGCTAACCAGGCTGTTGTAAATGCCCGCGACAACAAGGAGGGCTACGACGACGAGGCCGATGATGAGTATGAGAGTGAAGTCCATAGCAAGCGTCGTAGAGGATACAAGCGGGCCACGAAAGCACCACTACAAATCGCCGGTGGAATTGCAGTGGGCGGGTTGCAGCATTGCCGGCACTATGGTGCCGACGAAATGAAAGAAACTATGACAGACCTGTTCATTTCACCGCGTGACGCGGCCTACTTTCCCCGACGACGTTCGGGAAAAGCGAAGTGGTGGATCGCCTTCATCATCGCTGTCCTCATTGGTATCGGTATGAACTGCCTCGCCAGTGGTATAGGTAGTCTTAAGGGTGAATCAGAAAGCCCGACACGTGAATTGACGGAATCGCTCGATCTGGTGAAATAGGCGCTATACGAGATGGGAATGCGAAGCATCAAACCGGGACGCGGGCCGTCAGGCATGTCGGCGATGGGGGGTATTATCGGAGTCGTTTTCGGTATCTTCTGGACGATCATGGCCTTCACGATCACCCGCGACGCTCCGTCCGCACTGGTGAAAACAATCTTCCCGCTATTTGGAGTGTTGTTCGTGATTTTCGGGATCATGAATGTGATCTACAACGCCCGTAACGCGACCTCGAAGAATCGCTTTTCTGAGTTTGATATTACTTCTCACAATGAGGAGCCGGATCCGATTAACCAGAGATTCGTGTACGACGGAAACGATACCGTCGATCCTGACGAAACAGTCACAGCCCGCCTCAACAAGGTGGAGGAACTGAGGAGAAAGGGTCTGATCTCTGACGAAGAATATTTCGAAACGCGCGAGCGGATCCTGAACGAAATCTAACCGTATACGAAAAACCCGCAGGCCGGCAAACCGACGCTGCGGGTTTTCGAAGAATGGGCCGGGTTCCGCCTAGCTTTCCTGGGAAAGGCGGCGGGTCGCTTCGCTCTTCAGTCGAAGCGCGTTGAGGCGAATGAAGCCGGAAGCATCATCCTGGTTGTAGGCATGCTCGGCGCCGCCTTCCATGGTTGCCACGTCCTCGTCGTAAAGACTGAGAGAGGATCGGCGACCGGCGGTGATGATGTTGCCCTTGTAAAGCTTGAGACGCACTTCGCCGGAGACGGATTTCTGTGACTCGGTCACAAGTGCCTGGATGGCGTCACGCTCCGGAGCAAACCAGAAACCGTTGTAGACGAGCTGGGCGTACTTGGGAATGAGGCCATCGCGGATGTGCATTACTTCACGGTCCATGGTCAGGCTCTCCATCTGGCGGTGAGCGTCGAGAAGGATCGTGCCACCCGGGGTTTCGTAGATGCCGCGGCTTTTCATGCCGACGAAGCGGTTTTCGACCATGTCGATCCGGCCGATGCCATGCTTGCCACCGAGGTAGTTGAGCACGCGCATGACGCCGTAGGGATTCAACAGGGTATACTCACCCTCCGTACCCTCTTTACTCACGTCACCCAGATCGGTGAGAACTTCGTCGAGGCCTTCGAGGGCGAGACCAACGCAGTTACCTTCTTTGAAGAGCAGTTGGACATACTCGGGCTGGTCGGGTGCTTCCTCGGGGGAAACGGAAAGAACATACATGTCGCGGTCGGCTTCGCCGGAAGCGTCGTACCACACATCTTCGAGCACACCGCTTTCGAAGCTGATGTGAAGAAGGTTGCGGTCCATGGAGTAGGACTTCTTGGCGGACGCCTGCACTGGGATGTTGTGCTCGGCAGCGTATTCGATCATTTCGGCACGACCGGGAAACTGGTCGCGAAAACGCTGCTGGCGCCAGGGAGCGATCATCTCGATATCGGGCGCGAGAGATGCGGTGGAAAGTTCAAAGCGAACCTGGTCGTTACCTTTACCGGTCGCGCCGTGGGCGATGGCGTCGGCACCGTATTCGCGAGCGACGCGCACCATGCCTTCGGAGATACAGGGGCGGGCGATGGAAGTGCCGAGAAGATACTGGCCTTCGTAGATAGCACCTGCCTGGATCATCGGGTAGATGAAGTCGGCGGCAAACGTTGCCTTGAGGTCGTCGATGATGCAGGCGGAGGCACCGGTCGCGAGCGCTTTTTCCTCGAGGCCGTCGAGCTCTTCCTGCTGGCCCACGTCGGCGCAGTAGGCGATGATTTCAGCCTGGTAGGTGTCCTTCAGCCAGGTGACGAGGACAGAAGTATCAAGGCCACCGGAGTAGGCCACCACGATCTTGTTGATGTTTTCGCTCATGTGAAAATCGGACGCGTTGAGATTCGCTTGTGTTTCGGCGGCCACTTTAGCGAGGGCGACCGCTCTTGCAACGGGATTCGACGGCAGCGCTGCGACTGCCGGGAAGCCGAGCCGGGATCACTTCTTCGTTTTAACAGCGCGCTTACGGTCGGGAAAAAGTTCGCGACAGAGTTCGCAGACCGTGCCGTCGCAGCCGCGGGCGCTGCAGTATTCGCGGCCGTAAAAGATGATCTGGAGATGGAGCTTATTCCAGCTGTCCTCCGGAAAGGCCCGCTTCAGGTCCTTCTCGGTTTGAACGACATTTTTGCCGTTCGTGAGCTTCCAGCGCTGGGCCAGGCGGTGGATGTGGGTATCCACCGGAAACGCTGGCACGCCAAAGGCCTGGCTCATGACGACTGAGGCGGTCTTGTGCCCGACGCCGGGCAGAGCTTCGAGGGCTTCCATGTCAGCGGGGACTTCTCCACCGTATTGCTCAACCAGGATTTTCGAGAGTTCCGAGATGGCGACGGACTTCCGCGGAGAAAGGCCGCAGGGCTTGATGATTTCGCGGATGGTGTCCACCGGCACCTCGGCCATCGCTTCGGGTGTCTCGGCGACTCCGAAGAGGCCGGGCGTGATCTTGTTGACCCGTTCGTCGGTGCACTGGGCCGAGAGTAGTACAGCGACCAGCAGGGTGTAGGGATCCTTGTGATCGAGAGGGATGGGAGTCTCGGGATAGAGCTCCTCAAGCCGGGAGGCTACGTGTGCCGCGCGTTCCGCTTTGGTCATACGGAAGGTATCGCGGAGGAAGGACGATCAGGCAAAAGAAATCAGGCGCTGCCGCCGCTGGTTCCGGTCCGGTAGCCGGAGCGGCCTTTCTTCTCGATCTCGCTGAGCATTTTTCGCACGTGGTGGGCGTGCTTGACGTGCGTGCGGGTCTCGAGGATTCGGGCACTTTCTTCGAAGGATCCCCACTTGAGAACCCGGATCGGAACGTTGCGAACGCCCCAGTGACCGATCTTGGAAAGATTGGGTTTGTAGATGTCGATGGTCTCGGTTCCGCAAAGTGCGCTGCCGTAGTCATCGATCACGTAAGTGTAGGGAAGGCCTTCAATCTTAAACATGGTCCCCATGGGAAACTTGGACCAGTCGGCCGCGGCGCTGCGGACCTGGGAACCGTATTTGAGGTCAGTTCCGGCGGCGCTCTTTTTACCGTAGGGAAGGCTGTCCGCCTGGAGGTGAGAATAAGCGGTCGTGCGCACCATCATGATCTGGTTGGTGGGCATGTGGGAAACTGGAGTCGTAGGCACGGAAGCCAGCGTGATCGGCGGCTTGGTCTGACGATGCTGGGCCGGGCGTTCCTGGGCCATCATCTCGGTGATCTCCTGGGGCGCCCCGGCGATGACTTCCGCGGGCTTGTCAGCGCGAGGGGAATCAAGGGTTTCTCCGACTTCCACGCTGGCGGTCTGACTGCCGTCTGCGTTGGAGAATGAGGAAAGATCGGAGGTCGTGGTGCAGCTTGCCAACGGAAATACAGCAAGGCTACCCAACGCGAGGAGGGGAAAATTCACACTGAGGAGGCGCATGAGCCAGGAGAGTCTCATTAAAAAGTCGGTTCCCAAATAAACCAAAACCACCGGCTGGTGGAGTTCAGTAATTTACCATCGTTTCGAATCCCCACCTAATTTTTTTGGCCTTCCGGGCTCGCTCCATCCGAGGTGAGGAAAGCCGGATACAAGGGTATTCAGGGGTTAGAGACGGTTTCGGAGCGGTTTTTCTTAGGTGAAATAATTTTAGAAAAAAACGGGAGCTGATCACTCATGCTGCAGTGAAATGGCTGCTTCCGGGGCGGCAAACGGTGCTATTTCGACGGAATCGGGAAGAATCCGCAGCGTGATCACCCCGGTGCTATCGAGGGGGAGAATCGGGATTCCCATGGATTCGAGTTGTTCGATCAGGTCGCTGGAAATCTGTTCCGAAACGGGAAAGTCTGACCGGGAAGAGATCACGGCGCGGGGACTGACTGCTTCGACGAAAGCGGGCAGCCCGGAGGGGGAACTGCGATGCTGCCCTCTAATCCAGATGTCCGAGTCGAGCAGGGCATCGGATTCGAGCAGGCGTTTCTCGGTTTCGAAGCCCGCGTCGGAAGAGATAAGGACGGACCAGTCTCCCGAAGTTAGTTTCAGAACCAGGGCCCGGTCATCAGCGAATCGTTCTTCCGAATTCAGGAAAGGAGCGAGAACTTCGCACTTCACGTTGTCGGATAGTGTTAGTCTATTCCCTTCGGAAAGGGAGTGCCGTTGGATACCAAGGGAGTCCGCCAGCGCAACCGTATCGGGGTAAGCGGCGGCCCGATTTTCCGCGCGTGGTTCAAAGAGCAGCGGCGGGTGCAGTTGGGTGAGGACCAGCGGAGCGGCTCCCATGTGTCCCTGATCGCCGTGGCTGAGAAAGAGCCCATCGAGATGATTGATACCCCGATGTCTCAGCAAGGGCAGTAGTTCGTAGCGGTAGGTACTGCTGCTGCCGCAATCGATCATCCAATGCGAACCGGAATCGTGGATCGTGAGCAGGCTGGCGAAATCGCCCCGCTGTCCCATGACGTCGAACGTGATGATTTCTGATTCCGCTGGTGTTTCTGCGTTTCCGGTGTGGAGGTGGGCTCCGGGTAGAGTGGCGAAGAACTGAGCCATGGCGGTGAGCACTGAGGCGACGCCAAGGTTTATCCCGTGAAGGGCATTGCCGAGCCAAGTGAGATGGAGCCCGAAGCATGCAAATGAAGCGACCGCGAGGTTCACCAGGATCCATGCGGTCGGCACCATGATAAGGTTCGCCAGGATCCCGACCGGAGCGACACTTTGAAAGTGCCACGACAGGGGCAGCACGGAGCCGATCCAGGCGACCAGGGAAACGGCCAGGGCAGCTGCGGTCGTTCCGACGAGGCGATCTTTGAAACGGCGTGCCGGACTGAGCAGTGTCTTCGGAATGAACGGATCCGAAAGCCAGGGTCCCGCGAGCCATTGCCGCGTGAGATCGCCAAGGACAATGATCGCGAATAGCACTGCGAAGGAGAGCTGAAACCCCGGAAGGAACAGCTGCTGAGGATTGAAGGCGAGCAGGAGAAGGGCTGCCAGCGAGAGGCTGTTGAGGAGACGTGGTTGCTCCTTCACGGCAAAGCTGGCGAGAACAATGGAAAGCATGATGGCGGCGCGAACCGCGGAAGGTCTCAAGCCGGTCAAAACCGCGTAGAAGAGCACCAGCGGGATAATGATCAACACGGCCCAGCGTTTTGGCAGGCGGAACAACAGGGCGATGAAGAGGAGCGTGCCGCCGATGATTCCGACGTGCAGGCCGGAGACCGCGAAGAGGTGCATCGTGCCGCTGCGACGGTACCAGTCTTCGAGTTCCTCGGGGGAGTTCTCGCGAGCGCCGAGGGTCATTGCTGCAATGAGGCGGGCGTAGGGCTCGTCTTCCGGGGAAAGGCCTTCGAGGAGGTTTGATTCAAGATGGCTGCGAAGACGCTTTGCTCCCGCGACGAGGTGTGATCCGCGGAAGACCTCCACCGTTTTGCAGGCGTCACCGGTTCGGATCTCCAGTTGGGCGGGGCTGCTGTACTGGCGGTAGTAAAATTCCGCCGGATCAAATCCACCCGGAGAGCGAGCGCGGTCGAGTGGTTTCAGCAGCCCGGTGAATTCCAGCGATGAGCCATAAGCAATTCCTTCGGGTGGCGATTGAATCCAGACCGGCACGCTGTGATCAGTTGAGATGGAATGTCCGGCGACGGTCAGTTTTTCGAGGTGCAGAACGGCGCGGAGCGATCGCGAGGATGAGGGGTTCACAGAGCGGATCCAGCCTGATCCGGCAACTTCGACGGAGTCTCCATTGGTGAGAGACGCTGCGAGAGGGAACTCATGGATGTGCCTGACTTCCCGGGCCTGTCGGCCGGCAAAGGCGACGAGGCATACCGCGGCGAGCAAGTAGATACCCCATCCGGGATGATTCCTTTTGTGAAGCAGAAAGACGGCAATGGCGAGCAGGATCGTGAACAGGACCAGCCCAATCCATTTCCCGGAATCGCCCGTCACGATGCCGATTCCCGCGCCCATTGCGGGCAGGAGGAGTGGGCAGCGCCGCAGCGCAAAATCGAGTCCTTGAGGCGGGAATTTCACCGTAAGGCGGGGGAGGGTGAAGATTTGTGGAAAATTGGGGTTGGCATTTTCGAACTTGTCGTTAAATTCACCTCCCTCCGCGGCCTTTGGCCGCCTGCGATGGCGCTGGTTTATTTAAACTGCATTAATTTTTAGAAATTATAAAAATTAATTGAAAGTTTTATAAACTTCGCGGATCGTATGCGAGTGCGGGTATAGCTTAATGGTAAAGCCCTAGCCTTCCAAGCTAGTTATGAGGGTTCGATTCCCTCTACCCGCTCCACTTCAGCCCTGTTTGTTATGAAGCTCGCATTTGTGGTGATTCTCTCCTGTTTCCTCGGCATTTCTGTGTCCCGAAGTCATGCCTCTGAGTCCGCCCTGGACTGCAGTTCGGCCGTCCAGGTTTTTAAAGACGGAGTTCAGGCACAGCCCTATAACCTGCTCCCTCTTTATATTGATGCCCTGCAGACCAATCCCGGTTGCCGCCGTGATCTGCTCATTTCCGCGGTGAGAGCATCCAACGGTGATGCCCGCACGATGCGCTGGGTGATCTTTGTGTCCCGCCAGGAATTCCCCAATGAACTGACGCTTCTCGCGGAGGCTGCCATGTCAGAGGCACCTGAATACGGCGAGGTGATTCGGGAGGCTTTCTTTGTCGAAGAGTCGGAGATGGAAATCGAACTCGCCGAGGCGACCACGCCCAAGATTCCGGGACCGGAGGGTCCGGTTGAGTTGACGTCCCCATTGGAACCTACCATGCAGGTCGCATCGGCTGAGATCGCCGCACCTGTCTCGGAAACCGTTCCGGAATCCGTGCCTGACCTCCAGTCCGCACTTGTTGAACTTCCGGAGGAAGCGCAGCAACTCGATGAGGACATTCGCGAAGCGATCGCCCGTATGACCGCCAAGGTTGAGGGCAAAGTCTGGCCTGAACAGGAGGTGCCTGAAGCGGATTTTACCTACCGCCAGTCCGAGAAGCTGCGCGTGACACCGAAGCGCTGGGTGGATGAGCAGAGCATGGACAACTCGCTGCCGATCGATACGATCGACGAGCGCAAGATGCTGCCGATGGCGATCAAGATCGATGACGGCTGGAAGCCGTCCGAGGATATCCGCCTCGACGAATCGAAATTCACCAAGTCAAAGTCTGACACCCGGGTTGCGGCTGTGGCGAGAAAGAAGGAACTGGCTCCGGCCGGTTCTGTCGGGCTGCCCCAACCGCCTCGCCTGGCACGTTCCAGCGTCTACTTCATTCCACCGGCTGGCAGTGACTACAATTCCACGATCGATCGCGACGGCCGGGATTCGATGCGTCCGTCCCTGGTGATTCGATCGGCGCCGTCTTCGCCGACGAGCGTGCGCTAGGCCTTTCCTAAAGACGCGGTGGATTGAACGGCGTTGTCGGGATCTTACCGCTGGCCTTGGCCCTCAACAGGGGTTGAAGTCGGTCGATGACGGCCTGGTTCTCCTCAGTAGGATTCAGGGCGAGGTTGTTGAATTCCATGGGGTCGGCCCAGTGGTCGTACAGTTCGACGCCGGAGGCCCCCTCGGCCCATTCGGTGTAACGCCAGCGGTCGGTCCGGATACTGCAACCCATCACGGGTGTTTCGAGGCGGTCGTCGGCCGGGCGCAGGATCTGGGTGATGGCGTGACCGTTCCAGTCGGAGATAGGATCTTCTAACAAAGGTACTAGGCTCGTTCCATCGAGGTCGGCCGGGGTCTCGATTCCGGCTGCTTCGGTCAGGGTGGGATAAATGTCGACGAACTCTACGATGCGCGGGCTGGCCGTCCCGTTGCCGGTGGCTTTGGGAGCGCGGATGATCAGAGGCGAGCGGGCGCCCTGCTCGAAGAGGGTCCTCTTTTGCCAGATGCCGTTGTGCTCTCCGAGGTGGTAGCCATGATCACTCCAGAAGACGACGATGGTGTTGTCGGCGATCCCGAGGTCATCAAGAGCATCTAACAAACGTCCAACTTGAGCGTCGACGAATGAAACGCAGGCGTAGTAGGACTGCAGGGCTCCGAGCAGCACATCCCGCTCCAGGTTGTAGTTGGGGACGGGGCAGTTGTGGGCGAAAGCGGCGGTGGGAATGTCGTCACGGTCGCCTTCGGGGGCATAGGGCAGGCGCATCTCTTCGATAGGATACATATCGAAGTACTTCTTTGGAGCGACATAGGGTGTATGGGGTCGAAAGAAGCCGACTCCGAGGAAGAACGGCTCGTCTTTCTTCTCTTCCATGATCTTGATCGCTTCAGTGGTAATCATGCCGTCGGTCTGCTCTTCGTCTGTTCCTTCAGCAGCGAGCCAGCTGAGAGCCGCGCTGATTTTGCGGTGGGGTTCGGCATTGAAAATGAGATCCTCCTCATCCTTGTCACGCCCCTTGGGATTAACCGTGCGCTGCCATGAGGGAGGATCGTCAAAGCCGTCGGTGCCGATGCTGGCAGGGACGTTGTAGTGATAGATCTTTCCGACGCGTGCGGCGAAGTAGCCAGCTTTCATGAACTGCTGGGAAAGAGTGACAGCATCGGGCACTTCGTCGCGGAAGTGGCGGTCGAGATCATAGACCTTGATGCGGTCCGGTCGCATTCCGGTCATGACGCTGGCGCGGGTGGGGTTGCAGAGCGGCAGTTGGTTGTAGGCACGATCGAATCGAACCCCGGTGGCGGCGAGGCGGTCAATATGGGGCGTTTTTGCAATGAGGTCGCCGTAGCAACCCAGGGAAGCGGCCAGGTCATCGACAGAGATGAAAAGAATATTTGGGTTCTCTTCCGAGACGGCCGGGGAGGCCAGCCCCAAAGTGAGAACAAGAAAGGGAATAAAGCGACTCATAAGGATTGTGGGTGTTGAAGACCGTTGTTTTGAATCTAATCGGACGGTTAGCCAAGGATATTTCATCGTCTGACAAAAAGTGGGTCCTGATTCCGCCATAGGAAAATAGAGAGATTCCGTGCATGGTTCCCGTCCCCAATTCATTGAAATGACTGTCACCAAGACACTTAGCCTTATCGCTATACTGATTACACCATGCCTCCTTACCGCTCAGGAGGGAGTGGGAATCATCACCGAAGATGATTCCGGCGCGGGCCACTTCAGGGTTTGCTGGAATGCCGATCCGACCACCAAAGCGATCATCGCATGGACTCAGTTCACCGGGTTTCTCGAAACTGATTTGGCTGATGATTCCCGCCACGGTGATCGTCTTCGTTGACGGTTTCGCCCGGTGGGTTGGGCGAGAATACGAATTCGCCATGGCGATCGAACATGTCCTCCAGATGGGGCTGCCGATCCTGTTCCTCATGGCCTTCAGGAAGCCGGAGGCCTCACGAACCTGGATTCGTATGGCGACAATTCTCGCCGCCATGACATTTCTCGGGCATGCGCTCTATGCGGTGGGATTTCACACAGTTCCTTTGAATTTTAAACTGATGACCCAGGGGCTTCTGGGTGTCAGTGAAAACGGAGCGATCATCTTTCTGGCTGTGGTAGGGTGGCTGGATATTGTTGCGGCGGTAGGGGTCTTTTTCAAACCGGCGCGGATTCCCTCGCTTCTCTACATGATTGCTTGGGGCGGCCTCACCGCGTTGGCCCGCGTGGCATCGCACTTTGATACGACTTCCGATTCGCTCGGTCTGGATCCGTGGTTAGTGGAAACGTTGGTGCGGACCCCTCACTGGCTGATTCCGCTTTTGCTATTGGCCCTGACCCGACGCTGGGGTCTACCTCGCGAGAGCGCGCTCAGCGAATCATGATGTTGTCGATGCCTCCGACATCTTCCCCGGTGCGAAACTCTCCGCGAATCCAGAGTTTGTCGAGATGAGTCAGGACAGTTTCCAGTTGTTCCGGGGTAGCAGGTTCATCGGTGCCGGCCTGCATCCAGTTTCCGCCGGCCCGCAAGGGAATCGAATACGGCGTCCAGGAGACTTCCGGCGGTGCTGAGTGTGAGAAGTAAAGTTCGATCTCGTTGCCTGCGATGATGACATCTTTGGCTTCGAACGGCTTGGTGGTGTCGCTTTGAGAAAGATCAAAGTAGAGATGGTTTCTGAAAGAGCCCCTGTCCTCCCAGGTCTCTGAGGCGGTTTCCAGGAAATGGTCAGGGGCTGCCCAATACCAAACCCCTCCGACGGCATTGTCAGCGGCAGACATATAGGCTCCCGGATTGCCACCCTTGTCATGGTGGTCCGGTTCGTCTGATTCTCCCTGCGCGTCTCCGACCACGGTCCATCCGTTGGCGCCCTCTTCGAAGGTCTCACTGACGATAGGTTCCCTGAACCAAGGAAAGAAAAAGAAACAGTAGATGATGAACAGGACGAGGCTGCACGACAGGGCCGCGGCCGCAATAGCGCAGCCACAACCCCGCTTTGGTTCAGAGGGAAGAGTCATATTCCAGGGAAGGATCCGGGGTAAGACGGGTACCTAACCTGACTTATGCAGAAAAAAATATCCCCACGATTTGGGGATGCCTGGTTCTACTTCAGCAGTTTACGCATGCGCTCGAGCTGGCCTTCGTAGGGAGGCTTGATGGCAAACATGTCCTTGGAGAATCCGCGTTTCGTGACGGCCCGCTCGTAGGAGAACGTCTTGAATCCATGCTCGCCCCGGTAGCGTCCCATGCCGCTATCGTGCACGCCACCGAATGGCAGGTTCAGGTTGGTCGCCTGCTTGATGACATCATTGAAGCAAACGGATCCTGACGGGATGGCGTCGGCGATATCCTCCAGGAAGCCATCGTTTTTCGAAAACGCATAGAGCGCTAATGGGGAGGTTTGCTCGTCGAGGTGGCGGAAAAGCCCGGTGCGGTCCTGATAGGTGACGACCGGAAGAACAGGACCAAAGATCTCCTCCTGCATGCAGGGTAGGGTTTCTTTGGCATTCGGAACGATCGCGGGAGCAAGATAGAGCTCATCGCGATTGTCTTCGCCGACGCGAATGGCGTTTTCCGGGATGAGAGCACTGATTCGGTTAAAGTGTGTGGAATTCACGATCCGGGCGAGATCGGGGCTGGGGGATTCCGGATAGAGCTCGTGGAGAGTCTTGGTGGCTTCTTCGACAAAGCGGTCGTGGAGCGAGTCGGGGACGAGGACGTAGTCCGGGGCGATACAGGTCTGACCGGCATTGAAGAATTTGCCGGGAATGATTCGGTCGACGGCGGTAGCGAGGTCGACTTCGGTGTCGATGATGCAGGGACATTTGCCTCCGAGCTCAAGCGTGACGGGCGCGAGGTGACTGGCCGCAGCTTCGGCGTAGAGCCTGCCGATGCGTTCGCTGCCGGTATAGAACCAGGCATCAAAGCTTTGGCCGAGAAGTGCCTGACCGACTTCGGGGCCGCCCTGGACGACGGTGAAGTGAGCTGCATCGAAGGAATTCGCGACGATGTCAGCCATCAGTGCCGCGGTAGCGGGAGCCATTTCGGACGGTTTCAGGATGACCGTATTTCCTGCGCCGATGGCGGACACGGCCGGAGCCAGGGCGAGCTGTAGGGGGTAGTTCCAGGCAGAAGCGATCAGGGTTGTACCGAAAGGTTCGCGACGGATTTCACTGCGTGCCGGAAAAAAATAGAAGGGGTTTCCAGCCCGTTTCGGTCGTGCCCACCGCTTCAGCTTCTTCCGGTAGAGTCGAACTTCGGAGATGAGGAAGTAGACTTCGGCGAGGTAAGCTTCGAGGGGAGGCTTGCCGAGGTCTTCGGACAGGGCATTGAGGAGTTCGTCAGTGCGGGTCTCCAATTCAGTGCCAAATCGAGACAGAGCTCCGATTCTAGCTTCCAGCGGGCGCGTCCGACCGGAACTAAAGTAGGATCTTTGTGCCTCCATTATGGAGGGCAGGTCGTAGTCTGGGCATTCGGGTTCCGCGGTCATTTCGGCGGGCTTAGCATTATGAAAGAAGAAACTCAACCAACTCGTAGAGTTACACCGTAATCAGGGTTACGAAGACACGAGTGTGTTGATCAAATCATTCTCGGGAAAAGCCGGCGCTTGAAAAGAGAAGAAAACGCATTGAACAATAACCAAGCATTAGCATGAGAGGACCAGGTTCTAACGGATCCAACGGGGGGCGCAAGAAAGTCATCGTCATTGGCGGTGGCCCCGGAGGCGTCGCCAGTGCATTGCTTTTGGCCAGTCGCGGCATTGATGTTCAGTTGTTTGAAAAGCAGGACCGAATCGGTGGACGCACTGCGGCGCACGAGATCGACGGCTACCGGTTTGATATCGGACCGACCTTTCTCATGATGAAATCACTGCTCGACCGGATATTCTCCGAAGCGGGCAAAGATTCCGCCGATTATCTCGATTTTGTTCGGCTCGACCCGATGTACGAGCTGCGATTCGACGACCAGGTCTTTCGCGCCAGCGACGACAACGAGAAGACCAAGGAAGAGATCGAACGACTTTTCCCCGGCCAGTCTGGAGGATTGGACCGCTTCCTCAAGCGTGAAAAGTCCCGTCTCAACAAGCTGTTGCCGGCTTTTCAGCACAATTTTTCCAGCCCCGCCAAATCGCTTTCTCCGGACCTGCTCCCGGCGCTACCTCACCTTTCCCTCGGAAATACTGTCTTCGACAACCTGAAGAAGTATTTCACCGATGAAAAGCTGGCTCTGCTGTTTTCGTTCCAGAGTAAGTACCTCGGCATGTCTGCCTGGGAGTGCCCCGGAGCGTTCGCCATGCTTTCCTACATGGAGCACGAGCACGGCATCTTCCACACCCAGGGGGGACTTTGCGAAATTCCGGCGGCGATGGCTCGTGCTGCGGAAGACTGCGGTGCCAAGGTTCACACCGGCACCGGGGTGAAGCAGCTCATTCTCGACGGTCGCAAGGTTTGCGGTGTGGAACTCGAGGACGGTGAAAAGGTTTACGCGGACAGTGTGGTCATCAATGCTGACTTTGCCCATGCCATGACGCATCTCGTCCCTTCGGATTCCTTGAAGAAGTACACCAAGGAGAAGCTGGACTCGATGAAGTACAGTTGCTCCACCTACATGTTGCACCTCGGCGTGGACAAGCTCTACGACCTGCCGCATCACACCATCGTCTTTGCCCGCGACTATAAGAAAAACGTCGACGAGATCTTTAAGCAGAATTGCTCGTCGAGCGATATCTCCTTCTACATCCGCAACGCCAGCGTGACCGACCCGACCCTGGCCCCGGAAGGCAAGTCCAGTCTCTACGTTCTCGTGCCGACTCCGAACCTCGACGGAGACATCGACTGGGATGAAGCTCAGGCCCGATATCGTGAGATGACCTTTCGTGCTATTTCCGACCGTCTTGGTATCGACGATCTCGAAGAGCACATCGAAGTCGAGAAAGCCTACACGCCGAAGACCTGGAGCACCGAGCTCGATGTTTTCAAAGGCGCGACTTTCAATCTTTCCCACTGCCTCAGCCAACTCGCGTTCATGCGACCGAGAAATCAGTTTGAGGAATTCCGGAACTGCTATCTGGTGGGGGGAGGAACCCACCCGGGTAGCGGGCTGCCAACCATTTTCGAATCAGCCCGAATCTCATCCAACCTCATTTCCGATTCGTTCGGGCTCACCTACCTCAAAAAAGAAGTCACTTTATGAGTCAATCGCCGTCTCCGCGGAACAAATCTGTCATTGTAGTGGGGGCCGGCCTGGGAGGGTTGTCCGCAGCGATTTCCCTGAAAGCTGAAGGATTCGATGTCGAGATCGTTGAGAAGAACGATAAGATTGGCGGTAAACTGAATCTTCTTGAGATTGATGGCTTTGGCTTTGACCTCGGCCCGTCCATCTTCACGTTGCCGCAGTTCTTCGAGAGCCTTTGGGAGCGTGCGGGCAAGAAAATGTCCGACTACGTGGAGCTGGAGTCGGTTCACCCTCACTGGCGAAATTTCTTCGAGGACGGCCTTGTCCTTGATTTGATCGAAGATCCCGCGGGCCAGAAAGAGGAGTTCAAGAAGTTGCCCGGCGATCCCGAGCTGCACTCAAAGCAGTTTGAAAATTTCCTCAAATACGGTCGCGAGCAGTATCAGCTCTGCGACGACGGGTACTTCCGCGAGGGTCTCGACAATGTCTGGGAGATGCTCCGTCACTACGGATTCTTTAAGATGATGTTCAAGATGGATCACCGGCACAAGATGTCGGAAGCCATCGCCAATCACTTCGACGACGACTATCTCCGCAGAATCTTTGAATACTTCATCAAGTACGTGGGTTCCTCTGCTAAGGATGCCCCGGGTTACATGAACCTGATGCCCATCATCCAGTACGACTACGGTCTCTGGTATGTGAAGGGTGGGATGTATAACCTCGCTGTCGGGCTCGGTAAGCTTCTCGACGATCTTGGAATCCCGGTTCGTTTCAACTCCGAAGTGGCCTCCATCAACCAGACCGGAAAGCTGGTCCAGGGAGTGACTCTTGCTAACGGTGATACGCTTTCATCCGACTATGTCGTCTGCAACATGGAGGTCCTGCCGGCCTACCGGAAATTGCTCAGCGAGCCGCCGGAGTTCATGAAAAAGCTCAAGAAGTTTGAGCCTGCCTGCTCCGGTCTTGTCATTCACCTCGGCACCAACAAGATCTACGACCAGTTGGCGCATCACAATTTCTTCTACTCGAAGGACCAGAGCAAACACTTCGACACCGTCTTCCAGAAAGGCGAACTGCCGGAGGACCCGACCATCTACCTGGTGGCTCCGACACGGACGGATCCTTCAAAGGCTCCGGAAGGTTGCGACAATATCAAGATCCTTCCTCACATTCCGCCGATCAATCCTGACAAGCCTCACACTCACGAGGACTACATGGCTTTGAAAGACCGTGTCATCGACAAGCTCGAGCGCATGGGTCTGACGGATCTTCGCAAGAATACCATTGTCGAGGATGTCCTGACACCCGTTGATATCCAGCGGATGTATAACTCCAACCGCGGTTCCATTTACGGAGTCGTTTCTGACTGGGACAGGAACCAGGCATTCAAAGCGCCTAAGCAGTCATCGAAGTACAAGAATCTTTTCTTCACCGGGGGTAGCGTAAACCCCGGCGGCGGTATGCCGATGGTGATTCTGTGCGGCCAGAAAGTTGCCGATCGAGTCGTGAAGCAGGAGGCCAAGAGCGCCTGATCGGATGGAAGTCTTCTTTTGGAGCTTCCTTGGATTGGGATTCATCTTCTGGGTCACTGGTTGGTCTGTGGCACTTCGCTTTCGCGGGGTGCCGAAGCGCGAGTGCCTTTCGCTGGCCAAGGTATCGGTCGTAATTCCGGCTCGTGATGAGGAGGACAACCTGGCGCGCTTGCTGCCTTCATTGTTCGATCAGGACTCGCCTCCGCATGAAGTGATCGTCGTTAACGATCAATCCAGTGATTGCACGGTCGAGGTGGCGAATGAGGCCGGGGCTAAAGTCATTAATGGAAAACCTCTCCCTGAAGGATGGTTTGGCAAACCCTGGGCGTGTCAGCAAGGCGCGGATGCTGCCACGGGCGACTGGATCCTTTTCCTTGATTCCGACACCGTGATGGAACCGGGTGGAATGGAAAAGATTGCCGCCCTGTCGGCTGATGAGGAAAGTGTGCACTCAATCTGTCCCTATCACCGGATTGAGAAGCCTTACGAGCAGCTTTCTTCGTTCTTCAATGTGGTGATGTTGTTAGGAATGAATGCCTTCACCTGGAAAGGGGAGGAGGCGGATCAGATCGGTCTGTTCGGGCAGGTAATGTTGATTTCAAGAAAGCAATACGATGCGGTCGGGGGGCATGAGCCGGTCAAGCGGGAGGTGCTGGAGAACTTCCACCTGTCGAGACATCTCGCTGAAGCGGGTTTTCGCTGCCGATGTTATCTTGGGAAAGGAACGATCTGGATGCGCATGTTCCCGGAAGGTCTCAACGAATTGATTGCCGGATGGAGTAAAGGCTTTGTTTCCGGGGCCGATAACACTCCGAAGAGTGCGCTTGTTGGCATCTCCTTCCTGCTCTCGGGTCTCATCATGGGAATGATTGCGCTTTCCTTTCTCTTCCAGGCATCCGGTCCGGTGGCCTGGGCGGTAGGAGGTTTCTATCTCCTTTGCGTGATTCAGACTTTGTATCTCTTCCGACATGCCGGAAACTTCAGTCCGATCGGAGCGATCCTCTTTCCGATCGGATTGTGCTTTTACCAGGGTCTTTTCTTCCGGGCACTGGGCCGCAAGCGGGATGGAGGGACTGTGGAATGGAAAGGGAGGCATGTTAGTTGAGCTGTCTCCGTTGTGGATTGCCCTAGCAAATGTGATCGCGGTTCCGGTCATCCATTTTGGCCTGTCCTGGCTTTACACGCGAATGCCGGCGGGTTGGTTTGACCCGAATTCTGCGATCTTTCGGGATCGCGGCTGGGAGTCGGGCGGTGAGGTCTACCAGTCGGTTTTCGGTATTCGCAGGTGGAAAAAACATCTACCTGATGCAGCACCCTGGTTCGGTGGTTTTGCCAAAGGCAGTTTGCGAGATAAAGATCGAGGCCACCTCGAGGAGTTCATCGTGGAAACCTGTCGGGGTGAGGCGGCGCACTACGCACAAGTGGTGGGCTTGTGGGTCACAGTGGTTTGGAACCCGTGGCCGGTAGCGGCACTGGTAATGATCGTCTATGCGATTCTTTCAAACCTGCCGTGCATTCTGCTTCAACGGTTTACGAGGGCCAGGCTGAGGCATTTTCTCGCTAATCTGGATCGATTGGGAAAAGAAAGCCAAGGATCTTCCGTGGCGGACCGTTAGAGAGTTAGCCTCATTGAGGCGAACTCCACTGATATGAAAGCAGGCATCGTTTGTTCTTTGTTGGCGCTGACGGGCGCATCCGTAGCGGTTGAATTTGAAGATCCGGTTAGGTTGAAGGCCGGCGAAGACCCTATCAAGGTAGAAGGCCCCGGCTATGCTTCGCCCTGCTTGAGTGATTTTGATGGGGACGGCAAACTTGAACTCCTCGTTGGTCAGTTTGCGAATGGCAACATCTGGGTCTACCAGCAAAACGATGACGGGAGCTTTGCTGCAGGGGAAAAGCTCAAGGTGAACGGAGAAGTTGCTGAAGTCCCGGGGGTCTGGTGATGCACCAGCTCGACTCCACAGGTTGTGGATCTTAACGAAGATGGAAACCTCGATATTCTTTCCGGCTCATACTCCCGCACGGACGGGGATATGGCAGGCCTCTTTCAGGTGCTCTGGGGGAAAGGATCAGGCGAGTATAATAAGGCAGAAGCTCTGGACGGAACGGACGGAGAACCCTTGATTATCCCGATTAAGAATGACGATGAGCAGGTGAAGAATATCTGCACACGTCCCTGGGCGGTCGATTGGGATGCTGATGGAGACCTGGATCTGCTCGTCGGAAACTTCGAAGGTTCGTTCTATGTTTTCAAAGGGGAGGGGGAAGGCAAATTCGGACCGAAACCGGAGGTCGTGAAGACCACCGATGGAACGGATCTTCGCATCAATGGTGCTCACAGCGATCCCATCACCGTGGACTGGGATGAGGATGGGGACCTGGACGTGCTCAGTGGTTCCAGCCAGGGTGGGGCTCAGTGGGCTGAGAATACAGCCGGGCCGGGTAAAGTGCCGGCATTGAAGCCATTCAGCCAGATCGTTTCGGGTAAAGGTTACCAGGGAAGGGCTGAGCTCATCACGGAAGGGGACCTCGATGGTCCCACTCACTCCAGCCGTGTTTGGGTAACGGACTACAACGGTGACGGGAAACTGGATTTGCTCCTTGGTGACAGTGTCACGCTGACATCACCCGCAGACGGAATGAGTGAAGATGACTTCCGAAGAGCCCTCGATGCCTGGGAGAAGGAGTGGGCCGAGGTTGGCCAGTTTCCAGCGGATGCCAGTCGTGATGAATTGATGAAGCGTCGTGAACGCATGAATGAAATGTACGAGGAGCGCGACAATTTCATCAGCGAGGAGCGTACTGGCTACGTCTGGTTGTTTCTTCGCAAGTAGCGAGCTTTCCGCATCCTCGTCTGTTGCAAGAGATCGAACGGGTCTATGGTGAGCCCGACCGCTTTCCATGACTCGAATTCCTCCGATCCTTGTGGTGCTCTTTTTCGGAGCCCTGGCCGCCTTCAGCGTGATGAAGGTGAAGTTCTCCGCCAGCCTCTACGAGATGCTGCCGGCGGACTTGCCCGAAGTACAGGGGATGGATCAGCTGAGCCGGTTTTTCAATCGCGACGGCCAGCTCGCCATTACAGTGAAAGCCAGCGAATCGTGGATCGCTGACGAAGCATTAATTTCTCTCGTCGAGAAACTGGAGCAGCACCCGGAACTGTTTGGTGAGATTCACCGGGAACTTGGTCTCTCGGAGCTCGTCACTGAGGGTGGCGGGTTGATCGCGTGGCTCTGGTTGAACTCCGGCTATGTCGATGATGTGATCGAGCGTCTGAAGCTGGAGAATTCTGAAGCAGCCGTTGCGGAATCGATGGCCTCGATCCAGACCGGCTTTTTTGACGAGTCCACCGTGATCGACAGCTACGACCCGCTCGGATTGTCGCGTGTGGCTGAAACCCTGCGCGATGACTCCTCAGACGACGAGGGCCAGGGACCGGATCCGATGCGTTCAGAAGACGGCACCTTCCAGCTCATCTATGTGGAAGGCGCCGGGGTGGATTTTTCCAATTATCGGGATTCAGCCGTTTGGTTGGATCAAGTCCGGCCACTTGTGTCTGCATGGCGCGAAGACTGGCTCGCCACGCAGGAGGAGGGGACAGAACTGGAAGTGGGCTTAACTGGAACACCGGCCTTCATGGCTGAGGTCGGAGCGGAGATGGAGAGGGACATGACCGTATCGGTCTTCGCTACGATCATCCTGATTTCGATCCTTTTCTGGATCATGCACCGGCGGACGAAACCCCTGTCCTGGCTGATCTCGGCCATGGCAGCCATCCTTGCGATTACTCTGGGCATTGGCGGCCTGGTCTTCGGTGATCTCAGTGTTATGAGCGCGGGCTTTGCCGCGATCCTCATGGGGTTGGCGGTCGACTACGGCATCGTGATCTACCGGGAGGCGATGGACAGCGGGCTGGATGCCAAAGGGTTGCGCCGTTCGGTGGGGCCCGGGATTCTCTGGGCCGCGGCAACGACCGCCGTGGTTTTTCTTTCGCTGAACCTCAGTTCAATGCGCGGCCTCGCGGAGATGGGCAACCTCGTCGCCATGGGGGTGATGATCGGGGCGCTGGTGATGCTGTTCTTCTTTGCTCCGATTGCGGTGCAGTTTAATTCCGAACCGGTGCAGCGGCGCGGAGTCCAGTTGAGTGGCGGCGGAGTGAGAAGCCGATCCGCAGGAGTCGCCGCGGTGTTGATTCCGGTTGTAGCTATAGCATCAATGTTAGTGGGAGAGATGCCGCGCCTCGAACCGAATTTTCATCCTTTCCGAATTAAGGAGAGTCCCTCGATGATTGCGTGGCAGCAGCTGCAGAGTGAACTGCGGGGTCGTGAGAATTCAGTTCCGACGGTCGTGACTGCGAATAGTGCTGAAGAGTTGGTCGGGAGGCTTGCTGAGGTGGAGCATCGAATGGAGTCGAGTACGGAAGTCGGTCTCCTGAATTTCTATAGGATGCCAACGTCACTGGTTCCAGATCCGGCGAAGCAGTCGGAAGGGTGGCAAAAGATTCAGTCGATTCTGGGGGAACGTGAACGGGTGCTTTCCGAGATCGCAGGTGCAGGATTCTCGGATGATGGTGCCGCCCTGACCCAGTCCGTTTTCGAGGCTTGGGAGGACTACGGAGAACAACTTGGGGAGCGCTCCTTTGCCTTGCCGACCGGCAAGTTGGGGAGGTGGTCAGTCGATCGTTTGTTTGCCGAGAAAGACGGAACGTATGCCGCCCTGGCCACCGTGAAGCCGCAGAATCCTCAGGATCGTGAGTGGGTCGAAGCCATTTGTGATGAGCATACCGCCGTGGCGAGTCTGGGCTCGCTGGGGACAGCGCTGAACGAACGCATGCAGAGAGACCTGGTGAAGGTGTTTCTTCCTATGATGGGACTGCTCACCATGATGTTGATCGTGGTGTTCCGCTCCTGGAGGGATCTGCTCTTGAGCCTTTTCTCGCTCATGTTTGCGGCCTCCGCTTTGATTATTCTCACGGTCTGGACGCCCTTGAGCTGGAATTCATTTAATATCTGCGGCCTGCCGTTGCTCTTCGGAACCGGGCTCGACTTCGGGATCCACATGATCTTTGCCTTGCGTCGTTCCGACGGTGATGTGGCGAAAGCTCGGGAGGGCATTGGCAAAGCGCTGGTGTTTTGTGGTTCTTCCTCCGCGATCGGTTTTGGATCTCTCGCCACGGCTTCGGCCTACGGCCTCGCCAGCCTGGGAATTGTTTGTGCGACGGGAATCCTTGTGAACATGCTTGTCGCGGTGTGGTTGCTTCCGCGGTGGTATCGATGGATTCACCGAATACCGGCTGACAAGGCTGCATCGGCGGCGTAACCTTCGATAATATGGGTCCATCAAAATTCGTAGCGGCCGTTGCTGCCGCCTTCCTTGCCTCAGGATTTTCCGGAGCATTTGCGGCCGATTTGTCGATTGTCGAAAAGTGGATGGGCAACAATTCCGGTGCCCGCACCTTGAAAGTCAGCTTTTCGCAGACGCGCACGATGAAATCTATTCGTGTGCCGATTCGTCAGTCCGGCACGTTGTGGATCGACTACGGGCGCAGCCGTTTCCGCATGGAGATGGGGAACCCTGCGCAGACCATCGTGACGAGGCAGGGCAGTTCTATGGTAATCACCCGGCCGCTAGGCAAGAAGTATGAGAAGCGATCCTATGGATCCGGAAGCGATCCTGCGATGGCTTCGCTCTCCGGTGGGTTTCCCCGAAGCATGGCGGAGTTCAAACGTAAGTACCGCGTGATTTCAACCGACTTAAAAGGCAGCACCTATCACATCGTGACCCAGCCTTTGGGATCATCGGGCCGGGGAGTCAGCACATTCACTTTCCTGGTGAAGAAGGGCAGCTTCAACCTCAGCGGGATGGAGATTCGATTGAAGGACGGGTCCTATGTCAGTACCACTTTTCGAAGCGTGACTCCGAATGCTTCGATGCCTTCCAGCCTGTTCACGCAAAACCTCGATGGCTACACCCAGACCAAGTTCTAATCTACTCGGCAGGTGCTGAATCGGAGGTTTCGGGTGTGGCATTTTCCGGAGCTTCTGCCTCTTCGTCTACGGTTTCCTCTTTCTGCAACTCGTTGACCTGTTTGACGAGCGCAGCATTTTTCTCGGACAGGGTGCGAATCTGGTCCTGCAGCTGAATCAGCAGTTTTTCGTCCTGGCTGAAGGCGTCACCACTGGCGATCTTTTTCCAGTGGACGCCGTAGAGCCATCCGGCCACGGCGATACCGATGAGGACAAGGAGTGCGAGTGACTGGCCGGGCGTGAGCTTCATGGAGCCAGCACCGGGACTCTTACTTGCGGTTGCCGAAAAGACGACCCAGCTTGGATCCCATGGAAGGCTTGGCGGCAGCTTCCTGCTCAGCACCACCGGCGTGACCGACCATCATGTTGCCGGCGTTCTGCTGCTGGGGCTTATTGCGATTGAAGAGTCCGCCACGCTGAGGTTGTTGCGGCTGAGCCGGTGCTGCGGCCTGCTGAAGGGCGGGATCTTCGCTCTCGCGAGTCACCACGAGCTGGAGGTCATTCGGAACGTTGTCAACGTAGTCCCAGCTGCGAAGCGGGAGACGCTTACCTTCGGAGGAGTATTCCTGGACCTTGCGGCGGATCAGGGTGCCGTCGGCAGAGAAAAGGTGCTCCTCGGAGAAGCGGCCAAACTGGTCGTAAAGGTGCTTACCGCGGTATTTGAGCTTTCCGTTTTCCCCACCGGCATAAATCATCACTTCGTCAGGCATACCGCGCTGATCGAGGGTGATGGAGCGACGCTGGATTTCGACGCCGTTCTTGCTGTAGGTGGTCTGCTGCAGGAAAGCGTGGCCCTCATTGTGCTCCTGGGACTCGGTGTAGGAACCGTCAGAATGGTAAATGGAACGTCCCCAGACATCGATATCGAGGTCCTGTTGTTCGCTCATCTGGAGATCATACTGGCTGTAGGCGGCCTTCTGGGCCTCCGACATGAAGATGGTCGAACCGCCGTTGAAGCCGACCTGGGTGTTTCCGTGGGCGGCGACTGCAGCCTGGGCGGCGGGCGTCGGGGCTACGGTGGTTGCGGGCTGGGAGCCAGCGGGGCGGTTGGCATTGAAGTGAGCCTGCGCCGAATTAAGCGCGTCCTGATTGTAGGCCGCGTGACCGGTCATGGAACGGCTGTGAAACTGGGCAAAAGCGCCAGATGCCAGGAGTGAGGCCGCAAGGATACCGCAGAAAAGGCTCTTCATAGTGAATCAATCCGCCAGAAGGAGGGCCCTAAGATACGGGAAACGGGCCATCCCGCAAGCCATTACAGCCCCGGAATTGACCCGTTTTAGTTAAGGAAAACGAATTAAGCTTCCCTTGCTGCGATGTATCGCTCGGCGTCCAGGGCCGCCTGGCAGCCGTTTCCAGCCGCTGTGATGGCCTGGCGATAAACGTGGTCAGCGACGTCACCAGCGGAGAAAATTCCCTCGATATTTGAGGTGGTGGAATGGCCGGCCTGCAGGATATAGCCGTTTTCGTCCACATCGACGCCGGAGCCTTCGAGGAAGCCGGTGTTGGGATCGTGGCCGATCGCAACGAAGACGCACTTCACGTCCAGTTCGGAAGTTTCGCCTGTGACGGTGTTGTTGAGCGTCACGGCGCGCATGTGGCCCTCGTCGTCAGTGAGGTACTCGGTGACCTGGCTGTTCCAGACCGGCTCGATTTTCTCATTGGCGAGCACGCGGTCGGCCATGATCTTGGACGCGCGGAGCTCATCGCGGCGGTGGACCAGGTAAACCTTGCTGGCAAATCGCGTCAGGAAATCAGCTTCTTCACAGGCGGAATCACCACCGCCGATGACGACGACAGGAACGTCGGGGTAGAAAGCTCCGTCGCAGGTGGCGCAGGAAGTGAGGCCGCGGCCGATCAGTTCCTTTTCGTTGGAAAGGCCGAGGTGACGCGGGCTGGCTCCTGTGGCGATGATGACTGTCTGGGTCTGGTATTCGTTACCGCCGGCGGTCTTGAGGGTGAAATTGCCGTCTTCGGTCTTTTCGACGGAGGTGACCATGTCGTATTCGACGCGGGTGCCGAATTTCTCGGCCTGCTGCTGCATGCGCATCATGAGATCAGGACCCATGACGCCTTCCGGGAAGCCGGGAAAGTTCTCGACCTCGGTGGTAGTAGTGAGCTGACCACCTGGTTGCTCACCGGCGAGAACGAGAGGATTCAGGTTGGCGCGTGCGGTGTAGATCGCTGAAGTCCAGCCGGCACAGCCGGTTCCGATGATAATGACGTTCTCCATGGCGCGGAATGTGTGTGGTTTTGAAGCGGGAATCAATGCTAAATATGTGCCTGGTTCCGGTTTTTGATTTTTCCTTTCTGTCGCTGCTGAGCGGAAAACATGACAGGCTTTTTGTAGAATTCGGCTGAGGTGTCCCCTTGGAGTGTGAAAGGGATTGCGGGAGAACGTGGATCAAAAGGTCTCAATGATTCTGCGGGCTGCGGCGAGGCCGGTTTTCAGGGCGCCGGGAACCCTTCCTTTTCCGACAAAGGCGTCACCCGCAAAGAAGAGACCGATTTCCGCAGCGTCGGCGGTGTCTTCGATTTTCGCTGCCGCGTAGGGATGGGCATACCGCCACCTCTGAGAATCGCTCCAATGCAGGGTCGGTAGATTGTCACCGAGCAGCGAGCTGACCGCCTGGTAGGCGCCGGAAATGATGGAGGCTGGAGAGTCGTCGTAGTGTTCCGCGCTCCAGTTCGGGCTCATTTGGGCGACCAGTAGTGTCTCGCCCTGTGGTACATGGCCGGCTTTGTGACCTTCGTCGCTCAGCCACGCGAGCTGGTGTTCCCGGTCGGAGTTGATGAGGGCAAAAGCCTTGTTGGGGAGGGGAACATTCGCATTGAAATTCAGAAGGACGGAGAACTGGGAATGGTAGGGAACTTGTTCTAACACGGCCACCATCTTTGCGATGATCGGGGCGTCAGCGTTTGTATTCACAAGAAGCCCAACGGTTTGCGGAGCGGGTGGAGTGAGCAGCAATACGTCAAACGGTCCATTTGTTTTTCCGTCGGCATCAATCAGGCTCCATTGAGTCCCTTCGCGGGAAAGGCTCGAGATGAGTGTTTCCCGCGAGACGGTAAAGTTCCCGGCTTCGATCAATAGTTTACCGAGCGTGCTGATACCGCTGCGGTAAGTCCATTTGGACTCGGCATTCTGTTCCGGGTCGCCTGGACTGATGCGGCCGCTTCGATCGAAGGTCGAGATGTCCCCGGCGATGCGGCACAGGTCATCATGAGGGAGCGTCTTGAACAGCAGTTCGGCAACTTCGTTGGATTTTGGCTTGAGGTAGTTGGCGCCGTGATCATAGCGGCATCCGTTGCGGCTGCGTGAAGCCGCGCGACCGGAAACTCCGCGACTTTTTTCAAAGACGCAGACTTCGAAACCTTCCTTCGAAAGTTGAAATGCCGCCGCGAGCCCGGAGGCCCCGGCGCCGATGATGGCGATACGAGACATGAGGCGGGATGCGTTACGCATCCCACCGGAGTCAGGTCGCAGGGGAATCTGCGAAAAGCGGTAACCCGACTAGTAGCTCTTCGCGAAGATCACGCGGCCTTCGGCTGGCTTTCCAGTGTAAATGCAGGTTCCGGCTTCGCCGCGGAGTTCGGGATCCTTGGGAATGCAGCGCACGGTAACCTTGAGCTCTTTCTGGAGGGCTTCCTCGTCTTCGACGCCGCCGGCCCAGTGGACGAGAGCGAAGCCGCCGTGGATCTCGGGCTGGTTCTCGTTATCGGGAGTGAAGAATTTCCGAAACTCATCCATGTCACTGATCTCGGTGGTGTGTTCGTCGCGGAAGGCAAGGGCACGCTGGAGCAGGGTGTCCTGGATGGACTGCAGAGTCTCGACAATACCGGAAACGGCTTCTTCGGTCGGAATGAACTGCTTGTCCTTGGGACCCTGATCACGGCGAACCATGGCGACGGAACCTTTCTCAAGGTCACGGGGACCGATTTCAATCCTGACAGGAACACCTTTCTTGATCCATTCCCAGGTCTTGACGCCGCCGCCGAGATCGCGCTTGTCGATCTCGACGTTGATCTTCTCTCCGTGGAAAGACTGAGCATTGATTTCGTCCGCCAGTTTCTGGCAGGCTTCGAAAACGGGCTCCTCGTGTTCGGGTTTCGGAGTGACCGGGATGATGACGACCTGGGTCGGAGCGACGCGAGGCGGCAGGACGAGGCCGTCGTCGTCGGAGTGAGCCATCAACAACGTGCCGATGAGGCGGGTGCTGACGCCCCAGCTGGAAGTCCAGGCAAACTCACGCTT
This sequence comes from Verrucomicrobiales bacterium, assembly GCA_965216705.1. Taxonomy (GTDB): domain Bacteria; phylum Verrucomicrobiota; class Verrucomicrobiia; order Verrucomicrobiales; family DEV007; genus Arctic95D-9. The sequence continues at coordinate 2,177,863 of OZ244203.1, forward strand.
GGACTCGCGGCCTTCAAATTCGATGCCGGCTGCCTTTGAAAAGTTCTGGCCGAGGAAGTGAGAGGTGCCGGCCTGGATTGCCTTGCGATCCTGGACCATGGCTTCGACGGTGAAGGTGTTGAGTGCACCGGGGAAGCGTTCGGCCTCGGTCTTTTCACCGGCGATGACCGGGACGGCGAGGTGATCGGTCAGGAAGCGCTCGTAAACCTCGTGCATCTTGGTCGTTTCCTCCATGGCTTCTTCGGCAGTCTCATGGGCGGTGTGTCCCTCCTGCCAGAGGAACTCCGCAGTACGGAGGAAAAGGCGGGGACGCATTTCCCAACGCATCACGTTAGCCCATTGGTTGATAAGGAGAGGCAGGTCGCGATAACTCTGAACCCAGCGTGCGAAAGCGGCACCGATGATCGTCTCGGAAGTCGGACGGATCACGTAGGGCTCCGTGAGTTCGCCGGAAGGAACCATTTTTCCATCCTTAAGCTCGAGGCGGTGGTGAGTGACGACAGCACATTCGGTGGCGAAGCCCTCAACGTGGGTGGCTTCCTTTTCGAGATAGCTCACCGGAATGAGCAGGGGGAAGTAGGCGTTCTTGTGTCCCGTGTCCTTGAACCACTGGTCGAGCTGGCCCTGGATCTTTTCCCAGAGCCCGTAACCCCATGGCTTGATCACCATGCAGCCGCGCACTTCCGAATTTTCGGCAAGATCTGCGGCGCGGACGACTTGTTGATACCATTCGGGAAAGTTTTCATCCCGGGTGGGTGCGATCGCGTTTTTTTGTCCTTTGGCCATGGTTATGAGTGACACGGGGTTTTCTGTGTCAGCCGGACCGTATCCATGCCTGAGCGAATTGCCAGCAGGGAAATTCAAACGTAGTCTAGGGTGTGAAGATTCTTAACCTCTACATTTCGCCGGATCACAACTACTACGGTCACTACGGTAAGCCTCCGGGAGAGAACCCCATCATCGAGGTGGAGGAAATCGAATGCGTCGCCGGTAGCGGGATCAAAGGGGACCGCTTTTTCGACTACAAGGAGGATTACAAGGGACAGATCACGTTCTTCGAGATCGAGACGCACCGGGATCTCTGCGAACGGTTCTCCGTCTACGACAAGGGGCCGGAAACCTATCGCCGCAACGTCGTCATTGAAGGACAGGATCTGAATGATCTGATCGGCAAAGAGTTTGAAATCGACGGGGTGCGTTTTCTCGGAACCGAAGAAGCGAGCCCCTGCTTCTGGATGAACCAGGCCTTTCATGAAGGTGCCGAGGAGGCCCTGGCAGGGAAAGGTGGCCTTCGTGCCAAAATTCTCGAAGGCGGCGTTCTGAAGAAAGACTGAGCATCAGATGACCCTGGAGATTTCCACGCCCGCGCTGCTCTTTCCGGCGGTCAGTCTTCTGTTTCTCGCTTACACGAATCGCTTTCTCCACCTCGCGGCACTGGTGCGAAACCTGCACCGGGACTGGGTGGAACTTAAGGACGAAGCCCTGCGCGCCCAGATCGATAACCTGCGCCGCCGTCTCAAACTGATTCGCTGGATGCAACTGCTCGGAGCGGTGAGCCTGCTGCTTTGCGTCATCTCGATGGTGTCGGTGATATTTGGCTTTCGACCCCTCGATACGATCTGTTTTATCGCGGCTCTCGTGTTGATGGGTGGTTCTCTGGTGTGCCTCGTGCTCGAGATCTGGTGCTCGGGTGGAGCTCTGCAGATTTTGATGAAGCGGGTGGAGGAAGAGTAATTCCTCACTCCGCCGAGGAACTTCCGTGAGCGCTTTCGCGAAGGTCGTTGGAACGATCCAGAGCCGGGCGGTTTCCGAGCGACTTGCGGGATGGCAACTGAGGAGAGGGCAGGTTGGTCGGTTCGGAAGTTTCCTTTCCGGCGAGGATGTCCGTGGTGAGCCCATGGTGAGCGGAGCGTTTCCGTTCGGGTTTGGCAAAACCATCGATCCAGCTTGCGATGCGTTCGAAGATTTTCTGCCGGCCGGGTTCTTCGATCATCCAGTGCCCGTTCTCAGGAAACTCGGCCAGCTCGGCGTGGGGGTAGAGCTTTTTGAGAGCCCGGGCCACGGGGGGTGGGGTGATGACATCTTTGTTTCCGCTGATGATAAGGGTGGGAACGCGGGGGCGAAAAGGAAGGCGCGAAGTCCGGGTGAAATCACAGAACCAGAAAACGAGTTCGCCAAGGGCACGTCCGGATTCGGGGCGAAAGGATTCCCACAGTTCGCGGGCGCGGTCTTCCTCGACGCAGTTGAGCAATCCGTAGCGTGCCGATTCCCAGTCGGGTTTGTGGGATTTCTTCCAGAAGAAAGGAGTGAGAAGGATGCGCCAGGTGGTACGAAAGGAACCGTAGCAAATGTGGTTCACGCCGGCTGGGCCGGCCGAGGCGAGCAGAACGATTGGCCCGCATTCCCGCTGGGAGGCGATCATCTGGGCGATAAGCCCTCCCATGGAATGACCAATAAGAATGGGCGGTTGCTCGAAGTCGCGCGAATCGATGTAGCCACAAATGGCGTCGACGTAGTCCTGTAAAGAAAGATGGTCAACTCGTGACCGCGTGTCGGAGCGGTGGGCAGGCAGAGTGGGGCAGTGAACGACATGCCCACGACGTTCCAGAAACTTGCGAAGTGGGGAGGCGACGCGACCGCTGCCCCACATTCCGTGGATGAAGACGATGTCGGGGGAAGAGGGCAAGTTGTGAGGAGGGGGAGGCCCGGAGGGTATTGGATTTTGCCTTAGAATCGGCGGCTGTAGCTCAATGTCAGGACGTCCCACGCATAGGAATACACGCCGTTGAACGCCGGAGTGATGTTATTCGTGATCGTGGAATCGCCCATGTGAATGAGACTGTAAGCGAAATCAACAGTGTTTACTTCGTCCCAGGTGTAGCCAAAGCCGAGGCTGAAAATGTGGCGGTCGTCGGCGGGAACTGCGGGGTTCCAGGTTGGGTTGGACATCGGGGAGTCGGAGTAAAGGTAGCCGGCGCGGAGGGTAAAGTCTTCGGTCCAGTCATACTCGATGCCGAAGCCGAGTGAGATGGAATCTTCCCAGGCGAGAGGAACAGCCGTCTTACCGGCGAGAAGCGGCTGGTTCGCTCCGATGTTGAGCGGAACGTCGTCGTGAGTGGAGTTCTGGATCCATTCGAAGTCAACGCCGATGGTGAGTTGCTCAGTGGCATCGAAGGAATAGCCGACTCCCACGCTACCGGGGTGCTCGATTTCAGAAGTGAAGGGACTGCTCGGAAGAGCGGCACCGGGGGCGGGGATGTTGTTGATCGTGAAAGTGCCCTCGTAGTCGACGGACACGGGCAGGCGACCAGTGACGGCAAGGCGATGGCGGTCGCCGAGGTCGAAGTTGATACCGAAGTAGGCGCCGATGCCCCAACCGTCTCCTTCAAAGTCCATCGTGCCATCGGGAAGTCCCGGGGCTACGAGCGCCCATGGGAAGCGCTGCTTCAGCATGAGATCGGAACGGTAAATGTCGAGACCGACGCCAATGGAGACGTCGTCGTTGATCTTGAGACCGAGCGCGGGGTTGAAGGCGATGGTTTGAAGCATCACGTCGGAAGCACCGAAGTAGCGGAAGGCACCCACGTCAGGCCAGCTGATCGAAACACCGAAGGGAGCGTTGACTCCAAAACCAAGAGTGAGGTCGTCGTTAACGGAGTGAGCCATGTAGAGGCTGCCGGTCGGTTTCCACGGATCGATCATGGAATCGGACTGACCGAAAGCTCCGGCGAAATCTGTTTTCCCGTGCCAGGGCTGAAAAGTCACTGTCAGGAGCGTATCCGAGATATCGGTCAGGGTGGCCGGGTTGTGGCGGGTCACTGAGGCGTCGTCGAGAACCGCGAGGCGGCCACCTACCATACCCATCGCTTCCGCGGTGTCGGGGAGAGTCCTGAGACCCTCCGCGGCAAAAGCCGGAATGGAGAGCAGAGTGAGAAACAAAAGGGCGGCTGGTTTCTTCATATTTCCAATAATTTCAGAGATAATTGATATTCAACCTTCTCAGAGGCGGCATGTCAACGTCATAACCGCGAAATTTATAGAAATTATAAGATTCTGTGCCCGATTTGGGCAGAATTGACGCATTTTGGTCGGTCGAGGCTACTCTTTGACCGAGAAGAGCACGAAATTGACCGAGGCGGGCTCGTTCTCGGCGAACTCCTCCCAGTGGAGGTGGAAGTCACCATTCTGGTCGAGCTCGGAGAAGGAATCGCCGAACTGGACGTGTTCGGTGATGTAGAGGATGGCTTCCTCCTGGGCGACTTTGCCGTCGCTGTCTTTATCCAGCTTGTTGAAGAAGGGATCGTCGTCACCGGCGGAAGGTTTTGCCAGCGCCCACTCCTGAGCGGAGATGTAGTTGTCCTCGTTGAGGTCAAACTCGGCCAGGGCTTCTTTGTGCAGGTGACCGGCCAGTTCCTCTTGAGACAGTTTGCCATCGGCATTTGAATCGGCTCCGGCAAAGGCCGCTTGATCAATGATCGTAGCTTCCGCTTCAGAGCTGTCCATGGTGCGGCAACCGGGAAGTGTCAAAGCGATGCCTGACACGGCGGCAATGCATAAGACGGATTGGGCAATGGATGAAAGGCGGCGCATGAAAGTGGCGATTCCAGAAATTATAATCGAGAATTTGGAATCATTCAACGGCGTGTCTTGGTAAGGTGGGACGGTCGGTTTGACCGAATCGCGTTGCTGAGACGTATCCATCCCGCTGGCTATTCCGGCCTGGTTGCCTGCCACTGTGGGCGTTGCCCGGGAGGGGAAACGGTGACGGAGTCGGAAGACAGCGGGCCGCATTAGGAGTTGAGAATTCCCCGACTGACCCGAGATTAGAATCCGTCAGGGCGTTTCGGCGCTCCTGAGGCACACAAACACTACAGACTGAATGATTTTGGAGGGGAACAGTTCGTCTTCTCAACGGTGGCGTCACGCCGCGTGGCTCGCGCTTGTACCGTTGGTGCTTTTGTCAGCTTCGTGTTCGACGGTGAAGTCGAAGCGTAATTCCAGTGACGTCACTGAGGCGGGCATTGAGTCGGCTCGCGAGCTTGAGGCAATGGCCAACCTGCTCGAACTGCCGTTTGCTGTGGTTGGCGGTGTCGCGACGACTTCGGGCGAACTGCTGAAGTCTGGAGAGCGCTATTCCAAAAAAGGACAGAATGACGATGCGGCAGGCAGCTTTCTTAAAGCGGCTGTTGAGAGTCGCGAATTGCTTATCGCGCAGAAAGAGATTCCCCGGTCCGAGGCAGAGAAAGCCCTCCTGACACTTCACAATTCTTCACTCGCTCGTTTCGCGGAAGTCTGGGGTAATGACCCGCGTCGTAGTGGACCGGCACCCTATCATCTATCCAGTGGCGAGGACCGCTATGAAATCCGACTGGATCCGGGTTCAGACTTTGCCGCCAATTTTTTTGACGAAGCCATTTCATCCGATGCGGTGAAAGGGAAGGGTGTGAAGAATATTAGCCGTTTTGGCATTGGGGCACCGTTGGTCGGGGTTCGCTATCACGCGCCCGAGCGCGCCGAGGAAATGGCGAACTACACGCCCAAGGGCCTTCACATGCCGATCACGTTGACGATCGCCAGTACCAGCGAAATTGGCGAGGGTGCTGACCGCCGGACCCTCGTTTCCCTGGCAATCCATGACCCGACAAAACGGGACAAGGTCACGATCGCCGGTCGCAGCGTTCCTTTGGCGGCGAACTTTTCGGCACCGATTCTCATCATGGCCAGCGGGGAAAATGAGGCCCTGGTGGGCTTGTTCGGATTCCTCAACGCGCGGAAGCGTGCCAAGGATTCGGGAATCTACCTGTTGGAGCCATACGACCCTGACCGTATTCCTATCCTGCTCTCACATGGTCTCGTGTCAGCCCCCATTATCTGGCGTGAGATTGTGCCTGAGCTGATGTCGGAGCCTGACATCGCGCGACGCTATCAGATCCTGGCTTTCCGCTATCCAACATCTTATGCCATCGCAGAGTCGGCGGAGTTTCAACGGAATCAGCTCGAGAAGCTGCGCGAGCGCTATGACCCGGAAGGCGATGACCCCCTCTCGAGAAACATGGTTGTGGCAGGGCACAGCATGGGAGGTGTGCTTTCGAACATGCTGATTACCGACTTTGACGATCGGATCTGGCAGGAGATCAGTGATGAGCCGTTTGATGTGGTCTCGGCGGATTGGCCCAATAAGGAGGCGGCGAGCGATTTGCTCTTCTTTGAGTACGATGAAGCAGCACGGCGTGCCGTCTTTTTCTCGGCTCCTCATCGTGGTGCTAATATGGCGACGTCCAGCCTGGCCGGCGCGGTGTCCCAGCTCGCGAAGATGCCTTCCAACGTGCTGCTTGGTACGGCGGACTTCATGACCCAGGGCTCCAGCGAAGGGCTCAAGTATCAGCCGAAGCGGAAAAAGGTGACCAGTGTTCAGTCTTTACGACCGGACTCACCGATTCTGCTCGCGATGGACAAATCCCCACACAAGCCGGGGGTGAAGTATCACTCGATTATCGGGGACCGTGGAAAAGGAGACACACCTGACAGCTCGGATGGCATCGTGGATTACTGGAGTTCCCATCTCGAGGGGGCTGACTCCGAATTGATCGTTCCGACGGATCATAGTTCCTACAAGGATCCGGGGGCGGTTGAAGAGCTTAAGCGAATCCTGCGTCTCCACGCCGGGCTCTAAGATCTGGGAAAAATTGGCATTTTTTCGCATAGTGCCGCGGAGGGTCCGTCTCCCCTCCATGGACATGTTCGCTGTTTATGCTCACGCCTATTATCCGGAATCAAATGCCGGGGCTGACTCGCCGGTGCCTTCGAAGCCGAATGACGGCACCCGGACAACCGGTTTCGACTGGTTCTTTGCGACAGGCGTTCTCATGGCGCTCGGCCTGATCGTCACTTTTGTTTCGGTAGTGGCGTAAAGCCGAGGACCAAACAGGGTTGGGTCGTCCACTTGACCCTCTTTACGCTCCGAAGTAACGGGGACAAAGAACATCTTAACACCGACAGCGATCCCTGTGAGCCCGGAGACGATAAGCAGCGTTCGGGTGATCGCCCATTTCACTTTCGATGATGCTTCGCCTGCTTAGCCCGGCCCCAGCAGCTCACTGAGCATGGGTGGTTCCTTGCTGAAGCGCTCCCGAAATTCTTCGAGCGTCGGTTGCAGTCGAACGGCAACTTTGGACTCGTGATTGAGAGCAATCGCGGAGAGCTGGTGTTCGAGGAATGGATTTCTAAATCGGTCGAGGGTGGCCCTGGCGAAACCGGCGGGATCGTCACAGCGTCCCTCGAGGACGGGGACGATTTCTTCGAAGAGCAATTTTTCCAGCCAAGGCCCCAGTTCCGGATGATCGAGGCAATCGCGAACGGTCTCGACTTCGGGCGTGCCGACAGCACGACTCACGAGAGCACTGTGGGCACCGTTGAGAATCCGGACTTTCCTCAGGGTATAGGGAGTAATGTCAGGGGCAGCCACCACTTCAGGATGGCGAGTCAGGGGGAAGTTTGAGTCGTCGGTTTCAACGGCCCAAAAGCAGAATGGTTCTGCGCTGAGGAGAAGAGGGTCGGTGCCGAGCAGCTTATGCTCTTTGGGAGGGCCGGGCACAATGCGATCGACGAGCGTGTTGACCCAGCGACATTCGTTTGTGAGCCACTGCTTCAAATCCTCAGGAGCGTTCCAGAGGGCTGCCTGTTCGAGAACGAGCTCGCGAAGCCGGTCTGCGTTGGACTCGATGAGCTCGCAGGGAACGATCCAGGGGGCTGGTTGCCCGGCTTGCATGCGTTCCGCGAGCACACCGAGCAGCTTGGCCGGAAATGAACCGGGAACGGCGCCGGTGAACGTTGCGTCGGCAGGGTCCAGAGCCAGGCCCGCCTCAGTGGTGTTGGAAAGAATGATCTGGAGATCCGGGCGGCGTCCCGCCTCAAGAACTTCGCTCCATTGGCTGCCGGCGTGGAGGGCGCGACTGATGGAGTTGACTTCAATCGTTTCGTCGATGGTGTTTCCGTTCTGGAATCCCTGGATCGCGACATGGTAGTTGCCGTTTGCGGCGTTGATCGCATCAGCTCTCTCTTTGCCAGTGGACTGGACGACAACAACTTCTCCGAGCGAGTCTTCGGTAATGAGGTTGAGTTGGTGGACGATGAGGTCAGCGAAGGCTCTCAGGAAATTTCCGGCTCCAAATTGAAGAATCATACAAGGGAATCATCCCGCTTGTCGTCGTCAGTGGCAATGGTTGATTCGTCCGGATTTATTGACCGCAAGAATCGGGTGGGCGGGCAACGAGAGGCAGGTTAGGCTGCTCTCACATGGATGACTACCATCGCATTGCCCGGGTGATCGAATACCTGGATGAGCATCATCTCGAACAGCCGTCGCTGGACGAGTTGGCCGGTGTGGTGGGGCTGAGTCCGTCGCATTTTCACCGGCTCTTCCGCGAATGGGCTGGAGTTACCCCGAAGGATTTCCTGCAATGCCTGACTGCTGAGTATGCCCGACAGAAATTGACCGAGTCGGCAACGGTTCTCGATGCGGCGCTTGATTCAGGGCTGTCCGGTCCGGGACGTTTGCATGACCTGATGGTGACGCTGGATTCGGCGACGCCGGGAGAAATCCGACGCGGGGGAGAGGGAATGCTGATCCGCTGGGGTGAAGCAGATACACCCTTTGGTCCTGCCATCTTCGGTTGGACGGATCGGGGAATCTGCCATCTTGAGTTTCTCGATGGAGAAATCGAGGGGGGAATGCCGGTTTCGCTGGTGAGCCAATGGCCGGCCGCCAGGTTTGAGAGGGATGCGGAAGGAGCGAGTCAGTGGCGGGACCGGATTTTCAAGGACGGCAAGGGTTCTTTGAAAGCTTTCGTCAAAGGCACCGATTTCCAGGTGAAGGTGTGGCGGGCACTTGTGAAAATTCCGAGAGGGAGGCTCATTTCCTATTCGGACCTCGCAGAAAAAGTGGGTAACCCGCGTGCGGCCAGGACGGTGGGTTCGGCTTGCGGAAAGAATGCGATCGGATTCTTGATCCCTTGTCATCGCGTCATTCGGGAGACCGGAGTCGTAACCGGATATCGATGGGGAGACACCCGAAAGCGCGCCATCCTGGCGTGGGAGTCACAAATCTAAGGTGGACCTGAACCCTTATGCGCCGGTATCATTCCCGAAAGTGGGAGAGGGCTTGTTAGTGTCATCATGTTTCAAGAAATCGAAGTGATCCTCGGAACCGGGTTGTCGGTGCTTCATGTGATACTGGCGATCGGAGTCACCTGGCATGCCGTGTTGCACAAGCCGGAGAGCCGAACTGTCGCTTCCTGGGTAGGCCTTGCCTGGTTGGCACCAATTGTTGGATCGGTGGCCTATGCCTGCCTCGGTATTAATCGCATCGAAAGGATGGGTGCCTCTCTCGATATCGAGGAGGCCCGTCGCAGTGTTTCGAGAAGCGGGATCACGAAAGACGACGAAAAGCGCGCCCAACAGTTCGGCGAGAAGCATCCTACCTTCATTTCGCTCGCCTATGCCGGTCGGGCGATTACTGGAAGGCTGATCGATTTCAAGAACGATATTCAACCGCTCATTGACGGGGATGAAGCCTACCCAGAAATGCTCAAAGCGATCGATGAAGCGAAGGAGTCGGTCGCGTTGCTGAGTTACATCTTCGACAACGACCGGGTTGGAGAGATGTTTTTCCAGGCTCTCGTCAACGCACACGAAAGAGGGGTGTCTGTCAGGGTATTGGTAGACTACGTCGGGTCTCGTTACAGTCCGCGTCCTACGATTGTGAAGCGGTTGCATCAGGCCGGGATCGATGCTTCGGCATTCCTAGAAACAGGGAAGTTTGGGAAACTGCGATATGCCAACCTGAGAAATCACCGCAAGATTCTTGTAGTGGACGGTCGCATTGGATTCACCGGTGGAACCAACATTCGCGAAGGCCACTGGCTTTCGATGGAACCGAACGAGCCGGTTCAATGTCTCCATTTCCGGATTGAGGGGCCGGTCGTTTCCCAGATGATGGAGGCCTTTTCCGTCGACTGGGATTTCACCACCGGTGAGAGGCTTGTCGGAGAACCCTGGTACGCTGAGGTCGAAGGACAAGGCACGGTCGCTGCGCGCGGAGTGACGGATGGACCGGACGAGGACCTCGACAAGATGTCCCGCATGATCATGAGTGCTCTCTCGGTCGCGACGAAGCGGGTGCGCATCGTGACGCCCTACTTCCTGCCGGACGAAGTGATCGAGGGAGCTCTCAAAACGGCTTCTCTGCGAGGTGTCGAAATCGATGTGTTGTTGCCGGAGAAGAATAACATTCCGATCATGGACTGGGCCACCGTGCCTTCGCTTCCGCCCCTGATTGAAAACGGACTGAAGTTTTACCGCACCCCTGAGCCGTTTGATCACACCAAGGTGATGATCGTGGACGGAGCCTGGGCGCTGATCGGTTCCACGAACTGGGATGCCCGGAGCCTTCGCCTGAATTTTGAGTACAACCTCGAATGCTACGGCGAAGCCTTTGCCGGGAAACTCGAAAAGATCGTTGAGAAAAAGATCGAAGAGGCCCGGCCGGTGACCCTTGAAGAAATCAAAAATCGAAACACGCTGCGCCAGGTGAGGGACGGCCTCGCCCGTTTGTTCTCACCCTATCTTTGAGGCGTAGGGCGTGTAGGCATACGAAGTCGTCGCCGCTTCGAGGGCCGGCTCCGGTTTTTCCGGTGCAGGGGTCATGAGAAACAGGGTGTTCTCAAAGGAGTCACAGGCGATCAGCTTGCCGTAGATTGGAAACTCATTGCCAACTTCGGAGCGCATCGAGCCCAGCTCACTCGCATCGTGCAATGCAGCGACAAGGGTGAGTGTTTCGCCTTCACCGGTTTCACCAAGTTCGAAGGTGGCCCGGATTCCCGGTCCACGCCCGAGGAGACGATCCATGGAATAGCGTTCCACTCCGGTCAGGTGGAGGACGCCTTCGTATTCCGAGTCCTTGAGGTTTTCATTAAACGCCTTTTGGAATTCGTAGTGGTTCGAGACATCGGCAAAGGCAGCGATGACGCTCTCGGTCGGGGTAAGTTTCACTTCCGGGACGACAGGAGTCGAGACAGCCTCAGGTTCGGAGACAGGGGCTTCTTCGACCGGGCTGGACTTGAGAGGTTCGGGAACCATCTCTTCGATTTCGGCAGTGTGCTCCTCGATGATCGCTGCAGGTGCTTCAGCCGGTTCGGCGATATCTGCTTCGGTAACCTCCACGGGCACTTCCGGTTTCCTCTTTTTCTTTTTCTTCTTCTCTTTCTTGGGGAGGGGCGGAGGAGTTGGCTTTTCGGCGCCCTTTGGTTGGGCCAGGAAGATTTCCCGGGTGTCCTTCACCAATCGGGTCATGTCCCGAACCAGTCTGCTTTCGTCGGCTTGCGGAATGTGGCGTGAGACGACGAGGCCGGCTTCGGTCAGGGTGAGATCGTCGAAACGCTCGAAGAGGTTGCGGAGAAGGTTGCGTTTGTCACGGTCGAGGAAAGCGCGCACGGCTGTGGGATCGCGGCTCTCTATGATGAATTCAGAATCGAAGGCTCGATCATCCATGTTGAAGCGGTGAGCGGTTCGGTTCTGGACGACGGAGGAAAACTTGGAAGGCGTGATGCGGATTTCAAAGGGGAGGGCCTTGGGCAGCATGGCCGAATAGCGGATCGACGGAGCCCTTGAATTGCCTTGTGTGGAAGGGGCTTGTTTCGCCGAAACCTGGAGACCGTTGATGATTCCGCTGAGGGTGCGCCATCCGCCTTGAGACTTGTGAAAACTCAAGTCCATGGCCTCTGCGGCCATTTCCCAGCTCTCGGTGGTTTTTTTCCCTTTGCTGACTCCTTTGACGATCAGAATGATAATTCCGATCACGATGAGCAAAAAAAGTTCCATGGCAGAAGCATGCTGCCCGAATCAGCTAGGGATGGCGATTCCAAAGCCAGCGCAATTTTGGAGTCGGAAAGGGTGAAGGGAGATTCTGCGCAGCCGGATTAATCCTGGAACACCGGCTTCTTCCAGATCGGGACGGTCTGCTTGATGCGCTTCAGGTACTCGCGATTGATCTCGAAAGACTCGGCGCTGTGGGCGGTCTGGATCCGGATGATGATCGACGGCTCACCAGCGGGGACGAAACCGAGACGGTGATGAATGTGGGCGAGATGCTCCGGATATTCTCGGCCCATGGCTTCTCCGATCTTCTGCAACTCGTTCAGCGCCATTTTGTCATAATGGCTGTATTCGATCCCTGTGATTTTTCTGTCATCTTCGAGGTCCCGGACCACACCGTGAAAGCGCAGATCGGCCCCGTGAACGCGCGACGGGGCGAACGTCCTTTCAACAGCATCAATGGTTTCTTCCGAAATCGAACAAGTGAAATGAGTGCCTGTCATGAATAATCCGTTTTCGATGAATTGAAATGAGCGCTTGCGCTTCTGAAATCGTGAGTAGTCTTGTCGCACAACATTCAAAGGACAGTTAACATGAGCAAGAGCGATTTCGGACTTATTGGCCTCGCCGTGATGGGGCAGAATCTCGTGCTGAACGTAGAGAGCCGCGGTTTCCGCGTTTCCGTCTACAACCGCACGACTGAGACGATGAAGGAATTCATCGCCGAAAACCCCGACAAGAATCTTTACGGTGCCGAAACCCTCGAGGATTTCGTCGCCAGCCTTGAGCGTCCCCGCAAGGTGATGATCCTCGTGAAATCCACCGCCGGTGGTGACCCCAACGACCGCGACGCTGTCGACAAAGTGATCGAGAGTCTCGTGCCGTTGCTGGAGGAGGGTGACCTCATCATTGACGGTGGTAACACTTATTTCATCCACACCGAGCGCCGCTCCAAGGAGCTGGCCGAAAAAGGTCTGCTCTTTATTGGTTCTGGTGTTTCCGGCGGCGAAGAAGGTGCCCGCAAAGGGCCTTCCATCATGCCCGGCGGTCCTGCCAGTTCCTGGGAGATCATCAAGCCGATCTTTGAAGCCATCACCGCCAAGGTCGACGGCGTTCCCTGCGTGACTCACGTGGGAACCGGTGGAGCCGGACACTTCGTTAAGATGGTCCACAACGGCATCGAGTATGGCGACATGCAGCTCATCTGCGAAGCCTACGAAATCTTCAAGCGCGCCGGCATCACCAACGATGAGATGGCCGAGATCTTCACGAAGTGGAACGAAGGTCCGCTTGAATCTTTCCTCATCCAGATCACTTCCAAGATTTTCGAAGAGAAGGATCCCGAAACCGGCAAGCACCTCGTTGACCTCATCGTCGACAAGGCCGGTCAGAAAGGCACCGGTCGTTGGACCGTAATGAACAGCGCCGCCAACGCTGTGGTGATCTCCACGATCAACGCAGCTGTTGAAGCCCGCATTCTTTCCTCGAAGAAAGACGAGCGCCTCGCGGCTGCTCCGATTCTCCAGGGACCGGATCCGGCGGTATCCATGGACAAGGAAGAGCTCGTTCAGAAGGTGCACGACGCTCTCTACGCTTCCAAGATCATTTCCTACGCCCAGGGTCTCGACCTCATCAAGGTCGTCAGCGAAGTGCACGGCTGGGGCGTTGATCTCGGTTCCTGTGCCCGTATCTGGCGCGGTGGCTGTATCATTCGCGCCCGCTTCCTCAACCGCATCACCGAGGCTTACGAGCGTGACGGTGATCTCACCAACCTGATGCTCGACGATTTCTTCACCGATATCCTCAACAGTAACCAGGCCGCCTGGCGCGAGATCGTTGCCCTTGGCGTGACAAACGGTATTCCGGTACCCGCTTTCAGCGCGTCCCTGAGCTACTACGACAGCTACCGCTCCGAGGTGCTGCCGGCTAACCTGCTTCAGGCCCAGCGCGACTTCTTCGGTGCTCACACTTACGAGCGCACCGACAAACCTGCCGGCGAGTTCTTCCACACCAAGTGGCCCGAGCTCATCGAAGGGTAATCCAGTTTAAAGCATCCTGCTTTTTTCATATCGAAAGGAGAGTCCGTCAGGGCTCTCCTTTTTTGTATTGAACTCTACGGCATGTTGATTGCCGATCAGCCCGCTTCCGGGTGCGAGCTGAAGTGAGTTATGGTGTCGTGGTCTGTAGCAGGACTTTAGCGAATCGACGAGTCCTGGCGGGGGACGTTAGGGAATCGGAGATGATGACCCGTTCGTAGTAATCGTCGATCGGTGTCACGATTTCTGTTTCGCTGGATTCGGTGAAAGGCCCAAGCGGGGAATCACTGAAGACGGCCTTTGCCGTCATCTCCGCTTCAGATGAGCGACGGATGAATTCCACGACGAGTTGTTCGCCTTCCACTCGAGTGTTGGGGAGCCCGGAGATGCCGGTTCCCGGTTCGAGCCGGGTGAGACTGTTGACATTGGGATTGAGATTGAAGGCGTATTCCGCCAGCAGACTGATCTGATCGCCATCGTCATCAGCCGTAGCGATTAGACTGCCTCCTGTGAGGCCATGTCCGGCTCCCCATGAGTTCATCGTAATAAGCGTAATCCCGGTTCCGCTGAGCGAGATGTCGAAGGGGTCTTCGTCTGCGTCATTGCTGGCAACGAGTAGCGTTGCGCTGTGCGAACCTGTGCTTCCGGGTTGATACTGGATGGTGATTGTCGTGCTTTGACCGGGTGAAAGCGCCGTGTTTGCGGGAGACGAGACCGAGAACTCTGAAGTATCGGAACCTGTGAGGGATGTCGCCAGTCCACTGAGGACCGCGGTGCCGGAATTAGCGATAGTCAGGGTGAATTCTTCGATGGTGGTTGCTTCAACGTTGCCAAAGTTGAGTGTGGTGCCTCCGTCAGTGAGGGAAGTGCCGGCAGGGTATTCGATGGTAATTTCAGGTGCTCCGGGTTGGAGTTCCCAAGTGATAAAACCATCACCGGCGGCTCCTGCTTTTCCGTCGAGGGCGATCATGTAGGATTCTCCGTTCAGGACCGGAACGGAGATTTCGCTCCAGGTGTTCGGGCTGGCGTCGTCGTTCGAGGCGAGTAATTGAAGAGTGGCAAGGCTGCTGCCGGAGTAGGCGGCAAGAATGGAGTCGAAGGTGGAGTGCTCGGATCGAACGATGAGGGTTCCTGACTGGGTGGCATTGTATTCCAACCAGACGGAGGCCGTGGTGGCATTGCCGCCGTGTTGAGGTTCATCAATTTCGCCGCTGGCCCCGACAGTATTAATGGCTCGCCCTCCTTGATCGCTGATGGACAGGGCATTGGCGAAGTGGTCATGACCTTCCTGCAGGTAGCTGATGGTCATCTGCAGCGGAGTGCCGGTGGAGGCGAATCCGGTGACAGGAGGCTGGATTGGGTCGAGGGAGGATTGTCGAATCACAACGAGGGCATTGAACTCGATGGGGGTGTCACCCGCGTCGGTTGCGGGGTTGGTGACATCGATCCAGCGTCCCAGGTCGCTCCGGTAGCGGTAGGTGGCAGAGGTCGAAAAGTCGACGTCCCCCGATACAGAGTCAGGGAACAGCACATCACTGCCTCGAGTGACATCAGTGGAGGAGGTGATTCCGTTTCCGTTGGGGAAAAGCTGGTTGAGAGACCACTTTGCGATGATCTGCATGCCGTCGCCCGGCGAAATTCCGGCGAGACTGCCGCCATTGAGATCGACGGTGACTGTGTCGCCTGAATTGGAGATGATGTCGAAACGCGACCCGGATTCAGTTCCTGAGGTGATCTCAAGAACATAGTGCCTGGTTTGCAGGCCGGCCACATACTTGAATTCATCGACGCGCCACAGAGCGCTGTTGGCTGTAAGGTCCGAACCAGAGGCTGATGCGGCTGTGCCGGTAAACGGAATGAAGGCTTCCAGCTTGATATCCTGGAAGCGATCCGAATCGGTCCAGGCTTTGGTATCGTCGGCAGGCAGGCCGGTGACCCGCTGAAAGCCGGCAACACCGCTGGATGCCTCCGAGATAACGGGTGCGATAAGCGTTAGAATGAGGGCAATGGCGACGCGACTATTCATAGGAGGGGTCGGAAAAACGTTCGTCAGTCAGGGTGTGCAGAAAGGCAACGAGTGCTCTTTTGTCTTCTCCGGACAGCGGAATGCCGGGGCCCGGATGCTTGGAAAGGTTGGGGTCAAGAGTCTCGCTTCGTTCGATCCCGGAGGCGTAGTGTTCGACTACCTCCTCCAGGGTGCTGAAGCGCCCGTCGTGCATGTACGGCGCTGTGAGGGCGACGTTGCGAAGGCTTGGGGTGACGAATTTTCCACGGTCCGATTCGGCTGAGGTCACTTCCATGAGTCCAGTGTCGTCGGTCAGGGCCAGCCCGTTGTTGTGAAAACGGTGGGTCGAAAAGAAGGGGCCGCTGTGGCAGTGAAAACAGTCGGCTCCACGAAGACCCCGACGAGGGTCAAATTCGGTCATGAACAGCTCGAATCCGCGTTTCTCCTCCTCGGTGAGTGAGGCGCTTCCGGCTAGAGCCTGATCAAAGCGGGAATCGTATGAGGTGATGGTCAGCAGAAATTGCTCAATGGCGATTCCAATGCGTTCACCGGAGATTTCGCTGCTGCCATAGGCAGCCTCAAACTGCGCTGGATAGCTTGTATCGTCGGAGAGTTTTGCGAGGACGTTTTCAATGGATTCATCCATTTCGAGGTGATCTTCAATCGGCATAAGGGCCTGCTCTCGAAGCGAGTTAGCGCGACCGTCCCAGAAAAACTGTTCTTTCCAGGCGAGGTTGAACAGTGGCATCGACTGCCGACGACCGCTTTCGCCATTGGCTCCTATTGACAGCTTGTCAGGATCAGAAAAGGCGTGGCCTGCCTGGTGACAGGAAGCACAGGAGAGAGAGTTGTTTTTTGAGAGGCGAAGATCGTGGAAAAGGGCAGCACCGAGGTCGACGCGTTCCTTCGTCAGGGGGTAATCTTCCGGAAGGTTGGGAACGGGAAATCCCTTCTTCACCTTGAAGGGATAGGGGGTGCCTATTAGGTTCGGGGAAGGGTTGGTATCGGGTTCTGTGAGATTCGTATCCCGGCGGACTTCGCGGATGGTGAAGATCGTGGGGAGTCGCTTTTTCATTCGGGTTGCGACAGGATCCCCGGACCGTGAGTGGGTGGAAGTCTGCCCAGCTGTTTCCCATGGAGTTTCTCCGTTGAAGAGTCGATCAAGATGGAAGTCGATCGCGACGGTGATAGTATCGTCGATCTCGAGGTTGACTGGGAACTGACAGAGGACGCGGTTGTGAGCTCCACCAAGGTGGTATGAGAACCCAAGCCCGGTATCAGCAGTTCCTTCGAGGGCCACGAAAATATAGCCTCCCTGGGGATCCCAGTGAAGGTTGTTCAGCAGGGGGTTGAGAGGGTGTTTGGGAGAATATTGTGCGGGGTCGGATCGGTCGGTCTCCTGATCGAGTCCGATGTGAAACTGGAGCGAGTGGTAGCTTCCGGGAGGAAGGTCGGTCAGTATCAATTCAGAGATTGGGTTTTCAGCGTCGACGTAGGCGACCCAGTCTTTCTTTACGAGGAGGCGATTGCTGTCCTTCATAACGAGTCCGGGTTCGCTGAGGAGGTAGGCTAAGCGGGAGAGTTTCAGTCTTTCACCAGCCTTGGTCGTGACCTCATCGCTCTCAAGCGTAAGCGGCTTTCCTTCCCAGAGGTGACGAACCTCCAACTGCATGGTGGCCGCCCCGGCGAGGGCGGGGAGCAGTGTCAGGCACAGGGCGATGAAAGAAAGGTAGCGCACAACTTGGATGAAATAAATTAATGTTAGGGAGCGACGATGATCTGAATGGAATCGAATTGTCTGGGGTCTCCGGTATTTGGGTTGTCCGGGAAAGTGACAGTGGCGGAGGTGTAGGGAGGGTTCTGAGGAACTACGACTTTTACCCAGAATTGAGCTTCCGTTTCCGTACTGTCGACCCGGGCCTGGTAAACCGCGGTCACTCCGTCCACAGTGACGTTGGTTGGGTCGACATTCATGTTTTGTGGGACTCCGGCGCGACCGGTCACGGCAGGCAGTTCAATGTAAAGGGTGTCTTCAGGCCCGGATGCTGGATCACTGAACCCACCACCCAGGCTGGCATCGAGAGCGATGGCGGCGTTGTAAGCGTCGAGGGCTTCTCCGGAAAGAGTCCCGATGTTTAGAGGGCTGTCTTCATTCTGATCCGTGGGCAAATGATAGAATTCGAACGTGGGATCATCCTGGGTATCAAGGGGGTTTCCGAAGATGATCAGCTTGTAATCAGGATAGGCACCGAGGCGAATGGACCTTCCCGAGCCGTTGGAACCAACGGCAAAGGCTTCAGAAACAATGTCGCGTTCGGCGGGGTTGGCGCCTTCGAGGATGGGGAGGATACTGTTCGAGTCGACTGCTGTCGCCGGTACGGGGACGTTGGCCATTTCGAGAATGGTTGAGAAAAGATCAGTCACATGGACCATCTTGTCGGTCGTGCTTCCGGCCGGCACATTCACAGAGGGGCCTTGCACCACCATGGGAACGTGGATACCGCCCTCGTAGAGATCGCCCTTTGAGTGTCCGGCTCCTCCGGTGGGACCGTAGGGGGCCTGGACGACCTGCGCTGGGGTTCCGTTGTCCCCAACCAGGATGATGTTGGTCGTCGCAAGATCAACGGATTCGAGAAGGCGACCGATCTCGGTGTCGAGCGCTTCAAGGGCTTTCTGGTAACGTGCCTTGTTGGTTGTGCCTGTGCCTCCCTGTAGCAGAGCTGCGGGCGGGTCATGGAAAGGGGTGTGAGGAGCGTTGAATCCCATCCATACAAACCAGGGTTCACTTGCGGCCTCTTTCGCATCGATGAAGGTTTTCGCATCGTTGACCTGGTCGGTGCTGGTGTATACTGAGTACCCATTAACCACCGTGCCGTTTGTGTTCTTGTTCCAGTTGGTGTAGCCATCCGGCTGCTCCGGGACGCCTCCACCGGTGATGCCGGCGAACTCAGTCCAGCCACCCAGGGTGTTGTAGCCGTTGTTCCCACCTCCAAGGTGCCACTTGCCGTAGGTCGCCAGCTGGTAAGGTGAACCGGCCGAAGTGAAAGCTTCAGGCAGGGTGGTTTCGGTAGTGTCAATCGGATCACCGGGAGCACCTACGCCAGTGCGGAAGGCGTAGCGACCGGTCAGAAGTGATGCCCTCGTAGGAGAGCAGATCGGCTGCGAGTAGGCTCTTGTGAAACGAAGTCCGTTCTGCGCGAGTGCCTCGAGATTCGACATTGTCGCGAAGGTGGTCCCCGGATTCAGCGTGGCGTTATTATCAATCGGGCTGGAGTCGATGCCCCAATCGTCGAGGATCAGCAGAAGGATGTTCGGAGTCCTGACAAACGTATAGTTTCCTGTCCAGGTGATCCCTCCGGACCAGGTGGCGGAAACGGCATAGTCGTCATCAGTGAGGCTGTCTGTGTTAACTTCGATTTCAATCGTGTATTGAGAAGGGCGGGA
Source organism: Verrucomicrobiales bacterium (assembly GCA_965216705.1). Lineage (GTDB taxonomy): Bacteria > Verrucomicrobiota > Verrucomicrobiia > Verrucomicrobiales > DEV007 > Arctic95D-9. The sequence continues at coordinate 2,197,219 of OZ244203.1, forward strand.
GATAATTGTTACCGGCTGTCCGTTAAATATGATGGTGTCGGGAAGTGCGTTGAGATTGGCCGGGGGAATCCCCGAGCCGCTTTCCAGGATTACCACAATCGTATTGCGCGGGGCTTCCACGTTGCTGTTGTCGTAGGCGAAGCCCTGGTCATCGAAAGCGTTGAGGGTGTCAATTCGAGGGCGATAGTAGGCCTGTTCAGTGAGATTGGCGCGACCACCGTCGGTCCACGCTGTGTCATCGGAGTCAGTAGTGGCCGGAATTCTGACTGGTAGTTCGGACCACGTGCTGGCGTCGGATGAGGAATCGACGCGGTAGTAACCGCCTTCTGCAGAGGTCCAGGTCACCACGATATCTCCAGTACTGTCGTCGGCGGATATGGATTTCACTTTCACCTCTCTTTCGGGGCCGCCTTCCCAGTAAACGGAGGCGCCTGCCGGCACGTCACTGGCGTTGCCACCCGTGGGATCGCCGTAAAAGGAGCGCCCGATGTTGTAAGGGTAAATGGGCGTGCCGTCCGTCTCGATGGCGACGAAGTAGGCAAAAATGCCTCCGGGAAATTCAGGGGTGACGCAGAAACGACCGTTGTGTTCGTCGAGGTCAAAGTCGACGCCGATGGTTTCGCCAACGTCTCCCTTATACTCATAATCCTCGAGATAGTGGCCGACGGGATATTGGATGCCGACGTTCGGGCCCACTTCGTCGGCCGACACTGTGGTGGAGCGGCCCTCGAGTGTAACCACCCATTGAGGCAGGCTGTTCCGGGCATCGCCATTGTTGAGCGGACGGCGCTGATAGCCCGTAATCATGCGGCGAACCGTGCTGCTTGAATCCAGCGGATCAGAGTAACCGTAGGGACCGTAGACCGGGTACCCGTCTGAGACCCAACCGAGAATGGGAGAGTGACGACCGTTAAAGTTTTCGGTGTAGGTGTTGGTATCTTCGTCGTAGTCGACGCTGTCCCCGAGCAGGTGTCTCAGGCCGGGAGGGTTGGCGTGGTAGTGATGATTTGAATTGGCCTGATGAGCATTGGCCGGATCGAAGGTGACCGACTCATTGGTGTAGGCATCGCGGTTCCAGACCCCGTCGCCGGTGAAGGCAGAGCCGGGAGTCGCGTCGCGGCCATTGGCGTTGGAATACGAGAATGCGTCACGGCTGTCGAACATCGCGATACCGTCGACGAAGTAGCCGATGGCTCCCAGCCCGGTGGGGACCTTGGGTACAGGCGGTGTCGTTGGAGTTCGAGGGATGCGATACACGACTGCCCGGTTGGCTGGGTAGTTTACAAAGAGGTTGGTGTCAGCTTCATTGGCATACCAGGGCCCCATCACATGAAATCCGAGTCCGGAGGAGCGGATGAAGATGTTGTTGGCGTTGTAACTGATTTCGTGAACCCCGGCGTAGGTCGGCAATGCCTGGACTCCGGCACCGCGATTCCAGGTAGTGACGGAGCGTTTGGCATCCTGATCCTCGTTGGTTTCATAGATGCGGGCATAGCGACCGGACAGGTCGGTAAACCAGGAGGTCAGCTGAGGCTCAGCGGAGATAAAAGCAGGCTGTCCCACGACAGTCAGGCTCCCGATCAGGGCGAGGAGTGAGAGCGTTTTATTGAATCGGGAGAAGGAGGTTGGTGCAGTCATCAGCGACAGGAATCACGGTAGAAAGCGGATCCGCCGGAGCGGATCGTTCGGGATTTTGGGGAGGCCGGGTCGATACCGACTTCTGCCCTCGGGGAAAGAAACACCACCAACGGGATGGAAATTCGCTTTCGGGGACGAACGGTCGCTTTTTGGGGACGAAGAACCCCGATATTCAGGAACTTCGTAGTTTGTCCCTGAGTTCGAGCAGGTTGCGAGACAAAGAGAGCCGTTCTCCGGACTGCAGAATGACCCAGTGCTCACCTTTGGAGGGGGTCTCAATTTCGGTGACCTGACCGATTGGGATAATGACGGATCGACTGATGCGGAGAAAAGATTCCGGATCGAGTTTGCTTTCCAGTTTTCCGATGGCCTGACGCCAGAGGTGCACTTTATCCGGCGTGTGAACTTCGATGTAGTTGCGATCGGCCTGGAAAAACAGCACCTCCTCAACCGGAACGTAGCTGATCGTCTTGCGATCTCGGATCTCTATCTTGTGAAAATAGTCGGACGCGTTTTCGGAGCGGCGGTCGCGTTCCTCCTGCATCCAGTGATTCAGTTGGGAACGCGATTCATCGAGGGCTCCGGCCTGAAGCGTGGTCATCGCCTTGACCACAGCCTGTTCAAGCCGTTCGCGGCGGAAGGGTTTCAGGAGATAATCAATCGCGTTGACCTCGAACGCTCGGATGGCGTGCTCGTTGAAGGCGGTTTGAAACACGACGAGCGGCAGTTGGATGTCTTCGCCCGTCAACTCGGAGAGGATCTCGAAGCCGTCGAGGTCCGGCAGCATGATATCGAGGAAAACGAGATCCGGCTTCTCATTTGAAATCATTTCGACCGCTTCGACACCTGTTTCACATTCACCGACAAGAGCGACCGAATCGAGGTTGCTCAGCATGAAGCGGATTCGGTCGCGGGCGAGAGGTTCGTCGTCGACGATGATGGTGCGAATGGGCATGAGGGTTTGTCAGGGTTTCTCCATGGAGGCGGGAAAACGGATAACGATGCGAGTGCCCCCGGTGGATGGAGTTTCCATTCGTAATTCGTTTTTCTCCGGATAAAGGGCGTCGAGCCGTGATCGAATGTTGGCGAGTCCGAACCCCCCGACTTCGCGGGCCGTGGCTGAAGTATTCTCCCACCCGAGTCCATCGTCTTCGACGATCAATTCAATCTGCTTTTCGTCTAAAAGGCGTGACGCGATCAGGAGCGTCGATGGGTCAGGCTTGGGTTCGATACCGTGGCGAACCGCATTCTCAGCGAGAGGCTGGAGAAGTAGCGTAGGAACGAAACAGGGAAGTGTAGCTTCATCGATTTTTTCCTCTACCTGGAGGCGGCGGGGGAATCGAATCATCTGGATGGCGAGGTATTCCCGGAGGAGTTGAAGTTCTTCTTCCAGACGAATTTGTTGCGTCTCACTGCGAGCCAGGACCTGGCGGAGCAGGTCGCTGAGTTGAGTGATCATTTCATCTGCCTTGTCCGGATTCGAATGTATCAGGCTCGAGATCGAATTGAGGGTATTGAAAAAGAAATGCGGTTCGAGTCGGCTCTGAATCGCGGTCAGGCGGGCGGTGGCAAGATCGCGTTCGAGTTGGAGAGCTCTTTTTTCACGTTCTTGTGATTCGCGAAAATGGCGGGTGGAACTGGTCAGAAAGACGAGGACCCAGTAGAGCGGAAACCAGAACTGGGCTTTGAGCGCGAGCCTTCCTGCCTCAAAACCCGGAGACAAGCCATCGGCTGGCACTTCAGGGCGACGCCTTGGTTGGGGTCGTTTGGCACCCTTGGCCTTGGGGCGGTCCTCAACATTGCGGACGCCCTCCGGGACGGCAGCATGAGTGATCGGAGCCACCGCATAGATGATCATAGCTTCAGCCGCGATGACGAGTGCGATGGAGGCGAAGACGTGGAGAACTATGTTTCGCCACCGTTTTGCTTTGTCGAAGACGGAAAACCGATTGGCAAGCCACCAGACGAAGGGCGTCAGGACAATCCATGGGCTCCAATCGACAATGACCCTCACGATGGCTCGCGGCCAGGGGAGGCTCATGCCCCACCGGTACTGGGCAGCAAAAGAGGCCAGGACGAGAATCCAGATGAGAAGATATCCAGTCAGGATCTTCAGATTGCGGGATCTTGCCGGGGATGGTGAGGAGCTCTGCACTTCCGGACTGTAGCCTGATCGACGCTGAGTAATCAACCCGTCGTTGGCTGGTCGTGAGCGACGCCCTGATCAGGCCATTTGAGGACATGGGGCATTGTGATATCACCCCAGTCTGTTTCGATGAAAGTTCGCCTTATCCCCATTGCCATCATTGTTCTCGCCGGATTAATTGCCGGAATTGCCGTGGCCCAGAATCCCGGCAAAGGAAAAGCCAAAGGCAAGAAGCAGCCGCCGAAGAAAGAACTCTATTCCGGTGAACCCGTGAAAGCGCTGATCATCACGGGCGGGTGCTGTCACAATTACCTCTATCAGACTTTTGCTCTTGGGTCGGGAATCCAGAAGTTGGCTAACGTGGAATTCGACGTCGTCAACGTGGGCGGGAAGGGTACCTCCGCGCAGATTGATCTCTACAACGATCCCAACTGGGCTGACGGTTATGACGTGGTGATTCACAATGAGTGCTTCGCGAAAACAACCGATCCGGATTACATCCGAAAAATCACTGAAGCTCACCGCGAAGGCGTTCCGGCAGTGGTGATCCATTGTGCCATGCACACCTACCGCGACGCCGAGGTGGATGACTGGCGCGAATTTCTCGGGGTCACGAGCAAGCGTCACGATCACCAGGCGGAGTACGAGGTGAAAGTCACCGCCGCGGATCATCCTGTGATGAAAGACTTTCCCGTCGACTGGGTCACGCCGATGGATGAGCTCTACATCATTGAAAAGGTCTGGCCGGGTACGGAGGTGCTGGCGACTTCAGTGAGCGAGCGTGACGGCAAGGAACACCCGGTGATCTGGGCGAACAACTTTAACGGAACCCGCATCGCGGGAACCACCTATGGACACTCTGATGCCACTTTCGGTGAAGAGGTCTTTATCCGCATGCTGGCCCGCGCCGTGCTCTGGGCCGCAGGTGCCGAAGGAGTGCAGTAGAATTTCGTTTGGTTCAGAGACGGGGAGGTCGGGGTGAAAGCTTCGATCTCCCCGGACTTCTGAGTTCTCCTAAAGCGGCGTTCCTTCTTTCTCCTGATCCGCTTTCTTGTCCTGTTCGGGACCCTTGGGAGTTGTTGGTTTTGGGCCAAGCAGCTTCAGGTCGTCGAGCTTCATTTTCTTGAGTTGCTCGCGAGCCGGCTTTGGAAGGCCTCCGGTGCCTTTGGCAGGATCGTAAGGGCCGTCGTAGATCGATTTACCGTCTGCATCGTTGATCTTGATGGTGTGGTCATCATCGGTTCGGACGATCGTGACGTCGCCATGATCATTGTCAATTTTGACGACACCGTGGTAGCCCATGATGTTGACGGGGAATCCGGGTTTCACGCTGACCGCCGGCGGCTTGACTTCAATGGATATGTCAGGGTTGGCGGGTGTGGCCGGTGTCCCGGGACGGCCTTGCGGCGGCATGGGGCGTCTGTTCTCGCGCCATTGGTCATAACGCTCCCGCCAGTGCTGGTGACCACCTTCTCTGCCGCCGGCCTGCGGTGTTGGACGATTCATTTGTCCGGGGCGCGGGAGGGCATTGGGACGCACGTCTTCCGATTCGCCGAGAGTGACGTTCACGGTCTCCCTCTTGCCGACGCGGATGAGAGTCAGTTCCGCCTTGGTGCCGGGTTTCTCGCGTCGCACGAGAATGGAAAGGTGTTCGGGAGAAATCAGCAGTTGGTCATTGAACTGTATGAGAATGTCGTGATGACGGAGGCCGGCCTTGGCGGCAGGAGAATCCTCTACGACCTGGTGGACCTGGATGCCGAATCCGTCTTCGATTTGAAGATGTTCACGCAGGGACTGCGGGACGGCTGCGGTCATGATGCCAAGCCAGGTGCGCGTGTTTTCCTTTGATTCAGGACGGTCAGGTCTGGCAGGAGGAGCTTTAGGTTTCTGCCTCTGGTTGGCTTGATCCGGCTGGGGTTTTCTCGGCCTCTTGTCTTTAGAGGCCGGGGCAGCGTCTTCTTTTTCGACAGGCTGATCTTTTTTCGGTTTGTCCTGTCCGGAGAGGTGAACAGGAAGTGAAAAGGCGAGAGCGCCGAAAAGGGCGAGTGTTATGGCAAGGGGTTTCATAGCAGTCACGTGTTTCTGTTAGTGGGATTCAAGCGGAACGGTCAGCTCTTCACTGCGGGGTGAAAAAATTCGGATGTTGGTTCCCGTGGCAGGGTCGTGCCAGTGGTAGGTATCTTCGAACTCGAGGTGAAGCTTTTCACGGAGCCCGTTTTCGGTCTCGATCACTCCCTGTGAGGAAGAGTTGATCAGCATTCCCTGGGAAGAAACGGGGACAAAGCGGTTGGAAAGGGTATCGCTGGTCAGGGCGTCAGTCGGATCCACGGGCACCGGCGTGGCGACAGGTTTTTCTGAGGTCAGAGCGGAGGGGCTTGCGAGGGTGGGTGGAGCTTGTTCCTCGGGAATGCCAAGGGTGAAACGAAACCCGAACTGGTAAAGGGCGACGGCGCACATGACGAGCCCGCAGGCGGCTACCAGGGGAATGAGGCGTTTCCACTGCATGCGCCCGGGAGCGTTTGCCTGGACCGTGGCAACTCGCTCGTATTCCCGACTGAGACCATCCATCTGATCAACATCCAGCGGACTGGGCTGGAGACGTCTGAGGAGGGATTCCAGCTCATCCTCCGGATCGTTCCGGTCGGGTCTGTGGTGATTTCCGCTCATTCTTGTCGATAGAGCGCGGAAAACACCCGTTTCTGTCTAAAAAACGGTCACTTTTTCGGGGAAAACACCTCCCCGTCACTGTGGATAGACAGCGCTAGAGCGATTTTGTTGAATGTAAGCGCTTCTGCCAGCGGGAAATCTGGCGTCCGACATTGGTCGGAGACGGCGCACCCGTTGATTTACGGGCCCTCAGCGCGGTTTTCACATTCAGCACTTTGAAGACGTCTTCTTTGAAAACATCAGAGAATTGTTGGAATTCCTCGAGAGTGAGATCGGGAAATCCGCGCTGTTCCTGGATGCTGTAGGCGGTGAGCTTGCCGATGATCTCGTGGGCGTCCCGGAAAGGCACCTTGTTCAGGACGAGATAGTCGGCCAGATCGGTGGCGAGCAGGAAAGGATCAGCCGTCGCAGCCTGGGTGCGATCTTCGCGGATCTTGGCGACAGCCATCATCTCGGCAAAGACCTCGAGGGCGAGCTTGATCTGATCAATGGAATCGAAGAGCGGTTCCTTGTCCTCCTGCAGGTCCCGGTTGTAGGTCATGGGTAGACCCTTGATCGTTGTCAGCAGGGACATGAGGTTGCCGACGAGGCGTCCGGTTTTTCCACGGGTCAGCTCGGCGACGTCGGGATTCTTTTTCTGCGGCATCAGGCTCGAGCCGGTGGTGTGCGCATCGCTGAGTTCGATGAAACCAAATTCGGCGGATGCCCAGAGGATCACGTCCTCGCTGAGTCGGGAGAGATGTATCCCGATTATGGAGATGACGAAGAGCAGCTCGGCGATGTAGTCACGGTCACTGACCGCGTCCATGCTGTTCTGGGTGATGGCCGGAAATCCCAGCTTTTCGGCAACGAGGCTGCGGTTCAACACGATCGTGGAACCGGCCAGGGCACCTGAACCGAGCGGCATGACGTTGATGCGCTTGTAGGCGTCGCGGAGACGTTCCTTGTCGCGTTCGAGCATCTCGACGTAGGCGAGTAGATGATGCGCAAAGAGAACCGGCTGACCGCGCTGCAGGTGAGTGTAACCCGGGACAACAGCCTCGGGGTGATTCACAGAAAGGGTGATGAGCGCATTCTGCATCGCGGTGAGGCGATTGTAGATGGCCTGCGTTTCGGCACGGCAGTAGAGACGCGTGTCGAGAGCTACCTGGTCGTTCCGGCTGCGGGCAGTGTGAAGCTTGGCACCGGGCGCCCCGATCTTTTCAGTCAGAGCCGACTCGATGTTCATGTGGATGTCCTCGAGGCTGGTCTTGAAACGGAACTCCCCGGTCTCGATCTCCTTCTTGATCTCGCGAAGACCTCGAACGATGGCGCGTTCTTCGGTCTTGTTGATGATGCCGGCGTCCTGGAGCGCGGCGGCCTGGGCAATAGATCCCTCGATGTCATAGGCGTAGAGTCTCCAGTCATAGGAGATCGATTCGCCGTAGCGTTGTACGAGATTGGATGTTTCGGTCTGGAAGCGGCCTTTCCACATAATTCTTCTGCCTTCGTATGAAGAGGTTCGTTTTTCAACCCGGTTTTCCACCGGGCGGGAGCATCAGTGGTCTTTCTCGAGGCGCATCTTGATGAGGTTTTCGCAGACGCCGTCGGTGCGGAGTTTGTCGCAGCAAGCCTCGATGCGCATCGCCTTGGATGTTGGGCGAAAGCCAAGTCTCCTCGTGATGCAGTCGATGAGCAGGGCGGTATTCTCGTCTTCGAACTCAATCACCTTGCCGCAGTCGACGCAGATGAGGTGATTGTGATCGGGGGATTCGAGAAAGTTAGGATCGTAGACGCGCTCGTCCCTTCCGAGGTCGATCTCGCGAAGGAGGCGGCTTTCGATCAGTAGCGAAATGGTTCGATAAACCGTGGCCCGGGACGTCTTCGGGTCAATTTTTCGGGCTTTCTCAAGAAGCTCTTCTGCGGTGAAATGATCGTCCTTCGCAAAGGCAGCTTCCACGATAACATCGCGCTGCGCGGTCCTGCGCAGTCCGCGTTGCTGGATAAAGCTGTCGAAGCGTTCTTTGATCTCTGCGTTCATTCGCCGTTCTTTTCGCAAAAAAATGGATACCTTGGGTAAGGAACCTGCTTAGTCTAAGGTATCTCTAGCAGAAATCCCCGCCAAATGTCGAATTTTCCTGATCCTGTCATTCGCTTTGCGCCCATCTACCAGACCCGGGTCTGGGGAGGCCGGGCGATGGCGACAAGTTTGGGGCGAAAACTCCCGGACGAAGAGTCACCATTCGGTGAATCCTGGGAGATTTCGGCCCGTGAAGAGGCCGATTCTGTGGTGGTGGCAGGATCTCTCGAAGGGAAAACCCTGACAGATCTTTGGTCGGACAGGGAAATGCGCAGCGCTGTGTTTGGGTCGGAGGCTCCGGACGAAGAACGCTTTCCTCTCCTTTGCAAGATTCTCGATGCGCGCGACAAGCTTTCGATCCAAGTCCATCCACCGGCGTCGGTAGCGGACCAACTGGGCGGCGAACCCAAGACAGAAGTCTGGTACGTGGCCCACGCCGAACCGGGAGCCTGTCTCTATGTCGGACTGAAAGGGCATGTGTCGGCCGATGATTTTCGCTCGGCGATCGAAGAGGGTACGGCCGAAGTTTGTGTTCATGCGATCCCTGTGAAGAAAGGGGATCACATCTTTATCCCGAGTGGCCGTCTTCATGCCATCGGTGCGGGCCTGTTGATCTATGAGATTCAACAAAACTCCGATACGACCTACCGTGTCTACGACTGGAATCGACCTGGTCTGGACGGCTCGATGCGGGAACTCCACGTCGAAGAATCTCTCCAGTGTATCGATTTTGAAGACGTTGAGCCGGACATGGACGAGCCGGAAGGAGTGCTGCTGACCAACTGCGAGCATTTCCGACTCGAACGCCACGAGGTGGACCCCGGTGACTCGATTGAGGGGCAACTCGAAGGGCGTTTTGCGATTGGCACGATCGTTTCCGGCGAGCTGTCCGTCGGTGGCACCAACTTGGTGGAAGGGGATTTCTTCATCGTTCCTGCGGGCACGGATGGTGCGCAGTTCTCCGCCGGCGAAGGCGGGGCTGAATGGCTTCTGACGACGTGGCCGGAGTGAGTCGGATCACACGACCTGGACACGAGTGAGATCCTGCGTGTCGATCATACCGCAAGGTGCTCCCTTGTCGTCGATGACGACAAGATCGTCGATGCGATGATCTTCGAGAATGCGAAGCACCTCGCCAACGAGGCGATCACTGGTGACGTGAATCGGGTTTTCAGTCATCACCGACCCAACCGGTTTTTGGCCAATGTTAGTATCTCCGCTCTGGAAAGACCGGGCGAAGTCACCCTGGGTGAAAATACCGGCGAGTTTCCCATCTGGGCCGGTAACGACGGCGGCGCCTGCGCGTGAGGAAGTCATCTTGTTAATCACCTCGATGACCGGAACTTCGGGTTTCACAACGACGAAATCGTCTCCGGTTCGCATGATGTCATTGGCCCGCAGGAGCAGGGCCCGGCCGAGAGAACCTCCGGGGTGCAGCTCGGCGAAGTGATCTTTCGTCAGCCCGCGGGCTTCCATCAGAACCATAGCGAGCGCATCTCCGATAACGAGCGTGTTCGTCGTGCTCGATGTCGGTGCGAGATTGAGCGGGCAGGCTTCGCGGGTCACGTGAATGTCGATGACGCAGTCAGAGGCCTTGGCGAGGGTCGAATTGACCTTGCCGGTGATGGAAATGAGGTGAATGCCACGGCGCTTCAAGTGAGGCAGCAGCGTGAGGAGTTCCGCGGTTTCGCCGGAATAGCTCAGGGCAATCACACTGTCGCCGGCATTGACGAGGCCGAGATCACCGTGAAGGGCGTCCTGGCAGTTGAGGACGGTGGCGGGGGCGCCGGTGGAATTGAGGGTTGCGGCGAGCTTGTTGCCGACGTTTCCGGATTTGCCGACACCGACGATGACGACCTTGGAACCTTGTTCAACAGTGGTCTTGAGGGCTTCCACGGCGGCGACAAACGATGCGTCGACCCGCTGGAGGAGGCGGTCCAGTTCCTCCATTTCCAGTGAAATGACGCGTCGGGCTTTTTCCAGGTAATCCATAAATATGGTCGGGGGTGGCGGATACGATAGGGCCAACCGCGCGGGGCTCAATTTAAAACATTTCCAACTGCAGCTCGTCCCCGCTGGGTAAAGGACGGAAGCGGACGCCTGCTCCGATCAGTCGGACGGACTTGCCGTCGCCGCGGCCCCAGGCTTCTTCGAGGAGTTCCCGATAGACGGCAGCATCGATGGTTTCGCCGGGCCTCTGGGCTGAGGTGATCTGGAAATCCTCGAATTTCAGCTTCACGACACACTCCCGAATATCGCGGTCTGTGTGTCCTGCGGCGTAGTCTTGGGAAAGTTCAGCAACGAGCTCGTCCAGCTTGAACAGTCCCTCTTCGACGCTTTGCAGATTCTGGAAAAACGTGCGTTCATTGCTGAGCGATTTGCGTTCGCGATTGGGATTAACGGGGCGGTCATCGTTGCCGCGACAGAGGCGATAGAGAGACCGGCCGAATTTGCCAAAGCGTTGGACCAGCTCCATTTCGGTACGTTCCTGCATGGCGCCGCAGGTCGGAATGCCGGCTTCGTGGAGTCGTTCGGCCGTCCGCTTGCCGACGCCCCATATCTTCTCGACCGGCAGATCGCGAAGAAAGCCGTCGAGTGTTTCATCGGTGACTTCGAACTGGCCGTCGGGCTTGTTCCAGTCACTCGAGATCTTGGCGAGGAACTTGTTCTTCGCAATGCCCGCAGAGGCGGTCAGCTGGGTCTCCTCGCGAATGCGGTGGCGAACTTCCCAGGCAACGGCGGCGGCGGTCGAGTTGAGGTGGGAAACGTCGAGGTAAGCCTCATCGAGGGAGAGCGGCTCGATGAGTTCGGTGAACTGGCCGAAAATTTTACGGATGCGGTGGGATTCTTTCCGATAAAGGTCACCGCGGACCGGGAGCATGATGAGGTCGGGGCAGAGTTCGCGGGCTTTGAAAGCCGGCATGGCGGAGCGGCAGCCGTACTTGCGGGCTTCGTAGTTACAGGTGGTGAGAACTCCACGACCGCTGGTGCCGCCGACCGCGACCGGTTTGCCGACCAGTTCGGGTCGCTCGCGCAACTCGATGGCCGCGTAAAAGCAATCCATATCGACATGGATGATTTTGCGGGGCGGGGTGGACTCGGTCATCAGTTCAGCTACTGTGCCGCGTAGCTGGGATCGCGGCAACTGGAGGAAAGCATTGAACTTTCCACAGGCAGGGCTGTCAGATTCCGGTGACTGTCGCCATGAAAGATTTCGCGATCATCATTCCAGCCTACAACGAGGAGGACTACCTTGCTGCGACGCTGGCGTCGGTTCGGGAAGCCGTCTCGGCCATGCCGGGATCCGGTACTGTTGTGGTGGTCGATAACAACTCGTCCGACCGGACGGGGGAGGTGGCAAAAACTCACGGTGCCGACCTGGTCGTCTTTGAACCTCACAATCAGATTGCAAGGGCAAGGAACGCGGGAGCTGATGCCGTTAAGCAGATCGAGCATCTCGTGTTTGTGGACGCTGATACCCGGATTACGGAAAATCTGCTGCGGGCAGCGCTCGACAACCTCGAATCGGGAGAGGTAGCCGGGGGCGGGGCGCGCGTCCTCATGGATCAGCCGGTGACTCCGATGGTCGGGTGGATCGTGAGAACCTGGAACCGGGTTTCTGTGATGCGGCAGTTGGCGGCAGGGAGTTTCTTTTTCTGCCGGCGCGACGCTTTCGATGCCGTCGGCGGATTTGATGAGTCGGTTTACGCCGGCGAAGAAGTCTGGCTGGCGAAACGGATCAAAACCTGGGGCAAGAAGCGGGGTCTCGACTTTCGCATTCTCGAAGGTGAGACCGTCGTGACCTCGGCCCGGAAATCCTCCTGGTTTTCGACTAAGGACTTTGTCATGCAGATTGGCCTCTTCTTCCTTTTTCCCTGGGCCACGCGAAGCAAAAAACTCTGCGGTATGTGGTATCGACGCCCCGATGAAGGCGCGGCAGAAGGATAGGTGTCAGGCGAGGAGTTGGTAGCTCAGCTCCGTGATGCTCCTGCCCTCGTCGATGGCTTTCCTTTCGTAAGCTGTGAGCACGCGTTGATCGTGATAAGAGGAGTGTTTGAGTGACTTCCAACTGCTGAGCCCTTTCATGACGTTGACCGAGTGTTCCGCGTAGGTGTCGACATCGGTCACAATGAGTAACTCGCCTTGCGGTTTCAGCCTTTCGGCGATGATGTTGACCATTCCCGGCTGGACGAGGCGTCGGTGCGCGTCGCCTTTCTTTGGCCAAGGATCGGGAAATTGGATGATGACGGCACCGGCAATGTGTCCGGCGAGGTGATCAGTCAGGATGAGTCGGGCGTCTCCCCGCATGATCCGCACGTTCGTGAGTTCTCTATCGTGAATTTTTTGGGTGGCGGCGGCGAGCCCGGGACGATGAACCTCGATACCGAGAATGCGATGCCCGGGCAGTGAGGCTGCAAGGTGAACGAGGTGGTCTCCCATGCCGAATCCGATTTCAATGACAAGTGGCCCGTCGGAGTCGAAGTGCTGATCAAGGTCGATCACTTCGTCATGTCGGTAGGTGATCCCGTAAGCCGGCCACCATTCGCGCAGAGCCCGCTTCTGGCCGCGCGTCATCTGTCCGCGGTTGCGGAGATAGCTGGGGGCCCATCGGAGCTGGCCGTTTCTTTTCAGGTTCGACATTTCAAGTTCGTGAGGAGGAGTGTATTCTACGGGCATGATCCCCTCGACAACAAGTGATGGAATGATCCGTTCGACCGTGATTGGTGCCCTGGCAATATGTTGGGTCGCAACAGTTTCGGCGGAAGACTGGCCTGAGTGGCGGGGGACGGATCGCTCCGGTCTGTGGAATGCTGAGGGCGTAGTGGAGTCGTTCGAAGGGATGTCGGATCCACTGCCGCGGGTGTGGTCGGCTCCGGTGGGTGCCGGTTACAGCGGTCCGACTGTTGCGGGTGACGGGGTCTATCTCCTCGATCGTGGTTTGCCACGTGATTCCGAGCAGGTCGAGCGGGTGGTTTGCGTGGACCGGGCGACCGGAAAAGAGAAATGGGTGCATCGTTATGCCTGCGAGTATCGCGACGTCGGTTACGATTTTGGTCCGCGCTCGAGCGTCACCGTGAAAGACGGCAAGGCTTTTGCCCTGGGCATGATGGGGCACCTGCATTGCCTCGATGCTGAAACGGGAGAACTGATCTGGGCGAAAGATCTGTCGCGGCACTACAAGATTGATATGCCGATCTGGGGGCTGACTTCGTCACCCCTGGTGGAGGACGGTGTGGTTATCTTGCAGGCCGCCGCTCCTGATGACGGAGCCTGTGTTGTCGGTCTCGATGTGGCCAACGGAAATGAGATCTGGCGTGCTTTTCCCGACAAAGCGTCCTACGTGTCTCCGATTATCGTGGAGCAGGCCGGGAAGCGGGTGGTGGTTGTCTGGACCGGCATGCGGATCGCCGGAATGAATGCCGCTACCGGTGACGTCTACTGGGATATCCCGACGCGTCCTAACAAAATGCCGATCAATGTCCCCGGTCCGGCGGTTAGCGAAGACGGAAAGCTGATGTTTCTTTCGGTTTTCTACGATGGTTCCAGGTTGATTGAGTTGTCGCAGGATACTGTCGCCGCGAAGGAGTTGTGGGCACGGAAAGGAATCAATGAGCGCACCACCGATGCTCTGCACAACATGATCAGTCCTCCCTATATCTACGGCGGATACATTTACGGGATCGACAGCTATGGCCAGATGCGCTGCCTTGATCCGGCAACCGGAGACAGGGTCTGGGAGAATCTCGAGGCGGTGCCCCAGGGGCGCTGGGGTACCGGTTTCATGGTGCGAAACGGGGAAACGACCTGGATGTTGACCGAGCGCGGAGAACTGGTCATTGCGAAGCTGACACCGAAAGGATACAGCGAGATCGATCGTGTCCAGATCATTGATGCCACGACACCCCTGAAGCAGCGTGAAGAAGGAACCGTTCTTTGGTCGCATCCTGCCTTCGCCGGTACGCAGATATTCGCACGTAACGATCGCGAGTTGATCTGTGTTGAGTTGAAGCAGCCGTAAGTTCCCGGGCAGACTTTTGGGATTAGGGTTGCCTCCCTGCTGCGTTCGATGCTTTGTTAGTCGGCATCGAAAACGATCATGAGTGGGAATGAGGAAGCCAGTGAAGCTGGAAGCACGGGGAATTCCAGTTTTCCGGAGACGAACTGGAGCTTGGTTCGACGGGCCGCTGATAAGGAGGCCCCGGAATCTTTCCATGCCCTCAGTAAGCTTTGCGAGAGTTACTGGTATCCACTCTACGCCTACGTGAGACGTGAAGGCGCGTCGCCAGAGGACGCTGCCGACGAAGTGCAGGGTTTTTTTGCGAGGATGCTGGAGAAGGAATACCTCCGTGCCGCCAATCGTGACCTGGGTCGACTTCGGACCTTTCTCATCGATGCGATCAAAAAGTACAGGGCCAAGGAGTATCGTGCGAAACAAGCTCAGAAGCGTGGCGGCGGTCTGGTTCACGTTTCGATCGACCGCGACTGGGCTGAGATGAGATACTCACGCGAGTTTTCGGATTCGGTAACGGCTGAGCAGCTGCTCGATCAGAGTTGGGCTCGACTCATGATTGACCGTGTGATTTACGAACTGACTGGGTATTACCGTTCGAAGGGCAGGGAAAAGGAAATCCAATTGCTGCAGCCTTTTCTCGGCTGGGACGGCGACGAAGGAGCCAGCTACGCCGAAATCGGACGGGAGCTCGGAATTAGCGAAAGCAACGTCAAGGTGAAGGTCCACCG
Source organism: Verrucomicrobiales bacterium (assembly GCA_965216705.1). Classification (GTDB taxonomy): domain Bacteria; phylum Verrucomicrobiota; class Verrucomicrobiia; order Verrucomicrobiales; family DEV007; genus Arctic95D-9. Next base: position 2,212,470 of record OZ244203.1, read on the forward strand.
GATGCGCAGCCGCTGTCGGGCTCTGTTGAAGGCGGAGGTGGCACGCACCCTCGATTACGAGGACGAATCTGCGGCCAAGCAGGAGCTGACCCACCTGCTCTCCACGATGCGCTGATTGTCTGTCAGGATTTATGATCGTTGGATCGCAACAGAGGCGAATCGCGATTCAAATGATGCAGCTTTTGAATGAGCTGGAGGTGCGAATTGACTTTGAAGTGTCGGAACAAATCCTTGAAGTAACTGTTCACCGTATGAACAGATAGGCCCAGGTCATCGGCGATATGCTGTCTATCCTCACCCTCGAGCATGAGAATGAGAATAGACTTCAGGCGCGGGGAGAGTTGTTCCACTTCTGTATCGACGAATGTGTGAGCAGGAGCCCGAAACAACCACGGCACCATGGAAGCAAAATCGTGAGCGAATTGCATTTCGGCACTGGAGAACACGCGCCGGTCGTTGAGACGGGCGATCGCGTAGTACTTGAGACGATTCCCTGTCAGGTCGGCAAGAAAGAGAAGACCGGGGACCGGGCTGAAGAGTTTGACTCCTTCCGGTCCGCTCGCCGCCTTGCTGTTTGGACTGAGGAGAGAGTTGGTGAGGTCCTGCAGGATCTTGGAAAGGTCTGAAAATTCAGTCGCGAGGAGTGACTGGGGGAGTTGCTGCCAACCCTTTTCCCGGGAATGCATGTGAATGGCGGGGCAGGTGGGAGGCTCGTCGCCGGGGTGGGCGAGGTTGAGTGATTGGGAAATCAGGACATTGGCCTTGAGATCGAGGCAGAGTTCCGAGGCGACGCGGAAGCGCTTGGATTCAAGCCCACCCGGCATCACAGCAATCGAGCTGAGGAGTTGAATCAGCCGGTTGGGGTCTGGAAAGGAGTTTTCGGCTCCGACGACCGGTTCGAAGCTGGATGATGAGGCGTTTGGTTTCGAGTTCATGGAGTGAAAGCCTGAAATGGGGGGTTCACTCTTTTCCTTACCGGTCCCGCCTGAATGGTTACGGGATTTGATGAACTTTTTTGAGAAGTGCGCAAACGGGGGGATTCGGGCGTTGTTGCAAGGTGGCGTGATCCACTAGTTTGATCTCATGAAACGCTTCCTGCTTTTAGGCTTCCTCGTGAACCTGGCCTGTTTCCCGGTTCAATCGGCTGACTGGAAGGAGATTCTGGGGCCTTCACAGGGAGTCGTGCCTGATCCAGTCGCTGGTGAGGTTGTCTGGCGGGATGATTTGATGGCCGCTTTCGTCGAAGCGCAGGAGGCGAATCGACCTCTTTTGGTGACCTGGCGTTGTATTCCCTGCAAGCAATGCGCGGAGTTCGACAAGAGTGTGCTCGAAGGCGGTTCGGCGCTGTCACCGTTGCTGAATCAGTTCGTTACGGTACGGCTCACCGATGCCGCGCAGCTGGATGACCGTATTTTTCGCTATCGTGAGTTCCAGGATCTCGATCTGTCCTGGTGGGGGTATTTCCTGTCACCGGAACGGGAGATCTACGGTGTCTTCGGAGGAAAGGATCATGTCTCCGATGCGACACGCATCAGTGAAGCAGCTTTTGTGAATTCGCTGAATCGAGTGTTGAAACACCATTATGATCCGCGGCGTTCTTCCTGGAAGATTGACGGGCCGGGGGCCGAGACACAGGGAGGTTTATCCGGGCCAAAAGAAACCGGGGCATTTGCCGGTTATGCGGCGACCCGTCCCTGGATGAGTCAGCAGGAGTGCGTTCATTGTCACCAGGTAGGCGACCTGGTTCACTTCGAAAACATGGAGAACGGCACCTTTGATGTGCGTCAGCTGATCCAGCGTTGGCCCCTGCCCGAGAATGTAGGTCTGATAGTCGATCGGGATGACGGATTGTTGATCACGGAGGTCGCAGCTGGAAGTGCCGCGGAAAGCGCGGGTTTGAAAGCCGGAGATCGACTGGGAATGGCAGGAGGTCGTAAGCTCTACGGCCAGGCGGACTTTCGCGGGGTGCTGCACCGGGCTTCCTACGGTCCGGCGGAAATTCCCGTGGCGGTGCGGCGCGACGAAGAGGTCATCGAGACTACCCTGGAGACAGAGGACAACTGGCGGGCCGCCGAGAATTCGTGGCGAAAGACAGTCTACGATGGCATCTACGGCCCTCGCCTGGGTTTCTTTCCGATCAAGGGGCCGAGGCAGGGGAAGGGAACCCTTTCGATAAAGCCTTTCATGGGGCCCGGCAAAAAGGCCCAGGAGAATCCGTGGTGGTCCACCGGTTTGCGACCGAACATGGAGATTGTAGAAGTGAACGGTGTCTCCGATGACTGGAACAGCCGCCAATTCCTCACCTGGTTTCGAGTGAATCACGAGGTGGGAGATACCGTGAAGGTGAGGGTTAAAGGTGGTCAGGAGTTTTCTCAGGTGTTGGAGAAGTAGGAGGATTTTTGTCTTTCGCGCGTCAGCGGAGGTAGGGTCGGACCTCCGGGCCGACCGGTCGCTGATTCGCGGTCAGTCGGGACGACTGACCCTACCCGCGCTGACGCGCGAATGTTAGTAGATAGCTTTTACGTTGCTTTCCGCTACCAATTCCCGGAAGCCACAGAATAGCTTTCCGTCCTCATGCGGATCTGCCGGCATGAGGTCGTCACTATCGAGGTGATTCCGACAGATGGCCCGGAACTCTTCGATCGATCCGGCGCGGCGCAGTTGGTCATTAAACACTCCGTCGTGGATGCCTGAAGAAATGTAGTTGGCGAATTTCTTCATTCGATGAACAAGCTTGGTATCGCATTCGATGGCAGCCTCAGCCGCGATCTCTTCGGTGAGTTCGAGCAGGTAGTCGTGAAGATCACGTAGCGTCGGTCGATCAGGTTCACCACCGGACTGGGCCACTCGAATTTGTTCAAAGAGCCATGGATTGCGAATGCCGCCGCGACCGATCATGAGTCCGGCGGCGTTGGTCTGTTCCTGCATCGCGAGCGCGGTATCGACAGAGACGATGTTTCCGTTCGCGGTCACCGGATAGGGAAGCGTATCGACAGCCCGGGCAATGCAGTCGGTGTGCACGGGCGATTGGTATTTTTCTCTGACAGTGCGCCCGTGAATGGCGAGGCCATCGATGGGCAGGCCTCGAAAGAGGTCCAGCAGTTCGTCGAACTCGTCCGGAGTCTCAAAGCCGATTCGGGTCTTCAGGGTGAGTGTGCCCTGAACCGCTTCGCGGAGATCACAGGCGATTCGCCGAATCAGGTTGCGGTCCTTGAGCAACGCTCCTCCGGCCTGTTTGCCGCAAACCTTGGGAGCAGGGCAGCCGAGATTGACGTCGATACCGACGCAATCGCTTTGTTCTTCAATCAGCCTGGCAGTGCGAACGAGGTGTTCGGGATCGTTGCCGATCATCTGGGCGACAACCAGTTTGCGCCCACTCATGCCGTGAATGGTGTGAAGGATCTTCTTCTCCGGAGTTGAATCGCGGTGAACGCGAAAGTACTCCGTCACATACAAATCCGGGCCACCCCGCCTCTCAAGGCAACGCCACAGCGGCAGGACGGAGACGTCCTGCATCGGCGCAATGGAGAGGGTGGGGTGAGAAAGCATGGCTTGATACGACCAAACAGTGTTGAGTCGCAGAGTCAACAGGGTTGGGTTGCCGTGGGCAAAGATCATTGATCCTGTCAATGATGTGAGTCGCTATTATCAATTCGTCAGAATAAGGGGCACTGGGTTAGGATAGCTGACGAATCTGCTTGTTCTGCCATGGAATTATTACTGCTCACCCTGCTGGGAATTATCCTGATCGTCGTCCTGGTCCAGTCCTCGAAGTTAAATGAGTTCAAGAAGGACCTGGGGAACCTCAAGTCAGATGTCCGGCAAGGTCTCGAACTGATGCGACAGCGGGAAAGACGCGAGCTGTCGCAGGAATTGGAAGCTGGTTTTGAGAAAGAGAAGGCCGAAGTAATGGAGCCTGTTCAGTTCAGCGAACTGGAAGAGGAAGCGATGGAGGAGATTCCATCAACAAATGTCGAAGAAGTGGTCGAGGAAGAGAAGGTCGAAGAACCAGTCTATTCGGGCCCCACTCCGCCACCTTTGCCGGCGCGGGTCGCGGTGGAAACGGAACAGAAAGCAGACAAACCGAAGCCGGCCCCGGTGGTGGCTGACAAAGAGCCCAGCAAGTTTGAAACTGCGGCCCGGGAGATTCTCGGAAAGATCTGGAGTTGGATCGTGGTCGGGGAGGAGCACCGTCCTGAGGGCGTCACGATGGAGTTTGCCGTGGCGACGACCTGGTTGCTTCGGGCCGGCGTTCTTTTCTTCCTCGTCGGCATTGGTTTCTACGTGAACTACGCCTCTGATCAGAATTCGATTGGCCCGATGGTAGTCGCCGCCTTGCTCGGCCTCGGCCTGATTGTCGGGGGTATCAAGATGTTCGGAGGGCGATATGGACTGCTTGGGCAGGGGCTCACCGGGGCCGGCTTCGCCACGCTCTATTTCAGCTTTTACACCGCTCACCAGGAATACGAGATCCTGGGCGCTACCTCTGCCTTCGGGGTCATGATTCTCGTGACGGTGGCCTCGGGTTTCGTCGCGGTTCGATTTAATTCTCTGCTCATCTCCGTGTTGGGATTGTTAGGTGGTTACCTGACTCCGATGATGGTGACGATCGAAAACCCGAGCGTGTTCGGGTTGTTCAGTTACGTGCTGATGATAGGGTTGGGAGTGTTCTTCGTGGCGTGGAAGAAGGAGTGGCGCCTCCTGCACTACCTGAGTTTCCTCTGCACCTATGGGTTGGTCTGGAGGGCAGTGGATCAGGGCTTCGCTCCCGACCGGTTCTGGGAGTTCATGCCGTTCCTGGCTGCCTTCTTCGTGCTCTTCTCGACGGTGACTTTCATCTATCACCTGGTTCACCGGAAGAAGGCAACGTTGCTGGAGTTGCTGTTCCTCTTTCTTAACGCCGGAGTGTTCTTCGGCTTTGCTGCCTACCTCGTGGATCTCACTTACCGTCGCGAAGCCATCGCCGTGGTGACCATCGGGCTAGCCGTATTCTACATCATTCACATCTATTCGTTCCTGAAGCGGAAGAGCGAGGACAAGGGGTTGATCCTCAGTTTCCTCGGACTCGCCTCGCTGTTCGTAGCGATCACGCTGCCGCTGGTGCTTTCCCACGGATGGATCACGGTGAGCTGGGCGGTGCAGGGCTTCGTCATGTTGTGGATTGCCGCGAAGATGAAGAGCGAGTTCCTTCGCCAGCTTGCCTACGTGCTTTACCTGATTGTCCTCGGTCGCTTCGCATTGCTCGACCTGGGCAACCAGTTTTCCGGTCTCGGCCGGAACCTGTCGGCCGCTGACTACTGGCCTGCCCTGTTGGAGCGACTCATGGTCTTTGGGGTACCGATTGTCTCGTTCTTTGCCGCGGGCCGTCTCTTTGGAAAACAAGTCGGGACGAATGCCGCCTGGATTGTCGGGGAACAGAATGATATCAAGCCGTGGTTCGGCCAGTCGATGTTGAGCCGGTTCTGCTTCTGGGTCGTCGTGGGACTGAGCTTTGTCTATCTGAACCTCGAGGTCTACCACAGCGTGAGCAACCTCTACGATCCGCTGGTGCGCCCGGGATTGACGATCCTGTGGATTGGACTGGCCGCCGTGTTCCTGCGCGAGATGCTCGCCAATCGCGAGTCGGTGGCGACGGTTTTCTTCTGGATCATCGCTTCGGCCATCGTGGTGAAAGTGTTCTTCTTCGATTTCTTTTTCTGGCAGCCGGACTGGAACCTGGTGTTCACCCGGAACGACTTCCTCGAGCACTTTACGATGCGCCTGCTGGATTACGGGCTGGTGATCGCCTTTCTCGTTTTCGTCTGGCAGTTGTTCCTAAAACGTGGCGATGATCGCAAGCACGCTTCCAGTGTTTTTGGCTATGCCTCTCTCGTTGGCCTGTTCGTCTACTCCAGCCTCGAAATATGGACGGGATTGAATCGGTTCCTTCCTGAATTCACCATGGGAGGTATCACGATCTTCTGGTCGCTCTTTGCTTTTGGCCTGCTCTTCGCCGGCATCTCGAAAGTGAATGCCGTGCTGCGGCGGCTTGGTCTTGGCCTCCTCGTGGTGGTGGCGATCAAGGTCTTCTTTATCGACCTCGCGGGGCTGGATCAGCTTTACCGGATTATCGCCTTCATCGTCCTCGGCGTTGTCGTGCTGGTGATGTCCTTCCTCTACCTGAAGTATCGCCATCGTTTTGAGATGAGTCCCGAAGATACCGCCGAAAAAGAATCAGAATCATGAGAGTCTTTATCCTGACAGTATTGCTAACAGCCATCGCTCCGCTGATGCGGGCGGATGAGAGCCGGTTTCAGTTTGTGCGCGAGGTTTCAGCGCCTGAAGCGGAGGGCATTGGTTCCGTCACCCTGGATGAGGCTATTTATGAGAGTATCGCCAGCGACTACCGCGACCTTCGCGTTCTCCGGGAACGGGAGGGCGAAGTTGTCGAGTGGCCCTACCTCGTCGAGAGAGTCAGTCGCGGAGCCGTGAAGGCACCATCCAGTCTTCTCGCGAGTGAGATGGTTTCCTTCGATGAAAACCCTGACGGCAGCATCGAAACCGTGGTGCAGTTAAAGAAGGATGCCGGGGGTGCGATGAGGTTGCGGATTGAGACGCCGCTCCGTGACTTCGAGAAATCCGTCGATGTTTACGGAAGCCTGGATGAGGCCAACTGGGAGCCTCTTCTTGAGGGGGAATTGATCTTTGACCGGGAACGCTTCGTCGATTTCCGCCGCACCGAACTGAAGCTTCCGGTGAATGAGTTCACTTCCTACAAAGTCGTCATCGCCAATGCCACCGATGAACAGCGTTCGTCGGTTCGCGAGGTGACCGAGGCGATCAGTGATCGTGACGGTGAGAGCCGGCAGGAGAAGCAGCAGGTCGAGACCCGGAGCTTCCGCATCAATGCGCTCTCGTTCTTCTCGGCGCCGGTAAACCTGCCGGCGGGAAGGGATGAAAACGATTATCCCGTTGTGCTGATTTCCAACGGAGTTAATGAGGAGGAAAAACGGACCGAGGTGGTTGTCGAGGCCGGCCGGGTGCCGTTGCGCTCGCTGACGGTTGCTACTGGTGACGCCAACTTCCGCCGCGACGTCCGGGTCGAGGTGTCTGCCGGTGAAGACGAGTGGCGCACCATCAAGCGAGGGGTGATTCATCGCTACCGAGTGGGTGATGTCGATGAGGAGAACCTGACCGTGCGCTTTGATGAAAGACGGAGCGATCGCTATCGGCTCGTTATCGAGAACCGCGACAGTCCACCGCTGCAGGTGGGTGGCATCTCCGGGACGGGTGAGGTGTATGAAGTCCGGTTTCTTGCTCAACCCGGAGACCGGTTTTCCCTCTTCTACGGATCAGATTCGACCGAAGTGGAAGCTCCTCAATACGATGTTGCTGCGATTCAGCGGGCGATCAAAGGCGAGGTGGCGATGGTGCGGCTGGATCTGAAAGAGGCCGCTGCCAATCCGGATTATGATCCTGACAATAAGTCGAAGCTGTCGCTGTTGGATCAGCCCTGGGTTTTGTGGGTGCTGATCGGTGTGGTGGTGGCGGTATTGATTCGCGTGCTCTTCACCGCGGCGAAGCAGGTGGAAGAAGTGGGCGAGTAAAAATCGGGCCTCCAGTCGATGGAGGCTTTTAAGCCTCCAATCGTGCCAGCAGATCGTCGGTCTCCACCGCGTCACCTTTCTGCGCGAGGATCTCTGTCACCGTTCCGGCCTGGCTGGCGGAAATGGTGGTGAGCATCTTCATCGCTTCGAGGGTGATGATGGGATCGCCTTCTTCGACCTTGGCGCCGACCTCGGCGTTAACCTCGGTCACCATGCCGGGCATCGGAGCAACGGCTTGGAGAGGATCGTTCGCATCGCCCTTGAGTCGGGTCACGGCGTCTTTCGGAGCGAGAGCGTGGTCGATCACAGCGGACTCGCGGGGCATGCCGTTGAGCTCGTAGAAGACATTGCGCTGACCTTCGTCGTTCGCTTCGCTGATACCGATCAGCTTAATGAAGAGCACCTTACCCGGGCCGATCTCGACGGAGATTTCCTCACCGATGGAGAGACCGTAGAAGAAAGCGGTCGTCGGCAGCCCCTGGACCTTGTCGTAGGACTTGATGAATTCGTCGAACTCTTCGAAGACGGCCGGATACATGAGATGGCTGTAGAGATCGTCGTCGTTGGCGGTGCGTCCGAGCTTCTTGCTGAGCTCTTCACGAGTGGCGTCGAGATCAATCGGGTCAGCCAGTTCGCCGGGGCGCTTGGTGGTGGGCTCCTTATCGCCGAGGACGACCTTCTGGACGTCAGCGGGCCAACCGCCATCGGGCTGACCAAGGCCGCCCCAGAGCATGTCGATAACGGACTCGGGGAAATCGAGAGAGCCGGGCTCGAGGCTGGTGACTTCCTCGGGCTTGATGCCGCGGGTGATGAGGAACATGCACATGTCGCCGACCACCTTGGAGCTCGGGGTTACCTTGATGATGTCACCGAAGAGATGGTTCACCTCCGCATAGCAGCGGGCGATCTCGGGCCAGCGATGGCCGAGGCCCATGGCGTTGGCCTGCTCCTTGAGGTTGGTGAACTGGCCGCCGGGCATTTCGTGGATGTAAACTTCAGCGGAACCGGCGCGGGGCGCGGTGTTGAAAGGCGTGTAGAACTCGAGCACTTCTTCCCAGTAGTCGGACATGGCGTTGAGCGCGTCGGGGTCGAGACCCGGGTCGCGTTCGAGACCGGTCAGGGCAGCGGCAACCGAGTTCAGGTTGGGTTGGCTCGTTGACCCTGACATGGAAGCCAAAGCGAGGTCGATGATATCGGCGCCGGCATCGGAAGCGGCCAGGCTGGAAGCGGCATTGATGCCGGAGCTGTCGTGAGTGTGGAAGTGAATCGGCAGGCCGACTTCTTCGCGGAGTGCTTTGAAGAGCTTGGTCGCGGCGGCAGGGCGGCAGAGGCCGGCCATGTCCTTGATCGCAAGGATGTGGGCGCCCATCTTTTCCAGCTCCTTGGCCTTGTTGATGTAGTACTTCAGCGAGTACTTGTCGCGCTTGGGATCGTCGATGTCACCGGTGTAACAAACCGCGGCTTCACAAATCGAATTGGTCTGCTCGCGGACCGCCGTCATCGCCACCTCCATGTTGGGGAGGTAGTTGAGAGAGTCGAAGATCCGGAAGATATCCATGCCTGACTCGGCGGAGTGCTTGATAAAGCCTTCGACCACATTGTCAGGGTAATTGGAGTAACCGACTGCGTTGGAGCCGCGGAAGAGCATCTGGAAGCAGATGTTGGGGATGCGCTCACGAAGTTCGCGGAGACGATCCCACGGGCTTTCCTTGAGGAAGCGCATCGCGGTGTCAAATGTCGCTCCGCCCCACATCTCCAGGGAGAAAAGGTTGGGGGTCTTCTGGGCGACGTAGCTCGCGATGTTGAGCATGTCGACCGAACGCATCCGGGTCGCGATGAGCGACTGGTGAGCGTCACGCATCGTGGTGTCGGTAATGAGCACCGGCTTCTGTTCACGGATCCAGTCGGCAAAGCCTTCGGGTCCGAGCTCGAGCAACTTATTGCGGGAGCCGGGCTGAATGTCAGCACGGACGTCGCACTCAGGAACGCGTGCCGGCGGCAGGGCGGCCTTGAGCTTGTAGCCCTTGGCAGTGTCGTTGCCGTTGACGGTGACGTCGCTGAGGTAATTGAGCAACTTGGTGGCCCGGTCGCGACGCGGTTTGAAGTTGAAGAGATCGGGATTAGTATCGATCAGGCGCGTGGTCGCATCACCACGGCGGAAGGTGTCATTCACAATCACGTTCTCGATGAACGGAATGTTAGTCTTCACTCCGCGGATACGGAATTCCCGCAGGGCGCGGTCCATGCGCTGGAGGGCGATGTCGAAGCGGGGACCGAACGCGGTCAGCTTCACCAGCATGGAATCGTAGAACGGTGTGATGACCGAACCGGCATCACCGGCACCGGCGTCGAGTCGGATACCGAAACCGGCTGCGGAGCGGTAGTTGAGAATCTTGCCGTAGTCAGGAGAGAAGTTGTTGGCCGGATCCTCGGTCGTGATGCGGGCCTGGACGGCGTAGCCGGTGCGCGGGATCTCGTCCTGGGAAGGAATGTCGATGACGTCGCCGAAGAGGTCGTGGCCCTGGGCAACGAGAATCTGGGAACGAACCAGGTCAACGCCCGTGATGATCTCGGTGACGGTGTGTTCCACCTGGATCCGCGGGTTCATCTCAATGAAGAACCATTCGTTGGAGTCGGCATCGAGCAGGAACTCAACCGTGCCGGCATTGTTGTATTTCACTTCCTTGGCGACCTGGACAGCCGCTTCGCAAAGTTCGTGGCGGACCTTTTCGTCGAGGTCGACGGAGGGGGCGATCTCAATCACCTTCTGGTGACGACGCTGGACGGAACAGTCGCGTTCGTGGAGGTGAACGATGTTGCCGTGGGTGTCACCCATGATCTGCACCTCGATGTGCTTGGCGCGTCCGACGAAGCGCTCGAGGAAAACGGCAGGGTTGCCGAACGCGTTTTCGGCTTCGGCCTGGGCCTGGTCGAGGAGAGAGTCGAGGTCTTCCTCTTTCTCAACAACGCGCATGCCGCGTCCACCACCTCCGAAGGCAGCTTTAATGATGAGAGGAAATCCGATCTCGCGAGCGATCTTGAGAGCTTCTTCCCGATCCGACACAGGGTCTTCGGTGCCGGGGAGAGTGGCGACGTCGGCCTTCTTGGCGAGGGCGCGGGCGGACACTTTGTCGCCCATGGCGTCGAGCATTTCGGGATCGGGTCCGATGAATTTGATTCCGGCGTCGCGGCAGGCCCGGGCAAAATCAGCGTTCTCAGAGAGGAAACCATATCCGGGGTGGATCAGGGTAACTCCCTTTTCCTTAGCCAGTCGGATGATGCCTTCGATGTCGAGGTAGGCGCCGACAGGGCCTTTTTCTTTTCGCAACTGGTAAGCTTCGTCCGCTTTGAAACGGTGTCGGGAGAAGCGGTCTTCCTCGGCGTAAATGGCGACGGTGCGAAGCCCAAGTTCGGTCGCGGCGCGGAAAACGCGGATGGCGATTTCGCCCCGGTTAACGACCATTAGTTTATCTTGAGCAGTGGGTTCCAGGATGTCGGTGTCTGACATGGTTTCGTAGTTGGGGCGTGAATATATACGGTCCCTCGGGGTCTGAAAGACTGATTTTCACGAATTCAAGGAGGGGAGGGAGGGATTTGTACCCGATCGCGCCACTGATTAAGAAGCCCGTACAAACAAACAGGGTTAGGTCCTCCCGCTGAGCGGTGAGACCTAACCCTGTTGAAAATCAATGCGGCAGCCCTGTCAGGGGCGCTCGCGGATCAGTAATCGAAGATCTCGCTTTCGTCGAAGAAGCGGTTCACTTCGATTTCGCCGTTTTCCGGGGAATCGGAAGCGTGGCAAACGTTGATCATCATGTCCTCACCGAAATCTCCGCGGATGGTGCCGGCTTCGGCTTCCTGGGAGTTGGTGGGCCCGAGCATGCCGCGGACCTTGCCGACAACGTCATCACCCTCGAGCACCATGGCAATCACGGGAGCGGACTGCATGAAGGCGGCGATGTTGGGGAAGAAAGGTTTGTCGGCAACGTGGGAGTAGTGTTCCTGGAGGATTTCGTCGGAGAGGCGCATCATCTTGATGCCGCGAACCGCGAAACCGGCTGCTTCGTAGCGGGCCAGGACTTCGCCAACGTGGGACTTGGTGACGCAGTCGGGCTTGAAAAGGATAAGAGTACGTTCGGCCATAATAGGTAGGGTCGTGGTTTCGTGTGGGATTGGCTAATCAGTAGGCGCATTCGGCCCGTTGAAAAGGGAAATTTCGAACGCAGTCCGTTTAGAATCCGTGTTTGTAGCTCTCGCAGCGGTTCATCCAGCCGGCTTCCCAGCGTGATTCGCCGCGGGAAGGAGGTGAGTTGGCGATCCGGCGCTTGAGTGTTCTCTTGGCGGCTTCGCTGAATTCATTGGCTGCGGCCTGACCTTCGGAAGTCTTCTTCATTTCGAGAAGGACGTCGCGCAGGCCCCAGCCGACGCCATTGTATTTCTCCTCAGCTTTGACGCCCTCGCCCTTGAAATTCACGTAGTCGATCAGGGCGTAGACCCCGGTTCGTGAGCTGGCGACTTTATAAAAATTCTCTTCGAGGCGCTTGCGGTCGCCGGAGTCCTTGGTGGCAGCTTTCATCTTGGGAAGAGCCTGCTCGAGTCGCAAAACGATGAAGTTGGTCTGCGTCGGCACCGTGTTGGCGAGGAACTGGCGCAGCTCCTTCATCTGGGGAGAGTTTTTCGCATTGTTGAACTCGGTGCGCGACTTCCACGGGCTTCCCTTGGCATCGGCAACCCAGCGGGGCACCGCGACCTGGTTGGCTTCCATGTAATCAATCAGCTTCGGAAAGCTCTCGTCGAAGGGACCGGGGCGACCGTCCACATACCAGATAAAATGGCCAATTCCGAGGGAAGGAAAGTCTTCGCCGCTGTTCCAGGTGGTGAGCCCTTCAACGGTGCCGGCGCATTCGTTCTTCCAGATTTTCTTTCCAATCGCTTCAGCGTCTGAGGCACTGAGCGAGATTTTGCCGCCTCCAGTCGAGGCGGGAGGGCTCGTGGGGGAGGGGGCGAGGGGAGTTTCGGGGGAGACGCACCCCGCCAGGAATAGCAGGGAAACGGTTACCAGCCAGCAAAGTAGGCATCGCATACACTAAAATTCTTTAAGAAGTCTAAAAAATCAAACCGGAGGTAAAAAACTTTTTGATAATTACTAAATTTATTATAAAATTAATAGAACAAATTTGTTTGCCGCTGTTTAGCATCATGGAGTCCGACCACGATCACCCGCAAAATGTGCCCTCTTCTAACGTCGAGGCGGCCAAGAGCCGTTTCCTCGATTCGATGGGTCTTGGAGAAAATTCGCTGCGCGAACTGGCCGAGTCAGGTCATACCCGCGAGGCCGAAGAGCAGGTTGCTCTCTCCTCCCAGCCCGATGACATGGAGTTGCCCGGTGCGACTAATAAGAATGTCTCCATTCGAGTCCAGGGTTCCGGTAATGTGAAAGTCTCTGCGTCGGGTGGTGCAACTGTTAGTGTGGGTCGCCCGACCGAACCGGCTGCTGAGGTTCCTGCAGAACAACCTGCCGCTGAGGAACCTGCTCCTGCTCCTGCTTCTGCTTCTGCTTCTGCTTCTGCTTCTGCTTCTGCTTCTGCTTCTGCTTCTGCTCCCGCTCCCGCTCCCGAGGCAGTGGTGCCTGAAGCTGAGGAGAAAGTCGCGGAAGAAGCGCTCGTTCCGGAAGAGTCCCCCGTTGCAGAGGAAGCTCCTGTTCCAAAGGAAGCTCCCGCGACTGAGGAATCGGCCGCGCCGGTTTGTGACATGGACGACCTCATTCACCTGAACTGTCCGAAGTGTGACGGTGAGCTCGTGATTCGCCCGGAGCATGTTGGCGTTGATGGTGCCTGCGTCTGGTGTGAAGCCGGAATCGTGGCTTCCCGCGATGCAGACGGCGAAGTGAAAATTTTTCCGGTCTTCCAACCCGGAGTTCCGGCAAAGAAAGAAGAGGCGGCTGAAGTTGAGCCGGCTCCTGTGGCTGAAACGGTTCCGGAGGAAGTGGTTGAAGAAGCTGCTCCGGAAATGCCCTTAGGATTTGATGAGGTTCCGGTGCCGACCCCGGCGCCTGCCGCTGGAGAGCGCGAGCCGGTCGTTGAGCGGGCACCGCTTCCTGAAGTCAGTCCCGCCACCTTTGAAGAAGCATCCATGGGGTGGGGCGTTCCTGCTCCGCATGCGCCCGCCGAGGCGGCTCCTATTGCTGAGCCCGCGGCCGAGGAAGCTCCTGCTGCGGATGTGCCGGTAGAGACGGCTCCCGAGCCGACTGCCGAAGCAGTTCCCGAACCAACCTTTGAGGCGACTCCCGAACTGCCTGCCGAAACGGCCCCCGAGCCGACACCCGAGGTTAAGGAGGAAATGCCGCCTGCCATGGAACAGGGTTTTGGTCAGGGTTTTGACCAGGGATTCGCTCCCGCAGCGCCCCAGGCTGAGCCGGCTCCTGAAATGCCTCCGGCATTGGAAGAACCAGCGGCTGAAGCTCCGGCTCCCGTTGAGACACCGGCGTCCGACGAAGAAATGGCCCCTTCAGCTGGCTTTGATTCCAGCTCATTCACTCAGCAGAAAGGCTGGGGTGAACTTCCCAGAACTGGCGACACCGTTCTGATCAAGCCGATTCCCAAGGTGGACAAGGCGCCCGAGCCGTCGCCTGAGCCTGCCCCTGCGGCCGACTTTGCTCCGGCACCTGAAGCCAATGACGCGGTTTCTGCCGAAGCTGATGGGTGGTCCGGTGACATGGTGGCCCCGATCAAGGTGCCACCCGCGACTAGCGAAGAGACCCCGGAAGCTTCGTCAGGTTTTGATGCGCCTGCTCCGAATGCGGATGAGGCCGTTGCGAACGGTTTTGGTATGCCGGCAGCTCCTCCTGCCGAAGCACAAGCCGCTCCGGCAGTTGAAGAGGCCCCTGCTGCCACCGAAGGATTTTCCGGATTTGGATCTCCGGCTCCTACTGAAGAAGCTGCCCCTGCTCCCGAGCCCGCACCAGAGGCTGAAGCCGCACCCGCCCCCGAAGCGGACGCCGGTTTTGCTGCTGCCGGTTGGGGACAGCCGGCCCCCGGCGAAAAGGCGCCAGCTCCTCTTGCCGATGATGCGATGCCTATAGGATTCGGTGAAGCGCCGGCTCCAAGTGAAGAAGCCCCGGCCGCCACGGGATTCAGTGGTGATGCCGCTGCGTCTGCAGGATTCCTGAGTGCAGCACCGACTCCGTCTCCTGAACCTTCGGTCGACGAAGCACCTGCGGCTGGATTTGAGAATGCGAAGCCGGCCATGGTTACCGAGGCTCCGTTTTCGGAAGAAGCTCCTGTCCCTTCCAACGCGGAGGCACCTGCACCGGCCGATGGCTTTGGTGAATCGATGGGTTTCGGAGCACCGGCTCCCCAGGAAGAGGATGTCCAGCCGACTCCTTTTGGTGAAGTCGCTCCGACTCCCGATCCTGAGCCGGCGAGCAAGCCCGAAGCTGATTCCACTTTTGAAATTTCTAGCACAGAAACCGCCGAGGCTGCTTTCGGAAATTTGTCTCCGGTATCTGATTCCGGTGACAGTTCTTTCGGTATTCCCGAAGCCAATCCTTTTGACGATAGTGTTAGTGAGCGGACGCAGCTTTTGAATCCTCAGATGTCCGTAGCCGAGGGTCCTGAGGATCCCGCTTTGACTCCGCCTCTTCCGGACACCCCGGCTCCTGAAACCAGTGACGATGCGTTTATGTCAGGAATTTCTCAGGGTGGAAGTTCCGGTGCATCAATGTTCAGCTCCGGCGCGTCTGAAGCGAGCAGTCTATTCGGAAGCCCGGCCAGTGAAGCCCAGCCGGATATTCCTGCTTCAGATTCATCGGCTCCAGTGAAGATGGAAGTGCCGACCGAAGAAGTGGAAGCCTCGGCCGAATCCGCTCATGCCCCAGCACCAGAGATTGAGCCGGCACAGCCCGAAGCGGATGGTGCCACCGCTCCCAATGTCACTTCTCAACCGCTTGGCAAGAAACCGAAGAAGACTGTTCGCAAGGGTTTCATCGTCATGATCGTTATCATTCTCGGATTTGTTTGCGGCGCAGCGCTCGCGTCCTATGTGCTGCCCGTTGACGAATATGTCGCCAAGGCTCGCGCCATGATGGATCAGAAATTCAATCCCGGCAGCGTGATCGAAATGGCGCCGGCCGTTCCGACCGCCCCTCCCGCGCCGGCACCTGCTATGACCGCCCCCGGTATTCCCGCCACCCCTGCGCCCGGCACTCCGATGACTCCTCCGGCTCCCCCGGTGGCTGACTCGATGCTGGCACCCGCACCCGCTCCTCCCGTGAACCCGACTTCCCCCGCTTCCGAAGTGAATCCCCCGGCTTCCATGCCTCAGGCCGCCGCTCCGGACCAACCGTGAAATCCCCATCTACTCACAAAAGAATGACACCTTCTGCCCAATCCAGTACGGCGGCGTCGGTTGATACCGGCAGCCACGAAGAGGTCTTGAAACTTGCCTGCCCCCAATGCGGTGGCACGTTGAATTTTCGTCGCAAACATATCGGCATTGCCGGGAAATGTGTTCATTGTCATCACCCGGTTACTGCCGTCGATCAGGGCAATAGCGGCGTGCAGCTGATTTGTACGAAAACCCTTCAGGCTGCTGAGGCAGCTGCTGCCCAGCCTTCACCGCCAGTTGAGTCTGTCGTGGAGGAGAAAGCCGAAGTTGTTCCGGAACCGGCCGCGCCGACGCCGCCAGTTGAAGAGCCGGTCCCTGCCGCAGCATCCGCCGAAGAGCAGGCCCATGCGATGCCTCCCGGATTTGAAATTCCTCAAGCGAAGCCCTCCGTGTCGATGACCGAAGAGGTCCCGGAGCCTGCTACCGAGGTGGCACCCGAACTTAAAGCCGAGGAGCCTCCCGTCGAGAAAGCTCCGGAGCCGCAGCCTGAGCCTGCCAAGGAGACACCTGTTGTTTCAGATGACGGTGGGTTCGGATCCGGTACAGCACTTTTTGCCAATCCCGGTGGCGCTTCAGCCAAGGCTGACATGTTCAAGGAGCCTGCCCAGGCCGGTGATCTCAACGAAGGGTGGGGGACTAACACTCCCACCGAAACGCACGCGAGTATTTCGCCATTCGCGACAGGATCTGCTGCGCCGGAGAAGTCATCCGACAGCATGGGTGGCAGCCTTTTTGGTGAGAGCGTCGCTCACTCATTTGATTTCGAAGCCAAGTCCGCTTTCAGCGAGCCGGCAACCACTCCGGCATCCTCCAGTACTTCACCTCTTTTTGCCCAGCCGGATGAAAAGAAGGACGACGAACCCGAAGAGGAAGTGGTTCTCGATGGTGACGGTCGCCCGATGCGTCCCATGACCGAGGAGGAGAAAGAGCAGTTCGGAAAGGACATGATGAAGTTCGGCGGCTACCAAAAGCGTTCGCCATGGCGTAAGCGTGTCCTCAAGTTCTTCATCACCGTTGGTGTGCTTTGCGGGCTGGGATATGCCGGCTATTACTTCATGCCTGATGACATGGCTGAGAAGGTGAAAGCCAAGGTGGTCAATTTCCTTGAGCCCGGTTCAGTTCTCGCCGACTTCCTGCCTTTCGAGCTCGGAACGGATCCGGATACTGGCGAAGAAGGCCAGGTTCGCATCAAGGCGATCGACGGATTCAACCAGCTCACGGACGACCTCGATGCCTATCTCGATGCTGCCGATCAGAATCTTAATGAGACGATGAGCGAAGGCGCCAGTATGCCGGAGCGCGAGAAGAAGGAGAAGATGGAAGCTCCCCCGATTCCCGAGCTGCCTTTCGCCCTTCCCGGAATGGGAGGCGCTTCTGCGGACGCCGAGGCGAGCGAGTGATCCTTCGAACCGGAAACCAGTTCACAAAAAAGGTGAGTCCCGAACGGGCTCACCTTTTTTCGTTTCAGAAACTGGAGTCGGGATCCTGGATCAGGCCTTCATGTAAGACAGCTTACCGGCGGTCTCACTGATCTCGGCTTCGCCGTCGAGCAGCTCACCAATGGGGTCCCATTGGGCGGAAAGGAAGGCGTCGCGGGCGGAGTCGGGAATCTCGATGGAGATTTCGCTGTCGCCGTAGCGAACCACCTTGGCCTCCACGTCGATCGTGATTTCGGTGGACGGATCGGCGTCGACGGCTGCGGCCACCTTGTCGATGTCCTCGGCGGAAGCGATCACGCAGGGGACGCCGAGAGTGGCGCAGTTGCCGAAGAAAATTTCAGCGAAGCTCTGGGCGATGACGGCGCGGAAGCCGGCACGGTAGATCGCCTGGGGGGCGTGCTCGCGGGAGCTGCCGCAACCGAAGTTGATCCCGGAAAGCAGGATGCTGGCGCCGGCGAAGCGATCTTCGTTGAGCGGGTGATCCTTGAGATTGCCGTCGGCATCGTGGCGTACGTCGTAGAAAAGATATTCGCCGAGGCCGTCAAAGGTGACGCACTTCATGAAGCGTGCCGGGATGATGCGGTCGGTGTCGATGTCGGATCCGGGAACGTAAACGCCCTTGCCGGAGACTGAGGTGATCTTTTCCAATGCCATGATTTCGTGAATTTTTGGGAGGGAATCTGTCGGTCCGATGCCGATGAAACTCAAGTGGAAAGTCCCGAGGGCCCGCAGGGATGGGCTCCGGCGCTTGAGGAGCGAATGGGAATCACTTCGTCTTCGAGTCTTCCAGCAGCTCTGGAGGAAGTTCGATCACGGTGCGAAGCGCCCGGCACAGTTCATTGTCGGCCCCGCGTTCGCCGGCCAGATTGAGGCGCAGGCCCGGTTTGACCCAGGTCACACAGGTGAAGCAAAGGCTGGTCTTGAGAACCTTGCCGTCTGCGTTGGTGGCTTCGATTCCGTAAATGGGATCGTGCCCGCAGAAATGGAGGGCCTCAGTCGTTTCCAGTGACCGCTGGAACATTTCGATGAGATCCCCGGCTTTTTCGCCGGTGACGGTCTCGCTCGCCACGATGCCCCGCCACTTTTCATTCCAGTCGATCCAGAAACGGTGCTCCGTTTTCTTCGCGTCGGTATGGTCCAGCAAGTGAACAATAACCTTGGTTTCATCAGCCGCAGCGTGCCAGCAGAAGAGCGAAACCAGCAGTATGAGAAAGTGCTTCATGAGCTTGAAAGAAGCATAGGAAAAATGAGCGGGGCGATCAATGATTTGCGTGGGGGAGAAGCGGAGAGTTGTTGCTTGGTTCAGTTGGCCGAGATCCGATGAATTTGACCCTACGGAATCGGCATTGTGCCTCCGGCCGCTTTCGGTTATCTTTCTGCCATGAAAACGCAAGCGGGATGGGCGGTGTCCTTGTTCGCTGCCATGGCGTTGCCAGTGCACGCCGACATCGTGTCGAAGACGGTGAAGTCAGTGAACGGCCAGGTGTCGACAGGGTATGTGCTCCAGGGTTCTCACAAGATGCGGGGGCTCGGGAAACGGAAGACCAGTGTTTCGGTGGTGCCGCGGGTCCAGGTGATTTCGGGATCGGGTGTCTCTGTCTCGACCCAGGCGGTCATCCCGGTGTTGCAGAATTCCCAGGTCCGGGCGAAGCCGCGTTTCGGCTACGGTTCGGATTACAAGAAGCAGGGTCGCAATCAGGGCGGTCAGAAAGTGGCTCCCCCGGTGAGTGCGGCTCCGGTGGTTCCAGTCGTGCCTCAGGTGACGACGACCGTGCCGGTCTTGCGCGCCCAGCCCGTTTACACCTACTCCTATCATCCCCGCGAGTATTATCCGGTTTGGGGAGGTCGGGTGAGCTACGGATACGGAGGCTGGTACGGCTCCACGCGATTTCACGGTCATTCCTGCCGACCGTCGGTGCGGTTGTCCTATCGCAACGCGCCTTTCGCGTTCAGCTTTGGCTGGTAACGCGATCTTCGTTCACGGGAGGTAAGTTCAGAATCGTTCGGGAACGAAGCTGCGATCCTTCAGGATAATCTCGTCGCTGATGCCGTTCGATTCCTGGAGCGGTGGCAGCTTGATCTTATCATCAGGAAGGGGCTCGTAGGGAATCTGTTCGAGCAGGTGGGAGATGCAGTTCAGGCGCGCCTTCTTTTTGTTGTCGGACCGCACCAGGTGCCAGGGGGCGTGACGGGTGTCGGTGACATTGAACATGCGCTCGTAGGCCCTGGAGTAGTCGTACCAATGGTCGCGCGCCTTGATGTCCATGGGGCTGAGTTTCCAGTGCTTGGTCGGATTATCGATGCGTGACTGAAAGCGTTTCAATTGTTCATCCGGGCTTACCACGAGGAAATACTTGATCAGGATGATGCCGGCGCGGACGAGGGCTTTTTCCCATCCGGGGCAGGCGAGAAGAAATTCCTCGTATTCCTCCTGGGAACAGAAGTCCATGACGTGCTCGACTCCGGCGCGGTTGTACCAGCTGCGATCGAAGATCACCACTTCTCCAGCGGAGGGAAGGTGTTGGGTGTAGCGTTGAAAGTAGAATTGGGTTTTCTCGCGGTCGCTTGGAGCGGGTAACGCTACGACGCGAAAGACCCGCGAATTGACCCGTTCGGTGATGCGCTTGATGACGCCGCCTTTTCCCGCTGTGTCACGGCCTTCAAAAATGACGAGCACTTTGAGCCCCTTGTGGACGACCCAGTCCTGGAGGTGAGCCAGCTCCCGTTGCAGGCGAAGGAGTTCCTTTTCGTATTCCTTGTTGGAGAGTTTGCGGTCGTCATCCTCGCTCATAGAGAGGAGCCTAACGAAGCGACTCTTGGCCGACCAGAGAAATAGTAGGAACTGTCGAAGCCGGAAGCTATCGCATGCCCAGTTCGGTCAGCCGGGCGATCTGCTTGGCCAGCAGATCGAACTCGAGATTCACGCGGGATCCTTTTTCGACCGACTTCAGGCTGGTGACTTCGTGAGTGTGAGGAATGATCCAGAGGGTGAAAGAGTCTTCCTTCAATTCAGCGACGGTCAGGCTGATGCCGTTCACACAGACAGATCCCTTGGAAACCATGAGGTGAGCAAACTCCTTCGGCAGGGCCACGGTGAACTGGTGGTCCTGTCCGACCTGCTCGTAAGCGAGCACTTCGGCGCAGGCGTCGACGTGCCCCTGAACAAAGTGACCGCTGAGTCGGTCGCCGATGCGGAGAGAGCGTTCGAGATTGACGGGGGAGCCTTCGCTCAAGTCGCCGAGATTGGTGAGGCGCAGGGTTTCGTGAAGCAGGTCAAAGCGCATCGCTCCGTCGGCCACTTCGGTGACGGTGAGGCAGGCGCCGTTGGTGGCGACGCTTTCGCCGAGTTCGACTTCATCTGTGAAGGTCGAGCGCACCCAGAGCTCCGCCCCGGTTTCCACCGGTTTGATTCGGGCAACTTCTCCGCATTCTTCCACGATTCCTGTGAACATGGCGAACAGTAGCACAGGCTGAACGCGGGCGACGAAAAAATGCCGGGGGGCTACTGAATAGGGTCCAGCAAACGGGAGCACTTCACCGCGAACCGGAAAGGAAAGGATTTCTCGGTGAGGTCGTCGGCGTCGAGGAGGCGGCTGGCTTCGAAGTCATCGAGGAACATCTGCTCGACTTCCCCGTTGAAGCCCTCGTCGTCGAAAATCATGGTGATCTCAAAGTTCAGGCGAAAGGAGCGGTTGTCGAAGTTGGCCGTGCCGATAGTGCTGTAGCGGTCGTCGACCAGCATGGCTTTCTCGTGGAGAAAGCCTCCGCCGTAGCGGTAGATCTTGATGCCGGCTTTCTCAGCGGTGGGAAGGTAGGAAAAAGATGAGAGGTAAACGAGGAGGTGGTCAGGGTCTTCAGGGAGAAGGATACGCACATCGACTCCGCGAAGCGCGGCGAGCTGAAGGGCGCTCATGATCTGTTCATCGGGAACAAAGTAAGGCGACGCGATCCAGAGTCGTTCCTGGGCCGAGTTGATGAAATGGAGGAAGAACAGGGTGCAGGATTCCTGTTCGTCGGAGGGGCCGGTCGGCAGGCAGAGGGCGGCCATGTCGCCCTCCTCTGATTTCTGCGCGGTCCAGTTCAGTTCCGGAATTTCGTTGGCGGCCCAGTTCCAGTCTTCAATGAAAGCGACCTGGGTAGCAAGGACGACCGGTCCGGTGAACTTGACGTGGGTGTCGCGCCAGTGTCCGAATTCTTCGCTGAGTCCGAGGTATTCGTCTCCCACATTGTGTCCGCCGACGAATCCGGTTTTCCCGTCGATCACGACTACTTTCCGGTGATTGCGAAAGTTCAGTTGGAACCGGTTGGTGTGACCCTGTCGCGTGTTGAAGGGACGAATGTCGATGCCGCCCTTTCGACACTCGTTGAGCCAACTGGCGGGTAGCTGGTAGCTGCCGATTTCGTCGTAGATAAAATAGACGCGAACCCCGGCGGCGGCCCGCTCGAGCAGTGCGTCGCGGAGGCGGTTGCCGAGACCGTCGTTCCTGATGATGTAGAACTGGACGAGGATGTAGTCTTCTGCTTCTGCGATGCTTTCGATGATCGAATCGAATGTGGCCTCCCCGTCGATGAGAAGTTCCGCGTCGTTGAACCGGGTGTAGGGCAGGCGGGCGATGCGTTCTTCGGTGGTGAAGTCCGCTTCATCCGAGTGCAGGAGGAACCCGTCTTCGATCAGTTCCCGGTAGGCCTGTTGCAGCACCGGGTCGAGATCGGCAAACTCGGCCTGCCTCGCACTGACGTAGCCGTTGAAGCTGCTCTGGCCGAAGACCCAGTAGGCCGGCACCGCGACATAGGGCATCGTATTGAGTGAGATAATCCAAGCAATGGTTCCCTGCGGGGTGCGGGTTTCGAAGAGCGCCTTCACTGAGGTAAGAGCTCCGAGGACGTGAGCAAAGATCACGAAGCCGGTAACGAGTGAGCGGCGGTGTTTTCGGGCCCAGGCAAACCACTCCTTAAGCGCAGCGAACCTGCTTTTCGGAGATGGCTCGGATTCCTCCATGGAAATACATTGGTACCATAAGGACTACGAAGGGTCGCGCCTTTTGTGGCTCTATCCTCGGAGATTGAGAAATTGAGCGGTTTGGGCTAGATTCTGGCGCTTCCTCCGGATACCGGTCCTGCAAGGGCTCGTATTTCGGCGGTTTGGGGAATTTTTCTCGTTATATGACGTTGGTTAACAAAGAGTTTTCGAAGAGTGCAACGCTGAGCGTTTTCGCTGGTGCCTGTGCCCTGCTGGCGTTTTCCACTGCTCATGCGGATGTGGTGGTTCTCAAGAACGGCGACCGAATCTCCGGTGATCTCCTCGAGCGGGGGGCTGAGCAGGTGACCGTGTCGACTTCCTATGCGGGGCCGATTTCGATTCCGCGTTCTGAAATCAGCCGGATCGAGTCAGGAGCCGCTCCGAAGCCTGTTGTCGTGGAGAAGGCGGCGCCGGTGAACCAGGACGTCGTTATCGACGGCAAGGAGTTGATCGAAGATGCGGCTCTGGATGCGGTTGAGATGGAGAAGAAGAAGGAGTGGTCGGGCTCCGTCAATCTCGCCATGAAACTGGAAGGAGGCCGCAGCAACGAGGAGCGGGAAATTGACGGGGACTTCCGGACCCGTTGGGAAAGTGGAAGGCAAAGGTTTCGCATGTCGGGCCAGGTCGAGTATGACACCACGGGTCGAAATGCCACCAAGCAGGACTGGATGATCGTTCCAAGGTATGACCAGTTTTTCACCGACAAGGCCTACTGGTCCCTCTCTTACTCCGCCAAGCAGGAGAAGTATGAGGGATTGAATCTGCGACAGACGATCGGCCCGGCCCTGGGCTATGAGTTCTTTTCGAATGAGAAAAGCGAACTCGTCAGTGAGATCGGCATCTACTACACGACCGAGGATTACACCGATAGCACCCACACCAGTTATGCCGCGCCCGGTTGGCACCTCGAATACAGGCGCAAGGTCTGGCAGGACAAGTTCGAGTTTTATCATCGCCACTTTCTGTTCGTGAGGGCGGACGATGCCGGTCAGAAGATCTGGCACTCGTGGACCGGTTTTAAGTTCCCCATCTACGAAGGTCTGAACCTGAGCACTGAGCTTGAACTGGATTACGACGACATCACCTTGAACCGTACTTCCGACCTCGAAGATACCTTCCGATTGAAGTTTGGTTACGATTGGTGATCTGATAGGTTTTCGGGGCAAAGAGGTCAGTTTGAGATATTTCTTCACCATTGCCATCGCCGCCTCGTTCGTCTTCAGCGCCGGAGCCGAGGAGGATCCCGCGGCCGTGGAGTTCATCACCACGCCTGGCCTTGAGCTGGAGTTCGTCATTCCGGGCTGGATGGCGAATGCAAAGGGAACGGTCACGACCAGTGGCATCCCGGTCGACGTGAATGTGAACTTAATCGATATCCTGGAGAGCCTTGATATGGCGGCCATTGGCGGACTGGCGGGACAGTACGGGAAATTCGGATTCTATATTGAGGGACTTTACGGAGAGCTCTCGGTTGGTGGAAAGACATCCGGACAGATCCTGACGTCGGTGGATGTGGGGGTGACCGCGATTCTGGCGGAGGGTTACGTTTCCTACCGCATTCTCGAAGAGGACGATTACTGGTTGGATTTTATTGCCGGGGCCCGATACACGGACCTGGAGGTGGGGTATTCGCTGGGAGTCAGCCGGGACGGGGTAAGGGCATTCAGCCAACAGACCAGTTCTGATCTCGCCGATCGAATCGCGGATATTGTCAGCAACGAAATCGCCGACTGGCTCGAAGGCTTGTTGCCCCCCTGGGCCGGCAGAGGTCCCTCCTCGCAGGTGTTCGCCGGGACTTCCAACCGGACATCGGATCTGAATGCCGTGGTCCGCGACCAGATCAACCGGGACATTCGATCCAGCGGTTCCGTGCTCGGGGATCGAATCGCCGATGCTCCCGCAGTTCAGGCGGCCATCTCCGATTACGCCCGGGTGGTAGCGCAGGGGGAAGTCGATATCGTCGAAGCCGCCGGCCTCTCGGCGGTGGACCGGGAAGCAATCAATCGGCAGGTCCGCGCCCGACTCGCCAAGGCCGAAGCGAACCTTGCCCGGGTCATCGAGGACACCATCAATGACCTGGTCCCTTCGACGGAGGTGTCCGGTTCGAGAGCGTGGGTGGACCCTTTCTTTGGATTCCGGGGCATTTACCAGCTCAGCGATCAATGGCATGTGGCGGGAAAGGGCGATGTGGGTGGATTCAGTCTTGGATCGGAACTGACCTACAGTCTCTACGGTGCGGTCGGTTATCAGTACACCGAACGAACCACCCTCGAACTCGGGTGGAGGTATCTCTACGTGGATTACCAATCCACTGGTTTTGACTACAACCTCTCCATCTTTGGCCCATTTTTTGGCGTTGCGATCGAGTTCTAGGTGATTCCGACGGGTCGATTAGTGGTTTTCAATCCTCTTGCGTTCCCTTACCGTAACCCTAGCGGATACATGATAAGACGATTGTCAGCATCGCTGTTTGTTTCGATTGCGATTTGGGGAGGATGGCTTCACGGCCAGGACGAAGTGTCCGGTCGGGATGCGGAGATCGAGCAACTGAAGAGCCGCGTTTCAGAGCTCGAGGGTGACGAATCCATTCCTGAAGCAACGAGGAACTCGGAGGTTTCGAGCCTCCAGCAGGCGATTGCTTTCCTGGAGAAGGCGAGTGAGTTCGAGGCCAAGGAAGGCGAGTACAAGGAAGCCCTCGCCAATGGTGCCCGGGACATCAAACGGATGCAGGCGGAGGAAACGGCCCTCGAAGAATCGCTCAAGGAGTCACGGGTTCCTCCGAACCTGACCAAGGATTCGGACATGTCCTTGATCGAGTCTGCGATCTCGCAAGAGCAAGTCACCCTGACGGATGCGAGGTCGGAGTTGAGTTCGATTTCCGCGAGTATTGCCGAGAACAAGGCTAGCCCGACCACGATCCGCGATCGATTGATCGCGGTTCGAGCTGAGATCGTTGAGGTGGAGTCGATGCTGAGTCAGGAGGAGGCGAAGAACGACCAGACCCGAGCGACCACGAAGCAGGCAATTTTAAGGGCGCATCTGGACAGCTTGCTGGCCGAGAACTCCATGCTCGAGCAGGAGAGCCTCAGTTACGAAATTCGCATGGCGAAGGCGAGCGCTGCCAAGGCACTGGCAGAGAAACGGGTCGAGGTCATCTATGACCGGATCGGTGCGCTCCAGGATTTGGCTAATGTCAAGCTGGTCGGCGAAGTTGATCGCGCCGAAGCGTTGTTCCAAAGAGTCAAGCAGTTGGCTCCGGAAGCTGATGATTCGGTGGCCAAGTTGATTTCGCAGCTCGAGATCCTCATTAGGGAGACTCGCAACATTTCGCCGAAGCTGGAATCAACAGCCACTCGGCTTCAGGAGCGGGAAGCGCTGCTGCGAAGCATCACAGCTGACTCCGACAGCGTGCAGCAACAGACAGAAGTCGGTGTGCTTCAGGGCACCTTTGCCGGGGTTCTCCTTGAGAAACGCAGAACGCTTCCGGGCGCACTGGAAGAGCGGCAGTTGATTCGCCAGATTCGCCAGGAACTGACCGCGGCCCAACGATCACTCTATTACCTCGAGAGTCATGTGAACGACGACACCGAGCAGGTGGTTGAAGATGCCGCCCAGATGGCGGGGCAGGGTTCTGAAGAAACGGATAAGCTAAGGGAAGAGGCCGGTGAACTGCGGGATACCCGCGATCAGTTGAGCCAGGACCTCATCGCCAACCTACGTCGTCTTATTCGTGAGTTGGGTGAACTGGATCTAATCGAGCAGCAGATTGATCAGGAAAGCGCCAAATACCGCGAGTTTCTCGACGAGCAATTGTTCTGGATGCGAAGTTCTCCGGTCATCAACGGTGATTCCTTCAAGGGAGTTCCGTCAGCGTTCGGGTGGATCCTCGGGCCGGAGCGATGGAAAGAGTTTGCTCGGCAGATCGCCGCCATTCCGCTGTGGTATCACTTGCTGCTGCTGTCGTTGGTTGCCGCTCTGTTCGCAGGGCGTAGAAAATTCCGTCAAGAGCTGGGGAAGACTGGAAAACGCACTCGGCAGATTTCGACGGACAAGTATGCCAATACGGTCACGGCATTTTTCATGACCATCCTGCTCACGCTACCGATACCGCTGCTGCTCGTAGGTTTGGGTGTGGGGCTCAGGAATCAACCCGAGGCGACCGAATGGGGGTTTGCGCTAGGGGCGGCACTTATCAATATCGGGCGGTTCCTTATGTTCGCTTTTTTCACTCAGGAGATCTTCCGGGAAAAGGGTCTGGGCGATTATCATTTCAAGTGGGAGCTATCGAGGCGCGAACGGGTCTATCGATTGTTTTGCAGGCTCATCCCGATCTATATTCCTCTCAGCCTGACCGTGTGCCTCATCCAGGTGGGAAGTAATAATGACTTCTTCGACAGCCTTGGCAGACTGGTGGCACTCTTCGGAAGTCTGGCCGTTGGAGCCGTCTTCGTCTATTTCTCAAGAGCACGGGCGGAAGACGAGGCGGGAAGTGAGCGGTCGAAGAGTCCATTGTTCAGCTCCAAAGTATTTTTCTGGCTGAACATCGTTGTGACCACGGGCCTGGTCGTTCTGTTGCTAACCGGATACGTCGTGACGGCGTTACTCTTGTTCGGGCAACTCCAGTTGACGGTCATTGCCATCTACATGGCCTTCGTCGTCCATGCCATGTTCCTGCGCTGGTTTGAGATCAAGGAACGCCGCCTCGCCCTGGCCGAGGCGATTGCGCGGCGTCGCAAGCGACTCGAGGCGGCAGCAGCGGAGGAAGATGATGATCCCAACGAGTCGGAGGAAACGCTCGTCATCGAAGCTGAAAAGGAGCAACGCCTGGATCTCGTCGAGGTGGGCGAGCAGACGAGAAACGTGATTGGCTTTCTTGTCGGGGTGGGCCTTCTCATCGTGCTGTGGTACGTCTGGACGGAGTTGGTGCCCGTTCTGAGGGTGCTCGACAATGTCCAGATATTTGGCGAGCTGAGCATCGCTGACCTGGCGGTCATCGTGCTGGTCATCGCGGTGACTATTTCAATCACGAAAAACCTTCCCGGCCTGCTTGAGATGCTGGTGCTGCGCCGCCTCGATGTGATACCGGGGACCCGGGCGGCTATATTCACGCTCTCCAAGTACGCCGTGATCGCGATCGGGGCAATTGTCCTGTTCCGTTACATTGGGGTGGACTGGTCCCAGTTTGGTTGGATTGCTGCTGCGCTCAGTGTGGGACTCGGTTTCGGTCTCCAGGAAGTGGTGGCGAATTTTATCTGCGGAATCATTCTCCTGTTTGAGCGACCCATCCGGGTTGGCGATGTGGTCTCGGTAGCTGGGGTCAGCGGGACGGTTTCCAGGATCCAGATGCGGGCAACCACCATCGTCAATTTTGACCGCGAGGAATTCGTCGTCCCGAACAAGGAATTCATCACAGGTTCATTGATCAACATGACCCTGAGCAGTCCCATCAACCGGTTGATGATTCCGGTGGGAGTGGCCTACGGCAGCGACACGGAGGAAGTGCTGCGCATCCTCAGTGAAGTGGCTCACAGTGTGGAGGACGTGATGGAGGATCCGGCACCGGTCATCACCTTCGAAGCGTTTGGTGATAGTTCTCTCGATTTTATGATTCGAGTCTTTCTTCCCTCGCGGGAGAATCGCCTGGGAGTGATCACGGAACTCCACCGCGAGATTAATGACCGGTTTGCCGAGGCGGGCATCGAGATTCCGTTCCCGCAGAGGGACCTTCATCTTCGAAGTATCGATGAGGATGTTGAGTTCGGAAAAGGGGAGGCGTGATTTTAAGTCGATTCCGTTAGTCTCCTCTTTTGAATGAGCTAGCGTTCCCGAAGTAATGATTGAGCCTCCTATTGTAGAAGAGGAAGCGGTGCTGGAAGTGAAGGAACTGCGGCGTTCATTCCGCAGCGTTACCGCCGTTGATGGATTGAGTTTCTCGGTGAACCCGGGGGAGATCTACGGCTTCCTCGGCGTGAACGGCGCGGGCAAGACGACCACGATTCGCATGCTCATGGGAATTATTGCCCCTGACAGTGGTACGATCAGCCTGCACGGGGAGACTTCGAAGCGAACCACGCTGAAACAGAAGCAGAAGATCGGATATGTTTCCCAGGAGCAGAATTTCTACCCATGGATGACGGCAGAGATGCTCGGTAAATTTGTCGGGGGGCTCTATCCGACCTGGGACAGTGACGAATACAAGCGCCTCCTCGAGGTGCTGGAAGTGCCCAAGAATCGAAAAGTGTCAGGATTGTCAGGAGGCATGCGGGTAAAGCTGGCGCTGGCACTCGCGATTGCGCCACGACCTCCGCTCCTGATTCTCGACGAGCCCACCGCGGGGCTGGATCCCGTGGCTCGCCGCGAGTTTCTTGAGATTATCACTCACCAGGCCCGCGAGTACGGGCGGACCACTTTCTTTTCCACTCACCTGCTCGACGAGGTGGAGCGCGCCGCCGATCGAGTGGGTATCATTCATCGGGGCCGAAAGCGATTTGAAGGAAAGCTCAGTGAGCTGCGCGAGAGAGTCCGGCGGATTGAATTGGTGCCGGGACAACCCCTGCCGATGGGATTTGAGATCTGGCGTGAGTTTGACTCCGAAGGCGTCGGAGAAGAAGCCGTCCGCCCCGTCATTGTGGATGCGGATGTGGAAGCCTGGGAGGCATCCGGCGTGAAGGGCGAGCGGCTCTCGCTGGATGATATTTTCATCGCCTGCGTCGGCATCTCGACAACGCGGATTTGATGAACCGGGTGCTGATAGCAAAGGAAATGCGGCAGCACGGCACGTGGTTCGTGCTGCTGACGTTGTTTTCCTGGGGGCTGACTCTCATCGTGATGGGGGCGAGTGCGGCGACCGGCAGCACGGCCGGTGCCTTTGCCAATGTGGGAACGAGCCTGAGCTATTTCATCCCGCTGCCGTTGTACGTGGTCTGCCACTTGCTGGTCGCGGTGGATTTTCGGCAGAAAGCTCAGCTCTTTCTCGAGGGATTGCCGCTGCCCCGCTGGCGGGCCGTGGTAGTGAAGGCGGTGATCGCCCTGGTGGTCGCCGCAGTCATGGCAGCAGGGCTCGTCTTGATGGGAATCTGGAGGGCCGGTGGAAGCGAGGTGCTGACCTCGACTTTCCTTTCTATCCTTTTCTCCTCGGCAATCCTGTGGGCCTGGTTCCTGACCGGGTTCTTCTTCATGGTGTCGTTCCTGGGGCGTTACCGACTCATCATCATGCTGACGATCGGGTTTATCCTAATGTGGCTGGCGGTCGATAGCCGGGTGCCGTTGAGTGACTTTCCGCCGTTCGCGCTGATGCACCGCTTCGGATTTGAGCGGGAGGTCTGGCCGGTGTCCGCCCTGACCTGGACGAGTGGTTTGGTGGCTCTGTTCTTCATCCTGTCCATGATTCTCGGCCTTGTCCGCGAAGGTTCCGTCGCGGCCATGTTGGGTGAGTCGATGTCCTACCGGGAAAAGATGATGATCGGAGCCTGCGTAGTGGCAGCTCTGCTCGCCGTTGCCCTTTGGGATGAACCTGCCGCGGAACCTTTCTCCGTGCCGGGGGCAGTCGAAGAGGAGCGAGGCGGGATTCGAGTGTTTTTCTCGCCCGAAGATCTCGACCGTCCTGTCGATGAGGATATCGCTTTGGCCAACTATCTCGCAAGCCGCCTGCTCGAGAAGGTGACCTGGCTGGGGATCGAACCTGAGGAGTTTCCTGACATTTACGTTATCGAGACCTCGGGACTTGAGGAGGAGAAGATAGAGTTTGAAGAGGTGGAAGGGGAACCGGTCACTCTCATGTATGCGGGTTATCGGGAGGAAGGTTTCTCCAGGGGACAGTTGCTCGCCTACACCATGAGCATGTCACTCGATACCTATTCATTGGGTCGAGTCGGAATGGAGCACCGTTGGTGGATTGTATGCGGTTTCGAAGGGTTGTGGGAGTTAGAGGAAGCCGATGAAGAGACGATTGCAGCGCGCGAGAAAATGGCCTACGACACCATCGAGGAATACGGCTTCTCTGTAGAACAGTTGTTGGGGAGAGCAGCGTTTCGGGATGCTGCCGGCTGGCGCGAGGCCGACTCGGTCGCCTGGATGGGATTTCGATTTTTGAAGGAGGAAATCGGCGAGGAGAAGCTGCAGGAGCTGGGGCGGCGGACGGTCGTTCAGAAGGTTGATCGCGTCGATTCGAGAGCGGTGATCTGGGACGCCATGCACCCGGTGAGGGGTACGTTTGAAAAGGTTACCGGTCTCACCCTCGAAGAATTTGTCGAAGGGACCAAGGCCTACATCCAGGAGCATGCTCCGGAAGAGAGTGAAGGAGAGGAGGAGGCGTCATGACTCGATTCCGTGCCCTTCTCTGGAAAGAATGGATCGCTTTGCGGCCCTTTACGGCGCTGTTGGGTGTCCTGTTCTGCATTGGCCTGGTCGCGACTTTTGCCACTGAATTCGTGGATCAAAAACCGTTCTGGTTCACCTGCGTGGTCGAGCATGGAACCATCACCTGGGTGACGTTTGTGTTGTGCGTGGTGGTATCGTTAGGGTTGTTGGTCAGGGAAAAGGATGAGGGAACGTTGACCTACCTCGACGCGCTGCCGGTCTCACGAAGCCAGGTCTTTCTCGCCAAGTGGATCATGGCCCTGGTCTCGATCAACGCGCTCAACCTGCTCTGGTTTGGCGAGGCATTGATCTATGAGTTTATTTCACGAACGAGTGACGCTCCCGAGCTGTCGTGGCGTTCGGTCGGGATGGTGATGTTTCTCACCTTTTTCCAGTCGGCATTCTTTATCACCATCCTGGTGGCGCTATCATTCCTGAGGCGATGGGCTTTGCTGGCTCTCGCCATGTTGTATTGGCTTCTGACGGGACTGAAAAACTTCCAGGTGCCCTACGCCGAGCTGCTGGATCCGTTCATGCTGATTGATCCGCCCGCGGATCCGGAAGACGTCTGGGTCCTGCCGAAAACCCAGTTGATTGTGCTGAGCGTGGTCGGAGCGGGTGCGTGGATGTTTGCCTGCGGGGTGTTCTCGATTCGTGGAGGCGGCACCTCAAAGACCTTGAAGCAGTTTCTTGAATCGTGGTTCGGCAAGCTGGTCTGGGGGAGCGCGCTGGTGTTGATCCCGGTGGTTTGGCTCATCATCATGGCTCTCTCCTTCGACGAGGAAGACTATGCGGAAGCCTACGGGTCAAGACCGTCGCCGAGACAGGTTTCGGGGAAGGATGAAATTCTCACGGCAGAGACGGAGCGTTTTCAGTTCGTCTATCGACGCAAGTCAGAGAGGCGAATGAAGGCGGTGCTGGAGAAGGCGGACGAGACCTATGACGAGGTTGCTGAGTTCCTCAGGTTCCCCGAATCGATGCAGGGGGAAAAGATCACGGTCGATCTTTCCAGTCCGCTTGCGTCGCACAACGCGGGTCAGGCGTTCTGGAAAAAGATCCGGATGTTGCCACCGCAGAAGGGACAGTCGACCAAGGAGACAATTGCGATTCTCGGCCACGAGGTCACTCACGTGCTGATCGATCAGATGACGGACGGTCGCCTCGAAGAGAGCTTTGATGCAGCGAGGTGGTTTCACGAGGGATTGGCCAGCTACGTGGAGTTCCGATTCTTCCGTCCTCCGAATGCGAGCCATGGGTACGAGCGCTGGGTCGCTCTCGCATCGACCTGGGGCGAGGTGCATTTCAGTGAGATGGTTGAGAACGGGATTTTCTCGGCGGTGCGGGATCCTTTTCTCGCCTACCCGGCCGGCTATGTCTGGGTGGAGGCCCTCGTGGATGTATACGGAGATGAAGCCCCGATGAAAATCCTCATGGCCATCGGTCGTCCTGACGGTCCGAGAAAGCTCTCCGGCATGGCCTTGTGGCGGGATGCCTGTCTCGCCGCCGACTTCGACCTGGAGCGGGTGCGGACACGATTCCGAGCGCGCCTGAAGGAGTTGCGCGAGGAATACGAGGAGAAATGCGAGAGCTACGCTGAACTGGTCGATGCCGAGGCCGAGCGAAAAGGGGGACGAGTGATCATCAGGCCGGAGTTTCCGGACGACTGGGATGAGGAAAGAAACGGTGAGCTGATCTGCCGGGTCCGTCCGCGAGCCATGTCGGCGCCGATGGAGTGGCGTTACAGCCGGATGAAAGACGGTCAGCCGTTCTCAGTGCCGGCGATCAGTTTCCTTGGTGCTGAACTGGAAGCCCAGATCGGCTGGGACACGAAGGAGTGGGCCAAGCAGCCCGTGTTCGGCGAGTGGATGACTCTGAAGGTGGAAGAGGAAAAAGACGAGGAAGAGCCCGAAGCTGAAGAAGCCCGGGAAGACACCGACAGCAAAGGCAAGAAGAAGTGACTTCTTAATCCTGCACCAGGAAAACCACGGCGAGGAGTCCGAGCAGGATCACGGCGAGAAGTGCGGTGACACCAATCGGGAAAGCCCCGCGCTTGGCTCGCTTGAAGAGCACATGACGTTCTTCTTCGATCTGTTCTTTGCTGTGCCCGGCCAGCATCCAGATCGGAGTCATCATGTGGCAAAGGATTCGTGCGGAACCTGATTCGAAGAAGTTGGAGGCTCCGGTCGCGACTTTGCCGACAAACAATTTGCCGGCGCTCTTGTTGAACTGGTTCAGCACCTTGTCGAACAGCCCGTAGATGGCCGGGCCGGTCTTCCGGTAAAGGCAATCAAAGTCGAGATTGGTAGCACGAAGCTCGGCCGGATAGAGGCCGGCACGAAGTAACAAGGTGAAGGCGAGACCGCTGAAGAGCAGGAGGGCAAGCTGGTCAGTGACGTGGCCCACGGTGTAGGGCTCGTAGGTCGCCTCGGCGAAGGGCAGCATCGGGTAGATGGAGGAGTCCGGGAAGGTCCCGACGAAGATGCTCAGTCCGGCGATGATGCCCATGGCGAGGAGCTGGTTGAGCGGGGCTTCCTCGCAGCGGGTGCCGGAGTCCTTTGAGAAGAAGGCAAAGTAACAAACCTTGAGTCCGGCGAGCAGGAAGACGCCGGCGGAAGCAAAGAGAAGAGCGGCCCAGATCAGGTATTCACCCTGCTTGGCGGCGGTGCTCATGATCATGGACTTGCTGACAAAACCACAGAACAGCGGAGCTGAAGTGGAGAGCGCACCGATGCAGCAGAAGAGTGCGGTGATGGGCATCGACTTGTAGAGGCCGCCCAGCTCGGTGGCCTTGGTTTTTCCGGTGCGGTAGAGGACCGAACCGATCGCCATGAAGAGTAGTGCCTTGTAGAGGATGTGGCAGTAGGCGTGTGCAGCGGTGCCGTTCAGAGAGAGTTCCTTGCCGAGGCCGATTCCGATGACCATGAAGCCGACCTGGTTGACGAGGCAGTAAGCGAGGACGCGACGGAGGTCGTTCTCGATCGCAGCGTACAGCAGAGGAAGGGTGACCATGACGAGGCCGATCCAGAGCAGTAGGTCTTCGCCCGGGAAAACGCGGGCGAGCACGAAGATGGCTGTCTTCGTGGTGAAGGTGGCCATGAAAATCAGCCCGCCGTAGGAAGCTTCGGGGTAGGTATCAGTGAGCCACGATCCGATCACCGGCCAGGCACAGTTGATACCGAAGCCGATGAAAATGAGCCAGGCGCCGGGACCGGCGAGTTCGATCTTGTCGAAGGCCGTGCTGCCTCCGCCCGCGATGTGAATGATGATGCCGGCAAGAAGGAGAACACCGCCGAGGACGTGTACAAGCAGGTAGCGGTAGGCGGCTTTGCCGGAGGCTTCTGTCCTTCGCGCCAGGATGCACATGACGGCGCCGATCGTCAGCATCTCCCAGAAGAAGAACATGGAGCAAAGGTCTCCTGCCATGACCACTCCCATGGCGCTGCCCGAATAAAGCAGGCCGGCCGAAAGATCGAGCGGCTTGTTGTCCCGCACGATGTAGAGGATGCCGACAAAGGACAGGATCGTGAAGATGTTGAGGAAGATCAGGCTCCACGCGTCGGCGTTGCCGAGGGTGAGCTGGAAGTCGAGCAACTGGAACGTACCGTGCACGCCTTTCTCGATCGTGAAGAAGTTGGCAAAGCCAACCAGGGGAACGAGCAGGGCAAAGACCTGTCGGGCCTGTCCCTTGAAAAAGGGAACCAGCAGTGCGCCGATCAGGAAGATAAAAGCCGGAGGAATGAAATCAGGCATCGTTCTCTCCTCCTTTCGAATCCTTCTGGTAGTAGTCCTCGTCGCGCTTCACCAGTGGGCGAAGCACGTACTTGGCCACAAGAACCAGTACGCTGCAGGAAACAAATCCGTAAACGGCCTGGAAACCGGGCCACTTCTGCCAATTCAGGTAGGGGTGCTTGTCGAATCCAGTGATCCAGAAAATCACATCGATGAGTACGAGGAGAGCGCACGCCCCGAGAAGCCAGTTGAAGACTTTTCGGACGTTCTCCTTCTTATCGAACCAGCCGGTCGAATCAGTGGGATTTGGATTCTTTTGCGTCATTTGGCGTTTCGTCAGTCGCGGTCTTGGCGTGCTTTTCCGCGTTGCTGTCTCCGTAGTCTTTGTGGCCGTAGTCGACCTTGCCCGGAGAGGAAATCAGGATGATGGCGAGATAGAGCCCGGCAATGGCGATCGCGATGGCGAATGCCTTCGGGTAACCGGGCACGGCATCGTGCTTCAGTTCCTGGATAGGTGTTTCGCTGTCTGGTGAAATGGCCATGTCAGGATAAAGTCAGAATCAGCCGGCGGTCATCATGGTGGCGAGCTTGAGAAGCAGGCCGGGGAAAAAGAAAAGCAACACGGAGCCGACAGCGGTGATGCTGAGGGGAAGCACGCAGGCCAGCGGCGCTTCCTTGATGCCGGATGAAATTTTTTCGCCTTCGGGGGATTTGAAGAAGGCGCGGTAAATGATGGGGAAGAAATAAACGCCGTTAAGCACGGAGCTGACCAGGTAAACCGCGAGAAGGGCAAACTGCTGGGCGTCCGCGGCACCCCACATGAGGTAAATCTTACTAAGCAGGCCGCCCGTCGGAGGCAGACCGGTGACGCTCATCGCACCGATGGCGAAGGCAGTCATCGTGAACGGCATGACTTTACCGAGCCCGTCCATCTGGCTGATGTATTTCTTGCCGGTAGCCACGAAGATGGCGCCCGCGCAGAAGAAGAGCGTGATCTTGCCGAAGGCGTGCATCGCAATGTGCATGATGCTTCCCTGAACGGCGTGATCCGTCAGCAGCGCCACGCCAAGGACGATATAGGAGAGCTGGCCAATCGTAGAGAAAGCGAGACGTCGTTTGAGACTGTCCTGGCTCATCGCGATGAGCGAGGAAGTGATGATGGTGAAAGCTGCAATCCAGCAGAGGACGAGATTGGCGTCCACCTTGGTCAGGATGCTGTCTTCTCCAGTGCCGAAGACGCCGGTGACGACGCGGATCACGCAGAAGACGCCGACTTTCACCACGGCAACCGCGTGAAGCAGAGCGGACACCGGCGTGGGGGCAACCATCGCGCCCGGGAGCCAGGAGTGAAAAGGCATCAGGCCGGCCTTTGAGAACCCGAAGACGAAAGCGAGCAGCAGGACTACAGCCGGCAGGAAATCCATGTCCTGATTCGCAAGCATGGCGGACCCGGCAAAGGAGAGGTCACCACCACTCTTGAGGTAGGTGAAAATGATCGCCGGAATCCCGAAGGCCACCGAGGTGCCGAGCAGGTGAATCAGGTAGGTGCGTCCTCCGGAACGGGCTTCCTTGTCCTGGTGGTGGGTCACCAGCGGCCAGGTCGAGAGCGAAAGGATCTCGTAGAATAGATAAAGCGTGAGCAGGTTGCCGGCAAAGGCGACTCCGAGCGTGGCGGAAAGTGAGAGGGCAAAGAAAGCAAAGAAGCGCGTCTGAGCGTGCTCCTTGAGGCCTCGCATGTAGCCGATGGCGTAGAGCGAAGTCACAATCCAGAGCGAAGAGGCCACCAGAGCAAACGTGATACCGAGGGCATCGACGCGGAAGACGATGGGCACATTGATGCCGGCGATGCCTTCGACCAAGGTGGTGGTGATGGTTTTGCCCGAGAGGATGATGGGCAGCATCGCGAGAACCACGCCGAACTTGATGAAGCCGGCGATGAAGGTAGACATCTCACGGAGAAAGATCTCCTTCCTGAAAAGTACAATGAGCGGCACGGCCAGGAGCGAAGCAAGGCAGGCCCAGACGGGAAGCAGGCTGTTAACCGTGTTATCCATTCAGTTTTTCAAATTGGCGGCGACGGCCGGAATTTCCTCGAGAGCAACCCGGATCAGTTCGACGATCTGGCCGTTGAACACCCCGATCAGGATGATGCCGGCAGCGCTGGCGAGCAGCGGGACATTGGCACTCCAGTGGCTCGGCATTTTCTCCACCTTCTCTTCGTGGTGGTCATGGTCGTGACCTTCGGCGGGTTTATTACCAAAGTGGGCGATCTCAAAAATGCGGAAAAAGAGAATGGCGTTGATCAGGCTGGAGATCAGCAGGGCCGCGACGTATCCCCAGTGGCCGGCATCAATGCCGCCTCGGATGAGGTAGAACTTGCTAAAGAAGCCGCAGGTTGGAGGCACCCCGATCATGGCGAGGGCACCAACGATGAAGCCTACCGAAGTCCAGGGCGCTTTCTTGAAGAGACCTTCGAGATCGCTGATCTTCGTGGCGTTGAGCTTGCGGGCGAATGTGCCGGCAGCGATGAAGAGGCAGAGCGTCATCATGGCATCAGCGATGATGTGGTAGATGGCGCCGGTGAGACCCCAGCGGCCGCTGTCGGCAAGCCAGGCGCCGCCCACCATGTAACCGACCTCGGCAATGATGAGATAACAGAGCATCTTCTTAATCTCGCGCTGGGCGAGGGCGAAGATGGAGCCGGCGAGAATAGCGATCACGGAGAGCCAGACAACGAGGTCGGTCCAGAACGGATTGCTGAAGACCCACTCGAATCCGAAGATGCTCATCATGACCCGGATCATGACGTAGACCGACACCTTGGTCATGAGCGGGGCGAGCAGGCAGGAGCTCGTCGACGGGCAGTAGCTGTAGGCATTCGGAAGCCAGCCGGCCAACGGGAAGAACGCCATCTTGATCCAGATGCCGACGAGGATGAAGAGGAAAGAGATCGTGATCGCATTCGACTCTGCGATCGCTTGGTTGCTCGCCAGGATGGTGCGGATGTCCATCATGTTGAGCGAGCCCGTTTTCATGTAGAGGTAGCCGACCCCGATGAGGTAGAAGGAGGCGCCCACCGTTCCCATGATGACATAGTTGAACGCCGCGTGAGTGCCGCGGCGGTTGCTGCCCATGGCAACAAGACCGTAGCTGGCCAGCGAAGAAACTTCGATGAGGACGAAGAGATTGAAGGCGTCGCCAGTGACGGTGATACCGAACAGGCCGGTGCATAGCAGGAGATAAAGGATGAAGAACTGCGGCGTCTTTTCTTCGTTCTTGGGGCCCGTTCGGCGCAGTGAGAACGATGAGACAAGCAGCGCGACCACTCCGATCACCAGCAGGACAAGAGAGTTGAAGGCATCAATACGGAGATGAATGCCGACGCCAAGGGGCTCTTTCCAGCCACCCATGAAATAATCAACCGGACCGGAAGTGAAAACCTCCTTGGTGACTCCGAGGGCGGCGCCAAAGGAAATCAGCAGCGAAGTGACTACGATGGGCAGGCAGAAGCGGTGATCGCGGTTTCCGACCAGCGCGATAATGAGGGAGCCGAACATCGGCGCCAGGACAATGATGGCAGGAAACTGATCAGTCATCCTGTTCACCTCCCTTGATTACCTTGAGCACTTCGTCCTCTTCGAGTGTACCGAATTCCTTGAAAATCATCTGGGCGATAGCAAGCGCGACACCGAGCGTGGCAACGCCCACAACAATCGCTGTCAGCATGAGAACGTGAGGCAGCGGGTTGGCGATCTTGTCAGGATCGATTTTCTCGTAGGCCTTCTTCTTCTTTTTGGGGTCACCTGTCTTGCCGTCAGCCTTCTTATCCGCTGGAGCCTTGTCCGCCTCAGCGTAGTCGCCCTTGGCTTCCGCCTCACTGCCGTAAGCTTTCTCGCTGTATTCGATCGGAGTGGGCTTCTTGATTGGAATGGTGGCATCCTCTTTCACCCCGAGTGAGACGTAGAAGAGGATGATTGCGGTCTGGAAGATGGAGAGCCCGATCAACTTCTTGATGAGATTGTTTTTCGCGATCACCGCCCACAACCCGATCATCATCAGGATCACGTAGATCCAGAAATTGAAGTGGGGTTCGAGGATTTGTTCGACCAGTTGTTCCATCGCAGTGGGTTGCCGTTAGAGGCCGTTCTTAAGGGTTCCGCGAGTCGAGAGATTCGCGTAGATGGAAAACATGATCGCCATGACCGTGAAGGCGACGCCGATCTCGACCCCGAGCATGGAGTGGGAGCGGGCCATCTCCGGTCCGTCGGTGAAGAGGAGGGGTTGCAGCACGCCGTATTCGAGAAAGTTGGCTCCGAGGAACTGGGCCACCAGGCCGAAGCCGGCGTAGATCAAAACGCCAATGGCCGCGAGAGCGAAGTAGTTCTTTTCGCTGAGCCGCTTCAGGGCAGCGTTGAGGTCGCTGGACAGGGCAAGCAGGATAAAGCTCGCCCCGAGGAGAACCCCGCCCTGGAAACCGCCGCCCGGGCTGTAGTGACCATGGGCGATCACGTAGAGGGCAAAGATCTGAACGATCGGGACGACGATGCGACAGGTCGTTCCGATAATGATGCGGTTGTGGTCACCGTGGGTGAAGGAGTGCATCTCATCCTTTTCCTTCGCCGGATCGTTGGCGTTGCCAAGTGACCGCATGATGCAGAAGATGGCGATACCGGCGGCAAAGACGACGACGGTTTCAAACATGGTGTCGTATCCGCGGTAGTCGGCGAGGACAGCAGTGACAATGTTAGGAACCTTGGAGTCGTTGTAGGTCTGGGTGATGAAGTATTGGGAAACACTGTCAGCACCGCCTTCGACACCGGCGTTGGGCGGAGAGTTCGGATCACCGAAGGACGGGAAGTCGTAGACCCCGTAGAGAAGCAGGCCGCCGGTGATGACGACGGCGATGGTAGCGAAGACCTTCGAGAGCATCAGTCAGACGATTTGCGTTTGGTGTTGAAAACAGTCGCGATGAAAAGCACCGCGCTGACCCCGGCTCCGACCGCGGCTTCGGTGAAGGCCACATCGACGGCTCCCATTTCCGCCCAGAGCAGGCAGATCAGGAATCCGTAGATGCCAAAAATCATGGAAGCGCTGAGCAGATCTTTCACGTTCAGCGCAATGATTGCGGCGACGACCATGAAGATCAGGATGACGAAATCAAAGGTAAAGATCATGGCAGCGCTTTAGAACTGGTCGGAGTCCTCACCGAGGTGATTGGGGCGACCTTCCATGATTTTGGGTTCGTTATGTTCCTCCCAGCCGGCATCCATCAGGGCGTGGGTGCTGGTGGGACTGGTGAAAATGATAAAGATGCTGACGCTGAGCAATTTGAAGATGACCAGAAGGATCGGCCAGTCGGCGGCAAAGCTCTCGAACCCTTTGAGCTGATAGATGGCGAATCCGGTGATCACCAGCAGGCTGGAAAGGGTGTCCCCTTTACCCGCGGCGTGGGTGCGAGTGTAGAAGTCGGGGAAGCGCAGGATCCCTATGGCGGCTCCGGCGAAGAAGAAGAGGCCGGAGATAATGAAGATAGCGCTGATGATGGAAATGATCATGATTCCGTTGTGGCGCCTTCCTCTTCCGGGCTTTCTGGAGTTTTCGTTTTGTGGAGGTATCGCGCTGCTGCCAGTGAGCCCGTGAAGTTCAGGAGGGCGTAGGCGAGAGCAAAGT
The DNA here is from genome assembly GCA_965216705.1 of Verrucomicrobiales bacterium. GTDB lineage: Bacteria > Verrucomicrobiota > Verrucomicrobiia > Verrucomicrobiales > DEV007 > Arctic95D-9. The sequence goes on from OZ244203.1 coordinate 2,252,657, forward strand.
CGACGAACATTTCCACACGGCCGAAGATCACACCGATAATGATGAGCAGAACGGCGGTTTTGGTGCCGATCACGTTCACGGCAACGATGCGGTCGAGCGCGGTTGGTCCCTTGATGATCCGCCAGAGGGCGGGGATCATCAGGAGGAAAAGGATCAGTCCTACTGCCGTTGCGAAACCCTCAAACGTCATGCGGTCGATTCGGTTGAGGATTCGTAGTCAGCGGCAAAGACCTTCTTGATACGCCGTTCCATTTCGCCGTCGAGTCCTTTGGCGGTCACATCGCTGATGGCATGGACGTAGAAAGTGTCGCCGATGATCTTCATGGTCACGGTGCCGGGTGTGAGCGTGATCGAATTGGCGAGCAGGAAACGCTGGAAGTCGGTGTTGAGGGAGCACTTGTAGCGCACGATCTGGGGCTGGAGTTTGTCGAGGCTACTGACCGTGAGCTTCAGCACGTAGAAGTTGTTGATCACGATCTGCCAGATCATCCAGCCGAAGTAACCCATCAGCCCGAAACCCTGCTTGATCCGGGTCATCACGCTGTGCTGGCGGTTCTCGAAGAGAAGATCGGAGGACAGCCAGGAGACGATGGCGCAGGAAATGACGCCGAGGGACAGGTGGAAAAGATCGAAAAATCCCGAGAAGGCCACCCAAATGACCATAAGCAGGATAAAAACAATTATCCTGTAGAGGTTGGAGTTCGTGTTGGGTGCAGCCATCGTGTCGCGGCAGAAAGCGGATGCAAAGGGAGCAATACTCTTGCCCATTGTCAATTTTCCTATCCGGAAAATCCGTGCTTAGTTACGTATGACTCAGTTGCGATGATTGGGGATAGTTACAGAGGCGTGCAGTTGTGGGCGCTGGGGTGTTGGTTCGCCGGACTCGTTTGCCTGACTGCGCAGGATGCCGCGGAGGATGCCTCAATCCCTGAGACTCAGGCACCCATCCAGGCTCAGCCTGCTTATCCGGGAGCTCCCGGGGCGGTGCCGACCGACACGACAATCCCCAAGGGAGAGCCAACTTTTGCCACGGATCGACCCATGACGCCCGGAGTGGCCGGTCCCGGAGCCATTCCTCCGCCTCCGCAGGCTCCGATGCAGCCGTCGACCCAGGAGCCCAAGAAACCGATGGGGCCAACCGTCTCGCCGATGCAGTCCCGCGGGCGATTGATCCAGGATATGCGCCCCCAGAGGATTCCCGTGTATCCCGACGACCCGGAGAGCGCCTGGTGGGAAATTAACCCCAGCTACGCCTTCGCCCGGGCCCAGCGGGAGCAGCGGCCCCTCATGCTGCTTTTCACCGGCGTCTGGAATACGCAGGCCATGGCCCTGTCCGAAGAGGTATTCTCGACCAAGAGTTTCAACGAGTACGTGAAAGAGAATCTCGTGATCTGTTACCTCAATTACCCGAGGAACCAGACTGACGCGCCTGACTCCCTGCGCCGTCTCAAGGATAAGTTCAAGGTTCGCGGTTACCCTAACGTGTTGATTTTCAATCCGAACGGCGAGGTTGAGAAGGGGATTCGGGGCTACCGGCCCGGGCGGCCGATCGATTACTTTAACTCCTTGAAAGCGGGATGCCTGCCGGTGCTGGAATCGATCAAGGTTCAGAAAGCCCAGATGATGCGGGCCGGATTCCGCGATTGGTCGAACTACCTCGGTAAGGAAATCTTCGCCCGATTCGTGAGGCACGACACCCAGCACGTGGTGTTGCAGGATGCGTCCGGTATTGAGTGGATTATCAAGATCAACGACCTCGCTCCAGAGGATCAAAAGTTGGTGGAGTCTTTCCCCCGTGTGGATAAAATTGAAATAGAAGGGGAAGATCAGCAGTAATCTTTAAAAAGCCGAAGATTCTCTTCAACATTTTCCACTCCCCAAACGTCTCACTTTTCCGATGAAACGCTTCCTCTTCCAGTCGGCTGTTCTAGCGGCGGCATTTCTCATGGCAGCAGGCATCTACGCCCTTTTGATTGACCGTGAGAGCCGCTACGACATTTTTGACCTGCTCAAGGGGCGCCCCGTCACGGCTGCGATCGGGAGTGACGGCGTCCTGGGCCAGGCCGGAGGCGAGAGCGATTTGCTGAGAGCTGTCCCGCTGGATCTGAACGACACGGATGTGCTGGAGAAGGTGAACCTGGCCCTCGCTGATTTGACCGATGCAGTCGTTCCGTCCGTGGTCAGTATCGATACCTCGCGAATTAAGAATGTCGTCACTGCGGTGCCGGCCGACCCGTGGGGATTCCGATACCGCCGTCAGAATCACAGTTTCAGGGAGCCGGGCCTCGGTTCCGGCGTCATCGTGACTGAAGAAGGCCACATCGTGACGAATCACCACGTAGTCGCAGGAGTGGATGAGATTCTTGTGACGACCCACGACGGCAGCCAGTACCCGGCAGAGTGGGTCGGCAGTGAGCCGAATGTCGACGTCGCGGTGCTGAAGATCAAAGCGCCTGAGGGCACGCCGCTGCCCAAGTTTCGTCCTCTCGGTTTTGGTGACTCCGAAAAGGTGCGAGTCGGGGAGATGGTCATGGCGGTGGGCAATCCATTCGGCCTCAGCGAATCCGTGACCCGCGGTATCATCAGTGCGAAGCAGCGTGAGTTGAGCGACGGCGCCAATGAGTACTTCCAGGTGGACGCGGTGATTAACCCCGGTAACTCCGGTGGGCCGCTCGTGAATGTGCGCGGCGAGATCATCGGTATCAATGTGGCGATCTTCACCGGCCAGCAGAATGTGCAGGTTTGGCAGGGCATCGGCCTGGCTATTCCTGCGAACGAAGTCAGGGAAGTCTTTGAGGCGATTGTGTTAGGGCGCCCCTTGATTCGCGGGTACTTCGGATTGGAGCTCGAAAATATTTCGCGGAACTACGCTCTCGCAGTAGGGCTGCGCAGCCTCGAGGGCGCTGTGATCACAAACGTGGTTGAGGGATCTCCCGCCCAGGCCGCCGGCCTGATGCCCGGGGACGTCATCACAAAGCTTGATGGAAAGGTCATGCAGTCGGCCGAGGACACCCTGACCCGGATCCGTTCGATGAAGTCGGATGAAAAATCCAAGGTGACCATCATTCGCAAAGGCAAGCTGATGGAGACCGACGTGACCGCGATGGCCAAGTCGGATACCAATACGCTGCGATTGAAGTCCGATATTCTCACGACGGGACAATCCATCGTTGATGCGATTGGAATCAATGTCAGGGACCTGACGGCGGCTGAACGGGGATCCATGGGAGTCGGGCCGGACTATCCGGCGATTCTCGTGTCCGATGTCCAGGAAGGTTCCCAGGCTGAGCGGCGTTTTCAGAAAGGGGATTTGATTCACCAGATCAATCGCTCACCGGTGCGTAATGTGGCGGCGTTTTATGATCTCATGGGGTCGCTGCCAACGGACTCGGCCACCGTGCTGACATTGAGCCGGGACGGAAAGATCATCCAGGCGATCCTTAAGTGATCCGGTGCGGTTCCGCCAATGACTCGCCTTTCCTTCCCGGAGTTCCTGAGCCGTCGGGAGGCCTTTGATGCGGCCGTCGCTACGCAGGATGAGATTGCCAAATTCTGTTCCTCATCGGCGTGGTTGTGCGCGGCAAACGGTTTGCTGCACGCCGATGAGGGTGAAGGGGAACCGGAATACTGCATCCGCGAGCAGGACGGGAACTGGATCGTTTTCGTGGATCGACAGAGGCGGGGAATCTGGTTTCCGCTGGAGTCGGCGTGGATGTTTGATTGCCCGATGATCGGTGAACCCGCGGCGTGTGTGGAGCTTTTGAAACAGGAGGGCGGTGCCACCCTGCAGCCGACCGGGTTCTGCATCGGGGGCGTGCGGAAGGAAGGGGAGCTGCACCGCCGCTTGGAGGCACTCGGACAGGTGAGTCTTCGCTACGAAGAATTCCCCGCCACGGATTGCATGATTATCGACCTGGGTAGCGGCTACGAGGCCTGGCTGGAACGACGCTCGAAGAAGTTCCGCAAGAGTGTCAGGCAGTTGCCGGCGGATGACGGGCTCGAGATGGTTGATGCTTCCGAAGAATCTCCCGAAGTGATCTTTCGGCGAATCCTTGCTGTTCAACAGCGAACCTACAAGTGGCAGGAGGGTAGCGATATTTTCCAGGGCGAAGACTATGTGCACTTCTATCGCTACCTGATGGAGACGCTCAGTGAGGCAGGGCGTCTCCGGGTCATGTTTGCCCAAAAGGACGGGGAGGATGTTGCCTACATTCTTGGCGGCGAGTTCGCCAACCAGTACCGGGGACTGCAGATGAGCTACGTGGAATCGGTGCGTTCGTCAGGAATCGGAAACCGACTTCAACTGGAGAACATCCGCCGATGTGTCGAGGCGGGAATGGAAGCGTATGATCTCGGTATGCATTCCGAATACAAGGAGCGCTGGGCCGATCGACGGGATGTTTATGTGGCGATTTTTTTGGTTTTGTGAGGTTTGGTTGGTCCGATAGATTGGTCAGATGTGAGCGTGATGGGTATCGGGACGTTTGAAATAGCCTTGCTATATTGGGGGCTGCCTGGCGTCAATTTGGTTCGAATGCTCAAACGGTCGCGGGGGACCGCGACCCTCCACGCCTTCGGCGTATTTGGGTGTGAATGACGTTGGCGGTGAAGGAAGAAATGGAGGGTCGAGCTCCTGCTCGACCGGAGGCGCAATCATTCCAGATCCCGCTGCGAATCGTTCACCGGGAACCTACCTCATGGCTTCCGCCATCCGCAGGGCATCGAGGTTCGGCTTCACTTCGTGGACGCGATGGAGGGGGGTTCCCTGGGCGCAGGCATGCGCAGTGATGGCTACGGTGGGCCAGTTGCGGTCGGCGATGTCATCCGATTTAAGAATGCGGCCGATGAACGACTTGCGTGAAACGCCGAGCAGGATAGGACGGCCCGAAACGATCAGCTGATCGAGATGGCGCAGCAGGGTGAGGTTGTGCTCCTGTGTTTTGCCAAAGCCGATACCGGGATCATAGACGATCGCTTCCGCCTCGATGCCGGCAGCCGTGAGGGTAGCGTGGCGTTCTTCGAAAAAGGAACGGATGTCGGCAACGACATCTTCGTAGCTTGGGTCCGACTGCATCGTTCGCGGCGTGCCCTGCATGTGCATCACGGCAATGCCGACGCCGGTTTCGGCGGCGAGCTCGATCATGGCCGGGTCGCGAAAGCCGGTCACGTCATTGATGATCTTGGCCCCGGCATCGATCGCGGCCCCGGCAACGGGCGCCTTTGACGTGTCGATGGAAAGGCAGGCATCGGGTGCTTTTTCCAGGATGCCTTCGATGACCGGCAGAACGCGGCGGATTTCCTCATCGGTGGCGACGTCTTCCGCTCCGGGGCGGGTGGACTCGCCGCCGATATCGATGATGGCAGCGCCTTCCTCAAGTAACTGGAGGCCGTGATCGATGCCGGCATCGGCCTCATCGAATTGACCACCATCGGAAAACGAATCGGGCGTCACGTTGACGATACCCATGATCTCTCCCTGCGAGGAGAGATCGAAAACCCGGTCTTTGCAGCGCCACTTCATACAGAAGCGGTAGAGGCCTTAGCCTCAGGCGAGGGCAGGCTCGCGTGGCTTGGTATCTTCAGTCTCCGGCGGCTCGAGGTCGCGGTTGGGCTGCTGGGGACGAAGACCGAGCTTCTTGAGCAGGGCCTGATCGGCCTCGGACTGCGGGTTGCTCGTGGTGAGCAGCTTGTCTCCGTAGAAAATGGAATTGGCTCCGGCGAAGAAGCAGAGGGTCTGCAGTTCTTCACTCATCTGGCAGCGTCCCGCGGAAAGGCGAACCTTGGCCGTCGGGATGGCGATGCGCGCGATCGCAATCATGCGGACGACTTCAAAAGAGTCGACCCCCTGCTGCTCGGCCATCGGAGTGCCGGGGATGGGAACGAGAGAGTTGATTGGAACGCTTTCAGGAGCCGGATTGAAGCTGCTGAGCACCTCGAGCATCTTGAGACGGTCGTCGGTGTTTTCACCGAGACCGAGGATGCCGCCGGAGCAGACGGACATGCCGGCGTCCTGCACGTGGCGCAGGGTGTTGAGGCGGTCCTGGAAGCTGTGAGTGGTGACGATGTTCTTGTAGTGCTCGGGGGAGGTGTCGATGTTGTGATTGTAAGCGGTCACCCCGGCTTCCTTGAGCTTCTGGGCTTCCGTTTCACCGAGCTCACCGAGCGTGGTGCAGACTTCCATGCCGAGTTCGGCGACGGATTCGACGATATCGAGGACCTGGTCAAAACGCTTGGTGCCGTCTTTGACGCCTTTCCAGGCGGCACCCATGCAGAAACGGGTCGAGCCGTTCTCGCGGGCGAACTTGGCGCGCTCGAGGATGTCGTCCTTTTCCATGAGGCGCTCGGCCTCGACGGGCGTGCTGTAACGGGCCGACTGGGCGCAATAGGAGCAATCCTCGGAGCAGCCCCCGGTCTTGATGCTGAGAAGGGTGCAGAGCTGCACTTCGTTCTCGGGCCAATGGGCTTCATGCACTTTTCTCGAACGCTGGATCAGGTCGAAAAAGGGAAGGTCGTAGAGCTCTTTAAGTTCGTCGAACTGCATGGGAAAAGGTCAGGTTGAATTCCGGATCCGAAACCGGTTCCGGGGGGAAAAGGACCACGAATTCGCCGAATTTCACGCGATTGTTGCAAAAATCGGTCCCGGCCAGCTGCGACGAGGGTAGCAAACGAGCGCAAATTAACTGGTCCAGCGCCCGCCGGGAGAGACAAAGGGGAGCGTTTGCTTCCAGACCTCGGAATAGTCCGTTTTGCCGACAGCCCCGATCATCTTGTGGCCGGTCGCCTTTCGGAACGCGCCGGACATCGACTCGCCACTGTGGCAGCCCCAACTCTTGCAGTAGGCGCCCTTGGCGAAAACCTTGCGGTCGAATTGACTCAGTTGGCTCTGGTGCAGGAAGACCTTGGACGCTCCCAGGATCTCGTTGCTGTAGTCGAAGACAAAGCAGTATTTGTTGGAGTGACCAAAATACTCGAACCCGGATACCTTCATCTGGGAGCGGTTCTGGCCGCGATTCACGTAATTGATCATCTCCGAAGTGGTGCTGAACCAGACGAGGCGGACCTTGAACTTGTCGCGGACACTCTCGATGTGGGAAATGAGGGGGTCGCCGTCTTCGCGGGCGCGGGTCACGTAGCCAGGGCGGTAGACCAGCAGGGTGATGTTGATCTCCTCGTTGGTGGCTTTCTGGAGTTGTTGGATGCGAATGCGGGCAGCCCGGACAAAATTACCCCACCAGCGGTCGTGGCGGTGTTCCTCGCGGCGGTAGTTTTCCCATTCCAAAAGGGAAGGGCCGCCGACGAGCAGGATGTATTCGTCGTTGGGATCGAGTTTCGCTTCTGCCGTGGACGGCTGACAGCATGTCGCCAGCAGGGCCAGCGCGATGAGAAATGGGAGACGTGGGGTCATGGGTTTCCCGGTGTTTGGTGTGTCGTGATGTGTTGCCAAAATATTACAGAGTCTCGAAAGAACGCAACCGACGCCACCGTGTGATCGGTGTGGCGATCCCGTGCCTAGGCGAGGCTCCCGATCAGGGTGAAGCGGTGCAGGTAGGGGGAGTCGACCATTTCACGGGCGCGGCGCTCCTGTTCTTCCTGCTTTTGCTTCTCACGAAGATACTCGTCATAGGCGACCAGTCTTTCATGGTGGCGATTGATTCTTCCCACGAACCAGCGCCAGGTCGTGCCCGGGCGGCCGCCTTCGAGAAGGAAGTGGGGGCAATTCTTGTTCGGGGTCTGGTAGCCCTCGCGCGGCCAGTGGTAGTGAGCGCGGATATTCTCGACCGGGATCTTGTGGTAATACATCAGCGTTGCTGCCAGCTTCGCGGTGCGGTCCATCGTTTCGACCTGGTCGTTCCCCTGGTGTTCGCACATCTCGATGCCAATGGAGTAGCGGTTGCCGGGGCCGTCGAAATCGGCGTGTTCGCCGCGCTCGTCCGTGGGGATGTGCTGGATGACTGCATCTTCCTGGACGGTGAAATGCCAGCAGAGGTAGCCGACCACGCCGCCGCGCAGAGCCCCTCGCTTGAGCGCCTTGGCGTGGGCGTAGGCGTCACCGGTGGGATTCTGGGTGCTGTGAATGGTGATGTAGCGCGGCTGCATCTCGCGAAAGATGCGACGGCCATACTTGCCCTTGGGAATGAGATCGACCTTCAGGTTCAGCTCCTGGTGCGCCTGGTTGGGGCTGATGGGTGTTTCAGCCACAGCCCCCAGCTCCCGTTCCCAAACGGTCGCCTTCGTCGACGTGGGAGCGGTTTTACAACCGGGAAGGATGGCGAGGGTCAATGCCATCACCACCGTGGGGATCACCAATCGAAGCCAGTTCATCGTTCCTGAAGGATTTGCGTCCAAACGCGGTCCGAAAGTTAAGCTTTCGGAGCCTGGATCGCAAAATTTAATTAAGATAATCTAAAATTAAACTAAATCTAGAGGGGTATGTGGGGGCTGGTTTCTATATAAACGAAGGAAATTTTAGAAAATTGGCAAAAAGTCGGTCCGGATCAGCGTTCTAGGATCTCGACTTCGTAGCCATCGGGGTCGGTGACGAAGGCCATCTTGATCTTCGCGCCGCTGGGGAAGGCCTCGCGCCAGTCCTCCGGCCAGATTTCGATACCGTCTTTCTCGACCTTGTCGCAGTAGGCCATGATGTCTTCGACTCCCACAGCGGTGTGCATGAGGTCTTCCGGGAACTCCACCTTGAAATCGGGTGAGTAACAAAGCTCGAGAAAGTGTTCGTTGCCATCGAGTTCGAGGAAGGCGAGCTGGTTGCCGGCGGGTGACTTGTCGGTCCGGCGGGTCAGGCTGAAGCCGAGTTTTTCGTAGAAAGCAATCGTAGCGTCGAGGTCGCTGACACGGATACGGGTGTGAAGAAATTTGATCATGGTTGTCGAGATGATGGCACGGTTATTTCGATGAGCCTAGTGCGGGTTGGCGTGAATTTTGTCACCGCCTCGATCGACGGCGTTTGCTAAATTACGAAGCATGAACTCTACCGGACGTCGCTGGTTCCTCGGCCTTACCATTGCCGTCGTGGCGGCGGCGGCGGGGTACCTCGCCGGAAAGCGGAGCGGTCCGGAAGTGGTTGATGAGCGGGCGGCTCCCCTCATTGGCATTGCCAGCCTGGAGAGTGAGAATTGTGTCAGTGCCGTGATTGCCGCCGGGGGCGTGCCGGTCGTTCTTCCGGATACGGAAGGCAGCGAGGAGAAGATCGCGGAGTATCTCGAACAACTCGACGGGCTGTTGATGCCGGGCGGCCAGGATATTCCTCCTTCGGAATACGGCGAGGAGACTCATGAAACAGTAGTACTGTTAGACGATAATCGATACCGGTTTGAGCGGGCCCTGAGTCGTGCCTGGATTGAACAATCGGAAAAACCGTTTCTCGGGATTTGCCTCGGCAGCCAGTGGTTGAACGTATCGAGCGGGGGAACGCTGATCCAGGATATCCCTTCTGAGACAGGAGGTAATCATCGTGATATTGAGCATTCGGTGATCCTCGAAGAAGACTCGCGGCTCTTCTCCATTTTCGGGGAAAGTGAGTTTGAAGTGAACTCCACTCATCACCAGGCGGTGGATGATCTCGGGGAGGGCCTACGCATCGTGGCGCGCAGTCCGGACGGTATTATTGAAGCAACGGAGGGCACGGACCCGGGGCGATTTCTGATCGGTGTGCAATGGCATCCCGAGCGCATGGTGCCTGAGGATGAGCGCCAGGCGAAGCTGATCCAGGCGTTCGTCGACGCGGCGGCGGGGAAAGAATAACTGGACATTTGAACAGTATTTTGGTATGAGAGTATCATGCTGTTTCCCTATGCCGCGAACCGTTACCGGGAGTTTCGCTCCCGCGTTTGGGATGAAGCTCTGCCGCTGGCGCGGGAGCCGAAACGGCCGAATTTCGATCGCGAGCCCGAGATGGAGATGCAGGCCCGATGGTTTGGAGGGGAATTCGGGCGGGAGTTTGTCGGCGTCGATGGGGAGAGAATCGAGGTGGTCCAGTTTGGGCACTGGAATCGCGGCGCCGGGCCCGATTTCACGGATGCGGCCGTGCGCATCAATGGCGAGTTGCACGGTGGCGCCATCGAAATCGACACGAACGTGAAGGACTGGGAGGGGCACGGACACGGAGCCAACCCGGAGTTCGAGAACGTCGTTCTGCACGTGTTCGCCGACGGCCCGGCCCTGAGTCGTTTTTTCACGAGGACGAGGCAACACCGAAACGTCTGCCAGGTTCAGTTGCCGCAGTATGCGTGGTCGCAGGGGCCGCCGGACTTTCTGCCCGAAGCCTATCCGGGACGTTGTGTCGCGCCGCTCAGTCTGATGACGGATGATGAGGTGGAGTCGCTGCTTTTGAGCGCATCCCAGTTTCGGCTCCAGGAGAAAGCGGAGCGGCTCAGGGTCATGTCTCGTGCCACTTCGACCGAACAGGCCCTGTTCCAGGGCATTGCCGAAGCGTTGGGCTTTTACCAGAATCGCTCCGCCATGGCGGTATTGGCGCAGCGATGCCCTATCAGTGAATTGGAGGAAATGAATCCTCTTGAGCGTGAGGCGCGGCTCTTCGGCGCTGCCGGTTTTCTCGAGCAGGGGGTTTTTGATGAAGCCCTCGAAGGACAGTCGCGCCGCTATCTGCGCGGGCTGTGGGAGTGCTGGTGGAAGATGCGCGGGGGCATCGAGGCGCGTCCTCCGAAAAACATTTCCTGGAAGCTGTCGGGGAGTCGGCCCGGCAATCATCCCCAGCGACGAGTTGGAGCTTTGGCGGCTCTCGTCAGTCAATGGGAAGCCCTTCGCCCTGTTTGGGAACAAAATGTGAATAACTCTGTGGAAAAGGTTGTGAATAACTCGCTGAATAACCTCCGCCATCCGTTTTGGGAGACTCATTACACAGTGAAAGCCAACCCGGTATCGGGTCGGCTCACTCTGCTGGGGAAGGAACGTCAGCGGGATATTCTCGGAAACGTGATTTTCCCCGTGCTCATTGGGATCGAGCCGGAACGTTGGGAAGAATTTGCCGCGCTCAAGAAGGTGAATACCAACCACAAACTTCGTCGGGCGACCCTGAGATTGTTCGGCGAAGACGAGGAGCGACAGAAGTTATTCACATCGTACTACCATCAACAGCAGGGACTCCTGCAGATCTACCGCGATTTCTGTCTCGAGGATCTTTCAGAGTGTGATCACTGTCCTTTTCCCGAGCAACTCGCCCAATGGGGGCAATCAAAGGGTCAAGGAAACCCAATCCGGGTATCAGAGGCTGCCTGATTGTTAGGGAATGACAGGATTGTTTCGATTTTTTTTGGCCCTCTGCCGTTTGACCTGCGTAGAATGAGAATAAGCCAGAGTAGTCTGTAAGACACAATGGTTGCAGGCGTCAGTCCTCCTTGAACCAAACTAACCTCTACACGACATGTCAGTAGCTACACTTGATCGCGAGATCATTTTGAATCCCGAAAAAAGGACCTTCCCTGAGTTTAGACTGGAGCGTTTGCTCGGTCAGGTTTTTGAGCCAACCCAGGGCTGCAAGGTTTGTGTCCTCATCGATCTCGAAGACACCAACCTGATGAAGGGTTACCAGTTTCTCGAAGCCGAAGGGCACGAGATCCAACGAAAAGCCTACGAAGAATTTTACCTGGGCCTGAAAGACGGAGGGATGGAATCCCTCGGGATGAGCGGCGGCGAGCTGTTCGCTTTTCCGATGACCTACGGCTCTAACCTGGACCTCAAGGACGAGGTTTATGATGCGGAAGGCAATGAGCTCAGTCTCGATCACGACATCTATCCGAACTACGACATCATTCTCTGCGTTTCGACTTATTCGGCAACAGCTCCCCTGACCGCGAAGTGCAAAGAGTTTGGCTTCCGCGGTGCCACCCTTCACGGTGTTAACGACATCATCCTCAACTCCGGCCTCGCTGTGGACTACGACGAAGTCAGTGCTGATGCTGAAAAGATGCGTCTCGCCATGACCCGGGCCGACTCGGTGGAGATCGACTTTGAACTCGAAGATGGTTCCATTCTCACTGCTGATCTCGACCTCGACGGGCAGGAAGCACAGAAGTCACATGGCCTCTGCCAGGGCATGACTCCTGACGTGGCTAATCTCCCGGCTGGTGAAGTCTACTTCGTTCCGGTCGACGCGAACGGCCAGTTCCCGATGAAATACGAAGACGGCACGCTCGGTGTGTTGGAAGTGAAGAACCGCAGTATCATTCACTCCACCCTGATCGAGGGTAACCAGGAAACCATCGATGCCCATAACGCCCGCCTCGCTGACGACCCCATGACGGGAACCCTTGGTGAGCTAGGTTTCGGCACCCAGGTTTTGCCTGTTTCCGGCGCTGATATTCAGGACGAGAAGGTGCTCGGCACCTGTCACCTCGCCACCGGGCGTGATGATCATCTCGGCGGTGACATCATCCCTGATATGTTCAAGAAGCACGAGAACTCGACTCACGACGATATTCTCTTCGCTCCTCACAAAACACCTAACTTCAACATCAAGCAGGTGCGCATGAAGCGGGGAGATCAGGAAGAGGTTATCATCGAAAACTTCCGCGCGAGCGAATACATCCTCGATGCCCTGCGCGGGTAATCGAAACGATTGAACAGGGTTAGGTCGATCACTTAACCCTGTTAGATATACTTAGGGCGGATACCGAAAGGTTCCGCCCTTGTTTTTGCCCGGGTGCTCAGTACCACGCCAGCTCTTCTTCGCGCCGCTGGAGCAGAAGGCGAGCGTCTTTGGTGCGTAGCGGAAGATGCCAATCTTCCGAATCAGCCAGCCTGACAAACGGGACACCAGCAGGTGGTCCGTCCCCGCAGGTCAGCGCGCACCAGTTCCGCCTTGTCACAGGCGCGCCGAGGGCAAGTCCCGCCGTCCTTCCAGCGGTGCGTGAAAAGCCAACTCTTCGGCGGTGTGCTCCAGTCGGTCCCGATGATACGGATAGCATCCCGGGAGACTTGTCGCGTCAGCTTCCAGATCGTGTTGAGTTGTTCGTCGGTCAGGGTTCCGGTGGGGGATTGCGGGGCGATCCTGGCTTTCCAGCAAATCTCGTCGGCCATCCAGTTGCCGATGCCGGGGTATCCGCGCTGGTCGAGGAGCAGCGTCTTGATCGGTGTCTTGGGAAAGCGCCGCGCGAAGATGAGGTGGCTGGCCTTGGTGAAGCCGGAGTCCTGCGGTTGAGGAGGAAGGGATTGCCACCATTCGGGAGCGGCGCCGTCATCGGTGAGATCGAGCGTCAGTTTTCCGAACATTCTCGGATCGGTAAAGACGAGCTGGGTCTCCGCCAGCTCGATGGCGAGATGATCGTGCTTCTCCACTTCGGACCCTGACGGTCGCGTGTGCAGTTTGCCGGTCATGCCGAGGTGCAGCCCGAGCCAGGCACCGCCTGAAAACTCAAACATCATCTGTTTGCCGTGGGCGTGGCTGCGGATGAAGTCACGGCCCTTAAGCCCGCGCTGCACCGCGGTGGCGGCGATGTCGCGATAGATGCGGGCCTTGGGATGGGTGGCTATCTTCTTGATGGGCTGGCCGAGGCCGGGATCCCATTGCTTGCGATAGAATTCAACTTCAGCGAGTTCGGGCATTGTTAGGATTGTAGAATGCGGAAGGAGAATCTCCCTCGGGATATTCTACGCCCGTCGGCGTTCGTTGGCGGTTTTCTCACTCGTATTTCCAGAATCGAAAGCGCTCGATTTCGGGTTCGTCACGGGATTCGATCATGAGCCGGGTGAAAGCCTCGACCTTATCCGGGTGTTTGCCGGAGAGATCAGTTTTCTCGGATGGATCCTCGGCCAGGTTGTAGAGCTCGACCTTGCCTTCGGGATTATTCTTCATGCTGGGGACAATCGCTTTCCAGTCTCCCTGGCGCAGCGCGACCTGGCCGCCGTAGCCGGCAAAGTCCCAGAAGAGGTAGTCGTGTTCCGTCTGTTCCTTGCCGAGGAGAGTGGGAAGATAGCTGATGCCGTCGTGCTCCTGGTCGAGGGACACGTCTGCAATGTCGGCGATGGTGGCGAGGGCATCGTAGTGAGTGCTGAGAAGATCGCTGGTTTGGCCCGGCTCAATCTTTCCGGGCCAGCGCACGAGCAGGGGAACGCGGATGCCTCCCTCGTAGACCTCACCTTTGAGCCCGCGGAGTCCAGCGACACTGTGGAAGAACTCGTAGTCGACCTGGTCCTTAAGGAAGGTGGTGCCGTTGTCTGAGGTGAAGAAAATAATGGTGTTCTCGGCGAGGCCGTGTTCGTCGAGCTTGTCGAGGAGTCGCCCAATCTGCTTGTCCATGTAGCTGATCATGGCTGCGTACGCGGAACGTGGGGTCGGGTGCGGCTGGTAGCTCTTTCCGGTGTATGGCGTTTCTTCCCACTCGTTGATGTAGGGGCTCAGTTCGTCGTAGGGAACCTGCAGGGCGAGGTGGGGAATGATGGTCGGATAGTAGAGAAAGAAGGGTTCGTCCTTGTTCTCATCGACGAAGGCGAGGGCTGCGTCAGCGATGAGCTTCGGCGCATACTGTTTGCCGTAAACGGTCGAGGTGTTGCCTTCCAGCGGAACGCGCTTGTCCTGGTCGACGATGTATTCGGGGAAGAGGTTGTGGGCGTGGCGTTGGCAGTTGTAGCCGTAGAATCGATCGAAGCCCTGCTTCAGGGGATCGCCTTCGGACCCGGGCTGGCCGAGTCCCCATTTTCCAAAGGCGCCGGTGGCGTACCCTTTGCCTTTGAGCAGTTCAGCAATGGTGGTTTCATCGGCGGGCAGGGGAAGTTGTCCCTGGTGGCTGTCCCAGTCTCCGATTTCGTAGTTGGAACGAACGAAGGAATGGCCGCCATGCTTGCCGGTCATGAGTGAGTAGCGAGCTGGCGCGCAGACCGGGGCGCTAGTGTAGTGTTGGGTGAAACGCATGCCTTCAGCCGCAATGCGATCGAGATGCGGGGTCTTGATTTTCTCCTGCCCGTAGCTGCCCAGCTCCGCCCAGCCGAGATCGTCGGCCATGATGTAAATGATGTTGGGCTGTTCAGCGCGTGAGACGCTGATGAAGAAGAAAGCGACTGATAAGAGCGTGGCGAGGGGTTTCATTTCGGGGAAGTATAGGGAGACGCCCCAAAATTGATAGCCTCGAGAAATAGCGCGAACGGGACGAATACGCCCCGCTAAAAGTCAGCGGGCGGTCGCGGTTTCCGGAGTGGCTCAGTGTAAACCGCGCTCGGACTTTTCGACGAAAGCGATGATGTGATCGATTTCTTCGGTCCGGCCTTCCATGTTGCGCAGGACGTCGAGCGCGTCGGTTACGTTGCGCTCTTCGCGGAAGAGAGTGCGATAGGCGAACTTGATCGCCTTCCTCGCTTCATCGGAGAATCCGCGTCGCTCCAGACCGACCTTGTTGATGGCACGGGTGCGGGCAGGGTTGCCGTCAGCGACCATGTAGGGAGGCACATCCTGAACGATCTTGGTGAACCCGCCGGTGATGGCATGGGCTCCGATTCGGCAGAACTGGTGAATGCCGGTGAGGCCGCCGAGAATGACGTGGTCCTCAATCTCGACGTGGCCGCCGAGAGTGGCATTGTTAGAGAATACCACGTGGTCTCCGACGATGCAGTCGTGACCGATGTGAGTGTAGGCCAGGAAATTGCCGTGGCTGCCCACGATAGTGGCGTCGCCCGCGGAAGTGGCGCGATTGACCGTGACGAACTCGCGGAAGGTATTGCCGCTCCCGATCTTGAGATAGGTCGGCTCTCCGTCATACTTGAGATCCTGGGTGCGCTGGCCGATGGAGGCGTAGGAGTAGAACTCGTTGTCCTCGCCAATTTCGGTCGGGCCGTCGATTGTCACATTGTTGTGGAGGTGACAGCCGCTGCCAAGTTTGACGCCTGCGTTGATGACGCAGTAGGGACCGACGACAAGGTTGTCACCCAGCTCGGCGCCGGGATCAATAATTGCGGTCGGATGAATCTCGTTGGCCATGTTGGTCAGCAGATCGGCGGGAACAATGTATTCACTGAAACCTCAGGTGACGATTGCGAATTTGAGATCGCAGGAGGAAGTGACTTCGCCGTTCACAAGGCAGCGGCACTGGGCGTAGGCGATGTTGCGGCGCACCTTGAGAATTTCGGACTCAATGATGAGCGTGTCGCCGGGCATGACCGGCTTGCGGAATTTTACCTTATCGGCGCTCATGAAGTAACCGATCTTGCCCTGGTTCTCGGGAGTGCGGAGAATCACGATGCTGGCGACCTGGGCCATGGCCTCGATCTGGAGGACGCCGGGCATGACGGGGTGTCCGGGGAAGTGTCCCTGGAAGAAAGGCTCGTTCGTGGTGACCTGCTTGACACCGGTGCACTTCATGTCGCCTTCAAAGCCGACCACGCGATCGACCATGAGGAAGGGGTAACGGTGAGGCAGTACTTTCTGAACCTCGACGTTGTCCATGACGGCTTCACCGGTCGGAATCGTGACAGGGGGCACCATGGAAAGGGTCTGCTCGTAAGTCTTGGCCAGCTTGGCGGCCATCTCGGTGTTGGGACCGTGGCCGGGCTTCACAGCAATGACGTGACCCATGAAGCGCTTGCCGCTGAGCATGAGGTCACCGATGACGTCGAGAATCTTGTGGCGGGCGAACTCCTCCTTGTAGCGGAGGGATTCCTTGCTCATGACGGAGTCACCCTTGATCACGATGGCGTTCTCGAGGCTGCCGCCCTTGATGAGACCCTTCTCAAGCAGGGGCTCAACATCTTCGTAGAAAACGAAGGTGCGGGCGTCGGCGATTTCCTTCTCGTAGGTCTCGGGATTGACCTCGGTGGAGTAAAACTGAGTCATGCGGCCGTCGGGGCCGACCTGGGTGCAGGACACGCGGAAAGCCTTGTCCGGCACGATGGTGATGAGCGAGCCGCCCTTGGTTTCGAGGTGGATGGGCTCGCGAATTTCGAAGATGGAGGCGTAGGCGTCCTGCTCTTCGATGCCGGCTTTCTTGATGCAGTCGACGAAAGGGCGGGCGGAACCGTCACCGATGGGCGGCTCATTGGCGTCCATTTCAACAATGGCGTTGTCGACTCCCATGCCAACGAGAGCGGAAATAACGTGCTCAACGGTGTGCACTTTGACGGAACCCTGGGCCAGCGTCGTGGCTCGCTCGACGGTCTGCACCTTGGAGACGTGGGCGTCGATGAAGGGTTGGTCGTCCAGGTCAATGCGGCGGAATTTGATGCCGTGATCGACAGGAGCGGGCTTCAGCGTCAGCGTGACTTGCTCTCCGGTATGGAGAGAAGTGCCGGTGACAGTGGCTGAAGAGGCTAGTGTTTGTTGTTTCGGAGCCGACATGGGTTGTAGCAAACCAGGTAGGGTTGAAAGGGGGAACCACTAACGCAAAAGGGGGGATAGTCCAGTGATTTGGCGAGGCACGAGCCAGTCTTGCTCATGCTCTTACTCTTGATCTTGCTCCCTGCAAGGCGGGTCGAACGGTGTGAAAAGAGCAAGATTAAGAGCAGGATCTAGATTAAGAGTGGGTATCGACCTGCGCCTCCACACCCCAGAATTCTCCATCGTGCATGAAAGCGACGACTTCATGCTGGTCGATAAACCGCCGCATCTCCTTGTCCACCCGTCCGTTCCGGGCAACCCGCCGACCCTGCTGGACGGCCTCGAAGCCCTCTGCATTTACGAATTGGCCAATGGTGGGCAGCTTTCCCTGATTAACCGCCTCGACCGGGAGACGAGCGGGATTGTTCTCGTCGCCAAGACCAAGGAGGCGGCTCGGGAGCTCAGCATCGCCATGGAAAAAAGGGAGTTCCGCAAATCCTATCAAGCCTTGGTCTGGGGCTGGCCGGAGGCGGATGAATTCACTGTGGAGGAGCCTATTCTCCGCAAGGGAGAGCTGTTGGAGTCGCCGATCTGGGTGAAACAGATGGTCCACCCCGACGGCAAGCCCAGTGAGACGGGGTTTGAGGTCGTGAAACGCTTTGAGAAGGTCACCAGCAACGGTGATCGCTTCGCGCTGCTGCGCTGCTTCCCGAAAACGGGTCGGATGCACCAGATCCGCGTCCATGCGGCTCATGCAGGGCATTCTATCGTCGGCGACAAAATCTATGGGCCGGACGAGAACTGCTACCTCAATTTCATCGAAACTGGTTGGACCTCAGCGCTTGAGGAGCAATTGCTGCTGAACCGCCAGGCGCTGCATGCGTCGGGTTTCGGCTGGAAAGACCAGGACTGGGAATGTCCCTTGCCGGCCGACATGGAGGGTTTTCTCGAAGCTTGAACTGCGGGAAACAGCACCTTTTTGCCCGGTTTTCCCCTCCAAAAAAGTCCGAAATTTATCGGGTGCAAAGCCGAAAGGCTTGATCTAGATTCCCGCCCCTCTTTTGAAGGACCCCCTTCCTGTCTGGAAAAACCGAAACTATGAACATTACTGTCGAACGCCTTCCCGAGTGCAAAGCCCGCCTTTCTGCCGAGATCCCGGCTGATACGGTGACCGATACCCGTAAGCAGATCGTGGCTGCCTATTCTGCTCAGGCCAAAGTGCCCGGTTTCCGCCCCGGTAAGATTCCCGCCAACGTGATCGAAAAGCGCTACGCCGCTGACATCGAAGGCGAACTTAAGGACCGTCTCGCTCGCTCTGCCTACGGCGAAGCCCGCGAAAAGGAGAACCTCGCTATCCTCGGCATCGCCCAGGTCGAGCGCGAGCAGTTCGAAGCCGACGGTTCCTACATGCTGGCTGTTGAGGTGGTGACCGAGCCCGAAGTGGAAGTTGCCGACTACAAGGAGATCGAAGTCGAAGTCCAGAAGATGGAAGTCACCGACGACATGATCGACGGATACCTCGACAACATGCGTAAGCAGCAGGCTGTGCCGACCGATGTGGATCGCGCTGCTCAGCCCACCGACCTCGTCGTGGTCGACTATACCGGTACACTCGACGGCGAGCCTCTTGAGGACAAGCTTGAGAAAGAAGCCGGACCGCTTGCCAAGGGCGAGAGCCACTGGGCCGATGTTCCGGAAGAGGGTGAAGAGCCCCGTGAATTCATCCCCGGCCTTTCCAAGGCGGTTGACGGTATGAGCGCCGGCGACACCAAGACTTTTGACGCCGAGTTTGCTGAAGATTTCCCGGTTGAGGCCGTTGCCGGCAAGACCGTGACCTACGAGATTAAGGTCACCCAGGTCAAAGAGCGCGAGCTCCCGACCCTGGATGACGCTCACGCCCAGGCGATGGGTGCCGAGTCCCTCGACGATCTCAAGGACAAGGTTCGCGAGCAGTTCGAGCAGCAGATGGCACAGAGCCGCAACCAGATCATCGACAACCAGTTGCTGGCTCACCTCAACGATGAAATGACTTTCGATCTGCCTCAGCACATCGTGTTCAACGAAACCCAGCGCCAGGTGAACCAGATGGTTTCCCGCGGCTACGAGCAGGGCATGAGCGAGGGCGATATCGAGGAAAACCAGGAAGACCTCATGAAGAGCGCCGAAACCCAGGCGAAGAACAACGTGAAGACGATGTTCATCCTCGAAGAGATCGCTCAAAAGGAAGGCATCACCGCCTCCCAGGAAGAAGTCTCCCAGCGTGTCATGATGATGGCTCAGCAGCAGCGCCGCCCCGTCAAGAAGCTCGCCCGCGAGTTGCGCGACAACAACGGTTTCGAGAACATCCATCAGGACATCGTCATTTCCAAGACCATTGAGTTTCTCCGCTCGAATGCTAAGGTCACGGAGGTCGACGCTCCGGCCGAGGAGAAGTAAGGAATTGCTTCTCCCGGACGACTGACCTGTTCCACACTTAAACTTTCAATAACCCACCTGCCATGTCCCTAGACGACGTACAAGAACTCTCCCCACTTCTCCCTCCCCACCTGCAGCAGCGGATCATTGATCCGGTCAAGAACGTCAGCGTGATTGAAAAGGAAGGGAACTCCATGATCCAGTTCGATCTGATCTCCCGCCTGATGAAGGACCGCATCATCTTCATCGGCGAGGGTATCAGCGACCCGCTCGCGAACTACATCATCGCCCAGATGCTTTACCTGCAGATGCAGGATCCTAACAAGGACATTAACGTTTACATCAACAGCCCCGGCGGTTCTGTGACTGCCGGTCTCGCGATCTACGACACGATGCAGTTCGTGACTTGTGATGTGAATACCTACTGCATGGGTATGGCCGCCTCCATGGGTGCCGTGCTCCTGACAGCAGGAACCAAGGGCAAGCGTTACGCGCTTCCGAATTCCCACATCATGATCCACCAGGTTTCCGGTGGTGCCCAGGGTACCGCTTCCGATGTGGAGCGGACCGTGGAGTTCATGTACTCCTTGAAGAAGCGCCTTAACGAGATCCTCGCTTTCCACACTGGAAAGACCGTCGCAGACATTGAGCGTGACGCTGATCGTGACAATTACATGCCCGCTGAAGAGGCGGCTGCTTACGGTCTCATCGACAAGGTGCTCGAGAAGAATCCCGGCGCCGATTCCTGATCGGTTCCAGGTTTCATTATCATTTATGGAAAAAGCCTCACCCGAACGGGTGGGGCTTTTTTGTGGAGTGATGGCGTGAGGGCAGTTTGATGGGGGTTGGAAAAATGGAGCGGATTTTGGGCGACCTTTTTCGTCCGAATGTGAAGTCGCCCCGCGGGACCTGTCGCTGCCTTGGTCACGAGCCGGCTGCCCTCGGAATTAAGGAGCCGAATTCCGAGGTCCACTGGCGACAGCCGTGGCACCCGTTTCGACTCGGCAGAAACAGGAGTTCTGAAATAGTGGAATAGGGATCAGTCTTCGACCTCCACTTCTTCGTGATGCTCGGGCTTCATCCCTGGAACTTGGCTTGCTTTGTCGGCATAGCGGTCAAACCGGTTGGAGAGGATCAGAAGCGTTGGCGACCAGAGTCCGACGAAGATTCCAAATCGCTCGGCGTGAGCCTGTTCGGCTGGATCATCACTGCCGAGATACCACCAGATAAAGATCGAGAGCAGGATTGAGAAGATCCCGGCTTGAAGAAAGATCGTGCTGAGAAGTCGGCACATTTGAGCATTCATGACGGTAAAGTTGCCGGATTTGAGGCGGGAAGTCTTGGCAAATATTGCGAAAGATACGCCGTTTCCCCTCAGGATTGGGGCAAGTGGGATCCGCTGGCACTGATGCGCCACAAAAAATTGCCGTTTTTCCAGTAAGATGAGTCAGGGGGACGGATATCCCTGGAAACACTGTGAACGTGGCAGCGACATCATCTGACGACCCGGCTGAATTTGAGCAACTCCTGGAAGCCCACCAGGGGCGCCTGTTCGGTTTGATCCGTGCCCTCGCGGGGCCGGGGGCCGAGGTAGAGGACATTCTTCAGAACACCAACCGGGTGCTCTGGGAGAAGTCGGATCAATTTGAGCCGGGATCAAACTTCCGCGCCTGGGCTTTCCAGGTGGCCCGCTACCAGGTGCTTCAACATCGCGACAAGTCCCGTCGTGGCGGCGAGCAGGTCCCTTTCTCTGATGAGCTTGTCGAAACGCTGGCAGAGCGGACGGAGGAAAAGGAAACCTCGATTGAACGTCGTCAGCGCCACCTTCAGCAGTGCCTTGAAAAGCTGCCCGAACGCCAGCGCGATGCGGTGGAGAGCCGTTACTTCCGGCGTGAAAGTGTGCAGGTCATTGCTGATCGAATGGGGGTGAAGCCCAATGCGGTTTCCCAGCTGCTTTTCCGCTGCCGCGACAGCCTGCTGCGCTGTATTGAATCTCAACTGGGGGACAGCTCGATTCGATCCCTCGACTAACCATGGAACACGACTTACTGGCCAAACTCCTGTCCCGCCTCGAGGCGGGTACAATTTCCGAGGGAGAACTCGACCAACTCGAGCAGCTGCTCGCTTCGGATTATGAAGCCCGGGAGCTTTATCTTGATCACGCCCAGGTCGAGGGGCTGCTTTACGGCATCGGGAAGGCGACATCGGATGAGAAGGTGGTCAGCATGCCGGCTGAAGCCGCGGTTGCTGCTGCTGAAACTGCTGACTGGCGCCGTTGGTTGGGGGTGGCTGCGGGAATTGCAGCGGCATTGATCGTCGGCGTGGCGATCACGGGGCCGAAAGACGAGGAGCCGGTGGAAGTGGTCGAAGTTCCGCGGGAACGAAAAGCCGCGAAGTCGATGACCGCCGAGGAACGCTATGATCGCGCCGGCATGAACGGCGTCGGCGGTGCTTCTAATGTTCACCCTGAAACAGCGAGCAACGGAGAACTCGCGGTGATGGGGGGAATTGAGTTCAACCGCGACATCCGCCCGATTCTTTCCGACAAATGCTTTGCCTGTCACGGTCCTGACGAAGCGGAGCGCAAGGGTGACCTCCGTCTCGATACCGAGGAAGGTGCCTTGCGCGACCTCGGTGGATACGCCGCCATCGTCAAAGGGGACGCGGAGGATAGTGAGTTGTTTGTCAGGATTCATGACGAGGATCCCAACTACGTCATGCCGCCGCCGGAGTCCCGTCAGCTGACTTCCAAGGAGAAAAACCTTTTGAAGCGCTGGATTAACCAGGGCGCACCTTGGCAACAACATTGGGCCTTTGAACTGCCGGTGAAGCGCGAATTGCCGGAGGTGACGAATGCGGACGACGCAGTCAACGCCGTGGATCATTTCGTTCTCGCGGCATTGCAGGACCGCGATCTGGAGCCTTCGCCCCTGGCGGAGAAGGAAACCCTGATTCGACGGGTCTCTCTCGATCTCACCGGTTTGCCTCCGTCGGTGGAAGAGGTGGACGCTTTTCTTGCGGACGAGTCTTCGGATGCCTACGAGAAGCTGGTCGACCGACTGCTCCACAGTGATGCCCACGCTGAACGAATGGCCTGGCAGTGGATGGAAGCGGCCCGCTATGCCGATACTGATGGCTATCAGAACGATGGACCGCGCACGATGTGGCGCTGGCGCGACTGGGTCATTGAAGCTTACAAGACCAACATGCCTTTTGATCAGTTTACGATCGAGCAGTTGGCCGGTGACTTGTTGCCGAACGCGACCATGGACCAAATCATTGCGACGGGTTTCAACCGAAACAATCGCTACAACTCCGAATCCGGACTCGTCCTCGAAGAGTTTTTGTTAGAGAACGCGGTCGACCGGGTCGACACGACCATGACAGTGTGGATGGGCCTGACCATGGCCTGCTCCCGTTGTCACGATCACAAGTATGATCCGCTCTCTCAGAAGGACTACTACCAGTTGATTTCTTTCTTCGACAATATCACTGAGTCAGGCCGGGCGATCAAACACGGCAACTCAGAGCCGTGGATTCACGCACCGACTCGTGAACAGGCAGCCAAGCTGTCCGAGATCGAGTATCGACTCGAGGATGCGCAGAAGAAGCTGGATGAATTTGAGCCGGGGGTGGCCCGCCGCCAGATGGTCTGGGAGAAGGCGAACCCGGATCTGACGAAAGTGCTGCTGGCCGAGGGACTGACCAAGCACTTCGCTATTGGAGAGCCGATCGAAACGAACGGTAAGGAATTCGTTGAGCTGGAACCGGTGACCGGCATTGCGAGCGAAAAGCGTTTCACGATGGCGTTTCAGATGACGCCGGGTCAGGTGGATCGGGGAGCGGTGCTTTCCAATGAAGGAAAGAGCACCACGAGAAAAGGATTCTTTGTGAGCTTCAAGGACGGGCACCTTCGGTTTGCCCTGGTTTCCCGTTGGATTGCCGGTGTGGGAATGCTGGAGACAGTCCGGACATTTGAGCCCGGAGAGACCGTACATGTCACTCTGACCAATGATGGCACCCAACGAGCCCGCGGTATCTCCATTTGGATTAACGGTGAGAAAGCTGAAACCCGAGAGATTCACAACACTAACAGTAACACTGCTGGTAACAGTAACGTTCCTCTGATGGTGGGCGGCAGCACTCACGCAAAACCGTGGAAGGGAGTTGTCAGTGACCTTAGGGTCTACAGCGGTCGCACCTTCGGCGAAGAGGAGATCGTGATTCTTGCAGAACGTTCTTCCCTCGCGGAGATCGTGGCCAAGAAGGCCGAGGAGCGAACCGGGAGCGAGGCGGCCAAGCTGCGGTCCTACTTTATCGACCACGGTGCGGTCGAGCAGGACCGGAGACGTGTGGCGGCTGTGAAGAAGATCGAGTCGGAGCGCATCCGGTTTGTTGACTCCCTGCCCACGTCAATGGTGATGGAGGAAGCACCGGAACCGAAGGACACCTTCTTCCGCATCCGGGGTGAATATCACAATCGCGGTGAGGTGGTTTCGTCGGACGTCCCTGAGGTATTCCCCGGATTGGGCGAACTACCGGCTGACCGACTTGGTTTTGCCAAGTGGCTGATGAGCGAGGAGAATCCGCTGGTGGCCCGCGTTGCGGTGAATCAGTACTGGCAGATGATCTTTGGAACCGGCCTGGTCAAGACGGCCGAAGACTTTGGCACTCAGGGTAGCCTGCCCACTCATCCTGATCTGCTCGACTGGCTCGCGATCGAATTCAGGGAGTCCGGGTGGGATACTCGCCACATGCTCAAGACGCTGGTGATGAGTCGGACCTACCGCCAGTCCTCTGCCCTTCGTGAAGGGGACCTCCAGAAGGATCCCAACAATGTCTTCCTCGCCCGCGCGCCTCGCCTGAAGCTTCCGGGCAGCATGCTCCGCGACCAGGCCCTGGTGGCGAGTGGGCTCCTCGTCGCAGACATCGGTGGAGCATCGGTGAAGCCTTATCAGCCGGCTAGAATGTGGAAAGAGGCGAGCAATTTCAGCTACAAGCAGGACAAAGGAGATAAGCTGTATCGCCGAAGTCTCTACACCTACTGGAAAAGAACCCTGGCTCCGCCATCGATGGCAGTGCTTGATTCCTCGGACCGGGAATGGTGCTCAGTGAAGCCGAAGCGGACGAATACTCCTCTTCAGGCGCTGACCTTGATGAATGAAACCGCTTTCTTCGAAGCTGCCCGGAAACTGGGCGAACGTATGGTTGCGATGCCGGAGGCTTCCGCGGAGGAGCGAGTCACCTATGGCTTCCGAAGTGTTCTTTCCCGAACTCCCGAGCCGGCGGAGCTTGATATCCTGACCGATGCCTATCAGCGATACTTGCAAAGCTACCGAGAAACTCCGGATCAGGCGGAGGAAATTTTAACGGTCGGTGAATCGGGTGCCGATGAGAGTGCCGACCGTATTGAACTAGCTGCGGCTACGGCCGTCGCCAACGTGATCTTGAACCTCGAAGAAGCCTCTGTGCGCGAATAATCATGGACCATTCCTTCCTGAATTCCAACCCCGCCTTCCAGGCGAGTCGTCGACAGTTTCTTAACCGTTCTGCAGCAGGCCTCGGTGGCATCGCGCTCGGTTCATTGCTTGGGCGACAGCTTGGTGCTGAAAACAGTGGACTGGTCATGCCGAGCCACGAGGCGAAAGCCAAGCGGGTGATCTACCTGTTTCAGTCAGGCGGGCCCTCTCAGTTGGACCTGTTCGACCACAAGCCTCACCTGGATAAAGTTCACGGACAGGAGGTGCCGGACTCTGTGTTTAATGGCCAGCGCCTGACCGGCATGACTGCAGGCCAGACGTCCTTTCCGGCCGCGCGTTCGATTTTTGATTTCAAACAACATGGTCAGAGCGGTGCCTGGATTTCTGAACTGATGCCGAACCTCGCGAAAGTGGCTGACGACATTACCTTTGTGAAGTCACTTTACACCGAGGCGATCAATCACGACCCGGCGATCACATTTCTCCTGACCGGATTCCAGATTGCCGGTCGCCCCAGCATGGGCGCCTGGCTCAGCTATGGTCTTGGCAGTGAGAATGAAAACCTGCCCTCGTTTGTCGCGATGATGTCGGGCGGTGGCCAGCCGCTTTATGACCGCCTCTGGGGGCCGGGCTTTCTGCCGTCAAAGCACCAGGGTGTTCGATTTCGTTCCGGCAATGATCCTGTGCTGTATCTGAATAACCCCAACGGGGTGACTCAGGATATCCGCCAACAGACGCTTGGGGACATCGGAGCGCTCAATCGTCTTCGTCATGCTGAGGTGGGGGATCCTGAAATTGAGACTCGCATTGCCCAGTACGAGATGGCGCACCGGATGCAGACATCGGTGCCTGAGTTGACCGACCTTTCGGATGAGCCGGAGAGCACTTTCGAACTCTACGGCGAAGACGCCCGTAAGCCCGGCACCTACGCTTACAATGTTCTGATGGCTCGACGTCTCGCTGAGCGGGGAACCCGCTACACGCAGGTTTTCCACCGGGGATGGGACACTCACAACAGTACAGCCGGCCGACTTCCGAAACAGTGTAAGCAGACTGACCAGGCATCAGCGGCACTGATCACTGATTTGAAGAACCGCGGATTGCTTGATGATACCCTGGTGATCTGGGGAGGTGAGTTCGGACGAACGGTGTATTGCCAGGGTGATCTCTCACCGAACAACTATGGTCGTGACCACCACCCTCGCTGTCTCACGGTGTGGATGGCCGGTGGTGGCATCAAGCCGGGAGTGACCTATGGAGCGACGGATGACTACAGCTACAATGTTGTCGAGAATCCGGTCAGTGTTCACGACTTTCACGCGACGATCATGCACCTGCTCGGTATTGATCACGAGAAGTTGACCTACAAGTTCCAGGGGCGTCACTTCCGCCTTACCGATGTACACGGTCACGTAGTGAAAGACATCCTTGCCTGATTTATTGCAGGAAAGGATTGGTCGACTTCTCGATTCCGATGGCGGTGGTGGGCCCGTGTCCCGGAAGAACCTGGGTCTCGTCGGGGAGCGGCCAGAGCTTGTCCTTGATTCCTGAAACCAGGAGATCGTGATCACCGTGCGGGAAATCGGTGCGACCGATGCCTCCACTGAAGAGGACGTCGCCGCCCACGAGGAGCGGGTGACCTTCGATCAGGAAACAAAGGCTGTCCGGTGAGTGACCGGGAACGTGAAGAATTTTGACCGGAAGCTCCGGTAGATGGAGGGCGGTTTCTCCCTCGAGGAGGTGATCGATTTGATACGGGTCAAGATCACATGGCATGCCAATCATCGCCTCGAGTCGCTTCGCCATGGTGAGATCTTCGGAAGGTTCAGAGTGAGCCCATACGGGGCACCCGAATGCCTCAACCACCTTGCCGGCCCCGATGACGTGGTCATGATGCTGGTGAGTGAGGATGAGCCCGTCCAGCTTGACTCCTTTGCCGGAAAGCCACTCCGCCACACCGTCCGGTGCGTCGAACAGCCAATGCTTGCCGCCGGAATTAAAAAGGTAGCCATTGGTTTGGAAAAGGCCGCCACAGAACTGCTCGATTTCGAATTGATCCATCGCCGGTACCTAATGCTAAATTCGGGACGCATTCAACAAATCTGGTGATAAGCGATTCGATTGGGCTTATAGAAATAGAACTTTTGCTACTTTCCAGTCATGCCTCTTCGATTCGAATGTCCCCATTGCTCTGCTCGCCTCTCTGCCAAGGCGGATCTGTTCCACACAGTGATGGACTGTCCCGAGTGCGGCGGGGAGTTTATGGTTCCGGCGCCTGAGGATATTAAAAAGGCGACCGATGAGGTGAAGTTCGTCTGCATGCATTGCCGCAGAAAGCTCTCTGCCACCCCAGACCTTTTTGGCACGGAAATGACCTGTCCGTTCCGCGACTGTGGAGAGATCCTGGTGATCCCGGATCTGCACGGCCGGATCATCGAAGACGGCGAGGATTCCTGATCTGATCAATACCTCCTTCGATGAAGCTTTGGATCGGCTCATTGTGTTTGGTATGTGGATTAGGTTCGGCCTTTTGTCAGGAAGCCCGGAGCGAACAGGACGAAAAAATGAGCGAGTTTGATCCTTCGCAGCATCTCTGGCTGGAGGAAGTGGAAGGTGACGAGGCGCTGAGCTGGGTGCGGGAACAGAATGAGCGCTCTTTGAATGAGCTTCAGGCTGATAAGGACTTCGAAGCAGACCTCGCTGATGCTCTCGAAGTGCTGACTTCAAAGGAGCGCATTCCCTACGGCAGGATTCGAGGTGATTATGTCTATAACTTCTGGCAGGATGAAGACCACGTCCGGGGTATCTGGCGTAGAACCCCGCTGGATGAATATGGCTCTGAGGATCCGGAATGGGAGACCGTGCTCGACTTTGACTTGCTCGCCGAAGCGGAAGAAAAAAACTGGGTCTTTAAGGGAACGCGCACTTTTCATGACCGAGAGAGCGGCAAATACTTTTGTCTTGTAGCTCTGTCTGACGGAGGAAAAGACGCAGTCGTTCGTCGCGAATTTGATCTCGAATCGAAGAGCTTCGTGGAGGGTGGTTTTGAGACCCCCGAGGCCAAGCAGGGAATGGCCTGGGAGGACGCGGATACCATCCTGATCGGAACGGACTGGGGTGAAGGCTCGCTTACCGAGTCGGGCTACCCCCGCATCGTGAAACGCTGGAAGCGGGGCACCCCGATGTCAGAGGCTGAGACTGTTATCGAGGGCGATGTAACCGATGTTTCCGTGAGTGCGTTTACAATCAAGCGGGCGGACGGGACCCTTCTCTCCTTCGCTTCGGAGGCCGATACGTTTTTCACGGAGACGACCTGGTGGCTTCCCGGCGAGGGTGAAGAGCCGGTCAGGGTCGCCATCCCACCGAAGTCTCACCTTTCAGGTGCCTATCGCGGACGGATGCTGGTATCCCTGCAGCAGGACTGGGAACTGGCTGAAGGTCAGTCGTTCAAGAGTGGAGACCTCGTTTCCTTTGATCTGGATGAGTTCCTTTCCACCCGTGAACTTCCGGAGGTTTCTCTCGTGTTTCGTCCCGAGAAGAACCAGGCCCTGACAGGGGTGTCGATTGGGAAAGAGACCGCCCTCATTTCGATTAACGAGGATGTTGTCGGAAGAATCCTGCGACTGGAGCGCGACGGCGATGGCTGGTCGGTGGATCCGGTCGAGCTTCCTGGCGAGGGACAGGCTGATGTCGTCTTTTCGAGTATTGATGAGAGTCTGTTGTTCATCAGTTATGAGGACTTCCTCACTCCAACGACGCTGTTTCAATACGATCCGGTTTCAGGAGATTTGTCAGGATTGAAATCGTTACCCGAAGAGTTTGATTCCAGTGGGTTGGTGGCGGAGCAGTTCTTTGCCGAGTCGACCGATGGAACCCGCGTGCCTTATTTTGTGATTCGTCATGAGGAGGTGGAGTTTGACGGAACGAATCCGACGTTGCTCTACGCGTATGGTGGCTTCCAGATTTCGCTCAATCCGTCCTACCGAAGCACGATTGGGCGGCTCTGGCTGGAGAAGGGCGGAGTATATGTGCTGGCAAACATACGAGGTGGCGGTGAGTACGGACCGGAGTGGCACCAGGCGGGATTGAAATTGAATCGCCAGCGAATCTACGATGATTTTATCTCTGTCGCGGAAGAGTTAATCGAGCGCGGCATCACCAGTCCGAGGCACCTGGGTATCATGGGGGGATCAAACGGAGGTCTTCTCATGGGTGTGATGTTGAATCAGCGTCCCGATCTGTGGAATGCGGTGGTCGTTCAGGTTCCTCTTCTCGATATGCTTCGCTACCACCTGTTACTTGCCGGGGCATCCTGGGTTGATGAGTATGGATCTCCCGAGGTGGCCGGGGAACGGGGGTTCCTTGAGAAGATTTCCCCATACCACAATTTTGACTCGTCGAAAGAATACCCGGTTCCCTTTTTTGTTACCTCAACCAAAGATGACCGGGTTCACCCGGGGCACGCGCGGAAGATGGCGCGGAGGTTTGAGGAAGCCGGCCAGCCGTTCTTCTACTATGAGAATATCGACGGAGGACACTCGGCTGCTGCGAACCAGGTTGAGCGTGCCAAGAGAACTGCGCTAGAGTTTACCTACCTCAAGAACGCGCTGTTTTAGGCAGGTGTAGCGCTTGTGCTCTGTTGAGGGGCTTGATAGTATTCAGTCTCAGCAAACTCCCTCTGTTTCTGTCGAAGGTTTCAGAATCGTGATCCGATGGCCAAGCTCTCACAATACTCCCTGGCTGCGACTGAGTTTTTCAGGGGATTCATCGAAGAGAACAGTGACTTTGTCACGTTTTCGGTTCTCGGATTGATCGCCGGCGTGAGTTTGACATTTTGGCTCCTGCGCGCAGGTCGTGAGTTGGGCCGGGTGGACAAATTGGCGATCGCCGGTTTCTGGACGGTTTTGCTGGCTGTGAATGTTGGAGGCTACTTTCTCGTGGATCAGGCTGGAAAGAGGGAGATGGCCCGGTTGCAGGATCAGATCAGTGGATTTGCTCCGACCTATGCTGAGGAACTCAGCGCGATGGGGCATGTGTCGATCACGGTGGATACACCGCCGGATGATCAGTTTTACCTGGCCATGATCCACAAGCAGATCAGGTGGTTAGAGTTAAATCCATCCATAGCTGACATTTACACCTTTCGAAAACATCCTGACGGGAATCAACTGATCGTCGATTCGGAGACGGACTACGATAGAAACGGTGCTTTTGATAGGGATCACGAGCAACGCACTGAGATTGGGGAGATCTGGGATGAATTTGATGAGCATTTCATGCGGGCTTTTTCCGGCGAGAGTGCCTTCGACGATATTCCCTATACCGATCGATGGGGCACGTGGGTAAGTGCCTATGTTCCGATGTTTGATGAATCCGGTCAGGTCGAGGCAGTGCTTGGCGTGGACTTTCCGGCGGAGGAATGGGTGGCCTCAATGAAGCGCGCCCGTCTGACGGTTATGGGTTTGCTTGCACTGCTGGCCGTCCTCGCCCTGGCTGCCGGTGTGATCATTGCCGTGTTGCGTGCCCATTTGAATGAGCGTCGCCGGTCCGAACGGAATCTGCGGCAGGCAAAGCGGGCCGCCGATGCCGCCAACGACGCGCTGGCAGCGAGTAATCGTGACCTGGAACAGTTTGCCTACGTGGCCTCCCACGATCTTCAGGAGCCGCTGCGAATGGTGACGAGTTTTCTGCAGCTCTTGCAAAAGCGTTACGAGGGTAAGCTCGATGAGAAAGCTGATGAATATATCTTTCAGGCTGTCGACGGCGCTGAGCGCATGAGAGGTTTGATCCGCGGGCTGCTCGAATTGGCCCGTGTCAATCGAGACATCGAAAAGCCGGTAGTAGTCGATGTGAACCAGGTGGTGAAGGAGGCGCTGAAGAACCTGGCTGTCGTGATCGAGGAAAATGATGCCAAGGTCACCCGAACCACACTGCCGGAGGTAATGGGTAATGAGTCCCAGTTGACCCAGCTATTTCAGAATTTGATCAGCAACGCGATCAAGTTCTGTCAGGACGGGAATCCTGAGATTGATATTAGCGCCCGTGAGGTCGGGCAGGGTGATGAATCCTGGTGGGTATTCTCGGTGCGGGATAACGGCCCGGGAATTCCGGAAGAACATCATCAGCGAATCTACCAGATCTTTCAGCGGCTTGACTCGTCGCGTGGCGATATCAAGGGAACTGGTATTGGCCTGGCCCTGTGCCGCCGGATCGTCGAATTGCACGGTGGCGAAATCACCGTGGACAGCGCACCCGGCACGGGGAGCGTGTTTAAGTTCAACCTGCCCGGCGTACCGAAGTGAGGTTGCCGGAGGGTCCCGGCAACCTGATCGGTCGAGGCTTTACTCGGCGTCCTTGGCACCAATCACCTTATAGATGATGGCGCCGATCACGGCGCCGATGATGGGAGCCACCCAGAAAAGCCAGAGCTGAGTCACTGCTTCTCCACCGGAAAAGAATGCCACGCCGGTAGACCGGGCCGGGTTGACCGAGGTGTTGGAAACAGGAATGCTGATCAAGTGGATCAGCGTCAGGCCGAGGCCGATGGCAATGGGTGCCAGCCCTGCGGGGGCGCGTTCGTCGGTGGCGCCGAGGATGATGACGAGAAACATCAGGGTCATCACGATTTCGACAACGAGGACAGCCATCATCGAGTAACCGCCCGGGGAGCTTTCCCCGAAACCATTAGCGGCGAAATTACCCGCGGCACTGAAGCCCTCCTGGCCGCTCGCAATGATATAAAGAACAGCGCCGCCGGCGAGGCCACCGAGGACCTGGGCAATGACGTAAGGCGCGACTTCTTTCGCTGGGTGTCGACCGGCAACGCAAAGGCCGATGGTGACGGCCGGGTTGAGGTGACATCCTGAGATGTGACCGATGGCGAAGGCCATAGTGAGAACGGTAAGGCCAAAGGCAAATGAGACACCGAGCCAGCCAATGCCGACGTCAGCGACTCCTGCGGCGAGAACCGCGCTTCCACAACCTCCGAGGACGAGCCAGAAGGTTCCGATGAATTCAGCTAGAGATTTTTTCATAGATGATACCAGAGACAGAACAGCGTCCGGGCTCATCCATTGAAGTCGTTCCACAAAACAAGGGGGCCGTTTCCGCGGAGGCCCATCGCTGCAACCGGGATCCTATCGAAAGCGCCAAGTTCCGTCAAGGAAGGTCGGGCAGGTTGAGCCCGGGGTGCCCGGGAGGGAGTTTGCTGATCCAGTCGCTTCTGGCTTTCTCCCACACTGACGGGTCTCGAATAACCGTGATGCCCGGCGGAAGTCTTCCTGGGTAGTTGCCGGGGCCTGTCCAGATGAGAGTGACGTTTTCGTAAGTTCCCGGCGGAAAGATCATGTCATCGACACCGTTGATCGAGATGGCATCCATGTAGAAAATGGTGTCACGAACTTCGACCTCGCCGGCGTTGCGTTCCCATTTAAAGATCATGCCGGGAGCCACTCCGACACCGTCCTCGCGGGGTTTGATGTAGCGGTTCCTGAAACTCCGGCCTTCGGTTCCGTCGTGTGGTTGCGCAGCAATCCTGACCAGGCAATCCTTCACGATGGTTTTGGGTGGGGTGGTGTTTTCGCTCGAACCCCGTGTGGAAAGGAAAACGAAGCAGCCGTCGATGAGGCAGTTGGTGATTTCCCCGCTGATGTAGCTATCGTTTTCCACCGCATCATCCCGGATGTCTTTCATCCAGGCTCGCTCAAGTTTCCAGTAGTCGAGCCCGTCCGCAGGACCGAGACCATCTTCCACATTTTCAAAGTAGACGTCGGAAACGGAGGCGGTTCCGGTGCAGTTCTTGATGTGGACAGCGTCCCCATCCCACATCGCTTTGACGACACGCCACGGTAGCAGTTTGGATTGAAGGCCTATTACCGCGGCTCCTTCGAGATGAGGTGATTCCATGTCCCTGACTTGCAGGGGATACCGTTCTTCGTTGGGAAGCTCAATGGCCTCCAGAGTCGATGTGTCAGGGTATCCAACCCCGTTTTCGGGATCCCACCCGGAGCCCTTCAACACAGTGTATGACGGGGGCGGGTTGAAATGCTCCGATTTGCCCCCGAGCAGTACGACACCATAAGCTGACAGTTTTGTATCCGCCGGATGATCGCTGAGGATGAGTTGCTCATCTGAAACTCGGGGAGAGACTATAACGGTGTTTGAATCGGCATATGTCGATGGGACCAATAGAATCAGGGCTGGAAGGAAGCGTAACAACACAGCCAAAGGTAAACCTTCTGCTGCCGGGATCAATCGGGCGTGTTGAGAGTCAGCGGGCCTCGTCGGGAGTAGGGCCAGCAGAATGACTTCAAACGGCCTTCCAATGAGGTGATGCCAACCGGTGCAAAGATCCGATTGTCGACTGCGTTGGGCCGGTTATCGCAGACAAGAAAAGCATGGTGTTCGAGGACCGTGACCGGTTTCATGTCGGGCACCTGTTTCATTCCTGTGGGTTCGAAAGGTTCCCGATGAAATGAACTTTTTTAGATCAGGGTTTCCGGAAACGGGTGGCTCTGCCGCTCTGGATCGATCCGGAATTGCTGACGATACTCCCTCGGGGTCACCTCTTTGAGGGAGCGGAAGCGCCGGTTGAAGTTGGAGAGATTGTTGTAGCCGCAGTCGAGGGCGATTTCGGAGATGGGAACGTTGGTCTCGATGAGAAGGCGGCACGCTTCTCCAATGCGAAGCTCATGCAGGTATTCGACGAGGGTTTTTCCGGTGTTAGCTTTGAAGAAGCGGCAGAAAGACTTCGGACTCATCTTGGCGACCGAGGCGGCTTCCTCGAGGCTGACTGCGTTGGTCTTGTTCTGTCTCAGGTAAGTGAGAATTTGGTCGAGACGGGAAATGTCACGTTCTTTGAGGGAGGGGGAATAGGCGGGACTGGCGAGGCGGGTTCGTTCTGATGAACCGGCAAAGAGTTCGAGGATGCGAAGGGTCTGAATAAACCGTTCCAGTGGAGTCTGGTCAGGCATTTCCAACATGAGTTGTTTCGCTTTGTCCCTCGTTTCGCCGTGGAATTCGAAGCCGTAGCGAGCTTCGTCGAGAAATTCGCGGACTGTCTGCAGCTCGTTTTTTTGAAGCAGTTCAGTGCCAAGGGACTCCCGGGAAAATTGAAGCACGGCGATTGAGGGACGTTCCCAGTCTTCATCGTCAGGCTGGCTGGAATGAAGGGCATGCGGAATGTTTGGCCCGTTCATAAACAGGGTCCCTTCACGCAGGGCGCCGATGTGATCTCCGGAGATGAATTCCCCGGCGTGGTCTTTGAGTGACAGCAGGATGTCGAATTCCGGATGGTAGTGATAGACCGGCCAGACATCGCGATCGATCTTGAAGACGAGGGCCTTTGACGGGCCGGTGGGGATGAATTCCAGTTGGGGGCGGGCCATGGCGAAATCGCGTTAATTAGACCAAAGTTTACCACTATATAGCGCAAATGAGGGGATCCTATGTGAAAATCGTATCGAAATGTGTCCTGATTTGATTTGTTGAATCGCCGAATTCTGGGGAGATTTCGTATAATCTCGAAACCCCTATGAAACTCCTCCCCCCGATTCTGACTCTCGCCTGCCTTTTTGCAGGGTCAGCATCAGCCAGTGATGCCGCTACAGAGTCATTGGAGTTCTTCGAAAAGCGTATTCGTCCGGTGCTGGCAGAGAAGTGCTACAAGTGCCACTCTGCTAAATCTGAAAAATTGAAGGGGGGTCTTCTCGTGGATCATCGTGACCATCTGCTTGAAGGAGGTGAGACCGGTGCTGCTATCGTTCCTGGACAGGTTGAAGACAGTCTTCTGATCGAGTCGATCCGGTATGGCAATGTTGATCTGCAGATGCCGCCGAAAGAAAAACTGAGCGAGGAGATTGTTCGGGATTTTGAGCAGTGGATTGCTGATGGTGCGGTTTGGCCGGATGAGCCTGTCCCCCAGAGGGAAGGCAAGGGAGAGGGATTTGATCTGGAGAAACGCCGGGCGGAACACTGGAGTTGGCGCCCGGTGGAGCGCCCCGAAGAGCCGTCGGTCAAAGCAACAGATTGGCCGAGGAGCGGGATCGATCATTTCATTCTCGACCGGCTTGAGAAGAGCGGTCTCCATCCCGCAGAGGAAGCAGCCAAGGCGGTCTGGCTTCGACGGGTCCATTTTGACCTGACCGGTTTGCCTCCGAGTCCGGAAGAAATCCAAGCCTTCGAGGCGGATGAATCGCCGGACGCCTATGAGAAGGTGGTGGATCGGCTTCTTGCCTCTCCTCACTACGGCGAGAGGTGGGCCCGTCACTGGATGGACCTGGTTCGCTATGCGGAAAGCTATGGTCACGAGTTTGATTACACCATTCCTCATGCCTTCGAGTATCGCGATTATCTTATCCGGGCATTCAACGAGGACTTACCCTATGACCAGTTTGTTCGTGAACACATTGCAGGGGATTTGCTTAAAGAGCCTCGTCGAAATCCTTCGGATGACTTCAACGAGTCGGTGATCGGAACCGGGTTCTGGTATCTTCACGAGGCCACGCATGCTCCCACCGATGTGCTCGCCAATGAAAGCGAGATCATGGACAATCAACTGGATGTGTTCGGGAAGAGCTTTCTCGGACTTACGATTTCATGCGCTCGCTGCCACGATCACAAGTTCGATGCGATTTCCGCTGCTGATTACTATGCCATGACGGCATACATCCACAGCAGCGCCCGACAGGAGTATCCGATCGATCCTCACCGTCAGCGTGAAGAGACACGGGCTAAACTGGAGGCGTTGAAATCGACTGCTGATGCCAAATTGCCCGAAGCCGAGGTGGTCGCCTCAGTCGGCAGCGATGAAACTTTCGAAGACTTTTCTGAAGGAGTGATCCCGGAAGGCTGGAGCACCACCGGCGTCGCTTTTGCAGGCGCAGGCACCCGGCCGGGACTGCGGTTTGATTCCGAGGCTCCCCTGACAGTTCCGGGTACGGTTGATTCCGGCATTTTTGGCCGGGCCCAGGTGGGAAGCCTTCGGTCTCCGACATTCACTCTCAAAAGCGATGCGATTTACATCCGGGCCAAGGGATCAAAAGTGGCCGTCCGATTGATTGTCGATAACTACCAGATGGCTGGTTATAATCCACTTCTCTTTAAGGGATCGGTGATCAAAGACATCGATACCAAGGGGCAGTTTAAATGGTTGGCCATGAAGGGCAACCTCGACAAATACATCGGCCATCAGGTCTATCTCGAGTTTTCTGATGAGGGTGGTGGTGACATCATCCTGGACGAAGTGCGTGTCGGCGGCGCGGCCCCGGAGAAACTGAAAGAGGGTCCGGCCATTGCGTTGAGCAAGGAGGTTCAGGCAATCGTCAAGGAAGGTGAGGGCATCGCAAATCAACTTCCGAAACCCAGGTTTGCGCTGGCGATGGCTGAAGGGACTCCGGAAGGGGCCGCGGTTTACGTTCGCGGAAGTCACCGTTCGCTCGGAGAGAAAGTGCCTCGACGATTTCTAACAGCCCTGGGAGGCAAAGAAGGGGATCGCCTCGGGTTAGCGAATGAAGTCGCAAGTCCGGAGAATCCGCTGACGTCCCGGGTCATGGTAAACCGGATCTGGCACCACCTGTTCGGGAGCGGCATCGTGGCTTCAGTGGATGACTTTGGCCCGATGGGGCAGATGCCGACCCACCCGGAGCTCCTGGACTGGCTGGCTTCAGAGCTGGTCGAAGAAGATTGGTCGATCAAGCAGATGCTCCGCGTGATCGTATTGTCCTCTACTTATCGGCAGGCGTCTGAGGCAAACCCTCAAATTGACCCTGACACGCTTGCTAACGCGGATGAGGCAAACCAGCTCCTTCACCGGATGCCGGTGAAGCGTCTCACGGGTGAGTCGATTCGCGATTCGATACTCGTGGTTTCCGGGGGGCTGGACGACAATATGTATGGGCCATCGATTGCGACGCATCGAACTGACTTCATGACGGGCCGCGGCGGCCGAGAGAGCGGGCCCCTCGATGGAGCCGGGCGCCGGAGTGTATACGGGGCGGTTTATCGAAATTTCCTGTCTCCATTCATGCTGACATTCGATGTTCCCAATCCTTTTGGCCCCAAGGGGCGGCGTAGCGTTTCCAATGTGCCGGCGCAGGCGCTGGTGATGATGAATGATCCTTTCGTGGTCCAGCAGAGTGAGAAGTGGGGAGAATCGATTGCGGGTATGGAGAAGACACCCCGGGAGAAAGTAAATTACATCTATCTCAAAGCACTTGGTCGAGAGCCGGGAGAAGCTGAGATGGAACGCGTCTTGTCGTTTTTTGAGTCGGAAACTGCAGCCGGGACGGAAGAGAAGGAAGCCTGGGCAAATGTCGGTCATGTCGTGCTAAACATGAAAGAGTTTATCTTCATTCATTAGGGAGAAGCGGAAATGCACTGTGGAAAATTCATGAAAGGACCGGGCTCTCGACGGGAGATGCTCAAGGGGTGTGCCATGGGGTTTGGTAGCGTTGCCTTGCAGGCGATGATGGCAGACGAGGCAAAGGCCTCTGCCAATCCTCTGGCACCGAAGACGCCTCATTACGCGGCTAAAGCGAAGAACGTGATTTTTCTCTACATGGATGGCGGGCCGTCGCAGGTCGATACTTTTGACTACAAGCCAATGCTCGATAAATATCACGGGCGCGATCCTAGAGAAGTGATCGGTGAGTTGGCGCCAACCCAGTTCGATAGCATTGGCAAGGTGCTGAAATCCCAGTGGGAGTTCAAACAACGTGGCGAGAGTGGGGCCTGGGTCAGCGATTTGTTCCCCTTTCTCGCCGAGAAAGAAGTTGTCGACGAAATCGCATTCGTGAAGTCAATGACTTCGAATTTTTCCGAGCACACGTTCGCCAACTACTTTCTCCATACTGGAAGTGGTTTGCAGGGGCGCCCCAGCATGGGAGCGTGGTTGGGTTATGGTCTCGGTTCCGAAAATGAAAACCTGCCCGGTTATGTGGTGCTGAATGGCGGTTTGATCCCGCCGGGTGGGCTGGACTGTTTTGGTTCCGGTTTCTTGCCGGCGTCCTATCAAGGCTCAGTCTTTCTTCCTCGCGAGAAGCCGATCGCCAATATCGAGTCCATCGAAAAGGTTCCGGGGATGCAGCGCCGCAAGCTCGACCTGATTCGTGACCTGGATCAGGCAAGAGGAAGTCAGGTTGGTTTTGATCCGGCAGTGGAAACTGCGATTCAGAATTATGAAACGGCCTACCGCATGCAAACCGCTGTGCCGGATCTGATGGATCTTTCCGGAGAATCCGATGCGGTGAAGAAACTCTACGGGCTGGATGCCGATTTCAAGAATACGCAGACCTTTGGTCTGCAGTGCTTGCTTGCGAGGCGCCTTGTCGAGCGCGGGGTCCGTTTTATTGAACTGACATGTCCGGGCGGCAATGGGGACCGGTGGGACCAGCACAAGAAACTGCACGATGGGCATACCAAGAACTGCAAAACAGTCGATCAGCCGATTGCTGCGCTCATCAAAGACTTGAAGAGCCGCGGACTGCTCGATTCCACGCTGGTCGTGTGGTCCGGTGAGTTCGGGCGCACGCCTTTTGCTCAGGGCGCTGATGGTCGCGATCACAATCCCTTTGGATTCACCACCTGGATGGCAGGCGGCGGTGTAAAGGGCGGTGTGTCAGTCGGGGAAACCGATGAGTGGGGTTACCGTGCCGTGATCGATCGCTTCGAGATGCACGACCTTCACGCGACCATGCTGCACTTGCTGGGAGTGGATCACACTCGCAGCACTTTCCGATTCGGTGGCCGGGACATGAGACTAACTGATGTTCACGGTCATCTCATCAAGGAGATCCTGGCCTAGCGCCTGCCCGGAGACAAATAGACCGAGATTTCGCTAGTCGGCTCCGAAGTTCCGCCCCAAGATGATCCGTGACTCGCGAACCTGAGGATGGTCGGCGCAATTTTCATCGGAACCTTTTTGCCACTGGCATTGCTGCTGCTGCTGCTGCGCCACAGTCGCCCGGTATTTTCCTGCTTCTGCTGGGGGATGCTCGCGTTCCTGATTGTTTACCTGACCTCGCCGACTCTCTACCGGATCCTGGGAATTGAGAATGTGCTGTCGATCACGGCAGTCTATATCGGGCCGCCATACGAGGAACTTTTGAAAGCCATGCCACTGCTGGTAGCGGCGATTATTTCACGGCAGTCGATCATTCCGTTCTATTACATTCTCGGTATGTCATCAGGCATCGGGTTTGCAATTGAAGAGAACCTGAACTTCCTCGCCGAGTTTCACTCCAAGCCGGGTGAGTCGATGGCGCTGATGACACTGCGTTCCTTTTCCACCTGCTTGATGCACGGCGTTTGCACTGGCTTCATCGGTTTTACCCTGACGCTGGCGCGGAGAGATCCGACCTGGAAGCGCAATATTTTTCCGATCGCCGGCTGGATCGTGGCGACGATCTATCACGGATTTTTCAATTGGCTCATGATCAATAGTTTCCTGGTTATCGGGGTGATCCTGGCGATGGCGATTTTCCTCGTCTTCTTCGGCTGGATGAAAAATGAGGAGACCAAAGCGAAGGAAACCGAGGGCACGATCTGGCAGTAGATCCAGAACAGTCGAACGAAAATCGGCCTAACCTTTGAACGAATTCCGGAGGGCGCTGTCTATCATAATACAGCGCAACGTTTGAGTGGCGCTGCGAGAATAAAGAAAACCAGAAATTGGAAAACCTTTAACCTCGGCGACATGCCGCCCGCATTACGATCGAGGTCCCCAGAAACGAGATTGAGAAACTGACATAGCGTCTCCTTCCCGTTGTCCCGCGAGACAACAGCGGGATGACTGAGGACAACTGTACCTAAAGGCTGCCTGTCGCTGAAAGCGGCACAAATCATGGCAGCCTTTTTACATTTGCTAGATAACTTTATCCCGCTTCGGCGGGATAGCCGCTCGAGAGAGTGGCCGGGCCGCCCTTCTGTGGGTCTGGCACTCTCCTCGGGCGGAGCCAAGGGACTTGCACACATCGGTGTGATCCAGGTGCTGGAAGAAAAAGGGATCCACGTGAATGCCGTGGCCGGGACCAGCATGGGTGCCTACGTGGGTGGATTGTGGTCCGCTGGATTGAACGGGCGCAAGCTGGAGGAACTGGCTGCGGAGATGGGCAACAGCCGCGACTTGTGGAAGCTGGTCGATCCGGTTCTGCCGCCCCGCCGTGGGTTCATCGGAGGTGAAGCGATTCGGCGCCGGCTGGAAGCCTCCCTCGGTGACCGGAAGATCGAAGACTTTGTGAAGCCGTTTTCGGCGGTAGCGACGCGACTCGATACTCTCGAGCGCGAGGTCATCACCAACGGAAATGCTGCCACGGCGATACTGGCCAGTCTGGCAGTGCCCGGAATCGTAGCACCGGTTGAGCGCAACGGGCACGAATACATCGACGGGGGTGTTTGCGATCCATTGCCGGTCGGCGTGTTGAAGGAACGCGCCGATATCGATGTGGTGATCGCCGTGAATGTTCTCCCGCCTGTAGGCACGATGCGTGAAATACCCCGGGTGGATAGGGACGCCGGTTTGTGGCGGCGCTTCGTCGCGGCGTGCAACCGGCACCTCAACTATTTCGCGCCGGGCAACCTGCTCGACATCCTTCGCTACTCCGCGATGGGATCACAGATGCGCCTGGTGGAACGCAGCGCACGACGGGCGGATGTCCTCATTTCGCCGATCAGTAACAAGCCGGGGTGGCACGATTATCACCGGTCGAGTGACTACGTCGAATTAGGAAGGGCCGCGGCCCTGGAAGCTTTGCCTCGTATCGAGGCCCTCCTCGCAACCCGCGAGGACTCAGAAGAAAACAAGTGGGAGGGAACACCGGAGGTATCACCATGCATCTGAAAGACCACAAATTGACCACCCATTGGGACTCCCTTTCCGCGGATGAACTGCGCAGCCTCCAGGCGAAGCGCCTGCGGGAGTATCTGTCCCGTCATGTGGTTCCGTTTTCGGCGCACTATGGGCGAGGATTTGATGAAGCAGGATTGGACCCATCCCGTCTTCGCTCGCTCGAAGATCTTTCGAAGATACCGTTCACTTCCAAGCGCTCGCTGATCGATGAGGAGGGCCTGCCCCTGACTCGCGATTTTGTGCTGGTGCCTGATGAGAAGGTGTTGGCTCGTCGTCCCTCAACATGGGCCAGAGCGCTCGTGCGAGGTCGTGCCGGGGTAAAGGCTGACTTTGCCCGGGAATATCGTCCGATTCTGATGACGAGTACGACGGGACGTTCTGCGGAACCGGTTCCGTTTCTGTACACCCAGCACGATCTCGATCACCTCGCGACAACGGGGCGCCGAATGATGGAGGTGTGCGATTCCAATGTGGAGTTTCGTCATCTCAATCTCTTTCCCTTTGCGCCGCATCTTGCCTTCTGGCAGGCGCACTATGCCGGGCTCGGATACAACACCTTCAACCTCTCCACCGGAGGCGGGAAGGTCATGGGCACGGAAGGTAATGTCCGTCTGCTGAAAAAGATCCAGCCGGATGCCCTCATCGGGATGCCGACGTTTATTTATCACGTCCTTCAGGTGGCCGTGGAAGAGGGGGTGGAAAATCCTAACATCAAGAGAATCGTTCTCGGGGGTGAGAAAGTGCCGAGTGGACTTCGACGCAAGCTTCGTGCGCTATGTTCGCAGCTTGGGTCCGGACACGTCGATGTCATGGCGACCTACGGCTTCACCGAAGCAAAGATGGCGTGGCCGGAGTGTCCCGGTAGATCCTCGAACGAATCGACGGGATACCATCTTTATCCCGATCTCGGAGTCGTCGAAGTGATCGACCCGGATACAGGGAAGGTCGTTCCGGACGGCGAACCCGGTGAGATTGTTTTCACCCCGCTCGACAGTCGCGGGAGTGTCGTGGTTCGCTATCGGACCGGCGACCTGATCTCCGGGGGGCTCACGCATGAACCCTGCCCGGGTTGTGGACGCAGCATGCCGCGCTTGATGGGTCGCATTTCGAGAGTCAGCGATGTTCGCCGACTTCACATCGGCAAGATCAAAGGCACCATGGTGAACTTCAACGAGCTCGAGCATGTGCTTGATGATCTCGATGCAGTCGGAAGCTGGCAGATTGAGCTTCGAAAGCGGAACGACGACCCGCTCGATTGTGACGAGATCGTGGTTCACATAGCTCCTGTCGGGAGTGGTCATAGCAGTGAGTTCAAGGAGGCGCTGGGGCGCAGGATCGAAGCACGTTTCCTCACCGCAACCGAGATTCTTCCGAATCACATCCAGTTTCACAAGGCTGAGACCCTTCGAGAGAAGCAGGGCGTCGGCGAAGCCCTAAAAGAAGAGAAGGTGGTTGATAATCGCGCTGCCGAACGGCGTGAGGTGATCCCGCCGTCTCTCAAGAAAACCATACTACCGGTGGCGCATCATGAATTATCCTGACAGAACAGACAAAAATCGCCTCGTCATTGTGGACGGGGTGAGGACGCCCTTCCTCAAAATGGGCACTGAGTTCGCCAGCATCGACGCGACTGAACAGGGTCGCATGGTCGTGCAAACCCTGTTAACTCGCAGCGGGATCGATCCGGAGTTGATCGACGAAACTATCCTCGGTTGCGTTTCCCAGCCGGCGGACGCAGCTAATGTGGCCCGCGTCGTAGCGTTGCGGGCCGGAATCCCGGAGGCGACTCCGGCGATGACGGTTCATCGCAACTGCGGCAGCGGGCTCGAAGCGCTGACGGTGGCGGCCGAGCGCATGGCCGCGGGACACGGCGAGGTATTCGTCGTAGGCGGAACCGAGAACATGTCGCGGGTTCCGATGCTTTTTTCTCTGGCCGCAGCCGCTAAGTTCTCTGCTTTAGGGCGGAGGAAGTCAGCGGGCGGCAAAGCGGCTGCGGCCTTCAAATTCCGCCCTGCTGATTTTGCTCCGGTGGTCGGCCTGAAACTCGGGCTTACCGATCCGGTATCCGGACTTAATATGGGAGAGACCGCCGAGGTGCTCGCCCGGGAGTTCAAGATCAGCCGGACGGAGCAGGATCGATTTTCGCTGGGCAGCCACATCAAGGCGGCCGAAGGACGCGATTATCTCGCTGAGGAGAATAGTCCGGTATACCTCCGTGACGGGGTTTTCGTGTCGGAGGACAACGGGGTTCGCGACAGCCAGACAATGGAAGCTCTGGCCGGATTGAAGCCGGTCTTCGAGCGGCGCACGGGGACGGTGACCGCGGGAAATAGTTCGCAGATTTCTGACGGCGCCGTCGCTTTGCTTGTGATGAGTGAAGCAAAAGCGGAAAAGCTCGGTCTTGAGCCCCTTGGGCGCCTTGTGGATTACGCCTTCACCGGGTGCGACCCGAAGCGCATGGGATTGGGCCCCGCCTATGCCATTCGCGAGCTGAATGAAAGAACCGGCTTCAAGCCGGACGACGCGGATGTGATTGAAATCAACGAAGCCTTCGCGGCCCAGGTGCTGGCAACGATAGAACTGCTCGGCACACCGGACTTCGGGAATCTCCATGTGCCGACCGATCGGATCAATCCCAATGGCGGAGCGATCGCTCTTGGCCATCCCGTCGGGGCAACTGGCTCGCGACTGGTTCTGACAGCTTTGAAAGAATTAAAACGCCGCGGCGGAAAACGCGCCCTGGTCAGCCTCTGCATCGGGGGAGGGCAGGGAGGCGCTGCCTGGCTCGAAACACTCTAACTAACATCCATCAAACCATGACTACCACTACCCTCACACATGAATCCGGGAAGGCTCCGCCTTACCAGAGACGCGGGAAGAAACACAGGTTGCTGCATCACATTCATCTTCGCCTGACGGAGAATAATGTGGCTGTGGTTACCTTTGATCGTCCCGACAAGAGTGCCAATATCTTCGATGAAGCGACGCTTGATGAGTTGAACCTGGCAATCAATGCCGTCATCAGCTTGAAAGCTACCGGCGTTACTTTCGTGAGCTCCAAGCCGAATGTCTTCGTGGCAGGTGCGGATCTGAACGCGCTCGTCTCGGCGACTCCGGAGGAACTGGAGCGCCTCATCGATAAGGGGCAGAAAACCTTCAACCGAATC
Source organism: Verrucomicrobiales bacterium (assembly GCA_965216705.1). Classification (GTDB taxonomy): domain Bacteria; phylum Verrucomicrobiota; class Verrucomicrobiia; order Verrucomicrobiales; family DEV007; genus Arctic95D-9. The sequence continues at coordinate 2,296,835 of OZ244203.1, forward strand.
GCAGAGTTACCGATTCCCACCGTGGCGGCGATCCACGGCGCCTGCCTTGGCGGGGGACTCGAGATGGCACTGGCTTGCGATTCGAGAATCGCCACCAATGACCGGGCCACCCGCGTGGGGCTGCCCGAAACCATGCTCGGCATCATTCCCGCCTGGGGCGGGTCGACGCGACTTCCGCGCCTGATTGGTTTGCCAGGAGCGATGCGAATGATCCTGACCGGAAAGTCTTTGGATGCGGGGGCCGCCTGGAAGGCGGGCGTGGTCGATGTCGTCGTTCCTCGCGAGCGACTCGAGGAGACGGCCCGATGGCTCATCGCCGGACATGGTCGCAGGATTAACAAGTATCGCTGCACCAACAATCGCGTCAGTGCGAGCTTCAGCCGGCAGTTGGCGAAGCAGAAGGTATTGAAGCGGACCCGTGGGAATTACCCGGCCCAGTTGGAGGCGATCGAAGTCGTCACCCGGGCGGTGCGCGGCGATCTATACAGGTCGCTGGAGCGGGAGAAGGACGCCGTTCTTCGACTCGCGAAAACACCGGAGGCTCGCAACCTGATGCGAGTCTACATGCTGAGCGAGCGCGCCAGAAAGTTTCGATACGATGACAGTGTCGATGCCAGTGAATTGCGACCAGTCACACGAGTCGCCGTGATTGGCGCCGGAGTGATGGGTTCGGGCATCGCCCAGTGGGTGAGTGCTCGTGAAAGGCCTGTCATTCTCGAGGACGTCAGCGTCGAAAAAGTCGCCGGTGGCATGAAAATGGTTGGTGACCTCTACAAGAGTGCGGTGAAGCGAAAGATTTTCACCAAGCTTGAGGCCGGGCATCGTCGCGATCTGGTTTCTCCCTCGGCTGAGCCCGTCCCGCTGCATCATTGCGACATCGTGGTTGAAGCGGCGGTGGAGAACATGGACGTGAAGAAAAAGATCTTTGCCGATCTTTGCGGGAGATCTGACAAAGATACGATCCTTGCGACCAATACTTCAGCCCTGTCTGTGACGGAGTTGAGTGAAGCTGAAGGAATCACCCATCCTGAACGCATCGTCGGGCTTCACTTCTTCAATCCGGTCAGCCGCATGAAGTTGGTTGAGGTGGCAGTGACAAAATACACCTCCCCCGAAGTGGTGGAGCGCACCCTCTCATTTGTTCGGGGCATCGGGAAGATCCCGGTCGTGGTGAAGGATTCTCCCGGCTTCCTCGTGAACCGGATCCTGATGCCATACCTGATTGGTGCCGGCAAGCTGGTCGACCTGGGTTGCCCTCCTCATGAGGTCGATGAGTCCATGCTCGATTACGGCATGCCGATGGGGCCGATGCGCCTGCTTGATGAGATCGGGCTGGATATTGCTGCGCATGTCGCCAAGACAATGAAAGAGCATTTCGGTGATCGATTCGAAGAGCCGAAGATCCTGGAGTACTTCGTTGAGAAGGGGCGACTCGGCCGGAAAACAGACTGTGGATTCTACTGCTACGAAAACGGTGAAGTTGTCGAGAACGGCGACAAGGACTACCCGGGTTGCACTATGACCGGCCCCCGTATCGCGGAACAGCTGGTGGGCCTGATGGCCGAGGAGGCCAGGATGTGCCTCAAAGAAGGCATCGTCGAATCCGCCGATGACATTGACCTCGCCATGATTCTTGGCAGCGGCTTTGCCCCGTTTCGGGGCGGTCCCCTTCGGGATACTGAAACCAGAGAATAGAAAATCATTTCGCGGCAGGGCCGCGATTACCAACACAGAAAGAACCCTCCCCATGAAAACTGTATCCTCCAGCGAAACGCCCAACCGGCCGTCCCCGGTCATCGACACTTCAAAGATGTCGCCGGACGAGCGGGCTGCCCTCGAGTTGGCAGAAGCCGCCCGCGTCGAAGCGGGGCCGTCAGGCAGCTTTGGTGGCTCATTGTTTCTCGGACGACCTCTGTTCGAGAATGTGATTCCGTTTCCTGTTCAGTCAGTGGAGGACGAGGACCAGGGGGATGCATTCCTGGAGCGCCTTGAAGCGTTCCTCGAGGAGAATGTCGATCCCGATGAGATCGATCGCACCGGAGAGATTCCGGATGAAGTCATCAACGGGCTGGCTGAACTGGGCGCTTTCGGGATCAAGATACCGCGCCGATACGGAGGCCTGGGTCTCTCGCAGTCGAACTATTCGCGGGCGGCGATGCTGCTTGGTCGCTATTGCGGCAATCTCACCGCCTTAGTCTCAGCCCACCAGTCGATTGGGGTGCCGCAGCCATTGCTGGTCTTCGGTACGGAGGAGCAGAAGAGAAAGTTCCTGCCTCGCTGCGCTGGCGGTGAAATCTCTGCTTTTGCCCTGACTGAACCTAACGTGGGTTCGGATCCGGCGAAAATGGAGACAACGGCCGAACTGGACGAAGCCTCCGGAGAGTATGTTCTCAACGGGGAAAAACTCTGGTGCACGAACGGAGTCAAAGCCGGCGTCATCGTTGTGATGGCACGGATGGCTGACTCGAAGCCGGGGCGGCCGCGGATCAGTGCTTTCCTCGTCGAAATGGATACCCCGGGGATTGAGGTGACGCATCGCTGCCACTTCATGGGATTGAAGGCCCTCTACAACGGGGTTGTAAAATTTGATAATGTCAGGATACCGAAAGGCAACCTCCTGCTCGGAGAAGGCCGGGGTTTGAAAGTCGCCCTGACGACATTGAACACAGGTCGCATCACGCTTCCGGCCGCCTGCGTGGGGATGGCGAAGCGATGCCTCGAATGGTCCACTGAATGGGCCGGTCGACGAGTCCAGTGGTGCGCGCCGGTGGGGCGTCACGATGCCGTGGCGCAGAAACTGGCAAAGATGAAGGCGGGCACGTTCGCGATTGAAGCGATGGTTCGATATGTCTCTGTGTTAGTTGATCGCGATAAGAAATCTGACATCCGCATCGAAGCTGCTTTCGCCAAGATGTGGGGAACTGAGCGCGGTTGGGATATCGTCAACGACGCCATGCAGGTTCGCGGCGGACGCGGTTATGAGACCGCCGACTCGCTGAAGGCGAGGGGCGATGAGCCGGTTCCGGTGGAGCGTTTTCTTCGCGACAGCCGGATCAATACGATCTTTGAAGGCTCCAGTGAGATCATGCGTCTCCTGATCGCACGCGAGGCGCTGGACCCTCATCTGAAAATGGGTGGACCCGTCCTGAACTCAACGCTCCCGATGAAAGAGCGGTTCAAAGCCGCCATGAAATCGGCCGTGTTCTATTCCGGCTGGTATCCCAGGCTGTGGCTGCCGACCATGCGCGGGACTTTCGATATTCTGCCGGAGTTTGGCAAGGATGCCCGCCTCCTGCGCGCCCGAAGCAAGCGGCTGGCGCGCCGACTGTTTCACTCGATGCTGCGACACGGTCCGAAGCTGGAGAAGAAGCAGGTCCTGCTGGGACGCTACGTTGAGATCGGGGCCGAGCTGTTCGCCATGAGCGTGGTGATGGGCTATGCGGGTCACCTCATTGAATCCGGTAAAGGTGATCGGGAGGATCTGGTTGCCACCGCGAAGTATTTCTGCAAAACGGGCCGCCATCGCGTGGATGCTCTTTTCCGCGAGGCCGGCCGCAACGCTGATGCCGAAGGATACCGGCTCGCGAAGAAAATGATTGGTTAGAGTAGTGGTTAGGCCGGTGGTGGCAATTGCGCTGCCGCCGGCCGCAACTCTTTCGGCCGTTCCAAACCAAAGCCGGTTTTGCAATGGCCGGTTTTCGCGGTTCAGGGGAAACTCTGACCATGGACTCCGCAATTTTATGGTTCCTTATTGGCCTGGGATTGATCTTGGCAGAATTTGCCGTCCCCGGTGTCATTCTCGTATTCATCGGCGCTGCCGCGTGGGTGGTGGCCGTGCTCGACTGGATGGGGGTCGATTCCCTCAGTGTTCAGCTCTGGGTTTTTGGACTGGTATCCGTAGGCCTGGTGGTATTTGCCCGCCGCTACGTGAAGAGCTGGTTCACGGGGAAAGAGTCCAACGGTGCCAGTGATGTGGACGAAGAATTTGTCGGACAGGTGGTCACGGTGGTGAAAGCCATCGCGGACGGCGGGGAAGGTCTCGTGGAGCTGAAAGGAGCTCAGTGGAAAGCTGTTTCCGAATCGGATTTTAAAGAGGGCGACCGCGCCGAAGTGGTCGAGCGGGACAATCTCACCCTGAAAGTTGTGCCCCGCGGATAACGCCCCGGCTTTCATTTTCAGTAACACCTAACAACCGCAAAATATCATGGAATACATTATCCCGATTGGAATCGTCATCCTTGTCATTATCGCCCTGATCAAGACAGCTCAGGTCGTGCCTCAGCGCAAAGCCTTCGTGGTCGAACGTCTCGGTAAATACAGCCGGACTCTCGAGGCTGGTTTTCATATCCTTATACCCTTTCTCGATCGGATTGCCTACAAGCACTCGCTTAAGGAGGTGGCGGTCGATGTGCCGTCGCAAATGTGTATCACCCAGGATAATATCAGCATCGAAATTGATGGGGTGCTTTACCTGCAGGTGCTCGATGCGAAGAAGGCGAGCTACGGTATTGAGAACTATCTCTACGCCTCGACCCAACTGGCGCAGACGACGCTGCGTTCGGAGATTGGTAAGCTTGAGCTCGACCGCACCTTCGAGGAGCGGGAGATGATCAACGCCAATATCATTAACGCACTCGACAAGGCATCCGAGCCCTGGGGACTGAAGATTACCCGATACGAGATCGCTAACATTACGCCGCCACAGAGTGTGCGCGACGCCCTCGAGAAGCAGATGCGGGCCGAGCGTGAGCGCCGGGCCGTGATTGCCGAATCAGAAGGTGAGCGCGAGGCCAAGATCAACGTGGCCGAAGGTGAGAAACAGGAAGTGATCAAGCAGTCCGAGGCGATTCGTGACAAGCAGGTCAACGAGGCTGAAGGTAAAGCCAAGGAGATCGAGATGCTAGCGACGGCGACGGCTGAAGGTATCCGTCGTATCGCTGAAGCGATCGAAAGCCCGGGCGGTTCCCAGGCCGTGAACCTGCGGATTGCCGAGCAGTACGTGGATCAGTTTGGTAATCTCGCCAAGACTAACAATACGCTCATTATTCCGAACAACCTCTCCGACGTTGGCGGAATGGTGGCAGGTCTGGCCAAGGTGCTCGACAAGAGCAATAACCCGGGGCCGAATGTCCCTCCGATTCCGGCATCGTAACCGCTGGCGGAATCTCAACTCGAACGGCCACTCGTCTGCAAGGGCGCGTGGCCGGTTTCGTTTGGGGGATCAGCTCTTTTTCTCAATCACCGCATACGCATTGTGATTGTGAATCGACTCGAAGTTCTCGGCTTCGACGCGGTACCAGGCGATGCCGGGCTGTTCTTCGGATGCGGCCGCTACGTTGCGGACGAGGTCTTCGACGAAGACTGGGTTGTCGTAAGCTTCTTCGGTAACGTGTTTCTCGTCGGGGCGCTTGAGTAGACTGTAGAGTTCCGAGCTGGCGCAGCTTTCGACGAGGCGAATGAGATCTTCGATCCAGATCGGTTCACTGGAGAAGCGAACAGAGTAGGTCACAATGCCGCGCTGGTTGTGAGCTCCGCGCGCGCTGATGGCCTTAGAGCAGGGGCAAAGGGTTGTGACGGGGACCTTCACGGTGGCGATGAAATCCTTTTCATTGCGGGAGCCGTCGATGTCGAAGATGACTTCATAATCCATCATGCCGACCTTTTCGGTGACGGGGGCTGGCTTTTCCATGAAGTAGGGGAAGCGCAGTTCGACATGAGCCTGTTGGGCGTCGAGGCGTTCCAGCATTTCCGCCGGGAGCTGGGTAATGGAGTGCACATCGAGAACGGGGCCGTGAGAGTTCAGGACCTCGACGAAGCGGCTCATGTGGGTGCCCTTGTATTCGCGCGGCAGGTCGACGGCCATGGAAAAAGTGGCCACGGTGCTTTGCTCGGCGTGCTCCTTGTCGCGAATCCGGATGGGATACTTGAGCTCCTTCACGCCAACCCGATCAATGTCAAGGTTGCGTGAGTCAGGCTGATTCTGAATATCGGTTAATGTTTCCATGCCGTTTGGCTCCAGGTAAGTCCCAAGTGCCTTGATGGCACATAAGAGGCTACAGTCCGTGAAGGGGAAGCGGATTCAAGTTGGTTTTACGGGCGACGCATTGACCTTTTCCCTTTCCAAAATATTGCCGACGGTGCCACAGTCTGGCATGCCTCGACTTTCGGCCAGGGCCAAGAGCCGCCTCTATTCCAACCTGGAGAAATACGCTCGCTCCGGCATGGGGATGGAGAAAGCCTGCGCTTCGCTCCTCGAGCAGCCGCGGCTGAACCGGGCGGAAAAGGAAGTCTACCTCGCCATGCTCGGCGGGCTCAGCCAGGGAGAAAGCATCGGGGCAGCCATGGGTGGCGCTTCTGATGTGGTCACTCCGCTGGAAGTCGAAATCGTTTCTGCCGCCGAGCAGGGAGGGATGCTGGAGAAAGGATTCAGTCATCTCGCCGAGTACTTCCGTCGAACGGACCTGACCCGGCGACGGGTGATTAAGGGGCTGATCTATCCGCTGATCCTTCTGCATGTGGCGGTGCCGCTTTGCACCCTGGTTGTGGCGGTGATGCAGAAAGGTTCCGCCACCTGGACGGGGGATGACTCCAGTAGCCCGTTTCGGTCGGCCTTTTCGGAAATGGGGTTGGCGATGTTGTCGGCTTATCTCCTTATCGCGATCTTTTTTGTGGTCGCGTTGATCCTGCATCGAGCGGCAAGGCGCAAAGGTGCTGTGGATGCGGTGCTCCGGCGCATTCCGATGATCGGGCGGGCACGGCGTGCGGTGGCGATGGAACGCTTTTCCCAAGTCTTCGAAATCTTCCTGCTCGCAGGCAAAAAGATGAGCGACTGCCTCGCGGGAGCCGGCAAAGCCTCCGGCAGTGGGTTGGTCTACGAAGCGAGTCTCGCTGGTGAAAAGATTGTCGCAGGAGGTGATTTGCTGGCTTCGGCGCTCTATGCCGCTCCGACGGCGTTTCCCAATGATTTCGTCCGCGGTATGGCGGCTGCCGAGGAGGCCGGGGCTCTCGACAAGGAGCTCGCCGAATGGAGCCACTTCTATGCCAACGAAGCGCGGGATGCGATGGAGCAGCTGGGGAACTGGACTCCGAAGCTGTTCTACTGGGGCATCCTTATCGTGGTGGCATGGATGATTGTGAGGGCGGCAATTTCGTATCAGGAATTGCTCATGAACCTCATCAATTTCGAGCTCTGATAGCCGCTCGATTCGATATCTCACGCTTTTTTAGGTACAGAATTCAAGTGGACGCAGGGGGCTAAATTGCTAAGCTATCGACCCGCTTTTTGGGAACTGCATGAAACAATGAGGCGATTTGTCCGGCCTCGAGACACGGACTGACCAGGCATGAAAATTTTTGCCCCGAAAGAAAACGACCCTATCGAAACCCGCGCTTCGCTGGACCCGGCTGCTGTGAAAAAGCTCGTCGGCCTGGGTGCTGAAGTGGTGGTGGAATCCGGAATTGGCGAACAATGTGACCATCCGGACGCCTCTTACGAAGAAGCCGGAGCCTCTGTGACTTCCGACCGAGCCGGACTTCTCGGCTCTGCTGATATCGTAACCCGCATTCGCAAGCCCTCCGATGAGGAAGTGGCCCAGCTCAAGGAAGGTGCGATTCATATCAGCTTCCTGGACCCGTTCAACGAGTCAGAACTTCTCGGTAAATTCGCTGAAGCGAAGTCCACCGCGATCAGCCTTGAGATGATCCCCCGGACCACGCTCGCGCAGAAAATGGACGCGATCAGCTCGCAGGCCAACCTGGCCGGATACGTGGCGGTTATCACGGCTGCCAACCGGATGAATTCCATTTTCCCGATGATGATGACGCCGGCCGGCACCATTTCCCCGGCCAAGGTGTTTGTCCTCGGTATCGGGGTGGCGGGTCTCCAGGCCATTGCGACGGCGAAGCGCCTCGGTGCCCGCGTGACCGCATTCGATGTTCGTGCCGAAGCGCTCGAGCAGGCCGAGTCTCTCGGCGCCAAGGCTCTCCGAATCGATCTCGGTGAAACCGGTGGAACCGACCAGGGTTACGCCAAGGAGCTCACCCCTGAGCAGTTGCAGAAGCAGCAGGAGGCCCAGGCCAAGGTCTGCGCTCAGAGTGATGTGGTGATCACCACGGCGAAAGTCTTCGGACGCAAGCCTCCCATTCTGATCAAGAAGGACGTGGTCGATTCCATGCAGAATGGCTCCGTCATCGTCGACCTGGCTGCTGAAACCGGTGGTAACGTTGAAGGCGTCACGCCCGGCGAAGAAACCGTGACCGAAAACGGCGTTAAGCTGGTTGGTCTGGCCAACTTCGAAGGCCAGGTTTCCAAGCACGCTTCCCAGGTGCTGGCTGCGAACTTCGCTAACATGATTGAGCACTTCTGGGATGAAGAGAACAAGGTATTCAAGATCGATCTCGAAGACGAGATCCAGCAAGGCTGCGTCATCACTCACGACGGCGCGGTGGTTCACGAAAGATTCAAAGGGGAGTAGGCATAAGGCAGCAGGCACTAGGCAAAAGTGCTGCACTTGTTAGAACACATAACACTGATTGAAGGGCAAAAACCTAAACTCCTAAAAGGCTAAATCCCTAAACCGCTATTTAATATGGAACTCATTCTTCTCGTATTTGTTTTCGTCATGGCCGTGTTCCTCGGCTTTGAATTGATTCAGAAGGTGCCCAGCCAGTTGCACACTCCGCTGATGTCCGGATCCAACGCAATCTCCGGAATCACCATCGTTGGTGCGTTGCTCGCTGCTGGCGTGGTGGAAGGCTCACTTGGAAAATGGCTCGGCTTTGCGGCGCTCATCCTCGCGACGATCAACGTGGTCGGCGGCTACATGGTGACGGACCGCATGCTCGGCATGTTCAAAAAGAAGGGGAAGTAAACCGGTAACGAAAAGAGACACACAAGTTCATGGAATACTTCATTAACATTTCCTACATCGTCGCTTCGGCGCTGTTCATTTTCGGCATCAAGATGCTGGGCTCTGCTGACACGGCGCGTCGCGGCAATATGATCTCCTCGATCGGTATGCTGATCGCCGTGATCGTGACCCTGCTGAATCGCGACGTCAACGATGGCAATTCGCTGTCATTCGGGCTCATTGCCGTCGGCCTGCTCATTGGTGCCGGCATTGGTGTTTTTGCGGCGAAGAAAGTCCAGATGACGGGTATGCCCGAGCTGGTCGCACTGTTCAACGGCTTCGGTGGTCTTGCCTCGCTCCTGGTGGGTTGGGCGGAGTTCGCCAAGGAGGGCAATTTCGACAAATCCGAGTATCCGGTATTCACCGCAGCTGCCGTGGTCTTCGCCGTGCTCGTTGGCGGTATTACTTTTACCGGCAGCTTGATCGCCTACCTGAAGCTCTCCGGAAAGATGGGTGGCTCGGCCACGGTGTTCCCGGGGCAGAAAGCGCTCAACGCGTTGGTCTTCGTCGCCTTGCTCGTGTTCGGCGTCATCTTCGTCGTCAACGGCGAGGCCTGGGCACTCTACGTGGTGATCGCGCTTTCCCTGTTGCTCGGTGTGCTGGGTGTCATCCCGATTGGTGGTGGTGACATGCCGGTGGTGATTTCTTTCCTCAACAGTTTCTCTGGTATCGCAGCGTCTGCGGCCGGTTTCGTGATTCTCAACAACGTGCTCATCGTGGCCGGCTGCCTGGTTGGTGCTTCCGGTATCATCTTGACGGTGATCATGTGTAAGGCGATGAACCGCTCGCTGGCCAATGTCCTCTTCGGTGGCTTCGGCTCCAGCAGCAGCAAGTCGCAGGAGGTCGAGGGCGAAATGAAAGCCCTCTCTGTCGAGGATGCGTTCTACGTGCTCGAAGCGGCCCAGTCCGTCGTGTTCGTTCCCGGATACGGCATGGCGGTGGCGCAGGCACAGCACGCGGTGAAGGAGCTTGCCGAGATCCTGGAAGACAATGGTTGCGAAGTACGTCACGCGATTCACCCGGTGGCTGGTCGTATGCCCGGTCACATGAACGTGCTTCTCGCCGAAGCTGATGTTCCATACGAGCAGCTCTGTGAGATGGACGACGTCAACGCCATCATGGAGACCGTCGATGTCGCCATCGTGATCGGTGCCAACGACGTGGTCAACCCGGCCGCGGCTGAAGATGAAAGCAGCCCGATCTACGGCATGCCCATTATTAATGTGCACCAGGCCAGGAGTGTCTTCGCTCTCAAGCGCGGTCAGGGCGCTGGTTTCTCCGGTCTCGTCAACACGCTCTTCTTCCGTGAGAACACCCGCATGATCTACGGGGATGCCAAGGAGACGATCACCGGACTGGTGGCGCAGTTTAAGGACTGATCCTGAACGCTGTTACAGATCAATCAACGGAGAGGCGGTCACTTAGACCGCCTTTTCTATGATCCCTTCCGCCGTTTCCTCCTGCAGGCGAAGCTGGCCGCAGGCGGCGTCAATGTCGTGGCCCTTCTCGCGTCGCAGGGTGGCGGTCACGTTGGCTTTGGAGAGCACAGCGAGGAAAGCCTCCTGCTGATCTTCGTCGGGACGTTTCCACTCAAGGCCTTCAACGGTGTTGTAGGGAATCAGGTTCACCTTGGCGTGAAGTCTCTTTGCCCGGCGGGCCAGCTCGGCAGCGTCTTCGAGGCTGTCGTTGACTCCTTCGATGAGAATGTATTCGAAGGTGATCATCTGCTTCTTGTGCCGACTCCAGGTGTCCAGTGCTTCGAAAAGTCGATCGATCGGATACTTCTTGTTCACCGGCATGATCTGGTCGCGAACCTTGTCGGTGGCACCGTGAAGAGAAATTGCCAGCCGGATCTGGCGGGGGATTGCGGCCAGTTTTTCGATCTGTGGAGCCAGTCCGCTGGTGGATACCGTCATGTGGCGGGCGCCGATGTTCATGCCCCAGTCGGAATTGAGAATCTCCAGCGCCTTGGTCAAGCGGGTGAGATTCGCGAGCGGCTCGCCCATACCCATGAAAACGATATTGCGGATCGACTCGCCGGTCTCGTGTTCCACGCTCATGACCTGGCCGACGATTTCGCCGACTTCGAGATTCCGGGTGAAGCCGGCGAGACCTGAGGCGCAGAACTTGCAGGCGTAGGCGCATCCGACCTGGCTGGAGACGCAGAGGGTGATGCGACCACTGCGGTCGCCGTCGAAATTGGCATTTGCGGGAATGCGCACGGTTTCGATGAGACGGCCGTCGTCGAGACGGAAGAGAAACTTGCGGGTCGTATCTTTGGAGCCGGTGGCGCGCACGACGGGAAGGAGTCCCGGGGAAAACTGTTCCTTGAGCCGCTCACGAAGGTCACGGCTCAGGTTGGTCATGTCGTCGAAGGACGTGGCCCGTTTCTGGTAAAGCCACTCAACGATCTGCCGGGCCCGGAATTTTGGCTGGCCGTTGGCCTCCGCCCACTCGATCCAGTCGTCGAGGGTCAGGCCGAGGGCCGAGGGAAGGGAAGCTGTGGTTGGTTGAGTTGTCTCCATCAATGTGACAAGTGCGAATTGAGGTTAACAAACCACGGATTGACAATTTTGGCAGTCGCCTTTTTTCTCTGGCACCTATGAGCGCCCCCGAGAATTCCCCTCTCGTCCTGATTCTATGCACCGGCAATTCCTGCCGTTCGCAGATGGCCGAGGTTCTTTTGCGGCAGGCAGCGGGGGATTCGCTGAGAGTGGAGAGCGCCGGTTCCTCGCCCAGTGGCTATGTTCACCCGCTCTCGGTCAAGGCGGTCGCCGAAAAGGGGCTCGATCTGACCGAAGCCCGCTCCAAGTCCCTGGAGGAATTCCTCGACCAGGAGGTCGAGACGGTGATCACGGTGTGTGGCAATGCTGATCAAGCTTGCCCTGAGTTTCCCGGACAAAAACGCCGTTACCACTGGCCTTTTGATGATCCGGCGGATGCGGAAGGCTCTGAAGAAGAGCAAATGGTTATGTTTCGCCGGGTAAGAGATGAGATTGATGCGGTGTTTTCGGCCTACGGAAAAGGTCGGAAGGACGCGATTTCCTGATTTCAGGCCCATGTGGGCCTGATATTCCAATCCAAAAGTGGAAAGACAGCGTTCTTCCCGAGCAGGGCTGCCAAATCCGGCAGCCCTTTTGTTTTCAGGTTTTTCTGCGGCTGAGCTCGCCCTGAATTCTACTGATTTTTAAAATTATAAAAGGGATATTCAGCATCCTTAAGAAGTTTTTTATAAAAATTATGGTTTATTTGTTGATTGCTCGAAATTTCGGAAATACATTACATTATGGAAAAGCTAAATATTAGATTTCTGAAACTTCTGGCCGTCGTTCTCTTGGCCGGAATGGGATCTTCGGCATTCGCCGGAGGTTTCCGAATGCATCCAAAGGCACCTGTGGTGGTGCCACAGAAGCCGCTTCGCGGATACATGTTCGGATACGGTGGTATCACAGCAACGAGTAAGTACAATGCGCTCGGACAGTTTACACCTACACCGAATGCTGCTGCTGCGGTTAACGGAGCAACCGGCGTGAATGCTGTTACTACGACAACCACTACCACCCGCAGTAATGCCTGGGCATACGATCAAGCCGTGGGAGTGACCACGACTGGCGCGACCACCACAGGAGGTGGAGGTGGCACCACAGGAGGTGGAGGTGGAGGTGGCCTCCCGACGCTTGTCGACATTCCCATGATGTTCAACCTCGACGACGGTTGGGCGGCTGGCTTCGGTTTTGGTTTATATTCCGATTTTCTGGGAGGCAGTCGCTTCGAAATTGAGGGCGCCTATGATAAAGTGGCTCTTAATAACTTCATGTTCAACGGCTTCCAGTTGCCTGCGGACGTCGAGTTCACCACTCGTGCTTTGATGTTCAACTGGCTTAAGGAGATTCCGTTTGGTTCCGCGACCGGTTACTTTGGTCCCGGTATTGGTTGGGCTGAGACCGAGATTTACGGTCAGACTAACGGGGTCCCATACAGCGACAGCGCTTCCGGTTTCGCCTGGCAGTTGATTGCAGGTATTGACATCCCGATGAACGAAACGCTGGCGCTCTTTATGCAGTATCGCTACCGCGTTCTTTCTGAGCAGACTTTCGTGACGGAGTTCGATGACTTCTCACTGACGACTCAGGACGATCCTTCCAGTCACGCGCTTCTTTTCGGTGCACGTGTGTCCTTCTAATTCAGCTAATAGACCTGTTTTTAAAATTATAATTAATTAGTTGTTTTACTAAAATTTTGGCAATAAAATATATTATGGAAAAGCTGAATACTAGACTCCTGCAAACAATCGCAGCACTGGTTGCCCTTGGGTTCTCCTCCGCTGCTCTCGGAAACGATGGTTTCCGCATGCACTCCAAAGGCGTGGCCGTTGAGCCTCCTGCGCCGGTTTACACTGGTTATTTCTACGGATATGGTGGTATCTCCTTTGGCGGCGGTGCCGGTACAACCGGGAGCTTTAATGATTTGACTTCGCCCGGAGCGCAGATTGTTGCTGCATCTGGTCTGAATCCATCTTCCATCCCAATTAATTTCGACCTTCGTGACGGTTACAATGCCGGTGTTGGTCTGGGTCTCTACTCCGGCTGGTTAAACGGTAGCCGTTTTGAGGTGGAGGGATCCTGGGAGGCAAAAGATGTGGGTAGTCTCAATTATGGTGGGTTCCTTCTTGCTTCGGACTTCGAGTTCAAGACTGCGGCCATCATGTTCAACTTCTTGAAGGAAATTCCCGTAGGAGCCGCGACGGCATACACCGGATTTGGTATCGGTTACGCTGAGACAGAAATGAATGGCGACGTCGGCGGAGTTCTCTACAACCGGACCGACAGCGGATTTGCCTGGCAGTTCATTCTTGGTCTTGATGTTCCGATTTCTGAGCGCTGGGCTCTTTTCACTCAGTATCGTTACCGTGTCCTCGAAGACCTGACCTTCGCCTCCAACTTTGGCGACTTCTCTTTCACCACCAACGACAAACCTGCTGGTCACGCTGTGTCGTTCGGTGCTCGTGTTTCCTTCTAAGGAACGAAAATAGTTCAATTATTTGGCTTTGGGCCCTGTCCGCTGGACTTTTCCGGCGGGCAGGGCTTTTTTCGTGTCCAACCACAAACACGACCATTGGACTACCAGGAATCTATTGATTGGCTCTACGGCACGCAGTTATTCGGCATCAAGCTGGGGCTGGAGAATGTGACCCGCTTGCTGGAGGAAACTTCAGTGACTCAGGACCTGGAGGGGCGGAAGATCGTTCACGTCGCAGGGACCAACGGGAAGGGGTCGGTGTGCGCGTTTACCGAACGAATTCTGCGCGACGCCGGTCTGAAGACCGGTCTTTTCACCTCGCCGCATCTGGTTTCATACTCTGAGCGCATCCAGATCAACGGGGAAAAAATTTCAGAGGAGAGAATTGCCGGGATCCTGACGGACATTCGTGATCGAGTGAAAGACTGGGATCCCCATCCGACGTTTTTTGAAATCAGCCTCGTTCTGGCGCTTCGCTACTTCTGTGATGAAGGCTGCGAAGTCATTCTCCTCGAAACCGGAATGGGAGGCCGACTGGATGCGACGAATGCGGTCGATGCCGATGTCAGCGTGATCACCTCAATCGGTCTCGATCATCAACAGTGGCTTGGTGAAACGATTCGTGAAATTGCTGCGGAGAAAGCGGGCATTATCAAGCCAACCATCCCGGTGATCGTCGCGGATCTGCATCCGGACGCTCGCGACGTGGTGGGTCGGCGGGCTTTAACCCTGGGAGTTCCCTACATCGAGGCGCATCCACTACCTGATGAGTGGCCGCTTGGACTCAAGGGACCTCACCAGCGGGAGAATGCTGCGCTCGCTGTCGAAGCTGCCTGTCGTGTCGAAGGCGATCGACTCACGCAGGAGGGCATTCAGCAATCGTTAGCCGACGCGTCGTGGCCGGGACGGTTCGAGGTGATCGGTGACAGGCTCGTCCTCGATGGCGCTCACAACGAAGCTGCTGCCGAGGCACTCCGCGCAGCGTGGCAGGAAACATTTCCAGGCGAATCAGCCCAACTGATCTTTGGTGCGGCCGAGTCCAAAGACCTCATTGCGATTTTCAAAGCGATCCTGCCTGTCATCGGGAGCATCACTTTTGTCCCCATTCAGTCCGAGCGTCGCGTCTCAACGGAGGAAATGACCGAAGCGTTTGTCAGGGCGGGAGGGGATTCGGAGAACGTGAAGTCCGCCGAAAATCTGAGCGAAGCGCTAGGCGCAGGAGAGGGAAAGATGCTGGTGGCCGGTTCACTTTTCCTCGTGGGGGAGGCGAGATCGATCGTGGAGGGTGGAGACTTTGAAGTGAGCCTCCAGTAAAGCGACAGTCCCGTGGACGTCAGCGTATCGGAGCCGTATAGTTTTTGACTGACGGATTAGAAATGATCTACCTCGATAACAATGCGACCACTGCCGTCGCCCCTGAAGTTCGCGAAGCCATGCTGCCCTGGCTGGGGGAGTTTTATGGCAATCCTTCAGGAGGTTATCGATTCGGCCGCCAGGCGCGCAAAGCGATCGACGAATCGCGCGAGAAGGTGGCAGCCTTGATCGGGGCGCAACCGGAGGAGATGATTTTCACCAGTTGCGGCACCGAGTCGAACAATACGGCGCTGCGTTCTTCGCTGAGTCTGCGGCCGGAGCGAAATGCCATTTTGACCTCAACGGTTGAGCACAGCGCGGTGTATGAGGTGGCCAAGTTCTTTGGTGAGTCCGGTTACGATGCCCGATTCGTCGAAGTGGATGCTGAAGGGCATCTCGATCTCGATGCCTGGAAGAACGCGATTGCCGATGACGAAGTGGCGGTGGCCAGTTTGATCTGGGCGAATAATGAGACCGGAGTGCTTGGTCCAGTTGAAGCGGCCGCCGGAATCGCTGCTGAGCGTGATGTCTATTTTCACACCGACGCGGTTCAGGCAGTAGGCAAGGTTCCGCTTTCCGTCGCTGACCTTCCGGTTCATGCCCTCTCAATGTCGGCGCACAAGTTCCACGGTCCGAAAGGAGTCGGTGCGCTCTACCAGGATCGGCACGCCCGATTCCAACCCCTCATGCTCGGCGGGGGACAGGAGGAGAAACGACGCTCCGGCACCGAAAATGTGGCCGGCATCGTCGGTATGGGTGTCGCTGCTGAACTGGCTGCGGCGCGACTGGACGCCCGCGAATCGGCGGCCGCGTTGCGCGACCAATTTGAAGAAGGCGTTCTCGAGACCGTCGAAGGATCGGCGGTAAATGGTGACCGCGACCGCCGTCTTCCCAACACGACCAATCTGTTCTTTCCCGGAGTCGACGGGGAGGGGCTGCTGATTCTGCTGGATGAGGCCGGAATCTGTTGTTCTCCCGGATCTGCCTGCAGTACCGGCGCGGTGAAGCCCAGCCGGATTCTCAGAGCGATGGGGCAGAGCTCGTCCCGCGCTCGCAGCAGCGTGCGATTTTCGCTGTCTCATCACACCACCGCCGAAGAGGTCGCTGAGGCCGTGTCCGCCATCGGAACGGCAGTCGGAAAGCTGCAGGTCGTGCTTCCCGCCGGAGGCGGTCGGGTGGTAGGCGGTTCGGGCGGAAAATAGGCGGTTTTTTCCGATACAGAATACCGTTTGACCATTCACCTGTTTGGGCGGAACCTACGCGCCTCCTCGAAAACGCAGAGAAAAAACAGATGGCAGCAAAAATCTACACGGATAAAGACGCGGACCTGGGTGTGCTTAAAGGCAAGACCTGTGCCGTAATTGGTTTCGGTTCACAGGGCCACGCACACGCCCTTAACCTCAAGGACAGCGGCGTCAAGGTCATCATCGGCCTCTACGCCAAGAGTAAGTCTCGCGCAGTCGCCGAAGAATACGGCTTCAAAGTCATGGACACGGCCGACGCCGTCCAGGCTGCTGACGTGATTTTCATCGCGACTCCTGACACCAAGATTGCTTCAATCTACAACAAGGACATCGCTCCTCACCTCAAGAAAGGTCAGACCCTTCTTTTCAGCCACGGTTTCGCCGTTCACTTCAAGACTATCGAGCTTCCTGATTTCGTCAACGTGATCATGGTGGCTCCTAAGGGACCCGGTCACATCGTTCGTCGCCAGTTCGTCGAAGGAAAAGGTGTTCCGGCCCTGATCGCTATCGAGCAGAATCCCGGCCGCGACGCGAAGAAGATCGCTCTCGCCTGGGCCAAGGGTGTCGGTGGTACACGCGCCGGTACTTTCCAGACCACTTTCAAAGAAGAGACCGAGACTGACCTCTTCGGTGAGCAGACCGTGCTTTGCGGCGGCGTCAGCCAGCTCATCACTGCCGGTTTCGAAACTCTCGTCGAAGCAGGTTACCAGCCTGAGATGGCTTACTTCGAGTGTCTCCACGAGCTCAAGCTCACCGTGGACCTCATCAACGAGTCCGGTATTTCCGGGATGCGTTTCTCCATCTCCGACACCGCCGAGTGGGGTGACGTGAAGACTGGCCCGACCATCATCGACGGTTCTGTGAAGAAGAAGATGCAGCGCGCTCTCAAGAACATCCAGTCCGGCAAGTTCGCCAAGGAGTGGATCAAAGAGTCCGACGAAGGCTGCCCGAACTTCAAGCAGCTCCGCAAGGAGGGTTCCCAGCACCAGATCGAGAAGGTTGGCAAGCGCCTCCGTAACCTGATGCCGTGGCTCAAGAAGCGCGACATCAAGGGCAGCCAGGCTTCCTACCATTGATCAACGGCCTCTTAACGAGGTATCAGTTGAACAACTGAATTTGAAAAAGCCGGAGCGAGAGCTCCGGCTTTTTTGTGCTCAGTGGTGACCACGGTCGCGGGGGAGCCGGGGCCGACCTTTCGGCGACCCTCCACGCCTGCGGCGTCATGCGCACGTGGCGTGGCAGAGGGGGCGCACCCGTGCGTCGTCGGCAGCTCGCAATTCCCCAATTACTCCACCGCCTTGAAATACACCCAGATCTTGTCGTCTCCTGACATCAGCGTACGGATCCCTCCTTCAACCTGTTCAATCGTGACGATGTCGCCGTCGTCGTACTGGATCATCCGGGTATCGGCATTGGGCTTCTCGATGACCTTGTAACCGATCGCTTCGCCGGCGCCGTCCTTGGTGCGGCGCATCTCATCGCCGGTATACTCAATCACGACTCCGTTGAGTTGGGTGAAAAGGAGCTGGGACAATCCTTTCTGCAGGCCGGATACGACTCCGGAGAGCAGGCTCTGCTCCTGTTGCGGATCCTTTGGAGGAGTCATCGCTTCGAGGGTGCGTTCCTTGTCGAACTCCCATTTCCCGACGATCCAGTCCTTTCCGCAGCCGGTCAGAGTGAGGGAAAGAGCGATAAGGGCGGCAAATTGGAGGAGCGGGCGCATGGATTTCACAAGGCTGAGACTACGATTCGAGAGCTTTTCCTGTCAATTCAACCGCGAGGCAATTGAGGGGTGAAATTACTTAAGAAAACTAAGATATACGTTGCTCTTTACCCCCATTTGCCCCATATTTATAGCTAAATTCTTGTCTTCTGGAGGTTTTTAATAATTTCCAGAAGCGAACCGCTTGATCGCTTACGAAACGGGAAATTTATGGCCGCACGCAAAACCAGCACGACTAAACGGAAACCTGCCGCTCGCAAAAAGGTGAACGCTCGTGCCGGGAAAACGACCAAGGCCTCCCGCGCTAAAAAGCCGGCCAAGAAGCCCGCTCGCAAGAAGCGCGTGCCGATCGACGAGCCGTATCCCTTCCACGAGGTCTTCGCTATCGCGCTCATCGGTATCTGCGTGATGCTCCTTCTCTCGCTGGTTTCCTATTCGCCGGCGGACCTTCCAACCTGGGTGCCTTTCAGCAGCCAGGCGGGGCAAAATGATGTGGTGGGTAACTTCATCGGACCGGTCGGTGCGGTCACCGCCGGATACGCCTACTTCTTTTTCGGAGCGGCGAGTTACTTCATTCCTGCCGTTCTCGCATGGTGGGCCATCCAGGTGCTGACCGGTGCCCGTCCGTTCCATGCGCGGAATATCACTTCGTTTATTGCGCTGACCTGTTCGGCAGCCTGCCTCGTTGAGTTTCAGACCTGGTTCTTCGAAGACTGGGCGAGTCGCTACAATCTTCCGAAGAGCGCCGGCGGATTTGTTGGCTACGGATTTGGCCACAAGGTCGTGGAGCAGCTGCTTGGATCAGTCGGATCTGTCATCGTGATGCTGATCATCTACTCGATCGCCATGATCGTGATTACCGGTATTCATCCCTTCCAGTTCGCCATGATGGTGCGCCGTGGAGCGTCGGAGTTCATGGCCGACTGGAGCGAGCGCGAGCCGTTCTGGGAGCGCTTCAGCCTGCCCAAGTTCTCCATGCCCGAAACCGAGCCGGCCACGAATAAGCGCCGCAGCAAGGCACCTAAGGCAGAGGAGAAGCCGAAGCGCGAGAAGAAACCAAAAGAGGAAAAGCAGCCCGATCTTTTTGCCGAGCCTGAACCTGTGGCGAAAACTCCGGAGCCGAAAATTATCGATTCCTCTTCCAGCGGGCGCAAGAAGCTCACCCCTGAAGAGGCGGCGGGTTCACTGTTCGACAAGTCAGAGAAAGAGAGCACCGTCCTTTCCGGCGGGCAGTTCAAGGACTACGAACTTCCTTCCCTCAGCATTCTGCAATACGCCGATGACAGCGGTGTCGAGCCGACTGATGAAGGCAAGCTGATGAAGCAGCAGAACAATATTGTGAATACGTTAGGCACCTTCGGAGTTGATGTGGAGCCCGGCGACATCACTCGTGGACCGACCATCACCCGCTACGAGCTGTATCCTAAGCCCGGCTTGCGAGTGAACAAAATTACCGCCCTTGAAGCTGACATCGCCCGAGCCACCCGTGCCGAGCGCATCAATATCCTGGCACCCGTTCCGGGTAAGGACACGGTTGGTATTGAGATCGCGAACTCTGACAAAGTCCCCGTGGCTCTTCGCGAGCTCTTTGAGGACGACGCTTTCCGCAACTCCAAGGCCAAGTTGCCGCTCGCGCTTGGTAAGGATGTTTACGGCCGCACCATTGTCGGCGACCTCGCCCGGATGCCTCACCTGCTCGTGGCCGGTGCGACCGGTTCCGGTAAGAGTGTCTGTATCAACGGGATCATTGCGAGCCTGCTCTATCGCTTCACGCCGGACGAGCTTCGCTTCATCATGATCGACCCGAAGGTCGTCGAGATGCAGCTCTACAATGATCTGCCTCACATGGTGGTTCCGGTGGTGACTGATCCGAAGAAGGTGTTGCTGGCACTTCGCTGGGTCATCAATGAGATGGAGCGCCGCTACGCGCTCTTTGCGAAGGTTGGCACCCGGAACTTCGAAGGGTTCAACGCCATGCGTGCCAAGGAACGCGAAGGTGAGGAGAATGAGGCCGATGTGGTGATGGAGGAAGAGCCGGAGCTTGAGCTCGCCCATCATGTGAAGTTGAGCGATGAGCTTGAAGCGGAAGGTGGCTTCCCCGAGGAAGAACTCAATGTCGAGATGCCGGCCGGACGTCAGAATCGTCCGGCGTCCAGTGACGAGGATCTTCCTGACAGCCTGCCCTATATTGTTGTGATCATTGACGAGCTTGCCGACCTCATGCAGACGGCCCCGGCGGATGTCGAAACCGGTATTGCGCGAATCGCTCAGAAAGCCCGTGCTGCAGGAATCCACCTGATCGTTGCCACTCAGACGCCGCGTGCTGATGTCGTCACCGGTATCATCAAGGCCAACGTTCCGTCCCGAATTGCTTTCCAGGTTTCGTCGAAGACCGACAGCCGAATCATTCTCGATGCGAATGGAGCGGAGAACCTCGTTGGTAAGGGGGACATGCTCTACCTTCCGCCTGGAAGCGCCACGCTGGTAAGGGCCCAGGGAGCTCTAATTACGGATGATG
The DNA here is from genome assembly GCA_965216705.1 of Verrucomicrobiales bacterium. Lineage (GTDB taxonomy): Bacteria > Verrucomicrobiota > Verrucomicrobiia > Verrucomicrobiales > DEV007 > Arctic95D-9. The sequence continues at coordinate 2,317,601 of OZ244203.1, forward strand.
AGGCCCAGGATCTCGTGGATGCCTGTGCCGCCCAGGGAACCCCAAAATTCGAAACGGAAGCCCAGGAAGCCATTGAATCCGGCGGAATGGACGATGGTGACGAAGAGATTTCAGACGCGGATGAGGAGATCCTCGAAAAGTGCCTCGAGGTGATCTACACCGAGAAAAAAGCGTCTACTTCGCTGCTGCAGCGACGATTGCGCCTGGGATACACTCGGGCCGCGCGCATGATCGATATCCTCGAAAGCCGCGGTATTATTGGCCCCGGGGACGGAGCTAAGCCTCGGGAAATTCTGGTCGATCTTTCCGACGATTTCGCGTAAATTATTTCCCGCTTTCTAGCGTAATTCCGGCATATCTAGCTAATTTCTACGTTTCATATGTAGAAAAGAGTATATATGTAGAAAATAGTAAAGGATCAGTCGGAAATGCGACAGTTCTTGTGGGCCAATTTATGGCAAGTATCGGAAAGACCTTAGGCAATGCGCGCCGGGATCGAGGCCTATCTATCGAGGATGTGGCCCATGAAACCCATATTCATTCACATATGGTTAAGGCGATCGAGTCTGATGACTTTTCCGCCTTCCCGAGCGTTGCCTACGCCAAGAGTTTTGTTCGCCAATACAGCGAATTTCTCGAGGTCGATGTTTCAGGGGCACTCTCGGCTCTGAACAGCGGTGTTTCGGTGAGACTCGCCGACAATGAGCTGATGGGCGAAATGAAAAAGACGATCAAGAAGGATCGTCGCTTCCGTTTCGAACGACTTTCGCGTGGTGCCCGTCGCCAGCTCAGGAAGCCGGTTGGATCTCCGTTCATTATGAATGTGGTCCTGCTGGTGCTCATCGGAGCGATGGGGATTTTCTATTTCCTTGGCTACGACACCTCTTCTCCGGAGGAAGCCAAAGCTGAAATCACCAACGGTCTCAAGAAAGCAACGCCTTTCCTGGGCCACTCGGATCCGGAATTGGCCAGGGAGTCCCTCCCGGCTCATCCACTGAATCAGAATCAAACTTCAGAAGCCCGATCCGGGACGACACCGGCATTGGTTGCGGTGCCGATCACTGAATCAGATCCTCCCGCCGGAATGCCTGAAGGGCCAATTGAGGTGGGCGCATCTTCGACACCGGAAATCGAGCGACCCCATGTCACCCTGGAAATTGAAGAGCAGCCTGTCTCCATCGTGGGTGATGGGCGCCAGGAGCGAGAGAAGCTGAGGCCACGCCTCACTCCGGGGCTGCCTCTCGAAACCAACCTTTCGGCGACACCGCTTCAATCGCAGAAGCTGGAGCAACTCAACCAGGTCCGCGACGAAACGGTGGCCCCGCTTTCGCCGGATCAGTTGGATCCCGGTGTTGAGCCGGTTGCTCCGGAAGTGGACCCCGATGCGAATCCGGCGCAGGCGATTCGTCCCGACCGCGAGCAGGGCAAGCCGGCACCGCGAGCGGTTCGGGCCGTTCCGGTAGCCCGCAACGAATAGAGAGACTCAAATTAATGAGTGTGGCGCGAGTGTTAGGGGTTGTTCTGGTTGTCACCGGACTGACCGGATGCGAAACACTGACCGGCGAGATTGCAGGTCCGGGAACGGGCCGCGTCGAGTCCGGTAAGATGTCGTGGTACAGCGTGAAAACGAACGGCGGGACGACCACGGCAAGCGGGGAGAAGTTCTCCGACTCTGCCCAAACCGCCGCCCACCGGACATTGCCTTTTGGCAGCAAGGTTAAGGTGACCAACCTGGAGAACGGGAAAACTGCTGTCGTGAAAATCACGGACCGGGGTCCCTTTATCAAGGGGCGCATCATCGATGTCTCGATTGGGGTGGCTCGCGACCTCGACTTCGTGGGTCGGGGCGTGGTGCCGTGTCAGATCGTGGTGCTGCGCTAGCGGGTTGCCAGTTGGTCAATTTCGCTGATCAGCTCAATCGCTATATCAGTCTTGGAACCCAGCGAAAGCGTTTTTGATTCGCCGGTTTTGTAGAACAGCGTGACTTCGTTCTCGTCACGATCGAACCCGATGTCTTTTCGACTGACGTCATTGGCGACGAGCAGATCGCATCCTTTGCGAGTCAGTTTGCCGACGGCGTGTTTCTCGAGGTCGTTGGTCTCGGCGGCGAAGCCGACAAGGATGCCCTCGAACCCGAATTCCGAACGGGTGCTTCCGAGAATATCGGGGTTCTTGACCAGGGTCAGGGTGAGTAAGTCATCTGACTTCTTGATCTTTTGGTCAGCCTCCTCAGCGACGCGGTAGTCGGCGACGGCAGCAGAAAAGACGGCAACATCGGCGGCTCCGATGTTCTCCTGAACGGCATCGTACATTTCGCGGGCGGACTCTACGAAGTGAACCTCGGCACCTTCAGGAGCAGCGAGAGAAACCGGGCCACTGATCAGGCAGACCTCGTGTCCCGCGGCCAGAGCGGCGCTGGCAACCGCATAGCCCATCTTGCCCGAAGAACGGTTCGTGAGATAGCGAACCGGATCGATCGGCTCACGAGTGGGGCCGGCTGTGATGAGGAAGCGCATGGCGCGTCAGGAAGCTTGGGCCAGAACGGCCTCGATCTTTTCTTCGATGCCCTCGACCGGCCAGAGGCGTCCGATGCCTTCGTAACCGCAGGCAAGCAGGCCTTCCTCGGGTCCGATGAAGTGAACACCGCGATCCTTGAGAATTTCGACGTTGGCTTTCGTCGCCGGATGTTCCCACATTTTGCCGTTCATGGCTGGGGCGATCAGCACGGGTGCCAGGGTCGCGAGGTGGATGGCTCCGAGCGTGTCGTCGGCAATGCCTTGAGCAAACTTGGCGATGGTGTTAGCCGTGGCGGGTGCTACGACGAGCAGGTCGGCGTTATCAGCCAGTTCGATGTGACCGGGATGCCAGTTTTGTTTTTCGTCGTAGAGATTGGTCGTGACGGGTTGCCGGGAAAGAGTCTGCAGGGTCAGTGGGGTGATGAACTCCTGTGCGTCATCGGTCATGACCACATGCACCTCGTGACCACTCTTGGTCAAACGGCTCACGAGATCGGCTGCCTTGTAGGCGGCGATCGATCCGGTAACACCAATGACGATGTTTTTTCCTGTCGGTTGGTCAGACACGGTTCAAAGATCAGGCCAGCGGGCGGATTGCGCAACTCCCTTCGGACAGCAGCTGTGTCCTACAGGTCCAGTTCCGGATGGTCACCGGATGACTCAACCCCCGGGGTGAGGCGACTGGAGCGACAGCGCTCGCCCGCGAGGATGGCGCTGAAAGTCGAAAAGTCAGTCTCCTTATCAGCACTGACAACGGTGTATCGATAGAGCTGCCAATGCCGCATTTCCTCGTGGGCATTCTTGAGGCGCAGGTCGATCTGGTCCTGGGTCTCGGTGCCACGAAAGTTGAGGCGCTTGATCAGTTCTTCATCGCTGGGAAGGAGAATGAAAATGTCGACGAGTGCTTCTTGAATGGCGGGATCGTCCTGGCTGCGAACCAGTGCAGCGCCCTGAACGTCGATGTCCATCAGTACATCACGCCCGGCTTCGATATGATTGAGGACTTCTGACTTGAGGGTGCCGTAGTAATTGCCGTGAACTTCGGCGTACTCGAGAAACTCACCGCGAGTGGTGCGGGCTTCAAATTCTTCCCGTGTCAGGAAAAAGTAGTCGATACCGTCCTGTTCGCCCTCGCGGGGAGCGCGTGTTGTTGCGGAAATCGCATAGACCGCTTCCGAATCTTCCTCTGAGAAACGACGGCAGAGGGTCGTCTTGCCCGAACCGGAGGGGCCGGAGACCACGCATAAGAGGCCGCGTCTTTTGAGTTCCAGGTCGCTCATCGGTAAAGAAATAATGCAATAGAGGAAACGTTAGCGCGAATCCAGGAACTTACATTCTGAACTTCCGATTTTATCGGAATCGACTCTCGAATGATATCGGTGTGAGTTTTCGTTATACCGTTCTCGACCTTGATGAATCTGGTTTGGGGATCCTCGGCATCGGCCGGGAAAAAGTGGATCCGGTTCCAGTTATTCAGTCTCTGGGAATTGATAAAATAGGTGTGCGTGCCACCCTCGGAACGAGTCTGGATTTCGATCACGCACCAGGAGTGCCCGATTTTGGTGATCACCGTGTTCCCATCGATGTGAACTTCTCCCCGGGGGTCGTCGCAGTGCGCCTTCATGATTTCGACGGTGTTGGGAAGGTCGACTTTGATTTCACCACTTCGGAGAAGAAAATTCCTGGTGGCCTCCCAGGTAGGGTAGCCTTCGCTCGCGACGATTCGATAGCGCGTGATCAGCACCAGGTTGATTGAAAGGAACACCACCAACCCGATCAGGATGAGCAGGGTTCGTTTCATGATGACTTAGCAGGGTTAGGTGACCGGGGCTTAACCCTGTTCAATTACTGAACGTTCTGAACCTGCTCGCGGATCTTCTCGAGCTCCGTTTTGGAATTCACGACTCCCTGGGCAATGGCGGCGTCGTTGGCCTTGCTACCGATGGTATTGAGCTCGCGATTAAATTCCTGGCAGAGGAAATCGAGGGGGCGCCCCACGGGGTCGTCGCTTTCGATGTAGGAACGGAACTGGGTCACGTGGCTCTCGATGCGGGTAATTTCCTCGGTGATATCGCTGCGCTCAGCAAAGATTCCGATTTCGCGGAGGAGGCGCTCGTCATTGAGGTCAACGTCGAGCCCGGCTTCAGCAAGGCGGGTGTGAAGGCTGTCGCGGTAACTGTCCTTCACCGTCGGCGCGAGTTCCTCAATCTTACCAACCTCTTCAACAATGGTGTCGATACGGTCAAGCAGGTCGCTGCGGAGGTGTTCGCCTTCCTGCTGCTGCATGGTGAGGAGTTGCTCAAGGGCCTGTTCGAGGGCCTCGAAAAGTGCTGGCTTGATATCAGCGGGATCGGCGATGGTCTCCTCGACCTTAAAAAGTCCGGGGGCGCGGAAAAGGTCAGCTGCGGTGAGTCGCGTCTCGATGCCGGTGCTCTGAGAGAGAGATTTTGCGGCTTCGACATACTGCGCCGCCATTTTCTGGTCGAAAGCGAGACGGTTCTCAGTTCCGCCATTGTGTGTCAGGGTCACCTTGGCACCAACCCGTCCTCGCGAAATTGCTTCGGAAAGCAGTTTCCGCGCTTCGGCCTCAAACTCGAGAAGGGAGTTGGGGAGGTTGACCGAGATGTCGACCTGCTTCCGGTTCACACCGGAGAGCTCCACTTCAATTTTCCATCCGTCAGTCGTGGCTTCACCACGACCGAATCCGGTCATGCTACGCATGATGCAAATAATTGGGGTTTAACCGGGATCCAAATGGGCAGGCCCCGGTCGGGATTGCGTTTACTCTTCGCCTTCAGCAGCTTCCTCGACGGCTTGAAGCGCATCGATGAAGTCGCCAAGGAACTCGGCCGGCACCATGATGGTGTCACGGCGTCCGCGCACGTCTTCGGTGATTTTCACGAATTGACCGCGGTCATTCTCTTTCAGGTCGAGGAAGAAAATCTTCCGGTCTGCGACCACTTTCTCCGTGTGAATCGCATGATTATTCTGCGAGCCACGCTTATCCTCATCGTAACCGATCATCTGTCTTGTCTGTCCTCCTGTGGGTTCCTTCCGGAGGCCGAAATAGGCCACCAAACTACAGTTCCGAGGAGGCCTATCTATCATTTGGAGGCCCGTTTGCAAGTCGAGAGGGGGGTATAACGCCAGATTTTTTAGAAATTTCAGGCAAAATATCACGCATTCACTGACCTCCTGTCGCGTCTCTTTGCCGTTTTTTAAAAAGGGGCTAAAGTGGCAGCCCTTCAAAAATTGAGGCTTTTCATGATACTGAAGACAGCGTTCGAAAAACTATTCCACATCCGTGAATCCGCGGGCAAAGCGCGCCCGGGGGCTGATGACGGCTTCGATGCGCACGAAAAGCCGTTTCTCGATCACCTGGAGGATCTTCGCCACACCCTGATGAAGATCGGCGCGACACTCGCCATCGCGACCGTGGCCTGTTTTGCTTTCCATAAGAAAATCTTCGAGCTGATCCAGCTCCCGGCAAAAATGCCGATTGCCAACATTTCCGATGGCGTTTCGCTGTGGGATCGGCTCGACCTGATTACGCTGAGTCCGCCGGAATTCATCGTGCTGATGCTGAAACTTTCGTTTTTCAGCGGTGTGATCATTTCTTTTCCCTTTCTTCTCTACTTTGGCTTTCAGTTCATCCTGCCCGGTCTGCGACAGGTCGAAAAGAAAGCGATCATTCCGGGAGCCCTGGTGGGATTTATCCTCTTCCTGGTCGGGGTGTGTTTCGCATTTTTCATGGCGGCGCCGGTCGCGTTGAAATTTTTCTATATTTTCGAAAACGAGCGGATTGCCTCGATCGATCCCACTCGCGATGCCATGGAGAAGCCGATTGCGGATTTCTCACTGTTGGGTGCGGATGGCAAAATTTACGAGCCTGTCGGTGAAGATGGTGATGAGCCGAAGGCTGAAGAAGATGCCGACGCGCCAAGCGAGCTGACCAATGAGATGCGTGAGGAAATTCGCGAAACGATCAAGAATTCGTTCGCGACCATGCAGAGTTCCAACTTCGCCCTGCGCTACGATGACACGCGAGACATGCTGGTTCTGGTCGAATCTAAAGGCGGAAGAAGTCTCTACCGCATCGGCGAGTACATCGCGTTTATCTCGCGATTGGTCCTCGTCTTCGGCATCAGTTTCCAGCTGCCGGTGGTGGTTTCGATTCTGGTGAAGCTTGAACTGCTCACAGCTCGTGTGATGCGGGCGACCCGGACATATGCCTGGATCATCATCATGGTTGCGGCGGCCATCTTGACGCCGCCTGATCTGATGACCCTGGGTCTCCTGGCCGGGCCGATGATCCTGCTTTACGAAATCTGTATCATCATTGCCTCCTTCATTGAGCGTGGTCGTGAGAAAAAGATGCTGGCCGAGGAACAGGCCAAGATGACTCGCCTGGAGCAGCTCTATTCCAAGAATCCCGACGACCTGAGCGAGGAGGAAAAGGCCGAGATCCACAAGGCGGAAATCGAACAGTATGAGAAGGAACACGCCCATCTCTACGACGACGATCACGGTGATCATGCCGACCACGGCAACGATGAGACCGTAGCGCGCGACAGCTACCTCGGTCAGGAGCACGACGAGCATTACGATTTCGATGCGGATCATGCTGAGTTCGACGAAAGCTGGCACGAAGATGATCACGGTGACCACGACGGTCACTACGATGATCCTCACCACGGCGAAGGCGAAGATTTCAAGCCGGTTCAAGACTGGCCGGATCGTGATGACGAAGGTCTCGAAAGCGATCACGCCGAGAAAGAAGACCTGGAGCCTGCGGACGAAGATTCCGAAGATGGTGAAGGGGAGTCTGCCGAAGCGGGTGAATCCGATGACTCTGTTGATGAGGCGCCAGTGGACCACGACGACTATGATGATGGTTTCCACGACGACGAAGCCTGTGCTCCGTCGGGCCCTGTGGTCGACATGAACCACGCTACCGCAGAGGAGTTGGAGACACTGCCGGGTATCGGTCCGAAACTGGCCGAAGCCATCATTGAGCACCGTCCGTTTGAAACCTTTGATGACCTGGAAGCTGTGCCCGGCCTCTCACCCGAAAAGGTCAATGCGATGATTGATCGCTTGATGTTGGGTTAGGGCGGCGACGACTACATCACCGCCCGGTGGCGGTCGAGCCAGGCCTGGACGAAGTCTTCGGTTTCGTCGGTGACGTCCGTGTTGAAACGGGCCTCCAGCTCGCCGATCTCCCAGATATCGAAACCGTTCCCTCGCACCACAGAGAGAGTCGCGCGCTGTGGGTGCAGGACACGGTAGATGAAGGTGGATCCGCTGTGAACGCGGTTGGCGTAGCTGGCGACGCAGTTGCCCTGCGCTTCGCCTTCATTGACGAGTTCAGCTGCGCTGGTGATCGGCTCGATCTTTCCGGGGATGCCGGGGAGGGGCGGAGACTGGAAGCGGTCGGTCTGGTGGAGGTTGGCTTCGATCAACTGGCGGATGCGCCGGCGGTAGCTCTCAGACACTTCGTCGTGCACTTCGCGAAGCCGGGCCAGATTTTGGAAGCGGGCGGTCCGGCGAGGTTCGTGCAGCTCTTCCTGCATGCGCAGGGTGCTGGTGATGGCGTGGACGGTGCGGGCACGGTAGTTCTGCGCCGGGTCACGGGCGACTTCGCCGAGCAGGGAAGGGGTCACTGCCCGGGAGGCCCGGGGGTCGAGCAGGATCTCGACGACTCCTGTGTTGATGCGGGAGAGGTGATTGAGGCAGGTCTTCGGTGCCGCCAACTCCTGGCGCAGCAACTGTAGGATGGAAGGCCAGTTGTCTCCGTTAACTGACTGGGGAGCCAGCTTGCGAAAAAGATTAACGGCGCCGGGACTCGAAGGCAGGTCGAGCACGCTGAGCAGGTCGCGTTGTCGCATGCGGCTGCAGAGGAGCGTTTGGATGAGCTCCGCGTCGCAGTTCATTTTCTGGGCAAGCAGGAAGGCAAGGGCGGGGTTGTTCTCTGTCAGTTCGATGGAACCGCGGTCGTAGTGCAGCAGGAAAATGAGCGGCCACTGATGGGTCAGGAAAGGCTCCACGACTTTTGCGGTTGGCTTGGGGAGCGAGAACCGGAACTGGTCGAAAGCATGCTTTCGCTTTTGTGATGGTGAGAGTTTCTCGAGGGGTCGGGACTCGAAGGTGTCGTCAAAGAACTCGAAGGCGAGTTGGTCTTTGGTGTTCTCAACCTTAGCCTTCACAGGGCGCCGCGGACGGTAGGGATGGACGAGTCGAAACTCCGGTTGAAATGACTCCCAGGTCGAGCCGGCGCCACGGCGACGCATCGCGTGCGGAACGGGGCACGCAGAGATGTGCATCGCCTCGGCACCTTTTTCTATCCGGAGCATACCGTTGTGGAATGTGGCGCCTGGCTCGACTGGAAGTGCGGAACGGGGCATCGGGATATCCAGAGAAATCGATTCGATCCGTTCTTGCAATCTCATCTTGTTCGTTGCTCTGTTTTTCAATCCCGCGGAGGCCGAGCATTGATTTTTCTGATTGGAAAAAGTGCTTCCCGATAATCCTGACAATGTCACAACTCTGGTTTACAGCTGATCTTCATCTTGGGCACGGCAATATCATCAAGTATTGCGACCGGCCCTTCTTGTCGGATTCGGAAAGAGAGCGAGCGGTGCATGACCGGCGCGGTGGTTGGAATGTTTCGAGCGAAACGGTGCAACGTCATGACGACGTCCTGATTGACGCTATCAATGAACGGGTCGCGGAGGCGGATGTGCTTTGGGTGGTGGGTGATTTCTCGCTCGCGCCACTGGAGCAGGCCAAGGCCTATCGCGACCGGATCCGCTGCCGCGAGGTGAACTTGGTCTGGGGGAATCACGACCTGCCGTCGTATGAAGGCATCTTCCAGCGGACGATGGAGCAGGGGATGATCAAGCACCAGGGGCAGAAGATCTGGTTGAACCACTATCCAATGCGGAGCTGGGACAAGTCGTTCCACGGGGCGTGGCATCTCTATGGCCATGTCCACGGTCGCCTGCAGGAGGAGGACGCTGCCAACCCCAGGCTGCTGGCCCGTGATGTGGGGGTGGACGTGACAGATTACCGTCCGCTCAGTTTCGAGGAAGTGGCCGATTACATGGTCCCGAGGGTGAAAGCTTTTCGGGAGTGGAAAGATGGATTGGAAGAGTGAGCCGGAAAAATGGAGAAGGCGTGTTGCGGTCGAGCAGGAGCTCGACCCTCCAGGCGAAGGCAAGAAAAGATGGACGGTCGCGCTCCCGCGCGACCGGCAGGTTGGATTTAGCGCGATCTACCGTTTCTCCCTTGCCCGGCACGACTGATTATCTAAGGTAGGGTTTCCCCGTTTCCACCCATGGCCAGTAAGAAATCCAGCGGCAAATTGACGCCGATGATGCAGCAGTATCAGTCGATGCGACGCGAACTGCCGGACGACGTCCTGTTGCTCTTCCGCCTCGGAGATTTCTACGAACTTTTCTTCGAGGACGCCAAGGTCGCGGCCCCGCTTCTCAATGTCGCACTGACGAAGCGCAATGGGATGCCCATGTGCGGAGTGCCGCATCATGCTGCCGAGGGCTACATGGCCAAGCTGATCAAAGCAGGCAAGCGGGTGGCTCTTGCGGAGCAGACGACGGAGCCCCAACCGGGCAAGATCGTGGAACGCGAGATCAGCCAGATCATCAGTGCGGGAACGATCGATGATCTCAACCTGCTCGACTCCGCGCGGCCGAACTATCTCGCAGCCGTGTTCCAGGCGAAGGGGCGTCTCGGTCTCGCCTACATCGAGCACACCACGGGCGAATTCCGAGTGACCGAATTTCACGACCGCTCTTCGCTTGAAGACGAACTCGCCCGCCTCCGCCCCAGCGAGGTTCTCTTTTCTGAAGAACAGGCGGCCGATTTCGATCTGTTGCCCAATGCCCAGGAATACGATGGCTACACCTTCCTGATCGATCAGGCGGAGTATGCGCTGAAGCAGCACTTCAAGGTCCAGTCGCTCGACGGCTTCGGCTGCGAAGGAATGGTGCCGGCGATCGGGGCTGCCGGTGCGATCATTCACTATGTGGAAACGCAGCTGCGGCGCAGCATGGAGCACTTGCGCTCCATCCAGGCCTACCAGACCGACGCCTATGTGTTGATCGATTCGTCGAGCCAGGCAAATCTCGACCTTGTCACGAGCCGCTCGGGCGGAGTCAAAGCTTCGCTGCTCGGTGCGATCGACCGGACCTCGACTCCGATGGGTGCCCGCAAACTTCGAAACTGGGTGCTGCATCCGATTCGCAACCTGGAAACGCTGGTGGCCCGCCAGGATCTGGTCGAAGCCTACATGCGGGAATCGTTTCTCCTGCACGAAATTCGGGAAGCCTTTTCCGATGTGCGCGACGTGGAGCGAACCATCAGCCGCCTCAGCCAGGGATCCGGTAACGCCCGCGATCTCAAGGCCCTGGAGAGCTCCCTTCGCAAGGTGCCCGACATTCGCGAACACCTTTCCGCCCTCGGGGGTGGGGCGCTGGCCGGTGACCTGATTCGCCGCCTTGGGGATTTCACCGAGTTAGTGAGTTTGTTAGAAGGCGCCATCGCAGAGGAGCCCCCTGCGGCTCTCAAGGAGGGTGGCATCTTTGCTGACGGCTACAGCGATGCGATTGACGAGCTGCGCAGTGCGGCCAGCGAGGGCAAGCAGTGGGTCGCCGAGTTGCAGTCTCAGGAGCAGGAGCGCACCGGGATTCCCTCGTTGAAGATCAAGTACAATGCCGTCTTTGGCTACTTCATCGAGATCACCAAGACGCATCTCGATAAGGCGCCGCCGGAATACACCCGGAAGCAGACGATGGCGAACGCTGAGCGTTTCATCACGCCTGAGCTCAAGGAGGTGGAAAACAAGATTCTCGGTGCCGATGAACGACTCAAGACGCTGGAGTACGAAGAATTTCTCAATCTTCGCGAGACCGTGCTGGAACAACTCGAGGCCATTCAGCAAACCGCTGCGGCTCTCGCCGAGATCGATGTGCTGGCAGGCTTTGCGGAAACAGCGCGTCTCTTTGATTACTGCCGGCCATTCCTGAACGACTCCCAGAACCTGGTGATCAAGAACGGACGTCACCCTGTCCTCGACCAAAATATCGGTGAAGAGAAGTTTGTGCCGAATGACACGGAGATGAATCCGGACTCCAACCGGTTCATGCTCATTACCGGGCCCAACATGGCCGGTAAGTCGACTTACATTCGCCAGGTGGCGCTCATTACCCTGATGGCACAAATCGGAAGCTTCGTGCCGGCCGAGAGCGCCGAGGTGGGATTGGTCGATCGCATCTTTACCCGCGTCGGCGCCAGTGATGACCTCGCCAAGGGGCAGTCCACCTTCATGGTCGAAATGACCGAGACCGCCCTGATTGCGAATCATGCGACAGAGAACAGTCTCGTCATTCTCGACGAAATCGGTCGCGGCACCGCCACTTACGATGGTTTGTCGATCGCCTGGAGCGTGGTGGAACACCTTCATGACCAGGTCGGATGCCGTTCGCTTTTCGCAACGCACTATCATGAGCTGACCCAGTTGGCTGATTCCCGCAATGCGGTGAACAACTACAACATCGCGGTCCGCGAATGGAACGACCAGATCATCTTCCTGCGCCAGATCCTGCCGGGAGCGGCGGACAAGAGCTACGGCATCCAGGTGGCGAGACTGGCGGGTTTGCCGGACTCAATCATTGATCGAGCCAAGGATATTCTTTCAGGGCTCGAAGGAGGGGAGGCGAGCGAAGAGAAAGTGTCACCTCCGTCGAAGAAGAAGCGTTCCCGCGCCAAGGTTAGAGAGGAAGCGGCGGAAGACGATCCCCAGATGACTCTGTTCGGTTAGGAAGGCGTCACTTTCCGAGCCCCTGCATCATCATGATGGCCGTGGTAATCGCGGAAACGAGTACGCCGGTGCCGAGGCAGAAGTAGGCGTAGCGAAGCAGTCGGTACTTTCGGCGCAGAACAGTGCCGGTTTGATAAATATCGCGGATGAGGAGTTCCCGGGCTGAATCGGGATCGTGCAACCTGCTGAGCAGGTAACTGGAGAAGTCCTTCTGGTCGACCGATGGGAAGAATCCGAAGAAAAGCGGATTGGAAAGGTTGGCCGGATTGCTCTCTGAGTTCTTTCTCAGGCGAGGAGCCACTACGAGAACGGCGAGAGCGAAGGAGGCGAGCATGGTGATGCCCAATATGGCGAGAGGGACCAGCATGGTGAGAGAATCCTCTTTCCCGACAATGATCTGGCGCTGGGCGATGGTGCCGAAGATGAGGGAGACTCCGATAATGATGTTCGCCTTCTGGTCCGACATCAGGTTGAGTTGAACCTGGTTTTGCTGGGTGGTACGAAGCACATAGATCCCGTCGCTGGTGTGAGGGATTTTTTCCAGGTCTTCCAGGGACGGAGTGTCCTGGATCAGGGTGGCGCTGGAAGGTGTTTCGGTGTTCATGGCGAAGACACGAAGTAAACGGAGGTCCAGGGCGAATCAACTGGAAGTCTTCCCGCGTATTGAGACTTTTTCGTTTCGGTATTTCATCCGGCCGCCATGTTAGGGCGAATAGGGCTAAGAAATGCTTCCCATCCATTGATCGTTTCGATAGTCTAACCCTCATGATTCGAGCCGCTGTTGAGTCATGCTTCACCCCCCGCTTTCTGTTCTCACTCGTTGCCTGCCAGGCATCTCCTCCGGCAGCGCCTCCAATGAATTTGGTTCGTTGGTGAGTCGATCCCGTTTTTTTGTCAAACCCCATCCCTAACCCCGTTTATACAACCCCCACTGCTCTATGAATACCTTTCTGGTAATTGTTCCGCTGTTCGGCCTGCTGGCTCTCGGTTTCACCTTCTGGCGATCCTCCTGGGTCGCGAAGCAGGATCCCGGAACCGACACGATGAAAAAGATCGCCGAGAATATCGCGGTCGGAGCGATGGCGTTCCTGCGGGCGGAGTACAAGGTGCTCGCCATTTTCGTGGGATGTGTCGCGCTGTTGCTGCTGCTCGGAGGATTACGCGATCCGGAGAACAGCTCGCCCTTTGTGGCGGTGTCCTTTGTGGTCGGTGCCGTCTGCTCGGCCTTGGCCGGATTTATCGGTATGCGAGTCGCGACCAAGGCCAATGCCCGGACAACGCATGCGGCGCGAACCAGCCTGGGTGAAGGCCTGCGCATTGCCTTTGCCGGCGGTTCGGTGATGGGCCTCGGTGTGGTGGGGCTTGGCTTGCTCGGTCTCGGCCTCTTGCTCCTTATCTTTGGAAGTGCCATTGGCACCGATGCCGGCTCGATCAGTAAATTGATGACCATCATCACGGGCTTCTCCTTCGGAGCTTCTTCCATTGCGCTGTTCGCCCGTGTCGGCGGCGGTATCTATACCAAGGCGGCTGACGTCGGTGCGGATCTCGTGGGTAAAGTCGAGGCGGGTATTCCCGAAGATCACCCGCTCAACCCGGCGACGATTGCTGATAATGTGGGAGACAATGTGGGGGACGTGGCCGGTATGGGCGCTGACCTCTTTGAGTCCTATGTCGGCTCGATCATCGGCACGATGGTGTTGGGTTCGGTGTTCATGGTTCTGCCGGAGTTTTCCGATCTGCCGCTGGGTGGGGTTCTATTGCCGCTGATGCTGGCAGGACTCGGCATCGTAGCCTCCATCATCGGCACTTTCCTCGTGAAGGTGAAAGAAGGCGGCGATCCGCAGAAAGCACTGAATACCGGCGAGCTGGTCGCGGGAGGTATTCTTCTCGTAGGAACCTACATTCTCATCGGCCAGCTCCTCCCCGGGAAGTGGACGCTGGATGGGAATGAATACTCCGGCCTCGGCGTGTTCGGCTCAATCGCACTCGGCCTGGTGGCCGGTCTCGCGATTGGCTACATCACGGAGCACTACACCGGCACCGGCAAAAAGCCGGTCATCGGAATTGTCCGTCAGTCGGTGACGGGATCGGCGACGAACATTATTTCCGGACTTGGGGTAGGGATGAAATCAACTGCGCTGCCAATCATCGTGCTCGCGGTAGCGATCCTCGGTTCCTATGAACTGGCCGGACTCTACGGTATCGCGATTGCGGCCGTGGGGATGCTCTCCAACACGGGTATCCAACTGGCGGTTGATGCCTACGGGCCGATTTCCGACAACGCCGGTGGGATTGCAGAAATGAGCGAACTGCCGCCGGAAGTGCGACAGCGCACCGACAAGCTCGACGCGGTCGGTAATACCACGGCTGCCATTGGTAAAGGCTTCGCGATTGGATCGGCCGCGCTGACGGCGCTCGCCTTGTTCGCCGCTTTCAAAACGACCTGGGAGGCGACGCATGATGCGAAGCTTTCGATCGAGGTGACCGATCCCAAGGTAGTGGCGTCGCTCTTTGTCGGGGGAATGCTGCCCTTCCTCTTCTCAGCGCTCTCAATGGAGGCCGTGGGACGAGCGGCCATGTCGATGATTGAGGAAGTGCGTCGACAGTTCCGTGAGATCCCCGGACTCAAGGCCGGACTCGATGCGATGAACCGCAACGAAGACAAGCCGGTCGCGGAATGGTCTGAAGAGGATCAGAAGATCTACGAGGAAGCCCAGGGTCAGGCCGAGTATGGCAAGTGCGTGGAGATCTCCACCAAGGCTGCGATCAAGGAAATGGTGAAGCCGGGGCTTCTCGCCGTGGCGGCACCGGTCGCCGTCGGATTTCTCGGCGGAGCCGAAATGCTGGGCGGTATGCTCGCCGGCGTCACCGCGACAGGTGTTTTGTTAGCGCTGTTCCAGTCCAACGCCGGTGGCGCATGGGACAACGCCAAGAAGATGATCGAGGAAGGGTTCGAAGTGAACGGCGAAAAGCTGGCCAAGGGTTCTGAAGCTCACAAGGCCGCAGTCGTCGGCGACACGGTGGGTGATCCTTTCAAGGACACATCAGGCCCCTCCCTCAACATCCTGCTCAAGTTGATGAGCGTGGTGGCGCTGGTGATTGCTTCGATGATCTAAGGTCACCCCGTCGGCTTTCCGGCGAGGTAGTGCGCCTTGATCTCCTCCGGAGTCAGGGTGCGCTGCAGGATCACGAATTCATCGAGACGACCGTTGAGGCTGCGGATCGGGTTGCCGATCTGTTTCTGGATTCGCCAGTTGCCGATTTCGGAGCCACCAAAGCGAAGCTTGGGAATATTGGTTCGCTCGTGTTTCTCGACGATCTCTCCGTCGACATAGTGAATCACTGTATTCGATGGTCGGTCGATCGTGACAGCGAGGTGAATCCAGCGGCCCAGGTCGCCGGGGTGGATGACGCGTTCCGACTCGGTGTTGGGAGGCCTTGTGCCTCCGATGCCGAGGATCAGTTTTCCTTCACCGGTGATTTGCCAGTGAGGTTCTCCCTCATCAAAGCCATCGGTTAGAATGATGGAGCTGTACCATCGGTCCAGGCTCTCCACTTTGATCCAGGCCGACATGGTGAGGGATTCATAGCTGCCGGGGATATCGAGGCGGACGCGGTCGGTGACGCGTTTGAAGTTAAGGGCCCCTTTGCCGGGCCAGCGGCCCCGGGCCCACTGGGCGCCGATGATGGCCCCGTTGGGTGAGTCTTCCCGCTTGTTGAGCAGTTGGCGGTCCCAGGCATTCTGGCTTTCGAAATCGAAAAGAATCAGCGTGTCAGGATCGTTCAGGAGGGCGTCTCGACTGGCGAGCCATTCGCGGTAACGCCCGGCCCGGTCAACGCGGGACAGGTTGAGCAGGGTTTCCCGGTCAACGAAATCGGTGCCTCCACCGGTGACGGATTCGAAGGTGCCGCCAGCGGCGCGGACGCCGTTTCCGGTGACGAGATTCTTCAACTCGTTGCCGGCTTTGTCGTCGAGGCGGACTTCACCTTCGACCACGTGAAGTTCGCTTTGTCCATCGGGTGAAACGCTGAGAGAGAATTCAGTGCCGAGATCAACGGCTTTGTAGTCGGGCGTTTCGATGGTGAATCCCTGGGCCGGTTCGGGCACGGAAGTGCGAAGTCGACCGCTCCGGCATTCAATGAGCCACGGAGAAACCAGTTCAAGCTCGGCTGGTCCTTCCACAATAACGGAGGCACCGCTGAAGAACTCGATCTGCGCGAGACCGCTTTCCAGCTTGAAGGTGCCTGAGGCGAGCGGCGTTCCCTGTTCGCGGCGGTCAGCCTTGTCTTCCCAGACCGGTTCGACAAGGCGACTGAGAACGGCCACCCATTCATCATTTGCGGTGGGTTCGGCGGTCCATTGCGAGGTGAGGGACTGGATCACGACGGCGTTCAACAGCAAGGCAATGGCAGCAGCAGTTGCGAGGGCGGCCCATCCACGAGTGGATCGGGGAAAAGGAATGACGCGTGATTTCCGTCCGCCGTCGTGCTTGTCGGGAATAGCCTGCGCTGCGGAAGCAAGGTCGTCGGCGAGGTGCTCATGGGTCAGCACGGCGTGTGTCTCAGTGACGTCGAGGTAGCGTTCGCACGCATCGGGATCACCTTTGAGTAGATCATTGAGCTCCTGCTGCTCTTCGGGAGTCGCCAGGTCGTCGATGAGCCTGGAAGTGAGCTCGGTGACGCGGTTGAGTCGGTCTTCGTGTTTCATGCGATACCCTCCCTGGCGAGGTTCTTTTCGACGCACTGCTGCAGAGCAGCCCGAATTCGGTAAAGCGATTGGGAAATGGCTCCTTCGGATTTGCCGGAGTCAGCCGCCATTCCCTGGACGGAAGCCCCCGGGCGGTAGCGATGCTCAATGAGGGAGCGTTGTTTCTCTGGAAGCTTCTTGAGGCAACCTCGAAGAGCCGTGATGCGGGGATTGGTTTCCTCGGCGCGCTCCTCCTGTCTCTCGGCGAGATAGTCGAGGACGTCGTCTTCAAAGACGAGTTGTTCACGGCTTGCCTTGCGGCGGTGATTGAGCACATGAAAGTAGGCGGTTCGGCATGCCCAGGCGGTGAAGTTGGTGCCCAGTTCAAAGTCTTCGGCCTTTCTCCAGAGAGTGATGTTGGTCTCCTGGAGGACATCCTGAGCCTTGGTCGGATCATGGACCAGGGACATGATGTAGCCAAACACGGCGCTCTGGGCGCCGGTGAGCAGCTCGATGAATTCTTCCGTGTCGCGATTCATAGCGTTACTAAGATACCGCGTTGAGGAGCGGTATCTCACGGAAATATGCGGGCGCGTTGCCGGAGGCGGCTAGTCAAAGAAGAAGCCTATTCCGACGCCGCCCTCGAACGAGGAAAGATCGATCTCCGCACTGATATCGGCGGTGGAGGCGGTGATGGTGTCGACCCAGCGATACGTGGCGTGCAGGTTCAGGTAGAGACCGCCGTCGTCGTTGAGGGGGTGAGTGACATTGACTCCGGCGTAGGCGCCCAGTTTGACCGGAGTGTCTGAATAGCGGGAGACCCGGGAGTAGAACATGTTCAGCCCGCCATACTGGTAGTAGTAGGTGCGGCTGGTCATGCCGAGATCGACGATGTTGATAGTACCTCCAGCTGTCAGGGCGACAGAGGTTTTTCCAAAGACCCGGCCACACTCGAGTCCGAAGGGGATTTCGTGCAGGTGCACGTCGAGTGTGGTCTGGCTGACGGCGATGAAGTTGACCGTGGTGTTACCGGTGGTCATCGACGTGCGCGGGTCCTCGATTCCGCCCATGAAATCAGTGTTCTCATAAGACATGAAGTCATAGATGATGTCACCCGTTGTATTGTAGGGAAAATCGCTCGGATTGGCCGGTATGGCCATATCGATGTAGTCGTAAGTATAAGTGTAAGTGTTGGCGAATGTTTGGGCGGTCTGGTTGCCCACGACTTGAGGGCCGAAGCCGAGATCAGAGTGGTAATACCGGTAGCCGACCACGAAATTGCGGAATTTGTCGTCCTCTTCGTAGAGGGGAAAGACGAGATCAAAGTATGGACCGACGACCCAGTCCTCGTCGGAGATTGTCAGTCCCCCCGTACCAACAGTGGACTCGTTAATGGACATCATGTCCATCGTGGTAAAGGTCACTTCATCGACCGGATAGTTCTGGTTGCCACCAAAGAATCGACCGGTGGAAGCAATTTGAGAGTGATCGTTGATGGCTCCCATCGCTGCCCCCGCGGTGGCATTGGGACCCACGGATCCGTCTTCGTAGAATTTGTTCCCGGAGACCCCATCGTAGAGCCCGACATCTCCCATTCCCATTCCCATGTTGGCCATGGAGCTGAATGGAAGGGTTGTGCTCGAAGTGACGCTGAAGTCTGCGCTGATCTTTCGAAAGGAGAGTCCAACCCTGACATGAGGCTTCGTATTCTCGTCCAGAGTTGAGAAGAGGGTCTGTGCGTTTGCCGGAACGCAGCAGAGGTTGGCCAGGATCGCCAGGGCAGAGAGTGTAAGCGGTCTCACAGCAAGCAGGATTGAGTGAACCTCTAAGCATTATTATATAATTTTCATATCGTCAATATTTCTTAATTGTTAATTAAACCAGATAAAATAGCGCGAGAGTAGTCGCGTATGACAGTTGGGCCGGAATTGCGGTTTTGACGGACATGCCGTGATCCATCACTCTGGCGAGCCTGAGTGAACGGAGAACACCTGATTTCAAATGAAGAGACGCGAGTTTATTAAGACAACCGGAGCCGTCACCTCTGCCGCTGCGGTGGGTGCCGGAATTGGACAGGCTGCTTCCGACAAGCAGCCCAATCTCATCGTGGTGCACTGCGACGAGTTGAATTTCCGCACCATCGGAGCCTACCGGGACACCCTGCCGCCGGAACAGGCCTTCATGTGGGGGCCACATGCGGTTTGCGACACACCGCACATCGATGGCCTTGCTTCGGAGGGAGCTCTGTGCACGAAATTCTATGCCGCGACGCCGGTCTGCTCACCCTCGCGCTCTTCCTTTGTCTCGGGGCGTTATCCCCAGAACACGCCGGTGACGAACAACAATGTGCACCTCAACGATGACATCGTGACCTTCGGTCACAAACTCGGCGAGGCCGGCTACGCGACCGGCTACGCCGGCAAGTGGCACCTCGACGGCAATGGAAAGCCGCAGTGGGGACCGGAGCGCAATTTCGGTTTCGACGACAATCGCTACATGTTTAACCGAGGGCACTGGAAGCAGTTCGAGCTGACGGATGAGGGCCCGCGGGTGAAGGCTCGCGACAAGAGTGGAAAGCCTTCCTACAGTGTGGACGGTGCCGACGAAAAATCCTTTGCCACGGACTGGCTCATGGATCGCACGATCGATTTCATCGACGAGCACAAGGACGGTCCCTTTGCCTACATGGTCAGCATTCCGGATCCGCATGGACCTGATACGGTGCGCGCTCCCTACAACACCATGTTCAGCGACGAGAAGATCGAAGCGCCCCGCACTTTTGGTAAAGACCCTGACAAAGCTCCCAGCTGGGCCAAGCCGGAGAAGAATACCAGGTATCCCATGGCTCAATACCACGGGATGATGAAGTGCATCGACGACAACATGGGCAAGCTCATCGAAGCGTTGAAGGAGCGAGGGCTTTACGACAACACCATCGTCATCTTCACCGCGGACCATGGCGACCTTCGTGGTGAACACGGCCTGCAGAACAAGGGCAAGCCGATGGAGGCTTCGGCGAAGATTCCGTTCGTGATCCGTTGGCCTGGGCATATCGAGGCCGGCGTGCAGATTGATCACGCGATGAACACCACCGATTTCATGCCCTCCATTCTTACGCTGATGGGGGCCCAGCACTCC
The DNA here is from genome assembly GCA_965216705.1 of Verrucomicrobiales bacterium. Lineage (GTDB taxonomy): Bacteria > Verrucomicrobiota > Verrucomicrobiia > Verrucomicrobiales > DEV007 > Arctic95D-9. The sequence goes on from OZ244203.1 coordinate 2,337,780, forward strand.
GGTGTGGAAGAGGGACGTGACCTCAGTGGGATTTTCCAGGGAGAAAAGCTCAAAGGGCCCGACATCACCTTCATGCGTGAAACCAGCGCCTCCTCCGAGGACACCAGGGGCTGGATTGCGGCGGTGACACCCACTCATAAGCTGATCCTTTCCGATCAGGACGAAGCCTGGTTGCATGACCTCGACAAGGATCCTGACGAGCTGCAGAACTTTGCCAAAGATCCCGAGCAGGGGCCGGTTCTCAAGAAGATGGCGAAGCAGCTGAAGCGCTACGGCGAGAAATACAATGATGCTAAGATCAAGAATCCGCACACCAGCAAGGTGTTGCAGGATTTGCTTTAGCCGAAGGCTAGGTAGCTGCGAGCGGCCCGCTCGCTGAATACGCTTTCAACCGGCGTCGTTATTCGGTCGCAAATTGCGCTCCGCGCGCCGACGCATTTGTGTTAATCCGTGCCAATTCGTGTTCCATAAATTGTTCAACACGAATGATCACGAATGATCACGAATGATCACGAATGATCACGAATGATCACGAATGATCACGAATGGAAAAGAATTAACACGAATGGGTCAGGGTAGAGAGTTTTCTTCAAACCCGAATACACGAAAGGACCTGCGGGCCGCAGGTCCCTACCCGCGCTGAAGCGCGGAAGTTGTTGAAGAGAAAGGAAATTAGATCCCGTCGATAATGCCGTTGAGCGTGGCGCTGGCGCGCATGGCCTTGGAAGCCATCTCGTCGTTGGGCTGGTAGTAGCCGCCGATTTCGACGGCCTGGCCCTGAACCTCGATGAGCTCTTCCACGATGCGGGCTTCATGCTCGAGCATGGCCTGGGCGATGGGAGCGAACTCAGCCTTGAGGTCGGCGTCGTCGTCCTGAGCCGCGAGGGCCTCGGCCCAGTAGAGAGCGAGGTAGAAGTGGCTGCCGCGGTTGTCGATGCCGCCTAGGCGACGGGTCGGTGATTTGTTCTCGAGGAGGAACTTGCCGGTCGCGTCGTCGAGCGTGGCGCCGAGGACCTTGGCTTTGGCGTTGTCGTAGTTGTCTCCGAGGTGTTCGAGCGAAACCGCCAGGGCGAGGAATTCTCCGAGGGAATCCCAGCGCAGGTAGTTCTCAGCGACAAACTGCTGAACGTGCTTGGGCGCGGAACCACCGGCTCCGGTTTCGAAGAGGCCACCACCGTTCATCAGCGGAACGATGGAAAGCATCTTGGCGGAGGTGCCCACTTCGAGGATGGGGAAGAGGTCGGTGAGGTAGTCACGCAGCACGTTGCCGGTCACGGAAATGGTGTCTTCTCCGCGCTTGATGCGCTCGAGGGAGAAGTTGGTCGCTTCGATCGGAGCGAGGATGTGGATCTCGAGTCCGTCGGTGTCATGGTCAGCGAGGTAGGTGTTTACCTTGGCGATGAGCTGGCTGTCGTGAGCGCGGGTTTCGTCGAGCCAGAAGACGGCCGGGCTGCCGGTGGCGCGGGCGCGGTTCACGGCGAGCTTCACCCAGTCGCGAATGGGCGCGTCCTTGGTCTGGCAGGCGCGCCAGATGTCGCCTGCGGAAACGCTGTGCTCAATGAGCACGTTACCGTCGCTGTCGACGACGCGGACAGTGCCATCAGCAGGAATTTCGAAAGTCTTGTCGTGAGAGCCGTATTCCTCGGCTTTCTGAGCCATCAGTCCGACGTTGGGCACGGTGCCCATGGTGGTCGGATCGAAGGCGCCGTTTTCTTTGCAGAAATCAACCGTCGCGGCATAAACACCGGCGTAGCTGCTGTCAGGAATGACGGCGAGGGTGTCCTGCTGGTTGCCGTCCTTGTTCCACATCTGTCCGGAAGTCCGGATCATGGCGGGCATGGAGGCATCGATGATCACGTCGCTGGGAACGTGCAGGTTGGTGATGCCCTTGTCGGAGTTCACCATGGCCAGGTCGGGGCCGTTGTCGTAGCAAGCCTGGATGTCGGCTTCGATTTCAGCCTTCTTGTCAGCGGGGAGTGACTGGATCTTGGAAACGAGGTCACCGAAGCCGTTGTTGAAGTCGACACCGAGCTCGTCGATCACGTCACCGTGCTTCTCGATGAGATCTTTGAAGTAAGCACGAACCCCGTGACCGAAGATGATGGGGTCGGAGACCTTCATCATGGTGGCTTTCATGTGCAGGGAGAAGAGGGTGCCTTCGGCCTTGGCAGCGGCAACCTGATCTTCGAGGAAAGCAACGAGCGCGTCCTTGCGCATCGCTGTGGCGTCGAGGACTTCACCAGCGAGCAGGGGAGTGGATTCTTTCAGGACGGTGGTGGAACCGTCGGCGCCGACGAGCTCGATGCGGACGTCGGTGGCGTTCTCCACGGTGACGGACTTCTCGTTGGAGCGGAAATCGTTTTCGCCCATGCTGGCGACGCGGGTCTTGGAGTCAGCGGACCAGGCACCCATGGAGTGCGGGTTGTTCCTGGCGTATTCCTTCACGGCCTTGGGAGCACGACGGTCAGAGTTACCTTCGCGGAGGACGGGGTTCACTGCGCTTCCCTTGACCTTGTCATAACGCGCCTTGATGTCCTTCTCTTCGTCGTTGGAAGGCTCATCGGGATAGGGCGGCAGGTTGAAGCCCTGGTTTTGAAGCTCTTCGATGGCGGCTTTGAGCTGCGGGATGGAGGCACTGATGTTCGGCAGCTTGATGATATTGGCGCCGGGCGTCTTGGCCAGTTCGCCGAGCTCGGAGAGAGCGTCGCCGATCTGCTGGTCTTCGTTCAGGAATTCAGGGAAGACAGCGATGATGCGGCCGGCGAGAGAGATGTCACGCGTCTCGACGTTGATGCCGGATGACTTGGTGAAGGCCTGGATAATCGGAAGCAGCGAGTAGGTCGCCAATGCGGGAGCTTCGTCGGTCTTGGTGTAGATGATACTGGGAGCCGAGGACATGGTATTTAATAACGGTTAAGAACCCTGCCGCCGGATTTGAAAATCCGGGAAATGAGAGCTTCCCGCGATACGCCATTCCCGGCCTCGGGTCAAAGGCAAAGCCGGGCGGGACGGCGGAAAATAGCAGGATTTGGGCAGATCGGAGGGGGCTGACCGGGCGAAGGTTACTTCTTCGGCTTTTCCCGTACCTGAACCGGTTCAAAGGCAGGGAATTCCGCACGGCGGGCTTCCCAACCGGGTTGGGCGTCTTTTTTGACGGTCCAGAGGGTCAGGTTGTCGATCTCAACCTTGCCGCCGCGCAGGCCGGCGGTGCCGAAACCGTTGCCGCCACTGGGGGCCGGGGAAGGCATGATGGGGTGCTTTCCATAGAGCGTGGGACCATCCTGGATCTGGACGACAAACTCCTCTCCCTTGAGCTCGGCGAGCATGTGAATCCACTCACCGGGCTGATAGATGAAGTCCTTGTCCTCAGCAATTTTCATCGACTCGTAGTCGGCGAGCAGGGAAACACCTTCTTCGCTGTTGAAACGCACCCGGATGATGTGGTGACCGAATTCTACAAAAGGCACGATGGCGGTCTCTTCGCCTTCCAGGAACCGGATCGATAACTTGGCGATGCACCGGGGCGGAGTCGCCGGAATGCTGAGCCGGGCCTCGAGGCCTTTGTGGTGAGACTTGGCCGCCTGGTTTTCGGCGGAGGAAGGCTGTCCGCGCAGCACGCCGTCTTCGACGGCCCAGCGGGTCGCCTGGCGCTGGATCCAGGTTTCTTTCTCTTTCTTGAGGTCAAAAGCGGTTTCGAAGTCCTGCTCGAGAGCGACCTGGTCCGGCACGGCCATGAGCGGCTCGAGCTGATTGTCGGCGTACAGGGGTGATGCCGCGAGGCAGCCTGCGGCGAATAAGGGGAAAAGCGATTTCATGGAGAATTCAGTAACACGGGAGTTCGTGGGCGAACAGAACAGGGGCGGACGCTTGTCCGCCATGTCAGGTCTTGTGTCATAACCGCAGTTCGTGGTCACATGTTGGCATTCAAGCCGGTATACCCTCGAAACCCTCGCTCTCTTCTTGCTATGAAACGGTCTTTTCTTATTGCGCTACTCCTTTCGGCTTCGACTGCCCTGCAGGCGGATGACGACATTCGAAAACTCATCATTGGCGAGGGAGGGGAAGTGGTTTTTGGCAACGCCGTTCCGGGTGCCCTGAAAATCACAGGAGAGGGAGCGTTCCCGTTGATCGAAGATGCCAAGGGCACGATCGTCGCAGCGGCGTCCGAGACCGGACAAGGGCGGGCGGTCGCATTCACTCACGGAGCATTCCTCAAATCGGCAGACCTGCACGAGCAGGCACCGATGACCCGAATGGTGAAAAATGCGATCCGCTGGGCGGGGCGTTCCAGCAAGCCGAAAGTCGGGGTTCACCCGTCGATGGAGTCGCTTTCGATCGTTCTTCAGGGGGTCGGATTCCAGACCCAGGTTTTTCCCGTGGAAGAGCTGAAGGATCACGATGTGACGGTCTATTGCGTCATCGCCAATGCGCTCGCTGATGAAGGCAACATGGTGAGGCTGTTCGAATTCATCAACGACGGCGGGGGAGTGGTTACCGCGACCACACCCTGGGCGTTCAAGAAGAAGTATCCCGACTTCTCAAAATTTCCTGGCAACCAGGTCCTTGCCGCCACTGGCATGCAGTATCTGCCCAATGGTTACATGGCGAAGGGACCTCTCATGCTGAAAGCGACTTCCGGAGCCGCGGTGGCGAAACCTTCGGCACCGACGACGACACCGGCCGGAGATGGCTCTTCGGCCGAGAAGGCGGCGAAAGCCCTCGCTGAAGGCGGAAAGGATCAAAGTTCCGGTTCGCGCGATGCTTTGATTGCTCAACTCGCAGAAGCCAAGTCGCTCAAAGGGGCGGCCCTGGAAAGTTTCCTGGTTGCGCTGAAGGCGCTCAACGAATCGGTCGGTCCCATCATTCCGACGAAAGAGAATCCGGTGATTCCCGGAGAGGACCCGCTCGTGGATGCCATCATCGAGCTGGAGCGTCATTTTAATGAGACAGCCCCGGCCGGCGTGATGTATGCGATCCCTGCGGCCAACGACTATCCCGGCATGGTGCCGGACGATGCGGAACGCATCACCAAGACCTTCACTATCGATGGAATCTATCGCGGCTGGCTTGAAGGTCGTCTTGCCGGCGGTTGGGCTGCCAAGGAAATGCGCCCGACCGGCATTTATGCGGCACCGGGAGAGGTCATCAAGGTGACCCTCCCTTCGAAGGTGGCCGGCGAAGGATTCGAGGTCGTGATTGGCTCCTACAACGGAGGCCTCAAGAACCGCGACAAGTGGCACCGCTATCCCGACTGGCAGGTCAAGGTGGCGGTGGAGAGCAGTGTGACGGAGGCTTCCAGTGGACTCGGTGGACTGGTCACGATTCGGGTGCCGCGCGGTTCAGAATACGAGGAACTGGAAGTCACGATCGAGGGCGGTGTCGCTGCGCCGGTCTACATTCACGGCGAAACCGATGTCGATCAGTGGGTCAGTGAAATCCGCAACTACCCCGGTCCATGGGCGGAGATCGCGAGCGACCGCATGATCGTCGCGCTTCCTTCCGACTACATCCGCAAGCTCACCAATCCCGATGAGCTCATGGAAGTGTGGAACGCCATCATCGACACGAGCGCTGTACTCGTCGGTGTGGATCGGAACGATTACCGTGCCGAGCGCATTGTTTTCGACCGCCAGACGGCAGCTGGATCCATGCACAGCAGTTATCCCGTGGCCGCTCATCAGGGAGGGTCAGCGGAACTGGCCGTCGATGCGGCGCGGCTCAAAAGCGAAGGGTCGTGGGGATTCTTTCATGAGTATGGGCACAACCATCAGCACAATCTCTGGTCGCTTCCCCGAACCGGCGAGACCACCTGCAACCTTTGGTCGGTTTACGTCTACGAGGAATACATCGGCAAGCACCGGGATGAAACCCATCGGGCCATTCGACCGCTCGATCGTCGCCAGCGCATCAATGCCTATTTCCAGGGCGGACCCGACTTCGAGGAATGGGGGGTCTGGACGGCGCTCGAGACTTACCTGATGGTGCAGGAGAAATTCGGGTGGGAGCCCTTCACCAAGGTGTTTGTCGAATACAACAACCTCGAAAAGGACGACCGACCCACGGATCAGCAGGAAAGAAATGACCAGTGGGTCATTCGTTTGTCCAAAGCCTGCGGCATGAATCTCGAGCCGTTCTGGTCCACCTGGGGGCTGCCGTTGAGCGATAGTGTTTCGGATGAGTTAAAGAGTTTGCCGGTTTGGGAGGATCATCCGGTGGCCCGCTTCGCGAAAAGCGAATCTTGAGGTGGGAAAACCACTTGAAAGACCCTGCTTTTCTGTCAATCTCCGAAGGCCCTTTTACCAAGGAGCCTTTACCCTATGGGAAGAGAACGGAAACGGGCAGTGCTGGCTCTCGAAGACGGAACAGTCTTCGAGGGGATCGGTTTTGGAGCGGAAGTTACCCAGACCGGAGAAATTTGTTTTAACACGTCGATGACGGGCTACCAGGAGATCCTCACGGATCCTTCCTACCGCGGCCAGATCGTGACGATGACCTGTCCCTTGATCGGGAACTACGGGACCACCGAGGTGGATTCCGAGAGTTGTCAGGTTCATGTGCGCGGATTCGTTATCGAGGAACTCTGTGACATCCCCAGTAACTGGCGTTCTGAGAAATCGCTGCACCAGTATCTGGCTGATGCCGGGGTTCCCGGAATCGAAGGCATCGACACCCGCGCCCTGACCAAGCGTCTGCGCGTGGCCGGAGCGATGCGAGCGACTCTCTGCACCGACGGCAGCCTCGATGCCGACGGCGCGGTGGCCGCTGCGAAAGACGCGCCTCCAATGGAGGGCTCCGACTTCGTGAAGGAAGTCACCACCCAGGACGGCTACCAGTGGGATCCTGAGAGCAAGCTCAGCCGCGAGTGGACGATCGTGAACGAGACCTCGGGTGAAGTACTCGAAGAGACTGACGGCGAGATGTACCGCCCGCTCATCGATCCGAAATACCGCATCGTGGCCTACGACTTCGGCATCAAGCGCAACATCCTCCGCAGCCTTCGTCAGAAGGGTTTCGAGGTGGAAGTGGTGAACTCCCGCACCCCGGCTTCCGAGGTGCTGGCGATGAACCCGGACGGTGTTTTCCTTTCCAACGGCCCCGGTGACCCCGCGGCTCTCGATTACATTCACGACGAAGTGAAGCAGATCATCGACAAGAAGCCGGTCTTCGGCATCTGCCTCGGTCACCAGGTTCTTGCTCACGCCTTTGGCGGAAAGACCTTCAAGCTCAAGTTCGGTCACCGCGGCGGCAATCACCCGGTCAAAGATCTCCGGACGGATAAGATCGCAATCACTTCACAGAATCACGGTTTCGCGGCGGACGGGGATTCCCTGCCTTCCCACATCGAAGTGACGCACATCAACTTGAACGACGATACCGTCGAGGGCATGCGCCACCGGGATTATCCGGTGTTCTCCGTTCAGTATCACCCCGAGGCCGCTCCCGGCCCGAACGATGCTTCCTATTTTTTCGAAGAATTTGCTAATCTGATTGATCAATCACGCTGAGTCAGTGTAAAACGCTCCCCCTAAGTCATGGCAACACTCTCCATTTACGTCCCGGATCAGGAACCCTTTGCAGTCGACCTCACCGGTATCGAGCAGCTTTCTGTGGGCCGCGGCCCGGAAAATGATGTCGTTCTCGACCACACTTCCCTGTCTGGTTCTCACGCTGTGATTCAGAACAACGACGGTGTCTACCAGGTGACTGACCTCGGTTCCACCAACGGTACGTTCGCCAACGGAGAGCAAGTCACCGAGATCACCTTGTCCGAAGGACTGCAGATCGCGTTTGGCAGCGTCCAGGCCGTCTTTTCCGAAGGCGCCGAGGCTGCTTCCGAAGCTCCTGCGGCTGACGCGGGTGCTCCTGCCGACGCTGGTGGTGGCGAATCATTTGCTCATGGTCATGCCCCAGCGGTTGCGGATGTCTCCAATGTGCCCGTCGGCTTCAAGAACCTTTCTCCGATCGAGAAGGTGGAGAAGAAGGATACCCTGGGACAGATCGCAATGATCGTCGGTGTCGTGGCCATTCTCGCGGCTGTGGCAGTGGTCGCTCTCTCGGCCATGATGAAGGCCGCTTAATGCCCGTTTGCAGCTGATTTTACGGGAATACTTGCTCTTCGCGCTGACTGTGCGAGAGGTTGTGGTTTGCGCCCGACCAAGGTTGAGCATGATTGACTGATTCGGGCCGAAATTTCAGAAGGAGTTAAGACTCATGTCGAACACTATAGTGATTGGCGCCCAGTGGGGCGATGAAGGTAAGGGAAAGATCGTCGATCTCCTCACGGAGAAAACCGACGTCGTGGTGCGTGCCCAGGGTGGTAACAACGCCGGCCACACCGTTATTAGCGAAGGTAAGGAATACATCCTTCATCTCATTCCCTCCGGCATCCTCTGGCCCGGTAAGCAGTGTGTCATCGGCAACGGTGTGGTCATGGACCCCGTGTCTCTGCTGGGTGAAATCGACGGCCTCGCCGAAAAGGGGATCGAAGTTACTCCGGAGAATCTCGTGATTTCCGACCGCGCTCACCTTGTGATGCCGTTCCATCGCGAAATGGACGCCTACAAGGAAGCCTGCAAAGGCGACGGCAAGATCGGCACCACCAAGCGCGGCATCGGCCCGACCTACGGCGACAAGATTGACCGCGTTGGTTTCCGCCTCCACGACCTGGTCGGCGATCCGGTTCAGTTCACCGAGCGTCTCGCTGCCCGCGTGGATGACTGCAACACGCTCTTCGAAGCGGTCGGCATGGACAAGCTCGATGCCGAAGCGATTGGCAAAGATCTGCTCGCCGCCGCTGAGCGTCTTGCCCCTTTTGTCACCGACACCGTCGGCATGCTGCACCACGCGATGAAAGACGGGAAGTCCCTCCTTTTCGAAGGGGCCCAGGGAACCTACCTCGACATCGACCAGGGAACTTATCCTTACGTCACTTCTTCCAACACCACTTCCGGCGGAGCTTGCACCGGTTCCGGTGTGCCGCCGCAGAAGATCGACCGTGTCGTCGGTGTGACCAAGGCCTACACCACCCGTGTCGGCGAAGGTCCTTTCCCGACCCAGAATGACACTCTTGCCGACCGATTCCACAAGATGGGCCGCGAGTTTGGTGCCACGACCGGACGTAAGCGTCGCTGTGGTTGGCTTGACCTCGTCCTCGTGCGTTACGCGGCGATGGTGAATGGATTCGACGATCTCGCGATTACCATTCTCGACGGTCTCGACGATTGCCCCGAGATTCCGGTGTGCACTCACTACGAACTCGACGGGAAGAAGCTTCTCCTGCCTCCGGCCAGCGCCAAGGATTTCGAGCGGGTCGTTCCGGTTTACGAGAACCTGCCCGGCTGGGAATCTGACACCACCGGTGTGCAGAACTACGACGACCTTCCTGAAAATGCGCGCGCCTACCTCGCCCGCATCGAGAAAGAAACTGACACCCGTGTCAGCATGGTCGGCGTGGGGCCGTCCCGAGACCAGACCATCATTCGCTAAGGTAATTATTCCCACTTATGGCTGCGTTCGATCCTGACAAAGAGATCCCGCGGCACATTGCTATCATCATGGATGGCAATGGGAGATGGGCCAAAGAGCGGGATCTTCCCCGCCGCGATGGACATCGCGCCGGAGCCGAATCCGTTGAGATCGCGCTCGAGACCTGCGGGGACATCGGGGTCGATTACCTGACGCTCTACGCGTTCAGTTCGGAGAACTGGAAACGACCCGAGGCCGAAGTGAAAGCCTTGATGGGTTTGTTAGCGCACTTCCTCAAAGAGAAGACTCCATCGCTGATTAAGAACAACATTCGTCTCCAGGTCATCGGGCAGATCGACAAGTTGCCGAAGTCCAATCAGAAGGCGTTGCAGAAATCGATCGAAGCGACAGCCGGCAATGACGGTCTCACCCTCGTGGTTGCCCTGAGCTACGGCTCCCGTGAGGAGATCCTTGAAGCCACCCGTTCCCTTATGGAAAAGGCGAAGAACGGGGAGATGGATCCAGCAGAGCTTAACGAAGAGAGTTTTGCGGCCCATCTCAACACGGCTGACTTTCCCGATCCGGATCTGCTCATCCGTACCAGCGGCGAGTACCGAATCTCCAACTTCCTGCTCTGGCAGATCAGCTACGCAGAGATCTTCATCACGAAGACTTTCTGGCCTGACTTCCGTCGTGAGAATTTACTGGATGCCGTGGGTGAGTACCAGCAGCGCCAGCGGCGGTTTGGTGGCGTGTGAGTCAAAACGGGCCGGGAAGGGCCCCAACTCTCTTACAACGTCCGGTAAATATGCTGCAGCGTCAGCATGCCGTAGGCAGTCACCATGGTCGTGTCGTCTTCCATCCAGCGATTGGATTCCTGGTTGATCCAGGAGCCGTCCTGCCCTTGAAGGCTCATGATCTTGAGCGCGAGCTCCTTTTTCCAGTCGATCTGGTTCCCTTCCGGAGTGACGAGCTCCTTCGTGCCGGTGATGGCGAGGGCCTTCGACATGGTGTGGTAGTAGTAGAAGAGTCCCTGAGCGTCCATGCCCGGGTTCTCCTCGAGCGTGTAGTTGTTCTGCAGCCATCTCATCACAGAGGCAACGCGGGGATCATCGCGATCCATGTCGGCGTAGATGAAGGCGAGCAGGCCGGCGTAGCTCATGCTGCCGTAGCTGCGGAGGGCGGTGCGCTCTTTGCCGTCGTCGCCCTTGATTGGAATCTGGTCGGACTTGGTGTTGGTGGGGAAGTAGATGAAGCCGCCTTCGTCTTCTTCGCGCAGGCCGAAGCCGTCACCGATGCGCTCGACCGTGGCTTCGGAATTTTGAACCAGGCTGACGAAATCGATGGCCGCGTCCCAGTCGAGATCGAAGTCGTTGCTCTCGTCATATTCCGTGTCGGCGAGAACTTTCTGGGAGTAGTAGAGGGCTTCCATCGCGAAGTGCGTGTTGGACAGGTCGGAATGCGCGTAGCTGCCGCCGTAGCCGATGCCGCCGTCGAAGAGGTTGTCCGTTTCGCCGCGCTTGTCGAAGTCCTGCTGCTGGTTGATGAGCAGACGACGTGCCTTGGCGATGACGGGCAGGTGTTCTTCCTTACCTGACTGAGCCAGGGCCATGATGGAGAGCGAGGTGTTGTAAGTAGCGAGGCCCTTGCCGTAGATGCCGCCGTCGCTCTTCACATTCGTGAGAAGAAATTCATAGCCCTTGTCGGCCGCAGCCGGGTTTCCGTTGCTGAGATCCAGGTTGGGATCACCCATGAGTGCCGAGATAGCGAGAGCGGAAATGGCGGGAAGAGTCGGGTCGCTCCAGGAGCCGGTCTCGGGGTCCTGCTGTCCGGTGAGGTAAGTGGCCCCTTTGGCGATGGCGCGTTCGATTTCGAGTTTCAGGGAAACGTCACCGTCCGGGGATCCGGTCACGGTATCCTGGGCAGCCAGCGGGGTCGCCGCCATGCCGATGAGGAGAAGGGGAGTCAGCAGGAGTTTCATGGTTACTTGGGGAGAGTGTTTCTATGAAGTGGCGAGGCGAATGACAAGTTCACCCTTGGTGCCGATTTTAGGAATTTTCTTGTCGTTGGCGCCCCAGCGTTCGTCGATGTCGGCGCCGTCGCGAGTCATGTTGAACATGGCATTGGGGTCGAGGTAGATCGCGACAAAGCCACCCTCGACTTCGGCCATGAAGTTACCTTCGCGAATCTCGGAACCGGTGTGAATCCAGCCGGGATCGGACAAGGGTTCCATCGAGTCGCCGTCGAGAATCAGCTCTCCGGCGGGTACTTCCGTGTCGGTGGAGTCGGCAATGAAAGCGAGGTTCACGGATTCGCCGCGGTCGGCCCGCTTTCCGCCCTCTTCTTCGATGAGATGGGGCGGCAGCATACGATTGAACACGTCGCCGTGACCGGATTCATACTTGAGAAGCTTGAGGGCGATCTGGAGATGGAGCGCAGACACCCTGGTGACAAAAACCGATTCGTGCACTTTGCCCGATTCGTGCACGAGCAGGTATTCCATGGGACCGCCTTCCCGCATATTCACCACCACCGGGATGCGGACCTCACGGGTTTTTGAATCGAACCGAATCTCACCAATCCGGTAGGCATGATCGCCCACCTGGGTCACCAGCGGGCGTTCCGGCGAGGCTGGTTCTTCCTCGGCAAAGAGAGTGGCCGCTGAAGGCAGCATCAGCCCGAAGGCCGCAAAAATGGCGAGTCGAATTCGCATGGGGAGCCAAACATACGCCAGCCCAAACGGGCTGAAAAGGTTCATCGGCCCCGATTTGTGCCGTTTGGGTTCAAGGAATCACCAAGTGAAAAACCCGAAACGACGTCTTGCAGGCCACGATTCCATGAATACATTCCCCTCCCGCCGTTTTCGGCGAGCTAAGGGGCCAACTTAGCTCAGTTGGTAGAGCAGCTGATTTGTAATCAGCCGGTCGTCGGTTCGAGTCCGACAGTTGGCTTTCTTATTTTCAACGAGTTACAACTCTATCATGTTCCAATAGAGTTCCTCGATAACGCTTTTGTAACGGTTTATCTCGAATCTTCGTGATGGTTCGTGTAGTTTCAGCTCAATGGCATTGGGTTCAAAGGTCTCGGTTCGAAAGTTGAAGAGTCATCCCCAGGGCTACAGATGGAGAGCGACGTTCATTGAAGGAGGGAAACGCCGTCAGAAGTATTTCAAGACGAAAGCAAAGGCCGATGAGTTCGCTGAGAGTCGCGAAGAGGAAGCACTGGAGCAAGGAACGGGAACCCGACTGAGTCAGGATGAAAGGTCTGCGGTTGTCGAAAGCCGAGGGGAACTTTCACAAGTCGGATTGGATTTGCGCTCAGCGATTCAGTTTGCCGTGGAGTCGAAGCGTGAGCTGAGCCAATTCGGCGTAGCCCCAAATGAAGCCTTGGATTTCGCCTTGGCCTACTACCAGCAAGCCAAGGCGTCGATTGAAGTCTCGATTCTTGTTAATCAGCTTGTTGAATTTAAGGGGAATGCAGGTCGCTCGAAACGCCATCAGCGCGATCTGAAATCCAAGCTGGGAAGGTTTTGCCAAGATTTTGGACAGCGTTCGGTTGCAACGATTGAAGCTAAAGAATTGGAGGCGTGGCTTCACCAACTCAAGCTCAAGCCCAGTTCGGTAAACAGTTACCGACGTGTGCTGAACCTTTTCTTTAACCACGCCAAGAAGCGTGGCTTTTGCGACTCAAATCCAGTCGAGAGTGTTGATCGGGTTAAAGAAGTTGAAGCTGAACCTCAAGTGCTGACGGTGCCTGAGATAAAGAAGTTGCTCGCTTCAGCTGATCTTCGGATCCTCCCGGCCATGGCCATCGCTGCTTTCGCAGGGCTGAGGACTTCAGAGATTTCTGGTACAGAGGATCACGCTGGATTGGACTGGGAGAAGATTGATTTTGAGGAAGGCACGATTCTGGTCCGAGCGGATGTGGCTAAGGGACGAAGGAAGCGGCACGTCCCAATTTCTGAAAATCTAAGAACGTGGTTGGAGCCATACGCACAGAGTAAAGGGAATGTCTGGCCTGTTAACGGGCGAAAACTGGAAGAGAATGCCAGAAGAAAAGCTGGATTCGGGAGGCCTGGAAGTGAGACCCCCCAAGAAAAAAGACAGGAGATCGAGTTGAAGGCATGGCCCCACAATGCGTTTAGGCATTCCTATGCTTCATATCACCTCGCGAAATATCGAAACCCCGGGGAATTGGTCTTATACATGGGGCATAAAGATGACGCCGACACTCTGTATAACAATTATCGGGGCCTGGTAAGGCCGTCGTCCGCGACTGCTTATTGGAACATCGGCAGGGACACTGCTTGATTGCTGCTCTGTGAACTGCCTTCGAGAAACCATAATCGTATGACAGATCAAACTGGTGATACCCCTGAATGGATGAAGGGGGCTTTTGGCCATCGGCGCCGGGCCGAAGAGGCGGAACTGGAGGGCCTGGTCGCCAAGTTCCGTGACTGTGTGACTTCACCCAGAGAGCCTTCCGATAAGGAGTGGCCGACGAGTAAGGATTATAGAGACTTGATGACTTTGGTTTCAAAGCTTGATCCACGTGGTACTGACAGGAAGAAGCACCACCCTCGTTGGAAATATTCTGTGAGTGCTGTGGATAAGGAATACTCAGACCTGTTGATTCGGGATGTGATCGAAAGATTTTTACTGAGGGCGAAGGGAATATTGAGTGTTCATGGTTTGGAAGATCCGCCCGTCACCATAAAGGTCCTCCTGGATTACATGGACGCGAAGTCCGGAACCGTGAGGCACTTCAAAACCACGAAATTGGCCAAAGAGATTTCCAACGGTGAAAAGCAAGCGGACGGGAAGCATGTCGGCCAACTTCTCGATCTTTGTTCGGACTCGTTTCGTGCGTTGTGTAGTGGTGAACTAAATTCGCCGGACCATATCCCAAAAAAGTGGAAGCCTTTTGTCGAGTATGCTGCTGCTAACGAGATTATGCGCGAGCATAAGGAGTATCTCAAACATCACTACAGATGGTTGGCTGATCTGGGGGAGTTTGTGAGCTGGCTCGAACACCCGGAATACGGCGATTTTGAGCAGCAGATATCCCGGTTGGTGCATTTTTGGACTCCCAGGGAGTTGGATGATCAGCGGGAGAAAGAGAAGAATCGACTTCGGAAGCGACGCGAAAGGGAGCGCAAGACACGCGGGGAACAAGAATAATCCAAGAAATGTGGATTTCGTAGGCGTGACATTTTGCCTCCTGGGGGCTCGCAGCCCTTATAGAGTGGTAAAATTCCGTTTTCGTAGGCGTGACATCTGATTCTGTTGGGCTTTCGATTGAGGAATCGAAGCGAAGAAGAGCGCATTTTATTGCATGCGTTCCCCACAACCATTCCTCAATAAACGTCAACTTGCCGAACACTGTTTGGTGACCACCCGCTGTATCGACAACTGGATCCGCGATGGGATCATTCCTTATCTGAAAATTGGACGGGTTGTTCGATTCAACCTGAGTGAAGTCGAAGAAGCTCTTGGCCGCTTTCGGGTCTCAACGCGAAAAGGAGGCCAAAAGAAATGAGCCTCGATTTCGAGCGTCTGGAGAACTTCAGGCAATGTGCAGGCGGGTATCGAGCTGCTTGTCCGGCTTGTAGGGAGAACGGTTCAGACAAAAAGGGAAATCATCTCTTCATTCCAGAGAATGGAAGATTCGGATGCGCTAAATTCCAAGGGGATCACGAGCATCGAGCCAGAATCTTCCAGTTGGCCGGTCTTCCAGTAGAGAATGCAGGCGAAATTCCAGCCTCACGCACAAGGTCTGTGAGAAAGGGTAGGGGGCAAAGCCCGGCTACCCGGGCAGCAGGTCTCCGGGAGCGGGCATCTAAGAACTTAACTGAGATTGTCGGTCGCTACCGTTCGGATCGTTGGCGAAAAGAGTTTGAAGAGCGATCTCCAGTTCCCCTGAACGGTCCACCATATGACGATTGGTCCGTCATGTTGGGAACGCTTTTTCATCCGGACGATGTCCTCTTTGTCGGAGAGCCAACGGACAGCGGAAAGTTTCGAGGTCAGGGACACTTTCGTCCTGCTAAGGAATGGTTGCGATTCCCGGAGCTTCCCCACTCACGAGTCGCAGCGGCGACCTTCGAGGAAGGGACGGTAAATCGCAGTAAAGCCTGCATCGTTTCTCAGCCATTCGTCATCTTGGAGAGCGATGAGTTGATTGGGAAGAAACCGCAAACCTTACTGGAAGGTGAGGCAAACAAAGAGGCGACTGCTGCCCTTTTCCACTGGTTGGTGGAAGAACTCCACATGCATTTGGTGGCTGTAATTGATACTGGCAACAAATCCCTGCATGGCTGGTTCTCCTACCCAATGGCGCGCGGCTTCATGGACGAACTGCAGCAAATCGCTTCGGGGCTGCGTTTGGATTTGTCTTTGCTGCGCCAGCCTAATGCGCCTGTAAGACTGCCGGGGGCTTTACATGAAAAGACGAAGATCCCAGCCCAACTCCTTTATCTCGACCATCCGAGAGTTTTAACCAACAGCGGCAAGCCCTAGTCGCCGCTCAAAGATAAACCGCCCCGGCACCTCTAGGGCAACCGGGGCAGCATTTTCAACATATGCAAGATACCCAAAATAACGACGAATCGCAAACCGAAAGACTGCCGAGTGAGGTGTTCGGAGTTTCCGAAACCGCGATCGATGCATACTACGATGCAGAGAGGAAAGAATACCTGTACTGCAACAAGCGCGGCGTTTGGCGCTCCTACAGTGAGGGGCAGTTCAAAAAACGTCTCAAACAAGAGGGCTTCTCTACTGGAATCCCGAAAGATGAATCAGGAAAGCCTCTGAAAGCTCTCAGTGATGCCGACGAAGTGCTGCTGCATTTACAGGACCATCGCGACATTGACTACCATGGTCGGTTGTGTGGGCGTAAGGCGGGGTTTTATGATGAAAATGGCCTGCGATTCCTGGTCACTGACGGTCCGAATCTGATCGAGCCAATGCTAGGCAAGTGGCCTACCATCAAGGCGGTCATCACCGGACTTTTGCGAGATAGTGAGCAAACGCACGGGGACGCTCAGTGGCACACCTTGTTGGGGTGGATTCAAACTAGTGTTAAGGCACTACGAGAGGAATCCATCCAGCAAGCTCAGGCCCTTGCTATTGCTGGTCCCACAAACTGCGGGAAGTCACTGCTGCAACAGTTCATCACTCACCTGCTCGGAGGAAGGGCTGCGAAAGCGGCGCACTTCATGAATGGAAGAACCGACTTCAATGGGGAACTCTTCGAGGCGGAGCATCTCATGCTTGAGGATGAGTTCATGTCCACCCGTATCGGTGATCGATTAAAACTTGGTGCCGCGATCAAAAACCTGACGGTGTCCACGCAGACAGCATCTTGTCATCGCAAGCATCGTCATCCAGTGAACTTACCGGCATGGTGGCGTGTCACGATTACGCTGAATGACGATCCCGAAGCCCTGCTCGTTTTGCCCCCGTTGGACGACCACATCGAGGACAAAATTATCATTCTCAGGGCCAGTCGATTTGATCTGCCCATGTCCACCAAGACAACTGAGGAGAGGTGTCGGTTCTGGGATGCTTTGATCAGTGAGATCCCCGCATTCCTTCATTGGCTGTTGAATCACTATGAGCTGCCAGAGTCATATCGGGACCCAAAGCGATACGTGGTTCAAACCTGGCATCACCCTGAAATGCGAAAGGCGCTGGAGCAACTCTCCCCTGAGAGTGAGCTGTTGGATTTGGTTGATCGAGTTGTTTTCGATTCAGGCACAGAGGAGTGGCGAGGAACTGCCAGCGAACTTCTTGAAGAACTCTGTTCGGACGCACGCACGAGATGGGAAGCTGAACGACTCCTTGGAAGCTGGCCTCGTGCTTGCAGCACCTATTTATCAAGGCTCGAAAAGAAACCGGATGCGAGGGTTGGGCGAGTCAGGACCAATGAGAAACGTGAATGGATCCTCAGAGCATCTTCGAGCGAAAACGAAATTAGAGAAACTTTTAATCCATCTGTCACAACGTCACTTCCTCACGCTTCGTGACACTGTGACGCCCGTTTATAAACAATTTTCAAATTTGCCTCACAACTTACATCCATGAAATCGACTCCCCAGAAAACTAATTCGAATCGCAAGAACGCGAAGAAATCAACCGGCCCGAAATCTCGCAAGGGCAAAGCTGCTGTTGCTCTTAATGGTGTTTGTCACGGTTTGCGATCTACCAACCCAGTCCTGCCGGGACTTGAGAAAGAGGAGGATTGGGAATCTCATCGAAAAGCGATGATCGATCAGCTTGCCCCTGTGGGGGCTATTGAATATGCCTTTGCGGAGAAGATTGCCTTGGGTTTCTGGCGGTTGGGTAGATCCGTTACCGCTGAATCTCGGTTGTACAGTCAGATCAGGGAAGAAGCCTTTTTCAGTGGACTCCGTGATGCAGCTTGGCGGGAAGGCTACTCCAAAGGAAATGAACCTGGAGAACTGATTCTCGACAAGCTGGAGGAGGAGGCCAAAACCACCGCAAGGATCGACAAGAATTGGGGTAAAATGATGGAGAAAGACGATGGCGATCCCATTAGTCACTTGTGCGCTTCCGAAGCTATCTTTTACGCAGTCAAAGATGCTGAGTGGGATCACTTCAAGGATGAGTTGAGTCAGGACCTTTCATTGGCTCCCGCTACATTCGGGGATGTTAGAATGATCTTGGAGTGGCTTGCTGTGAAACTTTCCACCACTCCCCAAAAATGGATGGAGTTTCATGCTAAGAAAGCCTCAGCCGCAGCCCTAGAAGCCGCCAAGCGACTGAAACGGATGGTGAAGAAAGCAGAGCTGTCTCAGGAGCGGGTGCAGTTCAACAGCAACACCATGCAGAACATCTCAAGGTATGAGACAACGATTCATCGGGCGCTCATCAAAGACCTCCATGAACTGCAGCGGATCCAGGCGATGAGACTGGGGATCGCAAATGCTGTCCCCTCCGCAATCGACATCACGGAAGGCTGATCGCCAAATACACATAAGTGAAAATGAAATTCTCCATTCCTGGCATGGAAGATTTCCACCTCCCTGTGGTCCATTCGGGCACCACGGCGAAATCGATTGGCTTCGATTCAGATCTCAGCACCTAATTCCTCTTTCATCGGAGAGTGAGAAGTGCATCGAGCGGCTAAGTGAGCTTCAGATCACTCTCTTGGCCGTCAATGCTAAGGTTCTTTGGCAATTCTCTCATAACGATAAGTTCAGGATCCAGCCGCGGGTTATGGACGGCAACCAGGTCTTCGAGTTGCTTCTGCCACCTTAGATCAAGTTCCTCGATTTGATTCCAAGAACAATCCAACTTGGTTAAATCCGGCGAAAGAGACAGATCCAGTTCACTGATGTTATTACTCATGCAATGCAGCTCTCTAAGATTTGGAACGCCACTTAAATCAAGGCTCTTCAAGCTATTGTGTGAACAAACAAGCTCTTCCAATCGCGGGACAAAAGTTAGGTTCAATCCTTCCAATTCGTTTTCGCTACAATCCAAAACTTTCAGATTAGGAAAGAGTGAGAGGTCTAGCCGCGTCAAGCTACTGTTCACCCAACTCAGCTTCTCCAAGCTTTCAACTCTCTCCAGGTTCAACCCGGTGTCCCAAGACCATGTGTTGATATGAAGTTCGCGCAGATTTGAATCACCCTTGAATTTCAATTCTTGCAACTCCCCCTCCGCCACCAGTTTCTCAAGCAAAGGGAACGTATCCATCCGCAACTCCCAGGGTCTCTCCGAGTGAATCTCCAGTTCCGTAACCACTAATCCCTGAATCGGAGGTAGCTCTCTAATTCCGGATGCAGAAAATTCGAGACTCCCAAACCCATGGTCGATACATATGCTCAAGAATTGACCTTCTTTGAGCGTTGTTTTCACCTGATACTTTTCGGTCGCTGGATAGGACTGCCAAGGGGTAAACAAAGAGTACATCACATCTTCCAATGAAACGTCCGATACCCCGGATAGGTAACAGACCAATCGAAAGTCGGGATCGCACAGTTCGTAATCACCAATTTTGTGTCGCTTGCTCAAGGGACTACTGTTCTAAATTCTGATCGAAGGGGATACATTTCTCAAAGATAGCACATGACCAGATTTACGTTCCCTTCGAGATACGCGCAATGGCCTCTGGGTGCGTACCAGCCTCATCAAACCGCCTTTGAGCAGCGGCGAGATCGTAGGTGACTCGCCGATATCGGATCGCTGCACGATCAGTATCATATAGCACGTAACAGGCGCGGGGATCTCCGTCTCTCGGTTGGCCGACGGATCCGACGTTCACGACATAGTTGAAGTAGGGATCCAGGCTGATGAACTCTTTCGGTGGATCATAGCAATCTACTCCAGTTGCCGTTTCCTCCATGATGATGGGGACGTGAGTGTGCCCGATAAAGCAGATAGGGGTTTCTTGAAACTTGAAGTGAGCTTGGGCGTCTTCGGTTTTGAGAATATGGTTAAATTCAGCAGGTTCATCGAGCGAGGCGTGGGTGATTGTTGCGTCTCCTAACTCAATCACGATGGAAAGTTCGCGCAGCCATTTGAGTTGGTCTTCGCTAAGTTGCTCACGAGCGATCTGGATACCTCGCGCAACCGGATCGCTGAACTCATCAATGTCGATGGGCAGGGCGGTGTAGACTTCGTGGTTGCCCATTAGAACTGGATAGCAGTTTCGCTTTACGCTCTCAACGCACTCCCTTGGAGCGCCTCCATACCCCACGATATCTCCAAGGCAGGTGACGATATCAGCTTTGTGTTTCTCGATGTCTTCAAGCACGGCGTTGAGAGCGTCGATATTTCCGTGAATATCTGAAATTAGGGCGATGAGGGGCATGGTTCAGAGAGGTGGGGAGTGAATGCTGCCACGCCAATAGCACCAGAAATTTCGATCCTGCCACTGTCACTGTATGGCGGGAATCGGAGGGATGGAGGCTTGTCAGGAGCGCCAGCCTTAGTAAGATCAGTTGTGTAGCATCAGGAAGGTGAAATCCGTCCGCTAGATGAAATCAGGCTTTTTCGATGATCCCGGTTCCGATTGACGGTAAGCGGATCCCTTCAGGAAGTATCGCTCCACTCGAGCGTGCGCCGGTGAAGTCTGCATTTACCAATTCGCTGCCCCGCAAATCTGCAAACCGGAGGTCTGTGTTTTTCAAGCTGGCCCCTTGTAAATTCACCTCGGTCAAATTCGCTTTCCTCAAACAGGCGTTGTCTAATATGACCTCACTGAGGTTTGCACCTGCAAGGTCGATTCCCTCGATATGAACCCAAGTAAGGTCAATTGGCTCATCAGGATGTGCGTCTCTCCATCGGTTCCATTGTTTCGCGCCCAGTCGCAGAATGGCGACAAGCCTGTGTTCCTCTTGATAGAGGTCCTCATCCTTCGGCTCCCAGAGTGTTGATTTCACTCGGTTTCGCATGGTTCTGTGACGGGGACGGTCAGATTTCATGTAGCCATCCTAGCACAGTCGAATTGCTCTTTTGGAACAGCGTGCAATTTGGGTCAAGCAGGATCTCTCAAGCTTGAGCGAAACAAAAATTGCCGACCAAAGCCAAAAAGCCGGATGGCTCGTTTCTGATATCAGCCCCTCAAGGGGAACCGACCGAACCATCCGACAAAAACAGGTCCTGCTTGGAAGCGACGTTTCAGGGTCCAATTCCCTGAGCGTCTCGCATCCAAGCAGGCAAAGTGAGGATAGCACGGCACGAATTTATCTGCAATATTTGGTCGAGATGAAGGATCAAGGCAAACCCAAGGTAATCGGACCCAGCAAGGAATTGCAGGAGAGAATCCGAAGGCGTCGCGCCTATATGAAGTCTCGGCCTCCCTTGACAGTAAAGGAAGTTCAGGAGTCGGTGAAGAATCACCTGGAGGGTGGACGACGGCAATACCTTGGTAGTTCCTGTGAACAGGATGAAGCGGCTGCTGTGCGGTCAAACGAGAAGTCGCGGTTGGAGCGCCAAGTGATCTATTTGCAGCCCAAGGACAAGATTAGCACCTTGGATCAGCCGCTCAACGGTGTGCCATTTTCGGATGACGAGTTGTAGAGGGCGATTGCTCACTGGGACATCTTGATGCAAAGTGATAGAACCTGAGAATCGGAAGGTGATGAGCGAATCGGACAACAGAAAAGCATCCAGAACCCCCTCGGAATCGAAAGTGATCTCGAAGTTAGTACTCCGCCAACGCTCAGAAAGAGAGGTTTACTTAGCGGCCACTGGGAACGGAACCCGAAATCTGGCAGAAGACTCGCCAGTTATGCCGAATTGTTGGCGTGGGCGGGGAATGAAGGGTACGTCCTAGACTCCAAACTATTTGCTGGAACTGAGCAGGTCTTTGCGGGTGATGAGTTGTAGAGATTCATCATCCCTTGGTATAACTTGATGCAAAGTGGTTGAACCTGAGAATGGGAAGCTGATGAGCGATTCGGAGAAAAAACCATCCAAGGCCTCCTCGGAATCGAAGGTGATCTCTCCGTGGGCGACCCGCCGGTTCACGGCAAAAGAGGCTTACTTACAGGCTACGGCAGGAGGAACCAAAAACCTAGCCAAGAACTCGCCAGCTATGCCGAAGTCGTGGCGTGGGCGGAAGATCGAGGACTTCTTATAGATCCATCAGCCTTTTGAAGAGGCAGTTTCGATTGAGGACTCAGCAGATCGACTGGCAAACTTGGAGACATGATTGATAAAATTATATCTGGAGGGCAAACAGGCGCTGACCGTGCAGCCTTGGATTGGGCTATCTGGCATAAGGTTCCGCATGGCGGATGGTGTCCCAAAGGTAGGAAGGCATTGGATGGACCTTTGGATGCTCGCTACAAACTTACTGAGACACCAACAGCTAGCTATCTTCAACGAACGGAATGGAACGCCAGAGACTCGGATGGCACAGTGATTTTCACATTGAGTTCTTATCTTACAGGAGGATCCAAGAAAACGGGGCAATATGCTTCCAAGCACGGAAAACCGTGGATCCACATCCACAAGGCGATCTATAATCCTGGCCAAGAGCTACTAGGGTTTATTAGGGAGCACTCTATCGCTACACTCAATGTTGCTGGCTCACGCGAATCAAAGGAGCCGGGACTTTATGAGTGGGTGAAAGGGATCTTAGAAGAAACGTTCTTTCCAGAGAATACCTCATGCATTAGGGGGCCAGGTGAGGGTTAGGACGCATCGTGCTCTCGTAGGTCCGAAAACGTATAGCCTCGATACCATCAATGACTCAGTCGCGGTCCTACGGATGATAAGAAGTCGTCAGACCCAAAGGCATCCGATCGTGGCGATGAGAAAATCACCCCTTGGTTTGGGGGGTGTCATTTACGGTGACTTGGCACATTCTACTTAAGCGCCGGAAATTTCTTGGGGAAGATGTGATGCATACCCGGAGGGTGTCCCTCTACGGTTGTCTTACCCTCAACGATAAGGTTTGAGTTAGTAGAATTTTGCCTTCTGTTTGAACCATCCTGTCATTGAAGTAAATGAATCGAATCTATCAGGGACGAGTGGCTTCAGTTTCCTTTCGAGACGACGAAGAAAATTGGGTCGCTAACCTATCCCTCGCCGATCAATCTGAGTGCCCGCTTTGGAGGCATCATTGTATTTTCCAAGATGCCGTAAATTACTATTTACTTGCACTGGGTTCCTTGGCTGACTCCGAAAATTCGGGCGGCCGTGTCATAAAAGACCTTCGGCTACGATTAGAAGCTGCATGGGAGCAGTTTCCGCGTAGTGATTTGGCGAGGCGTGGTGCGCGCTCACTTCGGGACTCTATTGGCCCTTGGTTGGGTTTGGAAAGCGGTTCCTCTATCGACGAAGCTTTTCGGACCGTGCTAGAGGGGAACTCGGAAGAATCCGAGGTATTGGCGTTGAGTCTACGACTTTTGTTAAGTCGTTGTTCAGGCGATTCGGCGATCCAACAAGGTGGTCGCGGCTACTTCCCTCGTTTTTGCAACAAAGCATACAAGGGAAGTTGGGATTTCAGTACAGAGGCCATTGAAGCTGAGGTTGGCAAATCTCGTTTGTCCGAGGTTTTGCATGGTAACCCAGACCCTTCCCAACTTGAAGAGATTGCTAACGAAATGTCGTTGAGTTGGACTGTAAAAGTCTCGGATAAGTTCTTCTCGGGTGAAGAAGCGCGGGACCGCCTGAGAGAAGCAGTTACCCATGTTGCTGCTTTCGTTTCATCCGATCAGCATGAAAGGGTGAAGGAGGTGCTCGCACCCTACCCAGACGCTCACTCGTCAATTTTGAGCCTCACTGAGAAAATTGGCGAGTTGCCAGATTCCCTCCAAATCCCACGTAATAGGAAAGCCAACAAAGAGCTGACTTTTTTGACACTCTTATTTCAGTATTTTCCAAGCTCTCTCTTGGCTGCGCTCCTCAAGCTATTCGTTAAAGCGCCAAGTCGTGAAGTAGAGGCCACTGACTCTAATGAAGGCAATTTTGACCAGTTCGGTGATGACCCCATCAAAATTGCTAGGGGCTCACGAGGATTTGTTTTCAGGGCATTTACAGCTCTCCCCAGTTGGAATCCTCCAGGGCCAGGTGAGCCTACATGGAAAGAGTTCGACATTGCCGCCTTTAAAGAGGCGCTCAAAACACTGAATCAGTTTAACCAGAAGACAGATGAGCGAGATGCGGCGCGTAGGGATCTAGAGGGGCGAATAGCCTACCAAATGGGTAAGCCGGTTGCAGGTTGGAAACCTGCGAAAACAGAGAGTGGGGAGGATGAAATGCTCCCACCGATACTGGGCAATGACCCGAGGTTTGAATTGGCTCGTGCATTGGAACGTGAATTGACAGAGGATCTCAATGAGACAGGGGCATCAAGTGGGTTTGCTTTGCCGGGAAGCGGTGAAATTTATCAAGAGTCGGATTGGAAAATCTCGCGCGCTAGCCTTCGAGGATTTCGCGATATAGCCGACAAATGGAATCTTGAGTTTTCCGCAATCAAAGAAGCTGAAGAAGAGGCGATAACTCAAAGACTAGAGGAGATTGTCAAAAGCTATCAGGCGGATGAAAAGAATAGGCGCTCAGTGGGCTCCTTGCCGCTATTCTTCGCGCTTTCCAAGCCTGAATATTGGGATTTGTGGAGGGTCGATAGCGAGATGGGGAATGATGAAATTGCCGATGAGGAGATCGAGGGCAGTTTTGTTAGGCCCGAGGAGATGCTTTATGCGATAGCTGATTTTCATGATTTAGTGCGGGATTATCACCGTTCGCAGGAGGCGATCAATCTTACTCCAGCAGAGCCTCGTTATTCACGGAGGCTTTACCTGTTTTCGGATATCGGAGGCAGAGTGGGAAAAGTGGTCTTTGGGGGAGTTGACGGAGAAAAAGCTGCTGATGACGATTCTTGGATCGAAGCCGCAGTCGCCTTTGGTGAAAACGATCGTGTATCAGCCAAACGAGTGCGGTTGTTGTTTAGCGCTCCGCGACTTCATAGAGATCAATTGATCGGCGGCGAAGCTTCCAAATGGCTTCAACCTATGATGGAAGCCCTGGGAATTGACGCTACGGAGTCGGAGCAAGGTTTTAAATCGGCGGTGGGATTGATGCCTGACTTTGACCGGTCAGGCAATCTTCGCCACTTGCTGAACTTTCCTGTGGACCTTAATCCTTCAAAGGTCTTATCAGCGATCGGAAAAGCGGAACCATGGAGGGGGCAATTCAACGGTATTCGAGGAAAGAGTCTCCACCTTCACTGGCCTGGCACGGCCAAGAGTGATGCGGCTCGTCGAAATCCATGGTGGGAAAGTGAATCGACAATCACGAATGGATTTACTGTTCTTTCCACTGACTTAGGGCAACGCACCGCGGGTGCTTGGTCATTGGTGAAGGCCACTGCGAGTGATCCTCGATTGTCCGGAACTGGTACAAGAAAGCCGGTCAGGCAGGTAGGTAACGATGGCGAGCGAACCTGGTTTGGAGAAATAATCGCGACAGGTATGCACCGATTACCCGGGGAAGATGCTGTTGTACAAAAAAAACATGGCACGTTTGAACGAGAAGCCTGGGGCAAGTCAGGTCGAAGTTCACGCCATGATGAGTGGGTGCATGCCAAGGGAATCGCATCTGAGCTGCTCGCGGCTGACCCGTCAGCTTGGGTGGGGGCGACCGTTAACGAGAAATCTTTCCCGGAACAAAACGATTCGTTGATCGCCCTGGCAAATCGTCGTTTGACGCGACTGAACACTTTCCATCGTTGGTCCTGTTTCGACCCCGATCGCGAAGAGGTGATCCACCGTCGTGAGGTTTTAATCGGCAACTTACGAAAGGAACTCGAAGCCTGGCGAGACGAGGAAGTTCGGGAACTGATCGATACTTTGGGAAATCCCGCAGATGAGTTTGTGGATTGCAACCCGTCTGCACTTCGACAATTAGCTAAAGTTCGATTCCTAACTTTGCGGACGGAAATGGAATCGCTCTTGATAGCAATCGCCAACCGCGTAGCCCCCCTTCGTGATCGCTCATGGATCTGGAAACACAGGGGCGATGAATCGCCATACGGCGAATTGGTCGATGAAGGTGAACGCCCCGAAGTTACTCCGTGGATACGTGGCCAGCGCGGTTTGTCTCTTGCTCGAATCGAGCAGTTGGAGAACCTTCGCCGTCTATTTCTTCGCTACAACCGAGCGCTAGACAGGGAGCCGGGAGAAGCAGCGAGCTTTGGATTGGCAGACCGGGGGCGCCAGTCTGGTGAACCTTGTACGATGCTGCTGCAGAAGATAGATGCAATGAAAGAGCAGCGAGTTAATCAAACTGCTCATCTTATCCTCGCTCAGGCTCTTGGGGTGAAATTGAAACCCCATGAAGTCGACAACAAAGAAAGGCTACGTCGGGACCTCCATGGGGAATACGAGCAAATTCCTGGCAGAGAACCGGTCGATTTCATTGTGATCGAGAACCTTGATCGCTATCTCACCAGCCAAGGGCGGTCACCTTCGGAGAACTCTCGTTTGATGAAGTGGGCTCACAGAGCTATTCGCGATAAGCTCAAAATGATAGCCGAAGAGGCGTTCGGGATTCCCGTAGTTGAGGTGGCGGCAGCCTATTCGTCGCGATTCTGTGCCAAGACAGGATCGCCTGGTTCCCGAGCGGTGGAACTGCCGAAGATGCAACCTTACGTTCGACAAGCGTTGGAGAAGAAAGCACAAGGAACAAGTGCTGATGCCGAGCTTCACTTGAGCCTACTGAGTCAATTTGATCGATTGGAAGAGGTCAACTCGGGACGTAAGTGCAAAAAGCCTCGCACATTGATTTATCCTCGTGCAGGAGGTTCGCTTTTCCTTTCAGCAAGCGCTGAATCCGGGAATCCCGTGCAGGCCGATATCAACGCTGCAAGCAATCTCGCTTTTCGAGCGATCGCTGCACCTGATCGCATAGATTTGCTTCATCGTATCAGGACTGAAAAAAAGGGGAACGGATGGATACCGGTGCGAAGCAATAAGCGGGAGTTGGCCGCGTACAATTCAGTCACGGCTATCCAGCTTGAGAGCGATCCTTCTCGAAAGCTCAAGGAATCACAAAGACCGAATTTCTTCTGCGATACTGGCAGCGTGGCCGAATTTGATCGTGCTACCCTAGAAGTCGATGGGCGAAGAAACCCGATTGCTTCTGGAGTTGGCCTCTGGGCGTCCGTAAACCAACGGTTTCTTGAGAAAGTGGTTACCATTAATCAAGCACGGTTGGCTAATTGGGAGGTCAGCGATTCACCTATAGAATCCGACGAGGATGTTATTCCGGGATTGTGATTCTATTTGAGAGACCGATAAATGGAGAAGGAGTCGCAACCATTAATGCCGGTAAGGCGACTACACAATTTCGTCTATTGCCCAAGACTGTTTTACCTCCAGTGGGTTGAGAACTTGTTCGTTGAAAGCGCGGACACTGCGGAAGGTAGCCACGTCCATCGTAAGGTGGATCAACCTAGTCATTTTCAAGCTGATGTTGACCTGGGCGATCGAGCTTCGGTGAGGTCTTTAGCCATTGATTCCGAAGATTTAGGACTCACTGGCGTTGTTGATTTGGTCGAGAGTACCAGCCAAGGCCTTGAAGTAATTGATTACAAGAGAGGTTCACCGAAGATTGGCAAAGACGGTAAACCGGAGGTCAAGGATAACGATGCTATTCAGGTTGCTGCGTATGCGCTTATGCTGGAGGAGTCTGGAGAAGAAATAAAATCTGCTTCAGTGTATTATGCGACCGATCGACGGAGGGTGGATGTACATTTGACCGGTGAGCTATTTCAGCGAGTTAGAGAGACCATTGCTGAGGCGCAGCAGGTCGCGACCAGCGGTATTTGCCCTGAGCCATTGAGGGATGATCCGCGGTGCTTGGCTTGTTCGGCGTATTCGATTTGCTTGCCGAACGAGTCAGCTTATTGGTCAGGCATAGAAGATGGAAAAGGAAAGGTTCTTCAACCGCCAAGGCCGCAGGGCGATGATGGAGAAATTTTGGTCGTGCAAGACCCTGAGGCATTGGTAAGCAGAAGAGGGGGTGAAATCCAAGTGAGGGTCAATGGTAAAATTGCAACTAAGCTTCCGATCGCACAGATCCAGGCAATATACCTCTACGGTGCAATTCAAGTGAGCGCGCAAGCGATCCACAGCCTGCTGGAGCGGTCGATTCCGATTGGTTATTTTTCTGCCGCGGGTCGATTCATTGGGACGACCGCCGGGCTGCCTCAGTCGGGGATTGATGCCCGCATTGGACAGTCGATGATTTTTCGCGACAGAAAACTAAGGGTGCCAATCGCTCGTGAAATTGTTCGTGCCAAGATTCACAATCAGCGTGTTCTCCTTATGCGAAATGGGGATCCACCTGACTCTACTTTGCGGGAATTGGCTCGTCTCCGAGACGGATGTGTCGAATCGACTACTTTAGAATCAATAAGGGGAAGAGAAGGTGCTGCCGCCGCCGCCTACTTTGGCCACTTCAAAACAATGCTAAAAGGGACTGCATTCGAGAACTTTGATTTTAGTGGTCGCAATAGGCGTCCACCGCGCGATCCAGTGAATGCTTTGCTTTCCCAAGGGTATTCGATTCTAGCCAAAGAGCTTGCAGGGATTTGTCACTTGGTTGGTTTGGATCCCTTTGTTGGTTGTTTTCACGAGCCGCGCTACGGACGACCAGCCTTGGCTCTGGATTTAATGGAAGAGTTTCGGCCTCTGATTGCAGATTCAGTGGCGATCTCTCTGTTGAACCGCCAAGAGTTGAGTCTTTCAGATTTTTCAGTCTCTGCGCGAGGTGTCTTTCTGGGAAACTCTGGACGCAAGCAATTCTGGAGGGCTTGGTTTCGGAGGCTCGATACGGAGGTGAAACATCCTGTATTTGAATACCGCCTTTCATATCGCCGTATGCTCGCTGTTCAAGTTCGTCAGTATTGGCGTGTTTGCAGGGGGGATGCAGAAGAGTATTATGGGTTTACCACTCGATAGCAGATACGGGAGATGGCAACGCGGTCTCGATATCTAATTTGCTACGATATTTCTGATTCAAGTCGTTTGCGACGAGTTGCAAAAGTCTGTGAAAGCTATGGAAGCAGAATCCAATACTCTGTCTTTGAGTGCCCGTTGGATGCCCTTCGATTTCAACAACTTCGATCCGAGTTGCATGGCATCATCCATCACGAGAAAGATCAAATACTGTTTATTTCGTTAGGTCCAGAGTCGTCTACCAATGTGTTTCGCATAGACTCGATGGGAATTCCGTACATCGGTCGATCGAGAGTAACTATTGTGTGAAGCGATTCCATGCTTGCTAAGCAGGGCTGTCTGTGAATAACTACGATTGGCTAATGCCACTGATCCTCCTTCCTCCGCCTTTGGAAAGAGCAGACTTTTAAGAATCGATCTTTGACAACCTTGGACGCGAGCGCGGTGATGCAAGAGGGCATCCCAAGTGGCGCTCGCAAGCCTTGTGAAAATGGGGCGCCAGGTAACTAATTTAGTGAGTTTGTGGTGCAAACTATCCCTTGAATTTGGGGGCGCTCGCAGAGTAGTCCTCAATTGATTGATGGAGAAGCATATAAAGAGGAGGCACTCGCACAGTTCACGATTCTGATGAGTTTGAGGCGGTAAATCATGGGACATAACAGCAACCGACATCACCATCTCGCACAGTTCACGATTCTGATGAGTTTGAGGCGGTCTAAATCTCCTTTGTCAGTGGCCAGAGGATCGCAGCTCGCACAGTTCACGATTCTGATGAGTTTGAGGCGGGCCAAATCTGACGTATTATTTCAATGGCTAGGATTCTCGCACAGTTCACGATTCTGATGAGTTTGAGGCGGCGTCTCATGGAATGTAACAGCAACCGACATCACCACTCGCACAGTTCACGATTCTGATGAGTTTGAGGCGGACCATGTCGGGCCTCCTGAATCAATTCACGTCTACTCGCACAGTTCACGATTCTGATGAGTTTGAGGCGGAAGAGATACGATCCGAAATCATCGAACCATGACAACTCGCACAGTTCACGATTCTGATGAGTTTGAGGCGGCTGAACACCATCCAGTGCTGCCTTCATGCTGCTGCTCGCACAGTTCACGATTCTGATGAGTTTGAGGCGGTGAACGTCCGTGGTAATGTCGCCCGCCGTCGCGCCCTCGCACAGTTCACGATTCTGATGAGTTTGAGGCGGACTTCAATATCTCCGATCTGCTTCACGTTCTCCCAGGCTCGCACAGTTCACGATTCTGATGAGTTTGAGGCGGATTTCATCGGCGCATTGCTTAATCTCACGCATCGTCTCGCACAGTTCACGATTCTGATGAGTTTGAGGCGGAAAACCGGGACGCGAGACAGCCGCTTGATTTCATCCTCGCACAGTTCACGATTCTGATGAGTTTGAGGCGGCACACATTCCCTGCGCACGGGACCTAGCTTACACCTCGCACGGTTCAAGATTCTGTAAAATTTTGAGGCGGGCTACCCGTCAAGTCAGTGAATACCAATCTGGTAAAAAGGAACTATAGATATAACCCAAGGTCTACAATTTGGGCTATCGAAGTAACGGTTTTATAACGCTTTTTTATCGCGAATTTATGCGAACCTTCGCGAAATATGGTGAAATTAGACCGAAAACAGTCATATTAGCACTGAGGATGGGGTAGAGTAGCTGATTTGTAATCAGCCGGTCGTCGGTTCGAGTCCGACAGTTGGCTTTCTTATTTTCCCAAAGTCCTCATCGGACTTGAACCGACGAAGTCGGTTCGCGTGCCTCTGACCGCGACAGCGGTTCACAAAATCAGCGCAACGCGCTGGACCCCGCACAAGAGGGAGCGAAGCGACCGCTTAATCCGACAGTTGGCTTTCTTATTTTCCCAAAGTCCCCACCGGACTTGAACCGACGAAGTCGGTTCGCGTGCCCCTGACCTCAATAGCGATGGGTCTAGGGGCTACACCAAAGATTTGGGGGATTTGCACGCTCGTTCGCACTTTGCTCGAGAGCAAGAAACCTCCGGTAGTCGTATATCAGTCCCCTCGATTTGGGGGGATGTGATGGAACGGAATTGGCTTCATGGTGAAAGAGTGTCAGGGCCAGGAGCTTTTCTCTGGGCGCCTCATTTTAGGTAAGCCCCCGTGAATGTCCCACCCCTGGCGTCATAGTGAAGGTGTTGGTCAAATTTTGGCCGACTTCACGAACCACTCCGGAACCTCATGAAACCAAGATCCTGTCGCAATGACTGGCGTTTCGTGATCGCTTGGACTGCCATCTTCGTTGGTTTGATGGCCGGACAAACGGTCTTCTCCGAAACCGAGAACGTCATTGGAGAGCCACCTAAGTTTGTTGTTATCTCCAACCAGTATGACAAACCCGAGTTCGCTCGACTCTACTTGTGCGAGACCTGTGAGATCGCCGGGGTAGTAACCAACGTCGTGACCCTTGACGGCGACAAGGAGCAAGTTCTCTCGAAATACGTAAAAGAGGTGATTGCAGTCCCTGAGATTCGTTATGATCTCACCCAGTCATTCCAGTTCGATGCGGCACGTAAAGCCCTGGGCGAACTGACCGCAGCCGTTGATGCCTATCCGAACCTGAGGGCAAAGCTACTGCCGTTGGGGCAGGAATTGAAGACCATAGCCGATGCCGGCGCTAACGGGTATCAGAGGAGGAACGGACAATGGGCCAAGCCCGAGGTGGCGGGGATGGAAGCGGCTGGATTGGTCATTCGCGAAGTGTCCGGAAAGGAATACCGCAATGCCGAAGTCACTGGGAAAGAACCCGATGGCTTGATGGTGAAACATGACGGCGGTGTATCAAAAGTGCTGTTCTTGAATCTTCCGAAAGAACTCCAGGACGAGCATGGCTTCGATCCTATCGCGGCAGAAGCCTATCGAAAATCCTTGATGGCATCTAAGACGCCGGCGACGAAATCGGAAACGGTTGAGGCTGATTCGGTTCAGCCATCGTCAGGATGGAATCCCGAGAGCATCGATGACGTGGCTTCTTGTTCACTGATAATTAAAACCTCCTTTGAGGGTGAGACGTTGGGTGCGGGAACCGGATTCATAGTTAAGGAACGGGGGGGGACCTTTGTGTACACCAATGCGCATGTCTTGGAGGGGGCTGATGCCTTTACAATGGTAACCTCCGAGGGGGAAGAAATTGGTCCTGTAACTTCAATGGAGATCGCAGGCGCACCTTTCGGTTATTTCGAAGATCCGTTCGGTGGCGTTAGCGGTGGCGACGCGATCCGAATGCGCTTGGCAAATCCGAGGGATCGGGCGCTGACGATCAATTACCGCGCTCCTGTCAACGAAGGAACTAAGGTTGCGATCACCGGAAACACCAAAGGCGAGGGTGTGATCACGAGGTTGGAAGGGGAGGTGACCAAAGTAACTGATAGAGCGCTTCATTATGACGTCGAAACGCACGGGGGAAACAGTGGAAGTCCTGTTGTCGACCTTGAGTCTTTTCAGGTCGTGGGTATTCACACGTGGGGGTTAAGTAGAGTGTTAGACCAGCTGTTAGATTATATTTGGGAAGAGGATGGGGGGGATGCAGAAGATCGGCCTCAATTCAGATTTGGCGCTCGATTTCGATCTGATTGTGAGTGGCAGCCGACTTCTCTTGCCGAGCTTGTCTCCCAAGAGGCTCGCAACGAAGAGCTGAAGTCCAGGATACGTCTCCTCTGCCTTCTTGACTTGGCCGAGCCGAGTTCAGACGGGATTTTCCCTCGCTATGAAACAAACCTGAGGGGTTCTTATACCGTTCGAGCCATCCTCGAAGAGAATGCTTCGAATCCAGTTCTGGCTCGACTGATCCGACTGGATCGTTCCCTGAAAGGTTCTGATGATGGTATTCGCGTCAGCAATGTTGATCTGATGAAGCTCTACCATGAAGGCATGGTCGATACGCTTCAATTGATCGGCCAGGAAAGAGCGAATCTTGGAGATAGTCGCCGCCCCTACTACTATGTGATGGATTTGAGGCAAAGTCGGATCGCTGAAATCTGCCTGATCTACGAGAAGAAACTAGCCGAGGTGTGTGCCTGGTATGAACAGAAACTAAGAGTAGGCGGGAAAATCACGCTATCTGGGCGCCCGAGGTTCCCCGATTTGAACGTTGATGTCGTTGAATTGCTTCAGGATTCTTTGAATAGTGATTGAGAGTGCTGATGCCAGCTTGGCAGTATTCGAATTCGCGCGATTAAACTCGGTTGGGTGTTCTGTTTTAACCTCAAAGTCCCCATCGGACTTGAACCGACGAAGTCGGTTCGCGTGCCTCTGACCACGAAGCGATCGACCCATCACTTCAGCAGCTCCGCATGTAGCGCACGGGTTTCGATGCTACTGGATGCACGACGGGGGCCTTCAATTTGCAGCTTCCGGGTCTTGGAGATGAATTTTTCGGTCTCTTCGAGAAAACGGATATAAAACTCTGAGGTGGTGGCGCCGAACTGCTTCAGTGCGGGACGGTGATTGACCCACAGCATGGTGCCGGCAGCAAGAGCGAGCAGGCGCATCGTGATTGACCATCGGGCGCCGAGTCCGCGATGCCCGTCGAGGCCGAAGGCCAGTCGGGCACGGTGAAAGGCAATGTGTCCGGTTTCATCCCGGATGATCAAATCGCACATCTGACGCAGGGCGGGATCGCCGCTGTACTTGCGAAGCATCTTGTAGTAGTTGTTGCTCACAATTTCAGTGAGGAGGAGGGCGTTGAATTCAAAACGCACTCCGAAAAGCTTTCGAACGAGGCAAAAGGTGGTGAAGCTCCAATGACGTTCGATGCGTCGGCCGCCGAAGCGTTTGACGGCTTCTCCAAGAAGTCGAGAGTGTTCCTGCTCTTCAGCAAACCAGAGATCAATGAGAGGTTTCATGTCCGGGTATTTCTCGAAGTATTGGTCCAGGTTCCACGCGATTAGGTATCCGGGGCCGCCTCCATCCCCGAGTTGGAATTGTTCGAGGGACCTGACGAGCGCCTTCAGCCCGCTGGGATTTCTTTCCAGGTCGACGGGAGCTTTCCAGCGTGGTTCCGCCCGGTTCTCCCGGTTCTTTTCAAAATGACGTATCCAGTTTTCAATCTCCATGCAGTCACCGTGACCTGCTTTCATGAAGAGAATTTGAAGGGAAAACGAATTCTGTGTGAAATCAGTTCAAGGAAGTCGGAGTTCACTTCACCCATACCGCCAAGCTATCATCGGCAGCACAGTCACCATCACGACCAGAGCGAGCAACAGTCCCATCTTCACATAATCCACGAAGCGGTAACCGCCCGGACCCATCACGAGCACGTTGGCGGGGTGTGAGATCGGGCTGGTGAAGCTGGCGGAAGCCGCCATGGCCACAGCCATGACGATCATCTGGGGCGGCATGTCCATGGCGGCTGCGGCGTCCATTCCGATGTGGGCCATGATGAGAACGAGGGCAGCGGTCGGGACGATGGTGGTGGCGAGTGCGGTGAGCAGGTAGATCGCAGTGATCAGGCCCCAGGCGCCGAACGGCCTCGCTGCCGCCGCGACACCCTCGGCCAGCCAGGCGGCCGCGCCGGTTTCGCTCATGGCGGTCCCGAGAGGAATCATACAGGCGATGAGAAAGACGGATTTCCATTCGATCGCTTTGTAGGCTTCCTCGATCTTGAGGCAACGGGTTACGATCATGAGGGTGGCCCCGGCAATGGCAGCAATGGCAATGGGGAACAGCCCGGCGAGAACGGTTCCGACCACGGCTGCCATGATGATTGCTGAAACGGTGGCACGCAGTGGCGAGATGTCTTCCCGGGTATGGTAGGCGGCGCTGGAGAGAATGAGCAGATCGTTGTTATCGGCGAGGGCTTCCAGCTTGTTCCGGGGTCCTGACAAAAGCATCGCGTCGCCGAACTGGAGCCGGAAGTTTCGAAGGTGAGATCCGTAGGACTTACCTCTTCTCCAGATCGATAGCACCTGCAGTCCGTAGCGAACCCGGAAGTCGAGTTCACGCAGTGATTTGCCAACCATGGAGCTTCCGGGGGCGAGGGTGACCTCGGTGTATCCCGTTTCCGGGGCGGCCTCCAGTGATTGCGGTGATTCGGTTTTGGCGAGCTCGAGGGATTGCAATCCCTTCATCATCTGGAAGGCGCTGCGTCCACCGTGAACGAGCAGTTTGTCTCCGACCTGGAAGGTTTCTCCTGCTTGGGGCAGATAGACGGAGCC
Source organism: Verrucomicrobiales bacterium (assembly GCA_965216705.1). GTDB lineage: Bacteria > Verrucomicrobiota > Verrucomicrobiia > Verrucomicrobiales > DEV007 > Arctic95D-9. The sequence continues at coordinate 2,372,889 of OZ244203.1, forward strand.
TGTCTTTCTCCCGATGGCGATGATGCGCATTTTCAGGGAATCGCCAATGCCGCTTTCTTCAACGGTCAGCCCCACCAGGTGTGACTCGGCCGGGATATCGAGTTCGAGCAGGGAGTCGGTGTCGCGGTAAATCTGGTCGAGGCTTTCCTCACTGATGATCTGAACCTCCGAGAATTCAGGGGAGTCGGTGATGGCACTGACGTTCTCTTTCTTGGTTTCGATCTGGATCGCATCCCCGGCCTGGAGCTTGAATTTGGCGGGGTCGGTCCGCGTAATTTTGTCGCCCCGTCGAATCGTGATGATGTGCCCTTGAAACCGCCGGGTAAAGTCGGACTCGGCGACGGTCAGCCCATCGATCTCGGCGCCTTTCTTTACCGTGGCGGACAGGAGGATAAGGTGATTGATCGAAAGCAGCTCGGCGATCTCGGGGCCTGAGGCCATTTCAAATGCCTGCCACTGGAGGAACTCCCGAAAGTCATTCACATGACCCTGCACGTCGAGAATGTCTCCGGACTGGAGGACGAAATCACCGCCCACGCCTGGATGGCTTTGTCCGTTTCTCTCCACCGAACTGACATGGAGACCAAGGATTGGGCCGAGCCCGGATTGAACCAACTCCTGTCCATGAAGCGGCGACTCATCGGAGAGGCGCAAACGGAAGCGATGATTGTCGAGGTCGTGGGAGAACTGAAATTCCTCACCGGCTTCCTTCTGCGATGAGAGGAAGCCTTCGGGCATCTTCTTGGGGAGGATATGGCGTCCGATGAATGCCACGAAGAGGGCCCCAACGATGAGGGCCGGCAAGCCGATCGGGGTGAAGGTGAAAAGATCGAAACCTTCGTGACCCGCCTGCTCAAGCGCTTGAGAAGCAACAAGGTTCGGCGGTGTGCCGACTGAAGTGGTGAGGCCGCCGAGCAGTGAACCGTAGGCCATTGGCATGAGGAGGCGGGAAGGGGAGGTTTCGGTTCGTCGCGCGATGTCCATCACGACCGGAAGCATCAGGGCAGCGACGCCGATGTTGTTCATGAAGGCCGACATGACACCGGTAGTGATCATGATCACGATGATGATGCGGGGCTCGCTTTTTCCCGCGATCTTGAGGACCTGGGCTCCGATGATGTCGGCAACCCCGGTAGCGCTCAGGCCGGCACTGAGGATGAACATGGACCAGACGGTGACGACGGCTGGATTGCTGAAGCCCTCGAGCGCTCCCTTGACCGAGACGAGTCCGCTGAGCGCCAGCGCACTAAGCACGAGCAGCGCCACGACATCCATGCGCAGCTTTTCCGTAACGAAGAGAACGAGCGCGACTACCAGGATCAGGAGTACGGCTGCGATTTCAACGGTCATACGCGAACTGAGACCATCATGTGGGTCTCAGTTCGGTTTGCCTAGCATTAATATTTGCTGAGGACGGGCGGGGACAAAAACTAGCGTCTCCGCTTGGGCGCCGGGCGGCGCTTACGCACGGGCTGAGGATTCTCCTCCAGCAACGCGGTGTAAGCGTAATCGAAACCTTCGAGCTTCTTGCGCTCGATCTTCTGGTCGATGAAGTGCTCAACGGCAGCGGCGTTTTCGAGTTCGTCGGCGGTGAGGATAGTGAAAGCATCACCTTCCTGCTGGGCACGACCGGTACGACCGATACGGTGGACGTAGTCCTCCGGATTCTCCGGCACGCGGTAATTGATGACGTGGGTCACGCCGGAAATGTCGAGGCCGCGGGCGGCGATGTCGGTGGCGACAATGATGTTGAAGGTGCCGTCACGGAATCCCTGGAGAGCCTTGGTGCGATCACTCTGCTTGATGTCGGAGTGAAGGGCCGTGGGATTAGTGCCTTCGATCTCTTTGATCCGGACGAGGAGTGAGTCGGCCTCTTTCTTGGTCCGGGTGAAAATCATCATGCTCTCGTAACCGGTCTTCTGAATCAGTGCGAGGATGAGGTCATCGCGCTGATCCATGCCGACGGGATAGAAGGCGTGAGTGACGGTTTCGGCGGGAGTACGGCGTCCGCCAACTTCGACTTCTACCGGATCCTTAAGAGCCCACTGTGCCAGCGTCTGAATCGCACCGGGCATAGTGGCGGAGAAGAAAAGGGTCTGGCGCTCCCTGGGGCACTGGTCGAGGATTCGCTTCACATCGGGGAGGAATCCCATGTCCAGCATGCGGTCGACTTCGTCGAGAACGAGGAACTTGACCTCACTGAGATCGATGTTGCCTTTTTCCATGTGGTCGAGGAGACGACCCGGAGTGGCGATCACCACGTCAGGCTTGTTCTCGAGCGCTTCGATCTGGTGGCCGTAGCCGACACCACCGTGAAGGAGCATGACGTTGAGCGGCTTGTAGTAGGAGAAAAGATTCATCTGGTCCTCAACCTGGGCAGCGAGCTCGCGGGTCGGTTCGAGGACAAGGCACTGTGGCTTGGTGGCCGGTCCCATCTTGCACACGATGGGGAGAGAGAAGGCGGCGGTCTTACCGGTTCCTGTCTGGGACGCGCCCACGATGTCCTTGCCCTGGAGGGCTTCCGGAATGGCCTGGGCCTGGATCTGGGTGGGTTCGTTGTAGCCGGCCCGTGTCACTGCGCGCAGCACCGGTCCGGAGAGTCCCAATTCTTCAAAAGAAGGCATTCGGGACATAGGAGGCTCCGGTCCTCTCTTTCAAGAGGAATTTCCGGGAGTTTTCCCGAAGTAGTTTCGAGTTCCGAACTACTTTTTCTCCGTTTTCTTTCGCGTCAGCAGATAGTCGAGCGAAACGCGACCGGCTCCGCCACAGACGAGAGCCAGGAACAAGGCGAGATAAAGAACCAGTGACTGCGGGTTCAGGCTTGGTGAAAGCTGAAGCGGTCCAATCAGGGCGAAGGCGGTGAGAGCGAAGAGAATGGCGGCATTAATGCGGGTAAAGATGCCGACGGTAATGCCGATCAGGGCTGTCGTGAGGAGCAGTACGAAAGTGACGCCGATCACGGCAGGCATAGGCAGCCCGAGGGCTTCGATCTCATTGATGAGTTCCCAGTCTTCCTTTTCCCATATGAAAAGTTTGCCCAGCCTCAGCTGTTCCATCAGCTGGTAGTAAACAAACGCGCCGGATGAGATAAATCTCACGATAAAGAGGCCGAAGTCAGAGGAGTTCGGCTTCTCGGGACCTTTGTCCGGTAGCGGTTGGAAGGGCATGAGTGTCTGACGTGTGGACGCAGGCACTCAAACACGAATGCTTTGGATTCCGCAAACGAAAACCTCAGGCGAGTCTTCGTGCGGTTGTGATGGGAGCCCCTTAGATGTCCTTGAGAAGGAAATCGAGCAGGGACTCGCGGGCGTCTTCGTCGAGCGTGCGGCGGTAGATGACGACGTCTCCGATACGGATCACCTTCTTGGAAAGATTGGTCGTGGTCTTGGGAACGTTGAGGTAGCCCAGCTCATAGCCGGCAAGGGTCTGCCGTCCGCGGAAGCCGGTATTGACCTTCTCACTGGTCAGGGTCTGTTCGTTTTGATGGCGGACGGAGAATTCATGCTTTCCGGTCTTGCCGTCCCATTGCATGACCACGGCGCTGACACCTTCTGAGGGGATATTCAGTTCAACGGTTCGCTTTTTCCCGTATTTCTCCCCCTGCCAGATGAACTTATCCTTGTTGCGGATGAGGGAGAGGCGGGAGGAGTCAGACTCTCCGCCGGAGCCGAGAAAAGTCAGCTTGGCGATGTCTCCAAAGGCAGTCGGGCTGACGTCAACGCGGAAGGCGATAGCGAACTGATCACTAACAATGACATCGTTTCTTACGGCCTCTGAATCGGTGGCGAGAGCCATACCCGGTGTAAAGGTGACTTCACGGTAGTCATCGGATCCGACCATGAGTCGCGGGTAGCGGCCGTTTCTATTGGTTGCAATGAGGAGGTGCTCAGGCGAAACGGCGGGAGCGAGGTTCTGCATCGCACCCACGAAGATATTGTTCTCGGTGAGGCGGTTGCCGTTTCGGCTGACAACGCTCTCCAGTGACGAGAAGTATGAGACCATGCCTTCGCGAATCGGAGGCATCAGGTTGCTGGACGGCCGGGGATATTGGTTGTTAAACAGCGGAAGTGGCGTGTTGATCAGCGGGGTGGCCGGCGGAGGCGACGCGTTGGGTGAGCCGTTTTTGGCACGGGGCGTCTTAATCGGGGTTGGGATATACACTCCCTGGCGGGGAGGCTGCAGTGAATAAAGCGTGAAAGCTCCGACTGCGATGCTGCTGAGAACCATGCTCGCGAGAACATATTGACGCCAACGATCAGTCTTGGCTACTTCGTAGCGTGAGGTCGGTGAGGTGGAAGCCGTTGGAGAGGTGCTGTCGCTGGAGCGGGGGGCGGTATTGGCTCGAGTCGCGCCGGTATGCGCGCGGGTCGGGTTGGTTCCGGTATGTTGAACCGGACCGGGTGAGGTCAGGATCTTTCGCTGCGAAGAGGTCGGCGAAGTTTGAGTCGATGCAGGGCTCGTTGGTTGAGAGGTAGTCTCCGGAGGGCGTGAAATGCGATGCCTGATCGTATCGAGTGGAATAGGCGGGGCCTCGTTCGTATCGAAGGAAGTAGACGGCGCTTCCGCGGCAGGTTTGGGCTCAGGCTTTTCGTGGTGAGCAGCAATTCCCTTTTTTCTCGCTTCACGGAAGAGGCGGAACGCGTCTTCGGCGTGATCCGGGCGATCGTTAGGCTCGCGGGAAATGAGCTTCATGACCCAGTCAGCAATCGGGGCCGGGAGATCCGGGCGAAGCTGGGAGATCGGGATCACCTTGTGCATCAGGTGATTGGTCATTGTCTCGGCAACAGAATTGCCGGAGAAGGGCGCCCGCTGGGTGAGAGAGTAGTAGTAGACGCAGCCGAGCGAATAGAGGTCGGTGCGTTGGTCGAGAGGCTGAACTTCGATCTGCTCGGGAGCGATGTAGTCGATTGAACCGAGGAATGAACCGCTCTGGTCGAGGGTCTGGAGGGAGGGTGCCTGGCTGAACTTGGCGAGGCCAAAGTCGAGGATCTTGATCTGGAAGCGGTCTGAAGGCAGCCAGGTCAGCATAATATTGCTGGGCTTGATGTCGCGATGGAGCAAATTGAGCTCCTGGGCGCACATGAGCGGGTCGAGGGTCTGCTCGACCATGGATTCGAAATCTTCAGCAGAGAAGGCGACGCGTTCTGCGACCGCTTTCAAGGTATCACCGCGGACGAGTTCGAAAACGACGTAGGGGCCTTCTTCGTCTTCAGAGAATTCGTAGATGGAGACCACGTTCGGGTGCTGAAACTTGGCAAGAGCGCGTGCCTCGGTTCGCAGGGAGTCTGAGGGTTCGTTGAGTTTGGTCTCTTCGAGAGGGAGTAGGCGTTTGATCGCGACGTCTCGTTCGAGACGTTCATCAAACGCCTCATAGACGGCTCCCACGCCACCGCGTCCGATTCTACCTTTAATGTTATAGCGCTCTGCCATCAGTATCTAAGCCCTCTCTAGGCCTAGTTTCGCGTGAATTTACATATTTTCTATAATTTTTACAAGTTTAAAAATGGTTAGATTTAGAAAAATTATAAATCGCCGCTTTTTCAGGATGGATCCGGAGGCTAGGATTTGGCGCCCTGACCATGGAAAACACCTTCTACCAGCCCTTCGATTTTGACCGGATTGACGGGGAATTGCCGGCCAACGACGGGGAATACCGGACTGGTTTCCAAGTGGACCGGGACCGGATCATTCACACTTCGGCATTTCGGCGGCTTCAGAGCAAAACCCAGGTGTTTTTCAGCGGGGAGTACGATTTTTACCGGACGCGGCTGACTCATTCCATCGAAGTGGCCCAGATTGGTCGCAGTATCTGCAACCGTCTCAATCAGACTTCGCCGCTGTTGAAGCCGGGTTTCGGGATCGATGCCGATCTCGTCGAAGCATCCTGCCTGGCACATGACATCGGTCATCCGCCCTTTGGCCACACCGGTGAAAGGACCCTGCACCGACTCATGGCTCCCTACGGAGGGTTTGAAGGGAATGCTCAAACTCTGCGAATCCTGACGAGCATCCTTTTCGGTCCGGATCGGGGCATGAATCCTACCCGGGGATTTCTCGACGGAGTCCTGAAATACAAGACGCTCTACGGCGAAGTCGCCGACCAGAAGAATCACTTTCTCTACCGTGAGCAGGGCGAAGCGCTGGACTTCGTCACCGACGGGACGGCATTTCCGGAATCGCTTCCCGCCGGGAAAACTAGGAACGGTTTTCGCTCGGTGGAATGCCAGGTCATGGACTGGGCGGATGACACCGCCTACTCGCTCAACGACATCGCCGACGGGATTCACGCCGGATTCATTACCGTGGAGAAGATTGAGCGCTGGGCGGAAGGGCGAGAGCTCGATTCTGATCAAGAGGCTCAGGTGAAGGAACTGCTCAAAGCGATTCGAAAAGACCGGGTCGAGCCCACTATCGGGAAAAAGATCGGGGCTTTCATCGCGGGGGCCAGCCTTGAGGAAGTGTCAGGTTTCCTCAGTGATTCCACTAACCGTCATCGCTACCGGGTGGTGATTGATTCGGAGATTGAGAAAGCTTGCTCACTGTATAAGGCCATTTCCCTCGACCTCGTATTCCGCAGTCAGCAGTTGCAACAACTGGACCGAAAGTCGGACTTTATCCTGACACGCTTGTTCGAAGTCTTCGTTGAGCAATACGTCACCAGTGATCAGCCGCGGTTCAAGCTGCTATCGGACGACGAAGAGCGACTGCTGCGTGATCAGCCCGATGAAACCGCGAGGGCCCGGGTGATTTGCGACGTGCTGGCAAAAATGACCGATGGCATCGCCACGCGGACCTACAAGCGCCTCTTTGACGCGGATTTCGGTTCGATCGTGGACCTGGTCTGAGCACCTGTCGCCCCATGGGTGCTGTAACGTGTGCTTCATTGCGACACTTGGTGAATTCTTATTTGCGAGCTTTATCGCTTATAGGATGGAGGGGTTACCCTTCAATCAGTCCCATTTCCTTGAGCTTGCGCTGCATGGTGCGGCGGGAGATGCCGAGCAGCTGGGCGGCCTCGGTCCGGTTGTCCTTGGTGCGTTCGAGGGCGAGGCGAATCATCCTTTCTTCGACCCGGGCGAGATTGAGATCCTCGTCATTGAGAACAGGAGCCAGATCCGGCGCGGAGGAAGAGTCTGACGAACGGAATCCGCTATGGGAGTTGTCGCTCAGGAACGGAGGGAGATGGCGCACACCAATTTTTGATCCGTTGGACATGACGACGCCGTGTTCGATCGCGGTGCGGAGTTCCCGAACGTTGCCGGGCCAGTCGTAGTCGAGCAGGAGCTGCATGGCTTCCTGGGTCAGCTCCATCTCAGGCTTGTTGTTTTCCTCGGTGAACTCCTTTAGGAAGGCTTCGACCAGCAGGACGATGTCTTCCTTGCGGTCACGCAGCGGCGGCATATCGATGGTAACCACGTTCAGTCGGAAAAAGAGATCATCCCGGAAGGTGCCCTCTTTGACCATTTCGCTGAGATCCTTGTTTGTCGCGGCAACGACCCGGACATCCACTTTAATGGGTTTGTTAGAGCCAAGTCGCTCGATGGTCCGTTCACCGATGGCACGGAGCAGCTTGACCTGGGTATTGAGGTCGATCTCGCCAATCTCATCGAGAAAAAGGGTCCCGCCGTTGGCTTCCTCGAATCGACCGATACGCCGTTCGCTGGCACCGGTGAAGGAGCCCCTCTCGTGGCCGAAGAGTTCGCTCTCGAGTAATTGCTCACTCAACGCTGCGCAATGAACCGTGACCAGTTTTGACTTGGGGCGTCCACTGAGATGATGAATGCCGCGGCCAACGAGTTCTTTACCGGTTCCGCTTTCGCCTTCGATGAGAACGGTGGCTCGCGTCGGGGCGACCTGCTTGATCGTTTCGAAAACAGGCTGCATCACGGCGGAGTGACCGATGATATTCTCTAGCCCGTAGCGATCGGTGACCTGCTCTTTGAGCGCCTGGTTTTCCTCTTCAACGCTGCGCGAACGGATCGCCCGTTTGATGACGATTTCGAGCTCGTCGATGTTGAGCGGTTTGCTGACGTAATCGTAGGCGCCCTTCTTCATCGCTTCGACGGCGACGTCGACGGAGCCGTATGCGGTCATGAGAATGCAGACCGGCGGTTTGGGGCGTGTCAGGGTTTTTGCGATCAGCTCCATCCCGTCCTCACCGCCGAGGCGGAGGTCGGTAACCATGACGTCGACCGATTCGTTTTTGAGGATCTCGTTCGCTTCGGCCGTGTTGGCGGCAACGTAGACGTCAAATTCATCTTCCAGCGAAAGGCGGAGCCCGTCGCGGGTGTTCTTTTCGTCGTCGACGATGAGGACGGTGCTGTCGAAAAAGTCCATGGCTTCAGGAAGTGACGTCGATGTCGATGACGGGAGAAGGGGATTCAGATTTATCCGGCAGGAAACGCATCAGTTTCTCAACCCGGGGGAGATAAACGGTGACCTTGGTGCCCTTGCCTTCGCGGCTGGCGAATTCGATTTCGCCTCCGTGTTCGTGGACGATGCGGCGGACAATCATGAGGCCGAGACCGGATCCGGTTTTCTTGGTGGTGAAGTAAGGGTCAAAAACGCGGCTGACCTGGTCGGCGGGAATCCCGGGGCCGTTGTCGACGAAATTGAGGAAGACATTTTCATCGTCGAAGCCGGTCCGGACCGTGAGTTCCCCGTCAGAGCCCATCGCCTGCGCGCTGTTGCGGATCAGGTTGTAGAAGACTTGCTTGAGCTGATCGCGGTCGGCGTTCACAAGTGGCAAGTCTTCATCGAGTTCGAGCGTGATGGCGATGCGCCGGTCAGCAATTTCGGGTCCGATGAAGTTAATGGCCTCGTTGACGAGTTCGTTTATGTCCGTCGTCTCCAGGTTCGGGCGGGTCGGGCGGACCGCGCTGAGGAATTTCTCGACGATAAAATCGAGGCGCTTGATTTCGCTGCGGGAAATCTCGATCGACTCGAGCAGTTCGGCGGCGAGCTCGGGATCGGCGTTCTTTTTGATTTTTCGCTCGGCAACCTGGAGATGGATGTTGAGGGAGTTGAGCGGATTGCCAATCTCGTGGGCCACGCCGGCGGCCAGGCTTTGGACCGCCTGGATTTTCTCCGATTCGATTTCTTTCATCTGCCGCTCGCGGGAGCGGGTGTTGTCTCGGAGAATGATGACAAAACCGCCCAACTCTTCAGCCTCGGATGCTTCCGACTCCTCGTCCTCATCGGGGGTCAGTGGAGCGATGTAGAAATTGAGAAAGCGCAGTTCGGGGTAGCGGACGACGAGGTCCCGGTTCACCACGCCGCCAGTGGCGATGACATCGTCCCAGGCGATACCGGGGAACAACTCAGAGACGTTTTCCTGCAGTGCAGCCCGGTGTTCGAGCCCAAAGAAGTCGCAGGCGGCTTGATTGATGTAGTGAATGGAACCTTGCGGCCCGGTCACGATGACGCCTTCCCGGAGCACTTCGAACACATTCTCGAGCAGGCCCTTTTCCTGCACGGCCTTTAGGACAAGACGCTGAATCTCTTCCGGCTCGAGTTTGTCGAGGCGATCAATGAGTTTGTCGATGATCCCGGGATTCATGTAGAGTAGGTAAAATCAGGGCTTCGAGATGACAGAGAGACAAAACGACGCAGATGCTGTTTGGCTGGCAATCACCACTTTTCCAAATGCTGAGGTAGCGCGACAAATTGGCACACAATTAGTCGAATCGCAACTGGCCGCCTGCGTCAATATCCTGCCGGGCGCGGAGTCTATCTACAGCTGGAAAGGCAAGGTAGAGCGGGACTCGGAGCTGGTCGGGCTGATCAAGACGACAGCCGCGAACTGGGATCGCCTGGAGGCCTGGATGGCTGAGCATCACCCCTATGAGGAGCCTGAGTTGATCGCAATCCCGGTGGAGAAAGGTTCTCCCGGATACCTCGACTGGGTCAGGTCTTCGGTGGGACGAGATTGATACCGGATTGCCGGTCCCCCGAAACGCGGTGGACAAACGGCGATCCTGAGGCATAAGTCTCCCCTCCCGAACACGAGACCAACAGTAGAGTGAGTCTAATCGTCCAGAAATATGGCGGCACGTCCGTCGGAACGCCCGAGCGCATCCTGAATGTGGCTCGTCGCATCCTCGCGACCAAGGAGGCTGGAAACCAGGTGGTGGCTGTGGTTTCCGCGATGTCCGGCGTGACCAACAACCTCATTAAGCTGGCCAACGAAGTGACCGGTGAAGCCGATCCGACTGAGCGGGAAATGGATGTGCTGCTTTCCACTGGCGAGCAGACGACCATTGCTCTGACAGCCATGGCCCTGAACGCGATGGGCGCCAAGGCGGTTTCCCTGACCGGGGCGCAGGCCGGCATCAAGACTGACGGGGTCCATACCAAGGCCCGCATCTCGAATATTTCTCCCGAAGGCGTTCACGAGTTGTTGAACGATGACAACATCGTCATCCTCGCGGGTTTCCAGGGTGAAACCCCGGACGGCAAGATCACGACGCTGGGCCGTGGTGGTTCCGATCTGACTGCTATCGCGATGGCGGCAGCGATTGACGCGGACCTGTGCCAGATTTTTACCGATGTCGATGGCGTCTATACCTGTGATCCCCGGGTGGTTCCCGATGCTCGCAAGATCGACGAGATCAGCTACGACGAGATGCTGGAGATGGCCAGCTCGGGCACCAAGGTGATGCAGTCCCGATCGGTGGAGTTTGCGAAAAAGTTTGGCGTGACCTTCGAGGTCCGCAGTAGTCTGAATGATAATCCGGGAACAATCGTGAAAGAAGAAACCATGAGCATGGAATCTGTTGTCATCCGCGGCGTTAGCTTGGAGCGCGCCCAGGCCAAGGTCACCATTTCCGGAGTTTCGGATACGCCCGGCACGGCGAGCAAGATCTTCGGTGCCGTTTCCGACGCGAACATCATCGTCGACATGATCGTTCAGAACGTGTCGAAGACAGGCATCACGGATATCTCCTTCACAGTGAACAAGGACGACGTCGACAAAGCTGAGGAAGCGCTCAAGCCGGTTCTCGACGAACTTGGTGACGGCGTCAGCATTGAAGCGCAGGATGGCATCGCCAAGCTTTCCATGGTGGGTATCGGTATGCGTTCCCACTCCGGTGTGGCTGCTGAAATGTTCAAGGCGCTTTCCGAAGCCGGTGTGAACATCGAGATGATCTCCACCTCCGAGATCAAGGTGACCGTGACTGTGGCCGAAGACCAGATCGATCAGGCCGCTCAGGTCATGCACGATGCCTTCGGCCTCGCCGAGGCCTAGAAGCCTCGCCTTGCTGCCATTCCAATCTGCGCAGAGCTCCGTTCAGGAACGCGCCGTTGTTGGTGTCCGGTGAAAATGCGATCAGTTTCGCATGCGCTGGATAGTTCTCTCCCTTCTCACATTGGTGGGTTGCAGCCTGGCTCAGGCTGATGACCGCCCTAATATTCTCTGGATCTCGGCGGAGGATATCGGTCCTCACTTCGGTTTTGCCGGAGATGAGCATGCCATCACTCCGAATCTGGACGAACTGGCCAGGCAGGGGACCTACTACTCAAATGCGTTCACAAGCGCTGGCGTTTGCGCTCCGTGCCGCTCCGGAATTATCACGGGGATGTATCAGAATTCGGTGGGAACCCACCACATGCGCTGCAATGCGAAGCTTCCGGACTGGTTGAAGCCGTTCCCCATGTACCTGCGCGAGGCCGGCTACTACTGCACGAATGCTTCCAAGACCGACTACCAGTTTTCCAAGCCGGGCAAAGATGAGATTTGGGACGTGTGCGGCGGAAAGGGACACTGGAAGAATCGTGCGGAGGGTCAGCCCTTCTTTGCTGTCTTTAACTTCACCGGCTGCCACGAAAGTGGGATCGCAAGTGAGAGTAAATATAAGAGCGTTACCGAAAACCTGACCGACGATCAGCGGCAGGATCCGGACAAGTTGGACACGCTTCCTCCCTACTACCCTGACACTCCCATTGTCCGGGAAGACTGGAAGCGGAACTACGAGCTCATCACTGCGTTTGATGCCTACGCCGGGAGCCTGATCCAGGAGGTTAAGGATGCCGGTGAGTGGGAAAACACGATCATCATGTTCTGGTCCGATCACGGAGTCGGTTTGCCTCGGGCGAAACGCTGGCTCTACGATTCAGGAACTCACGTGCCACTGGTGGTTCACGTGCCTGAAAAGTTCAAAAGCTTCCGCACCGCCGAGCCGGGCGAAACGGATGACCGTCTTGTCAGTTCGGTCGATTTTGGACCGTCTGTGCTGACCCTTGCCGGTATTGAAGTGCCGGAACACATGCATGGCGCCAGCTTCCTCGGGGATGCGCCCGAGCGTGACTACGTCTACGGGGCCCGCGACCGCATGGACGAACGCTACGACATCATTCGCACGGTGCGTGATAAGAAGTATCGCTACGTCCGCAACTTCGAGCCTCTCAAGCCGTACTACCAGTACATGAACACTCCGGAGAAAGGAGCGACCATGATGGAAATCCGTAAGGCTGAAAAGGCGGGAACCCTGACCGGAGCCGCGGCCCTCTTTTCAATGGGGTCGAAGCCGGTTGAGGAACTCTACGATCTTGAAGCGGATCCCTATGAGGTGAACAACCTCGCGGCCGAACCGGCACATGCTGAAAAACTGGAGGAGCTCAAGGAAGCCCTGTTTGAGTGGCAGCTTGAGATCGGTGACATCGGATTGATTCCGGAATCTGAGATCACAGCGCGCGAAGGTGACGCCGGTGCGACCTATGCGATCTTGCACGGCGAAACGGATCAAAGTGCCCTGATCTATGCGCTGACAGCCATTGCAACTTCAGCGTCGGAAGGGCAGGAGGCCTTTCCGGATCTTCTGGCTGCGTTGAGCTACGAAGATGCTGCTGTCCGCTACTGGGGCGCCACGGGGTTGGGTAATTTTGCCGAAGAAGCGAGTGAATTTGAAGGCGCGAAGGAAGCCCTCAGGAAAGCTCTCAAGGACGACGCTCCTGCCGTTCGAATCGCCGCGGGCCGTGCCCTTTGCCGGATGGGTGATGATCCCGAGGCGCTGCGGGTTGTGGCCGATGCCATGAAAGGTGACAATGAGTGGGCTCGTCTCGAGGCGACCATTGTCCTCGACGAGCTGGATGAGGGTGCCCGTCCTGTGCTGAAGGATCTCGAGGCTGGATTGGTCAAGCAACCTAACAAATACATTGTCCGCGTTTCGAACAAGGCAGTGAACGATTTGCTCGGCACCGATAATAAGGTACCGTAGCGGATGCCTGGTCCGTCATCACTGGATGCTGTTCTCATTGCGGGAGGGAAGTCCTCCCGTTTCGGGACAGATAAGGCTTTCCTCGACTGGACAGGAGAACCGCTTTTCCAGCGTCAGTTGAAGAAACTGCAGACCCTGGGTCCCGATCGCCTCTGGCTGTCTGCCAATCCGGGGCAGGATTACGGCGAACTGCCGGACGGAGTCATTCGCGTTGATGACGATGACGAAGGGCTCGGGCCGGTTGGCGGTTTGTTGACTGTCTTCAGGCGAAGCGAAGCTGAGCGTATTGTTGTTCTCGGCGTCGACCTGCCGCTCATGGAAGAGGGCTTTCTCGCGAAGTTGGTGGAGGATGGCTCCGGCATCGTTCCGAAAACCCAGCGATTCTGGGAACCTCTCGCTGCGGTTTATCCGCGCGAAGCGATGTTGGCGATTCTTGAGTCGGCAATGGAACAGGGCAATCGGAAGTTGCAGCGCATTCTCGACGAGGCGGAGCAGAGCGGAGTCACGAGGGCCTATGCCGTGAGCGAGGGGGAGGACCTCCTCTTTACCAATTTGAACAGCCGCGAAGATTTCGAAAAGATTGATCCTCATCGTACGGATGAAGGAGCGACCTTGCGCCGCTATCGCGTGGAGCGCGGTTGGGTGGAGGAGGGCGACCAGGTGGCGATGGAAGAGCCACTGGAAGTTCGGGTGAACGGTCAAAGCGTCGCTGTAATGATGCGGACGCCGGGTCATGATGAGGAGCTGGCCACCGGGTTTCTTCTCACTGAGAGTGTGATCGAGTCTGCCGATGATATTGTAGAAATTCAGCATTGTCCCGATCTCGATCCGGAAGCAGTCGGCAATTCGCTGGAGGTCACGCTGAAGAAGGAGACCGACCTGAGCGAGCTGACGCGTCACGTTTTTACTTCGAGCAGTTGCGGGGTATGCGGCAAGGCGACCATCGAATCGGTGTTTCAACAGTTCGCTCCGATTGAGCGTGGCATAACGCTGACTTCCGACTTTCTTCTCGAGTTGCCGGGTAAGTTGAGGAAGCAGCAGGAAACCTTTGATCGGACCGGAGGCCTGCATGCTTCAGCTCTCTTTTCGAAGGACGGAGAGCTCTTGTTTCTGAGAGAAGATGTGGGTCGACACAACGCGTTGGACAAGGTGATTGGCCGGGCGTTACGAGACCGGATTGATTTGTCCGAAGTGGTATTGTTAGTCAGTGGCCGGATTTCTTTCGAACTGATGCAGAAGGCTCTCGCGGGAGGCATTCCAGCGGTAGCGGGTATCTCCGCTCCCAGCAGCCTGGCGGTGAAGTTGGCCAGGGACAGCGGGCAAACCCTGGTCGGGTTTCTGCGCGAGCGCGGGTTTAATGTATACTCCGGTGAGGTGGAGTAGAAGGATGCTCCCCGGGGAGGGAGGATCCTACATTTCGCTGGCGACAGCCGCGGCGATAAAGATAAAGTATCCGATCGCGAACAGGACGCTGAGAACGATTCCAGCATATCCGGTGATGATGCCGGTGAGTGCCATACCGGCATTGGAGCTCGCCGTCGGGTTTTCGAGCGCCCGCTTTCGGGCGATGTGACCGCAGACAACACCGGCAATGCTGAAAAGGGTGAAGCAGGAGAGGATACCGAGAATGCCAAAGACGAGGGCGCAGACAGCTACGGAATCGGTTTGTGACTGGTTGGCCGCAATGCCTGGCTGAGGGGCAGAAACAACGTTGCGGGATTGGGATGGGCTCAGGGAAGGCGGCAAAGCATCGCCTCCAAACAGATCAGGGCGGACGTCTGCGCAGGGTTTCCACTCGGTCATGGAGTCGTTCCAGACCAGGGTGGTAGGTTTGATAGTCTGTGATGCCACCAACTCCGGGAGTTGGCTTTCGTCGACAGATACCTGGTTGTCCGAATCGTCAGCGTAGTACCAATTCATGCTGGCGCTAGAATAGACAGGCGGAGCCGTAAAGGCGAATGCTTTTCTTTCGCGATATCAGGCAAAAGTGCAGTAACCGCGGAAGGCCTCGAGACGCTCGTTGAAAGCATCTTCGGTGAGGGCTTCGACAGCGTGAGTGCTGAAGCTTTCACAGGTGAAGCTGGCCACGATGGTCCCGCGGGCGATCGCGCTGGTGAGGTCGTCGAAGCTGAACTCGTCTTTGCCGAGGCTGGCCAGGTATCCGGCGAAGCCACCGATGAAAGTGTCACCTGCGCCGGTCGGATCGAAAACATCGTGAAGCGGGAAGGCGGGGCAGGTGAAGAACTCGTCTTCGCCGAAGAGCATGGCTCCGTGTTCGCCTTTCTTGACGATGACATACTTCGGCCCCATTTCGCGAAGTGCCTGTCCGGCGGCGACGATGTTGGAGGTGTCCATCATCAGCTTGGCTTCACTGTCGTTGAGGACGAGCAGATCAATGCGCTTGAGAAGGCGCTCCAGTTCGTCGCGGGAGATCTGGATCCAGAGATCCATCGTATCGGCGATGGTGAACGAGGGGCCCTCGCCGAGCTGGTCGATCACTTCGTGCTGGTTGAGCGGGTGGGCATTAGCGAGCAGGTTGATGCTGGCGCCTTTCTGTGAGTCGGCCACGGCCGGCTTCCAGGATTCAAGAACGTTAAGAGCCACTTCCAGCGTTTCACGGTCGTTCATGTCTTCCATGTATTCACCGCTCCAGCGGAAAGTTTCGCCTTCGGAAAACTCGATACCTTCCAGGTTGATGTCGCGGCTCTTGAGCAGACCAAGGTGTTCTTCAGGAAAGTCGTGTCCGACCACACCCACAATACCGGAAGGGCCGAAGAAGCTGGCGGCGATAGCGGCGTAGGAAGCGGAGCCGCCGAGGAGATTCTCCTGGGACGCCTTCTGCGTCTTGACGTTGTCGATAGCAATGGATCCGGAAACGAGAACGCTCATGATAAGTAGGTAAAGGTAGTGATGCTAAAAGTAAAAGGCCCTAAGCGAGAAGAGCTTTGGACTCGCGGACATAAGCAGCAATATCGGGTGATTGCAAGATCCCGGAAACAATGACGGCCCGTTTCGCGCCGGCAGCAGTGACATCGGAAAGGTTTTCCTTCTTGATCCCACCGATGCAAAAGATGGGCATATCGGGATGGGCTTCATGAACCTGCTGGATCTCCCTGGTGCCAATGGGCGTGTAGGTTGGCTTGGTCGGCGTGGCGAACAAGGGGCCGAAACCGATGCAGTCCGTGCGCGGATCGGCAGCGGCAGCGGCGGCCTGTTCGACACTGTGAGTGGAGCGGCCTACGAGCATGTCGTTACCGACAATAGCGCGGACATCGTCCATGGAGGCATCGTCCTGGCCCACGTGGACACCATCAGCCCCGATCGCTGCAGCAATCTCGGGTGAGTCGTTGATGATGAAAGGAACGCCGCCGTCGCGGCAGAGGGGCAGAAGTTCACGGCCCCAGCGTTCGATCGCGGCATCTGAATGTCCCTTGGCACGAAGTTGGATGACATCGATGCCACCGGCGATCATTTCGCGGGTGACGCGGGCCAGATCGTCCGGAGCGGCATAGCCGAGGTCGACAATGCCGTAGAGTCGGGCAGGAAAGAGAGTGGAGCGAGCCATGTTGATGACTCAACAGGGTTAAGTGGGTGAGTCAACCGTATTAGGTGGAGCCGTCTTTTTCCTTTTCTTGCTCTTTTTCTTTTTCTGAAAAGAGGGATCGCTGGTTCGCAGAACAAGAAAAAGATTATGAAAAAGAAAAGGAGTAAATCGAGTTCGTCGGACTTCTTTACTCCTCCTCTTCTTCCTCAGGATCAGCAGAGAAACTACCAGCCGCCGGGGTGAAATCCCACGGTTCAGTCTTGCCGCCCATCTTGTCGAGGAAGGCGCCGCTGGAGAAAGCGATGAAGAAGTTGTTGTCGCCGGCTTCGTGGCGGGTTTCGTCGTAGCGTTTCTGCATCACGGGAAGAATCGAGCGGGCATTCTCGCCAAGCAATTCGATGGCGCGGCAGGCGCGGAGGGCCGTCCACCAGTTCTCGTTGTAGAGTTCGCGGGTGAGCACTTCGAGGGCGACATCGCGATACTTGTCTGACTCGGCTGCCATCCAGAAGGCCATCTCGATTCGGACAGGAGCGATGTAGTCGTCCATGTAATCATAGAGTTGCTCGAGGAGTTCCTGGTCATCCGGTGAGGCATAGCGCAGGCCGATGATGGCCCAGTAGCGAGAGGAGGGATCTCCCGAGCGGGCCAGTTCGAGCAGTTGTTCGCGGCTTCCGGTGCCGACGAGGTCTGCCGCGGCCCAGGCGGTTTCGAGATCAGGGCGGTGATTGGTGCCGCCGTTATTGATGGTGAGAATATCGGCACCTTCGTCTTCGATATACTGAGCCATGACAGCCTCAGGCAGAGCGCCATTGTCTTTGATCTCCATGCGTTTGCGGGCCAGCTCAGCTCGAAGTGACATGAGAGCTTTGCGTTGTTCTTTGCTCATCTCCGCGTGCATCAGGTTATTGATGTTCTGCGGGTCCGCGGTGATGTCGTAGAACTCCTCCGGGGCGCGTGTCGCGTTGGTGTAGTGGCGCTGGGCAACAGACAGGGTTTCAGAATTTTCGTCAGCATGCTTCGTGATGTCGCGACGGATCTCGGCAAGGTCGGAGAAAACGCTCGGCGGATTCCAGGAGAGGTGCGGCATGTAGTTGCGAATGTAGAGATACTTCTTGGACCGAACGGAGCGGGACATGTCGAAGACTTCATCAACGCGGTCGCGGAAGCCATAGACGTATTCCGGTTCTTCGGTGGTGTCCGGCCCGATGAAAATGTCACCCTGCATGTGCTCCGGCACATCGCGCCCAAGCATAGAGAGCAGGGTGGCGGGGTAGTCGACGAAGGTGACGAGGCGGTCCACCGTTTCACCCGGCTTGGCGGGCGCGAGGTGCTGCCACTTCTCCGGGAAACGGATCATGAGAGGAACGTGCATCCCGGAATCGGTGAGCAGTCGCTTGTGACGTGGCATGCCGGAACCGTGGTCCGAGTAAAAGAAAACGATGGTGTTGTCGGCGAGTCCGTCTTCTTCGAGTTCCGCAAGGCGCTGTCCGATTTGCTGGTCCATTGCCGTGACGCAGTCGTAGAATCGGGCCACGGTTTTGCGAACGGTGGGTGTATCCGGGTAGTAAGGCGGAATGGGGGCTGTGTCAGGATCGTGAACGAGGTCTTCAGTGATGGTGGACTGGATGTGTTCTTCGAACGCCTGATAAGGCCAGACCGCGGTACGGGACTGGTGTGAGGTCATGTAGTTGAACACGGCGAAGAAGGGTTGCTTGCCGTTTCGGGCCTCGGAGCGCCAGTGGGCTTCGGAGCTGTTTTCGTTCCAGGATTCTTCGATGAGGCGATTGATGCTGCCGGTGTTGTAATCGGTTTTCACGTTGTTGGTCGTGAAGTAGCCGGCCTCGCGAAGGTAGGCGGAGTAACCCGAAACGCTGTCGGGCAGGGGGAAGGCCGATCTCATCTGGTGGGTGCCGGAACTGGGGGCCCAGATGCCGGTGATGAGGGTGGAACGTGAGGGGGAGCAAACCGGGGCGGCCGAGAAAGCGTTGGTGTAGCGCACGGCCTCCCTGGCGAACTGGTCGAGGTTCGGAGTGGTGGCGTATTCGTCGCCATAGCAACCCAGCGTGGGGCTCATGTCTTCGGCGGTGAGCCAGAGCACGTTGGGATACGCTGTCGATGCGGCAGGGGACGGAGAGGGCAGTTCGCGAGCCTTGAGGTTGCGGAAGCGAATGGTGCCGCCTTTGCCGTGATGCTGGATGCCGAAGTATCCTTCCAGGGACTGGTCGTCGTTGACCTCGGTGATCTTCACATCGTTCACGAAAGTCGTGATTTTGGGCCCATCGCAGACGACGCGGTAGGTGTTCCAGTCACCCTTCTTGATGACCCCGTTGATCTTCTCGAGAAATTCCTCTTTCTGCCCGTCTTTCGGGTAAAGCCATCCGCCCATTCCGATGGCGTAGACTGCTCCGTTTTCGCCGGGGTGGGAGCCTTCGATCTCGACCTGGTAGCCTTTCGGTTTGCCTTCTTCACCGACGAGTCGAAAGGCGAAGCCGGTGTTGAGCCCGTCCTCTTCCGCGTTTTCCGGCAGCAGAACCTCGGCGGAGGCCTCGAAGTTGCTCATCTTGCGTTTGCTCGTGACCCACACATTCTTGGTGGCGAGCAGGTGGATCTCCCCGTCGATGACCTCAAAGGTCTCGACGTCGGCCCGGGGCGTCCAGCCCTTGGTGTTTTTGCCGTTGAAAAGATCGACCCATTCACCGGCTAAGGTGGGGGTGGAAAAGGCGAGGGCAATCAGGCCCGAAAGCAGGGGGAGTTTCATGGCATCACGGTAGCGAATGGCCGGGTGATGCAAAGGCAAAAGCGGAGGCGTGAGATCACGCGATCACATTTTCAACGAGTCGAAAGCGATCGTCGTAGTCGCCTCCGTTGTGAACGCGGCAGCAGTCATAGCAGGCGACAGCCCGTTTGATCTTGCGAACCCGCTCAACGACAGAACCACACGCCAGGCACTCGTAGGTGTAACGGCGCTTCATCTTGCGCGTTCCGAAGTCGAGATTGTGGCAGCGGTCTTCGTCGGGAATGCCGAGGTCGTGACATGCCTGTTTCCACTCGGGTCCGTGAGGCTGAATGCGTCGTCCTTCGGCCCGGGTGTAGGAAACGAGGTGAGCCAGTTCGTGGAGAAAGGTGCCGAAAATTTCACGGTCGCGATTCTCTTCGGGCAGGTCCTGGAGCTTGGGGTTCAGCTCGATCTGGTCGGTTTGAAAAAAGGCGCGACCGGCGGCGGTACGCATGCGGCGGTTCCAGGTGACGGAGACGCGATCTGCGAGGCGGGGCAATTCCAGTTCAGTGGCGTAGTAGACGGCAAGGCGGGTGAGAAATTTGTCAGCTCCCGACCGTGGGTGGACAACTTTAGGAACCTCTGCGGCAGGTTTAGTGGGTATGTCAGGCTTTACTGAGCGATCTGACACCGGAGAGGCGGCAGCATCACGCGGAGCGGCGTGGTGTTCTTCAGGAGAGGTCAAAGTGGAGTTGTCGAACAGTTCCAGTTGCTCGGCCATGGCGGGGTTGGGAAACCTACTTGAGGCTGGCATAAGGTACCGTTTCACCGGTGCGCTTGTCGATGATATTCAGTTCTTCACCAACCGTTGTCACAAAGGAAAACTCTTCCACGCTTTCGCGGAGAAAAACGTTGGCTCCGATGGTCGACGATTTGCCGATCACGGTTTTTCCGCCCAGCACGGTCGCATGCGGGTAGATGACGACGTGATCTTCGACATCAGGGTGGCGCTTGTTGCCCTTGACGACGCGACCGTTCTCGTCCTTGGGGAAGTTGCGGGCTCCCAGGGTGACGCCGTGGTAGAGCTTCACGTGGTTGCCGATGGTGCAGGTCTCGCCGACGACAACACCGGTGCCGTGGTCGATAAAGAAGTGGGATCCGATCGTCGCACCCGGGTGAATGTCGATACCGGTAAGGTTGTGGGCATACTCCGTCATGATCCGCGGAATGAGCGGGACGTCGAGCTTGTAGAGGCAATGGGCGCAGCGCTGGATCGCGATGGCCTCAATGCACGGGTAGGCGAGGATGATCTCGTCGAAGTTTTTCGCGGCGGGATCACCTTCGTAGGCGGCTTCCACATCGGTCTGGAGCAGTCGGCGCAGCTCGGGGAGATCGTTGAGGAATTCACAGACGAGATCATGCGCCTGCTTGGCGAGGCCCGGGTGGGATTTACCGGTTTCGTCGTCGCGGAGGCGCAGGGTCTTGGCGACCTCGACTTCCAGCGTTTCAACGAGCGAAGCAATTCGCTCGCCGGTGATCATCTCCAGTTCGTCGGAAGGGATTGGTTCCTCGTCGTGGTAGCCGGGGAAGAGTAGCTGCAGCAACGACTCGCAAGTGGCGATGACCTTGCGCTTGGAGGGAAGGTTCGCACTGTCAATGCGGTTGATCCCGCCCACCTCGTGATAAGAGGTGACGAGTGAGTCGATGATCTTCTGCTTTCCGCAATCCATGGGTTTGGGAGAAGTTAAGCAGGGAGACGCGCTTTCCAAGGAAAAGCTTAAGTCGATTTGAGCGCTTTTTTGCGCTGACGCGAGGAACAGATCTCCACACGGTTTTGTCAGGGCTCAGGGATGACGAGCTTCTGACCGATCTGCGGGATGTTTGAAGAGAGGAAATCGGCGGTGTGTCGACGTCTCAGGCCTCACTCCCAAAATTGCGCAAATTGCCCATGCCGGATGACGTGGCGGCACTTTTGCGATCCCCGCTGGCATCGCGGAGGATGTATGAAATCTTTGCCCATGCGAATTTGGATCATAGTCTCGATGGCTCTCGGAGTCTGCCTGGAGGGATTGGCACAGGATGCCGCAACTCCACCCGACCCGAAGCAATTGAAGATGACGAAGTGGACGCCTGATTTTCAGGTGCCCAACCCGGTCGCGATTTCCTTTGATGAAAAGGGCGTCGCCTACGTGACCGAGACGCGCCGTCGCAAGGCTAACGATCTGGACATTCGTCCCAACAGCGACTGGATTCCTGATGATCTCAGTTTTGAGACCATCGAGGATAAGATGGATTTCTACCGTGAGCAGTTCACCCCGGAAAACAGCGATTCCAACAAGGGCCGGGTGAAGGATTACAATGGAGACGGCATCCACGACATCCAGGATCTCACCGCACTGAGCGAGCGCATCCACAGGATCGCGGACGAAGACGGCGATGGCTTTGCCGACACGATCTACACCTACGCAGAGGAGTTGGATCATCTCATCGGCGGGGTGGCAGGCGGAGTGCTCTTTCACGAGGGGGCAGTCTACACCTGCCCGGTGCCCGAGTTGGTCAAATTTACCGATACGAACGGAGACGGTGCTGCTGATGAAAAAGAGGTGATGGTGTCAGGTTTCGGCGTGCACCTCGCCTATGCCGGGCACGACATGCACGGTCTCACGATGGGTGTGGACGGGAGGATCTACTGGTCCATCGGCGACAAGGGGATCAGGGTGAAAACGAAGGACGGGCTCGACTATCGTTTTCCCAACCAGGGTGGACTGATGCGTTGCGAGTTAGACGGCACGAACTTTGAAGTTTTTGCTCATGGTCAACGCAACATCCAGGAGGTGTCCTTTGATCAGTTCGGTAACTTCTTCGGCGTCGACAACGATGCGGACTATCCGGGTGAGCGGGAGCGTCTTGTCTACATCGAGCAATACCTCGACACGGGCTGGCGCAATAACTGGCAGTACCTTCGCGACGGTTACAACCCGTGGACCTATGACAAGATGCACGAGCCCTGGCAGGAAGGTCAGCCGCGCTGGTTCACGCCTGCGCTGAACAACTATGAGAACGGTCCGGCCGGTTTTAAGTTCAATCCGGGTACCGCGCTGGGGCCTGATTACCACGACTACTTCTTTCTCACCAGCGCCCCCCGGGGTGAGCAGTGGGCCTTCCAGGTCAAGTCGAGCGGTGACAGCTTTGCCATGGTCAATGATCACAAGATCGGCGAGGGCGTTCCGCTGGTAGGATTGAACTTTGCCCCGGACGGGGCACTCTACGGCGTGGATTGGGGCGGTGGTTATCCGTTGAACGAAATCGGTGCGGTCTGGCGAATCGATGTCGACGAGGAAAAGCAGGATCCGAAGCGGTCGGAGACGGCCGGATTGATCGCGAAAGACTTCGGAGAGCTGGAGCTCGAGGAGTTGGTCGACCTTCTCAGTTGGCCGGACCAGCGTATCCGCCTGAAGGCACAGTATGCGCTCGCAGGATGCTGCGGCCTGACCGAGTTGGAAATGGCAACGCGTGATCTGGATCAGCCGCTGTTGGCTCGTCTCCACGCCATTTGGGGTATCGGTCAGATCATTCGCAACGGCAAAGCGCCGGACACCTCCTTGGTGGCGCTGTTTGACGATCCGGAGGCCGAGGTTCGTGCCCAGGCGATCAAGACGGTGACCGACGGTTATGGCCGCAATCTGGGTCTCGATATTATCCCCGGCCCGTCAGGTGAAGGGCATTCCCTGACCCGTGTGCTGATCGAAAAACTTCAGGACGATTCGCTGCGCGTTCGTCAGCAGGCCTTGCTTGGTCTTGGGCGGGTCCAGGATACCGGCGCCGCGAACGCGATTCTCGCAGAAGCGGCGCGCGAAGATTACCTGGTCAGTCATGTTTACACCCGACACGCCTGCGTCATGGCGATGGCGGGATCGGTTCCCTCGGGAGACCTCGTCCAGCTGAAGGAACATGATTCTGATTTTGTCAGGGCGTGCGCAGTCGTGGCTTTGCGCCGCCGTGGCGACGCTGGTGTCGTAGCGTTCTTTGACGACGAGGATTCGATCACCGCGGCAGACGCCGCTCGTGCCGTGCACGATGACTGGATGATCGAGGCAGCGATGCCACAACTGGCGGCGGCTCTTGGAAAGCAGATCGAGAGTGAGGGGTTCACCCGTAGAGCGATCAATGCGAATTTCCGCATTGGCGATCTCGAGTCGGCGAAGCGGGTGGCATCATTTGTCGCTGAGGGTGAAGCCAGCGAGGAGCTTCTCGAGGCGGGGTTGGTTGCGCTGGAGGCCTGGTCGAGACCGGATGTGATTGACCTCGTGGTTGGCCGTCACCGGATCCTGGAGCCACGTGATGAAAGCATTGTTGCCGAGGCCATCGGCGCGAATATCGATGCCCTGCTTTCTTCCAAGTATTCCTCGGTTCGGGCTTCAGCGATGAAAGCAGCCCGCGAAGCCAATCTGAAAATCGCCAACGAAACACTGCTCTCCTTGCTCGAGAACGGGAAAGTGTCCGGATCAATTCGTGCCGAGGCCCTGAGAACTTTGGTGGCGCAGGGAGCGGATGGACTTGAGGGAATCGTTGACGGTATTCTCGGGGATGAAGCCAACGAAGTGCGCATGGCCGGGCTGGAGCTCCTGGTCGAGTTGGATAGCGGCGCAGCGCTCGAAGAAATCCGCAGCAGGGTCACGGGAGATCAGCCGGTGCCGGTCAAGCAACATGCCATCCGGTTGTTGCCAAAGGTGGAAGGAGCCGAGGCGATGACCAAACTGGTTGGAGGCTTGACCGATGGCATTCTGGCGCCGGGATTGCAGTTGGATGTTCTTGAGACCGCCAAGGATCCTGCTTTTGCGGAAGTGGAAGCAATCGCCAAACCGGTTGCCGATCTTGAAGCATCCTGGATGGCATCGATGGCGACAGATCCGGTGATGCCATACCGCTTTGCCTTGTCCGGTGGAAACGCGGAACGGGGTGAAGCCGTATTCATGAACCACGCGGCAGCTCAGTGCATTCGTTGTCACAAGGTAAACGACCAGCGGGGAGGCAGTAACGTCGGACCCAACCTCAAGAGCATTGGTCTCCAGAAAGATGCCGAGTACATTCTCGAAGCTTTGGTCGATCCCCAGGCAGTCATCGCGAAAGGGTATGGCAATATTTCACTGACCTTGAAAGACGGCAGCACGGTGGCCGGAGTGTATCGGCGGGAGGACAAGAATCATGTCGCGATTCGCGAGGTCACCAATGACGAGGTGAAGGTGCCGCTGGAAAAGATTGCCGAACGCAGCCCGGTGATCTCCACGATGCCTCCCATGGGATTCATCGTGACGAAGAGTGAACTGCGCGACCTGGTAGCCTATCTGCAGTCGTTGAAGGCGGAGAAGAAGTGAGCCGTTTTTGGATGCCTCGTTTCATGTGCGGGGCGATGCCTGTGAGGAGTCCACAGGCAAGACCGACCAGGTGAGCGGAAACGACAGGAACAAAATCACCAGCGGCTTGATCGACGAAGAACGTTGCCCCGGTCGCCAGTTCAAAGGTGATCTTGGCCAGGAATCCGAAAACCCCGAGGGCAGAGAGAACCCGCCCCGTAAGCCCCTTTCTCCACAGCCCGGCGGCAACTAATCCGAAAAAGGCGGAGTCGATTCCGGACAGGCCGCGATAGGTTTCGAACTGGGGGCGAAACAAGGCGATCTCCAGTGGAATAGCGATGGCTGCGAGAAGGAGGCAGGGAAGTAGTCTCCCCGGCGAAAGCCGAGTGGCTGCGATTCCCAGCCCGATAAAAGCGGCGAGATCCCACAACAGGTGATCCCAGGACCAGTGGGTGAGATGCCCCGTGAAAGTGGTCAGGAGGATGGCGGGCAGCTTGCCATCGCGGTTGCACTGCAGCGCCTCTCCCAGGTGAGGGAAGCCCTGCAGAAAGAAGGCGAGGGCCGCCAGCGCATAGAGCATGGTGAGCTCTAAACGCGGACGGCGATACCAGGAAACGCTGGAGTTCATCGGGTCGTCCCCTCAGGTTTTACTGCTTGATGCGACCGGCCAGGCGGGTGGCGATTCCCGAAAAGACCAGCATCAGGATGACCGCGAAAGGTGGCAAGGCGCCGCCGCCACCACCTCCGCCACCGCCGGGGAAGAGGCGGGGTGCCTTTTTGTTGGTCAGGGGCTTCGCCTGGTCGACGCGGTAGTTCCGTGGTTGCGGAGCTGTGGCCCGCATTTGCTGGGCAGTCCTTTCGATGGCGACACGATCGCGGTTGCGACGGTCGATCCCGTATTTTTCGAAGCTTTCATTCGCGAGAACGAGCATCGAGGTTTCATCGGTCACGAGTTGATACTCCAGTCCGAGATCGCGAATCGCGTCTTCGGATTCAGAGGCCGGCATGTCGCCGCGATTGGCGCGCAACTCCACCTGCTCGATCTGGTCGAGAGCCCAAAGTCGTTCGATTTCGGGGTTGTCGGTATCAATGTCAGGAAAGGTGAATGACGTCGTATAGGTTTTGTCTTCGCCTGTCAGGCGAGCCTTTAGCTTGAGGTGCGCTTCTCCGCCCTCCTTGTACTGGCCGAACAGGATGAGCTGTTCCCCGCGGTAGATTTTGCCGGGGAGAGTTCCGGTGACGTTGAAGGTCTTGACCCCGTCGAATTCGAACTCGGCATCGTGAAGGCACTCGTGAAGGATCTTGCTCTTTGCCTGGAGGATTTGACCGAGAATGTCATCGGAGTTGGAGACGCCGGCGTAGAATCCGCCGCTTCCATCGCAGATGGTTCGCATCAGAGGCCAGTTAGCGCTGTTGCCCAGAAGGAAGCCGAAGATTCGAATGTCGTTCTGCTTGGTCAGCTTGTGGAAAGCAACCGGGTCAACAATGCCCTGGTTGGTCACACCATCGGTAACGAGTACGACGCTGGTGGCGCGATCATCGTCGAGATCCTTCATTGCCAGGCTCAAACCGTCATAGATGTTCGTGCCTCCGTTGGACTGGATCTTCTGGATTCGTTGAATCGTTTTTTCGGCATTTTCGGGAGTGGCATTGAGCCAACCTCCGGTGAGGTCATGAGCGTTGTTTGAAAAGGTGACGACCCGGAACCGATCCTGAGGTGACATCTTTCCAATCACGCGGCTTACGCCGTCAACGAGAGTGTGGAGCTTTGATGACATACTCCCGGAGGTGTCTAGCACGTAGACGTAGTCGGCTCCGCTGGTGATGGGCTTAAGGTCGATACCGGGTGTGACGACCATCATGAAAGTTCCGTTCTTATCCTCGCCTGAGCGGTAGGGAATGACTTCCACTCGTCCCGGAAGATCCTGGGCGAGCCGGTAGTAGACAACGAGATCCCGATCAAGGCCCTGGCCGGGCTTTTCGAGAAGTAGACGGTAGTGCCCGTCGCCGAGGTTTTCGGTCGTGGTTTCGTTTTCGAAGCCCGGCAGTCGAACTTCATCAATGGGCCAGGCTGATTTCAGGATGACCTCCGCGGAGAAATTACCCTCGACCGCGCTGTGCACCGGGTTCCAGAAACTAACGGCGGCGGCATCGTCGGTTCCTCCTTCTTCCAGAGGATAAAGATACCTGCCGATGCCGGTATCGATCTCGATAGGCTGGTAGTAGACGATTCGAATTCGGGTTTCGTCATTGGCTTTCACCGGATGGACCTTGAACTCGAAGGCTTGAATGCCCTCTTTCGTCGCGAGACCCGCATCGTTGCCCGATTGCTTTTCCTTCTCGTAGATGGTTTTCGCCTCTTCCCGCTCGATGACCTCACCGTCGATAGTCCGTTCTCCCATGGTCAGCGATACCTCAGAGAGGCTGGCGCTTTTCGGGAGCGGGAATCGGTAGATTGCTTCGAGGTCAACGTCGTTGGGATTGAAGAATGTCTGAGCGACTTCGGTTTGAGCAAAGCCGTTGTTGATCGTGATCTTGACGTGGTGGTCGCGAATCGCGATGGGCGCATGAGGTGACCCTTTCGGTGTCAGGGTTCCAGCTGCGAAGGTGCTGCCGGCGGCAAGGATAAGCCCTGCGACGACTGCCAGTTTGCCAGGAATATTCAGTAGTGTTTTCATAGCACTGAAAACCTGACCTGGATTTAACTATTGAGGAAATCGAAAGAATTATTTCACAACATTGATTTCGTCGATGTTTTGAGTGGGTCGCTCTGAGGCGGTTCTTACCTGGATTCGTGATTCTTACGAGTTTCCCCGGGGGGTCTGAGACGTATTGTAGTCACTCTTCCGATTCCGGCATTTGAAAGACCTCACCAAAACCCGCCCCCCACTTGACCTCGCGTTTATCGCGCTGGTCTGGGTCGTGTGGCTGGCGATTACAGTAGCCGGTGATCGCTGGGTGTTGTTTGTCGACAACTGGTTCATGTCGGTAACGATGGCCTTTGGTTCCTTCGTGGCCGGTTCGACCAGCCAGGGAGGGGGAGCGGTCGCTTTCCCGGTGATGACGCTGGGATTCAACATTGATCCCAAGGGGGCGCGGGATTTCTCGATGATGATCCAATCGATCGGCATGACTTCCGCAACGGTCGCGATCTTGTGGAGGAGAATACCGATCGAAAAAACCGCGCTGGTGGTTGCCGGACTTGCCGGCGCGCTGGGAATTGTCTTCGGGCTCGAGGTGGTTCAATTCTGGTTCGAATCGACGCCGACCAAGGTGTTCTTCGTCTCGCTCTGGCTCGCCTTCGGGGTGGCGCTGTGGACGATCAACCGGGTCACAGGAACGGTGAAACGGGAAGTGCTGGCTGATCGAAATCCGGGCACCTTGATTTGCCTGGCGCTGGCGGGTTTTGTGGGCGGAACGGTGTCGGGGCTGCTTGGTAGCGGACTCGATATTTTCGTCTTTGCCGCCCTTGTCCTCGGATTCCGGGTTTGCGAAACAGTGGCCACTCCGACTTCGGTGATCCTGATGGCGACCAACAGCGTGGTGGGATTTCTCTGGCGCCTCGGCGGAGGAGGGGGCGAAGCGATTGCTCCCGAGATCTGGAACTACTGGTGGGTCTGTATTCCGGTTGTTGCGATTGGAGCCCCGCTCGGAGCGCACTTCATTTCAAATCGCGGTCACCTCTTTGTGGTGAGGCTGCTACTCGTTGTGATCGTGGCCCAGTTTCTCGGCGCCGTCTTTATCGTGAAGTTCGATGGTCCGCTGATTGCCCTGGCGACAGCGACGTTTGGATTGGGTGTCGCGCTCTTCCTGCTCTTCTGGCGCTGGGGGCGGCACTATGCGTGATTAGGCACAGGGAGGGACGACATTCCTGTCGTCCTTGCTGGCTCGATGGAACGACAGGAATGTCGTTCCTCCTTGGGGCCTAGGTCCCAAAATATCGATCTCCCGCATCGCCCAACCCGGGTACGATATAAGCGTTCTCGTTGAGATGCTCGTCGAGGGCGGCTGTGAAAATGGGAATGTCAGGATGGCGTTCTTCAAACGCAGCGACTCCTTCGGGGGCGGCGATGAGGCAGGCGAAGCGAAGGCGGGTGGCTCCGGCTTTCTTAAGTTCGTCGGCGGCATCTGCTGCGCTGCCTCCGGTAGCGAGCATCGGATCGATCAGAATGACATCGGCGTCAGCGATGTTGGGAGGAAGCTTGCAGTAGTAGCTGTGGGGCTGGTGGGTTTCCTCGTCGCGGTAGAGGCCAATGTAACCGACCGAGGCTTCAGCCAGAATTTCGGTGAAGCCGTTGAGCATGCCGACACCGGCACGCAGGATAGGGACGAGAACCAGGGGGCGGGCGAGAGCATGACCGTCGGTTTTCTTGAGCGGTGTTTCGACTTCAACGACCGAGGTCTCGAGGTCACGTGTGACTTCGAAAGTCATCAACCGGGCGATGTCGTGAAGGGCGTTTCGGAATTCGGCAGTGCCGGAGTCCACCGAACGGATATGGGTGAGCCGCTCGCGGATGATGGGGTGATCGATGACAGTCATGGAGGGCAGAAGGTTGCAGCCAGAAGGCAGAAGTGGTGCGGCCGACCTGAACTAACTACTAATCGCTAAAAACTAATTACTGTCGTGGGCCACTAGTGGTCCACGACACTGAGTTCTTCGCCTTCCTTCTCCGGTTGGCGGATGTTTTCGACCATATCGATGACGTCTTTCGGCGGCGCCTGGGTGAAGGAGCAGACGACGAGGGCGACGACGAAGTTGATGATCATGCCGAGGGTGCCGATCCCTTCAGGCGAAACGCCGAACCACCAGTTGTCCGCGGTGTTGGCCGCCGGATTGATGAACTTGAAGTAGATGATGTAGGCGGCTGTGAAGACGATGCCGGAGATCATGCCGGAAATAGCACCCTCGCGGTTCATGCGCTTGTAGAAGATGCCGAAGATAATCACCGGGAAGAAGGATGACGCGGCGAGGCCGAAGGCAAAGGCCACCACCTGGGCGACGAAGCCGGGTGGATTGACACCGAAGTAGCCCGCCACCACGACGGCACCGGCAGCGGCACATCGCGCAATGAGCAACTCTCTCTTTTCATCAATGCCCGGCGCGAAGGTCTTCTTGACCAGGTCGTGGGCAACCGATGTCGAAATCACCAGGAGGAGACCGGCAGCGGTCGACAGGGCGGCGGCAAGTCCGCCGGCGGCGACGAGGGCGACGACCCAGTTGGGCAGTTGGGCGATCTCCGGGTTGGCCAGCACCATGATATCACGGTCGACATAGAGCTCGTTGGCGTTGTCGGTGGGTGAGTTGGTCAGAAGGCGTTCCTGGTTGTTGCCTCGTTCGCCACTGAAACTGGGTTTGCCAACGAAGGCATCACCCTTCGTGTATTGGACCAGGCCGTCGTTGTTCTTATCGAGCCAGGCAATGAGGCTGGCGTCCTCCCATGATTTGAGCCACTGGGGAGCCTCCGCGTAGGGTTTGTTCGGAATGCTTTCGAGCAGGTTGGTCCGGGCGAAGACGGCGACTGCGGGAGCCGTGGTGTAGAGGATGGCGATAAAGAGCAGGGCCCAGAACGCGGACACGCGCGCGGCGCTGACTTTTTTGACCGTGTAAAAGCGAATGATGACGTGGGGCAGGCCGGCGGTGCCCACCATGAGCGCCATGGTGATGAAGAACACATCGATCATGCTCTTCGACCCGTCCGTGTAGGTGGCAAAGCCGAGCTCCTGGCTGAGACCGTTGAGCTTCTCAAGAAGGTAGACGTCTTCACCGGAAACCTTGGCGCCGAAACCGAGCTGCGGGATCGGGTTGCTGGTCATCATCACGGAGATGAAGATCGCAGGCACCATGAAGGCGAAGATCAGAACGCAGTACTGGGCCACTTGCGTGTAGGTGATTCCCTTCATGCCGCCGAGCACAGCGTAGAAGAACACAATCGCCATTCCGATAATGACTCCCCAGGTGATGGGTTCCCAGCCGAAGAGCATGGGGCCTTCCACTTCGGAAAAGAGAAAGCGGGTGAACACCACTCCGACGCCGCGCATCTGCCCGCAGACGTAGGTGAAAGAAACGAAGATCGCGCAGATCAGCGCGACGAGGCGGGCGGTCTTCGAGTAGTAGCGGTCGCCGACGAAGTCCGGAACAGTAAACTTGCCGAACTTTCTCAGGTAAGGGGCGAGAAGTAACGCCAGCAGAACGTAACCGCCGGTCCAGCCCATGAGGTAGACTGATCCGTCATAGCCAATGAAGGAAATGATGCCGGCCATCGAAATGAAGGAAGCGGCCGACATCCAGTCAGCGGCCGTGGCCATGCCGTTGGCAAGCGCGGGAACGCCGGCTCCGGCGACATAGAATTCACCGGTCGACGCGGCTTTTGCCCAGATCGCGATGCCAATGTAGAGGGCAAAGGTGAGGCCGACGATGATGTAGGTCCAGGTTTGTACGTCCATGTGATAGAGGTCCCGCTGCGCGGGACGTGAAAGGTGTGAAGGTAAAAAGTGCGAAGGTGGGCTGCGCTCTCGAAGGAGTTAGTCGGCTTTGGAGCCGTATTTTTTGTCGAGTTTGCTCATCATGCGGACGTAGACGGCGATGAGGATGACGAAGACATAAATGCTTCCCTGCTGGGCGAACCAGAAGCCGAGTTGGAAGCCGCCGAGCTGGATCTTGTTGAGCTGATCGACGAAGAGAATGCCGCAGCCGTAGCTGACGATAAACCAGATGCTCATGAGAATGCCGACAATGCGGAGATTGGCTCTCCAGTAGTCGCCATTGTTGTTAGGAGGAGTTTCGTCAGACATGAGTGTATACAAACAGGGTTCCGCTGGCCTTGGAAGGCACGCTGATAGGCCAGCCACTTAACGGAAAAGCGTTCACTTTTTGAAGGGGAAAATCGCTAAAGTGGTCGAAATCCGCCAAAATCGGACCACATTTCCCCACCATGGCCAGCAACCGCAACAAGCTTGAACTTCTCGGTGAAGATCATATTCCCGGCACCGGCGTCCTCGTGATCGCCAACCGCCTCTCATTTGAGGACCTGTTGCACGTCGAAAAGCAGCTCAGCGGTCGCAAGCTGGTCTACCTGATCGAGCGCGGCCTCGACTACGATCCGCTCCTTCAGGCGCACCTCGACAAGCCGGATGTAGAGGCGATGGAATTTTCCTCGGATGAGAAATCCAGGGATGCTTTCAAGCGGGAGCTGCACAACAGCCTCTCGGAGGACAGTGTTGTGATTTTCGTGCCCGGTGTCACCCGGACCCGCATGGGGCAGACGGTGACCGTGCCGTCCCATATTCTCGAATTTCTGACCAGTGCCGGGGCTCCTGTCCTGCCCCTGTTTGTCGATCACCCTGAGGAATCTGCCTTGTCTGTGGAAAACCGCTCCGATGTGGAGCGCATTGTGTTGTCCTTCGGTGAGCTGCTTCAGCGCGAAGCGGCCAACCTCGCAAATTTCCAGGAGAGCATTCTCATTGCGGCCGAGGCCGCGTATTCGCAGCGACCGATCCTGAAGAGCAACCTGGCCTGGGAGATCCTCAAGGGATTGAAGAAACACAGCAAGACGGCGGAGATCATCGATGGGCTGGATGGCCAGTCGCTTCGATTCGACAAGTTGCTCGCCGCCGCCATTGTTCTTTCCAAGTACATCAAGGAGGCGACGGATATGCCCCGCATCGGGGTGATCCTGCCTCCGGGGAAGGGCGGCATTCTCTGCAACGCTGCGGTGCTTCTCGCCGGCAAGGTTCCGGTGAACCTGAATTTTACGGCGGGAGATAAAGCGATTGAATCCTGTATCGAGCAGGCTGGTCTGGACAAGTTCATCACGGCGGATCCCTTTGTTCGCAAGATGAGCTCCTTCAACTGGCCGCCTAACAAACAGCTTATCCTGATTGACCGGGTGTTGCCTGACTTGAAGCCGAAGATCATTCTCTGGCTGATTCTCTCCAAGATCTTTTCTGCCGGTTTGCTGGCAGCCCTGCTCAAGGTGCCGAAGCGCGGTGGCAATGAAGAGGCGGTGCTGCTTTTCACTTCCGGAAGCTCCGGCGACCCCAAAGGCGTAGTGCTGTCCCACCGAAACCTTCTCGCCAACGTGAACCAGTTTGGTGCCCGCATTAACTTGAAGTCGACCGACAAGGTGCTCGGCTGCCTGCCGCTGTTCCACAGCTTTGGCTGTACGGTGACGATGTGGTACCCGATGATCGAAGGGGTCAGCGTGGTGACCTACCCCAGTCCGCTCGAAGTGCCGAAGCTGGCGGAGCTGATCGAGAAGCACAAAGTGAGCCTTCTACTCGCGACGCCGACCTTCCTGCGGGGGTACTTGCGACGGGCTGAGAAAGAGCAACTCCAGAGCGTGAAGCTGGCCATCACCGGAGCCGAGAAGCTTCCGAAGAAGGTGGCGGAGGCGTTTGAGCAGCGGTTCGATAAGCCGGTGCTGGAGGGGTATGGCCTGACTGAGACTTCCCCGGTGACCAACGTGAACATGCCGGACCCGGACGACAGCGAAGTGATGGGCGGCACGGCGGGGCCGACCATTCCCAATCACCGCTTCGGATCTGTGGGCCAGTTCATTCCCGGAGTCGCGGTGCGGATCACGGATCCTGACACCCACGAACCCCTTTCGGTTCACACTTCTGGAATGATCTGGGTGAAGGGTGCCAATATTTTTGAAGGTTATCTCGGCCAGCCGGAGAAAACCGCTTCGGTGATGAAGAACGGTTGGTTCATGACCGGCGATATCGGCCGCGTCGACGAAGACGGTTTCCTCTACATCGAAGGTCGACTTTCCCGCTTCTCCAAGATTGGAGGTGAAATGGTGCCGCATGAAACTGTTGAAGATCACATTAACAAAGCACTCGGCCTGACCGATGATGAGCGCCGAGTTGCCGTCGTCGGTGTGCCGGACGAAGCCAAGGGCGAAGCGCTGATCCTACTCAGTTCTGATCCGGATATTGATCTCAAGGAGTTGCGCACCAAGCTGACTGAAGAAGGAATCCCCGCTCTGTGGATTCCCAAAAAGATCATCGATGTTGAAGCGATTCCGATTCTCGCTTCCGGCAAGCTCGACATCAAGAGCTGTGAGGGATTAGCACAGGGGGCGTAACCCCATTTGCATCCCGTTATAAGGCATTATTTTTCCGCCGGCAGGTGGTGGAGCCATGACGGCGTATCAGTTGGTCCAGACCTTTTAAAGCCCTGTCGTCGAAAGGTGCCGGAGACCCGGCTGCCTTTGCCGCAGGAATTGCCGAAGCTCAAAAGTGGGTCCAATTCGGTCTGATGACCAGCCTGGCTTTCCTGGTCCTTTTTGTGGTCTCGTGGGTCAGGCTGCGCGTCGCCCGCGTGGAATGGGAAGATCAGCTTGTGAACGGGCACAAAAAAGCCGGAGCGGTTAGGCTCCAGCTTCTTTAGTTGCGATAGCTTGATCGGGTGGATCAGCCTTTTTCGAAGGTCAGACCGGGATCCCCGGGAGGGCCTCCGGCAAGGACAAAGTTGAGTTTGCCTTCCTCCGGCAGAGCAACGGTGCCTGCCATTTGGGAATCTTCAGAATCCCCGTCGGTCAGGGTGAGAATATTGCCTTCGCCGAGATTGAACTGACCTTCCATCTTGAAAGGATCGGCCTGCTCGGAACTGTATTCCCAGGTGAAGGTGCCATCGTCCTTAAGAGTCAGGGTAACGGTGCCGTTCTCACCCTGGTCTGACGACCACTTGCCCACAATCTGCTCGAATGGAACAGCGGAGGTAGCAGCTTCGGCAACCTCTTCCGAGGCTTCCTCCTCCGTCTTCTCTGAAGCTTCCGTGGCCTTCTCGGCTTTCTCAGGGTCGACGTCGGCGACTTCCGCCGCTTCTTCTCCGTCGCCGGTCACGACTGAGTTTTCTGCGAGACTGGCGAGCTGTGACGCAACGCGGTCAGCGGGCTCCAGTTCCACCGTCTTATTGAAGGCGACGGCGGCTTCTTCCATGTAGCCGCAAACCATGTAGTGGTAACCGAGAACGAAATACGCGGAAGGCGACTCCTGATTCGCCTTGGTGTAATCTTCGAGTTTTCGCAGTTGCTCAGTGTAGGTCTCCTGCTTGTCGTAGAGTTGCACCATCGTGCTCCAGTCCCAACCGGGGCTGGAAACGAGGATGGGGTTGAGGACACCGGCTGCTTCCCCGTATTTCGCGAGAGCAAAGAGAATGAGGGCCCGATATTCGTGCAGTCCGCCGTCTCCGGGAGATTCGGCAACGGCTTTGTCGCAGAGCTCCAGCGCCTTGAGGTAGTTGTTCTCTTTGAAGGCGACCTGGGATTCACCAATCAGACTGTCGACTTTGGTCGCTTGAGCGGTGGCGGCAGATTCATCCGCTGGCGCTGCCTGTTCCGCGACCTGGGTGATCGGCTGCTGGTAGGTCACACTCGGGCTCGACTGAACGTAAACGGTCTGAACTGGATACGGATTATGGTAGTGATAGTATCCGCAGTCAAAGAACAGGTTGCCGAGTCCCCATCCGACGAGTCCCCAGGCGATGGCACGACCAGGGCGCCAGTAGTATCCGGGGAAGGCCGGTGGTCTGTAAATCGGGGGGCGAACCCAGCCGCAACGCCAGGAACCACCGTACCAAGGCAGGGTGGAAGGGCGGTTCCACCAGGGGTTGTAGCCCCAGTGGCGTCGGTTCGTTGACCAGTTGATGCTGTTCTGGAAGTTCCGGTTAATGTTGATGTTAGTGTTACCGCTTCCGATATTGATATTGCCGCTGTTCCACCAGTTGCGGTCGCCACCGCCAATGTTGTTACCGATATTATTTCCGTTGCCGAAGTTAGGCCTGGAAGGCAGCTGAGAAGGGCGGTTGCCGGGGCGTCCGGGGCGATCCCCGATGCCGGCTCCAATACCCGCACCGATGCCGGTGCCAATGCCGGCTCCCAATCCGGGACGATTTCCATTGCCGGGGCGATCGCCGATATTGGGTCGGTCACCAGTTCCGGGACGTGAGGGCAGGGTTGAAGGCCGGTCGCCGATGTTGGGGCGGTCTCCGGTTCCCGGACGTGAAGGAAGCGTTGAAGGCCTGTCACCGCCGCCCGGACGTGAAGGAAGCGTCGTTGGCCTGTCGCCACCCGGACGGGTAGTCGGGAGACTGGGTCGTGTCACATCGCCGGGGCGTGTGCTGGGCCGGGACGGAGTCGTAGGGACTGATGGCCGTGTGCTCGGGGTAGAAGGACGCGTCGTAGGAAGCGAGGGCTTCGGGGGAGTGGAAGGGCGAGTCGACGGAGTCGACGGGCGCGTCGGCACTGAAGGGCGCGTGCTCGGCGTCGAAGGGCGAGTCGATGGGAGTGTCGGGCGCGTGGAGGGAGTGGATGGGCGCGTCGTTGGTCTCGAAACCGATGGTGTCGAAGGTCTTGAGACTGATGGGCGTGATCCGGTGGATGGAAGCCGCGAAGGAGTGCTGGGGCGCGTCGAGGGTCTGGTGGTCGGACGACTGACGCTGGGACGGCTGACACTGGGGCGACTGGTTGGACGGCTCACACTGGGACTGGGGCGGCTCACGCTGGGCCGACTCATGCCGCCACCGCCGCGGCTGATGCCGCCACCGCGACTTCCCCCGCCGCCGAATCCCCGGGCGGTGAGGTCGAGTGTGTAAATGCTGGTGCAGATGAGGATGACAACCGAGAATTTTGCGAAGTATTTCATAGGATTTGGGGTCTCAGGTTGAAGTGATTATTCGGATTCGGTGGAAGCGGTTGCGGGTAGAGGTGGACGTTTGACCGCTCGAACCGATTTCGAGGGCTGCAGTTCGCCGCCGATAATCTGATCGCGCTTGGACCAGGTGAAAGATTGTCCGGAAGGGTCAAGTGCGATGGTTTGGGTCGCGCTGTGAGTCTCCCCGCTGGCAGTGACGCCATTGGTCTTGAGGATCCACTCGTCGGGACCGGAAGGGGTCCAGCGGGAGTGGGTAAAGCCTCCCTGGTCATCAAAGGCCCAGGAATTGAAAGATTCGCTCTTTTCGTTCCAGCCGATTCGAAACGTGGCTCCAGTGCTCTGAATGGCAGCCGCCTGGGTCAGTAGTTTGGCATCAATGTAGGGGCCGTCATTACTCCAATCGAAGCTGATCCAGGTATCGACTTCAGGCGTCTGGATAACCCAGTCTCCGATAATGCCCTGGAGAGCCAGGAGTTTCTCGTTGGCGAGGGCATGATCGCCTTCCTGGTCCCGAACGCTGGCATAAAGCCAGGAGCCGTCATCCTGCTTCAACTGAACGGCAGTGTAGTGGTGTGAGGAGATCTCGCCGGATTCGTAGGTGAGGTGAACTGTGCCATCCTCTGTCGCAACTGTTGGAGTGATAAATCGAAGCGAACTGACCTCGAGCGCTGCTTGTGTGGTGTCGTCGTTAGAGAAAGCCACGGAGTAATGTTCAACCAGGTCCGACTGCCCCAGTACGATCTCTCCACTTGCGAGGACAACCTCCCCGTCAGGAACAAAGAGCTTGGCGATATCTTCGGCTTTTTTCTCATTAAAGGCATCGACAAATGCCTGGGAGATTTTAGTGAGGTGTTCAAGATCGGCTTGAGAGCCTTTCTGGGCATGAGCGCTGCCCAGAGTGAACATCGCGAGGAGACACGAGAGTACCAGAGGTTTCATAGTGAAGAGTATCATGTGAGGGCAGGTTCCCGTTCAAGAATAATTGTGTGACCTAACAGGCTAACATTAATACAGCGATGCTGAATATTAAGGAGTCAGGATCAAGGGGGGGGCTGAGCGTGTTCCTGGTCAGAGAGTTACGTGCGCTTCGGCTGAATGGACGACTGGCAGGGAGAGTCTTCGCGTAGCTTGGGCCAAGATTCGCGAAGTGGAAATTTGACGTTCGTCGTAGTATAGCGACATGGCCTATTGCACGAATTGCGGAGCGGAGCTTCCTGAGAATGCGCATTTCTGCCCGGAATGCGGACACAAAGAAGAGCCTGCGCTGGTGGCAACCGCGGAAGTGGTGTCGGCCAGGCAGGTGGCTGAAGCCAGTGTCTCGGGTGCGGCGCAATCAACCGGGAAGAAGGGGCTTTCCGGCTGCGCCATTGCCGGCATCGCGATGGGCTGTCTTTCACTGGTAGGGGTTGCGATACTTGTTGGTATCTTTGTGATCGTCTCCGCGGTCTCGGCCCCTCTCGAAGAAACCAGCGATATCTATTTCGGACTGATCAGTGATGGAAACTTTGCCAGTGCCTATGAGTTGACTTCACCCACGTTCCAGTCGGAAACCTCGGAAGAGGAATTGAATCAATTCCTGACGGAGAATTCCATTCTTCAGACGGTGGTGGAAACGAAGTTCAGCAGCAGCCGGATCGAAAACAGCAACGGATTCGGTGCCGGCGAACTGGTCACTGCTTCCGGCGAAACCATCCCGGTCGAGATGACCTTTTCCAAGGATCCCGACCTGGGCTGGCAGATCGATGCGATCAAGTTTGGCGACGGCTAGCCTTAGCTGGCGGCCGACTCAGCTTCAGCAGCTGCCTTCTTGGCGGCACGCTTGCGCTCGTTGGCATCGAGGATGCGCTTGCGCAGGCGAATGTTGTTCGGAGTAGCCTCGACGAGCTCGTCGGGTTCGATGTACTCGATCGCCCGCTCGAGCGAGAACTTGATCGCCGGAGTCAGGTTGACGGTCTTGTCGCTGCCGGCGGCGCGGTGGTTGGTGACGTGCTTGGCCTTGGTCGGATTGACCGGCAAGTCATCGGTGCGCGGGTTCTCGCCAACGATCATGCCTTCGTAGACATTGTCGCCGGGGCTGACGAACAGTTTGCCGCGGGTCTCGATATTGAGCAGCGAGTAGTTCATGGCCTCGCCTTTCTCCATGGAAACGAGCGTGCCGGTGTGACGCGTGCGAATGTCCCCGGAGTCGGGGCGGTATTCCTTGAAGAGGTGAGACATGATGCCTTCACCACTGGTGAGGTTGAGCAGTTCGAACTCAAAACCGATGAGACCGCGAGTAGGAATGGTGACCTCGAGGTTGGTGCGCCCGTTCTTGGCGCTCATGGCTTCGGTTTTGCCCTTGCGGTTGGCGAGAGACTGCATGCAGCCACCGACAGCATCATCGGGAACTTCGAGGTAAAGTGTTTCAAACGGCTCGTGCATCTTGCCGTCAATCTCTCGCTTGATCACGGTAGGGCGGGAGACAAGAACTTCGTAGCCTTCGCGGCGCATTTGCTCGACGACCACAGCGACCTGCATCGCACCACGGGCGCTGACCTTGAATTCACCGGCGCTGGCGGTGTCTTCCACCTTGATGGAGACATTGGTGCGTCCTTCGCGAATGAGTCGGTCGCGGATTTCTCGGGAGGTAACGCGGTCACCCTCGGTGCCGGCAAAGGGGCCGTCGTTGACGGCGAAAGACATCATCACTGTGGGCGGATCAATCTCGACGAAGGGGATGTGCTGCGCTTCAGGATCTGAGGCGATGGTTTCACCAATCTCGACATCTTCGAATCCTGACAGGCCGACAATATTTCCGGCCACAGCGGTTTCAGCTTCGCTGGTGGCGAGAGCATTGTATTCGAAGACCTTGGAAATCTTGGCGCGCTGTGGCTTCTCGCCATCGTGGATGCGCCAGACGGTGTCACCTACGGAAACAGTGCCGGAGAGGATCTTGCCGATGGCGATACGACCGACGTAATCGGACCAGTCGATGTTGGAAACCAACATGGTGAAGTCAGCTTCAGGATCGACCTCAGGAGCCGGAATATTCTCCATGATCGCATCGAGCAGGGGCACCATGTCGGATGCGTTTTCGTTGGGCTCGACGTCAGCGAATCCGTTCTTGGCGCTGCCGTAAAGAAAGGGGGCTTCGAATTGTTCTTCGGTGGCCTCGAGATCGAGGAAAAGCTCCAGCACCTTGTCGTGGACTTCGAGAGGCTCGGCGTTGGGGCGGTCGATCTTGTTGACGAACACGATGGGAGTCAGTCCGGCGGCGAGAGCTTTCTTCAGGACAAAGCGAGTCTGGGCCTGGGGCCCTTCGTAGGCGTCCACGACGAGCATGACGCCGTCGACCATCTTCATGACGCGCTCCACTTCTCCGCCGAAGTCGGCGTGTCCGGGAGTGTCGACGATGTTGATGACGTTGTCGCCCCAGCGGATGGAGGTGTTCTTGGCCTTGATCGTAATGCCTCGCTCACGCTCCTGGTCCATGGAGTCCATGGCGCGCTCATCCACCGCCTGGTTCTCGCGAAAGGAGCCGGCCTGTTTGAGCATCTGGTCCACAAGGGTGGTCTTGCCGTGATCAACGTGAGCGATGATGGCAATATTTCGGATGCGATCCGGGGTGATGGATGGTGTCTCGGACATAACGGCGGGAATGACCGCTCGAAATGCGATAAATCAAGCGGGGAAGTGGGAATGCTGAAATTCGGTGAAAGGCCTGAAAATCAGGGAAACCGAACAGGGTTGACTGCGAGACCCAACCCTGTTGGGTTGTAGCGAGCAGTCCTGGGTGGCTGCGTAAGAGATGAAACGGGACCTGAACGACAAGCTGGCAGCGAATCTGCGCGAGTGGATGCCGCTGGATCAGCGTTACCTGGTGGCTGTTTCGGGGGGACGGGATTCCATGGCCCTGCTGCATTTTCTCAAGGCGGCGGGATACGAAGATCTCGTGGTCGGGCATGTGAACCACTGCCTGCGCGGCGATGAATCGAATGGGGATGAAGCGCTGGTAATTGAAACGGCCGAAGAGCTCGGTTTTCCGGTGTTCTCAACGCGCATCGAGGTAAAGAAGGTTGCCGGGGAGCGGAAGCTGTCCATCGAGACGGCCGCCCGCGAGGTGCGCTACGCCTGGTTTGCGAAGGTGGCGACGGAGCAGGATTGCCGGCGCGTGGTCACGGCGCATCATGCCGAGGACCAGGTGGAGACGGTGCTGATCAACCTGTTCCGTGGATCGGGAAGTCGCGGGATTTCGGGAATGGAGCGTCATTCCTGCCGTGAAGTGGACGGTGTCGGCCTGGAGTTGTTTCGACCGCTCCTGGAGGTGGATCGTGCCCGGATTGACGCCTACGTCGAGGGGCAGGGGATTGCTTTCCGTGAAGATTCCAGCAATGCCGAGGCCTTTGCGCTGCGCAACCGGGTGAGGCACCGGTTGCTGCCGGAGGTGGAGTCGATCTTCGGGCGCGACGTGAAAGGGGCCGTCCTGCGGGCCGCGGAACTAGCGCGTAAAGACGAGGCCTGGATGCAGGCAACCGTCGGCGACCTGGCCCTGAGGCTGGCCGACGGGCTCGATGTGAAGCGCTTGCGGGAACTGCCGGAGGCCCTGCGTGACCGGCTCTTGATCGACTGGCTGAGGGAGCATGGAGTGCCCGACTGCGGCTTTGATGAGGTGGCCCGTGTGGTTGAGGTGGCCATGTCGACGGATCGTCCGGCCAGGCTCAGCCTGCCGGGGGACTTTCATGTCCGTCGACGCGAAGGGGTTCTTTTTCTGGAACCTGCCGGGGAATAGGCGATAGGATGCCGCAGGAACGTAATCGATGGCTTATAGAATTTTAGTGACCGGAGGTGCCGGATTTATTGGATCCAACCTCGTCCATTACCTGTTGGAATCGGCAGGAACTGATCTTGGTGTGGAGATTGAGCGGGTGGTGACACTCGACAAGCTCACTTACGCCGGAAACCCTGAAAACCTGGCAGGCCTCGAAGGTGATGACCGTCACCGCCTTGTTGAAGGCGATATCTGCGATGCGCCGCGAGTCGGCAGCCTCATGGAGGAGGAGAAGATCAATGCAGTGATGCACCTGGCGGCGGAATCTCATGTCGACCGGTCCATCGATGCCTCGGCCGAGTTTATTCAGACGAACGTGGTCGGGACGCACAACCTGCTCGATGCAGCTCGCCTCTGGGCTGAGAAAGGCGCGGTCGACTTTCGTTTTCTCCACGTTTCGACGGACGAAGTCTACGGATCACTTGGAGCGGAAGATCCGGCGTTTTCGGAAACGACGGCCTATGCGCCGAACAGTCCTTATTCGGCATCAAAAGCAGGCAGTGACCATCTCGCTCGGGCCTGGTTTCATACTTATGGCTTTCCTGTCATTACCACCAACTGCTCCAACAATTACGGTCCACGACAGTTTCCGGAGAAGTTGATCCCCCTGATGATTCAGAAACTGCGAGGTGGTGAAAGGCTGCCGGTCTACGGTGATGGATCAAACGTGAGGGACTGGCTTTACGTCGAGGATCATTGTCGTGCCCTCGCTCTTGCGCTGGTCAAAGGGGAGCCGGGGGAAGTCTACAATGTGGGTGGTAAATGTGAGCTCTCCAACCTCGAAGTCGTGAAGGCACTGATCGCGGCGGTCGCGGAAGCTGATGAGGGGGTGTCTGGCGATGATCCGGACGCGCTGATTGAGTTTGTGACGGATCGGCCCGGACACGACTGGCGCTATGCGATCGATTGCTCGAAAATCGAGAGCGAGTTGGGCTGGCAACCGATTGAGTCCTTTGAATCCGGCTTGAGAAAGACGGTGAAGTGGTACCTTGAGAACGAAGGTTGGATCAGCCGGATTGAGGACGGCAGTTACCGCGGGGAGCGGTTGGGCCTTGGCTAGGGCTGGAAGCGGTTTCGGTCACGCAGGAGCGTGTCCTCCGTGGCTCCGCTGGAGGTCAGTTGGATCCCGGTTCCACACCGAATTCGGCGAGGGCGCAGGTCACTTCGTCCATGGGCAGGCCGATGACGTTGGTCATGGAGCCTTCAATGCGCTCGATGATGTCGGCGCCGTGCTCCTGGGCGGCATAGGCCCCGGCCTTGTCCATGGGATTGATTTTTTCGTGGTAGGCCGTCATTTCATCACCGGTCAA
The DNA here is from genome assembly GCA_965216705.1 of Verrucomicrobiales bacterium. Classification (GTDB taxonomy): domain Bacteria; phylum Verrucomicrobiota; class Verrucomicrobiia; order Verrucomicrobiales; family DEV007; genus Arctic95D-9. The sequence continues at coordinate 2,415,495 of OZ244203.1, forward strand.
CTGCTTGAAGTGGACGTCGGTCACCACATCGAAGCAGCGTTCCCGGCCTTGTCTGTAATTCACGATGGCGACCGCGGTGAACACCTGGTGAGAGTTGCCGTTGAGTGATTCGAGCATCTGCCGGGCTTCAGCGCGGTCGACCGGTTTGGTGAGCACGCGATCTCCGAGGAGGACAAGCGTGTCGGCGGCGACAATGACGGCATCGGGGTGTTGGCTGGCGACTGCCTCTGCTTTGAGCCGCGCGTTCATTTCAGTGAGCGTGCGGATCGGCATCGAGCCGTCTTCGTTTTCCTCGACGTCGGGTTTGATCACCTCAAAGTCGAAACCGGCTTCCTTGAGCAGGTCAAATCGACGGGGAGAACCCGAGGCGAGGATGAGTCTGGAGACAGCCATGACAAATAGAGATTAGCGGAATTCCGCGGCGAAGAAGGGGTTATTCCGCTTTTCTTCTCCTACGCTGCTCATCGGGCCGTGGCCGGGGCAGATGATGGTTTCGTCAGGAAGAGTGAGAATCTTTTCCCGGTTGTTGTTCCAGGCGTCTTCGAAGGAAACCATGCCTCCTCCCATGGATCCCGCAAACATGGCGTCGCCAACTACGGCAACAGGTTTGGATAGACCCTCTACATAATAAGTGGTGCCACCCTCGGAGTGGCCGCTGGTGGTGAAGGTGGAGACGGACAGGCCCTGGATGGAGAAGACGTCTCCTTCGGAAAAGGTGTCGGTTCCCGGCCACGGCTCAGCTTCGTTCGAGTAGATCCCGGCTCCGGGGCAGGCAGCCTTGAGGCGGTCCAGATCAGCGATGTGATCGTTGTGAGTGTGGGTGATAAAGATGAAATCGATGGTGACTCCTTCAGCTTCAGCTTTGGCGACCAAGCCGGAACTGTCGGTGCCGGTGTCGAATGCGGCGCCAACCTTTGTTTCCGGGTCCCATATAAGAAAGGCGTTCACCCGCATGTCGCGGTAGGGGGTATTGAAGATTTCGAGGCCATCGATATCGACCGGACGAGGGCGCCAAACCTTGGATGCCGACATGGTCAGAGCGCGTGGATCGAGACTGAGCGCCTCGGCCACTTTTAATAGGGCCGGTTCGTCGCAGAACTCGCCGCGGCAGAGTCGATGAAGGATATCCGGACTGACGCCGGTGGCTTGAGCTAACTCGGCTTCAGAGATGTGGCGGCCTCGCATGGACTTCGCAATGATGTCCTCAAAGAAGTCTTCGATGGGTATTACAGGGCTCATGATGGCAGGATTTTCGGGGCTTCCGGGAGAAAATCATCTCGATTTGGAAATTTTCTTGTCCCGTTTTTTAAAAAATGTCATTCTGATCGGCGGAGGCAGTGTATTTACATTGTATTCTCCAGCACTAAATACGCCTTCGGGCATTCATAACTAATAACGAAAGAAAAACCCATGAAACTACACATGAAGAGAACAGGGGCGTTCACCCTGATCGAATTGTTGGTGGTGATCGCGATCATCGGCATCCTGGCCAGTGCAGCTATGCCTGCTTACAATGGTATCCAGGAGCGAGCCAAGCGCACCAAGGACGTGAACAACATCAAGCAGATCCTGCTTGGAGCCCGTGCTTTCGCTGCGGATAACGAAGGACTCTATCCTTCCTACGATCCTGACGCAGAAAGCGGTGAGGGAGACGAGTTCTCCACCTCGACGGACGCATTTAACGTTCTCATCCCTGACTACATCGATACTGAAATCATTTTCTGGATGCAGACCAAGCACCCTGACAAGCTTCGTCCCCCGCGTGAGGACGGTGATCTCGAAGGTGACGAGAACGTCTACGCTTACGTGAAGGGTCAGACCGACACCAGCTTCAGCCGTTCCCCGCTCGTAGCCGACGGTCTCATGGAGAGCATCGGTGCCTACGGTGAATATCACCCCTGGCTCAAGTCCAAGAAGGCAGTGGTTGGTTTCTGCGGCGGTCACGTGACCGAAGAGAAGCTCACTTCCAATGAGCCCGGCGCCACGGTTAAGAGTAAGGACGGTCTCGTTGAGAACATCTTCACCGAGCGTACCGGCAGCGGTGACGAAGGTGACGCCTCCGGCGGCTGGCTCGACACCAAGCAGGACAACGTTCTGCTTCCGGATTAATCGATTCCGGTTTAGAAAGGTTTAACCCCCAACGCATGCCCGGTCAGGTTTTTCCTGATCGGGCATTTTTTTTTCGGGAATAAGTCAGGATTGCCGCAAAGAAGGGACTCGTCTTCGGAGAGGGAATGCCCTAGAAATACAGCCATGAAACTCCCACGTATTTCTATTTATGCCGGATTGGCCATTTTCACATTTTGCTTCAACTCGATTGGCGAGGACAAAGTTGAGGAACTCTTTAACGGCAAGGACCTGACCGGCTGGAGCGGCAAGCCGGAGAACTGGTCCGTTGTCGACGGTGTCATTGTCGGTAAAACGACAGATGAGGATCCGCTGCCCTACAATCAGTTTCTCATCTGGGAAGGTGGCGAAGTGGAAGACTTTGAGCTGACCGCTGATTTGAAGCTGACAAGCAACGGCAACAACTCAGGTATTCAATACCGCTCGCAGCTTCGCCCGGACCTGGGAGACCAGGTGGTTTCCGGATACCAGTGCGATATGCACCCGGCCGTGTGGGCCAACGGCATGGGTTACCACGAAAAAGGTCGCGGCATTATCTGCAAGCGTGGCATGAAGGTGGTTATCACGCCTGAGGGCAAGCCCAAGATTGTCGGTGAACTGCCGATGGAGCCCGAGTTCAACACCGGCGAGTGGAACACCTACAAGATTACCGCCAAAGGCAATCATATCGTTCATGAGATCAACGGGGTGCAAACGATTGATATGGTTGACCATGATGAAGAAGGCCGTGCTCTCAGTGGGGTGATCGCTTTCCAGATTCATAAAGGGCCGGCCATGAAGATCGAGATTCGTAATGTTACCCTGAAGCGCCTGCCCAAGGCTGATCTCGTTTCTCCTGATGAAACGCCGATTCCCGAGGGCGCTGCCGATGTGAATCCTCCCAAAAAGCCGAGAGGTAAGGGCAAGGCAAAAGCCAAGGGGTAAGCCGGGAATCCACCAGGCAAGGGGGAAGATTGGGATCTTCCTGTGCTGGATTCGGCTGTTGCGGGACTTACCCCACGGCAGCCTTATTCCACCCGAGAATGCGAGCAAACGCTCGCATTTTTTTGTGAGAGCTTTATCGAAGGGTAGCCCTCAATGACCGCTCTGCGCCGACAGTTCTTTCTCAGCTACGCCGTCATTGGCAGTGTGATGCCGTTGATGACGGTGTTCCTGCGGGAGCAGGGGGGATTCAACTTTCTCCAGATCGGTCTGGCGATGTCGCTGATGAACATCCCCATGCTGTGTTCGCCGGCGTTGATCACGCTGCTGGCCGACCGGAACATTGATTCCCGTCGCATTCTTGCAGTGGCCTACACCTGCAGTGCGATGGTGCTGTCGGCGATGTATTTCTCGCATGACATAACCCTGACACTGACGCTGTTTGTTTTTCACGGTTTGTCCTTTGTGGCGATGTTGCCGCTGCAGGATGGTTATTACTTTTCGCTGGCGGAACAGAAACGGCGGGCGGGAGAGACGGTGATCGGATATCCGCTGGTCCGCGTGTGGGGCACGATCGGATTTATTCTCCCGAGCCTGATCCTCTTTTATCCGCTTTCGAAGGGCGCGCCGGCGAATGCGATCCTGCCGTGTGCGGTCAGCTTTTGCATCTTGAGCCTTTTGAACAGTTTCAGCCTTCCGGCGGTGGCGAAGCCGAAGCGGACGAGTAACCGACTGCCGACGAAGGAAGCGCTGCGGGCCATTTTTGCTCCCAACGCGCGTTGGCTTTCGATTGGGTTGTTCTTCGGCTTCATGGCGGTGTCAGCGTTCTATGCCTTTATCGGGAATTTCTTCGACGAAGAGGTCGGGATTCCAAAGAAGTATATCGGATTGATCATCAATATCGGGGTGCTGATCGAGGTGGGCTTCACGCTCTTGATGCCGTGGATGCAGCGAAAAATCCATCTCAGGGGCATCATGGTTCTCGGGCTTTTCTGCATGGCGCTGCGGATGGTCTTGCTGGCCTTCTTCCCAACTCCGGCGATGGCAGTGGTGGTCCAGTTCTGTCACGGACTGGAGGTACTGGCCTTGTTTGTCGGGCCGGTCATGTTTCTCGATCGTCTGGCCACCGATGAGTTCCGCAACTCCATCCAGGGGGTTTTCACCATGGCGATCGGTGGCGTCGCCCGGGTGGTAGGCGGTGTCGCTGCCGGGATGGTTGTGATGAACTTCGGGCTTCGGGGAGGATTGATCTACGGAGCCATCCTTTCGGTCTGTTCGTTCCTCATCATCACCTTCCTCTTTCACCGGATTCCGCCGCGCAGTGAGATACACGAAAATGCGGTTTCCTCTTCTGAGTCATCGTGATAAATCATTGTCGTCTTTTCCCGAGAGTTTCTCCCGAATGGCCTCCCCCGATTCAGATTCCGCGAAGCATTGGTCCAAAGCTGCGATTGCCAGTCTCATCCTGGCGATTGCTGGATTCTTCTCCGTGGGAATCGTTGTTGGCCTGTTCCTCGCTGCGATTGCTGTGGTCTGTGGGCACGTGGCGCGTCACAACGCAAAAGAGCAGAATCTTCACGGCGGCAAAGTGGCAGTAACAGGAATCGTAATTGGTTACCTGGCGATGCTGTCCTTCCCTTTCTGGATGCTGATTGCGGTTGGAGCTTTGCCTGCTCTTTCGATCTATGAAGAAGGGAAGAACGAAAGTAACCGCGAAGTCAGTAAAATCCGGGTCGAGAGCCTGTTCGCGGCATGCGAAGACTTTGCCCGTGAGAACAGTGGCCGCTATCCGGTGGAGTGGGAGCAGCTGGCCGGCCGCTACATCCCCGGTCATGAATTGCGAAAGCTGCTTCACAGCCCCTACAAGGGGGGAGTCGCACAGGCCTTTGAAATTGTTCCCCACGATCGCCCGGTGCTTCCGGCGATTGCCGATTCGGTCATCGTGATCCAGGAGATCGCTCCGAAAACGGAACCACAAATTGCTGTGGTTTATGCCAACGGCACGGTAAAATCGATTCACAATCCCGATCACGAATGAAGACTTCCCGGTGGTTACCCGGCTTGCTGGCCGCCTTTGCCGCTACCTGCGCGCACGCCGATAGCAGCGTGATTTATATTGCCGCGACGGAGACAGAGGAACTCAAAGCCAAAGACGGACAAAAAGTAACGGTTTACGGTGAAACCTCCGGCGCGGACAAGTCGTCGTCGGGGACGAATTTTGTGAACTTCAAGGAAGGCGAATTCTATCTCGTAACCTTCAAGACTGACTTGAACCTGTTTCCCGAAGGGGAACCAGCCGACCTTTATGATGGCAAACGCCTGGCCGTCACGGGAGTGATGTCGATCTACCAGGGTAAGCCGCAGTTTAAGCTGACTTCACCCGAACAGGTCAGGGTCCTCGAAGCGGACGAAGAATTTCCGCCGAAACAGGAGGAGATGAAAGAGGCCCCCGAGCCTGAGGCCAAACCCGAGGCCGCTCCGGAAACGGAGCCGAAGCCCGAAGAGGAGCCCAAGCGAAAGCCGCCGGTCGACCCGTCAGAATACTTCAAGTAGGTCGCTTTGCCGCGGCCTTACATTCCAACGGCTGAGCGAACGCGGTCGGTCACTTCCCGGGCCTTTTCGCGGGCGCGTTTGGCGCCTTCCTCGAGAACGCCATCGACATAAGCCGTGTCGTTGACGAGTTCCTCGCGACGCTCTCGCATCGGGGCAAAATGGTCGCGGATCGCTTCGAAGAGCGTCTGCTTGTAGTGACCGTAGCCTTCACCGCCCGCCCGGAAGGAATCCTCCATCGCCTTCACCTCTTCTTCGGATGAAAAGAGGCTGTAGAGCTGAACGATGTAGCTGTCAGTGGGATCCTTAGGATCTTCGACCGGGGTGGAGTCGGTCACGATCTTCATGATCTTTTTGCGCAGCTTCTTCTCGGTTTCTTCGAAGATGTCGATCGTGTTGTCGTAGCTCTTACTCATCTTCTGACCGTCGAGGCCGGGCACGGTGGCGGTGGCTTCGCGGATCTGGGGAGTCGGAATGACGAGCAGGTCCTCACCGTAGCGATCGTTGAACTTCTGCGCGACATCACGGGTGAGCTCGAGGTGCTGCTTCTGGTCCTTGCCGACCGGCACCACGTTGGAGTCAAAAATGAGGATGTCTGCTGCCTGGAGCAGCGGATAGGCGAAGAGACCGTGAGAGGGGGAGATGCCCTGCGCGATCTTGTCCTTGTAGGAAACGCAGCGCTCAAGCATGCCCATGGGTGTGACACAGCTCAGGATCCAGGAAAGCTCGGTGACTTCCGGCACGTCGGACTGTCTCCAGAAGGTGGCCTTGGCGGGGTCGAGACCGCAGGCGAGAAAGTCGATCGCGAGCTCGCGAACGTTGGCGCGCAGCACGGCCGGGTCGTGAGTCGAAGTGAGCGCATGGTAGTCGGCAATGAAGTAGAAAGCCTCGCCTTCGTCCTGAAGGGCGATGGCGGGTTTCATCATGCCAAAGTAGTTCCCGATGTGAGGGCGACCACTGGGTTGGATGCCGGAGAGAATTCGCATAGCAACTGAGGTGTGCCCCTCCAAAGCGGAACGGGCGGGAGGAATGATTCAACAGCCTTTCGGTGAAATCAAATGCCGACGAGAAATAGGTGTTCAAAAAACACTGTTCACTTTTTTACTGGACTCTTGAACAGTATCTTGTATTCTGTCTGAAATCCTTTGGCATATTATGGTTGAACTGCTATCTCCTAACGACAAAGAGGCCGGATCCCCGTCCGCTCCTTCCACCCCGACTAGCGAAAGCAAAGTCAACGAGAACACCGAAGCAGCGAAAGCGAGCAAGACTTCGAAGAGTTCCCGTAAAGCGACTCCCAAATCCTCATCCACTCCCTCAACTAAATCCGTTCCCAAGAAATCTGAAATGGCTGCCTCAAAGACTGACAAAGAAGCGAACCGTATTGCCGAAGCCCGATCCAAGAATCTCGACCTCGCCATTTCCCAGATCCAGAAAGACTTCGGCGAAGCTGCCATCATGCGGCTTGGGTCTGAAAATCACATGGATGTGGAGGTGATCCCCACCGGCAATCTCATCATTGACCGCGCTCTTGGCGCTGGCGGATTCCCCCGTGGCCGAATCGTGGAAGTCTACGGCCCTGAATCTTCCGGTAAAACGACTCTTACTTTGACCAGTGTTGCCCAGGCACAGAAAGCCGGCGGCCTCGCTGCTTTCGTCGACGTGGAACACGCCCTCGACCCGCAGTATGCCCGCCGTCTTGGCGTGGACCTCGACAACTTGCTTCTTTCTCAGCCCAGTTCCGGTGAGGAAGCGCTCCGTATCGTGGAGACACTGGTCCGTTCGAATGCGCTCGATGTCATCGTGCTCGACTCTGTCGCCGCTCTCGTGACCAAGCAGGAACTCGATGGCGAAATCGGTGATGCCACCGTGGGTGCCCAGGCCCGCCTCATGAGTGCAGCTCTGCGAAAGCTCACAGCGATTATTTCCAAGGCCCGCACCGTGGTGATCTTCACCAACCAGATTCGTGAGAAGGTCGGCATCATGTTCGGCAATCCCGAAACTCAGCCCGGTGGTCGTGCGCTTAAGTTCTACAGCTCGGTTCGCTGCGACATTCGCCGCACCGGTGCGATCAAGAATTCCGACGGCTCCGTTGCCGGTAACCGCACCAAGCTGAAGGTGGTGAAGAACAAGGTAGCGCCTCCCTACGGCGAAGCTGAGTTCGATATCATGTTCAACGAGGGGATTTCGGCAGCCGGCTCGCTGCTCGATCTCGCGATTGAAAACGATATTCTCCAGAAGCGTGGCTCCTGGATCAGCTACAAGGGATCTCAGCTCGCGCAGGGTCGCGATGCTGCGAAAGAGGCGTTGAAGGCGGATGAAGCGCTCTACGCCGAGATCGAGGCCGAAGTGAAGGCCGCGATGGATGCAGCTGAGTAGGTTGTGGCGGCGAATGCCGCCAACCTCTTGCTCTTGATCATACTCCTGATCTTGCTCTTTCCGGTTGAACCCAATCGGAGGCGTTGGCTCAGGAGTTTTCTGCACCGTGGTGGGCAGAGCTTGACCGTACTAATCCCCATTCTTGCTTCTCCCTTTTAGAGAAGGGAGCAAGATCAAGATCAAGAGCAGGAGCAAGAAAAGCAGCCGCGCTTCGCGGTTGCTGCTTAAGCCGAATGCTCTGTCACAAAAGCCTTCACGGCTTCCGGCGTCGCCTCCACAGGATACTTCACCTGCTTTTTCTTCTTCAGGGCTTCGAGAGACTCGTCCTCTGGCACTTCTCCGATCGCTTTCTTGATCACATCGGGGAACTTGGCGGCGTGAGCAGTTGCCAGGACGACGTTGGTCTTGGACAGATCCAGGTCCTGGAAGCCGCAAGCGGTGTGAGGATCCACGACGTAGTCGTAGGTCTCTTTCACTGCCTTGATGTTGCGAAGAACATCTTCATCGGTGCAGGCAACCGCCTCAAAGTTACTCGCGTCAAAATTCGGGACGGTGAGAGTGCCGTTCGCCATGAATTCCGCCATCTGGGAGAGCGTCTTGTCGGCGTTCTTTTCGTTGTGGTAGTACAGGAAGCGCTCGAAGTTTGAGGCGACCTGAATGTCCATGCTTGGAGCATAGCTCGGGAGAACCGCTTCCGGCTCGTATTCCCCCGTATTGAAGAGACGGCAAAGGATGTCGTTCTGGTTGGTGGCCACCACAAATTGATCGACTGGGAGACCCATCTGGTGAACCATCCAGCCGGCGAAAATATTTCCGAAGTTGCCGGTCGGGACCACGAAATTCACATCGTCTCGGTTCTCTGGTGGCAGCTGCATGTAAGCGTGCACGTAGTAGACCGCCTGGGCGAGAACGCGAACGATGTTGATGGAGTTGATCGCTGAGAGGCGAAGTTCCTCCTTCGTCTTCAGATCGCCCATCAGCTCCTTCACGATGGCTTGAGCGTCGTCGAAAGAACCCTTGATCGGGATAGGGAAAATGTTGTCGGCCCCGGTGCAGGTCATTTGACGCTCCTGCAGCTTGGAAATACGGCCTTCGGGATAGAGGACAAAAGCGTTCACGCCTTTCTTGTTGGCGAGGCCGGCAATGGCAGCTGAACCCGTGTCGCCGGATGTCGCGCCAAGCACGTTGATGGTTGTGCCGGTGCGCTCAATCTGTTCCTCGAAAAGGTTGCCTATGAGCTGGAGGCCGAAGTCCTTGAACGAAAGGGTAGGGCCGTGGAAAAGCTCAAGTACGAACTGATTATCAGACAACTGGATGAGCGGGGCGCTCATCGTGTCGCTGAAGTCGCCGTAGCTCTTGTCGACGATCTCAACGAGGTGATCCGGGTCGTGATCAGAATCAAAGAGACCAAGGATATCCCAGGCGAGAGCCGGGTAGGGAAGGGCGTCTTCGATCAGGAGATCGCTGGGAAGAAGGGGGAGGTTCTTCGGCACGTAGAGTCCGCCATCGGGAGCGAGGCCGTTTGCAAAGGCATCAAAGAAACTGACCGGGTCGCTGCCGCCGCGTGTCGAAACAAATTGCATGAGTAAAGCTAAAGCGTTTTTGGAGGTTGGAAATCGGAAATTGCAGGAGTGTCTCAGCCGAGGTCTTCCACTCGCAGAAGCACGGGGGATTCGCAAACACAATCAAGTTTGCTGATGCGTTCGAGTGCTTCCTGAACGACCCCGAACGGGGCGTAGTGGAGCATCAGGACGATGGGAGCGGTCTCCTCGTCGTGGTCCTCGGGTTGGATTAGTGACAGGATGCCGACGTCGAGTTCGCCAAGCACGGCGGCAATCTGGGCGAGGACGCCGGGGCGGTCTTCGACTTCGACACGGAGGTAGTATTTGGAAACACTGTCCTCGATGGGGGCAGGATTGCCGTAGAGGCCGTGGGTCACGAAGCCTGAGCCTTCTGAGGAACCGAGGCGGGCGGTCGCGTCCGCGATATCCGCAATCACTGAACTGGAAGTTGGATCCTGCCCGGCACCGGAGCCGTAAAAAAGGGTCTCGCCGACGACATCGCCCTGGACCAGGATGGCGTTGAAGACGCCCTTTACGGAGGCAAGAATGTGATCGTTGGCGATCAGGGACGGCTGGACCCGCACTTCGATCGCGCCGGTGTCTTCATGGAGCTGGATGATGGCCAGCAGTTTGATGGTGTAACCGAGCTTCTCGGCGAAAGCGATGTCCTCGCGATGGACGTTTTCGATACCTTCCACGTGGATTTTGTCGCAGGGGACCCAGCATCCGTAGCTGAGGGACGCGAGGATGATGGCTTTGTGGGCTGCGTCCCAACCGTTCACGTCGAGGGTTGGGTCGGCCTCTGCGTATCCGAGTTGCTGGGCCTCTCCGAGGGCGGTCTCGTAGTCGAGCCCAGCTTCGGTCATGCGGGTCAGAATGTAATTGCAGGTACCGTTGATGATACCGGCCATCGTCTGGATATGGTTGCCGATGAGTGACTCCTGCACCGTTTTGATGATCGGAATGCCACCGGCGACGGCTGCCTCGTAATAGATTGGCTGCCCATGCTCTTCAGCGATGGCGAAGAGCTCTTGTCCGCGTTCGGCCAACAGGGCCTTGTTGCCTGTCACCACGGCTTTGCCGTTTTCGACGGAGGCTTTGACCAAATCGAAGGCGCGGTCGACTCCACCAATCAGTTCGACAATCAGGTCGATCTCAGGATCCTGCACCAATTCATCCAGATCGGTGGTGACAAGGTCCGCCGGCATCTCAACGGTGCGGGCCTTGGTCAAATCACGAACCGCAATACGACTGACAACAAGCTCCTTTCCCGTGCGCTCGCGCAGGAGGTGCTGGTTCTTTTCAATGTTCTTGTAGACTCCGGCGCCAACGTTGCCGAAGCCTGCGAGACCGATTTTGAGGGTGGATACCGACATTTCCCGCAAAAGAAGTTCTCCGAAGGCCTCTACGCAAACGGATTCTTCGACCTTTCGCATATCCTAACGAACCGAAGGCCCCAGAACGGCGTCATTCGGGAATTGCATTCAATCCGGCTCCATGTCCTACTGCCCGCCATGAAACTTCCCTTTCTTCTCTCAGTTTTGGCGCTGGGCGCCCTGATTACCGCTCCGGCCCAGTCCGAGGACGGATTCATTGAGCTTTTTGACGGCAAGAGCCTCGAAGGCTGGACTCCTTCCAAAGAAAATCCGGATTCCTATTCGGTAAAGGACGGCAAGCTCATTGTGAAAGGCGGCCGCAGTCACCTTTTCTACACCGGAGATGTGAATGGTGGGAAATTTAAGGATTTTGAGCTCAAGGTTCGCGCCAAGACATTCCCCAACGCCAACAGCGGTGTCTATTTCCACACGGAATACCAGGACGAAGGCTGGCCCAGCAAGGGCTACGAGTGCCAGGTGAACTCCACCCACAAAGATCCGAAGAAGACCGGCAGCCTTTACGGAGTGATCAACATTCTCGTGCTGGCCGAGGGCCAGAATCCCCCGAAAGGCGGCGAGCATATCGAGCGCGACAAAGCTCCGAGCACCGACGGCGAGTGGTTTGACTACCATATCATTGTCAAAGGTCGCGACATCGAGATCAAGGTAAACGGGGAAACGACCGTCAAATACACCGAGCCTGAAGGCGGTCCGGCCTCGAACTTCGGCGGGCGCCGTCTCTCCGAGGGCACCTTCGCCATCCAGGCTCACGATCCTGACAGTGAGGTGCACTACGAGCGTTGGGCGGTGAAGCCGCTCTAGTTCAAGCCCTGCCGAAGCAGGAATCCGCGGAAATCCTAAAATTTTCCGGTTGTTTTTCCCGTTTTGGCGGCTATTACTTTCTCCCCCGCGGAAATCCGGTCTTCCGGAGGCTCGCAGAGGTGGGACGGCTCGATAGCTCAGTTGGTAGAGCAGAGGACTGAAAATCCTTGTGTCCCCAGTTCAAATCTGGGTCGAGCCACCACCCCACTTAACCCGCCGTCAGGCGGGTTTTTTTGTATCCTCAGGGCGCACCGTTCAATGGAATCCGAAGAGAGCCATGAATTTGAAGTCGTGATTTCGCGGCAGGACGTCGATGTGGCGTTGAAGCGTTTCATTTTTCGCGGCGCTGGAAAAAGTGCGTTGGTCGGAGTTCTGTGTTGTGTGGCCTACCTGGCCTATGACTTCAGCGCCGGTGGGGTTGGTTTGCTGAGCATTTGCATTCTTGTTCTGCTGGGATTGTTGATCCTGTTGTATCTCTCAGCGTGGATGATCCGGCGCAGAAAAATGCACGCTCTCGTCGACCAGTTGGGCAAGAAACCGGTCAGCTACTTTCTTTATGAAGGCGGCATCGGAGTGGAGTCGACTATCGGTGACTCCCACTTGAGATGGGACCAGATCAAGAAACTGTGGATCGATCCGGACGTGGTGATGCTGTTCTATTCGCGGAATGCCTACGCAACCATTCCCACCAGGCAAATTCCCCGAGAAGCTCGGGATTTTCTGGAAAATACGGTTCGTTCAAGGGGCGGGAAAGTTCTGAAAAACTTTTGATTGGTTGGGCTCCCAACCCCCCATCCGGGGGATTGATCGAGTTGATCCCGGCCGGCAAACTGCGTCATCAACATCGCGGTGTTGTGATGATCCTATTCGCCTCCTTATTTGCCATCTGCCTGGTTTCGATAATTGTTGCGCTTTATGCGCAGGAGAGAAGGGGTGTGTCCGCAGAAAGATTCATGGTCGTTATGCTCCTGTTAGGTGCGGCAGCACTGCTAGGCATCTTTTTCTCATGAGCTTGCCGGGCGGCTTCGCTAAGCCACCAACTCCGAAACGACCCTGGCAGGTTCGACACCCGTAAGCCTCATGTCGAGACCTTGAAAGGGGTAGCTGAAGCGCATGTGGTCGAGCCCTAACAGGTGAAGCATGGTGGCGTGAAGGTCGCGGACGTGAACGACATCGTCGACGGCGTTGTAGCCGAGTTCATCGGTGGCGCCGTGACTGATTCCGCTCTTGATTCCGCCTCCGGCCATCCACATGGAAAAACCCTTGATGTGGTGATCGCGACCGGGGCCTCCCTTGCCCTGGAACATGGGAGTGCGCCCGAATTCGCCTCCCCAGATGACCAGGGTGTCATCGAGCAGGCCGCGTTGCTTCAGGTCTGTCAGGAGCGCCCAGGTCGGGCGATCGGTCAGGCCGCAACAGATGTCCATATACTTCGCGAGATCTCCGTGGTGATCCCACCCGCGGTGATAGAGATGAATGAATCTTGTGCCACGCTCGGCCAGTCGTCGGGCGAGAAGGCAGTTTGACGCGTAGGAGCCGTCCCCGGGAGTCGCGCCGTAGAGATCCAGGACGTGTTGTGGTTCGTGACTGATGTCGACCAGTTCGGGTACCGAGGTTTGCATCCGATACGCCATTTCGTAGGCCGCAATTCGGGTTTCGATCTCGGGATCGTGGACGAGTTGGTTTCGTTTTTGATCGAGCTGGTTGATCGTGTTGACGAGCGAAGATTGCTGGATGTCGGAGACACCCTTTGGATTTCGAACGTAGTGAACGGGATCCCCCGTGGAGTTGAACTCAACGCCCTGGTATTTCGACGGGAGAAATCCTGCGGACCACTGTCGTGAAGCAATGGGTTGAGGGTTGCGCCCTCCCACACTGGTGAGGACGACGAAGCCGGGCAGGTCTTCGGTTTCGGAGCCGAGGCCGTAGGTCGTCCATGCGCCCATTGAGGGGCGACCGCTGATGGCGGTGCCTGTGTTCATGAAAGTGTGGGCGGGATCGTGATTGATCTGTTCGGTCACCATGGAGCGGACCACGGCAATGTCGTCCGCGATCTTGGCCGTCCATGGCAGGTAGTCGCTGATGAGCTGCCCGCTTTGCCCGTGTTTTCGAAATTTGCTGAGATGCCCCAGTACCTTCAGTTCCTTTCCCTGCAGTTGAGCGATCGGTTGCCCCTTGGTGAAGGATTCCGGCATCGCTTTCCCGTTGAGGGCATCCAGTTGAGGTTTGTAGTCAAAGGTCTCGAGGTGGGAAGGACCACCGGCCATGCAGAGAAAAATGACGCGTTTCGCTTTCGGGGCGAAGTGAGAGATCCCCCTGGGGATTTCGCCCGACGCGGCGGCGAGGTCCCTGCCCAGCAAACTGGAAAGGGCAGCAGAACCCAGACCGAGTCCAGTACGGCCGAGAAAGGTGCGGCGCTGAAGAGTGTTGTGATGGTTCTGCGAGGGCGTCATGTCAGTTCCGGGTGATAGTTTCGCTGAGGTTGAGCAGAGCTCGGGTGACGGCACTCCACGAGGCCAGCTCTACGGGTGAGATGCTCCCGGGAGATTGGGATTGGCCCAGGCTGACAAATTTCATCGCGGCTTCGACGTTGGAATCATATTCCGCCTGAGTCTGGGTGAAGAGGTTACGCAGGAGTTGGGATTCTTCTTCATCAGGAGAGCGGGAGAGGCATAGGCGGTAGGCGAAATCCAGTCGATCGTCGAAAGTTTCTCCTCCCTCCTGGATCACGCGCGCGGCAAAAGCTCTCGCAGCTTCCACGAAGGTCGGGTCGTTGAGCAGAACAAGAGCCGCATTGGGAGTGTTGGACCGGGGGCGCTGCGCCGTACACTCTTCCCGGCTGGGTGCGTCCATGGCTTTCATCATGGGGTGGAGGAACATGCGCTGCCAATGGACATAAATGCCCCGGCGCCACTGCCGGTCACCCTGGTGGGATTGATAGGTCCGCGTAGGGAAGTTGAGGTGCTTGTAGTAGTCGACGGGTTGGTAGGGTTTGACGCTGTCCCCGCCGAGAGAGGCAGTTTCGATGGCTGGGTCGTTCAGGACGAGAAGTCCGCTCACAGCGAGAGCGTTGTCTCTCATGATTTCGGCCGGAAGCCGATAGCGGGACTGTCGGGCAATGAGCTGATTGTAGGGATCGAGCTCCGCCAGTTCGGCGCTTGCTACGGAAGACTGCCGGTAGGCGCGGCTGGTGACGAGAAGGCGAATCAGGGCTTTAACGTCCCAGTCGTTTTCGTAGAACGACACAGCGAGGTTGTTGAGCAGTTGAGCGTTGGCAGGCGGCTCGCCCTGGCCGCCGAAGTCTTCGAGGGAACGTGAGATGCCGGTGCCGAAAAAGAGATACCAGAACCGGTTGGCAAAAACGCGAGCCGTTAGACCCCCGGCACCTTCATTCGGGTTGGTGAGCCAGTTGGCCAGGTCGAGGCGGGTCGGGAATTCTCCGGTGTGGGATATGGTGCCCATGAACTCGGGAATGGCGGGACTCACTACCTCTCCACTGTCATCCTGCCAGTTGCCGCGTGGAAGGACGCGCATCTCGCGCGGAGGCTTGGCTTCGGTGATCATGGTGAAGCGGCCTTCCTTGTGGATCATCCGTCGTTCGAGCTCGAGTTGATCCCACTTTTTCCGAACGTCTGCAGGAATCAGTTCCGTGATCCGTTTTTCGATTCCGGCGATTTCTTTTTTCGCTGCATCTTTTGCTTTCTGGTCCTTGCCGACTTTGAGTTTGGCAGTGAGAGACGCCTTTCCAGCTTCAAGTTTGCGTAGTTCCTCGACCGTGGTTTCGTCGAGGAGTTCATCGACCTGTTTCTTTAATTCTTCGAGTCGAGCTTCGTTCGCATCGGAATGAAAAAGCATCTCCGGAGGCCGATTGGTCGGCAGGGTGTTGCCGTTGTATCCGCTGTCGTGCACATCGGCAAAGAAGGCAGCGAGCGTGTAGTGGTCCTTAAGAGTGTACGGGTCGTACTTATGATCGTGACACTGAGCACAGCCGACCGTGGCGCCCATCCAGACAGCGGACAGGTTGCGGACCCGGTCGGCGGCGTAGATGGCGTTGTATTCCTTGGCCTGGATGCCACCTTCGTGGGAAGTCTGCAGCAGGCGGTTGTATCCGGAGGCGACCTTCTGCCATTTGCTGCTGTCTTCGATGAGGTCGCCGGCGAGCTGCTCCCGGGTGAATTGGTCGAAAGGCACGTTCCGGTTAAAGGCGCGAATCACATAGTCGCGATAGGGGGAGATGTTGTGATCCTGGTCACCGTGGTAGCCGACGGTGTCAGCGTAGCGAACGAGGTCGAGCCAGTAGATGGCGAGGCGTTCGCCAAAGTGGGGCGAGTCGAGCAGCTCATCGACCAGTTCGGCCCAGGCTGACTCGGGATCTTCGGCTTGGACAAATTTTTCTACCCGTTCGGGGGTGGGGGGTAGTCCGGTAAGATCGAAATGGAGTCGACGGATCAGGGTGATGGAATCGGCTTCGGGAGCTGGCTGCAGCTTTTTTCTCTCCAGTTTGGCGAGGACGAAGTGATCGATGAAGTTGGCGGGCCAGTCGGCATTCTGCACCTTGGGAAGGGGATTTTTCTTCGGTGGGACGTAGGCCCAGGGTTCCTCGTAGGTGGCGCCTTCTTCGATCCAGCGTTTGAGCAGTGCAATTTCCTTGGGTTTGAGATGCTTGTGGGAATTTTCCGGTGGCATCAGGTCGTCCGCATCGTCAGTGACGAGGCGACTGTAGAATTCGCTTTCACTCGGTTTGCCGGGAACGATCGCGGCGTAGCCTCCCAGGTCGGCGAGGGCGCCTTCGCGCGTGTCGAGCCGAAGATCGGCTTTGCGCTCATGGGCATCAGGGCCATGGCAGAAGAAGCACTTGTCCGAAAGAATGGGGCGGACATGCTGGTTGAAGTCCAGTGTTTCATCTTCGCTGGTGGCCAGCAATGGCAGGCAGAGAAGGATGGGAACCCAAAATTTCATAGCGAGATTCCTATGATGGTCTGGTTTTCGGTGAAGTGCATATGGAATCGACTCGGATTGACGTGAGATGGCGATGCGGAATTCGGCGAAAGCCCAAGGTTCCCAAACAAGAAAAAATTGAGTATTAGAGGGGCATGGATCCTTCGTATGTGAATGGTTTGATCGGGGGGGTGCTGATCGGGGCCGGCACTTTGCTCACCATGGTAGCTACCGGAAAAGTGCCCGGCATCTCGGGCGTGTTCGGGCGCCTGTTGCGTCCTTCCTCGAATGAAACTGGCTGGCGATTTGTTTTTCTCGCCGGGTTGATCGCCGGTGCCGCTGTCCTGTTTCGAGTTTATGAACCAGCATCGGTGTTTCGCGTGCCTGACGGTAGGAATCTGGCGGTGTATGCAATTGCCGGACTGATCGTCGGATTTGGAACCCGGCTCGGAGGTGGTTGCACCAGCGGTCACGGTATCTGTGGCATCAGTATGGGTGCCCGCGATTCGATGATTGCCACGGTTGTGTTCATGGTCGCCGGCATGGCGACGGTTTATGTGTTTCGAACCCTGGTAACCGGCTGATGAAAAGGAACCTGCTTACATTTCTT
Source organism: Verrucomicrobiales bacterium (assembly GCA_965216705.1). Taxonomy (GTDB): domain Bacteria; phylum Verrucomicrobiota; class Verrucomicrobiia; order Verrucomicrobiales; family DEV007; genus Arctic95D-9. The sequence goes on from OZ244203.1 coordinate 2,432,780, forward strand.
GGAGGGGCCTTGTTCGGCGCAGGGTTGGCGATTTCGGGGATGACAGATCCTCTCAAGGTCACGGCTTTTCTCGACATCTTCGGATTCTGGGATCCGACACTGGCCTTTGTCATGGGCGGAGCCTTGATGGTGACTGCTCCATGTTACCGGCTGTTGCGGACGCCTTGTTCGCTTCCGCGAGACAGTGGTGATCCCGTATCGAAACCCCTGATTATCGGGGCGATCCTCTTCGGGATTGGATGGGGGCTGGGCGGTTTCTGTCCGGGACCCGCGATTGCGAACCTGGGAGCGCTGCGGACCGAAGCACTGGTATTTGTTCCAGCTATGGCGGTTGGAATGATCATCGTCCAACGCCTTTATAAGTTGGACGCCTGAGTTACGGCTTCTCGTCTTTGTCCAACTGGGCGCGCAGCCTGGCAACTTCCTCTTCAATCTTGGAGAGGATTTCAATTGTTTGTTTATTAGGGTCATCCGGGTCGGGTAGAACCGAGAGTTCCTGCATGGTCGAGACGATGATCCCGATGAAGAGGTTGAGGATGGTGAAGGTTGCCAGGATGATGAAGGGCACGAAGAAAGCCCAGGCGTAGGGATGGGACTCCATGACCGGGCGAACGATGCCCATGGACCAGCTTTCCAGAGTCATGATCTGGAAAAGTGAATAGAGACTTTTCCCGATGCTGCCGAACCAGTCCGGATGGGTTTCTCCGAAGAAGCCTACCGCCATCACGGCAGCGGCGTAGAAGAAAATCGCCATCACAGCAACGACACTGCCCAAACCGGGGATCGCATGGATGAAAGCGGCCACGACCCGCTTCAGGCTGGGAACGACGGTGAGAACCCGCAGGACTCGCAAGACACGAAGGGTCCGCAGAACGGAAAGTGCTCCGGCGTTGGGAACGAGGGCTACGGCGACCACCACGAAATCAAAAACATTCCATCCGCTGCGGAAGAAAGAGAAACGATAGGCGATGATCTTGATCAATAACTCGACAATGAAGATGCCAAGGCAGATGTGATCCAGATTGATGAGGAAAGGATCCCAACTCTCGACCAGGGTCGGGTCGATGTTGAGACCGAGAGCGACCGCATTGACGAGAATGGTCACCAGGATGACACGCTGGACGATCCTGGATTCGATGAAAGTGGCCAGCCTGAGCCGCCAGGGCGCGACTTTGTCTTTGTCGCCGAGCAGATGGAGGTCGTCTTGGGACATCGTGCGGGACTTAAGAGGGTTAGCTGATCGAACTAACCCTGTGACATCGGAATCGATTACTTCTTGAGCCCGGTTTCAAGCACAAACCACTGAACGGGAAGGTCCTTGAGCGGCTCGCGCATCTTATCGAGTTCGGCGGCGGAACCGTGGACTTCAAGGCGAAGCAGGTCGGAAATGCCGAGGGCGGCTTCGAGCATGGAACCAACGTTGTCCAGGTGAGCGAGCGCGCCATCAGCACCGGCGTAAGCTTCGCGGCAGAACACGGTGTCTTCGCAGATCGTGAAGTCGTAGAAAAGAACCGCTTCTTCGTTGGCGGTTTGATCAACAAAGGCCTGGAGGCTGCCGATGAATTCGTCCCACTTGCCTTCGTGTGGCTTGAAGTAGGGGTGGATGCTGACGGTAGTTTCGGGATTCATGCGACGCTAATCTGGGCGGCGGTGGATCGCCAATCAAGACATTAATCCCGTAGCTGGATCCTTCTCGATCTTGATGGCGCAGGACTTGTAACTCGGCTGCCGTGAGTAGGGATCGAAGACAGCCAGGGTGAGGCGGTTGGTTGTCTCCTCATGCATGGGAATAAAGACGGTACCGGGTTGAACGGTCGTGGTGAGGTAGGCCTGAATCAGGATCGATCCGCGGCGGCTCGTTACCTCTACGGTTTCTCCTGAAGCAATACCTTGGGCACCTGCGTCGTCCGGGTGGATCTCGACGTGGTTCTTCTTCGGGGCGATTTCAGCGAGGACGCCCGATTTGGCGGTGCGTGTCTGAGTGTGCCACTGGGCGGATGTGCCGCGGCCGGTGAGGAGGCGCAAAGGATATTCATCGCAGGGCGGCTCCGGATCAGGAAGCTGATCGGCGAAGACAAACCTGGCGCGCTGGTCTGGTGTGTAGAATTTCCCGTCGGCAAAAAGACGGCGCTGGCTTTCCGGTTTTTCTGATCCCTTCGGAACCGGCCACTGCAGTCCACCTTCCTGATCGATCTGGTCGTAGCCGTTGATGCCTGAAATATCACAGGGCTGGCCCTCGCTGAGTTCCTGCAGGATTTCGAAAACGGCTTCGGGGCTGTTCCAGCGTTTGAAAAGATCGCCACAGCCCCAGGTGTCGGCAAGCAGGCGAAAGATGGAGAAATCGCTCAATGCCTGACCAGGAGCCTTGGCTACCTTTTTGACGATTCCAATGCGGCGCTCGGAATTGATCAGTGTGCCGTCCTTTTCCCCCCACGCCGCAGCAGGCAGGAGGAGGTCTGCCTGCTGCGCCGTTTCAGTCGAGGGATACATGTCCTGAACGACAAGAAAATCGAGTTGGTCGAGCGTTTCGGTAAAGTTCTCCCGTCCGATCCATGAGTGAACCGGGTTGGTCGCGATAACCCAGAGTCCCTTAATTTTTCCCTCCTTCACCCCGTCGATGATTTGGTCGTAGGCGAGGCTGTTCTGGTTGGGAATACGGTCGACTGGGATATCGAGCAGGTCGGCGACCTTCTGGCGATGGTCATCGTTGAGGAAGTCGTGCCCGCCCAGAAGCGAAGTGGTGTTACTGAAGAGGCGGGAACCCATCGCGTTGCATTGCCCCGTGATGGAGTTGGCACCTGTGCCGGGCTTCCCGATGTTCCCGGTCATCAGCGAGAGATTGATGATGGCCTGTGCGGTGCGCGTGGCTTCGTAGCTCTGGTTGACCCCCATGGTCCACCAGAAGGAGACGCGCTTGCCACTGCCGATGAGTTCGGCGAGAAAGATCAATTCTTCAGCCGGGATGCCGCTCTCGGCGACGACCGTTTCAAGGTCGTAGGCTTCGACGTGTTCCTTGAAGCTGTCGAAGTCGCTGGTGTGCTCCGCGATAAAGTCGTGATCGAGCAGATCCTTTTCGATCAGGATTCGAGCGAGACCGTAGTAGAGAACGAGATCCGACTTCGGGCGCAGGGGAACGTGGCGGGTTGCCTGCATTGCGGTCTCAGTCTTGCGAGGATCGATGACGATGATCTCGGGATTGCGTTCGTTTTTGAGCACCCGCTGCCACATAATGGGGTGGGCGATGCACAGGTTGGACCCGCTCAGGACGATGACGTCAGACTCCTCGAAGTCGGCATAGGTGTAAGGAGGTGCATCGAAGCCAAAGGATTCCTTGTAGGACCTGACTGCCGTGGCCATGCACTGTCGTGTGTTTCCGTCGCCATGGAGCATGCCCATTCCGAACTTGGCAAAGGAACCAAGAAAAGCCATCTCCTCGGTGCAGATCTGGCCGGTGGAGAGAAAAGCGACGGATTCGGGACCGTGCTCGTCGATGATCGCTTTCATCCGGTCGCGGAAAGTGGTCGCGGCGGTATGCCAGTCGACTTCAGCGGTCTCCCCGGTTTGGCGATCGCGAATCAGGGGAACACTGGCACGATCATTGGCGTCGAGGGGGGCAAGAGCTTCCCACCCCTTGGGGCAGGCCATCCCGTCGTTGACGGGGTAGTCGATGTTGGGGGAGAGATTGCTGGCTTCGCCGTCGCGGATATGGATGTTCAGCGAGCAACCCGTAGAGCAGAAACCGCACACCATCGAAGTGGTAGCGTCAGGAGCTGTGGACGAAGGAACTTGTCCGAGTCCGAACGCGCCCGGTTCGCGGACGAGTTGTTCGGTGAGTGGGCCGGAATGACTCCGGACCTGATCTTTCAATAGACTGGTGACTCGTTTGAGAGTGCTCATTTTGCGGGAACACCGCCGGGCATCTTGGGGACTTCGACGGCTTGAAAGAAGAGGGAGCGGGCGGCGAATTCGCCGGCGAGAATGAAAGCGAAAGCAATTGGCATCACGCTGGGATCAACCGTGGCCACGATGGTAAGAGCGATACCGGTGAGACCAAGGACGAGGCGGGTACCCCAGGTTTTGCGAAGGGGGCCGGCGAGGATGCGTGCACTCTTCTTGAACGGGGAGATGCTCAGCGAAGCCGCCCTGAATTCCAGAGCCAGCTTGGCGGTGAGGGCCAGCCCGGCAATGGCCGGGAAAGTGAAACAGCCACCCACTGCAAGCACGGTGAGGAAAAAACGGGCGCCGGTCTGGTCGAGGCTCCAGAAGGGACGGCGGGTGTAGACGTAGACCATCACGGAACAGAACACCCCGGCAAGCCCGGTCACGACAGCTCCGCCGCCGGACGCCATCTGGAGGAAACCGGGAAGGTCAAAAAAGAGGGTCGCGGCATAGGCGGCGGCAGCACCGGACCAAGCACCGAAAACGAGAATCTCGCGACTGAGCCAGGACTTTCTCCATCCGAGGAAACTCTTCCAGGCTTTAAGCGGTTGGCCGAGGTGAGCGGTGGCGCAGGCCAATCCGGCAAAGACAAGGCCGGTTCCGAACAGGGCATGCCAAAGGCCGGGAGCCCCTGATCCAAGGCTGGTGAAGCGGGCCAGTGCATCAAAAAGAAGAAGACCGGCAGCGGCCTGTGTGAGCACTAACATAACCGCCAAGGGAGTGTGACTGTGAGCAGGGGTCAGGTCATTGTGATCAGCCGCTACCGGCTCCCCGCCGTCTGGCATGCGGAGATTAATAAAAGTCGTGGAGGGTTTGGTGATACTTGAAGGGGCGACACCGGGCAGCAGGGAGATTTGATGAGCAGGACGGCCCTCGATTTCGATCTTTGGAACGATGCGGATGCGGATGGCTTCGGTGGGGCAGGACTGGACACAGGCGGGGGCTTCCCCTTCGCGGAGACGGGACTGGCACATGTCGCACTTGCGAACGATGCCGAGGCGCTTGTTGTATTTCGGTACCTCATAGGGGCAGGTCATGGTGCAATATTCGCAGCCGATGCACTGGTCATCGAGGTGGCGGACGACGCCGGTGTCTTCCTCTTTCTCGTAGGCGAGCGTGGGGCAGCCGTTGGCGCAGGCGGGATCTGCGCAATGGTGGCAGGCAGTGGTAACTGTCTGGACGGTGCCACCGTCAGGGCCCGGAGTCTGAAGGGTGCCGACGTCTCGCCAGGACTCTCCTTCGTCGAGCCCATTGAGGCTGTGGCAGGCAGCGACGCAGGCTTTGCAGCCGGAGCAGGCGTCGAGATCGACTTCGAAAGAGTACTGCTCTCCCTTCCCCGGGAGGGAGAGGGGAATCAGACTTCGATAGTGTCTCGCCTGAACCGGCTCGGTAGCGTTCTCGTGGAATTGCGAGAAACGCTCTACTGCGGTAAGTCGCTGCTGGTCTTCCAGCAGTTCGTCGATCAGGTTTCTGTCCTCCAAGAGGCTCATCCAGCGGTTAGGGCTTCTAGTGCCTCAATTTCGTGGCGGGAGGTGAAATCGAGGAAGGTTTCTCCGGACTCGCGATTGGCCAGGTAGCCTTTGAGCAGGGATTCGACCTTCGTGTAAAGCTCGGGACCCGCCGGGATACTCTTGAGGAGTTGGCGGCCGATCTTCTTCTGATCTCCTCCGAATCCTCCGCCGACAAAAACGTGATAGCCTTCGACCGGTTCGTCCTGGCCTTCGACCGGCACTTTGCAGGCGAGAAGCCCGAGGTCGCCGACGTAGTGCTGAGCGCAGGAGTGCGGGCAACCGGTGACGTGGATGTTGATGGGCTTGTCGAGTGTCATCTTTGATTCGAGGTAGTCGACGAGCTCAATGGCGTGGCCCTTGGTGTCGGAGCTGGCGAACTTGCAATACTTGTTGCCGGTGCAGGCCGCGGCTCCGCCGCGAATGTTGCTGGCTTCGGTCCCGAGCCCGGCTTCGGCAAGCTTGGCCTTGGCGGCTTCGATCTTGTCGGAGGGAATATTCGGGATCATGACGTTCTGGAAGATCGTCAGGCGAAGTTCACCGTTGCCAAACTCCTCGGCGACATCAGCAATAGCGCGGGCTTCGTCGGACTGGAGAATGCCAACCGGGACGTAGACCCCGAGCATGCTGAGGCCGTCCTGTTTCTGCTCGTGAGTGCCGATATGCGGGTGAGGAATATCCGGCTTTTCATGAGGTTCAATCAGGTCGCTGTAGAGCGGATCGTTGAAGTCGAATCGCACGATCGGGTCGTCGAGAAGCTGGTCGGATTCTTCGAGGAACTTGTCGAAGCCCCAGTCCTTGAGCAGGTAGATGAGGCGGGATTTGCCGCGGTTGCCGCGATTGCCGTTCCGAATGAAAACACGGGTCATCGCAGCGACGGTCTCGGTCGCTGTCTCGGGTGAGCAGATCGCACCGCAGTCTTCGGCAAGTTCCTGGTGTCCTGACACGCCGCCGAGAAGAATGCGGAAGTGAACGCCCTCATCAACTTTGCCATGAAGCGGGTGACCCTCGGGCGGAGCTTTCAGTTTGAAGGCTTGCAGACCGATGTCGTTGGTGTCTTCGGCAACGCGGATGGGAGCTCCGTTGTCATAGGAGATGTTGAACTTTCTCGGCAGGTTGTAGAACTCAGGCTGGTTGATGATGTAGTGCGCGAGATCCTTGATCAGGGGCATCACATCGAGCAGCTCGTTCTTATCGTATCCGGAAGTCGGCGTCGCAGTGAAGTTGCGAAGATTGTCTGCACCGGAACCCTTGGTGTGAAGACCGCAGTCCTGGATGCGTCGAATCAACTCGGGTGTGTCCTTGGGTGCGATGACGCGCAACTGCACGTTGTTGCGGGTGGTCAGCTGAAGGTAACCCCAGGCGATGTCGTCAGCAATACTGGCGAGCTCGCGAAACTGGGCGGAATTGACGATGCCGCCGGGCATGCGGAGGCGGGTCATGTAACCCTCGTGAACGGGTCCGAGCCAGAAAAGACCGTTGAACTTGAAACGGAAGATATCTTCCTTCTCCGGCGCTTCGTTTCTCCGGGCGCGCTTGTAGAGCACGGGGAGAGCATCGAAGGGGTTCAGCTCATTCTTGATCTTTTCTTCTGCGGTCAGTTTTTCTTTCTTGGCCTTGGGAGCCGGGCCTGCGTCAGGTTCGGCATCGGCAAAACTGAGTCCGCGGTTCTTCACTCCGGCGAAGAATCCGTCGAGGTAGGTGGCCTGATCAGAGGAGACCGGCTCACCGGCGATTTTTTGTGGAATGCTCATTAGTAGACGTCCCTCTGGTAGCGTTTGTCTTTCTTGAGTTGATTGATGAAGTCCTTGGCTTCGTCTTCGCTGAGGCCGCCGTGTTGTTCGGCGATGGTGTGGAGAGCCTGATCGACGTCCTTGGCCATCCGCTTGGCATCGCCGCAGATGTAGAAGTGGGCACCTTTCTGGAACCACTCCCAGAGTTCGGCTCCGGCTTCGAGCATCTTGTCCTGGACATAGACCTTCTGATCGCCGTCACGTGACCAGGCGAGGTCGAGTCGATTGAGAACGCCTTCTTCCTTCTGCTGGAGCAGTTGCTCTTTGTAGAGGAAATCGGTGCTCTCGTGAGGGTTGCCGAAGAAGAGCCAGTTGCGTCCGACGGCTTCAGTCGCTTCGCGCTCTTCGAGGAAGGCACGAAACGGAGCAATCCCGGTTCCGGGTCCGCACATGATGACATCGGTGGCGAGGTCGGTCGGCAACTTGAAATGCGCTGCCGGCTGGAAGAACACCGGGACAGTGCCATCACCGTTGACGCGGTCGGAGAGATAAGTGGAGCAGACACCACCACGCTCGCGACCGTGACTTTCGTAGGTCACTTTGGCTACGGTGAGGTGTACTTCGTCAGGGTGCGCCTTCGGGCTCGAGGAAATTGAATAAAGTCTCGGTCCGAGCTTGCGGAGCTGGCCCACAAATTCAGCGGCGTCGGCGAAGGTGGCCGGATGGTCGGTGGCCAGGTCAATGAGTTCGCGTCCCCAGATATAGTCTTCAATGGCTTGCTTGTCTCCCGCGAGCAATTCCTTGAGCGCTTCTGAGTCAGACTTCTCAGACCAGTCGGTCATGCCCTTGGCGCTGAGGGTGCGAATATCGAAATCTTCGATCAGGGCCTGGCGAAGCGGCTTCTCCTCCTTATCAGGAGTGGTGACGACGGTCTCCGGATCAAAGCCGAGAAGTTCGATGAGTTCGTCGGCCATCCCGGGGTCGTTCTTTGGATACACTCCGAGCACATCTCCGACTTCGTAAGAGAGGCCGGAGCCGGTCAGGTCGAACTCGAAGTGGCGCGTGTCACGAGCGGAATCGCTGGCGTTGAGTTCGAGATTGGTTTTGAGAAGGGCACGGAAAGGATTCTTCTTCGAATAGCCCGATTCCTCCTTCATAGCGGCAGGTGCGGCGGCTTCGTCTGCGGATCCGCCATCGAGTTCCTTCAGCTTTCCGCTGACGGTGGCGAACCACTCGGCGGCAGGCTCTTCGAAGTCGGTGTCGCAATCGACGCGGGGAGCGATGGCGGTTGCACCGAGCGCGGCGAGGCGTTCATCGAAGGCTTTGCCCTGGGCGCAGAAATCGAGGTAGTTGGTATCGCCGAGGGCGAGAACCGAATAGGTCAGGTTCTCAAGTTTCGGATGATCATCCGATTGAAGTTTTTCCCAGAACTCGACGGCATTGTCCGGCGGATCGCCTTCGCCCCAGGTGCTGGAAACGATGAGGAGGTGCTTCTCCTTGGTCAGGTCGATCTCTTCGTGGTCCTCGGTGCTGAGGCAGGGAGCGTCGAATCCGGCAGCGGAGAGTTGCTCGGCAAAATCTTCAGCAAGGCCCTCGCTGTTGCCGGACTGGCTGGCGTAAAGGACCGGAACACGAAGCTTTGGCTTGCTGCTGACAAGAGCGGGTGCGGATCCGTCGTTCGAGATAAGGCCTGCGATGTAGCCGTTCAGCCAGAGGCGCTGCTCCTCCGTAAACGGAGCAGAGGCCGGGATGACTGGAAGTGTGCTCATAGGTTGAAACGTTGGTATGAGTGTCAGGCGGCTTCGTCCATCTGGTAGACTCGTTCCTCGAGGAAGCTGATGAGCTGCTCGCGGTATTCGAGGTACTTCGGATCAGACATGATATCGCGGCGGTCGCGGGGACGCTCGAAATCGATCTTCACGACTTCGCCGACGCGGGCGGCGGGGCCATTGGTCATCATGACGACGCGGTCAGCGAGGTAGATGGCCTCGTCGACATCGTGCGTAATCATCATGGCGGTGAGACGCTCGCGGTTCCAGAGGTCGAGCAGGACCTGCTGGAGCTCGAACTTGGTCAGCTTGTCGAGCATCCCGAAGGGCTCGTCGAGCAGGAGCATCTTGGGTGAGAGGGCAAAGGCTCTCGCGAGACCGACACGCTGGCGCATACCTCCTGAGAGTTCGCCGGGACGCTTGTGCATGGCGTCACCGAGTCCAACTGCGGAGAGGTAATACTCAACGATCTGGTTCCGCTCCTCTTGAGTGGCGTGGTAGTACACCTGTTCCACGCCGAGCATGACGTTGTCCCAGGTCGACATCCACGGCAGAAGGCAGGGTGCCTGGAACACAACGCCACGGTCAGGAGCGGCTCCTTCGATCTCCTTCTGATCGATGAGGACATTGCCCTCGGAGATCTCGTTGAGGCCGGCGACCATGGAGAGGACGGTCGATTTGCCGCAGCCGGAGTGGCCGAGAACGCAGACGAACTCGCCTTTTTTCATCTTGAGATCGAATCCCTTCACGATGACGGCGTCGCCGTTAGGTGTCTTGTAGGTTTTGCCAAGGTTGATGGCTTCGAAATATGCAGCTTCTTCCATGATTAATCAGGCAATGGTTTTCTTGGGGCGAGGACGAAGGCCGCGGAACGTGTTAGGACGGTGACGGCTGATGTCCATGGGGCGAATGTTGGGCAGAGTAACTGCCTTGGTGGGCGAGTTGGCTTTCTCCTTTTCTTTCTCGCTGACGAGGAAGTCGATGACCTCGGAACGGAGAGATTGGTACTCAGTTCCCGTGGTGATTGCCTTGCGGTCGCGGGGATGGCTGTAGGAAACCTTGGTTTCGGGGCCGAGCGTGGAAGGAGGACCAACGCTGATCGGGATGATGCGATCGGCCATGTAGAGACCTTCGTCGACATCGTTGGTGATCAGGATGATCGTTTGGCCGAGCTCTTTCCAGATTCCGAGAATCTGGTCCTGGATGACGCTCCGGGTCAGTGCGTCGAGTGCGCTGAGCGGCTCGTCGAGCAGGAGAACGTCCGGATTCATGGAAAGCGTTCGGGCCACTGAGTTGCGTTGGCGCATACCTCCGGAAAGCTCGCCGGGCTTCTTGTGAAGCGCGTCGGTCAGGTTCACACGATCAACGGCGGTGCGGACTTTTTCGTCGCGAGACGCCCTGTTCTCTTTGCCGTAAACTTCATTCACTGCGAGCTCGACGTTTTTGTAAACGTCGAACCAGGGGAGCAGGGAGTAGTTCTGGAAAACGAGCCCCCGGTCCGGGCTGGGACCGTCGACGCGTTCGCCGTTGACGATAACGTCGCCCTTGTCGGGCTTTGTCAGTCCGGCGATGAGATTCATGATGGTCGACTTTCCGGTGCCGGAGTAGCCGAGCATGGCGATGAATTCACCTTTCTCGATGTGAAGATTGATGTCAGTAAGGACTTCACTCCGGGCTGTCCCGGAGCCGAATCCCACGGACACGTCGTTCAGTTCGATGTAAGCCATGATTCGATCGGTGTCAGGATTAGACGTTCTGGTCTTCGAAAGTGACGAGGCGCTGGAACACCAGCATGATCCGGTCGAGGAAGAAGCCGATACCACCGATGACGAATACGGCCACGATGATCTGGGCAGTACTCATGGTGTCGCCGTTCTGATACATGTCCCAGACGAACTTACCGAGGCCCTGGTTCTGAGCCATCATGTCGGCCGCGATCAGCACCATCCAACCCACACCGATGGAGAGGCGGAGGCCGGTGAAGATGAGCGGGAGAGAAGCGGGAAGCACGATCTTCCAGATGCGCTTGGCCCAGCCAAGCTTGAGAACTTTAGCTACGTTGAGGTGGTCCTTGTCGACGGAAGCCACACCCACAGCGGTGTTGATCAGCGTCGGCCAGAGAGAACAGAGCATCACCACGCCGGCCGATGTCCAGAGGGCACGCTGCCAGATGGAGTCGGAGGGCGGGGTGTCGATACCCCAGGTCGTCACAACGAACACGATGGGGAACCAGGCCAGCGGGCTGACCGGCTTGAAAAGTTGGATGAGCGGGTTCATCGCCGTATTGAAAAGGGGCGAAATACCGCAAAGCACTCCGATCGGGACGGCGACAATGGTCGCGATGAAGAAGCCGATGGAGACGGTGAGCAGAGAGATCCAGATCTGATCGTAGAAGGTCTTGTTGCCAGAGTAGGTCTTGCCGGCAAACATTTCAGCATTGCCCTTGTACTTCTCGGCCTTTTCAGCATCTCCTTCAGCAGCTGCCTGTCGAGACTTCTCCATGAAGTTGTCGACGCGGTCCTGTTGCGATTCGAGATACCTCTGCTCGGCGATTTCTTCAGCCTTGGCGAAGCCGTTGATGGATTTTGGATCGAGGCCGTCGTTTGCGGCAAAGTAGGGTGCTTCGGCTCCGGAAATGCTGTCCGGGAAAGGGTGCGCGAAACCGGGAATAGCGGTTCCGGTGAGGGCATACCAGGACTGGTGAGGGCTCGGAATCTGCACGCTGTCGGTTTTCACGATCGAGGAGAAGATGCTCCACAGGATCACGAATCCGGCAAATGCGATCACGGGCAGTAGAGTATTCTGCGCGATTTCGCGGATCTGCTTGGCAGGTTCGTCTTTTCCGATAAGCCGGGCAAAAGGCGAAAAGTAGCCCAGGCCGAGCTTGTTCAGCGTGTGCGCGACGCGATTCGGATTGTATTTGAACCTCTTTGGCGAAGGAGCCGCGCCTCCTTCAGGAGACGCGGCCGGTGTTGATTCGATTACTGCACCACTCATGGTATGAAAGGGTTGAAAGTCAGGATTGAGTGATTGGGATTACTTGAGTCCGATTTCGAAGGACTGGATGTATTCGTTCGGCTTAGTGCCGTCGTAGGTCTTGCCGTCGATGAAGTCAGAGCTGGGTTCCTTGTAGCCGCCGGCTTCGAATGCGGCGAAAGCATCAGCAAAGTCATCCTCGGTGAATTCACCGTCGTCGATGAGTTCCTCAACAGCGCGCATGTAGACGTCCGGGCGATAGATCTTCTTCGCCATTTCGTCGAAGTAGCTGTCAGGCTGCTGCTCGGTGATCTGGCCCCAGCGGATCATCTGGGTAAGGAACCAGACGCAGTCGCTGTAGTAGGGGTAGGAGGCGTTGTAGCGGAAGAAGACGTTGAAGTCCGGCATGTCGCGCTTGTCGCCTTTCTCGAATTCGAAGGTGCCAGTCATGGAGTTGCTGATCACTTCGAAAGGAGCGCCCACGTAGTTTGGCTGAGAGAGGATCTTGGCAGCTTCAACGCGGTTCTCAGGAGAAGCGTCGAGCCAGTGGCCGGCGCGAATGAGAGCCTTGGTCACAGCGATCCAGGTGTTGGGGTTGGCTTCCGCCCACGCCTTGGACACACCGAACACTTTTTCCGGATTGTTTTTCCAGATGTCGTAGTTGGTTGTCACCGGAACACCGATGCCTTTGAAGACAGCCTGCTGGTTCCACGGCTCACCCACGCAGTAGCCCACGATAGTTCCCTGCTCGAGGGTCTGGGGCATTTGAGGCGGAGGCGTTACGGAGAGCTCAACATCACCGTTAAGGAATCCGGGGACATCAACCTGGCCAGTGCCGGGGTCGAAGTAGAAACCGGGCTTGATGCCGGCAGCGGCGAGCCAGTAGCGGATTTCGTAGTTGTGAGTCGAAACCGGGAACACCATGCCCATCTTGAGCTTGCTGTTAGCGGTGACGGCTGCGTCCGAAATCGGCTTGAGGCTGTCAGCGGTAATGGGGTGGATCGGCTTGCCGTCCTCGCCCATGGGAACGTTTGGCTTCATCTGATCCCAGATCTCGTTGGAAACAGTGATACCGTTACCGTTGTAGTCGAGGCTGTAGGCCGTCATGATGTCGGCCTGGGTGCCGAAACCGACAGTCGCGCCGATGGGCTGACCGGCGAGCATGTGAGCTCCGTCAAGGTCACCGGTGATAACGCGGTTGAGAAGCTCTTTCCAGTTACCCTGGGCTTCAACGGTGACGGAGAGCCCCTCGTCGTCGAAGTAGCCTTTCTCTTTGGCGATTACGATGGGAGCGCAGTCAGTCAGCTTAATGAAGCCGAACTTCAGCGTATCTTTTTCCACGTCAAGCAGGTCGGCCTGCGCGACAGAGGTGCCGAGCAATGCAGCGGCAGCGGTTAGGAGGATGTGTTTGATTTTCATGGTTTGATCTCAATCTTTAGGATTTGGGAGTCGTTTGTAGATGGGGTTCAGGCTGAAAGCTTGGAGTCTTCTGCAGTGGCCTCTTCGAAGAGGTCTTCGCGAAAGATGTCGGAAAGAAGGGGGCCGGCCTTGGTGTTTACTCCTTCGAGGAGGCCGGCATTCCTCATGTGAGAGAGAAGCCAGTTGCCCTTGTCGTTGGTGGGGCGATTGACTTCCGGATGCGAAAAGATATGAAAGCGCTTGCTGGAGACGGCTCCGGCGGCTTCGGACTCACCGGCGAAGAGGCTGGATTCGATGAGGGTGGAATCGAGTCCGAGGTAATGAGGTCGTGACAGGATTTCGACGGCAGCCTCCCGACCTTCGTGAGTTTCGAGGCGTCGCGCGGCTTCGGCCGTGGCCCGAATCAACTCAATATGTTGGTCGTGTTTTTCGTCTTCAAAAGATTCGGCCACCACGAGCGCTTTCTCCGGATGCATCGGAGAGAGATCGGCAGACTCGGCCAGGATGACTCCGTTTCCTTTCTCAGTTGCAAGGGTGTTAAAGGGTTCGCCAACGCAGAAACCGTCAATGTCACCGGCGGCCAGACAGGATGACATGAGCGAAGGCGGGAGCACCACGATCTGGATATCACGGCCCGGGACGATTCCGGCGGGGCGCAGCCACTGCAGAAGAAGGAAGTGGTGGGTGCTGAATTGGTGAGGCACGCCGAATGTGAGGGGGCGTTCGCGACGTGAAGTGCGGATCTCAACGGCGAGGGTGTCGGGATCGGTCACCCCGGCTTCGTAGAGTTCGCGGGAAACACTGATTGCGTCGCCGTTGGAATTGAGCAGATAACCGGTAAGGCAGGGTTGGGGGAGGACACCCAGTCCCCAGTTCAGAGCGAAGGCGAGTCCGACGGGGGCGTGAGCGGCGTCGAGCTCGCCGTAGGCCATCTTGTCCCGGATGGTGGCCCAACCGGGCTCACGCATCAGTTCGATTTCGAGGCCATGCTCTCGGTAGAGACCCGTTTCGTAGGCGAGGGCAATTGGCGCACAATCGACCAGGGGTACGAATCCAATTCTGAGGGACTTATCTGATCTGTTTCCGTTGAAGTTCACGCCGGGGTTTAAGAGCCCGATCCGTGCCATTCTTTTGGGATTGGCCTAAAAGTTGCTTTCAATGATTTCATCAAAACAATCGAAAGCTCTCATAGTTAAAAGGGGCCCCAGTGGAATGGAATTATTGGATAGTAGACAACTCCGTGCTTTTCAGGAGCTTGCCCGCCAGGGGAGTTTTACGGCGGCTGCCCGGAACTTGAACCTGACCCAGTCGGCGGTCAGTCACTCAATCAAGGCATTGGAAAGAACTTTGGAGACGGCATTGTTCGAGCGTCTCGGAAAAACCGTGCGCTTGACCCGGGCCGGCGAAACTTTATTGCCCCACGCGGATCGTATCTTATCGCGCATGGTCCGGGCACAGGATGAGTTGCAAGTGCTTGACCGACCGGGACATGGGCGACTGAGGATCGGTGCTACGGTGACGATCAGCCAGTACGTATTGCCTTCAGTGCTCCGCGAACTTCGCGAAAGTTTTCCTGAATTCGACATATCAGTGACCACGGATGACTCGCGGGGACTGATGGGATTGCTGGAGACCGGCGACATCGACGTGGCGGTGGCCATGGAAACTTCATTTTCTGAAAAACTCCGCCGCGAACGCCTCTTTGAAGACCAGATCCAGATGGCCTTGTCGCCCTTGCACCCCCTTGCCGGAAAAGAGGATATCTCGATGGATGATGTGACTCGCGAGAGTTTTATCTTTTACAACCAGGCCAGTGAAACTTTCCGACTCCTCGAGCAGCAGTCTCTTCAGCACGGGTTGCGGCTCAAGACAGCACTCCAGGTGGGGAGTATGGCGGCCATCAAGGAGATGGCAAAAATCGGCATGGGCATCGGGCTGCTTTCGCCCTGGGTGGCCGAACAGGAAATCGCCAGTGGCTCATTGGTCTTTCGACCACTGCCATGGGATAATTTGACCCGGGAGTGGGCAATCCACAGCGACCCGCGCCATGAATCGCAGACGATTGAAGACGTCTTTACCGGCATTTGCCGGAACGTGGTCGACACGCTCCTGATGCGGACCGACCGGCTGTTGCCCGCAGTGGAATGACCGGCTGTTACTTGCAGGTGGCAGAAACCCTTGATTGGAGACAGAACAAGCTATCGCTGAAGAAGACTCTGCGAATTCCTTTAGTTCTGTTGCCGCGACAAACAGCGGCGTGGAACTGATTCGAAAAGGTTGGAGGGAGTATGCCGTCCGAAGCGTCTCGGGAGAGTTCCAATTGAATCGTGGTGGTGACAGGGTGGATTGATGTTCCAGGTGGCTTCTACAAATCTGGGTCTACTGAGTATGAAAACAGGGTTAGGTCAAAGACCTAACCCTGTTCGATATAACGAAGCTATCGTTTGAAAAATCAGTATTTGTAATTCACCTCGAGAGTGACGCGAGTCACGTCAGGCTGTGCGCCCTGTCCCCAGAGGAAAGCGCCTTTAGCAAGAGCGGTGAAGCCTTTGCCGAGGGGCATCGTTGCGACCACGTCGACTTCCTGACCGCGGGAGATGTCGAAGCCGTCATCCCAGAAGTAGTGGTAAAAACCGGTCAGGCCAAAGCCGCAGTCGAACTTCTTGCCGATAGAAGCGTAGAAGTCGTTGAGGCCGCCTGCAGGAGTGACGAGGAACGCGTCCGCGAAACCGTTGAAGGCGTGGTTGGTGCCGAGAGGGAACTGGAAAGCCCGTCCGTTGTCGGAACCGAGGTATTCGTGACCGATCTTACCTGTGAGGCCGAAGATAGGAGATGAGAGGTAACCGTGCACGTAGTTGGCGGCGTAGCTGAACGGACTGCCGTAGGCGTCGACCTGGTGAGCATACTCCAACCAGAAGGTGGCGTCACCGAAGGCATCACCAGTGAGGTGGGCACCGAAGGTGTTGCTGCTGAAGACGCCGGGAGTGGCGACGTTGGGAAGGTCGAGCGAGTAGACGTAGGTAGTCAGGGTGCCGACCGGAAGGTTCTTAAACTTCGCGTTGATGAGGTGAGAGTCACCTTTGAAGTCAGTGAAAGGCGGAACGAAGGTTTCGGAACCGAAGATTCGATTCACGCGCCAAACGTAGTCGTAGCTGAGAACAAAGTCAGAGGACGGAGCCCAGTCGAAGCCGGCAGCGTCGAAGGTCTGCATGTTCTGGCGCCAAGCGACACCACCAACGTAACGCTGGTTGTCGATGATGATGGCCTGACGACCACCCTTGAGGCTGAAGACCTTGTCCGGGCTGGCGTAAGACAACCAAGCCTGGTTGAGCTCGTGTGACTCAGCGTCTGCGATTGGAGTCTGGCCGGTGGGGAGCTCGGTGCCAGGGGTAAAGTAGTCATCCCGGTTGGCAACGAGCGTGCCCTCATATTCGACGAATGCCTGGAAACCATTGAAGTCCTTCGTCAGCATACCGATACGGTTGCGCCAGGTGAAGGCGTTGGAATCATCAAGCGTCGAAGTGTCGCCGTATTCGTAGCGGAGGCGGCTATCAATCTTGAAGGTTACAATAGGAGTCGCGTCATCAATAATGATGGGCTCCTTCCCGGAATACTCTCCTGCCACGGCCGCACTCGAGAAAAGAGCGGCTGAAGCAGCGATTAGGAGGTTGCGTGTCATTTTCATCGTCAGCTGCAAAAAAGCTATTTTGGAGCCGGACTGCTACTTCTTTTCTTCTTTTTGTCCACCAATACGCTCATGTCGGCGATGAGTCGGATTAATCGCGAGAATCGGGATTTGTCACAAGGTGCTGATCTCGAGAGGATTGAAACGGAAATGTCACCTTGGGTGCCGAACCGACAATTTTCCTTATTCGGATTCGGATGCAGTGGATGGGAGTTTTGCTTTACGCGTCGGGCGTTTCCCGCTGAGGTTTGGCATGCCTCAATCCATTCCTCCTGCACTGCCGTCGGCGATCCCTCAGGTTCCCCGCACTGGTTTCGCGGTCTGGGCTCTTGTGCTGGGAATCCTGAGTATTTGCGGTTTGCCGTTCCTATCAATCCCTGCCGTTATCCTCGGGCATCTGGCGCTGCGTAGGTCGAAACGCGAACCGAACCGCTTCGGAGGCGGAGGACTCGCAGTTGGAGGGCTTGTGACTGGGTATATGGGGCTGGCGTTGACTGTCATCGTTGTCCTGGTTCTGACGGTCGTTTTTCGATTCAGAACCCAACTTGAGGAACTGGAAAGTGCCCCTTTTGCGATGGATTCGATTGAGGTTCCCGAGTTTCCGGAGCCGGGAGACTCGGTTGCCGCAGGAAATCAGGGTGTCACCTATTACGACGTGATCTGCCAAGATGATGGACCCGGGGGGAGCATGCAGATGCGGGTCTATCTGCCTGAGGGAGAATTTGCTCCGGAAACCTTGCCCTGTGTGCTCGTCGCTCCCGCCGGAACAAATCTGCTGAGCGGCGCTTCACTCGAGGGTAGTGATTACCACGATGAAACCTTGCCTTATGCGGAAGCGGGAATGGTGGTGGTGCAGTATTCGCTGGATGGTCACGCCCCCGAGGATCCGGATACTGCGGTGATGGCGATGGAAGCAAACTATGAGGCCTTCACAGATGCCGGGGCGGGGGTGGTGAATGGCCGTAACGCGTTGGAGTATGCCCTGGAGGAATTAGAGGTGGTCGATCCAGAGCGGATCTATGCGGCAGGACATAGTTCCTCGGGTACGTTGAGTTTATTGATGGCAGCTCATGAGCCCCGTCTGGCCGGGGCTTTGTCATATGCGCCTGCGTGCGATGTGTATGCGATGCACAGGGAGTTGACTGAAGAAGTGGGGATCGGTTTGATCCTTCCCGGACTTAAGGTTTTCCTGAAGCGCTCTTCGCCCATCACTCACGCCGATAAGGTGACAATGCCGATCTTTCTCTTCTTTTCCCAGGACGATATGACGGCAAGCATCGACGACGCGAAAGCCTACCGGTTTGCACTCGAAGAACACGGGGGCGAAATTACGTTCCAAACAGTGCCCTCAGGTGGACACTATTATCCAATGATTGAGCGGGGGATACCTGCAGGGATCGAGTGGATCCAATCGAGATAGAATCGCGCTACTCGTTGTCGTGTTTCCCGTGGAGGTGTTCCATCTGGCGCGCCGCCTTGAGTGCGTCGACCGTGTCAACCGCAGCGCCGGGGTCACCTTCGGATTCCATCCAGGCATCGAGGGCGGCTCTGAGAGAGGCTTTTACCTCTCCGTAACCGCTGTCTTTGGCGAGGTTCTCCATTTCATAGGGATCCTCGGCGGTGTGATAGAGCTGTTCCCTGGGGCGAAGCATGTAGCGCTTGATGTTCTGGTAGCTGTTCGGCTTTTTCATCGGGTCGTCGCCCATCCAGGTGGCCCAGTAGGGGTTGTTGAGTTTGCCTCCGCCCATGAGGTGTTTCTCGATGTAGAGTTCGTTGGGGAGCAGGTTGCGGATGTAGCGGAAACGTCCATCGGTGACAGAACGAATCGGATATCGCGGACCTTCGGGAAGATTGTTGTGCAGGCCGTAGGCGAAATCGCGGTGCTCGTCAGTGTTTCCGTGGAGGACCTCGGCAAAGCTGGAGCCGTCGATGTGGGATTCAATTTCACCGCCAGCCAGGGCAATCAGGGTGGGGGCGACATCGGCATACTGGACGAGAGCATCGGTCCGCTTTCCGGAAGGAACAGTACCGGGCCACTCAGCGATGAGAGCGGTGTGGAGGCCCGTGTTCCAGTTGGTCCACTTGGAGCCGGGGAACTGCGAGCCCTGCTCTGAGGTGAAGAGCACGAGGGTGTTGTCCTTTTTACCGGTGGCTTCGAGAGCTTCGAGGATCTCACCCACCTGGTCATCCATGTAGGTGATTTCAGCGAGGTAATTGGAAAAGTGATCCCGGGTGACCGGGGTGTCGGCGAGGTTCGGGGGAAGTTTTAAGCTCTTCGGCGGGTATTGCGAGGCATCGCCCATGACCCATGGGACATGAGGCTCGACCAGGGCAACAACGAGACAGAAGGGATCGTCACCGCTCATGTATTCCGTAATCGGCTCGTTGTTGTGAGCCTCGGTGGGGTTGCGTACGCAGCTGGGATCGAATCCTTCGACCTTGTCGAAAGGGAAAGCGTCGGCCGGCTTGACGTGGACTTTTCCGGCGAGCCCGACCTTGTAGCCGAGCGGGCGCAGGTAATGGGGGAGGCTTCGGGTTTCAGGACGGCTGGAAGAATGGTTCCAGGCGCTTCCATTGCTAAGCGGATACTGGCCGGTGTAGAGCTCGGCCCGGCAGGGCTGACACATCGCCTCGGCAAGGTAGGCTTGGTTGAATGTCAGGCCACGGCTGGCCAAGGCATCAAGGTGCGGCGTCTTGGCGTTTTCACCTCCGTATAGCGGGAGGTCATTGTAGGTGCAGTCATCGCCAATGATGATGAGAAAGTTTGGCTTCTCGGCAGCGAGACCAAATTGGACAATGAAGAGAAAGGCCAGGGCAGTGAGGGTTTTCGTCATGATGGAAAAGACAGGTTAGTTGAACACAGGCGGCCCGTATTGTCCGAACTGGTCCGTTTTTGTATCGATTCGCCGGAGTGGACTAAAGCGAACAGAAAGCCGTCTTCGCGGTGATGCCGGGAAGGAGCTTGGGCAGGATCTCGTCGAGATGTTCAAGAGAGCCGGTCGTTTCGATGAAAATTTCAGTTTCGCCGGTGGCGGGAAGTTCATCGGGAAGGAGGTTCTTTACCCGCTTGGCGACAGCGACACCTGTATCGATGAGTGAGACCTCAGCAGGAAGTTGAGACTCAATCACCTGGCTGAGAAAGGGATAGTGGGTGCAGCCGAGGACGAGCACATCTGCGTCGGCGTCGAGTAGTGGCGTGATGGATTCGCTAACGGCTTCCTCAGCTTCCGGACCGTTGAGGGTCCCGGCTTCAACCAACTCGACGAAACGCGGACAGGGCCGGGTGATGACCTTGACCCCGCGTGCATGATCGTTAACGAGCTGATGAAATTTTTCTCCGGCGATGGAGGCTTCAGTGGCGAGGACGCCTACCACTCCGCTCTTCGTGGTTTCTGCAGCAGGCTTCACCCCGGGCTCCATGCCGACAATGGGCAGAAGGTAGGCATTGCGAAGGGGGCCGACGGAATGAATCGTCGCCGAGTTGCAGGCGATGACAATGAGAGTGGCGCCCCCTTCGATGAGGTGATCGGTGATTTCGAAGACACGCTCGTTGATCACCTCAGGCGTCTTGTTCCCGTAAGGGCACCAGGAAGAGTCGCCCACATAGTGGATTGGCACTCCGGGGAGAAGCCGGTGAACCTCCCGGAGCACAGAAAGTCCGCCGACCCCGGAATCGAGGATCCCGATTTTCATCGGCGGTTTTGTTGGGGCATCCGTCACCTGGCTTAGCCGGCCTTGTTTTTGGCTCCCTTATTTCCTTTGCCCTTCCCGTCGGCGGGCGCGGGTTTGGGCATGCCGGGCCACTTATAGGGAACGGGCTCGGCAGCAGGTTGGGTGAGGTCGGCTTCGGAGGGGAGGGCGACGTGAACCATCTCCTTCTTCTCGTCGAGATTCTCGTTGAGCTGAGCTTCGGTGATGGCGTCGGACTGAACTCCGTCCTCGGGTACTTCAACGCCGGCCACCCAGGTGATGGCATTGAGAACCACCTTGCGGAAATCATCGATGGCCCAGTTGCGATGCCAGTGGCCACCGGTGAAGCCGATGCCACGTCCGCCATCGGGGCGTTCAACTGCCCACATCATGGTCTGCTTGGTGCCGAGAAGTTGTTCTGCATCCTTGTTCCAGTGGACGTAACGGTTGATATTTTCCCGTGTGGGAATGCCGGTCAGAATATCAGCCGCAGTTTTCGGCGAAGCGAAGCGCATGTTGTAATACCATTCGTCGTTAGCACTGAATCCGGGGACGCCGCGACTGATGGGGTGGTCAGCATCGAGTTCCACTTCAGCTGTCCAGTGAGGGTTGGCGGAGAATTTTGCTTCGTAGTGCCCTCCAATCCATTTCTTGAAATACTCTCCCCGTTCGCCGGCGGGGACTTCGACGCCGTAATGCATGCACATGAGCCCGACGCCGCTGTCGATGAGTTCGTCCATCTTCGCTTCGTGTTCCTTGACGGGGTGCCGATCATTGCCGTCGGAGTAAATGATGACGGCCTTGGCATCGTCGAAGATGGATTCGTCTTCGGGCCAGCCGTGGTGGTTGATAGCGATTTCGACGGGCAGTCCGCTTTGCTCTTCGAGTGCCCGGGCCAGAAGAATCACTCCGGCGCGAAACTCATGCTGACCGGAAGGGTGGCTCGGTGTGCCGGAGATGAAAACGATCTTGGAGGGTTCAACGGTCTCTACAGCCTCCGTGGTCGACTCGCTGCAGGAAGGTGAGAAAACAGCGAAGGCGGCGAGAGCCAGGGCTGCGCCGGCAGCGGTAAGAGCAGGGTTCTGCCTGGACTGGAAAAGGCGTTTGAGGGTTTTCATACGGCTTACTATGAAGTGGAGTTTTGAGATGGGCGAGTTTTTCTATGGTTGGAGCTGACAGCCTTAACCGAGGGTTTGGATCTGTCAAAATCGTCACGGAGACGGCATCGAGGCGACTGGCGTATCCCGTTGCGGCGTGGAATGGGGTGAGTTAAAACATATTACTCAAATTGGACCTGCCGACTTTCAATTCTCATCTCTATCTGATCGATGCGATCGGACCTTTTTTTCCGGGGTACGACAGATTCCGTATCAACTGGTCAAAGCTTCCCTGGATGCGCTTTCAGAAGATGGGGGAGGCCGAGTTGCGGGAAACTTTCGGGCAGATCCAGGTCGACATGCGCCGCTTCTGCCGATCGGTCGCAGCCATCGGGTACAACGGTGTGACCCTGGATGATGTGCCTCACCTGGCGGACCACGAATTCTACGAGGAGTCTGTCAGAGAAAGAATCGCGATCTATCGTGAGGAGTTTCGAAAGCTGTTTGCCATCATTCGCGAGGAGCGGATGCACATCTATCTGACGATGGACATCCTGACCTTTACCCCTGCGCTCGCGGAAAAGCTCGGGACGAGTGAGAAGAAGCAGCGGGACTTTTTGAAGTCGCTGCTGGATCAGTTTTTTATCGATTTTCCCGAAGTGGCAGGAGTGGTATTCCGCATCGGTGAAAGTGACGGGCTCGATATTAAAGAGGAGTTCCGGAGCCAGTTGGTGTTGAAAAGTCCTGCCATGGTGAATCGGTGCCTCAAGGCAGTGCTCCCGATCTTTGAGCATCACGGCCGTCGCTGCATCTTTCGGACCTGGACAGTGGGGGCGCATGAAGTCGGGGACTTGATCTGGCATCACGCCACTCTCGAGAAGACCGTCGCCGGCATCACGAGCCCGGCCCTGGTCTTGTCGATGAAATACGGCGAATCGGATTTCTTTCGATACCTGTCATTGAACCGGAATTTTTTCGTCACCGATCTGCCGAAGATTGTCGAACTGCAGACGCGGAGGGAATACGAAGGTTGCGGTGAATACCCGAGCTTTATCGGGCGCGACTATGAGCAACTGGCAATTGAATTGCGCGAAGCCACCAATGTGGTCGGTATCTCCGTGTGGTGTCAGACCGGTGGGTGGACGCCGTTCCGTCGCTTGGCTTTTCTCGAAGAGGAGGGGATCTGGACGGAAATCAATACCTTCGTCGCCCTGCGCTTGTTCAAACATGGTGAACTGGTGGAGGAAGCCATTTCGAGAATTCCCAATGTCCAGAATCACGCCCAGCTTGCGGAGTTGCTGCGTCTCTCCGAGGAAGTGGTGATCGATCTGCTCTATTTCCCCGAGTTCGCGAGAAGGCGCCTCTACTTTCGACGCGTCAGGATTCCTCCGTTGCTGGGTGTATACTGGCATCACATCTTCGTAGCGCATTCACTCAAGAAAATGCTGAAGCACTTCGTCGGCGACGGAGAGACCTGTATTCGCTCCGGTCACGCGGCGATGGTGAAGATCAAGCGGATGCGCGGGCTGGCGCTCGAATGCCATCTCCCGGAAGAGGATATCGAGTACATGGAATACACCTTCGGAATCATTGCCTTGGCGAGGGAGTATTTTTTCCGTCCTTTTGACGAAGACATTAAGAAGCGGCTTGAGAAGGCGAAGAAGAAATACAAGAAGCGTTATCCCAAGGGGACCCGTTTTCGATACACCGTGAAGCTCGACTTTACGCCCTTCAAACTGAACCGACGATGGATGAGTCTCTTCTTCAACTATCTCGTCCGGCATCAGCCCAGCTACCGTCTTGTCGACAAGGTCGTCGGACTGCGGTTGCTTTCGTTTGCTTATTTTGCGGTGAAGCGATCCCGACCGAAAATGGTTCCCAAGATTGCGCGGAAGAGTGCCATGGGACTCGACGCTATCTTTAAATAAGTCAGCACGTCGATCTCAGAAAACAAAAGGGCCCTCCAGTTTCCCGGAGAGCCCTTCAGTTAAACTTCTCAGTTCAACCTGTGTTGGGGGGAATTCGAATCAGTAGTCCAATGCCACCGAAGCAATGTCTTCGGGGATGAGGTACTCCTGCGCCATGGTAAGGGCGTCGGACATGGACTCCTGCCACTGGGCGACCTGCACTTCCGCGAAACGGGGTAGTTCCGACGGGTTGTTGAGAGCTTCAGCGAAATCGACTTCGGTGTTGTCGATGGCTGTCTTCAAGTCATCTGAAAATGTGGGGAGATTGAGCTGGGAAGCACCCAGATAGCGAACGGCTTTCTCAGCCGGGCTGCCCTTCCATTTGATCTCGGTGCGTTCGTCACCGGGGAGGTGAGCGACAACGTAGTCAGCCTGGTCGGCAAAAATCTCAGTAATGTCCGTGATCTCTTCGTTGCAACGCTCGCTTTGATTGTTGGGGATCACGAGGGTCATCTCGGCATCGAGTTCGGCGAGGAGAGCTTCAAGTTCTTCCTGTTCGCAGAATTCGCCCCAGTTTCGGGCGGCGCCGGTGTGAACGTCGACGATGACGGCCTCATGTCGATCGACTGCTGAAATGAGCTGGGAAACGTCGAACTGTTCCTCCAGGTCCCAGAATTCACCTTCAAAGGTTTCCGTCATGTCCATCTCATTCGAGGTGACGAGCAGGTGGCGCAGGTCGAGTTCCTTGAGATGGTGGGAGATAGCGCGTGCCAGGGCAGATTTGCCGGAGCGCTCAAGGTCATTTACAACGACGATCAGTTTTTTCATGGCAGGTCGAATTAGATAGTATGAGTATAAATATTAGAAATTCACTGGCAAGACAAAATTTAAGAATTTTTAAATTTTAAGGAACCTTTTATAAAGGCTCGTTCTTTTAAGGAGGATTTCGTGTTTCGGAGGTGGAGTGGCCAGAAACCCATGTCATGACACGTCTGACCGTCTTTTGTAGACGGCTGCGAGGCAAAAAATGTTCAGAAAATTTTGCGGATTCTGTCCGAAATCCCCCGCAAATTGCTCAATTTGCGGATCTTGTTCGATGGGCCGCGGAGGCGCAGGGCCCTGATGCTCAGGTGGAGCGGGCTAATGTATCGGTTTCGGCATTGGCTTTTCCTTTGACGGGGGGCCATTCCTCCCTAGGGTAGCGCCGGCTGCCGCCAAAAGGTGGAGCTAACCGTCCAGGTAGAGATTGCCCGGGCGACTTCGTTTAAACGAAACACGTTTGAATTACCAATATGGCAACCTACGGAATTAACGGATTTGGACGGATTGGCCGCAACGTTCTGCGCGCTATGTCCGACGAACAACTCAAGAAAGTCGTTGCGATCAACGACCTGACTGACAACAAGACGCTCGCACACCTGCTTAAGTATGACTCCACTCAGGGTCGCTT
This sequence comes from Verrucomicrobiales bacterium, assembly GCA_965216705.1. Taxonomy (GTDB): domain Bacteria; phylum Verrucomicrobiota; class Verrucomicrobiia; order Verrucomicrobiales; family DEV007; genus Arctic95D-9. Next base: position 2,457,953 of record OZ244203.1, read on the forward strand.
CGACGGCACTGTCGACTACGACGATGAGTCCATCACGGTGAACGGTCACCGCATCATCACCACTGCTGAGCGCGATCCTGCAGCTCTCGGCTGGGGCGATAAGGGCGTGGACGTTGTTCTCGAATCCACCGGTTTCTTCGTGGACCGCGCCGGAGCCGGCAAGCACATCGAAGCTGGCGCCAAGAAGGTGATCATCTCCGCTCCTGCTAAAGAGCCCGATCTCACTTTCTGCATCGGCATCAACCACGAGCTCTACAATCCTGCAGAGCACCACATCATTTCCAACGCTTCCTGCACCACCAACTGCCTTGCGCCGATGGTGAAAGTCCTCAACGACACTTTCGGTGTTGAGAAGGGCTTCATGAGCACGATCCACTCTTACACGGGTGACCAGCGCGTTCTCGACGCTCCTCACAGTGACCTCCGCCGCGCTCGTACCGCTGCTGAGAACATCATTCCGAGTAGCACGGGTGCTGCCAAGGCGATCGGCCTCGTGATCCCCGAGCTGAACGGCAAGCTTCAGGGCGGCGCTTTCCGCGTTCCCACGCCTACCGGTTCTGTGACTGACTTCAGCGCGATTCTCAAGAAGGAAGCGACTGTTGAAGAGATCAACGCTGCTTACAAAGAAGCTGCTGAAGGTCCTCTTAAGGGAATTTTCCACTACAGCGAAGATCCGCTCGTCCTCAAGGACATCGTGGGCGATCCTCACTCCTGTATCCTCGACGCCGACACGACCATGGCTCAGGGTAACTTCGTCAAGGTTGTCGGCTGGTACGACAACGAGTGGGGTTACTCCAACCGTGCGGTCGACGCCATGGAACTCGTTGGTGGCAGCCTCTAAGGTTGTCTCCCACAACGAACCTTTTGAAAGAAGCGCCCCCGACTGCACAGTTGGCGGGCGCTTTTTTTCGGTAGGGCTCAGGACATGATTCGGGCCTTTGAAAAAGAAAAAGATTAAGAAAAGGAAAAAGACTTTTAGATGAAACTCTCTATCAGCGACATCGATCCTGCCGGTAAGCGCGTTCTTATGCGCGTGGATTTCAACGTGCCTCTCGACGACGAAGGCAACATCACTGACGACACCCGCATCAAGGCGGCCATCCCGTCCATCGAACATCTCACCAATGCCGGTGGTCGTGTCATTCTCATGTCTCACCTCGGTCGTCCCAAGGGTGAAAAGAATCCGGCGTTTTCTCTCAAGCCCGCTGCCGATCGTCTCGGCGAACTGATCTCTGCGAACGTGAAGTTCGTTGATGATTGCGTTGGCGCCGACGCCGAGGCCGCTGTTGCTGATCTCCAGGACGGTGAAGTCCTGCTTCTCGAAAACGTGCGTTTCTACGCCGGTGAAACTGATAACGACACCGAGTTCTCCAAGCAGCTCGCTGCTCACGGCGACATCTACGTGAACGATGCCTTCGGCACCGCTCACCGCGCCCACGCTTCCACTGCCGGGGTGACCGAGTTTATCGATACCTGCGTGATGGGATTCCTCATCGAGAAAGAGCTCGAGTTCCTCGTGACCAAGCTTGAAGAACCCCAGCGCCCCTTCGTCGTGATCATGGGCGGAGCCAAGGTTTCTGATAAGATTAAGATTCTCGAGCGCCTCATGGACAAGGCGGACGCCTTCATCATCGGCGGTGCTATGGGAACGACTTTCCGTCTGGCCCAGGGATACGAAGTCGGTAAGAGTTTCGTGGAGAACACTCCGGAAGCCCGCCAGATGGCTCTCGACATCATCGAGACCGCCAAAGCGAACAACACCGAGTTCCTGCTTCCTGCTGACACTCGCTACACCGAAGACTTCGGCGATGACATGCCGACCGAAGTGACCGCTCCCTGGGAAGAGGGTGGTGCCATCCCCGCTGACCGCGAAGGTATCGACATCGGTGACAAGGCGATCGAAGAATTCTCTGCTGCCATTGCCAAGGCCGGCACCGTGATCTGGAACGGACCCATGGGTGTGTTCGAGAAGCGCGGATTCGACATTGGCACCAAAGCCGTTGGCGCCGCCATTGCCGCCAACGAAGATGCCATCACCATCGTCGGTGGAGGTGACTCCGTAACCGCCGCCAACCAGTTCGGCTTCGGAGAAAAGATGGACCACATGTCCACCGGAGGCGGTGCGTCTCTCGAACTCCTCGAAGGTAAAGAACTGCCGGGAATCGCAGCCCTCGACGACAAGTAATTCAATTCAACGGGGTTAGGTCGAACACCTGACCCTGTTAAGTTTCTCAAAACGCTAAACTGCAAAAAAGCTACTAACATGAGCCGTAAAAACATCATTGCCGCTAACTGGAAGATGAACATGACGCCTACCGAGGCGGCTGCGTTTCTCGATCCTTTCCTGAGCAACTTCAGCGAAGCCACTGCTGTCGATATCGTGATTGCTCCTTCTTTCATCGCGATGCCGAAAGCTTCCGAGCTGATCACGCCGAACCCGGCCGTTGCTCTCTCCGCCCAGAACATGTCCCACGAAGCTTCCGGTGCCTTCACCGGTGAGACCAGTGCTGCCATGCTTAAGGATATCAACACCGAGTACGTCATCCTCGGCCACAGCGAGCGCCGCTCTCTCTACGGAGAAGACGACGCCGTCATCAATAAGAAGGTGCACGCCACCCTGGCGGCTGATCTGAAGCCGATTCTCTGCATCGGTGAATCTCTCGAAGAGCGCGAAGGCGGTCAGCTCGAGAGCGTTCTCACGACCCAGCTCGAAGGCAGCCTCGCTGATGTGACTGCTGAGCAGATGGCCGACGTGGTCATCGCCTACGAGCCGGTCTGGGCGATCGGTACCGGTGTGACGGCTACGCCTGAGCAGGCCCAGGACACCCAGGCATTTGTTCGCAGCGTTCTCGCCAAGATCTTCGGTGAGGAAGTCGCTGCTGCTACCCGTATCCAGTACGGTGGTTCCGTGAAGCCCGGCAACGCGGCGGACCTGATCGGCCGTGAAGACATCGACGGTTTCCTCGTCGGTGGTGCCAGCCTCGATCCCGAGAGCTTCGCTGAGATTGTCAAAGCCGGCATCGGCGGCTGATGACACGATCTCGAGTCGCCCCGGGCGACTCGAATGATTTTTAAGAGCCCGAAGCTTCGTCTGAGGCTTCGGGCTTTTTCATGTATTAGGAAGTTTAAAAATATCATTCAAATCGATGTATTTATAAGTAACTATCGATTTTGAGAATATCTGTCCTCAGGGGAATTTGTAGGCATGAAATCCAAATTCACCCTGGCGTCTCTTCTCACGTTTCCGCTCTTTCTGCTGGCGGGATGGTTATTTCTTCCATGGGTCTCAGCTGTGGGTGAATCCATGTCGGAAGCGAACGCTCAGTTTGCTGACCCTCCTGTGATGACCGCATTGCTACTTGGGTTGATCATCAGAGGTATATTTATAGTTGTCTGGTTAGTGATGGTATTCGTTGAACTCGCGATTCTGGGAGGTGGTGTTGCTGTTGCTTTTGTGTTGTCTCGAAAAGCATACTCAAGGGGCGAGCGTTTCCGAAAAGCATCGGCGATTCCTTATGTGTTCGCCATTCTGGGGCTGGTTGCGTTTATGGGAGCACTGTTTACGGGTAATCTTTGCTAAGCGTTGCCATGGCAGAATCGCGCCTGAATTCAGCTTGTCTTCGAATTGTGATTTCCTGACGCTCCCTTGCGATGATGAAAGCCATGCTTTGTTTTGTTGGCCTGTCCCTTGCGATGGGTGGTATGTCAGTTTCTGCTGACGATAAGGTTATCTCCACGGTCATGAAGGATGGCTTCAAGGGCGACGACAGCCCTCTTGCCAAGGTGCTGGACGGAGATGCTTCAGAGAAGGAAGCCAAGGATCTCGCCAAGATGATGCATCAGTTGGACGGGGTCGAAGCGCCCAAGGGAGACCAGGACGCTTATGCGGAAAAGATCGCCGAACTTCTTGCCGCTATGGATGCAGTTGCCGGCGGTGACACGGGCCCCAAGGCCCTCGATCGCCTTGATGATGCTTCCAGCTGCAAGGCCTGCCACGATCCGCACAAGCCAAAGAAGAAGTGATCGACACAACGGCACCGCTTCGGGATGATTGATCTATGATCACGTTTGAAATACTCGAAGCGGATGCGGTTGTTGTCGTGAAGCCTTCCGGCCCTTTGTCGGAAGGCGATTTCCAGGGGCTGGCTGAAGGAGTCGACCAGTACCTCGAATCCCACGACGGGCTGTCGGGATTAATGATCCAGGTCCAGGAGTTTCCCGGCTGGGAAAACTTCAGTGGGTTGGTGCAGCACATCAAGTTTGTTCGCAATCACCACGAGAAAATCCAAAGGGTCGCGCTGGTGACGGATAGCCATATTGCGACGGCTGCAATCTCGTTCGCCAACCACTTTGTTTCCGCGGAGGTGCGGCATTTTCCGTTCGAAGAATCTGAGAGCGCTCTCGATTGGGTGAAACAGGGATGAGGTGGTTTGCGGCCAGCCTTTCAGTCATTCTGTGCCACGGATTCCTCGCGGCGCAGGATCGTCCTAACATCCTGATGATTGCCGTGGATGACCTGCGGCCAATGCTGAGCTGTTACGGGGATAAGAGAGTGCAGACTCCAAACTTCGATCGTCTCGCAGCTAGCGGAATGCTGTTCCAGCGTGCTTACTGCAACTACTCCAAGTGCGGTCCTTCGAGAATGTCTCTGATGACCGGACTGAGGCCCGGAACGGTCGGGGTCTATTCCAACAACGAGAGGGACATCGCGAAGTTTCGCAAGTCGCGTCCCGATGCTGTGCCAATGTCGCGCTGGTTCCGCGAGGCAGGATACGAGGTGAGGGGATTTGGCAAGATTGATCACGACGGTTGGGCGGTGCCGGAGGACTGGAGCGCCCCCTTGTTTGCCGGGCGCGAAGGCGAGATGTTGGAAGTGGTTAACGACGATGTCACGGCCACGTTGATTGCGGATCGAGCGAACTGTCCCGTCGCGCAGGCTCCTGATGTGGAGGATGAGTTTCTCTTTGCCGGGAGAATGGTCAAACAAGTGAACCGTCACCTGGGTGAGTCGCACGAGAAACCTTTTTTCTATGCTGTGGGCTTCCGCCGTCCGCATCTTCCCTTCGTCGCGCCGAAGCGCTACTACGATCTTTATGAGCCGGATGAATCCTGGCTCGCGCCGAATCCGGAGCCGCCGAAGAATGTGCCTCATCTTGCCTGGTTCAACTCCGATGGCTATGGCGGCATGATGAAGAAAGTGGGCGATCCGATGCCGGATCCGCTGACGCGGGCTGATGCGATCGCGCTGAATGGCTTTGAGATGCGAAGTTACGTAGGCGCTCCAGTTCACGGTGAAATTTCTGCAGCAAAGCAAATCGAATTGCTGCATGCCTACGCTGCCTGCGTTTCCTATGTGGATGCTCAGATTGGTAAGTTGTTGGATCAACTTGATGAGTCAGGCCTGCGGGAAAACACCGTAGTCCTTCTCTGGTCGGACCACGGCTGGCATCTCGGCGAAATGAGCGCCTGGGGTAAGATGACGAACTACGAAATCGCCAACCGCATTCCCTTCATGATTTCTGCTCCGGGTATGGAGCCGGGTCGGACAAAGTCCTTTGCGGCATTGCTGGATGTTTATCCCACGCTTTGCGATCTCGCGGGAATCGAACCTCCAGCGCACCTTGAGGGTATCAGCCTGGTGCCTGTGTTAGAAGATGCGGCGGCTTCGGTGAAGGATGTGGTATTTCACGAATACTCTCGCTACAAAGAGGACTTCATGGGGCATGCGGTAAGGACGGATCAGTATCGCTACGTGCGCTGGACAGACAAGAAGGGCGAGCTGGTGGCCGAGGAGCTCTATGACCTGGAGAGCGATCCGATGGAAACCTTGAACCTATCCAAGGAACGACCCGACAAAGCCAGCGAGTTGGGCAGGCTGCTTCGCTAAAGGCCGAGCCTGTCCTGCAATCTCTCGCGCCACTTTCGAGTCTCGTCGTTGCTGACGTCCGGATTCTCCGCGATGGTCTTTTCGTAGAATGTGTCGAGTTGGTCGTAGAGTTGCTGTTTCAGTTCGTCCGTGAGTAGTTCCGGCTGCGCGAAGTATTTCGGCTTCGGGCTCACATTCTGCGCGATGCAGCGGTAGAGGAAGAGGCGGTCGTAGCTGCTTCGCAAAGGGAGGCGTCCGATCTCCTGGAATGCTTCGCGCAGAACATCCTGGGTAGCGTCGAACCGGCTCAGAAGGTGAGCGATCTCAACACCGTAAAGCCAGTCGGGGCTCCGGTAACGGTGACTGGTGTCATAGAGACTCGCTGTCTCCCAGGCAATGATGCCCAGTGTCTGGCGAACAAAGCTCAGGAGGTAGGCGTCCATTGCTTTCTTGCCGATGGCCTTGCCACCTTTCCAGAGCACTTCTGATCCGGCGATCCATCCTGCTGCGAGCAGGGGATTGGAAGCGAGGAAGAGTTTGCTGCCCTGCCAGAGGTAGCGAACCGGCTTGAGGATCGGTTGGAGTTCTTCGTATTTCTTGTAGACCTTGCTGGCCTTTCGAATGTTGTCCGAGACCTTGCGCAGGTTCATCTGCTTCACCTCGAGAATAGGCAGTTCTTCGAGCAGCAGGATGATCTGGATCGATGCCCGGTTCACGGATCGCAGCAGGCTCTCGAGATTCATCTCGAGCAGGGGGCGATCGGATTCCGGTTGGTAAAGGCGGGCGATGGATTCGGTGAAGTCGATCAGGTCGAGCAGTGGCTGGCGTCCATCGAACTTGCCGTCCTTCCAGTAATCGCCGGAGGAATAACATTGCAACATGCGATCAGCTTCGTCGTCGATGAGATCTGCAACGCGACGGTCCATCTGCTGATGGGCTTCGGTCTGCCAGTCGATCGCCTGGAGGTGTTTGTAGTCAGGAAACTCCATCCACTCGCCGTAGGCCATGAGAACCTGTTCGAGTTCGTGGCGCTTTTTCTCGAGGCGGGATGCTTCATTGCGAATGGCCTGTTGCGCGATCTCGGCGAGATCCTCTTCTTCGTTCTCTCCCGATTCTTCGTGTTTGTTCCACGTCAGGGTCACGATGAAGCCGGAGGTGGCGAGCGAAGCGAGCAACCACTTGAGCCAACCGGGCTCCGGAGCGGCGATGAGGATGCCGGCTGCGAGCAGGGCAAAGAGGAGAATGGCAAAGTTCCGACCGCCGAGAGACAGTCGCGACTGTTGCCGAAGTTGCTCAGAGATTTTCATCCGTTCTGCCAATATGGCAGAGGCCATCCTAGCTGTCGCCTACGTCCTCGTAGATTTTTGCGAGGCGAAGGAGGAGCGACTCGAGCTCGGTGTAGTATTCCGTCTCGTCCATCTCGTCACGCTTGCGGCGCAACTGTTTGACCTGGCGTTCGAGAGTGTCGCGTTCCCGGCGCTGCTCTACGGTGAGGCGGCGCTCGAAATCGTTTTTCACAAGAACCTTCTGTCCGGCGAGTTCGCCATCGGGCTCCGCCTTGTCTGATGCGACGCGGGTGGCGGTGGTGCCTTCATACCATTCGGCGCGCGAACCCTTACCGTCTCCGTTGTCATCGAGCAGTGCATGTTCCGTAGCGATACGACCTTCGTTTTGGTAGAAGAGCGCCACTTCGTTGGAGGCATGGATGAAAGCCTCCAGCAATGAGACTTGATCATCATTATCGAGGTCGGCCTCGGGAGCGCCGGCGATGGCGTCCGGGAAGTAGTTGCCGAACCGTGCGAAATCAATTTCGCCTTCGTTCTGCGTCGCGGTAATGACGACGCGTTTCGGGCCGGAAAGCTCAGGAATGAATGAGCCGCTCGCGGCGGTAGTATTGATTACGGCGGTTTCGCCCTCGCGATTGACGAGCCAGGAAGCGAATTCGTTGTCGGAGAAGTCCGGACCGCGGGCATTGAACTTGGCCGTGCGTCCGTCAAAGGAGCCGTGACCGATCAGGACGATCCAGAGTTCGGGAGCCTCGGACTCTTCAATGGCCTGGCGCAGTTGCTCGGCGTCGGTGGCCTGTTCGCCGTCTGGCACAGGATCTTCTCCGAACACAGTGATGGGTGCTCTTCCTCGGGAGGCGGCTTTCTTCCACTTGTCGGTGACTTCGCTGAAGAGCGTTTCGTATTCGTCAGTGCCGGGAGTGCTGACGATCACGATGATTTCAATTTCACCGTTCTCAGCCACTAACGACGGAGTCGCAAAGCCAAAGAGAATCAGTAGTCCTGTGAGAAGTCGAAACATGGTTGAAAGTTAGAGGATGCCCTGGCGGCGGCGGAGAACCCATTCTCCGAGAAAGCAGGCGAGGGCGATAAGGAAGAGCCAGGGCGTATGCCAGAGCGGTCGCTGACGAACTTCGGAGATGGGGAGGTCCAGGGTTTTCAGAAGAGCGGGAAGCTCGGCAATTTCGTCGAGCCGGAGCACTTCGCCACCTGTCTCGGCAGCGATGCGTTCGAGGGTGGACTGGTTGGGTCCGAGTTTGGCAAATTCATCAGCTTCGGGATTGGTGGTCCGTGCAATTTCGTCAGTGCCGATTTCTTCGCCGTCACCGTCAAGAACCGAGGCTTGAACGCGATAGCCGGATGGATTCTCGGAAGCATATTCGGCGGTGAAGAGTCCGGGATCAGTGAGGGATGGTTCCGCGGAAAGTGTGGAGGTTTCTCCATCCTGGTGTGACACGGTCAGGATCACGGTGGCGTCATCCTGTGGGTCGAAGGTTTCGGTCTGGACGCGGACGGAAAGCTTGGTGAGGGGCAGTGGGCCCGAGTTCACTTCTTCTTTTTCCAGTTCGACGCGGGAGGGGACTTCGCTAATGGACCAGCGAACCAGTTGGCGCCAGGAGCGGGCGAGGTTTTCCTGCTGTTCCGAATCTTTCATTCCCCATCGCCAGAAGTCTGCAATGGTCACGGCAGCGGATTTCCCTTCGCCGTAGCGCTGGGTGACGATGGCCGGGTAGGTGCGTCGCTCGCTGTCGATCACGGTGGACAGGATGCTGGCACCCGGTTTGATCGCGGAGATCTGGTTCACGGCAAAGAAAGGCGTCATATAAGCGAGGCGGTTGGTCTCCTCGTCTTTGCTGGAGCGCAGTCGCATCCAGGGTTCGAGCCAACCTTCGCGGGTGAGGTTAAAGGCAGCTTCGAGCGACGGAGGACCGCTGCGAATCTTATCGAGGTAAACAGGAAGGACGCGACCAACCGGGGTGTTCTCCCACTGTCCGGGTTGGAAAGATTCCTGGCCGCCAAGCATCAGCAGGGTTCCGCCGCGACGGGAAACATACTGGTCGATGAGTTCCTGCTGCTCCTGGGTGAAGAAGGAAGCTTCGAGGTCGTCAATGATGATGGCCTTGTAGGCATCAAAGAGATCTTCGGCGGACTTGGGAAAGCCGTCACGAAGTTCGCGGGCGTCGCTGACATTGAGTCGAACGAGAACCGGTTCATCATATTTCTTGGTCTCTTCGGGGATCTCGCTACGGAAACCGCGGAAGAGCGGGTTGCTGCTTTCCCCGGTGCGACCACGCCATTCGAACTTGGGTTCGCGCTTGGCGATACGAATGAGGCCAACCAGCTCGATCTCGGAGTCCATCGCAAGAGAGCGTCGGAGAAACTTGTATTCCCAGTTAGGGCGGCCGCTGACGTAGAGAATTCGATAGGGTCCGGAGCCGCGATTGACCGAGATCTGTTTCTCGTTGTTGCGGTCGGTCAGCTCTTTTTCCGGTTTCTCGGCGGACTGGCGAATGCCGACCTTGAGAAAAGAGATTCCCGGGGGCATCGCGGAGAGTTGAAGGCGAACCGGCAGGGCGCGTGAAACGGGACCGCCGGAAACGGGCTTGGGAAAGACGACTTCTTTCACGGCGAGTTCTTTGCCGGCTTCGTTAACGGCAAAGACTTCGACCGGATCGGGGAAGTGGCCACGAGCGGCCGCTTCGATATTCAAAGTGACCTGGGCGTCCTCAAACTGGGTCGTCTCGGCCGTGACATGATTGATCGACAGGTCGCGGGCCTCCGGTGAGGGGTCACCCAGGATGACGGGGTAAACCGGGACGCCGGCGTTTTCCTCGACCTCCGACCACTTGGCGAGAGTGGCATCGAGTTCCTCAGCGTCGGTCGCGTTGCCGTCGGTGAAAGCCACGATCGCTGCGAGCGGCCGCTTGTCGAAGCGCTGACGGATTCGCCCAAGCGCAGTGGCGAGGTCAGAGCGGTTTTCGTCGAAGCTGAGCTCGCCGAATTCATCCACCCGCCGAAGACTGCCGTCAAAGAGGAAGGGTTGGAGACGGAAGGTATCATCGATCCGGGCGAGCCACTCGGGATAGCGATTGGTTTCTGAATCTACCAGGGCGGAGGTGAGTTGCTCAGCAGGTGACGGTTGGTTGGCGTCGAGAGCCACGGTGAGTCCTGACGAGTTGTCGGCGACAATGGCAACTTCGTTGGCGTTCTTCTTGGGGAGTTCGTCGAGGATGACGGGCTCCATCAGGATGAGCGCGAGGAGAATGAGTCCGACGAGCTTGAGCGTGGCAGCGAGAAACTTTTGAGGTCCCCGCAGCGGTGATTTCCTGTAGGTGAATGTCAGGATAAAAATGGAGGCGGCTCCAAAGACGAGAGCAACCCACATCCAGCTTTCGTTGGCGAAAGCGAGGGTGGCAAGAGGGTGGCTGGCGACTGGGTAGGGGAAAGGCATTCCGTGCTGGATCGGGGAAGGATGAACGGCTTATTCACCCGCGCCAAGCTCTTCGTAGTAACGGCGGACGAGATCGCGGAATTCACTGGGGACAGGATCGCGATCAATCGGGGCAATGGGGTTCTCCTTGTTCAACTTCGCGATTTCTTCGCTGAGACGTTGGCGAAGTTCGACAAGAGGATTGGTGATGCGTTGATTGATGCTGCCAGCCTGGGGGGCATCATTGTTGCGCTGAAAATCGATCCGCATGGCGCGGGCATCGTCGAGGACCTTGGCCAGTCCATTGCGGATGTCTTCCTGGTCGACCATTTCTTCGATATTGCTGAGACGGTCAGCCCAATTTCCGTAGTCGTCTCCGGTGATTGGCCCCTGTTGCGGGGCTTCTTCGGGACGGTCAAAGAAGAGCGGCTGTCCGCCGAGTTGACCCCCGGTCGGGATGCTGTTGCCACGATCATCTCCACCGAAATTGCTGCCGCCTCCGCGTTGACCGGAACTGTTGCCAGCCATGCTCTGCTGGCCTTGTTGAGATTGTCCGGGTTGCTGCCCCGGTTGTTGGCCCTGGCCATCTTGTCCCTGGCCTTGCTGACCCTGCCCCTGTTGTCCTTCGCCGGGTTGTTGGCCCTCTCCCTGCTGACCTTGGCCTCGCCCCTGCTGTCCCTGAGCGAGATTTTGCGGGTTGTTGCCCTGACCTTGCTGCTGCCCTTCACGAGGTTGCTGGCCTTGTTGTCCTTCGCCAGGTTGTTGCCCCGGTTGCTGACCCTCTTGGCCTTCCTGTCCCTGTTGACCGGACTGACTGGCTTGTTGCTGGCCTTCCTGTCCGGCCTGGCCCTCCTCCGAAGGCTGCCCCTGACCTTGCTGGTCCTCGCCCGGTTCCTGTGATTGGCCCTGGCCTTGTTGGCCTGCTTCGGCCATTTGAGTGGAGGGCTGGTTGCCTTCCTGACCCGGCTGCTGGCCTTCGCCGTCCTGTTCAGATGGATCCTGTGAGTTGCCGGCCTGGGCGTTTTCAGAATTCTCGTTTTCCTGCGATTCCTGACCGGACCCGGTCCGGCCTTCCTGCTCGGAATTGGTATCGCCCTGGCGAGAGCCTGCTTCGTTCTGAGCCAGCTGACCGGAGCCCTGTTCTTCGCCGGCTTCGTTGTTTTGACCAGTTTGACCGAGGCGGTTGGCTTCCTCGCGGGACTCTTCGATCAGACGATCAAGTTCGGAGCGGGCAAGTCGAAGAGCGTCGGCCTCGTTGCCAAGAATCTTTTCGGAAGCGGCTTCGATGCTTTCCTTGAGTTCCTCGATGCCGCGGGCTGCAGCCTGCTCCGGAGTGCGGGCTTGATCGGCGCGATTGTAATAGGTGTAGTCGCGGGCCTCCTTGAGGGATTCCTCGACTCCGTTCATCTTGGTATTGCGGAAGGCTTCATAGAGATCGTCGGAGAGCAGGGATTCGGAAGTTTCGGACTGCTCGCTGAGATTGCGGATTTCTTCGAGAACGCCTTCGAGGTTTTCAAGTTGGTTGCTGAGGTTCTGGGCGACTTCTCCGCGCTGCTGTTGAGCTTCGGTAGAGAATGGATCGTTCGGATTCATCTCGCTCAGCTCTTCGAGCTGGTTGCTGAGTTCCTCCTGGTTCTCGGCGAGAGCGCGGGTCTTCTCGCGAAGATCCCGCATTTCCTCGGAGAACTGGCGGGAGGTTCTTTCGCGGAATTCCTCTTCCATCTGCTTCAGCTCTTCGCGAGCGCGGGTCGCGGAATTGGCGGCGGCGGCCAGGTTGCCCTCTTCGAGATTTTCGGCGGTTTCCTGAACATTCTCGCGGGTGTTCTCAAGCTGCTCGCGCTCCTCCGCCATGTTGGGGCGATTCTGCTCAGACTCCATCCGCTCGCCGAGATCGTCGAGCTCGCGGAGCAGTTCCCGTTGTTCTTCCTGGAGGCGCTTGAGTTGGCGCTCGATTTCCTCGCGCTCTTCTTCGGACGCATCCTGCAGGTGTTCTTCGAGTTCCTTGATCTTCTCGGCAATGGCTTCCTGGCGACGGGCCAGTTCCTTAAGTCGGGCCAGCACGGCGAGGTCTTCCTGCTGCTCGGCAGTCTGGCTTTGCTCCTGGGCAACGGTGTTCTCCTCGTACTTCAGATCTTTCTGTTTCAGCTCGAGGTTCATGTTGCGGCGCTGGTTCTCCTGCGACTGGCCCTGCCCCTGGGATTGGGACATGGCGATCTCGGTCTCGCGGGAGCTCGCCTCGATCAGTTTGGCGTAGACCTTCAGTGCCGCCTGGTGGGCCGGATCGATCAGTTCTCCGTCTTCCTTGGCGACGACGAGGGCGAACTTCTCGGCCGCCTCCTCGATGAGTTTCTTGGCTTCCTGGAAAATCTGTTTCAGCTCGGGATCCTCTGCTTTCTCGATCACAGGATCGATCATGTTGAGAACTACGAGTTGGGACTCGTGGACAACCCCGGCATCGCTGGCATAGCGCTCAAACGGGCGGCCCAGATCATGATCCCGTCGCAGTTTCCAGGAGGCATTGATGACGTCCTTCTGAATTTTGAGCAATTCTTGAGATTCCCCGCCCTGGCCCTCGCCTTGACCGGACTGAGGCTGGCCTTCGCGGAGAATTTCTTCGAAGTAGCGCACCTCAGCAAAAAAGAGATCACTGGTCGTGCGCCGGACATTGCCTTCTTTGTCGATGTCTTCAGCCCAGAAGTGATAGGAAATCAGGTCGCGGGGTTTGGCTTTGAGGTCCTCGATGCTGACGAGGGTGAGGAGCGGGTGTTTCTTGCCGCCGGCCAGTCGTTCCTTTGAGAGTGTGATGGAATCCTCCTGGTCGTTCATCTGGTAGGTGATGCCGGATTTTTCCACACTAACATCATCCCAAACTTCAGCTTCGAAGGGGAGTTCCTGGACCGCGGAGACGTCGAAGTCGCGCCCGGGGAAGGTGAGTTTGAGCTTGGGCGGGGTATTCTCCTTCACATTGACCGTGATCCACGGCGGGCGCTGGTTGGCGCGATCGTCGTTGTCGATGAGGTGGACCCGGTAGCGCTGTGTCTTTTCGGGCACGTGTGAAGCGACGAGAACTGACGGGTCATCCTTGGAGGGCTCCAGGGGAATGCTGACCTCGTCTTCGCCGTAGAGTTCGCCCATGAGGACGGGTTTGTTGAGGGTCAGCTTCCAGTCGACGCGTGAGCCCTCCATCACGGTGATCTTGCGAGTATCGGTGACTTCGCGGGCTTCTTCCTCGAGATAGGCGGGGGCATTGATCGTGGCGTCAGCCTGAACTAGACGGGGGTATTCGAAGACGGCGATCTTAAAATCGTCTGATTGAGCGTTTTCGAAAGTGATGTGGTAATCGCCGTCCGAGTCCACCTTGGGGATCAGGGCGGAGAAGACGGTTTCATCGAGACCCACATTCATGGGGAACTTCTGTTCCTTGTCGTCCGTCTTGTAGACCACCATGGCCGAGGCGGGAGCTCGCCCGGAGAAAGTGGCTTCAATGACGAGGCGTGAGTCTTTTTCGATTTCCACATCACCCGGCGTAACCGCGACCTCGATGGCGGGCAGGTTGGTCTCGGGGTCGATTTGGACAATTTCCTCTTCGCTGGTCGCTGGACGGCTGTAAGGATTGGCGCCGAGAAGAAACCAGACGCTGACGCAAAACGCGATGACAGCAGCGAACTGCCCCCAGGCAGCAGCGAGGAGTCGTTTTTCTGAAACCTGGCGTACCCAGTGGTTCTTGACCGCGTGCTCACTGATTTCGGACATGAGCCGCTTCTGCAGGAAGCTCAGTTCGCCGGAGGCGGCGGGTTTCTGATCCATTGCCGCGAGCAGCGCGGCCTGGAGATCCGGGTGTTTCTCTTCCACTTGGCGGGCAATGCCTCGAAGATCGAGAGGGCGGGTGGCGTTGGAAAGGCCGATCGCGGCGCCAACGGCCAGAACAATAAACCAGGCGAAAACGGTCACCCACGACCACCAGTCAGCGAAATAGGCAGCTGCCAGCAGAGCGAGAATTCCAGCCAGCCCCGTGAGCAAGGTGAAGGTGATAACCTTGCGTTTTCGCAATTGCACCTCCGCTTCGAGAACGGGTTTGAGGCAGCTGGCGAGCAGTTTCTCGATCATGGCTGGTCGGGGTTCAGGTGGCGGCAGGTTGGGGAGCCGTGGCAGCGGGGGGACGACGCCCGGCGAGAATGGATTCGATTACGAAGATGAAAAGGGCAGCGAAGACGATCCACTTCCAAAGCTTCTGTTTCTCTTCCTTGGCTTCTGATTCAAGCCGGGCAAGTTGTTCTTCTGTCAGGGTTTGAATGGAGTCGGAGCCGGCCTCGTCGATGAGAGGGATGCCCAGTCCTGGGAATACGACTGTCGGATCGAAGGGGGTGGTGTTGCCCTCGCGGGGATTCATATTGATGGCGATGAGGTGGGGTTCGCCGTCTCTTTCTGCTTCTTCAAACCCCGGTTCAGTAGAAGTGGTTTCGCCGACGAGGTAAGTCGGAGCCGAGCGGATGCTGAACCCGGTGTGTTCGAAGATTGAAAATAACAACGGCACGAACTTGGAAGAGAGAGCGAGTTGGCTTTCGCGTGGCTCCCAACCGGAGAGAAAAGCAAATACAGTGCCGTCGCCGATTCGTTTCTCGATAATGGCCGGGCTCTCGCCGTCGAATGTGGCAAGAATGCGGGTGCTCCCACCGGGGTCTTCGGGAAGCGAGAGGACACGATGCTTCCAGAACCGGATCTTGGTGAAGTCGCGGATGCGGGCGCGGGCAAAAGGCTCGAGAACCGGGTGTTCAAAATCGATGTCGCCGAGGAGAGAGAAGTCTTTTCCTTCGGCTTCGCTGAGTTGCCAGTTCTCGTCGCCCACGAGCGAAGCCAGCGCATCGCTCTCGGCATCGGCGGAGGGAAGGGCGATGACGAGTCCGCCGGATTCGGCGAATTGATTCAACTGCTGGCCGACCTCGGCGCTCCATTGATCGAGGATAACGACAGCTTCGGTGTCTTTGAGGTCCTGTTCTGCGAAGTCCGGCTGAGTGGTGACGATGGGCTCGAGGTTGGGCGTGGGCTGCAGGGCGCGCTTGAGATAGAAAAGCGCGGTACCGGCGGATTCCTCAAGCTCGGTATCACCGGTAACGAGAATCCGAAGGGGACGGGCCTGGACCGGAGAGACAAAAACGTCGTTGTCGAAATCGTGCTGGTCCCCGGTCACGGTGAGGACGCCGCGGACGGCAGAAGCGGGTCGGGGAGCCGTCCGAATGATGCGGCTGGTGCCGGGAGCGACGGTCGTTTCGATCGCTGTATCAGGAGCATCCTGCCAGGACACGGTGGCGGTGGAGAAATCGGAGTCGTTGGCGTTTTGAATGCGGACGCGATAGACCTCTTCGTCGTTGATGCTGGAGCGGGGAGGTGTCGAAGCAAGCGCGAGAGAGAGGTTGCCGGCTTCTTCAGGGGCGAGCGCGACGCAGCGAACCTGGACCTCGTCGGGCCAGGCTTCGTTCTGGAGCACGGATTGATCGGCTCCTGATTGGAAGTCACTGATGACAACGACTTCCATGGAGGTGGCTGGATCATCGATATCCGCGGCGAGCAGGAGATCTGCCGCTCGCGTCATGGCGGCGCCCAGATCGGTGGTTTGCCACGAGGGTTCAGACTGCTTTTCAGAAGTAAATGAATTGAGGGCTGCGGAGCGGGCACCGGGGGGAAGGGGTGCCCAGGCAGAGAGGGAAGCGATCTCCTCGAACTCGTTGTCGAAGAATGCGACGGTCACCTCAGCAGTGGCATTGGAATCTTCGATCTGGTCTTTCGCCGCCTTGAGGGCTTGATCCCAGAGGTCTTCCCGTTTCATGGAAGCACTTCGGTCGATCAGGATGACTTTTCGCTCCAGCGAATCGGCAACAATGGCCTCGGGCAGTGTGTTGAGAAAAGGGCGCCCGAAAGCAAAAGCGAGCAGGAGCAGGGCGAGGCAGCGAAGTGCCAGCAGGAGCCAGCGTTCGAGGCGGGTGCGGCGAGTCAGTTTCTCCGGAGTTTGCTCCAGGAACATGTGAGAACTGAACGGAATGTGCTCCTTCGGTGGCCGTCGGCGAAGGTGCAGCAGGATCGGCACCGCGAGGGCGGCGGCACCGAGCAGGTAGAGCGGGAAGAGGAAACTCACAGCAGGGAGAAGCCTGCCATGGTTTCAGAAGCGAGGCGAGGACGTTTTCGCGGCCTAACGGGGGCCGGGAGATCTTGAAATGACGAAAAGCGGAAACAGAGAAATGAGATCAGTTCCGGGGCGTTGGTTCGTCGACCACCTCAGCTTCGACGTTGATGACCTGCGGGCCACCGCTGGAGCCTGGCTGGCCTTGTTGAGTGAAAGACTGGGCGGCGTTCACGTTCTGGGAGACGACTTCGACGCGGCCCTTAAGACGGTCTTTAATGATCGCTTTGACCACTTTGCGGAAAGGGGGAATCAGCAGGCTGAAGCCGATCGCATCGGTGAGGAAGCCCGGGGTAAGGAGGACGGCGCCGGCGATGAGAATCATGAGGCCATCCATGACCTCCTCGTGGGGCAGTTTGCCCTGGGCCAGCGCCTGCTGGTAGTTGTTGAGCGCCTTGAGACCCTGCGACTTGGTCAGATAGGCACCGATGAAGGCGGTGAGAATAATAATACCGAGAGTGGCAAAGAGACCGATCTTTTCGCCCAGGGTAATAAAGATCGCCAGTTCCGCGACGGGAACGAGGATAAAGAGGAGCAGGAGTTTGGCGAACATGGTTAACGGATAGTATTAGAGGCCGTTTCGGACAGCGGCGTTCAATTTCAGATACTCCGCGAAGGCTAGCCCTTCAACTGGAACCGGGGTATTAGGAAATTGCGGCAAGATTGTAGTCGAGCCCCGCTGGGCGCGAAACAGGATCAGGCAGTTTCTTCCGGAATATCGCGGCAATGCTTGAGGCGGTAACCGCCGTCGACCGGGAGAATGGTTCCGGTGACGTAGTCTGCGTCGGCGGATGCGAGGTAGGCCGCGGCTTTGCCAATTTCCTCAGGTAGTCCGAGGCGCCCCCACGGCAGCTTTCGGCCCTCGGCGGCCATGGTTTCATCATTGTAGTGCTGGCGTTCGCCGGGAGTATCGATCCAGCCGGGTTCGATGGCGTTGACGTTGATTTGGTTTTCCGCCAGTTCGATGGCCATGGTTTCGGTCATGGAATTGAGTCCGGCCTTGGCGGCGCTGTAGGCGACGCAGCGGGCGTTGGGAATGCGGGCGAGAACGCTGGAAATGAAGACGATTTTTCCGGGCTTGTCCTTCTCCACGAAATGACGGGCGACGAGTTGTCCCATGTGAAATGCTCCGAGCAGGGCCGATTGGAGAATGGCTTCAAAATCCTCGGGCGGGTAGTCGAGGAAGCTGTTGCGGCGATTGAAGGCCGGCACGTGGACGAGGATATCGACTTCGCCGAAACGGGTTACTGCTTCAGTAAGCGTTCGTTCGCAGCCTTCGCGCGAAAAAGCGTCGGCTTCGATACCAATGCATTCGACGCCGAGAGCTTCCACGGTTTTGACACCGTCGCTGAGTTCCCCGCTTCCGGGGCGATCGACCAGGGCGATGGAGGCTCCCTCTTTTGCCATTTCGATGGCGCAGCCCAGCCCGATTCCGCGGCCGCCACCGGTGACGATGGCGGTTTTTCCTGCAAGTTTCATTGTGGTGAACTGTAGCGAATCGGAGTCCTGACAGGAAGGCCTCAATTGCGCGGGGATATCGTGATACATCCGCCTCAGATCTTGACCTTCGGTCTTATCCTGCGAAGGGTGCTGCTGTGAACCAGGAATCCATCGACAAGCTCAACGACGCCATTCGTGACGTGCACGATTTCCCGAAGCCGGGAATTGTTTTCAAAGACATCACCCCGTTGCTCGCCGACGGCAAACTCTTGCGTCTGACAACCGAGCTCTTTGCGGAAACGCTCGAAGGTGCCGAGGTGGATAAGGTGATCGGAATCGACGCGCGAGGTTTTATCTTCGGCGCGGCTCTGGCCGACCGGATCGGTGCCGGATTTATTCCAGTGAGGAAGAAAGGCAAGCTCCCGTGGGAAACCACCGGAGTGGCCTACTCGCTGGAATACGGAGAGGCTCATGTGGAAATCCACAAAGACGCGATTCATTCCGGTGAGAGAGTCATTCTCGTCGACGACCTGCTTGCGACCGGAGGCACTGCCGGGGCAGCGATTAAGCTGGTCCAGGAACTCGGCGGCGAGATTGTTTGCGTTAGTTTTCTGATCGAACTGGAATTTCTCGAAGGGCGCAAGAATCTCGACTCCGATGTGCGGATCGAGGCGTTACTCAAGTATTGAAAGGACGGGGCAGAAGCTCCGTCTCCTACTGCATGAGTTACGAAAGCGATATTCTGCGCAACTGGTACCTGCTGTTTCACTACGGTTCGCCCGAGGAAATTCTGGAAGGCGTCGGTTTTGATACGGCCGGGTTGCCGAACGGTTGCCTTGAATTCCCCGTTGCGACGGTGGACGTGGCAGGCCTGGAGGGGCCCATCGAAAGAGCCCTCGACATCGGATGCGCGGTTGGGCGTTCTTCCCTCGAGATGACCAAGTTTGCCGACGAAGTGATCGGGATCGATTTTTCCCAGTCGTTTGTTGATGTCGCCGACGAAGTCAGCAGGGGAGAGACCGTGTCTTATCATCGCTACCGGGAAATGCACCTGTCTGATTTGCTTCAAGTGCGACTGCCGGACGGGGTGCAGCCGGAACGCGTTTCTTACGAGCAGGGGGATGCGATGAATCTGCGCGATGATCTCGGGCAGTTCGACCTGGTGCACGCAGCCAATCTTCTCTGTCGCCTGACCGAACCACAAAAATTTCTCGATCGGCTGCCTTCGTTGGTCAGTGACGGTGGAACCCTGGTGATGGCGACTCCGGCGACCTGGATGGAGGATTACACACCGGCAGAGAATCGACCTGAGGGGTTAACCCTCGATTACCTGAAGGAGCATCTCTCGGGAACCTTTCAATTGAAGCAGGTGGTGGAAGTGCCTTTCCTGATTCGTGAGCATCAGCGTAAGCTCCAGCTGAGCACGTCGCAGACCAGCATCTGGACCAAGTGACACAGGGGATACGGCGCAATCAGGGCGTCGACAGTCGAGGACCTTCCGATAGGATGGTCGCTCGAATCATGAAAACTCCTATTTCATATCTCTCTGTCTTGGCTGCCGGGCTTTCTCTCCTGGTAGCTTCCACTGCAAACGCCGGCGAATGGGTTGAACTCTTCGACGGCAAATCTCTCAAGGGCTGGAAGAAGTCTACGCTTGGTTCAGCTAACTACTCGGTCGTCGATGGTGCCATTAAGGGCGAAACCGTTGAAGGCAGCCCTAACACCTTCCTGCTCAGTGAGAAGGAATACGGCAATTTCGAACTCGAGTTCGAAGTGAAGGTTCACGACAACCTCAATTCCGGTTGCCAGATTCGCTCGCGCGAGAAGGTCGAGGCTGATCTCGCCACCACTGGAAAGAACGGCAAGCCTGCCAAGGATATTGACCGCTTGTTTGGTCCCCAGGTTGAGTTGGAGGCATCTCCCGGCCAGTCTGCCTACATCTATGGCGAAGCAACCGGTCGCGGCTGGATCTCTCCCGAGCCCGGCGAGGGTGCTGCTCACGAGTTCATGAAGAATGGTGAGTGGAACAAGATCCGTATCGTCGCCAATGGCGTTCGTATCCAGACTTTCGTGAACGGAAATCCCGTCGCTGATCTTTCCGACGAGGCAATTTTCAAGACTCACCCGAAGGGACATATCGGCCTCCAGGTACACGGCATCAAGAAGGGCACCGGCCCTTACGACGTCTACTGGAAAAACATCCGCATCAAGGAACTGAAGTAACCCATTTAGTTGCGGGTGAAAATAAAGGCGGAATTTTCCTTGCCGCCCTTTCCGGTTTTCCCTAAAAACGGCTTAGTGAGAGCGGCGTTTTGATATCGTCTTTGGAATTCCGCTCGATCTTATAAGGAGGAGGGCCCCGGTACCGCGAAAGCGGTACCGGGGTATTTTTTTGAATTCCAGGAGGGTAGAATTCATCGATCTATTGCCACGATTTCGGTTTTCGTGACGTTTTTCGGCCCGATTTCGGCCGATTTTCTTTTTGGGGCCTGGCCTTGCCTATGGGCCTGAATCAGCGACATTGTCGGCCACCCCGCTGTCGGCGCTTGTGCCTGTCGGGGAACGAGCATGAGTGATATTGCAACCAACCGGAAAGCCCGTCGGGATTTCCATATTTCCGAGAAGTACGAGGCCGGTATCGAACTGAAAGGTACCGAGGTGAAGTCCATTCGTGCCGGAAAGGTCAATATCGGGGAATCTTTCGCCCGGATCGATAAAGGTCAGGCCTGGCTCTACCAGTGCGACATCCGTCCCTACGAGCAGGCCAGCCATGAGTTCCACGTGCCCTTGCGAAATCGGCGTCTGCTCCTGCATAAGAAGGAAATTCGCCGCATGGCGATGCTGACCGATCAGAAAGGGGCCACCCTGGTGCCGCTTCGCCTCTACTGGAAGAACGGTCGCGTCAAAGTCGAGATCGGGATCGGCAAAGGTAAGGACCAGCGCGACAAGCGCCAGGATCTCAAGCTGGCGGCACACAACCGCGAGGTGGAACGGGAACTGGCGCGCATTCACAAGTGATGTGGGATATTTCGTAGAAATCGAACGGAATGCCCGGGAACGGAAGTCGGTTGACTGTCCTCCTGAATCCCGTTCATTCCGAGACAATTAAGGTAAAAGCCTGATGGGATCGAATTTTGGCCAACTTTTCAGAATATCCACCTGGGGGGAATCCCACGGTGGCGGCGTCGGTGTGGTGGTGGACGGTTGTCCTCCGCAAATTCCGCTGACAGAAGCAGACATCCAGGTCGATCTGGACCGGCGTCGTCCCGGACAGAGCGAAGTGACGACGCCCCGCAATGAAGCCGACCAGGCGGAAATTCTTTCCGGTACTTTTGAGGGACAGACACTCGGCACACCCATCGGCATTCTGGTGAGGAACAAGGATCACCGTCCCGAGGCCTACTCCGAGATGAGCGAGAAATTTCGCCCCTCTCACGCCGACTACACCTACCAGGCCAAGTACGGCATTCGCAACTGGCAGGGTGGGGGGCGCTCCAGCGCTCGCGAAACCATTGGTCGCGTCGCCGCCGCGGCGATTGCCAAGAAGGTGATCAATCAGTGCTTTGCTCCGGACCTGGAGATTCTTCCATTCGTGGAATCGATCGGAACCCTGAAAGCTAACGTCGACACTTCCGCGGTGACGCGGGAAATGATCGAGTCGAATATTGTGCGCACGGGCGACCCGGATTCGGTCGAGCCGATGATTGATCTCATCAAGGAAGTCCGCGCCGACGGCAACTCCATCGGCGGTACGGTCGGCTGTGTGATCCGCAATGTTCCGGTCGGGCTGGGGATGCCGGTCTTTGATCGCCTCGAAGCTGATCTCGCCAAGGGCATGCTGAGCCTTCCGGCAACCAAGGGCTTTGAAGTGGGGTCGGGATTTGCGGGAACCGAGATGACCGGGCGCGAACACAACGATCCCTTCCGCATGGTTGACGGCAAGGTGCGCACGACCAGCAATCGTTCCGGTGGCGTCCAGGGTGGCATTTCCAACGGCGAAGACATCGTTTTTCGCGTGGCTTTCAAGCCGACAGCAACCATCATGACCGAGCAGGACACGGTTTCGACCGGCTACGAAGAGACCGAGCTCAAGGGGCGTGGTCGACACGATGCCTGTGTTCTGCCGAGAGCTGTTCCCATGGTGGAAGCGATGGCGGCCCTCGTTCTCGTCGACCACATGCTCCGGCAGCGGGCGCTTTGTGGTGACTCTACGGCTGGCGAATGATCGACTACCTGCCTATCCTTCTCGTTTCAGTCTTTGCGGTGATTTCGTTCATCATCGCGATGAACCGGGGAGCCATTCCGATCCTGGCATCGGGAATCGGATTGCTGGCAGCGTTAGTCTTGAGTGTTTTTCTCCTGAATATCCTGATTGCCTTGAAGGGCAATTTTGATGCCTTCTCGATGAGTTGGCCAAGGGTCCTGGCCCTGATGGCGGTGGGCCTGGTTATCGTGATGGTTTTTGCCCGCCTTGTTGCGAAGAGCCTGCTGCTTCGACTTATTGGTGACAATGACTCCAGGTTGAACTGGTTTGAAGGGTTCGCCGGTGGTTGCCTCTCCCTGTTTTCCGTGGCAATCGGGGCGGTGTTCCTGTTCAGCGGATTTCGTATCGCCGGCACCGTCGAAGAACTGAACTACACGGCCTCGCTGGCTCGCGAAGGCGTGGTGGAGATGGGCGGGAAGATTCCGGCGTATCCCCGTTCTGTCGCCTGGCGTGACCAGATTGAAGCGATTCCGGGAGTGGCTGGTGTGCTCGACCTGGTCGATCCGTTCAGCAACCGGGTCTATCGAAATTCCGCTGCCATGGTGATGGTGGCTCCCGCTCCGAGCCTCAGGGCCTACTTCATCCGTGACGAGAATATCGTCGAGCTCGCGCACGCGGGTAAGTTCTGGGATGTCTCGCAGGATCCCTCAGTGGCTGAAACTCTGAATGCGCAGGATCGACTGGGCCTGGTCTTCCATCGCCTCGTTCGACAGGCTGCCTCGAAGGACGGCGTCGCTGAGCCTTTGAGAAAGTTGCAATTGCGCGGATATCTGGAAGGATTTGTCGATTCGTTGATCCCGGCTCCTGCCTACGGCGAAGATACCAACTCGTAACTCATGGGAAACCCAAACTACACAGTGACGATCGGACTTGAAGTCCACGTGCAACTCAAGACGGAGAGCAAGATGTTCTGCTCCTGTCCGGTGAAGTTCGGAGAGCCGCCTAATACCCTGACCTGTCCGACCTGTCTGGGTCTGCCCGGGGCTCTCCCTGTTCTGAACGGGGGAGCGATTGAGCGCACTATTCTCACGGGGCAACTGCTCGGCTGCACCACGCCCGAAGTCGTGAAGTGGGACCGGAAGAATTACTTCTATCCGGACATGCCGAAGAACTACCAGATTTCCCAGTTCGACCTGCCGCTTTGTCTCGGCGGTGGCGTGCCGCTTTATGAGTTGGCTTACCCGAAGGATCATCAGAAGCAGATCGAGAATCCCGGCAAGGTGGTCGAGTTGACCCGCATTCACCTCGAGGAGGACGTGGCCAAGTCGACGCACCACGCGACCTACACCACGATTGATTTCAACCGTGCCGGAACGCCGCTGATGGAGATTGTGTCCGAGCCTGATATCGATTCCGCCGAGGAAGCGGTGGCCTACCTCAACTCACTTCGACAGATCCTCGTTTACAGCGGGGTTTCCGATGCTGACATGGAGAAGGGCCAGATGCGTTGCGATGTGAACGTTTCCGTTCGTCCCAATGACCAGGACGAGCTCGGCACCAAGATTGAGCTGAAGAACCTCAACTCGGTTTCCGCAGTGCGCCGTTCGCTGCACTACGAGATTGATCGCCAGATCGAAGAACTCGAAGCCGGCAACACGATCGTTCAGGCCACCTGGCGCTGGAATGATGAAGTTGGCCAGACCGAGATCATGCGCACCAAGGAGGATGCGCACGACTATCGCTACTTTCCCGATCCTGACCTGCTGCCGGTGAAGACCACCGAGATCCTCGCCCGTGTGCAGCAGGATCTTCCCGAGTTGCCTCACCGGAAAGTGGAGCGCTTTGAGAACGACTACAAGATCACTCACTATGATGCCTCCGTGCTCGCTTCTGAGCAGGTGCTGGCTGACTTTTACGAAGAGGCGGCAAAAGGGGCGTCTTCTCCCAAGAAGGTCGCAAACTGGGTGATCAACAACCTGCTCGCCGAACTGAACGAGCGCGAGATCACGATCGAAGAGTGCCCGGTGGCGGCAGCCAAGATCGGGGCTCTCGTCGACCTCATCGAAGCCGGTCAGATTTCCAACAGCCAGGCCAAGGAAGTTTTCGCCGACCTCTTTGAAAGTCCTGACAAAGATCCGGCTGCCATCGCCAAGGAGAAAGGATTCGAACCTGCCGATTCCGGTGAGGTCGAAGGTTTCATCGACGAAGCCATTGCCGCCAACCCCGGCCCTGCTGGCGAGGTGGCCGAGGGCAATGACAAGGCCGCCAACTTCCTCACCGGCCAGGTCATGAAGCTGTCACGCGGCAAGGCCAATCCCAAGCAGGTGACCGAGATGATCCTCGCGAAGCTGCGGGGTTGATTAGAGAAGTGACGAGTCATCCCGCCCCTTCAACTTGATCAGTTTCTTTTTGATCACTTCCAACTCAATCGTGAGCTGGTAGGAAGCTTTCATCACGTCACCGGCGATTTCTTCGTCGCCGAGGTGCCGCGCAGTCGGGGTGACTTTCATCATCTCGAGAGAAATGACTTTGCAGGCATCTTCGATTTTCTGGATGGCTTCGTCCTGGGTCATGTTGCGTGGGGAAAGTGTTAGATGGAGTATTTCTCGACGATGTCTTCGGGGATCGTCTGGGGGCGCCCGGTTTCGACTGAAACCATGGCATAGTCGAACCAGCCCTTGGCGACGAGTTTGTCATCGGACTGCTTGTGAATTTCGAACCAGACTTTCACGCCACGGGAACGGAGTTCCTCGATCCGGGTGCGGACGACAGCGACGTCGCCGAGGTGGAGGGGGCGCTTGTGCTCGATGTAGGCGGACCTGACAAACCAGCTGAAGCCGCGTTCGAGAAAAGCTTCCATCGACATCTTGTAGCAGCGCTCCATCTGCTCATAGCGGGCGGCGAGCACGTAGTCGTAGTAGCGCGAGTTGTGGACATGCTGGTTCATGTCGATGTCGTCGGGTCGCACTGGAATCAGGGTTTCAAACTGGCTGTATTCTGACATGGCTTCGGATGGGAGAGGATAATCCGGCTTCCCGGGAAACAACGGAAAAATCGAATTGTAATCAACTCGATGTATAGGATTTTTTCCTAAGTATGGGATTTCTCAAGTCCGTCGTTTCCAAGCTCCCGCAGTGTTGTCAGCAACCTCTGCGATTCTGGCATTATTCAAAGAAGCTGGGGGAGGCCAGTATGGACGACGAGGCGGAGCTCGGTGCTGTGGGCCTGATGGTGAAGCCGGGGCAGACGGTGATGGATATCGGGGCGAACTTCGGTCTCTTTACCCGCTTTCTTTCTGAGGCAGTCGGATCGGAAGGCAAGGTGTTTTCCTTCGAGCCGACCGACGACATGTTCGCGGTCCTGGAGAACAACGTGAAGCACTTCGGTTTTTCGAATGCGAAGGTTTCCAAGGTGGCTTTGTCAGATACCACTGGTGAGGCGGAAATTCACATTCCGAGGCGGGAAGACGGCACCCTGAATCATTACGAAGCCAGTATCGTGGCGGTCGATCAGTCCACCGACAGCGTCGCGGACCGAATCCGGATGATTACCCTCGATCAGTTCTGCGAAGACGAGGGCATCGAGAAGGTTGATTTCATCAAGTGCGATGTGGAAGGGCACGAGATCGCCGTCCTGTCAGGTGGAGAGAAACTCCTCCGTTCCTGCCATCCGGCGATCCTGCTCGAGGTGAACGAGCCGCTCGATGATGGAGATCACGGCACTCGCGTACGCGAGTTGGTGGAATCGTTCGGTTACGCCGTCCATGTCTATGAGGACGGCGAAACTCACCCGTGGAAACCGGGTGAAGTCCGGGTGAACTACCTGCTGCTTCCCGCTGTTGAGAACGGGGAAGAGGCTTAGTAGAAGAGGCGCTTGATGCGGCGGTCACGGCCGCGCTCGTAATCAATCTCCTTGGTCTTCTCGACCTTCTTCGGAGGAGCGAGCGGGTAATTGCGCACGTCGGTGATCATGAAGAATTCGACCGGGCCGGATTCATCTTTGAAATCAAGCAGGGCCGGATCGGGGGCCATGGGAGCCGGCTCGGGACCAATCTTGGCCCCATCAAGCATCCATTCGGGCACGCCGCCCATTTCGATGCCGTTGTTAGTGCAAGCAGTGAAGGTCAGGCCGATAACGGCGAGAAAGCTGAGGGAAAGCAGTCGGATCATGGTTCCTGGAGTCTAGGTGGTTCGATTTCAGGATTTGAGTCGCGGAAATTAGGCCAAGTTTACAGAATTTCTAATCAAAAAATGTGTCCTCGTGGGAGTAGGGTGGGGCGCAGCAGCACAAAAAGCGCAGTTCCGAGTCCTCATTGGCCGTGATCTGGTGCCATTTCCCGTTGGGAATTAGGATCGCATCGCCCACGCCGACTTGCTGCTCCACCCCCTCGATTTCCATGTTTCCGCTGCCTTCGAGGATGAAATAGAGCTCCTCGCTCGCCTTGTGCCAGTGGCGTTCGGTAGCCCCTCCGGGCGGGAGCGTGGCCTCCGCCAGGCTCTGTTTTTCGACCGGAGCGTTAGATAGGTCGAGAATGCTTCGGATGGTGGAGCCGTCGGCGGTGGTGAAGGGCTCCTGCTCGGCGATCTGTTTGACGGTCATAGCGAGTCGGGTTTTGGCTTCTCAGGCTTTGATTTCAGCGCCAGTCTAGGGCAAGTTTGGGCCGTGGCAACCCGGTTGCAGGCCCTGAAAACGGCCGTTTTCGGCAAGTTCTGATATGAGCGATAAAGACGAGTTTTTTGATATTCCGGAAGACGAGGCTCCTCAGCCCCGAAATCGACCGAAGAAACGGCGGGGATTCCTGACCCATTTCTTCATCATGATGTTGCTCGGATGCGGCTTCGTGATCCTTTGTCTCGTCCTCGTCGACGTCACCAATTCAGGCGGAAAGATCAAGAAGCGTGCTATCGAGATGCTGGGTGGTGAGACGGAACCACCGGCTCCACCCGAGCCCCGGGTCGTCGAAAAAGTCGTCGAAAAGGTGGTCGAGGTGCCGGTCGAAAAGATCGTCGAGAAAGTGGTCGAAGTGGAAGTGAAGCCACCCATGCCTTCCAGCTATGTCTCATGGAAGAAAGTCGATACAGCTGAGTTGTGGAGCGAGATCCCGGTAACCACCGAGATGGTGACCGAGCAAGGCGACACCGCCGTCAAAGAACGTGAGCGCGACGAGAGCTACCAGATCGAGATGAAGGTGAAGCTCACCGTGCCGAAACCGAATGAATCGGCGGAAGAGCTGACGGTCATCAACGACAACCTGCCGAAGATGCTGAATGACTTCGATAAGCTGGTGGAGGGAGCTGAAGTGTCACCGTTTTATCATCACCTCTATGAGCTCAAGACTGATCGGGTGCAGCAGAAAGTAACCCGGATCGATCAGTTGCTCTCGCGTCACAATTTCTACGACCTGGAAACGGTGCTGCAGATGAAGCACCCTGACACAGGCAACAAGGTTCTCTTCGTGCAGGGCGAAATGGATGTGGTGACCGACGGTTCGGATGGAGATCGCTGGCCCGAACTGGATGACTACATTTCCATGTCGCAGTACTACCAGCCGTTCACGAGTTATGGCTGGCCCAAGACCACTTCGACACCGAATCCGCTCCTGGAGCGCTGGGAGACAAAACTCAAGGAATACGAGGACGAGTTTGCGATCCCCGGGCTCAGCATCGAGCGAAACCGTTACCTTCGTGAGCAGATCGCCCACTACAAAGCCGGCGTTGCCGACTTGAAAGGGCGAAGCTTTCTCATAGCCGAGGCGGACCCTTTCATCGTGTTGCCGCTGTCATTCATCGGTCGTCGCGATGAAAATGAATTCGGCCCGGCGATTGGTGATTATGCCGTTATCATTTACGGGGATAAACTTTACCCCGCCATCGCCGGTGACGCCGGTCCGAGCTGGAAGTTTGGCGAAGCCTCGCTGCGAGTGGCGAAGCATCTCAACGAAAAGGCGTCTCCCTACAATCGTCCTGTCAGTGACCTGGAAATCACTTACCTGATTTTCCCGGGGTCTGCCGATCCGAAGAAGTCACAACCGGATCTCGAGTCCTGGCATGCGAAGTGCAGCGAGCTGCTCGACGGGATCGGTGGAATTGGCGAGGGCTTTGAACTGCACCAGTGGGAAGATCTCATTGCCAAGAAAAAGGCGGAGGCGGTCGCGGCTGCTGCCGAAGCGGAGAGTCCGGAAGGCGAAGCAACTCCCGAAGAGGGAGAGGCAACTGATGCCGTTGACGCGGCGGGGGCGGGTTCCCAGTGAGCCTCGAGGGACACCCGGAACTGCCCCTTGTTCAGCGGACCTTTGCAGCTGAGTCGTTGCGCGCAGTCTGCGCCGGCGTGCTGGAAACAGCGCTGGCCACCTTTGCCGTCTTCATAGCGGTGACGGTCTTCGAATCGGGACCGGTCACCAAGTCTATTCTCCTGGCGTCCCCGGCGATTGGATTGCTTGGCAGCCTCGTGGCGGTGCCACTGGTGGCGAGAACCCGATTGAGTGCCAGCCACGCTTCGGCCCTGTTCAGTTTGATCAGTGCCGCTGGATTTGCGGTCGCTGCGATCGGGTTTGGCGACGAACGATATTTCGTCATCGGAATGACTCTGGGGATTGGGGTTATCACCATGGGGATGCCGCTGCAGACCCATTACCTGCGAAGGAATTATCCGGGAAGGCGTCGTGGCCGATTGTTCTCTGTATCCATCTTCATTCGTGCAGCGACCACCATGATCGCGAGTTGGGGATTTGGGGAATTTCTCGATCGGAACCTGGCGAATTATCCGGTCCTTCTCTGGTCATTTGTCGGAGCGGCATTGTTGGCAGCAGTTTGCCAGTGGTCAATCCCTTCGGATCCGCTCCGGTCGGAGGATCAGGACGGGCATGGTTTTTTCGTGGCACTGCGAATGGCGTGGGAGGACCGCGTGTTTTTCTGGCTGCTGGTTTCGTCCATGATTCTCGGGATCGGCGTGTTGTCAGCCATGGCGCTGCGAGTGGACTACCTCGTCAATCCCGAGCACGGTCTCCAGTTCGATGTGAAAACGGTCAGCCTCATCACCGGCGTGGTGCCTTCAGTGGTCAGGCTGATTTCGACGTTCTTCTGGGGGTGGTTGTTTGATCGGGTGAATTTCCTGAAGCTGCGCATCGCGGTGAACGCGGTCTTCCTGGTGGGTATCCTTCTCTATTATATCTGGCCGGAAATAATCCTAATCCTGATCGGGAGTGCGTTCTTTGGATTGGGTCGCGGAGGCGGCGAGATTTTCTTCAACCTCTTCGTGACCAAATTGGCGAAGCCGGAGTACGTGGCCGACTACATGTCCGTGCATTCTTTTCTCGCCGGAGTGAGAACGCTGCTGACTCCGTTCTTCGGATTCTTCCTGGTGCAGTGGGCCAGCATCCCTGTGCTGGCTGCTGTCAGCGTCACGCTGGTGATCGTGGCTCTGGTGATTGTCAAAAATCTGAGCCTTGAGGGGCGGGAGGATTCGGGAGAGGGGAGAACTGCCTCACAGGCCTGAAAAACATTGGACCTTTGCTCGAGGTTCCCTATAAAGTTTCGTCATGCCGAATCTCAACAAAGTGCAATTGATGGGGAACATCACCCGGGATCCCGAGGTGCGTTACACGCCGAAAGGTACTGCTGTGACCGACATTGGTCTGGCCATCAATCGCAACTATTCCACCGACGACGGGGAGCGCCGCGAGGAGACGACTTTTGTCGACATCACCTTTTGGGGCCGCCAGGCGGAAGTGATCGGCGAATACATGAAGAAGGGGCGCCCACTCTACGTGGAAGGCCGCCTTCAGCTCGACCAGTGGGAAGACAAGAACACTGGTCAGCAGCGTTCCCGTCTCAAGGTGATCGGTGACAATTTTCAATTCCTCGGCGGTCGCGACGACGGTGGTCAGCGCGGTGGCGGAGGCGGCGGCCAGGGTGGCGGAGGCTACCAGCAGCAGCCTCAGCAAAACTACCAGCAGGCTCCGCAACAACAGCCGCAGCAGGGTTATCAGCAACAGCCGCAGCAGCAGGCTCCGCCTCAGCAACAGGCCCCGGCCCAGCAAAACTATGATCCCATCCCGCCGTCTGATGACGACGACGACATCCCGTTTTAGTGGGCTGGCTCATCGCCCTCGCCGTTTAAATCGAGGATTACAGGGTAGTGGTCCGAAAGTGTGTCGAGGATAGGGTCTCTGGGGAAACTGATAGTCGAGGCTGCCCACGGGGCGCTAAGATGAGTCAGGATATAGTCAATCCGTTGCAGCTTTTGAGTATGATCGGGCAAGGGTTCATTTGGGGCCAGTATTCTGGTCGGGAAAGTTCCAAGAGGCATCGCGGCGGGATCCGAGAGGCCGATGCCCAGAAGTTTGCTCAGAACAGACGTGTCCGGAGCGCCCGATTTGTCAAAGATGCGAAAGCCCTTGTTCTCTTCTTCCTTAGTCTCCCACTTCTTCAACAGGGGGGCTTGTCTGAGAAGTTGGTTCAAATCCGCCGGGGCGTGCGCGTTAAAATCGCCTAAGACAACGACTGTTTTGTCAGCCTCGATGAGGGGGCTCACGCGATCCGCCACTGCTGCGGCTTCAATTTGACGTTTGAGGTAGTTCTGCGGGTCAAAGTGAACGACGAAGAAGTGAATGCCGGCCGATTGTGCGTAGAGAGTGCCGCGGAGATTGCGAGGGTCATCAGGCTCAAACTGAACCATGTTTTCGATCGGGGTTTTTGAAGTCAGCCCTTGAGGATAACCGCCCTTGCGATCGTAGATGACTGCATAGGGATGGCCCCAGGTTTTGGCGGCTGATTTTAGCTTTTCAAGCGAAATGCCCTTCAGTTCCTGTAAGGCCAATACATCAACGTTCTGCTCTGCTATCCATTGTGCTGTGTCTGTCAGGTTTTGCTTTTTGTTGAATCCTACCCAGACGTTGTAGGTCATGATTCGAAGTGGTTCGGCGGATACCGGTGCGCAGGCAAAGGCAAAGAGAAAACAGATAGTCACTACGCGGCTCATCGTCGAAGTTTAGGCGCGCTTTAAAATCGGTCAATTAATCCGGTCTCGATAGAGAGGGCGTTTTTCCAAATCAGTCATACCGATTGCCCTCCATCTCCAGCGACTTCACCCAGTGCTCGAGAAAGAATCGTTTCTCCTTGGGAAGGAGGGAAAACTCTGCTGGCCCCACGAGCGGGCGCAGTGAAGTGGAGAGTTGCAGGGTGACCACGATAAAGATAGCCGCCCAGACCGTGATGTAGCCGCGGTTGGTGACTCCGGATCCCTTCGCGCTTTTGAAGACGAGAGCGATCCCGAAGCAGATCGAAATTATCCAGAAGGCGAGGGCAAGGAATCCCATGAACCCGATTGACTCGGTGGACTGGCTGAACACCCAGGCGACAGGACAAAGGCCGGTGAGGATCAGGCCAATGAGAGCGAGGCCGGCGAGGAGCATGGCGGCGGCTTTGCGAAGGGTCATTTCCATGCCGTTGAGACAGCTGAACACGTAGAGGCTTGGCAGGGTGATAACGCCGGCGAAGAGTCCTCCGATAGAGATCTTGAGCGGGACGGCCCAGAGTTGGGTGCCCCCGGAGAAGAGGCCGAGAATGAAACCGAAGAGGGCCAGTGATCCGACCGCGATGAGCGCAAGATGGATGACCACGTTTTTCGCGTCGCCTTCCTGCATTTCATAGAAAAGGCGGCCCGGGGTTTTTAAAAGTGCATCGACGACGTTGCCGAAGCTGGTCTTTTTTCCAAGAGGCTCCTGTGACATTTTGTCGGGTGCGGGGGCTTTGTCGGCAGCAGGTAGCGCCGGCGGGGTCACCGGCTTGTCAGTGGATTCGTTTTCGTCGCTCATGGTTTGATTGGGTTTAGGATTGGTTAGAATGAATGGGTGAGAGCCCACCAGACGGACTCATAGAAATTCCCGCGGAACATGTCGGGGCGGAGAAATTCGATCTTGAGGCCGGGCTGGCCGAAGATGGGGCGGAGCAGGTAGCTGATCTGGGCTCCGACGAAGAGGTTGCCGAAGATCAGCGCTGCGAAGCAGCAGCGGGCGGCAGCCACCGTTTCGGTGAAGCGGGTCAGGAGCTGGAAAAGTCGGCCGGTGGATACGAAACCGGCCAGGGCAATGATAGCGGTGTGGGTCAGGAGCAGGCGGCGGTGGATGACCTCGGCGTCGAACGAATCGGGTGAAGGCAGGTCCAGTGCCATGGCCATGGTGACCGGAGAAAGCGATCCGACGATGAGGGCGAAGACAGTGAATGCCGTGAGGATGGCGAAGGCGGTCTGGGTGAAGGACAGCCGGCTGCCGAGAAGAACCGCCAGCATTCCGTTGATCATGCCGTTCACCGTCAGGGTGATCAGGATGATAAGCGGCAGCTTGATGGCGGTGTAGGTCGCCAACTTTGGTCCCTGCCAGATGCCGACGCTGGCTCCATAGAGTCCGACGCCTAAAAAGATCGTCGCGAGACACAGCGGGATGGCCTTGCGATCGAGCTCACTGACCCAGCGCAGCGAAGTTTTTTCGCCGTGGACAAGCAGGTCATTCCAAGCCTGGGAAATATGGGAAAACAGCAGAGCCATTCTGAAAGCGTCGGTTAACGCTCACAAGAATGGTTCCTGAATGTGAAACAGGTGCGAACACTCCGTGAAAACGGTGTGAAATCGCACCTGCGAGAGGACTCAGCGAATGAGCCGAATTACAGATCCACGGTGGAGGCACTCTGGATGCCTTCGATGCCGAGGATGCCTTCGAGAGCCGCCTGGTCGATCTTGGAATCGACGTTAAGGATACTCAGGGCCTTGCCGCCGACCTTGTTCCGGCTGAGGGACATATTGGCGATATTGATGCCGTTGGCACCGAGCACCTGGCCGATGGCTCCCACCACGCCGGGGGCGTCGGTGTTTTCGAAGA
Organism: Verrucomicrobiales bacterium; assembly: GCA_965216705.1. Lineage (GTDB taxonomy): Bacteria > Verrucomicrobiota > Verrucomicrobiia > Verrucomicrobiales > DEV007 > Arctic95D-9. Next base: position 2,491,227 of record OZ244203.1, read on the forward strand.
TAAGAAGGGAACCTTCAGGAGTCACATCGATGTTGTGCTCATTGACCCGGACAATGCGGGCCTGGGCGCCGAAGAAGGTGCCGGAGACAGCGACCTGCTCTTTCTCATTTCCAACCACCACGGTGATGAGGTCGGTAAATTCGCAGTCCTCAGCGGGGCGGGATTCAACGACACGAATGCCGCGGTCCTCCGCCAGGGAAGGGGCGTTGAGGTAATTGGCAGAACCTTCGGTGGTGCCGGCCTCAAGATAACCCTTTAGCGAAGAGCGGGTGATGAGAGTGGTGTCGATGTCGCTGACCTTGCCGTTGTATTCGATGCGGAAGAAGTCGGGCTGGTTCGGTGCGAGCTGGTTGCCGAGCTTGCCCATCGTCTCAGCGAGGCTGAGGTAGGGCCCGATTTCCTTGAGGGTGTCCTCGTCGAGGTTTGGCATGTTGATCGCGTTGACGACGGATCCGTGGAGCAGGCGGTCGCGGATGGACTCGGCCACTTGGATGCCGACGTTCTCCTGGGCCTCTTCGGTAGAAGCGCCGAGGTGCGGGGTGAAAACCATTTCCTCGCGGCTGAGCAGCTCGTAGTCAGCTGACGGCGGTTCGTCTTCGAAGACGTCGAGAGCAGCGCCGGCGACTTTGCCATCCTTGATCGCATCGAGCAGGGCGGCTTCATCAATGAGACCGCCGCGGGCGCAGTTGATGATGCGCACGCCGGGCTTCATCTTGTTGATGCGCTCAGCGTTGATGAGGTGAGTCGTCTCCGGTGTCTTCGGCATGTGGAGGGTGATGAAATCAGCCTGTTCCACGGCTTCGTCGACGGTTTCGCAGAGTTCGACGCGCATGTTCTTGGCCTTGCTGGCGGAGAGATACGGGTCATAGGCGACGACACGCATGCCGAAGCCCATGGCGCGGCGGGCGAATTCACCACCGATTCGGCCCATGCCGCAGATGGCGAGGGTCTTGTTGTAAAGCTCGACGCCCTTGTAGGCTTTGCGGCCTTCCTTGAAGCGTCCTTCGACGACGGACTGGTGGCCCTGCGGGATGTGGCGGGCCAGGGCCATCATGAGGGTGAAAGCGTGTTCGGCGGTGGAAATGGTGTTTCCGGCCGGAGTGTTCATGACCACGACGCCGTGCTTGGTTGCGGTGGGAATGTCGATGTTGTCGACGCCCACGCCGGCACGACCGATGGCACGCAGGGTGCCGGAGCCTGCCTCAATGACAGCGGCGGTGGCTTTGGCACCGGATCGAACGATCAATCCCTCGTAATTGGGGATCAGTTCGACCAATACTTTTTCCTGCTCAGCCTTGTCAGCGATGGCTCCGATGTCCGGGCGAACATCGACTTCAATGCCTTCGGCTTCCTGGAGCAGTTCGACCCCACGCTCTGCGATGGGATCGGCGACGAGAACTCTGCGTGTACTCATGTTTTCTGTGTTTAAAAGAGGCGGGAAGGTAGGGGTACAGGCCGCTGACGCAAGGGGGAACTGCGGCAGAATCGGCTTTTCGCTTGTCCGATCGGGAAGAGTCTGTTTTCTAGGGGCCCATGCAGCGCATTTTCGCCTGGCTCACCAACCTGTTTCCGCTTTGGACCGTGCTCTTCAGCGGTTGGGCGCTCGTTCAGCCTGAACTGTTTACGTGGTTTTCGGGCCCCTGGATTGTCTGGGGGCTGGGAGTGATCATGCTGGGAATGGGGCTGACGCTGACCTTCGATGACTTCAAAGCGGTTCTGAAGCTCCCGCGAGCGGGCGTGATCGGCGTGATCTGCCAGTTTGTGATCATGCCGCTGCTGGGATGGAGTATCGCGAAACTGCTCAAGCTCGACGAAATCGATCCCATGCTGGCGGTGGGTCTGATCCTGGTGTCCTGCTGCCCCGGTGGCACAGCGTCGAATGTGGTCGCTTTCCTGGCTCGCGCCAATGTCGCCCTTTCCGTCCTGATGACGATAGTTTCGACCTTCGCGGCGATCCTGATGACACCGTTTCTCACCAAGTGCCTCGCCGGGGCGCTGGTGGAAGTGGATGCCTGGGCCATGTGCTGGAACATGGTCAAGATCGTGCTGGTGCCGATTACTATTGGCCTTCTCGCGAATCAGTACTTTCCCAAGCTCAGCCTGAAGCTGCGTCCCGTCTCACCGTTGATTTCGGTCATCGCCATTGTTTTGATCGTAGCGAGTATCATCGGGGCTCAGCGTGATGTGATTTCCGAAGCGGGTTGGCGTTTGCTCCTGGCCCCGGCTTTGCTCCATATCGGCGGGTTCGGGCTCGGCTATTTGATCGCGAAGCTCGTCGGACTGAGGGAGGAAAACTGCCGCACTATCTCCATCGAAGTGGGAATGCAGAATTCCGGATTGGGTGCGGCTCTCGCGAACAAGCATTTCCCGGGCACGGTTGCTCCGGTGCCCTGTGCGGTGAGTGCTCTGTATCACTGCATCCTGGGAAGTCTTGCCGCGGGTCTTTGGCGCCTGAAGCCGCCGCCCGGAAACAAAGAAGGCGGACCGGACAGTGCCGATCCGCCTTCTGAGCAAAGCGTGAGCGCTTAAATTGATCAGTCTTCGGTCACGCCACCACCGGAGTTGCCGAGGTCGGCGTATTCGGGGGGCAGAGCTCCCTTGAAGCGGGATTTGTCGATCGCCTTCATGTAGGCCTCAAGGGCCGAGACCTGGCCGGCGAGCATCTTCTCCCAGATAGCATCGTCCATGAACTGCATGCCGTGCTCTTTACCACCGGTAATGATGTCGTAGAGCTTCTGGGTGGAACCTTCACGAATCACGGAGCTGACCGCAGGAGTGGAGACGAGAATTTCGTTCACCGCAACACGACCGGGCTGGTCGTCGCGCTTGAGAAGTAGCTGGGCCACCACGCCGCGCAGCGAGCCGGCCAGCATGGTACGGACCTGGGACTGCTGATCGGAAGGGAACACGTCGACGAGACGGTCAACGGTCTTCCGCGCGTTGTTGGTGTGCAGGGTGCCGAAAACGAGCAGGCCGGTTTCAGCCGCTGTCAGGGCGAGGGAGATCGTTTCAAGGTCTCGCATCTCACCCACGAGCACGATGTCCGCGTCCTCACGAAGGGAGGCTCGCAGACCATCGGCGAAGGACGGGCAGTGAATCGGGACCTCGCGCTGGGAGATCGTGGACTTCTTGTTGTTGTGAACAAATTCGATCGGCTCCTCCACCGTGATGATGTGACGGGCGTAGGTTCGGTTGATGTAGTCAATCAACGCCGCCAGGGTCGTGGATTTTCCGGATCCGGTCGGACCGGTCACGAGAACGAGACCACTGCGCATGTCACCGAAGCGCTCAATGGTTTCGGGAACATTGAGGTCCTGGATTGTCTTGATCTCCGTCGGAATGAGACGGAAGACAGCGCCGAGTCCATTGTTCTGCTTGAAGTAGTTGCAGCGGAATCGGGACTTGGCGTCCATTTCGTAAGCGAAGTCGAGGTCGCCGGTTTCGAGGAAACGCTCGTAGGCGGCATCGTCGCAGATTTCCTTGAGCATGTGATTGAGCGTTTCATGCTCAAGAACACCTTCGGAGATTGGGGTGATGGCACCGTGAGTTCGCATCTTGGGCGGCTGACCTTCACTGAGGTGAAGGTCGGAGGCGCCGGAGGAGACGAGGTGCTGAAAGTATTGGTCAATGACTGCCATTTCTAAAAGAGGGAAAAGGTTTCTGTCAGGATTTAATTACAGTCCGAGGTTGGCTCTCAGGGTGGTTGGGTCGATCGCGCGACCGATGGCTTCATCGCCGGAGATTTCACCGGAGTGGTAGAGCTCGGCGAGAGCGTCGTCCATCATGATCATGCCGACGGTTTTACCAGTCTGCATCACACCGGGAAGCATGAATGTTTTACCATCACGGATAAGTGCCGAAACAGCCGGCGTGTTCACAAGGAGTTCGAGTGCCAGTGAACGGCCACTTCCATCCTTTTTCGGGACGAGCTGTTGTGAAATGACCCCACGAAGTGATTCGCCAACCATGATTCGAATTTGTTCCCGCTGGTCGGTGGGGAACACGTCGAGGATACGGTCGAGGGTTCGTGAAGCACTGCCGGTGTGCAGTGTGGCCAGAACCAGGTGACCGGTTTCCGCTGCGGTGATCGCGAGAGAAATCGTCTCGAGGTCGCGCATCTCACCCACCATGATGACATCAGGATCCTCACGCAAGGCAGCTCGAAGGGCGTGGGAGAAACTCTCTGTATGAGTATGAACTTCCCGCTGATTCACATGACAACTGGCGGACTCAATCACATATTCGATGGGATCCTCCAGGGTGATGATGTGATCGGTTCGCTGCTTGTTGATCTCATCGATCAGGGCTGCCAGGGTGGTCGACTTACCTGAGCCCACGGCTCCAGTCACAAGGACGAGGCCGTTGTGATATTCCAGGAGAGGTTTGATCGCTTCAGGCAATCCAAGCTCATCCATGGTCCGGAGATGAGTGCTGATGACACGAAACACCATTTCCCAGCCGAGTCGGGTTTTAACGACGGAGGCACGGAAGCGGCCGAACTCCGCGACGTAGGCGAAATCGACGTCGCCCATTTCTTCAAGGCGCCGCAGCTCAGGTTCAGGCAGGTAGGCGCGAGCCAGTTTTTCGGTGTCCTCGGGGGTCAGCATTTCTGCATTCTCCCAGATGGGCTGAAGCAGGCCGAAGCGTCGCCACTTGGGCTGCGTGTTCGGGGCCAGGTGAACGTCGGAAACATCATACTGCTGAGCCAGCTTCAGATATTCGTCGACGTGATCTAAGACGGCGATGGTATCAGACATAACAAAGTGCTCTTTGGAGAAAGAGATAAGGTAGTGGTATCGAGTCGGTAACTGAAAATTGTTTCGCCGACGTGACGCCGGAGGAGGCCTCAGTCACCGGGAGTAGCGAGTATTCTGATCAGCGCCGCGGCAGGCAAGCCAAAAAGCGACATTTGAAGCGGGTTTCCAGACTGATTGCGGGACCAAAATCTCTTGCAGATGAGAGGTGAATCTGAGAATTCTGAAGTGTGAAGCATCTAAGCGGAATCATCGTTTTTGTGGTCGTCTTTGTCGCAGTGGGAATTGCGATGCATTTTGCCCTCTATCAGAAGCCCGGCATCTTCGTCTGGACCCTGGAGAAAGAGGCCGAGACCGGAAAACCCGCCCTCGTGCGAACAACATTGGAGCTGCTTCCAGCGAGGGCGGAAGTCGAGACGCCCGAAGCCGAAGTGACTGTGGCCGAGCCTGCAGGAAAGAAAGAGGAGGAGGCTGTTGAAGAGCCGGAGCCGGAAGTCGCTGAAAAGGAAGCGGACGCTGAAGAGCCGGAAGGGGACCCGAATGTGATCAGCCTCTTCAATGGCAAGGATCTCGGAGACTGGGAATCCACTCGCTACGGTGGGGAGGGAGAAGTGCTCGTGGACGAGGAAGGTAACCTGGAATTCGATTTCGGGGCCGTCATGACTGGTGTGAACTGGAGTGGCGAGCCTCCCGCAACGAGCAACTACGAGATCTCTCTCGATGCGATGAAACTGGATGGCTACGACTTCTTTATCGCCCTGACCTTCCCGGTGAAAGACAGCCACGCCACTTTCGTTGTGGGCGGCTGGGGCGGGGGCGTGGTTGGGATCTCCAGCGTCGATGATCTCAACGCGTCCGAAAACGAGACGATGAACATCGAAGGTTTCCTGAAGGATCAGTGGTATCACATCCGCGTGAGAGTCACTGATGACCACCTTTCGGCCTGGATTGATGACCAGCAGATGGTCGACCTCCCGCTGGAAGGAAAAAAGATCAGCCTGCTGCCCGGCGATATCGAACTCTCCGTTCCTATCGGTATCGCCAGCTTCCAGACCCGCGCCCAGTATAAGAATATCCAGTGGCGTAACCTGACCGATAACTAAATCCAATTCCGCTCCCTGAAATTAGGTGAGCCCAAACGGGCTGATCAATTTTGGAAATTATAAAATTGTCAAAAATTAAAATTATGGAGCGCTTAATTATCAACTTTTTGAACGAAACGCTTGACCCCTCGTTGAGATGCTGTCTGGATATTTAAAAATTGTGACAGGTTTTAAATCTTAGTCGCAATTTTTTGATCACCGCTCAACATTGTCTCAACCCACTAACATGAACCTACGCGACCAGCTCAAAGAGATCCTCCCTGACATCCTTCCCAGAAATCCGGCCCAAGCGATTAAAGGGACCGAACTCATCGAGATGGTAAAGCACCGTCTCAAGCAGGATTACTCTGACGCGACGCTTCGTTATCACTTTTCTATCATGTCCTGTGATCCCTCTTCGCCGATCGCGAAGGTGGAGCAGGGGCAGGGTTACTACCTGCGCACTTCAACGATTCACACGGTTAACAGCGCCCGGAACCTGTTTCACCAGGGCGAGGCCGAAGGATCCGCCATGGCGGCCGGTGACGTGGATGTTGCTCTTTCCCGCGCCGCTAAGTTCCGTGCCGTCGTTCAGCGTTATCTCGAGTCGGTGCAGCAGTTTCCGTTTTCCTTTGAGCAGTCCTTCACCATCGATGCCGAAGGCAACCGCTGGCGTGTGCCGGATCTCGCCGTGGTTGACTGGCTTGTCGGCGAAGACGTCGAAGACGAGGTCGTGCTTGATAAGGACAAACTCGAGGTGACCCGCCGACTTGGTGAGTCTCCGCTTAAGATTTCCGCGGTGAAGCTCCGCCTTGAGCTTAATCATGGAAACCTTTTCGAAGATCTCTTCCAGTGCCTCGCCACTTCGGAGTGGTCCAATGCCGGTGAGCTGCTTATCGCTGCTCCTATTGAGGATCCCCAGCTGATCGAGGAAGTTCGTCGTTTTGCGAGCCGCTACGGTATTGGAGTGATCAGCTTTGGTCTCGACGCAGATGTGCTCGACGACATGCCGGAGCCGGCTGCGATCGAAAACCTTTCTCTCCGTGAGTTTGACTCCATCCAGGGTCTTCTCCACATCCGCCGCTACGCGACTCCCAAGACGGGCCAGTCTTACGATTGGCAGCACGTGACAGTGTCTGCGACGGAGAACCCGGATTTTGCCCGCTTTGAGAACTGGATTTCCCGCTGCCTCCTTGAGGAGCGCGCCGTGACCTCTAACGAGTTCGACGAACTCGATCGCAGCTCTGCCGCTGCGGTGGCTCAGGAATACGTGGCCTGATTTTTAGGATTCCCTCTCCTTGGTAAAAAGAGAATCTACAAAGGCGTCCCGGAAACGGGGCGCCTTTTTTACATCTTTCTGACAGTCCTTTTACAGGGCTATGACAACAAATCCCGTGAGCGTGTGATGTTCGCTCATGGACTTGAAACAATGCATATCCTCCATGGTTCTCGGAGCCATGTTCTTCGCCGGTGTGAATACCGCATCGGCCTGCGGCAGTTACGGCGCCTCCTTCACAGAGGGGCCGATTCTGCTCACCACGGCGCTGGACAAGCCGATCGTGGCAAAAGGTAAAGGCGACCGGAAGGTGGTCGTCAAAATCGAAGTCGAAGGCAGCAAGATGATCCGGCCTGACCGGGTGCCGCTCAATCTTGCCATCGTCCTCGACCGCAGCGGTTCAATGAGCGGTGGCAAGTTGGAGCAGGCCAAGCAGGCAGCCATGATGCTGGTTGATCAGTTGGATCGCGACGATGTGCTTTCCCTCGTCGTTTATGAAACCGAGGTTCAGGTTGTCCTCCCGGCTGGTCCGCTCGGTGATCGTCGTAAAGAGATCAAGCGGATGATCCAGCGCATCGAAACCGGTGGAAGTACCGCTCTCTATGGCGGAGTCCAGGCCGGAGGGCGACAGCTCGATGAATTTCTTTCGAAGCAGCGCATCAACCGGGTCATGCTTCTTTCTGACGGAATCGCCAATGTGGGGCCCTCCTCCAACCGTGAGATTTCCCAGTTGGGATCCCGGCTCTCGAAGTCCGGTGTCTCCGTGACGACGATCGGTCTGGGTGATGACTACAATGAAACGCTGATGACAGCCCTCGCAGAAGCGAGTGACGCGAACTATTACTACGTCGCTGATGTCGAGGAACTGCCCGGGGTATTCAAAGATGAACTGGGAGAGTTGCAGTCGATTGTGGCTCGCGAGGTTGTGATTGAAATTCGCTGCCCGGAGGGCGTCCGCCCGCTGCGATTCCTCGGTCGCCCCGGGGAACTGAAGTCCCGCACTGAATCCATTACTTTCAGTACGCTCTCGAGTGAGCAAACCCGCGAACTTTACCTGGAGTGCGTGCTCGAGGAATCAGTCCTTGGTAAGTTGAATGAAATTGCTGATGTGGAAGTTCGCTATGCAGATCCGGATTCCAGTGAAGGAATCGTTCTCGGAGTGGCCCCTATCGTGGTTGGCTACACCGAAGATGAGAAGTTGGCCGAGGCGGCCAAGGACCTCGCGGTTTCAGCTGAGGCGGCCATTTACATCAATGCCGAAGAAACCGAGCGCTCCCTCGCCTATGCTGATAAAGGAGACATCGTCGCCTGCCGTGAGAACCTCGAATCCCAGAAGGCAGCCCTCACCGATGCCTTTGCTTATGCCCCGGCGGCGCAGAAGGAAATGCTCGAGGAAGAGATTGCAGCGGTCGAAGAAGCCCAGCGCGATCTTGAGAATGATGCCCTGTCCAAGGATCAGCGGAAGAAACTTTCTGCCGGTTCGTGGATGACGAGAAACTCCAAACGTTGATAACCTTGCTGAACCTATGACGTAGCGATCGGACGGCACCCGAATGCGGTGCCGTCTTTTCGGCTGCGATACGCCGGAAGTCGGGCGATATTCCGACTGCCCCCGAAATGAAGCGAATTGCCCTGGTCTTTATTATTGCCATCATGATTCCGTCAATTCTCCTGGCGGTCCTGGCAGTGCGTACGCTTCGGGTGCAGGAAATGGCGGCGAGCAGCCAGCGTGTTGTTCTTCATCAATCGACCTGCGACGGGATGGTCGCGAACATCAGCCTCTTTATGGATGATGTCAGGATCTTCTTTGGGAAGGAGGTGGATCGGCTCGTTGAGCAAAGGGGGGCGGACCTTGTAAACACCTTTGATGAGGTGATCACCCGCGAGTGGGCGCAGGCTTCAGTCGGTTCCGTGGTGGATGATGCGGGCCTGATCTGCAGCCCTCTCTCAACATCTGATAACAGCTTCGCCGAGCCCTTCCTCGCGAATCATGCGGACTTTCTCTCCAATCGCCGGGTCGTCGAAGTCTACCAGGCTCCGAGGCTTCTGGGGGATCAGGTCAAGGTTCAGGAGGAAGCACTCGTGAGCGGGAAGACCGGTATCTGGGGATCACTGAAGCCACGTTTTAAGGAGCCAGTCAAAGAAGCGCCTAAGGGTTCAGTGGCTGCCTCACTCGAGATGGCGGAGGTGGCGATCGACGCGGAATCTTCCGCGATGGCAGATGCGTTCGCCACGGACGAGCCGGTTGCTGCTGCGGATGCAATTCAAAAAGAAGCTCCGAAGGAGAAGGCGGCACTGTCGAGTGCTGCACCAAACGGGCTGACACAGGAAGAGGAGGTTGCGATTCGGAAGAAGGTCGCGGCGTCAAATTCGAAGCTCGATGCCTATCGTTTTGATCCTTCCCAAACCCAGCGTCAGGCTGCCGCTCCGGTTGCGGCTGATGCGGCCGGGAGAGCGGAAGAGGGCCAGGTATCCGCGCAGGGATTTGAGCAACAAGTCAGGAACGTGGAGCCGGCCCGCCAGTGGATGGCGCCGTCACCGGCTGCAAACCAGCAGGCGGAAATGGCGCAGATTGAAGACCTTGGCTACAATTATTCCCGCCTCAATCGGGCAGCGGTGACTCAGAATGATCTCACCGAAGGGGAGGATGAGGGGGCGGTCAGCCGGATTATCGACGGAAGCCTGCACGTCCTGCTGTGGAAGCGGCACGCAGCTTTGCCGGGATACACTTTCTGGGTGGAGTTGAACCCGGAGGAGATTAAGGCGGAGCTTGCCGGACTGTTCGAAGTCTATGGAAAAAGCGAAACCAATCCGGAGATCTCACTCGCCCTGCTCGATTCCAATGGCGATCCGGTGACTCAGACCGTCCCCGGTTTTGAGGCCGACTGGACCACACCGTTTGTTGCGGCGGAGGTGGGGCAGATCCTGCCGAGGTGGGAGGTGGCTGCCTACATTATTGATCCCGAAGCGTTGGATGCTGCGGCTCGAACGGTGCTGATCACCCTGTCCTTGATCATCATCGTTCTGGTGGCTGCGGTAGCAGTGGGCAGCCTGCTCATCATGCGTTCCGTGAACTACGAAATGCAGATCGCGTCGCGAAAGACGGACTTTGTCAGTAACGTCAGTCACGAACTGAAGACGCCGCTGACTTCGATCCGGATGTTTTCGGAGCTGCTGGAGAACAGTGAAAGCTTTGATGCGGAACAAACCCGGAAATATTCCAGTGTGATCAGCAAGGAGTCAGCGCGGCTGACGCGACTGATTAATCGCCTGCTGGATTTCTCCCGCCTCGACCGGGGGGAGATGAAGCTGAATTTTGAAAATGTTGATCTCGGTGATCTTGTCAGGGAGACAGTGGATAACTATCGACACCAGATCGAGGCGGAGGGGCTTGAAGTCGAAGTCGACGTTCTTCCAGACGCCCCTGTAATTGTGGATGCAGATCGCGATGCGCTTTCCCAGGTCTTACTGAACCTGCTGACCAATGCGGAGAAGTATGCCGCATCCGGGAGAGAGGTGAATGTCAGGCTGGAGCGACCGCACGAAGGGAAAGTGGCGCTGTTGGTCAAGGACCGAGGTCCTGGAATCTCCAAGCTTCACCAACGCCGTATCTTTGAAAAGTTTTACCGTGCCGATGAATCGATTTCGTCCGGTATCGAGGGTTCCGGCATCGGTCTGGCGCTCTGTCACCAGATCGTAGAAAAGCACGAAGGCCAGATTCGCTATTCCCGCCGCGAAGGTGGCGGCAGCTGCTTCGCAATAGAAATTCCCGTTTCCTCTAAGTCATGAAAAACAGCGAGATCACTATTTTTGTCGTCGAAGACGATGCCAGTATTCGGTTCGGACTGGAGGAGGTCCTGAGAAGCGAAGGTTTCCAGGTGGCTTCCTGTGACGATGGCGGAGAGGCCGTCCAGGGGATCAGTGAGGCCTTGCCGGACTTGATTGTGCTCGACGTGATGCTGCCGAACCGCAGCGGCTACGAAATTGCGACCGAGCTTCGCAAAGGAGGCTGTCGTGTTCCCATCCTGATGCTGACAGCCAAGGGGGAGGAAATGGACAAGGTGGTCGGATTGAATGCGGGGGCGGACGACTACGTGACGAAGCCGTTCGGTTTGAATGAATTGCTCGCCCGGATTCGTGCGCTGCTTCGCCGAACCTGCGACTGGGCCGAAGAAACCAACGGTCAGGCGGTCGAAGTTCCGGCGGCGGAGTTGGAAATCGGTAACGCCAGCGTGGACTGCCGGAACTACGAAATCACCGTAGACGGTGAAGTGACTTCACTGACGCCCAAGGAGCTGGAGTTGATTCGGTTCCTGGTTGAGCATCGAGGGGTGGTGTTGAGCCGTGATGAGATTCTTGAGAAGGTCTGGGGAGTGAAGTATTTCGGCACAACCCGGACCCTCGATCAATGTGTCGCCCAGATTCGAAAGAAAATCGGGGATCACGGACGGACGCCGGAACACCTGCTCACCGTGCACGGCGTGGGATACAAACTGGCGTAGTCAAATTCCGTCGAATCCGGGCAGCAGGTCCTGTCGAACCGGTCCGGTGTGCTCCCCGGGATTTGAGAGAGGATTCTCGCACCGGTAGATTTCCACTCCCTCGTTGGTCGGGGTAAGCAAATCCCGGGGATCTTCAGCGGTGAGAAATTTTTCAAAGTTCTCCGGACTCAACAGCGCCGGCATCCGGTCGTGAATGGGCGAAACGGATTCGGAAGCTGAGGTGGTGAGCATGGAGTATGCCGGTTCGTCGTCTCCGGGCTCCCAGATCCCTGCGGCCCAGAGTCGGGATTCGGGATCGCCGGATTCGAAAGCGAAGGTTTGTTTCTTCCCGGTCGGGCCGGTCCATTCGTAGAAGGTCTGGACGGGAATGAGGCAGCGGCGGCGCGCCTGCCAGGATTCCGACCACATGCCGTCGAGCTTGTCAGAACGGGCGTTGTTTACCGCAGGATTGAAAGAGCGCTGGTAACCCCAGCGCATCACCCTGGCGCCGGGGCCTGAATCTCCAAGGGTCACGACCATGCCTGGATCTGTTTTGCGGATGCCGTGAGTTTTCCTGAACTCACCGATCGCTTCGGAGACAGCGGCTTCCCACTCATCATTCTTGCGGTGACGGCTGGTGCCGATGTCGTAGAGATTGCACATGGGGATGGAGTTCGCCCGGAACTCTACGGCAACAGCGGCGCCCTGCCGAGCGCCGGGTACAAAAAAACAGGGTTAGGTGAGGCACCTAACCCTGTTGAAAAGTGTCGCGATTTGATTCGCGGACCCGAATTACATCAGGTTGAGAGCGCGGGCGCGCTTGATCTCACGAGTGATCTTGCGGTGGATCTTCGCGGAAACACCAGTGGTGCGGCGAGGGTAGATCTTACCGGACTCAGTCGTGAACTTCTTGAGGTAGTCGGGATTGAGGTAGTTGAGCTTCTCAGTAGAGATGTCGAGGCGGCGACGCGGCATCTTGCGATTCGCGCGGCGCAGGTTCATTGCTCTTTCTTCGGTTTTCGGGCCCATGGATCTGAGGAAATAAAGTGTTTCGGAGAGAAGGATTAGCGCTTCTCGCGGTGAAGTGTCCGACGCTTCAGGAAGGGATTAAACTTAATCTTCTCCAGTCGGCCCGGAGTACGGAGGCTCTTCTTGTTACGTGTGGACACGTAGATAGAAGGACGAGCGCCTTCTTCTTTGGCCTCGGTGCATTCAAGGATGATGACTTCTCTGGGCATGGTTCTGAGTTTCGGTATTTCGCGAGGGCGGGTATTCTAGCGCAGTTCGCTGACTTCTCAACCGATAAATTTTATTCGTCTTCGTCGGCCGCTTTGGCGACCTCCTTGTCGTCCAGACCGAAGAGAGAACCGACCGGGGAGCGATACATGCCGGAGGCGCTTTCGCTGTCCAGTTTCTCCTGGTATTCCACGGTGCAGCGGGCGAATGGCATGGCCTCGAGGCGAGCCTGCGGAATCGCGTCGCCGGAGCCCTGGCAGACGCCGTATTCACCGGAATCGATGCGAACAAGGGCTTCTTCGATTTCGTGAAGGGCGTCCTGCTCCTGGGAAAGGATGTTGAGGGCGAAATCGCGATCGTAGGCATCACTGCCGGCATCGGCCTGGTGCATCCCGAAAGCGGAAGCTTCGTTGTTCTCATCGCCGCGGCCGAGGGAATCACGGGCTACGCCGTTCATCTGGTCCACGAGGGTGTCGCGGAGGTCGAGCAGCTTCTGCTTTTGCTTCTTGAGGAACACAGCAGAGAGCTTGGCCGGCTTTTTCTTGGCGCCGTTGGTCGGTGCCGCAGGTGGAGCCGGGGGTGCGAGGCGCTGAGCCAGGTTTGAAATTACGGGGCGCTTCTTCACTGCGACGCGCTTTTTCACCGGAGTCTTCTTTTCGACGGCCTTGGCCGCGGACTTCTTCGGCGCGGCCTTCTTGGTGGCTGCTTTCTTCGCGGGAGCCTTTTTCTTAGGAGCCGCTTTTTTGGTAGCTGCCTTCTTCTTCACCGCCTTTTTAGCTGGAGCCTTCTTTTTCGGGGCTGCTTTCTTTTTGGCGGGGGCTTTCTTCGCTGGTGCCTTCTTTTTAACCGTCTTCTTGGCAGGAGCTTTCTTTTTCACAGTTTTCTTAGCCGGAGCTTTCTTTTTGGGGGCTGCTTTTTTGGCGGGAGCCTTTTTCTTCACGGCCTTTTTGGCAGCTTTTTTAGCTGGCGCCTTCTTCTTAGGGGCCGCTTTCTTGGCGGGAGCCTTTTTCTTCACGGCCTTTTTGGCAGCTTTTTTAGCTGGCGCCTTCTTCTTAGGGGCCGCTTTCTTGGCGGGAGCCTTTTTCTTCACTGCCTTCTTAGCTGGGGCCTTTTTCTTGGGCGCAGCTTTCTTCTTGGCGGCTTTTTTGGCGGGAGCCTTCTTTGCGGGAACCTTCTTCTTAGGTGCTTTCTTTGCCATGACCGTGGCTGGTATAAGGTGGGAGTTTTTCCGGAATGGGGGATCGATCCAGCCGGATGCCGGATCGCTTGGAAGGCGCAATCTGTAAGGCACAAGCCCTTTCCTCGCAAGGAGAAATGCCTATTTTAGTAATAATCACTCGAATGGCCAAAGCATCGGAATGAGGTAGCTGGCCATGGCCCAGAGCGCAATCGCGAGAGGGAGACCGATGCGGCTGAAGTCCGCGAATTTGTAGCCCCCGGCGCCGTAGACGTAGGTGTTGGTCTGGTAACCGATTGGGGTCACAAAGCTTGCGGACGAGGCGAACATCACCGCCACCACAAAGGGGCGGGCGTCGACGCCGAGTTCAGCCGCAATCCCAATAGCAATGGGGGTCAGGAGCGCAGCGACGGCGTTGTTGCTGATGAGTTCGGTGAGAATGGCGGACAGGAGGTAGAGGGCGGCAAGCACGGCGTAGGGGCCGAGGTCGCTGAAGGTGGAGGCCGCCCATTCTGCCATGATTCGAGCCAATCCGGTCCGCTCGAGGCCCATACCGAGTCCGAGCATGCCGAAAATCATGAAAATGACCTTCCACTCCACGGCCTCGTAGGCTTCGTCGGGGTCAATGCATCGGGTAATCAGGGTCAAAAGAGCGGCAAAAAGCGCGAAAATCGGGATGTAAGCGGGCAGGACGGCGCCTCCGATCATAAAGGTGAGCAAGGCTCCGATGGCGATGGGGGCCTTGGTGTAGCGAACCGGACGTTCCTTCGGCTTACTCAGGTTGACGAAGTCCTTCTCATTGAAGAGTTCGGACATGCGGTCCATGGGGCCCTCCACGAGGAGCGTGTCGCCGAAGGCAAGTTTGACGTCCTCGAACCGGTCACGCAGGTTCACTCCGCGCCGGTGAACCGCAAGAATGACCACGCCGAAACGCTGGCGGAAGTTCAATTCCTTGAGGCTGTGACCGGCGAGGCGGGACTCGGGGCCGACGATGCCTTCCATCAGGACGGCGGACTCCGTGCGAACGTGGTCGAGGCCGAGCTCTCCTTCGGGGAGAAGATCCAGTCCGGTGGTTTCGGCGAGTTCCGCGACGCCGGAGGCCCGCGTCTTCATCGTGATCTGGTCACCGGATTCCAGCGTCAGCTCGTTGAGCGGGACAGGGAGGGGGCGACCCTCGCGCACCACTTCGATGACCCGCAGGTTTCGGCGTTTGGCCAGCGGTGTTTCCGGGAAGAGTTTTCCGATGAGAGGGGAATCCTTGTTCACGTAGACCTGGGTCAGGAATTCGTGGGAGGCTTCACCGTCGAACAGTGTGGACAGGGTGATACGGTCCGGGATGAGTCGCCAGCCGCCGAGGATGATGTAGACGATGGTGGCGACGACAAAGAGAATCCCGAGTTTGCCGACCTCGAACATGCCGAACGGAGTCATTCCGGCGTCTGCGGCGATACCGGAAGCGATCAGGTTGGTCGAAGTTCCAATGATGGTGCAGGTGCCGCCGACAATAGCAGCGTAGGAAAGGGGGATGAGAAAGCGGGATGCCTTGAGGTCGTATTTGCGACAGTGGGCCAGCACAATGGGCAGGAAAACGACGACCACCGGCGTGTTGTTAACGAAGGCGGAAAGAAAGGCCACCAGCAATAAGAGGGCCAGCATGACCCGAGCCGGGCTGCTCCCGGCCAGTCTCTCGAACTGTCCGGCGAGAAGTTCAATGAGCCCCGTGCGTTCCAGCACCGCGCTCATAACGAACATCGAGGCGACCGTGATCGGAGCGGAGCTGCCAAAGACGTCGAGCGCCTCAGGGGGAGACAGGACTCCGATCAGCACCAGGAGGACGAAAGCGCCCATCGCGGCAAGATCAGGAGAGATCCATTCTTTGACGAGCACGATGAAAACCGCGATGACGATCGCGACCGTGACGATTTGCTGCCAAAGGTGAATATCCATTCAAGTTATGCGTTGAAATACGGGACCTGAAAGTCCAGCTTCGCTGCTTCTGATAACTCCGAAAAGAAAATCTGCAATCTTCCGGATCATTCTATGGAAACTCTTTTTATCGCCCTCGGCTCCCTGGTTCTCTATTTGATTGCCTACAATACCTACGGGAAGTGGTTGGGTCGCAAGATCTTCAAGCTCGATCCGGAGGCCCCGGTGCCGAGTGTCGCTCTGAACGATGACCGGGATTATGTGCCGACGAAGAAATCGATCATTTTCGGCCACCATTTCACCTCGATTGCGGGCACTGGTCCAATCGTAGGTCCCGCACTGGCGGTGATCTGGGGATGGGTTCCGGCGCTGTTGTGGGTGTTATTTGGCTCAATTTTCATCGGCGCGGTTCATGACTTCGGCTCCCTTGTCGTGAGCATGAGGAACCGGGGGCAGACGGTCGGAGACATCGCCGGGCGGGTCCTTGCACCGCGGGCAAGGGTTTTGTTTCTCTCGATTCTTTTCCTGGCCCTGACCATTGTCCTGGCCATTTTCGGGTTGGTGATTGCGGCGGTCTTCAAGCAGTATCCGGCTTCGATTTTCCCCTGCCTGTTCCAGATTCCGCTGGCCGTGTTGATCGGGGTTTACCTGCACCGCAAAGGGATCAACCTTCTGATCCCGTCTCTCATCGCGCTCGCACTGATGTATCTGACGGTCTACTTCGGCGATGTCGGATTCCTCGGCTCGATCAATGCCTATCTCGCAGCCTGGCCGACCATGCACTGGGTCACTTTTCTCCTGATCTACAGCTACATCGCGTCGGTTTTGCCGGTGTGGACGCTGCTGCAGCCGCGCGACTTCATCAACAGCCTGCAGTTGCTCAGTGTGCTGGCGCTGGTGGTAATTGGTCTCGTGGTTGCCGGAATTGTAGGTGGATCTCCTGCCGGAGACGGGGCTGAAGCGGTTCGCCAGCCTTTGGAAATTGTGGCCCCGGCGTTTCGGCCGACACCGGAGGGTGCGCCCTGGATCTTTCCATTTCTCTTTGTCACCATCGCCTGCGGGGCTATTTCCGGCTTTCACTGCCTCGTCTCCAGCGGGACATCTTCCAAGCAGATCGAGCGTGAAACCGATGCCCGCTTCGTGGGCTATGGCTCCATGCTGACTGAGGGCTTTCTCGCCGTTCTGGTCATCCTCGCCTGTGTCGCGGGGATTGGATTGGGTGTCGCCGGAGATGCCGGCGTTCTCCTTGGGGCGGATGCTTATAATGCCCGCTATGGAAGTTGGGATTCGGCCAAGGGACTTGCTGCCAAGGTAGGAGCCTTTGTTGAGGGGAGTGCTAATTTCCTGAAGGCAATCGGTATCAGTCCGGCTTTTGCGGTAGCTCTGATGGGTGTGTTCGTGGCGAGCTTTGCGGCAACGACCCTCGATACGGCTTGCCGTCTCCAGCGCTACGTGACGCAGGAACTGGCGGCGACGATTAAGTGCAAACCTCTGACCAACAAGCACACGGCGACGATTTTCGCAGTGTCGCTGGCGGGGATTATTGCGGCGCTACCGGTGTCGACTGCTGAGCCATGGTCCTGGGCGACAGCAGGTAAGGGGGGGCTGATTCTCTGGCCGCTCTTCGGGGCAACCAATCAGCTGCTCGGCGGCCTCGCTTTCATGGTGATCGCGTTCTGGATGTGGCGACGGGGGCTGCCGGTCTGGTTCGTGGTCGTCCCGATGATTTTCATGCTGATCCTCCCGGGTGTGGCGATGAGCTTGAATCTCTTTGGTGAGAACGGCTACATCGCCCAGAGTCTCGAAAGCGGGAACTGGACGCTTTCCATCTTTGGGATTGCGACGATGGCGCTCGAGGTCTGGATGATCGTTGAAGCTTTTATCGCCTGGCCAAAAGCAAAGGGCGTGTTGGAAAACCAACTCGCCCCTCTACCTACAGACAATTACGCCACCGACGGGGGGCGCTCCTGCTGAGCTGTTTATCAGTCGGTCGTTTCGAGTTCGGGAAGAACCTTGGCGACCTTCTCTTTCAGTTCCTTACCGGGCTTGAATTTCACCACGGCCCGCGCAGGGATCGGCACTGCCGCATCTGGCTTGTTCGGATTGCGGCCGATTTTGGGCTTGGTCTTGGTGACTTGAAAAGCTCCGAAGTTCCGGAGCACGACGTCGTCATTGGAGGCGAGGCTGGTGGTCACCTCGTCGATGAAAGTTTGCACAACGTTGAAGACTTCCTGTTGGGTCAGTCCTGTCTCGTTACTGATACGAATTACTAGGTCGCGTTTTGTGATCGTGGCCATGATTGGGAAATGGGGGTGCTGTTGTATTCAATCTCTGATGGCACAAAGACTTGGCAATGAAATCTTTTGTAATACGAATGTCAGTTCAGCCGCGGCCTAACTGATTCAAATTTCAGAGATAAAGAAAGAATCATTAATGATTGGTTGGTCGTATAGTTCCAGACTTTTCGAAGCCGGATTCGTGCCGATCGTGTCAGGTTTGTTTGATGTAATTGGTTTATGTTCAAAAATATCGGCGATCGAATCAAAAAATGTACGCGGTGAGCTTTTCTGAATGAACGACTCAGGGAAATTTGAGAAAGTTTTTCCTGACGGAACGGCATTAGGCCGGTTCCAGTCAGCGCTGGCGGACTGGTTTGACGCAGAGGGTGAGGATTATCCGTGGCGCCGGACCCGGGATCCTTATGCGATCCTGGTTTCCGAATTAATGCTACAGCAAACCCAGATTGCGACGGTGCTGGGTCGTGGATACTACGCCCGCTGGATGAAGCAGTTCCCGGACTGGGAGACCCTGGCGGGAGCGAACGAGGAGGAGATTCTTAAAGCCTGGGAAGGGCTTGGGTATTACAACAGGGCGCGGAACCTGCAAAAGGCGGCGATTCAGGTGAGGGATGAGCATGCCGGTGAGTGTCCCCGCGAAGCGAAAAGTCTCGAAGCACTGCCCGGGGTGGGGCGTTACACGGCCGGGGCCGTCGCGAGTTTTGCCCACGGGCTTCGCGCTCCGATTGTTGACGGGAATGTCGCGCGGGTGCTGTCACGGATTTTTGACTTTCGGGAGCCTGTGGACACAACGGCAGGGCAAAAGGCCTTGTGGGGCTGGGCGGAGCAAATGACTCCGGAGGGCCGAGTCAGAAGCTACAATTCGGCAATCATGGAGCTGGGACAGCGAATCTGCACCAAGGGGGCTCCCGCCTGCGACAAGTGTCCGGTCAGTGAATGGTGTCGAGGTCGGCATGCAGGCAACTTGGAGGAACTTCCGGTCAAAAAGGCGAAAACGAAGATCACCCGGCGGGATGAACCAGTGGCTCTAATTGTCGAAGCAGGGCGAATTTTCCTCGAGCGCGAAACAGGAAGCCGAAGGCAAGGTCTTTGGCATCTGCCCCGTTTGTCGGAGGGGGACGGCGACGATTTTGAGGAATTGTTCCGATTCGACTACGCGATCACCCGCTACCGGGTCACCCTGAAGGTTTTTCGTGTTCCGGGGCCTGCGAGCAAGCAAATGACAGGCTCGAGAGAGGGCGAATGGTTCGATTTTTCCTCCGACAGCGCTTGGCCGGCCTTGGGATCACCCTATCGGAAGGCGATTCTAAAATATCAGAATATTCATGAAGACCTGATAATGAGGGAGTGATTTCCGGGTTAAATCGGCTAAATTCATCTAAGTTACTGCTTGTTTTGCGGTAAAAATTTTTTAAAAGTGACCGACTTGGAAGATTTTGGAGTTGTTTTTGCGAGTCCCGCTCGGTAGTTTGCACCGCGCCGGGATAGTGGATTACTCCCGAAACACGAAGAATTTATAGCCATGTGGAAGGTATTGCTTGTTATCTCAGCCGTTGTTCTTGCTGGAGCTGGTTATCTCAGCTGGGACAACCACAACGAGAAAAAGGCGAAGGATGCGGAACTGGCATCAACGCAGAAAACTTTGGAGGATCGCCTGGCGTCCCTGGAGGCTACCAATGCTGAGATTGCTCAGCTCGAGATGTCCATCCAGATGCTGAATGACGAAACCGAAGCGCTCGAGACCGAAAAAATCGATCTCGACGCCAAGGTGGTTGAGGCCGAGTCCAACCTCCGTGCCCAGGAGTCCAAGCTGAAAACTGACTCCGAGCGTCTCGAGAAGGCCAAGACCATGGTCGGCAGTATTGCCCAGATCGAAGCCCTTCAGCGCGAGATGGAACAGCTTCGAGCTCAGATCGAAGAAACCGAGATCGAAGTCACTCAACTCGAAGGTGCTGTTGCTGCCGCTCAGGTTGAGCGTGATCGCCTCGAGAAAGTCGCAGCTGAAATGGTGGCGCTTCGCGCCGACCAGGAAGCCGGCATCATCCGCGGTCCTTTCGAGTCAACGATCCGTGAGGCCTACAATCAGTGGGGCTTCGTTGTGGTCAATGGTGGGTATGACGCTGGCGTTGTGAACCGCGCTCAACTCAATGTTTACCGTCGTGGCCAGCCGATCTGCAAACTTCTCGTCACTTCCGTCGAGGCCGGCAAGTCGGCTGCTGACATCATTCCGGGCTCCCTGGCTCCCGGCCAGAGCGTTCGTGTGGGTGACTACGTGACCAAGGCTGTGGCGGTCCGCACTCCTGCGGTTGTCCCGGCTGCTGCTCCTGGTGGCGATGCTGCCGGAGGTGCTGCACCTGCCGATCCTGCTGCTCCCGCAGCTGCTGATCCTTTTGGTGGTGGCGCAATGGACGGCGGTGGCGCTGCACCTGATCCTTTTGGTGGCGGTGCGATGGACGCTGGTGGTGCTGCACCTGATCCGTTCGGTGGTGGCGCGATGGACAGCGGTGGCGCTGCGCCTGATCCTTTCGGTGGTGGTGCCATGGAGGGCGGCGGTGAAACTGCACCTGACCCTTTTCAGTAATTTAATTTAGTGCCTTTCAATATCCCTAACGGAATTTGATATGAAAAAGTTTATCATGATCATCGCAGGAGTCGCCATGCTGGGCGCTGTTGTGGTGGGTGTAATCAACAAGAACGATCTCGCCGCTGTTGTCGCCGAACTGGAGGACACCAAGGTGAAGGTCAAGGATGCGACCGAAAAGCTTGGAGCCGCCGAGGACAAGCGAGACGAGAACATCGAAAAAGAAACTCAGGCGAAGGACGGTCGTAACCAGGCTGCCGCTGCTGTTGAGGGTGTGAAGCAGAATCTTAAGATCGTTGAGCGTTCTCTCGATGATGTTGCTGCCGAGCTCAAGAAGGTCGAGATCGAGCAGAAGGAAATCGACCTCGCGATTAAGAAGGTCTTTCCTGACAATCAGTTCAAGACTCCCGAAGAACTTGAGATGACTCTTACCATGCTGAAGGATGCCTTGACCGAAGAGCAGAACACCAAGGCCGAGCTTAATGCTCAGCTGACTTCTGCTTCCCAGGCCAAGCAGGTCCAGGTAGCCAAGGTCAAGGAGGAGGAGAAATTCCAGTTTGAGCGTGCTCAGAAGCTTTCTCTCAACAGCCTGATTGCTACGGTGATCGCGGTGAACGGCGACTGGGGTTTTGTGATGGTAAATGCCGGTCGCGCCCATGGTGTGACTGCTGACGCTTCCCTCCTGGTGAAGCGCGGCGAGCAGCGCGTGGCTCGTCTCCGGATTGTGAATATCGAAGAGACTATGGTTGTGGCTGACGTTGTAGATGGAGCTGCTCTGAGCTCGCTGAAAGTTCAGCCGGGCGACAAAGTGATCTTCGAGAACACTCACTAATTCTCACTTCAACATTCCTCCGGTTGTTATTATGAGACTCTTTTGTCTTCTCCCCCTGGCGGCGCTGTTTGCCATCTCACTCGTTTCCTGCGAGACCATCAAAGACGATCATCCGTCGCCGCAACGGGAAGAACTCAGCAGCATGCCGCACAACATGCCCGCCAGCTGGGAAGGATCCCAGGGAATGCCGGGGATGATGCAGCAGCAATACTAAGAACTTTTCGCCTGACTTACTTGATCGTGAGTCAGGCTTTTTTAAATCCTCACTCCCTAATAAACTACGATGTCCGCTGAACCCTCGACTCTCCCGGAAATGGGATTTGCCACCGATTTTGACGCAGAAGAGCGTGCTCAACTCGGACATTTCGGTGAATTTCTTTCCCTTTCTGACGGAGATGTCCTGATTCAGGAAGGGCAGACCCAGGATTCACTTTTCCTGGTAATCATGGGGACTTTCCACGTGCAGACCGAAGCGACGGGCCGCCCGGTTCTTCTCGGCACCCTGAAAGCCGGTAGCACAGTGGGTGAAGTTAATATCTTCGACCCCGGCAATGCCAGTGCGAGTGTGGTTTGCCGCTCTATCGCTGAGGTCTGGAAAATCGACCGTACGCGTCTTGAGCAGTACCTCGAAGCTCATCCGCGCACGGCGGCCAAGTTGCTTGTCAATGTTTCAACCCAGTTGAGCAAGCGACTGAGAAAGACGAACGAAAAAGTCGCTATGGCTCGCGAGGCCATGCTCGACTCGTTCTAATTTCCCGGTTTCGGCCAGGCCGATTGTCGTTTAGACTTTAGGAAGTCCGGTCGTTCCCTTTTCCCTCCCCCCGAAAATCCTATGCCCGAATCTCTGACGATAGCTTCATTGACAGTGAATGGTCCGGTTGAGGCATTGGTACTGTTCTTCGCATTGGTAATCGGACACGCTTTCGCAGATTTTCCTCTCCAGGGAGATTTCCTTTCACACGGGAAGAATCGCAATATCAAACCTCCGCAGCTGGCGGACGGGAAGGGAAGTCCCAAGCATCTCTGGGTTTACCTGATGACCGCACACTGCCTGATTCACGCAGGGTTCGTCTGGGTGATCACGGGATGTGTCGCCTTTGCTTTGGCCGAGTTTGTTCTTCACTGGGTCATCGATGCGGCCAAGTGTGAAGGTAAGACTTCTTTTGCAATGGATCAGTGGTTGCATGTCGCGACCAAGGCAGTCTTTGTCCTGATCATGTGGTTGGCGTAGAGGAAGGTCTCCTCTGCGGAGCGGCACAATACCGGCCTTGAAAACACGCCCTGACTGTCGGACAGTTTCGCGATGAATGTGGTCTGGAAGGCATATCTTTTCGCAACTCTCTCTTTTGTTCTTACGGGCGGAGTTGCCTCGTCCTTCGCGCAGGATGCCGATGAAGACTCCGGTTTTAAGGAAATTGAGTTGTTCACCGAGGTGCTCGAAACGATTCGTCAGGGCTACGTAGACGCCGACAAGGTCACTTACGAAAAACTCATTAACAGTGCCTTGGAGGGAATGCTGGCCGATTTGGATCCACATTGTCAGTTCATGCAGCCGAAGGTGTTTGAGCAACTGCAACGTCACACTGACAGCACTTACGAAGGAATCGGCGTAACCATTTCCACCAAGAACGATGTCCTGACCATCGTGACGGCACGCGAGGACGGTCCGGCCGGACGGGCCGGAGTGTTGCCGGGCGATCACATCTTGAAGATTAACAACCGGCTCACCGAAGATCTCGGAATTTCGCAGGCCGTCAATATGCTCCGTGGAAAGCCCGGGGAATCCATTAAGCTGACTGTCCGGCGCCCTGCGACTCAGAAGCTCCTCGAGTTTGAGCTGAAGCGTGAAGTGATCAAGCAGTCCTCGGTCAAAGATGTCCGGATTCTTGACGAAAAACTGACGAGTCCCTACCGGATGGGTTACGCAAGGATCCTCCAATTCAGCGAGCCGACGGCTGAGGAGTTGGCTGATGCACTCGATAAGTTGGAGCAGGAGGGGATGGATGCTTTCGTTCTCGATATGCGCAATAATCCTGGTGGTTTGTTAGGCAGTGCCATTGATGTTTGCGGTGAGTTTGTCAAAGCCGGCACGGTGGTTTTGACGACCGAAGGCAAGCCCGGCTCCGGAGAGATTAAAGTCTATCGCACCTCAGTGGAGAGTAAGCGCCGCGATCGTGACTATCCTCTTGCGATTCTCGTGAATCATTCCTCTGCCAGTGGTGCTGAAGTGGTTTCGGGTGCCTTGCAGGACCTGAAGCGCTGCATCGTGGTGGGTGAAACCACTTTTGGGAAGGGATCCGTTCAGTCGATCCTCCCGATAGGGGATGGAAAGGCGATCCGAATGACCACTGCGAAGTACTACACTCCCAGTCACAGAACAATTCACGAGAATGGTGTGGTTCCTAACATTGTGGCAACGCTGACTCCGGCACAGGAAGAGGGTCTGGCTCGCTGGTTCAGTCGCGACACGATGAGCCCGGAAGATCGCAAGCAGGCTGAAAAGTTCCGTGACCCACAGTTGATCCGGGCTGTTGATGCCATGAAAGGCGCTTTGGTTTATTCCCGGATCCAGGAAGGGGATATTAAAGAGGAAGCCGAAGACCGGGGTGAAACCGGAGAACCTTCCAAGGAAGAGAAGTCCAAAACTGCTGATGGCCAGGCCAAGGGCAAAGGGAAAGCTTCCAAGGAGAAGGAAGGTGGAAAGAAGGAATAGGGTTCCTGACGACTATGTCCCGAGGCCTCGTTCTTGCTATTGAGACTTCCTGCGACGAAACGGCCGTCGCTGTCGCGGATTCCCATGGTGACATTGTCGTCTCCAAAGTGGCTTCTCAGATCGAGTTGCACTCTCCATACGGAGGGGTTGTCCCTGAGTTGGCGTCCCGTAACCACAGCCTTGACCTTCGCCCAATGGTTGAAAAGACTCTCGACGCCGGCAAGCTGAACCTGAGTGATGTCGATGCAGTGGCTGCCACCTCCGGGCCCGGGTTGGCGAGTTCGCTGCTGGTGGGAGATACAACAGCGAAGGCCATCGCCCTGGGATTGGGGCGGCCGTTTTACTCGATCAATCATATGGAGGGACACTTGTTGTCTCCATTCATAGGCGAGGGGACCGCGCCTCCGGCCCATGTCGCCCTTGTCGTGAGCGGTGGGCACACGATGTTGGTTTCCGTTCGCGGGGTGGCGGACTATCACATTCTCGGTTCGACCAAGGATGACGCGGCGGGGGAGGCCTTCGACAAGGTTGGCAAGATGCTGGGGCTACCTTATCCGGGCGGCCCTGAGATTTCCCGTCGGGCCGAAAACGGTGATCCCGATGCCTACGAGTTTCCCCGCAGCATGCTCGACAGTGGGGATTACGAGTTCAGTTTCAGTGGCTTGAAGACTTCGGCGCTTTATCTCCTTCAGAAGCTTGGCGAACCAATAGCGGACGAGGTCTTGAATGATGTCTGTGCGTCGTTCCAGGAAGCCATCGTGGACGTTCTTGTGGCCAAGTTGTTCTGCGCTGTGCAGGAGGAAGGTGCGACCGTCGCGGCAATCAGTGGTGGAGTGAGCTGTAACCGGCGTTTGTGCGATCGTGCAAAGGAAGAAGCAGAGCGGCTTGGGATTGAGCTCCGCCTGCCGGAGCCGTCCCATTCGACTGACAACGCGGCCATGATTGCTTATGCCGCTGCCTGTCGCCGCGTCGCAGGGATTCCTGACAGTGGTTTGAATTCAGATATCGATCCAAACTTAAAGCTCGCCTGAATATTTTTCGCAAGATCTGCGCAAAGGATAGCATTGCGCCGGAGGCAGGAGATTGCTACTCTCGCTCCTCCCAAATAGTTGGATTCAGGAACACTAGCTCCTGCCTGGGCCTCCACTTTCTGTTTATCAATCGTTAAACCCTAACTTGTTTACCAACATGAGTGAAAATACCCCTCCTAAGGAGAAAGATTTGTCTCGCCGCCGATTCGTTGCCGGGGCAGCGACAGCAGGAGCCGCGGCCAGTGTGCTGCCGGTTGAGATGTGCGCCCAGGTCGCTGGAAGTGATGCCGTGAAAGTCGGTTTGATCGGTTGTGGTGGTCGCGGAACAGGCGCTGTGCAGCAGAACCTGACCGCCAATGACAGTGCCCGCCTCGTGGCGGTCGCGGAAGCTTTCGAAGACAAGATCGACGGCACCGGCCCTCGTTCGAAGAAGGGAGGGATCCTTGCATTGCTTGAGAAGGCCGGTAACAGCAGCCAGGTTGATTTGCCCAAAAGCCGCCAGTTCGTGGGATTCGACGCCTACAAGGCGGTGATCGACGAGTGCGATGTGGTTTGTATCGCCACGCCTCCGGGGTTTCGTCCGCTCCATTTTGAGTATGCGATGCAGCAGGGCAAGCATGTCTTTATGGAGAAGCCTGTCTGCGTGGATGCCGAGGGTTTCAATAAAGTGATTGAGGCCGCCAAGGTGGCTGACCAGAAAGGCCTCAAGGTTGTGGTTGGCCTCCAGCGTCACTATCAGGAGGTTTACTTGCAAGCCTTCGACAAAGTTCACAAGGATGGCATGATCGGTGACATCGTCGGTGCTCAGGCCTGGTGGAATACCCAGCGCCCCTGGATCATTGAGCGCCAGCCCGGCTGGACGGAGATGGAATACCAGATGCGCAACTGGTATCACTTCAACTGGCTCTGTGGTGATCATATTGCCGAGCAGCACGTTCACAACATCGACGTGGTGAACTGGTTCGTCAGTGGTGACTCCGCGAATGGTGGAAATCCAATCTCTGCGCAGGGCATGGGTGGCCGGGCCGGAACCGAGCCGCGCAGTGTGGGCGAGATCTTTGATCACCATTACGTGGAGTTCCGTTACGGTGCCGATCACAACAATGCGATCATGAACAGTCAGTGCCGCCACATTCCCGGCACCTGGCGCCAGATTGCTGAAGAGATTCACGGAACCGAGGGCATCCTTCACCTGGAGTCCGGTCGGATTACTGACCTCAAGGGTGATGTGAAGTGGCAGTATCGCAAGCCTCGTACCGGTGCAACGAACCCTTATCAGGTCGAGCACGATGCGCTTTACGATGCGATCAAGAATGACACTCCGCTGAACAACGCCTACTACGGCGCGAAGAGTTCCTTCACCAGTGTTCTCGGACGTCTTGCGACCTACAGCGGACAGGAGGTCAAGTGGGACGAAGCGGTGGCTTCAGACTTCTCCATTCTGCCCAAAGAATTCGATTTCAATGCGGAGGCTCCGGTTCAGCCCGGCGAAGATGGGAACTACGAGATTGCGATTCCGGGACAGTGGAAGCTGCCGTGGGCTTCCTGATCACTTCTTCTCCAGGACGCGTTTTACGCACAACATTTCGAAGAGGGTTCCCGTATTTCGGGAGCCCTTTTTTCGTGCTCGGCCCAGAAAAATGGACGGCCGGAAAAGAAAGATGCCGCTCAACCCGAAGGCTGAGCGGCATCGAAACACGAAACACAAACAGACAGTTACCGAGAAAGTAACCACTGATAGACTACCTTATTATTAAGATATGTCAACAATACGGAGATAAAAAAAGTCACTTTTTTCATATCAATAGATGGTAAGGAAGATTCGCTCATTTCACGGGATGGTGTAAATTTTCCCGTTTCATCATGAAAAAGCTCCTCAATTTCAGATTTCGAGCCCTTTTGGGACTGGGATTTTGCGCGGCAATTGCCTTTCTTACGGCCTGCGCCAGCAAACCTGCTGAGCAACCTGCCAGTATGGCGATGAAGTACGGCACTGTGTCTAATCTCGGGGACGTCAAAGTTCGAGTGAGCCTCAGTAACCGGGCCGTCTATGTCTACGAGAACGAAGAACCCCGTTTCGTGGCTGCCGTCGCAATCGGTACCTCTTCGGATCCAACTCCGGTTGGCAACTTCAAGGCTTTTAACAAGTTGCCGCGCAAACGCTCAAACACCTATGGATTCTGGGTGAAGGGGAGTGAGATCGTCCCCGGTAAGCGCACCAGCATGCCTTCCGGATATCGCTACGTAGGATACCCCATGCCCTGGTGGGTGGAATTCAAGTCGGGTTACGGCTTTCACGCCGGAGCCGTCTGGCCGCAGCCAAGAACCAAGGGGTGCCTCCGTCTGCACAGGACTATCGCCTCTGATTTCTTCCACCTCGTGAAGCCGGGAACTCCGATTCACATCGCCAACAGCCTTCCGGAGGACTCGACGCTCGGAAAGAACGTACCCCGCCCGACTGACTACGATTTGCCGGATTCGCCGCGTTCTGTGCTGATTACTGACGCCCCATTTGATTCGATGAGCGTTTTGTTCTAGGAGATAGACTCTCTCCATTCCCAACATGCAAAGCGCTCCCAAGAAAAAATCACGCGTCAACGTCCGCACGCCGGAGGTGATGGAACGCGTCCAGGCTGAAGTCGCCAATCACTACCAGAGCTCCATTGTGGAGAAGGTGCGAAACCGGGGTGGCGTGCTGACGGTAGGTGATACCACGGTGCGTCTCGCGAAACAGTTCGGATTTTGCTACGGCGTTGAGCGAGCCATCGATTTGGCTTATGCCTCGCGCAGCGTCTTTCCGGAGAGCCGAATTTTCCTCATCGGTGAGATCATTCACAACCCGGAGGTGAATCGCCAGCTCGAGGAGATGGAAATCGTTTCGCTTCCGTGGCGGAAAATGGATGAGCAATATGATTCGCTGAAGGAAGACGATGTTGTCATCGTCCCCGCTTTTGGCGCTCCTATCTCATTCATGGACAAAGTCGAGTCCCAGGGGTGTCGCATTGTTGATACAACTTGCGGCGATGTCATGAAAGTCTGGCGACGTGTCAGGAATTTTGCGAAGGACGGCATCACTTCCATTATCCATGGAAAGGCCGGCCACGAAGAAACGCGGGCCACGGCATCCCGGGCCGAAGGGGATGACGGCAATGGCCACTACTTGATCGTATTGACACTCGAAGATGTCGAGAAGGTGTGTCGCTATATCGTCGATGGTGGCGACAAGGAGGAATTCCTCTCCTCATTTGAGGGTGCCTACTCGCAGGACTTTGATCCTGATAAACACTTGGATCATGTGGGCGTGGCCAACCAGACCACCATGCTGAAATCGGAGACGGAGGAAATCCAGAGCCGGGTTCGCGAGGCGGTCGTTGAACGTGATGGCTCGGAGGAAAAATTTTCAGTCTTTGACACCATTTGTGGCGCGACGCAGGAGCGACAGGACGCCCTCTTCGAGATGCTGAAGAGCAAGATGGATCTGCTCCTTGTGGTTGGCGGGTATAACAGCTCCAACACCACTCACCTCGTAGAGATTGGTGAACAGGAGTTGCCTACGTTCTTTATTCGGAGCGCCGACTGCATTCGCTCTCTTGAACAGGTCGTTCATTTTGATCTGGAAGAACGAGCTGAGGTAACCAGTTATACCGAAATCTTTAAGAAAGAATCATCCGCGATCATTGGCATCACGGCAGGTGCGTCCTGCCCAAACAATCTGATCGAGGAGACCATCCTGAAGGTCTTCGAACTTCGCGGAGTGTCGGCCGACCAGATCGAAGCCACCTGATCTCAGCGGCGCTTGAAGATCGATTGGCTGTCGGGATAGAGATTCCCGAGGATACTCGACAGGCTTTGGCGGAAAAACTTGTTGAGGTGTTCGTCCAGAGTGGCGGATCCGGAAGCGGATTCTCCGCGCTTCCAAAGTTCGCTGAGTCGTTTTTCGTTGGCAGACAACTCTGCATCGACAATGGACTCCCAGTGCGCGGGATTATTGATCGGATCCTGCCAGGCGCCGCGCCCGCGACCGTAGTGAGCGACGGCGAGGTAGAGCATGATGATGAATTTCACCTGGGTGACGAAGTGTGCTTCGGTCCATCGCACCCGGTTCTGTCCCGAGCGGGTCAGGTTGTAGCCGCGGGTCAGGGCAAAGGTGGTTGCCCCGCCCAGGAGCATTCCAATCACAGCCCCGCCGCCGAAGGTCATGCCTCCTGAAATCAGGTCGGCTGAGAGCCCGCCGACTAGACCTGAGACAGCGCCACCGATCGTGGTGACGAGAGGTTCTTCAATATCCCGCTTCACGGCAAATTCATCGCGCGAGGATTCGGCAAGGGTAGAGGCGGTTTCACCGTCGAGGCCGTGCAGGGCGATCAGTTCATTGACGGTGGTTGCCGTGGCTTCGGCGAGACGGCCGTACATTGCCTGTTGAATCTTATCGAGATCCTTATTTCTCTCAGAACGAAGAATCAACTCTCTCAGCTTTTCGGTGAGATCCTTTTGCGGGAGCGGTTCTGAGTCGGTCAATGCCTCCTTGGCCCACTGACCCATCGCGGATACAGCCCGGTCGAATATGGCCAGGTTCCGCTCTATCCAGGCAGCGGTGAGTTTTCGGGCTGCCACTTGCTTGTCTCCGCTGACGACGGATTCTGCTTGTTCGAGAATGTGATGCTCCTGGGTCCAGCAGCGGGTGAAGGCGTCAAGGATGCTGACGTGCTTTACGATTTCGTGGTTTTTGAAATGCTCGCGCCAGGCGGCTTCGTTTGTCCGGTCGCGTTCCGGATCGGGTTGGCCGGTTTGGTTGAGATAGACGAGGACGGGTTTGCCGATCCATTCAATGATTTCCACCTCAAGGTCCACGAAGCCCACGCTTTCGGGCGGCTGTGATGCATCGACAAGATAGAGGACGACGTCGGCCTCGGATTGGACGTTGCGGATAGCCTCCTGGCTGCACCAGAGCGATTTGTCGCGGGTGCGATCCCAGACCTGGTGAAGAATCCATCCGACCGG
The DNA here is from genome assembly GCA_965216705.1 of Verrucomicrobiales bacterium. GTDB lineage: Bacteria > Verrucomicrobiota > Verrucomicrobiia > Verrucomicrobiales > DEV007 > Arctic95D-9. The sequence goes on from OZ244203.1 coordinate 2,521,614, forward strand.
ATTCTTGCTGGAACGAAGGCGTTTGGCGAGCTTGGCGAGATTGGAGCCAAATCCCGGGGTATCCCAAATTTTGGCAGAAATGCCGTCTGCTTCGATCAGGGTATGAGCTTCCGGAATCACCGTCACGTGGGCACTGTCGGCCACTTCGCCCACGTCGCGGCGAAGGAGGGTGCGTGCCAGCGCTGTTTTCCCGACGTTAGTGTGCGAGATCAGGCTGAGAACAATTTCCCGGTCGGAGGAAGGCATGGGCGAATCAGGATTCACTGGAGGATGATGGCACGCTATCGCCTCCCGTCAGCAGAAATTGCACTTTTGTTCCGGAAAAGAGTTTTTCCCAGGCGGCAAGCCTGTCATCGCGACGTTTTCCGGCGTCGGGAAAGTCTGCCGCTGTATGGTCGAATCCCGTCGTATCGAGAATGACGAACTCAACAGGGTTGGGTGCCTGACCTGACAGGGTTTGGTGCAGAGTAAGGTGAGTTTCTTTCTCCGGAGTGGCGGCAAAGTTAAAGAGAATGGCCAGCCTCGAACCTGCATCGAAGGGGGGATTGCCGGGATCTTCTTCGTTGCCGAAATCGATGGTTGGCAACCAGTCGATTTCGACCGGGCACTGCAGGGTAGATTCGAACCGGTTTACGATTACCTGTTTCACTTCCTCACCCGGATTGAGAGAGTAAGGGATGACCTGCAATTCACGGGCGTTGCCGGTGGAAATAGCGAGGAGATGGTCAAAGTAGTGCGGGCAGGTCTCTCGATAGGGGAGATTCCGGAGCAGACGTGAACTGCGGATTCTCCAGAGAACGCCGAGCAGGGTGCGGGGGAGGATGACGAACAGGCCAATGCTGATGGCATACCAGTGGATCCATCGCGCCGCGTTCTCCCCGCTGACTTCGTCTCCTCCGGACTGCCAGTGCATCGCATTGAGTTCTTCGATGGATGGTAATTGATCTCCGGAGATGGCGACAGCCGGGCCGAGGACAAACTGAAGGAACGGGCGCAACTGACTGGCATCTGTGATGAAGGTGCTTTCCCAAACGGCTCGGTACTCGTTGGCGAGACCCTTGATATACATCCCGCCGATGGCAGCGGCAGCGAGAGTCAATGCGACAAAGTGGAGGAGTGATTTGATGCGTGAACCAAGCACGGGGAACTGAAGTTCGTACCAGCGCCTTTCATACAGCTTCCGGGCAGCTTCGAGCGGTGAAGGATTTTCGGGATCAGCCAGGGTGCGTTTTTCGGGGTCGGAAATGAAGCGCACGCAGGCACTCGTCCAGTACCCGCTGAACAGAGTGTCTCGATGGCGGAAAAAAAGCACTGCTTCACGAAGGTAGACGATAATATTCCATGCCAGGATACCCAGCAGTGGAAACGAGAGAATGTTAATGCGCTTGTCAGGGCCCAGTTCGTTGGTAAGGAAGCCGACGATGGCCGCGACAACGAAAAGGATGCCCGACAGCAGTCCAAGGCGATGTTTGTCCCCGGAGGCGAGCAGCCAGCCGGACATGTCGGGGAACCGTGCGAGAAGATGTGTGATGATGGCCTCTGATCGCTTCGCGAGAAAAGAGTGCTGATCGGCGGAGGAGCTGTGCTTTGGCAGGGGGGGGGCGGCGACTGCTGCGGCGTCAGTCCGATCTGAATTGTGAACGGCAACACCCTTTTCGTCGGTTTGCTCGACGGCTTGAACGATAATGATCTTTCTGACCTCTTCGGGTTTCATCCAGTTTCGAAGAGATCAAATGGCAGCGGGTTTATCGGCAAGTGCACTCACTCGCGTAGGGTCCTGTTCGTAAAAGTGAGCCAGGCCGATAGCGAGGGCGTCAGCGGCATCATGAGGCGGCGTTTCTGTCAGGCCGAGAAGGGCGCGGATCATGAAGGCGACCTGCTGCTTGTCGGCGGCACCTTTTCCAACGACGGCCTGTTTGACTCGCTTGGGAGCGTATTCAAAAACCTCGAGGCCAAACTCGGCGGCAGAAAGAATGGCGGCTCCGCGGGCAGCCCCCATGGTGATGGCTGTCTTAAAGCTTTGCACGTAGATCACGCCCTCGACAGCGCATACCTCCGGGTTGTGATCCTGAATGACATCGCGGAGCTGTTCGCGAATCGCGACGAGGCATCCTGACTGCCGAAGTTTGCGCCCGTTTTCGATGACGCCGTAGGTCACCACCTTGTAGGTGGGTTTCCTGCCGGCTTCAATGTGCCGTTCGATGACGGCATAGCCCGTGTTCCTCAGGGCGGGGTCAATGGATAGAACTCGCACAGGCTAACGTAACACCGGAATGAGAATACGGCATCCGCCAGTTTTGACTCTCCGGGCGTTGAGAATCAGTTGTCGTAGATGCGAACGTTGGCGTCACGTCGAAGCTTGAGCAGCCAGGACTCCATGTTCTTCTGGCGTTTTTCGATACTGAGGCGCTTGTCTACCTCCTCCTCGAGCTTCTCATAGGAAGGGGCGGACTGGCCGACACGCTTTTCCACTTTGAGGATGCGCCAGAACGGGCCGTCATCGAGAGGAGCACTGGTTTGGCCGGGGGGAATCGAATAAGCAGCCTGGGTGAGTCCCTCGTTAAGGGTGCCGCGGCCGATAATTCCAACATAGCCACCCTTGGCGGCAAAGCTGTCTGCGGAATGGGCTTTGGCCAGGGCATCAAAGTCGGCTCCGGAATTCAGTTTTCCGACGATCTCCTTAAGCAGCGCTTCTTGAGCGTCAAAGTTGGAATCCGGGGTCTGCTTAGGAATGGACATGATTCGCAGCTGAACTTTTCCTTCAGAGGCGAACTCACCTTTTATCTCGTTGTACTTTTCCTTTTTCTCCCACGGCGTATTTGGCACGGCGTTGCTACCGGAGTGCTGGGATCGCAGCGCTTGAATCGCGATCTGGTCACTTTGCATTTCCCGGAACTGGGCAATGGTCATGCCGGACTCGTTGAGCTCCTTCACGAATTTATCACGGTCTCCATTGAAGCGTTCCTGCACGAAACGGGTGACCGACTCGTCCACATACTGCTCCTTGATGTTGCCGCCGAGACGCTCGAATTCCGTGAGGATGAGCTTGCGGTCAATGAGGTCATCGAGGGCGCGTTCCTCCATTTCACGGATTTCGCGTTCCGCCTGCGCCTTGCTGACCATCCCTTTGTTTCCCATGAGCCAGACGCGGACCTGGGTTTGCACGGCCGCATCGACCATCGACTGGGTAATGGGCTCGCCGTTGACGACGGCGCGGATGCTGTTCAGCACGATAGGTTTCGCTTCACCGGTGGTGGTGAATCCAAGGGCGGTCATGGCCACTGCCAGGCAGGGCAACTTTTTCAGAATGCTCATGGGTTTATCAGTGTTGGCAAGCGGCAGGCTCTGCAAAGCAGCCTATAAGTCTAGGACCCAATCTAAAGCAGACTCAAGCCATTCTTCTTCGTTGTCTCCGATTAAACGCGGGAATTTACCGTTTATTTGAATGTATTTCCCGTTTTTCATAAGTTTCAGCTTCCCATCCTTGACCTCAAGGGAACTGCAGCCTTTGAGGGCGGCCCGGACCTTTATTTCCGTGCCAATGAGCAGAAATTCTACAGGAGGCGGAATTCGGCCAAATCGGTCGGCCCAGTTTTCCCTGAGAAGCTCAAGGTCTTCGACTCGCGATGCCTCGGCCAGTTCGCGATAAGCCGTGATGCGAAGGCGCGCTTCAGGCATGTAGTCGGCGGGAATGAAAGCAGGCAGGGTGCCCTCGGGCCCCATATGATATTGGCCTTCGTTGGTGCTGAGGAACTCGATGTTCATCGAAAGCTCGACTCGACCTGCTGAGGGTTCTCCCTTGAGCTTGGAAACGGATTGCTTGAGCAGCTGGCAATAGAGATCGAACCCGATGGCCGCGATATGGCCACTCTGCTGAGTGCCGAGCAGATTGCCGGCTCCGCGAATCTCGAGATCGCGCATCGCAATCTTAAATCCAGCCCCGAGCGACGAGTATTGCTTGATCGCGTTGATTCGTTTCCGTGCGTCTCCAACCGTGAGCATGTCAGGGGGGAGCATGAGGTAGGCGTAAGCCCTGCGATCAGCGCGCCCGACGCGACCCCGGATCTGATAAAGGTCAGCAAGTCCGAACCGGTCTGCGCGATCAATGATGATGGTATTGGCGTTGGGAATGTCGACACCGCTTTCGATGATGGTGGTACAGACCAGAACATCGAATTCGTGGCGGATGAACCGGTTCATGACATCCTCGAGTTCTTCGTCACCCATCTGCCCGTGACCGACTTCGACCCGGGCTCCCGGAACGAGGTCCTCGATTCGGCGCTTCATCCCTCGAATCGTTTTGACGCGGTTGTGCAGGAAAAAGACCTGTCCCTGCCGGTTGAGTTCTTTCTCCACGGCGGAGCGAATGATGCGCTCTTCGTAGGGACAGACCGTAGTGGCGACGGGGCGCCGGTTCGGAGGGGGAGTATCAATGACGGACATTTCCCGAACACCCATCATGGAGAGATAGAGAGTTCGGGGAATCGGCGTCGCGGATAAGGTGAGAACGTCGACGAAACGCCACATCTCTTTGAAGCGTTCTTTATGAGTGACGCCGAAGCGTTGTTCTTCATCCACAACCACGAGGCCGAGATCTTTAAACTGAACGTCTTTGGAAATGAGACGGTGAGTGCCCACGACAATGTCGACCCCTCCGGTGGCCAGATTGGCCAGGGTCTGTCGCTGCTGGGCGGTGGTGCGGTAGCGGCTAAGAGTTTCAATGCGGACAGGGAAATCCGACATGCGCTCCCGGAAGTTCCGGAAATGTTGTTCTGCCAGGACAGTGGTGGGAACCAGAATTGCGACTTGCTTTCCTGACATGACCGCCTTGAAAGCGGCCCGAATGGCGACCTCGGTTTTTCCGAATCCAACGTCGCCGCATATGAGACGGTCCATCGGCTTGGGGCGCTCCATGTCCGACTTGGCTTCTTCGATGGCACGAAGCTGGTCGGGGGTCTCTTTGTAGATGAAAGCGTTCTCGAACTCCCATTGCCACTTGTTGTCGGGAGGGTGGGAGAATCCGGAATGTGCTTCCCGCTCGGCCTGGATGGACAACAGGCGGGCGGCGTAGTCCATGATCGAATTCTCCGCATCACGACGGAGTCGGGACCAGCGCTTATCACCCAGTTTGGAGAGCTTGGGCGCTTTTTTGCCTGTGCCGATATAGCGCGAGACGAGGTGAGCCTGATCGAGCGGGACGTAGAGCCGGGCCTGCTCGTCGTATTCGATCTCAAGAACTTCTTCGCTGCCGTCGGGCGTTTCCTTGTCCTTGATGCCGCGGAATTTGCCGATCCCGTAATCGATATGAACGACGAGATCGCCGTAGTTGAACTCCCGCAGACTGCTGACCTGTTGGCTGACCTGCCGCTCGCGGGCGAGGCGGTAGCGGCGCCGGCCCCGCTGATTCTGGTAGCGTCCGAAAATTTCCGCATCGCTGAGGACGGCGAGCTTGGCATCCGGGATGGTGAAGCCGCGACTGAGAGTGCCTATGACGGGCTTGAGAAATCCGTCGTCCCAGGCATTCTCAAAAATCAGTTCGGTGAAGCGTTCTTTCTCTCCGTCTGAGAAAAAGACCATCAGCACCGTCCACTTTTCTTTCCTCCAGTCCTGGATTTGAGAACTGAACTCGTCGCGGCGGGCTTCCTGGAGAATGAAATCGCCGGCGCCAAACTCTCCCAGCGGATTGTCGAAACAAGCGCCGTCGAAGTTCTCGGCAACGTCAGCGGCTTCGAGTGTTCCACTGGTGATCCGGATGTGGGCCAGCTCGCAATCACACTCGGCGGCAATGAGCAGATCTCCCGAGTCAATGTAATCAGCGATGCGCCCCGAGTGTTCCAGGTTGGCTTCACTCAGCAGGATCTCGCAGGAGTCCACTTTGCGGATGGATGTCTGCTCATCGACGTCAAATTCACGAACCGACTCGACTTCTTCGTCGAACAATTCGATTCGGACGGGGTGGAGGGCCTGCCATGAAAAGATGTCAATGATACCACCTCGCAGGCTGAACTGTCCCCTTTGAAAGACCTGGGCTTCCTGTTCATAACCGGCTTCTTCGAGAGATTCTGCCAAGGAGCGAATGTCGAGCTGGCCGCCGACCTTGATAACTTCGGCCTGCTTCGTGAGAGACCCCGGGGGTGGAGCCACTTCGTCTAGGGCATCATTGGTCAGAACAACGACCGGTGCTGAACCGGATTTGAGGGCTTCGTGTATTTCCTTGAGGACGGCGAGTCGCTCGGCGGCGGATTCCGGATCGGGCAGGCTTTCCTCGAAGCCGGCCCATTCATATTCGGGCAGGAAAAGGCTTTCAACGCCCCATACGGCCAGTTCTGCCTGGACGATCTCCTGGGCTTTCACGTGCGGACAGACCACCCAGACCGCAGAATCGACATGGCCTGCCTGCCTCCACTGTGCAATAGAGGCAGCAATGAACAGTGGCTGACCGGCTTCAGCGACGTGTTCGAAGGTCGCGGGGTTTTCGGGCGTGGCGATATCGACCGATTGCAGGGCGGATGCCAGCTGCCGGCTGTTCAACAGGCGTGGAATCGCCGTGTCGAGGGCCTCAATGTCGGTCAGGTTCTTCAAGAGGGGAGGAGGCTACAGGTGTTTTACGCTTTGCGCACGGTTGAAACGCAAATTTGGGAAAAGTCGCCTTAGAATTCCGGAATACCCCGATTTTCTTATAAAAAATATGATAAAATTGCAGATTTGTAATTTCATTCTTGCAAAAATGAGGGCGGAAGCTTAAATTTTCCACGCATGGCAAAGGAAAAGACCGCTTTAGCCGACCGTGCCAAGAGAGCACGTCGCATCGTTCGCAACCCCGCACTCTACAAGGTGTGCATGGGGTGTGATTCGATTGTGGCTGCCAAGGTCAACATTTGTCCGAACTGCCACGCCTATCGCTTTGAAGTGGACTCCGAATTCGTTGTCGCGCAGGCGAAGGCTCTCTCCACTCGCGAGCAGAATTCCGTCGTGGCGGAAGATCTGATGTGATTTCTCCCTCATTCCCGTGAAATGCGGTGAAATAAGGGAAAGCGAGGCAAAGAAAGTCCTTGCAAAGCGCCGCTAGCCCGGCAAATTACGCGCCTCGCGAAATCCGGCAGGAATTCCTGCTGAATGCGAATCCGGGTAGGTACCGAAGCGGTCAAACGGGGCAGACTGTAAATCTGCTGGCTATGCCTTCGAAGGTTCGAATCCTTCCCTGCCCACCATCCTTTTAATGAGGGAGTTACGCGAAATGCGTAACTCCCTTTTTTCTTTCCAAGGGAACGGCTGGGCACTGGCTGGCCATTTGGTTTGATCCTCCAATTGCAACTGGTTGCAGATTCAGGGGGGGGGAGGGTTCGAACGCAGTTTGATTCGAAAGGAGTAACGCGACTGAAGAAAGCTGGAGCGAAGCGGAAGCAATCCTTCCCTGCCCACTCTGTAAAACACCTCAGTCCAGATCTGCTGGACTGAGGTGTTTTAATTTTAGCCGGTGGCTAAAATTTTCAGCTCGATGAGCGGATTCGGGCCGGTCCTGTGTTGGCCAGGTCCGACAATTCGGGGGGGGCTGTTTGGTGCGAAGGGAGTGAGTTTTTGCGGATGGGCAGACATGGCGTACAGTTGTGTGACTCACAGGAACCTAATTGTGGATGAGCAGAGTTAGCTTGAAGAACTATTCCGCCGGCGATTTCGCTCCCGGGCCATTTTGGAAGCGGGCCCTTTGGTTGCTTGTCAGTCGCATCTTTTTTGAGACTTCCATTCCGTGGGCCTCGTCAGTGCAATCCGCTATACTCCGCGCGTTCGGGGCTGAGATAGGGGAAGGAGTGGTCTTTAAGCCCCATGTGAAGATCAAGTATCCATGGTTCCTCGAAATTGGAGATGACAGCTGGATTGGTGAGTGCTCCTGGATCGATAACCTGGCACAGGTTACCCTTGGCGAGAGTGTTGTTTTATCGCAGGGCTCATACCTCTGCACTGGTAATCATGATTACACCAAGCCGGATTTCGCTTTGCGGGTTGCTCCCATCCAGATCGACGACGGGGCATGGATTGCGGCAAAAGCTACGGTTTGTCCGGGGGTGCAGGTTGGTGATTCGGCGATACTCTCGGTGGGATCCGTGGCTTCGGCGGATCTAGAGGCGAACTGGATTTACCGGGGAAATCCAGCCGAAAAGGTTCGAGAGCGATTCAGTGCGTCAGGGTAATCTGCTATCCGTCTCCGAATCATGGCAATGCATCGAGCGTTCCGTGACCAATAAGGTGTTTCTTGCGGCCTCCTGAAAAGGGTATAAATTTTTTTCAGTATAAATATCTTTTAATTTGGGCAAGAATTGCCTATAAAATCCGCCTTTTGAAGGGTTGAGAATCCTCCCCGCCCCTTCCTCCTGTGATTCATGGCTACGAACAATTCCTCATGGGATTTTGGACAGTATGTCCAGTATGGAGCGGTCGTTGCTGCGGCCTTCGCAGTTTCGTTTGCAGGAATTGTGGCGTTGCGCCGCTTCTGGAAGTTCGAGCGAGGTGTCGATGCGGGTGACGGCATTCGAAAGCACCAAGCGGTTCCTGTGCTTCGAGTGGGAGGATTGCCTCTCTATGCGGCATTTGTGGTATCCTTCTTTTTTGCGGTTCTGTTGCCACATGAGGAGTCGGAGTCCCTCGTTTCCTATGCCTTTCTGATCCTGGGATCAGCGATCTTTATTCTGGGCATTCTGGATGACTTATTTCATTTGCCGGCCCAGGTGAAATTTCTCGTTCAGATTGCGATTGCCGTGGCTGCCTATTCTTTTGGGATGAGAATCGATCTGATTTCGAATCCACTCGATTCAGGCTCTGTCGAGCTGGGCGGGTTCGGATTGGTGCTGACAGTGCTGTGGTTTGTTGCCATTCCGAACTTGATCAACCTGATCGACGGGATGGACGGATTAGCGGGTGGTGTCAGTTTGTTTCTCGCAATTACCCTGGCTGCTATCGGGATTATGGACGGCAATGTAGCGCTCGCGACAATGAGCATTGGCGTCGCTGGCGGCATCGCCGCATTCCTGGTTTTTAATCTGCCGCCCGCCCGGATCTACATGGGGGACGGAGGAGCATACCTGCTGGGATTTTTCATCGCTGGATCATCGTTGTTGACCTCTCACAAAGCATCCGTTTTTGGTCCGTTGCTGGTTGTGATCATAGCCCTTGGGTTCCCGATTCTTGATACCTCGCTGGCGGTGTTGCGTCGGAGTTTGTCCGGACTGCCGGTTATGGCCCCTGATGCGAGGCATCTGCATCATCGCTTGCTGACGCTTGGTTTCTCCAAGCGAATGATTCTCATGGTGCTATACGGGGTGTTTGCCGGCCTTTGTCTGCTCGGGTTGAGTGTTTTCGTCACCAAGGGGAATACCTTGCCCATAGCCGGAATGATTGTCGTCGTGGCGGTTCTTTCGGCGCTTCGATTTCTTGGGCTTCCCCACAACCTGCGCGAGGCCAGGGAGACTTTTGCCGAGATCATCGCATCGAGGAAAGATGTGAGATACGCCTATTCAATGGCCCAGGTCCTCGAGCACGATATTGACCGGATTAAAAGCGGGGAAGGATACTGGGCGGGATTGAAGCAGTGTTTGAAAAAACTCGGAATCGAACCCGCGCAGAGGGGGCAGGACGGTCAATTTGCATGCGGCACCGATGGCTGCCTGATTGTTTTTCCTATCAGTGAAAGTCTTGTCTGGAACTTATGCTGTCCCAAGCCGAAAGGCAGTCGCAGCCAGTGGCGTCGCGTGATTCGATGCTTTCTGCCTGCATTGCTCAATGGGAAAGCTCGTTGGGGCGACTTCCCGAATGACCTGGGGGTCGGGAAATGGGACGTATCGGAGGGATTTGAACGTATGGAACAGCGATTGAACGATCGAACTGGCAGTGAAGTGGTAAAATTTATAAATTCCTCAAGTAATTTCTAAAAATTATAAATTAGATTTTATCTTGATTTGCAGTATTAAAGAAAGCACTCTTACACGTCGCAAAGGCTTGATAACTAAAGCATGAACACGAAGACCTACGCATGGGCCGCACTTGGGCTCGCACTAATCGTACCGAACGCGCTTGTTTCTGGTGATTACTATTCCGGTAAAGAAGTTTATGACTCCAAAGGAGTCGTGATGTTCGAAGAAACCCCTTATACTATTGATGTTTATGGCGGGGCCTCCGCGGTTTACAACTCGAACACCACCCAGTTGTTCAATGGAACCGGAGCCTGGGTAGGAATTTTTGACTTCGGGTTTGATTTTGATTCCGCTAACCAGGGCGGTCGTGGCTTTGATTACGGATTTGGCTACGATGGTGCTGCCTACTGGTGGGAAGACTCTGTTGCTGCAGCCGGTCGCGATCCTCTGGAGCACCGGGTTAATGGATATTTCCAGGTGAATGGCGGTAAGACTCGTTTCCGTTTCAATGCTGATTACTACCGCAACAACGGCAACTCGATGGATTTCAATAATATCCAGCGGGAAACACGCTCCGCTCAGAGCCACGATGTTACCTTGAGTGCCGAGGTGATTCGCGACTTGTCTCGTGGTAGCCTCGAGTTTGGCGCTGGTTACTACATGCGCGACTTCGACAGTGGGACTTTCCTGAACGATCAGGACAGTTATTACGGGGACATTGCCTGGTTTCACCGACCGCACTTCGCTCCTAAATCCAGTGTCGGTCTGGGTTTCCGCTTTGGTTCCGATGAATACCAGAGAAACGTGAATCAGGATTTCTACACCACTTCACTTCGCTGGCGCTACCAGGCTTCTGCCAAAACAACAGCCTATGGTTCGGTCGGTTGGGAGAATCGCTCCGCTACCGGCGGTGGTGGTGATGTTGATAATTTTGTCTTCGACGCTGGTGTCGTCTGGGCGATGTCTGACAAGACATCCTTCGATTTCTTCGTGGCTCGGTCCGTGCGTCCTTCCTACACGGGAATTAGTCAGGATTTCGAATCGCTTGGATTTACCGCAGTCATGACTCATGATCTTCCCGGGCAGTTCGTTCTCAACGCGCGTGCCGGTTATGAGAATGCTGATTATTTCCCGACCAGCGCAGCAGCGGGGCCTATCGCCACGATTCGCGAAGATGACTTTCTGCGCCTGGGTGTGAGTGTTTCGCACCCGGTGGCAATCACTCAGGACCTTGGAGGCAGCGTGAGTGTCTTCTACAACTACAACGAGACAGACTCGACGGTGAACCTTGTTGATTTTGACCAGCACATCACCGGGGTTCGTTTCGGTTTCCTCTACTAAATTAGTCTTTCATTGAGCTGACTGGCCTCACACTACGAAAAACGATCATGAAACTTCTCAAAGTAATTCTTCTGGCAACTGCCTTTGTTTTTGCTGCTGACTATGCCATGGCCCAGGGAACCATCGATGGTGTCGTCTTTAATGACGCTGATGGTAACGGCGTTGCCGATCCCGGTGAGCTCGTCGAGCCTGGAGTCAGTGTATCCCTGGTGGATGCGGCAGGCAACGTCATCGCGACTGTGGTCACCGATGCGAACGGCGCCTACTCCTTCACGGGTGTGAATCAGGGCACCTTCCGACTTCGCTTCACTTATCCAACAACGCCACCGCTGACGGTCCAGACGAACCCGTTCCCGTTTGACGGAACGGGCACCTACAATTTCAATGCGCCGGTGGTTAGTCGCACCACTGATTTCAACACGACGAGCCCCAATCTCAGCGTGGTGAATCCTGCTGGAACCCGTGGTCCCGGCGTCTCCCCCTTCAAACCCTAACCTTGACTCGGGGGGGGTAGTGGAACCTGGGATCGAGGCCCTTGTTCAACTTGAGAGCGATGAATATCTTTCAGCGGGTGGTTTTAGGTTTCACGGTATTGTCCGTTTGGGGCAATACCCTCTCTGCTGAGAATGTTCTGCTGAAGGAGGCGGACATCGTCAGTGTCACGGTTTTTGACGAAGACTCCCTCTCGGGGGTATTTACCATCGGTCCAGAAGGCACTTTAGTGCTTCCCTTGTTGGGAAGTATACCCGCTATCGGTCGTTCAGCTGACGAATTGGCCGGAGATGTTGAGGCCCGCCTTGAGGCTGACTATATCCGCGATGCACAGGTGGTCGTTGCGCTTTCCAAGGCTTCCGAATTGCCGCCGCAGCTGGTGACAGTCATCGGGCAGGTCGCCGCACCGGGTCGGGTGCCGTTCGAAGCCGGGGCTTCCATGGATTTGTTCACTGCAGTTGCTTCTGCGGGAGGGTTGGTTGAGCGTTCCAATCGCTACAATCTCGAGTTGAAGCGGCGCGAGGGTGATGATTTGAAAACCTATCGCCTCTCCATCGATAGCGACCGGAATTTTAGCCTCCGGGACGGCGATACCGTTATCGTTCACGCGATGGAGGAAGTGGAAGAGAAGGTGGAGACCATCACGGTGATTGGCGAGGTGAAGGATCCCGGAGCCATCCAGATTAATCCCGACGAGCCCTTTGATCTGATTACTGCCATCGCGGTAGCGGGGGGATTTACCACGATTGCCCGTCCCACCAAGGTCGTGGTCAGGCGTCGGGATGGAGAGTCAGTCAAGACCTTTGAGTTAAACGTGCTTAAGATGCAGAAAGATCAAAGTGCTCCGTTCTTTCTGTTGCCGAATGACACTGTCTTCGTTCCGGAAAGTATTTTCTAGGGTGGACCGCGTGAATTGTATCAGGTCGCTTAATTATTTGGTAGGCGACGGGCTTACCTTCGGGTAATCTTTCGAACTCATTCTCCTCTCTTTGCCAAGTCTGCATGAACTACGACAGCTACCAGGACGATTCATACGGTAACGCGGATCCTCAATCTACCCGGGGATTGAAAGATTATTTTCGGTGGTTCCTGCGCCGCTTCTGGATTTTCCTGATCACTGTTTTTGGTGGATTTTTCCTCGGGCTGTTCATCTACACCAATACGCCTGAGACCTATCAGTCATTCGCAACGATTGAGATCAAGCGTGCCAAAGGAGCTGATGCTGAGGTCGCTGAAGACGAAGTCATTCGCATGACTGGCATCGGAGAGATTCTCTCAGCCTCGGAGAAGCTGAAGATGCCGGGGATTTATACGGCAATCGCCGAAAGCCATCTGTTCGCGAATCGCGCCGGTGTCGTCCCCAAGGCGTTCAAGCTCCCCTGGGAGGAAGACCTCGGAGAGGTCAGTAGCGCCGACATCAGTGCCGGTGCGTTGGGATCGATGATGCGCGAGTGGGTCGCGGTGAGATGGCGTGAGGACACGACCCTGATGGATATCATTTGCACGCACAGCGATCCGGCCATTGTGCGGGACACTCTCATTGGCGTGCTTCAAGAGTATGAGAGGTCTGCAGAGGACTCCGTGGTCGACGATTCCGAGGACGCTCTCGAGTATATCCTCGAGAGTTCCAATCAGATTAAGGAGAGGCTCCTCGTGCTCGAGAAAACCAAAGAACTTTACAACCGGTGCATGGAGTTGAGTCAGCAGATCCGTGTCTCTGAGCGCGAAGTCAGCGAGATGGAGAAGCGTTATCTTCCCAAGTGGCCCCCTCTGGTGGAGGCCAAGGAGCTTGAGCGGATCCTGAAGGAGCAGTTCAGCAACGAACTGAAGCAGATGATGCGCCTTTCCGAAGACGAAAGGAAGTTCTGGGATTCCAACGAGGTCAACCTGCAGAACCTGGATTTTGATGCTCGTATCAACGCAGAGATTCAGTTGGTCTCAACGCGTTCCAGTGTTCTTGCGCGGGAGATTGAGGCAGAGCAGCGCATCTTTGACAACCTGACCACCAAGCTGAAAGAAGGTAACTTCTCAAAAGGCTTCGCTACGAAGCAGTTCGAGATTCTTCAGCCTCCCATTTTGCCGACGATGCCGGTCGGGCCGAACCAGACGAAGATCCTGTTGAAGTACACCGCCGGAGGCGCTGCCCTGGGAATTGCCATCATTTTCCTCATCGGCTTTCTTGATCCCACCGTGCGAACCGTTTCGGATCTGGAGCTTCTCACCAGTGTTCCTGTTATTGGAGCAATCCCGGTAGGCAACTTCCGGGGGCGCGAGGAGGCTTTGGCGCTCATTGCTGATCCAAAAGGGCAGGCTACGGAAGCCATTCGATCTCTGAGGGCGGGGCTAACCTTCCTGGGGGATTCGCGAGAGCGCTGTACTTTCCTGGTAACGAGTGCACTGCCCGGGGAGGGCAAGAGCTGGGTGGCATCCAATCTCGCGTTGTCTTTTGCTTCACAGGGAGACCGAACATTGTTGATCGATGCGGACTTGAGGCGCCCTGTGCAGCACGAAACGTTCGGCTATAACAACAAGTCCAAAGGCTTGGCCGATCACCTCTCTCTTGGAAAGAGTCTTAAGGAAGTTATCCAGCGCAGTGATGTGTCAGAAAATCTGTTTCTCATGGCGGCAGGAAGCCGTTCTGCGAACCCGGCTGAGTTGCTCGCCGGTAAGCAGTTGCCGGGATTGCTGGAGAAACTCTCTGAATATTTTGACAGGATCATCATTGATTCTGCTCCGATTATTCCTGTGAGTGACTCAATGCCCCTGGTGGGGTTGGCTCAATCGGTAGTACTGGTCTGCCGCATTGGTAAGACTCCCGGAGCCGGCATCAAGCGAGCCATCCGAATGATCCAGGACAATGGAACTGATCCCGTTGGCCTGGTGGCCAATGGATTGCCAAAGACCCGGACGAAACGGGGATACGGGTACTACTACAACTACATGGGTGGAGGAAATTATTCCTACTACAACGAAACAGGGGATCCTGACGAGGATGAAACCTTGACAACAGTTCCTTCGCGTTCCAGCCGGAAATCTCCGGAGTCTGAAGAAGAGGATTCTGCCATTGAGGTGAAGTAGGCCCGTTCCATGGGACCTCATTGGAGCAGCGTTTTGCCGGAGAGGAAGTGGTGGCCTGCTCTGGCCCCTCTGCTGGTCAGCCTGTTGTACGCGCCGCTTGCCTGGGGGGCAACAACGCCGGGCACAGTGGCGGTCCTTGATGGCTTGCTCATTGCCTCTTTTCTCGGTTGGAGTGTTCTACTGATCCTGGAAAGGCGGCTCCCCAGGTTTTCGCTTTGGGCTGGGATTCCTCTGGTTATTTTGACACTTCTTGGACTGATCTCCTGGGCTAACCCGGTATCGACCTTCGATGAAGAATTTTGGGTCCTGAAACCCACGGAGTCCGCGATTTCCTGGCTGCCTGGATCAGTGGACCGGGCGTCGACCGGGGAAGTGTTGGTGCACTTATTGGCTTTATTGCTGGGATTTCTAGTCCTGCTGGATGCCTGCTCTCACTCGAGGATTCGCTGGCTCTTTCTCAAAGGGCTTGCCATCAGCGGATTTGTCATTGCGTTGGTAGGGATTACCCAGAAAGCCGGTGGTGCCGAAGCGATGCTCTGGGTCGAACCTGACCCGCTGAAATATGGCAACAAGCTCTTTTTCGCAGCATTTCGCTATCATGCCAATGCGGCAGCCTTCATGAATCTCTGTTGGCCGGCCGCCATGGTGGTTTTCCTGCGCGAGCGCGATTCAGGCCGGGGCGGCGTAGCCCCCTCGATCTGGGCAACCATCCTGATCATTTCAATCATCGGTGTCTTTGTAAACACCTCAAAGTCTGGGCAATTGTTAGGTGCCATTGGTGTTGTGATGGCACTGATTCGTTTCCGGAGAAGTATCTTCGTTGGTTCCAGGATTGTGATGATTGTTTCAGGGATCCTGTTACTGGGCCTCACCTTGATCGTTGCCATGCCGGTGGTTTCGAAATGGCAGGAACGCTGGTCATCTGCAAGTGCCAGTTCCAGCTTTGGAGGAAGAGCTGAGACCTATGCCACGTGCCTCAGGATGCTGCCCGATGCCTCGGTCTACGGTTTCGGCCCCGGAACGTTTCGGCTTGTCTTTCCCTTTTATGAGATGCCTTCCGCCGACCGGATGGTTTCCGAGTTCTTCTGGTATCACGCCCACCAGGACTACCTGCAGACGGCTATCGAATGGGGTATTTTCGGCGCTTTAGCCTGGTGTGTCTTTTACGCCGGGGGAATGATTCGGGGTTTCCAGACCGTCGGACCGGGGCTGAAACGCGGAAGAATTGAATATTCGGTCAGTTGCGCGTTGATCGGCATGATCATCGTGATGCTCCACGCGATGGTTGATTTCCCCTTCCAGATTCCGGCGCTTCAATTGCCTGTAGCAGTTTATATGGCGATTCTTTTCGCGAGTGGCACGCGGAGAAAAACAAAAAGGCCGGCATAGGCCGGCCTTCACTAATGAAGAATTCGAAATTGATCGACTAGTTTTTCCGCTGAAATCCGGACTGCAGTTTGTCGATCAGAAGTCCCAGGGCGACGATGGCAGCCAGGGTGAACGAGAGAGAGACGTATCCGCTTACGTCGTGCAGCTTCTGGAGGTTCTCTTCGCCATGGCGGAACGCGTGCCGAACGAGATAAACGACGCGGGCGCTGTTGCCGATGAAGGCAAAGGCAGCGCTGGACAGGATGAGGAGAATCCGCAGAGACCAATGAAGCCTGAGAAATTCACCAATAACGAAGCCGGCAAAGATGCTGCTCTGAAAAGAGCGAATCCCGCTGCAGCCTTCGCTCACTTGAAGTGGAATGCCGTTCGCAAATATGGTTTCGCCTGCCATCGTCAGGGGGAAGCCCATGAAGCGGTTGAGGCCAACGGATGTTTCCATCACCTGTTCAGTGAGACCATGGATGAGGGAAAACTCGATCGCTGAGGGAAGTGGGACGCTGAGCAGAGTGACGATCGCGACCGGAAGGAGTGACGCTGAGCGATTGATTCCAAGCGCCTTAATGAAGAGAAGTCCCGTTGTGCCCCAGAGCAGGAACCAATGGATGTAAAGGGGCGCCCGCCATCCGGAATCGACGGTTTCCATCAGCCGGAGGAGAGCAGCAAAGAGAATGGCAATCAATCCCGGCACCCAGACGATCGGACTCCGAATTGCTTTGGAGAAAGCGTCGACGATTGCCTCTTGGTTCAACCCTTTTGTCATCTCCGCCCATCGGCTGGCGAAGAACATGATGGCCAGGGGTGGCGCCAGGTAGCCGTAGTCGTAGTAGGTGCCGTCGGCCCAGTTGGGAGCCAGGGCGAGGAAGAACTGTCCGAACCAGACAACCAGGAATGCCCATAGTGGCAGGAGCGCGCGCCAGTCAAAAGCGGGACTCCCTTTATCTTGGTTGGTGGATGTGCTGACAGCTTCCACAGTCAAAATCTAGATGCGAAGGGCTTAGTTCTCCGGGAGGAGAGTTGACTCGTCAGGTTCAGGGTTAAGCGCCTGGTCGAGAGCTTTCTTGAAGAAAGCCTGTTCGATTTCCATCATCCCGGACCATTGAATCTGGTCGTAGATTGGGCGCGCCTGCTCCAAATCACCGGTGCGTGCGAAAGCCAGGGCGGCGACCGCGTTGTCGGTAGCTGAGGAGTTCTTTCTTTTTGCCGTCGCCGAACCGAAGGTAGGGGCCATCATGGCAAGGGCCTCTTCACTCTTGCCATTGGTCATGAGTGAGAGGGCGAGGGTGCTACGCAGTGGGGGAATATCAGGAAATCTCTCAACCAGAGAACGCAGCAATTCTGAATAGTCCTTTCGTTCTACCTCCATGATTAATTCCAGCCAAACAACATTGTTGATCAAGACCGGATTCTCAGGATCTGAGGCGAGAAGGTTCCGGCTGACAGTAAGCAGGTCATCTGCCTCATCCTTTTCAGCAAGGACTTCGAAAAGGAAGGCGACGTCAGATGCCGGGAGACTGATCGCGGATGGGCGCTTCAAGGCCTCCGTGACCGCTCGGTTTCTGACCTCTGCGTTGCCGGACCTCGATGCCAGTTTTGCCACCTCGAGCAATGCAGTCTGACCGGGGGCCAATTCCGCCTGGCCGAGTGCCTGCTGCCACAATGACCGGCTCCGTGCCGTCTGACCCTGCTGTTCTGCAATAGCGGCCTGCAGACCGAGAACGATTGACGGCCTCATCTGCGGATGAGGGTTTCGAAGTAGTTTCTCGGCCCGTTCCCACTGCTTCTCGGTGATGGCGGCCAGGGTTACTAGGCGAAACAGGCTGCTTGATTCCCGGGTGGCGTTGTCTTCAATTAGATTAAGAATGCGTTCAGATTCGCCCAAACGAAGCAACCATTCGCACAGCGCAGAGGGGTTTTTCTCGATCCACTCTGCGGTTGTTCTCTCAAGAATTCTTTCGCGATTCTCCGGGAACTGGTGAACCTCAAATTCCTTTGCGAGAAGGAATGTGGAGGGTTGGACCTCATGATTCGCAGAAATGGCTTGAAGTCGATTTTCGGCGTCGGCAAACCGCTCCAGGTGCCAGGAATCGGTGGGAATGCGGCGTAGCAGCTCATACGCGGCCAGGGCGATTTCCGGTTCGGTTTCGACGCGGAAGAGTTCGTCAATGAAGCGCTGGGCGTTCGCCTGTGCTTTTCCGCTCGCGTCGTCAATCTTCGAAAGGATCTCCGCAGCCAGCAGCTTATCAGCGGGATCGCCGCGTGCTTTGAGCAATTCGTCGACCAGGGTCAAAGCTCTGGGCAGGTCATTCCTTGCCTGGAGGAAGCGAACCCCCAAGGCCATGGCGTCGGGGGACATCTGCTCCTCGTTTCTGAGTTCCCCAAAGAGCGCTTTAAATGTCACGAGGTCTCCGAGATTCAGATAAAGTTGAAGGACGTCAATTCTATCTTCCGGCTTGGCTTCAGGATGGGTGAATAACATCTTCGACGAAGCCAGGATGTAGCGCGACCTCTGTTCCAGGGAGGCCTTGTAGAGTTGCTTCAGGGTTTCATAATTCCCCTCGTTCAATTGCCAGGCAGCAAAGGCGAGTCGCTCCGCCTCTTTCCAGTCTCCCTCTTCGGATGATTTGATGGAGTCTTCCAGCAGGCCTGAGGCCCGCCACGAATTGACGTAGTATCTAATCCCCTCGCGCTTAATAAAGCCGGCGACACCGAGAGCGATCAGAAGAACTACGGCCGCGATGACATAGTAGTGCCAACGCTTGAGTTTCAGTTTCCGTTTCATTTGGGGCAGGAAGAAGAAGGTGCTGAGCAGGAGAGGGAGGAAATGCTAGCTGCCTGACAGTCCAATCGACAGGTTTGTAATGATCAGATCTGAGAATGCCTTCCAGGCGGAAGGTTCGTCGGGATAGTTTCGCGCACCAACCAGGATGACGCGGGCGGGCGGTCTGGGATTCGCCAGAAGCCCTGCCTGGATTTTCTCTTTCCTCAGGGAAGTTTCCACTCCGTCCGGTTGATAGGGAGCGTCCTCCGGGACCCAGGTCAGCTTGAAGACCCAAAGCGGGGAGTCGGACTGCGGGGTCGCAAACTCCAGGACCCGGACTGGAATCTTGTGACTTTCGACTTCTGCAAAACGGTCCGGATGAGCCCTCTTCAGGGTTGCTCCCATCGAACGCATGCAAACTTCAGGGGCGTGGCCGTAGACGTCATGAATGAACCGTGAGTTCCCGGGAGCATATTCGAAGTAGAAGAGGTCGATCAGGGGAGACTGATTGGTGAGTTCTCCTCCCGGGATAAAGGAGCCACACAACCCTTCGGTGAATGCCAGTTGTTCGGCACCGCCCTCGAGGCGTTCAGGCGCTTCCTGGAACCGGTAAACGATCTGCCGGTCCTCGCTGGATTCAGCATTGCGCAGCCTCACCGGCATGGCGGCACTGGGAAGTGATAAGTTGAGCCTGGGCTCATTTTCCCATCGCTCAGGCTCGGAACTTCTGAGAAACCAAACGCTTAGCTCAAAAGTGACGACCGTAGCAACGCCGACCCACGCAACGATGGCTGGGCGGAAAAATCCGGTGACGTGATTCTGCTTCGAAGGGAGCATAAAAGAGAGGGGAGAGTGAACCTAGCCCACGAAGGTCGGGTAAATCCAGAGGGAATTTAGGACGAATTCTGACCAAGTGGGTGCCTAAGCAGCCGGATTCTTGTTCTTGATCAGGGATTCGTAAAAATCGATGGTTTTTGCCGCAATGGCCGGCCAGGTAAAGTCCTGGGCCATCCATTCCCGGCCTATCGAGCCCATTTCCTCGCGTTCCGATGAGCTGAGTGAGGTGGCTTCTGATAAGGATGCGGCGAGAGCTTCTACGGTCGGGTCTACCCACCAGCCGCATCGTCTTCCAGTCAATTCCTGCCAGGGAGTGCCCGTGGTGGTGAGCACTGGAGTTCCACAGGCAAGGGCTTCTGCGACTACGATGCCGAAGTTTTCACTATGGCTGGGCAGGATAAAGAGATCTGCTTCAAGCATGGCTTGCCATTTGTCGCTTCCTTCGAGTGGTGGTTCGAAGGACCAATCGTCCGTGAGTTGGTCTGCTTCGACCTGGCTTTTCAGCGGTAGATCATGGCCATCTTCAGAAGGGCCGACGACCCGCATTTTCCAGCCTTTCGGTGCGACTCGTCGCCACGCTTCAATGAGCAGGGGCAGGCCTTTTTTGGGATGGATCCGACCAAGAAAGAGGGCTGTGAAATGACTTTTCGCCGGTCGATCTACCGGTGTCTTTAGTCCGGGAAGGGTAACCCCGTTCGCGACGGTCAGGATGGGAGGAGTCAAGCCAACTCTTCGAAGATGACGGGCCTCCGAATCAGCTGTGGCGTGGAGAGCGTTCACGGATTGAAGAAGTCTTCGCTGATACAGCGTCCAGGCGACACGTTTTTTCCACTTTTTGTGGTTCAGAGCCCATGGCTCCAGCATACCCCTCGGGCTGACGATGAGAGGGGTGCCGCTTAGGCGGCCTTTTCTTGCAATTCGTCGATGATAAAGCCTCCAAATACCGTGGTCATGAAACAGGTCGGGCTGACCAAATTCCCGCAGAGCGGCGTCAAGAGAGCCTGAGAGAATATGAAGACTCTGTGAAGCTTCAGCAGGAAGATCCGGAAGTCTCGCGGGCGAATTCTGCGGACTCCAGAGGCCAATTTTGTGTCCGAGCTCCGCCTGCGCCAGGGCGAGTTGGGGAACCGATCGGGCAGGCCCACCCGCTTCGGGATTCAGGGAGTCTGTGGTATGAAGAATGATCATCCGGCTGTGTCTTCTGAACGCTACGAGTCACGTCTTTCCGACTCATCCTCCTCAATGTCACTTAAAGCCGCTTTGAGAGAATCGTCTAAAGCGATGAAATAGTCCTCATCCGAGATGAATGGTCCGTCTTCGGATTCATCTTCGGATTCATCTTCGGATTCATCTTCGGATTCATCTTCGGATTCATCTTCGGATTCATCTTCGGATTCATCTTCGGATTCATCTTCGGATTCATCTTCGGATTCATCTTCGGATTCATCTTCGGATTCATCTTCGGATTCATCTTCGGATTCATCTTCGGATTCGTCTTCGGATTCATCTTCGGATTCATCTTCGGACTCATCTTCGGATTCATCTTCGGATTCATCTTCGGACTCATCTTCGGACTCATCTTCGGACTCATCTTCGGACTCATCTTCGGACTCATCTTCGGACTCATCTTCGGACTCATCTTCGGACTCATCTTCGGACTCGTCATCGGACTCGTCATCGGACTCGTCATCGGACTCGTCAAATGGCGGAGGCCACATATTGCTGCGGGATTGGTCTCGCGGCTGCCGAACTGCCGCCCATAACATGGCGGCGCCGGCTCCTATCGCTAAGGCGTGGTAAGACAAGGATTGAACGAAGAAGCTCTGGATCAGGATGAAGGCACTGATGATGGCCATTATAGCACCGTCGGCACCTACTTTTCTCAGCTTCCAGATGACGATAATTCCTCCAACGTAAATAAGAATCAAGCCAGCTAAACCTGTATCGAGGATCACTTCAAAGACCTGGGAATTGAGCGGCAGCAATATTCCTCCTGCGGCCATCCCGGCGACAGGACCATAAAACTTTCGAAAGACCATGTAATACTGCCCCATTCCAACTCCCGAGAAGAATTTGGCTGGGTGTCTTTCGAGGTAGTCTTTCGCGTAGAATTCTTGTCGATATACATTGTCTGCATGCAGTCCTTCCTTCATTTCCTCTTCCCTCGATTCCAGGAATTCCCGCTGTATCTCCACATAGTTGAGAATCAGGTCGGCTTTGATGATGAAGACAAGGCCACTGGCTACCAGCGCGCTGAGGAAAAACTTCCAGCTACGCTTGGAGAGTAGCAGCATGATCGGCAACCAAATCGCGAGAGCCAAAAGAAAGGATGTCGAGAATGTATAAATGGAAAGAAGGAAGAGGATCATTGCGAGGATTCGCATGGTGTACCTCTTTGGTACTTCCCTGACAGCCGCAGAGAGATGCGTCAGGGCAACTGAGGCAACGAGTAGCACGAATCCGAGTCGTTTCGGTTCATCGGCGAATCCATTGATGCGGAATCCTCGAGATAGCATTTGAAACTTGAGTTCACTTTGGTCCTCGGAGTAAACAACGGCACGGTAAGGAAGGCCGAATTTGTTCGCGAAGACCTGATAAATGGCGTGGAATCCGTGAATCAATCCGGCGATCGCGAATCCCGTTAACAACATGCGGATGCCGGTCCGGGTTCTGGCATGCTTCCAGGTGAAACCACAAAGAATCAAGAGGTTGACGTAGTTGAGAGAGCGAATCACTGCCCGGCTACCAGATCCGCCAGAGAAGTAACCGAACAGGACTGCGGCGACGATAACGACCGATCCGATCGCCAGCCAGCGGGAAAGCGGCAAGCCCCGCGGAAGGCCGTTTGTTGCCAGCCACCAGCATCCTATCATCAGGGGGATTAGCCTGCCGGGCGTCAGTTGCGAGACCAGCGGGATAAAGAAATCGATGGTTACAAACGCCGGCAGAAAGTAGAGGAGGCGCCTCGGGTCTGTAACCAAGGTCTGAGCAGTGATCAATAAGCAGATGATCACGACCACATAATCGATAGCTCCATGGCCAATAGGCATAACTAATTAATTCTCAGGGGGAGAGTTGAACATCAGAAACCAATTTTGTATAGACTCTGACAAGTTTTTTAGAGGAATTGTGCCACGTATATTTGTTCCTGACTCGATCTGCGACTGACGCTGAAGGTTCGTCCCACAATTCAGCTGCAATGAAGTGGGAAATCGCGGAGGAGATGTCCGTGGCTTTGCTGTGGACCAGTGCGCCACCGCTAATTCGACAGATTTCCGGGAGTGCGCCTGCCGGAGACCCGACCACAGGAATTCCCTGGCCGGCTGCATTCAATGCAGTGATGCAGAACCCTTCTTCAATCGAGGGTTGGACATACAAATTTGCCAAACGGTAAAGCTCGGAGAGTTCCTCATCTGAGACGGGCCCCAAAACTTTGACTCTGTCCTCTAAAGCCAGTTCGGCGATCTCTCGCAGAATGGCGCCTTGATATTCGGGACTTCGGCGGGTTGGCCCGGCAAGGTGCCAGATGAAATCTATGCCTTCTTCTCGCAACGACGCTGCGACCCTGGGTATCAGGTGTTGTCTCTTGTGAGGCATCCATCCTCCGACCGTTAGAATTTGGATTGGCGAGCCGGGCTTGGGCTTTTTTGATAGCAATTCTGATCCTGGTTCGCACAAATCCTGATTGATTCCATGCGGAACTACTTCAATCTGAGACTGGCTCTTTATCGAGGATAAGAGTTTGGCGACTATCGGGCTTGGGGTGATGTAGGCGCTGAACTCCTTTCTCCGCAGCCTCGAATGGTTTTTCCGGGTCACAGCTTTCAATCGCAGGAAATCCTTCACGCGTCGAAAGCAGGAATCACCCCGCCATGAGCGGCTGCATTCCTGCGGGGGTACATTGTGGACTGTCAAAAGGCAGGGAACACCCTTTGCTTGCAAGGCCACCGGATCTATCACTTCCGACACAAAAAGTCCGAAGAGGATGTGAACAACGTCACACTGATTATTCTTCGCGGAAACTTCAGCAAAGTTGGAAACTTTTTCACAGAATTGATAGCGGATTGTTCGGCTTGGGTCCGCTTTGGCCGGCCAGCCGACTCCTAGAGATGTGACCTGAAAAGGAAAACCTTCAAGGGTCTTGTCAGTATTGGATTCCCCGGGAATTACCAGGTGTACTTCATGTCCGGCCTGAGCAAGTGCCGTGCAGGTCTGCAATGCGTACTCCGTGGTTCCTGCAATGCGAGGCAGAAAATGCTCACTGATTGCCAGTATTCTCATTTTTTCGAAATATACTTGGGGCCTTCGTGAAGCTTTCCAGAGGCCAGTTTCCAGGCCTTAAAATATTGTTTCAGTGCTTTTGTCCAGAACTGTAGAGGCGTTCTTGGACCCCGGGGGAACACGAAGTAGCGGAGAGATAGCGCAAGATACTCGGGACGCTCGCGATGAGGGACATTTCGAAGCATGCAATACAGGTCGCCTACCATGTGATGAATTGCTTTTGGGCTGTCCTGAGATTGCCATGAGCGAATCCCGCCGGTAGCACTGCCTACATGAACCAGGTCGGCAAAAGGGTCGTAGATAAAGCCGGCAGAGTTTGGATTGAGCCGGAGTCCAAAGTCAGCTTCTTCACGGTGAGCTCCCTTTTCAAACTGCTCATCCATGCCGCCGCATGAGATGGCTTCCATTTTTCTTACGGAGAGATTGTTGGATCGCCCAACCCGAAGCCACGCCTGTGAGCCCTGGTTAGAGGGAAAGTAGGCCCATCCGAGGCCGCTTTCGCGATAGAATCGATGTCGTCGATAGGAGGTTTCCTGGCCGAGATCAGGAGCGGCTCCGGCTACTCCCAGAACTTTGGGGTCCCTGTAGTGTCTCAAGTGTTTTAGCAGAAATTTAGAGTCATCAATGATGACGTCGTCGTCGAGAAAAAGTACGATGTCGGCATAAGCTTTCCTGAGTCCTAGATTCCTGGCTGCGGAAGCAGAAGGGGTTTCCTGAGTGAAGTAGCGTACATCTGATAGGGAGATGTCCTTGCGTTGTTCATTGGGGGTTTGATCAATCAACAAGATTTCAAAGGAAACCTCATCTTGCGACATGAGATAGCGGCACGTAGCGAGGAGTTGATCGTACCTGTTGTAAGTAGGAATAATGACTGATATATCGGGTGGTCTGTTTGTGGCAGCAGTCATTTCCGGTAAACTCCTTTGAGGCGTTTTTGGAGGCGCAGCCCGTTTTTCGTCCCAAGTAAGGCTATGAGCCAGCGTGAGAGAAAGGGAATGTAGGGGCAGAGATCAAATCGATTGTTTCGCGCTTCCCATTGGCTCGCTTTTTTAATCAGATCAGCTCGTTGATCAAGAATTGAATAACAAATAAATCTCAGGCGCCGCAGGCATGCTAAGGTAGTCCTTTGTGTTCGTTCTTTCTCCAGGATCGCCTGACTCAGAAGGTTCCATGCTTCCCATACGCTTAACATGGACTCGTCTGAAATTGATTGGCTGACACCATCGAGAGAAGGTGTCCTGTAGCCTGCCAGGACGGATCTCGTGAATCGCACTTGATTCGCGTGGATCAGTATTCTCCCTATAAATTCTCCGTCGTCGTCAGCTGAGAGTTCAGTGTTCCACAAAGAGCTTTGGTCTATCAGGCGCCTGGGCAGTAACCAAGAATGGCATGGTAGGAAGCCGCCATGCGACCAGGTATCAACCAGCAGGTCGAACCCGAGATCGTAGTCTTTCCAAAATAGACGTGGAGTGGCTTCCTCTTCTGAGCCGTCTTCATTGAAGTAGTTCCAAGCGCAGGCAGCAACCGAGTCTTCGGGTGCTTTAGAAAGGTGATTCAACTGGGTCTCAATCTTACTCGGTTCAATTCGGTCGTCCGCATCGAGAAACTGAATCCAGGAACCGCTTGCACGGCTAATTCCCGCGTTTCTTGCTGCGCTGCCTCCCTGGTTCTCCTGTTGGATCAGCGTTATTTGCTCAATATACGGTTCTAGAACATCCAGAGTCGAATCAGTGGAGCCGTCGTCGACAACAATGACTTCGCAGTTTTTGTATGTTTGATTTAGCGCACTTTCTACTGCTTCGCAGACATGCCGAGCCTTGTTGTAGCAGGGGATGATTATGGATACTTTTTCCACGGCGCCTTAATTAATTGCCAAGAGGTCTTTCAGAATAGCGCCGGCACCAAAAGCGCGTTTCCGGAGCCCTGGAATGTTTGCATCCAGCGTTTCTTTGATCTGAGTATGATTCGAAATGAGGTCTTCCAAACGGTCCGCCAATTCTTCCGGTGTCAGGGTCCGAATGGGGAGGCAGTAGCGTTGATGGGTAAACAGGTCTTGATTGATGCCTTTAGCCTTCATGCTGTAGCTGAGGCTAAGGGTTGGAACCGAAGATGACAGTGCGGCAATAGTTGCATGAGTGCGGGCGCCGGCGAACACGCAGCATTGGGAAATCAGCCACTTGGTTTCTGGAGCGTTCAGGCCAAACGGTGCCAGAGAGATTTGTTCCGGGTATTTGTGCTTCAATTTTTCAAAGAGATCAGAAAGAAACTGAAAATCACAGTCTGATTTGGTGGATGCTCCTACGTGAGGAATCAGGAGAATGGGGTGTGGGATTCTTTCTGCAACTGTTGTTATAAAGTCTTCGGCCTCTTTCGACCAGTGATCGATTTTGAAAGAGCCTTTGGAGGTGTTTCTGAATCGCCCGACCAGGGGGCTGATGTTAAGCCCAATCGTCCCGGGCTGAACTGATTCTCCTTCGAGTTTATAAGTCTTTGGATGCTTGGCATCCATGAGAAACGCCGGGTCGGCGGTGAGATGAATATTTTCTTCAAGCCCAAGGCGGTGCAGATAGTCGAGGGATGCGGTTTCACGCACGAAAATGCCTGCCAGAGATCGAAGGTGAGAAATGATCTCTTTTTCATACTTTGGCTCGTGGTCAAAAGGTCCCACCGAAGCTCCCCAAATAAAGACCGGGATGTTCCTTGCCCTGAGATAATTGTCCATCGCAAGGAACTTGGCAGGTCTGCCGTAGTCGAGAGAATAGTTGTCTCCCCCAATCTGCAAAGCTGCGCGGCTTTCGTTGATATGAGGGGCCAGGTCCGACAGATGTGGAGAGAAATTCGTGCCCAACCGCTTATTAAACTGAGTGCCCCACCACTTTAAACTGCCTCTGCTTGCTACATCCGATACAGAGAAAGAGGGAACGCCAATGTCCCGGTCGAGGTCTTTTTGCCGGTCGATAGTGACCGGCGAGGCCATTACTCCGGATGTGATGCTTGGCGTACATTTGAATGCTTTCTCAAGAGTCTTGAGAGTTCCCCTGACGATTGCTTCGCATCCACGGTTCTGATAAGTACCATTTCCGACAAGAAGAATTTTCGAGGAGGTGCCCTCCTTCTCTGATTGATCTTGATTCATTTGCTACGTGCGGAGAGTGATTGAAACGCTGTCTTCACGAGCGTCACTCCCTTTTTTAAGAAACGAATAAAAAGAGGGGGGAGATAAAGCCGGTCATGGCGATGGGCGATAGGACGCATGGAACGCAGGAAATGATCCAAGCTATCCTTCTCTAAGGCTTCCTTGAAGGCGTGGTGGCTGATCTCTGCCAACTTTTGTCGGGATCTGATGACTCGTCTTTGTTTCCTGGATAAATGATCCAAAGCCGGAGCAACTCTTTTGGTTGGGCGCCAAACTTTGGCCTTGTCGGCGAGGTGGAGTCGGTAGGCAAGTCCTTCCCGCCGGTGCCGTAAGCCGCCGGCTTGTGACTGAATCACTCCGTCAAGATCGGCGGGTTCCAGATGTATCCGTTTTTCCGTGGAGGCCTGCTCAAGGATTGAGCGGAGCTCTTCATTTCGGCACACAACGACATTTGTGCCGCGGCTGTCCTTTTCGTAGGCGGGGAGCCAGGCATCCCCGAAAACGATGTCCGCAGTTTCTGCGAAGACATCGTCGCAATAGTCACAAGCCTTGTATTTGAATAACCCGTGTCCCCAGTTGCCACCGAATAGCTCTGTCATGGGTGCTGATTTGCTCTCACGCGTATTGGAAGAGGAGACCTTAAATCCGTATCTGCTGGCGGGACGATCCGAAAGCTTGTGACGAAAGTCGACCTGATCGATCTCTGAAGGGTGAACTCCGCACTGCCAGCTCAGCAATTTGGCAAACGCAGTACTCTTAAGGTGACCACAGACGATGCCGACTGAGAAGGTGAGGCGCTGACGAATCTCCTCGGATTCGCGAGCGGCAAGCCGAATCGCTTTGATGAAGCAGGGGACACCGACGATTGCGTAGTTTCCCGGAGTTTGCAGCATTCTCTTAATGACGGAAGAGAGTTCAACGGGGTAGTAGCGGGATTTTGCACCGGCTATGACCTCCTCGGGCGATGTTGATACCCCAAACTCGAAAAGGCGATCAGACGTCGCATCGTCGGTGCCTTTAACGTGGATAACGTGATCAATTTTTTTCAGTCGAAGCAACTCTGCCAGCAACCAACTGGTGAGGCCGCCTGAAGAACCGCGGTTGCGAAACCCTTCTTCTTCTACCCAGCCAACATAAGTGGAGAGGTATCTGCCGATGTATTCGTTGTGGTAGTGGGCGTCAGGCAAGAATTCATCGGCGAGAGCACTTTCTGTTATGGCCTGATCAGAAAAGGGGCAGACGATATTGGAAATGTTTGAAATGGAATCTGATGAGTTCTTGTAAGCCTGAAGGCGGCCAAATGAATCCAGTTTCATGGTCATGGATTCGTCGAAGGCTGCGCACATGCCGCAGCCAATGCAGTAACCTCCTTC
Organism: Verrucomicrobiales bacterium; assembly: GCA_965216705.1. Lineage (GTDB taxonomy): Bacteria > Verrucomicrobiota > Verrucomicrobiia > Verrucomicrobiales > DEV007 > Arctic95D-9. The sequence continues at coordinate 2,550,204 of OZ244203.1, forward strand.
GATAACAGATTCGATGTCGCTGTCTGGTTGCATAAAAGCTATGTGACCCGCATTCTTTAATGCGAAACGGGCTGGTGAGACGGCCGGTCAGGCTGGCAGCGTATTCCAAATGCAATCAGAATCCGGCATCTTGATGGCTCTGGCGAAGATTCGGTAGAGGGACCTTGAGAAGACCCTTCCCGCCATGTTGTCAATTCGGGTGAATGCTTTCGAGCAGCGGATATGGAACAGGAATTTGGCTGCAAGTTTTGCTGATGGTCGGAGTTGTGTCCTGGAAAGTGCCTCGACTCCGGTATCGAAGAGGCCACCGCGTAGTGCGAACGGCAGTATTTTGTTCCTGTAGTAAGATTGCCTGACGGTGTTTAGTGAGCTTTCTCTGAATGACTTGAGCTTCACCAGGGTATTTTCGGTAGCATCAAGGAGCATCTGGAAGCGTTGGACGATTTCACCGGAAGACTTCGACCTCCTCGATCGTGAATCAGAACGGACGCAGTAGAAACCGAGTGATTCGCCCGTTTCCAGGGCATCAAATTGCTCCATAACGGGGAGAAGCATTTGAAGATTCTGGGAGGAACTGGGTGCGAAGTAGATCGTCCTCTCGGGGTTTACTTCGAGAAATGCCGAAGAGCGGACCATATGGCAGATCGGGGCAAAGAAGGTTCGGGTGAATAGAAGGTCTTCGAAAAGATTATCTGCGATGCGCGGTTCTTGGTCTTCTGGAAGGAAGGTTCCGTTGAATTGCTGTGTTTCTTCGTCTATTTGGGTGGCGTTTGATCTCAGGACTGCGACTTCAGGATGTTCTTTGAGCAGGCAAACCCGCCTCTCGATCGAATTGGGAGTGAGCCAGTCATCCGGGTCCGGCCATGTCAGGAACTCGCCGGAGAAGTGTTTCAGTCCGGAATCGACAGCGCCTGCCAAGCCTGCGTTTTCCTGATTGATGAGAATTGTCTTGTAACCTTCAGCTTCGAGGGCGGGGAGGTAACCTTCGAGGATTGCTTGAGTGCGATCAGTTGAGCCGTCATTGACCAGAATCAACTCAAGTTCCTTATATGATTGCTCCAGAATAGAGTTAAGAAATCGGGGGAGGTATTTCTCCATATTGAAGCAAGGAGAAATGATACTGACTAGTCCGGGAGTCAGGGTGCTCGTCTGTTCGTTTGCTGGCACAGCTTTCGATCGCGTTGGAGAATCTTATTTGTCGGTCATTGATGGCGTTTTTCGGTAGAGCACGACTTTTTCACCATGATTCTCAACGTGTTCAAACTGCTCGGTGGCCAGGTAAAATGCTCGCGAACAACCCGGAGCGATCCTTTCGTGAAGTTCGATCGCGATGGATTCGGTCTTGCCGAGCCATTGGCCGCCGGTCTCAAAGATCTCCTTCTCCGCTCCTTCGATATCCATTTTTAGAATATCGATGTGAGTTATGCCGTGTGCGGCCATCAATTGGTCAATGGTGACACAGGAAACTGTATGAGTGGTATTTTCCGCGTTGTCGGCGGACTCAGCGATGGTGTAGCCCCACTGCCCTGTGTTTCGATCTTTGATGACTCGTTCTCCGCTGTGCCCCGTTATCGCCATGGGGATGACTTTGATATTGGGAAAAGATTTTGTGTTTCTTCGGAGTAATTCAAGATTCTCCGGCTCCATTTCCACGGCCAGGATTTCAGCTTCGGGATACTGTCGGGCAAAGGCGATGGAGGTAGTGCCAATGTTTGCCCCCGCGTCGAGAATCACTTTCGGAGAATCTGTTTTGATCGAAGCAAACTCGTTTTTGAAAAGCGCAGAGTATGAAACCAGGAGGTCCGGTGAATTGGTTCGGAGTGACAATGGGATCCCGCAGAAGGAAGTATCTAAGACAGTGCTTTTTTTCGTGAGCGTTGCCCACGCGAATCGGCAAGCGTCGACGAATGGCAGGAAGTTAAATGGAAAGCGCAAATCCTTGTAGAATTCGAACAGACGGGAGATCATTGCAGAAGTGAAAGGACGGGATACGATCAATGTTTGCCCTGCGATGAAGGCCGGCAGGTGGAGGATACAAAACGAATTAGAGCATTTCCTGCCGGAATGCGGACGATCAGTTTGACCAGCCTGTGATCCGTGCCAACTCGAAGCACGATGCCTCGCAGGGTGATGAGGCAACTGATTAAAAGAATGATGGTTCCCACGGCCATGGAGAGCTCCTTCTCAAGGAGGTAGTTTGATGTGATCAAGATGATAGCGACCACAATCGGCAGGGCGCCCAGGCAGAATGTTGAGCGAGGCATTTTGTAACCTGTTAACTTTCGCGCAATTGCGTAGACGACAAGTATCTGCAGGAGCGACGAGCAAGGGTAAGCGATGGCGATTCCAAGCAACCCCAATTGAGGCATCAAGAGGAGGATGAACATCAGCCGCATTAAGTTGGCGCAGGTCTGACTCGCAACGATCCAGCGTTTTGCTCCGAGGGCTTTCTGTAGCATTCCTATGGGCCAGGAAAAACACTGAAACGAGCCGGCCAAAGTTAGCCATAGCAGTAGCAGGGAAGCCTCAGAGAAATCTTTCGAGTATAACAGGGTTACCAGGAGCGGGGATAAGGCGAGGGTGGCCGCAATACCGGGGAGGGCAAGGAGCGACCCGATATCAATTTGCTGGTTTACGATAGCATTTGCAGATTCGTGTGACCCCGCGTGAGAAGTCAGTCGGGGGAAGAAATCAGTTCCCATCGTTTCGGTGAGAAACGAGGTAAACATGACTGAGATGGCGAGCGCTGCTTGAAACACGCCATTCGCTTCTATGCCGTAATTTCGGTTGATCAGGGTCGCGATCACAAAAGTTAAAATGGCACCGAGGACAGGGCCGTAAACGAACGCTGAACCCAGGTGAAGCAGTTCTGCTGCCTTTTTTCTGCATGCTCCGCGATCATATGATTCCTTTTTGAGCACAAGTTTTCGAGAGAACCACCAGGTTGATGCTAATTGGGCGACTGACGTCGCAATCATTGCAGGAACAATCCCTTCAATTCCCATAGCTATGTAGAATCCTATGGAGACGAGGCTTCCTATCAATACGCCAGAGATGTTTGCCCTCGCTATGTCGCCGATTCTGCGATAGCCCCGAAGAAGTGCCAGTTGGCCAAACTGGATAGCGGTCGTGAAAAGAGAGGAGCCGAGAATGGCCAGCGCGACAGCTTGTTCAGGAGAACCAAAGGTCCACTGGCTGATCGCCGGGGCCAGCAAAGCGATCGAGAGCCAACCTGCGAGGCCGCTGCCAACACAAAGCCAGGCGAGAGCGGACTTGGTCGAGCTTAGCTCAGGAGCATTTTCATTTGAGCGAGCTTCAGCTATCGCGCGGACGCCACTTTGATCGAGGCCGAAGCGGGTCACGGTTCCAACCATTGAGATGGCGGCTGAGAACAGGGAGATCAAGCCGATACCAGATGGGCCCAGGATAAGAGCTGCGACCTTTGTGCGAATGACACCAATCAGGAGAGTCGACACTTTGGCTCCGCCAATAATAGATGAGGCCTTCAGGACCTGGGCGTAGTCGTCCCCATTCTGGCTGGAGGGGTTGGGACTGCATCTTTGCAACATTGGCTTTAAACGGAAGGGGAGCGGACTTCACCTGATATTTGCCGGGGGAATCTTCTCGTCAGGAATGAGGAAGATGTTTCTCATTCGGCCGGTTGAATCAAGATGATTGATTCTGAAAAGCTCCCTATTAATTAGCTCCCAAGCCTGGTAGCCGTTCGGGAGATTATTAACGGTCAGTTCACTGGCGCTGATGTCCCGGGCCTTGAGAAAGCCGGGATTTACTTCAGTTAGTATCACGGGACGATCTTTAGAGATTGCCTGAAAGGCACCTCGGAGAAAGAAATCCTCGTGCCCCTCGATATCGACCTTGATAAAATCAATCCTGCTGTTGGCGGGCAAGAGTTGGTTTGAGATGCTGTCCAGTCGATTGACTTGAACGGGGATTTTGATGAAGCCCTCGTCAAATTCTCTGTTGGAAGAGATGGATGCATTGCCGGTTTCCGAGCCGTTCTTGAAATCTTCCCGCAGGACTAATTCCATTGTCTCGCATGAGTCGGAAAGTCCGATCTGGTGGGTCGAGACTACAGAGTTTAGCTGGTTGATGGCTATGTTCTCTTCCAGGCGCTGGAAATTACCGGGGTGTGGCTCGAAAGCCAGCAGTTTCCCGGTTCCTCCTAATTGGTTGAGGTGCGATGCCAGTGCAATGGTGTAAAATCCGATATTTGCTCCGACGTCTAGAATGATTGAGTCTGCCTTAATCCAAGGTAGACAGTGTTTTATCAAAAGAGAATCGTATTCCCCAGTGTAATAGGAAGGGGCTTCTGTCAGGGAGCGTAGATCTACGATCAAACTTGTCCCGTTCTTGAGCTTAACTTGGTCTGTGGCATCTGCGCCGTGATCCAGGAAGAACTGATTGGCCTTCAGGAATATCCGCCCCTTTCCCCTGAAAGAGGGGGTCGACCGGGTGACCCGGCTGAAAGTCCGACGGCATAAGGTGTGGAAGGATGGGTTTGAGTTTGGCATCAATGAATCTTGCATCAACAACGCAGCATAAAGCTGCTACACAGTCTGATTACAAAGTTTACTTACACATGCGAGGAGAAGTTCTGAATCCTGCGATTCAAGCGTCCTTGAGAAAGGAGCGTAGATAGTCCGCATACGGCGTTGAACCGAGCGCCTGAATCGCCTGGTTCAGTTCCTCATCGCTCATCCAGCCATTGTTCCAGGCGATTTCTTCAAGACAAGCGACCTTGAAACCCTGTTGGTGTTCGATCGTTCGAACAAACTGCGAAGCTTCAAGCAGGGACTCGTGGGTGCCGGTGTCGAGCCAGGTATGGCCGCGGCCGAGAATTTGAACGCGGAGTTGATCTTGTTCCAGGTAGGCGCGGTTGATGTCCGTAATTTCCAACTCGCCGCGGGCGGAGGGTTTCACTGCTTTGGCGATATCGACGACCTGGTTGTCATAGAAGTAGAGCCCGGTGACCGCGTAGTTTGACTTGGGTTGTTCGGGTTTCTCTTCGATCGAAACGGCTTTCAGTTCGGAATCAAACTCGACGATGCCATAGCGCTGGGGATCCCGGACTTCGTAACCGAAAATTGTCGCTCCGGAGGTTTGTTCGGCGGCTGATCTCAATCGGGGAGAGAACCCCTGCCCGTAGAAAATGTTGTCTCCCAGGATCATGGCGCAGGGATCGCCGGCGATGAAGGATTCCCCGATAAGAAACGCCTGGGCAAGGCCGTCGGGTGAGGGTTGGGCTGCGTAGTCCAGGGAAATGCCGAATTGGCTGCCATCACCGAGCTGGCGTTGAAACAGTTCCTGCTCGTGTGGGGTCGTGATCACGAGGATTTCCCGAATCCCGGCCAGCATCATGACGGACAGCGGGTAGTAAACCATGGGCTTGTTGTAGATCGGAAGCAGTTGCTTCGAGACCGCCATGGTGCAGGGGTAAAGCCGGGTGCCGGAGCCTCCGGCGAGGAGAATGCCTTTCATGTCTGTTTAGCAATGGAGCGGAGCGACATAGACTGCCGCAGTCAGCCCAAAGGGTGAAAGCGGGGTAGCCGCTGAATCAATTTAGCTGTTTAGGCTGGAGCAGGGCTTCAGATATGCGTTCGAGATTGAAATCGGCTACCCGTAGTCGGGCAGCTTCCTTCATGGGGACCAACCGTTCAGGATCTTTGGCGATCTTGTTAAGGCACTCAACTAGAGCCTCGGGATCTCCAGCGGGCAGGATCCAACCGTTTTTGCCTTCCTCTACGACGTCCCCGCAGCAAGGCGTGGCAATGACAGGAAGTCCATGGGCCATGGCTTCGAGCTGGGTGATGGCGAAGCCATCGGAGTGGGTTGGCAGGACAAAGACATCCGCGCGAGAGTACCAGTCTGCCACCTGAGAGCGGGCGGCTGATCCGTGGAAGGTGATCGTTTCGGGAAGGGAATCTGGAAGGGGGCCGTGAGGGCCAACGATATCGACATGCCACCGGGAAGAATCAAGGTTTCGGGCTGCGGCGACCAGGTCATGGATGCCCTTGCGGACGAGGGCCTGCCCGAGGAACAGCAATCGGAGAGGTCGATGTTCGTAGGTCTTCGATGGAATCGTTTGAACTGAATTTTCGTAGGCCAACGGGACCACTCGCATTTTGTTCTGATCGATACCGGATTCGGAGAGAAGTCTGGCGGACCAGTTAGAGTTGACAATGATTTCGTCAGCCAGGTCACACTCTTCGCGCCAGTTGTCCCAGTAGCTTTGAGGAGGTTTCGGCAGAATCGAGTGATTCCATTCCGGATACGAATCTCTCAGCTTTCCTACCAGTTCATGTTCAGCGGGGCCGGGGTCAATTTGGCCGAGAATCGTCTTCCATCCGAGTTGCTTCGCTTCCCGGAACAGATCGCGAGCGGCGTAGCTGTAGCTGAACAGGGTTGGTTGAGCATCGCCAGTCAAGGGGTTCGCGAGACGATGCAGATTAGGAATCGCCTGCTGCTGGAAGCTGTGATCCCGCTTCTGAATCGTGGTCCAGAGTTCCTCCTTTCGGATTCGCTGCTTCACCTCAAAAAGCAGTGAGCTCCGGTTCGGAGCCCACACAAGTTCGGGTGAGATGTCAGGATGATGGCGATCGCGAAGCTTCTGAGCGCCGGGCAGGTAGCTGATGGGAGATCCGGGCGGAATCCAGAAGTCAGTGAGAAGGGCGCCGAGTTGGTTGGAGTTTTGGAGCGCACGAGGGATGCTGTAGTGCTCGCGAGCGCCGATTTGGGAGACGATCCACATGGGGCTTTAGACTAACCCGCTTGCGAGGTTCTTCGGTTGGGAGAGGGCGGGGGAGGCGAGCCATTTCGGGTGGGCTTCTCTTTTTGAATGTATTTTTCCCAGCACCAGTAGACAAGCAAACCGAAGAAGAAGGGGTAGAGAACGAGCAGAGTAATGTCTCGGCCCAGGTTAAAGGTGAGGATGAGGCCACATCCATAGAGAATCAGTCGTCCTGGATCATTGCCTTTCAGATCTTGGCGTGCCAGCAGGGCCACCCAGATGCACATCAATGTGGCCGCTGCCAATGGGCCTAGGAAACGGCCGAAGTTGACGACGCCTTGGCCAATCATCCCGGTGGAAATCGTGGCGGTGACTTCACCTTTGGGGCCACGCGCTGCTTGCCCGCGAGCGACGGCGTAGTCGAGCCCGATCATTGGTTTGTTTTTCCAGAGGCCCCGGGGGATGGGGTTGACCAGTTCGGCAAAGTAGCGTTGCCCCCAGTTGACTTGATAACGCCCGGTTCGGATGAAGCGGTCGATCCAGGCGAGCTCTTCAAACATATTGAGGCCTTGATGTTTGACCTCCTTAGTTTCTACCTCTTCGACTTCCTCACTCGCAAAAGAGCTCGCGACTCCGATCCCGGCACCGCGACTGGCCATGACGAAGGTGAACCAGGTGTTCATGGCGATAAAGGTGGCAATGAGGAATCCCAGTTTCACCCACTTGTTGCGTCTCAGGCGAAAGAAGACAAAGGCAAGAATCCCCGGTAGCATCGTGGCGAGCATCGTGTTGCGGGTGCGGTCGAAGATGTAGTAGGGCAATGCGAGGAAGCAGACCGTGAGCGCGATGTTTCGAGTTTTTGGATTGAGGGCTAATGCCGCGATGACACCGAAGGCCGCCGTCAGGAAAACCTGGAAGTAGGATGCCAGCGAAATGATGGCCGAAAAGCCGCCCCCAATTTGTCCGCGCGCCCAGGGGTTGGCGCGAATGCCGAGATAGGGCGCAAAGAGACCCAAGACGTTTCCTTTCACCTTGATGACCGCGATGATCATCAAAAGGATCCAGGCGGTCAGCAAGGCGCCAGCGATAATATCAATCCGGCGCTGCACCTCGGGTTGACGCAAGCGGTCAGTTTCCATGTAAGCCATGGCATGACTGCAACGCTCCGGGAGTGGGCCGTTGATCTTCTGGCTGATCGGCTTCACGAGCAATCCGAAGGCGACGACAAACCAAAGCACCTGCCACCAGGCCGAATTCAGGGAGGTGGGACCAATCGTGAGTTGGTAGACCTGGTAGTTGTTGTAGAAAACGTCGGCAACATACCAGGCGGCAACGGTGCCGAGAACGGCGCAAGCTGGTAACCCCCATGCCTGGCGTCTGCCTTGCCAGGCTTTCAAGCCGAAGTATATCAGCGCCAGGCAACTGAGGTAAAATGGAAGCGGTAATGACCACAAGAACTGCATGCGCAAAAAATGTAGTGTAGAGCTAGGGTTTATTGGGAGACGCACTTGGGAGGCGAACCGTCGCCAAGTATCCAGCGATAGACATCTTTCATGTCCTCGGCAATTCGAGGCCAAGTGAAACGTTCTTCTACCAGTTGTCGCCCATTATCGCCCATCGAGGCTTGTTCCTCGGCGGAAAAGGCGAAGAACTGACTGAGCGTGAGAGCGATTTCCTCGGCTTCGGTTCCGGTTTTAAGTGCGGCACCTACTTCAAAGCCTTCAGGAATGTTGCAGTGTTCCGTCATAATCACAGGGAGTCGATATGACCAAGCTTCCAGAATAGCCATCGGCATGCCTTCGCTGAAGCTGGGTAGAATAAATGCCTGAGAATTGATGAAGAGTTGAGCTTTAACGTCGTCAAATGCCGGCCCAAGAAATACCACATCGGAGCTTTCAGCAGCTGCGGGCTCCTGGACAAAAGTCTCGGCAGGAATGGAAGCGTGAGAGAGCGCTAAGTCAGCGCAAAGCTCGTGTAGCGAATCTTCGTAGCCATCTTGATCCCACCCCGCAATCAAAAATTGCCATTTTTCGCGATTGGCTATGGTGGACCAAGCTTTGAGGGCGTTCTCCAGTCCCTTCTTGGTGTGCAGCCTGCCAAGAAAAAGCAATCGGTTCATGTTGTTCGGGGCCGGCCCGGGAGCATTGCTAATGTCCGGTAGGTTCACCCCATTCGGAATGGTCGCGATCGGATTCTTCAAGCCGTATTCGCGGATGGCTTCGGCTTCCGGTGGGCAAAGCGCATGAAGACAGGAGGCTTGTCGCAGGCAGCTGCGTTCGAAAACGGCGCCTGCGATGGCTTTCTTCCAGTAGGAGCGTTTAAGTGCCCATTGATCCAGCATTCCATGGGGGCTGACGACATAAGGTCGCTTGGAAGATTTTACGGCGAAAGAACTGGCTGTCCAGAGACCGTGAAGGTGTGTCAATTCGGAATCGCTTCTAGAAAGCTCACTGGACATACCTTTCGCGGCGTGCAGGCCAAAATACTTGGCGTGAGGAAGGCCAATTAGACTTCCGGCAGGCCAGTCATTCACCATTTCTCCACCGTCGTTCCAGCCGATGACCCGTGCGGAAATACCGCATTCTACCTGAGCGTTCAGTAAAGCTTGTAAAGCGACAGGAATGCCGCCGCCGCGAAATGTAATCGAACCGGTGATGTGATCGATATTCATTCGCTTAATCTGTGTTTCGTATGGATTCAATCTGCACAGGTTGAAACTGAACTATCGTTTGTGGATTTCTCCCCGCATAATGAGTATGCGAAGCATTGCCAAATCGAAGGGACGCCTTTTTGGGGGGATAGTCGTCAGGGCTTTGCTGACCGCCTTTTCGAGTCCCAGTTTGAAGTTCTCTGGTCCCCAATTTGAAATGATTTCCGCACTGGTTTCTCCCAGTTTTTTAGCTTCGTCTGGAGTGCGTTGAGACATCCATTGCATGGCTGCGCTTATGTCATCGGGGTCATGAGGATTGAAGGTGAGTCCGTTGCTTTTATGTTGCACTAGGCTGTCGGCGCATCCGCAAGTACGTGACACTAGCACTGGAAGGCAGGCGGCCATACCTTCGTTCACTACCAGGCCCCACTGCTCAACAGTACTGGGATGGATAAGGGCGTCTGCCAGAGCATAGACTCCGGGCAGGTCATCGTAACCGACTGCGCCAATGAGATGGACAGAAGAACCAAGGTCCAGCTTGCTGATAAGGCATTCAAGCTCGGCCCGAAGGTCTCCGTCGCCCGCGATAACAAGATCCGGGACACTATTTCCCTTCTTGAGACAGGTCGATCTCGCTCGGTGGAAGGCATCGATCAGCCCTTTGTGATTCTTCTTGTGGGTAAATCTTCCAACTGAAAGGAAGAATCTGTCTGGTAAGGCATAGACTTTCCGGAGCTCAGCCAATCGGGCAACTGAAGAAGCCAAGGCGGAAGCGAAGTGTGGATTATCGACAGCATTGTAGCCGGTAAAGACAGCATCTTTATCGAAGCCGAGTTGCACGAGATAATTCCGTTGTCTATCTGCACCAGCTAACCCGGCTGAGCATTGACGAATCACCACCTTCTTTGCCTTTTCGATGAGCCTGACCCGATGAGCATCATCGCTATTTGATTCTGAACAAATAATAACCGGAATCGCCTGCTCCCGGGCTACGGTAAGTGCGGCAAGGCTAACGGGGAAACTGTAACCTGCGATAACGATGACATCAGGTGTTTTTGCATCGATTATTTCACGAACCTTCCGGAGGAGTTGCCAGTGATCGCGGGAGGCAAATTTGTCTTCTAATGTGACCAAGGAAAACTTTGAATTGTTGTTATGGGATGTCGATTCCAGTACTTTAAATTCGTCGTTGGCTCTCAGTTGAGCGACGGTCACATCGAGATTCTCCGAAGACGCCGCGGCATTCCACCTGGCAACATGATAAGGCACGAAGTTAATGATAAAGGAAAGAACCTTTGTCATTGAGAGAAGAGAGGCTCAGGACGAAAAACGGTCGACGTAAAACTGCGTTGCAGCGCTGCGAGAATACCTTTCATGCAGGGTGTTTGCAGCAGCTTGGCGAAACTCATTCTGGAGGTCAGGAGAAGCGTGCAAATTCAAGATTCTATCTGCAAGAAGTTGGGTGTCGTGTGTATCCGTGAAGAATCCATTGACCCCGTTCTCCACAAGTTCTGGAAGGCCCCCGTAACGAACGGAAGCTACAGGAACGGCCCCCCAACCCATGGCTTCTCCCGGAGTTCTTCCAAGCGCGTCGAAATCAGAGTTGAAGAGAAGCACATCCATTGCCTGGTAGTAGCGGTCAAGGTCCGTTTGCCATCCCTCAAATCGCACCTTGTTGCTGATGGATAATTGCTCTGCTTGTTTCCGAAGAGTGTCCTCTAGAGGGCCACCGCCGCATATGATGAACTGAATGTCTTGAATCGAATGAGAAAGGAGGGAGGCAACTTCAAGAAATACATCCCATCGTTTTCTCTCAATCAGCCAGCCTGCATTTCCAATGACAAGGGTGCTTTCATTGATCCCGAGGGATTTCTTGGCTGATGCCTTCTCATCGGCTGACGGGTTGTGCGCGGGGAAGTGATAACGGACCACATGCGATTGCTTGCTCAGCCATGGGCAGATAGAGAGTGCCTCATCGCGAGTAAAATCGGTAGGGAAAGTGACGAGCGATTCCTTTCCTTTGACGAACCGGGAATAGAACCCACTCCATTTCAGCCGGGAAAGTGAAGAGCCGAAGTGGTGGTAGTGATTTCCAATTGTTGTGGGCAGATCAAGAGCCGAGCTGGCCCTGAGGCTGGCGATATCGGTGCCTGTGATCCATATGTGATCGCAAGCTGAGCCTGACTCAATAACTAGTTTTTTGAAACGCTTGTGCGAGCGCCATCCGAACTTCCCGAGATATTCGCAATCTTTCGCTCTCGGGTCGATGTTTTTCAGGAGGGGCTCTCCCTTACCAAATTTGTGTGGGCTGCAAATCTTGAACTTGACCCCAATATGATTGAGTTCCTTTAGTGAAAAGTAGGCACTTTGCTCCATGCCTCCTAGGTTGCTGCATTGGAGTATTGAGAGAACTTTGGAAGGTATAGTAATCGGCGGTGCCTTCAATTTTTTCTACGACGAAATTAAGTTCAATGTCTTGCGTGCTGCTTTTCGCGCTCTGTCTTCAATCCACAGGAGTGGATAAAGTCGGCGATTGATAAGTTTGAGGCGTGTGAGTTTCTCCTCTAAGTGGGGTATGGATTCGAGTGATTCGTTAAATTTGGAAACGGCACATTCGTAGAGGGCGGAATCAAATTGCACCAAGTTAGCTCCCTGGTCAGGGAATTTGGGTTTTGGGATGCTTGAAGGGGTTTGATTAGATAGAAGATAAAAGGGTTTTGTTAGTAAGACCCTCTGTTTGAATAGTAGTAGACTTTCATCAAAGTGCTCGAGAATGCCGAAACATTTCAATTTGTTGAATAGATTGTTTTTGGCTCTCTCAAGATCGGTTTCGTCGAGTGTTCCAAATGGTTTGGGATTGATAAAATATTCTTCCCCTGACGGGTCCCCGGAAAGAAAGCGAGTCATCCCATTGTCAACTTCAAGGACCTCTTTCGAATTCAGGAATTCTTCAAACGTTCGGCCTTGGGCGGCGTGGTGATAGTAGGCTAGCGGGTCTCGATGAGCGTGTCGATAAAGTGAAATTAGTCTGGATTTGGGTTCCCTCAACATGGTGATGTAATATGCCTCTGATTCGAATAGTCGATGCGCCCCGTAAGCAATATGGCCCATGATAAAGCCGTCTCTTTTGGCAGCAGATTGAATGGATTGCGCCAGTCGGTTGCCTGATACTTCGACCGAGGATAGTTTGACGGTTGAGGTGTCTGTTTGTTTGAAGTTTCTTCTAATAGTGCGCTGAAGTGATGATCCGCCGCACTTGTGAATGTGGATGAACGTTATCATACTATTCGTTAGATGATGAAAGAAATGGAAAACGGCATAGAGGGGAGATTTTGCTAGTTCTTCCAATGAAGCAACGATGCGACTATTTGATCAAGTTGGCGGGGGGTAAGCTCATATGCGCGTATAGCTGACTTAGCTAACAATGGAAGGAGTGGGAGCGTTCTTGCAATTTCGAGGTATTGCTTTGCGTCCTTCTTTGCACCATTAGCAGAGGCTTGAATCGCATGCCTAAAGACCTTTTTTGCAAGTCTCTCCGCTAATTGAGGGTTGTATTTGGAGGATCGAATGGCGCAGTTTGCGATGCTTTGGCAGGCTCGCACAACTGAGTGAACATAGTCTTTTCGATACGATTTCGCGCCGACTCTTGGGCCCGTGTGTTGTCTCCAAAGGCCTACTACCTCTTCAACAAATATATGAGATCTAGCATGTAGTTTAGTTCTGGCCTGATATTCCCAATCCTGCGAACCTGTGAGTTCAATGTTCCACTCGCCAACTCGATCTATTAGCTCCCGTCGAAATATAGCCCCCATCGTTTGCCAATGATAACCCGCAAGTTCACTTGCTTCGTTGCTGAAACTTTCTCCGATGAGTTCTTTCGGGGAAAATGGCCTTAGATTTTCGTCTACGAGCTCTACGATTCCGTGAGCGAGTTCGCAGCCTGTTCGCTCGATCGCGCTTACCAGAGCCTCTACTCCGCGAGGGTTCAATATATCATCAGCATCGAGGAAGATTATCAGTTGCCCGCGGGCTGCCTTAATCCCGCGGTTTCGGGCGACCTGCGCGCCGGATCGATCCTGCCGGATGTAGACTAATTCGGCGCCTTCTGCTGCGTAGCTGAAAGCCTCCCTAGCCAAATCTTCGCTATTGTCTGTGGAACCGTCATCTACGATGACTAGCTCGAAACACGGCAGATTGAGGGCTGCTACAGATTCGGTGCACTGTGCTAAAAGCCGCGCACGATCAAACGTCGGCACGATAACTGACAACAAAGGCGAATTCATAGCTTGTCTAGGAGTCTTTTAAAGAAGTGTTTTTCTTTTGAGGGAGGGTTTCCTAGCGCGCCGATTGGAGTTACCCCCCATTTCAACTTGAACAGTTTCTCTCCTTGCTCCCTTGGGCTCGTTTGTCGCTTTGTTATCGCTTGATATGCTTCTGGGGAATGTTCGAACAAAGTAGTTGTGATTGTTTCAATTCTGATTTCTTCCTTCCGGCATTGCATGAAGAAATCGAATAGTTCAAAGAAAAACTCGAATTCAGGGTCAAACTGAACTTTCTCCAGCACGTTTGCTCTGAGGAGCATAGTGGCGTGAACTGCGTCGACTTGAAGAGATGTGATTCCGGCGTCTCTGGTCGTGACATAATCCTCAAATGACTTGTATACGACAGGCAATCCCCTCTTCGTCCCAAAGTGAAAGCTTTGTCCGAGTTCCCTGAATTGTCCGTACTCGCTCCAGGCAGCGCTCACAATATCAACTTCGGGGTTCTCTTCGAGGTGTCTCAAAAGAAGTGATGTCGTATTGGCATGTAATTCAATATCATCATCGAGGAAAAGGAGGAAGGGCGTGTCCAGGCGTTCGGAAATATATGCTCTGGCGGCTGATGGGCTGATTGGTGAATCGAACCCATAGACTTCGCAGTTCGTAAACTGGTTATATAAGTTTCTCGCTTCGTCAGAGATGAGACTGTCGACAATAACAATCTTGTATTTTGTTGACGCGTGATTACTAATTGATCTCAAGCAGTTGTGGACTTTTTCGGATCTGCCGCAGGTAATAATGCCGAAAGTTAGAGAAGGGTCGTCGGGCATGATAAAGATTCTATTTGTTGGGAGAAAGTTCGGCATACAAGCTCCTCAATCGATTGACTTTTGTATGCCAGTTTTCTCTTTGCAGTAATGCTGATTTTCCTTGCGCCCCTTTTTTCCTGAGCGAGGAACAATCCATAGCTTGCTTGAGCGCATCAAGCAGGCCTGTAGAGGATTCGGCTGAGTAGGAAAAGTGGGCTTCTTCCGTAACAACCTCTGAGAGCACTTTGGTTTCCGGGGCGACGACAGGTAGGCCGAAAGATAGTGCTAGAATAACTGATCCGGAGTTAAAGATTGACCGGAATGGAAAGATCCCGTAGTCCGATGCTCTGAAGAAAAGTTGAACTTCTTCATCGTCTACATGCCTAAAGACGGTGAGGATTCTATTGCTAGAGGATGCCTCGGCCTCGATGCGATTACGGATATCGGGGGTTTCGGGTGAGCCTGCAAGGATCAGGAGGTCTTCTGATGAGGAGCATTTGTTGAATGCTGGTATGAGATCTTCGACGCCTTTGTATTCGCAAATTCTTCCAAAATAAAGACCCACTCTTCGGTCGTCGGGGACTCCGAGCCTGTGACGAGCTTCTTCTTTGGTAATTTCGTTGGGATAGGATTTTGTGAAATCACCGTGTGGAATAACCTCAAATCTCTTGTCTTCAAGTATCGGCCAACGCTCCTTGATCAAATCGATTCCGATTTGGGTAAAAGAGATAACTACATCTGTTCGCTCGAGGAATGGTGTGATTGCCCTGTCTTCGGCATGTGGATCGGCGCCGTGGGAAACAAGGTTGTGGACGTTCCAAACGAGAGGCTTTTTCGACAAGAGCTTGATGTCCGCTTTGAAGATGTTCTCTTTGACTAGCCTTTTCAGGGAGGACTGGCTCTTGTAAAACGGGTGAAGCCAGTCGATATGCAATATGGAGCATTCCGAGTCGGCAGATGCTCGCTGTAGAGGAAAGAGTCCCTTTGCATAAATCAGCTGTGTTTCGATTCCGGCATCCGAGACCGCTTTTATGGTGGTGTTCTGGAAAGCAGAATTCACGTAGGGCCCTGTAAACACTTTTCCGCTAATCATAGATTAGTTGTTGGGGGCGAACATAGATCGAACTATAGAGACACCTTCCTTTGTGAGGTCTGTGACTTGACTCTTTTGTTCTGAGTTTAAATTTGTTTCAAACTTGTTACTCTGATTCCTGATAGATGAGCGGAACTCTTTCCAGGGTTCGTCCTGAGTCGCAGAGTTGAAAATCTCTTGGTCTAGTTGCTCTGGTAAATCTGCGCTTGAGAGGTTCAGAGAGCGAAGAATTGAAGAATATTCTCTCTGGGGATCTTCGAGAAGGGATTCGTAGGAAACAAATGTGTGATCCTCAAGCTCTTTGTAGTTTGCCGATATGGTGATATCTTCTACCCAACGCTTAGCGCACTGCCGGAGGCTGCGTGAACCGGCCCACTGATTAGGATACTTCTGTGTGGCATCGTATAATGATGCTACCGTATCCCGCCCGTCTCTGATGATATGGAGAAACTGTACTCCAGGGATTAGTCGGGAAATTGTTTCAATAAAATGGAGGTGCTTCGGGGTTTTCTCGATCCAGCAGGAGGCTTGCACGTTTTGTGCTCTTTGGTCACATTCTGCGACGAGCGATTTGGTCCAAGACGAGAGCCTGGGATCCAAGAGGGGTAATTCAGCGCCCGGGAATATATCCGAAGCGAGTTCGCGAAACTTCTCTCTACCTGTTCGGGAAGCGATTCCCAGGTCTCCCGCGAAGGACCTGGCTACGAGAAGATCGAAAAAGTGAGTTTCAGGAAAAGTTGCGACTTCCGGGTGTTGGGCAAGGAGGCTCTGGAGAAGGGTAGTGCCTGACCGTGGGCAGCCTACTAGAAATACGCGCTTCATTGAGCGTTCTCAAAAGTGGAATTAGAGTTTTAAAAAAGCCTCTTGATTCGGCTAGAAATTCTGTCCAACAGGGTTGGGTCACTACGGAACGGCTCGAGGATTAAGACGGACTCTCCAAGAAAGACAGAATCCTTGGTGTGGTCTTTCTGGAAGAGATTCCTGAGGCCCTCAAGATAGAAATTATGAGATTCTTCTGTATTTGTCAGGCAAAGTTTGTTTCCGCCAATTGCAAAGGGGAAGAGTTTTTCATTTCTTGCAAAGCAGTGAAAGCCTTCGCTGACGCCGGGCCAACCATGATTGAAGTAGTCATCGAGGATGATAACCCCTCCTTCGCACAGGGAATGGAAGGAGGTCGAAAGGTCATGGGCGGTGATTTCTGCAGTATGGCCTCCGTCCACGCTGAAGATGCGGACTTGGTTGTTCGACAGATATAGACAGATATCCTTGTGGGAAAGGTCAGTGCTGTTTTTTTGCTGAATTTCCACCTCGGCAAGATTAATATTAGAATTTTGAAGGTTTGACTTTAGTTTGGAAAGTGAGCCGTGCCCGGAATTGTCAAGGTTCTCGTGTTGGTCCGAAAATAAGTCTATAGCTAGAGCTTTCTCATTTTTCTTTTTCAGTAGGCAAAGCAACAGGAAGAGCTTCCCGTGGTGCACACCTATCTCCGCGAAACTTCCTGAGATCCCGAGTTGGTCCTGAAGGTTAGAGATGGAGACGGTCAGAGCAGCGGCTTCTTCACTGAGCCATCCTTCGACAAACCTGGAACGTTTCCCTAGATAATGTGATAGCGACTGCTCGCTTGCCGAGTTTGTAATTACAGCTTTAAGTTGATGGTGCATCTATGAGCCCTTTTTAAGGCATATGTCGTTCGTCGATGGTTTTAAAGACCTTGTGCTCAAGAGATTCGCTTGGATCTTCAGGAAACTTCTCCAGGAAGGCGCGGGATTTTGCAGGTGAAATTATTGGAGAATCGAGGAGTCGGTAATTGCGTTCAGGCGCCCGCATTGCGTGGTGATTCTTGGTTAATCCGACCGACTTCGATATTGCGTCGAAGTACATTCTCTTCTGAAACGAATTCCGCTGAATTGTTGCCTGGTGTTTGTGTTCTGAGAGATTATTCAGGATAGCTGTAGTGTAGGCTATGGGCCCTGTCATTTCGATTACTCCAAGCTTCCCTGACTCTTCGCCGGTGGCATTGATGATGCGTGAGACGACTTCAAGGATAACCGCTCTGATCAACGGATGCCTTGGTCTTTCAGGGATACACCATTGTAGGAACTCTCCATGGGGGTGACGATGAGAATTCTGCCACTTTTCTGCGTTCATTCCCCATGTAGACAAAAGCAACTCATCATTTGGTTTGATAACCTTGGCGAACCCCTTTACGGGCCCGGATTTGTCGTCCAGGTAGATTCCTCCGCGATCATAGATGATAAGATAGCGCCACAAATCCATCTTCGCGACAATGTATTCCGCAGCGATGCTCTCATAGATGGAGGTAACGAATTCTCCCCACTGATTATGGACGTAGTCGAAGCAACTGGAGTCGTCGTAAACGTTCAGATGATAGTCAGGATTCGACTTCTGGAGGCTATCCAGATGGTGGCTCAGGCGTGGATTGAGGGGGGACTTTGCTGTTACAAAGAGTTGCTTCGGTATCTTTTGCTGGCTTTTTCGAAGCATCGATTGAGTCCAAGATTTTACGTTATCGAGAGGGGCGGCTAAATAGATGGTGATTCGTTATGAGCTTGATCAGAAGTTGGAATGGGAATCGGGAAATTACCCTTTATGAACAGTTCATCCCACTGCCGCTCATCTCCTCGTTTCGCCACTGACCGGAACCCGGATTTTGCAATGGCTCTTTGGATATCCGGAATTGTCCAATTCGACCGCTCTTCGATGTATTTTGGAGTAAACTCTATATACAAGGCCATTTCATCGGTCGACTGTAGAAGGGGCTTGAGGGAAGCGATGGCCTCTCCTTCAAAACCCTCGACGTCAACCTTCACGAATTTAATTTCTTCGAGTTGCTTATCTGTGATTGCATCGATCAGGGTGCGAACGTTTATGGTAATCGTCTCGCCATCGGTTGTTGAACTATCCCCCACGACGTGGTTTTGTCCTGCATTGGACTCGTCAGCAAGTTTAAAAGCCAATTGTGTCGACTTGTCTCCAAGGGCGAATGGGAATATTTGGACATGAGAAATGAGATCGGGATTTAGAGTGAGATTGTGATAGAGCTTTGCTAACTCTCTGGGAGACGGTTCAATTGCGAGTACTCTGTATCCATTTCTGGCTGCGAGAAGAGAGAAGTAGCCAAAGTTCGCTCCGACATCGAGGAAAGCGTCTGCCGAACTTGGAGAGCTTAGTGCTTTTTCGAGCAAAGGGTCGAAGTAGCCGTGCTTGAGGATATAGCGGTCAATATAGTTGCTGCTGTTAAGCGAGAAATTGATGTCTTGAATTTGAAAGTTGTCCCATGGATCGATCAGGTCGATGACTTTCTGCGACGTTGCTTTTCCAAATTCCCACGGAGCATTCAAGTATTTGGTGTGCGCGCGTTGAAGTATGCGTGTTAGAGAAAATGGCATATTCATTACCGTTGGATGGGTCTGGCCCTTCTACCTGTTCGGTTCTGGGGCAAGACGCCCCCAAGCAAATCGTATGGTTTGATACATCCCTTTAGGGGTTAGACTCCATAGGGCGATTTGTGTTTGCCTAGTTGCAAGTTCCCGTGTTTCAGGGAAGAGGAATCCACTGGCCCACATTGCAACGGCAAGAGAGGCTGTGGTGGCAATGGCGGCTCCGGAACCGCCCCATTTGGGAATTAGATGCAAATTCAAAGCTGTGTTGAGAGCTAGGCCTAAACAGTTGCAAATGAGAACGGTTCTTTGCTTGCTGAGTAGAATGCATACGTAGTTTCTAAGCCTCCCGGTTGAAACTGGGATCAAGGAAATTGCGAGAATTGCCAGCATTATCCCAGCTCCGGAGAACTCGGGACCATAGAGGAGGTTGGTAATGATTGGCGCAAGCAATGCTAAGGAAATAGCGGTAGTCACTCCGGTCAAAGTTAGAATTGAAGTGCTGGACTTGAGGGTAGAGGGGGGGATGCTTCTGCCGTCCGATATGTCCTGCGCGAGTTTGGGTGAGAGGGATTTTACCAAAGCTGTGGGAATGAAGAAGGCAAAGATTGCGATCTTGTTGGCTGCGCTATAGACGCCAACCTCTTCGGTGCCGGAGATCCATCCTAACATTAGTCGATCGAGATTCATGTAGAGGAAGCCGACCAGCCCAGTAAAAAGAAGAGGCCAAGCTTCCCTCAATAGTTGGCGGCGAAGCAGCGAATCATGTTGCGGTGCAGGCTGACTCTTGAGTGTTGGGAGGCTTAGAACGTAAGTAGCGCAGCTGTGTATTAGTTGGCTAGCGGTCAGGAGAATTGCGAATTGCCAAAGAGGAGCCTGCTCTAGGATGAGTGCGACTTTGAATGCGGCAGTGATAAGGGAGATCAAAAAGCCGCAAATCACAATGTGACCTAAGTCGAGTCGTGATTCGAAAAGGAGGCGGTAGGTCGAACATACGTGGTCGATGATTTGAACTCCCAGAATGAGAAGGACTAATTGAAGAGAGGGGGAGTTCAGTGAGGAGCAAATAGCTATCAGGATGATGTATCCAATCAGTCCTGCGCGAGTTTGAATGCTGATGGCATTTGCGAGGATATGCCTTTGATTGTCGCTGCTCTGAGTCAGTTTAGGCACTAATATCGACTCGAGTCCAAGTCTTGTGATCAAACTCGCAATTCCGACTGCGGCTAGGGCAATGCTGAGTGTTCCGAATTCGTCTGGACCGAGATAGCGCGCTACCCAGGCGCCCACTATTATTGCTAGGAGGGAGCGAAAAACCTTTTCGATGAACAACCAAGCTGTATTGCCAGCGATCCGGCTTGCAGAACGAATGGTAGATTGGTTTTTCAAACGATCTGAGGAGCTGCCTGCAGTCGGAACGCTATCTGATTCTGCTCGTTGATTAGCGCCTTTCTATCCGGTGTCGCTAATTCTTCAATCGGTTTAGAGAGGCGAATCTTCGGATCCCTTCCCGATGGAATACACCCGAAAACCATGAGCTTTCAGGGTCGAATGATCCAGCAGGTTTCTGCCATCAAAAAGGAAGGCAGGCTTGAACATACCTTCGTAAATCGCCTTCCAATCCAGCGCCTTAAACTCATCCCATTCAGTGAGAACGGCCGTGCCGTGGGCTTGGTTAGTGGCGGTCGTCGCGCTGTCGCAGACTTCCAGGTTATCGAGCAGGTTCTCGGGAAGGCCGGCGTAGAGCAGGTCGCGTTTCATCTGTTCGGGGTCGACCTTGGGATCGTAGACCGCGACGGTGGCTTCTTCGAGCAGGAGGTCCCGGCAGACATAGATGGCGGCGGATTCGCGGGTGTCATTGGTGTCCTTTTTGAAGGCCCACCCGAGCAGGGCGATGCGTTTGCCGGTGACCGTGTTGAACAGGGTGCTGACGATGTTCTTGGTGAAGCGACTCTTCTGCCAGTCGTTCATTTCGATGACCTGCTTCCAATAGGCGGCGACTTCGGGGAGCCCGAAGTGTTCGCAGAGGTAAGAGAGGTTGAGCACATCTTTCTGGAAACAGGATCCCCCGAAACCGACGGAGGCCTTGAGGAATTTCGGGCCGATGCGGGAATCGGTGCCAATCGCATTGGCGACTTCATCGACGTCGGCTCCGGTGGCTTCGCAAAGCGCGGAGATGCTGTTGATCGAAGAAATGCGCTGAGCGAGGAAGGCGTTGGCAACGAGCTTGGAAAGCTCGGAGGACCAGAGGTTGGTCGTGATGATGTTTTCGCGGGGCACCCAGTTGTTGTAGACGCTGACGAGGGTTTCGACGGCGGCCTGTCCTTCGGGGGTGGTTTCGCCTCCGATGAGAATTCGGTCCGGGTTGTCGAGGTCGGCCATGGCCGTTCCCTCGGCGAGAAACTCGGGATTGGAGAGAACCTGGAAGTGACCGCTCTCGGAGTTGGCGGAAAGGATGGTGCGCAGCGCCTCGGCGGTGCGGACCGGGATGGTGCTCTTTTCCACGATGATCTTGGGGCCCTCGGAAACCTTGGCAATGGTGCGGGCAGCGAGCTCGATGTAGCGCAGATCAGCGGCGCGTCCCGCGCCGATGCCGGCGGCTTTGGTCGGAGTGCCAACGCAGACGAAGACGATGTCGGCAGCGCGAATGGCGTCTTCGACCCGGGTGTGGAAGTGCAGGTTCTCACCGCGGGCTCCAGCGACGATGTCGTCGAGGCCGGGTTCAAAGATGGGTAACTCGTCAGAGTTCCAGGCGGCGATGCGCTCTTCGTTGACGTCGACCACGTTGACCTGAATGTCAGGGCAACGTGAAGCGATCATGGCCATGGTGGGGCCTCCTACGTATCCGGCTCCGATGCAGCAGATGTTCATGTTTTAAAAAGCTGAAATGGTGAGATTTGGAAAAGGTGAAATAGTGAAACGCTGAAATTCTGAAAAGGGGAATAGCGAAAGGTTGAAAGTTGGGCGCCCGACCTTTGAGGCCAAAGGTCGCTACCCGCGCTGCCGCGCGTTAGCTATTAACGACGCTTCGGAAGTAGTCGATGGTTTTCTCGAGGCCCTGTTCGAGGGAGATGGTGGGTTCCCAGCCTAGCTTTTCCTTGGCCAGGGTGATGTCGGGCTGGCGCTGGAGGGGGTCGTCACCGGGGAGCGGGTGGAAAGTCAGCTTGGAGCTGCCGCCGACTTGCTTGAGAACGAGCTCGGCGAGTTCCAGCATGGTGAATTCGCCGGGGTTGCCGATGTTGATGGGACCGGTGACGCCTTCCGTGTTCATGAGGCGGACGAAGCCTTCGATGAGGTCGTCGACATAGCAGAAGGAGCGGGTCTGGGTGCCGTCACCATAGATGGTGATGTCTTCCCCTTTGAGGGCCTGGACGATGAAGTTGGAAACGACGCGACCGTCGTCAGGCAGCATGCGGGGGCCATAGGTGTTGAAGATGCGGACCACGCGGATGTCGACGTTGTTCTGACGGTGATAGTCGAAGAAAAGCGTCTCGGCGCAGCGCTTGCCTTCGTCGTAGCAGGCGCGGATACCGATGGGATTGACGCTTCCTTTGTAAGACTCAGGTTGAGGGTGCACTTCCGGATCGCCGTAGACCTCGGAGGTGGAGGCCTGGAAGACGCGGGCTTTGACTCGCTTGGCAAGGCCAAGGCAGTTGATGGCTCCCATCACCGACGTCTTGGTCGTTTTGATGGGATTGAACTGGTAGTGCGGCGGCGAGGCGGGGCAGGCGAGGTTGTAGATCTGGTCGACCTCAAACTTGAAAGGGTCGATGACATCGTGGCGAACCAGCTCGAAGTAGGGATTGGGAAGCAGGTGGGCGATGTTCGCTTTCCGGCCGGTGAAGAAGTTATCGAGGCAGATAACTTCGTGACCTTCGTTGAGAAGGCGTTCACAAAGATGGGAGCCGAGGAAGCCGGCGCCGCCGGTGACTAGAATTCTCATTTTGAAAATGGTGAAATAGCGAGATGCTGAAATTTTGAAATAGCGAGATGCTGAAATTTTGAAATGGCGAAAGCGGAAATTCTGAAAAAGGGGAATAGCGAGATGCTGAAAAACTGAAAGGGCTGCTATTGGAGATTCTGCCTTACCTTAGACACAATGGTAGTGAAGATCGCGATGAGTTCGTTGGTTTCTTGTTGTAGAGCGGCGTTTTCTTCCGACGGCAAGTGACAAGATTCAGCTAAGAGTTCCAGCCAGAGAGCGGATTCGTCGGCTTCCTGGAGGAGAATGCCGATTTTGGCGATGAATTCCGCGTCGGAGCGGGCGCGGGAAGCCTCTCTGGCATTGGCAGCGACTGAAGTTCCGGAGCGCAACAATTGGTGACCAAGAACTTCGACTTCGCGTCTTTCTCGAGGCAGGCCAGTGTAATAACGAACCACTGCCGAAGCATATTGCTTTGTCCGATCCCGCAACTCATCACTCAGCCGCATTAGAAAATCTCAGCATCTCTGTTCTCCGCATTTCGAAATTTTCTGATTTCCCAATTCCAGCTTTTCACCATTTTCACCCACGCTACCGCCCCCGGTCATTTCGGTAGCTTTTGAAAGCTCGAAGACCGTTGGTTGTCGAATGGTGATGTGAGGACCCAATTTATGGTTGGGCAAAAGCCCGGAGACAGGCTCCGGAGAAACTAGTGCAACGGTCTACAGCTAGCGGATCTGGCGATCTTTCAGCAGGAGGAATTTGGGCACAGGTATGCAGGGAGCAGAGCTCATCCGCATGGCTAAATTCATAGCGTGATTTGGTCGAAATTGCGATCACGTAGGCCGAGGAAATTAGTTAAGCAGTCTTAAATAGTTCAGTGTATAGAAATTATGGAAAGCGTCAATCATTGAAATGCTGAAAAGCTGAGATTTGCAGAAGGCAGAAGGCAGAAGGCAGAAGGCAGAAGGCAGAACTATGCCAGCGCTTCGAGCAGGAAATCACGCGACTGCTTCACTTCCTCAGTGGTGAGCCGAGGGCTGAGCTCGGCGATGAGGGTGTGCTCGGGGCGGAGGAATTCGCGGATGAGTCCAAAATCGACCGTACCGGAGCCGGGAACCTGGTGATCCTTGCCGGCATCGCTGACGTCGTGCAGGTGGAAGCCGATGAGCTGATCGGCGACGGCTTCGAAATGTTCCCGCGGTTTGAGCAATCCCTGGCGGCGCTTAATTTCGGCGTGGCCGGTGTCGTGCCAGTAGCGAACGGGCCCGTCCTTTTCAAAATGGCTCAGGAATTCGACCCAGGAGCCGTCGAGCGGAAGTTCCAGGATGCCCTCGCGATTCTCAGCTCCGAGTAGCAGGCCCTTTTCCTCGGCGAGGGGAATCAGGCTCTTGTAGGCGTCGACAACGCGGTGAATCTCGGAATCCGCTTTTCGGCGCAGCTTCTTGAAGGCCTTGAAGTGTTCCTTGGGATCCTGTTCTTCGATGTCCCGGTCGAGAGTTGCCTCAGGTGATCCAAAAAGAAACTGCATGGAGCCGGAGTGCATCACGATCTTGGGGGCGCCAACACGAACCGCAAATTCGATCGTCTTGCGCGAATAGCGCTGCCACATGGCCAGCTCCTTTTTGTCCCTGGCAGACGGCTGGAAGAGATTGGGCGCCGCGTGGCTGACGGAGGGAGGCAGGGGGCAGAAGTTGTGCGTGGACGAAATCTTGATGAGTCCTTCGTCGACCGCTTTGACGATGCCCGGGACCAGCGACATGCGGATGCCGTGGCTGAGCTCGGTCTGCTTGAAGCCCAGCTCACGGATTTCCTGGATCATGGCGTAGCCGTCCTCATGCCGGTGGGACAACCAGCAGCTGGAGAGGGAAAGGCGGTCTTCGATGGAAATCATGAAATGGCGAAAACTGAAAAGCTGAAATGCAGGGGCTTCAGTGGGGCTTGATCAGGAATAACTGAATCCGAGCGGACTTCAAGGCGGGGTGTTGCGCATATTCTGATTATTAAACCACAATATCCGCATAGCGAAACGGCTCCGTCGCAGACACCGTGTCCGTAATGACACGCAAATCGCAATCTGTAACCGTGGGATGGGCTCTGTCGATTCTCGCGGCAGCCTCCATTTCGTTTGGCGGTGATCCCTATGTGGGTCCCAAGGAAATCGTGAAGAATCCGATCGAGGATCCGTGGGCCGATGTGATCCGCCCCATTTCGAATCCGACCTTATTTGATCTCGCGATTCCGCAGACTCTGGTTCACCCCATCTTCATATACAACGAGATGCCGTCGACGGTGGACACGATCCTCGGACAGGTGCCGGTGGGTGGTAACTACCAGGTCTATGCCCTCCAGGTGGAGTATGCGATCAACGAGCGCCTTTCCATCAATGCGACCAAGGACGGCTACATTGATTTCAATCCCGACAACACTCTATCCAATACGGACGGCTGGGCCAATGTGGGCGCTGGCGTGAAGTATGCCTGGGCCTACCGGCCTGAAGAGAAATTTGCCTCTAACATTCAGCTTCTTTACGAAATCCCGATGGGGAACCGCGACGTGTGGCAGGGGGAAGGTGACGGCATCTTCATCCCGTCGATTGCGACCTTGAAGCTTTGCGGCCCGTGGCAGTTCTCAAACCAGCTCGGGTTCAAACTGCCCGTCGACGGTGATTCTGACAGCACCATGTTTTACACCAGTGCCCATGTCAGCTACGAGCTGAACGACTGGATCAAGCCGCTGGCTGAGATCAACTGGTTCCACGTGCTGGACGCCGGTGACGGTGCCCGCCGCTTCCCGGCTCACATCGGAGGCGCTCTGCCGGCAGTGGTTGGCTTCGAAGGTGGAGACCTCGTCAGCTGGGGCGCTTCCAATGCGACGATGAACCGCGACCTCGTGACCGCTGCGGTTGGCTTCCGGGTGACGCCTCCGGACCGTCCTTATGATTTTGGTTTTGGCTGGGAATTTCCCCTGACCAGTGACACGGCGACGATTCTCGAGAATCGATTTACGGTCGACATGGTCATCAAATTCTAGGGTGCTCTGAATATCAGTTCACCTGCGAGAAGGCATCGGCCGGGTTGGGGTCGATGCCTTTTTCGTGTACTGGCGTCGTGCGCCGCGTTGCGGCGCGAAATTGTGAAATGGCGAAAGCTGAAATGCTGAAATGCTGAAAACTGAAAACTGAAAACTGAAAACTGAAAACTGAAAACGGGGCGCGCTGCCGCGCGACGATTCGTTCCATCGCGCGATGAAGTAGGATCTCACCTACGCAGGTGTGTCCGTTGCCGGGAAGGAAGGATTTCGCTTAGATGGAGGCACGATTCCGACAGACACTCATGAAGACATTTCAACTCATCCTCGCTTTGATCGCGGTCTCCCTGCTCGCCGCGACCGCCATCTTTGGCGAAGAGAAGCGGCCTAATATCCTGTTTATCATTGTGGACGACCAGTCGCCGCAGGATTTGAAGGTCTACAATCCTTCCTCCATCCAGGATACCCCTAACATTGATCGCCTCGCCGCCGAGGGAATGACCCTGGATGCGGCTCACCACATGGGCTCATTCAGCGGGGCGGTCTGCACTCCGTCCCGCCACATGGTGATGTGCGGACGCACCGTCTGGCATCTGCCGAATGCGCCGAAGGCGAAAGAAACCTGCCCACCCAATGTGATCGACAACGTGATGGCTGAGGTCTTTAACCGGGCCGGCTACGACACGATGCGCACCTGCAAGAAGGGAAACAGCTACGGCGCCGCCAATGAGAAGTTTTCGGTAGTCCATGATGCGACGAAGCGTGGAGGAACTCCCGAAACCGGCAGCGCCTGGCATGGCGACCGGGTCATGGACTACCTCAACGAGCGCGAGAGTTCCGGTGATGAAGATCCATTCCTGATTTACTTCGGGTTCTCTCATCCGCACGACGTTCGCGACGGCACCCCTGAACTCCTCGAAAAATATGGGGCCGTGAACCACACCGATCGCGAAGTGCTTCCGGCGTTGAACGAGAAACAGCCCGCGCTGCCGATCAACTGGTTGCCGGCGCATCCCTTTCACCACGGACACCCGGGGCTGCGCGACGAAGTCAAGGTGAGCGGCGTTTGGGAAAATCGTGACCAGGCAACCATCCGCAACGAGCTCGGCCGGGAGTTTGCCTGCAACGAATACATCGATATTCAGATCGGTCGGGTGCTTGAGAAGCTCGAAGCGATGGGCGAACTCGACAACACCTACATCTTCTACACGGCGGATCACGGCATGGCGATTGGACGCCACGGTCTCCAGGGGAAACAGAATTTGTATGAACACACCTGGAAGGTGCCGTTCATCGTGAAGGGGCCGGGTATCGAAGGCGGCTCACGGGCTGACGGGAATATTTACCTGCTCGATGTGCTGTCGACGATGTGTGATCTGTCCGGGCTCGAAATTCCCGGGACCAGCGAAGGGATCAGCTTCAAACCGGTCCTGATGGGCGAAAAGGAAGTGACCCGGGATGTTCTTTACGGCGTTTACAATGGAGGCACCAAGCCGGGAATGCGTTGCGTGAAGAAAGGCGACTGGAAGCTGATCAAATACGACGTGATGGAAGGCGAAGTGCGCGAGACGCAGCTCTTTAACCTGGCTGAAAATCCGGAAGAATATCTTGAGCAGCACCAGGATCCTGCAGTGATCCAATTGACCGGTGTCGCGCCGGAAAACAATCAGGTGAACCTGGCCGGCGACCCGAAATATGCGGATAAGCTGGCAGAGATGGAGGAACTGCTTCTCTCGGAGATGCGCCGCCTTAATGATCCCTGGCGCCTGTGGAATCAGCCGGATGACGGGCTGACTCCTCCGGTGAAGAAGGGGAAGAAGTAGGCGTATAGGTGTCCGTGATTTGCGAAGCGAGGTAGCTACCTACGGCCCGCAGGTAGAATGGCATTTGATCGACCTCCGGGCCGGAGGTCGCTACCCGAGCTACCGCTCGAAGAATTGAGGTAGCCCCGTCTCGCCGAGACGGGAATGTGGATGCGGGGGCCTGAGAGCCCGATCTGGAAATTGGACGCCCGGGCCAGTGAAGTTGATCGACCCCCGGGCCGGAGGTCGCTACCCGAGCTACCGCTCGAAGAATTGAGGTAGCCCCGTCTCGCCGAGACGGGAATGTGGATGCGGGGGCCTGAGAGCCCGATCTGGAAATTGGACGCCCGGGCCAGTGAAGTTGATCGACCTCCGGGCCGGAGGTCGCTACCCGAGCTGCCGCTCGAAGATGAAAAGCGACGTAGCTTGGAATGTTGAGAGTGTAGTAGTCCTGCAGGGCCGAGGCGTCCCTACGCGCGCTAACTGCGAAGCAGGGTTGTTCGGGTCTAGGGGCTATCTTACCGACTTAATCGCTTGGCATCTTCCTGCGCCTTCTTCATCGCGTCGGGACGTCCGGGTTTGCTTTTCGCTTTCTGCAGTTCTTCGGGTGAGAGGTCCTTCTTGACCAGTTCGGTGAACTCCTCCGTGGTGGCCTCCCAGGCTTCGACGAGTTGCTGAAGTTTCTCGGGTTGGGATTTCGCGAGGTTGTTCATTTCTCCCCGATCGTTGGAAAGATCGTAGAGTTCCCAGGGTTCTCCCTGGGGGGCGACAGCTTTCCAGTCGCCGACGCGGATCGCGCGGTGGTCGTCGTGATACCACCAGAATTGGTCGTGTTCGACGGAGCCGTCTTTTTTAAAGACGGGAACAAGACTCTTGCCGGGTGAAGGCGGAGCGTCCGGGTGAGGTGCGGCGCCGGCGAGTTCAAGCATCGTGGGGACCACATCGATGACGTGCCCGGGATTGTTCCGGGTTTCTCCTCGCGCGGCAATGCCTTTTGGCCAGGAAACGATAAACGGGGTCGCCGTGCCGCCTTCGTGGGTCCAGGTCTTGTGGCGTCGGAACGGAGTGTTACAGGTAGTGGACCAACCGGGGCCGAGACAGAGGTAGGTCGGAGCGGATCCCATGGGAGCTTCAGGATCATGTCCGTCGGCGCGGACCATGATTTCGGCGCTGGCGCCATTGTCAGACAGAAACATGACCATGGTGTTGTCCCATTCGCCCATGGATTTGATCTGATCAAAGATACGTCCGATCTCGATATCCATGCGATGAATCATGGCTGCGTGGATCGCCATCTTGGTGGCCTGGAATTCTTTCTGTTCTCCGGTCAAATCTTCCCAGGGCAACGGCGTCCGCACCTCGCCCGGACCGAGAATTTCGTAGGCATCGGCAAAGTGATAGGGCGGGCCGAGCTTGCGTTCCGGCGCAGAGGGTTCGGCAACCGCAGCAGTATCCACGACCCCGAGTTCTTTCATGCGTGCCCATCGCTGCTGGCGGATGACCTCCCAGCCAGCGTCATAGGTGTCCTCGTAGATGGCGATATCCTCGGGCAGGGCATGAAGGGGGAAGTGAGGCGCGGCAAAACCAATGTAGTGGAAGAACGGTTTGTCGCCGTGTTGATTGGCATGCTCCTTGAGGACCTTGATGGAGTGGTCGGCGACAGCCGTGGTGCCGTAGTAGTCGGTGCCCAATTCGACGGGAGGTAGCTTCTCGTCGTCGAGGTAGTGGACCTGGGGATTGAAGAAACGACTTTGATCCTGAAGCAGGTAGGAGCGATCGAATCCGTTTTCAATCGGCTGACCATCGATATGCCATTTGCCGGAGTGATAGGACCGATAGCCGACCGGCGCGAGGAGACGTGGTGCCAGCACTGCCCAGTCCTGGCGCCGCGCCCTGTTTCCGCCTGAGGGAATGTCGGGCAGTTTGTCGCGTCGAATCTGCTGAGCGTAGAATCCGGTCAGAAGGGAACCCCGGGTCGGCCAGCAGCGGGCGGTGTTGTAGAACTGGGTGAATCGCAGACCGTTCTCCGCCACGGCATCGAGATGAGGTGTTTGAATTTCACTGCCGTAGCACCCGAGATCGGAATAGCCCAGGTCATCGGCCATGATGAGAAGGATGTTGGGCTTTTTGCCCTCTGATGCGAGGAGCGGGGTAAGTGCCAGGGTAGTCAGAGCAAGGAATCGAAGGAGCATCGGGGCGTTGGGGTGAGAAGCAAAATGGTGATGCGAGACAGCGAGGAGCGGTCCACTCGCAGAATGGAATCAATCAACGTGCGGTCCGCGAGTTGCTACCCGCGCTATCGCGCGAAAGCAGAGAAGCGGGTCTGAGAAGGTAGATTCTAGGAAAGCGCGGTGTTGAAGCCAGGGCAAACGATCCTGTAAAACGCTGATATTACGCATTTCTTTTCTAATTATCAGAGTTACCGTTATTTTTAATGGGTGGTTCCCAAGAGAATACACAGTCATCGGGGACTTCCCCTCAAGAAGATCAGCATAGTTCGAGGGCCAAGGGGCTTGGCGGGTTGATCGCTTCATCAATCCCGGCCGGGCTTCGTTTGGCCGGGTCTTTCATGCAGTTGCTGGTGACTGTTTTGATTGCCCGTTTGCTCGGAGTCGAGGCGGCAGGTATCTATTTTTTCTGGGCTGCCCTGATGTTGGAGACCGGTCAGAGCGCAGCCTTTGGGCTGGATAAGCTGGCTGTTCGAGAGTTGCCGCGTGTCGAAAGCAAAGGTAAGGCCGCGATTACTGCATTCCTCGCTCCGTTGCGTTCGACCGGATTGATGATCGCCTGGATTGGTGCCCTCGGATTGTGCGTCTATTCGGAACTCAGTGGATCGAAGGTAATGGACGGAGTGGGCTGGTGGTTCATCCTCGTGGCCAGTGTCAGTGGAGTCACACTGAGCATGATCAACTCCGAAGCGATGACGGGACTGGGTAAGCCGGTCATGGCGGTGATTTATCGTCACACCTTGCCGACCACGATCCTGCTTCTCTCGGTTTTGGTCTGCTGGACCCGTTTGACACCTGAGGCGGCTGTGATGTCGTATTCACTGGCTTTTGCTGTGGCGGGCTTTGGTGCCCTGATAGGGCCGGGGTTCCGTGGACTGGGGGTGCCGCTTAAGATTCCGACCGGGGCAGAGATCAAAGGCAATATGAAAGAGGGGTTTCCCATCTTTCTGAATACCATTTTCGGATCTGCTTCATTCCTGGTGCCTCTCCTCATCCTCGAACGGACGCACAGCAGTGATGAGATTTCTCTTTTGACGACGGGGATGCGCATCTTTGTGCTTTTCGGCGTGCTTGGAAACGCGATCTATTCGCTTCAGATGCCTGGTCTTTCCCGGGCGGCTCACAAAAATGACCGGACCGAATTGTTTCGTCTTTACCGGTTGTCGATGTTCCGCGCTCTCATGATCCTGGGGCTTCCCTGTATTGGGGTGTTGATCATGGCGCCCCTCGTGATGAGTGTCTTTGGCGAAGGATTTGAACGAGGCGCGGACGGCTTGCGGGTTTTCATGGTGTTTGCCATGATGATCCTGATGATTGGGCCGTCAGTACAATTGATCCTGATGGTGGGGAAGATGAAGGAGATGGCAATCGTTGGCATCGCCCATTGCCTGGTAGCCAGTGTCGCGGCGGTTTTTGTGGTGCCCCGGTTTGGAGCGCTCGGATTTGCCTGCGTCATGGGAACGTGTGTGATTCTGGAGCACCTGGTCTACCTGATTCTCTCGTATTACGATGTGAAAAAAGGGATTGATCCCGACGCCACTGAAGAATGAATCAGGGTGAGTTTCCATCTGCCGGAATCCCCGGTGTTTCCGGCGCCGACCGCAGGATGACGAAAGCGATTTCGCTTCTTCTCGTCGGGCCGATTGTTGCCTATATCGTGAGCCTTTGGATGGTGCGGCCGATGGCCTTGGGAGACACGTTTTCCCTGACCCTGATGGCCCCGGCAGTACTGGTCATCGGATTGCTGACTCTGAGAATTCCGAGGGTCTATTTCCTGCAGCAACTGAGAAAGGTTGGCGCGGAGTTCATTCTCCTCAGCATCATTGTCGTCCTCAGTTTTCTCTCCATCATCAATCATGATGAACCGATCCGCAGCTTCCGCATCATCTTCCCCTCGGTGCTTCCGCTGGTCATATTTTTCCACCTCGTGGTGATGAAGTATCTCTCCCCGGGCCGCCTCGAACAGGTCCCCCGGATGATGATTGGCGCAGCTTTCCTGTTCAGTGTGATTCCCGGTTTGCTGGCCCTGGTGGTGCCTCCGATTGGAGATTACATGGCCGTCAGCTATCGCGTCCGCGGAATGTTTGAGAACTCGATTCAGCATTCCATCGCCCTCGGAACGATTGTGCCGTTGGTCGTCGTCGAGTTTGCCCTGGCGAAAACGATGAAGAAGAAAGTGATCTGGACCTTGTTGCTCCTGTTGCTGGCCTTCACGACATTCAGGGCAGGATCGAAATTCGTGCTCGGGGTGAGTTTCTCAACGGGACTGCTATTGTATGCACTGCTTGCCTTGAGAACCCGCAGTTTTATTAAGATCTCAGTGGTGGTCGTGGGGATAGCCTTGCTGGGGGTGTTCCTCTGGTTCTTTGGGTTGCCGTTAGCGGAGTTGATTAATCCGACCATCGCGGAAAAATTGAGAAGCATTATCGAGGGCGGCGTGGCGAACTACCAGTCGGTGGAGTCGCGGAAACTTTTGTGGGATGAAGCGTTGGCCCAGGGTAAGCGGCATTGGCTTATTGGAACCGGTGCCGGTGAAAAGGTTCACGGGATCTCACATTCGCATAACCTGGTGCTCGATTATTTCAAGGGCATCGGGATTTTTGGAGCTATCTCGATTGCTCTCTTATGCCTGACCATTGTCGCCAGAACTGTTTTCAAAGGGAGTTGCGTGGTCCTGGGAATGGGAGGGGAGATGGATGTCAGGGTATTTGCCTGTTATGTGTCGGCGACCAATTACGTCATCTGTAACCAGATGAGCGATTGCTTCGGGCCATCTACGGTGGGATTTCTCTGGGTCACCTATTTGGCCGGGCGGATGTTGGAGCCGGAGCGAAGGACTTCAATGCGCGTCGGCAACGGTGCTCCGATTGCGGCTTAGGTGGATGGAGCGCCCTCCGATTTCCGCGCTGGCGAGGAGGCCTTAAGCCCGCTTGGCCAGTTGATCTTGAACAGGGTGAGAATGAAGAAAGTCGAGCCAAGCATCTCGAGCGTTTCCTCGGTCACCATAAGAGAGGAGTAGGAATCGATGGCTTCGTCGGGAGTCCACCACCAGCCCCACTGACAGGCCTCGAGTAGCTGGGAGGCCACCCAAGCTGCCGCACCGATGGACCAAAGTAGTCGTGGCAGGCCGGGGTTGCGCCACCAGATCATGAGCCAGCCGATTCCCCCGGCGAGAATCAGCGGAAGGTAGAGCAGTTGCCAGTCGATGTTAGTGATCTTCTCGGCGGTTTCATGGATTTTGAGCCCTTCGTCAAAACCCATGAAGATGAAAAAGGCGCCAAGGAACTTGATCATGGTCTGCCCCTTGTCGAGGCGCCTGGCATAAAGCCATGCCAGCCCACCCGCAGCGAATAAAAGGCTGCAGGAGAAGAAGGTGGTGATGTTGAGTTCACGGTCGAGATCAAACCAGCGCAAGGGTGACGAGTCGTCTCCATGGACGGGGATGGCTTTGAGGCCCAGGAAGACAAGGCAGCCGATGATGGAAAAAAAGCCGGCACTTACGTGGATCCAGTGGAGGCCTCGCGAGGACGATTTCGGAGTCGGGTTGGAGTTGGTTGGCGACATTGTCAGGCAGAAAGCGGTAATTGGGACGAGGGGAGCTGGCCGAGCCAGAGTTTCAGCTGGCGTTTGAAACGG
Source organism: Verrucomicrobiales bacterium (assembly GCA_965216705.1). Classification (GTDB taxonomy): domain Bacteria; phylum Verrucomicrobiota; class Verrucomicrobiia; order Verrucomicrobiales; family DEV007; genus Arctic95D-9. Next base: position 2,583,782 of record OZ244203.1, read on the forward strand.
GAACCCGGGTGGTTGTGCGCCCAGATTCGAGGAAGGGCAAAAGCCGGTGACTGTGGGGTAACGACGCCGAGGTCAGCGGCGAAGGCGTGCTTGAGACCGGAAGCCTGCACCGCTCTAATCGTATCGTCATTGTAGTCCCGGTTCTTCAAGCCGAAGGGATAACTGAACGACGTCACCGGTCTGGAGGAGAGGCGCGAAACATGGTCAATGGATTCGCGGATTTCCTGAAGTTGGTCCTCGTAGTTGAGGGCCGACAATCGGGAATGAGTGACCGTGTGAGCTTCCAGAGAAAGAGATGAGGATTGTGAAGCCGCGGTCAGTTCCTTTTCCGTGGCGGCGCGTTGAATGATCAGATCAGTTTCCGGGCATACTGCCTTCCTCAGGGAATCCAGCACATTGAGTCGATGATCCGGTTGCTGGGTTCTCAGCACCTGGTAAAGCGCGTCAAAGATCGATTCCCTGGATCTTCCCGAGGTGGATTCGCAAACTGATTCGCCATTAACCGTTTCGATGGAAAGTTGATGGGGCAGGGTCTCCGGCTGTCGCACGATCGCGGCAAGAGTATCCCACCAGAAGGCTCTGCCGAGGTTGCCGGTGGTGACAAAGAGCGTGGCCGGAAGATTGTATTTTTCCAGGATCGGCAGGGCATTTTCGAGAACGTCGATGTAGCCATCGTCGAAAGTAATGCTGATTTCCCCGGTTTCGAGTTGGCCGGATAACCGTTTCTCCACCATCTCGCTGAGGGGAATTACGGACCCGGTTTCCGCGAGAACGGCCATCTGTTCCTCGAAATTTTCAGGAGTGACGCAGAGGTTGAAATGATCATGCTCCTTGCGGTCGATGCGGTGATAAAGCAACACGGCATTTCGTCCTGACAGGCGACTGCCCAGCCAGTTGATACCATCGTTGATTTTCTTTTTTAAGCGCATCGTGATGGGGAGACTGAGACAAGCAATCAGCTGTGCGACTCCCGAGGGCGACTTTGAACCGTTTGAGATTTTTCTTCGTCCGACTTCACAAATCCGAGCCAACGCTTGAGCGGATTTCTCAAGTGCGGAGGAATAATGAGATAGGAAGTTCGTTTGAGAAGGAAGGCGTACCAGAGAGGATCCAGTGGCTTCGGGTGAGCGAGCTTGAATTTCAGGCCGGCGATGAGCTGGCTTCGCTGGTTCTTGAGGCTGATGCCTCCCTGCCTGATATAGCAGTCGACAAGCGGGGCATCGATGTTGGCGGCATCGGAGTTTTCGACGATGCGGGTGAAGAGAACGTAGTCTTCGATATGCCGGTAGTGAGGATCGTAAACGCCGGCTTTGTCGAGAACCCCGGTCCGCAACATTACAGTCGGGTGAATGAAGCAGTTTCGAAACACCATCCAGCGCCGGGTTTCGGCAGGTGTCAGTGGAAGGTTAGTCGTGAAAACCTCTTCGTTGGTGTCTTCATCCAGGAAAACTGCGTTACTTCCCACCATGGAGAGGGCAGGATTCTCGTGAAGATGTTTGTACTGGATGCCGAGTCGTTGGGGGCGCTGCAGGTCGGCAGCGTCGAGTCGGGCAACGTATTTGAAATCACGTGAGCGGATGTACTCGAGCCCCGTGTTGAGGGCTTTCACGATGCCTCCGTTCTCAGGTTGAGTAATGACGTGAATGTTAAAGGGGTAATCTGAAGAGTCGATCTGGACGGGTTCTTTACTGCCGTCATCAACGATGACTACCGTGAAAGCGTTGTCATCCTCAACGATCGACTCCAGCGTCTTGAGAAGAGACGGTGTGTCGTTGTAGGAAGGGATGAGTACCGCTAGGTCTTTCATGACTCATGGAAGATTCATACCAATGTCGCAGAATCAGGTTTTTCGAACCGTTGCTGTCACGATCAGCTCAAACATATCATCGTGAGTTTCGAGTTCCTCCTGGGTAAATTCGTCGTGGGACATTCCGTGAAGAAAAGCGACAGCGGAGAGAACATTCCCGTAGCTGCCGATGTTGACTTCGTCACCTGCATCGATGCATCCGGAAAGAAGATCCTTCATTCCGGCTGTTGTGAAGCGCCACTTGTCGAACCAGGTGCTTCCGGCATCCTGGTCGCGCTGGCTGATGCACGGAACAGTGATCAAAATAACGCCGCCGGGGCGGAGAATACGCCTCATCGTTTCGACGGCAGCCCGGGGATCACTGACATACTGCAAAGTCTGGGTGCAAATAATGCAGTCAAACTGATCTGCCTCGATATGCGGAGCATCAACGAGGTCGCCTACGATCGTGACGGAAGGATAGCCTTCCGCGCAGTGCAGCACATCGATTGACTGGATCGCGTCGTTTTTGAACTGATCGATGTAGCGGGTATCCCCAATCTCCAGGCAAGCCCCTGCGATCAAATCGCGGTGTTCGGCCATGAATTTCTCGATGTAGTAGCGATCAATCGGCTCTCCACGATGGAATCCCCAGGCGCGGCTGAACGGAGTGGTAGAATGCAGATCGCCGAGATTGGCTTTTCCAACGGGAGGACGCTGAACCATTTTTCGAAGATTTTTGGCAACCGCGCGCACCGGGCTGACCCCGGGTTTTCCGCCGTCGCCAGTGGAATCACCCCGGCTTGTCGGTTCCGGATTGCTGTTCTTGGTAGTTTCGGAGTCTTGGGTCTCCATGAGTCGTTCGTTGAGGGAAAAGGCCGCTTTCCAGATATGAAAAGGAGTAATATAGCTTAAATTATTATAATTACAAGATTCATTAAAAGTAATGTGGGGATAGCGAATCCAGGCGCTGCAGAGGAGGAATCACGGAATCCATCCATTGCTCAAAGAACTTGGGATGTTATTATTACAAAAACTGTTATTTTGATAGGTCGTCAATTCCGGCGTCAGGAATAAAGCTTCATGAATCAGAAGGTCATTATGGTGACAGGGGCGGCCGGCTTCATCGGCAGTCACACGGTGGATCGTTTGCTCAGTTCCGGACATCGGGTGGTAGGAGTGGATGACCTGAGCACGGGAAGAGAGGAGAATCTCTCTGATGCCCGTAACCACAAGTCGTTCGAGTTCGAGCAGTTAGACATCACCGATTCGAATCTGTTCGAGATCCTCGTTGAGAAAATCCGTCCTGATGTCGTCGTTCACCTGGCAGGTCTGGTAAGTGTGGAAAGAGGTGAAAAGGAGCCCATGTTGAACTACCGGCTCAACCTTCACGCGACCCAACTGGTGGCAGAGGCCGCGAGAAAGTTTGGAATTGGCCGTGTTGTGTTCGCATCATCCGCGGCGGTTTACGGCGCGAGCGAGGAACTTCCGCTGAAAGAGGAGGGAGGCCGTAAGCCGATCAATCTCTACGGATCGGCGAAGGGATTGTCGGAACAATTGCTGGCCGGTTATGTCCACTCTTATGGATTGAATGCAGTCGCGCTCCGTTTCTTCAATGTTTATGGGCCGCGTCAGGATCCGTCGTCACCTTATTCCGGCGTCCTCTCGATTTTCGTCAATCGCCTGCGCAAGGGCGAGCCGATCACCATTTTCGGCGACGGTGGGCAAACGCGGGACTTTATCTCGGTTCACGACATCGTTTCCGGCATCTGCCTGGCGGCTACCCGCGAGGATGTGGCTTCGGGCGATTACAATCTCTGCACGGGAAGATCAACGTCTGTGGTCGATGTCTTCAACGAGCTTCGTTCGCATTTTCCCCTGGCTCCGGATGCAGAATTTGGTCCGGAAAGAGTGGGCGACATTCGGGACTCGCTTGGGGATCCGTCCCGGGCAAAAGAGGCCTTCGGGTTCGAAGCTGAGGTGTCGATTGGTGAAGGTTTGAAGGAGCTACTTGAAAGCTAGGAGCAGTGCAGCGAATCCGGTCCGACTTCTGCGGATGAATTGACCGACTCCGGGGCTCCGATCAGTGTTTGATAGAGCCTCAGGTATTTTCCTGCCATCGCATCAAAGGTGAATTCCCGTTCGAATCTGGCACGACTTTCCGCGCCCATCCCGGAGAGCCGGTCGGGGTCGGAAAGAAGAAACTCCAATGCCTCGATCAGATCGTCTTCGTTGTTCGGAGTAACAACGCGCCCGTTGATATCGTTGGTAACCGATTCCCGGCATCCTCCCACATCGGAAGTGAGAACGGGCAGCGACATCGACATGGCTTCGAGAATACTGCGGGGGAATCCTTCCCAGTTCGTGATGAGAGCGAAGAGGTCGGCCTTCTGGAGTTCCTCCGGAACCCGGTTGGAATAGCCGGCGAAATCTACGCGATCAGAAATATTCAAATCGTTGGCCAATGCCTTGCAGTCGGCGAGAAGAGGCCCCTCGCCAATTAAGGTCAGTGCCCAGTTGTCGTTTCCGACTTGTGACAGGGCACGAAGAAGGAGCGCCTGGTTTTTCTGCTCCTCGAATCGACCCACCATGATGATGCGCACCGGTTCGCCTTCCTGCGGCGGTGACGGGGTGAATCCCTCCGAGCCATCACGGACGCCGTTGTGAATCGTGATAATCTGGTTGGCATTCCCGACGCCATTTTGCAGGGCAAACTGGCGTTCGTCCTCGGACACAGCGACTATGCGTGTGCTTAGCGGAGCGAGGCATTTTTCAAGGAAGCGATAGAGCCCGGCGCGGGGGAACCCTTCCACAAATGACCAACAGTGTGGGGTATAGAGTTGGGGCACGGATTTACCGAGCAGGGCGATGCGCCCGACAGCGCCGGCCTTGGAGGAGTGCAGAGATACCAGGTCAGGATGGAAACGATTGAATTCGCGCCGGATGGTGGCGGCTGCCTTCAGATCGTTGATCAGGTGGACTTCACGATTGAGATCGGGAATGCAGACGAAGTCCAGGTTACGGGCAGCAAATCTTCGGGGGACTTCCATGTCCTCGGTGCCGCCAACCAGGATGCGGACAGTGTGACCTTCCTCCTCAAGCCGTGCCGCCATGTCCATGACATGCAACGAAGATCCCCCGAACGCGTCGCCGCGAGCGATGGCGAAAAGGAATCGGCTGGGTGTCAGTGACTGCATGAGGTGCCCGACGGGCGGAAGGCTGCGGTGTGTCTATTGCCTTTGTCCTTGGATAGCCGGCCGAACGGGACCGGGAGGAACAGGCGGTGTCGCAGGCTGCTGCTTCGACTTCTTCTTTGAGGACTGAGGATTTACCAGCATGAGGGCAACGGGAGCCGCATCGGGGCGGTAAAGGCTGCGAACTCGGGAGGCGATTTCGCTCTTGGAAATAGCTCCGCGCCCGACAACGACGACGTCCTGGTCAGAGAAATGAGAAATCCAGTTTACCGTGGCAGGGTCGTTTACGGCTCCGGCTTCGATCACGATCTTGTCGTAGAGCTGACGGAATCGTGAAAGAGCATCGGGAAAAGCTTTTTCATCCATCACGTTTTCGGGACGGATAGCGAGGCGATGAAGATTGTTAACGGCCGTCGGTGCAATGTTAGCCTGCTGGGCGCCGGGTTCGACGAGGAGCAACAGGGTCTTTCTTCCGTTTGCGGCGGCGAACTGGGCGAGGCTTTCGGCGACAGAAGTGCCCTGGCCGTTGAGTCCCGGGGCACTGACCTGAATGGTCTTGGCCCGGTTGCTGGTCATGGTTTGCAACAGGGCCGGTGTCGGGGTTCCCGGTGCGGATTTGGCTTCCTTGGTCCAATCGGCGATCACGGGCAGCCCGAGACGCTCTTCCAGCTGACGTGAGTCTGTAAAGGGAAGTCCGGAAAGGATTTTAATCAGCACCCATCCGCCGCTGATGACGCAACCGAGGACAAGTCCCACGGCAACAAAAAGAACAGCAGGGGGGCGGGAGTCTGTGAAAGGGGTGAGGGGCTCGGATACGACCGTGGCGATGTTCCCCGGAAGCTCCGTCGACATAATGGTTGAACCGAGGCGCTTCTGTAAGTCCTGATAGATCTGCCACTTGTTCTCGGCTTCGGTTTGAAGCGCGCGGAATTCGGAGCTCTTCGACTTCATCTCAACGAACTTGTTCTGCAGGGCAGCCAGCTCAGTTTCAATCAACTGCTCTCGCTTGAGGGAAGCTTCGTATTTGGATTGGAGTGTCTTCTTGATGTCTGCCGCCTGCTCCTGGATCAATTCGTTGTTCCGGTCGACCTCTGCTTTGGCAGCGAGGTAGGAGGGGCTGCCTACCGGGAAGCGCTGGGCAGCTACGGCGAGGCGCGACTTTGAACTGCTCAGAGCAGAAAGGAGCGATGATACGTGGGAAACAGTCTGGTAGTCAGCGATCTCGATGATGTCGACCGGATTCGTTTTCGGATCGATGTCCTTGACGGACTCGAGGGTGCTTTCCATTTCGACGCGCTCACGCACGGCCGTGTTGAGATCTTCGCCGAGTTGTGTGAGTCGGCTGGAAAACAGGGTGTGATCCTGCTCCATCGGGAAGTCGGCGTTCTGCTCCCGATATTCTTTGAGGCTGGTCTCACTGGCAAGGGCGGCGGTTTTAGCTTCTTCGACCTGTTTCTCGATGCTTTCCTTGGCCTTGAGTGCTTCGCCTTTTCGTTGATCGGCGAGAAAGCCTTCGAACTCATCGACAAATGCTTCAGTGATTTGGCGGGCCCGTTCCGGTTGCGGGTCGGAAACAGCAATTCGAATGAGTCGGGTTTCCGGCTGGAGCGTCGCCTGGATACGATTTTGACGGAGAAAGTGAAGCAGTTCTGTATCCGGCAGAGTGGCTGGATTGCCGAGGTCGGCGGGAAGGAAGCCCGGGGCATTCTTCAAGTCCAGTCGATTGACCACCCTGAGAACGACGGAGTCAGCGACAACAGCTACCTCGAGTGATTTGAGTGACTCCTGGATGTGGTCAGAGCTGGAGTCCGTCGATTCAAACTGGAGCAGCTGGTTGAGACTGGAGTCCACCATGAGCAGGGCGGAGCTCTCATAGAGTTTTTCCTGTTTCAGATAAAGAAAGACTCCGAGGGCCGCGCAGATAATGGGAGCCAAAGCGAGACGGAAGAGATTCTTCTTCAGCAGGTAAACGAGGTCAAAGCGGTCAATCAGAGGATCGACCATCAGTTCCGGCGAAGAAGAGGCAGGCGCACCCTGGACGTAGGTGACCGGCGATTGAACAGGACCAAGAGCACCGGGAGGCTGAGGGGTGACGGCATTCCCGCTGCCTTCGGGATTGCTCCGGGCATCGGGATTCTCGTCAGGTAACCATGGGGAATTGGACATGTCTCAGCTGGTGTGTCGCGCCGAATCTGGGGAATGTGTTTTCAAAAGGGAACGGTTCACAATTCTCCAGATGCTTTCAACAAAGCTTTATAGAAATTAGAAATATAGCAGAAATTCCAAAAAAGTGAATTATTTGGAGGTGAAAACGCCTAGTTTCGCGACGAATTGACATCGCAGTACGGGGGAAGCGGCTTCAGACAGACAATTTGTCTAGGAAGTTGAGGAACGAGGAGAAGTGCTGGGACGAGACGGATCAGTCGTCATCGCCGTCATCGCCGTCATCGTCTCCACTACCGAAGAGCTCGTCGTAGTTCCGCTGCAACTCTGCCAACAGGTTTTCGGCGTCTTCAGCCTGCAACTCCAGTTCTGATGCTGTCTGGTTGGCTTCGTCGGCGTCTTTTGCTGCTTTCTTTGCCTGATCTTCGGATTTTTTGGCGAGATCTTTCGCGTCGTCGGCAGGGGCCTTTGCTATCTGGTAGTCGCTCTCGGCTGCATTAGCTTCCGCCTGAGCTTGAAGTGCAGCGGCCGCTGCATCATCAGCGGCTTCCTGCGCCGCAGCGATATCCGCGCTGGAAGAGGTTGGGTCCGCGGCGATCTGGGCTGCCAGTGTTGCCGCGTCGTTTGCGGCGTCCTGGGCTTCCTTGGCATCTTTTTTGGCGGCGTCCCTGATTTTCTTAAAGTCGTCAGCGACTTTTATCAGAGGGGCTGCAATCGCCGCATCCTGATCTGCTTTGATCCGGGTAGTGGCGGCGAGGGCTTCCGCATCGTCAGCGATCTGGCGGGCCCGCGTGGCAGCTGCCCTCGCAGCGATGGCATCTGCCTCGGCGATCTGGATACGGCGCTCTTCGGCGTATCGAATCGCTTCGAGATAGGCTTCGGCTGCCTCCGGATCGTCGAGTTCATCCAGAATGGACTGAAGTTGCCCCGGGGTGAATGTGTTTCCCCGCTCATGGTAGGAGTCACCGTCCCAGTGCCAGAAAAGAGCGGCTTCCCAAAGTAATCCCGAGGCAGCTGCACCGTGATTGCCATTGCTTAAGGTGTTGTCGGTGGAAAAGGCATCGCGGCCGGAGTCGTCCACTGCAACGGCCTGGATAGTGAGCGATCCATTTCGCCACTCATACTGCTTGCCGAGAATATTGCCCTTCACATCACCCGTGTTGGTTGGGATAACGCCTGCCTGGAGTATGACATCCTGGGCCATGTGAAGTGAAAGTTTTTCCAGCTTGCTGGTTCCGGTTACGCCGCCGAGCGAGAAGACCGGTAAATTTTCGATCGCAGCGTCGTCGTATTTGTAGACGGGAAGATCGACGTTGTGGGTGACCCCTCCCTGGGTGTAATTCATCTGAACGCTTAAGCCGGGAGAGAGGTTTCCGTTCACGACCAGCAGTTTGAATCTTTGGCTTGGATTTGTAATGCCTTCGGCGATTTCGATCTGCTTCGATTCCGGGATGTTGAAAAAGTTAATGGTGTTGACCCCGAATTTTCCAGTGATGTCGTGGGTGTGAGCGTCGGTGCTGCCGTTGTTAACCCGTGCGAGTGAAGTCGAGGTGTCGAGATCGAGGTGGCCGCCAAAAAGGCCCTGGACCTCGGTGGCAAACCTGGTCGAGAAGCTGCTGTCTTCATAGCCGTCCACAAGGCTGGCAGCATAGGAGCGAACCCCAAACCCGTCCGGATAATCCGCTTTCGAAACATCGAACGAACCAGAATAGGTCTGTAAGACGGTTGCGGGACCCTGTCCGCCGGGGATGGGGACGATCTGGTAAATCAATTCCGAGACCGACGGAGAGTTGGGATTGTTAATAGTAACTGAGATAGTGTCGATCGGTCCTTTCTTGTCATCGGTGAAGTAGGGGGCGCTGAAGTCGATGACAGGAGGCAGCAGTTGCGAGAAATAGCTCGTGTAGGTCTCTTCGGAAGTGACGCTGGGATCCCACTGCGAAGTGTCATTGGGAACCGCCTGAGCCTGGATCGTGGAATCGGCAGGGACTGTGATTCCAGCTGCGCTGTCGTAGTCGGTCCACGTTCCAAAATCGATGCTGTAAACCAACTTGGATGATCCTGCGGGATTCGGGTTGGCAAGGTAGGTGGTCAGCGGAAAGGCAAACGAGGGATAATTGCCGGACGGAATCGAGAAAATGGGCGCGCTCAATCCTCTCTTGAGAACAGGGACGGGCAGGCTCACCGGCGGGGCGTCAGGTACTGGAGTCGCTGTTGGTATTTGGCTCGGCGAGGGTGGGGTTGCCAGGGCTCCATCGGAGTAGTCCCAGATCCAGCTCGACTCTTTACTGTAGTTGAGGCTGGTCTTTCGGGATTCAGTCTTGCCAACTGAATCCATCGTGACTTCGCCATCATTCTTTTCTCCCCCGGGTGAAGCGCCGTCGTCCGGAAAAGGAGAGTCGGATTCGGAAGAAGATCCCGCCGATGCCGTAGAGAACGGGTTGACCTTCAGCGCTTTGATTCCAATCCCTCCCTGGTTGCTCAAGGTAAAACGTTTCGCACTCGAGTCCCAATACATGCGTAGATTGTCGGTACTGCTTTCCTTTTCGGATTGAAGCACCAGCTCGATATCAGGATCGATGAATGCTCCGCCCAGTCCGGGCATCATTTTCCGTTGTTCCTCACTGAGTGTCGTTTTCAGTTTGGCGAGTACCACTGCAGGATCGTTGACTCCTTCCAGGCTGCCTCCAAAGGCCTGGTAAGTGTTTACTGCGGAGTTTAATACGCGGAGATCATTGCGCAGTTTCTCCTCACGGGCACCGGTGATGGCGCCGTCATTTAGCGTGGAAACCCCGATGGCTGCTAACACCCCGACAACGGCGACAATAATCACCATTTCAACGAGTGAAAAAGCCTGATTTCTCACGGATGCCCCTGAAATATTCATCCGCATTTTACATAAATATCATAAATTTCATATCAAATCAAATAAAGTTTTCATTCTTACGAAAATGAGGTTTGTCCCATTCTGCCTCAATCAGGTATGCTGCTGGAGCGTGTTGCAGCTCGCTCCGCCCTTCAAAACCGCTTTTGGGACTAGCTATGATCAAGAATCAACCAGGTGTGCTGATGATGGCCGCCGTCATGTTATTTGCAGTGTTTCTTACCGGCTGCGATGGGAGAAAGAATTTCGACGACGCGGATACTAACGACGACGGCAAAGTGTCGAAATCAGAATTCAAGCGCTACGTGCTTGAGAACGTCTACGCAAACCACGACCACAACGGAGACAAGCAGGTCACCCTGAAAGAGTGGAAGCGAAAGAACCGCAACGAAGACGAGAGCAAGTTTTCCAACGCCGATAAAAACGGTGACGACGTTGTGACGCCGGAGGAACTCAAGAGCCTTTACTACGGCTACGGGACCCTCGATCAACTGTTCCGAAAAATCGACGCGAACCGGGACGGCTACCTTTCTTTCGAAGAGATCACTGAGTTTAAAGCTTCAAATCAATAGGTCGGAAACATGCAGAATCGAGATCAAAACCCGACAGCCGGCAGAAAGCTCTCAGTCTTTCCTGTTTTCCTAATCGCCCTCGGTGCGATGACGTTGAGTTCCTGTCACCCTGACCCGTATGTGGCTCAGAGTCGAACCCGCGGAGCGGTCCTGGGCGCGGCGACAGGCGCGATCATCGGCAACAATGTGAGAGGGGGAAGCTCCTGGGGAGGTGCAGCGATTGGAGCTGCTGTAGGCGGCCTGGCCGGCGATGTCCGTGGAAAGCGGCGATCCATGTATTACGGGAACCACCGTTACTACCAGCAGCCTAACTATGTTCGTCGCCCCACGTACTACCGTCGACCCTATCGCTATTACTACTACTAGCGCTCACACCGCTCAGGGCTGCGCGGCTTTGCTGTCGGCGCTCCAGAACTGTCCCTGCTCGTTCTTGAGGAAAACTCTCGCGTGAAGCGGGAGTTTGGGATCGATATCGAACACGTGTTGATGCTCTCCATCAGAATTTCCCGGGATGACAGCTGACTGGTCCCAGCGATCGGTGAATGTCAGGCCTTCGTCATCCCCCCAATAGAGGGTGGCCTCTGCTTTATCACCGGCCCCGCGGATGGCGTAGCTCACTCTCGCTTTGCCGTCGCGCCGCTCCAGGTTGGTGATCACGATTTCGCAGGGCAGGGTCTTGAGATATTCCAGGTCATCCGGATCAAGGTAGTCGACCTTTGGTGTCGCCGTTCCTGACGGGAGTTCAACGGTCTCGCCTTTGAGTGGGGGTTCTCGAAAAGTCCAGCCGCCGGTTTCGAGGAAGAACCAGCCATCGTCAGTGACGCCGCGATTGGTGTGGGTCAGCCCGGATTCATTGTCGACATTGCCGTTCTGCATTTGGTCGAGCGGGTACCACTTTTCGTTTTCGTCCATGACCCAGCCCCGGTAGCGCATGGTGCGGACATAGGGACCAGTGCGTTGAACCGGAGCGGGACCGGGTACCTCAACAAAGCTGCCAACCCAGAGCGAAGAAAGCGGTTTGCCTTTATTCCATTTCTTCCCGGCACCGAAGAGTCGCCAACGGTTTTCGTCGGCGGCGTAGAAGTAGCTGTAGTAGGTATCGTATTCGTCGCCGGGCTCGACGCGGAGCGCCAGTGTCTGCCGTTGCCCCTGGCGGCCCTCGAGCGGTTCCCAGCCGCGAATCTTAACGCCGGTACCCTCGTGGTCGAAGCCGCCGAAGAGCGCGTTAGGATCCCCGATCGCGATGAGGTGAGACAACTGTTCCACCGGAGGTTCCGGGGCTCCCCGTTTGAATGACCAGAGGGAGAAATTGAAACTGGTATTGACCGTGCCGTCAGCCTTCCAGGTCGGCCCGTAGTAACCGAAGGGGGTCGTCACTGGACAGTAAAAGTCCAGCTCACCCGGGACCGCATCCATTTCCATGATCCAGAGCCGGACATTGTTGGGTGACTTGGAGCTGCTGAATTTTGTGTGAGCGGCGGCGGGGCGCCAGCGTTTGCGGACAACTCCGGCGTCAGTCGCGGCGGTGCCGGAAAGGGTGAGTCGTTCGAAGGTGGTGCCGGGCGCCGCCTTTTTAGCAATGAGTCGAAGCGTGGTGAAGCCGCCTTCCCGGATTGGGATCGTTGCCGACTGTTTTGAAATCGGCACTTCTGCCCCCTCGGAGGTGAGGATCACGAAGTCGGCGTCGCCAGTGTATGAGAGTTTGGCGTCGAGTGTTCCGGTCCCGGTCCAAAGTCCCCACTCGGCGATCGACCCGTCAGTCCAACCGGTGATGGTGGCGAACGAACTGCCTTTGTTCAGTTCGGCGACATCGGGAACATCAGACGTCCCCTCACATTTGAGGCCGCGAATCGGAAAGAACGATTCGTTGGCAGTGAGGACAAGAGTGCCGTCGCCGGTTCTCTGGATTGTGATCGACTGGTCGTCCCGGTCGGGCAGTTTGATCCATTCGAGTTCGTTGCCGAGTTGGCCTTCGGCGAGGATCAGAGCCGGGAACGACAGCAGGCAGAGCCAGGTGGAGAGTTTTTTCATGGCTGAACCAGTGTTCCGGTATTCACCCGGTTCGCCAAGACCTGCTTGATGGAATTTGCGTCATAACCAACAGGATTGAGCCATCGACCTGACCCTGTTGGGCCAATGAACTACTCGGACTCAGGAGCCCAGGTGACCACGTCGGAAATCTTGGGATCCCAATCCATGGTGGCGACCCGGGTGAGGTCCCCGCCATCTTCGATGCGAAAGACCATCAAGGTGCCGGAGCCAAAGCCGGTCACCACGAGGTATTCACCACCGGGTGAAATCGCCATGCCCCAGGGAACTTCATCGGCCTTGGTCAGCCCGAGGTGTTTGACGAGGCCGTCTTCCTGCACCGCCCACCGTGATACGTGGTCGAGTCCGTGCTTGGCGGCTCGCAATCCGGTGAAGAGATATTTGCCGTCAGGAGTGATGACAATGTCCGAAGCGCTCCGGCCGTCTTCGGGCAGCTCAATGCCAGTGGTGTCGCAAACCTGGACATTGACGAGTTGGCCATCTCTGCCCTTCTTGTAAACGGAAACGCCCACGTGCTGTTCGTTACTGAAGTAGACGTAGGGCATGGTGGGGTGGTAGGCCATGTGGCGCGGGCCGGTTCCTTCGGGTGGCCCGGCGTCCAGTTTTTCCAGTGGAGAGAGAGCACCGGTTTCGGGATCGAACTTGTACTGGTAGAGAGCGTTGGTGTCTTTGACGTAGGGGATGTAAACGAACTGATTGTCGGGAGAGGGGAGGACACAGTGAACGTTTTTCCTGCCTTCGTTCAAGGTCGAGACCAGGGCTGTAGGGAAGCCTGATTCGTCGAGTTCATACACGTCGACAAAACCTTCCCGGTAGTCAGCTCCAAGGAGAAAGTTCTCTTTACGATCAAGGCTGAGGTAGGCGTAGCCGTGGGCGACATCAAAGTTGGTCACTGAGACCTTGGACTTGTCCGTTGTTGATTCGCTGAAATCAATGACCGCGGCGGCCGGTTGGCCCTCGATAACCTGATTGCCGGTCACGTAGAAGAGCGGCCTGGTCGCCGAAGCGGCGATGGTAGTGGGAGGGAATTCGAGCGGTAGTTGCAACCTTTTGTTAGTTCGACCTTATCGCCCTTAACCACAGCGCTCACCGTGATGAGCGTGCTCGAGTCGCGGCTCGGGGCAAGGATGGTGAAGGCTTCTTCCGCGGCAAAGGCGCAGGAGGCAGCCAGCGCGAGAAATGTCAGAGTCAGGTGTTTTGTCAGGGTCATCTTAGAAAGAGTTACTTCTTCGGGACTGATCCCTGCATGATGAAAAATCCGGGCTGACTGCGGGTGGCGTCAGACATGGCTTCGTCGGTGATGACCAGGGTGGTTCCTGAACTGATGACAGTGTCGATGACGTGCTGAAGTCGGGGATCGGTCTTGAGATGGGTAAATGCTTTGAGTTCATGGCTGCCATCCGGTCCACTGACCTGGTGCCAGTGGGGGTGGTGGCTTCCATCCCGGTCCTGGGTCCAGCCATCACAGACGTAGGTGTAGGTGCCGTGTGGTTTCTGCGCGAACATCTTGAGCTGAGCCTGGCCGCTACCGATGACGACGCCGTTGCGGACAACCAGCAACTGGTTGTCGTGAGAACTGAACATAATCGACACCGGGCCCTGCGGCGACTCGTGGGGAGTCAAAGCGACGTCAGACGGATGCTCGCCGGTGAACTGAATGCGGTGCTCTTTGGTCACGGCATCGTGGCTGATGTCATTGGAGATGATGACCGTTCCTCCAACACTGGTGATTTCGAAGAGCTTCTTCGAAAACTCGTAGGGCAGGTGAATGCATCCGTGCGATGAGGGATAGCCCGGAAGGCTGCCGGCGTGCAGGGCGACGCCTCCCCAGGTGAGTCGCTCGGAAAACGGCATGGAAGCATTGTTGTAGGTCGAGGAGTGGTGGTCGGCGTCTTTCTCGAGAATGTGGAAGACACCCGTCGGCGTCTCGTGGCCAGGCATCCCGGTGCTGACGATGCAGGCTCCAATTTGAACGCCGTTCCGGTAAACCGCGGCGCGCTGAGTTTTGAGATCGACAATGACAACCACGGGGCCGGAGGTGGAGAGCTCCGGATTCCAGGTGAAAGAGGTCGGGTCGTTGACTCGTTCTTCGCCAAAGGCGGATACGTGAAGGGTGAGAATGAGTAAGGTCAGGACGGCGATTGCTCTGATCATAATAGGGAAGTTTAGGTGGTGAAATCTTGAAGGCTAGAATTTATACGGCGGAAAAATGGGGATCGTGCCAGTATTATTGCATTCTCTGGCGATCGGGAAGTCGACAAGAGCATCGGACCTGGGTGAAACTCAGCCCCATGCAGATCGCGCTTTTGATCACTCCCTTTTCTGATCGCCACCTTGAACTGGCAGCTCAAATCGGGGTGACAGACATCGTGTCGACCTATCCGGGGCTGGAGTTAGACGCCTTGTTGCGGACCAAGCGTCAGGTCCAGTCTCACGGCATGAATCTAAGCGTCGTAGAGCGTTATGTTCCGACTCTCGATTTTATTCACGGCACTCCAGAGCGGGATCAGCAGGTCGAGGATTTCAAAACCCTGATTCGAAACATGGGGGAAGCCGGGGTGCCGGTGCTCTGCTACAGCTGGATGCCGGATGACGACTGGCAACGAACCAGCCTTGATGCCGAAGAGCGTGGCGGTGCCCTTGTCACTGAGCTCGATATGCGGGATCCGGATTCTTTTCAGAGTGTGACCGGGTTTGGTTTTGAGGCTGAGAATCCTACCTCGTCGGATCAATTGTGGGATAACCTGGAGTCGTTTCTCAACGAGGTGATTCCCGTGGCTGAGGAGGCCGGTGTGAAATTGGCGATGCATCCCGATGATCCACCGATGCATGGTTTGCGCGGACAGGAGCGCATCATGCACACGCCGGAATCGTTTGAGCGTTTGGTGAAAATGGTCGACTCACCCAGTAACGGGTTCTGCTTCTGTCAGGGGTCTTTTGCTTCACATGCCGATGAGTATGATATTCCGGCCCTGATTCGACGGCTCGCGCCGCACATTGTCTTTGCTCATTTTCGCGATGTGGTCGGTGCCGTGCCTCACTTCCGCGAATCGTTTCACGACAACGGGAAAACCGACATGGTGGAGTGCATGAAAGCCTACCGGGAAGCCGGGGTGAACTGCCCGATTCGACCGGACCATGTTCCGACCCTGGCCGGAGAATCGAACGAGTATCCCGGCTACCATATGTTGGGCAGGTTGTGGGCGGTTGGCTACATGCGCGGAGTGATGCAGGCAATCGGGATGGACGAGTAGATCGGGCTTCTCCCGAAACGGGAGTTTTGGTAGTATTTCTCCCGAAACACGAACCGGACTCAGCAAATGAACTCTCGACTGCTTTTTCTTTTTCCGGCGCTCAGTCTGCTTGCGGCCATCAGCCACGGGCAGGAAGCCAAACCGGATGCCCCTGCGCCACCTCCTCCTGCCAGCGAAGAGAAGCAGGAGAAGCCCGAAGAAACCAAGCCGAAGGAGAAGCCCGAGGAGGCGGCTCCCGCCAAGATTGTCGCGAAGCCCGCGATTAAGCAAAAGTATGTGGTCCAGTCGGGTGACAACCTTTGGAAGATTGCGAAAGCCCACGAGATTGAATTTCGCGCCCTGCTTCATGAGAACGATCTCGGCAATGCCGATGCGCTGAAGGTCGGGGATGTCCTGACGCTTCCAGTTGATGTGACGTCAAAGAATCCACCACCACCCGAGGCTGAGAAGAAAGCCGGGTCGTTGGTTGCCTCAACGGAGGGGGCGGCTGAAAAAGAGACAGCGGAAGAATCCACCGATGAAGGTGAATGGGAGCTCTACACGATTCAAAGCGGTGACAATCCGTGGAAAATTGCGAAGACAAAGGGGTTGGATCACCAGGCGATCGTGAAGCTGAACCCTGGCCTGGATTTTACCAAGCTCTCAGTGGGGCAGGAGATCAAGATTCCGAAAAAGTAGCCGGGTCTGGTTTGTCGGAAGATTGGCATCTTCCGCTACAGAAATACCGTAGCGGAACTTGCTAAAGTTCCGAGCAGTCGTCCTGCCAATCTTTCTGCGGCGCTTTTGCGGGGTTGCCCGCGCGGGACGAAACGGTCTAGGGTTTTCGTCCTATGAAATTTCTTTCGTTCTTTGCTGCGGTGGTTTTGGCCACGAGCCTGTCGGCTGCCGACAAGCCAAATATCATGGTCTTCCTCGTCGATGACATGGGGGTGATGGATACCTCGGTCCCTTTTCTCACCGATGATGACGGTCAGCCGAAACGCTATCCCTTGAACGACTTTTACCGCACCCCCGGAATGGAGCGTCTCGCTTCCCAGGGGATTCGCTTCAACCAGTTCTACGCCATGAGTGTTTGCTCGCCGACGCGAAATGCGATCATGACGGGTCAAAACGCTGCCCGTCACGGAGCGACGAACTGGATTCGGCCGGACAGCAATAATGCCGGCCCGAACGGCGCGCCCGGATGGAACTGGACCGGGCTTAAGCCCGGCGATGTGACTCTTCCCGGTGTTCTTGCCGACAACGGCTACAAGACGATTCATGTGGGCAAAGCCCACTTCGGTCCGCGCGAATACGAGGGACACGAGCCGCTCAATCTCGGCTTCGATGTGAACATCGGAGGACACTGTTTTGGTGCTCCCGGTAGTTACCTTGGAAAGAACAACTACGGTTGGGGCACGAAGCGCGAGCATCACGCGGTTCCTCACCTGGAGGCCTACCACGGCACGGAAACCCACTTGTCCGAAGCCCTCACCCTCGAAGCCAGAAAGGTAATCGAGAAGACGGTGGCCGAAGAGCAGCCATTCTATCTCTACTTTTCTCACTACGCGGTTCACTCTCCTTTCGAAGTCGACGAGCGCTTTATCGAGCATTACGCCGACTCCGATAAAGACGAGCGGGCCAAAGCTTTTGCCACTCTTATCGAGGGCATGGACAAATCGCTCGGTGACATGATGGATGAATTTGAAAAGCTGGGTGTGGCTGAGGACACGCTCATCTTTTTCCTCGGCGACAACGGCTCCGATGCTCCGCTGGGTGATCAGCATGTCGTGGCATGCGCCGAACCACTGCGCGGGAAAAAGGGAGCCCACTACGAAGGAGGTATGCGCGTTCCTTTTATTGCCGCCTGGGGCAAGCGGAATCCTGACAATGCTTTCCAGAAGCAGTTGCCGATTCCGGCCGGAGGCATCCAGAGCCAGGTCGCTTCGGTGGAGGATATCTATCCAACGCTTCTCAAGTTGGTCGGAGCTGAAAATCCCGAAGGCCACAAGGTTGACGGCGATTTGTTGCAAACTCTCTTGAGTGGCGAGGCGGATGAAGGACGCGAGCAGCAGTTCCTGATGCACTATCCTCATGGCCCGCATCGCAGCAGCTACTGGACCAGTTGGCGTGACGGAGACTGGAAAGTGATTTATCACACCTTTCCGGATACGAAGAATTCTGGCGGTTCGATTCAGACTGAGGGCACCTATCAGCTCTTCAATCTGGCTGAGGATCCTTTTGAGTCGACGAATGTGGCGAGCTCGAATCCGGAGAAGTTGAGCGGCATGATGAAAGAACTCATCGCTCAGCTGAAAGCACACGATGCGCTCTACCCGATCGACGACGAAGGGAACGAGTTGCCGCCGGTGATGCCTCAGTGAGGTGTTTAGCAGTTTAGGAATTTAGCCAGTTTAGGACTGGGGCTCCGCCGGAATCAATTGAACGGCGTCGGCAATAGCGACCTTCTTCGGGTCGGTGCCGTCGTTGGAAATCGTGATGGAGCCGGTGTTTCCGGCTTCGAAACGAAAGGTGCCCAGGGATCGGAAAAGTCGTCCGTGCTCCGGCACTTCCTGCTGGTTGATGCGTATCGTGGTTTCGCCGTCGGCGTGTCGAATCGTCACCGGGGTGTTGGTGGCACGGCGCACATTGTAGCAATGTGAAATGCGGACTTCGTATGTCCCGCCTTTGGGAATCACCGGCCGCCACGTGACTGACTTTTCGCCCTTTCCCGATTTCTGGTCGTGGAGGTAGCCGATGCCCACATAGGGCGGGGTGTGGGTGGAGTATTGCCAGGCGCCGGTCAGTTCGGCTTCGGTTTCGTCGAGGACAATGCCTTCGAGGGCTGTTGGGTCCTCCACGATGTAGGCCGCGTTCTCGGGAACATCGACATGTCCCGGAGGGTGGGTGTTAGGCTTTGCGTCGGGGTGGGGTTCGGTAGCCAAGGCGGGCAGCACGAACAGGCAGGCGACGAAGAGTTGCTTCATGAAATTAAAGGCCAACCATCTTGGACCACACGCGGACGATCTTGGATTTCACCGACCAGAGATCGCTCGAGTAGTTGTTGAAGAAAATGGCGAAGGCGTAGCGCTCACCGGAGCGGGTATTGACGTAGCCGGCGTAATTGCGAACGCGGGCAATCGTTCCGCTCTTGGCGGCAACCCGTCCTTCAGCGGCAGAGCCGCCTCCGATGCTGGAAAGCGTGCCGCTGCGACCGGCCACGGGGAGGGTCTTGTAAAAGCTGTCAAAGTCCTCGTGTTGCGCGGCGTGATAGAGAATCAGTGCCATCTGGCGTGTGCTGATGATATTGGACCGGCTCAGTCCGCAGCCATCTCCGAGAAAGGAGCCGGTCATGTCGACGCCTTTTTCGGACCAGTGCTGGCTCATGATCTTGGAAGCGTTCACGGTAGAAGCTTTCGATTCCTTTCCGGCGGCCAGCATTCGGTGCATGCACTCAGCGCGGAGGTTGTTCGACTTCATGTTCGTCAGGTTCATGATCGAAGCGAGCGTGTCGGACTCCTGGGTGTGAATGATTTTTCGAGCAGCGAGGCTCTCGCCGGCAATGGTCATCAGTCGAACCGTGGTCGGTTCGCCGGAAACTTCGAGACCGTTGTTGTTGAGATGCTTCGTGAATGCTCTCGCGCAGAAGAAAGCCGGATCGGGAAGGGCGCCCTTGATTGTGAACGAGCTGCGCCCGCCTGGAACGGTTCCGCGCAGGTAAAACGTCTTCGCATAGGGGAGTCCGTAGATGTAGCCCTGGTCACCGCTTCCGGAGGTGCCGGTGCGCATTTCATTAATGAATTGAATTTCCGGCAGTTTCGGATCGGTGCCGACAAACCTGGCTTCAGCGCCAACATTGCCCGGTCGGAAGGAGCAGTAGAAGAGGTTCTGGTGAAAGGTCAGGCCGCAGGCGCCGGCGCCATAATAATTGCCGAAGTCATTGTACTGCCAGGTGTCCGGGATGAGCTGATTGTCAAAGATGGTCGCGTCACCGACGATGGATCCTTCGATCTTCTTGATGCCGGCTTCGCGAAGCGCGGTCTGCCACTTCGAGAAAGTTGAGCTGATGTTAGAGGATCCGAGGGTTGGGTCGCCGCCGCCGCGAATGACCAGATGCCCGGTGAGCGTACCTTCCTCGTCGAGCGTTCCCGCGGTTTGCAGTTCTGTCTTAAATCGGAAATCCGGCCCCAGGATTTCATTCGCGGTCGCCGTGGTGACGGCCTTCATTGTCGAAGCCGGGATCAAGCCGAGGTCGGGTTGATAACCAATGGCATCGGAAGGTTCACCGTCGATAGGAATGAAGCACAATCCGATGGAGGCGGATTTCATCCCGGATTCCCCCTGGATCTTTTCCATCTCGGCGATGATCTCCTCAGGCGTGACTGCGAGCGCGGTAAGCGTGAAGAATGAGCAAGTGGCGAGAAGGGCGGTGGGGAGACGCATGAAATAAGAATCCTCCAGATTGCAGATCCTTCAATTAGCGATTCCGCGGTTTCGTCATTGTCGACCGCGAGGGATCCCTGTTTGATGGTTTCCTGCAGTCGATTGAAATGGAAGCGAGTTATCACGATCTGGACGGAAAGACGGTGGTGATCACCGGCGGTGCCAACGGAATTGGCGAAGCGATGGTGCGCCAGTTCTGGGGCCAGGGGGCGCGGGTTTGCTTCTGTGATGTGGATGAAGAAAAGGGGGCGGCCCTGGCGGCGGAACTGGAAGGGGCGGAGTTCACCTGGGTGGACTTGTTGCAGCCGGAAGAGATTGCGAAATGGATCGGATCGATTGGGGAGATCTCAGTCCTGGTCAACAATGCCGCCAACGATCCGCGCATTCCCCTGGACGAGATGACCGTCGAAGCCTGGGACCGTGTCATTGACCTGAATCTTCGCGCCTACATGTTGACGGTTCGTGAGGCTCTGCCGCGATTCACAGATCCTGCCGCCGTGATCAATTTCAGCTCGGTGACCTTTCACATGGGGCCGTCCGAAATGGCAGCCTACGTGGCGAGCAAAGGCGGGATCATTGCGATGACGAAATCATTGGCACGTGAGCTCGGACCGAAAGGCATTCGAGTGAATACGATTTCCCCGGGTTGGATCATGACCGAGCGCCAGGTTCGCGAATACGTTGACGACGAGGTTCGCGAAATGCTGGCAGAACGCCAGTGCCAGCCGGGCCTGATTGATCCCGATGAGATTGCGAGAGTGGCCTTGTTTCTGGGAAGCTCAGCCAGCAGTGCGATTACCGGTCAGGAGATCCTTGCGGATCGCGGCTGGTTTCATTCCTGATCATTTTTCCGCGAGCCAGCCGCCGGGTTGCTTTGGAGAGGAGTTGCTTGTTTCGTGGTACCAATCCTTGATCTGCTGCGCCATTTGTTCGGCCCGATCGGGAAATCTTTCAGCGAGATTGTTGGTTTCAGACGGGTCTTCATCGAGGCGATACAACTCCAGGACGGGGTTCTCAAAGGTGCCGGGTGTGGCCTTGGGGTGAAAAACGTTCAGCTTCCACGGGCCGTCCCGCATCGCCTCGGCCCGGCTGCCCCGGTTGCTGAGCGAAGCCCAGTAGAGTGGTCGCTCAGGAAGTGATTGCTGCTCGACGAGCACCGGAGACATGTCGACGCCATCGAGGTGCAGATCTGCGTGTTCGATGCCGGCGAGGGCCAGCAGGGTGGGCATCACGTCGATGCTGATGAGCGGCTCATCGGACACTGTTCCGGCTTCGATCTTCCGGGGCCAGAAGGCGATCGCGGGAACTCGATGGCCGCCTTCGTAAACGGAACCCTTGTTGCCTCGCAAGTTGGGATCGCCGCTGGGGAAGTCGCCGGCGGCGCCGTTGTCGGAGAAGAAAAGAATGAAGGTATTGTCTTCGATTTGGAGTTCCTTCAGGGCCGCCCTCAGTTGTCCGAGTCCCTCATCGATCGGCAGGGTCATGCCGCGGTACTTGGCGATCCGTTCTTCTTCGCTGACTTTTCGGAAGTCCCATCGGTCCCAGTTGTCGAGGGTGCGGCGGACGGGGTCACCGGGGACCTGGACGGGGTTGTGGATCGCCTCGTGAGAAAGATAGAGGCAAAAAGGTTGGTTGGACTTGCCGTGCCGACGGACAAAGTCTTCAGCATACTGGTTGATGAGGTGGGTGGAGTAACCTTCCTCCGGAGTCTCTTCTTTCCCGTGCCACCAGTCGTGTTCGTAATGATCACCGACGTGGCTGACGAAATCGATGTTGCCGCTGTGGTAGCCGACGAATTCATCGAAGCCGTGTTCCTGCGGGTGATAGTCGTCGGAGTTCTGTGGGTAACCCTGGTGCCATTTGCCAATGATGCCGGTGGCGTAACCGCTCTCCTTGAGCACTTCAGCAAAGGTCGTTTCTGAAAGCTGCAGCCCCTTGCGGTGTTCCGGGTGATCGGACACGGGGTGAATGACGGCCTCGATGCCGGTGCGCTGCTGGTAGAGTCCGGTGAGCAGTCCGGCCCGGGTGGGGCAGCACATCGTGCCGGAGGAATGGAAATCTGTCAGCTTCATGCCGTCAGCGGCGAGACGGTCGAGCTCAGGGGTCTTGAAGTAGGGGTTGCCGAAGCAGCTCAAGCCCTGGTAGCCCATGTCATCGACCATGATGACGATGAGGTTGGGGCGGTCGTCGGCCCGGAGGGCTGGCTCAACCAGGAGGGCGAATGCGAGCAGGAGCCAAGCGGGGATTCGATGCGGCATGATCGAAACCTATCAGGTCGCGAGTCGCTTCGATAGCCTGTGATCGCGGGATCACACGAGATCAGGATTTTCGCAGGGCTTCGATGTGGTGTTTCACAGCGAGAGCGAGACCGGCCTGGTTGTAGCCGCCTTCGAGAACAGAAACGAGGCGACCGGCTGAAAACTCTCCGGCCAGTTCGGTGAGGATTCCGGTGAGGCTGGCGAAGTCTTCGTCAGAAAGGGTGAGCTGTCCTAACGGATCACCCAGGCGGCTGTCGAATCCTGCGGAGATAATGACGAGATCAGGTTTGAAATCCTTCATCTTGCCGGTGAAGGCTCCACGAAAGGCAGCCCCGATTTCATCCATGCCGCAACCGGCAGGGAGAGGGACATTGAGCGTCGTTCCGGCACCGCGACCGATACCGGTTTCATCTTTTGATCCGGTGCCCGGATACCAGGGGTGTTGGTGGGTGGAGAAGTAAAAGACACTTCCGTCCTCGTAGAAGATGTCCTGGGTGCCGTTGCCGTGGTGCACGTCCCAGTCAATGATGGCAACACGTTCGAGGCCGTATTGCTCTTGCGCGTAGCGCGCGGCGATGGCGGCGTTGTTGAAAATGCAGAATCCCATTCCCCGGCTCCGGGTGGCGTGGTGGCCGGGAGGGCGAACCGCACAAAAGGCGTTGTCATATTCTCCCCCGATGACTCCGTCGACGGCATTGAGCAATCCTCCGGCAGCGTTGCGGGCCACTTCGAGCGAGGCGGGACCGAAATTGGTGTCACCTGTGCTGAGAATCCCGGAACGGGTGCCGTCGATTTCCGTGCGGACGACTTTCAGGTATCCGTCAGTGTGAGCGAGGAGGGCTTCGTCGTCGGTGACTTTGCGCTCGGGGATGGCAGGACAGTTTGCAATCAGGTTGGCTTCTTCCAGTTCCTTGATGATGGCCTCGATGCGACCGGGGGCTTCCGGGTGTCCGGCTCCGGGATCGTGGTCACAGAAATCGCGATCGATGAGCAGTCCGGTTTTCATGAGAATCAGGCGCGACGGAATATGGCCGTAAGAATCATACCGGCTCCGCCAACGATGAACAAGCAGGGGAACCAGATAGAGTAGAGTCCGGCTTTGCTGTCTTTCCTGAGTACGGCGAAGTCGGGATCCTCGGGATTGACGTAGCAAACCGACTCTTCTCCGACGGGATACTTCTTCTCCTTGGCCTTTACCTTGCGAGGATCGCTGCTCTCGGTGGGGAGGCGCTTGTAGCGGTCGCTGGTGCGTTCTTTGCCGTCGAAGGTGTAGCGGTAGGTGATTGTCAGAATGTACTTGGGGACACCCCGCTGATTGAGTTCCGTGTCATCGATATGGGTGGCCTCGACCATGCACGGCGTTTCGACCCAGTCGTTCATGACGGCGGCCCGCTCGTAAGAGCCCCAGAGGTATTGTACGAATACCCAGCCGACGAGGGCGATTCCCAGGCCCATGACCGCGGTCCAGATCCGGCCGGCCAGGTTGACGGGAGGTTTTGAGGTGTTGGAGGAAGAGTCGTTTTTCACGTCGCGAATTGTTGGATCGTGGGTAGCTTAGCGCATGAGCGAATTATCCCAACAGATTACGGAAGACATGAAAACGGCGATGCGCGAAAAAAACACCGTCGCGCTGAATACCGTTCGGATGCTCAAATCAGCTATTAAGAACGCCGCCATCGAAAAGGGCGGTGCCGATGCCGAATTGACCGATGCCGAGGTCATGGCTGTCGTTCGCAAGGAAGTGAAGAAACGCCAGGATTCCATCGAGCAGTATGAAGCTGCCGGCCGCGACGAGCTGGCCGACCAGGAGAAGGCGGAAATCGAGGTTCTCAACGGATACCTGCCCGAGCCCCTCAGCGAAGAGGAAATCGCGAGCATCGTGGAAGCCGCTATCGCCGAGGTGGGCGCCACTTCCCGCAAGGAAATGGGCCAGGTCATGAAGATCGTCCAGGAGAAGACGGCAGGTCGGGCTGACGGTAAGACGCTGTCGCAGGCTGTGATGTCGAAGCTGGGGTAACGACTCTTACTCCTGATCTCAATCCTGCTCTTCCGGAGAGCATGAGGAAGAGCGGGATCAAGAGCAAGAGGCTCTGACGAGTTATGAAACTCTCTGTCATCATCGTTGCTGCCGGAAGCAGTCGCCGGATGGGTTTCGACAAGCTCGAAGCCGATCTCGACGGCGAGTCTGTCCTGGTTCGCTCGATGATGGCTTTCCAGTCCTGCCCGGAGGTCGTCGAAATCCGGGTGGTGACGTCCGCAGAAAAAATTGAGCCGGTCACGGAGACGGCGCAGCGTCTTGGTCTCGACAAGTTTGTCGAAGCGATCGAAGGCGGAGCGGAACGGCACCTCTCTGTCCACGCCGGCCTGTCCCGGGTGGCCGGGGAAATGGATCTCGTTGCGGTGCATGACGGCGCCCGCCCACTGGTGAGTGCCCGGGCCATCAGTCTATGCGCGTCCGTGGCTGCAGAGACCGGCGCGGCAACTCTGGCTCATCGCGTGGCCGACACCCTGAAGCGCGGCAACGATCGCGGAGAAGTGGACGGTGCTGTCTCCCGCGAGAATCTCTGGGGCATGGAAACGCCGCAGATCTTCAAACTCGAGTTGCTCCACGAAGCCTACGAAACCGTGATCGAGCGCGGCGATCTCGTCACGGACGAAGTGTCCGCCCTCGAAGCGATCGGGCACCCGGTCAAGCTGGTTGAGAATCCGGATCCAAATTTGAAGATCACGGTGCCGGGTGACCTGGTTGTAGCCGAGGCGGTGTTGAAAGCGCGGGTGGAGGGCTAGCGAAAGCCAGCCTCGCTGGTGACCATGGCGCCGCGTTCATCGGTGATGGTGAGCAGCCAGGTGTTGGCGTCAGCGGGAAGGCCTTTGGCGACGATGCGATCGCCTTCGATTTCTGCGGGAAGGCTCGACCATTCGCGTTTGGAGCGGAGGCCATCGTCCGTGGTGTAGAAGAGTTTTGCCTCGGTGATGGGGAGCTCTGACTTCACTGATACGGAAACCGTTCCATCGTCGCTGGTCTCCAGTTCGCTCACCACAGGCAGCGGCGTGCCGTCCTTGAGAATGGAATCCACAAAGAGGCCGATTTCTTCGGGTTCCCATCCGGCTCCGTGGCTGTGCTTCATCATCGGTTCGATGCGGAGCGTTTTCGGCCCTTTGACGAGGGCGTAGGATTTGGCGTAGCTGTCGAGCACGTAGTGCTGATCGTTGGTGCCATTGACCCAGAAAATGGGCGTCCTGCATTTGCCCAGGTGGCTTCCGGGATCGTAGGCGTCGACCCACGCCTGGCGCCGATCTCCAAGGGCGTCGATGGAAGGTTTCTGGACGGACTCTCCTTCGTGAAGAAAGCCGCAGCCATAGACAGGCACAGCGGCTTTGAATCGGTCATCAAGCGAGGCCACGAGGCAAGTGGTGTAGCCACCCCAGCTGATCCCGGTGACGGCGGTGCGCTCTGCGTCGACTTCATCAAAGCTGCGGAGCAGGGAGTGGGCTTTCATCACGTTGGCGACGGCATGGTAGGGCCAGTCGTCATCGATCTTCCCGCCGATGCTGTCGAATTTCTGGGTGCGCCCGTGGTCGAGGCCTGCCTTGTCGAGACGGGTCCGCTGATCGCGCTTGTGGTGGAAGTCCTGGATCTTGTCTCCGTTCGCATCATAGGGCGGAGCCGGAGGCCGACTGCCGCCCAGGTCCATCGCGATGGCGGCGTAGCCACGTTGCGCCCACATCCAGACCCAGTCGGAGAAGGCAGTGCCACCGCCTCCATGAATGAGCACGATACCGGGATAGGTCTCTCCGGCTTTGGCCGTGCCGAGCGTTTTGGGTGAAGCGTAGAACGCGAAGACTTCTGTGTTCCCACCGGCGACGGGTTCGCCCTGGTAGAGAATGGATTGAATCGGAGCGTCCGGATCCTCGATGCGGTATTCGGGGATCTCCGACTGCAAACGATCGATCGGCCAGGTGCCGGGTTCGCCTCCCCGGGCAACCGCAGAGAGAGTGAGGATAGTGAGAAGTAATCGGATCATGGCAGTTGAAGTTGGCACCAGTTTCGGTGCCGCGCTCAACCGCAGCCAGACCACAATCGCGTCATTTCCACTCCCAGACGGAAACGCCCTTGAGCGAGCGGATGAGGACGCGGTTTCCGTCCAAACCGATGTGAGCCCAAGTGGGATCTTTCGGGGAAATCTTGCGACGGTCGAGGGGCTTGAAGGCTTCAGGGGTCGCTTCAAACAGAACCAGTTCTCCCTTCTGGTCGAGAGCGAGCACGCGGTTGCCTTTCTGGACCATGGACCAGTATTCTCCGAACTCTTCGTCGGTGGACCATTTGGCTTCGCCGTTGGCGAGGTCAATACAGTGGAGTTTCTTGTCGCGACCGTGCAGGTAGATGTGCCCGTCGATGAAGGCGGGATTGCCCATGTAACCTTCCAGCTTCTCGTTGTTCCAGACCTGCTCGACCGCGAACTTGCCGTCGTCGGTGGACGAGATTTCAAAAAGGAAGGCGCCGCCTCCGTAGCTGGCGGTAAAGATGCGGTCGTCTCCTACAGCGGTGGGGGTGAGGATATTCATGCCGCGGAAAGCCTTGACCGGAGTTGTCCACAGAACTTCGCCGGTTTCAAGATCGAGGCCGGCCATGGCGAGGCGGGCCTGCACGATGAGCTGGCGTTTTCCGGCGAGGTCGGCAATCACGGGAGAGGAGAAAGCGCTGCCGAACATGGCGCGCTCGTCCTCCATGGAGCGCCAGAGAGTTTCCCCTGTTTCCGCATCAAGCTTGGCCACGGCCAGCCCGGCCTGAACGTAGAGGTGTCCATCATCGAAGAGCGGAGAACACACCTGCCCGAACGAAGGGACTTCGGTTTCATCGCGCTGAGTGAAATCCACGCGCCAGAGTTCTTTGCCGGTCGAGGCGTCCATTTTGACGAGCACGTCTTTCATGCCCCCGGCGTAGATGGCGCCGTTGTTGATGGTTGGGGTGCTTCTGACCCAGCTTCCGTTCTTGGCTGCGAAAAACGGAACCTTCATGGATCCGGCCCAGGGAACTTCCCAGGCAGGCTCCCCGGTTTCGAGCGAAAAGGCTCTTACAATTTCGTTTTCCTTCGATTTGGTTTCAAAGGTGAAGAGTTGCCCGCTGGCGGTGACTGGGGCTGAATATCCTTCGGCAAGCGGAGCGCTCCAAAGCTTGGTGAGGTTGCCTTCGCCCAGTGAATCGGGGAATCCCATGTCACCTCCCACCACGACGCCGTCGCGATCAGGACCTCGCCACTGGTTCCAGTCGGCCGAAACGTTCGATACCAGGAGGACCAATCCCAGTGAAAACGTAGAAGCGGGTAACTTGTTCATGGCAAGGGAACGACGGCCGGACTGATGTGGACGCGGCGAATTTTCCGCATCCATGCGGGAGACGGGCGGAGTAACCATGAATGAAGATTCAGTGCTCCTCGCAATCGAGGGTTCCGTGCGGGAACACGTATTGAAGTTTTCGTAAACGCAAAACAGGGTTAGGTGAAGCACCTAACCCTGTTGTGTGTACGGGTGGGACGGCTTACGGGCCGTTTTTGAAATTATGCGTTCTCGGGGCGGGCTGAGGGAGTCCTGTCCGCTTTCTTGAGGTTCGCCACGATGTAGGTCGGGTCGTCTTCGAGCACAATGATGTCGATCATGCTGCCGGCCTTTTCCAGCAGCTGGCGGCAGTTGGCGCTGATGTGCTGGAGGTGAATCGTTTTGCCGGCGGTGCGATAGCGTTCTGCCAGTTTCTGGAGAGCTTCGATTCCGGAGTGGTCCCAGACACGGGAATCCATCATGTCGACGATGACTTCGTCGGGATCTTCGTTGGGAGTGAACTCCGTGCTGAAGTCAGTGACGGATCCGAAGAAGAGCGGTCCGTGAAGGTAGTAAACCTTGGCGCCGTCCTCGCGAATTTCTGTTTCGCGATGGATGTGCTGGGCGGACTTCCAGGCAAAGGCGAGGGCCGAAACAATGACCCCGGCGATCACAGCGAGGGCAAGGTTGTGAGTCACCACGGTGGTGACAGACACGAGAATGATGACGAAGGCATCGGCCTTGGGGATTTTTCCGAGAATTCGAATGGAAGACCATTCAAAGGTACCGATCACCACCATGAACATGACGCCGGTGAGGGCAGCCAGCGGGATCTTTTCAATCAGCGGGCTGGCAAAGAGAATGAAACAAAGCAGGAGGACCCCGGCGGTAATGCCGGAAAGACGTCCACGACCACCGGAGCGGATGTTGATGATGGATTGTCCGATCATGGCGCAGCCGCCCATGCCGCCGAAGAAACCAGTGACGATGTTGGCGACACCCTGGCCGACACATTCGCGGTTACTCTGGCCGCGAGTTTCGGTGAGTTCGTCGATCAATGTCAGGGTCATGAGCGATTCAATCAGGCCGACCGCGGCTAGAATGAACGAGTAAGGGGCAATGAACATGAGCGTGTCCATGTTCAGCGGGATGTTGAACTGGACGAACTCCGGCAGGCCGCCTTTGATCGAGGCCATGTTGCCGACGGTGAGGGTATTGACGCCTCCGAGAATCACAATGAGGCTGACCACGATGATGCCGACGAGCGAGGCGGGAACCGCGGTGGTGAGCTTGGGTAGAAAGAAGCTGATCGACATGGTCAGCAGGACGAGGGCGGCCATGACGAATAGAGCGCCACCCGTGAGCCAGGGGGCACCCGGCGTGGTCGGCGATTCGGTGAACATGGGGAACTGCGCCATGAAAATGACGATGGCGAGGCCGTTAACGAAACCGAACATGACCGGCTGCGGGATAAGGCGGACAAAGCGACCCAGCTTGAGCGCGCCGCAGGCGATCTGGATGACGCCCATGAGGATGACGGCGGCGAAGAGATATTGGAGTCCGGCGTTTTCCCCGAGGCCGAGCTCGACGCCACGATCATTACCGATCTTGACGAGGCCCACCATGATAACAGCAAGCGCGCCAGTCGCACCGGAGATCATACCCGGGCGACCGCCAGCCACTGCAGTGATGAGGCAGACCATGAAGGCGGCGTAGAGACCGACGAGCGGCGGGACACCGGCGATGATGGCGAAGGCAACGGCTTCAGGAACCAGCGCGAGAGCCACGGTTAGACCTGAGAGAAGGTCGTCCTTGGTGTGAGAACGATTGCCGAATTTGCGATAGATGAGCTGGATCACGGTACGTGCAGGTCGATGGTTGAAATGCCGGAAAGTCCGGGGATAAAAGCCCGTTTCGGACCGGCGCGGAGAACGAAGACCGGGGGAATTCTCCGTCACTTGGGACGGGGACTAAGAGCCTCGAATGAGGCAAATCGCAAGGGATTTTTGGGATGAGGCGAGCGGAAGGCCGGACGCACAAGGGGTTCCGGCTACTCGGAATTTTTATCGATCCTGCGCTGGTTACTGCGGTTCCAGCGTTCGAGCATCTTTTCGCCCGTGGCGATTTGCTCATCGTTGAGAATCAGTTTGAGTTCTTCGAACGCGTCCGCCCTCACCTGAGAATCGAAGTTGGCAAAGTTGCCGAGTCGCTGGAAGCGTTTTTCGATTGCCTCATGAATGATGGGGCGGGCTTGCTCCAGTTGTTCTTCGGTGAGGTCCAGTCGACTGGCGATGTGATTGGTGATGAACTGCTTGGATTCATCCTTTTTCCAGCCTTCGCTGAGCGGCACATACCAGAAGAGCAGGCAGGCCAGCGCCAATCCTCCGCAGAGGAATCCTGAGCCGAAGACCATGGCGATGCCGCAACCGGCTTTGAGCTTGGTTTTCTTTTCGGGCATGAATTCAGAAGCCGACCGGAATGAGCTCAGACCATTGAGCAACGAAACCCTCAATTCCGACGGGAAGGGCGCCCTGGGTCTGGTAGGTGAGGATGACCGCGACAATGACAAGCAGTGGAACGGCTGCGAAGGAAAAGCGCCAGGAGAAGCGGGAAACTACTTCGGCAAGGGACGGAGCTCTTTCGGCAAGCGCAGCTCTCAGGCGGGTCTCGAATCCGTACTCGCGGGATTCGCCAAACGGGCCAGAGGGCAGGTAGCCGCGGGCGGCCTGGAACAGTCGGGTGATGGGATCACTGGTGCTCATGGTTCGCTATTTCTCCAATCCTAGTTCGTCGTATATCTGGCGCATTTTTTTGCGGGCCCGGTGGGCACGCACTTTGACATTCGATTCGCTCCAACCGGTCAGTTCGGCCGTTTCGCGGACGCCCCGCTCTTCGAGGTCGAGCAGGGTGATGACTGTTCGGTCTTTCGCATTGAGTTGCTCCAGAAGCAACTGGACGGTTTCCCAGGCTTCGCGGCGGCTGGATTCCCGTTTCGCATGTGGGTCCTGGGCGTCGCGGCTTTCCTGTGGATCGACGAGCTGCTCGCTCTCGCGACGACGCCGGTTCTTGCGGAGAAAATCGTAGCAGCCACGCACCGTCACGGTCATGAGCCAATTCTCGAAAGGAGCATCGGACCGGTAGGTGGGCAGCCCTTTCCAGATCTTGACGAACAACTCCTGGGTGAGGTCCTCCAACTCGGCACGGGAGCGGGCAAAGCGCGAAGCTGTTCCCCAGACGCGGGGGCGATAGGTGTTGGCCAGGTGCAGGAAAGCGTCCTCGTCGCCACTGGTGGCGCGAGCGACCCACTCGGACTCTGGTATTTCGGTTTCCACCACGCAGACAGTCCGCTTTGTATCTAAAATAAGCATTTTGAGCAATGAAGCCCTGCTGACAGCTTGCGTGAGAAAAGACGGGAGGGGAAGCCGAATGGTTACACGGCCATTTTCGAGCTGGGCGCTATGCGGAAAGCTTAGCGGACAGGACGGCCTCGATTTCCTCGATGATATTGGCCATCTTGGCCGCATTGAGAGCGTCAGGATGCGGGTAGCCAAACTGCTCCGCGTCATTGTCGAAATATTTGCCGGAGGCCGTGGCGAATTCGTCATCGAGAGCGGCGCGGGTCAGAATATTGGCGCCGATGCTGAGGTCCTTTCCGGCCATGCCGTAGGCTTCCTTCACCATCTTGCTGCCGAGAAAAGAACCGGGATTCACGGCAATGATGGCAGGGCCGGTGTCACCGAGGGAAGCCGCAAGACCTCCCGTCCACATGGTGAGGGCAAGCTTGCTCTGGGCGTAGGCTTCGCCGTCATTGATCGGTCGATTGCCGCGCAGGGATTCCAGGTCGACCGGCGACTGGGCGGCCGAGGAAAGGTTGATGACACGACCTTCCGTGTTCAGCAGTGGCAGGAGTCGTTTCGTGAGCAGGTAGGGGGCGATGGTGTTGACCGCGAAGCGAAGGTCGAGTCCGTCCGAGGTGGTGGCGAAGGGGGCGGAGTAAACTCCGGCGTTATTGATGATGACGTCGAGGTGAACGTGCTTCTCCAGAATGGCAGCGGCAAAAGATTCGACCTCAACCAGTCGGGAGAGGTCGGCGACATAGCTTTCGACCGGACCCGCGTTGGGGGAGTTCTGCAGAGTTTCGGTGACGGCGCGGAGCTTCTCCCGGTTTCTCCCATGCAGAAGAACCCGGTGACCGATCGAAACGAGCTTCTTCACGGTCTCCAATCCAATGCCATCGGTGGCTCCGGTGATGAGGATGGTTTTCATTCCTGTTCAAAGATTACGATTGGAACTCGGGCAGGATATCCCCTGCCAGTTTTTCGAGAGTAGCCTCGATGTTGGCCAGGTTGAAGCGCAAGTTCAGCGCGACATGACTGACCTCGATGGCTCTGCCAACGAAGAAGGTCAACTGATTGCGCCGTTGCCGAGGTAGGAAAATCTTGGCTAACTAGCGCCTCATGAAACAATTTTTGATTCTTCTTCCCGCCCTGGCGCTGCTTGGCGGCCCGACAGCAAACGCTCACGAGGCTGCCGATGACATGGCCACCGCAGCTCAGGTGTGGCTGGCTTCTCTCACCAAAGAGCAGAAAAAGACGGCGACTTTCGAGCTCACCGTCCCCGAACGTGAGAACTGGGCGTTTGTGCCGAAGCCGTTTGAAGGTGAAAAGGCTCGCAAGGGGGTCACCATCAAATCGATGCGTCCTGATCAGCGTCATCTCGCCTACGCATTGCTCAGCACCGGCTTGAGCCATCGCGGCATGCTGACCGCGACCCAGATCATGAGCCTCGAGTACGTGCTCTGGGAACTGGAGAATGCCGATCACCGCGACACCGAGATGTACTATGTGGCCATCTTCGGTGACCCGACTTCCGATGACTGGGCCTGGGCCTTCGAAGGGCACCACATGTCCCTGAACTTCACCATTGCCGATGGCAAGGTGGCATCTGCGACTCCGAATTTCTTTGCTTCGAATCCGGGCATCATTCACGAGGGGCCCCGCAAAGGCCTCAAGGTGCTGGCCGCTGAAGAGGATGTTGCCCGCGAACTGGTGAAATCCCTTTCCAGGAAGCAGCGCAAGACAGCTGTGTTCCAGGAGAAGTCTCCCAAGGAAATTCTGACCACAGCAGAGCCGGTCGTCGAACACCTCGGTGACGCGGGAATCGCCTACGGCGATCTCGACAAGGATCAGCAGGCCAAGCTGATGGAGCTGATTCGAGTTTACGTCGAACGCGTGCGCGAAGAGGTGGCTGAAGAAGAACTGGCGGCCATCGAAAAAGCCGGGCTCGACAAGATCGTCTTTGCCTGGGCCGGTGGACTCGAGCCCAAGGAGGGGCATTACTATCGTGTCCAGGGGCCGACGTTCCTTCTCGAGTATGCCAACACTCAGAACGGTGCCGAGCATGTTCACGCGGTTTGGCGCGACTTTGACGGTGACTTCGGTCGTGACGTGCTCAAAGAGCACTACCAAAAATCGCATAAGGGTGAATAGTTCGCCTGATGTCCCAGAAGTACCTGGCTGAAACCGAGGAAGATCTCGCCCGTCTGCGGAAAATGCTCCGCAAGGTCACGGGTGATGATGCCGAGACTGTGCGCCGCCGCCTCGCCAAGCGCGATGAGGCGCGGGTGCTCGACATCGCCTGCGGGGACTGCCGGGAGGCTGAGATCCTGACGGATTTCATCGCCGAGCTGAAAGGGCCCTCCGAAGGTGCGGTCAAGTTGACCGGTATCGATGTGCGTGCGCGGGAAATTGCGGATGCGCAGCGACGCTATGGCGGAAAGCGGGAATTCAAAGATCGTCCGGGGACTCGCGAATGCGACTTCATGACCGGCGATGCCAGCAAGCTGGATCAACATACGGAGATGGGGGAGGACTTTGACCTCGTCTTCATGCGACATCAAAACTACTGGCACGGCGCGAGGACCTGGGAGGAGATTTACGATCAGGCGCTGGCCAAGCTCGGTGATGACGGCCGTTTGATTATCACGAGTTACTTCGACAAGGAGCACGAGTTGGCCCTCGAAGCGATTCAGCGCTTGGGCGGCGAGTTGATCCGAACCGAATTCAATCC
This sequence comes from Verrucomicrobiales bacterium, assembly GCA_965216705.1. Lineage (GTDB taxonomy): Bacteria > Verrucomicrobiota > Verrucomicrobiia > Verrucomicrobiales > DEV007 > Arctic95D-9. Next base: position 2,617,749 of record OZ244203.1, read on the forward strand.
GGAGACACGCGAACTTCAGACTGAAGGCAAGTCAGTGGACCGTCACGTCGCCATCTTTCGTCGTAAGGAAGACTAGTGGCTGAAGTTGCCAACCTTCAAGGTGGTTCAGGTCGGAAGATTGGCATCTTCCGCTACGGGAGGCGCAATTGAATCTTGATGTAGCTGAAGTTGCCAAACTTCAGGGGTAATTCAGGTCTGGTGTTGCACGCCGGTAGGATTTTTCGGAGACTGATTTTTCGAAATCGATGAAGGTGTTCCTGCTCGTCATCCTGGGACTGGTCCTGCTTTTCCTCCTGATGTTCTACCTGGGGCAGGGGAGGATGATCTACTTTCCCCGGAGCTATGCGGCGAATACGCCCTTGCTGGAGAAAGTCACGGCTCACTCCTATGACTCCGACGGAAAGAAGCAGTGGGTGTATTTGCTGAAGCGGGATGGAGCGAGTTCTCCGGACCGGGTCTCTCCAGACCGGGTCTGGTGGCTGTTCGGTGGCAATGGTTCCACGGCGCTGGACTGGGTGAGCCTGGTTAAGAAAGTGGACCCCTCAGCCGATCATGCTTTCGTGCTCTTCGACTATCCAGGGTATGGCTTCAACAGCGGGAGACCCGGGCCGAAGGCAATTTTTCAGTCCGTTGATGATGCCATCCCGGTTGTGGCCGGGCAGTTGGCGATGGAGCCGGAGGCGCTCATGAGTCGATCGAGTGGAATGGGACATTCGCTGGGCTGCGCGGTCGCGCTGGATTCGGCCAATCGCTACGGATGGAATCGGGTCGTAGCGGTTTCACCTTTCACCACGATGCAGGCCATGGCGGAGCGTTCGATAGGAGGCCTGCTCTCCAGGTTCTTGAGCCACCATTACGACAACGAGGCGTCGATCGATGCGTTGGTGGAGAGGGGCGATGCGAGGGTCACCATTTTCCACGGCGATGCGGACAATATTGTTCCATATGAAATGGGCCGGGCCCTGGCCGGGCGGGACGGGTCTGGTGGGGTCGTTGATTTTGTTCCAGTGCCCCGGGCCGGGCATAACGATATCATTGGTGTCCTCGAGGTTGAGCTGGTTGCTATTCTGAATGCGGAATGAGCTGTCTGCTCCGTGCCACGAAATTTCCACTTTTAGCGCGGCGAGTTGGCAGGTAGGTTGCGCCCCGTCAAGTTGACCCATTCATGACAGAATTGCTCATCGTCCTGGGCGTGGTGGTATTCTCCGTCGCGCTTCGCAGTTTTAACCAACGTATGCTCCGCAAGTTGGGAGCTCTCGGGATTCTTGCGGCCACCTTCCTTGCGTTTTACCTGCCGACTGACAGCGTTCTTGCCGGTGTCTGTGGTCTCATGCTCTGGTTTATGCTGCCGTGGGTGGAGCTATTGACGCGGGTTCGTCACGTCCGCCTGCCGGTTCGACGCCAGTTGGAGCAACAACCTCCTCCCGGACATTCCCGCTTCCCCGCGCTGACGGAACTGACCGACGAAGTCGAGGGTGCCGGTTTTGATTATGTGGCCGACACCGGGTGGGACTGGGACGGCATGAACCAGTTTTACCGACTCTTTCAGCACGAAGAGGAAAAGGCGGAAGCGGCCATTTCCCTGACGGAACAGGATGGGGTTGGCTGGGTCAGTTTGTCAGTGACTTCGCGCCTCGACGACGGGCGTACCATTCGGACGACTGACATTCCTTTCAGCAGCCCGATGAAGGTTTCTCCGGATGTGTTGATGCGGCAGAAGCCGCACTCGGAGTCGTTCGAGGATTTGCTGGAATCTCATCGCGACTGGTTGCGTGAACTCAAGGTGGAAGACCTCGTGGTGGAAGTGGAGGAGCCTGATGCGCTCATGTCCCTCATTGAGAAAGAAACCGGCCAGCAGATTCGACACAATCTCGACGCCGGATTGATTGAGCCAGGGGAAACTGCGGAGACAGTTCGCTACTCATGGCGCGGGCTTTTTTATCTCTACTTTCAACTCGTAAAAGATATGGTCAGGATGTGCTGATTTGGGGATACTGACCCGGCCTCACATTTCACTATGTCTTTTGCTTTGAAATCCCCTGTGCCCCGCGTCGACCAGATCGGGGCGGAAGAGCGTGCCGCCAAGTTTACGAAGCGTTCCATCAAAAGTGAGGCCAAGGCTCAGGGGCTCAAAATGGCCGTGGCGATGATGGATTTGACCACTTTGGAAGGGGCGGATTCGAAAGGCAAAGTAACTCACCTTTGCCGCAAGGCCCGCCAGCCGATGCTGGCGAAGTATGACTGCCCGCCCTGTGCTGCCGTTTGCGTTTACCCGAACCAGGTGGCACATGCCGTCAAAGAACTGGAGGGAAGCGGAATTCCGGTAGCTTCCGTGGCCACGGGATTTCCCTCAGGGCAATATCCTCTTAAGATCCGTCTCGCTGACGTGAAAGATGCGGTGAATTTCGGAGCTGCTGAGATCGATATGGTGATCAGTCGGGGAACGTTTCTCGAAGGCGGGTTGGCCGAGGTGTTCGATGAAATTGCCGCGGTAAAAGACGCCTGCGGAAAAGCACACCTGAAGGTGATTTTTGAAACCGGAGAGCTGCAGACGTATGACAATGTCAGGCTGGTGAGCCAGTTGGCTATTGAAGCGGGCGCGGATTTTATTAAGACCTCGACGGGGAAGGTATCACCCGCAGCGACATTGCCGGTCACACTGGTGATGGTCGAGACAGTCCGGGATCACTACCTGGCTACCGGAAAGAAGATCGGCGTGAAGCCGGCCGGAGGGATTCGAACCGCGAAGCAGGCGCTGCAGTATCTCGTCATGGTGAAGGAGACAGTGGGTAACGACTGGCTGACCCCGGATCTGTTCCGCTTTGGCGCGAGTTCGTTACTCGGCGATGTGGAACTGCAGTTAGCGAAACTGGTGGATGGGAACTATCAAAGTGCTGACTACTTTTCAAAAGGCTGAAGGGGACGGGCAGAAGGCAGAAGTGATTTTAGAAGATGGCGAGTAAAGATAAGAAGCCGCAGCTGAAGTTTGAGGGTGGATGGGAGTATGCGCCCGCGCCCGAGACGACACCGGTTCCGTTGAAGTCGAAGTATGAATTGTTCATCAACGGCAAGTTCGTGGCGCCAAAGAACGGGAAATACTTTCGTTCGGTCAATCCGGCGACGGGCAGGCAACTGACCCGAATTGCGAAGGCGGAGCAGGTGGATGTGAATGCGGCAGTGCGCAGTGCCCGCCGGGCCTACGAAAAAGTCTGGGGGACGATGTCTGGCGCCGAGCGCGGCAAGTATTTGTTCCGCATTGCCCGGATCATCCAGGAGAAAGCCCGCGAACTGGCCATTCTCGAATCGATGGACGGCGGTAAGCCGATCAAGGAGAGTCGCGACGTCGATCTGCCACTGGTTGCCGCTCATTTTTTCTACTACGCTGGCTGGGCCGATAAGCTTGATTATGCGTTCCCCGGAAAAACACCTCAGCCCGTTGGCGTGGCTGGCCAGGTCATTCCGTGGAACTTCCCGTTGCTGATGGCGGCCTGGAAAATTGCTCCGGCCCTCGCTTGTGGAAACACGGTGGTTCTGAAGCCGGCCGAGACGACTTCGGTGACCGCCATGCACCTCGCCGAAATTTTCGAAGAGGCGGGGCTTCCGCCGGGAGTGGTGAATATTGTTACCGGTGCCGGTGAGATTGGCGCGGCTGTGGTGGAGCACCCGGATGTGGACAAGGTGGCGTTCACCGGTTCCACCGGGGTCGGTAAGTCCATCGCGGCGGCGGTGGCGGGTACGAAGAAAAAGCTGACGCTCGAATTGGGAGGTAAGGCGGCGAACATCGTTTTTGAAGACGCTCCGATGGAGCAGGCGGTGGAAGGCGTGATCAACGGGATCTATTTTAACCAGGGCCACGTTTGCTGCGCCGGTAGCCGCCTGCTTCTCCAGGAATCAATCCACGATGAGTTCGTATCCCGCCTCCAGCGGCGCATCGAAACGCTTCGCGTCGGTGATCCTCTCGATAAGAATACCGACATAGGGGCGATCAATTCGAAGGAGCAACTGGGCCGGATCAATCAACTGATTGGAGCCGGGCTCGACGAAGGCGCTGAGCTGCATGCTTCCAGCTGTGAGTTGCCGGGCGAAGGGTTCTGGTGCCGTCCGTCTTTCTTCACCGGCGTCAGCGCGAGCCATCGTATTGCTCGCGAAGAAATCTTCGGACCGGTTCTCAGCGTGATGACCTTTCGCACGCCTGCTGAGGCGGTCTCCCGGGCCAACGACACCTGTTACGGCCTCAGTGCCGGAATCTGGACGGATAAGGGTAGTCGCATTTTTAAGATGGCCGACCAGCTCAGAGCCGGGGTGATCTGGGGTAACACCTTCAACAAGTTCGACCCGACGAGTCCTTTCGGTGGCTACAAGGAAAGCGGCTTTGGTCGCGAAGGCGGTGTTCAGGGACTGTTGCCCTATGTCAGGCTCTGAAGACTGGAAAATCTGCCCGCTCTGCGACCGGCCGATCCCGCCGGAACTCGAGAGTCGCCACCATTTGGTGCCGAAACTTCGAGGCGGAAAGCACGGACCGATTGCGGTGTTGCACACGATCTGCCACAGCAAGATTCACAGCCTGTTTTCCGAGACCGAACTGGCGAGAGTTTACAACACGATCGAAGCTCTGAGGGGGAACGAGGAAATTGCCCGCTTCGTAAAATGGGTCAGCAAACGACCTCCCGAATTTCGCTCCAAGAATCGAGCACCTCGGGATTAGATGGTCGCGATCGTAGAAGTGTGTAGCTGAAGTTGCTAAACTTCAGGGGTAGTCCGGGTCGGAAGTTTGGCAACTTCCGCTACGAGTATTGCGCGAGCGATTAATCTTCCGTTGCGGCATAGTAGAGCTTCCAGAATTTGTCCCAATAGTTGGTTTGAGTTGGGGAGATCTCCGGATAGCCAGGAAGGACAGCGCCGCTGAATTCCCATGGGCCGTCTGTCAGGTTGGCTCGGGCAGGATTTTCGAAGATGTAGTGGACGGTTTTCTCGAAGGCAAAGCGGTCACGCTCGTCAGGTCGAAGCACATGATCATAGCCTTGCCTTTGAAGTTCGAAGTTTTGTTCCTTCAGAAGAGCGTTGAGTCGCCTTCTTAACCACTTTGTGGAGAGCTTTTGATCAGATTCTTTTGAGGCACCTACAAGCATGAGATGCATGTGATCCGGCATCAGGCAATAGGCGGGGCACCAGATGTGATAGCGAAAACACATGTGGATGAGTATTTCGCGGAATTGGTGATGAAAATTCGAATCAAGCCAACCTTGCTTGCGATCGTGAATGGTGAAGGTCCAGTGCACGTAGGCGATCCCTTGGTAAGCAGAGGCATCGAGACGGCGCAGATAGTCATGAGAATCGCTGCTCATTCGGTCGGAAGATTAGCATCTTCCGCTACAAGTCCGGTAGCTGAAGTTACTAAACTTCAGATATGCTCCGGGAACAGGCGGATGTTCGCGACGGTTCGCAGCTTTTTCATGAGCTGCTTGATGGTGTCGGCGCTGCGTTCGGCCTCGAGATGGAAACGAATTTCGTCGGCAACTGCTTCGAACTCGACCGGGCGTTCAGGCTGGTAGTCGGTGACTTCGACAATATGCCAACCGATGTCGGTTTTGAAGGGTTCGCTGACGTCCCCCTTTTTCAGGGCGAAGACTGTTTCGCCAAATTTCTCTGAGACGCGGTCGCGGGCGAACCAGTTCAGATCTCCGCCACGTTTTGCGGTGCGCGGATCCTCGGAGAATTCCTCGGCGAGATCTTCGAAAGGCTTTTCCCCTTCGGTCAGCTGGGAGTGAATGTCGCGGGCCAGTTGTTCGTGCGCCTCATCGTCCTCTTCAACGGTGCTGATAAAGATTTGGCGTGCCCTGATTTTCTCAGGCTCTACGAATCCCGATCCGGTTTCCTGATTGGCGTCGAACCACTCGCGGACTTCCCGGTCCGTCACATCGACACCGGGTTCGATCCGCTGCTCCAGCCAGCGCTTGCGAGACCAGATGCGGGCGAGCTCGGTGTTGCGCTCTTCATGTGAGAGTTTCTGCAGTTCGGACCGTTCGGCCAGATCCGCATCGTCGATAAACTGTGTTTCCCAGGCTTCGATGAAGTTATCGATTTCATCCTGCGGTGCGGTGAACTTCTCTCCGTCGGCATAATGACGCACCAGGGTCTCGTCGATGAGTGACTGGAGAACGGCCCGCCGAATCATGGCGAGGTTCTTGTCAGGAATCTCCGAGTAGTCTTTGCCCCGCTGATAAAGATGGCGGAAAACGGCAACGTCAAGCTGGTCGCTGGTGATGGGTTCGCGATTCACAATGGCGACCCAGCGATATTCCTTCGCAGCCTGGACGGCTTCATCCTGACGCTCGGTGAAGGATCGCTTGAGCGGTCCGTTGAAGACCTTGAGGTCGAGCAGAAGGTAACCTAACACGGCCGCGTAAAGGAGGCTGCGCCAGGGGAATTTCTTCATGCCGGATCAGGACTAGGCGCCGAGAGCGGCGGAGGTGCGAATACCGAGGTTGGCGTAAATTTCGCGCGTCGCGTGGGATTTGTTCAGCGTGTAGAAATGGATCCCGCTGACATCGTTCTCAAGCAAGTCGGAGCACTGTTCGGTGGCATAGTGAATGCCAACTTTCTCGACGGCGTCAGCGTCGCTGGCGCGGTTGAGTGCGCGAAGCAGCTTGGCCGGGAAGCGCGCCCCGGCAGCAAGGTCGGCCATGCGCTCCATGCCCTTGGTTGACGTTACGGGCATGATGCCGGCGATGATGGGAATGTTGATCCCGGCCAGCTCGCAACGGTCACGAAAGTCGTGGAAGTCTTCGTTGCTGAAGAAGAGCTGAGTCACGATGTAGTCAGCGCCCTCATCGACCTTGGCCTTGAGGTAGTCCATTTCCTTGAGGCGGTTTGGTGTGCCAGGGTGTCCTTCCGGGAAGCCGGCGACACCGATACCGAAGCCGCGGCTGTCCGGATGGTTGCCGGTCTCCGAGAATTTCTTGATAAAGCGGACGAGGTCGGCGGCATGCTGGAAGGCGTCGTCAGCCTTGTTGTAGTTTTCCAGGTTGCGGGGTGGGTCGCCGCCGAGTGCAAGAATGTTGCTGACACCTTCCTCGGCGTAGCGGGTCAGGATCGACTCGATGTCGGACTCCTGGTGGCAAACGCAGGTGAGGTGGGGAATGGGATCGAGCGAAGTTGAGTTCTTGATGCGCACCACGAGATCGTTGGTGAGCTCGCGGGTTGAACCGCCGGCACCATAGGTGACGCTGACGAAATCCGGTTCATGAGCTTCCAGCTCGGAGATGGTTTCGTAAAGCGCCTGCGACGATTCTTCGGTCTTCGGAGGGAAGAATTCGAAGGAGAAAGTCGGTGATTGCTTCGCAAAAATGTCCTGAACGTGCATGTGGCGGCTAATGTGGCACGAAACTGCGGTTTCGGCAGCGATTTTTCGGTCACTTCACGGATGGCCATCTGGCCGGCAGAGGATTGCGAAAGGTTCAGCGCTTCGGCTTGCCGTTCGGCCAGTTGAGCAGGTCGAGAGCTTTCCCTTCCTCCTCAGTGAGGCGGCCGGGTTCGCGGAGTTCGCTGCCTTTGGCCTTCGCGAGTTTGTCGCCAAGTTCGGCGCGGGCGGCCTCGGCATGCTTCATGAGTTCAGCCACCTTTTCGGGGTGCTCCTTGGCGACATTGCTGCTCTCGGCGATGTCCTCATCGAGATGATAGAGCTCAATGTCCTCCAGCTTAATGTTGGAATAAGAAACCGGCAGGCCACCGTCACCGCCGGGGCCGTCGCCGAGAGTGCGGTAGGAATGTGGAAGAACAAGTTTCCATCCGTCAGCGAGGACCGCCTGGAGTTCGTTCTGCTTGTAGTAGAACCAGTAGGCGTCGTGCGGACTTTCAGCTCCGTCTTCGCCGGAAAGAATCGGCCAGATGTCTTTTCCGTCGATTTTTCGCTCAGGCAGATCGGCGTCAATGAGACCGGCAATGGTGGGCAGGAGGTCGATGTTCATCGCCGGGGTATCGCAGACAGTTCCTGCGGGAATCTTGCCGGGCCAGCGCATGATGCACGGTTCGCGGACGCCGCCTTCCCAGACGGTTCCTTTGCCTTCGCGGAGCGGGCCGGATGAGCCGGCGTGAGTCCCGTAGGAAAGCCAGGGGCCGTTGTCGGAAGTGAAAATGACGAGCGTGTCCTCATCGAGGCCGTTGGTGCTGATGGCATTGAGGATCTCTCCGACAGACCAGTCGATCTCAGCGATGACGTCGCCGTAGATGCCGTTCTCGGTGGTGCCGGCAAAGCGATCGCTGACGAAGAGCGGGACGTGAGGCTGCGGGTGCGGCACGTAGAGGAAAAACGGGTTGGTGCGATTGCGATTGATGAAGTCGACGGCGCGGGCGGTCAGCCAGGTGGTCATCATCTTTTGATCGTGATCGTCAGCCGCGCGGAGGCGGTCAGTGCCCTCGATGAGTGGAAGCGGCGGGAAGTGTTTCGCGGTGGGGTGCTCCGGCCACATGTCGTTGGAATAGGGGATGCCGAAATACTCGTCGAAGCCGTGATTCGTAGGCAGGAACTTCTCGTGATCACCGAGATGCCACTTTCCGAACATGGCAGTGGCGTAGCCCTTGGACTTGAAAAGTTCCGGGAGGAGCGTCTCCTCCGGATTGATGCCGATCCGGCTGCCCGGTCCCAGCGCTCCGTTGATGCCGATGCGGTTGGAGTAGCAACCGGAGAGAAGGCCGGTTCGGGACGCCGAGCAGACCGGCTGGGAAGCATACCACTGGGTGAACTTCCGTCCTTCAGCCGCCATGCGGTCGAGATGAGGTGTTTCGTAACCCTCAGCGCCATAGACGCCAACATCGCCATAGCCCTGGTCGTCTGTGAAAATGATGATGACATTGGGCGGGCGTTCCTCTCCAAGGGCGGGGAGGAGGCAGGCAGCGGCGAGGGCCAGAATAGCGACGATTTTGCTCATAAGAAAGGTTGGAAAAGGTGAGGGGGGTTCATATCATACGGCATCGGTCAGGGCGATAGCGCATTCAGTGAAGAATGCTCCGCAATCCCGTGAGGCCGGCGAAACACGTAGACAGTTCTAGGATGAGAATGGATTCCCCCCACTTGTTTCGTTGCCTGTTGCTTGGCTTGATTCTTTTCGCCAGTGCGGCACTCGAGGCTGAGGCTCAGTTTCGATTCGGGTTTCCCCGGACCCAGCAGAGGCAGTTTCAATCGGACCTGAGGCATTCCTATCGACCGCGAGTCAAGGTGGTCCGGTCGTCAAACTCGCGAACGCTGCAATCCGGGCAGACCTTGAAATACGAATACTATGCGAGGCGGGGAGGCGTTTCCCGAATTGAAGTGCGTTCCGGTTACCGGGTGGTCAAAACGATCAACACAGGCGGACGACGTTCCGGAAGTGGGACGATCGTGCTGCATGCGTCCACTCTGCGAAAGGTATCGGGCAGAAATACTTTCCGACTGTGGGCCTGGCAGGCCCAGCCCGGCCGCCAGAGCCTCCATGGCGAATCGATTGGATACACGCTGAAAGACTGACTTTGTTTTGCGAGATGGATATTCGAACCGAAGACTACGAAAGACTTGGTAAATTTTACATCGGTCGGGAATACGACCTTGGAGCGAAGGAACTGGAGGATGACCTGGTTCTCTATGATTCCAAGGACCTCGTGACTCACGGTGTGGTCCTGGGGATGACCGGCTCGGGTAAGACCGGTCTTTGCATCAGCCTCCTCGAAGAGGCGGCGATGGACAAGGTGCCGGCTATCGTGATTGATCCGAAGGGTGACATCGCCAATCTGCTCCTGACGTTTCCCAACCTGGCACCGGAAGACTTTCGTCCATGGATCAATGAAGACGACGCGGCCAAGAAAGGAATCACCCCCGACGAGCATGCCGCCAATACCGCCGAGCTCTGGCGCAATGGTCTTGCCAGCTGGGGGCAGGGGCCGGAGCGGATCCAGGCGTTTCGCGACCAGGTCGATATGGCGGTCTACACGCCGGGCTCGAGTGCCGGTTTGCCGGTTTCGATCTTGAGTTCACTCGACGTTCCGGAGTTCGAGGTGCTCGACGATCGCGAGGCCTTTGCGGAGAGGATTGAATCGACAGTTTCCAGTCTGCTTTCACTGGTTGGCAATGAAGCCGATCCAATCCAGGACCCGGAACACATTCTCCTTTCAAACATCTTCAGCATCAACTGGAAGGCCGGGAAAGGGGTGACCCTTGAGACTCTGATTCGGGAAATCCAGGTGCCACCATTCGACAAGATCGGGGTGATGGATCTCGAAACGGTTTGTCCCGAGAAAGACCGCCGCGAGCTGGCGATGAAGTTGAATAACCTGCTCGCGTCTCCCGGTTTTTCGAGCTGGCTCGAAGGCGAGCCTCTCGACATCAAGCGGATGATGCACACGCCGGACGGTAAGCCGCGTATCTCGATTTTTTCCATTGCTCACCTCAGTGATTCCGAGCGGATGTTCTTTGTGTCTCTTCTGCTTAACCAGATGCTTGGTTGGATGAGGGCGCAGTCCGGCACCACGAGTCTTCGGGCCCTGCTCTACATGGATGAGATCTACGGCTATCTGCCGCCGACAGCGATGCCGCCGTCGAAGAAGCCAATGATGACCATGTTGAAACAGGCGCGTGCTTTTGGGCTTGGCGTCTTGTTGGCAACGCAGAACCCGGTCGATCTCGATTACAAAGCTCTGTCTAACATTGGTACCTGGTGGCTGGGTCGTTTGCAAACGGAGCGCGATAAAGCGCGAGTGCTGGACGGCCTTGAGGGGGCGGCGGCAAGCCAGGATGGAGGATTTGACCGCGGACGTATGGAGGAATTGCTCGCCGGTCTCGGCAGTCGTGTTTTCCTGATGAACAATGTGCACGATGATGCCCCGACGGTCTTTCATGTGCGCTGGGTCATGAGTTACTTGACCGGCCCTTTGGCGCGTCGCCAGATCAAGCAGTTGATGGATCCCAGGCGCGAGGCGGCTTCGCCTACTCCACCAGCGTCGGCCCCCGGTGGTGAGCCCGTCAGCACTCCGGCTCCGCAGGCACCCAAGCCGCCGGCGCCGAAGACTTCGCGTCCCCGTTTGCCGCGAGGGTCGGAGGATTTCTTTGTTCCAGCTGGACCCAATGTCCCCGCGGAGGAGATCAACTACGTGCCCTCGGTGATCCGGGTTGGTGAGGTGCGCTACCAGGACAGCCGCAAAGGCATCTCCGGGGCCATACCGGTAGCGATGGTGAACCGGATCGATCCTGACTCAGGAGAGGTGAACTGGTCTGAGACGGTGGAATTGCCGAATCAACTGAGGGTCAGTCAGCTCAGCAGCGAACCCCGCGAGGGAGCTGCCTATTCCGATCTGCCTCAGAAGATGCTCGATACCAAGCTTTGGACGGCTTTGAAAAAGGAGTTCGTTGATTATCTTTACGGCAATCATTCTATTGAGATCTTCAAGAGCCCGATGACGGATTTCTACTCATCGCTCGGCGAGACAGAGGGCGACTTCCGCGCGCGTCTCGTCCATTCGGCTCACGAAATTCGCGATGAGAAAATTGATGAGCTGCAGGATGCGTTTGAGAAAAAGATCGATACGATCGAAGACCGGATCAAGCGGGCCATGGATGTGGTCGATGAACAAAAAGCTCAAGCCAGCTCCGCGAAAGTTGATACCGCCATGCGCGTGGGCAGTACGATTCTAAGTGCAATCATGGGGCGGGCCATCACGACCAAGAGTCGGAGTGCTATGTCAGGAGCATCCCGGGCCTGGAAGGAAAGCCAGGATGTCGCCCGGGCGGAAGAAAAAGTCGAAGATTACCGCGAGGACCTTGAGGAAATGGAGCGGGAGTGCGAGGAAGCTATTGCGGCTTTGAAGGAACAGATGGATCCGATGAAGGAGAAACTTGAGGTGATTCACTTGTCTCCGCTGAAGAAAAACTGTTCAGTAAAGGCAGTTGGAGTGGTTTGGATGCCGTATCGCGTCAATCCGGAACCCCAACTGGGAGCTGCCTGGTGAACCTAGCAGGGTTGACTGGAGGGCTTGCACCTGTTGATCGTTGATTAGCCATAAATGAGTGTAAAGAAGACAGCTAGGAGTTTGAGCCGCCAGATGACGGTGTTCGGCTTGTTGGGTGGTTTCGTTGCGATTGGGTATTCCCGGTTGTCGCACTACCCGGACCCCCACGGGATGTTGTGGACCTTTTTCGTCCAGGGCGGGATTGGTTTTGGAATCGGCGCTTTACTCGGCTTAATCATGTATCAATTCCGCGACTCCCGGATTTCCACGGGGGCGCCGCCGCAAGATAAAGCAGAGGCGGACTCGCCGGGAGAGGATCAGGATTCAAAGTCGTAAAGCCAGGATCCTGCGGCTGACTGATGACAGATTCTATCGAAGAACTGCGCCGATTGGATAAGGCGTATCTGTGGCATCCGTTCACCCAGATGCAGGATTGGTGTGCCTCTGAGGAGGACCCCCTGATTATTGCCTCAGGAAAAGGGGCAATACTGACCGATGCCGAGGGCAACGAATACCTCGACGGGAACAGTTCGATCTGGACCAATGTGCACGGGCATCAGCATCCTGTAATTGATGCAGCGATTCGAAAGCAGCTGGATCAGATTGCTCACTGCTCGGCCCTGGGGTTTTCCAATGAACCGGCGATCCGTCTGGCCGAGAAACTGGTGAAGCTTTTTCCTGCCGAAACCCTGACACGCGTCTTTTTCTCTGATGACGGTTCCACTGCGATTGAGTGCGCCTGCAAGATGGCGGTGCAATATCGGCAACTGGTCGGAGAGGGGCGTCCCAACTTTGTCGCCTTTGGTGGAGCTTATCACGGCGACACGATGGGGGCTGCGTCGCTCGGCGGGATTGGCGTATTCTTCGAGCGCTTTGGATCGAATGGCTACCCGGTCCGGCACATGGAAAACATGGAGGCTCTCGAGGCGATGACGGCTGATGAAGCGGGAACCGTCAATGCGGTGATCATCGAGCCCGCAATCCAGGGCGCCGCAGGAATGCGGGTCTGGCCCGAGGGAATGCTGCGTCGACTTCGCGACTGGTGTGACCGGAATGGAGCGTTCCTGATTTTGGATGAAGTGATGACCGGGTTCGGAAGGACCGGCAGGCTCTTCGCGTGTGAGCACGAAAACGTGGTGCCGGATTTTCTCTGCCTCGCCAAGGGGCTGACGGGTGGTTACCTGCCGTTGGCGGCTACGTTAACGACGGAGAAGGTTTATGAGGCATTCCTTGGTGAATACGAGGAGATGAAGACCTTCTTCTACGGTCACAGTTATTGTGCCAATCCCTTAGGATGCGCTGCCGCGTTGGGGAATCTTGAAGTGTTCGAAGAGGAGCAGGTGATTGAATCTCTGCCTCCCAAGGTCGAGGCGATGCGTGAGGCGTTGGCGGCGATTGAGAATCCGCACTGGGGTGAAATCCGCCAGGTCGGATTGGTGGCCGGGATTGAGTTGGTGGATGCGCCAGGCGGTGAAGCGCTTGACTGGCGAAATGAAACCGGGGCGAAGGTTTGCCGGGCGGCGAGACGATACGGTCTGTTGACTCGACCGGTTCGCGATACGCTCACCTTGATGCCGCCGCTGTGTGTTTCGGTGGAACAGATTCAGTCCTCCGTCGAAGCGCTCGATCGCGCGACGCGAGATGTGCTGGGATAATGTCGTGTGCACAAAAAAGGGCAGGCCGCGGCCTGCCCTTTGGATAAGTGATTCGTGTGTGAGTTGGAAGCTTAGCAGCTGCCGCAGCCGCCACTGCCGCAGCAATCACCGCTTTCGAGGTCTTCGGGTGTGGGAAGGCGTCCGAGCTCGAGGGTTTTGCCTACGTGCTTGGAGATCTGCGCGACCATTCCGTTGAGAGCTTCCTCGGCGTTCATGAAGTTAGCGGTCACTTCGTTGGACTTGAGTTCATTGAGCTTCTCTTCGTAACCGGAGATATCGTCTTCGGTAATCTCGCCGGCGTGCTGCTTCTGGTGCAGTTCTTCGCCAAGCTTGGCGAAGGCGCGGTATTCGGCCTGGGCATCGTCGTTGGCAAAGAAAGCTTCGATCTTAGATACGTTCTCCTGGTATTCTCCTGACTGGAGGATGAGCGAGCAAAGCTCGCGGGTCTTTTCGAGAATCGCTGAGTTGGGGGAGAGTACTTCCATGGGGACCGTTACGCCAGTTTTGCCGTCTCCTCAAGTCGCGGATGGGCGGAGGTGTTTAGAGGGCCTTGTAGAACACACTGTTCTGTGGGCGTTTTTGCAGCACCGATGCAGGCAAGTCAGGCATGGCCGCCAGTGGGCTGCGGCGATCTCGGCGTTTCAGTTCCGCGGTCGCAGCGGCTTTGAGTTCGAGCCAGCGCTCGTTATCGAGGTCGGGGGCGTGGCGGATGTGGCGTAGTAAGCTCAGCCATTCGACGTAGCAGCGTTCCACATCGCCGGATCCAAATTCGAGCTGGGCACTTTTCCCAAGCAGGCGGTAGAGCCTGCCGTCCAGCATCAGGGAAATGACTTCGGCGGCGCCTTCTCCGTAACCCGGGGGGAGGCCGAGGCGAAGGTAGCCTTCGAAATCGACGGGGCCGTAGGCCTGGCGGCAGGCTGCGGCAAGTCGTTCGCTGCCAACCGAGTCGAGCAGTTTCTCGGCTTCGGGCACGGTATCGAGTTCGAAGCGGTGTCCTCCGCGCAGGTTCGCGAGGTGGAGGACGAGCTCATCCATCGGATAGTGGGGATCCTCGAGGGCGGCGGCGACGGCGAGTCCTTCTCCTCCCTGGAAGAGGCTGAAAAGGAGGCCTCGCGGGGTGGGAGTGCCGTCATCGGAAATGAGTCCGAGCTTTCTCCATCCGTGAGCGGGCGTGCCGGCGGAGGGGTTGATCGTGTCACCGGATTGGCTGTCGGTGTAGTGGGTCTCCGATTCGATTTCGACGGATTGCCGGTGCGGTTCGTGCAGTGGCTGATCCCCGGAGTCGAGATAAACATCGACCGGTGCGTTTTTGAAATTTCCGGTGAGGTAAAGCTGGCGACCTCGTTGCTGGATGGATTCAAACTCCGCCGGGGCGATTGGTTCGGCAAACGCCCCGGGGAGAAGTGCCTGAGCTTCTTCGAGCGTGTAGGTCAGCGCTTCGTCTTTTTCCCCGGCAAGTTGTCGCGCAAATTTGGTGAGCTTGAAATGTTCGTTTTCGGTTTCGGTGGCGACGGCAATTTCGAGTCCGTAGCGTCGCGGGCCCTTGCCTTTCTCATCGAGGCGGGTGAGCCGTGATCGTTTCGGAAGAAGGGAGGAGATTAATGCACTGTTAGACTCGGCATTGCGATAGCGTCCGCGAACAAAGCTTCGGGCGCTGTGGAGGGGAACGCTTGATTCGCGACCTGAGCGGACAGATTCCCATTCCCCCTGAGCGTTGAGGATTTCCTTGCGGGTGGGTTTGAGCCCGAAGAGGGGTTTGTTTTCATCGCTGGACTCGGCTTCCCCGGAGTCGGAACGAAACCCGAGCGGAATGCGTTGCCGCGAGAAAAGGCGGTCGCGCAATTCACGCGCTGCCTCAAATGGAGAATCGTTGCTCTCCGCCGCGTAGTGCATGCAGCGAATCAGGGTGGGCCAGTCGAGTTCGTTCTGGCGGCGAAGATCGAGTGGTCGGGCATCGCCAAGGCGTGGGCTTTTGTGTCCGGAAATGATGTAGCCGGTTTCGTCGAGTCCGCGGCGACCGGCTCGTCCGAACATCTGGAGCAGTTCGTCGGGGCTGACTTCGCGTTGGAACGGGCCGTCCTGATAGACGGTGTCGGAGACAAAGACAGAGCGAACCGAGAAGTTGATCCCGGCGGCCAGGCCCATAGTCGCGACGATGACGCGAAGTTGTCCTGCCTTGGCGAGGGGTTCGACGATGCCGGCTCTTTCGACAAAGCTGAGCCCGCTGTGGTGAAAGGCGATGCGCTTGCGGAGGAGGCGGGTGAGATCTGCCGAGGCGGCTTGTTCGAGTTCTCCATTCCCGAGCGTGATGGGATCGTCATCGGGAAAAGCTTCCGCCACTTTCCAGGCGATTTTTTCTGCTGCCTTGCGGTGAGGAGCAAAGATCAGGAGCGGTCCGTAGTGGGAAAGCAGGGTGCCGAGGGCAAGGCGCTGCCAGAAGTTACTGTATTTTCTAGGGGCTTGGTTAGGAAGGGCTTCAAGCGGCATCTCATCGAGCGGAACGGGCCGGACGTCGGTGGAGACGACGCGGGCGTTTCGGCCGAGCCGCTGAAGCCATTCGCAAATGTGTTTCGGGTTGCCGACGCTGCCGCTCAAGAGGAGCAGCCGGGTGTCGGTCGGTGCCAGGGCGATGGCGAGTTCGTAGTTGAGGCCGCGGGTGCGGTCGCCGATCATCTGGTATTCGTCGATGACGAGCAAGGCGGGTGCCTGCTTGCCGGAGAGAAGGCGCTCGCGCTGCGTTTCGAGCGTGGCGACGATGACGGGGGCTTCGAGATTCTCGGCAAGATCGCCGGTGGCGATGCCGACGTTCCAGCCGGCTTTTTTCCACTCCTGCCACTTGTCGTTAGCGAGGGCCCGGGTGGGCACGGTGTAGACGGCCTGCTTCTCCTGCGAGAACGATTTGTCGCTGTCGATGAGGCTCTCAAAGACAAAGGTTTTCCCGGCCCCTGTCGGCGCAGCGAGGACGACGTCCTCACCTTCGCGGAGCGCCCTGACCGCTTCCTGTTGCCAGAGATCGGGTAGCCGCAGGTTCACCTGCAAGCCTTCGAATGCCTGTTCGAAACCACTGCTCATGTTGGCCACCCGCAGGGTGGAAGGCTTTCACCGGCACCTGGCGAGGTTGCCCCCGGTGGTCCGGTGAAAGTGAGATTAGTTCGCCTGCGTGCTGCGTGCTTCGATGGGCACGAGCTTCTCGCGCTGAGCGGGCTTGGCCTCGGAGATGTTCACCGGGCTGCCGGTTTCACCGATGGCGATGAGATCCTGGAGAATGTGGATGGTCTCGCGCTGGTAAGGATCAAACTTGTGCGGGTATTCGAGATCTTCGCTGTTCTCATCCTCGTCGTCGGCGTCGCCGCGGGACATGCCGCTGAGTTCTTCGAGGGAAAGATCATCACGAAGGGTCAGGCCTTCCTCGAGCACATTGTCCTGGGTCAGCTTGTAGACGGTGAAGAGACCCTCTTCGTCAGCTTTCACTTCGTTGAAGTAGGCGATGCGCTCCTCCTTGCGCTCTTCACGCTCGACTTCGTTCTGTTCGGCTTCCTCTTCGCGCGTCTGCATGTTGATGGAAATGGTGTTTGCATCGATGCGCTCCTTTTCCTTGGCGATGGTCTCGAGGATGTAGTCGAAATTTCTACCGTTGGCGATGCGGGCGGCGGAAGCGTCGTTCAGGACATTGAGAGGCAGCGGCTTGGCAAAGAACTCGGTGTACTTCGCCGGTGGGATCGGATCAACTATGAGAGCGTTGGGAAGGGAAGCTTCACCAATGTCAGCAATATCAAGCATGGACGGAAGAACGATGTCCGGTACAACTCCGTCGCGCTGGGTGGAATCTCCGTTGATGCGGTAGAAAGTCTGGATCGTCAGCTTGAGAGCACCCTGTTGATTGGCTTCACGGTTGAAAGGAAGCAGGAGGCGGTTGGAAAGAACCGGACGCAACTGCTGCACCGTTCCTTTGCCGAAAGTGGACTGGTCACCGACGATGACAGCGCGGCCATAGTCCTGGAGGGCAGCGGCAAAAATCTCGGAAGCCGAGGCAGATGCCCGGTTGGTCAGGACAACGAGAGGACCGTCGTAAGTGGCTTCGTTGTTGCGGGAAGCTTTCTCGGTCTGGTTGCCGCGCCAGTCGACGGCTTGAACGACCGGGCCGCGCTTGATGAAGAGGCCGGTCATGTTGATGGCTTCTTCGAGAGAACCACCTCCGTTGTCGCGAAGATCAACGACGAGGCCGTCAATGCCTTCGATGGCAAGGCGGATAAGAAGGCGACGCACGTCGTCGGTGGTGCTGGTGTTTCCGCCGTCCATGTCGGCGTAGAAAGAGGGGAGGGTGATCCAACCAATCTTCTGCTCTTCACCATTGGGGTCTTTCGTGATGATGAGGTCGGCAGTGGCAAGGCTGTCCTTGAGGTCGATCTGGTCGCGCTCAATGCTGATGAGCTTGATCATTTCGCCTTTACCCATCGGCATGACCTTGAGGCGAACCGTGGTTCCGATTTCACCGCGGATAAGATCGACGATGTCGGAGAGTTGCATGTCGACAACGTCGACGTATTCACCGTCATCGCCCTGGGCGACCCCGATGACGCGGTCTTTCACTTCGAGCTCTCCTCCTTTGAAAGCAGGACCACCGACGACGAGGCCTTCGATCGTGGCGCCGCCCTGTTCCTCGTCCTTCTGCAGCATGGCACCGATACCCTTGAGGGACTTGTTCATGCCGATGCGGAAGTTGTCGTACTGCTGCTGGGAGAAATACTCGGAGTGCGGATCGTAAGCGCGTGCGATGGACTTGATGAAGAGCGTAGCGACGTCTTCGGTGGTGTTCTCGTTGACTCGCTTGAGGATACGGTCGTAGCGATCGGAGACCTTGGTGTAGATGTCCTTCTTGTCCTTGTCGTCGGCTTTCTCCTCAGGCTCCTTACCTTCGGCCTTAGCTTTCTCCGCTTCCTCGGCCTCTTTATCGGCAAGAGCCTCGGCGATGAGCTTTTCGCGGATAAGGTCGCCTTCGATCAGGTTGCGCCAAAGCTGGTCGTGCGCTTCACCAGCAGTTGCCCACTCCGCATCCTTGCGGGTGATCATGATGCTGCGATCGGAGTCGTAAGTGAAGGTGTCCGGCTTGGCGAGGCTCTTGGCGAAGTTAACCCGGTCGCGGACACGCTCTTCGTAGATCGAGTAGATCTCAGTGGCGGCGGGGATGCCGTCCTTGCGCACTTCGTCGTCGATCGTGGTCAGGTATTTCTCGTTGAAAGACTCGATATCTTCGGAAGTGAAGTAGATGCGGCTGTAGTCCAGCATCTCGAGATAGGTCGTGAGAACCCGCTCCGACATTTTGTCGTCGAAAGCCTGGCGGTAGAAGTGCTCGTCCTCGAGCATTCCGGTGACTCGCGCGGCGAGCTCACCGTATTTGGTCTGGGCCTCGAGTTTGGGGGCAAGAAAAACGCCGAGGATCAGGGCAGGAAGGACAACACGTGAGAGAGGGGAGAGGCAGGTAGATAGCATGGGGAGAGGCGGTCTGAATGACTGTGTCCGTGTTTTCTCCTGAGAAGCAGGAGAGCGCAGGAACTTACACTGAAAGGGATACGGATAAAAGACTTTTGTAGGACGCGGCTGCGGGCTGGAAGGGGCCAGCCGGCGATTGCAATTCCCTGAGAACGAGCTTATCGGGCTGGCATGTCACGTGGGACTTTCCTCCAGTCCGATGCCTTTAAAATTCTGGTTTTCATAGCCGGAACGGTTGTGCTCGGGGCTCTCTTAGCGCCATTTCTCTATATTGGCGGGAAACACGTCGTCGCAGAAGGGTGGCTCGAGGGCACGCTGCTCGACGACATCAACGGTTCTATGGACCGGGCCAAGTTCTCCCGTTACTTCAACCGGGCTATCCTTCTTGGCGGGTTCATCATGATTTTCCCGACGGTGCGCTGGCTCAATGCGGGAAAGAAGAAACGCGGTTCGGTGAAGGAATTCATGAACCTGGACCCGAACCCGGCCTGGTGGCGTCATCTGCTGATCGGTTTCGTCGTGGGTGGAGCCAGTCTCCTGGTTCTCGGCTGGGGCTATGTGGCCCAGGGCTGGTATGTGATGAAGGATACCGACAAGCCTCTCTATGAGGTCCTCCTAGAGGCGCTTGGGACGGGAATTGCGGTGGGTCTTCTCGAGGAACTGGTTTTCCGCGGTGCCCTCTATGCCGTGCTGGCCAAGCTGTTGAAGCCGAAGCCGCTCTTCTACGTCGTCGCGGCAGTGTTTGCGGTGCTGCACTTCTTCAACCCACCGCACGGTCTTACTGTGGAGGTGGTCCATGCCGGATCGGGTTTCTGGTTTGTCGGTCGGATTTTCCAACACTTCTTTTCTCAGTTCGGGGATCTTTATTTCCTGCTGTCAGAATTTGCCGTGCTCTTTGCGATCGGCCTGGTGCTTGGCTACACCCGGGAAAAGACGGGCTCGCTCTGGCTTGGGATCGGTCTGCATGCGGGGTGGGTGTTTGGCGTGAAAACCCTGAGCCCACTGACGACGCGGGCTTTTGATCGCGATGCGATGATGCCGTGGCTCGGGGATACGTTGAGGGTCGGAGCCGTTTCTTTCTTCGTGGTCGCTCTGACCGGGCTGGCCATGTGGCTGTGGTTGCGAAGGACCGGCAATCCTGAGCCAGTTGAACCGGAGGCTGAAGGATGAGCGGGCTGGCTCACCTCTGGCAGGGCGTGCGCGGATGGGTTTATCCGCCGGCCTGCGGGGTGTGCGATGTGCCTTTGACGACCGAAAGGCAGGTCGAACGGCCGTTTCTGTGCGGAGATTGTGAATCGACTTTAAAAGCGATTGAGGACGGTTACTGCGAAATCTGTGGTCAGCGTTACGATGCTCCCCTGTTGGGAGCCTTCCAGTGCGCCAACTGCAAGGATCGTGAACTTGCCTTTGATTTCGCCGTCAGTGCGTGGCGGAGTGCCGGTGTGGCGCGTGAATTGATGCACCGGTTCAAATACGGGCAGCAGGTGCACTTGTCACGGTTGATGGGTTCGCTGATCTCCGGCGTGTGGCGGGATGAGCGGTTGCTCCGGGACTCCTGGGTGGTGGTGCCGGTGCCCCTGCATCCCAAGCGGCTGAGGGAGAGGGGCTTTAACCAGTCCCGGGAGATTGCCGCGGAAATGATGCGGTGCGCTCCGCCGGGCCTTGAATTGGAAATGTGTGACCTTCTGCGCCGGACCCGGCACACGGTGCGGCAGGCTCAACTGGACCGGGAAGACCGGCTCAGGAACCCCGACGGGGCATTTGAACTGAAGTCAGACCGCCTGGTGAAGAGGCTCGAGGATGAGGAAAAGGAGCTCAACCTCCTGCTTGTCGATGACGTGATGACCACTGGATCAACGGTTTCGGAGTGCGCTTCGGTGCTTCGGGAGGCGCTGGAGCCGGACCGAATCGCTGCCGTTTCGGTGCTGCGAGGGTAACGAAATCGGTTGTGATCGCGCTATTCCCCGCTATTTTTGGCGAAGGTTGGGGTTTGCGCCCTGCCAACACGCACACAACACGCACACAACACTTTATTTATGGGCATTTTTAAGAAGCGCTCCATCAAGTCACTTGGGAAGAAGAAGTCCGACATGCCGGAAGGCCTGTGGAACAAATGTCCTTCCTGTGGCGCGATCATTGATGAACTCACCCTGAAGCAGCGCCACCGCGTCTGCACCAAATGTGACCATCACTTCACGCTGACTTCCGAAGAGCGCGTCGCCATGCTGCTTGACCCGGAGTCTTTCGAAGAACTGGACGCCGGCGTTGAAGCCGTGGATACGCTGGGCTTCAAGGGCTACACCGACAAGGTAAAGAGCTACCAGAAGAAGACCGGTCTGCGCGATGCGGTTGTGACCGGTCGTGGAACCATTCTTGGAAACCCGGTCACGCTGGGCGTGATGGACTTCCGCTTCCTCGGAGCCAGTATGGGTGCTGCCGTCGGTGAAAAACTGACTCGCGCCATCGAAGTGGCGACCGAGGAAAAGCGCGGCTGCATTATCGTGAGTGCCTCCGGTGGTGCCCGTATGCACGAAGGAATCCTCAGCCTGATGCAGATGGCCAAGACCAGCGGTGCTCTCGCTCGCCACCACGAAGCCGGTCTTCCTTACGTTTCTGTTCTGACTCACCCGACTACCGGTGGTGTCACCGCAAGTTTCGCAACGCTCGGCGATATCATCATGGCCGAGCCGAACTGCATGATCGGTTTTGCCGGTCCGCGTGTCATTAAAGAGACGACTCACCAGAACCTGCCTCCCGGTTTCCAGACTGCGGAATTCCTTCTCGAGCACGGCCTGGTCGACATGATCGTCGATCGTTCTGAGATGCGCGACAAGCTGGGCCAGCTGCTCAGCTACACGATGCCCCACAAAAAGTCGGCCTAAGTCGCCGACATCTAAGGCGTGTTGGACTGCGGATGCTCCGATTGTGGTTCAGGTCTTCGACCTGTGCTCTTTAAGGTGCGATTCTACCGTGATGTTTTTCTGAAGTGAATGCGCCCGCGCACAAAGCGGGTGGATCATTCAACCAAGTCTGCGATGCAGAAGTGCCTTCGTAGATTCTAGACCGTCTCGAGGATTTCCTTCACCAATGCCGGGCCTCGATAGATCAGGCCTGAGTATACCTGGACGAGTGAAGCTCCGGCATCGATTTTGGCTTTGGCATCGGCGCCACTCATGACGCCTCCGGAACCAATAATGGGAATGTCAGGATCCATCTCGGAACGGAGCAGGGCGAGAATCTCGGTCGCTTTTTCCGTAAGTGGAGCACCACTGAGTCCACCGGCTTCATCGGCAAGCTCGTGACCGGATACCGCTTCCCGATCGATCGTGGTGTTGGTGGTGATAACACCGTCGACCTTTGATTCGCTGAAAGCAGCGGCGAGTCCTTTGACAGCATCTTCGGGTAGATCCGGAGCTATCTTGATGACGATGGGAACATGCTTGTTACCATACTTCGGTTTGAGTTCGTCTCGCTTCTCCTGGAGGCGGGTGATGAGTTCGCGGCAGGTATCGGCGCTTTGCAGATCTCGCAAACCGGCGGTGTTTGGAGAGGACAGGTTGGCCGTGACGTAGTCGGCGGCTCCGTAAACGCCCTCAAAGCAGGTGAGATAGTCATCGAGGTAATCCTCGTTCGGAGTGTCCTTATTCTTTCCAATATTGATACCAAGAACGCCGGAGAAATCCTGTTTCGACTGTTCGAGGTTTTTGAGCATACCGTCGATGCCGGGATTATTGAACCCCATCCGGTTGATGATGGCGTGATGCTCCTTAAGGCGGAACAGGCGCGGCTTGTCGTTGCCGGGCTGGGGGCGCGGTGTCACGGTCCCGATCTCCACGTGGCCGAAACCAACGACCCCAAAGGCTCCGACGGCGGTGCCGGCCTTGTCGAGTCCGGCAGCGAGCCCAACCCGGTTGGGAAACTTCAATCCCATCACTTCGACGGGCGACTCAGCAGGGTTAGGGGAATGACCTGACCCGGTGACGAAAGGGAGGATGCCGCAGTTCTTGGCGGTGGACATCATCGAGAGCGTCACGTGGTGTGCTTTCTCGGCGTCCATGGCGAAAA
The DNA here is from genome assembly GCA_965216705.1 of Verrucomicrobiales bacterium. GTDB lineage: Bacteria > Verrucomicrobiota > Verrucomicrobiia > Verrucomicrobiales > DEV007 > Arctic95D-9. The sequence continues at coordinate 2,640,932 of OZ244203.1, forward strand.
GCAGTTTCCGGGCAAGGGGATAGAGGTCGGGCATGGCGGTGAAGGGGATACGGGACAAGGGATAAGGCAGAAAGGAAATGCTGAAAACCGGAAATACAGAAAAGCTGGAATTCCTCCGGGGGAAACTCGGCGTTGCCCCTTTCTGGAAATTGGCGGAAACTATCGAACACACGAAACGCATGAATCGAATCGTCGCCGGAGCTGCCTCCTTGAATCAGGTTCCCCTCGATTGGGAGGGAAACTGTCGTCGCGCCATTGCCGCCATCGAAGAGGCGCGTGAGACAGGCGTGGGATTCCTTTGCCTGCCCGAGCTCGCGCTGACCGGCTACGGCTGCGAGGATATGTTCCTGTCGCCGGAGGTGGGGGAGAACTCTCTTGAAGCCCTCGGTCGACTTGCGGCGGAGTGCCAGGGAATGGTCGTAGCGGTGGGATTGCCGCTCTGGTATGAGAGTTCCGTCTACAATGCGGTGGCCTTGATTGTTGACGGTGATGTGGCCGGATTTGTCGCGAAGCAGAATCTCGCCGGGGACGGATTGCACTACGAACCGCGCTGGTTCAAGCCGTGGCCGGAAGGCGGCGTTGAAGAAATTGAATACGACGGTGACACGCTGCCGATCGGCGATTTGATTTTCGATATCGGCGGCGTCCGTCTCGGTTTTGAAATCTGCGAGGACGCCTGGGTGGCGAATCGTCCCGGTACCCGCCTGGCTCGTCGCGGGGTGGATTTGATTTTCAACCCCAGTGCCAGTCACTTCGCATTCGGTAAGCAATTGGTTCGGGAACGTTTTGTCCTCGAAGGCTCCCGGGCTTTTGCCTGCGGCTATGTCTACGCCAACCTGCTCGGCAACGAAGCCGGCCGGATTATTTATGACGGCGGAACCGTGATTGCCGCCGGAGGTGATTACGTGGCGGAAGGGAAACGCTTCTCATTCCAGGATCATGTCCTGACCGCAGCGACGATCGATTTGAATCTCACCCGCATGCACCAGGCGAGGCAGGTGAGTCATCGCCCCACCGTCGGTGAGCTGGAAACGCTTGAGGTGAAGACCGATTTCCTGCCTAAGTGGAAAGGCCCGGTGACAACACCCATGTCTGAGGGCAGTACGGTGGCAGATCTCAAGGAAGAGGAGTTTACCCGGATCATGGCGCTGGGACTTTTTGATTACCTGCGCAAGAGCTACTCCGGCGGTTTTGTCGTTTCGCTGAGCGGCGGAGCTGATTCAGCGGCGACTGCGGTCCTGGTCAAGTTGATGGCTGACCTCGGTATCGGGGAATTGGGCGAAGAAGGTTTTCGGGCCAAGCTGGGACACATTCAGTTCGATGACCGTCCCTTGATGCAGCAATTGCTCGCCTGCGTTTACCAGAGCACCCGGAACAGTTCCGAAACAACTCGCCATGCGGCCGAAACGTTGGCCAAGGCTCTTGGTGCTGAGTATCAAGAGTGGGATGTCGATGCGTTGGTTGAGGGTTATCGCTCCATGGTCGAGAAAGGTATTGGTCGCGATCTTAACTGGGATGATGACGATCTTGCCCTCCAGAATATCCAGGCACGCGTCCGGGCTCCCGGTGTCTGGATGCTGACGAACATTCGCAATGCGCTCCTGCTCTCGACGAGTAACCGTTCCGAGGCAGCCGTGGGATACGCCACCATGGACGGCGATACGAGCGGGGGACTGAGTCCGATTTCCGGGATTGATAAGGCTTTCCTTCGCCAATGGCTTCGCTGGATGGAGGGGGTGGGGTGTTCACCCGACATTGTTGCTATTCCGGAGCTGGAAGTGATCAATGCCCAGGCACCGACAGCCGAGCTTCGACCGAGTGAGGAGGGGCAGACGGACGAGTCGGACCTGATGCCCTATCCGGTACTCGACGCGATCGAGAAACTGGCGATCCGCGACAAGAAGCTGCCGGTTGAAGTCTGGGAGCTGATGTGTGAAACGCAGCCTGACTACGACAAGGAGCAGCTTCGTGCCTGGGTCACGAAGTTCTTCCGTCTCTGGAGCCGAAACCAGTGGAAGCGGGAGCGGTATGCTCCCGGTTTTCATGTCGACGACAAGAATCTCGATCCGAAGACTTGGTGTCGATTCCCCATCTTGAGCAGCGGATTCCAGGCTGAACTGGCCGATCTCGAGTCTCGTTGAGCCTTTGCAGGAGCTCATTTGCCGTGAAATCGGCTTCCCACCGCCATTTCAGGCGGAATTTGTCCATAATTTGTTTGTATTGCCTAACAATCTGGCTATTCTAAGAATTATGGCACTCGATCAAAAAGCGGCTGGTTATGGCTGGGTGGATTATTTCTACCTGGTAAAAGCCAAGTGGCCGATGATCGTATTGTGCTTTTCACTCCTCATGATGGTCGGGGTGGGAGTTCGAATCAAAACGCCTCGAGTGTATGAGGCTCCCTGCCGAATCGCAGTCGATTTGCCGGACGAACCCGTTTCCGTGAGAAGCTCCAGCACTCAGATGCAGTCCGCTTCCCTCGACAAACTGAGCCGGATCGAAGCAGGGATCACCGATCGCGCCGTGCTGCTTGAGGTGGTCGATTCCTGTGACCTCGTGAAAAAGTGGGGTGCCAAGGACAGGGTCGAGGCCCTCGGAATGCTCAAGGAGCGTGTCCGGGTCGAGGCAGATGAAAATGGCGAATACTTTGATGTGATCGCTAAAGCGCTTTCAAAAGAGGGTGCCGTGGAGATCGCAAATTCCGTGGGCTTGCGTTTCGTGGGTCAAAGCGAAGCGAACGCAACGGCCAAAGCCGAAGCCCAGGTTCGTGAGTTGACCGCGGAAGTGAGTTCGCGTCTCGCGGAGATCCAACGCATTGAGGATCGCCTCTATGAACTGGCCCGGCCTTCGACAGCGGGGGAAACGAATGCGGATGAAGCGCCCGAGCTGCGACGCAAGCTGGTTTCTGAAAATTACCTGGTTCGTTCATACGAAGCCAAACTCCAACTTGCCACCGTGGAACTCGGTGAAGCGACTTCAGGTCTCTCCGTTCTCGCAACGGCCGGCCCGGAGGATGCCCGTTCGGCTGATGGCGGTTACCTTTCCGTCTTTCTCTACGGTTTTGCTGGGATGATGTTAGGGTGTTGCCTGATCGGATTGACTTCTCCGGACAAATCGCGTGCCACGGTACTCAATCGCATTGGCGAAGCACTGGGGATCAAGTTAGTCGGGATTGCTCCTCTTCCGCAGATTCCCTTGTCACTGCTGAATCGCCCTCATGGTCCGGTGGTCGAAGCCTATCGGGATCTGCGCCAGAGAATTCACCGGCTGCCGGCAGCTGATTCCATGTTGTTGACTATGGTTCCCACCGATCACAAGGCAGAGATTTCGGATGTCGCGGCGAATCTCTCAACGGTTATTGCAGATGCGGGACACACCGTCGTGGTCATTGATGCCGATTTCCGTGGTGGTCGTCTTCCTGCTCTGTTTGAAGCATCGAGCAACCTGGGACTTTCTGATTTTCTATCCGGCGAAATGCGAATGGAGGAGACGGTGGTGAAAACGCGTCGTCCCAACCTGTGGCTGATGCCGGCCGGTCCGGTTCATGATGACCCCTGTGGACTGCTCGCGAGTAAGAGAATGGATGATCTCGTATGGGACATGCGGAGCCGTTTTGATTATGTGATCATGGTCTCTCCCTCAATTGAAGAAACCTCCGATGCCGGTGCACTTATTGGGTATTCCGATCACACCGTCCTGGTTTCTGCGTATCGAGGTCATTCTCCTCAGAAATTGCGTCGTGTTCAGCAACGTATCGAGTCTTCCGGCGGGGAGGCCTCTGGGATCATCCTGAGCCAGAAGTTCACCATGCCGAAGTCCGCGGTCAAGGCTGCCGGTGGTGCTCAGCGAAAAGTGAAGGGTGGATCAAACGCCCGTCCACGCTTGTAGGAGTCAGCGCCGGTCAGACTTTCGACTCTGTGTCAGCTTCCTGCGTGTCCGCGAATTCCGCGTAGCGATGGCGAAGGCTGTGAGGAATCACGGCATTGATGAGGATGTCGTTGTTCTCGTAATCCTGGTTCACGATTTTTCCTTCACGATGAAGAAGTGCAACGAGGTCCTGCCGGGACTGCGGGATCCTCAGTTGCAGGCGAGACACGCGGTCCACCATCATGTCGTTGATGCGATGGATGAGCTTGTCGAGGCCCTCTCCACTGTGGACGGAGATGAAAACGGAATTCGTATCAAAGTGGCTCTTCAGTTCATGCAAGCGGTCCTGGTCGTCCGCAATGAGATCAATTTTGTTGAGGACAATGATCGTTGGTTTCTCGGCTGCTCCAAGTTCGGCGAGCACGTTGATGGTGGTTTCGTAGAGTGAAAAGATCTCCGGCGAGCTCGCGTCGAGCACGTGAATGAGAAAGTCAGCGAGAACAGCCTCCTCCAGGGTCGCTTTGAATGCCTCGACGAGACGGTGGGGAAGATTGCGCACGAATCCAACCGTATCGGTCATGAGAAGCGGCTGCCCGTCGGGCAGTTCGATTCGCCGTGTCGTCGGATCGAGTGTGGCGAAGAGCTTATCCTCGGCAAGGACCGAAGCGCCGGACAAAGCATTCAGCAGTGAGCTCTTGCCCGCATTGGTGTAGCCGACAATGGAGGCCTGGCAGATGCCTTCATCAGCGCGTTGTTTTCGCTGAGTTTGACGATTGCGACGAACGTCCTCCAGCTCCGCTTTGATCCGATCGATACGCTTGCGGGCGAGTCGGCGGTCGACCTCGATCTGCTGTTCGCCTTCACCACGGGCCGCGCCTTTACCGCCGCCTCCACCTCCGCCGCCCTGGCGGTCGAGGTGGGACCACATCCGGGCGAGTCGAGGTAGCGAGTACTGCATGCGCGCGAGCTCGACCTGGAGGCGGGCTTCCTTGGTCTGGGCCCGCATCCGGAAAATATCGAGAATGACCTCTTCGCGATCGATCACAGTCATGTCCGCATCGGTTTCCCAGGTGCGTTGCTGCGAGGGTGTCATTTCATTGTCGAAGACAATGCAGTCGGCATCGAGGTCGATAGCTTCTTCAATCAGTTCAGCAGCCTTGCCTGTGCCGGTGAGGTAGCGCTTGCTGCGGGAGCGCACAAAAATGCAGCGCTTGGCAATGATGCTAATGCCAAGCGTAGTCACCAATTCGGCCAGCTCGTCTAGCAGGCTCTGGGCGACTTCTTCGTCCTCGCGATTGAAGTAGGCGCCGATGAGGTAGGCGCGTTCAACCATTTGAGGTCTTTCCCGGGTATCAAACATATGCAGAATTTAGAAGGCTGAGAGACTCGTTAACGTATGGTGTGCAAAAAAGAGAAAGCTGAGAGACTCGTTGACGTATGGTATGGGCGCTTGTGGCGATCGGCAAGAGTTGAGATACTTCCTCGCTCCAACAGGGATTTACACATGAAATTCACCGCTTTCCTACCGCTGTTCGTTTTCGCATCGCTCGCCTTTTCCTCCTCGAAAATTGTTGCCCAGGACATCGGGCATTCTGAGGGCGGATGGGTGATTCGGGGGACGGATCCCATCATGATCTTCTACGGGGGCAAGCACGTCACGAGCTACAACGCCGGTGAAAAGGCAGGGAAGCCCTACTTTTACCCGGTGATCGGGCCGTCCGGTGAAAATATGACCCGGCACTGGCCGATGAAGGAAGGCTTCGAAGATGAAGCCGATGATCACATCCACCACCGCGGCATGTGGTACGGCCTCGGCAAGGTCAACGGTCTCGACTTCTGGCACTTTCCCCTCGATGAGAAAAAACAGAAAGGACGTTCCTTTGGTGTGATCCGTCACCAGGGCATGAATTTTGTCCAGACTTCCCGCGATGACATTCGCTTCAAGGTGAAGTCTGAGTGGAAGTCATTTGATGAACCCGAGAAGCGCATCATGTCGGATACCCGCGAGTTCCGTCTTTTCTACACCAAGTCCGGCGCACTGGTGGTGGACGCGACTATTTCCCTGATTGCTGACGCAGGCGACGTGACCATCAACGACGACAAGGAAGGTGCCTGGTCCATTCGGACGATTCCGACGCTGCGACTCGAGGGTGAGCATGCCAAGGGACAGATCCTGAACAGCGACGGTGTCACGAACAAGGAAGCGTGGGGCAAGCGCGCCAAGTGGGTGGATTACTTCGGGGTGGATCGTGCCGGCAACGAGGTTGGCATTGCGATTCTGGATCACCCTTCAAATTTTCGTTACCCCACCTGGTGGCACGCACGTCACTACGGCTTGTTCACGGCGAACCCGTTCGGTCAGGGGAATTTCGAGAAAGACGCTCCCGAGAATGCCGGTGATCATGTGATCAAGAACGGCGAAACGCTTGTGTTCCGTTACCGCACTATTTTCCACGAAGGGAACACTGAGGAAGCCGGCATCGCTAAGGCGTGGGAAGAATTTTCGGTTCGGTAGAAGTATTTTCCGTAGTGTTGACTGCTGGCGACGGGTTTAGGTATCCCGGAAGTGCCCTTCCCAAACAGTGAGTAGCAGCGGAAACATCCGGTCGAATTGATCCGACCGGATGTCGCGAAAGAGTCGTCCTCTGTGAAAGAGAATCAGGCTCCGTCCCAGCTGCTGTAGATGTTGACGCGAGTGCCGTAGGTGGTGTTGTCGTAGATCACCTGGGCAGCGCTTACAGGCAGGCGGATACAACCGGCCGAGGCAGGGTAGCCGGGCAGGTGTCCGGCGTGCACGCCGTAGACGGTCCCGCTGAGTCGCATCCAGTAGGGCATCTCGACACCATAGATGGTCGAGACCTTCCCGGTGCGAACGCGCTGGCTCATGGAAAAGCTGCCACGCGGGGTCCACTTGCCGGGACGGGCGGTGGAAACCGGGGTGTCGACGGCGATCGCTCCATTCACGAGCAGGTAGCCGCGCTGATCGGCGACATCGATGACGACGCGCGTGTTGCTGCGGGTGCTCTGTGAAAGAACGGCAGGGTTGATTCGGGCTCCACTCGAATGGCGCTCGATAGATGGTTTCGGTCGGAAAGCCCCTTGAAAGGCTCCGCCATGACGAGCCGCTGACGCGGTACTGTGCTCACCGTTTGAGCACGATGTGAGTAACGCTGCCCCCAATAAAAGCGGCAACGAAAGAGCACTCCAGAGGACTCTTCTCTTCATTTAACTGTCTGTGTGTTTGTGTGTGTTCGGTTGAGTGGACCGGAGGGCACACTAAACCGGAATTACAACAAATACAAACAGTTATGAAAAATATAAATCTGCCAATCCGTTAAGATTGGGAAGGCAGAGGTCTCTCGGGATCCGTATCTTCCTCGTAATCAACGCCTTCCAGGCCGAATCCGAAGAGCTTCAGGAATTCGGTTTTGTAACCTGAAAAGTCAGAGAGCTCTGAAAGGTTCTCGGTCGTGATTTTCTCCCAGGCATCGGCCACGGCCGACTGGATGTTGTCCTGCATTTCCCAGTCGTCGATGCGGATGCGCTTCTTTTCGTCGAGAGTGGGCTCGCCTCCGTTGGCGAGGTGGTCGGCGAAGAGTCGCTGGATCTGTTCGATGCAGCCTTCGTGGTTGCCGGCCTCTTTCATGACCTTGTAGAGCAGGGAAATGTAGAGCGGCACCACAGGGATTGCGGAGCTGGCCTGGGTGACGAGTGCCTTGTTCACCGAAACGAAGGCAGTGCCGTCACCGAATTTTTCGTTCATGGCAGCGGCGGAACCTTCGAGATGTTCCTTGGCTTTGCCGATGGTGCCGTTGGTGTAGATCGGGAAAGTGAGTTCGGGTCCGATGTAGGAGTAGGCCACGGTAGTGAATCCGTCGGCGAGGACACCGGCTTCTTCGAGAGCGTTGAGCCAGAGTTCCCAGTCTTCGCCACCCATGACTTTGACGGTGTGGGCGATTTCTTCTTCGGTGCAAGGTTCGATCGAAACGCTGTCGACCTCACCAGTGTCGGTGTTGAGGTTCTTCTGGCTGTAGGGGGCGCCGATCGGCTTGAGGACTGACTTGTAGGTCTCTCCGTCATTCGGGTCGGTGCGGCGGGGAGAAGCGAGGCTGTAGACGACACAGTCGACTTCACCGAGATCGGCCTTGATGGTCTCGATGACCTCAGCCTTCATCTCATTGGAGAAAGCATCACCGTTGAAGCTCTTGGCGTAGAGGCCAGCTTCCCTGGCGGCCTCTTCGAATGCGACGGAGTTGTACCAACCGGCGCTACCGGTCTTGCGCTCGGTTCCGGGCTTTTCAAAGAACACGCCGATGGTGGCGGCACCGCTACCGAAAGCGGGGACGATGCGTGAAGCGAGGCCGTAGCCGGTCGACGACCCGATCACGAGGACCTTCTTGGGGCCGTCGGCGAGGGCGGGCTGGGATTTCACGTAGTCGATCTGGGCCTGCACATTGGCAGCGCACCCTTCAGGGTGTGCGGTGGTGCAGATGAAGCCACGGGTTTTGGGAGCAATGATCATAGTGTTCCTGGATTGAATTTTGAGAGCGATACCAGTGTCACGAACGGAACACAAACGCTTTTGTTGGGAGAGATTTGCAGAAAAAAGCCCGCCCCCGGCATGGCAGCGGGGTCGGGCTCTTTGAAATTCGGTCTGTTTGACCTGCGAATTACTTCAGCTCCTGGGAGTGGAAGATAGCCCAGTCGTCGAGGTTGTTGAGGTTCACAGCGTCCTTGATAGTGCCGTCGTCGTCGCGACCGGCTGCTCCGAGGATCTCGGCACGGGTCTCGTCGTCGTGAATGTAGCCGGTGATGGCAGCATTCAGGGTGTCGACTGCGTCCTGGTCGAGCGATCCGCCTTTTTGCTCAAGCACCCAGGCTTCGAGCTCGATGTAGGAAGGCTTGCTGTCGGCGATGAAGGCTTCGAAGGCACCCTTGTCGAGACCGAGTCCGTCGAGGACCATCTGGTCGTAGCCGGCGCCGATGGCCGGGTAGTCTGAGTGAAGTTTCCCGGCTGCACCAAGAGAGGCCTTGAGCCAGAGGCGGGGGAGATGAAGAACACCAAGGGGGCCGGCGGTGCCGGAACTGATCAGGGGGACAATATTGCTCATATTACTTTTGAGTCTGTATGGTAGGGTTTCGACGCGGATTAGTTCCGCTGGGAATTCGAAGATTAGGATTCCGCCACTTTCACTGCAATAAAATTTCGACCTCAATCCCGTGCCGAAAAAGTCGATAGATTACCGTAAGGCACGGACTTGAATGTTTTGCATTCGCCGGTCTATGATTCGCCCATGAGCATCAGTCTTGGAGCCGCACTCAAGGACATCTTCAAAACCGAAAAGAAATGGATGACTATCCTGGGGCTTTCGGTCTGCACTCTTATCCCTATCATTGGGCCAATTGTTTCAATGGGCTTCGTGATTCGAAGAATGGCGAGGGAGCGATGCGGTCATGAGGCGGAGGACTTTGAGTTCAATTTTTTCGGAGAATACCTGAAGTATGGACTCTGGCCGTTTCTTGCGACTTTTGTCCTGTCGCTGGTAATGATTCCGCTGATGGTAGTACTCATGGTTCCGATGATGATCGGTGCCGGCATGGCAGAGGGCGGAAACGAAGAGATGGGCGTGATCCTCGCGATCGTCGGTTTCTTTCTCTACTTCGGAGCGATCATCCTGATGATGCTTTTTTCTTTTCCGGTGATGCTTCGCTCCGGGTTGATGATGGATTTTAAGTCCGGTTTTTCCTGGGGTTTTATTGGCAGTTTCATCAAGAAGGTCGGCATGAGCCTGATCGGTTACTACATTTTGCTGGTCCTCATCGCGATGCCGATGAGTATCCTGGGATACCTCGCGCTCTTTATCGGAGTCTACGTCGTTGCTGCCTGGATCCAGGTGGCGATGAATCACATTCTTTTTCAGCACTACGATCTCTACCTCGAGCGTGGAGGAGAGCCGATCCAATTTGCCGCAGACCTGGTCAAGGAGCTGGAGGCGCCGCCGCTTCCTAACCAGGGAACCACTTCGCCCGGTCCTTTGCCGACTCAAACAGAGCCTGACATTCCTTCAGGCGATTCCGGCCCGTCAGATTCCGGTGGCTCCGGTTCGCAGCCGTGATTAGAGCTCGGCCTTGGTGAATTCCTTAGCCGTCATGCCCAGTTCCGAGCGGAAGTGGGCATTTAACTGGCGTGTGCCACTGTAGCCGCATTGCACTGCCACCTCGCCGGGTTGCAGGTCAGGATTGTCGGTTAGCAGCTTTTGCGCTTCACGGATGCGGAGACGGAAAAGAAAAGTGCGAGGCGTGCAGCCCAGGTTTTCGACAAAGGCATCTTCGAGCCAACGGCGGGAGCGGGGGTTGGCCTCGACGATGTCGGCCACACCGATGGGTTCGCGAAAATGCTCGCGGCTGTATTCGATGGCCTTGAGCAAATCGGGGTGATCGACAGCGAGACTGTCAGTGGACTGGCGGTCTTGAACCGCTCCGGGTGCCACGATTTTTTCTTCGGTCGGAACCTCCTTGCCCTGGATGAGGCGATCGAGCAGGCGGGCGGCTTCCTCTCCGATTTCGGCGTCGTTTCGCTCAATGCTGCTGAGGGGAGGGTGGCAGGATTCACAGGAGACAGTGTCGTTGTTAACTCCGATCACGGCGACATCGTCGGGGACTCGAAGACCGACCCGCTCGCAGGCGCGAATGACCATGGCCGCGCGGGGATCGTGGGCGGCCATGACGGCGAAAGGAGGGCGGATCGTGCCGAGCCAGAGTTCGAGTTCACCCTGGCCGATATCCCAACGGGTCTTCGAACCGAGCGTGGCGGCGACGTTGAGAACGGAGCAGTCGAGACCCCGGGCGGAGAGTTCCTGGCAAAAGCCGGCTTCGTAGCCCTCGGAATACCAGACGTCGGTAATGCCGTAGAAACCGAAACGGCGATAGCCTCGGTCGAGCAGGTGCCACGCGGCCATGCGACCAATGCGATCGTAGTCGGGACGAATGCGGGGAAAGTCTGATTCCGGATAAGCACCGGAAAGATTCACGACCGGGCAGTTGAGCGACTTGAGCACGCGAATGTCTTCAGGTGTGTTGGCGAGTGCAATGACGCCATCACCATTCCAGCCTTCAAGCGCCGTGGGGGAAAGGTAGTGCGTCTCCGGGCTGATGAGGAAGCGCCAGTTGGTGTGACGTTCGGCGTAGTCGCGAATCCCCCTCACTACGCGTTCGAGGTGGGTGACGCCCACGTTAATGGCGAGGGCAATTTCGAGAGGCTGACGTCGGCTCATGTTCTGCGCAAAAGTGCTTCAGTTTGGAATAAATATCCATTTAGCGCCATTTGTCGCCTATTTTTTCGCAAAAAAAATCCCTCCGAAGAGGGATTGTGACGGTTTGCGCACAAAAGCAACACGGTCAGGTGATCGACCCAGTTGACTTCGTGAACTTCGTCTTTCTGCACTTCGTTCCGAATTCGTCTGGTCGCGGGGCTTAGCTCCAGGTCACTTCGGTTTTTACCGAGCGGGCGAGGAAGCACTCTGTGTGAGCCTTGTGGTGCAGCTTGTCGATGTCTTCGGGGGACGGCTGCTTGTCGCCGGAGAAAACGATCTGCGGATTCATCACCACTTTGGCGAGCCAGGGCTTGCCGTCATCAGCCTTCTCGAGATGACCGACGGCATTGTCTTCATAGCTGTCGACGACGAAACCGCTCATGGAGGCGATGGCGAGAAAGGTGAGCATGTGGCAGCTGGTGAGAGCGGCCGTGAAGGCCTCTTCAGGGTCGACGCAGTCGGGACCGCCGAGGAATTCCGGAGCGGCCGCCGCCTTCAGGCTCTGGCCGCTTCGGGGGAAGTGCCACTCGTGGTCGCGCGGATAGTCTTTGTAACCGAATCCAGCGTCGCCACGTTTCCAGGTGAGAGTCGTTTTGTGTTCGCTCATGGGAATCTGTCGCTGGATAAGCCGTTGGAATCAAAGAGAATTATGTGTCTCGATTCGTGACCGCTTGCTTATTTTTCCGGTGGCGGGACCAATGCCGCATGTTAGGCTTATGCAGGTTTTGGAACCGCTTTTGGCTTTGCCCCGAAACCTGACAAAATTCGCATTATACCTGCGGTCGGACGTCTGGTAGGCAAACGAAACACTGAACACGGAATGTCATTGGAACTTATCCACATCAGCGACACGCATTTCGGGCCGGATCATTCCCTCGATATTCGCGGAGCGAATTCGTGGAAGCGGGCTTGTGCGCTGGTGGAGGCAATCAACGGTCTCCCGTTTCAGCCAGACCTGATTGTGCACACGGGTGATGTGGCGAATGATCCTGATCCCCGGGCATACACTCTTGCTCACGAGGTGCTGTCCAGCCTCAAGGCTCCTGTCTATTACTCGACTGGCAATCACGACGATGTGCTCATGATGCGTGAGGCCCTGACTCTGCCCGTGCACGAACTGCTCGTGCCGAAGTCAACGGACCAGCTTTGCTATCAAATCACGCATCCGGCCGCGGACGGATACGAGTTGTTCGTTCTCGACGGCAAAGTGCCGCCGGAAGACGGGCCTCATGGAGTTATTTCTCAGGAGCAGATCGAAGCGCTCGCAAACCGCATCAGCGGCGACAAACCGGTAGCCGTTTTTTGCCACTATCCGTTTTCAGAAATCGGTTCGAAGTGGATCGATGAATACCTGCTCATCACCAATCGCGACGAAGTTCTTGCGATGTTGAAGGAGAAAGCCGGCGATCAGCTCAAGGGGATTTTTTCAGGTCACCTTCACCGCGGACTAACGCTGTTCAAAAATGGCGTGCTGAATTCAGGCGTGTCGAGCCCGGCCTGTGAGTTTACCGCGGCCCCCGAAGATGAACTTTGCGATTTTATTCCGGGAGGTCCCATTCCGTTCAACCACGTCACGCTGACGCCGGACGCGACCTGGGTGAAGTCTTACTCGATTCCTTTCGAGGACGCGTGATGGAAAGACGTTGCGTTTTCTTTGATCGCGATGGTGTGGTGAACCAGTCGCCCGGCCCGGGTTATGTGTTGCGGCCGGAGGACTTTCATCTCAGTGAAGGAATCGCTGATGCGATTCGCTGGCTTAAGGAACGCGACTGGTTAGTTATCCTCGTCACGAGTCAAAAAGGAGTGGGGAAGGGGCTGATGACATCTGAAGATCTCGCCGCGATTCACCGGAAAATGCAGGATGAGTTGGCGGGGGCTGATGCCGAACTGGATGCCATCTACGCCTACACCGGAGAGCCGGATTGTACGCATCAACCGAAGCCGAATCCGGAGATGATTTTATCTGCCGCTGAAAGCTTTGGCATCGACCTGCGTCAGTCATGGCTGGTCGGGGATGCCGATCGCGACATCGAAATGGGCCGGGCGGCTGGCTTGGCCGGTACGATCCGGATTGTGAGCGATAAACCCGTCGGAATCCCCGCCGATCATACGCTGGAGTCGATTTCCGGCTTAAAACCTCTGTTTGAGAGAGTTTTATAATTGTGAAAATTTAAATTCCGACTGGCTTTTACTTGGCCGGTAGGTAGATTAAGTTCCCAACCACGGCGGTTTCCGTCGGACCCACTTCCCCCCCTCAACTATCCAATGGCCAGAGCTACCAACCTCACGATGTGTTCGTTCTGCGGCAAGAGCCACGCAGAAGTCAAAAAGCTGATCGCCGGACCCGGCGTCTACATCTGTGATGGTTGTATCAATGTCTGCCGTGGGATCCTTGAAAAGGAACTCCACGAGGAAGAAGAGGAAGTGTCCTCCGACATGTCGGTGCCGAAGCCTGCCGACCTCCTCGAAAAACTGAACCAGTATGTGATCGGTCAGGACCACGCCAAGAAAGTTCTCTCCGTCGCGGTTCACAATCACTACAAGCGCCTCCAGCAGTTTTCCGCACCGGCGAAAGTTCGCGCGCACGGAAAGTTTTCCCAGTTCGAAGATGTTGAGATCGAGAAGAGCAACATTCTCCTGATTGGACCGACCGGTTCCGGTAAAACCCTTCTCGCCAAGACCCTGGCCAAAGTTCTCAATGTTCCTTTCTGCATCGCTGATGCGACGACCCTGACCGAAGCCGGTTATGTCGGTGAGGACGTCGAGAACATCATCCTGCGACTTCTCCAGTCCGCCGATTACGACGTGAAGCGCGCCGAGATGGGCATCATTTACATCGACGAGATTGATAAGATTGGTCGCAAGACGGAAAACGTCAGCATCACTCGTGACGTTTCCGGTGAGGGTGTGCAGCAGGCACTCCTGAAGATGCTCGAGGGCACCGTCTGCAACGTGCCGCCGCAAGGTGGTCGCAAGCACCCCCAGCAGGAATACATCCAGGTGAATACCGAGCGCATTCTCTTTGTGGTTGGCGGAGCCTTTGTCGGTCTCGAAGAAATCGTCGGTCGCCGCCTCGGTAAGAAAGTGCTCGGCTTTGGTGACGAGGTGACCAAGGTCGCCAGCGAGAGCGAGATCGAGATGCAACTTCGCAACGTGTCTCCGGAAGATCTTCACGGCTTCGGACTTATTCCTGAATTCGTCGGCCGGCTTCCCGTTGTCTCCACTCTGCGCCCGCTCAAGACGAAGGAGCTTATCCGCGTCCTGACCGAGCCGAAGAACGCCATGGTGAAGCAGTATAGCAAGCTGCTCGCGATGGACGGTGTCAATCTCGATATCACTGAAGACGGTCTCGAAGCGATGGCCGAAGAAGCCATCGAACGCGGCACCGGTGCCCGGGCCCTGCGTTCTATCTTCGAGAAGCTCATGCTCGATGTGATGTTCGATGCACCGAGTCACGACGGGTTCACCCGGGTGACTGTGGATCGCGAAGTGGTCGAAGGCACCCGCGAGGCCGAAGTGATTGTCGAAAATGTTGTCGAGAAAGACATCGAACCGTCCGATGACGGTGACGATGGCGATGACGGCGGCGATGACGAAATGGAAGCCGCCTGATCTACGGGGCTTTCTGCTGAGACTGGCTCAGATATAGAGCGGTGCCATGCGGCGCCAGTAATAGCCGCGGTGAGCGCGTTCTCCCCAGACGTGGAGCTTGTGATCGATGCCCTTCGTGTTGAGGATGTGACTGAGATTCCTGTTGTTAGCTAAGAAGGGGTCCTCCTGCCCGATGACCATAACGATGTCCATCTCCCTGAGATGCTTGAGGATCTTCGGGCAGGTCAGGTTGGGAAGGAAGTGGGTCGGGGTGTTGTAGTAGACCTGGTCGTCATAGTAGCCGTCGAAAAGATCGCCGAAATACTCGATGCTTTCGCCGAGGTCGTAGCGACCCGAGAAGGCGGCCAGCTTTCGAAACTGGTGGGGGTGACGAAATGCGATGTTGGCGGCATGGAAAGCTCCGAGGCTGCAGCCATGAGAGATGACGCACTCGTGTGGGTTCTTTTCGTGCATGAATGGAAGCACCTCATCGAGAATGTAGGCCTCATACTGGAGATGGCGTTCGATGCGCCCTTTGGGATGCGCCCACCAGCAGTAGAAACTCTCGGCATCGATTGAGTCGACGCAATAGAGCTGGAGGTAGCCTGCTTCGATCTTGGACTGCAGCACATCAGTGATGCGCAGGTTTTCGTATTCGTAAAACCGCCCGCCGCGAGTGGGAAAAACAAGAACCTTCGCACCGGCGTGACCGAAGACGAGGATTTCCATGTCCCTGTCGAGATTCTCGCTCCACCACTTGTGGTACACGCGTTTCATGTTCCCTGAAAATTCAGCGGATCACAGATGGGCGAAGAATGTCTCGAGTTCCTGCAACAGTTCTGTTTCCTGCTGCGCCTGGCTGGGGTATTCCATGTGCCCGGCCTCAAGAACGAAAAGTTCTTTTTCTCCCGGCTTGGCATTGTGAATCGAAAACTGCCCTGGAGGGGCAACGGCAGGATCGGCTAGGGCGCAGGCAAAGTGCATGGGTATCTCGATGTGGCGGGCTGCTGAAGCGGCGTCAAACCACTGAAGCGTGTTTAATGCCACATCGGGATGTTTCTTTTCGAACTCCCTGACGCTCTCCGCGCTACCGATGGAGGGGAGGGTCAGGCGAAGGGCCTGGTTGCCGAAGCTGGGGACGTTGACGTGGGCCCGCTGGATGCGGTGATCCCACGGAAGGGCGAGTGCTCCCACGCCGCCACTGAAACTGATACCGAGATAGCCAATGCGCCCCTCTAACTGTGGGAAAAGCTGAAGCAGGGAACTGACTCCCAGCCAGGTGTCCTCGCTACATCCCCGGAGGACGTAGCGTTCCGCCGTGCGGATGCGGTGGAGGACGTGGTCGTTGGCTTCAGAGGGTATGTTGGGATGCTTGCTCTTTGAAATGCCGCGCGCGCAGGGAAAGAGTATTGCCGCATCGGGGAAGGGGAGGTGTCGGTCCGGACCGGCGCGACCACCGTAGCCGTGACCCACCACAAATCCGCGCTTCGCTTCTCCGGATTTGGGAACGAGGAGCCAGCCAGTGATGAGAACCTCATCAGTCGAGCGGTAGTTGATCTCGAATATCTTCCAGTGACTGCGAACCCGCCCCGTGTCATGAATGACGGGGCGTGGGTCGAGCTGGATCGCTTTCTCAAACCATCCGCGCCAGCGGTCGGCGAAGCCGGCGGGAGCCTCGGGCGCTTGAACCTCGAGAAGTGCCTCCAGGGTGTAGCCGTAAGTCGGATCCGGCGGCAGTTCGGGTGCCTTCGGGGATTCGGGCTGGGATGACTTGGCTTGAGGGGAATCCAAAAGAGGGAATCGTTCGTTGAACGGGGGGAATCTATTCCGTTCCGCTCAAGACGCGAATGCCTTCTTCAAGAATCCACTGGGACCCGCGGCAGTGGTGCGCTTCGCAAAGAGGATAGATTTCCAGATCCGGATCCTCGATTGCTGCCAGAAAGTGGGTGCTGGCGTTTTCAAGATGCGCGGGCTGTTCCGGGACGGTGAGCTCGATTCCGTCGGGGTTTTCGGAGGTGGCGAGGCGGATGTGTCCGTCGTGGTTCGGCTCGATGAGGAGAGTGCCGGCACTGCCGTAAAGTGTGGTGCTGTAGGAGGTCAACTTGCCAATCTGGGTCCAGCTCGCTTCGGTGGTGGCGAGGGCATTGGCGTAGGTCATGACGAGGATGGCGTTGTCCTCCAGGGAGAGATCAGGTTTGAATCCGGTGCTGATTTTCGTGCCGGTGATCGCATCTGGTTTTCCGAGCAGCACTTCGGCGAGGACAGCGCCGTAGCAGCAGTAGTCCATGTAGGCTCCGGCACCGTTGAGTTCCTTGTCGTAGAGCCATTCACAGAACTGCCGCGAGCAGCCAAGCTCAACGGGACCCTGGTGGGCGGCCCGGTACTTGACCTGCCAAAGTTGCCCGAGTTCACCCGCCTGGGCCATGGCGATGCCGTGACGGAGTTGGGGCCACCACACGAAGGGCCAGTTGATCATGAGACGGCCCCCGGTGGCCTCAGAGGCGGCAAGCATCCGGTCGGCACCGTCGAGGGTGGCTGCCATGGGTTTTTCGACGAGGCAGTGGAGCCCTCGCTGGCAGGCCATGACGGTGAGGTCTTCGCTGAGCTTGTTGCTGCCGAAAATATAAACGGCATCCAGCTCTTCGCTGTCGAGCAGGGCTTCGTAGGAGTCGTAGAGTTTCCCGGGAAAGCGAGACGCGTAGTGGTCGCGGAGTTCCTGATCCGTGTCGGCGGCTGCGACCAGTTCGGCGCGACTGGTGCGTTGAAGTTCTTCGAGGTTGCCCCAGACGTGGTCGTGATGGAGGCCCAGAGTGGCGATACGGTGCATGTTAGGAAGTTGGTGTGCGGAGTTGGTAGCCTTTTTATGCTGGGTTGAATTTGGCCTCGGATCAAGAGCGAAGCCTGCCTTGGGAAACAGTCAGTGAGTCGGGAGTACTCGACTACTTGCAAGACAAGCTTTTGAGAAAAAATGCATAGTTAGAAGATGCAGTTCGTCTTTGATAGTGCCCCTCATCTCGAACCAACCCATAACCTCTATTCCTGAGATGAATACCTTATTATCACCTGCCTCTACTACCCAAAAGGGGCCTATGTTCCGGTTTTTCGGATATCGGATCTCTGCCGTTCTTTTACTTGTTTTTTCCATTGTAATTGTGGACGGCAGATCGCTTCTCCATGCCGGCCAGTCGGTCCGGATCCTGACCAGCCGTGATGCTGCCCTGGTCGGGCAGACCCACCAATTTCATATCGATCTCCGTTACCCGGGGGCAGCAACTCGAGTCACGGCACTGGTGCAGAAGCCGGGCGACCGTCACTGGACAACGTTGGCGCAGAATGCCCCGCGTGCCGGGAGCGTTCCCTACATATCATGGCGTCCCGACCGTGTCGGTTTCCATACGATCAGGGTGGATGTCGTGACCCCGGGGGAACGAGAGATTCGCAAGACCAAGCGCATTGAGGTGGTCGAGGATGGCGTAACTCTGAACGTCACGGGAGGGCGCGCTGCCCTCGGAAGCAGCGTTATTCTGGTGGCCAACTACAGTGGTGGTGAGCAAAATCGGAGTCTCGCTTTTTCGGTCAAGTATGATGATGATAATCGCTGGCAGTCCATTCGGGGCGGTTCGACAAGAAACTCGATTCGCTGGTTTCCGGCACGAAGTGGTCGGGCTGAGTTACGAGTGCAGGCAACCGACAGTCGAGGTCACCGAATCGAGGGCTTCAGTCGCGTATTCGTGAATGACGCGCCCAGGCCTGTTCGTATGACAGGCACGCCTGGTGGGAGAGGGTTCCCGCCTTTTCGAAATCTCATTACGGTCGACCAATCAGAGGGAATGGCAGGCGTTCCGCGCACCTTGACCTTGCATCTTCATGGAGAAGCACGAGCCAATCGCCGGATCCAGATTCGTTTTCGTCATGTGACTCGGGATAGTTCCTGGGTCGTGCACCGGGAAAACAGCGATCGCCTCGTTGTCCCATGGACGCCGTGGCATCCGGGGGAGTATCGGATCGAGGCTCGCATTGAAAGTGCAGATGGGAGTGGAGACTTCCGCGAGGAGATTCGTTTTCGAGCGATGGATCCGCGCCGATAGGCGAAGCCCGTCGTCAGTAGAGATCGAACTTCTCGTCAATGGGCTTCTGGTAGTTCCGAAGGAGGCCTGTTTCGACCTCATCGACCGAAACCTTCCGGGCAGCAAAATCAGATTCGACCACAGAATAGGCGCAAGCGAGATCCCGCAAACCTTCTTTTCCGGAGCATTCCGGTTGGGTTCCGTTTGCGATCGCGCGGAGCCAGTCGAGCTGGGAAAGCGCGAAGTCGTTGGTCAGGCCGAGTGGGAAGTGGCGCTTTTGCATTGCGGTTGGGGCGTTGGCTTCGTAGAGCGCTTTGAGGGACTGCGTCTCACCTCCGTCGAGAGTAATGCTGTCCCCGGTGACGCGTCCCTTCGTTCCGTAGAAAACAGGGCCTTCGCCGAGAACGGTGTTGGTGCCGTGGCCACCCCAGCTACCGAACATGGTGCCGGCGGCGCCAGACTCGAGTTCGAAGTGGGCGTAGAAGGTATCGTCAGCATCGCAGGTGATCGGGTCGACCCGTTCGCCGTCACGAAGAATGTAGCGGGTTGGTTCGACGACTTGGGTTTGAGCGGTAACAGAGACCACTTCCTTTCCACCGATGTGTCGAATCATGTCGAAGAAGTGAGGGCCGAGATCGAGCGCCATGCCGCCGCCATTTTCGAGAACATGCCGCCACGGCGTTTCCGCGACGATGAGGTCCGGAGCCCACCAGGTGCCGATGTTGCCCATCACTGCCATCTGCAGTTCGCCAGCCGGGCCGCTTTCGCTGAAGGCCCAGTGCTGGTGGCGAATGCCCTCAACGAAACGGAGATTTTCAAACACGCCGAAAGTCACCCCCGCGGCATCGGCTTGCCGGCACATGCGCCGGGCGCCCTCCATCGAGACGGCGAGGGGTTTTTGGGATAGAACGTGTTTGCCAAATTCGAATGCCAGGGCCGCGATCTGGTGGTGCAGGCTGTGAATCGTAAAGTCGTTGATGGCATCGACGCGGTCCGAGGCGATGAGGTCACGATAGTCAGTGTAGACCTCGACCTCAGTGTCCGGCTGAAAATCGGAAAGGTACTGGTCGCCCACGGCGAGAGGATCGCCGGGAATATCGGAAACAGGTGTTCGCTGTGGAGGCCCTTCGCCGCGCTTCACGTAGCTGTGGGCGTCTTCCACTTTTCGTGAGCAGAGTGCCGTAATCTCGAAATTGTCCACGCCTGCTTCCCGCAGGATTTTGTAGCCCTCGAGGTGGGCTGCGAGGATGCGACCGCAGCCGACGATACCGATTCGAATCATGGTGAAAGCCTAGGTCGTGGGGGCCTCATGCCAAGAAGGAATTCTCCCGGAGCACTGGCGGATGCGAGGGGGGTGAATCCGGTGTGGACCTGTGAGGTGCGTCCGGTTACATTTCGTGGTTTGTGACGAATGAATAACGCTGAAGATCCCGCTGCCAAACCGGAGGTGAAGGAAGAGTTTGCCCGCACCCGTATGAGCCTGATCGAGCGTCTCGCCGATTGGGAGGACCAGCGCACCTGGGACGAGTTTTATCAAACCTACTGGCGATTGATCTACAGCGTCTCGACGAAGTCGGGGTTGAGTCATGACGAGGCGTTCGACGTGGTCCAGGAAACCGTACTGTCTGTCGCCAAGCAGTGGAAGAAGGGACAGAAGTATGACCCTGATAAAGGCTCATTCAAGACGTGGTTGATGAACATCACCCGCTGGCGCATTGCTGACCAGTTCCGGAAGAAGCAGCGCAACCCTGCCGCCAATGCGCAGGCCGGAGGGACTCCGGACGGCGACGGGGGGACCCGCGATACCGCGACGGTTGATCGCATGATTGGCGAGGACGGGGAGGAAGTTCTCGAGCGCATGTGGGAGAACGAGTGGATGGCCAACCTGTCACAGGTGGCCATTGAGCGGGTCAAGAAAGCGGTCTCGCCGAAACAGTTCCAGATTTTCCACGCCTATGTGATCAAGGAGTGGGACACGGCGAGGGTGAAGCAGGAGCTGGGAGTCAGCCAATCACAGGTCTACCTCGCCAAGCACCGCGTCGGCAGCTTGATCAAAAAAGAGATCGAGTCGCTGAAAAAGGAGTTTGTTTGATCAGGATCCGGAGCGGATCTTTTCCTTTTCTGCCTCACACTCTTCTTTCAAGGAACCGATCTCGCGCGTCTTCTGTGTTTCGAGTTCCTGGAGTTCGACGTAGTTGCCTTCCATCGTCGCCTTCTTGATGAGGTCGGTCAGGAAGAGCTCGCGCTCAGCGATCTTGGCCTTGAACTTTTCGTCGATGGCGGCGAGCTGCTCGCGTTGTTCGTCGGTCAGCTTGATTTCCGGCTCAGATTGATTGAGCCGCTCCATGGCGAGTTCGTAGGCGCTTTTCATGGTGAGAATTATTCCTCTTCGTCAGCGGCCGGTTCTTCGGCCTTTTCCTCGGCCGCGGGTTCCTCGGCGCCAAACTGCAGGGCCGGAGTGGCGGCAATGACATCAGAGATGGCATCCCATCCATTGGAACGCTGCAGCTGGAACACGTGGAGATAAATCTTCACGACTTCGGAGTCGTGATCCTTGAGGAGCTTCTCGATGGTGGACTTCACCTTCTTGGCGTCGAGATCCTCAGGGAGATCTTCGGCGGCGCCTTCTCCGTCGTGGGCAATGCCGACGCCGTCGAGAAATTGAACGAGCACATCCTGGTGCGCTTTCATGAGCCAGAGCTGCATGACGTGTTCGGCAATCTCAGCAGAGCCGCGCAGCTTGATGTTCTTGGCGAGCCACTCGATCTGGGCGGCTGCCGGCTTTCGCTGAACAAAGACCGGGCGCAGCTTCCGGTTGGCGGCAAGCGATGAAAGTGACGCGGTATAGACTTCGCGCTGCTCGTCGCGGAGGAATTGAAACACGGATTGCGTGGTTTCAGGGCTGATTTCCTGGAAGATTTCGAAGGCTTTCATGCAGAGACAGGAGGTGTTTTGGATGACTGAAGTATCTTCAGCGGGCTAGGGTGATTGTGCCAGTAAAGTTTCGGGGTGCAAATGCAAATTCTATGAGTGCCATAGGGTGGCGCATTCGCCGGAAGCGTTTATCTTCGGCCATGCCGCGTGGATACGCCCTGTTTGACCTCGATCACACCATCCTGCCTTTCGACACGCAGGCTCTTTTCTGCAACTACGTCCTTCGTCGCGAGGGGTGGCGTCGCGTCTACCTTGTCTGGTTCTTTCTGAGCCTGCCCTTTGCCGCACTGCGGATCTTTAATCTGCGCATGATGAAGCGCATTTTTGCCAGCTACCTGGTGGGCATGAAACGTGAAACGCTGGCGCGTCATGTGGAGGAGTTTCTTGAGAGCGACTTTGAGAAGGCTCTCTACCCGGAAGTTGTCGCGGAGATCGAACGAAACCGGGAAGAGGGGCGTACCTTGATTCTCAACAGCGCCAGCCCTGAGTTTTATTTGAAAGGGATTTCAGAAAAACTGGGTTTCGATCACTTCATCGGAACCGACATGGCGGTGGAAGATTCGATGCCGTTGCTGCCGAGGATTTCCGGTCCTAACAACAAGCACGGCGCCAAGATCGTGGCGATGCGGGAGCGGGAGCTGATCCCCGACGATGTCGATATGCTGGCGGATACCTGGGCGTATTCGGACAGTTCTGCCGACATCCCGCTGCTCTCAATTGCGGAAAGTGGTGTCATGATTCACCCCGGCGAACGTCTAGCAGAAGAAGGCCTCAAACACGGCTGGCGAACCATGACGCCCCGGCGACCCTATGAAGGCAAGTGGGAGGGACGTTGGGCCTCGGCGCTTCAGGCGATGGGGTTGTATCGACTGAAGTGATAGTTATTTATAAATATTCGATTCGCGATCTTTAAAGGAATCCGTTAGAGAAGGTAGCATGTCAGACAGCGACTCCAATCATACCGTTAGCAAACGTTCGTGGGTGTCGCTGGCTGCGGTCCTGATCGTCCAGGCGCAGAATGCGTTTAACGATAACTTCGTGAAGCTGGTTCTGACTGGTCTCGCGATGGCGGTGGCAGCCGGAACGCCGGTCGGGGAGAATATCCAGTACATCCTTTTCGTGATGATCCCGTTGCCGTTTATTCTGCTGGCACCGGTCGCGGGATATCTGTCAGACCGGTTTTCGAAGCGCGATGTCATTTTCGGCAGCCTTCTGTTTCAGTTGGCTTTGTTCATTATGATTGCCGGAGCGGTGGTGCTGCGCTCGGTCGAGGTGGCAATTTTTGGCTACTTCCTGCTCGCGGTGCAGTCGACGATTTTTTCTCCGGCGAAGCAGGGGATTCTCAAGGAGATCGTGGGCTCAGACCGGCTTGGTTTTGCGAACGGCCTCATGTCGATGCTGACGATGGTTGGCATTCTTGGAGGGATGCTGCTGGCCGGGCAGTGGTTCGACGGTCGCCTCGAGATGTTCAACGAGCTCAACGGGGTTCAGCCGGAGAACGGTTGGACGGCCGCGATTGTCCCGATTTACTGGGTGTCCGGTGCCTGTCTCATTGCCCTCGCGATTGGATGGTTCATTGAGAAAACGCCCTCTCATGCCGGCGAAAAATTTTCCCGCGGGGTGTGGGTTCGTCATTTCCGCCATCTTCGCCAGCTCTTTGCGGAGAGGAAACTGCGGACGGTGGCTCTTTTCATCACAGCCTACTGGTTCGTGGCGAATTACATGGGCATCATCTTTGTGAACTTTGCCAAGCAGCTCTATCCCGACGCCGGTGAGGCAGGGCGCATGGAAGCGACCGCCGAAATGCTGACCTGGGTCGGTGGTGGTTTGATTGTGGGCAGCACGATTGTTTCTCTGCTTTCGCGAAAACACATTCGCCTTTCTTTTGCTCCATTCGGCGGATTCGGCATGGCGCTGGCGCTAGCCGGCGTCGGCTTGTTTGAGCCGGATTCGATGGCGTGGAATCTCAGTCTCAGCCTGATGGGCTTCGCGAGCGGTTTCTACGTGGTGCCGCTGAACGCATGGTTGCAGGATCTTGCGGAAGAAGCTCACCGGGCGCGGATCATTTCAGCACTGAACTTGATGACTTCATTCTCGGGTGTCGTCGCCGTTGGTCTCGGTTTCGGCCTCGACAAGTTTGGAATCATGCCGTCCGGGCAGATTCTCGTGATGGTACCTTTCCTGATTGTAGTTGGAGTGATCCTGGTTCGATTTCTCAAAACTGACGCTTCGGATTCTGAATGAGGTGGTTGGCTCAATTGTTTTTCAGAATCCTGTTTCTACCGTGGGTTCAGTTTTTTTATCGCGTCCGACGCATCGGGACGGAGAATGTTCCCCGTAAGGGCGGAGTGCTCTTGTTGAGCAATCATGTCAGTTACATTGATTCCTTCGTGCTCTACCTGACGTCGCCTCGCCCCGTGAGATTCGTGGTGTTGGCCGGCTACACCCAGGTCAAAGCGATCGGTTGGTTTCTCAAGCTGTTCGGTGCCATTCCGATTCAGCCGCACCAGGCGAAGAAAGCGATCACCTCAAGTATTGATGCGCTGAAAGCGGGTGACGTGGTTTGCCTGTTCCCCGAAGGCGGGCTGACGCGCCTGGGTGTGATCGATGAATTCAAGAAGGGTTTTGAAATCATCGCCCGCAAATCGGATTGCCAGGTCGTGCCGGTTTACATGGACGGCTTGTGGAATTCAATTTTCTCCTTTGAGCGGGATCGTTATTTTAAAAAGAGGCCCAACGGAGTTTTTTGTCCGCTCCAGGTCGCCTTCGGCCAGCCGGTTCCGGCGAGCGAGGCCAACACCGAATCGATTCGTGAGGCGGTCCTGGCCCAGTCAGTCGAGGCCTTCGTGAAGCGGCGGGACTTCGACGTTCCCCTGGAGAAAGCAGTGATTCGCTCGCTGAAAAAGAAGAAGGGGCGTTCGCTCTTTGTGGAGTATGGGAAGAACGGTCCACGTAACTGGTCCCGCGCTCAAACGCTTGGCATGGCGACCGCCATGGCGCGGCGCTGGATGAATCATCCGCCCGACGACAGTGACTACGTCGGGGTGATGCTTCCGCCCGGACCGATGACGGCGGTGATTAATCTCGGTCTCTTTCTTGCCGGGAAAACGCCGGTGAATCTCCCGTTCACGATCGACCAGGAGGAGCTCGAAAAAACTGCCCGATCGATTGAGCCGTTGGGAATGAGAACGGTCATCACGTCGCAGACTTTCATGCCTCACCTGATGGATTTCTGGCAGGGGGACGAGGGGTCTTTTATCGACATGAAGTCGGTCGTTTCCGTCCAGGCCAGTCCCATGGGCTTGATGGAAAAATTGCGTGCCAAGTTGGAACCAGCGTGGGTCACTTGCTGGCGCCTCGATTTGAATGATCGCGACCGTGACCGCAAGGCGGTTGGATTGGTGCCGGTGCCCGGCGAGCTGCCTGTCGTTCTGACTTCGACTCAATTGCACCGAAACGCCGTCCAGGTGCGGGCCGCGGATTTTGTCCGGAAAAACGACGCAGTCTTTACCGAGGACTCTCTCGCCGTTCCGGAGGGGCTCACTCTTGGATGTTGGACTCCGGTGCTGGGCGACGGGCGTGTTGTGGCCCGCTCATTCTCCCTGAGGGGGGAGTCAGATCTGCTCGAAGAGGCGGTTCGGGAGCAGGAGATCACCCTTCTTGCCGGGTCGAGGGAGTTTTATAGTAAGCTTGGAAATTCATTCGGTGGCGGCTCACTCAGATACGGGCTGCTCTTCGGACCGGTCCTCCAGAAAGAGATCAAAGAGTGGGAGAAGGAGCTCGAAATTCCTCTCTGTCGAGCCTGGTCCTGCGGGGGGAGGGTAGTGACGATGAGCCGTCCGGATCCCGATGATCCGTCAATTGCCCACCATCAGGCCCAGGTCGGGCGTCTTCCAACGTCGGTGGGGAGGTTTCTCCCCGGAATCGCCGTCCGCCTTGATGAATCCGGCCTTCAAATGCGGTTTGAATCGCTTTCAGGCGAGGAAATACAAGGGGGCTGGCTCGATGGGCCGGAGCGTTCGGAGCTCGATAAACCGGGCTTTTTGACCTTCCCGGCGGCTGGATCGGTCCCTCGCGAGCCGGCTAAAAAAGGTCATTGAATCGTTTTAAAAAAAACCGCTTGCCGATTGGGGGGACCGGTGGCAAATTCCCCGCCCTCAAACCAGCTCAGAACGATGGCATACGCAATTTTCAAAACCGGAGGTAAACAATACCGTGTCGAAGCCGGCGACAAGATCGACGTCGAGAAACTCGACGCCGAAGTCGGTGATACGGTGAAGTTCGAGGAAGTGCTGGCCTCCGGCAACGGCGCCGACATCCAGGTAGGTGCTCCTTTTATCGACGGTGCTGCTGTGACCGCCAAGGTCGTCGAGCAGTTCCGCGACAAGAAAGTGATCGCTTTCAAATTCAAGCGTCGTAAGGGGCACCACAAGACCAAGGGACACCGCCGTCACCTCACTCGCCTCGAAATCGTTTCCGTCTAACCGGAGAGAACCTCATTTAGAATTTTTACCATCCAGTAGTCATGGCTCATAAGAAAGGACAGGGTAGTGTTAAGAACGGTCGCGACAGTAACAGTAAGCGTCGCGGCGTGAAGAAGTTCGGTGGCGAGCACGTCATCCCCGGTAACATCATTCTCCGCCAGTGTGGCACCAAGTGGCACCCCGGCAAGAACGTTGGCATCGGTCGCGACTACACGATTTACTCCCTGGTTGAAGGCAATGTGCGCTTCGACCAGAACGGGCGCCGGGTCAACGTTGACCCCGTCGAAGCCTAAGTTTCAAAACGCCGCTTTTCAGCGGCGTTTTTCTTGTACCGGACCGGAGCGCGTTCCATGCTGAACGTCGTGCTTTTCGAACCGGAGATCCCGCCGAACACGGGAAACATCGGTCGCCTGTGCCATGCGACCGGAGCGGATCTTCACCTCATCGAGCCGCTTGGATTTTCGCTCGATGAAAAGGCCTTGAGGCGGGCCGGGCTCGACTACTGGCGCGAATTGTCTCCGACTCTCTGGCCGACTTTTGAAGCGTTTCTTGAATCGGTTCCTGAGGAAAGCGCCGTCTATTACCTGACGACCAAGACCGACCGGATCTACTGGGACGTAAATTTTAAAAAAGGTGACTACCTGGTTTTTGGGCCGGAGACGCGCGGACTTCCTGACAGTCTTCTAGAGAAGAATGGCGAAACGTGCCTGACTATACCCCAGTTGAGGGGGCGTAGCTTAAACCTGGCAACGGCCACAGGAATTGTGCTTTTTGAGGGCATCCGTCAGGCTTCGGGGACGTAACCTACATTATTAAATTATCTGCTTTTGCCTTGTCAGGATTTTTAAAAAAGGATAGACAGGGTTGTTAGTTAAGATTGTTGGTTGTTAACCCCTAACCTTGTGCTCCTATGATCGCCCCAAGACCAAATTACGGCATTACCCGTATCGACCAGCCGGAGAAGAAAAATCACGGCTTCTACGTCCGCATCACTCATCGCGGAAAAAGTAACCAGAAATATTTTCCTGACAAAGCCTCTGGCGGAAAAACCAAAGCGTTGAAGGCGGCTAAGGATTATCGCGACAAGTTGCTCGCCAAGATGCCCAAATATAAGCAGGAGGCGGCCGCTAAGAAGAAGCGCCGCATCAAGCAGTCAGGCGTCACCGGAGTCACCCACGTGGTGTCCAAATCTCCGAAGGGTAAGACCTACGAATACTGGCAGGCAGCCTGGGTCGACGGTAAGAACAAGCGCAAGACTGCGAAGTTCTCTATCAGCCGTTACGGCAACGACAAGGCGCTTAATATGGCCAAGAAAGCCCGTCGCGAAGGGCTCAAGGGCAAGCGCTGATTCACTCAGCGATTGTTGATTGAAAAAAACATTCGTGCCCGGAGCTTTCCGGGGCGAATGTTTTTTTGTGTCTATGACTAGCTCCAGTTCTGTGTCCATGGAAATGGCCGTCGAAGCCCGCGATATCGTTCGCACTTTCGAAATCGGCGATAACAAGATCGAAGTACTGCGAGGCGTGTCTCTCGAAGTGCAGCATGGAGAGAAACTGTTTCTCGTAGGGCCTTCGGGCGCCGGAAAGACTTCGCTGCTCTACACGCTCGCCGGGTTGGAGAAGCCGAATGAAGGGCAGGTTTTCATCGACGGGAAATCTCTCTACAAGCTTCCGCGTCGCGAGCAGGCCAAGGTTCGCAATGCCCGCATGGGCTACGTCTTCCAGAGTTTCTTTCTGATGCCGGAGCTGACCGCACTTGAGAACGTGATGGTTCCCGCATTGATCCGCGGGCGGCAGGGTAAAGACCGAGCTCTGGAGTTGCTCGACCGGGTGGGGCTCGGGGCGAGGAGCGGACACCTGCCGAATGAGCTTTCCGGAGGGGAACAGCAGCGTGTCGCCATTGCCCGCTCACTCATCAATGAGCCCGATATCATTTTTGCTGACGAGCCAACCGGTAACCTCGATTCCAAGACCGGCGTTGCGGTGATGGAGCTTCTCATGGAATTGGCGGACGAGAAGGAGCGAACCCTGCTCGTGGTGACGCACGACAACCAGCTCGCCGAGCAGGGCGAGCGCATGGTGACGCTCGTTGATGGCAGGATCGTGGCATAGTGTTTCGATCGGCGGAACGCATCGCAAGCCAGGGCGCCCCACTCAAAAGGGTTGGGGCTATCACCTGTCAGGGTTAGGTCTGCTGCTCGCGTTCTGCCTGGGGACAGTCGGAAGAGTGGAAGGGCATCCGGCTCATGCGAAGCCGGTGAACTATCCCTTCGTGATCGGGTTTGAGCGGTTCTACAGCAGCCTGGATGATGATGACTACCTGACCCAGGGAGGTTTGATTCTTTTGAACGAACTCAACTGCGTGGCTTGCCACGCACCCCCGGAGCGATGGCACGATCAGCTTGCCGGCGTCGAGGCGACAAACCTGGAGGGAGTGGGAACTCGGCTCGACACCCTGGATCTGGAGATCATGATCCGTAATCCGCGGTTCGTGAAGAGAGACACCTCGATGCCGAGTTTCTTTGCGGGTCCTGACCGGGATCTCAGAGAGGTGGAGGCGTTGAAGCACTACCTCGCGAGCCTTGAGTATGAAGTGCCGTCGTATGAACAGGGCGATATTGAGGCGGGTCGACAGATCTATCACCGCATCGGCTGCGTGGCCTGTCATGCTCCCGAAGTGGGCTTCCGTCCGGATGGAATTCCGGAGAACGCCGAGATCGAACTGGCCGGTTTGCCGAGTACTCCGATGAACCTGGCGGACCTCTATGATCTTCAGGCCTTGACCCATTTTCTTCTCAATCCGAACGAGCATCGACCGTCGGGGCGGATGCCTGATTTTCAGCTGAGTGAGAAAGAAGCCGCCGATATCGCAGCCTATTTGAAGGCAGGGCCCGATCTCGTCCTTCCGGATAATCTCGCCGAAGCTCTAAAGGAAGACGACAACTTTGAAGCGAGTGATGATCTGATCGCTCAGGGGAGGGAATTGTTTGCCCGCAAGAATTGCATCGCCTGTCATTCCATTCCAGGGGATGAGTTAGAGCCCGCAGGCAATCATTCCAAGTCGCTGCTGCAACTCGATCCGGCTTCTCGAAATGCCTGCCTGTCTGAACGGCCCTCGGGTGGCGGGGTGCCGTTTTACGGTCTGGATGAGGTGCAGAAACGGGCCATCGGTCTGGCGCTTGAGTTTATCGCCCGGCCAGAAGCGGAAGGTGCCCCGGAAATCGATTGGCGGATGAAGCAACTGAACTGCTATGGCTGTCACGAACGCGATGGCGTCGGCGGAGTGGAGACAGCGCGCGAAGTCTACTTCGGATTTGAAGAGGAATCCGCGAGACGACTGGGAAGAGAGGGGCATCTGCCTCCGGCGCTGGATCATGTCGGCGGCGAGTCGACCCATAAGCTGACGCGCCGTGCCATGCTCGGTGTTGATGGTGGGAACCGAACCCGACCCTACATGTCGGGTCGCATGCCGATCTACAGCGATGCTATCGCGGAGCAGTTGATCGAAACGTTCAGGAAGGCAGAGGCGCTCAAGGCGTTGCCCTAGCACTTAGCCTTCGAAGCCACTGTCGTCGATGAGGGCGCCGTATTCGCCGTCTGCAGCTTCGGTTGCGAGGGTGTCGCAACGTTCGTTCATCTCGTGTCCATCGTGACCCTTGACCCATTGCCATTTGATCTGGTGTCCCTCTGCAGCTGTCTCGAGACGTTTCCAGAGGTCGACATTCTTCACCCCGGACTTGTCTTTCTTTTTCCATCCCCGCGATTTCCAGCCTTCGACCCAGCCCTTGGTCTGGGCATCGACAAGATAGCGGGAGTCGGAGTAGACCGTCACCTGGCAGGGTTCCCGCAGCAGCTCCAGTCCGGCAATGGCGGCCAGGATTTCCATGCGGTTGTTGGTGGTTACTTTGAATCCCTGGGCGAGCTCGCGGGAATGTTCTCCGTAACGAATCACGGTGCCATAACCGCCCGGCCCCGGGTTTCCGCGTGAGGAGCCGTCAGTGTAAATCTGGACGTGTTTCATGAGGCAATTTGCTCCTGGAGAAAGGTGGAGAGGGTCCCGATGTCTTCGGGCGAAAAGAGCCGCTTCTGCTGCCCGTAAGTGTTCTTGAGATCACGACGTTCCGGAAAGCGGTCCGGAGTGAGATCGCCGACCTGGACGAGTTCACTTTCGCGGAAGACCCAGGAAGTTTTGGGCCAGGGGCCCACCATGGCGGGGTTTGACCAGGTGTGGAGCGACAGTACCCGGTCAGTAATGCCTGCGGCGAGGTGCATGGGGCCACTGTCGACGCTGACGGTCCAGGCGCATTTTCGGATCAGGTGAATGAGCTGAGCCAGGCTGGTCTTGCCGAGGAGGTCGGTCACGTTGCCCGGCCATACGTCAGGGGTTTCTCCGTCGAATATCCCCGCGAGAACGACGGGAGCGGGTGAGAGCTGTTCAGCAAGTTCGGTCACCTCTGTCGCGGAAAGGGACTTGCCTTCGCCCCGGGAAAAAGGGTGGAGCAGGATGGCGTTTGCCGGAATGGAGTCGACCCCGTCGATCGGTTCCCCTTCGGGCAGTACAAATGCGGGTTCAGAAATATCGGCTCCCGCCACCATGGCCATGGTGAGGTTGCGATCGACCGCGTGGCAGGCCGACCAGTTCTTGATGATGACTCTCTCGTCGTAGAAGAGGGAAGCGCCCTCGCGGGCTTTTTGAAATCCGATAAGCCAGTCAGGCCGGGAAAGCTTCGCGAGGAAACCACTGCGAAACAGTCCCTGGAAATCGAGGGTGAGATCGTAGTGCGTTTTCTGAAGCGCCTCTTTGGCCCAGCTGCCGGCTTTCCATCCTCCGGAGATGCCGCGGAAGTCGCGACGGGGGAAAGAAATGAGCTGGTCGAGGAAGGGGATGCCTTCGAGAAGCGGTGACCACTCCGTGTTAACGAGCCAGTCGATTTTCGCGTCGGGTGCGGCCCGGTGAATCGCTTCAACCGCGGGAAGGGTGTGGATGATGTCGCCGAGAGAGCTCGGTTTCACCACCAGGATCCGTTCACATTCGGGGAGCTTCACGCTACTTGCCCAGTGAAAGGCGATGCGCCAGCATCTCGGGAAGACCGGCATCGATGATCTTGTCCTGAGCCTTCTGGATGTCGTACTCGAGACGGCGAACCTCCACCTTCTGATTGTCGGAGTCGTAGACGGCGTAGGAAGCTCGCCAGTCTCCGTCACGGGGTTGTCCCGTGCTGCCGACATTGATGAAATACTTGCGGCCCATCTCGAGGTTCACTTCCATTTCCTCAAGCGGCTCGACGCTGTCGCCCTTGACGTAAATTCGGGGCGTGTGGGTGTGGCCGTAGAAGCACAGCTGGGTGAACTGGTAGCTGAAGCTCGCCATCGCATCGAACTTGTTGGTCACATAAGTCCAGCTGCCGGGGGTGTCGAGCGTGGCGTGCACGATGGTGAAGTCGGCGACCTGGCGCACGAGCTTCATGTTGGTGAGAAAGTCACGCTCGTCTTCGTTGAGCTGAGCGCGCGTCCACTCCATGGCCTGTTTTGCGAGCGGATTGAGGCCGTCGAGGGAGGTGTTGAGAATGGCTTCTTCGTCGTGGTTGCCTTTCACCACAGGGCAATCCATATCGCGGACGATTCGGAGACACTCATTTGGATCGGACGCGTAGCCAACGATATCACCGGTGCAGACGTAATCAGTGCAGCCTTGTTGTTCGGCATCGGCCAGTACGGCCTGGAAAGCCTCGAGGTTGGCGTGAATGTCTCCGAAGATGGCGTATTTCATTGAGTCTCAGTCGGACCCCTCGAATCAGCGGCGGTTGAACGGGGGAACCTCCGAACTAACCACAAATACAGGGATTCGCAACGCGAGGGAACCTAATTCCATCACGTAAAGTGGGGGAATTCAGGGGATGACAATGCCTCCCGGAAGCGCTTGGGGTTTGGGTTTCTGCGGGCGGGCGCGGTTGGCGTCAGGGTCGGCCTCGGGGATGCGCCTGGGGTAGGGGATCTTGAGTTCCTCTTCAAGCCGCCGGATTTCAAAGATCAGGGTCGGCAGATGCTGGTGTTCTCCCTCATCGTAGAGGCCCTTGAGGTAGTTGTAGGCCTCCTGCTCTTTGCCGGGAACTTTGGCGAGAAAGTAGCCGTGAAATCGTTCGGCATACTGCGGGGCGTCATCGAATTCCATCATTTCCCCGTAGACCCTGGCTGCGTTTTCCCAGTCCTTCAGTTTCTCGCGGTAGACCTCGGCAAGTTGTTTGCGGATGGGGACAGAATCGGGAATTTGTTCGAGGCCTTTTTCGGCAAATTCGATGGCCTGCTGCGCGTAGTTGTGGAACCGGCGCTTGCGTTCGAAGCCGGGCAGTTTGGTGTCGAGCTCCATGTTGGCGGTGGCATTGATGCCGAGGTGCCAGATCGCGTTGACCCAGTGAGATTCTTCGAGTGGCTCCAGCGCCGTGATGACCTGGTAAGTCTGGCGGAGTTCGTCCCAGTTTTTCTCGCTGAAATTTTCGTAGCCTCGCAGGGAGAGGAATCCGGCAACGAGTGGTCGTAATCCCCCGAGTGTGGCCATCAGGGCGGACTGACCCATCTGGTCGAGCACGGTCATTCCCGGCGGGGGAACGACGAGCTTGGCTTCGATCAGTTGCTCGCCCAGTCGATTCTCAAATGGAGTTCGCGCCAGTCCAAAGGCCGCAAGAACGACGAGGACGATAATGGTTCGGGGGATTTTCCGAAAGAACGACACAATCAAAACTCCTTATCGATGAATACGAGCAGCGAGAGAAACAGGAACACCACGAGATAGACGCCGGTCAATCCGGTCATCTGCCAGACAAGGGAGTAGGCGACAGCTTCACCCTGGATAATTCCATGACTGAAGGAATAAAGTTGGAAGTTCGGTATAAAGATTTTGACCACCTTCAAGAGGAGCTGGACGAAAAGACTGTTGTCCGTCTGATAGAGCCAGAAGCTCGTCGCCATGGTATGGGCGTGACCGATGATGAAGACCAGCACGCTGATGATGATGGAGAACAACGAACTCGATGCAAAGGTGGACAGGAAGATCGTGACCGAAGCAACCACGGCGGCCTTGAGGAATGAGGCGAGAACGGCAATGCCGAGTTCCGGTCGAAGACCCTGTTGTTCAATGAGCGCGATCTGTGCACTGACATTTTCCGCGGAGTAGCGGGCGTCGGCGTTCATGGCTTCGAGCTCTTCCGCGATGTAGAGAGTTTCCCGCGACCAGAGAGCCAGGGCGCAGACGCCGTACATGACGAGGAGGGAAACCGCGATGACCCAAAGCACGCCCAGAAGTTTCCCGATGAGGTATTCGATGCGACGAACCGGTTTCGACAGAATGGTGTAAAGCGTCCGATCCTCTATATCCTTGGGAATGAGCAGGGCCGTCGAAACGATGGCAAAGAGCCAGGCGAACACATCCATCGTGCCGAAGGAAATCCGCTTGATCGTTGAAAGCACGCCGGCTGGAGTGGTGGGCGGGTTCAGGCTCATCAGCACGACGATGATCGCGGCAAAGGCGAGCAGGAAGTAGAAGGTCTTCATGCGCACCAGTTGGGTGACCGAACTGGAGGCAATAACCATCACGCGTCTCAGCGAGAAGGGAGAGACGGTCTTTGTGGCCGGTTCGAAAACAGAGGGAGGTGTCTGGCTCATTTCTCGTCCTCCTTATCCTCTGTGTCGTTGGCGTGAGACAGGCTGACAAAGAGTCGCTCCAGGGTGGTTTTGGGATGCCCTTCCTCGACGATGGTGGCGCCGGATTCCGCTTCGATCAGTTCCCGCACTTTGGCGAGCAGCTCCGGCTTGGCTCCCGAGAAGGTCATGGCGGTTTGTTCCTCAATCTGGATCAGTTCCTCGAGTGGGCCTTCGCGACGCATGCGGCCCTCAAAAATGATGCCGACCTGGTCGCAGACTTCCTGGACCTGCTCGAGCAGGTGAGAACAGAGGAAAACAGTGATGCCGTCGTCCTTGAGCTTGAGAATCAGGTCGCGGATCTGTCGCGAGCCGAGCGGGTCAACGCCGGCGGTGGGCTCATCCAGGATAACCAGGCGTGGTCGCTGGATCAGTGCCTGGGCGAGTCCGATGCGCTGGAGCATTCCCTTGGAGTAGCCTCCGAGACGGCGATTGGCGGCGGACTCGAGGTCAACCAGTTCGAGCAATTCGGCGATGCGGTCTTTCAGTTCGCGCCCGCGGAATCCGCAAAGCTTGCCGTAGAACTTCAAGGTCTCCTTTCCGGTAAGGTGCTTGTAGAAATAGGGATTCTCCGGAAGGAAACCAATCTCGTTGCGAGCGCGGATATCGCCGCTGTCGTAGCCGAAGACTTTGACGTCACCCTTGGTCGGTGACATGAGCCCGAGGACGACTTTCATCGTGGTCGATTTTCCGGAACCGTTCGGGCCGATCAGTCCATAGACTTCTCCCGGCTTGATATCGAAAGACAGGTTGTCGACTGCGACCACATAGTCGCTTTTCTTCAGCCCTTTGCTGAAGACCTTCGTCATGTTTTTGACTTCTACAGCGGGGTCGCTCATCAAGACTGAATCAATGCTGAATGGAGAATCCCTGCACGTCGTCGAGTAAGGGGACGGTGCGTTCTTCCTGCTCCTGGATGTGATGACCGAGCGGGCTGTCGTGGAGCTCCTGGATGAACTCGTCGAGTTCTTCGTCGTCGCCCTGGATCTGCAGCTCGACGCGTCCGTCGGGAAGGTTTTTGACCCAGCCGAGGACATCGAAGCCCTTGGCGAGGTTCTTGGTGGAATAGCGGAACCCGACCCCCTGGACCCGGCCCGCGAAAAGATACTGACGTGCTGTCATCCTGACACTTTAGGCAAAACTGCGAGGGGGTCACCACCATTTTTCGGAAGACGATGGAGGAATTCTTCCTGGAGCAGAAGGATTCCCTTGCAGAGGGCGCAGTGACGTCGAAAATGAAGTTTCCATGTCCTCCCAACTGCGATCGATCTGCGTCTTCTGCGGTGCCCACAGCGGGACCAATCCGGCCTTTGAGGAGGCCGCGCGGGCCGTTGGGAAATACTTCGCCGAGAACGGGATTCGGCTGGTCACCGGCGGCGGAAGTTTTGGCCTCATGGGCGCGGTCGCGGACGGCTGCCTTGATGCCGGTGGCGAGATGGTCGGGGTGATCACGACCTACCTGGAGAAACGCGAACTGGCTCACCCCAAGGCGACCCGCATGGATGTCGTCGAAACCATGCTCGAACGAAAAACGCGCATGGCTGAGCTAAGTGATGCCTTTGTTTCTCTCCCCGGGGGGATCGGGACGCTCGATGAACTTTTTGAAATGCTGACCTGGTCGCGACTCCAGGAACACGAGAAGCCAAGTGGTCTCCTGAACGTGGAAGGCTTCTATGACGAATTGATCTCCTTCTGCTGCAAAACGCAGGTGGAAGCCGGCTTTATTTCGGCGGAAGATGCCGCCAACCTGATTCATTCAGATAACCTCCCGGATCTTCTGGAAAAGCTTGCCGTCGCGGCCAATGAAGGGCCATCTTCTCTGTATCGAGATTAAGACACTCTCCGCATGAAAGCCTACCTCGACCTCCTCAACCTCGTTCTCGAAAACGGTAAAGCCCGCGACGATCGCACCGGCACCGGGACCATCGGCGTATTCGGTGCCCAGGCTCGTTTCGACCTTCGTGAATCTTTTCCGTGTCTCACGACCAAGAAGCTGCATTTGCGCTCGATCATTCACGAGCTGCTTTGGTTCCTGAACGGCGATACCAACATCAAGTATCTCAACGACAACGGCGTCACGATCTGGGATGAGTGGGCCGATGAAGACGGCAACCTCGGGCCGGTTTACGGCAAGCAATGGCGTTCCTGGGCCGTGGGCGACAGCGGGGAAACCATCGATCAGCTGGCTCGCGTGGTGGATTCCATCAAGAACAACCCCACGAGTCGTCGCCATATTGTCAGCGCGTGGAACCCGGCGGATGTCGAGGACATGGCCTTGCCTCCCTGCCACACCATGTTTCAGTTTTACGTGGATACAACGGCGGGTGAGTTAAGCTGCCAGCTGTATCAGCGCAGTGCGGATCTGTTTCTCGGTGTGCCGTTCAACATTGCTTCGTATGCCTTGCTCACCATGATGATGGCCCAGGTGTGCGATCTCAAACCGGGCGACTTTGTGCACACCTTCGGTGACCTGCACCTCTATCAGAATCACCTCGACCAGGCCAGGGAGCAGCTCAGTCGCGAGCCACGCGCCCTGCCTCAAATGAAGATCAATCCGGATGTGAAGGAGATCGATGGTTTCTGCTACGAGGACTTCGAGCTGGTTGGCTACGATCCGCATCCAACGATCAAGGCTCCTATTGCGGTGTAGGGGCTGGGGCTCTGCTTTTTCAGATAAAGAAAAAGATTAGGAAAAGGAAAAAGAGGTTTATGGGGAAGCCGGTGTTAAAAGCCATTGTTGGAATGGCATCGAACCGGGTCATCGGGAAAGACGGTGATCTCGCCTGGCGGTTGCCAGAGGACTTGAAGTGGTTCAAGAAACTGACCCTGGGTCATCCGATCGTAATGGGTCGTAAGACGATGGATTCGCTGCCCAACGGCCCGCTTCCAAAGCGGCGCAATGTGGTAATTTCAAGAAGTGGAGCCAAAGCGGCCGAGGGCTTCGAAATGGTGGGATCCTGTGAGGAGGCGATTGAACTGCTCAAAGATGAAGAAGTCGTTTTCATCATCGGTGGTGCCCAGATCTACGGCGAGATGATTCCTCAGTGCGACGAGGTCTTGCTCAGTTATGTGTTCCACCCCTACGAGGGCGACACCTTCCTGCCTGAATTTGAAGACGGGTTTGAGATGGCGGAGATACTCCATCGCGACGATGATTTTGAGCTTCGTCGCTACTGCGCCCAAAAGGGTTAACCACCGCCGAGGCTGCGGACGAGCTGCTGCAGTTGCGGGTCGGCCGGGTTAGTTGCCAGGGCGGCTTTCGCGTATTGCAGCGCGAGGTCTAGCTTGCCTCCATCGCGGCAGATCGTGGCAAGACCAATGAGATACTCGACGTTGAAGGGATCGAGCTCATGAGCCTTCTGCAGGTAAGGCAGTGCGTCTTCGAAACGGCCGGTTGAGTTCAGGGCGACGCCGTAGAAATACTGGGTCTGAGCGTGGTTGGGAATGAGCTCGGTCGCTTTGCGAAGTTCTTCGATACCCTCGTCGTAGCGTTGCAGGCGAATCAGGAAGCGGGCCAGTGCATCGCGGGCTGTGCCTTCGTTTTCCGGCATCATGGCCAGGTCGATAGCGGCGCGGAACTGGTCTTCGGATTCCTTCCTCCGGTTCTGGCCGTAGAGCATTTCGGCATAGTTGATGTGAGCAGGAATGAACTCGGGCTCGACTTCGGTGGCTTTGCGATAGGCGGCCTCTGCCTTGGGTAGATCGCCCAGGTCCGTGTAGAAGAGGGCCAGATCCATGTGGCCGGCGGCGCGATCAGCAATCGCGTTTTGCTTGTTGATGTATTCTTCGGCCGCTTGATCGAAGGCGACTTTCTGTTCTTCAGTCAGGCGATTGCGGACGGCGGCGAGAGCGCGGGCCGCAGCGATGCGAACCGAGCGCATTTCATCGTTGAGCAGAGGGGCGACCGGGCCGAGTCGTCGGTCTGCGGGAACAAAAAGCAGGGCGCGGAGAGATTCGAGGCGAACTGAAGGTGAGGGGTCCTGCAATCCGCGTTCGACGGCTTGCAATGCACCCGGAGAGTTGAGATTGAAACCGGCCGTTTCGATTGCGGCGGCACGCGCGCTGCCGGGGCGTTCCATGTCGTTGGCGAGAGCGATGAGCCGGTCGAGAGAACCGGGCTCGCCGCGTCGGGCACTGGCGAGAATCTCCCCGTAGTGAGCATTGCGCGGACCGGCGCCCCACCAGTTCTTAAAATGCTCGGCGGCCCAGTCCTGGGTCTGGTCGGTGTGGCACTGGGTGCAGGCATCAGGTGTGCCGAGCTTCTTGGCGAGGTCGGGACGCGGGATGCGAATGCTGTGATCGCGGCGCGGATCGACCACCATGTAAGTGGTTTCCGGCATGTGACACTCCACGCAGCTGGCGCCCGTGCTGTCCATGGGGTGAAAGTGGTGGGCAGGTGTATTGAGTTCGCCGGAGTGACACTGCAGGCAAAGGGCATTGCCAGGCAGCTTCAGTTTCATGGAGTGCGGGTTGTGGCAGTCACTGCAACGAACTCCGGCGTGGTACATTTTGCTCTGAACGTAGGAGCCGTAGACGTAGACCTCTTCCTTGACCTGGCCATCATGGTGATAGAGGCGCTCGTTGATGATGGACGGGCTGTGCGAATCGTAGAAACTCTCGCCGGAGGCAAAGACAGGCTCCATAAGCTGGCGGTGCGAGTGACAGCGGGCACAGGTTTCGACCTGGACGTTGGAGGCGAGTTCCTTGGTTCGGCGAGGCTGGCCGGTTTCGGGATCAATTTCCCAGGCACCTTCTTCAGGTTCCTTGAGCGTGACGACGAGGCCCTTCGAGGCGACGTAGTCTTTGAGTTCTGAAAAGTCAGATTCCGATGCCCCGTCGTCGACTTTGGCTTTAGCCTCCGCCCAGGCCACGTGAGCGGAACCGGGACCGTGACAGGCTTCGCAGCTCACGTTCATTTCCGACCAGGTCGTGTCGTAGGTCAGGGACTCGGAGTCGAAGTTCTTGTCCAGATTGGTTGAGTGGCAATCGGCGCACATGTAGTTCCAGTTGAAGTGGCGCCGCGTCCAGTGAAGGAGGTCGTCGGAGGGAATGGCTTCGTCCGGGTAGAGGTGATACCAGCGCTGGCCGCCCTCTTCTTCCGGTCGGGAATCCCAGCAGACCTGGAGGGCCTGGTATTTGCCACCATCGAAGGGAATGAGGTATTGCTGGAGCGGGTAATGACCGAAGGTGTAGTCGACCTTCATGTCCCGGTATTCCCCGTTTTCATCCTGGGCGTTGATCCAGTATTCGTCGCCTTTGCGGAAGAAACGAAACTTGGATCCAAAGTGCTCGAACTCGCTGTCGTTGAAATCGCCGAGGACAAACTCCTCCGTTGCCGGATTCATCGCGAGGTGGTGGTCGCTCTTGAGCCAGTCCTGGAATTCAGGTTCGTGACAGGTCTTGCAGCTCTCGACACCGACGAATTCTGCGTTGGGAATATCGTGATACGGTTGGTGAGCCGTGGCTTTCGTTTCCGCCTCTGCAGGGGGCTTCTCATTCTCAGAACCGCAGGACGCGAGAAAAAGTCCGGTGAAGAGCAGCAGGAAAATGGCGTGAGCTCGAGGCATGGAGGAAAGATTTCGTCGATTTTTGGTTCCGGCAACTGCCTAAACCCTGTTGAATGCGGGACCTAACCCTGTTTGTTTTTCGGGACCATGCCGGATATACGCGCTTTTCTCCATCAGACTTTTGAGAAATCGGGCGGCGAAATTCCTTTCGAGAATTTCATGGCGATGGCGCTTTATGACCCCCGTTTCGGATACTATACGACGGAAATCGACGATGTGGGAGGGTCGCGTGGTGACTTTGCGACCTCGGCGACCTTGT
This sequence comes from Verrucomicrobiales bacterium, assembly GCA_965216705.1. GTDB lineage: Bacteria > Verrucomicrobiota > Verrucomicrobiia > Verrucomicrobiales > DEV007 > Arctic95D-9. Next base: position 2,680,708 of record OZ244203.1, read on the forward strand.
CATCGGCCCTGGGACGGGCGATCGCGAAGTGGATCCAGGAGGAGCGGGAATACCACGAGTGGGAAGGGGCTTTTCACGTGATTGAAGTCGGTGCCGGTAACGGAGCGCTCGCCCGCGAGGTGCTGAAATCCTTCGGTTGGTGGAAGCGACGACACGTGCATTATCATATCGTCGATGTCTCAGCCCCATTGCGCGAGAAGCAGCAGGCGGCACTGAAGGGGCTCAAGGTGAGCTGGCATGCCAAGATGGAAGACGCACTGGAAGCGGCTGGCGGCAAGGCGCTGATTTTCTCCAATGAACTGGTTGATGCGTTTCCGGCGAAGTGGATGATCTGGAGCGAAATCGAAGGCAACTGGCATGAAGTGTTCGTGACGTTCGACCGGAAGAAAGGACTCAGCGAAGTCTTTCGCCCGCTACCGAGGGGATTCCCCAAAGATGTCTATTCGGCGTTGAACCTCTCGGAGCGACCGCAGGGGCAGCGGGTCGAGATTCAGCCTCTTTTTCAACTCTGGCTGGCGCACGCGGTGCAGCACTGGGAGCAGGGCTCGATGCTGACGATCGACTACGGGGGAGAGGCGGCGGAGATTTATCAACGCCGACCGGCCGGAACGGCGAGGGCCTACTTCAAGCAGCAGCGTCTTGAGGGCGGAGAAATCTATCAGCGTATCGGGAAGCAGGACCTGACTGTGGATGTGAACTTCACTGATTTGATGAACTGGGGTGAGGAACTGGAGCTTGAGAAAGTCTCCTACGAGACCCAGGGCGAATTTCTTGCGAGGCATGGTGAAGGCAGTGACGCCATGGCTGGTGCCGGGGCCGGCGAGGCCTTTAAAGCGCTGGTGCAGCGACGCTGGTAGCGGGTCCGGGGGTGGGAGATTGCCGCTGGACACAGGCCGCATTCGACGTACGTTGACGCTCAACGGATGAACAACACGACAAACAGCACCGAACTACTCGCTCTCCCGCTCGCTCTTGAGCTGGTGCTACTGGGCTGATCTGCCCTGTATTTGTCTTTTCTCCCAACTTTTTGATACCCGACGATGCGGGTGAATTGCGTCCCGCCGTTTTTCCTTTTAGATAATACCTGAGAACCCATGAATCCTGATTCCATCCAGAAGTACCGGCCGTTTCCTGCAGTCGACTTGCCGGACCGCCAATGGCCGGACCGGACGATTACGAGCGCTCCCATCTGGTGCAGCGTGGACCTTCGCGACGGAAACCAGGCGCTACCGATTCCGATGAGCGTGGATGAGAAACTTCGTCTCTTTGACGAGTTGGTCCGCATCGGTTTCAAACAGATTGAGGTGGGGTTCCCTTCAGCGGCCGATACGGAGTTCAATTTCCTTCGCGCGCTCGTGGAGCAAAATCGGATTCCCGATGATGTCACGGTGCAGGTCCTCGTGCAGGCGCGTGAGCACTTGATCCGCCGCACCTTCGAAAGTCTCGAGGGGGTGAAGAAAGCGATCGTTCACCTCTACAACTCGACGTCTCCGTTGCAGCGCCGGGTCACCTTTGGTGATGCCTCCAAGGAAAGCATCAAGGAGATTGCCGTGGACGGGGCAAAGCTTATCAAGGAGTTGGTCCCGACTCTTCCCGATACCGAGATCACGTTGCAGTATTCGCCGGAGAGCTTCTCCGATACGGAGATGGATTATGCGCTGGAGGTCTGCAACGCAGTTTCCGGTGTGTGGGAACCCAATCCTGACAAGAAGATCATTCTGAATCTTCCCGCCACGGTGGAGTGGTCGACGCCGAACGTGCATGCCGACCAGATCGAGTGGTTTTGCCGCAATGTCGATAACCGGGAAAACTCCATCATCAGCCTGCACACGCACAATGACCGTGGCACCGGAGTCGCGGCAACTGAGCTGGGCTTGATGGCCGGTGCTGATCGTGTCGAAGGAACGCTTTTCGGAAACGGGGAGCGGACCGGTAATCTCGACATCGTCATCGTGGCCTTGAACATGAACAGCCACGGTATCGAAACCGGCCTCGATTTTTCCGACCTGTCGTCCATTCGCCAGGTCTACGAAGAGACGACCCGCATGGAAGTTCCGGAGCGTCAGCCATACGCCGGTGAACTGGTCTTTACCGCTTTCTCCGGCAGCCACCAGGATGCGATTAAGAAAGGGTTCGACCGCCGGACCAGTGAGGTGGCCGAATCGAGTGAAGAAGTCGCCTGGGGCGTGCCGTATCTGACGATTGACCCCAAGGACATCGGGCGCAGCTACGAAGCGATCATTCGGATTAATAGCCAGAGCGGTAAAGGTGGAGTCGCCTACGTGCTCGACCGTGAGCACGGCTTTGATTTGCCCAAGTCGATGCACCCGCAGGTCGGCAAGTTCGTCTACGACAAGGCGGACGCTGCCGGCCGAGAGCTGAGCAATGAGGAAATCGGAGAGCTCTTCTTTGAAAAGTTCGTGAACATTGAATCCCCCTTGAGCCTGGAACAGTTCGAGCTCGATCACACCGCCGGCGGCGTTGGTGAAGTCCTTTGTCATGCCACGGTGAAAATCGGGGGCGAAGAAGTGAAGGGCATCGGCAAGGGCAATGGCCCCATCAATGCCTTCGTTCATTTTCTCGAAGAGGCCGGGCGCAAGGATTTTGCCGTGACTGACTATCGCAGCCAGGCACTGCGGGGCGGTTCGGATGCAGACTCGGCGGCTTATGTTCAGGTGAAGCATGCCGGGAACGGAACCCTGCTCTGGGGTTGTGGTATTGATCCTTCGATCGAGATGGCAGGTCTGAAAGCGCTCATCTGTGCATGGAACCTGCTTCGTGATTCGGAAGCATGAGTAACGAAAAGAAGGCAGTGATCTTTGACCTGGACGGGACGCTGCTGGACACGCTCAGGGACTTGGCTGACTCAGGAAACGCAGTGCTGCAGGCGCGTGGTTTTGATCCTCACCCGGTGGATGCTTATCGGACGTTCATCGGCAACGGGATGATCAACCTGGTGCGCGATATCTTTCCGGAGGGACATCGTCCTGCCGAAGGAGATGAAACGGAGGCGATTCTTGCCGAGTATCGTGAGGCCTACGGGCGCAACTGGCAGAATACGACGAAGCCCTTCCCGGGAATTGCTGACTTGCTCGATGAGCTGAAGGGGCGGGGAATTCCAATCGGGGTGATGTCCAACAAAGCTCACGATTTCACGGTGAAGTGCGTTGAGGCGTTCCTGCCGGACTGGGAGTGGGATATCGTTCTCGGTGCTCGTGAAGGTGTGCCGAAGAAGCCGGATCCGACTGCAGCTCTGGAAGCGGCGGCTGCCTCTGGAGTGGAGCCTTCTGACTGTTTCTTTATTGGAGACTCGGATGTCGACATGATGACTGCGGTCAATGCAGGGATGTTCGCGGTTGGAGTCTCATGGGGATTTCGGCCTGTGGAGGAGTTGCTCGAGCACGGGGCGAAATCCATTCTCGAGGCTCCGCAGGATTTGTTGGCTCTCCTTTAAATACTGAGAGCAAAATCAGCAGTTTGGATAATTGTGTAGTTGGAATGTCTCAAGAGGTGCGAATTGACGAAGCGGAAGCACGGGCCATTGTCCGGTTGATCGGGGGTGTTGCGATGAGCGATGCGCCGCGACAGGGCCGGCGTAAGGCATTGATGGATGGCCTTGCCGAGATGGTCGGTGCTGATTACTGGCTGCTTTTTAATACCGCCAGTACGCAGAAGGATGGTGAATTGCTGGTCACGTTTTGCATGCGTGGAGGCCTCACCGACGAGCAGTTTACGGCTTTGATGTCGATGCCCAAGGAACCCGATTCGGCCATGCTGATGGAGGGTTTCTTCAAGGAGATGTACAAAAATGGAGGACTCACCACACGTTTGCAGCAGCAGATGTTTCCTGCGGAAGTCTGGGAGTCGTCGAGCATTTATCAGATGTGGAAGGAGGCGGGAGTTGGGCCGGCCATCCTTTCCGCCTGTCCCGGTGAGGGAGGGCAGGTGAGCCTGGCCGGATTCTATCGGGCTGACGGGAGTGATGCTTTTTCGGAACGAGAATCTAGGATCGCTCACATCACCCTGTCTGAAATCCCGTCGCTGCACGAGGACAACAGCGCAGCCGATTTGTGGGGAGAGATCGCAGAATTATCACCCCGACTTCGGGAGATCCTGAATTGCCTGATTAACGGCTACGACCGGCGCAAGATAGGTGAGCAACTCGGTTTATCCATGAACACCGTGGGTGGCTATGTTGCCGAGGTCTACCGTCAGTTTAATGTTCATTCCCAATCCGAGTTGATGCATCGTTTTCTCGTTGGGAATGGCGGTGACCAGCCGGGCGATTCCTCCTGGAGTATCTGATCAGATTTCCACCATCGCCGGGATGGCACTTTCCAAAAGGTTGAAAAGCTGAGTGGCAGCCAGCTGACCCACTTCAATGACTTCTTCGTGGCTGAGGGGTTGCCCTGACAAACCTGCACCAAAGTTGGTCAGGCAGGACAAGGCAATGGTTCGCAAACCGAGGGCGCGGGCCTGGATCGCCTCGGGAACGGTCGACATGCCGACCGCATCGGCGCCGAGTGAGCGCAGCATCTTGATCTCTGCCGGTGTTTCGTATTCCGGTCCGTTCACCCAGGCGTAGACACCTTCATAAAGCTTGGTGTCCTCAGAGTCAGAGGCGATCGCTTTGAGCAGTTCACGCAAATCACGGGAGTAGGCCTCGGTTTGATCGATGAAGTTGGCGGAACCGGTCAGTGGAGAAAGCCGGGCCAGGTTGAGGTGATCGGAAAGCAGCATCCAACGGCCGGGCTTGTAGTTGGCGTTCACGATTCCGGCCGCATTGGTGAGGATGAGCGTTGAGACGCCAAGTTGATGGAGCAGGCGAACCGGCGCGGCAGCGGCCGCCGCCGTGTGGCCCTCGTAACAATGGAGTCGCCCCTGGGCGACGGCGATCTCGACTCCACCCAGCGATCCAAGGTGCAGTTTGCCTTCGTGCCCTGGAACCTTGCTGGCGGGAAGCCCTTCGATTCCTTCGTAGTCAATTGAGACGGTGTCATCGAGGGCGTCGACAAATCCACCGAGGCCTGAACCGAGAATCAGACCCACTTGCGGAGAGGCGGACGTCGCGATGGCGGGAAGTTGAAACTCAGTGGCGGACATGAAACAGGATTACCGGTTTTCAATGGCCTCGCAAATCTCGAAGTGAAGCTTTTCGATCTCGGGCGCCGCAACGCCAAGTCGCTTGGCTTCTCTCAGCGGTTTCCCCCAGATAGCCTCGACCTCGACCGGATTGCCGGCTTTAAAATCGACCAGGCTCGAAGGTTCATAAGGGCCCATCCCGCGGGTTCCCTCAATATTGCCTTCGGCGAACTCCGGATCGATGACATGTCCCATTACTCCGGCAATGTCGATGACCTCATGCATGAGGCTGCGAACGCGGTCAACCAGCACGGGTTTTTCGAGAATCTGAGAGGTATCGAGGTTCCCCGCTGCAATGGAAAGGCCGTTGAAAGGAACGTTCCAGACCAGCTTTCTCCAGCGTGCCAGGTTGAGATCGGGCAGTTCTCGGCAATCGATGCCGGCGTTGCGAAACATCGCGGCAATCGCAGGCAGCTCGCCTGTTTCGGTGAATTCTCCCATCTCCACTCTCCCGTGGGCGATGTGACGAATGACTCCGGGATCGCCGCGGTTGATGCAGACGAAGCACATTCCGCCGAGGACAGGATGATCCGGGAAATGTTGATGGAGGAACGGTTCGTTGCCGAGACCGTTCTGCAAGGTCAGCAGGCGGGTGCCGGGTTTGAGTAGGGGAGGGATGATGGACGGGATGACCTCGTTGGAGGTCGTCTTGAGCGCAATGATAACCAGATCGACCGGCCCGATCTCTTCCGTAGTCCCGAAAGCCCGCACCTTATCCAGGTGAAAGTCACCATCCGGGCTCTCCACGGTGAGGCCGGTTTCCTCCACGGCTTTGAGATCCCGGCGCATGAGGAAGGAAACATTTCCCTTCAGAGCCAGCTTGGCGCCATAGTAACCGCCCACGGATCCTGAGCCCACGATGGCAATGCTGTTGATGTCTCCCATAACGTTGGTGATACGATTTCCGGACAGGAGAAGCAATGGTGCTTCTTGACGAATCGCTGAGTGCCCCAAGAGTGAGGGCATGTCTATCGCATCTGAAATTCTCTCCGCGACCGATGAGCTGGTGTCGCGTCTGAGCGGTCTGTCATTTGGCGACCCTGTCAGTCATGTTTATAACCCGCTGGAATATGCGCGGGCATCACATGAGCAGTATGTGGAGCGCTTTGGGGATTCTACCAAGCGTGTCCTCATGATGGGCATGAATCCGGGGCCCTGGGGAATGGCTCAGACCGGGGTTCCGTTTGGGGAGATTCCTGCGGTGCGCGACTGGATGGGAATATCCGCTGAAGTTGGCAAACCGGAGCCCGAGCATCCGAAGCGCCCCATCGTCGGGTTTGACTGCGAGAAATCCGAGGTCAGTGGACGGCGCCTGTGGGGACTGTTTGCCGAGAAGTATCCTGATGCCGGCGATTTTTTTGCAGAACACTATGTGGTGAATTATTGCCCGTTGGTTTGGATGGAGGAGTCGGGTCGTAACCGCACACCTGACAAATTGCCAGCCGGAGAGATGAATCCGGTTTCAGAAGCTTGCGACGTTTACGTGGCCAAACACCTCGAGTTGATGCAGCCGGAGTTCGCGATTGGCGTCGGGGCATTTGCAGAAAATTGTCTCAAGCGGGTGGCCGGCTCGATTGGAATGGAGCCTGTCATAGGCAAAGTGCTTCATCCCAGCCCGGCCAGTCCGGCTGCGAACCGGGGATGGGCGGAGGCTGCTGAGAAGCAGCTTCGTGAGCAGAAGATTTGGGGATAGAAACCGTTCTTAGACATGACTGGATTTGGTCGAAGTTTTGAGCCGGACAACTGCTGCGTCAGAGTCGTTGGAAACGACATTTTCCGTGTGACAAAAAAACAACGATTGAGGCTGTGATCCTCAATTAAAATACTTTAGATTCCTTAACCAATGAGCGCTTCGATCCTTGATCTCAAGACGGTACTGGTTCTTAACCGCAACTGGCAGGCGATCAACACGCGGACTCCCGCGGAAGCTTTTTGCCAGATGGCAACCGACGCCGCGACAGCACTCGACATCCACGGAAACGACTGGATGGTTCCCACGAGCTGGGAAGACTGGCAGCAACTGCCGATCCGTGAATGTGACGCCAGCATTGGAACGGCCCGCGGACGCATCCGTGTTCCAACGGTCATTGTGGTGGCGAACTTCAGCCAGGTGCCGAAGAAACGCCCGAAATTTAACTCACGGACGCTGTGGGAACGCGACGGTGGTCGTTGCCAGTACACGGGACGCAATCTGGCTCCCGGGGAAGGCAACATCGATCACATTATGCCGCGTTCACGCGGTGGTGAAACCACGTGGGAAAACTGCGTGCTCGCTGCTCGCGATGTGAACTCCCGCAAAGCGGACCGCACGCCGGAAGAAGCCGGCATGCGACTGCTGCAGGAACCCAAAGCTCCGGCCGAACTGCCGGTGACGATGTTCCTGCGGAACACCCACGGCATCCCGGACTGGGATCCGTTCCTGGTGAATTAGGTAGCGAAAGATTTTCGTGCCTGTTGCGGAGCCTATCCGCATCCATGAAATCCATGTTCAATCCGTCCGAATCCATGCAAATGAGTTTTCTGCACGGATGAAACATGGAATTTAAAGGATCTACACGGATTGAGCGCTTCGCGCTCTGCTGTCTGCGACGGTCACGTCTTATGCTACGAAGACGGGAAGCATCTTAACCCATTTCCTGTCGCGCGGCCTCGAAGGGTTCCCCGGAGAGGTCCCGCCTATCGGCAGAACAACAGTAGCTCATCTGGTTAGAGCAGCCACGACCGCGTGGGGGCGGTAGCCGGTTCGATTCCGGCCTGTACTGGGCTAGTGCCCGTTGGACTCATAATCCAATCCAATAGCGAACGAACCCTCTCCGCGTCGGCGATACCCGGCAGGTCATTGCAGCTGTGAATGAGCCTTGTGAAAGCGGCCGCTCACTGTGCCCGGAAGCATGCTTCGGCGACTTCTGCGTTAGACAGGGTTCAATCGGGCCAGCGAAGAATCCGGCGCCTTCTCCGCACGCTCTTTCAGCCACCTTTTGCGTTGTCCCAGGAATGTGATACGAAGCGCATCGCCGTTCCAACTCTCGGCGGGTGAGCTGGCGGCGTAGAGATGCTCGGCGAGTTGGTTGGTGGCTTTCTTAAGCCCGGAGGCATTGCCCGGTTCCGAGAGCCAACGCTGATAGGCCCGGCCGTGAAGCGGGTCGGACAGGGTGGAGGCTTTCCAGTTGAGATAGGCGGCCTGGGCTGCCCGGGCGTTGTTGTTGCGACAGGCATTAAGGAATGCTTTGCGGTTGAGTGCTTCGGGACGATTTCGCCATTCGCGTCGTTGCTGAAGTCTTCGGGTGACCGGTTTCCACGCGAGCCAGGTCACAACGATCAGGGTAAGGATGGAGATCGGCACGGCCCACTGCAGTTGGCGCTTTTGTTTCGGGCTGACGACGATGCGCGGACCTTCCACTTTCAACTCATTGCCGGCGAAGGATTCGGTTTTGACCGAACTGGATTCAGGATGCCACCAGGAAAAGGTCAGGCTCGGGATCTTGAACGATCCGCCGCGCTCGAACTGATACTTGATGACATCAACGCGCCGGGCACTGGAGGTGCCCCGATCGGTTTTGTCCTCGACGACGGGTTGCCCCTGGTAGATTCGAATTCCCTTGATGGGTTCATTGGGAAAAGGGGACAGCATCATGGCGGACGTGCCGGTCGCGCTGCGCTCAATCGTGCGGGTGAGAATGTCGCCGGCGCTGAAGGTGTGTTCTTCAGGATCGGGGGACCAGGATTGTTTTACGCTCATCGTCCTGGCGCTGACAACGTGCTCGAGTTCTTCCGTGCCGGGAGGGCGCTTGGCTTCGAAGGTGAGAAGATCGGTCGTGCCCTCGAACGGTTCCGGATCGCCGGTGAATGACCTCTTGGCTTCGAACTGAACGGTGAAGGCCGGAATGGTGACGCTGCCCGCCTTCTGGGTGTAGATCACAAAGCGGTGACGCTGGGTGAAATACTCGGTTCCGTCGACGGTTTCGGAACTCACCGTAGGATTGCCCTGGCGCACGAGGGTGGTTCCTTCAATGCGGGGGATGTTGAAGTTGGCGGTGCCGCTGAACGGTCCGGGTGCCCAGAGCTTAATGATAAAGTCCGAACCCTGACCGACCCACACTTCCTGGTTGGGAAGTTCAGTGGTGACGACGGGTGCCTCCTTCGCCGGCTCCTGGGCGATCAGGCCGGAGGCGACGAGGGCAGCGAGGAGGATGGATAACCCGTGTCTCATGGGGCTTCCTCCGTGGGTTCGTCACCGGTGGCGAGTTGATAGGAAAACTTGGCGCGAAGAAAATCGGCGGGGTTGGACTGCATGCGTCGCAGCCACAGGTCCTGGACATTCTGATCCGAAGCGGCCTGCTCCTGGTTGATCTCGGTATCCTGTCCGCCCGGTTTCTTTTCGTTGTCGAAGCGGATTTCGTCGGCACCGATCTTTTGATCTCCCATGTCGCCCCCTTCGCGCTTAGTGGCTTCGGCGCGGGCGATGGCAATGGCACGGTTGTTGGTGGCGTCGTCCCATTCGGGTCGAAGCTCGAGGGCGCGATCGAAGCGTTCCACCGCAGCTTCGTATTGGCCGAGAAAAATGAGGCAATTGCCCCGGTTGAATTCCGCATCGGCCGAACCGACCCGGGCGAAGGACTGTTCCGCTTTTTTGAATTCCCCGGCCCGATACCACGCGGTGCCCTGTTGCATGGGATCACGAAACGCTTCGGCCGCCTCGCCTGGCCGATCACGATTCATGAGGCGCTGACCCTGCTGGTCGGGAGTGAACCAGAGACCTGCCCAGGACGCCGAGGCGAGCAGGGGGAGAAGCACAAGTTTGTTCATGCGGCGGCCTCCTCTCCCGTGGTGAATTCCTCTTTTCTGAAAGAGAGCAGCATCAAGAGGGTAAGCAGGGGAATCAACCACCAGCCGGCTTCCGACCAGCGAGTGCCTTCCCCGGCGTCGGCGACGGAAACCGGGGCGCGGGCGGTCCGGCTGACGAGTCGGTCAATGTCGGCAGAGTCTGCGGTCATGGGGACGAAGGTGGCACCGAGTGCCGAGGCGGCATTGTTTGCGTCCTCATACTCGGGGGTGTTTTCGCGAGCGATGGCGAGTAGGAAGGTGGGCAGCTTGAGTTCGGGGCGTGCGGCTTCGAGCCCGGAGAGTCCTGCCGGATTGAAAGTGTCGGCCACGACGACGATGGAGCCTCCCTGTTCGGCAATAACTTCCTGGGCCCGCATCACGGCGGCGGCGAGGTCGTCGCCTTCTTTGGGCATGATGTCAGGCGAAATGCTCCCGGCCATGGAAGCGACGACGGCGGTGTCGCGAGTGGGCGGGAGAACGAGATGCGCGCTTCCGGCGTAGGCGAGGAGTCCGAGGGGTTGACCTTTTCTTGCTTCGGCAAAGTCAGCGATCTTGAGCGAGGCGCGCTCCATCCGGCTTGGGGTCAGATCGGTTTGGGACATGGTTTCGCCGGCCTTGAGAACGAGCATCACCGGTACAGGATCGTCGGCGAAAGGGGATGGCTCGGGTTTCCAGGTGGGCCCAGCGACAGCGATGGCCGCCAGTAACCAGGCGGCAAGCAGGGAGGTGGAGCGCCACTTCTCGCGGGTGTCTCGCCCGACGGTGAGGGCATCAAGCAGAGCCGGGCTGACCGCCTTTCGCCAGCCTTTCAGTGGGTCGGAATTGCGTCGAAGCAACCACCACAGTCCGAAAACGACCGGAATGGCGAGCAACCACCAGGGACGAATGAAATGGAAGTCGGCGAGGTTCATGGCGACTCGACCTCCAGTTCAAAGGTTCGTGAATTCACCCGGACGCGAGGCGTGTCCCGGCGCCGACTTGCCGCTCCGGAACGAAGCAGGCCGGTGGCTCGGTTCAGCAGCGAAAGAACAAGCGCAGCAGCGAGTGGCCAGAAGTAGAGGTCGCGCTTGGGGCGGTGGCTGACGGTATTGACCTTGGTCGTCTCGAGTTGATCGAGCTGAGCGTAGACGTCGACGAGCTCCTCCCGGTTGAGGGCGAGGAAATAGGAGCCGCCGGTGTTTTCGGAGACTTCCTTGAGTGTGGCTTCATCGAGCTTTTCCTCCCCGACCGTTTCGGGATCCCCGATCGCGATGGTGTAGATCTTGATGTCGCGATCCGAGGCGATTCGGGAGGCTTCAATGGGTGGGACAGCACTGCTGGTGTCGTTGCCGTCGGTCAGAGCGATGATGGTTTTGTCAGGTGTGGTGCTTTCATCAAAGAGATTGATGCCGAGGCCGATGGCATCGCCAAGAGCGGTCTTGGGCCCGGCCATGCCAATGGCCGTTTCGTCGAGGAGTTGCCGGCAGAGTCCGAGGTCGGTGGTGAAAGGAACCTGGAGAAAAGGGGCGTTGCCGAAAACGGCAAGAGCGACCCGGTCGCCTTCCCGTTCTTCGAGGAATTCGCCGACGACTTCTTTTACCGCGGTGAGGCGGTCCACTTTATCTCCGGCGGCATTGGTGAAATCCTCTGCCTGCATGGAGCCGGAGAGGTCGACAAGCAACAGAAGGTCCCGTGCGGGAAGTTCGCGTTCGACGGGCTCTTCGAGCCACTGCGGGCGCATCAAGGCTCCAATGAGCAGAACCCAGACGGCAACTTTGAGAACCGTGGGAATCAGCGATGAGGCTTTCCGGCGGGAGCCGCTCTTTCCGGTGCTTCGAACGCGGTCGAGGAAAGGAACGCGCAACGCCGGAAGACTGCGGCGTACCGGCGGGGCCAACCACCTGACGAGCAAAGGCAGCGGCAAGAGTAGGGCCAGCCAGGGATGTGCGAAGGTCAGCATGGTTCGTCAGCCTCCTTCCTTTGGGTCGAGTCTTCGTTCCGATGAAATTTCATCCACGACATGGCGAAGGACCGCAGTTCGGAGGTGCTGCCAGAGTCGGAATCGTAGGTTCCCCGGCTGAGAGAAGATCGGATCCCCGAGGGCATTGGCGACGGGCCGGTCGCTTCGAGCCAGTCGCACCAGGCTTCTCCGGTGAGGCCGGCGACTTCGGATCGGGGGAAGGCGGAGAGAGCTGTCCGTTTCAGCAGGCTCGCGATTTCGGAAGTGGAGCCTGCTTGCCTGAGGGCGTCGAGTGCTTCCCGGCGATAGGCGTTGCGTTTCCATTGCCGAAGTTGGCGCCACGCCAGGAAGGTGGCGACGGCGAGTCCGGCGAAGATGACCACATACCAGCCGGGCGCGAGCGGCCACCAGGACACCGCCGGAGGAACGACGATGTCGCGAAGATTCTCGAGGCTGGTGGGGGCGGAATTCATCAGTGATTGCCGAGAGCGGCGATGACTTGATCAGGGACCGGATCGTGCGTGCAGATGGGGATGACTGGAATGCGGAGGCCAGCAAGTTGGCTCTTCAGCGTTTCGAGGCGGTTCTGAAATTCCGACTGGTAGGATTCATCGAAACTCCGGCCGTGGGGCAGGGTAATACGGGATTCTCCGTCAAAGGCCTCCAGGTCAGGGGATGACGGGAGCTGAATCCCGAGCGGGTCGTAAGTCAGGAAGGCGATGACGTCGTTGTGGGCAGCCAATGTGGTGGCGAGGCGACGGGTCTCCTCGTTGTTGCCATGATAGTCAGTCACAAAGACGACGAGGAAATCGTGAGGGGCGAGATTGATCGCCTGGCGAACGGCTTCATTGAGAGGCTCGCCCCTGCTGGGCGGAGCGTCGGCAGTAAGCGTTTCATTCAAACGAACCAGTTCATGACAAATCCGCAGGACGTTGCTACGGCTGCGATGAGGCTTGATCGTAACGGTTTCGTCGTCTCCAAAGATAATGGCGCCAACACGATCGCCGACTTTGAGCGTCCGCCACGCCCCGAGCGCCGCTATCTCGGCTGCGGTGGTGGCCTTGGTTGATCGAGCACTTCCGAAGAACATGCTGGCACGCTGATCGACGACAAACAGAACGGGACGTTCGCGTTCTTCGGAATACACCCTGACATGAGTGCGGCGCAGGCGGGCGCTGGCTCTCCAGTCGATTGACCGAATGTCGTCGCCTTCACGGTATTCGCGCAGTTCCTCAAAAGTGAGGCCGCGCCCGCGCAGGCGTGATGCGTGACGTCCGCTGAGCAGGCTTTCGACGGGCTGCTTCGGCAGAAGGGAAAACTGGTGAGACTCGAATTGAAGGCGCACGAGGTCGTCCAAGGTGGGGTGGACCTGATCGGGGGCGCTCATGGAAATTCTCCGGGTTCGACTCAGGCAGGCACGGCGACTCGCTCAAGGATCGCGTTCACCACGTCATCGCGAGTTTTTCCGGCGGCTTCGGCTTCGTAGGAGAGGTGCAGACGATGGGCGAGGCAGGCGGGTGCAACGGATTGGATGTCTTCAGGGCTGACGAAGTCATTTCCTTTCAGCCAGGCCCTTGCCCGCGAAGCAGCGTCGAGAGCAATCGTGGCGCGGGGGCTGGCTCCGGTCCCGATCCATCGGTCGAGTTCTTCATCGAATTTTGCGGGCTCTCGGGTCGCCATCACCAGATCGACCAAATACTGCTCGGCGGCTTCGGCGACGTGCACCTGGTTGACTTCGCCCCGCGCTTCGAAAATGGAATCCTGGGAAACGGGAGTCGGCGGCTCGTGTTCATCGGAGCCGGTCACCTCGCCGCGGACCAGTCGAAGGATGGAGAGTTCATTTTCTCCTTCAGGGTAATCCACTTTTACATAGAGAAGGAAGCGATCCATTTGCGCTTCCGGTAGAGGATAGGTGCCCTCCTGCTCGATCGGGTTCTGGGTGGCCAGGACCATAAACAGATCGGGAAGTTTGTGGGTCGTCCCGGCAACCGTGACCTGGCGTTCCTCCATGGCTTCCAGCAGGGCGGCCTGGACCTTGGCCGGGGCGCGGTTGATTTCGTCGGCAAGGATAAGATTTCCAAACAGCGGGCCGGGTTGAAAAGTGAAGCTGCTGTCCTGTTCCCGGTAGATTTCGGATCCGGTCACATCAGAGGGTAGCAGGTCAGGGGTGAACTGGACGCGACTGAAGTCACTCTCAATGAGTTTGGATAGGGTCTTGATCGATCGTGTCTTAGCGGTCCCCGGAAGGCCTTCCATGAGAACGTTTCCGTTGGCAAGCAGTGCGATGATGAGTCGTTCGACTACGGTTTCCTGTCCGATGACAGAGCGGTTCATTTCATCGGCGATTTTGAGGATTTGTTCGCGAGACATGAGAAAAGGAGATTGGATCTTGGGGTGAATTGTAGCGGGCTCATGCTGCCGACAGCAAGAAAGCTAGGGAGGAATTTAGCGGTGACGAATTTGGAACAGCAAAAGAATATTTCCGGCCTCCTCCGGATATTACGGTTCGTAACCAAAATCGGAAGTTTGTTTGGCCATGAATAAGCTAAACAAATCCTAACAAATAAATACAGGTAGTTCTCGTGTTAGCATAGAGAATTTGTTATCACCTTCCTGAATCTGAACCGATGCCCTCTCTCCGGGCGGAATCCACTATGAAAGCAAAACTGACAATCGCTGTGCTTGTCCTAGGTGCGCTGGCGACCTCCTTCGCCCAGGACAAGAAACCAAACATCCTCGTGATCTGGGGTGATGATGTAGGTCAATCCAACATCAGTGCCTATACTCGAGGGTTAATGGGGTATCAGACCCCCAATATCGATCGAATCGCCAAAGAGGGCATCTTGTTTACTGATTACTATGGTGAGCAGTCCTGTACGGCCGGGCGTTCCTCTTTTATCATGGGGCAAAGCGTGTTCCGAACCGGTCTGTCCAAGGTCGGTCTTCCCGGTGCCAAGGAAGGGATGCAGGAAGAAGATCCGACCATTGCCGGTCTCTTGAAAGATCAAGGGTATGCCACCGGGCAGTTCGGCAAAAACCACCTCGGCGACCGCGATGAACATCTACCGACGAACCACGGCTTCGATGAGTTCTATGGCAACCTCTACCACCTCAACGCCGAGGAAGAACCCGAGAACGAGGACTACCCTGCTGACTTTGTCATGCCGGATGGATCCACCTTCATTGAGAAGTTCGGGCCTCGTGGCGTGATCCGATCATCCGCCGACGGCAAGATTGAAGACACCGGGCCGCTTACCAAGAAGCGGATGGAAACCGTTGATGACGACACTGCTGCTGAGGCGATTGATTTCATCAAGCGAGCTCATGCCGCTGGTAAACCGTTCTTTGTCTGGTGGAGCGGCACCCGGATGCACTTCCGCACCCACGTTAGCGATGAGAAGATGGCACAGATTCGGGAAAAATATCCGAATGCAGATGAATACACCTGCGGCATGCTCGAACATGATATGCACATCGGGCAGTTTCTTGATGCTCTCGATGAGCTTGGTATCGCCGACAACACCATTGTCCACTACTCGACTGACAATGGCCCCCACATGAATACCTGGCCGGACGCAGCCATGACTCCTTTCCGTGGTGAGAAAAATACCAACTGGGAGGGTGGCTGGAGGGTGCCCTGCGCGGTGCGCTGGCCTGGAGTCGTGAAGCCGGGTTCGATTTCCAACGGGATTGTTCACCACATGGACTGGCTGCCCACTTTCCTGGCTGCTGCCGGTAAAACAGACATCAAAGAAGACTTGCTCGACGGCTACTCATCCAGTGCCCTTGGACGTGAATACAAGGTGCATCTCGATGGCTACGATGTCACCGAGCACCTGAAAGATCCTCAAGGAGTTGCCAGCCCGCGTGACGAGATCTTCTACTTCTCTGATGACGGCGATCTGACAGCTCTTCGTTATCGCGATTGGAAAATCATCTTCATGGAGCAGCGTGTTGAAGCCACCTTGCAGGCTTGGGCGGAACCTTTTGTTCCGCTTCGCGTTCCCTTGATCTTCAATTTGCGTCGCGATCCTTATGAGCGTTCCCAGAAGACATCCAACACCTACTACGACTGGTTGATTGACCGTGTTTATCTGTTGGTTCCTGCTCAGACCTACGTGGGTAAATTCCTGGAGACATTCAAGGAGTATCCTCCGCGTCAGAAAGCGGCGTCCTTCTCTCTCGATCAGGTGATGGACAAGCTGACTGAAGGTGCCGGTGGCTCTCAGTAATTTCAATTTAATATAACTTCGAATTGGAGGCTGCGCTTGAGACATCAGGCGCGGCCTTTTTTCTGGAATGATAGAATGATGAAAATGTATGCATTGATTTTGGCGTTGCTGATTGCCGGTATCAACGCTGCCGCAGAACCATTGACATCCTGGAATGACACGGAGAGCAGGGACGCGATTCTTGCGTTTGTGGAACGGGTCACCAGCGAGGGTTCAGACGACTATCTGCCTGAAGCGGAGCGTGTCGCCGTCTTCGATAACGACGGTACGCTTTGGGGCGAGCAACCTGCCTACTTCCAGCTCTTTTACGCGATCGACCGGGTCAAAGCGACCGCCTCCGAACACCCGGCATGGCAGACGGAGGAGCCATTTGTCTCAGTGTTGAAAGGGGACATGGAAGGCGTTCTCAAGGGCGGGAAGGAAGGGCTCATCAAGTTGCTGGCCGCTTCTCATGCTGGTATGACAAAAGCCGAATTTGCCGGGGCGGTATCGGACTGGTTCGCCACAGCGCGTCATCCGGATACGGGCAGGCCCTACAACGAAATGATCTACCAGCCAATGGTGGAAGTATTGGAGTATCTTCGCGCCAACGGATTCAAAACTTACATTGTGTCCGGTGGAGGAATTGATTTCATTCGGGTCTTTGCTGAGGAGGCGTATGGAATTCCGCCGGAGCAGGTCGTGGGATCCAGCTTAAAGTCCAGGTATGAGGTTCGCGATGGGAAGCCTGTTATTGTGAAGCTCCCGGAACTGGGATTCATCGATGACAAGGAAGGGAAGCCGGTTGCGATTATGCATCATATCGGTCGTCGGCCGGTGATGGCTTTCGGGAATTCCGATGGAGACTTCGAGATGCTGGAATGGACGACTGCGGGGGACGGGGCGCGGCTCGGTGTCTATGTGCATCACACCGATGATGAACGCGAGGTAGCCTATGATCGTGGCTCGCACATTGGTGCGCTTGAGAGGGGGCTTGATGAGGCCGATAAGCGCGGATGGATTCTGATCGACATGAAGGAGGACTGGAAGGTTATATACCCTGAATAGGAATTCCCCAGACCAACCAATTGGGGGTATCTGAATGACGCAGGGCTCCCGCGACAATCGAAAGCTGTTACGCCGGGCCAGTTGGCTTTCCTTCTGGGTTGGCGTCGTCATGCTTGCGATCAAGTCGGCGGCATGGTGGATGACCCAGTCGGCGGCCATCATGAGTGATGCAGCCGAGTCAGTGGTTCATGTGGCTGCAGTCGCTTTTGTGGTCTACAGCCTGCGGCTTTCCCAGAAGCCACCGGACGAAGATCATCCCTATGGTCATGCCAAGATTTCTTTCTTCTCAGCAGGATTGGAAGGCAGCCTGATCCTGATTGCAGGCATCGGAATCCTGGCCCAGGCGATTTATCAATGGATCAGCGGGGTCGTTCCCCACGATATGGGCTGGGGAAGTCTCCTGATCGCTGCTGCGGTGGTGATCAATGGTTGGCTCGGCTGGTATTTGAAAGGAATCGGGCGCAAGCATCAGTCGCTGATCCTTGAGTCTAACGGTCAGCATGTTCTGGTCGACGCCTGGACAAGCCTTGGAGTTCTCATTGGGGTGTTATTGGTATGGTTGACCGGTTGGATGTGGCTCGACCCCCTTTGTGCGATTTTCGTGGCGCTTCATATTTTACGCGGAGGGTTCCAACTGACCTGGCGCAGTGCGGAAGGGCTGATGGACAGGGCGGATCCCCAAACACAGAAACTGCTGGTCGTCTGTCTCGATGAATCAGTGAAGGATCTCGGGATCACCTGGCATCAAATGCGCCATCGCCATCTTGGAGATCGCCACTGGGTGGATTTTCATCTCGTGTTCGATGATGACACGACAGTTCGCGACGCCCACGCCATGGCAACGGATGTCGAGAGGGCGGTCAGGGAAATGCTGGGCGGGGACACCGTCGTTACGACCCATCTCGAGCCGAAAGAGGATCATGTCAGGATTCACGGTTACGCACCGGGTGACGAACCTCCTCTCGCTGATGACAGGCGGGATCTGTCGCCTGACTAGGTCAGGTGTCTCACGTTCGGGTGACTTAATCTGCTATCGAAACGAGAGCCATGCCACCACGCCGAAAGAGAGTGTCGAAGCCAACAGGGCGCTGCCGCTTCCTTCCAAGATTCCGACTATGATTCCGACAATGCCGGTGAGGAAGAGGCCAACGATAGACAGTCCGGGTGACACCGGTGCTTTGGTAGATTCGTTCTGATCCTGATCGCTCATGACGGCAGGATAGCTCGATTCTGGATTCGATATCAATGGGAATCCTTGAGGAATCAGCTGACCACTTAATAATCGCGATCGAGAAGATAATCGACGATCTCGCGAAGCCGTTCCCCTTTTTTGCCAAAGGGCTTGAGGGCGTCATGAGCTTTCGCGGTAAGTCGAGCGGCTTCCTTCCGGCTCTTTTCCAGTCCGAAGAGGGCGGGGTAGGTTGATTTGTCAGTAGCTTCGTCCTTGCCGGCGCTCTTGCCAAGTTTCTCGCTCGTCTGGGTAACGTCGAGAATGTCGTCGATGATTTGGAAAGCCAGGCCAAGAGACTGGCCGTAGTCGGTGAGTGCTTCCAGCTTCTTCGGAGTCGCGTTAGCAGTCATCGCGCCAAGGCGGATGGATGAAGTCAGCAACGCGGCGGTTTTACTTTGATGGATGTACTTCAGCTGAGTGGGGGTGAGCTTTACATCACTGCCTTCGCCTTCGAGATCGAGGATCTGACCGCCGATGAGATGTCGACTGCCGGAAGCGACAGCCAGTTCGCTGACGTAGGCTCCCACGTCGTAACGGCGCGTCGGAGGTGTTTGTGCGAGGATCTCGAAAGCGATCGTAAGCAGGGCATCCCCGGCGAGCACGGCAACGCCTTCGCCGTATTTGATATGACTTGTCGGCATTCCCCGGCGCAGATCGTCGTCGTCCATGCACGGAAGATCGTCGTGAATCAGCGAGTAGGTGTGGATGCACTCCACCGCGGAAGCGGGAGCGAGCGCATTCTCGTAGTCACCGTCACAGGCTTCGGCCGCGGCCAGGCTAAGAATGGGACGCAGGCGTTTTCCGCCGGCGAACACGCTGTATCGCATCGCGTCATGGACCGTGGCAGGACGAGTGCGTGCCGTTGGCAGGAACGTGCCGAGCGCCTTATCGACGATCTTGCAGCGTTCCGTGAGATAGGTTTTCAGCTCTTGAGCCATTAGCTTGTTAGAGTTGTCGACAGCGTTACGAATGTGAAGTGCTATTTAGCAAAGCAGCTACCAGTCAAATCGCTATCAAAGGAGCTCCGCGATCTGCACCGCGTTGAGGGCCGCTCCTTTCCGGACCTGGTCACCCACGACCCAGAAGGTAAGGGCGTTGTCGAGGACAAGGTCCTCACGGATTCGACCTACGAGGCAGTCATCCTTGTTGGTGCAGTCCAGTGGTGTCGGAAAGAGTGGCTGATCAGTAAAAGGCTCGTCGAGGGCCTGAACGCCTTCAGCTGCGTTGATGGCTTCGCGGGCTGTTTCTACGCTCGGCTTATCATTGAACACTGCTGTCACGGCGACGGCGTGCGAACGCATCACCGGGACACGGACGCAGGTGACGGATGCCTTCAGGTCCGGAGCGTGCAGAATTTTCTGCCCTTCGAAATGCATCTTCATCTCTTCCTTGGTGTAGCCGTTCTCCTGGAAGACGTCGACCTGGGGGATGACATTGGAAGCGATCTGGTGGGGATACACGCTGCGCTCCGGCATCGGCTTGTCGTTAGCGAGCGCGTCGATCTGCTCTTCCAGTTCGGCAATGCCCTGGGCTCCGCTGCCGGATACGGCCTGGTAACTGGAAGCAATGATGCTCTTTACGCCGCCAAAGGCTCGATGCATCGGATTCAATGCCATCAGGGTCACGATGGTGGTGCAGTTCGGATTGGCAATGATGCCGTTGTGCTCTTTCGCGTCGTCCGGGTTCACCTCGGGAACAACGAGCGGGACCCCTTCATCGAGACGGAAAGCGGATGAGTTGTCGACGACGACGGCGCCTGCGGCAACGGCGTGAGGGGCGAACTCCTTGGAAATGCCGCCACCGGCACTGAAGAGAGCGATATCGACGCCGTCGAAAGAATCAGGAGTCAGCTCTTTCACGGTGATCTCTTCTCCACGAAAAGTCAGCGTCTTGCCGGCGGAGCGGGCAGAAGCGAGAAGAGTCAGTTCGCTAACGGGAAAATTGCGCTGCTCGAGGCACTCGAGGATTTCGATCCCCACGGCTCCGGTAGCTCCCGCCACGGCGATGTGCTTGGGCTGTTGGTCCATGATTCTTAGATTGCAAAAGGGCTGCGACCTTACTTATTCTGCGCGCGATTGCAACTGAATGGACTGCAGCGGCGTTAATATTCAGCGTGGTTGAGGGCACTCAGTTTTGATCTCTTAACTATTATCCAGATACACACTAATCTATGAAACACCTCATCCTCTTCATCGCTCTTTCCCTCTTCGCCTTCTTCATGTCGGCCTGTGTCACTGCAGGCGGCGCCTGCGGTAGTTGCGGGTGAAGCGCTTAATGGCTGGCTCGAAAGCAAGGAGCACGGGCTGTTAGTCGCTGATTCTAAGATTGCAAAAGGGGTGGGTCTTTTTGTAGTCTGCCTCCGAATGCAACCGATTGGGCATCAGCCGCGTTTACGTTTACTAAGCATGGGTGGTCCAGCCGCTTGTGAACCTCAATGAACTAACTCAATTAGCCAATTCATGAAACGTATTATCGCGATCGTCGCTCTCTCAGTTACAGCTCTTTTCCTTGGCGCGTGCGCCACGCATAACCACGGCGACTGCTGCGGTGGTGGTAAAGGTTGCTGTGCTTCCGCCTGTTGTGGAAGCTGCGGCGGTTAAGACTACCTCTGCTCGATTTACATTTTTTCCGAAGAAAGGCTCTTCCCATCGGGAGAGCCTTTTTTCGTTCCCGGTGAAAGAAATTTCCGGCGGGGTCGTAAAGCTCCTTTCGAGTTTCGATCGCCCTCGCCGAAAAGCGGGCAGGGAGTCGGGACCGCTCAAACTGAACCCATACCAAACCTTATGAAATTGACTCTCCTGCTTTTAGGAATCGCCTTCGTCTCACTCACCCTGGGTGCCTGCAAGCATCGCGGGTACTCCGGAAAAACCCCTGTGGCCCAGCCCGTCTGCTGTCCTCCTGCTCAGGCGAGCTATGGCTACGGCTACACGAAGTAAACGACTCGAAGCGCTGCTGGCTGCTCCTTCTATGGGGCGGCCGGCCGTTTTTCAGGAGACCGTTCCCATGAAGTCTCCAAACCTGGCGTAGAGTTCGACGCCATTTGCCGAGTGCTCGACGAGATCGGCTGCCGGGGAAAAACGCCCGGCCTGGAACAGTGTCATCACCATTGATCCTCCGAATTTGAAGTATCCTTTTTCCTCTCCGGTCGCGACGGGGGAGTTGTGGTTCGAGCTGTCGACAATGCTTCCGACGTTGGTCGCGCCGATCTCGAGAAAGAGATAATCGCCAGCCGCTGAATCCGATATTTGAGTGATGCGGCGCTTATTCTGCCAGAGGTAAGAAAAGTTCCGCGCCAATGCGATGGGATTAACCGAGTAGAGCGGGCCGTTGATGAGGCGGGGTTCACCGGGGCTTCCGGCGAGGGGGTAGTGAAAGCGATGGTAGTCAGTGGGACAGAGTCGGGAAATGACCGCGGTGCCGTTGGAGAAACGTTCTGCGAGTGACGTGTCGCCCAGCAAGGCAGGCAGTTCGAATTTTTGGTTCTTGGCGTAGATCGTGGCCGCTTCTGAGAGATCGGGGATCACGAGTTGGCGGCCGTCGGCCGGAAAGCAGGCATTTCCCGGGTCATCTGCAACCGGACGGGCTTCGGGTCTGAGCCGGCGAAAGAAGAATTCGTTGAAGGTCTGATAGGATTCCGGCGCATTGAGGAACTCGTCGGTATCTAGACCAAAGCGTTCAATGAACGGCAGGACTTCTTTAACGGAGCAGCCACAGTCTGCCCATTTCCCGTAGAGGCCTGAAAACCAACGCTGCTTGATGGCAGCTTCGAGACAGAAACGGCCGAGCCTCGTTTCGTATGCCCATCGCAGTGGCTTTTCGCCATAGATGCCTTCCGGTTTGAGTTCTCCGGCGTAGCGATCAAAATAAACCAGTTCTTGCCTTTGTTGCACAGGTGAGAGATAGACGCTTAGCGGGTGCCCGGCAAAAACGTTTTCGCGGCAAAGATTGAGAATGATTGCACTGTTGACCAACGACGACGGAATTGAAGCGGATGGGCTGAAGGCGCTGGAAGAAATCGCCGCTGAGTATTTTGAATCTGTCTGGGTGGTAGCCCCGGCTGATCAGATGTCCCAGATCGGGCACCGGGTGACGACGGATACACCGATCCGTATCAAACAAAAAGGCGAGAGGTCGTACGCCGTGCAAGGGACCCCGGCGGACTGCACGAGGGTAGCATTGGCGCACCTTTTACCGGAGCGACCGGACTGGATTCTTTCAGGGATAAATCACGGAGGGAACCTGGGAAAACATGACTTTGTGATTTCGGGGACGGTCGCGGCCGTTCGCGAAGGTGCGTTTGCAGGGATCAAAGGGGCCGCGTTTTCCCACTTCATGAAGCGCGGCCTGGAGCTCAACTGGGAGAAAGCCTCGCAATGGGTTAAGGCGGCATTCGACAGTTTTATCGAAGAGGAGACGGAGCGCGGCGAATTCTGGACCGTGAACCTGCCTCATCCTGCTCCGGGTGAACCGGAACCGAAGGTCGTGCGCTGCGAGCAGGAGCAGCATCCCTTGCTGGTGGCCTACGAGCAGGTCAGCGATGATGAGTTGGTTTACGTGGGGGATTACCATGAGCGTCCGCGCCGGGAGGGTAGCGATGTGGATGTTTGTTTTGGCGGCGATATTTCAGTCTCTTTGGTAACGGTGTGATGGCTCTTTGCCCGGCATTTAGAAAGCTGGAAAGGCAGACCGCCGAACTGGCCAAGCGTCTCCAAGAGGCGGTGGCAGAGTGGGGCGATGTGTTCGGACTCGATCCGGAGGAGTGCTTTTTTGAGGGGCACGAGGAGATGCCTCCGTTTGAGTTTAAGAAGGAAGGCTTTTGTCCGGTGAACGCGTGGTGGCTGAGCGAGTTTTGTCGATTGGCCTACACTCCGGACTGTCGAGAGGAGCCCCGGGACAAGGAGGGTAAGCTGCCGAAACGTGGACCGATCCTGGAAGCCCGAACGAATTTCGAAGAAGTTTGTTCCATCCACACGATAGGGAATCATGTGTCGATTTATCGGCCGAAGGAAGGGGAAGGGGCGACGATCGTTTGCTTTCGTGGTACAACCCGCAAACGCCAGTGGATGTTCAATGCGCTGTTTCGCCCGCATAGCTGGCGGCGCTTCCGGCGGGAAGGTGAAACTGAGACAGGATTCGTTCACTCCGGATTCTACGTGGTTTTCAAGCGGCTCTGGAGTCGGCTTCGGCCCCAACTTGAGCAGTATCCGAGGCCATGGGTTTTCACGGGGCACTCGCTTGGTGGCGCTGTAGCTATGATTGGAGGGGTTGTATCTGATGCGGATCTGATCTGCACCTTCGGAGCTCCCAAGATCGGAAACAACGAGCTGAATCAGCTCACCGGGGATCGTCGGATCTGGCGCTTTGTGAACCGCGATGACCTGGTGACCCGTCTGCCCCTGCCGGACAAATACCTGAAAGGCCGGCAGTTTTCCCATGGTGAGCCAGCCAAAAGGTTGATTGGAGAGGGCGAGATCACCGGCTATTCGGATCCTTCAGATGAGAATGGCCTGCCGTTTGCGATGGCAAATTTGACGGAGGAACTGCAATCTCCACCCGACTGGTTCTGCGATCACAGGATTGGAGGCTATTGTAGACGCCTGAAAATGGCGATTTTCCGCGCGGATGCATGATTGATCCTTGCGGGATTTCTGCGATAATTCTGAAATACAGCAATGATTCGAAATTTCCTCATTCAATCTACGATTCGTGCGGCTGTTGTGATTCTGGCGGTCACGATTTCGACGACTGGTGCTTGGGCTGAGAACGATGTTCCTGAGCAGCTGGACCTGACTAACTTTCCGGGAGAGATCGTGGACAAGGTGGTGGTGCCGATTCCCGCTGAGATTTTTGCTGTGCTGGACAAGCTCGGGGAACCCGAATGGTCCAGCGGCATTTCCATTCCGGAGGAAGAACCCAAGACGACCGAGCGAGCTATCCTTGCGCTCACTTTCGGCTCGCTGATCGGGGAAGGTTTTATCGCCGTGCAGGCAAAGGACGAGGAGAAAATCAAGACAATCGGGCACCGGGTCCTGAACTTGTCGGAGTCGCTCGGGTTGGCCAATGCGGTCAGGTCTCATAGCCTCGGTATCATTGAGGCGGCCGATAGAAGGGACTGGGATCAAGTGCGCCGGGAACTCGACGACACCCAACAGACGGTCCGGGAAACCATGGAGCGTCTCCGTGATGAAGAAGTTTCAGGGCTCGTCAGTCTCGGTGGCTGGCTGCGGGGCACCAACGTTGTTACCCATTTTATCAGTGAGGCCTACAGTGAGGATAAGGCTGAGCTGCTCAACCAGCCGGGACTGATCGTCCACTTTCGCGAGATGCTGGCCTCCATGGAGGGCCCATCAAAGTCGTCATCAGAGATTCGCGCGATTTCGACCGGCCTTGCCCGTCTCGAAGGCGTCATCTCCGGCGCAGAAACTATTTCTGAGGAGGACATCAATGAACTCCACGATATCAGCCAGACCATGCTCGAGGAATTCTACTTCGTGCCCGTCACCGCTGAAAATTGATTTTTAGGCACATGATTCTGGAGAAACAACCTAACAAACTGCTTCGCTTCACGGCTTCCGGGCTTTTGGCTGCTCTTTGCCTGCTGATGGCAGGCAAGGTTTACGCCTTCGTGAACGAGGCGATTTCTATCGCCCTGGAAGCTGCTACTCCCTACGTGGAGCAGGGCTTCGAAGTTCGCGAAGATAACTGGTCTGGCGAGGTGGAGCCGGGTAAGCCGCTCCTCGTCCGCCACCAGCTCTTTCGCGGTAATGAATACTGGTTCTGGGCAGGAACAAGCTGGCCGGGGGCTTCTGTTAAAGTCGATATCTTCGACAGTTCCGGTAACTCCGTGGGCCTGGAGTCATTTGCAAAAAATTCATACGCCGGCGTTCGCGCTCTTCCCCAGAAGACGGCAACCTATTTCATTCGAGTAATCGCAGAATACGATCCGGAGAAAGCAGCCGCCGAGGCTCGCGCTGCCGGATTTCTTCCTGCGGCTGACGGTGTCGGAGAGTTCCGCGGCACCGTTGACTGGGGCCTGGTCTATGGCTACCGCTAGGTTTCATCACGTGCCCCGGCACGGATCGCTGACTGGTGAGGCTTTCTTTCAGGAAAGCAGTCAATGTGTTAGTGCCAGGGTGTTCCCTGCATAGTATGGCTGAAAAAACACTAGAGTTTGAGAGTCCCCATTTCCTTCACAGCCTTTTTGCCGACGACGTTGGCATGCTCAAGGAAATGGGTGATCAACTCGGGATCACGGTTACGACGCGTGATGCCTGGGTGAAGTTCGAAGGAAACGAGGACAGCGTTCGCGCTGGCCAGGCGGTTTTTGCGGACCTGGAGGAAGCTCGTCGTCGCGGCGGGGCGATCACTCCTCATTCTTTCCGCTATGCGATGAAAGCGGCGGCTGCCGGCAATGAACCGGATGGTTCGCACGACAACTTTCCTGAAGAACCGAATACCAGGATGGAAACAGCAAAAGTTTCTGAACTGTTCGATACCCGCTTGCTTGGTGGGGGAGGGAAACCGGCTGTAACACCGAGGACGAAGAACCAGCGGGACTACATCGAGGCCCTGAATTCGCACGATGTGGTGTTCGGCATTGGTCCTGCGGGCACAGGAAAGACTTACCTGGCGATGGCTTATGCGCTCAATCTGCTTAAGAGTCGCCAGATCGATCGTATCATGCTGACGCGTCCGGCGGTGGAAGCGGGCGAGGCTCTTGGGTTCCTGCCGGGCGCTCTCGAGGAAAAGGTGCTTCCGTACCTGCGTCCGCTCTACGACGCGATGAATGACATGCTTGATAGTTCCGAGGCGCTTCGTTTTGCCGAAAATAATCTGATCGAGATTGCTCCACTTGCCTACATGAGAGGGCGAACCTTGAACCGTGCCTGTGTGATTCTGGATGAGGCGCAAAATGCAAGTCGCGAACAGATGCTGATGTTTCTGACCCGGATGGGCGAAGACTCCAAATGTATCGTCACCGGTGACCCATCGCAGATCGATTTGCGCCCCAAGAAGAAATCGGGGCTGCTGGAAGCGATGTCACTTCTGCACGGAATTGAGGGGGTCTCCTTCGTTCGGTTTGAGCGCGAGGACGTAGTTCGTCATCCGGTTGTGGCACGCATTATCGAGGCCTACGAACAGGGGCGGGAGGAGAACGAAGCGCAGGAAAGCTAGGTTTCGGACTAGTGGAGTGCTTCAACGGAAGGTTTGACGTTGAGGCATTCACGAATCGATTCCTCGATCGCGGTGAGGCGGTCCGGATCCGTAATCTTTTTTTCGCTGGCTGAATCCACCAGAAAGAAGCGGTCGATGGCGGCGCCGGCCTGGGTGCTGATTCTTGCGTTGAGAACTTCGGCATCAAGGTTGCCGAGAATGGTGAAGATCTCGTAGAGCAATCCAATGCGGTCCTCGGCCTGGATCTCGAGCACGGTGGATTCCGGTTCGAGATCATTGGAAAGAATGACCCGCTGAGGGATATCGAAGTTGGGTGGTTCCGCCTGGGTGACAGACGGGGTGGCCTGCTTTTCGATCAGCGATTCGAAGTCCACGACACACTCGTCCACGCTGAATTCATCGTGCATCATCTTCTCGATCCGTTCGATTTCGCGGGGAGAAGTCACCGGATTGAGGGTCGCAGTGCAGATGCGGAAGATGTTCAGAACCAGATCGTCGGAACGGGTGAAAAGGTCGGCAGAGAGAATGTTCAGGTTCCGGGCGGCCAGTGCTCCGGCGACCTTGGAAAGCAGGAGATGGCGGTTCCAGCCGGCCACCTCGAGGAGGCTGTATCCTTCGTCGGGACGGGCTTCCCATCCTAACTTTGGCACCAAGGCGTCGTGAGTGGTGCGGTGAACCGATTTGAAGAATCGGTGAAACAGTTTCACATGGCGGGTAATACTGGTCGATCCGCGGTGGCGAAAATAGCGTTCCGGCATGGCTCTGAAGTGCGCTTCCACTTCTTGACGGTAGGTGTCGGGCACTTTGCTAATGACCTTCTGCTTGGTCTCTTCTTTGGGACGATTGAACTGGTCCTGGAAGGATTTGCGATCCTTGAAGAACGCGGCGGTGGATTGATGAAGCTGTCGCATCAAGGAGGCCTTCCAATCGTTCCAGGCCTCTTCGTTGGTGCCGTTAGAGTCAACGTAGGTGAAGAGGTGCAGGGCCTCCATTGCGTTGGTGTTCTTCACGGCTCCGGCAAAATCAGCGATTGTGTTAGGGTCACTGATATCCTTGGTCGTGGCGGTCCGCCAGAAGGTGAGGTGATGATCCACCAGGAACATGATCAGGCGCAGGCGGTCACCGGTGTAGCGGAGGCGTTTGCAGACCTTGGCGGCGAGAATGGCGCTGGCGTCTTCGTGATGACGCACTTCCTCAGCCCGGCCTGTGTCATGCATCAGCAGTGCGATGTACATGGCGACAGGATCTTCCATGTCCTGGAAGGTTTTGCGGAAGAATTGCTTCTTGGGATCCTCTGAATGGATGAGTCCGTCCAGCACATCGATGCAGCGCAGGGTGTGCTCGTCGGCAGAATAGCGGTGGAAAAACTCGTGCTGAACCAGGTCAGTCAGCTTTCCGAATTCCGGCAGGTAGCGACCGAGGAAACCGTTTCGGTGCATCCGTCGGAGAATATGAGCCACCTGGCCGCGGTTCTGGAGGATCTCTTCGAAGGTTTCCCGATTCGATTTGTTGCGTCGGAAGTTGCCGTCGATGAGATGCCAGTTCTGTTTGAAGAGGCGCCTGATTTCAGGGCTGGTGCGCAGATGGCGGCGCTGAGTATGCAGGAAGAAGCGCATGAGGCGCTTGGGGTCTTCGGCAAAGATATTGTCGTTCTCAGGATAGATCAGTCCGCCCTTTTCGTAGAATCCGTCGAATGATTCGCCCCCGGTAATCTGGCGGGCGAGGAAGTTGAAGACCGGAATCCGGCTGGTGTCGTCGCTGACCACTTCGAGGCGGAAAGTCTGCATCAGCGATGTGCTGTGATGAAACAGGTTTCGCGTATGACGGTAGTAGTCGCGCATGAAGCCTTCGCTGCGACGAATGATATTCTTGCCGGGATATTCGAGATTCGTGGCGACAATTCCCTGGAGGCGCAAGGTGAGGATGTCTCCGGAACGTCCTTTCTGCGAATAGTGAAGTTCGTTGCGGACGCGCATGAGGAATTCGTAGGCTTCCTCGATTTCTTCGAACGCTATTTCAGTGAGTCGGCCCTCTTCGACGAGTGCCTTGAGGTCGCGTGATTTTCTCAGCACCCAGATGACCCAGACCAGGTTGTGATAATCGCGGAGGCCGCCGCAGCCTTCCTTCACATTGGGCTCCTGGAGGTGGATGGTGCGGCCGTTCTTGGCATGCCGGGAACGAATATCGCGGCTGCGTTCGTTGAGATACGACTTTTCGTGACCACGAATGCAGTGCTCAAAGAAGGCGTCCTCGAAGTCGTCGAACAGGGTCCCGTCGCCGGTAATGAATCGAGCATCAAGCAACGTGGTCTTGGTCTGGTGATCCTTATTGGCAAACTTGCAGGCCTCCTTGATGGATCGAACGGGGTAGCTCACGTCGAGTCCCAGATCGAAGAGCATGAGGGACACCTGGTTGACAGTTTCCTGTACGCTTTCGTGAAGATTGCGGCTCGAACCGGGGACAAGAAACTGAAGGTCAATGTCGCTCCCGGGGTTGAGATGGCCCCGGCCGTAGCCGCCGCTGGCGACGAGGGTAAGCGGGTGCTGTTTCCCGGTTTTCTCGACAGCTCCGGTTTGTTCGAGGCAGTGATGGAAGACATCGTTGATGAGGACGTCCATCAGCGCAGAGCG
The DNA here is from genome assembly GCA_965216705.1 of Verrucomicrobiales bacterium. GTDB lineage: Bacteria > Verrucomicrobiota > Verrucomicrobiia > Verrucomicrobiales > DEV007 > Arctic95D-9. The sequence continues at coordinate 2,709,928 of OZ244203.1, forward strand.
ACGGACGCACACATCGATACCGCCCATGCCGCTGCGATGAGCATCCTTGATGTCGTTTCTGACAAGCTTGAGAAACTCGCGATACAGTTTCAGGCGTGAAGCGTTCTTTCCGGCCCCTGCCAGGATAGTCTTGAGGCGCTCTTCAGCCTTGGCGCGGGCTTCTTCTGTCGACGTAGAGGGTGACATGTCGGCTCGAATTAAACCAGAACGGAGATGTTTGCGAAAACTATTTGCTTCGGAAGCGTCGGCTGGGCTTAGCTTGGATCCGTCATGTCCGCGCAAGAAACTCTACCATTTCCTTCAAACCCGGGACATTTCCGCTGCCGTTTATTGGGCGCGGTCTCGATGGTGATCCTTGCCCTTTATACCGGCGGCACGGTTTGCGGAGCGGATGTCATCCGGATTGCAATGGGGTCCTGTGCCGACGAGAAAAAGAAGCAGCCAATCTGGGAAGCGGTGGCGGCGACTCAGCCTGATGCGTTCGTATTTCTCGGCGACAATGTCTACGCCGATACCGAGGACATGGAGAAAATGAGAAGGTCCTACGAGATGCTGGGAGAGAAACCCGGTTATCAGACCTTGCTGAAGACTTGTCCCGTTTATGCAATCTGGGATGATCACGATTACGGGGTGAACGACGGAGGAGCGGAGTATCCCATGCGCGAGGGTGCCGAGGCGGAATTTCACCGGTTCTTTCAGACTCCTGGAGATGCTGACTCGCGCAGCCGACCGGGAATCTACGATGTCGACTACATCAAGTCGGCTGGTGGCAAGGTGCTGCAATTGATCCGCCTGGATACACGCTATTTTCGGGGGCCGCTGGTAAAACTACCCGAGCGGACGAAACTCGGTCCCTATGATCGAAACAGGGATGAGTCAGCTACGATTCTCGGGGCGGCTCAGTGGGCCTGGCTGGAAGAGGTTCTGGACGAGCCTGCGGATGCGAGGGTCATTGCGACAAGTATTCAGTTTCTGCCACAGGAGCACCGCTGGGAACTTTGGGAGAACTTTCCCTATGAACGGCAACGGATGCTGAACCTGCTGAAACAGAAGGCGACAGGTCCGGTGTTTTTCATCAGTGGCGACCGGCACATGGGCGAAATCATGAAGCTGAAGGTCGACGATCCGGCCAGCCCGGGCTTTCCTGTCTATGAAATCACCTCGAGCGGTTTGACGAATGCTGGAGGCGGAACAGCGGGGGAGCCAAACCGTCATCGGGTCAGTCCGACGAATTTTCAGAGCCGGAATTTTGGTCTCATGACCATCGACTGGGACTCGAGGACGGTCCTGCTTGAGCTTCGGGATGTCGAAGGCCAGGTCGTTGATTCTTACCAGGTTGACCTGGATGCCAAAGAGTAGCCGGCTCAGCGGGCCATGGGTGTGACCGGTCGGGCTTTCGGACCGGGAACTTCCGGAGCAGGAATGCGACCGTTGTAGTTTGAATTGGCACTGAGCGGCTGAGTCAGTCCTGCGGGGGCGTATGACTGGGTAGTTGCCGGGGCTGGTGCGCGGTCTCCGGAGCGGTCCTGATTGTTCGTTACTGCCGGGGGAGGGGCAGGGTCACGTTCCCGCTGATCAATAGGCGCCTCGTGTTTCTTCAGGTTTGGATGATAGGCAACCGCATCCTGGTAGTGGAGCCACATGGCATTCTTAGCGGCGAAGAGTCCGAGAACTGCAGTGGCAATACCGAGGCCGTAGCCAATACGATTGCGGTTAATGCCAATCATGATGGTGACCGTGGCGGCAAGAACGAGCAGGCGAAATTTCCATGAGGATGCGATCCACTCCTGCGTATTCGAGTTGAATCCCTTCATGCGTGCCGGTGAGCTGATCTTGTAGACCTGCTCCATTCGCGGCTGAGCAGAAAGTCGCGCGTCCTTGTAGGGGACGTGGGTGAGAGCGGAAACTCCGACCACGATCAGGGCGGCAATCTGGAGTTTCGGGGCTTTCATGAAGTAGCCGAATATCAGCATGGCAACCCCGATCAGGATTCCATAGAAGATCATAGGCTCCAGGAGCAGGAACCGGTATTCGGGATCGCTGTAGGCGGTCAGGAGTTGCTCGATTTGCAGGATGAACTCGCTCATGACGGGATTAGAGTAGGTCGGGTTGTTCGCCGGCGGGGCGGTCAGGGGGCGTGGCCCCGAGTTTCTGGTAGGCTAGCGGCATGGCTGTCCGACCCCTCGGGGTGCGTTTGAGGAATCCTTTGAGGATCAGGAAAGGTTCGTAGACTTCGTTGATGGTCGCTTCATCTTCTCCAACGGCTACGGCGATGGAATTGAGACCGACCGGTCCACCGTTGTATTTGTAGATCACGGCGTTGAGAATTCGGATGTCCATTTCATCCAGCCCGTCCTCGTCGATGTCGAGCATGGAGAGGGCGTCGTGAGCGACCTGCTGGGTGATCACGTTGTCGGCGCGAACCTGGGCATAGTCGCGAACCCAACGTAGCAAACCGTTGGCGATTCGGGGTGTTCCACGGCTGCGGGCGCCAATTTCGAGGGCACCTTCGTCTTCGATCGGCACAGAGAGCAGGGAGGCGGAGCGCTTCAGGATCGTCACCAGCTCTTCAGGGGAGTAGTAGTCGAGTCGATTGGTGATGCCAAAACGGGAGAGCAGGGGGCGCGTTAGCATGCCTGCCTTGGTCGTGGCGCCGACCAGCGTGAATTTGGGGAGGTTCAGGGCAATCGACCGCGCATTGGGGCCCTGATCGATCATGATATCGAGTTTGTAGTCCTCCATCGCGGGGTAGAGATACTCCTCAATCGCGGGGTGGAGTCGGTGGATTTCGTCGATAAACAGGAAGTCACCATGCTGGATCGTGGTGAGAATTCCTGCGAGATCGCCTGCTTTTTCGATCTGTGGACCGCTGGTAATGTGGATTTCACTGCCGAAAGCGCGGCAGAGAATGTGCGCCAGGGTCGTTTTGCCCAGCCCTGGTGGGCCGCAGAGGAGGACGTGATCGAGGGCGTCGCCACGCTGCTTGGCGGCTTCAACCATCAGCATGAGGCGCTCTTTGACCTTGTTTTGGCCGCAGAATTCCTCGAAATCCGGAGGTCGGAGGCTGTTTTCGAATTCGCCGGTCGGTGTGGCGTCCGGTTCAGGTTGTAGCGGGGCTGACACGGCTGAGTGGGGTCAAAGGGCAGGATGGCCGCAAAAATGGCTCAAAAGTTTTGTATTTACAGATATTTAAGATAACCTAAAAATTATAAAAGTCGATATGTTTTGGTTGAAGAAATATGCTTTTGATATAAACGATTGCGAAGGGCCAAATTTGGCGGTTAAGTTGGCATGGTTTTAGCCGTGGTATTATGCCCAGACGGGCAAATTCCAGCTTGACCTGACGCTTGAATCCCGTATCTAAACAGGTTTCTTTCGGAGCCGTTTTTGAACCGCCCAGATTCTTCCCGTTACCGGAACACACAAACAGCTAATGAATTTTTTCAGACGTAGTCTAACGAGTCGCTTTGGTCAGTCTGCCGCGATGCTGGCCGCCGGCTTGCTCCTTACGATTGGTGCTTCGCAACACGCTGAAGCTCAGGAGGGGAAAACGGTGAAGTCTGTCGATGTCCAGTATGTCGGATATCAGACAGTCGCTAAGGACAGAATCCTTTCCAGCACCTCAACTCGTGTTGGTGATAAGCTCTCTCTCGCTGTTGTCGATGAGGACGTTCAGAACCTCTACAAAAGCGGCGACGTTGAGAACGTAAAGGTGCTCGCTGAGAACGTCAGCGGAGGCGTTGCTCTCATCTACGTTGTCCAAACTCGCGCCGTCTACGGTGGAGCCCAGTTCGCCGGTAACACAGTGGTGGACACGAACAAGCTGAAGCGTCAGGTCGATCTCCGGGTGAACAGCCCGATTGACGAAGAGGCTCTCAAGACTGCTCGTGAAGACATGCAGGAGATTTACCGGAAGAAGGGTTTCTCTGAAGCAACGGTTTCCTACCGCATCGGTGCACCGACGGCTGAGGGTTACTCCGTTGTCGTTTTTGTGATCGATGAGGGAACTCAGGGCGTCATCGGGAATATCGAGTTCGTCGGAAACACTGCTTTCTCCTCCGCTCGTCTGAAGGAGCAGATGACTCAGAAGGAGAAGGGCCCGCTTTCTTTCATCGGTGATAAGGGTGCCGCCGACGCTGAAACCCTGGCCCAGGATGTCCGGGCCATCGAAGATTTCTACCGCGACAATGGATACCTCAACGCCAAGGTTGTGAATGTTTCCCGGGTTCGCTCTGATGCCAAGTATGTCGACGTTATCCTCACCATCGATGAGGGTGGAACTTACGTTGTCGACAGCCTCGCTATTAACGGTATCTCCGTCCTCTCGATGCAGGACGATGTCATGCCTTACCTTCGCACCAAGGCGGGTGACAAATTTGCCGGTAATTCTCTCAAGTCGGATATCAAACTGATCACCGATCAGTATGGCAGCCGTGGTTATGCCGATGCTCAAGTCATCCCGCGTCTGGAAGACGCCGGCAACGGTGCTGTCCGCGTAGTGATTGATGTGACCGAGGGGCGCGCCTACCGCATCGGCCAGATTCACATCGAAGGTAATGACAAGACGAAGGATCACGTGATCCGCCGCGAGCTGCCGCTCGAGCCCGGCCAGCCTTTCGACACCACCAAGACGGCGGTTACCCAGCGTCGTCTTGAGAACATGAACTACTTCGCAAACGTGGAGTTGATGGACCTTCCCACCAGCTACCTGGATGAGAAAGATCTTCTGATCCGCGTGGTTGAGAAGCCTACCGGTTCGGTCAACTTCGGTGCAGGTTTCAGCTCGATCGACAGCCTGACCGGTTTCTTCGAAGTCACCCAGAGCAACTTCGACTTGTTTGACTGGCCCAGTTTCTCCGGTGGTGGACAGCGTTTCCGCTTCAGCGCCCGCGCAGGTAGCGAGCGTCAGGACTACAGCATCTCTATCACTGAGCCGTGGGCGTTCGGGCACCGTATCGCTCTCACGACCGAAGGATACTACCGTGACCTTCTCTTCGTCAGTGATCAGTATGACCAGCGCAACGTCGGTGGTGCTGTTTCCCTTCGTAAGTCTCTCGGAGAGTTCACCTACGGAACGGTTGAATATCGTGGCGAGAATGTGAAGATCACGACAGAGCCGAATGCTTCTCCTCTGTTCATGATGGAGGCCGGAAGCTTCTTCAAGAGCTCAATTAATGTCAGCGTGGTTCGCGACACTCGCGACAACATCTTCCTGCCGCGCACCGGTTCTAAGGTATCCGCGGGATTTGAGTTTGCCGGACTTGGCGGTGACGTTGATGACAACATCTTTACGGTGCAGGGCTCGAAGTACTTCAACCTGCCCTATGATGCGATTGTGAGCTTCGTAGGTCGCTACCAGTACTCCTCGGATGGAGATCACATCTTCACTCGTCACTTCCTTGGTGGTGCCAACAATCTCCGTGGTTTCGATTATCGCGACGTAGGTCCGCGTGATCCGGTGAGCCTTGAAGTGCTGGGCGGCAATCAGGCTTGGTACGGAACTGCTGAGGTTACCGTTCCGATCGTTGAGAAAATTCGCGGTGCCCTCTTCTACGATATTGGTGAAGTCAGCGACGGTCCGGTGGGCAGCGTTGGTGGTGGTGTGAATTCTGACTGGGGTATCGGTGTTCGTATGTTCGTGCTCGGTAGCGCTCCGGTTCGTCTCGACTACGCTTTCCCTCTGCAGGCTGATGCGTTCAACGATGACGGTGGACGCTTCCAGTTCACTATGGGTGCTCAGTTCTGATCTGAAGGATTTTTCCCTAAGAAACCCCCTCCTAGCCACGTCTGTTGAGGGGCTGTCGCGACGTTTGACGCTTCCGCCTTGTTTTAAATTGCTACGAATCTCTACAAATCATCCAACATGAAGTACAACCTGCCATCCTTCCTTTGTGCTCTCACCGTCGCTGCCAGCGTCTTTGGTCTCAATGCTACCGCTGAGGAGCTCAAGATCGCCGTCGTTGATATGCAGGAGGCGCTTAATAAGTTTTACAAAACTGACATCGAAGTTGAGAAGATCAACGCGATGGCTGACGAGAAGCGCAAAAGCCTCGATGAGTTCCAGGCCGCTTACCAGCAGATGACCACCAAAATGGCCGAGCTCGACAAGACAGCTCGTGATACTCTGCTCGACGAAAGCGTGCGGAAGGATGCTTTGGAACAGCTTCAGGCACTTGCCCAGGAGCGTGCCGTGAAGGGGCAGGAAATTTCAGATGCCCAGCGCAAGGCCTCAGCTGAAGTGATGCAGGCGCGCACCGAAATGGAAGGCACGCTTGTTGGTGAGATCAAGGAGACTGTCAATTCTGTTGTTGAAGCTCATGGCCTCGACCTCGTCTTCGATAAGTCGTTCCTTCCCAAAGCAAACAAGGCGATCGTTTACACTTCTGCTAACGTGAAAGACCTGACGGAAGAGGTGATTTCCCAACTCAACGCAGGTGCTCCGGCAACGTCAACGACCACGACGTCGACACCCTGATACTTTATTTCACGTGAGATCGTGAATTCGAGAGCGGCGGTTTTTCCGCCGCTTTTTTGTGTCCACCTCAATCGAAGAGATCATGAAAACGACCGTCGCTGAAATCACAACGCTTGTAGGCGGAGAACTGCTGCGCGGAAATCCTGAAGCAGAGCTGACTAACTTTGCCGCGCTCGATCAGGCTGATGGCAATTGCGTCAGCTTCTTCGGCAACGCCAAGTACCTGGAACAGTTGCAGGGAACCAAAGCCGGTCTCGTGTTGGTGCCGGTGGCTGAGGCTCCTGCTCCGGAGACTGCGGCTGTTGTTCTGGTGGAGAACCCGGTGGTTGCCTTTGATGCGATCGTCCGTCAATACGGAGTGAAGCCGCCGGAGTTTGTTGCCGGGGTGCATGAATCAGCCTGGGTGGCGCCCGATGCTGCTGTAAACGCTGGTGAAGTCAGTGTATTGGCCAATGCGACCGTTTCTGCGGGAGCTTCGGTTGGAAAGGGAAGTCGAATTGGGTCCGGTGCCGTGATTGGCGAAGGCGCCGTGATTGGCGAGGACTGCGAAATCGGCCCTAATGTGACGGTTCGCGAGGGTTGTATCATCGGGGATCGCGTGATTCTGCATCCGGGTGTTGTGGTCGGAGCTGACGGGTTTGGATTTGAATTCATCGAGGGGCGGCATCAGAAGATCGAGCAGCTTGGAATCGTCCGTGTGGAGGATGATGTCGAGATCGGCGCTTCTACCACGGTTGATCGTGCCCGCTTTGGCGAGACCGTTATTGGTGAGGGCACCAAGATCGACAACCAGGTCCAGATCGGGCACAACGTCATCATTGGAAAGCACTGCATCATCGTGGCGCAGACGGGAATCTCCGGAAGCACTCGAATCGGAAACTATGTGACTCTCGCTGCGCAGTGTGGCGTGGCAGGGCATCTAGAGATCGCGGATCAAGTCACCTGTGGCGGTCGCTCCGGAGTGATTCAATCCATCACGGAACCAGGTGGCACTTACTTTGGCTACCCGGCCCGACCCTTGAAGGAGGATCGGCGTGAAAGCATGCGTATTAAGCAACTCGGTGGTTTGCTCAAGCGGGTAAAAGCGCTCGAGAAGAAGGCGGGCGAGTAACTCGCCGCTAGAGATCGACTTTCTGTCCCGGCTTGGGAACGATGATGTGTGAGTGAGGCAGTCGCTCACTCAGTTCGCGGTGGAACCATGATTTTGCGGCAGGGTCCCCGTGAACGAGTATGACATTGTCAGGATCACAGGACACTGCGTAATCGGCAAGTTGCTCGCGTGGGGAATGTCCGCTGAAGTCAAACTTGTGGACCTCGCACTGGATCGGAGTCTCGTGCTCGCGGTCGGAGTCCATGCGCACACGACCGCCTTGGCCCGCTTCGAGGATCTTTCCGCCGGGAGTGGATTCGTCCGCGTAGCCTACGAAGATAATCGCGTGATCGGAAGACTTCAGGATGTGACGGGAAAACCGGTTCGACACGGTGTGTTCTGACATCATGCCGCTGGAGAGGGCGTAGATGCGACGCGGGTGGAAGTCGGGCTCGCGATGACCGCGAGGAAGGATCTCGAGGTCCACAAAGTCTTCGAGCATGCGAAAACCGCGGTGGAGGCGACGGGGTGATTCGCGGAACAGGTCGGCGATCTGGGTCATGCGGGTGCTAAGGCCCCCGATATGGACAGGGACGACAGGGATGACCTCCTCCTCACGGAGCTCATGCAGCATCATGAGGAGTTCCTGCGTTTTCCCGAAGGCGAAGACGGGAATGAGAACGGAGCCATTGCGCTCCAGCACATTGGCAATGGTTTCACCGAGGCGACGTTTCTCTGCTTCGCGAGTGTAGTCGGGCGGGCGGGCGTGGTCACCGCGGGTCGTCTCGACGATGAGTGTGTTGATCTTTTCCTGTGGGAATTGTGCTGCGGTGGTGACGGTCTGGTCTTCGAAGTGAGCGTCACCGGTGTAGAAAACAGTTTTCCCATCCAGTTCCAAGCGGATCCCGACAGCTCCCTGAACATGGCCGGCGTGATAGAATTGACACTCGACGCGATCATCGTGGCCAACGGAAAAGGTCTCTCCCACACCTCGCGAAAACCAGAAGCGCTCAAGTTCGTCGACCTTCTTGTGAGAGTAGAGTGGGTACTCGGAGATGCCGAGCTCCCTCTTTTGCGACTTCATTACGTTGACCGAATTGTGGAGCAGGGCTTCACCACTTTCCCGGGTCTCTTCGGTCATGGCTACCGCGGCGTGCGGCTGTTTCTCCATGAGGCAGGGGAGAGCACCGATATGATCGAGATGAGGATGGGTGACGAGGATGGCATCGACCGTATCGTATTCAATTTTTTCGAACATTGGCAGGCTGTCACGGCCGACGTGTTTCGGGTGGGTGCCGGCATCGAGAACGATCCGGGTTTCTCCCATTTCAAGGAGACAGGAGTTGGAGCCAATATCGGGGTAGCGTGCGAGATGTTGAAAACGCATAGAGGAAACCGCGGAGGTCGTCTCAGGTTGAAGGTGATCAGTCGCCCTGGCCAGCCTTCTTTTTGGTGCGCGCTTCGAGAAAGAAAGACTTGAGCAGGTATTTGGACTCTTCCTCGAGGACTCCCGGAGTGATTTCGCTGTGATGATTCAGCGTCGGTTGTTGGAGCAGGTTGGTAAACCCACCGGCGGCCCCGCCCTTGGAGTCGCCGCAACCGAAGATGACCCGCCGAATACGACAATGCACAATGGCTCCCGCGCACATGGGACAGGGCTCTTTTGTGACGTAGAGATCGCAATCCGTGAGACGCCAGTCTCCCATGGCCTCCTGGGCCTGGGTGAGCGCCAGCATTTCGGCATGAGCCGTGGCGTCCTTCAGGGTCTCCACCTGGTTGTGGGAGCGGGCAATGATTGACCCGTTCTGAACAATGATGGCTCCCACGGGGACTTCGCCGTCGAGGTAGGCTTTCTGAGCCTGCCGCATGGCCTGACCCATCAGGAAAGTATCGCTGGCCAGATCGATAATGCCGGATTCCTCTTCGGGGGAAGATTCCAGTTCGTCATCGCCGGGAGCGTTGTGAATTTCACTGACCATATTGAAGATGTCGGGACAAAAGTTTTGCGGTTTGGGGCAGGCGGCAAGATAATGCCCGACAATGAGCGACTGCAACACCCGAATCATTGCCCCGTCCGTTCTCGCTTCCGACTGGGCCCAGCTGAAAAGCGAAATTGAGCGCGCCGATGCGGCCGGTGCTGACTGGATCCATCTCGATGTGATGGACGGGATCTTTGTGGAGAACATCTCCTTCGGTCCCCAGTTCGTCGGAGCGGTACGCCCGCACACCAACTTGACCCTCGATGTGCACCTCATGATCACCCATCCCGATAAGTACATCCCGCAGTTTGTGAAGGCGGGGGCGGACTGTATCACCGTTCATGTGGAGGCGGATCATGATGTTTCGGTAACGCTGAAAGCGATTCGTGATGCCGGCAAGCAATGCGGTTTGGCTTTTAATCCGGCAACCCCGTTTGATGCAGTGGTTCCTTACCTCGACCAGATTGACCTGCTTCTTGTTATGACGGTGGTGCCCGGCTTTGGTGGGCAGTCCTTCATGGAGGAGGAGACCATGCCCAAGGCGCAGGCCGCTCGTGCCTATCGTGAAGAGCACGGTCTTTCCTACCACATTGAAGTCGACGGCGGCATCGACCAGGGTACGGTGCACATTGCTGGAGAGAATGGTGCGAATGTTATGGTTGCCGGCACGTCGCTCTACGGAGCCGAAGACATGGCCGGAGCCATTACCGCGATGCGCGGCTGATTACTTGATTTCTATTGGATGCCTGACGAGGTCTACAGCGTTTCCGACATCACGGCCGATATCCGTGAGAGCCTTGAAGACCGTTTTAACGGTGTCTGGGTTGAAGGGGAAATCAGCAATCATCGGCTTCCCGCTTCGGGGCATCATTACTTCACCCTGAAAGACTCAGGGGCCCAGCTCTCCTGTGTTCTTTTTCGAGGCGCGGCAATGAAGAGCCGCATTCCCTTATCGGATGGGATGCAGGTGCAGGCCTACGGAAATATTTCGGTCTACGAAGCGAGAGGGCAATATCAGCTCATCGCCCAGGTGGTGCAGCCGCAGGGCTTCGGAGATCTCCAGGCGAAGTTCGAAGCGCTGAAGCGAAAGCTGGAAGCCGAAGGGCTGTTCGATCCGATACGCAAAAAGCGGATCCCGTTTTTCCCGCAGCGGATCGGCATTGTGACTTCACCGACCGGGGCTGCGATTCGGGACATGATCAACGTACTCAGTCGGAGGGCTCCCTGGGTTGAGGTCATGATCCAGCCGGTGCGTGTTCAGGGGGAAGGCGCGGCTGAGGAAATTGCGGCAGGAGTTCGGGCTTTCGAGCAGGGCGCGGGGATTCCCCGACCTGACCTCATCATCGTCGCGCGAGGTGGTGGCAGCATTGAAGATCTCTGGTCGTTTAACGAAGAGGTCGTGGCCCGGGCAATTGCCGAGGCGACGGTTCCGGTGATGTCGGGAGTGGGGCACGAGATTGATTTCACGATTGCTGACTTTGTGGCGGATCGTCGGGAACCGACGCCAAGTGCGGCGGCGGAGAATGCGGTGCCTGACGGCGAGTCGCTGATGCGTCACCTCAACCTTCTGCAGGCTTCGTTGAGCGGTCGGGTTGAGGGGAGGATAGATAACCTCTCGCGGCAGGCGGTAGCCCTGCAGCGAGAGCTGCAGGCCCGCGAGCCCGGGCGTCGGATTCAGTCGTGGGCCCAATCGCTCGACTACCTGGCGGAGCGGTTGGAGAGCGCCGCAGATCTGCGACTTCAGGCGGAGGGATCCCGACTCGAGGCTCAGGGCCGATTGCTGGAGACGATTCAGCCGGAGAAGGAAATCGACCGCTGCGCAGAGCGTCTGGCATTGAGCTTGAAGCAGCTCGATACCTTGCTCGATCGTCGTTTGGAAGAAGCTGGTAGCGAACTGGAACATTTCCACGAGCTGATGCGATCGTTGAGCCCTGATGCCGTCCTGAGCCGCGGATTCTCGATGACCCTCGATGAGGAAGGTAACCTGGTGACAGAAGCTGCCAGCGTGTCCAAAGGGGACCGCCTCAAAACCCGCTTTCCGGACGGTGACGTTTCCAGCGTTGCGGAGTGAGGTTTTAGAGTGTTCAGAATTCCCGTAAATGCGGGGGAGATTGTGATGTTCTTCTGTTGTGGGCTCAGGCCCCATGGAGTAAAAGAAGACGCGCGTGATCCGAATTTTCGGAAAAAAGATGGAACCGATCACCGATATCCGGAGTTCTATCCGGACCTGCTGATTGATCACGGGCACAAACAAACGAATGAGTGGCGAAACGAGTCAGAAACTCCGGGCCCTTTGCGGCCTGGCCGGGGGGGCATTGTTCCTCGCGATTGGTCTGTGTGGACCCACTGTTGTTGCCCAGGATGATGATCAGCTGCGACAGGCGCCATCGGCGTTGCAAAGCGGTTCAGCCCCAATCGGAAACCGGGTGAATCTCCAGTTCCCGCTCAATCCGGTAAACGACATTCTCAATATCTACGAGCGTCTCATTGAGAAGCCGTTGGTTAAGGACAGTTCTATTTTTGAAGGGCCTCAGGTCAGCCTGGTGACTCCGACCGATGTTTCCCGGGATGAAGCGGTGCAACTCATCGAAGCCGCTCTTTTGGTGAATGGTTATGTCATCATGAGTGAGGAAGATGGAGCCAGCGTTAAGGTGCTCCTCGGAGGAAATCGTGGAGCCGGTGAGAGCCCCTCTTTCAGCGAAGGCGTGGTGATCTACACTGATCCGAATTTGCTGCCGGACGGAGAATCGCTGGTCGGCTTTTTCATGGAGCTTGAGTTTGTGGCGCCAGAAGACGCCGCAACGATTTTCGGGAACCACATCGTGTTGAATGAATTCGGTCGTATCACGCCGGTCATCAACCCCCGTGGACTTCTCATCACTGAAACAACACCCATCGTTCGCCAGCTGATTCGTCTGCGATCCATCATCGATCACCCGATTGAAGATGCGCCGCTGATCACGGAATTTGTCTCGCTGGATTACGCTGAAGCCAACATCGTCGCCCAGATCATTCAGGCTGCGATGGATGCGCGAATGGAAGAGAGGCAGCGCCAGAGCGAGCTGAGCGGTTCCATTTCCGGGCAATCACGACAGCCTCAGCAAGGCAACCAGCAGGGAGGTAACAGCGGTCAGCGTCCTCAGCAGGGCCAGGCAGCGAACCGCGCCCAGGGCGGCGGTTTCAACGGAGTGGGAACTCCTGATCAGCCGGCCGCGCAACTGATTCCTGACGATCGCCTTAACCGCATCATGGTGGTGGCGGCTCCCACCGATGCGGCCTACATCCTTCAACTGATCAACGAATTCGATAAGCCGCTCGACAACCACAACCCCGTCGAGCGCAAGCTTCGCTACGTGAAGGCGAACGACATCCTTCCGGTGATCGTGGATATCCTCCAGGACACTGGCACTGGTCAGACCCAGTTGCCCGGTGGCCGCCAGATCCAGTCGCGTCCCACTCCGGTGACGTCTTCCCAGTTGGCGACCCTGACAGGTGCCAACCAGACCCAGAACAACCAGAACCGAAATACTCAAACCGGTTCGGCAGAAGAGATCGGAGGACGGGCCGACCAGATCGCTTTCCCGATTGATGATGTTGCTCCCATATCCGTGCTCGTCGGTAAGACCCGAATCATCGCGGATCGACAGGCAAATTCCATCATTGTGATCGGCACGCGCGAAGCGGAGACGATTGTTCTGGATATGATTGAGCGTCTTGACCGAAAGCCGGTCCAGGTCTACCTGGCCACGGTGATCGGGGAAATGATTCTCGGCGACGAGTTTGAGCTGGGTGTCGATTACATTCAGCGCTTCCGCCCCTGGGACGGTGACAATCTGAGCCGTGGTGGTTTTACCGGTGGTTCTTTCAACAGCAGGACTGACGTTCCTCAAAACGGTAACATCGCGGATCTATCTAACATGCTCACGACGACACCGTTTGGACCGACTGGTGGCCTCAGCCTCTACGGCCAAATTGGAGATTCGCTCGACGTGATCATCACGGCATTGGAATCCACTCAGCGCTTCACGGTTCTTTCCCGACCGGTGGTCTACACCCAGAACGGAAAGCGTGCCGAGATTACGAGCGGTCAGGAAGTTCCGTATGCTGACAGTGCGGTGACTGACACGACGAACCCGAACTCAGTGCGTTCGACCGTGGACTTCAAGGACGTTGTCCTGAAGCTGGAGGTTCTGCCGACGATTAACGAGAACAATGAGGTCACGCTCGACATCGTTCAGATCAACGACCGGGTAGTTGAGACTACGGTGATTGATCAAAACGAAGTTCCGGTGATCGGAAAGCAGGAATTGAACACCACCGTGACGGTCGCCAACCGCTCTACTATCATTCTCGGTGGCCTGATCTCAGAAGAGGAAAACCGTGGCGAGAGCGGCATTCCCTTGCTTAAGGATATCCCGGTTCTCGGGCTTGCCGCGAAGACGACGACGGTTGATACGCGCCGCTCCGAGTTGATGATCTTTATTCAGCCGGTCGTTGTTACCAACGATCAGGAAGCGGTGAATGCGAGTTACGACGAAGATGTGCGCTCTGATGTCGGTGAATCTGCTGCCACTGAGTTTCCTGAGCCCGGCGTGCCGACCATTCAGCACCAGGCCGAGGTGGTCGAGGAATACACCGAACCCTACAAGGACGATAATCCCTTCAAGAAGTTCGGTCAGAAGCTCTTCGGCAAAAAGAAGGAGCCCCGCGAACCACTGCCATACAATCCGTAGACGGTTCGTAGGCGGTTGATAGATCCAGTGCTATCTGCCGGCGGCGGGAGCCTTCAATCAAACAGGGTTAAGTCAGTCACCTGACCCTGTTCAATCATCCCTTAAGGATCAGCTCGCGATTGCCTCTTCCTTGGGAGCGGGGAGATGCTTCAGCGCTTTCTCGACAGCAGCCTCTACGGTGAGGCCGTGCTTGGCGCGCAGAATATCAGGCTTGCCGTGCTCGACGAATTCATCCGGCCAGCCGATACGCTCAACCGGGGTATCGATGCCGGCATCGTTGAGATGCTCAATGATGGCAGCACCGAAGCCGTTGTGGAGCACGTGATCTTCAAAGGTGAGAAGCACGGGGCAGAGCTTGGCGAATTGATCAATGCAATCGGTATCGAGCGGCTTGATCCAGCGCGGATTCACGAGAGCCACGGAATAACCGAGTTCCTCGAGTCGCTCCCGAGTCTGCTCGGCCATTTCGAACATGTTGCCGAGTCCGAAGAGCGCAATGTCGCTGCCCTCGCTGACGATTTCGGCTTTGCCGATTTCGAGAAGTTGAGGTTCAGCTTTCGGCGTGGCGCCGGTTCCCGCGCCTCGCGGGTAACGAATCGCTGACGGGCCATCGTTGTAGTTGGCCATGGTCCAGAGCATGTCGGCGAATTCGTCTTCGTCCTTGGCCTGCATGAAGATCCAGTTGGGGATGTGACGCATGTAGCCAATGTCGAAGAGGCCGTGGTGAGTCGGGCCGTCATCGCCACTGAGTCCGGCACGGTCCATACAGAGGCGCACAGGCAGATTCTGGATGCCCATGTCGTGCACCGCCATGTCGTAGGCGCGCTGGAAGAAGGTGGAGTAAATGGTGAGGAACGGCTTGAGACCCTGAACGGCCTGGCCGCAGGCAAAGAGGGCGGCATGCTCTTCGGCAATACCGACATCGTAGTAGCGCTCCGGCACCATTTTCTGGAATTCGACCAGGCCGGTGCCGTTGGGCATCGCGGCAGTGACCGCGACAATTTCCTCGTCCTTCTGAGCATACTTGCCGAGAGACTGGCCGTAGAGCTGTGAATAGGTCGGAGTGCCCGCGTTCGGAGTTTCTCCAGTCTCGGTCTTGTAGGGTCCGAGGCCGTGGAACTTCATCGGGTTCGCCTTGGCCGGTTCGTAACCGCGGCCTTTCTCCGTGATAATGTGGAGAATGACAGGCTCTTCCTGGTCCTTGAGGAAGTCGAAGGTCTTTACGAGCAGGTCGAGGTCGTGACCGTCGATGGGGCCGTAGTAGTGCATCCCGAATTTTTCGAACAGTACGTTGGGGAAAAGGAGATTCTTGGCACTGCGCTCAACGCGATGAGCCATGGAGCGAACTGACTTGCCGGCGACTTTTTCGACGAATTCGGCAGCCTTGTCGTGGATGTGCGAATAAGTCGAGCTGGTCTGCAGCGCGTGGAAGTACTTGGCGATCGCTCCGACATTGCGGTCGATGGACCACTCGTTGTCGTTGAGGACGAGAATGAATTTCTTCGTCGTCTCAGCGATGTTGTTGAGTGCCTCGAAAGTCGGGCCGCAGGTGAAGGCCGCGTCACCGGCGACAGCAACCACGTGTTCGTCGGAACCGGTGAGGTCGCGGGCGGCCGCCATACCGAGAGCCGCGGAAACAGCAGTGCCGGCGTGACCGGCGCCATAGCAGTCGTGATCGCTCTCGGTGCGGAGCATGAATCCATTGAGGCCTTCGTACTGGCGAATCGTGTGAATCTGGTCCCAGCGCCCTGTCAGCATCTTGTGCACGTAGGCCTGGTGGCTGACGTCGAAAACGAACTTATCCTTCGGGGTGTTGAAGATACGGTGCAGCGCGATAGAGAGCTCAACAACGCCAAGGTTCGGGCCGAGGTGACCGCCGGTCTTGGCAAGTGAACTGATCAGGGTGCGACGGACGTTCTCCGCGAGCTTGGGAAGATCCTCGAGAGGAAGCTTCTTCAGGTCATCGCCGTTATCGACTTTAGGGAGATCCTCTGTTGGGATCTCGGGAAATTCAGAATAGTTCTCCATTATCCTGGGATGCGTCGGATTCGTTTGGCTCATCGCTGGTATTCGCGGCAGGGCCGTCCTCGGCAAAAGGTTCTAATACGTGTTCCTCGTTACGCTTCTTTCTGATGATTTCGATGCGTCCACGGGCTTCGTCGAGTCGCTTTTCACAGACCCGATAGAGTTGAGTTCCCTGTTCGTAGCTCTTGATGAGGTCCTCGAGCGGCATCTGGTCAGATTCCATATCCCGGACCAGCTCTTCCAACTGGGAAAGTGCGTCTTCAAACGCCGGCTCGGTTTGGGCGGCCGAATCTGGATCTTTGGCTTTTGGCATCTCGGTTCTACAGGGAGGGGCGGGATTTTCCCGTTACCTTATCTCTTCCCTTGGAAGCGCCTGAGTTCAAGCCGTTTTCGGGCCCAGAGGACCCTTCATTTTGGGCCAAAATTCGGGAAAATGGCCCTTTTTCTACTTCTTTTTGCCCAGGGATTTGATGTAGAGCAGTACGGAGTCGATCTCGTGGTCTTTCAGCACCCCCAGGTAGGAGGGCATACCGACCCCGGTTTTTTCGGTCTCATAGCCCACGGCAACGCGTCTGCCGGGGTCGAGAATGGATTCCCTGAGATAGGTTTCGTCGGCATTCTTGATGAATGAGGCATCCGTAAATTCGCGTCTCGAGCCCCAGAGGCCGTTCCAGGCGGGGCCCACCGCGACCTGGGCTCCACCTTCGCCACCGGCGGCGGGGGGAGCCGGAATATCGCTCTCACCGGTAGCGTGGCAGGCCACGCAGCCATAACGAACCGCGACTTCTTTGCCGAGTTCTGCGGTTGGTTCGATGACTTCGCCGGCGCTGGTGAGCGATGGATCATAAGTGAGGTCGACCTCGTTGCTGGAGAACCCTTCCTTAGTCAGGTCAATTTCAGAAAGATCCCAAATGGTGAAGTAGGCACTTTCCACAGCAATACTGTCGGCTACTGGGAGACGGTAGGTGACCCGCAGGCTGTGGCTTGGCTTCATATCGACGAGGCCGAGGAAGAGGCGTTTGCCGTCTTCGGAGAGTTGAGCGCTGGCAACAGGGACGGGCTCCTGTCCCGGTTCACCATCGAGTTTGAAGTTCCCCGAGCCGTAATTGTGAGTTTGCTGGTAGTTCCAGCGATCGACCGAATAGCGGCCGATATCCGAGGCAAGCTCGGGTGAAAGCGGCTGATCGAACTCGAGCAGGACGCCGCGTTTTGAGGCGTGCAGGCGGCTTGGAATCCATGAGGGCGCTTCAGTGGGACGAACCCGGAAGAGGCCGCTGATGCGTTCCCCGGAGGTGCCCCAGATCTCAAAGCCGGCCACATAGAGCCTGCCGTCTTTGGGATGCAGGTTACCTTTGAGCACGCCGGATGGGAAACCGGACAGAATCGGTACGATGGCACCCTGCTTGCGGTTCTCGTCGAGATACACTTTGAAGAGTTCCGGACGGTTGTAACCGATGTGGACGAGCGAGCCGTTCAGTGGACCCATGTTGGCGTTGCCCTTCATCCAGACCTGGGACGCTCCGGATTGATTGATGAAGTGGGGGATCCAGAGCTCCGGTGGGGCAATCGGTTCCGGGTGAACGGCGTTTTCTTTGAACTTCGCCGGCTGGAATCCATAATACTTGTCCTGTTCGATGCGGTAGATGGGAGTGGCCGGTTTCCAGTGGCCCTGCTGATCGCTGGAAGTGAGAATTCCAGTTTCCGGATCGAGGCCGATGTAGGGCTGACGCAGTCCGGTGGCGATGACGTCGAAGGATCGTCCGTCGGGTGAAATCTTTACGATGGTGCCGTTGAGCTTGCCGCGCGTAGAGCCTACCTGCCCGCCCTTGGCGACAATGAAGCCGCCGTCGGGTGTTGCCACCATGTCCATGGCGAACTCCCGGGTCTCTGCGGTTTGAGGAACAATGTTAGAAAAATTTTCGTAGAAGTCGGCTTCACCGTTGCCGTCGGTGTCGTGAAGACGGGTGATACCATTTCGGCCGGAGACAAAGATCTCATCGTTGACCACACAAACCGTCTTGAGTTCGTGAAGACCGCTGGCAAAGCGTGACCAAGTCACGGTGTCACTGCCCTCTTCAAGGCCCTCGGCCAACCAGACGTCGCCATCAAAAGTGCAGAGTGCGGCGCGTCCGTCAGGAAAGAAATCGAGTCCGGAGAAGCGGACGTTACGTTTCCACGGATTGGGAACGGGGAGGCCGATGTCATCGAAGGTGAGAATGCTCTCTGAAGTGCCCGGCTCAATCTTGCTTTCGACGGCTTGGGGCCATCGCCTCTCTTCCGGAGATTCATCGCGTGGTATGGAATTTTCCGGGAGTGATCCGACGAGGGGTAGCTGATAACTCCGGCTGTCGGTGGCCGAAACCCACTCCGATTGATTGCGCAGCCAGACCGGAGTGCCTTCAGGGTTGCTCACCTCCAGAATTCTGGTCACCGATTTCCCAGTGGCAGTGAGATATTCCTGAACACTAGCTTCACCAATCTCATATTCGAGGATTGCCCTGCCACCCTTCAGCCGGATTCCGGTGAACCGACCGATTTCAGTTGGGATTGGGCCGAGACCCACTTCTCCATCGTCGGAGGAGCCGCGGTCCCTCGGATCCTCGGCTCCTGGCTTCTTTCCGATTCCAACGCCGGGAATCGCAGAAGAGGCGAGAAGAGAAGTTCCTATTGGTTGGGGCAGGCTGCCTTGGCCAGCCGGGGCCTTGCGATTCGGGAGTCGATAACTTCCCGGCCCCATGCCGTCCATCTTGAGGTATTCGCCCTTGTCGTTCTCCTTCCAGATCAGTGACCAGCGAAGCAGGTCGGGGTCGAAACAGCCGTAGTAGCCGTGACCGATTTTTACGATGATCCCGCGCGGTGTGAGGTTGTCCGGCTCGGGATTCTCCCCGAATTCGCGAGCGTCGAGTGTTTGGGTGAAGAAGGGAAAACCCTCTTCAACGAAACTGCCGAAGGGCGAATCAATATCGAGGTGGGCCTGATCCTGGGCGTCACCACAGGAAAAAAGTCCCACCAGGACCGCTAAAAACAGGGGAGTTCGAGGGTTCATGCAAGGGTCTAAGGTGGGTGACAGGACCGTTGCGATCAATAGCGCGATCGAATTTGTGATCTGCGCTTATCCGTTTATGCGCTTGAATAGGTGGACGACCAGAGTATTCAATCAGTGATAATCTATGTTTCTTAGGCTTACGGTTTTCAGCGCGATGCTGAGTCTTGTCTCGATGCTCCACGCAAAAGGTGCTGAAGGTCATCGTGCCGCCGACGTATATGACTGGCCGCCCGCCTTCGAAGCGCTCTTCGGGAACCCGGTCATCGAGGAGCGAAGGGGACTCGTTTTCAAGGAATCGGCGATGGTGTATGGGGCGGGTCGCTACAGCGCCTATGATGGAATGATGAGAGGGGCCCAGCCTTCCGGAGTGATGGTGTGTTCCCGGGCGAAGCTGTCGGCTGATCGAGTCAATGAGTTGGGCGCGGAAGCGTTGGCCAAGCGGTTTTACCAATTGGTGCTCCATTCTAATCGACGGACCAGATACGAGGATCTCATGGAGATGGGGGAGCTGCTCCCGATGGAGAAGGAGCGCTTTGTTGCCATCGCTATGAAGCGGCTTGCCGGAGAGTCAACAGGTTCACCCGAAGAGGATGCGTGGTGGAATGTAAGGATGGGAGTCCCGGAAAGTGCGAGCAGCCGCTATCAGTTGGTCATCATCAACATTCACTACGACCAGGGTCACGGGAAAGTGAATCACGGACACTTTTGCTTCGGATTGAGAGAGATTGGTGGCGACGCAGAACAGGATCTGGTTTTTGACTTTCGGGCGCCCTGGTATGTGGATCGCCGACCCAAGACGACTGAAGCGGTAAACCTGCACAACAAGCTCCGCCTGATGAGCGATACGCAGAACCTTTACGACTGGCTTTACACGCAGACGGAATACCGGAACTGCTGGGTCAATCTGTGGTTTCTACCGGCGACGGAATCGCAGGCCACTCTTCTCCGCAGTTTTAATGAGCGTGGCGTGCAGCACGCCGCGGGAAGCTTTCGTCCTTTCAGGAAGAACTGCGCGTCGCTGGGGTTGTTGTTTTTTGCCCGTCTCCAGCCCTTTACAGCGGATTCCCTGTTGAGACGCGGGCCGTCGATCGATTTCCCTGTCGAGGTCGGGAACCGGGTGAAAGAGCCCTACGAAAAACTGCCTTCCTTCCGCGTCGACAACATGACCGAAGTGAACGGTCGGGAGCCAACCGCAAAATCGGAGATTCACCGGGCGCAACCAAGTCGCGCCTCCTCACGGGTGTTCCGCGAATTGCAGAAGGCGCCGGGTGCCAACTAACGGGTCGTCAGAAGCGGCACCGGAAAGCTGGACCTGTTTTTCGAGGGGCGCAATCCGGTGCGCGGTATGATCAGGAGAAAAGTCCGATGATCAGGTTCGGGTTCACACCCGCGGCAATGATCGCAATGGTAAGAATGACCATGGCTGCGCGGGCAGGAGCGCTCACGGGGATGGTCGAGAGTTCTTCACCTTCGTCATTGGCAGGAGTGCCGAAGAAAACGGGAACCGCTACCTTGAGGTAGTAGTAGAATCCAGCAGCAGCACCGATGAGACCGATGACGAGCAGAGTCCAGTTGCCTTGGTCAGCTGCGATCTTGAAAACGAAAAGCTTGCCGTAGAATCCTGCCGTCAGCGGAATGCCCGCGAGTGAAGCCATCGAGATGATGAGCATGAAGGCAAGGAATGGAGAGCGCTTCGCGAGCCCCTTGTAGGATTCGATTTCCTCTCCGGCAATGCTGTTGCGGACTGTGGTGATAACGAGGAAGGCCAGGAGCGTCATCAGCAGGTAAGCACCGAGGTAGAAGGTCACGACCGTTGCCGGGGAAAGAGAGCCTTCGGAGCTCTTGGTCGGAGCGGAGGCCAGCGCCATGAGCAGGAAGCCGGCGTGGGCGACGCTGGAATAGGCCAGCAAGCGCTTGAAGTTCTTTTGCGGCATCGCCGCGAGGTTACCCATGATGAGAGTGATACCGGCGATGATGGCAAGAACCAGGGTAACCTTGTCAGCGAGAACGTCGCTGGCAAGGAAAGGAGCGACGAGGCGCAGGAACACAATGAAGCCTGCCGCTTTGGAACCGACCGAAAGGAAAGCAGTGATCGGAGTCGGGGCACCCTGGTAGACATCCGGGATCCAGAAGTGGAAAGGAGCGCCACCCACTTTGAAAGCGAGTGCCACCAGGATGAGGGCAAAAGCGAAGAGGGCTGCGATTGAGTTCACCTCGGGATCAGCGAGTGCCGTGGTGATCTCAGAGAGCTGCATGCTGCCGGTGATGCCGTAGAGCCAGGCAAAACCATAAACGAGAAAGCCGGTCGAGAGAGCTCCCAGGATCAGGTATTTCACTCCAGCCTCGAGGGAGCCGACGTTGCGGCGCAGGTAGGTCACGAGGATGTAGAAAGTGATGGTGACGGTTTCGAGGGAGACAAAAATGCTGACCAGATTGTTGGCCGAAGCCATCAACATGAGGCCGGCGCAGGCGAACATGGGCAGGGCGAAGAATTCGCCGAGACCGGCCTGGGGGTGAGCGCCTTTTTCCGGGTCCGCGGTTTGGGCCACCACGATGTGACGAAAGTCAGCAGCCATGATCAGGACGATCAGGGTCGTGATGATGGCGATGCCCTTGTAGAAGAGGGAAGTCTGGTCATTGGCTGAATAAAACTGCCAGAAGGCGCCGTCAGTAGACTCGGGCCACTGCACCTTGAAGAGCAGGCCGAAGACGACGAGCAGGCCCACCATGCCGATCCAGGCAATGGAGCGTTTGTCTTCGATCTTCGCGAATGCGTCGACCAGCAGCATGATCAAGCCGAGGGCGACGACGATGATTTCCAGGAAGTAAACCGGCATGGAATGGAAAGCGTTAAATCAGGTGAAAGGGGAAACAGGGATCAGCCTGCCGCAGCGAGGAGAACGGTGATGGCAGGACGAATGAATTGATTGAGGAGTTCGGGAACGAATCCAACGGCCGTCAGAGCGACCAGGAGAATGAGCAGTGGCAGGCGCGTGCCCCAGCAAACATCGGCGGGTGCTTCCAGTTTCTTCGGGATCGGCCCCATGAAGATGGCGCGGTAGGCGCGAAGCATGTAGACCGCGGAGATCACCACGCCCCAGAGAGAAATAATCGTGGCCCACTGAATCCAGCCGAGACCGTCCTGGGCGCCGGCGAAAGCACCGATGAAGACTTCGACCTCAGCGGCAAAGTTGGCAAAGCCGGGGAGGCCGGCCGAGGCGAAGGCAGCAAAGCCGAAGAGCAGGCCAAGTTTTGGAACCTGCTTTCCGATACCACCCAGTTTTTCGAACTCAAGCGTGCCGTATTTTTCGCGCAGCCATCCGCTCATGGCGAAGAGAAGGGCGATGGAAATACCGTGGGCAAACATGAGCAGAACCGCTCCGGAGAGACCCAGTTCGTTGCCGGCGGCGATACCGAGGAAGATGTAGCCCATGTGCATCACGGAGGAGTAACCCAGCATGCGGTCGAGAGACTTTTGCGCGATGGTGACGAGGCCGATGTAGATGATGTTTCCGAGGAGGAGCACGAGCACCAGGTTGAGCAGCGCTTCAGCTCCGGCGGGAGCGAACGGAAGAGCCACCCGGATAAGCCCGTAAAGACCGAACTTCTTCAGCACACCGGCATGCAGCATAGCGACCGGAGTGGGAGCTTCGGCGTAGGCGGGAGCCGCCCAACTGTGGAACGGGAAGAGAGAAACAAGGACACCGAAGCCAACCAGCAGCAGGAAGAAGACCCAGTTCTGCATGTCGGCCGCCATGGGCGCATCGCTGGCCAGGGTGGTGAGTTCTTCGATGTTGAAGGTGGATCCACCGAGACCGATGACCGCGAGGATCAGTCCAACGAGGAGAATGAGAGAGCCAACCCCGAGATAGATGGTGATGGTCCAGGCCGTCCTGAGACGATCTTTTCCTGTGCCGAAGATCCCGATCATAAGGAAGGTCGGAATGAGGGCCAGTTCGTGGAACGCGTAGAGGAAGAAAAGATCGGTCGAGCAGAAGGCACCGATAGCACCGCCGCCGATGAGCAGCAGGGAGAGGTAGTAGAGGCGCGGGCTGCGCTCGAGGTCGGATTCCTTAGGAGAAACAAGAACCGCAGCCACCATGACGATAGCAGAGAGCAGCAGCATGACGAGGCTGATGCCGTCGAGCCCGAAGGACAGGCTCAAGGAAGGAAAGCCATCCATCTGCAGGAGCGGACGGGAGGAAATGTTTTGCAGGGAGCCCTCAATGCTGGTGTTGAATTGAACCGCAGTGACCAGGCTCATGATGAGCACAAGCACAGAGGCTCCCAGCGCGGTGAAGCGGGCAGGGGCTCCCAGTCCGATCGCCAGGGCGGCGAGGAGTGGCAGGGCAACGATGATTTCAAGAGTACTCACGACTGTCCGGGAAATGGGTTGATCAGGAAATGAGGAAAAGAATGAGGGCCACAACGGCGATGGCGAACATGAAGGCGTAGGTCTGCACGTTGCCCATCTGGAAAATTCGAAGAATGGATCCGGTCGTCATGGCGGTCATGGCGGGGAAGCGGGCCACAATCGGATCGATGAAGTAGCGATCCAGCAGGTCGCAGACTTTGGCGACACCGTCCTGGAAGATGGCGATGAGCTTCTCGTAGATCTCGTCGATGTAGAAACGGTTCGCGAATGCGGGGATGGAGATGGGGTCCTTGTCCTTGCCCTTGTAGAAATAAATCGCAGCGCCGACACCGACGACGAGGCCGGTGAGGGAGAGGATGGCAGTGAGGCCGAAGTGGCCGAAGAGGTGACCGAAATCTGCATGGCCGTTTGCCATCAGCGGGCCGGTCAGGAAATCGTAGGCTGAGAAGATGGCCATGAAGGCAAGCAGGGCCAGAGGCACCCACATGGTCGGTCCCACTTCCTTGGCATGATCGGCATTGTCGGAACGGTTCTTGCCGAAGAACGCGACGATGACGAGGCGGGTCATGTAGAAGGGTGTCAGGAAAGCGACAATGATCGCGAGGGTGTAGGGACCCCAGAGGTGCTCGTGATGAGCGGCTTCGAGAATGGCTTCTTTACTCCAGAATCCGGAGGTGAACGGCACAGCGATGAGGGCTGCAGTTCCGATCGCGAAGGTGATGAAAGTGATCGGCATCTTCTTGCGAAGGCCACCCATTTTCCAGATGTCCTGCTCGTGGTGGCAGGCATAGATAACTGCGCCGGATCCGAGGAAAAGCAGAGCCTTGAAGAAAGCGTGCGTGTAGAGGTGGAACATGCCGGCGTCACTGCCGTGGTGAACGCCCTGGGCCATGATCATGTAGCCGAGCTGTGAGAGCGTGGAGTAGGCGAGGATGCGCTTGATGTCATTCTGCTGCAGCGCCATGAGCGCGGCAACAAGGGCGGTGATGGCACCGATCCAGGCGATGACCGTGGCGGCCATCTCAGCGCTTTCGACGAGGAAGGTCACACGGGCCAGCATGAAGACACCGGCAGCGACCATGGTGGCCGCGTGGATGAGGGCCGACACCGGGGTGGGGCCTTCCATCGCGTCGGGCAGCCAGACATGCAGCGGAAGCTGGGCCGACTTACCAATGGCACCGCAGAACACGCAGAGCACCGCGATGTTGAGCAGCTTGGCGTTCTCGACGCCGCCGACAGCGGCTGCGATCTCATTGAAATAGATAGAACCGGTCAGGGTCCAGACCAGCAGGATGCCGATCATGAAACCAAAGTCACCGATACGGTTGGTGAGGAAGGCTTTCTTGGCTGCGTCCGCAGCGGAATCCTTTTCGAACCAGTGTCCGATGAGGATGTAGGAACTCACACCGACGAGCTCCCAGAAGATGAACATCATGATGAAGTTGTCCGCGAGGACAATTCCCGTCATGGAGAACATGAAGAGTGAGAGCCCGGCGAAGTACCGAGACTTGCCGGCATCGTCCTTCATGTAGGCGAGA
Organism: Verrucomicrobiales bacterium; assembly: GCA_965216705.1. GTDB lineage: Bacteria > Verrucomicrobiota > Verrucomicrobiia > Verrucomicrobiales > DEV007 > Arctic95D-9. Next base: position 2,735,189 of record OZ244203.1, read on the forward strand.
GAGAATAGGTGCACGAGGAAACCAATCGAAGTCACGATCAGCATCATGCCGCGGCTGAGGTCATCGAGCACGAGCCCGATGTTGATCTGAAGAGCATCTCCCATGTTGATCCATGAGAAAGAAGCGGCTTCGAGATCGTCGCCTCCGCCGGCAAGGCGAATGCAAAGGAAGAGGGTAATGAAGGCGGAACCGGTCGATACGAGCGAAGCCAGCCCTGACCAGCGCTTCAGGCCGAGCAGGATGGAGGCGGCCACGATGAGCGGCAGCAGCAGAACGGTCCAGGCGATAGTTGTCACATCCATGAAAATGATCAGTCAGAAAATCAGTTCTTCATTGTGTTGAGTTTGCCGACATCGGTGGTCTCACGCGAGCGGTAGAGCGCAACGATGATTGCGAGACCGACGGCTACCTCGGCAGCGGCGACGGTAATGATGAAGAAAAGAAGAACGTGCCCTTCGTAGCTGGGCTGGCCTTCATGCACATTGAAGCGGGAAAAAGCCACCAGGGTGAGGTTGGCGGCGCTGAGCATGAGCTCGAGGCACATGAAGATGACGATAATGTTGCGTCGAACCAGCACACCGGCCAGGCCGATTGCGAAGAGCAATCCACTGACGATGAGGAAGTGGTTCAAGGTGAGAGCTGATTCCATGTGGTTCTAGAAAATCGTCTTATTTGAGTTCCCGTTTACTGAGCACGACCACGCCTACGGTTGCGACGAGCAGGAGGACGGCCACGATCTGAACCGGAAACCAGTAAGTGCTGAAAAGGAGTTCACCAATCTGGTGCACATCAGATTGCCCCGGGCCTTTCTGGGCCTCAATGGCAGGAAGCTTGGCAGCGCCGACACCGCTCTTGGTGATGACGGTGATCACGAGAGTCACAAAGCTGACAACCACGACGACAGAGGCGCCGAGAGTGAAGACGGGGAAGCGCTTGTTCTCCGCCTTGGGGATGTCGAGCAGCATGATGATGAAAAGAAACAGAACCATGATGGCACCCGCGTAGACAAGAACCTGGAGAACGCCGACGAGGTAGGCATTCAACTGGATGAAAAGCGCGGCCAGCCCGAGGAACGAGACGATCATCGAGAAGGCGGAAGTGACCGGGTTGCGGTTCACCACCACACCGATTCCACCGATGAGGGTAAGTGCTGCAAAGATAAAAAAGAGAAAGGTCATCAGGGCTGAGTCAGTAGTCGGTGTGTCAGGCGCGGTAGCTTCACAATCTTCTACCGACTATTTTCTAATTACTTCAGTTCGTTCCACTTGTTCACGAGGCCTTCGCGGACACCACCGATTTCGTAGAGTTTCTCCTTATCGTGAATCATTTCTTCACGGCTGGTTCCTGTGATAGCGTAGTCCTTGCGCAGGAAGATGGCCTGCTCCGGGCAGACTTCTTCGCACAGTCCGCAGTAGATACAACGGATCATGTTGATGTCGAAAGTCTTGGGGCGCTTCTCAACCTTGGCCCACTTGTCTTCGGAGGGAATTTCCTCGGGCTTGATGGTGATGGCGCGGGGAGGGCAGATGAACTCGCAGAGTTGGCAGGCGACGCAGCGTTCACGCTGCTGCTCGTCAGTGACGAGGGCGGGTGCACCGCGGTAGTATTCGGGAAGGTTCGCATCCCACTTCTCTTCGGGATACTGCATCGTGACCTTGGTCTTGCCACTGAGGAGTTTGAAAAAGTGTCCCATTGTCACACGCAGGCCCTTGGCAAGCGCGGGGAGGTAGAGTTGCTCGTACCACTTAAGTTTTGGACGTTTGACGACGATGGCCATGGATCAGGGGAGGGTTGGCTTTACTTGAGCCACATCAACAACAAGGCGGTGAGAATCACGTTGGCGAGAGCCAGTTCAAAGAAAACGACCCAGCCGAGTTTCATGAGCTGGTCGTAGCGGAAGCGGGGAAGAGTCCAGCGCACCGCGATGAAGAAAATGATGAAGAGGATGACCTTGGCGAAGAACACTCCGATGTGGATGAGTCCGTGCCAGAAAGGAACTTCAGCATCGATGCTTTCCGGGGTGAGCCAGCCGAAGGGAAGGCTCCAGCCGCCGAAGAAGAGGGTCACAGCGAGGCCGGAACCGATGATCATGGCCGCGTATTCCCCGAGGAAGAAGAGGGCGAACTTCATCGAGCTGTACTCAGTGTGGTAACCGGCCACGAGCTCAGTTTCACATTCGGGAAGATCGAAGGGGAGACGGTTGGTCTCTGCGAACATCGAAGTGGTGAAAACGATGAAAGAGATGAAGAGCGGGATAGCAAGCAGCCAGCCCTTAACACTGAGACCTTCGCCCCAGAGAGGGAGGAGAGCCCAGCCGTTCTGCGCCTGTTCCATGACGATTCGGCCGAGGTTGAGCTCGCCGTAGATCATGAGCAGGGGAACAATGGAGAGACCGAGGGAGATCTCGTAGGAGATCATCTGGCTCGTTGAGCGAACGCTGCCAAGGAAGGGATACTTGGAGTTCGAGGCCCAGCCGGCGAGGACGATCCCGTAAACCGTGAGGGAGGCGACTGCGAAAACGAAAAGCGGACCAACGTCGAGGTCGGCGATGACCATTTTCTCACCGAAGAGCTGACTGCCGAACGGAATAACCGCACAAGTCAGCAGGGACGGGATCATAGTCAGGGCCGGTGCCAGCCAGTAGAAGCTCTTGCGCACGTGGTTCGGTGTGAAGTCCTCTTTGAGGAGGAACTTGATACCGTCTGCCACAGGCTGGAGGAGACCGGCGGGACCCACGCGGTTGGGGCCAACGCGGTCCTGGATCGCCGCACTGACACGACGCTCAGCCCACACGGACATGGCGACCAGTGGCAGTGTCACGAGGAACACGAACACCACGATCTTAATGGTAGCTGCTAGAATGATATACCAATCCATGGATGTAATAGGTCAGCCTACGATGATGCCCTGGGCGATGCGCTCCTTCTCGCGTTCGATTAGCGGGATGGTCTCGCCGGTTTCAATGAGGGGCACCCCGAGGTCACCGATTTTGCCCCAGGTGAGGTCGGCAAATTCGGAAACTTCTTCGGTGAGTTGCTTAAAGATATCGAGAGCGGAGTAGATCCCGTTGCCACCGCCGGTGGCCTGGATGAGGTCGCGAACGATCTCCCATGGTTCGAGGGTCTGGCCGGGGCCGTCCACCACCTGGTTGAGGCGCTGAAGGCGTCCCGTGACGTTGACCATGGTTCCCGTCTTTTCGGCCCAGCAGGCACCTGGCAGAATCACATCCGCAGCGTCGGCGGTTGGGTTGGCCAGCGGGTAGGAGGTCAGGAAGAAGTCGAGCTTGCCGAGGGTCTCGGCGTCGAATCCGCCGTCTTCGACGAGGTTCTCCTGGAGGCAGAGCAGCGCCTTGATGCGGCCTTCGTTGATGCCTTTCTTGATTGCGTCGAGCTGCGAGCCTGGCTTGTCGAGGCCGAGCACGAGTTTCACCCCGTTGGTGTTCGGGTTGTGGTCGGCGGAAATGAGATAGTCGTCGCTTTCGCCGTCGCGGGGAACGGTGTCCACGTGTCCGGCGTCGAGATGCTTCACGAGGCGATTGACCATGAGCAGTTCCTCATTGGTCATGCGTGCGGAGGCAATTACAGCGATTTCGCTGCCTTCGATACCGGCGAGCTTGTCAGCCGTGGTCGCGAGAGCTTCCTGCCAGGTCGCGATGCGATGGCTGTCGCCATCTTTCACGAGGGGATCGGTGAGACGGTCATCACCATGAATCCAGTGGAAATTGAGACGGTGTGAATCCGGCATCCAGTCGGAGTTCACGTCGTTGTTCTGGCGAGGTGTGATCCGGTAGATCTGACCTTCGCGCTGATAGACCGTAATGTTGGCCCCGGTAGCGCAGTTCACGTCGATGGTGTTGACCTCTTTCATGAACCAGACACGCATCTGGAAACGGAAATCGTTGGAGGTCAGGGCACCCACCGGGCAGATGTCGACGGTATTGAGCGAGTAGTTGTTGGCCAGTTCCTTGCCGGGATAAACGGCGAGGGTGGTGTGGCTGCCCCGGTCGGTGAAACCAAGGACCGGGTCGTCGGCGATTTCGTCGGTGAAGCGGATGCAGCGGCTGCACATGATGCAGCGCTCATCGTCGAGGCGGACGCGAGGGCCGACGTCGACGTTCTTGGGCTTCTTGACCTTCTGCTCGCGGAAATTGGATTCGCCCTTGCCGTGTTCGACGCTGAACTCCTGCAGGGTGCACTCGCCCGCCTGGTCGCAAATGGGGCAGTCGAGCGGGTGGTTGGCAAGCAAGAGCTCCATGACGCCTTCGCGACAGGTCTCAGTCAGCTCGCCGGTGGTCTTGATGCCCATGTTAGGGGCCACCGTGTTGGCGCAGGCAATCACGGGGCGGGGCATCCAGGAAATAGGAAGGTGGCCGTCTTCATCCGGCTCGGGCGGATCGTCGCCGGGGCGCGGGCGCGGCGGCATGCCCATTTCAACCAGGCACATGCGGCAGTTGCCGGGCGACGAAAGCTTGGGGTGGTAGCAGTAGTGGGGCACTTCGACTCCAGCCTCGCGGCAGGCTTCGATCATGCGGGTGCCCTTGGGGAACTGGTGCCACTCCCCGTCAATCTGGACGTCTACGAGATCAGGTTTTTCGTCGCTCATTTCAGGTTCGCAGCGGCGGTAAGAGATTCAGCGTTAACAAAGGCTTCTTCCAATTCAGGATTGGTGTCAGCGACCAATTCGTCGCGAAATTTTTCGACAAAACTCTCAGTCGGCCAGGAGGCAGCCTCTCCGAACGCACAAATGGTGCGTCCATCGATGTTGCGGGCCACGGCGTCGAGTTGATCAATGTCAGACGGAGCGGCTTTGCCGGCGACGACTCGATCGGTAATCTTTTTCATCCAGAGGGATCCTTCACGACAGGGAGTGCACTGTCCGCAGGATTCGTGGGCGTAGAAATTGTTCAGGTTGTTGATGACCCAGCTCATGGAGCGGCTGTCGTCCATGATGATGACGCCACCGGAACCGGCCATGGAGCCGCAGGCGGCGAGGGTGTCAAAGTCCATTGGGATATCCCAGATGGTGATCTCTTTCTCGTCATCGCCGCGTCCGACCTTGAAGGTCTCGTCGGCGCGAAGCACCTTGGCGGAGGATCCACCGGGGATGACAGCCTTGAGCTTGCGGCCTTCCTTCAGACCGCCGCACATGTCGTTGATGACTTCGCCGAGAGTGACTTTGCCGACTTGAACTTCGAAGTAGCCGGGCTTCTGGACGTCACCGCTGACGCAAAGGATTCGCGTTCCGGTGTTGTTGGGGGTGCCGGTCTTGGACCAGGCTTCGCCGCCGGATCCAATGATGTGTTTCACGTGGCAAAGTGTCTCCACGTTGTTCACGATGGTCGGGCACAGGTAAAGGCCCATGGCTGCAGGAAAGTAGGGAGGCTTAATGCGCGGATAAGGGCGCTTGCCTTCGAGGGATTCGATCAGGCCGGTTTCCTCACCGCAGATGTAAGCACCGGCTCCGCGGTGCACGTAGATCTCGAGATCAAATCCGGTGCCGAGGATGTCCTTACCGAGGAATCCTTTCTTGTGGGCTTCTTCGATCGCAGTTTCGAGGATTTGAGCACCTTCGGGGAATTCTTCGCGAATGTAGATGTAGGCCAGCTTGGCGCCCACTGCGAAGCAGGAGATTGCCATGCCCTCGATGAGCTGGTGGGGGTCCTGGTGAATGATGTAGCGGTCCTTGAAGGTGCCGGGCTCGGATTCATCTGCGTTACAGATGAGGTAGACCGGCTTGTCATTGTTCGGCGGGAGGAAGCTCCACTTGAGTCCGGCAGGGAAGCCGGCACCGCCACGACCGCGAAGACCGGCTTTCTTCACCTCTTCGGTGATGTCGCCCGGCTCCATCTTGAAAGCCTTCTTCTGCTGCTCGTAGCCACCGTCCTTGATGTAGGTCTCGATGGATTGGTCCCAGCCTTCGCGATCCACATTTTTGAAGACCACGCGACTCTCGTTGGCGTGAGGCTCTTTGCCGGCAATGTATTTAACTTTGCTCATGGATCACTTGTATTGGCTGAGGAGGGCGTCCACGTCGGTGACCGCTTCGTGAAAATCGTCTTCGACCATGCAGACAGGGCCGGTGCCACAGCTGGCGAGGCACTCAGCAAACTCGATGCTGAACTTTCCGTCTTCGCTCAGCGCGATAGGGTCGTGGTGCGTGACTCCGGAGCGGTCGATTCCGGCTTTTTCGCAAATGGAGTCCATCAACTCGTAGCTGCCGGCCATGGCGCAGCTGAGCGTGCGGCAGACGCGGATGTGATACTTGCCGGGGGCTTTCTGGCGAATGCCAGGGTAAAAAGAGACGACCTCAAGAACCTTGATGGGTTCGAGTTCCAGCTTGGCGGCGGCCCATTCAATGGATTCTTCGTTGATGAATCGAAAGTGGTGCTGCAAAGCGTGAAGGACAGGAAGGACCGCGGAGCGCTTACTCACCGGATAGTGAGTGATGCGTTCATCGATTTCTTTTTCGAGTTCTGGAGGGACTTCGAGAGCCATGTTGCTGTGTTAGCCTTAAATCGCGTTTCGTGGAGTCAACTTTAGCGGTCACATTCGCCCATCACGAAGTCGAGCGATCCGAGAATAGCGACGGTGTCACTCATCATGGATCCCTGGAGAAGTTGGGGCAGGATGCTGAGGTTGATGAAAGAGGGGCTCCTGATTTTCATGCGGTAGGGAACACCCCCACCTTTGGAGTGAATAAAAAATCCGAGCTCTCCCTTCGGGTTCTCGGCCCCGAAGTAGACTTCGCCTTCCGGAGCGTCGAGGCCCTGGGTGACGAGAATAAAATGGTGAATGAGCTCTTCCATGCTCATGAGGACGCGATCCTTTTCAGGAAGCATTTCCTTGCTGTCAGCGACGTTGACCGGTCCGTCGGGCATATCAGCGATGCACTGGCGTAGGATGCGAACGCTCTGTCGCATCTCCTCCATCCGGACGAGGTAGCGGTCGTAGCAGTCGCCGGCAGAACCAACGACGATGTCGAAATCGAAGCGCTCGTAGTCGAGGTATGGGTTGGCCTTACGCAGGTCGTGCTCAATGCCTGATCCACGAAGGTTGGGGCCGCTGAGACCCCAGGCGATGGCGTCTTCTTTGCTGATCACACCAATATCGCGGGTACGATCGAGGAAGATTTTGTTCCGGCTCAGGAGCGTGTCGACTTCATCGATGCAAGGCAGGACTTCGTCGCAGAACTTGGAAAGGCTTTCGAGGAAGCCCTCGGGGATGTCACGAGTCTGACCGCCGACGCGGGTGTAGCTCGTCGTGAAGCGGGCGCCGGTGAGCTGTTCGCTCAGGTTATAAATCGTTTCACGCTGGGTGAAGGTGTAGAGGAACACTGTCATCGCACCCACGTCCATGGCGTAGGCGCCAATTCCGAGAAGGTGGGCGGAAATCCGGGCCAGTTCGCAGCAGATGGTCCGGACGGTCTGACCGCGGGCGGGGAGTTCCCATCCCATCAATTTCTCAACGGCGAGGGCGTAGGCCACGTTGTTGGCCAGGGGAGCGAGGTAGTCCAGTCGGTCGGTGTAGGGGACAAACTGGTTGTACTGCATGTTTTCGGCGATCTTCTCGTCACCGCGGTGCAGGAAGCCGACATCAGGGTCAGCTTTGGTGATTTCTTCGCCGTCGAGCTCCAGGATGAGGCGAAGCACGCCGTGGGTCGCGGGGTGCGACGGGCCCATGTTCAGAACGAGCTTTTCACCCACCAGATCCTCGGTGGTCTGTTGGTATCCTTCCAGCTCAGCGCCAGCGAGTTGTGCAGCGCGAGCGGCGGAGTCCTGAATCTCGAGTTCTTTGCTTGTGTTCGCCATGGCAGGTGTTTCCCAGCGTCCCTCGGGAAGACGCCAAAAATTCGGATTATCGGTGCGCCCGATTGGAGTTTCAAGGCGACTTTGTGAAAAATTTCACAAAGTCCTACAGGGGTGGATACGTTATAAATATGAAACCGGATTGTAGTCGCGATTTCGAGGGCTAATCCGGACAATGCAAGCCATGGAAAAAGAGCAAATACCTCCGCCCGAAGATGAGGGGAAAAAGAATCCTCTCACCTCTGTTATCGTATCCGGAGTCGGACTGTTCAGTGTCCTGGTGCTTCTGGCTCCATCTGCGGTTCCTGACTTCATTCCTGTAGTCGGAGCCCTGGACGAAGCTGTCGCCACCGGCCTGCTGATCAGCTGCCTCGCCTACTTTGGCGTGGATATCGGTGCCGTCTTCGGACGTGGAAAGAAAAAAGAAGCCGAAGGCGACGTGATCGACGCCGAGGTCAAAGAGCAGCACTAGGCTCTCGCCCAAGAAGGCGAAACAGGGTTAGGTCGGCCACTCAACCGGGTTGGGTGGTCTCTTCCGTCGTTTCCGGGCGGAATTATTGCAGCGTGTGCCCGGAAGCCGCCACGATGTAGCCGATGTAGGCCTCGGGATAGGAATCGAACGCCTTTACGCAGGGGGTGCAGCAGAAGAGAACTTCCTGCCCCTTGTAGATGCGGCGGTGTTTTACCGGCCTTTGGCTGAAAGGTGTGCGGATGACGGCGCAGTAATCAAAGGGATACTTGGTGTAGGGCGTTTTCGCCTTGTCGGCGGCCCTCGTGGTCTTCAGGGAGGACACTGAGGTGTCGACGGGAGCCGCCGCAGTGGTCTCGGTTTTTGTGGTGGTGCACGAAGTGAGCATCGCCAGGCAGGCGATCAGAGCGAGGGTGCTGAGAATAGGCTTCATGTCTCTGTTTTTATCCTGCGCCTGTCGCCCTCTGACATCAAGTCGATTCGCGTGACAGGGTAGGCAGGTTTTTTGTTTGCAGTGCCTGATGATTCTGCTTTGACTATGGCGCTACGAACGAGGGGAGTGGCCCCGCGACTTAGCGATTTACCATGGCGACGATTAAAGTGGCATGTCCCAAATGCGGGCAGAAAGTATCTGGAGACGAGACCTTTTTCGGCACCTCTGTCGAATGCCCAGTTTGCTCGGCGCAAATCTATTTCCCTGAATCAGCCCCGGACAGTGCTCCAGCGGCTCCTGAGAATTCCCCTTCAGCTGACGATGCCCCCGAAGCTCCTGTGCCCCATACCGGTCCACAGCCAGTCCCGCCTCGCGACGATGAGGGGGTGAAGCCCGACTCCGGGGCCGGAGAATTGCCGCCGGCGTTCACCGACGAAGAGGCTCCCCAGGCCGAACAGCCGGAAGCTGAGCCCGAATCCAGCGATTCCGACGATATCGAGGACGACGAGCCCGGCGTGGTGCCGTCTCCCATGTTCGGCGCGATTTCGATGGTTTCTGCGGTTCTCGGCATCGTGACCTGCTTTGGCGGCCCGTTTTTCGCTCCGATCGCCATCATTTTCGGCCACATGGCCGGTTCCAAGGCCAAGCACAGCCCGGTTCAGCCCGCGCCGGGCCAGACCCTGGGCGCTGTTGGCATGATGATCGGCTACGTGAACCTCGTTTTTACCATTCTCGGACTCATTGTTCTTGTGGTCCTTAGAGAGATGGAAGTGATCCCGGACGGGTTTATTCGCGGCATCATTACGGGCGAAGAGCCGGTGGAATAAGCCGTTTCATTGTTGGCGCTTGCATTTCCAGCGGTATCGCTTACCGCTGCGCGAGGTCTTAGGTTGGAATTGCCATAATTTCAGCTTTTTTAATATTGAAGATTTCTTAAATAATAGGAAACTAAACAAGATATAGTCATGCTCGAAACGACGATCACTAACGTTCGCGGACGCGAAATTGTTGATTCCCGCGGCAACCCGACGGTTGAAGTGGATGTGGAACTGGAAGGCGGCGCCATTGGACGCGCGGCTGTTCCGAGTGGTGCCAGCACCGGAGAACACGAAGCCTGGGAGCTTCGCGACGGTGACAAGGACCGCTACCTTGGTAAAGGCGTTCTCAAGGCGGTTGCTGCCGTGAACGAAAAGATCAGCGAAGAGCTGCTCGGAATCGACGCCACTGACCAGACCGTCGTCGACAAAGTGATGTTCGAGCTCGACGGCACACCCAACAAGAAGGAACTCGGCGCCAACGCTGTCCTTGGTGTGTCTCTCGCGACTGCCCACGCTGCTGCTAACCAGCTCGGTCTTCCTCTTTACAAGTACCTCGGCGGACCTAACGCCAAGGTTCTCCCCGTTCCGATGATGAACATCATCAACGGTGGTTCTCACTCAGACGCTCCGATCGACTTCCAGGAGTTCATGATCGTGCCCAAGGGTGCTCCCACGTTCCGTGAGGCGCTTCGCCAGGGTGCTGAGATCTTCCACGCCCTCAAGAGCGTGCTTCACGACCGCGGTCTTTCCACGGCAGTGGGTGACGAAGGTGGTTTCGCTCCCAAGCTCGAGTCTGCTGACGACGCTCTCGGCGTGATCGGCCAAGCTGTCGAGAAGGCTGGTTACAAGTTCGGCGAAGAGATCTTTATCGCTCTCGACGTCGCTTCCTCCGAGTTCTTCGACAAGGAGAAGGGCAAGTACGTGTTCCACAAGTCTGACAACTCTGAGAAGACTGCCGAAGAGCTTGTTGACTACTACCTCGAGCTTCAGAAGAAGTTCCCGATCATCTCCATCGAAGATGGCTGTGACGAGAACGACTGGGACGGTTGGAAGATCCTCACCGAGAAGCTCGGCGAGAAGACCCAGCTCGTCGGTGACGACCTCTTCGTGACCAACTCCTCTTTCCTCCAGAAGGGTATCGACCTCGGAGTGGCCAACTCCATCCTCGTGAAAGTGAACCAGATCGGTTCTCTTACCGAGACGCTCGACGCCGTTGAGCTGGCCAAGGAAAACCGTTACACCTCCGTCATCAGCCACCGTTCCGGTGAGACTGAAGACAGCACTATCGCGGACATCGCCGTGGCAACGAACGCCGGTCAGATCAAGACTGGTTCTCTGAGCCGCTCCGATCGTATCGCTAAATACAACCAGCTTCTCCGCATTGAGGAAGAGCTGGGTGATGACGCCATCTACGGCGGCAAAATGCGTGTCTAAGCGCAGCCGCCGGGATCGCACCCAAGACTATGCGTGACCCGGAATTTCAAGACAACCTCGATCTCCCTCTTCAAATCAAAGGAGAGGGAGGCCCCCCGCGACCACATATGTGGCGCCGGTTGTCCCGGGTCATGGAAGTCGTCATCTATGTGTTGCTCGCGCTCGCGGTCTACAAGCTCTTTGGACCCGAGCTCGATCGGCAAGCTGAGCTGGATTCAGAAATCAATCGGCTCACCCAGATTCGCGACGACAAGAACGAGCACGCTGCGAATCTTCGCCAGGAGCATCGCCTCCTCAAAACCGATCGCGAATACCTCGAGAACGTCGCTCGCGATCGACTCGCCCTTCAGCGTGACGGCGAGTACATCATTCGCATCGATCGCGAGGTAGAGGACTAAGCGACGGAGTCGCTTAGTAGCTCTTTAGCGGGTAGCAGATTGGCTCTTTAGCTTTCTTTCGGAGAAGCTAAACGACTAAATCGCTAATGGCTAAAAAGCTGCCGGCTACGCCGGGTAACTCCCTAACACCTTCACAAACGAGCAGTGCTTCTCGAGCTGCTTGATGACGTCGGCGAGAGCTTCGTCATCACAGTGGCCAGCGACGTCGACAAAGAAGTAATACTCCCAGGCGCGGCGCTTGGAGGGGCGGCTTTCGATCTTGGACATGTTGATCTCGAATTCCTCAAACGGTTCGAGAGCGCGATGCAGAGAGCCGGGCTCGTCCCTCACGGAGAACATCACCGAAGTGCGATCCTTTCCAGTGGGCGGGCAGGTCTTGTGACTGATGACGAGAAAGCGGGTCGTGTTGGTCGCGATATCCTGGATGGAGGTTTCCAACACGTTGAGGCCGTAAAGCTCAGCCAGCAGTGTGCCGCCTAACACGGCAGCACCTTCTTCCTGCGCAGCCACCTCAGCGGCTGCCGCGGAACTCGACATCTCGATCGCCTGAATGTCACCAAAGTTCTTTCCAAGCCAGCCACGACACTGGGCGATGACCTGGGAGTGGCTGTAGATGTTCTTGATCTCCTCACGCGGGCAGTTGGCCATGAGATTGTTCTCGATCGGCATCATGACCTGGCCGTAAATCTTGAGTGGAGAATCAGCAAAGAGGTCGAGTGTGTGAGTCACCGCGCCTTCAGTGGAGTTCTCAATCGGGACGACACCGTAGTCGGCAATGCGGCGCTCGACGTGGTTAAAGACGTCGGCAAAACTGGGCTGGGGGATCAACTCGACGCTGTGGCCAAACTTGCCGAGAGCGGCCTGGTGCGTCCAGGTGCCTGCGGGCCCGAGGTAGGCGATCTTGAGATCCTCTTCCAGGGCGAGGGCGGCGGACATGATCTCGCGGTAGATCGCGCGGATGGCGGTGTCGGGCAGACGCCCTCCTTTGCCTTTCTCGCAGAGCTTGCGGAGCAGTTTCTCTTCGCGCTCGGGCGCGTAGATTTCGAGGCCGTCGCGTTTCTTCACGACACCGACTTCGTGAACGATGTCGGCGCGCTCATTGAGCAACCGAATGATATCGGTGTCGATGGTGTCGATTTTCTGGCGCAGGTCGTCGAGGCTCATGGTCGGGAAAAATCAGGCTTCCTCTTCGCGGACTTCTTCTTCGTCTTCCGCTTCGGGAGTGTCTTCTTCAGGTTCCTCTTCTTCGTCGGAACCAAGGTCGATGTCGAGAGTGATCTCGGTTTTGGGTGCGGTCGGGGTTTCTTCCTCTGCGGGCTCTTCGCCGGGAGTATCTTCAGCCGGGGCTTCCTCACCTTCGGCGGCGGGAGTGTCGCCCTCAGCAGCGTCTTCAGCTTCGTTTTCACCTTCGCCTTCTTTCTCCTCTTCGGATTCGGCGGTGGGCAAATCAATCTTGCGGAGTTCGTCGGCGTTGGGGAGGTCTTCGAGATCTTTGACGCCGAAGTGCTCCATGAAGTCTTCGGTGGTTTCGTAAAGCATGGGGCGTCCGGGCAGGTCCGCTCGCCCACCCACATGAATGAGGCCGCGATCCATCAATTTCTGGATGGTGCCATCGACAGAAACCCCGCGCACTGCTTCGATGTCAGCTTTGGTGATCGGCTGGCGGTAGGCGACGAGGGCGAGGGTTTCGAGGGCGGCGGGACTCAGTTTTTCCGGGCGCATCTCGGGGAGAAGCGCACGGATCCAGTCGGCATAGTCACTGCGGGTGACGAATCGCCAGCCGTTGGCACCTTCCTGCAGTTCGATCGGGCTGCCGCTCTGGCCGAGCCGTTCGCCGAGCTCGGCGATGGCGTTCTCGATTTTCTTCTGAGAAATGCTCTCCAGTTCGCGGGCAAAAGGAGCGTCGTGATCAGTTGCCGCCCGGCGCACGGCCTTGGCGATCTCGGCGGACGAGATCGGTTCGGGTGCGGCAAAGATCAGGACTTCAACGATGTGGATTAACTCCATAGGGGACGCGTATCAAAATGGCCTTTCGGGCAGGCAGGTAAGCTGCAGCGAATTTGGCGAATTTAAAGCGGATTCTCCAGCGCTATTGTTCGTTTCTCTGCAGCTCAATTTCCCCGAGAATCACCTTCTGGCGGACGCGGAAGAAGTTGAGCTTCATCAATTCGAGCAGGGCGAGGAAAGTCACGATCATTTCGTGTTTGCTGGTCGCGTCCTTGAAGAGCGCCGTGAAGGACATGGACTGACCGGGTTCGACCGTTTCGAGCAGGTGGTCGATCTTGTCGCTGACGGTGAAGGAGTCGTCGACGATTTCGCCGAGGCCTTCGTCCTGGAAGCGGTCGACGATATTCTGGAAGGCGCGAATCAGATCAAAGATGCCGACGTCTTCGGAGAGGGGACGTGTTTCGTCCTTATTGGTCTCAATCTTGTCCGGCTTGCGCTTGAAGCGGTCCTGCTCCTCGGACTCGCGGTTGCCGAGATAGTTGGCGGCTTCTTTGAACTTCTTGTATTCGATCAGCTGGCGGATCAGGTCCCAGCGCGGATCTTCCTCATCGGCATCCTCCTCGGGTGGCTGCACGTGCTTGGGCAGCATCATGCGGCTCTTGATGTAGCAAAGGTTGGCCGCCATGACGAGGAACTCGCCGGCGAGACCGATATTGAGCATCTTGAAGGTTTCAAGGTAGGCCATGTACTGCTTGGTGATGCTCTCGATCGGGATGTCGTAGATGTCGATTTCGTCCCGCTTGATCAGGTAGAGCAGCAGGTCCATGGGACCTTCGAAAATGTCGAGTTCGACCTTGTAAAGAAAATCGGCCACCTCGGAACTCGGCATCGGCTCGTCATCGTCACTCTGCCCCGCGGCGGTGTCCCCGGAAGGAGCTTCTCCTTCCACAGGCTCAACGGATTCCTGCGCTGGTTCTTCGGTGGGCGCAGGGGTCTCTTCCGAAGCGGTTTCGACTTCGGATTCTGCGGAGGGAGCGGGCGGGGTTGTCTCCTCAGAGGCTTCTGTTTCGGGATCGATCAAGATGGAACGTATTGCTCATGAAAGCGTGTCGCGGCGTGCTTTGCAAGATGAGAGGAAAGGGCGGGAGTAGATAATTTCCATGGTCTTTCGGGGTTTCTGCGACACAGGGGCGGATTGGGACCGGTTCGCGTGCTTTACCAGTGGCCGGTTTTCGGGTTCATTGTTCGTGATGATCCTCCTCAACTGCCTCCGGCCGGTCGTCCTGCGAGCTATTCTGGGCCTTTCCCTCGTTGCGATAGCTGGAACCGCGTTTGGTCAGGCGGACTACAAGCGCTTCTACGACGAGGACAACCTGCCGCGCGTTCGCCAGATCTTTCAGCAGGGCGGTTATGAGTTTGTGATCCAGATCTGCGACTACTCGCTGAGCCGCGGTCAACCCTCCTGGGAATGGCGGACCTTGCGTTTCCAGGCCCTTGAAAAGATCGGTCGTTACGATGATGCCGTGGACGAGGCGATCGCGACGACCAACCTGTTCCCGGAGGCTCTTGGGGCTCTGCTGAGGGCGCACGAGCTGTTCACCCGTCTCGGGCGTGAGGAAGAAGCGGCCAAGATGCTTGCTGGAATCAATCGCGCTGCCTCCGCGGTGCCGACCCGCGAAAGAACGCCTCGTGATTACGTTGAGCTCGGCCAGGCGGCTCTCGTTCTGGGAGCTGATCCCGGTGTGGTGTTAGATAAATACTACGGGCAGGCCAAGGCGGCCAAGGCGAAGGGAAAGAACATCCCTGACGGCATGGTCGAGGCATATCTCGCGTCCGGAGAGCTCGCGTTGAAGAAAGATGACTACGGTCGAGCCGCTTCCGAGTTCCAGGGAGGCTTGAAGTTGGAGCCCGATAATCCCGATTTGCTCTTCGGATTGGCGCGGGCCTTTCTCCCCGACGACCGCGAAGCGGGAGAGCGCTACCTTGGCAAGGTGATCGAAGCGGCCCCCCTTCACACGGGAGCACTTCTCCTCCAGGCGGAAGCTGCCATCAACTTTGAGCTCTTCGAGCAATCCAAGGGAATTCTCGACCTGGTTGAGAAGGTGAACCCGCTTGAGCCGAGGGCGGCTGCCTACCGGGCCGTGTTGGCGGAATTGGAGTTTAACGACGAGGCCGGCTTCAACACTTTTCGGGATCAGGCCCTCTTTGTCTGGGCAGGCAACCCCGAGATCGACTATCTCATTGGTCGGGTACTTTCCCGAAAGTACCGTTACCGTGAAGGGGCCGACAGCCAATTGCGGGCCCTTGAAATGGACCCTGACTTTCTTCCGTCGAAGCTGCAACTTGCTCTCGACTACCTTCGCTTGGGTGAGGTTGAAAAAGCCTGGCCGCTCGCTGCGGAAGTGGGTGAGGCGGACGAATACAATGTCCTCGCCTACAACCTTGAGATCCTCAGAAAAGAGATCGAAAGCTTCGCTTCAGTTGAGACCGATGATTTCATCATTCGCATGCCGGTTGAGGAAGCGGCGATTTACGGAGACCGGGTTGTTGAAATCCTGACCGAAGCAAAACAAATACTTGGGGAGAAATACGGGCTCGAAATCGAGGAGCCCACCCTGGTCGAGTTTTACCCCAACCAACAGGACTTTGCGATCCGGTCATTCGGTTCGCTTGGCGGACAGGGGCTGCTGGGAGTTTGCTTCGGATCCGTGGTGACGATGAACAGCCCCGGCAGTGTCACGGCTGGAAAGAATAACTGGGAAGCGACACTGTGGCATGAGTATTGCCACGTGGTTACCCTGACCGCGACTAAGAACAAGATGCCGCGCTGGCTGAGCGAGGGCATCTCGGTTTACGAAGAGATTCAGCGCAACCCGCTCTGGGGACAATCGATGACCCCTTCGTATCGGAAGATGATCATTGAAGAGCAGGCGCTCACGCCGATCAGTGAGATGAGCCAGGCGTTCTTCCAGGCAAAGAGCGGGCAGCACATCATGTTTGCCTACTACCAGTCGATGTTGGTGGTGGAGTTCATCGTGGAGAACTACGGCATGGAGGCGTTGCGGGGCATTCTCGGCGACCTGGCAGAGGGCGTGCTCATCAACGATGCAATCGCAACCCATACGGTTGCGATGGAGGAATTGGAAGTTGCGTTCCTTGAAGGAGCCCTCCAGATGGCAATCGATTTCGGAGAGGATGTCGACTGGGCCGTGCCGGAACCGGAGGAAGTTAATCCGGTCAGCATGCTTGCCGTGGCTTCGTTCCTGAAAAAGAACCCGCGAAACTTTTGGGCACTGCAGACTCACTTGCAACAGTTGATCGAGCAGGAGCGTTGGAAGATGGTGGTGCAGTCCGCGGATCGCCTCATTGATCTCCTCCCGGATTACACCGGCCCCGGCAACGGCTACGGGATGAAGGCGATGGCCTATCGAAAAATGGATGATAAGGAAGGCGAGCTTGCGGCGTTGGAGGAGATTGCTTCGATTTCATCGGAGGCCTTCAATTCCTTCAACCGGCTCATCGACGTGGGATTTGAGACAGAGAACTGGGGGAGCATTGTCGCCAATGCAGGGCGCAGCACGGCCATCAATCCTTTTCTCGAGCGGACTCACTACTGCAGTGGCTGTGCCTATGCGGCCCTCGATGATCGCGAAGCTGCGGTCACTTCATTCGAGAAATCGCTTCGCTTGTCACCAACCAACCCTTCGGAGGTGAACTACCGACTTGCCCGGGTCTTGCAACCGGATGATGCCGAGCGCTCCAAACGTCATGTCCTGGATGCCCTCGCCGATTCTCCCCGCTATCGCGACGCCTACGTTCTGCTGTTGGAACTCAATAAGCCTGAGCCTGAGCCTGAGCCTGAGGTGGAAGAGGAAAGCGAGTCTACCCAAACGGAAGCACCTCGTACATCTCCCGGGCCGACTCAGTAAGGCGGCTGAAGAAGGTCTGCCCGTTTGCCCAGAGTGAGAGGCCAAAGCCTTTGAAGGTGGCTGTGGGTGAAGCCACGATGAGCATGGTGCAGATCAGCAGCATGTTCGCGATGAAGATGGTGGTGAACGAAAAGAGCTTTCCGTTCTGATCCACATCCGGTTGTTCCCTGCCAATCATCCAAATGGTGAAGGTGAGGTGAAACATCCAGGTGAATCCGATGAGGGCATAGAGCCACAGCGGATCGAGAGTGCCCGCGTCCTTGATGACCCATTCGGCAATCGTCCATCCGAGAATGGCGATGGCGGTGTAAAACGGGAAGAAGTAGGGCGACAGGGAAATGATGAAGTTGTTGCGGTTGGTCAGGATGTGGCCGCCCTCGGATGAAATGTGCACCTTGGAAACCTTGCCCCGGCAGAGCAGGACAAAGAGGGCATGGGTGAGTTCGTGTCCGGCGACGTAGAGCCACATCATGGCCCGGGTGCGCCAGGCAAAGAAGAGAATGATCCAGACAAGACTGGCGAGGCCGAAGGCGAGGAACTCCTTGGATTTCCAGTATTGTCCCACCAGCGTATCCGCTTTCAGGAGGACAAGGAACGTCTCGAGAAGAATCCAGCAGACCGGCAGAAGGAGCAGGCCGGTAACAAACTTCGTGATTCTTGAGCCGGCGATTTCGCTGAAGAAAGCAAAGCCTCCCGAAGAGTCAGCGGTAAAGGCCGACAAGCCATGGCGCGGAACCGGGCGGCGGCTCCTGCTTCGCTTGTTTTTCGGTCTCTTGCGGGGCACGGGAGGATGCGGGGGCGGGGATTAAGCCCGGCCGACGTATTTCTTATCTTCGCTGCTGACCTTGATACGGTCGCCGGGGCCGATGAAGAGCGGCACCTGGATGAGCAGGCCGGTTTCCAAAGTGGCTTCCTTAGTGGCAGAGGTGGCGGTGTCGCCTTTGACGCCGGGAGCAGACTCGGTCACTTCCATCTCGATGTTGGCGGGCAGATCGAGGGAAACGGGTTTGCCGTCGACGTATTGAATGTCAACGGCGAGGCCGTCGATGAGAAGGTCCTTACTGTCGGCGACGAACTCTTCCTGGAATGTAATGGTGTCGTAAGTCGTCGTGTCCATGAAGTGGTAGCCAGTCTGGTCGGAGTAGCTGAATTCCACCTTCACGGTGTCGGCCGGAACGATTTCCACCTTGTCGCTCGAAGCGAAGCGAATGTCCTTGGTCTTGCCGGTAGTGAAAGAACGGATCGTCGCCATGATCAGCGCGTTGCCTTTACCGGGCGTGCGGTGCTCGAGGTTGAGGACTTTGCCGGATTCTCCCTTGTAGGAAATGCATTGTCCGCGCTTGAGGTTCGTTGCAACGATGGCTGCCATGGTTCTGAGAGAGTTGAGTTAGTTGGTTAAGATATCTTAACTTTAGGGGTGGAGGGAAATATTGCCATTGTTTCTGTCGATCACAAGATCGGAAATAATGATTTGAGAGAGGATTTCGTGGAGGCAGAGTGCTTGCGTGAGTGATTCCAAGCCTCAAATCCAATCGAAACGCGGTCGCCGATGGGCCGTTCTCCTTCCCGCTCTTGTGCTGCCCCTGGCAGCTTCATTCTTCTATTTCGTCCTCTTCCCGGGGACGGCATTCGGAAACGGTTTTTATGTGGTCGCCAAGCTGAACCTGTTGCTTTGGCCTATCATTACGACCCTCTGGATTCTCAAGGAACCGATGGTCGATAAGACCCTGAAACGACGGCACAAAGCCTCGCTGGTGCAGGGAACGGTTTTTGGAATCGCCGTGACGGCATTGCTGATCTACCTCGTCAAAGGCACGCCCCTCGGGGCTGTCGTCGGGGAGAATGTGGTTCAGATTTCGGAGCGAATTGTGGGACTGGGTGTCGCGGATCACTACCTCCTGTTCGCGCTCTTCATCTCATTTCTCCACGCGGGACTGGAAGAGTTCTACTGGCGCTGGTTCGTGTTCGGAAACGCGCGGCGCCTCATGCCGGCGGGGGCGGCGGTCGCCCTGGCAGCGGCGGGTTTTGCGGCTCACCACATCGTGGTGCTGAGTCAGTTTTTCTCACTGGGCTGGGGTGTCTTCCTTGGTTGCTGCGTAGGGATTGGAGGGGCGGTCTGGAGCTGGATCTACCATCGCACCAACAGCATGTGGGGCGCCTACGTGAGTCACGTCATCATCGACCTGGCGATCATGTGGATCGGCTGGGAGGTGCTGGTCGCTTCCGGGCTTCGGTGATCGCCTAGTAGCGAATGCGCTTCTTTTTCACCGGGAGCGGTTTTTCTCCTGCGTCCTTCTTCAGCTTGTTGATCTGGTCGCGGATGAGGGCCGCTCTCTCAAACTCGAGCTTGCTGGCAGCTTCCTGCATTTCCTCTTCGAGTTCGCTGATGACGGCAAGCGTGTCGATGTCTTCGCCGGAATCAGCGACGAGGGAATCTTCGACGGCTTTGCCACCTGAGTAGAGTTTTAGGGTCTCCTGGGCGCCGCGTTTCACACTCTGCGGAGTGATGCCATGTTTCTCGTTGTGCTCCTGCTGCACCCGTCGGCGGTATTCGGTGATGTTGATGAGGCTCTGGATGGAATCGGTCACGGTGTCGGCGAAGAGAACCGCTTCCCCATTCACATGTCGGGCGGCGCGCCCAACCGTCTGGATCAGGCTGGTTTCGCTGCGGAGGAAGCCCTCTTTGTCGGCGTCGAGAATGCAGACGAGACTGACCTCGGGCAGGTCGAGGCCTTCCCGGAGGAGGTTAATGCCGATCAGGATATCGATTTCGGCGGCTCGCAGGCTGCGAAGGATTTCAACCCGTTCAATGGCATCAACGTCGGCGTGAATGTAGCGGACCTTGAGGCCGACGTTGCGGAGGTAGTCGGTGAGGTCTTCGGCCGTTCGCTTGGTCAACGTGGTGACGAGGACACGTTCGCCCTTCTCGATGCGTTGGCGGCAAAGCTCGATGGTTTCATCGATCTGGCCCTTCAAGGGACGCAGAGTCAGGATAGGATCGAGCAGGCCGGTGGGGCGGATGATCTGTTCGACGATGAGGTCTTTGCCCTTGGTCGTGGCATCGAAGGAATCGATGGGCTGCTTGCTGCCGGAGATGCGGGGGAGGCGCTCCGGGACGAGCTCGTCTTCGCCAATTTTCTTCCGCTGGTGGGGAATGTAGCCCTTGTTTCCAACCGTCGAGTTCTGGATCTCGAACTTTGCCGGCGTCGCGCTGACGTAGAGGCGCTGGGTGGTCGCGCCCATGTATTCGTCGAATCGGAGGGGGCGGTTGTCCAGGGCGCTGGGGAGACGGAAGCCGAAGTCGACGAGGGTCTGCTTGCGGGACCGGTCACCCTCGTACATACCGCCGATCTGGGGGATGCTGACGTGCGATTCGTCGATGACCGTGAAAAACTCATCGGGGAAAAAGTCGAGCAGGGTGCCGGGCTTGGCCCCGGGAGGTCGACCAGTGAGGTGGCGGGAGTAGTTCTCGATGCCCTGGCAGAAACCCATTTCCTGCATCATCTCGATGTCGTATTCGGTGCGCTGCTTGATGCGCTGGGCTTCGAGGTATTGCTGATTCTTTTCGAAAACTTCGATGCGTTCTTTCAGCTCCTCCCGGATCGCCTTGATCGCTTTGTTCATCTTGTCCTTGGGAGTGACGAACTGCTTGGCGGGGTAGAAAGTGGTGTTCTCGAGCTGAGAGCGTGAGGTGCCGGTAAGCGGATCGATCTCGGTGATGCGATCGATCTCGTCGCCGAAAAACTCCACGCGGATCGCCGTTTCGTCGAGGTAGGCGGGGTAGACCTCGACCACATCGCCGCGGACACGGAATTTGCCGCGGGAGAAGTCGATGTCATTTCGTTCGTAGAGAATCGCGACGAGGTCTTTGAGGAATTCGTCGCGGTCGACTTCCTGACCGACTTTCACCGGGACCATCATATTCTGATAGTCTTCGGGTGACCCCAAGCCGTAGATGCACGAAACGCTGGCCACGACGATGACGTCCTTTCGGGTGAGCAGGGAGCTCATTGCCGAGAGACGGAGGCGTTCAATCTCATCGTTGATGGATGAATCTTTCTCGATGTAGGTGTCGGTCCGGGGGATGTAGGCCTCTGGCTGATAGTAATCGAAGTAGGAGACGAAGTACTCGACCGCGTTTTCGGGGAAGAAACTCTTCAACTCGCTGTAGAGCTGTGCCGCCAGCGTCTTGTTGTGAGACATCACCAGGGTCGGCTTGTCGAGCGCAGCGATGACATTCGCCACGGTGAATGTTTTTCCTGAACCTGTGACGCCCAGCAGGGTCTGGTGTTGGTTTCCGGCAAGCAGGGACTTGGTCAGCTTGGCGATGGCCTGCTCCTGATCCCCCTGGGGACTGAATTCAGAGCTGACCTGGAAAAGAGACATGGCGATAGTCGACGAAAAACCCCGCGCCGGAATGGCCGGGGTATCGTGAAACTAAAACGCCGCGTGCATCTCTGCAAGGAGAGGGCGACGTCGGATTAGAAGATTTGCGGCGTTCAACGCCGACTTGATCAATCTTCGGTTTCGTCGACGGCGATCTTGCCCTCGATGATTTCGGTGAGCGCGATGTCGGCTGCGCCCATGCGGTGATCTGTCTGAACGAGCGGAGCGCGGCCAAGATTCAGCTGCTTCACCCGAGCGGAGACCAGGTTGATCAAAACCGGAGGTTCGGGGATGATTTTGGATGCCTCTTCGACTAGGTCACTTCTCATAATGCTGGATCCTTTTCCTGCCTGGGTTGAATTGCCCTGACTGCCCGGTTCCGGAAACGCGACAATATTGGGGGCGTCTTCAGACATGAGTAGGTTAATTAGGGCAGTTGGATTGGTTTAAAGGGTTCAAACCCAATGACGGGCGGGGAATGTACAAGCTTTTGCGCATAGCGCAAAAATTAAAAAATTCAACTCTTTTATACAAAAACCACCCTAAGAATCGTCATCTGAGCCGGTTTCACCCCCGTTTTTGGGGATAACGGAGACTCGCTTGAGTCGGGCGGAGTCACTGGGGCTCCAGGTTTTTACTTCGGGATGGTCCTTGAAATGATTGTGGATGAGGCGCCGCTGGTAGGAGTTCATCGGCTGCAGTTTGACCGATTTTCCGGACGCGACCGCACGGGCGGCTGCGGCGTCGGCGTCCTCGATCATCTTGTATTCCTGGGCAGCCCGGTAACTGTCGATATCGACTTTGAAGCGGCGGGCGTCGGGAATGCGATCCTGGACGATGCGATTCACCAGGTACTGGATCTCCTCAAGGCGGTCGCCGTGGTGGCCGATGAGAAGCTTCGGATCGCTGGAGGCAACATTGAGGGTCTCGGAATCACGATCAATTTCCACGGTCACGGGGAAACCGAGATAGCCGAGAATGGAATCGAGAACTTCCTGGGCAACTTCGAGGTGATCCATAGCTTAGAAAATTGTGCCTTGTGAGGACGCAGGAATCAACGGCGCTTTTTCTTACCCTTGGTGTGGCGGGCGCCTTTTTCACCGGGCATCGAGGTGCGGCTTTTTCCGGGGACGGCACCGCCACCGGCTTTCGCTTTCTGGGCGGCTTCGGCCTGTTCCTGCATGCGCTGCATGAAGGACTTTTTGCCGCCGCCTTCGCGTTTCTTGAGCTCCGGCTCGGGGAGCTTGTTCATGATCCAGGTCTGGAGGATGGAGAACGCGTTGGAAATGGTCCAGTAAAGGGCAAGCGCCGCTGCAAAGTTGTAGCAGAAGAGCAAAAAGATGATCGGCATCAGCATGAAGATCATCTGTTGGGTCTTGTCCCCGGTCTTCGGGGTGATAGCGATCTGGATGAAACTCGTGATCCCCATGAGGATGGGCAGCAGGTTGAACCCGTCTCCGAGAAATGGAATCGCGAAGGGAAGCGTGAAGAGAGTATCCGGCAGGGCGAGGTCGTCGACCCAGAGGAAGGACTCGCCGCGAAGCTCTACGGCACTCCAGAGCATGCGGTAGAACGCAAGGAATACCGGCAACTGGATAAACATGGGGAGACAGCCACCGAGAGGGTTGATGTTGTAGGTGCGGTACAACTTCATCGTCTCCTCGTTGAGCTTCTGAGGATCGTCCTCGTACTTCTCGCGAAGCTCCTTCATCATCGGCGTCAGCTTCGACATCCGTTTCATGGAGCGGGCGGACTTCGCATAGACAGGCCAGATGAGCAGGCGGATCAGAATAGTGATCAGAATAATGGCAACACCGTAGCTGCCGACGACGCCCTCGATCTTCACCAGACTCCAGATCAATCCGGAAGCCAGCGGCTTGATGGCCCAGCCGAAAAGCCAGCCGAAGATAGGAATCTCGTCATAGTGCATCACGGCGTGCTCGCCGTTACCCAGTGCCTTGAGGCGGGCGAACTCTTTCGGTCCGAGGTAGATGGAAAAGTTGAGCGACTGTTGGTCGCCGGGATTCATCGTCAGTTTCGGCAGGCCGATGGCTGCCTCAGAGGCAGCCATGCGTTTGTCGGCTGACTTCTTGGCGTCTCCTTCCACGATCACCGGAATGCGACTGCCCCACAACTCCGCGGCGTAAGGCGTTTCGGGCGTCACGATCGTGGCGAAAAACTGATCGTTCACCCCGGCCCACTTGAGAGACTCGAGCTGGAATTTATCCGAGGGGATCTCGCTCTTTCCAAAGATACCCATGACCTTGCGGCCACCGTAGTGATCGACGGTCTTGTATTCGTAGTCGCCGTCGGTCTCCATCCAGAACATGCCGATCTGCATGGACCATTCGTTGAGGTGAAGAGGAGAGGCGGTTCCGGCGTAGAGGTAGCGGTTCTCCAGAGCGAGCGGTGTATCAGCTGCGTTTTTGATCGTGAGGGCGAGCTTGATACGGTAGGGGTCTTCGTCCTCGCCCGGAAGGGTGTAAGTCTTGGTCAGGACAAATCCTTCCGAAGTTCGGGTCTCGTAGGAAATCGAGGTATCCGAGGAAGAGGTGACCGTCCAGTTGGAGGTGTCGAAAGAATCATGTCCGGTCGAAAGAGTTCCAACGGCGGCTTTGCCGACGGCGTTAACGGTGACAAGATCTTCGATCCCGACGTCCTTCGGATAGCTCTTCAGCTCAGCAGTGGAAAGACCTCCGCCCTTATTGGTGAAGGTGAAGCGCACCAACTCGTTCTCAAGAACGTGAGTGGATTCCTCCACGACCTTACTGTCCGGAGCATCGGTGGGCGCCGGGGCCGTAGTTTCCGCAGTAGTCTCGGGATTAGTGGCTTCCTCAGGGGCTGGCTGGTTGGCTTCCTCGGCGGCGGCGGTTTCTGCAGCTTCAGCGGCGAGTGTGCGCTGCTCTTCGGCACGCTTAGCCGCCTCCTTGGTATTCCAGAATCCCCATGCAAACAGCAGTCCGAGGCACGCTAATACCCCGATCCACGATGTACGATCCATGTTTTTCACGACAGTTGACCTCCTATAATTGGTTGTGTTTGCAATTCTTGTCCGGCTCCCCGGAGCGACGCCGACGGCCTACATACGCGGCATCGGGGTGTTTTTCTACATATTCTTCCCACCCGGGCGGAGGATCGTAGCCATGCCCTCCCCAGGGGTTGCAACGGCAGATGCGCCAGATTCCCTGGCAGGTGCCGCGCAGGGCGCCATTGGCGGTTACGGCCTGGATGAAATACTGCGAGCAGGTGGGTTCGAAGCGACATCCACAGACTGGCCCGCAAAGAAAGTGAAGGGGAGGAGAAATCACCACCTGGTAGAAGCGGGCCAGCAGGATGAGAAGGAACTTCATGCGTCACGCCTCCTCCTTTGGCTTCATGAGACCTGCTTTGTGAAGCAGCCACTTCCATTCTTTCTCCAGTTGCTCGGAATCGGCCTCCGCCGCGCTGTAACGGGCGATAATGACGAGCCAGTGTCCGTGCCTGATTTTCTCTCCGGTTCGGTGAATGACACCCCGCATGAGGCGTCGAAATCGGTTTCGGGTGACCGCGTTGCCCAGTTTCCGCGTGGTGATGAGCCCCAGTTTGAAGGGTTCATCGAGTTGGTCGTCCGCAAGGATACCCAGGACGAGGTGTTTGCCCCGAATGGATTGACCGGATTGCCTGACCCGTTGGAAATCCGCCCGGCGAGTGATTCGCCTGCTGCGGGGGAGCTTCATGGTCCCGGGGTCGGCACCCGGAGGGGCCTGTTTCAGCCCCTGCGACGGCCGACCAGTCCAGGCAAGGATTACTTGCCGTGCTGAACGGTGTGACGCTTGTACTTGAGCTCAGCCCCTTTGGGGATGAGGCGCTTACGGCCTTTCTGGCGGCGGCGCTTGATCAAGTCACGGCCTGCTTTGGTCGCCATACGGGCACGGAACCCGTGCTGGTTTTTACGGGAACGCTTGGATGGTTGATATGTCCGTTTCATCTCTTCCGGTTAAAAAATGTTTCGTTTCAGCTGAATATTGCGGCTTTCCGGAAGCCCGGCGCTGCCCGCAATTGGCCCTGCGACCTTGTAAATCGGGGGATAACCCGGATTTTACGCGCGAAGGGCCGCAACTGTAAGGGCTCGAAGCGAAATGTCAACGGGTCTTGTTACACTTCGCTCACCCTTGTCGAATCTGCTATTCGAGACGCTCCAGCTTGTTGATCCCGTACTGGATGAGCTGCTCGTTCACAAAGCGTGAGGACTTGTCATCCACATAGATGATTTTCGGGAAATCGTTGAATTCGATGGTGTGGATTCCATCCTCGGGCGTCTCGCTGAGTGCGTCGGCGAGATCCTGGATATCGGTGATCGTTTTTCCGTTCACTTCGGTCAGAATGGCCGAGGTGAGAGATTCGTAGCCCAGCGTGCTCGGGGTTTTGAGGACATTGCTGAGGAAAACGAGCTTTTTCCGGCCCTCTTCCTCGTAGGATTCGGGATTGGCGTTGGCGTAGACGAGCTTGAAGGGAGCCCGGTTCGGCCAGTCTTCGCCCCAGCTTTCGAGGTAGGGGAGAGTGAGTTCCTGGAAAATCAGGCCGCCGAAAATCACGTAACGGGGACCGCGATCAAACATGTAGGGATCGATCAGGTAATCCTCCGGGGGCTTGCGGGAGAGTTTGACCTCGACCGTCATGGGCTCGCCGTCGCGGATCAGGTCCACGGAAACGGTGTCGCCTACCTTGGCGCCGCCCCGGACCAGGTGGGAAAAGCTGAGCTTGCCGTAGTCAGGGTGCTCGTAGTTGCCGCGCGAATCAATTTCATTCCCATCGATCGAGAGAATGACGTCCCCTTTCTTGAGGCCGGCTTTGTCGGCAGAACTGCCATTGGCGATCTGGCGAATGAAGATGCCGCCCTGTCCGTTGAGGCCGACGAATTCACGAAGGGTTTCGTCGAGGGTCTGGGCATAGCCGATTCCCATGTTGGGGAAGCCCTTGTATTCGCCGTCTTCACTGTCGGCAAGGAACGCCTCAATAATAGGAGTGGGAAGGACGGTAGAGGTCTGCTCTTTCGAGGAATAGCTCAGGAGCATACCGGCGAGCTTGCCGTCTTTGACCACAGGAAGGGTGAAGCTGTTGACCCTCGCCTGCAGTGAGCCTTTGACCTGGTAAAGCAGAAAAACCGAGCCCGGAATATAGTAACGGCCAACATTGACGCGAAGGACGTCAACGTCGGTGGAGACTCCGTCGCCGTTGTCTTCGATTTGCCAGACTTCGAGGGTATCGCCGGCCTTGGTCGAGGAATCGAGTTCCAAGGGCTGCAGTCCCTCGAAAATCTTCGCAGGATCGCGGGTGGGTTCGAGAATGGCGAGGTTGGCCTCGTAGTCGAGAGCTGAAATCTTGGCGGGGACGCGGGCACCGCTGGAGGGATGCTCCAGCTCCAGGTAGGTGGCGTTAACACACATCTCGGCAGTCACGAGAACGCGATTGTCACTGAGGACAGCGCCGAGACCACGACGCGGGGTCGGCGCTCCCTTTTCCCAGGGACGAAGGAAGTTATAGCTCTGCAGGGTGGCGTTGACCCGGACGATGGACTTTTCGGGGGAGGTTTCCTGTGCGGTTGCCGGCAGGACGAGTCCAGCGGAGAGCAGAACGGAAAGGATCAGTGTTTTGAAAGCTGACATGGGTAGAAGAAAGTTGAATTGGTTGGGTGTGGCGAACTCAGGCGGCTTCCTTGGCGTCGTCGGCTTCGGTTTCGTCCGACTCTGACGTCTCGTCGGCTCCTGCTTCTTCCTCGGCTTCTTCAAAGATGCCGATTCCCTCCAGTTCGAGGATTTCGGGCTCCTCGATAAAGTGGTCTACGCTGACATTGTATTTCGACATGATGCGCTCATGGGCTTCCTCGGCTGAGTCACGCTTCAGAACCAGGGGGCGGCCTTCGCCGAGCAAGCGGATCACGTGGTATTCCTCGTGACCTTCCTCAGCAGCATCGCTGTGAAGAGCGTCATAGACGTCCTGAAGCAGGCGGATCTTCTTCCCGTTGATGGTGTCGACGATCTGCTGCACGAAGGGCTGCAGGTGAGTGTTGGATGAATCGGGCAGCACTTCGGTCAGGATGACAACCTGGGGACGCTCCTTGTAAATCTCATCCTGGCTGAAGTAGTTGAAGTGGTAGCGGGTCCGCAAGTTGGTGATGGAGTGGGATCCCATCACGCTGCGGTCCATGGGCTGGAACTGGAGGCCGGCGAAGAGGACGAAGTTGGGCTGATTGTCGTACTGGTTTGCCTGGATGAGATAGGGGATAAACCGCTTCAGTTCGATGGTGATTTCTTCTTTCTTCTGGTCGCGCCAGACTTCGAGGTCGACGGTGTCTCCGGCGTATTTTCGCTCAATGATCTCGTTGAGGTCGACGCGCTCGCCTTCGATTTCGATGAAGCCGTCCGAGGCAATCGGGTGGCCGTCGATGGAGAGGAGCACGTCTTTGGTCTTGAGGATGCCTCCGGCCGATCCGGCTGCGTCAGCGTCGGAAACCATGACGCCGATGCCGTCGTTGGGCAGTCCGAGCGCGCGGCGTTGGGCGGGGTTCAGAATATTGAGGACGCTGGTGGCAAGGTCGACGTAGAAGTCATAAGAGCCGTCTTCGACGTCCTTGAGAAATCGCTCAATGACCGGAACGGGAATCATGTACCCGGTATTTTGTGCCACGGAGCCGGAGTAGCCCTGGAAGGCAACACCCACGACCTGATTATTCTGCAGGACCGGGCCACCGGAGTTGCCCGGGTTAATGGCCGCATCGACCTGAATGGTGAGGTGGTTGTCGATGCTTGAATGGCTGTAGGTGCGAAAGTCGATTCGGGAGACAACGCCGCGTGTCACCGAAATACGCTCGCCGCCGATGGGATATCCGATGGCGACTACGGTGGTGTTAAGCTTCGGGATTCCGCCAATGAAGAGAGGCTCGACTCCGGAGAAAGCGCTCATGAATTCGTCTTCTGATTCGACTTCGATCATGGCGAGGTCGCAATCATGGGCCACGTGAACGACGCGTGCTTTGTACGGCTTGGGGTCGTTTACCTTCTTGATGTAGATAAGGCGGCCGTTGCTGACGACGTGCGCATTTGTTAGGAATTTGTTGGGGCCGACGAGAAACCCGGTGCCGTTTCCGCTGCTCATGCCGCCGATATTCCACGGGACACGATAGTTGGGTTGCTTGGTGTCGACTTCTACCCTGACAATGGCATCAAGGGAAACTTCGGAAATGTCGGCCTGAACGGCTTCTGACTGGGGGAGTTCGACTTCGGGTGCCGGTTGCGGAGCCGGTGGCAGCGCCCCGATGCGCGGTCCCAGTGGGGCAGTCTGCTGAGCAATGACGGGGATAGCCAGGGCGGCCAATGCCACGAAGGCGAAGCCGGTCGCCGGCAGGCTCCGGACGAGGAGGGATTTCGAAATGTTCATGGAAGGCAGGTTCCGCCTGATACGGGCCGTTTCGGGACGCGCTTTCAAACGGAGAGGAAAGTTTAGGTGCGGGGAGGGGAAAGTCAATGTCGCCCGGTTGCTGATTCAGGTGAGGCAAAATCACGTAAGGTCGCGAAATTTGGGGCGTTGGGTCGTGGGATTAGCTCAGTGTATTCGAGTAGTCTACGCTCCAATTATGACGTCCGGTCGGGTTGCGTGAGGCCGGGATGAGCCTAGGCTGAACTAACCATGTCTTATCTTCTCATTATCGAGTGCCTCGCCGTAGTGGCGTCGGCGATCTATGGCGTGCTGTTGGCAGCGCGCAAGGGGATGGATGTGGTGGGAGTCTTCTCGGTGGCTTTCGCGGTCGCCTTTGGAGGTGGTACGCTTAGGGACCTGTTTCTCGACCGCACACCGCTGTTCTGGATCGGGAACCCGCATTACCCGATCATTGTTTTCGGAATCGCGCTGTTCTCTGGCGTGATCCTTCGATTCATTCGCCACATCAAGCCGCTCCTGCTGTTGCCGGATTCACTTGGCATGGCGTTGTTTTGCCTCACTGGAATCGGTTATGCGATGGAGGCGGGAACGAATCCGTTTGTGGCTGTTTTGCTGGGAGTGATTACGGGGACTTTTGGTGGCGTGTTAGGTGATGTAATCTGTAACGAAGAGCCGTCGCTGTTCAAGCCGAGTCCGCTGAATGCGACCTGCGCTTTTGCCGGCGGATGGGTCTACCTGGGACTTCTTCAGATCGAAGTGCCCGGGGAGGTGGCCACGATCGTCGGGATCGCGGTGATCGTAGCTTTCCGCCTCGCGGCGGTGAAATGGAACTGGAGTTTCCCGGCGATCCGGGAGCCGAGGAATCCGACTTAGACGTTGAAACGGAATTCAACGACGTCGCCGTCTTCCATGATGTAGTCCTTGCCCTCGATGCGCAGCTTTCCGGCTTCGCGGGCTTTGGCGGTAGAGCCGAGCTCGACAAGGTCATGGTAATGAACCACCTCCGCGGCGATGAAGCCGCGCTCAAAGTCTCCATGGATGACTCCCGCAGCGCCGGGGGCCTTGGTGCCCTCGGTGATCGTCCAGGCGCGGGTTTCTTTCTCACCGGTGGTCAGGTAAGTCCGCAACCCGAGGAGGTGGTAGACCGCGCGGATCAGCGCTGAGACTCCGGAGTCTTTGACTCCCATGTCGGCGAGGAACTCGGTCGCCTCCTCCGGCTCGAGATCGATCATTTCCTCTTCAATCCGGGCGGAAATGACGATGGCTTCGGCTCCGTGAGTTTCAGCAGCGTAGTCGCGAACCTTTTTTACGAGCGGGTGAGCGTCGGGATTTTCAATGGCGTCCGCGAGCTCGTCCTCGGAAACATTGCAGGCGAAAATAGTGCGCTTGGCGGTGAGCAGGAAAAACTCGCGAAGGACGTTCTTCTCTTCGTCGCTCAACTCAAGGGTGAGGGCAGGCTTTCCGGCATCGAGATGCGGGAGGAGCTTTTGGATGAGGTCGACCTCGCGCTTGGCTTCCTTATCGCCTGTCTTGGCTTTCTTCTCCCGGGAGGCGAGACGCTTCTCGAGGGCGGCCATGTCGGCGAGCATGAGCTCGGAGTTAATGATCTCAATATCGCGGAGCGGGTCGACTGAGCCGAGTTCGTGAATGATGTCAGCGTTTTCGAAGCAGCGGACCACCTGCACGACCGCGTCAACTTCGCGGATGTTGGCGAGGAACTTGTTGCCGAGACCGGCGCCGGCGGAAGCCCCTTCCACGAGACCGGCGATATCGACGAATTCGATCGCGGCGGGAATGACTTTCTGCGAACCGGACATTTCGCTGAGCACACCGAGGCGCTCATCGGGCACGGTGACGACGCCCTGGTTGGGGTCGATTGTGCAGAATGGGTAGTTGGCCGCCTCTGCGTTGCGGGTCCTGGTGACCGCGTTGAAGAGCGTCGATTTTCCCACGTTCGGAAGTCCTACAATGCCTGCCTGTAACATGCGCGGACGGTAGAGGATAGGTCGCGGGTTCGCACGCGGTTTTTTCACCGGCTTTTTGAGTCGGAAAACGGTGGAAAGATGAAGCGGATTCTGCCGTATTGGTCCCTCACATGTTATATGAAGGGCCGATTCAAAAAATATCTTCCTCTCTTGATTGTGCCTCTGGTGGTCGTCCTCTTGCTCGCCTTCAGCGGTAGCTGGTTGTTAGCGCGTAAACTGGTTGCGAATTTGATGCTGCCGATTGGATGGCTCTGGCTGGCGGGACTGACCGCCCTGGTGTGGCCGGGGTTGAAGCGGCAGGTTCGTGTCTTGATCGGGGTGGTATGGGTGGTGTTCTCGCTGGCCGGGAATGGATTTGTGGCCGGTATATTGCTTCGGCCGCTGGAAGCGCCGTATTTTGCGAACGAAGTGATTGAGGAGAAGATGGATGCCCTGGTGGTGCTTGGCGGAGGTTCCGCGCGAACGCCCCTGAACGAGTTGCCGGCAGTGGGTTCTCATGGGGATCGTTTGATTCGAGCGGCGAGGCTATACCACGAGGGGAAAGTTGGAGTGCTGATTGCTACGGGTCAGAACGTTTTCCAAACTGATAAAAGTCGTTCGCTCGCTTCAGATACCTCGCAAATCTGGCAGGACCTGGGGATTCCGAAGGGAGCGATTCTGGAATTGCCCGAGCCAGCTAATACCGCGCAGGAGATGGCCGCAGTCGCGGCATTGGCCGAAAAGCATCCGGAGTGGAAACGCATCGGGGTTTGCAGTTCGGCTTTTCATTTGAATCGCGGTTTGAAAGAGGCCCGTAAGCATGGGCTGGATCCAGTTGCGGTTCCCAGTGACTTCCGGTCGGGACCGGTGGATCCTGAGTCCACGAAATTCTCGACGATCCACTTTTTGCCTCAGGGTGGCGGATTTCGAAATATCCATGTGGCGTTGTGGGAATACTTGGGCGCCTTACTATAAGCGGGGTGGCGGCGATTCCAGACTGGTGCACTTCCATCTCATTTGGTAGCCTCCGCTGACGATGAGGGCCCGTTTTGGAATATTGGCGGTTGTCTTGCTGGCGGGAGCGGAGCTTCACGCCATTCCCAACAGCTTTTTCGGGAACGCAAACACCCCGGTGCCGATCATTCCCGCTTTTCCCAGGTTCAATGCGGATCTGACTGAGGAATTCCTCACCAAGGAGAATTGGGCGGACCACGATTTCTCCGGTCCCTGGGAAGCAGAGCCGTCGCTGCCGGAACTGACCATTCAGAAGATGTCCGCCCTGCCGGTGGTGATGGGAGAAGTGCCCATGTCGGTCGTGGCCTATTCGGACGATCAGGGCGTCGCTGAGATCGCGATCCATTATCTCGATGCCGGGCTATACTTCGGCTACCGCTATGGCGGGGAGCAGACGCGGGAAGACCGTGACGCCGGTCGCGAGAAGAGAAACGAATTTGCCCGCTATTATAAGGATCTCTCGAAATCGCTGACCAAGCGCCTCGAGGATGGCTGTGGCCGGGGGCAGGAGGGAATGCTGGGATACAGCCCGATGCTGAGAACCGCTTACGTGGATTACCAGTGGGAGGATTTTGTTCTCCGTTTGATTGAGCGGGAGGATCACTCGGTTTCACTCCACATCTTCCGAAAGGACCGGGTCATGAAAAACTTTGTCGATCGTGAGCTGCTGGACATGTCCCGCCGCGAGCGTGAGTCATGGCTGACGGAAAAGCTGGTGGTGGATGATTTCGGGGTGTCGGAGATCGTTGAACTGCCGATGTTTACCCAGGGAGCGACCCCTTTCTGTTCGGTGCATTCGCTGGCGATGGTGTCTCATTACCTGGGAATGAAAGCCCGTCCCGAGACACTCGTGGCAGCAGCGGACTTTAAGAATACCGGGAGCGCCGGCGGCAGTGATCTTGTCGAAGTGCATCGCGCGGTGGCGCAGGAGCTGGGTATGCGGGTCAGCATTTCCCCGAAGTTCGATGCTTCGAAGGCTGCGAAATCGATCGAAGACGGTTTGCCCATGATTGTCTGGCGCAAGGTTTCCGCGCAGCGGGAACAGGCTCACCAGGCTAATGCGGCCCGGTTGAAGAGCGATCCCGCGGCGAGGTTGGCACCGCTGAGCCGGGAAGATATGGAAAAGCTGCCGCCGAGAGACACCCGGGGCACGCCATCGCATGCATCCATCGTCACCGGAGTCGACCTGGAGAATGGTGAGGTGATCTACACGGAGCCCTGGGGAGATTCCACTCGCGGGCGGCGTATGCGAGTCGAGGAAATGGAGGCGACGGTTTACGCGGTTTTCTATTTCAAACTTTGAGCGGTCGGCTTATTGATCGGCATGGCGAGTTTGAAAGCATTGGTCGATCAAGCAAATGAATGGCTCAACATTGCGGAGGTGCCGGACTATCCGCAGGCGCTGAATGGTCTGCAGTTGGAGAACTCCGGGGAAGTCTCGAAAATTGTCGCGGCCGTGGATGCCTGCCTTCCTGTGATTCGCGCAGCCTGTGAGGCGGGGGCTGACCTGCTGGTGGTTCATCACGGCATGTTCTGGCAGGGCGCTCAGAGAATCGAGGGAGCCGTTTATGAAAAGCTGAAGCTGGCCATGGATCATGGCCTTGCGATCTACAGCGCACATATTCCGCTCGATGTGCATCCTGAGCTGGGTAATAACGCCCGCTTGATCGACGCCCTGGGATTCAGCGGCAGTGCTGAACCCTTTGCTCCCTGGAAAGGAATTCAGATGGGATTGCGGGCGAAGGTTGATCTTTCTCTCAGTGAGTTAGTGAGTGCGGTGGAGGCTGCGACAGGAGAAAAGGCCCATCTTTGTCCGGGAGGCCCCGGGCAGGTTCGCGAAGTCGGTGTCGTCACCGGCGGCGCCGGGTCCCAGATTTATGAAATGGCAGAGACCGGGATCGACACGTTCATCACCGGCGAGGGCCCGCACTGGAGTTTTACCTCGGCCGAAGAACTCGGTATCAACCTGATCTACGGCGGGCACTACGCCACCGAGACCTTCGGAGTGAAGGCGCTCGCTCAGCGATGGTGCGACTCAAATGACGGACTCAGCTGGAGCTTTATGGATCATCCTACGGGCTTGTAGGATTGTCCGGCTCGACCCAGGGCAGGACGGCAGACAGTGTTTTTGAGTCTCTCGGGTCCAGATCGTAGACGTCCCGTCCGGGAGCCATCACGATTTTCCCTCCGAAGACAGGGCGGGGGAAGGTGGTGAAGTAAACTATGTAGACGTTGATGTCTTTATCCACCCGCTCGCTCTTCCGGGATTCGGCGAACATGGCCTCTTTGACCTCTTCGCTGGTCCATCCCTGGGCGCCGAGTACGTAGGCTCCGAGTTCCTGGGGCTTGGCCACCCGGATGCACCCATGGCTGTAGTCGCGATTGGAGCGGGCGAAGAAGGCCTTCGCCGGCGTGTCGTGCATGTAGATATTGTTGTTGTTGGGGAAGAGGAATTTGACGCGTCCCAGTGAGTTGGTCGGGCCCGGGAGCTGGCGAAAGAAGAGGCGCCCCTGCGCTACCAGTTCCAGGTTCTGGGGAGAAAGACGGTGGGTGTTCTTATTGTAGGGATTGAAGTCGCTCACGATTTCGTAGCGGTTCCGGCTCAGGAAGCCCCAGTCTCCCTGTGCTTTTGGAAGGATCTCCTTCTTGGCAATGCTGGGAGGAACATTCCAGTAGGGGCCGAAGACGACCTCTTTCATGACGTCGCGGAACACGGGAGTATGATGGGTATCCTTCTCTGCCTTGCCATGGACGATACGCATCGTGGTGGTGTGGAAATCGTTATCCTCGAAACCGTAGAGCTCGGCACTGGGAAGATTCACGAGAATGTAGCGTTCCCCGAAGTCAGCGGGAAGGAGGCGGGCGCGGTTCAGATTGATAACAATGGAGCGAAAACGGCTCGCAGCATTGGTATTGAGGTAGCGCCACGAGGCGGGGCCGAAGACACCGTCGGCGTCGAGGCCGTAATCTTCCTGAAAAGCCTTCAGGGCGATCTCAAGTTCCGGTGTGATCTGAGACAGGGCAGCCACCTGTTCTTCAGGCATCTCAAGGTAGCCGCGATCGACGAGGTGGGCTCCGATGGCGGAAGCGTAAGGGTAGGCTTCACCGGGTTTGCCGACTCCGGCGGTGTCCGGATCGGGAATGCCCGGAAGGCCTGAGTACGAGAGGATCGACTTCTTCGCTTCCGGGTAAGCCTTGCGCAGCTCGCGATAGATCCAGTTCTTCGGTCCCATCTCGTCCATGACGCGCCCCATATCGAATGGGGTGAGTGAAGAAGCCCGAATCAGGTCGTTGGCAATGGAATCAGAATCGCGGGCATCTTCACCGGGGGTGTCTCCGCTGTTCCACTGAGGCCAGATCGTTTCAGTTGGCACCTGGCCGAGGCGA
The DNA here is from genome assembly GCA_965216705.1 of Verrucomicrobiales bacterium. Taxonomy (GTDB): domain Bacteria; phylum Verrucomicrobiota; class Verrucomicrobiia; order Verrucomicrobiales; family DEV007; genus Arctic95D-9. The sequence continues at coordinate 2,770,588 of OZ244203.1, forward strand.
ATCAGCAGGGCCGCATCCAGAATAGCGATGCTGGCGGCGAGATCCTCCTTCGCCACGACATCAGTATTAATACCGGTGACGATTTTCGACGGGTCCAACGCCATGGGTTCCGGCAGAGCGTGTGAATTAAGGGCGGTGTAGATCTCGCGGTGGAGAGAATCTGGCGCGCCGGCGTCGGGCCAGAGAGGACGGAAGCCGCGGCCGCTGTATACCTGCGTGAGTGCCTCAGCGAGTTCTTCCCGATAATGTCGGTCCCCGGGAATCAGGTTGAGGATTTCGCTGCGCAGAACGCTGGATTCGGCCGGTTCCGCGGGGGGCTCGGATGGGGTGGCCATCTCTGCGACCGGTTCAATGGGCACGACGGAGGGAGTTTCAGTCTCCTCTGCCGTGAGAAAAGGAGCAGAAAGATTGAACCCGAAGAGGCCGGCAGCTGTCAAAGACACCCACAGTTTCTGGAGGGAAAAACCGCGCATTGGTCGCAAATCTAAAGGATTACGTAATAAAATGCCAATCCGAACAGAAAAGGTGAAAAAGAGCTGTTGACTTCATCAGTTTTGGACGCACAGTGGGCGCCCGCGAATCAGGAGCCTTATGGTTCTGTTAGGGGGTGTTTTTTGAGGTGAAAGCCGTGTTTTTAAACTTTTTGAAAAAAGTAAAACAAAACAGGTTGACCTTCTCAAAATACCGATTAGATTCACCGCCCGCCCGAAAGAGGGTGGCTCCAAAAGGCCCATAAAGGCTGGGGAGAGTTAGATCTTTTGAAATTTTTTCGAACCAATTTTTGCATCCCGTTTCCAGGGTGCTGAAGCAGGTTTTTAACCGGCCTCAGTTAATTGGAAATCAGCAATTATTGGTGATTGGGAAAGGCTAAATTGTGTGCTGCACGTAAACAACAAAACGTGCACACTAGGGGTCTTCATTACGAAGATCCCAACTTGTCAATTTTTCCGTTTATAAAGAACAATGAACTCCATCCGCAAGGATGCGAGTGCCATGCGTTTCTGAATAATGCGGGAATCAATTTTCTATTCGGAGAGTTTGATTCTGGCTCAGAACGAACGCTGGCGGCGTGGATAAGACATGCAAGTCGAACGAGAAACTTACTTAGCTTGCTTTGAAAGTTTCTAGTGGCGAACGGGTGAGTAACACGTGAGTTACCTGCCCCGAAGTGGGGGATAGCCTCTCGAAAGGGAGATTAATACCCCATGTGATCGTAAGATTAAAGGCGGCTTCGGCTGTCGCTTCGGGATGGGCTCGCGGCCTATCAGCTAGTTGGTGAGGTAACTGCTTACCAAGGCGATGACGGGTAGCTGGTCTGAGAGGACGACCAGTCACACTGGAACTGAGACACGGTCCAGACACCTACGGGTGGCAGCAGTCGAGAATCATTCGCAATGGGCGAAAGCCTGACGGTGCGACGCCGCGTGGAGGATGAAGGCCCTAGGGTCGTAAACTCCTGTCATCAGGGAGTAATGGCTTACGTAGTAACTGACGTGGGCAGTGATAGTACCTGAAGAGGAAGGGACGGCAAACTTCGTGCCAGCAGCCGCGGTAATACGAAGGTCTCAAGCGTTGTTCGGATTTACTGGGCGTAAAGCGTCTGTAGGCGGAGTGGTAAGTCAGATGTGAAATCCCGGGGCTCAACCCCGGAACTGCATCCGATACTGCCACCCTAGAGGGTCGGAGGGGAGTCTGGAATTCTCGGTGTAGCAGTGAAATGCGTAGATATCGAGAGGAACACTAGTGGCGAAGGCGAGACTCTGGACGACACCTGACGCTGAGAGACGAAGGCCAGGGTAGCGAAAAGGATTAGATACCCTTGTAGTCCTGGCAGTAAACGGTGCACGCTTGGTGTGGGGAGGTTCGACCCTCTCCGTGCCGGAGCTAACGCGTTAAGCGTGCCGCCTGGGGAGTACGGTCGCAAGATTAAAACTCAAAGAAATTGACGGGGACCCGCACAAGCGGTGGAGCATGTGGCTTAATTCGATGCAACGCGAAGAACCTTACCTGGGCTTGACATGTTAGTCGTAGATTTGTGAAAGCTTATCGTCACTTCGGGTGGACTATCACAGGTGCTGCATGGCTGTCGTCAGCTCGTGTCGTGAGATGTCAGGTTAAGTCCTATAACGAGCGCAACCCCTATGAACTGTTGCCAGCGAGTAATGTCGGGGACTCTGTTCAGACTGCCCAGATTAACTGGGAGGAAGGAGGGGATGACGTCAAGTCAGTATGGCCCTTACGCCCAGGGCTGCACACGTGCTACAATGTCCAGTACAATATGAACCGATACCGCGAGGTGGAGGAAATCTCAAAAACTGGGCTCAGTTCGGATTGTAGGCTGCAACTCGCCTACATGAAGTTGGAATCGCTAGTAATGGTACATCAGCTACGGTACCGTGAATACGTTCCCGGGTCTTGTACACACCGCCCGTCACATCATGGAAGCCGCTCGCACCCGAAGTATCTTCAATAAGGAGGTCCTAAGGTGTAGGTGGTAACTGGGATGAAGTCGTAACAAGGTAGCCGTAGGGGAACCTGCGGCTGGATCACCTCCTTTCTATGGAGTAATTCCGCTGGGACACACTCTCACGTGTGTCCAAATTAATAAGGCGGATAGGTCGATGTCCCAGCTTTCACATAAAGTGGAAGAAGGACAGGTGAATGAGAAATCATCACTACCAAAAGTTATCGCACGTAGTTCACGCTGCAGTGCACAATTTAGCCTTTGCCTCTCTCGAAATACAAAAGAGAGCGTGGGATGAGAATTTAGGGGGCATAGCTCAGTTGGTAGAGCGCCTGCTTTGCAAGCAGGATGTCAGGAGTTCGAGTCTCCTTGCCTCCACTTTTTTACCAAAAGCTTGGAGACAAGTTTAAGCGCTTTTTGAGCGCGGAAGGGTCTGTAGCTCAGCTGGTTAGAGCACACGCTTGATAAGCGTGGGGTCACAGGTTCAAATCCTGTCAGACCCACCATTTTTGACCATCTGGGTCAACAAATTCCGCAATCGTAAGATCTTTGACAACTGCATAAAGAAAAATGATTAACTACAATTGAGAGCAATCTGCGGATTGGCTCTCAGAGCAGTTCTCCTGAAACCGAATTTTCGGTCAGGAAGAACAAATTAGATCTCAGAAACAGTGAGAGGGTATTTTATTAAGCAGCCCTCTCCGAAGCTTTTTTTCAATTTAAGAAAGAGCTGGAACAAGCTGTTAAGAGCATATGGTGGATGCCTTGGTGCTAACAGGCGATGAAGGACGTGATAAGCTGCGATAAGCTTCGGATAGCGGCAAATACGCTTTAACCCGGAGATTTCCGAATGGGGTAACCTGGCTGGGGTAATACTCAGTCGTCTCACTCTGAATACATAGGAGTGAGTTCGCGATACCCGGTGAAGTGAAACATCTCAGTAACCGGAGGAAAAGAAAGAGAATCGATTCCGTAAGTAGTGGCGAGCGAAAGCGGAATAGCCCAAACCGAGGGCTTGCCCTCGGGGTTGTAGGGCTCCAATGTGGGACTATCAACGTTAGGTTAAGTGTGTGGAAAAGCACTCCAAAGAAGGTGAAAGGCCTGTGACCGAAAACTGCGATAGCCCTAGGATGTCCCTGAGTAGTGCGGCACACGTGAAACGTTGCATGAATCTGCGCCGACCACGGCGTAAGGCTAAATACTCGTTAGCGACCGATAGTGAACCAGTACCGTGAGGGAAAGGTGAAAAGTACCGCTGTGAGCGGAGTGAAATAGAACCTGAAACCATATGCTTACAAGGTGTCAAAGCCTCTTCGGAGGTGATGGCGTGCCTTTTGCTTAATGAGTCTGCGAGTTAGTGTTTGTAGCAAGCTTAAGTCCTTCTGGGACGCAGGCGTAGCGAAAGCGAGTCCGAATAGGGCGTTCAGTTGCAGGTGCTAGACCCGAAGCGGAGGTGACCTACCTATGGCCAGGTTGAAGCGTCGGTAATACGACGTGGAGGACCGAACCGGTGAATGTTGAAAAATTCTCGGATGAGCTGTGGGTAGGAGTGAAAGGCTAATCAAACCCCGTGATAGCTGGTTCTCCTCGAAATGTATTTAGGTACAGCGTCGCATGCTGACTGAGGGGGGTAGAGCACTGAATGAACTAGGGCCCACACCCGGGTACCGACTTCAATCAAACTCCGAATACCCTCAGGTGAAGTGCGGCAGTGAGAATATGGGGGATAAACTTCATACTCGAAAGGGAAACAGCCCAGCCCAGCAGCTAAGGTGCCAAAATGGCGCTAAGTGGAAAGGAGGTGGGACTACTTAGACAGTGAGGATGTTGGCTTAGAAGCAGCCACCATTTAAAAAGTGCGTAATAGCTTACTCATCGAGTGGTCCTGCGCCTAAAATGATTGGCGATAAGCGTCATACCGAAGCTCTGGATGCACATTTATGTGCGTGGTAGAGGAGCGTTCTCAGCGCCTTGAAGCCGGATGGTGATTGAAGGTGGAGTGCTGAGAAGTGAGAATGCAGACATGAGTAACGATAAGCCGGGTGAGATCCCCGGCCGCCGTAAACCCGAGGTTTCCTGGGCAATGCTGGTCATCCCAGGGTTAGTCGGGACCTAAGTCGAGGCCGATAGGCGTAGGCGATGGTTAGCAGGTTAATATTCCTGCACCTCCTGAACCCAAAGCATCAGGGACACAGGCTGGAAAGATACTAGGTAATTGAATTCCGAGGTGCGGCTACGGCCAATCCGTATATCTGGAAGGACTGTCAAGAAAAGCTGATGTGTCGTGCTAAAGGAGCCCGTACCGTAAACCAACACAGGTGGGTGGGTAGAGTATACCAAGGCGCAAGAGTGAAACCTGGTTAAGGAACTCGGCAAAATAGCCCCGTAACTTCGGAATAAGGGGTGCCCTCTTCGGAGGGCCGCAGTGAAAGGGGACAACCGACTGTTTAGCAAAAACACAGCATTCTGCGAAGACGCAAGTCGAAGTATAGGATGTGACACGTGACCAATGCCGAAAGATTAAGGTGAGATGTTAGCTTCGGCGAAGCTTCGAACCCAAGTCCCGGTGAATGTCGGCCGTAACTATAACGGTCCTAAGGTAGCGAAATTCCTTGTCGGGTAAGTTCCGACCTGCACGAATCGTGCAACGAGTTGTCCGCTGTCTCAACCAGGAGCTCAGTGAAATTGTAGTGCCGGTGAAGATGCCGGCTACCCGCAGAAGGACGGAAAGACCCTATGAACCTTAACTGTACGCTGTCACTGGTTTTTCGATTTCGATGCTCAGTGTAAGTGGGAGACTTTGAAGCGATGCCTTAGGGCATTGTGGAGTCGTCAATGAGACACCACCCTTTGGATTTGGAAAATCTAACATCCTGCCTTGAATCAGGCGGAAGGACAATGGCAGCCGGTCAGTTTTACTGGGGCGGTATCCTCCTAAAAGGTAACGGAGGAGCGCGAAGTTTGGCTCAGCGTGGTTGGCAATCACGTTTCGAGTGTATAGGCATAAGCCAGACTAACTGTGAGACTGACAAGTCGAGCAGAGACGAAAGTCGGCCTAAGTGATCCGGTAGTTGAATGTGGAATTGCTATCGCTCAACGGATAAAAGGTACTCTAGGGATAACAGGCTGATCGCGCCCAAGAGTTCATATCGACGGCGCGGTTTGGCACCTCGATGTCGGCTCGTCGCATCCTGGGGCTGGAGAAGGTCCCAAGGGTTTGGCTGTTCGCCAATTAAAGCGGCACGCGAGCTGGGTTCAGAACGTCGCGAGACAGTTCGGTCCTCTATCCTCTGTGGGCGTAGGAGAGTTGAAGGGTTCATTTCCTAGTACGAGAGGACCGGAAATGACGCACCTCTGGTGTTCCAGTTGTTCTGTCAAGGGCACGGCTGGGTAGCTAAGTGCGGACTAGATAAGCGCTGAAAGCATCTAAGCGTCAAGCTATTCCTAAGATAAGCTCTCCCTGAAGGATCGTCGAAGACTACGACGTCGATAGGCTGTAGGTGTAAGTGCAGTAATGTATTCAGCCGAGCAGTACTAATCATCCGTTTGGCTTGTTTCAGCTAATTTCTTTGATCTAAACCGGTCAGTTAATCATTTTTCCTCTTATGTAGTTGTCAGAGATCTTGCTCTATTTTTTGAGAAGCAAGGGAGTTACTAGAGTTCTGAGCTCACCCCTCACGCCGGTCATACTGGTTGGGTCTGAGATTAGGATTCTGGTGGCCATAGCACAGTGGAACCACCCGGTCCCATTCCGAACCCGGAAGTGAAACATTGTAGCGCCGATGGTAGTGTGGCGATAGGCCATGTGAGAGTAGGTCGCTGCCAGGTTATTTAAATTAACCGCCCCTTTTTGGGGCGGTTTTTTTATGTACTTTTTTATGAAAATCTTCGAACCGGTCCCCTCCGGGGACAAGCGGGTATGACGGGTTCCGGTCGCGGCATTGCTTGACCGCTGATGGGTGAAGCGGCGATGCTTTTGCCGATGAAGAAACTCTCCCGTCGATCTGCCGTGACCACTTTGTTAGGAACGCTTCCTGCCGTCACGGCCGGTAGCAGCCTCACCCGGGGATGGGCCGCAGAGGTGGAAGCTCCGCTCAAAGGGAGAATCTACAAAACTCTCAAGATCGGGATGGTTAAGGAGGGGAGTTCAATGGCGGAGAAGTTTGATATCGCCCGTGCCGCCGGGTTTGACGGGATCGAACTGAATGCCCCTGGATTCGATGTCGACGAGGTCGCATCAGCAGTTGAGTCGACCGGATTTCCTGTCGACGGAACCGTGTGCGGCAGTCATTGGAAAATTCGTCACTCCGATCCTGACGAATCAGTTCGGGCCCAGGCGCTCGCGAATCTCAAGCAGGCCTTGATTGATACCAAGGCGGTCGGTGGCCATACCGTTCTCCTGGTGGTGGGACATGGAAAAGACGGAACCGAGGAAGAGGTCTGGCAGCGCAGCGTCGCCAATATCCGGGAAGCCGTTCCGCTCGCAGCGAAACTCGGCGTAGCGATTGCGATCGAGAATGTCTGGAACCAGTTCGGCTATGATCACGATGGTGGAAATGATCAGACGGCGGAGAAACTGGTCAAATATGTCGATGAATTTGAATCGCCCTGGGTGGGGATGCAGTTCGATATCGGGAACCACTGGAAGTATGGCAACCCCGGGGACTGGATTCGCGAACTTGGAAAACGGGTGATCAAACTCGACATCAAGGGCTTCTCCCGCGAGGAGGGCAAGTTCAAGGGCATTGGGGAAGGGGACCTCGACTTCGACGATGTGCGTCGGGCGCTTCTCGAGATCAACTTCTACGGCTGGTGCGCTGCCGAAGTGGGTGGCGGTGATTCAGCCCGGCTCAAGGAAGTGGCCGGCCGCATGGATCGAGTGCTCGGTCTCGCCTGACACACGGTTGCGCCTAACAAAAAGGGAAGGCCGGTTTGAGCCGTTACCTTCCCTTGTCTTCCCTTGTGATGGTGTTCCTGCTGAAGGAGAAGTTTTCTACTCTTCCTTCTCCTTCTTTCCTCCGATGCCGAGGACTTTGAGGAGTACGACGACGATCACGAGAACACCCGTCAGGATAGGAACGAGCATTCCAAAAGAGAAGCCGCCTTCATCGTCATCGACTGAAACCGGGCGGGGGCGTTCTTCCTTATCTTTGCTGGAGGAAGAAGACTGACTCTTCGGTTTGTCTTCCGCGTCTTCTTTCTCTTCCTTCTTCACGCCGGAGAGAGCATTGAATGCGTCCGTGGTAGAAGCCTTTTCACTCTTCTCACCGTCCTCCTCTGTGCCTTCGCCTTCGGTTTCCCCTTCGCCCTCAGCGCCTTCGCCGTCTTCTTCGCCCTCGCCTGACTTCTTCAGGTTCTGGGCCAGTGACTGGGAGGCGGCAGCTTCAGCGGCCGCTTTCTCTTTTTCCGCTTCAGCGGCGAGGCGGTCGTTGAGCTTCAGGTTGAGAGCCGCAATGTAGGAACTGGGGCCCGATTTGCTTTTACTGCTCCGGCTTTTGCTGACGCTTTTACCGGAGAGGGCGGCGGCTTCGGTGAGTTTGGTTTTGGCCGCCGCGAGCTGGCCCTCCGCGATCATCTTGTCGACCTCGACCAGTTGCTCTGCCTGTGTCTTGAGCAGCGCGGCGTCGAGTTGCTTGATCCGCTCGAGTTCTGTCACGGCAAGGTTGATGTAGGAATCAACGGCATCCTTTGAGCGGCCATTGAGGGTGACCCACTTGATGCCGTTCTTCTTATCGGCGTCGATGGCCGCGTCAATTTGCGCCTGCTCACGGGCTCGAGCGGCATCAATTTGAGCTTTGCCAACCTCGTCGAGCGTTTCGCGATTGCGCTCGAACTCCGCGTTCCGGTATTCGACGTCCCGGGAGACCTTCTGCAGCTGGCCGCCAAGGATCGGAATCACCTTGAGAGCGACCTCGATCGATTCAGCAAAAGCTGGGCTGCCATAGTATCTCTCTTCGAGTGTTTCGAACTCGCGCATCGCGCCGATCAGGCTGTTGTAGTTACCGCCCGCGGCAGCTCGCTTCATGGACAGCAAGCGCACCTTGGACGCCGTGAGAGCCTTGAACTCCTCTTTTTGCTGAGGGCTGATCCATTCTGCCTCAAGTTTGATGAAGCCTCGCTCCACCTTGTCGAGTTCCTCTTCCAGGGTGGCCTTGATTTCCTTTACCTTGGGGGCGTGCGCGCTGTCCGGGAAGGCCGACAGGAAAGCGTCGGGGCCGGTTGTGATCATGGATTTGTAGGCGCTCGCCGGCAGGAGTGATGCGGTTGGGAGCATCTTTTCGAGTTTGGCAAACTCGACGTTATCGGGAGCCTCTTTGATGATTTCTGCGATATCAGCGCGTGAGAGCAGCTTGGTCTCTTTAATAGAGGCGGAAACGGCGACTTCGATCTTCACGAGGTCGTCGGATTCGTAGACAATCGTTCCGGTAATGGTTTCTCCATTCTTCAGCTTTATTTCATCGGCAAACGAAGCTGTAGAAAGAGATGCTGCGGCAAAGAGACCGGCTAAAAGGAGAGAGAAGGAGGAATGTTTCAACATCATCGAAGGATTTTGTGAGATATGACTGATTTTAGAAAGGCGGAAAACATACAAAAACGGGTTGGTTAAGACAACCTTATTGGAAGTATTTCGGAGATTCTTTTTAGGAAATTGGTCGAGAGACCTGGAATTTGGGTTAAAGTTTACGAAATTTTAAAATTAATGGGGACAACGTTCGCTTTGGTTAGTCAAAAAGGTGGGGTCGGCAAATCCACCGTCGCTGTGAATCTGAGCTATTCTCTGGCTCGTCGTGGTTGGAAGGTCCTGCTGGTAGACGCTGATATTCAGGGAGGTGTGGGTTTCTCGCTCACCGAGAAGGCCAAGAGTGCGATGGGCTATTACGATTTCCTCACGGATGAGTGGATCTGTGATCAGGAAGAACTCTCGTCGGCTATCATTGAAACCAATCTTCCCGGTCTCGCATTGATGACACGCGGGTCGCGTGAAGCGCTCGATCGCATCCTGGTCGATCCCGAGGCCGGTTGGGCAACCCGCGAGCGTATCGAGGCGCTCGACAAGATGATCGGTGCGCTCGACTACGACATCGTGATCTACGACACGCCCACCGGTATCAGTCGGGTGACAATGGCCATCGGTCGATGTTCCGAATGGATGCTGGCTCCCCAGCGTCCTGAGCCGCTTTGCCTGCGCAGCCTGCCGCAGATCCTCCGGATGATTGCGGCCGTGCGAGCCGGACAGCCGGAGAGCGAAGGCCCCAAACTTGCCGGGTTTATTCTTTCTATCTCGGACCCTGACGACCCCTCCAATCTGGAGGATCAACGTGAGTTCCGCGATCTGCTCCCGGTGGAACTGGTATTTGAAACTGTCATTCCCGATCATCGGGATTTCAGGGAAGCCAGTCGCGTCGGTGTGCCGGTGGCAATGCTGAGGGAGCGCCCCTCACCGTCGTCCTTAATTTTCGACCAACTGGCAGCGGAGTTGGAAGCTAAAGCGAATCTCTACGATGAGATGGAGCATGAGGTGGGGAATTTGAATGACTATGCACGACTCGTGGATTGATCGGGACGAGTTTGATGAACTCGTCGGGGCGTTCTCAAAAAAGAAGAAGCCCTCCAGAAAAAAGGGGAGTCGTCGAACGGCTCAGCCTGAGAATGATGATGCACCGGCAGAAAAATCATCGGAGGAAGAACCTGTTCTCGACGCTGAAGTGACGGCAAAGGACCGTTTGCGTGAGAAGGTGAAGCAGAAGAAGTCCGGAAAGAAATCTCGAAAGGCCAGGGAAGCGAAGGCGGAAAAAGTCGCCAAACCCAGGAAGAAAAAGAAGAAGCCGGCTAAGTCGAAAAAGGGATCCGCGAAGCAGAAAACGAAAGCTGAACCGGAGTCTCCTGAGGAAGAGTTTGAGCCTCTACCTGAAATCGATTTTGAAGAGCAGATTGCCCGGGAGGAAGATAAAGGAGAGTCTCTCGATGCCATTCCGTTCTTGAAACAGGATGTGGCTTCTGAAGAGGAACCCGTCGCCGAAGAGGAACCCGTCGCCGAAGAGGAACCCGTCGCCGAAGAAGAGCCTGTCGCCGAGGAAGAGCCTGTTGCTGAAGAGGAACCCGTCGCCGAAGAGGAACCCGTCGCCGAAGAAGAGCCTGTCGCTGAAGAGGAACCTGTCGCTGAAGAGGAACCGGTCGCCGAGGAAGAACCTGTCGCTGAAGAGGAACCGGTCGCCGAGGAAGAGCCTGTTGCTGAAGAGGAACCCGTCGCCGAGGAAGAGCCTGTTGCTGAAGAGGAACCCGTCGCCGAAGAAGAGCCTGTCGCCGAAGAAGAGCCTGTCGCTGAAGAGGAACCCGTCGCTGAAGAGGAACCCGTCGCCGAAGAGGAGCCTGTCGCTGAAGAGGAACCCGTCGCCGAAGAGGAACCCGTCGCCGAAGAAGAGCCGGTCGCCGAAGAGGAACCCGTCGCCGAAGAGGAACCCGTCGCTGAAGAGGAACCCGTCGCTGAAGAGGAACCCGTCGCTGAAGAGGAGCCGGTCGCTGAAGAGGAACCGGTCGCTGAAGAGGAACCTGTCGCCGAAGAAGAGCCCGTCGACAGCGTTCTTTCTACCGACCCTTCCGAAGTTCTCACGACTTTGACCGTGGAGGAAACTCCCTCCTCGGAGGATGAAGAGCGTTCGTCCCTGTTTCTTGGTGACGCTGGCGACCTTCTCAAAATTCGACGCCGGACCGAGTCGGAGCGGGATGCGGACAAAGCGGTCCTCGCTCTCGCCGAAGCCCGCAAGATGGCGGAGCGGAATCGTCTCATTAAGAAGCGGAAAATCAAGACTGCGGAAGACGAGGAATTGCTGGAACTGCTCGGCATGTCAACGGAACCCGCCGCAGCAGCTCTTGAGGAAGATCTCACGGCGACTTTCGAGGTTCGTCGGAAGGACAATTTGCCTCAGCGTCTGGCCGCTTTTGCCGAGCGTGCCGATGAGTGTGACGATGTTCGCGGGGTGACGGTGTTCGATCGGGATGGCTATTTGCTTCACGCAGGAGCCAATGCGGATGGGTCCGAAGCGAATGGCTCCGGAGCTCTCCTGGCCCGGGCATCGGGTTCATTTTGTCAGCAGGGTATTCCCGGTGAAGTTTCAGCCACCCAGGTAACCGTGGGCGGTGGCGAATGGCGCTGCCTCATTGCCGGCAGCGGAGAGGCGTCTCGGATCCTGGCGGAGTTTCGGATGGATCGTCCCCTCGAAGCCGGGGAAGTCGAAGCCTGGTCGAAGGCGCTTGCGGACGCGGTGATTCCGGCGAATGATTTGCCCTGAGAATCTCTAACTCCCGCCCGATCACTTGTACGACGAACTGTCAGTTTCTTTCGAGAATCCTGCCACTGATGCCATGGGGTATCAGCACATTCAGGGAAAGCTCTATTGCGGGCGTGACTGGCTGGAACTGCAGTTCAAGGAAAAGGACCGGGCTTTCCGGAAAAGTGACACCAGTGTCGTTCGCCTGGACTATGGCGAGGTCGAAACGGCCGAGTACATCTCGAAGTGGTTTCAACCGAAGTTGCTTATCTTGCAGACCCGGTCTCCCGAAAAGTTGGATGAATTCCCCGGAGCCGACGTGGGCCGGGTGGAGCTCCAGGTGATGCGCGAGTCGATCAGGCACGCGAAACGAGTGGCCGCGCTGATCGAGTACCGGCAATCAGAGGCATTTCTTGAGGAATCTGAGGAACGGGTCGAGCGAAGTCGCGAATCGGAATGACAGAATCCTCGACACAGATTCCCGGGAAAAAACGCAAGGATTGGGGGAAATGGGCGTTGTTCACGCTTTTCCTTTGTGGCTATGCCTGGTCCTACACTTACCTGGCGACCATTCTGATCGAGGAAGCCAACACCACCAGGATCGGCAATATCCAGACTCAATACATTGATGCGGTCTACAAGGCGGCAGCGATCGGCGAAGATGATCCGGCCGCGAGTCGTTCGATATCCTACCAGTTCACCCAGTTGCTTCCCCAATACACCGATGGCCTGATTGATCCGCTCTGGCCCTGGCTGATGCGGAATCACTCGCAGGATGCTCCCGACGAAATGTTCGAAGCGGGCAAGCAGATGAACATGGTTTTGTCAGCCAGTCTCCTGATTCTCTTTGGGCTGGGCGCTGCCAAAGCATTTTCCTTCACTGGTTCTGCCGCCATGATCCTGATGGGAGGATTTGGAGTGATCCTGGAGCGGTCGGCCTACTTCAGCTCAGATGCGATTTACTACCTCCTCGTGGTGCTTGCCTGGTTGTGCGCCCTTTCGATGATTCGTCAGAACATGCTGTGGCAGTACGCGGTCTTCGGTTTGTTGCTGGGGCTTGCTTATCTCGCCAAGGCCATGGTCTGGCCGATTGCTTTGGGCTTCATCATCGTATCGATCATTCGTTCCATCGCCTGTGCGGTTGCAGCGAGAAAGAAAGGAGAGGCTGAGGATTCCCTCTGGGTCCCATCCAATCAGTTGGTGGGCTTCGCGATGATGCTGACCGCCTTTCTGCTCATGGTTGGGCCGAGAATGAGTTACGCAAATACCCAGTTTGGTGACCCGTTTTACAGCCTCCAGAAGTATTTGGTCTGGATGGATTCGCCGGCCGAAGCGGCCGAGTTCCAACGGTCCTATCCGGGGCGGGAGGAACTGGAAACCCTGGATATCATGACGCGTCCGGGCATCGTCCGGTATGTGAACGAGAACGGCTTTGCGAAGTTATTCCAACGTGGCTGGAATGGAGCGATCTATCAGCTCAAATCCAGTGTCCTGGGACGCGGGGGCTGGATCCTGATCTACGGCATGGGCGTGTTCGTGGTGATCGGATCGATTCACCGATGGGCCTCCTGGAAGCAGGAGCACGAAGTGTGGCGGGTCAGGGGAACCAGTGCTCGATGGATGCTCTTGTATCTACTCATCGTGTTCGCGATCACCTTGTTTTATGCCGGAATCGGCAACCCGGTGGTGCGCTTCAACTCCATGACCACGGCCATGTTCCTGCCGGTCCTGTTGACCTTCTTCTGGATCTCGGAACGCTATCGCCGCCAGTTGCAGCGTTCGCGTTATGCCAAGGTGGTGAACTGGGTTCACTTCTCGCTGATGCTGCTGCCCATTCTCCTGCAGTCTTACAAGATTGTCAGGGCGATTCAGTCGCCGATCGCCAGTTAGACCGGTGAGTCTTGAAGTTGCCTCACCAGTGCCTTCACCTTTTTAGCGGCCCAGACATTACGGAAGGTGACCTCAGGTTCATCCCCGGCCGTGAAGAAATCGACGGTGCCGATTCCGATGGCCCCGATCAGTCCCGAGCAGGTCACGTTGATGGCCCTCACATCGGAAATGCGGACCTCGTTGGAGCTGCGGGCAATGAGGCCTTTCACAATTTCGATGCGCCTGCCGGTCACGAAGTATTCGTTGGTGAAGCGGGTCAAGCTGAGGCTCGCCAGGGAAAAAATAGCGACCGCCGAGGCTCCGAGAGTGAATTTGAGATCGAGGGGATAGAGCCAGATGGTGGCCACGATCCCGCCGAGAAGTCCCAGGAACGGCAGGGGTTGGCTCAGCATCGAAGGGTGGCCACAGTAGAGGACGGTTCCAGGTTCGGGTGAAGTGCTCGGGGAGGCTGCCTCTTCCTCGAGACCATCCTCGTCCGCTTCCTCCGAAGAATCACCCTGATCCCGTTGATGGGCCTCATGGGAGGCTTCACCGGACTCGAGTTGGGCCGCATCGTCCCAGTCGAGCACTTTTCTCAGTCGGGAACACTCGGTGTCGCCGACCCGGAGACAGACATCGTCATACGTGAAGGCCCCGATCTCGATCTGTTCGAGAAGCTCTTCGACGTCGAAGGGGCCGAGGGATTCATCCTGTTTCAGAACGTAGTAGCGATCGTCGACTGGATATCCCTTCTCTTCCATTACTGAGGGTCTGATTCAGAAGACGGGATTTCGGGAAGAAGGTCCTGGCGCTGCAGCAAGTCCTCGATCTTCAGGCTGGCGAGCTCGGCACCTTCTGCGGCGAGGACGATGCTCTCCATCGGGGCGATGCGATCCATTTCGCCCACGGCATTGTGGACGAGACCCTGGATGATGGTTGGCTCACCCTGGGGGGTGGCAAAAAGATTGGTCGCGCGAAACATGAGTTGTCCGGTATCCCAGTCGAGTTCGAAGTTTCCGACCGTGAGCGTCTTATTGACCCGCATGATGAGTTCCACGAGGCGCTCCCGCTTGGCCGGATCGGTGACCTGGTTGGGGGATTCGGCCACGACGGAGATCGCGGCGAGCGGTTCGAAGACCTGGACGTGGAGATTGACCCGGGTGTGATGGGCTTCGAATCCGGCGCGAATGACCTCGCGGCCGGAAACCTCCGAATAGTTCCACCCGTTGGTTTCAAAGGTGGAAAGCACAGTGGCGAATAGTTCTGAATGTACCATGGGCAGTGTTCACCCTATTGAGGCTAGGGTTGCAGTCCCTTCAAACGATTTTTTTTGCTGGCGCCGGGATCAATCTTTACGACCAGCAGGATCATGAGTGACAGGAGGATCAATGTGGCGATGATTCCGCCGGTTCCGGCAGCGATACCGACGAGGAAAGGCGTGGCAAAAACGAACACAAAAACCACCGCGGTAGAAGGGGGATCAATGGGGTTCTCAAACAGTCTGACCCTGGCCCTGCCGAGTTGCAGTCCCAGGGCGATGAAGAGGAGCCCGACGCAGAGGTAGGTGCTCGCGAGCGACAACACTTCCGGGGCACCAAATCCCACGGCTGCTGAGAACGCCATTGAGGCGGAGCTCGCCGTCAGGCTGATGATCAGGAACATGAGAAAGTAAAAAATGACCGCGCACCGTCCGACATAGTTCGCGTAGCCGGAGGCCCCGATGACGATCGCATTGGCCGCCGCATTGAAGAGGATCACCGCCCCAATGAGCAGGCCGGCATGGGTCAATTCGAGGCTGCCGAGGAAATACCGGATCAGGAAATAGGGGAGGAGCGAGCCAAGCAGCAGGCCGCTGAGACTGCAGGCGACGAGGAGCTTCCCCCGGACCAACTGCCAGCGCGTCAGGCTGGAGGTGAGCAGCAACTCAATATTGCGCCCCTGTCCCAGCTCGCTCTGGAGTGCTCCGAACATCGTCAGTGGCAGAATGCCGCAGAACGTGACAATGAGCACGGTTTGAAACATGCCCGAGAGAGCGCCTCCCTGGGCGCTTTCGCCAATGACCTGGATCAGGGCGAGTTCGACCAGCGTCGAAATCAGCGAAAGCAACTGCAGCAGGATAAAGACCCAGACAAAGGAATGGGCACGCAAGCCCTGCCGCAGGTCCCGCACGAAAACGGGACTGAGTCGGTCCGGGAAGTCTGCCGTTTCTGATCCGCTCAACATCTCAAGAGAAGACGGAGCGATCCTAATCACGAAGCGGGAATGAGGGAAACCTTTTTAATGTCCATCACCGCCTTCGCTTTCTTGCTCAGCGGGACGATGGCGAGCTTGTTTTCGCCCTGGGTATTGACCTCCACATTTCCCAGCGAGATCTGCTTCCATGACTGAAAGCCACCGGTGTCCTCGACTGTGAATTTGAAAGTCTGGTCATTCACGAGAACCGCGACTTCGCTGCCTTCATTTCCGTTGCCGCAGCCGTATTCGACCGAGAGTTCGAATTCTCCGGGAGCGTTCACGTCGAAGACCCACTCGGCCCAGTCTTCCTGGTGACGCCACATCCCGAGGCAATCCTTCTCCGGCTTGGGCTCGTAGCGCATCTCCTTGGAGTAAGTGGTCGCGGTTTTGGCTTCCAGGTTGATGGTGCCGTCGATGGACTGGCCAAGCGGCTCGGACTCGGGAGCCGGGCTGAACCGGATGCCCTTCACCTTGAAGGAAGGCACATTGGACTGATCACCGGTCAGCAGCGCGACCGGGTATTCGCCGGGCTCGGCGAGGTAGGCCGTTCCGAGAACGAGGGGATCATTGTTCCTCAGGGCGCTGGTGCGTGGCGCGTAGCCCTTGAGCACATTGTCTTTGCCCTGACCGACCTTGAGCTGGACGCCCAGCTTGGGGCGGGAGGAATCGTAGATCAGGCCGACGTAGTAGTTGCCCCAGCGTTCGCTGTTCATCATCCAGGTCCAGTTGGCAAAGTGGCTGCCGGGATGGTAGCTGCCGTCCCCGGCCGGAAGAATGAACGCCCCGCGCTCGCGGTCGACCTCCATGGTGTAGTCCGGGGCCGGCTCATAATCTTCGATCGAGCCAAACGGATCCGCCGGTGCCTCGGGAGCGGGCGCATTTCCCGGGTCGTCGAAAGGATCCACATCAGTCGCGGCCTGCTTGTCTGCGAAAGCCAGGCCAGCGGTTAAAGAAAGGGAAAAAACCAGGTGGGTGATTTTCATGACCGGAAACTTAGCCAAACCGGAGCAGGGCCGCAACACAGGAAAATGACCTCGATTGCCGTGATGCGGGAATAACTGTTGTAACGAAACCGTTTCGCCTACGCTCAGACCTCGCGTTCTGTGGTCGTTTCAGCCCCCACTATTCACCCCGGGCGAGGCGCTCGATGGCCTCCTCATGGATGCCGGCTTCCCTGAAGCGTTTTTGAGCGCGATCGATATCATAAGGGATGCGACGATAGCGGATCGCGGCCCGCTCCGTATCGTAAAGCACATAGCAGGCCCGGGGGTCGCCGTCGCGGGGCTGACCCACCGAACCCACATTCACCGCGTAGTTGAAATAAAGGTCGAGGCTCATGAACTCCGCCGGTGGATCGTAGCGATCCACCCCTGAGGCGGTCTCTTCCATGATGGTGGGGAGGTGGGTATGCCCGATGAAGCAGATCGGCGTTTCCTGCCGCTCAAAGTGGGCCTGGGCCTCTGTGGTTTCGACGATGTGATTGAACTCAGCGGGTTCATCGAGAGAAGCGTGGGCAATCGTGGCTTCTCCCATATCGATCACCATGGGCAGCTCGCGTAGCCATTTGAGCTGGTCTTCAGAAAGTTGTTCGCGGGCGCATTCGATTCCCCGGGCAACGGAAGGGCTGAACTCATCGGGATCCAGAGGAAGTGCTGTGTAGACTTCGTGGTTGCCCATGAGAACCGGGAAGCAGAGGCGCTCGATGCGTTCGACGCAATCTTTCGGAGCGCCGCCGTAACCCACGATATCGCCGAGGCAGGCGACGATGTCGGTGTTCTGTTGATCGATGTCTTCAAGGACAGCTTCGAGAGCATCGATATTTCCGTGGATATCAGAGATGATGGCGATGAGTGACATAGGAGGCAGGGAGGCTGGGCCCTGCCAATAGCACCAGAAAAATGGATCCTGCCACTGCCGCTTTATGGCGGCTATCAGACGTCTGCAGTCTTGCCAGACGCGCTAGCTGGCGTCTTAATGGGGTTGTAGCCTACGGCAGCAAAAAACCCATCGCGTCAGGATTATCGTGATGTTGGCGAATTCAGTCGCCGGTGATCGGATTTATCCAGGCCGATAGCCCAAAACCAACTCGAGACGATCCAGCATGGCCTCGACCTCGAGCCTGACTTTTTCCATGTAGTGCTCCATTTCGAGGGCGCTGCTGTTGGCCGGCGGATCGAAGTCGAAATGCCGATCCTTGGATTGCCACTCGATACCCTTGGCTTCAAGGGTTGCGATCTCTTCTTCCGGGAGGTTTTCGATGATCTCCTGGATTCGCTCAAACTTCCGTTCGAACTCACTGATTTCCCGGGTGTATCGGCTCGATTGTTGTCTGGCGATGGCTGCCGCTTGTTTTTGAGTTTGCCCGCAAGCAGCGCAGTATGGCTGCCCTTTGAAGAGTTCCATGAGGATCCAAACCACAAGCCAAATGCCGCCGGTAATGAGAAAGAAAATGATGTGCATCGTCAGCGAAAGCCCCCGGACGACGAACGTTTGCGGTCCGCAAACGGGACAATGCGCATGGGTCAGATTTCGACTCATGTTGAAGCGGTTCCCGGTGTTGCTCCCCGAAACACTTCCCACATACGCACCATCGCCAGGGTATCGAGGCGGCAATAGTCGAGGAGCTCCCGTTTAATCTCTTGTTTCCGTGCCTCAGTGGTCTGAGCTGAAACCGCTTCGCGAAAAGCGGCGGATGCCATGCCTCCATCGGCCACTCCTTCGAGATCTTCGTAGGAGAGATCCGGAACCACACAGGGAAGCACCGCCTTGATACTCCAACTGCCGTGTTGGTCCGGATGATAGTATCGCTTCCGGGCGATGGGGAGCAGATCGACGAGACGGTCGATGATTTGCTTCAAGCCTGCCGCATGCTGAGGAAAGCGTTCCGCCAGTTTCTGCATCACCCCGCGCTCGAAGCTGGCGTTGTAGACATACACGGGGCCGCTGCCTTCACAGTCCTTCACCAGGGATTCCGCAAATGCCTCTCCCGGGTCGCTACCACTGAGGTCCAGAAAGGCAGTGTGAGTCACTTCGCCGGACTCGCCGACTTGATGCAGGCTGTATTGAAAGGGGAGTTGCTCGTAGGGGCGGGTACCTTTCCAAATCGGAATGGCGAAGTTCACCGTTTCAAAGTCGAGGAACCAGGCCGGAAACCCGTCGCCCTGTAAATCGGCGGCAGCCCCTTTGGAATCAAACCAGGGTTCACCGGACTCCGTGACGTCTTTAACCCGCTGCTGAGTTGCGTTCAGGGCTTTGTCAGGCACGTCACGCAAATCAATGATGCCCTGAGCCTCGAAGCTCTCTCTCTTGATGGCGCTGAGGCGGGGCAGGGAAGAGAGCGGGAACTCGGCTTTCTTTTTGCCCTTTTCGCAATGGGCAACGAACGGGCAGTCAAAGGGGGCGCTGCAATGGGCTCCCGTTTCGATTGCCGGAGCCGTGTCGCAGGCAGCGACGTTCTGAGCTTCTGCGATCCACTCGGCAGCTTCGCCCTGTCGCTCCAGCGCTTCATCAGTCAGATCCGCCTCATGGAAAAGGCCCTCGTAGTTTCCTCCTCCCGGGTAGACAAAGGTATTATCGATGTGAGCGAGTGCCACAGATGAGATTTCGATCCCTGCTTTCCCCGCGATCCAGGTCTGAACCGCGACATCATCCCGGTGGTAGTCTTTGACCGAAGTCGAGGATTTCACTTCGATCATGCGCCATTTCAATGAG
This sequence comes from Verrucomicrobiales bacterium, assembly GCA_965216705.1. Taxonomy (GTDB): domain Bacteria; phylum Verrucomicrobiota; class Verrucomicrobiia; order Verrucomicrobiales; family DEV007; genus Arctic95D-9. The sequence continues at coordinate 2,790,136 of OZ244203.1, forward strand.
CCATCGGAGGTATCAGGAAGCATGACATCGGCGAGGGCGAGTCCGCCCCCGGCTCGAAAGCCGGCCTCGAAGATTGGCACGGTTCCGTCTTTCAGCAGTGTCTCGCTCCGCGCAAAGACCTCGGAGAAGCCAAGCTCGTCGAGATCGAGGAACACCCCGTCGCCCTCCGTGTCATAGACGTCACGGGCAATATCACCCACCTCATTTCCAATGGCAAAAACCAACTCGGCGCCGGAATCATCCCGAAGCTCAGGATGGTGAATTTCCAGCCAAAGGCGTTTCGCGCATTGCCGAAAGGCGATGATTTTTGATTTGGAGAGAGACTTCATTCTAACTTCTGAATTGCAGTATACTGGAGGTGTCGCCCGGCGCCTGTCTGATGCCCGTTTGTTAGGCTTTCTGATGCACGACAGCCAGCAACTGTTTGGCCCGACTGGCGCCCATAAAGTAGGTGTATTGCTGATCGATGTGAGTGAGGTTTTGAAACGGTTTCATCCCCACCAGGATCACGGCGGTGGCGTCGAGGCCTTTGGCTCGATTAATCGACAAATGTCGGATGACTTTTTCCTCGGGCTGGATTGCCTTCCCATATTCAACCACGGGGAATCCCGCGATTTCTTCGCATCCTCCGAGGACGCTGTTCTCCAGGTGAGTCCGGGCATGCAGGATGAGGATATCAGCGATCTCGCAATAGCCATCGTGAAGCCAGGTTTTCACCACGTCGGAAACCGACTCACAGACGGATGCGGCATCCGGGGAGTCGAGATCAATCACCACGACCTCCGGTCCTTCGGGGAGATCCTCGGGCTCAGAGAGCTGCTCGATGAGGCGTTCAGAGCCGGGAGCGCTCAAAGTTTGAAGAAAGTCGAATAGAGGTTGGGTGTAGCGAAGCGCATGCGGAAGTCGTGCAAAAGCCGGTTGGCTCAGTTGCTTCGATATCAATTCGGCATCGAACCCGCCCCGCCCCCGGAACGGAGGGCGCTGGGCTACGTCATAAAAAAGCGCGATCGGAGAGGCGGCTCCTTCTTTGAGCAACGCCAGATAGATCGACCACCATCCGCATTCCGTGTGAGGCCCCTGATCCTTGAAATCCTCGTGGAAAGCCGTGTCATGGTCCTGCGCCTCATCGACTACCAGCGCATCAAAGCGGGGAAGGGAGGTGGCGAATTCTTCCTCCCGCACACACTCGAGTAAAAATTCGGGGAGCTCGCGTTCGTAGAAGTGTTGTTTGGCCTCCACCGACGTGTCATCCGCCGGTGGTTGATAGCCTATATGGCAGGAATCGAGGACGTGGCGGGCCAGCTCTTCCCATTGGAAGACGCTGATTTGCCCTTGAGACAGCGGGTGACGCGAAACCAGATCCCTGAGAAAGCGACTCAGGGCGATGTTGTAGCAGAGCAACAGGACGTGCTGCCCGTCGCCCGATTCAGCCAGACGTACAGCTTTCTCGACCGCATTCCAGGTCTTGCCGGTGCCGGCCCCGCCTTCGACAAAGAGCTGCTGATTGTTCTCGAGGATATCGAGTAGCTGATACTGACGAGTCAGCTGCTTTCGGAAAATGATCTCGTTGTGATCAATGAAGTGCTTGAGGTCTTCCCGCGACAGACCCTTTCCGTAGGTTCGAAGAAAGACATCTCGGTGCTTCTGGATGTGGCTTGGTTTCTCCCCGTCAAAATAACGTCCAAAGACTGAATCAATGCGGTCGAGATCTTTGGCGTCGACGAACACCTCCCGGGGCAATCCCTGAAAGGTCTTTTGTCCTTCAGGGATGAACTCGTTGGGCAGGCAGATTGCCTTCTTCACCGGGCGCCATCCCGGTTCGGTTGCTTCGAGGTCCCTCAGCACGCCGGCATGCTCCTGGTCCAGTTGAAAGAGCGGGTGGTCAGGATCTTTCTCCGGATCGCCCTCCCAGCGCCCCGTCGGAGCGAATTGTCGGAAGCGAGTGCCCTTCACCTCGAGTACGAGCAACCCGTGCTGCGGGTCGAAGATGAGGAAATCGCCTTCGCGACGGACTCCCTTGTTGTCGACGTAGTAGAAGCCCCACCGGATCGTCCATCGCTTGCTGAGCCGACGCAGCTTGTTGGCGACTTTGATCTCGGCTTCGTCGCAGCATTCGGAAGGGCGATTGTAGAACCATCGGGCCATGTTAGGGTATTTTGGCTGGTCGCGGATTCGATGCCAAGCTGTTAGCCGGTAAAATCGAGGCCTCCCCCTGTCATTGTCCCACATGAAGCATCGCAATAATGCAGCGGGAATTTAGAATTCGCCTTAGTCGTCCGAGAAGGCTTCAGAAAGCTGGGTGCCCAACGTCCTGGCTGCGAGTGCACCAGAAACATTTGTACTCGTTCGAATACCAGCCAGAGTGGAGACTGTTTCGGTCATGATCTGTTGCAGCTCAACTGTTGCGGCGATCGACTGGGTCAAAAGTGCCTCAAGGCGTTGCTGATGTTGAACCGTGAGATATTCCTGACGTCCCTCGATGCAGGATATTAACTTAATGATGCTCGCTTCTAGCTCAGAGCGGAGTAAAGGATCCTTTGCAGAGATTTGTTCGAACTGGGTTTCCAGCTTTTCTCGAGATTCAGGTGGCAGGTCGAGATAGTGCGTTCCTGCTGATGAATTAATGAAATTACGAATCTCGGTCAGTCTTTCAATTTCGATTCTACGCCGTTCTGCCGCCGCTTCTTCCTGCAACCGTTGCTCCTCCGCTTCTTCACGAAGTTTCGCTTCCAGTTGCGCCTGACGCTCGTTGTGAGCCTTTAAGCATGATGGGCAGAGCTTCACTCCGCCCTCACCAGTTGTTTTGCCTTTTTTGCCGCACGTTGGGCATATGATGACTTTCTTTTCACTCATATGATCTGAGACTAGTAACTTGTTAGATGCTTGTTGTTTTTAAGTGTCTACCACGTTCATCATAGGTCTTGATTGAACGCGCACTCTCACGAATTGATACAGTTGAACTGGTAAATCCGTGCAGTCCGGCCCCGATCATTCCGATTGGTTTGCTAAAGAGGTGACGACCGCGTTCGTCGTAAACCTTGACGTATCTTCCTTCTTCTCCAGCACTTCCAATTGGCATGACTTCTCTCGTCTATTGTTAAGAAAAACCATGAAGGGCGACAATCCCTCAGATAAGGGGGGGGCTAGTCAGATATGTTTCTGCGCAGTTCAGTGTTAAACCGCAGCACAGCGTGGTCGGAAACTGGCTTCTTGATTTTCTCTCCGGCGAGGAAGCGTCCGCGGATCCAGTCGATGTATTCCACATTCGAGACTTCCACCTGATGGGTGTGGATGACGTGATCGATATTGAATCCCTCTCCTGAATGAGCCAGGTAGCTCCAGTCTCCGCCGGGGTTCGGGATGGTGTAGTCCGTGCAGAGATGGAAAGGGACCGAGGCTGCCTCGGGCTGCTTTGCTTTCACGAACGGGTCGTAGTTCACATCTCCGGCAAAAAGAATGGGTCTGTCCTTGGCTGACTCCATGATTTCGGCGAGCTCGCCCCAATAGGCGTGCTTGTCGGCGGCTTTTTTATAAGCCGGCGCTCGCAGTCCAACCATTTCGACGGGGGAATCGGCAAAGCGGATGTGCAGAAAATTCGATATCGCGGAGCCGTCGAACTGCGGTGGCTTGAGGTCACCGACTTCAAACGAATAGCGCGAAGCGGCAAAGATCTGGTTGTGTACGTCCGGGGTCGGGGAGACTGCCTGGTATTCAAACCCGACGTCTCGCATGGCGGTCTTGAAGGGCTCGCGTATCTCATGATCGACGTATTCGTTGAACAGCACGACGTCAGCCTCGAGATCGAGGACTACGTCGACCAGGTAATCGGGGATGGGGCGTTTCTTGATTTGGTGGGCGAGGTTCCAGGCGATGACTTTCATGGGATTGGGAAAAGAGAACTAATGATAGAGATTTCTAGACGCCTCGAGCGAAGCCATCACGGTTTCTCGAAGTTCTTTAGGTTCGAGCACTTCGACCTGGTCGCCCCAACTGAGAATCCAGCGGGAAATTTCCTCAAAGCTGCTCAACTCCATGATGAGATCGAGTACCTCCTGCTTCTGAGAGCGCCAGTTGATCTGCTGGCTGGGGTGCCAGCGACGTTCGGACACCATGCGGGCGGCCCAGCCGCTGAACCGCAGAGTGACGCGATGGCTCTTCCCGGTGTCCTCCGGGCGATGCCAGACCCCGAAGCTGCCGCCGAGGTGGTCTGACAGGGTGAAGTCGGCCGGTCTCAAAAACTTGGTTTTGAGCACGCGAACGCCTTTCATGCGCTGCATCGCGAAGGTGCGTTTGGCTTTGCGGTCAATGTCGTAGCCGATCACATACCAGCCGCCCTCGAATTCGGCGAGGTGAAAGGGGCGGAGCGCGCGAGGCTCCCATTCCCGGCTGTCGATCTTGCGGTATTCGAAGCGCAGCTCCCGGCAGTCGAGCACGGCGCGTGAGAGTTTCTCAAAGAGGCGCACGTCGCTCGGGACGACGCCGGCGTCTTTGACTGAGAAGGCTTCGTCCAGGTCAGACCAGTTGAAGGAAACTTCTCCCTGGAGGGCTCCCGACAGTCGCTTGAAGCTGTCTCTGAGCGTGCTTTCGAGCGGGGTTCCCTGCAAGGGTTCCAGGGCCCTGCGGGCCAGAAACAGGGCGACGACGTCTTCAACGGTGTAGTGCAAGAGCGGGATTTCATGAACCGGCCGGTCATAGTAGTAGCCGTGACGAGAACGGTCATATTCCAGGGGGAGGTCCAAATCATTCTGCATGAACGTGATATCCCTCTGGATCGTCTTGGGAGTGACTTCGATCTTTTCAGCCAGTTGGGTGCAATTGGGAAAGCGACCTCGCTGGACCTCCTGGTGAATGGTGAAGATTCGCTCGATGGGACGGCGAGTTTCGCCGGAGCGGGTCGAGGCTCGTTTCTTCTCGGCTGTCGATTTCTTCATGTGGGAAGGGGAATCGGTAATATAGTGGCAGGGGTCACCCAGCCGTGGTCCTACCAGTTTTTCAGAGGTATCACCCCGGCGTTGTCCAATGTTTTGGTGATATTGTTATCACGGTGGTGGTATCGGGTGCGATACTTATTCCTTGTTGTCCTAACGAAATTCCTAATATGACTTTGCTTCCACCTGCCCGCGCCTGGATTGATTGGCAGGTTCCAGTTGATGCCGCTGGCCATGAAATCGGATCCATTTCTTCCGATGCTGATGGTTTTGAATTCTACGTCAATTGGCTGGCGGAATATCTCTACGAAACTGACATTCCGGTGCCTGATTGTCAGCGCGTCCTGACGGAACATTATCGGGCATCCGGGGGCTGTTTAGCAGCAGTTTCTGATCTCGGCTTTCGATTGGGCCATACGCTATACGACGTCGAAGGGATTGAGCGAGATTACGCGGCGGGTGTAAGCTGGGAGGCGTTCCATGCGAACGAGCGGGCCTGCTGGGACAAGCTATCAGAAGGTGATCAGGAAACCCAGACTGAGGAAGAATTCTTCATCTGGAGGGATGAATACGAAAGGATTGGCCGTGAAGGACTCGAATCGCGGGTGGTGCCTGGTCACATTCGTCATGCCGACATTCCCTACCGGAGTGTTTTCGCGCTCTTGTTTAAGGAGGTTGATGAGGCTGATCGAAGGAAAGAGTTTCTGCAGCTGTTTTATCGAGAGCTGAATGACGCTGCCTCGAAGTGAATAAAAAGGGGCGTCCCAATGCCATCACCCCACCGATGTCCGACCCCTTGTGAGAATCTTTCGTCATGAGCACGAAATCCCAGCAGAAACCCAAGAAGTCACCCGTCACCGAAATCGCCTTCATCCTCGATCAATCCGGTTCCATGGCCGGGCACCAGGAGGCGGCGATTACCGGCTTCAATGATTTTCTCCGCGAACAGCAGGATACGGCGGGGAAGGCCCGCCTCACCCTGGTGCTGTTCGATGACCTGTATGAAATGCCGATTGATAATATCCCGGTGAGCGAAGCGGTCGGACTGAATTCGGATACCTACACGCCGCGTGGCACCACGGCCCTGCTCGATGCGATCGGGCGGACCGTAGCCGGATTTAAATCCCGGATCAAAGCCCTCCCGAAAAAGCAGCGTCCTGATCAGGTCATTTTTGCCATCTTCACGGACGGGTTGGAGAATGCTTCCACGAAGTATTCCTGGGCGGACATTGCGAAGAAGATCAAGAAGCGCCAGGAAAAGGATGGCTGGGAGTTTCTGTTCCTCGGCGCCAATCAGGATGCCATCGCCACAGCGGCTCAAATGAGTATCTCCCGGGAGCATTCCGCGACCGCAGACGGGGATAATCTGTTTTGCTCGCGGGACTCGAGCCGGGCCATGAGCCGGAAGATCAGTTCGTTGCGGGAAGCGGCCTACTGCGGGACGATTTCCGCCGATCTGGAGAAGCCGATGGAACAGATTTTGCGGGAAGAGGAACAAGGAGGGGGATACCCCCAGAAATGAGGGGCGCAATCAAGGCTCAGTGTTAGGGTATTGAGGGCTTGGCCTGGTGCTTGCGATGCTATTAACTTTCATCGACTTTTTGTTTCTTACAGCATTGGAACCGCTGTGAGTGTTTGTGGGTGAATCGACCTTATGTTGTTTTTAATTAGCTGACTAGCAATAGTCTACAGCGGACAGCTCGATTTAAGCTGATAATCAACTAGTCGATTCATCGCGATTACGCTTTAAAAACTTCTTCAAAAATACCATGAATTGAGTAAGCCCTAACTAAGATCTGAAATTCACGGCGCCCCTATGAGCAAAGCATCTGAGAGCACTGATTTGGGTATTAATGTCAGCCTAACTAAGACAGACCTGAGCAAGGGGTACACGGATCTCTCTCCTCAAGCCCAAGAACTCCTACGAAACGCCGGCGTCCATGACTTTGAAGCGCAGGAACTTGGTTCAAAGGTAGACCGCGAGGCCATACTCGCGGATTCAGGGGGATCGCTCACAATTCGATTCTTGCGTCCAAGAACGAAAAATGGAACGTGGAAAAGGTTAAGCCTGCGCAAGAATCTCGTTGAAGCGCTTGAACTGGTCCCCGGCTCAAACCTAGTTTTCACTGTTCGGGAAGAAAAGTTGTACCTAGCACATTCAGACCATATCCAATGCATGAAAGAGAATGATGTAATCCGGGCCCTCACCGAGTACGGCTATGGTGGAAAATCAGCAGCCGTTGTACCGGGAGAAAAGACGCTTGCTGAGAAAACGCTTCCTGAAGGTGATCTCCCACCTGGGGCTATTCCCGGCAGGGACTTCCTAGAAGAGGCACTCAAGGGCGACTGTCTGATGCCCCGCTGGTTATTTCTCGTGGGAGGCCCTGGAAACGGGAAAAGTTGGATCTCTCGGAGCATAGAGGAGAATCATGGCCTCTTGCGAGATCACGGAGAGACTGACACCCTAGCGAGGCGAGACTACCGCTACAGGTTCGATGAAACCCGTCTTGTCATCCTAAACGATGCCACGATAACGCTGGAGGATGGACAGGAAAGAAACCTAATCGATGACCTAGTAGAACACTCAGCTAGCGGCACTAACCTCGTAGCAAACCTGAACAGGGGTGCGATCATCGAGGACCTTCATAAGGCGCAAGGGAGTGGTAGTGCTTGGGCAGAAGACTTGCTCCACTGGCTACTCGAGGACGGAAAACAATCAGCGGAACTAGTAAGTGAGGGCTCTGAGGTCAATGTAGAAGACGGAGGCTTCCCTGGATCGACCCAGGGATTCAGGCTTACGGTTGACCATAACGAGATAGAAGTTGTAGTCGCCTTCCTCGACAAGCACTCACTGCTTGAAAGCGGCACTCCATTGAAAAAGGTAGGAGACGCAGGATCGCTTAAGAGATTGGAGACCTCCGCAGGCAAGCTTACGCTTGAACTCGTAAGTCAAAGCTTATTCGAGGACTCAGAGGAAGGGTGCGCCGGATGCGAAGCGGCAAGCAAATGCCCATTCCTTGCAAACGCTAAGTCGCTCAGGGCTGGAAAAGGACGAATGGTGGCTGGATTGTCCGATCTCTTGAGAGCAGCGGAGATAGCCTCAGGCTCCCCTTTCACCTACCGCGAAATCTGGAGCATTCTCTCACAGGCAATCTTGGGACGCTGGCGATCTTCTTGGAAAGAGCAGCATCCATGTCACTGGGTCCATGAGCAAAAAGATCACGAAGAACTTCACCGGCAAAGGATACATAGATCGCTCTTTCCAAGGTGGGAAGAGTGGTGTGGCAATAGGTCTGACGACATACCTGCACAAGATTACCTCGACGCGATGGATCCTGGATTGGACTCATCTGATTCGTGGGCCCGGGTTGCTAGCGAAGCCGTCCAGGGAACGCGATTCGGGGTAATGCCTTATCACTATGTTAGCGAGGTTGCAGCGGAAGGAAGCGATAATCATGCAGCTGGCCTCCATGAGGCCATTTCGGAATTGGATCTACTTGTTGACCATGACAGGTTCAAAGGCTTGCTGGACCCTGAGGAAGATCAAGAAAATGTCGGCGATGCCATCTTGGCTTCAGATCTTCGCAGGCCGGGAATTGAGCTCGTTCGCCTACTCGGCCTCTGGAATGGCCGCCCAGCTTCCAGCATGGTATTCAACCAGTGGATCTATGCGCACAACCTGAAGAACGGGATCGCCCTCAAGCAGGCGAAGGCAATTTCTGCGTTTCCGCTTGCGAAGGGCCTCCTCAGGTTAATACTCCCCCCTACCGAGATCCAGCAACCTGGACAGCAAGGAGCTAGCAGTGGAGAGTGCCTTTTGCCCGTGTTTGAGCCACGCACTGAGCCGCTTGTTTTTCCCGTCGATTCGTCCGTCGTATGCCTTTCTGCAGACCCAGCAGATATCCAAGTTAAGCTTGAATCCCGCGGAGACCGTCTAATGCTTATTCTCGGGCAATCTGGATCGAGCAGAGAAGCTAGGCCCGCCGAGATGGATCTCGATTTTTGGACGTGTCGCGAGGCCCTCGTCCTTGTTGATCAACCTGGAGGATTCACGGAAAGGGGCTTCGGTTCAGCCCCACGGCTAGAGAGATTTCGCGCCGCAATTTGCGCTGGACTCGAAAAGACTTCACCCACGATCGAGATCGCGGGACACAAGCGAAACGGAATCGCCTTTATTAATCCAAGTTCCTAGTTCCCGGCCTAGTCGAAAACATGAGCTCACAGCAGAATCTCCAAGCACTATTCCCGGATCTCAACAGGCCAGAGTATCCTCCATCTCCAGATGGACTTCTATCCACCCTTGTCTACCCTATTGTAGCCGAAACCCTTTCGCCGATCTCGAAAGACGAGCGTGATGATAAGTGGATCTCCTACAAGTGGCTGACAGACCGCAATCGTGATCGCGTTCAAGAGACCCGCCCTTCCCTCGCTACGAAAGAGGAGGCTGCCGCCTTCTGCCAGTTACTAGAATCGAGCGGCTTGCTGATCGATCCCAGTGACAATGCCAGCACGGAACATGCCCGTGCCATTCTTGATAGCATCCGTGGGGTTACCGGCAATAATGCAAAAAGCGAAATCACCGTAGCTCTTTCCCCATCAATATCTGCGCTGCAAGACAGACGAGGAATCTTTGCAAAGAAAAATCCACCTAACTATGACCGAATTTTCCATCAATTGGGAAGCCTCGGAAGCGGACTGCCCCTTCTCGCTGGAACCTTGGGAAGAGAAGCTGTTTCTGCACTCGAAGGCCCCGGGGCAGGGAACGTCACACAGCTGCTCGATAGGGTTTTCAAGGGGCGGGCAAGTGGCAATGGCCCCTCTATAACAGCCCTTACCGCAAGTCACGTTCCATCTTGGATCACCAAAGTTCCAACCCCATTCTCTTGGTTCTCTGATAGTTGGGGAAGCCTTTGCGGTGGCAATTGGATCGATCGAATGCCGAGCCGCCGCTGGTGTGATTGGGCTAGCTGCGTATTGAGGACTGCCGTTGGCATGGGTTTCCTCTGGGAGGCCACATTCTATCTCCGGCTTGGTAGATCGATCATCGATCAGGATGAAACAACTTCCGCGGAAGACGCCGAGAAATTCACGCTGGGATCAGGAGCCCCCCTCCTGAAATGGCTCTCTCCGAGCCGCCGGGTCACTGAACGCAGCATCAATGAAAGCCTCGTGTCAGCTATCGGAAAAGGCCTTGCCGTTAAGGAAGCAATACACAAGGCACTTTTCGAAGAGGAAGATCTTCCGGGGGCGCCTGCTGACTGGAACGATAATCCTGATGCACTGCGCAATTTTATCGAGGAAGCATGGAGGAAAATCGAGGAGCATCCATCGCGTCGAGACGCAATTTCCTCGGCCCTTGCCACTTCCTCGGTCAAGGGCGGTTCCAACAACACAAACGAAACAGTCCGTTACAGCTTGCTCCAGCGCCGGCAAAGCGGAAGGGAAGCTGACTTTTACTACCTTCTTAAGACTGTAAGCCGGCGTTTCCTCGTCGTAGACCCCGGACAGGAGTGGCTTGTTGTAGTCGCAAGCCTAGCCGCTCGAGAAGCCGGTGGCAGGGTCACCCTTCAGGACGTTAGCAATGATCTTCAGCGACTAGGGCTTTCACCAGGAAGACAGCAGCTTACCAGCTTGCTCGAAAACTGTGGCCTCGCTAGGAGCTTTCGCGACGCAGAGCAAGCAATCGAGGTAGCTGCTGCCTTTTAGAATCGAGAGCAACGAAAGACCTTATACAAAATTCCACGTATGGACAATCTTCTTGCAAGGGCGCTTGCCCGCACTCTTTACTCCGGCGACCAACGAGTGGAAGCAGAATTACCTAGCAAGCTTCCCAGCGAATTCGTGGCCACTCTCGTACAGCAGCTGGACTTGGAGCACGAAACTCAAGCTGCCAATCTTCCCTATTCAATCTGGGTTCGCAGCAAAGCTGCCGATGATAACGACGAGATCGAGAGACGCCACGTAAAGCAACCCGGCGAGGTTGTGAAATTCCGAAACAACCATCCAAGGATTCTCGTATACAGGGAAGGCGACTACGAACCCATCGCTGGTGTGGGTGGCTCCTCTAGGAATATTTTACCAGCAGGCTTTCCTCTCGACCAATCTCGAGACGTGGCGCTCGAAGCGCTTGTCGAAAAGGCGCTAGATATCCTAGAAGAGGCAGATCCCGAGTGGAACGCTGTCCGCACCGACCTTTCCACGGAATTCACGGCTGTCTTGAGGAATTGGGCAGCCGCAATGGATGCGCTTTCGGGGCAAGAATTAAACTGGAATGATGCATGGTGGCGATACGCCATCATTGCGATGGAAAAGCTGGGTGCTTTTCCCCCTTCCACTATCGCAGCCCAAGGCGCAACTTCGGCAGCGAGCCTTGCAGGAAGCTATCCCCTCCCATCTAGCCAGCCCAGTATTGCAGACAGCAAATGGAAACGCCTAGAAAAGGTGATTACGGCGGTGCTGAGCCGAACAAGCATCGCTATCGAGGCAACCACACGCTTCGAAGCACGAAGCGGTGAAAAACACCCTGTTAGCTGGCTCGACCTCGAAAAAATTGATCTCCTCACACCACAAGGCCCTAGCGATCTTAGTGGTAACCTAGGTCTCGTCATCGCAGCCCTTCCTGGAAAAGACGAAAAATGCTGGGGTAAAGTCACCGAGGAACACCTCGACTCCCTTGTTTCCATTGTATCTGAGAAAGGAAACCAAGCCAGTATCAGCCGTCTATTCGGAGGCAATACCATCTCACTTCCCTGTAGCGGCGCTTCCGGCAATCGTCCCACTTTCCTTCTTCCAATCATGGAATGGGAACCCGATCTAGAAGAGAACTTGCTCGTATCTGAAGTTCCTGATTTGGAACTACTGCTTCCTTGGTCCTCTTCCCGGGATGAAGAGTCGCCACTGCCCACCATCCCCGATGGATCGGACAAGATCTCTGTCACATCTAGCCCGGCAACTGGACTCAAGGTGTCGGCCGGGGCCGAGTCGGCCAGCAACGAGGGGCTGAGAGTCCAGCTTTCGCTACGGGTAGCCTTCAAGGTAAACAGCGTATGGAAGACTGGCCCCTTCCAGGTAAAGGTCGAGGTTCCCGCATCCCACCCCGGGGTTGCGGATCTAGAAAAAGCGTACGAAGCGCGCATCGTTCTCCCAGTTCCTTGGGGTATTACAGCGGTGTGCTCCTATGGTTCAAATAGGAACAAGGTGAGCGCCACAAGCGACTCCGCGTTCAAGCTAGATGATGGCGTAATCAGTCGAGATGAGCTTGGCATGGTCACGATTCGTGAACCACAAGAACCAGTTCTCGCTGACCTCTTGGTTTACGATGCAACCCAAACAGGGAACAAATGGCCGGCGGAAAGCCCAGCGATCCTAGTTGATGACTGCCCTCCATCAGGAGAGTGGGAATGGTGTTGGCAGGGAACTGGCATCGAGCTTTCCAAGGGGCCTTGTGTAGAAGATTCCGAAGAGGGCACTATCCTCGAGGTAGACGTGCAGGAACCGGATAATCGACCTTTCTTGCCCCTTATAGCGACCCTGCAGGACAAGTCTCCTTCGAATCTCACTCTCCCTGATAGCTCATTTGGCGAGCATTCGCTTATCGCCAAGATGGACGCCTTGCTTGCTGATCACCTTCTTTGCAGAGAAGCCGATGGTCCACACGGACTTGCCCAAATTGTTGCGATCCCGGGGTCCTATTCGCTTGGGAATTCTCTCATGAAATGGGGAAATGTTCTATGGCCATTTGAACAAGACCCCAACGCACCATTGGACCTTCGTAATGCGGCGAGTGGTCCCTCTGAGAGCTTCCTCCAGTCAGAGGAGGCTATTGCTTTCAAGAAGGTGCTCGCAAAACTCTGCAAGGAAGCCTCCGCTCTACCGTCAAAGACGAAACCCGTTCTGCTCGCTCGGAAACAGCTCTTGGGGCTCTCCCGTGAACTCGTGGTTAGCTACCTTGAAAGCTATGCTTCCATGGTTCGTGCCGCGAGAAATTCGGGCTCGCATGGCGACCTATTCTGGGCAACTCAACCTTGCAGCGTAATTTTTGCAGAAGGAACTACGGCTCAAAAGCAAGTTTCTGCATGCCTTCTATCTCCCTTCCATCCGATTAGGCTTGGTTGGCTCTACTCATGCGAGGTCGTGTTTAGTGAGCTTCACCGATCGAGGATCGCACTCGCACAAGTAGCAGAAGGTTGGAACTTTCCCGCGATTTCACAGGCACCCTCCCAGCAGAACCTTCCGCAATCTGCGCTCATGGCAATCCCCCTAGATCCGGGACCAGAACAGCTATTCCTCGGATGGTCACTCATGGTGAATTGTAAACCGGGAGATCCCTCTCCGATTGAAGTGCCAAGTTGCGAATACGGGGAGCTACATATTCCTGGAGGTGCTACGTCAGGTATCTCGCCAGGCGGGGTTTCCACGGCACTCAGCGACTACCTTCGCTCCTATCCTCACCTCGGAAGTCTCGTCTTGGAGCTTACGAACCTACAGCCTGGGCAACGTTCCTCCTCCCTTGACCAGGCAGTTATCGAGAAGGTCCACTCCCTTTCCAAGGGAAAACTCGGGGTTAACTCTGTGAGGGTTATCGACGACCCCAATCGGCGTGGCACTCCCCCGAGCCAAGAAGACTCACTGCTCTTGTTCGAGCAACAATCGATAGGCAAGGGAATCGAGAGGTTCGAGTGGATAAGGAGAGCTATTGGAGATGGCTCTGAAGGCTACACGGACATCAGGTTTGTCGAGGACGCTGCCGCGCAGTTCTCCACTTTGGATGAAGATGAGTCACGGATCGGGGTTGGTTCAACTCCTAGCTGGGCGCTGCGCCGCTTTACCCGCAGAAGCTACCCTAAAGGTGATATCAATTGCCATATACTGGAATACGACTTGTGCCCACCGGGTAACGAAGATGATCCGCTACAAGAAGCATTCCACCAGGCCATCTCGGCCACTGAGCGAACTCGCGAGGACAAGCCTAGGGCCATTTCCATCTACGCTACCCTAGATAACCTAGTGGGAGACAATGCCCCTGGAGTTGAATGGGTCGTCATAGGGAATGTGGGCCTTGATGTAGCGACCCTTAGTGCACTTTCGTCGCACGGCCAGCGGCTCTTGTGGGAATGGCGGCCTCCGTTTATCGATAGTAGTAGCGAGAATGGGGCCTCCATACCCGACCTATCACGAAGAAGCTTCACCTGCATCGCCTCCATATCGAACGTCCTCTCTGGCCACATCGCCAAGCTTCATGGGGTCAATAGCGATCTTGCTGTGGAAGTTCTAGAACAACTCGGAGCCCGGGGCGTGGGTCTCGCGAGCCTATTGTCCGTCGACGACAAGCATGCCGAGGGAGCACTAGGATTTTTCCTAGCATTCGAAGTGGTCGACAAGGCTCTTTCGAAAATCCGGGAGAAGAACTCGAATGAGGTCGACTTGATTCTCCCGATGGATGCCATCGATCCATTCCTGAGAGCCATGGCGACCAGCGAGCCAGAGGGAGAGGAATATTCGCGTAAGAAAGCAGATCTCCTGATTGCTAGGATAACTCCCCCGGGCGAAGATACCGAGGAAGATTGGAACGTTGATCTTATCCCGGTCGAGATCACTTGCCGCGGCTTCACAAATCCTGCAAAGGAGAATTTTATAGGAGCGGGGTCGGGTGGAGTGAAGAGCAAGCAAGTTCAACTCGAGAATTCCTTCAACACGGTCTCGAGAGCGATCGCCCAGATGGAAGATGAAGATTCGGCGGGGCAAGCGGCATGGGTCTCTGCTCTAGGGTGTGTCCTTGAAATGGGATTGATGCTAGGACTTCCAGGTCAACCAACCCTGCCCCTTGACCTACCTGAACTTGTCGCCGCACTTTCATCCAAGAGGGTCGATCTTTCCGTCCACCCGGGGTTGCTACTATGGTTTGCCCATCTACAGGACTCACCAAGCCACGAATCCCTTAAATTGCCGCCACCCGGCGACCCGAGGGAGCGCCCTCACCGCGCAATCTTTGTCTCTCCAAGCCTTCCTGGAAGCGATGGTGGGCGATGGTCAGATGCATCGGTTGAAGCCGCTGTTCGCGCCATCGAGCTCAACGATGACGACACACCTAGTCCTGCACCTGTTCCCAAGCCAGACGATGACCAAGGGACGGAAGGGGACACGGGAGGTTTGGAATCTTCATCTAAAGAGACTACTACGAAAGGAAGCAAAGATGATACTTCTAGTTCTGGGGACACGACCAAACCAAGCAGGATAAATGCCGATGGAACTGGAACGTCGATGAGCGAACACAGTTGGTGGTCTCCCCTTCTCAACAAGTTTGGCATGATTGGCCAGCTGGATGTGATCGAAGAGCTCAATTCACAAGTTCAACTTGCAAGCGCTATGGGCAACCGGTTGCCAGACCAGTTATTCGTGGGGCCTGCTGGAGTCGGGAAGAGCACGATCGCCAGGAAACTTGCGGATGGCCTTGGACTGCGCTTAATCGAGATGAATGGTGCGTCGCTGCGAAATGGTGGGGACCTAATAAAGCGCCTAGAAGCAGAAGAACTCCTTGGCCCGCCTGAAGGAACTAGGGTCAATATACTGCCCTCTGTAGTTTTTATCGACGAAGTCCACGCTATCGGCACGCAGGTTCACGACCTGCTTCTTAGCGCCTTGGACAATCGGCGTGTAGCTTCCCACCAGGCCGAGGAATACTCTTTTGACGACGTCATCATCTTGCTTGCTACCACTGACCCCGGCAAGCTAAGCGACGCATTTACCTCCCGACCCAGGCAAGTTTCCTTAAGTGCCTACAGCCTCGAAGAGCTTGCTGCAATTGTCCTCTTACATGGCAGAGACCACCTCGGTGGCTACGAGCTCCCGCGCGAGATCTGTATCGAGGTTGCGGCAAGAAACAGGGCCAATCCAAGGCAGTCTGTAAGGTGCCTGACAGATAGTCTAGTGGCTCACTTCTTCGACAGGCTTTCCCGCGAGGGCCGGGAGTTTCAAGGGCTGGAGAAAGACGAAATCCGGCTCGCGATTGGACAAGCAATGTCGCTTGAAGCCGTTTGCGCTTATTTCGACAAGCAAGGCATTGACCGCAACGGCATCGACAGACTCGCCCTTAAAATGCTGAAGACTCTTCATGAGAGAGGCTCTCTCCCGCAGGAATCCCTTATGAAAGCCTGTGGAATCTCGAACAACCGGGATTTTGTCGCAACTTGGGAATATTGCCAACGGCTCGGCCTCGTGGAAGTAGCAGGAGGCAGGGGCCTCACGGACCTAGGCCACACTTATGTTCTAAACCCAGGGTCCATCGATCTTCGAGATCGGATTGTCTGAATTGCATTGGTGCGGCTAGCGATCTATGTGTGCTGAATCCAGATAGAAGATGGCTAACCAGCCAAGATTTAGCTCCGTGCGATCTGTCGCACTCCGCTCCGAAAAGTATTTGGAGGAGGCGGGCCGCACTTTCCGCTGGAGGCATCCAGACGCGAGCCGGTTCGAACAAGTCGTTTCGGAAGTTCTTCTCCAGCAAACTCGCGCTGAAACAGTAGGAAGCTTTTTCCCGGTTTTCCTCCAGCGATTCCCAGACTGGAACGCTCTCGCTGAAACCAGCGAAGACGAGATCGGTGAGGTCATTCGACCGCTTGGCATCTGGCGCCGCCGCGCCAAATCACTCCGAAACCTCGCTAAAGCAATTACTGCTAGAGGTGGAGAGTTTCCCCAGACTCGAGTCGAACTGGAAGCACTGCCAGCTGTTGGCCAATATGTTGCTAACGCAGTGGAACTCTTCTGCCATGGGAAGCCACGCCCACTCTTGGATGCAGGAATGGCCCGAGTTCTCGAACGCTACTTTGGCCCCCGTGACCTAGCGGACATTCGGTACGATACTTACCTTCAAAAACTTGCCGCTCGTGTTGTAGAGGTGGGCACCCCATGGAAGGTGAACTGGGGAATTCTAGATATCGCATCTGCGTTTTGCCGCCCACGGAATCCAGCATGCACAGGTTGCCCCCTGAGGAGGGGGTGCCGCCATGCGCCCAATATTTCCTAGAGAGCTGGACGACTTTTCCTGATTCGCCGCAGAGTCACCCACGTGATGAATCAATCCTAGAGAGAATCTTTGCAATCCCCTTTCCAACTGCCTTCGCAAGTAATGGTGGCACCGCGTTTCCAACTTGCGTGTATTGGGGAACTTCAAAAGATCGCATTTGTCCACCCGTGGTTACCTTTCCCTCGAAACGGAACCAGTCCGGGAAAGACTGGATGCGCGCGATTTCCCTCACGGTAAGCGTCCGATCAGCATCGTAGTGGACATGATCATCTGGGATTGTTAGCTGGGAAGGCGCAGGCTCCCCCCTTTTCATGGCGCGCTGCGAGTGCTTCTTACTGGCAAAATCGCTTAGAAAGCTTGGGAAATCGATGTTCTTAGCCTTGAGGGTAGCATGCAGCTCTCGGCTCAGCTCGTCCCGCTTCCCCCGGGTATCCTTGAGAAGATAATCGAGAAGCCTCTTTTGATCTTCCTCTCCTAGGTTCTCGATATGAGCAGAATCAACGCTTCGCAAACCAACCTCTGACAGGCCCCTCAAGATTCGAAAACGCATTCTCGTGTGATCTCGATGTTTTCGAAAATCGTGATTGGCGAGCCCCTCTTTCTCCCTAGTCTTCTTTGCTGCTAGGTTTCTGAAGGCCTCATTGAGAAAATTTGCGTAGGTGGTGTCTCGATCCGCCCCTGCTCTCGAATCATCTTCGTCGCGATTAAGGTCATCAATCGCATTGGAAACAGAAAAGCCATCGCGCGATTCATCGAGGCGTTTCTCGACTTCGAAGAACAAGTCAAATAGGGCATCGCCGGGCTCCACCGGGTAGCACTTTAGCTTGGAATTTCGGGAATCCACGGAGTCATCTTCAAGTGCTTCTCTCGACCCATCCAAAGCCTCGATCAGTGTTTCAAAACCCTTCTTCAACCTCCTTGGGATATCTATTGAAAGCTGACGAATTTCTTTCTCTGTATCGGCGCGAAAAGCGATCAGTAGGAAACGCGGACGCCTCTGGGGAACGCCAAAGTCAGCAGCATTTACCTGTAAACAAACAGGACGAAACCCAGCGTTCCAGAAAGCCTGTGCAACATTGGCCCAAGCCTTTTCTGGTTCTCCGCCAGGAACTTGAAACGGGCGGAGAATACCAACCACATTCTCGAGCAGAACCACTCTGGGCCGGAGGAGCTCAGCAGTTCGAACAAACTCATGAGGGAGCTGGTTCCGTTGATTCTTCCGCTCTCTCCTACCGGCCATGCTGAAGCTCTGGCAGGGAGGCCCTCCCGCAAGCAAATCGATCGTACCAAGTCGAGGTGAAAAATCTGCTGCACAGCTCTCGAGCGCCTTGTTGAGTCCTCGTAAATCACCTACAAACAGATAATTTTCGAGATCCTCTCGTCCAAGAGCGTCACGGACCCTAGGATCAATTGGTGCTCCAAAGTATTTCCGTGGATCATAATATGACTTGAGATCAGCTGTATCCCGAGTGTGAATTTCCACTCTTCTCTTTGAGAGCCCTGGAATCGATGGCTGCTCATCCATGTCTTCGAGGAAATTCGCGTAGTAGGAATCCGCAGCCATCGGCGAAAGCTCATTTGCAAAGAGGAGCTCGAAACCGGCAGCTTTTAGGCCAAGGGACATTCCTCCGCATCCGGCGAATGACTCGACAAATGTAAACTTGGGTTTTGATTTCCTCCTTCTTGGCATTTGCACAATCAATTCTTCTTCGCGCTTAGGATTTTCTCCTTCACATTCCCTTTAATACAAACCACTAGAGGCACCTCTATCGCCTGTACTCCGGATTTCAGCAAGTATTCTATGCCGTGTCATTCTCTCCGAGAATACAAGATCTAAACTTCTTGTCCAGGGAACATTTCGCCCCCGGAACCTCACAGCCTTGCTTCTCCCCCCAAGCCACCGCTCACATCGTTAGTTTAGTCAGCGCCTGCCAACTTGACGCTCGGTTCGTGATGAATGCATCGATCAAGGCCTGACCTTGCCGCGCTGTGTTAATCTGCCTGCCTCGAAATTAGCGCTACAGATGTGAGTTATTAGTATAGGGCGTATAATTGAGCTGAGGTACCCCCGAAAAATTTCAGGGATGCTAACGCTGGCGTAGTCTGGTTCTATCATTGATCCGAAGTGTTGGCTTGGCCTCAATTGCGGAAGTCGAAGTTACGGGGAGTCTTACTCGAACGGCTTAAAGAATCCAATGAATCCTAAGAGCCGTCCTAAATGGAGGACGACCCTTCAAGCCAAGGTCGGGCAGCTCATCAACCAACCGGCCGATAGTGCTCAAGTTCGGACAGTGATTGAGAAAGCGGAGAAGGCGGGATGGCTGAGTTTCAATGAGAAGGATTATCCGGTGTATGATTTCGGGTAGGCCTCCATCTTCGCGATGGGCGCCTCGATCGCTTCATCTCGTGGGAATTTTTCGGACCGTGCGCTGATATGCTTCAGCGAATCTCCCAATCATCCGACTTGATATTATCCGCCGCACGAAGAAGACTAAACGCCGGCATTTTCCAGCTTACCTACCGGGCAAGATATCCCTGGGTGAGCGGGTCCGAAAGTCCCCGTAGTTCAATGGATAGAACGAGGCAGGCGTCAAACCTATGGCTCATTCAATAATGAAGTCCTCTAAAGACGCGCACGATTCGCCGCTTATACGATCTCCCGAGAGACGAAACTGATACGTCCGGCCGGAATTGAGATCCTCCAGTGTGAGGAAAGCGGTGTGGTTTTCGTCATAGCCACAGGTTAGTTGAACAGGCTGACCGGCCGGCCGACCTGCAGGTAATTCGAAGGCTCCATCGTGAATGATATTTACAAACTGTGGGTCAGTTTCCCATTCGTCTGATTGGGTCAGTTGAATTCCGATTTGAGTTTGGTTGTCGTAGGCAGTTCGAAGCTTAATTTGAGTCTGAATCGGAATCGGAACACCGCGTGGCAGGAGGATTTGGACCTCTTTAGAGGTGGATTCCCCGATGCCGTGGGAATCAGAGACCAGAATACCCAGGAAGTGATTGGCGACATCCCCACACACGATAGAATCCTCCTTTGCGACAGTCTTGACGTGGGGAAAATCGGGAAAGATCGTTTTCGCATAAATCGCGGCGCCTAAGGTTGGTGCGTCATCGTTCCTCACAAAGGTTGATGGTTCCTTTGAAAGAGTATTTGCGATGCTCGTCCTGACTGCCGGGATATTGGTGTCAGCTCCGATCAATAGAACGTGGTCGATCTCTACCGGCGTTATCTCAGCATCTTCCAACGCGGCCTCAATGAGCATTTCAAAAGTAGCGAGATGATGAGAAATACTCTCTTCAAATTCCGTTCGGCTGATCTCGACGCGGCAGCAGCCGGCTTCCTCGTGAATGATCATGGTTCGAGCGACGTCGTGCGTAGAAAGCGTGATCTTCAGCGCCTCTGCCCTGTCGAGGAGTTCATAGTATTTGCCGGCTTGGTCGGGTTTCTCGGGCAAGTCAAAGCCATTCTCCCGGTGGAAGATTTCACGGATAAATTCATACAATTTCCAGTCAAAGTCAGTGCCGCCCAATCTGGAATCTCCCTGGGAGGTGATGCATTCAACTTCTTTATTTAGAACCTTGGCGATGGTGACGTTAAAGGTGTTGCTATTCAGGTCACAAATCAGCAAAGTGCCTGACCGTGCATTGCCTGATGCGGCGAAAGCCAGCGCTGCCGCAGAGTATTTATTTATCAATCTGGATGCCTTAATGCCTGCAATTTCCCCGGCCTGCAGGGTCGCCTTACGGCTGGCCTCTGAAAAGTTGGCCGGGACAGTGATGACAGCTAATTCAACGTTTCCAATTACCGTCTCAGCACGTTTGAGAAGCACCTTGAGCAAAAGCCCTAAAATTTGCTGGGGTGTGTAGTGAACGTCGCGAAAGAGGTAAGACTTATTGGAGCCCAATTGAGATATAAGATCTGTGACGACTGACTCCGGTTCATGGCCTAACGCTTCCTGAGCGTCACGTCCGACAAGAACAAGATTCGGATCATCCGGTGGGAAAGCGACGGCACAAGGGGTGGTCTGTTCTCCATCGATGGGCACGATTTGGGGAGAGCCCTTTGAATCAAGAGTTGCGAGGGAAATTCCCGAGTTCTCAATCCTAATGCCAATAGGAGTTGCCATGATGTTAAGCCGTAGGTTTTAGTGGTGGAGAACAAATTTGAGTCGTGGGGCTGAGGTAATCGGTAGCCCAGCGGCTTGTGCCGCAGTCCTGAGATTTGAAAAAGCTGATCTTTCCACTCTGTAATCGCGAGCCTTCGACAGCTCCGACCTGTTGTGGGCGTGTTTTTGGCCTCTGCTGGCGGTGCACCGGGCTCATTGTTGGGGTTATGATGGCATCGATTTGCTGCCGGCTTTGGAAACTTGAATTGCCGTTGTGGCCAGCCTTGCTGTCTGTCGCCCTGATTACCTTGGACTGGTGCTTTCGCGACCGGGGCCGGATGGGCAATGCGAGGCGATGGGGAACTGGACTGGCATTTGGGTTCTTCGCGGCGGGAGCTCTGTTGTCTTATCTCGGATAACTGGCTAATCGATATCAGCCTCCCATGGGGCGATTCGTGGAGTGCGGCTGACCCCGAGGGCGTCCCCGATGGTCGTGAGGCAATCGAGAATGGAATCAGTGTTGCCGCTTGCGGCACTGGCAATGCGTTCCATTTCTGAAAACAGCTGATCCAGTTTGCCGGGACTTACTCCTTCGGCGTCGGCGCAGGATTCTTGAAAGCGTTGCATGACGGCTTCGGGAGAGCGTTGCCCGCTGCTCTTCACAAATGCAATCGCTTTGCGGGCATGCTCTTCGCCAAAGCAGTCAGAGAGGATTTCCTGTTCTTCTTTGGAGAGACGTCGATCGGAAACAAATAACAGCAAAACAGCCCACAGGCGAATCCGGGCGAGGGACTGGTTTTCCCAGGTTTCGTGCGAAAAGCCAGAGGCCTTGTCAAAATCCTGACGAATCTTGTCATCAATCACGGTCAAGTCCTCGTCGACCGATGCGTTGGGATCATTCCTCAGGGTGTGAAAAGCATCGGTGGACGAAAAGCGCAGTAGCGATCGTACCCGGATCGCCATCAGCGGGTGGGTATCAAAGGCGGCTTCGGCATGGCCGCCAACTTCATCCGTGAGTTCACGAAACTGCGCGAGGATGGTGGGGACATGAAGTCGCAGGTGAGGTTCTCCCAGTCCACAAGCAGCTTTGATCATGGCGCTGCAGCCGTCTTCGACAGAATTGGTTGCCATGAGGCCCATGCGGTCGGCACTGATTTCGGCGGCGCGTTGCAGATTGAGAGTTGCGAGGCGCTCCCCAAGACTGGCTTCATCGCCAACGGCGGGGTAGGTGAAATGCCGGTAAATGAAGTGTCCGATTTCGTGACCGATGACGAACTGCAATTCAGCCGGCGTCAACAAGTGCACCAGCCCCGAAGTCAACATTACCGCGAAGTCATCTTTTCCCTCTGAGGACCACGGGATGCACATGGCATTGGCGTCAGGATCGTTGGCGATAAAGGTGGCGGGGGTGTCTTCCAGGCCAACCTTTTCGGCAGCCAAAGCAACTCGTTTCGCCAGCTCAGGAAAGAGGCTGGCGTCTACCCTGAGCGCGTGGGCAAGCAGCCTGCGTTTGGGGGAGTCGGATCCTACGAAAGCCCGGGCATTGTCGACTTGGATGCCCCATTGCCCTGGCGTGTCGTAAGTGAACCGAATCGACTCCATATCAGAGATACTGTTTTCGAGCTTCCGAAATGTGCTCGATCATTCGTGAAGCTCGATTCCTGATTTCCTCATCATCGTGAGAGACCCGGCTTTTCCACTTTCGATATTCCTTGTTCAGATGCTTGCGGATCTCCTCCTTGCTCATGCTGGAGGTGATGCCAAGGATTGATGCCAGGCTCGCCGTATTGCTGGCATCGATCGTTTCAACATCTGCGAGACGCTTGTCGAGTAGGGCGGAATATCGGCCTTCTTCAAGGCCAATCATATTGGCAACTCGCTTCAGCTCACGCATTTCACTGGGATCGGCGACTCCGTCAGCTTTCATCACATCCATGCAGAGCTCGATGAGCTCGTATTTGATCGGCATGCTGGCTTTTTCCTCAAGCTCGTCGGTGATGTAGTCGAGATCCAGCGAGGTGGTCTTGGCTTTTTGGAAAGCGTCAGAGATCACCTCATTGAGGCGATCGCGTCGTCGATCGTGGTCATCGCTCGCTACTTCTGAGAGAATGACTTTAACCCACTCTTTGACGACATCAGCTTCCTGCTTGTCAATATTCCCATCGGCGGCGGCGAGATGCATTGCCAAGTAGATTCCCATTTCTTCGGCTCGCTCACGGTTGGCGACTCCTTCTATGTAACCTTCGTCTGATGAGGTGACTTTAAAGGCAGTGTGAGCTTTCTGGATTACTTGCCCACTCCGGCAAATTTCGATCGAAGCCGTGATGTTTCTTTGTCCGGACCACGGGAATAGAAGTAGCTCTTTCGGGACTGAGATGACGCTGGTAAATTGGTCGATATTTAGGATGGTCCCGAAGGGTAGGTGAGGTAGCTCCTCAACCGCTAGGAACGACAGTGAGTTCGGGGCCTGCAAGTCTTCGATGCCACAAAGGACGGATCGCTCTATGCCATCGGTATCATCAACCATGCGAAGTCGCATGACGATCGGATTTCCATTTCCTTCAATCACGAGATTGTTGACTTCAAACGTCAACATTTTTAGCGGAGTTGGGATCTCAGGGATGTGTTTGTTTTCAAACCGGCAGCGAAACTGAAGAGGTAGTGGCGGCGGAGTGCCACGCGATGATGTCGTTCCGGTTTTTGCGTCTTGTGCTCCGCGACTAACTGACACGGCGATGCAAATGGCAATGCCGATGAAGATAACTAAGAATTCCATTGAAGAGCGATTGGCTAGTCGATCACAAAGTCTTCCAAGGAAGCTGATTGTTCTTCAGTGGAGCCGATCTTATCCGGGCTCAGAGTCGCGCGGTAAGTGCGCCCCGACTCTTCATCGGTGAATACGCAGAGCATCGTTTGGTTTTCGTCATAGCTGTAAGTCGCCGTGATAGGTTGTCCAGCTGATCGACCAGGCGGAAGCTCAAAGTTCCCTTCGTGAATCAGATTCACGAATTGTGGGTCATTTTCTTCCTCGTCTGATTGGGTAATTCTAACGTGCACACGTGTCTGGCCGTCGCCGATTGTGTGAAATGTATGAGATTTCCTCGCCGGAATTGGCGTGTCCTTGGGGATAATGATAGTGACTCGAAGCTCCTCGGAGCCGCGTTCTTCATCAAAGTCCAAAGCGATGGTTCCGTAGTAGTGGTTCGCCACGTCGGACATCTTGATGCCGTTAAGGTGCTGTTGCTGAGATGCTGAGAGGGAATCACTTTTGAGCCCAGCATAGATAGCAGCGCCTAGGGCAACCGCTTCGTCGGGGTTGACCGCGTCGATCGGATCCTTGCCCATGAGTTTGCGAATACTCTCCCTTACTGCGGGGACTCGCGTGCTTCCGCCAACCAGGAGGATATGGTCAATATCAGACGCCTCCATTTTGGCATCCTCCAAAGCGGTCTCAACCAGCATCTCAGTTGTTGCAAGATGATTGGAGATCTTTTCTTCAAACTCCGAGCGGCTAATTTCGATGCGGCAGGATCCGGCGTCCTCGTGAATAATTGAGGTTCGGGCGACGTCGCGCTTCGAAAGGGTGATCTTTAGTGCTTCTGCCTTGTCGAGTAGTTCATAGTATTTACCCGCCTGGTCGGGTTTCTCCGGCAAGTCGAAGCCGTTCTCCCGCTTGAAGGTTTCGCGGATGATTTCATACAGTTTCCTGTCAAAGTCGGTGCCACCCAATCTGGAGTCTCCCTGGGAGGTGATACATTCGACTTCCTTACCGATAACTTTGGCAATGGTGACGTCAAACGTGCCGCCACCCAGGTCATAAATCATCAAGGTGCCGGAGAGGGCGTTCCCGGACGCAGCGAAAGCCAAGGCCGCCGCTGTGGGCTCATTGATAATGTTGGACACCTTGATTCCAGCGATTTCGCCGGCCTGCATGGTCGCTTTACGACTGGCCTCGGAAAAGTTGGCCGGGACAGTGATGACAGCCGAGTCCACGTCACCATGAATTTTTTCGGCTCCTTCAATAAGCTTTTTGAGAACCAGGGATGAGATCTGTTGTGGCGTGTAGTCTGTGCCTCTCATGGGAAAGGTGGCATCCGTTCCCATTTCTCGTTTCACGTATTGAATGACTGATTCGGGTTCGTGCTGAAGGGCTTCTTTGGCATCGCGACCGACAAGAACAAGATTCGGATCGTCCGGCGGGAACGCGACAACAGAAGGCGTGATTCTTTCGCCATCCGTTGGGACAATTTCAGGCTTGCCGAATTCGTCAAGGACGGCAATGGCGGAGTAAGTGGTGCCGAGGTCAATTCCTATGGGTTTGCTCATGCTGAGGTGTCTGTTTGTGTGGATTCGATGGTTTGTGGTGGCTGATCTTCATCAGCGCGGCTGTTCTGATCCGCGAAAACGGTGACCTGCACGGGGCGAAAGAGCTGGGTTTCTTCTCCCTCCTTTCGTGGCACTCGAATGAGGTAGCCGTGTTTGATAATTCCTGCGACGCGGCCGTGGTATTCCGGGGAAGGAGCAGGTTTTTTCCCTAGAACTTTATGTTTTCCGCTGAGGGATTCGTCACGAATGGATATGCCGGGCTCCACCTTGATTTCAATGAGGTCACAATTGTCGAGTGTATCACTCAGTTCCCAATCAATGTCTTCAAGTGCCTCAAGGATGGCGTTGTTGCCTGCCGGTGCTTTTTCAACAATGGCGCGGATTTTAATAAGATTATCTCGAACGTCACAGAGATGCCCTAAAGCATCCTTTGAGATCGAGACGCGGAATCCAGCCTTGTAGTCTTCAAGCTCTTCTTTCTTCTCTTCAGCGACCCGTCGGACGGTGGCGAGGATCTCCCTGGTTTGTGCCAGGTCTGAAGACATCTCTTTGAGTTCGCCGCCGACGATTTGGTGATGCTGATTAAAGGCTTCGGCTAGCTTTTTAAAGTTAGTTCTACTTTGCTCATCGAAAGCGTCGCTGACTTGTTGGAGCTTTTCGACCGTGTTCGAAGCGTGACTGGATTGTAAGCTATGACTGTTGTTCCAATGCTCCTCGAGCTGCTGCATCCATTCGGCAACAGAATCGCCAAAACTGATGGTGTTGGCTCCGCCGTGGCGCAGCCGCAAATGGGTGAGCCGGTAGCTATGGATTGCCAGGCCAAATGTGACGAGTGAAAGCACTCCCACAAGAGCAATCAATGTCCAAAGCAATAGCGGCGGTATTGTGACAGTAGAAGTGTTTGGGGAAGCCTTGGGTGGAGGTTCTGCTGTGAGATCAACTTCAGCAGACGGGTTTGGTTGAACCGGTTGATCTGTTACTGCTTCCTGAGCGGTGGTCGAGAGCGCACAGAAGCACACAGTCGACACGATGAGTGCGAGTGAGGTTGATGTCTTCACGGTAGCGGTTCGGTTTTATGAATTGTGTAGTGAGGGCTGTCCTCGATTCTGTTTTTAGCGAGCGATCACATCTAGCAAAAAACATTAGGGGGGGCACCCCCCCATATTTGGGGTATGCCAGGCAATTTCCGGAGAGCCAAATTTTCGAGGGCTCGAAGTTTTCCTAGGCGTGATTTCTGGGAAGTAATTCAAGAAGGTTTCGGAGCTTAAAAAGGTCAGATTTTCCGAACTAGACCAGATTCTCAAGGCATCAGTGCTGGCGACTTGATCTTTATTTGAGCATCCCGAGCCGGTATTCACCCACGAATCTCCCAATCATCCGACTTGATATTATCCGCCGCACGAAGAAGACTAATCGCCGGCATTTTCCAGCTTACTTAACGGGCAAGATATCCCGGGGTGAGCGGGTCCGAAAGTCCCCGTAGTTCAATGGATAGAACGAGGCTCTCCTAAAGCTTAGATGTAGGTTCGATTCCTGCCGGGGATATTCTGATGCCAGGGGCCATAACGAACGAGGCTTTGGTTCGCTGCGCAAACCTATGCATCATCCGCCTTCGGCGCGGTTAACCCACCGCTTCGCGGTCGCAGCATTCCTAAAGCTTAGATGTAGGTTCGATTGGTGCTTTGCACCTGTGCGGGAAGCGCTTCGCGCGGTGAGTACGCCACTTCGTGGCAGGGCATTCCTGCCGGGGATATTCTGATGCCAGCGGCCATAACGAACGAGGCTTTGGTTCGCTGCGCAAACCTATGCATCATCCGCCCTCGGCGCGGTTAACCCACCGCTTCGCGGTCGCAGCATTCCTAAAGCTTAGATGTAGGTTCGATTGGTGCTTTGCACCTATGCGTCGACCGCTTCGCGGAGTTGATACGCCACTTCGTGGCAGGGCATTCCTGCCGGGGATACTCTAATCTCAGAGCGAACAACCAACGAGGGTTTTGTTCGCTGCGCAAACCTGTGCGTCATCCGCCTTCGGCGCCGTTAGCAAACCGCTTCGCGGTCGTGGCATTCCCGAAAAGTTAGACCGCGGGCTATTTTAATCTTGAAAAGTCTCCCGTGTTTCAAGAGTAGTAACCTCGGCTTTGGTTCTGAGCAGATCAGATAACCCATGTTATGAGCAAGAAAACTGATACTCACCTATTATTTTTCTTCTCTTTCATTTCAATGCTCGGCAATACAGCTACTTGGACTTATGCCATCGACATCGCTGCAATTGTGGAGGAGTGGTCTGATTCTGTGATGCTGGTGGAAAATACTACCACTAAAGGTGAAAAAAGTTTGGGAACAGCTTTCGTCGTCGACTCTAGTGGCCTTCTCGTCACCAATTTCCACGTGATTGCCAATAACAAGAGCATCACCGTCAAAACTGCGGGTGGCGATCGGTATAGAGATGCAAAATTGGTCGCAGTTGATAGAGCTCATGATCTTGCAGTTATTTCAGTAGAATCAGAAGGGCTTACCGCGGTAAAACTTGCAGATGGCTCCGAATTAAAAATCGGTTCCGACGTGATCGTGATCGGGAATCCAAGGGGTCTCGAACAGACAGTGACTGAAGGGATTATCTCGGCGACTCGTCAGGTTGGCGGAATTGACGTAATACAAATGTCTGCGGCGATTTCTTCTGGTTCAAGCGGCTCTCCCGTGTTTACCGCAGATGGCACAATCCTTGGCGTCGCAACTTTCAAAATGGTTGATGGCGAGTCCCTCAATTTTGCGATTCCCAGCAAACATATTGAGCCCCTGATAAAATCAGCAAATCGAAACCCCGATGCAAGACCTAGTGCAAAAATAGATGACTCGATTTTCACGAGGTCAGAACGAAGTGAAGATTCGGCGAAGCAAGATGCAGTATTTTCAGAGAGCTTACTTTTTAAAGATCTGAAATCGCAAGAGTTGGAAGGGGATTACTTCGCTATGCTCAACGGCGCTAAAAATGCAGTCGAAATGCATCCCGAAAGCGCTCTAGCTTATCGAGTGCTAAGCGACGCATTTTTCTACGTAGATCTATACGAGGATGCCGTCGCCACTGCGATCACCGCAATCGATTTGGATTATGAAAACCCACGGGGTTGGAATAACTTAGGGATACTTTTTTCCTGGCTTGGTGAGATTGAATTGGAACGGAGAGTTTACAACCACGCTGTAAGTATTGCCCCAAATGACGCCAAGATTCTACTCGAATATTCAGAGATAATTGTCGACGACTCTCCTGAACTTGCATACTCAGCAACTACACAGGCAAAGCGAGCGATCTTGAACGGCAGCGGCGTTGACCTCGAGACTGTGGATTATGATTTAGAGTGGGAAACGATTCTCTCGTTTCTTAACCTGGGGAAAGAGGAGGACGCATGGAGCGCAGCACGGGCCTTCAAAGTCAAATCACCAGAAAAACCGTTGAGCTGGGTCAACTTGGGCTATGCGGCCTACTATACTGACCGTCTATACGAAGTGCAGCCATCAATTCAGAAAGCATTTGAGTTGGATAAAGGTCTCGAACGTGACCCGGATCTTCTTGTTTTGGTTGGCGATGCGGCTTTTGAAAATAACAAAACCAGCGTAGCTTATAACTATTTTAACAAGGCGCTTGAGATCAACCCTTTGCATCTAGGTGCGCTCGAAAGTAAAATCTATGCGCGTCTCGAGGATGCGGTTTCGGCCAAATGGCTCGCATATGAAATAGAAGTAGAGATGTGGGAAAATCTGCAAAAAATTCAAAAGATTGATCGAAAACTCGGAAAAAAAATTCGCGCTGATCTCAAAGAAAGTGGAATAGAATTTTGATTTTAAAATACCGACGTCTTCACTGAATTGTGACGTTCAATTCTTACAGGGACTGAAGGTTTGCCATTTTAGAGGCTTGTTTACAAATTTCTCTCCCGACACTTCGTTTAGTTCTTCAACTTCGCGGTCGCGGCATTCCTACCGGCGCCGCGCTCTCAGCGGTGTCGCCGGGAGAGGGGGGATTCATCCTCTGAATTTGCGCCGAATCTTGGGGCAATCTGCTGCTTGAGCCAGCGGAAGGCCTCCTGCGTATTGGCCGGCACCCGCTCGAGTTGGGCGGCTCGGGTGTTCTTCACGAGGGGTTGCAGCAGTTGGAAAGGACGGGAGACGAGCGGCAGGGCGAGACCGGCTGAACTCATGAGGTCTTCGTCGACGAGAAGCTCCGGAGGGCCGGCGGCCATGATGCGGCCGTCGTCCATGATCACGGCGAGGTCGGCCCAGGCGGCTGCGAAATCGACATCGTGGGTCGCAACAATGATCGTTTTGCCGGCGAGTTGCAGATCCTGGAGCAGGACCGCGATTTCATCTTTTCCCGCGGGATCGAGGGAAGCCATGGGCTCGTCGAACACGAGAATGTCGGCGCCCACCGCGAGCACGCCGGCAATGGCGGCGCGCTTTCGTTCTCCGCGGCTCAGGGAGAAGGGAGCTCGATCCTTGCGTTCGCGCAGCCCCACGGCGGCGAGGGCTTCGAGAGCGCGGGTTTCGATTGCCTCTTCGGACAGGTTCATCTGGCGGAGGCCGAAGCAGACGTCGTCGTAGACGGTCACCCCGACGACCTGGTCATCGGGGTTCTGGAATACCATGCCGACCTTTTGTCGAATATCAGGCAGAGTCTTGCGGCTCAGTTCGACGCCATCGATCTGGACGCTGCCGCGGTCGGGCAGGTGAACCCCATTGAGGTGGAGCAGGAGAGTGGTCTTGCCGGCACCGTTGATCCCGAGCAGGGCGATCTTGGACTGGCGAGGCAGGCGCAGAGAAACGCTGGCGAGGGCTTCGCGATCCGCTCCGGGATAGCGAAAGCCGACCCGTTCCATCTCAACGGCGTAGGGTGACTCCTTTTTCTCTCCCGCTTTCTCTTCGTTGGATGGGTCGGGTGGGCCAGATGGGTCGGATGGGCCATCCCCGGAGCGGGGGGCGAAAGTTCGCGATTCGCGCGCTGCTGTGCATCGTTCGCCGCGATCGAGGGTGCGGACAAACAGGGCGCCGACGAGTTCTCCCATGCGTTGAGCGGTGTGGCGGATGCCTCGCAGGGAGCGATCCTGGCGCGGGGTGCGGGATCGCAGCGCCAACAGCATCTGGCTGATTTCGCGGGCGAGGATGGCGAGGTAGTGAACGGTGGTTTCGAGGATCTCAACAAAGACCCCGGGGACCTTGAGGGCTCGCAGTGCCGCAAAGATGCCGGGTACGGTGGTGGTGGCCACGAGGTAGCAGATCCAGAGACAGGCAGCGGTCAGCTTGAGAAGAATCGCTCCGGCCTGGATCAGCCCGGGCTGACTCAGGGAAAGACCCAGCCACTCGATCCGCGGATCTCCTCCCGCCCACGGGAGAAAGAGGGTGGCGAGAAGGCCAAAGGGAGCCACCACCGCGAGGCGTCGGGCCGTAAACCGAAAGGGAACGCGAGCCCCGATGAGAACGGCCAGAGGAACGATCGCGGCAGCCACCAGCCAGGGCCACGCCCAGGCGTTGGGCAGGGAGGCAGTGATGGCGATCGCCGCGAGGGTGAGGGCGAGCCGGAGCGAGTCCCGGGGAATGAGCACGCGGACACCGGGGAGAGCGTTCTCCCATCCGGTCGCAAATTCATGCATTCCAAAACGGCCCATTTCGAGTGACTACTGACTACTGACTACTGACTACTGACTACTGACTACTGACTACTGACTACTGACTACTGACTACTGACTACTGACTACTGACTACTGACTACTGACTACTGACTACTGACTACTGACTACTGACTACTGATTGGGGGGCGTCGGAAGTTGAGGAGGAAGAGCGTCGAGATGCCGGCGGCGAGGAGCAGGCCGGCGATGCGGCCGGCCCAGGGGCCGAGGCCGTTTTCGAGATGGGGCAGGGGGCTTTCCTGGGCCGCTTCGGCGAAATGAAGTGTTTCCGCCGCGAATTCGAGGCCGTCGGGTTTCTCGGAGGAGAACGGGGTCAGGGCCAGGGTGGCTCCGACGAGGATCAGGACTCCGGCGAGGAGTTTCAGGTTCTTGCGCCTGGTGCTGGGACGGGAATCATCCATGGCTTTGGGAGGGGTGCAGGGTTTTGGTGAGTCCGCCCGGAGCGCCATAGCCGAGAGCGGTGAGGTAGCGGAGGACCAGCAAGGTGACAAGGCCCTCTCCCAGGCCGATGATGGCGTGAACGCCTCCCATGAGACCGAGCAGGGTGCCGATGTTGGCGACACCGGAGACGGCAAGTTCGGCTCCGGCGGCCAGAGCAGAAAGCACCGCCGAGGCCCACGCGCCCACAAACACAGCGACGCCTTTGCGGGCTGACCAACCTGACGAGTTTCCGGAACCGAGGATGAGGCGATAGAGACCGTAGCCGCTCAGCGTGGCAATGAAGGCAAGATTGACCACGTTGGCGCCGAGAGCGGTGATGCCTCCATCCTGAAACAGCAGTGCCTGGATGACGAGCACCGCCGTCATGACCAGCACGCCCATCCATGGCCCCAGCAGAATCGCGAGCAGGGTGCCTCCGAGGAGGTGACCGGAAACGGCGGTGGCGACGGGGAAGTTCACCATTTGAGCGGCAAAGACAAAGGCGGCGCAGAGGCCAACAATGGGTGCCCGGGTCGAAGGTGTGGTTGAATCGCTCTCACCTTGCGATTTCTGCAGCTGGCGCAGAGCCAGGGCAACGCCAGCGGCCCCCACCACGGTGAGCGTGGTCCAGGTTTTGGCGTCGAGGAATCCGTCGGGAAGGTGCATCGGTTAGAGTTTTCTCGGGGTGGAGCGAAGGCGGGGCAGGAAGGGTGTCATGATTTCACGAACCCGGGCGTTCAACTGGCGAAGCTCGCGACTGGATTCGCTGAGGATCTTGATGGCGAGAATCTCCGGGGAGACGCGGGACACTCCGAGGTGAGAGCGCTCACCAGCGAGATCCTCGAGTTCGGTGAAGACGGACTCCGGCAGCTCCTTCAGGGCGGGCGACACGATCCAGGCAGCGCCGTAGAAGGCTTGTTCCCATTCCGGCACCTGGAGCATCCAGCAGGATTGGGGGGGCTCGACCCGGGCGCGTTCGATGGCAGCCGGTCGGCCCTGGTGGTTGAGAACGAAGGACCACTCCAGTCGATCGTAGGCGAGGCTTTCTCCGTGGGCGAGACGGCCGGGAGCGAGCATTTCGACAAAGTAGAGTTCGCCGCCCTCGGCGACATTGATTTCGGTTTTCTGGCGAAAGACGGAACCGGTCTGGGGAATGAGCAGCTCGGGAAACACTTCCAGCCAGGAGTTGCCGGCAACATCAAAACTCTGTTCGAGCAGGGCGTCGTCAGCACGGGCTTCGCCCCGGTTTCGCTGCGTGTGAGTGCGCGCCGCACTGGGGGAGGTGATGAGCACCGACGTGCCCTCATCGAGGACAACGCGGCTCTCCATGTAGTCGCCCTGAAAGATCCCGGCGGTCGGGTTGACCACCTGAACGAGCAGGGCTTGCCCGTCCCAGTAGGCCTTGCTGAGGTGAAAGGGCACGGAATGATACTGATGCCTCAGCACGGTCTCGCCGCGAGCATTGAGACCCGCGCCGATCTCCAGTTTTCCGGAGACGGATCGGGCGTCAGCGTCTGGAGGCGAGAGCAGCATCAGGAGGCAGAGGCGGGAGTTTCCGCTTCGGTCAGATCGGTGAAGAGCACGTCGCGATCGAACCAGACCTTGAGTTCTTCCATGCTGCGGCCGGATTTGAAATCGCAGAAGAGGAAGGGCTTGTCACCGCGCACCTTGCGGGCGTCGGCATCCATGCGCGAGGTGTCGACCTCCACGTAAGGAGCGAGGTCGGCTTTGTTGATGATGAGCAGATCGCTGTAGGCAATGGCGGGACCTCCCTTGCGGGGGATGTCTTCGCCTTCGGTCACGTCGATGACATAGATAAACACGTCGACGAGTTCGGGTGAGAAGGTGGCGGTGAGGTTGTCGCCACCGCTCTCCACGAGAACCAGTTCAAGGCCGTCAAAGGTATCCTTGAGTTCACGAATCGCCTCTAGATTCATGGCGATGTCATCGCGAATGGCGGTGTGGGGGCAGCCGCCGGTTTCCACGCCGAGAATGCGTTCTTCAGGAAGAGCACCGGCACGCTTCAGCGCGGCAGCATCTTCCTGGGTGTAGATGTCGTTGGTGACGACCGCCATATTGCAGCGATCGCGAAAGGTTTTGCAGAGATGCAGGGCCAGGGTCGTTTTGCCGGAACCGACCGGGCCACCAATGCCAACGCGGATGAGTTTGTCGTTCGATTTCATAGGTGAAGGGCTTAGTTAGGAAAGAAAGAGTCGGCTGAAGGCCCGCTTGTGGCGAGCCGATGCGATGTCGAGGAGAGGGGTGAAGGCGCCGATGTCGTTTTCCTCGACGAGGAGGGATCGCACGGTCAGGGCGGGGAGTTCGAGAGAGGCTTGATGAAGGATGCGCTGCACTGCGGTCTGGCCGAGGCGCAGGGTTTTGATGGCCGAACTGACGACGCCCGAGATGGAAGCGAAACCAAAGGCCTGCATCGCGGCATCGGCCGGCATGCCGCTAAGGGCGGCTTCGAGTCCGGCAACGATGGGGATCTGGGTCTGTCGGATTCTCGGGGTGAGGGACTGCCAGGCTTCCGGATACAGTTGATCGAAATCCATGACCGAAGCGAGCAGTTCGAGGCGCTGGCGTCCGGTTTTGCTGGCGGCGAGGCGAAGTTCTTCAGGCGTTCGCAACGCAACCGATAGTTGGTCGAGACGCTCGAGGGCATCGCCGTCGTTATCTTGAGTGGCGAGGTAGGCGCGATGAAGCAGAGGCAGCTCCACCCATTCCAGCCCGTTGAGCACGTAGGAACGGACAAAGGTTTCAAGGTCCTCGACCGATTCGACGGCCGAGAGCTGGACCATGCCTTCGAGTCCGCCGGAGTGAGCAAAGCTCCCCGTGGGATAGGCGCTGTCACTCACCTGAAGGAGTGAGCCGAGCCAGGCAGGCGAGGAGGAGGCTTCGCCTGCCTGACTGGTCACTGCGGGGAGTGGTTTAACGGAGCGGTGCATGACTGTGGCTGAAAAAGCCGTGTGAGTGTTCGTATTCGAAGCCGAGATGATCGTGGCTGTGAGCGGCGGAATGGGGCGGTGGAGCGAAGATCTCGAACTGCTCTTCGTAGGTGAGCGACAGATCGTCGAGCACCCGCTGGATGCCCGGATCCGCGGCCACGAGCAGGCAGTCCTCCCGGATTTCAACGGGCTGGTGCAGGTTGCCAAGCGACCAGCCCAGCTGCGCGGAATCATCCGGGCTGGAGGGCAGGGGAATCGAGAAAACGGGTTCGGGAAACTGACTGACCTGGTAGCGTTTCGAATCGGTTTCGAGAACCACGTCGCCATTGCGAAGCGGTTCGTCGAGGCTGAAGGCAAACTCGACCCCGTCCTCGGCGGCACGCCGCCAGCGACACTTCTGGAGACTGTGCCGGTCCACCTCGATGGAAACGAGTTCCAACGTTCTGGCTGTCACTTCGACCGTTTTTTCAATGATCGGCATCAGGGGTGTTTTCCAAATCGTCTGCTTGTCAGGATCGCGGCTAGAAGAGGAAGTAACGTTGAGCCATCGGCACGATCTCAGCCGGTTCGCAGACAAGCAGTTCGCCGTCTGCGGTCACGTTGTAGGTCTCGGGATCGATCTCGATCTTGGGTGCCGCCTTGTTGTGCAGCATGTCGGCTTTGCTGATGTCGCGGCAGGTCGTCACGGGAACGAGCTGCTTTTTGACGTCGAGGCGATCGGCGAGTCCGGCATCGAGAGAGGCCTGGCTTACGAAGGTGAGAGAGGTGGAGGCCACGGCCCGACCTTGCGCCGCGAACTGGGGGCGGTAGTAGGTAGGCTGCGGGGTGGGAATGGACGCGTTGGGATCACCCATGTTGGCGTAGGCGATCATGCCGCTCTTGAGCACGAGCTCGGGTTTGACGCCGAAGAAGGCCGGCTTCCAGACTACCATGTCCGCCAGCTTGCCGACGGCGAGTGAGCCGACCAGGTTGCCCATGCCGTGGG
Source organism: Verrucomicrobiales bacterium (assembly GCA_965216705.1). Classification (GTDB taxonomy): domain Bacteria; phylum Verrucomicrobiota; class Verrucomicrobiia; order Verrucomicrobiales; family DEV007; genus Arctic95D-9. Next base: position 2,825,558 of record OZ244203.1, read on the forward strand.
TGATGGCGGGGTTGATCGTGTACTTGGCCACGTAGCGAAGCGCCCGGTAATTGTCGGCCGCGGGATGATCGGCGTTGTCGAGCTTGCCGAACTGGACCTTCATCTTGTGGGCGGTTTGCCAGGTGCGGCAGATCACTTCTCCGACTCGACCCATGGCCTGGCTGTCCGAAGCAATCATGGAAATGGCGCCCCGGTCGTGGAGAATGTCCTCGGCCATGATGGTCTGGGGACGAATGCGCGACTCCGCAAAGGCAACGTCCTCCGGGATTTTCGAGTCGAGGTGGTGACACACCATGAGCATGTCGAGGTGCTCGTCGAGCGTGTTGACGGTGAAAGGGCGCGTCGGGTTGGTCGAGGAGGGAAGCACGTTGCTTTCGGCGCAGACCCGGAGAATGTCCGGAGCGTGGCCGCCACCAGCGCCCTCGGAGTGATAGGTGTGAATGGTACGGCCACCGATGGCTTCGAGAGTGCGTTCGACGAATCCGGACTCGTTGAGCGTGTCCGTGTGGATGGCAACCTGGACGTCCATTTCGTCAGCGACGTGGAGGCAGGAGTCAATCGCGCCGGGAGTGGTGCCCCAGTCCTCGTGCAGCTTGAGGCCGATGGCGCCGGCGTTGATCTGCTCGATGAGTGGATCGTGCGTGGCGCAGTTGCCTTTGCCGAGAAAGCCGAGGTTCACCGGGTAGGCTTCGGCGGCTTCGAGCATGCGGGCGATGTTCCAGGGGCCTGGAGTACAAGTCGTGGCATTGGTGCCGGTCGCGGGGCCAGTGCCGCCGCCCAGCATGGTGGTGACGCCGCTGGCGATGGCTTCTTCAATCTGCTGAGGGCAGATGAAGTGAATGTGGGCGTCGATGCCTCCGGCGGTGACGATGCTGCCCTCGGCGGCGATGGCTTCGGTGCCTGCGCCGACGATCATGGGATGCTTCTTGCCCGTGACAGGATCGGGCAGCACGGAGCCGATCCCATCCTGGATGCCGGGGTTGCCGGCGTGTCCGATCCCGACGATGCGGCCGTCTTTGACGCCGATGTCAGCCTTCACGATACCGACTTCGGCATCGATGATGGTGGCGTTGGTGAGAACGAGGTCGAGCACGTCGTCACCCATGGCGGTAGGGGACTGTCCCATGCCATCGCGGATGACTTTGCCGCCACCGAATTTGACTTCGTTGCCGTAGCCACCGCCTTCGGCGATGTAATCCCGTTCCACCTCGATGAAGAGTTCGGAGTCAGCGAGGCGAACCTGGTCGCCGACGGTGGGGCCGAACATCTCGGCGTACTGTTTGCGTGAAAGTTGGAGAGCCATGTCAGGAGGGGAGTTTGCCGTCGACCTTGTTGTTCAAACCGTAGACTTCGCGAGCCCCGGCGAGAGCGACGACTTCAACGTCGCGCTCATCGCCGGGTTCGAAGCGAATTGCGGTTCCTGCGGGTATGTTCAGCCGAAAGCCCAACGAGGCCTCACGATCGAATTCGAGGGCTTCGTTGACTTCGTAGAAATGAAAGTGACTACCGACCTGGACGGGGCGGTCGCCGGAGTTGGCAACGGTCAGGGTCCTGGTTTCGAGGCCCGGATTGGCCTCGAGAAAGGCCGGTTCTTCGGCGGGAATGATTTCTCCGGGGATCATGCGCGGATGGGGTTGTGAACGGTGACGAGCTTGGTGCCGTCAGGGAAAGTGGCTTCGACTTGAACCTCGTGGATCATTTCCGGGACACCTTCCATGACGTCGTCCGCCTTGAGGATGGTGGTGCCGAAGCTCATCAGATCAGCGACGGATTTCCCATCGCGGGCGCCTTCCATGATTTCGTAGGTGATGATGGCGACGGCCTCGGGGTAGTTGAGTTTGACGCCGCGATCGAGTCGGCGTCGGGCGAGGTCAGCGGCGGTGACAATCAGCAGTTTGTCGCGTTCGCGAGGAGTCAGATGCATGGCTGCGGGAATCCGGAAAGGTTGAGTTGAAAAGTGTCAGGGCGTTGGATTAGACGGTGAGGTACTTGGCGATGGCCTCCTCATCGAGTTCGGCAATGACGCCGTGCTTCACGATGCTGCCGCGATCCATGATGTAGAAGCGGTCGCTGCAGGCCTTGGCGAAATCGAGATACTGTTCGACGAGAAAGATGCTCATGCGGCCCTCTTCCTTCAGCATGATTAGGGTGTCCTCGATCTGGTCGATGATGGAGGGCTGGATGCCCTCGGTGGGTTCGTCGAGGACCAGCACCTTGGGGTCGGTGAGCAGGGCGCGGCCAATGGCGAGTTGCTGCTGCTGGCCGCCGCTGAGGACCCCGCCTTTGCGTTTCAGCATTTCCTTGAGGACCGGGAAGAGTTCGAAAACGCGGTCGAGCTGGTCCTTCGCTTTTTGACCGTGGACGACGATACCAATCTTGAGGTTTTCCCAGACGGTGAGGTTCGGAAAGATGTCGCGCCCCTGCGGAACTGAGGCCATGCCGAGGCGGGCACGCTGCTCGGGTTTCAGTGAGGTGACGTCCTGGCCTTCGAGGTAAATCTTTCCTGAGCGTGGCTTGAGCAGGCCGAGGGAAGTCTTCAGCGTCGTCGTCTTGCCGACTCCGTTGCGGCCCATGAGGCAGACCAGTTCGTTCTGCGGTACTTCGATGTCGATTCCGCGAAGGATGATGGACTGGTCGTAGGCGACCTCGATGCCTTCGAGGGACAGGGTCGGCACGGTCGAGGTGGCCGTTTCTTTTTGGGGTTCGGTAATCGTTGCGGTCATGGCGTTCAGGAGTCTGAGGCTGCGAGGGTTTCGGCTTCGGCGGCTTTCTTTTCTTCCGCTTCGAGGTGCTCCTGGCTGTGTTTGCGGCCGAGGTAAACTTCGACGACCTTCGGATCGGCCTGGACCTCATCGACCTTGCCTTCCTTGAGCACGCTGCCCTGGTGAAGGACGGTGACCTTTCGAGCGATCTGGCGAATGAACTCCATGTCGTGTTCAATCACGATGATGCTGTGTTTGCCTTCGAGACTGAGCAGGAGTTCACCGGTGCGTTCGGTTTCCTCATCGGTCATGCCAGCGGCCGGCTCGTCGACGAGGAGCAGCTCTGGGTTCTGGGCGAGCAGCATGCCGATTTCGAGCCACTGCTTCTGACCGTGAGAAAGCGCTCCGGCGAATTCGCCTTTGCGTTCTTCGAGGCGGACGGTTTTGAGCACTTCGTGAATGCGTTCGCGATGTTCTTCGGTCTCCTTGTAAAAGAGGGAGGCAAAGACCCCGCGAGAGCCCTCGAGGGAGAGGAGCAAGTTGTCGTAGACGGTGTGCTCAGCGTAGATGGAGGGGGTCTGAAATTTCCGACCGATGCCGAGTCGATTGATTTCAAACTCTTTCAGCTTGGTGAGGTCGTGTTTGTCATCGGGGCCAAACTCAATCGTGCCTTTGTCAGGGCGAATTCGCCCGGTGATGAGGTCAAGCAGGGTGCTCTTGCCGGCGCCATTGGGGCCAATGATGGTGCGCAGCTCCCCCTTATCCATGTAGAAGTTGAGGTCATTGATGACCTTGAAGCCATCGAAGCTCTTGTTGAGGTCTTCGATGGTGAGAATGAACTCCGGATTGGGATGGTCTTCGGATTCGCGATGGGATGAGTCTTTCAAGGGATCCAGGGATAAAGGTTGAAAAGGATCAGGCTTCCAGCGTCTCGGCCGGTTTGGCGATCTCAGGCTTCGTTTGAGGTTTCTTGAATCGCTGGATGATGCTTTTGATTTTTTCCGGAATACTGATGATCCCGCCGGGAAGGAAGAGAACGACGAGCACGAAGAGTACGCCCAGGATGATGAGCCAGGAGTCCGGGTAGTGGTAGGTGGCCCAACTCTTCAGCGCGTTGACGAAGACCGCTCCGATGATCGGCCCCCAGAGAGTGGCGCGACCACCCACGGCAACCCAGACCACCACTTCCAGTGATTTGGCGGGTTTCATTTCCTCCGGGTTGATGATCCCGACCTGGGGAACGTAGAGCGCTCCGGCAATAGCCGCGAGGATGGCCGAGAGAACAAAGATGAAGAGCTTGAAGGACTCGGTCGAGTAGCCGGAGAAGCGGACGCGGTTCTCGCTGTCGCGAATGGCTTGCTGGACTTTGCCGAACTTGGTGCGGTTGAGCCACCAGTTGATGAAGAAGCAGAGGGCGAGGAAGATGCCGGAGGCGATGAACAGACCCCTCTGAGTTGCCGGTTCTGAGAGGCTGTGCCCGAGGATGAATTTGAAGTCAGTGAATCCGTTGTTCCCTCCGAAGGTGAAATCATTGCGGAAGAAGAGGAGGCAGGCCGCGTAGGTGAGGGCCTGCGTCATGATGGAGAAGTAGACCCCTTTGATTCGGGAACGGAAGGCGAGGAAGCCGAAGATGAGGGCCACCAGTCCGGGAACCCAGAGGACGGCTCCGGAGGCGAACCAGAAATTGTAGAAGGGTTCCCAGTGGGCAGGCAGTTCCTTGTACCCGAGGAACACCATGAAATCGGGTAAGGTGCTCTTGTAGGCTCCCAGTTCCCCGATCATCAACATGAGATACATGCCCATGGCATAGCCGCCCAAGGCAAAGAAAAGGCACTGACCAAGACAGAGCAGGCCGGTGTATCCCCAGAGCATGTTCAAGGTGATCGCCAGGGCCGCGTAGCAAATGTATTTGCCCCAGAGGTTCAGGTTAAAGTTCGAAACGTGCAGGGCAGAATCTGCCGGCGTGGAATTGAGAATCGGAATGATGACGGCGATTGCGACGAAGAAGATCGCCATCGAAATCAGGTCCTTGTTTTTCCAAAGTGAGTTTTGCATGAAACAAGCAGTGAGAGTTGAATAGAGGAATCAGCCTTCAAGGCTTCTGGAGCGTGCCGGAAAGAGACCCCCGGGTCTCCATTGGAGGAATAGAATGATCGCAACGAGTACGCAGATCTTGCCCATGACCGGTCCGAGGGTGGGCTGGAGCACCTGGTCAACCACGCCGATGCCGAGCGCGGAAATCACGGTTCCGATGATGTTGCCGACTCCGCCGGCGACCACGACCATGAAGCTGTCGACGATGTAACTCTGGCCGAGCGAGGGGCCGACGTTGCCGATTTGCGAAAGAAAGGCTCCGGCGAGCCCGGCCAGTCCCGCTCCGAAGCAGAACGTCAGGGTGCGGACCCGCGCGGTGCGAATCCCCATCGATGCGGCCATGTCCCGATTCTGCATCACTGCCCGGATGCACAGCCCGAGAGGTGTGCGAGTCATGAGTAACCATGTCCCGATCACAATGAGGACAGCGAAGCCGATCACGAAGAGGCGGTTGTAGTTCAGGGTAACGTCGGCAATTTCGAAACTGCCCATCAACCACCGGGGAGAGTTCACCTGGCGGTTGGCTGCCCCGAAGATGAGACGGAAGACTTGTTGGAGAATCAGCGACACGCCCCAGGTAGCGAGCAGGGACTCAAGGGGGCGTTTGTAGAGAAATTGAATGACGCCTCGCTCAAGCACCAGTCCGAGCAGGGCGGCGGCGAGGAAGGAGACGGGTAGCGCGAAAACGAAGTAGAGCTCGAAACCGAGGCCAGAGTCGCCAAACCAGCTGGTGAAGACCACTTCAGTGAGGTAAGTCGCGTAGGCGCCGACGGCGATGAGTTCGCCGTGAGCCATGTTGATGACCCCCATGAGGCCAAAGGTGATGGCGAGACCAAGGGCAACGATGAGCAATACGGAGCCGAGGCTGAGTCCGCGAAAGCAGGTGCCCCAGAAATCGACGAGGCTGAGGTAAGCATTGATCTTGTTCAGAGAGAGCGTCGCAGCATCGATGATTTCCTGGTCCTTGCTGTCACCGGCTCCCTCCTGGTAGTTGATGAGATCGTTGAGGTAGTCGATGCCGGCGATGGACTTGATTTCGCCGAGAGTTTCGACGGATGTCAGGATTTGTTCGCGATCTCCGACCAGCAGGTAAGTGATGGCGAGCCCCTCTTCGAGAGCTTCTTTCACCGCCGGATCAGTTTCCGTTTCGAGGCGTGCTTCAAGAATGGGGACGTAGGGGCCTCGTTGCATCAGGCCGAGCTTCCGGGCTGCTTCGGCGCGGGTCTCGGCGTCGGGCGCGCCAAGGGCGAGGAGGTCGGTCGTGGTCTTCATCGCGCGGCGAAGCAGCGAAGAGGTATCAACCGGTTCGAGATCAGATGAAAGGAATGACAAGGCCGCTCCGCTGGCGTCAGTGAGAGCCTCTTGATTGTCGATCCGAATGGCGGGAGAAGCCGTTTCCGATTCCGGATCTTCCAGCATGAAAGGCGTTTGTTCGTCGCTGCCTTCAGCTTGGTAGATGAAGACTTCGCCTCGTTTCCACGCTTCGAGGACGGTTCCGACGTAAGGGTCGCCGGTTTCCGCGAGTGACTCGATGATTTTGATCTGATCTCGTCCCTCAGCGAAAATGGAGGAGACAATTTTTTCCCCGGTGGATTCGGCGATCGCAGAACTGGCCAGGGAAATAGCAATGGCAGCGAGAGTGCCAATCGCCACACGTCGAAGTCTGTGGAAATTGAGGTTCAAAGAACTCTTCATGTTGTAAGCGGTCCAGAAGGGGATTTTGGCCCACCAAGTCAATGAGCCGGATTCATGCCGAGTTAGGCGAAAAATAAAAAAAAGAGAGGCGGGCTACATGAGCCCGCCTCTCGGGAGTGCTGCAATCCTTACCAAGGGAGAGAACAGCTTATAAAGTGTTGAGAGGCTGGGCCTTATTTGAAGGTGCCCTTGAGCCAGGGCTCACCCTCGACGCCGTCGAAGGAATCGATCACTTTGAACTGTCCATCAGGAAGGGTTTCGCCGATGTAAACGTTCTTGGTCACGTGGTGATTCTTCTGGCTCGTCACGGTGCCGCCAGGACCTTCGAAGGCGATGCCTTCTTCGAGAGCGGCGACGACTGCTTCGACGTCAAATGTGCCGGCTTTTTCGACTGCGGCTTTCCACAGGTAGACGCCGTTGTAGGAGAGAACCATCGGGCTGCAGGTCACGCGGCCGTCTTTTTCGATTCCGGGAACGTCAGTCGTCTTGAGCCAGGACTGGAAACCGTCGATGAACTTCTTGTTAGCCTCAGTGTCGAGGGACATGAAGTAGGTCCAGCAACCGAGGTGGCCGACAAGGTCCTTCGTGGGAAGGCTGCGGAACTCGTCTTCAGACAGGCTGAAAGAAACGACCGGGCAGTCTTCGGAAGTCAGGCCGGAAGCGGCAAACTCTTTGAAGAAAGAAACATTGGAGTCACCGTTGATGGTGTTGATCACGGCAGCGTTTCCGCTGGCAGCGAAGCGCTTGATTTCAGAAACGATCTGCTGGTAGTCAGTGTGGCTGAAAGGCGTGTATTTACCGGCGGAGATCACCTCGCCGCTGTCGTCTTTGCGAAGACCGCCACCGATGTTCTCGATCGGCACTCCCTTGGAGAGGAGATACTCAAGAAGCACCAGGTTAGTGGTCTGCGGGTAAACGTAGTCGGTTCCGATGAGGTAGAACTTCTCCCAGCCCTGTTCGAGCAGGTAGTCAACAGCGGGGATGGCCTGCTGGTTCACGGCCTCAGCGGTGTAAATGATGTTAGGGGACTCTTCCTCACCCTCGTACTGAACGGGGTAGAAAAGAAGGCCGTTGTTCTCTTCGTAGACAGGGAGAACAGACTTACGGGAAACAGAAGTCCAGCAACCGAAAGTGACAGCAACCTCGTCTTGAAGGAGCAGTTGCTTGGCCTTCTCAGCGAAGAGCGGCCAGTCGGAAGCACCGTCCACTACGACGGGTTCGATCTTTTTGCCGAGAACACCGCCAGCAGCGTTGATTTCGTCAAAGGTATAAAGGAGAACGTCACGAAGTGATGTCTCACTGATAGCCATGGTGCCACTGAGTGAGTGAAGAACGCCAACCTTGACGGTTTCTTCTTCGGCCTGGAGAGGCATTGCCGGAGCAATGGCGAGGCCGGTAGCGGCGAGAATCGCAGCACGTCGTGAAAGAGACATGGAAAAATCTGATAGTTTCATAAGTTTTAAAACTGTTTGAGTTGTAGGTTGCTTGAGCTGCGACGGTTCAAGAGTTTCCAGAGAGAAAAAGGTAGGAATCCAATGCTTTCCTTGGGGGTAAGGAAAGGTTGGGTGAGGGACCACGGGATGTCGTGGGTCCCTCACCCGAAAGAGAGAGGTTGCTCAATTAGAATGAGCAGCCGATGCCGAAGCTGGTGGTCCAGAAATCTTCAGCAGGGTTGGCGATGTTGGTGGCATCGGTGTGATACCAGGTAACGCCAGCGTGGAGATCCCAATCACCGTAGGCGGGAGAGATGAACTCAAGAGGATAGCTGGCTGCGAGGCCGATGGAAGCGAAGCCGTAACCGCTGCTACCAGCGGCAGTGTTGTGGAAGTTGTTTCCACCGAAACCGACGCTGATCGGAAGGCTGAACTCAATACCACCGTAACTCTGGCCTTCGCCCCAGGCGAAACCATCGAGTCCGAGCACCCAGTAAGTGCCTGTGTTGCCGCCGGAAGCGCCGGCGTCAAGACGGTTGTGAACAGTCAAAGAAGGAGCAAGGAGGGTGTCGACAGCGAAAACAACGTCGAGGATTTCCTCGGTAGCGCCACCATAGATCCAGGACTGGTAAACCACGCTGGTGGCGACCGGTCCGAGATTGAAGTCAAAACCAGCCCACAGGTCGATCTCCTGAATGCGGCTTCCGATAGCGCTGTTCGCGTTATCGTTAACGTCCCACCAAGTACCGATGCGGAAGGTGGTATCGCCAGGAAGTGCCCAGGCGAGCTCGAAAGAAGGATTGAACAGCGCATCGTTGAAGGTGCTGCCACCCAGTCCCCAGACGTCGAGACCGTAGGAGATGAAGTGTGAGTTGTAGTCGAAGGAAAGAGATCCGGAGATCACAGACTCAGGTTCGTAGATTACCGGCTCTTTGTCCGGCACGACATAGTCCCCGGCAAGCGCGCTCACGGAAGTAGCGAGAGCAACAGTTGCGAAGGCGAATTGCTTGATAAGCTTCATATTTTTCTTGTTTCAGTGTGTATTGATTGATGCTCTTTCAGCTTTCGAGCATTTTTGACTCCCGAATGTCCTGAAAAAGACGAGGCCCTAATAAGCAGATGGCATACCAAATCAAGGGCTAAGGCCGAGATTTCGTCAGAGTGATAGGGGGGCTTTGGGTAAGCGATTGAATTAGCGAATGTTATGATTCGCGATTTTTTCAAAAAAGCGGGCAATTTGAGGGCAGTCCGGAATCGCGAGTGATACGAATGCTTCAGGGGCGTATTATTCCGCGGGCTTTACGGCTTTCTGCGTGGGCAGAATCCGGGAATAGTTTCCGGATCGTATCCGGCGGGAAAGAGGCGGTTCAGAACAGCCTGATGAGTTTCAATCATCAGGGTTGAACCTGCTCTTTGAGGTAGTTCCTCCAGCCTCCCAGGGGAGTGATGTCGACACTTTCTGCAGGAACTTCTGATTCGCAGAGAAATCCGGTGAGCAGTCGATTATCGTTCAGCCTTACTTTTCCGAAACCGAGTGGCGGGGGGACGGCGGCTACAAAACTACCGAGTTTACTCGCGGGCAATGTCCAGATTTCAACTTCGATGGCCTGGCCTGTCTCGTCTTCCTCCGGTCGGCGAATCAAACCCGGCCGCGGCGGGAGACCGTGCTCTGGCGGTAAAGCGAGCAGTTGGTAACAGGGGGCGGTTTGCGCTTCGCTTACTAAGCGTGCCCCGCGATCGGTGAGTTGATGATTGAGAGAAAGGCCACGCATATGGGCGCCGCAGACCACGATTTCAATCCACTCTTCGGGCGGCTCAAGAGGAAGGTTGTCGGTTCCGGCAAACCTGTCTGCCAAGGTGAGTAGCGCGTGATCAGCAAAAGCTGGTCCTACCAGGGTGATTCCCCATGGCATGCCACTTCCTGCGAGGCGTCCGGCCGGGACGGCGCAGGCGCTCAGGTCGAGCAGGTTCATGAAGTTGGTGTAGTAGCCGAGATTTGAGTTGAGGGCTACGGGATCCGCTTCGACTTCAGCCACGGTGTAGGCGGTGCCGGCAGTTGGCGTGACAATCAAATCGAGGGTCGCCATCAGTGCATCCGCTCGTTGCTTGAGCGCCCGGAGACGGTATTGAGCACGAAACGCGTCTACCGCTTTGGGGGCGCCACCGCCCGAGATGATGGCCTCGGTGACAGGAAAAAGGCTTTCCGGTTGTTCTTCAATGAAGCCCTGAATGGCGGCGTAACGCTCTGAGACCCAGGGGCCCTCGTAGAGTAATAAGGCCGCTTCGAGGAAGGCGCTGAAATCAATCTCCACTTGGGTTCCTCCGAGGGACTCAAGTCGGGCAACGGCATCAGCGAAGAGATGTTCTGCTTCTTTGTTGCCGAAGAATTTCAACTGATCAGCCCGTGGCACGCCGAACGTGAATGCGTCAGCGGGAAACCAGGGAGTCTGGTCCGGTTCCCGGGAATACGCGTCAGCAGAATCAAAGGCTGCGGCGACGTCGAATACGGTTTTGGCGTCGGCGGCGTTCTTTGAAAAAATGGAGACACAGTCCAGCGAACGACAGGCCGGGACGACACCGGAGCAGGAAAGGCGACCAAAACTGGGTTTCAGTCCAACCAACTCGTTGAGTCCTGCTGGAACTCGACCGGAGCCGGCCGTGTCAGTGCCGAGAGAGAACGTGCAAAGATCTCGGGCAACGGCAACGGCTGATCCTGAGGACGAGCCTCCGGGAATGAATTCGCCATTGAACGGGTTTTCGGGGACTCCGTAAGGTGAGCGGACCCCGACGAGGCCGGTGGCAAATTGATCGAGGTTCGTTTTGCCCATCGGGATAGCTCCGGCCTCAATCAGAAGGCTGACCACGGTAGCGTCTTTGTCAGGAGTAAAGGCATAGTTCGGGCAAGCCGCAGTGGTGGGAGTTCCGCCGAGATCGATATTGTCTTTGATGGCGAAAGGGACGCCATAGAGGGGGAGAGAATCGGGCGACTCGGTATCGAGGCGTCGGAGGATCGACTCCATGCGGTCATCTGGAGTCAGGGCAATCCATATCTTTGGATCAGAGGCTTCAATGCGTTCACGCAAGGCGGCGACAAGCTCACCCGGAGTGAGGGCTTCGTCCCGATAGAGTTGGTGAAGAGAGGGGATCGAAAGGTCGTCAATCATGTCGATTTGAGTGAGAGGAGAGTCTGGCCAGGGTTGACGGGATCGCCCTCAGCAGCGTAGACGGCTTCAACGATCCCGTTGCCGGGCGAAGGAATCGTGATTTCCATTTTCATGGCCTCAAGGACGAGAACCGGCTGATCTTCCTCCACCTTGTCTCCGGGATTAACGAGCAGTTTCCAGACGCTGCCGGCGACGGCTGCTTCGACGGGATCGCAGCCCTCAGGAATCTCGCTTGCCGGGGCGGCTTCGGGTTCTTCCGCTGACTCCACCACTTTTTCAAAGATGCCTGCTTCTTCCCAGCGGGTGCGCTCCTCCTGAAAGGCCTGCTGCTGGGTCGTTTTGAATGCGTCGATGGACTCCGCTTCTTCGTCGAGGAATTGATTGTAATCCTTGAGCGAGAAGCTCGTTTCCTCAATTTTCGGATTCCATCGTCCGATGAGGAAGTCGGCGCGCAATTCCTGGAGCTCTTCGGTTGAGACCTCGTAGAAGCGGATCTGGTCAAAGAATCGGAGCAGCCAGGGTTCTTCTTCGGTGAACGATTCGGTGATGTGAAACTTGTTCCACATCTGGACCGTTCGGCCGACGAACTGATAGCCGCCCGGGCCTTCCATGCCATAGACACAGAGGTAAGCGCCGCCGATACCAACGGCGTTCTCCGGGGTCCAGGTCCGCGCTGGATTGTACTTGGTGGTGACAAGGCGATGGCGCGGGTCGAGCGGAGTGGCAACGGGCGCACCAAGATAGACATCGCCCAATCCCATGACGCAGTAGGCCGCGGAATAGACGATATCTTTCACGGCGGCGATATCTTCGAGGCCGTTAATGCGGCGAATGAATTCGATATTGCTGGGACACCAGGGAGCGTCGGGATTCACCGACTGCATGTATTTCTGGATCGCTTCCTGAGTGCTGGGATCGTCCCAGGAAAGGGGCAGGTGGACAACGCGGGCAGGGACCTCGATCGCCTCCAGGTCGGTGATTTCGCTTTCGGCATCCTTTACCAATTGGATGACCTCGGATTGTTCCAGCTGTCGACTGTCGAAGTGGATCTGCAATGAGCGAATGCCAGGGGTTAAATCGATGAGACCGGGATGGCTTTTTTCTTTGAGCCATTGATAGACAACATGAGCCTTGAATCGGAGATTCAAGTCGAGAGTCATAGGGCCATACTCGACAAGCAGGTGGCTCTCACCGCTGGGGCGAATCGTAACCCCGGGAAGTTCTTCGATCACGGCAGAGCCGGTCGGGATCGGCAGTGGTTCGGGCTGAAACGGCTTCTTTGACGGCGTCAGTGAATTGATCGCCTCGTCCTGTTCGAGTCGCAGCGCCCGGGCATCCGAATCCGAGACAGGGTAGAAGCGGATCGTGTCGCCTGGGCCCAGTTGTCCCATCTTCCAGAGGTCGGCTTCAATGATCGTGGCAGGGCAGACGAATCCTCCCAGGCTGGGCCCGTCAGGTCCGAGAATCACCGGCATGTCACCCGTGAAATCGATCGTGCCGATGGCGTAGGCGTTGTCGTGAATGTTAGAAGGATGCAGGCCGGCTTCGCCACCGTCCTCGCGGGCCCAGGTTGGCTTGGGGCCGATGAGTCGCACGCCGGTTCGAGCGGAGTTGTAGTGAACCTTCCAATCCGTGGTGAAGAACATTTCGATGTCTTCCGAAGTGAAGAAGTCCGGGGCTCCGTGAGGGCCGTAGATCACGGCGATGTCCCAGTGATTTCCGGGAGTTGGAATCAGGCCGGAAGGGGCCTCAGTGGAAGATGAGGTCTCGCTGTTTCCGAGGTGCAAGACGTCTCCAACGCGAAGAGCACGGCCGCCGTGTCCGCCGAATTGGCCCAGGGTGAAAGTTGATTTGCTGCCAAGGTAGTCCGGCACGTCGAGGCCGCCCTTGATAGCGAGATACGCTCGAACGCCGGGCTGGGCGCTGCCGGATCCGATTTTGAGCACGTCACCTTTCTCGACGGAGACGGGAACTCCGCGGGAGATGGATTCCCCATTCAAGGTTGCCGGCAATTCTGCACCTGTCAGGGCAATCTCTGTCGCCTGATTGAATTGAAGTGTTGGCCCGGATACCGTGATTTCGAGGCCGGCAGCGCCTTCTGGATTGCCGACAATGCGGTTGGCGAGACGAAAGCTGAGATGGTCCATGGGACCGGAAGGCGGGATGCCAACCTCCCAATAGCCGGTGCGTCCGGGGAAATCCTGGATGGTCGTCTGGGTGCCGGAGGCCAATACATCAATCGTAGGCGCTTCATAGTTGAAGCCGCCCAGGACGCTTGTGCTCATGGCGCCGGGTTCGGCAAAAACATCCGAGGCAATGATCTGTCGGAGGTATTCGAGGTTGGTTTCAATGCCGTGGACGGAAGTGGCGGTAAGCGCTTCGCTCATGGCGGAGACGGCGTCCTCGCGGGTGTCCCGCTTCACAATCAGTTTCCCGATCAGCGAATCGTAGTTCGCCGAAATTTCGCTGCCGCTGCCGATCCAGTGATCACAACGGATGTTCTCAGGAAAGATGACTTCGGTGAGCAGGCCCGAGGAGGGCTGAAAGTCTTTGCCGGGATCTTCGGCGCAGAGTCGAACTTCGATCGCGTAACCGGCTTCCTGGAAAGTGTAGTCAATCTCGTCGCCTCCTGCCAGTTTCACCATCCACTCAACGAGGTCGACTCCGGTGACGGCTTCGGTGATTCCGTGCTCCACCTGGAGGCGGGTATTGATTTCAAGAAAGTAGTATTCGCCGGTATCGGCATCGACGAGGAATTCCGCTGTTCCGGCCGAGCGGTAGTTGAGCGCGGCGGCCATCTTGGCGGCACCTTCGAAGAGTTCAGGAGCTTCTTCCCGGGTGAATCCGGGGGCGGGCGTTTCTTCGACGATTTTCTGGTGTCGACGTTGGGCGGAACAGTCGCGAGTACCGAGGGCTACGACCTTACCCTGACCGTCTCCAAAAAGTTGCACTTCGACGTGGCGGGCGCGTTGAATGTATTTCTCCAGAAAGACGCCTGCGTCGCCGAAATTTGCCTGACTCGCACGGGTAACCCTGTTGAATGCCTCACTCAACCCTGTTGAGTCCTGACAAATCTCCATGCCGATGCCGCCACCGCCAGCAGTGCTCTTGAGCATGACGGGGTATCCGACTTCCTCGGCTGCAGCGACGGCTTCATCCACGGTGGAGAGCAGTTCGGTGCCTTCGAGGAGGGGAACACCCGCTTCCTTGGCAATTTGACGGGCGGTGTGCTTGAGGCCGAACTGGCGGATTTGATCCGCGGTGGGGCCGATCCAGGCGATGCCGGCGGCGTCACAAGCTTCCGCAAATTCGGCGTTCTCTGAGAGCAGCCCGTATCCGGGATGAATGCCGTCGGCACCGGTTTCAGCAGCGACTTCCAGAATGCGCTCGGTGTTCAGGTAGGAGGCAGCGACGGGCGGGGGACCAATCAGAAAAGATTCGTCGGCTTCGGTGACGTGTGGGGCATCGCGATCGGCTTCGGAGTACACGGCGACCGAAGGAATTCCGAGCTCCTTCAGGGTGCGTATGATCCGGCAGGCGATCTCGCCGCGGTTGGCGATGAGGACTTTGGAAAGCATGGCGGGAGAAAATCAGGGGGAAGGGGCATCCCAGATCAGCACTTCGACGGGAGTCGGGTTGTAAGCGTTGCAGGGGTTGTTGAGTTGAGGGCAGTTGGAAATCAGAGCGATGACATCCCGGTCGGCGCGCATTTCGACATAGCGACCAGGTGCGGAGATGCCGTCGGCGAAGGTGAGTTTGCCTTCCGGAGTCACGGGGACATTCATGAAGAAATTGATGTTGTTGGTCACATCACGCTTGCCGAGGCCCTCGCCCCATTCGATAACGCCGCAGAGAAATGAGTCACGGCAGGCGTGCATCGGTTCTTTTTCCAGGTCGTAGCGCATCGTGTTTGACTCGCGTGAGCAGGCGCCTCCGACGGTATCGTGGCGTCCGCAGGTGTCGGCGACGATGGTGAGCAGGGCGTTGCCCTCGGTCGACATGAGTGTCGTTCCTGTGGTCAGGTAAAGGGCCTGCTGGTTTCGAATAGTGACATCGGCAGCATAACGGTCGTCGGTGTCGTGAGCGTTGTAGAACAAGGTATCGGCGGCCTGATTGCCTTCGAGGTCGAGGATGCGGAAGAACTGGCCGGCCTTGATTTCGCGCATCCAATGGTCGCCGGCATCAACGACCTCGCGGTAGACGGCGTCGGCAGGATCAAGGGTGGATTCGGTGAGTACTGACATAGCAAAGGAACAGGAATTATGGATTAGTCAGGCTCTTAGAGCGTAGTAATCACTGGTGTTGATGAAGGCTCTCCCGTTTTCAGGGCAAGAGGTGATGCAGGGATCGTCGTCAGCGACCGGAGCTGCATCGAAGACTTCCAGTTTGACTGGTTTTGGATTGTATTCGGACGCTGGATCGAGCGGGTGTTGAGTGGTTGTCAGGACAACAAGTGTGTCCATCTCAAATCGGAGTTCGACAATTGATCCCGCTGCTGAAGCACCAGTGACGTAGCTAAGATTGCCGACATCGTCGGTGACGACTTTTGAGAAGAGATTGAGGTTGGGAACAATGTCTCGTTTGCCGAGACCATGTTTGCCGAGTTCGATGAGCAGATTCTCACGGCCATTACGGTAGAAATCGTTGCGGGCTTCCTGGTAGGTGTGGGTGCCGTATTTTTTCTTCACGAGTGCGGCATCGGTGCAACCGCAGACAGAGTCATGCCAGCCGGCGGTGTCCTTGACGATCGAGCAGAAGAGGCGACCCATGTCTGAGTGAAGGCAATGACCCTCAGTCAGTTGGAAGGTGTGTTGTCCTTTGAGCGTGTCGGGCATGTTGTAGCGCTCGATCGGCTCATCCGCGTTGTAGAAAAGAGTGCTGACGTTGGCGCCACCTTCGAGATCGGTCAGGCGGAGAACCTTGCCTCTTCGAATCGTTTGCGACCACATGCCGCCTCCGATGATGGTTTTCTCGTAAACTGTTGACATAGTGCTAGTAAAAGTCGGAGCCCTTTCTCATGTGGATTGGAGGAAGGATAGCGGATGAGATGGTGAGTTTTCCCGAGCGAACGCCTTTGCAGGTGATGAGCTTGTCGGCGATGGTTTTGAGGCGCGAAGCGGGTCCCTGGACCAGCATCACCACCATGGTGTGATGATCCTCGAGGAGGACGTTTTGCGAGCTGATCACCTCGTCGATATGTTCCCGGGCGATCTCGGCGAGGGCCTGGAGGAGTCCAGGTTTGGACTCATCGTAGAAGAGGGTAATCGTGCCGGCCATGAGGCGGTTGCCCCTTTCCTGGAAGTGCTCGGTAGCACTTTGGTGGATCATTTCCGAGATTGCCTGGGACCGGTTTTCGAAGCCTCGTTTGGCAACCAGCTGGTCCAGTTCGTGGAACACAGAAGGAGGTAGCGAAATACTGATTCGCTTCACTCCTTCTGACTTATCTGAGTCGTAGTCGGGCATCGCAGCTGTTTTGGGCGGGTGTTACTTTTAATAGCAGAAGTAATACCAAGTTGGACGGCTATTTATCTCTTCGCGGTCAAACAGGCGGAAAATGTTTCAAATCGTTCCCGCAGGGTATTGGCCATCCAGCAATTGATTTTCCAAAGGTCGGCAACCGGCTTCCGGGTAAATGGCATCTGGTGCAGGTAGCCATCGGTGCCGAATTCCGGAGTCATGGTGACTGAATGGTAACCGCGAGACGCCATCACTTCCCAGACCGTGGTCCACCAGTGGAGATGAGATTCAAGTTCAGGGCCGTATTCCGGAGCTCGAGGATCCGGGACCTGGGGACCCTGGGCATAGCCGACCCGTCCGTGCAGGTGATGACACTGATTCGCAAAGTGCAGCAGCAGCATGGGATTATCGTTCATCACGAGCCGCTCTGCGACGGCGCACCAGTGACTGAAGTCGAGGTTCAGTTTGATTTCGGGCAGAACTTCAACGAGCTGCTGGGTTGCCCATGGACTGAAGGTAGGACGGCTTCGATGGGTTTCGATCGTGATGCGAATCTTGTATTCGTCCTCCAGATCGAGAATCGATTCAAAGAACGGGATCTGCGTTGATTGAGGCCAAGCATCAAGGCCTGCCTGAGTGTTGATGAAGAGCGGTTCCAATGGCAGAGCGCGTTCGATGCCGATTCTCAGATCGTCGAGATGTTCGCGAGGGGGAGCAATCGGATCGGGGACGTAGTCGCCGCCAGTGTAAACTTCCGCGATGTATTGCAGCTGAGCCTCTGCGAGAGCGGCGCCCCATTCGGCTTTCTCCCCCGGATCTTTTGGAGCAGGTCCCTCAATTCCGTGAAAGGAAGCGGCTGTCGCTTGATTCACAGCATCGAACAGCGTGCCCTGGTGGCCCCAAAGCGGTTTGAATAGAGTCAGCTTCATGGTTCCCCTCCGTAGGCAATGCGGAATCCCAGATTGTCGCGGCGAGTGCCGGCCGGTAGCCCTTCACGGGCGGAGCATCTGAGGAGGCGGGGCAATCCGTCCCATGAGCCTCCCCGGACGACGAAACGATGCGGTTCGGAATCAGATTCGTAGTCGGGACGCCACGGGGAGCAGGTCCATTCGTAAATATTGCCGTGGAGGTCGTGGACTCCCCAGGCGTTTGCCGGGTAGGCATCGACCTCAGTTAAAGAGCCGGGGCCCACCTTCTGAATGGCTTCGTCAAAATGAAAGTTCGCCTCGTCAGGGCTCAAATTGTCTCCCGACGCGAATACCGTTCGTTGTCCTGCGCGGCAGGCATATTCCCATTCTGCCTCAGTCGGCAGGCGCCAGTTGGGATCATCGGTGTGATAGCGTAACCAGGCGATGTAAGCGTTAGCGTCAGCCCAGGATACATTAACAGCTGGTCGTGAAGATGAGGAAGCGCTCCGATGAGAGGAAGCAAAGGCGGCCCATTCGTCCTGCCTCACCGGAAAGCGACCGAGACAGAAAGGGGTGTCCATCTTGACCGGATGGGAAGGGAACTCGCTGGTATTAGCGAACTTGTCGTCAGGAACGGCTCCGATGATGAATTCACCAACGGGGATGGGCACAACTTCTGGAATGGGAAGGGACATCAGGCAGGAAGAGCGTCAAAATCGATCTCCCGGCGGTACTCCGGGTGTTCCCGAACCCATTGGGCGAGTTCCTTTCCCCGGCAGAACCAGGCATCTCCGGTTGCCTGGATTTCACGGATGAGCCTTTCAAGAAGCCGAACGCGGGAGGGGCGACCACTGAGCCAAGGGTGTAATGTCAGGACGAAGCAGCAACCAAAGTCCCGCATCGCCATGAACTCCTGCCACCAGAGTTGAAACACTTTGTCGCAGTCTTCAGGTATGAATCCCCAGGCGGGATCAGCGTTGAAAGCAAACTGTTCCCAGTCCTCCAGCAACCACTGGCCGGGAATTTCCACCAGCCCGTTGGGATGTTGGAAAGGGACGTCGTCGCTCATCATGCTGGCGTTGTAGAGCAGGTTGTGTTCCACGAGGAGGTCTGGAGTGCCTGGATTGATTTCAAACCAGGGAGCCCGGAAACCTTCAATCGTGGTGCCGCTGACTTCTTCGAGTATTCCGAGGCTCTTTTCCAGGATCGCCTTTTCTTCGGCGGGGGTCAGGGTATTCAGTTTTTCATGAAGGTGGCCATGAGCTCCGATCTCATGCCCTGAGGAGACAATGGCCTGAGTCATTCGAGGGTGATGCCGGGCGATGTACGAAGGGATGAAGAAAGTTGCGGGAACGTCGAGATGATCGATCAGTCCGAGAAGTCGAGGGACGCCGATGGTGGGACCATATTCACACTGAGACATGGTCGTCATTCTGGTAGCGAGCGCAGGATCCTCTGAGAGGGCGGTCGTTTCTCCATCCACATCAAAGCAGATCATCACGGCGCAGCGTTTGCCGTCTGGCCATTGGAATCGGGGAGGAGGCAGGTAGGGGTCAGGATTGTGGGTCATGCCATTGGCCGTCAGGAGAGATTTCGGATGGTGCGGTCAGGTCGTAGCGCTCCCACCCGGCGGCAATGCCACCGTCTACCGGGAGAACTGCTCCGGTGATGTATGAGGCCTCCGCGGAGGCAAGAAAATGAAAGGCTGCGGCCACTTCAGTCGACTGGCCCAGGCGGCCCAGTGGAGTTCGCTCAGACACGAACGGAATCTCCGGGTTGTCCGGGATATCCATCACCGCGGGAGTTTCGATGGTGCCCGGAGCCACTGCGTTGACGGTGATGGCCTTCGGGGCCAGCTCAATCGCGCCGCACTTGGTGAGGTGGATCACCGCTGCCTTCGAAGTGGCATACGCTGTCCCGGATGGGACGCCTAACATGCCGACAAATGAGGCGGTGTTGATGACGCGTCCTCCTCTTTCGAGAAATTCGTCAGCGAGTTTCAGCCCGTAAGCGACGCCGTTCACGTTTACGGCGAAGGTGCGTTCTAGAATCGAACTCGTGAGCTCACGGAAGGGAATGCCAAGTGGCTGGATTCCTGCATTGTTGACGAGGATGTCGAGCCTCCCGAATCGGTCGATGGCATAGGCAAATGCCTTCCGAAGTTCGCTTTCTGAAGAAACATCGGTGAGAACGAAATGATCATCAGGTGTCTCCGGCTCCAGTCGGTCAGCGTTGATGACCTGGGCTCCGGCCGAGCGGAAACGTTCGGCCACGGCCTGACCGATCCCGGAACTGGCGCCGGTAACGAGAGCGGTCTTTCCCTGGAGCGAAAACGAAGCCATCGGAGCTAGAAGAGGCGGGCGTACTGGTCAATCTCCCATTGCGAAACGGTCTGGTGATACTGTCGCCACTCTTCGGATTTGTAGGTGATGAATTCATCACGGAGCTCCTGGCCTAACACTTTCGTGACAAAGGGATCTTCCGAGAATCGGGCGACGGCTTCGTCGAGAGTGCGTGGCAATTCCTGGATTCCAGCTTCAGCGAGTTCGGACGGAGTGTATTCGTAGAGGTTGTCTTCCTGGGCCTCACCCGGATCGATTTCTTCACGGATACCTTCGAGGCCTGCCGCCAGAACCAGAGAAGCCGCCAGGTAAGGATTGCAGGCGGCATCCGCGTTGCGGGATTCGACTCGTCCTCCATTCATGGGAACCCGAAGCGCGTTGGTGCGATTGTTCTTTCCGTAGCTGTTAAACACGGGTGCCCAGCTGTAGTAGGCCATGAGTCCACGGCGCACGAGGCGCTTGTAGCTGTTCACGGTGGGCGCGAAGGCGGCGCAGAGCGCTGGCCCGTGTTTGAGGACTCCGCCGATGAAGTGGTAGCCGAGTTGGGTGAGGCCGAGCCCGCGAGGATCATCGGACGGATCGCATTTGAAGAGGTTGTCCCCATTCTCGAGATCGAAGAGCGACATATTGAAGTGAGCTCCTGAGCCAGTTTTGTCCGCAAAGGGTTTCGGCATGAAGGTCGCGATGAGCCCCTCTTCAGAAGCGTATTGCTTGGCCATCATGCGGAAGAAAATGAAGCGATCACACATGGTGAGAGCATCCGCATATTTGAAGTCGAACTCGTACTGGGAGTTGGCGTCCTCGTGGTCGAGGGAATAAAGATCCCAACCGAGGTCATTGATCGTCGTGGCAACTTTGTCGATCCACTCATAGCGATCCATGAAGCGCTTCACGTCATAGCAGGCTTTGACGAGATTGTCGTCGTCGTTGGGGACCTCGAGTTTGCCGGATTCGGTGAGGCGTAGAACGAAGACCTCGCACTCGATGCCCAGGTTCATCCCGAATCCCATCTCAGCCGCTTCCGCGAGAACCTTCTTGAGCACGACGCGCGTGTTCACCTCATAGGGCTCCCCTTTGAAGGTGTTATCGGCCGGGTAGAAAGCGACTTCCTTGTTCCAGGGGAGGATACATCCCCGGTCGAGGTCAGGGACGGAGGCAATCTCATCGTCGTTAGGGCTCTGGCCAAGTCCGTCGAGGGCATAGCCGGTGTAGAGTTCGGAGCCTTGAGCAAAGTCGACAAAGTGATCGATCGGAACAAACTTTCCCTTGGGAACACCGTGAATGTCGACGTAGGCGCCGACGCAGTAGCGAACGCCGTCGTTTTTGAGAGAATTTCGGAGTTGTATCAGTTCTTCTTCAGATTTCATGTTAGGAGGAGTGTCAGGAAGCTTGTTGCCCCGGGGCAGCCGGGCGATCAAGGGTTGGCCAGGTGCCTCTAGCCCTCGCTGCGAGGAAGCGTTGAATGAGCCAAACCGGCATCTCAAGATGGCTGAGGCGGCCTCTTTGGTATCCGGAAGTGTAGAGCCCCCGCTGGACGGCCATGCAGACCTCCATGTCTTCGAGGTGAAAATCGATCCCCGCCTGATTGGATTCGGCCCGGCGTTTTTCGAAGTCGGGAAGTTGAGTCGATGTCGAGGGAACCAGGATCGTGGTGAGAAGTTTGAGCCGGTCCGGTCCCATTGGGAGAATGCGATACCAGATGAAGGAATCAGCAGTGGTCACGAAAGTGAAGAGAGGGAAGCCCATCACCAGGCCCCATTCCATTCGCTGTTCATCGGAGAGGCCGGGTATGGCGGGGAAGGCTTCCCAGTCTTTTCCTTCGCTTTCGAGTTGATGGATTTCGTCGCGCAGCGACTGCTTCATCGGCAAATGGCAGCGGATGTGAAAGGGCTTTTCTTCCTCCGTCCAGGTGTCACGGGCCGGCATCATCGTCTGGAGCGTTTTGCTGTGGGCTCCGGCGTGGTGATAGGACTCCATGAAGTTCTCGGCGAGCACCTTCCAATTGAAATTGCAGTCCCATTCATTGGCTGCGACGAGCTCCATATCGGCAAGGTTCCAGGGCGCAAGTTCCTCATTTAGAACAGCATACTGGTCGGCGACTGAGCGAGGCGCCTGTCCATCCAGATTGACAAAGATGAATCCGTTCCAGACTTCCGTACGAAAGCTCTTCAGTGACCAGTCTTCGCGGTTAAATCCCTCAGCTTGTCCCATCTCGGCGCAGGCCTTGAGAGCGCCATCGAGTTCGAAGGTCCAGAAGTGATACGGGCAGAGAAGGAACCGAGTGTTCCCGCAAGCGGGATGCTCATCGCTTGGTGTAGCCATGGTATGGCCGTCATAGCCGAACCCGGGCGGCATGATGTCCATGGCCCGGTGAGGACAGACCCTGGATAGCACTTGGATCTCATTGTCCTTATCGCGGATGATGATGAGGGGTTCACCAAACGCTTCGACATTGAGGAAGTCTCCGATCTTGGGAATCTGAGAGATGTGGGCGAGGCAGAACCAGTCGTTTTTGAAAACGTGGTCAACCTCCCAGTTGAAGTAGGTCTCGCTGGTGTAGGCTTGCGGCGGTAGCGTCTGGCTTTCCCCCATGGGGAGCTGAGAACAGGTTTCGATTTCGGCGATGATCTCGTCGAGGCTCAGTTCGGGCTGAGCGCTTGTGATTTGTCCCCGCTCGCTGGAACCCGGGAGGCAGGCTTCCCGAATTTGCGTTTCTGTCAGGGTCTTCATGATTTTGAAATTGAGATCCTCAGGTTCGTCAGGAGGATCGAAAATAATATAATTAATGGTTTGTTAGGTTTTGAGCCGTGTTGATTTATCGACAGTGGTGTCGTGGGATGGGGTGGGCCTAACAACCCAGAAAGACGAACATGCAGACCGTCACTCCCAGTTGGAGCAATAGTTCGTGTAGAGAGCACGGAAATGGGAAGCTGTTCGTCATGCAACAACCTCCCCGGTTTGTGGTGAGAGGTGGGCCCATTGTTCCGTGGGTAATGGGGTGGACTCCTTTGATGCCTGGCGGACAATTTGAGCCAGGGCTTCCCCCATCTCTTCAAAGAGGTCTTTACCTTTGTCGGCTGAACCTTTGGAAGGGGCTCCGGTGATGCCGTTCAGACTTGTTTGGGCCACGGGGTAACTGAAGCAGGTGTTTTCAGTGCGGTCGGGATCGTCTTCCACGGCTGCCATGTCGACAGTTTCAGGAGCAAGATGCAGAAGTAGATCAGTTTCAGCCTGATTGGCGTGGAGATCTTCGGCATCTGAGATGAAATATTCCCAGATCGACTCGGTGAGTCGGAAGGTATTCTGCAGACCGATCTGGAGAGTGCCAAAAAACTCGAGGCGCAGCTTTTCGATGGCCACGCGCAACGAGGCGTCATTGCCAAAGTGGCTATTAACTAACAACAGTCGTGACCAGCCGCCATGGACTGCCCAGGCGACGATTTCACGAACCGTTGAGATAAAGGTTTCGTGGGTCAGTGAGAAGGTTCCCGGCCACTTTCCAGTGTGTCCGGAAGATACCGTGTAGTTCAAGGTGGGCAGGACCGGGACTCCGGTCTCTGCGGAGGCATATGCACAGACTTCACTCGCGATGACGGAGTCTGTGTTGATGGGAAGGTGAGGGCCGTGTTGTTCAGTAGCTCCCACGGGAAGCAGCAGAATTCCTCCGCTCGTTTCCCTCGCTTCGGCCACCTTGGGCCAGGGGAGGGTGTCGAGATGGACGGCGAGTTTCATGCAGAGTAGGTGGGTTTATTCGACGTCGTCGCCTTCAGCGGTCATGCGCGGGAAGGGGAGAACGTCATCTTTCGATTCGCTCTCGGGGTGAATCAGCTGATTGATCCGGTGCTTAGTTGCCACGAACTCCGGGGTAATAAACTGATCCAGGCTGCGTGGGTGAGGAACCGGGACTTCGATAATTTCATCCACTTCGCCGGGGTTGGCTTTCAACACCAGGATCCGATCGGAGAGGTAAACAGCCTCGTCCAGATCGTGAGTGATAAATAGAATTGTGATGTCGAGGTTGCGCCAGATTTGCAGGAGGTAGTTCTGCATTTGAGCCCGGGTCTGAGCATCAAGCGCACCAAAGGGTTCATCCATTAAAAGGATGCGTGGCCGATTGGCCAGCGCTCGGGCAATGGCAACCCGCTGCTTCATTCCTCCCGAGAGTTGGTGGGGATAGCTGTTTTCAAACTGGGAGAGTCCCACCAAGTCAATCCACTGTCTGGCATCAGCCTCGACAGATGTGCCTGACTTGCCCTCCATCTTCGGGCCGAACATGACGTTCTGCTTTACAGTCAGCCAAGGGAAAAGGGTGTAACTCTGGAACACCATTCCTCGATCGGGCCCCGGCCCGGCCACGGGATTGCCATCCAGTAATACCTGACCGCTGGTTTCCACCTCCAGTCCTGCAAGGATCCGGATGAGTGTGGATTTGCCGCAACCCGAAGGTCCGATCACGCACATGAATTCTCTTCGGAATACCTCGAAGTCGACTCCTTTGAGGGCAGTGACTTCTCCGCCGGGAGTTGGAAAGGTTTTACCGAGGTTGTCGACGGAAAGAACCACGGGGCGCTGCTTCAGTTTGGTGAAGCGGTCTTTCACTTCGGGTGATTGCACCCGATAGTCGAGGTTGTCGATGACAGGGGGAATCATACTTTCGTCGAGAGAGATTTGTGGTTGGCGAGGTCTACTGGCAGGCGCTCACTGACGGCCTGACGGAACCATCGCGGGATAAACATGAGAGCCTTGACCAGCGGGTTGGCCGACGCGGCAGCGCCATCTTCGGTATAGGGAAAGATGACTCCTCGTAGCAGTGCTAGAATCTGGTCGGTGGTAAAGCCAATGACGCCGATGAGGATGATGATCGGAAAGACCATGTCGAAATTTCGGAAACGGCCCTGCGTCTCAATGAATTCGGTGAGACCGCTTTTTACCCCGACGAGCTCAGCAATCACGAGCCAGGTCCAGGCCCAGCCAAGAAGAATGCGGAGGTCGTTGTAAAGGTTGGGAAGGATGCCGGGGATAACAACGTGGGTGAGGAGTTGGCGCTGATTGGCACCCAGAGTCTGGGCGGCTTCGAGTAAGGGCAGGTCAAGGCGTCTCGTCGTGTTGGCGACCACGAGCACTAATTGGAAAAAGGTACCAACAAAGACCAGCGCGATTTTAGGAGCATCGTTTGCCAGGAAGATGGCGACGAGCAAGGTGCTGAAAGTCGGCGCCGGCATGTAACGGAAAAAGTCCGTGAATGGCTCGATCAGCTTTGAAAAGAAAGAGTAAGTGCCGCAGAGCACGCCGATGGGGACTCCGACAAGAGCGGCCAGGAGAAATCCGCCAAAAACAATAATGATGGAATGCCGGACCCGTTGCATCATCGAGGGGCGATCTCCTTCGGCCGGCAAAGTGAATGCTTTGGCTCCGGATTTGAAAACCTGGCCTGGATCAGGGAGGTAGTCAGGATTGGATGGCTTCCCCTGGGGGATTAATGAGATGATAGGAACTGAAATGAAATTATCAGAGTCGTAAACTGGCGATACCTCGCTCATGACTGCCCAGTTTCGTTTTACAATCCCGATGTTTTCATCTGTTAGAGCAGGAGATTTCGGGACCCAGGCTCCGGTGGCGATGTCGCCCCAGGCTTTGTAGATGATCTCGTCTTCCTTGCTTTGCTCCTCGGTGATGATGCCGTTGGATATGAGAATGGGTGAGAGGTGTCGCAGGATCTTTTTGTTAGCTCGCCGGACCGAACTGTCGCTGATACCACCGAGAGGATCTTCAGATTTGAGCTGTTCTTCTACGGCTTGGTTCTGCGTGCGGACTGCTTCCGTGAACTCGGGGAAGAATCCTTTGCTGACCCGGTCTCCGGCAATGTAGACGGTCGTTACGTCTTCGCGATCTGCCGAAAGTTGAAGTCTAATGTCAGGGTGCCAGAGAAAAGGCAGGTAGCTGACGGCGGCCCAGATCGCCAGGGGGAGCGCAAAAGATATGATGGTGAGGACTGTTGCCCTTTTGGCGGATAAGTCTCTTCTGACGGCGAACCAAGGCTCCCGGGGTTGTGGGCTCGTCGTCGAACGGCTCATGCGGAAAAGAATCCCGGGGGAAATCAGATTCCCCCGGGATTGAGGGAGTGTGTCGTGAGTGGGTTACTCTGCCATCTCAGCCAGCACTTCGAGCGTCAGGCTGGGGTCGAGGTACTTCTCGGTTTCGAGGGACTTCTCGTAAACTTCGTACTTCACGTTGAACTCGTCAGAGATCACAGAAGATCCATAGACTGAGTCAAGGCCGTCTCCTTTTTCCCAGACAGACTTCACTTCCTCTGCGCTGAGGATGTAAGTGCCGTCGAGAAACGGCTCATATTCTTCCGGGCTGATGGAGACGCGAGAAGAAAGAATTTCGAGAGCTTCGTCGAGGTTGTCCTCGTCTTTCATGAAAGCCACGATCTTGTACCAAACCTTAATCACCTTTTTCCAGTCATCACGGCGCTTCTCCAGTGATTCTGGATCAACATAAAGAATGTCGTAGATGATACCGGGAGCATCGGCAGAGGTGAAGATGGGCTTCGAACCTGATACCAGCTTGAGTGCCTCACCGGAGCTGGGCTGCCAGGCAGCAATCGCATCAACTGCGCCTGAGGAGAGCACCTGAGGTGTCTCGTTCGTAGGTGTGTTGACGATAGTTACTGAATCGGCTTCGAGATTGTTCATCTCCATGCCCTTGAGGAAGAGGAGGTGAGTTACGAAACCTTCTTCGAGGCCGATCTTCTTTCCATAGAGGTCCTTCAGCGATTCAATGCCTGGCTTTCCTACTACCATATCGTTGCCATTGGAATAATCGTTAATCAGGATGCCGACAGAAGGTTTGCCTGTGGCGCCGGTGACGAGAGCATCGCCGTTGGTCATGCTGACGGCGTCGAGCTGTCCGGCAGCGTAAGCGTCCATGGAAGCGACGTAGTCGTACCATTCAAATTCCACTTCGACGCCTTCTTCTTTGAACCATTCTTTTTTGATGCCGATTTCCCAGGCGACCCAACCGGGCCAGTCTGAGTAGGCAATTTTAAGAGGTTCAGCCTGGAGGGCAGTCTGTCCGAAAAGCAGCGCCGACAGAGTCAGAGCAGCAAGACGGCGAGCCCGCTTTGGGTTGAGTAGTGTTTTCATCATGCTTTGATTTGGTTGCGTTCTTTGCACAGTTTGATGCTGTCGTATTACTAAACTGTTCGTTTCGTATTACATTTATTTACAACAAGTTATAATGAGCATCTTCCATGCCAAAGATGAGTTGCCCCGCCTTACCGGGCCCATGAGTCAGACGGAATTCATTGAGCCTCAGAGAGCGCCGTATGACAAAAAAACGAATTCGTATGAAGATCCGGCAGTTGGTTGTTTTGCCCTTTACGAAGTGTCGAAGATTGTAGCCGGGCCGGGCTGGTTGCGAGCTGGTGCCTTCCAGGGGTGAGAAACGGGGTCTGGATTGTTGCCGGTGAAGTGAGCTTAAGGCAGACGGACAATCTTCCTGTCTATGGCCTTGTCGAACTCACTGAGGAAAGAGAGGGAATCGATAGGGGATTGGTTGCCGGATAACTTGTGCACCTTAGTGCGCGCCCAGGGCAATTCGACCACCTCGTGAATCAATGCGAACCACTTCGAAACGTCTAAGGACGTCATTTCCAAGAAGGCCGTCTTCTCCCGGAAAGATCCGTTCCCAGAAGACGAGGGAATCCACTTTATCGAATTCGTGTTTGCCAATCTTTACCGCAGCTTTTCGGCGGGAGTTACTGGACGGCAGCAATGGGCGACGTTCGTTTGAACCTTGAGGGGGAGTCCAGCAGAGGCCCTTCGCACACCCCGTATCAACCCTGACCATTTCCAGTTCGATTCCGTTCGCCGTTACGGGAATGCAAAGTGCACCATAATTTCGTTTCAATTCGAGAACAGTAGCTCCGTAGGCAGGAATCGCATCGGCTTCGAGATCGAGGGTGTGCCTGCGATAGTCGATCTCCAAGATGCGATTGCTCAGAAAATCAGCTCCCAGCAATCCATCCACTTCCCTTCCGAGGATCTCCGATTCGCGGGACAGTCCAATGACTAGCAGTTCCCTTGGAGGAGTCGTTATACGGCCTAAGTTAATTGAAAGCTCTTCGGATCGATAGGCGCTCAAGAGCCCGCTGACGCTCTGGACGGGTTCGGATCCTATGAGGCGAACCCCTAACCGCTTTGCTGCCTTGTGAGAAAGGATGCTAGTTTCGGAACCGGAATCGAGGATGAAGTTGAGCTTCTCAGGTCTACCCTGGAGGCGCGCCTCAATGAAGATGAGGCCTTCGTGGAGATCAAAGGAGATAGTTTCGGCACGAACTGGTAGTGCCGAGACGATTGCCAGTAGTATAAAAAAGAGGCCGCGCACGAGAGCTTATTGAGCAGCCCTCGTGCCAAACGGCCTCTATTTGGATTGGTTTTGCGAGGTCTTAGCGGCCTCGACCGCCTGCCGGAGTGCGACGTTTTTTCTTTTCGTCGGGCATCAGTGCGACTGTCTTGACGCGTTGACCGGAGTTAGCTTTCACCTGCGGTTCAGGTTTTGGAACAGCTCTGACTACGACTGTACCGGATCGACCTTTGGTGACTTTCTTAATGTCAGCAAATGCTGTGGAGAATCCGAATGCAGCGAACAGCGCAACGGCGACTAGAGTGGGGGATTTTGCTTTCATGGATTTTGTTAGACTTTGGGGGTTGTTTGATAGGAGAGGAGTTCCTCTCCGGTGAAATGAACTACTTGGTAGTCCGCTAGTAGATAGGACGAAAACCGCAATCCTAGCTGACAAAAGTGTTACGAAAATTTCCAAGCAATGGATCGGCCTGACTTTTGGGGGGGTTGTAATTCGTTGTGATTAAGTAGGCCTTGCAGATGAGAAATTTTTCTCACCTGAAATAGTATTACGTTTTCGAATTTGTCTCACACTGGGTTTCAGGTGGGATAGGACAGGGAGTCCCTCCAAACTGGAAGTGCTGGCGGGTGGCCCAGGCGCTTCTCTGGAAACTGGCGCGTCGCTGACTAAGTGGTCTGAAAAGCCGCTCAGTGGATTCTCGCTGCACGACTGATCTGATGGATAGTCTGCCTCTGTTCTCGCTGGCGGCGTTTCATCCGTTTTTCCCTCTCTCTGCGGCCTTCTTCTGTTGAGACATCGCTGCGCGGTTCGGTCAAAAGGGTGAAAAAGCCTTTTGTTTCTTCATTCACCTGAGTGGAACAGGCGCTGCTCGCCAGGCACACAGTAGAAAAGAGAAAGAGTCTGAAATTCTTCATTTTAAATTTCCGGGTATGCATTCCTCTCTCCGAGAGTTCAAGTGGTGGGCTGGACGAATTCGAGTTTGATATTGCTCATGCATAACTCATGCCATGCCGTATCCCGGGCACGACAAGGAACCTTTCGATTTTAGCGTGGCTCACTCGTTCACTCGCAAAACGTAAACCCGCGGCCAGTTTTTTCCGGTGACATGAAGGAGGTCGGACTCGGGATCGTAGGCGATTCCATTGAGGACGGATTCGGGGTCCCGGGGGCGGGGGCGCTCCAGGGCGGCGAGGTTCAGCGTGGCTTCAATGTTTCCGGAGGTTGGGTCGATCACGACGATGTCGTCGTGGTGCCAGCGGTTCGCGTAGACTTTGCCTTCGATGAATTCGAGCTCATTGAGCTGATCGACCGGACCGAGGTGATCGCGGACTTGGATTGTCCGGACTTCAGCAAACGATTCCGGATCCATGAAACGGAGAGTGTCGGTACCGTCGCTGAGGATGAAATGGTTGCCGTCCCAGGCGAGGCCCCAACCTTCTCCGTCGTAATGAATCTCGCCGACGCGATCGAATGACTCGCGGTCATAGATGAATCCTGTGCCACTCGTCCACTCCAACTGGAACAGCCGATCATCGAGCAGGGCAAGCCCTTCGCCAAATGCCTTGATCGGGAGGTGTCGTAATTTCAGGACCCGTCCTGACTCAGGATCAACCCGGCGGAGAGTCGACTCATTGTAACCTCCGGTCGACTCGTAATAGACGCCTTCATGCAGGAGCAGCCCCTGGGTCGAGGCGGTGATGTCATGGGGATACGTTGCGACCACCTCGTAGGTGAGTGACAACGGTTCGTCGACCGCTTGCTCACAGGCGGTGAATAAGAGTGACAGGCAGGCCGTGAGGCAGATTGCCATGAGGCGGGGAGTATCCATATCTCACTTCGACGCTAAGAATCTTCCGGAGGGCAGAAGGTCGCCTCCAGGTAGTCGAGGCATTCCAGCCAGAACTCGCAGTTCATGGCATCGTAGCGAATCGTATCCGGTCCTGTTTTTGTGGTGAAAAGAATATTGCTGGGTTCTTCGACCAGCTCGTCGAAGAGGCGGTTGAGAACGTAGCCGTGGACTTCATCGCGAGCGCCGGGAACGGGGGTTCCGGTTCCGCCTCGTGCGTGGTCGCGGAGAGCGCTGATCACGGCAGCAATTTCCGGGGAGCCCAGTTCGATGTCGAGGGGGATAGCCGACTGGCGGTGATCTTCAATGATCGCGGCGAGCCGTTTTACGACGCGCTTGGCTTCTTCCTTCCGGTTGGCGATTTCCCGTTGGCTTTCGGGAGGCGGTGGAATGAAATCGAAGAGAGGACGAGTGGTTTCGGGGCGTTCTTCACCGTTCATGGGGCGGGGCGGACCTGCTCGAGACAGGGCGGGCTGAATATAGGCTGGTTGAATGAAAAATCGACTTTGGTTTACGCCGCCAGCAAGGATCAGTTGCGATTTCTTTCCGTCTACCTAAACTGACGCCCATGGCAGGAGAAATTACCGAAGAACAAGTCGCCGCAGCTCAAAAAATCTGGGGCGAAGGCATTGTCAAAATTGGGGCGCTGAAGGGTGATGCTGAGGCCGCCGAAGAAGCCGCCAGCGAGCATTTGGACACCCTCTATGCCTACGACCTGGGCAAGGTGCTCTTCAAGCCGACCAAGGCAGCGGAAGAACAGTTTCGGGATACGAAGAGCAAGGCCCTGTCCTACTTTGTGGGGGGAGAGATCGCTGAAGACAAGGGTTTTGCCCTTCAGCCATGGACGAAAGTGAGATTTGAGAATCACGGCACCAGTATTCAGGGCAGGACAGCCATCGCGATGGGAAATTACTTCTTCACCACAACGGACGGTGATGAGGTCAAAGTCGAGTATTCCTTTGGCTACCTCCTCAATGACGAGGGTGACCTGAAGATTTTCCTTCACCACTCTTCAGTCCCATACTCTGAGTAGGGATAAAAACCACTTCGCGCCAGTGGCGAGCGCCAAAGGGTGGAGCAAAAACACGCTCCGGACACCCATGCAGATTATTATCGCAAGTTTCTTGCAATAGCAATCTGCGGTGAGACGGTAATCTGATGAGCGTCCGCCATAGGTATCTCATTCGTCTTTTTTCGGTATATCTGGTCGCGTTGTTGATCTCCTCTTGTGAAGATAGGAGCGAGCGGACGGAAGAAGGATTGGAGAAGGGCAGTCGTTCAGGATTAGTGGGCGATAGTGCTCCGGCAGTCTCTGGAGATGGCGGCGTAGGAGGAATCACTTGGCCGGAATTGAATGCCCTCGAGAAAGTCGCTTTCATGGCGGGGGTTCTTGCAGAAAACAAAGATCGGGAGGGGTTGCTCCATCAACGCACGGCGATCCTCGAAGCGGGGTGGGCGGTATCACCGAGATCGATGCCGGAGAACGCCACCAACGAGGATCACGTCCATAAGCTGCTCGGAGATTTGTCCCGTCTGGTGAATGGATTGGCCCGGAGCGATATGTCTGATGAGCGGCTCTTTGCTCTTGCCTCAGGGCTTTATCCAGTGGTCGAAGAGTTAATCGAGGTCTCAGGCGTGCCGCAGACCTATGCCAATGGTGATCCGGAATAGATTTGGCTGAGTCTCTCCGTTACGGATGGACTGGAAGCACTTCGTGGAGTGATGTTCCGGGCATCATGTTTGGGAATGTGCCAGAGCTATTACTGCAAAATACTTGCGGTTAACAGGGGTGTTAAGTACGATCGCCCTATGAAGAATCCCCGCTGGCTGATCGCTTTCTCTCTCATTACGTTTTCTTTGAGCCTGGTTTTGACGTCTTGCGATCGTGCCGGGAATGGTGATGCGGTCGTGTCGTGGCCGGAGCTGGTTCGTCTTGATGAAAGCTCCTACCGTGCCGAAGGTTTCGTTCGGGTTGGCGATCTTGAAGCTGTTCGCGGGATGCTTTCAGAACTCCGGGAAGCTGGCGAAGCCCTGACTCCGGAGACGGTTCCTGCCAATGTGAAGGATCCGCAGGAGGTGGAAACCATTTTTGCTGATCTTGTCAGCCTGGTTGAAGGACTCACCGCAGAGGGGACTGATGATGAAACGATGAGCACGATTATTCTGGGGATGCACCCGGTCATCGAGAAGCTCATCGGAGCTGCGGGAATGCCTCACCTTCATGGTAATGAGGGGCCGAATGACGGCTTTCTGCATCCGATTTTCGATGGGGGGGGGAAACAGGTCGGTACTGCGGAGATCAAGCTTCACGACGATGCGGGGGATATCGAAGTCTGGCTCACCCAGGGTGGGCACGGTGGAGAGCCCTGGCTGCTTCCTGTCGAGACTTCGCTGGCAATGGATTTTCCGGCGATTGAGAAACAAGTCACACTCGCCGTCAGGGACAATGAGAGGAATGAGGATGAGTCCGGAGCGTCGACAATCATCGATGGAGCGACTGCCTACTTTATTTTCCCCGGCGAAACGGGGGCGGATGCTTCCTGGTTGATGGGTGCGGAGTTTGCGGCCAAGGCCGAGCTTCGATTCGAAGAGGCCACTACGGGTTCGCTTATTCTTCGCCCTCACGTTCATCGCAAAGAGGGTGAGTAAATCGCTCATTCCCGTTTCCGTGGTTTGATCGAATTAGTGATAGGCTCGCTAGTGAGATGAGGTAAGATTGTCGGATATGATCAAACTGCACGATGTATCGTTGCGCTTTGGAAGTGTGAACCAGGCGGCAACTGTTCAGTTTGATCTCCCGTTTTTCGAAGTTGAAGAAGGGGAGTGTGTCGCGCTGACGGGTCCAAGCGGATGCGGGAAAAGCACCCTGCTGAATCTCATTGCGGGACTCCGCCGCGCTGACGAGGGCCAGGTGGTTGTGGCCGGGACTGACCTCGCCAGCTTAAGTCCGGCCCAACTTGACCGGCACCGGGGAGCGCACTGTGGGATGGTGTTTCAAACGTTTCACCTGCTCAGTCCATTCACCGCGCTCGAGAATGTTGCCATCGGTTTGCGTTTTGGTTCGCGAAAAAAGGGCAATGTCAGGGAGCGGGCGGTTGAGGTTCTTCGACGGGTCGATCTGGGTGATCGAATTCACGCCAGGCCGGATCAGATGTCGGTCGGAGAGCGGCAACGCGTAGCGATCGCGCGGGCGATCGCCGGGGACGCCTCGATTCTTCTGGCTGACGAACCGACAGGGTCTCTCGATCCTGAGACCGGAAGAGAGGTGTTTGCCCTCCTTCGGGAAGTCGCCGCCGAAGCCGGGCGCACGTTGCTCATGGTGACTCATGATCCTGGCCTGGCATCCGAGTTGCCCCGCAATTTTGACTGTGCCGGTCTTGTCCGTTCGTTGGACTCCAGCCCTTCAAAGGAGGTTCAAACGTCATGAGCTTTCTATCCATGGCATGGCGATACCTCAGGTTTCGCTGGCTGGTGACGCTGCTGACGGTAGCCGGCATAGCCCTCGGTGTGGCACTGGTTTGCGCTGTCTTGGCGTTACGATCTGAATCCGAGCGTGCGCTTTCGCGGGAGGCTGGTCTCTACGATCTGGTTGCCGGAGGAAAGGGGAGTCGACTTCAACTGGTGCTCTCCAGTGTCTATCATATCGATGCCCCTACAGGAAATGTGCCGTACTTCGACTATGAGCGACTTCGCCTCGATCCCCGCGTGCTTTGGGCAGCGCCCATCGGTTTGGGGGATAACTACGCGGGCTACCGGATTATCGGAACGGAATCGCATTTCTTTGAGCTGCCGGATAGAAACGGCGATCCCTTTTTCTCCCTCGAAAGGGGAGAGTGGTTTGAAGACCGTTTTGAAGTTGTTCTCGGTAGTCATGTGGCCAACGCGACAGGGCTCGACGTGGGTGACACGTTCTTTGGAACGCACGGGCTGGTCGATGTTCCCGGTGGCGAAGTGCATCGTGACTTTCCCTACCGGGTCAGCGGGGTGCTCGCTCCCACGGGGACTGCCCAGGACCGCGCAATCTTTGGCACTCTCGAATCGGTATGGGAAATCCACGAAACCGAAGACAGGATTCATTCGGCAATCCAGGGAACCGCCATGCTGACCAAAGGGAAGGATCGTGAAGTCACGGCCATTCTGATGCGACTCAAGATGCCGGGGTTGCGGCTCTGGATTGCTGACGAGATCGGCGAGCGAAGTGAGGGGATTGCCGCAATTCCAATCAATGAAATCCTGCGGTTTCAGCGTGGCATTATCGGGCCGGTCCAGAAGGCTCTCCTGATCGTCGCAGCCGCTGTGGTGGTGGTGGCTTGCCTGACGGTTTTGACCACGCTTCACCAGGCGGCGGAACGCCGGCGAAGGGATATTGCGATTCTTCGCAGTCTCGGCGCGGTCCGCGGAGAGGTTGGAACGTTAGTCTTCATCGAAGGGGTGCTCCTCACGGGGAGCGGAATCATTCTCGGGTTGGCGCTCGGGCACGGAGGACTTGCCCTGGCTGCCGAAACGATCCGGAATTCGACAGGACTTATCCTTAATCCCTGGAGTGTTCCCCGGGCGGAGTTGACTGCCATTGGTGCCATGGCGCTTTGCGGCTGTATCGCTTCCCTGATTCCCGCGATATCATGCTATCGTCGAACTCCGATTGATGACCTCCACCGAACGGACTGAGAACCGGTGTGTATTGATCCATGATGTCCAAGGCCAAGATTCTGATCGTCATTGTTATTCTTGCTTCGGCAATTGTCCTTTGGTTTTGGGGCGATCAGTTTCTTGTCACCAGGGACGGGCCCCTCTTGAAAGCTGACCTGGAAGCGCTTCATGAGAAAGCCATGGGCGGCGAGAATGGAGTCCCCGGAAAGGCTCGAGCTGAAGATCTACCCGAAATCGATTTTCCCATGATGGATCAGGCGCGTTCGCTGGATCTCATCGATATGGAACTCGATTTTCCCGAATCACTCCGGAAACTCGAAGGGCAACGCGTCAGTCTCGTCGGATTCATGGCCCCGTTCGACAGCCTCGATGATATGAGGCGATGCATGATCGTCCCCAGCTATGTCGGATGCACGTTCTGCAGCCCGCCAAGCCTGACCCAGGTGGTGTATGTCACGCAGGGAGGTGCCGGCGAATCGATGCGTCGCCCGTTTCCCTTCATTGAAGAGCCTTCCTACATCACCGGGATTCTGCGATTGTCGCTGCCGGGAAATGATCACGAAGGAACGCAGCAGGGATTTATCTATTCCATAGAAAACGCGGTGGTGACTCCTCATGCCGGCGACGCTCCGACACGGACGGTTGCGCATCAGACCGTCAATGAGGGGCGCCCGGCCCATAAACCCGGTGCCTTGCTCTCTCCCATCGAAATACCGGACTTGGTTCGCGAGGTGGCGGAGATTATTGATCAAAAACCGATCACGCCTCTCGAGATTGAAACGGTTTCTTCAAAGGAGTTTAGTGATCTTGTCAGGACTGAGTTGGGGGAAGCCTTTCCGGAGGAAAGTCTCCCCGCCCGCGTCAGAGCGTTTTCGATGCTGGGGATGATTCCCGAAGACTGCGATTGGATGGAAGCTCTCGCGGGAACGAGACTCGCGATGCGCTCCGCGATCAGTGGCAAGTCGGGAGAGCGGATCTATTTGCTGAAGTCTGTCGAACAGAATCACCCCTATGTGCGGCTTGATCTGGTTGGTGCCATTACTGACGCTATTGTCTGTCAGCATTTCCCCGGCACTGCCGAAGGAATCGATGGCGGTGAGTCAGACGCGGCTGGTGACGATGCTCGACGCGCTGAGGAGGCGCTTCGCGCGGGAATTCGCGGGATGGCGGTCTACCGTTACTCGAGGTCACAGGGGATTTCGCCGGCGGCTCCGCTGCCAACCGCGCTGTTCCAACGGTCAGAAGCCAGGGAGTTTGTTTCTGTTGGATTTGAGCTTTGGCAGGCGCTTCCGGGTGACGTTGGGCCGTTCTTTGTGGATTACCTCGTTGGAGCGACCGGTCCTTTCGCCGGAGTCGAAGCGGCCCTGGCCCGTCCGCCGTCTGCAACTATCGAGTTGTTTCGTCCACGATGGTATGAGGATCAGGCGCTCTGGCAGCCTAATCCGGTGCCTGAGGGTTTCGCCGATGATCTGATCGATACTCCGCCAACGTTGACCGATGTGCTCGGAATTGGAGGGCTGGTACCCTGGCTGGTGCAGTGGTACCCTGTCGAGGCCGCCAAAGGACTGGCCGGAAAGTGGGCCGGAGATCGGTGGGGGGTCTGGCTTTTTCCTGACGGCAACTCGGCTCTGGTCCTGGAGACCCGTTGGCAGGACGAGGAAGCGGCACTGAAGTTTCGCGAGGCGATCCCGGAAGATCCACGTCAGAGATTCCTGCCGTATGAGCCCGGTAGTAAAGCGGTCCGCCTGATCCGGGCCACATCAGAGGACGCGCTTTCGAAGATGGTTCCCGATTTGCAGCCAGCGAATCAAGGGCTGTAGCTCGCTTACGCCAAAAGAGGCAACAGAAGCCCCATGTTAGGGGCGCATCGGTGCTCTCGCCGGTCGCAGGCCACTGCGCATTTGCAGAAGGGTGTAGTCGCGTAGCTGGCGCAAGCCGTTTGTGTCGATCTCGCTCGGTGGTTCCGAAGCGATTGCAGCGATTTCCGCGGTGAGTTCAGAACGCTTCCAGGCCTGGAGATCCTTGATCAAATCAACCGCTCTTTCGGGGTACTGATTCAGGAGCAGCGCGTAGCTGGTAAGGATGCGATCGCGAAGATATACGTGGCCGCTGGTGCCGTGAACAGACAGAGCCTGCAGCACGTTGGTGAGTTCCTCCGGAGATCGATTCGAATGCCGGAAGTAGTGTTCTTCGATGGCTGCAATCGCTTCGTCGCCTGCGATCTCGATATAGGCAGCTGCCCAGGCCTCCTGGGTTTTCGCCATCCCGAGGCGGGCGTTGGAATAGAATGCCTGACGGATCTTTTGGTGGTCTTCCGGGTTTCCCTTCGCGGCGAGCAGGAGGATGTAAAGATGGTGCCAGTCGATGTAGCGCACATTGCCGAGGAACTCGTGGATTTCCTCCCGTGAAAGGACGTCGCGGCATTCAAGAATCCGGGAATAGGGAGCTCTCGCGATTTCGAGATGGGCCAGGTTTCTCAACTGGGGATCGGGATTTCCCAGCCACTCGTCGAAATAGTCGACTCGAAGTTCGGGGGAAGCCATCCACACTTCTTCAGATGCGAGGGTGTGTCGAACGATCGGTTCGAAGGCTTCATCCGCGAGTCCAATGCGCTGCCAGTGAACCACTCCGTCTTCCGCAGTGGTCATCGCAAGGACTACCGTTTTCTCCGTATCCTTGGAAAGCGTGCGGCGAGTGCCGCTGTCGAGGAACAGTTCAATGGGCTCATCGCCCGGGTCGCCTTTGAGGACTTCAGTCGGTGAGAAATGAAACGGCCGGTCCGGGTCTTCCCTGGCAAGGACAACGCTCTCCGCAGAAAGAAGGTGGTCTGCGGCTGACGTCATTGGGAATGGGGTGCAGAGTTGGCAGGCAACTAGCGGAGAAGGTAGCGAAGCGAACAGCAAGACCAGAACCAACAACCCGCAAAGGAGTCGGCAACACAGGGAGGCGTTGTTGGTTCTCGCATTCATCAAAAGCCGGGTTGCGCTGCTTGAGCCCATTATCCCACCAAAAGCGTGCCCCCGTCTCCTAGCTACGGTCAAGCGCTATCGTTGGATTCGGCGAAAGGCTTCAGGAGACAGGGCCTGGCTTTCCCGTTGAAAAAACGAATCGCGGGGAGAACGAGATTCGTCCATGCGGGAACCCATGGGTTCCCGAGCATTTGGCGGCTTATTCGTCGAGATTGAGAATCTCCACTTTCCGGAATTCCACCGGATGGCTCTCTGACTGGAGAGAGATCGTTCCACCGGACAATTCGATTTTGCCCTCTGCTTTTTCAATCAGCTTGCTCGCTTCAGCATGGACTCCGTCCAGAATTGGCTTCTGATATTCGAGGACCGTTTCGCCGTTGATGATATGTCGAATGACTTCGTGTCCTCGCACTTCAACTTCAGCAGTGACCCATTGTTCACCGTGGTAGGTCTTGGAGTTGGATTTGGTGCAGTGCGGCTTGAACAATTCTCCGTCAATAAACACGTGGGTGCCGGGCGTGCAGAGGTTGCCGGTTGTTCTCTCACCGGTGCCGTCACCTCCGAGGAGTTGGACTTCGATCGAAACAGGAAAGTCCTGATCCAGCACCATCGTCTCGGGATCCTGCCCGTGAACCATGATCCCACTGTTTCGGTAAGCCCAACCGGGGCCGCCTTTCAGCTGTTCGCCGGTGAAGCGATACTCAACGCGAATGCGATAGTTGGAATAGGGCGTCTTGTAGAAAAGGTGTCCGAAGGTTTCGTTGAACTCTTCGTAGTTCTCGTAGCCCACCTGGAGCAGACCGTCTTTGACCCGGAATGTGTTGCGAGAGTCTTCGCCGTATTTCTCGTAGCGAATTTTCGGAGTCCAACCCGTGAGATCCTTGCCGTTGAAGAGTGGCACCCAGTTCTCGTCGGATTTTGAGTCTTCAGAGATGCCGGCGGAGGTAGCGAACCCGAAGATGCACAGGGCCGAGGAGAAAAGGAGGGAGAACGAAATTTTCATATTGCCGGTGAAAATTAGTACAGGGATCAAGTGCGCTTGCCAGATGGAAATTGAAATAAATGCAGATCGAGCGCGGAAAGCGCAAACTTGGTGAGAGCCGCGATCTCAATAGGTGTTTGCGCCCGTCTTGTCGAAGTTTAGACGGAATGACTCCGCTCGTGGGCTCGCTACGGCTCAAACAGTGGGGGCGGCCATCCGCTTCTCATCCAGTGAGTTTCTCCTTGTTCATTCGCGATGCGAATGAAGGAATCGGGATGACTGGATTGACTTCGCTTCGCTCCGTCTGTCTCCGCTCGCGTGCTCGCTACGGCTCAAACAGTGGGGGCGGCCATCCGCATCTCATCCAGTGAGTTTCTCCTTGTTCATTCGCGATGCGAATGAAGGAATCGGGATGACTGGATTGACTTCGCTTCGCTCCGTCTGTCTCCGCTCGCGTGCTCGCTACGGCTCAAACAGTGGGGGCGGCCATCCGCTTCTCATCCAGTGAGTTTCTCCTTGTCCATTCGCGATGCGAATGAAGGAATCGGGATGACTGGATTCGAACCAGCGACCTCCTGGTCCCAAACCAGGCGCACTACCAAGCTGTGCTACATCCCGTGTCTTCTCGGAAGATCGGAGGCTACTTTCGACGGAAAGTGATGAGTTTCAAGGGCGAATTGCATAGGAAAAGGGGAGAATTGAGCGGCACAAAAGAGCGCATTTCTATGAGCATTCCTGTTTGTAATTGCTGTAAAATGGGTAGTTTGATCACCCCTCAAATTTAATTTAGCGAAATGGCTGATACGGACGAAAAACAGAGGAAGACGCTCGAAGAGCGCAATCAGATGTCGGACCTGGAACGTCTCCGGCATTCGACAGCGCACGTCTTGGCGACAGCTATCTCCAAATTGTGGCCCGACGCCCAGTTTGCTTATGGTCCCCCGACGGAGCAGGGTTTCTACTACGACGTCGACATGGGCCACCGCATCACCCCGGATGACTTCGAGAAAATCGAGGCGGAAATGAAGAAGGTGGTGAAGGAAAACCAGCCGTTCGAAAAGATGGTGGTTTCGCGCGATGAAGCTCTCACCATGGCAAAGAGCGGGCGTCTCGCGGCTCTCGCCGACCGGGATGTGGAGAGCGTTTTCAAGATTGATCTTCTCGAAGAGATTCCTGAAGACGAAGAAATCTCGATCTACAAGAACGGCGATTTCTGGGATCTCTGCGCCGGTCCTCATGTTCCGCGCACCGGCAACTGCAAAGCCTTCAAGGTGATGAGCGTTGCCAGCGCCTTTTATAAGGGTGATGCCAACAATCCTCAGTTGCAGCGCGTCTATGGCACGGCGTTCAAGAACAAGACCGAGCTCAACGAACACCTCGAGCGTCTCGAGGAAGCCAAGCTGCGCGACCACCGCAAGATCGGAAAGGACCTCGATCTGTTCCACATCGATGAAGCTGTGGGGCAGGGGCTGGTTCTCTGGAAACCCAAGGGGTCGGTGGTTCGACAGGAATTGCAGGACTTTATCAGCGAACACCTGGATCGACAGGGATACAGCCAGGTTTTCACGCCTCACATTGGTAAACTCGATCTTTACCGGACTTCGGGCCACTTTCCGTATTATGCGGACTCGCAGTTCCCTCCTCTTGCCGAGCGAGAGGCGTTCAAGGCCCTGGCTGATGAAGGTTGCTCCTGTGGTGAGCTGATGAACAAGCTCGAGTCGGGCGAGACGGCCGGTTTCATGCTGAAGCCGATGAACTGCCCGCATCACATCAAGATTTTCCAGAGCAACCACCACAGCTACCGGGATCTGCCGGTGCGACTGGCGGAGTTTGGCACGGTTTATCGCTGGGAGCAGTCCGGCGAATTGGGCGGCATGACCCGCGTGCGTGGCTTTACCCAGGACGATGCCCACATTTTCTGCACCGAGGATCAGGTGAAAGACGAGATCATGGGTTGCCTTGAACTCGTGAAGATCGTTCTCGGGACACTGGGAATGGAGGACTATCGCGTGCGCGTCGGACTGCGTGACCCTGATTCCACCAAGTATGTGGGTGAGCCCGAAAAGTGGGACAAAGCAGAGCAGGCCCTTCGCGAAGCGGCTTCGTCTCTCGGCACTGATTTTGCCGAAGAACCCGGGGAAGCAGCTTTCTACGGACCGAAGATCGACTTTGTGGTTAAGGATGTG
This sequence comes from Verrucomicrobiales bacterium, assembly GCA_965216705.1. Taxonomy (GTDB): domain Bacteria; phylum Verrucomicrobiota; class Verrucomicrobiia; order Verrucomicrobiales; family DEV007; genus Arctic95D-9. The sequence continues at coordinate 2,866,357 of OZ244203.1, forward strand.
ATCGGCCGCGAATGGCAGCTCGGTACTGTCCAGGTGGACTACAACCTGCCGGAGCGATTTGGCCTTGAATATGTCGGGGCTGACAATGCCACCCACCGCCCTGTGATGATTCACCGGGCGCCGTTTGGTTCCATGGAGCGTTTCGTGGGAGTTTTGATTGAGCATTTCGCAGGGAAATTCCCAACCTGGCTCTCTCCTGAGCAGGTTCGTATCCTTCCAATTTCGGAGAAGTTTGTCGACTCGGCCAACGAGGTCTACGAGGCACTTCGTGCCGAGGGCGTCCGCGTCAAAGTGGATGCCACGAACGAGAAAGTCGGGGCCAAAATTCGACTTGCTCAGCTCGAACGGATTCCTTATATGTTAATCATCGGAGCGAAAGAACAGGAATCGAATCAAGTGTCCGTTCGTCACCGTGATCGTGGTGATGTCGGAGCTGTCGGCGTTGACGAATTTAAGAACCAGGTCGTCGCCGAGATTCGCTCCCGTAGTCTATGATCGGGTGGCGTGACCAGTACTGTTCTGCGCTTGGCGATCTTGATTTCTCCGCCGGAGATGAAACATTTACCCTTTCCCGGGGTATCATCCTTGAACCTGCCCTTTTTGATTCTCCCTTACGGAGAGTCGGTCCTTCCACAGGGAGGACTATTTGTCGACAAACTAACACCCACCTATTGGAGGTAATTCGCTATCGCTAAGAGACCCATGAAACGAAGGCCGCGTCAGCCGAGGACGCGGGTGAACGACCGGATTCGAGCTCCCGAAATCCGAGTCATCTACGGTGAGCACAACGTCGTGCTGCCAACTCACAAAGCCTTAAAAAAGGCAAAAGAACTCGGTCTCGATCTCGTGGAAATTGCTCCTCACGCGAAGCCCCCGGTTTGTCGCATTGTTGACTACGGAAAGTATAAGTACGAGCAGTCCAAGCAGAAGAAGACGGATAAGCCGAAGAAGCGCGAAAAGGAGGTGAAGTTCCGGGTGAATATCGGGGACCACGATTACTCCATTAAAATGACCCATGCTGAAGACTTCCTCGCGCACGGGTTCAAAGTGCGGGTTCAGCTTCAGTTCCGTGGCCGCCAGATGGCTCACAAAGATCTCGGTTTCAAACTGATGGATCGTGTCAAAGAGGACCTGGAGAGCATGGCTCACGTGGACCTTGAGCCAAAGCTCAATAACCGGAACATCCTCATGATGCTCTCGCCCCTTCCCAAGGAGAAGCAGGTGCGTAAATTCCGTCCCGACGACGAAGAAGTCGATCTCGAGGAAGTGGAAGCCGCACACGCAGCTCACGAAGAAGATGATGCTGACGATGAGCACGCTGACGATGAGGTGATCGATGAAGCCTCCGAAGCGGAGGAGGAAGAGAAAGATTCCTGATCCTGGTATCGCCCGGCTCCGGCCGGGCGATTTCCTGAACTCTCGAATTCCGGTGAGCCAGGCTGACAAGCTGCTCCTTTTCGATATCGACGGCACTCTGGTGGATACAGAGGGGGCCGGTCTGGGATCGTTAGAGGACGGTTTTTTCAATGCTTTTCCGCATTGTCGCGGGAAGGATTTTCCACCTCTCGATCTTGGGGGCGCGACTGACGGCAGCGTCGTCGCATTTCTTTTTGAGCATTTTGAAATCGATGATCATGACGGTCACCGTGAGCTCTTTTTCGACGAGTACATCATCGCTCTCGACGGGCGCATGGGTGATTTCCGAAATCGAGGAAAGGGAAGGGTTTTGCCCGGTGTTCCTGAACTGCTTGGTGAGTTGGAACAGCGCGATGATTGTCTGATGGGACTGTTGACCGGGAATATCGAAGCCGGAGCCCGACTTAAACTGAGGTATTTCGAAATCGATCATCACTTTTGTTTCGGAGCCTACGGGAATGATCATTCCCTGAGAAATGAACTGGGTCCGATTGCGATTGATCGGGCTGAAGGCATGAGCGGCCAACGCTTCGAACCGCAGCGTACAGTGATTATCGGAGACACTCTCAAAGACATTGCCTGTGCCCGCGCTTTCGGGGCCCATGTGATTGCGGTGGCAACCGGAGATGCCAGCTATGAGCAACTGGAATCCGGAAAGCCGGATATTTTGCTCTCAGATCTGGCCAAAACCGATGAGGTGGCCTCTGCAATCGATTCCCTGTTCCAGTAGAAAGCCCCAGGGATGGCACTTTACACGATGGTCGTTTTCTGTTGAGGTTTTGGCCTTTATCCCTCCATACTTTTGAACCATTTTTTATGAAGAATACGGTCTTCTCTCTGCTCGGTTTTATCATCCTTATCGGTCTCTTGAACTTGCTTACCAACTTTGGATTGTTCGGTTCAGGAGGCGGAGGGGCTATGCCTGGCGGTGCTGCGGATTTTGATTACCGGGCGCTCAGTCCTCAGCAGATGGATTCCATTGGATTTCGGGCAATCGCGGAAGAGGAGGGACTCGAGATCTCCGAGAACGGTGAGATTAATTTTCCCAAGGAAATGGTCGATAAGATCGCGAAATCCAACATGCTCCCACGCACCATCAAAGAAGTGGAAAAAGATGGTGGCTGGGAATTTGTCGCTGTTACCTCCGACAACTTCTACATCTTCCGCCGGGCGAAGTAATCCCAACAGAATCCGGAGACGCAAAGGAGGAAATGGCTCAATTGCCTGCCATGGTGAAGTGGGTGATCTGGTTCGCCCTGATGTCGGCGGTGGTGACTTACTTTGTCATTCTCCAAGTGGTCGATTCCGGTGAAGCGAATTCCGGTGGATTGAAAAACCCGCTCTATGTGGCGGGCTTGCTTTCAGCGATTGCCAGTCTCGGGGCAAAGCATTTTGTCAGGTCCCGTTCTGCAAAGCAGGGGATGGTGGTGTCATTCGCCGATCAGGCCTTTATCGTTGCCCTGGCCTTAGCGGAATCTTCCGCGATCTTTGGACTGGTGTTGGGATTTCAAGGAGCCCCAATGTCCGATTACATGCCTCTTTTTGCTGTGTCGCTGGTGACCTTCCTGATGATCAATCCCAGGACGTTTTTCCCGGAGTTGGATTAGCGACCCAGGGCATAGCCGGCCCACACGGCGAGGAGTCCGAGGACGACGCTTGCTCCGACATTTCCGATCGCCATCGCGGCGTGTCCGCTTCTCAACAGTTCCAGGGTGTTCCAGCCAAAGGTGGAGAAGGTCGTAAAACTGCCCAGAAATCCGGTGAAGATCCCCAATTGCATGGTGTTGGTGAACCAGGGGCGGCCTTCGAACATTGAAAAGAACCACCCGAAGAGGAAGCATCCCACCACATTCACCACGAAGATGCCCCACGGAAAGAGCTGGCCAGCTCCCCAACGGGAATCGATCAAGACGTGAAGGCCCCAGCGGGAAACCGCCCCAAGGGCACCCCCCAGCACCAGAGCCGTTAGCGTCTTCAGCATGACTGCCGGTATTAGTAGTTCAGGGAATGCAGCGACTTGGGAATGAACTGACCGTTCTTCCGAATCAACTTTCCGTCGAAATAGATCTCGCCACCGCCATAGTCGGGGCGCTGGATGTTAACGAGATCCCAGTGCACTGAGCTGCGGTTGCCGTTGTCTGCCACTTCGTAGGCTTGACCGGGCGTGAAGTGAAAACTCCCGGCAATTTTCTCGTCGAAGAGAATGTCGCGCATGGGCTCTTTGATCTTCGGATTGAAGCCGATCGCGAACTCACCGATGTAGCGGGCGCCGGGGTCGGTGTTAAAAATCTTGTTGATGGCCTTGGTATTGTTGGCAGTAGCCTTGACGATCTTACCGTCGTTGAACTCAAGCTTCACATTGTCGAAAGCAATGCCCTGGTAAATGGAGGGGGCGTTGTAGCTGATGACACCCTGCACCGAGTTCTTCACCGGAGCGGTGAAACATTCTCCGTCGGGAATGTTGTGAGTGCCTCCGCAGGCGATGCCGGGAAGGCCGGCAATGCTGAACCGCAAATCCGTTCCAGGCCCCATGATGTGGACGTCATTGGTCTCCGTCATGAGCTTGGCAAGGGCATTCATGCCACGCTTAAGCTTGGAATATTCGAGCAGACAGACATCGAAGTAGAAGTCTTCAAATGCTTCGGTCGACATGCCGGCGCTCTGGGCCATGGAGGGATTGGGCCAACGGAGAACACACCAGCGGGTCTTGTTGACACGCTCGTTGAGGACCGGACGCATTTTTCCGGATAGTAGCTGCATCTTCTTGGCAGGAACGTCAGAGAGTTCGTTGACGTTGTGGCTGCCCCGGATCGCAATGTAGCAATCCATTGATTTCATCTGGTGCATCGCGGTTTTGGCGATGGACGCATATTGATCTTCAGTGGCGCCCCGGGCCATCTCCCGGCTGATCTTGGCATTGTGAATGTTGATGAAGGGAGTCGCCCGAACGGCTCGAACCTCGCGGATTAATGCGATGCCAACTGCCTCCGGCACATCGAACAGCTCAATGAGGACATTCTCGCCGCGCTTGGTTGCGGTAGAGTAGCGAACTAACTGACGGGCCAATTGGTCAATGCGCGGATCATGCATGGCGGTAGTGTCCGTGGAAAAAGGCGTGCTGAAAAGCGGAAAGTGCGGCGCAGAGGGGGGAAACCGGGTCATAATTTTTACGACGGAGTGAAGATTTTGCGATAGCTTCTCGAAATGCCTCAAGGATACGTCTCATCCATCGAAGAAGTCGCTGCCATGCGGGAAGATCTTGGCCGCGAGGGGCGAAAGCTCGTTCTTACGAACGGGGCTTTCGACGTGCTGCATGTTGGGCATGTGCGCTACCTGCGTGAGGCAGCTGCCCTCGGCAACTGTCTTGTTGTAGCCATCAACGGGGACGATTCGGTGCGCGAATTGAAAGGGGAGGGGCGGCCGGTTAACGGTGTCGAAGATCGTGCCGAAATGCTTTGTGCGCTCGAGTTTGTCGACCGGGTTGTGGTTTTCGAAGATCGGCGTGCGACCGGTGTGATCGAGGCAATTCAACCTCACATTTACACGAAGGGGGGGGATTACACCGCTGACTCGCTCATCGATGAAGAAAAGGCGTTGCTTGATCGCCTCGGAATCGAAATCCAAATCCTCTCACTTGTTCCCGGTAAGTCGACCAGCGAGATACTGAAGCAGATGTCAGCGGGGGAAGATGCAGTCAAGAAGGTGGCCGTCCTTGGTTCCGGGAAAGGATCGAATGCAGAGGCGATGATGCGGGCTTCTGCAGAGGGAAGACTCGGTGGCGAGGTGGCCTTGATTCTCACTGATGTTCCCGGAGCAGGCATCCTCGATCATGCTGAAGCTTTTGGAGTGCCGGGTATCGTGATTGATCCCGGCACCACCAAAGGAGGGCATTTAACGGATGCTGCAATCAAGGAGATACTCGACCGGCTCCAGGCGGCTTCGATTGATATTGTCGTCCTGGCTGGGTTTATGCGCATCGTTCGCGAACCGTTGCTGAGTGCTTTCGAAGGCCGAATTCTCAATGTGCATCCTTCCCTGTTGCCAAAGTATGCAGGCCTGAGAGCTGTCGAGCGGGCAATAGAGTCGGGCGATTCTGAGTCCGGTTGCACGATCCACCTGGTAGACAGCGGAGTAGATACCGGAAAGATTCTGCGGCAGGAGGTTGTTCCTGTTGAGCAAGGGGACACTCCGGCAGCGCTCCAGGCGAGGATTAATAGTGCAGAGCATCGAGCCTATCCAGAAGTCGTTGCTGAATTACTGGCTGGTCTCTAGCGTTGGCCTGTTCCTGTTCAGAACCGCTTGATGAAAATCCTTCTTCTCAATCAGACCTTCCATCCCGATGTCGTTGCTACGGCATTGTATCTTTCTGATCTGGCTCAGGGGCTGCGGGAGAAGGGGCACGAAGTTACCGTCATCGCAGGGAGCCGAGCCTATGATAATTTAGAAAAACGTTTTCCGGCTCGAGAGAATTGGAATGGTATTGAAATTTATCGAATACCGTCCACCGGATTTGGAAAGGGGGCCAAGTGGCGGCGGGCCATCGACTTTGCCAGCTTCATGGTGATGTGCGGTTTCAAACTGCTGACGATTCCGCGGTTCGACGCAGTGGTTGCCCTGACCTCTCCTCCGTTAATTTCGGTTTTCGGGGCAGCAGCGGCAAAGCTTCGTGGAGCGAAGTTCTATTACTGGGTCATGGATTTGAATCCGGACGAAGCGATTGCGGCGGGCTGGCTTCGAGCAAAGTCCTTTCCGGCGAGAGTTTTGGAGGCCTTGTCGCGGTTCAGCTTCGGTAACTCCGAAAAGATCTTCGCGCTCGATCGATTTATGCGTGATCGCATCCGGGCAAAAGAAATCCCGGAGGATAGAATCGAAGTGATTCCCCCCTGGTCACTCGATGATGAAGTCTCCTTTGATCCCGAGGGTAGAGACCTTTTCAGAGAGAAGCACGGTCTCACTGATAAGTATGTCATCATGTATTCCGGGAATCACAGTCCCTGCCACCCACTCGACTCAGTCGTCGATGCGGCCGTGAAGTTGAAAGACGATGAACGTTTTGTCTTCCTCTTCGTCGGTGGCGGCAGTGAACACAAAAAGATCGCTCGACGTATCGAGGACGAAGGGCTTCGAAATGTGCGTTGCCTGCCTTATCAGCCTATGGAGAAGCTGGCGGGTTCCCTTTCAGCAGCGGATCTCCATGTCGTAGTGATGGGAGATCCGTTTGTCGGGATGATTCACCCCTGCAAGATCTACAACATTCTCAGTATCTCAGCTCCGTTTCTATTCATCGGGCCCGAGGCCAGCCACGTGGGGGACCTGATTGAACAATATCCTGACGCGTTTCTTTGTCGTCGAGCCGCGCAGGGGGAGGTGGATATGATTGCCGATCACATTGTAGCGATGGCGGATGAAGGCGGGCGTGGAGTTTCCGCGAAGTATGCAGAGGCCTCGTCCCACACTTCCAAAGAGAAGCTAATGAGTCGGTTTATCGAACTCATCGAACAAGGTCATCAGCAAGGCTGATGGCCCCAGTCCGAGTTTTTGAGAGCTTCCTCAAAAGCCGCCATCTGCTCTTCCGGGGAGAGTTCGCTGTTTTCAACGGGCTTTTCCTCCTCTTCGTGAGGAGGCGGGGTTTCTTGATGATCTTCGTTGGCTGACTCACTCATGGCACACCGATCTTCTTTTGAGGTTACGCCGGTTCAGCGTAGAGCGGATCAATCAGATCTCGACCTTGAAGGACTCGTCGGCGGCAACGGATCTGACAAACGCGGTCATCAGGTCGATGACGTAGTTCACATCGTCAAAATCCGCCATCTCCACGATCGAGTGCATGTAGCGCAGTGGCAGCGAAATCAAGGCGCTGGGAATACCTCCTCGCTGATGATAAATCGAGTCCGTATCTGTTCCGGTGAAGCGAGACGAGGCTTCATGTTGGAGCGGGATATCGTTCGTTTTCGCGAGCTCGATAATTCGATCGACAATCAGTGGGTGATTGGCAGTCCCGTGAGTTACCGACGGTCCACCGCCGAGGGTGACTTTGCCATGCTGGGCATGCTTAATGTCCGGACTGTCTGTTGCATGCGTCACGTCGAGAACAATGCAGATGTCAGGCTTGAGCGCGTATGAAGCCATCGTCGCTCCGTAGCCTCCGATCTCTTCCTGGACGGCATTGAGTGCAATGCAGGTAGCCGTTGGTTTGTCTGAGGAAAGGCGACGGGTCACTTCGGAAATGATGAAGCCGCCAATGCGGTTATCGAGAGCGCGGCCAACGATGCCGTTCTTGCCGAAAGGAACCGCGCTGTCCGCGTAGACTCCGGGGTGTCCCACCCGGATGCCCATCTCTTCGACTTCGTCGGCATCTTTCGCCCCGATATCGACATAGAGTTCGTGGACCTCGGGCGCCTTTTCCCCGTCTTTGCGATCCCGGATATGGATGGCCGTGTTGCCGATGATGCCGAGGACTTCCCCTTTGTCACCATACAGGGACAAACGGCGGCCGCGTGCCGTGGCCCAGTCTGATCCGCCGATGCGATCGACGCGCAGGTAGCCGTCGTCGCTGATGTATTTGACCATGAAGCCAATTTCATCGGCGTGGGCTTCGATCATCACCGTCGGTGCACCTTCGGCCCCGTTGATGGTGGCCCAGGCATTGCCGTAGGCATCGCTGTCGACGGAGTCCGCAAACTCACGGCATCGATTGGCCCAGACCCGCTGGCCCTTGACCTCAAAACCGGTCGGGCTCGGGGTGTTCAGCAATTCGTAGAGGAAGGATTCGGTTTGAGAGTCCATATAGTTGCCAGCGGTATTCTGTATTCGGTGGTCAGAAATCAGTATTCTGTATTCAGTTGTCGGTATCAGTTAGATACGGTAGGTCAGATTCGCGGACTCTGGAAGAACCGCTTGTGAAAGAGTCAGCTTTTTTATCATCGTACCAAGCATGCGGCCGATGGATTCGCATTTAGTTGTGAGATCCTGAAATTCTTCCTGAGAAATATACTGGCAATCAACAGTCTCTTTTAGCCAGTGCTGGGTTTCTAATTGTTCACTATCGGCGTCCGAAAGTTTGCTAACGAAGTGCTTGGGATAGAGGCGCTTTCCCCAAGCTTCAGCAATTTGAGCGCCAATAGATCTGGAAGAACGACGAATCTGGTCCGTCAACGAATAGCATTCAGACTTTGGAAATGATTTGGAAAGTTCAAACACCGCCAGAGACAATTGTCTCTGGGCCTGGTATACCCGCAAGTCGCGATAGTGTTCAACATATTCAGCCATCGAGATCCATTACCGAATACCGACTACTGAACACCGCTTACTCTTCAACCGGAGGAGTCGTTCCTTCAGCGTCAGCGCCCTCGGCTTCTTCTCCTTCGTCGTCCTCATTTACGACTCGAGCGATATCCTGGATCGTTTCACCATCCTTGGTCTTCATCAGAATCACACCCTGAGCGTTACGTCCGGTGAGACGAGCGCTTTCAGCTTTGATCCTGACAGACTGACCGGTATCGGTCATCAGCATGATGTCATCTTCGGCAGCCACGCGGAGCGCCTTGACGACGCGACCGGTTTTCTCAGTGACTTTCATCGTGATGACACCCTTACCGCCGCGACCCTTGGTGGGGTAGTCTTCGAAAGGTGTCCGCTTTCCAAGACCTTTTTCGCTGACCACGAGAAGTTGCTCGGAGTTGTCCACCACAGCGAGAGCAACGAGGTAGTCACCTTCTCCGGGGCGAATGCCGGCAACACCTGCAGACGGACGACCCATCGGACGGATGTTTTCTTCGCTGGTGCGAACGGCGTAGCCCTGGCTGGTGACGAGCGAGATTTCGTCGTCACCCTCAGTGAGCTTCACATCGATGAGAGAGTTGCCTTCCTCGATCTTGATCGCGATGATGCCGTCCTTGCGGTAGTTTCGGAAGTCGGAGAGCTTGGTTTTCTTGACCTTGCCGGAGCGGGTCGCGAAGAGGACGAAGCGATCTTCAACGAAGGTCGCATCCTTGTCTTCATTGCCGACGGCTTCGATTCGGAGAACGGAAGCGATCTTCTCTTCGGGCTGCAGGTTAAGAAGGTTCTTGATCGAACGGCCTTTGGCAATTCGGCTGCCTTCCGGAATCTGGAAGACGCGCTCGACGTAAACACGACCGGTGTCGGTGAAGAACATCAGGTAGTCATGCGCGGTCGCAGCGAAGAGGTGCTCGACAAAGTCGTCTTCGTCGTCTTTGTCGGCCGCTTCTCGGGTTTCCATGCCCTTGAGACCTTTGCCGCCGCGAGCCTGGGTGCGGTATTCGCTGGCAAGCGTGCGCTTGATGTAGCCGCGGTGGGAAATGGTGATGAGGTTGGACTCATTCGCAATGAGGTCGACCACATTGATCTCACCGTCGTCGATGCCGAAGTCAGTCTTGCGCGGGGTGGCCCACTTTTCTTTCACTTCGAGCAGCTCGTCCTTGATGATCTGGAGCACGCGCTCCTCGCGGGCGAGAATGTCGAGCAGGTCCTTGATGCGTTCGAGCAACTCGTCGTACTCGTTCTTCACTTTCTCGCGCTCGAGACCAACGAGTTGGTAGAGGCGAAGCTCGAGGATGTGATCGACCTGCTTGTCGGTGAAGGTGTAGCGGCCCGGCTTCAGCTGAAGGCTGGGCTGGTCGCGCAGGAGAATACCGAGCGCTTCGGCTTCTTCCGGCTTGAAGTCATAAGCCTTGATCTTGTCGCGGGCTTCGTCCCGGGTCTTGGAATCCCGGATCATCTTGATGAAGTCATCAAGATTGCCCAGGGCGAGCAGGTAAGCTTCGAGTTTCTCGGCCTGCTCCTCGGCTTTGCCAAGCAGGTAGCGGGTGCGTCGCAGGATCACCTCGCGGCGGTGCTCGATGTAGCAGACGATCGCGTCCTTGATGTTGAGCAGGCGCGGGCGGCGATTGTCGATCGCCAGCATGTTGGCGGAGAAAGACGACTGCAGTGCGGTGTGCTTGTAAAGGTTGTTAAGAACGACTTGGGAACGTGAGTCTCGCTTGAGGTCGACCACGACGCGGGTGTTTTCGTCGGACTCGTCGCGAACCGCACTGATCTCGGGAAGGATCTTGGCGTTGGCCAGTTCGGCGATGCGCTCGACGAGCTTGGCGCGGTTTACCGCGTAGGGGATCTCCGTGATGATGATCTGCTCACGGCCCTTCTTATCCTCTTCGATAGTGGCGCGGCCGCGAACCTTGATGCTGCCGCGTCCTGTCGTGGCGTAGTCGTAGACGCCGCGGTTTCCAAGGATCGTACAACCGGTGGGGAAGTCGGGGCCCTTGATGTATTCGAGCAGTTCCTGGACGGTGATCTGCGGGTTGTCAACAGTGGCGCAGATACCGTCGACGACCTCGCCGAGGTTGTGTGGCGGGATGTTGGTCGCCATACCCACGGCGATACCGGTGCCGCCGTTGATGAGCAGGTTAGGGAAAGCGGCGGGAAAAACGACAGGCTCCTGGCGGGTTTCGTCGTAGTTGTTGACGAAGTCGACCGTCTCCTTCTCCATGTCGGCCATGAGCACATGACCAAGGTGGGTAAGGCGGGCCTCGGTGTATCGCATCGCAGCCGGCGGGTCACCTTCAACGGAGCCGAAGTTACCCTGGCCATCGACGAGGATGTCCCGCATCGTCCACGGCTGAGCCATGTTTACCAGCGTCGGGTAAATGGTGGCTTCACCGTGGGGGTGGTAGTTACCGGAGGTATCACCACAGATCTTGGCGCACTTACGATAGTTTCGGCCCGGAGCGAGACCGAGATCATTCATCGCCAGCAGGATGCGTCGCTGTGAAGGCTTAAGGCCGTCACGGGCATCGGGCAGGGCCCGCGAGATGATGACCGACATCGAATAGTCGAGGAACGAATTCGACATTTCATCGGCCACGCTGATGGGCTCGATGTCGCTGTGAGATGGGGGCGGAGTTTCAGGTTCGTCTGCCATGAGAGTAGATGGGTCACGAGTCACTGGTCACGGGGAGCCGGACCGAGAGTGCGGATGTAGGCATTGAGCCGTTTCCGAAGAGTGATCAGTTTAGTTTCGAGTTCCTGGGCCAGCTCGGCGGGAATGAGATCCCGTGATGCTGATTTCTTGATAAAGGTGATTGTTTCTTCGAGTGAGCCGCGAGCGTAAAAGCAGAACTTCCTGTTCTCGGCATAGTGATATCGCCCGTAGCCTTCAGAGATGTTTGCTGCGATTGAGTCGGTGCATCTGACCAGTTGCTTGCCTACGGTGTCTTTCGCGAAGAAGTCCCAGCGGGAAACTTGTCCCCAGATTTCTTCCCCGATTCGCATAGCTTCTTGGTAAATCTCCAGGTCCTCGACATCCATTTTACTAGACGCTTTCAATGTGGACCCCGTGACTGCTGACAGATGACTCGTGACTTAAACTTGTTTAGATATCGAGGTTTCGAACGCTGAGTGCATTGTCTTCGATAAACTGTCGACGCGGCTCGACGACATCCCCCATGAGGATGGTGAAGATCCGGTCGGCTTCGACCTGGTTGTCTTCGTCGAGTTTGACGCGGAGCAGCTTGCGATACTGGGGATCCATCGTGGTGGTGAACAGCTCCTTCGCGTTCATTTCACCCAGACCCTTGAATCGCTGGATCTGCATGCCGCGGCGTCCAATTTCAACCACGGTCTCGAGGATTTGAGGCACGCTGAAGACGGGGTGCGTCCGCGCGTTGTCACCTTCGCCTTCGGCGATTTCAAAGAGCGGGTGGTCGTCGTCGGAGAGCTTCTCCATGCTGACACCTTTTTCTTCGAGTCCGGCGATGAGCTTGGCGATGGAACGCGCTTCGTGAATCTCGATGAGTCGGGCCCGGCGGGTGGGGCCGTCGGCCTTGGCGGCGGGCTGCTCGTCTTCGGACTCTTCTTCGTCAGCGTCTTCACGCTCGAAGAGGTCGAGGTCAGGATTCTCGTTGCCGAAATCACGGAGAGCCGCTTCGTCGAGGAAGTATTTCACGAAGACCTCATTGCCCTCACGAACCTGGACAAGGTATTCGGGAAGTTCGCTGTGTTCACCATGACTGAGGTATTCCTCGAAGTCGCCTGCGTTGCGAGTGATGATATCGCTGTAGCGGTTGAGCTTCTCCAGCTTCTGCAGGATGTCCTTGAGGTCAGCGGAGTCGATTTCCTTATCGACCTCGCCGTCTTTGAGGCTGCGCAGGATGACATCGTCGGCGCCGAGCTGGATCAGGATCTGGCTCAACTCGCCGTCGTCCTGGACGTATTGTTCCTTCTTCCGGCGGGTGATCTTGTAAAGCGGTGGCTGCGCGATGTAAACGTAGCCACGCTTCACCAGTTCGAGCATTTGACGGCAGAAGAAGGTGAGCAGAAGCGTTCGGATGTGAGAACCGTCCACGTCCGCATCTGTCATGATGATGATTTTGTGGTAGCGGACCTTCTCGATGTTGAAGGCGCCTTCCTGATCTCCGTCACCGATACCCGCGCCGATCGCGGTGATCATGGTCTGGATTTCCTTGTTCTGAAGCACCTTGTCGAGACGAGCTTTCTCCACGTTGATCAGCTTACCGCGGATCGGAAGAATCGCCTGGGTGCGTCGATCACGACCCTGCTTGGCAGAGCCACCAGCGGAATCACCCTCAACAATGTAGAGTTCGGATTCCGAGGGGTCGCGGGAAGAGCAGTCCGCCAGCTTGCCGGGAAGACCACCGCCGGACATGGCGGACTTACGAACTGTTTCGCGAGCCTTGCGTGCCGCTTCGCGGGCGCGGGCCGCATTGGCGATCTTCTCGACCATCTTCTTGGCGAGGACGGGGTTCTCTTCGAAGAACTCGGAGATGCCTTCGTAGACGATAGAGCTGATCACACCCTCGACCTCGTTGTTGACCAGCTTCTCCTTGGTCTGGGAGCTGAAACGCGGGTTGGGGTGCTTCACCGAGATGATCGCGATGATACCTTCGCGGCAGTCGTCACCGGTGATGGCCGGGTCCTTGTCCTTGAGCAGCTTGTTCGCCTTGGCGTAAGTGTTGACCGCGCGGGTCAGCGCAGAACGGAAACCGGAGAGGTGGGTGCCGCCGTCGCCGTTGGGAATCGAGTTGGCGTAGCAAAGGATGTTCTCGTGATAGTCCGTCGTGTACTGCATCACGATGTCGGCGTAGCACTCGTCTTCGACGGTCTTGCCGGCGTCATCGATTTCAACCATGCGCTTGCCGGTGAGTTCGATGGGTTCTTCGTGGACGCGCTCCTTGTTCTCGGAAAGCTGGTCAACAAATTCAACGATGCCGCGCTCGTAGAAGAACTCTTTCTTCTTAGTCGACTCGTTGCGCTCATCGATCAGGTTGATGCGAATGCCGGGGTTGAGGAAAGCGAGCTCGCGGAGGCGGGTGGTGAGGTAGTCAAAATTGAAATCGATGCCCGCAGTGAAAATCGTGGTGTCCGGGAAGAACGAAATCTTTGTGCCGGTCTGCGACTTGTCCTTCAGCTCACCGACCACTTCGAGTGGCTTGGTCGTGGCGCCGCGCTCGAAAGCAATGTGGTGAATCTTGCCATCACGATAAACGTCGGCGGTGAACCAGTCGGAAAGCGCGTTCACACACTTGGCGCCGACCCCGTGGAGACCACCGGAGAACTTGTAGGCGCCTTGACCGAACTTACCACCGGCGTGCAGGTTGGTCAGCACGAGCTCGACGGCAGGGATGCCAAACTTCGGGTGCATGTCCACCGGGATGCCTCGACCGTCGTCCTCCACGGAGATGGAACCATCTGCGTGAATCGTGATCGTGACGACGTCACAAAAGCCGGCGAGGTGTTCGTCGATCGAGTTATCCAGCACCTCGAAAACGGTGTGGTGAAGACCTCGTTCGGTGGCGGGATCGCCGATATACATTCCCGGACGCTTTCGGACCGCCTCGAGGCCCTCCAGCTTGTCAATTTGTCCGGCATCATACTCTCCGGATGGCTTCGGGGGCTCGTTGGCTTCAGCAGCGTCTGACATAGAAAAAGTCTGAGGGGTGAATGGATCGGAAAACACCCTTCAGAACGATCTCAAAAATCCCCCTGAAAACAGCGATTTTCCGAAGCCCTTAGATACGCCAGAACCCCCGAAATATCAAGGCTTTGAAGCCCTTTTGAGGCATGAAAACTCACTTTTTGTGACCTTTTTGGAAGGATCTTGAAAAAGGCCCGAAAATTGGCAAAAAAACACGCGATTTCGGGGCGAAAATCGGGTCAAAAAGGATGGTTTTTGTGGGGATTGGAGCGAGCGAATTGAGTGCTCTTGAAAAGCAAACAGGGTCAGGTGCTGCACCTGACCCTGTTTGATCGAAAAATGGGGGGGATATTGGCCCTTAGTTCGCCTTCAGATAGGCGATCAGGTCGGCGACGTCCTGCGGGGTCAGGCCGAGTTGTGCCCCGCTCAGCATGAGAGAGCGTTTCATTTTGGAGCGACCTTTGATCTGGTCCTTTGGAATCATCTGGGTGATGCCGCCCATGCTGACCATGATGGTCGGGTCGCCATCCTGAATGACGAGGCCGTTGAGCACCTTGCCGTCCTTCAGTTTGATTTCCATGCCGTCGAATCCATGAGCGATGTCGGCGCTCGGCTCGATGATGGAGCGGGCGATGACCTCCGTGGTCTGGGTCTTACCCCAACCGTCGAGGGCTGGTCCGAATTGCACACCAACACCGCCGGCTTCGTGACACATGACACAACGGGAAACGGTGATCTTTCCGCGCTCGGCATCACCTTTGAGTGCCAGGGCGTCCTCGATTTTAAGGGTTTCCATGGCCGGGTCAGGCTCGGGGGTGGCCACTTCCTGAATGACGACTTTGTCGGGATCGTAGATGCCGCGTTCTTTCAACTCGGTGCGGAGATCAAAGTCCTTCCAGTGGTTGTTGGCGCGATTCATTGCCCACCAGGTGGCGTCAGCCTTGAGGGGGGTGTCGAGCTGAGCGAGCGTCAGCATCGCCTGCGAGGCGGCCCGGGTCGGGATGAAAGCGATCGCATCCATGGCCATGCGGCGCTGATTCATGGGGAGACCATCGAGCTTGGCGCGAGCGAGGAAATCATCAATGGAACTGGCAGGGTGCAGGCGCCAGGCGATGCCGGAGAAGGCTTCGGTCCAGGTGCGGAAGTCCTCGCTGCCGATGGTGCCTTTGACGGCGCGGAAGATTTCCTCCTCCTTACCTGTGGCTCCGGTTCCGAAAGCTTCGAGGTAGCTTCGGTCCTGGCCGTCGTATCCGGAAGCGATCGCGACGAGGATCTCCTTTGAAGTCTCGATGGTTTCGTTGCGCATGGAGAGCGCGACTTCACGTCGGACGGCAGGATCCTCATCCGTAGCGAGACGCAGGGCACTGGCGGAGAAATCGAGGCCGGCACGACGCATGGCGCGGTAGGCGGCGATCTTTCGCTGAGTGGTCGGCTGGTCAGCCGGGTAGCCGGCCATGCGCGGGCCACTGATACCCATCTGGTAAAGAAGGTAAATGGCGCGTGACTGGATGTAAGGGTTCGGGTCGTCGAGAAGAGCCGCGACGGCTTCCATGGCAGGGCGCCCCTTGGCCTTGAGACCTTCGAATCCGATGGCACGCACGTTGGGTGCAGGGGATTTGAGGGCGGTGATGAGGCCCTCGATGGTTTCCGGATCGATCTCCGGAACGACAGATTTGAATCCTTTGGGGGCGATGCGGTAGATCGCACCGGAACAGGTTTCGTCGAGATCCTGGTGGCCACCGACGCGGGGGTCATACCAGTCAGTCACGTAGATCGCTCCGTCCGGGCCGATGGCGACGTCAGACGGGCGGAAGAGGGTGTGTGCCTCTTTATTGACCGAATTGTTTCCGCCAATGAAGTCGGAACCGGCAAACTGACCGGAGGTATTGCTCGTCATGAAGTCCGAGCGGTCCAGCTTGAAACCGGCTCCTTCCAGTTCGGGCTGGTAGCTGAAGATCACGTTTCGGCCGGCTTCGCAGGCGAGGAAGGTGCCAATCCACTTGTCTCCGAGAGCCCCGTTTTCGTAATAAACAACGCCAGTGGGAGAGCCTCCGCCATAGACGTCACCGGCGGGTGTCATGCCGGGGTCGTCCTGGCGCCATTCGGCCACCTGGGTGGTTTGGCCCGGGCGCTTGTCGGCTTTCCAGGTGCGTTGGCCGTCATTGGAAGAAAAGCCGAAGTTGGCGTATTCCATGACCCAGCTGACGCGGCAGGCGGGCGGGTCATCGTTGTCGTTCTGGAAAACATCGCCAAAAGAGGTGACGGCCTGCTCGTAGGAGTTGCGGTAATTGTGGCCGATGATCTCAGCGTCGGTGCCGTCAGGATTCATGCGGACGGTGGCGCCGCCGACATAAACATGGCCGTCGTGACTGGGCTTTCCGGCGAGCTCGCCGGCATCGTGAGGAAACTCAAACGGCCCGATTACCTTGGGGCGATACGAACCGAAAACGGTGAAGGTCTGGTCGGATTTGTCGGTAAACTTGGCACCGCAGTTTCCGAAATTGAAATACCACTTCCCGTCGGGACCTACCGTGGTGGAGTGGAGGGAGTGGTCGTGATTCTGTCCCTGGAAACCAGTCAGGAGAATCTCGCGCTTATCAACGTCGGGGTTGAATTTCAGGTCGCGATCCACATCGGTGTAAACGAGGAGGTGGGGTGGTTGGGCCACCACAATCTTGTTGTCGATGACGGACACACCGAGGGGTGCGATGAGCAGTTCCTCCTGGACGAAGGTGTGACTGGAATCGGCTTTTCCGTCTCCGTCGGTATCTTCAATCACAACAATTCGGTCACCCTCGGGCTGACGATCGAAGTGTTTGCGATAGCGAACGCCCTCCGCCACCCAGATACGGCCATCCTTGTCGATGTCCATGTTGGTGGGGTTGTAAAGCTCGGGTGAAGTGGCCCATAGAGTGACTTCCAGCCCGTCCGGGACGACGAAAAGGTCAGTTGGGACTGTTTCTGCATCGGCGTCGGGAAAGACCGGAGTATCCTGGCCGGTCAAGAGACTGGGGGCCATGGCCATAGCGACAACGGCAGAGAATAGGTGGCTGATGGTTTTCATAATTCTAGGAATTGGAAGCGCCGTAAGGTGGGGCGTTTGTAAATTCGATCAAGGCAGCGGGTTGGCAGGATTGCGTCTGTTACCGATGTAACTCTCATCGAATCTCATTGATTGCTTGCCATTCTCTTGCAGGACGGGAAGGTTTGATGGGAATGCCCGCTTCTTCCAAGCCTTTACTGATCTTTGATTTTGACGGAACTCTGGCGAATACGCTGGAGACCGGAATCGAGATATTCAATGAGCTCGCCGAGAGTTACAACCTCAAGACGGTCACCGCAGAAGAGGCCAGGGAGCTGAGAAAGCTGAATACTCGCGCGCTCCTCGATCAGTTGGGGATATCCCGTCTCATGGCGGTGAAACTGGCGGCTCACATTCGCAAGGTGCTTCACGAGCGAATGGAGGATGTGGAGTTGTTTGCCGGGATTCGTGAAGCGATCATGGAACTTCACGAAGACGGTTTCCAGATGGGAATCCTGAGTTCGAACTCCGCCGACAATGTGAGGACGTTTCTCGGCCGGTGTGACTTGCTCAGTTGTTTCTCATTCATTGAGGCCGGGGTCAGCCTGTTTGGTAAACCGCAACGCATTCTCAATGTAATGAAAAAGGAGAAGGCGGATCCAAACCGGGTCATCTACGTTGGTGATGAGACCAGGGATATGGAAGCCGCCCGTAAGAGCAAGGTCAGCGGACTGGCAGTTTGCTGGGGAGCCAACGAGCGCGAGGCGATGGAAACCGAGGGACCAGCTTACTGCATTGATGAGCCTGCTGAACTGATTCGCGTAGCGCGGGAGTTTGCAGCGTCCTGACAAGACTGCAAAGAATCAGTCCCAAACCCAGTGCTTGAGGCGGAGTTGCTCGGCCAGGTTGCCGGCTTCGATCGCGCGAGGGCCTTCCTTCAGTGAGAGCGTGTCTGCTATTTTGATGGCAGCCGCCCAGTCCTTGTTCTCTTTCAGAATATTGATTGCCGAAAAGCCTGCTCTGAAAATCCACTCGTTTTCCTCGAGGGAGATTTCGCTTCCGAGAATGTCGCCACCGGATTCTTCCGAGATCATGGAGCGATAAATCTCCAGCGCAATGTTAGGACGACCGAGAGCCTCAAGGCATTTGGCCCGGCGAACCGCAGCGTTGTAGCGCGCAGCGACCGGAAGCGCTTCAATGTTCGAGAGGCGGGCGAACGTCTCGGCCGCTTTCTCCAATGGCACGCGATTGTCCTCGGTATTGAGGGACTCGAGGTAGTAGGAGTAGCCAAGGTCGGCAAGAACAGCATTACGAAGCGCCGAGTTTTTCGGCAGCGATTCCAGCAAGGCTTCCATTTCAAGCCGAGCCTCTTCGTATTGGTCTTGCGAGAGCAGAAGCAGGGCAAGTTCGTGGCGGGCCTGGTCGGCAAACCGGCTTTCGCTCGCGACAATCTCCTGCCAGCCGGCCAGGGCCTCGTCACTGTCGGGGCCTGCTTTGGCTGCAAAGAATTTGGCCGCGTCGGCATAGGTTGACTCAGGAAAACGCTGGACGATCAGGTCGAATTTCTCCCGAGCCGCTTCAAGGTTGTTGTTCTTGAGATATTGCGTGCCCAATAGCATGGCAATCTCGGGGAGGTAGTCCGAGTGAGGCCAGTTGGTTAAAAAATCCTCCGCCTGCTGTGTCAGGTCGCTGATATTGTTATCGATGCGTTCGACCCAGATTGAAGTGTAATCGAGGCGTTCGTTCTGTGTTAGTGTTAGTGGCTGTGTCTTGAGTTCCTCGAAGATATCACGGGCAGCCTGAGGACGCGCCGGAACCTGGTTGAGATGAATCTCCGAAAGTGCCAGGCGCGCATCAACGGTTGCGGGGTGTTGCGGGTAGTTACGAATAAAGTTCTGAAGATTGGCGAAAGCACTGGGAGCCCCCTGTGACGCCTGGTAGAGACCGCCCAGGTAGCTGAGGTCGGCGATGAGGGGGGAGCGGGGGTTGTGATCTTTCAGATCGTTGACTGCGGCATCAAAGGCTTCCAGGTCGTCGGCCTGGAGTGAGGAAATTGCGGCGTTGTAGGCAGCGTGGCTGCGGGGAGCCCCGGTTTGTGACTCGGCTTCCTTACGGAAAAGTTGAGCCGCTTTCTTGAATTGCTCCTGCCGGTAGGCAACAGAAGCTGCCGCAAAATGAGAGCGTGAGGGGTCGGGTGAGAGTTCGCCATCCTCCGGTCGGGATACGCTGATCTTGTCAGGCTCATGAAGTGCCAGTCGCAGTCGGGCTTCCTCCTGGAACGGGTTGCCGGAATCGTTGGCAGTCTCTTCGAGGAATGTCGCCAGATCGATTTCTTCAGGGAACAGGATGTTTTCGAAGAATGTGGCGGCTTCGGCAGCTGGGTGGTCCTCATTTTCCGTCCATGTGCTGATCCGTGATTGAATCAGTTCATTGGCAGATTCGATATTTGCTTCCTCGAGAAGCAGAAAGCCAATCGCAGCTTGCTTGCCGGTTTTTGTCCGGTCGATGAGTTCGCAGACCATCTCAACAGCTTCGTCGGCCCGGTTTGCCTGGATCAACGCCGCAACCGCGATGCGTGTGGCGGTGAGATCATCGTCAAAGGTAAGCGGGTCGGGAGGGGTTGCGGCGCCCAGGGTTTTGAGTGCCTGATCGGGGCGATTTGCGAGGACGGCAATCCGGGCGATGTCGACACTTTCCTCATAGTTCTCCGGTGTGAGTATGGCGCGCGCTGAGGTGATGGCCTCATCCGCGGATCCGCTGAGGGCGAGGCTGCGAAGGTATCGGCGAATGAGCTCGCGATCCCTGGTCTCGAAATTTCCGATCAGCGCGCTGAAGGCATCAGCGGCTTCGGTGTAACGTTCCTCCTCGTAGAAAGCAATGCCGGCCCATTCCAGGGTATTCGCCGACGGCGAAATCATGGGGTGCTGCTCGAGCCACTCAGCAGCGCGGGCGGTTTCGCCGTTGCGGACCAGTGATTCAAGAAGGCGCGAGGCGACAAAATCGCGCTCGAGGTCTCCGCCGGCACCTTCGCGGAGAAGGTCCCATGTTTCGAGAAACTGAGTGGCGGCGGTCTCGTAGCGGCCGTCACTCAGGGACTGGCATCCGGCCCGGTAGGATTCGAGGTCGGCGAGACTCCCGGCAGCATTGGCCGGGGAATGGCTGAGCCATACCGCTGTGCCAATGATCGCGAGGAACGCAGCCGGGAACCTCAATATCATGCCTTGGAGTATTGCTTAACGAAGTCGACGATCTTGCTGTCGTCGTCTCCGGCTGCCCAGACGGCGCGGAGAAAATCAGAAGGCGCGATATCATGGGTGCGGAGGAATTTGCGGTCACCGCCGCAACTGAACATGATGTCAGGATCAAGCTCGCCGCGAAGCTTTCCCCTCGCTTTCATGATGATGCGGGGAAGCCAGACGAAACCCTCGAGTTCTTCGCCTTTACCAGGAAGTTCTTCCGGTTTGATTTCGTGGTCGCTGAGTTGCCCGTCCATGACGTGCGCGAGGTAGTCGCGACGTACGCTGGCGATCATGACTGCGGTGGTCAGGGTGGGCTCACCTCCGTCGCCGAGATCTTCGACGAAGTCGAACAATTCGCGAGGCTTGTAGCCGATGGACTTCAGGAATGCGAGGTCGGCCTCGGAGTAGTAGCTGTTGAAGTCTTCGTTGCCGCTTTTGTATTGCTCAAGGCAGCGATTGAAGAGTTCCGTGAAGGCGGAGTCCCATTGATAGTCGCTCATGTTAGTGGGGGATTAGTAGGAATTAACTTGGGTTATTTGCTCAGCTCAAGCATCCGCATAATCGGTTTCTTGGCAGCTTCGCGAAATTCTTCGTCCAGGGTAACGGAAGGACTCAGATCGCGAAGGCAGTTGTAGAGTTTTTCGAGCGTGTTCATTTTCATGAACTTGCACTCGGCGCAGGCGCATCGATCAGTGGGGCCGGCGATGAGGTTTTTCTTGGGAACCTCTTTCTGGATGCGGTGAAGCATTCCGGCTTCAGTCACGACGATGATGTTCTGCGCGTCGGTGTTGCGGCAGAAGTCGACCATCTTCTCGGTGGAGCAGACTTCGTCGGCGAGAAGGCGCACGGCAGTGGTGCACTCGGGGTGGGCGACGACAGCGGCGTCGGGATATTCGTCCTTAATCGACTGGATGCTCTCGCGAGTGAACTCAACGTGGATGTAGCAACTGCCGTCCCAGAAGTCCATTTCACGTCCGGTTTGTTGGGAGACCCACGCTCCGAGGTTCTGATCCGGCGCGAAAAGAATGGGACGGTCTTTCGGAGCGGCTTCGACGATTTTGACCGCGTTGCCGCTGGTGCAGATCACGTCGGACAGTGCCTTCACTGCAGCTGAGGAATTGATGTAGGTGACGACGTAGTAGTTCTTCTCCTTGTTTTCCTCGAGAAAGGCGGCCAGTTCGTCGGCCGGGCAGGATTCTTCGAGGGAGCACCCGGCGTCGGCATCGGGAAGGACCACGGTTTTTTCCGGGTTCACAATCTTGGCGGTTTCGGCCATGAAGTGAACGCCGCAGAAAGCGATGACGTCGGCATCGGTCTCCTGGGCCCGGAAGGCGAGTCCAAGCGAGTCACCCACATAGTCGGCGATATCCTGGATTTCCGGGATTTGGTAATTGTGGGCGAGGATGACGGCGTTGCGTTCTTTCTTCAGGCGCAGAATATCTTCGCGAATATCAGTTGAGGTAGCAGTAGCGCTCATGGCAGGAAAAATTGGTTTGGGTATGGCAGGGTTGGATCAGCCGATGACGGATGAGTTGGTGCCCATCTTGACGGGTAGCTCAGTGGTGGTGTCAGGGTCAATGTCTGTTTCACCGGTAACGGTGCCTCCTTCTTTGATAATGATGTCGATCGCCTTCACATCGCCTTCTACGATGCCGGCCTTTGAAATCTTCACGGTGCCCGAACAAGTCAGGTTGCCTTTGAGAGTTCCGTTGATATCGGCACGTTGAACTTTGACTCCGTCAGGGAATTCCACTTCGCAGTGCTTATCAATCAGAAGCCGGCGGCAGAACACCTCGCCTCGAACCACGCCGGACTTTCGGAATGTAGCGTCGCCGGAACAGTCGACGCAGGCATCAATGCTGCCGTTGGCGACAAGGTGGTGACAGGCGATTTCACAATCCGTGAGGCTTCCGCGCTTGGCGATGATGATATCGCCCCGGGTCCGCAGGGTGTGGCTCTTGTGAGCCTTCACCTCGTAGTTGGCCAGGCTGATGTAGACGCTGCAACGCTCGCACTGGGTCGACTTGGCAAAGCGGGAAACCTGCTGAATGTGGTAACAGCGGAAGCAGCGAACTTCGAAAGTGCTGCCGCTTTCAGAGGCCTTCTTGCGCTGCTCCGGCGGCACGTAGTTGGGCGGCATTTTCTGCTTTTCGTCTGACGGGCCGATCATGGCCTCCATCGATCCTTCGGCGAGTTTCTCGGAACTTTGGGCTTCGTTTCCGAGGGGTTTGCCGTCTTCCGCAGATTGTTCCTCAAGGTCTTCGTCATCGACGAGTCCGAAGAATGCACCGGCGGAAATTCCTACGGCTTCTTCTTCACCTTCGACCGGTTCCGGGAGAGGTTGGGGTTTGCCTCCGTTCTTTTCCGGATTGGCGACCCACGATTCTTCCGAAATGTCGGCGGTACCGTTTTCGTCAGGATCGCCTTTGGCCCAGTCAAAGGGGAGCTCGACCTCGGGCTTGCCCCTGCCGTAGCTCTTGATCTCGGCGATGCCTGAAACCTTGATGCCCGGATTGGCGACCGCGACGCCACGGATAATGCGAAAGTGATCTCCACAGGACTGACAGAAAGAAGAGACTGCCATGAGCGGCTCCTCCTGGACGTGCCCGCAGTAGGGGCATGTCAGGTTAACTTTTTTGACCTTGTGGAACTTTCGAAACACGAATGGAAGTCTTGAGGTGATAACAAAAGCGCGCCCTGTAAATCCGGCGCGCCTTGGTTTCGGGGCCGGTTCCCCGGTCCCTCTTGATGTAATTCAGTCAGGACTGTCAGGAATAATGTTCTCCTTCGTGTGAGTCGCCGGAGTCATTGTTCTCATCGGACGAGCCTTCGTCATTGGACGGAGGAGTGAAAGGAGTGACCGTGTTGTCCTCCGGGGAGGAGGGGGCACCTACGGTTGAAAGACCAAGGAACACAGCGCCTTCTTCGATCGCAAGCTTTGCGGCGACGATGTCACCGTTCAATTCCGCGTTGCCTTTCAGCTCGCATCGGTCCGTCACCGTGATGTTGCCGGTGACTTTGCCGTAAACAGTCACCGAGCGGGTTTTGATGTCGCCGATGATCTGGGCGTTTTCGCCGACAGTGAGGTCGCCTTCGGAGTTCACTTCACCCTCGATGCGCCCGTCGATGATGAGATCGCGGGAAAAGCGGAGCTTACCTTTGATTTCCACATCGCTGGAAAGGATGTTCTTGTTTCCGGTCACGGGAGAAGAGCTGCTTTTGACGTCGCTGCTGTTTTCGTCAGAAGCTTCACCGAGGTCGTTAAATTCGCTCTCTTCGTCTTGGTTGATGATCTGCTTGAGCACGGTATTGGGAATTTGAAATTAACAGGAAGTGGATGAAATCGGTCCGTTCCGACTCCGCGCGGAATTATACGGCAATCAGCCCGAAATTAAAAGGTCTTCTGCCGGATAAGTCCAGATTTCGCTTAGGGTCGGATGATAGTGTGGAATTTTGATAAATTCTGAAGCTGTTGCGCGAAAATGGAGGGCGACGACGAGTTCGTGAATCAATTCCGTGGCGTGGGGGCCAATGACTGATGCACCCAGGATTTCCTCGGTTTCGGCATCGCCGATCATTTTTACGAAACCGTGAGTTTCGCCCATGACCATGGATTTGCCGTGGTCGTCGAAGGGGTAGGTGGCGACATTGATGTTGCGACCGCTTTCGCGGGCTTCGTTTTCACTCATGCCCAGCATGGCGACTTCAGGGTCGGTGAAGATTCCGTAGAGTTTGAGGCGGTAGTCGATTTCCTTTTCGGCTTCGTCGATAAATCCGAGCATGGCGGCAGCATTATGGGCTGCGATTTCACCCTGCTCGATGGCGATGTGAACGACTTCGTGGGGACCGCAGATATCTCCGGCAGCGAAAATGTGTTGGACGCCGGCGCGTTGATCCGGGCTGCAGATGACTCGACCGCTTTTCTCTTCGATAGCGAGTCCGGCTGCGTCACCATTGAGACTGGCGGAGTTGGGCTTTCGTCCAAGCGCCTGGAGAATCTGGTGGGCGGAAGCGGATTTTTCTTCGCCGTCCTGATCGAAGTAGACCGTTTTGAGACCGCTCGATGAATCGGTTTCGACCCGCTTGAGCGCAGTCCCGGTGTGGACCGTCATATTGTCTCTCTCGGATATCGCGCCCTCAAGTGCCTTCGCGATGTCGAGGTCCGATCCACGGATGAGTTGCGGGCTGCGCTGAATCACGGTGATCTCTTTGCCAAGGCCTTCGAGGTAGCAGGCCATCTCCAGGGCGATGGCACCCCCTCCGAGAACAATGATGGAATCCGGAATTTCCTCAGCTTCAAGAATATCGTCGCTGGTCCAGTAACCGGCTTCCTCGAGTCCTTCGATGGGAAGGCGGGTGATCACTGATCCTGTGGCGACTGTCGCGGCGCGAAACTCGATTTCGAAAGGTTCGCTGCCGTCGATCGGGGTGACCTGGAGTGAGTTGGATCCGGTGAAAGCAGCGGTGCCGCGAATGAGGTCAAAACGCCCGTCTTCGAGCTGCTCCTGACGGTAGTCGGCGAACTCCCCGATGAGTTTGCGCTTTCGTGCGACGATTTCCCCGGGGTGGACCTCGGTCTCGCCTGAGCGAAGTCCAAACTCTTCGGCCCGCCGCATGGAGCGATAAAGATTTGAGGAAGCGATGAGTGACTTGGAGGGCATGCAGCCGCGCAGGATGCAAAGACCGCCGAGGGTTTCGGCTCCATCAATCACAGCGGTCTTCATGCCGTGTTCGTGGGCGGTCCGGGCGGCGGCGTAGCCTCCGCTGCCACCTCCGAGGACGATGAAATCATAGGAATTGCTCATATATGCGGTGTTCTAATTCTGGACTTGGCCGGCTTGCCGGACTTATGTCGCTGGTGCCTGCGAAAGGCTCCACGGTCTATGACGAATCCGTTTTTACATTACTTACTAACAGGGTGCGAGAAAGGATACCGTTAAACGCGCCCGGTAGAATTATGTCGTTGAGATTGGAAATGCTTCAGGTCGCCCGCTTGGCCCCGTCTGTTCTCGGGGAGGAAGCTTCCGGGTTGATCCGCGATTTTGTGATGAGCCAGGAACACGCTGACGGCGGTTTCTGCGATCGGGACGGGGATGCGGATCTCTATTACACGAGTTTCGCGATTGATGCTTTGACCGCCCTCCAGGTGCCGCTGCCGGAGGAGGGCCTGACCAACTTCCTTCGGAGAAAGCTTGGCGAGCTCGAGGAACTCGACTTTGTCCATCTCTGCTGCCTGGCGCGCTGTGCGTCGGCTTTGTCCGATCGTCAGGGCGTTGGTGACTTGAGCCCGGTATTCGAAGCCATTGAGAAATATCGAACCGAAGACGGAGGTTATAACCAGGCTGAAGGAATGGAAACCGGTTCTGCCTACGCCTGTTTCCTTGCCTACGGTGCCTATGCCGATCACGGAAAAGCGGTTCCCAACGAGCCGGGCGTCGCGGCTTGTCTCGAATCTCTCAAAGTGGAGGGTGGAGCGTGGGCCAATGACGTCACCCTGCCGGTTCCGAACATTCCGTCGACTGCGGCGGCGATTACCATTTGTCGCAACCTGAAGATTGCGATCCCACCGGAAACCCCGGAGTGGATCCTGGAGTCTTTTCATTCCGGAGGTGGATTTCTCCCGTTTCCAATGGCGCCGATGCCCGACCTGCTTTCGACCGCGGTGGCATTGCACGCGCTGGATGGATTGCAGGTCTCCTTCGAAGAGAAGAAAGAGTCCATGCTCGACTTCATTGACAGCCTGTGGACGGCGGCCGGCGGTTTTCACGGGAGTTGGGAAGACGACGATCTCGATATAGAATACACCTACTACGGGTTGCTTGCCCTCGGTCACCTGGCGTTGTGATGAGTGAGGTGAGTGAGAGCTTGAGAAATGCGAGGGCGGCATTGCTGTCTGAGCGAAACCCGGACGCACACTGGACCGGGGAGTTGTCGACTTCCGCTCTTTCGACTGCGACGGCGTTGGTGGCGCTTGGCAGTGTGGATCCTGACAAGTATTCGGAGGAAGTCGCGAAGGCGGCGAAGTGGCTGGTGGGCAACCAGAATGAGGACGGCGGTTGGGGCGATACCGTAAAGAGCTTCTCTAACATTTCGACCACACTGCTCTGCTGGTCGGCCTTAACGAAGTTCGGCGGAAGCGATTCCGGAGGTGCCACTGCCAGAGCGGCAAACTGGATCCAGGACTACGTGGGCTCTCTCGACCCTTCACTGATCGCGGAAACGGTGAAGGCCCGCTACGGCAAGGACCGGACCTTTTCGGTTCCTATCCTGATGCTCTGCGCTATCTGCGGAACGCTGGGGCCGAAAGGGTGGGGGCATGTTCTGCAGTTGCCGTTTCAACTGGCTGTCTTCCCCCGCAAGTGGTTCGGAATGATGCGCTTGCCGGTGGTCAGTTATGCGCTGCCCGCCCTGATTGCAATTGGCTATGCGCGCTTCCGGCAGGGCCGGAGGGGGCATCAACGCCAGTCACGAGTTTGGCCGAAGGTGTCAGAGCTGCTGACTTCGATCCAGCCGGCTTCGGGAGGATTTCTCGAGGCGGCGCCCCTGACCAGTTTTGTTACGATGGCTCTCGTTGCGGCGGGCGAGAAAGATCATCCGGTAGCGAAGAAGGCGGTCGAGTTTCTGCTCGAGACGGTTCGCCCCGACGGCAGCTGGCCGATCGATACGAATCTCGCGACCTGGGCGACGACGCTCTCGATCAAGTCTCTTCTAGGAAGGCCGAACCCGACTCAACAGGGTTGGGTCCCTGACCTAACCCTGTTAGATCAGAGGGAGGAATTGCTGGAGTGGTTGCTCGGGCAGCAGTATCGCGAAGTTCACCCGTTTACCGACACGCCTCCGGGTGGTTGGGCGTGGACAGATCTCACCGGCGGGGTGCCGGATGCCGATGATACTCCAGGGGCATTGCTGGCTCTGCATTTGCTTCGTGACGAGAAGAGTTCGGAGTCCATTCGCGAGGCGGCAGGAAAAGGAATGGTGTGGTTGGCAGGATTGCAGAATCGCGACGGTGGAATCCCGACTTTCTGTAAAGGGTGGGGAGCGTTGCCTTTTGACCGCTCGTCACCGGACCTGACGGCTCACACCCTGCGGGCGATGCACGCGTGGTATCCGGAAATGGATCCTGATCTGCAGGAGACGATCAGCGAGGTTCGGGAAAAGGGTCTTTGTTATCTCTTTCGCGAACAACGACCCGACGGCTCGTGGGTTCCACTTTGGTTTGGCAATCAACACCGTCTCAAAGATGAGGAGAATCCGACCTATGGCACGGCGATGGTTTTGCGGGCGCTGGATGAACTGGGAGAGTTTCCTCAGGCTGACCGGGGCGCGCAGTGGCTCATGGATCACCAGAATGAAGATGGTGGCTGGGGTTCACTGAAGAACGAAACGCCTTCGACCATCGAAGAGACGGCGCTGGCGGTGAGTGCGCTGGCCTGGCGGGCGGAAGCTGCCGAAGCGGTAGCCCGGGGTCGGAACTGGCTGATCGCAGCGACCCACTCAGGAACAGAATTCGAGGCCTCTCCGATCGGGTTTTACTTCGCTCGACTTTGGTACTTTGAGAGAGCCTACCCGATCGTGTGGACCGTGGAAGCGCTCACACGATCGGAAGTGGTATCCGCGAACGCCTGATCAGGAATTCGGGATCGGCGGAGGCGGGATGCGGTCGGATGAGCCTTCTGACTCCGGTACTTCAACCGGTGGCTTGGGTTCTTCGGTCGTGCTTTCCATGGCCGGGGGCTCAGGAATGCCGGTATCGTTGTAACGACGTTCCGTGGTGGGCGGAATCGGGGCCGGCATGTTATTGGCTCCGGGATTGTAGGGTGGAATGGTGCCGCCGCTGCGACCGTTGTTCGAAGGGAAGGTCGGAGAGGGAATGCTGTTTCCGGCAATGCCTGTGCTCGGAGCCGGGGGAACCGGAGGCGCTACCGGTGAGCCGGGAGAAGTCGGGGCTACGGGAGGAGCCATGATGCCGGTGCTGTCCGAAAGTCCGGGTTCCTGGATCGGGTTCTGAGTGGTGGGAGGGAACTGGGTCGTGGAAGTGGTGGATGTCGTTGAGGCCGGACGGGTCGGTGCGAAGGAGTCTATGATCTGGGGGCGACCCGTGTTGTTGTAGTAAATCCAGACGGTCCGGAGGACTTCGCCGTTGCGGGCGGAGAGATAAATCTTGCCGACCAGTTGGCGCCTGGGGTCGAGCAGCTCAAGGCGCCAGATGGGTTCGGTGGAATATTCGCGAACTCGAAGGAGGTAGTCGCAGCTGTCGAAAGCCATCCGGGCTTTGCGGGCTTCGCCTTCGGCGATGGTGAAGGCGGCGACGCTGTCGACCGCAATCTGGTTGGCGCTGAAGTAACCAACCGGAATATTGACCGGGTAACGGGTGTCGTCGGCTCCGGCGTCACCGACGCGACCGCCGCCGGCCCAGAATTTGTGAAGCAGGCCGGGGGAACGATCATTGTAAGCCAGGATTTCCCAGCTGTTCGGCTGAGGGATTCCGGAGCGTCCTCGAATTTCTGCGAGCCATTGAACGGCGCCGGGTCCGAACTGTGCTCCAACGGCATCAATTCCCTGGCGGGCGGACATGGATCCCTGCTGCGCTTCCAGATTCGACGTGAGGCCGAACACGGCGGCCAGTGCGAGCAGGGCGGGGAGAAGGTGTTGTCGGGTCATCGGATTGAAGGAGTTGTCAGCAAATTACAGTTTGGATCCAATTCGCTGCACAAACAATACGATTCCTTTGCCGCGAGTCTTAGCGCAAGTCGGACATTTTCTGCGCCATGTGGCCAAAAAACGTCGAATTGGGGCGTCAGCCGGCGATCGAGCGGGCTTCCCGGGCGTTGGACTCGATCTTTTTCCAGTTTCCTTCCTGGATGAGATCACGTGGAGCGATCCAGCTTCCGCCGACTGCGCCGATAAGATCATTCTCCAGGTAGGTCTCGAGATTGCCCAGATTGACGCCACCGAGAGGGATGAACTTGAGGCCGAGGTGGTTGTAGGGCGCGGAGATGTTGGTGAGATGGGCAAGACCGCCGGAGGATTCGGCGGGGAAGAACTTGAGCAGGCGGCAGCCTTCCTGAACCGAAGCGTCAATGTCAGTCGGGGTCATGACTCCGGGTCCGAAGGGCAGCCCGGCAGCAGAGGCATGGCGAATCACGGCGGGGTTTACTCCCGGTGAGACTGCGAACGCAGCACCGGCTTTGACCACTTCATCGACCTGGTCATTGGTCAAGACGGTGCCGATACCGAGCATCATTTCAGGGACAGCTTCGCGAATGCGGCAGGCCGCCTCGATCGCGACCGGGGTTCGGAGCGTCAGTTCCATTGCCTGGATGCCGCCGGCGAGCAGGGATTCAGCCAGTGGAACGGCGGCTTCAAGATCATCGATAACCAGGACGGCGAGGAGACGGGTATCGATGAGGTCCTTGCCGGGACCGGAATCAGGAATGAGTGCGCTCATGTTGTCAGGGTTGGCTACGCGATCAGGTGGTGAGTTGGGCTTTTCAGTAACGGGCGAATTCCTTATCAGGAAGCCTGATTCTATTCCCATGAGAAAACTGATTACGCAACTGGTAGTGACGGCTCTGGCCGCTGGTCTGATGAGTTCGGCAATGGCCGACACCGGAAAGGCCAAGGCAGCGCCGAAGAAAAAGAAGGTCAACCCCGCCATGATCCCGGTGGAGGACGTCGAGGGATTGCCGCGAGTGCTGCTGATTGGCGATTCGATATCGATCGGATACACCGTGGCGGTTCGCGATTTGCTGAAGGGTAAGGCCAACGTTCATCGCCCGCTGACCAATTGTGGCCCGACTACAAAGGGGCTGGAAGGTATCGATGAATGGCTCAACACCGGTGGCGAAGGCAAGAAGTGGGACGTGATCCACTTCAACTGGGGGCTCCACGATCTCAAATACATGGGGCCAAACGGGGAGAACCTGGCTGAGCCGGGCTCAGAGGGGGCTCATCAACAGGTGTCGATGGAAGACTATGTGGCCAATCTCTCGAAGCTCCACGAGGTTCTCAAGGGAACGGGCGCCAAGCTGATCTGGAGAACGACGACACCGGTTCCGGAAGGGGCCAAAGGTCGTGTTGTGGGGGATTCCGCCAAGTACAACGAGCTTGCCGCGCAGGTCTTCGAGGGAACGGATGTGGCGACTCACGACCTCTACAGCTTCGCCCTGGAGCGGGCCGACGAGATCCAACTCCCGGCCAATGTTCACTATTCTCCCGAAGGTTCGAAGAAACTGGCCGAAGATGTGGTCCGCGCCATTGAAGCGGCCCTCAAGTGATGGGCTTGCGAACGGGGCAGGGCGGGGCAAGTTGAGTCATGACCCAGGATTCTCCAGACCCGCTCGACCTGATCCGGAAGTCGGTTTCCGGAGCCGAAATTTTTGAAAAATTCGACAAATTTGTAAAGTCGGCCCAGGACGTCGACTTCGATCGCTTGTTCGAAGACGTCGATCAGACCGACTATTCCCTCGGCGATTGGGTCGAGGCGATGGTCGGATTTGACGCCTGGCTCGAGGCCGAAAAGGTGAAATCGCGCCCTTTCTCAGAAATGGTCGGCTATATCCACTGCTGCACCATGGCGGCACCCCAAACTATTAGTTCACCAAACTTAAAAGTCATTGTTATTCAATCACTTACTGAATTTGGTTTTGATGCCGTGTCTGATCCTCAATTATGAGAATATTCAGAATTTGCGAAATCACGACAGAAATCGGTATGCATTCATAAGCTCTTGTGATAAACTGTTGGCCATGTCAACCACACGTAGAACACGATTCTCACGACGGGTGCCAGATCATGTTACCGACGAATTGGTAACGGTACTGTCCGATAAGCAGACCTTTGGATTTAACGACCTTTTTGAGGTTGTTTATGAAAATTTAAAAGCTCGGAACGCTGTCAGCGGCGGCGAAGAAATGCTTCGTCTCCGGGCTTACGAGAAGCTCCAGAATCTCGTGACACGTGGTCTTGTCGAGAAAAACGGCAAAGAATACCGCGGTTTGGACAACATTCACGAAGCTTCCAGCGCTCACGCTGCTGCTAACAGCTAATTTTCAGCTAAGCTTCGTTTGCGTTTCTAAACGTTCCGAAACACTTCAACAAAAGGCCGATTCCGAAAGGGATCGGCCTTTTTTCTGTCCGGATCGCTCTCCCTGAGAAATCGTCTGGACGGGGGAGGTTATTTCACTACATTCCCGTGTTCCGGCCTCCCGGAGACGTAAATTTTTACTGCCATGTTACCTGACTTCATTCCTGTCGTCGTCCAGATCGTGATCGCCACTGGCTTTGCCGTGGCCACGCTCATTGCCAGTGCCCTGCTCGGAAAGCGCGCGCTTCGCAATAAGGTGAAGGATTCAGCCTACGAGTGCGGCATGAATCCCGTCGGTGACGGCCAGGCCCGTTTCAGCGTGAAGTTCTATCTCGTGGCAATGCTGTTCGTCCTTTTCGATATCGAGGTCGTTTTCCTCTATCCCTGGGCGGTCGTCTTCCGCGAGCAGATCGAGGCCGGCGTGGTAGTCTTTTTCTGGTCCATGCTCAGCTTCGTGCTGATTCTCTTTGTCGCCTATCTCTACGCGCTGAAGAAAGGCGCCCTTGAGTGGCGGAACTGAGGCCGACCGACTTTCTTCCCGCTCCCTTCTTCGACATGATCCACTACATTTCCCTGTACAAGATCAAGAAGGGCAAAACGGATGAGGATCTCGAAGAGATGATCCGAATTAGTCGGTCCTGTTTCCACCGGCTTAACGAGGTCCACAATTTCCGCTCCGGTCGATCGATCGATCCCGAGAGCCCCTACGCGTTCTTCATTTCGGCTGATTTCGAAAGCCGCGATAAGCTTGCCATGTTTCGGGACGATCCTAACTATGCCCGGTTCGAGGAAGAAGTGGTGAAGCCTTACACCAACACGGGGCCGGAATACATTTTTGAGACGGAGCCCGGCAGGGATCCCAAGTATTCCTGAGTGAGTCTGTCTCGCCGTATGACAAACTGAAGCGAGCCCGTCTTCGACCGTGGCTGAATTTCGGGTATGCTTCCAGATCATGAATCGCCTCGGCCTCTACCTATTTTCTGCCTGCCTCGGCTTTTCCGGGTTTGCTCATCCCGGCGAAGTGCAGATCACTGTCGATGCTTCCGAAGCGCCGGAGTTGTCTCAGTGGGCGGAGGACGGCGCTGTCCTGATGAAGGAGTGGTACCCGCGTCTCAGCAATTTACTGGCTTCGCCGGAATTTGAACCTCCGGCAGAAGTGACGCTGCGAATTCGGAAGTCTGATAAGGGCGTGGGGGCGACATCGGGAACGAAGATCGTCGTTTCTTCGAGCTGGATTGAGAAACACCCCGGCGATGTGGGGCTGTTGATCCATGAACTGGTCCACGTCATTCAAAATTATCCCGGTGGCAAAGGCCCGGTCTGGGTGACTGAGGGCATTGCGGACTACCTGCGCTGGGCGATTTTCGAAGGAAAGCCGGCGGAGAAGTTTCCGAAGCCGCAGGACCCGGAGGGTTTCAAAAAAGGGTACCAACCTACCGCGGGATTTTTCCTTTGGCTCGAGACTTACAAGTCGCCCGGTATCGTGAGAACGCTCAACACGGCGATGCGGAAAGGGGAATACTCTCCCGAGATATTCGTCGATGCGACTGGCCAGACCGTTGAAGAACTCTGGGCGGATTACTCGAGCAGTTCTCGAAAATGAGCGAGACTGAAACCGGTAAGGGTTGGTAGCACTTTTGCGGCACCCTCAAACTCATAGTGAGCTGTGATCTTGTTCGGAATGATCACGCAGGGAACGCCCGCTGCCATGGAGGCTTTGAGTCCGTTCAGGGAATCTTCGAGGACAACGGCCCTGGCCGGTTCGACAGAAACGAATTCAGCGGCGGCAAGGAAGAGATCGGGAGACGGTTTCGGGTTCTCGACATCATCGACACAGCGCGTGCCGACAAAGTGGTGCATCAGACCGAGTCGGTTGAGGTGTTCTTCGACCCAATCGCGTGGTGAGCTGGAGGCGACGATGCAGGGAACGCCGGCGGCGTTGGCTTCTTGGAGCAGGGGAACGACACCGGGAAAGGGATCAAGCTGGCGCGTGCGATCGAGGGCGTCACGTTCCCGCTTTTCATCCAGTTCGCTCCACTCGATCGTGTTGCCGACGAGGAATTCGAGGTGCTGCTTCGGGTCAAATCGGCCGAAATTGGATCCCACGCACTGGGCGTAGGTTTCGAGATCAAGGTCGTGACCGTGAGCCAGAAAGTTTTCCCGCCAGGCTTCGTAGATGGGGACCTCGGTGTCCAGGATGAGACCGTCGAAGTCAAAGATGAGCGCTTCAGGCATGCGTTATCTTCACTTCCCTTTCTTCTTTTTCAAAACGGAAGCTTGTTCGGCGGCAAGATCGATGAGGCGCTGAGCAATCCGCTTGGGGTTCCCCGTATGAAGGGCACCGATGGAAAGAGGAGGGAAGTCAGAGGGAAGTTTGATCCGGCGGATTCCCTCCTCGACTGGCGCGCCGGGAATATCCACGGCAACGCCGAATCCGAAGCCCTTTGCGACATATCGCTGGATCAGGTTCAGCTCCGTGATTTCCATGGACGGTTCCCATCTCAGGTTTTTCGAGGTCAGCCCGCGTTGAATCAATTGGGCGACGGGCTCGATCTTGGGCAGGGAAATCAGGGGGTGAAGGATCTCGCCCCCCGATGCCTTCGACGAGATATCGCGGAAGGTTTTGACGGGCGAGTCTTCGGGGACGGTGATCGCCAGTGGAATGTCGATCAGTTTCACCGATTTGATGCCCGGGGAAAACTTGCGGTTAAGAATCGCAATCGCGATATCGGCTTCCTGCTTTCTCAAGGCGGTTTCGATTTCGCCGTGAGTTAGCTCCCGCAGAGTCAGGCGCAGCGTTGGGATCTCGGATCGCAGCTTCTGGAGGAGTTCGGGAAAATGGTGAGTCAGGGCCGCGGCGGAGGCGGCGAGACGCAGATGGTGATTCTCTTCTCCCCGGAGTTGATCGGTGATCTGGTCGAGTCGGGAGAAGAAGGGATAAATGAAATCGTAGAGCTCTTCACCCGCCGGAGTCAGGGCAAAAGGGCGACGATGGAATAGCTTCACTTCGAGGAATTTCTCCAGTTGGAGAATCTGCCCGCTGACTGCGGGCTGCTGGATGCCGTAGGGCATTTTTCGCACAGCTTCGGTGATGCCTTCAAATTTGGCGACGTAGTAGAAGAGCTCGAGATGATGAACGTTCATACCGAGTGGGGAGACGGTTCGGGAATCGGGACGGAATGTCAGTGAAGCGGAGAGCTGTCTCCACGTAAATCTTAAAATGGCGATTCCGTCATTTTAGCGGAATTCCTGTCGGTAGGAACGCCGGTTGACGCGGGGCTGCAATCGCGATTCATTGGCGGACCTATGGCAGAACGCGATCTCTCCTCCAAGCTCTTCGCTGCTGCCCGTGAAGTTATTCCGGGTGGTGTGAATTCTCCCGTGCGCGCCTTTCGCAGTGTCGACGGCGATCCTTTCTTCATTCAGCGAGCCCGCGGGTGTCGGATCTGGGATGTCGACGGCAACGAAATGATCGATTATGTCGGCACCTGGGGGCCGGCGATCCTGGGGCATGCACCCAGCGTGGTGATTGATGCCGTCAGTCATGCCGCCAAGGAAGGGGTCAGCTTCGGGATTCCGAATCGTCATGAGGTGGAAATCGCCCGTATGATTCGTGACTTTGTCCCTTCCGTTGAGAAAGTCCGGATGGTCAACAGCGGAACCGAAGCGACCATGACCGCAATTCGTCTCGCCCGCGGCTACACGGGGCGCGACAAGATCATCAAATTTGAAGGGTGTTATCACGGGCATGTTGATTCGCTGTTGGTTGCGGCAGGCAGCGGAGCGCTCACCCTCGGTAAGCCCGACAGCGCAGGAGTGCCTGACGACTTTGCCAGCCTCACCATGACGCTCCCTTACAATCGTCCCGAGGCGGTTGAAGAAGCGTTTGCGAAAGAGGGCGAGAACATTGCCGCGATCATTCTCGAGCCGTATCCCGCCAATGCCGGCCTGATCTTTCCGAATGAGGGCTACCTTGAGTTTCTCCGTGAGATCACCGAAAAGTACGGGGCGCTCCTGATCTTTGACGAGGTCATGACCGGCTTCCGCGTTGCCAAGGGTGGTGTTCAGGAGTTGGTGGGAATCACTCCTGATCTGACCGCGATGGGCAAGGTGATTGGCGGCGGCCTCCCGGTGGGTGCTTTCGGCGGCAAGGCGGAGATTATGGATTACCTCGCTCCTGACGGTCCGGTTTACCAGGCTGGGACTCTGTCAGGGAATCCGCTGGCAATGGCAGCCGGCATTGCCCAGCTCAAGGAACTCGAGCGCCTCAACGGTTGGCAGCGCCTCGACGAAATCGGCCAGCAGTTTGAAGATGGTGTCCGCGACGCGCTCAACGAGATTGGGCGCGATCTGACTTTCCACCGCGTCGGTTCGATGTTCTGCCTTTTCTTTATGGAAGGAAAGGTCGAGAACGTGGATGATGTGAAGAATTCTGACTTCGACGCGTTCAGAAAATTCTTCTGGTCTACCTTGGACAAGGGGGTCTATTTTGCCCCGTCACAGTATGAGGCCGGGTTTATTTCCCTGGCCCACGCAGCCGAGGATATTGATAAAACGGCCGAAGTGACACGAGACGCATTGAAAGAGATATACAGCTAACGGGCAGAGATATTAGCCCGTTCGGTGACGAAATTGCCAACTGCCAGTGAAACAATCACAGCTACGGTGAGTTCAAATAACCCCAAACGGACACCAACGAAGAGGGGCAAGACAAATCATGAGTGACGAAGATAAGCCGCTGGAGTTTTCCGCCAAAGACCTGATG
The DNA here is from genome assembly GCA_965216705.1 of Verrucomicrobiales bacterium. Lineage (GTDB taxonomy): Bacteria > Verrucomicrobiota > Verrucomicrobiia > Verrucomicrobiales > DEV007 > Arctic95D-9. The sequence goes on from OZ244203.1 coordinate 2,902,834, forward strand.
CCTGACTGGGCGCAGGAGAGTAAATCGTCACCGAAAGAACGTCGCCAACCTCCGCGCGAGGATCGCGGAGATCGAGGTGGTAAAGGCCGTGGAGGCCGCCACCAGGATAGGCCGGGTGGCCATGGAGGTGGACGTGATCGCCGGGGCGGCGGTGGTTACGGAGGTCGCGACGATCGCCGTGGAGGCGGTGGGCCGCGTGGTGGTCGTGATGATCGTCGTGGAGGTCCCCGTGGGGGTGGACGTGATGACCGGCGCGGAGGTCCGCGCGGTAGAGGTGATCGCCGCGGTGGAGACCATCGCAGTCGTCCGCCCGAAGAGAAGCCGCTCGAGGGGGTCAAAGCTTCACTCGAACCAACTGCGGCCGCTGTGGCCGGATTGGCTCAGCTGATCCGGGAAACGTTGCGTGCTTATCCTCTGGCAGATCTGGCCAAGATGATTTTGAAAGGTCGGGAACGTTACCAGGTTCGTTTCCGCAGTGAAGAAGGTGGTCCCAGTTTGTATTTTTGTGAGGCTGATGGGTCGCTCTGGGCTTCCCGCGACGAGGCGGTGAATCACCTGCTCAACAGCAAGGCGATCGACACTTTCTACGATGTTGAGATCGTCGAAGTGGAGGCTCCTGCCGGTAACTTCAGCGTGGTTGCTGTCTGCGGCATGAGCGGAAAAATTCTCGGTCCTCCGAATCACCACGAATACCAGGCCAGTGTGACCCGCCTTCATGCCGAGCGGTTTTCCCACATGCCCATCGAGCGTTTCAAATCCCGCATCACCATGGAGAGCGGTGAGGAAGCGATCGAGAAGTGGAAAGAACAGGTGAGCCGGGTAAAGCACTACCGCGTCAAATCTGAAGAACCTGAAGAGGCAGAGGAAGAAGTCGTCGAAGAGGAAGCAGCAGAGGCTGTGACCGAACCGGTCGAAGAGCCCTCTGCTGATGCGCCTGCCGAAGAGTCAGTTCCAGAATCAGCCGATGAAACTCCTGCTGCAGAAGAGACGGCGGAAGAAGTTGCCGCAGAACCTCAAGACGAGGAATCAGGAGAAGGCGAAGCGGAGGAGCCCGAGGCGGAGGTCGCCGCAGAGGAAGAAGCCGAAGATGCGGAGGACGAGGAAGCTGCCGAGCCTGAAGCTGATACGGAAGCAGCACCTGAGCCCGAAGCGGTGCCGGAAGTTGAGGCGCTGGTGCTCAAGACAGCGCAGGAACTGGCCGCTCATTTTCGCCAGAATTTTGCCGAGTCCGCCATCGTCGAAACGCGAAATGCGGTTGTGTCAGGAAATGTCCCCGCGAAAAACCTTTCGAGGGGATTGCTGGTACACTTGAAGCAGGAAAGTGAAAAGCTCCGCCGTGGATTTCCTCTGCCGATGATCCAGGCGCTGTGCAAAGAGTTCGAAAAGCAGGGCCTTAAGTTCTTCAAGCGTGGCAAGAAAGCTCTGCACGTATCCGTCGTTCGACCCAGGGGCATTGATGAGTCCACTTCACTCACCGAGCAGGTGCAGTCCATTGTGGATTACCTGGTTGCCAATCCTCGTTCCAAGGTCGTCGACTTGCTCGATGCCCTCGCCGAAGATTTCTCCAAGCCCGAGAAGAAAGACGGGGCGCCCACCGAAGAACTTGAGCTGACCGAGGGAGCCAAAACGGTCCTGACAGACCTGCGCTGGCTCGCTGCCGAGGGCTACGTCATTGAATTTCCCGACACCTGCGTTGTGATCGGTAAACAGCCGCGTCCCCAGGAAGCAGCTCCGGCCAGGAAGAAGGTTGCAGAAGAGAAGAAAGCAGAGGCTCCGGAGAAGGCGGAAGAGAAATCTTCTGAGCCCGAGCCCGAGAGCAAAGAGGAGAAGTCCACAGAGACTCCTGCTGCCAAGGAAGAGCCTGAAGCACCTGTCGAAGAGACCAAACCGGAAGAGCCCCCGGCCGCTGAGGAGAAAAAAGCTGAAGAACCGGCTGAAGCCGAAGAAGCGCCGGCTGATGAGGCAGCCTCTGGAGAGGGTGAAGCTGAAGAGACCGCGGCAGATGAGGAACCTCCTGCAGAAGCGCCTGCTGAAGCGGAAGTGAAAGATTCCGAAGAGGAAGAAGAGAAGCCGGAAGCCTGAGGTCGCCTCAGGAGATAATATGGTGTGCCGCCAGCATGCGGTGCACCGCGGCGCGAAGTTCGCTGGGTGCGTATGGCTTCGGCAAGACTCCCTTGAACCCGAAGCTGGCCGGGCTCGACATGGCCGGTGCGTCTGAGTATCCGCTCGAGACGATCGCGAGCACCTCCGGGTCCATTTCTACCAGCTGGCGCATCGTCTCGACGCCGCCGACACCATTCTCGATGGTGAGGTCGCAAATGAGCAGGTGAAACTTTTCGCCTTTCTCCATCGAGTCGCGGTAGATCGCGATGGTTTCGCGGCCGTCCTTGGTTTCGACTACTTCATGCCCGGCCCGACGCAAGGTTGCGGCCATGAGGCGGCGGATGGGAGCATCGTCTTCGAGGATGAGGATTCGGGTGCCGACAAGAATCGGTTCGCTTGGTACGGGAGTGGCCGGAGTCTCGGCGAGATTGGGAATACTGAAATTCGGGTAGTTGGTCTCAACCGGTTTTTCTTCGGCTGCACCCGCATGCTGACCCAGCGGCGCGCAGAAAGTGGCGATGGTGCCTTTGCCTTCCTTCGATTGCAGCTGGATAAATCCGCCGTGAGCTTTGGCGATCGATTCACAGACCGTGAGGCCGATACCGGTGGCGTTGTCTTCTTTGCGCGTGGTGAAATAGGGTTCAAATACCCGGCCGAGAGCGCTTTCGCTCATGCCGTGACCGGTATCGATCACTTCGATGAGCAGGTGATCCTCGTCGGCTGGGGTGTGGGAACCGCGGATGCGAATGACCTGCTCGGGTTTGATGCGATCGCATCGCACCACGAGGACACCGCCATTGGGCATGGCGATGGCCGAGTTGGAAACGAGGTTCTCAACGAGTCGGCCAATCTGAGCCGGGTCGACATTGGCGACGATGTCAGAAGTGGCTGCCTGGAATTGATAGCGAATGTCAGGGTGCTGAAGGCGCTGTTCGGTCAGGATTCGGCGGATGACCTCTGAGATTCGGGTGCGTTTGCGAATGGGGCGTCCGCCGCGTGCGAAGGTCATCAGTTGCTGGACCAGGCCGGTGGCCCCGGTGGCGGCCGACTGGGCTTCCGCCAGCATCTGCTGGAGTTCTGCGTCCTCCTGGTGTCGCTCGCGGGCCAGGCTGATGTTGCCGGTGATCGCCGTCAGGTGATTGTTGAAGTCGTGGGCAAACCCTCGCGCAAGCAGGCCGAGGCCTTCGAGACGTTGCTGGCGAACGGATTCGGCGGCTTCGAGTTTCGACGAAGTGATGTCGGAGAAAAGGGCAAGAATGCCACCGGTGGTCTTGTAGTTTCGGACTTCGAACCAGCGGCCGCGGGTGGAGTCGTGGAAATCAAAGCGATGGCGTCGTCCGTCAGCCAGCGGCCGGTCGATCTGGCTTTCGTAGTTCTCGCGTTCCTGCGCGGAAAAGAGGCTCCAGAAGGGTTGGTCCACGAGTGGCTTGTCGTCGTTGAACACGGCTCGAGCTTCCGCGTTGGCGTAGCTGACAGTGCCGTCATCGTCGATCTTGATAAGAGGATCACCAAAGTCGTCGATCAACGAAGCGCCTGCGGCATTGAATACGTTTTCAGCCGACTCGGAAAGGGGCGGAGGCGGAGTGGGTTCCGCAGGAGCTTCGGGTTCGGGCGCTGACTCTTCCGGTGCTGCTTCAGGCTTGGGGGTTTCCCGTTTTTTGATCAGGCTTCGGAAGGCCGGGTCGCGTGAGAGTTCGGCAATCTTCTGAACGGCAGCGGAGCGTGCCGGCGGAGCCGGGGCAGCCTTTTCTTCCTCCGCCGGTTCCGCTTCCGGTGTAGCGGGTGCGGCGGGGGCGGGAACTTCAGTCTGCGGTTGTTCTGGCAGGATTTCGATGACGGTAACCATACCGAGGGCCTCGCCATCGGTGGCCTTGATAGGTTCGGACCGTTCTGCAATGGCGTGGCGGCTGCCGTCGCGGCTGGTCAGGACTGGGTTTCCTGAAGAGGACCGGTCAATGGGCAGGACGCTGGCGAGCTCGGCACCTTTGGATTCTTCGCGGCTCCAGCCAGTGATGTGCTCTGCGGCAGCATTGAGATAGACCACTTTCCCATCGAGGTCGGTGGCGACGACGCCTTGGGAAAGATTGGCGGAAGCCGTCTCGAGCCCGTGAAGACGATCGCGAAGTCTTTCGCCAGCGACGCTGCGCTCGACCACGGATTCAAGGCAGGCGGCGATTTCAGAATCGCTGAAGGGTTTGCGAATAAAGCCGGCCGGCTTTGCCTCGTGAGCCCGCTCGTAGAGCGAGGATTCGGAGTATCCGGTGATGAAGATGACGGGGATATCGTGTTGCTCGCGAAGTTCCCGCGCGAGCTCGATGCCGGATGAGTTGTTGCCGAGGTCAATATTGAGAAGGGCAATCTGTGGATTCGTGCTGCTCAACAGGGCGGGAACTTCCTCTGCGGTGTGCGCAATACCGGCCACGATGAAACCCCGACGTTTCAGGGTTTCTTCGAGATCTCGTGCGGTGATCCGATCATCTTCAACGATCAGAACGCGCAATCGATTGGCGGGCAGGTCGTCCATTCAGGATTGGCAAAGAGGAGAGAGAGGGAGCGTCGAAACGCTAGCTTGGAATTCCTATAATTTACAGATTAAAAACCCATATTCACAACCTTTCATCGCCTCGATGGCAGAAAAGATAATTAGGATCGCTCTGCCGGGATCTTCAGTTCCCATGCGAGTGTTGATTCTGAGGTGAGAGGCGCCAGTTCACCACGCATTTGAGCGGTGAGGATTTCGAGTATCTCGATTTCGCTGTCCTCGTCGGTGAATACAAACTGGCGGTTTTCACCGGGCTTCACGTGGAGGCAAAGGTTGTCACCACCATCCCGGTGGAGGCTGAGCGACAATTGGGGGCCGGGGCCAAATTGACGATGCCCGAGAATGAGGCGCATGATCTCGCCCACCATTAGAGCGAGCGAGCTCGAATTCGTATTGTCGATGCGCAGGGTTTCATCGCCAGTGATCTCAATCTCGCGACTGCCGGGGCCGTGGCCGGTCAGTGAGCAGATTTCGTCGGCGATGGTGCGAAGCATCGGAATGACCTGGACGCCGGTGTCGGAGCTGCCATTCATTGTCTGGGCGACGGAACGAAGGCGAACCTGCCACTTGAGAAAGGCGTCGCGAGCCGCAGTTCCCTGGGGCTCAAGGCTGAAGAGGCTGGTCACGAGCTGAAGCTGATTGCGGAAGCGGTGCTGGATTTTATCCTGGCTCAGAGGTGTGGCCTCGTTGGAAGAGGGAGCGTCCTGAATCATGCCGATGACGCAGGGAGGGGATCCCTTTTCGGAGACGGGAACAAATTCAGTGATCACATTGATTTCGCGTCCCGATTTGCGAAGAAGCGGAAGGGGACAGGTCCACGCGTCCTTGCTGGCAAGGAGGCTGGAGATGTGTTCTTCCATGCCCTGGTCGAGGTGGTAAAGCTCTGATACCGAACGTCCTAACAAATCGGCCGGAGCCATTTCGACGAGTTCTGCAAATGCGGGATTAGCTTCGCGAATGCGTCCATCAGCGTCTGCGACGATGATGGCCTGCGAGGTTCGGTTCAGCACCGGCGAGGACCATCCGGTTAGTCTGCCGGCTCCCTGTTCGGTTTTGTTCCGGATCACGGCGAGCATCTGCCCGTCACCGCAGGAGCACAGGGTGAAGTTGAAATCGAAGGGAACAGAACCGCGTCCTTCGACGTCAGCGTGAACAGTTTTGCCCTCGGCGGTCACCTGGAGTCGGGACTGTTCGACGACTTCGGAAAGGACGGGCCAGACTTGTCCCAGTGACTGGCCTCGCCAGGAATCGTCGGGCTGGAGTTCTTCCCAGGGAGTCGGAGGTGGGGCGAAATCGGCGACGGTAAGGTCGTCATTGATGAGCAGGACGAGATCGGGAACCGCGTTGAGAAGCGCCTGGGCTTTCGTCGCAACGGTGCGCAGCTTGTTGATCAGTTGCTCGCGAGACTCGGTGGTCTCGCCCACTTCAAAGAGGTAGATCCCCATGGATGGGTTCTTCTTGGAATCCCCCACAGGGCAGTAAGTGATCTGCGCCCGCTTTTCCTTGGTCCGGGCACGAAGCCAGATTTCCCGACTGACGGTATCTGGGGCATCGGCTTCTTCGTTGTTGCGCCACTCCTGCTCGGCTTGAGCGAGAGCGGTCGCGTCTTCCGGATGGAGCAAGCTCGCCAGCGTCGAGAGCCGGATCTCCTTGAGCGTGAGTTCGGCGAAGCGGAGGAAGGCCGGGTTGGCATCAATGACCCGACCGGTGCGGTCGACGAGCACGGCACCGTTCCCTGCATGGGCAAACATGGCCCGGAACTTGAGCTTGTTGTGGCGCTGGGTTTCCTCGGCCCGGCGCAGGTCAGTAACGTCCTGCAGGGTCACGGTGAAGACGCCGTCCGGCTGAAGTGACGAGCGAAATTCGATTTCCCTCAGTTTCTGATCGGCTCCTCTCAGGGTGAAAGTTCGCGTGAGCTGATTGCGCCAGATGTGGTCACGCCAGGAATTGATGACCCGGTCACGATGCTCATCGTCGGGACAGGCCGAGGCGAGCCATGCTTCGATGCTGCCTTTGTCTTTTACGCTGCATCCCAGTAGTTCGCTGCAGACAGCGTTTTCGTGTCGGAGATCCTGCCCCGGTCCCAGCACGATGAGACCGTAGGGCAGCTGGTCGAGAATGGATGCCCAGTCCACGGCCGGCGTTCCGGACGGCTCGGGTTTGGTTTCCGCTTGAAACTGCGGCGCGAGGTGGTGGGCGGCGCTGGCGTCTTCCGAACCGAGAGGTCCGGGCATGCTGAATACATTGGAGGCGTGATTGGACGAATCACGGCTTCCAGGGCCGGGCACGTTGCCAGTTGGGTTTTGTTCAGCCAAAAAGGTGCGGGAAACTGAGTGGAACGGAATTTATTTAAGGAAACTTAAACAACTCCTGCAAGCGATTTGTGCCCGTGGTGGCGCCTTTTCGACCAATTTGACGGAGTTTTCGTCCGATTTGGCCGTGTTAGTCCCTGGAATTCGGCTTTTTGTCGCGAAGAGCGGCCTTCTTTTGGTGATTGGTCATGATCACATAAACGGCCCCTCCGAGAGCGAGAGTGGCTATCCCCCAGGCAAATTCGACGGTCTTGTCCTTGAGCTGAAACCAGAGGACGTAGCCACTAACAAAGGCAAAAACTGCCGGTGTCACCGGATAACCCCAGGCTTTGTAGGGGCGTTTGATATCCGGCCGTTTGATGCGGAGGTAGAAGACTCCGATGACCACCATGAGAGAAGAGATGGTGAGCAGGGCCTGCACATAGTTAATGAGCTGTTCGAAAGTGGCTGACAGAATCAGAACAATGACGATGAGGCCCTGGATGAGAATGGCGACGGCAGGAACTCCGTTCTTATTGGTTCGTTCGAGGAAACGGAGCCCCGAGTAGTCCCGGCCGATCGCGGCACTGACACGCGGGCCCGCCCAGACCATCGACGAAATTGAGGAGATCAATCCGAAGCTGATGAGGATGCCCATGATCATGCCGCCCTTCGGTCCGAGGATCGCTTGCGCGGCGATGAGCCCGACTTCGGGTTCACCTTTCATGTCATCAATCGGAGTTGAGTAAAGGAAGGCCGCGTTGACGAAGATGTAGAGAATGGTCACCAGGATGGTGCCGATGAGCAGGGCGAGGGGAACATTGCGCTGTGGCTGCTTCACTTCGTCCATCATGTAGGTGGCAGCGTTCCAACCGGTGTAGGCATAGAGCACGTAGACGAGAGAGATGGCAAACGCACCGGAGGTGATCAGTTCCATGTCGCCGTCCCTGGGAAGGAATGACACATCCTGCGCTTGTCCTACCGCGAATCCGAGGACACCCAGGACAAGAATGAGAGCGACCTTGGAGTAGGTGAAGAGTTGCTGAAAGCCGGAGATGAAAGTCAGGCTGCCGAGATGAATTACCGTCACGAGAATGACAGTCGGCAGGGAGAACACGAGGGGATTTGCATCAAAGATGGAACCCAGGTAGGTGCCCATCAGGGTCGCATTCAAAGCGATGGGGGCGGCGAATCCGACGGTGACCGAAAGCCACCCGGCGAGGAAGCCAATGAAAGGGTTCCACGTTTTGGTGAGGAGATGGTATTCACCGCCGGATCTCGGAAAAATGGACGCAATTTCTGCGTAGCAGACAGCGCCACAAAAGGAAATGACGCCGCCGATGAGCCAGAGGAGAATAATTGGAAATCCTGACGGAATACCAGCGACCTGGAAACCAAGACTGCCGAAGACCCCGGTTCCGACCATGCTTGCAACGACGATGGCAATGGCGGTGAGGAGGCCGACTTTAGTTTTTGATGAGGCGGAATCGTTATCCATGCTGATGTAAGCGGTCGTTCACGGTCACGCGGGAGGGTGACCCTCCACGCCTTCGGCGTCGCGTGAAAAATGGAGGGGCGCGCTCCTGCGCGACCGGTGTCGTTTGATGCGGTCTTTAATTTTGCTGTCGAGGCACATCGTGGTAGTCGAGCGCCCATTCGCGCATGAAGCGGACTTGTTCAGGATCAATACGATAGAGAATGAACTCCGGATTTTCGGGGGAGCCGAGGTATTGCTTGAGCAACGGATTGGAAGACCAGATCGCGTCGATGGTTTCTTTGTTAGTCTCAACGACAGCAGTGCCTGTGATGCGGAGCTGGTCGTGATCGGGTTCGAGATAGGCGAGCTCGACTTTTGGGTTTGCCAGGATCTCAGCGGTCTTGTGGTAGGAAGCGAGGTTAGCGACGAAGACAGTGAAGTCGTCATCGACCCGAACCGGAGAAACGGGGCGGACGCGTGGCTGATTCGTTTCGTCAACCGTGGCGAGCATCGGGAATTTCGCCTTCCGAATGACGTTGTGAGCAAGCTCGTGAAGTTGGGCGGGATCGACGGGTTCCGGACGGGGTTTCATGAAAAAGCTCGCGCACTGGTGGGCGGAATGTAGTAAACACGATTCCACGCGGATATGAAGCGCCTCTTCATCATTTTTCTGATCCTGGCACTGCTCGTGATCGTCCCGTTTTTAATCTTGGGCGATTCATTCGAGGAGGCCATGTCGCTGGAGAACACGGTCGAATGGCTGCGTTCGGCCGGGGCGTGGGCGTGGGCTGCCGGGATCGGGCTGCTTATCATTGATTTGTTTCTGCCGATCCTGGGAACGGTGGTGATGTCGGCGCTCGGGTTGGTTTACGGGTGGTTTTTCGGCGGCGTTCTCTCGGCGATCGGATCCATCGGCGCCGGATTGCTCGCTTATGGCCTCGCACGCAAGTTGGGACGAAAGGCAGCGACCTGGCTGACCGGGGAGAAAGGCCTTGAGGACGGAGAGCGCTTGTTCCGCGGGGAGTTGGGAGGATGGTTGGTAGCGCTCTCCCGATGGATGCCGGTATTGCCTGAAGTGGTCGCCTGCCTCGCCGGGATCGCAAAAATGCCGTTTGGACGGTTTATGGGTGCACTTTGCGCAGGCAGTGTCCCCATGGGCTTTGTTTTTGCGTGGATCGGCCACACCGGACAGGAAAAGCCGATGATGGCGCTGATATTGAGTGCGGGGCTGCCGCCCTTGATCTGGGGGGCTTTTCGCCTCTTCTACAACCGGAAACGGACGGCGAAACCGGACTCATGAGGTCGCAATTATAGCAATTCGAGCACGATCCTCCGTAAAAAGAGGTGCATTTGCTTCGGAATTCTGGTAGAAACGCCGTCCCGCCTGGCTTGGAGGATGATTTTTGAAGGTTGGATGAGGCAGTGATTTTTGTGTTTTGGGGCCATCGGAAGACGGAATTTCCGCTTGGCTACATGCCGAAAACGTTGCATTGTCCATCCGGGTAATTCCCCCGACCCGCGCAACCCTGACAGTCACCATGAGATTCCTGATCGGCCTTGTCAAAAGACCGACCGCGATGGCTTTAGCCCTGGCGGTAGGAATCCTTGTCGGCGCGACTCAGCCGGCTCAAGCGCAGCAGGATCAGGCCTATTATCTCGACCCGTCCGATATCTGGTATCGCGCTTATTTGCTGATCCAGGCGGCCGAAGAGTCTGAGAAACAGGGGAACTATCTGGATGCTCTCGCCAAACTTAATGAGGCGAAGCCGCTCTTTGATCACCTCGCGCAGGCCTTCCCTGAATTTCAACCCGAGATGGTGCGGGGGCGTCGTGGACTCATCGCCGAGAAGCGTGATGAATTGAAGCAGCTCGAGCGATCCCGCACCACCGCGCCACCCGTCGCGCCCGCGCCGGTGGCACCGCCCACGGCTCCGTCGACCGGCCAGTGGCCTCAAACGCCAAGTCCGGCGAGACCTCCCGGTAACCCCGGTATTCCTTCCGTTGAGATTGCTCCTCCGGCCTTGCCTCCCGGTAGCCGCGCCACTGAGCGCAGCTTCGACATCGAATCCAACAGCGGTGAGTTTGCCCTTCCTCAGTGGGATCAAGAATCAGGAAACCAGCAACTTCCTCGAGTCGGTTCCGCCACGAATGGAATGCCGCAGGTGCAAACGCCGGGCGTCCGTCCCTCAGCCGGCGAAGTGGCCTCCTCTATTTATGATCAGCTCGCTGAAAAGGACCGTCTCATCGACTGGCTCAACAACGAGAACTTGAAGCAGCGCCGCCTCATCGCTGAGCGCGAGAATGAGATCAAGAACATGAACGCCGAGCTGGCGCGTGCCCAGGCCAGCCGCTCGGAACTTCAGCGCCAGATCGACGCCGCTGAAAACGGCCCGGGCGGTCTTGAGGCTCAGCAGAAGATTGATCAACTCAAAGGCCTGCTGCGCGAAGCCACCAAGCAACTCGAAGCCTCCACGGACCGGAATGCCAAGCTGGTTGCCGAGCTGACCCGTTCGCAGGGTGAGATCAACAAACTCAAAGAGCGCGTCGCTTCTCTCGAGCGCGAGCGCGACAACCTCGCTGAAGTTGTCCAGGGACAGGGCAACAGTGGAACGGCGCTCAAGGAATTGATGGAGCGGAACCGCAAGCTCACCGAGCAGCTCGACCGCGCCGAACAACTTGCCGCCAGCCTCTCTGAACTGAATAAGGAAAAGGACAAGGATATCGCGATGCTCAAGTCCGAGATCTCCAAGATCCGACTCGAGCGTGACAAGTTGCTCGCTGACAATCAGCGCCACCAGCAGAGCATCGACGACTTGCAGCGTAAGCTGGAGATGCTTTCCGATGGTCTCACTTCCGAGGAGAAAAACGCCCTCGCCAGCGCCTCACCAATGGAGCGGGAGGAGAACGAACTGCTTCGTTCCATGGTCCTGAAGCAGCTTCGCCGCCAGGCCCAGATGAAGCAGGCGAAGGAGCTGCTCATTCGCCAGCTGGACAAGGTGGGCGCCCGTTCCGATACGCTGCTCGGCCTGATCGACGACATGGCCCGCGGATCCCAGTTGACCGACGAAGAGAAAGAGCTCTTCAAGGCTCCGCAATTCCAGGAGATCGTCGAAGCAGCGGCAGACGAAGGTGAGTTTACCGTTACTTCTGAAGGTCCCGGTGAACCGGTGGGTAGCATGTCAGGAACTTTTGTGGCCTCCGGTGGCGGAAATGGAACCGTCGACGTCGTGAAGAATCAGAAGATCGCAATCGAGCTTTCCCAGATCGAAAAGGCGGCCCGTCTCGATTTCTCCGAGGGGCGCCTCAGCGAAGCGGAAGCCGGTTTCCTCAAGTATCTCCACTACCGCCCCAAGAGTGTGCCCTGCCTCTGCAACCTGGGTGTTCTCAAGATCTCGATGAAGAACTACTCCGAAGCGGAGTATTACCTCGAGAAAGCACTCGCGATTGATGACTCTTCCGGTCTGGCTCATTACCTTCTGGGCCGCGCTTACTTTCTCCAGAACAAGCTCGACGACGCTCTTGCCGCGCTCGAACAGGGCCTGACACACGACCCGAAAAATGCCAAGGCTCACAACTGTGTTGGCGTGATCTCAACTCGCAAGGGGTGGGTGAGCCGTGCCGAGCGTGCCTTCACCAACGCCGTTTCGATCGATCCGGAATACGGCGATGCCCACTTCAACCTCGCCGTGCTGCATGCGACCAAGGAACAGCCTGATCCCAAGGCGGCCGAGGAGCATTATTTCAAGGCACTGCACCTCGGCGTGCCGCGTGACTCCGCCATCGAGGGTTTCCTCAAGGAGTTCGAGGCCAGTGGCGGCCGTCTCGGAATGCGCTGATCGTGTAGCGCCCAGCCGCTGGCTCGTTAGCCTGATCCTTTAGCTACTGGGAGCGGTTGGGAGCGGTAATCCCGTGCTCTTCAAAGAACGCGACCATTTCGTCGACGTCAAAGTCAGGCAGCATCAGTTCGCCGTAGGTCAGCGTCGGAGCGCAGGATTGTCCGGAGATCTTCTGCATGTGAAGGAACTGAGCCGGATCGGCGATCACGTCGACTTCTTCGAAGGGAAATCCTTCGCGGTTGAGATAGGCGACTGCATCGACGCACCACGGGCAGCCGGGCTTGATGTAAACAACTAAATTGGTGTCGGAACTCATAAGGGGAGATTACTTTTCGGTGCCAAGTTGGACGGGTTTGTGACCCTTGTCTTCGAGAAGTTGAACCACACTGCCTTCACCCACGAGGTGGGCAGCGCCGACAATGAACATGACGTTTTTATCGCCGGCGAGCTTTTCTTCAATCACCGGGATCCAGTTTTGATTGCGTTCAACGAGGAGGACTTTAAGAACCGCAGGTGTCTCTGCCATTTCGTCATAAACGAGTTTTTGAAGGCCCTGCGCATCACCTGATTTCCAGGCTTCGATGATTGAGTCGAGGGTTTCCTCGGTTTCATCACTGGCTTCGATGGTTTCCTTGATCAGGTCATTGAGAGTTTCAACGTCGAGTTCATTAAAGCGCGACATCTGGTAAGCGGTCGTTTCGAGCCCGCTGCCGGGTTTGCCGTCTTTCTCCGCTTTCTTGTGGAACTGCATCTCCATGCCGAGATCGGGGCGGGCGCCCTGCCGCAGGGCTTCCATCGAGCCGAGCGTGAGGTAAACCATTCCCGGGGTGAACTGGTTGAACATGCCGGCCGGCAGGTTGTTGCCGTTCAGATAGCCATCGAGGGCGGTGAGAGTTTCCTGGCTGAGATGATCGCCGAGCGTTTCTCCTGCTGGGAGAGTGCCCAGCTGGCGCATCTTCATGGCCGCACCGGGAGCGTTCATCTCCTTCATGTCGATTTCGAAGACCAGTTCTTCGGAGTCCTTGTAGACGGTGTCGTAGGCTTTGGGATAGGGCATATCCTTTTCCCGAAGGAGGTGAACGGAGCCGGCGAGGTAAACGGTTGAGTCGTCGTCAGAGAGTTTCCAGATCGCGGCTTTGTCAGCATGAACTGCCGGAGCGACGGCGAGGTTGGCGGCGAGGAGAGAAAGAATGAGGTTGGATTTCATGAGGAGTCTCACTGGCGGACAGACGGGACATTCTAAGGTGACACGTGTCGGCCAGCGTGATTTGATTCAACAGGATGCAGAGAGTCTCTGCCAGTTACAAATGAAGCACTTTTTTGGAACCCTTATTGCCGTCGCCACGTTCACCGGGCCTACGTTGAAAGCGGACGAATGGAAGAAGCATATCGTCACTGAGAGTGGGCGAACCAGTACAGCGGTGGCCGCGGATTTTGATGGGGACGGCGACGTGGATGTGATTTCCGGTTATCCCGGAACGGTAAGTCTCTTCCTGGCTCCTGATTGGGAAGAGGTGGTATTGCATCGTTTTGCCAAGCCGAAGGGAAACCTGATTCACAGCGAAGTGCTCGATGTGGATGGTGACGGAGACATGGACTGGGCCGGTTCGCAGGCCCCGGGGATGCCTTTCTGGCTTGAGAATCCCGGCGACGGTTCCGGTGCGTGGGCGGCCCGTATCATTGATCATGACATTCGCGGGATTCACTGCCTGCTGAAAGCGGACGTCGACAACGACGGTAAGCAGGACCTCATCATCAATAACTTTTTCCCCGATGGTGTGCTCGCGGATTCAGTGGCCTGGTTCAAGGTGCCGAAGAATCCCGTCATGGCTGAGCAGTGGGAGCGCTACGTGTTTGCCGACCGGACGGCGAGGGGAGGCAGTCACTACTTTGGCTTCGGTGACCTCGATGGGGACGGCTGGGGAGAGATCGCGATTGGTGCAAAAGGTGCGCCTTTTGAAGACGGGAACTGGTTTGCCTACTGGACGAACCCGGGGAAGGGCGGCGTCAAAGAAGCGTGGGAGAAAACGGTGATCGCGGAAAATCAGCTCGCAGCCACTAATATTCTTCCAGGCGATCTTAACGGTGACGGAACCATGGATTTCCTTGCCTCGCGTGGGCACAGCCAGGGCGTGATCTGGTTTGAGGGGCCTGACTGGACGCTGCACACCATCGATCAGGATATCAAGAGCCCCCACAGCCTCACCCTCGCGGATCTCGATGGCGACGGTGATCTCGACGGGGCCAGTTGCGGCTTTGAAAGTCAGGAGGTCGCCTGGTACGAGAACGACGGTAAAGGGGGATTCACCAAGCACCTGCTCGATGATGCCCAGGAGTCTTACGATCTCCGCTCCGTTGACATGGACGGCGACGGCGATCTCGATTTGCTCAATGCCGGGCGGGCGACCGGAAATGTGGCGTGGTATGAGAACCCCTTGAAGTGATTGAGGGTTCCATAGGTGAGTGGCTGACGCGGGCGACGATCTGGGTGGCCATGGGGTTGTGGGCTGCCGCCATGGTTTGGCCAAAGCGGGGCTCTGTCACAAAGTGGCTCTGGACGACGGCCTTGGTGTCCTATCTCGTGCACATCGTTCTGGCCTATCAGCACTTTTACGAATGGTCCCACCGGGTGGCTTGGGAAGTGACGGCCCGGGACACCGAAGCGGTGACGGGGTTGGATTCTGGGGTGGGATTGCTGATCAACTTCGCTTTTGCGGGAATCCTTGCGTTCGATCTGGCAGGGCAGTGGCGCACGGGGCAGCGCAAGGGAGCCACCTGGATCAACGGGCTGATTCTTTTCCTGATCCTGAACGGTGCCGTCGTTTTTGGAGAAGGAGCCGTGAGACTTTATGGCGTTGCCCTGATCACTGGAGTTCTGATGGTCCTCGGGTTTCGCTTGCTCAGCACAAAAGGGGGCGGTCCATCGCGAAGTTGAGTCTTATCATTCAGGGTTGGTCCGCGTTGTGCTTCTAATCGCGTAGACCCTTTCAATGAAATGACGATTCGATCCCTATTCTTACTATGTGTCCTCAGCTGCCTCGGGAGCGTTTCAGTTCATGCTCAGGGAACCACGTTTCCTGATGATGTTCCTGCGGTGGCAGTGGGAGACGAGGTCACCGTGCGTGGTGTTCTGAATCCTGTTGTGGCGGCTTCTCCTGATTCTCTCGGAAAGGGGAAGACTCAAAAGATCTATGCGCTTTTCACTCCCTATAAACTCCGGGTCTCGACGGAGTCCGGGGAGGCGAAAGCCACCGTCTTTCAGCTGGTTGGGCCAGAGGAATTGGCAAAGAAGCTGTGGGGCTTGAAGGTCTCGACGGTAGAGGCAGTCGGGAGAATTGTCCCGGCAACATCGCCCTACCACCGGACTGAGTTTGTTCTGGAACTCAGATCAATTAATCGGCTGCGGTGAATCGCCTTAGAGCTCAAGAAAGTTCTTCAGGATCTTCTTTCCTGAGGCAGTGAGAATGGACTCGGGGTGGAACTGCACACCGTGGATGGGGAATTCCTTGTGTTGCAGCCCCATGATGATGCCGTCTTCGGTTTCGGCCGTGACTTCGAGACTGTCGGGGAGGGTGTCGCGCTTCACGATCAGGGAGTGGTAGCGGGTTGCCTCAAACGGGGACTCGAGGCCGGCGAAGACACTTTTTCCCTCGTGATGAATGAGCGAGGTCTTGCCGTGCATGAGTTCGTCGGCACGGATGACATCACCGCCAAAGACCTGGCCGATGCTCTGGTGACCGAGGCACACCCCGAAGAGAGGAATGTCTTTTCCAAATTCCCGGATCACATCGCAGCTGATTCCGGCTTCAGTCGGAGTGCAGGGACCCGGGGAAACGCAGATCCGCGACGGCGCTTTTTCGCGGATTTCGTCGAGCGTGATCTGGTCGTTTCGATGCACCTCCATCTCCGCGCCCAGTTCTCCGAAGTACTGGACGAGGTTGTAGGTGAACGAGTCGTAGTTGTCGATGACGAGCAACATCGCCGCGAATGTATCGGTGAGCCTGCGTGCGGTCAACCGGAACCCCTGCTCAATAGCGGGATTGATTCGAGGGCAGGAATGGGCAAGACTGAAGAGGGTTAAGTGATCGACTTAACCCTGTTAGATCCCCGTTTTTTCCCTCGTATCCTTCTCTGTGAAACTCTTGCAATGGTCCCGGCAGTGGTGGGTAGCCCTCGTGGTGGCGTGGGCGGCACTCTGTGGTGTTGCTTCGGCTGAGTCTATTGACCCGTCGAAACTCAAGGCGATCGACGGAGTGATCACGACGGCGATCGAAGGGGGAAAGATCCCGGGAGCGGTGCTCTGGGTGGAATCCAAAGGTGAAGTGGTGCAGAGAGCCTACGGCAATCGCATGGTCTGGCCGGGAGAGGAACCGATGACGATGGGGACGGTTTTCGACGTGGCGAGCCTGACCAAAGTCCTCGCCACAACCCCGGCCATCCTGCTGCTGGCGGAGGAGGGGTTGCTCGATCTCGATGCGCCGGTGTCGAAATACATCCCCGAATTTCTTGAGGGCGGGGTTCGTGACAAGGCGAAGGATGAAGAGGTGACCGCAGCACATCGCGAAGGGATCACGGTTCGCCACCTGCTGACTCACCAGAGCGGGTTGCCGCCATCGATCTACCTGAGCGAAAAGGATTTCTGGGGGCACGAGGAAGGCGTCCATCGGGCCGCGACGATCGGCTTGCTCGAAACGCCTGAGACCCGTTTTCGCTACAGTGATGTGAATTTTGTCCTGCTGGGCGAAATTGTAAAACGTGTCTCAGGGCAGCGGCTCGATTCGTTTACGGATGACTACTTTTTCGGCCCGTTGAAAATGCGCGACACCGGGTTCGTCCCCCTTGGACCGGTGGAGAAGCGGGTGGCTCCGACCACCAAGATCACCGGATACGGATTGATACGCGGCGAAGTGCACGATCCCACGGCCAGGCGCATGCAGGGTGTGTCAGGGCATGCCGGACTTTTCTCCACGGCCGAAGATGTGGCGAAGATGGTGCGCATGCTGATCAACGGCGGCCAGTCAGGCGAGAAGCAGATCCTCGAGCCGGAAACTATTGCCGAAGCGACGCAAAACCAGTTGCCGGCGGAGCTCGGAATCGAGCGCGGGCTCGGTTGGGATATCAGCTCACCTTACGCCTATCAAAGAGGCGAAAAATTTCCCCGTGAAGGCTTTGGTCATACCGGTTGGACGGGAACATCGATCTGGGTGGATCCGGCGTCAGAGACATTCGTTATTCTTCTGACGAATCGCAACCATCCTGCTGAAGGTACCAGCGTGAAGCCTCTTCGTATCGAAGTCGGAACGCTCGCTGCCGAGGCGGTGGGTTACACCAAACTGGTGCCGCTCGCGGAAGAGGGAGCGTCCGGTCCGCAGCCGGCGATGGTCGCTTCCGGAGGGGATGCAGTCGTCCTGAACGGGATCGACGTTCTCGAGCGCGACGGGTTTTCTGAACTGGCCGGAATGAAGATTGGGCTGATCACCAACCAGACAGGGATCAATCGCCAGCGGCGCTCAACGATCGATCTTCTCGCATCGGCTCCGGGAGTGGATCTGGTTTCCCTCTTTTCTCCCGAGCATGGAATTCGCGGAGTTCTCGAGCAGGACTCAGTTGATGATGATACGGACAGAGCCACCGGGCTCCCGATTTACAGTCTCTACAAATCGGAGAACCGCAAGCCGACCCCGGAACAGTTGAAAGGGCTCGATGCGGTGATTTTTGATATCCAGGACATCGGCTGCCGGTTTTACACTTACATTTCCACCATGGGCCTGGCGATGGAGGCTGCCGGAGATGCCGGGGTGAAGTTCATTGTCCTCGACCGGGTCAATCCGATCGGAGCGGAAATCGTCGACGGTCCGGTTCGCTCCGGCGAAGGGAATGATTTTGTCGCGTTTCACGACATCCCGGTGCAGCACGGGATGACCGTGGGTGAGTTAGCACGAATGTTTCAGAAGGAGCGCAAAATCGATGTCCAGCTCCAGGTGATCCCTATCGAAGGCTGGGAGCCCGGGAAGCGCCTCGACGAATCGGGGCTTCCCTGGATCAATCCTTCCCCGAATATTCGCAGCGTGACCGAGGCGATGCTCTACCCGGGGGTGGGCCTGATCGAGTTCACCAATGTTTCGGTCGGCCGCGGAACGGCAACGCCCTTTGAACACATTGGCGCTCCCTGGATTCACGAAGGACGACTCGTGGCCCTCCTGCGGGAGGAGAATGTGCCGGGGATCCTGTTCCTGCCGACTCGATTCACTCCGAACACCAGCGTCTACGACGGCGAAGACTGCGGCGGGGTGAAGTTTCTCATCACGGATCGCGATGCGGTGCGACCGCTTGAGCTGGGGCTTGCCCTGATGCGCTGCCTCCACGATTTGCACCCGGATACCTTTAACCTCGCTGAAAAAGGCAATGTCCTCCTGAGGCACGAGAAAACGCTCCGAGCCGCGCTGGAGCTGGAATCCAAGGCCGCGATGCGCGAGGGCTGGGACCCTGAACTCGATCGTTTCTTGAAACGGCGCAAAGCTTTCTTACTGTATCCGCGGGATTGAACCTCCAGTGGAACGGTATGGGAAGACGATCAATGAGCGGCAACGACAGGGGCAATGACGACATGTCACGGTTTTCCGTGGACAACTACGAGCGCCCTGTACTCGACACTCCAAACGGCGCGAAGAAGGTCCTGATGCATTCCTGCTGTGCTCCTTGCGCGGCGGAAGTCATGGACGCGCTCGCTGCTTCGAACATCGAAACGACGATCTTTTTCTACAACCCCAACATTCACCCGCGCGACGAGTACGAAATCCGCAAGCAGGAGAACATCCGCTACGCTGAGAAGCTCGGAATGGAGTTTGTCGACTGGGATTACAACGCGAAGGACTGGTTCGAGCGGACCAAGGGCATGGAAAACGAGCCCGAGCGGGGAATCCGTTGCACGGAGTGTTTCGACATGCGATTCGAAGTGACCGCTGACTATGCGGCCGAGCATGGGTTTGATCTCATTTCGAGCACGCTTGGGATTTCCCGCTGGAAAAACATGACCCAGATCAACGGCTGTGGTGAGCGGGCTGCTGCCCGTCACGACGGGATGACTTACTGGACCTTCAACTGGCGAAAGCAGGGAGGAGCCCAGCGCATGATTGAGATTTCCAAGAACGAGGAGTTCTATCAGCAGGAATACTGCGGCTGCGTTTACAGCCTTCGCGACACCAATGAGTGGCGCGAGAATAACGGCCGTGAAAAGATCAAGCGTAAGGTCAAGTTCTACGGCCGCGATGCTGTTGTCGGTGACGACGAGTAGCGCGCCTGTCGGCGCGAACGTTCAACGTCCAACTTTGAACTCTCAACGTTCAAGGCATATCTAAATTTGAGCGTTGAAAGTTGAATGTTTCGAGTTGAGAGTTCCGTCCCTCGGACGGGATCTGGAGAGATGGCTGAGTCTGGTTTAAGGCGCTCGATTCGAAATCGAGTGTAGGGCAACCTACCGTGGGTTCGAATCCCACTCTCTCTGCCATCAACAAGGGCCAGCCCCAGCGAAGCGGGGCTGGCCCTTGTTGATATTGGGAGAAAGGATTTGAACGCAGTTCGACTCGGAGTCGCGCGATAGCGGGAAGGAGAGATCTCGTGAGCGAAGCGAATGAGATAATCCCACTCTCTCTGCCATCCCAAACCCGAACAACGTCGCTCTCCGGGTTCCGTTCCCATCGCCAGAGGCGTAGACCATGTTTAGCGGCGGGTGGCTCCTTTGGGGATTTGTCATTCGTCGCATTACCTGCGATATAATTGACGACCAAACGATGAAGAATCTCGCCTTTCTCTGCTCCGCTATCCTGATTGTCCTTGGCTTGCTCGGCTATTTTGCCTGGGAAGCTCTGGGCGCTTCGAAACAGTCAGTCACCGCTGCGATCCCGGCCTTCTTCGGGATCGGCATGCTGATCGGTGCTGTCATCGCCAACAAGAATACCAAGGTGGGTATGCATATTGCCGTGTTGTTTTCTCTCCTCGGAGCACTGGCAGGTCTTGGGCGTCTCATTCCCTCGATGGCAAAGGGCTCATTGGACTGGGGGGCGACTTCCACCTATCTCATTTTGATCATGACGGCGGTCACCATCTTCTTCACGGTCATGGCCGTCCGTTCGTTCATTGCGGCACGGAAAGCACAAGCCTAGTCGGGCTTGGAGAACTCTCGCCTGAGAGAGAATCATCTCGTCCTGCTCCGGAGACGTAATCCGGAGCGATGGAACGAAGTGAGATCATCAGACGCTATCAGCACTATGTGCTGGAGCATGGCACGCCGCCTCCTTCGGTGTATGCCTTCGCCAAGGACCTGGAAGTCGGAGAGCGTGAATTCTTCGAGCAGTTCGGTTCTTTCGAGGCATTGGAGTCAAATCTCTGGGAGACGACGGTAAGCGAAACACTGGATGCGGTAAGATCCGGAGAAGACTGGCCCGGCTTTAACGCTCATCAGTGTCTGTTGACTTTTCTTTACGCCTATTGCGATCGAATCCTGGATCAGCGCTCCTTTTTCCTGGCGCGGTTTCCGCGATGGAAAAAGAGCAGTGGACAACCCCCAGAGGGCCTCTGTGGCATGCGTTCCGCTTTCACCGAATTTGCTGACGAAATCCTGGAGAAGGGAATGGCGAATGGCGAAATCGCCTGCCGCGGAGCGGTAACACGAACCTACCCGTTGGGCTTGTTTGGCCATTTTCTTTCGGTGGTTGAATTCAATCTTGCCGATGACAGCTCGGGTTTCGAGCGCACTGATGCCTACATTGAGAAGTCGGTTCAACTGGCGTTCGATGTGATCGGAACCCAGGCGGTGGACTCGGCGTTTGATCTCTTCCGGTTTCTCAGCGGGCGAAGCTGGGCCAAAGCTGATTGATCCATGGCCATCGAACAGCAGTCCATTCCGTCCGGACGGGCCTCCCGGGTCACGGCTCTCGCCGGTGCCGGGGCAAAGGTCGGGGTGAATTATCTCAAGCATTACGGCAAGCGTGCCGTCGGTGCGGGGACCGATAACGAGGCATTGGACGAGGCCAACGCCGGAGCGATTTACGATACTTTCTCCAAGCTCAAAGGCGGACCACTCAAGTTTGCCCAGATGCTCAGTATCGATCGCAACATTCTCCCGGAGGCCTATCGCAAGCAGTTCGCCCAGGCTCAATACTCCGCTCCGCCCTTGTCGTACCCGCTGGTGGTTCGCACGTTCAAGCGGGAATTCGGAAAAGAGCCGCTCGCGATCTTCGATAGCTTCACCCAGTCAGCCGTTCACGGGGCATCGATCGGCCAGGTTCATCGGGCGACGATCGGGGAGCAAACCTTCGCCGTGAAAGTTCAGTACCCGGGAGTGGCCGACAGCCTCGACAGCGACCTTGCTGTGGTGAAGCCGGTGGCCTTGCAGATTCTCGGACTGAAGTCCACTGAGGTGGGTCCGTACTTTGAGGAGGTGCGTGAGCGCTTGCTTGAAGAAACTAACTACACTCTCGAGCTGGAGCGATCCATGGCCTTGTCCAAGGCGACGTCGGAAAAGATCGAAGGGATCCGCTTTCCTGAATATTACCCCGAGTATTCCAATCGGCGGGTGCTGACGATGGACTGGATTGACGGGCAGCCGCTGGACCGTTACGCGGCGGCGGAAACTGATCAGGAGCGACGCAACGCGGTGGGGCAGGCGATCTGGGACTTTTACCATTTCCAGATTCATCAGCTGAAACAGTTTCACGCCGATCCGCATCCGGGGAACTTTCTTGTCGACGAGCAGGGGCAGGTGGTTGTCCTCGATTTTGGCTGCACCAAGCAGATCGACGAAGAGTTTCATCGCGACTACTTCCGCTTCCTCGATCCTGAGGTGGTCGAAGACGAAGCCGCTTTTATCGAGGCACTGGAAACGCTCGACATCATCTCGCCTGAAGATTCGCCCCGCGATCGCGAACTGATCATTGAAAGCGCGAGACGCGGAACCCGCTTACTCGGGAAGCCGTTCCACGAAGGAAGTTTTGATTTCGCTGACGATTCCTACATGGCCAGCATCTTCGAGATGGGCGAAGAGCAGCGCAGGAACCAGGACTTTCGCGATGTGCGCACGGCTCGTGGATCAGCGGATTCGATCTATCTCAACCGGGCCTACTTCGGTCTCTACTCCCTGATGGGACTTTTGAAGGCAAAGATTGAGGCTCGCCGCGACGTGGTCTGATCCGGGCAGCAGGCGGTTGGAAGTTGCCGATGGCCCTTTTTTCCGCGTCTTGAATTCCGTGCGCAGTTCCTTCAGGGTGACCGGCAGCACTTCCCATGTCGGACCCAGATCTCATTTCCTCACTCGAAGCCGTGGTTGGCGAGAAATATGTTCTCACCAGTGAGAGCAAGACAGCCTACTACCGCTCGGGCTTTCGTTCGGGTTTTGGCGGAGCCGCTGCCGTGGTTTTTCCCGCCACTTTGCTCGAGCAGTGGCAGGTGCTCCAGGCCTGTGTCGACGCCAACTGTGCCATCATCATGCAGGCCACCAAGACGGGCCTCACGGAGGGTTCCTGCCCCAGTGGGTTCGACTACGACCGGGAGGTCGTCATCATTAATATCACCCGCATCAAGAAGATCATTCTGCTGGATGGCGGCAAGCAGGTGCTCGCGTTCCCCGGAGCGACGCTTCACGAACTGGAGCAGGTGTTGAAACCGCTCGGACGAGCGCCGCATTCGGTGATCGGTTCGACCACGATCGGTGCCACCATCGTCGGTGGTATTGCCAACAACGCAGGCGGAGCCCTGTGCAAGCGCGGTTCTTCCTACACGGAGTTGTCGTTGTTTGGACAAGTCGACGAGGATGGGAAGCTCAACCTGGTGAATCACCTTGGGATCAAGAACCTCGGCGACACACCCGAGGAAATTTTCGCCCGACTGGAGAAAGGGGAGATCCCCGTGGAGGATCTGGAAGGATTCGACAAGCTCGCGTCAGATCGCGGTTACGGAGACCGGATTCGCAATCTCGACGCGGAGGTGCCCAATCGTTACAACGCTGACCCGGAGCGTCTTTTTGAGGTCAGTGGCAGTGCCGGCAAGGTAGCGGCGTTCGCGGTTCGGGTGGATACCTATCCGGTGGCTGAGCGCAAGCAGGTCTTCATGCTGGGCAGTGATGACCCTGAAAACTTTGCGACCTTGCGGAAGCATATTCTCACAAAGTTCAAAGATCTGCCGGACATGTGCGAGTACATGAACCGCGGGATCTTCGACACGGCGGAGAGATACGGGAAGGACGTTTTTCTCTCCATTAAGCACCTCGGGACAGAGAAGTTGCCGAAGGCCTACGCCCTGAAGTCGGGTGCAGAGTATTTCCTGAACAAGATTCCGTTCCTGCCGAAATTTCTGCCCGACCTGTTCCTCTACTATGTGAGCCGGCTCTTTCCGCAGCACCTGCCGAAGCGCCTTCTCGAATTCCGTGACCGCTTTGAGTATTACCTCATTCTCAGCATGAGCGACGGCGGAATTGATGAAGCCCGGGCGTACCTCGATGAGGAATGGGGAAAGATCGACGGGGTGGATTTCTTCGAGTGCAACGAGGAGGAACAGCAGGCGGCCCTGTTGCATCGCTTTGCCGCGGCCGGCGCCGCGATTCGTTATCAGAACTTGAATCAGAAAACGACCGAGGAAGTGCTCGCGCTTGATATTGCTCTGTTAGGACATGATGCGGAATGGGTGGAGGAGCTTCCCGAAGAAATTACCGAGCATCTGGACCTCGCGCTCTACTACGGTCACTTCATGTGTCACGTCTTTCACCAGGACTACATCTTCAGGAAGGGCACTGACATTGAGGCCATGAAGAAAAAGATGCTGGAGCTCCTGGATGCGAAGGGTGCGAAGTATCCCGCCGAGCACAATGTCGGTCACATGTATCAAGCGGACTCGACCCTGAAGGATTTCTACGAATCACTCGATCCGACCAATACCTTCAACCCGGGAATCGGAAAGACGTCGAAGCGTCGTCGCGTCGAGTTTACCTGAGCCAATCACTGGCCGCCCAGTCGTGCCCCGTACTCATTGGTGGGGTCGCGATACATGGAGTGAAGGTGATCGTGCGGGTCACCTCCCAGGTCCTGGCCGGCAAACTCAATGATCAGGGTTGGACCCTGAATGCGGTAAGAATAGTCACCGTCGTCTTCCACCGGTCCCCACCACGCGAAGGTCATGCGACCGATCTCGGCGCTCAGTTCCTCGAGACGCCTGGTTGAGAACGGTTCCGGGAGATCGTTGACGTAAAGCTGGATGATCTTCATCAGCGCTGACTCCTGCGCCTCGTTGAGACTCTCGCAGGAGACTCCGACTGCATCAGGAACGACGCCGTCACGGCCGGCGCCGGCAACCAGTTTTCCGCGCTTCTTTCCGAGGATGGCTTCGACCTGCTGAGCTTCACCGAGGGTGCGGAGAAAGGCGAGTCCGGCGGCGTCCTTGCCCGCCATGGGTTCGACTGTGTTTTGATCGAGTTCGAATTCGCGGGGCTGAGTGCCGATGAAGGTGGGTGAAAGTGACATGCCGTCGCCGTGAAACGCGAGATTGATGGCGAGGTGGTGGCCATCGAACTGAATCGCCCACGGGGTTTCGGCTGAGGGAGCACCGAAAATGGCGAGCCAGTAGTCTTCGGCTCCGAATCCGGGGCGGCGTTCTCCGTTTCTAAGAAGGCGGTCATCTGCCAGCGGAATGCCTCGTGCTTTGGCATAGCCTTGCGGGCTCAGGACCGTTGCGAGCAGATCGAAGGCGAGCTTGAGTTGGCTCTCGCTTAGGTCACCCAGGCGAACGCCTCCCTGGGGGCCGCGGGGGGGCACGTTGGTCCAGCGGGACTTTTCGATGCTGTCGTAGGGAAGGGCGGCCTGTCCCCGAAGATCGGCGTTGAGGCTGTCGAGAAAGGCCTGAGCCTGTGCCGCCATGGCATCCGGAGAATGGGTCTCGGGTGCCTGCGGGGTGTAGTTCGAAAATACTTCGCTGGGCAACGAGGGAAACTTGGAGTCCTGGGCCGTGACGGCGACGGTCATCGAAATCAGGAGGGTTACCGGAAGGAGAGTCAGCTTCATGAACCCAGATTGGTTGAGCGGCCTCAAAATGTAAATCGAGAACGGAGATCGCAGTTATTTTGCGTTGAGAACAAGTTTGCCAAAGTCGGCCTGCCCGTGGAATCGTCCTTAGCGTGAGTGATAGCAAATCCAGCGACGATCTTCTGTCCCGGCTTCACCAGGAAATCCTGGGAGCGCGGGCGCGTGTCTACGAAGTGGGCAAGCCGACCCCGTTGGAGACGATCGACATTGAAGACGGGACGACCATTTACCTGAAGCGCGAAGACCTCTCGCCGATGCACGCCTACAAGTGGCGCGGAGCCTACAACCGGATGGCGATGCTCGATCCGGAGACGACGAAGGGGGTCGTCGCGGCATCCGCCGGTAACCATGCTCAGGGGGTGGCGATCGCTGCGGCAAAGTTTGGCGGCGTTTTTGAAACGCGGATTTTCATGCCGTTAAACACTCCGCAGATGAAGCAGGATGCGGTGAGGCAGCTCGGTGGTGATGCGGTCACCATCGAACTGGTGGGTGACCGCTACGATGATTCGGTGGCCGCCGCGAAAGCCTGCGCGGAGGAAAACGGGTTTGAGTTGATTCATGCGTTTGATGACCTCGCCGTCATGGGCGGCCAGGGAACGATTGCGGACGAAGTGGTCATGAGTGGGGAAGGCCCGTTCGATGCGGCCTTTCTCCAGATCGGCGGGGGAGGGATGGCTTCCGGTGTCGCGGCCTGGTTGAAGTATTACTATCCTGACATTACCATTTACGGTGTCGAGGGAGTCGGGCAGGCTTCGATGAAAGCGGCAGTCGAACAAGGCGAGCGAGTCCGTCTCGAAAACGTGGATGTGTTTTGCGATGGAACGGCGGTGGCTGTGGCGGGCGAACAGACTTTCGAGCTTTGTCGCGAACTCGTCGATGAGTTCCTGACAGTCACCAACGAGGAAGTCTGTGCGGCGATGCAGTTCCTCTGGGAGAAAAAGCGGGTGATCCCGGAGCCGGCCGGCGCCATGGGACTGGCGGGATGGGCGATTCATCGCGACCGGCTTCCGCGTCATCGCAAAGTCCTCGCGATTGTTTGCGGAGCCAACATGGACTTCGCGCAACTGCAGCGAGTGGTGAGGGCGGCGAGAATCGGTTCCCACACAAGACGCTATCTTCGCTTCGAAATTGAGGAGCGTCCCGGAACCTTGTTCCAGTTGCTGAACGAATTGAGGACACGTGCGAGCATTGTGGAGTTTCAATATGGCAAGACCGATCGCGAGAGAGCGTGGCCGGTGATTGGATTCGACTCGGCTGAGGAGTCTTTCAACGAACTGGAAGCTGCCTGGAAGAAGCGGGGATTGAAATTTGAGGACCTGACCGGCGAACCGGACATCGAATTTCGCGCCTTCAACCTGGAGCCCGGATTGCTTCACGAGCCGCTCTTTCTCCAGATTGAATTTTCGGAGCGTGCCGGTGCGCTGGCCGCTTTCCTCGAGGGGGCGTCGAAGTTATCTGATTTTGTCTACTTCGATTACCAGTATTCGGGTGAGCGGGTTGGCCGGGCCCTGATTGGTTTTGATTTTCCTGACAAAGAAGCGCGGGAGCGTTTCCTCGAATTTACCGAAACGAGCCGCAATGCCACCCGGACCTATCGTGCCCTGAGTGAGAAGCAGATGAGCCGGGTGCTGGGACGTCCCTGGAACGGTTCCGGCACGTAGACATCGAACCGTTGTCAGGAATTTTGACCTGGAGCGTCATTCACTCTGGCAAGAGAGTTGCTGGGATTCCAGACTGGCTTCGGGAAGCTACCGCGAAACATGAGACAACTAGCCACAGCAGCGGCGCTGATCACCATGGCGGTGATGGCGTCTTCCTGTGCCATGATTCCGGCAAAGCTGGAGCGCTCTCACTTTGTTGGCGCTGCCAACTGCCCGTTTGAGGCGGAGACTCTGCACTCATTAATCGAGATCTCACTGGAGGATCCGAATGAGGGGCGATCGGCCCATGCTCTCGGGCATGTCCTTGAAATGTGGCTGGCGCAGCATGGTTCGCAGACTTCAGGGACCATCACTCCGGACGAGCTGTCCACGGGAGACACCATCTATCGGGTGCGATTTACGGCGAACGGCCCCGCCAAATTTCTTCCGGGCTATTTCGATGAACTGAGCCCGGCAGTGGATTACCAGGTGAAACGATTGGAGCGATTTACCCGCGAAGGAGTGGGAACGCCAATGAAGGCGCTTCGGGAGAATCGGGGCGAGGAATCGATTGAAAGTTACTATCCGCCAGAGGCGATCACTCGCGAGGTCACGGCGGTGATCCATCCCGGAGTGCGGCGGGGCAAGGTGCAGGAGATATCGATCGAGTTATTATGTGCTCTGTATCATGAGGATGTGGTTGTCGAGGGGACGAGGAAGCCTCTTGCCGCTGACTACACTGTTGCGCTCGCGGCCCTGCTCGAAAGAACCAAGGGGCTCGCTAGAGCAGAAGTGGGCGATCTTTTCCGGCAGTCTCCTTCCCGGGATCCGCAGCTGTTCATGATGGAGCCTTACGATCCGAATAAGGAAGTGCTCATCATGATTCACGGTCTGCTCTCGTCTCCGCTGACCTGGGCCGAGCTGACCAACGATCTGCGCTCCGATCCTGAGATCCGGGAGCGCTACCAGATCTGGCAGTACCTCTACAATACTTCGGCGCCAGCGCTCTATTCAGGTCGAATCCTGAGGACCCAATACCGGGACCTGCGTCGACAACTTGATCCGGGGCAGAATGATCGTGCCATGCGATCCACCACACTGGTCACTCACAGCATGGGGGGAATCGTGGCCCGGAGCCTGATTACGGATCCCGGTGATGCCTTCTGGAAAGCCGGGTTTACCCAGTCCTTTGAATCACTCACACTGAGCCCGGATGATCGGGCCGCGCTGAAAGAGGCCTTTTTCTGGCGGCCGGAACCCAGTGTGAAGCGCGTGATTTTCATCGCGGTTCCTCATCGCGGCAGCAAATTTGCCGACAATCCGGTGGGCCGAATAGGGCGGGGGCTGGTGAAGCCTCCGAGTCAGTTCCAGGCCTTCTATGACCGGGTGTCCTCAGCCAATCCGGGAGCGTTCACCGAGGCCTACGCCGACCTGGGCGAAGGCAAACTGGACAGTGTCAGTGCCCTGTCGCCGGAGCAGCCGACCCTGCAGATTCTGCCGGATCTTCCTCTCGGATACTCCGTCAGCCTTCACAGTATCATCGGGGATCGGGGGCGTTCCGGTCCGCTGGAAGAGAGCTCCGACGGGATCGTCGAATACTGGAGCAGCCACATTGACCACGTGGATTCCGAGACGGTAATCCCGTTTCCCCACGAAATGCTCCACGAAGAGGAGCTTATCGAGGAGGTAAAACGCCTGCTCGAGCTCCGCTGAGCCACCAGAATTTCCCCATTTTCTGCGCCCTAAAAAGCGGTTGAACGAATCGGCGTTTCTCTCTACCTTCCGAGCCCTTGCGATCTCCCTACGAGATTTGCGGGGCCAAACCTCTGCATCGATTCATGCTGACACAAATTCGCCACATTCAGAAAGGCACTCTTATCGTCGTCACGATCCTGATCGTGATTGCTTTCGCTTTCCTTTATTCCGACTACGACATGGGCCAGGGACGCCTGG
Organism: Verrucomicrobiales bacterium; assembly: GCA_965216705.1. Classification (GTDB taxonomy): domain Bacteria; phylum Verrucomicrobiota; class Verrucomicrobiia; order Verrucomicrobiales; family DEV007; genus Arctic95D-9. The sequence continues at coordinate 2,931,743 of OZ244203.1, forward strand.
GAACCCAGAACTGCGTGATCAAGGTCTACGACCGTTGCGTTCGCGTGAAAGAAGTTCAGAAGCTCGCCAGCTACTACGATGTGGCCCGCGAGCTTGGCATGGGTGAGTTCTCCGTTGCTCTCTTTGGAGAGAATCGCATGGACGACGACCGCACCAACTTCGTGCTGAGCCTCCTGATCCTCAGGAAAGAAGCCGAATCGCTGGGGGTCGAACCTTCCGCCGAGGAGATCAAAGCAGAGATCCCGAAGCTTCCCATTTTCCAGCAGCCCTGGGTGGATGCCGCCTTTGTTGAGAACAACATCCTCGGCCCCAACGGCTTCACTGACGGCGATCTCGCCCAGTTGGTGAAGGATTACCTGACTTTCCAGAAAGTCCGCGACCTCATCGGTGTCGGACTGACCACGGTCCCCAGTGAGATCGACAAACTCTACGTCCGCGCTTACCAGAACTACACCGCTTCTCTGATCAACTTTGACCGCGAGGCGGCTGCCGCTGACGTCAAGGTGACTGACGAGGAGGTGCAGACCTACTTCGACGAGAACTCCGGGAACCTGATGTCCGACATCCGCCGTTCTTTTGATTACGCCAAGTTCTACCCCAAGGAACTTCCCGAGGACGCCACCCTGGAGCAGAAAGCCAAGGCGGAGCAGGCCTTCCTTAATGCAATCAATCACGCCTACGCTGATCTTGCCGAGGACGACGTGAACTTTGCCGAGGTGGCCAAGCAGTATGCCGGTGAGAAAGCCGACTACAACATGGAAGCCGGCACCTATGAGGCTTTCAAGGTCAGCGAAGCTCCCGAGGCTCTTGCAGAGAACGGCATGCTCCTGAGCCAGCTTTTCAGCGAGGCGCTCCCCGTTGGCAGCGTCACTGTCCCGGTTTCCAATGGTGACGGCAGCTTCTATGTCTTTGCCCTGACCGGCCAGGAAGATCCCCAGCCCCTGACCCTGGAGGAAGCCAAGCCGCTCATCGTGCAGGCTCTCACCGCCAAGAATTCCAACCGCATCGTCAACGATGCCGCCAACGCGGCCCGCGCTGCGATCAATGAATCGCTTGAGGCCGGTAAGTCCTTCGACGAAGCCGTTAAGGCCGCCAAGGTAGAGGCTGAGTCCCTCCCGGTTTTCTCCATCAACCAGATGCCGGAGGATCTCGAGAATGCGAGTTCCATCGCGGTTGCTGTTGGTGAGATGGGCGAAAAGGAGCTTTCCCAGGTGATCGAAGCCCCCGGTGGTGAGGGTTATATGCTGGTTTACGTCGACAAGATCGAGCTCTACAAGGACGAGGAAGCCGAGAACACCAAGCGTGCGATTGCTTCTTCCATGGAAGCCGGTCTTCGCTACCGCATGTTTAACTCCTGGTTCAATCAGCGGAAGAAGGAATCCGGTTCCAGCCGCGTCGGCGCGATTCGCCCGACCACTGAAGAGGGAGAGGAAGAAGAAGGTTGAGCGACGAGGTCCAGGATATCTTTGATGATGCCAATGGCGATCTCGCCATTGGCGACCTGGAAAGTGCGGTGGTGAAATACCGCCGCTGCGTCGAACTCGACGCAGATTTTTTTGATGGCTGGCACGCGCTGGCCATGGCCCTGATGAAAACGGGCAAGATCAAGGAGGCCATCGGAGCCGGCCTCCAAGCGACGACCTTGAAGCCGAATGACCTCCTGGCATGGACTGCGCTCTCGCAGATGTATGTGCAGGATGGCCAGATCGGTGAGGCGGAGGACGCCAAAGCGAATGCGCGAATCCTTTCCCTGGGCGGGAAGATCGTGAAGGATGCGGAGTAGGCGAGGGGGAATGTAGCGGAAGATACCAATCTTCCGAAGGTGTCGAAGTGGTAGCGATACTCGTGAGAGTTTCGTTGGGTGAGGTGAATGCCTTTTGGAGGATTGTGTGCACACACGGTCGCGGGGAACCGCGACCCTCCACGCGCTGCCGCGCGGAGCCTGCATTCTCAAGGATTACGTACAGTTCTCACCTCTGACAATCAGCGATGATAGGCCGGAAGCGGCCGTTTCAGATTGCCGACCCATTCGGTCGGGCAGGCATGCCAAGTCGGGCAATTCTCTTACCAAGAACAGGTTAGAGGGGCGGGATGAATCGTTTTTTGGCACGCTGAAACCCTTTAAAAACGCGGTTTTGGCCACTTTTTTGCCAAAAAACTCAATTTTCTCCGGAGTTGGCACGCGGGGTGCTTTTAGAGGGCGTGAAACTGTGAGCAGGAAGCCAAACGCTGAATGCAAACTAACTAAAAGAAAAATGAGATATACATTCAACCTGAAAACATTGTTGCTGGCTACCTGTCTGGTGGTGCCGCTTTTGTTTGGAAACGTAATCGCCCAGGACGAGGCTCCTGCTGCTGAAGCTGCAGAAAGCCCTGTTCAGGAATACCTCGACCTTGTTGAAGCCTCTGGTGGTGCTGACCTGGCACCGGCTTTCGACTTCTTCACTGTGTCTATGCTCTGGACAGTCATCGCTGCTGCGATGGTGTTCATCATGCACCTCGGCTTTGCTACGCTCGAGGCTGGCCTGACTCAGTCGAAGAATACGGTCAATATCCTCTTCAAGAACGTCTGGATCATCAGCATCGGTCTTCTGACCTACGCTGCGATGGGTTTCAACACTCATTATCCCTGCGGTTCCTGGCAGATCGAAAACTGGATTGGCTTCAACGGTCCTATCTCCGGCCTGACTGGCGGTGAGAACGACACCTGGGCCTACGGTGGCCTCAGCCTCGCCATGACTGCTTATGGTGACTTTATCTTCCAGGCGATGTTCGCCGCTACCGCCGCAACCATCGTTTCCGGTGCTGTTGCTGAGCGTGTGAAGCTCTCCAGCTTCATGATCTTCTCCACGATCCTCGTGGCCATCGGTTACACCGTTGCCGGTTCCTGGCACTGGGGTGAGGGCTGGCTCAACCAGATGGAGAATCCTTTCTACGACTTCGCCGGTTCTACAGTGGTGCACGGCTTCGGTGGTGCTGCTGCTCTTGCCTGTGTGATCATCCTCGGGCCACGTAAGGGTAAGTATACCAAAGACGGCATCAAGCCTATCCTTGGTCACAGCATGCCTCTTGCTGCGATCGGTGTGTTCCTCCTCTTCTTCGGATGGTTCGGCTTCAACGGCGGTTCCGTTCTCTCTGCGAACCCCGGACCTCTCGGTCTTGTGTTCACCACGACTGCGCTTGCTGCTGCTGCCGGTGGTGTTTCCTCCATCCTTGTTTCCTTCATCGTGCTGAAGAAGCCTGACCTCTCCATGGCTCTCAACGGTCTCCTGGCTGGCCTCGTGAGTATCACGGCTGGTGCTGACGCAGTTGAGCCTTGGGCCGCTGTGGTCATGGGTGCTATCGGTGGTGTCATCGTGGTGTTCTCCATCCTCTTCTTCGACAAGATCAAGATCGACGACCCGGTTGGTGCGATCTCCGTTCACGGAACCTGCGGTATCTGGGGAACCCTGGCTGTCGCCTTCTTCGGTGGAGCTAACTTCATGTCCCAGCTCATCGGTGTGATCGGCGTTTACCTCTTCGCCTTCGTCTTCTCCTTCGCCATCTTCTTCGTGATCAAGCTGATCATGGGAGTTCGCGTCAGCGAGGAAGAAGAAGCAGAGGGTCTGGACGTGGCCGAGCACGGATCTCCTGCTTACCACATTCAGTAATCTAAAAGTTTCATAGTGAGACCAGCGAGAGCGGTGGGGTTCATACCCCGCCGCTCTTTTTTTGTGCCCATGTGAAAACCTGATTTATGGCCTTTTTCTGGGCTCGACAGCCCTAGGGGCGACTCATATAGTTCCGACGTGCAAGAATACGCCTACATCCACGACGAAGACGAAATCCCGGAAACCCTGATGGAAGTGCCCTTTCTCGAGGCCTTCTCCAAGGATCACCTCGATCAAGTCCTGCATGCTTCTGCCTTTCTCGATTGCGACCCCGGTGACACGATCATCAATGAGGGCGACGAGGCCTCCCGTATCTTCATTCTCCTGGCCGGTGAAGTGGCCGTGATGAAGGGTGGGGAACAGCTCGTGACCATGGATCAGGTCGGGGACATTTTCGGTGAACTGGCTGCCCTGGAGGACGAAGTCCGCTCGGCATCTGTGGTTGCGACCAAGACCTCCTTCTGCCTGGCGGTGGATCAGAAGTTCCTGGACCACCTCATGCCCAAGGAGGACAACGCTCCATTCTACGCAGCGCTCTACGAGTTTATTGCCAAGCTCACCACGAGGCGCCTCAAGGCGACCTCCGCCTACCTCTCTCAGCTCGATACCGAGGTGAAGGAGTTGCGGAAGAAAGTCGGGGAATAGGGGCTCTTTAGGAAAAGGGGCTCTTTAGGAATTTAGGTTATTAGGTGTTTAGCAAGAACGAGCGGAACGCTCGTTCTTTTCCATATCTGCGAAGCAGCTGGTTGTACCTAATCTGCTAAACACCTAAATCGCTAAAAAGCTCAGGCCTATCAGGCCTTCGCTTTCTTCTTGTCCTCTTTCTTCTCTTCGACCACGTGGCCGGCGTTGAAGAGGAACTTGAGATCGTCCATCTCGAGGTTGCGGGTGAAGCCTTCTTCACCGAGCACGCTGGTCATCATCGCGCTCTTCTGCTGCTGGAGCACGCGGATCTTCTCCTCGACGGAGTCGCGCACAAGCAGGCGGTAGGCGTTCACCTTGCTTTCCTGGCCGATACGGTGGCATCGGTCAATCGCCTGGTTCTCAACCGCCGGGTTCCACCACGGATCGTAGAGGACCACGTAGCTGGCGGAGGTCAGGTTGAGGCCGCTACCACCCGCTTTGAGTGACAGCAGGAAGGTCTTGGGATCTTTGCTCTCCTGGAAATCGCTGATGACCTCGTGACGGTTCTTGGTCTGACCGGTGAGGTAGCTGAAGGGGCGGTCGCGCTCCTCAAGCTCGTCACGAATGATGTCGAGCATGCTGACGAACTGCGAGAAGACGAGCACCTTGTGTCCTTCTTCGTGAAGTTGGTCGAGGAGGTAGAAGAGGCCGTTCAGCTTCGAGCTGGGCTCGCCGAGATACTTGGAGTCAAGCAGGCCCGGGTGACAGCAGATCTGGCGCAGACGCATGAGGCCCTGCAGGATGACAAAGCTGTTCTTGCGGAGACTCTCGTCGTTTTCGACGCCGAGCAGCACCTTCTGGATGCGCTCGAGCTCTTCCTGGTAGAGTTGCTTCTGAACGTCTTCCATTTCGCTGAAGACGTCCTCTTCGATCTTGGGCGGCAGGTCGAGGGCGACCTCTCCCTTGGTCCGTCGCAGGAGGAACGGGCGCAGGCGGGCCGTGAGGCGTGTCTGCGACGTGTTGTCCTTGCGGCGGTCGAAGTGCTCGCGGAAATACTTGCGGTCGCCGAGGATTCCCGGCATCGCGAAAGACATCAGGCTCCACACGTCGAGCAGTCGGTTCTCGATCGGAGTACCGGTGAGAACCAGGCGATTCTGTCCCTCCAGCGCGCGAGCGGACTTGGCTGCCTTGGAGTCGGGGTTCTTGATCTGCTGGCCCTCATCGAGAATGATGCCGAGCCACTTCATCGTCTGCAGCTCTTCGGCGCAGGTCCGGAGCTGGCTGTAGTTGATGACGAGCAGGTCGACGTCTTTGCCGAGGCGGGAAACGTCGAGCTCTGTGCGGTTACGCAGCACCTGGACGCGAATCGCGGGAGCGGCTTTCACCACTTCATCGCCCCAGACATCGAGCACCGACTTCGGGCAGACCACGAGTGAGGGCGGCGGGTTGTCGCCGAACTGGTCGCGCATCCAGAGCAGCCAGGTGAGAGACTGGATCGTTTTACCGAGACCCATGTCATCGGCCAGAATGCCACCAAACTGGTTCGTGGCGAGGTAGGAAAGGAAGTGGAAACCTTCGATCTGGTAGGGGCGAAGATTGACGTTGAGGCCGGGAGGGACCTCGGGGCGCACCTGCAGCTTGAGGTTGTTGGCGCGGTTGGAGATTTTCTCCCACGCTGCGGCGTCGAAGACCTCTTTCGCCAGCGGCTCAGCCAGCTGGAGGGCGTGCATGCGGTGTACTTCGCCGGTGAGGTCGAAGGGATCGAGGCCGATCCGGGAAACGGCCTGCTGCTGTTCCTCGCTCAGGTTCATCTTGAGACGCAACCAGCCGCCGCGTTCCATGCGGACGAATTCGCCGCGGGCCTGGACGAGAGCGCGGATTTCCTCCTGCGAGAGGTCCATGCCTTCGACTTTGACGACGACCTTGAGGTCGAACCAGTCGATGTTTTCGTCGACCACCTCGAAAGAAACCTGGGCTTCAACCGGCTCGGCTTCGAGCGTGGCGAGATCCTTGTCCGCCTTGATGTTGATCCCTTCGGGAAGGGTCTCAAGCCACTCAGCGTATTTGTCCGGGAAATTCTTGGTCACCCGTGAGCGATAGCACCCGAGGTTGCCGTCGTAGGTGGGCTGCATCGGGGCAATGAGAGAGCCGACGCGACGCTGCAGGGTGCGGTCGTAGCGGTAGAGAGTATCTCCAGCCACTTCGGGGCGCTGGACCACATCCCAGCCTTCGCGACCGAGGACTTCTTCCCGGGTGCCTGCGCTGTTTTCCGCGAGGATCTTCATCAGCATGTGCTCGCTGCTGGCACCGGTGGCCTGGGAGGAGATGCTGAGATCAAAAGTGATGTTGAGTTCCTCTTCCTCGATGCGTTTCTCGAGGGAGTCCGGCACTTCAGCGCCGAGGCGGAAGAGGAAGGCGACACCGGATTCGCTCTCAACCACCGTGTTCGGAATGGTAACGCGGGGGTCGATCAGGGTTTCGGATTTCACCCAGTGTTCGGGGCCGGTGAAGACCCATTCGTCACTCATGTAGAGTGCTTCGTCCCCGGGCAGCAGGCGGACGGTGTGGGAGACATCGCGGTCGTCCCCGGTTACGAGCTGGAGCTCGTAGTCCTGGGTGCCCATGGAGTCTTCCCGGCAAACCCAGTGAAGCGGCTTGTCGCTGATCTGGTAGGGATGCTCGTCGAGATTGACGATGAGGCCCTTCAACTCAGGCTGGTGGAAAAGTCGATTGAGGAAACGGCAGTTCTCGATGTTGTCGAGAGGAAGGCCGCCATCCGTGCCCTCATCGGGATCGACGGCGAGATTGAATTTGCTCCAGAGAATCTCGGAGCCGGCATCCATGCGTAGACCGCCGTTGGCGTAGCGCTCCTGGAGGGACTCGTAATCCTCTTCGTCGGTGATGCGGGAGAATTCTTCTTCTCCGCCGCGCTTCGCCATGAGACGGGCTTCGCGGGTGCTGATCCGCAGGCGAAACTCGATGCTTTCAACGCCGTCTTCGATGGGGCGCTTTTCAAACACTTCAACCTGGTAGCGCCACTCGCTTTCTTCGCGGCGGCGCTCCCATTCCTCCATGCGCTGACGGGTCCATTCGCGGTCGGTGACCACCTCGAGGAACTCAGGATACTCAAAGTTCCCTTTCTCAAACGCGTGGGCGACGTAGTTCCAGAATTCGAGAATGTCGTTCGGCGGGGTCGGCCAGAGAGTGAGGGGATCGAAGGTGTCGATCGGCCAGCGCGGATTGAGTCGGACCAGATCGGAATCGAAGATCTCGCGCTCCAGTTCAAAGCGACGGTAGCGGCGCTCAAGCTTGCCGAGGAATTCGTCCTCTTCTCCGGTGAGACCGCGACCCAGCTTGGCTTCGATCACCTCGGTGAGAGATTGCTCGCCCACTTCATTGGGAGCTTCCGGGAGGTCGCCTTTGCGGGCCACCTTTTCGAGCATGGTGGCGTAGAGAGCCGCGCGACCGGAATCGCTCTTTTCATCCGCTTCGCCAACCCATTCATTACCCTGCAGTTGCAGGCGGGTACGGCAGGACCAGTCTGAATCTTCGATCTTGCCCTGGATGAGGAGATGATTTCCGAAGATCTGAACTACGGCGCCTTCATCATGAAGCTTCTGGCCTTCTTTCTTTTCGTCGTCTGAAAATGCGTTGAGGAAGTCGAGCGTCGCGCGATCTACGTTCATATGCAGGCAGGAGGAGAGAGTCTGTGTTGAGAAGAAGGGCTTTCGCCCGGGAGGGCTGAAAACGACGGCGGGGTAGCGTCCGTCAGAATTTTCGAATTGGGGGCGGGGAATATGGGCCTGTTTTTCGCTTCTGTCGCCAAAAAAGCCTCCAAAGGGGATAAATCCTGAGGAGGCTTGTGACGAAAGAACGATAGACCGTCGTAGTCCTCGCCCTGTTCTGGGCCGTCCGGAAGACCGGATGGATTAGAGGCGGCGGTAATGCTGGAGCATCACCTGGTCATTCAGCTTCAGGCGGGCTTCAACATTGTCGATGGCGGCAGGCTCAGCTTCGAACTGGAACTGCACGTAGTAGCCGTGACTCTGCTTGGCGTGATTGCTGTGAGCAAACTCCCTGCGGCCGAGGCGATCGATTTGCTCAAGAGTGGCGCCATTGGACTCAAGTTCCTTGGTGATGCTACCCACCATTTCCTCGACGCCTTCTTCCTGTCCCTGCATTTTCAGGACATAGACTCCTTCGTACTTACGTTTCATGAACTGTATCTGATTGATAATCCGACGTTTATGTTTCGTTATCTTCCGTTTTTTCGGTCCGCCGGTTGAACTGGTTCATGGCCGCGTCCAGTCCGACGGAAAGCGCACAATTTACCCCATCTGCGGCAATGGCTAGGACTTTTTGCATTTCTCTCCATTCTTCTTGGTCAAAACGGCCTAAAACGTGGCCAACCATGGCTTCTCGACCCCCTGCTGCGCCGATTCCGATCTTCAAACGGGGGAATTCGTTGGTTCCGAGGTATTCAATGATGGATTTGATGCCGTTGTGACCCCCGGCGGAGCCGTTCGCCCGGAAACGGAGCCGACCAATCGGCAGGTCAACGTCGTCGTAGACCACCAGGATCTGATCGGGCTTGAGCTTGTGAAAGCGGGCGAGGCGGGCCACGGCGTTGCCGCTCAGGTTCATGTAGGTGATCGGCTTGGCAAGAACGAGAGCGGAAGTGGCCGAGGCGATCTTGGCTCGGAATTTCCGGTCACGCTTCCATTTCAGGTCCCGCGCTTTTGCCATTTCATCGACGAGCTCGAATCCGATGTTGTGGCGGGTCTTGTCATATTCCGGTCCAGGATTGCCGAGTCCGACCACCAGCCGGATGTGACCACCGTCTTCATCGACAGGGTCAGGCAGTTGAGAAAAGATGCGATCGAGCAGGCTCACAGGGCAAACTATGGCCTATCAAACTAGCCCGGCAAGCAGGAGTGGGACGATTGTTATGACAGCTAAATGATTGGCGGGACAAGAGAATCAGGTTTAACTTTTTGATTCCTCCAATTTTGATGAGCGAACTGCAACAGGTCGAAACCCAATTCCAGGTAATTGCGACGCCGGACAATCCATTTGTGTTCCGGAGCGGCGAATCGTTGGACCATGTCACGATCGCCTACGAGACCTACGGAACACTCAACGAGGAGAAGTCGAACGCGATTCTGCTCTTTCACGCTTTTTCCGGAAGCCAGCACGCTGCCGGCTACAACCCGAAGGTGGAAGGAAACGATTTCTGGACCCAGGAATGCACCGACGGCTGGTGGGAGCTTTTCATTGGCCCGGGCAAAGCCCTCGACACGGATAAGTATTTCATCATTTGCGCGAACTACGTGGGGGGATGCTACGGCTCTACCGGACCGGCGACGATCAATCCGGAGACCGGCAAGCCCTACGGATCCAACTTTCCTCACGTGACGGTGAACGACATCGTTCGCAGCCAGACGCTTTTGCTCGATGCACTGGGGATTGGTCAGTTGCTCGCCGTTGTGGGACCTTCCACCGGCGGTCTCTGTTGCGTGAGTTTTGCGACCACTCATCCAGAGCGTGTCCGCGTTGTCATCCCGATTGCGACCGGCGTTCGCACCACCGTTTTGAATCGCATCATTCTCCTGGAGCAAATCCTCGCGATTGAAAACGATCCGAAGTTCCAGGCCGGCGAGTACTACGAAACCGGGGCACCGGAGACCGGGCTCGGACTGGCGCGCATGATCAGTCACAAGACTTTTGTGCACCTCAATGCGATTCAGCGACGCGCCAGCAAGGACGTCGTTCAGCCGGAGGACCGCTTTTCCTGGTATCGTGCTCACGATCACGTGGAGAGCTACATGCTTCACCAGGGGAAAAAGTTCACCGATCGTTTTGATGCGAACACCTACCTGCGCATCTGCGAGATGTGGAGCCAGTATGATCCTGTCATCGACGGGAACGCCATCGATACGGACGATCTTTTTGCCCGCTCGCGTGAAGCAGGTCATCAGTATCTCGTTTTCAGTATCGACGAGGATTACTGCTTCTATCCCGAAGAGCAGGCCGCCCTCGTGCGCCTGCTGAAGGAGTCCGATGTTTCGCACATCTACCTGACGGTGCACTCCGAGAAGGGGCATGACTCCTTCCTGCTGGAGCCTGACCTCTACACCCCGCATATCCAGGCGGTGCTGCAGAACGGGAGCTGAAAACCGGATTTTTCGGTCCGGCAATAGCGCAAAAAATTCGTCAGGTTTCGAGTCACCGGTTGCTATTGCCAAATCGCTATTCTAGGCTCCGCCCATGGTTCGACATAATGTCTATTTCTGGCTCGACGAGTCTCTCAGCGATGACGACAAGGTTGCCTTTGAGGGCGGCCTGAAGGCGCTCTTTGAGATTGATGTGGTATCTGCCGGCAGCTTCGGTCGTGCGGCAGAAACCCCGGAACGTCCGGTCACTCACAACAGCTTCGACTACGCGCTGGTGCTTGAGTTTGAAAACGTCGACCAGCATAACGCTTACCAGGTACACCCCGAGCATGATGTTTTTGTTGAAAAGTTCGGCCCTTGGTTCAAAGAGGTTCGTGTCTTCGACACTCAGTTTTAACCATCTGCCTGCCTTACCAATTTAGCCTCTGTTTCCATGCACCTCGAAATCCTCAACTCATCTAAAGAGAACCTCGACTACGAGTTCCACGGTGATCCTACCGATTCCTCACTGCTCGTGATCATTGGTCACGGAGTGACCGGTGACAAGGACCGTCCCTGGGCGGTTGCTCTCGCCGAAGCACTCGCTGAAGCCGGTTTCAATGCTCTGCGTTTTTCATTCGCCGGTAACGGCAAATCAGACGGCAAGTTCGAAGCCTGCACCATCTCCAAGGAGGTCAAAGACCTCAAGGCCATCGTCGACGCGGCCGAGGAAGAAGGTTACCACCGCATCTGCTACGCCGGTCACAGCATGGGCGGCGCTGTTGGTGTTCTTGCTGCCGCCAAGGACGAGCGCATCGAGTTGCTCGTCTCTCTTGCCGGCATGGTGCACACCAAGAAGTTCTGCGAAACCGAGTTCGGCGAGGTCACTCCCGGCAAAGGCAACATGTGGGACGAAGAGGGCTGCCCGCTTTCCAAGGCTTATGTCGACGACATGAACAAGATCAACACGGTGCTGAACAAGACCGAGAAGATCGAGGTGCCCTGGTTGCTCGTTCACGGTGACAAGGACGACGTCGTTCCCGTGGAAGAAGGACAGGAAATGTACGGGGCTGCCTACGAGCCGAAAGAACTGGTCATCCTTGAGGGCGTGGATCACGTCTTCAGCGGTGACGGCGAGGGCAAGATGACCGAGGCGGTTGTCTCCTGGCTGAAGACTCACCACAGCTGATGTCAGCAGGCTCGAGTCCTCCCCTGGAAATCCTCGGTTTGGGGATGTCCATGATGGACTCGATCCAGGTGGTCGACGCTTTTCCCGAAGGAACAGGCGTCACCGAAGTTTTTGATTCCGCCATGATGGGTGGCGGACCTGTCCCGACCGCACTTTGTGCCGCGTCCCGTCTCGGGGCGAGGGCAGGTATCATCGATCGGGTCGGATCCGACTGGGCCGGTGACTTGATTCGCCATGACTATCGGGTGCACGGGGTCAGCACCGAGTATCTCCAGTTGGAGCCGGGTTGCCGGAGTAGTTTCGGTACCGTGTTAGTGCGCCGTAGCGACGGGGAGCGTCACATTGTTTTCCGGGCGGGAAATTTCACCCCGTTGTCGACGGAAGAGTTGCCTCGAGAAATTCTCGAGCAGTGCTCCATCCTTCATCTCAATGGCCGTCACTGGCCCGCTTGCGTTGAAGCGGCGCGCGTGGCGCGCGAGAGCGGAGGTCGCGTATCCTTCGATGGAGGCGCGCATCGTTACGACGACAAATTTCTCGAGCTTCTGCCGATGGTCGATATCCTGGTCGTTGCAGCAGACTTTGCTGCGAAGCTGTCCGGATCCGACGACCGGGACGATCAGCTCACGTCGCTCTCGCAATGGGGGGCATCGATCGCGGGCATTACTGACGGCGCCGAGGGAAGCTGGTTCCTGACCGGGGAAGGGGAACGCTTTCATCAGCCTGCCTTTCCTGTCGATCCGGTGGTTGATACCACCGGTTGTGGCGACGTGTTTCACGGCGCCTTTCTCTTTGCGGCCAATCGTGGTGATTCCTGGGAAGACTGCGCCGCTCTCGCCAGTGCTGCAGCAGCCTGCAATGCGGGTGCGTTGGGCGGCCGTGGGCATTTGCCTACGATCTCGGAAGCCGAGCGCTACCTTGCCTGAGAGACTGACCTGCAAAAGGTTGTTCCTGGGGTATTTGCAAGGTAGATTGTGATCTCGCCTTTCCGGCGTGCCGTTCCGCTCCCATGAAGTGCCTCTGGCTGACTCGCAAGTATCCCCGTCCCATCAACAGCGGAGAACTGATCTATTCCAACGGACTGATTCGTTCGTTTGCGGCCACGGGTGTCGACCTCACCGTGATCGCTCACGACAACGATGAGAAACCGGTTGGTGATGGCAGCGATGAAAGCACGTTCATAGATGATGACGGCGTGAAGTGGCGGCTTGGGACACCCGAGCTTGGAGGAAGAATGGCGAGCCTGTTGACCCCGTTTCCGAGTGATACCTGGCGCCTCAAGAACGGTGGGCCGGAAGCCGCTCTCATGAAGGCAGTGATCGGGGAATCCTGGGATGCGATCATCATCGACCATGCCGCGATTGGCTGGGCGCTCGGACCGATCCGGGCTCAGCGGAAAAAGGCCGGCATCCAGGGCGACCCGATCGTGGTTTATGTGTCCCACAACCACGAGGCCAAGATTCGGCGGGAGATAGCCCGTAACTCGACCGATAGGTTTCTCAAGAAATGGGCGTTGCAGTTCGATGCTGAGAAGTATGCCCGCCAGGAGGAGCAACTCTGTGACGAGGTCGACCTCGTCACCGCAATTACTGAAGCGGAAGTTGAAGCTTATCGGAAAAACTTTCCGCGGCAGCGCTATCTATGCCTGACTCCGGGGTACGAAGGGGAGGCGCATCGCGACCGGGTGATCTCGGAAAAGACGCCCCGTCGTGTCGTGATGTCAGGGTCATTTGAATGGGTGGCCAAGCGCATTAACCTGGAATTGTTTCTCGAGCAGGCGGCCAAGCCGCTTGCTGAGGCGGGGATCGAGTTGCAGATCGTCGGGAAAACCGAAGAGGCGTTTCGTGATGCCATGCGCAAGCGGTTCCCTGATGTCGACTTCGTGGGGCGGGTACCGGAGATGTCGCCCTACCTGCTTGATGCCCGCATGGGCCTGATCGTCGAAGAATTCGGCGGCGGGTTTAAGCTCAAGACGTTGGAATACATCTATCACGGGCTTCCCCTGGCCGGGCTCGACCATGCTGTGGAAGGCCTGCCTCTGGAGAGCCCCGAACACATTTTGCTCGCCCCGACGACGGACAGCCTGCTCGAGAGCATCAGTGAGGTCATCGATGACTATGATCGCCTCAACCGCATGCGTGAAACCTCGCTCGAAATTTGCGAAGCCTCGTTCCGCTGGCCTGACCGGGGAACGAGATTGCGCGACCGTATCCAGGCGGTTCGGGATGAAGTCGAGGGTTAAGGATGTGAGTTCCTTGGGAGTTGGGTGCGTCTCGCGGTCGAGGTGGAACTCGACCCTCCATTGGTCTTTGGGTGACCGTTCTTTTGAGAGTGGAGGGTCGCCGAAAGGTCGGCCCCGGCTCCGGCGCGACCGCTTGGGAGTTGGGTGCGTCTCGCGGTCGAGGTGGAACTCGACCCTCCATTGGTCTTTGAGTGAATCGTCGCCTTTGGAGTGGAGGGTCGCGCTCCTCCGCGGAACGCTGCAGAACCTCGGGAAACACAACAGGGTTAGCTCTCCGGCCCAACCCTGTTAACTCATGCTAAAACCCTATACCGAGCCGCTTTTTCTCTGAAATCAGGGAGAAGCCTTCGGAAAGGAAACGCCGCTCGAGATCGGGCAGGTGGGCGGCGCCCCAGGGGATGTAGATCTCTTCAAAATCGTGATAGGCATTTTCGAAGACCTGCATGAGGTGGTCGTTGCGCTTGCCGATGAGACCGTCGAGAAGGAATTCTTCGAGCTCTTCAGAAGAAACCTGGATGGAGGATGATGCGATGAAGCTCTCAAGCAGGTCTCCGGATTCCATCGTCTCAAGCAGGGTGACGAGCAGTTCGAGATGGGGCTGGTGAAGCTCGGAGATATCGATGTCTGCGTTGATAAAGGTGACACCGAGATCCGCCCAGGTTTGCTCGGAGGACTCATCACCTCGGCTCTCGAAGCTCTTCTGCTCCTCGAGCCCCAGTTGCTTGGCGAAACCGGCATAGGTGTTGCCTGACTTGAAGCCGCCCGGGAGAATGTTGCTTTCATCGGTGACCCCTTCGGTCAGGATGAGGCGCCCGCCTTCAATGGGTTGCTTGAAGGTGTTCTTGAGATCAGTGTAGAAACCAGCCTCCCCGATGTGGGCCAGTCCGATGAGGTGGACGCGCCGCTCGTCCTTCTCGAGAATTTTTTCGGTAAAGGTGATTCCCCGCGGCGTGATCTGGACGAAGCCGCTGGAGATCTCATCGATCGTGGCGGCGAGCCCGAAGAGCGTCGTGCCAAAGGAGACGATGCCGAGAGCTGCCCACGAAACAAAGGCAATCGCAGTGTGTTGCCAGCGGAACCAGGGCCGCTGGTAAAAGTGAGGAGCCCTGACAAACAGCCAGACGAGATACCCGACGGCAATCGCCACGAGGGCGGCATTGAAAAAATGACAGGCGGCTTCAAGGCCGATCGCCAGTGAAAGCGGCCATCCCATCGATCCACGAAGCGTCAGGATGATGGATGCGGTGATGAAGATGCGTTTCGGGAAGCAGGCAAGGACAAGTCCGCCAAGGAACCAGGTGGATAGAAAGAGCCAGAGAATGGGCATGGCCCACGAGGATTGCAGCAGCAGGTGCGTGCTGAGGCTGGCGTCAGCGATGAGGTTCCAGAGGGCGAGCAGAATAAACACCACGGCGGCCGCCATATTAAAGGCGTAGCCACCCTTGCGGGGTGTTCCGGAGGAGGAGAACATGGACGGGACTATAGCCGAATTCAGCGCGGAGAAAAAGACTTACCCGGTGAATCAGTCTTCAGCGAACTGGAGACGATAGAGGCGCTGGTATTCTTCGCAGCGTTCGAGGAGAACCTCGTGTGGAGCCACGTCGAGAACGCCGCCGTCCTTCATGACCACGATTTCATCGGAGTCGAGCACGGTAGAGAGGCGGTGGGCAATGGCGACCACGGTCTTGCCACGGGAGAGTTCTTCGATGGCTTCCTGGATCGCTTTCTCTGATTCGGAGTCGAGTGCGGAAGTTGCCTCGTCGAGGAAGAGGATGGGGGCGTCACGCAGGATGGCACGCGCGATGGAGAGGCGTTGCTGCTGGCCGCCGGAGAGGTTGCAGCCCTTGTCGCCGATGACGGAGTCGTAGCCGTTGACCTGGTCGAGGATGAACTCTTCGGCGTGAGCGAGCTGGGCGGCCTTGCGGACCTCCTTGTCACTCGCGTCGAGCTGGCCATAGCGAATGTTGTTTTCGATGCTGTCGTGAAAGAGGAAAGTGTCCTGGCTGACGAGGCCGATCTGGTCGCGCAGGGAAGACTGGGTGTATTCCTTGATGTTGTGCCCGTCGACTTTCACGGCACCCGAGTCGGTGTCGTAGAAGCGCATGATCAGTGACAGGATGGTCGACTTGCCCGAGCCGCTCTGGCCGACGAGAGCATAGCGCTTGCCGGCTTCAAACTTGAGCGAGACATTCTCCAGGGCAGCGCGTTCTTCGATGTAAGAGAAAGTGACATCGTCAAACTCGATCGTGCCCTGACATTCATCCAGCACTTTCGCATCCGGCGCGTCTTTGACATCGGGCTCCGCGTCGATGTAGGAGAAGACTTTAAGCGCAGCGACGAAGCACTTCTGCACCTGGACCTGGATTCGGCTGAGAGCCTTGGCGTGCGGGTAGAGGCTGATGAGGCCGAGGTTCACGGCCATGAAATCCTGGAGTTTGACGTCGGCGATCCAGGCGTAGACGAGTCCGACGCAGATGCCGAGGGAGGCGACGATTTCAACAGAGGGGCTGGAAATCTCCATCGCCTTTCTCCAGCGAATGATGAACTTGGTGATCTGCTTGTTGCCGATGTTGAAGCGTTCGCGCTGGTATTCCTCCCGTCCATGCGCCTTGACGAGGCGAATGCCGCTGAAGCTCTCGTGGAGGGTGACCATGAGTCCCTCGGATTCCTGCTCTTCCCGGCCGCCCGCTTTTCGCACTTTGCGGCTGACCATGGCCACCGGGAGAATGCAGATCGGGAAAACGACAAGCGCTCCGAAGGTGTAAAGAGGATCGATAAAGGCAATCGTTATGACGATGGCAAGGATGCCGGTCGGGTGCTGGATCAGTCCACTGAGCAACTGGCTGCTGGCGTCGGCGGCGGTGCGAGTCTGATTGGCGACGGTCTGGATCAGTTCCCCCTGCTTGACCCGGTTGAAAAAAGACAGCGACTGGCGGATCAGGCCGGTGAAAGACTCGTCGCGCAGGTTGTAGAGCACCTTCATGTTGATCCACAGCATGCAGTAGGCGTGGAGGTAGTGGAAAATGCCCCGGAGAAGCAACAGGACCGGGATGCTGAGACAGACTGCTGCGACAAAGGTCCAGGGACTGTCGGACGCCGGAGGTTGAATCGAGAAGTCCGAGAAAAAAGGCATGTCCTCGAACGGGTAGTAGGCCTCGGCAATCCCGTCGGGGGAGTTGACCACGTCGAGCACCATGCGGATGACGAGGACGAGAAATCCGTTCACCGCACCGGCGAGGATGCCAAAGAAGATACCCCAGGCGAGGCGGCTCTTGTAGGGCTTGATGTAGCTCAGGAGACGGCGGAAAACGGCTTTGCGCTGTTCCGCCAGCTCGTCTGGAGAGGCCGTGGCGACGTCGATCGCCCGAATGGGGGCCTGCGTTTCCGGGTTTTTGGGCATGTTCAGAATTTCGGCAGCAGCCTGCCGGAGGGGATTGGTAACGGAGAATCCCCGTTTTCGCAAGAATTCGTGAGGGGTGGAATCTGTCGTCAGAGGGCAAATCCGCCTTTCATCCTTGATGAGGCGGGTTAGGGTTTTGTTTCAACCCACTGCGATTTTCTTTCAATGCCGGAACCTGTCGAGCAGCCTGAAAACGGCTGGTATTGCGTGCGAACGAAACCCAAGAGCGAGCACCTGGCGGCCCGGCATTTGCAGGGTTTTGCCAATCTCGACGAGGTGTTCTGCCCGCGAATTCGCTTCGAGAAATCGACGGCGCGGGGAAAGGTCTGGTTCGTGGAAGCGCTTTTTCCCGGTTACATTTTCGCAAAGTTTGACCTGGCCTGCGAACTACGGGCCGTCAACGCGACGACCAGCGTCACGGGGGTGCTTCGATTTGCCGATTATTACCCGCAGATTTCGGACGTCTATATCGAGGAGCTGAAGCAGGAATTTCCGGAGGAGGAGAACGAAATTCGGGTGATCGAACCGACCATCGCCGAGGGGGATGAAGTGGTCCTGACAGAGGGCCCCATGGCCGGGCTGAAAACGATCGTGACTCAGCTCGTTTCCGGCCAGGACCGCGTCAAGGTCCTGCTGGACTGGCTTGGCGAAGAACGCGAGGCGGTAGTGTCTTTGAAAGCGGTGACGCGTCCGGGCGAGATCCGACGGGAGATTCGGGGTTCATGACCGTTTTTTCTCTGTTGAGGCATGATGCCTCGATGGTTGCATTCATTTGTCAGAAGTCTTAGCTTGGCGCCAAATATGGGAGAAACAATCGCACCGGAAGCTCTGTTGGAGCGCTTTTCGCAGCAGCGTATTCTCGTGGTGGGCGATGTCATGCTGGACTGGTTCATCTGGGGCAGCGTGTCGCGTATTTCACCTGAGGCGCCGGTGCCCGTGGTTGAGGTGCAGCGTGAATCCCGCTATCCCGGTGGAGCGGCCAACGTGGCCCGCAACATGACCCCTTTTGAAACGTCGCTGGAGCTGGCCGGGTTGTTCGGTCAGGATCCGAACGGCAGCCTGCTCACTGAAACACTGGCCGAGTGTGGCATTGGGGTCGGATGTTGTCTCCAGAGTGAGGACTACCCGACCATCACCAAGACTCGCGTGGTGGCTCGTCACCAGCAGGTCGTGCGTATCGATCGAGAAAAGCGTCGTACTGCGAGCCCGGAACAGGTCGCAGAATTGCTCAGCAAGGTTGAGCCCATCCTGCCGGATCTCGACGGCATTATTATCGAAGATTACGGCAAGGGCCTCATCACCCAGGAACTGGTCAGTGGCCTGCTTTCTCTCGCGGCAAAACACGACGTGGTCGTGACGGTGGACCCCAAGCCCGGCAATCCGATCGAGTGGAAAGGCGTGACGACAGTGAAGCCAAACCGCTCCGAAGCCTTTGCCTGTGCCGGGGTCGAAGACGAGCATCGCGACGAGGGCGTCGATCCGTTGCAGGATCAGCCACTGCTATCGGTTGGAAAGGCCCTCCTCGAGAAGTGGGCCTGCCAGCAGGTTTTGCTGACCCTCGGTGAGCAGGGGATGCTGGTATTTTCCGGCGATGCTGAACCGGTTCACATCGCCGCCCGGGCCCGGGAAGTCTTCGATGTTTCCGGTGCCGGTGACACGGCGATTGCGATTTATACGTTAGGCCTTTGCGCTGGTCTCAGTTCGGCAGAAGCGGCCCACGTTTCCAACCTGGCCAGCAGCATCGTGGTCGGAAAGCTGGGGACGACTCCGATCGAGAAGGAGGAGTTGCTGGCTGCCGTGACCCAGGAATTTTCCAACGGCGTTCCCGTCGCCTCATAATCCTCGAGTGATTTGATTTATGTCATCCAGTGAACTGATCCACCAGACCATTGCTGAGCACACCGTCACGGTGGCCAAGTTTGAAGAAGCCTGCTCCGATGTGATTGATCAAATGGGTGCCAGGATTGTTGAATGTCTCAAGCAGGGCGGCAAGGTCTGTTTCTTCGGCAATGGCGGCAGTGCTGCGGATGCTCAACACTTTGCGGCCGAGTTTGTGGTGCGTTTTGTCAGTAACCGAAAGGGACTCCCGTCGATCGCGTTCACCACTGACACGTCCATTATCACCGCCTGTGCCAACGACTTTGGTTACGAAGTCATCTATGCCCGGCAAATCGAAGCTCTCTGCGATGATAAGGATATCGTCGTCGGGATCTCCACCTCGGGAAATAGCGGCAACGTCATTCGTGGACTCGAGTTCGCTAAAGAGCAGGGGATTACCACGTTTGCCTTCACCGGCGAAGGTGGTGGCAAGTGCACCGAGGTCGCGGACCTGACCCTTGCGGTTCCTTCCAGCATCACGGCCCGCGTCCAGGAATGTCACCTCATTGCCGGTCACCTCATCTGTGACATCGCTGAAAAAGCGTTTGTCGACCAGCCGTCGCAATCGGCCTGACAGGCTTCCAGAAATTGGCGCCTTTCGTTCCGGCCTTTCGCGTCCGGTTTACTTCTTCTTGGCGTTGAGTGCTTTCTCAACCGGGGCGAGAATGCGTTCCAGCTCGGCGAGCGATTTCTCTGTCTCGCGGATGATCTTGAGCTGGGGCTCATACTTGTCGCGGTGCTGCTGGCAGACGCTTCGCAGCGGATTGAAGAGGGCGACAAAGTCTTCGTAGAACCTGGAGGTGCCGTCGGCAAAAGCGTCCCGCTGTTTCTGGGCCACGGTTTCGCGGTGCTTTTCGAGCACGCCTATGTAGTAACGGCGAATCTTGCGGACCGAGGTGGCGCCGGCTACAGCGCCGAGGGCAAGGCAGCCGCCGGCCACGCCGAAGGCGATCGCGTTCCAGGGATTGATCTGGAGCATAGAGAAGATCACGCCGCCAAGGATGGAGAGAATGGAGGCAAAAATAAATCCCCAGATGGTCTTGCTGCGCTGCGCAAAGAGTCGCGCCAGCTCGTCCTTGAGCTGGAGTTCGCGCAGTGCCTGCTGGGTCGCAGAGGCGACGTTTTCACCGATACGGGAGTGAGCTTCTTTCCAGTTGGGCTCGCCGTCTTCGCCCACGCTGAGCTCCAGCTTAAAGGCCTGGCGCATCTCGTCGGAGACACGCTCCCAGAGATGCTGCACGTCTTCCTGCACGGCATTGGCTCCGGCCCCGACGCTGCGGTGCACGGCTTTCATCGTCGTGGCAAAGATGAGTCCCTCGATTTCCTCGGCGGCCTTCTTCTTGGGAATCAAGGCGGAGATGATGCGAAACTCGGCGTCGAGCAGCGGCTCGGCCTGGAGACCGGCGGCCATGAAACTCTGGTCGAACGCTTCGAAGAGCGGCTCGCACTTTTTGAGGGTGCGCTTCTGCTGCACCTGGCTGGCCGGCTCCAGCTCGCTGAGCAGCTCGTTGTCGGCACGGATGATTTCCGCGGCAGCACCGAGGCGTTCTTTCACCTCACCCAGCACGTAGCAGGCGGCCCGCCAGGCGTGGATGAGTTTGACGAGTCGTGGCTCAGAGGATTCGACCACACCGGAGATGTAGCGCTCGAGCCCTACGATCTGGCTGGCAGCGGAAAGCTCTTCGTTGCCGGACTCGGATGTCTTGGCGAGGTAGGCCTGCTTGGCCGAGATGGCAAAGGTGGGGAAGTGCTGCCCGAAGCGGTGGTGCGCCGTCTTCTGCAAGTGCTCGAGAATAGCGGCGACTTCTTCCTCGGTGCGCAGGTCGCACTGTTGGAGAATGAAAACGATCTTCTTCTTCCACTGGTGGTGAATGCGGTCGAGAAAGTCCCAGGTGGAAGCGCCCCAGGGATTGGTGACCGAGAAGACAAACAGAGCCAGGTCGGCCATGGGCAGGAACTGCTCCGTGATATGCTGGTGCTCGGATTCGATCGAGTTCGTTCCCGGTGTGTCGACGATGTTGAAGTCGCGGAGGAAAGCGTTGGGGCGAAAGATTTCGACGATGTCTTTGGAGAAGTCGAACTCGTGAGCCTCCTCACCGTATTTGAAGAAGGCAATGCGCTCCGTTGTCGGCACCACGTCGGATTTGCAGAAGTCCTCACCGAAGAGCGCGTTGAGCAGGGTGGACTTACCGGCATTGACCTCGCCGACGACCACGAAGAGGAACGGATCCTCCAGGTTCGCCATCAGGTTGTCGAGCAGGGCGAGACGGGCCGGATCGATGCCGCTGTCCTTGCCCATGACCTTGAGCGATTCAATAGCCTTGTCCAGCTTCTCCCGAGTCTGGAAGTAGTTTTTCCCAAGCAGATCTGTGGATGCCTCGGACAATGCGGTAGGGGCGGGTGCGGTAAGAGGTGTCGCCAGGAGCGGCTATATCAAACAGCCTCCTCCATTAAATAACGATACCGACACCAAATGAAGCGAATTATTTCACTTTGCCAAACTATTTTCCCGCTGAAATGGGGGATCTGGACCGATGAAACGCGGTCGCGCAGGAGCGCGCCCAACTGAGAAATGGAGGGTCGTGCTCCCGCACGACCGAATGGACACCCGGACGGATGAAACACGGTCGCGCGGGAGCGCGCCCCTCCAGGTGTGAATTGAAAGCTGTGAAAATGGAGGGTCGTGCTCCCGCACGACCGAATGGACGCCCGGAACGATGAAACGCGGTCGCGCAGGAGCGCGCCCCTCCAAGGTGTGAATTGAAAGCGGTGAAAATGGAGGGTCGTGCTCCCGCACGACCGAATGGATATTCGGACCGATGAAACGCGGTCGCGCAGGAGCGCGCCCCTCCAGGGGGTGAATTGAAAGCGGTGAAAATGGAGGGTCGTGCTCCCGCGCGACCGAATGGACACACGGACTGACAAAACGCCACACTCCACCTACTCCGGTCGTGGCATTTGGAACCGGTCTTCGGTTCGGCAATAACCTGACGGCACTTCCATGCGGCCGATGGGGGCGAACTGGTCGGGATTGACGAGCAGGGTGTCCGGGTCGAGGACGCCGTCGCGGGTGTGGATGCGATCGATCAATCCGATGACCATACGGTTGCGGCCGATCTCGAGGGTGGACCACTCGCGGCATTCGAGAGCGACCGGGGCTTCGCTGATGCGCGGAGGCTTCACCGTTGAGCTCGGTGTCGTGTGCAGGCCGGCCACCTCGATCTCGCTGACGCCGAAGTCGAGCTCGGCGGCGGTCTGGTTCATGGCTTCGGCGCAGGCCTCGTCGACCAGGTTGACGACGAACTCACCGGACCGGCGAATGTTGCGGGCTGTGTCCTTGGGAATGCCCGGTTCCTTGTCACCCGGCGCGAAGGCGAGGACAGGGGGACGGGAACCAAAGACGTTGAAGAATGAAAACGGTGCCGCATTGACTCGTCCGTCTTCATCCTCGGTAGTGACCCAGGCGATGGGACGCGGAATGACGAGGCCGGCGAGCAGCTTGTAGGCGTAGCGCGAATGCTCGCCGGTAAGATCAAATTCCATGCCCGGAATACGATGGGCGCGTGGAAAGTGTCGAAATCAGGACAGCTTACTTGTAGCTGCCCTTGGCCAGGACCGGAGGAGTGACGATGGTCGATTCCTTGCGGTAGGTGCGGCGGAATTTTTCGCCCCAGGCACCGTTCTCGTAAACCTTGCGGTAAGTGACGGTCACGGCTTCGTAGGTCTCCCAGTTACCACAGTCGTCCTGCTCGGTGATGGTGACATCCTCTTTACACCAAACGATGTGACCGAGGCAGTCGGGAGCGGGATTGCAGATATTGTGCTTGAGAGAGAAATTCGGAAAACGCCAGCAGAAGGTCTTATTCTTGGAGTAGTAGCGACACTTAATGGTGGGGGGAATGTCGGAGTATTGTTCAGCCGTGGAGATAGTCGGTCCGGCAACGATTCCGGAAAATGCTACGGCGATGATGAGGAAAAGACGGTTCATGGTCAGTGTCAGCTGATTATTCGTGTCTCCAAAAAGGAGGGCGAGTTCATTTTTGGGAGAAAACAGGCCCATTTCAAGCAGAATCTCGGCCACAGTTCCGGATTCCTGCCGGAAACCAGGGGAAACCGTTCAAAAAAGCATTTTCCTCCGTTGCGGACTGGGGCCTCAGATGCAAGAAGTCTAAAATTTTGCTCCCAAAAAAATGCCTCGCGACACTTCGATTAAGAAAATCCTGCTGATTGGTTCCGGACCCATTGTCATCGGACAGGGCTGTGAGTTTGATTACTCCGGCGTTCAGGCCTGTAAGGCCCTTCAGGAAGAGGGATACACCGTGGTTCTGGTGAACTCGAATCCGGCCACGATCATGACCGACCCGGAGTTTGCGGCGAAGACCTACGTCGAGCCGATCACACCGGAAGTGGTTCAGCGCATTATCGAGAAGGAAAAGCCGGATGCGCTCCTGCCGACCCTGGGTGGTCAGACCGCTCTGAACACAGCGATGGATCTGTTCCGATCCGGTTACCTGGAGAAATCAGGGGTTCGCATGATTGGTGCGAATGCCGAAGCGATCGATAAGGGCGAAGATCGACTGCTTTTCAAGCAGGCCATGGAGAAGATCGGCCTCGATATGCCTCGTTCCGGTATTGCTCATACCATGGACGAAGGGTTCGCGATCGCCGAGGAAATCGGCAGCTACCCGCTGATCATCCGTCCTGCCTTCACCCTCGGTGGTACCGGCGGTGGTATTGCCTACAATAAGGAAGAATTTGAAACGATCGTCCGCCGCGGCCTCGACCTTTCCCCCGTGACTGAGGTGCTCATCGATGAGTCGCTCCTCGGTTGGAAGGAATACGAGATGGAGGTCATGCGCGACAGGGCCGATAACTGCGTGGTGATTTGTTCGATTGAGAACTTCGATCCCATGGGTGTCCACACGGGTGACTCCATCACCGTGGCTCCGGCTCAGACCCTGACCGATCGCGAATACCAGGTCATGCGGGACGCGTCCTTCGCCGTCATCCGCGAGATCGGCGTCGAGACCGGTGGTTCCAATATCCAGTTTTCCGTGAATCCCGCCGACGGACGCATGATCGTCATCGAGATGAACCCGCGCGTCTCGCGTTCCTCGGCCCTCGCTTCCAAGGCGACCGGTTTCCCCATCGCCAAGATCGCGGCCAAGCTCGCTGTGGGATACACCCTCGACGAGATTCCAAATGACATCACTCGCGAGACCCCGGCCAGCTTCGAGCCGAGCATCGACTACTGCGTGGTGAAGTGCCCACGCTTCACCTTCGAGAAATTCCGCGACGCTGATGCGACCCTCACCACCCAGATGAAGAGTGTGGGTGAGGCCATGTCCATCGGACGTACTTTTAAAGAGTCTTTCCAGAAAGCCCTGCGCTCCCTCGAGACCGGTCGCTTCGGTCTCGGCATGGACGGCAAAGACGGCACTCCGGACATCGACTACATCCGCGAGCGCCTCGCCACGCCGAACGCCGAGCGTGTTTTCTTCCTGCGCCTCGCTTTCGAGGCCGGTCTGACCCTGGAGAAGATCCAGGAACTCAGCGGGATCGACCCGTGGTTCCTCAAGAACATCGAGGACATCCTCGAGTCCGAGAAAGAACTCGGCACCGATCTCGACCAGATGGACTTCCGCCGCGCCAAGCGCCTCGGTTATTCCGATCATCAGCTCGCTGTGCTGACCGACAGCTCGCCTGACGACGTCCGCGCCAAGCGCAAGGAAGCCGGTGTCACCCCGACTTACCGACTCGTCGACACCTGTGCGGCTGAGTTCGAAGCTTACACGCCTTACTACTACTCCACCTACGGCATTGAAAACGAGGCCCGCGGCGGTGATAAGAAGAAGGTCATGATTCTCGGCGGCGGTCCCAACCGGATCGGGCAGGGGATCGAGTTCGACTACTGCTGCGTGCACGCGTCCTTCGCGCTGAAGGAGCTCGGGTTCGAGACCATCATGGTCAACTCCAACCCCGAGACCGTGTCGACTGACTACGACACCAGCGACAAGCTTTACTTCGAGCCGCTCACGCTCGAGGACGTGCTCAATATCTACGAGCAGGAAGAGTGCTGGGGCGTCATCGTCCAGTTCGGTGGCCAGACGCCGCTCAACCTCGCCGCTGACCTCAAGCGTCACGGTTGTAACATCATCGGAACCTCGCCCGAGAGCATCGAGCTGGCCGAGGACCGGAAGTTCTTCTCCGCCCTGCTCGACAAGCTTGGCCTCCAGCAGGCTCCTGCCGGCACGGCTGTTTCTCCTGACGAGGCTGTCGAGATCGCTGGACGCATCGGTTACCCCGTGCTGGTCCGTCCGTCCTTCGTGCTCGGTGGCCGCGCCATGATGATCGTCTACAACGACGACGAGCTGAAGACTTACATGCAGAACGCCGTTGATGTCAGCCCAGAGCGCCCGGTGCTCGTGGACCGTTTTCTCGAGGACGCCATCGAGGTCGACGTCGATTGTATCTCCGACGGCGAGACCACCGTGGTCGGTGCCATCATGGAGCACATCGAGGAAGCCGGCATTCACTCCGGTGACAGTGCCTGCGTCATCCCGACCTTCTCGCTCAGCGACAACATGCGCCAGCAGATTTCCGACGCGGCCAAGAACCTCGCCGTGGAACTCAAAGTGCGCGGCCTCATGAACATCCAGTTCGCGGTGAAGGACGAAGAACTCTACGTCATCGAGGTGAACCCTCGCGCCTCACGGACTGTGCCGTTTGTTTCCAAGGCGATCGGCACACCGCTCGCCAAGCTGGCCGCCAAGGTCATGGCGGGTGAGAAGCTCGTCGACCTCGGCTTCACCGAGCCGATCACTCCGGAGCACTACTCCGTGAAGGAAGCCGTCTTCCCGTTCTCCAAGTTCCCCGGCATCGACATCAGCCTGGGGCCGGAAATGAAGTCCACCGGAGAAGTCATGGGTATCGACGCCGACCTCGGCATGGCTTACGCCAAGTCGCAGATGGCCGCCTCTTCCCAGTTGCCGCTGGAGGGTAAGATCTTCTTCAGCGTGAAAGATCGCGACAAGGAGGCTTCCATCCCGCTGGCCAAGGAATTCGCTGATCTCGGCTTCGAGATCTACTCGACCTCCGGTACTGCCCGCACCTTTGAGGAAGCCGGCATCAAGGTGAACACGCTTCACAAGCTGGCCGAAGGTCGTCCCAACGTGCTCGACATGATCAAGAACGGTGAGATCGCCATGGTCATCAACACCCCGAGCGGACGCGTCCCGCGTCGCGACGAGGTGCGGATCCGCAGTGGTGCGCTTGCCAACCGTGTACCGATCATCACCACGATGCGAGGTGCCCAGGCCGCGATTCGCTCGATCAAGTCGCTCAAGGCCGCCGATCTCAGCGTGGTCGCGCTGCAGGAATACCACCCGTAGGGTGGAAGCGGTTTAGCATTTAGCTTTTTAGCAGGGAGCCCCGCGGGGCTCCCTCTTTTTTTGCGGTCGACCGGAGCTAATCACCTAAAAAGCTACCCGCTAAACCGCTACTCCCACCTACTGTTCAAAAAATCACATTTCCGGCTTTTCATTCCTCAAAACCCGCGTAAACTGATTTACTGTTCAAACTTTCAGTTCTCATGTTTTACGACAACAGCGAAGAGGTATTCCCGAATTGGTGGGACGCATTGGATGGAACGAGCGACTCGGGCCCGGCGGGCGACACCTGTCTGGCTGACCATGCGGGAGGTCGACAGGTCGACCGCGATGGGGTTGTGCTCCAGGCGGGTTCTTCTGAATCGGTCGATCCAGCTGATCAGGTAGATCAGGGAGATCAGGAAGAAGGTCCCGCGGAACAGGATAACGGCCCTCTCTCTCGTGACGGTTATCGCTATCCCGTTCCCGGACTCAACGACCCGCGTGTCAGTGAGGTGAGCGAGGCGAGTGAGTCGGCAGCATCCAAACTGCCGGGATTGTCCTCCGGATACGACCGCGATGTGATCCGCAATGTCTGGGAATTTGCCGAAGTGGTTCCGGGCAACGATCCCGACCTATGGCGTAAGGATGAGTTTGGGAACTGGATTTACCGTCTCGATTACGGCCGCCGCACCTCCGAGTTTGGATGGGAGATCTTCGATCCCGGCGTCGGGCGTCATTGCCAGGGCGTCTACGCGATGCGTCCGATGCAGTGGCAGAGTTTTGTCAGTCAGTACGAAGTGATGGGGTAGGGGAGAAGATTCCCTGACTCTCTATCAACTCGATCAAGCCGGAGAACAAATCGTCCCGGCTTCAGCTCAAAAGTCGAACACCAAACCTACATCAACTAACATTGTTTTTTCTTTTGCTCCGGCAAAAGATGTTTCAGTGTAGGGATGAACGGTCCAACGCGGAGCTGCAGACAAAAGTGTCCAGTTGTACCCCAAAAGTGGACATGTCCAGTTGTACCGTAAAAAGGAACTGTCCGTGAATAATACTGTTAGCCTCGAAATTGAAGTTCGATCTCCAAGATGACTATGCCGCGGTCGAAAGCTTCGCAACGGAATCAGTTGCTGACTTTGCGTCAAAAAACGGTCGCCCGACCATTGCGGTATTCGACGTGCAAGGAGTGCATGGGCAGATTCACCTGTACATCAGCGCCTCGCTCACCAAAGAGAATTATCATCAGATGTTGGGGCAACCGATACCCTACATTGCGGATTTCGAGAAATGGAATGATTCCTACTATCGAGAGGAATTGCCGATATATAAGGGTGCAACTTGCGATCCAGACGGTGGGGACGGCGCCTTTAACGGTGTAATAGCCCAGATGGTCGCTGACGCGGTTAGAACTTCGGTTGCCAAACTATCTGCGAAGGTTACACCCAAAACAATCGTAGTGCATGCGGCGTTTGAGAGTGGGGGCACGTTCATTGACGAATGGAATCCAGGCGAGGGCTAACAAGGCGTCGATCCCAACGCCTGACACGCCCTGAAATGGGAGCATTATGACCAATCAACCATCAACCCATGAGTCAGAGCGCGCTGCCAGTCAGGCGTGAGATGACTCGACGTTCTGCGAGGAAATCTGGCAGATACAGGTGATTTGAGACAATGACCACCAGAGGACTTATACACAATTTCACAACTCTCCTGCTGATCGCGATAGCGCTGCCCGCAGCAGCACAGGTCAATTGCGCCTGGCTGACCCATAAGCGAAGTGACAGCAGTCACATTGTCGTGAATTGGGAAACGAAGGAGCCGAGCAGGTCCGTGCTCGAATACGGTCGCACCGCGGCCCTTGGGGAGCGGGTGGAAGTCGGCGAGGCGGTCGTGCTTCACCATGTGGAGGTCCCGTTCCCAAAATCGGGGGATTTTCACTACCGGATCTCCTCCGACGGCCATCCGCCCTTCTCTGGGCGGGTGAAGTCTTACAGCGGAGACGTTCTTCGCGTTGTGCTTGCTTCGAACTGGCAAGCACGGCCGGCACTAGAGTGTATGCTCGCCGAAGACGCCCATCTGCTGGTGACCTGCGGAGATCACGTGAGCACGATCATCGATGCCGAAAACCCCGGCAACAAAGCTAACACCAAGCCCTTTTCGGATCTGGTCGTTGCGTATCAGGACATATTCCGATCCATGCCGGTGATGCCCGCGCTGGGCAATCATGACCGCCAGTTCCGGCCTCGTGGAAAACGATTTCCGCCTGAAGTAACCTACGATGTTGACGCGACCGCCTTTCTTGATTTTTTCCCGCTCCCCGGGGACGGATGGAAGTGGGCCTTCGAAATTCCTGAATTCGACGTGCAGTTCGTGGCCCTCGACTTCAACCACACCTCCGACTTCGGCACGACTTGGCAAAGCTGCCATGGGTTTGACGCGAAGTCCGAGCAATGGAATTGGTACAAGGAGCTCATGGAGCCGTCGGACCGCCGCTTCGTGGTCACCGTCTATAACGAGATGAACCGCACCATGCGCGGCCACGGCGGTGGAATCTGGGGATCCTTGTTTGAGAAAGGCACGATGGCGATCACGGGCTTCGGTCACTTCGCCGAGCGAGCGGAGGTCCAAGGCTTTCCCTACTTCAACACGGCGCTTGGCACAGGAACAAGATATGCTGATCCAAAGGCTCGGTTCTTCGCGGTCACCCCGTCCTATATGCTCCTGACTTTTCGCAAAGGAGCGCCCAGCGTGACAGTCGAAATCAAGGACCTCGAAGGTGTGGTCCTCGACAAAACCTCGTGGCCCGTGGGCTCCGATAACAATCTGCAACCATGACGCGAAAGAAGCAGAACAAGGCGTGGCTGCCAACAGGCTGCCCGCTGCGAATCGAATGCGACATGACATTTCAACCATCAACCACGCAATCAAAGCGCGCCCTTAGGCAGCCTGTGGCAGCACTTCGGACGTTCTGCCGGATCAGCGAGATCACCAATGAGAATGAAAATACCCTTTCCCGGATTACTTTGTTTTGGCACCGTTTTTATATCGATCGCCGGTTGCTCAAGAGAACAAAATGTCGATCCCGCGGATCTTGCCACCCCATCGGAGACACCTGGCGGCCTCGCAATCCTCGATCTCACAAAGGATCAAGCCGCAAAGATCAACGAATGGGAACAGCAACAGGAATCGGCTCCCCTGCCCGAGGATTATTTTGAATTTGTGAAGTCCCTTTTGCGCAGTGATCAACAGGCGAATTTCCGAAGCATAGTCAATGGCGATCACACCAAAGTAGCCCAGGCAAGCATTGCCAGGCTCGATTCCGCTGCAGAGCGTTACGAGGCCGACTGTGGACAATACCCGGACGAGGTCGGGCATTTAAGTGAGAATCCGGGGCTCACAGGATGGCAGGGCCCATACTACCGGGAGATTCTGGATCCATGGGGGATGCCCTTTCTACTCGACATCGTTAATGGAGAACTGAAAATCCATTCAAGGGGTCCTGACAGAGAATCGCAAACCGGGGACGATATAACAAATTAAAGCGCAGCTCCGATCCAAATGAAGCAGAACAAGGCGTGGCTACCAACAGGCTGCCCGGTGCGAGTCGAAAGCGTCATGACAGTTCAACCATCATCCTTGAGATCGGAGTCCTCCCTCAAACAGCCTGTGGCAGCACTCTGACGTTCACTCTAAAAATGAACCTTCGGTGCATCGCAATATTTTGCCTCTTTGGTTTCATCGGCATAAGTTGCGACAGGGCTGAGAGCAGTGCGCCCGAAAACGATCTTGGGGACACTATACCTACCACCGATCAGGAACTGGTGGAAACTGCACGAAAGTTTCTATTCAGCCAGCAATCCTGGAATGATCCCGTGAAGACAGACCCTGTGACGAGAGACTCTCGTCCAGTTGCTCTTTTCGCTCCACCTCCTCCCACACCCGATGAGGAGCACACCTTCCGCACTGTCTTGAGTGGAAGTGATTTTGTTGTTCTGATTCATCGATACGGAACGCACTGGAAAGCTTGGGCAGTCGTTCTTGATGGAGAGACCGAGACCGTTACTTTTGATGGCCGTTCGTTGCAGGATTGTCTTGAACTTGTGCGTGAGACCTTCCCAGTCGAGCGGCCATTTGAACGCATTTAGAACGGATTAGCCCGCTCAAAATCGCAGCGAACAAGACGGAGCACTCAACCCAGATCCCGTCGGGAGTCGATTGACTAGCGTAATTCGATTTCTTACTCTGTCAGAGTAAGGCCGCCCTCCGGATCGGGTTGAGATGCCTCGGACGTTGGGCCACGAAACATTCCACCCAGACGATAACTGAACTATGAAACATCGATATTCTGTAATCACGTCCATTGTGCTCCTTTGCGCAGGTATTGCGATTGGTGCTTACCTCACCAGTTCAGATCGGCAGCTACCGCTTGCTATAGCGGGATCCGCGAATGCTCAAGAAGCACCGCACCTGGAATCCTCCCCGGTCGCACCCCTTGCAGAACGGGAAATGTATTACCCGGGGACCGAGGCACTCGGGCCCAATGAAATGCGAGTGATCGCATGCGGCACGGGCATGCCCAACGCACGCCCCAAACAGGCAGCGGCCTGCTGGCTCGTCGAACTCGGCAATGGGGACAAGTTCCTCTTCGACATCGGAACCGGATCTGCCGAGCGCATCTCGGCTCTCCAGATTCCCTACAACTACCTCAACAAGGTCTTTATCGGCCACCTCCACTCTGATCACTTTGGCGATCTAGACGCGCTTTATTGCGGCGGGATCGTTGCCAACCGGGTTGTGCCTCTCGAGGTGTGGGGTCCCAATTCGATCGAGCCCAAGTACGGGACACAGGCGGCCATGGATGCGATGGAAAAGATGCTCGCCTGGGATATCGATACCAGAATGGGCAACACCGACACACGGGGCGCCTTCCTCAAGGTCACCGAGTTTCCTTACGATGCAGTCAACAATGTCATCTATGACAAAAACGGAGTGACCATCAAAACGATCCCGGCAGTCCACATCTTCGACGGATGTGTCAGCTTCATTCTCGAGTGGAACGGCCTCAAGTTCTGCTACAGTTCGGACACTTTCCCCAACAAGTGGTGGATGGAACACACCAAGGATGCCGACATCTCGATTCACGAGTGCTTCGTCGCCCCCGAATCGTTGGTTGAGAAGCAGGGATTCACTCCCGAGGCGGCTCTGAACGTTGGCACCCAGATTCACACATCACCCGCACAGTTCGGCAAGGTCATGGCGGAAACGCAGCCCCGCATGGCGGTTGCGTATCATTTCTTCAATGATTTCGACACCACGCCGGCGGTATTGCGCGAGGTGCGCCGGGCTTATGACGGCCCTCTCGCGCTGGCGACTGACTACATGGTGTTCAACGTGACGAAGGAAGACATCAAGGTGCGGATGGCGGCGATCGAGGAGGCCGTCTGGCCGCAGCCGTCCAATATTCCACTGGTTCC
Source organism: Verrucomicrobiales bacterium (assembly GCA_965216705.1). Classification (GTDB taxonomy): domain Bacteria; phylum Verrucomicrobiota; class Verrucomicrobiia; order Verrucomicrobiales; family DEV007; genus Arctic95D-9. The sequence goes on from OZ244203.1 coordinate 2,963,719, forward strand.
TCCGGATCCCTCGATCCGGCGCACCGCTCTCTCCGAGAAGATGCTCGAAGGCCGCGTCGTCCACCGTGATGTGCTCGAGGCTGTCTATGATGACATCAACGAGCGATTCGGAAGCAACGAAAAAGTCCCTGAGTGATCAAACGGGGGCTGGCAAGGGCTGGACACCAACCGCCTACACGCCCCGGGTCGAAATGACCCTGCTTAGTCCAACCCTTAACCCTGTTTGGGAGTAGCTCACTCATCGTAGCGCGAATCGGAATAATCTCATTTCGACAGGAAGGAGGGATTCCTCAAAAGTGACTTCCGCCGGTTTTTCAATCCCGGCGGCTCACTCCTATGAAATCCCTATTCACTGCTCTGTTTTTGACCGTCATTTCCACGTCACTTTGTGCCGGACCGCTGACATACCAACCTGACGCTGACCAGGCGAACGGGAAGAAGCTTGTCTTCATTGCGAGCGATCACGAATACCGCTCCGAGGAAACCCTGCCGGCACTGGCGCGGATCATGGCAAAGCACCACGGCTTTGAGTGCGTCGTGGTGTTCGGAATCGACGAAAAGGACGGAACCATCGTCGCGGGCAAATCCAACCTGCCCGGAATTGAAGCGCTCGACGATGCCGACGGCCTGGTGATCTTTACCCGCTTTCTCTCTCCGCCGGATGAGCAGATGAAGCACCTCGACGCCTACCTCAACCGCGGCGGTCCGGTCGTGGCCCTGCGCACCTCGACTCACGGGTTCAGATACCCCAAGGATTCTGAGAGCCCCTATCGCAAGTATCACTTCCAGTATGACGGTGAGGAGTATTTGAAAGGCTTCGGTCACCAAGTCCAGGGACAGACCTGGGTCGGCCACTACGGAAAGAATCACCAGCAGAGCACGCGAATTACCATTGAGCCGGGTAAAGAAACCCATCCGATCCTCAAGGGAGTCAGCGACATCTGGGTTCATGTCGGTGGATACAACGCGGAACCCCAGGACGACTGGAATATTCTAACAACGGCACAGCCTCTCATGAGTATGGAGCAGGATGGCGAACCTGATCCTTCCAAGCCGCCCAAGGCCTCTGAGTGGACCCGCACTTACAAGAACAGCCCGGATGGAAAAGAGGGGCGCAGTTTCACGTCACTCTACGGGACTTCCGAAGATATTCTCAACGAGGGCTACCGCCGCATGCTGGTAAATGCGATCTATTGGTCGATCGGCATGGAGGAAAAGATTGAAGGCGATTCCTGCATTGAGTTTGTCGGCCCGTTCAAGCCGAATACGTTCAGCGGCAAGGGCCAGGCGAAAGGAATCAAGCCATCCGCTTACGAGGGGTTTGAGAGTCCGATTCCGGCTCACAACGACACCAGTGGACCCAAGCGATAGTTCTAACAATGCGATATCTCGTTCTCCTATTCTGTCTTTCTATCAGCCCTCTTGTCAGAGGAGCAGACGGACCGCTCAATTTCCTCTTCATTGTCTCGGACGATCTCAGTGCCACGGCGTTGGGAACCTACGGCAATGAAGTTTGCCAGACGCCGAACCTGGATCGTCTCGCCGAAGAGGGCGTGCGATTTGATCGGGCTTATTGCCAGTATCCGGTTTGCGGGGCGTCGCGGGCTTCGTTCATGAGCGGGCTATATCCCGAGACGACAGGATTCCTCGGAAACATCAAAACGCTGGGCAGCTATCGTGCCGTGAACGAAGACTTCGCGGAGCATCCCAGCATTGGCGGGTTTCTGCGGCGCAACGGTTACGTGTCGGCCCGTGTCTCGAAGATTTATCACATGGGCGTTCCAGGGGGAATCGAAGCCGGGGAACCCGGCGGAGACGAACCTGACTCGTGGGATCGCGCCTATGATGTCTGGGGACCGGAAACCGGCAGCCCGGGAGAGTTTTTTAACTATTCCCCGAAGCAGGGACACTGGGGGAGTGGCTTTGTCGCGATCAAGGTTCCCAACGAACTCTCGGCGACGCAGGCAGATGAAATGGCGACGACCCAGGCGATCGCGATTCTCGAGAACCGGGCTCTCCATCGCAACAAGACCAACTTTCTGAAACCGGGCGAACCGCTCTTTCTCGCCGTGGGACTGGTGCGTCCGCATGTGCCACTGGTAGCGCCGCAGCGGCACTTTGATCTCTACAACGAAGAGAACACTCAACTCCCCGAAGTGCCGGAGGGCGACATGGACGATGTGCCGAAGCCGAATCAAAAGTCCGGTTACGGGATGACTCCGGAGCAGGGGCAGCAAGCGCTCGAAGCCTACTACGCGAGCGTGACCTACATGGACGAGCAGGTGGGGCGTTTGCTCGACGCATTAGACCGGCTCGAAATGGCGGACAACACGGTCGTGGTTTTCATTTCCGACCACGGCTGGCTGCTGGGGGAACACGGGGCCTGGCAGAAGTCCAATCTGTTTGATCCGGCCTGCCGTGTGCCTTTGATCATTCGGGCTCCCGGGTTTGGGAAGAATGCCGGCAAGTCCGTCCAAGCTCCGACTGAGTTGGTGGATCTTTATCCGACCTTTGCCGATTTGGCCGGTTTGTCAGACAAGGCTCCTGATATCCTGCAGGGACATTCCCTGGTGCCGCTCCTGGCCAAACCCGACCGAGAAGACTGGGTCAGGGAGGCCGGTTATACGGTGATGGGAAACAAGAAGAAGGTGCATCGCTCAATTCGAACCGATCAGTTTCGCTACAGCCTCTACGCGGAGGGGGAAGAGGAACTCTACGATCACGGCAACGATCCCGGCGAGCACACCAACCAGGCTGCGAATCCTGAATACAGCTCGATCAAGGCCGACCTGGAGAAAGAGATGGAGCGGGCCCGGGCGCTTTCGGAAACGATTCAGCCGTAGTTTGGAGCAGGTGAATCTTGCCAAGGTTCCATCTGGCGTGGTGCAATAGCAGCCGGATGAGAGCCTGTTTGCTGGTGGTGGGAGTGGTGTTTGGCCTGGCGGCACATGCCAGCGAGGAAGAGGCGTTGGCCGACGGCAACGCGGAACGCTGGAAGGCTTTCTCGGAAGGGGTGATCGAAAAGCTGAAGTTCGAACGCGAGCAACGCGTCCAGGTCGAATTGATTCGCAGCTTTGCCGAAGAGGACTACGGGGAGTCGGCCCAGTATTTGATTGGATTGTTAGGTAATCGAAACACGCCCGCGGTTGTTCGCACGGTGATTGCCGATGTGTTGGGTGCTTACCAGAGTGACGAAGCGCGCGCCGCGGTAAAAGAAGCCATCGGCGACCGGCTCGAGCAGAACGTCTATCTGCTGCGTGCCTTTGTGGCGCACGGGGACAAGGAAGCGAGAAAGCAGCTGCTTTACCTCGCGGCGGAGGGCAAGACGCCAAGGGCGCAGGGGCTGGCGATCGAAGGCCTCCGGATGTTGCGTGAGCCCGAAAAACTGTCGACGGGCTACTGGGAGGCTCTCATCAAGTGGGCCGAGGATCCGGAGACCTTTCACGGGATACGCATCGAAGCAACGAAGTCGCTGCGAGACTGGAATGACTACCACGCCGTCGCCACCCTGATGGGGCTGCTCGACGATCCGCTGCTGCGCGACACGGCCCGGGAGGGGCTGACTAAGCTGACCGGCGAACGTCACTGGAATTCGGCCTACCTTTGGAAGCAGTGGTGGGAAGGGAAGGAAAACAATTACACCCCCGAGCCGATCTCCGATGAAGCCTACGCCAAGCTTTCGGCTGAGTTGATCCAGGAGGCGAAGGAGAACGACGACATGGAGTTCTTCGGCATCCGGATCACGGGCAGGAACCTGCTCTTCATTCTCGATAACAGCGGCAGCATGTATCTCGACGATCGTTTCCTGCAATTGAAGGACGAGCTCACCGGCATGATTTCCAGCCTCGGTGAGAGTTACAGCTTCGGGTTGCTGCTCTTTCCGGAGCAATCGGTTCCGGGGCGGGATTTTGGCGAGGCGACCGACCGCTACAAGGAGAAGGCGCAGGAGTTCGTCGGGAGGATTCAGCCGGAAGGGGAGACTCCCTTAGGGGAGGCAATCGATCACGCCTTTTCGCGCATCGTTCCGCGGGAGAAGGTGGATACGATTTACCTGCTCAGTGACGGCCGTCCGTCAGACACGAGTCCGGAATTCCTGATCAATGAGCTGGCCGGGTTCTGGGAGGAATACCAGGTCACCGTGCACACCATTTTTCTCGGTGACGACGATGTTGGCCGGGCCGTGATGGAGGACATTGCGGACATCATGAGAGGCCGGTTTATCCATGTGCCTTAGTTAGTGGAAGATATTGCCGGAATTTGACTTGTCCTCGGGGTAATAACTGCTGAGAATTCCAGTAGTTGAATCACTTCTTTTCAAATCACTCATGAACATGCGCTTTCTTTCCCTTGCTGTTGCCCTATCCGCCGGTGCCGCCATCTGGTTTTCGTCCAGTGACTCCACCATTGCCCAGGAGGAAAAAGCCTGGGGTGGCCAGAAGTGGGAGTATCGCGTCCTGCGAATCGAAGATCGTCGCACCGGTAACACCTCCGGTCAGCGTTCCCGCGGCAGTGCCTCCGAGGAGAAGCTCAACGAACTCGGTGAGCAGGGGTGGGAGCTGGTCTCCGTCCGCAACGACGGCAGCAGCCAGCCGGTGTTCTATTTCAAGCGCCCGAAGTAAGGGGAGCTTCCGGCGGAATGCCGGAGCCTGATCCGTTGGCTTAACCGGTCGCGGGGGACCGCGACCCTCCACTTCCGTGGCTTTCGTGTGGGGTGATTTCCTCCGCGGAAGTTTTTTGCGTTAGGTTTTTCCGTGGCCGGCCGTGTTATATTGAAACCATGGCTGAAAACGATCCCACTCCTGACTCCGAGGACGCTCGTTACGAGACCTTTGTGCAGCGTTTTGCGCACTACGAGCCGGACTTGAGACGGTTTATCCGGTCCCTCCTGCCGACGTGGACGGATACGGATGAGGTCCTGCAGCAGACCGCGATCGTGATCTGGCGGAAGTTCGATCAATACGATCCGGAGACCAATTTCATGAAGTGGGCCTGCGTCATTGCCCGCTTTGAGGCCCTGGCCTACCGACGCAAGATGGCGCGCGACCGCCATGTCTTCCGCGAGGATGTCCTCGAGCTGATGGCAGACGAAGGTGTCGCGGAACTGGATGAGAGGCAGGCCGAACACGATGCCTTGCAGACCTGCCTGCTGGAGCTGCCCGAGAAGCAGCGCCAGTTTGTGACCCTGGCTTACACGCCGGGAGTGAAAGTGAAGGATCTCGCTGCAGAGGCCGGATCGACCGCGGCCGCGTTTTACATGCGACTGAAGCGAATTCGACATCAGCTGATGCAGTGCGTGGAATCGAAAACCCAGCAACCCGGGCACGCCTGATGAAACCCGCCAAATACAAAGACCTGACCGCCGAAGAGCAGGAGTGGATCGACGCCTATGTCGACGGCACGATCAGTGCGGAGGATTTTGAGTCCCTCCAGGATCGCATGATCGAGAGTGCCGAGCTTCGCGCGGTGATGCGTCGTTACCTCTCTTTAGACAACACCCTTCAGAACGAAGCCTCCGGGATTGATGCCGGTGACGATGCTTCCCCGTGGGTGAAGCTCGAGGAAGTGGAAGAGGAAAAGGCTTCGAATAAGATCATCAGTTTCCCGTCATTCGGACCGATGGCAGCCGCGGCGGCAGTCGCGTTTTTGCTGGGATCCGCATGGATGTATTGGCAGGCGAAGCCTCCTGTGTCGCCTGGTAAGGGGGAAGGTGCTGATATGGCCCGGACCAACCCCAACGAGCCCTCGGCCGAGGGTTTTGCGGTGGTGGGGCGTCTCTTCGATGCCAGTTGGGCGGATGGCCAGACGCAGCGTCGTGAAGGCGATATGCTGAGTTCCGAGGTGTTCGAACTGGCTTCGGGCACGGCAGAGATTCAGTTCTTCTCCGGTGCGACGATGACGGTGGAAGGACCTGCCGAAATTTCGCTTCGCTCCGCCTGGGAGGCTGAGTGTCGAGAAGGTGCGGTGAGGATGAAGGTGCCGCCGGCAGCGCGCGGATTCATCCTGCAGGCGCCCTCGACCGAGATCGTGGACCTGGGCACCGAGTTTGGTCTCGAGGTGCGGGACGGTGAAGGCCATGTCGAAGTGTTCGACGGCGAAATTGAATTTCATCACCAGGAAGAAGGCAAAAGGCTCGTGACGAGCGGCGGTGCGTGGGAGTTGCCGTCAGATGGTGGCGCGGAATCGGTAGCCGCAGGCATGGTGGACTATCCCGATGCGGATCGCATGGGGAGCCAGACCGATCGCCAGCGCCAGACGGATTTCGAACTCTGGGAGTCTCACCGCGATGCCCTGGCGGAAGATGATCGTCTCATCGCTTACTACACCTTTGATCGTTCCAACGGGGAGAAGTTGATCCCCAACCTGGCGAAGCCGCGCGACGGTGAATTCGACGGCGCGGTGGTCATGGCAGAGAAGGTGGATGGTCGCTGGCCCGGAATGAAAGAGGCGCTGGAATTTCGCCGCCCCGGATCGCGGGTGCGCGTCAACATCCCCGGTGAGTTTCCGGCATTTACCTTCATGACCTGGGTCAGGATTGATGCGCTCGATCGCTGGTACAGTGCCCTGTTCCTCGGGGACGGTTACGAGAACGGTGAGCCTCACTGGCAGATCCGCGACGACGGGCAGCTCATGCTCTCGGTCATGGTGGACGACACCTACGTTTATCCAAAGAACCCGAACAAGAATGCGGCGGGACTCGCCAAGATTTATTTCTCAGAGCCGATCTGGGACCAGTCCATGAGCGGGGAGTGGATGCATATCGCCTCCACCTTTGATCCGGCGAACCGTTCGGTGGCGCACTTCGTGAATGGTGAGGAAATCGCCCGCGAGGCCATCGAAGATAAGTTCTTCGTCGATAAGCTGCACATCGGAAACGGTGAGATCGGTAACTGGGGATTGCCTCACCGTGAGGATCCGACCTTTGCGATCCGCAACCTCAACGGGCGCATGGATGAGTTCGCAATTTTCGAGGTCGCCCTTTCGGCCGAGGAGATTGCGAGCCTCTTTGAGCGCAGCCGCGCGGGTAAGCGCTAGTCCCCGGAATTCTCCATGCCCTCCCGTTCTTTTGCGAGTCGAGCGACCGCTTCTTCATGAGAACAGGGATCGTGTGGGGTAAGCAGTGAGACCACGACTCCCAGGAGGGTGGCTACGACTAACGAAGGAATCACGGGATTACCCCAGGTGTCGTTCCAGTTGTTGTCGGGACTGAGAACGGCATTGAGCTGAAAAGCAGCGGCGGTGGCCGATGCGCCGATCAGTGAGGCGATGGCTCCGGGGGCATTGTAGCGGTCCCAGGTTCGACCGAGGATTCCGGCAACGCACATGCCGGTGATGAAAAAGGAAATCATGCTGGCGATGTAGGAAATGATCTGGTCGGAAATCAGCGCCATTCCAAGAGCAAGCAGGGTGGTGGCGGTGAGTGAGACGCGGGAGTAGCGGACGACTTTTTCAGGCGCGGGCAGTCGCTTGAAGGCCAGTTGGTAAAGATCACGAATGACGGTGGTGACGCCGGACACGGCATCGGAACTGGCGCTCGACATGGTGGCGGAAAGACCGGCAATGAGCACGATGATGCCGATCGCCGCCGGCAGCAGCTGGGTCGCCATCCAGGGGAAAGCCTGGTCGGGATCGGATAACTCCGGGTTCGTGTGGAAGGCGGTCAGGCCGATGATGGCGGGGAGCAGGGAAAAGGCGAGATAGAGCAGGCCCGAGATCGTGAAGGCTTTTCGAACCGCCGTCGTCGATTCGCCCGAATAGATTCGCTGGCGAAATGAAGGCGTGCCGAGCACACCCACGGCGATGACGACAACGAGAGAGAGCAGGCTAAGAGCGGGTACTGAAGATGCGGCGGAGCTGAGGGATTGCTGTGCCTCTGACAGCCCTTCCCAGCCTCCGGCGAGTTGGAACGAAAACCAGGCCGTGAGGGTGAAGCCCGCGAAGAGCACAACCGCCTGGAGCGTGTCGGTCCAGATGACGGCCCGATAGCCGCCGATCACGGCATAGATGCTGAAGCCGCAGGCGATGAGCGACTTGCCGAGGAGAGGATCGATCCCGGTGACGTAGACGAGGTATTTGCCTCCACCGAGGATGTGGGCGCCGAGCCATCCGACGCTGGAAAGGTAGGTGAACACCGCCACGAGGTTGGCGACGGAGCGATTGGCGCCGACGTAGGAGGAGATCTCCTCGGCCATGGTGATGAAACGGTGCTTTCTCACTGGGGCGAAAAGCCAGGCGGCAATCAGGATTCCGGCAGCCCCGCCAATGCCGTAGAGGGCTCCCGCCCAGCCGTGGGTGTAGGCCTTGCCCACAGCGCCCATGGACGAGCCCGTTCCGACCATGGTCGCGATCGTGGTTCCGAGAGTCAGAAAGAGGGGGACAGCACGGCCTCCGAGAAGGAACTCTTCGCCGGTCTGGCGCCGCCGGGAGAGCCACCAGCCGAACCCGATAACGCCGACGACGTAGAGCAGGAAGCAGGTGAGGAACAGTTCGGAATTCATGCGGTCTCGACGAGAGAATGGACCTTTCAGCGGGAGCTGAGAAGGCCGCGGCCCTACGCAATTGGGGCGGGGGGAGGCCGTGGTGCCATTGCGTCACGGGATCGGCTCGATTTTTTTTCCGAAAAAGCGTTAACATTTTTCGTTAGAGACAGTGATTGAGTGATGAAGCAAAACCCCACCGTTTTTCTCCTTTCCGGCCTGGTCGCCCTGTTGAGCCTGCCTGCTGACAGCGGAGCCGTTGATTTCGAGAAGGATATCTGGCCGATTCTCGAGGCGGAGTGCCTCGATTGTCACGGCCCCGACAAGCAGAAGTCGGAGATTCGGGTCGACCAGCGCGCGTCCCTGCTCAAGGGCGGTGATATCGGAATTCCCTCCATCGTTCCAGGAGATCCGGTCGCCAGCTTCCTCATCGAAGTGATCAACGGAAGTGATCCGGATTTGATCATGCCGCCGAAGGGTTCGCCGCTTTCTGAAGAAGAGGTCAAGTTGTTCGAAGACTGGATCGCCGCCGGTGCGGAGTGGCCCGGCCAAATGGACGAGGTCATCGAAGAGAAAGTCGAACACTGGTCCTACCTTCCCGTGGAGCGCCCCGAGGTTCCCGGGAGCGATGCCGGAAACCCGGTGGATGCGTTTCTGAACGCCAAGCTCGAAGAGCAGGGCATCGAAGTGAACGGGCCGGCCGATGCCGCTTCGCTCATCAAGAGAGCTTCCGTGATTCTCACCGGCATGGTTCCGACGCCGGAGAAAGTGAACGAGTTTGAGGCGGCCTTCGCCGAAGATAGTGACAAGGCCTACGCCGCGCTGGTGGATGAATTGATGGCGTCACCTCACTTTGGGGAACGCTGGGCGCAGCACTGGCTCGACGTGATTCGCTGGGCGGAAACGAACGGTTCCGAAGCGAACCTTTATCGCAAGAATGCCTGGATCTATCGCGACTATGTGGTGCGCGCTTTCAACGAAGACATTCCCTATGACCAGTTCATTAGGGAGCAGTTGGCAGGCGATCAGCTCGGAGTGGGCGAGGCCACCGGATTTCTTGTCGCCGGTCCTCACGTTCCTGCGGCAACGGTTGGTCGCGAGCCCTCCGCAATTCGCCAGGCCAGGGCCGACCGCATGGACGAAATCATGTCGACCGTGGGTGCCTCGATGATGGGCGTAACGATCAGCTGCGCCCGCTGTCACAACCACAAGTTTGATCCGATTTCGATCACCGATTACTACGCCATGAGCGCCGTGTTCCAGGGCGTGGAGTTTGGCGGACGCTACCCGGAGTTTGCCGAAGACCACCCGCGCCGCCAGCGCGCCTCAGAGATCTACCCAAAGATGTTCGCTCAGCGCGCCATCCTTCGGGAAGGGGGTGCCTGGGAGGAAGACTGGGGCGGCTTCAAAGAGCTCCAATTCGGCAACCAGAAGACCAAAGGGCTTCGCATCGACTTTGACTGGACCAGCGTGGGCATCGACGAACTGCAGGTTTTCGGTCCTGATGAATACAACGAGAACCTCGCCCTGGCCCGTTCCGGAACCGAGTTGAAAGAGGATAAGTCTCTCGCCGATAATCGCCACCCGCTCGAGAACGCCAATGACGGCAAGTTCGGCACGATGGCCTGGCGGGCAAAGGCTCCCAAGGACAGTGGCAAGAAGCCCTGGGTTGAGATCCACTTTCCTGAAGAGCAAACCGTGAATCGCTTCCGGTTCAGCAGCAACCGCGAGTATTATTTCGAGACCGACTACCTCGAGGCGAAAAAGGGTGGGGGGTTGCCATCCTTCCGCGTCAGCGTGCTGCTGGATGACGGGTCTTGGAAACAGGTTGCCGGAAGCAACGCTGCCAATCAGCGCATCGCAAAGAATCCCAAGCTCAAGAAGGCATCGGATGAGCTGCACCGTCTCATTGGTGAACTCACCGAGGAGGGGCCGCGCCACAGCTTTGTCGGTCAGTTCACCAAGATGCCCGACAAGACTCACGTGATGCATCGCGGCAGCCCGGAGAACCTTCGTGATGAAGTGGTTCCGGCCGGTTTCTCCCTGATGGATGGAGACCTCGGTCTCGATTCCGAAACTCCGGACCCGAAGCGTCGCCTCGCCTTTGCGGAGTGGTTGACGGATCCGAATCACCCGCTCACAGCACGCGTCATGGTGAACCGGATCTGGCACCACCTCTTTGGCTCCGGCATCGTGGCGACCGGTAGTGACTTTGGACTGGCTGGTGCCATGCCCACTCATCCTGAGTTGCTCGACTGGCTGGCGGCTGAGTTTGTGGATCCGACCCGGATGGAAGTCGCTCCGTGGTCCTCCAAGGGCATGATTCGCCTGCTCGTGATGTCGGATGCTTTCAAGCGGTCCAGCCTGCCGAATGAGGAAAGCCTCGCCGCAGATGGCAGCTCCCTTTATCTCTGGCGATTCCCGCCTCAGCGTGTCGAAGCCGAGGTGATTCGCGACGGTATTCTCCAGGCTTCCGGAAAGCTCAACCCTGAACTGGGTGGTCGCAGCTTCCGCATCCACAACGTGAAGAAGACCTACGCCCAGTGGGAGGTGGTCGATAATCACGGCGAAGACACCTGGCGCCGCATGCTCTACCAGGAGCGGATGCGACGCGTCGACGACAAGATGTTCACCGCCTTCGACTTCCCTGACTGTGGACAGGTGCGTGACAAGCGCCCCGTTTCGACAACGCCGCTCCAGGCCCTGAACCTGATGAACAGCGACTTCGTGGTGGAGCAGTCCGAGTTTATCGCTGAGCGCGCCACCAGGGAGAGTGGGGGAGACCCCGAGGCTGCCGTGAAACGTGCCTTTGAGTTGATCCTGCTTCGTCAGCCTGATGCTGATGAACTGGCGGCCTGCACCAGCATCGCCGGAAGCAACGGTCTCAACATTGTCTGCCGCAGCCTGATTAACTCTAACGAATACGCCTTCCTGCCCTGACGGGTGAACGGGCAGCAAGTCGCGGTTTTGCCGTTCGGTTGCCCGAAACCAGAAAGCTAATCTGCTAACTACCTAACAGCTAAAGAGCTAAGAAAATGAATCCTGAACACATGACCCCTTTCGGCCGACGCCTGCTTGACCGTCGGAACTTCATGAAGAACACGGGCTTTTCGCTCGGAGGTCTGGGCCTTGCCCAGTTGCTCGCCGGGGAAGGTCTGGCATCTTCCGAGAATCCGGCCGAGTTCAGTGGGAAGGCGCCGATTCGTCCTGACATTGATCCTGATAATCCTTACCTGCCTCGCCAGGGGCATTTCCAGGGCGCGGCCAAGCAGGTGCTGGTGATCTTCTGCCCCGGTGCGGTCAGTCACGTCGATACCTTTGATTACAAGCCGGCGCTGGCCAAGTTGCACGGACAGAAGCCTCCCGGTTTGCCGGCGGTGACCTTCGAAGGTCCGAGCGGGAATATCGCAAAGCCGTTCTGGGACTTCAAACCCCGTGGTCAAAGTGGCAAGATGACCTCGGACCTGCTCCCCAAGATGGGCGAACTGGCGGATGATTTCTGCTTTGTGCATTCGCTGCATACCCAAACCAGTGCTCACCCGCAGGGCGAGAACTTCATCAACACCGGTTTTACGATGGAGGGCTTCCCGTCCTTTGGTGCCTGGGCGACCTATGCTCTCGGTTCGGAGTGCCAGGACCTTCCTGCCTTTGTCGCGATTAATGACCCGCGCGGCCTGGCCCGTTCCGGAAAGAACAACTTCGGCAGTGGGTTTCTTCCCGCCGCCTTCCAGGGCACTGACTTCAATGCGAAGAATCCTCCGGCCAACCTCGGTCGACCGATGGACTATTCGGCGTCAGATGACAAGCAGACCGTCGACCTGCTCCAGCGTCTCAATGCCAAGCATCTCGAGAAGTATCCCGGCGATGCCAACCTTGCGGCCCGCGTGGCCAGTTACGAGCTCGCCGGACAGATGCAGATGTCTGTTCCTGAAATGATGGATCTCGCCAACGAGCCGGAATCCATTCACAAGGAGTATGGCACTGAATCCGGTTCGGAACTGAAGCGTGAGTATGCCAAGAACTGCATCCTCGCCCGCCGTCTCATTGAGAAGGGGGTTCGCGTGGTTCAGCTTTTCAACGGAAGTGACCCGTCCGGTGGCAATGGTATCACCAACTGGGACTCACACTCCAACATCGCCGACACCCACGCGATGCAGGCGGAGATCATGGACCAGCCCACGGCGGCCCTGATCAGTGACTTGAAGCGTCGTGGTCTGCTCGAGGATACCCTGATTGTCTGGTGCACCGAGTTCGGGCGCATGCCTTTCCTCCAGGGGAACGGCACCGGTCGCGATCACAACCCGGAGGCGTTCACCTGCTTCTTCGCCGGTGCCGGCGTGAAGAAGGGCTACAGCTACGGGCAGAGTGACGAATTTGGTTTCAAGGCCGCGGTCGATCCCACTTCGCTCTACGACTTCAACGCCACGATCCTTCACCTGATGGGGCTGGATCACGAGCGGTTGAGTTTCTACCACAACGGATTGGAGAGGCGACTGACCAACGTGCACGGACACGTGATCAAAGACATCCTGGTGTAACGCCGGGGTGTCCTACCAGCGGGTCCTGAAGTCGAACTGCTTGTTCGGCGAGGTGTTCGTGGGCGTGTTTCGCCCGACCGAATTTCCCCAGAGACCACCGACAACCGCGCCGGCGGCTGCGCCGCCCCAGGATCCAATCCCGGTGTTGTTGCCGATGATGGCTCCCGTCGCGGCACCAACGACGGCTCCGCGTCGGGTGTTGGTGCGGGCGTGAGGATTATTGTTGTTGGCGCAAGCTCCGAGAGTGAAGCAGGCGACCGCCAAGGTTAGGAGAAGGGAAGTGCGAATCAGGCTCATTCGTCGCTTTCAAAGTATCTTTCGAGGGCGCTGCGATTCTGGTCACGCTCATTCGCATCCTGAGCCCCGGTGATTCGGCGGCCCTCGTCGTTGCTGATGATTCCGTCGCCGTTGACGTCGATGGATTGAAGATATTCGTCGAAGACCTTTTCTTCATCAACGACTCGAACCAGTTCTTCGTATGAGAGATATCCGGAATTGTCCGTGTCGGCGTCCGCGAACTTCCATCTTGGTTTCTCCTCGCTGGCCTGGTTGATTTCCTCCTCGGAAAGTTTCCCGTCATCGTTGGTGTCGCCCATCTCGAACATCTTTTTCGTGAAGGCGGTTTCGAGTTCATCCACCTCGACAGTTCCGTTTCCATCGATGTCGGTTGCCTCCAGTTCGGGATTGCTGGTCGTCACGCACGAGCTGAACAGTGCGGCCGCCGCCAAGAGGGGGATGCCTTTGAGAAAGGTGAAAATGGGTGAAAACGTCATGCCGCGGGTCGCCGGAGTTATTCCGCATCGTCGTCAGATGCCGCCTTAAGGTCAAGGCTTAAGCGGACTCTCACCCTATCCATTGGATCAGGAGTCGACTCCAGAAGACTGACAAAGGCACAGCGGCGAGACCCACAATCAGTCCCGGCAAGAGGAAGTCCCGGGCCTTCAACCTGCCGCTCGAGTAGGCAATGGCGTTGGGCGGAGTCGAAATGGGCAGACACATGGCGGTGGAGGCGCTGAGTGCCATGGGAATGGCAAAAGCCGCGGCTTCGATCCCGCCGCCCGCCGCCGCTCCTGTCGCAATACCAATCGGGATGAGGATGTTGGCGGCGGCGGTGTTACTCATGAAATTGGATAGCAGCAATGTCAGGAGCGAAAAGACCAGTGCCATGCCCCAGGCAGGCAGAGGCAGCAAACCAAGTCGTCCCGCCAGCCATTCGGCCAGGCCGCTCTCCGAAACACCAACTCCAAGGGAGAGACCTCCTGCGAGCAGGATCAGGATATCCCAGTCGAGTCTCCGGATATCTTTTCCCCGGATCACGCCGGTGATGGACAGGATCACGATGGGAAAAAACGAAACAACCGCGGTCGGAATTCCGTGCCAGCCACCGCTGAGCCACAGGGCGATGGTGACGCCAAAGACACCTAGGACGATCCAGCGTTGCCAACGGGGAAGGGTGGGGCCGGCATCGACCGGTTCGTTTTCATTCCCTTCCGAATCTCCACTGGATTCCGGACCGAATGAAGCACCCTTTACCCGGCGGGCCAACCAGAGCCAAAGACCTCCCAGCAGGAGAATGGCGGGGGGGAGGCCGAAGCCCATCCATTGGAGAAAGTCGACGGAGTAAACACTGTCGAGCAAGCCCGAGGCAATCGCGTTCGGGGGCGTGCCGATGATTGTCCCCATTCCTCCGATGTTGGCCGAGAAGGCGACCCCGAGGATGAGCGCGCGGGCGGCACCGGGGGCGGAAGTGTTTGCGATCATGGGACCGAGGATCGCAATCATCATTGCCGCAGTGGCGGTGTTAGAGAGAAACATGGAGAACACAAAAGTGGTCCCCATGGCAACCAGGAGAACGTTTTCAGGTTTCGAGCCGGCGAGGGAGAGGAGCCTGCCGGCCAGCGAGCGGTCCAGCCCGGTACGCGCGGAGGCTTTCGCCAGAATGAACCCGCCGAAGAACAGCCACATGGACGGGCTCGCCCAGGGCTCCACAAATTTTTCCCAGCCCTTGGTATCTCCCTCCGGAGTCATGACGCCCCCGGGATTGCCCAGGATCAGGATTTGCAGGCCAATGCCGAGAAGGGCGACGGCAAAGGCGGGAATCGCCTCGGTCATCCATAGCAATCCGCAAAGCGAGATAATTCCCAGGGTCCATCTTCCGGCATCATCGAGGCCGGGATAAGTCGGAAGAAAAGCGATGAGCCAGGCGCCGCCGAGACAGGCGAGAATCTTGAGAAAAGATCGTCCCGAGCTGAATTCGAGATGACCGAGAATACGACGGTATTCTGCGCGGGTATCCGCTCTGGAGAAAACAGGCTTCATCAGGAAGCGGGGGGCGGCCGGAATCCAGCACCGGCGCTGCCCCCTCAATGATACGTCTGTTTTCCCGAGTATCGCAATTTCTATGCCGGAACAGAGGAATTCAACTCGTCGTTCTCCAGGAGAAGCTACGGGGAATGAAAAAGAAGGAGTCGTCCGAGGTGACGGATGACTACGTTTTCTCAACACCGGACGGGGTGGTGACTCTGCGGCAGCTCTTCGGAGAAAGGAGTGAACTGATCATCATTCAAAACATGGGCAAGTCCTGCCCCTACTGCACGATCTATGCGGATGGGATTAACGGCATTCTCGCCCACCTCGAAGACCGGTGTTCGGTCGCCTTGCTTTCGCCGGATCCGGTGGACGTGCAAGTGGAGTTTGCCAAGTCGCGCTGCTGGGGATTCAGGATGATTTCCAGTTCTGAACACGGAGACAAATACTCCATGGACATGGGGCATTGGGGAACGATGAGCCGGGAGGAACCCGCGGGTACCTGGCCGGGGTTCAGCGCGTTTCATCGCAACGGTGAAAAGATCACCCGCACCGGGCACAGCAGCTTTTGCCCGGGAGATGAATTCTGTGTCGCTTTTCCAATGATGCAGATGCTCGAAGGCGGCTGCGAAGGCTGGTCGCCGAAATATGAGTACGACTCGTCCGCCCGGTCAGGCGGATGCTGTGGCGAATAATTGAGGCTCCAGGGTCAGGAGCTTTCGAAATCGAGTTCGCAGAACCGCTGCGTAGGAAATTTAGGTAGACTACCAGTAAGGTCTATGCGTATACCTTCATAGGCAGGGGTCCTATGCATATAGGTCATTTGCCTATTTCGGAATCATAATCTGTTGATGTTTAACGGTTTATAAAGCTCCCAGGATTGAATTGAAGAGGAGGAGCATCCGAAGCAGAGGAAAGTATAGATATTGCACTGAGTCCGGAACTTGTTATAATTACTGTAAGTGTGAAAATTTTAAGAATAATTTTTCAGATCTCAATTGTCTGCCTGGGCGGGGACTTCGCTCTCGGCATGGTGGTCGAGGGGCGGCCTACCGGAGGCTCAGAAAAGCGTCTCGGCGTGGGTGAGATACTTGGAGACTTTGAGTCTTCTGATTCTGGTTTCTCCGAGTTTCCGTTTGCTGATCGGGTGGGTGTCGTTGGAAAGGGATCCGGAGTTTATCTCGGCGATGGATGGGTCCTGACCAGTGCTCATGTCGGATGTCATCCTTTTGTTCAACAGGGCGGGGCCTCCTTCCAGCCGGTGCGAGGCACCTGGCGTCTTATGGAGAATGAGGCGGGGGAGAGTAGCGATCTTGCCGTTTACCGGATCGTCCTTCCGCCGGAGGGAAGCACCTTGTCTGATCTCGAGGTAATTCCGTTTTCTCCAGACACGCCCGACCTGGAAACGCCGCTGGTTTTGGCCGGAACAGGATTTATTCAACAGAAGACTCCCGCGACTTTAACCAGCAATGGAAAGGTGCTCGCCCAGATCGGTTACCGAACGAAGCGGTCACGGGGTGTTATCTGGGGGCTGAACACGCTTGCTGAGGTTGTGCCAGAAGACGTCGCAACTGGCGAGGGCTTCATGACGCAGTGTTTCACGACGGAATTCGGACGGGATCAGTTCGAAGCCCAGGCTGCGGAGGGAGACTCCGGTGGCGCTATCTTTGCCTGGAGTGATGGTCGACAGAGATGGGAGTTGGCTGGTTGTATCATAGCGGTCTCGCAACAGAGCGATTACGTTCCCTACGGAAGTAAGACATTTTCAGCGAACCTGGCGAAGTACCGGGATCAGTTACCGAACGCGGAGGTGAATGAGCTCCATGAATTCCCTGAGATCATGGTGGCAGAAGAGCAGGATGTTTCTCGGACATCTGGCGTTCGTCAGGATGATATCGAGACTGACGAAGTTATCGAGTTGCCGGCCGCCTTGTATGTTTCCTCGGCGTTCGGCTGTTAAGCTCTTCCATCTAGCGCTCGCGAAATGCCCTCTCCCTGGCGCGAGTGATAGGTTTGAGAAGATAGGTTAAAACGGTCTTCTCTCCGGTAAGGATGTCGATTTCGGTGACCATTCCCGGAATGATCGGCAGCTCCTGTCCTTTGCTGTCTTTTCCCAGAGTGTTGTCCGTAGTTCGAACTTTGATTTGGTAGAAGCTTTCGCCTTGTTCGTCGGTGATTGTGTCGGCGCTAATGTGTTCGACTTGTCCTTCCAGGCCTCCGTAGGTGGTGAAGTCATAGGCCGTAAATTTTACCATGGCATCCTGATTCGGGTGAATGAAAGCAATGTCTGAGGGGCGAACATTGGCCTCTACGAGCAGGGTGTCGTCGCTGGGTACGATATCCATGATGTCTTCACCACTGCCGATCACTCTTCCCTCCGTATTGAGGTAGATCTTGTTGATTGTGCCGCGAACAGGGGAGCGAAGAACGGTTCGGTCGAGGCGATCCTTGTCTCTCTTGATGGCTTCCGTTAGTGCTTCCAGTTCAGCCTTGTGTTGATCGTATTGCTCCATCGCGAGCCGTTGAGCGTTGGTCGCATGCATGCGCAGTTGGCTCTCCAGTTCTGCGACTTCTTTTTGGATCCTGAGTAGTTCAATCGGCGACACGGCACCGGATTCCTTGGCATCAAGCAGGAGGCCCTCTTCGTTCTTGGCCAGTTTGAGCCGCGATTGGAGGCCTTCCTCGGTTGCGACGTAGTCGGTTCTCCGCTTTTCAAAGAGATCGATCTCGCTCAGGGAAAGGTCAGGGCGGGTATTTTCAGGAAAGTCCAGTTTATCGGATCCGGTGGCCTCCGCCCGGAGGCGCACGAGCCGAGCAGCCAGCACATCCCTCTTAGCAATGTTCTCTTCGTAGTTAGAAGCGAAGATGGCGTCGCTGATATGAATCAACTCCTGCCCTGCCTCAACTAACTGACCCTCAGTGACAAGAATGCTTTCTATCAGCCCTCCTTCAAGGCTTTGAACCTTTTGCAGTGACTTTGAGGGAATGACCTTTCCGACACCTCGCGTGACCTCGTCAATTTCTGCCCGGGACGCCCACCAGAGGAGGACCGAGACAAACGCCACGGCGAGCCACGGAAGGAAGTTGATACTGGAAAGTGATCTCCTGGTTAAGGAGCGGCAATCGCGTACAAAATCCGCGTCGTGGGCACTGACATTCGTATCTTTGCCGATAGGTATCGGTTCGGACAGGTCGAGAAGGTCTTTCCGGTTCCACACTTCATTGTCGGTGGGCTTTACGGTTTGGCTCATCAGTTTCTCCTTCTTGTATCCAAGTTACGTTTACCTGCTACGGACCGCACGTCGGTTGGTGTGCGCCGGGTTTCGAAGATTGCTTAGGACTTCGTCACGAGAGCCGTCTGTCAGGATTTGGCCTGATTCGATCACGATGATTCGATCCACCATCTCAAGCATGCTTAGTTTGTGCGTGACAAGGACCAGTCCCCGTTCTTCCGTTTCGTCGAGATAGGTTTTGAGGTTTTCGATGACATGCTTCTCAGATTGAAGGTCCATTGCAGCAGTTGGTTCATCGAGAAGCAGAGTGCGGGGGGCTCCAGCAAGCGCTCTGGCGAGAGCAACGGCCTGTCGTTGCCCGCCGGAAAGAAGGACACCTCTCTCGCCAACGGGGAGGTGCAACCCCATCGGGTGCCCGTTGATCGTTCCATCCAGCCCGGCAATATGCGCCGCGGACCAGACGGTCGAATCGGATTCTGCGGGTAGACCGAGCAAAATATTTTCCCGAAGTGATCCAGTGAATAGCGTGGGGTCTTGTGGCAGATATCCGATTCCTCTTCTGAGGGTTGAAGGGTGGTATTGGTGAAGCTCGATTCCGTCCAGAAGTATAATGCCCTCTGATGGATCATAGAGTTTGGCGAGGATCCGAAGAAGAGTACTTTTCCCAGATCCAATTCTCCCCAGCAACGCAATCCGTTCTCCTGGTTTGATAGTTAAGGAAATCTCCTTGAGGGCAGGCTTCTGTTGGCCCGGGTAGGAGAACGATACTTTTTTCAGCTCAAAGTGGGGATGGTAGGAGGTTCGCTGGATGAACTGGCGACCATCACCGGTTTCCCGAGGTAGTCGCATGACCTGGTTGAGGCCGCGAAGCGATTCCATTGCCTGTTGAAAGCGAGTCATGAGGCCAGCAACCATGGCGAGCGGCGTCATGGCTCGGGCGCCAAGCAGGACGCAGGCAATCATCGCACCCATTGACATATCCCCGTTGTGAACGCGGTAGACAGAGACAACGATAATTCCGACGGTGGTGAGATGGATTAAGAACGTGGTGGTGGAGTTTCCTAACAGGGCATACCAGTGCGACTTCACCTGTTGGCCTGATGATTCATGCATCATGCGCTCCATTTTCTTTTGCAGGGCGCCTTCTGCGTTGGAACTTTTGACGCACTCCAGTCCATTGATGCTTTCTGAAAGGAAGGCTTGTCGTTCAATGTTGGAGTTGGTGGTATCGAGGACAGATTTCCGTAAGGGAGCCTGAATCGCAAAACCGGCAAGAATGGCAAGTGCTGAGGTGAGCACCAGAACCCAGCCCACAGGGCCGCCGATGAAGAAAATCACAGCGATCATAAGGAGGCCGAATGGGACGTCAGCGAGCGCCAGGATTGATGCAGACATGAAGAATTCGCGGAGTACTTCGTAGGCCTTCGTCCTTCCAGATAATCCTCCAGCGGAAGAAGGCCTGGCTTTCATCTCCATGGCGAGGATTTGTTCATAGAGTGAGCTGGAAAGCACTTGATCGATTTCTTTACCTGCCCGTTCCAGGATGTAGCCCCGTAGTAGCCTTGTCAGGTATTCGAAGACGAAGACCGTCGCCACTCCCGTGGCCAATACCCACAAGGTCTCTTCGGCGTTGTTGGGTACGACGCGGTCATAGACGATCATGACGAAGAACGGCATTGCCAAGGCAAAGAAATTGACGAGGAGGGAGCCGGGCAGCAACTGGAGGTAGTAATTTCGAAATCTCCACATGGTCCTCCAGAACCACCATCTCCGAGTTTCGGGGGTGGCAAACTCCGGTCTCGTCGCGACCGGGACAGAGTGAGAGTTGCTGGGATGAATGAGAATGACGAAGCCGCTATACTGCTTCTTCAGAATGTCAGCGGCATGAAATGTAGCGCCCTCGTCATTGGGGACCACAAGGCGTACGCCGTTCTTACTTTCGCTGTCAGGCTCCAGAACACCCGCGCGATTTCCTTTCAAAAAGAGGATCGCCGGGAGGACAGAGGAGGGAAGTTTGCGGAGTTTTCGCTTCACTATCTCGCATCGTAGTCCCGCCCGGTTAGCAGAGCGCAAAAGTAGTTCCGGATTGAGTCGTCCGTTTTCCAAGGGGAGTCCTGAAAGCAGAGAATCCATATCTGTTGTCAACCCATGCCATTCGATGACTCGTTTGAGGCAGAGAAGTAAGGGATCAAAATCTTCCTGGGAAGATTCAACTTGGGACTCCCCGGAAGGCTCAGTGCTAACGGTGGATATAGTTTCCTGTTCAGTAGGATTAAATTCCATAGACTTGCTCGATCGGGTTAAACAACGATAGATGGAGGAGCATCGTCGACTCCCGCCTCGGACTCTGGGACGATGATGGCGCCTTCAGTGTCATCGCCACTGCTATTGAAATCAGCGGAGGAATCAGTTCCTGAATCGGCAGTGGCATATTCCGAAGAAGCATTCGAGGTACTGCCCTCGTTCTCTTCGGATGCCTCACCGAGAAGATCATCAACGCTATCGGTGCTTTCAATAAGGTCGCTCACTTCCATCGGCGAACTATCTTCTTCAGAGTCGCCGGATGAAGAGAGTAAGACGTCGCCGACTATCCCTTCGGAGCCATCTTCTCGAAGGAAGCTGGTCTCACCCTGGACGACGACCTCACCGTCAGCGGCAAGGTAGCTGATTTCGTCGCTGTTGAGATCAATGGAAACGATTCCGGCCTCCTCGAGTGTGGTGTATTCCCCAGGGTCGGTTTTTCCATCGCTGTCAATATCCTGCCAGATGCCGAATTCATCGAATTTCTCATCGTTGGCATCAAACACACCGTCGTTGTTGGAATCGTGTGCGAGCCGCAGTCCCTCCAGGTCCGTTTCGGCGTCTGGGTCTAAATGGGCGAACTGGATCTCGCTACCATCATTGACGATTTGATCGTTGTTCGCATCGTGTACGAGGAGGGCATCGTCTTCTCCTACCCAGGACGATTGTTCGAGTTCGCCGTCTCCGTCGAGATCAAATGCGAGCGCGGGAGCTTCTGAACTGCTCAGGAACTCGAGTCCGTCTCCGTCAAGATCGAGTACGATTGGTGGGGTTGGAGAAGTTAAGGTAATTTCGATTGCATCCGTTACCACAATGGTGTCCCCGTCTGCATCTGTGAGAGCGGCGTCAAAATTGAGCTCCACACTCGGTATGTTGGTCAGTGTTTTTTCGAATCCAAACGTTCCGATGTCAAATGAGTCGCCATTCAAGCTTGAGTCCGTGACCCCATGGGTCATCGAGAGAGCGTTTTCGATTTCGATTCGATTGTAGCCGGCTCCGGAAGCGGCGACAACGATGACGTCATTCAGGTCCAAGCCGGTCAGGAGATAGCCTCCATTGCCATCTGTGGTTAGAGAGCCCAGGGTCAGGGCGACTCCGTTGACCTTGATTTCTGTGATCGTGTTCAGCTGAGGATCGTCGGAAAGCGCGTCGGTATGGTCTTGAGAATCATTTCCTGCGGGATCGTCATTGTCGGCATCGTAGATACGAACCCACAATTCGAGCGAATCAGCGGGCAAGCCGCCGCCTTTTTGAACTATAGCGAACGAGAAGTTGTTCACATTGTAGTGAGTGGCGTAGTCGTAGGTATTGTTCGCCGAGCTGGATACGGAAGGCGAGTTGACGAAGTCAATCCGAAGGTTTTCTCCGTCGTTCATGGACTGGTTGCCCACGCCAATGGAAGTGCTGTTGGTGTTGACTGATTCGTGAGTGGTCGCGTTGGAAGTGTCTCTCTCGTAGCCGGAGAACATGAGATCTTCTGTTGTTGTTGTTCCGTCGACATCAATGTAGTTGAAGAGCTTGTTGCCGGCTTCGGAGAATCCGAGGTTTGAAAGAGTGGTTTCCTCAGTTGCTCCAATCTGTTTCAGCAGGTCGACCTGATAGGTATCGTTTGCCACATTAGTGGGATCGTGATTAAGCGTGACCGTGAAGATTTTTGTCCCGGTATTCAGCCCTCCGGTCCAGCCCTGGAGTTGGTCGGGTGTGGAACTATCGCTATCGTGATCGACAAGGTAGAGCTGAATGTTTTCTCCCCCTGAGGTAAGATTTACGGTGTTTCCTCCGATGATGCCTGTAGCCTGATCTCCGTCGGTGATATTGGCAAAGTTGATCGATCCCACTTGATCGGCGCCTACGTTATTGTCGATGTTTCCGTCAACATCGAGATCCAGGAGGCCGGTCATGACTCCATCCGTATTGACCAAAGTCGCTGTATCTGGGGCGAACGTGGTGGGCGTGTCATCATCGGAATTGATCGTCAGAGTCCCATCTGTGAAGTCGCCATCTCCATCTGTTACCCGGTAGGAAAGCGTGAAACTGACATCGTTCTCATCGCCGCCTGCCGGGTGAGCAATAGCGGCATTTTGTGTGACGGTGTAGGCGCCGGTTGCGGTGACCATGGTTACCGTGATCACGGTTGTGGCGCCCTGCTTGATGAGAAGGTTGTCGCCGGATTTTACGAAAGTGAAACCTGCAGGTGCTCCTGTATCGAGCCATTCCACAGAGCCTGCTCCGTCGGCTCCAAAGTCATGGGCGAGAGTCCCGGAAGTATTTGCAGTATCCGGGAATACATCCCCGGTTCCGCCAGGAATTCCTCCGGTCAGGGTTTCGTCATCCAGTTGGACCGCCGCGTTTGCAGAATTGATCTCGGGACCGTCATCCTTGAACTTGAGAGCGGAGGTGAGGTCGAGAGTGGCGGAGTCGGAATGGGAATCGCCGTCCTTGTCGGTGATGGTATCGGTGCGAGTCAGGGTGACCGTGTTGGCTCCCGAGAGCATGGCGGGAGAGGAGGCCTCGTCGTGATCGTTGGGATCATCGTGAACGACGGCCCGTTGCTGATCGAGGGTGACCTCTCCATCAGCATCGACGGAAACGGTGAAGACAATGGCGCCAGAGGAGCTGCCCTCGCGTCCGACGACGACGCCACTCTCGAGGAAGAGCAAGACGTCGTTGCCCGTGGCGGTGTCATCGATGCCTGAATCGACGCCCGAAGAGCTGATGGCGAGCGAGAAAGCGGAGACGGTGGACCCGGCGCCGTCATTGCCATACGAGCTGGAATCGACGGTGAAGTTATCGGCAAAGTTGGCGGAATCGTTGGTGTCCAGGGTGGTGTCATCGACACAGAGTTCGTCGCCTTCGAGTCCATCGGATGAAATATCGATGGCGGGACCGTCATCCTTGAACTTGAGAGCGGAGGTGAGGTCGAGAGTGGCGGAGTCGGAATGGGAATCGCCGTCCTTGTCGGTGATGGTATCGGTGCGAGTCAGGGTGACCGTGTTGGCTCCCGAGAGCATGGCGGGAGAGGAGGCCTCGTCGTGATCGTTGGGATCATCGTGAACGACGGCCCGTTGCTGATCGAGGGTGACCTCTCCATCAGCATCGACGGAAACGGTGAAGACAATGGCGCCAGAGGAGCTGCCCTCGCGTCCGACGACGACGCCACTCTCGAGGAAGAGCAAGACGTCGTTGCCCGTGGCGGTGTCATCGATGCCTGAATCGACGCCCGAAGAGCTGATGGCGAGCGAGAAAGCGGAGACGGTGGACCCGGCGCCGTCATTGCCATACGAGCTGGAATCGACGGTGAAGTTATCGGCAAAGTTGGCGGAATCGTTGGTGTCCAGGGTGGTGTCATCGACACAGAGTTCGTCGCCTTCGAGTCCATCGGATGAAATATCGATGGCGGGACCGTCATCCTTGAACTTGAGAGCGGAGGTGAGGTCGAGAGTGGCGGAGTCGGAATGGGAATCGCCGTCCTTGTCGGTGATGGTATCGGTGCGAGTCAGGGTGACCGTGTTGGCTCCCGAGAGCATGGCGGGAGAGGAGGCCTCGTCGTGATCGTTGGGATCATCGTGAACGACGGCCCGTTGCTGATCGAGGGTGACCTCTCCATCAGCATCGACGGAAACGGTGAAGACAATGGCGCCAGAGGAGCTGCCCTCGCGTCCGACGACGACGCCACTCTCGAGGAAGAGCAAGACGTCGTTGCCCGTGGCGGTGTCATCGATGCCTGAATCGACGCCCGAAGAGCTGATGGCGAGCGAGAAAGCGGAGACGGTGGACCCGGCGCCGTCATTGCCATACGAGCTGGAATCGACGGTGAAGTTATCGGCAAAGTTGGCGGAATCGTTGGTGTCCAGGGTGGTGTCATCGACACAGAGTTCGTCGCCTTCGAGTCCATCGGATGAAATATCGATGGCGGGACCGTCATCCTTGAACTTGAGAGCGGAGGTGAGGTCGAGAGTGGCGGAGTCGGAATGGGAATCGCCGTCCTTGTCGGTGATGGTATCGGTGCGAGTCAGGGTGACCGTGTTGGCTCCCGAGAGCATGGCGGGAGAGGAGGCCTCGTCGTGATCGTTGGGATCATCGTGAACGACGGCCCGTTGCTGATCGAGGGTGACCTCTCCATCAGCATCGACGGAAACGGTGAAGACAATGGCGCCAGAGGAGCTGCCCTCGCGTCCGACGACGACGCCACTCTCGAGGAAGAGCAAGACGTCGTTGCCCGTGGCGGTGTCATCGATGCCTGAATCGACGCCCGAAGAGCTGATGGCGAGCGAGAAAGCGGAGACGGTGGACCCGGCGCCGTCATTGCCATACGAGCTGGAATCGACGGTGAAGTTATCGGCAAAGTTGGCGGAATCGTTGGTGTCCAGGGTGGTGTCATCGACACAGAGTTCGTCGCCTTCGAGTCCATCGGATGAAATATCGATGGCGGGACCGTCATCCTTGAACTTGAGAGCGGAGGTGAGGTCGAGAGTGGCGGAGTCGGAATGGGAATCGCCGTCCTTGTCGGTGATGGTATCGGTGCGAGTCAGGGTGACCGTGTTGGCTCCCGAGAGCATGGCGGGAGAGGAGGCCTCGTCGTGATCGTTGGGATCATCGTGAACGACGGCCCGTTGCTGATCGAGGGTGACCTCTCCATCAGCATCGACGGAAACGGTGAAGACAATGGCGCCAGAGGAGCTGCCCTCGCGTCCGACGACGACGCCACTCTCGAGGAAGAGCAAGACGTCGTTGCCCGTGGCGGTGTCATCGATGCCTGAATCGACGCCCGAAGAGCTGATGGCGAGCGAGAAAGCGGAGACGGTGGACCCGGCGCCGTCATTGCCATACGAGCTGGAATCGACGGTGAAGTTATCGGCAAAGTTGGCGGAATCGTTGGTGTCCAGGGTGGTGTCATCGACACAGAGTTCGTCGCCTTCGAGTCCATCGGATGAAATATCGATGGCGGGACCGTCATCCTTGAACTTGAGAGCGGAGGTGAGGTCGAGAGTGGCGGAGTCGGAATGGGAATCGCCGTCCTTGTCGGTGATGGTATCGGTGCGAGTCAGGGTGACCGTGTTGGCTCCCGAGAGCATGGCGGGAGAGGAGGCCTCGTCGTGATCGTTGGGATCATCGTGAACGACGGCCCGTTGCTGATCGAGGGTGACCTCTCCATCAGCATCGACGGAAACGGTGAAGACAATGGCGCCAGAGGAGCTGCCCTCGCGTCCGACGACGACGCCACTCTCGAGGAAGAGCAAGACGTCGTTGCCCGTGGCGGTGTCATCGATGCCTGAATCGACGCCCGAAGAGCTGATGGCGAGCGAGAAAGCGGAGACGGTGGACCCGGCGCCGTCATTGCCATACGAGCTGGAATCGACGGTGAAGTTATCGGCAAAGTTGGCGGAATCGTTGGTGTCCAGGGTGGTGTCATCGACACAGAGTTCGTCGCCTTCGAGTCCATCGGATGAAATATCGATGGCGGGACCGTCATCCTTGAACTTGAGAGCGGAGGTGAGGTCGAGAGTGGCGGAGTCGGAATGGGAATCGCCGTCCTTGTCGGTGATGGTATCGGTGCGAGTCAGGGTGACCGTGTTGGCTCCCGAGAGCATGGCGGGAGAGGAGGCCTCGTCGTGATCGTTGGGATCATCGTGAACGACGGCCCGTTGCTGATCGAGGGTGACCTCTCCATCAGCATCGACGGAAACGGTGAAGACAATGGCGCCAGAGGAGCTGCCCTCGCGTCCGACGACGACGCCACTCTCGAGGAAGAGCAAGACGTCGTTGCCCGTGGCGGTGTCATCGATGCCTGAATCGACGCCCGAAGAGCTGATGGCGAGCGAGAAAGCGGAGACGGTGGACCCGGCGCCGTCATTGCCATACGAGCTGGAATCGACGGTGAAGTTATCGGCAAAGTTGGCGGAATCGTTGGTGTCCAGGGTGGTGTCATCGACACAGAGTTCGTCGCCTTCGAGTCCATCGGATGAAATATCGATGGCGGGACCGTCATCCTTGAACTTGAGAGCGGAGGTGAGGTCGAGAGTGGCGGAGTCGGAATGGGAATCGCCGTCCTTGTCGGTGATGGTATCGGTGCGAGTCAGGGTGACCGTGTTGGCTCCCGAGAGCATGGCGGGAGAGGAGGCCTCGTCGTGATCGTTGGGATCATCGTGAACGACGGCCCGTTGCTGATCGAGGGTGACCTCTCCATCAGCATCGACGGAAACGGTGAAGACAATGGCGCCAGAGGAGCTGCCCTCGCGTCCGACGACGACGCCACTCTCGAGGAAGAGCAAGACGTCGTTGCCCGTGGCGGTGTCATCGATGCCTGAATCGACGCCCGAAGAGCTGATGGCGAGCGAGAAAGCGGAGACGGTGGACCCGGCGCCGTCATTGCCATACGAGCTGGAATCGACGGTGAAGTTATCGGCAAAGTTGGCGGAATCGTTGGTGTCCAGGGTGGTGTCATCGACACAGAGTTCGTCGCCTTCGAGTCCATCGGATGAAATATCGATGGCGGGACCGTCATCCTTGAACTTGAGAGCGGAGGTGAGGTCGAGAGTGGCGGAGTCGGAATGGGAATCGCCGTCCTTGTCGGTGATGGTATCGGTGCGAGTCAGGGTGACCGTGTTGGCTCCCGAGAGCATGGCGGGAGAGGAGGCCTCGTCGTGATCGTTGGGATCATCGTGAACGACGGCCCGTTGCTGATCGAGGGTGACCTCTCCATCAGCATCGACGGAAACGGTGAAGACAATGGCGCCAGAGGAGCTGCCCTCGCGTCCGACGACGACGCCACTCTCGAGGAAGAGCAAGACGTCGTTGCCCGTGGCGGTGTCATCGATGCCTGAATCGACGCCCGAAGAGCTGATGGCGAGCGAGAAAGCGGAGACGGTGGACCCGGCGCCGTCATTGCCATACGAGCTGGAATCGACGGTGAAGTTATCGGCAAAGTTGGCGGAATCGTTGGTGTCCAGGGTGGTGTCATCGACACAGAGTTCGTCGCCTTCGAGTCCATCGGATGAAATATCGATGGCGGGACCGTCATCCTTGAACTTGAGAGCGGAGGTGAGGTCGAGAGTGGCGGAGTCGGAATGGGAATCGCCGTCCTTGTCGGTGATGGTATCGGTGCGAGTCAGGGTGACCGTGTTGGCTCCCGAGAGCATGGCGGGAGAGGAGGCCTCGTCGTGATCGTTGGGATCATCGTGAACGACGGCCCGTTGCTGATCGAGGGTGACCTCTCCATCAGCATCGACGGAAACGGTGAAGACAATGGCGCCAGAGGAGCTGCCCTCGCGTCCGACGACGACGCCACTCTCGAGGAAGAGCAAGACGTCGTTGCCCGTGGCGGTGTCATCGATGCCTGAATCGACGCCCGAAGAGCTGATGGCGAGCGAGAAAGCGGAGACGGTGGACCCGGCGCCGTCATTGCCATACGAGCTGGAATCGACGGTGAAGTTATCGGCAAAGTTGGCGGAATCGTTGGTGTCCAGGGTGGTGTCATCGACACAGAGTTCGTCGCCTTCGAGTCCATCGGATGAAATATCGATGGCGGGACCGTCATCCTTGAACTTGAGAGCGGAGGTGAGGTCGAGAGTGGCGGAGTCGGAATGGGAATCGCCGTCCTTGTCGGTGATGGTATCGGTGCGAGTCAGGGTGACCGTGTTGGCTCCCGAGAGCATGGCGGGAGAGGAGGCCTCGTCGTGATCGTTGGGATCATCGTGAACGACGGCCCGTTGCTGATCGAGGGTGACCTCTCCATCAGCATCGACGGAAACGGTGAAGACAATGGCGCCAGAGGAGCTGCCCTCGCGTCCGACGACGACGCCACTCTCGAGGAAGAGCAAGACGTCGTTGCCCGTGGCGGTGTCATCGATGCCTGAATCGACGCCCGAAGAGCTGATGGCGAGCGAGAAAGCGGAGACGGTGGACCCGGCGCCGTCATTGCCATACGAGCTGGAATCGACGGTGAAGTTATCGGCAAAGTTGGCGGAATCGTTGGTGTCCAGGGTGGTGTCATCGACACAGAGTTCGTCGCCTTCGAGTCCATCGGATGAAATATCGATGGCGGGACCGTCATCCTTGAACTTGAGAGCGGAGGTGAGGTCGAGAGTGGCGGAGTCGGAATGGGAATCGCCGTCCTTGTCGGTGATGGTATCGGTGCGAGTCAGGGTGACCGTGTTGGCTCCCGAGAGCATGGCGGGAGAGGAGGCCTCGTCGTGATCGTTGGGATCATCGTGAACGACGGCCCGTTGCTGATCGAGGGTGACCTCTCCATCAGCATCGACGGAAACGGTGAAGACAATGGCGCCAGAGGAGCTGCCCTCGCGTCCGACGACGACGCCACTCTCGAGGAAGAGCAAGACGTCGTTGCCCGTGGCGGTGTCATCGATGCCTGAATCGACGCCCGAAGAGCTGATGGCGAGCGAGAAAGCGGAGACGGTGGACCCGGCGCCGTCATTGCCATACGAGCTGGAATCGACGGTGAAGTTATCGGCAAAGTTGGCGGAATCGTTGGTGTCCAGGGTGGTGTCATCGACACAGAGTTCGTCGCCTTCGAGTCCATCGGATGAAATATCGATGGCGGGACCGTCATCCTTGAACTTGAGAGCGGAGGTGAGGTCGAGAGTGGCGGAGTCGGAATGGGAATCGCCGTCCTTGTCGGTGATGGTATCGGTGCGAGTCAGGGTGACCGTGTTGGCTCCCGAGAGCATGGCGGGAGAGGAGGCCTCGTCGTGATCGTTGGGATCATCGTGAACGACGGCCCGTTGCTGATCGAGGGTGACCTCTCCATCAGCATCGACGGAAACGGTGAAGACAATGGCGCCAGAGGAGCTGCCCTCGCGTCCGACGACGACGCCACTCTCGAGGAAGAGCAAGACGTCGTTGCCCGTGGCGGTGTCATCGATGCCTGAATCGACGCCCGAAGAGCTGATGGCGAGCGAGAAAGCGGAGACGGTGGACCCGGCGCCGTCATTGCCATACGAGCTGGAATCGACGGTGAAGTTATCGGCAAAGTTGGCGGAATCGTTGGTGTCCAGGGTGGTGTCATCGACACAGAGTTCGTCGCCTTCGAGTCCATCGGATGAAATATCGATGGCGGGACCGTCATCCTTGAACTTGAGAGCGGAGGTGAGGTCGAGAGTGGCGGAGTCGGAATGGGAATCGCCGTCCTTGTCGGTGATGGTATCGGTGCGAGTCAGGGTGACCGTGTTGGCTCCCGAGAGCATGGCGGGAGAGGAGGCCTCGTCGTGATCGTTGGGATCATCGTGAACGACGGCCCGTTGCTGATCGAGGGTGACCTCTCCATCAGCATCGACGGAAACGGTGAAGACAATGGCGCCAGAGGAGCTGCCCTCGCGTCCGACGACGACGCCACTCTCGAGGAAGAGCAAGACGTCGTTGCCCGTGGCGGTGTCATCGATGCCTGAATCGACGCCCGAAGAGCTGATGGCGAGCGAGAAAGCGGAGACGGTGGACCCGGCGCCGTCATTGCCATACGAGCTGGAATCGACGGTGAAGTTATCGGCAAAGTTGGCGGAATCGTTGGTGTCCAGGGTGGTGTCATCGACACAGAGTTCGTCGCCTTCGAGTCCATCGGATGAAATATCGATGGCGGGACCGTCATCCTTGAACTTGAGAGCGGAGGTGAGGTCGAGAGTGGCGGAGTCGGAATGGGAATCGCCGTCCTTGTCGGTGATGGTATCGGTGCGAGTCAGGGTGACCGTGTTGGCTCCCGAGAGCATGGCGGGAGAGGAGGCCTCGTCGTGATCGTTGGGATCATCGTGAACGACGGCCCGTTGCTGATCGAGGGTGACCTCTCCATCAGCATCGACGGAAACGGTGAAGACAATGGCGCCAGAGGAGCTGCCCTCGCGTCCGACGACGACGCCACTCTCGAGGAAGAGCAAGACGTCGTTGCCCGTGGCGGTGTCATCGATGCCTGAATCGACGCCCGAAGAGCTGATGGCGAGCGAGAAAGCGGAGACGGTGGACCCGGCGCCGTCATTGCCATACGAGCTGGAATCGACGGTGAAGTTATCGGCAAAGTTGGCGGAATCGTTGGTGTCCAGGGTGGTGTCATCGACACAGAGTTCGTCGCCTTCGAGTCCATCGGATGAAATATCGATGGCGGGACCGTCATCCTTGAACTTGAGAGCGGAGGTGAGGTCGAGAGTGGCGGAGTCGGAATGGGAATCGCCGTCCTTGTCGGTGATGGTATCGGTGCGAGTCAGGGTGACCGTGTTGGCTCCCGAGAGCATGGCGGGAGAGGAGGCCTCGTCGTGATCGTTGGGATCATCGTGAACGACGGCCCGTTGCTGATCGAGGGTGACCTCTCCATCAGCATCGACGGAAACGGTGAAGACAATGGCGCCAGAGGAGCTGCCCTCGCGTCCGACGACGACGCCACTCTCGAGGAAGAGCAAGACGTCGTTGCCCGTGGCGGTGTCATCGATGCCTGAATCGACGCCCGAAGAGCTGATGGCGAGCGAGAAAGCGGAGACGGTGGACCCGGCGCCGTCATTGCCATACGAGCTGGAATCGACGGTGAAGTTATCGGCAAAGTTGGCGGAATCGTTGGTGTCCAGGGTGGTGTCATCGACACAGAGTTCGTCGCCTTCGAGTCCATCGGATGAAATATCGATGGCGGGACCGTCATCCTTGAACTTGAGAGTATCCGCAATATCTATCGTCACACTCTTGGTGGCAGAGTCTCCATCTTTGTCTGTCGCCGTTACAGTTGCAGTCAGGGTGATTAAGTCGGAACTCGTAAGCGTAGTAGATTGGTCCGGTCCGCTGTCAGGCGTATGAAAGATGCTGCGATAGAGGTCCAAGGTGACTTTGCCATCGCCATCCACTGAAACAGTGAAAACAACTTCGCCGGAAGAATCACCTTCACGTCCGACTACATTGCCGCCTTCGAGAAACAGGTAGACGGGATTACCAGTGGCGGTATCGATCAGCCCGGAGTCGTTGGTCGAAGAGTTAAGGCCCAGTGAGAATTCCACCACAAGGGGAGATGTAGAGGCTGGTCCATCCCCGCCGAAGGTGCCGAGGATCGTGAATGCACCGGAAAAGTCAGCCATCGCTGAATCGACAATATCGGTATCGTCTACTATGGCCATAGGTAGGTCCACGTCAGCAGGATCAAGTAAGAGAGTGGGTGAATCATCCTCCACCTCGAAGGTGACAATTCCCTGAATTGTCTCAGTGCCGTTTGAGACAGTGACGACAATGCTGAACGAAATAACGTCTTCGGTAGTAGGGTCAGGATGGTCGAGGGGCTTCAAGATTTCGATGGACAGGGTATTGTCGGAAGTGAGGCCTATCACGATGGCGGGCATGCCATCGACAGTTCCCAGCAGCCCTCCACCGGGAGTTTGCGTCCAAATGACAGGAAATCCGCAGGAAGTTAGAGGCTCGTTGGGAGGGGCCAACGAGATAGTGAGGGGGAGAGAATTAGGATCCTCCGTATTTAGTTTCGCTGCGGCAGTTCGGGAATCAGTTCGGTCGAGATCGGGGGCCGGGCCTGCGTCCCGGATACCGGGTTTCAATCCTTCTTCGCTGACAATGATGGTCAAGGGCTCAAATGTGGGAGGAAGAATAACTGCCGGTTCCTCGACAAGCGGGGCAGTTTCCTCCTCCCCGTCGATGGGATACAGAATATCATCATCTTCAGGGATTGGATTGGGGTACGGTGGAAGCGGGTCCCAGGGCAAAGGGCTGTCATCGTAGTTCGCAGTCCAGTTCATGAACCCGTCCAACTCTCCATCACCCGGTGTGGGTTGGAATGGCTCACCATCAATGGATACGATCCTTGGACCTAAATCTCCCTCTTCCAGGGGCAGGACGGTCAGGAGAGAGGTGGAACCGTCTTCCCAAGTGATGAGCAACGCTCCATCCGGCCCTACTGCAACTTCCTTGGCAGCCTTTCCGTCTTTCGTGATCTCGACGTTTCCGTCGGCCCTGGCAACGATGTGCTGGCCGTCAGTGACTTCGATCTGTTGGGTTGTTATGGTGTTACTGGAAGGGGTCGAATTTGAGATCTCGATAGTGAACTTCATTTGTTTGCCTCAGTGATTTCATCTTAGTTTCGCAACGAGTGCGCAAAGGAGTTTGATGTATTGCTGGAACGGGTGAGGCGGGGATTTGAAGTGAAACTTCGGTTCTCTTTTGTGTGCGTAATTTCTTAACTATATTCTGATTTTAGATGTGAGTTAGGACAATTAAAATGTGACAAAATAGTATACGGAATTGCCGTAATGACCTTATGGTAAAGGCGCTACCACCTGAATGGGGAATTCACCTATTAGTGTAGGTGAATGTACTATGGGTACACAGAGGGCCAGGATTGGAGTCGTCCCCGGAGTCTGTTCCGATTCGTGATCACCAGGATCAGTGTGGCGGGGCCTCAAAAGACGCCGTGAATCTGCAACCCCCATGCGGGGGGCACTCGCAATGAATAGTGCCCCTGGATGAATCGAGTAGTTTCTTGACGATGTAGAGCCCAAACCCATGGGACTCCTTTGACTCTGGACCGGCGAACCTGAATCGACTGAATTTGCTGAAGAGTTTATCTCTCTGGTCGGGGGGGATGCTGGGGCCGTCGTTGTATATTGAAAGTTCAACCCTGTTGCCCTTCCCTTTGGACAGTTTGACTTCCAGCTTTCCATCCGCCGGGCAATAGGCAATCGCGTTATCAATCAGGTTGGAGGTAACCCTAGAGAAACAATCAAGGTCAGTCATTACTACTGATGGGTGCTTGAATCCTTTTTGTTTCAGTTGAACTCCTTTTAACGAGATATCCCTTTTACGTCTTTCAATGATATCTTCGACAACGGGAGTGATATTGATTGGTTCCAGCTTGATCCGCTCAGCGATGGTTTCGACTCGATGAGCATCCAGCATTCTTGAAATTAGGCCGATCAGATCACTGCAGGTCGATTTGAGGTCGCTCAAAAGCCTGGAATTGAGATCATCGCCTGGAGTTTGAGCGCGTTGAGCCTGGAGTAGGGCAAGGACATTTCTCATGCTCACAAGAGGAGCTTGAAGGTCATGAGCAGCGGCAGCCATCATTTCATCCTTTTCGAGAAGGATCTTCTTGATCCGGTTGGATCGCTCATCAACGTCTTTGGAAAGTTCGGCGTTTGCCCGATCCAATTCGGTCAGAAGAGCGACGAATGACAGGCAGGTTGCTGAGATTACTCCTACAAAGAGTTGGACATGAAGCAGGGAATAATTGAAGCCCAAAGATGAAGCGCCATTGTCCTGGAGGTTTAGGACTGTTGCGATCAAGGCAATTGCCACTGTTAGAGTGGCCCCTGTGATGCGAAAACGAAAGCTGATATACAGCAGGGTGGGCAGGATGATGTATGACTGCGCTCTGAAGTGAAAGGCCAGTCCGTCTGATCCAATTTCCGGAATCGTTCTCGAGATTAGAGTGAAGATTGTACACAAGATAAAAAACTCAAACTGCCGTCCGGGAGTCCATTTCTGACGATACGGGCCTGACATTGCAATGATGACAGAGCTGAAAGTCATGATCCCTACAGCATTGGCCAGATACCATGTGATTGCCGCGTCTGCGGCAACAGCGATTGGGATCAATCCCGAGGCGAGAAGTGATCCGATACCGAGACCTACGCTGAAGAGTGGCGGAACAAAGGCTCCCAGAACGATGAATCGGGTAGTATGTCGGGAAGTGAGGAAACACGCTGTCCCGTTCGCAAAGCGGTTTATCAGGTAGCGCCCGCAGAGGGCTTCCAATGTGTTGCCGGTGGCGATGGATAGTGAAGAAATGACAATGTAAACCCTCTCGATAGTATTGGCAGAGTCAAAGATCTCAATGACGTTCACGCTGAAAGATGAGAGGAAAAGAACAGGCCACCATCGTTTCCCGAAAATGAGCAGCGATGCTGTGGCAATGCCTGAAGGAGGCCAGAAAGGGGAGGTGTTGCTTTGAAGCGTCGCCAACTCCAGGCTGAGTTTGGCTACCGCACAGTAAGCAAGTCCGGCCAATACAGCGAGGATGGCCTTTCGTGCTGTTGGGTGTTCGGCGGTGGAGGGCATGGGCTGGCCTGCGGCGGATTCAGACGATTCCGTGGTCGACTAGCCGCACGGCTTCGCTGGCGAGTTCGGCAGCACTGCCCAATCCAAGCTTTGTTTTGATGTGTTCTCTGTGCGCCCCGATTGTCTTCGGGCTGAGATTCAGTTCCTTGGCGATCTCACCTGTCGTTCGACCGGTTCCGATGAGGTTGAGAACCTGCATCTCTCGATCCGTCAAGCTGTCGAAACCCTCACGTGTATTCCTGGTGCCAAGACTGCCTGACAAACGCTGAAGAAGACGTGATTGAAGTTCATCACTTAAGGCCAGATCACCTTTTCTGACCGTATGTAAAGACTCCAGTAGGACGCTCATGTCCCGATGTTTCGCGACGTATCCCTTGGCTCCTGCTCGAATAGCACGTTCGCCCCAGGTCAGCTCGTCGTTCATCGAGTATACCAGGATCTGGGCCTCCGGGACCAGGGATTTGATTTGCCGCAGCAGCTCGAGACCGTCATTTCCACCCATCGTAAGGTCCAGGATGATGAGATCGAAATCTGCACCCCGTTGTTCGAGGATTTGAAGGGTTTCCCCCGGAGTTTCTGCCTCGCCTGCGACCTCAAATTCGGCTTCGTTTGCGACAAGGAGTGATATACCCGATCGGACGATCGGATGGTCATCGACAACTAGTAAGCGGCATTTGCTCACAGATGATTGGGGGATTCAGGCTGATAGAAAGGGAGGGGAGGGTTCCGACAGAGATGGAAAAACAAAATTTACCTCAGTGCTGAGGATAGCTTATTCGGTCTTCTTGAGCCAGCCAAACAATCCTTTTTTCTCGGTCTGATAGGATTCGGCGGTCGACTTAGCGACGGGAATAGGCTTGGCCACGTGAGTGGTGGTGTAAGGATCCTGTTCGAAAATGTTGACCCTTTTGGGGTTTAGTGTGGATTCAGCCTTCGGGTAGGTGATTTTAAGTCGCTCCGGGTCAGGATTAATCGAGGGGTCCTCGAGATAGGCTTCGCCTACGGTCTGGGGTATCAGTTGTCCGCCGAAAAAGAGGAGATGGTATCCAAGTACAGTAAAATCTCTCCATTGATCAGTCAGGTCGATCCGTGAGCCGATCTCTTCGTTTTGAATGTCAAGAAGGCTGAGAAGTGGACGCTCGTTCAACTCAAACTGCTCTTCGTAGAGCCCCACAGTTGCCTCGAGGCGGTCGGAATAGCGCTCCATGATGCCAAGGCGTTCACGGGCCGTAACATAGTCAGCCCATCTTGCTTCAATATCCTGATCCAGCAGCACTTTGGTCAATTCCAGGTCAGCGGTCTGTCGCTCGATGTCTGCAACTGCCTGCATCATTTGGCCTTTCTTGCGGCCGCTTTCGATCAGGTCCCAGGACACGACCACAAGCGCGCTGGCTTCATTGTCTTCCCCTGGAATGCCGAGTACGTCTTCGCCCACGCGACCGGTTCCCCGGAAAGCGACTCGGGGACTGTAGCGCGATCTTACTGTCTCCTTGGCGTAGTTGGCGGCCTCCAGTTGCTTGGTGATCGCCTGGTAAGTCCAGCTCTGGGTAGCGTCGATGCAATCGCGGGAGGCGATGTGCTTCTTAGCCGGTTGAATCAGGGTGGGGGGGTGGATGCCCACGTATCGCTTGAATTGGGCTTCAGACTGTTTAACCGCCAACTGTCTTTCTTTGAGTAAAGTCGCAGCGAGGTTGTACCTTGCTTCTGAAAGTTCGACTTCTGACTGATTGCCGGGGCCGTCAGAGCGTGTGTCTGCGAGGTCGCGGATTTGAGTATGCACCGCAAGATTCTGACGAGCCAGTTCCACCTGGCGTCGTGAAGTCAAAACGTTCATGTAAACGTTGACGACTCCAAAGGCAGTCATCTCTCGCTGGCCCTTTTGGCGTAATTCCTCTGCCCTGAGCCGTTGCTCTGCGTCATTCCACTTGTAGAGGCTGTATTTGTTGTCCCAGAGAAGTTGCTCAATGATCAGGGCTGCATCCCTGTGGAAAAGGTTGTCGCCTCCTGCTGTGGAGAGTCCGTCAATGCTGCGATCGCGAACGGCCCACCCGGCACTTCCCTCAACGCGCATTTGAGGTAGAAGATCAGATCGCATCTCCTTGCTGAAGCCGGCCGCCTCATAGACGTCAGCATACTTTTTACGAAGATCTGGATCGAAGGCCAGTGCATACACAATAGCCTCTTCGAGAGTCATGCTCCCCGGTGTTGCCCCGGTAAATTTGGCCGGTCCGGCGAAGGCGGCAGCGGCGGAGAATGCAACACAAAAAGAAAGAACGCGGAAGTATTTTATCGTCATAGCAATCCCCTCCCTAACTAAATGCAAATAAGTTGCAACTAGGTGGTATCAAACGGTCGGCGGAGCCCAACAGTGAGCATTGCTATCAGGACTATCAAGAACTAAAATAGGCCAATTTTTAGGTGATTCACCTAGAGGGTGTGGGTTTTCTTCGAATGAGGTAGGGCGAGCTGACCGGGCGAGGGACCAGGTCCAGGCCGGTCTAATACGATTTTATCAGCGGCCAGTGGATGACTGACGGGCGTAAAGAGGCCGCGGATTGCTCTCGACCGGGGCGGTAGATTGAGGCGAAGGTCTTGGCCTTATCGCTATGAAATACCTGCTTGTCCTGCTCGCCGCGACAATCACCTGTGCGTGGATAGTTCCTTCCGGGGCCGAGGAGAAACCCAACTTTATCGTTTTCCTCACTGACGATCTCGGTTGGGGAGACCTGGCCTGCTATGGTCACCCTGCCATCCAGACACCTCACTTGGATCAGTTTGCGAGGGAAGGAGTGCGGTTCACCCAGGCGTATTCTTCGTGTGGAGTTTGTTCGCCGAGCCGGTCCTCTATCCTGACCGGGCGTACTCCGTATCGAAACGGCGTTTGGCGCTGGCTTCCGGTGGGCAACCAGGCTCACCTTCGCGAGAGTGAAATCACGATTCCTGAAGTGCTCAAGCCGCTCGGCTACGAAACGATGCACAGTGGCAAGTGGCACCTCAACGGCTACTTCAACAGCCCCGAGCAACCGCAGCCGGACGATCACGGCTTTGACTGGTGGTTTGCGACCCAGAACAATGCGGCACCCGATCACCGGAACCCGACGAACTTTGTCCGCAACGGAGAGGAGGTGGGGCCGTTAACCGGTTTTTCTGCTCCGCTTGTGGCCGAAGAGGCGATCAACTGGCTTAAGAATGAGCGTGACAGCGAGAAGCCGTTTTTCATGACCGTGTGGACTCACGAGCCGCACCTGCCCATTGAATCGGATCCGGAGTTCATGAAGCTCTACGAGGAATTCGAAGATCCCGGCATTCGTCAGCACCACGGCAACGTGACCCAGCTCGACCACGCTTTTGGTAACTTGATGAAAGCAGTCGATGAGCTCGGACTGCGTGAGAACACGTTCGTCATCTTCACCAGTGACAACGGCCCGGAAGGCAATGGACTCGGGAACGCGAAAGATCCTGATTCTCAGCGAAACCGGACCCGCGGATCGACCGGCGGACTTCGCGGTCGTAAGCGCGACAGCCATGAGGGTGGGATCCGCGTGCCGGTGATTGTTCGCTGGCCGGGGCACACCGAAGCGGGAACTGAGAGCGATGTCCCGATCATCGGTTCTGACATTTTCTCAACGGTGCTCGCAATCGTGGGCGAAGAGCTTCCCTCTGACCGGACGATCGACGGTGTGAACCTGGTTCCGGCCCTGTCGGGCGAGAAGCTAGAGCGTCCGGTTCCGCTTTTCTGGCGGACTCACATCGCTCCGGCCAAGAGTCATGCCGCGATGCGGATTGATGAATGGAAGCTGGTCGTCGATAAGGACCTGCAGGTCTGGCAGCTTTACCAGATTGAAGAAGACTGGAAAGAGGAGAATGACCTCGCCGCATCAAATCCGGAAAAGCTGGAAGAGATGAAGGCGAAGTTCATGGAAGTCTGGAACGGCGTCGAAGAGGAAGGGCCCAGTGAATGGTGGGAGGGCCAGGAAGGTGGTCAAAAGAAGCGGGCTGGAAAACTGAAGGAAGGCAAGGATGAGACCGGGGACTGGAACATTGTCAAAGGCGGCACCGTTTCGAAGAGTGATTTCGGATATGCCCTCGAAGCGGACGGCGGGGAAGCTTTCGCTCTCGTCCAACTCGACGAGCCGGTGCAGGAAGAGGCGACTTTCAAGATTCGCTACCGCACCGCAGCGAAGGGAAATACGAAGAATGCGTTCTTCGCGATCGGACCGGTGGCCGAAAATGACCGCATTCACAAAGCTGGCAGCATGCTGGGGATGGATTCTCACGGTGCTTTCGACGGCACCTGGGCCAACGTGAAACTGGGTGCCTCCAAGAAGGTGGATATGGACCGTGACGCGACCTACGAAGCGCTCGTCCACGTCGACCTGGAGCATGGAAAACTCACTCTCGAAGTCGACGGGGTGAAGGTTCAGCACGGTTTGCCAAGCAACCTGGAGAGCGTGCCCTATGTGGGAATCTACGTGAAGGACACCACGTCCGAGTTCACCATGCCGGAGCGGGTGGAGTAGTAAGCAAAGAGCGCACTCCGCCTCCATGATGAAAGTTTTGGTCTACATCGGCATGAGCCTTGACGGGTGCATTGCGAAGACGGACGGAAACCTGGATTGGCTCATGGAGGTGCCGAATCCGGAGGGAAGCGATTTCGGTTTTGCCGACTTCATGGCCGGCGTTGATGCCGTGGTCATGGGTCGATCCACTTTTGATTTTGTGGCTAAGTCAGGTCAGTGGCCCTATGAAAAGCCGGTCTATGTGTTGAGCCGCTCACTCGATTCCATTCCTGAACACCTTACGGGGAAGGTCGAGATGATTGAAGGATCGCCGAAGGAGATTATCGAGCGGATGGAATCGCGTGGCCATGAGGCGCTCTATGTCGACGGGGGCAATGTGGTTCAGCAATTTCTCAACGCCGACCTGGTTGATGAATTGATCCTTTCGCGGGTCCCGGTTCTTCTCGGGGAGGGGATTCGACTCTTTTCCAACCTGGAACACGAAAGCCGCTGGGAGCACATCGAAACAGAAGTGCTCGCCGGCCAGATCGTGAGGAGCCGGTATACTAAACAGGGTTAGGTGTCTGACCTGACCCTGTTTGGTGAACCTCACCGTGCTCTGCGCAAGATGGCCTGGACCGGGTAGTGGTCCGAAGGGTGTTGTCCCTTGTCGTTGGTGTAGTTGATCGAGGCGCTCAAGGTGGTGAAGGCCCTGGAGTGCAGCACCCAGTCAATGCGTCTGCCTTCGCGATGGCCAACCCACCTCGTGAAAGTGGCTTCCATCTCAGTGCGCTCCGAATGGATGACACGATAGGTGTCGATCAGCGATTCGTCTCCATCCTTAATCTGTCCGGCACCTTTGACGAGGGCGTTGTAGGGATCGGAATCCTCGCCCGAGTTGAAGTCGCCGGTCATGATGACCGCTTCGCCGGGTTTGCCGCTGACATGCTGGCGCCACATCAGCCTGGCCGACTGGTGGCGTGCTTCGCTGCCCTTGTGATCAAAGTGAGCATTGGCGAAAACGAAAGGTTCGCTGTCGGGATCCAGTTTGTCCTTCAGGCGAACCCAGGAAACCATGCGGGGAAGGGAGGAGTCCCAGCTTTTGCTTCCGGCAACCTCGGGCGTCTCGCTGAGCCAGTAGTGTCCGGAATCGACCAGTTCGAAGCGCTCGGTTTTGTACATCACCGGTACGAATTCGCCGGATTGACCTCCGTCCTGGCGGCCGACCCCGTGAAAGGTGTAGCCGGGAAGTTGTTCGCAGAGAAACTCGCCCTGGAAGTCGAGGCATTCCTGGAGGCCGAGAAGATCAGGATCGAAGACGCGGATGGTTTCGGCGACGAAGTTTTTCCGGTTGTTCCAGTGATTGTCTCCGTCCTTTGCTGCGCCATGGCGAATGTTGAAGCTCATCACCTTGAGCGGTGTGGTGCGGACGGGTTCCTCGGCTGGTGCAGAAACTACTACAAGAATAAGGTGGGAGCAGATCAGGCAAAGGAATCGTAAAGGCATGAGTTCAATTGTGATTTGTTGAGGGTGACGGGCCGAGGTGATTGTCTGCTGGAATCTAGCCAGATTGACTTCTCGGGGTTGCTTGTTAGGTCGATTTAGAGAGTGAGGTTCTGGCTTTAAGCTTGAGGAATGGCTGTTCGAAAAATTGGAAGCTAAACCATGCAATCGCCAGGCTCAAAGCGAGCGCGGCAACAGGTTCAATCAAACATACCCCGAATAGATTTCGATTGAGGCCAAGAGGGATCGTGATCTGAAGAACAAAGAAGATCGCGAAATAGTGAAGGCAGTAAAGGCCGTAAGTACGTCTTCCCCAATAGGTCAAAAACTTGAGACGACCGACTTTAAAGGGTGAGTTATTACAGAAAACCTGCTCCGCAATAATAAAGGCGAAGAATATCGAGAATGCGAAGCGTTTGAAAGTTAGGAGGATGGGATGATGGAACAAGGTTGCTTGAAATAGAATCAGGAAGATGCCGAGGGAATAGAGGAGGACGATTTGCCATTTAGAGGTTTGGGAAATCTTTTGAATGGACTCTTCCCGAAAGAAGCAAACAAAGGCGAGAAGGGCTCCGACTGCCATATCAGAGATGGCGGGTATGGTGTGTTTTGTCAGGTAGAATTCACCTCGATCAAGGTTCATCATGGTAAAGATCAACGAGGTCAAAATAATTGCGAGGAACAGGCCTATTCGGCCGTGCTTTCTCCTGATGAAGGTGAGCAGTAATGGCCACAAGAGGTAGAATTGCTCTTCAATCGCCACGGACCAAAGAACCGACAGTGGAGGAGTGATAGGAATACCGTTCTGGATTGAGTCAAAGTTGGCGAGAAATACGATATACATCCAGTGATTCGCTGTTTCATCCAGCGGTCGGTTCATCCACTGATACAGCAGGGGGGCAAGAAGAAACGCAAAAATCAGACAGGCGTAGTAGAGTGGCCAGATCCGAAGTGTCCTGCGTGCATAAAACGAAGGAATGTTGATCTTTGAATCGCGCTCTTCTTCAGTAAATAACAGGTAGGTAATAAGAAACCCGGAAAGAACGAAGAAGAAATTTACCCCGAGCTTTCCGTTGGAAAAGAGTTGGTCGAGAAAGATCAAAACAGGATTTTCCGCGAGAACGGGGTCCTGTGTGTAAAACATGTGATGAAGGAATACGCCAAGGAAGGCGAAGAACCTGAGAGCGTCCAGGTTCTCAAAATATATCTTTCCAGATCTAGAATGGGAGGCATCCATTGGCGAGAGCACTATATTCCAAAGGCCGCGGAAGATCAGGTCTTTCGTCTTCTATGTGATCGCTTGCGGTTGGGTGCTCTACGCGTCGATTTCTTTTTTGCTGCCTTCTCTTTCGGGACTGCGCGAAAGCTCTTCTTTTTCGCGGTGCGCTTTCGCTTTGGTCTTTGCTGTCTTTCCGGAGGATCGGAATCCTTCCCGGCCCGGGGACGACGCTCTTTTCCAGCCCCTTTGCTGAGACCGGAGACGAGGCGAAAGTCGATCTCCTTTTTATAGGTGTCGACCTTATCGACCTCCACTTCGAGCTTATCGCCGAGTTTGATGATGTTCTTGCTGCGTCTCCCGACCGCCTGAACGCGGGCGGAATCGAAATCGTAGAAATCGTCTTCCATGCTGCTGAGCGGAACGAGGCCGCGCATGCCGAGGTCCGGCACGTCGACAAAGAGGCCGAAGTTGCGAATGTCGGTCACGAGTGCGGTATAGGCATGTCGCTTGCGGGACTTCATCTGCGCCTTGAGGTAGGCGTGCATTTTCACATCCTTGCTGTCGCGTTCGGCGTCAGCGGAGTTGCGTTCGGTGG
The DNA here is from genome assembly GCA_965216705.1 of Verrucomicrobiales bacterium. GTDB lineage: Bacteria > Verrucomicrobiota > Verrucomicrobiia > Verrucomicrobiales > DEV007 > Arctic95D-9. The sequence goes on from OZ244203.1 coordinate 3,006,431, forward strand.
TGGAAATGTGTTCCGCCACTCTGGTGAGCCAGTTCGCCGGAATCCTATCTTTCTCAAACAGGGTGCGGTGCACAATGAGATCGGCGTAGCGGCGGATGGGCGAGGTGAAGTGAGCGTAATTTCGTTTGGCGAGTCCGTAATGCCCGAGTGGTTCGATGGCGTAGCGGGCCCGCATCAGGGATTTGAGGAACCCGATCTTGAGCGCGGCCCCGATGGGGAGTTTCGCGAGTCGGCGAAGCAGCTTCTGAACTTCGGTCGTTTTCTCGAGGTTTCCGCAGGGGATGTTGTGTCCGAGTACTTCCTCACGGTATTCCGCGAGGCGGGCGGGATCAGGACTTTCATGCACACGGTGGATGGTGTGCTTCTTCATCTTGATGAGGCGGGTGGCGACCGCCTCGTTGGCGAGCAGCATGAACTCCTCGATGAGCTGATGCGATTCGTCGTATTCAACCTTCTCGATGCGAAGAACACGTCCGCGATCATCCAGCCGAATCTTGGTTTCCGGAAAATCGAGTTCGAGGGAGCCGGCCTGGAAACGGCGCTTTCGAATCTTGAGCGCGAGTCGTGCGGCATCGCAGAGCATGTCTTCGATGTGATCTTCGGGGCGGCGTTCAAGAACGGCCATAGCATCTTCGTAGCTGTAGCGGCGCTTGGAATGAATCATTGCGCTGTAGCAGCGGGTGCGCATGACACGGCCATCGTTGTCGATGAGGAACTCAACGCACTTGCTGAGACGTTCCACGTGAGGTTTGAGTGAACAGAGTTCGTTGCTGAGCGCTTCGGGTAGCATCGGGACGACGCGGTCGACGAGGTAGGTGGAGTTGCCGCGCTTGCGAGCTTCCTCATCGAGCGCGGAGCCGGGTTTCACGTAGTGGGAAACATCGGCGATGTGAATCCACAACTTCCACAGCGTGTCATCAACCCTCTGAAGGCAGAAGGCGTCGTCGAAGTCGCGGGCGTCTGCCGGGTCGATGGTGATGACATCATGTTGACGACAGTCGGTGCGTCCCTTGCGGTCCTCCGCGGTGACCTTGGTGCCGTAGCGTCGTACTTCATGAAGCACCTTTCGGGGGAATTTGAGAGGGAGATCATACTGGCGAATGACTCCTAACATGTCCACGCCCTCCGCTGTGGGCGGGCCGAGTACTTCGGTGATGATGCCTTCCGGATTCTTGTGCCGGTTTTCCCACTGCTTCAGTTCGACGACGACCTTGTCGCCGACTCGGGCAGGGCGGCCTGTGTCTTTGGCCGGCGGCACATAGATGTCCTGTGGCATGCGCGGGTCATCCGGAATGACGTAGAGGAACTGGCGCCCCTTCTTCAGTGTTCCAACGATTTGCTTGCGATGGCGTTCGAGAACTCGAACGACTTTCCCGGTCGGAGGGGAGTCGTCCTTGTGTCGTCGGCCCTTCGGTTTCACATCGAGGCGCACGAGAACGTGGTCGTCGTTCATGGCCGTCCCAGTGGCGGCACTCGGAATAGCAATCTCGACGGAGCCCGGTTTATCGGGCATGAGAAATCCGCGGCCCTGTCGGGTGATCTGGATGCGTCCGGGGATAAGATCGGCTTCCTTGGGAAGGATATAACGGTCGCCCTTGATTCGGGCAACCTGACCGGAGCGCTCCAGGGCTCGCAGGGTTCGATTGAGTTTCTGTTGTTCGTGAGGCTGAAGCTTGAGTCGCTTGTGCAATTCGAAAGCATCAGCGGGCAGATAGTTCTTCCGCCCGAGTAGTTTCAGGATCTGATTTTCCATGGGTAAACGCCGGCACACCGCTGGCGTTAAGGACTTCCACTGTATCGATCGATGGTGTGAATGAACAGAACCATCGGTGGCTGTATGGGGGCTCGCAGAATGACTTAGTAAGCGAGCCGGCAGCGTGGCTGCCCTTCAATGATGACTAACCCATACGCCTAATTTCAGAATCCGTCAAATGGATGCGATGAAGGAGAGGGCGAAGTCAGGTGTTCAACTTCTCTCCTTGAAGGTCTTGTACATCTTGATGAGTTCGTTGCGAGCTGCCGCAGGAGCCCCCTCCTGCATCAGTCCGATGAGAAGGTAGAAATGGTCTTTCCCTTCGACAGTCATCAATGAAAAATTGGCTTTGAACTTGGTGCCGTCCGGTGTTTCGACAGTGGCCGAACTGTCAAAAAATGCCGCGCGAAGTCCGTTAATTTCACCCATCTTGGGAGCAGTCGGATTGAAGTCAGGGTAGGAATCGCCGAGAAGCTCGATTTTGAGTGATGTGTAGTCGCCGAGCGTATTGACCTCCACGTCGGCAGGAATCTCTTTCAAGATCGTAAGCGCGGCCATGCCGTCGGCTGATTCGGAAACGTGGACGAGTGGAGGAGCCACGGATGCTGCGTCGTTTTTCCATCCATTGCTCAACTGGATCGCCGCAGCTTTGTCGATGATGGTTTCGGCCTGTGAAAAGGCGGATGAAGTCAGCCCGATGACCAGGGTGATGAGCAAGAGAGGTTTGATCATGGTTGCGAGGAGTTGAATCAGCTTGGGGGCGGCTCGCTTGAAGGTAAATGCTATTCTTTTAACAGCGGGACAGGATTTTCGACCTGTCCGATTGGGCGAATGCCCGGACCGGGAGTATCGCGATCTCCGAGGTCCCGGCGGATAGGTTCTGCGAGTGAGGTGAGTCGGGCAACAATGTCAGGGTTTTCTTCGGCAACGTTCTGCGTTGATCCAATGTCTTCGTAAACATTGAAGAGAAGGGGAGGCGTATTGGTCGTCCCGTTTTTGAAATGAGGATGGCGAACGAAACTCTCCAGCGGCAGGAAGAGTTTCCAGGGGCCGGACCGGACTGCCTGGAGCTGGTCGAGGTAATAGTAGTAAAAGGCTTCGTAAGGTGACTTGCCATCGCCTTCGATGAGCAGGCGAATGTTGTGACCGTCTCTCTTGCGGTCGGAAAGCTTTCCTCCGATCCACCCCATGAAAGTGGGGAAAAGATCCATCGTCGTAGCGAGTTCGTGGCATTCCGTTCCGGCGGGAATGTTACCGGGCCACCACATGATCGTGGGCACCCGGAAAGCGCCTTCGGCAGTGGTGTAGCCGCGTCCGTGAAGCGGGCGATTCGAGCCGCGGGAAAGGTCGTTCAGATCGGGTTTGATGGGAGCACCATTATCTGATGTCCAGATCACGAAGGTCCTTTCGGCGAGGTCGAGTTCATTGAGTAGATCGAGGATTTCCCCGGTGGACCAGTCAATCTCTTCGATGGAGTCGCCCCAGGGGCCGTTCCTGCTCTTTCCCTTAAACTCCGGGCTGGCAAAAGGCGCGGCGGTGCTGCCGGGCATGGTTTGCGGGAAGTAGAGAAAGAAGGGTTCCTCCCGGTTCTCTTTAATCCAGGCGAGCGCCTTCTCCGTCGTCCGCCGGGTCAGCAGGTCGCGATCGGTCGGGGCTTCAATGACGGTTTTGTTCTCGACGAGGGGGAGTGGTGGCCACTGAGAACCATCGCGATCCCAGGTGCGCTCCGTCATGTCGTCCGAATAGGGAATGCCGTAAAAGTAGTCGAAGCCCTGATCCGTCGGGAGAAAGCCATCCTGATCTCCGAGGTGCCACTTTCCAATGCAGGCGGTGGTGTAGCCGTTGCCCTTGAGAGCTTCTGCGATGGTTTCTTCGTCAGGGTGAAGTCCGTAAGGGGAAATGGGGCGGAGCACGTGATGGTCGCGAGGGTTGAGATTCATTTGCACTCGCTGTGAATAGCAGCCTGTCAGGAGGCTGGCACGCGACGGGGTGCAGACGCCGGCGGTGACGCAGAAGTGGGTGAACTTTTTTCCCTCCTTTGCCATGCGGTTGAGATTGGGGGTGCGATGCAGGGTGGAACCGAACGGTTCGATATCACCGTAGCCAAGGTTGTCGCAGAAAATGACAACGAAGTTTGGCGGGCGTTGGCTGTCAGCCGGTAAAGAAGAGATGGCCAGGAATCCGGTCAGTGCGAGGAGCGACGAAAGTAGCAGGCGAGTCATGGGGAATAATGGGTGATTCAGGAGGATGAACTACGGCTTACTTCGCTTTCAGAACGGCGATCAGGTCCGCCATATCCTCCGGAGTGAGAGCGGCCTCAAGGCCGGCTGGCATGAGGGAGGTTTCAGTGGAAGCCATCGTCTTGATGTCGGAGCGGGCGTAGGTCTGGGTGACGCCTCCGGGGACTTTCAAGGTGACACTTTGAGCGTCTTCGGAATCGATGAGGCCTGTGGCGATGGTGCCGTCCTTGAGTTCGATGGAGTAGGCAATCCACCGCTCCTCGACGGCGCGATTGGGATCGAGGATGTCGGTAAGCAGGGCGACTCCCGGCTTGGCGCGAACGTCGGCAAGGTCGGGCCCGACTGCGGTGCCTTTTCCTCCGATGCGGTGACAGGCGAGGCAGGTGCCTTTCTGTAACGCATTGGCCCCATTCTTGTGGTTCGGAGTGTGAGAGGACAGGGCCGGCAGGTAGTCTTCGATCACCGCATTTCGGCTGGAGGCCGTTTTGCCGAAAAGTTCACCGGCGAGTGATTTGATTTTGGGAACCTGGGAGCGGCCATAGACCCATTGCTTCATAGGAGGCATGATGGAAGGCGAAATGTGGCCGGCTTTCATCTGTTCCATCAAGAGGACGGCGCTTTCGTTGTTTCCGGTGAGCAGGTTGATTGCTTCACGGCGCGTGGGAGGAGGCAGCGTCTTCCATTGGTCGAAGAAGAACTGAGCGGTTTCTTTGCGGTTTTTCGAGAAGCGGCCGAGCGAGCGGACCGCGGCAGTTTGCACGTCGGCAGGTTGTGTTGGGGTGATGAGTGAAGGCGTTCGTTGCAGGACAGAGGCGAAGTCGTTCTGGCTCGCAATCTCAATTGCCGCGACTCGCGTGACGGCGGATTGGGATTCGTCTTGAGCCAGTTCGTTGGCCAGGTCCACGATCTGCGAGAGAGACTCCGTCGAATGCGTGAGCTGCTCCGGAGGAGATGCGATGAATGCGGCGAGGTTCTTTGTCCTGAAGTTTGAACGGGGCAGCCCGGTCGCAAGACCCTTGGCAATGGCGAGTTGGTGGTCCTGATCGGTGACCGATTCCATCGCCTGCAGGATCGCATCGAGTTGAGCAGTGCTGCTGCTGGCAGCGACCGCGGCGGAGAATTCCCGGTACATGTCCAACCTCTCATCACTCTGGGCGGGCTCGCCGTTTGGCGGGACAGGGCTGGTCAGCATCCTTGAAAGAATGCTGCCGATGTCGATCTGGTATCCTCCGAGAATCGCTTTTCTGTTCCAGGGGTTCGCTCCGCCTTTGGTGGCGTGAAGGAGCTGATGAATGTGGTCGAGTGCCTCTTCGTTTCGCCTCTGGTATTGAGACAGATAGATCAGAGCGAGGAAACTGGCTCGATCGTTTCGACTGCGCGCCAGGTCGAGGATTTCCTGCTCCGCCTGACCGGGTAAGGCAACGAGGAGAGCATTTTCAGCGACGCCGGTCTCGGGATCAGCCAGGGCGGTTTTTAAGTGTTTCTCGTTGAGCGCCTTAAGTCCGAGGAGGGCGCCGAAGGCGTGAACTCTCGTTTCAGGGAGCGGGCTTCGGTCGAGTAATGACTCGAGGAGAGGAGCGACCGATTGATCGCCAGATTCCACGATGAGGCGCTGGGCGTGAATGCGTTGCCACGCATTGGGGCTCTTGAGTTCTTCAACCAGTGCTTCGGAGGTCAGCGGCAATGGTTCCGCTGGAGGCGGTGATGAATCCTTGGGGATCAATCGATAGATCCGACCATGATCAAATCCTGCCCGCATGTAATGGGACTTCGAAAACGCCTCGGGGAAGAATCGGGAGTGATCGATGAACCGGCGGTACATGTCGCAGAGATAGAGGCAACCGTCGGGGCCGTTGCGCAGGTTGACCGGTCGGCTCCATTCGTCGCTCGACACGATAAAGTCGGTTTTGTCTCCGACTCGCTCCGCCCGGAAGCTGGGACCGTTTTCGATCAGGCGGGACCGGGTGACGAGCTGGGCGGTGGGTTCGCAGACAAAGAGATTCCCCTTCAGATCAGGGATGGCATTTCCCCGGTAAACGGCGAGTCCGCAGGCGGCAGTGTGAGTGCCGGCGTGGGCTACGGAAGTGGTGTGGCTCAGCTCTAACGGATACACCTTCGAATTCTCACCGGAAGGGGCGATGTCTTCGTAGCCCTGCTTGAACGGCATCACTGCCATCATGATCGGGTTTCGATTCGAACTGAAAAACCGTCGGCCAAAATCGTCCTGCGTCGCTCCGAACTGGCCATAGCCGCTAACGGCTTCGATCGCGTGGTTCTGTGGATGGATACGTATATTCGACTTGGAGATGTTGAGAGCGGCATCAGGGAAGCCGTCCCGGTAAATCTGCTTGAGATCGAGGCCGTTGTTGAGGTAGATCCAGTTGTCGAGGCCGCGGCGGGGAGATGACACCTGAAGCTGGTTGTGCTTGGGATCGTTGCTGTGATAGAGCGGTTCGATGTGGTCGGCGCGATCATCACCGTCGGTGTCTGCCAGGTAAAGGATCGCCGTCCTCGTGGTGGCAATGAATCCTTCGCGATGGGGAGTCAGCCCCTGGACGTGATCGAGATGCTCCGCCCAGGTGACGGCTTCGTCCATGACGCCATCGCCATCCGTGTCAGTGAGCAGGCGAATTCGAGACAAGTAACCACCGTGCTCGGTGGGAAGCGGGTAGTCCCGCATTTCGGCGACGAAGAGACGACCTTGGGAATCCCAGGAGACATCCACCGGGTCGCAGGTGAGAGGCTCCGCGGCCACGAGCTGCAACTCGAAGTCACCGTCGATCTGCCAGGCGGCGAGCGATTCCTCAGGTGAAAGCGGGTACTCGCGAGGCAGAATACTCTCGCCGGTGGTGGAGTATCCGGTGTCGGTTGAAGCCGTGTCAGGCTGCCAGGTTTCGCTGAAGGTGCCGGGCTGAAAGATGTCCCATCGCCGGACGAATAGCTCAGCAAAAGTGGGGCTGAGTGAGACCGCGGGGCGAAGCGGGTTCGCGAACGTGGCTTCGTTCACGGTCTCACCGTTCAGCTTCACGGTGAGTTGATGATCTCGCGCAATGATCTCGAGGCGGTTCCAGTGACCAAAAGGGGATTCGATCGAATTGCTATGGGTGTGGGCGCCGCGCTGATCCGGGACGGTATCGTCGTAGGCTTTACTCTTGGGAGCGACGGCCTGGAACTTTTGCGGAACGAGCAAGTCGCCGGACATGGATTCGCGGAGAAAGACGAGGCCCGCTCCGGCGCTGGCATTGGCACGGCGTGCGGTGTTCTCCGAATCCGATGAGGTGCGTTCGCCCCACTTGAACTCAAGGACGACGTGACGATTTTCCTTATCGCAGGGATAGGTGAGAAGGCCGGCGACTCTTTCGGAAATCCGGAGAACGCCATCATGGAGTTCGAATGGTGGCAAGCCTTCCAACTCGGGACGTTTTTCCGTGTCGTATTCCCAAACCAAAGAGTCGGTGTCCTTGAGAACATCAATATGATACTGAGCCTGACCCTTCAGGGGGAGCAGGAAGAGGGCGAGGCAAATTAGCCGACTCATGATGTGGTGAGGTTAGCGAACTGGACGGTCGGCGAGGAGTCCCTATCTGCGGTGATTATGGCGTTCTCTCTTTGAGTTGGTTCAGCAGGTTGAAGATCTCCTCGCGAAGAACGCCTTCGGCGGGTTCTTCGAGAAAACTGGATCGGGCCGGCCATGTTTCGTAACCGCCGTATTCGAACTGCTCTTCCGGCGGGAGGTAGCCCGCGTAGCCATTGGCGAGTTCGATGGTGAAAGTATTGCCGGGAAACGGTGAGCCCTCTTTAATGGCGAGCCCGGTGGCGGCGAAAGTTTCGCAAGGGGATTGCGCGATGGCCAGGTCGCCAATTCGGAATGCCTGGACGGGGATAGACACGGTGTCCGGATACTCGGCGAGAAGCAGGGCCTCGCGAGCATAGACCTGGGGACGGGTGAGGCGAATCCGGGTGTTGTCCGGGGCTTTGGTTTGGCGAGCCCAGGCCAGCCGTTCTTCGTCAGGTTTCCTGATTCCGAATTCCAATTCGCTCGCCGCAGCGTCGAGCGTGATCTCGTTTTTCCAAGAGAACTCGCTCGCCAGTTTCAGGGTGCTTTCGGCGAGAGACGTTCCGATGAAATTCATGCGGGCGAAGGGAGGATCCTTTGGCCGTGGCTTGGTGAAGTCGTGGGCGTTGACGTCGCCGCTGGTGCCGTTGCTCATCATTGCGACCGGCGATGAGGTGATTGGGTTATCCGTCCAGTGCCCCTCGATCAGTTCGGCATAGACACCAAAGTAGTCGGAGCTGACCGTGCCGGTGGGAATGCCGCCGACGTAATGGAGGCCGTAGTTGCCCAGCAGGGCGATGGGTTGCTTGTTCTCAGAATTTCTGACCGCGAGAACATAAACCTCGGGATCAACCGGACCTGATGGGCGATTGAGAATGTTCGGGTCGCGTCCCGGATTCATCTTTACGGTCTCGGCCTTGTCACCGAATGGGCTTTGAGCGCCGCTCTTCACAAACCAGCGCCGATTGTGCACAAAGCGCGGCTCTTCAAAGCTTCCGTGTGCGACTTCGGCCGGTTGGAGCTTTTGATGGGCCCGGCGTACGCCGTCTGCGATCCGGACCGCAAGCCAGTCGAGATAGTCACGGTGCTTCTGGTTGTCGATGAGGTCGACCTTGGCACGCGGAGTGGAATGCGTGTGAGTCGCAGCAATACAGACATGAGAAGGAGGGATGCCCAGTTCCTTCTCGATCTGCTGCTTTGCGGCATCATGGATTTCCCGGCTGATCGATGTGCTGTCGACAATGGCAAAGGCAAGCGTGGTCGTGCTGTCATTAAGGACGAGACAGCGAACCCACAGTTCATCATGGATCGCCCTGGCCGGACCGATCTGCATGATGGTGCCGTCGAGAGGAACTCCCATCTCCGGCGTAATGTTAGACATCGCGGCACCGGCGCGGAGTGAAGTGTCCTCGGCCTGGAGAATTCCAATCAGACAAAGAAAGGCAAAGCAGAGCGTTCGGGCCATGACGCTCTCAGGCTAGGAAATGGAGCCATCGACTGGATAGTCCCGATGTGCGGCCGCTCACTCTCCGGCGGCGCGCTTCAAATGCATGAAATAGTCGATGAAGTGACCGTCATCGAAACCCGATTGAGTCCGGTTCATTTCGTTTCCAGTTTGTTCAGCAGGCACTCGATGGATCGGGCGTCGGAAGTGGCGAACGTGAGTGTGGTGGAATCTTTCGTCGATTTCTTGACCTCAATTTCCGGATGCGGTTGAGCAAGATTCCAGCGGCCTCGGAGGGTGATGGTGAGAGGCATGGACACGGGTTCGAACAGCTTTTGCGAGTTGGGGTCGCGGGAGTCTTTCTTGTAATCGAACTGTTTGCCGGCTTCCCAGCCGAGGTCGGGATTGCAGACGCTGAGGCGGAGACTGTCTGCGCCTCTCTTCTCGGTCATGGCAAAGCAGGGAACGCTGACTTCTTCGATGAGACCTTTTTCAATCTCGACGCCTGCGTTGGGCAGCACATAGCCGGAGAGGCCGAGTGGGTAGTGCTGAACGATGATTCCCCGTGAGTTGCGCTGGATGACGTTGTAGATGTTGTGGGCTTCGCTTGCGAACTGAGAGGTTTTGTCAGGGCCGGCCGAAGGGAGGATGACGTATTCACAGTGATCTCCGTCGGGAGACTTGCCGTGTTGGAAGCGAGCTGATGCGAAGTTCCCGGTGGTCGGTGTGGTGCCGGACTGGTCGAGATGGGTTTGCTCCTCCCGCTGCACGATGAGGCCTTCGGCGCGTGGAAGGTAGTAGCCATGATTGGCGGAGTCGACCAGGGTGACTGGCTGGGGTTCTTCAAAGCGTTTGGTTTTCTCCAGTCCCTTGACCGGCTTCCCGTTAATCCAGGTCGGAGTGTCGGCTTCGGCCAGGGGAGTTTGGAACAAGGTCGTCTCGACGGGATAGACCCCGTCGCCGTTTTTGATGTTGTGCGTGAAGGCCACGATCTGATCGCCGAAGAAAAAGAAAGCTTTCATGGCTCGCAGCGGTCCTTTGCGCCGATCGGGACCGACCTCGTGATACTGCGCGGCGAAGAGTCCATGTTTCCGGTCGAGGCTGAGTCCACCGACGAAGCTGGACTCAGCGAAGGGGCGCTGGATGGGAGTGCGATCCGACTGGCGATCCATTACCAGGAAATCCTTACCGGGAATCTGTCGGGTGGTGGCACCGGGGATTCGACACCAGTTCCAGCCGTCGCGAGTTCGACCGGTGCCGAAGGGATTGGTTTCATTGTCGAGGGTATGGATGCTGAGGTAGCAGGCGCTGTCGTGGAAACCGAGAACGTTCTGGAGTCGGGCATCCATGCGGGCGTCAACGAGGGAGCGTTCGAAGGCCCACCAGTATTTGCTGTACCCTTTCACGGAGGCCATCCAGTGATCGCGTCGGTGCACGCTGATGGGGCCATAGTTGAACGCCCAGTTGCCGGATGGATCCGGTTCGGCGCCGCCCTGGCGGGCAGAGTGCAGGATTCGGTAATAGCTGGAGACCGCTCCGGCCCCCGGTGGGACCTCGTTCCGTTGAGCAGAGAAGACCCGATCGGCGGCTGGGGAATTCATGAAGGATTCGTCGGCGAGGCGCGCGAGAATGCGTTCCACTTCAGAGCGTCTGGGGTGTTCGAGATCGGCAAGGTAGGCGTAGCCGAGCAGCACCTGGGGGATGACCGGTGAAGGAGTGAGCCTTCCGGCCAGGGATTTATGGCCTTCATATTTCTGGGAAACGAGGCGAAGGACCTCCATGCTGTGAGTCATGTTTCCGATCGTGACGGGCTGCACTTCGGCTCCGGTTCCATCTAGCAGCCAGGCGAGAAACGCAGACTGGGCGACTCCGAACGGCGCGTAGCCTGACAGATACACAGCGCGATGGTGAAATCCGAGGCCGTCCGGTTTGATCGTGTCCGAGGCATCGGACTCTTTCGCCATGGAGCGATCCACTTGCCGGCCAATCAAGTTGAGGTGCTCGAGGTCTCCGGCGGCGAGGGCGTAGGGAAGAGAAAAATTGGCGACGAGACGGATGCCATCGGCGTTCTGCTTGAGATCGTAGAGGCTGCCGAACTTTTCGTCGTGGCTCATGATGTCCCGACACGTTTCGAGAGTCCGGTCGAGCTTTCCTGATTCCTCGAGAGTGTCCCTCATTAGGAAGGTGGCGAGGGCAAACCCGGAGGTGCGCAGGTGAAAGTCAACGACGATGCCCTGGCGCGCAGGGGTCGGCTCGTCAGCGACCTCCTTGGTTTTCCACGGCATGAGAAGGCCCTTGCGAAAACCGCGCTGATGAAGGCGATCAAATGAAAGCAGGATCAGGCGATGCAGTTCCTTGTCCCGGTAATAGGGATTGGGGCGTTTGTCAGGCCCTTTGAGATGATAGGCGGTGGAAAGGTGAGGGAGCGCCTGGGTGACGAGGAACTGGAGTTCGCTGAGGTCGTCATTGGCGGTGCGGGTATCGTAGAAGGGAGCGTCATTCGAGAAATCGAAATCTGATTCGAAGCGATTGAGGATGCCGCGAACACTTCGCTGGAGGCGCCCGTAGCGCCCGTTGATGTGGGGGTTGTTGTAATCCGTTTGTTCCGTGTCGAGGACCCAGTTGAGGTAGCGGCTGCGGACGATCTCCAGGTCCTGCTCTGTGGTTTGCGAGTAAGCCAGTGAGGAGACGCTCGCGAGGATGAAGAGGAGAAGGGGTTTCATAGTGAGGAGGAAAGGTCGGACCATAGCCGTTCCGTAAGGCGCCCTTCTGTGGTGAAGAGGCGCCTCTGTAGGACCAGACTCAGTTCAGAGAAGACGAGTGGAGGTGTGTGGTCGCTAGTCGCCCTTGTAGGGATGCCACTCAGGCGTGCCGAACCAGTCGTGCATTTCTTTCTCGAAGGGAGCGACGATCTCGTCGGGTTCAGGAAACACTCCCTGGTCCTGGGTTTCGACCATCCAGGTGTCCAATGCGGCTCTCATGCGAATGAGGGCTTCGACATGTTCGGGCTCCTTGGAATCGGCGAGATTGTTGATCTCGTGAGGATCGTTGACCGTGTCGAAGAGTTGCTCCGGCGCAACGGTATCGGACATCAGATCCGCGGGAGGGCCGGAAAGTTCCCCGTTCTTCATCATCTCGCGCATGAGTGGTTTGATAGGGAAACACTTTTCCTTGTAGCGGTTCAGTGAGGTGAAGTGACGATCGGGGTAGTAGTTTCGAAGGTAGTGGTAGCGTTGGCCTCGAACGCTGCGAATGCGGTTGACGGTTTCATCGACCCGGTCTCGACCTGAGAAGGCATATTTCCTTTCCGGTCCGAGGCGGTCACCGAGGAAGATGCGGCCATGCATTCCGAGCGGGCGATCGATTCCGGCAAAGCCCAGCGTGGTCGGAGTGAGGTCAATCAGGCTGATCACCTCGTCTTTGACTGCGCCGGGAGAGTAGTTGGCCGGAGCCGGAAAATTCTTGGGCCAATGGATGATCATGGGGACGTGCAGGCCACTGTCATAGCACCAATGAATGCCACGAGGCTCGATGCGTCCGTTGTCGCCGAAGAAAATGATGACGGTGTCATCAGCTACGCCGTCCTTCTCAAGCTGAGCGAGGATCTTGCCGATGGTCTTGTCCATCCCGGAGATGGAGTTGAGATAGCGGGCCCACTCTTCACGTACGAGCGGGTGGTCGGGATAGTAGGGCGGGGGAGTCACGTTATCGGCCGTGGCAATTTTCTCGTGGTGCTTTTCGCCCTTCCATTCGACGCGCGGCTGTTTCCAAGTCTGGCGGTCGTAGATGTCGTACTCGGCTTCGAGCATGTTGACCTGGGCGAAGAAGGGCTGGTTGCCTTTGAGGTCTTCCCACTTATCGGTGTCGTAGAGTTTGCCTTCGTTGACGAAGTTGAGGTCGAGCTTGGCGGAGCCGACTTCCTCCCCGTTCATCGTGGCGATGTTGGCGGTGAAATAACCAACATCCATGAGGCGATGCGTGAGCGGGCGAACGCCTTCAGGAAGGCGGTAATCATCCTCCCGGTGGGAGCGCATGTTGTGGGTGTCGCTCGAAGTCTGGTACATACCGACGAAGAAAGCGCTTCGGCTGGGGGCACAGACCGGGGAGGTGGAGAAGACGTGGGTGTAGCGCTCACCCTTGGCAGCGAGGCCGTCGAGGTTCGGTGTCTTGACGTTTTCAGCGCCATAGCAGCCAAGATCGAGTTTCATGTTTTCGCCGACCAACCAGAGAATGTTGGGGCGTTTGGTTTCTGCCCGGAGGTTGCAGGCCAAGGAAATCAGCGCGGTTAGAGCGAAGATCGCGAGAAGTCGGGGAGACAGTGTTTTCATCGACTCTATCGAAACCTGCCAGAGCGGAAGCCTCAAGCCGAACCGGTCTTTCTCATTGCATAATGTTGCATAATAGAGACCTTGTCCGGATGAGCATGTCCGAGGTGGCCAGTCTCGCCGGGGTGTCACAATCCACGGTATCGCGAGTGGTGAACGGTCGATCCTTCGTTAGCGAGGAGACGAGGCAACGCGTGTTCAGGGCGATGAAAGAAGTCGGTTACGAAGCGCCGCCGCCAGACCGTCGCACGGGTCGCAATCCAAAACTGGAATCGCGGGCCAACTCGGGATTGCTGGCCGTATTGGTCGACCCGGTCGGGATGCGAATGCACTCCGAGTTTGTGGTGAAGCTTTACAGTTCGGCCCAGGCCGAGGCGAATCGTGAGGGGTATTCCACGATTCTGCATTTTCACCATGCGGGTGAAGGGTTGCCCCCGGTGCTGGACAAGGTGGACGGCTTCCTCGTCGTCGGGCTTTCTGCGACAGATCCCTTTCCAAAGGGAATTCTCAGTCGACCGGTCGTGTGCCTGACTTCGTTTTGGCAACAGGGAGCGACATCGATCCTGGCAGGTAACGATGAAGTCGGTAGCCTGGCCGCTCAATACCTGTTGGAGCGCGGACATCAGCGGTTGGCAGTTTTCCTGGCCGAGGCTGGGAATCCCTCTTTCAGTGCACGCGGGAAGGCATTTCAAAAAGCGGCGAAGGCGGCCGGGGCTGAAGTCACCAACTACGGGGCGGCGGTGCCGCGAAAAACGGAGGCCAGGATTTCGACCGTGGATGACCTCGAGTCCCGAATGGGGCGTCTCGTCGACCGGTTTGTGGCAGAGCGACCAATCGCCTCGGGTATTTTCTGCCCTTCGGATGCGATGACGGCGATGGCCCACCGGCTCCTTTTGCGGAGAAAGATTGTCGTAGGAAGCGAGGTCGAATTTGTTTCCTGCGATAACGAAACCAGTTACCTGGCAGGACTGTGTCCGAGGCCGGCCACCATCGATCTCGGGATTCACGAACGGGCCCATCTTGCGGTGCAGCATCTGACGTCGGCGATCCGCGATAATCGAGCTCCCGGCGAAGTTCGGCTCACCGTGGAGCCGAAGCTGGTTCCCGGTGACTGAGTCGAGGAAGCCGGGTGCTGCGAACTTCCGCAGGCCAGTTGATGTTATGTCACAAAAAACTGAGGCTCATCTGCGTAAGGCGCGGGGACTCGACTACGTGACGGTCCCGAAATTGAAAGGCGGCTAGCCACAGTGGATGATAGTGGCGTCCTGGAAGCCGGGACGATTGGGAATGATGGAGAAATTTCGCGCCATGCTGGCATTGATCTCGGGGACTGTTGTCCTGGGCGCTTCCGGGGTATTCGCGTCGGCAGACTACGAGACGGAGATTCTTCCGATTCTTGAGAAGCATTGTTTTTCCTGCCACGGGCCGGAGAAGCAGAAGAATGACATCCGCTTCGACACGCTGAGCACGGACATGATCAATGATCGTCCGGCGGCGGAGACCTGGCACGACACCCTTGATGTGCTCAACTTCGACGAAATGCCGCCGGAGGATGAGCCGCGCCTCTCGGACGACGAGCGCCGCACGTTGATTGCCTGGCTCAACCATGAGATCGAGGCGGTGGTTAAGGCGATGAAGAGCACAGGCGGACGTCCGGTGGTGCGTCGTCTCAATCGAATCGAATACCAGAACACGATGACCGACCTGCTCGGTATTGAGACCGACTACGCGAACAACCTGCCGCCGGAAGGTCTGTCCGAGGACGGATTCAAAAACAACGGCGCCTCTCTCCAGATGTCGGCGATGCAGCTGGAGTATTATCTCGACGCTGCCCGCATGGCGATGGGTAAAGCGATCGTCAGTGGCAAGAAGCCCGAAGTGTTTCGCCACGTGATCGAGGAGAGTAACGGAACTGCGGGCGGCAAATCGCAGCGTGGGCGTGATTATTCCAATACGCTCTCACGGACGAGTTTTTTCCTCGGAAAGATCGAAGAGGACTATCACGAGCACGGTGAATTTCTTGTGAGGATACGAGCCAAGGCGGACTTGAAAGAGGGGCAGGGCTATCCCCGCATGGAAGTTGCCCTGGGATACCGGGTGGATACCCTGATGCCGGAACGAATTATCGAAGAAGTCGAAGTGACTTCGGAGCGAATCCAAACCTATGAGTTCCGCGGTCGAATCGAAGACTACCCGCTGCCCTCGCGAGTGCAGAGCAAGTTTCCCGGCCTGCTGATCCGGGTGACTAACGTTTACGACGACGGCTCTCCCATGCCGAAGCAGAAGACGGTGGTGCTCGAGCCGGCCGTGGGAAAGAAAAAGGCAAAGACGAAGAAGGTCTGGCCGGAAGAGCCTCACCTTCCCACGATCGAAGTCGAATCGGTCGAGTTTGCCGGTCCGGTTTTCGCCAGCTGGCCGCCCAAGCATCATTCGGATATCCTGTTCCCTTCGAAGAAGCGCCAGACTGATGAGCGCGGCTACGCCGCACAGGTTTTGAAGCGTTTCATGCATCGTGCGTTTCGCCGACCGGTTGAAGTGGCGGAGGTCGAGCCCTACCTCGCGTTGTTTGACCAGGTTCGGGGGACGGTGCCGAGCTTTGAAGAAGCGATTCG
This sequence comes from Verrucomicrobiales bacterium, assembly GCA_965216705.1. GTDB lineage: Bacteria > Verrucomicrobiota > Verrucomicrobiia > Verrucomicrobiales > DEV007 > Arctic95D-9. The sequence goes on from OZ244203.1 coordinate 3,022,361, forward strand.
CGAACCGCTCGCGATGGTATTGATCTCCCCTGATTTCCTTTATCTCGTCGAGCCCGGCGGGGAAGAGAAGCGTCCGCTCGATGACTGGGAGATTGCGTCGCGCCTCTCTTACTTCCTCTGGGGGACTATGCCTGACGAAAGTTTGCTCACCGCAGCGGAGAAGGGACAGTTGCAGAAGAAAGGCCAGATCAAACGGACCGTGGCCACTATGCTCAATGACGAGCGTTCCTGGAACTTCGTGGATCAGTTCGTCGATCAATGGCTCGATGTCGGGGCGGTGGATCGCGTGGCGGTGAACCCCGAGTTTTACCCGGACTGGAATGACGACCTCAAGCCGTCGATTCGCGAGGAGACGAAACACTTCTTTGCCGAAGTGCTTCACGAGCGGATGAGCGCACTGAACTTTCTCGATTCCGACTTCGCTATGGTGAACCGTCCCGTAGCGATGCACTACGGACTCGATGAGAGCCCACGCGGAATGAAGTTTGAGCGCGTGTCCCTGCCGGAGACGTCCGAGCGCGGTGGTCTCCTGACCCAGGCCAGTGTTTTGCTGGGGCACTCAACGGGCGAAGATTCCCACCCCGTGCTGCGAGCGGTCTGGTTGCGCGAGCGTCTCCTCGATGATCCGCCGGCGAATCCGCCTCCGAATGTGCCCGGTCTCGATTCGGAGAATCCGGATTTCGCGAAGCTGCCGGTGCGCGAGCAGTTGAAGATTCACCGTGAGCAGGCGGCCTGTAACGATTGCCACCGAAGTATCGATCCGTGGGGGATCGCGATGGAGGGCTTTGGTGCGGACGGACTTTATCGAACCGAGATTCCGAGGCGTGATCCCGAGAAGAAGGGCAAGATGTTCACCCAGCCGGTGATCACCGAGACGACGCTGCCCGGGGGAACGGATATTGACGGCATGGACGGGTTGAAGACCTATTTGCTGGAAGAAAAGAGAGAACAATTTGCCCGCGCGCTTGTCACCAAACTGATGACTTATGCGCTCGGCCGTTCCATGGAGCTGACCGACGAGGACACGATTGACCAACTCACCGCCGACTTTATCGAACACGATTACCAACTGCATCGCCTCGTTCAGGAGGTCGCCGCCAGTAACGCTTTTCTTACCAAGTGATATCCTTTTGAACCGCTAACCCACCAAACTCATGAGCAAACCCTGGTATCTTGATCGACGCACCTTCCTTCGTGGCACAGGAGTGACCCTGTCACTGCCTTTCCTCGAATGCATGAGCGTGAACGCTGCCGCGGCACCGCGTCCGAAACGATTCGCTGCTGTCTACTTTCCCTACGGCGTGTCGATGAACGGCAAGGATGAGCATGCCAAATGGCGTTGGTTCCCTGAGGGCGAAGGCGCTGACTACCAGTTCAACGAGAGCCTCAAATCGCTGGAGCCTCTCCGCAGTGACTTAAGTGTGCTTGGTGGATTGTCTCACCCGAACGGACGGACCATTGGTGGTCATGACACCGCGGACATCTGGCTCACAGGCGCCATGCTCAAGGGCGCGCAGATGACCAACACGATCTCGCTGGACCAGATCGCTGCTGAGCACCTCGGTGATGAAACCCGGTTTCGCTCGATCACACTTTCGAATACCGGCGGCGTTGGTGAGGTGACTCGCTCGAGCACCTTGTCCTACACCCGCACTGGCCAGCCGATCCCGGCGATCAATCAGCCGCGACTGGTTTACAATCGTCTCTTCGGCGTGGAGAAAGGTTCCAAGGAAGAGCAGCGTTCGCAGCTCACGAATTCCCGCAGCATGCTCGACCTCGTGCTGGATCATTCGAAGTCCGTTCGCGGAAAGCTGGGCAAGCGTGACCAGGAAAAGTTCGACGAGTATCTCTCATCGGTTCGCCAGATCGAGGAACGCGTCGAGCGCTCCGAGCAGTGGCTGGACATTCCCAAGCCCAGCGTGAATGCGATCGGTCTGCATCTCGATGCGGATGACTCCACTCCGGAGGAGCTCATGAAGACGATGTACGATCTCATGTTCCTCGCTTTCCAGACTGACTCGACCCGCTTCGCGACCTACCAGCTGGATAACATGAACGGTGCGACTTCAATCGCCGGTAAATTCCCGCAGTTGCTTGGGTTCGGGAAGTCGAGCCACTCGCTGGCTCACGGTGGAAACAAGCCGGGCGGTGCTGAAGCTCTCGGTAAGTGGGATCAGTTCCGCGCCAAGCAGTTCAGCTACTTCCTGCAGCGCTTGCGCGACACCCCGGAAGGAGAGGGTAACCTGCTCGACCACACCATCGTGATGTATGGTTCGAGTAACAGTAACACTCACAACAACAAAAACTATCCGACGATCCTCGCGGGTGGGAGCCAGCTTGGCCTGAAGCACGGGCAGTATCACCGCTACGGCGAGGACACGCCGTTTGCGAATGTGCACCGCACGATTCTGAATCGTCTCGAGGTGCCGGTGGATGCGTTTGCTGACAGCACCGGTGAGCTCGAGGAGATTGTGGCGTAGAGGTCGGAAGATTGGCATCTTCCGCTACGGAATCGAAATGTAGCGGAACTTGCTAAAGTTCCGAACGGAATAGGGACTGGTTAGGAAATCCGTTTATGAGATTTGTTTGGCTCATTGCGTTCGTTTCGATTTCTGCTCATTGCAGCGAATATTCCTACGAGTCTGACATTCGCCCCATTCTTGAGAAACATTGCTTTGCTTGTCATGGCCCGGACAAGGATAAGGGCGACGTTCGCTTTGATACGCTGAGCACGGACATGATCAATGATCGTCCGGCGGCGGAAACCTGGCACGACACGCTCGATGTGCTCAATTTCGACGAGATGCCGCCGGAGGATGAGCCGCGTCTCTCGGACGACGAGCGCCGCACTTTGATTGCCTGGCTCAACCATGAGATCGAGGCGGTGGTTAAGGCGATGAAGAGCACAGGCGGTCGTCCGGTGGTGCGTCGCCTCAACCGTCTCGAATACCAGAATACGATGACCGACCTGCTCGGCATCGAAACGAACTACACCACTTCACTTCCTCCTGAGGGTCTCTCGGAGGACGGATTCAAGAATAACGGGGCGACGCTTCAAATGTCGGCGATGCAGTTGGAGTATTACCTTCACGAAGCCCGACAGGCGCTGGCCAAGGCAATTGTGACTGACGAAAAGCCACCGGTGTTTCGTCATGTGCTGGAAAAGACGAACGCCAACGTGGGCTCGGCGGCCAAGGGCAGAGACTATTCAAACTTGCTGGGACGAAAGCAGCTCTTTCTCGGGAAGATTCTCGACGAGTATCCGGAGGAGGGGGATTTCCTCGTTCGAATTCGAGCCAAAGCAAACCTGGTGAAGGGCCAGGGCTATCCGCGCATGGAGCTGGGCGTCGGCTACACCGTAGGTTCCAATTCCCCAATCAAGGTGGCTTCGGAAGTCGACGTGACTTCGCAGGAGTTCCAGTCCTACGAATTCCGCGGTCGCATCGAAGATTTTCCGTTGCCTGATCGAGTGCAGGGCAAGTTTCCCGGGCTGCTGTTGCGAGTGACCAACCTCTATGACGACGGTGTCACTAAGCCGAAGCAGGAGACCATTGTGATCAAGCCGGCGGAAGGGAAGAAGAAGGCGAAGACCAAGAAGAGTTGGGTGATCGATGAGCATCTTCCCACCGTCGAAATCGAATCCGTCGAATTCGTGGGCCCTGTCTACGAAAGCTGGCCGCCGAAACATCACACCGCGATTCTGTTTCCGTCTAAGTTGAAGCAGAGTGATGAGCGGACCTACGCGGGGAAGGTGTTGCAGCGGTTCATGCAGCGCGCTTTCCGCCGTCCGGTTGAGCCGGGCGAAGTCCGACCCTACCTCGCGCTTTTCGATCAAGTCCGGCCAACGGTCGATAGTTTTGAAACGGCGATTCGCGAACCGCTCGCGATGGTGTTGATCTCTCCGGATTTCCTTTATCTCGTCGAACCTTCCGGCGAGGAGAAGCGACCGCTGAATGACTGGGAGATCGCCTCGCGTCTTTCCTACTTTCTCTGGGGAACGATGCCTGATAATCGTCTCTTCACCGCCGCGGAGCAGGGACGACTGCAGAAGAAGCGTTATCTCAAGCAAGTGGTCGCCGCGATGCTGGAAGACGATCGCTCGTGGAACTTTGTGGATCAGTTCGTCGATCAATGGCTCGACGTCGGAGCCGTGGATCGCGTCGCCGTGAATCCTGAGTTCTATCCGGATTGGAACGACGACCTGAAGCCCTCGATTCGTGAAGAGACCAAACACTTCTTCGCCGAAGTGCTGAATCACCGCATGAGCGCTCTCAACTTTCTCGATTCCGATTTTGCGATGCTGAACCGCCCCTTGGCCCGTCACTACGGAATCGAGGACAGCCCGCCCGGGATGGAGTTTGAGCGTGTCGTCCTGCCGGAGGCTTCCGACAGGGGAGGGTTGATGACCCAGGCGAGTATCTTGCTGGGACACTCGACGGGCGAAGATTCGCACCCCGTCCTCAGGGCGGTGTGGCTGCGCGAGCGTCTCCTCGATGATCCGCCGGCGAATCCTCCGCCAAATGTGCCGGGGCTTGATTCGGAGAATCCTGACTTTGCCAGGCTGCCGGTTCGTGAGCAGCTCCAGATTCATCGTGAGCAGGCCGCCTGTAATGACTGTCATCGCAGCATCGACCCCTGGGGCATCGCGATGGAGGGATTCGGAGCTGATGGATTGGCCCGGGAAGCCATCCTCAGAAAAGAGCCCGGTAAGCGGGGCAAGACCTTCAAGCAGCCAGTCGTGACTGAAACAACGCTTCCGGGCGGTGCTTCGGTGGACGGCATGGAGGATCTCAAGGCCTACCTGATCGAGGAGCGGAAAGAACAATTCGGGCGCGCCCTCGTCACGAAGCTTCTCACCTACGCCCTGGGACGCTCGCTTGAGCTGACCGACGAGGAGACCATCGATGAGCTCACTGCAGACCTGGTGGCGCATGATTACCAACTGCACCGCCTCGTATCGGAGGTGGTGACGAGTGACGCTTTTTTGACCAAATAGGCCCCGAATTGAGGCGATTTTGCCCTTTTTTTGGGTTTAGCGGGCCAATCTTTCCCCAAGAAATCCAAGGATTGCTGTAACAGGTACGCGAATTGGCGGTCTACCCTTGAGTCAGGGGGAGGCAATTTGATAGAGTTCCCGCCCTGATTTGCAGGCTTTTGCTGCGGCAGGGCCACGTCAAAAAGCGTTATGAAAAACCCACCATTCTTCCTACCGGTTGCTGCTGTCCTGGCGATCGGACTGATGATCCCCACCGTTTCCGAGGCGCGCGTCTGGACGAGCACCGACGGAAAAAAGCTCGAGGCCATTTTTGAGAGCCTTGAGGGCGACATGATCCAGCTGAAGCTGCGAAACGGCCAGAGCGTCAAGTTTCCGGTTTCCCGCCTGATCGCTGACGACCTCGAAGCCGCCAAGCGTTTTGCTCTCGTTGGCGACGATGCCATGACGATGGCGTCCGCTAAGAAGATTGATTACCTCCTTGCCAGCCGCCTGGCCAAGAGCACTGACATTCGCTCCTTCAACGAGCGCCTGCCGGATGACCTCTTCGTTCGTCGCGTCTACCTCGACATTATCGGCCGTATTCCGACCCGCGAGGAATTCCAGGAGTTCGCCGATAGTGCCCGAGAGGACAAGCGCGCTATCCTGATCGACGAACTGCTCGCCAGCCCCGGACGTGCCAGCCACCTCTTCAATTACTTTGCCGACATGTATCGGATCAAGGACAGTGGAGTGGCTCGTGAGCTCGATTACTCTCCCTACAGCCAGTGGTGGCGCGATTCTCTCGCAGCCAACGTCGGCTACGGCGAAATGGTGAATCAGATGATCACCGCGAAGGGTAACCTCGGCCACAACCCGGCAGTTGGTTTCCTCCAGCGTGACGAAGGTATGGAGTTCGACGCTTTCTCCAACTTCGGTCAGGTCATGATGGGCATCGACATCAGCTGTGCCCAGTGTCACGACCACCCGTTCACTGACTGGACGATGCACGACTTCTACCAGATGGCTGCTTTCTTCGGGAACACCCAGCGTTCCATGGGCAGCTACCGCGTTGCTGACGGAAAGAACCAGCGGGTTGGACTTCCCGGTGCTCCGGAAGGCTGGCTCAATAAGTTTGAAAACTACGCGGTAAAGCAGGGCGGCATTAATCTCGAAGACCGTAACGAGCGCCGCCAGTTTGGCTGGTATAAGACTGCTCTCGGTCTGAACCTTGCCGACAACAAGAAGATCGACATCGCGATCCCGACTTCCATCGACGAGCTCGGTGGCCAAGTGGTTTCTCCTCTTGTCCTTTACGGAGAGAATGCCAAGACGGGCGGCAAGACCCGTCGCGAAGCGCTGGCTGAGTGGATGACCAATCCCGCCAATGAGCGATTCGCGGTGAACATCGCCAACCGCATGTGGGAGCGCGCTTTCGGCCGCGCCCTCGTTGAGCCCGTCATCGACTTCCCGATGGAATGGCGCGAGCACACCGGTCAGCCGGAAGTGCTTGAATTCCTCGGACAGGAAATGGTGCGTCTTGACTTCGACTTGCGCGAGTTCATGCGCATCCTCTACAACACCCAGGCTTACCAGGGTATTTCCACCTACGATCGCGATGTGGACGAGGGTCAGTTCTATCTCTTCCAGGGACCGGTGCTTCGCCGCATGCGTGCTGAGCAGGCCTGGGACTCTCTCCTGACACTCGCTTACGGATCCAAGATCGACGAGGTCAAGGGTGGCGATGGATCCTTCATGCGCGAATTGCTTCGCGTCGACTTCAAGAAAGATTCCATGGAGGAAGTTTTCGCGAAGTATCAAGCCTATAAGAAGACCCGCAACAAGGCCCAGAAGGTGCTCGTCGAGACGGCCAGCCTCAAGGCCAAGGACCCCGAGATTCCGGTGGTCGACGGCATCCAGATGGTTCGGTCTTCCAACATGGCTCAGCCAGCTTCTGCGGCCTCCATGCTCAGCACCTTCGGTCAGTCCGACCGCATGGTGACTGACAACAGTAACTTCGACGGCACGGTGCCCCAGGTGCTGGCTCTGATGAATGGTTCGGTGACGACCCGCCTGACCGGCAGCAGCTCACAGGTCGTTGAAGACCTCAGCAAGTTTGACGGACCCGATGACATGGTCCGCGGCGTGTTCTTCACCATGCTCTCTCGCTACCCGACTGAGAACGAGCTCAAGAAGGGCGTCGACATCATGGAAACCTACGGCGAAGACGGCATTCGCGATCTCGCCTGGGCTCTCCTCAACACCCCCGAATTCCTTTTCATCCAGTAAACCGGCAACAACCCAACCCAATTCTCTAACGTTTAACGAATTTAAGTTATGGACTTCAAAGCACTCGCAGGAAACACCGATACGAGTCGTCGCCAGTTTATGGAAGGCACGGCCAAGACCGCTCTTGGCGTCAGTATGGCAACCACCTACGGTGCCGTTCTCGGCTCCAAGAATGTGCAAGCTCAGGAAGCCGCTGCAGGCGGTGGTAAAGCCAAGAGCCTGATCTACATCTACAACTCCGGTGGTATGACCCACCTCGACACCTTCGACCCCAAGGAAAATAACAAGAAGGTGATGGGGGACACGGAAACCGTTTCCACCAAGGTTCCCGGTATCCACTACGGCAGCCACCTCAAGATGCTCGCTGAGCACGCCGACAAGATCGCCGTGATCAACAGCATGAGCAGCACCAACGGAGCTCACGCCCAGGCCCGCTATCAGATGATGACGGGTTACAACCAGCGTGCCACCATCGTGCACCCGCACATTGGCCCCTGGTGTGAGAAATACTTCGGTAAGCGCGGTGATCTCCTGCCTGACAGTGTCATCGTCAACCGCGGCACCTCCAACTCCGGTTACCTCGACCCGGCCCTCAGCCCGCTGCCCGTGGCCAACCCGACTGCCGGAATTGCCAACTCCCAGATCATGACCTCCGAAGACCGCTTCAAGCAGCGCATGGAGATGTCCCTCGATATGGGTAAGAGCTTTGTCGACAAATATCAGCACTACACCAGCCCGAAGGGTTACATCGAGTTCTACGACCAGGCTTCCCGTCTGCTCAGCAGCGATGAACTCGAGGTGTTTGATCTCTCCGGCGAGAAAGACCGCCAGAAGTATGGCATGAACAACCTCGGTCAGGGCTGTCTCCTGGCCCGCCGTCTCGTTGAGAAGGGTGTTCGTGTGATCGAGGTCCACAACGGTGGCTGGGACATGCACAACGGCATTCAGGACAGCCTCTCTTCACGACTGCCCCCGTTTGACCAGGCGGTTGCCGCGCTGATCAGCGACCTCGACCAGCGTGGTCTGCTCGAGTCCACCATGATCGTTGTTGGCACCGACTTCGGCCGGACCAGCCGCATCAACGACCGTGCCGGACGTGACCACCAGCCTGCTGTGTTCTCCACCATGTTTGCCGGTGGCGGTATTGCAGGTGGCCAGAAGTACGGTAAGTCTGACGCAGACGGTCGCCGTGTCGGCGATAAGAAAGTTAGCGTCGAAGACTTTCACGCGACCATCGGTTATGGCCTCGGTATCGATCTCGGCTACGAGATCTACTCACCGTCCGGACGTCCGTTCGTCTTCGGTAACCACGGTAAGCCTGTCACCGGACTCTTCGGCTAATCTGGCTGATACCACAGTTTTCCGCGAAGGCCCGCTCATTGCAGCGGGCCTTTTGCGTTTTGGGGAGGAGTGAACCCTGTAGGGTGTCGGACCTGACCCTGTTGGGTGGAGTGGGCCGAGTGTTTCCCTGGCGCAAAGAATCGCTTGTCTGAACCGGCGGTCACGCGGGAGCGTGACCCTCCACGGGTCGGTGACCCGTCACGTTGTTGGCTGCCGCGATTTCGAGGAGGCACTCCTACACTTTGACCAGCTTGACGGGGCAGCGGATGTGACGTTCCTCGAGCTCCTCGTCGTTGAGCAACTGCTTCAACAATTCGGAAGCACGCTCGGCGCGCTCACGAAGATTCGATGAGCAGGCGACGTGCGTGTAGCGGTCCCGATAGGTGGGGCCGATGTCGGTGATCTCGATCGCGATTTCCACATCCTTGCCGGCTCCGTTGGGGAGGGCTGCGAGAGCGGCCTCGACCTCTTTCACCGCGCGCTGTTTGCAGATGATGGCTGACGGGGGAGAAGGCTGGGAAAAGAGCTGCTCGATCTCTGCCCCGAGTGCTTTTTTCTCCTGCGGGGTGTTGCGAAGCAACAAGGCTCCGTGAGCGACCTGGTTCTTGGAGAGCGCTTCGTTCACTCCTTCGTAAACTTCGATGTCACCGGGAATCCACATCTCCGGCATGAGCAGGGCGATGCGTTCGTGGCCGTTGTCGAGCAGGTGCTGGGCAAGCAGGTGACCGCGTTGCTTGTTGTCGGCTGAAACCGACGGCAGGTCAGCCGCGGTGAAATAGGTCGGGCCAAGCACGACAACGGGCAGTCCCTGGTCAGCCACCAGTTCGTGAACGCTGCGCGGGCAGCCGAGAATGAGATAGCCGGTTTTCCTCTCCGGAGACTGATCCAGGATCTCTTGGACAAATTCGAAAGCGCCTTTGTCGGGGACATAGGAGATCGTGACTTCACGACCGGGCAGGGTTTCGTGGAGAGACCGAAGCAGATCTTCAAAGAAATGGCCTTCGCGAATCCGTTGCTGCACGAGCAGGATGCGGATCTGTTCTGACGGCTGCGCCGGGGCGTCATACCAGGGCTGGAAGGACGGACCGACCACGGTGCCGGCGCGTTGCTTGGATCGGAGAATGCCCTTGGCCGCCAGTTGTTGAAAGGCGCGGTGGGCGGTGGCGCGGCTGACGCCGAGCAATTCTGCGGCCTCAGTGGCCGTGAGATAAGTGTCCCCGGCGCGGAGGCCGCGGCGTCGAATGTCCGACTCGAGGGCTTCGCAAAGCTTGTGGCGTCGGCTTGTACGGGAGGTGGTGGTAGACATGGCGGTGAGATTTATCTAATACCTAATGAGACAGTTTATGATGAATATCTCAAGATGAGACATTTGTTTCACCGCGGCGTCTTTCTGTCTCAAAAAGTACGAAACACTTTTGGCGGTGGTGGCCAACGAAACGGCTGATTTCGCGGGAATCAGGGGAACGGACAAATCTTACGCGGGTAACGTCACTTCTTCTCTACGCGAAACCGTAGTGGCTGGAAGGGACTCGAATTCATAGGATAAGGACGTTGAAAAACAGTCTGCTGCTTCCCCCTGCGAAAATGACGACAAGCTCTCAGATTCCCACCCGGCGATGGATCGCCGTTGCGCTTTCCCTGACTTTCTCCCTTGGCGTATCGGCCGAGAAGAAACTCGACTTCAACCGCGATGTGCGCCCGATCCTCGCGGACAAATGTTTCCACTGTCACGGTCCCGACAAAGAAACGAGAGAGGGCGGTCTGCGCCTCGATGTGGAGGCGGATGCGAAGAAAGAGTTCGACGGCTACTTCGCGCTCGTTCCCGGTAATGCGGAGGACAGCGAGGTCTACTACCGCATCATGACGGATGATGACAACGATCTCATGCCGCCGGCCAAGTCGAAGCGGGAGATGACCGATGAAGAGAAGGAGATCATTCGCCGCTGGATCGAAGAAGGCGCGGAATACCAGGATCACTGGTCTCTCGTCGCGCCGAAGCAGGTCGCCGACGTGGAGGTTTCGGATGAATCTTGGATCTCCAACGATATCGACAAGTTTATCCTGAACCGCCTCGACGAGCACGGGCTCAAGCCTTCGGGAGAAGCCGACCGCCGCACCCTGATCCGACGTCTCACCTTTGACCTGACCGGTCTGCCGCCCACGCCTGAAGAGGTGGAGGCCTACGTGAATGACAAGTCGGACAACGCCTACGAAAAGGTGGTCGATCAACTCATGAAGTCTCCCCGTTTCGGCGAGCACTGGGCCCGTTCCTGGCTGGACCTGGCCCGCTACGCGGACTCGAACGGTTTCCAGGCGGATCAGTTGCGGGACAGCTGGGCCTACCGCGACTGGGTCATCAATGCGCTGAACAGCGACATGCCTTTTGACCAGTTCACCATCGAACAGTTGGCCGGTGACCTGTTGCCGAATGCGACGCTGGATCAGAAGATCGCGACCGGGTTTCACCGCACCGTGACCTGCAACGTCGAGGCCGGCGTTCATCCTGAAGAGAACCGAACCAACCAGGTTGTCGACCGGGTCAACACCACCGGTACGGTCTGGCTGGGAACGACGATGGGTTGCGTGCAGTGCCACGACCACAAGTATGATCCCTTCACGATGAAGGATTACTACGGTCTCTTTGCCTTCTTCAACAACACGCCGCTCGAGGTCGACAATGGAGGCAAGGGCGTGTCCTTCGACTTTGTCGGGCCGAAGATGGATCTGCCGATCCCGGCGGAGCAAGCCGCCAAGCGGGAGGAAATCTCAGACCAGATCAAGCAGCTGACTTCCCAGCGTAAGAAGATGATGACCGGCGCAGACGGTCGCGCGCAGTGGGAAAAAGACCTGAGAGCCTCACTCAAGAATCGCCCGGAGTGGACCGTGCTTCCGGCTGACAAATTCCGCACCAACGGAGGCGAAGACTTCCGGGCGCTCGAAGACGAATCCATTCTCGTTACCGGCAACGTTCCCGGCACGGTGGTTTACACGATCGATACCAAGCCGAAGCTGAAGCAGGTCACCGCGATTCGAATCGAGGCCCTCACGCACGACGAACTGCCCGGCACGGGACCGGGGCGCGGAGACGATGAACGCCCCAATTTTATTCTCAGTGAACTGAACGTGACGGTTCATGAGAAGGGCCAGAAGAAAGGCAGGAAAGTCGCTCTGAGTTCGGTGACGGCTGACTACTCGCAGCCCGGCTGGGAAGTCGAGAAGTCCATCGACGGCGATCGCAAGACCGGTTGGGCCATCGGCCGGGAGTTCGGTGAGCCTCACTGGGCCGTCTACCGCTTCGAGAAACCGCTCCAGGTGAAAGAGGGCGCCATCCTTCGTTTTTCGCTCGACCAGAACTACGGGCGCGGTCGCACGATCGGGCGGGTGCGTCTCTCTGCAATGGATGGAGATCCTTCGGTTGATGAATTGAGCGAAGACCTGCTGACGATCCTCGAGAAGAATCCTGACAAGCTGTCGAAAGACGACACCAAAGCCCTCGATGACTTGTTCATGGAGTCCAATCCTGCCTTAAAGAAGCTCGACGCCGAAATGAACAAGGCGAAGCGTAACCTCAACGCCCTCAAGATTCCCTCCACGCTGGTCATGATCGAGATGGAAGAGCCCCGCGAGACCCACATCATGAATCGTGGCGTATATCTCGACAAAGGCGAGAAGGTCGTAGCCGCGACACCGGAGGTGCTGCCGCCGATGGATGAGAGTCTTCCCAAGAACCGCCTTGGCCTGGCCAAGTGGCTGGTTAACGGAGAGAACCCGCTTGTCGCCCGTGTCACCGTGAACCGCTGGTGGGCAGAGCTTTTCGGGGCCGGCATTGTTGCCACTCTTGAGGATTTCGGAACGATGGCTCAGCCGCCGACCCACCCGAAGTTGCTCGACTGGCTCGCCGTGGAGTTCGTCGAGTCCGGTTGGGACATGAAGCATGTCCTCAAGGCAATGGTGATGTCATCGACCTACCGGCAGTCTTCCAAGGTCACTCCGGAGCTTTACGAAGCGGATCCGAAAAACTCCTGGTTGGCTCGCGGTCCGCGCTTCCGCATGACCGCGGAGATGGTGCGCGACAACGCGTTGGCGGTGAGCGGCATGCTGTCCACCAAGGCCGAGGGCGAACCGATCATGCCACATCAGCCGAGCGGAATCTGGCGCCAGGTGGGACGCAACGAACCGAAGTGGATCGATGAGACCGACGAGGATCGTTACCGCCGGGGAGTCTACGTGATCTGGCGCCGGGCGGCACCTTATCCGAGTTTCGTGAATTTCGATGCGCCCGACCGGGGCTCCTGTGTGGTGAGCCGTCCGCGCACCAACACGCCGCTGCAAGCGCTCACCTTGATGAACGATCCCGTCTACGTGGAGCTTTCCCTCGCTCTGGCGAACCGCCTGTTGTCTGAGAAGCCGGAGGCTTCCGAGGAAGAGCGCATCCAGCACGCGTTCGAACTGGTGCTGTCGCGACCGGCGGAAAAAACGGAACTGAACTACTTGAAGGGCGTGATCAAAGAACGCACCGACTCGCTCTCGCCGGAAGAGGTCGAGAGCCTGCTCGACAGTGAAGGGATCGATTATCAGCCCAACGAATCTCTCGATAAAACGGAACTCGCCGCGTGGTTCTACGTGGCCAGCATTCTGCTCAACCTCGACGAAACCATCACGAAAGGATAAGCGCATGAATCCCTGGTTCAATCACATGCAGAACATGACTCGCCGCCAGCTCTTCCAGCAGGCGGGGATGGGAATGGGCGGAGCCGCGCTCGGTTCGCTCCTGGCCGAGGATCTTGGAGCCGCGGTTGAGAATGGAGGCCTTCATTTCGCGCCGAAAGCGAAGCGGGTCATATACATTCACCTCGTCGGGGCGCCGTCCCATCTCGATCTGTTTGATCACAAGCCGATGCTGCAGAAACATCACGGGGAGCTTTGCCCCGATGAGTTCTTTGTCGGCAAGCAACTCGCCTTCATTCGCGAGCAGCCGACCTTGCTCGGAACCCCGCAGAAAGAGGGGTGGGGATTCAAGCGGTGCGGTCAGTCGGGGATCCCGATTTCCAACCTGATGCCGAATCTGCAGGAAGTGGCCGATGACCTCTGTTTCATTCGCACCCTCGAGACGGATCAGTTCAACCACGCCCCGGCCCAGTTGAAGTCGTTGACCGGCTTCAGTCAGTTCGGTCGACCCAGCATCGGCTCGTGGGTCAATTACGGTCTTGGCAGTGAGAACAAGGACCTCCCCGGCTTTGTGGTCCTGATCACCGGCCAGGTGCTCGGTGCCGGCAACAGTGCGTGGGGGAGCGGCTTTCTGCCCACGATCAACCAGGGCATTGAATTTCGCAGCCAGGGTGACCCGGTGTTGTTCCTCTCCAATCCAAAAGGCGTCAGCCCGTCAGATCGACGCAAGGTGGTCGATTCGGTCAAACACCTCAATGGCCTGCGCCTTGCCGATGTTGGCGATCCGGAGATCCAGACCCGGATCAGTCAGTATGAGATGGCCTACCGCATGCAGACCGCGGTGCCGGAGCTGATGGATATCACGAGCGAGTCCAAGGATGTGCACGAGATGTATGGCACGGAACCAGGCAAGACCAGTTTCGCCAACAACTGCCTCCTCGCCCGACGTCTCGCTGAGCGCGGGGTGAGATTCGTACAGCTCTTCGACCAGGGCTGGGATCACCACAGCAGCATCGTGAGCCGACTGCCGACCAAGGCGAAGCAGGTGGATCAGCCCATCGCGGCCTTGATCAAGGATTTGAAGCAGCGTGATCTGCTCGACGAGACCCTTGTGGTCTGGTCAGCGGAATTCGGGAGGACCCCGATGGCCCAGGGAAGCAATGGGGCCGGCGACAACGTCAAGATTGGCCGCGACCACCACAAGGAAGCTTTCACCGTCTGGATGGCGGGTGGCGGTACCAAGGGTGGTTTCGAATACGGTCAGACCGACGAGCTGGGCTATGCCGCAGCCGAGAACCCGGTTCACATGCACGACTTCAACGCGACCATCCTGCACCTGCTCGGTATTGATCACGAGAGGCTCAATTTCCGTTACCAGGGACTCGATGTGCGCCTGACGGATGTGCACGGGCACGTGGTGAAGGATGTGATTGCGTAGGGGAGATTCGCTAGCCGTTTAGCAGGTAGCTATTTAGCGGTTTAGCTTGGGGTTGCGGCGAGCCTTCTGCTCGCAATGGAATAATGGCTAAAAAGCCAAACGGCTAGCCGCTAAACAGCTTTCCACTCCCGCCCACAAAAAAACGCCGCCGGGAGGTCCCGAGCGGCGTTTTTCAAAAGGATCTGGTGATCAGATTAGCTTTCCTTGCCGATCTTGGCAGGGCGCTTGAGGAGATCGAGGATCTCGCGGGAAGTCAGGCGTGCGACTTCTTCTTCGTTCATGCCGAGGGCCACAAGACGGCGGCGCTGCTCGAGGCGGCGGCGGTTCTTCTTGGCACCGCTCTTACGAGGACGGGTCTGGCACTGGTTGTTGGTTTTTCTGATGTGATTGCCCATGATTCTGGCTGTGTTTTGGGACAAAATCGCCCGTTTCAATTTTTGGGGTGGCACAAGTAGTCGCGAACACCCCTAAGGTCAACCGGTAATCGGGGCTGTTTACTGGCGGCTGATGAGGCCGGAAAAGGCCAAAATATGCGGAGTTTATGGGAAGTAGCGGACTTTTGGGGCTTCCCGCCTGTGGGTAGATTGGGGGATGCCAGCGACATCGAACAGAGAAGCCGCCGTACCTGCCGAATTTTCGCAAGAGGAGCCCCGGGAGGAATCACAAGTTGTTGAGGTTCCGCATGTCAGCGAAGAGGAGAAGGCATTTGCTGATCTCGAAGCGCTCCTCGAGTCGCATCGGGACCGGGGAGGCCTGACTCACGCGGTTTCGCTCGAGATTGCCCATGAAAACGGCGATTATCCCTACGCGAAGAAGATCTCCGCCAAGGAATACGAGCAGGAAAAGCTGCGGCTCCAGGCGGAGCTGTTGAAGGTGCAGAACTGGGTGAGATTGTCCGGTCAGCGCATTGTCGGGCTATTTGAAGGCCGCGACGCCGCAGGGAAGGGGGGAACCATCAAGCGCTTCATGGAGCACCTCAACCCGCGGGCGGCTCACGTCGTGGCCCTGGAGAAGCCGACAGACCGTGAGAAAGGACAGTGGTATTTCCAGCGCTACATCAATCACCTGCCGACGAAGGGGGAGATGGCCTTCTTTGACCGTTCCTGGTACAACCGCGCCGGGGTGGAGCGGGTCATGCATTTCTGCGATTCCCTCGACTACCTGGAGTTCCTTCGCCAGACGCCGTTGATCGAGCGCATGCTGGTGAACAGTGGCATCACCCTGTTCAAGTTCTGGTTCTCGGTCAGCCGGATCGAGCAGTTGCGCCGCTTTTACAGCCGGCGGACCGATCCCCTGAAGCAGTGGAAGCTGAGCCCGGTCGATTTGAAGTCCCTCCACATGTGGGAGGACTACACCAAGGCCAAGGAGGCGATGTTTTTCTACACCGACACCGCGGACGCTCCCTGGACCATCATCAAGTCTGACGACAAAAAGCGCGCCCGCCTCGAATGCCTGCGCGCCTTTCTCTCGAAGCTCGACTATCCGGACAAGGATGAAGAGATCGTGGGTGAGCCGGATCCGCTCATCGTCGTGAAGCCGTCCGAGATCTTTCAAAAAGGCGAACACCCCGTCAGCGAGCTCGCGCCCTGAGGGGAATTTAGGGCTTCCTTTGGAACAGGATTTGGGAGACGTTTCTCCTAATTATCCCGCCTTGTGTAGTAATATGTTATGACACAAGGCGGCTTAACAATACTGTTATCTCTAAAACCACAAAACCGAACCCAACAATGAAGGCACATATCCAAGCCCTAATCTTGCTCGTTGTCGTATTCCTTGCCCCGCCCATTGCCGCCCAAGAAACGCCAGCGAAACGCCCTGATGCTTGGTATCCTAGGACCGAGAAGATCGGCCCGGACGAGATGTTCGTCGTCGCATTGGGAACAGGAATGCCAACTCCAATTACGCGAGCCCAGAAGTCCTCCGCCTGGTATGTCGAGTTGGGCAATGGGGACATTTTCCTCTTTGACTGCGGAAGCGGCTCCGCAGAGAACCTGTTCGCGTTGCGTCCTGAGTTTCATCGTGTCGACAAGGTCTTCGCGAGCCACCTGCACAGCGACCACGTCGGCGACGTTCCAGCGCTTTGGATCGGGGGCTGGCTGAGTGGGCGCTACACGCCATTGCACATTTACGGTCCATCAGGGTCGGAGCCTGAGTTGGGTACGGCGGCGTTTGTCGATGGCCTTCAGAAAGCCTATGCCTGGGATGTCCGGGGACGGGCGGGCATCCTTCCCGACGCGGGTGGCAGGCTCGTCGCTCACGAGTTCGACTTCAAGCAGGTGAACGGGGTCGTTTATGAGAAAAACGGTGTGAAGGTTACCTCTTTTCCCGCAGTGCATGTCCTCGACGGCTCGGTCAGCTACCGGCTGGAATGGAACGGCTTGAGTTTCGTCTTCGGTGGCGACTCGGCGCCAAACAAGTGGTTTGTCGAACACGCCAAGGGCGCCGACTTCGCCATCCATGAGTGTTTCTACACCCCGGAAGGCCTCGCCAAAACACTTGGCTGGGATTTACGACAGGCGACCTTCGTCTCCTCCTACATTCACACACCTCCTGCCGCGTTTGGAAAAATCATGTCCGAGGTCAAGCCACGCCTCGCAGTCGCCTACCACACCATTCGAAGCCCCGAACTCGACCAAGGGATTCTCGAGTCGGTTCGCAGCACATACGATGGTCCATTGGCGGTCGCCGACGATCTGATGTGCTGGAACATCACCAAAGAGACCATTGTGCAGCGTGAGGTCGTCAGTGCAGAGAGAGTACAGGCGCCGCCAACCACCCAGGGCTACAAGGATGCCAAGCGTAGCGGTGAGGCCAGCTACTCCAAGTTCACCGCCGACGGGAAGTGGGAAGCGTACACGCCTCCGCCCCTTCCCGAAAGATAATGAGATAACAAGGCGTTGCAGGCAACGTCGCTCCGCCCAGTGCCTGACCTATGACGTTCGGCTTAAAAATATTGTGATGAACTGGCATCGGCTGAATGGTTGCTTTTACAAGATGCAGAGGAAAGCCTCGTTGAATGCGTGGAAGGGGGCAGGTCCAGAATGAAGCGTTACTGTCCCTCCTGTAACCGGCTCGACGACGGACCGCCGTCCCCAGCCTGCAGGCGTTGCCAAGGACCTTTGACATTGATCGACGAAAAAGGCAACCGTTGCGAAATTGCATGGGGAGAGAAGTCATTTCCTACCGCGGTCCGAAAAAGCGGTTCAAGGGAGAAAGGTATCATAATTAACTGGTGGCCGTTGGCACCTGGGATTCTCAGCCTGCTTGCCCTGGTGATCTACTGCATTGGGATCTGGGATTTCCACAGCGGCTTTTCCCTGCCAGATGTTCTGTCGATCTTCTTCGGCGTCGCTGCAGGGCTAAGCATGTTTGCACTATTCTTCGTTTTTCCCGTGATTGGGCTGATACAGGCTTTCTTTGTCCTCGTTTTCAGTAGGAAGCGGTTTTACGTGCTTCACCTTTGCTCGTTTTTACTGACCCTTTTTTCCACTGGGTTTCTGCTCCTTCTCATGCGGATGGGATTCATGTTCACAGTGTGAATCTTCCCGTCGGACGAATGGGCATTTTGTTTGCAAGGCCGTTCTTTTCGAGTAACCGCGAGGCAGCCGAACAAGTCGGCGATCTCAAGCCTGATCACGCTTCGGGTTGATTGACTTCCCTGATTCAAATCCTTACCCTGCTCCCGCTACGATGCCTCGGACGTTCGACTCAAGAAATGAATTCCATGAAACAGCCGAAAACCACCATCCTTGTTCTCCTGCTGATCTTCTTTGGTGCCATTGCAACGTGGCTCGTGTCCATTCGCCCCTGGCAGAGCAAAATCTTGGCATACGGACACTCCCCCGAGGGGCGAGAATACTGCCTTGTGCAGACCTTCAGGGATCTGGCCGAGCCGTATCAGGTCAGCTTTTACATTCGCGACGCCAACGGAGTCTGGCGATGGAACTACTTGGGGCATCAAGAAAATGGATGGAAATCAGGAATCGTAACCTTTTCTGATGGGTCGGCTTTTATTGAGCGCAATGGTGTGATGCTGAAGGAGATCGAGATTCCGAACGAGTCGGTCGACTTGGCAGCAGTGCTCCCCGGGTACCGCCATCAATATCTCGGTCGCGAACTCACCACCGACGACGTGTTCGCGTTCCACAACCAACGATACAACAACTAAGTCGAACAAGCCGCGGCTGGACAACCCGCTACCCCGCCGTGAGTGACATGACCCTCTTTAGTTGAACACTTCACCCTGTTGCGACGTGGCGCTCCCGATAGCGGGTGCCACACCTCGGACGTTCGGCCAAATAGAGAATTCGAACTAAGCTGGTAAGTGATGGTCTTTCTCAGAAAGATCATCAGATCACGACATTAACTGCGGTAAGGAAACTGGAAGGCAGCCACAGCTCCCGAAGCACAAAATGAAGCCGACATTCGACCCGCTGGACGACAGCAGTTCGTTCTTGTGCCCTTCCTGTAATCATATCATTCATCCTTCCGGAAGGTTCTCCGGCTCGTCTATCAGGTGTCCCAAGTGCCAAGGAGCGATCGAGTTGTCGGAGTCAGTTGCTGAAGCGCCTATCCTCCCGAAGCGGCTTCCCGAGGCAGAGACTCCCAGCAAGGACTTCCGCATTGTATGGATAGTCCTACTGTCGATCGGTGGCCTCATGATCGCGGCTCTGGGGGTCATTGCGATAGTCCTCTTCCCCGTAATCATAGCCATTTTTCAGGCAATCGATGACCTGGAGCTTCCCTAACGATTTGTTGCCTGCCTCGGCCTGACAGTTTCGAATACGAAATCGATAAACATCCCTAGCGAACAAGTTGACGCACCTCAGTTCGATCCTCGATGCGAGGCGAAAATGCTTTTCTGAGTTTTGATCTACTCTATCATTCTACTACTGAACCCATGAATCATTTCGAAAACGTGAGCGTCATCGGATTCGACGCTGATGACACGCTCTGGGTCAATGAGACCTACTTTCGTGAAGTGGAGGACAAGTTCGCGAAGATTCTCGAAGACTACGAAGTCAACGATCGAGCGATCCAGGAGCTGTTCAAGGTCGAGATCCGGAACTTGAAGAAGTATGGCTACGGGATCAAAGGCTTCGTTCTCTCGATGATCGAATGTGCCCTCGATCTGTCGAACCACACGCTGCCGCAAACGTCGATTTCCGAGATCATCAACCTGGGCAAGGAGATGATCGAGTATCCGATTGAGTTGCTTCCCGACGTGGTTGATGTGATCTCAAGGCTGAAGGACGAGTATCGACTCATCGTTGTGACGAAGGGGGATCTCCTCGACCAGGAACGGAAGCTGCAGCGCTCGGAAATTGCCCACTATTTTCACCACGTGGAGATTGTCCACGAGAAGAAGGAAGCGAACTACTCGAAGCTGTTGCGGCAGCAGGACATTGATCCCAAAGAGTTTCTCATGGTGGGCAATTCGCTCAAGTCTGACGTCCTGCCCGTGGTGGGGATCGGGGCACAAGCCGTCCACATTCCCTATCACACGACCTGGCAACACGAAGAAGCGGAACCTCAGTCTCACGAGAATGCCGACTACCTGACCCTTTCGACCATCGCCGATTTGCCGGGTTATCTTTTGTCCGATTGAGGACTGGCCCCGTAGGGTTGACTGCTGGTCGCTCCTCAGATGCTCCCAAGCGGCATAATTCTGCAACACGTGTTGGAGCAAGGTGAAGTGCGGAAAATTGAAGCTGTTAGCAGGAGCGCCGGATGGCTTAAATTTTAAGGGTCTCATGAAACCGTTTTGTGTCTTAGTCACTGTTATCACTCTCATGGTTGGGAGTGGAGCTCCGGTGGGCGCGGAAGAGAAGTCATCCTCTCTCCGGCTCATGGCCTACAACATCCATCACGGTGCCGGTGTGGATAAGAAGTTGGATCTCGGGCGCATCGGGGAGCTGATAGCGGGCGAATCACCTGACCTGGTGGCCCTGCAGGAGGTGGACAGTGTTTGCAAACGAAGCAAGAGCGTGGACCAGGCGGCCGAGCTCGGAAAGCTCACCGGGATGCATCATGCCTTTGGCAAGTTCATGGATTTCCAGGGCGGGGAGTACGGACTCGCCGTGTTGTCCCGGTTTCCGATCCTCGAGACGATTCGTCACCAGTTACCGGAAGGGGCGGAGCCTCGCTGCGCCCTCGAAGTGCAGGTCGAGGTGCCGGGCATGGAAACACCGGTTTCGTTTGTCAGCATCCACCACGACTGGACCGATCCGGAGTTTCGCCTGGCCCAGGTGAAGACCCTGCTGGAAGCGCTCAAGGATCGCCATCATCCGGTGATCCTGGCAGGGGACTTCAACGGGGAACGGACCGATCCGTCGATGCAGATGCTGGCTGATGAGGGCTGGACGATCGTGGAGAAAAATGCCGGAACCGGATCGAAGACTTTTCCTTCGCGCGAGCCGCGGGTTGAGATCGACTTCTTTGTGATAAAGGGCTTCTTCGAAGCGAAGGTGGATCACACGGTGATGGAGGAGGAAGTCGCTTCCGATCATCGCCCGATCCGCGCGGTGATCGAGTTTGGAGGCAGTGCCCCGTAACAGCGCTGTATGTGCCGGCATTATGAAGGGCGGAACCTTCGGCTTTCTCTCGCTCTATTTCGATAAGGAGATCGATGCGGGAGATTCTTTCGAGGTCGAGGTGAAGCTCAAAGCCGTCGAGGCGGGGATCTGGTCGGGCGATATCGACGCCTGCACGCCGGCCGAGAATTTCGTGACCGTCACCCAGACCATTGCGGTGAAGGAGTGAAATCCGCGTTGTGCCAGCAGAAACATGGTCTGGCGGGGCATCGCAACCGCCGGGAGTGCGGGTTTCCGCTGGTGTTTCGGGGTTGAAAATGCCCGTTCCTACTCGTAGTTGCCTCTCCCAACCGGACAATTTTCGGGCTGAAATTCGTAATAAATACGGGGATTTCGGCGTGAAACCGGTGAATAGAGATATCCCAACCCAATGACTTCAGGCGAATCAGAAACCACAGGAGCTGGTGAAACAGCGATTTCCAACCGCGAGCGTTTCCTCAAGGCGTGCCGCAGCGAGCCGCTCGACTACCCACCGATGTGGATGATGCGTCAGGCGGGTCGCTCCTTGCCGGAGTACATGGCGGTGAAGGAGAAGCACACGTTCGTCGAGATCGTGCAGACGCCGGAGCTGGCGACCGAGGTGACGCTCCAGCCGATTCGCCGGTTTGATCATGACGCAGCCATTCTTTTCAGCGACATCCTCGTGATTTGCGAAGCGATGGGTCAGTCCTACGGCTTCAGCGACAAGGGCGGCATCGAGATGGAATTCAAGGTGCAGTCCGAAGCTGATGTGAACCGTCTCGAGACCGGTGCGATTCGCGAACGCCTCGACTACGTGGCCCAGGCGTTGCCCCTGATTCGGGACGGGCTCGGAGGCAAGACCGCTTTGATCGGTTTCTCCGGTTCTCCGTGGACGCTGGCGAACTACATGATGGAGGGAGGCAGCTCCCGTGAATTTGTCGCGGCGAAGAACCTTCTCTACACCGATCCCAAGACGCTCAATTCCTTGCTCGAGAAACTGACCGCTGCCTGCATCGAGTATCTCCAGATGCAGATCGAATGCGGTGTCGATGCCGTCCAGGTTTTTGATACCCAGGGCGGGGTGCTGGCTGACAATGTGTTCCACGAAGCTTCGGGTCGCTGGATGGGTGAGATCGTTTCCGCCCTGAAGGACCAGGTCCCGGTGATCATTTTCTCCAAGGGAGCGAGCGGGAACCGCGAAGCACTCGAGAAAACGGGAGCAACGGTTCTCAGTGCCGACTGGACCTGTGACCTCGCTGACTTTCGCCGTGCTTTGCCTGACAATATGGCGGTGCAGGGCAACCTCGATCCCACTCTCCTGACCACGACTCCGGAAGCTGCTGCTGCTGAAACTCAGCGCATTCTTGAACGTATGCGCGGTCTGCCCGGTCATATCTTTAACCTCGGACACGGGGTGACGCCCCAGGCGAAGATCGACTGCATCGAGGCGGTGCGGTCCACGGTAAAGAATTTTAGATGAGCCTGAAGACCATCGACGTTGATTTGATCCGGAAATTTAATGTTCCGGGGCCGCGATACACTTCGTATCCGCCGGCGACTCATTTCACCGAAGAAACGTCGAAAGATCTGCTCATTGAGAAAATCATCGCGAACAACCAGACGGCGGATCGCGACCTGTCCCTCTACTTTCACCTGCCTTTCTGCGAAAGTCTCTGTTGGTACTGTGGCTGCACCACGGTCATCACAACGAAGCAGGACAAGAGCGCGCAGTATCTCGACTATGTGGAGCGTGAGCTCGACCGGATGGGGGAGTTTCTTCATCCGGACCGGAAGGTTACCCAGCTGCACCTTGGTGGCGGTACCCCGACGTTTCTCCTGCCTGAGGAGATCCAGCGCCTCGGCGAGATGGTGAAGTCGCGGTTCCAGGTTGATCCTGACATTGAAGCATCAGTCGAAATCGACCCGCGCAGCCTGACGGAAGACAAACTCGCGGCTCTCAGCGAAGCCGGATTCACCCGCGCCTCGATCGGAGTGCAGGACAACAACCCGGAAGTGCAAAAGGCAGTGCACCGCATCCAGCCGCTGGAGATGACGCAGAAGGTGGTGGGCTGGATTCGCGAGGCGGGTTTTCAGTCGCTCAACATCGACCTGATCTACGGCTTACCCCACCAGACCGTGGAGACGTTTGAGAAAACGATCGATGAGGTCCTGGAACTGGGACCGGATCGTCTCGCTGTTTTCAGCTACGCTCATGTGCCCTGGATCAAGCCGGCACAGAAGATCCTCAAGGAGGAATTCCTGCCGACTCCCGAGGTGAAGCTCGAGTTGCTCAAGCTGACGGTCGAGAAACTGACGGCGGCAGGTTTCATCGACATCGGGATGGATCACTTCGCTCATCCGGATGATGAACTCGCGGTAGCTCAGCGCGCCAAGACGCTGCAGCGAAATTTCCAGGGCTACTCCACCAAGGGGGGAACCGATATCTATTCTTTCGGCATGTCATCGATTTCCCAGGCGGATGACATTTACTGGCAGAACGAAAAGGAATTGCCGGACTATTACCGGGCGATTGATGGCGGAGGCCTTCCGATTTCGAAAGGCTACGTCCTGACTGAAGAAGACCTGATCCGTCGCCAAACCATCATGCGCCTGATGTGCGATCTCGGCGTCGATTATGCCGGCATGTCAGAGCGGCTCGGTCTCGACTTCAAGGAACACTTCGCCTCTGAGATCGCCTCGCTCGACGATCTCGAGGAAGGTGGTTTGCTGCAACGCTACGACGATCGCATCGAGGTGACCGAGCTGGGGCAGTTGTTTATCCGTATCGTGGCGATGCGTTTTGACGAGTATCTCATGGCCGGGCGGAAGGAGCAGTATTCCAAAGCGATATGAGCCGCATTGCTGTTATCGGCGGCGGCATCACCGGCCTGACCGCGGCGTATCGCCTCGTCGAGCAGGGACATGATGTAGCCCTCTACGAAGGAGGCGACCGCGTCGGCGGTGTGATCCAGACGATTCAACGCGACGGCTTTCTCGCCGAGTGCGGGCCTAACACGTTGCTGGAGACATCTCCGAAAATCACCGGGCTGATCAAGGATCTCGATCTCGAGAAGCGGCGTTTCGATCCGAATCCGGATTCCGACGCCCGCTACATCCTGAGAAACGGTGAACCAACCGAGATGGCTTCTTCGCCTCCGGGATTCTTTACGGGCAAACTCTTTTCCTGGAAAGCCAAGCTGGCGTTGCTGCGCGAACCGTTCATCAAGCGCTCTTCCCCGGAACTGGAGGAGAGCCTGGCCGATTTCGTGAAGCGCCGTCTCGGGCAGGAGTTTCTCGACTATGCGATCAATCCCTTCGTTGCAGGTATTTATGCGGGTGACCCTCACCAGCTTTCGGTGAAAGAAGGATTCCCCAAGCTCTGGGCGCTGGAGCAGAAATACGGTTCCATGATCAAGGGGCAGATCCAGGGCGCACGTGAACGCAAGAAGACCGGGACGGTCTCCAAGGATCGGGCCCCGAAGCTGTCTTTTGATGATGGTCTCCAGGTGCTGACGGACCGGCTCGGCGAAGTGCTCGGTGACCGTGTCAGGCTCAATGCCGCGGTGACCGGCCTCGAACGGGTGGGGGAGAAACAGGTTTCGGTTCAGGTCGGTGACGAGGCTGAGACCTTTGACGCGGTCCTTCTCGCAATGCCGGCCTACCGTCTCGCGGAGCTGTCCTTTCCGGGCGGAGAAAAGTCACTTTCTGGGCTGAGTGAGGTCATCTATCCGCCCGTCGCCAGTGTCGTGCTTGGCTTCAAGCGCGCTGACGTGAAGCACTCGCTCGCCGGCTTTGGTACGCTGAACCCGGAAGTGGAAGGGGTGCAGACTCTCGGGACGATTTTCTCCTCCTCGCTCTTTCCCGGGCGGGCTCCGGAAGATTGCGTGACCCTGACCAGTTACGTGGGCGGTATGCGCTCCCCTGAACTGGCTCGTAAAACGCCCGAGGAGATCATCGAGCTCACAGTTCAGGATTTGCGCTCCATCTACGGCGTGACGGGCGACCCGGTGTTTGAGCAGGTTTTTGTTTATCCCAGGGCGATCCCGCAATACGTGGTCGGCTACGGACGTTTTCGCAAGATGATGAGCCAGTGCGAAGAGGAACATCCCGGCGTTTTTCTGGCCGGGCATTGCCGCGACGGCATCTCATTGGGCGATTCAATCGTATCCGGTCACGACATTGCTGAAAGGATTGGAACCTTTCTCAATTAGACCTTTAGTGTCACCCTTACCCAACCAACTGACGAATTTCCAAGATGAAGAAAAAGGGCGTATTGCTGCTGAACTTAGGCTCACCTGACTCGACCTCGGTCGCCGATGTGCGCAAGTATCTCCGCGAGTTCCTCATGGACGGTCGAGTCCTCGACGCGCCATTTCCGATCCGCTGGTTCGTGGTCCACGCCCTTATTCTTCCCAGCCGACCCAAGGAATCGGCAGAGGCTTACAGCGAGGTCTGGCTCCCCGAGGGGTCACCGCTCATCGTTACGAGCCAGCACCAGGCTGATGCGCTCCAGAAGCAGCTCGACGACATTCCTGTCGAGTTGGCGATGCGCTACCAGAACCCTTCCATCGAGGACGCCGTGGACAGGCTGCTCGCCCAGGGAATAGAGCAGGTCGTGATTCTGCCGCTCTTTCCGCACTATGCGATGTCGAGCTACGAGAGTGCCCTCGTGAAGGCCGAAAAGGTACTCGCGAAGAAAGCTCCCCAGGTGGAGATCGAGGTCGTCCCGCCGTTTTACGATGATGATGAATTTGTCGACTCCATGGTGGCTTCCTCTTCGGAATACCTGAGCGAGGGCTACGACCATATTCTTTTCAGCTTTCATGGACTGCCCGAACGCCATCTCCGGAAATCGGATCCAACAGGGGAACACTGTCTCTCCTGCGAGAACTGTTGCGAAGGAGACCACCTCGCCCATAAGACCTGCTACCGTGCCCAGTGCTACAAGACGGTCGAGGCGTATGTGGAGAAAGCCGGTGTTCCGAAAGAACAGTATTCTGTTTCGTTTCAGTCACGACTCGGTCGTGATCCCTGGCTGAAGCCCTACACTGATTTCATGGTGAGGGATCTGGCCAAGCAGGGAGTTAAAAAGCTGCTCGTGATGTGTCCCGCGTTCGTTGCTGATTGCCTGGAGACGATTGAGGAAATCGGCATGCGCGCGAAGGAGGACTTTGTTGAGGCGGGAGGTGAGGAAATGCTCCTTGTGCCTTGCGTAAACGAACACCCGCGATGGCTCGAGGGGATGGAGACGCTGACGCGTCGCCACCTCGAGAAGCTGGGTGCCTGAGGGCGACCCCGATCAGTAAAGCCGGATGTAGGCGCTGCCCTTCGACTTGAAGGTCTTGTCGAAGGCCTCCTTGGCCTTGAGTGCAAGGATAGGCTCGATACCCCATTCGAACTTGGACGGGGTGACCCGCTGGAAGATGATTTTGCCGTCGGCATTCTTCAGCAGGAAGATGAAGCCGTAGTAGTCGTAGCCGTAGCTGTAGTCACGGTCGTCGAAAGTGAAGGCCATCTTGTCGCCGCGCCACTCGTGGTTGCCACCGGTCTCGAGGTTCACCTCGTATTCGTTTTTCTGCATGACGCAGTAGGTGTCGGGGTTCTCGCAGTTGCGCCCCAGTACGATGAGGTGGGCTTTCCCTTTTTCAAGGGAGTAGTGGATCTCGTCGTTTTCGATTGTGATCTCAAACTCGAAGGAGCCAATTCGCTCCTCGTAAGCCTTCGGGTTCTGGCGGTTGGACTTGTTGGAATTGATCTCGACCTCAAGTTTCGGAATCTTGTTCTTGAGCGCTTCCTTGCGCCATTCCGCGAGGTATTCCTGGTCCGCCTGGGACAGGCTGGTGAGAGGGATCGTGAATTGCCGGTTGCCGCGCTTGATGATGGCGGTGTCTTTCGTCACGGAGACAACGTCGGCCTCCATGGTGCGCCCGTCGGTGGAGGTGAACGTTCGGGATTGAGCCGGTGTGATACAGAAGATCAGGCCGATGATGAGAGGAATTGAGAGGTGGTTCATCACAAGAAGCAGGTTGGTAGTTATAACGATCTTCACAGAGATCGGTAAAAACGGCTATTACAAATACTGTATTAAGATTGTAATGCTTTCAAATAAATGGTTACGCATAACCCCAAATGTAGGTATTAGCGTGGCTTCGAAGCCACGCCGCTGCGGGGATTGAGCACAAAAAAGGGCGACTCAT
Organism: Verrucomicrobiales bacterium; assembly: GCA_965216705.1. Taxonomy (GTDB): domain Bacteria; phylum Verrucomicrobiota; class Verrucomicrobiia; order Verrucomicrobiales; family DEV007; genus Arctic95D-9. The sequence goes on from OZ244203.1 coordinate 3,049,820, forward strand.
GCGAGCCGCCCTTTTTTTGGTTTGAGTGGTGAGTGTTTTCCTTACTGGCATGCTTCGCACTCTTCGCCATTCATGAGGGCTTCGAGTGAGCAGGCCTGCTTTTCGGCCTCGGTGTATTCCTTCTTCGGCTCGTCGCTGCCGCCGATACGGACTTCCTTCTTCACCATGGTGGTGGCTTTCTCGATGTTGGAAGCCTGCAGGGTGCGGAGGTAGTAGGTGGTCTTGAGACCTTTGCGCCAGGCCGAGCGATACATGTGAGACAGGGTCTTCATGTCCGGGGTGGCGAGGAAAAGGTTCACTGACTGGGACTGGTCGATCCACTTCTGACGACGGGCCGCAGCGTCGACGAACCAGTTGTAGTCGATGGAGAACGCAGTGGAGTACTTCTCCTTGAGGTGCTGTGGGATCTCGTCGATGTCGGTCAGCTCGCCGTCGTAATACTTGAGGCGGTCCACCATTTCGTCGCCCCAGAGGTTGAGCTCCTTGAGGTCGCGAACGAGATGCTGGTTCAGCACGATGAAGTCGCCGGAGAGGTTGCCCTTCACGAAGAGGTTCTTGAAGGTCGGCTCGATGCACGGCGTGCTTCCCATGATGTTGGAGATGGTTGCGGTCGGAGCAATCGCAAGCACGTTGGAGTTGCGCATGCCCTGCTTCTGGATCTTCTCGCGAAGAGCGTCCCAATCCATCTTGCCGCCACGGGGAACATCGATGGGCTCACTGCGCTGCTCTTCGAGCATGTCGACGGTATCGGGCGGCATGATGCCCCGGCTCCACTTGGAACCTTCGAAGGAGGAGTAGCTGCCACGCTCGGCGGCGAGGTCGCTGGAAGCTTCGTAGGCGAAGTAGGCGATGGCCTCCATGAACTCATCGTTGAATTCCACGGCTGCCTCGCTGGCAAACGCAGTGTTGCGGAGGAAGAGCGCGTTCTGCAGGCCCATGACGCCGAGACCGACAGGACGGTGGCGCTGGTTGGCGTTGGCGGCTGCTTCGGTCGGGTAGAAGTTGATGTCGATGACGTTGTCCAGCGCACGAACGGCGGTGGAGACGGTCTCCTTGAGCTTCACAAGATCGAGCTCGCCCTCGTCAGTGAGGTGGGAGTCGAGCACCACGGAACCGAGGTTGCAGACCGCAGTCTCATCCTGGGACGTGTTGAGGGTGATCTCGGTGCAGAGGTTGGAGCTGTGGATCACACCGGCGTGGTCCTGGGGGCTGCGCACGTTGCACGGATCCTTGAACGTGATCCAGGGGTGACCGGTTTCGAAGATCATCTTGAGCATGCGCTTCCAGAGATCGATGGCCGGGATTTCCTTGCCATACATCTTGCCGGCCTTGGCGTCGGCTTCGTACTGCTCGTAGCGCTCTTCGAAGGCCTTGCCGTAGAGGTCGTGCAGGTCGGCGGTTTCGTTGGCGCGGAAGAGGGTCCAGTTACCACGGGCTTCCATGCGCTTCATGAACAGGTCCGGAATCCAGTTCGCGGTGTTCATGTCGTGAGCACGGCGACGCTCGTCACCGGTGTTCTTACGCAACTCGAGGAAGTCATCGATATCGTTGTGCCACGACTCGAGGTAAGCACAACCGGAACCGCGGCGCTTACCGCCTTGGTTCACGGCCACAAGCTGGTCATTGTGCAGCTTGAGGAAAGGAATGACGCCCTGGCTCTCGCCGTTGGTGCCTTTAATGTAGCTGCCGGTTCCGCGTACGGAGGTCCAGGAGCCACCGAGACCGCCGGCCCACTTGGAGAGGTAGGCGTTGTCGGCGATACCGCGCTGCATGATGGACTCGATGCTGTCGTCGACCTTGTAGAGGTAACAGGAGGACAACTGGCTGTGCAGAGTGCCGGAGTTGAACAGCGTTGGAGTGGATGAGCAGAAACGGCGGCTGGAGTAGAGACGGTAGAGATCAATGATGCGGCCTTCGGCGTCGTCCTTCTCATCGATCATCAGGCCCATGGAAACACGCATCCAGAATAGCTGGGGAGCTTCAATGCGGCGGTGCTTCTCCTCGGTCTTGTCGATGATGAGGTAGCGGTCGTAAAGCGTCTGAATGCCGAGGTAGTCAAAGTCGAGGTCGGCAGTCGGATTGATCGCGTCAGCGAGGCGGTCGAGGTTGTATTCGAGCAGGCGCGGGTGAATGCGCTCGATCTCGGTGCCGCGAACGAGGTTCTTCTTGAAGGCCCGGCGGTGGAATTCACCGAGAGAGCGGACGCCGTCACGAACGATGTCCCACTCGAGGACTTCCTCGTAGATGTAGGTGAGAAGGATGCGGCCGGCGAACTTGGCGAAGTCACCGTCTTTTTCGATGAGGCTCTTGGCGTTGAGGATGACCGTTTTCTTGAGGTCCTCTTCGCTCATCTCGTTGAAGAAAGCGCGGCGGAGTTCCTGCTCGATCTCCTCAGCAGTGAGGCAGAGGTCGAGGCCGGTCATGGCGAAGTCGATGCGCTTGCGCAGGTCGAGGCCGTCCCAAAGGTCGCTGGAACCGTCGGCCCGGTTCACCACGATCATGGATTCCTGGGTGGATTCCAGTTCGAGAGTCTGTTCTTCCTCTTCCTGGCTACGCTCAGCGGCACGGTGGGCGCGATAAAGAATGTATGCCTCAGCCACTTTGAAGTGACCCTGGCGCATCAGCTCTTCCTGGACGCGATCCTGGAGCTCCTCGATGCGAATGAATTCCTGCCCGCTGCGGGCGAGGCGGTCGGTCAGAGCCTTGGAGACTTCCTTGGCCGGTGAAGAGTCCATGCCCAGCGAGAGGAAGGCGCTCCGCACGGCGACCTCGACTTTGTTGGGCAACCAGGCCACCACTTCCCCGTTGCGGCGGATCACTTTGCAAACCGGCTTTTCACTGCCGCCTTCGAGAGAAAACTCAGGCTCGGTTTTCTTACGACGGATGAGAAGGCTCTTGGCGACGTCGTGCGCGTTCTGGCGAACGAGGGCCTGCTCAATAATAGAGGTGAGTTCTTCACCGGAGAGAAGCACCGGGGCGTCGGTGTCTTCGCTGCTCACCTTGGTGTGAAGCATTTCAGAGACAGATGCCACGATGTTGGCGACGAGCTGCTGGTTGGACTCGTTGAAAATGTCGTCCTGCTTTCGGGAGAGGGCGAGGTCAGTCACCGCTTTACCCACAGTTTCCGCAATCTGTTCAACGCTCAGTTCCGACTGCTCGTTGCCCGCCTGGACATGGATTCGTGAAGCAGGAAGCGCCGGTGCCTTGGCCATCTCACCCCAGTTGAATCGGGGCTTCATATCTTCGGGCGTCTCGGCAGCGCGTTGGAGTTCGATATCTTGTTCGATAAAGTTGCGGGTAATCATTGTGCGGATGGGGATGTGCGGTTGGGTGTTAGGTTCGGGGAATGGGGGTTCTGTGTCGGTTAGTGTCGGTTCGTGGACACAACAGGGTCAAGTGATTCACCTAACCCTGTTGGTCGAAAGGGATTAGAGTTCGTCGTCGTCGACGGCAGAAAGAGCGGATGCCTTCTGGTATTCGGTAACGCGCTGCTCGAAGAAGTTGGCTTCCTTCTTGATGTCCATGGTCTCGGCGAGCCACGGGAACGGGTTGGAAATGCCGGGGTTGATGGGGTTGAGACCCACACCCTCGAGGCGGCGGTCAGCGATGAAATCGATGTACTGGCAGAACTCCTCAGCATTGAGGCCAACCTGGCTGACAGGGAGGCAGTCGTTGATGAATTCTTTCTCCAGGACGATGGCCTGCTTCATGGTCTCGACGAGATCGGTTTTGAACTCGTCGGTCCAGATTTCCATGTTCTCGCTGATGAGATCCATGAAGAGGTTACGAAGCAGTTCGATGTGGTTGGACTCGTCACGCAGGGTATAGCGGAACATCTGGCCGATACCGGGGAACTTGTTCTGGCGGTAAAGGCTCAGGATCATTCCGAAGAGACCGTAGAACTGGGTGCCCTCCATGCACTGTCCGAAAAGAAAGACGTTCTTGGCGAAGAGCTTCTTGTTTTCGGGATCGGTCAGATCCATGTCGCGGCGAACCGAGTGGGAAATGTTGGAGACGAACTCGTTCTTCTTCTTGATCGTGGGGATCTGCTCGAACATGGCCTCACACTCGTGCGGGTTGATGCCGAGAGAGGAGATCATGTAAAGAAGGCTGTCTGCGTGGATGTTCTCTTCGTGAGCGTGACGGCCGAGAACGAGCTTGAGCTCAGGAGCGGTGACTTTCTCGCGGATCACGTGGAGAACGTTGTCACCAACGATGCCTTCGGCAGCGGAGAAGTAGCCGATGCCCATGCGGATGATCCAGCGTTCGGAGTCAGACAGGTCACTGCCCTGCCACTGCTCGATGTCCTTCTGCATCTGGATGTCCTCAGGCTCCCAGTGGTTGGCCTTCATCTTGCCATAGAGGTCGTAGGCCCAGGAATATTTGAGGGGGAGAAGGTTGAAAGCTTCGGTCTGACGACCGTTGATAATTTTTTTTGCCGCAAACGCCTCTTCGGCTTTGGCTTGGTCGAGGACGAAGGTGCGGTCTCCAATTTTGAAGCTTTTATCCATATTGTGTCGGTACGGGTATGAGGTTTGAGAATGAAGGATGGTTAACGGTATTTGGAGAGAAAAATCTCTCTAAGGCAGATAAAATGTCTAATTTCCAGAGTTTCAGTGACAAGTGTCAAAAACAGGCGGTTATTTGGAAAAAAGACAATTTACATAGTGCACCTCAGTTACGTCAGAAACACCATATCTGGGTGCGCGGAGATCAGAGTGCACAATATGTAGTGGTCGTTCAAGACTATTTTGACAATTTCGCCAATTTTTTTCGCCACTTCTACAAGACTAGCGAAATCGTTGCCAAACCACCCGAAAATCGTTTCGGAATTGTTAAAGTTCCGTAGTAGCTGACAGTCAGTGAGCCACGATGAATCTCCGGAGAAATTCCGTTAATTTGGCGCGAAAAAAGGGGCGAATCCGGTTGGATCCGCCCCTCAAATTGAGTTTTCGGGGAAGGATCAGCCGGCGAAGCGCGCGGCGACTGCGTCCCAGTCAACGACATTCCAGAAAGCGTCGACGTAATCGGGGCGACGGTTCTGGTAGTTGAGGTAGTAGGCGTGCTCCCAGACATCGAGTCCAAGAAGCGGTGTGCAACCGCAGCAACCAGCGGCTTCGCCCATGATGGGGTTGTCCTGGTTCGGTGTGCTGGTCACAGCGACAGAGCCGTCTTCTTTCTTAACCAGCCAGGCCCAACCGGAACCGAATCGGGTCAGAGCAGCGGCTTTGAAAGCCGCCTTGAATTCGTCGAGAGAACCGAAAGCCGCGTCAATCGCAGCAGCGAGGTCGCCGGAAGGGGCGCCGCCGCCGTTGGGGCTCATGCTGGTCCAGAAAAGGGAGTGGTTGGCGTGGCCGCCACCGTTGTTGCGAACTGCACCGCGGATGCCTTCGGGAACAGAGCCGAGATCAGAGATAAGGTCTTCGATAGACTTGGCTTCAAGATCGGCATTGCCTTCCAGCGCGTTGTTGAGATTCGCGATGTAGGTAGCGTGGTGCTTACCGTGGTGAATGCCCATGGTTGCCGCATCGATGTGAGGCTCGAGAGCGTCCTGGGCGTAGGGGAGTTCGGGTAGTTCGTGTGCCATAGTCTTAGTGTGTCTTGTGATTGGTTCTGGTTGGGTATGGAAAAGAGAAATTCTGTCCTGCCCCAATGAGAAACGGTTGGGGCAAAATGTCAAAAACCGTTACGCGCTGAAATGCGTTTTTTCTGCTGTTTTTTGGGGAAGATAGGCAGAAGGGGAATGGCTGAGGCCGGAAGGAGGGAACGGAGAAGCGCAGCGTTGGGAGATTTGGATGCGCCCTGCGGTCGAGGTGGAACTCGACCCTCCGTGTCTAAAGTGCCAGAAGCCTTGGTCTCTCGCCTCAGAACAGGAACACCGGCGGGGGCACGACGACGAATGCTCCACCGTTCTGGGCGAGGTCGACGCCTTCTGATTCCTCAATCGTGGTCACGGTATCGTTTTCGAGTTCGATGGTGACGCGACCGGATTCGACCTCGACGTAGGTGGTGGTATTGAATGGAACCCCGAAGGAGTCGTAGCTGACGCCGGTTCGGGGGACACGCTCGTAGGCGATGAATTCGAGGGTGTCGGTTCTTCCCTCTTGGGTGACCTTGGAGGCGCGTTTGTCAGGTGGGCCGATGGAGGCGACAACTTCATCCAGGGTCATGCCGAGGGCGACCTGGTGATTGTCGATCAATTCCCGGACTACGACGTAGCGGTCATAAAAAGCCTGGAGGTTGGCTTCGAAGTCTTCGGGCAGGCCTTCGACGGCTCCCTTGCTGACCCATCCGGCAATCTGTCCCTGCTTGGCCTTGGCCCGGATGCGGTAAGCCTTTTCGCTGACGGCCAGGAGGACCGCATTCTGGTTGGGGGTCACGTTGCCGAGCCAGCGATCCGCGGAAAGCGTCGAGTAGGCGGGGGCAGATGTAGAAACGCGAACGACGACATCGTTCACGACCATGCCTTCGAGGTAGATGGCGCCCTCCTCTTTGACGAGTCGACTGGTGGTTCGGTCTTCCTTTTCAATGGTGACGATGCCGGGGCGTCGCAACTGGGCCTGCAGGGCAGGTAGAAAGAGGAACGAAGCGATGAGCAACGCGGTAAAAGCTCGAATGTTCATGACAACCAGGGAGTAGAGATGAGCGGGCCGGGCGGCCCGATACGAGACTGACGAAGAGCGCAAGGCTCTTAGTCAATTATTTCTCGCCTGGTTACGGGTAGCAAGGAAATCCGGAACTACTCCCGGATCTCCTTCTGGGTGCGGGCATCTGCCACCACGACCTGCTCGCGGTAGTAGGTGGCGTCGCTCCGGAAGGTGAGGCGCGCGTTGTGACGGCGCTCAAGCTCGACAAAGAGTTCACCGTCGTGGGTGCGGAGGCGCTCCATCACGTCGGGGTGAACAATAACGATGAGTTCCTTCTGGCTCTCGTTCTTGGCGAGGATGGCGTTGAGCTTGCGCTGAAGTTCGACGCTCATGGACTCGGCGCTCTTGATCATGCCTCGACCCTGGCAGTAGTGGCAGGGCTCGTTGACGGTGATGTTGAGACTCTCGTGGAGACGCTGACGTGTCATTTCCATGAGACCGAGCTGAGAGATCTGGGTGACCTGGGTCTTGGCTTTGTCATTCCTGAGACGCTCGCGCATCATCTTGTAGACGGCCATCTGGTCGCGGCGGGCACGCATGTCGATGAAGTCGATCACGACAAGACCGCCGATGTTGCGGAGACGCAGCTGACGGGCAACGGCTTCGGCCGCTTCGAGGTTGGTCTGCAGGATCATTTTGTCCTGGTTCTTGGCGCGACCGGTGTTCACGTCGATGGCGATGAGGGCTTCGGTCTCGTCGATGACGAGATAACCGCCGCTCGGCAGCCAGACCTGGCGGAAGAAAGCGTCGTCGATCTGGCGCTGGATCCCGAGTTTTTCAAAGATCGGAACCGGGGTCTGGAAGTGCTGGATGCGCTTCTTGGAGCGACGGGAAATGATGCCGATGAGGTCCTTCATCCTCTCGGCAGCTTCGGCGTCGTCGCAGAGGACTTCGTCGATTTCGTCGGTGAGGAAATCGCGGACGGTGCGCTCGATGAGATCAGGCTCACGGAAAACACAGGCAGGAGCCTTGCTGTTGGCGGCTTCCTCTTCGATTTCGTCCCACTGGTCGAGCAGGATGGCGAGGTCGCGGACAAAGTAGCGAACTTTCTGGCCGGCGGAGACGGTGCGGAGAATCACGCCCATCTTTTCCGGGATGGTCAGTTTCTCGCCCATGATCTTGCGGAGGCGGGCGCGCTCTTTGGGATCGTCAATCTTGCGGGAGATGCCGAGTTGGTCGTTGCGCGGCATCAGGACCATGTAGCGGCCCGGGAGTGAAATGTTGGTGGTGATACGGGGACCCTTGGTGCCGATGGGGCCCTTGGTCACCTGGACAAGAACTTCAGAACCGACGGGGTAGAGGTTGGGGATGTCCTTGGACTGGATGCGGTTCTTCTTGTTGCGCCCCTTGCCCTTTCCGCCTTTGCCTTTTCCGCCGCCGCCCTGGTTGCCGCCGCCTTTCTGGTTCTTGTTGCGGTTCTTGCCGCCGCCCCGCTGGATCTCTTCGAGGCCGGAGTCGAGTGCCTCTGGGATGGCATCCCAGAAGTGGAGGAAGGCATTCTTCTCGAGGCCGATATCAACGAACATGGCGTTGAGGCCGGGCTCGATGTTGCGGACGATTCCCTTGAAAATGGAGCCAACAATATTTTCGTCGTTTGAGCGCTCTACGGTGTACTCCTCAAGGGAGCCGTTTTCCAGCAGGGCGACACGGGTTTCGAGTTTCTCACAGTTGACGACAATTTTATTTCCTTCGGCTAATTTCTTGGGACCAAAAAACTTACGAATCTTACTGAACATGATCTATTTACAGAATGGTTAAAGGGTTTCGGGCCGTCGAAAGTCGACGGCAGGGGCAAACCCGATGTCCCGGGGCAGAGAACTGGAGGTCGTTGGGACACCTGACTAATTGCGTTTCCGCAGCCATTGAAATGGGCGGAATTTGGGTTTGGGATTTGAATTCATATTGCCTACCTGGCCCCGTCGGTCAGTATTCTGTCTGAACGAGGGAGGAGCCAGCAAGCCTCCAAATGGACGAAAATTGCGCTGTTGTAAAGACTCCGGTACGAAAGCCGTGACGTCCACGGCAGATTCGGAGTCGGCGTCAGCCTGAGCAAAGGCTGTCAGGCCGGTATTGTCAAATGAGACGCTCATGACCCGATCGGTCCGTCCGATGGCCTCGGGAAGGGCTGTGAGCTCGATTTTGTGGCCCCGATCCATGATGGTGGCGTTCTCGATGATGTATTTGGCGATGGGCGAGGCGGCGCCGCCTCCGGAATTGCCGTTTTCGACGAAGACGCAGACGGCAAACTCGGGATTGTCGTAGGGGGCGAAGGCGATGAACCAGGCGTTGGTCGGCTGGATGGGGTTTGCTGTCTGAGCGGTGCCGGTCTTTCCGTTGATGACTGTGATGGTGGACCGGGACCGGCCTGCCGTTCCGCCGCCTTCGTTAACGACGCGCCACATGCCGCGTTTCACGGTTTCCACCTGCTCGGCGGTGAGACCTTCGCGGGTGAGGTCGTATTTCAACTTCGGTGGTTCTTCCCAGACAACCTCGCCGTTCTGTTCCACGACTTTCTTGATGATGCGGGGCTGGTAGACTTTGCCGCCATTGCAGACCGTCGAGGTGACGGAGGCCATCTGTAGAGGTGTCGCTTCGGTCGCGCCCTGGCCGATCGAGGTAAGGGCCGTAAAGGCATCACTCCAGAGCAGGCCCTGCATGCGGAGCCATTCAGGGTTGGGGATGTTGCCGGGTTTTTCTCCGGTGATCTTGATGCCGGTCGTTTTGCCCATGCCGAGCAGATCGGTCATGGTCTGGATGTTCCGGATGCCGGTGTGGTTGGCGTAGCGATAGAAGAAGCCGTTGCAGCTGACTTTGACGGCGGAACTGAGATCGATGTGGCCGTGATTGGAATGCCAGCACTTCATGAACTTTTTGCCGTACTGGGCACCGCCGCCGCAACTGAAACGATAACGCCATGAGTCACTGAGGCATCCGGCAAGGGCGATGGGGATCTTGCAGGTTGATCCCGGGGCGTAGGGATTGACGGCCCGGCTGAACATGGGGCTGGTCGGATCTTCGGTGTAGCGCTTCCAGTCGTCGATGCTGACTTCGGGAATGAACACGTTCGGATTGAAAGAGGGAACGGAAGCAATCGCGAGGATGTCGCCGTTCTGTGGATTCATCACCACAGCGGCGCCACGTCCGATCTTGCGAAGGCTTTCTTCGGTCACCATCTGGATGCGGGCATCGATGGTGAGGTAGACATCCGATCCCGGTTGGGCATCGGTGCGGCTCACTTCGCCGACGATGCGTCCTTTCTCATTTTTTTCGATGGTGACTTCGCCGGGTTTGCCCTGGAGGTGGTGGTCCATCGTTTTTTCCACGCCCATGACGCCGTAGTCGTCCCCGACGTAGTAGTCGAACTCGCGGCGCTTCTCCTCCGGGACCTGGTCGATATCGGCGAGATTCATGTAGCCGAGAATGTGGCAGGCGAGGGAATCGTAGAGATAGCGGCGCCGTCCGGTGCGAGTCACGGTCACACCGGGAATGCCGATATTGTTTTCTGCAAAGCGGGCAAATTCACGGAAGCTGAGGTCGCGACGATAGGTGAAGGGAACGACGCCCTGGGTGCTTCGATAGTGCACCCGCATGGAATTGGCACTGTAGTCGGCGAGCAGGCCGAGATCCTGGAGTCCGGGAAAGACGGTTTCCTCAACGATTTGGACAATGTCAGTCTCTTTCTTGATCTCCTTCTGTCCGTAGCGGTCAAAGCGCTCCCAGACGTAGGGCTCGGGCATCTTATCGTGAGTGTCCTTGTAGACATCGACAATGGTTCGGAGATCAAACTGAAGCTCGTAGTTGGGCGTGCTGTCGACTAGGGTGAGCCCGTTGCGGTCCTTGATTTCGCCCCGGATGCCGGGGATGCGGACTGACTCGAATTTGCTGCCCGGAACCCGGGCGGCGTAGTACTCGTGCTCCACCACCTGGATCTCGTAGAGGCGGTAGACGAGCAGGCACATGCCCGCCATCACGAGGAGGGCGAGAAGGTAAAGCCGTATTCTAAACTGCGTCACCATCGTAGGAGTAGCGCCGCTTCAGTCCTTCCGTTCGAATCTGATACCTCAGGAGTTTGGCGACGCGTCCCAACAGTAGCAGTAAAAGCGGGGAAACGAGAGCAGAAAACAGGGCCGTCATCAGTAGTTTCCACCAGAGCTCCGGGGCGAGTTCGAGGCCACCACGGTGGAAACTGAGCACGAGGTATTCGAGGAGCAGGCCCAGTGCGGTGCACAGGCCAATCATCAAAATGGGAAGCTCCCAGCGTCCCCGCCGGAAGAGTGGTCGGACTCCCTGGATCAGGGCGCCCATGACACCGAAAATGAAAATGGAAAAACCGAAGGGCAGTTCCGACTGGATAAAGACCTCAGCTTCCGGTGGATACACCGGAATGTGGTAGCGAGCGTCCCAGATAAAACCGGTCATCAGGGCCAGCACCAGCATCGCCGGAAACGGGACGGCTACGGCGGCGGTGTAGAAGACAGCGTGAACGAAAAGAAGGCGGGAGGAATAGGCCCAGTCGAAAGTGGGGATGAACTCCTGCACGACGAAGGAAGCGAGAATCAGGACGACGATAATGCAGAAGAATCTCATGGCTCGCGTTCTTCCGCGGGTGGGTTGGGCGTTGCCTCCTCTTCCGACTCAGGGGCTTCGGCCTCTTCGGCCCCTTCCGCGAGTGGCAGTTCTTCCGGTTCTTCAACGCTGCCGGCGACGGGCTTCACCACGAACACATCAGTGAGGGCGTCAAAGTTCACACTGGGCACGAGGGTCGCTTCGGCATCGATGGGGCCAATGTCGAACTTGATAATTTCACCGAGGAGCAAATCCGGAGGGAAGAGCCCGCCGTCTCCCGAGGTGATCACCTTGCGGCCGGTGCCGGCGTCGGATTCTTTTGGCAGGTAGCGGAGGCGAAGATTGGGCAGAGTGCGAAACGCTCCCCGGGCACCGCTGAGGATGCCCTGGATCTGGCTGCCTTCAAGTTGGGCGGAGACCTGGCACATTTCGTCGGTCAGCAGCAGGATGAGGGCGGACTCTTCGCCAATCACTTCGGAAACCTTGCCGACGAGTCCTGCCCGGTCTCCCACGGGGACAATGACCGGGCTGTCGACGACGACACCGTGAAAACTGCCCTTGTCGATGATGATGGTGTTGTACCAGGTCGACGGCTTGCGCGTGATGACGCGGGCGGGGATGAGCGAACGCTTGGAACGCTCGGTGTAGCGGAGCGCCTTGCGGAGCTCGTTGTTCTCCCGCACCAGTTTGTCGGCCTGGATGACTTTCAGCTTCAGCTCATCACGCTCGCGCTGGATGTTAGCAAGCTTGGTCCTTAACTCGGCCGGGCTGAGGGATTCATTGCCAACCTCTTCGAGCCCGTCTTCGACCGCTCCGGAAGCTTCGATAAACGGCTCGAAAGCGACCATGGCCCCGTTCTGGATCCGGGCAATGCGGGAGGGGGAGAAAAGAGTAATCCAGATAAGCAGGCCGACGAAAACGATCAGGAGAATGATGTTCAGTCGGCTCATGTCGGGGATTCGGGCGGAGCGCCCTCACGAAAACGGGGGGGGAATGTCAGGCCCGGGCGGGCTGGGTAACTTTTTTGAGGAAGTCGAGTTCGTCCAGAAGTTTACCGGTTCCTTCCGCGACGGCACTGAGCGGATCGTCGGCGACGTGTACGGGGAGTCCGGTCTCTTCTGAAATCAGTTTGTCGAGCCCCTTGAGGAGGGCTCCTCCGCCGGTCAGCATGATACCGCGGTCGACAAGGTCGGCGGACAGTTCGGGCGGGCAGCGCTCGAGGGTGACGCGGATCGACTCGATGATGATGTTGAGCGGGTCGGTGAGGGCTTCGCGGATCTCGGTCGTGGTGACCTTAATCGTCTTGGGAAGGCCGGCGACGAGGTCGCGGCCTTTGACCTCCACGGAGGCTTCATTGTCCTGGGGGTAGGCGGAACCCATCCGGATCTTGATCTCTTCCGCGGTGCGTTCGCCGATCATGAGATTGTAGGCGCGACGCATGAACTGGATGATGGCCTCGTCGAGTTCGTCGCCGGCAACCCTGACACTTCGGCTGTAGACGAGGCCGTAGAGAGAGATGATGGCAACCTCGGTGGTGCCCCCGCCGATGTCGACGATCATATTGGCGGCAGCCTCCTGGACGGGAAGTCCGACTCCGATGGCGGCAGCCATGGGTTCTTCGATGAGATGAACTTCACGGGCTCCGGCGGCGGTGGCCGATTCGTTGACGGCACGCTTTTCCACCTCGGTGATTCCGGCGGGTACCGCAATGACGATGCGGGGTCGGTTCCAGCTGCGACGGTTGTGAACCTTGCGGATGAAATGACGAAGCATCGCTTCGGTGACGACGTAGTCAGCAATGACTCCGTCGCGAAGAGGGCGAACAGCGACAATGTTGCCGGGGGTGCGGCCGAGCATGCGCTTGGCGTCGTCGCCCACGGCGAGGACGAGGTCAGTTCCGGCTTTCACAGCAACCACTGAGGGCTCGCGCAGGACGATGCCCTGGTCGCGAACATAAACGAGCGTATTGGCCGTGCCTAAATCGATTCCGATATCACTGGAGAAGGCTCCGATTAGTTTGCTGATCATATGGGGGAATCACAATTCTGGACCGGCCTGTGGGACGGTTTTCGCGCCGCGGGTAGTGGATGCGGTTCCGCGAGGTGAAAAGGTAACACGGCGTCCTGTTTTTTCCACCCGCCGAATTCGATGGGAAATTGACGCTCCGGAAAGGAAAATATGAGGTGCCGGGAGAAGAAATTCCTGACTTTCCGACAGATTGAGACATCATTCCGACTGTGAGTGTCTACGACATGGAGGAAGGGGTGTATTACCGCTGCCAGCGATGTGCCAATTGCTGTCAGTGGCCGGGTGAGGTGCCGCTGACGGACAGCGAGGTTCAGAAGATCGCCGCCTTCCTTGAAATGAATGTTTACGATTTCGTCGCCGAACATACGGAGCTCCGACTCAATCGCGGGGGACTGACTCTGAAAGAAAAGGCAGACGGTTCCTGTGAATTTCTCGACGGGATCGAATGCACCATCCAGGAAGTAAAGCCGGATCAATGCGCCGGTTTTCCCAACCAGTGGAACTTCCCCGGATGGCAGGAGAAGTGTGAGGCTGTTCCCGAGCCGATCGAAACGAAGCCTGAATCATAGGTTGGGCCCGGTACGTAAAAAACGCGGCAGTTTCCTGCCGCGTTTTTAAAGTGATACTATTGGGGGTTATTCCTATTCCGGTCTTAGAGGGAACCTTTAAGAGCGGAGGAAGGCTTGAAGCCAACCGTCTTGGAAGCAGCGATCTGGATAGTTTCGCCAGTCTTCGGGTTACGGCCGGTGCGAGCGGAGCGAGTGCGGACTTCGAAGGTACCGAAGCCGAGCAGCTGGACGCTACCGTCTTTCTTAACGCCAGAGGCGATGTTTTCGAGCACAGCTTTTACTGCTGCCTCAGCGGCCTTCTTAGAAGTGTCGTCGCCGAGGGTGGATTGTACTGCATCAATGAGTTCTCCCTTGTTCATCGTAATTTTGGTAGTTTGGGTCAAACGAATAGTAAAGCCGTTTTTCACGGGGGGATCAGCCTGAAACCCCCGCAGGTCAACGGTTTGAGCTTCTTATCAACTCTTTAGTAAGTAGTAAAAAATAGTTTAGCAAGTTTAATTTTTAGGGTGTCCGGCCCTTGTAGTCGCTATACTCCGCCTTCATATGAGCTCCGAAACCGTCTGCACTCACCTCCGAAATCAAACTAACATGCACACAACTTCATTTGTCGCTCCAGGCGCTGTGGTGGTGGGCGACGTCACGCTCGGGGAGTTTTCCAGCGTCTGGTATGGATGTGTTTTACGGGCTGATATCGAGGCCATCGAAATCGGCAAGGGGAGCAACATCCAGGACGGCACTGTGATCCACCTTGCCAGCGACCGGGGCACGCGAGTGGGGGACTACGTAACAGTGGGGCACAAGGCCCTGTTGCATGCCTGCGAAGTCGAGGATGAGGTCCTGATTGGCATGGGCTCGATCGTGATGGATGGAGCCAGGATCGGGGCTCGCAGCATTGTCGCGGCAGGAGCCGTGGTGACTCGGGAGATGGAAGTGCCTCCCGGTTCTCTTGTGGTTGGGACGCCCGGTAAAGTCGTTAAGTCGTTGAATATCAATGATCAACGGTCTATTCGGGGATGGGCCGAGAAATACATCAAGGTCTCCGCCGAACATCGGGAGGTTCTTGCTGAGCAGAATCGCGAACCCATCGCCGAGTAGTGCACCTGGGTTCAAGAGTTAGTGAAGTCGCTGTTTGCCAAGCGCAGAAACGCTCGCCATAGTGCGGAACTAAGAAGCGATGGAGAAGTCGGTTGTTGAAGTCGAAGTTAAGAACGTGCTGGCCACCAGTGCCGGGTCCGCCGTGTTCCTGGGGAACGACGAAAAAGTGTTCGTTATCTACGTGGATCACGCCGTGGGATCGGCGATTAATATGTTCCTTCACGGCACTCCCAAGCCACGCCCGCAGACTCACGATTTGTTCGGCGATGTGCTCGTTGCGCTGGGCGCTCGCGTGAGCCGTGTCGTGATCAATGATTTCTCCGATACGGTCTATTATGCACGCCTCATAATTGAGGCAGAAAATGAGCTGGAAGAGCGAAAAATTGTCGAAATTGACGCCCGTCCGAGCGACTCAATCGCTCTCGCAGTGCAGGCTGAGGCACCGATTTTGGTCGCTTCACACGTCTGGGAAGCGGTCGAAGACATGTCGATTGTGCTGAAAAAAATGGAGGAAAACAACGAAGAGGGCGGTTTTCCGGACACCTGATTCGGCTGTTTTCTGCCCGAATTCGGGCCTTTTGAGCACAAAAAACGGGCCGTTTCCGGCCCGTTTTGAAGGTTTTAACGGTGTTGAATCCCGAAATTTGGATCAGTCATCGAGGGTGTAGATGAAGAGTCCGGAGCGCAGTTTCGGCTCAAACCAGGTGGACTTGGGAGGCATGATTTCCCCCGCATCGGCGATGTCGATGAGCTGCTGAACGGTGGTCGGATACATGGAGAAAGCGACGGCCCAGTCTCCGCTGTCGACGCGCTTTTCGAGTTCCTCAGTGCCACGGATTCCGCCGATGAAATCAATGCGATCGTCTGTGCGGGGATCACCAATGCCGAGCATGGGACTCAGGATACGGTCCTGGAGAACGGCCACGTCGAGGCGATCGATGGGGCTCTCCGAGTCGACCGGAGACCACTTCAGCTCGTGCCACTGTCCCTCGAGATAGACGCAGAGTGACTCGGTTGATTCCGGCACTTTCTTGCCGTTGGAATCGAGCACGAATCCTTCAGTGAGTTTCTGGAGAAAGCTGTCAGCGGACAATCCATTGAGGTCTTTCACGACGCGGTTGTAGGAAAGGACCTTGAGCTGGGTTGCGGGAAAGAGGACGGCGAGGAACCAGTTGTAGTTTTCGCTGCCATTGTGATCCGGATTGGCTTCGCGCCGTTCGCGACCGACGCGGGCGGCGCTGGCGCTGCGGTGGTGTCCGTCCGCCACATAGGAGAGAGGTACTTCACCAAAGGCATCGAGGATGGTGCCGGCTTCGGATTCGGCGACACGCCAGACGGTGTGCTGCACATCGACGTCGTCGGTGAAATCCACGGTGGGCTCGTTGTTGGCGACCCAGTTTTCGACGAAGGCGTCGATCGCCTCTTCGTCCTTGTAGGTCAGGAAGACCGGACCGGTGTTCGCGCTGAGAACATCAGTGAGCTTGGTGCGATCGTTTTCTTTGACCGGACGTGTCTTCTCGTGCTTGCGGATGATATCGTTTTCGTAGTCCTCGATATGGCAGGCCAGGGTGATCCCGATCTGGGAGTGGCCGTTCATGATCTGGCGATAGAGGTAAACGCAGGGCTCCGGCTCGCGGACGAGAATGCCGTCGGACTGGAGCTTGTCGAGATTCTCCTTCGACTTGGCGTAGATCTCTTCGCCGTACTGATCGGTGCCGGGAGGAAATTCGATCTCGGCCCGGACCACGCGCAGGAAGCTGTGCGGGTTGTCTCCGGCCAGCGCGCGGGCCTCTTCGGTATTGACCACGTCATAAGGAACAGAGGCGATAGTCTCTGCCTTGCCGGGGCCGGGGACGAGTGAAGGAAAAGCTTTTACTCTCATGGTTTGTTGATTGGTCCCCAACCCCTACACGGATGCGATGGGATCACAACCCACAAAATTGCATCGGGCCGGTCACATGAGAGCGAATGAGCCGCCGGCGAGGCGGACGCCATTTACCTGCAGCTCAACTTTGTGAGCTCCCGGGTAGAGCGCCCGGACGGTGGTCACGCGCATGGGATGCTTTTTCTGCAGCGTCGTGGATTCGCCCGCCGGAAGTTCGAGGGTTTTCCACTTAAAGACCTTGGCCGAAATCTTGTTGGCCTTGCGGACATAGTGAACCGCGTAGTCGACGGCGATTTTGCGAGAGACGTTCTCCCGGTTCAGGAGGGTGGCTTCCATTTCGACGAAGTCGCCGATCGCGATCCCGGCAGGAGAAAGACTGAATGTGGCTTCAATTCCGTTTGGAGGGTGAAAGCCCATCACCTCCAGGGCACCGGGATGACCGTCTTTGATCAGGGTGCGCAGGGCATGCCTCACAATCCAGGCGCGTTCTTCACTGGCTCCCTTCATCCATTTCTTCGCAGTCGATACGACCAGGTCCGGATGATCCTTGGCAAGGTCGTTCAGATTGTTGGCAACAGAGCGGCGCACGTAGAGTTCGTCGTCATCCTTGAGTGCCTCGAGGATTGGCAGAATAGGAGAGGGATCTTCAATGAGAGCGTGGAGCTTGCGGCCCCACGGTAGACGGGTTCGGGTTCCCTCCGAACACCAGCGGCGAATGTGGGGATTCGGGGAAGCGCAGAGATCGAGAAGGCGGGGGAATATTCGGTCCGGGTAACGCTCGACGTAGGGGCGAACCGCAAATTCAGAGGTGAAGCGCGTCGTCAGTTCCGTCATTGCCCTAAAGGCGGGATCGAAGTGGTCGGTAGCGTATTCTGCGATGAAATGGCCCAGTGGCCATTGGAGCCAACCGTCGGAGATTTCTTCGCAGTCATGGCGGGCCGGCGGAAGGCTGCGAGTGAGAATATCGAGCGCTTCCGGAACATCTTCAGGCAAGGTGGCGGCGAGTGCGGCGGCAAATTGCTTCACCCGGGCCTGGAATTCGAGTGAGGAGAGATCCGTTTTCGCCAACCGGAGGAATTTGCGCCGGTCGAACTCCCTCCAGGCAGCTGATAACTGATCCGCTAGTTGAGCTGCCGCTTGTTCATCGAACCAATCTTTGAATGCCGTTCGTTCCGGGGGTGTATCAGTGGTGGACATCATTTTGAAAGGCGACTCTATGGGAGGACGCGCGCAGCGTAAACAGCTTACAGCGGGAGACTGACCGATGTGGGCTTGTGAGAGAGGTGGCCAACATGCTATTTTAAGATCAATGAGCGACTCGACCCCTCCATTGACTGATGCGGTTGATGTCAGGGTTGTGATTGGGCAGCAGCCGAGTTACTGGAATCGCAATGTGGCTTTTATCGCCAACCTGCTCGGGATGTTCTTCGGTAATGCCGAGGAAACCCGGATGCTCGAAGATACGGTGGGAGAAGTGGACTCCTACGGGGGGCGACTTCTTCCCATCCTGAATCTGATTTTTGCCGGGGACGGCAACAACCTGCTCGCCCTTGAGAGGGCACCGGACGATTACCTCGCTGAGTTCTTCGCTGAAACCGCCGGCCTTTCACTCCCCGACGTCGCCATCCTGCCTCATCGCGACTACGTCCGCATCGGGCACGGTGAGGTGCCGGAGAATGAAGACGTAGCCCAGTTGCTCGCCGATGTCGCCGACCTGCCGGTGAGTCATCTGGATGGCTATGTCACGGACGGAACGCTTTCGGGGCTGGCTGATGCGCTCGGGAAACGCACTTGCTCCACTATCGCGGGGAGTCGCTACGGCAACAATAAGTACCTGTTGCACTGCTTTCTCGAATCGACCGGCCTGCCGGTGCCACCGACGGAGATTGCGGAAAAGCCCGCGGACGTCGGCGGCTGCCTCGAGTCACTCAAGATGGCGGGATTTGAATCGGGAGTCATTAAAGCACCCATGGGAGCCTCGGGAATCGGGCTCATCAAGATGGAGTCGCTGGATGACTGTCAGGATGCCGGGTTTGAAGTGCCGGATCACTTCTTTACGGAAGGGCCCTGCCTCATCCAGGGTTGGCTGGCTCCGGGGAGTGACGGAATTACCGGAATCAGAAGTCCCAGCGTTCAGCTTTTCCTTGATGATGTGTCAGTCAGTCTATACGACCTCACGGAGCAGATCCTGAGTGGCGACAGTGTCCATGAGGGTAATGAATCTCCGCCGCCCTACCTGGGGGACTTGCCGGGATGTCGGGACGAGCTTCTGCGGCAGGCGGGGATGGCGGCGCAGTGGCTGCATCAGCAGGGCTATCGCGGAACGGCCAGCGTCGATTTTCTCGTGGCTGAACACGAGGGTGGGCGTAGCACGGTCTACGTTTGTGAGATTAACGCCCGGGTTACCGGTGCGACTTACCCGTCCGTTCTCGCGCGCCATTTCATGCCGGATGGCTGCTGGCTGCTCCGCAATCTGCGCTTTGATGAGTCGGTGAGTGGAAAAGAGATCCTCGACCTCTTGAGCGATTCCGAAGATTTGTTCGTGCCCAACCAGAGCGAATACGGCGTATTTCCTGTGAACTTTAATTTCGACTCAAACGGCTTGATCAACAAAGGCCAGTTCCTTTGCCTGGCGCCGTCTTCGCTCGGCAACAAGCGGCTGCTTCGAATGGCCGAGCTGGACCTGCCCTGCCGATTTGATCGAGACTGACCTGATTCTATGTCCATTGACCGAGATCGATTGCGAGAACGCATCATTCAACTG
The DNA here is from genome assembly GCA_965216705.1 of Verrucomicrobiales bacterium. Taxonomy (GTDB): domain Bacteria; phylum Verrucomicrobiota; class Verrucomicrobiia; order Verrucomicrobiales; family DEV007; genus Arctic95D-9. The sequence continues at coordinate 3,069,374 of OZ244203.1, forward strand.
ACCCGGGACCTGGTGCTCATTGAGAGCACCGATGATCTGCCGGGGGAGCGGCGTCGTTGTTTTGAACTGGTTCGACACCATCTTGACGAAGTCCCGGGACTGTCGCTCCGGATGCTGGAGAACGGTGGATACGAATCGCTACTGGCCTTTCCGGAAGGGGTTGAAGCTCCCGAAATCCTTCTGTGCGGTCATCTCGATGTGGTGAAGCACATTGGCCCGGGCAGTTATCGTTCCGAAATTCGGGATGGCTGCATCTACGGTCCCGGTGCCGGTGATATGAAAGGGCAGCTCGCTATTATGATAGAGCTGATGCGTTACCTTGGCCGTGAGCATCCGGGACTTTCCATTGGCCTCGCGATTTCTTCGGATGAAGAGCGGGGAGGAGAACATGGAGTCCAGTTTCTCGTCGAAGAGGCAGGCGTGCGTTGCGGGGTGGCGGTGATCCCAGATGGAGGATCCGTCACGGATATCACGGTGGAGGAGAAGGGGATCATTCACCTGCGAGTTGAGACAACAGGCAATCCGGCTCATGCGGCTCGTCCGTGGTTGGGGCAGAATGCCCTGGAGCGACTTACTGCGGGCATCGAGCGGGTGCGCTCGTGGTTTGCGGAACAGTGGCCGGAGAACGTGGATCCCGCCGATACCGCTACCCATTGGTTTCCCACCTGTGCCCTGACGATCCTGTCGACGCCGAACGACAGCCCTAACCGAATTCCCGGTGAAGCCGGGGCGGTGCTCGATATTCGCTTCGTTCCGCCTGAAACTTCTGAGTCCATGCTGAAGCGCATTCGTGATTTGCTGGGCGAAGGAATTGTTGCCGAGCCCATCGTCTGCGCGGAACCAACCCACCTGGCACCGGATCCAAGGTTCTTGAGGATAACAGGTGAAGTCACCGGAACTGAGGCAAGAGAAGTGCGCGCCTCTGGAGGAAGTGACGGACGCTTCTTTTGCGCGCAGGGAATTCCCGTTCTTCTCTCTCGTCCACGGGTTGGCAACCTGCATGGTAGGGATGAGTGGATCGAGATAGAGAGCATGCTCGACTACTTCGAGATCTGTCGTCGCTATGCCATTGAGGTGTGTGGTAGAATTGATTCCTGAGGCAAACCCATGAAGTCCGGCAACTTGTTCAGCGATATCCCCGATCACCTGCCTGAAGAGCAGTTGGAGATGTTGTCGGCAGGGAAGGGGTATCATATCGAGCGTATCATTTCGCGCGGGCATTCTTCGCCGGATGACTTCTGGTATGATCAGGATGCAGTCGAGTGGGTGGTGTTATTGGCAGGTTGCGCAGTGCTTCGGTTTGCTGAGATGGACAAGAAGGTAGTGGAAATGCATCCGGGAGACTGGATCGAAATTCCTGCCCATACCCGTCACCGAGTCGAGAGCACTTCCGAAGATGAAGACTGCGTCTGGCTGGCAGTACACGGAGAGTAGGCGATTTCGGAAGAGCCGTCTTCGGTGCAAACAGCGTAACGTCTTGGGATGAGCAATTACCCCAAGACGTTTTCCCATATTGGACTCTCCGTTCCTGACCTGGATGCTGCCGTCGCGTTCTACGAGGACGTGATGGGTTGGTACACGATCATGAAACCCACCGACGTGGTGGAAGAGAATGAGACCGCCATCGGTGTGATGTGTATCGATGTGTTTGGCGAGGGCTGGGGATCATTTCGGATTGCGCATATGTCGACCGGCGACAAGATCGGGATCGAACTCTTTGAATTCAAAAACAACGAGAAGCCCGAGCAGTTCGAATACTGGAAAACCGGAACGTTTCACTTCTGCGTCCAGGATCCGGAAGTGGAAGCTCTCGTCGACAAGATCGTTGCTGCCGGAGGCAAACAGCGCATGCCGATCCGGGAATATTATCCCGGCGAAAAACCCTATCGCATGGTCTACGTCGAAGACCCGTTTGGCGTGGTCTTCGAGATCTATTCCCACAGCTATGAGCTGACCTATTCGGCGGGAGCCTATTGAAGAGGCCTTTCCAATCGGAAAGTTCTTTTCAGTGATCTTCGGGGCTCTTACAGTCAACCGCGAACGATATGATTACGGTTCCCGTCAACCTGGGTGAAACCATGCAAGGCCTTGCCAGGTCTGAGGGTATGCTGGAATTGCACAACGACGCCCTCGTGCTTCAGATCCAGAGCACCGACACTGTGCTCGAGGTGATCAAGTCTCCGGTGAAGAGTATTCGTATTCCCCTGGAGAGTATTGAGAAAGCCACGTTCAAGAAGGGGTGGTTCGGGGCACGGATGGAGTTGCGGGTTACCGACTTTAAATTGCTGTCGAAGATTCCCAGCGCCAGGGGAGGAATGGTGACGCTGAAGGTGGCACGTCGACATCGTGTCGATGCCGAGGAGCTCTATGCCCTGTGCAATCACAAGATCACCGACTCGCGTTTGCAGAAGGTGAGTGACTTGATGGAGTCGTGAAGACTTCGGGGTGGAGGCGGAAACTCTCGATCACCCTACAATGATTTTCTGAACCACCTTCGCATTCACCTCGGTCAGTGAGTCCACGATCAGATCCATCCCGGCTTCAGAGAATGTCTCGGCGGGATGGGTCGTGGTGACGGCAATGGCTTTCATGCCGGCAGCCGACGCGGCTTCGATCCCGACGTGCGCGTCTTCAATGACGAGGCAGTTGGCCGGTTCGCGTTCGATCTTTTCGGCGGCCTTGAGAAAGACATCGGGGTTGGGCTTGCCGCGAGTGACGTCTTCGGCACCGGTGTAGTAGGGGCCGAAGTAGGCGTCGAGGCCCGTGCTCTTGAAGCAGACCTCAATGTTCTTACGTGACGTGGAAGAACCAAGGGAAATGGGAATGCCGGCCTGCTTGAGGCTTTCGACAAGATCGAGAACGCCAGGCAGGGGTTCGAGGCCGCCTGAGGCGAGAAGCTCCCGGTAAAACTCCTCCTTGCGGTCGCCGAGCCGGGCAATTTCGTCGGCGTCGTTAGTCCATTTAAAGACATCGGGGATGCACATTTCGTTTCGCATCCCGAAAGAGCGCTTGAAGAGTTCCTTCGTCATCGGCTTGCCGATTTCCTCCGCGAGAGCAAACCAGGCGCCTTCGTGCTGGTCGTGAGAATCAATCAAAACGCCGTCCAGATCGAAAACAACGCCGAGAGGGGAAGAGGAAGATTCAGAGCTCATAAAATGTTGGGGCAGCGCAGTAAAAGGGGTGCGGATGAAAAGTCAAAGACTGGGTCGAGAATGGAGGGGCGAGCTCCTGCTCGACCGCGGGTAACGGAACGCACATTTTAATGCGGTCGGTCCGGAGGCCCGACCTTACCAGCGGGTTCAACAGGGTTAGGTGAGTGACCAAACCCTGTTGGGTTCGGGGCAGTGGCGGGGTGGAATCTCAAAAATGAAAAAAGTGCATATTTCCGGTTGCGGATCTGCGGATCAGAATTAAGGTCGCCGCGTCGTCTGGGGAGACGACAATCCTAAGGCGGTCCGACTGACCTCTTCTTCTGCAAGTTTCGGGGGTTTCTTGTGGAAGCATCAGTCGGGCCGCCTTTTTCTTTTCTCTCATCGGAGCCTCTTCGCCCCACTTTGCCGAGTGGAATACGGCGCTTGATTGCCGGGCGGGTTGCGTTGAGGATCGGGCATGGATTTCCGCTTTTTCAGCCTCTTTGCGTTTGCTGCTGTTTTTCTCACTGCCTGTGGCGAGCCACCTGCTTCCGAATCTTCGGATGCTGCTGCGGCGCCCGAGGCTGCAGAGGAATCTCCGGCAGAGGAATCTCCGGCAGAGGAAACTCCCGCCGAAGAACCCAAGCAGGCCGCGGCCAAGCCTGAGCCGAAGCCGGCGCCTAAGCCCGCTCCTGTTGTCGCAGGCCCCCGCATCTGGAGCGAGGTGACGCTGCACGAGGCGATCCGTTCGGCGAATCCCGGCTACAGCGGCAACGGTCAGTTCCAGATCGATCCCAGTGGCCAAGTCCAGGCGATCGCACTCGATAATTGCGGTGTGACCGATCTTTCCCCCTTCGCCGGAATGCAGCTGCAGGCTCTCTACCTGCTCGGTTGTGCGGTGCCGGATATCGATGTGCTGGCAGGGATGCCGCTGGTAGAACTTTACCTGGAGCAAACCGGTGTGACTGACCTGGAACCGCTCGAGGGCACGACCACGCTTCGCAAGCTTTACCTGAGTGACACCGACGTGAGTGACCTGACTCCGTTGCGCGGACTTCCCATCGTCGAGATGAACCTGGTCAATACACAGGTGAAGAATCTCGATCCTCTCCAGGGGATGCCCCTGCAGATGCTTTGGCTGACCGGTTCCCCGATCGAGGACGTGTCCGGACTGTCGGAGAGCCCGCTGGTGAGTGTTACCCTGCATAAGACCAACGTCACCGACCTGTCTCCGTTCTCGAATACTGCTCTGCAGCGACTTCACATCGGAGAAACACCGGTAACCGATCTTTCTCCTCTTGCCGGAATGCGCCTGACCCGGCTCGTGTTTGATCCTGAGAAAATCACCAAGGGAATGGAGGCGGTGAAAGCCATGCCAACCATCACCCAAATTGGCCGCAAGTTTGAGGACGGGAACAATGACCTCGCACCGCCTGCGGTTTTCTGGCCCTCGCTGGACGCTCCAGCGGCTCCTACTGAAGAAGAGGCCGCAGCGCCTGCTGCTGAAAGCGAAGCCCCCGCGGCGGACGCCGGGGGAGGCAAAGGAAAAGCCAAGGGTGGCAAGTAATTACTTTGAAAGAACCGGCTGATCGAGCGGCGTAGATTCCTGCCACCATGTTTCGCTCTATTTTTACGGTCAGCGGGTTCACCTTGATGAGCCGATTGCTCGGGTTTGCCCGGGACGTGCTCATCGCCAAGTACCTCGGTGCCGGTGCTACCGCTGATGTGTGGGTGGCGGCGTTTCGATTGCCGAACCTGTTTCGCCGCATCTTTGGGGAGGGGGCCTTCAATGCCGCCTTCGTCCCGATGTACAGCGGCCGTCTCGAAGAGAAGGGTGAGGAAGCCGCGGACGATCTCGCCCAGCGAACCATCTCGGTGATGTTCGTCCTCCTCATGATCACCTTCGCGTTGGCGTTCATTTTCATGGATCCGCTGATTCGTGTGATGAGTCCGGGGTTCGTCGAAGACGGCCGACTGGAGCCGGCGGTGAACGCTTCCAGGATCACGATTGGTTATCTCGTGTTTATCTGCCTCGTTGCGGCATTGAGCGGAGTGCTCAACAGTCGCCGGGTCTTCGGGGCGCCGGCGTTTGCCTATGTGGTGCTCAATATCGTTTTTATCGTGGCTCTGGTCGGGGTGATTCCTCACACGGGGGAACCGCTGACCGTGCTTTGCTGGTCGGTGCTGGTAAGCGGATTTTTACAACTGTTGGTCGTGGTCGTCGCCAGCGTGAGGCGGGGGGTGAAACTTCGTTTCCGAAAGCCGGTCATCGATGCTGACATGAAAAAGCTGGGAGGGCTCATGGCTCCCGGACTGGTCAGTGCAGGTGTGCAGCAGTTGAACCTGATCGTGGGGCAGGCGGTCGCCTCGCTCCAGGTCGGTGGTGTTGCCCTGATCTTTTACGCCGACCGGATTAATCAGCTGCCGCTCGGCTTGCTTGGAATTGCGCTGGGCACGGTTCTGCTTCCCGAGGTGACGAGAAAGCTGCGCGGGGGTGATGAGAAAGGAGCCCAGGCAACCCTGACCCAGGGCATGGAAGTGGCGCTCTTGTTTGTTCTCCCCGCCACGGCTGCCATGCTGGTGATTCCGGTGCCGATCATGCACGCGTTGTTTGTGGATGGTGAGTTCACGTTTGAAGCCGCGAAAGAAGCCGGGCAGGTCCTCGCTGCTTTCGCCCTGGGAACACCCACCTACGTGCTCGCGAAGGTCTTGCAGCCGGCTTACTTCGCTCGTGAAGACACGAAGACCCCGATGCGGTATACCATCGTTTCTGCGGTGGTGAACATGATCCTGGCGTATCCGGCATTTCTCTGGCTCGGCCCCACCGGTTGTGCTCTCGCAACTTCAGTGGCCGGCTGGGTCAATATTCTCTTGCTCTGGTTTGGTTTGAGGAAGGCGGGCTTCCTGAAAGTGACGGGGCAATTCGTCGGGCGCGTGTCTCGAATCCTGCTGGCTTCGGCCATCATGGGAATCCTCGTCTGGTGGCTCTCGAAGTATTGTGAGCCCTGGATTCTTTCTGACAAAACTATCCTCATTCGGGTCGGCGTTCTCGGTAGCCTCGTCTTGGTAGGCATCGTGATCTACTTTGCTGCGGTCATTGCGACTCGGGTCTATTCGCCTTCCGAATTGAAAAGGCGCCTGACAAAACGATCCGGTTCGTAACCAACCCCGTGGAGACATCGTCTCTCTCGAGGAATGAATGTGCGAAATCGAATGCTACTGCGCGGACTGGTCGTCCTGGTCGTGTTGTGGGCCGTGGTCTTCACGGTGATTCGGGTAGCGGGTTCGATGAAGCCCACCGCCGAAAAGGTGAATAAATATCTCGATGATTTCTCGCTTGCTGAAATCACGGATCCTGACGAGCGCCTCGAAAAAATCGGAGAGGCCGCTGAACTTCTCAATCAGCTCGAAGCTTCGGAACTGAACAAGCTGACCGAGGACATGGAGCAGGATCCGCGCCGCGAACTCTTCGAAGAGCTGACGCCGGAGGAACAGCTCTACTTCTTTCAGAAACGGGTTGGCCGCGCCTTCGAGCAGATGATGCAGTCATTCAATGAGATGGAGCGCGAAGAGCGTCAGCGCATCGTCGAGCGCACCCTTCGCCAGATGCAGAACGACGACGGGCGACGGCCGGGAGGGCAGCGGCTGGAGGAACAGGATCCGGAATTGGCCGAGAAGATGGCCGAGGCCGGATTCAAAGCCTACTACTCCGAGGCCAGTGCCGAAACGAAGATTGATCTCGCTCCGTTGATGGAGGAAATGCAGCGCACCATGAGCCGTATGGGAGGTCGTCGTTGATGGTTGGGCAGGCGAATGGCGGAAGCCGGGGGCTCACCATGGTGGAGATTCTCGTGGTGGTCGCGATTCTCGGTATCCTCGCTGCCATTATTGTCCCGGTGTCGGACCGGGTGAAGAAGTCGGCGATGTCGACCCAGTGTCTCGGGCAGCTGCGCAACCTCGGGATCAGCCTGAACGAATATTTCATCGAGAACGGCGCCCAGTTCCCCGAAATGGTGGCCGCGCGCGAGAGCCGGGACCAGGATGATCCGGCCATGGATACCGTGCTGGTGGACTACGTCCGCGACGAGTTCGCTTTCAAATGTCCGGCTGATCACCGGGGAATCTTTGAAGAGACCGGGTCGAGTTACTTCTGGAACAGTCTCATGAATGGGCAGCGGCTCAGTAACATGAACTTCCTCGGGCTGACTAAAGATGCTGCCGGTATTCCGCTGATGTCCGATAAAGAAAACTTCCACGAGCACATTGGGGATGGAGTGAACATTCTCTATGCGGACGGGCATGTGCAGAAGGAACTCCAGTTCGTGGTCGGGACCGGAGATCAGTAAGTCTTGTTGAGTTAGAATTTTCAGGTGCCTCATGCTGTCTTTTTCCGGTGTTTCAAAATCCTTCGATCAGGGGCGGCCGGCTGCGCTGGTCGATGTTTCCTTCGAGGTTGGAGAGGGAAAGATATGCGGGCTGCTGGGGCACAACGGGGCCGGTAAGAGCACAGCCCTCGGTGTTTTGCTGGGAATGGTCTATCCCGACTGCGGGGAAGTGATCATTGGGGGATGTCCGGTTCTGACCGATCGCCAGAATGCGATTCGAAAGGTAGGAGCTATTTTCGAAGCCCCGGCGTTTTATGAATACCTGTCAGGCTGGTACAACCTGAAAATCCTGACCGCCTATTCCGGAGCGGTGGACCGCAAGATGATGGAGGAAACGGTCGAATGGGTCGGGCTGGGATCACGGATCAAAGATCGTGTCGGGACATACAGCCACGGCATGCGTCAGCGCCTCGCCCTGGCGCAGGCGTTGTTGCCGCGTCCCGAAGTGCTGATTCTCGACGAGCCGACCGATGGGCTGGATCCGGAAGGCATCGTGGAATTTCGCGAGCAGCTCCTGGCCCTGCGTGAAGAGCTCGGACTGACCGTGCTGCTGAGTTCTCACCTGCTCGGTGAGGTCGAGCAGGTCTGTGACGAGGTCGTAATTCTCCAGCGCGGTATCAAGGTCTATGAAGGCAAAGTGAGGGGGATGGATGACGGTTGGAACACGTTCGTGATCGAATCGGAGAAGTCCGAAACCCTGGTGAAGGCGGTTCAGAAACTGGGCGGGAAGAAGATAGGAGACCTCTTTCAATTTCCGTCAGAACTTGCCGCAGCAGAACTCCTGGAAAAGCTGATCAAAGACGGTATCCGGGTAACGAAATTTTCGGAGGAGGAGGAGTCGCTCGAAGCGCTTTATCTCAAGTTCAGCCAGGTGGCGGGGAAAGGAGACGAGGCATGAAATTGTTCTTCAGCCAGTTGGGGTGGGAGTTGTTTCGTCTCTTCGCGAGAAAGCGGACCTACATCGGGTTCGGTGTGTTCCTCGCGGTGGAGATGTTGTTTTTCTACTTCTTTTCGGTCGGGCGTGGAGCGGACCGGATGGAAGAGTTTATCGAGCGGGTCGCTGGAGGGGTTAATGAGTATTTTTCCGCGCTGACACTGGCCTTTATCATTGTGGCATTCACGATGTTGTTGCTGGGTCTTGTCTTCGTCGCCCTGGTGGCCGGGGACATCCTCGCCAAGGAAACGGAGGATGGAAACCTTCGTCTCATCCTGGTGCGTCCGATCTCCAGGTTTCGCCTGTTGGTGATCAAGTTTTTATCCTGTCAGATCTACACCACCGCTTTGTTTCTCTTTGTCGGTGTGACTGCTCTTCTGGTGGGCATTCTCAGCCGAGGTTGGGGTGGGGCGATGATGGTCTGGAGTCCCGACCTCCCGAGGGTGAGCCTGTTTAACTGGAACGAAGGAATGTTCCGTTATTTCGTCGGCCTACTCGGTTACTCGATTGTCTATCTGCCGGTGACGGGTATCGCATTCATGCTGGGATGTTTTCGTATCAAGCCGGCAGCAGCTACCATTGTCACGGTGGCAGTTTTAATTGGAGACCGGATTCTCTCCTCGATTCCACTGCCGGCGATTGATCCCTATCGCGAGTATTTCATCACCTCGCGAATGGATGCATGGCTGTTGCTCATGTACCAGGATGTTCCGTGGCCCCGTTTCTGGGAGCAGTCCGGGTGGTTGCTCGGAATCGGCCTGACCGGCTTCGTGATCGGCTGGCTCGTGTTTGAACGCCGCGATGTGAAGTCGTAACTCAGACCTCTTCCCAGATCTGCACAGAGTGATTGATCAAGGTCACGTTGGCTCCGTCCTTGGCGTGGTGGCCTGAGAGCCTCGGATTCTGGGTGTCGATGAGCAACTGCCACTTGCAGACGGGTTCCTCGGGGAAATGAAATTTCACCGCCTCCGGCCTGGCGTTGAAGAAGAAGAGCAGTGACTTCTGCGAATCCGTTTTGTGGATCAGCATGGCGAGGGCGCCAGCCTTCTTCGTGTTCCAGTCAGCTCCTTTCTTGATGATTCCGTCAGGACGCATCCAGCAGATATCGGGGAGGCCGTTGTTGGGGCAGACCTTTCCGGTGAAAAAGGTATCCCGGCGTAGGGAGTTGTTCTCACGACGAAGAGCGGTGAGCCGTTGAACAAACCCACGGAGGTCAGCCGCCTCTTCGGAGTCGTTCCAGTTAATCCAGCTCAGTTCGTTGTCCTGACAGTAGGTGTTGTTGTTTCCATGCTGGCTGCGCAGGCGTTCGTCACCGAAGAGAAGAAAGGGGACACCCTGCGAACAAATCATAGTGGTGAGAAAATTTCGCACCTGCCGGAGTCGAAGCTCGATGATGTCGGGGTCGTCGGTGGGGCCTTCCTCGCCGTGATTGTAGGACAGGTTGTGGGAGTCGCCGTCACGGTTGTTCTCGCCGTTGGCGAGGTTGTGCTTGTGGTTGTAGCTGACGAGATCATTCAGCGTGAAACCATCATGCGACGTGATCATGTTGATGCTCGAATCCGGTCCGCGATGATTGTGGGCAAAGATGCTCTCGCTCCCGGTGATGCGGGCGGCAAATTCTCCCAGCACATTGTCGCCCCGCCAGAAGCGCCGCACAGTGTCGCGAAATTTTCCGTTCAGTTCGCACCAGTTGGTGGGAAAATTCCCGATCTGGTAACCGCCGGGCCCGAGGTCCCAGGGCTCGGCTATGAGCTTGGTGCAGCAGAGCACAGGGTCCTGGTTGACGGCCTGGAAGAAAGCGGCTCGCCGCTTGAAGGAGTCAGGCGAGCGTCCCATTTCCACAGCGAGGTCGAAGCGGAATCCGTCCACGTGCATTTCCGTAACCCAGTAGCGCAAGCTGTCCATCACCGTCTGCAGGGTGCGGGGGTGGGAAATATCCACCGAGTTGCCGCAGCCGGTGTAGTCGCGGTAGTTCCCCGGTGAGCGGGGTTCGGTGTGATAGCTGTAGAGGTTGTTGTAGCCGCGGAAGAGACAGGTGGGGCCGTCTGTTCCGGCTTCGCCGGTGTGGTTGTAAACCACGTCGATGATGACTTCGATGCCGGCCAGGTGCAGGGCTTTGACCATATCCCGAAACTCAGTCACGGGGTCGCTCCCGGCGGCGTAGCGGGCCTCCGGAGCAAAGAAGCCAATCGTGTTGTATCCCCAGTAATTGATGAGACCTCTCTCAAGCAGGAACGAGTCGTCGAGATGCTGGTGCACCGGTAACAGCTGCACCGCAGTGATCCCGGTTTCCTGGAAATAGCGAATGCTGGCAGGGTGGGCGAGTCCGGCATAGGTGCCGCGAAGTTCTTCCGGAACGGCGGGATTGAGTTTTGAAGCGCCCTTCACGTGCATCTCGGAGATGACAGTTTCCGCCATGGGAGTGCCGAGCGGGGCGTCACCTTCCCAGTCGTAATTGTCGACCGCGGGGACGACGGCGCGAGGAGCATGCATGCCGCTGTCGCTCGCGGAGAGTTCTCCATCGCGGGTCGTGCCTCTCATGGACGGCACGTACCGCGAGGGGCCGTCGAAGCATTTCGCGTAGGGATCGATCAGCAGCTTGTTGGCATTGAAATAGTAGCCCGCTTCAGGATCCCAGGTGCCATCGACACGGTAGCCATAGGTGCTGCCGGCAGGGATTCCGGTCACGGCGACGTGATTGACGTCACGGGTGGAAGCGGTCAGGGGAATGCGGTGGGTCTCCTTCCAGGGTTTCTCCAGGTCGGTGAACAGGCAGAGCGTGACAGTGGTGCCGTATTGGGAGGCGACGGCAAAATTAACGGTATTGTCATCCAGCGCCGTGGCCCCCAGCGGGAAGGCTGAGCCGGACGAAGTCTGGAATTCCGATGTTGTAGAAGCGCTCAAAGTGCTGTGGTCGCGGTTCAAGGGCGGGCAAGATAGCCAGTATCAGGATTCACGCCAGTTCCAAGGCAATCACCTCTAAATTTTCGGAGTTTTACCGAAAAAACCGCAAAAATGACAGTTTTGTCATCCTGGCGTTCCCCGTGCTGTCACCTGCCTGAGAGAGGATGACGGTGATGAAAGCAAAAACCTCCCATCAGCCACCCCAGACCGGACGGGCTTCCTCTCGTCCGGTTTTTGAAAATATCATCATCGATCAAGTGGTTCGCCCACTCGGAACTATCTGTCTCTTCGTGATTCTAATCTGCCTCCTTTTTCCCATCTTCGGTGAGGCACAGGACAGACCCAGTGGATCGCCGCATGATTTTCGAAAAGACCACCGACGAGGGCTGGAGGAAGAGGATCCCAATGTCCATCCTACCGGCGCGGTGAAAATGGGCATTCGGAACCTCGAGTTTCCCGACGAGTTCCGCACGATTACCGGAACCGGAAACAACGTCGCCAATCCCGAATGGGGAGCGGCAGACATTCCGTTTCTTCGCCGGACGACGATTGACTACGCTGATGGTGTCGATGCTCCCTCCGGAGAGAATCGCCCCAACGCCCGTGAGATCAGTAATGAGGTCTGCGCCCAGGAGGGGGAAATCTACAACCGTCGTCTCGCTTCGGACTTTGTCTGGCAGTGGGGTCAGTTTCTTGATCACGACATCACCCTGACGCCGGTGAACGATTTGATCGAACCTTTCAACATCGAGGTCCCGGCCGGCGACCTTTGGTTTGATCCGCAGGGAACGGGCACAGCGGAGATCGGGATGGATCGCTCCTTTAGCGAAACCGTTAACGGGGTTCGCGAGCAACTGAATGAGATCACCGCCTTCATCGATGCTTCTAATGTTTACGGATCCGATGTGGAGCGAGCCACCGCGTTGCGGACTAATGATGGAACGGGTCGATTGTTAGTCAGTGACGGTGACTTGCTTCCCTTCAATACTGAAGGGCTGCCCAATGCACCAAGTGAAGATTCCAGCTTCTTCCTGGCAGGAGACTTCCGCGCCAATGAGCAGGTCGGACTGATTGCCTTTCACACGCTCTTCGTGCGGGAGCACAACTACTGGGCCGATGCGATTGCAGCATCGGGGAACAATCTCTCCGGTGACGAGATCTACGAGATCGCCCGTGCCATTGTCGGGGCGGAGATGCAGGTGATTACTTACAATGAGTTCCTTCCACTGCTTCTCGGAGCGCAGGCACTGCCGAAGTATCGGGGTTATCGCTTGAACCTGAATCCAGGTATCACGAACGTATTCGCGACAGCTTCCTATCGTTTCGGGCACACCATGCTGGCTTCACAGATTCTGCGTCTTGATCGCCGCATGCAGGAAATCGACGAGGGTCACCTCGATCTGGCTTCCGCCTTCTTTTCTCCCCAGCGCATCACGGACGAAGGCGGGATTGATCCGGTCATCCGCGGGCTCTCCGCCCAGCCGGCCCAGGAAGTGGACACAATGGTGGTTGATGATGTGAGAAACTTTCTTTTCGGCCCTCCCGGAGCCGGCGGATTTGACCTCGCTTCCCTCAATATCCAGCGCGGTCGTGACCACGGCCTGCCGGGATACAACGAGGTGCGTCGCAATTTCGGTCTTCGTCCGGCCAGGTCATTCAGCGACATCACCCGTGATCGGGAGGTGCTGGAACGCCTCGAATCGGTCTATGACGACGTCGAACAGATCGATGTCTGGGTCGGTGGACTGGCCGAGCGTCACGTGCCCGGTGGTATGGTGGGTGAGACCATCCAGGTCGTGCTGGTCGACCAGTTCGTCAGGTTGAGAGACGGCGACCGCTTCTGGTATCAGAATCACCTCAGCGCTGAGCTGCAGCGCCTCATCGAGAAACAGACGCTGGCGAAGATCATTCAGCGTAACACAGAAATTTCCCGCGAAATATCGGACATCCCCTGGATAGCGGGTGAGCCCGTCCGGGGACTCGGAGGTCCTCCCCCCTCTCGAGGCCCCGGCCGTGGCGCCCTGCCACGACCCGGAGGTCCGACTCGTCGATAATAATTCTTCAGTTTCATCCTTGGGTGGTTGAAACATCGCAGGACCCCGGGAAGCGGTTTCATCGGGGTCCTGCTTCCATTTTTTCCAAAGCTGTATTTAATTAAACCCTAACTGAGAACCGTCGTTCGTATGAGAGTGCTTGTAGTAGAAGACCAGGATCGAATTGCTTCTTTCATCGAAAAGGGATTGAAGGAGCAGGGGTTTGTTGTCGACCTGGTACACGATGGTGACGAGGCCTATGCCCTTGCCACTACGGAGCCGTACGAAGCGATCGTTCTCGATATCATGTTGCCGGGACGGGACGGGCTCAGCATTCTCAAGAACCTGAGAAAAAAGGGGAACAACGTTCCGGTCATTCTTCTGACCGCCCGGGGTGAGCTCGACGAACGCCTCGAAGGTCTCAACTTGGGTGCTGACGATTACATGACCAAACCCTTTTACATCGAGGAACTGGTCGCTCGTCTCCACACGATTGTGCGCCGGTCCGCCGGTGAGGCGACCAACCTGCTTAAGGTAGGCGACCTTTCCATGGACCTGGTCAGCCGCGCCGTAAAACGTGACGGTGAAGAGATTCAGTTGTCGATGCGCGAGTTTGCCCTGCTCGAATTCATGATGCGTTCGCCCGGTCGTGTCGTCAGTCGCATGCAGATCTGTGAGCATGTCTGGAACTACTCCTTCGACCCTGACACGAACCTTGTTGATGTTTACATCCAGCGGCTCCGCAAGAAGGTCGACAAAGACTTTGATGAGAAGCTGATCGAGACGGTTCGGGGCGTTGGCTATCGAATTGGCAAGCCTGAATAATTGATGAGATCGCTGCGTACCAGACTGGTTCTGATTTCGACCCTTTTGCCGGGGTTGGCCATTGTTGGCGTCAGTGCATTGGCCTGGTATCACATGGCGCAGGGGGTCAAAGAAACGGTGGACCTTCGTATCGAAGGAATCGCTTCCCGCATTGCCCGCGACATGCACCCGCGGGTGGATTGGGCAACTTTTCGAAATCGAATCGATATCACTTACGGCGACGATATTGCCGAGGGGAACCTGATGCTGAAAATCAGGGACGATGTGAACAACCAGGTCGTCTACGAATCTTCCAACGAGATTGAAGGTTTGGAGGAGGAATTTCCAAGCGGCTTCCCGGAGAGGCCGCCGTCTCCGCGTCAGCGCCCGGAATGGGCATCAACCGGAGGTCCCGGACCTCCCCAGGGCCCTGATTCTGTTGGCGGTTCACCTCCTGCCAATGCGCTGGGACCCGACGGGAAGGGCAAGGGAAAGGGCAAAGCTAAGAGTGGACCCAAGGCCGGAAAAGGTGGCCCCGCGGGGACAGCCCCGGTGTCAGAAGACGAAGTTGAGCTTATCCTCGAGGAGTTGATTGGCGCGGGCCCGGCACAGCGTCCCAACCCTCGGGGGGAACCGCCTGTGATTCACCAGTTTGATTCGGATTTCAGCCAGGTGTCCGCTTATGGTAAAGATTGGCGAGTCGTGGTGATACAGGAACGCGGCTACTACGTTTTGGCGGCGATGGACCTGACGCCGGCCATTGCCGAGCTGCGCCGTCTCGAGAGGGGGCTACTCATCGGTATTCCGCTCGCTATTCTTTTTATCGCTCTTGTCGGATGGATCGTGGTGGACCGTGCTTTTCGACCCATTCGAATGATCTCCGAAACGGCCAGCCAGATCACGACGCGTGACCTGAGCGAGCGGATGCCGGAAAGCCGGCACAACGATCCTGAGATCGAACGTCTCACCGCGATCCTGAATGACATGATGGACCGGCTCGAGAAAGGCTTTTCCCACGCCACACGATTCAGCGCTGACGTGTCCCACGAATTGAGGACGCCTCTTGCGGTGATGCAGGGCGAGATCGAGACCGCCATGCGTGCCTGTGAGCCGGGGACCGAGGAGGAAAACCGCCTTCTTGTTCTGCGAGGGGAAACCAGTCGCCTCAAATCCATCATTCGTTCGCTCATGTTGCTGGCTCAGGCGGATGTGGGTGACCTGATTCAGAAGCAGGTTCCGGTGCCGCTTTCAGATGAACTCAATGCGATGGCTGAAGATGCCGAGATCATGGCGGAGGGTGCCGGGATCAAGATTGAATCTGAAATTGCAGAGGATGTTGTGGTGATTGGTGACGTCGTTTTATTGCGTCAGGCCCTCCTCAACCTGGTGAACAACGCCATCAAATACAATCACGATAATGGCTTTGTTAGGATTTTTCTAACAAAGGATGACCATCTTATTCGGGTGGCGGTGGAGAACTCAGGGCCGCCTATTTCATCGGAGAGCCAGGGCAAAGTGTTCGATCGGTTTTACCGGGCTGACCAGGCGCGTTCCCGGGGCAAGGATGGTTTTGGTCTCGGATTGAGTCTGGCCCGCGCCGTCGTCGAGGGGCATGGGGGAGAGTTGGAACTGGTGAGATCCGATGATGACCTGACGCGCTTCGAGGTCACCCTGACCCGACCGGATCCCGAAGAGCTTAAGCAGGCGATCGAATTAGCACTGGAAGCTCGCGACTCGCGTTAGGCGATCAAGTCGTGAAACACTTTCCCGTGCACATCGGTCAGGCGAAAATCGCGGCCGGCGTAGCGGTAGGTCAGTTTCTCGTGATCGAAACCGAGCAGGTGCAGGACGGTGGCGTGCAGGTCGTGGACATGCATCTCGTTTTCCACGGCCTTGTAGCCGAATTCGTCGGTTTTCCCGTATTGGAAGCCGCCCTTGGTGCCGCCGCCGGCCAGCCACATGGTGAAGCCATAGTGGTTGTGGTCGCGACCCAGTTTGGTGTTGGGGCCGTTGGCTCCGGGGGTGGGAAGTTCAACGGTGGGGGTGCGGCCGAATTCGCCGCCCCAGATCACGAGGGTGTCTTCGAGCAGGCCGCGTTGCTTGAGATCCTGGAGCAGGGCGGCGATGGGCTGGTCGGCTTCGGCGCCGAGCTTGCCGTGGTTCTTGGCGATTTCGTTGTGGCTGTCCCAGGGTTGTCCGGCGCCGTGCCAGACCTGGACAAAGCGCACGCCGCGCTCGACGAGGCGGCGGGCGATCAGCATCTGGCGTCCGTGCAGGGTGTCGCCGTAAAGATCGCGGATGTGCTGAGGTTCGTGGTCGACGTCGAAGGCATCGCTCGCCTCGATTTGCATCTTGTAAGCGAGCTCGAGAGAATGGATGCGGGCCTCGACGCCGGAGTCGTGCAGCTGGTGAACCTGATCGTTCCGGTTCATTTCCTGGATCAGGTCGATCTGGCTGCGCTGAAGTTCGCGCGGCATGCGTCGGTTCTTGATGTCCGGAATGAGCTTGGAAATCTGCGAGTTCTTGGTGTCAATGTGAGCGCCCTGGTAGGCACCGGGCAGGAAGGCGGAGCGCCAGTTCTGGGTTTCGACGATGGGAACGCCTCCGGGACAGAGAGAGACAAAGCCGGGCAGGTTTTCGTTTTCGGTACCGAGACCATAAGTGACCCAGCTGCCCATGCTGGGGCGGACCACGTTGACGCGCTCGGCGCCGGTGTTCATGAGCATGAGCGAGGGCTCGTGATTGGGCACGTTGGCGTACATGGAATTGATGATGCAGAGGTCATCGGCCATCTCGGCGACCTTGGGAAAGAGGTCACTGGCCCAGAGACCGCTCTGACCGTGCTGCTTGAAGTTGAATGGCGACTGCATCAGTGTGCCGGTGCGTCGCTCTGTCTTGAGGTTGCCGCCGGGGGCTTCCTGGCCATTGTATTTCGACAGCGCCGGCTTGTAGTCGAAGGAGTCGACCTGCGAGGGGCCGCCGTTCGCGAAGATATGAATGACACGTTTCGCCTTCGGCGCGAAATGCGGCTGTCCGGGGGCGAGCGGATTGAGGGACCGGTCCGCGGCGTTCAATCCGGAGAGAAAAGGACTGAGCCCGAGAGCGCCCATGCCCATGCCGGTGTTGCGGAGGAAGTCGCGTCGTGAGGAGAAATCAGGATTCATCGTGTAGGTATGTTAGTCGATGAAAAGAAAGCGATTGGTGTTGAGCAGGGCGTGGGCGTAGGCGCTCCACGCGTCGGCGGTGCGAGTCGGGCCGGAGAATGATTTTTCGAGGTCCCACTTCGGGTAGCGGTCACTGAGGTCGGTGAGGATGACATTCCACGAGAAGCTGTCCGAGTTGGAGTTGTTCTCGTGGGGCTCAACGATGAAGTAAAGTTGCTCGCCTTTGGTGATAGTCACCTCCGGGATATCCGAGCGATTGCGCTCCGCCTTGGCGGGAAGAAGTTTGTTGAGCATGACACCTTCCTCGGAACTGACCACCTTGAAGCGGACGCCGTTGCCTTGCGGAGATTTGCGTTCGACGGGGCCGGCCACGCGAAGAGTGAGATCGGCCGGGGCGACCCAGCGCACGATGTTGCTGTGGGCGCTGTTGTGACCGGGGTGCCCGCCTTTGTGGTCGCGGTAGAGGTAGCTGGTGGGCTGACCGCTGACGGGAAAGTCGGCCTGCACTTGCCAGCGTTTGCCGGTCCAGTGCTCAAAGGGAGTGAAGGTGACCTCGCCGGTCTCGTCATTGACCTGACCGTAGCCGTAACTCCATTCGCTGTCGGTCTGGCGTCCGGCGAGGGTGTCGATCTCGGACTGGTAAGCGGTCACAAAACTGTCAGCGAGCTGGCGGTCGGTGTCGCTGGGATCGGCGGCAAAGGCGGCGCGGTGCAGGTGGGTGAGGCGGTCGTCGGCCGAGGCGCTGCTTTCGGCAAAGGCGCTCGCCCGGTCCTGAATGAAGTCGCTGTTGAGAGTGAAGAGCGCCTGCATCGGGATGGTGGTGGTGGGACGCTGGCCGGTGGTTTCCTGCGGATTGGAGAAGTCGAAGTTGCGGAAGACCGGGTTCAGGTTCTGGCGGTCGATGAAGGCGTAAACCGAGCGGCGATTCGAGTAGGGCGGTTCGAGAATCTTGACGGCGCGGCCGTAAAGCGTGTCATCGAGCGTGCCGGACACGGCGAGGATGCTGTCGCGCATCTGTTCGAGATCGAGGCGACGGCGCGGGGATTGCCAGAGCAGGCGGTTCTCGGGATCGATGAGCTGGTTGGCCTCGAAGTGCTCGCTCTGCGAGGCCTGCTGCCAGGTTTCGGAGGTGAGGATGAGGCGGTTGAGCTCTTTGATGGACCAGTCGTTTTCGACCAGCCAGTGCGCGAGCCAGTCGAGCAGCTCGGGGTGGTCCGGCTTTTCGCCCTGGATTCCGAAGTCGTCGATGGTGCGGACGATGCCTTCGCCGAAATGCCAGAGCCAGACCCGGTTGACGATATTGCGGGCGGTGAGGGGATTGTCGGGGCTGACGATGGCCTGCGCCATCTCAAGCCGGCCGCTGCCGTTTTGGAAAGGCTGAGGCGGCTTGGGTGAGGCGATGGCGAGAAACTGGCGCGGCACGATGTCGCCTCGGCGGGCGGGGTTGCCGCGCACGAAGACGGCCTGCTGTCCGGGCCTCGGATTGTCCTTGAGAATTATGGCTTTGTCAGGCTCCATCTCGGAGTCGATCACGAAGGTGTCGTGGGCGCGCTGCAGCTTGTCGCGTTGAGCTTTTTCCTGGATCGTGAGCTTGGGGAGTAGTTGGAGTCGGCGGTTGCCAATGTCAGGGTTCTCTTCGGCGAGGCGCTCGAGGATGGGGTCGAGGTAGTCGTCGACCGCTTTCTGCTTGGCGGCTTTTTCGGCGAGATACTTTTCCCACTCCGGTCCGGTTGGGGGAGTGCCGATGGTGGGCTCTTCCTTGGTCCGCGAATTCGCGAAGACGCCGTAGAGGCTGTAATACTCCTTCGTCGAAATGGGGTCGAACTTGTGATCGTGACAACGGGCGCAGGACACGGTCAGGGCCATGGTCCCGCGGAAGGTGGTGTCGAGACGGTCGTCGAGGATGAGTTCCTGGGCCCCACCGGATTTGCTCAGCGAAAGAAAGCCGAGCGCGGCGAGGTGTTTGCGTTCCGGTTTTTCCCAGTCGACAAGCTGCTCGCCGGCGAGCTGGTAAAGGAGGAACCGGTCGTAGGGCATGTCGTCATTGAACGCCCGAATGAGCCAGTCGCGGTAAGTGTAGCTGTGCACAAAGCGGCGTTCGCGTCCGCCGGCTTCGTAGCCCTTAGTGTCGGCGTAGCGAGCCACATCCATCCAGTGGCGGGCAAAGCGTTCCCCGTAGTGAGGCGAGTCGAGCAGGGTGTCGACCACAGCGCCCCACGCTTCTTCTTCGGAGCGATCATCTTTGAGGAATTGATTCTGTTCCTCGTACTTTGGCGGCAATCCAAGCAGGCTGAAGCTGGCGCGTCGGTAACGGGTGGCACGATCGGCCCGCGAGGCGGCGGTGAGACCTTTCGCTTCCTGAGCGCGATGAATGAAATAATCAATGGGGTGGCCGGCGTTCTCGGGCAGAGCTTCGGGAGCGACGGGTTTGAATGACCAGTGATTGGCCGGGTCGATCGTTTCGTTGCCGGCGCCTTCGGCAGGCCAGGGCAGGCCCTGTCCGATCCACTCGGTGAGGGCGGCGATGGCGGGCCCGGGGAGTTTCTCGCCTTTCTCGGGCATGGCGGGAACGTCCTTATCGTCGACTTGCTGGAGGGAGCGAACGACGAGGCTTTCTCCTGGATTCTCAAGGTCGACGATGGGGCGGTAGTCGCTGCCCTTGAGCCACCCATCGCGGTGATTGAGCTGGAGACCGACCTTGGCCTTGGTGCCGGTGTGGCAGTCGAGGCAATATTCGGCGAGCACGGGACGAATTTCTTTTTCGAAGAATTCGATCTGCGCGGCGCTGAATTCCGGGGCAGGCTCGTTCGCCACAGCAGCGCTGCCGAGCGCCGCCATCGCGAAAGAAAGCCCGGCGCCGGAGAGCCTGATTGTTTTGGAAGGAAAGGGTCGCATCCCGTTTGGAATATGGGTTCGCTCTGGTGTTGGCGCAAAAGGCGCAGTTGCGGGTGCTCGGCTGCCCCATAAGGTGCACCCAGCGCCAGCATCAGCACGGAATTACGGGTGTTTCCGCATTGAAATTTGTGGTTTCTCCTCCAGAATCCGTCCTTTGCGAATTGCTGTTTTACTATGGACGAAAAAGAAACCAAGAAGTTGTTCTGGGCCTGTTTTGTCGCTCTCGTAGCGACCTCATTTGTGTTCGGTCTGCGCGCCAATATTATCGGCGACTGGCAGACCGACTTCGGACTTTCCGAAGCTGACAAGGGAACCATCCTCGGTGTGGGACTTTGGCCCTTCGCGATCAGTATCATCGTCTTCAGCCTGATCATTGATTACATCGGCTACAAAACGGCGGCCTACTTTGCGATGGGTTGTCACATCGCCTCCCTGCTTCTCACCCTTTTCGCGAACGGACCGACTGCGCTCTACTGGAGTGTGTTCCTTATCGCCATCGCCAACGGCACCGTTGAAGCTTTCATCAACCCGGTCGTAGCCACGATTTATAAGAAGGAGAAATCAAAATGGCTCAACATTCTCCACGCCGGTTGGCCGGCGGGTCTGGCGCTCGGTGCGCTGACCGCAATCCTGCTGGGAGATGCCAGCTGGAAGATCAAATACGTGATGTGTTTCGTGCCGGTGGTGATCTATGCCGCAATGATCATCCCGCGGAAGTTCCCGGTGAACGAGCGCGTTGAAGCCAATGTTTCCTATCGTGAGATGCTGGGCCAGGTCGGTGGTATCGGCTTTTTCCTCCTGACGTGGCTGCTGGTTCTTGGAGTTTCCCAGATCCTGGCCAGCCTCAATCCTGACCTCGCGGTCAAGGGAATCGTGGCGGTTATAATTGCTGCGGTCGTGGCGATTGGTGCCGGCATTTACACGAAGAGTTTCGGGCACTGGATGTTCCTTCTGGTCCTGCTGACGATGGGGCCCCTGGCGACCACAGAGCTGGGCACGGACAGCTGGATGCCGGATCTTCTCGGCGCTGACTTCACTCCGGCCCAGGCCGGGTGGATCTTTATTTACGTGTCCACGATTATGACGATCCTGCGTTTCTACGCCGGTCCGATCGTGCACAAGTTCTCTCCGATCGGTTTGCTGGTCATCAGTGCCATCATCGCGATCATCGGCCTGCTCTTCCTTTCGAAGTCGGCCGGTTTCGTCATCCTGATTGCCGCAACCGTTTATGCGCTGGGTAAGACTTTCCTCTGGTCGACGACTCTCGGTCTCGTTTCCGAGCAGTTTCCCAAGGGAGGTGCCCTGACCCTGAATGGTGTTTCTGCCGTAGGCGTGCTCGGCATGGGTATCCTCGGCGCTCCCATCATGGGTGGTCTGCAGGACAAGGGAATCGATCGTGACCTTAAGGCTGCGCATCCTGCGATCCACGAGCAGGTGGCGACGGCACCGCGCGCGTTGCCTTTCCTTGGCGAAGTGAGGGGAGTCGACGAGGACAAGGTGAAGAAACTCTCAGAAGAAGATCAGGAGATCGTTCGCCAGGTTCGCTATCCCAACAAGAAAGCTGCCTTTGTCCAGGTTTCGGTGCTGCCGACTTTCATGCTGATCTGTTACCTCGTGTTGTTCTTCTACTTCAAGGCGAAAGGCGGCTACAAACCCGAGGAAATTTCCGGGGATGGCGGGCACTGACGGGCGGTATTTCCTGTTTCTGTCAGAAGCCTGTTCCGCACAAACGGGGCTCCCTGACATGAAACAGGCAACCCGGCTGACAAGCGCAGGAAAAACCCCCGTAAAACCTGCAAAAGAATGGAGTCAACCGGGTTGCCGTCTGGTTTCAACCCTTATGTCATCTGGTCTGGATACCGTCTGACGGTTAGTTTAGAGACGCAATAGGTGTGCCAACTCCGAATTAAAAGGAAATGAGTGATATCAAAAATATTCATCCATCTGTTGAAATTCGTGAGGCTTGCTTAGGGGATGTCCCGGGTATCCTCGAGATGGTGGCGGAGTTAGCGGAGTTCGAACATCTTGCCGATCAGTTGGTTGCGACTGAGGAAGATTACCGGGAAAGCCTGTTTGGCGAGCGTCCCGCCGCGGAGGCGATGGTTGCGACAGTGTCAGGGCAACTGGTTGGTTACGCGATTTTCTTTTCCACTTTTTCCACTTTCGTGGGTCGCGCCGGAATCTGGCTCGAGGATTTGTATGTGCGTCCCGATTTTCGGAAGGCCGGAATCGGCAAAAAGCTGCTCAAAGCGGTGGGTGAAATTGCCGAGGAGCGGAACGCCGGTCGTTATGAGTGGTGCGTGCTGGACTGGAACCAGAATGCGATCGATCTCTACACGCAGGTAGGAGGCGAAATTCTGGATGAGTGGCGTATTGTGCGACTCGATCGGGCTGCTATTGAGGCCCTGCCGGAAAAATGAGTATCGCCGAGAATCTGAAACACGTAGAAGCCCAGGTGGCCGACGCTGCCGCAAAGGCGGGGCGCGACGCCAACGACATCACTCTGATTGCGGTCAGCAAGACGTGGCCTGTCAGTGTGATCCAGGAAGCGGCCGATGCGGGGCAGCGTGTCTTTGGTGAGAACAAGGTCCAGGAGGTGCTGGAAAAAGTGCCGGCGATGGCGCCTGACCTGAAGTGGCATTTGATTGGGCACCTTCAGAAGAACAAGACGCGCAAGGTGCTGCCTCTCTGCGCGATGATTCACAGCGTCGATTCTCTCGCCCTGGCGCAGCAGATTGATCGAATCGCCGGGGAACTGGAACTGACTCCGGAGATTCTGCTCCAAGTTAACGTGGCAGAGGACGATGCCAAGTTCGGCCTCGCTGCCGGTGAAGTGGAGAACATCGTGAACGAAGTGTCCCAGTTAGAACAAGTGAAGCTTCGTGGCCTCATGACTGTGCCTGCGTTCGATCCCGATCCTGAAAAAGTGCGACCCCATTTTGCAGCCCTGCGGGAACTTCGCGAGGAAGTAGCGGCGGCAACCGGAGTTGAGCTGCCCGAGTTATCCATGGGAATGAGCCACGATTTTCACGTGGCTATTGAAGAGGGCGCGACTCTCGTCCGGGTGGGTTCTTCGATCTTTGGACAGCGCGACTATTCGCAGCGCTGATCAGGAGATGTCCCACGAGGGGACAGCGCGAATGCGCGGAATGACGCTTCATTTCGCCGTTGCTCAGCGTGTGGTTTTTCGACAACATCTCGCCTTATTATTTAAATCGCGACTATGGCTAACGACTCGAACCGATCTGCGGTGCCTTTGCTGAGCATCATGATGTTTCTCCAATTCTTCACCTGGGGTGCCTGGTTCGCCACGGTGGGGCAGGCCCTCGGGGCGAATGACATGGGTGCCAGCACGGGTGATGCTTATGCTTCTGCTCCGCTGGGAGCGATCTTTGCGCCGTTGTTCCTCGGGATCATTGCCGACCGTTTCTTTCCCTCGCAGATTGTGATGGGCGTACTTTTCCTCATCGGCGGGGTGCTGATGTGGATGGCAGAGGGAGCTGCCGCTTCCGGGAATGCGGTGATGGTGCGCTACCTGTTCCTCGGGCACATGCTCTGCTACATGCCGACGCTGGGCCTGGGCAATACAATTGCTTTCTCTAACCTCAGCCGCATCGAGTTTCCCAAGATTCGCGTGTGGGGAACGATTGGCTGGATCGTTGCCGGTCTCGCCGTGGGTTTCCTCGGTTGGACCTCTTCGCTCGCGATTTTCAAACTGGCCGCCGCTTCTTCCATCGCTCTTGGCCTGCTCTCCTTTGCGCTGCCTCACACGCCGCCTCCTGCGAAGGGGCAGAAGCTCGACATTCGTGCTCTGCTGATGGCGGATGCGTGGAAGCTACTGGCCAAACCGGGCTTCCTTGTCTTCATCCTCTGCTCGGGTCTGATTTGCATTCCGCTGGCCTACTACTACGGCGTGACGGCTCAGTTCCTCGCCACCACCGGTTTCGAGGAGGCGGCTTCATTCATGACGATCGGCCAGATGTCCGAGATCATCTTCATGCTGCTGATTCCATTTTTCTTCCGCCGCCTAGGCGTGAAGTGGATGATCCTCGTCGGCATGCTGGCGTGGGTGATGCGATATCTTCTCTTTGCCTTTGGAGCCCCGGACCAGGCGTTCTGGATGATCATGCTGGGCGTCGCGCTGCACGGCATCTGCTACGACTTCTTCTTCGTGACGGGCTTTATGTACACCGACGCGGTAGCACCCAAGGAAGTTCGCAGCCAGGCGCAGAGTATGCTGGTCTTCATCACCCAGGGACTGGGCATGTTCATTGGCTACGGTGTAGTCTTCGGTAAATGGGGCGTGGCCGGCCAGTTCGACAAAGTGAGTAACTACGGCGAGCTCAATGAGGCCATTGCCGGTGCGCGGGAGACAACTGACCTGTCCGTCATCGAAAAGTTTGCTAACATGTTTGCTAAGAGCATGCCGGAAGGGATTGACCCGACCCTGCTTGCCGAGACGATGGACCAGTGGAAGTCCTTCTGGATTCTTCCTGCCATCATGGCGGCCGTCATTACCGTGGTGTTCTTTGCTTCCTTCTGGGACAAGACCGAGGTGACTGACGAAGAGGAAGCCGCCGAGGAAGCGTGAGCAACTCGCGGTCACGGGGGACCGTGACCCTCCACGCCTTCGGCGTATCTTGCGCGGTAGCGCATGGAGGGCCCAGTTCCATCTGGGCCGGAAGTGCGGGATTTTGCTAAGCCGCAAACAAGATGAATTGGGGCAACGACCCAACGGGGTTGACTGAGCTTCTCAACCCTGTTGAATGGATGCATGAAAAAGCGCGTCGCAGGCATCAATTTTGATCACTTCCATATGGGTGATCTGCTGAGGATGGCGCATGAACATCCGAACGCCGAGATCGTGGGGGTGGCGGATGAGCAGCCGGAGCGAATGATTTCGGCGCGGGTGAATTTCGAATTGGATGGCGACCAGGTATTCACTGACTATCGGGAATGTCTCGAGCAGACAAAGCCTGACATTGTCATTCTTTGCCCGGCGGCGGCACGTCATGCCGAGTGGACCGAGAAGGTCGCTCCTTTCGGGGTGCACGTCCTGATGGAAAAGCCCTTTGCTTCGAACCTTGAAGAAGCGGATCGCATGATTGCGGCGATGGAGAGCACGGGAAAGCAGCTTGCGATCAACTGGCCTCTCGCCTGGTATCCATCGCATGCAAAAACATGGTCGCTGATCCAGGACGGCCTCATAGGCGAGGTCCAGGAGGTGCACTTTTACGATGGTAACCGGGGACCGCTTTGGCACGGGGCCGATAAGATTGAGCGCGAGCCGACTGACGAGGACAAGGACGCGAGTTGGTTTTATAAAGCCTCTGAAGGTGGCGGCAGCCTGCAGGATTACCTTGGCTATGGCACGACATTGGGAACCTGGTTTAACGGAGGAAAGACACCGGTCGAAGTGATGTCGATGTGGGATCTCGACAACAATGGTCTCGAGGTGGACGAGCACAGCATCACCGTGGCGCGTTACGAGTCAGGGCTCTCGAAGTTCGAAACTCGTTGGGGAACCTTTACCGACCCGTGGACTCATCAACCGCAGCCCAAGTGCGGGTTTGTCATCAACGGGAGCAAAGGAACGATTTCCAGCGGTGACTACGACGACTACGTGACGGTCCAGGTTAAGGAATGCCCGGAGGGACGGAGAGTTGATGCGCCGGCTCTCCCGGCACCGCGATCGAATCCAGTGGAGTACTTGATCGACTGTCTCGAGAACGGACGTGAAATTGAGGGACCGTTGAGTGTCGGGATGTCCCGCGTTGGTCAGCAGATTGTGGACACTGCATTCGAGAGTGCGAAGCAGAAGCGGGTCTTGCCTCTGTTAGGGGAAGGGTGATACGGGCGACGCAGTCGGAGGCAGTTCTATTTTCCCGGCAGGTTCCAGACCGGTGAGAAGGTGGACTCGTCTTCCAGCATGGCATCAACGATACGGCGCATCAGTTGCAGGCTGGGACCGTCGTTGGGGATGTGGAGCAGGACGTCGCCGAGGATGGCGGATGCCTGGCGGAAATGGCCGGCCTCAAATTGAGTCAGAGCGGTCTCGTATTGGGAGACGGTGTTGGACCAGTCGTCGGGAGTGCCGGGGAGTTCGAGTTCGTGCAAGTCAACGGGGGTGTTGATGTTCTGAACGCGTACCTGGCAAAGGCGGCGGGTGCTCATGGTTTCCGGCAGCTGCCGGGCGGTGTAGCCGGAGATGAGAAGGGGCGACTTGAGAAACTTGGTCGCACCCTGAACCCGGTTGGCGAGGTTTACGACTGTTCCGAGAGGGCCATACTTGAACTTGCGGTGAGTGCCGACATTGCCAACGAGCGCTTCGCCCGTGTTGATCCCGATCCCAACCCTGGTTTCCGCGCCGACGACGGGCTCCCATTTTTCGTTGAGCGCCTCGAGTGAATCCATGATCCCGATCGCGGTCTGGCAGGCAAGCTCGGCGTGATTGGGTTGTTCATTAGGAGCACCCCACATGGCCATGAGTTCGTCGCCGGTGTAGTCGACCAGCACGCCGCCGTGCTCGATGACGATCGAGGAAAATTCCCCCATGACGCCGCTGAGCCAGTCGATGGTTTGAGCCGGGCCGAGGCGTTCGCTGACCGAGGAGAAGCGGCGGATGTCGCAGAAGAGCACGCTGACTTCTGCCTGGCGCGCCTGCATCTTCATCGGGTCCGGATTTCGGGCCAGTTCGCGGGCAAGCTCGGGCGTGAAGTGTTGTTCGAAGACTTTCTCGCGGAGACGCTTTTTCTCGAGGCTGGCGTTGAGTCGCGCGAAGAGAAGTTCCGTGCGGATAGGGCGGGAGAGAAAATCCTCGGCGCCGATTTCGATGCAGCGGACCGCGTCCTGTTCCTCCTGGAGTCCGGTGACAACGATGACAGGCGTGTGGCGAAGGTGACCGGACTCCCTGAGGTTGGCCAGCACTTCGAAGCCGTCCATCTCCGGCATCTGGATATCGAGCAGGACGGCGTCGTAGGCTTTTTCTGAAATTAGTGCGATCGCTTCAACTCCGTTGACGGCGAACTCGACTTCGAAGCCGTGGGGCGTGAGGAGGCGTTCGAGGATGGTGCGGTTTTCCTCGTCGTCATCGGCAACGAGCAGGGTGCCTCCGGTGGATTCGGTCGAAACGGGATCCGGCGGCGTGGTGGAAACCGGAGCCGGCTCGTCGGCGGGTGCGATAATTTGAGCCGTGCCCGAGACCATGGCGAGGCAGGTCTCCAGCGCGACGATGATATCGGGTGTCTGCTTGCCGATTTCCGGTGACGGCGCCGACATCTGGATCAGTTGAACGATGCCGAAGAGATGATTGAGCCGGTTGCGGGCCTCGTGACGGGCGTGGCGCAGGTTCTCCTCGAAGGCATCGCTGTCGGCGAAAGCGGTATCGCTGAACCACTCTTCAACGCCGGAGCGAAAGCCATCGGCTTCGGAGCGGAGTTTTTCGAGATCGGCGAGAAGTTGCGAGTCGTCCGGTGAGGGCGCGGAGCCGTTGGATCCAAAATCGTGAATGAGGCAACACAGCTGATCCGCCGCGGGAATGAGATCCTCGCGCAGTCTCTGGATACGATCCTGACCGGTCACTTTCGGCATTCCGATAGTGTCGCCGGAGGGAGCGGCAGTGGCCAAGGGAAAAATTAGCCGTTTGAGGGTCTAAGAAACTCAGACTCCTCAGCTCAAGTACTTCGCCATGATGTAGTCATCCATGACAAAACCCTCGCCGATATCGAGAACGTCTTCCGCTTCGATGGCGAACCCGAGCGTCTGGTAGAAGCCGATCGCCCGGGAATTCTTCCGGTTCACCCGCAGTTTGAGGACGGGCGTTCCCGCCTCGCGGAGGCGGGCGAACAGAAGCTTGAGCGCGGCTTTGCCGGATCCGCTGCCCTGGGCCTCGGTCAGAACGTAGCATTTGTGGAGAAAGCAGATTTCGCCGTAGCTGACTGGTCCCGCGGTGAGGAAGCCAACGGGCTCGTCTTCGCAATGAATCCAGTCGTAGACGATGCCTTCAGCGATGTCTTTTTTCATGGCTTCCGGGCTGTACATCATTTCGAGCATGTATGCGGTTTGCTCGGGAGAGTTGATGTCCCGGTAGGCGTCAGGCCAGATTTTCGCGGCCATTGCGCTGACGAGGGGCAGCTCGTCGGGTGCGACAGGGCATAGTTGTACGGACTCGGAAAGGGAGGGCATGACCAATCATACACGAATATTGCTGTTTCGCGTATCCGGAGGTGTGGCAATCGCGTAAAAGACTGGTAAACGAGCTAATTGTCACCATTGGGACAAGCAGCAATCAATTGACTTCCTCAAAAATCGAGCTTTTTTCCACGCGGCTATGAGCGACGAACACAACGAATCCACCAACCCGGTGCTCGCTATCATCGGGAAAATCTTCATTTTCGCCATCCCGGCTTCCCTCGTAGTGATGCTGGGTATTGTCGGCGCTGCCTTCCTCGGCGGTTCCGGCGTTGAAGTGGCCGAAGCTGCTGCAAAGCCGGCCCCTGCCGCTGCAGCCCCTGCTGAGCCCGCCGCGGCTGGTGAACCCGCCGTCGCACCGGACGCAGAGCCTACCGTCGCTGCCGCTGCACCCGCTGCCGCCGGAGCCGGTCCCGATGCTTCTCAGATGCAACTGGGCAAATCTGCCTACGCAACTTGCGCCGCCTGTCACGGTCCGGACGGGTCCGGGCTCAAGGCCGGCCCCATGTTGATGGCTCCCAGCCTTCACGGCTCCGAACTTCTCCTGGGCGATGTCGATGCTGCGCTTTTAATTATCCTCAAGGGAATCGCCAAGGAAGGCATGGATTACATGGGTATGATGGCCTCTCTCGGTGCCGGACTCGACGACGAGAAAATGGCTGCTGTTCTGACTTACACCCGCAACTCCTGGGGCAACAGCGCTCCGGCAGTCACCGTTGAAGAAGCGGCTGCTGCTCGCGCCAAGTTTGCTGACGTCAATGCACCGGCCGGCGTCAAGCGCGCTGAGATCCAGGCGATTGTCGACGCTCACAAGTAAGCGCTGATTTCGTAGTGGAAGATGCTAATCTTCCGTCGGAACTGTCGCCAGTTCCGTTACAGAGCCCGGTCTTTAGGCCGGGCTTTTTTGTGCCTACGAAGCGGGCGGTCGGAATTGATTGAGCTCGGCGTTATACTCATACCCGGCTTCCTTGAGCCTCTGGACGAGGCGGTCCTGGTCAAGATCGTGAGAGCGGACGAGGTCCTCGAGATCCTCAAAGTCGTTTCGCAGCGCGGTGTTCACCAGACCGTAGAGCAGGTGAGGGTCCATGGTCTCGAAAGAGGTGAGTTTCATATCAGGAGCTGTCTAGCAGGTAGCGTTTTAGCCATTTAGCTTTGGGCCTGCTTGCTAAATTGCTCAACAGCTAATTGCTAAACGGCTCGCCGCCTTCGGCGTCTACGCTTTGCGCAGGAGGATCGCTTCGGTGTCGAAATCCTGGTTCAGCACGTCGCTGAGAATGACGACGGGATCCCCGGCTTCGATCTGGCCGTTTTCCTTGAGCAGTTCAATCGCCTGGCGAATGCTTTTCTCCGGGTCCTTGTCGAATTGCATGGGGTAGGCATAGACGGCACGGTTGAGGCTGAGGGCCCGGACGACGACTTCGTCGGGAGAGAAGGCGTATATATTCGCGCGGGTCGGCCGTTGATGAGCCGCGTAGTTGGCGAGAACGCCCCGAGCGGTAAAGATGATGAGGTGAGCGTCCTCGAGGGAGTTGGCCAGTCCTACCGCGGACTTTACCGTGTGCTGTTTTTCAGTACGCAGCTCGATGTCGTCGGAGAAACCCGCTCCGGGTTCGCGTTCCATGCGGCGGGCGATGCGGTCGAGAACCTCGATGCATTTGACCGGGTACTGGCCGACGGAGGTCTCCCCGCTGACCATGACAGCATCGGCCTGCTCGAAAATGGCGTTGGCAACATCGGTCACCTCGGCGCGGGTGGGCACCGGGTTCTCGATCATGGACTCGAGCATGTGCGTCGCCACAATGACCTTGCGGCCGATGCGGGCGGCTTCCTTGACGATAGTTCGCTGAATCACCGGCAGTTCTTCGATGTGGACTTCAATGCCGAGGTCTCCGCGCGCGACCATGACGGCGGCGGACTCGACAATGATTTCGGAAAGGTTTTTGACTGCTTCCTGATCCTCGATCTTGGAAACGATGCGGGCGCTGCAGTCGAGTTCGTGGAGTTTCTCCTTCAGGTAGCGAACGTGCTCAGCGTCGCGAACAAAACTGATCGCGACATAGTCGACCTGGAGTTCGGCAGCCACCTCGATGTCCAGCAGGTCCTTCTTGGTCAGGGCGGGCAGGTTGACGCGAATGCCGGGCAGGTTGATGTGGCGGCGGGAACCCATCTGACCGTCGGTGAGCACCTCGCAGGTGAGCCGTCCCTCGTCGATGCGATTGACCCGGAAGTGGATCTCGCCGTTGTCGACGAGCATCACGTCGTTTACGGACACGTCGTTGTGAAGACCATCATAATTGGTGGTGACCGAAATTGGACTGTTCGGTTCGAGGTCGGCGTTTCGAAACTCGACGATGTCTCCCTTCTTGAGATCGAGCTTGCCGTCCACGTCGCCGGTTCGAATCGATGGCCCCTGGAGATCGATCAGGGTCGCGACGGTCATGCCCGCTTCAGCGGACTGTTCCCGAATGTTGGCGACCACCTCGCGGCACCAGTCGTGGGCGGCGTGGCTCATGTTCAGTCGGAAAACGTTGGCACCGGCCTCAATGAGCTGGCGAATCATCTCCGGGCTTTGCGTGGCGGGTCCCAGGGTGGCGAGGATCTTGGTTTTTCGTCGGTTCATAGAACGAGCGGGTCGTCGGAAGTTACACAATCATGACGAAAAGCGACACGAAGCTTTTGTCCGGATTGAACGCGATTTTGGCAAGGATTGCCTTAGCGCGGGCAGAATCCACCCGTGTTTCGCGGCAAAATTGGCACGTGAGAACCCCGCGATGCTCGGCTGGCAGCGTCGCGGAGGGGCAAATGGATCAGGAAGTACAGCGAATTACTGTCCCTTGAGGAGATATTGGAAAGCGGCGGCTCCTGCGAGGAGGAAGACGACAGCGATCACAAGTCCGATGAAAATAGCCATGGCGGGACTCTAGACAGTCTTTCGAGGATTTCCAGCAAGAATGTGGATCAGGCCGGATCAGGCTGAGTCTCGACTTTCTTCGCTTCACGCTCGGCTTTTTTCGCCGCTTTCTTGCCGCGCTCGTCGATGAAGAGCCAGATTCCCATGAGAATGAAGATTCCCATGATTCCCCAGCTCTTGTAGAGAGCGGGCATGACGCCTTCGGTGAAGCCGTAGGAGTGAAGACCAACTTCAAGGTTGTTCACTCCCCACCAGCTGAAGGTGACGATGATGCCGAGAATAATCCCGTTCATGTGGATGCCGAGATCGCGGATCCAGCCAGCCATGCGGCCATGAAGCATCACGAGTGTCCAGAGACAGATCATGAGCGCACCGTTTTCCTTCGGATCCCAGCCCCAGAATCGGCCCCAGCTGTAGTTTGCCCAGATGCCTCCGAGAACCGTTCCGACCAGTGAGAAGAAGAGGCAGAAGCAGACCACCCCGTAGTTCATGCGGGTGAGCAGCTTAAAGAAGTCTTTCGCGTCGTTTCCAGCCAGGTTGAGGATGAATCGTCCGCCGAGGTAAAGCATGCCAATGAGAGCGGAAACCAGGCCGGCCGCGTAGCCGATGTTGATGATCGTGACGTGGGTGGCGAGCCAGAAATTCGTATCCAGTACAGCGACCAACTGGGTGATCGTGTCGGTGGCCTCTTTCGCCTCGTACTTGATTGAGAGGAACATGCCCAGCATGCCGCTGACAATGGCGATCAGGGTTCCGACCCCGAGTCGCGTGAAATATTCGATCAGCAGTCCGAGCAGGACGGCCGTTCCCGTGATGAAGATCACGGTATCGTAGAGGTTGGTGATGGGAGGGCGATCACGGATGATACTTCGAAGGGTGATGCCGTAGATGTCGAGAATCAGCCCGATCGCCGCAAAAACGCCTGCGATCAGCAGCATGATGCGCCCAAACTTGCTCCCCGGCGAGAACCAGCTGATTGCCATGATGATAAAGCCCAGGATGAACATGACGAGGGCGCTGGTGAAATACTTGCCCCGGTAGAGCTGCACTTCGAGTGAGGAGTGCTTTCCTTCGCCGCGAGCTTCCGCCTTAACTCGCTGATTGTCGGAGAATTCGATCAGGGCGGCGTTGAAAGTCTCGGTATCCTGCGTGCTGGCTTCGACGAGATCCTGGACTCCCTTGAGCTGCTCGATGGCCCATGGTCTCGCCTCTTTTGACTCGAGGCCTGTCAGCATGGCATCGCTGGCGGAGAGCCAGACTTCATTGTCAGCTTCCTGCGGCGGGATGAGATTGAGGCCGCGAGCAGAGTTCGCGTAGAAAAAGAAGAGTCGCAGGGCACCCGTGAACATGCGGGCATCTTCGCTGCCATTGTCTGGTTGCTGAATGGCCTGCATCAGTTGCTGCATACTCATTTCCGGCATCTTGTCCATCATCTCGACAGGATCGAGAGTGGCAGCGAGCTGAACCATTTCCTGAGGAAGGATGTTCTCGTTCACGAGCAGCTCGCCTTTGCGGGCGAAGCTGAACTGTCCGACGAGATACTCAAAGGCACTGATGTTTCGACCGAGTGTCAGGATCATGCCTTCGATGCGGCCCAGCTCATACTGTCGATCTTTCTCGCTATCGAGGTATTTGCGCTGTTTCTCAGCATATTGGGCACTCAGCTCTGCCAGCTTGGAGCGTCCCTCGACAATTTCATTATATGAGTAGCGATCGCGTTTGGCTTTGGGCGATACTCCGATTTGAACGATGGCAGCAGAGTCGTCGACCACGAAAACGGGCAGGGATTTGGCGACATCGCCGCGGAAGAGAACGTCTAACATCCACTCGCTGCAGTGCAGCTTCTTGTGGGTCACACCGTCCTTGGTGCCAAAGCTGAGCGAAGTCATGCCGCTGAACTGCAGCAGGGTGAAACGCGAGTAGCTGTAGATCGGTTTGACTCGTCCGGCTTCCTGCATGAGCAGGTTTTCGAAGGTTTCGACGATCTGTGGGTCCCAACGCTCGTAGCTTTCGAGATCCACTTGGGGGATTTCGCGATCCTGACGGATCGAAGCGACGAAGAGTACCAGTAGGCTTAGTATACCTACGACAAGGGGAATAAGAATTTTCAGCTTCATGAAGCAGCCTGGGTACGTTGTTTGCGGGAGCGGACGATGAAATCTACCAGCATGATGACAAAGTGGATTCCGAGTCCAATGGTAGTGACGACCAGGGACCATAGCGGCCATTGATCGGCCGGATTGTTGGCCACGGCGAATTGGGAATACATGCGGTCACCGGGCTGGGAACCGGCCGGTCCAAAGGACTCCTGGAAGAAAGTGTAACCGGCGTAGCGCATCGGCTCGTTCATCTTGATCTCGAGGGGCTTCTCCTCTTTGTCGGTTTCGAGGCGGGTGACACGGCTTTCGTAGTTCCGCGCCATGCTTATGCCGGGGTGGCGATCAAAGATGAATTCGTCCAGCTGGACTTCGAAGGGAACGTGCCAGGATTTCTTGGCGAGAAGAGCGCCGTATTTCTGACCGTCATATTCAAACACGAAAGGCATTGGTTTTTCGCCCGGGTCGAAGCGGAAGGAATAGGCCGAGAGGATCGCGCCGATTTCTTCGCCTTCACCGCTCTTGGGTTTAAAGTCGACATAGCATCCAGGGATGTTGGCGGCCGCCTCCTTGGCTTTCTGCTGGGGAAGCAGTTTGAATCCGTCGATCTCGCGGGCTTCAGCACTGGCTGCAACCGGTGCCGAGATCGGCGTGGGCATCGCGTTAGGTGCGTAGTCGGAGACAGTGATTTCGAACGGAAGCTCGTCGGTGGTGTAGGAACGCTGCTCACCGTATCCGATCGACGAAAGCTCGTCGGAAGGAAGGATCCAAACCTCATCTGCGGTGGCATCGTCGTTCAGCGGCATCACTTCGAGCTGCCATTTTCGATAGCTCTCGACGCGGTCAGATTTCATGCCGGGATAGAGCGCCATGTAACCGTCGGTGCCAAGCCCCCAGGTGACGAACGCACCGGCAAATAGCATCAGCATTCCGATATGTGAGATCAACATTCCGGCGCCCTTCCAGCGCTTCCTCACCTTAACGATCGCGCCAAGGCTCATGTTGATGAAGAGGATCACCATGAGGAGGCCACCACCGGGAAGAAAGACAGGGAAGTTGCCGACCTTATCGACGATCCAGATAGAGTGGAAATAGATCTCCTTCGCTGCGAAGAGGCCCTTCTCGACCTGGGCGAGCGTTCCGAACAGGGTAACAATCGTCATCAGGATGAGGACGATGGTCGCCAGTTTGAAGGAGGTGAAGAATTTGTAGAAGGCCTTGAGCGGGCCGCCATTCGTCTTTGCTGTTTCTTCCTGAGCCATGGTTTGGGTGGGGAGGTTGGGAGGGCTGGCTTAGAGGCCGATGTCGAGGGAGCTGGTGAAGATGTCGAAGTTTTCTTCGTTGGCTTCGACCAGTTCGCGTGGGCCCGTCAATTTGACGAACACGGCCCCGGCATCGGAGGCGAGAATGAGTCCGAGCATCCGGTAGTCGTCTTTGCTTTCCGTTGCCCCCATGCCGGCGAATTTGCCGTTGACTTTGATGAACTTGGCGGGTTGCCCGAAAAGAGGTTTCGTGGGAAGCGCATCGGCTTCCTCCTGGGTGATGGGGTCGGCACCCATTTGGCCGCGCCAGCGATTCACGTTGGCGAGCAGGCCACCGCCCATGCCGGGGAGACGGGCCACGTAGCATTCGCCTTCGCCGTTTTCGCCAAAAGAGAGGTTCACGTCGCGCATCGACGCTGCGGGAGCTTCCTGCCAGCCCTCCGGCGTGGTGTAGGTCAAGCCGGTTGGTTTGGCGGGCGCTGCTACGGATTCTGCACCGCTGCCACTGTGAGGATTTGAGGGCGCGGTCTGGTAGCGAAAGCGTTCGGCGCTGGTTTCGACGAGCCTGAAGTTCTTCTCGTTTCCGGAGAGTTCGCGGTTCACGAGGTTGGGTCCGGAGGCACCGGAATCACTGCAGCCGGTGGAAATCAAAGCTGCGCCTGCAATCGTTGCGAGAGTGAGTGAGAGAGAAGGTTTCATGGAGGCAGACACCTGCTTGGATGTCATTACGATGGTGGGCCGATTTCGGCACCCCGGTTTTCACCAGTTAAGGTGCCGGATTTGAGGAAGCAAACGCCAGATCAGGCTTTTTTCTTATCCTCAGCCGCTTTTTTGGGCTCGGCCGGAGGCGTATCAGCCGCTTTTGGCTGGGCTTTCGCCTTGCCTTTTTGATTGGCGGCCGGCTTCGGAGCCGGTTTTTCCTCAGGCTTTGCTTCCGGTTTTTTCTCGGCAGCCGGGGCGGATTTCGGGGCCGGCTTGGCTTCCGGCGCGGCCGCAGGCTTCTTTTCCTCAGGCTTTGCTTCCGGCTTCGGAGCCGGTGTCGCCTCGGGTTTTTCTTCCGTGGTGGCCTCGGCAGGTTCCTCCGCCGGGGTAACGGCGGCGAGTTCGATGCCGGTGTTGACTTCGAGATTCACGCTGCGCTCAAAGGAGCGGGCCGCGCCAGCTTCGACCTCGGTCTGCCAGACGTAGGCTTTTCGCAGCTTGGGCAGGGTCGCAAAGGTATCGAAGATGCCGTTACCAACCTTGGTGTTGTAGAGGTTGAGGTATTCGAGATTGGAAAGGCCGGTGAGCTCGGCGATGCCGTCGTCGGAAACGGCGGTGTTTTCGAGGTGGAGACGTTCGAGGTTGCTCATTCCACCGATGGTTTCCATGCCGGCGTCAGTGATCTGGCTGCGGGCCAGGTCAAGCCAGACGATGCGCTCGGCCACAGGTTCGAGCAGGGCCAGTTGCTCGTCTCCGAATTCTTTGGAGGCGTTGATCACATTGATGCGAAGACGATCGTCCTCGGCGGAAATTGGCATCACGGAGAAGTGGTGTGTTTCGGCAGCAGCCTTCACATCATCAAGACGTTGTGCCTGCTCCTCGGGTTCGAGAGTGTCCCAAACGGAAACGGTAGCAACTTCGCCGGCGACAGCAGCCTCTTCTTCGGAGCCGGTGTAGAGGGCCACGAGGGTGACGGCCGGGGCTTCCATTTCAGCGCCAAGATCAGCCACGGTGAGCTCCTTGGTGGCTCCGGCGTCGATCCAGGCTCGGAGAATCTGGAGTTCTTCGGCGGTCAGAGGATCGCCGTCCGGCGGCATGGCTTCGTCGTCATCGCGGGGGAGTTCTGAACGGAAAACCAGCTCTGATTCCTCGGCGTTTTCAGGATCAACGGTTGTGAAGTCGCTGCCCTTGGCTCCGGCGAGGAGAAATTCGTGGGTGTCGGTTCGCAGTTTGCCCTTGGTCTTATTGGCGTCGTGACACTCGTTACACTTGCCGGCCATCATCGGGGCGATGAAGTTTTCATACACGAGTTGTTCGCCAACCGGCACTTCTTCAGAGGGGCCGGTTTCTTCCGGTCTGCCACCGGGATTGAGACCGATATCCAGCAGCGGGACGAGAGCGGCCGGTGCGTGCTCGGTGAGGTATTCCGGAGTGTGGACCATGGCACCGCCAAAGTGTCCTGCTGCCGCGCAAGTGAACATGGAGGCACCCACCCAGAGGCGCTGAAACATCAGTTTTCCTTTCACCGAACTGATCAGTGCAAAGAGCGAGCAGACGACCACGGCGAGACCGAAATAGAGGTGCATGTCCATGGCGTGTCCGGCGAAGTCCTCCGCTGCCATGAGAAAGTAGCCGAAAAGCGTCGCGACAATGCCGGAAAGGAGGCAGAGCCAGAGAACAAAGGTCTGGAACTTCTGAAGGTAGGCAAAGCCTTTGAAAAACGAGGCAACCTCAATAATCAGGGCCAGGGAAATGAAGCCGATGGGCATGTGGACGAAGAGCGGATGAAAACGTCCTACGAAATTGATGAACCCTCCGCCGGAACCGTCAGAATTGCGATAGGCGAACCAGGTTCCTGCGAGAGCGAGAACCCAGAGAATAACGGCAAGCCAAGCGAGGCCGAGCCCTTTTCCCTTCTGGGTTTCGTGCTTTACAAACGTACTCATGTGGCACCTTCGCCTGAACCCTTTTCACGGTCAATTGCATGTTAACGTGTGCATTAATCCGTTAACCTTCCGTAAGATATGTCGTATGGGGCGGTCGCGGCAGGCGGAAAGGCATTGCGACCCGTTCCAAAACAGCGTAGAAACCCATTTTCTATCACCTCCCCCTGAGTCTTCAGTGGGGCTGGGCATCGAGATCCACTTGTTTTTATGAGCGAAGAAAACGGCACGAAAAAGCACCTCTATTTCATGGGTATCTGCGGCACGGCGATGGGATCAGTTGCGGCCGCTTTCCGGGAGGCCGGCTACCGTGTGACGGGTTCGGATGCTCATGTCTACGATCCGATGAAGTCTTTTCTCGAGGGGCAGGGGATCGAAATCCTGAACGGCTACAAGGCCGAGAATCTGCCCGACGATGTCGATATTTTCGTGATTGGGAACGCCCAGAGCCGGGGCAACCCGGAAGTGGAGGAAGTGCTCAACCGGAAGCTGCGTTACGTTTCCTTGCCTGAGCTGCTTCGAGAGCAGGTCTTGCGTGGTAAGCGGAACTTCGTCGTTTCGGGAACCCACGGAAAGACAACGACGTCCTCGATCCTGACCTGGCTCTTTGAATCATCGGGTCGCAACCCGAATTTTGTCATTGGCGGACTGCCGGGCAACTTGAAGCAGGGCGCCCGCTTCACGGGTTCGGATTTTACTGTCCTGGAAGGCGATGAATACGACTCGGCCTTTTTTGACAAGCGTTCCAAGTTCATTCACTACCTCCCCGAGGTGGCGATTGTGAACAACATTGAGTTCGATCACGCCGATATCTTCGATGATCTCAAGGCGATCAAACGTACCTTTGGCCATATGATGCGCTTGATTCCGGACAACGGGCTGTTGCTCTTGAACGGTGATGATCAGAACTGCCTCGACGTTTATGCGAAGGAGGGACATGCCCCGGGTAAGACCGTCGGTTTTGGTGAAAGCTGCGATGCCCGGATCACGGATGCCAACTATGGCATCGACGAAACCTCGTTTACCATCGAAGGGGAACGCTACACGATTCCGATGAACGGTGAGTTCAATGTCAGGAACGCGGCAATGGCGATCACAGCGGCCCGTTTCGGAGGGCTCGAACCCGACGAAATTCGTACCGGTCTCACCTCGTTTCTCGGGATCAAGCGCCGCCAGGAGGTTCGCGGAGTCACGGATCGCAACATCACGGTGGTTGATGATTTTGGTCATCACCCGACTGCGATTCGCCAGGCTATTATTGGATTGCGGAAAAAATATGTGGGAGCCCGTCTCTGGGCGGTGTTCGAGCCGCGCTCCAACACGACACGACGCAAGGTTTTCCAGGACACCCTTCCGGAGGCTCTCAGCCTGGCTGATGCCGTTTGTGTCGCCCAGGTGGCCCGGGCCGATATGCTGTCCGAGGACGAGCGACTCGATCCCGATCTGGTCATGGAAACGATCCGCGAGGGCGGAACTCCCGCGTTCTACGAACCGGGTGCCGATGCGATTGTGGAGCGACTCGAGGAGGAAGCGCTCGATGGCGATGTGATCATTGTCTTCAGCAACGGAGGATTCGACGGGATTCACGACAAGTTGCTGAGCCGACTGTAATTTTCGTAATTTTCAGTTCCATCCATCCTGATCTGCCTTAACTTGGGGGACGTGCGTGCTCGTGCAAAAGTTGCTGTGGGTTGCCTGTTCCTGGTTGGGCTGTCGCCGTTGGTGAAGGCTGAAGAAGAGGAACTGGACGCCCGGATTGTGTCCCTCGATGTCACCGTCGATGTCGAGCGGGATGGCAGCATGGAGGTGCGTCACAAGTTTGATCTCCAGATCGATGGCAAGGAGATCAAACGTGGTCCCTGCCTGAATTTCGTTACGGCGTACAAGGGGCCTGGTGGACTGGTGCTCGATATGGACATGGAGTTTCTCGAGGTGCTGCGAGACGGCGAGCCGGAGGAACATCACGAGGAGGTCATGTATGGGCATCGTTCACTCTTTTGCGGCTCCGCCTACACGACGCTCGAACCGGGAATTTACAGCTATGAAATTTCCTATCGCGCAGAGGGAGACTGGATTTTTCGCGGGAAGAACTCTTACGGCATTTTCGATATTACCGGTCCGTTTGCGGGTCTGCCGATCGACAAGGTAAGAGCGCGTGTGCAGATGCCTGAGGGCGTTCGCGCTTCGCAGTTCTCTGCTTCGCTGATGGGCAATACCGGTGAAGGCTCAGGATTTGTTTCCGTGGATGGCGGAGACAAGCTCGTCATTGAAACCACTCAGCCGCTCAATCGGCATCACGGTGTTTTCATGAACGCGGTTTGGCCGGCAGGGGATTTTGCGATCCGAAGTCGATGGGGGCAGGTCATACGTCAGCATCCGCGCATTCCGATTTCTGTGTTTGTCGGCACAGCGCTGTTGTGGGCCCTGGTCATTGTGCTGTGGCGGGCCTGGAAGCGGCCCCGGCCGACGAACGCTGCAGCGCAGGCTTAGCGGAAGTTGAGGCGGTTCACATCGAGTCCACCGAGAGGAGCACGAGCTGCAGGTGCCTGAGCAGGAGTGGTGATGGCTGCGGTTGGAACTGAAGAAACCGGCGGAGTGGTTCGCGGGCGATCCACCATGGCCGGCGCGTCGTCTTCGCGCTGGTGCCAGACGCCCTGGTAGCGGCGAGTGCCGTCGGGACGCTCGAAGGCCTGGCTCTGGATCATGGTGTATCCCTGGCGTCCGAGTTCTTCATGACTGCGAATGAATGCCTCAAGCGTCTGGTTGGCTCGATATTGCCAGCGCCATTTGCCGTTGGTCGGCATCTTGCTGAAAACGATTCGGAATTCATGACCGCTCTCCTGCCAGCGACCTTCAACCGCAGACATCCAGTGGCCACGCTGCCAGAAGCTCTGGTCGTGGCTTCCGTTCTTCTGGCGAATGTAGGTGTCGAGGGCCAGCGGGCTCATCCAGGAAGTGAATTCTTCCTCGGACGAATTCGCCGCAATCAGAGTCGGTTCGCCCGGCAGGGGAATGAGGTCTTCTTCGATCGGCCTGGCGATGAGGGCCGGGCCGGTGGCTCCCTCGATAGCCCCGGCCGATCCGATGACGGCAGGGGCACCGCCTGTTGTTGCGGCAGCTTCAAGGGCTTCCTTTTCGAGTGCGGCCACTTCCGCCTTTTTCGCCAGTCGATCCGGATTCGTTTTGAAATAGAAGGTTCCCAGGGCGCCCAGGAGGACAACAATGATCAGTGGCATAATGATCGTCCGAATTTCGCGTCTCGGTCGATAGTATGACTGCTTGATTCCTGTGATGGGAAACCGGTCGTGCACTTGAGGAGGTTCTGTGGTGTTTGTGTGTCCTCTTTTATAAGGATTACTGAAAACTCCTGCAATCCTGATTCGAGGAATTCTTTGTCACACTTCTAACAGTTTTCCGGCACGCGTGAAGAGCAGTTGGGTGCGAATGGCAGACTCCGGCAGGCGGATCATTTTCGAAAGCACCTCGCGATAGAGTTGTAGCTGCGGCTGGTAGGTGACCCCGGCTTCGGCCATTTCCTCGGGCGTGTTGACTCGATCGGTTTTGAAATCGGTGATCGTGGCCCTGGCAGGTTGGCCGTTTCCATCCCGTTCGACGACGACGCGGTCAAAGGTACCGGAGAGCCAATCGCCTTTGAGCAGAATCTCAAAGCTGGTTTCGCGCCAGGCCTCGGCGTCTCCGTCGGGGCGGGCGAGAGCGTCGCGAGTGGCGGGATCGTTGAGGCTGGATTCGACCTGCTTGAGGGCTTCTTCGAGGACGGATTCGTCGAAGCCGGTGAGTTGGTCGCAGTGTTCGCGCAGTTGGGGGAGCGTGTCTTCGCCGCTCCATTCGATGGTTTCGAAGAGACTGTGAACCAGGGTCCCGAACTGGCGGGCTTCGCCGCCGCGCCGGGTGAAAATCTGGGACGCGGCTACGGTGCCTTTCTCGGATCCGCTCGGAGTGCGTCGGCGCGGGCGAAGGCGAGGTGAGGGCACCGCCTCTTGCGAAGTTGGTGTCTCAGCGAGTTCGGGAGATTCTTCAGGGGTGATGGATTCGAACCAGCGACGATGGGATTGTTCCGTGTCGCTTTGATAGACCAGGTCGGCGCTGGTATCGCCGAAGGTGATCTCGGTCGCGTCACCGCCAAGAGTGTCTTCGAGCAGGCGGACGAAGTTCATGGAGCGGGACTTTGGTCCCTGGTGAGGGGCGATGAGGTAGTTGGCGAAACGTGCCCGGGTCATCGCGACGTAGTACATGCAGAGCGCTTCGTAGGAGGCTTCGGCTTCCTTCTCGGCGAGGTACTCGCAGAGAACAGGATCGGATGCGACGATGTCTTTCCCCGGCATGTCGAGGACCCACTCGGTTTTTCGTGCTTCGGTGGTCTTGGTTGTCCGAGCGTCGATGTCGAGTTTCACCGTGGTGAGACTGTTGCCCTTGAGGTCGGGCAGGATGACCATGTCAAAGGTGAGGCCCTTCGACTTGTGATAGGTCATCACCTGCACGGCGCTGGCGTCGGAGGCGTCGCGTGCCGTGTGGCGACTGACGTAGGAAAGAAAGTCATCGATGTCGCGGCTGCCGGTTTCATCAAAGAGGCGGGCAGCAAGAGCGAAAGCTTCGATGCGGCTGCGGGTGAACTCATCGAAAGCGGCGCCGTGACCGGTTTCGAGTTCGCTTACGAACTGGCGGGTCACCTCTTCGAAGCTTTTCTCAAACACGTCTCGGGCGGTCCTGCGGGCCAGGGCGCCGGCGGTCAAATCGTCACGCTCGATCACGGCGGCGAACGGTGTCATGCGCAAGTGTTCCCAAGCGAAGGTGTCCCCCGGGTGAGCGGCGAGTTGGAAGAGGCTGAGCAGGGCGAGGTTGACGGGATTGTCGCTCGCGATGTGCTGTTCGGATTCGCTGGAAACAGGAATGTCGCTATGAGCCCGCAGGTAGTCGACGATTTCGTTTCCGGTGCGATTGCTGCGCACGAGAATTGCGCAACTGAGTCCGCGGGAAGTCGGCTCGACTTCTTCCAGGACTGCCTTAATGAGGTCGAAAGAATCTTCAGCCGTGGCTTTGCCGCCATCGGCACCATGAGGATTGAGAAACGCGGTGTAGCCGGGCTTTTGCTTGTTGCCTCCGGCAACGGCGTGATCCACCCAGCGGCCGTTCCAACGTTCGATCGTGTCTTCGGGGAGGCGAAGTGCTTCAAGTGCGGCCCGGTCGCGGAAGACTTCGTTGACCGGTTCGATGATGTCGGGAACGGAGCGATAGCTGACCGACAGGTCGCGTTCTACAATGCGTTTTTCACGGGCATTGTATTTCTCGATGATGTCAGTAAAGAGACGCGTATCGCCGCCCCGCCAGGCGTAGATGGCCTGCTTGATGTCGCCGACCTGGAAAAGTGAACGGGTGCCACTGGTATCCTGGACGATCTCATCAATCAGGTTCGAGATGACCTTCCATTGAATGAAGTTGGTGTCCTGGAATTCGTCGAGCAGCCAGTGGTCGTAGCGCGTGTCGAGACGGTAGTCGATCTGGAGGCGGTCGGGTTCGTCCGGTGTCTGTGTCAGGATCGGAGCGGGCTGGTTTTCCCCGTATTCGTAGCCGGAGAGGAGC
Source organism: Verrucomicrobiales bacterium (assembly GCA_965216705.1). Taxonomy (GTDB): domain Bacteria; phylum Verrucomicrobiota; class Verrucomicrobiia; order Verrucomicrobiales; family DEV007; genus Arctic95D-9. The sequence continues at coordinate 3,112,326 of OZ244203.1, forward strand.
AACTGGATATCCTGGAAAGTGAGTTGTCCCTGTCGCCTGACGCGGTCGGCATAGGTGGATTCGTAGAGATGGAGCAGCTCCCAAACGCCCCGGGTTCTCTGCAACTTTGCCTTGATGTCTCCACCGACGAGCCACTGGGTGATGCGGCGAACCGCTTCGCTGGTGAGAGCATCGAAGTCCTGGACGGTGCGGTTGAACTTGATCGAAGCGCTGCCATTCTCGAGATCCTTCCAGGCTTCGAGGAAGCGGGGGATCATGTACTTGGTGCGCTTGCCGAAGGGAGCGCCGGGCCGATGCTCTTCAATCTCTTCCTGAAACTCATCCCAGTAGGTGAAGTTGACGGAATCGGGATCCTTTTCAAACGCGTCGTAGAGGCGCTTGAATTCCTTCGCCGGATCGATTCCCTCAACGAGCCAGCGGTTGTTGTCCCGATTCCAGATCACGGTGGGATCGCCCCAGTAGCGGGAATCGGGTGCGCTGAGGTAGAGGTTGTGCAGGTCCTGGACGAAAGCGTCGAGTGATCGGATCACGTTGGATTCTTCGCGCCCGAACGTGGCGAGCCGGAAGGCTTCGAGGAATTCGGCCTGGCGCTTGTCGTTGGCCTCGGCCGAGCCGAGGCGCCTGCTGAAAACGACCTCGTAAACGCGGTCGATCGCGTTGGCGGCGCGATAGTCATCCATGACCTCGAAGTCGGCGGTGAGGCCAAACTCGGCAGGGAAGCTTCGGAGAATGTTAGAGAAAAAGCTGTCGAGTGTGCCGAGAAAGAGCCGCGGCATTTTCTGAATGAAAATTCGGAGCAGTTCGCAGTAGTCCTCCGGCGTGAGTTCAGAGAGCGCGATAGAAAGTGGATCCTTACCATCACCGCCGAGATTGGCAGCGAACTCCGGATCGCTTGCGGCCTTGGCGAGCTTGACGAGGATGGCATCAAAGAACTCTCCCGCCGCCTTGCGGGTGAAGGTGACCGCAATAATTCGTTCCGGGTGAACCCCTTCGCCGCTCTTCAACTGAATCGCCATCAGGGCGATGTAGCGATTCGTCAGCTGATACGTTTTCCCCGAACCCGCCGAGGCGAGGATCATTTCATTGGGGATGTTTTGCAGTTCAGGCATCGAGGTTTGGCGGGAATAAGAAAAGGAAAAAGAGGAGATTCAACAGGGTTGGGTCATTGGGTTAACCCTGTTGGGTCCACGGCATCTTCGGCTGTGGGTTGGAGGAGGTCCTTGAAATCGTCCCACGGTGGAGCGTCTTCGCTGGCGGGCCAGAACTGTTCCTTGCGGATGGCCTGGATGACGCCTTCGGCGCAGTTTCTGGCGGCATCGAGAAGGCGGTCGTCGAGATCCTGCCATTCGTCGATGGCGACTTCGGCCTCGCTTTTGCCAAGGGTGGCGTAGGCGGCGGTGATTTTCGTTTCGGGTTCGCGTTCGCGCATGGCGAGAACGTAGAGGGGGAGCTGGAGATCCGTCCAGCGAAGCAGCTTGCCTTCGTCGTTCTCCACCAGCATCCATTCGGGGTAATCGGTTTCCGATTCGGTGCGCTTGAGGGGAGCGAGGTGATAGGTGTCGACCGTTTTGCGATGACTGCCGCTTCCTGGGGAGAAGGTTTTGAAATCCACCACGCGAATGCCGTGTTCAGGGTGCTGCTCGATGCGGTCGATGCGCCCGGTCACCGTGAGACCGCTGATCTGGAAGGGCCAATGGTCGTCGCCAAAGGTGTCTTCGGAGCTGACGATCTGCCATCCGGCCTCGCGTTGCTCGGCCTCGATGGCCGCCCACCAGCTGAGGCGCTTTCGGGCGCTGTCGCGCTGGATCACAATCGGGGTGGAGAGCTCGCTGCCGAACTGGCGGTAGAGCTGACGGTCGACCTCTTCGTGAAGAAAGGAAACGATCGGTCCGCGTTCGGTGAAGCCCATCGCCTCATCATTGCGGGCGAATTCCTCGAGCGAGTTGTGGACCAGGTTGCCGAAGTCGGCGGCGTCCATTTCACGCTTGTCGATTTCCACGGTCGACATGCGGAGACCGTAGTTGAGGTAAAAACGAAAGGGACAGGCGAGGTATTGCTTCAGCGCGGTGGGGCTGGTGTGTTGAAAGACTCGGTTGTCTTTGGTCAGCGCACGCGGCTTCAACTGGAAAGCGACGGAGCGGGCGGCGGGCTGGGTTTCCAGCGCGATGTCGCGGAAAAGATGGAGGGTGCGAGCGGGCAACTCCTCGGCGGGGCACTGAAAAAGGAGACGAGAAGGGCGAAGCGGATCGCCGGAGGCGCTCTCGCGGCCAAAGATAAGATCAATCCTGCGGCCTTCAGCGGAGCGGGATTGGATCATGCTGGTCAGGAAGTAAGCGTCGCGAGCGAAGCGATCGTCATTGTTTTGCACGCCGAGCTTCTGGCGAGCGGTGTCGGGGAGAAAAGCGTGGCCGACGATGGCCTCGGGAATGGCATGGTCGTTCATCCCGGTGACGACGAGGCGCGGAGCGTCTTCCCAGAGCAACTCAAGCCAACCCTGGAGATCGACCTCGTCGGGTTCGCGCTCGGGGTAGACTCTTTTGGAAGCGAGTGAAGTGATGAGCAGTTCGAAGCGATCCTCCGGCCCGGGTGTTTTCGTAAAAGCTTTGCTGATGGCAGCCAACTCTTCGCTGAGTGTCAGGATAGAGTCGGCGACTTCGCTGAGAACAGCCTGGGTAGGATCGTGCCGCGAGTAGCGGCGACCGTGATAGATGCCGGTAAGCAGATCGTTGAGGGTGTCCTCGAAGTTCTCCTTCTGAAAACGATTTCGCCAGCTTCGCATCCAGTCAATCGCTGCGGCGAGCTGAGGGCACTTGGTGCCGCGAGTTCTTTGTGCTGCTTCGTGAGCATCGTCGAGACGGGTTGGCAGGGTGCGAACGATGAGGTCGTCGATCTCGTTGATAAGGCGGTTGGGAGTGAGCGCGGTGTCCTCGGTCTCGGGGAGGTCTCGAAGAATCGCTTCGGGAAAACCGGGGCAGTTGAGTAACAATCGGAGAGAGGAAAAGTTGCTCGTCGTGACCGTGTCGGCGATTTGCTTGAGGAGGTAGTAGATGCCTTCGCCGGCGAGGGCGCGTCCGCCCGGGTCGTAGCCTTTGAGTCCGTGATTGGAGAGGGCTTCCTGCAACGGTGTTATAAGGTCGGGATCGGGGATTCCGATAGCCGCAGTTGCAGGGATTTGGTCGAGTTCGCTGAGAAGGCTGTAGGCCAGTTCCGCCTGCTCTTTTGGTGACACGGCGTGGTGAATGGTTGTGTCAGGATCGGGGATGGGAATGGGGCTGTTAATCCAGCCTTCCGGGGCAGGGCGCCCGAAGCGGTCAAAGCGCGGCGACTCCGATTCGGGAGCGTGGACAAGAATCTCGACCGGCATTTGCGAAGACCAGGTGCGCAGCACATCAGCAGCGAGCGGACGCAAATCGGAGATGCCGCAAAGAATGACCCGGGAAAGATCAGTAGGCGCCTGACTTTTTTCAGGCAGGGAGAGCTGGGCAGAAGCTTCGTCAGCAAAGCCGCACTGCCTGGTCTCTTCGACGGCGATTTCTTCGATTCGGGCCAGTTCTTTCCACCGGGGTGGTTCCATGTCGGCGGCGGCAAGTGTTTCGGCGGCGCTGGCGAAGTTGTGCCCTGATTCAACGAGGAGGCGCCGTACCTGGAGCAGGTCGTCGGCAGTTTCGCAGGCCCAGCGCAGGGAGCGTTCCACAGGATCGACCGGGAACGCACGACGGAACTTTCCGAGAGGAAGCTTGAGTAACAAGGCGGCCCAGAGCCAGTGGGTTAGGCGGGAGTTGGCTACGGGAAGATCGAGGGCGCCCGGGGGGAGCCGGTCGGGGGAAATGAGGTAGTCCGGAGTTGTGACCAGCGGCGGGAAAACGATGGTGTCGTATTCGGCGGCACGAATGGCGAGAGCTTCGCGAAGGCGGCGCCCTGCATTCCGGGTGGGGACGATGAGCAGGGTTTTGGAAAGCTCAATCGGCTGACAAGTGTCCCAGTCACGGGTGAGGTAGTCGACAGTGAGCTGGATGACGGATTCCGACCATCCGAGAAACTGGCGCTGGATACCGCCGGCTCCGGATTCCGTCGAGGTTTCTGACGGAGAGGGCGGGGACGGATCAAACAGCGGCAATTCGCCTTGTTCCTGCGGGGAGTCGGGCATTGTGCGGGGAGCGGAAAATGAGTCGGGGGAATCAGTCCGGACGGTTGGCCCAGAATTCTTCCTCAAGCAAATCGTGTCGCCTCACAATGCGTCGGTAGAACTCCAATGTCAGTTCCTTTTTTTTCTCTTCGCTCAATTTCCACAAGGTATCGGACTGCCGCAGTCTCTCGACGAGGCGTGACAGTGTCAGGGCAACGGTCACGGAAATATTATAGCTCTGGGTAAAGCCATACATCGGGAGCCGCAGGGTGGCGTCGGCGGCTGCGAGGGCTTCCTCGGAAAGACCCTTCTCCTCGGTGCCGAACATCAGGGCAACAGGCTGGTCCAGCGGAAGGGTGAGAAGGTCGTAGCCGTCCTCATTGGGCGTGGTGGCGACGAGCTTGTAGTCGTGCTTTTTGACCGACTCAATGCAGGAACTGGTCTGGTGGTAGCGGTGCATGGTCAGCCACTTGGCGCTGCCCATGGAGATTTCGTTGTTGGGCTTGTATTCGTTGCGCCGTTCGACCACGTGAATGTCCTGGATGCCGAGGCATTCGCAGCTGCGCAGGCAGGCACTGGCATTGTGTGGCTGATAGATGTCTTCGAGGACAACGGTGAGATGGCGGGTTCGCTCATCGAGAACCGCGGCGATCTTTTCCTGCTTATTGGGAGTGACATAGTCCCGCAGGAATTCGATCAGTTCTTCGTCGGCAGTCATGAGGGAGCGCCCGGGGATCAGCCGTGCCAGCGAGGGCGTTTCACGCCGATGTAGGCGATGAACAATCCGATGGCGACATGAGTGATGAGCACCGCAAATGAAAGCCACATGGGGCCGAGCCAGGTTTCCGTCACCTCTTTGATGTAGCGGAGGTAATTGCTCTGCATGCCGTCCATAACGCCCGCCCAACTCCAGTAGGCCGAGATAAAGGGGCGGGTCATCCATCCGGCCCATTCCGGCAGGGCGAGGACAGCACCCGAGAGTGGTAACTGGAAGCCGACGAGATAGATACTGAGTAGCGAGGCCTGGTCCGCGGTCTTGGCCATGGAGGAAATGCCGAGACAGATGAATGTCATCGCGCCGTTCACCAGCAGGAGAAGCAGGGTGTGGGCGACCATGGATTCGCTTGGAATCTGGCAGATGCTCTGGACAAAGATGGCCATCCATAGCGACTGGATGATCACGAGGACGGAGAGAAAGGCGACCTTGCTCGCAACATAAACGCCTGGCCTGACACCTCCTAATTTCTCTTTCTCGAAGATCTGGCGTTCCGCCGCAATTTCCCTGGCGGCATTGTTAGAACCCATCAGGGTGAGGAGAATGACCTGGAACATGACAAGGCCCGAGACGAGGCCGCCGAGATTCAGGTTGAAGGTACGGTCATCAACGTCCTGCTGAAACTCCGCCGGTGATGACGGCATCGACTCCGCCAGTCGTTTCGTTTGTTCGACACCGTCGAGTTCGAAGACAGCCACGAGGACAGGAAAGCCGATGAGAATGGCAAACTGGAGAAAGAGTCCTCCCCAGTCCCTGAAGAAGATCTTCCATCTTCGCATGAGCAGGGCGAAGAATTGCGCGACCGCTCCCGGGGTCTCTGCAGAAACAGAGCCCTCGGGAAGAACATCGGAAACCGTGAAGTCAGAATAGTAAGCGTCGCGGTGCTTGGCCCAGCTGTTGGACCAGGCTTCAGAATCGCGCTTAGCGAGTTGGGGATAGACGTCCTCGGCTTTGTCCACGCTGAAGTAGTGCTCAATGGCGCGTGGTGGGCCGTGGTAGACCACGTAGCCGGCGTCGAGAACGAGCACGGAATCGTAGAGCTCGAGATTAGCGAGGGAGTGGGTCACGTTGATGACGATGCGATGCTCGTTGCGGCTGAGCTCGTACATCAGTTTGACGATTTCCTGTTCGCTCTTGGGGTCGAGACCTGAGGTCACCTCGTCGCAGAGCAGCAGAACCGGTTCAGTCACGAGCTCTAGAGCGAGCGAGAGGCGGCGTTTCTGGCCTCCGGAGAGAACCTTGACCGGGCGGTCGCGAATCGGGTCGAGGCCAGTGGCGGCGAGGACCCGGTCAACGAGATCGTAAAAGTCATCGTGCCCCTTCGTCTTAGCGCGCAGCCGAATCGTGCTCTCGATGTTCTCTTCAACAGTGAGTTCCTCGTAGGCAATGGAGAACTGCGGGACGTAGCCGATTTCGGAGTGTTCGAGGTCGCCCTCTTCGGAAAGGTTTCGCCCGTTCCAGAAGATGCTGCCGTCGGATTCCTGGTTGATCCCGGCGATCAGTTTCAAGAGGGTCGACTTACCGCAGCCGGAGGGGCCGACGATAGCCATGAAATGTCCGGTGGGAACTTTAAGGTCGATGTCCTTGAGCAGGCGAAGTTCTTCCTGACCCTTCTGGACGGTGAATTGGATATTCTGAAGCTCTAGCACGTAGACAGTTTTAGGAGGCTTCCGGCGCCTGCGCAATCACAGAAGATGGCTAATTCGTGGGAGTGGTCATGTTCCTGTCATGTTGGGAACACTAATTGCAAGGCGGGTTGAGATGAATGCTGGGCCGCGGAGAAATTCCTGTGATTTTATTCCTTTACCCGAGTCCGAATTGTGGCGTTTGTTTAAGCGATGCCGAGAAAACGCAAAGGTCAGTCTTCGAAGTCACGCCGGGTGAATCCGTTGATCGTGGTGGTTTCCATTTGCGCCATTTTACTGGTGGCGATGGTGATAGGTCTCGTCGCCGTGAAGTCGGCGATCGAGGGTTGGCTGAAAGGCGATGAATTTCGCGACCTGCTCGTGAAGAAATCCGGCGTCGTGTTGAAGTCGGAGATCGAACTGTCCGACATGAACTGGCAGGGATCGGAAGTTTATTCGGACAAGTTCCACGCTGCCGGCTACGAGGATGCGGCGTTTTCCAAACTGGGTCTCGATGGCGTTCGCGCTACTTTTGGAGGTATTGAGGAGCAAGCGGTGATGGTTCCCACGGTCACGGTGAATCGAATGAGTCTTCTCTTTTCGGACAAGCGCGAGAAGCGTCCGGTCGGAGGTGGCGAAGATGAGGTGGCGGTTTCCGGCCCGGAGCTTCCGTCTTTTCTGCAGCGGTTTGTTCCGAACCGGGTCGACCTCGGGGAGATCAGTGTGTCTTCGGCCTCGGTTCTCGTGGTTGATGAAGCGCAGGGGACAAAGCCCTTCGAGCTTTCGGGGGTCCGTGGGAAATTTGATCCCGACCTCGCCACCGGTATGTGGGAGATCAGGGGGCAGGGAGGAAAGCTTCGCCTGCCGGACCAACCTGAAATCCAGTTAAAGGACCTGGCGATGCGCTGGCGCGAGACGGAGCTTTATATCGATCGGTGTGCGCTGGGGATCTATGAAAAGGGGCACGTCGACGGTTCCGGCGAAATCAGCTTTGCAGATGAAGGTAACTTTGATCTCGATCTGGAAATCTCTGCCATCGATATCGATGAACTTCTCGAGGGAGAGTGGAAGGATCGGGTCAACGGGACGATCGAGGGCCCGGTGACCATCACGGGGCGTCCCGGAGAGTTTCTATACGAAGGGACATTCAATGTCGTCGATGCGGTGGTGGAGAACATCCCGGTGCTGACGGTGATTGCCAAATACACACGAAATGATCAGTTCGAACACCTCACCTTGAGCCAGGCAAAAACGGACTTTAAGAGCGATGGCGAAATCATTGGATTGAGGAATCTGGAGCTTCAGGCGGACGGGCTGATGCGAGTGGAAGGGGATATCGATATCAAGGGCGAACAGATTGCCGGCATCCTCCAGGTGGGAGTGACGCCGGGAACGCTGCGCTGGATTCCGGGGGCAGAGAACCTGGTCTTTGTCGAAAAACGTGACGGATTTCTCTGGGCGCCGATGACTTTGCAGGGGACTTTGTCCGAGCCGCAGGAGGATCTCAGTGGCCGTCTCATCGCCGCGGCAGGGGAGGCAATTCTGAAGGAACTCCCCGAGGGCTTGCTGAACGAGGCACAGAAGTTTCTCGATCCGTCCGGCGAGTCGCCCGACCCGGGTTCGATCATCAATCAGGGCAAAGATTTGCTCGATACGCTGAGCCCTTTCCTGAAGGGGTTTTAGCCCGTTTTTTGCCCTCGATTGTTCGCCCTTTGCGGGAGCTTGTGAAATTTTTCACAAATTCGTCTTGCGACCTCATTTCGATTGCTTAGGGTGCGCGCAGACGAGGGGCTTCGCTGTTCTCACTACCTAACTTTTCCGGCGGGTCTCTCATTCCACTCCGATGGAAGCCAACCTGCCAATCATGTCGCTCGATTCACTGAATCCGCTGCTCGCAGCGGGGGGCATTGCTGCTCCGGAAATTCCGGGGTTTGGTTGGCTCACTAACTCGATCTTTGTGGCTGCTATCGTGACGACCTGCGTGGTCCTCTTCACTCGCATGGCGACCAAGCGGATGGAGCTCATTCCGAGTGGTAAGCAGAACTTCGTCGAGTTCATCATCGAGTTTCTCTACGGTCAGGTCGAAGGCATCGTCGGCAAGCATGTTGCGCCGAAGGCTTTCCCGCTCCTCGCCACGGTTTTTATTTTTATTCTTACGGCCAACTGGTTCGGTCTCATTCCCGGTGTTGGTACGATCGGCTTCGGTGAAGAGAAGATTGCTTTCCTCAGCCTGAAGGAAGTGACTCATCCGATTCTTCGCCCGGCTACCGCTGACCTGAACATGACGCTCGCCCTCGCGGTGGTCTTCATGGTGGTGTGGGCCTGGCTGTCAATTTCCGAGCTCGGCCTTTGGGGGACGATCGTTCATATTTTCGGGCCGAAGGGTGGCCTTCAGGGTTTCCTTAAGTATGCGCTGATGCCGATCTTCATCTTCGTTGGTATCATCGAGGTCGTTTCTATCGTTTTCCGACCCATGTCGCTTTCACTGCGATTGCTGGGTAACATTTTCGCGGGTGAGACCCTCCTCGTTACTATGGGTGGTCTCGGTGAGCTGCTTGGAGCCTCGGGCTTTGTGGCCTGGATCCTCTCGGTGGTATTCCCGCTTCCGTTTTATTTCATGGAAATCCTGGTGGGTGCTCTCCAGGCAACGGTGTTCACGCTGCTCTGCGGTGTTTACATCAAGCTCTCAACGACGCACGACGACGAGGATCACCATTGATAAGAATTTTGCTATCGGGACCATGCGTAGAAAAGTGTGGGCGGTAGCGAAGAAACAGTAAAAGAAAGTAATCAACATGATTGATATCCTGACTACCCTCGCTGCTGCTGCACCTGCCGCCTCTGGTGGTGCATTCAACGGTAACTTCGCACTCGGTGTTGCCGGTGCTGGTGCCGGTATTGGCCTTGGCCTCATTGGTATGGCAGCTGCACAGGCTGTGGGACGCAACCCCAGCGCCTTCGGTAACATCCTTACCATCGGTATTATCGGAATGGCCCTTGCAGAGGCTATCGCGATTTACGCCTTCATTATGGCGCTTCAGGGCTAAGCCTTGATCAGTTTTGGATCGGTCCGCGGCAGCGGATGTCGCGGACCGAATCCGACTTTCTTTCGAATCACAAACTTTCACTATTCACTAATCGGAGCGACTCAACGTTATGGGCGGAATTCTTGAAACATTTGGTCTGGCCTGGCCGAAGTTCATTTCCCAGGTCGTCATTGTCCTGATCGTTTACTTTATTCTCTCGAAGTATGCGTTTGGACCGATCCTGGCGATGCTTGAAGCGCGTCGTCAGCGTATTGCCGACGGTGAAGAAAACCTCAAGAAGATCGAGTCTGAGCTCGAGAAGGCTGAGGAAAAAGTGCAGGGCATGCTGGATGAGGCCAACAGCGACGCCGAGCGCCTGATCACTGAGGCACGCGAAAGTGCTGAAGCTGTTCGCAGCCAGAAGACTCAGGAAGCCGTTAAGGAAGCTCAGGGCATCATCGAGAAGGCTCGCGAAGCTTCCAAGCTGGAGCACGAGAAGGCCATGAACGAGCTCAAGAGTGACTTCGGTCGCCTTGTGATCGACGCCACCTCCAAGGTGACGGGCAAAGTGCTCGACGATGCGGATCAGAAGCGCATCAACGACGAGACAGCCGGACAGGTTGCTCTCTAATCTGGAAAGAATTTTTAACAGCTCACTATGAAATCAGGGAAGGAAGCAACACGTGTGGCGAAGAAGCTGTTCTCAGCCTCGTTTGTTGACGGCAAGCTCGACCCTGAGACCGTGGAGAAGGTGGTCAAGAAGTTGATCGCTGATAAGCCTCGCGGCTACCTCCAGGTCATCAATGCCTACTGGCGTCTGGTGAAGCTTGATGAAGATAACAATCGCGCGGTGATCGAGAGCGCGGTTGAGCTGGATGCGGCGACGAAAGACGCTGTGGTGGCAGATCTGAAGAAGAAATACAGTGACCAGATTGTTGCTGAGTTTGTTCTTAACGCTGACCTGATCGGCGGAATGAAAATTCGCGTCGGAAGCGACGTGTGGGACGGGAGTGTGAAGAATCGCATCGAGCGTCTCTCTGAGAAATTTTAAACGAAACTGACTGAAACGATTCACCTGACAAAACGTCATGAGTAACATCCTCCAGGAACTGGAATCAGAAATTGCCGCCCTTAAGACTTCTGTGTCGAAGTCTAACGTGGGTATCGTCCGAGAAATCGGTGACGGGGTGGCCAAGGTCGAAGGCTTGAGCGACGTGATGCTCAACGAGATGATCGAGTTCCCCGGTGGGGTTTACGGTCTGGCGCTGAACCTTGAGGAAACTGAGGTTGGCTGCGTGCTTCTCGGTGAAGGTCTCAACGTTAAAGAAGGTGATGAAGTGAAGTCCACCGGACGTCTTCTCTCGGTTCCGGTTGGTAAAGGTCTTCTTGGTCGTGTGGTTAACGCACTCGGTCAGCCGCTCGACGGAAAAGGTGACATCCAGTCCGACGAGACTTACCCGGTTGAAAAGATTGCTCCCGGCATCATTCCCCGCCAGTCAGTGAGTGTTCCGGTCCAGACAGGTATTGCCGCTATTGATGCGATGATCCCGATCGGCCGTGGTCAGCGTGAGTTGATCATTGGTGACCGTTCCACCGGTAAGACCACGGTTGCTGTCGACACCATCATTTCCCAGGCTCGCCAGAACAAGGCGGCTGAAGAGGGTAAGCTGAAGGATCACAAGCCTCTCTATTGTATCTACGTGGCGATCGGCCAGAAGCAGGCCAACATCGCCCGTATCATTTCCACTCTCGAAGCAGAAGGTGCGATGGAATACACCACCGTGGTTTCCGCTTCCGCTTCTGACTCCGCCACCAACCAGTATCTCTCCGCCTACTCCGGTGCGGCGATCGGTGAGTGGTTCATGGACAATGGCATGGACGCTCTCGTGGTGTTTGATGACCTTTCCAAGCAGGCGGTGGCTTATCGCCAGGTGTCACTCGTGCTTCGCCGTCCTTCCGGTCGTGAGGCATACCCCGGTGACGTTTTCTACCTGCACTCACGCCTCCTCGAGCGTTCCGCTCGTCTTTCTGAGGAGAACGGTGGTGGTTCTCTGACGGCGCTGCCGATCATTGAGACCCAGGCCGGTGACGTGTCTGCCTATATTCCGACGAACGTGATTTCGATTACGGATGGTCAGATCTTCCTCGAAACCGACCTCTTCTACCAGGGCATCCGTCCCGCGATTTCCGTGGGTCTGTCCGTGTCCCGTGTGGGTTCTGCAGCGCAGACCAAGGCGGTGAAGAAGGTGGCTGGCACGACTAAGCTCGACCTTGCTCAGTTCCGCGAACTGCAGGCGTTCGCTCAGTTCGGTTCTGACCTGGACGACAAGACCAAGGCACAGATCGAGCGTGGTCAGCGCATTGTTGAGCTGTTCAAGCAGACTCAGTATGCACCGATTCCGGTTGAGCTTCAGGTCTGCACCCTCTGGGCGATGCAGAACGGCCACTTCGACGACGTCGACGTGGACAAGATCAAGGACTGCCAGGAGAAGCTTTCCGAGTTCCTCGAAACTCGTAAGGATTCCCTCCTCGCAAAGATCCGCGACGAGAAAGCTCTCAGCGACGAGATCAACGAAGAGCTGGGGCAGGCAATTGCTGACTTCAAGTCTTCATACAAAGGGTAATTTCCGATTGGTATTTGAGTAGGGATTCACACTGAGTCATGGCAAATCTTCGCGACATCCGCCGACGCATTAAGTCGGTCAAGAACACGGCCCAGATCACCAAGGCCATGCAGCTGGTCGCGGCTTCGAAGATGAAGAAGGCGCAGGATCAGGCCATGGCCGGTCGTCCTTACGCTGATTTGCTCAACGACGTGCTCGTGAACCTGAAAGAGCAGACCAACGAAGAAGATCACCCGCTTCTCAAAGAGAACGAGGGTGACAGGGAGTTGATCATCCTCGTCTCCACCGACAAAGGTCTTTGCGGCGGCCTCAACACGAACCTCTTTCGGATCGTGACTGAGAACAGCCCTGAGAACGTGGACTACGTGACTGTCGGCCGCAAGGGCGCTCAGTTCCTGGCGCGTTCGAAGAAGGAGCTGCTCGCTGACTTCAAGATCGACGATCCGGTTCCTTTCCTCGAGTCCAAGCAGATCTCCGAGTTTGCGACTGAGAAATTCCTCAGCGGCGAATACGCCCGGGTGCGAGTCGCGTTCACCAACTTCGTGAACACGATGACCCAGGAGCCGATGATCGAGACGCTGCTTCCGATCAGCCCGATTGACCTCGGTAAGGACAAAGATTACATGAAAGACATGGGTCCTGCCCATGTGGCCGGTGAACCTGACCTTCCCGAAGATCCTCACGCCGAATACGGCGGCTACATTTTCGAGCCTTCTCCGGCAGCTGTGCTGGACACGACGGTTCCTCAGTATGTCAATTATCAGCTCTACCAGATGATCCTGGAAAGCCGTGCCTCTGAGCACAGTGCCCGGATGGTAGCGATGAAGGCGGCGACTGACAACGCCAACGACATGATCAAAGATCTTACGCTGGACTACAACAAACAGCGCCAGGCAGCCATTACCGCAGAGCTGCTTGAAATCACCACCGCGATGCGTGCGCTTGAATAGCAGGACCTCGCCACTAACCCAATTTAATCGAATAGAAAACGCAAAGACACTCAACGTGTAGGAGCAACAATCTGATGAGTAACGTAGGAAATATCGTTCAGGTAATCGGCCCGGTGATCGACGCCGACTTTTCCGATGCTGACAAGCTGCCAGCCATCTACAACGCCCTTGAGGTGGAGTTTGATGTGAGTGGTGAAAGCATCAAGCTGGTTCTTGAGGTTCAGCAACACCTCGGTGACGGCTGGGTTCGTGCCGTGGCTATGTCCTCCTCTGAGGGTCTTAAGCGTGGTCTTCCCATCACTGACACAGGTGCTCCGATTTCCGTGCCGGTGGGTGAAGGCGTTCTTGGACGTATCTTCAACGTGACTGGTGACGCCGTTGACGAGCGTGGTCCGGTTAACGCGACTAAGACGTATCCGATTCACCGTGAAGCTCCTGCGCTGACCGACCAGGCCGGTTCAACCGAGATCCTCGAGACCGGTATTAAAGTGATCGACCTGATCTGCCCGTTCACTAAGGGTGGTAAGGTGGGCGCCTTCGGTGGTGCTGGTGTTGGTAAGACCGTGGTTATCATGGAGCTGATCAACAACATCGCGAAAGAGCACGGTGGTTACTCGCTCTTCGCTGGTGTGGGTGAGCGAACTCGTGAAGGTAACGATCTTTACTGGGAGATGTCCGAGGCTGGCGTTATCGATCAGGAAGATCTTTCCAAGTCCAAGGTGGCCCTGGTATACGGTCAGATGAACGAGCCTCCCGGTGCCCGTCTTCGTGTGGCCCTCTCCGCGCTCGCCATGGCTGAGTATTTCCGTGACGAAAAGAACCAGGACGTGCTTCTCTTCGTCGACAACGTGTTCCGTTTCTCCCAGGCCGGTTCTGAGGTGTCCGCGCTTCTTGGCCGAACTCCTTCTGCGGTGGGTTACCAGCCGACACTGGCTTCCGAGATGGCCCAGCTCCAGGAGCGAATCACTTCCACCAACAAGGGTTCCATTACTTCCTTCCAGGCCGTTTACGTTCCTGCGGATGACTTGACTGACCCCGCCCCGGCAAACACGTTCGCCCACCTCGACTCAACCGTCGTGCTTGAGCGTTCTCTTGCTGAGCTTGGTATCTACCCCGCTGTGGATCCGCTCGCTTCCAACTCCAACGCGCTCGCTCCTGACGTGGTGGGTGAAGAGCACTACGAAGTGGCTCGCGGAGTGCAGAACGTGCTGCAGCGCTACAAGGATCTCCAGGACATCATCGCGATTCTTGGTATGGACGAACTCAGCCCTGAAGATAAGCTGACTGTGTTCCGTGCCCGTAAGATTCAGAAGTTCCTCTCCCAGCCGTTCTTCGTGGGTAAAGTTTTCACCGGTATTGACGGTGTTTACGTTCCTGTTGCTGACACCGTGAAGGGATTCAAAGAGATCCTCGACGGACAGCACGACGAAGTGCCGGAGAACAACTTCTACATGAAGGGCGGCATCGACTCCGTCGAGAAGTAAGACTTTTGCCTACTTGAGATAAACTGATCCCAATTCCCATGCAGCTGGACATTGTTACTCCTGAGAAAAAAGCGTTCTCCGACGAGATCGAGAGCGTGGTCGTTCCGGGTATCCAGGGTGAGTTGGGCATTCTCAAGGCACACGCACCGCTCGTGACCACTCTCGCACCGGGAGAACTTCGCTACCTCAAGGATGGCGAAGAGCACTCCCTCGCGATTGGCACAGGTATCGTGGAAATTTCCAACGATCGTGTATCCGTCCTCACCGACATGGCCATGGGCGAACACGAGATCGACGAGGATGCCGTGGAGAAAGCTCTCGAAAGCGCCCAGAAGGCGATGAGCGAGAAGGTTCTGCCAGAAGATATTCAGGCTGCCAATATTCTCATTCAGAAGCAACTCGCCCAACTTCATATCAAGCGTCGTCGCAAGCGCGTTTGATCAGGGGATTAGCTTTTTAGTTATTTCGCTTTTTAGGGGAGAGCCGAATTTCGGCTCTCTTTTTTTGTACCCAGACTCCTTGCTGCCTAAATCCCTAAACCGCTATCCAATGAATTTTTCCTTTTGGAATTCGTCTAACTGATCCAAAGTAAATCCCGTCCGTCCCGCTTGCTCATGTCCGGCCTCAATGAATTTTTCACTCCCGTCGACTGGGCGGTTGTTTTCGGCTACCTCCTGTTGACGACCTTGGTCGGCCACCTGATGCGTGGCAAGCAGGCCAACATTAAGGATTTCTTTCTCGGAGGGCGTTCGCTGCCCTGGACGGCTGTGAGCGGATCTATTATCGCCACTGAGATCAGTGGCGTGACGTTTATTGGTGTGCCCGGAACGGTGATGGCTCTGCAAGGGGACTTCACTTACCTGCAATGGGCCATCGGATCGATCGTCGCGCGAATCTTCGTCGGGCTCTTCTTCGTGAGAGTGTTCTATGAGAAAGATATCTTCAGCCCCTACGACTACATGGGCAACAAGCTCGGCTTGGGGGTGAAGAAGCTGGCGACGATTCTTTTCACGGTCGGCAGTATTCTGGCGCAGAGTGTCAGGGTCCTTGTAGCAGCTTTGCCGCTCAAGATTGTGACTCCTCTGCCATTGGAGTGGTGCATCGTCATAATCGGCCTGTTCGCGATCGGCTGGACCCTGATGGGTGGCATGCGTACGGTGATCTGGACTGATGTGATGCAGTTTGGTCTTTTCGTAGCGGGAGGAACGATTGCCCTGCTCTGGATGGTGAGCGGATTTGAGCACGGTTGGGCGACCCTGTTCGACACTGCTCGTCACGTGGAATTGTTCGACGGCACCACGATCGACAAGATGCGTGTGTTCAACTTCAGCTTCGATAAGGATCTGCAGTTTACGTTCTGGGTCGCGATTATTGCGGTGCCATTCTTGAACTTGAATGCCTTTGGTGTCGACCAGCTCAACGCCCAGCGCATGTTCTGCTGTAAGAATCCTTCGGATGCGAAGAAGGCGATTATCTGGAGCTCCGTTGGTCAGCTCGTCACTGTCCTTATGCTGATGGTGGGAGCTGCGCTGTTTGTCTTCTACCGCATTAATCCTCCTACGGATCCGCTCATCATGGAGGGAATGGACTGGCAGGAAGGGCAGCCGAAGGCTTCTGATATGGCATTTCCGGTCTGGATTGTGACCGAGTTACCCATGGGCTTGAGGGGATTGATTCTCGCCGGCATCTTTGCCGCTGCGATCTCCAGTCTGGATTCAATCCTGGCGGCATTGAGTCAGACGACGCTGTCGCTGTTTGCGAAGACGGATCACGAATACACGGAAGAAGAGCATAAGCGTCTCGTTCGCCTTTCGCGCATCCTCGTGCTGGTATGGGGTGTGTTCCTGACCGGATTCACCTTTGCGCTTCTCGCCGTTAAAGAGAGGACCGAGGTCAACATCCTGCCGCTGGCGTTCGGGATGACAACCTACACCGTGGGTCCATTGCTTGGTATGTTCTTCGTGGCCCTGTGGGGCAAGGGAAGGGGAAGCGTTCACGGTCTGGTTGTTGGTGCGGTGATATCCTTCGTTCTGGTGATCTTCGTTCGCACGGACGTCTGGGTCTTGTTCATGAACGACGGTCTGGCTGAGGCCCTTGCAAACCTGCCGACTTACCAACTCGTTGAAGGTGAGAGCAAAACGATCAAACCGGTCCTGGCGTCGGCATGGATGTGGCCGATCACGACGATGATCACTGTCACATGCGGTATGTGGTTTCCACGAAAAGTTGATTCGAAATTATAAAATATTCAGATCAACTGAATGATATTCTAAAAATTCCAGCTGTTGGAATTCGCCGCATTCCATTTTGGAAACCCGAAGACTGTTCCGCAAAAAAGATGACAGATTTGACACTTTCGTGTTGTCCTTTTTCATCGGAAATGCAACTCTGACAATCCGCGCTTCGCGCAGGACCGAAATGGCAGTTTTTGAGTGTCGAGGATCCGTCCTAACGCTCACATAAGAGTTGTCAATGAAGTCCAGAGAGGGGAGAAATGGCACTGCTTGTCCGTCAGGATTTCGGGTCCGGATTTCCTCTATTAAAATCGTAACTTACTAATAGTAAACGGGTTACGATTTTTCTGTCTCTAGTCGTGAAGAGCATCGGAAATCTGATTTCCACCCCTTTCCCCGAAACCGACACATAGCACCTGAGAATGCACAACACCTATCCGCTCGATTGTAGCGTCCCGCTTAAAAAGCCTCAACTCAAGACACTTTGGAACACCGTATCATCTGACCTTCGCACCGAACTGGGAGACTCCACTTTCGATCTCTGGTTCACTGATTTTAAACTAGCAAAGATCGAAAATGGCGAAGTGACCCTGCGGGCCCCCGGCTCGATGTATTCCATCTGGGTTGAGGAAAATTTTAAAGAATCCTTAATTTCTACCTTTGATAAGTATCTCAACTCCTGTGAGGGTATTTGTTTCGACGTAAATTCGAAGACCAAGTCCAAAGGATCGGGTTCCGGAAAGTCGGCCAAGAAGGCTAAGAAGGAGAAGCCAACCAAGTTGAAGCCTCGTGTCCTCGTTGAGAAAATCTCTGAGGAGAAGTTGCTCGAGCGCGGTCGTGCCGCCGGTCTTGTGGAGATCTTTCGCTTTGATAATTTTGTGCCCGGCGACAACAGCGAACTGGCCTGGGCAGCGGCGCAGGCCGTCGCGGAAAGTCCCGGTAAAACTTATCAGCCTCTGTTTTTCCATTCCGCTTGCGGATTGGGCAAGACTCACTTGCTTCACGGGATCGGCTGGGAGTCTCTTCGTCGCCGCCCGAAGTCGAAGATCATTTTCGTGACGGCGGAGCAATTCGCCAACGACTACATCGATGCGATCCAGAAGAACGCGCTGGTATCGTTTCGGAAGAAATACCGCGAGGCAGATCTGCTCTTGATCGATGATGTCCAGTTCCTCGGCCGCAAGGAGGGGCTGCAGCAGGAATTCTTTCATACCTTTAACAGCCTTGCCGACCTGCGGAAGCAGATCGTCCTGGCCTCGGACTGCCCCGCTTCGGAGATCAACCAGTTGGAGGACCGCCTCGTATCCCGCTTCCAGTGGGGCCTGAGTGCCGAACTCCACCGTCCCGGTCTCGAAACCCGCGCGGCCATCCTCCGTCGCAAGCGCGATGACTGGAACATGAATGTGAGCGATGAACTCATCAATGCCATTGTCGAGCGTGTGAACGGAAATGTTCGTGTGCTGGAGGGAGCCCTCATTCGCGTGGCCATGGTCGCGACGATGAATGACGAGCCCATTGATCCGGCCGACGTGGGCGAAATTCTGTCCGACATCTGTGGTGCCGCTGACAGTTGCCAGCTGGGCGCGGCAGAGATCAAGCAGGGCGTGGCCGAGCACTACGATCTTGAAGTTTCCGTCCTCGACGGGAAGAAGCGCACGGCCCGGGTTGCTGAAGCTCGCCAGGTGGCCATGTATCTCATTCGAACTCTGACGGATTTGTCCCTGGTGGACATCGCAGCCAGCTTTGGCAAGGACCATGGAACCGTGATTTACGCGGTGAAGCGGATTAAGGCGAAGTGCGAGAATTCCGCTTCTCTGAAGAGCACCGTGGAGCTGATCAAGCGCCGCCTCGTTCGGGGCGGATCTTCAGTCAAATCCCCCCGTTCCAAGCGTGAGAATCCGGCCATTGATCGCTTTAAGGACAACCTGCCTTCCGAT
Organism: Verrucomicrobiales bacterium; assembly: GCA_965216705.1. Taxonomy (GTDB): domain Bacteria; phylum Verrucomicrobiota; class Verrucomicrobiia; order Verrucomicrobiales; family DEV007; genus Arctic95D-9. The sequence goes on from OZ244203.1 coordinate 3,131,107, forward strand.
AAGGACACAGTCTGAAGTTTGACGTAGACAGACGGGGGTTTCGCGTTCACACTCCCCTCTGTTCCAGCAATGAAATTTCAGATCGATAAAGACGTTTTTCAGGAAGCTCTTAACCAGGTACAACACGTTGTCAGCACTCGGACAACTCTCCCGATTCTCTCAAACGTGCTGATCGAGGCCGACGAGCTAGGGCTACAGCTTTCCACGACCGACCTCGACGTCACGATCACCAAGCGAATTTCCGCGAATATCTCGGAGACAGGTTCCACCACGCTGCCGGCCCGCCGACTGGCCAGCATCGTTCGTGAGTTGCCGACCAGCGAGATTGATTTCGAGGTGAGCGATGATGCAGCTACGGTCCGCAGTGGTCCGAGTTTCTTCAAAATTCTTGGCCTGCCGGCTACCGAGTTTCCGGCGATCGGCGAATTTGGCGAAGCGAAGGAATTCACCATCGACCAGAAGTTGCTGAAGGAAGCTCTCCGCAAGACTTCCTACGCCATTTCCACCGACGAGACCCGTTACGTGCTCAATGGTGTGAACTGCCTCATTGGCGAAGGTATGCTGACGCTTGTAGCTACGGACGGCCGCCGCCTTGCCATGGTGGAGCAGGATCTGGAATTCCCGGCCGGCAACGAGACGGCCGTTATCATCCCGACCAAGGCGGTCAATGAGCTTCAGCGCCTGCTTGAAGGCGAAGGGGAACTCAAGGTATCCCTTACGGACAGCCAGGCTGGATTCGAACTCAACGACAGCAATCTCATCACCAAGCTGATCGAGGGCAACTACCCGAACTTCCGTCAGGTCATTCCCGGCAACGCGAATCACCGTGTCACCGTCGAGCGTGAAGCTCTCCACAGCGCGGTCAAGCGTGTCAGTCTCCTCGCGAACGAGAAGACCAATTCGATCAAGTTCACCTTTGAAGACCATCGCCTCGCGATTTCCTCAAACTCACCTGAGATCGGTGAAGCTGAAGAGGTCATCGACGTTCGCTACGACGGTCCCAAGATCGTGGTGGCCTTCAACCCAGAGTTCGTCATGGCTCCGCTGCGCAACCTCGACCAGGATGAGGTCTTCATCGACCTGATTGATGAGAGCAGCCCCGGCGTCATCAAGATCGATGAGCCGTTCCTCTATGTGATCATGCCGATGCGCGTGGCGAACTGATCAGCGGAGCTGATCGAGGCAAAAGGCATAGGGCACCAGGCAAAAGTGTGCAGGTAGGAACGACATTCCTGTCGTTCGTTCAAGGTAAATGGAGACCACAGGAATGTGGTCCCTCCTTGGGGCCTACTTTTCGAGGAAGTTCCTCACCAGCGCGAGGCCGGCGTCCTGGCTTCGCTCGGGGTGGAACTGACCGGCGAAGATGTTGCCCTGTGCAACGCTGGAAGCGAAGGGCGCGCCGTAGTCGGTGACGGAGTTGATGATGGACTCGTCGTCCGGCTTGGGAAAGAAAGAGTGTACAAAGTAGAGGTGCAGTGGATCGGGGGTTCCCTGCCACGCATAAAAGCTGCGGTCAGTCGGCTTCACCTCGTTCCAGCCCATGTGAGGAATTTTGAGACCGTGGCCACTGTCGAACTTGATGACGCTGCCTTTGAAGAAACCGAGGCCTTCGACGCCGGGCGTCTCCTCCGAATTTTCGAAGAGCACCTGGTAGCCAAGGCAGATACCAAAAAAGGGACGGTCTGCCTGCAGCCACTCCAGGATGGGCTGGCGCAGTTTCTTGCGGTCGAGATCAGCGACACAGTCGCCGAAGGAGCCGACTCCTGGAAAGATCAGGCGATCGATATCGGAGAAGTCTTCGGGTGAGGACACGAGCGTGCCTTCGTGGTTGAGATACTTCAACACGTTGAGGACATTCTGGAGGTTGCCGCCTCCGTAATCGATCACTCCGACTCGGTCTGCCATGCTGATCTGTAAACCGGATCTGCGGGAATTAAAGCACGTCTTTTGTGCTCGGAATCACATCCGCAATGCGCTCGTCGATGCGGGTGGCGTCGTCGAGAGAGCGGGCCAGACCTTTGAAAGTGCCTTCGGCCATATGGTGCGGATCGCGTCCATAGAGAATGGCGACGTGCAGATTGATGAGCGCGTTGAACGCAAAGGCGCGAAGGAATTCTTCCACCAGGGTGAAGTTAAACTTATCACCGATGTGGGGAACATTCTCCGGGGCGCGGTAGTCGAGAAAAGGGCGGCCACTGACATCGAGAGCGATGCGCACCAGCGATTCGTCCATCGGGTAAATGCCCGAGCCGTAGCGGAAAATCCCTTTCTTATCGCCGACTGCTTCCTTGAAGGCAGAGCCCAGCACAATGCCCACATCTTCAACGGTGTGGTGAAAGTCGATCTCGATGTCGCCCTTGGCTTCGACGGTGAGGTCGAAGCGACCGTGCTTTGCGAACAGGGTCAGCATGTGGTCGAAGAACGGCACGCCAGTGTCGATCCGGGATATGCCGGTGCCGTCGACATTGAGCTCAAGGCGGATGTCGGTTTCACCGGTGGTTCGGGAGATGGAGCTTTTACGCTGTGAGGAAGCCATAGTGGGTTCGCGGTTTTGGAAGTGACGAACGGGTCGTAAATGTCTACCTTTTCGGGCAAGTCCTCAACTGAATGTTATTCCGGCAGGAAATTCTCCATTTGCCGTGATTGCCTGATGAATCGCTCCAAATCTGCCGAGTTTGCCCAGTTCAGCTTCGTTCGGGATGCGAAAGGTGGCGTGATCGAGCTTCCATCACAGGCAATGGATGAACGAATCATGCTCGTGGTAGACCGGGAACGCTGGGGCCTGTCGCGGCTCCATGTTTTCGAAGGATTGGCCAGTCGGCGCGAAGTTGTCGAAGCTTTTGAGGCGGAAATGCAGCGTCTTTCCCGCTTTTCGGGTGACTCAGTTTCTCATGTGACAGCGTGGGGTCGAGATTCCGAGGAGCTCTTTTACTCTGACGAAGTACTCGACGGTGAACCGCTCCCTGACTATCTCGCGAGGACGGGCCGGGTGCCGGTCGCTACGGTAAGTGAGTGGATGCTTCAGTTGATCGAGGTGCTCGAGAGTGTTCCGGAGGACATCGCATCGATCGAGCACTTTTCGACCCAGACGCTCCAGGTGGCGGTGGACCGGGCCGGAAAAGTGCGCCCGTTTTTTTCGGAATTCCATGCCTGGATGAAACCCGGTGCCCGCGTCCGTGAGCGCACTCGTGAATGGTACCTCGCCCAGGTTTTCTGTTCATTGGTGGGAGGCATTCCAGTGAGGGAGTTCCGTTTCGATTCGTTGCCGAGAAACTTTGACGAACTGGAAGTTCGGCTCAGGAACGTGGTCCTCGACGCGCTGGCTGACGGCCGCCCGGGTGCCTACGAAGCCTTTCGCTCAATGATGGAAGAGCTGGCAGAGGAAGGGCAAATTGGGGAAGCTAAGCTTGAGTTGCCGTCGATGCCGCTTCGGGGTTGGTTAAAAAAAGACCTCGCCGAACTGGAAGCCGGGATCGAATTGCCGGCGATGGATCATGAACAGGACCCGTATGCTGTCTCCGGAGAGATTCGAGGGTTGAAAGGCCTGCTTCAGATTCTTCCCGGACCGGACTCGCTACCGGTGAAGGGGTGGCTAAACCAGCATCACGAGGCCATCCGGCGTATTGGCCGGGTGAAGTTGAACCAGCTCCGGGTTAACCAGATCACTGATGTCGGCTCGTTGACGATCATTGGTGAAGAAGAGGTCGACGGGGCAAGTCTGGCTGAATTAATCGGTGAGATTGGGCCCCTGTCCCTGGCCGAGACAGGAAAGCTTTGCGACCGCCTTTCGGCAGTTTTGACGATGCTGGAATCCCAGGTTGGTGGCGGTGCGGTGTGGTGGTTGCCGCCTGAGAATATCGTCTTTGTTACCGGCACACGGACCCGGGCAGCAGCAGGCCGCTTTCTCGAGCGAAAAGGGGAGGGGGCCTGGCAGGCAATCCCGGTGAAGTTGCGGCTTCACCTGACAATGAGCTCGCTGCGCCGCGGGGTCGATTTGCCCGCGAGGGTCAAGGACTTGTCCTGCTTGCCGGGGAAGAAATTCGAGGCGACCCGGAGGTCGGCGGTAGCTCTTCCGTTGATCTGGTTTGTCCTGACCCAACGACAGTTTTTGTGGGACTTGGAAGTGTCGAAGCAGTGGGGTCGAAAGGAGGACATTCCCGAGAGGATCCTGGTTCACCTGGAGGATTATCGGAACAAACTCGTGAGAAACCCGGCGGAGTTGGATCTGGATCTATTCACCTGTCTCCAGCGCGAATTGGTGGCGATGGATTCGAACGAGGCAGTCGGCGAATCGGATTCGAAGTGCGCGGACGATCTGGAGTCCCGTCTCGACTCGATGCTCTACAAGGGGAAAGTGAAACTGGGGAAAGGCTGACGGGATGAGTTATCGAATTGTTTGGATCGCAGTGTGGGCGGCCGTCGCCGGCTTGATTTTTGGATTTGGAGCGAAGCGTTGGAGCGATCGGCAGGGCCCATTCCGGGTTGAGGCTTCGCTGGAATTGCCCGAGACGGACTACCGGTTGCAGTGGCCGTCTCGTGTAGATGCGTTGCCGGAACGACTTCGTGATTTTCTCATGGAGCACCGGCAGGTGGACTGGCTGCCCCTGCTCGGAGGCGAAGATGAAGAGGTTATCTATATGGCTTTGTCAGGAATGGCTGAAAAAGGGGATGATGAAGCCGCCTTGTTGGCCGGATTGATGAAACTGCGTCGCGAAGGGGGGGATGCTGAATCTGTTCTCCAGCTGGAGGTCGGGGCGGATCTTGGCAACTCCGAGTCACAGCTCCTGTTGGGTGAACTGGTTCTGGTGGGGGGGGTGGAAGGCGTGGAAAAAGAAAAAGCGATGAAGCACCTCGAACTCGCGGCCGCGATGAAGGAGCCGGGCGCCCGGGTGTTGTTGGCGGTGATCCATCAACGGGAAAACCGACCGGTGATGGCGCATAAGTTAATTTCGCAGGCAGCAGCGGACGGCGAGCCGGAAGCTCTCTATCATGCCGCCCTTTTTAACTGGAATGCTGTCGGCCGAAAGCCTGATGAGCGGGGGCTGTTTTTCTTGCTACAGTCGGCCGCTGAAATTGGCGACCTGCGCGCTATGCACGCACTTGGGGTGTGCTACGAATCTGGTATCGGTGTCGAACCCTCGTATGCAGATGCGATGAAGTGGAACCGCGTCGCCGCGGAAATGGGATATGATCCCGCGCGAGCGTGGTGTGCGGCTCGAGCTTTGTGAATCCGGTTTCACTCACTGCCAAACTCCGTCGATCAGTCGCTGAGTCGGACCGTCGTAGTCGTCTTTCAAAATGTCGGGAAGACGGTGTGCTCTGACATTGTCAAAGGACTGGAGCATTCCAAAGCGGAGCAGGGCGGCGGGGATGCCGACCGCGGTGAAGCCCGGATGGCCGGTGGCGGGATAGGGGCCGCCATGGTTCATGGCAGGTGACACGGCCACGCCGGTGGGCATCTTATCGTTGAGCAAACGCCCGGTCTTCTGGCGAAGTACGGGAGCGAGTTGGTCGTATGCGGCGTCATCGGCTCCGGACTCGGAAGAATAAATGCAGCCGGTCAGATTCCCTTCGAGGGCGGCGATTACTTTCTCTGCTTCGTCGATGTCCTCGGCGACAACGATGAGAGAAGAATTGCCGAAGGCTTCTGTCTGCATCGTTTCAGGATCGTGTAGAAAGCGAAATCCGGTGACGCGGAGGAGCGTGTTGGCGACGTTGTAACCGGTGCCGTTTCCTTCTCCGGTCCCACAGAGAACTTCGGCTCCGGCCTTGGTCAGGATCTTGTGGCTCTTGTGAAGTGATTTTTCCACGGAGGACGAGAGCAGGGTCCCGGAGGTGGCGGCACTGAACTGCTCGGTAATGGCCGAGATGAATGATTCGGCGGCATCGCTTTTAATGAGGACCAGCATACCGGGGTTGGTGCAGAACTGGCCGGCGCCCATGAGGCAGCTGCCCGTGAACTCCTCGGCGAGTGCCGCGCCTTTTTCTTCAAGGACGGCAGGAAGCAGGACAACGGGGTTCACACTGGAGAGTTCGAGGTAGATCGGCTTGCCGGCGTTGTCGGCGGCTTTCTTCAGTTTGAGCCCGGCTTTGCGGGCTCCGGTATAACCGGTCGCTCCAGTGCGGGGGTCTGTGACTAGCTGCTCTCCGATAGGGTGGCTGGTGCGGTAGATCAGTTGGACCATTCCATCGGGTAGTCCGGCTGCGCTGGCGGCATCCTGGGCGGCTTCGGCGAAAAGCTTCGTGGTGCCGGGGTGAGATGAATTGGCCTTGGCGATGACGGGGTTGCCGGCGGCAATAGCGGCGGCAAAGTCTCCGCCGGAAATACTTCCGAAAGCGAAGGGGAAATTGTTAGGACCAAACACGATGGCTGGTCCAATGGAGCCATAGCAGGATCGAATGTTGTTGGCTGAGTCGATGATGGGTTGGCGCCAGTTGCCGGTCCTGGCGGCTGCCGCCGCCTGCCGGAGTTGTCCCGTGGTCCTGGGAAGTTCGACGTCAGCCAGTCGGGGGGACTTGGGCAGTCCGGTTTCCTGGTGAGCCATTTCGACAAGAGCATCGGCGCGTTCTTCAATCAGCGTGGCGTAGCGCTCGAGGAAATTAGCGATGTTATCAACGGGAAGGGATCGCAATGCATGAAAGGCGTTCGTTGCGGCATCCAGAGCCGCTTCGCAATCGGCCCAGGAGCTGACTGGATAGTCGTAAGGGAGAGCCTCACAGGTGGACGGATTTTCGGCCTGGAAGGTGCCGGTGGCGTCGGAGTTTCGCCATTCGCCGGCGATGAGAACTTTTTCGGAAGACATAGTCGTGAATTTGATTCACGTGAGTGTTTCCGAGCGAGACCTATCCGTCAAGTGGTAGCCAGTACCAGATCGAGGGGGAAGTGTGACAGCTGTCGATAGCCGTCCTCGGTGATGAGGTAGTTGTTCTCCAGGCGGATGCCTCCGAGAAGCGAATCACCATAGAGACCGGGCTCGAAAGCAACGACGTCTCCAACCTCAAAGGTGTCGTCCCAGGCAGGATTGATGCGCGGCACCTCGTGGGCGTCGAGGCCGATGCCGTGGCCGGCGTGATGAAAAAAGCGGTAACCTTCCCAGCCGTCCAGTTCGTCGAAGATGATGTCGTACATCTCTTTGCAGGACTGGCCGGGCCTGAGGAAGGTTTCGCCCAGCTTCATGACGCTGGCGACTTTGCTGTGAGCTTCCTGCTGTTTCTCCGTGGGGTTGCCGTTGACGGCAAAGGTGCGGCAAAGATCGCTTCGGTATCCGCGCACTCCTACGCCGACATCGAGGACATAGAGTTCGCCGTCTTCGATCTCCCGACGCCGTGCGAAGCCACCTGGCGCTCCACATTGAAAGTCCTGCCCCCAGCCTGAAAGAAACTCTCCCGCGACAAAGGTGGCTTCCTCCAGCATGGCCGCCATGATCTCTGTTTCAGAAACTCCGGGTTCGATCATCTGGAGGGCTTCAGTATAGGCGCGATCAGCACAAGCGATAGTGAACTCGAGCAGGGCGACCTCATCCTCGTCTTTCTTGCGGCGGATGTACTGGTAATTCTCTGAAATGTCCCGGCAGGTGGGGCCCTCGATGAGTGCTGCAGGGACCTGCTGTTCGGTGCCGACTGTAGCGAGGCCCTTGAGCAAGGGATTGAGCTGTTCGGTGACGCAGGCGCTCAGGTTGGGCTTCAACGTGAACAGGTGATTGGGAATGTACTCCACGATCTCGTCGGCCGCAGGGGCGTCGGGGGATTCGTAGTGGGTCACGATGGTGGCGTGGCTGTCCTGTTTGAGTAGCAGGGCAACCGGAGTGAGAGGCTGGTCGTGCCAGTAACCGGTCAGGGAGTGAATATAATGCCGGTCAAAGAAGACTGCCGCATCGAGGTCGTGGTCGCCAAGATAGCGACAGAGACTGGCCTGTCTCTCGCGACAGCGTTTTCGATCGAGCAATGGCGGCGTTCCTGACATAGCGGCAAAGATTGTAATCAGGTCTGAATTTCCTCATCAAGACGTAATTACTGAAAAATCCGGGGGCGAATACCGGTCCACATTCGTGGCGGTGAATTGTCTTGTTGAGTGGATCTCCTTTTCTGAGTCTGGAGAGATGAAGAATCCCCGTCTCGTTTGTTTGATCCTGACAATGGCCGGAATGGTCCAGTTTGCTTCAGCGGCTGAAGTTTTTGAAATTGGTAAACACAACGTTGCAGAACTGCCGGGAGGGAAAGAAGCGGACGGGATCATTGGTGATTTTGTGCTGAGGAATGACAAGGTCGAAGCCTTGATCTCCGGCAGCTTGCCACTGCGCCGCCCCAACATGAGCGCGTTTTACGGGGACGGGAACGAAACTCCCGGCTGTCTCTACGATTTGACCCTGAAGGGGGCGAATAATGACCAGATCACGATCTTCACGCCAAGCGCGCAGCGCGGACCGGTGAACTATGTCCGTATTATCGATCAGGAGAACCTTCCCAATGGCATGCAGGCTGGCGTGGAGACAGTGACGACGCCGGCGAAAGGAGAGGGCCTGGGGAAAAAGCACCAGTATCTCATTCGCGACGGGATGCAGGGAGTGCTCGTCGTTTCCACGTTCACGAACGAGTCCGGAAAAGAGCGGAAGCTCTCCCTCACTGACGGTTGGACCCAGATGCGGAGCAAGGGATCGGTGAAGGGAATCCAGTGGGCGGATGCGATCGATCCTTCTCACAAATGTGGTTATGCCTATGCCTGGGTGATTCGGGCCGGGGCTGAGATTCCGAAGTCGAATGAAGTGACCCTGGCTCCGGAGCAGTCGATTACTGTGGCCCGTTTTCTCGCCGTGGGAACATCTCCGGCCGAGGCCGTCGGGTTGGTGGTTGCTTTCCGTGATGCCCCGGATGCCCCGGATGCCGGGGCATCGCCAAGCAAATTTGGAATGGTCGGTATCAACCTGAAGGATGACCAGGGAGCCCCGGTCACAAAGGGGCGAGTGGGGGTTGCGTTAGCCGATTCCAAGGTTGTTTATGCCTATCCGAACAAGGAAGGGGAAATTGAGTTTTCCTGGCCGGTTGGAGAGCAGAAGCTTTCGATTGAGGATGTCGGTCGGGAACCCATCGCTAAGACAGTTTCAGTAACAGCTGATCAACCGTTGAGTCTCGATGTGGCGATGTCGAGCCTGTCCCGCGTCGACTTCTCAATCACCGATGAGAGCGGTAGCGATACTCCCTGCAAGGTGCAGTTCCACGCTCGTAAGGGAACCGCTCAGCCTGACCTTGGGCCGACGGACCGCGCCCACGGCTGTAAGGATCAGTGGCATTCCGAGACAGGGAAATTCTCGGTCCCATTGAATGCAGGGGAATACCGCATCGTTGTCACACGCGGGCCGGAGCACGATTCCATTACCCAGGATATCACCCTGGGTCAGGGAGAGACGGCGACCGTGTCGGGCAAACTAGTGCGCTCTGTTCAAACCCCCGGGTGGGTATCAACCGACTTTCACAACCACTCCACACCGAGCGGAGACAATACCTGCGGAACGGATGATCGGCTCATCAACCTGGCTGCGGAGCAGATTGAGTTTGCGCCGACGACGGAACACAATCGCCTCTACGATTGGGAACCGCACATCGAAAAGCTGGGATTGGACAGGTTCGTGAAAACGATTCCCGGCATGGAGCTGACTGGTCGTGGTGCTCACTTCAATACCTTTCCTCTCGAGCCCGACCCGACGAAACAGGACGGCGGAGCCCCGGTCTGGCAGAAGGACCCTCGATTGAATGCGATTGTGTTGCGTGACTACCAGGGGCAGGAGCCGGATCGCTGGGTTCATGTGAACCATCCTGACATGTCCGAAAATTTCGTGGACCGGAATCATGACGGCCGTCCCGACGGTGGTTATGCCTTCTTCGGAAACCTGATCGACGGGTTGGAATCACAGAACTATCGCGGGTCGAACATCCTCAGTGGAGCGCCGTATTCGATCGGCAAGGCCAAGACTGGTCTCGGAAAGTCGGTGAACTTTCACCGCGAGTTTATCTGGCTGCAGTTGCTGAACCAGGGGCTCACGGTCTGGGGGATTGGGGTTGCGGATGCGCACCACGTCTATGGTAACGGCGTCGGCAGTTGGCGAACCTACATTCCCAGCAGCACTGACGAGCCGTCGGAAATTGATTGGCGCGAGATGTCGCGAAATGCCAAGGCAGGTCGAATGATTCTGACTTCGGGGCCCTACCTCGAGGTGGAGACCGGTTCAGGTATTATTGCCGGTGGTCATGACAGGGTGAGCGGTGAACTCATCCTGAAGGTGAAGGTTCAGTGTGCCGACTGGCTCGATATTGATCGCGTTCAGGTGCTGGTGAACGGGGAGCAGGATTCCCGATACAACTACACGCGTGATAGTCATGCGGAAATGTTTGGGGATGGGGTCGTTAAGTTCGATCAAGAGCTGAAGCTAAATCTGAGCGAAGACGCTCACATTATCGTCGTGGCCTATGGCGAAAACAGCACCTTGCAGCGGGGATTCGGGACCAGTACCCAGGCATCGATTCACCCTTGTGCCTATAACAACCCGATCTATGTCGATGTGGATGGCGGCGGGTTCCAACCGAATCACGACACGCTCGGATTTGACCTCCCGGTGCGGAAGTTGAGTGTGCAGTCAGTCGAAAAGATGCTGGGGCTGTAATCAGGGACGCTCGGGCCGGGTTTCTGATTAGGCGGCAGACGGTTGTGACATTTTTTGCAGGAAGTCGGCCGAAGTCGGGGGGGATGCGTATCGAGGGTATGAGACACTTCCTCTTATTGCTGATCGCAGTTTGCAGCAGCACTGCGCTGGTGGCTGATGATCAACCGGGTGTGACGATCACGGTAACCGTGACAAACATCCCGGGTGCGAAAGGGGATCTTCTCATTGGGTTTTACGACACCGAGAAAAGCTTCACCAAGGAGCCTCTGCCGCAATCTCCGAAAATTGACCTCACCTCAGGTGATGATGTGACGGCCGAGATTTCCGGAGTCATGCCCGGCAAATATGCCATCGCTGTGGTTCAGGATCTCAACGAGAACGGCAAACTCGATAAGACTGTCATCGGAATGCCTAAGGAACCACTGGCCTTTTCCGTGATCAGCACGATTCCCCGCGGCAAGCCGAAGTTTGATGCCTGCGCGTTCGAAGTGGGGAAAGAGGATCTCGAGATGACGATCGCCCTCGTGGTGAAATAGTGACCTTACTTGGCTTCGCGAGAGGGAAGCCTGGCGAGTAACCAGGTCTGGCTGTGTTCGTTGGGCAGGTGAACCCACAGCCTGATTTCGTTTTCGAGGAAGTTGGCGAGGCCTGTTTCCATGGTGATGTAATACTTGTCACCAATCGTGAAGACGACGCGTTGTCCTTCGGCACCGACTTTGCCCTGCACCGAGTGAACTGTGTTGGAATACCAGTGGGCATAAATGCCTGCGATATTTCCGTCGCGGTCCATTGCCAACTGAATGGCCTGGGGATTGAGCGAGGTGGTGTCGTTATTAGAAACGAGGAAGCTGCCAAGGGGAAGCCATTCCTGGGAATCGCGGATTTCAGCTGAATCTGCCATGAGGCGGGCGGAAGCGATGAAGTCTTTGTAGGAAGCGATCGGCTGGCGGTTCACATAGATCACATCACCGTGAAAGAGGATATTTCGGTCGTAAATATACTCAAATGGCTGGGCTGAGCCGGGCATAGAAAGGTGCTGCACGATTTGTCCCCACTGGGGCGTCCGGAACCAGTCCTCGTAGGTGCTGCCCTCGGTATAGGGAACGGGGAAGTTGATCTCGGCCCCGTAGCCTTGCCAGAAAGGTTCACGGAAAACGCGGGTAGCCGGCTGGCCGGCCATCTGGCGCACCTGGTTGCCCCAGTTGCGATCCTGCGCGTGGCGTTGTTCGATGACTCCGGGAGCGAGCTGGTTGGGAAGGCGGATGGCCTGGATCATCCGCTGACGGGCTTCTTTCCAACGCTCAACATCATCACCGGTGAAAAGCACCTTAGTGTTAGGGTGCTCCTGGGCCCGTTGGCGGGCAGATATCCTCAGGAATTCGCGCGTCTTCGCTGTGCTTGTGGGGCGGGCATCCTGGCCGACTGGCCCGGAATTGGTTCCAACCGGGACGGAGTCCTGACCAATGGGGACGGAATTTGTACCGACGGGAACGGCGTCCTGGCCGACAGGATTGGAATTCGCGCCCACGGGGACAGCGTCTTTTCCGACCGGTGTGGAATTGGTTCCAACGGGGACGGAGTCCTTCCCGACAGGAACGGCATCCTGGCCGACGGGACCGGAATTGGCACCTACCGGCACGGAGTTCTGCCCAACCGGCACCGAGTTGGCGCCGACGGGAACGGAGTTCTCACCGACCGGGACGGAGTTCTCACCAATGGGGACGGCTCCCTGGCCGATAGGGACGGCGTCTTTTCCGACGGGGACCGTGTCCTGGCCTACCGGAACTGTGTCTTTGCCTACCGATTGTTGAGAGAATGCAGGGTTGCTGGCGAGCAGAAGTCCCAATGCGGTAAAGAGAGCGAGAGGTTTCATGATTCGAGAGTGTGTTGCGTTCAGCTTACCACGGTGCCCCGTGGAGTTGTAAATCTTTAATCGGTGCCTTCCCAGGTTCGCACAAAAAAACCCGATGCCGGAATTCTCCGACATCGGGCTTGAGAAGTGTTTGTCAGGACCCTTAGAGGTTGTCGTCCGTGACAGCGCCTTCCGAGGCTGAATTCACCAACTTGGCATACTTGGCGAGGACCCCTTTGGTGTAGCGCGGCTTGGGCTGCTTCCAGTTCTTCTTGCGCTCCGCCATCTCTTTCTTGGTGATGTGGAGAGTCATCTCGCGCTTCTCGGCGTCGATGGAGATTTTGTCGCCATTCTTCACCAGGGCGAGCGGGCCGCCAACGAAGGCTTCGGGGGTGACGTGACCGATCACGAATCCGTGACTGCCGCCGGAGAAACGTCCGTCAGTGATGAGGGCCACATCTTTTCCGAGGCCGGCGCCCATGATGGCACCGGTGGGTCCAAGCATCTCACGCATGCCGGGGCCGCCTTTGGGTCCTTCCATGCGGATGACAACGACGTCACCCTTCTTGATGCGTCCGGCGAGGATGGCTTTCATCGACTTCTCCTCGGAGTCGAAGACCCGTGCCGTGCCGGTGAAACTGAGTCCTTCCTTGCCGGAGATCTTGGCGACGGCACCTTCGGGAGCAAGGTTGCCATAAAGTACGACGAGGTGGCCGTCCTTCTTGATCGGGTTCTTGAGGCTCCGAATGATCGTCTGGCCGGCAGGGTAGGAAGCTTTCACCTTAGCGAGGTTCTGCTTCATGGTTTTGCCGGTAACGGTCATGCAGTCGCCGTGAAGGAGGCCTGCGTTGAGCAGCATCTTCATGAGCGGAAGAGTGCCGCCGATTTCCACCAGCTTCATCATGACATTGGCTCCGCTCGGCTTGAGGTCGGCGATCACAGGGACCCGCTTTCCGATACGGGTGAAGTCATCGATAGAGAGTTTCACCCCTGCTGCGCTGGCGATTGCAAGCAGATGAAGGACGGCGTTGGTAGAGCCACCGAGAGCGGTCACCACGGTGATGGCGTTTTCGAAAGCCTTTTTCGTGAGAATGTCGCGTGGTCGGATGTTCTTGTTGATCATGTTGACCACGGCAGCGCCGGCATCAAAGCAGTCGATCAGTTTCTCATCACTGACAGCTGCCTGGGCGGAGCTGTTCGGCAGGCTCATGCCCATCGCTTCGATCGCGCTGGCCATCGTGTTGGCGGTGTACATGCCGCCGCAGGAACCGGGGCCGGGGATGGCGGTTTCGGTGACACCGTCGAGTTCTTCGTCGGTGATACCTCCGGCGCTGTGTTTGCCAACCGCTTCAAAGACAGAAACAATATCGACGTCCTCGCCCTTGTAGCAGCCGGGCTTGATGGTGCCGCCGTAAACGAAAATACCGGGGCGGTTCATGCGGGCGAGGGCGATCATGCAGCCGGGCATGTTCTTGTCACAGCCGCCGATGGCGACGACGCCATCCATGCCTTCGCATCCGACCACGGTTTCGATGGAGTCGGCGATGACTTCGCGACTGACGAGAGAGTATTTCATTCCCTCCGTTCCCATGGAGATACCGTCGGAGATGGTAATGGTGTTGAATTCGACCCCTTTGCCGCCGGCCGCATCAGCGCCTTTGACGGACTCCTTGGCGAGGCTGTCGATGTGCATGTTGCACGGAGTCACCATGCTCCAGGTGGAGGCGACGCCGATGATGGACTTTTTGAAGTCTTCGTTAGTGAAACCAACCGGGTGCAGCATCGCGCGGCTCGGGGCACGGTCCGGGCCGTCGAGCATGGGCGAGGAATACTGGCGGTGAGCCGGAATGGTTTTCTTCTTTGCAGTCTTTTTCTTTGCCATGGGTAAAGTGAGTTTGGTGATTGCTTGAGGCAATGTGGCGTCAGTTGCTTATTGATGGAAATACTATTTTAAATCCATTATGATACCTTTTCGGTATAAATGGATTTTTCTTTGAGGGAGCTTGAGTGTTTCGTTGCGGTGGCTGAAGAGTTGTCGTTTACGCGTGCGGCAGAAAGGTTACGCCTGGCGCAGCCGCCTTTGTCCCGTCACATCAAGAACCTCGAGGAAAAACTCGGTGTGGACCTCTTCGAACGTTCGCGTCGCGCCGTGTCGCTGACAACCGGTGGACAGGCCTTCCTGGTGGAGGCGCGGGCTATTCTCCTCCAGGTGAGGCGTGCGGGTGAGACGGCACGACGTGCCGCGGAAGGGGAAACGAACAAGCTGGAGATCGGATTTGTCAGTGCCGTATTGTCCCCGGAACTGGTCGAGGTGTTCTCGAAGTTCCGGGAGAAACATCCGCAGGTTCAATTGAATCTGCATGATCGTTTACCGGTGGAGCAGATGGCGTCCCTGGAGCTTGGCACACTCGATATTGGATTTGTCGGCGTAGCGCCGGAAAGAAGCCCCGCGAAGATCGAGTTGACCTCGTGGCGGGATGAGCCGCTCATGGTTTTCCTGCCACTGGATCACGAACTCTCCGGTCGTCAGCGGGTTTCAGTGGCTGATCTCATAGATGAGGCGTTTGTCATGATTTCGTCCGAGGCGGCTCCTTCGTTTTCTTCCTACGTTTATCAGCTGTGCCGCGAGGAAGGGTTTCGTCCCCGGGTCGTTCAAGAGGCGAGGAGGGCACAAGCCGTAGCAGCAATGACCGTGGCGGGATCGGGTGTGGCGATTCTTCCCGCATCGCTGGATCGCATCACTAAGAATGGAGTGCCGCTCTGGCGAGGTCGTGAAAGGGTGCGGATGACCCACGTGGTGGCTCATTCGGCGAAGGAGAGTCAGGCAGTGAGGTGGTTTCTCGACTTGTTGTGAAGACCTGAAATGAATTCGGGTTCGCAGGCGATTGTGTTAGAAATAGGGGAGTCATGAACGAAGACGAACGCCACCTGCAGCTTCTCTCGATCTTTCACTATGTCTTTGGGGGCATTGTTGCGGTGTGCTCGCTGTTTCCGATTGTTCACTTTATCATCGGGTTGTTCCTCATCCTGGCTCCGGATCCTGATTCGGCAGATGCCGACGAGACAATGATGGTAGGTTGGCTCTTTCTCGGGATCTCATCTTTCATCATCCTCTCGGGATGGATCCTGGCTTCGCTGATCATATTTGCCGGGCGGTCAATCACCCGAAGGAAGCGATATTACTTCTGCCTCGTGATTGCCGGCATTGAATGTGTTCTCATGCCGGTGGGCACGGCGCTCGGTGCCTTTACGATTATCGTCCTCGTGCGCGAGTCAGTGAAGGATCTGTTCGATGGGAAGCTGCCGCCTGCTGATGAGCCTGGTGAATCAATTGACGAGGATCTAGCCCTGACGGAGTCCCGCGAATAATCCACCGAATTGCGTCGCCGGATGAACCGGCGCCGGAAAACGTCTTTGTTGGGGCTGACTCGTAGCTTCGATAAACTATTTAGTCTCCTCCTTCTGCCGGGGAGGTAGAGGGAGCGAGTTCAGGGGGCGTCGCTGGTTCCGCTTCGGCGGGCGCTTCGATGGCTGGAGTTTCAATCGACGGGGTGGCTTCTTCGAGAAGGGCTCCCAGGCCGACAGCTCCGCCTCCGATCACGGCAAACATGATCAGGCTGAGAACTGCCATCACAACGTAGAGCAGGATGATGGCAGGAATCGAGGCGAGCATCCACTTCAAGATGATGGCGACCATGCGGCCGAAGGGGATGCGGACATCAGTAATAGTGGTTCCATTCATAGCGGAACCATCGTCTCATCGAGTGCGAGTCTTCGCGATTACAAAACCCCTTGAGTGATTCTCATCACGCAGCTTGTCGCTGAATCATTCCGATGAGACCGCGTGCCTTCGCTTTGCCTTCCCTCGAAAGGGAGAGCGCTTTGGTGTTACCGGTAAGAAAAGATCGGGAAATCAGGCCTGAGATGGCTGAGGTGATATGGGCGACACGGGGGCGACCGCTCTCTTCGATGATATCGTTGAGCTCACGACTGGAGAAAGTTTCCTGGTGATAGCTTTCGCTGAGAACGAGCGCGGCGAGCAGGGCCTGATCAGCCAGCGTGAGATCATCGCCTGAAGCATTTTGAAGAATGGCGGCGGCATGATCATGCAAGCCCGGGCCTTCCTCCTCAAGCCGCCTGGCCTCGAGTGTGTCAGTGGAGAGTTCCCCCTGCGAGCGCATGCGAATAGCCACCTGGACGGTCATTTCCAGGGCGCGGAGATCCTGGAGGCTGAGCTCCGGAATCACGCGAACGAAGTCCTCGAGATCGATGTTTCTCATGTTGTTTGTGTTTGTCTCAAAAAAATCTCGAAATATTCTCGTTTTTAAGTTGCATTCCCCTATCAGAAATGAGAAATCACTACATAACTTGAGGTGAAAGAGAGATAGTAACTCGAAAGTTTTGTGAGTCGGGTCAAATATCTCTCAATAATTTGTCAAAAGCGAGAAAAATTTGAGAAATTGAGATGAGAGAGATAGAAACCGTGAGCATTGGGAGCGTGGAGGACTACCTGCAAGAGATGGTGCCTCAGCTGGGGTTTCAAAGGACGCCGATCTATCGGGGCCAGAATACAGAGAAATGGAAGATTCTTCCGACGTTGTTTCGCGAAGAGGTGGCGAAGACTGAATTCCAGTCCTGGACCGAGCTTGAGGGTTCTCTTCTTATTCGCCTGAAGCAACGAGCTCGTGGCGAACTGGGCTACGAGCCCATGAGCGAACTGGAGTGGATGTCGGTTGCCCAGCACTACGGGTTGCCCACCCGCCTCTCAACCTGGACAGAGAATGCTCTCGTAGCGCTTTACTTTGCCACCGAGCCGGGAAATGAAGACGAAGACGGAGTCGTTTGGCGCATCCTGCCGGGCGACGCGAATCTCGTGATTGCCCAGGACTACGAGCAGGTCCCCGAGCAGCCTCGCATCTATTTTCCTCAAAAGACTACCCCGGCGATGTTGAATCAGAAGACGTGTTACCTTTGCCATCCTCTTCCGGCTGAGGACGCGGCTCCTGAAACATTTGAGGAATACTTCGAACTCGGCGACGAGCGCATGCATCTCGCCCGCCTCGTGGTGACCGCTTCGGAAAAAGCCTTCATTCGCCGTCGCCTTGCGACCATGGGAATTGAGGCCCGAACCCTGTTCCCCGGAATGGCCGGTCTGTGTGAGCAGATCAAAGAGGAAATTTACTCGTTCACCGATTCATACGAGTGGGTATTCCCGGGTTAGGAGCTACTCCTGAATCGTTTTCTCCGGTTCGATCCACGGAAAAAGAAAAAGAGCGCCGTTTATCGCCTCTTCAATGTTCGCTCGAAAAACGCGAGCACCTTGCCTTCCACTTCCGGGGATTTGAACTCCGGTCCTCCGTGACCGGCGCCTTCGACAACGTAGAGTTCGGCATCGACGGCAGCCTCTTTGAGAGCGCTGTGGAATCGAATGCTCTGTGCCAGCGGCACGCCGGGATCTTCGCTTCCGTGCATGATGAGAAAAGGCGGATCATCGGAACTGATCTGGTAAAGAGCACTGGCATCTTTAGCGAGGTCAGGCGCGTCCGGAATCGGAGTGCCTAACAGCAGCGCGCCGTTGGATTGGGATACCTGCTCGTAGGTCCAGTCTTCTCTGACCACATTGGGAGGCATGGTCAACAAGTCGGCGGGTCCAAACCAATCACACACCGCCTGAACTCTGGAGCTGACAGATTCTTCCCCGGCACTGCGGGTTCCCATGAGGGCGACGAGATGACCGCCGGCGGAGCTGCCGAAAGCACCGATGCGGTCGGGATCGAGCCCATACATTTCGGCGTTCTGGCGCAGCCAGCGAACGGCGGCGTAGCAGTCATTGATCTGGCCTGGCCACTGAGCAACATCTGTCAGGCGATAACTGATGCTGGCGACAGCGAAGCCCTTCGGGGCGAGAAAGGCAGCCTTGCAATTGTTCTTTGAGCCGTTCTTCCATCCTCCGCCATGGACCCAGATGACGACAGGGAGAGGATCCTCAGCCTTCGCTGAGGGAAGGTAGAGATCCAGAGCAAGCTCGATCCCGTCATGGGTGGCGTAGACAATGTCGCGCTGAGCGATGGCGCCCTCAGGAGGAGGAGCGAGTTTCTTTTTCTTCTGCTGTGCCGCGGCCGGAAAAGCGAGGATCAGACTCAACAGGGTCAGGCTAATGATCCAACAGGGGTGAGTAGGGGCGGAAGGGGATGATTTATGCATCGCGATGAAGCTAATGGGAAACGGTTGCATGGTCTACGCGCGTACGCGTTAGGAGAAGGCATGAACAAGCTGGCTCTCTTGGCAGGAATTCTATTGGCAACTTTGATCTCGACGGCACGGGGTGCAGAGCGGCCGAATATACTCTTTATCTTTTGCGATGATCACGCCACCCAGGCGATCAGCGCTTATGGTGGTCCGCTCGCTGAGCTGGCTCCGACGCCAAATATCGATCGCCTCGCGGCAGAAGGAATCCTCTTTCGCAAAGCCTACGTGACGAATTCAATCTGCGGCCCATCACGCGCGGTAGTGCTGACGGGTAAATATTCTCACCTCAATGGGTTTCGCAGCAACGGCGATACTTTTGATGGCTCTCAGCAAACTGCGCCAAAGCTATTGCAACAGGCGGGCTATCAGACTGCCATCGTTGGTAAGTGGCATCTTAAATCGGCTCCGACTGGATTTGATCATTACGAAGTGCTCAAGGGACAGGGACAGTACTACAATCCGATGTTGATCACGAATGGAGAAAGCGTGACTCACGAGGGCTACACGACGGATGTTATCACGGATAATTCGATCAAGTGGCTGGAACAGCGTGACCCTGATAAGCCGTTTTTTCTCATGAGCCAGCACAAGGCACCGCATGGCCGTTGGGAGCCGGCTCTCCGCCATCTCGAGTTTCTTGAGGACGTCGAGGTGCCCGAGCCTTCGACTTTGTTCGATGACTATTCGGGTCGCAGCGTTGCGGCTTCGCAGCATGCTATGGGGATCGCCGATCACATGGGGGATAACCGGCTCATGCTGAAATACTCGAGTAAGTTCACACCTGAACAGTTCGAAGTTTTCGACGGATTCTTTCGCCCGAAGAATGAGGAATTTCTCGCCGCGAACCTGACCGGCAAGGAGCGCACTCAGTGGCACTACCAGCGCTACATCAAGAATTACCTCCGCTGTGTGAAGGCGGTCGATGAAAACGTCGGGCGTCTCCTCGCATATCTCGACGAGAACGACCTCACCGACAACACCATCGTGATCTACAGCTCGGACCAGGGCTTCTATCTTGGTGAACACGGATGGTTCGATAAGCGCTGGATGTATGAAGAGAGCTTCCGCACGCCACTCCTGGCTCGCTGGCCGGGGCAGATCGAGCCGGGCTCAGTGAATGATCAGGACATCGTTTCCAACCTCGATTTTGCGGCAACCTTTCTTGAGGTCGCTGGCGCACCGGATCCGGGTGATCTTCAGGGGCCATCCCTGGTTCCAATTCTGAAGGGCAACACCCCGAAAGACTGGCGCAAGACTCACTACTATCACTACTATGAAAGCGGAGGTCACGGAGTGGCCCTTCACTTCGGTGTGACCGACGGGCGTTACAAGCTGATCCGGTTCCCTGAGGAGGAAATTGATGATTGGGAACTCTTCGACCTCGAACGCGATCCCAACGAGATGGAGAGTGTTTACCACAACCCCGAGATGGCCGAGGTGCGTGAGCGGATGACGAAAGAGCTGGAGCTACTGCAGGATCAATATGAAGTCCCGGTGGATGATCGGCAGGGTAAGGGGGTAAAGAAAAAGTGAGAGGAGCAGTAGTTCTTTTCATAGCGCCCCGGGGCGATTTGCCGCGAATGCGGAGGAATTCTGGATCGACCACTGGGTCCCGAATCCGGTTGGGTATGGCATGACCAACCGCCGTCAGTTTCTAAAAGAAAGTGCTGCAGCGACGGCTGCTGTTGCAGTTCCTGCCTTTGTTCGAGGACAGAATCTAAATTCCAAGCTGCAATTGGCCTCAATCGGCTCGGACGGAAAAGGCTTCAGCGACATCAAGGCGATGTCGTCCCATAACTACCAGAAGTACGTCGCCTTCTGCGATGTGGACCTCGACCGTACCCTGAGAGTCAAAGAGATCAGTCCTGACACACCCATCTATCAGGACTTTCGGGAGATGCTCACCGAGAAAGGCGACGAGATTGACGCGGTGACGGTTTCCACACCGGATCACATGCATGCCTACTGCTCCATCATGGCGATGAAGATGGGCAAGCATGTCTATTGCCAGAAGCCGCTCACTCATAATGTCTGGGAGGCGCGGCAGGTCGCGAAGGTGGCAAAAGATGCCGGAGTCATTACCCGGATGGGCAACCAGATCCATTCCCACCAGTTTTACCGGACTGCTGTGGAGCTGATTCAATCCGGCAGGATTGGCAAAGTGAAACGGGTCGACAGCTGGTCGGGAGCGACCGGGCACGGAAAGAGTGGGCACATCAGTCGACCAAAGGGCGAGGATCCGGTCCCGGATTCCCTCGACTGGGACAGCTGGATCGGGGTGGCCCCGATGAGGCCATATAGTGCGGCGGATCGTTGTTATCACCCCTGGGGGTGGCGGGACTGGCAGGACTTTGGTGGGGGAGCGATTGGCGACTTCGGCTGTCACATTCTGGATCCTGTCTTCACGGCTTTGAAAATCAAAGGGCCGCCGAACGATTATTTTGCGGAGCACAGCGGGATGAATGAAGAGGTTTGGCCGGCGCAGAGCACGTTTCGTTTCACCGTTCCCGGGACGGAATACACCGAGAAGGATCGTATTCGAATTACCTGGAATGACGGTGGTCGTCTGCCATCGACGGGATGGTCACACCTTCCTGATCGGGAAGCATTGCCGAGAAGTGGTTCGCTCATTCTGGGCGAAACGGGATCCCTGGTGATTCCTCATGTTGGAGCGCCGCGTCTTTATTTTCCGGAAACAGGATATTCGGAAGACTATGAAATGGCGGAGGGAAGAGATCACTACCACGACTGGATCGATGGCTGCATTTTAGAGGAGCAGCCGACAGATGGGTTCGACTATGGTGGTTTGCTGACCGAAACGATCTTGCTTGCCAATATTGCGATCCGCTTTCCGGGCGAGACTTTGAAGTGGGACGCAGACGCCCTGAAATTCACCAACAAGGAAGAGGCAAACCAGTGGGTCTCCCGGGACTACCGCGAGGGGTGGGATCTGGAGAAATTGATTACGGCTTAGTGATCCGTAATCAATGGAATTAGTTGCTTTCGAATTCGCCTTCGAGAGCGCTCGACTCTCCGGCGTTCATGCCGTTGATCAGGTCTGAGAATTCGTTGAAGAATTCTTCGCCAAGTTCATGCGTGATGTGCTCCTGGACGTAGTCGAGCATGGCTTTGGCTCCCATCACTTCGTCTACGTAGAGGAAGTGATCCTTGAGCTTCGCCCACTTCAGCTTGGGGAGGGTGCGGGCGATGTAGTCGTCCTGGTCAAGGTCTCCCATCATTCCGCCCTGGCGATCCTGGTTGCCCCGGGCCCGGCGCTCCTGTTCCCGGTCGAGTCCTCTCAGCGCTTCCTGCTTTCTCTCCTCGATCATGGCCACGATTCGGGATTGTTGCTCGATTCGTTTGTCCCAGGCATTCATGAGGGCTTCGGGCTGCTTTTCGCGAAGGTAGGGCAGGATAGTCTTGTCGTAGATGCCGCCAATATTGAATGGTACGGATTCCCAGTTGTCGTTGTTGCTCAGCAGGCCGTCGAGATTGTAGCGCTCCGCGAAAATAGAGTTGGCCACTGAACTGGTGATGGCGTTGGTGGGCATTTCCTGGAGACGACTGAGGCCGTCGACGTAGGTCATGAGTGATCCAAAGATGGATTCGATTTCCTGCGTTTCTGCGGCCTGGCAGCTGAGGGCAAGGTAGCGAAGCTGAATCATGAGGGATTCAAGGAACTGGTCGTCCTTGATACGGTCCTCCTGTCCGTCTTTCCAGGCGCGGAAATCGGACTCGGGGCGTCCCTCGCGGTCATAGTGAACCACCTTGTGGCAGTCGAGATAGAGAGTCATAGCCGCCTTTGGGTCCGAAGCTGCCTGAGCGAATACCTGACCTGCGCTGCTGTTGCGCTGGGAAATGTGCCCGTCGAGGGTCTCCCGCATGGCCTTGATCTGTTCTTTGATCGATTCGAGCTGGGCCGGGGTCAGCTCTTGAGCCTGCATCGAAGGGAGGCTGCAGGCCGCGAAAAGGGCAAGCAAAAGGGTAGCGGGGGATTTCATGGCGCGCATCGTATCGGGAATTTTTTTGGCCGACAATGTCGAAATTGGGCCTCTATAAATGAATACCCCGATTGCGTGAGCTTGTTTCATATTCATGGAAAATGCTGATGGGTTATTATTGTCTTGGCGAGACATGAATCCTGTTTGAGAGTGTAGGATCTACAGAAATTAAGTAAGCCGCTTCCCGGGATTTCTATATCAATCTGCCAATTGATATTTTTCGGTCCGGCGGTTCCTACGATGGGAGAGTGGGTTCAATATTTGCAGGAAACGTTAAGCACCGATGTGTCTTTGATCATCATCGGTGCGGGTTTCTTTGGCTTGTTCTTTGGCTGGCTAATGGCTCGGCCCTGGGGCAAAGAATCGACCGGGGAAGATGAAAGCGGCGCTACGGGAGCCGATGGTTCTGAGGAATTGAACTGGCGTCATGAGAAGCTGGTTCTGCTGGAGCGCCAGGAAGTTGAGCGCGAGCTGCGCCTGCAGGGATTCCTCGAAGGTTTTTCGATCAGCCACGGCGGAACTGAAACGGAAGTACGGTCCCGCTTTTTTGCCCTGGCAGAAGGGCTGCGCTCGATGAGGGCGCGTGTGGGAACAGATCTCTCACGGTTGTCTCTCGCGACGGAAAGACTGGAGAAATTTAAATCCGACGGCACGCCTCGACCGGATGCTGTGGACGCCTGCATTGAAATGGCAAGCGGGCAGGTGGAGCGGTTGAAGGAATTGCGCGATGCTCTGCGACCGGTCAGTAATAAAGTGACTGCTATCGAAAGAGACCTCGAGCAGTCACAGTTCTCGGTGCTGGAGGAGAAAGACTCTCTTCTCGAGCGATTTGAGCAGGTCCGATCCGACCTAGAGGTTTCGAACGCCAATATGTCCGTTCTTGCGAACGAAACTGACCGGGGTATTCGCGATTTGTTGGGCGCCGGACAGGAGGAAATTTACGAGCCACTGCGGAACGTCCTGTTAGTTGACGGTTCCAATACCGGTTCGCTGCCGCGCTCGCCTTCGGAATCTTTGAGTGACGAGTTGTCTGCATTGATTCTCGCCTTGAAAGGGTTGGAAGCCCCCGATGAGGAGTCTGAGCCCGTGGAAGAGTCCGCCCCGGCGGCTGCAATCGAAACGGTGGATCTCAAGGAGCCGGTTCTCGAGGTGGCTGATGAGGAACCTGAATCTGATGAGGCCATCATCCTGGGGTCCCAGATTTTCCCGGGGTTCAGCAATGGCAGCGAAGAGGCAGCAAGTGAGGACGAACCCGCTCTGTTAGCTGAGGCGCAGGAAGATGGGGAAGAGGAGGACACGCAGGACTCGATGGTAATCTTTCGTTCTAATGACGTGGAGTTATGGGGGAAAGACGTTTATCGCGGCTTGAATTGCCGGGCGCGTTCCCTTGCGACTCTGCCGTCGTGGGCCCGTTGGATTGGAATCCAGCGGCTGGATACGGGGGAGAGGGTCTTTTCCAAAATCGACCAGGAGACATACGAGCATGGAGGCAACGGCGATGCCGTGGGATTTAATGCTTCGAATGAACTTTTCTACGGTGCCCGTCATCTCGGGATGTTTTCTGATTCCTGTCCCAACGAAGTGGAGACGCGTTTTACCTATGGAGGCTGGGGATTTGGGCACCGTGTCAGTGATCCGGGAAAGGATTCTGCGAGTACCCAGGCTTCCGGTTGGGAGGGCAAAGAAATCCCTGCAGACACCGTTTTTGAGATTGCCCTCTTCGCTGATTTGCCCGATTTGGCGGATCAGGACAGCGTCCTTGAGGGGTAAGATAGTGCCGTAGCAGAGAATCTTAGAAAAGAGTTTGGCGCTTTTCGTTAACCTCTTAGCGGTGGAAACCGTTCCGTAATCGGCTAAATTTCCGGTATTCCGGACTCTTCAAACAACCCTTCGATCCCCAACTTTGAAATCCTCGGCCGAATCGGTGGAGGTGCGTACGGGGAAGTCTTTCTCGCCCAGTCGGTCACCGGTATGTTCCGGGCCATCAAAATCGTGAGGCGGGAGGACTTTGAATACGAGCGAACCTTCGAGCGCGAATTCGAGGGAATCCAGCGGTACGAGCAGGTTTCCAAAGATCACCCGGGACTGGTTGACGTTCTGCACGTGGGGCGCGATGACGAGGGCGGTTTCTATTACTATGTGATGGAACTCGCAGACGATGAAAACGGCGAGTCCGAAAACATCGATCCGGAAACCTACACGGCCAAAACACTCAGTTCCGAGATGAAGGCTACCGGGGCGAAATCCATTCTCGATACGGTGAACCTGGGGATCTCCCTCGCCGGAGCATTAGGCCATCTTCACGAGGCGGGGCTGACCCACCGCGATGTGAAGCCGTCGAATATCATTTTTGTGAAAGGTGTCCCCAAGCTGGCTGACGTGGGATTGGTGGCTCAGTCAGGTCAGCGCACCTACGTGGGGACAGAGGGCTATGTGCCTCCGGAGGGACCCGGGACCAGCTCGGCGGACCTCTATTCTCTGGCCATGGTTCTCTACGAGGTCCACACCAAGAAGGACCGCCTCGATTTCCCTGAACTCCCTACCAACCTTGAAATTCCTCCTACGGTCAACCGCGATGAATGGCGGGGGCTGAACACCGTGATTTGCCGCGCGGGATCACCCGATCCGAGAAAGCGATATGAATCTGCCCGGGCGCTCGCTATCGCTCTGCGCGAGGTGATCGAAGGAAGTCATGGCTACCGGTCCGGCAGGAAAGGGAGCAAGGCCAGGAATGTTCTGGTGACCGTGATGGTGCTGGGGCTACTCGCGATTACCGGCTACGGCGGTTACTGGGTTTGGAAGGACAGCCATGAGTTCCGTGATGACAACTCGGATCATCTCAGCGGTAAAGGCAAAGGAAGCGGCGAATCGACGACTGTCAGCGGCAATGATTCCGGGAGTGGGACTAGCATCGCAGGCAATACCACGGGGAATGGTGCAAACGATTCCGGCCAGGAAGATTCCGACGGAAAAGGGAAGGGTAAGGCGGCCGACACTGGCAACAAAGGTAGCGGGGGCAAAGGCGGAAAGTCAGGAAAGGGAACTTTTACCATCATTGATGACGATGATGACAACATGATCAATGGCGAGGTGGTGATTCGAGACGATGTGAACACCAATATCAAGCCGCCCAAAACCGATACTGGTTTGGAAGATCCGAAGGATCCTCCAAAGACCGATGAAGATGATCCAGTGGTGGAAAACGATCCCAAGGAAGATCCTGACAAGGATACCACTAAAGTAGTGGCCCAGGAGGTAACAGGGCAACTCAAGCTCATGAGTCGACCAAGCGGAGCGACCGTCTGGATCGATGGTGAAGAAGTCGGAATTACGCCCCGGCCGTTGGTGCTTCCGGTTGGGGCAGTGGAGATCGTACTGAAGTATCCCGGGTATCATGACCTGGTTTACCAGACCATGGTAAAAGAGGGGTTTGTGGTGGTGGAGAAGTCCCTGATCGAAGATCGGCGCCCCGCGCCCGGAACCAGTTGGGTCAATTCCCTCGGCGTGAGATTCGAACCGGACTACCTTCAGAACTCGGTAACTGTTGAGAGTGTTTCGACTCAATTGTTCGACACCTTCAACGCAGCCACTGGGCAGCTGCTTCCTTCCAGCGTGAAGGACGGGCTGGCCCTGGTGACAGATCAAAAGGGACGATGGACCTTCGCCGATTGGATGACCGAGGTGGATCGTGGTTCCGGGTTTCTGAGCTCGAAACAGTATTACCGGCCCATCGATGGTTCCGAGACTCTCGAAAATCACGATTTCAAGCTGGTGGTGGATAACCGGATGGGAACGATCCTTCTGAACTCCGAACCTCCGGGAGCCCTGATTCGCCAGAATGGAAAAGTCATCGGAGATACTGAAGAGACAATCAGCAACCTGAGACTGGGACCCTACGAATTCGAACTGGATCTGCCGGGTTACCAGCTGGTGACTGTATCCGGTCAGCTCAATAACGTGATCCCTGTTCCCGTGAATCAGCAGCTGATCCCGAACCAGTCGGTTGTCTTTGGATCTTCGTGGACGAACAGCTTGGGGATGTCGCTGGTGCCGGTCGGTGATGTGCTGGTGGCTTCCTACGAAACACCACTGATGGATTATCGTGACTACGTCACCGACATGCAGATCGCGATGCCGGTAACGGCGATTTCTCAAGAGTTGAATCACCCGGTGACTGGCATCACACGCAACGAAGCCGAGGCTTTCTGCGATTGGTTGACCCTGAGGGAGCGCAGCCTGGATATGATCCGGCCGACGCAGCGCTATCGTTTGCCGACCGATGCTGAGTGGAGCCTGTTCGCCGGGATCACCGGAGAATCCGGCAGCACCCCTGAAGAACGAGGTCGCCAGGGGCAGGCCCAATACCCGTGGGGTGATGCCTGGCCGCCCCTCAGTGGAAGCGGCAACTACGCCGATGAATCGGCGTCCGGCCTGCTCAGGAATTACGTGATTGCCGGGTACAACGACAATTTCCCGGCAACCTCGATGATTGGCAGCTTTGGTCCGCGGGAGAATGGAATGCACGATCTTTCCGGGAATGTCTGGGAGTGGGTATCCGACAGTTATGGCAGTGGCGGCCCCGATCTCGGGGTGGTGCGCGGCGGTGGCTGGAACACCTACGAGCAGGAACGCCTCTCACTACACTATCGAAATCCGGTGCCGGTGGATTCCCGCGAAGACTTTTTCGGATTTCGCTATGTGCTCGAAGATGTCGGGGATGCCCCGTGAAAGCGGTTGAAAATCGGGCTGTGATTTCGATACTGAATTCACATGAGCCGAGCCTCCATCGTCAAAGTTCTCAAGAGCGAATCCTCTCCCGGTCAAATCCAGGTTAAAGGTTGGGTCCGAACCAAGCGGGATTCCAAAGCATTTTCATTTATCGAGCTCAATGACGGCAGCTGTCTCGCTAACTTGCAGATCGTGGCGGATGCGACCCTGGACGGCTACGAAGAGAGTATCGTTCACTTGACCACTGGAGCCTCTGTGGCCGTTACCGGCAACGTGGTGGAGTCGCAGGGCAAAGGACAACGATGGGAAATGCAGGCGACCGCTGTCGAGGTGCTGGGCACGGCGGACGAGGACTTCCCCCTGCAGAAGAAAGGGCATTCGATGGAATTCCTGCGATCCATTGCTCACCTCCGCCCCCGTTCCAACCTGTTCGGCGCGGTGTTCCGCGTCAGGAGCCGGATGGCATTTGCGATTCACCAGTTTTTTCAGGACCAGGGATTTGTCTATGTTCACACGCCTATCATCACGGCATCGGACTGCGAGGGCGCCGGCGAGATGTTTCGCGTCGTGACGATGGACGGCGACGAAATCAAGCTGGGGGACGACGAGTTCTTCGGCAAGTCGTCCTATCTCACGGTGAGTGGCCAGTTGGAGGGAGAAACTTTCGCCTGTGCGCTGTCTGATATCTACACCTTTGGACCGACCTTCCGGGCAGAGAATTCTCATACCTCGCGTCATGCCTCTGAATTTTGGATGATTGAACCGGAGATGGCCTTCTGCGACCTCGACCGCGACATGGATATGGCCGAAGCGATGGTCAAGTATCTGGTCGGCGATGCCTTGGAAAGCTGCGCCGATGATCTCGCGTTTTTCGGAAAGTTCGTCGACAAGGGATTGATCGAGCGACTGGAGTTTGTCCGGGACCGCCCCTTTGAGCGGGTCAGTTATACCGAGGCGGTTGAGATCCTGACAGCCAGCGGGCAGGAATTCGAATACCCGGTGGAGTATGGGCACAACTTGCAGTCAGAACACGAGCGCTACCTGACAGAGACGCACTTCAAGTGTCCCATCACCGTTTACAACTATCCCGCCGATATCAAACCCTTCTACATGCGGAAGAATGATGACGGTAAAACGGTAGCAGCGATGGATGTGCTGGTTCCGGGTATCGGGGAAATCGTTGGCGGCAGCCAGCGTGAAGAACGTGTTGATGTGCTGAGGGCGAACCTGGAAGAGCACGGTCTCAGCGAAGAGGATTACGACTGGTATGTTGATCTGCGCCGGTTTGGGACCGTGCCGCACGCCGGGTTTGGTCTCGGGTTTGAACGGCTGCTGATGTTCGTCACGGGAGTCCACAACATCCGCGACGTGATTCCGTTCCCGCGGACACCCGGCTCGGCTGACTTCTAAATTAGCTTTCGGAAGCGACGGGAATCTCAACCGCGCAGTAGAGTGGACGCTTGCGCTTCTTGTCGCTGGCAGCTTCCTGGTTTTTGCGCATCTCGAAGACGCTTCCGTCTTCGCAAAGGATCACGAGTTCACCCATCGGCGTCGTGCGAAGGGCAGAGAACTGTCGTTGACCCAGGCTGCCAAGGTCGAGCAAACGAAGAGGGGTGCCCGGGCTGGAACCTTTCTGCGGATCGCAGGCCATGAGCTGCCCGTCGTGGCTGGCAAAGATGAGCTTGCCGGCAAGCGCAGGGAAACTTTCACCGCGGTAGACGATGTTGCCGGTGTTGCGACCGACTATTCCTGACTGACGATTCAGGGCCAACTTGGGTTCCGTCACGACATCCTGAAGCATCTGGCGCGAGGCGAAATTGAGAAACCCGGCGTTTTCTTTGAGATCCCAGCCGAAGTGCTCGCCACCGAATTCGCTCAGGTTGATCTCTTCAGTTCCGTTGAGAGCAGATTCACCGATGCAGAGGCTGCGAAGGAACGGGTCAAAGTGGAGGCTGTGAGGAGCACGCAGGCCGAAGGCCCAGAGTTCGGGGAGGGCATCGGAGACCATCTTGAAAGGATTGGAATCCGGAATGCCGTAGGCGCCATTCATGGAGTTGCTGCCCGTAGGATTGATTCGAAGCACCTTGCCGTAGGCACTGGTCAGGGAGCTGGCGTTGCGTGAAGCACTTTCGCGACCGACTTCGCCTTTGGCCCCGTCACCGACGCCGAGGTAGAGATTTCCGAAGTGATCAAAAGTCAGGCCGCCAAGGTTGTTGGCCCGGCCTGGCTGGCTGAAGCGGATCACTTCGCGTCGGGCACCGTTGAAATTGGCCGCCAGGGGTGAGGGCGTGGTGTATTCGTAGACCACATCCTGATGGTGTTCGGTGCGGGGACCGAACTCGGGGATGAAATCAGGGCGACCTGAATCGGCCGCCTCGGAAACGATGGCGTAGAACTTTCCAAAACCGGGGTGCCCCTTGGAAAGGAATTCCGGATGAAAGGCGAGGGCGGTAAACCCGAGGTCCTCCAAAGTGGCTTCGTCAGCGAGGCTGGCGTAGCGGGTCGAAACGGCAAATCCGTTGGTTCCCTGGTCGACACGCAGGATGTCTCCATCCTTTTCGAGAATGTAAACCACC
The DNA here is from genome assembly GCA_965216705.1 of Verrucomicrobiales bacterium. Lineage (GTDB taxonomy): Bacteria > Verrucomicrobiota > Verrucomicrobiia > Verrucomicrobiales > DEV007 > Arctic95D-9. The sequence goes on from OZ244203.1 coordinate 3,161,168, forward strand.
CCGAGGGCGTCACCGCTGAGATCCACCGGAGACTCGGCGCGGGCCAGCAGAACGGGCTCTGCTTCAAACGCGACTTCGCGACGGTAGGTGAACGAATGGAGCGCAGGCTCGGCTGAGGTGAGCGATTGGCCCTGGCCGTCGTGGTTGCCTTTCACCACTACGTAGCAGCCCATACCGGCGAGGGCGGAAAGACCGAAAAGGCCAAGTTTTGCGATAAGTGAGAGAACGGGAGAAATCATCGCGGTAGATCCTAATTTTCATAATTAATAATCGTTTCTGAGAAAATTTTCAAGAATGAAACGCGAAAAATTTAAAAAATACCCCAATTTCGATCCCTGATTTACAATTCTGGCCGGCTTCTACATGATTTCAGACATGAGCGGAGTCTTTGATGCCGGCGAGCTTTCGGCCTACCAGCGCGACGGTTATGTCTTCACAAGGGGGCTTTTTTCGACCGAGGAGACCGATTTGCTTCGAATGGCTTCGAAATCGGACAAAGCGATGGATGACGCCGCCACTGCGCTTGATGACGGGGAGGGCAACCGCGTGCGTCTGTCCTTATGGAATCACCCGGGTGACGGGATCTATGGCATGTTTGCCCGATGTCGCCGCGTCGTTGACTCGGTCGAGCAGCTCATCGGGAACGAGGTATATCACTATCATTCCAAGATGGTTTTGAAGGATGCCCGGACCGGCGGCGCCTGGGCGTGGCACCAGGACTACGGGTATTGGTATCAGAACGGCTTACTCTTTCCTGACCTTTGCAGTGTCATGATTGCCGTGGATCCGGCGACCCGGGAAAACGGCTGCCTGCAATTATTAAAGGGATCTCATCACATGGGGCGTGTGAATCATATTCTTTCGGGCGAGCAGGCCGGAGCCGATCTTGAGCGTGTCGCCGAGGCTGAAAAGCGCCTCGAGTTGGTCCATGCCGAGATGGAGGCGGGCGATGCCGTCTTTTTTCATTCCAATACCCTGCATTGTTCGGGGCCGAACAATTCGGAGAACCCCCGCTGGGCCATGATCTGCTGTTACAACTCCGCAGCCAACGATCCCTATAAGGAGTCGCATCATCCAGGCTATACACCTTTAGCTAAGGTCGATGATTCGCAGGTACTGGAAGTCGGCCGAAGCGGTGCGGCCCTCAGTGCGGTCGAATTCGCTAATATTGAAGAGGATGACCAGAGTGCGAAGATTCTCACCGAAACGGCAGAGGATTGAACTCCGGGCCTCTGGCTAAAGGTTGAAACGCCAGGGAAGCAATTGGCCCAGCGCGACGATTTCGCCGGCGTAGGCGGCTCCGTCTCCGGCATCGATCAGGATTGGTGTGTGGTCTTCGGCGAATTCTGAGATGACCTGACGGCACGCGCCGCAGGGAGAGCGCTGATCAAGAGGAGTGCCCGGTTCGGGGCCGGTGGTAAGAGCGAGGGCATCGATAGCGCGAGCACCGTTTGCGACGCCCGAGAGAATCGCGGAACGTTCGGCACAAATAGTGGCTCCGTAGCTGGCGTTCTCGACATTGCAGCCACTGTAAATCTCTCCGTCCATCAGAACAGCCGCTCCTACCTGGAATTTGGAGTAAGGAGCGTAGGCATTTTTCCTGATGAGGCGAGCTGCCTCGAGAAGAGCCTCATACCGATCGGATGATTCCAGGGACGGGGAGGTCTCTCCAATCAGTTGCCAGGTGGCGTTGGCGGTCTTAAATACTGAGGCTGCCATATGTAGGAGGCGCCAGCCTACAGGTTCATCACGTTTTCGACCAGAATACTCTGAATCACGGAATAGATCTCGTATTGCGCCAGGAGCATGAGGCGATCCTGATCCACGTTTTCTGCGTCCTGGAACTGGAGAAGGAGGCGGTCGTCCGACTCGGCGAGGTCGAATTCCTCATTCATCATGAGGCGGGCCTGGTTGAGGACGCTGTACCAGGACTCGGTATGCTCGATGGGAACGCGCAGTCGTTTCAGTTCTGGGACTCCCTCGGCCATCTCAGCGTATTCGGGTTCGAGCATTTCCTCGACCTCGAAGGATTCAACCTTGGCGATGTCCTGCGCGATGAGAGCTCTCGCATCGTCGAAGGTGTCTTTTAAATCAGGCTTTACGAACTGATCCCAATCCTCGAGATGGGATTGGGTATCTTCGTCAACCAGGGTATCCGGGGAAAAGAGAGAGGGAAAGAGTCGCTCCTGCGTGGCAGGGGAAAAAGCATCACTGTCAGAGGCGGCCGGCAACTCGGCCACCAGGTGCCATTCGGCCGGGGTAAGGGCATCGAGGGCCCAAAATTCATCAGTGAGGACAAATCTCATATGGAGTGCGGAAGGATGAAGGGGGGAGATTTCAGTGTAGGGCAATGATGTCTCAGGTTCCAGAACCGTGAAACCGGAAACGACTGTTTTCGCTCGATGGACGTTAAGAAATCGTAGTAAATTACTGATTGGCAACTGCCTCTCAGGTTTGAAAATTAACGCAGATTTACAATTTGATATTGCGAAATTAGAAAAATATGGGACAATCTTTTGAAAATTCGTGTGACCGAAAGGGTTTAATCATATAATAATTATGAAAAATCTAATAAAAAGGTTGCATGAGGCATTTGGAAGTGTTTAAATTACTGCAGTTTTCATAAAAACTAAAATCGCTAGGAGATAAAACCATGCAAGTATCAGAGAATACCAATACTGGAGCCGATCAAAATGCCGATCGTCTTGCGGACTTCATCATGTTCGCTCAACGTTCCTTCCTTCTCGACCTGTCGAAGGAGCTGAACAAAGGGAACGTATCATACGCACAATTTTTCCTTCTGGGATATCTGGCCAATGAGGATTACCTCACCATGACCGATATCTCTAAGAAAATGGGTCACTCGACCGCAGCCGCTACCGGCCTGGTCGACCGCCTCGAAAAGCTGGGTTACGTGCAGCGTCTTCATGCTGCTGACGATCGCCGCAAGGTGATGGTTCAGATTACCCGCAAAGGTATCGAGATGGTGACTCGCCTTCGTAACTCCATCGCTGACAGCATCACTGAGATCATGGCAGCCCAGGAGAGCGGCGAGGAAGAGGCCATCCAGCCCATTTATTCGCAGCTTCAAGAGTTTTTGGCTTCCCGATAAGCTTGGTGGCGGAAGTCTTTAAGACTTCCCCTTACCAACGAAACACACTCATCAAGCTTACCGAGAAACAAAGGCATTCCCACTTCTAAGCGATTTTAGTAGCGCCCCCGGTTCACAGCCGGGGGCGTTTTCGTGTACACCGAAGCGAAATATCAAGGGCTGAGCCTGTGGGCGGACCAGTGGTCACCGTCTCGACGGTAGAGAAAGCGATCATGCTTTCGACCGGGCTGGCCCTGCCAGAATTCCACGGATTCCGGAATGAGCAGGTATCCTCCCCAAAAGTCGGGACGGGGCACGGACTCTTCTGATTCGGAATCGGGAAACTCCTTTTCAAACTGGTCCACGCGCTCATCGAGCCAACCTCGATCCGGAATTTCCTCGCTCTGTTTCGAGGCCCAGGCACCGATCCGGCTTTCGTAGGGGCGGGAGTGAAAGTAGCGGCTGGAGTCTTCCGGAGAAGTCTTCACCACTTTGCCGCGAATGTGAGCCTGGCGCTCAAGCTCTTTCCAGTAAAAGAGGAGTGAGGCAACAGGGTTCTCGGCCAGTTCCTGCCCCTTGCGGCTCTCATAGTTGGTGAAGAAAGTGACTCCATCATCCGTGTAGTCTTTCATCAGGACCGTGCGAGCCGTCGGGCACCCGTCGAGGCCGATGGTCGAAAGAGTCATGGCATTGGGTTCCCGGATCTTCGCCTCAAGGGCTTCCTCGAACCATTTCTTAAACTGGTGCAATGGGTCCGGTGCCAGGTCTTCGCGGCGGAGGGTGTTGGCGTGGTAGTCCCAGCGCAGTTCTTCGAGGGAAGGATTTACAGAATCGCTCATCTAAAGGGGGATACGAAAGAAAACGGGGTGGTGATGCCGGTGGATCAACTAGCCCTTCGTGGCAGTGGTGCGCAACCGGTTTCGAAGGGTGGGTTATAGGTGGGGAAGCGCGAGAGAATTCAGTTGAACCGGTCCCTCCTCCGATGTCTGCTGAGCCAATGGAATCCGCACCGACCTACCAGCATGCCCACCTTGAGAGGGTCTTGTTTGATCAGGCAAGTATTCGCGACCGCGTCGCCGAAATGGGCGCGAGAATTTCAAAGGAATACTCCGGTGACGGGCTCACGATTGTGGCAGTTTTACAAGGCGGCGCCCTGTTCATGGCAGACCTGATTCGGGAGATCCGGCTGCCGCTTCAGTTGGAATCCATTTCGGTCGCGAGTTATCACGGTGGAACCTCAAGCAGTGGAACCTTGACCTTCAATCAAAGTCGGCTTCCTGAGGTGGAAGGACGTGATGTCCTCATCCTCGACGATATCCTTGATACAGGCAGAACAATGGCAGCTATCAAGGCGAAGCTCGAGGAGGAATGCTCTCCACATTCCGTGAAGTCAGCCGTGCTGCTGTCCAAGAAGATTGAGCGAGCCGTTGAGGTCGAAGCAGACTATGTTGGGTTTGAAGTTGGCGACGAATTTGTGGTGGGATACGGACTCGATTACCAGGGTCACTATCGAAACCTGCCGGTGATTGGTGTGTTGAAGCCGGAGTATATTTAAAGACTATGATTCGAGTGCTATTCTTTTCGGTGCTGAGAGACCTGACGGGTGCAGACCAGATCGATGTTGCCGTGGAGCGGGAAGGGCTCACCGTCGCCGATGTTATTCAGCTGCTTTATGAAAACCATCCACGTATCGAGGAGTGGGACAGCAAGTTGCTCATCGCCGTAAACGGTGAGTTTGCGGAGAGGGACGACATGCTCAAGGACGGAGACGAACTGGCCTTGATGCCTCCTGTTCAGGGCGGTTGAATCCGTTCGATTGGTTTTGACTTCGTCGTGGAAATCCTTCATCCAAGACGCGCAGCGAAATGGCGAAATGGTTCTACACGGATTCGAGCACGACCCGGCAGGGTCCCTTGGATGAAGGGGATTTGTTAGAGCTGAATCGTGATCGAACAATCAATGCTTCCACTTTAGTCTGGAAAGAGGGCTTGGAGGAGTGGGTACCGTTCGGGAAAGTCGCTGAATCTGTTTTCGGGGAGAACGAAGAAGGTGAACCCATCGAGATTGGTGTCTGTGCCTATTCTGGGCGTGTCTTTCCTCTGGGGGAAATGATTCCCTACGGAGAGGCTCTTGTCGGACTCGAATTCAAAGATGAATTCGTCCAGCAGATGATGGAGAACGGCACGGTGGAGATTGCCGATGCTACCGGGAATCCACTGGACTATGTCGGGTTCTGGTGGCGGACACTCTCTTCCTTTCTCGACTATCTCGTGAAGATTCTTCCCTCCTATATCTTCATGATTCCCTATTACATCTTTGCGGCAATCAGCGAGGATACGCTCGATTCCGGGAATCTGAATTTCGAGGAGTCCATTGGTATGCTGATTGCCGCCGGTCTCGGCAGCCTTGCTAACCTGGCTTTCAGTATTTTCTATGAGACCTGGATGGTCGGAAAATATCAGGCGACTCTGGGCAAGATGATTATTGGAGCGAAGGTCGTAAACCCTGATGGATCAAGGGTGAGCTATAAGAAGGCGTTTCTACGCTGGGTTGCCAAGAAACCGTTGAACTACGTCATCGTTTGGGGACCATCGATTATTGGATTCGCGTTGGTGATTGCTTCGATCGGCGCCGCCTCTTCGCAGTCTGATGGTGCCGCCACAGTGGTGATGTCAGTGATGGTGGGAATGGTGGTATTCGCCGGGCTGATCGTCCTCTGCAGTGGAGTTTACTGGATGGCGGCGTTTGACAAAGAAAAGCGGGCGCTCCACGACCGCATATCAGGAACCCGGGTCGTTAAGAAATAATCAGGAACGATGGAAACCGGCGCCGGAAAAACTGAAGCCACCCTGCAGTGCCCGACCTGCAGGAACAATCTCAGCGTGGATCAATCCACGGATCGTGTTTCAGAGGATTGCCCTGTGTGTCGCAGTGAGGTCAGGATGACGATGTTCCCTCGTTTCTATCGAGACCCTCCGAGACAGATCGACTCAACGCTCGCATCTGATGACGAAGCGGTGTGTTCTTTCTATCCGGAGTTAAGAGCGGAAAAGGTGTGCGACGCCTGCGGTTGCCTCATGTCGCAAAAGGCATCGGTGAAGTGGGGTGATAAGGATTACTGTCTTCCCTGTCTCTATCGGCTTCGAGAAGAGAAAAAGGACGCTGCGTTTGTCGCCCGGGCCAAACTCTACGATAATCGTGCTCTTGCCTTGGTGACGTGGTTCGCGCCCTTGTCGCTCTTCACGGCTCCGGTGGCTTTATTCCTGTTGCTACGACACAGGAAGGGAAATCAATCCTTCGTTCCGCGGAGCGCCGCCCGCTGGTGGCTGGCGTTCCTGCTTACAGTGGGTTGGCTTATTTTCTGGGGAGTGATGCTCGTCATCTGGCTTTCGCTCATCCTGGAAGAGTTCTCCTGATTTGCTGTGGACACAAAAAGAGCCCCGGAATCCGGGGCTCGAGAAGTTACTTTGTCAGGACAGAATTCCGACTCAGGCTTTCGCCTTGCCGACCTTGCATTGTCCTTCGAGAGACGCTCCTTCCTCCATCTGGAGACTCACCGTGCTGACGGCACCGGTGATCGTGGAAGTTGGGGAGAGGCGGCAGGAATTGAAGTCGCCGTTGCCGGTGACTTTGCCTTCGATGACGGCCTTCTCGGCTTTCAAGTCACCCTGGACAGACGCATTCTGACCGATCGTCAGGCTGCCTTCGGAATTGATGTTGCCGACAATCGATCCGTCAAAGATCAGGTCGGTAGAACAGTTCAGATCGCCTTCGATCTGGATGTCGCTGGAAAGATGGCTGCTCACGGTATTTGCTGGTTAGAGGTGGAAGAGATGAAGTGCCTGGAGCGCTCGGTGCGAGGTCCATCACGCAGGGATACTACTGTTGAATGTTCAGCTTGTTGAGTCTTTTTTTGTAATTCTACCCTTCCTTAACAATCAAGTGAGATGACCATTGGTGCGGTGTTGAAAACCGTGGCGCTTTCGCTATCTTTTGAAGCGGCGTGTTACGATTCTGGCGAGTAAATAAGATCGGAATCACGGACCCCAGGTAAGTGTATGGCGGAAAACATGTTATCCAATCGGCCGGATTACGGTCGGACCTTCAACACCGCCATGTGGCTGGTCGGCTTGATCGCATCTATCCAGCTCTTTGCTGTGGTCTGGGCGGTGTTTGCCAAAACGGGGGATCCGTCTCCCTCATACATGCAAGGTGCTGTTCCTGTTCCCGCGGGGGCTGGCAGCGGAGTCATCCCGTCGCCACCGGAAGGAGAGGTGCTGATCCAGAACGTGACCTTGCCTCCCATACCTGCAGAGATTACGGCGGCGATCGAGCAGCAGAAGTTGGAGTCGCACCCTTTCAACTCCCGTCCGTCAAACCCGGGTGGAAATCTTCCGGTCAATATCGGCGGCTCCCGTCCCGTTGGTGACAGCGAATTCTCGAACGCCGAGATGTTGCCGGAGCCGTCATTTTACGGCCCGAATGATGCTGCCCCGAGTCTGTCAGAGGCCCTGGCCAGTGCGGTCTTCACGGCCGAGCGAATTGAGGACCCTATCCTGGAACGCCTTGTCTCCACGGGCGAGGAATTGCGGGGTGAGGGCAATATTTCCAGTGCCCTGCAGGCGCTTCGTCAGGCTGAAGAAGCGTTACCTGATCATCCCCGCGTGCTGGCGGAAATGGCAGCAACCCTCAGCCAGATGGGTGCTGATCCAAAGGCAGATATTTACTGGCAGAAGCTGGTCGATATCGGGCCGGTAAGGGCGGGTGACTACTATGAGCTGGCGCGCAAGCAGCTTGCCGGTGAAGAACCGGCCCCGGCCGATCAAGTCGAGAAGGTGATGAGCATCGGCGAAATAAAGGTCGATGAAGCCGCCCCGGGTTCCGAGGGGCAGAAAGTATCCCTGCGGATTGTGATCGATTCCGACCCTGCATTGAAGCCGGTTGGAGATCAACTTTCGCTCCTGGTTTACTTTTATGACCAGGTCGACGGGGAAAGAATCGATGCTTCGACCGCAGACACTTCCTATCTATACCCGACCGAGCCATATGACTGGCAGACCAACGGCACCGAAGAGATTGTCGTGAATTACGATCAGCCGGTGTTTACCGAGGAGCAGAAGCGCGATCTCGGGGAACGCAGATATTATGGATATGCCATTGAACTTTACTATCGAGATCGGTTACAGGATAGGGTAGTAAGACCTTCGGATATAGCTCAATTGAGAATTGAGGAGTCTGGACCGGACTCTGACGCCGCTCCCCGGACTTTTGGCCCGGAGAATGCTCTCTTTCCCGATACGCCGAATTTTTAGGAACCGTTTATGCAGACCGAAAGTATTGTTCTTCTGATTGATCCTTCCGAAGAGGATCGTGCTGACATTCGATCTATCCTGGAATCCCGCCCGGTGACCTTCATCGAGGCAGACACTGCTTCGGAGGCCTGGGAGAAGGTAAGGTCAGCTGGTGAGCTCACCATGATGATCGCCGGAATCAGCGTGGAGACCGGCAACGAGATCCTTGATCTCAGGGATCACCTCCAGTCCGAGATGGGCTTGTTCCCCAGCGTCTATTCCAGTCGCGAGGATATGACCGAATTTTATCCGAGGATCTATGAGAACGAGCAATTGTTCTTCAAACCGGTGAACCGGGGAATCCTCGTGGAGTGGTTCGACACAGCTGTAGCGACAGAATATGAGGCGTCACGGGATGGTGAAGCACCGGCTGAGCCGGGAATTGGGGCTGGTGATCCAGTCAGTTCGCCGCCGCCGGAAATTGAAACTGCGCCCAGCGACGAGCCGCCGCCGGAGCCGCTTCCGGAATTGGAAACAGCGCAGATTCAGTTGCCGGAAGATGCGCTGCCCGTCGGTACTCGCCTCGGTGACTACAAGCTGCTGCGCGAGATTCAGCGGGATGCTGACTTTGCGCTTTACGAAGCTGAGCAAACGTCTATCGGCCGTCGGGTTGCCTTGAAAACACTCTACCGGAAGCACCGTCGTGACATTAACTGGGTGCAGGGGTTTGTGAATGAAGCCAGTGCCAGGGCGTCCGTCAATCATCCGGCGATTTCGCTCGTGTATGAGTGCGATCAGGAACTCGGCGTCAATTTCTACACGCTTGAACTCGTTGATGCTCCGAGCCTCAGTGATCTCGCCCGCCGTCGCAGTGAGCTGGAAGAGGCAGCGTTGTGGAAGATCCTCGAATTGGTGGCCGATGCGCTGGTTTACCTGCGCGACCAGGGGATGTCCCATCGACTCATCACTGCTCAGAGCATACTGATGCTGCGCAGCGGCGAACCTCGCATCGCTAACCCGGTGCGCGGACGGGGGACGCCCTTGTCGGTTGAAGAAGAGCGTCGCCAGATGGAGTTCCTCTCTGACGCGGTGGCACCGTTTCTGAAGAAGTCAGGGGCTGACCCGGGCCTGGTTTCGCTCGTGGACAGGATGGGGGCCGACCGTATCGATGCGGTCAACACGATCGATGGGCTCAAACGTTCGCTCTCCCCAAGTGATCCTAACGAAGGTCTAAGCGAGGCGGAACTCGCCAAGATGTCAGCTCAGAAGAGCAACCAGACCGCGATCATTTCCGGTGTGTTTATCGGTTTGTTCATCGTAGCCGCTGCCGTGATCGCTTTCCTGATTTACGGATCCAAGCCGGACGTTCGCGAACTCGAGTCTTTTACCGCGATTCCTTCGGGTGCGTTTCCTTTCCAGGATGGTGAAGAAGTGAGCCTGTCGGAGTTCTGGATCGGGCAATACGAGGTCACCATCGGTGAGTATGAAAATTTCCTAAGCGATCTCGCGACATATCCTGACAAGCTCGAAAAGATTCGCCACGCGGATCAGCCCGAAAGCAAGACGTCCTATGAACCCGACCGTTGGTCAGAGATTCTCAGTGCGGCGAAAAAGGGTGGAAAGTTCTACGGCGGAAAAATCGATATGAATTGCCCGGTGGTCGGTGTCGACTGGTGGGATGCCAATGCCTACGCCACCTGGCGAGGAGGTCGTCTCCCCACGGAGCAGGAGTGGGAGAAAGCTGCTCGCGGTCGCTCGGGTAACAAGTACCCGTGGGGCGACGAGATGGTGCCCGAGAATTTCAACAGCGGTATGGATCACGAGTCAGAAGGCGACGTAGGTGCCGGCGACATTGATGGTTTCAAATACTGGAGCCCGGTGGATGAAATGACCGCTGACGAGAGTCGATACGGAGTGATGGATCTTGCCGGTAATGTCAGCGAATGGACCGCGACCTGGGATGCTCATCCCGAGTCTCCCGACAAACGCGTTCCCTTGAAGCGCGGCGCTTCTTTTGCCACGAAGGGTGACTTTGAACTGACGGTTCGCCGCGCCAGCGAGTCGGCAGAGGAAAGAAACTTCCTCACTGGTTTCCGTGTCGCCGCCGATACCGCAGAGCCGGAGATTATCGAGTCGTCAGCGCCCGCTCCGCAGCCTGAGGAAGAGGAGGTTGAGGAAAAAGCCGAGGAACCGGCTTCGCCCATGACTCCGACTGAGACGGTCATGCCCACCGGTGACGAAGCTGAATCGACTGACTCACCCGTCGAAAATCCGGAGCCCGCGGCTCCGGAGACTACCGATGCCGACGCTGCGCCTCCGGCCGCTGAGGGGGCTGAAGGTAGTGAAGGCGAAATGGCTCCAGTACCCGCGGAGTGACCGGCGGGCCAAATTCCGGCTCAGTCGTGAATCCCGCGCGCCCACGCGACCACTTCATCGCCCTCCGGTTCGAACGATACCACCATGGGGCGGCAGCAAATTTCGCAGTCATAGTCGACCTCTGAGGGGACCTCGTCGGGAGAGGGGAGAGGGACATGAAACTCCTCAAAACAGGTGGGGCAGGTGACGGGAGCGGTATCCATTTCAGGTAAAATCGGCCGAGTTCCTTTATTTTCAGAGGTTTGGGGGCCACAAAAGAATCGCAAAAGTTAGCCGAAAATCGCTTGTTTCGAGACGGTTTGCCCTTAAATTTGCGCCCCTCCGCCCGCTGCAGGCGCTTCTCGAGCGGGACGGGGTAACTAACTGAGAAGCAATGTCGGAAGGCAAATTCACCAAGCAACCAAACCTTAATTAAATAAATGGCAGCTACAATCACTCCGTCAAATCCGGAGCTCTTCGCTCTGATTGACCAAAAATTCCACACCCACCGCGAGAACTCAATCGTGCGGGGTAAAATCATCGAAATCCGACCCCAGGTGGTGGTCGTGGACATTGGTGCCAAATCTGAAGGCATCATCGCAATTTCTGAATTCGAGGACGAAGAGATCAACGTCGGTGACGAGATCGAAGTTCTCCTCGAGAAACTTGAGAACGACGAAGGTATGGTCGTTCTCTCGAAAGAGAAAGCCGCTCACAAGCAGAACTGGGACAAGATCGTCAAGGTTTACGAAGACGGTGGTCTCGTGAAGGGCAAGGTGAAGTCCGTCGTCAAAGGTGGCCTCATGGTCAACGTTGGCGTGGAAGCTTTCCTTCCCGGTTCTCAGATCGACATCATTCCTCCCAAGGACCTCAACGAATACGTTGGCAACGTATACGAGTTCAAGATCGTCAAGGTCAACGACATCCGTAAGAACATCGTGCTGAGCCGCCGCGAGGTGATCGAAGCCGAGCGTGCCGAGCAGCGTGCTGAGTTCCTCGAGTCCGTCAAGATCGGCGACAAGGTCGAAGGTCTTGTTAAGAACATCACCGATTTCGGTGCTTTCATCGACCTCCAGGGCATGGACGGTCTTCTTCACATCACCGACATGAGCTGGGGCCGCATCAATCACCCCAGCGAGATGCTCGCCATCGGCCAGCCTCTCGAGGTTATCATCCTCGACGTCGACAAGGAGAAGGAGCGCGTCTCCCTCGGCCTCAAGCAACTCCAGGACAACCCCTGGGAAGCGATCGACGCCAAGTACCCGATCGGCAGCGAAGTCGGCGGCAAGATCACGAAGCTCGTGCCTTACGGTGCTTTCGTGGAACTGGAGCGCGGTGTGGAAGGTCTTATCCACGTTTCCGAGCTTTCCTGGACCAAGCGCATCACTCGCCCGAGCGACGTGCTTTCTCTCGACCAGGACGTCAAGGCCGTGGTCCTCGCGATCAACAAGGACGAGCAGAAGATTTCTCTTGGTGTCCGTCAGCTCGAGCCCAATCCTTGGGACGAAGTCGAGACTCGCTACCCGATCGGTTCCACGATCAAGGGCGAGATCCGCAACCTCACCCCTTACGGTGCCTTTGTGGAACTGGAAGACGGTATCGACGGCATGATCCACGTGTCCGACCTCAGCTGGACCCGCAAGATCAATCACCCGAGCGAGATCCTCAAGAAGGCCGAAGAAGTCGAGGCCGTGGTTCTCGAAATCGACAAGACCAACCAGCGCATCAGCCTGGGCGTCAAGCAGCTTGAGAACGATCCGTGGAGCGAGATCGACACCCGCTTCAAGGTCGGTGACCTTGTTAAGGGAACGGTCGCCAAGATCGCCAGCTTCGGTGCTTTCATCCAGCTTGAAGACGACATCGACGGTCTCGTTCACATCTCGCAGCTCAGCGAAGATCACGTGGCCAAGGTCAAGGATGTCATCAAGGTGGGCGACGACGTGGAAGCCCGCGTCATCAAGGTCGACAAAGTCGAGCGCCGTATCGGTCTTTCCATCAAGGCAGCCGAATACTCCGAGGAGCAGCTCAAGAAAGAGACTGCTGCTTTCGACGCCCTCCGTCCGAGCTCCGACCTCGTGGGTCTCGAGCAGGCATTCAACCTCGCTACCGAAGAGTGGCGTCCGGGCGAAGAATCCGGCGAAGAGGAAGCCGAAGATTAATCGACTCCCAACACGTAACGGGTGGTCGCGAGGCCGCCCGGAAGCGAATTTTGAAAGGAGCAGGGGCAACCCTGCTCCTTTTTTTGTGCAAAAACGGGTTTTAGGGGGTCACAAACGCTGACTTTACGAAAAGGAAGTATGGGACCATTTTAGGTTTTCCGGCCGTATTTACTTGGAATGCCGCCTGGAAGCTTTGTTGGTCCATGCCATCAGGGTAGGCTCGACAGGGCCTTAAACTCATGAACCGGGAAACTACCAAGATAGATCTGCCTCCTCCGGGAATGATCCGGAAGCGAGATCCGCGGGCTCCCCGCTGGATTTGGCTGGTGCTGATCGTGCTTTCCCTCGTTATGGGAACGGGGACTGGACTCTACGTGGGCCTGAAGAATGCCTCGGATCCCGGAGGCACCGAGGTCGCTGGTGGCAGCGAGGTGGCCGATCAGGAAGTTGAGCGCAAACTCGCTGAGGCGCGCCAGGCAGTCGCAGAAGGCAACTGGATCGAGGCTCGACTCCTGTATAAGGAGGTTCAGGATGTTGATCCGGATAATCCGGTGGTGCTCGCGTCTCTGCCCCTGATCGACCGGCGGCTAGATGAAGCTCGCGGCAGTATCGAAGTGGTCACGGATCCGCCGGGTGCCGAAGTGGAGCTCGAGGGGATTGGTAAGAAAACGTCTCCGTATACTTTCACCGGGGTGCCTTACGGCGCTCACGTTCTCAAGATTTCCAAGGAGGGCTTCGAACCGGTCACTCAAACGGTCGAAGTCCGCAGTGAGGATCTCGTTGTGGTTCCGGCGATCGAACTCGCTACAAGCTCCGGCCAGATCGAGGTGGTCAGCGAGCCCAAGGGAGCCGAGTTCAAGTTGCTCAAGCTGGTTGAAAATGAGCAGCAGGAACTGGTCGAAGTCGGACAGACTCCAGCCATCATCAGCAAGCTTGTCCCCGGCGAGTATCAGGTGCTCATGGCAGTCGACGGATGGCCGGAATACGCTGAGACGGTTCGCGTACAGAATGATCGCAACACTTCTGTTTCTGCTGTCTTCGCCAAGGGTGGATTCAACGTGGTCAGCGATCCGATTGGAGCTGAAGTCTGGGTGCAGTCGGAAGGTGAGCCTATGAAACGTGCCGGTGTCGCTCCCTTGAGCCTGACAGGCCTCCCTGTCGGACAGGCGAAGCTGGAACTTCGTTACAAAGACTGGCCGCCAATTCGTCGAACCGTTGAAGTCACTGATGGCGTTTCCCGCAATCTGGACTTTGCCTGGGAACGAAGCCTGGTGACTTTCCGCAGTGACCCCGCCGGGGCGGAAGTGTGGTTAAATGATGCCCGTCTCGGCAATGGCCGCGAGGTTACTCCGTTCAAGGTGGAACTGCCGGAAGGGGAGTATGTCTTTCTTGCTCGTCACAATGAACTCGGCAGCACGGGGACGAGTCACATCGTCGAGGCGGCTCAAGAGACCGATGAGGTCTTCTTCCAGTTCGATTACGGTTCGATCAAGCTCACCAGTGAGCCTGTCGGTGCGACCGTAATTTCGAGTGGCACACCGATCGGGCGCACACCGTTGACCCTGCCGGTGGTGAAGCCCGGTGTCTACACCTATGAGTTCCGCAAGGACCAGCACCGTGGCACCATGGTTTCAGGGACCCTGGAAGCCGGAGGCACCCTGGACTTTAATGCCCGCCTGACTTATGACCCGGCACCGGTCACGAGTCGCGATTTCACGAACAGCGTGGGACAGAAGATGATCTGGGTCGGCGATCTGGGCGGTTGGGTCGCTTCTCACGAGACGACCCAGGCGCAGTTCGAACAGATTTCAGGGGAGAACCCGAGTTACTTCCCGTCACCCAATCATCCGGTCGACAGCGTGACATGGTACCAAGCGGTCAAGTATTGCGAGGCGCTCACTCACGAGGAGCAGATTCGCGGGAGAATTCCTAAAGGCTATCGTTACCGCCTGCCCACTGACCTGGAGTGGGGCAAGTATGTCGGCGGACAGAAGCTCGATGGCGCCATTTCCAGTCTGTTTGAGCGTAAGAAGTCAACCGCACCGGTAGGCTCTCTCGCTCCGAACGAGCACGGACTTTACGATGTCCGCGGCAACGTCTGGGAGTGGGTTGAAGACTGGTACTCCCCGACGATCGTCAATCGCATTACTCGCGAAGGTGCGACTCCCAGCCCCGACTGGGTCGGCACCGAGCGAAAGGTATTGCGAGGGGGAGCCTGGAACCGTTCTTCACAGTTCGACCTCTCCGTGGCAAACCGGATGGCAGCGCGTCCCGGTGCGGAAGACCGTTACGATGTCGGTTTCCGCGTAGTCCTGATGAAGGACTGATCGGTTGCTCCGTCGGCTACTACTCAACCGCGAACGTTTGAGTCATCTGAGCGTCAGGCGTGGTCGGCCTGTAGTGGAACACGCGGATCGCCTCTTCATCCGGAGTTTTGGCGGCGTAGATCGCAATTTCGACCTTGGGAACGCCTCCCGTGGCACCGCCGGCGAGTGGCTTGGTGGTGATGTTGATCTGATTGCTTCCGCGACGGACGCCACCCATGATCAGTTCAGCGGTCTTGACGTTGGAGAAGTTGCCGGTTTCGATGCCGTTGACGACAATCTTCACCTCGTATCCGGTGGAGTCGACCCAGGCCTCGGCAATGAAGTCTGGAGCATTGACCGGCTGAGGAACGGGAGGCAGCTGAGGAGCCGGCTGGAATTCTTCACCCTGGAGGAAGGAGAAATCAGCGTTTCGAATCTGAAGGAGCAGCTCGGGATCGTTGCCGGTTTTAACGACGCGGAGTCGGTCGAATTTCCAGGTGCCGTCTTCTTTGAGGAAATGCAATACAATAAGGTTGTCGATCGGACCTCCGTCAGGAGCTCCGCCGAAGTTGGCTTTTCCGAAGTAAGTGGAGGTCGCGGTCTCCCCCGTAGAGAGAACGCCGAGTCCGACGAGTCCCGCGAGCGTCGGGGCTTCAAGCGGATCAGCGAAGAAGGTTTGGGGAAAGGGAAGCTTCTGGGAAACAATGATATTGCGAATCTCCATTTGGCGGGAGAATGCGGTGACCTGCTCCCATTTGGCAACATCCCGAGTGGCCATGGCGTTGTGCCATGCGTTATAAGCGTTCTCAAGCGTTGCACGAAGAGTCGGATCCTGCCGGGCCTGAGCACCAGCCGTATCGATCATCGGGCTTGCCAAAAGGCCTGCCAGGAGAAAAGACGAAATGATGAGGGAGAGGGCTTTTCCTTTCTGGAACATGGTGAGAGAGTAGCATGTGGAAGCTGATTGAACAGGAGAGTTTCAAGGTCGAGTTGAAACTTGAATTGGTCTGTTGCCACCTTTAATTCATCGTGTTGTGGACAAGCCGATCCAGTTTCTAGCCGACCGGGAAAAGCTCCTGCTGGAGAAAGCCCAGGCGAAGACCTACTCAAGCGTGGGGGGACGTGATCTACGGATTCATTTTTATTTTCCGAGGGAGTTTTCCGAAGGCGACGCGAGGACGGTGATCTTGTTTTTTAACGGGGGTGCCTGGGATCGTGGCAATGTGATCCAGTTTGCGCCGCATGCGCTGCACTTTGTCGATCGCGGTGCTGTGTGCGGGCTCGTGGAGTATCGAGATCGCAGTTCATTTCCTGAAGCGACACCTCTGGATGCTGTCAGTGACGCGCGCGCGGCGATTCAGTTTGTGAGGGTTCACGCGGAGCGACTCGGAGTCGATAGTTCTAAAGTCGTCGCCGTAGGAGCCGGGGCCGGAGGTAATCTTGTGGGCAATGCGGTTTTGTCAGAGTGGACAGCGGCGGAGGGGGTCGATTTCCGGCCCGACGCGGCTGCAATGTACAGCCCGATTATCGACGTGGAAAAAGGGGGGTATGGATCTGACGAAATCTCTGATCCGGCCGTCTCGAAAACATTAAGTTTGAGTAGGAAAGTGGCTACCGGGCATGCACCGGTTCTCCTGCTGCATGGAACTGCAGACCGCCTGATCCCGATCGACCGGGTGCGTGAGTTTGCGAGGCGCCTGCAAAGAAAGAGAAATGAGTGCCACCTTGTCGAGTTGGAAGGGCGCGATCAAAATTTCTTCAACCTCAACGTGGATCCGATGTCTTTCGAAATCGTGTTGTCCGAAACGGATTCGTTTCTCGAGGGGCACGGGCTTCTCGAGAGAGCTGCGGGAACAACCGATACCCGGGTCATTTCCTGGAGAGAGGAGGATCCGTGAGAAGGTGGCTCGGCGTTGTGTTTTTTGGTTGTTTGTTAGTCGGGGTTCTTTTGGGGAGCGCGTTGGCCGATGAAGCCCCGGCTGTGTCTGAGAGTGGTGATTGGGTGCTGACGTTTTTCGATGACTTCGACGGGGAGAAGTTAGACTACGACAGATGGACCCCGAAAGATCCCTGGGGTGAAGAGCGAAACAACGAGTTGCAGGGATACATTATCAAGGCATTCCATCTCAAGGATGGGATCCTGAGCGTTCGCTGTGAAAATGAACCTTCGTTCTACGACGGGAAGAAACGTGAATACAGGTCCGGTCTGATGACTACGGAGCGGAAGTTCTCGCAGCAGTACGGAAGATTTGAGATCCGTTGCCGGGTTCCTGAAGGGAAGGGCCTTTGGCCGGCTTTCTGGTTGCTGCCTGAACCAAAGGCGTGGCCGCCGGAAATTGATGTGCTCGAGATCTTGGGAGATGAATCGGATCGCGTTTATTTCAGTCATCACTGGAAGAATCCTGCTAATCCCGAAGGAAAGCCGCAGGCTCAGACGGGCGAGTTTGAGGGCATCGACTTTTCGAAGGAGTTTCATACTTTCACCCTGATCTGGGAGAAGAATGAATTGCGCTGGTATGTCAACGGTAAGCTCCGTCACCAAAGCAGCGAACACGTGCCGCACGAGCCGATGTTTATGTTAGTGAACCTTGCGGTAGGGGGCTGGGCAGGCGCACCGAATGTGTCGACTCGGTTTCCGGCCGACTTCGAAATCGATTACGTGAAGGTCTGGAGGCGCCCCTGAGCGAGAAGACGTTCATGCGGCAATGACGTGACTTGCCTTTCCGGCCGCGATCGCTCAGATTTCCCGCATGAAGTTTACTGCTGCCCTTCTAGCTCTCGGCTTTGCTTTCTCCACCAACCTTTCTGCGCGCCAGTGGAAACAGGCGGCTACCGGTAAAGTGATCGAAGCCGAACTCATCAAGATTGAAGATGGCAAAGCTCACCTGAAACTCGCGGACGGTCGCGTCGGCCAGGTCGAAGTGCTTTCCCTGAGCCTCGAAGATCAGCAGTATATCGCAACCCTGGAGAAAGCTGACGCCCCAGCCGGTGGCGGAGTGGCAGTTGGCGGTGCTGACTGGCCCCATTTCCGCGGACCCAATTCCGACGGTATTTCCCCTGACACAGATCTACTCGATAAGTGGCCCGAAGGCGGTCCCGAGAAACTCTGGGTATTCAGCGATGCCGGGATGGGATACTCCGGTTTCTCAGTCGTGGACGGAAAACTCTACACGATGGGAACCCGTGGTGATGAAGTCACCGTGATTTGTGTCGACATTGCCTCCGGTGAGGAGCTTTGGTCCACTGGTATTGGAACTGATGATCAAGAAGGGTACAACGCGGGTTGGGGGCACGGTCCTCGCAGCACCCCGACGATTTCTGATGGACTCGTTTTTGCGACCGGCCCGAAAGGAACGGTTGCCTGCCTCGACGCCGCAAGCGGTGACAAGAAGTGGAGCAAGAATCTGAAGAGTGACTTTGGTGGTCAGGCCGGGGGTTGGGGCTTTTCTGCTTCTCCCCTGGTGGATGGCGACAATCTCATCCTCGCCCCCGGCGGGAAAGATGCCGGCATCGTCTGTCTCAAGAAAGACACGGGTGCGACCGTCTGGAAATCGGACGATGTGAAGCCTGGCAAAGCAGAATATGCCACCATCCAGATCTCCGAGATGAATGGTCAGCGCCAGTACATCCGCCTTTTCGCCGAGGAGCTTGTCAGTGTTTCCGCGGATGACGGTTCTGTTGTGTGGCGTTCTGAGTGGCCCGGGAAAACTGCAGTGATCCCGACTCCCATCGTGAGCGGCAACGAGGTCTACGTGACTTCCGGCTACGGGGTGGGTTGTAAGCTGGTCTCGATCGACAGCAGCAACAATGCTTCCGACGTCTGGATGGACAAGACAATGAAGAATCACCATGGCGGCGTCGTGAAAGTGGGTGATTACCTTTACGGATTCTCTGACGGTGCCGGGTTGATTTGTCAGGATTGGAAAACCGGTGAGCTCGTCTGGAACGAAAAGGGCCGCTACACCACCAAGGGATCCGTTCACGTCGCTGACGGCAATCTTTATGCGCTCAACGAAGACGACGGTACGCTCACCCTCGCAACCGTGAGCCCGGACGGCTTTGAGATGAAAGGCCAGTTCACTCTTGACCCCCAGAGCGAAAACCGCAATCCCAAGGGCAAGGTTTGGACTCATCCGCTTGTGATCGGCGGGAAGCTTTTCCTTCGCGACCAGGAGATCATCGTTTGCTACGACGTCTCCAAGTAAGCGAATTAGCTCAGTAATTTTCCCCTAAGCGGGAGGCAACAGGGTTGAACGATGCGTTCAACCCTGTTTGATTGTGACGCTGCATGTCGAGCGATGAAGAAAAACAGGAACCGGTGAGTCCTCCCGAGGACAGGAAGGCGGCACCATGGGCCTGGCCGGTGATCCTGATCTCGGTGCTCTTCATCGGGTGGCTGGTAAATGTGATTCCTACCGGAGCCCTCGAGTCCGAGGAGGCAGCGGTATCGAGAGCAGAACTCGGCAGTGCGGCCGACCTGGCACTGTTGCAGATTCAAAGCCAGGCCATCATTGCCTCGGCTTCAATGGACGCTGATTCGGCGACTCAGGCGATTGAGACACTGAGAGAGCAGACATCCGGGACACGCGCTCGCGCGGCGGTAGTGTTGCTGGAGGACTTTATTAATATTCCGGATTCCGAGCCGATTGCAGGACTTCGCGAACTCAAGGAAAGCGAGGGGGCGCCGAACTGGCTGGAGGAAGTTGAGATTTCGCTGAACACGGGAGTGACCGAGGAGCAGCGAGCTGTTTTGCGCCGGGAGTTGGGGTGGTTCGCTGACCTGGCAGCGGGACCGGATCGTGCTGAACCGGTCAAAGCCAGGGAGATTCGCCGGCGATCTACCGGCGTGATTTTCCTGGTGATGCTTTGTCTGCTCGGAGCTGCCGGGGTGATCCTGGCAGGTGGCGTCTTTCTCATTGCGCTGGCGCGCCAGCAAAGACTGACGGGCAAGGCGATGAAGCTGGAGCCTGAAACTTTCCCCCGTGGTGTGATGCTGGAGGTGTTTGCCCTCTACCTGGGTATGATTGCCCTGGGCGAGTTGGGTTCAATTTTCTTCCACGGTGGATTCTCGATGGGCGGTTATATCCTGTCGATCGGGGTACCCCTGGCCTGGCCTCTTTTTCGAGGACACAAGTGGAAACCCTTTCTGCGCTCTCTTGGCTGGCATCGGGGAGAAGGCGTTTGGAAGGAAATCGGATGCGGCATTCTTGGCTATTCAGGGGTCCTCGCGATAGCATCGATAGGCATCGCGCTGACCTGGATTTTGACCATTTCCGTAGGCACGTTTTCCGGCGGTGGAGCCGAGGCCGCTGCCGAGCCTGCGGGTCCGGAGCCTCATCCGATCCTGGGTTGGATGTTCAGTGGTGACTGGATTGCCCGAATTCTCTGCCTGCTTCTTGCTGCAGTCCTGGCACCGCTGTTGGAGGAGGCCGTGTTCCGGGGGGCCCTCCATCGCTACTTGCGGGGGCGATTGGGCTTCTTTGCCTCGGCTTTGATCACCGGCGTCATCTTTGCCGGTCTTCACCCCCAGGGCTGGATGGCCATTCCGGCATTGGGGGCGATTGGAATTGGCTTTTCGCTACTGCGGGAATGGAGGGATTCGCTGATCGCTCCGATGGTGGCCCATTCCATTAATAATGGCGCACTGATCGTGGCCGTGTGGGTGGCCTTGTGAGAATCGTGCGCTGATTGGAACTCAGGCCAGTTCGGGAGCTGGATCCCGAAATTTGGTTAATTTATATTAATAGTAAAAATTTCTTGATAAATCAGCATGATCATTCTAATCTGGAAATATTAAAATCTCCATAACTGGAGTGCCTTTCACAATAAGTTGGCCATTTCAGAGGGAGATTGGACCTAATCCGCTCAACTTTTCCGCTCACCGCTATGTCCTTCACATTTAGAAACCTGTTTTCTGAGGAAGGGGGAGACTCTGTTCCCGAAACCCCGCAAGGAGCTGAAGCCGCCAGTCCGGATGACATTTTTTCCGCACCGGCCGCGGAGGGCGTTCGTGGAGAGACGCCTGCCGAGGGTGAAAAAGAAGCGGCTCCTGAGCGAACTCAGAGTTTCCTGGTGAGTGAGCTTCTGCCTTTCATTCCACCTGCCATTTCTGCCAAGAGCGGCATCCCGATGGAGGATGAGCTGATCCTACCGATGCCCGTAGACGGAAGTACCGATGTGAAGTTGTCGGTGATTTACCAGGTCTGTCCCCAGTTGTTTGCGGCGGAGATCACTCCGTTGAATGATTCGACGATCACCTTGCCTGCCAAGCTGGAAGTGTCGGCCGGTGGCGAAGAGGAGGCGGCGGTAAGCCTCAGCGGTATTGCTTTTGGAGCCAATCCGTTCAGCGCTGATGAAGAAACTGCGGTCACAGAGGAGACCGAGGCAGAAGCCTCTGAAGCCAAGGCAGGTGATGAAGTCGATGAGGACAATCCCTTCTGGTCTCCCGAGCCCTTGGGTGCAGAAGCGGCTTCGGAGGAGAAAAAAGCCGAGGAACCCGCGTCGGGTTTTTCCGGATTTGAAGCGCTGGCTGAGACGAAGCCCGAGCCTCCGGTTGAGGAAGCACCTCAAGGTTTTGACAGCCCGCAAGGATTTACGGCTCCTGCCGAAGAACCCGCTCAAGAGGAGCCCAAGGCTGAGGTGATTGAAGAACCCGCGCCTGCTGACGGTTTTGAGGCAGCGGCAGCCCCGGCAACTGAAGAGGAACAGCCGGAACCGTTCAGCGGTAATGCTTTTGATAATCCAAGCGGTGGTTTTTCCACACTCTTCACCGAACAGGCTGAGGGAGACTCCGAGATACCGTTCCCGGGATCCGAGAAAGAGACGGCACCTGCTGAGGAATCCGGAACCTGGGGCACCATGTTCGAAGCCGGATTCAGCGGAGGCAACGGCGGAGAGGATACCACACCTGTTCCCGGCGGCTTTGGTGATATGTTAACCCGTGAAACCAAGGGCGAAGAGGAGTCCAAACAAAGTGCTCCTGCGCCGGCACCGGAATCGGTCGAGGCCGAAGTGGTTGCAACTCCCGCTGCTGAAGAACCCAAAGAAGAACCGGTGCCGGAGGAAGAGCCGGAGGAGAAGAAGCCGGATACCTTTGGATTCGCTGCTGCCCAGGCGGCTGCAGAGTCAAAGAGCTTTGATCAGGAAATGGCAGGAGGGTTTGATGCCCCGGTCGATACCGCTCCTGAAGAAGATGCAGCACCCGAGCCGGCCCCTGCGGACGGTTTCAGCGGTTTTGCAGCAGCATCTCCGGCGGAAAGTCCGGAAGCGACGGCTTCTAAAGAAGTGGAGCCGCAGAGCGAGGCTGTCAGTGAGGAACCCGTGGAAGCGGTCGTCTCGGAAGAACTTGAGCCCAATCCTTTCCAGATGATGTCTGAAGAGACTCCGGAAGTCCCTGCAGAAGAGCCCGTGAGCGAGCCTAAGCCCTTCGAGAAAAGTCCGGGCGTGAAGATCCAGGTCGCCGGAAACTCAGCGGCATCTTCGGTTTCGTTTTCCCAGCCGTCTGTTCAACCCAACCCTGAGCCTGAGCCAGAACCTGCGATTCCGACGCCGGCGGCGTCACCTGCTGCAACGATGGGCTTTGCTGCCGGTCAAACAGATGACAGTGAGGAAATGCCGGATCTTGAGATGAGGGCGATTTTCTCATCGAGCGATTCTTTCACTCTGTCCCGGGTTGCGCGGAAGATTGTTGAACTACCTGGCATGATGGGATGCGCACTCGCCACCCCGGTTCACCTCGTCCAGGCTTCACGAAGCGAAGAGAGCCGGTTGGGTGATGAGGCGCAGGAGATGATCCAGTCGGTCAAGAACCTTGCCAAGTTGACGGGCCTGCCGGACGCCAAATCATTTACACTGCAGACTGATCGAGGCATTGTCAGCCTCTTTATGGAGGGCGCTTGCTGCCTGATTGTTCGTCATGATGCCCCTGAGTTCGGGCCGGGAATCCGCGAAAAGCTGATCCTGATTTCCCGCACGATGCACAAGCTTAACGACTGATCAAACAATGGCCCTGGTTAACCACAATTCACGGGAGATTCAGTTCAAGATCGTTTACTGCGGTCCTCCCGAGGGTGGAAAAACCACCAACCTCCAATACATCTACCGCCGCCTCGATCCCCGATGGCGCGGCGACATGGTTTCTGTGGCCACCGAGCAGAATCGAACCATTTCCTTTGATTTCCTGCCGGTTCACTCGACTGAAATCGCCGGTTACCAGACAAAATTTCAGCTCTACACCGTTCCCGGTCAGGATGTTATGCGGGAAACGCGCAAGTCGGTTATGGCGGGTGCCGACGGGATCGTATTTGTGGCTGATTCGAGGCAGGAACGGTTTGAAGCGACGCAGAAATCCTACTGGGATTGCCGCAGCGCTCTTTCAGAACTCCGACTGGATCCTGACCGAATCCCTTTCGCCTATCAGTTCAATAAGCGTGATGCCAAGGGAGCGGTAACCCCGGATCAACTTGACGATGCGTTGGAAGTCAAGGTTCCCTCTTTCCTCGCCTGTGCGACTTCCGGTTACCAGGTCTTTGCGACACTCGATTGGGTGACCCAGCAGGTGCTGGTGAATTTTCATTCTGCGAGTTCTGAAGGCCGAATGTCTCACCATGGCGTCGAAAACCGCGGCCAACCGGTCCATCCAGAGCCCTCATACTAAGTCGTTTAGAGGCTTGAAAGGGAGGGCTCGGGGAGAGATATTCAATAGATCATGGAGATTAGTGAAAGCTCAGAGTCGGCAAATGCCGACTATACGCCCGCTGTGCCCTTAGAGATCAGCCAGGAGGTGGCGGAGCAGGCGGACGAATTTTTGCGCGAGCTTGCCGAGGACGCTGGCCTCGATACGGCGCTCATCGTCGATCAGAGTGGAGCCCTCGTCACTGGAATCTCCGCCGAAGAGAATGTCACCGTCGAAGTGATCTCAGCCCTGGTTGCCGGAGCGAGCGGGGCGATGAAGACGCTGGTTCGTGAACTGGGTGAGACGGGCGAAATCGAAAGTCTTCACCAGGGGAGCGAACGCTCGGTTTACCTTCGTGAGATTGTCGGTCGATTTGTTCTGGTCGGGGTCGCTGAATCATCGCTGCCCGTCGGTTTGATTCGCGAGAAGTCGAACCAGATGCGGGGGCGACTTGCTGAATTGCTGGATTCCGTAAAACCAACTGATTCTGCAGAAGAGGAAGAGCTGCCTGAATCTGTGGTTGTGCCGCGATCGCTTCGGGAAGTAGCGATGGCGCGCGCGGCCGAAAGAGCCGCAAGGGAGCCTGAGGAAGACGAGGATGATCCGCTCGCCGGCATCGACGATGATCCGGTTGCGGCTGATGACGATGATGTTTTCGACCTTGGAAAGCTGACCGCGGTGGATGAAGACAACGAATCCTCCGAAGAGGAAAGTCCTGCTGCGGAAGAAGAGTCAATTTTTGAGGTGGAAGAGGACGAAGCCGAAGTCGAGGAAGAGGAAGAAGACGAGCGTGAGCCAACCGAAGTGATTGAGCCGCTCGAACTCGATGAACCGGAGATTGTGATTGAGTCCGAAGAAGAGCCTCCTGCCGAATCTCCGTTCGAGATCGAGGAGGACGAGGAATCTGTAGTTCCTGAAACGATCGTTCTCGAAGAGGGGGCGCCTGTGGAATCCATCTTTGAACTCGAGGCTGACGATGGTGAGGAAGAAGACGCGGCTGAAGCGGCTGACGATGAACCAGAAGCTGAAGGTGACGACCAGGAGGACCTTTCCAGTATTTTTGAAGTCGATTCCGATTCCGACGAAGAAGTTGAGGAGGAGGAATCTGTCCCAGGCGACGAAGAAGTAGGCGACGAGGAAACCGAACTCGTTTTCGAGCTGGATGACGATGACAGCGATGAGGCGGGTGAAGAGTCTGCCGAGACTCCGGAGGGAAGCGAAGCCGAAGCTGAGGAGGAGGAAGAAGTCGGGGGAGCCGGACCGTTTTACTTCTAAGAAACCCTTGTTTCCGGCCGTGCCGGAGATCGGAAATTGAACCTTTGCCCACCCGCTATCGTGTGTTACGGGTAGCAGCGAAACTCTCCATTCGGACACAGAATACCTAAATGGATTTGATCACCAAAGGCGGGCCCCTGATGTGGCTCCTACTCGGCTGTTCCATTATCGCGATTGCGATCTTTCTCGAACGCCTCTTCTACTTTCACCGTGCCAGGATTGACGTCGGAGATCTGCTGTTCGGGTTAAGAAACCTGATCAAGAACAAGGCCTATTCCGAGGCATTGTCCGAGGCAGTAGTCACTCCCGGACCTGCGGCTCGCGTGATTCAGTCGGCGTTGCGTCGTTATTCTGCGCCCCGGACGGAGCTTAAGGAAATCGTTCAGGAAAGCGGCCAGCTGGAGGTGCCAAAGCTCGAGAAACACTTATCCGTTCTTTTAACCGTGGCCTACATCGCCCCACTGATCGGCCTGCTCGGCTCGGTCCTCGGTCTGGTCGACACGTTCGTGCGAATCAACGCGGTTGGTGGTTTCACGACGGTATCCGAGATTTCCCAGGGTGTTTACGAGGCTCTCATCACATCAGCTGCCGGACTCATGGTGGCGATTCCTGCGTTCATTTTCTATTCTCATTTGCGCACCTACGCGAAAAGCCTGATGCACGATATGGAGAGTGCCGGCATTGAGATCGTGAATACGATTTGCGATCTCCGTTCCCAGCCTTCGGACATCATTTCGATGCGTCCGGATAATGAAGAGGCCAATGGCGAGGGAGACGATTCTGTTCAGTCCTGAGAGGTGTCCAGAAAAGTGCGGGAGTAGTTGTGAAACTTGAGTCAACATTGAAGGATCGTGGCGGGATGCTTTACACGGCACCCCTGATGGATGTGATCATGCTCCTGATCATTTTCTTTCTGTTCGGCTCCAGCTTCGTGTTGAAGTCGGGAATCGGAGTGACTCTGCCGAAGTCGGGTTCGGTTCTTCCACCTGCGGAAGATGCACATATTGTGACCCTGATCCCGGGGCGTTCGGGTGACTTCTACTTCAACGACCAGAGAACGAGTCTGGAAGAGTTGCCCGGAGTTCTTGAGGAGGCGATCAAGCGTTCGGACCATGTCATCCTTCTTAGCGACGAAACCATCGACTATGGGGTCGTGATGGAGGTATCCAGTATTATCCTGGGACACGGTTTCAATCTTTCCCAGGCGACCCAGCAATACGCTCCGTGATTCACTTTGCGGAAAATCAGGGGCATGGCATTTAAGAAATCAGCGAACGAGTTTTTTATCTTTTCGTGGTCCAAGGACCGCCTCGGTTGGCTGTACCTGACCGCGTTCACTATCTTTTCTGTCACGATCCATGGCGCCGGGTTTTATCTCTTCCAGGTAGTATATCCAGCTCCGACGCGGGTGGACCCGACAATGCAATCTGTCTCTATTCTGGACGAGTCGAATCCGGAAGTTCGCTCACTGTTCCAGCGGCTCAAAGACAGAACTGTCTATCTTAAGGCACCTTCGGAGCAGAGCGATGTCAGGGTCCGCTTACAGGATCACGAGGTCCGGTTCCTGCCCTCATTCCAAAGCACAAAAGTTGAGCCGATCCCACCGGAGTATCCCTGGTCACTGTCGTTGAGAGAAGCGACATCAATCGAATTGCCTGAAGTGAACAAAAAGGGGGAGTCACTCGTCAGTTTCGATGACAGCTTGGACGGACGCCGTGTGGCTCCCTGGTCGATTCTTGAAGATTACCTGGAGAGAGCTGAAGCGGTCCCTGCTTTTCGGGCCAGGCTCCGGGTTTTGCCTGAGGGGGATGTCAGGGTGATCAAGATTGAAGCCGAACTCGAAGAGGAGAACCGCAGCGAGCTAATTGAGGTGATCGAGTCGACCCTGAGATTTCTGCCTTCTGAAATTGCCTCAGAGGGCTGGATGGATGTCTGGGCCCGGGGTTGATCTTCAGAGGATTAGCAGGCAGGTTGAGGAACGTCCTCTAAAACGTTAGAAAAATGTTTCGAGTCACCCTTGATGGAATGATCGCCGTGTATCTGGTGGTCATCATGTGTGCCCTGTTCTTCGCATGGGTGGCCGCAGAGATTTTCCGAAAGGGGCGCGAGAACCGCCGCCGCAAGCATTTCGTAATCTGCGGGATCTGCGACCACGTTTTCGAAGACCTTTCCGATCACGACCTGGCTGAGTGCCCGCGTTGCGGGGCAATGAACGAGCGGGAGCGAGTGATCGAAATTTGATTAAATCTGCCCCTGAGGCCTCGAGGAAAATGTCGGGATTTGACCCGAGAAATCGCCTTGCAATGGGTATGAAGCACGCTGAGTTTAGCCGCCAATTCGAATAGAAAAGATCATGGAACGAAGAGTTGTCATTACCGGAATGGGGGTTGTTTCGCCTGTTGGAAACGATCTCGATACCTTCTGGAACAGCCTGATCGCTGGAAAGAGTGGAATCGGCCACATCACCAACGAAGCGCTTGCCGATTACGACTGCAAGATTGCCGGTGAAGTGCGGGATTTCGAAGCAGCTCAGTATTTCAAGAATCCCAAGGATGCCCGCCGCGCGGACCGTTTCGCCCAGCTTGCCATGGGAGCATCCGTGATGGCCATGGACGACTCCGGCATCGATCTGGAGCAGGTAGACCTGGATCGCTTTGGCTGCATGGTGGGCAGCGGTATCGGGGGCCTCGAAACCCTCGAACAACAGCACATCAATCTGACCCAGAAGTCTCCCAAGCGGGTTTCCCCGTTCACCATCCCGATGATGATCGCGAACATCTCCAGCGGAATGGTTTCCATGGAATACGATCTTCGCGGTCCCAACATGTGTATTGTGACCGCTTGCGCGACTTCCAACCACAATATCGGTGAGGCCTGGCGCATGATTAAATTCGGTGATGCCGACGCATTCATTGCCGGTGGTTCCGAGTCTACGATCTGCCCGATGGGTCTGGCAGGTTTCGGCAATATGAAAGCGCTCAGCATGCGCAACGATGAGCCGGAGAAGGCCTCACGTCCGTTTGATGTCGACCGCGACGGATTCGTGATGGGTGAGGGTGCCGGTGTCATCGTGATCGAAGAGATGGAGCATGCTCTCAAGCGTGGTGCTCGCATCTACGCCGAGCTGACCGGATACGGTGTTTCTGCTGATGCTTATCACCTGACTTCTCCCCATCCCGAAGGCGACGGGGCGCGCCGCTGCATGGAAATGGCGATCAAGCACGCGGGAGTGAAGCCCGAAGAGATCGACTACGTCAATGCTCACGGAACTTCGACTGGTCTCGGTGACGTCTGCGAAACCAAGGCGATCAAGCGTGTCTTTGGTGACTATGCCAAAGATGGACTGATGGTGAGTTCGACCAAATCCATGACCGGCCACCTCCTCGGTGCAGCCGGAGGTGTGGAGCTGGCCGCCTGTGTTAAGGCGATCGGTGAGGGCATCATTCCTCCTACGATCAACCTCGACAACCAGGATGAGCGCTGCGACCTCGACTACGTTCCGCACACAGCGCGGAAGGCTGAGGTGAAGCGGGCTCTGACCAACTCTTTCGGATTCGGTGGCCACAACGCCTCGCTTATCGTGGAGAAGTTCGAAGGCTGATCCCGAGCGTGAATCGATTTAACGAAAAAGGCCGCGCCCTGATGGGCGCGGCCTTTTTTGTTTTAAAGAATCGACTGGCTGCCGGCTTTAGATGGCCATGGCAGTTTCTTCGCGGTCGGAGAAGAAGTCGTCATCCTCGGCTTCGCCGCCTTTACGGAGGGGACGGGGACCGGGATCCTCTTTCTTCTGGAGCGCGCGGCGCAGCTTCTTCAGCGCAATATTCTGCAACTGGCGAATACGCTCACGAGTGACGCCGAACTCCTGACCCACTTCTTCGAGAGTCTTCGGCTTCTGGCCGGCAAGGCCGAAGCGGGCATCGATGATCTTTCGCTCACGCTCGTCGAGAACCTCAAGAAGGTCGTCGAGTTGCATGTGCATGTTTTTGTGGCTGAGAAGCTCAAGAGGTGTCTGGGCTTTTTCGTCACCAATGATCTCACCGAATTCGGTGGTGTCGTCATCGCTGATCGGAGCATCCAGGGATGCCGGACGGAGCGCAGCGGACTTGAGGTGGGAAAGCTTGGCACGGTCGATACCGATCTCTTCGGCGAGTTCCTCGTCGGTGGGCTCGCGGCCAAGTTCCTCGCTCAGCACCATGGCAACACGGCGCATCTTGGAGATTTTGTCCACCATGTGGACGGGCAGACGAATCGTCTTACTCTGGTTCGCCAGGGCGCGCTTGATGGACTGCTTGATCCACCAGGCAGCATAGGTAGAGAGCTTCCCTCCCTTATTGGGGTCGAAGCGCTCGACAGCCTTCATCAGGCCGATGTTACCTTCAGAGATGAGATCGAGAAGCGGAAGGCCATAGTTGGCGTAGTCCTGAGCGATTTTAACGACCAGGCGAAGGTTCGCCTTGATCATATGAGCTCGGGCTTCTTTGTCGCCTTTCTTAATTCGGTCGGCCAGTTCGACCTCTTCTTCTCGGGTCAATAGAGGCGTTTTCCCGATCTCCCGAAGGTAGATCTTGATGCCGCCGTCCATTTCCAGATTTGCCATGACAGTTGAGTGGGTTAAAGTAGGTTAGTTTGCGGAATAGGATCTAATGCCAAGGGTCCAACAGCAGGATCTATTCCTTCGGCTGTTTTTCTCCTGTGATTAGATTGCGATTCAGGAAGTATTGTCAGTGAGGCCGGCTTTTTGAGAGATCCCCTCGGGGAAATTCTCATATCTATTAGTAACGTCAGTGCCGGGTGCAAACTCTCAGGAAATCTGCCAATACCCTTATTTTTTGGAGACTCGGTTCCTAGATCCGTTCAATAAAAAATCAACTAAAATATCCAAGGAACTGAAGTCAGTTAACCTTTATGAAATTTCAAGTATTTTCGCAAGAAAATAGTTTGATTTCTTTTTAAGGTGTGAATGACCAGTCAGCCCTTGTGGGACGGGCGATTCATCCTCTGCGGACGTTTGAGTAGGAAATCAGTAGCAACAATCCGCAAGAAATTGCGGTCAGTTCAGTATCCCAGCCCGGTTTCCTTGCGATAGGGCTCACTCTCGATCCCGCGTCCGGAACTGGGGTCGGTCACTGGTCCCATCGTCATGCGCTGGCCTAATTTGAGAAGCCGGTAGCGCTGGCTGAGCCGTTCGCAGCAGGAGGTGAACTCATCCGTTGAAACATTGCCCGGGTCGAACATGTCGTAGTGGGCCGGGATGACGAGGCTTGAGCTGGTCGCCTTGGCCAGGGCAGCGGCTTCAAAACCATTGAGGCTGTCGCGGCCGTCCGCGGCTTTTTCGTCACCATTGATAGGCATGAAGGAAAGGTTGATAGGCCAGCGGCGAATCGCTTTGACGAGATTGGTATGCCAGATGGTCTGTCCGCTGTAGTAGAGAGCAAACGGTCCGAACAGAATGACGTAGCCGAGGTCCTTGGAATTGCTGTTCACGTCGCGGCGGATTTTCGGCGTGGCGGCGTCGATGCCGTGGAATTCGAAAGAGTCGACTGTCACGAAAGTCTCCGCATTCACCGGAACGATGTTCGGGCTCGCTTTTCCGAGGAGGTCGCGAGTCTGGTCTTCGATGCCTGCGGGAACAACCAGCTTGAGGTTGGGATTGGCAGCCCGGAGAGGCAAAAGGGTTTCCGGATCGAGGCGGTCGGGTTGGGCACTGCTGCAGAGGACCGTTTCCACACCTTCCAGCGCCAGGGGGTCGACGACCCGTTCTGAGACGCGTTTGATGGGAGAGGCCGTTCCCTCGGTAGGGCGTGTGACGGAGTCCGAAAGATAGGGATCAATCAGGACGCCCTGGCCGTTCCACTTGATGAGAAAGCCGCTTTGCCCCAGCCACCAGACGTGGATGGCTCCGGTCACTTTATCTGCCTCGCGGAAATCGTTAACGAATTCAGTGTCTTTTTGAACGGGCTCAATCATAGGTCACAACGTCAGCGGGCGCTCCCCGGTCAGATGGAGCCCTATAACATGCTACGAAAAGAGCCGCTTCACAAGGCTTCTGGATTATAAAGCTACTTTAAAAACCAGAGTCACTCGACTTTCTTATATTCCCACACTCACCGATGTCGATCAGGGGATTTTAACTTCGACTCGCTGGTCGGGCTGAAGTCCGCTCAACGGGGCCGCCGCTTGCGAACCATCCGGGTTGAGAATTGAGAGTGTTTCGATCGTTTCCGCTTCGCCGAGGCCGATGGTAAGGGAAAAATCGCTCCGAACAGTTCGGGGAATCTGTTGAAGAATCCAGTCATTGTCGCGCGGCACCGCCGTGATTCGTGTGCCCTCCAGGGGACTGCCGTCCAGCGTGACATGAATCCATCGTCCAACGGGACCGGTCGTATGAAGCCAACGAACACTTCCTGATGCAGTTTCATAGATCAGGTCGGCGTGGCCGTTGGCATCGTAGTCGTTGGACTCAACACGCACGGGGCTGTCGAGGAAACTCCCGCGGCTGGTGATGGAGATGTCGCGAAAATTGGTCCCTTCCCGATTCCAAAGGACGCGGTTCGTTTTGAGGTTCGGCGTGCCTATCAGAAGGTCTTCGTAGCCGTCATTGTCGACATCGAAAGATCCAATTGAGGTAGCGGGTGCTTCGGGAAGTTCGAGGGCTTCGGTAACATTCGTCATCTGGCCTTTGCCTTCGTTATGGAGCAGCTGAAGTCTGCCTCCGGCAACGGTGATGAAATCGATGAGACCATCGTTATCGAAATCAAAAAAATGCCCGGGCGCCGCTGCGCCGGAATCTGTCAGACCGAGCCCGGGAGCGATATCATTGAAACGCCATTCTGCGGCATTGGCCGAGGGTTGTCCGACGTACAATCGGTTGGCGAGGCCTTCAATGCTCACATAGTAGTCCGGAACGAGGTCCTCATTGATATCGACCACTTCAATTTGTCGAGTTCCTCGGGGAATCCAGAGTTTCAGGTCCCAGGCGACTGGTTCGAAAGCAGCGAGATTGTTTTGACGGTAAAGTTCGAGCGGGTGGTCCTCACTGCCGACAAGAAGGTCAAGGTGCCCGTCGCCGTCGAAGTCCAGCCAGACAGCGAGGTTGGTGGTGTTGAATGACAACAGTCCGAGATCAGAGGTAACATCATCGAACTGTCCGTTGCCTCGATTTCTCAGGAGGGTGTTGGGAAGTCCGCCCTTTCGGGTAACGAGCAGATCAAGATCTCCGTCCGCATCGTAGTCAGCCGGGTAGAGTCCGTTTCCCGGATGGGCGAAGGCAGGCCATTGAACCTGGGAGAGATTTCCCGAATCGTCGAGATGAAACGCTTTAGCACCGCCGTCGGAAACGAACTCAATGGTCCCGTCACCATTGAAGTCGCCGGTGCAGTAAGGAGCTTTCATCCCGGTTTCCTTGTTCGCTAATCGAACGTCAAAAGTGTCGGACTCGGGTGGCGGGGCAGTATTGCGACGCAGGCTCTCGGGGATTTGAGCGGCGTCGATATCGAGGGCAGAGAGGGCGAGGTTGAATTGCCAGATCTCCTCCGGCGAAGGGTTGCCGGTTGAGTTGTTCTGTATGGTGGTGACGAATTCGCGGAGCCAGTCCTCGTTGGAGGGGGCGGCGTCTTCCGGGAAGGGCAGAGGTGCATCCGGGAGGCTGCCGAGCAGGAGTTCCACCTGTGAGGGGGGAAGGGGAGTGGGCGCTGTGTCAGGATTGGCTTCCCGTTCGGCGAGAAGGGCGGAGATGATTTCGTCCACCTTCATCCCGGTATATCGCTCGATCAGTCGCCGGTCGAGACGGGGCGGGCGTTTGGAAGGAATAACCTCAGTGAAGACCGGATTTCGAGAAGAGATTAGCGGCAGGATGCGCTCGAAGTTGACCAGAACCAGGCCGGTCACAACCAGCAGGCTCGCAATGATCCAGATGACAGCTCGTTTCGACATTCCCGATTTGGTTACTGTGGATCAATCCGGGCTTCAGTCAAACTGGTGCCCTGTCAGGACTAGCTGAAGTTCTGCCATCGGCGGAGAACTTCGAGAGCCCGTCCACTGTCGATCGCGTCGTTGGCCAGGGTGAGTCCCTCAGCCAGGCTGGAAGCTTTTCCGCAGATGACCAGGCCGGCGGCACTGTTGAGAGTTACCAGGTCACGCTTCGGGCCGGTCAGGCTTCCGTCGAGGATACCTTTGAGGATTTCTGCATTTTCACCGGCTTCGCCTCCCTGGAGTTCACTGAGTTCAGGCGCGGGCAGTCCGAGTTCGACGGGATCAATGGAGGAAGCTTCCCCGGCGGTCGTCCAGATCTGGGTTTCGCCGATGGTCGAGAGCTCATCCATTCCGCCTGCCTCTCCGGCACTGCCATGAGCGGCCCAGGCATTTTTTCTTCCAAGTCGTGAAAGGATATCGGCGTAGATGGCTCCGACGTTCGGATCAAAAACACCGATCAGTTGGTAGTCTGGCCGCGACGGATTGAGGAGAGGGCCAAGCAGGTTGAAGATGGTGCGTTTTCCCCGCTGGGCCAGTAACTGGCGGACCGGGACGACTGCCTTGAAGGCGGGGTGGTATAGAGGGGCAAAGAGGAAACCGGCTCCCACTTCAGCGACGCATCGTCCAAAATCTTCGGCCGGCAGGTCAATGCGGATGCCGAGGGCCTCAAGCACATCGGCGCCGCCGCTCTTGGAGGTGATGCCACGGTTGCCGTGTTTGACTACGGCAACGTCGCAGGCAGCCAGAATAAAGACACTCGTCGTGGAAACATTAAACAGGTCCAGCTTGTCTCCTCCGGTGCCGCAGACATCGATGAGCGGTTTGTTGATTGCGTCGCGGTCGAGTGAAGGTTCGATGGCGCGGGTGAGGAATTCAGAGGCAAAACCGGCAATTTCGGCAGCAGTCTCACCTTTTTCCGAGAGAGCTT
Source organism: Verrucomicrobiales bacterium (assembly GCA_965216705.1). Lineage (GTDB taxonomy): Bacteria > Verrucomicrobiota > Verrucomicrobiia > Verrucomicrobiales > DEV007 > Arctic95D-9. Next base: position 3,195,218 of record OZ244203.1, read on the forward strand.
CGAGAAAGTCGGCTTTGGATTCGTGATCGATGGACTCGTCGAGAATGGATTCGGTCGCGAGACGAATATCGTCTGCGCTGAGTTCAGAACCCTGGCGGAGTTTTTCTACGAGATCATGCATGCTGGAAGTGAACACCGGTGCTTCGGAGTTGCCAACGGAGAAAATCTATTTGAGAGTGATTTTGTGCCATCGACACCGGCTACAGCCTATGGCGTCAGAAGATTCAGAATTCGATTCATTTGAAGACCCGGAACTCGATTCCGTATCCGACAACCCGAACGACTCCTACAAGGGGAGCTTAATCCTTGCGGATCCGAGTTTGAAGGAGCCGACTTTTTTCCAGAGTGTTCTCCTTCTTACCGAACACAGCATGGATGAGGGCGCTTTCGGCTATATCATGAACCGCCCGCTCGGCAGAACGGTGGGAGAACTGCTCACCGAGGAAATTCTCTCCGATGCGCATCATGAGAAGCTATCCGACGTTCCCGTCTTTCTCGGAGGGCCGGTCAATCGTGAGCACCTTACCTTTTCCGCCTTCGGGTGGTCAGAGGCGGGGGAGGAGCTTCAATACAATACTCACCTCTCGGCTGCAGAAGCGGTGATGCACCAGATGGAAGGGTTTCACATCCGTGCTTTCGTTGGCTACTCGGGATGGTCCGAAGGACAGTTGGAGGACGAAATGGAGAACAACTCCTGGATCAGCCACAAACCTGAGCCGGAGGTGATCGACCTCTCTAAAGTTGATGGTCTCTGGAAGTTGCTGCTTCGCGACCTCAGCCCGTGGCACAAGCTCATCGCCGACGAGCCGGATGACCTGGGGTTGAACTGATCCTCACATTACCTCCAGAATCATCAACGGAGGATCTTCGAGAATATCTCCGGTGGTTTTTCCGAGGAGTTGCTCTTTGAGTGGCGCAGCCGGGCCGAGCACAGTCACGGTATTTCCGTCGTCAGTTTCGCAAGTGAGACCGCCGCCGGCGGGAGCAAGCAGGTAGAAGACGGACTCGCCGTCGAGGTCGGCTTCGACCAGGGCACCGGGGGTGATGGGATCGTCCAGATCAAGGTCTGGAAATTCAAATGAGTCGAGCGAGGCGATGGCTGTCTGCAATTCGTCGGCTTGTTCCGCCTGCCCGGCGGCCAGGTAGGAGGCTTCAAGACCGCGCGTGTCGTATTTGCTCTCGGCCTTGGTGTCGTCGCCGGTGGCAGCTTCGTGGGCGCCTTCCAGTGCCTTGATGGCGCGTTCATACTGGGCCTGCAACTGCTGGCGGAGAGATTCGACGATGGCTGATTTGTTCATGAGGCGGGCGTGCCGGTTCAGGAGGACTCGCGATAGCGTGCCGGGGTCGTTCCCAGGATTTTCCGAAACTGGCGGGTGAAAGCACTTTGATCGCAGAATCGGTATTTTTCTGCAAGTGAAGCAATCGGTTCGCTTCCTTTTCGCAATTCGACAGCCGCGGCGTTGATGCGCGTGCGAAGGATAAAGTCCCGGGGGCTCAGTTTTACGTAGTCGAGAAACTGTCGGTGAAGTTGGCGTTCTGAAATACCGAACTCACGTGCCAGCTCAGCCACCCGCAAAGGGATGGTCGGATTGTCGCTGATAAATTCAATGGCCCGGCCGGCAGCGTGATGGGCGGTGGGCGGGGACTCCCGCGAGGCGAAAGGACGAGTGATGCCAACGACACCAAGTGGGGAGTTGTTTTCGTCGAGGATGGGATACTTCGAGCTGGCGTGCCACTCGAGCTTGCCGTTGTGGTCGTAGAGAACCTCGGGATGATCAATCAAGGGTTCTTTTTGGTTCATGATAGCCCGGTCACCGGCGACCAGTTGCTCGGCGACCGGGTCCGGGTAGCGGTCGAAGTCGGTGGTTCCGGCAAATTCGGACACCTTCTTCAGTCCAAGTCGATTGAGCAGGGCGCGGTTCCCGTGAAGGAAACGGCTGTCGGTATCCTTGATGAAAAAGTATGTGTCGGGGAGATGCTCAAATATCCGCGTCATTGCGAGACAAACAGGATGCCTCAGCAGTGGCGGCGCAGCATTGAATAAATCAGACATTTGTCTGAAAAATACCAAATAATGTCGGCTTGTCACAAGACGAAGAGGAAATTTTCCCGCAGGATGGTGGATCTTTCGAATCATGAAAAAAACTGCCCTCATCCTTATTGGATTCCTGATGACCTCCCTGGTCAGCGCCGAAGAGAAGCGTCCCAATGTTCTCTATATCATGTCAGACGATCACGCCGCCCACGCCATCGGTGCCTACGGCAGTCGTCTCGCAGCGCTTGATCCCACTCCGACGATTGATCGTCTCGCCAAGGAAGGAATGCTTTTCGAGAATGCTTTCTGCACCAACTCGATCTGTGCGCCCAGCCGGGCTTGTGTCATTACCGGTCAGTATCCCCACACGAATGGCGCGTATGACCTCGGCGGAAAGATCGAATCAGAACGCCAGTATCTCGCCATCGAAATGAAGAAGGCCGGTTACGAGACCGCCATGGTTGGTAAGTGGCACCTGAAAGAAGAACCCGGTGCTTTTGATTTTTATACCGTCCTTCCGGGGCAGGGGAAATACCACAACCCGGAGTTCCGGGTACGTGGCGAGAAGGGGTGGCCCAAGGATGTGATTACCTATGACGGCTACCACTCCTCTGATGCCATTACCGAGATCACACTGGATTGGCTCAAAGAAGGTCGCGATGAAGACAAGCCGTTCTTTCTGATGCATCACTACAAGGCGCCTCATGACTACTTTGAGCACGCTGCACGTTATGACGAGTATCTTGCCGATGTGGACATCCCGGAGCCCGATAACCTGTGGCTTGAGAATCAGCCGAAGTTCGGCTCCATCGCAACACGCGGCTATAATGATGAACTGGTGCCTCACATTGGCACGTCGGTTGGAAATCGTAATCCGAGACGTTCCTATGCAGTCGATCTTCCGCCGAGATTTGCGAAGGACTTTCCGGAAAACTACGACCCCGCCGATTACACCGAGGATGAAATCAAGCGGATGTCCTACAATGCCTATCTGAAGACCTACCTTCGTTGCGTCAAAGGCATCGACGACAATCTTGCTAAGCTTTTCGCCTATCTTGAAGAGATCGGGGAACTGGACAACACCGTCATTATCTATACCGGCGACCAGGGCTTCATGCTCGGGGAGCACGATTATCAGGACAAGCGTTGGATGTATGAAGAGTCGATGCGCATGCCTTTCCTGATTCGCTATCCGAAGACGATTAAGGCAGGCAGCCGCACTGACGCTATCGTGGAGAATGTGGACTACGCTCCGACCATGCTGGCCTTTGCCGGAATCGAGACTCCTGACTATATGCAGGGCGAGAGCTTTAAAGAAATCTGTGAGACCGGAAATGAGCCAGAAGAGTGGAAGAAAGAAGCCTACTACCGCTACTGGATGCACATGGCTCACCACGACAACCCGGGGCATGTCGGTATCCGGACCAAGGAACACAAATTGATCTTCTACTACGGCGCCAAATACGACGGCAGCTACCGCACGCCTCCGGCATGGGAGCTCTATGACCTCAAGAAGGATCCCGCAGAGAACATCAATGTCTACGACGATCCGGCCTACGCTGACACGATAGCTGAACTCAAGGAGCGGCTTGCCGCTCTCCGCACCAGGGTGGGTGATACCGGCGAAGACTTTCCTGAGCTCGAGGCCATCCTGCAGGACTTCTGGGCCTACGACGGCGACGACAAAGCCGAGGCGATCACGATTTCGAATGAATTCCTCTCGGTGCGCGAGCAGGAACTCGCTAATCGAAAGAAGAAGTGATTTTTCGCCGCGCGGCGGGAATCGCTTTGCGGCTTGTTTCCGCTTCAACGGCTCTCTATCCTGCAGGCGATGAACCGTCGCCGTTTTCTCTCTCACTCCGCCGGACTGTCATGTGCTGCGATCGTTCCCGCAATCGGGCAGGGCTCTGAGCGGGAAAGGGGAGGCGCGAGCCGGAACCGGATTGGAGTCTCCAGCTATTCGTTCTGGAGATTTCGGAATGAGGAGTATCGCCCGCTCACGGTCTGCCTGGATCATGCTGCGAGGATCGGATTTGACGGCCTTGAGATTCTGCAGCGCCAACTGGCTGATGTTTCCCCGTCGGCGTTGAACGCGATCAAGTCGCACGCTTTCAGTCTCGGCCTCGACTTGATGGGCTATTCAACCCACCAGGGGTTTCTGTCTCCTGACAAAGCCATAAGAGAAAAGAATATCGGTCATACGACGGACTGCCTGGAGCAGGCTTATCAGTTGGGTATCCCGACGATGAGGGTCAATACCGGTACCTGGGGGACATCGAAGTCCTTTGACGACCTGATGGCCAACAAGGGGATCGAACCTCCGCTCGAAGGCTATGATGATGAAACCGGATTCCAGTGGGTTATTGACGCCTATGGAACGCTGGCAGGGGAGGCGGAAAAACGAGGAGTCGTGATGGGATTGGAGAATCACTGGGGTCTCGGGAGGACTGCTGCCGGAGTGATTCGTGTGATTGAGGCTGTAAACTCTCCTTGGCTGAAGGCCACGCTGGATACCGGCAATTTCCTCGAGCAGAAATACGAGCAAATGGAAGCGCTGGCTCCGCACTGCGTCCTCGTCCAGGCCAAGACTTACTACGGGGGAGGCACTTGGTACACCCTTGACCTTGACTACAGCAGAGTCGCCGGCATTCTCAAGCAGGCAAACTTCCGCGGATATATCTCCGTGGAGTTTGAAGGCAAAGACGATGTTTTGTCAGGAACTGAACGAAGCCTGGAGATGCTGCGCTCGCATCTCTAGGGATTATTACCCAATGTGATCGATCAGTTCGTCGGCCGAATAGCGAACCTTCGGTGAGGATGCATACTTGTCATCTTCGGCACGATAGCCTGCCGGGCAGACAACGGCAGTCGTGAGTCCTTTCTCAGCAAGCCCGAGGGCTTCGTCATACATCGCCGGAACGAATCCTTCCATCGGGCAGCAGTCGATTCCGAGCAGGGCAGCTGAGGTCATGAAGTTCCCCAGTGCGATATAGCTTTGAAGCTTGGCCCAGCCAATGCAGTCTTCAGAGCGTGGGCCTTCGACGATGTCGCCGATCATCATATTTTTGTAGAAGGCGAGCGATTCCTCCTCAACGCCGCGGGCGGTGGCGGTTGCTGAAATCAGCTTGTCCACGTCGCCTTCGGTCATTTCGGTCCGAACTGCGAAAACAAGCAGGTGGGAACAGTCCGCTACCTGCTGCTGCTTGTAGGAAGCGGGAACCAGCGAAGATTTGAGTTCCTGATCCTGAATGACAATGAACTTCCACGGCTGAAGTCCGTAGGAAGAAGGGGTCAAAATGAGGGCTTCTTCGAGAGTTTTCCAATCGGCTTCGGAGATCTTCTTTTCCGGATTAAAGACTTTGGTGGCATAGCGCCAGTTCAGCTTTTCGATCAAGGTTTCGTTCATTTCGGGAAAAATGGCCAGAAGAGCCAGATCCGTCAACGCCGGAAACCTACCGATTCGGCCCGATAACACTGTCTGGAGGAGGGGATCGACCGCCAAAACACCGATTTTAAGTGTTTGATTATAATGGAAATTATGATAATTATTTACCCATTGTAATGGAATCCGCCGAGGATCAAAACTTTCCGGTACCGCCTACCCTTCATAGCGAATTGACTCCCGCTCCCGACCGCGTGAGGGGGCTCTGGCGTGTCAGGCTGGAGAAAATCATGGGAGATGATCCTGAAGAGCGCTGGGGGGGACGACTGATCCGCGTCGCGAGCGACATGATTGTCGTTTGCGATGAGGAGCTAAACATTCTCTTTCACAATCGCGCGTTCCTGAAGGGCGTTGGTTATCAATCGGGAACCTTCACAGGGCGTTCCCTGATGGAGTTTTTTCCGTATGACGACCACGCGGAGGCCTTCCACGCCTTTGATGGTTTGAGGGAAGGGCCACAGGCCGGATTGAGGATCAATGCCACCTTTCTGACGGCAAACGGTGATCGTCAATTTGATGCCCGCGTCACGCGCAGTCGGGTCAAGGGCGGGGGAATGCACCTTTACCTTATCGCGAGGGAATCGCTGAAGCAGGAAGTTACCAAGCCCGTTCGCATTGAGACGGCGCCAATTGATCCGATCTTAAACGGCCTTCCCCTGGCTGCGTTCCGAACTGACCGAAAGCTGAAGGTGACCCATGTTTGTGGTTCACTCTGGGATGAACTGGGTTTCGATGCCAAGCAACTGATCGGGGGCGATTTGAGCAACACTCAGTGTCACATGATTCCGCATTTCCTGCATGAGCTGGACTTCTGCGACACCATGGCCGGCCTGACGATGCACAGCGACCTCAAGTGGAAGGACGAGAGCTACGAAATCACGGTGGAGCCATTCATCAACGACAGCCGCAAGGTGATTGGCACGGTCGGAATGATTCGCAAAGCAAAGCAGGTTCCAGAAGCGACTGGAGCCGAACACCTCCAGTTCCCGAACCCCCACGATTACACGCAGGCGCTTAAGCCAATGGGAGTGCATCACACGCATCAGAAGACCCGGAAAATTGAGATTGGTCCTCCTCAGGTCGCCACCGCCGAAAACGAAGTGCGGATTGATGAGGAAGATCACCGAAATATTCCCGCGGCGATGACGGCACCAGTAGCGCCGCCGCTGCCTGTTCCGAAACCTGTGGGCTCGCTTCGAAAGAGGCCGCGTAGTTTTGAGCTGGTCGAGGACGAGGTGAGTGACGAAGCGGACGGACTGGAGCCGGAGGGCAGCGAAATTACCGCGAAAGTTGAGCCTGCCCCGGAGGCGGGCGAGAATACTTCCAGCATGCGCAGCATCGAAATCGGTCCACCGTCGATGCTGACCGTGCCTATTGCACCTGTTCCTCCTCCTGCGGGCGTTCGAAAGATCGAAATTGGCCCTCCCCAGCCCTCAGACGGATTTCGTGAAATTCCCGAAGCCACCGCCGAAGTGGCATTGGCGCCGTTCGAATCGGTCACCGATGAGGCGGAGGAAGTCGAAGAGATCACGGGTGGATCCAACGACATCGAAGTCATGCGGTCCAAAATTCAGCCGCGTCGCCTCTCTCCCTCAGACGTATTGAATGGAAGTGATGACGAAGCGGCGGATGACCCGATCGTGCTGGCTAACTGAGGCACAGGGCATCGGCGAAAGCGTCACGGGGACGAGAGAATGTTTCCGTGTGAAGGACGAGTTTCCGCCGTTGATTTCACCGTTGAATTGACCGATTCCTTTATCCGTCTTTATCCAGACAGGTATAGAGGCCGTAGATACCAGAAATGATGATTCAGAAACTCCTCCCTTCCGTTCTTTCCGCAGCTCTGTTTCTATCTCTATCCCATGCTGAGGAATTCCCCGGCGCCGACTGGCAGGATGTTCCCTCCCCGCTTGCATCTGAGTTTGCTGAACCGGGTGGTAAGATCTCGATGTATGCTTCGCAGTTTCCGAAGAGTTTTAACTATCAGATCGAGAACAACGTTTTTTCCCGCGAGATTTTCCGTCTCATGTTTGAGCAGTTGCTTACGATTGATGATGTGACTCTCGCCTTTGGGCCCGGTGTTGCCAATCGATGGGAAGTTTCCGAAGACAAGAAGCAATTCACATTTCACATCGATCCTCGCGCCACCTGGAGTGATGGAAAGCCGATCACCGCGGAGGACGTCGTCTGGAGCTTCAATGCGGTCAAAGATCCCGAGCATCTTACCGGGCCGCTTCAGGCTTCGATGAAGCGTTTGATCGAGATTGAAGCGCTGGATGAAAAGACCGTTCGTATTACTGCCGATGAGGTTCACTGGAAGAACCAGTTGGCCTGCTCCATGTTTTACATCATGCCGAAGCATTGGTGGGAAGGTCAGGACTTCAATAAGGTGAACTTTGAGTTTCCGATTGTTTCCGGACCCTACAGCCTCGGAGAGGTAAAGGAGCAGCATTTTGCCCGCCTTGAAAAACGTGATGACTACTGGCGTGCCGGGGATGCCGTAGGTGAAGGGCAGTTGAATTTCGATACCATCGAATACCGTTTCTATGCTCAGCGGGACATCGCGTTCGAAGCGTTCAAGAAAGGGGAGTTCGACCTCTTTGCGGTTTACACTTCCAGTCGTTGGATCAAGGAGACTGAGTCCGAGCGATTCAAGAAGAACTGGATCGTTAAGCAGTCTGTCTTCAATCGTCAGCCAGTGGGGTTTCAGGGGATGGCGATGAACATGCGCCGGGCACCTTATGACGATAAGAAAGTGCGCCAGGCCCTCGCTCACCTCATGGACCGCCAGCGCATGAACGAAACGATTATGTTCAATCAGTACCCGTTGTCCCGCTCTTACTGGGAGGATCTGTGGGGCGGTGAGCACCAGAATCCCAATGAGCTGATTCCTTTTGATGTGGAAAAAGCCCGCAGCCTTCTTTCTGAAGCCGGCTGGGAAGTGAACAAGGACAGCGGAAAGCTCGAAAAGGATGGGAAGCCATTCGTCATTACTTTCCTGATTCGTGATCCCAGCACCGTTAAGTTTCTCCTGATTTTTGAGGAAGCCCTCAATGATGTGGGCATTGAGTTGAAGATCGATCAGAAAGACTGGGCTGGATGGGCCCGTGACATGGACGAATTCAATTTCGAAATTACGTGGGCCCCCTGGGGAGCAGTTCCCTTCAAGGACCCCGAGACGATGTGGCATTCCAGCACGGCGGAACTGAAATCGAGCAACAATATCACTGGCTTTAAAAACGACCGGGTCGACGCGCTGATCGAGAAGGCCCGCGGCGAGTTTGATGTGGAGGTTCGTCATGATATCATCCGAGAGATTGACCAGATTCTTTTCGAAGAAACTCCTTATGTGCTCCTTTGGCACCTGGATCACACCCGTCTTCTCTATTGGAACAAGTTCGGAATGCCGGACCATGTTCTCGGGAAGTTCGACGAAGAGTGGGCAGCCGTGGACTACTGGTGGAACGACGAATTTCTGGCGGAAGATTTGGAGGCTGCCCGGGAAAGCGGTTCGGAGTTGCCACCGCCTCCGAGAGAAGTGATTTTTGACGAGGTGTTCCAGCTCGGCGTGGCGCAGTCTCTGCTGCCCACACCTCTGCAGTAAGTCGTGAGCTAGATCGATTCTTCCCGGTCCTGCCAGATGGAACGCCTCAGCTACTTTATCCGAAGACTGCTTCTCGTGATCCCCACCTTCCTGGGGATCACCTTTCTTGTCTTCGGATTGACACAGTTTATTCCCGGCGGCCCGGTGGAGCAGCAACTGGCGGCGATTCGCGGATTCGGTGGTGGCGAAGCTGGCGGAGGAGCAACCGGTGGTGTCAGTATCTCCGAAGACCAGCGCAAGGCGATTGAGAAGGAGTTTGGTTTCGACAAGCCTTTCCTCGAGCGTTACTGGACCTGGTTGGTGCCCGATGCGATGGGCATGAAGTCGTACTCATACAAGTACAACAACAAAACCGTCTGGGAGCTGATCAAGGAACGCTTTCCAATCTCGCTCACGTTTGGGATTTCGGGTTTTGTTCTCACCTACCTGATCTGTATTCCGCTTGGCATTGCCAAAGCTCTGAGGAACGGAAGCGGATTTGATGTCGCCTCCTCGGTGGTGGTCCTGGTGCTTTACGCCATTCCTGCGTTTGCCTTCGGGATGGTTCTGAAAACCCTCTTTTGCGGAACATCGGACACTTTCTGGGATATCCTGCCGATCGGTGGATTCCGGTCTGAGAACTGGGACGAACTTTCTTCGTGGGACAAAGTAAAAGACCAGGCCGAGCACATGTTTCTGCCGGTGCTTTGCTATGTGATCGGAAACTTCGCGGTTCTCACGATCCTGATGAAGAACTCGCTGCTTGATCAGATTGCTCAGGACTATGTCAGGACGGTGTTGGCCAAGGGTGGTTCGATGCGCCGCGCGGTCTGGGGACATGCGTTGCGCAACGCGCTGATCCCGATTGTGACAGGCATCAGCGGTATCCTCACGATTATGTTCGCCGGTTCGATGCTGATCGAACGGGTGTTTTCAATTAACGGGATCGGTTTGCTGACGCTCGATGCCGTGGTCGGCCGCGACTACATGGTTTTCATGGGAGTGCTGGCGCTCACTTCCATCCTCGGGTTGATCGGTCGAATCCTTTCGGATTTCTGCTACGTGCTTGTCGATCCTCGAATCAGCTTTGGAGGTGAGAAATGAAGAACTGGCTGATTCATATTCTTGATCCGAACACGAGACGGCGACTTCGTCGATTCGGCAAGATCAAGCGAGCCAAGTGGTCGCTGATTCTTCTGTTGGCCATCTTTATCATCAGCCTTCTTTCCAACTTTATCGCCAACGACAAGCCTCTTATTGCCAAGGCGAACGGGCAGTGGTTCTTCCCCGTGTTTAAGTTCTATCCCGAAGACGCTTTCATGGGCAACGGGGTGAATACCCGGCCGCGTTACAAGCAGTTGGAGAAGCGGCCTCTTTTCGAAGAGAATGCGGACAACTGGATGTTCTGGCCAATCATTCGGAATGGTCCGGAGGAGTCCCTCGAGGCGAGCCAGATCGAAGTTGATTCAACCCTGACACTGAGCTTTTCGCCGGCCGATCAGTTGGCCACGGTCGAGGTGGATTCGCAATTGAACATGCAGCGCAGTCGCGGTGCAGCCGGCTTCTATGGGAGAGCTTCTGATTTTGAGTTGAGGCGCGTGCCGCTGGCCACAGAGCCGGTCGAGGTTCCGGAGGTGATTAAGGCAGCGGTTGCCAAGCGTTTTGAAAATGTGGAAACACCGGAAGTCTCGGTGACGAATGACCAGGGAATTGTGTTTTCGCTCTCGGCTCATCGTCCCCGAAGTAGTGCTCCGAAGCTGGTGCGCATTTCGATGGAGCGTCGTGCTACCGCCAGCGATGAAGAAAAGGGAGTGCTCACTCCGGAAATGGAATGGGAGGAAGAGGCTCCAGCAGCGTGGGGAGGACTGGGAGAAGAGGCCAGGGCGGCCGTTCTGGCGAGGGCCAAGGAAGCGTTGATTGTGCCGCAGGAGGATCTTGCAGTGAGCAGTGCTGACGGAAAAATCAGAGTGAAGTTTGAGAGCGAAACCGTGGAGTTCCCGTTTCGTCCGGTGAAAGGGCACTGGTTGGGCCTGGACAACAGTGGGCGTGACGTGGGTGTGCGGATTCTGTATGCGACGCGCTCGGCCTTGATGTTTGGCATCAGCCTGACCATCGTTACCTACCTGCTCGGGATTTTCCTGGGGGCAGTACAGGGATACTTCGGAGGCAAGATCGATATGTTCGGGCAGAGATTGACGGAGATTTGGGAAGCAATGCCTTTCCTCTTCATCATGATCTTTCTCAGCTCGGTCTACGGAAGAAGTTTCGGTCTTCTCGGTGCGGTCTACTGCGGTTTCAGCTGGATCGCGATTTCCTATTACATGAGAGCCGAGTTCCTGCGCTTGAGGAAACAGCCGTTTGTCGAGGCGGCCCGGGTCATGGGAATCGGACGATGGAAGATCATGTTTCGGCACATTCTTCCGAACGCGCTGGTGCCGGTGATCACCTTTTTTCCGTTCGCCCTTGTGGGAGCTATTTTCACGCTCACATCATTGGACTACCTCGGTTTCGGTTTGCCGCCGGGAACGCCGAGTTGGGGCAATCTTCTGGATCAGGGCCAGGTCCAGCCCTATGCCTGGTGGCTGATTTTCTATCCCGCGATTGCTCTCTTTATCGTGAGCCTGCTGGGAATTTTTATTGGTGAAGGCGTTCGAGCTGCCTTTGATCCGCGAACCGAATCGAAGCTTCAGTAACTATGTCCGATCCATTGCTCAGCGTGAACAACCTGGCGATTTCCTTCCATGTGGAAGGAAAGACGGTCGAGGCGGTGAAGGGAATTTCCTTTGAGATTCAGCCGGGTGAGATTGTTGGATTGGTAGGAGAATCCGGAAGCGGAAAATCAGTTGGTGCGATGTCCTCACTCAGGCTGGTTCCCTGTCCTCCCGGGCAGGTAGAGAGTGGGGAGATTATTTTCGAAGGAAAGAACCTGCTCGAATTGCCCATCGAGGAACTTCGCGAAGTTCGAGGGAAAGACATCAGCGTGATTTTTCAGGAGCCGATGACGGCTCTTTCACCTCTCCATCCTGTGGGAAGGCAACTCGCCGAAGCGGTCCGGGTGCATGAGCCTGATGTCTCACGCAAGGATGCCTGGGACCGTGCTGTTGAATGGCTTGGTAAGGTAGGTATCCCGGATCCGGAAGAGCGGGCCAAAGCGTTTCCGTTCCAGTTTTCCGGGGGGATGCGTCAGCGTGTCATGATTGCGATGGCGCTGATCCTAAAGCCCAAGCTGATTATTGCCGACGAGCCGACTACGGCGCTTGATGTGACTCTGCAGGCGCAGATCTTCGACTTGATCCTCGAGATGAAGGCGGATGACACTTCGATTCTCTTTATCACCCACGACATGGGGGTCATCTGGGAGCTCGCCGATCGTGTTCTCGTGATGAAGGACGGCGAAATCGTAGAGCGGGGCGAGGTGGAGCCCATCTTCGAATCTCCGAAGGATCCCTACACGCGTGAACTGCTCAGTGCGGTGCCCAGGCTGACGGATGAACCTTTGAAGTCTTCGTTCGATCCTGACAATGATCAGCCCTTGATCGAAGTGGAGAGTCTGAGGACCTGGTTTCCGGTGAAACGAGGTGTGTTTGCCAGGACTGTGGACTGGGTCAAGGCCGTCGAGGATGTGAGTGTCGATGTCTATCCCGGCGAGTGCCTCGGGCTGGTCGGGGAATCAGGTAGCGGAAAGACCACCCTGGGGAGATCCATCCTCGGACTGGAGGAGACTCGTTCCGGTTCTATCCGATTTGAAGGCGAAGAGATTCGCGGGCGCGGCTATCACGGCATGCGTCACATGCGCAAGGATCTCCAGATGATTTTTCAGGATCCGTTTTCATCACTGAATCCACGACTGACAGTGCAGGAGATTCTGACGGAAGGGCTTATCGAGCATGGACTGCTCGAAGGGGATGCCCCCGATGTGGCGGCACACTGGTTGGAGGAAGTGGGATTGCCGGCGGACGTGATTAATCGTTATCCCCACGAGTTTTCCGGCGGGCAGCGCCAGCGGATTTGCGTTGCGCGCGCTGTGGCAATGAAACCGAAGTTCGTCGTTTGCGATGAGGCGGTTTCTGCTCTCGATGTCACGATTCAGGCGCAGGTAATCGATTTGCTGATGGAACTTCGTGAGAAGTTCGGCCTTTCCTACTTGTTCATTTCCCACGATTTGAGCGTCGTGAAGCGGATTTGCGACCGTACCGTGGTGATGCGTCACGGCAAGGTAGAGGAGGCCGGAGCGACGGTTGAGCTGATCGAAAATCCTCAAACTGACTACACACGAACGCTGATTTCTGCGGTGCCGATTCCCGGGGATGCTTCGAAGCGGGCCAGGAATCACGCCTGAGGGCGGATTTGCTGAGAAAGTCTCACAAAAAGCTGTCTTGCCGACGCTATCAAGGAGACCTAAAATATCAGCGAATGACGTTGGAAGACTTTCTCGACTCCGTGAATAACGACGATTCAGCCCCGAAAGACATCAGTCCGGAGCTGAAGGCGCTTTGGTTGACCAAGGCGGAACAGTGGGACGCCGCCCACGATATTGCCCAGGATATTCCCTCCAAGATGGGCTCATGGATTCACGGATTGCTCCACGCTATCGAGGGTGATTTTGGGAATTCTGCCTATTGGTTTCATCGAGCCGGGGAGCCCACGATTACGGCTGCCGGGATCGATGACGAGTGGGAAAGAATCGTCAGGGCAAATTTCTCATAAGGATTGGTCCTGGAATCCGTTTAAAGGGCGAAGATGCGGCTGCCGGAATTACCTGGATATCAGTATGAAGACCTCCTTGGGGAAGATCCCTACGGCTGGTCCTTTGTGGCGTCGCATGAAAGCGGCGAGCGCCGGGTGGTGAAGGTTCTCAAGTCCCAGGCGACTGATGAGTCGTTTCTGAAACGCTACCTAAAGACATTCAGTGATCGGGAACATGAGATCCGGGGGACTGTGCAGGTATTCGACTATGCGATTCAGGGACCGGACTCACTGACGGCACTTTCGACTCCGTTTTTCGGATGGAAGAGTAAGGATAAGCGCTGGCAGGTCACTTCAGTGAAGCGACTGCGACAGTTCTTTCAGGGCGATCAGGCCGTTGAAGTGGTTCGTGATCTTGCCGGGAGCTTGTCCAACTCTCACTACGAAGGTGTGTTTCACGGAGGCCTTCGACCCGCGAGCATTTTCGTGACCGGGGATTCAGGAGGGTTCCAGGATGTCCTCATTGGAGACTTTGGGCAGGCCTTTATGGGCGGGCTGCAGTATCTCGAAGCGGGTGACCTCATGTTTTATGTCAGCCCGGAACAACTGGGTAACGGAGACTTCTCCGACGGACTCGGATTCAAGTGGGACGTCTACGCTTTTGGCGTCATCGCCTTCCAGATCCTGACCGGTCACCTTCCGCGCCTGGAGCGCCTGCAGCAACAGTGCGCTAAGCACCAGGAAGCTTTCAATGCGGCTGCGGCAATTTCCTATGGCGGGCTGACCCCTGTTTCGGAACATTTTCTAAATCAGCTCGAAAAAGAAAAGCCGGTTGAGTGGCCGGAAGAAGCTTCTGACGAACGCAGCATCGCTTTGCGTTCGATTATTGAGTCCTGCCTCGAGTTTGATGTTGAGGATCGGCCCGATTCCATGGTCGAGGTCAACGAAGCCATTTCGCGAATCGGCGACATGGTGGATAAGGACGCTGCTCCGAAACCGGTGGCACCCGCATCTGAGCCGACCCCGGTGGAACCGGCATTTGTTGAGTCTGAGCCAGCCAAGCCCGAAACGGCGAAACTGGAGCCTGTTAAGGAGGAACCCGTCAAGCCGGAGCCGGTAGCGCCTGCCGAGAAGGCAGCGTCGATTGTGCCATCGCCCGAGCCCGTTGTTGAGGATGAGGCAGCGAAGGAAGAATCCACTGCTAAATCAGTCGAAGAATCGGCCGCTCTCGATGACTCAAAAGAAGAGTTGCCGGCTAGTGGGTTGATCGGAGACGAACTCCCGGATCACGACGAAGAAGGCGGCAAGAGCCCTCTCAATATCATCACGGGAGTGTTCCGCGATCGTCCGGCGTTGAAATGGCAGATCATGGCGGTTGTTGCGATGCTGTGCGTTATCCCGTTGAGTGTTTTGGCGATTAAGAACTATCAGGAACTGAAGTCGGTCGAAGCAGAGGCAACGATCAAGACCTCGGAGCTTCAGGCCAGCGTTGATGAACAGGCTGAGGCTTACTTGATGGAGCTGGCCAAGAACCAGGAAAACTCCAATCAGTTACAGTCTGAACTCAATGAAGTGGAAGACAGCCATAGCCGACTTCTTGGTGAGGCAAAGCTAGCCAGGCAGATTGTCCGCCAGACGCAGGAAAACGGAGATGAGTTCTTCCGACTCGTTTTGGACAACCGCGATACTGACGTTCCCGGTTTCCGCGAGAAGCGTGCCGAGGCTCTCATTTCCGGGCGGAAACACTACGAGAACCTGATCGAAGTCTACGGAGATGCTCCGGATTTCATTATCTCGACCGCTAACGCTTTCTTCTATCTTGGTCGAATCTATCGCGAGATGGGAGAGTTCGGAAAGGCATTGGCAGCATTCGGGGAAGCGGAGAGGCGATACGTCGCCCTGCTCGAAGACAGTCGAACCAGGAGCGTGGAGTTTATGAAAAACCTCGCGGTCGCGAAGCGGGCTCTCGGCCAGCTTTCCTACAAGGAAGGCAAGTATGCGATCGCCCGCCATTACTTCTCTGAATCTTCCCGTTACTGGACTGAGGCAAGATCGACAGATCCTAATTTGTCGAACGAGGCCGGGGTCAGCATTCATGAAAACTCTCTTTCCGTCGTCGAGTGCGAATTTGCCATCGGACGCCACGATGCTGCCCTCGACGCGACGCGGTCGGTCGGGTCTCAGTTGCTGAAGTTCCAGGAATTGGATCCCGAAAACGATCGTGTCATTGGGGCCCTGGCCCACTCGTTTTCACTCGCCGGGCGGATCATGGAGGCAAAAGGCGAGACTGAACTGGCCACAGAAGCCTACCAACAATCTGCTGATCTCTACGCTCAGGCTGTGAAGCTCAATGCAGCCGTGGACGAGTACCAGCTGGGTCTCGGTAACAGCCTCGCCCGGGTTGGTCTACTCTCGCGAGACATGGACAAACTGAAAGGTGCTGTCGACATTCTTGGCCGCGTGGTGGTTCACAATCCGTTCGAGCCGTCTTACCAGAAGACCCTGGCCGATGTATTCGGTGTGCTGGCTCGCGATCAGCGGGATGGGGGACGTCTCTCCAACGCGATCGAACTTGAGCAGGAAGCCATTTCGATCCTCCAACCGATTGTCCGGGAGAACGGGCTCAAGACGCCTCCCGATGTGCTCTATTCCTACTCATCGAGACTGGCGCACCTGGCTGAGCTGCTGGGGGACGAGGGCCAGTTTGATGAATCCCGGCAGCCCCTTGGCGAAGCGATCAATGTTCTGGAGAAGATTTCCGAACGCGACAACTCAGTGGCCTCATATCGCAGGGCTCTCGCCCGGGCCCGCGGCCTTGCTGGATTTGCCTGTCTCAAAGCCGGCAACAAGTCCGAGGCAAAACAACATCTCGAATTGGCCAAGGCGGAATGGGAATCCTACGTTCAGGCCAATCCTGATGACACGGACGCCGAGCAGGCTGTGAAGTGGACCACCGACCAGTTGAGGGGATTGTAGCAGATCGGCGGTTGATTTCCTGCCGGGAAACGCTTGGTTGGCCCCGCATGATCGAGACCGTTAAGATCGAAGACGTTAAGGATATCGCGAAACGTGCCGGCGATGAAGTCCTGGCCGTTTATGGCACGGAGTTCTCCGTCGACGTCAAAGAGGACACCTCACCGCTGACCGAAGCTGATCAGCGTTCTAATGATGTGATCATTGAGGCCCTGAACCGCCTCTATCCGGACATTCCGGTGATCTCAGAGGAGACCAAGGCGGTTGAGTATTCTGAGCGAAAGGACTGGGACTATTTCTGGCTCGTCGATCCGCTCGACGGCACTAAGGAATTCATCAAGCGTAATGGAGAGTTCACGGTGAATATTGCTCTGGTAAAAGGGCAGACTCCGGTTCTCGGCGTTGTCTACCAGCCGGTGGGGGATCATCTCTATTGGGCTCAGGAAGGGCAGGGAGCCTGGAAGAGCACGGGAGATGGGGAAGCCTCCAAACTCGAGGGAGGCGAGCACTACTCCGAGAAGGACTCTGTCACCGTGGTGGCGAGCCGCTCTCATCTGACCGATGAGGTGCAGGCTTTTGTGGATGCGCTCAAGGCGGAGGGCAAAGAGGTGGAATTCCTTTCAGCCGGCAGTTCGTTGAAACTCTGCCTGGTTGCGGAGGGCGGTGCCGATGTTTATCCGCGTCTCGGACCGACCATGGAGTGGGATACCGGGGCTGCTCACGCTGTTGCGCTGGAGTCCGGACGCCGTGTGATCAATCACGAGACCGGTGGTGACCTGGTTTACAACAAGGAGAACCTGCTCAATCCCTACTTTATCGTGGAGTAGGATTACCCTCTGCCCGAAAAACAAAAAGCACGTCCCGGAGGACGTGCTTTGTATTGAGTGGTTTTGTTCAGGGGAAAGCCTTACCAGGTCTTGATGTTGTCGGAGGTATCTTCTTCGTCCCCTGACTTGCCGGCGCTCCAGATCAGGATGGATTCCGGGATATACTGAGAGTCGGTCTTATTGTCCCAGGTGGGCTTCTCGACGCGGTTGTTGTAGTCGAGGTCGAGACGCAGGTAGTAGTAATCGAACCACGGATCCCAGAGTTCACCGCCGCCGTCGTCGCTCATGCTGATACCGCTCTTGTACTTGCCGCCTTCTCCGCGCTTACCCTGCTTGCCGGAGTAGAAAGCGATGCGTCGTGGGTTCAATCCGCCGCTCTCGGCTTCTTTGTCAGATCCAAGAAGAACATCCATGAGTTCGTTGTCGGAACGCAGTTCCTGAGCTTCTTCGCGATCTCCTTTGACGGGGTACTTGCGATATTCCGTGAAGTAAGAGGAAATAGCTGCCTTCAGGTTGTAGGCGGTATTGGAGGCACGGGTGGATTCGGCTCTGCGCATCACGCCGGTAGCGGCCGGATACATCAGGCCCGCGAGAATTCCGATGATGGCGATCACGACAAGCAACTCCAGCAACGTGAAGCCCGCATAACTTTTCTGATTTGGTTTTCCGAGTGATTTTCTCATGTTTGGGGGCATGTTTAGCGGGTTGATACCGTGGTGACGAGTTCTTTTTTTGTGAATTCGCACTTCATTTATTGACAATACAATGTAAACACATCGCCAATCGGCGCGTCCAGCCAATTTGGTGGATTTTTTGACCACGGTTTGAAGAAGAATTTTATCGAGGCGATCCGGGCCCGGGTGAAGGAGCCGGACTACCAGCCGATGAACAAATCCGAAATGGCCCGGGATCTCGGCGTGCCATCTGACGAGCGGGCTGAATTTCGGGCGGCCCTGGTTGAACTGGAAGCCAAGGGGGAGTTGGTGCGTGGCAAGAAGGCCCGCTATCGGGTTCCTGACCGGAAGAGTGACGGAGAATTGATTCGCGGCCACCTCCAGATGTCAAACGACCGCAAGCGACGCAGCGCGTTTTTTGTGCCCGAGGATCCAGCGGGCAGCCGCATCTTCCGGGACATGGAACGACCGCGTGTATTCGTTCCCGGTCGCTTCACTTCAACGGCTCTCGACGGAGATACGGTCGATGTGAAGATTCAGCGGGGCGCGCCACCGAAGTGGCACAAGCATTCGCCGAAGCATCGTGCCCGTATGCATGACGACACGGAGTATCTTCAGGCCCGGGTGGTGGAAGTTGTGGAACGCAGTGGGCGGCCCATTGTAGGCATTTTCCATGGCAAGGGGGCGCGCGCCACCGTTGCCCCGGAAGACGGTCGCCTGCCGGCTTCGTTCCGGCTCACGAGTATTTTGCCCGAGGCAAAACCGGGCGATGTCGTCGTGGCTTCGTTTACCGAATGGAGTGATGTGCACCTGCCGCCCATGGCAGAAATGGTGAAGGTGTTAGGTCGCGAGGATGCGCCTGGAGTCGATATTCTTAAAGTCATTCACCGATATGGATTGCCGCTCGAATTTCCTGAGACCGTCCTCGCCGAAGCCGACTTGATCGACGAGGTCGTGTCAGAGGAAGAAATTGCGCGACGCGAAGACTGGCGTGAGCGCGAGGTGTTCACGATCGACCCGGAAGATGCCAAGGATTTTGACGACGCCATCTGCGTGACGGAGAAACCTGACGGTGGCTGGGAACTGGCCGTTCATATTGCCGATGTGTCGCACTATGTGAAACCCGACTCCGCCCTGGACAAGGAAGCGCGGAAGCGCGGTAACAGCGTCTACCTGGCCGATCGCGTCATCCCGATGCTGCCGGAGAAATTGAGCAACGGGGTCTGTAGTCTCAAGCCGCATGTTGAGCGACTCACTCATGCTGCGGTGATGGATTTCGACTCGTGCGGCAAAATGACGAAAGCCCGTTTTGTTTCCGCCGTAATCCGGAGTCACCATCGCTACACCTATGAGCAGGCCTACGAGCAGATGATGCTAACCGATGAGGAGGTCGAAGCGATCGAGGATGAGACGCAGAAGCAACTGACCATTCATCTCAAGCGGGCGTGGGGACTGGGATCACTGCTCCGCGAACGAAGATATCAAAACGGGGCCCTCGATCTCGACTTTGCCGAGGTCAGGGTGGTGTTAGACGAAGAGGGCCGTGCCATCGGGGTGAAGCGCAGCGTCTACGATGAGAGTCATCAGTTGATCGAGGAATTCATGCTCGCCGCTAACGAGGCGGTGGCCTACGAAACAAAGAATGCTCCGGCCCCCTCAATTTATCGGGTTCACGAAGATCCTGACCCGGGTAAGCTGGAGGAATTCGCCGATCTCGCCCGCAGTTTTGGGCATCGGATAGGGGATGTGACCCATCGTCCGGAGCTTCAGAAGCTTCTTCAGAGCATCAAGGGAAATGTCGAAGAACACAGCATCAAGGTGGCGTTGTTGAGGAGCCTGCGACGGGCTGACTATCGTTCCGAACCGATGGGGCATTACGGGTTGGCCAAGACGAACTACACTCACTTCACCAGTCCGATACGTCGATACGCCGACCTGGTGGTTCACCGGGTGTTGCGGCGGATTCTGTCGAAACGGGGAGAAGCCACGGCACCCGATGTGCCGGGACGCACGCCGACAGCGGCGGAAATGGGGGACATCTCCTACCGCATCTCCAGGACCGAACGCGTCGCTGCCGAAGCGGAAATGGAGACGCAGCGTCTCAAGATGATCGAATACCTCGAACGCACCTGTCGCGAAGATCCTGACGCGGCTTTTGATGCCACCGTGTTGGAGGTGCGCCCGATCGGTGCCTTCGTCGAATTGAATGATCTCATGATCAAGGGGCTGATCCGAAAGGAAGATCTCTCGCCCCGCGATGAGTATTTCTTCGACCGCATCCACAAGCAGTTCAAGAGCCGCTGCAACGCGCCGACCCTTGCAGCGGGGCGAACGGTCAGTGTTCAGCTTCTCCGGGTAAACCACATCAAAGGCTTCATTGATTTCGTGCCAGTTGAGGCAGCTCCTGATTTCAGCCAGTGGTAGAAACGGAATTGATCGGGTAAGTGATGCGAACGAGTGAACTTGCCAGTTCCCTTTGGGCGTATTCAACGATGATGCCGGGCCTGAAAAGCACGATAGGCTAAACAACTTGTTCCAATGACCCCCTTTCCCTTCGACAACACCTACGCGAAACTGCCGGACCGTTTTTTTCAGAGGGTGGACCCGAGTCCGGCCGGCTCTCCTGTCATGATTCAGTTCAACCGGGACCTGGCCGAGAAGCTGGGGTTGGACGTAGATAGTCTCGATTCCCCTGAAGGGTTGGAGTATTTCTCGGGTAACCGGATCCCGGAAGGGGCTGACCCTATCGCATTGGCCTATGCCGGGCACCAGTTCGGCGGGTTCTCACCGCAGCTGGGTGACGGGCGGGCTCTGTTACTCGGAGAAGTGATCGGTCAGGACGGAGTCCGGCGTGATATTCAATTAAAAGGTTCCGGCCCGACCCCGTATTCCCGGCGTGGCGATGGACTTTCTGCGCTGGGACCTGTCATCCGCGAGTATGTTTTGTCGGAAGCGATGGCTGCGCTCGGGGTTCCGACCACCCGGGCGCTTGCTGCGGTCGCTACGGGAGACAAGGTCGCTAGAGAAAGCATGCTCCCCGGGGGAGTCTTTACCCGTGTGGCCCAGTCCCACCTCCGTATCGGAACCTTTCA
Source organism: Verrucomicrobiales bacterium (assembly GCA_965216705.1). GTDB lineage: Bacteria > Verrucomicrobiota > Verrucomicrobiia > Verrucomicrobiales > DEV007 > Arctic95D-9. The sequence continues at coordinate 3,216,530 of OZ244203.1, forward strand.
ATTTTTTGCGGCTCGCGAAGACTGGGGGAATGTCCGGGCCCTGGCGGACTACGCGATCGGTCGCCACTATCCTGGGGCCGGGGAGGCAGACAATTCGTATCTCGCTCTGCTCGCCGGCGTGATTGAAAAGCAGGCAAAGCTCATCGCTCATTGGATGCAGCTGGGATTCATTCATGGCGTCATGAATACCGACAACATGAGCATCTCGGGCGAGACGATCGACTATGGTCCCTGCGCTTTCATGGATGCCTATCACCCTGCCAAAGTGTTCAGTTCGATCGACCAGAACGGGCGCTACGCATATGCTCAACAGGGACCGATCGGGCACTGGAACCTGGTCCGTTTCGCAGAGACTTTGATTCCGCTGATTGATGATAACCAGGAGAAGGCTATCGAATTGGCGGAGGGAGCCCTCGACCGATATCCGGAAATTCACGGTGAAGCGCTCAGGGCGCGGTATACGGAGAAGATAGGAATTGAGAGCAATTCCGAAAACGACTGGGAACTGGTTCAACAGCTGCTGTCGGCGATGGCGGCCGGGCGGGCTGATTTTACGCTCGTCTTCCGACACCTCAGTGGTGCCCTGGAGAGTGGTGACGATGAATTGGTGGAGAGCCTCTTTTCCGATTCCGAAGCCATCCGGTCCTGGATGGTGAGCTGGCGAGAACGAATTCCTGAAGGTGAGAGAGCCAATGCAGTCGCATTGATGAGGCGGATCAATCCGGTCTTTATTCCCCGGAACCACCGGGTGGAGGAAGTCATTGCAGCCGGCTACGAAGGCGATTTTGAGCCCTTTCGGCGCTTCAATGCCGTGTTGCAAAATCCGTTCTCGGAACAGCCGGAATCTGTCGAATACGAGCTGGCTCCGGAACCCTCTGAAGTGGTTCAGGCAACATTCTGCGGGACCTAGTGGCGCTCAGGCTATTGTGAATCCGCTTTCAGCCTTCGATATGTGGCGCTTTTCGGGACCGCATTTTCGGTGAAAAAGACAGGAAACGGCTGACATTTCGCGGTGTTTGAGGTTTGATTCCACCGATGCCGTCCTTTTCCTACACTGCCATCGACACCGCCGGAAAGCAGGTTTCCGGTAGCATCGTCGTGCGCAATAAGTCGGACGTGTATCGCGAGCTCGAGTCAAAGACGCTCACTCCGATTCGAGTCAATGCCGAGGCCGACGGAAAGGCGGAAAAGAAAAAGCGAAGCTTCGCCATCGGCGGCAGTGAAGAGAAACACGGGCCTACCAAGTTGAAGCGACCTGAACTGGTCCTCTTTACCGAAGAGCTGGCCGACCTGCTCGACGCCGGGATGCAACTGGAGCGAGCTCTCAAGATCCTGCACGAACGTCAGACCAACGCCTCCATTCGAGCGGTGGCCGGCGTCCTCCGCGACGAGATTCGCGAAGGGGCCAGGTTCTCCAAAGCGCTTGCGAAATCTTCTCCCTCTTTTGATGAACTCTATCGCAGCCTCGTGGCCGCGGGTGAGGCGAGCGGATCGCTGCCGGAGATCCTGCGACGTCTCGTGGTGAACTTGAAACAGCTCTTTAACCTGCAGCGCCGCACGGCCGGGGCGATGATTTATCCGCTGACCGTGTTGCTGGCCTGCGTGATCCTGTTGTTTGTCTTCTCAACGGTCCTGATGCCTTCGCTCAGCGACATGATGGAGAAAACGGGTCAGGACCTTCCCATGATCACCGAACTGCTCATCATGTTCACCGATTTCATGTCGAAGTGGTGGTGGGTGATTCTCGGAATCATCGTGATTTCAGCCACCTCGTTCCGGGTCTACATCGGAACGGAAAAGGGGCACGCCTGGTGGGATGGCTACAAGATGCGAATGCCGGCGTTCGGGCCGGTGATCCTGGGTCGCTTCTACGCCCAGTTCTGCCACACGCTTTCGAACCTGGTGAACAATGGGGTTCCTCTTCTCAACAGTTTGAAGCTGATTACCCGTGGAACTCCGAACCTCTATATCCGCAACCACCTCGAGAACGTGGTGTTGGATGTTGGAGAAGGTACCAGCCTGGCGAAAGCGATGGAAACCACCGAAGCCTTTCCGGAAGCTCTCGTAGATCGCGTGGCGATCGGTGAGCAAACGGGTGAGCTGGGCAAAGCATTCTCCAAGGCTGCGGCCAAGTATGACGAAGACCTCGACGTCCGTATCTCGCGATTGACGACGTTGGTTCCGACCGTCATGCTCGTTTTTGTTGCGATGATCGTAGGGGTTGTCGCCTACTGCATGATTAATACGATCTTCGGATCGATGGCCGGAATTCGCGGTCGCTAGAAAGATTTATCCCAAAGAAAATTGTATGAGACTGAGTCCTGACAAACGTAGAAGGAAAGCATCAGGTTTTACCCTCGTGGAGCTGGTGATTGTGATCACGATCATCGCGGTCCTCGCCGGCTCCGGAATCTACCTGGTGGTAGGTTTCATTGACGATGCCAAATATCAGCGGATCGATTCCGACCTCAAAGCGCTCGATATTGCGTTGAAGGCCTACGAGCGGAACAACTACTTCAAGCCCCCAACCCAGGAGCAGGGTCTCATGGCCCTGGTAGAGCGTCCATCAGGCGATCCTCAGCCGGAGCGCTGGAGGCAATATCTCGAAGAGGAAATGCTCGATCCCTGGGGGATTCCCTATCAATACCGTTTCCCCGCACAGCAGAGTTCCAAGAAGTATGACATCTTTTCCCTCGGCGAAGACGGCGTGGAAAGCGACGACGATGTCGGGAATTGGTAAGGCGATTTCCCGTCAACAGACCCGACCGGCGAACGGGGCTCGCGGCATGACGCTGGTCGAGCTCATCATCGCGATTTCAGTGCTGTCGATTCTCACCGGAATCGCTGTGCCTGCCATCGACAGCGCACAGCGTGCCCGCGTTGCGCGCGAACCGGTCAATCAGCTCTATTCGATGGCTCGCGAAGTTCGGTTGCGCGCCATGTCCGAGCAGCGTCCCTACCAGATTGTGTTCGACAATGAAGGCTTCAAAGCGTCGAGATTTTACCACCCCTACGGCGGTCGCGAGGAATTCGATGAACTGAAGATGAAGCTCGATCAACTCGACCAGAGGGATGCGATTATCGAGGCTTCTCAAGCCCGCGGTATCGATATGTCCGGGCCACAGGAAGTGGATCTGCAACGGGAGCAGGTCGAGGAGGGAATTCGTTTTTTGAAAGAGTATGACCTCGAGAGCGGGGTCGACTACAAGCTCCGCTTCTGGGACGACACGGACTGGATCGACATGAACGGCGGAGAGTTTCGACGCTGGGTGTTTCAGCCATCTGGAATGTGCGAGCCGCTCAAGATCCAGGTGCAATCGGAGGGCGCCTTCTTTGAAATCGAATTTCATCCGCTGACGGCGGATGTGAAGCGGGAGCGCTCGTGGGTGGAATGATCGTGAACGGAAACAGTCGTGGTTACGCTTTGCTGGACGTCGTTCTGGCCGTGGCTCTGTTTGCCCTCACCGTGACCGGCCTGGTTGGCGTTCTTCAGAGCATCAACGAGACCTCCGCTGAATTGGCGCGCGATCGCATGATCCAGCATCAGCTCACTTCGTTGCTCGCCGAAACCAAGGTGATGCCGGTGAGTAGCATGAACAGCGAGCGCCTCGATGAAGTGACCGACATCACCTACCGGACTTACGTCGAGGAGATGGAAGTGGACAACGGCGACGGGAATGCGCTGAGTGATCTCTACATGCTAACGGCGGAGGCGGTATTCATGGACAGTGGCGAACCGCAGACCGAAACGGCCAGGATCATCATTTACCAGCCGGAACGACGATGAGGAGAACTGTCAGAAGCGATACTTCGAGGGCAGCGTTTTCGCTGTTTGAGATCGTTATTGCCATGGCGATTCTGAGCATGATCGCAACTGCAGTGCTTTCGGTGCTATGGCAGGCTGGAGATACGGCAGCAGAGCTTCGTTACCTGGATCGGAGAGATGAGGAAGTGAACCGCTTTGTCATGCTGCTTCGTGAATCGATCGAAGGGTTGCCGCCCGATGCGACCATCACTATGAACCCGGCAGAGTCTTCGGAGTCGGGTAATCACGAGATGCTTCTTGAAAACACTCCCACGGCTTTTGTTTTCGGCGAAACGATTGGCAGCGCAGAGGAAGCCTACATCGCGATGCGGCCGGAAGACAGTTTCGAAGGAGTGCCTACCTACGAGTTAGCTTTGAGCAGGAATGACTTTTTTCCCGAAGATACTGACGGCAGTGGAATGGCGATTCGTTCCGGTGGCAGTGAGGATCTGGTTGCTGATGAGCAGGGGCGCTACTGGTTGCCACTTCTTTCAGGGATTTCAGCAGCAACTTGGCGTTACTGGGATGAAGATCAGCAGGAGTGGATTGACGAGTGGACGGATGACGAGGCCTTGCCTCCTTTGCTCGAGTTTGCCCTGGTTGATGCGCCGGGCTCCAATCCTCAGCGTTTTGTTTTCGAAGTGCCAAACCGTCTCGTGAATCCGGAAGAAGAGACCCAAACCAGCACAGGAAGTACGTCCAATACCCAGACGTCGACGAGCTCGTCTTCGGGTGGGGGTGGTGGAGCCACCCGACCCGGTGGTGGCGGCGACGCTCGACCCGGTGGGCCCGGAGCCGGAAGGCCCGGTGGAGGGCGCGGACCCGGGGGACGCGGTCCCGGTGCTGGAGGTCCCGGCGGTCCGGGAGGACGAGGGGATGGCGGTCGAGGAGGGCGTGGCCCCGGTGGTCCGGGTGGCGGAGGACGTGGACCCGGTGGCGGATCCGGAGGTGGCAGCGGCCAGGGTGGCGGCGGTGGAACCGGAGGGGGCGGTCAATGAGACTTTCCTTCGTTCAGCGATCTCGCGAAAGAGGCATGGCCCTTTTGCTGGTCCTCGTCACCGTCATGGCGCTGGTGTTGATTATCGGCACGTTGTGGGAGACGTGCCAACCGGGCTGGGAAGAGAGCGATCTGAGCCGCGTTCGTTACAAGGCAGGGTTGCTTGCGGAGAGTGGTTTTGCTCTCGCTATGCACCCTGACATTGAACCCGGAGATGTGGCGTTGCAGCAGGGATTTGGACCTGAGCAGGAGATACGCGTGCTGATTACCAGTGAGGGTGGCCGAATTCCGGTCAACAGTCTGACTGATGAGCGATGGCGGGTCGCTCTTGTGGAGTTGTTTGTTCTCTGGGGCATGGATGCTGCAACGGCCAGTATTGCGACGGAGTCGTTGGCCGACTGGATCGACGAAGACAGCGAGATGCTTTCGAACGGGGCTGAGAATGCCTACTACTCGAGCCTGGATCGTCCCGAGTTTCCGGCGAATCAGCCGTTCACCTCACTGGAGCAAATGCTGTTCGTGCAAGGCATGGACGAAGTGGCCCGTTTCCAGCCGATGTGGCGTGACTACTTCACGATTCACGGCGACGGCTTGCTGGATCTCAATGCGGCGGAATGGGAAGCCATCATGGCCGTTACCGGAACGACGCAGGATTCGGCGCTGAACTTTGTCGCGGTTCGAAACGGGGATGACGCGATTCGCGGCACGATTGACGACTACCAGTTTACCGATATGGGCGAGGTGCAGGCTTTGCTCGGCCTGTCCGAAAACGAATATGCGGAGATTGCGGATCTCATCTCCCTCGACAGCACGGTGATTCGCATCGAATCGGAGGGACGCTACGGTGATTTCAAGGAGACCAGGGTGCTGCTGGCAACAGAATCCGAGAACGGGTGGTCTCCGCTGGCAAGATTTCGCAAATAGGCCTAGAGTGGTGGCGCCTCGCTCGATGAAAATCGATATCGTCACCATCTTTCCGGAAATTGCTGAAGCGCCACTGCGTTCCAGTATCATGGGGCGCGCTGTCGACTCTGGTGCTGTTGAAATCAACTTTCACAATCTTCGCGACTGGACCACGGACAAGCACAACAAGGTCGATGACATTCCCTACGGCGGTGGACCGGGAATGGTGATGAAACCGGAGCCGTTCTTTGCCGCCGTTGAGGAACTGAAAACTGAAGAGGCGAGGGTCCTCCTGATGACACCCCAGGGGAAGCCGTTTCGCCAGGCCACAGCAGAGCGGTTCGCCGGACTGTCCCACTTGATTATTCTTTGCGGCCATTACGAGGGCGTGGATCACCGCGTCGTTGAAGCACTCGTGGATGAAGAGATTTCTATCGGCGATTATGTGCTGACCAATGGAACCATTGCAGCGGCAGTGGTGGCTGATGCGGTCATTCGACTGATTCCCGGTGTTCTCGGGGATGAAAGGTCCGCCCAGGAGGAGTCCTTTGCCGGCGATGGAACCCGGATTGAAGCGCCTCACTACACCCGGCCACCGGAGTTTCGGGGAATGGAGGTTCCAAAAGTGCTGTTGTCCGGGAATCACGCGGCCATCGACGGGTGGCGGCACGAAAAAGCTGAAGAGCGCACGCGTCTCAACCGGCCGGATTTAGCGGAATAGACCAGATGAAGTTCAGAGAGTTTTTGTACTTGATAGGATTGAAACCGCGTGAGGAAACCTACGGTCACTACGTGGAGCAGTTTCAACTCGATGGAATTGGCGAAATCGACTTTGCCAACTGGCAGCACCCCAAGTGCTTTCGGAAAACCGTTTCACAATTGGACCTGGATTTGCTGCAGGAGTTTGTAGAACCGGGCGACACGGCGATTGATATCGGTGCGCATATTGGAGACACCACCACCCGTATGGCCCTGGCGGTCGGAAGCGAAGGATGTGTGTTTGGTTTCGAACCGAACCCCAAGGTGTATGAAGTTTTCAAAGTGAATGCCGGACTCAATGAAGGCAAAATGCGAATCATTCCTTTTCCCTATGCCGCCACCGAAGAGCCCGGGAAGCTGACATTCACCTACTCAGATCCCGGCTTTTGCAATGGAGGCGAACACCGGGGAGTGAGTCGATGGCGTCATGCTCACGCCTTTGATGTGGAAGTTGAAGGGGTCAATGTGGAGAAGTTGCTTCGGGAGAAGTATCCGGAAGAACTTAAAAAACTGAAATACATCAAGACCGACGCAGAAGGAGCTGATCTTTTTGTGTTGGAGTCCATGCGTGGGCTGATTGATGAATTCAAACCCTATGTTCGTTCGGAGGTCTACAAGCACACTTCGAAAGAGCAGCGCGAGTCTCTATTTCGGTTCTTTCTCGATCGTGGTTATTCACTTCACGAGTTCGAAGACGGTGGAACCAGTTTCAAGGGGAGGGCGCTGACGATCAATGATGTTCAGCACGCGGAGAAATACGACATCTTCGCGATTCCTCCTGCCGGCGATTAGGCGGTCGCCTGAAAAATTCCTGCCGCTTTGTGCAGGGTTTCCTCCCACTCTTTCTCCGGTACGGAGTCGGCCACGATACCGGCGCCGACGTGGAAGTGCAGTTGATCTCCCTCCTTCACCGCTGTGCGGATAGCGATGTTGAAGCGACTCTCGCCGTTGAACCCGAAACAGCCGATAGCGCCGGTGTAGACTCCGCGCGGAGAGGGTTCGAGTTCTTCGATGATTTCACGGGAACGCTTCTTGGGAGCTCCGGTAATGCTGCCGCCCGGGAAGCAGGCATGCAGGGCCTCTACGGGACTGATGTCGGGACGCAGGGTGCCTTCCACGGTGGAGACGAGGTGAAACACCTGGGCGAAGCGTTCAAGCTTGAGCAGTTCGGTGGCGGTGACGGTCCCAAACTCGCAGATCTGACCCAGGTCATTGCGTTCCAGGTCGGTGATCATGATCAGTTCGGCGATCTCCTTGGTTGAGGTGATGAGATCGTAGGCGGACTTTTCATCCTGTTCGCGGTCGCGGAAACGGGGGCGGGTTCCCTTGATGGGACGCGTTTGGATAGTACGCCCGCTCAGGCTGAGGAATTGCTCGGGAGACGAGGAGATGATCTCGCGTTCGCCGAGATCGAGAAAGGCGGCGTAGGGAGCGGGGGAGCGTTCGCGAAGGCGATGATAGAGATCGAGCGTTTCAAAGGGGCGGCCAACAGGAGCGGAGAACCGGTGGGAAAGGTTGACCTGGTAGATGTCCCCCGCAGCGATGTATTCCTGCGCTGTCGCCACCATGTTGCAGAACTGTTCACGCTGGATTTCGCCTTTAAACTCGATCTCGGGAAAGGCGGGGAACGGAGCGGGTGGTTGCCGATGGCTGGAGAGGTCTCCGACTTCGATCCAGTTTTGATTCTGGTGCTCGTAGATCAGGCAGTTGCGATAGAGACCGAAGGTGAATTCGCCTTCGTAGGTAACGTAGCCGTAGAGGCCGGCACCGGGGAATCCGAGGTCCGGTGTCGAGTCCGATGAGGAACTGTTCTCCTGGTAGGCCGCCTCGAGGGCGCAGCGGTCGGATTCGTCGAAGAGATTACCGTTAATGACCTCTTCCGGCAGAGCCGTGATGAGAGAAAAGCGCGAGTAGGCATCTGAGTCGGTGTCCTCTCCTGAAGAAGAAGAGTCGAGGTAAACGAACCCCGGAAGGTGCCGGAGTTCGCCTGCCAGCCGCGACGGGGCCGGGAGATCCAGCCCGCGGCGCGGAGTTGTGGATTGACTCGCCATATGCGGTCGTTCAAATCACACCGCGGCAATGACCCGATCGAGAAGCGCTTTTGTCGCCTTGATGCCTTCGACTTCACCGAGTTTTTTGCCTTCGTATTCGATGCCGATGTAGCCTTTGTAGCCGGCGTCGCGGACGATTTGCATCATGCGCTCGAAGTCGGTGTGAATCTCGTTGCCGTTCTCGTCGAAGTCATGAGCCTTGGCGGAAACCCCCTTGGCAAAAGGCATCAGTTCCTCGACCCCTTTGTAGCGGTCATAACCGAGGCCAACGCTGTCTTCGCTGTAAGCAGGATCACCTTCATAGGGAGCCTTGTCGGCGGCATATTTTTCTGCATTGCCGCGATTCTTGGCGACGTAGAAATTGCCGTAGTCGGGAAGGGAGCCGCAGTTTTCCATGCCGACCGTGCTGAGCACGTTGGCGAGCCAGCTGCCGTTGGAGGAAAGTCCGCCGTGATTCTCGACGATCACGTTGAGTCCCATGGGGGCGGCGTGTTCGGAAAGTCGCTTGAGGCCATCGACGCAAAGGTCAGCCTGCTTCTCCGGATTGAGTTTGCCGTCGGAGGCGGCGTTCACGCGGATGCTGTGACAGCCCAGGAACTTGGCGGCGTCGAGCCAGGCGTAATGCCCTTCGACGGCGGCGGTGCGCTTGGCAGCATCGGGATCACCCAGCCTGCCGACGCGGTCGCACATGATCAGAACCGGGGTGACGCCGTTGTCGTCGCAGCGTTTCTTGAGATCCTGCATGTAATCACCACTCGCCCCTCCCTTAGGCTGAATGCCGAGCGTTTCGTGAGGCTCGCTGAGGAAAGAGTTCACAAACTCGACAGCATCAATGCCGAAGGTGTCCTTCGTGTATTTGGGGAAATCAAGGTTGTCGAGTTCCTTGGCTTTGAGGGCAACGTGAAGAGACCACTGGGCCAGCGAGATTTTGAAATCGGGCTCCACAGGTGCTGGAGCTGAGGTTTCTTCCGAACCTGACGGACTGTCTCCGCAGGCGGATAGAAGGCCTCCGGTTGAGAGTGCGGCAGTCGTGGTAGTGATGAATCGGCGACGATTGAAGCTCATGCCGCGAAGCTAGCAGGGTTAGTTGAGGGACTCAACCCTGTTTGGGAGGTCCCTGAACAGGCCACCCGAAACCTTAATCTTACTCCTACTCTTAATCTTACTCTTACTCCCAGGTCGACCGGACAGAGCAGGATTAGGATTAAGAGTAGGAGGGCTCCTGAAGTCGCCGCGCCAGTCCCGTGAACCGTCGCGAACTTTTTTCATTTCTCACAGCCATCTCGAGGGCTCTTTTTTCTCCTACCAGAATCACCAGTTTTCGTCCGCGGGTGATTCCGGTGTAGAGCAGGTTGCGCTGCAAAAGCACGAACTGCTGACCTGCCAACGGGATCACCACCGCCGGAAACTCGCTGCCCTGGGATTTATGAATCGTGATAGCATAGGCGAGTTGCAATTCGTCGAGTTCACCGGGCTCGTAATTCACCCGCTGATTGCCGTCGAAGGCGACAACGACGTGAGAAGGTTCCGTGGTGATCTCGGCGATATGGCCGATGTCTCCGTTGAAGACTTCCTTTTCGTAGTTGTTCCGGGTCTGGATAACCTTGTCGCCGGTGCGGAAGATGGAACCGAAGCGTTCGATCTCGAATTTGAGCTCGGCAGGCGGATTGAGGGTCTCCTGGAGCAGCGCGTTCAGTTCGGTGGTGCCAAGAGACTGACGGTTCATTGGAGTGAGCACCTGGATGTCGTCCCGGGAATCGAGGTTGAAGCCTTTCGGAATACGCTCTTTCACGAGATGCTGAAGCGTTTCGCGAATGGCATCAGGGTTGCCGCGTTCGATGAAAAAGAAATCGGCATCGGCGGTGTTGTCGAGGGGGGGGATCGTTCCCTCATTCACATCGTGGGCCGCTTCGACGATGCGACTGGTTTCGCTTTGACGGTAGATGCGAGTCAGCCGGGCCACGGGGGCGACTCCGCTGTCGATGATGTCTCGCAGAACGCTGCCCGGACCGACGGAGGGAAGCTGGTCCACGTCGCCTACAAGGAGGACATGTCCGTTCTCGGGGATGGCATCGAGCAGCTTGGCCATAAGCTCGACATCGACCATGGAGGCTTCGTCGATGACGAAGAAATCACCCGCGAGCGGCTTCTGCTGGTTGCGGGTGAAACCGACTTCGGGCTGGTATTCGAGGGCGCGGTGAATGGTAAGCGCTTCGCGACCGGTCGACTCGTGGAGCCGCTTGGCGGCGCGTCCGGTGGGGGCGCAGAGGACGGGCTCGACCTTCTTGGCCGCGAGGATTTCAAGGACCGCATTGAGGATGGTGGTTTTCCCGACGCCGGGACCACCAGTGATGACGGAGAAACGATGCCGGGTCGCCTGGATCACAGTTTCGGCCTGTTCCTCGCTGAGCTGAAGCTGGTGATGGCGTTCAAACCAGGCAATGGCCTGTTCGGACTGGACTTCGGGAAGGGTGACCTCGCGCGCCATCAACTGGTGAAGGCACTCGGCCACTTCTGTTTCGGCAGTGTGAAGTTCGGTGGTGAAGACCAGTGGCTCGCTGTCGGTGTCTTCAATAATGATCCTGGCCCCGAGGATGAGCTCGCCGAGGGCCCGGTCGACTGCCTCCATGGTGGTTTCGAGAATGTTGACCGCTTCCTCGACCAGCTTGTTGCGGGGGAGTGCGCAGTGGCCCTGGCGGGCGCCCTGCTCGAGGACGTAGAGCAAGCCGGCGGAGATTCGTTGCGGGGAATCATCAGCCTGGCCCATTTGTCGGGCAATCTGGTCCGCAGTCTTGAATCCGACTCCGGGGATCTCTCTCGCGAGGCGGTAGGGGTCGGCGCGGAGCACATTGGTGGCTTCCTCCCCGTAGGTTTTGAAGAGGCGAAGCGCGCGGGCCGTGGAGAGGCCGTGTTCGTGAAGGAAAATCATGATGTCGCGAACGGACTTCTGCCGTTTCCACGAGTCCTTGATGCGGGCGCGCCGGGCTTTACCGATGCCGCTGACTTCCTCGAGTTTTTTCGATTCCTCCTCGATGACCCGGAAGGTTTCGGTGCCGAATTTCTCGACAATTCGTTTGGCGTAGGTCTTGCCAATCCCGTCGATCAGTCCGCTGGCGAGAAAGCGGCGGATACCATCCGTGGAGTTGGGTGCGACGGCGAGAATGTGCTGTGCCTGGAACTGCCGTCCGAAACGACGGTCGTCTTTCCAGTCGCCCCGGGCCCGTATTTGTTCCCCCTCAATAACCGCCGGAAGGCTCCCCAGGACCGTCACCGTGCCGTTTTGGGCCGTTTCCACCTGCATGATGGTGTAGCCGTTCTCCTCGTTATGAAAAACGATGGAATGCACCGATCCTTCTATTTCCAGGGCCTCCGGGGGCCCGTTTTGGGGGTGCGAACTCATGAAATGGGGAAAAACGGGGGGCTCGAGAGAGGCAATTCTCGCCCTTTACAAGCCTTTACCTGTGTCGCATATTCGCCGCCCCATGGCAATTCTCTCGATTTTGTTAACCGTGATCATCATCGCCGTCAGTATTCTGATGGTGCTGGTGGTGTTGCTTCAGCGTCCCAAGCAGGAGGGCCTCGGTGCCGCCTTCGGTGGTAGCACGCTCGATTCTGCTCTCGGTGCCCACACCACGGATATTCTCCAGAAGATCACGACCTGGCTCGGAATCATCTTTTTCGTTTCCGCGATTGGTCTGGCAATGGTGAAGACCCGCCAGTTCCAGGCAACTGCAGCCAGCGACGTTCTTGAAGAAGTGAAGGATCGTGAGCCCCAGCTGCCCGGTCTTCCGCCTGAGCTTTCCAACCTGCCTGCACTCGATACTCCTGCGCCGGCACCTGTGAATCTCGACCAAGCGCCCGCGGGCTCTCTGCTCGACGACAAGGCGAATGAGGCTGACTCCGCTCCGGCAGAGACTACCGAAGAGAAGCCTGCCGCTGAGGAGAAGACGGAAGAGCAGCCCAAAGCTGAAGAAGCTCCCAAAGCTGAAGAAGCTCCCAAAGCTGAAGAAGCTCCCAAAGCTGAAGAAGCTCCCAAAGCTGAAGAAGCTCCCAAAGGGAAGGGCAAAGCCAAGGCCAAGGAAGGTGCCAAAGGCGAAGGCGCTGAGTAATTTTTGTGATGCGGGCGTTCAGCGCCACTGACGCCCGCATTCACAATGCCGCGATTTGAAGCGGTAATTCCGGCATGAGTGCTCCCTCGCAATCGACGGAAGCCAACGGCCGCCACCGGGTGATCGTTCGATCCCCGAATCCCCTGGGTGATGCCTGCATGTCATTGCCCGCCGTGCGTGCGTTGAAGCAACGCCGGCCTGACACCGAGATCACGGTGTGCTGCCGTGACAATCTCACTGCGATGTGGGCGGCCCGCGACGAGATTGATGAGGTGATCCCGTTTAAGAAAGGGCTCAAGCCTCGCGAGGTTGGTCGAATCATTCGGGAGCACGGGAAGTTTGATGAAGGCTTGCTGCTTCCCAATTCATTTCGTTCCGCGCTTGAGCTGCGATTTGGTGGCGTCAACAAGCTGACCGGTTACAAGCGCTACGGGCGCGGGTTGCTGCTTAAGGACGCAGTCCGCGAACCTGAAGCGACTGATGACAAGCAGCATCACGTTCACCGCTATTTGCATCTCGCCGAAGCAATGGGGGCAGATATTACTGATCTCGATGACCTGCTGGCGATTCCCCCGGCCCCGACACCGATAGAGCCGGGGCTTAAGGAACTACACATCGGGGTTTGTCCGGGTGCCGAGTATGGCAACGCAAAGCGATACCCGATTGATCGCTACGCCAAGGCGCTTCAAACACTGCGCGGGAATCACCCTGAAGCGACTTTTCAAATTTCTGTGTTCGGCAGCCCGGCTGAAGAAGGGATCGGCGATGAGCTGGCGGGACTTCTCGACGAGCCTCGTGAGAACCGGGCCGGGAAGACTTCCGTGGCAGACCTGGTCGACGAACTGAAGACCTGTCACTTTGTCGCGACCAACGACACCGGCACAATGCATCTCGCGGCGGCGCTGGGAGTGCCTACGGTCGCAATTTTCGGCTCCACCGAGCCGGCCTTCACGGCTCCGATTGGAACCGTCCACCGCGTCATTCGTCACAAGGTGGATTGCAGTCCCTGTTTCCTTCGAGAGTGCCCGGTGGACTATCGCTGCATGTTACGGGTTGAACCGGAGACGGTACTGGCCGAAATGGAGACGCTCCTGCAGGACGTCTTTCCGGCAGAAGCCTGAATCTCCTGTATGAAAGCCATCGTCACTCATCCCGGCAGCGCTCACAAAGATGACCTGTTGGCCTGCTGCCTGCTCGTTTCTCAACACGAAGTCCCGGTCTACCGCCGTGAGCCGACTGAGGAGGATTTGAACGATGAAGAGATTGCAGTGGTCGATGTCGGCGGCGAGCACGAACCGGCCCGAAGCAATTTTGATCACCATCAGTTTCCCCGCGATCACGAGCCGATCTGTGCTCTGTCGTTAGTGTTGAAGGACCTCGGGCTCTATGATGATGCCCGCCAGTTCTGCGAATGGCTGGAACCCGCTGAGTGGTTTGATACACGCGGGCCTTTCGCAACAGCCAAGTGGCTGGGTGTCGATCGGGCGGTGATGAATCAGCTCAACTCTCCGATCGATATTACGCTTCTCCGTCGATTCGCTCAGAAGAACGAGTGGCAGCCGGGAGACGCGATCTGGGAAATGATGCGCATGATCGGTGAAGATCTGGTGATGTTCCTCAAGACCCTGCGTGAGCGCGTCGATTTCGTCGCGGCAAATGCCGAGTTTATTGAGGTCGGGGAAGGGGACGATTCCTTGTCGGTGCTCTTCATGCCTCGCTGCGAGTCGATGCCGGATGATCCTTCATCCGGCTTGATCCGCTACATAGAATCGACCGGCAGGAAGGTTGACGGCTTGATTTATCCCGATCGCCGCGGAACCGGTTTCGGCCTCTCCCGTCATGAGGACAGCCCGCGCCTCGACTTTACCCGAATCGATGGTGAACCCGATGTTCACTTTGCCCATGCTCGTGGATTTGTGGCAAAGACAAGCGCGACGGATCTCGACAGGCTCAAGCAATTGATGTCCAAGGCGGAAGTTGTTTCGTAACTGCCAGCAATAGGAAGTGGTTCAGTGGTAGCCGCGCCGGTCGCTGATTTCGAAACAACTGTCATTAACAAATACTGCCATGAAATGCTTCTCTGGTTTCACCTTCCTTCTTTTCGCCTAAGCATTCCTCATACCATTTCCAGCCTGCACTCCGTCAGAGCGTGGCGCTACGACCGGGGCACTCATTGGTGGAGCAATTGAGCCCATCGTCGGCTGTGAATTTAATAGTAACCATCATCCCAGGCCTCGTCGCTAAAGGTGCTGGCAGGTGGTAGTGACAGGAATCCAAAGGTCTCACTTTCGGATGACTGAATGATATGTTTCGACCGGGACGTAGTTAAGATTCTAATTCGTTAATCACTGTATCTTAACGTGTTGTTGTGATATAGGTAATGACGTTCGTATCCGATCTATCGAAAGGAGCGGTTGGAACGTATCTGAACGAAATGAAGGTGATTTTCCGGACTTCTCTCGCCTGCTTTCTCGTGCTGTGTCTTTGTCAGTGCGTATCGGTCAATGATTCAGATCCCGGACCTTACACCGGACCACATCCAGCGACTTATGAATTAGGAATGGAAAAGGGGCGCGCTGACGGAAGGGCGGGACTGTCGAGGACTCCTGACCGCTACAGTGTTTCTTACCCGGCCGCGGAAGTGGACGCTTTCAAACAAGGCTACGAAGTCGGCTACAACGAGGGCATCCGGCCCGGCGATGCCAGCGGCCAACCGGTCTATGGGCAGCCGCTTACGGCAAAAGTTGGTGAAGGTGAGGTGAAGATCTACGAGGGCGAGCGAAAGGTATCAGTTTGTCAGACTGGTCGTCCGTTTGTTGAAAAGACCAAGTTCATCAATGAACAACAGCAGATCGTGATCAAGTCCCGGGGCAACCACGGTGCCGCAACGATCGAGTTGTATGACACGGCGACCGGCAAGATGAAGGCGCAGGTAATGGCCTACGATGCGACTGACGGAGATCCGGCCTGGGCTGCCGGGATGGGCGAGTAAAGATCGTCGCCTCGATGATCTCCTGGAGTCGGCTACCCTATCTGTCTCCCTGTAGACGAAGTGGCAGTATAGTAGGGTGGTGTTTCATGCCGTAGTGTCGATTTGTTTCCTGTGTGCTTCGAGAATGGTCTGATAGGTCGCGGGGTCGATCGTCTGGTAAGCGAGCAGGACACGCATGGTCTGCTCGAAGGGGGAGAGTTCCGTGTTCTCCTCGAGGATCTCCACTTTCTGGATCAACCGGTCGAGCCTGAGCCGGACGGTGGGGTAGGAGACGCTGTAGTCGGCGGCGACTTTTTTGAGCGAACCGGAGTGCAGCAGGAAGCGCTTAAGGAAGTTGAGGTCCTCGTTGTCGAGACCCTTGATCCATTCCGGGGTGTCCTGATCCTCTGCCATTGGAGTAGAAATGAATAAATGTTAATCCTGAATTGGGGTTGTATTGAATAAAATTAAAGTAAATATCAATTTTATTAAAGTCGCCTAGGGGAGTGAACTCGAAAGTTTTCGGGATATTACGGGCGATTTTGAGGCGAAAGCCGGTATCAGGCCCGCTCTTGCAATGAGGGCCCGCAACGCTACGTTTCGGACCCCGATTGGCGGAGGTTTGCCCCGCCGGGTTCCCTGATGGACAAAATCTACCTGATACTGGCGACTGTGATCTTTCTCGGCGGCTTCGTGCTCGCCGTGGTGGCGTTGCGTACGGGCAAACACGGCACGGGTAGACTCAACGTCGGGCTCGCTGTCGCCGGCCTGGTTTTTCAATGTCTCTTCCTCAAGGAGCGGGGCGATTTGCACCTTCGCTGCCCGATCACCAACGGGGCTGAAGTTCTCGTTTTCATCAGTTGGAGCATCGTCATTCTCTACCTCGCCCTGGGGCGTGCCTTTCGACTTTCTTTGCTCGGCGTGTTCAGCATGCCGCTCGTCTTTGTTTTCCAATCCATCGCCATCATCAGCCTGCTGATCAACGATCCGGGCGCGCGTCCGCCGGAGACCCTGGACCCGTGGCTGGAAATGCACGCGGCGATGTCTCTGCTCGCCTATGGCGCTTTTGGCCTCGCCGGAATTGCCGGGGTGATGGACCTGATTCTCGATCGACAGCTCAAGAGCCACGAACCGGGGCGACTCTTTTACTCGCTCCCCCCGATGAAGTATCTCTACGACGCGATGCAGCGGCTCATCGTGATTGGTTGCGGTTTGCTCACCATCGGGATCGTGTCTGCATTTTTCATGAACAACGCACCCGACGCATTGCACTGGACGGTTTCCGGCGCGGTGTGGGTGGTTTACACGGTGATCCTCGTCATCAACGTGGCAAAGGGACTTCGACCTAAGACTCTGTCGAAGCTCTCGATTGCGGCTTTCACCTTCGCACTGATAGCCCTGTCAGTTCTCTAATTTCAATCCTGTCTTCTGTTTCGGCGGTGTCTATCTTCTGTCTTGGCGTCAATCATAATACTGCCCCGGTTGAGATCCGGGAGCGGTTGGCTTTTGCCGAATCGGCAATTCCGCGCCATCTCGACGAGATCCGTGATCTCGAGGCGGTCGAAGAAGCGGTGGTGCTTTCGACCTGCAACCGCGTTGAGATCTATGGAGCCGCAGATCAACCGGGCGAAGCGTTGGATCGCCTCGTTGAGTATCTCATCAGCCACTTCGAGGTGAATGATGGCGACGTTGAGTTTTATCGTCATGAAGAGGAGGCGGCCGCGCATCATCTTTTTGAAGTGGCGAGTGGTCTCGACTCCATGGTCCTGGGCGAAACCGAGATCTTTGGCCAGATTAAGAAGGCTTACTCCACCGCCCAGACGAGTGGGGCGACCTCTCGCAGGATGAACAAGCTCTTCCAACAGTCGTTCTCCGTGGGTAAGAGGGTTCGGTCCAGCACTCGTATCCAGCAGGGGTCGACTTCAATCGGATCTGCCGCGGTGGATCTCGCTGAAAAGATCTTTGGTCAACTGGACGGCTGCCGCGTCCTCGTTTTAGGCGCCGGAGAAATGGGGCGGGTCACGGCACAGAGTCTCAAGTCCCGCGGAGCCAAGAGCATCGCGGTTTCGAATCGTAGTTTCGACAAGGCCGAGGCGCTGGCTGACGAGCTTGAAGGAAAAGCGGTTCCGTTTGAAGCGTGGACTGACATGCTCGACCAGGTCGATATCGTGATTTCGTCGACGGGCGCTCCCGGCTCGATTGTGAAAAAAGTCGACGTGGCCAAGGCTCTGAAACGCCGGCGCGGGCACTCGCTGTTCCTCATCGACATCGCGGTGCCACGAGATATCGACAACAACGTGAACGACCTCGACAACGTCTATCTTTACAACATTGATCAACTCCAGCGCATCGCCGATGCCGGTGTGGCGCAGCGCCAGAAGCAGATCGAAATCTGCCGCGGCGTCATCCAGGAATTCTTGAACGAAAAGGGTATTGAGGCCCTTGCTTCTGTTCCCGTTGATCACCCCGAGCGAGGGGCGGGAACGGACAGCCAATCATCTTAACGAATCCAATGAGCAAACCGCTGATTCTAGGAACCCGGGGCAGTGACCTCGCTTTGACCCAGGCCCGCATGACTGAGGCCGCATTGAAAGCGCAGGGAATTGAAGTTCAAATCGAGGTGGTGAAAACCATTGGCGACAAGCGCCCGGATCTGAAGCTCAGTGAGTTCAGCCAGGGCGACAATCCCATTCTCGACAAGGGAATCTTCACCAAGGAGCTTGAAGAGGCACTCATCCGCGGTGAGATCGACTTCGCTGTGCACAGCCTCAAGGATGTCCCGACTGAGCTCGGTGAAGGGTTCGAGATTTGCGCGACCTTGCCGCGTGCCGAGATTGCCGATGTGCTCCTGACAACCGAACAGGGTATCCTTGGAGACCTGACCCTGTTGGATGGCAAAACCATCGCCACCAGCTCAGTTCGACGAGCGCAGCAGCTCAAGTGGCTCTGCCCCGGAGTGAACGTAGTCGACATTCGCGGTAACGTTCCGACCCGGATTCGCAAGCTGATCGAGAATGGTGAGTGGGACGGTATTCTCCTGGCTCGTGCCGGGATCGAACGCCTCGGCATCTATACGCCCGGTGAAGCGAGTTTTGATTTTGAGGGAACGGAAGTGTTCGCTTCTGAATTGGCGGAGGATGAGTTTCTCCCTGCGGCCGGACAGGGTGCTGTGGCCATGGAAATTCGAAGCGACAATGTGGCAGCCCGCGAAGCTCTTGCGACGATTAACGACGAGCCGACCTTCCAGCGGATCACGGCAGAACGCGCTTTCCTGCATCTGCTCCAGGCCGGGTGCCAAACACCGGTGGGGGCCTATACCTGGTTCGAAGACGGGGGCTCGACCCTCGCGATGTCTGTCCGGGTTTTCGACGAAGATCACCCGGACAAGGAACCCTTCATTGCTGAAACGAAAGGTTCCGCTTCGGAGCCGGCCGCTCTCGCGGATCGCTTGATGGAGGAACGAGGCTAAGAATTGATGAGCGAAGAGAAAGGTATTTGTTATCTCGTCGGGGCGGGCCCCGGCGATCCTGGTTTGATCACCCTGCGTGGCAAGGAGTGCATTGAGGAAGCCGACGTGATTGTTTACGACAATCTCGCCAACGATGAGTTCCTCTCCTGGGCCAAGCCCGATGCGGAGCTGATCTTTGCCGGCAAGACGGCCAAGTGTCATGCCATGCGCCAGGCCGAGATCAACGAGTTGCTGGTTGACAAAACCGGCGAAGGGAAAGTGGTCACCCGACTCAAGGGGGGAGACCCCCTGATTTTTGGACGAGGCGGCGAAGAAGGGGCCGTGTTGCACGACGCGGGCCTCGAGTTTGAATTTGTGCCGGGCATCAGTTCGGCGATTGCCGGACCTGCCTACGCGGGCATTCCGCTGACGCATCGCAAGTACTGCTCGCAGGTCAGCATTTTCACCGGACACGAGTCACCGGATAAAGAGAATTCCTCGATCGACTATCGCCAGATTGTCAGGGCGCCCGGCACCAAGATCATGCTGATGGGGGTGGCGCGGTTGCCCTACATCATGGAGACGATCATCGAAGAGGGGGGCGATCCTGAAACCCCGGTTGCCCTCGTCCGTCAGGCGACGACGGGGCAGCATCAAACCGTGACCGGAACAGTAGCGACGATTGCCGACATCGTGCGGGAGGCGGAATTCAAAGCCCCTGCCGTTTGCATCATTGGCGGAGTGGTGAATTGCCGGGAGAAGCTCAACTGGTTTGAGAAGCGGCCTTTGCTCGGCAAGCGCGTCGTGGTGACCCGGACCCGCAAGCAGGCCAGCAAGTTGAAGGACGACCTGCGCGCCATGGGGGCTGATGTGCTCGAGATGCCGACGATACGCATCAGCCAGTCCGAAGGAGATGATGCTCGCGAGTTTGCTCATTGTGTGGCCGAGTGCCACACCTACGACTGGATTATTTTCACGAGTCCAAACGCGGTGGAATATTTCTTCCGCGCGTTCGACCTGATTCGTGACGACGCCCGCGCGATCGGAGGTTGCCGCATTGCCGCGGTTGGGCCGGGCACTGCGGAGAAATTGAAAGAATACCGCATGGCCACCGACTTGATGCCTAAAGAGCATGTTGCCGAGGGGCTGTTGAAAGCTTTTCAGGAAGAGGTGGGATCCATTGAAAACACGACCATGCTCTGGGTGCGCGCTAAGGGTGCCCGGGATGTGCTTTCCAAGGGCTTGAATGAGGCCGGTGTGATTCTCGACGAGGCGATTGCCTACCAGACGGAGTCCGAGACGGCCGACCCGACCGGAGCGGTACAGAAGTTTAAGGACGATGGTGCCGATATCATCACCTTCACCAGCTCATCGACGGTCGAAGGCTTCTTCGATCTTGGCTTGTCGATTCCCGACGAGACCATGATTGCGAGCATCGGGCCGGTCACTTCGAGTACGCTCGTAGAGAATGGCTACGAAGTGGACGCCGAAGCGAATCCTCACAACGTGCCCGCCCTGGTGCAGGCAGTCCTCGATCTTGCGAACGAGGAGCCGTTCGGTGAAGAGGATGAGGACTTCCTGATCGACGAGGAATACTAGGCCTCAATGGATGTGGAGGCGGGCTTGTTCTCACCCGAGAGCACCAGTCCGACCAGGAACATCAGGCCGAAGAGGGCGAAAGCCGAAAAGGGCGAGGTCCAGCTCAGGCTGCTCCGGAAAATGATCACGTTCATCGCGAAGTAGATCAGTGCTGCGACAAAGCATAGAGGAAGGAACTTTCGCTTGGAGAAGCGGAAGAGGAAAAATGCGATCGCGGCAATGACGAGGACTCCGAAGATTCGGCCGACCATGGACCATTGATCGATGAAGCGGCCGCTCTGGATCGTTGCCATGGTGCGCGCCAGCAGCATCGTTTCGGAAAGCACTTCGCCGTAAGCGGTGGTGAATCGGCGATCGTTGTTTCGATCAAATCCGATGACGACCAGGTTGTTGCTGACGGATTCAAATTTGCCCTGAAAGTCAGCGAGGATGCGCTTGGCCACTTCGTCGTCGGCCTCACCGGTGTAGGCCAGTTCGTCGACGGTAAGGCTGGTGAGGTGGTAGACTTCCTCCATCTCGCCCGCCTCGTTTTTCTGGAGGCCGGTCAGTTCGCGTCCAAGACCGGAGGCGGGAGGCAGAATGAAGGTGCCGTCTGCTTCGACCGGAATGGTCTGCAGCTCACCCAGTTGGATCACGGGGGAAGCTCCCGAGAGATCGAGTGTCACTTGATCAAGAGCGATCCCGGCGTGATTGGCAATCGCTGCGAGAGTGATAGAAGGGACCACCTGTCCATTGTGGCTGGCGACGAGAGGTACGCGGATTTCGCTCTCGCTGGTCAGGCCGGTGGCTGACTCAATGGTTTTGAAAGCCGGGTCGGCGTTGGCGAGGATTTGCGGATCGGGAAAACGAAGGGTGCGGGTGAAGGCGAGCAGGTTCGCCGGGTCTCCCTCAACCTTGATGGGTTGAAAGTTCAATGGCTTCTGCTGGGCCTTGTTGGTCGATTCATCCGTCACGTTGGCAGCACCGAGAAAGCGGGGGAGTTGCATCGCTGCATCCTTGAGCGGGACGATATCGGTCTGGTTGAGAACGAGGCTCTCGTCAAAGGCCGGCGTGGGGAGAAACGCGACTGACTTGGGATTCAGCTTGCCGACAAAGCCGAGGATGGTGGCGAAGTCGAGGCGTGAAAGCTTGCCGTCGGCTGCGGCTGGCTGGTCTTCCCCGATACTGAGAGGTTCGTAGTCGTCGGTGATGCGAATGACCGTGACCGCGGGATTGGCGATACTGTCTCCGGCATTGCCGATGCAGAATTCCAGCCAGGTCTTGTCCAGGGAAGCAAGAGGGGCGATTTTTCGTGTCTTGAGATTCCACTCGCCGATGATGACGAGGATAAGACCGAAAACGGCAAACGTGATAAAGCGCTGACGCATAGATGGGGAGAACGGGTTCCTGTGGATTACAGGATATCGGGGCTGGGAATTACGATTTCCTGACCTTCAATACGTGGACTGGCTTCGTGCGCGGGTCAAGGGCCACGAAATTGGTGGAATCACGCCATGTGTAGACCTCCTCATAGATCACATCTTCTACCGCGAAGTCGGTGTCGTAATTGAGGTCCAATTGCTCCAAAGGCAGGTGGATACTGGATTCCTGGCGATTATGAGGGTCCAGATTGATCACCACAATGACGCGGCTGGAGCCGTCGTCTGACCACTTGTGGAAGGCGATAATCTGCTCATTGTCGGCCGGAATGAAGTCAATATTCGCGTAGCTCTGCAGTGCCGGGATTTCACGACGGGCCTCGTTGAGGCGGGAAATGAAGGCCTTGATGTTGCCGGGACCGTCCCAGTCGCGGGTTTTGAGCTGATATTTCTCTGAGTCGAGGTATTCCTCGCGTCCGGGAAGGGGGGCGTTTTCACAAAGCTCGTAGCCGGAATACATTCCCCAACAGGAAGAAAGCAGGGAGGCGAGTGCGGCCCGGATCTTGAAAGCGGCGGGACCGGCGTTTTGCAGATGGTAGGGGAGGATGTCCGGCGTGTTGGGCCAGAAATTGGCGCGGTAATATTCCCGCATGTGCCCCTTGGTCAGCTCGGTGACGTATTCCATCAGCTCCTCGCGCGTTTCGCGCCAGGTGAAGTAGGTGTAGCTCTGGGTGAAGCCGACCTTGGCCAGCGCCTGCATCATCTTCGGCTTGGTGAACGCTTCGCTCAGGAAGATGACGTCCGGATCAGTTTCGTGAATTTCGGAAATGAGCCATTCCCAGAAAGTGACCGGCTTGGTGTGCGGGTTGTCGACACGGAAGATGCGAACGCCCTGTTTGACCCAGAAGCGCACCACGTCACGGAGTTCTTTCCAGAGGTCTTTCCAGTCATCGCAGTGGAAGTTGAGCGGGTAGATGTCCTGATACTTCTTGGGAGGGTTCTCGGCGTACTTGATGGAACCGTCAGGGCGGCGGTAAAACCACTCGGGATGCTCGGCGACGTAGGGATGATCGGGGGAGCAGTTGATCGCGAAGTCGAGGGCGATCTCCATGCCGATCTTGCGGGCCTTCTTCAGCAGCCAGGTGAAATCGTCGAGGGTGCCGAGCTGAGGTTCGACGGAACGGTGTCCACCTTCCTTGGCGCCGATCGCCCAGGGAGAGCCCACGTCACCGGGTTCGCAGGTGACGGAGTTGTTCTTACCCTTGCGGTGGCTCACGCCGATGGGGTGAATCGGGGGAAAGTAAATCACATCGAAGCCCATCGCCTTGGCGTCTTCGATTCGAGGCAGACAGTCCCGGAAAGTGGAATGCTTGCCCTCGATGCCTTCGGCGGAGCGGGGAAAGAATTCGTACCAGGCAGAGAACGATGAAAGCTTGGTTTCGACGATGACATTGAGGGTGTCTTCCGAAGTGGTGGCAAATTCGAGATTGGGCCAGCGGGCCAGCATCTCGAGCACTTCCGGAGAATCGAGCAGAGCGGGCACGTTGGCCGGTTCAGCTTTCATGAGCCGGGTCGTGAGTTCCTCGATCGCTTCAGCGTCGTCAACGGATTTGCCGGTCGCTGCGCGAATCGCAGCACCGCCGAGAATGACCCGGCCCTCTTCGATCTCGGTGGAAAAGTCTTCCTGGTCTCCCGTGAGGCGGCGTTCAAAGTCGTGAATCCAGCTCAGGAAATCGTCACCCCAGGCGGTCACCTTGATTTCATAGGGACCCGTTTTGTCGAAACTCAGGGAGGCGCCCCAGTGGTCGTTTTCGTTCTGGGTCATCGGCACCTCGTTCCACTTCTTCTTGCCGGCCTTTCTCCAGAGCAGGTTGGCGCAGAGCACGTCGTGTCCGTCCTTGAAAATGTCGGCGGAGACATGGAGAGCCTCGTCGACGACGCGCTTGGTCGGATAGCGCCCGTCTTCGACAACAGGAGAAAGGTTGGAAATCGAGACAGTAGCAGGGCGGTTCTTGAGGGAAGCCATAAGGAGGTGTCTGTAAGCAGGTGCGGGTCACTATCGGCTCATCGAAGCGTTCGCCAAGCCTATTTTTGTCGCCGTTTCGACAGTTGATTCGGCGGAAACCGGCTCAGAACTAGTCTGAAATGCGGCGTCGCATCTGCTTCTTGTCGGAGCGGTGCTGCTTGTTGCGGCGCGTCTCAGCCTTGGAGGCGGCAGAAGGCTTGCGTTTGCGGTAGCGCCGCAGAGCGCGCTGGCGTCGCGACTCCTGCCGGGCTTCAACCGAGCGGCGTTCGAAGACGTCGCAGAGCCGATGACGGGCGGTTTCCCGGTTCTTCTCGCGGGAACGGGACTCCTGGCAGCTCACCTCGACTCCGGAGGGCAGATGCTTGAGGTAAACCCGTGACGACGTCTTGTTGATCTTCTGGCCGCCACTCCCTGAACCGAGCACAAAGCGTTCCTGCAGATCCTCTTCGCGGATCTGCCTTCGCTTCATTCGTTGTTCGAGTGAGTCCATTTCCTACTGATCTGTGACCAGGCTGGCCAATTGAAGTTCAATCGTGAGACGCTTCCGTATCATTGAACAGGGTTGACTCTGTCACTATACCCTATTGAATAGCGTAATTCTATGATCGCTAAACCATCTGACGTGGAAAAAGGCTACAAGGTCTACACGAAACGTAGTTTGGCCTTTTATGACTGGTGGGTTTTGAATTTCTCAAACCGGGTCATGTGGAATTGTCCGACGGACTACCTGGAGTCGCACTATCGTCAGCACATTTCCGATAACCATCTCGATGCCGGGATCGGTACTGGCTACTTTCTTGAGAAGTGTCTTCCGGAAGGGGAGCCCAAAGCGGCCATCCTCGATGTGAACGGGGCCTGCCTCGAGTACAGTGCCAAGCGACTGGAGCATTACCGGCCTGAGATCTACGAAGAGAATCTCTTTGAATCCTTTGAGCTTTACGATGTGAAGTACGATTCCATCGCATTGAACTACGTGCTCCACTGCCTGCCGGGCGTGCTCGAGGAAAAAGCGGAGGTAGTGTTCAACAACCTGATTCCCCATCTCGCTGAAGGCGGGGTGATTTTTGGATCGTCGATCCTGGGGACAGAGGTGGAGCGAAACCGGCCGGCTCGCATGGCGATGTCGATCTACAACAAGCGAGGCATCTTTTCGAACCGGGAGGATTCGCTTGGCTCGATGATGGAGGCCCTTTCCTCGTGCTTTAAGACGTTCAATGTCGAGGTGCACGGGTGCGTCGTGCTCTTCTGGGGGAAGAACCCCAAGATCAATTCGGCGGCGGGTTGATCTAGTGCCCCGGACACGTCAGCGCGCCGCCATTATCTGATGGCCCCAGCGCTTCGAGAAACGGCACCGCGGCTTCTGCCCAGACTTCAGGAGTGGCGTAGCTTCCGGCTGCGCTGCCGTAGCAACTGCGCAGCATGTCAGTGTCAATGACCCCCGGGTTGAAGGCGATGGCGGCAAGGCCAGCCGGCAGTTCCTGGGCGAGGGCTTGGTTGAGCCCTTCGATGGCCCATTTGGTGGCGCAGTAGGGCGCGACATCGGGAGACGTGGAGCGGCCCCAGCCGCTGGAGAAGTTCACGATGACACCGCTTCCGTTCTCAATCATGGCAGGAGTGAAGTGGCGAATAACATTCACCGTTCCGGCAATGTTGATGGAGAGCATGTCATCGATTTCCGCCGCGGAAATTTCCCAGAGCGGAGCATTGCGGTTGATGATCGCGGCTCCGTTGATGAGCAGGTTGGGAGTACCAACTTCTGACAGCATCTCCTCGGCATAGCTGGCGACCGCACTGTCATCGCTGACATCGACTGCCGAGAAATGATGCGGTTCGCCGAGTTGCTCCTGCAATTCAGTCATCGAGGCCTCGCTGCGGGCACAACCGGCAATGCGATGGCCACGAGCCGCGAAGCCTTCAACGAGTGCTCGCCCCAGTCCCCGGGACGCGCCGGTGATGAGAACGGTCTTGGAATCAGCCATGGATGGAGGGCGGTGGAATGGTCAGCGGCGAGAACGTTTTCGCCTGGCTTTCTTTGTCGGCGCCTTCTTTTTCGCTACTTTCTTTTTCGGAGCTGCCTTCTTCTTGGTCGCTTTTTTGGAGGGAGCTTTCTTCGCTGCCTTCCTGGTGGCGGCCTTTTTCGAAGCCGTTTTCTTCCTGGTGGCTTTTTTTGCCGGTGCTTTCCGTGCGGCAGGTTTCTTTTTCTGGGCTGCCTTTTTAGCTACGGTCTTTTTTTTTACGGCAGCCTTCTTCGTGGCGGCAGGTTTTGCTTCAGGTTCCGGTTCGGGCGCAGGTTCTTCCTGGGTCTTTCCGGTGATCTCTTCCTGCTCTGCTTTGGGAATGCGGGAAACGCGATCAACAGGGTGTCTTGTCAGGATGTTGCCCTTGGCACCGCGTCCCTTGATGGCGAGCTCGCCAAAGCGGAAGTCGATCTGAAAATTGCGAAGACGCAGGTCGGACTTGAGGTGGACGCGGACAACGACGTCGGCTTCTTCCTCGGTGTCATGTTCGCTGAGCCAGAGAACTCGCGTGCCGGGTTTTCCTCCGGTGAGGTCGTAGAGTTTTTCCCGGGTCACGCCGGTGACCTGGAAACGTTTCACCATGGCTCGACCACCGCGACCATCGCGGTAGATCATGTTGTAGTACTTTGGCTCGTCTTTCTTGAAGACGTGAACAATGAGGTTGTCTTTTCCGATGAAGACCTTGTCGGCGATCTTGACGACGCGCATGGTGCCGTCGCGGGAGAAAGCGATGATGTCGTCGAGGCGCGAGCATTTCTCAACGGACTCGTCGCGCTTCATGGAGTAACCGGCGAAGCCTTCTTTACGATTCACGTAGAGCGTGTCGTTGGCAACGACGACCTGCTTCGCGGCAACGCGGTCAAAGCGGGCGAGCTCAGTTCGGCGGCCGCGATCTTTGCCGTATTTCTCTTTGATGTTCTGGTACCATTTGATGGCGTACTGAGTGAGGCGACGAAGGTG
This sequence comes from Verrucomicrobiales bacterium, assembly GCA_965216705.1. GTDB lineage: Bacteria > Verrucomicrobiota > Verrucomicrobiia > Verrucomicrobiales > DEV007 > Arctic95D-9. The sequence continues at coordinate 3,243,534 of OZ244203.1, forward strand.
TTTCTTCACCTCGGCGATCTGATCTTCGAGGCCCTTGATGAGTTCGTCGGCCTTGAAGGCGTCATATTTCGAGATGCGCTTAATCTTGATCTCGGTGAGGCGAACGATGTCTTCCTCGGTGACCTCGCGCTTGAGCAGCTTGAGGAACGGCTTCAAGCCTTTCCAGATTTCGTCGATGACCGCTTCCCAGGTTTCGCATTCCTCGATGCGGCGGTAGATGCGATTCTCAATGAAGATTTTTTCGAGGCTGGAGAAGTGCCAGCGTTCCTCCAATTCACCGAGCTTGATCTCGAGTTCCTGCTTGAGCAGGGCGCGGGTCTGCTTGGCGCTGTGCTTGAGGATTTCCGTGACGCCGAGGAACTTCGGCTTGTTGTCCTGAATGACGCAGGAGTTGGGTGATATGCTGACTTCACAGTCGGTGAAAGCGTAGAGCGCTTGCAGGGTTTGATCGGTATCGACGCCGGCGGGAAGATAGACGTGGATCTCAACGTTCTCCGCGGTGCAATCCTCGAGGCGGGAAATGCGGACTTTGCCCTGTTCGTTGGCTTTGAGGATGGAATCACACAGGCTCGACGCCGTGGTGCCGAAAGGGACTTCGCGAATCACCAGTTGGCGGGCTTTGACGCGCTCGATCCGGGCACGCACCCGAACTTTCCCGCCACGGAGGCCGTCGTTGTATTCCGAGACATCGGCAATACCTCCCTGGAGAAAGTCGGGAAAGATCTCAAAGTCTTCCTTCTTCAGCGCCGAGATGCAGGCGTCGATGAGTTCGTTGAAATTGTGCGGCAGGATCTTGCAGGCCAAGCCGACTGCAATGCCTTCGGCACCGTGAGCGAGAACGAGGGGAAACTTGGAAGGGAGGGTGACGGGTTCTTTGTTGCGTCCGTCATAGCTCGCCGCCCAGGTCGTGGTCTTGTGATTGAAGAAAACTTCGTTGGCGAACTTGGAGAGTCGGGTCTCGATGTATCGCGGAGCGGCGGCGGAGTCGCCAGTAAGGATGTTGCCCCAGTTTCCCTGGGTATCCACGACCAGTTCCTTCTGGCCCATGTTGACGAGGGCATCGCCGATAGACTGGTCACCATGCGGGTGGTATTGCATGGTATGGCCGATGATATTAGCGACCTTGTTGAAGCGACCGTCGTCTTTTTCCTTGAGCGAATGAAGGATGCGTCGCTGAACCGGTTTGAGCCCGTCATCGATGTGCGGAACAGCACGTTCTAGAATGACGTAGCTGGCGTAGTCGAGAAACCAGTCAGCATACATGCCCTTGAGCGGCTGCTGAGGTTGGGGTGTGTCTTCAGGCATGGGAAGTCCTTTTCTTTTTCTTACTCCTTTTCTTTTTCTCCGGCCGCAGCATAGGCACTCTTTTCCTCACCGACTCTCAACGAACTTTTCTCCAATTGCCTATCCGGGTCATTGGCTTGAATGAGTCCGATCAACATGCGGACGATTTCGAGTAGCGTTCTTTTTCCTGAGAGTGCCTCGTTTTCACCAATCAGTTTCTTGGCAACACAGGTATCGAGAACTGCGGCGCATTCCAAAGCGCTTCCTTTGGCAATATCAAAAAAGCGGCAGCGATCCTTCTTAGACCATTTTCCGTTTCCTTCTGCGATGTTGAGTGGAATTGACGTGGAGGCCCGGTCGAGTTGGTCGTGGGCGGAAGATGTCTTCGGGAGCTTATCGAGGACTTCGACGCTCCAGGCAGCGAAGTGAATGGCACGTTGGTAGACCTCGAGTTTTTCGTGGTCGAAGAGAGGATCCATTCGCGAAGCAGAAAAAGAAAAAGATTAGGAAAAGGAAAAAGAGAGTTTAAGCAGCATCTCCCTCCTCAATGAGATCTGTCTCCACCTTCAAATTCCGAATAATAAACTCCTGCCTCTGTGGCGTGTTTTTTCCCATGTAGAATGTCAGTAGATCCTGGATCGCTTTTGGCTTGGGTGGCATTTCGACTGGGGACAGTCGGATGTTCTCTGCGATGAAGAACTTGAACTCATCAGGCGAGATCTCTCCCAAGCCCTTGAAGCGGGTGATCTCGGGATTCTTAACTTCCTCGAGTGCTGCGAGTCGTTCCTCTTCGGTGTAGCAGTAGCGAGTCTCCTGCTTGTTTCGCACCCGGAAAAGTGGTGTCTCGAGAATGTAGAGATGGCCCTCACGAATCAGGTCGGGGAAAAACTGGAGGAAGAAGGTCAGGGCGAGCAGGCGAATGTGCATGCCGTCGACGTCGGCATCGGTCGCCAGTACGACCTTGTTGTAACGAAGATTCTCAATGTCGTCTTCAATACCAAGCGCGGCCTGGAGCAGATTAAACTCTTCGTTCTGGTAGACGACCTTGCGGGTCATACCGAAAGAGTTGAGCGGCTTGCCTCGCAGTGAGAAAACGGCCTGGGTGTCAACGTTGCGCGCCTTGGTGATGGAGCCACTGGCTGAGTCACCCTCGGTAATAAAGAGCGTCGATTCGTCGGCGAGCTTGTGCTTCGAGTTCAAGTGGGCACGGCAGTCGCGCAGCTTCTTGTTGTGGACTTTGGACACCTTGGCTCGCTCGCGGGCGAGTTTCTTGATGCCTTTCATCTCCTTGCGTTCGTGCTCGGAGCGCTGGATCTTGTCGGTCAGGGCAGCAGTGGTGTCCTTGTTGCGGTGGAGGTGGTTGTCGAGTTGCAGGCCAATGAAGTTGCCGACAAAGGTACGGATCGTTTCGCCGTCCGGCGCCATGTGAGTGGAGCCCAGCTTGGTCTTGGTTTGCGACTCGAAGACGGGATCTTCCACCTTCACGGCGACAGCAGCGACGATGCCGCCCCGGATGTCAGTGGCATCGTACTGCTTCTTCAGGTGAGTTCGTACGGTAGTGACAATGGCCTCCCGAAAAGCGGCGAGGTGAGTGCCGCCCATCGTGGTGTGCTGGCCGTTGACGAAGCTGTAGTATTCTTCGCCACTCTGTTCGGTGTGAGTAAAGGCAACTTCAATGTCTTTCCCTGATAGATGAATGATAGGGTAAATTGGTTTCTCCCCGCCATCGAGGTTTTCGTTGAGCAGGTCGAGCAGCCCGTTCTTCGATTTGAACTTCTTGCCGTTGAGCGTCAGCGTCAGCCCGGTGTTAAGGTAGGCGTAGTTGCGCAGCATGGTCTCGACGTATTCGAGGTTCCACGCGAAGGTGCCGAAGATCTCTTCGTCGGGCTCAAAGGAAACCATGGTGCCGTTTGGTTCCGTCGTCTTGGCGGCCCGCTTCATCTCATCGGCGATGTGGCCTTTGCCGAATGAGATGCCCTTGGTCTGCTTGTCACGGAAAGCGGCGATCTCGAAGAAGTCAGAGAGAAAGTTCACCGCCTTGATACCGACACCGTTGAGGCCGACGGATTTCTTGAAAGCCTCGCTGTCGTACTTGGCGCCGGTGTTGATGATGGAGGCACAGTCCTTGAGCTTACCGAGCGGAATGCCGCGGCCATAGTCCCGCACCCGGACGAAACGGTCATCGATCTCGATGTCGATCTGCTTACCGTTACCCATCACGAATTCATCGATGCAGTTATCGATGACCTCTTTGAGCAGGATATAGATTCCGTCGTCCTGGGCGCTTCCGTCACCGAGTTTTCCGATGTACATCCCCGGTCGGAGACGGATGTGTTCACGCGGTTCCAGCGAGCGAATGTGCTCTTCGGTATATTCGGCAGCCATGAAGTAGTGAGTTGAGGGGTATTCCAGTATTTAGGAAAACTGAAATAAATTCAACCCGAGAATGGCCGGGGCGATCGAAGGGATCTCTAACGCGCGAAAGGAGAGGGGATCACGGGGGAGAGCTGAAAGCGAAAATTCCAGGTCGTGCCGAAGCTGTCCGGCTTGATAACCGAATACTGGGGCTCGAAGCGAACCTTCATCGGGGTCTTGCCGACCTTGATGGTTTTCGTGATGCCCAGTCCGATCGGGAGGGTGACTTGCTCGCCCTCGGGAGCCGTCCAGTCGAACGTGATGGTCGGGCCCATCCCGATCGATTTGGCACCGGGAAGCTTGCGCCGCATGATGTATTGAAAGTCCGTCTGGTTGACGGCGGAGCGGGAATCATCCCCGGCGAAGGACCACCAGTGTTGGACGAAAACCCCGGAAGTCCACTTATCGCCGAGATTGATCAGCATCGCGGAGGGGCCTGCCTGCCATTTTCCGGCACCGAGAAGATCATCAGCAGCGGTCGGAAATTTGAATGTCGGACCAACTCCCCAAACCCAGCCTTCAGCGCGGTCGGGTCCCATCAGGGTAGCGAGTTGGAGATCACCGAAGCCGGTTTCGTGATCGATGAAATTACCCGAGCCAGTCGGATCCGGGACCGGAGAGGTCACGATGGGGAAGACAGGTCGCAACGTGAAAACCTTGTCATCGCCAACCGGGATGGGCATCGCGGGTTGAAAGAAAAAAGAATTCGAGCTGGTGGATTGGTTCGCGGAGTTGCCGTTCTTTGTGGCGAAGTTTTCCTGTAGCGTCAGCGACCAGAGACTGGTGAGTGGGTTGTTGAGCTGTTGATCGATCTCTTCCAGCGACAGGTTGGAAACATCGCTGCCGGAGGTATCAATGGCGTCCGGAACAGTTTCCTCCTCGGCACCCGAAGTCTGCCACGCCAGGAGGGTGGCGATTGTCACAAGACCACAAAGGAAGAGGTGTGAGGTTCGGTGAAGCATGAACAATTTCGAGATGATGTTCGGAACCTTGAACCATCTGTTGACTCAATGACATCAAAATTCGGCAGGCTTCATCCTGTCGCCTCCGTCCAATCGAGAGTCGACTCTGCAAAGACTTCCTCCACGGTCAGTTGCCGATCCGCCAATCCCTGCTCGTGCGAAAACTGGAAGAGGCTTTCGATGGTTTTGCGGTTCGGTTCGACTCCGTAGGGCGCGAAATTCTGTCCCATTAACTGAATAGTTTCCTCAAGCTCGTTTCCGATCCAGGGAAGTGTGTCGAGCGCCCAGCTCATTTTGCGCAGGCGTTCGTATTCGGCGAACTTGGCCTTGGAGTAGGCTTCGCAAATGGCGACAGGCAGCTCGGGGTGAGACTTGATCAGGTCGTCCCTCATCGCCACGGCGTGCATGATGGGGTAGATGCCGGTTTCTTTGAAGTAGGCCTGCTCGACTTCCCGGTAGTTGGAAAAGAGGCGTGCCACCTTTGGATGCCCTTCGACGTAGGCGCGCGGTTCAGCGGCGTGGTAGAGCGCATCGACATCTCCATCGGCCAGCATGTCGGATTCGTCTTTGCCTTCCGGACCGGTCGTGATGTTGAGACCTTCCGGGAGAACGTTTTCCTGCGCGGAGGGTCCGCCGGAAAGCGCGGCCGAAGAGTCCTTGGCTGAAACGACCCATTCGACATCCTCAGGACTGACGCCATACTCGTGCTGCATGATGCCGCGGATCCAGGTGAGCGAGGTGGAAGAGTAGCCCGGGGTGGCGACTCGTTTACCCTTCAAGTCGGCCGGTGTTTCGATGCCGCGATCGTTGCGAATGAAAATGCTCTTGTGGCGAAAAGTCCGCAGCGGAAAAATCGGGAGCAGGGAGTAGCCCCGAAAGGCTTCGTTGGCCCACGCCAGCATGAAGGGTGACAACCCGATTTCAGTGAAGGCCCGCGTGCCCGGCCCGCTGAACACATGCGTGTTCATGTCGCCGATGGCGTCCTTTTCGTAGGTGAGGCGGCAGCCGTCAACTTCAACCGTGCCCTCAATCAGCGCGCGGATATGAGCCATCGGGTAGCCGGCAAAGGTGAGTTCAAGAGGTGCGGAATCCTGCGCTCGAAGGGCGAGGGGTGAGAGGGCCGAGAGTGTGAGTCCTGAGATGGCTTGGCGACGGTTCATGGTGCTCGTGAACTCAATTTGTATGGATAGAAAAAACAAGGCCACCGGAGTGTTCGGTGGCCTTGAGTGATATTTATGAAGCAGGCGGAGGTGCTATTCCTGCGGCAACAACTCAATGCCGCCGAAGGGCTCGGCGCGCGGGGTTGGAGTGTTGGGGTATTTCTCCATGAGGGCTTCATGTCGAGCCTTCATCGAATCGAATGGCTCCCAGGCCCAGAGGAACTGTGCCATCAAACCATCTTCTTCTCGTGGATCCTTGTAGAGATCGAAGAAGGACTTTCCGGCAAGGCCGGGGCGCTCACCGATCCAGTGGCGCTTGAATTGTTGCTTTACGGTCGCTGCAAGAATCGGACCGGTGTAGATGTGAACGTAGTCACGACGTCCACGAGCGTCGCCATTCACCAGGAGCGCGGTCTGGTCCACTCCGTCGATCACACGATCGGTGGGAATGTGATCCATGCCGCCACCGAGACGAGCCAGTGTCGTGAAGAGATCCGTGACATGGATGATGTCGCCAGCGACTGAGCCTGCCTCAATGGTGCCCGGCCAGTAGGCGAATGCAGGAACGCGCACGCCTCCTTCGGTGAAGGAGCCTTTGCCGCCGCGGTAGATGCCAAATCGTGAAAAGTGAGGAGTGAATTCCAGCATCGGGCCGTTGTCAGCCAGAACGAGAACGAGAGTGTTTTCTTCGATGCCTTCATCCTTCAGGATTTGAAGCATCTCACTCAGCTTTTCATCCATTTCTTCAAAGCCGTCACCATCCGCGTTGGAAATGGAGGAATCACCCCGACGTCCCAGTCGATGTGTGCCGGCGGCATTTGGACCGTGGAACCAGTAACACATGAAGAATGGGTCTTCCTTCTTGGCATTGTCCTTGATGTAGTTCATCGAGCGCTGGTGGACGTCTTCGACGTAGCGCAGTTGCTCTTCATAGGAGTAGTCCTTGTTGTATTGCTTGGCCATTTCGCCGGCCTTGCCTTCCGCTGCCCAGGGGATGGTGCTGGAATTACGAAACTTCTTGTCGAGCGTGTAGAAACGATCCTGCTGATCCTCGGTGAAGCCGATCGTAGCAAGAATGTCCTCGCCATCCTTGTTGAAGAACTGGGAGCCAAACTGGTTATAGATCGTGAAGAGGCTCTCATCGAAACCGTTCTGGTGAGGGTAGCTGCCGTCAATATCACCAACGTGATACTTTCCGAAAAAGCTGGTGTTGTAGCCTTCCTCCTTGAGGACTTCGGCAATGGTCACCTCATCCTGCGACATGCCGATGGCATGAACGGGAAAGACGACCTGGTAGACGCCACTGCGGATCGGGTGGCGACCTGTCAGGGTGGCGACACGGGTCTGGGTGCAGCTCGGCTCCGTGTACATCCGGGTGAAGGTCATCCCTTCGCGGGCGATGCGGTCGAAGGTCGGTGTTTCCATGCCAGTGACTTTACTGAGCATGGGGTGGCCGACGCGGCCATAGGCGGCATCATCCCACAGGAAGTAGATAATGTTTGGCTTCTTCCCGTGTTTCTCTTCGAGGGCCGCCAGTTTCTCATCAATTCCCTGGTCTTCAGTGGCCCACTCATCAGCGTATTGGGCGTGGATTTTTTGGAATTCCGCATCAAAGACAATTTCTTGTCCTTTAGCGGAATCAGGGGTGGTGAAATGAATGCCAAGAACGGCGCCGGCAATGAGGTAGGATAGTGAGGTTTTCATAGAAAGTATCAGCGAGATTTTTCTTTGGTAACGAGCTTATAGCCCATACGGTCGAACCATAGAATATCAAAAATTGGCAGGGCATCAAAAACCCGCAATGTAATGTGAAAATCATGGAAGATAAGGAGGCGTTAGAGTTCGTGGTGGGTGGCCGGTTTTCCGATTTTGATCATTTCACGGAAGTGGCTCGCTCATGGGATCTCGACTTTTATCAGTTGGATCGGGGGAAGTTCGTTGCGGAATTGCTGCAGAAAGGCGGGGCATCAGCCCAGTTGGGCGAAGCGAGATTCTCCCGGGGGCTTGAGCAGTATGGTTCCGCTCCGGCAGGGTTGCGGACCTTTGTGATTTCGGCGGCCGATTCGACTCCCTTCAAGTGGCGGGGATTCGAAGTGGGGAGGACCGAGTTGCTGGTCTTTCCGAGGAACCCTGAGCTTCGTTCCTTATCGAGCGGAGGCTTTCACATTTACACCTACTCGATTCACGAAGAGGTACTTCGTAAGAAAGGGCAGGAGCTCGGTTGCGAATCGATTGAGGCGTTTCTGGACTCCGGCATTGAAGTGGTATCGCTCAGCGAGCAGCGCGTGCAGCTGCTGCAGCGGGCGTGTGCCGGGATTCTTCAATCGCAGAGCGACCCCCCATCAGGGCCGGGCCTTTCGGGATTGCTTGAGGGGGATCTCGCGGAGCTACTGGTCGAGGCCTTGATTGAGTCGGTTCCTTTGCGAATCGAGCGAGAGCTCACCGTCTTGAGGTCTTCAGGCCTGTCGAAAGCAATGGACCTAGTCAGGGATCACCAGAATCATCCGCTGACGGTGGAGGACATTTGTCGCGAGGCGGGAGTGAAAGCCCGGACCCTGCAGTATGCTTTCCAGGAAGAATACGGGCTCTCTCCCAAGCAATGGTTGAAGTTCCGTTCGCTTAATGAGGTGAGGAAAGAATTGAGAGACTCGGACCCTGACAAAAGCAAAGTGTCTGACATTGCCAACAAGTGGGGGATCTGGCACATGGGCCAGTTTGCCCGCGACTATCGCAGCATTTTTGGCGAGCTCCCTTCTGATACCCTAAAACTTCGGCAGTCGCGTCAGTTCTGAGTCATCACCGCGGGGATCGACCCAGCTGGCGAGGCGGGCATTGCTGCCGGTCGAAGCAACCACGTCGCCGTCGTGAAACACGCGGATGGCGAAGCCATGATAGTTAACGCGGGTTTTCTTGCGTTCCTTCTTCGGGACGCCGTCATGATTGTCGGCCTTGCCCTTGTAGGATCCGGCGTCGCGGGTGAAGAAGTCCAGTTCCCGAATTTCACCCTGACGAAGTTTCAGGGTGTGTTCGGATTTTGCCATGACGTAGTAGTCGCGCTTGCGATCGGTGATTCCGAGAAGCCAGACCTCCGCCTTGATTTCGGTCGGGTTAGATGAAGCATTGGTGAAGCGGGCTCCGACCCGCCACCGGTTCTTGTTCATTTTTGACGGGCTTGCTTCCTTGGCGGCGATGAGTCGAATGTTAGGCTGCTTCGTGGCGTTTTCTCCCGCAGCAGCGACGGCTTCCGCCCAGATCTTGTCCTGCTCTTTCTTGTCCTGACCCAGTGCGTTGGTCGCGGGGCCGCTTCGGCGGGTGTCTTCCTTGCGATTTTGCTTCGCCTGGTTGGCGGCGATCATGCGGTCGGTTCTTTCATCGACGAGCTTGGTGAGTTGTTCCTGGAAGGCGAGTTCACGATGATCGAGTTCGCCTACTTCGGTTCTTTTCTCAGAGTCGGGAACGAGGCGGAGGTTCGCGAGTTGATTGGAACCCGGGGCGTAGACTTCACCGGGGATGATGAGTTCAAAAAGGACACGCCCTCCCTGGTGGCGGCCCTTGTAAATTCGATCTCCAAATTTGCCGTCCTCGTCGAATAGATCCATGGAGTGGGCTTCTCGCCAGGCATTGATGACGGCTCGCGAGACCATGAGTCTCTCCCAGGGGCCAACGTCGGGGCGGAATTCGAGAGCTTTATCGAGAAAGCTTTCCGGGTTGGGGCCATTGCCGCGATAGGAGGCATTGACCTGCTCGATCGCTGCGATCATGCGGTTTTTGAGCTTCTCCTTGTCGGCCGGATTGAACTTTTTGGCCGGGGCAGCCGGGCCGAGTTGCCTCGCGAGGGCCTTCGCATCCGGGTTCATCCTGGGCGCTGCTGTGGCCGCGGGTGGGCCGCCGGCGACGAAGAGTCCGAGCGCGAGCGAAGCGATGAGCGTGGTGGGCTTCATGAGGGCGATCGTAACAGATAGGGGGGTGGCGCTGGCAATACGTATGTCGGGTATGACAGTCTTTTCTTCTTGCGGTTCTCAGCGAATAACGGTTTGAAGGAATCATGCGTCTCTGGATTACCCTTTTCACGATCATGCTGTTTTCCGCCAGCCAGGCAGCGGAACGACCGAATCTCCTGTTCATCTTCATGGACGATTACGGCTGGAAGGATACTTCCTACATGGGATCGGATTTCTACGAGACACCGAACATCGATGCTCTCGCGGAAGATGGAATGATCTTCACGAATGCCTACTCGGCGTCTGCGAATTGCGCACCGGCGAGAGCTTGCCTTCTCAGTGGCCAGTACACACCACGCCATGAAGTCTACAACGTAGGCACCGGCCCGCGCGGAAACGCGAAACATCGTCGTATCAACTTCATCCCGGGCGTGGGTACGCTCAATCCTGACATAGCGACCTGGGCAGAGACTTTGCAGGCAGCCGGTTATCACACGGCAACGATGGGGAAGTGGCATCTCAGTGATGATCCGATTCCCTACGGCTTTGACATCAATGTGGGAGGAACTCACTCCGGCAGCCCGCCGAAAGGCTACTACGCTCCCCATCCCCGGGCGCCCGGCCTCGATGAAGTGCCGGATGATGAATACCTGACCAAGACCATCAGTCTGCGGGCGGTCGATTTCATTAAGGAAAATGCGGACAACCCCTGGGTTCTCTACCTGACTCATTTCGCGGTTCACACGCCGCTGGATGCGAATAAGGAGTACAAGGCCAAGTACGAGGCAAAGGAACCGGGCGAGATTCACAATCACGTGGCCATGGCCACGATGATCGAGTCGGTCGATCAGAGCGTGGGACGCCTCATCAAGGCGCTCGAGGAATCGGGTACCCGTGACGATACCATCATCGTCTTTTTCTCTGACAATGGCGGCTACGGTCCGGCGACAGACATGGCGCCTTTGAAAGGCTACAAAGGAACCTATTACGAGGGCGGCATTCGAGTTCCGTTTTTCGTCAACTGGCCGGGCGTGGTTGAGGGTGGCCAGGTTAATGAAACGCCCATCATTGGCGTCGATCTCTATCCCACGTTTTGCGAAATGTTAGGTGTGGGTCTTCCGGAGCAACCTCTCGACGGTGAGAGCCTCGTTCCCCTTTTGAAAGGGGAGGAAGGCAAGGAGCGTTCGATCTACTGGCACTTCCCGGCTTACCTGCAGAGCTACGGGGTCGGCCATTTCGAACAGCGCGATCCGCTCTTTCGCTCGCGACCCTGTTCGGTCGTCCGGCGTGGTGACTGGAAGCTGTTGCAGTTCTTCGAAAGTGGTGATCTCGAGCTTTACAACCTGACCGATGACATTGGCGAGACCACGGATCTCAGCCAATCCAATCCTGAGAAGGTGGAGGAGCTGAAGAAGGATCTCGAAAACTGGAGAGAGGCCATTGGCGCTCCCGTTCCCGACGAGGCGAATCCGGACTTCGATGCGGAAGCCGAGGCCAAGGCGATCGAGAGTGCTCTCGCCAAAGCGGCGAAAAAAAAGCAATAGCCCGGTCGCTTAGAGCGGTTTGCTGATTCGACGCCAGAGCGGGTCGAGGCTGAGCGCAATGTACTGGGCAGCCATGTCGCCGTTGGGGGCGTCTTCGAACTCCTTGAGGACGTCGTCAGCAGCGTAGAGCATGGCCAGTTCCTGGTCGGACATTTCAATGGCATCGATTCGTCCGCGAATGACAGACGGGCTGAACCCGAAGCTGGCAAACAGACCCGGATCGAACGATTCGGATGAGTGCGAAAACGAGGTGATCTTTTCCTGTCGGTTGGAAGAAAGCGACTGCTGGAGCAGGTTGTTCCAGAAGTAGACATTGCGTGGTGATTCGAAGCCAATCAGGACTGATTGCCCGCGAACATTCCAGCGGAGGCAGGCGGTGCGGCTGCTGGGGAAACGTTCCTCGGTCTGGTTGAGGCCGAGGTGGCTGGCACCCATCTTTTGGACGAGTTTCTCGACCTTGGGAAGGTCCAGTTCGAGTGGTTTGTTATCGAGAATTTCGCGCTCTCTTTCTTTAAGCCGGGTTTCCACCTTGGCACGACTCACCGGTGCCGAATCTGTTGAAGTTGCCTGCGTGTCAGGGAAGGGCTTCCCTGTGCTTTGCCTGAGTGCGGCTGCAAAGTCGACGACATTGGACTTCTCGTTCTTTTCGTCGAGGGGCGGGAGAAGCTGACCGTTTTCGGTTGGGGTGATGTTGAGCTCTCCGGCCTGGAATGATTCGGCTGGTTCGGGAAGTTCGTCCTGAATGGGAAGATCGAGTTCCGTGCGTTCCGCCGATTCACTGACCACGGTTTTCCCCGAATCGCGAATATCGTTGATGATGGAATCGATTCCCGCGAGGTGTTCGTCAGGATCTTTCGGAGGGGGCGGGGCAAAGAAAGGATTGGCCGGCAATTCGCTTTCCTCAACTTCCTGCGGCGGCGACATCGGTCGCGGTTCGATCACAGGAACTGGACCGAGGGCGGGAAGGTTGGGTTCCGGAATGCGTTCCGGCTCCAATGATTCTTCTTCCGGGCTCTCGCAGACGAGGGCCGGGGGCGGAGTGACCGGGCGTTCCTCCCCGGTATCTAATGGAGCTGTGAGAGGTTGCGTCACTTCTTGCGGCTCGGTGCACTCATTGGCAGGTGAATTCCAGAGCAGGCCGGCCTGTCGTAGAACTAGACGCGGTGAGAGCGTGGTTTCGCTGTCGTCCCATCGATTATCGTTCTTCAATTTTTCGACGAAATCCTGTGCTGCAGCCGGGCTCAATGAAGTTCGTTCCAGGCGCGTGTGGATCAGTTCAGAGGCGGCTTCGCTTGAGATGGGGAGTAATGGCTGTGGCTCACCGGTGAGCCGATCGAGCCAGGCCGAAGGGAGGCGGTGCTCAAAGACAGAGTCCCAGATATCCTGGTTGAGACAAACCAGTGCGACGGAGCCGGGGACCGTTTCGCGAATCCCGGTAATAATCCCTGCGATTTCCATGCCGGCGGTTTCGGATTGAAAGAAGCCGTCGAGGCCGTCAGCGATGATGAGAACCGGGCGGTAAAATGAGGCGAGACGCAGCCACTGCAGCAGGCGCTCGCGGGCTTCTCCGTTGGTGAGGCCCCGAAGCGGCTCGAGAGCGGCATCACCGCGCCAGTTAAAATCGATGATGAGGCGAGTCCAGAAACCGAGCTCGCTGGGGGAAAGTCCCAAGGTGCCGAGGAACTCTGCCGAAACATTGTGGCTCAGGTCCCGGGAGTGGGAGTCGGTCCAGCCAAGGATCGAGGAGGGAGAATCACTTCGAAAAAGATGGGCAAACTCCTGCTCCAGGTTCTGCTCGGGTTCAGGGCAGTTGAGGCTGTTTCCGGAATGAATGTGATGAATGACCAGCCGCGCCAGAAGGTGACGCCCGGTTTCCGCGAAGAGAGAGGTGTCGTCAAAGCGGGTCGAAGGCTGGTTGGAAAACTGTCGAATGATGGCCCCGAGCACGACCGGCCAGGCGACGGGACGGGAAGGATCGAGTGGCAGTGAAACCGCAGTGGCCGAAGCCTTGAGGTGATCCCGGAGTCGGGCTGCGAGGTGTGACTTGCCGTAGCCGGCCTCAGGAGCGGTCACGAGGATGGTTCGGCCCAGCCGGTCAGCGGGCGTCTGTTCCTCGGCGCGGTTGACGAGGTTGTCGATCGCGTCCACGACGCGATTGAAGGTCGGGGCATGGATTTGCGAAATTCCCGGCAAATTGTCGGGATGATCGACGAAAAGGTCGTCGGAAAAAGGATTGATGGCGCCCTGATCCATGAAATTGGAAGAAGTGAGATCACGCATTTTGGCGAATAGCAGCAACTAGTCAAATTATCATACATTAGTCTCAAAAGTGCAAGTTTTTATAATTTCGAGAAACTTAACTATTTGGTAGTTTGGTGGTTTCCCTGCAGGATCCGTCGAACTTCACTCGGAATTACCGGCGCAATTTTGTCTCGATTTGTTCTTGAGGAAGTTGCCCTGTTTGGTAAGAAACGCCCTCTGTTTTTCTTGCAAAATCAAGGGTCTGACGGCTCGACGAGGAAAACAGGGGCATTGAATTCGCGGGGCCGCTTGTGTGCTGGTGCGAGTTTCAACCAACATCATCATTAACTGTATGAGTAAAATTGACGACATTGCAGACACTCATGATGCCGGTATCGCGGACAACGCGAAGCGGCTTCTGTGGGCTGGTTTCATGGCAATTCTCGCTGCCGGCGTTGGCTTCGCGATTCGCGGAGGTATCTTCGACAACTGGGGTTCCGAATTTGGATTTACGGGTGCACAGCTCGGTGAGATCGGCGGCGCCGGATTCACTGGCTTCTGTTTCGGTATCATCATCGGTGGTCTCCTGGCTGACAAGATCGGCTACGGCAAGCTGGTGATCGCCGCGTTCGCCTTCCACGTGCTCTCCGCCTTCGTGACATTCGGAGCGAGCCCGGATCAAGAGCAGGCAACCGCCTATGAATTCCTCAAGTGGGGTATGTTCCTCTTCGCACTGGCTAACGGTGTCCTGGAGGCGGTTTCGAACCCGCTCGTGGCGACCTTGTTCCCGAAGAACCGGACACACTACCTCAATATCCTTCATGCCTCCTGGCCGGCTGGATTGGTTCTCGGTGCTGCTGTTGGTTGGTTCCTCGACGAGGGCATGGGCCTCGGCTGGAAGCTTCAGCTGTCTCTCTACCTCATCCCGACCGTGATCTACGGTATCATGTTCTTCGGACAGAAGTTTCCGAAGTCCGAGGCGAGCGCCAAGGGCGTTAAGTTCGGTGAGATGTTCAAAGACGTCGGCCTTCTCGGTGCCGTGGTGGTTTGTTACCTCATCGTTCTCTTCTGCGTCAAAACTCTCGGCCTCAGCGACATGATCGCTTACGGCATCGGATTCGTTCTTCTCGTAGCGGTGGGAGTCCTCACCAAGTTCTCCATCGGTTCTTTCCTTCTGTTCATTCTCTTCATCACTCACGCCCTCGTTGGTGCGGTTGAGCTGGGAACTGACCAGTGGATGCAGAACATCACCGGTAACATCCTGACACCGGGACAGGGTAAAGCTCTCTTCATCTGGACATCCCTGGTGATGTTCGGTCTGCGATTCTCTGCTCACTTCATCGAGAGTAAGCTCAAGCTTTCTCCGATCGGCATTCTCTTTGTCTGTGCGGTTCTCGCTACGGTAGGTCTGAACCTGACCTCAGTAGCAACCGGCTTCGCTATGGCGTTCCTCGCTCTGACCATCTACGGCATCGGTAAGACCTTCTTCTGGCCCACTATGCTGGCTGTGGTCGGTGACCGTTACCCTCAGTCCGGTGCGGTTGCGATGTCCCTCATGGGCGGTATCGGCATGATGAGTGCCGGTCTCATTGGTTCCGAAGGTCTTGGTTACGCCAAGGACCGTTTTGCCGGTGAAGCGCTCAAGGCGGAGAACGAAGCTCTCTACGAAGAATACAAGGCAGCAGAGCCTTCACAGTTCACTGTGTTTGCTGAAGTCTACGGTCTCGACGGAGCGAAGCTCGGCGAAGCCCGCGAAGCTGAGGAGCCGACTGCTGACCAGCAGACAGTTCTTGCTGCTGACATTCAGGGTGACCGCAACACGCTGAAAGCGGACTCCATGATTCCAGCAATCATGGCGGTGATTTACCTGCTTCTTCTTATCTTCTTCAAGATGAGAGGTGGCTATAAGCCGGTCGAAATTTCCCGCGAGCAGATCGCCGGAGGTGTTGAAGGCCCCATGGAGGCCTGACGCTGATTCGACAGATTTCTCGAAGAACCCGGGGCGAACGCTCCGGGTTCTTTTTTGTACCCGTCGAAAACTTCCTGCGGATTTTCCGCTTCCGGTCGCCGGCCTGAGAAGGCATACTGTGTCGATGAACCCGGTCAAACTCCTCCTCGCGACCGCGGTCTGGATCGGTGCCTCCTGGGGAGGTGCGGCGCTGGCTCAGAGCACGATCAAAAAAGAAATCGACGTAGGCTTCGCGCAGATGGACCTGGTGAAGCCGGTCCTTCAGGAAGCTCTGTCTCCTGTTGGCAAGTTTGTGATGCTACCCGGCAAAGGCAGTATCATGGTCATTGATACGCCCGAAGGCATCCTCTCTGCGGAGACTGCCCTGGCGCAGGCGGACTTCCCCCAGGTGGATGTGGCGCTGGATTTTGAATTTGTTACCGGCCTCCCTCCTCGCAGCAGCTCGATCGTAGTGGGGCAGGAGGTGCCCTTCCCGATAGAATATCAAGCGCCCACGATCATTGTGGGTCCGAACGGGGTATCCACCGTCATTCCCGCGACGCCGACAAAATTCATGAAGCGAAATATCGGGGTGACCAGTGAAACGGTGACCAGCATCAATCCCGATGGATCCATCAACCTCGATATCAATACCGAGCACACCGAGTTCGAAGGTTTCATCAACTACGGCTCGGCGATCCTGCCGGCAGGCACGGTCGACACAGTGCCGATCCAGGGGCCGGTGGCGAATCCCGGTTTCTTCGGACCGTTTATCAACTCGGGAGACATCCTCGTGCCGGTCATATCGACCACTCGCATTTCCACGTCAGTGGTGATCAAGCCAACCGTCCGCCTTGGCTCAGTGCATCTCGATATGATGCCGCGCTTTACGATTGAGAATCCGGATCCGGGAGGTCAGTCGCCGCGCAAACCTTTTGAAATCGACATGCGCGATTACCGCACCGTAATTGAAGTGCCCAACGGCGAGGTCGGGCGGGTGTATGGATTTTCCGGTGCCAGTGATGAGTTCAATCGACATTTTCTCGGAGCGGAAGATCCGGACAATCCCGGGCGCGCCGCGATTGTGGTTCGCGCCGACATTAAGCCGCCGGGTACGGCGGCCGCGGCTTCACCGGCGGAGGTCGAAGTGCCAATAGAAGCAGAAGAGGAGGAGCCTCAAACCATCAAGGGGCCGGCTCCCATCGTCGAAGAGGAGAAAATCGAAGATACCTTCGAGCCTCAGGAGCCCTGATTTTCGCCTTTCTCCGGCATAATGGCACAGGCGCCTTTGCAGCCGAAGATCTTGCTGAAGAAGTGCCGGTTACGGGAAACGAAAGCGTAGACTTTCTCCGCGATCCAGATGACCCCCGGAAGCCAGAGGAAGAGGCCAACCGGAACGAGAAGGGGAATGCGCATCCCGAGGAAGCGAATCGCGCGGGCTCCGCGGTGGATTTCACCCTCCGGAGTGATGCAGTGAATCGCCTCGAGTAGATCCTCGCGGGTGATGTCAGGAGCGATCTCCTGAGTGCGGGGATCCTTGAGAGGAATCATTTCGACACGATTGAACCAGTCGAGCCAACCCAGCGTTCGGCTCTGGAACGTGCACATGGGGCAATCGCTGTCGAAGAGGAGGACGTGCTTGTCGCGTTGCATGGGGTAGGGGGGGAGTTAATCGGAATCTTTCTTCCGCATCTCCTCGAGACGGGACTCGAGGATAGAGCGGGCTTCATCAGCAATGGTTGGCGCTGTGGGAATTTGTTCCGAGGCGTCTTCGTCGTTTACGATCAAATCCCAGCGATCGTTGCATCCTGAGCAGCGATAGGCGACATAGTCACCAATCTCCCATCCTTCTTCCGGAGGATAGGTGAGGCGATAGGCCGGTTGCCCGCAGTCGACGCAGGTGATCTGTTTGGGAACATCCATCGACGACAACCTTTGCACACAGCTTCATGGCAATCAATCCGCAGCCCGTCATCATTCTGGTGGAACCTCAACTCGGTGAGAACATCGGGATGTGCGCCCGTGCCATGTTGAACTGTGGATTGCAGCGGCTGCGGCTGGTGAATCCTCGGCAGGGCTGGCCTAATGAAGCCGCCACGGCAACGGCGGCTGATGCTGATATTGTTTTGAAAGAAGTCGAAGTGTTCGAGACGCTCGACGAGGCGCTGAATGACTGTCACCGGGTGTTCGCCACCACGGCGAGGGATCGATCGCTCAATGTGCCACTGCTCAATGTGGGCGACGCAGTTGTCGAGGCCGGAGAGGGCATTGCCGGGGATGAAACGGTGGCAATCCTTTTTGGACCCGAGGCGTCCGGGTTGGACAACGAGGCCATCGCGAGAGCGGACACCCTGTTGCGTTTCCCGACGAATCCGGATTTCAGCTCTCTGAACCTGGCCCAGGCGGTCCTGCTGTTCGGATGGGAATGGAGGAGGCTCGAGGATCTGCCAACGCCGTCTCCTGATGGAAACCCATCCACCCGGGAAGAGGTGGATGTTTTTCTGTCACGCCTCGAAGGCGCGCTGGACCGGAAAGGATTCTTTCTAACGCCTGAGATGAAGCCACACAGCCTCAGGACGCTTCGGTCCGTGTTCACTAAGACACAAATGGATCAGTCGGAGCTCCAGTTGTTGCACGGAGTTCTCACAGCTCTGGTCCGGGAGAAGAATCCCGGATCAGTCGGTGACGCTGTTGAGCAGTAGCTGGCCTTCGCCCTTGAGGCGGTCGTTGATGGAGACCCGGAGACGTTCGACACCGCGGCGGATGCGAGCTTTGACAGTTCCGAGCGGGCTGTGGATGCGCTCGGCAATCTGCTTCTGGGTCAGGCCCTCGAAATAAGCGAGTTCGATGACTTCGCGCTGATCGGGGGAAAGGGCCACCACGGCTGAGCGCAAAACCTGGCGTGCGTCAGAGCGGTAGAGATCCTCTCGGCCGGTCGTGCGGGCGTCGGGCATGTCGCCTTCCAGCTTTGCTTCAAACTTGTCGTAGAGGGCGCTTCGGCGCTGCACGCTTCGGACGCGATCGATAGCCCGGTTGCGGGCAGTGGTGCAAATCCAGGTGACGAGACTTCCCTTCTTGGAGTGGTAGGTGTCTGCTTTTTTCCAAATGGTGTTCAGGACCTCGTTCATGACGTCCTCGGTGTCTTCATAGTGATTCAGCACCTTGAAGGCAGTGGAGAA
Organism: Verrucomicrobiales bacterium; assembly: GCA_965216705.1. Lineage (GTDB taxonomy): Bacteria > Verrucomicrobiota > Verrucomicrobiia > Verrucomicrobiales > DEV007 > Arctic95D-9. The sequence continues at coordinate 3,262,208 of OZ244203.1, forward strand.
GATGAGCGCAGAATATTTCTGCGAAAGTTCGGCGAAGGCATCGTGATCCCGGTTGGCGACTCGGCGCATGAGATCGGCTTCTGCTTGGCGTTCCTGGAGTTTTTCTGGGGTAGACATGGGAATGTGGCTCGTGTTGATGTCAAACGTTTGTCTATGAACAGGAATTAGACAAGAAAAAACTTCAGAAAAATTTGTCACGTAGGTTCGTACATTGATTCGAGACGTATTCATTTGAGAATCCTTACCTCCGTATGCCGACCAAAGAGCAGTTTTACGAAATCAGTGCCGTCGCCCGTATGACCGGGCTGTCTTCCCATGTCCTCAGGGTGTGGGAAAGGCGCTACAGCGTTGTAGAACCTAGGCGCAGCGACAGTAAGCGGCGCCAGTACACCCAGGGCGATGTGGATCGATTGATCCTCCTGAAACGCCTCGTCGACAACGGTCATGCGATCGGAAGCGTGGCCGAATTGTCGATGGATCAGCTGGGTGACCGGGTCGCCCATCTGGAGGAGTCCAAGGCGGCTGAGACAGCCAAATCACCGCATTTGACAAAATCTGTACAACGCATCGGTCTCATTGGTACGATGATTAGACAAACGGTTCGGGAAGTGGCTGACGGGGCCCCGTTCCTTCGCATTGTGGGCGAATTCGAGAATATCGAAGAGCTCCAGGGCACTTTTCAGGCCGGGGCCGTCGACATTATCTTTCTGGAGAAGGATACCCTGTTTTTCGAAGATCTGAATGCGATCCAGACTGTGATCGACAAAATCGAAGCTGAGCGAGCCATTGTGATCTATCGCTTCGCGGAGTCCCGGGTCCTCGATTCAACGTCCGGAACCAACATCACCGCGCTCCGGGGGCCAATCGAGACGGCCGGAATCAAGCTGGCCCTCGGCGCGCTTTCGCAGCCTTTGCCGGCGCCCGAGTCGGATGGCAGGGAATTTGAGCTTGAGGCCGTGGGCGACATTCCGTCGCGCATGTTTTCTGGCGAGGACCTCGTTCGAATCTCCAAACTCTCGCCGTCCCTGCAGTGTGAGTGTCCGCGCCATCTCGCAACGATTCTCCGCAGCCTGGTGGCTTTTGAGGAATACAGCGAGAAGTGTGAGAACCAAAATTTGGAGGACGCCGAGCTTCATGGATTTCTCCATCTCACGACGGCTCAGTGCCGCTACGACATCGAAAAAGCTCTCGCGAAGGTCCTGACTCACGAGGGTATCCCGTATTGAGTCGAAAAACTGCGGCAAATCAGCTAATTTCGGGCGATTTGAAGCCGTTGAGCCTACGCGGAAAGCCGTTTACTTTCCGCAGGATCCATCTAGGTTGCCCGCCTGCGATTTCCGCATCTCACGATGTCTATTGAACTGACACGAAATTTTTCGATTATCGCCCACATCGATCACGGGAAGACGACCCTTTCGGACCGTCTTCTCGAGACGACTCAGACTGTCTCCATGCGCGAGTCTCAGGACCAGCAACTGGACTCGATGGATCTGGAGCGCGAGCGTGGAATCACGATCAAGTCGCATCCGGTGACGATGGATTACCTCGGCAAGGATGGGAAAACCTATCAGCTGAACCTGCTCGATACTCCCGGGCACGTCGATTTCTCCTACGAAGTCAGCCGAAGCCTCGCGGCATGCGAAGGAGCACTCTTGCTCGTTGATGCCGCCCAGGGCGTAGAGGCGCAGACTGTGGCGAATGTTCACCTGGCTCACGAAGCCAACCTGCATGTGATCCCGGTGATCAATAAGATCGACCTCCCTAATGCGGATGTCCCGGCGGTGAAGAAGCAACTCGAAGATATCCTCGCGATCCCGGCAGAGGAAGCCATCGAGGCCAGCGCGAAGATGGGGTTGGGCATCGAAGATATTCTCGATGCCGTGGTGGATCGCATTCCCGCACCGGAGCAACCGGCCGACGACATTTTGCGGGCTTCTGTTTTCGACTCAGTCTTTGACGCCTACCGCGGCGTGGTCAGCTACGTCCGCGTCATGAGCGGTGAGGTGAAGCGAGGCAGTGGCATCAAGATGATGGCCACGGGAAAAACCTACGAGGTCAAAGAGGTGGGTGTCTTCACCCCCAAGCAGACCAAGCGGGACACCTTGAAGGCCGGAGACGTTGGCTACCTCATCGCCAACATGAAAACCTCGAGCGAGGTGAAGATTGGCGACACCATCACGGAGTCACGCAATCCCTCGGAAGAACCATTGCCCGGCTTTAAAGAGATTCAGCCGATGGTTTTCAGCGGAATCTATCCGGTGACCACCGATGACTTTGAGCAGCTCAAGCTCGCGATGGGCAAGCTGCAGATCAATGACGCGGCTTTCAGTTACCAGGCGGAAAGTTCGACGGCCCTGGGCTTTGGTTTTCGATGCGGCTTCCTCGGGTTGCTTCATATGGAGATTGTCCAGGAGCGCTTGCGTCGCGAGTTCAACATGGACGTGATCTCCACCTATCCCGGTGTGGTCTACAAAGTGAAGTTGAACAACGGTGAGATGATCGAGGTGGACAACCCGACCTACCTTCCCGAGCCCCAGCTGATTGACGAAATTCTCGAGCCGACCGTGACGGCCTACATCATGACGCCGAACGAGTACATCAGCGACATGATGAAGCTTGTCGCAGAGAAGCGGGGTCAGCTGGTCAATACTGAGACACTTGATTCCCATCGCGTGCTCCTGACGGCGACGCTGCCGCTCAACGAGATCCTGGTCGACTTCAATGACCGTCTCAAGAGCATGACTCGCGGTTACGGCAGCATGGACTACGAGCACGGCGAGTACCAGGCCGGCAACCTCGTGAAGATGGACATCATGATCGCCGGTGAACCGGTGGATGCCTTCTCCGTGATTGTGCACCGTGATAAGGCCGAATACCGTGGGCGCCACCTTGCCGGAAAACTGAAAGAGGTGATTCCCCAGCAACTCTTTGTGGTCGCCATCCAGGCGACGATTGGCGGCAAGATCATTGCCCGCGAGTCGATCAGCGCGATGCGAAAGAACGTGACCGCAAAGTGTTACGGCGGTGATATTTCGCGAAAGCGCAAGCTGCTTGAAAAGCAGAAAGAAGGTAAGAAGAAGATGAAAGCGATCGGGAAGGTGAATATTCCCCAGGACGCTTTCATCAAGGTTCTGAAGACTGACTGATTTCCCCGGGAGCTAATTCCTGACACCAACCCCCAAGACCATGTTTTTTTTCAAGAAGCCAAGCGCGGAAGAGTTGGGCGAACTGCCGCTCGATCGCAAAGGGCTTAAGGAAGGAAAAGCGCTCATCAAGGGCGTGAAGAAATTCCTTCGCTACAACGACGATCTCATTACGGATGAGAACAAGGAGGAGATCGGCGAAAAGCGGAGTGCCTTTTCCGAGGCGCTCACGAATCGTTCATCCAAGCGCAAGGATCTCGAGAAGCTGGCGGAGGACCTGACTGAAACCTGCAAGAAGTCGGTCAAGGACTACAAGACCTCGGCCTGGAAGGAGAACATCGAGATTGTGTTCGTGGCGGTGGTGATCGCCATGGGCATCCGGGCTTATTTCATCCAGCAGTTCAAGATTCCGACCGGTTCAATGCAGCCGACTTTGAACGGGATCATTGCTTATCCTACCGAGGACATGAATCCGGCATCGGAGAGACACGCGCCGCAGGACTATGAACGCCCCGGTTTGCCCAAGCGACTCTGGGACAAGATCTGGTATGGTCGCAGCCACGTCGACTGGGTGGTGGACCAGGATGATATTCTGATTCTGAAGAAGGAGAATCTTTACAGCAAAACTCACTTCTTCTTTTTTCCTAGAACCTACCTGGTCACTGAGAACGGCCAGAAGTTCAGCGCTCCCGGAACCCAGTCGCGGGTTGAGATGCTGCTGAACCGCAATCTGCAACCGGTGCAGGGGCGTTCCCTGATCTTTTCTGTCGAGAAAGGACAGACCATTGCCAAGGGCTACGTTGATACCGGTGACCAGCTCGTCGTGAACAAGTTCGCCTATCACTGGGTGAAGCCGAAGCGTGACGATATTTATGTTTTCAACACGCAGGAGATTCCCGGCATTCAGCGGAACCTGCTCTACGAAGAGAAGCGGACCGGTATCTCCCCGAGTTGGGCGACGGAACCGCGACAAGGCTCCCAGCACTACATCAAGCGATTGGTCGGTGAGCCCGGTGACACGATTGAGATCGTTGAGCCGGATCTTCTGGTGAATGGTGAAATCGCCACCGAGCCGGGAATCCTTCGGGTCATGGCCCAGGAAGGTTACTACACCGGCTATGTCCGCCGTGGCATGAGCAAGGTAACGCTGCCCGAGGGCAAGTACTGGGCGCTCGGTGATAACAGCGCCAACAGTTCGGATTCCCGTGACTGGGGAACGGTACCGCAGCGCGGGATCGTTGGTCGGGCTGCCTTTGTTTATTACCCGTTCGGCCATCATTTTGGCCCGGTCGACTAACCCGTCAGGAGGCCGAGTCGTTGGATCCCATCACGGACAGCGCCGAAGAAATCGTTCATCGCAGCGGTTCCAATCTCGCGTTCGCTCTCGCCGTTCTTCCGGTCGAAAAGCGCCGCGACATGGGCATTTTCTACGCCTTCTGCCGCGTGGTTGATGATCTTGCTGATGCGCCCGATGTTTCCACGGATGATCGCCGCAGCGGATTGAATCGGTGGCGTCAGTTGATCCGCCGGGAAATCACCGAGGCATTGCCCGGTGTCGAAACGGAGTTCGTGGAAATGTGTTCTCGTCGCCAGCTTCCGGCGGATGACCTCGAGGCCATTGTCACGGGAGTGGAGATGGATCTCGATCCGAAGGAGATCGTCACTCATGAGGACCTCAGAAAATACTGCTACCACGTCGCCAGTGCCGTTGGCCTGGTGAGCATTGAAATTTTCGGCTACGAAGATCCGGCCTCAAAAGTGTATGCCGAGCAGCTGGGCTACGCTCTGCAATGGACCAACATCCTGCGCGACGTTGGTGAAGACGCAGGGGAGGGGCGCGTGTTTCTCCCGACCGAGGTGCTGGCCAAGTTTGGGCTCACTCCCGATGACTTGCTGAGTGGAAGTCCGGATCGGGACGCTTTTCAAAAACTGATGGAAGATCAGACGGCCGTGGCGAGATCATTCTACGAAGCTGCCACCCAGGCGCTGCCGGACGTGGACCGGAGGAGCATGCGATCAGCAGAGCTGATGCGTCGGATTTACGGCGCCATTCTTGACCGCATGGAAGCCGATGGTTATCACGTTTTCGAGAAAAGATACCGCCTTTCCAAGGCACGAATGATGGCCGAGTTTCTGCGAGCCAAGTTTATTGGCTGATCTCCATGGAGTTTGTTCGATTCAAGCACGCCCGTTTTTCCGCCCGGTTGCCTTCGCACTTCCGCTATTCGCTGAGCCATTACTGGATGGTTGAGGAGGAAGGCAGCGAGGGAATCTGGCGCGTCGGGTTTACCAAGTTTGCGACCCGCATGCTCGGGGAACTGGTTGAGGCCCGATTCGAAGTTGAGAAGGGCGGAGCCGTTTCTTCGGGGCAGCAGATCGGCTATGTGGAGGGGTTCAAAGCAGCGAGCGATCTCTTCTGCGTGATGGAAGGGGAGTTTGAGCAGGGCAATCCCATTCTCGATGAGGACGCCTGTATCGTGAAGAGCTCACCCTACGTGGACGGTTGGCTGTATTCGGTCAAAGGGGAACCGGAAGAGACCAGTGTGGATGTGCATGGCTACGTTGAGCATCTTGAGGTCCTGATCGAGAAGATGCAGAAAGAAGGCTACTAGGCCTTGGCGCAGCGCTGACGGTTTGGCCGGTTTACAGCGGGTTTGCGGCAGCATTTGAGCGTTGATCATTGGGCATTGAATGTTGAAAGTTCTCCCATGCCTTCTTCCTACATTATGATCGGTGGATTTCTCGGCGCGGGAAAGACCACTTTGATTCAACGCTTTGCCAGGTACCTCGACAAGAAGGGGCAAAAGGTTGGCCTGATTACCAATGACCAGGGCGCCGGTCTCGTGGACTCGATGATTGGCCGATCCAACCAGTTCCCGGTCGAAGAAATTTCAGGCGGTTGTTTCTGCTGCCGCTTCAATTCCCTGATCGACGCGGCCACATCGCTCACGGCCGAAAACCGTCCCGATGTGTTTCTGGCTGAACCGGTGGGAAGTTGCACCGACCTGGTCGCAACGGTGAGCCTGCCCCTGCAGCAGATTTACGGTGACGACTACCGCGTGTCACCGCTCAGCGTGCTGGTGGACCCGGTGCGTGCCGGTCAGATCCTCGGAATTATCGAGGGGCGCAAGTTCTCGGACAACGTGACCTACATTTACCGCAAGCAACTTGAAGAAGCGGAATTCATCGTGATCAACAAGCTCGACCTGCTGCACCCGGAAGGTGTCGAAGACTTGAGGGCAGCCATGAACCGGGAGTTTCCGGATGCCAAGGTATTCGAATTGTCAGCTCGTGAAGGCACCGGCTGCGAAGAGTGGTTCGAGGCGGTCCTGGCTGCGGAAATGAATTCGAAGCGGTTTCTTGATATCGACTACGAGAAATACGGTGAAGGTGAGGCTTTGTTAGGATGGCTGAACGCAGCGATTGAAATCAAGTGCGACGAACGCCGTGACGAAGAGTTCGACGGGAACGAACTGCTGAGAGAAATCGCGCTCTCGTTGCGGACAAATCTCGAAGAGGCCGGAGCTGAGGTGGCTCATCTCAAGATGACATTGAATCCGAAGGGCGATCCCATGGAGATTGCTGCGATCAACCTCGTGCGCGGTGATTCCGATCCCGAGCTTTCTCACCGATTATATGAGCCGCTGGATGAGGCTGAATTGCTGTTGAACATTCGCGCGGAAGTCGACCCGGATACGCTGGAGCGGGCTGCGGATGCAGGGTTGGAGCAGGCAATTGCGATGGATGCGGGACTGTTGTTCCGGATCAATCACCTGGAGCATTTCCGGCCGGGTATGCCGACTCCGACGCATCGCGTCACGGCCGACAGCGCGTAGATATCTTGAGGAGTCTGTTTTGAAGTATTTCGTCAGTGTAGCGGTATCGATTGTTCTCGCCTCGACGTTTTGCTTCGGCTTCTGGGTGGTTCTCGACCATGACTACAACTGGTCGGCGATTGCTCCCTACAAAGGGAACCTGATTTCGGGATGGGGAGTGACTCTGGGCATTTCGCTCGCCGCGATGGTCTTGAGCGTGATCGTCGGAGCCGTACTCACGATCGGCCAGCTTTCGGCGCATGCCGTGCCGCGTTGGCTCTCGCGGGCCTACGTCGAATTGATTCGCGGCACGCCGCTGCTCACCCAGATCCTGATCGGTTATTATCTGATTGCTGACGCCATCAATTGGGACAGCCGCTTCGGGGTCGGCCTGGTGGTGTTGTCCTGTTTTTCGGGAGCGTATCTGTCCGAGATCTTTCGTGGTGGTGTGGAATCGATTTCCAAGTCGCAGTGGCTCTCAGCCCGGGCCATTGGACTGACCGAAGGACAAACTTATCGGTTCGTGGTCATACCCCAGGCGATCCGTCGGGTGCTTCCGGCATCGGCCGGGCAGTTTGCCAACCTGATCAAGGATTCGTCGCTGCTCTTTGTGATCAGTGTGCACGAGTTCACCATGCAGGCGCGCGAGGCGAACGCGAATACCTACGCCACGTTTGAAGCTTATCTGCCGTTGATCCTGGGATACTTCATTCTGACTTTCCCCATATCCCTGTTGAGCCGTCACCTGGAGGAGCGCTTTTCCTATGAGCATTGAAGTCCGGGAATTGCATCAGCACTATGGAGCCACCCGCGCGGTAGACGGGGTGTCCCTGGCCTTGCCGGATGATGTCCAGGTCCTCGCATTGATTGGACCGTCAGGAGGAGGGAAGTCTACCTTCCTGCGTTTGATTGGCGGGATCGAGACACCAACCTCGGGGTCAATTTACGTTGATGGTAAAAAGCTGCCGACCGGGGAGGAGGAGCTATTGGAATACCGCAAGAAGAACGGGTTTCTCTTCCAGGCTTTCAATCTGTTTCCTCACCTCACCGCCTTGGAGAACATCGTGCTTCCGCTGGTTCAAGTTCACGGCTGGAGTGGCGAGAAAGCGGAGGATCGGGCCCGCGAAGCGGTGAAACGGTTTCATCTCGAGGCGCATTTGGAGAAGCGGCCCGGGCAACTTTCGGGCGGTCAGCAACAGCGAATCGCGCTGGCTCGTGCGATGGCCCATGAGCCGGCCCTGCTGCTGCTCGACGAGCCGACCTCAGCGCTCGACCCGGAGATGAAAGCCGGTGTTCTGGATTTGATCGAGGAACTCTGCGATGCCGGTCAGCGCATTGTGCTCTCGACTCACGAGATGGGATTTGCGCGTCAGTCGGCGGATCATGTGGTGTTTCTCGCTGACGGGCAGGCAATCGAAGAGGGAAGCGCCGAACGCGTGTTCGAATCGCCCGGCGATCCCAAGGTTCGCCAGTTTCTCGACAAGGTCATGAAGTGGTAGGAGGCCGCCTGCGTCGGAATTGTCGCTCGACTCTTAATGGGGCTTCTGGGATGATCCGTTCATGAGCTGGTTAGTTACCATTGCGATTGGATTTGTTGCCGGAGCGCTGGGCCGGTTCCTGATGCCCGGCAAGGACGTTCAAGGCTGTCTCATTACCACGGTGCTTGGAATCGGCGGAGCGGCCGTGGGGCGCTTCATCGCTGAAAAAGTGGGCATGGATCCCGGAGCTGCCGGCAGCGCCTGGGATATTCGCAGCATGGCCGTCTCGGTCGGCGGCGTGATGGTGATCCTGCTTCTTTACCGGTTGATTCTCGGGATGAGAGGGAAGTGATCCGACGCGGTCGCGGGGGACCGCGACCCTCCATGCCTTCGGCATTTTTGACGATACGACATCGACGCTTCAGTACGCGGCCCAGGGAATCCATCCGGCTCGCAGGATGGCGAGCAGCAGGGTCACGACGATTGAAGCTGCGAGCGTGGAGTAAAACACGGCCGCGGCGGCGAACCGGCTGTCGGCTTTGAATTCATGAGCGAGGAGCGCGGTGTTTACTGCAGTGGGAGAAGCGGCTCCAAGTATGAGGATAGCGGCCATTTCTCCTTCGAATCCAAACAGCTTGGTCAAACCGATAGCGACAAGCGGCCCGCCAATGAGTCGAATGACTAGAGCGTAGCCGAGACTGCCCCGGGGAGCCGGGGGCTTGGTTTTGGAAAGCTGCACTCCCAGGGTGATCAGGGCAAACGCGACCAGCGCATTGGCGAGGTAGGTCAGCGGCGTCCAGATATAGACCACTTCTTCGATCGGGTTGTCGAAGTGTCTCAGTGTCAGGGCAATGAGGATCGCCCACGGGGAAGGTTGTTTCAGAATGGGTTTGATCCAGCCTTTGCGTTCCCGGCTGCCTGCGTTGGCGAGAAGGATGCCAACGGAAAAACTGGTCAGGTTCATCGTCGCCAGCACGAAGACCTGAATGACACTGCCCAGTTCGGTAAAGGCGAGGGTCATCAGGGGAATTCCCCAGTTTCCTGAGTTGTAGATCATCGTGCTCAGCTTCATCGAGTAGCGCTCTCCCGGCGGGAAGCGATGCAATAGCGATGTAATCCAGCTGATGACCCCCATTGAGATGATGACCGCTACGGTAAAGCCAACCACGGCAAGCCCGGTCGCTCCTTCGAGGTCGGAACTGGAAAGGCGTGTCAGGATGAAGGCCGGGACAAAAAGGTAGATGTTGAGCTTTACCAGGGACTTCAGGTCAATGTCGAAGATGCGGTCGAGCAACCATCCCAAACCGGCCAGGAGCAGGATGGGGAGACAGACATTGATGAAGATGGAAAACAGCATTGTTGAAACTGCAGCAACAGGCGCGCCCTTGAATGATCTGTCAAGATTCAGGGCGTGGAGCCGGCTTCCGGTGGAATTCTTATCGTCATTGACTGCAGCGTTAATGTATAACCACCGCGAGGAATCCCACAGGATGCGGGGAGTAATTTAGCCGAACCATGCGAAACAACGTTTTTAGCCGTCACTGGCATTTGTTAATCCTTTGTTTCCTGAACGTGGCATTGAGCAATGCGCAGGAGTTGGAAGTTCCGGTGATCATTGCTCATCGTGGAGCCAGTGCTGTCGCGCCGGAGAATACCGAAGTCGCGATACGCGAGGCGCTCAGGATGGGAGCGAAAGTGATCGAGTTCGACGTGCGGGGAACTGCCGACGGAAATCTGGTTCTTTTCCACGATGATAAGCTGGAACGGCTGGCGGGGCGTGAGGGGAGCATCGAATCGATCACGTTGGAGGAAGTGAGTTCCCTCGAAGTGGGAAAATGGTTCGGAGACGGTTCTTTCGACGGTGAAAAAGTGATCGATCTCGCCGGTGCGATCCGGATGTGCCTCGAGGGTGGAGCGATTCCGTTGATCGAGAGGAAGAGTGGGGAGGCTGCGATCTATGCCGAGGTGATTCGATCACTCGGTGCCGAAGAGAAAGTGATAGTGCAGAGCTTTGACTGGAAATTTCTCGAAGCCTTTCGTGAAGAACTGCCGAAGACCCCCATCGGTGCCCTAGGGAGCAAATCGTTTTCGGGGGATAAGGTGATGCAGATCGAGTCGTTAAAGCCGGAATGGGTTGGCTGGAAGTTCAGTGATATGACACCTCCGGGGCTGGAGATGCTGAATGCACTTGGGAGCCGGGTTGCCCTGTGGACGGTGAATGATCCTGAAGTCGCTTCCAAGTGGCTCGAAGCGGGGGTGGACGGAATTATTACCGATCACCCTGACAAGATGCTGTTATTGGTCGAGCCGTAAGGCGTGTCACCGGCTGAGCAGGAAAGGGCCGGCCAGGTTGATGGCCCAGTAGAGGCCCCCGACAGGGAAATCGGTTCCGTCTCGCAGTGGCAGGATAACCGACTGGGGATCGTCCCTGATTTTCACGAGCCACTTTCGCTGGGCTTCGTTGAGTGAATCGGTGGGAGTGCCTTGGGCGAGGCCGGTGTAAAAGTCAGACATGATGGTTGGAGTCATGGCATCGTTGATCGGCCAGAGAGTCGACATGACATGTTCGGCTCCCGCCATCCGAAATCCGCGCCGCACTCCGAGCACCCCGTCACCGGCAGTGGCCTCTCCAGATGCGGTATCGCAGGCGCTTAAGGTGACAACGAGAGTGCCGTTAAGATTGAGTTCGGCCGCTTCATTGGCCATGAGGATTCCATCTGTGGCCGGTGTGGGAACTTGTCCTTTGGACCAGGCGCCGATGGTATCGCTGCAGCCGGCCAGGGTGATCCAGCTGCCAAAGAGAGGATTCTGAAAACCGGAGACTTCGTTCGGAACATAGGAAGATGTTCGGGTGTCCTCTGGAGGGGGAATCATGGAGGGAAGGTAAACCCCGTGGGTAGCGAGGTGGAGAATGTAAGGTTGGACGGCCTCGCGTTTGAGCAGGGCTTCCGTTGCCTCTTCTCCGTAGACCGAGCGGGTGGGAATCGACAGTGAATCCAGTAAGCCGGTCAGGTGCTGCACTTCACGCTCCGCCCCTATAAGTGGTGCCAGACCGTAGGAAAGGCTTTCCAGTGTGACCGAGCTGAAGGCGGTCAGCAGGCCCCGATGATCGGCAACCGTTGCGTTGCTTTCCGGGCGAGTATCGAACTTGGGGTTGCCGACGAGGAACGCTCCGCTCGAGGGGGATACCGCCTGAGCGGGTTTGAGCAGTTCTCTTGCCGCGGAGACATAGCCCAGGTCATAGTGTTCGATGATGAACTTTCCGTCCTCGTCCATGAGGCAGGCAAAGGGAACAAAGTTGAGGGCGCCTTCAGGACTGATGTGGAGATGTTGGACGCCTGCCAGGTGGGGGGACAAGGGTTTGAAGAGCGAATCGTAGAGCTTGCGAAGGACCGCCTCGGCGATCTCGTTGTCCGGATTGACGGCTCCGAAAAAGACGACCGTCTGGGCGATAAGGTCTTCCACTTCAGACAAGGCCACGCAATCAGCGAACTGGACGCTGTCGCTGGAAACGATGACAGCCGCGACGCGGGGTTCGAAGTTGGCTTTGCCGTGATAGCGATCGTAAGTCAGGTAGTCGATCAGCACATCACCGGGGTCGAGCGCGGCTTGAAGATCGGCCAGGGTCAGGTCGAGGAACTCACTGCCAAAATTAGAGCCTCCGGTGATTTCGAGAAGCTTGCGGTGGGCGGCACGGACCGCTTCGCGGGCACTGTCGATATCGACGTCCTCTTTGGAGGTGGCGAGAAAGGCGCGACGGAATCGGGCCCGTGCTTCGGTGAGAGCATTCACGGCGTCGACAGCATCCGGAGAAGTGGCCGATTGAATCAGTCGGGCCTCGGCGATGAGGCTGTCGACGACAATACCTTTCCGCTTGAGGAGAAACTCGGCGAGCAGGGGGGCATTCTCCAGGTTGGCGAAGAGGTGATGAGAACGAAACAGGTTCTGATAAGCGAGACGTTGCCTCTCATCGGTGAACTCGAGAACGTGAGCGAGGTTGGAGAGTTCAATGTCAGAACAGTTCCCGGCATATTCGAGTGCGAGGGCATGGTCATCCTGCGCCATTGATGCGAGGCCGGCTCCGTAGAGCCCTTCGATGAGGTCGGGGTGCCCCGGTCGGAGCGAGTCTGAATAAAGGGCCTCCGACATCAGGTAGGCTTCCATGGCGCCTTCGTAGTCGCCGAGCTCGCGACGGGCATCACCGAGTCGACGTTCCGCCTCTGCCGTTTCGAAGTGCGGTTGCGCGCCAAAGATTTCGACGCGCCCATCGCGAACATGCTGGTAGTACTCGAGAGCGGTTTCCGGGTTCCCGGTGGCTCGAAGGACTTCACCCAGGAAAAGCAGGACTTCGAGGGTGTCGGGATGGTTGACTCCGAGTTCGATTTTGAAAACTCCCGCGGCTTCCTGAACGTAACCGGCCGCTTCTTCAATTTTGTTCTGATAGAATAGAAGTCCTCCCAGGTTGGCTCGCGACCGCGCCGTGTCGAGGGCGTCAGGCCCCAGTTGGGCGGTCCGAATCTTGAGGCCTTCCCGGTAAAGCGTTTCTGCTCCGTCAAGATCGCCGATGCACCAGAGCAGACCGGCGAGATTGTTCATGGCAGGCACGGTGGCGGCGGCACCTTCGCCATCGACTTTCTCGCGGATGGCGAGGGCCTCCCGGTTGAGCGTTTCGGCGACCTCAAAGCGTCCCAGGACCTGGTAAAGGGCGGCGAGATTGTTCTTTAGCTGGCTGACGAGAACGGTCTCCGGACCAGTGACAACGGAGGCAAGGGCGAGGCTCGAACCGTAGCCGGCTTCGGCTTCGATATAGTTCCCGAGGCGCTGATTGAGGTTTGCCAGTTCGTTCGTGAAGACCAGCTTGTGTTGTGAGGGAGGGGCGTCTGAAAATTCCGAGACGAGTTCGAGTGCCACCTCACGGGCTTCCTGCCAGCGGCCTTCCTCCTGAAGACTGCGACATCGGGCATGCTGTTCGCGGTGTGCCTGCGTCAGATCTTGCGCACCACCGGAAACGGTGGCGAGGAGAATGATAATGGCGGCCAAACACCTGAAACCCGACATGACAAAAGAATCGCCATATCGGGTGGTCATTCGCAATGCCTATTTCTCCAATTTTTCGAAAGCGTCCTCAATGTGACCGAAAGTGATGAGGCCATCGGGGAGGGCAATAGGGTCCTTGTCAGGGGCAGCAGGATACATCACGTAGAGTGGCACGCCGGCGCGCCCATGTTCCTTGAGCAACTTCGTGATGGCCGGATCCTGGTTGGTCCAGTCGGCGAAGACCAGTTCGATGTTGTTCTTATCGAAGAACTCCTGGGTCTTGTCCGTCTTAATGGTGGTACGTTCGTTGACCTTGCAGGTGACGCACCATTCAGCGGTAAAATCGACGAAGACGTTTTTGCCTTCGGCCTGCTTCTGGGCAATCACGTCCTGGATCTCCACCTGTGAAGGTTCAGCCCGGCTGCCGGAAGCTTCGTAGGCCACTCCGACGCTGAGCAGGAAAACGAGAGCCGCAGCAATTCTCCCCTTGAGGCGGGTAGGTCCCGATTTGTCGAAACCGGTGTAGCGGCCGAAGATCCAGCCGGCGAGAGCGAGCAGGACAACCGCGGCCAGCGACCACTGCAAGCCTGACACATTGAGCTGCTTCGAAAGAACTCCGATCAACCAGACGGCGACGACGAGCATGGGGAAGCCCATGAACTGCTTGAAGGTTTCCATCCAGGCGCCCGGAGCTGGGAGTGCGTCGAGCAGCTTCGGAAAGATCGCGAAGAGGAAATAGGGAGCCGCCATGCCAAGGCCAAGCGAGGTGAAAACGATAATGGTAAACGGCGCTGACTGGGAGAGGGCAAAGGTGATTGCCGGAGCCATCAGCGGAGCGGTGCAGGGCGTTGCCAGCAACACGGCAAGGGCGCCACTCCAGAAACTGCCGCCAAAGCCGTCCTTGCTGGTGAGTCCACCGCCGATTCCGGTGAGGGAGGTGCCGACTTCAAAGACGCCAAACAGGTTCAGTGCCACGAGAATCATCACGAAGATGAGACCGATGACGAAGGCGGGTTGCTGAAGTTGCTCTCCCCAGCCAACCTCTCCGACGGAGGCTCTCACGATGAGCAGGCCGGTCGTCAGGATCCAGAAAAAGACGAGGACGCCGAGGGTGAAACTGATGGCGTGGGCAAAAACCTTTTTCCGGTCTTCTCCGGCCTGTCCCACGAAGGAGAGTACCTTGAGCGAAATCACAGGAAAGACACAGGGCATCACGTTGAGAATCATTCCGCCGAGAAAAGCGGCGAGCAGGATTCCGAAGATGCCTCCTCCGAAGGGCATGGACCGTTCGTCGGCTGCCGTCGAGGCTTCGCTGGCGTCTGAGGAGGCTTCCGTCAGCGTGGTGGAACCGTGTGGTTCGGTGCTGACATGAAAGCCGGCTTTGTGACCGTCCACTTCCGCGATGATAAGGGCATCGAATGTTTCGGGTGCGGCTTCGAGGTCGGCATGCTTCAGGGTCGTAAATGACAGACCGTTATCGATTTCGTTGATCTCCGTTTCGGCCAGTTGGTCGAACTGTAAGACTTCGTAGGGATAGAAGTGCAGATCGGCGTTTTCGGGAAAGGTGCCTTCAGGGACCGCCACGGTGGAGACGAGCTTATCACCGTCGAGTGCAATCGTGGTGGCCCAGTCGACTTTCTCGGGAAGTTTTTTCGCGAATTTTTCAATCGTCGCGGATTCCGCTGATGCCTCCGGAGTATCGCCCACCTGGAGAGTCAGGGAGAAATCGCCCTTGCCGGGAACACACTCTGAAGGATCGCACATGAGCCAGGTGCCGCGTCCCTGGATGGTGATTGTGTCGCCGGCCTTGATCGAGTCAGGCGCGGTGATCGTCATGGGGTGAATGACCTCTTTTTCATACCCGAAACCGGCTTCGAGAATGTTGAAACCGTAGTCGGTGATGAAGCGCTTGGGGACGGGGAACTGAAGTTCGCTTGCGCTGAAGCCTTCGGGAAGAGTCAGGTCGAGGGTGGTGGGTTTGCCGGTTTCCCCCGGATTGATCCAGTAGGTGTGCCAGGTTTCATCGATCTTGAGCTTGAGACCGATCGTGAAAGTCTGACCGGGAGTGATGGTGCTGTGGCTCGAAATGAGGCGGGCTTCGACGGCTCCGTCACGGACCGGTTCAGACTGGGCTTCTGAGAAGCCGGGCAGGGAAACGGCCAGGAGGGTGGCAAATGCCAGGAGTCGGGTGAGAACTGTCATCATGGTTCTAAGACGGGAAAAGTCGCGAGACCTTAAACTGAATCGGATTCTCGTGGCTTTGGCAAGTTTGTCGGCACCGTGACGGATTCGTTGCGCTGTTAATCTCAGATTGCTTCGGCGGCGGATTCGTTCGATTAAAGGGGCGATGAAGAATGTTCTCGAAGTGCTGCGCGAATTTTTCCTGCTGGGTCTGACCTCATTTGGAGGGCCGACTGCGCATGTGGCGTTTTTCCGTGATCGCTTCGTGGGGGTGAAGAAATGGCTGACTGAGTCTGAGTTCGCTGACCAGCTCGCGCTGTGCCAGTTTCTTCCCGGACCTGCCAGCAGCCAGCTGGGACTGACGATCGGCTGGCGGCGCGCCGGCTGGGCCGGTGCGTTGGCGGCTTGGACAGGATTCACCTTGCCGTCGGCGCTTGCCTTAACGGCTTTCGGTATCGGAGTGATGGCTTTTGGAGGGGGACTCGAGGGGGCGGGTTGGCTGCGCGGACTGCAGATCGCCGTGGTGGTTGTGATTGCCAATGCGGTGACTTCCATGTGGAAAGGATTGTGCCCCGGCAAGCTTCACAAGCTCATCGCACTGGCAGCCGCGGGTATCATCCTGGCCACGTCCCCGGCATGGATGCAGATCGTGGTAATCGCCCTCGGAGCTGTCGCCGGTTTGATTTTCCTGGGGGAGAAAAAGGACGAGGCTGCCGATTCAACCGGGTTAGATGAAGGATCCAACCCTGTTAAGTCGAGCTACGCGGTCGGCATTACCTGCCTGGTTCTCTTCTTTGTCCTGTTGTTTGGATTGCCGTTGCTGACCAAGTTTGCCCCGGGGCAGCCATTGGAAGCGTTCACGGCGATGTACCGAAGCGGTTCGCTCGTATTTGGCGGTGGGCACGTCGTCCTTCCATTGCTCAGCGAAGAAGTCGTCGGGCCCGGATGGGTCACGCGGGAAGAATTTCTTGCTGGTTACGGCGCGGCTCAGGCCGTGCCGGGACCGCTGTTCACTTTCTCGGCATTCCTGGGATCGCTCATTGAAGGGCCGGCTGGAGCGTGGGGAATGGCGTTGGTCAGCCTGTTAGGAATTTTTCTGCCGGCCTGGTTGCTGGTCATGGGTGTGATGCCCTTCTGGCACGGTGCAGTACGTCGTCCCGGGGTGCGGGCGGCACTGGCGGGAACGAATGCCGCCGTGGTCGGACTGCTCGGAGCGGCGCTCTATGATCCCGTCTGGGTCGGAGCGATCCAGGGTGCGACAGATGTGGTTTTCCTGCTCGGAGTCGCGGCTGCGCTCCTTGTTCTCAAGTGGCCGTCGTGGCTGGTGGTCGTTTTGGCTGCTGTGGCCGGGTGGGGCGTGTTTGGGTGAGGAGAGGCAGAAGGCAGAAGGCAGAAGTGGTTGGCCGTCCCGGTAGAAATGGACATGAAAAGGACGCGCGGGCCGCGCGTCCCTACCGCCGGCGAAGCCGGCACGGATGATCCTCTTTAATTGCTAACCTCTGTCTCCGGGCGAGGGAGTAAGAGTAAGATTAGGAGTAGGATTAAGAGAGCGGCCGTTGGCCGCTACTTCAGTTGGCCGCTGCCGAAGGAGAGATACTTGTAACTGCAGAGTTCCTCGAGCGCCATCGGGCCGCGGGCGTGAAGCTTGTCGGTGCTGATACCGATCTCGGCGCCGAATCCGAACTCGGCTCCATCCGCGAAGCGGGTCGAGGTGTTCCAGAAAACGCAGGCCGAATCGACTTCGAGGTGAAACTGATCAGCGGCGGCTTCGTTTGCCGTGACGATGCTGTCGGTGTGATGGGAACCGAACTCGTTAATGTGAGCGATGGCATCGTCGAGGCTGTCGACGACCTTCACTGCGAGAATGTAGTCGAGATATTCAGCCGTCCAGTCGTCCGCAGTCGCAGGTTTGACGTCGACCCCGGCGAGTTGTTGAAAGGCGTCGTCGCCACGGAGCTCCACGTTCTTGGCAAAGAGATTCTCAGCGATCTGCGGGGCAAACTTTTCGGCGACATCCTTGTGAATGAGAAGTGTCTCAAGCGCGTTGCAGACCGAAGGTTTCTGGATCTTTGAATTCACGACGATGGCTTCGGCCATGTCGAGGTCAGCGTCCTTGTCGACGTAGACGTGACAGATGCCGTCGTAGTGCTTGATCACCGGCATGCGGGCCATTCCAACGACGGCTTCGATCAGGCCGGCACCACCGCGGGGGATGATGAGGTCGAGGTAAGTGTCCATTTCGCAGAGGTGTTGAACACTCTCGCGATCGGTGAAGGGGATGAGCTGGATGCTGTGATCCGGAAGCCCGGCTTCGGCACCTCCGGCCTGGAGCGCGTCGGCAATGGCGCGGTTGGAATGAATCGCTTCCTTTCCACCGCGAAGGATCGTGGCATTGCCGGTCTTGAAGCAGAGCACGGCAGCGTCAGCGGTGACGTTGGGTCGGCTTTCGTAAATGATCCCGATGGTGCCAATGGGCGTACGCTTCTTCTGGAGCTTCATCCCGTTAGGGCGGTCCCACTCGCGGATGATTTCTCCAGTCGGATCGTGGAGCTCAGCCACCTCACGGATACCGTCGGCCATGGCCTTAATACGGTCGTGATCGAGACGCAGGCGGTCTTTCATTGCGTCGGTGAGGCCAAGTTCATCGGCGCCGGCGAGATCCTGCTCGTTGGCGGCAGTGATTTCAGCTTCGCGTGCCATGATGCCGTCAGCCATGGCGATGAGAATATCGTTCTTCTCTTCGGTGGTCAGCTTGGTGAGAGCGTGAGCAGCGGCGCGGGCCTGCTTGCCCATCTGCCAGACCTGGTCGCGGATTTCTTCAGAAGTCATGGGATGAAGTAGGGAAGAAGTAGAGTAGTAAAGAAGGGGAGAAGCGTGTGAAAGTCGGATGGGCTCCTAGGGGGAGTAAGCGTAAGATTAGGAGTAAGAGTAAGAATCAGTTGGAGACGGTGAAGCGGGTGCCGATACCACCGCCCTTAACGAGTTCGTCGAGGTTTTCGGGGCGGAGGCCGCTGGCGATAATGGTTTCGATGCCTGCGGATACGGACGATTGAACGGCGAGCAGCTTACTGGCCATGCCTCCTACGGACAGTTCGCCTTTTTCATCACGGGCAAAGTCGAGAACCGAATCGATGTCATCGACTTGAGGAATGATGTCGGTATCGGACTTGGCGTCGGGGCCGAGCAGGCCGTCGACGCTGGTGAGGAGGAGAAGAAGGTCGGCGTCGATGAGACGGGCGACGATCGAAGAAAGGACGTCGTTGTCGCCGACCTTCAATTCTGCGACCGAGACGGAGTCATTCTCGTTGATGATGGGGATGACCTGGCGGTGGGGGAGGATCGCGTTCAAGGTCGCGAGCACGTTGGTGCAGCGACGCTCATCTTCGAGGTCGTCCTGGGTGACGAGCAGTTGAGCCACCTTGAGGCCGTGATGACTGAACTGGCTCTCGTAGAGGTGCATCAGCCGTGCCTGACCAGCAGCAGCGCAGGCCTGGAGCTTGTCTGTTTCAGTGGGGCGCTCGGTGAATCCGAAAGTGGAGAGCCCGGCACCGACGGCGCCGGAGGTGACCATGAGGACGTCGTGTCCGGCCTTGTGGAGATCCGAGATAGCCTGGGAAAGTCCCGCGAGAACAGAGTGATTAATCTCGCCCCCGGAGCCGCGCGTAAGCACGCCGGTGCCGATCTTGATGACCACCTTTTTGCCTGTTGTTTCCTCTGCCATATCCGGATTTTTCGGGAACGGGTCGTGAATTCACGACGGGCGGGACGATATGGCCGTGTCACGGGGGTGTAAAGCGCCAGTTTCCGGGGTGAAATGGACGGTTTTGGGCTTGCGAAGGGCGTTGAGAAGCGACACCTTACCGGCCCCCGGCTGATTGCGGTCACCTTCGACTCAAGCGGCCCGGTAAAGCACCCATAGTAAAATGGATATTACGTCGGTTTCCGGAGCCGAAGGTCCAGGTTCGATTCCTGGTGGGTGTATGTTTCAGCAAAGCTGAAACGGTCTTAATCTTAATCCTACTCTTGCTCTTAATCTTTCAGGTCGATTGCGGGGAGCAAGATCAAGATTAAGAGCAGGATCAAGAGTCTCTAAAAATACCGCGCCAAGTACTTCCCGGTCAGGGACTTCTTAGCTTTCGAAATCTCCTTTGGCGTTCCTTCGGCAACAACTGTGCCTCCTGTTTCACCGCCACCCGGCCCCATGTCGATGACCCAGTCAGCGCATTTGATCACATCGAGGTTGTGCTCGATCACGATGAGAGAATTGCCCTGGTCCCGGAGGCGGTAAAAAACCTCCAGCAAGGTGGCGATATCGGCGAAGTGGAGTCCGGTGGTCGGTTCGTCGAGCAGGTAGAGAGTTTTGCCGGTGGCTGTTTTGCCGAGTTCAGCCGCGAGTTTGATGCGTTGAGCTTCGCCTCCCGAGAGAGTGGTGGCTGACTGGCCGAGCCGAACATAGCCGAGCCCGACGTCGTGGAGAGCACGGAGCTGCTGGCTGATCTTGGGGATCTTCTGAAAGAAAGTCAGGGCCTCTTCGACGGTCATTTCGAGAACATCGGCAATCGACTTGCCCCGGTAGGTGACATCGAGAGTTTCGCGATTGTAGCGGCGGCCGTTACAGGATTCACAGGTGACGTAGACGTCGCTGAGAAAATGCATGTCGATCTTGATCATGCCGTCGCCCTGGCAGGTTTCGCAGCGACCTCCGGAGACGTTAAAGCTGAAGCGACCCGGTTCGTAGCCACGGGCTCGTGAGGCGGGAAGCTGGGAAAAGAGATCGCGGATCGGGCCGAAGACGCCGATGTAGGTGGCCGGGTTGGAACGGGGGCTGCGTCCGATCGGGGTTTGATCGATCACGATGACCTTGTCGATATTTTCGATCCCGTCGATGCCGTTGTGTTCACCGGGCTTGTCCTTGTTCTGATGAAAGTGGCGGAAGAGAGCCCGGCGCAGGATATTGTCGACCAGGGTGGACTTGCCGCTTCCGGACAAGCCGGTCACGCAGGTGAATTTTCCGAGAGGAAACGTGACATCAATATTCTTCAGGTTGTGCTCTTTCGCTCCGCGCACGGTCAACGTGAGGGAGTCGGAATCGACCGGATCGGCGGGAGGGATCTCAATCGATGAAGCCCCGGACAGATACGCCCCGGTGATCGAGTTCTCGTCCGCGAGCACTTCTTCCGGTGTCCCCTGGGAGAGCAGCTTTCCTCCCTTTTCCCCGGCACCGGGGCCGAGGTCGAGAAGGTGATCCGCGGCGCGGATGGTGTCTTCGTCGTGCTCCACCACCACGACCGTATTGCCGACATCGCGAAGGTCCTTGAGGGTTTCGATCAGCTTTTCGTTATCGGCCTGGTGCAGGCCGATGCTGGGTTCATCGAGGACGTAGAGGACGCCGGCGAGTCCCGCACCGAGCTGGGTGGCGAGTCGAATCCGCTGGCTTTCCC
Source organism: Verrucomicrobiales bacterium (assembly GCA_965216705.1). Taxonomy (GTDB): domain Bacteria; phylum Verrucomicrobiota; class Verrucomicrobiia; order Verrucomicrobiales; family DEV007; genus Arctic95D-9. The sequence continues at coordinate 3,283,303 of OZ244203.1, forward strand.
CTCCTGACAAAGTGCCACTCTGGCGGTCGAGGGAAAGATAACCAAGGCCAACGGTATTGAGAAAGGTAAGTCGCTTGCGGATTTCGCTGAGGACGTCGGTGGCATAGGTCGCTTCGAGGTCGGTCAGCTCGACGCCGTTAAGCCAGGTCAGCGCGTTGCCGATGCTGAGATTGGTGAAGGCCTCGATCGAGAGCGGCTTTTCGGAATGGTTCAAGGTGATGGAAAGAATTTCATCCTTGAGCCGTTTGCCGCCACACTCGGGGCAGGGTTTGGGAGACATGAAGCGGCGCACGTTGCGCTTCGTCACTTCGCTCTTGGTGGTTTTGAGGAGACGGTTGGCCTGGTTGGAAAGGCCTTCAAAGTCGTCGTTGCCGTAGAGCAGGGCTTTTTTGAAATCGCGAGGCAGATCGCTGATGGGCGAGTCGAGGTCGGCGCTGTAGGTTTTGGCGAGGTCTTCGATGGCGCGCTGGTGGAATCCTTTTCGTTTCTTTGAACCGGTCCACCACGTCTTGATCGCTCCCTCGCGAATCGACTTGGACGGATCCGGAACCATCAGTTCTCCATCCGGCACGAGCAGGGTGCCGAGTCCGTGGCAGGACCGGCAGGCGCCGAGGTGGCTGTTGAAGGAAAAGTGCTTGGGCGTCAGCTTGGGGAGGGAAAAACCGGTTTCGGGATTGGTGAAACGAAAGGTGAAGTCGTAGGGCTCGTAGTCGTCGGCCTCAGGGGGCTGGACGAGAACGGTGATGCGGTTTTCGGAGAGCTTCTGGGCCAGTTCGAGGGAGTCGGCGAGTCGGCTGCGGATGTCCTCGCGAATGACCAATCGGTCGATCACAATCTCGATCGACTTTGCCTTTGGTTTGTCGCCTGTTTCTTCGATCTCGACCATCTCCCCGTCGAGACGGGCGCGGAGAAATCCCTGGGCGCGGTAGCGTTCGAGGACATCCTTGAGTTTTTCTCCCTTTTCGAGGGATACCGGGGCGAGGAGAATGAGTCGGGTGCGCTCGGGGTGGGTGGTCAGTTCGTCGACGATGTCTTTGACGGTGTGGCGAACGAGTGGTGTGCCGGTTTCCGGGTCGTGAGGTTGACCAAGGGCGGCGTAGAGTATCCGGAGGTAGTCGTAAATCTCTGTCGCTGTGGCGATTGTTGATCGCGGGTTGGGTTGCGAGGTCCGCTGCTCGATCGCGATAGCGGGAGTGAGCCCCTCGATGAAGTCGACGTCCGGTTTCTCTAACTGATCCAGAAACTGGCGGGCGTAGGCGGAAAGGGATTCGACGTAACGGCGCTGGCCTTCGGCGTAGAGCGTGTCGAAAGCGAGCGAGGATTTGCCGGACCCGGAGACGCCGGTAATCACGACGAAGCGGTTCCTCGGTATTTCCAAATCGAGGTTTTTGAGGTTATGCTTTCGCGCACCCTGGATTTTGATTATTGCTTGGTCGCCCATTTATGGAAGGTCGTTCCCAGAAGAAGTGGAAAACATTGAGGAAGATCGGCTCCCCGCAAGAGGAGTCTGAGGGGACTGTGCCTGCGAACGAAGAAGAAATTGTTCGAACTGAGCTGCCGCCTTCCATCATTGAGGGCCTGGCAGAGGCTGAAAAACCTGGACCGGTCGTGGTGCCGACGCCCGTGTCGAAGCCGGAGACGACACCGGAAGGCGAACCGGTTCGCGTGCTGGTGGCGCATCCGGTGGGTTCGACGACCCGCTTGATGCGCGAAACCCTGGAGAGTTTCACCTCGGCGGAAGTGGAGACCACCTCGAATTTTCTGCGGGCATTCGAGCTGGCTCTGCAGAAGCGCTACGAGATGTTTTTCTTCGGCATGAGCATCGGGGACCTCGATGGTCCTTTGCTCTACGAACTGATTTCCAAGGCCTACGCCTGTGGAACGGGGGTGAGGAAACTGGCCCCGGCGGTCGTGTTTGTTCGCGAAAAGGATGATCCCAAACTTCCCGAGGAACTGGAACGGGATGTCAGGGTCAAGGACGTGGTCAGCAAACCCATTCGCATTGATCGACTGCTCAAAGCCGTGGAAAGCATTGTCGAGGTGAAGGACCCGACAGCCGGGTAGTGAGCTCAGCGCTTGCCGATTTTTGAGAAGACGATTTCGGCTCCGGCCGCCTTGGTGTGGTAGACGAATTCCATGAGTTCGCCGAGTCGGCCCGCAGGAAAACCGCCGCCGCGTTCGATGAACCAGTGCAGGTATTCGTAAGGAAGCGTGTGAAGCTTGCGATTCTGGTAGCGACCGAAGGGCATCCGGTAAACTTCGAGGTCGGCCAGGTTTTCGGCCAGCTCCCGTTTCATCGCTTCGGCGGGATCGATGTCTTCAAAGTCACTCATCGAAACGATAGCAGCGGGTGGGATCAATGGAACCGTCCTCGAGGAAAAGGACTCCCTCGCTCTCGAGGAGGCGGCGTTTGCGATCCACCGGTTCGCCTCCGTTCTGGCCGGCGAATCCACCGATGGTGAGGTCACCCTTGACCACCCGGTGGCAGGGCGTGTCGGGTGCAAAAGGATTGCGGCGCAGGGCCTGTCCGATGGCTTGGGCCGACCGGCAGGATATATAGTGACCCAGCAGTCCGTAGGTTGTGACCATGCCACGCGGGATGAGATGCAGGGCGTCGAACACCTTGCGCTCAAATTCAGTGGGAGGTCGCTCCGGATCCATAGCGGCAAACTAACGAATTCACCGAATCGGTGCAAATGCCGACTTGAGTTCCGGCCCGGTAGTTCGGAACATGGGGCGTGCTCATCGACTGGATCCAACCCCTCCTGCCTCCGGAAATCAATCTCGCTGTCATCAGCGTTTTTGTGATCCTGGTATTGGTGGTGGTGGCATTTTTTCGCGAGTGGGGAACGCCCGATATCGTGGCCCTGTCGGCGCTGGCGGCGGTGCTCCTGCTCGGAATCCTGCCGGTGAAAGACGTCATCGAAGACGGGATGTTACTCGAGCGCGGGGTGTTTTCGATATTCAGCAACGGGGCTCCGATTACGATTGCAGCAATGTTCGTGCTCAGTGCCGGCCTGGAACGCACTGGAGTCATTGCCGTGATGGGTCGGTTTTTCTCGAAAATTGCAGGCACCAGCGAGCTCCGGGTCATGCTGGTGATGATGACGATGGTGGCGGTGCTGTCGGCTTTCGTGAACAACACGCCTATCGTGGTTGTGTTTCTACCCATCGTTCTGGGCCACGCCCGCGCGACCGGGTTGAAGGCTTCCAAACTGCTCATCCCGCTCTCGTTTGCTTCCATCCTCGGCGGCACCTGCACGCTTACCGGTACGTCGACCAATCTGATCATCGATGATGTCTCGCAGGACTTCGGCCTGGAACCCTTTGGAATGTTTGAGCTGACCAAGCTGGGAATTATCTACCTGGTGGTTGGTTTCGTTTACCTGCTCTTCATCGGGCGCAAGCTATTGCCGAAGCGCAGCTCGCTCTCCGAACTGATCGACAGCGAAGCGACCCGTGAAGTGCTGACCCAGTTCCAGGTGGAGCCGGGTTCCCCATTGGTCGGGAAAACGCTGGTGGCGACCTTTCTCAAGGAATTTCCCAAGGCGAATGTTCTCGAGGTGCGTCGTCGCGGGCGAACGCAGGACATCCCGCTGAATGAATTGATTATCCACGAAAAGGACCGACTCCTCGTGACGATGCACGGTGCCTCGTTCCGCCAGCTGAAGGAAGAAGGGGGCATTCGATTCGAAGGTCAGCAGGACATGAGCCTGACTCACATGGAAACCCGGGAGCTGAAGATGCTCGAGGGAATCGTGGGGCCGCGTTCTCACATGGTGGGCAAGACGCTGAAAGAGGTCGGTTTTCGTCGAAATTTCGGAATCAACGTTCTCGCGATTCATCGTCAGGGCGTGAACCTGAAAGCGGATTTCAATTCAGTGAAGCTGGCGTTTGGAGACACCTTGTTCATGGAAGGCCCACCGGATGCCTTCAACCGCCTCAAGAAGCAGAAAGACTTTGTCAGTCTGTCGGAGGCTGCGGAAGTGAAGGTCAATACGAGAAAGGTCTGGATCGGCGTCGGAATTGCCACGGCTTTTGTCATCGGCGCCTCCCTGAAGTTGCTGACGATCCCGGCCCTGGCGATCCTGGCTGCCGTGGCCATGATCCTGTTTCGCTGTGTCACCGCTCAGCAGGCTTACGAATCGGTGCAGTGGAATATTGTGTTCCTGATCTACGGCATGCTGGCGCTCGGGCTGGCGATGGACCAAAGCGGGGCGGTGCAGATGCTGGTCAACGGGATCATGGCGATCTGCGGCGGATTTACCCCGTTTGTCATTCTGGCCGTGGTTTATCTTCTCAGCTCGGTTCTCACTGAATTGATCAGCAATGTGGCCGTCGCCGGCCTTTTGACCCCGATTATCGTGGGGATTGCGGCCAAGATTAATCATGCCGGGGAAATCGGAGTGGATCCGAGGCCTTTCATTGTCGCGATGATGTTTGGCTGCAGTGCCAGTTTCGCGACCCCGATCGGCTACCAGACCAATACCTATGTTTACGGGGCAGGAGGCTATAAATTTACTGACTTCCCCAAGGTTGGCGTGCCCCTGAATCTGATTCTCTGGGTTGTGGCTTCGCTGCTGATCCCTCTGTTCTGGCCCTTCAGGTAGGGGAGTAGAGCCTATTTTCGCCTGGATTAAGGGCCTTTTGGGGTAATTGCGGCCTGATGCGTAGAAGGCGCCCATTTTCTTAATTATTAGAAAAACCATAATTTCTATGTTTACATCTTACTCAAAAAAGTATATTTTTATCAAATTTTCTATAAATTTTGTAACCACCTCCGAAATGAATCCAAACCACCGAACGGGTTTTTGGTTGATTGGCGTGACGCTGATCGGCCTGATTCCGCGCCTGCCTGCTCAGGGCGAAACCTTGCGTGAGGCGGTCTGCGCGATGCTCGAGTTTGAGCCGGAATTGAATGCGGTGGAGTACGATACGCTCAGTTCCAGGGAGGATCAGAAAATTGCCCGATCTGCGCTCTATCCGCGCCTCTCTCTGAATGCGATGACTGGATACTCCCAGCGCGATCGCTCGACTGATGGTCTTCTCGAAACCGGGGATTCTCTTTTGCAGCGACAGCTTGGTCTTTCCTTGAGGCAGCTTCTTTATGACGGGGGAACGGCGTCGAACGAGAGCAAAGCTTCGCGGAATGCTTATCTTGCTCAGCAGTATTACGAAAAGGGAATGATCGAAGCTCGCGTCGTCGATCTTTGCGAAGTTTACCTCGAGGTCATTCGCACGCGTCGCCAGGTAGAGTTGGCGGAGATGAACGTGGAGAACCATGAGAAGATGCGCGATATGCTTGAAGAGCGAGCTCGTGCTGGTGGGAGTCGTTCTGATCTCGCGCTCGTTCAGGGGCGCCTCGGACTTGCCGTCAACACTTTGGCCACCGCGAGGCTTTCACATCGTCTCGCGGTAGGGCGTTATGAACGTCTCACGGGGAATTCTCCCGGGGCCCTGAGTTATCCAGAGATTCCTCAAGTAGGGGATTCGATGGAAGCCATCGACCTGAGTCGGAATCACGACTACCTGGCGGCGAACGAAGCTCTCGAGGCTGCGAAACATCGGGCGGAAGCAACTCGGGGCTACCGTGGTCCCCGTTTTTACCTTGATGGTGGAGCCAGCGTCGGTCGCGATATCAATGGCGTTCCCGGAGATGACAACGAGCTCAGTGCTTTGATTGTTGGCAGTTGGGATATCAGCACCGGGGGCTATAACAAGGCGCTTCAGGAAAGAGGGCACTATCAGGTAGGTAAATTTGAGGAGCTCAAGCGATCTGCTGACATTCAACGCCAATATGATCTCAGTGTGCTCTGGCAGGAGCGTGAGGGGTCGATTGCTTCGGTCGAGGCTCTCCGGCTCTATTCAGAAGAGCTCGTCAGCGTGGCGGCGGATTATGAAGAACAATTCCAGGTGGGGCGTCAGGAACTGCTCAATATTCTTGATGTTCAGTCGGAGTCTTTCACCGCGGAATCCCGACTTCTCGATGCTCGTTTTGATCTGCATACATCGGCATTCCGCATTCTCGGTGTGCAGGGGCGTGCGACTACCCACGTTCTCGGAGGGGATGATTGCACGACCTGTCCGACTGGCAAGAAGGTGGTTCTCGACAATGGGGTTGAAGTGACCTTTGAGCATGCTGACCCGGATTGTCGTGTGCCTTTGACCCAGACACAGCTGATGAACGACAAGTTCGATTCCGATGGACCTGAGTCTGATTACGGATCGCCTCGCCAGTCCTATTACATCGAACGCGAGCAATTCCCCCTAAATCCAAGCGTCGATTGCAAGCCCAAGGGTAAGAATTTCCGCCTGTTCCGAAAAGCAGAGCCGGTTCATACCGCCGTACCGATCTTCAAGTAGGCGATATTGCCGCGAAACTCGCTGACTGACAGCCTGTTGACTAAAGTATAAAAATTCTATAAATTACGAAAATTATCATCCGAAAAGCGTCTCAGATCTTAGATTGGAGAGTTTTGAGGTTCATCACAGCAGACCAAAATGAAGTACTTACTTCTCATTAAGGATGCCGAGGGCAAGACCCACTTGGTGACCGTGGAGGGTTCCATTGAGGTTTCGGTGGCGCCCGGTGACGACGTTGTTGTCATGGATGAAAACGGCCAGCCGGTTGATGTCAGCCTTCGTCCTAATGAGGAAGATCTCCTCATTGATTTCCCTGACGGGAACCGTGCGGTGTTGAAAGACTTTTATGACTTCGAAGACTGGTCGGATCCTGTCACGATCAGTCTGAACCCGGTAGAGCCGAACCACGACTACGAATTTAACGCTCAATCAGGTAACCTTCCGAATGCGCAGAATTTCACCCTGATGAGGTTCTCCAGCGTCGATGGGATTGAGTTCATCGATCAAATTGACCCGGTGAATCTCGGAGCTATCCGAGCAGGAACGTCGGGCGGGGGAGACCGAGTAGAACCCGAGGTCCCCAACACGCCTCCAGAGGCAAGGGACGACGAGCAGGAGACCGGTCAGGGGCAAGCGATTACCATTAACGTTCTCGAAAATGACCTTGATACGGACCCGAGTGACCTGCTGGTGGTAAGAGGGGTGGATCAGCCTGATTTGGGTAGCGTCTCCGTCAACAGTGACGGAGAGATTGTCTTCAGTCCGGGATCTGACTTTGACTACCTGGGAACCGGAGAGAGCGCGACAGTCAGCTTCAATTATTCAATTTCTGATGGGAGCGGAGGAACGGACACTGCGACAGTGACGGTCACGGTGAACGGTGAGGAAGATCCGACCGTAACCGCCCCGGATGATGCGGTTACCAACGAAGGATCGCCCATCGTGATTGATGTGTTGGCAAACGACTTTGATGCTGATGCGAATGACAATCCCCTTAATATTACCGGTGTGACCCAGCCGGTAGCTGGCCTCGTTACCAACAATGGTATGGATCTTACCTTTGATCCGAATGGTCAGTTTGAAAGCCTTGCCGTCGGCGAGAGCGCCACAGTCACCTTTACTTACACCACCGACACTGGCGTAACGGAAAACGTGACGGTAACGGTTGATGGCGTCAACGACGGTCCAGATGCGAGCGATGACACTGAGACTACTGATCAGAGCGCTCCCGTGAGCATTGATGTTCTCGACAACGATACGGATCCCGACGCAAGCGACACCCTGATGGTGGTGGGAGTGACTCAGCCTGTCCGGGGAAGCGTGGCGTTTTCGGCGGGTGATGTGACTTTTGACCCGGGCAGTGACTTTGATGACCTCGATGTCGGCGAAAGTGCGACGGTAACGTTTGACTACGCCATCAGTGATGGAAATGGAGGAACCGATACTGCGACCGTGACCGTGACCGTGAATGGTCAGGATGATGCCACCGTAACCGCCCCGGATGCGGTGGCGACGGACGAGGAAACCGCCGTTACGATCGATGTATTGTCCAATGACAGCGATGTTGACACCAGTGACAACCCCTTGTCCATCGCGAGTGTGACTCAGCCTTCCTCAGGTTCGGTAACGAATAACGGGACGGATGTGACTTTTGACCCGAACGGTCAGTTTGAAAATCTGGCTGCCGGCGAGAGCACCTCGGTGACCTTTACCTACACGACGGATACCGGAGCTTCGGAAAACGTCACCGTGACAGTAAACGGCGTTAATGACGGTCCTGACGCTGCTGACGATGCGGGGGTGACGAACGAAACGGATCCGGTCGTGATCGATGCACTCGACAATGATACGGATCCGGATGGGAGTGATACACTTACGATCAGCGGAGTAGACCAGCCGGTCCGGGGAAGTGTTTCTATCAACGCTGATAACGAAATCGTCTTTGATCCGGGTAGTGACTTTGATGAGCTCGATGACGGCGAAAGTGCCACGGTGACGTTTGACTACACCATCAGTGATGGAAACGGAGGAACCGATACCGCGACAGTGACTGTGACCGTGAATGGTCAGGATGATGCCACGGTGACCACGCCGGATGCTGGAGTTACGAACGAAGACACGCCAGTAACCATCGATGTGCTGGCGAACGACAGTGATGTGGATGCGAGTGACAACCCGTTGACGATCGCAAGCGTGACGCAACCTGCTGACGGGTTGGTGACCAACAATGGCACGGATGTGACCTTTGATCCGAACGGTGACTTTGAAGCGCTTGCGGTTGGGGAGAGTGCCACTGTGAGTTTCACCTATACGACGGACACCGGGGCTTCAGAAAATGTGACGGTGACGGTGAACGGCGTCAATGACGGTCCCGATGCGATTGATGATACTGAAAGCACCAATCAGGGTTCGCCTGTGACGATCGATGTTCTCGATAATGACACAGATCCCGATCTCAACGACAACCCGACGGTGACTGGAGTGGTGCAGCCTTCGCAGGGGAGTGTCAGTTTTACTGCGAATGACGTGACTTTCGATCCAGGTAGTGACTTTGATGATCTGGACTCGGGTGAGAGTGCCACGGTGACTTTCAGCTACAGCATCAGTGACGGGAACGGAGGAACCGACACCGCTTCGGTCACGGTAACTGTGAATGGAACCGACGATGCTACTGATACCACCCCTGATGCGGCGACTACCGACGAAGAGACCGCGATCAATATCGATGTCCTCGCCAACGATTCGGACACGGATACGAGCGATAATCCGTTGAGTGTGGCCAGCGTGACGCAGCCGACTTCCGGCATGGTGACCAATAACGGCACCGACGTGACTTTTGACCCGAACGGAGATTTTGAAGACCTCGCCGTAGGGGAAAGTGCGGCAGTCGCGTTCACTTACACCACTGATACCGGGATTACCGAAAGTGTTACGGTCACGGTAAATGGGGTCAATGACGGACCGGGAGCCGTTGATGATGGCGCATCCACCAATGAAGAGGATGCGGTGACTATTGATGTCCTCGACAACGACACCGATCCGGATACGTCTGATGACCTCGTGATTCTCGGTGTTGATCAGCCCGCTCGGGGAAGCGTCTCAGTGAATTCGGATAGTGAGATTGTGTTCGATCCGGAAGGAGATTTTGATGACCTCGATGCCGGTGAAAGTGCCACGGTGACTTTTGATTATACCATCAGTGATGGAAATGGAGGAACCGATACCGCGACGGTAACCGTGACGGTCAATGGAGCAGACGACGCGACAGTTGCAGCTCCGGATGCCGACATCACCGATGAGGATGCTGCGGTGACCATCGATGTGCTGGCAAATGATACCGATGTTGATACGAGCGACAACCCGTTGTCAGTCGCCAGCGTGACTCAGCCGACTGATACCGATGACGGCACGGTGGTGAACAACACCACCGATGTGACCTTTACCCCGGGTAGTAACTTCGACAGCCTGGCTGTCGGTGAAAGCGCGACAACAACATTCACTTACACCACGGATACGGGCGTAACGGAAACCGTCACCGTCACCGTCAATGGGGTGAACGACGGGCCGGTAGCAAATTCCGATTCAGGTTCGACGAACCAGGATAACGTAACCACGATCGATGCCCTCGATAATGATACAGATCCGGACGCCAATGACACGCTGACCGTAACGGGAGTGACCCAGCCAACTCGCGGAATCGTGACGGTTGATGCGAGCGACGAACTGGTTTTCAATCCGAACGGTGAGTTTGATTATCTCGGCGCAGGCGAGAGTGCTACAGTAACGTTCAGTTATGACATTGAGGATGGGAATGGGGGCACGGACACTGCCGTTGTGACCGTGACCGTGACCGGTAATGACGATTCCCTCGTTGCTGTCGGCGACTCCGGTTCGACCGATGAAGATACGGCTGTTTCTGTCGACGTCCTGGCCAATGACTCTGATCCGGATACGGCGGATAATCCTTTGGCGATCGACTCATTTACCCAGCCGAATCCCGGGAGCGGAAGCGTGTCTCAGGTTGGGGATGCTCTCGTATTTGATCCGGGTAGTGATTTCGGGAGTCTCGCGGTAGGGGAAACTGATGTCGTCAGTTTTACCTACACTGTCATTAATCAGAGCGGAGCGACCGATGTCGAAACGGTTACCATTACGGTGAACGGGGCTAATGATGCACCTACCGCGGTAGACGATTTTGAATCCACCGGCCAGAATGGGACTGCCAATATCGATTTGCTTGGCTCCGATGATTCCGCATCGGCGGATAGTGATCCTGACGGAGACGCGCTCTCCGTGATTGAGGTGGATGGGAAAGTGGCCGGAGGAACTGTGACCCTGACAAGTGGAGCGACTCTAACAATGCTCAGTGGTGGAACGGCAGACTATGACCCCAATGGTGCGTTTGATTATCTTGATGATGGTGAGAGTGCGACGGATTCCTTTGAGTATGTGATTTCGGATGGAAATGGTGGCACCGATACAGCGACGATCACTGTGACTATCAGTGGAGCAGACGATTTACTCGAAACGACTCCTGATGCTGGAGCTACAGATGAAGATTCCCCGGTGACGATTGATGTGCTTGCCAATGATGTCGACCCTGATACCTCCGATATGCCTTTGGGAGTTCTGGCCGTGACTCAACCGTCTCGGGGATCAGCGACCAACAACGGTACCAATGTGACCTTCGATCCGGAGTCAGATTTTGACTATCTCGCTCCAGGTGAAAGCGCGACCGTTTCGTTTACCTACACCGCCCAAAGTCAGGACGGATCGACAGCCGTTGAGACGGTGACGGTGACGGTGAGTGGAGAGAACGACGGTCCGGATACCCACCAGGACACCTTGCATACCATGGAGGGCGTTGGCGGATCTGTTGATGTGATTCAGAATGACTCAGATCCTGACTCCCCCCAACTGACAATCACGGAAATTAATGGGATTGCGGTGATGGCGACAGAATCCGTGGCTCTTGCGTCGGGTGGATTCGTATCGGTGATGGAAGATGGCCGGGTCTACTTTAATCCGAATGGGGAATACAGCTACCTCGGCTATGGAGAGACCGCAGTTGAGTCGTTCACTTACACGGCTCAAGATGACAATGGTGCAACCTCAGTCGAAACTGTTTCGGTGGTGATCGACGGGGTTGATAACAAAGTTCAGACTGCCGGTGCCTATCAGGTGCTGTCTAACCAACTTTACGAGATTGTCCTCGACCCAACTGATGAGTCGATTGAATACGTGCCGATTGGAGCGGCCCTGCCATTTAATTTTAATTCCATCGCTTTCAACGCGAACGACAATCTCATCTACGCGAATACTTCCGGGGGTGATCCCGCACTTGGAGTAAATGAGGATGATGTCATCCAGATCAATCCGTTCACCGGTGAAGTCGTCGGTAACCTCGGCCAGTTCACCAATGACGAGGGCGAGCCGATTCCAAGTTACGCTGGAGTAATCAATGCAGACATCAATGTCTACTATGTGAATGGCCCAGCCGATTCAGCTGGCAACACGGCCTACGCGATTGATCTTGATACCTATGCAGTCACTCCGATCGGGGTGCTGCCTGGTGCAGATTTTGGAGTTGATGTAAACACGGGGCTGATCTGGTCAGTCTCGGGAACTGAGTCCTATTCTCTCGATCCGACTAGTGGAGTTCTTTCGACATACACGCACGGTGGGCTTCAGGCGGATGGGACTTCCGCGGCAGGTGGAACCTACGGCTCCATGTTTTCGGATGTTGACGGAAACATTCAGGTGACATCCAACGCGGGACACGGTCTCTATCAATTGGATACCGCTACCGGTGCACTTACCCGGATTGGTGACGCGCCCGCGACCAATTCGAATGATGCAACTGGAACGAGAACGAGTGCCCTCCCATCAGCTTTGCCATACCTTTTCCTCGACATCGATGGCTCGACTGGAGCGGCGACTAATCAGGACGTCTTTCAAGTTTATGATCCAGATGGAGCACCTGTGGCGATCGCGGATTCTGATTTGCGGATTGCTGATCTGGATGGAGACACGATTTCATCTGCTAAGATCGTGCTGAAGAACTCTTTTGGGGGGGATGTGCTCGCCGTTGGTGGGGCGCTACCCGCCGGAATCGTTGCGACAAGCTCCAGCGAAGGGGGGCTGCGTGTCCTGACTCTCACCGGGGACGCCAGCCAGGCTGACTATGAAGCCGCTATCCTGTCCCTGACGTTCTCAAACGCTGCGCCTGGTTCAACTCCAACCGATCCGAGAGAGATTTCGATCACTCTCACGGATGTTGAGGGGGTTGAGGGAAATACTGCGAAGGCGTTTATCTATATTGGAAGCGGCAGTTCCACGATTTCTCCGCGTGATGTCCAGAGCGCGGATCAAGCTTATGGTGATCAAATTGTGGTTCACGAAGACGATGTCGACGCGGTCACCGGGGGGGCGACATTCAATCTAATTGAGAATGACAGCGACAACCCGCTGGCAATTACCTCGGTGACTCAGCCACCAGTCAACCAGGGTTCAGTCATCAACAATGGTGATGGTACTGTCACTTTTCGACCGGGAGATGATTTCCAGTATCTCAGCGTCGGAGAAACCGCGGTTACCTCCTTCACCTATACCTCGGACACGGGGCAGACGGAGACCGTCACCGTCACGGTGCACGGGGCTGACGATCCGGTTGAAGCGCTTCCTGACAGCGGGGTCGTTGACGCTGACGAGACAGTGACTATCGATGTCCTCGCCAATGACAGCGACGTCGACACTAACGATCAGCCTCTCACTTTGACGTCGGTGACCCAACCGGCAGCGGGACAGGTCGCCATCGTGGGAAACCAAGCCGTCTTTGACCCGCAGGGGGATTTCGATTCTCTCGGCGACGGGGAAACCGCCACTGTCACATTCATCTACACGGTGACGAATGCGGATGGTGTTGATGAAAATGAACTCGTCACCGTGACTGTTAACGGGGTGAACCATGCCCCTGATGCCGAAGATGATTTGGTCAACGTGTTTGAAGACACGTCCATTTCTATCGATGTTACGGGTAACGATTCGGATCCTGATGGCGATTCGTTGACGGTGATCAATGCGGGAACGGCAGCGAACGGGACCGTCGCGATCGATCCGGGAACTGGCAACGTGGTCTATACCCCTGACCCCGGCTACACGGGTGATGATTCATTCACTTATCTGGTATCGGACGGTGAAGGTGGTGTTGATACGGCGACCGTGAATGTCACGGTTCTCCCGACGCCTCCTGACACGACAGGGATCTGGGGAGGGCACTTTGACCTCGACTATGACACCAGTTTAGGAGGGGATACGGAGGGACATGATCATGCCTACGACGACGATCATGACGTTCTTGGTGTGGACTATTTCAATGCTCTCGGCGGTACTTTTCAGGGCGTGAATGATGAATTGGCCGGTGGGCAGCGTTTCAAGATCATTGTAGCCAATGGAGATCTGTCTCCGGCGGCAAGAATCTCGATCAACCAGGCTTACGATGCCACGGATGCCTCGACTTATACGGAGGTGACTGCTTATGACGATATTGCTTTGTCAGATCTTACCGTATTTTCATTAGGGGGTGTGTCAGGATCTACCCAGCTGACCAGCCTCAGTATTATGTTTCCGGAAACGGCCATGGCGGGAGCTGGGTTTCTCCCTTCTCAGACGGGGGCCGTCAGGGGGAATACACCGGGAGTGGGCGGCGAATGGCGCAATGGAGCTCTTACCCTTCAGCTTGTGGAAGTAAACGCAGACGGTTCGGATGGCTTCACGACCGATCTTTCTATCAGTGCAGGAGGAGTTCAGGGGGTGGCCGATTCCGGGTTGGCCTACGAATCCACTCTTTTCTGGCATTGGGATGGACCGATTTATGATGCTGACAGTCCCTATGTTCCGGGAGATCCTTCCTCTGTTGCTGCCTACGTGGAACCGGTGGTGATCGACCTGGATGGTGATGGTGTAGAGTTTCGCAGTGTCAGTAAAGGGATTGAGCTTGATGTGGATGGCGATGGTGTCGCGGAGCGCACCGCGTGGGCGAATGAAGACGATGCCGTACTGGTCTACGACGAGAACGACAATAACGAGGTGGACGGTCGATCGGAATTCGCGTTCGCCGATTACAGCGCGGACCCGAACGCAACTGACCTGGAGGGGCTTCGGCATTTCGACACCAACGAAGACTTGGTACTGGATGCCAACGACGCCGAATTCGAAGCCTTCAAATTATGGCAGGATCGAGACGGGGACGGTAATGTCGATGAAGACGAAATGCTGACCCTGACCGAAGCCGGAATTGAAAGTATCGGCCTGATTTCAGACGGCGATGCCTACGTTGCTGAGGGCGGAGATGTCAAGGTGCACGGGGAGGGAACGGTGAAGTTCGCTGACGGCACCGAAGGGCGCCTCGCGGATGCTGAATTTCGATATGAGGAACTGACCGATGATTCCGAGCTGCAGGTTGTGACTGACAACGGGGACATCATGGACGTCAACGATTCGGACACCACACCAGAGGTCGCTGGCAAAGACTTGCTCGAGGGAGCCGGAGGAGAAACTCCAGCAGAGGGTGGCAATGGTTTTGAATCGGGGGGTGCCATGCCCACGAGTTCGGGTGATGACGACGCCGCGGCAGCAGATGCTGCCATGTCATAGGTGCCCCTTTGTTTTCTAATAATTATTGAAAATAAACTAAATTTTATTAAGTTAGTCTCATGCCCAAGAAGCTCATTTATTCTGTCACGACCGGCCGCAGCGGCACCGTGTTCCTGACTGAGTTGTTCAAACAGAATCTACCGTCAGATGGCGCACGGATTTTTCATGAGCGAACGGGTTTCCCGAATTTTGGCGTGCACACTCCGGATGCCTCTCACCTGACGACATTCAACTCCGTCGGCAACGCGCCGAACGTTCAGCATTTCTTTCGAAACAAGCTCGAGGATGATTGGAAACACCGCAGCCAGGTTCATGTGGAGCCCTCTCACTTTCTCTGCAAGGCTGGCCTCGTGGAGAACCTGCCGGTGATTTCCGACAAGTCGAGCGTGCATCTGGTCGCATTGAAGCGCGACCCTTACAAGATCGCGTGGAGTTTTGTGAATCGTTTCGACTTCTTCAATTCGGGTTTCACCTGGTTGTTCAGTCTCGATCCGCGTTACCCGAATGTGATTGTTCCATCGGAGCCCTATACCAAGTATTCCATGGTCGGGGCTGCCATTTGGTACGTGACTGAAATGTTTGCGCGAATCGCCTATTATCGAAGCCTGGTGAAGGCTGAGATGCCGCGTGTGAGGTGGCACGAAGTGAACCTCGAAGACATCATTACACCACAGGGGGCGACTCAGCTGCTCCAGGGACTGGGCTTTGATATCAACCAGGTCAGCATTCCCCCTAAACAGAACGAGACCACGACCTCATTCTTTACCGAGAAACAGCGCCAAGAGGCCCACAGTATCTTCCAGAGGCTCTGGCGTGATCCCGAGATGCTGGGAACCTCGTTCTACCGATCGGGGCAGAGGCTGGGCGGCGAATTCAAGCTTGAGAAGCCCCGCCGCGCCGGATCCTCGGTGGTGGGCTACTCCGTATCCCGTGCTGGGAGATAAGGTCCATGGCCGCGCTAAGGTCAGGATCAGGTAAGCGTGTTTCTGCGCGATCGGATCGATTTGCCGAGGCGCTGAAGCTGCAGAACCAAGGTCGGTTACATCGTGCGGCAGCCGCCTACTGGGAGCTGGGAAGAACCTCACCGGGCGACCCTGCTATTTTTAATAATCTGGGCAACTGCCTGCGAGCACTGGGTGAATTTGAGAAAGCCATTCGCTGCTTTGATCATGCTCTCGAACTCGAACCGGGTCGCGCTACGAGTCGCCTCAATCGGTCGCTTGCTTTGCTCTCACTGAATCGTTATCACGAAGCCTGGGCGGATTATGAAGCCCGCCTCGAGGTGATCGATTTTCGCAGGGAACTGCTCGAACATCCTGAGTCGAAGTGGCAGGGAGAAACCTTGAGTGACGGGGAAACACTATACCTGTTCGGAAACCAAGGCCTTGGCGACGAAATCCAGTGCTTCCGTTTTTTCAAGGAAGTGGCGGCTCGAGTAGGAAATGTGATTCTCGAATTGCAGCGCCCTTTGATAAGCCTGGCTGGTCAACTGCCGGAGAACGTCACTGTGATTGAGCGGGGTGATCCAGTTCCGGCATTTCATCGATGGGCAGAATTCTTCAGTCTACCGGGCTTGTTGGGTACAGCGATCGACAGCCTTCCGCAGCCGACGCGGTTCTCTTTCGAAGAAAACGGTGAGGTCAGACATGCCATTGGGGCCGCATCGGAGGAACAGGAATTGCGAGTCGGGTTGGTCTGGTCAGGCAGTCCGGGTAATAGCCTCAACGGGATTCGGGCCTGCGGCCTGGGGCATTTGCAATCCCTGCTTCGGACCGAAGGCTGTCGTTTCTTCAGTCTCCAGTTGGGTGCGCCCTCGAACGAAATCGAGCAACTCGGGTTGGGGGATCGCATCACGGATCTGGCTCCTTGTCTGAACGATTTTGCGGCGACCGCGACAGCAATCGAGGAGTTGGATCTCGTCATTACGACCGACACTTCAGTGCCTCATCTTGCCGGATCCCAAGGAGCTGAGACATGGTTGCTTCTCCATCGTCCTGCAGACTGGCGTTGGGGGCAGCAAGGGGAGCGCTGCGCCTGGTATCCTTCGCTTCGATTGTTCCGCCAGGAGCGGATGCGGGATTGGGGCCCGGTGGTGGAAGAGGTCAAATCCGCCCTCCAGCAGCGCGTCGCGGGCCACCAACCCTGACAGGACGGGGTTTTCACCAATTTCAGGGTGTTTGGGCCCCAGAATAGTCAGGAAGCCGGAAAATCGGCTAAATCCTTGATTATTAATTGATATTTACTATAAATGTCATAAATTTTAGATAATGATTCCTGAGTCGGACGACAGCCTCCTCGAAGCGCTCCTCTTTTTCGGCAAACTGCATTCGCGGCCCATCAATGCGGCCGGTGCCGTGCAGGGGCTTCCTGTTGTCGATGGCAAACTGACGCCGGAACTCTTCCCCCGGGCGGCCAAGCGTTGCGGATTCGAATCACGAATCGTGAAGCGATCACTTTCCAGCATTCACGGCGCGACGCTTCCGGTGATCCTTTTCCTCGAAGGTAACGAGGTCGTCGTGCTCACCTCGCTGCCGAAGAAAGGTGAAGCCGAGGTGATCGTGCTGAGCAGCGGGGGAGGCGTCCAGAAGATGCCGCGCAAGGAGCTTGAATCACTTTATCTCGGGCTCGCGATCTACGTGAAGCCGAGCTATGAATTTGAGCAGCGGGCTGACTTTAACGCCAAGACCGTCACAAAGAACTGGTTCTGGGGGACGCTGTGGCGCTTCCGCGGATTCTACAGCCGCGTTTGTATCGCGACGTTCGTGATCAATTTCCTGGCGCTGTCATCATCCATCTTCGTGATGAATGTGTATGACCGCGTTGTCCCTAACGAAGCGGTCGACACGCTCTATGTGCTCGCTATCGGCGTGGTGGTTGCCTACCTCTTCGAATTTATTCTCAAGTCGCTGCGAACCTATTTCGTCGATCGTGCCGGAAGGCGCATTGACCTGATCCTTGGCAGCGAAATTTTCAGTCGCGTGTTAGGCATGCGATTTGGAGACCGGCCGGCATCGGCCGGGTCCCTCGCCAGCCAGGCGCGCTCGTATGATTCACTGCGCGAATTCTTCACCAGTGCCACGGTAGCGGCGCTGGCGGATCTGCCCTTTGTCCTGGTCTTCGTCGGAGTGATCTATCTCCTCGGAGGCGGATTTGTCGCCGCACCGATCCTGGCCGGTTTGATCCTGGCCCTTCTGGTCGGAGCGATCATGCAGTTGCCGATCAACAAAGCCGTCGCCTCCAGCTACCAGGCTGCCAACCAGCGTCAGGCGCTTTTCGTGGAGGGAATCCAGGCGCTTGAGCGAATCAAGGCGACGCGTTCCGAGTCCGAGATGCAGTCACGCATGGAGGAAACCATCCAGGTATCATCGCAGGCGGAAGTCAAGTCCCGGGGGTATTCGCACCTCGCCATGAACCTGACTGCACTGCTGCAACACCTCGTTTCGACGGCCATCATCATTGCCGCTTTCTATCAGGTCACGAATGAGGAAATGACGATGGGTGCCATGATTGCCTGCGTGATCCTCGCCGGTCGTGCCATGGGACCGATGGCCCTGGTCGCTTCACTCCTGACCCGACTTCAGCAGTCCCGCCGATCCCTTCTCGGTCTCAACCAGATCATGGATATGCCGGTCGAGCGCGAAGAGCGTGGTGCCGGCTACGTGGCGGTTGAAAACTTCCGTCCCGAGATCAAAGTCGAGAACCTCAAGTTCGGCTATGACCCTGACAGCCCTCCAACCCTGGACAGCCTGAATCTTTCAATTAAGCCCGGTGAACGGGTCGCTATCCTCGGTAAAGTCGGTTCAGGGAAGAGTTCTTTGCTTCGTCTGCTCATGGGGTTTGACCGTCCTACCGATGGAGCTATCAGCGCTTCGGGAATCGACCTGAAGCAGATCGATCCCGCCGAGCTTCGCCGTCACATTGGCTACCTCCCGCAGGATCCCTGTCTCCTTTATGGAACCTTGCGTTCCAACCTCAAAGCCGGTTGCGCCTGGGTTGATGATGCCCTGCTCCTCGAGGCGATTGAAGCCGCCGGTCTCGCTGGATTTATTCGTTCACTTCCTCGCGGCATCGATACCCCGGTTGCCGAAGGGGGTCGTTCTCTTTCCGGCGGACAACGCCAGGCGGTTGCGATCGCCCGTGCTTATGTCGAGATGCCCGAGTTGCTGATCATGGATGAGCCGACCAGCGCGATGGATACCGGAAGCGAAAAGCACTTCCTGAACTATCTCGACAAGTATCTGTCCGCTCAGTCGGACCGGACCCTGATCATTGCGACGCACAAGCGCTCCGTGCTGTCCGTGGTCGACCGCGTCATCGTGCTCGATGGCGGCAAGGTAGTGGCGGACGGACCGAAGGATGAAGTCGTGGTTGCGTCCGGGACGACTCCAGTCAAGCCGGGCGCGACGGCTTCGATCCATCCCAAGTCCGGCCGGGTGGCAGCTCCGGATACGTCCACTCGACCTGAGCCTGCCCCGAGCGGCGAAGTAAGTTTGCCTTCCTGATTATCCAATGAGTTCCGTTTCTACAACTGCAGATGATTCCCGGATGCCGGTGCGTTCGGATGACATCGAATATGTCAAAAGCGCGCGCGCCGCAGTTCGCGGAGATCGCATGAAGGGAGCCAACGTGCTTCTCTTCACCGTGGTCGGGGTGATCGTGTCCTTTATCTTCTGGGCTTCTATGGCCGAACTGGATGAGGTGACTAAGGGAAACGGAAAAGTGATCCCGTCTTCCTCGATCCAGACGATCCAGAACCTTGAGGGCGGTATCGTGTCCGAGATCCTCGTGACGGAAGGGAGCGAGGTCAAAAAGGGAGAAGTGATTCTCCGAATCGATGACACTTTGAGCGCTTCCAGTTATCGGGAGAACCTCGCCAAAAGTCAGGCGCTTGAGGCCGCCCTCGCGCGATTCGAGGCGGAGGCGAATGGGAAAGAAGATATCGACTTTCCGGATTACCTCTGGGAAAACCGACCTGACCTGGTCAAGCGTGAGCAGGCGCTCTTTGAAAAGCGCACCGAGGAACTCGAGGAGCAGCGGATCGTGCTTCAGCGTAGCTTCATGCTGGCGTCTGACGAGCTGACCATGACGATTCCCCTGGTTCAGAAGGGGATTGTATCGCGGGTCGATCAACTTCGCCTCGAGCGGGAAGTGAATGAGCTCGAGGGCAAGCACCGCGAACTGGTTCGTGGCGCCCAGCGGGACGCGATGGAGAACTACAACGAGATCAAGGCCCAGGTGGAGGAGCTCAAGGAGGTGCTCCAGGGGCGCGAGGATCGGGTCATGAGAACGCATGTCCGCTCGCCTGTTGCCGGGACGGTGAACAAACTCTACATGAACACGATCGGTGGCGTGGTCCAGGGAGGAGAGCCAATTGTGGATATCGTTCCCAACGACGAGACCCTTCTAATCGAGGCGAAGATTCGTCCATCGGACATTGCCTTCCTCCGACCCGGTCAGGAGGCTACCCTGAAATTCTCGGCCTACGATTTCTCGATCTATGGCGGTCTCAAAGGCGTTGTGGAGCACATCAGTGCCGACACGATCGAAGACGAGGTCGATAAGCAGCATTACTACATCATCAAGGTGAGAAATGCAGTCGGCAAGATGATGAAAGATGGCGATGAGTTGCCCATTATCCCCGGTATGGTTGCCGAGGTCGATGTGCTGACGGGGCAGCGTACCGTCCTCGAATACCTGACCAAGCCGTTCCACCGCATGCGCCTGAATTCGCTGCGGGAGCGTTGATTCGATTTTGCCAAGTGGTCCGGCCGATTTCGCGAATATCAGATTGCTCTTGATTGAGAGGTCGCGAATGTTGTGGGACCCGTGAGCACCCCCAGACAACCCTCCATTGATCAGCACCGCAAGGCCGCCGAAGAGGCGCACCGGTGTGGTGATTTTGCCACCGCGGTCCGCGAGCAGCAGCGGGCGGTGGCACTCGAGATGGAGGACGGAGGCAGGGCCGTCCGCGCCCGCAAATTGTTGTCGCTCTATCACTTCAGTGCCGGACAGCACCAGGAGTCACTGGACGTTCTCATCCAGTTGCGTGAACTGGCTCCGGATGACATCGAGCTGATGGAAAATACGGGTGTGATTTTGCGCCTGCTTGGCCGACAACTGGAAGCGGTGGAGTTGCTCGAGGCGGTCCACAAGCGGGAGCCGAAGCGAGTCAATGTGTGTGATGCCCTGGCGCACTGTTACGCCAATCTTCGCGACGACGAAAAGAGTCGTCACTATGGAGCGCTTTCGCTGGAGCAGAAAGACAGCGAGGCGGCCGGGCGCGAACCGATTTGCAAGGTGCCCGACGAAGCACCTCCGGCCTTTGCCTTTGGGGGAAAGAAGAAGCACGTGATTTCTTTCTCTCTCTGGGGCGACGGCCATCGCTACCTCAAGGGCGCACTGAGGAATGCCCAGGTCGCATCCGATATCTACCCCGGCTGGGTGGTGCGTTTTTATTGTGATGATAGTGTGCCTCGTATCATCCGCCGGAAGTTGATGGATTACGGCTGCGAAGTCGTGATGCAGCCCCGGCCGGAATCTTTCTTCGACGGATTGCTCTGGAGGTTTGAGGTGGTCAATGACCCCGGGGTGGATCGATTTCTGATTCGTGACTGCGACTCCGTCCTCAACGTAAAAGAGCGTGTCGCGGTCGACGAATGGCTGCAATCCGACAAGTGGTTCCATGTGATGCGTGACTTTGCGTCCCACACGGAAGTTATCCTCGCCGGCATGTGGGGCGGTGTTTCGGGCGTTCTTCCAACCGTTCCGGAGATTCGAAAACAGTTCAAACCCAGTTCGGCCCCGACCCGTACCTTCGACCAGGTCCTGCTGCGCGAATGTGCCTGGCCGGTGGTGCGACAGAGCGTCATGATTCACGACAGTGTTTATACCGGTACGCTGGGAAGTCTTCCGTTTCCTCCGGTCGGGCAACTGCCTCCCGGCTTCCACGTCGGGCAGAATGAAGCTGCGGTACGACCGGACTACTACGTTGAAATGCCTGAACTGACCGGGAAACCGGAGGCGCTCATTGTCTTCGTAGCCGGGCTGGAAAGCTCTTCAGTTGATTATGCCGTCAGTCAGCTGGCCACGAGCGAGAGTGCGGCGGTCTGCGACGGGGGATTGGAGGGACTGGAAGAGGGCGCGAAGATACTGGCCGTCCGTCAGGGTGTTTCGAAGAATAATGCCCGCCTGGTCCGCGATGCAACGCTGGCTTCCCTGCGGGCACTCGCCGCAGATTCGGGTGAAACCGGGGTCAGTGGATTGCTGGTTCCCATCAAAGAGATCGGACTCGCCGAAGTCGTTGGGCTGGCCCGGAAACTGGCTGGTAAAATTCTCTATGTGATTCGTCACCCGGACGACGAGGCGATCGAGAGGAAGGCGGAATCGCTGGAGGATGCGAGGCGGGCAGCCGAGGCCTGGGTCGAGGAGATCCAGCTCGTTTCAAAGATCAGTCGCGAGCTTCCGGGCCTGATTGAGATCGTGCGCAGTGAAGATCTTTCCGTGGAGCGCCGGGGCAAAACCCTGAAACGCCTCGCAATCTTCGTCGAGGTCAGTGAACCACCCATTGAAGTGGATGATATCGAAGAACTCGCGATCGAAGGGGAGTTTTCCGACGAAATGCGCGGAGCCATTCGCGCGGTTGCCGGTGACTTCATGGCCCGCCTTCGATATGAATGAGGAGTCAGTTAACCCTCTTGACTCCCATGCCTAACCCTGTTGACTGAAAGAGATGGAATTGTCCGATGCCCATTTGCAGCAGTTGATTGAAATGCTCGAGCGTCGCCTCGCGGTCATTGCCGACGCCGAGATGAGAGAGAATGATCCCGAGGGTCAACTGGCTCAGTTGCAGGAGGTTTCGGAAGCCATCATGGCGTTTCACGAAGATCACCGGGGTCAGATTCCGATCCGGTTGAATCACTTTCTTGAAAATTGCAGTTTCGATAAAGCCTTGGCATGGTGTCAGGACAGCCTGGCAGGCTCGTAGCGCCAGGCGTCAACGCGCCCCCTTAGTCTGGGGGATAGACGAACAGTGACGATGCGATAGTCTCTTTAGCATTCCGATGAATGCTGAACTGAGGAAACGGGAAAAAGAAATCGATGAAGGCACGGTCCGTGAGAATGGACCGTCCGCAGCGCTCGAAGATTACCTGGAACCCGGCATCTCTTCTGATTTTGATGAGGGTTACCTGTCCAGGTTCCTGATTGTTTTCCTCGTCATCCTGATCACTGTTGGATTTCTCGTGATCTACGGATTGGTTCTTTCGCCCTGATCACGATCGAAAGATCGGTTCGTGGACGTGGCCTTCATTGAGGTCGACGCGTTCCGGGCGGCCTTTGTGCATGTAGATGACCTCGGTGTGATCGAGGCCCAGCATGGCCATGATGGTGGAGTGAATGTCGTGGACGTGAAGCTTGTCTTCGACGGCATAGAGTCCCAGTTCGTCGGTTGCGCCGATGGTCTGGCCTCCTTTCGCCCCGCCTCCTGCCATCCACATGGTGAAGCCGGTGGGGTTGTGGTCGCGGCCGTCGCCCTTTTCGCTCATGGGAGTGCGCCCGAACTCACCACCCCAGATGACCAGGGTTTCATCGAGAAGACCGCGCTGCTTGAGGTCGCGGATCAGGCCGACGATCGGAACATCGACGTTGCGACAGAGTCGGCTGTGATTGGCCTCCATCTTGGAGTGGCTGTCCCATTTGCTGCCGGCCCCGTGGAAGAGTTGAATGAACCGGACTCCACGCTCGACGAGTCGGCGGGCCATGAGGCACTGCCGCCCGCAGACGGCAGTGTCGTCGTGGTCGAGACCGTAGAGAGACTTGATGTGGTCAGGTTCGCTATCGAGATCGATCGCCTCGGGGGCTTCCGCCTGCATGGCGAATGCCAGTTCGTAGCTGCGGATGCGGGCCTCGAGATCGGTGTTGGATTCACGGGAGGCGTGGTGCTCCTGGTTGAGCTGGTTCAGAAAGTTGAGCTTATTGGCCTGGCGCTCGTTGGTGATTCCGTCAGGGTTATTCAGATTGCTGATCGGCTCGGAGTCGTTCTCGAGAAGGATGCCCTGGTGAACGGCTGGAATGAAGCCCGACCCCCAGGTGCGGGCTCCGTTGACGACCATGGCGTTGGAATCCTTGATGACGACGAAGCCGGGCAGGCTCTGGTTCTCGGATCCAAGTCCGTAGGAAATCCAGGAACCGAGAGAGGGGCGACCGCCGAAGACGGAGCCCGTGTTCATCTGGCAGACGCCGCCTGCGTGATTGATGCCGTCGGAGACGCAGGAACGGATCACGCAGAGCTCATCGGCGATCTGCGAATGTTCCGGTAACCAGTCAGAAATCCAGAGGCCACTTTCGCCATGTTGGGCCCACTGGCGCTGGGACGGCAGCAGCGGTGAGTTGACCTCACCCATGGCGGTGACAGGACGCTCAAAGCTGTCGGGCAGTGACTGGCCGGCGAGCTCGTTGAGCAGGGGCTTGGGATCAAAAAGGTCCAGGTGACTCGGGCCGCCTTCCATGAAGAGCCAGATCACGTTTTTGGCCCTTCCGAAGTGGTGGGGGATCTTGGCGGCCACCGGGCTGGGCGCTGCCGATGATGCCAGCAGGTTTTCTCCCGCGAGTGCAGAGAGCGCAACGGCACCAAAGCCGGAACCGGCGCGGCTGAGGAACTCGCGTCGGCTACCCGGGATGTCGATGTTGTTGCAGGCCATTTCGAAGTGGTTGGTTATTGGTGTTGAGTTCTCAGAAGCGGTAGTAGTTGTAGAACTTGGAAAAGAGAAACTAATCACCAATAACTAAAAACTAATCACGGCACGTTAGTGCAAATACAGAAATTCGTTCGAATTGAAGAGCGCCTGGCAGAAGTCAGTCAGGGCGGTGAGCTGTGGCGACGGGAGCGTGCTTTTGGCAGATGGCGGAGTGCGCCAGTGGGTGTTGGCGACTGGAGGATTGTCCTTCGGGCCGGAGAAGTTCCAGTCGATCAGCCGAGGGGCATTGCCTCCGTTGACGAGAAGTTGGTCGGGCTTGAGCGCCTTCGGGCTGATGACGAGACGGGCGAGTTGGCCGTCCCAGAGATGCGAATGGGTGTGGCGTCCTCCAATGAGCGAGAGGACGTCTTCACCGGTTTTCAGTCCGCCGACGATCTGGTGCGAAACGGTCTGGGTCTGCAGGGGGGCGTCAGAATCGGAGAGGTCCTTGAGGAAAAAGGTGATCTCTCCCTTGGTCACATCGTCTTTGCCGGGCACGGCTCGAATCGAGGCGGCGAGGTAAACCGGCTTGAGAAGAGGAAAGCGCAGATTGGAAGCGACGACTTCGTAGATGCGGTTGTCCTGGAAGTCCTTGCCGACAAGTTGCAGGATGAAATTGCGCGGCTGATAGGCTGATTTTTCGCTGGTGATACCGAAGGCCCACCCCGTGTCGGAGTGGGATCCGTTCCAACGGCTCAGCAGGGTGTTGACCTTGGCGTCCTTGTGAATCGAATCGAGACGGGCGACTGCCTCGATCGTGAAGGCGTCTTCGGGCCAGTCGATTTGATCCAGCTGAAGTTGCTGAAACCGGCTGCCCGGTTGGAGCCAGAGAGTGCGGGAACCGTTGGCGAGCCCGGGCAGATCCTTGAACTGTTGATCGACCCGGCGACGTCCCGTTTCATTGGGATACTTGTCAGGGGTTGCTTCATTTGGTGGCAGCAGCTGGCTCTGGGTGTTGATGAAGCCGAGAGCCATCTCAATCTCACGGGTTGAAGGTTGCCGGCCGTAGATGACCTCGAATGCTTTCGTGATGACTTCGGCATCCACCTTGTCCCCGGTTTGAAGCAGCTGTTTGGCGAGGGCGGTTGACCTCTGAATGGCCCAGTCGCTGTTGATTAAGAAGAGCGACTGCGTCGGTGAAGTGGTGGCGAGGCGGGTGGGGGCGGAGGCGAAACGAAGCGGGGCATCAAACCCGCCGATGAGAGCATCGCGGGTGTTGCGCCGCTTCTTCATGAAGACGCCCCGCGTTCCGGCGGAACCGTCGGCGGCCGGGCCGTCGCTCTTGTCAGACAGTTCGCCCGAGATCGCGAGCATGGCATCGCGAATCTGTTCAGCATCAAGGCGGCGGGGAGGAAAGCGCCAGAGCAGGCGGTTGAGCGGATCGGTGATGGATTCGTCGGAGGTGGGCTCACGTCTTGCGGTCTGGCGATAGGTCGCGCTGGTGATGATGAGCCGGTGGATGTCTTTCATCTTCCAACCACCGTCGATGAATTTTCGGGTGAGCCAGTCGAGCAGTTCGGGATGGCTGGGAGCCTCGCCCAGCCGGCCGAAGTCATTCGGGGTAGGAACAATGCCGGAGCCAAAGTGGTATTGCCAGATCCGGTTGGTGATGACGCGAGTCGAGAGCGGGTTGTCGCTGCGGGCAATCCAGTCGGCGAGAGCGGAGCGGCGTCCGGTGGTGGTTTTTGTAGGTGATATGTCAGGGGGCGACTGATTGAGCAGGGTGAGAAAAGCCGGCTCGACCACTTGATCGCCGTCGCGAGTCTTAAGCTTCGTGGCCGCGGCGTGCGGACCCACATCAGTCGAGATGAAAGCGCGGGGGAGATCGTCCGGCTTGAGGTGGTCGAACTTGGCCAGCTTCGCCTGGAGCGCTTTGTAGTTGGCGAGGGTTTCGTCCTTCTTTGCGAACTCTTTTTCCCAGTTGATCTTCTGCCACTTGTTATCGATCTGGCGCTGGACGAGCTGGGCGAGTTGCTCTTCGTAGGCGGTCCGCTGTTCGGCCGGTTTGTTAAAGACGGCCTGAATGTCCTCCGGGAACTGCTTGACGGTGTTGTTGGAATCTCCATCCAGCTTCGCTTTCTGGATCTCGCGAATCTCGTCACGAATATCAGCGGTGGCCTTTTCCCATTCGCCGAGACGACGCTGGTAATCGTCGAGTTCCTCTTCCGTGCCAAGAGGATGGTTTTCGGGCCACCAGGTGGAGTTGAGGAATGCCTGGAGGGCGAAATGGTCCTTCTGCAGGATGGGATCAAACTTGTGGTCGTGGCACTGGGCGCAACCGATTCCGAGTCCGAGGAACACTTCGCCAGTGACGTTGGTCATCTCGGTCATGATGAGATCCCACTGCATGCGGGCGTTGCGCTGATTCCATTCGTAAATGCCGAGCCGAAGGAAAGCGGTGCCGATCAAAGTCTCCGGATCGTGCGGGGCGAATTCATCGGCCGCCAACTGTTCCCTGACAAACTGGTCGTAGGGTTTGTCTTCGTTGAACGAACGGATGACATAGTCACGGTAGCGCCAGGTGTCGGGGCGGTAGCCGTCGGCGCGATAGCCGTCACTCTCGGCATAGCGCACCACATCGAGCCAGTGTTGTCCCCAGCGCTCGCCATAGCGCGGACTGGCGAGCAGTTCGTCTGCCAGGGCGGCGACCGCGGTATCGGGGTTCTCTTCAAAAGCGCTCACGAAATCCGCGACGGCCCGGGGGGAGGGCGGCAGGCCGTGGAGATCAAAGTAGATGCGTCGGATCAGTTCGCGCGGGCCGGCCGCGTCTGCGGGCTTGAGATGATTCTCATCCAGCTTGCGGGCGATGAAGCGATCGATGTCGTTCCGGGCCCACCCGTCACCGGCGTCGGGAGGACTGACTTCGGCGAGCGGCTGAATCGCCCACCAGTTTTTGTCGTCTTCTGTGAAGCCGTTTTCATCCCGTTCCACCGCGGTGAAGGACTCTTCCGGCCAGGTCGCTCCGGCGGCGATCCAGGTTTCCAGCGAAGCCACTTGGGTATCGGTCAGGGCCTTTTTGGGCGGCATCTCGAAGTCGGGATCGGTCCGGTGAACCGCTTCGATGAGCAGTGATTCCTCGGGCTTGCCCGGGACGAGTGCGGGGCCGGTGTCGCCTCCTTTGAGAATGAGGTCGATGTGATCGAGGCGCAGCCCTCCCTTGGCCTTGTCCTCCCCGTGGCATTCGTAGCACTCCGCGGCGAGGAGTGGGCGAATCTTGTTTTCAAAAAATTTGAGGCGGGCGGTGTCCTCCGTCGATGACTGTGCCATCCCGGTCGCGGGTAGCGAAAGGAGAATAATCGGGAAGAGGGCTTTGGTGAAGCTCACGGCCATGCAGGGATAGAGTTGGGAAACCGGGGGAATACTATCGGATTTCCTCCGATTGGTATCTGGCGCGATTAGTTTAGGCGAGGGTGCGTGAATGGACCGAAGAGTCGGTTTAATGCAAAAACAGGTCGAAAACTGCCAAATCCGGGCTGCGTCAGGGTTGGAAGATGGCGAGACTCTCTCTAAGATGGGCGCTCATGTCGTCAGGTGAATCGTTTGAATCCGTTTTCGGTAGAGCGCCCGAGTTTGTCTCGCGCGCTCCCGGGCGAATCAATTTGATCGGCGAACATGTCGATTACCTCGATGGCTGTGTCA
Organism: Verrucomicrobiales bacterium; assembly: GCA_965216705.1. Taxonomy (GTDB): domain Bacteria; phylum Verrucomicrobiota; class Verrucomicrobiia; order Verrucomicrobiales; family DEV007; genus Arctic95D-9. Next base: position 3,311,694 of record OZ244203.1, read on the forward strand.
TGCCGATCGCGATTGACCGGGCCGTCACGATTCACTTTGCGCGGGCGCGTGGCAGCCAAAGTCGGATCTGGCCGGAGGGCTTCGGACTTGAGGAACCGGTGAGTTTTGACACGAATAACTTTTACCGCCAGGGACCGGATGGCGTTCAGTGGTTGAACTATGTGTTCGGCGTCATGGCCGGTTACCAGGACGACGGGCTCGTCATGCCTGCCTTCGACGCGTTCATTTCCTCCGACCTGCCAACCGGGGCCGGACTCAGTTCGAGCGCCGCGCTGGAGATGTCGGTGGCGATGTTGATCGAACGCCTCTCGGGATTGCAGAAAGACGTGGTGGAACGCGCCCTGATCTGCCAGAAGGCGGAGCATGAGTGGGCCGGGGTTCCCTGCGGAATCATGGACCAGTTCGCCAGTGGTGCCGGGAAAGCCGGCCAGGTGCTGCACCTCGATTGCCGGGACCTTTCCTTCGACTACGCTCCGCTGCCCGAGCGCGTGTCGGTGCTGACTGCCGATACCCGGGTCAAACATGCGCTGGGGGACGGCGAATACCGCAAGCGGAGAGAGAGCTGTGAAGAGGCGGCCGGCATTCTCGGGATTGATTCATTTCGAGACGCGACCTTGAACCAGGTGGAGGCCGCCAAAGAGGAGCTCGGTGACCTGCTTTACCGGAGGGCTCGCCATGCTGTGACCGAGATGCAGCGGGTGGAGGAATTTTCAGACGCCTTAAGAAAGGACCAGTCCGATCGCATCGCCAACCTGATGAGGGGTAGCCACAACTCCCTGCGGGACGATTTTGAGGTGAGTTGTGAGGAACTCGACGTCCTCGTCGACGCCGCCTACGAATTTGGCCCGGAGCGGGGATTGATTGGTTCCCGCATGACCGGCGGAGGATTCGGCGGGTCCACCGTTTCGTTGGTAAAAAGCGAGGCGGCGGAGGCACTGAAGGCATATCTCGAAAAATCCTATCAACAAAAGTTTGGCCGCGAGCTCAATTGTTTCATAACATCCGCTGAGGACGGGGCCAGCTGTGAGAGTTTGTGAACCTCACTGGACTGATTTACTAACCAGAAACCCTGACACTATGAAATCCCTGACCCTTGTTTTACCCCTTGTAGCCATGAGTGTGCTGCTGACTTCCTGTGACAATGGTGGCGAAGCCACCGGAGGCGATTCTTCCGACGGCGGAAGCGCCGATTCTACCGGTTCTGCCTCTTCCGTATCCGAAGCCGTTTACGGCCAGATGCCTGATGGCGCTGAAGCCAGGATTTTTACCCTGACGAATGCCAACGGCATGGAGGCCAAGGTAACGGAATACGGAGCGATCCTCGTTTCCATCACGGCGGCTGATAAGGACGGCAATTTCGCCGACATCACTCACGGCTACGATACTCTCGAGGGTTGGCTCACGAACACTTCCTACTTCGGTGCCACCGTTGGCCGCTTCGGCAACCGAATTGCCAACGGCAAGTTCACCCTGGGAGGCAAGGAATACACCCTCGCGACCAACAATGATCCGGGTGGCATTCCCTGTGCGCTTCATGGCGGTATTAAAGGCTTCGACAAAGTTTTGTGGAAAGGGGAGAGCTTTGAGAACGACACCGACCGCGGAGTCAAGCTGACCTATGTCAGCGCCGACGGCGAAGAGGGTTACCCCGGCACCCTCACCACGGTGGTGACTTATACCCTGACCGACAACGATGAACTCATCTGGGAAGCCAGCGCCACCACTGACGCACCGACCGTGCTGAACGTGGTGCACCACTCCTACTGGAATCTCAGCGGCGACGCGACGACATCGATCAACGACCACGAGCTGACCCTCTATGCGGATCACTACCTGCCGACCGATGCCGGTCTCATTCCAACTGGAGAAGTCGCACCGGTAGCCGGAACCCCGATGGACTTCACCACTTCACACGTCATCGGTGCCCGCGTTGAAGAGGACTTCGAAGCCTTGAAACTCGGCGCAGGCTATGACCATGCCTGGGTCCTGAGCGGCGAAAAGGACGGCGATTTGACCAAGGCTGCCCGCCTCAAGGATCCGGAAACCGGTCGCGTCATGACCATCGCCACCAACCAGCCCGCCATTCAATTCTACGGTGGTAACTTCCTCGACGGAACTGTCGAAGGGAAAGGGGGCGTGGCCTACCAGCACCGCACGGCTTTGTGTCTCGAGACAGAGAACTACCCGGATGCCCCGAACAACCCCAAGGCGCCTTCCGCAGTTCTCAAGCCCGGCGAGACTTATTACCACAAGATGATTCACGCCTTCTCCGCTGAATAACCGTCAATCCAACCAACCCCCATATGACGATTGTCACCTTTCTATTCTTCACCGCCCTCGTCGGGGTGATTACCTATTTCCTGACGAGGAAAGATGATCACGGCACCTCGACCGGTTACTTTCTCGCAGGTCGAACCCTGACAGGAGGTTTCATTGCCGGCTCCCTGCTTCTGACCAACCTCTCTACGGAGCAGCTGGTCGGGTTGAACGGGGCCGCCTTCACCGACGGGGTTGCAGTGATGGCCTGGGAGGTGATTGCCGGTGCCTCGCTCGTGTTGATGGCACTCTACTTCCTGCCGAAGTACCTGCGCAGCGGTATCGCGACGATCCCCGAGTTTCTGGAAAAGCGTTTCAACACCACGACCCGGACGATCACGAGTTTCATCTTCATTATCGCTTACGCCGGTATTCTCCTTCCCATCGTGCTTTACACGGGAGCGACCGGCCTGATGGGAATTCTCGATCTCCCCAAGATTACCGGCATCGAGAACGAAACAACCCTGCTTTGGCTGACGGTCTGGTTCATCGGAATTGTCGGTTCGATCTACGCCATTTTCGGTGGTCTCCGAACGGTGGCCGTTTCCGACACGATCAACGGCTTCGGCCTCCTCGTAGGCGGTGTCATGATCACGATCTTCGCGCTCAATGCCGTGAGCGATGAAGGTATCTTCAAGTCTCTCAGTATCCTCAAGGAGGAACATCCGGAAAAATTCAATTCCATCGGGGGCAAGGACTCTTCGGTTCCGTTTTCGACCCTGTTTACCGGTGTGCTGCTCCTGAACCTGTTCTACTGGACGACGAACCAGCAGATTATTCAGCGTACCTTTGGCGCCAGCACCCTGGCCGAGGGACAGAAGGGGGTCCTTATCGCCGGTGTGTTCAAAGTCCTCGCACCGATCATTCTTGTGCTGCCGGGCATCATTGCGTTCCACCTCTATGCGTCACGAGAAGGGTTCCGGCCGGACCACGCTTACGGCACCCTCGTGAACGATGTGCTGCCGCCCGGCCTGGCCGGTTTCTTTGCGGCCGCGATGGTGGGGGCGATTCTCAGTTCTTTCAACTCCGGACTCAACGCGACGGCGACACTCTTTTCGCTAGGGGTCTACAAGTCACTCTTCATGCATGGCGACGTGGACGAGAAGAAAGTGATCAACAACGGCAAGCTGGCCGGACTTGTCATCGCCCTGTTAGCGATGAGCACAGCGCCTCTGCTGGCAGGCCAGGACAGCATCTTCGGCTACCTGCAGAAAATGAACGGGCTCTACTTCATCCCGATCTTCTCGGTGGTGTTGGCCGGACTGCTCTTCAAGCGAGTCAGCGGGAAGACCGCGAATATCGCCCTCGCCGGCGGGTGTATCATCCTCATCCTCGGTTACTTCGTGCCGCCTTTCACGAGCATTGCTCAGAAGGTTCACGACTTCCACTTCCTCGGCATTGTCTTTGCCACCCTCATGATCTTCCAGATCGTGATGAGCAAGGTGGCTCCCCGCTCGGAGCCATGGGTTCATGAAGACTCGGGGGCGGTCGACCTGACACCCTGGAAATGGGCCAAGCCCATGGGCATCGGCATCGTCGTGGTTGTCCTGATCATCTACATTTCCCTGGCCGACTTCTCGGTGCTGAACGGAGATGGCGCCGCAGCTTCGGAGGAACCGGTTGTTGAAGCGGTTGAACCGACCGAAGCATCGTCACCTGAGTGATTCCATACGGTTCGCATTAGCCAAGTGCGGGATCCGCTTTCCATTCGAGGGGGCAGTTCTGCCGCAGTGCCTGTCGAGGCAAGCGACAGGCGCGCGTTGTAGATCACCGGCATCTTGCCTTTCCACTCGCTCCAGAGTTTTTCATCGTGGATCAACTCCGCCATGAAATCAGCCACATTGATCCGGCTCGTAGTTCCGGAATCGAAGATGGCACTGCGAATCGGGGAGGGGTGCAGTTCGTAGTCGGTCACCTCTGACGCATTGATGAGATTGTCAGGGCGAACCACGGCCCATTCAACCTGGTTTGGATGATTGACTGCCCGGGTTCGAAGAAAATCAGCGGCCGCCTCGTTGTCGGCGTGAGGAGGCAGGAGCGCTTTGAGCAGGGCGATGACGCAGCGTTGAGCGGCTGACACCGGTTCGTTGAGATCACGGTTGGACACGCCGGCCGATCCCATCAGGATGAGTTTGAGTGGACCATCGCGATCCAGGGTGAGAGACGCTTCCGTGAGTTTTCTGACGGCATCAGTCACGAGGCGGTAGGGAGGGCCGAACATTCCTTTGAAGGACAAATTGTGACCGAGGCAGGAGACAGCGGAGTCGCAGTCTTCGAGATGTTGCGCAAACTCATCCACCGGGAGGTCGGATATCGAACCCGGGATCACCTCGAGGTCAGGATGAGTCTGGAACTCAGCGGGAATACTCTCGGGTGTGCGGACCAGGGCTTTGACCTGGCGGTTCCGCTTTATCAATTCTCCGATCAGGGGACCACCGGTGGCGCCGGTGGCGCCGAGCAGGAGAGTTTTCATCGTGTTCACAGAACGTCTTAGGTGTGGCAGCGGCCAAGTCATCGCCACCACTGCCTTGTTTGGCATCTATTCCATTGGCTTGAAGGAGGCGGTAGGATCTCTTCCCAGAGCCGGGTCAATTTGGACGTTGCCTTCCATGCATTTCTCGAGAAATCCGTCTACGAATATCTCATCGCCCGGCTTGAGATCGTCTTCGCCCAAATGCCAGGTCGGGAAGATACAGTGAATGTTGTGCTCCAGGTAAATATGGTTCCCGTCTTCTCGGTTTTGAACGCGAATTACTTTCCCTTTGACTGTGATTTTCTTCCCGATGAATGGCTCGCCTTCGCGCGCAACGTCATGCGCATGAAACTGAGCGGCAGGCTTCCCGTAGTCCATCTGCCAACCCTTGCCGCATCCGCTTCCCAGACCAGCGATGATAAGCATTGTTAACACACCCGGGACTCCCGTTCGCACCCACTTCTTTCTTGCAGAACATTTCATGTCGAAGAGATTGGATCATTTCTTCCTGATAAGGAAATCGAGAAGTTTGATACTAACATTGAAATGGTCGATTTCTTTGCCTAACGCCAAAGGTGCGGCACCTGCGACGATGAGGGAAAGTGGCTTGAGATAATGATGTGCGGGTTTTCGTCATGCGTCAACTGAGCCACGGGTCGCAGGTTGATTTCCACCCGTTTGTTGGCCATAGATTTGTTCGCAGACATTTTGGCCTCTGATACGTAGTCCCAACAATGAACCGAGACCTTCCTCCGCAATGCCCTTTCTCGGGAAAGGATTCTACAGTGCCTTCGCCACTGGAGGGGCATGACCAGCGGTGGGACCTCGCAGAGCATCACGATCTCCTTTGCCCGACTCCTGGACTGGCTTCCGGCGATCTGGAGAACTGCGCGAGAACAGCGTGGCGAAATTCCGTTCGCTGTATTGGAAGACGACTCTGGAAAGCTTTGGATGTGATCGACGCTCGAAACCTCAGCGAGCCCGATGACATCTTTGAAGCGCTCGTCGCCCACCTCCGAAAGGCCTCCAATGGCGGAAAAATCGTTCCAGTGATGTCGGTGTTTCGGGAATGGCAGCCCGATGAGGCGGAAATCAGAATTTGGAACCATCAATTGATCCGCTACGCGGGGTATACGACACCAAGCGGTGCGACGTTGGGTGATCCGATGAACGTCGATCTGACAAGGCTGGCGATATCTCTCGGATGGAGCCCCCCAACGGAGCCTGGCCCATTCGATCTCTTGCCGATCATTATTCAATCGGGAGAACGGTTGCGCTTTTACGAACTCTCAAGGAAGGATGTTCTTGAGGTGTCGATCCGCCACCCGAAGTACCCCTTCTTCGAGGAAATGAACCTGCGATGGTATGCCGTTCCCGTTGTCTCAGACATGATCTTCGCGACGGGTTCCGCACTCCACCCATGTGCCCCATTCAGTGGTCATTACCTCGGAACGGAAATTGGGGCGCGCAATCTAGCCGATTCGAATCGCTACGATTTGCTGCCCGAAGTCGCTATCCGACTCGGTCTCGACACGACGAGCCGTCGCAGCCTTTGGAAAGATCATGCGCTCGTCGTCCTGAACGAGGCGGTCCTCTGGTCTTTCGATGACCAAGGAGTTAGAATTTCGGACCATCACGGCGTGTCCGATGATTTCCTGAAATTCTGTGCACAGGAAGCGAAAGAAGGACGCGATGTCAGTGCTGAATGGAGCTGGATCGTTCCGCCGATTTCAGGTTCGGCCACTTCCGTCTTTCATCGACAATACGATCAGAAGCCTGTTTATCCAAATTTCCTCCTTCAAGTGCCTGCCTGGCAAACCCAGAGAGGCAGGCAATTGCTCGCGTTGAGACGGGTAAAGGAACCTGAGAACCTTTCGATCCAGGGAATGTGATTCCCGGTTTCCATAGCAGAACGTTAAGCGTCTTCCACAGGCCACAGGCCACAGGCCACAGGCCACAGGCCACAGGTAGCGCCACCTCGGCTTCAAGATTGAGGTTCTAATTGGCATCTCCCTTTCGACTCGCGGCAGGTCGCCTGCCGGCAGCGCCCGTTTGTTCGTCCTTCTGTTCAGCAATTCGCCGGGTGCCATTTCTCCTGATTGCCGCAGTCGTTGGAGGATCTGGTTTCTGACCCTCGGCCCCGGAATGCCGGGCGTGCTCAGCGAGTCGAATATCCCCGCAATCCCGGAGAAGTTTGGTGCCAATCGGCAGACAATCTCGTAACCTTCCGAATCCGACGGCTCAGGAACGGGATAACATGACAAAACCTAGACCTAGTAAACCATCCTGCCCCAAGTGCGACGCGCCCATCTCCGAGGACGCCCCGCAAGGCCTTTGCCCTAAGTGCGTCCTCGCGGAAGCCGCCACGGCCCCGGATCTTGCGAGTTCGATGGCCGAAAAAACGCCACCTCCCACGGTCGAGGAAGTCGCTCCCCACTTCCCGGAACTCGAGATTCTTGAGCTGATCGGAGCTGGCGGGATGGGGGCCGTTTACAAGGCGCGCCAGCCCAAGCTCGACCGCTTCGTGGCGCTGAAGATCCTCTCGAACGAGCTCGCCAACGACCCCGCCTTCGAAGAGCGCTTCAGCCGGGAGGCGCGCGTCCTCGCCCGCCTCAGTCATCCGAACATCGTGGGCATCTTCGATACCGGGACCGCGGGTCCTTTCGCCTACTTCGTGATGGAGTACGTCGACGGCGTGAATCTGCGGCAGGCTATGAAGACGGGTGGTTTTACCCCTTCTGAAGCGCTGACCCTCACTCAGGATATCTGTGCCGCCCTGAAATTTGCCCACGAAGAAGGCATCCTCCACCGCGACATCAAGCCGGAAAACGTCCTCCTCGATTCGCACGGCCAGGTAAAGATCGCCGATTTCGGGATCGCCAAGCTCGTCGGGCCGGGCGAGACGGACGATGCGACCCTGACCATGCAGGGCGCCGCTCTCGGCAGCCCCCACTACATGGCGCCAGAACAGTTCGAAACCCCCGGTGACGTCGACCAGCGCGCCGACATTTATTCGCTCGGCGTCGTTCTTTACGAGATGCTCACCGGCGAACTCCCCCTTGGCCGGTTTGCCCTGCCATCGGAAAAAGCCGCCATGGACGCGCGAATCGACGACATCGTCCTGAGAACGTTGGCGAAAGAGCGCGAGATTCGTTTTCAGACCGCTGGTGAAGTCCAGACGGAGGTCGAGACACTCACCGGGAGTCCCGACGCGAATAAGAGGGGGGATAAGCGGACCAACCTTCCGGAATCGGGCGGGGCAAGTTCAGGAAGAATGTTCGCAATTTTGGGAGTGTTGCTTCAGTTAGGGACGTTTCTTCTCTTGATCGTGTCGGCCTCCATATATGTCTCTTTCTTCAAGGTGTATTCGACGCTCAGCGCCGAGGATCCCGAGACGGTGGTCGAAGTCGTCAGCCAGGCCCTCGAGAAGGACTTAAGCGTAGCCTTGGCGGCTGCCTGTATTGCGGGCCTGTTCGATTTAATCGGCAAGATTCTTCTTCTGGTGGCTCTCTTAGTGAATGACTACAGGGCGAAATGGTTCTACTGGGTCATGATGTTTTTCTCGATTTTGTCTTTGCCCTCATTTCCCGTGGGAACCGCGATCGGAATCTTCTGTCTCGTCTACATTACGAAGCGAAAAGAAGAGTTTGAATCGAACCGAGCCCAAGTGAGCCCTTGAAAGAAACCAATAAGGATCCCAACCCCGAACCGGGCGCCTTCCACACGACACGTTGGACGGTGGTTATCCGCGCGAGGGGCGACGCCCCGGAGGCGCGCGCCGCGCTCGGCGAACTTTGCGAAACCTACTGGACTCCCGTGTTCCGGTTCCTCCACCGCGAGGGGCGGGGCGAGGACGAGAGCCGGGAATTGACCCAGGAGTTTTTTGCCCGGCTCCTCGCGGGCAGTGGCGTCGAAAAAGCGGAGCCGGAGAAGGGGCGATTCCGCTCCTACCTTCTCGGCGCGCTGAAGCATTTCCTCGCCGAGCGTAAGCGCAACGAAGGCCGGCAGAAGCGCGGCGGGGGCGCTGTCTTGGAGTCGATCGAATCGGGCGGCACCGGGACGTCTCCCGGGATGCAGATTCCCGATCCAGTCGGAATAGTTTCCGATGCCTGGTTCGATCGAGGGTGGGCTCTTGCCGTGATGGAAAACGCCCTAACCAGCGTACAAACGTGCCTGGAGGAGGCAGGAAAAGGCAAGCAGTTCGAGGTGCTCAAACCCTGGCTCATGGGCGACACGGAAAACCTTTCGCAGGCTGATGCCGCGAAAGAACTCGGCCTGACGACCGGTGCCATCAAGGTAGCCATCCATCGCCTTCGCAAGCAATTTCGCGACGCCGTCGAGACCGAAATTGCGCAGACCGTGAGTTGCCCCGATGAAATTGAGGAAGAGCTCCGCTACCTTATCGAGGTCTTGTCCTGAGGCATTTTGTTTCCACGAGTTGGGAGGAAACCCAAAGCGCATCCACCGCCTTGTCCGCTCTGTGTTTCCGTTGGATTCGCGAGTCAGGCACCGAGATCAAATGGCTCGAAGTCTGCTTCCTGGAATGATTCGACCTTGGGGATCCACTGGTTCTCTACAAAGTCCGAATGGATGGTGTGACTGGAATAGAAATCGTAAGAGCCCTGATCTTCGAATTCCATCGAGAATAAATAGGTGAAGGGATTCTTGTCGCTTACCTGCAGGTGAGCCTTGAAATTCCTCGTGCCGCGGATGGTCGCCAACAATTTGGCGGCTTCGAAAAAAGCCATGGTGTCCGCAGGGCTGAGTCCCTCCTTGAGTTTGAACTGGACTGTATGAATTATCATATTCTTCCAAGTGTGTTTTGTCTTAGCGATGTCAGAGGTGTGGCAGAGGCTAATGAGATCGCATCTCCGAAACAGGGTTAAGGGTTGTAGTAAAGAGGGTCATGTCGACCCGGAGCGTCCAGGCGGTTGGTCTCCACCCGCTGGTTCGGCGATCCGAATCTGTCTTTCAATTCGATATCTCGGATTCTACCAGAGTCATCGATTCGGCTACGATCTCAGCTGTTCCGGAAGTGGGATCGAATGTCATCGTTGCATCATCACCTCCGGTGATAATTGAACTGCCGTCCAGCAAAGTTATCTTCGTGAGGCCGATGACGGCGATGGAGCCGGACGCTGAGTCTTCGTCGATATAAAGCCCTTCTACCGCCATCAATTCGCCCCCTGCGTAGACGATGGTGCGATCATTGGTGTCCTCCGGCAGAAAACTCAGTAACTCCTCCATCAGATCGCTCTCTTCCTCTGTTTCGTGGGAACGGCTTGGATCGTGAGCCGAGTCACCGGTGGAAGGCGCTTGTATTGCAGGATTCCCGGCGCCTCTCTCCGACCCCGAGTTCGAATACTGACTGTCTTGCCTCCCATTGATCAAAGCAAGGCAACCGATTATAGAAGCCGCAAGGACGATCACCAGGATTGTTGTTCGTGAATTCATTGTAAGGAATCGATCTTTCAGCTGCAGGTCAAAGTGCTGCCGCGGACTGCCTGAGGGCGTGCTTCGATATCGAGGTTAGGGGTTGAGCTGTCATTTGGCTTTCAACTCAAGGCGGGCAGCCTATTGGTAACCCCGGATTGTTCGGCTATTGAGTTCCGAGCCGTCTACGGCTTCGATCCTGCCAGTTCGATTCCGTTGGGGAGTAGGGGCTCAAACTGTTTTTTGCCTTTAGCCTGGAGGTAAAATGTTGCCTTGTCCCCCTTATTTGGAATTGGCCCGTGTCCCTGGGGGCCCGGCAGTTGTGGAATGCGGGTAGAGGGGTTCCACGCGAGAATCTCAATCTCACTACCCACCTTTACGCCGCTACCTTTGGAAATCGTCTCAACTTTGATTCTGATCGTGTATATCCGATCACGATGTATGCCTAATGCCTTTTCAATTTTCGACACCTGCGTCTTCGAAGTGACTTCAACAACGGTCCCCGTGACAATATAGCTTGCCTGCTTCTTCAGATCCGCGGGGCTGAGTGGCGCCACCGCTGCCAGGGCAGGGAATGTGGCGATTGAAACAATTACCGCGACCAGTGCCAAGACTCGCCTTCCAAGGTTGGATGTAGTGTTCATAGTGTCCAATTTGCTTTTTTGCCGAACGTCCAAGCGCCCCAACTCGATCCGGTGAGCGGTGGTGCAATGATAGAGCAGTTGAGGAATCAGAAAAGGAATTTCGACTCGCGGCGGGGGTCGAGTGGGGGAGCCTCGACTTGTTCGGTATTCGTCGTTTTGTGGATGGGTTTCAAACCTCTCGAGTTTGGGTAGGCATTTAGAAATCGAACTCCTGCGCGGAGAAGTTCTTCCACGACTCGACCGGGAAGCCAAGATTGATCATGGTTTCGGTGAAATGGTAAATACTGGCGACATACACCGAGAGGAGCATGCAGAATCCCAGAGCCATCCAGTTCCCAATCACCTTCGGGGATCGAAGGACATTGAGAATAGCAATGATCACGAAGGCACAAGCTACTAGGCTGGCGAAATCGGTTATACCCAATCCGCCTATCGTAGCACCCCTCCAAATGGTCGCCAGGCCGGACAAAGTGGTAGTCATCGACAGATAGACATCCAATAATCGAAGGGTTACGGCGAATCCCATTGCAGCGAGCAACAGTGGAGAAAATACCCAGATGTCGGATTCAGTCGTGCTTCGCAACCGGTATCACATTTTTTTGCCGAACGTCATAGAACTGGCGCCCGCTACCGGGGGCGCCACGTCGCAATAGGGTTAAGGGTTCGAGTGAAGAGGTGTATTTCGATTCGCCAGCGATAGTGGGTTGATCAGTCGCGCCTAGTTCTGTGGATGAGATCTCTGCATGCTAGGTTGAGCTCAGCAAGAGATTCCAATAAAAGAACCGGGTCCCGATGGCGACCCAAGCTGTTACTGGTATGGTGATCACCCAAGCGGGTAGCCTATCGGAGCAAAGAATCCCCCACCACATCCCAATCAGTAGGAGTGCGATCACAAGGAACTGTGTCTCCTCTATGTTCAACAGAGGCCAGAAAATCACATGGAAACTCCCGATAAGAGAGATTTGTATGAAAGCGATACCGCTGGAAATTGACGCTGCTACGAGTAGGGATCCCAGCAATCCTAGAGCTAGAATCAATAGCGCTGTTATTTTGAGCTTCCTTCCTTTCATTGGCTTGCCGAACGTTTGAGGCCTGTTAACCCTGCCCGGGGGCGGGGCTTCGATTCTGGGTTGACGGTTGAATGGTCATGGCGGCTTGAACTCGCGGCGGGGCAGGTGTTGAGGGCGATGGCTTGTTCTGCAAATCGCAGTTCTGGCGGTCGAAGCCAATCCATGCTCGGTCCTACTCAACGGCCCACTTTACGTTCGATCGCAAAACATACACTTTGACGTGCGGCCGAAGGTCTCTCGTCCGGCCGGGCTTGTAAGAGAACATGATCTGCTCGGGAAAAGACTCTTTTACTACATATTGAAGGCGATCCTGCCCAGAACCCTTCCAAGCAAAAAGAAGAACAATCTGGTTCTCGAAATCAACCGTCTTGGAGATCGCGGCAAGTTCTTCTTCATCGAAATACTTGGCTCCATTATTTAAGGACTTCAGAACGACCGGTTTCGTTCTCGACGCATCCGTGAACAGAGCTTCCTCAGCACGTAGATCCTTCAGCTCCGTGATTGGCTCATGATTTGCAGGAGCCGCGAACAGCCCGTCCACTATTGTTAAAAAGGAAACGACGGCTATCAAAGGTGTTTTCATCATGGTTGGGACACTTCAGGTTGAGAATTCTTAGAATCTTCTGCCGAACGTCCGAGGTGTGGCAGCGGTATCCGGGATAGCACTTTCACCAACAGAGTAGACTCTCAAGCTATCAAAATAAGCAGAAAAACACAGCCAATGGATACCGCTTGGTGTGCCACGATTTGTTAGGTCTTCCTAAAGCCCAACCAGCAATCCCGGCAGCTGGAATTACCAGAGCCCAAAATGGAATCAAAACACTACAACCATTCCATGGGATAGAGGTAAGCAATACTCCCGGTCTTAGATCTTCACGCTTAATGTCAATATTTTTTGAATCATGTTCCCACACTAGGTCTGGCCAAGCCTTTACTTGGGTGTATCTGGGAATGACATATCCCCATCTGGCTTGAAATGTAAATACTCCTATTTCTGAGCTTAAGCGAAGATAAATCCGGTAGTAGTAGGAATGCACCCAAAATGTGACAACGATAGCAAGTGGAATGATGTAAATTATCTTTCTCAGCTTCGTCATTCTTCGAGACCTAACGACCGACAGCACTCACGCGCGCAGCGCGTTGATGTGCCGCGACTTGTTAGCCAAGGTTATGGCAGTGGGGTTACGTCCTCGATGTCCTGTTCCTTCTTCTGATCGAGCGGCTGGTGTACGACTCCAGTCAAAGTGGAAAAGTCGATCCCCTTGAGATTGACCTGTCGGACGCGACGGTTGTGCATGGTGTGGTAGTGCATCACCAAATTTTTGGTATCGTAAGCACTGGTCCAGATGGTAGCACTGCGCATGCCCTTGGTGGTTGCGGCACCCTCCCCCTCTGCAGCACCCAACGGCACGTTAAAGCTGTCGAGGATGCGGAATGCCTCATACATGGTCTCCGCACCGGTGTCGGTGGGGCGTGCGCTCTTGCTGAACGCCACGGCGCGAACGAACCTGGAAGGCGGTGTAAAGTCCCCTGGCAACCCAATCATCCCCGATCCTCCGCCTAAGGGAGAGAAATCCATTTCATCGATCTTCTTGGCGGGTAGCGCCACTGCGGACAGGTTCAGGTAGTTTCTGAGATTTGTGGTGTGCCAGTCATATGCCGGTGAGTTAGTGATGACGCCCAGCGGAGCATCGTGGATCTGCAACCCCTTGCCTACATACTCGATGACCACAGCTTTGCCAGAGGGCTCTGTGACCATGATATGGGTTGGGGCAGGGATTCCGATTGCTGGTTCAACCACGCTGACAACTGTAATCTTGGACATGGCGTCCCGCACCTCTGCGATGCTCTCACAGGTCGTGAGCAGGAACTGGGGAACGTCGAGCGGACCGATGCTCTTGGCTAGGTTACTGGGGTCGGCCTCGGGGTGATCGGCAAAGCCGGGATGATAGAAGAGGTTCACGGAGAGCCCTTTCTCGTTCATGCCGTCGACGATGTAGTCCTTCTCGACTGCGTCGATTCCTACCACTCCGTATCGCCCCTTCCAGGAGATGCCTGTCTGCCCTCCCTCAAGATGGCTGTTGTACTCGCGGTCACGGGGCACGATCACCAAGCGGGACTTCAGGTCAAAGGTTCCCCACTCAAGCGTTCGCGCAAAAACGATGGATCCATCCTTGGCGCGCAGGGTAATTCCGGTGCATGCGTCAGCAGGAAAGATGAGACCTAAAGAAGCAATGGTGACAACAAGCGACGAGATATACTTTTTCATGAGTACCAGGTTCCGGATTAATGTGTTCACCGGGGTTACGGCTCAGGAGCGAGTGTGGACTTTTCCGGGGGGCTAACGTCATAGGTCAGGCACGGAGCGAAGCGAAGTTGCCTGCACCGCCTTGTTGTGCCCACCTATTGCTTCAACTTCTCCATGTCATTGAGCATCCAGCTATTGTTGTTGTAGGCTTCCGTCGGGCCGTAGAAGCGGAACAGTAGAAAGTAGCTCCTGGCGTTGCCAGTTGGCAGGTAGTTCACACCATCATTCATGGGCTTAGGCCCAAAGTAGATGGTACAGGTCCCGTCCTCATTGATCTCAGGCCCCTCTGATGAGGCGAGCCCTATCGATTCGGACCCACGGATGTAAGAAGCCGTGGCCTGATCGTAGACAAGGACAGACCAGAACTGCTTCGCCGGCACATTCGCGGGCACGGTGAGCGTATAGTTTTCACCACCCATGAGCGGTGCCCCATTCTTATCCCGAGTGAGCATTAAGTAGGCGGTGGAGGCACCCAACTTCACTGGGGGTGCAATGTATGTGTAAAAGGTAAAAGCACGATCATCGATGTAGACCTTGTTCTCATCCTCGTAGGACATGCGGGTCGAGATCATTGAGTCTGCAACCGGCTGCGTCCATTTGGTCTTCTCTCCCCACCGCAGGGGAGGGAGCGTGCTGAGGGACTGCTGGAGCTCCTGGTGGACTCGCTCCATGACTCGGTCCAGCACTTCTCGTTGCTCGTCTGTCGGCTCGAAAGATTGACCCCTCCGGATCCCGATACTGCTCAGCATGCCCATCGGATACTTGTCCACCACGCGAACTTCCTCATGATTGATTACCGCATGTAACCGACTAAAGAAGGTGTGGTCCCATGGGAACAATGCGGTGTAATCCTTGTCGTAGATGTCCAAGTGAGGGTGCCGCATCTTACTGCCATAGGGGTACTGCCGGAAACCTTCCTTGATGTAGGTCACCGCTCCGTCGAGCGTATCCTCTTCTAAGTCAGGCGTGATGATCCGTAGTGTTGCGTAACCACGGTAGGTCTCTAAAGGGACCGGGAAATACCCTTCTGGGACCTTTGTGCCGGGCTCCCTAGCGTAATACAAAAAGTATTTCCCGCCTTTGCCACGATCATTTCCACCAGCTCCCGCGTCCACAATCGGGCGCTGCCAAACGTCCAGGAATGTTCCAAAGATACTGTAAGGCCCCTTTGTCGGGGGCAACTCTACCACTACCGGCCCAGTCTTGAGATCATAGATCAAATTGACGTAAGGTGTTGAGTTGTTCGGGGTGGAAAGCTGAAATCTCCAATTTGGAGCACGCGAAGTGTAGGCCACTTGATTAAGCTTCTGGCCGGATCTTCGGGCTCCCTCGATCATTTCGTTGCCCGCAACGAGAGCTTGGCCCCACAGTGCCGACTCGTAAGCCCGTCGCTCCAAGCGCTCCAGTTCAATGTCCCGAGCGCCCGCGCTCGTCACGGCGAGACCCGAAAGCAATGCGAAAGCGCGAGCCGATTTCGTCTTCATAGTTTCTTGTTTCTGAATTTTGGCACAACGTCCGAAGTGCTGCCACAGGCTGCCTAAGGGCGCGCTTTGATTGCGTGGTTGATGGTTGAAATGTCATGTCGCATTCGATTCGCAGCGGGCAGCCTGTTGGCAGCCACGCCTTGTTCTGCTTCTTTCGCGTCATGGTTGCAGATTGTTATCGGAGCCCACGGGCCACGAGGTTTTGTCGAGGACCACACCTTCGAGGTCCTTGATTTCGACTGTCACGCTGGGCGCTCCTTTGCGAAAAGTCAGGAGCATATAGGACGGGGTGACCGCGAAGAACCGAGCCTTTGGATCAGCATATCTTGTTCCTGTGCCAAGCGCCGTGTTGAAGTAGGGAAAGCCTTGGACCTCCGCTCGCTCGGCGAAGTGACCGAAGCCCGTGATCGCCATCGTGCCTTTCTCAAACAAGGATCCCCAGATTCCACCGCCGTGGCCGCGCATGGTGCGGTTCATCTCGTTATAGACGGTGACCACGAAGCGGCGGTCCGACGGCTCCATGAGCTCCTTGTACCAATTCCATTGCTCGGACTTCGCGTCAAACCCATGGCAGCTTTGCCAAGTCGTGCCGAAGTCGGAGGTGTGGTTGAAGTCGAGGGCCACGAACTGCACGTCGAATTCAGGAATTTCGAAGGCCCACTTCCATCCGTCCCCGGGGAGCGGGAAAAAATCAAGAAAGGCGGTCGCGTCAACATCGTAGGTTACTTCAGGCGGAAATCGTTTTCCACGAGGCCGGAACTGGCGGTCATGATTGCCCAGCGCGGGCATCACCGGCATGGATCGGAATATGTCCTGATACGCAACGACCAGATCCGAAAAGGGCTTGGTGTTAGCTTTGTTGCCGGGGTTTTCGGCATCGATGATCGTGCTCACGTGATCTCCGCAGGTCACCAGCAGATGGGCGTCTTCGGCGAGCATACACTCTAGTGCCGGCCGTGCTTGCCAGTTCGAAGCAAGCACAACGCGAAGAACGTCTCCGCTGTAAGACTTCACCCGCCCAGAGAAGGGCGGATGGCCGTCGGAGGAGATCCGGTAGTGAAAATCCCCCGATTTTGGGAACGGGACCTCCACATGGTGAAGCACGACCGCCTCGCCGACTTCCACCCGCTCCCCAAGGGCCGCGGTGCGACCGTATTCGAGCACGGACCTGCTCGGCTCCTTCGTTTCCCAATTCACGACAATGTGACTGCTGTCACTTCGCTTATGGGTCAGCCAGGCGCAATTGACCTGTGCTGCTGCGGGCAGCGCTATCGCGATCAGCAGGAGAGTTGTGAAATTGTGTATAAGTCCTCTGGTGGTCATTGTCTCAAATCACCTGTATCTGCCAGATTTCCTCGCAGAACGTCCGAGTCATCGTAGCCTGATCAGAGGGCGATGTCTCGATAAAAGCGTAAGGATTCTAATCAGGTTAGGCGATCAACTCGGAACGTGATCAGGCTTACGATCGACGCCTTGTTCGGCTCGGTTTTGGATGATGCGAACGGGTCGTTCGGGTCTTCTCGGCCAAATCTGCGAAGCATCGAATAAAACCATAAATCTACGCTCTCCACTGCTCCAAAAAACCACGGGCGGTAATCGTGCTCCCAACCTCTGTCAGTGATGTAGATAACATCGTCGAAAATTTGATAATTCGTTCTCGTGATCTGACAAAGGTAATTGAACCATTCCCTGGTCGGGCAGTGAGCGAGCTTAAACTCGGGTATCGTGTGACGCTCCGGATGCTCCAAATCGATGACGATCCGTTTATCGGCAAAGAAGGGATCAATCGAAATAGTCTCCATCCAAATCTGATTCGCAGCATTAGTGAGAGAGACATCTTCAAACTCAGCATACGGGACGATGACACTCATGAGCCGAGTGGCGAATGCTCGAGAACTCTCTGTCTTGGACCTGTAATACGATGTTAGTCCAAAGATGATAAGCGCGATGACCGAGCTAATGATCAGGATGCGCTTCTTCATTTTTCTAAGCCGAACGTCAAAGCGCACCAACTCGATCCGGTGCGCGGTGGTGAAATGATAGAGTAGATGCTGAATCAGAAAAGAACTTTCGACTCGCGGCTGAGATCGAGTTGGGGTGCCGCATCTTGTTCGCCGCAGTTTTATTGATGGAGGCCAAACCTTCAGTAAACGCTTACGTAGAATTTTGACGTGTGCTCGCTCGCTTCTCGCAGCTCAGCGCAGAATAGCTGCAATTCGTCGATTAGTTCCTCAAGGGGGAAGCCATCGACTGTCATTTGCCCAGCAGCATCTGAGTCCAAAAAACTCTCAACTGCTGCTAGTGCCTCAGAGATGTCGGACCAATGCGGTGTCCACGATTCACCAGCAGGATCGTTCTCATCTGGCATGGACACCCACGAATGCGATTGCGGGATGTAATCTAGCAAAAGACTGGCGATTAGATCCGGTGTCGCTTTGGACTCAATCGTCTCTGTCGTATCGTAGGCTGCCGTCAGATCCATAGGTGTGTTCAATTTTGGGCGAACGCCAAGGATGAGGCACCCACGGGCGCGGAGTAAAGACGAATGGAAGACCTTTTCACATTGAGCGCAGAGACGGCGACCGAACAGCCCGAGCGGGTAGTGGGTTGCTCTCCATCCGCTTGTTCTCTCTTTCGTTGCATCGTTGCTGATCCACCGTGGGACGTGAAGAAAGGAGCGCCACAAGGCAGGCCGAAAGGCGTCCAGCTTGCCAGTGAATCGCTCGACTACCCAACGATGTCAGTTGAGGAAATCGCGGCGCTCCGACCGCCCGCAGCGGATGACGCGCACCTCTATATCTGGACGATCAACAAATACATTGAGCAGACTTACCACGTTGCTCGCTCATGGGGCTTTGAACCGTCCACCATGCTCTATTGGCTTAAGGAACCGAAAGGGATTGGCCTGGGGGGCACCTACGCGCTTTGTGTCGAGCCGCTTCTGTTCTGCCGACGTGGTAGGTTGCCGGCGCAAAAGCGGTGTGATCGTAACTGGTGGGCGTATCCTCGCGGGAAGCATTCAGCGAAGCCGGAGCAGTTCCAGACGACGATTGAGGCTCATTCACCCGGTCCATACCTAGAAATGTTTGCCCGCCGAAAGCGTCCCGGCTGGTCGATATGGGGAAACGAGGTTGAGAGCGACGTGGAGATTTTGAGAGAGAACGTTTGAGGCAGCTCAGCCCAATCCGTGGGCGCGGCCTCGACTAGAGAGTAGGAAAACGAATCAGAGAAGTCAATCGACTCGCAACGGGATTGGGCTTGAGCTCGCCGGCTTGTTAGGCTTGTTGGTTGGTGTTTCCGAATGCTCTACGATGAGGGGTAAGTCTCTTGTGATTGTTCCTCTGCATCGTTAACTAGCTGGACCAGGTCTTCGAACGTGATGGCATCCTCAAGCGGATGGGGCGTGAGTAGATCAATCCGGATTGTGTGAAGTAGAACGTAGAGCCGCATTCTTCCGTCGTGAGAATCCAAGCTACACGATTCGAAAATGTTAAACTGCGGGGTGAGTGAGCCTCCTGTGATCCCATAGTTCTCGAACAGAAGCGTCGCCAACGACTCGGAAACGACTGATGATTCGCCCGCGACGATCCGAAACTCGGTGAGATTGCGAGATCGCTCAATCCGCTTCTGGATCACCGAGAAGTAAAGCGCAACTCCGCCGATAAGAACAATAACCGCAACTCCGATCCACACCTGGAATGTCATTTTTTGGAGCCTAACGTCAAGCATGAGGCGCGGCTGATCGGGAGCGCGCGCTCGATGCGGAACAAGGGTTGGAATTATGGCAGTTTATTCAAACTCGGGACGGGTCAGCCGTTGCTCTCCATGCGCTTGTTAGGAGATGTCATTGGCTCTTCTTCTGCGATGCGCGATAGAAGCTCCGATCCTCATCAGCCCCGCTAACGCAAGCAAGATGACTCCAATAGGTATAGCGTAAATCATCATTACCGCAGTCAGTAGCCCAGGTAGATTCATATCAGTTGGTGGAACTATTTTTTCATAGATGGCCGTGGCCGCGAAAGCAATCGCAGTCAAAAGCAAAAGTCCACCGCCGAGCCAGCAGAGCCATGCTGTCACTCGTTGGAGAATCGGCTTTTCTTGCTTTGTCATTTCTTTGGTTTCCTAACAGTATTATTCACGGACAGTTCCTTTTTAGGGTACAACTGGACATGTCCACTTTTAGGGTACAACTGGACACTTTGGGTTAGAGCTCCGCGTGACTGTTGTATGGGCTAAATTGCCCCTTATCAGTTTGGGGCGAAAGAAAAAAATTAACGGCTATTCAGTATTAGTTAGGGTGGGTTAGTGGTTTGATTGCGGAGCCTTCAAAGAGTTGGCTTCCGCAACGAAAGACTTTGGTGAAGTCTCCCTGGGCCTCTTTGGGGGCATTCAGTCGAGATCGAGCGGACTTTTAACTCCTGCGCCGGGTTTCTTCATGACGTGGAGGTAAATCATGGTCGTTGAAACATCGGAGTGTCCAAGGAGGTCCTGAACTGTCCGAATGTCGGTTCCGTGTTCCAGCAGGTGAGTGGCAAAACTGTGACGCAAGGTGTGGCAGGTGACTCGTTTCGGTATCCCTGCCGCCTGAACCGCCCTGGAAAACTGGCGCTGCAGCGACTTTTCGTGCAGGTGGTAGCGTGCGATGCGACCAGACCTGGGGTGAGCGCAAAGTCGCGAGGCCGGAAACACCCACTGCCACGGCCACTTTTTGGCGGCGTTGGGGTATTTGCGCCTCAGGCTTTCAGTCAGGTGGGCTTCGCCTTCGCCGGCAGCGAGCGCATGAGCATGCTTGTCCCGCTCGAGTTCAAGGTGACGGTTGAGGCGGGACTCAAGCTTTTCAGGCAGCGGAACGACGCGATGCTTGCCGCCTTTGGCGTCGTGGATCTGGATGGTGCCCTGGTGGAAATCGATGTCTTTCACTCGCAAGCGGAGTGCCTCGCTTTGCCGCAAACCGCTTCCGTACATGAGTTCGCACGCGAGTTTCCAGGGATCAGAGAGGGAGGAAGTGATCGAACGCACTTCTTGCTTGGAAAGAACCGTTGGCGGGCGTCGGTTCTTGCTGACAGCAGGGGCATAGGTCAACTCGAACTCCTCGATACGATGGACCTTCTTGGCGAGAAAGTTGATGGCGTTCAGTGCCTGTTTCTGGGTGCCGGGGGCTACCTTGCGTTCTAAAGCCAGGAACTCGAGGTATTGAGCGGCCGCGGTTTCATCGAATTCGCGGAGGCCTTGATTGAGGCGTCGCATCCGAAATCGCGAGAACCTCTTGATCCAGTTGAGATAGGATTGCTCAGTAGACACCGCGAGTTGGTTCAGGCGGACCTCCTCCCGGAATTCATTGAGCAGTTCATCGATGGCTATGGCTTCTCCCTCAGCCGGCATAAAATCCTTCGCCGGATCGGACGGCGCCGTCGATGACTGCAGCCGGTCGTTGTCACGCATCACGGTGCGGTGATCGGATTCCAGCAGGCGAGCTTCGTCTTTGAGCGCTTCCCAATCGAAGTTCCGGGCCCACTCAAGCGGTTCAATTTTCTGAATCCAGAGTTCAACCGAGGTCACGGCCTGGCGAAAGTGCCAGTCTTTGAGGTTGGGGCGCTGACCCAGCTGGCCGAAGAAGGCGCGGGTCTGGGCTTCGGACTCCGGGCCGTTCTCTTTCTGCCAATAGCTGACCCAGCGGGCCATGTGGGGAAGAGCGTTGGGCTTGAAGTGAGGATCGTCCTGAAGCAGGGCGAGGTAGCGGGTCCACTCGGATGGCGCCTGGGCACCACGAGTCGTGACTGGTGTGTTCATTTGAATAGTTTTTAATTTTTCTGCAAAAGTTGCAAGAAAAATGTTCTTTTGAACACGTGTCGGAAAGGCTGAAAGGCGGAAAGGCTGAAAGGCTGAAAGGCTGAAAGGCTGAAAGGCTGAAAGGCTGAAAGGCTGAAAGGCTGAAAGGCTGAAAGGCGGGAGGGCACGAATGGAACACGAATTGAAACGAATGGGCACGAATCAGGTCGACTGAAGTCAACTGACCACTGACCACTGACCACTGACCACTGACCACTGACCACTGACCACTGACCACTGACCACTGACCACTGACCACTGACCACTGACCACTGACCACCCTGGCAGGCGGGGAGCAAGATCAAGATTAGGATCAAGATCAAGAGTCCCGACCTTCGGCCGGGAAAGCTAAACCGCTAAACCGCTCCCTGGCAGGCGGGAAAAAGAAAAAGATTAAGAAAAAGAAAAAGAAAAAGAGGGTCAGGTCACTGGCGTGACTTTGACTGGGCAGACCTTCAACTCGGCGGTCTGGGTGACGGGGTCGTAGCCGGAGCCAGTCAGGATATTGACGGGGACATTGGCGAAGGAGAAGGAGGTGAAGACGGTTCCTTTGGGGGACTTGTCAGTCACTTTGACCTGGATCTCGATTTCGCCGCGGGCGCTGGCCATTTTGGCCATGCCTCCGTGGACGAGGCCGAGGGAGTCGGCGTCGTCGGGGTGGACCTCGAGGGATTCGTGAGAAAGGAGGTACTCGATGCCGGCACTGCGCCCGGTCTGGGTGCGGGAGTGGTAGGCTTCGAGACGACGGCCGGTGGTGAGCCAGAGCGGGAAGTCATCGCTGATGACTTCGGCCGGGTCACGGTAGCCGATGACCTTGAAGAGGCCTTTCATGCCGTTCTTGAATTCTCCTTCGTGAAGGCGCGGGGTGCCGGGGTGTTCCTTGTCGGGAACGGGCCAATGGTACTTGCCTTCGTCGATGCGGTCCCAGTCGAGACCGGCGTAGATCGGGCTGAGCTCGCAGAGCTCGTTGAAGACGTCTTTGGCGGACTCGTATTCGAAGCCGGGCGTGCCCATGCGCTTGGCAATTTCGCTGACGATCCACCAGTCGGGTTTGGCTTCGCCCCACGGCTCGACGGCTTTGCGGAGTCTCTGGACACGGCGCTCGGTGTTGGCCTGGACGCCGTCGGTCTCGCCCCACGCGGTGGCGGGCAGAACGACGTCGGCGAGCTGGCCGGTCTCGGTCAGGAAGATGTCGATGACAACGAGGTGATCGAGGCTCTTGAGAGCGTGCTCGCAGTGGTTCTTGTCAGGGTCGGTCACGACGGTGTTTTCCCCGTCGATGAGCATGGCGTGAATGCTCTTACCGGCTTCGTTGAGCGCGGTGACCTTGGTGATGCCGCGCTCGGGGTCAATGGAATCGCGTCCGTAAAGCTTGGCAAACTTGGCGGCATTGTCAGGATTGTCGCAAGGCTGGAAGCCGGGGAAGTTGGCGGGAACGGCACCGCAGTCACCGGCGCCCTGGATGTTGTTTTGCCCGCGCATCGGATTAATGCCGCCACCTTCGAGACCGAGGTTACCGGTCATGAGGGCGAGGTTGCAGAGCGACTGCACGTTGTCGACACCGCAGATGTGCTCGGTGATGCCGAGGGTGTAGTAAATGGCGCTGGGGTTGCCGCGGCCGTAAAGCTTGCCGGCGCGCTCGATGTCCTCGGCGGGAACTTCGCAGATCTCGGCAGCCCACTCGGGAGTGAACTGCTGGATGTGGGAAAGGAAGGCTTCGCTGTCGGCGGTGCGCTCGGCGATGAAGCTCTCATCGATGAGGCCGTCGCGCTGGATCACGTGGGCCATGGCGAGGAGCAGGGCGACATCCGATCCTACCCGGATGGGCAGGTGGAGGTGAGCCATTTTCGCGAGGCGTGTTTTGCGAGGATCGACCACAACCATGGTGGCGCCATCCGTGAGGGCGCGCTTGAGGCGGGTGGCGGCGACGGGGTGGCACTCCGTCATGTTGGTGCCGATGGCAAAAATGACATCAGGCTTCTCCATATCCGCAAGCGGATTGCTCATTGCGCCTCGACCGATAGTAGCTGCCAGACCGGCAACTGTAGGGGCGTGTCAACTTCGCGAGCAGTTGTCTATGTAATTGGTCCCGTAGGTCGCCCGGATGTATTTCTGCATCGTGTAGGCGGCCTCGTGAGGGGCGCGTCCGGAAGCGATTCCGTAAACGGCGTGGCGACCGTACTGGTCTTTCACTTTTTTGAAACCTTCGGCAGCGCGGTCGAGCGCTTCGTCCCATTCGCACTCGTGGAGCTCGCCGTCCTCGCGGCGGACGAGCGGCTTGGCGAGGCGGTCATCGTTTTGAATGAAGTCGAAGGCGTACTGGCCCTTGATGCAGAGCGCGCCTTCGTTGGCGGGTCCGTCCATGGCGGGCTGGATGCCGACGATCTTGTCGCCTTTGCTCAGCATGTCGACGGAGCAACCCACGCCGCAGTAAGGACAGATGGTGCGGGTCTTCTTGATCTCGCCTTCGGTGTCGGCGTCGCGCAGGGCTTTCTTGTCGCCGAGGGCACCGGTGGGGCAGGTCTGGACGCACTGTCCGCAGAAGGTGCAGTTGGAGTCGCGCAGGTCGTTGTTGAACTCGGTGATGATCTGGGTGTGGAACCCGCGGTTCATCACGTTGATGGCGTAGTCGCCTTCACGCTCGGCGCAGACGCGCACGCAGCGGTAGCAGGAAATGCAGTTGTCGTAGTCGCGCAGGATGAAAGGATTCTTGTCACCGGTGTTGGAGGTGCCGGACTGCTTGCCGGAGAAGCGACCGGTGCGGGCGCTGTAGCGGTCGACCAGGATGGTCATTTCCTGCGAGGAGTAACCGCTCAGGGCATTGACGTCGACGTTGCGGTTCTCGGACGCGACCAGTTCGAGCAGCGTCTTGCGGTGCTTTTCAATCGCCTCGGTGCTTGTCTTGATGACCATGCCGTCGGTCGCTGCGGTGGTGCAGGAGGCGACCGGGTTGCGGATGCCCTCGACCTCAACGACGCAGAGGCGGCAGGCGCCGAAAGCCTCGAGGCGTTCGTCGTAGCAAAGGGTGGGGACCTCTTTGCGATGGCGGTTGGCGATTTCGTAAATGGTCTCGCCCTGGGTGAACTCCACGAGTTCGCCGTCGAGGGTGAGGGTGCTGAGTTTCTGTTCAGCAAGGTCTGATCGATGTTCGGTCATGACTGGAGAGGGGAAATTAGGAAAAGCTGAAAACTGAAATGGGGAAATCCTGAGAACTTATTCCACTAAATACCAAAATTCTTAGCCTTTCGCCAGAAAGGCCTCCACTTGTTCGGGGAAGTATTTCATCAGTGATTTAGTTACGTGCGGGGCGGCCATTCCGAGACCGCAGGCGCTGGTCGCCATCATGGTGGAGCCGATGTCTTCGATCTCGGCGATCCAGGCGGAGGGTTCGAGCGTGTTGGCTTCGCCGCCGAGGCGTTCGGTCATGCGCTGGGTGCCGATGCGGCAGGGGAAACACTTGCCGCAGCTCTCGTGAGCGAAGAAATTCATCGCGTCGTGGGCGGCTTTGACCATGTCGCGAGAGTCGTCGAACACCATGATGCCGCCGGCTCCAAGGAAGGATCCCTTGGAGCGAATGCTCGGCTCGTCGAGGGTGATGTCGAGGTCTTTCCCGGCGATGAAGCCGCCGGAAAGGCCGGCCATGGTCACGGCCTGGACGGTGCGGCCCTCTTTCGGGCCTCCGGCCCATTCGTAGAGCAGGGTGCTCAGGGGGAGACCGATGGGGACTTCGTAGTTGCCGGGGCGCCGGATGTCACCGGAAAGAGAAATGAGCTTGGTGCCGGCGTGGTCACCTTCACCAAGATCGCGGTACCACTCGGCTCCGTTCTCAACAATGTGGGGGACAGAAGCCAGTGTCTCGACATTGTTCACCGCGGTCGGTTTGTCGTTGTAACCATGAGTGACGGGGAAGGGCGGCTTGTTGCGCGGGAAGGGGTGCTTGCCTTCGAGGCTGTTGAGCAGGGAGCCTTCCTCGCCACAGATGTAGGCGCCGGCTCCGCGTCGAACGTAGAGGTGAAAGGTGTGGCCGCTGCCGAGAATGTTTTCTCCGATGAGGCCACTGGCGCGGGCGTCCTCGATGGCGTCCTCGAGCAGACGTTCGGTTTCGGGATACTCGTAGCGCAGGTAAATGAATCCGAGCGGTGCGCCGGTGGCAAACGAGGCCAGGGTCATGCCCTCGATCACCGCGAAGGGATCGTGATCCATGATGGCGCGGTCCTTGAAGCAACCGGGCTCGCCTTCGTCCGCGTTGCAGACGATGGCCTTGGGATCGCCGGGAGCGTCGGCGACGGCTTTCCACTTCACCCCGGTGGGGAAACCGGCTCCACCTCGGCCGGCCAGCTTGGAATCGGTGATGAGCTCGATGAGGGCTTCGGGCGTGGAGTCCTTGAGTGTTTTCTCGAGGGCACTGTAGCCGCCGGTGGCGCGGTAGCCGGCCAGGGTATTGCGGCCCTCCTCGCGGATGTGGGCAAAAATGCACTCGGTTGAGCCACCGGGATTTGGCGCGGGGACCGGTGTGGCGCGGTGTTCGAGGCTGTCCTTATCGAGGCCGACGTAGGCTTTG
This sequence comes from Verrucomicrobiales bacterium, assembly GCA_965216705.1. Lineage (GTDB taxonomy): Bacteria > Verrucomicrobiota > Verrucomicrobiia > Verrucomicrobiales > DEV007 > Arctic95D-9. Next base: position 3,337,812 of record OZ244203.1, read on the forward strand.
TCCCCGATGATCACAGGGATCATGTCGTCGCAGCGACCGGCGCAGGGCATGGGGGTGGCGCCCTTGTCTTTGAGTGATTCGAGGAGCTCGTCTCCGCCGTGGAGGCAGCAGATATTGCCGGTGCAAACGCGGGGTGCGGCCTTGCCGGGAGCCTCGCGCGAAAAGTGGTGGTAGAACGTGACGGTGCCGAAAAGTTCGGCGAGCGGGATGCGGAGTCCTTCGGACACGGCCTTGATGGCGTCGTCGGACAGGTATCCATCACGATTGTGAAAGGCGTGGAGCAAAGGAAGGAGGGGCGCTGGCTCGTCTTTCCAGCGTTCAATGAGGGCCTGATTGGACTCACTTGGCATAGCCTTTAATTTTGATGGCTGACGTGAGAAGGTCAAGAGGTCAAAGAGTGCGAATCCGGTAGTCACATTGTCGGATCCGGCAACGTATATGCGTGGGAACCGGTGTTTCCGGGCATTAATCTGCGAGATGTTGCCCCGTTTGATATTCAATGAGCATCGGTGGGGGAAATCTGGCAGTCTCTTCCCGATGGAAGGAGCTGACGCGTTTACCGAAGGGGAGTCGGCTGAAATGGATCGGCCGCTTTCGGTTTTTGATAAGAAATTGCTTTTTAGGGGCTAAAACTTTGGCCACTTGCGGCCCTCGAGTTGGATGGGGTGCAGGCGGCGACTATTGGAGCCCGGGAGCGGTCGGACGGCCGGACTTCACGGTGTCCATGTATTCGCCGAACATCTGCTTCACGCGCTCTTTCTGGGCGGTTACCATGAACAGATTATTCTTTTCTTGAGGGTCGGCTTCGATGTTGTAGAGGGCCTTCGGCTTGAACTTGGTGCGCTTGAAGTTGCTTTGGATGATCAGTTTCCAGGGCATCTGTCGGATCATCACTTCCTGCTTGGATCCTGCCTGGTTGATCCAGGTCTTGCGTGGCCGGAAGGTCCCTTCACCAGTCAGCAGGGGCAGGAGGTTGTTTGAGTCCTGAGCCTGGCCCTTTGGAATCGTGGTGCCGACGAGGTTGGCGAGGGTGGCGACAAGGTCCTGTCCGACGACGAGCTCGTTGGAGATGGAGGCATCGATCTTGCCGGGCCAGACGGCGATGAACGGAACGCGGTGACCACCTTCAAGGGGGGAACCCTTGTAGCCTGACCAGCCGCCGCTTGGGTGGTATCCGTGCTCGGCCGCTTCCGGGTCATTCAGACCACCATTGTCCGAGGTGAGGATGAAGAGGGTGTTGTCGAACTCCCCGGTCTCCTTCAGCGCGTCGACGATTCGTTTGATCTCGAGGTCGAGGGTGACGACCATGTCGAGGTGTTCGCTCACAGTGCGGCCCTTGATCTTTTCGCCGTCGAAGGTGTCGGGTGGGCAGTGGGGCAGGTGAACGAGGGGCATGCAGTAGTAGAGAAAGAAGGGATCCTTGTCTTTTGCCTTGTCCTTGATGAAGTCGACCGCCTTGCCGGAGAGGATATCGGCCAGCTGTCGCGAGTCCCAATTGGAGTCCCCCGGGCCGTCTCCCTTGTTGGACAGGTCCTCGGGGAATTTGGCGGTTTCCTCGTTGAAGTGGATGATTTTCGAGTCTTCGGCCCACGGGTACCACTCCTCGTTTTCGTAGAGCAGATAGAGCGGTCCCTGGATGCCGCAGGGGGTGATGAAGTCATAGTCGAAGCCGCAATACCTCGGCCCGCCGCCGACCCAACGGGTCAGGTCGACCTGATCGACGATGTCGCCGCGCGTGTCGCCCCGGTAGATCTTCTCGCTGCCTTTTTCATGGAAATCGCCGCCCATGTGCCACTTGCCGATGATGCCGGTGTGGTATCCGGCGTCGCGGACGACGGTGCCGAGGGTGGCGTGGCCCGGCTCGAAGGCGGTGGGAGCGAAGGTGCTCCAAACGCCTGCCGGGGCGTAGCAGCGGTAATTGTTATTGCCACTCATCATGGCGTAACGGGTCTGCGCGCACAGGGAGGTCGGCGAGTGACCGTCCGTGAACCACATGCCCTGCTTGGCGAGGGCGTCGATGTTCGGGGTCTCGACGAGCGGTTCCTTCTTCTGGATTTGGCGAGCGTGGAAGCTTACATCACCGAGACCGAGGTCGTCGGCAAGGATGACGACGATGTTCGGCCTGTCAGCGGCGTAGGCCGAAGCCGTGAGGATGAGAAGGGAGGCGAGGAGTCGTGCTTTCATTGAGCAATCGATGACGAGTGGTTTCTTGCCGGCGTTCTAGGCGTCGAGCTTCTTGCGAAGGTCATCGTAGAAGTATTGACAGGAGATTGCTTTTTCAAGGCTAAAACCTCAGCCGTTTGCGGCCCCCGATTTGGACGGGGTACAATCAATGAGAGTTTGATCAGAGTCGCTGGACATACCCTGCTACTTCCCTGATTTGGCGCGGAAAGTTCAAGACGGCAAAGAGTGCGAACCCGGTAGTGAGATTGTCGGATTCGCAAACATGTTAGAGCGGCGATTGGGGAGGTGGGGAGTTTGACATCGATATGGATGATGTTGGCGTGCTCGATTTTCGATGTGCATCGATGGGGGAAATCTGACAGCCTCTTGGCGATGGAAGGAACTGACGCTATTACCGAAGGGGAGTCGGCTGAAATGGATCGGCCGCTGTCCCGCTCCGAGCTGGAGCAGCTCGTCCGTTCCGGACTCGTGCCGCAGGAGCACGCCGACCGCGCTTTTGCCGCCTTTCGGGACGCCGTCGACTGGGTGTCCTGGCTCCGTCTCTGGACGGGCGCGATCGGCGCGATTTTCCTGCTCGCCGGAGTCATGTTCTTTTTCGCCCACAACTGGCAGGAGCTCTCTCCGCTGGTGCGGTTCGGGGTTCTCGAAGCCGGAATTGTCGTCACCGTGATCGGGGCGGCACTGGCTAAGTTCCGCAGCGCGGTGGGGCAATGGCTGCTCTCTGCGGCAAGTGTGCTGACGGGGGTTCTGATTGCCGTCTACGGCCAGGTCTACCAGACCGGCGCGGATGCCTACGAGGTGTTCGCCCTGTGGTCGGTCCTGATGCTTGCCTGGGTGGCGATGGCCAGGTTTCCGCCGCTGTGGGTCTTCTGGCTCGTGATTGTTGAGACCGCCCTGATGCTCTATGCGGGGCAGGTCCTGGTGCCCGATGAGATGGCCGACTGGTCGCTCGTCATGTCGGGCATGGGGCTGGTGACATTTGGATTTCTCGCCCTGTGGGAGTGGCTCCAGGGGAAAGACCGCTTTGCTGACTTTCGACAGGACTGGATTCGATCGGTCATGCTGGTGGCGGGTTTGTTCTGGCTGTCGGCTGTGTTGTGGCGCTGGATTTTTGATTTCGGCTACCGGTCCGAAACCCTCGAAGCGTCGCGATGGATTGGCCTCGTCCTGTGGCTCGCCGCCGTGGGTGGCGGAATCTTTTTCTACACCCGGGTGAGGACCTCCGTCCTCGGGATGAGCCTTTGTGTGCTCGACGTGGCTGTCATCGTCGCCTGCACCTTCGGACGGGTGCTGCTGGAGGATACCTGGGACGAACCGGTCGGCTGGCTCATCGCCGCGATTCTGGCGATTGGCATCTTTGGCGGCGCGACGGCCGTGATCCTTCGCTTCGCGAAGGGTCTACCGGACGATGAAGAATCTCAACCGGGGGAGGTGGTATGACGCTCCGTGAATTGAAAGAGTCGGGCTGGCTTGCCGACGAGAACCTGGCGGAGGCGCGGCAGTGGCTTTGTCAGGACCGGGAGGAGGAAAAGCGACTGCCCTGGATCGCCCGTTTCTCACTGGGACTGGGGGCCTGGTTTGCCGGGATCTTCATGATCGCGTTTCTCGTCCTCCTGCTCGATGACGGAAGGGTTGAAGACGGGGTGGGATATCTCGCGGTTGGCCTGGTCATTCTCGCCATCGGTATCACGGTGATTCGCCTGAGAAAGAATATCTTCCTCGACCAGTTAGCGCTGGTGCTGTCGTTCGCGGGTTACGGCATGGCTTCGATCGGGGCGGAGGAGATGTGGCCCGGCTACAGTGAATTTCACGGGGCGCTGGTTCTCTCGCTCCTGCTTTGCCCGCTGGTTTACTGGCTTTCCGGACACGTCGTCTTGAGATTCATGTCGGTGGGATGGACCTGGTTTGCCTTTCTGGGTTTTGCCTTTTCGGATGAATCTCTTGGTATCTATCTGGCCGGGTTGACTGTTGGGCTTGCCTTTGTTGTGGTTGCTTTGTCAGGTCGAATTCGGATGAGGAGGTGGCGCCCGGCCCTGCTGTCGACTTTATTCGGCTTGTTCACTGCGATGTGGGTGATGTCGGTGGAGACTCACGGGTATCGGGATCCGTTTTTTAAGGAGGCTTATCCAGCGATCGGAACTGTGATGGTCATCGGGTTTTCCTGCCTGCTCTGGTGGCTGGAGAAGGGCAGTGGAACGAAGTCGACTCTCGCTGTCGCGGTCTTTGCCCTCGTCGCCGGAACGATCGGCTACTTTGGCGGTCCGGGAGTGGGCGTCGCGTTGGGACTGATGGCTGTGGCTCACGCGAGGCGCGATCCCTGGCTCAGCTCGATTGCGGTGATCGCACTGACCGGGTTCCTGATCCTGTTTTATTACTACCTCGGGGTTTCCCTGATGACGAAGTCCTTGTCGCTGATGGCGACGGGTGCTGCCACGCTGGTGCTGTGTGCCGTCGTCACGAAGAACGGCAAGAACCCGAAACCCTCAACAAAACCTGCTGCATGAGTCGTCCTCTCCACATCGGTATCATCGTGGCTAACCTGCTCCTGGTTCTCGCTGTCGTGAACGGGGCCATTCTCAAGAAACAGGCCGTGGTGGAAAGTGGGGAGCGAGTGGTGTTGAAGCTTGCGCCGGTCGATCCGCGTTCCCTGATGCAGGGCGACTACATGATCCTGTCCTACGCCGTGGGAAGGGACGATCAGTTTCGAGAGGCCGCCACGGAAACACGCGGGCGGGTTTTTCTGAAGCGCGACGATAAAGACGTGGGCACTTTTGCCAGTGTCGAAGAGGGGGAAGTTTTTCTCAACTACCGCAAGTGGCGTCGCGGCTATCGTTTCGGGATCGAATCGTTCTTTTTCGAGGAGGGAATGGCAGAGGTTTTCGAAGATGCCGAATATGCTGAGCTACGGGTCGGCCCGAAGGGGGATGCGGTGATTGTGGATCTGATGGATGCGGATTGGAATCGCCTCTCCGAATGATGCGGGACTGAGTGAACTCCCCATTAGCTCGAATGAGGTTGGTTGGGCATTGCTAAGAGCGCCGGATTTTCGTCACATTTCGGACGTCCCACTTGAATAGGTGTCGAGGGCGAACCGAATGAGCAGCGATGAATCCATCCTCCAGCAGCTGGAGCAAGATCCCGGGAACTGGGATTTGCGTATCCGGGTGATCGAGGATGCCGTTCGGGGAAACGACATGGACGAGGCTCGTCGCCTTGTCAGGGCGTCGCCGGATGACATCATTCCCGAAGACGAGATCAAGGTGAGGTTGCACGCCCTGCTGACCGGTGGGCCTGCGGCGCTCGGAGTGACGGAAACCGAAGAAGTCGCGGGGAAAACGGAGCCAGACAAAGAGCCCGAGTCCGAGCCAGTCAAAGAAACTCCGAAAGAGGTCCGCCGCGACGAAGAGCCCGGGCCGGTCCGCGCGGAGCCGGATCCGGTGGTCGCGGAGCAACCGAAGGCGTGTGCGTTTGACGAAGGCGTGGATGGCGGCCTCGGCGCGTTGATCGAGCGGGATGATACCGGCCCGGTTGAATCTGATTTCCAGGTTGAGAAGCCGCGTGGAAGAAAGGCGGCGCCGACGGTGGACTGGGATGAGGTCCGGGCAAAGTGGGAGGAATACGACGGCGACCTCGAACTGGTCGGGGGCGAACTGCCTCACGCCCAGGCGCGAATGGCGACGTCTTCGGACCGGGTTTCTTCGCTCTCGATGGCGTTGTTTGTGCACCTGATTATTTTTTTCCTGATTGGCCTGGTGGTGGTCAACGTGCCGATGCCAAAGCCGCCCCAGCTGGTGGTGTCTGTTCCCCACAAGCGGGAGTCGGAACTGACCGTGACGAGAATCACGCGCCCGACGCCGGAGGTGAAACCGTCAGCGGCATCAGCCCAGCCGGTGGATGTCCTGAGCTCAGTGAGTCCTTCCGCATTCTCCGTTCCCGAGGTGGACGACTCCGACAACTTTGAGCTGACCTCCCTGGTCATGGGGCTCCAGGATTTTGGCCAGGGCATGAGCTTTTCGACGAACTCCGATGCAGAATCGGATGTGAATTTTTTCGGCATCTCCGGAAGCGGTAAGAAGATTGTTTTCATCATCGATGCGACGCCGTACATGCTGGTCGATGAGAAGGGCGGGATGACCGCCTACAACAACGTGAAGGACGAGGTCTCGATCATGTTGGCCAATTTGAAGCGGGGGACCCAGTTCAACATCCTGCTCTATGAAGGCAAGAACCTCGTCGCGTTCCGCGACGAAATGGTTCCGAGCCTGCCCTCAAACCTGCGCACCGCGATCGAATGGATGGATCCCTTGAACCGGACATACGATCAGCTCGGGTTGCGTTGGAGCTACGGCCCTTCCCAGGCAGTTACCGATTCCGAAGAGATACCACTCCAGGCGGCCGACGTGGCGCACTACACGAAGGCGATTCAGAAAGCGATGGAGTGGCATGCCAGCGCGATCTTCTGCATCACCAGTGGGTGGCGCCGAATGGAGCGATCGCCCACTCCCGAAATGCTGGAAGAGATGAAAGAGAACCCGCCGGAGGCGGGGACGCCGGGCGAAGTGGACGAGCGTGACCAGCAGCGATGGAACGAAGCGGTCGCCGAGACGAGAGCGTGGTTGGAAAAAGAGAATGCCGCCCGTCGCGAGAAAGGGATTGATCCGAAGGTGGTCACAAATTTTCGTGCGCTTGTTAGGGAGGTGACCGGTGAAACTCCACCGCGCCGAACCGGCGGGACTCCGGGCAACAACCCGTATGAGCTTCCGGATATCACCCCCGAAGACGTGGAGGAGCATTTTAAGGAAATAGTGAGATACGGCTACAAGGAAGACGGCCGGGAGGAACCAAGCGTCCACATGGTCCTGTTCCTTGGAGAAGAACAGGGGGCTGGAGATCGCGAGGATCATTTCCGTGATCTGACTCGCCAGAACCGGGGAAAACTCAAGGTCCTCCGAGGACTGGCAGCTCTTGAGGATGTGACAGCGCGGTGAGTGATTTCGATCGGGGATGGGATTGAGCTGTCTTTGCCGGCTCCCCGGGAGGTGAACTAGCGCAAATTCTGATTGTCGGGTGGCCGGCAAGTTGCTCAGGATGGGGAGGAAGATGTTAGAAGACTTGATCGATTCTGCGCGCGAGGGATTTGACCTGACCGAGAAGGAACACCAGGAGAGTGTTTCCCACCTTGCCGAGGCACTGTTGAGCGACGCCGGCGGAGCCGCGGAGGCGATCGCCCGGGCCGGTAAAGCGGCGGCACCCTTGGAGGCGCGGATGGCATCGTTGCTGGCGAGTTCCCGTCTCTGGTTGAAGGAGAACGCCGATCAATCGCTCAAGATCGCGGTGGTTTATGCGATGTGGGGAGAGCAGAACCGCCTGCTCCCCAGGAGTGCTGACAACCCGACCGGAGAAGATTCCCTCGTGACCAAGCTGGAGCAGCTCGCCTGGGCGACGGAGGGGACCCGGATCGATTGGCAGCTGTATGCGGTGGACGACGGATGTCCTCACGGTAGCGGCAAGTTGGCAGAGTCGATTGCCCGGGATCACTCCCTGGGAGAAAAGGTCAGCGTGCTTTACCTCGCAGACGCGCTGCCGGCGGACGGTCCCCTCAAGAACCTGGCGTCGGCCGATGATTCTCGTAAAGCCGGTGCCGTGATCCTCGGCTGTGAAGCGGCTTTGAAGAACGGGGCCGAGGCGGTCATCTACACGGATGCCGATAATTCAGTTCACCTCGGACAGATCGGATTGTTGTTGAAGCCGTTCGTCGAGGAAGAGGCGGATGTTGTGTTAGGAGATCGCAAGGCTCCGGGATCCGTTTTGGTTAAGGAGGCGGCACGATGGGGGATTGGCATCAAGGTGCTTCGCCACATGCAGCGAATGATCGGCCAGTCGATTTTTTCCCGCGGGATTCTCGATACCCAGGCCGCGTTCAAGCTGTATCGGAGCGACTTGTTGAAGGAGATCATCGCCGACCCGACTGTATACGACTTCTCGTTCGATACCGACTGGATTCTTGGAGCCATCACCCGCGAAGCCAAGCTGGTCCAGGTGCCGTTTGCCTTCATTGATTCGGCAGCCGAGTCGGCGTCGATCACCCAGGGACCAATGACGACCTGGGAGACACTTCTGTTCGGCCTCGCCAAGTCGGTGAAACGTTATGGCGTCGCTGACAAAGAGGCGGCAGCGATGATCTCGGTGTTGGAAGATGAGATCGATGGCTACAAGGACCTGGAAGTGGTGATCGATTTGCTGCCGGACGAACTGGTCGAAGCTGGCGAAAAAGACTTTGGCGATCCCGCGGCGATGCCGCCGGAGCGGATGCGTTCCTGGTTGCGCGAGGTGCTGGGAAAAGAGGGATGAGATAGAGGTGGTGCTGTGGCGCGGTCAATATCAGAGATCCTTTCCGGTCTGACTTGAACGTGCGCCCGGAGAGGTCACAGTGGGGCATGCCTGAAACGTTTGCCGAATATTCTGTGCCTCAGCCTGATTTGGAAGAGAGCCGTGCGACTTACCAAGCGCTTCAAGAACGACTGGAGAAAGCAGACTCGGTGGAGCGCTGCCTCGAAGTCGCGCGCGATTTGGACCGGGAGCTGTGTGCTTTTTCCGAGTGGGCCTCACTGGCCAACATTCGATTTCAACAGGATACCCGGAACGAAGCCTACCAGGCAGATAAAGACCAGCTTGATGAGATCGCTCCGAAGTTTGCCGAATTGGCGAACACGCTGAAAGAGGCGCTGCTCAATTCTCCGTTTCGATCCGAACTCGAAGCAGCCCTGACAAAAACACTCTTCGCCAAGTGGGAGTGCCATACCAAGGGATTCTCCCCGGTGATTGAAGAAGACCTGGCCGCCGAGGCGAAGTCACAATCCGAATACACGGCTCTGACCGCCAGTGCCGAGATTGAATTTGGTGGCGAATCGCTCACGCTTTCGGAACTCGGGAAATTCCAGGATGACGCCGATCGGGAAACCCGGGAGGGCGCCTGCCGGGCAAACTCGAAGTGGTTTGCTGACAATGCCGAAGCACTCGACCGGATTTACGATGATCAGGTCGCTCTGCGTCACACCATGGCAACGAAGCTTGGCTACAAGACGTTCACCGAGCTGGGTTACTTGTGGATGACTCGCATCGGCTATGGACCGGATGAGGTCGCGACCTTTCGTAACGAAGTGCGCGACAAGGTGGTGCCGCTGGCGCAGGAGATTGCGGAGAAGCAGAGGACGACCCTGGGCCTGGATTCCCTGATGTACTGGGACCGTGCTGTCTACTCTAATGGCGGAAACCCGAAACCGCTGGGGGGACATGACTGGATGGTGGACCGCGCGACCGAGATGTTCAGTGAAATGGGGCACGGGCTGGATCGCTTTTTCGAAGAGATGAAAGCGCGGGGTGCGATGGACCTCAAATCACGCAAGGGAAAGGCCGGCGGCGGTTTCTGTGACTTTCTGCACGGCTTCGAGTTTCCCTTTATCTTTGCCAACTTCAACGGCACGCGTGGCGACGTGGATGTGTTCACCCATGAGGTTGGTCATGCCTTTCAGAGCTACAGCAGCCGAAACCAGCCCATGAGCGAAATCGTCTGGCCGACGACCGAAGCCTGCGAAATCCACTCGATGGGCCTTGAGTTCCTGACCTGGCCCCACATGGATAAGTTCTACGGAGAAGAGGCAGCAGAGGAATTGAGACGCGTTCATCTCAGCGCCATGATCCAGTTTCTGCCCTACGGCGTGTCGATTGATCACTTTCAGCATCTCGTCTACGACAATCCCGGAGCTTCGCCACAAGAGCGCAACGAGATGTGGCAGGAGGTCGAGGCGACTTATCTTCCGTGGTGGAACTACGGTGATCTTCCTGCTGAGAGCTCGGGGCGGGTCTGGCAGCAGAAGCGTCACATCTACATGTGCCCGTTTTACTACATCGATTACTGCCTCGCCCTGACCGGCGCGCTGCAATTCTGGTCAAAATCGAGGGCGGATGCCGAAGGGGCGCTGGTCGCTTATGGTGATCTCTGCAAGCTGGGCGGTAGTCGGGACTACAGCGGACTGCTGGATTCAGCCGGGTTGCAGTCACCGTTCGAAGCGGGTTGCCTCGATGCCGTGATGGAGGACGCCAAGAGCTACCTTGGCTAGAAGTGGCCAGCCCGACTCAGTCGTCTTCGAGGTGAAAGACCGAAGGGAACCCTTCGGGATTCGCAAAGATCTTCTGGAGACGCCTCAGGACGAGGGCTCCCTGCGCGCCGTCGGCAAAGCGATGATCGAACGTGAGGCTGATCGTGACGACCCGGCCTACGGCGACCTCGCCGTCCTTGACGATGGCCTCCTCGCGCGGTTTGCCGAGGCCGACGATGATGGGGCAGCGGGTGTAAGGGGAAAGAGGAATGAAGGCTTTCTCAAGACCGAGCGCCCCGATATTGGAAATCATGAACGAGCCGAACCTGTCCTTGGGCATGCCGACCCACCGCGGATTGAGATTGAGTCGATAGGCGATCAGTTCCTGAAACCACATGGCAATGCGAAGGAACTCTGCGGGCAGCATGTTGACCCGGCGCTGGGTGGCCTCCATTTCCTTGTCCTCGCCTTTGCGAAGCTTGTCCGCTTCTTCGGCTGATTCCTTAGCCACCTCTGCGAGTGATTTGCCGGTGATGTTGCGGATGACGAAACCACTGAGGTCTTTGCCCTTTTTGCCACGCAACAGGGTCGTGATGAACGCATCGGTGGAGAGGCGGGGGTAAAGCTTGCCGGCGCGGAGGAAGCGATTGAACTCGGGTTGCCGCTTGATCGAGTCTGCCAGGGCCAGAGCCAGGAAGTGAGTCAAAGTCGCCGGAACCTCGGATTCGTGGTTTTTGAGGTAGGTTTCCGCGGCCTCGACGGGAACATCGATCCAGCCGTAGGTCGTGGGATCCCGAGGGTGACGCCAGCTCGCAATTGCAATTTTCCGGTAGCTGGTGACCTCGTCCGGCGGCCCGACTTCAATGTTCATGGAGCGAACCTTAGCACAGGGATAGTCCCACTCAACCGGGGGAGGAGCCCACCCAACCGGGGGAGGAGCCCACCCAACCGGGGGAGGAGCCCACCCAACCGGGGGAGGAGCCCACCCAACCGGGGGAGGAGCCCACCCAACCGGGGGAGGGTTCGCAGGCTAACCCTCCCCTGAGTGGCCTCCTGAACCCCTCTTTTGTGGCATGGAAGGGGCATTTTTTTAAATTTTATTATGATAATTATCAAAAATGCGTTAAATTTAATAAAACTTTACTAGGTAATCCCCCAAATCATGAACCTCGCAGGGAGTAAATTGGCAATGATTGCTTCGGCAATCAGCGTTTCGGCATGCATTGCCGAGGCCTCTCTCGTGACGATGACTTTCGATTTTGAGGTAATGAGCAACACCTCCTCAATATCGGTGAATGGCCAGGAAATTCAGCAGTTCGATACCATTCAGTACAGCATGGTTCTTGATACGACTGCGACCTCAACGACGCAGGGATCGACCACCAGTTATTCCGGGGGAGTTTTCGTGGGCGGAGGCGTTTTCTATAACGGCGTCCAGATCGCGAGCCACACCGGCAGTTCCGGAACGGTGTCAGTGACCAACGATCAGGGCGGTCAAAACAATGACGAGTGGGCAACACAGGCGGACTTCGCCAATGTGGTTGGACCCACATTGACGGCTGATCTTGGTAACGGGACTCAGGATCTGACCGGGTTTTCACCCAGTTTGATTGAAATGCAGATTGCCGCTGCCGCCGCTTCGTTGAACCTGGTAAACAGTACGGATTTATCAGGGAGCGGGACTGACCTCGGGGCACTGCTGTCAGACCAGTTGGACGCTTTGGCAGACGAGGATCGATCCTTCGAAATGTCGTGGTCGGGTACGAGTGGGAACGGCAATAATGGAAACAACGGAAATGCCGGCGGTAACGGCAAGGGTAAAGGGAAAGGAATTGGTAACGGAAACAGCGGTAATGGAAATAATGGGAACGGGGGAGGAAACGGAGGTGGGGGACCAACGCTGAGCGGGCGAATCACAGGTGTGACCGTCACCGTGGTGCCGGAGCCAGGCACCTGCGCCATTATGGCGGTCTTTCTCTCCGGAGCCGCGTTCTGGATGCGGCGCCGTAAGACTGTTCAGCGGGCTGCTGCAGAAACGAGCTAATCGGATTGTTACAAATCCGCGTCGAATCTCGACAAATCATCGGGCGATTTCCGCAGATGAGCCCTTTCCCTGATACCGAAGGTCGGTCCAGAATCTTAGACTCCCATTGTGGAGGTCTCACTTATGAAGCGACTCTCGACTTTTCTGTTTTCCGCGCTGCTCCTGTCTTCGTCCCTGCAGGCTGACCAGCCCAATGTGCTGCTTCTGCTGGTGGACGACTTGAAACCCGCGACGGGTGAATACGGTGATGAGACCGCGATCACTCCGCATCTTGATGCCCTGGCCCGGAGCGGAATGCGCTTCAATCTCGCCTTCTGCAACCAGGCGGTCTGTGCGCCTTCGCGATACACCTTGATGCTGGGGGCGCACTCCACGTCGACGGGGCTCTACAGTCTCGGCAGCGATCTTCGCAAAACCTATCCCGACGCGGTGACCATTCCCCAGCACTTTGCCGCGCATGGCTATCGAACCGAATCGCTCGGCAAGGTGTTTCATATCGGCCACGGCAACCAGGGGGATCCTGAGTCCTTCAGCGTGCCTCACTTCAAAGAGAAGGTCATCGAATACGTCGACCCGGCGAGCAAGCCGGACGGCAAACTGACCCGGGAGGAAGCCATGTTCCAGAATGTGCCGGCACCTCCCGGAGGCATGAACCAGCTGCCGCGGGGTGCGGCCTACGAATCGCCTGATGTCGATGATGATGCCTATGCCGACGGTCGCGTCGCCGCGGAAACGATTCGTCGGCTTGAGGCGGCCAAAGAACGCGCCGAAGACGGAACTCCGTTTTTCATCGTGGCCGGCTTTGCCCGACCCCATCTTCCGTTTTCAGCTCCAAAGAAATACTGGGATCTCTATGACCCTGACAAGTTGCCCTGGCCGGAGAATGAGGAGCTGCCGGAAAACTCTCCGACAACGGCGCACAAGCGTGGTGGTGAAATTCGCAACTACTTCCCGGTGCCGGACAAGAATGATCCCGCGGAAATTCCGGATGAGGTGAAGCGCGAGCTGATTCACGGATATTATGCGAGCACGAGCTACGTCGATGCCCAGATCGGTCGTGTCCTCGATGGCCTCGAAGAACTTGGCCTCGATGAAAACACCATCGTCGTGCTCTGGGGGGATCATGGTTTCCACCTCGGTGATCTAGGCATCTGGACGAAGCATACGAATTATGAGCAGGCCAACCGTATCCCGATCCTGATCCGGGCTCCCGGGGTGACGAAACCGGGTTCGGTAACGGATCAACCCGCCGAGAGTGTCGACATTTATCCCACACTGGCAGAGCTCGCCGGATTGCCGGCGCCGGAAGGCCCCCAGCCGATCGACGGAGTCAGCCTGGTTCCGGTGTTGAAAGATCCCGAGGTGCGCGTCCGCAATCATGCGTTTCATGCCTTCCCGAAGGGCAAGATGGGGCGTGCGATTCGAACGGAACGCTATCGACTGGTCGAGTGGAAGAAGCCCGGCGATGACCCGTCTGCAGCCGAGCTGGAGCTCTACGATTACCAGGCCGATCCTCTTGAGCGGAAGAATCACGCCTCGGAGAAAGTCGAAGTGGTGAATGAGCTCCGCAAGATCCTTGCGACCTATCCGGAAGCCAAAACTCGTGCGGCGAAAAAAAGTGACGGCAAAGGAAAAGCAGCGGCTCCGGCTCCCGAAGTGAAAGCTCCGGACACTCACTCACCGCTGATCGCTAACGAAACCCTGAAGATTCATGCCGAAGTGAAAGGTCCCAAACCTCACGGAGTAATTGTGGCGCAGGGAGGTCGTGAGCACGGCTACGCGCTCCACATTGTCGACGGGAAGCCGGCCTTCGACGTTCGCGTCAACGGCAAGGTCACCCGGGTCATAGGCAACGAGAAGATGAAGGGAAGGTTTCGTCTCGACGCGGTTCTCGATGAGCAAGTGATGAGCCTGACCATCCAAGGTGGGGAAACGGTATCGGCGAAATCGCCCGGCCTGATTCCGAAGCAACCCAAGGATCCGCTTTCGGTCGGCCTGGACCGCCTCAGCGCGGCAGGAGACTATGAGGCACCGAACCCCTTTTCCGAGATGATTGCGAACACCCGCGTCGAGGCGGGGGGAAAGCCTCCCAAGGTGGCGGAGCCAATGAGTGCGAAAGAGATCGCCGAGGGTTTCGCCTCGCACGACCGGGCGCTATTTGTGAAGGGAGGGTGGATTCGTGATCCTTACATTATCACCGGCCCTGATGGCTGGATGTATCTGACCGGAACCACTCCACTGCCGGGAGACGAGCGCGAGAAAACGGATCCCTACAACACCGGCCTCGGAGACGAGTCCGTGGTCGGGTGGAAAGCCAACGTCTGGCGATCAAAAGATTTCGTGAACTGGGAGGACCTCAACACTCCCTTTTCCCTGAAGGACGGCATCTGGTTTGAGGACCAGCCTGAAGCCTTCGGACCTCCCGAAGGAAAGCTCTGGTTTCTCTGGGCTCCCGAGTTGCACTGGATTGAAGAGATGAAACGCTGGGCCCTGGTTCATACCAGTCCCAGTCCGGTCGCGGGTGCCAACCTTTCTCTCAGTGCCGGGGAATCGGTGGCCGGTCCGTGGGAGAATCCGATGGGAGCTACCATCGAGAAGAAACACGATCCTTCTCTGTTTCGTGATGATGACGGCACCTGGTGGATGGTTTGGGGTGCGACGTCGATTGCTCCGCTTTCGGATGACTTCTCTGAGTTCACGGCCAAACCGGTCACCATCGGGCCATCAGGCGAGACCGCCAAGATGGGGCACGAGGGATGTCTCATCATGAAAATCGAGGGCAAGTACGTGCTCTTCGGCACAGGCTGGTCGACCGGCAAGATGCGACGCGGTAGCTACAATCTCTACTACGCCACTGCTGATGAGATCACGGGCCCATACAGCGAGCGAAAGTTTGCCGGTCGTTTCCTCGGACACGGCACGCCGTTCCAGGACAATGACGGTCGTTGGTGGTGCACCGCCTTCTACAACGCCAACGTCCCGCCGGTGAGCCGGGAGGGAATTCAGGATCGCGACTTGAGCGAAACGGCTCAGACTATCAATCAGCGGGGAACCACGCTGGTTCCAATGGAAGTGAAGCTGAAGAAGAACGGTGAACTCTACATTCGGGCAAAGGATCCGGACTACGCGACCGTCGGGGCGGATGAGGCCCAGGACTTTGAATAGGCGCCTTGCGGCCGAACTCGTGACCTGATCAGGACTTTCCCGCGCCGATGCGGGCAGTTTTGACTTTTGCTCACCCTCAGGATTCGAAAGAATCCAGGGATGAAGCTGCTTCGATTGTTTGCCGTCCTATTGCTGTCCGCCCTGACCCTGCCGCTTGTCGCCCAGGAAAAGAAAGCCGAGAACCCCATTCGTATCATCGCTTTCGGAGCGCACCCGGATGATCCCGAATTCCGGATGGGCGGCTGCGCTATCAAGTGGACGAAACTCGGGCACAAAGTGAAACTCGTTTCCTGCACCAACGGTGACATCGGGCACTGGGAGATGTCCGGCGGAGAGTTGGCCAAGCGAAGAGTTGCTGAGGTGGAAGAAGCTTCCAAGCGAATGGGGACCGAGGTGGAGGTGCTGGATATTCACGACGGAGAGCTGCTCCCCACGCTTGAGAATCGCAAGACGATCGTTCGCCTGATTCGTGAATGGGAAGCCGATGTGGTGATTTCCCATCGTCCTTACGACTATCATCCGGATCATCGCAATGTCGGGCTGCTGGTGCAGGATGCCGCCTTCATGGTGATGGTGCCGAATT
Source organism: Verrucomicrobiales bacterium (assembly GCA_965216705.1). GTDB lineage: Bacteria > Verrucomicrobiota > Verrucomicrobiia > Verrucomicrobiales > DEV007 > Arctic95D-9. The sequence continues at coordinate 3,353,887 of OZ244203.1, forward strand.
TCTGCCCCGACACTCCAGCTTTGAAAAAGAACCCGGCATTCTTCTTTCTGCCTGACAACTTCACCAAGCCTTATCCGTTCACCCCAACCGTATCAGTTTCGATCGATGACGTCCTCGACGAGAAGGTGAATGCGCTCGACGCGCTGGAGTCCCAAGTCTATGAGGGCGGTGCCCTTGGAAATCCGAATACCAGAGGTCAGCGATTCGGAGATGATCCGATCCGGCGGCTCGGCATGTTGAAACGGAGTTGGTCGGATCGCCACGCCCGCATCGCTGACAAGCATCGAGATTCCTTGATCGAATGGTATGGCGATGAGAAGGGAAATGAGATCAAACATGCGGAAGCGTTTGAGCTCTGCGAGTACGGCTCCAAGCCGTCCAAGGAACAACTCAAGATTCTGTTCCCGTTCTTTGACTGAGCCGGCTTATTGACCGGAACGGTTCCTGCGGGGGCGCCGGCGGCGACGATTGCGATTCGCGTTCCCGGAGCCTTCCGGTTTCCGGTCCCCTGATTCGCCGTCGCGCTTTTCGCGTCGCGGTCCGCGGGTCCGGTTGGAGCGCTTGCGGGGAGGCTTTCCTGAGCGTCCACCTCCGCCCCGTTCCCGTCGGCTTTGCTGCTGCTGGCTCTCATCTTTGTCGCCGGGCCGGGGATCGCGGTGGTAAGCGTGGTCCTGATCTACCGGGATCTCCATCCGAATGTTCTTTTCGATCTGGCGAAGCAGGCCCTGGCTCAGTTCGTCGCAAAAGGAGATAGCGTGTCCTTCGGTCCCGGCCCGAGCGGTTCGTCCGATTCGGTGAACGTAGGAATCGGGTTCGTTCGGCAGGTCGTAGTTGATGACGAGGTCGATGCCTTTGACGTCGATTCCTCGGGCGGCAATGTCGGTGGCGACGAGGACGCGAATCTTTCCTTTTCGAAAACTCTCCAGCGCACGGACTCGAGCGGTTTGGGATTTGTTGCCGTGAATGGCTGCGGCGGGCATGCCCTTCTTGGTAAGGTGCTCGGCAATGCGATTGGCGACGTGTTTCATTCCGGTGAACACCAGCGCGAGGCCTTCGTTGTGTTCCCGAAGAATATCGGTGAGCAGGTCCCGCTTGTCGGCCTTGGCGATGTGACAGACACGCTGATCAATCTTTTCAACCGTCGTGGCCGGGGGAGTCACTTCGACGTGTTTTGGCTGAGTCAGGATCGTGCCGGCCAGTTCGATGATGGAGTCGGGCATGGTCGCCGAGAAGAAGAGCGACTGTCGTTTCTCGGGGAGTTCTGCGATGATCTTGCGAACGTCGTGAATGAATCCCATGTCGAGCATGCGGTCGGCTTCATCGATGACAAAGACTTCGAGCGCCTTGAGACTGAGAAGTCCCTGGCTCATGAGATCGAGTAGGCGCCCGGGAGTAGCGACGAGCACCTCCGGCCCTTTCTGGATGGCGCGGACCTGAGGGTTCTGTCCGACTCCTCCGAAGATGACTTCGGATTGAAAGCGGATATGGGTGCCGTAGGCCGAGAAGCTTTCTTCGATCTGGATGGCGAGTTCGCGAGTCGGGGCAATGACGAGCACGCGAGGTGACTTGGGCGTGCGTTTCCGCGAATTCTTGTCGAGGTGCTCGAGGATGGGCAGGGCGAAGGCGGCCGTTTTTCCGGTTCCGGTTTGGGCGCACCCCATCACGTCGTGCCCCTCAAGCACGTAGGGAATCGTTTGTTCCTGGATCGGGGAAGGGGTGGTGTATTCGCGTTCGCGAAGCGCACGCTGGATGGGCTCGCTGAGAGCGAGTGATTCGAAAGTAATCGACATGACAAAAGAAAAGGGTTGGGCGTGCAGAAGGGCTGGACGCTGTTAAAGAGGAGAAAGAAGAGCTTTCTCGAAGCCTCAAAGGCCGGGTTGGTGTCGGTGAAAAGGAAACCCAGAATCAATCCTCACCGATGAAACCGCTTGGGCAAACCGGGGTGCACGAAGGGTGCCAATACCCGGTAAGAGAGGCGCGACATTCGCCGTGTTGAACCGAAAAGCAACTGCTTTCTCTCCCGGCCTGATGGAGGCCTGATTGCGGATTGCCTCACACGGGGGATGATTGCTATGCTGGTTTGATGAAAGGGGTTTGGTTGGCAGCTCTAATTTCGCTCCTGAACGCAGGTGGTGTCATGCGGGCGGATGATATCGATGCTGCCGTCGAGCGAGCTTTGCCGTACCTCGAAAAAGAAGGCACCTGGTGGATTGAGGAGAAGGAGTGCGTGTCCTGTCACCACACTTCGTTCTTTGTCTGGGCAAAGGATCTCGCCCTTGAGGCAGGTCATGAGGTCGACGTGGAGATTCTCAATGAACAGCGCAACTGGATGTGGCAGGCACTCCTGGCACCCAAGGTGGATAACAAGACGGGAGAAGAGGACCCGGAGCTGGTAGTAGGCGACGCCAATGTGGAAGGCCTGGCCCAGATTCTCCTGTCGCCGTCGCGAAAGCACCTGTCAGCTGAAACGGTTGAGTCATTTATCGAGATCATCTCATCGAATCGACAGGACGATGGAAACTGGAAGCCGGGCGGACAACTGCCGCGGCAGGAGCGTCCGGGGAAAGAGACTCAGTGGATTTCCAACCAGTGGATCGAAGCGGCCATGCTGTCGGTCGAGTCACCGGTTTCAGATGGAAAGACGGGAAACGACAAGGCTGAAACGAACGAATGGTATGCCATGAATGTGTTGTTGGATCCTGACAAGGCCAGCGTCTCAGCACTGCTGGAACGCCAGAACGAAGACGGGGGATGGAGCTGGATCGTTGGAGAAAACTCCAGTCCGACCGGGACCGGTCAGGCATTGTTCGCCCTGGCGAGAGCAGGGGAGCTTGAAGCTCATCCTGAGGCTGTCGCGAAAGGCCGGAAATATCTGCTGGAAAGCCAGGCTGAGGAGGGGCACTGGAAAACCTTCAGTACGAAAGACCGCGAAGAATCCGGACGTGTCTCGAATTTCTGGGGCACTTCCTGGGCCGTGATCGGGCTGCTGGAGTCGGACCGCTAATTGGCGTTCCGGATCAGCTCAATCGAATGCACATCGATGGCTTCTTCGCCGACGATCTCGGGTGCGCTGAGTTGGAGCACTTGCTGGCCGGCTCTCAGATCGAGAGATCCCAGTTCAAGCGGAATGAAGTCTTTCACGATGTAGTGAGAGTTTTCCATGCGCTCCTTGGAATTGTCGTAAAAGGGCGGGTCGAACGCCTCGGTGACTTTTGCTTCAGTGCTGTCCCCGCCGAGTTCGGTCAGCCGAATCGTCGCGCCGACATCTCCTTCGCGGCAAGTGTAGTAAACGAGGGCTTGAAAGGTTCCGCCTTCTCCGATTTCCACCGAAAACATGATCGAGTCATCAGTGCTTTTCCAGTTCTCAAAGAAGGAGTTGTTGGGGGCCTTTGAACTTCTCGTGATGCTGGGTCCCTGCTGGGTCCCGTCACGAGCGGGCAGGGTGGTTGAGCGATCGTAACCGACCGCATAGGGGCGGTTGGCAAACTCATCGTGGTAGGATTCGCACTCGGCTTGAAAGGCAAAGGCAGCTTCGCGGAGTTCTTCGGCCAGCTCCGGAAACTGATCCGCGACGTCCCTGGTCTGACCCCGATCATTCTCGATATCGTAAAGCGCTCCGTCGTTGTCGAGACGGAAGCGGCTGGTACGAATACTGAGCTTGTTGCGCCAGGTGTTGAAGAGCATCCGCTCGGGCCAGTCGGTAGTTTCTCCGGTCAACAGTCCGGCAAAACTGCGACCATCAATGGGGTGGGGATCGACGGATCGCTTCTTTTGAATGGCGGTCAGGGTAGACTCGAGGTCGATGCCGGCGAGTTCAGTGAGCGTAGGAAGAAGATCGAGCCCGGAAGTGACGGGGGCGACCTGGGACCCCGATTCAATGTGACCGGGCCACTGAATCACGAAGGGAGATCTCAGGCCGCCTTCATCGATGGTGCCTTTGCGACCTTTCATGCCTCCGTTCCAGCGGTAGGAATTGGGGCCATTGTCAGAAAAGAACAGAACGATGGTGTTGTCCGTGATCTTTAGCTCTTCAAGCGTCTCGAGGATGCGGCCCACATTCCAGTCGATGTTTTCGACCATGGCGAGAGCGGCGCGGGTCATGTTGATGTCTTCCCGTTTCTCGTCATGAAACTTCATCTCCGGATCCGCATCGGCGAATTTTTCGAACCACTGATCATCAATGATCATGGGGGAATGCGGCGTGTTGTAGGGGACGTAGCAGAAGAAAGGCTGATCGCGATTCGACTGGATGAAATCAATGGCGTGGTCGGTGAAGTCGTCAACGACGTAGCCGTTGCCTTTAATCTTCTTCTTGTTGTGATCCAGTGGCGGGCTGAAGTAGGCGCCCCAGTGTCCGGAGGTGAAGCCGTAGAATTCATCGAAACCGCGGTCGTTGGGATGATAAGGGGACTGAGTGCCGTTGTGCCATTTGCCAAAAGCGCCAGTGGCATAACCGGCGGCTTGAAAGACTTCCGGCATGAGGACCTCATCCCGGTTGATGCGGCCTTCGCCCTGGCTGACCCCACTGACCCCGGTCCTGGGGTGGTAGCGCCCCGTGAGAAATTCAGCCCGGGTCGGAGCGCAAACAGCGCAGACGTAGAAGTTGTCGAGAGTGGCCCCCTTTTCACCAATGGAGTCGATGTTAGGCGTGGAGAGGTTGGTGTTGCCGTTGCTGCTGAGATCGCCCCAGCCCTGGTCGTCTGTCAGGAAGATGACGATGTTTGGTTTCTCTGCTGCGGAGAGTCCGAGAGTTAAAAGCGATACGAAAAGAGAAAGAGCCAGTCGCATGGATAAAGTGTGATTGGAATCGAGGGATTGAGCCACTCCTGATTTACGCTGTTAAGACCTGCGGCACGGCTACTTGATTCCAATGACCATGGAGTCGGGGCCGACAAGATGTTCGACGCTGGTTTCGCGGAAGCCGGCCTCTTTCATCCAGGCCTGGCAGTCCGCTCCGGTGTAGTCAAAGCCGTCGGGAGTTTCGATGAGCATGTTGAGGCTCATGAGAAGGCCGAAGGCGTTCTTGGAGCGATTGTCGTCAATGATGGCCTCGTAAACGATGACCGCGCCTCCTTCGGGAAGGGCGTCATAAGCCACCCGTAGCAGGTGCTTTTTCTGCTCCAGATTCCAGTCGTGAAGAATGTGTCCGTAGAGAACGACGTCTGCCTTCGGCAGGGGCTCGTCGAAGAAGCTGCCGCCGACAAACTTGAGTCGATCACTGAGATTGTTCTGCTCGACGTAATTTTGAAACACAGGCCCGACCTCGGGGAGGTCGAAGCCGATCCCTTTGAGATGAGGATTGGCCGAGGCAATCTGCACGGCGAGGTCACCCTGAGCGGTTCCGGCATCGACGTAGGTTTCATAGCCGCTCCAGGGAAACTGGTTGGCGATGGTCATGTTCGCTCCGCGACTGACGCCTGACATGGCGCGGAGAAATTCTTCGAGCCGGTCCTGATCAGCGTAGAGTTCTTCAAAAAGGCCGTTGCCGCTTTTCGATTCATTCTGCGGTTCACCGGTTTGAAGCGCTTTGGTCAGCGAACCCCAGAATCCATAGAGACGATGGTTCGCCATCTCGAGGATGCCTCCGACGTAGGAAGGCTTGTTCTTGTCGAGAAAGAGCTCGGTGTCGGGCGTGTTGTGATAGGCTCCCGATTCGTCGCGATTCAGGAAACCGAGCGCGACAAGGGCGTCGAGAAAATCGCGGGCACCGCGAGGATGGAGGTTCAGGCGTGACTGCAGCGCATCGAGGTCGCCGGGTTCATCCGCGAGCCGGGTGAAGAGTTCCAACTCGACGGCACTGAGCAGAGTCTTGGATGCCCAGAAGGCGGTTCCAACCTGGAGAATGTGTTCCGGTGAGGGCGGGTTGTCCATTCCCAAGACATAGAGAATGCGGTGCCGTTGGAAAAGTCTTTCCGAGCCGGGGAAGCGCCGCGATCAGGCTTCGGGTTCGATCCAGACGATGTATCCGGCGTCCGACGGTCCCGGCTCACTGAAGATCTTGAGGTCGATGACCGGACCGAGTTGGTTGATGTGATCAACGATGCCGGCCCCGTTTTTTCCCCAGGCGATCCAGCTGCCGTCCGCTCTTTGGGCGGCTTTGGTCGAGCCCCCGCTGCTGACATTGATGAAGGGGCCCTGGCCGGCGAGAGCTTTCGGTATCTTCGCCCGGTCGATGTTGATGCCACCCCACTCGTAGACTTCGCCATCTCTGCCCAAACCGAGGTAGTGAAAAATTCCGCCCTCAATCATCGTAAGTCCTGTGCCGGGTTTTCCGGACTTTGTTTCGACTTCTTCTCCTGTCGACCAGCAGTAAACGGTTCCGTCTTCGGTGAGAACGGCTGCGGCATGCTGGTTGGTTGCCGCATCGATCGCGTTGGAAATATTTAGGGGAGGATCGACGAGCTTGTCTTCTCCCCGATAGCGTCGACCCCAGACTTTCACGGAACCGTCGATCAAAATGGCAACTTGATGGCTGCCGCCGGCAGCGGCCGAGAAGGCGTCGGTTAGTTCACCCGGGCAGTGCTGATCATTGACGCCGCCCCAGACGCTGCCGTCGTTTCGGGTCACGTTCCACCAGACTGTGTTGGCGTAGATGGAAGCCACATTGGTATGCCCCCGCCGCATCTCGGCAAAGGCCAGCAGATCCCCGTTGGATCTCAGGGCGACCCAGCCGTTTTTGAGTGCTCCGACTTGAACGAAATCGACGAAACCACCGGCTGCGGTGACATCGATTTTCTTTTCTCCGGGTAGTTTGCCAAAGACCTTAAGCCGACCCTGTTTCGTAGCGCCCGGCGCGGGCTTCGGATAGAGCCAGTCGCGGATGAATTGCTGATCATCAAGGCTGAGGACGGTTGCAGCGATTTCGAACACCTGGCCGTCGCGGCGCTCGATTCGGATCTCAGTCATCTCATCCGAGATGGAGAGAATCCGGGCATCGATCTGCTGATCCTTCTTGTCGGTGAATAGATGATACTCGGAAGGCGAGAGGTCAGTCCGCCAGGCTTGGGCCGACTCAAAGGCCAGGAACATGCAGATGAAGAGAGGGAGGGTGACTCTCATAGAGGAGGTATGATGAGACAAAAAAACCGCCATGAAAAGACTTCATGACGGTTTTCAAATGAGGGGGAATCGCCCGGGCAGGACTCACTCCGATTCGTGTGCTTCCTGGCAGTTGATACACAGAGAGACACTGGGCTTGGCGTCGAGGCGGGCACTGCCGATGTCTGCCCCGCAGGTCTCACATTTGCCGTAGGTGCCGCTCTCAATGCGCTCGAGAGCGTGCTCGATTTTCTTAACGAGATTCAACTCACTCTCACTGATGGAGGCATCGACCTCCATCGACTCGAGTTCAGCGGCCCGGTCTCCCCCGACAAAGTCCTTCGTGGTGTGGCTCTCGTCCATTTGCTGCTGATGCAGCTGGGCCGCCTCAGTCAGGGACGAAAGTTGATCTTTAAGAAGGGAACGGTAGTGGGCCAGTTGTTCTGAGTTCATTGTCGGGGATGAAGACAGCTACTTCTCTAATCCCTGGGCAGCGGTGCCGTCTTCGTTGAGGTTGCCGGTAGCCCAGAGCAGACCGCGTGTTACGAGATCGAGGTAACGATCGTCGGCAACGGTCTCGTTAAAGTGTCCCAGCGTGGTGCTGAAAATCTTTGTTTTGTTAGGACCATATTCGTTGGTCCACACGACAACCGCATTGGCTTCTTTAGGCTTGGCGTTGGGATCGGCTTTCTGACCTTTCTTGACGCGGGGCATCTGCAGCTGTTTGCCCGAAGCCAGAGGATGAGCGGTGTCGTAAATGGTGACGTTGTTGTAGAGCTCTTCGTCGATGGTGGTCCAGTTTTCGAAACCCTTGGTGATGGGGTGTTCGGGATCGGTGTAGGTCACGTCGATCGGAGTCTTGGGGCCGTGGCCGGAAGACTGAACGCCAAGCATTTCGAACCAGCCTGCGTTGTCGGCACCGATGGCGACGGGCTCCTTGTATTCGCCCCAGCGGTAGCTGTGCATGGCGCAGTGGAGATTGACCGCTGGCACACCGTCCTTGTGGGCTTTCAGAATGCGACCGACGTATTCCGGATCGGTGACCTTGGCGGTGCACTCGTCATGGATCACCACATCGTAGCCCTCGGCCCAGTTCTCATCGTTGTAGATTTCGAAGGTCGCTTCGGTGGAGGTATCGGGATTGTACTCGATGTCGACCTCGATATTGAGGCGGGACTCCAGGCCAGCCTTGATCAGCTCCTTCTGAACCGCGTAGTCGTGGCAGCAGCCTCCCAGGATAAGCAGGGCCTTTAATGATGCGTTTTCCTTGGCCGTGGTGTGGTTGAGCCCGGTCAGGGCGAAAATGCCGACCCCGGTGGCCAGGGCCAGGAATGTAGGAAGAATCTTTTTCATAAGAATAGTAACTCGAATTGCCACCTTGGAGGGCCTGCTGACGCCCGTCGAGTCAGAATTTGCCCTCTGAATCTACGCAGATGCGGCGCGAATCATCTCCGAAATCTGATCCTTGAGATCAAGGCGCTTCTTTTTCATTTCGTTCATCACAGCGTCCTCGGGGGTTTCGATGCCTTCTTCCATGCGGAAGATTTCCTTATCGGTTTCCTCATATTCATCCATGAGGCGGCTGAAGTGATTGTCCTTCAACTTAAGTGCGTGAATCGCGTCGCGGTGCTCGGGGAATTCAGTGACGAGGGGATGATGTTCAATTGGCATGCTATAATGAAACAAGATCGCGGCGAACCGTCGAGTCGTGATTTGGTGGTGGGGACCGGATCCGGTCGGGGCTTGCCCGTCCTTGCGCATCAATTGGCGAATTCTGAAACCAGTAAGGTCAGTCGGTGGAATGGGACAGAGTTTCGACCCTTGACTGGAGTCGATTGCTGATCTCTTTCCAGCCGGACTTCTCATTGCTTAGGGACTCGAAGGTTTCGGGTTCTCCGATCCGGATGGTGACACTGCCACGGCGCGGGAGTTTCCTGTCGGGAGGCCAGACCCGGTGGCAGCCGTCGAGGTAGCAGGGAACAACGGGAACGGAAAGCTCCGCCACGAGCATACCGACACCGGGCTTGAATGATGCCGGCGTCCCGTCCCGGGAGCGGGTGCCTTCCGGGAAAACGATATAGATGCAGTCACCCAGTTCGAGTCGCTGGCGGAGGGTTTTCAATGCCTTGGCAGAAGCGGAGCCGCGGCGAAGAGGGAGCGCATTAACCCAGCGGGTCGCGAAGAGCGTTTTTCCCGGCTTGTCGAAGAAGTAGTCCGCCGCGGCAAGCGAGAAGAATTTGCCGGTGTACCTGGCCGGGAGTGCATCAGCGAGGAGCAGGGCATCGAGGTGACTGGAGTGATTGGCGACCAGCACGAAGGGCATCTCTTTCGGGATATTCTCCAGACCCTCGGAGTGAATTCTGACAAAGCAGCGAAGTAGAGCGCGCGTCATGAGTCGGGCGATACCATGAATCGCGGCGCCGGTGAGCCCCATTTCGCGCGATTCGCTGCGCATGCGGTCGAGGCCACCGAGAGAGAGGTCGCTGGCCGTCTGGTATTCCCAGTTGGGAGGGTCTTCACTCATCCGCCGGAGAGAATACGGCTGGGCTCATTGAGGCCAAAGCCGATGAAATAGCCCAAGTAGTGAAAGTAGGCCGGCCCGGCGATCAGGATCGAATCGAAGCGGTCGAGAATGCCGCCGTGGCCGGGCAGGGTATTGCCGGTGTCCTTGATGCCGATATCGCGTTTGACCGAAGAAATGACCAGGTCGCCGAGCTGGCCAGCAATGCTCAGGAGAACCCCGAGCCCGAGCAGCCTGGCAGGACTATCGAGTGGCGTGCCGGCAAAGATCCATTGTCCGACAACCCAGACGAGAGCGGTTGTGCCAATAACCGCTCCGACGGCGCCGCCGACAGTCTTGTTTGGGCTTGTGTTAGGCGCGAGTTTCTTTCTTCCGAAGAGATTGCCGGCGAGGTAGGCAAAAACGTCGTTCAGCTCCACGGCAACGAAGAAGAGCAGCAGATAGATGCGGTAGTTCGAATCGTTGGCGATATAGGCGATGTGACCCAGGGAGACGCCAAACATGACAAAACTGACTACGGCCAGGGCAATGCGCTGAAGGTAGCCAACCGGCCGGTCGCGGAGAACTCCGAAGGTCACGATCAGGGCGACGCCCAGGGCCGGCAGCGCAGAGAAGAACCCATACCAGTGATCGAATACGGCAAAGAAAACCGCGAAGATTCCGATGACCGCTGCGGCGCTGACCATGTAGCTGCGGAACAGCCCGGTCATCCTCGCAAACTCGCGATAGCAGATGATGCTGAGAAGGAGCAGGAAAAGAATGGTCCAGAAGGCGCCCAGGACCAGTGGCAATCCAAAGGCGATCACGATGATGACCCAGGTGTTGATGCGTTGAATCAGTTCCGTCCGTCGCGTGTCCCGAATTTTTCCTGCCCGGCTCAGGACCAGGGTGAGGACATAGGCCACGACGATGATGGCTCCGATAATGATCCCGGCTTTCTGGAGTATGGGATCATTCCAGCCGCTGGAGGCGTCGAACCACCGCGCTTTGGTTTGGGCATCGATCATTCTTCCGGTTCAGATGACGGCTCCTTCCGAAGGTGTTTCCCACCAAGCGCCAGCCGTCGAAAGGCGGTGATGATACAGCCAATGATAACGATCCACAGCGTCCACTTGGCGATAGGGTATTGCGGAAGGAAAGCGGCGAGCAGCGCAGCGATGGTAAGCAGGGCCATGCGTTGAGCCTTGGCCATCGGTCCAGTGAAGAGTTGCGGGACGCCCGACACTCCCAGTTGAGCGCGAATGTAGGCCACAAAGATGGCGAGAACCGAGGCGAGTAACCCGAGAACGGGCTCTGATCCGAGAGCGGCGCCGAATCCGGTGATGATCAGGAAATCGGAAACCCGGTCAGGTACCTCGTTGTAGATTTCACCGACGGGCGAAGAGGAATCCTGGAGTTGGGCCACCATGCCGTCGAAGAGATTGGCGAGCAGACGCATCTGGATGCAGACCGCCCCGATGATCCAGAAGAGCACGGATTGGTCCGGTCGTTCCTTGGTCAGGTAAAACGCGCCGCCGGCAGCCGTGGCAAAAACCATGCCCCAGACCGAAATGGTGTTGGGAGTGATGCCGGTGGAGGCGAGCGCCTTGGCAATAGAATTGGCCCAGCGGGTGTTGCGGGAAGCGATCGGACGACGTTCCATAAAATGGTGGGGTGTTTTATCCTGCCAAGCAGGCAAAACGGGTTGTCCTGATGGAACCAACACCCCGTCGGCAGTTCAAGAGCAATCCGGTGAAAGAAGATGACTGAATCAGGCAGTTGATTCTGAGTGCGATCGCCCTCAACCTGAGGCGATGATGAAAAATTCCCTGATACCGCTGGCGATCCTGGCTCTCGCATTCGTGGCTGTGCTCCCGGATTCCCAGGCCGAGGAATACTCGATTGCTCTTCCTGAAAGTGATAAAGGAATTCCCGGAACGGGAATGTTCTCCCCGGGAGGAGAGAGATTCAAGGCCCGATGGACGGAGCGGCGCACGCATTTCGAGTCCCGCCGGGAAGAGGATAAAGGAGCTCTCTTTTTCGTTGGAGACTCGATTACGCAGGGATGGGGCGATGATTTTAAGGGGCATTTTGAAGGCGTGAAGATTGCGAACCGGGGTATCGGAGGTGATACCTCGCGCGGGGTTATCTACCGCCTTGAACGTGATGTTCTTTCACTGGATCCCTCCGGCGTGGTGGTTTTGATCGGAACCAATGAACTGGGTGGAGGCGCCACGGCAGAGGTAATCGCCAGTGACATGGAGGTGATCGTGTCGGAACTGAAGAAGCATTCCACGGAGATGCCGATCATCATCAACACGATGTTTCCCAGCTCGGAGTCGAAGAGACGTCCCACGGAAACGATCCAGGAGGTGAACCGTCTCGTTGCCGCGGCGATGAAAGGCGACCCGCAGGTATTGCTGCTCGACACGTTCACGCTGTTCGCCGATGAAAATGGCGATGCCCGGGCAGACCTGTTTCCTGATTTGCTGCACTTGAATCCTGAGGGCTATGCCGCCTGGGCTGCCGCCCTGCGACCGCTCCTGGCGACCCTTGGCTACGTGGAGACAGAGGCGGATGATTTCGAAGTCGAGGAAGGATTTGAAAGCCTCTTCAACGGGGAGGATCTCACCGGCTGGGGCTTTCGAGTTACTCCTCCGCGCCGCAAGCCGAAGAAGCCGCGCCCGGATGCCCCGGTCTGGGTGGAGATTTCTGAGCCGGAGAATTTTGACGGCAAGACCGAGAGCAGTGACGGCCGCTACCAGGCCATCAACGGTCGCCTCGTCGTGACGACACCGGCGGAGGGGCGCCGTATCCAACAGTTTTGGACGCAGCGAGAGTTTCCCAACGACTTCACGCTCCGCCTCGAGTTCCGTGCTACCCCTAACGCCGACAGCGGCGTGTTCATCCGTCAGCCGCAACTTCAGTGTCGCGACTACATCCTCGCTGGTCCCTACACGGAGTTGCAAAGCTATCGCCCGCAGGACTGGAACGAACTCGAGGTGGTTGTGACCGGAGGAACGGCGCGCGCTACCTGCAACGGTGAATTGCTCGAGGAAGCATGGCCCGTGCCGGAAACCGGTCCTATCGGTCTCGAAGGGGATCGTGGCCAGATGGAATACCGCCGGATCCGGATCAAAGAAAATAAATGAAGCCCACCCTGACACTAGGCGAAACGAGGACGCCGGACGGTTCCCGTTTTTCCCTCCACGAGCACGACGGAGATTATTTCCTGAAGATCAACGGCGAGCAGTTGATGAGCTCGACGTGGACCTTGTCCGAGCGCCTGCTTGCTGACATTGGTTGCCCCGGTGAGCCGCCGGTGGAGGCGAAGCGCATTCTCATTGGTGGATTGGGGCTGGGTTTCAGCATGAAGCGCGCGCTCGAGATTACGGGGCCGGATGCAGAAGTCGTCGTGGCCGAGCTGCTGCCTGAAGTGGCTGACTGGAATCGTGAGCATCTCCAGCATGTGAACGGTCACCTCATGGAGGACCCCAGGGTCGAAATTTACCTGGGAGATGTTTACCAGGCCATTCTCGAAGCGGCGAAGGGGAAGCGGAAGAAGTGGGATGCGATTCTGCTCGATACCGACAACGGGCCGACATCGCTGATCCAGCCGCAGAACAAGCAGATGTATGATCGTCGCGGTTTCGGGATGATCTTTGATTCGCTCGCTCCCGGGGCGCGGGTGGCATTCTGGGCCGCTGACGAAGAACCGGGGTTCGAGAAGCGCCTTCGCAAGTATGGTTTCCGCGACACCGAGCGACACAAGATCAAGGCTCATGAGCGGGCCAAGAAAGCGACCCACCGGGTCTACGTCGGAGTCAAACCCGGATGACTCACCGGTCGCAATTTGCGGGGAAACGGAGTAGCCTGCCGACATGAAGCTCGCGCAAAACCAGCTCTGGCGAAAAGGGGACAAGTTCTACCGCATCGTTCGACTCGAACGGCTGTCGGTGGATTACAAGGAACTGGACCCGATGGACCCGGATAAAGGGGATCACCACTCGGTCTCGAAAAAAGAATTCTGCCGTCTCATTAAAGGCGCTGACGTGGTCGACACGATGTGATCCGGGTCGGATTCTCAATTCTGCGAAACAAAATTGAGAATAGTTTCAGTCATTATAGATTTTCTATTGAAGATATCCTCTTAATTGGTGAGATTAGGGTGTCCCGTTTCCCACGATGCCCGTCGAACTCACAAAATCCGAGGTAACTGCCCGAATGCCCGCCGCTGCTGCGAGTCAGTCGTCGTTTGTGGTGATTCGATCCCTCGAAGGGATCGAGTCCTTGCGTAAGCTATGGGGGAACCTGCTGAGCGATGAGGCGGCACCTTTCCAGACCTTCGGATGGAACCTGGCCTGGTATCGGCACTATGGCGATGCCTACGATGAAATCTGCGTGTTCGTTTCGTCGAATCAGCGGGCGGTTTTTCCGATGTTTCGACACGGGAACACCTTGCGTTTCGCTGGCGATCAGATCTGCGACTACCAGGACGTGATCGCAACCAATCCGGCGCATGCGCGGGCAGGTTTTGAAGAGTTGTTAGACTGGAGTCGCAGTCGGGGGCTCAGCCTTCAGTTGTCGCGTCTTTCGACGGCCGGTTTGCTCTATCCCATTGTACAGGACCAGATCGCCTGGACAGGCTGGTATGAACCTGTCGAAAAGACTCTCGGACCTTGTCCGACCTTTACCGTCCGCCAATCGGCGGAAGAGACTCTCAACCACCTGCCTCGAAAGTATCGGGCCGAGATCCGGCGGCAAGGTCGGCGACTCGAATCTGACTTTCCGGGTGTGAAACTTGAAGTGACCCGTGCTCCCGACAATCAGATTGAGCAGTTGGATCGAATGGTGGAGTTCCACCGCAGCCAGTTTGCGAGGGAAGGGGTGAACCCGCTGGAAGACGGGCGCTTCGTGAAACTGCTCTCAGAGATTTGCAATGATCCCGATGTGGGTTTCCGCCTCGCACGCATGGGGAATGAGGAGACCACCATGGCGGAAGACTTCACTTTCATTCGCGGACGCAGGTTCTACGGATTTCTCATGGCTTTTAACCGCGAGCACGCCCGCTACAGCCCCGGAACGGTGATGCTGAGGAGCCGGTTGGAGCGACTTGTCGAAGCGGGTGTTGAGACTTTTGATTTTTTGTGCGGACCGGAAGAATATAAGTACCGCTTTGCGACCGATGAGTATTTTGTCAGGTCGGTCCACTTGTTCCCGAAGACGGCGAATGGATTGATGGGTTGGGCCCGACTCAAGGGGGACTACTCTCTTCGGAACGTGGCCAAATGGGCGCTGGTGAAACTGGGGCTGAGGGAAGCGCCCTCTCACCGGCTTCAACACTGATGCCGCGTTGCGAGGTCGAGAGCGTTCGCGAAAATCCGTCACTCGACGGTTTGGCCTGACAGATACGCCAGCAGATCCAGTATCTGATCTTTCTCGAGCCCGTTAATCAATCCGGGAGGCATCGTGGAGACGTTGGGGCCGGCGGGGTTGCGGTATTTTTCCCCAATCACCAGTGAGGGATGGATGATGGACTCGAGTAGGGCCCGTGAATCAAACCGCGAACCGACTCCGCTGAGGTCAGGACCCAGCACGGCATTGGTCGTTGCGGGATCACCGGCGACGCGGTGGCACGCGGCACAGGCTGCCTGGTGAAACGCTTTTTGCCCTGACTCAAGATCGCGATCAGCGAGGGCGGGGCCGAGGTCATTGGCGAAATCCTCCAGCTGCCAGTCCTGCACATAGTTGGCGGGATCCACCGTCACGGGAGGAGGGGCGACTTCGGGGGTGGCGGGTACGAGCAGGTCAGCCAGTTCCGTTTTTTCCGCTTCGGTCAGTGCGGCAACGGCTTCCGTGCGCAGGTCCTGGGCAGTGCGGACATACCAGCGTCCCCCGGGGAATTCCTCAAAGCGGCGTAGCGCCTTGAGGTAGCGTTTGCGGCGTTCGGTGTCCCAGCCTTTCTCCACGTATCGCAGGTAAACGAGGTATTGCGACCAGTCGCGCGTGTCGTCGGATTCTTCGAGTAATGTCAGGGTCCGGTCGATGATGTACGGTGTTTCCAGGTAGACGAGCAGTTCGCAGAGTTCGTGGTTGGCTTCGCGGGAGAGGGTGGGGTAAAGGCGATTGAGCGTGTCATTAACGATGATGAGGGTGCCCTTCTTCGGTTCGCCCTGGCGGATGAAGCTGATTTGAAGGGCCCGCAGGAAAGTTAACAGGGTTTGGTCATCGACTTGACCCTGTTTGATGGAATCGCAAACCGCCTCGACGAGGTCAGCCTGTGAGGCAGGAGTGCCGACGCGGGCGAGCGCGAGGAGTCCATCGGGGGATCCCGAATCGATCACCTCGGTTTCCCATTCGAAGAGAGCCTGGTTTTCCAGGGCGACACGCGCAGCGAACCGGATGAAGCGGTCGGGGTGGTCGAGGTTGGAGAGGGCGAGTTTGGTGCCGGCCGTATCTTGTTCGGTGTGAAATTGCTCGAGCTGGTGACGAAGCGCCCTGAGGCTTCCGTCGTCGAAACCTTTGTAGTTGAGAGGGTCAGGTTTCTCCGGTTCGCCGTTCCAGCTGACCCGGTAAAGAGCGGACTGGGTGCGCCGCCCTCCGGTGATAAACCAGAGATCGCCACCGTGGAAAACGAAGTCGGTCAGGTTAAGGGGGCGACCCGAAAGAAAAGTCTCCTGTGTGCCGGTGTAGGTGGCTCCGTCAGGGCGAAGTTGAACGGTGAGGAGGCGTCCATAAGACCAGTCGGCGATGAAAAGGGACTCCCGCCATTTTTTCGGGAAGTCAGAATCGTATCCGAAGCCGACGCCGGTGGGAGACCCCAGCCCGATGTCGCAAGCGGCGGGGAGGGAGTCGGCGTAGTAGGCCGGCCACTTGCCGGTGCCACGGCGCCAGCCGTATTCTCCTCCACTGACAATGTGGAGGACACGCGTTGGTTTGTACCAGGCAAGCCCGGCGTCCCACTCGCTGTCGGCGTCGTAGACGAACATTTCCCCGTCTTCGTTGAAGTCCATATCGAGCGGGTTGCGAAGACCGCCGCAGATCCGCTCGAAGAAGGTACCGTCCTTGTCGGTTTTGAGAATGTAGCCGGCCGGGGCAGGCAGCTTGTTCCAGCTGTCGTCCCACGGGTTGGGAATGAGCTGATCTTCGCCCCAGTTCTTGTAGGGAGAGTAGGGGTATTCATCGCTCTCGCTGAGCCAGGGATTGTTGCCGTGGACGAGGTAGATGTGTCCGTCAGGACCGAGGCGAAGGTGATTCCGCCCATGTCCGACGCCACCGGAGGTTGCCAGCAGAATACGCTTCTCATCGAATTGATCGTCACCGGTCGTGTCCTTGAGGCGAAAGAATCCTTTCGAATCATTGGCGTTGGCATAGAGGGCATCATGAGCCCAGAGCAGGCCCCGGCACTCTTCGAGTGAGTCTTCGACCAGCTCGCGCTTCGCGACGGCAGTTTGACCGGTTTCGGGATCTTTTTCAAAGGTGAGGCGAAGGATGCCTTTCTCCTCGATGCCGAGATAAAGGCGTCCCTCATCATCGAAGGTCATCCCAACCCAGGAACCGTCTTCAGGCGCGGCGGCCCGAATCATTTCGACGGCAAAGCCCTCGGGCGCCTGGATCGTGGTGGCCGGGGTGAGTGGGGCATCCCCGTCGGTCTTTGCCATCTTCCACGAATCGTAGGCGTCGATGCGGGGGACGGGCGTGGGCTCGTCGGCAGTTGCTGTCCCGATCAGGAGAGCAGCAGCGGCGGGGATGGCGAGCAGTTGGCGGCGGGGAACCATGTCGCGAGGCTAGCAGAGTGATCTGCCGGAGACAGCGGCAAATCGAGTGAAATCGCGCCACAAAAAAAGCGGGACCCTGTCGGATCCCGCTTCTTTGAAAAAAATTCGATTCAGAAATCAGCCCACCTTGGGAACGTCATCCTCAGCGGCTTCTTCCTCAGCAGGAGCTTCCGGCGCTCCGGGCTGTTCGATCTTTGCTTTCTCCTGGAGCCCGGCGATGTAGTCCTGGACTTTTTGGCCCTTGGCCTGCTCGAAGAGGCTGGCGGTGAGATCTTCCTTAACCTCGGCAAAAGCCATTTCCTTGGACTCCTGGCGCTGGGTCACCTTGATGATGTGGTAACCGAAATCAGTCTTCACGAGATCGCCGATCGCGCCCACTTCCTGGGCGAACGCAGCCTTCTCGAATTCGGGAACCATCTGGCCGCGGCCGAAGTTGCCGAGGCTGCCCCCATTCTGCTTGGAAGGGCAGTCAGAGTGCTGAGCTGCGAGCTCATCGAAAGCGCCACCATCGTCGAGCTGCTTCTTGAGGCCTTCAGCGGACTCAAGCTTGGCAGCGAGTTCGGCTTCGTCGGTGACACCCTGCGTGGAAACGAGAATGTGGGAAGCCATGACGGACTCCTGCTGTTTGAATTCGTCGGGGTGCTCGTCGTAGTATTTCTTCACTTCAGCTTCGGCCGGCTCAGTCACGTCGGAAGTGACCTTGTCGACGAGCTGGCGGATCTTGGTGTCCTCGGAGATCTGCTTCTTGATGCGATCGAGGCTGACGCCACCGGAAGCTGCGAACGCTTCAAGAGTGGTGCCTTCGGGAAGGCGCTCGGCGATTTCGTCGAGGCTCTTTTGAATGTCTTCGTCGGTCGCTTTGAAACCTTCGGCGTTGGCAGCATTGAGGAGCAGGGTCTTCTGGACGAGGTCCTGGAGAATGACACCCTGGACCTGCTGCTGAATCATGGCGAGTTGCTCGGGAGCCTGCTGCGCCATCTGGGCGAGCTGCTGGCCGTAGCGGGCCATCATCATTTCGCGAACGTCATCGGCCATGATAGGGGTGCCGTCGACGGTAAGGACAACCGGATTCTCGGTCGGAGCGACCTGGGCAGGAGCGGCGGGGGCCTGCTCGGCCTCAGGCTTTTCTGCGGGGGCGGGCGGAGCGTCTTGCGCCACGGCGATGCCGAGAGTGAACGCGAGCGCTGCAACGAGGCCGCGGAGGAGAGAAGAGGGTTTCATGATCATGGTTTTAGGAAGGCTCCTGTTGTCTTGGGGAGGCCGGAACGGGAAGCTTGGACGGAAATTCAGCCCGAAACAACCGGTATTTGCCCACAAATGCGGCGGATAATTTGAACAGAATTTGTAACGGTTACGCTCCCTGCCGGGGGGAGTGGATCAGTCTAAAAGCGGAATGTCGCCACCGTCTCCAGCGAGGAAGCGTCGAACCAGGTCGGTCTGGGAGTGAACGTCGAAGCGCTTATAGAGTTCGGTGACGTATTCCCCCACGGTGTGAATCGAGAGGTTGAGGTGGGAGGCGATTTCCTTCCTTGAGTATCCCTGGAGGAGGCAGTTCAAGACCTGCCGGAGACGCGGGGTCAAAGCGGCAACGCTGCCATTCAACTGCGAGGGGCTGATGTTTTCGTGCAGCGAGGGAATCTCAGAAAGGATGATGTGGGCAATTCGGGACTCCCGTTCGCTGAATACCGGTTTGTCGAAATTTCGATAGAGGCCGATCGTGCTGACCTGGCCTTCCGAGGTGGGGCAGGCTGAGAGAATGACAGGTCCGATGTTGGCGCGTTGCCAGAGGCCGTAGACCTCGGAAGCGTTGAATACCTCGTTGGATACGATCTGCTGTCGGAGTCGCGTCGTGTGGCCGCCGGTTTCGTTGTAGTCATGAAAAAACGGTGCCGTGAGGTGAGCCATGTCAGGGGATTCAGAGGCTTCGATCATGAGCGCAAACTGCTCGTCGCTGAATCCATGTCGGAGAATAACGGTATGAGCTGGTTGCTCGCCTTCCGTGGTATGAGCCGAAGTGAACCAGAGCCAGGCATCGGCATTAATCATCTGGCCGAGGCCGTCCATCAATGCGATGCGGCGCTCGTTCCGAGGAGCGTCCATCATGGCAACACTCCCGATCAGGCTGACTATTTCCCTGGCTTCGACTTCGTCGATCTGATTCCCCATATTTCCTGTCGGGAAGGTAGGGCACCTGTCCCATCATGGCACCACCCCTTATTTAGGGGGGTGCTATAAATGTGACGATATAATCTGGATAACTGACTTTATTTCAGCGGTTTCAGCGAAAATTCGATCGTTCCCAGTTTGCCGAATGTGGCACGATAATCGCCGACTCCGTCACGTCGGATCTCTCCCAAAGCACCGGAAATGACGAGTTGTCCGGCTTCCATTTCGTAGCCACGGACCAAGGCCTCGTTAATCTGATGGAGGAAATTCCACCACTGACCGCGGTGTGCCGCACCACCGGTGGTTTCGTTGATGAGTTGCTTGCCGGAGTAGAGTCTGATTTTCAGCTGGTCCAAGTTCAGCGCCAAATCAGTGGTCCGGGGGCCGACAATGTAGTGAGCGGATCCGATATTGGTCGCGGTCAGATCAACCGCTGTGATTGGGTTAGGCCAGGCCAACCTTTTGGCCGGCAACTCGATGACGGGAACAATGGCAGCCACCTTCTCTTTCAATGAGGCGATGTCGGTGACGGGTTCAGTGATCGGCTTTGCGAGAATCAGGCCGAGCTCCGTTTCAATCGCCGGAGTGACGTCGGGTTGAATGTTGAGAACGGGAGAGTCCTTCGACTCCAGCCAACCGCTTTTGAAAAGCACGGCGCTGAGCGGACCGTTGAGTCCAAGTTTCTCCTGACCGCCTGCTCCGGCGACGGCTCCTTTGTACCCGGCAATTTCATCCTGGGTCAGAAGGTGATCCACGTAGGCAAATTGAGCATCGACCGCTTGTTCGAGGGTCGCCTCCGGGAGAATGAAGGAGAGTTGAGGAAGGGGCTGGTCGGCAAGGCGTGCCTCGGCGGCACTTTTGGCAAACGATTCAATCGCCGGATCTGCTGAAACTTGAAGGCCTGACAGTAAGGTCGCTACCAAGCCCATCCACAGTAGTTTGAAATTCATACTCGCAGCACCATAGGCGGAAGGCGCTCCTTGTCACTGGCTTTCGAGAAGCGAAGAATCAGCTTCATATGGTGAATGCACCATCACCCGGTGCCACCGCCTCGCTCGCGATCGGCCAACTTGTGGTCGGACGGATTCGCGAGCAGCAGGGTAGGTGAATTTATCGATCGGGCCTGAAGCCGGACCACTCGATTCCTGCCAGTTCGGCTAGTGATTTGTCCCAACTTGCCAGGTCGTTTTTGTTGAACTTGGTGAGGTGGTCATGACCGCAGGCGCGGGCCATCACCTTCATCAGTTCAACGCTGGCCTCGAAGAAGTTTGCGAGGCGCTGCGCGGCCACATCGACCTTGAGCTTTTGGCGAAGCTCGGGTTTCTGGGTGGCGATTCCGGCGGGGCAGAGATTGGTGTTGCAGATGCGGGCACCGACGCACCCGATGGCCTGCATCGCGGAATTAGAGACGGCGATTGCGTCAGCCCCAAGGGCGAGCGCCTTGGCGAAGTCGGAGTGGGTTCGCAGTCCGCCGGTGATGATCAGGGTGACCTTGCCACTCGCACCCAGTTCATCGAGGTGATGGCGAGCGCGTGCGAGGGCAGGAATGGTAGGGACAGAAATGTGATTTCGGAAAAGCAGGGGAGCCGCTCCGGTTCCGCCGCCCCGACCGTCGAGAATGATGTAGTCGGCTCCGGCGGCGACCGCGAAATCGATATCCCTCTCAATGTGTTGAGCGCTGAGCTTATAGCCAACCGGGATTCCTCCGCTGACCTCACGGACGCGATCCGAAAAACTCCGGAAGTCAGCCACGGTGTTAAGATCGGAGAAGGTGGGAGGGGAAACCGCGGACTCTCCTTCCGGAATGCCCCGGACCTCAGAGATCCGCCCGACGTTCTTGTTGCCGGGCAGGTGGCCGCCGGTGCCGGTCTTGGCTCCCTGACCGCATTTAAAATGAAAGGCTTGCACGCGTTCGAGCAGTTCCTCGCGATAGCCGAACTTGGCTGACGCCAGTTCATAGAAGTAGCGGCTGTTGGCCTCCTGTTCATCTGGTAGCATGCCGCCTTCACCGGAGCAGATGCCCGTGCCGGCGAGTTCGGCTCCCTGTGCCAGTGAGACCTTGGCTTCTTCTGACAGAGCACCAAAGCTCATGTCGCTGACGAAGAGGGGGATGTTAAGCCGAAGCGGTTTTTGGGCTTCAGGCCCGATGATGACATCCGTTTTGACTTCGACATCTTCGAGCAGGGGCTTAGTAGAAAGTTGGGCGACCATGAACTGGATGTTGTTCCAGTCCGGCAGTTCTTTTCGGGGAACTCCCATGGCGCCCATTTCTCCGTGATGTCCCAGCTTGCTGAGACCTTCCCGGGCTAACTGATGGATGAACGCAACGGTAGGTTCTTCTGGAGTTGGTTCCGGCTCCGGCATGGCATCGGCGTCACCGCTCGATTCGAGGGCGAACTCCTTGCCAACCTGGTCAGCAGGAACCTTGGTATGCTTGCCGTCGCAAAAGGGAGCGTTTGCGGTCTGCTTGCATTGACAGAGGTAGGCCTCCCCGTCCTCTTCAGCGACGAAAGGCCTGGGGGTGAAGCCGGTGCCCTTGTGAGACCCATCACAGAAGGGCTGGTTGGCGGATTTTCCGCAGGTACAGAAGTAGTATTCCTCGCCCGCCTTCAACTCGACGGGTGTGGGTTTGTTGTCGGCGACAGTGGGCTTGCTCATGGTCCAGCGGGCGGTGAGAGTTAGGATGAAAAAGCGGAGATGGCCGCGTTCAGGCTCTCGGCAAGCCCGGCATCGGCGATGCCTTCGGGCGAGAAGTTGTCGTAGAAAGAAGGCAGGCTGAAGCTGGCTTTCAGATCGGCGCCCATTCTTGGGAAGGTCGCCTTGGCTGCCTCCATGACGGTCATGCCGCCGCGACCACCGGGAGAAGTGGAAAGCAGCAGCATGGGCTTGTCGGCCCAGACGCTCTGGTCGATCCGGGAAACCCAGTCGTAGAGATTTTTGAAAGCCGCGGCGTAGGAACCATTGTGTTCAGCGAGGGAGACGACGATCCCGTCGTGGCTCGTGATGAGGTCCTTGAAAGCCCGGGCATCAGCGGGGATGCCGTTGGCTTCCTCTTCATCGGAGCTGTAGATCGGGAGAGAAAACTGACTGAGGTCGAGGTCGGTGACTTCGGCGTCAGCGACCTGGTTGGCCGCAAAGTTAGCGAGTTGCCGGTTGATTGAGGTGGAGCTGGTTGAGGCTCCGAAAGCGAGAAGTTTCATCGTAGCTTCTTAGGGTGGTTAATTGAGGAGCTTGGCGAAAGACTGGCGTCCTGACCAGAGCAGAAAAGCAGAAAGAACAGTCACGAGAATGACCGGGGGTTGAAAAAGACCGCCAGGAGCAATGAAAATATTGAAGGCGAGAATGTTGATGATGATAGGGCCGAGGACGAGCAGGCCGATATTCCGGGTCTTGGGAATCGCAACAAGAATGCCGCCGACAATTTCCAGGACCTTCACCAGAGTGAGGAAGCCAGTTACATACATGGCGCCCATGAAAGCGGCCGCATGACTATCCTCTGGTGGGGAAGGCATGGGGATGAAATTGAAAAAGAAGTTCAGTCCGAAGATGAGGAATAGCAGGCCGAGAAGGCCTCCGGCAATGGTTGGGATTTTGTTTTGCATGGTTCTTAGTAGTTGGTTGTTAGTAATTGGTGCTAGTTGAGGCGGAAGAGCAGGAATTTGCTGTCCGCGGTGGCTGTGATTTCGAATTTGTCGGGGGCGTCTTCGATGGCGAGGCCGTCGGCTGTCTGGAGAGTTTCTCCGAGAATCGAGACTTCACCCGAGATGACCTGGATCCAGGCATGAGGCATGAGTTCAGAGGCGGGAACGGTTACGGTTGAGCCGGCGTCGGCTTGTCCGTAGAAAATCTCCGCATCCTGGCGAATCTCGGTGGAGCCGTCGCGACCGTCGCCCGAGTAGAGCAACGTCAGGTCGTTTGGCCTGGCGAATTCAGCGAGCGGCTTCTCCATGTAGCGGGGGGCGCCTCCGGCTTCGCGAGGGTGGAGCCAGATCTGGTAGAGATGGGTCTTGTTCTCGCGGGAGGGATTGAACTCACTGTGCTGGATGCCGGAGCCGGCGCTCATGTACTGGAGATTGCCGGGCTCGAGAACCGCTCCGTTGCCCATGCTGTCGCGGTGCTCCAGTTGCCCCTCGATTACATAGGTGAAGATCTCCATATCGGAGTGGGGGTGGGTGGGGAAGCCACCGCCGGGCTGGATGGTGTCGTTATTCATCACCCGCAGGCTGCTAAAGCCCATGTGATCGGGATCAAAGTACCCGGAGAAGGAAAAAGTGAACCGTGCCTGGAGCCAGCCATGGTCGGCTTGACCTCTTTCCCCGGCAGGACGTTTCGTGATTTTGGGAGCTTGAGTTGCTTTCATGGTTGAAGCTTCCACTCAGTCGATAAAACCAGCCAATACCTTGTTTTTGGAGAGGTATACGTTTTAGTTATACCTCATGGAACTGCGACATCTGCGTTACTTCGTCATGGCGGCGGAGGAGGGAAACATCAGCCGGGCGGCTTCGAGGTTGAATGTGTCGCAGCCTGCGGTGTCGCGGCAGATCAAGGATCTCGAAGGGGAGTTGGAGGTTTCCCTGTTCGAGCGAAACGCCAGTGGGTTGAGCCTGACTGAGGAAGGCTCGGCCGCCCTGGCTCACGCCCGCGAAATTTTGCGTCAGTCCAACACGATGCTGGAAGCGATGCAGAGCCTTTCGCGCCGGGGCAAAGGTTTGTCGGTGAAAGTCGGGTTTCTTCCGACCGCCCTTCCCGGGTTTCTCGCTGAAGGGATGCGCGAGTTCAACCGCACCTACCAGAACGCCTGCGTTCAGATTTTTGAAATGACGCCCATCGAGCAGGAAGAGGCACTGCAGAATGGCGAGATCGACCTCGCCCTGATCGGGGAGCCCTGTCCCAACGTGAAACAGAATTATCACGTCGCGGAGATTCGCCGGACTGAGATGGCGATGGTGGTGCCGGATGATCATCCCCTGGCGGGACGAAAGTCGGTGGAGTTGTCGGAGTTCGGTGAGGACTCCTTTGTCACCCTTCACGAAAAACACTTTCCGGGTCGGCCGCAGATGATGGCTGAAATGTTTTCCAAGGCGGGAATCAACCCGGAGGTGACGATCCATGCCCAGGGTCTTTCTGAGTTGCTCGGACTGGTGGGAGGTGGCGCGGGGGTGGCTATGGCCCCGGCAGATCTCGAACAGTTGCCGCATTCCGGGGTGGTGTTCATCACCATGAAGAAACCCAAGCTGACCCTCTTGTTCTCGGCCGCGTGGAGAAAGTCCGGCGACCTCGCCGGAGTGGAGGCCCTGGTCGATATTTTGAAGGGCGTGGACTGAGGCGAATCGGTTGACTCCCAGGGAGAGGGGCATGAGGCTTCGGGGAATACAGACAGATGCCAGATCTTCCAATTATCGCAGTGACCATGGGCGACCCCGCGGGCGTGGGGCCGGAGGTCTGCCTTGATCTCCTTGCGAACGAATCCGTCGCCGGGGTTTGTGTTCCGATCGTGTTTGGTGACCGGGCCGTGCTGGAAAAATGTGCGGAAGTTACCGGGAAGGCTGCCCCGAGCCGCTTTGTGGAAGAGCAAGGGTTGGAGGATTGTGAGGGGGCAGCCGTTTACTCCATCCCTTCCGTGTCGCTCGATGACTTCGAGCCCGGAACGGTCAATGCGGCTACCGGTGAGGCGGGATACGCTTACATCGACAAGGCGATCAACCTTGGTCTTGCTGGTGTCATCGATGGTGTGGCGACGGCTCCGATCAACAAGGAGGCGCTGCGTGCCGCAGGGTATCCACAGCCGGGTCACACCGAGATCTTTGCGGAGCGAACTGAAGCAGAGAAGTCGTGCATGATGCTGACGGCGGATATCCTGACCTGCAGTTTCGTGACGGTGCATGTGGGCTACCACGAGGTTCCGGATTTGCTGACCGAAGGGAGAATCGGTGAAGTCATCGACCTGACGCGGGAAGCGATGAAACGCATTCGAGATCGTGAACCGAAGATGATCGTCTGCGGTCTTAATCCTCATGCCGGTGAAAACGGACTCTTCGGAAACTCGGAGGAAGAGCGCGTCATTATTCCTGCCATTGAAAAAGCGAGGGCCGCCGGAGCCGATATTGAAGGGCCGCTGCCTCCTGACACTGTGTTTCTCGATTGGCGGCGCGAACAAACCGATGCCGTGGTCTGCATGTATCATGACCAGGGGCATATCCCCATGAAAGCGCTGGCATTTGATCGTGCCGTCAATACCACCCTGGGACTTCCTTTTCCCCGCACTTCTGCCGATCACGGCACGGCTCTCGATATTGCCTGGCAGGGCAAAGCGAATGCGGGGAGCTTGATTGAAGCCGTGAAGCTGGCGGCAAAATTGTCTGGATAAACCATGCCGAAACCAGATCTGAATCGTATCCCAAATTCTGACGAAACATGAAAATCAATCCCCTTACCCTGGTGTGCCTGATCAGTTCCGGAATGCTCCCTGGCCCCGTGCTGATGGCTTACGAAGATGCTCCGGTGAAGCAGGCTTCCGAGATTGTTGATCCGGTCTGGCTCAGTAGTGAATTCCACACGGTTGAGCCGCAGGTCAGTTCTGACACCATGCTTTATCGATTCGTGATCAAATCGGAGTATGGGAACTTCGAAGAGTATGGAACCGACTTCATGAAAGTTCGGGTTCGTGAGATTCACGCCACGGCCAAACTGAAAAAAGAGTTCATGACCCTGAACGCTGCCGAGGGTGCCATTGATGAAGGGGTCAGCGGGGTTACGACCATTGCGAAAGGCGTAACCCGGCCGGTTAAAACTCTCGTCAATATTCCCAAGGGAATCGGATCATTTGTGAAGCGTGGTGCCGGAGCTGCGGAGGGCAATGTGAAGGCCGACGGCAACTACACCGGTGGACCGGTTCGGGACTGGTTCGGGACCCAGGAGCAGAAGTTGATCCTGGCGACTGAGTTGGGAGTCGACCCCTACACCGATAACGAGCTGCTCAATAAGAAGCTCAACAAGATCGCCAGCAGTTCCACGGTGGGGGGACTGACGCTCAGAATCCTGATCCCGGGTGATGGATTGATTGCCGCGGCTGATGAGGGTGAGGCGACCCGCCAGCTCAATCCCGTTTACGAAACTCCTCCGACCAAGCTCTACAATGAGAATCGAACTCTACTGGTTAACGATCTCGGGATCAGTTCTGATCGAGCCGTTGCTTTCCTCGGTAACCAGATTCATTCGCCGGCGCAGCAGGCCATCATGATTCGCATCCTGGCTGATGTGGGACAGGTGCCCGGCGTTGAAGAGATTCTGGCCACGGCCGAGACGACCGGGAACCGTCATGAAACCATCGTTTTCCGACGGTGCCTTGAGCTTTTGAAGCAATACCATGACAAGGGAAACACGATCGCGAGATGGGCGTCCTTCCGGGGTTATCCCCTGGCGGTAACCAAAGGCGGGAGGCTCATCTGCCCGGCCTATCTCGACTATGTGTTCTGGTCCGAGAGGGCAGAGAATTTTTCCAGCGAAATTGCCAAGGTAAGAAGTGCCAAGGGAGCTTCCGGCGTGGACGTCCTGCTCTACGGCGAGATTACCTCCCAGGCGAAGAGCCAGCTGTACTCACGCGGTATTAACGTGATCGCCGCGAACTGATCCGTTCACGGATCCTCCTCCCGGGCTTCTCCGGTCATGGGGACGAAGCGCACCGGGAGTACCGATTTTTTCTCCACCTTACCGTCTCTCTTTTCGAGCAGGTAAAGTTCCTGAACGGCGCTCTCCTCCCCGACGGGAATCATCATGCGGCCTCCCTCCTTGAGCTGTTCGATGAGTGGTCCCGGAATGTGATCGGGAGCACAGGTCACGATGATGGCATCGAAGGGGGCTTTGTCAGGCCAGCCCTGGTATCCGTCCCCGGCTTTGACGTGGACGTTGTCGTAGTTGAGTTCCGAGAGCACTTTTTCTGCTGAAGCAGCGAGTTCTTCGACAATCTCGATGGAGTAAACCTCCTTCACAAGAAGGCTGAGGATAGCGGCCTGGTAACCGGAGCCTGTGCCGATTTCGAGAACCTTTTCCCCGGGCTGCGGATCGAGTCGCTCTGTCATCAGCGCTACGATAAAGGGTTGAGAAATCGTCTGGTCGTAGCCGATGGGAAGAGGGTGGTCGTTGTAAGCTTCGTGATGATAGCGTTCCGGGACGAAGCGGTGCCGCGGAACCGTGGCCATGGCTTTGAGGACTCGCGCATCCTTGATGCCTCGCATCGGTGTCATTAACTGCTTTTCGACCATGAGTTGCCGCATCTTTTTGTGGCGGGGATTTTCCGGTCCGGAAAGATCTTCTGAAGAGCATGAGGTGGCCATGATGATCAGCAGGGTGCCGAGGAGCTTCCGCAGATTCGTGGGGGGAAGCATTCTCATGGTCATATTCTGCCAGATTTTCGATCGAATGGCGAGCGAGACGGGAACGCGGGATGGCGGAATGCGCTGAGCATGTTCCAATAATGCCCGTATCAATGAGGCGGCGTTTTCAATCCCGGGTCAATCTGATCGCTCTAATTGCGATCGGTGGAGGAACCGCTGTCGCCGGCGCGGTTGATTTTGAGAAGGAGATCAAACCGGTGCTCGAAGCGAAGTGCCTGGGTTGCCACAATCCGAACGTCGCCAAAGGGGACTTATCATTGTCGACGGCGGAAGAAGTCCTGGGAAAGTCGGAGCTCGTGATTCCCGGTAAGGCCCTGGCGAGTGACCTCTATCTTGTCGCCACTCCCGAAGAACCGGGGGAGGACCCATACATGCCCGAGGAGGGGGATTTCCTGACCGAGGCCGAGGCGGAGTTGTTGAAGCAATGGATCGATGTGGGCGCGGAGTGGCCTGAGGGGCTCGTCTTACATGAGGCTTCCAAGGCGGACAAGACGTGGTGGGCGTATTTGCCGCTGCGCGCCAGTGATCAGTGGCCGGCGAATGGTGACCAGGCGGGGCATCCGGTGGATGCGTTCATTGAGGATCGTCTTGATGAGGAAGGATTGGAATTGAACGGGATGGCGGACAAACGCGTGCTGATCCGCCGAGCGACTTATGATTTGACGGGTTTGCCGCCGACACCGGAGGAGGTTGAGGCATTTGTCAGGTCTGAAGAGCAGGATGCCTATGAGCAGCTCATTGATCGGCTGCTGGCTTCGCCGCATTACGGCGAGCGTTGGGGGCGCCATTGGCTCGACGTGGTGCGCTTCGGGGAAAGCGTGGGGTTTGAGAAAAACACCATCATCAACAACCTGTGGCCGTTTCGAGATTACGTGATTGATTCGATTAATGCGGATAAGCCGTTCGATCAGTTCATTCGGGAACATATTGCTGGTGACGTGATAGGAAAAGGAACCCCGGACGTGGAGATTGGCAGCGCTTTCCTTGTGGCGGGGCCCTATGACAATGTGGGCAACAAGGATGAATTCCAGATAGCTCAAATTCGGGCCAATACCCTGGATGAAATGATCAGCGCCACGGGTCAGGCTTTTTTAGGGATGACGTTAGGGTGTGCACGCTGTCACGATCACAAGTTTGATCCGATTTTGCAACGCGACTACTACGGGCTCTACGCCACCTTCGCCGGCGTGAGGCATGGCGAAAGGGTGCTCTCAACGGTCGAGGAGACAAGGGCACGGACCGCGGCCCTGGAGCCACTGACTGAGGAGAAGGCGGCCCTGGAGAAGGAGCGTTCGGCCTTGGAAAAAGATATCATCAGTCGCGCAGCGAAGAGGCAGGATGAATACCATGCCAAGTGGCTCCGTCCTCCCGTTGACCGTCAGGGGACAGAGGAGTTCTTTCCTGCAGTGGAGGCTCGACACTTGCGACTGGTTTGTGAAGCACGCGATGACAATCCGCAGGCGTCGGCGGGATTTCGAATCGACGAATTCGAAATCTGGTCTGCGGAGGCTAAGCCGCGGAACGTGGCTTTGGCCAGCGATGGAGCCAAGGCTTCGGGGCCGGCCCGAGAAATCGAAGATTTTCCTAACGCTTACGGGCCGCAGCATGCCATTGATGGCAAGGCCGGAGCCCGCTTCATGTCGGTTAGTAATTATCTCGCCATTGAGCTGGCCAAGCCGACCTTGATTGATCGCGTTCGTTTCTCCAGTGCCCTGGGCGAAGAAACCCCGCGGCATCGTAAGTTCATCTTTCCGGCTGAGTATCGCATCGAGATCTCGGATGATGGAGAAACGTGGACCGAGGTCGCTCACGGGCGGGATAGACAGCCGGTGAGTCGTGCCCATCGGGATGCGCGCTGGAGGAAAGCCGAGGCCAGTCATGAAGAGGAGAAGCAACTCCTCGAACTGACCAGGCAGATCAACGGGCTTGCGAAGCAAATCAATGAGGTGCCGACGCCGCCGAAAGTCTGGGTTGGCAATCGGGTTGCCAAGGATGCCGAAGGTCCGTTTCACCTGTTTATCGGCGGCAGTCCCAGAAAGCCTGGTGAAGAAGTGGTCCCGGCGAGCTTGTCGACGTTGAGCGAGGTGTCTCCGGGCTACGAGTTGGCAGGAGATGCCCCGGAGTCCGAGCGGCGTCTCCAACTGGCGAACTGGATTGCGAGCTCCGAGAACCCTTTGGCGGCCCGGGTCCTGGCGAACCGACTTTGGCATTATCACTTCGGCGTGGGTATCGTCGACACTCCGAATGACTTTGGCTACATGGGCGGGCGCCCGACTCATCCGGAATTGCTGGATTTCCTGGCCATGAAATTGATCGAGGGGGAGTGGCGGCTCAAGGAAATGCACCGCCTCATCATGACCTCAAAGACCTATCGTCAGTCTTCGCAGTGGAGAGACGAAGCGGCTCGCGTCGACGGGGACAGTCGCCTGCTCTGGCGATTCCCTCCGCGTCGTCTTTCTGCAGAAGAAATTCGCGATACCATTCTGGCTGTGTCAGGTAAGTTGGATACTTCAATGGGTGGTGAGGGATACCGTCTCTTTCACTACATGCAGGACAATGTCAGTACTTATGTGCCGCTCGACGAGCATGGACCCGAGACCTACCGGCGAGCGGTTTATCACCAGAACGCTCGCGCTTCGGTGGTCGACTTGATGACTGAGTTTGATCAGCCGGATTGCGCTTTCTCAGCTCCGAGGCGGGCGGAAACCACGACGCCGCTGCAGGCGCTGACGATGTTGAATCACCAGTTTACGGTCGATATGGCGGTGGCTTTGGCGAAGCGGGTGAGAGACCGGGAAGGGGACCCTGTGGAAAGTCTCTACGACCTGGTTTTGCAGCGCGAACCGACGGACGAAGAGCGAGAGCGGATTGGTGACGCTCTGGGATCGATCGGCCTGGAGTCGGTCTGTCGGGCTGTGCTGAACTCAAGTGAACTGATTTACCTGGATTGAGATGAGCGTCGACCTTCACCTGCCTCGCCGACGGTTTCTCGGCAACATCACTTCCGGTCTCATGGGGGTCGGGCTGACGCAGTTGATGTCGCGGGATCTGTTCGCGGCAGGCACGTCAACGGGGCAGCCCCACTTCCCCGCCAAGGCAAAACGCGTGCTCCAGATCTTCTGCCCCGGCGCGGCTTCGCACATGGACTTGTGGGAGCACAAGCCGATGCTGGAGAAGATGCACGGGCAACCACTTCCGGGGGAAGAGAACATGGTTTCCTTCCAGGGCAAGAACGGGCCGCTCATGAAGAGCCCCTGGGAGTTTGCGCCGGCAGGGGAGTCCGGCAAGATGTGGTCGTCGATGCTGCCCCACATGTCGAAGCACGTCGATGACATCGCGTTTTTTCATGGGATGCAGTCGAAGACCAACACGCATGGTCCCGGCTGCGTGTTTGTGAATACCGGCCACGCCATTGAGGGGCATCCCAGTGCCGGAGCCTGGATCAGTTACGCGCTGGGCAGCCTGACTGATGACTTGCCGACCTACGTGGCGATCCCGGATATTCGGGGTGAGCCCCCTAACGGAAAGGCGAACTGGAGCAATGGTTACCTGCCCGCCAGGCACCAGGCCATCATGATGGCGGCGCATCAGCCGATTCGGAATATTGAACGTCCTAAGTCAATCACGGCAGCCACCGAGCAGGAGACTCGTGAGCTCTTGAAATTCTTCAACGAGCAACACGCCACGGCGCGGCCTGAAGAGACCGATCTCAAGGCGCGCATGGCGGCCTATGAACTTGCCGCGAAGATGCAGCTGTCTGCTCCCGAGGTGAGTGACTTCGCCAGCGAGCCGGCTCATATCCACAAGATGTATGGCACGGACTCATCGAATGAATTGAAAGCGGCCTACGCCCGCAATTGTCTTTTGTCACGCCGCCTGCTCGAGCGCGGGGTGCGCTATGTGAATCTTTACTGTTCGTCCCGCGCCAGCGGCGTGGATGGCCTGCTCAACTGGGATGCGCATAAAACCCTGAAGTCAGACTATGAGCGGCATTGTCCGATCTTTGACCAACCCACCGCCGCTTTGCTGACGGATTTGAAGGAGAGCGGAATGCTGGAAGATACGCTAGTCCTGTGGACGACCGAGTTTGGCCGCATGCCGACCCGGCAGGAAGGAACGGCGGGGCGCGATCACAATCCCGACGGCTTCACGCTCTGGATGATGGGCGCCGGGGTCAAGGGGGGCACCAGCTACGGCGCGACCGATGATTTCGGGCGCCGCGCAGAAGTCGATCCCACCACGATTTGGGATTTCTACTCCACTGTGCTGCACCTGCTCGGATTGGATTACGAAAAGTTGAGCTACTACCACAACGGCATCGACCAGCGGCTGACCGATGTGCATGGGGGAGTGGTGCATGAGGTGTTGGCGTAGGGCACCAAAGCGATTCGGTGGAGGACACCGGAAATTCGTGTCATTCGTGTATCATTCGTTTCAATTCGTGTTGAATTCCCTGCACGAATGTCCGCAAATGGAACACGAATAATCACGAATGCAGGTCGACCGCGGATGGCTTCATCGCGAAAATTGATCCCTTGAGATCTGTTCGTCATCAGATTTCATAACCCCATGATCAGATCCACCATCGCTGCTCTCTTTCTTTTCGCTGGTGTCGCCACCGCCGCGGAAAAGCCGAACATCATTTACATTCTCGCCGATGATCTTGGCATCAACGACTTTGGCTGCTACGGCCAGAAGATCATGAAAACCCCCCGCGTCGATCAAATGGCGGCGGAGGGCATGCAGTTCTTCAATCATTACTCGGGCAGCACTGTCTGTGCTCCGACACGCTCCTGTCTCATGACCGGGCAGCACACGGGA
Organism: Verrucomicrobiales bacterium; assembly: GCA_965216705.1. Classification (GTDB taxonomy): domain Bacteria; phylum Verrucomicrobiota; class Verrucomicrobiia; order Verrucomicrobiales; family DEV007; genus Arctic95D-9. Next base: position 3,386,583 of record OZ244203.1, read on the forward strand.
CGGACCAGAGTTCGTGGAAATGGGGGCGCCCGGTTGCTCCCCGAAGATGTGACCATCCCGGAAATGCTCAAGGAAGTGGGCTACACCACCGGCCTGGTCGGAAAATGGGGACTGGGCGAAGAAGGCACCACCGGTGTCCCGCTGGAGCAGGGCTTCGATTTCTTTTTCGGCTACCTCAACCAAGGCCGGGCTCACCGCTACTACCCCGACTGGATTTGGCGTAATGATCAAAAAGAAGAATACCCTGACAATCCGACGAAGCGCGAAGTCTACATTCACGACAGCTTCACCGAGGAAGGTCTCAATTTTATCGAAGAGCAGAGCAAGACGGACGAGCCGTTCTTTCTCTACATGGCCTACACCTTGTCTCACGTGGACCTCGATGTGCCCGAGGATTCCATGGTGCCCTACTACGACATCATCGAAGAGGATGGTCCTTACGTGAACCCCAGCCTGCCTAAAGGCTATCGCAATCACCCGACGCCTCGCGCCTGCTTTGCCGGGATGACGACGCGCCTCGATCGCGACATTGGTTACCTGCTTGATAAGCTCGATGAACTCGGAATTTCCGAGAACACGCTGGTGCTCTTTTCGAGCGACAATGGCCCGACTTCAGCCGGCGGTGCTGATCCCGAATACTTCAACGGCAATGGGATCTACCAGGGCATCAAGCGGGACGTCTACGAAGGCGGCATTCGCGCGCCCATGATTGCCCGCTGGCCGGGAACGATTGAAGCGGGTTCAAAGAGTGACCATGTGTCGGCTCACTGGGATGTCATGGCCACGCTCGCCGAAGTGTCCGGAGCAACCCTGCCAAAAGAACAGGTCGGCGTTTCTTTCGCGCCCACCTTGAAAGGGGATGCCGACAACCAGGACCAGCATGACTATCTCTACTGGGAGTTCTATGAAAGGGGCGGCAAGCAGGCTATCCGCCAAGGCAAGTGGAAAGCGGTTCGCCTGGATCGCACCAAGGTCGGTCCCGAAGGAGCCTGGGAGATCTACGACCTGGAGAAGGATCCCAGCGAGGAGAATAACCTCGCCGCACAGAAGCCCGAGATGCAGGAGCAGTTCAATCAGCTCGCACTCGAGGCGGCGACTGAGAACGAGTTCTTTTCCTGGAAGTCCGGAAAAAAGAAAAAGTAATCGAGTGTGTTAGGATTTCCGGGCTCGGGTAGTAATCACGTAAAGCCGAGCTCGAAAATCCCATGAAACGCCTCTTTCTCTTCTTCAGTCTCGTTGGGACGCTCCTGCCCGTGGCAGCCCACGAGCGTCCCAATATTCTCTTTATCTCCATCGATGATCTGCGCCCTGAACTGGGGTGTTATGGTTCGCCCATCGCCAAGTCGCCCCATATGGACCGGCTCGCTGCTGAGGGATTGCAGTTTAATCGGGCCTACTGCCAGGAGGCTATCTGCGCGCCTTCGCGGGCCAGCCTGCTGACTGGTTTCCGACCGGACGTGACCGGACTGACGCACAACTACGTTCGTCTCGAGGAAACCATGCCGGATGCGTTGACTCTGCCTCAGTACTTCAAAGAGAACGGCTACGAAACCTTCTACACCGGCAAGATTTTCCATCGGGGTGACGGGGAGAAAAATTCCTGGAGCCTGAAGCCGGATCCCAAGTGGCTCGATGTGCCGAGACCGGCGGGATTTGCTGATCCGGCCAATCTCAAGTTGAAGATGGATCAGATGGCGGAGATGACGGCCAAGTATGGCGAGTCAGCTAAGCGCGGTCTCGCCAGCGGTCCGGCCTACGAGGGGGCGGACGTGCCGGACACCGGCTATGGCGACGGGTTTGATACCGCGCTCGCCATTGAAACGATGAAGCGTGTCGTCGCAAAAGGGGAGAAGCCGTTTTTCATGGGGCTCGGTTTCAAGAAGCCTCACCTCAACTGGACTGCCCCAAAGAAATACTGGGACATGTATGATCCGGCCGACATCAAATTGGCCACTCAAACCGAGGGGCCGGAAGGCGGCGCCCAGATGGGACTGCACGCTTCCTTCGAACTGCGCACCCGAGCGGGCATTCCGAAGTATGGACCCATCGGCGATGATCTCTCCCGCACCCTGCTGCACGCTTACTATGCCTGCATCAGTTACGTGGACGCCCAGATTGGGCTGGCGATCAAAGCGCTGGAAGAACTCGGGATTCGCGAGAACACCATCATCATCGTATGGAGTGATCACGGCTGGCACCTCGGTGAAATGGGCATCTGGGGCAAGGCCACCAATTACGAAATCGGAACTCGTGTGCCGATGATCCTGTGGACACCGGATCAGAAGGTTCGAGGCAAGGGAACTGATGCGCTCGTGGAACTGATCGACATCTATCCCACGCTCTGTGACCTCGCCGGATTGCCCGTAGCAGAAGAACTTTCCGGTCGCAGCCTGAAGCCGCTGCTGGATGATCCCAATCAGCCCTGGCGCGAGATTGCGATCAGCCAGTTCCCGAGTCCGGCGCTGCGCGAGTGGGCCGCCAACCCGCTTTCGCCCGAGATGCGCGAGACCTTTTTCGGTCCGCTGATCAAGGATGTGGAAGCTCGCATCATTGAGCACCACGAAGATATCTGGGAGCGTGAGCTGTTCGAGCAGCACCTCATGGGCTACACCGCCCGGAGCGAGCGCTATCGTCTCATTGTCTGGAAGGATTATCGCGACCTGTCCAGGGAGGCTCTTTTCGTGGAGCTGTTCGACCACGAAACGGATCCGAACGAGACGAAGAATGTGGCCGATGCGAATCCGGAAGTGGTCGCCGAACTGGGCGCAAAGCTGGCTGAGGTGCTGGGGTGGTAGGCTGTGAGGCTCTGGCGCTCGCGCGGGAGCGCGACCCTACACACTGGTGGTGAAATGGAGGGTCGAGCTCCAGCTCGACCGAGGGTGGTTTTGAGAGCTCAGGAATGGAGGCCAAATCTTCCCATTTACGACACTTTCTCTAAACTATTTCGAAAAATGTCGGCAGGTTGGCCGGCCGAACCCGAATAGGAGTGAAAGATGTCGATTCCTGAAGATCCACAGCACGAGCTCGACGAGGGCGATTTCATGCGACTGCTGATGCAGCATGAGCCGGCCATCCGTGCCTTTGCGCGATCCCTGCTGCCCAACTGGAGCCTGGTAGATGAAGTGATCCAGGAGGCCAGCTTGACGCTGTGGCACAAATTCGATCAGCTCGATAGCGAGGAAGGCTTTCTTCCCTGGGCCAAGGTGATTGTGCGCTTCAAGTGCCTGTCGGAGATCGGCAAGCTCGGCCGTGACCGTCATGTCTTCAGTGAAGGTGTGCTGGAGCTGCTCGCGGACGAAGCCGCTTCGGTCGACGCGGGCGAGCAGGCCGAAGCGATGAAAGCCCTTCGGGTCTGTCTTCTTAAATTTTCCAAGGCACACCAGGAACTTCTCCTCGCGCCCTATTCCGGCGAAGGCCGGGTCAAAGCGATCGCCGAAGAAAGCGGCAAGTCGGCGAACGCGCTCTACAAGCTGCTTGGAAGACTGCGCGAAAAGCTTTCGGTCTGCGTGCATCAAACTATCGCCCAGGAGGCACACTGATATGAAACCCGAAGCACTCATCTATCGATACCTCAGTGGCGAAGCCACCGTGGAAGAAGTGGCCGAGCTGGATCGTCTGCTCGCGGAAGATGCCGGGCTGCGCCGTAAGTTTGTGTTCGAAGCCGGGAATGATGCGGGCCTTCGTGAAATTGCCTTGGAGCGCCAGGCCAGTGAAGTGGAGTCGGACATTGCCGTGATCTCTCCGGTCTTTCGCCCGGTCGCGTGGGTGGCGGCGGCAGCAGCAGTGGTGCTGCTGGCGGCTTTCTCCTGGTCGCAGGCAACCAAGCCCAACATCATTGCTGAGCTTGTGTCATCGGAAAATGCTTCCTGGGAAAGTTCTTTGCCTACGGAGCCCGGATCCGAACTTTGGAAAGGCTACATGAAACTGACATCCGGCATCGCGACGATCCAGTTCCGTTCCGGGGCCGAGATGACCCTGGAGGCGCCGGCCAAGCTGACCATCAAGACGGCGATGCGCGCCAAGTTGGTCGAAGGAGCCGCGGTGATGAATGTGCCAGAGACGGCGATCGGCTTCGTGTTGGAAACTCCGGATGGCAACGTGATTGATTACGGAACGTCGTTTGCGGTGGATGTGTCAGGCGAGGGGAAACCTTCCAACGTCGAGGTGATTGAGGGGGAAGTCGGCGTGGTGCTTCCGGAGTCCGATGAGGAAGTGCGCCTCACCGATCAGCAGGGGGCGTTTCTCGGAGAGAATGAAATTGCGACCTACCATGGGCCGCTGCCGGAAGAAGAAGTCGAGACCGGGAAGCGCATTCGTCGCGTGGGAACGCGCGGACGGTCCTACGCCGTTGTGCGTGGCAACAAGGAGAAATGGCTGCATCACGAGATGCTTTTGGTTCGTCGAAAAAAGGAGCCTACGAATCACGAGCGTCGCAGTTTCTTTTCTTTCGACCTCGCTGAGATCAATCTGGAGAACGTCGAGAATGTCCAGATCCGGCTCAACCAGGTGCCGAGCGGACTTGGGTTTGCATCACGCCTGCCGTTGATCACCGAAGTCGCGGTTTACGGGCTGACCAATACCGAGAAGGCGGACTGGAAGCGGGGGGTGCAGTGGGACGAGGCTCCTTCGATCGAGGATGGTGTGTTGCTTGGATACATCCCGATTCCCCGCAGCGAACAGCGGGCCAGTCGGATTTTCACCAGCCCGGCCTTGATGGATTTTCTCGAGGAGCACGCCGGGCAGTCGGTCACTTTTATTCTCGATCGCGAGCCCGATCCCGAGACCGGAGCGGTGCAAAGCCTGATCCTGGCCTTTGCCAGTGACATTCATCCGGAAGCTGCCGGGCCCAAGCTCGAGCTGATCATGAAGGACTGATTCAGTTCTCGAACCTTTCTCTACTATGAAGTCGATTTTCTCCTCCGTGATTCCTTGTGCCCTCGGGCTGGCTATTTCGTTGCCAGTCGTGGCTGAAGAGGGGCAGGAGCCTCTCGTTGCATTGATGCCAGACCGGCATTTTGAACTCTTCGATAAGTACTGTCTCGAGTGCCACGATTCGCTCACCGAAAAGGGCGAGGTGAATCTCGAAGACCTCAGCTTCGATCTCACGCTCGATATCGAGACGGCAGAGAAGTGGCAGAAAGTGCTCAACTCGATGAACTCGGGTGAGATGCCGCCCGAAGATGAAAAGCAGGTCAGTGCAGAAGAGAAGACCGACTTTCTCAGTGATCTCTCCGAGCAGATGGTCCTGGCCCGTCAGATCCTGAGCGACAGCGGGGGAGAGATCGCGCTTCGTCGCCTCAATCGCCGTGAGTATGCCAACACGCTGGAAGATTTGATTGGGGTTCGCCCTGACACATCCCTGCTTCCAGATGATCAGGCGAGTTCGGAGTTCGATACGATGGGAGCGTCACTCTTCTTTTCGAGCGATCAACTGGAGCAATACCTCGCTACCGCGAGCAACACGCTGAAGCTGGCAGTCCTGACGAAGCCGCAGCGGGAGAAAGAAATCATTCGCATCGAGCCCGAAGAAATCTACCTGCCGCTCTACGCCGACATGGCGGTGCAGAAGCTCGACACGGCACGTCGCTACTATGAGTGGCGCAAGGCGGGTGGGACCGATGAAGTCGCCAAGGAGTTTGGCTTTCTCGATGGCTGGCAGGCGGGACGGCAGATTCAGAACTTTCGGGAGAGCTACCTCCCGCTGGAGAAGTGGTTGCTAGCCCCGGAGAACAAGACCGGCGCCGGCATGATGGTCACGATCAAGAACGGCTTTACCCACATGAAACTGCCCCAGATTCGGGCGTGGCAGCCGGGCCGCTACATCATTCGGGCCCGCGTCGGGGCGTATGAAGATGATCCTGTTCGGTTCCGTTATCTTGAGTTTGTCCGCAAGGTCGACCAGAACACGACGCGTCTCGGTTGGCGCAAGGTGAACGCATCGCTCCGCAAGCCGGAGGTGATTGAGTTTGAGATCAACCACGAGCCCGGCGTCGATGCTAGTTACCAGATTCAAAAACGTTCTCACATGGACCGGGGCGATAAGAACCTGGAAGCGGTCTATCGAAAAGAGAACGGATACGGCACGCCGTGGGGCGTCTGGGTCGACTGGTTTGAACTGGAAGGGCCGTTGCCCGAAGAACCGAATGAGGCGCTCTTTGGAATCTTCTTCGAGCAGGGAGAAGAGCAGAGTGATGAAGATTACGTGAAAGCCGTTCTGAAGGGATTCGCTGACAAAGCGTTTCGCGGCGAGCGGCCGAGCCAGGAGTTGCTCGACAAGCTCTACGTTCGCTACGAAGCAGAATTGGAGAAGGGCTTAAAGATGGAAGAGGCTATCATCGCTCCGATGTCCATCGTGCTGTCCTCTCCCAGCTTTCTCTACTTGGTGGAAGCCACCGGAGACGAATCGTCCGAGGCGCTTTCTCACTTGGAGTTGGCGACCCGTCTGTCCTACTTCCTCTGGAGTTCGCCGCCGGATGAAGAACTGCTCAGTCTGGCGCGGGAGAAGAAGCTGAGAGAGCCGCGTGTGCTCAAGGCTCAAACCGAACGCCTGCTGGCCGATCCGCGCTCGGAGCGTTTTGTGAAGAGCTTTGTCTACCAGTGGCTCGAAATGCACCGCCTTGGAATGTTTGCTTTTGATGGGCGTGATTTTCCCACTTTCGACAATGCGGTTCGCGATGCTGCCGGGGAAGAGATCTACCAGACTTTCTCCACCATTCTTCACGAGCGCCTGCCGCTGAGGAATCTGCTCAAATCGGACTTCGTGGTGGTCAATGATGTGTTGGGGGATTATTACGAGCTGGAAGGAGTCGAAGGCGATCACTGGCGCCGGGTGGAGCTTCCCGAAGGGTCTCCTCGTGGAGGCCTGTTAGGATCAGCTGCCGTGGCGGCGATGGGATCAGACGGCGAGCGTTCTTCGCCGGTGGAGCGGGGTGCCTGGGTGCTGCGCAAGCTGATGAATAATCCGCCTCCTCCTGCCCCGCCCAACGTTCCCATGTTGAGCCGGTTTGATGGTGAACTGATCAGCGGTCGCGAGCTGGGGGATCTGCATCAGGAAGAACCTCAGTGCGCGCAGTGTCACCGCAAGATCGATCCGATCGGGATCGGGATGGAAAACCTCGACCCGTCCGGAAGGTGGCGTGAGGTGGAACGCGTCGCGATCGATGACAAAGCCCGCCGCGCGGGAAATTATACTGAGTTTCCAATCGATCCGAGCGGCAGTCTGATTGGCGGGATTGATTTCAAAGATTTCTTCGAACTCCGCGACATCGTGGCGGACAACCTCGACGGTTTTGCCGGCGGATTGGCTGAATCTATGGTCGCCTATGGGCTTGGTCGTCCGTTTGGCTTTTCGGATCACCTCCTGGTGGAAGAGATTCTCGAACAGGCCGAACCCGAAGACTACGCCATCGACGCTTTCATTCACGCCCTCGTGCAGTCCAAGCCATTCAAATCCAAGTAATCATCCTCATGAACAAGAATCTAACTCGAAGAGCTGTCCTGCGTAGTAGCACCGCGACCATTGCGCTGCCGTTTCTCGAATCGTTTGGCTTCCGCAAGTATGTGAAAGCCGCCGATGTGGCGGCTCCGCCTAAGCGCATGATCTGGATGGGCATGGGTTTCGGGGTGACCGCCGACAAGTGGTTCCCGGAAAAAGAGGATACTGGCTACGATTACCAGTTCCCCTCGGTTCTGACTCCTCTGGAGAAACACCGTCAGGACATCAGCTTTGTCCAGAACCTGAGTCACCAGTATTCACAGGACGGCCACAGTGGCAGCACCTTCTGGCTGACAGGAGCGAACCGATACGCGATTCCAGGGCAAAGTTTTCACAACACCATCTCGGTCGATCAGGTCGCGGCGGAGCAGTTTGGCAAGGAGACCCGCTTCACCTCGATTCAGCTATGTGGTGAAGGCGCCGGTAATGATGGGCATGGCCCGGGATTGTCGCTTGCCTGGAATCGCCAGGGCAAGCCAGTGGCCGGATTGAATACGCCGGTGGCAGCCTATCATCGCCTCTTCTCCAACGATGACACTCCGGTTGAAATGCAACAGGCCCGTCTCGCTGAGCAGCGCAGTGTGCTCGATACGGTGATGTCGGATGCCAAGTCGGTTCAGCGCAAGATCAGCAAATCCGACAACGAGAAGCTCGATGAATACTTCCAGTCTGTAAGGGAAATCGAAACCCGCCTTTCCAAGGAAGAGGCCTGGATTGGAGTAGAAAAGAAGCAGCCGAAGAACGCGGTGACGGAGCCCGGTGAGTCTCTGCGTGGTTATCCCGAACTTGGGGTGATGGCAGACCTGATGGTCGCCGCGATGCAGGTCGATGCGACTCGTGTGCTGACCTACCGCATGCCGGTGGACTCAGTGATTTCCAGCCTTGGGGCCGGAATCAGCGCTCATACCATGAGCCACTACTCGCACGGGGAACGTCGCGACGTCTCCGAAATGCGCGACCTGCACTATGCCAAGTTCTTGTCAGCGTTCATCGATAAGCTCAAGGCATCGGAAGAACTGGACGGATCCAGCCTTTTTGACAACCTCACCCTGACGATGGGAACCAACCTCTTCTCCGTTCACACGCTGAAGAACTGCCCGACATTGATTGCCGGTGGTGGTTCCGGTTTTGTGCAAGGTCGCCACATTCACATGAATGAGGCGAAGAATCCCCTGTGTAACCTTTGGTTGTCGCAACTTCAGGGCAGTGGCGTGAAGGTGGATTCATTTGGCGACTCTACGGGTCGCATTGAGGAGCTCTTTGTGGCATAACGGGTTTCATGAAAATCCCCGCCCTTGTGATGGCGGCAGCATGGATGCTGTCGCCTTTCGCATCTCTTGAGGCCGCCGAACGTCCTAACATCCTCTTCATACTGATCGATGATTTCGGATGGTATGATGTGGGATACAACGGCAGCACCTTTTACGAGACGCCGTGCATCGATGGGTTGGCGAAAGATTCGTTTCGCTTTGATCGTCTCTACACGCCCAGTCCGATGTGCTCGCCAACGCGGTTGAGTATTCTCACTGGAAAGAACCCGGCGCGGCATGGAGTGACGCAATGGCTGGCGGGGCGAGACACACCCTACACTCGGGAAGGGGAGGAAGCCCGTGTCTACTGCCCAAAGCCACAATCCAGCGGGATCAAGGAGGATGAGGTCACCCTCGGTGAAGTGCTCCAGAAGGCGGGTTATGAAACAGCCTTCTACGGGAAGTGGCACATCGGGGCCCTGAAGGAAACGGGCGGGCCCAAGAGGCATGGCTTTGATTCTCAGAAGGCTATCATCGAGTCGAATCGTTGTGAGATGTTCTACCCTTTCAGGGGCGGGAGGTATTTTCCTGACGCGAAGAAAGGCGACAACTTCACCGACCTGCTTACCGATGCGGCGATTGATTTTGTGACTACGGAACGAGACCAGCCTTTCTATCTGCATCTCTGCCACTTCGCGATGCATGCTCCCATCGCCTCCAAGCCCGGGCTGAAGGAGAAGTTTGAAAAGAAGGCGGCATCTCTTCCGCCGCTCGAAGTGGACCGAATCCTCGATGACTACGGACACAAGCCACAGAAAATGCGCCGGGACGATCCGGTCTATGCCGGTGAACTGGCAACGCTCGACACCAACATCGGGAGGCTCGTTGACGCGCTGAAAGAGAGCGGGCAATACGAAAACACCATCATCGTTTTTACCGGGGACAATGGGGGGAGGTCTTCCTACTTCAGGGAGCACCCCACTTCAATCCAGCCTCTGCGCACCGGCAAGACCTTCATTTTCGAGGGAGGCTTGAGAACGCCGACGCTGGTTCGATGGCCTGGTCATGACAGCGTGGGAGGCAGCACCGAGGCAGCCGTCACCTCGATGGATTTTTACCCGACCTTGCTCGAGATGGCGGGTCTGCCGCTTCAGCCGGAGCAGCATGTCGACGGCGTCAGCCTCGTGCCCTTGTTCGAAGGCGGGGCGATCGAGCGCGATACGCTTTACTGGCATTTTCCCCACTACCAGGGTGAGGGGAGTTATCCGGCCAGTGCGATTCGGGTGGGGGACTTCAAGCTGATCCACAATTACCACCACGATGATGTGTTGCTCTACAACGTGACCGACGATCCGGGTGAAACGGAAAACCTCGCCGCGAAGATGCCGGAAAAAGCGGATGCATTGCAGAAGCAATTGGTCACCTATCTTGAGGAAGCTGGCGCTTACATTCCGAGGCCAAAGTAGGCAAATTGAACCCCCTTAAGTCCATCATTTAACCCTCTTTGGTCGCCCATGAAATCACTCTTCTTATCCATTGCTGCTCTCAGTGTTTCAATTGCCACGGCAGCCGCCGCGGAGAAAACCAACGTCATTCTCATCATGGCCGACGACGTGGGCTGGGAAGCCTTCGGTTGTTACGGAGCGGAGGACTATGAGACGCCGAACATCGACAAGATGGCGGCGCAGGGCGTTCGCTTTGAGCATTGTTATTCCACCCCGATCTGTACGACGTCGCGGGTCATGATCATGACGGGGAAATACAACTTCCGGAACTACACCCACTTCGGCTATCTCAGTCCTGAAGAAAAGACCTTCGGCCACCTGATGCAGGACGCCGGCTACAAGACCGCCATCGCCGGCAAGTGGCAGCTCAATGGGCTCTACAACTCGCTCGAAGGACACGACGACAACAGCCGTCCGGTCCAGGCAGGATTTGATGAATACAGCCTTTGGCAATTAACCAAGCAGAAGGCCGACGGCGGCGAGCGCTTCTGGAGTCCGGCGATTGAGCAGAACGGTGAGGTTTTCACCACTGAGGACAACGCGGGAAAATACGGGCCGGACCTATTCTGCGATTTCCTCTGCGACTTCATGGAGAGAAACCAGGAAGAACCGTTCTTTCTCTATTACCCCATGGTGCTGGTGCACAGTCCATTTGTCCCGACTCCGGATACGATTGGCGATCGGCCTCGCAATCAGAAAGCCAACAAAGGACCCAGAGGGGAAGCCAAGCAACACTTCCAGTCCATGGTCAACTACATGGATAAAATCATTGGCCGCCTTATTCAAAAAACCGAAGACCTCGGCATTGCCGAAAATACCTTGATCGTATTCACGGCGGACAACGGCACTCACACTGGCATCACCTCGCGCTGGAAAGGGCAGTCCATCCAGGGCGGTAAGGCGAACATGGATGACATGGGAACGCATGTGCCTTTGGTAGCCTATCAGAAAGGCAGGACTCCTGAGGGAGTCGTTCTCCCTGACCTCGTCGACTTCACTGATCTTTATCCAACCCTGGCGCAGGCTGCGGGTGTGGAGCTTAGCGAAGACGATCCCCGCGATGGGGTCAGTTTTCTGCCGCAGCTTCGTGGTGAAAAGGGCACGCCGCGTGAATGGATCCTTTGCCATTACCAGCCCTATTGGAACAAGAAGCCCGGGCAGTGGGCGAGGACGGCAGATTTCAAGCTCTATCGCGACGGGCGTTTCTTTCAGCCGGGTGAGGATTTGAAAGAGGAAAACAATCTCTCCGGCCGGATCGATAACGAGGCGGTGCTCGACGTGCATGATGCTTTGCAGAAGTTGCTCGACTCCGCGCCTCCCGCTCCGAAGGACGAGGAGGTGGGGCGCGAAGCAACTGATCGCCCTGTGCATCCCGAGTGGCCCAGGCTGAAGTGAGTGGGTATGTTAGTGAGTAAACTGTGCAAAAGTCTTTGATATGAATAAACTGCTGATTGTTGTCTTAGCCGTGCTGGCCCTGGGTGGTCAGGGGAGTGATGCGGCTGATAAGCCCAATGTGATTGTGATTGTTTCCGATGACCAGGGGTATGCGGATGCGGGATTCCAGGAGGTGGTTGCCGATGGCGTGACGACTCCGAACCTCGATAAGCTGGCCGCTTCCGGAGTGGTCTTCCGAAATGCCTACGCGTCGTCACCGGTGTGCAGCAACTCGCGACTGGCGCTTTCGACCGGTCGATACCAGCAGCGCTGGGGAGCCTATCATTATGGCCAGGGTGGTTTGCCTTCGAATGAATACACCATCGCCGAGATGATGAGGGAGGCCGGTTATCGCACCATGAAGGTGGGAAAGACTCATCTCAATTTCGGGCCGAAGGCGGATCCGATGAAGCATGGCTTCGATCAGTATCTGGGCTTTGAACATCACTCCTGGTTCTTCGAGATGGTGAGTCAGAAAGACGTGGACGCCTACGAGCGCAAGCAGAAGGGGAGTTCGAAGCGGGCGACCTCGGCGCCTTTCGGGCCGATGAACCGAAACAGTGAGACCAAGGAATCCTTCGAGAACACGACGACGACGGAAATCTTCGGTGATGAATCAGTGAAGTTTATCGAGCAGGAGAGCGACCAGCCTTTTTACCTGCAACTGGAGTTTAATGCGGTGCACACGCCGCTGATTGCTGCGCCGGAGCAGCTTCGTGAAAAATACGGCGTGCCGGATCGTTCCTTCGATCGCGATGCTGAAGTGTGGGAGTTTCCGCTGTGGGATCCTGTGAAGCAGCCCGACTTCAAGGAATGGTATGGTCAGACCTGCCATCTCAAGGTTCCCGATCCCTACGGTCGCAAGATTTACCTCGCCCATCTTGAGTTGATGGATATGCAGATCGGTCGCATTCTCGACACCCTCGAGAAAAAGGGGCTGACGAATGATACGCTTATTTTCTTCTCCGTCGACAACGGAGGCTCTGATCAGTCTTATGCCAACAACGGTCCTAACAATGCATTCAAGTATTGTCTCATGGATGGAGGTATCAAGGTGCCGATGGTAATGTCGTGGCCGGGTAGGTTCGAAGCCGGTACGAAAGTGGATGCCACGGTGACCCATCGTGACCTTTACCCGAGCTTGTCTGAAATCACCGGCATTGCCCCGAAGAAGGACCTCGACGGAAAGAGCCTGCTGCCGCTCATCAAGGGCGAGGTGGAGACACTTCACCCGGAGCCTCTTTTCTGGGATTCCGGCAACAAGATGGTGAACTGGGTGGTTCGTGACGGGGACTGGAAGATGGTCTTTCGCGGAGCAGGTCGTGACTACGAGGCCTACCAGCTTGATGAAAACGGTCTTGTTAAAGATGAGTTCCGCATCGTGCCGATCCAGACCGGTATGCAGCTCTACAACCTGGCTGAGGATCCCGGCGAAACGAAGAACCTGGCGTCTGCCAATCCAGAACGAGTCCAGGCGATGGAAAAGCTTTACCAGGACTGGCGTGCCACGATGGGTGAGCCGATCAGCGGCAAGCAGGCAAAGTGATCTTAACCAGTTATCGACGCGGTCTGGCAACCGGGGCGAATCGGGAACTTCACCCTTTCAGCTTTTCAGCCCGGGCGTTAGAAGATGCTGGATCGAGGGCTCCGGACAGTCTAGACCAACGACCACCCGTCCCGGTAATTGACCGCCTTGAGCAGCTTGTCGGCTTCGTCGTCGTCGATGACGTTCTCGGTGGCAGGGTCCCACTTGACGGGGCGGCCCAATGCCTGCGACACGTAGCCGAGGTGGCCCGGCGTCACCGAGCGGTGGGCCGTTTCCGCCGGAGCGATGCAGGCTTCGCGTGAGCGAATGCAATCGAGGAAATTCTGGCGGTGATCGTTGGATTCGTAGGCCTTGATCGCTCCGCGGTCATACTTTTCCTGGAGCCATTCGCGGTTGGAACATTCGATCTTGCCGCGGTCGACGTAGACCCAGCCGTTGTCGCCAATCCATTTGGTGCCTCGTCGATTTTTGCTCGAGATCGTGGAGGTGACGCCGTTGGCGAAAGTGGAGCGGATCTCGCAGTCGACCGGGGCGTTGTAGATTTCAGTTTCGGGATAGGTCCAGCCGATCGCCTCGACCTTTTCCGGTCCGCCCTGGTCCATTCCGAGTCCCCAGTGAGCGATGTCGTTGTGGTGACCGATCCAGTCCATGATCTGTCCGCCGCCGTAGGAGAGGTGCCATCGCCAGTTCCGGTGATGACGGGCGTGGATGTAGGGAAGCGCTTCACTGGGACCGCACCAGAGATCATAGTCGAGACCTGCGGGAGGTTCGGTCGGATCGACCAGTTCGGTTTGAGGCGTGGAATGTCCCGGAGGAAGGCCGACTTCGACTGTGTGGATCTTTCCGATGAGCTCGTTCAATGCGACTTCCACCGCGATGCGGAACCGGATTTCGGAACGCTGCTGGGAGCCGGTTTGAAAAACCGCCTTCTGATTCTCCACTTCTCGGTAGACCGCCTGGCCTTCACCAAAAAGGTGGGTGACCGGTTTTTCACAGTAGACATCTTTGCCGTTGCGAAGCGCTGCCAGGGTGATGAGAGCGTGCCAGTGATCCGGGGTGGCGACGACCACGGCGTCGATGTCATCGCGGGCGCAGACTTCGCGGAAATCGGCGTAGGCGTCGCAACCCTTGTAGGTGCCGCTGGCCATGTCTTCGGCGTAGCGTTTCTCCACCGCCTGTCGCCCCGGTTCGCGGCCGTAAGTGCGACCGCTGGTGTTGTCCCGGTAGTGTTGATCATGCACATCACACACCGCGACGACCTGGACTTCCTTTTTGCCAAGAAAGTTGGTCAGGGTTCCGGAGCCGTTTCCTCCCAGGCCGATGACGGCGAGGTTGATGCGCTCACTGGGAGCGGGGCGTCCCTGTCCAAAAACGGATGAAGGAATAATGGCCGGCGCCGCGATAGCGGCGGCCGACGAAGCGAGGAATCGGCGGCGATCGAGTGGCTTGGCCATGATCTGCTGGCTGATTTTAAACGAAGGGGCGATCAACCGCTGATCGGCCAACCGTCGCGATACTCTTTCGTCAGATACTGGTTCGCATCTTCGTTGTTGGTGATCTTACCGGTCGTACCGTCATACTCGAGTCGTCCGCCAGCGCGGAAGGCAGCAAGTCCGAGGCACATGGTTTCGATCATGTTGGCGCTGTATTCGAAGTTACAGGCAGTTTCGGAAGGCTTGCCGTTGCGGCAGGCTTCGGTCCACTGCTTCTGGAAGTTGCCGAGATCGGGGAGGAGTTCCTCCTCGGTGCGTGGTTCGTAGTAGGTCAGGTCGGCGGTGTCGCCAAACGGAATGATGAGGCGGCTGCCGAAGTCAGCGACGATGAATCCCTTCGATCCCTTGAACATGACCCCGTGACCGATCTTGTTGAGGTCGATCCAGTTCGAAGGAGACTTCGGCATCGCTCCGCCCTGGAACCAGGTCACCCGGATTTTATCGCGCCAGTCATTGGCGGGGAAGATGAATGAAGAAGTCAGTTCAACCGGAGTGACATCGGGATTGAATTCTTCAGAGGTCTTGGATTCGATTGAAGTCGGCAGGTCGGCATCAATCACATTCCAAAGCAGGTCCATGGTGTGGCTGCCCATGTCGCCCATCTGGCCGATACCGAAGTCCCAGAACATGTTCCACTCGAGGCATCCGGCCCGGTCCTTGATGTATCCGGGATTGTAGGGGTGAAAGGGTGAGGGTCCCAACCAGAGATCCCAGGCCATGGTCTCAGGAGCGCCCCCGGCGTCAGGCAGGTAACCGTCGCGGGGAATCTGGCGGTTGCCCCAGGCATAGGCTTCCTTGAGGTCTCCGATGACGCCGTCCTGCACCATCTCGCGCAGGCGGTTGAAGTTCGGGCTGGCGTGACGCTGCATGCCGACCTGGGTGGCAAGCTTGTCTTTCTTGGGGAGGTAGGATTCACGAACGGTGCGGGCTTCGTTCACCGTGATGGCGAGCGGTTTCTCCATGTAACAGTGGAGGTCGCGGTTGAGCGCCCAGTTGGCGATGAAAGCGTGCGTGTGGTCTGCGGTGCAGCAAAGGACAGCATCGAGGTCGTCGTGATCGAGAGCTTCGCGCCAGTCAAGGTAGACCTTGGCGTCCGGGAAGGCATCGACGCCCGGCTGCATCTTGATCTTGTCGACGTCGCAGAGTGCCACCACGTTTTCATCCTTGAGCGTTCCGTAGTGTGCCTGTCCGCGGCCACCGACACCGATGAGCGCCACATTGAGTTTGTTGCTCGGTGCATTCTGGCCAAAGACCGTGCCGGTCGGGAGAATGGTCAGTCCGGCTCCGGCGAGGGCGCCTTTCTTGAGAAGGCTGCGGCGGGAGGATTGCGAAGGCGCGTCAGTCTTGGTGGCGGGCTGGACGTCAGTTTGGGTGGCAGGCTTGGTGGGGGGAGTTTCGTCGTTCATAGGTCGATAGGCGTGGAGGTCCATCATCAACGCTTTGGTCGTGCTCTGTCAATCTCACTGCTGTGTCATCCAATGGCGCAGGTAGGGGACATCCAGTCCGGGGATTGCACGAAAAAAGGAGAGCCGTTAAGGTTGTGGTGTGCTCGTGCGAATTGAAATCTGCCTGATTGCCCTGGTTGTTGCTGTCCTGTGTCCCGCCGTCGTAGAGGCGGAGGAGAAGACGGTTTCGTTATTCGATGGCGATTCGACGGGCGCATGGAAATCGATCGAGTTCGGCGGTGAGGGGGAGGTGCACGTTTCCTTCGAAGGTGAGCTCACGCTCGAGAATGGAAACCCCATCACCGGTGTGGTTTGGACCGGTGATGCGATTCCAACGACCAACTACGAAATCTCCCTGGAAGTGAAGAAGCACTATGGCGACGACTTCTTCTGCGGGCTGACGTTTCCGGTGGGCGACAGCCATGCGACCTTGATTTGTGGTGGCTGGGGCGGGGCCATTGTCGGTCTTTCGAGTATTGACGGGAAAGACGCCTCCCTAAATGAAACGCGAACGCTGACGAGTCTTGAAGACGGGCGCTGGTATTTGCTCCGGGTCCGGGTCACCGATGAAGCGATCAGCGGATGGATCGACGAGGAACTGGTTTTCGAAGTTGAGCGCGAAGGTAAGGAGATCAGTCTGAGGCCGGGGCCGATTGAAAAGTGTGTGCCGCTGGGAATCGCCAATTACCGAACGCGTTCGGCTTTTCGGAAGATTGAGCTCAAGCAGCTCGATTAGAGCCTCAGATTGGCATCATCTGCGAAGGGCGGACCCTACGTTTTGAAGGTACGTCTGTTCTTGCCGACCCGGCTGGTTCTATCTACAAAACCGGTCATGAAGAAAACCTCTCGTCGACAATTTCTCGGGACTTCGACCGCTGCGGCCGCCGCGTCGACGCTCCCGAATTTTTCCATCGCGCAATCGGGAAAGACTTCGAAGATCAATGTGGCCGTCGTCGGAGTCGGTGGCATGGGGGGCTACGCGGTCGGTGAAGCCGCCAACGAAAACCTCGTCGCACTCTGTGATGTGGATGAGGCGCGCGGTGAGAAAGCGTTCAAGAAACACGCCGAAGTTCCCCGCTTTAAGGACTTTCGCGTCATGATGGACAAGATGGGCGATGACATCGACGCCGTCGCCATTTCCACCCCGGATCACACGCACTTCGCTCCTGCAATGGATGCGATGGAGCGCGGTAAGCATGTCTTCATTCAGAAGCCGCTGGCTCACAATATCTGGCAGTGCCGCACCCTGCAGAAGGCAGCGGAGAAATACGGCGTCGTCACTCAGATGGGTAACCAGGGGCACACTTTCGACGGCATGCTTCGGATCAAGGAGTGGGTCGATGCCGGAGTGATCGGAGATGTGACTGAAGTGATTACCTGGACCAATCGTCCCAACCCGCCGTGGTTCATCCCGCCCGAAACTTTCCCGCCTGCCAAGCAACCTGTTCCCGCCAATCTCGATTGGGATCTCTGGCAGGGCCCGGTATCTGACAAGGCATTCAACGAAGCCTACGCTCCAGTTCGCTGGCGCGGTTGGTGGGACTACGGTTGCGGAGCGCTCGGCGACATCGGTTGCCACACCTTTGATGCGCCCTTCTGGGTGCTGGGCCTGGGAATGCCGACCAAGGTGGAAGTGGAGCGGGTGGAGCCCCTCAATGATGGATTCATCCCGATGGGATCTGTGGTGACTTATCATTTCCCGGCTCGCGGTGATAAGCCGCCGGTGACGATGAAATGGTTCGAGAAAGGTTACGAAGTTCCCAAGCCGAAGCGCTGGGATCAGGCTGAAGCCCTTCCTGCGGGCGGGGGAATGTACATGGAGGGAACCAAGGACACGCTCTTCCACGCCGACATGCGTCCGACCAGTCCGCGTCTCACTCCGGGCGACCGATTCAATGACATGAAGTCAGTGCTCAAGGAAATCCCCCGGATGGAAAACCAGGGGAAGGGTGGACCCATCAAGGAATGGTTCCGGGCGATCAAAGGAGAAGGCCCGACTCCGGGATCGAACTTCGAGTATGCCGCACCGCTTACCGAAGTGGTTCTCCTCGGAGCCATGGCACAGCGCCTCGGCGAAACGATCGAGTGGGATCACGAGAACATGACCGTGAAGGGACGTCCGGAACTGGATGCCTGGATCAAGGAGTCGACTCGTGAGGGTTGGTCCTACGGCGAAGATCTCTGGACCTGATCCGGAAGGCGCGAAGAACCGGCGTTGAAGACGCCACTCGACATTTGGTGAGCATCATGGCCTCATAAGGTCATGAAAAGCTCCCCTGATGTTTCTTCGTCCTCTCGCAATCGTCGCGATTTCCTCAAAACATCAGCCGCCGGGCTGTTCACGGTCGTACCGGGCGCCTACGTCTTCGGGGCAAACTCGACCAGTGGTGAACTGCCGCCCAGCGAAAAGGTTAATGTGGCCGCCATTGGGATCGGCAACCAGGGGGCTTCCAATATCAAGTCGCTTCATAGCAGCGGCCTCTGCAATATCGTCGCCCTTTGCGATGTCGACCTGAAAGGAAGCCACACCCAGAAGGCGCAGGAAGAGCATCCCAACGCGAAGTGCTACACTGACTTTCGCGTCATGTTTGATGAGATGGCGAACGAGATCGACGCCGTTCTCGTCGCGACGGCCGACCATGCGCACTTCTGCCAGGCCATGTTGGCCATGTCGTTGGGCAAGCCGGTTTATGTCCAGAAGCCTCTCGCCCATACCTACGGGCAGTGCGAACGCCTCATCGACATGGCGGAGCGCAGTGGTGTCGCTACCCAGATGGGGAACCAGGGACACTCGGGCGCCAATTATTTCCAGTTCAAGGCATGGACTGAAGCCGGGGTGATCAAGGACGTTACCCGCGTCACCGCGCACATGAATAACCCTCGCCGCTGGCACGGTTGGGGCGCCTCCGTAACCGAATACCCCAGCGAGCCTTTGCCGGCGGGCATGGACTGGGAAGCCTGGACCTGTTCCGCTCCCGAGCATCCTTTCAGCGCGAAGCTTCATCCGGCGGAGTGGCGAAGCTGGTATGACTACGGCAGCGGCGCTTTCGGCGACTGGGGTCCGCATATCCTCGACACGGCTCATCGTTTTCTGAAGCTCGGACTACCTACCAAGATTGAGGCGGTGAAACGCGATCAACCGAACCCCTTTGTTTATCCACAGGCTTCAACGATTCGATTTCATTTTCCGGAGCGCGAAGGCATGCCTGCGTGCGACGTGACCTGGTACGACGGGACCGAAAACAAACCTGAGGTGGAGCCGGAGCTCGGCATCGAAGTCAAGGGGCCGGGCAAGATCATTTATGGTAAGGACCTCACCTTCCAGGGCGGAAGCCATGCGCGTCCTCTCGTCGTCGTGCCGAAAGAAAAGTATCTCGACATCCGGGAGAGCCTTCCGCGCATCAGTGGGAAAAACAGCGATCACTTCGAGAACTTCCTGCTCGCTTGCAAAGGGCAGGAAGAGACCCGTTCACCGTTTGCCGTATCCGGCCAGCTCACCCAGGTGTTTACCCTGGGTATCATTGCGCAGCGCCTTGGCGGAACCCTGGAGTTTGATCCGGAGACGCAGAAAATCACCAATAACGCGGATGCGCAGGCCCTACTTGATCCCGCCCCTCGCGCCGGTTGGGAAGAGTTCTACAATCTGTAGCCTTTGCTAATCCCGGTTAAGTTGCTGGCCGCTAAAGGCCGGCGATAGCGCCTGATTTTCACCACGCTTTGCTATGACACAATTCTCACGCCGTAAGTTCGTTAAGTCTTCCGCTGCCGTCAGCAGTTTCTTTATCCTGCCATCCGGTCTTCGCGCTAATTCACCGAACAGCCGAATCTGCACCGCCCACATCGGAACCGGCGGTAAGGGAAACACAGACACCAATTCCATTGGTGCTCACGAACACGTCGAGGTTCTCGGTCTCTGTGATGTCGACCCGAAGCGAGGCAAGATCGCTGAAAAGCAGAAGCAGTATACCAGTGCCAAAGGCTACCAGGACTACCGCGAAATGCTGGCGGAGCTGGGGGACAAGATCGACGCGGTTTCGATTTCCACACCGGATCACACTCATTATCCCGCCACGCTGGCGGCCATGAATCTGGGCAAGCATGTCTACACGCAAAAGCCACTCACTCACAAGCTCTCCGAAGCCCGTGAGCTCGCTGAGCTGGCCGACTCAAAAGGACTCGCCACCCAGATGGGCATTCAGAACCAGTCTTCGCTTGCCTACCGCCTGACGCGTCAGTGGGTGCAGGACGGTTTGCTCGGCAAGATCAGCAAAGTTTACGTGTGGTCGCACAAGAACTGGGGCTACGATGGCGATCCCTACACCGAGGAAGATGAAGTCCCTGCGGAACTGGACTGGAATCTCTGGCTCGGCACGGCACCGGTTCGTCCCTATGTGCAAAAAGTGTTTCATCCCGGTCAGTGGCGAAAGATGGTCGATTTCGGCTGCGGCACCCTCGGCGATATGGGCATTCACATCTTCGACACTCCGGTGAAGTCCCTGGGGCTTCGTGATCCCCTCTGGGTTGAAGCAGAATGCCGCGAGCCGAATGGTTACGGTTTCCCCGAGCAGAACATGATGCGCTACGGGTTTGCCCCGACTGAATACACGACTGACAATTTCACCTTCACCTGGTGGGACGGAAAAGGATCCCCGCGCTTTGCCGGCAACGAGGATTTGATTTTACCTGAAGGAGAGGCGCTGCCGCAGCAGGGCGCCCTCTTCGTGGGCGAGGCCGGTCGCATGGTGTTGCCTCACTGTAACGCTCCGAAGTTCTACCCGCGTTCCATTTTGCAGAACGCTGTGAAGCCCGATATCGGGCCGATGAATCACTACACGCAGTGGCTCGATGCCATCGAAGGCAAAGGTAAAACGGAAGCCGGGTTCGACTACGCCGGGCCGCTCGCCGAAATGCTCTGCCTCGGCGTGATTGCCGGCAACTTCCCGACGAAACGTCTCGAGTGGGACGCCAAGAACATGAAGGTGACCAACCTCGAAGCGGCCAATTCGATGATTCACGGCGACTACCGGAAGTTCTGATTAACTGAGAAAGCGTTTCCGTCGAGTGGGCCGCTCGACGCTACCCGCGCTGCCGCGCGAAAACTGCGAAGCAAGTAGCCCCCTTTAAAAGGTCGACCCCGTCGGCCCGCAAGGGGGGAGTGCGTGTCCAGTCTGACGGCAGATTAGATGTTCTGGTAGAAACCTTCCCAACCGGAACGCGGTGCCGGGCCGGCGAGGAGATCGTTGGCGTTGGTGTTGCCCTTGAAGGTCTCGGTTTCCGGATCGAACTCGAGGCTCTCGTTGAGGTATTGGCAAATCACACCGAGAATCAGCACCTTGGTAAGCGGGGCCGCAATACTGAACGGAGAGTTCGTGGTGCCGTTTCCGAGACAGGCCTGGGTGAAGCTTTCCTGGTGATTGAACTCCGGTCCCGGGACCTTGATGTCGTCTTTGTACTTCATCATTTCATCACGCGGGTAGATGCGTGAGACGCTGGCGTGGGAACCGCGCTGGACGACAAAAGCGCCGTCTTCGCGATGCAGCAGGGTGCCAACCCGGCCGAGGTTGGGAGGGGTGTCGCCGTCCCAGAATTTTTCAGAGACTTCCGGTGCGCAATTGTCATTCCGGTCTTCCCAGGTCAGGTCACAGGCGGGCAATCCCTCGCCGCGTGCCGGGAAGTGCATGGCGAGCTTGGAGATCAACGGGAAGATGACCTGGTTGTGATCCGCCATTTCAATGGCTTCGATCTTCGTGGGAAGGCCCAGCTTAAGGAAGTCATGCGCGAAGTCGATGATGTGCGCGCCCCAGTCGCCGAGCATGCCGTTTCCGTAGAGATGAAAGCCGCGCCAGGAGAAGGGGTGATAGAGTGAGCTGAAGGGCTTCACTTCCTTCGGGCCGCACCAGAGGTCCCAGTCGAGGGTGGCGGGCTTGGGTTCTTCGGCGGGGTATTCGCTGATGCGGTTGGCCGCGTCCATGAACCAGAGGCCACCTGACTTCCAGGACTCGATTTTGACGATGTCCTTAATGATGCCCTTGTTGACGAGATTCTTGAACTGCTCGGAACCAGCTGAGGTATGCCCCTGGTTGCCCATCTGGGTGACGACCCCGTACTTCTGCTCCGCTTTCATGAGCAGGTCCGCTTCGCGGTAGGTATGAGTCAGGGGCTTTTCAACATAGACATGCTTGCCCAGCTGCATGGCCGCGATGGTGGCGACGTAGTGGGTGTGATCCGGAGTGACGACGCTGACGGCATCGATGTCGTCGCCCATCTTGTCGAGCATGACGCGGAAGTCGGCGAACTGCTTCACGCCGGGATATTTCTCGAGGTTCTTCTGGATGTTTCGTGCGTTGAAATCAACGTCGCAAAGGGCCACCGGCTGGGCGAACCCATCTTTACAGAGGGAGGGGATCACGCTGGCGGCGCGACCACCAACGCCGACACATCCGAGATTGATGCGTTGGCTCGGAGGCACGTTGCCTTCGTTGTCGGGCTTGCCGAGGGCAAGGTAGGAAGGCATGACCGAGAATCCGAACGCAGTGGCAGCGGATTTTTTAAGAAGGGAACGGCGAGTCGTATTCGGGGGAGATGATTTCATGTTGGCGGTTCTGGTAGGACAAGAAAAACCCGCCCCTGCCGAAACCAGGATTCCGACGGGGACGGGTTTGAATTTAGGTTAGCGCTGAAAGTATGCGCAAGGTCAGGATCACGCCAACTCGGGGACCGCGAACGGCTCGCGATAGTCCCGCTTAATGAGGCGTGGATCGGCGCTTTCGGTCAACACCTTGCCGGAGGCAGGATCGACTTCAATCTTACCGCCCAGTGAGTAGGCTGGCGGATCGATGTCCCAGGCGGAGAGCTGACGGGACTGCTCTTCAGCAATGGTGCGAAGCATCTCGTTGTCACCAATGGCCTGGTCGACTGCTTCGGCACTTGCAGAAGCGCCGGAGAGATAAGAGATGTTGGCCAGGTGAGCGACAGCAGATGATTTCTCGGCGTCGACGAGCTTGGACTGCAAGCCGTCTGACTTCCGTGAACGAACTGCTGCGAGGAAGTTCTCCTGGTGAGTCTTTCCTCCGTCTCCGGGGAACTTGTGAGTCTTGGTTTTGCCGTCTTCACCGACCACATACATGCCGCCGCGGCCGCCGCGGAGTTCGCCACCCTCGCACTTGACCACGATACCGACGCGAATGCCGTCACGAACCGGGGAAACGTTGCGCTCGGGGGTGAGCCACATGTCGTTGACTTCGATGATGCAGGGCACGCCGGCCTGGGAATACCAGGTAGAGAGCATGTTGGGAGTTTCGCCGGCGTCGTTCCAGCCGAAGCGTTCTCCGTAGCAATTCACTTCGGCAGGCAGGGCGGGATCACCGAGCACCCAGCAGGCCATGTCGATTTCATGAGGCGCCTGGTTGCCGACGTCACCGTTTCCGGTGTTCCACACCCAGTGCCAGTCGTAGTGGAACTTCTGACGGTAAAGGTCTTCATGCTGGCAGGGGCCCAACCAGAGGTCGTAGTCGAGTGTTTCCGGTGGAGAAAGCTTGGCCTCCTGCTTGCCAATTGAAGTGCGGTTCCGCATGCAGACGGCGTGCACCGAAAGAATCTTTCCGATGTTGCCTTCCTGGACGAACTGGATGCCGTCCTGCGGTCCGGGATCGGAACGGTTTTGAAATCCGCCCCCGATGATCTGGCCGTACTTCTTCTCGGCCGCGACCAGTTGCTGGCCTTCCCACAGGCTGTGGCTGACCGGCTTCTCGACGTAGACGTCTTTCCCGGCGGCCATGGCGTCAATGGAATGAAGCGCGTGCCAGTAGTTCGGCGAACTGATGATCACAGCGTCCACGTCATCACGCTCGAGCACCTTGCGGTAGTCCTGAACGTGGTCAGCCTTGCTGATGTCGATGTCCTTCTTTGCCGAGCGGGCCACTAGGGACTCCATCTGCGCGGTGTCCGGGTCGCAGAGAACGGTGATCGCCGTGTTGTCAGCGGCGGAGAAACGTTCGGTCAGGCCGCCGGAGCGACCGCCACATCCGATCACCGCGAGGCGAACGGTTTCATTGGCGCCGAGGACGGAGGAGCGGCCTGCCACTGAGAGAGACAGGGCCGCAGCGCCGGTGGTGCCGATGAAATTACGGCGTGAGAACTGGGTTCTTTTTTCTTTCATGGAACTGAGTGGTTTGAATCCTTTGAGTTTGAGATTGGCAATGGTTGGCGCTGGATCAGGTCCAGAGGTCTTCGCCGTATTCCCAACCTTCGCGGACGGGTTCTTTGACGAGCGCGTTGAGTTCGGGGCGATTGGTGACTTTCATGTTCTTGGCGTCCCACTCGATTTTGCCGCCGCAGCGCATCGCCATGACACCGAGGCAGGTGGTCTCGGCGAAAGGAGCCGCGTAGTCGAAGTTGGAACCGGGTTCGGGACCGTCACCCTTGATGGCATCGATCCATTCTCCGACCGGGCCGTCAGATTTGACGCGCGGATACTTCTCTTCGGGATAACCGGCCTCCTTGAAGGCGACCATGTCTTCCTTGCTGGTGAGGCGGGGATTGTTGGAGCGGTTGTCGAGGAAGGCGGTTTTCTTGTCGCCAATGAAGAAGCTGCCCGCATTGGGAACTTCGCCCCAGGACCAGTCCTTGGGTGTCTCGGGACGGTTTTTGCCGTTGTGCCAATACATGGTGCATGGCTCCTTGGTACCGCGTTTTTCGAATTCCCACTTCACCACGCTGGACTCAGCGGCGACGCCATCCGGGACGTCGGTCTGGCTGACGAGCTCGGCTGAGATTGGGTCGTAAAGATCGAGAATCCAGACGGGGCCGTCGCCGATGTGGGGGAACCAGTCACCGAGAATACCGCTGCCGAAGTCGTAGTATCCACGCCAGGTGAGAGGGTGGAAAAGATCGTTGTAGGGGAGGTCGGTCACGACCGGTCCGACCCAGAGGTCCCAGTCAATGTGAGAGGGGACTTCCATGGCAGGCGGCGGGAACTGGTCGGGCATGCGGAAATAGCGCGAGCCGTAGCCGGGGCCCGGATTCCAGCAGTGGACCTCGCGGACCTGGCCGAGAGTGTCGGCCTCGTACCATTCGCGAAGGCTGCGGATTCCGTCATAGGTGTGCCCCTGGTTGCCCATCACGGTGACGACCCCGTAATTTTCCTTGGCTTTCTTCAGAGTGCGGGCCTGCCAGATATTGTGAGTGAGAGGTTTCTGGGTGAAAACGTGCTTCCCACGCTGCATGGCCTCCATCGTCGCAGCGAAGTGAGTGTGATCGGGCGTGTTGATGCAGACGGCGTCAATGTCGTCGCCCATCTTGTCGAACATTTCGCGGAAATCAGCGAAACGCTTGGCTTTCTTGAGGTGTGGGAAATTCTCGGAGTGCTCGTCGAACTTGTTCTCGTCGATATCACAGAGAGCGACGGTGTTTTCGTTCTTGCTCGGTCCATAGGCCATCTTGGCGATGCCGCCTGCGCCGATGTGGGCAATGTTCAGCTTACTGCTGGGAGCGGCGCCGGCTTTCCCGATAAAGAAGTGGGGGAGGGTGGAGGAAGCGGCCACTGCGGCAGCCGATTGCTTGAGGAACTTACGACGGTTCGTGGATTTCATATTCGAGGGTTCAGATCATTTGGAGTTTTCGGTAACGGACAGCAAAAGGGATCCGGCGAAAAATGACAAACAGATTATAGAGCCTCTTCGAGGGGGCGAAATTTCGTATTCAGGGCGTCTCTCGAACGAGCGGGAGCGCCGGCGCCGCTTATTTAAAAAGATGATTTGTTAAGAAATTGGGCGGATTTTGCTATTCCGGGCGCGAAGAATCGACTTTTTCGGGCTTTTCCTACCGGGGCATGATTCAGTAAGTTTCTTGCCTCCTAAGTCCAAAAACCCCATTCTCAGCATCCTTTATCGCGGACCTAAAACCGCTTTACGATTGATTTTACCTGAGCATACCTAAGCAAAATTCAACTCACCCATATTTTGAAAAACGACTCATCATCTGAATCCGGTTCTGACCTTGGCGGCTTTTTCGCCTTTCTGCTCCTGCGTCTCTGGCTCGCTCTGCGCGCTATTTTCACAGGCATCGAGAAATTCTCCGGCCAAAAATCAAGCGAGGTGGCTGTCGTCGTGGACGGCGAACCCAACAGCTATGGGCTGACCTCCTCCGACTCCGACAAGGTTTATGGTCTGCAGTATTACAACGGCATTCCCGAGGCACTCGGCGATAAGCTGAAAGGCGAGCCGCTTCTGCCCGGTTTCGCGATGGGAATTTTCGATGTCCTGCTTGGACCTCTCCTGATTATCACCGGTCTGACTCTTCTTCTTGGAATCGCAACCCGTATCTCCCTGTTTGTCCAGGGACTCCTCTACTGCTTCCTGACGGTAGGCTTGATCCTCCTGAAACAGGACGGCGGTATCGCGTGGCTGGCCATCCATGTGCTTCTTGTGGTCGTAGCCCTTATGAGCGTGAAGAACAATCGTTTCCAGCTCTTCGCGAAGAAACTGTAACCCAAAAATTATCTCCAATCTGGTCATGAGTGAGCCTTCTAATATCAAGCGACGCAACTTCCTCAAGAAGGGTTCCGTCGCCGGTGCCGGTCTCGTCCTCGGAGCCCCGGCTATCCTCAGTGCAGAGGCGAAAAACGCGCCATCTGAAGAACTTCGAGTCGGCTTCATCGGCTGCGGCAAGCAGCACGAAGTGCTTTTCGACGCGATGAAAGACATCCCCGGGATGCACTACGTCGCGGTTTGCGACATTATGAAGAACCGCCTCGGCGGATCTGCTTCCCGGATCAAGAACATGTTCGGGAACATGCCGGAGCGCTACTTCGATGCCGAAGAAATGCTCTCCAAGGAAGACCTCGATGTGGTTTTCATCACGACGCCTGATTTCTGGCACTCGCCTCACACGGTCATGGCGCTGGAGTCCGGCTGCCACGTTTACTGCGAGAAGATGATGTCCAACACGCTCGAGGGCGCCCGTGCCATGGTGAAGGCCATGGATGACACCGGCAAGTTGCTCCAGATCGGACACCAGCGTCGCAGTAACCCGCGTTATCTCTTCACTCTCGAAGAGCTGATCAAGAAAGAGAAAGTCTGTGGCCAGATTGTTAACATCAACGGCCAGTGGAACCGCGCTGTCGGTTCCTCCCAGGACATCAGCGTGAAGGAGAGCATCCTTCCGGATGAGCAGACGCTTCTCAAATACGGTTTCGACCAGGGTGTTGAAGGAAAGCTTTCCCTCGGCGAGCTGCGTCACCGTTTCCTCAACTGGCGGACTTACAAGGATCTCTCCGGCGGTCCGATTTCCGATCTCGGTGCCCACCAGATTGATATCTTCAACTGGTTCCTTGATGCCCAGCCCAAGTCGGTGATGGCATCCGGAGGTAAGAACTTCTTCAAAGACCGCGAGCACTTCGACAACGTGATGTGCGTGTTTGACTACGACACTCCCGAAGGTGGTGCCCGCGCGTTCTACCAGGTCCTGACGACTACTTCCGCAGGTGGTGGTTACTACGAGTCCTTCATGGGAACTGAGGGAACCGTCGAGATCTCCGAGCGTGCTGCTTACACTAACATTTACCGTGAGTCAGGCTCCGAGCGCAGCTGGGATCCTCTCGTTCAGCGAGGCCTTCTTAAGAAGGTAGCATCCGGTCAGGCCGCGGGTGGCGACGATGCCATCGCTGCTTACGAATCCGCTCCGCCGGACCAGTATGAACTCCCCGGTGGACTGAGCAAGCCGCCGCACCAGCCGCATATCGAGAATTTTGTTGAATCGGTTCGCGGCAATGCAACACTCACCTGCGACGGGCGCCACGCCCTCGAGTCGGAGGCCCCGATTTACTGGGTCAATCCGGCAGCAGAAAACCAGGAAATTATCCACTTCACGGACGAGCATCTCCACGTATAAATGAAAAAGCAAAGTGATCAAAACAAGCTCAGCACCCTTGCAGCTGCAGCCCTCTTTATCGCAACTGCCGCCCTCTTCACCGGTTGCGGTGGTGGCGGAGACGACGCTGCCGAAGGCAGCAGCGATGCAGGTGGCGGCGACGCCCCCGCTGCTGAGCCCGCAGGCGGCCAGATGGTTCTCACTACCGAGATCCCCCCGCAGAAAATCGAAGGCACCCCTAAGGCCATCAAGGTTCCTGTTCTGGAGCCTGCGCCCCAGGAAGCTCCCAAGATGGCAGTTCCGGAAGGCACTGTTCTTCTTTCCAAGGGCAAGCCTGTGACCAGTTCTGACGATTTCCCCATCATCGGCGAAGTCGATCTCATCACTGATGGTGACAAGGATGCCGGCGAAGGTTACTTCGTTGAGCTCATGGACGGCATGCAGTGGGTCCAGATCGATCTCGAAGCCAGCGCTGAAATCGCTGCCATCTGGATCTGGCACTTCCACAGCCAGGCCCGCGCCTACCACGACGTGGTGGTTCAGATCTCTGACGATCCTGAGTTCGGCGAAGGCGTGACGACTCTCTTCAACAACGACTACGACGGCTCTTCCGATTTCGGAAAAGGCGACGACAAGCCCTACGTTGAGACTCGTTTCGGTAAAGTCATCGATGCCAAAGGCACCAAGGGACGCTACGTTCGTCTCTACAGCGCCGGCAACACCTCGAACAGTGCCAACCACTACATCGAGGTCGAAGTTTACGGCAAGCCCGCTGCCTAAGGCGGCGGTTCGGGGCAGGATCTTTAAACCGTTGACATAGATCCTGCCCGCTCTTTCCCGACCATGCGATATCTCGCGTTGGTAGTCTGGGGACTGAGCGTTTTAGCGGTCGGGGGCTGGCTCCGTTTCTCGAATCTCGAGCGCCAGCCCTTTCACGCTGACGAGGCTGCCACCGGCGCGCAGTCTCTCGCTGATCGACTCGAAGGAAAAGGTTACGAGTTCGATCCCTCCCACCGGCACGGTCCACTTCTGACCGTAATCGCTGAACCCTGGTGTCGGGCCAAGGGTGAGACCAGTTGGGAAGCTCTCAGCGAGCGGACCCTCCGCGAGCTGGTCGCTGTTTGCGGTTTGATGGCGGCGTTCGGTTCGCTCGCGCTTGGCTTGGGATGGATCAGGGCCCTTGTCGCGGCCAGCCTCGCGGCCACTTCTCCTTTACTGGTCTACTACTCCCGACTCTTCATTCACGAACCGGTCTTTCTCCTCTTTGCCATCCCGGCCCTGGCCGGAGCCATCCTCTTGCTGAAAGGGAGCCGACTTTGGCTGGGGGCATCACTGTTCGGTGTCGGCGTCGGCCTGATGGCTGCAACCCGCGAGACGGTGGTGATCAGTCTCATCGCCTGGACGGTTGCGGGTGTTCTCTGTCTCCGGCGGCAGGGCGATCTTAAGGCAATCACCACAAAGCTTTGGAAGCCGGTCTTGCTCGCGGCCGGTCTTGCCCTGGCCCTTATCTTCTGGTTCTACACCGAAGGGGGGAAGCAGCCCTCCGGATTCCTCAGTTTCTTCACCACTTACTTCAGCTACGAGACGGGAGAGGGGCACGACAAAGCCCTCTTCTACTATCTGCAACTGCTCGCCTGGCCGAAGCTCATTGTGGCCCGGTGGTGGACTGAGGGAGCGATTCTCCTGCTTGCCCTTTGCGTCTACCTGGATCGTTCCAAAACTCCGGTTGCCTCCCTCGGGCGGTTCCTTTTTGAAGCAGGTTTGGTTCATTTGTTAGTGTTTTCGTTATTTTCCTACAAGGTGCCCTGGCTGCCTTCGCTGGCCTGGTTGCATCTCTGCTTCGCTGCCGGGGTAGGTGGCGTTGCCCTGGTGCGGAAGTTTTCCGGATGGGGACGATGGGTGGTTGTGGCAGGACTGGTCGCTGTTACCGGTTGGCACGGTGTCCAGGCCCAGCGGGCTGCGATTCGTCTCGCGGCAGACGGACGGAATCCCTACGCCTACGTGCCGACGAGCCGCGATGTCACGGGTCTGGGCAGGTGGTTGAGTGAGGTGAAGGCTGTTGTGCCCGAAACGGACAGCCGGCCGATTGCCGTGATCGGCCAAGAGTATTGGCCTTTGCCCTGGTATCTCCGGGGAGTGGGGGAAGCGGGATACTGGCCTGCCTTGCCCGAAGGTGGAGCGGAGTTCCCCATTCTCATTATTATGCCGACGGTATTCGAGGAGGTCTCGACACCGCTGCAGGAAACTCATACCTTCATTCCCCGCGGGCTTCGCGATGAGTTCCCGGTCATGGTTGCGATTCGAAACGATATTTGGGAAGCCTACCAGGAACGATGAGCCAGTCCCCGGAAAAGAAAAAACCGCCGCTGCATTCCTTCGACAGCCAGGGAATGAACACGCTCTTCACGATTCGGATTCATCACGAGGATGTGAAAGAGGCACGCAGGATGGCGGGGAACTGTTTTTGCCGCCTCGAGGAAATCGAAGCGCAGCTCAGTCGCTACCGGATCGACAGCGACGTTACCCGGATCAATCAATTGGAAGCCGGTCAGTCCATGTTGCTGACCGACGTGACCTATCGTTGCCTGCAGCGTTCCGTGGAGGCCACGATGATGACGGCTGGACTCTTCGATGTGACACTGGGCGCCCAAACTTGGCGAACGGATGTCAGGACCGACGAGAGCCCCAAAGGTAAGCTCACTTTATCGCCCGATCGACCCGAGATTCTCTGTGAAGAGGCAGGTAGGGAAATCGATTTCGGGGGCATCGGGAAGGGGTTTGCCCTGGACGAAATGGCGGAACTGCTCCGCGACCTCGAAGTGAAATCCGCGATGTTGAGCTGCGGAGCCAGTACGCACCTCGCAGTCGGGGAGCGCTATTGGCCCATGGCTCTTCGTGGTGATAAAGAAACCTTTAAAATTGATCTGAACAGGCAGGCCCTGAGCGCCAGTGGAATTGGCGAGCAGGGAGCCCATGTTGTGCATCCCGATACAGGGGCGCCACCTGACTACAGCTTCCAACGTGTCTGGGTCGTGGCACCTTCAGCAGCGATCTGTGATGCCCTCTCCACCGCTTGCCTCATTATGGATGAAGAGGAAGTGGCCGAATTCGCGGAAGCGACCGCCGAAGAGGGAGTTTCCATTAACATTGAAAGCGCCCTTGATCACGCTATTCGCAATGTGACACCATAGAACGACAGTTTCCGCCCAAAGAACGAATCGCGTACATCACGCTACCTCTGAACAAACTCATATGACTGCGAAATCCAAGACCTCCAGTGTCTCCAGACGTAAATTCATCTCCACCAGTGCTGCTGCTGGAGCGGGCATTCTCGGGGCACCTGCTATCCTGAACGCTCAGAACAAGGGCGATAAGCTTCGTGTCGCCTTCATCGGTGTCGGCGGCATCAACAAGCGCCACATTACTGACACTGCCGCTCACGGCGACATTTGCACCGCCTACTGCGATGTGGATACGAATCGCTGGGACAACATCCCGAACACCATCGCGAGCTTGGAGAAGGAAGGAAATTCTGAGCTCGCCAAGCACTGGAAGGGTGCCAAAGGCTACCAGGACTACCGCGAGATGTTCGAGAAAGAGGCTGACAATTTCGATGCCGTCATGATCGGCACACCGGATCACTCTCACTATCCCGCGACGGTGCTGGCGATGAACGCCGGCAAACACGTCTTCACTCAGAAGCCGCTGACCCACACGGTGTGGGAAGCTCGTCAGCTCGCTGAGGCGACCGACAAGTATCAGCTCGCGACCCAGATGGGTAACCAGGGGCACGCTAACGAAGGCAACCGTACCATCGCCGCTTTCGTCCAGGGTGGTCACCTCGGTGACATCAAGGAAATCCACTGCTTCACCAACCGTCCGGTCTGGCCGCAGGGCACCGAGTTCCACAAAGGTGAAAGCCCCATCCCGGATGGCTTCGATTGGCAGAACTGGCTGGGGCCGGCGCCGGAGCGTCCCTTCACGGCTGAGCCAGAGAACAAGCGTGGTGGTCCCTACCATCCGTTCAACTGGCGCGGCATCCTCGACTTCGGTGGTGGCGCCCTTGCTGACATGGCCTGCCACACCATGGACTCCATTTTCATGTCGCTCGATCCGGGCTTCCCGACTCACGTCGAAGCCATCAACGTCGACACCCTGACTGATGACGCTTTCCCGAAAGGCTCGACTCTCAAGTGGACCTTCGGACCGAAAGGCGATCGCCCCGGTTTCGAAGTTTACTGGTATGACGGCACTGACAACGAGTACATCGACAAGGACGGCAAGAAGCGCCGTCACCCGCGTCTCGAAGAACTCGCCGAGGGAGAAGAGCTGAGTACCTCGGGTAACATCTATGTTGGCACCGAGCGCAAGCTTCTTGTCTCCGGTGACTACGGCGACTCCAGTAAGATTATTCCGGCTGACGCCTATCGCGAGTTTGCGATGGCCCTGAAGGAGAAGACTGGTGATCACCGTCCGGCCCGTGTTTATGAGCCGTCTATTGGACACCACACCGAGTGGCGCGAGGCAGCCATGGGCAACTACGCCTACGACTACCCCGGTTCGAACTTCAAGTATGCCGGTCCGTTCACTGAAACGATCCAGCTGGGTAACATCTGTCTCCATCACCCCGGCGAAAGCCTGGCCTGGGACGGACCGAACCTCCGCTTCTCTAACAACGAAGAAGCGAACAAGCTGATCACCAAGTCCTACCGCGAAGGTTGGGACTTCAAGCTGGACAAGGCTTAATCCCTGACTCGATCTCAGCTATGAACCGTCGCTGCTTATCCTGGCTTTCCACGATTATTCTTGCCCTGTTCCTCGCCGCTTGCGGCGGGGAAACAGAGCAACCTGAGGAACCACAAGCTGCCGGCGGTGAAGCGGAGAAAGAAGCAGAAGCGCCGACCCCGAAGACCATCGAGGAGGCGATTGCACGCGGGAACATTGAGGCGGTGAAGGGTTTCATTGCCGCCGATCCCAATGCGGCGAGCACCGGGGCCCGCCCCGGATCGCCGCCGTTGCACCAGGCGATCCTGCGCCAGAAATCAGATATTGCGCTGCTCCTGATCAGTTCGGGAGCAGACGTCAATGCCGTTGACTCCAGTCAGCGCACCCCGTTGCATCTTTGCGTGGAGCGCGATCTTCCTGATCTCGTCGCGCCACTGGTTGAAGCAGGGGCCAAACCCGATGAGAAAGATCCGGCTGGCTGGACGCCGCTGCACCACACGGGCGCGAAAGATCGCGTGGCGGTGGCCAAGGCGCTGCTTGAAAACGGGGCCGACGTCAACATTCGCAGCGAGCTTGGCGGAACCCCGCTTCACGAAGCCGCCGCCAGTGCGAGCGCCGAGCTCGTCCAAATGTTGCTCGATGCCGGAGTTGATGCCTCGATCGTTGCCGACGGAGGCTCTGCCCTCGACATCGCCAAAGAGTTCAAAAACGAAGCGGCGATCCAGCTCTTAGAAGCTTCCGAGTGAAAGCGTTGCCGTTTCGCGGAAAAACTCTTAAGGGACCACCCAAAAGGCGCACACTTTTTTGCCTCATCACGGCATAAAAACGCTAAACAATCGCGCGTTCCTGATCGATCATTTGGATCATGAAACGGGGCGCCTTCATCGTTCTCGGATTGTTTTTTGCCGTCGGTATCGCGGTGGGCGTCGAGTCGAAGGTTGATTTTAATCGGGATATTCGGCCTATCCTCTCGGAGAACTGTCTGTACTGTCACGGGCAGGACGGAGCCAAGCGGGAGGCGGACCTGCGTCTCGATCAGCGGGCCGGTGCGCTCGAGGGCGAGGCATTTGTCCCGGGTGATCCCGAGGCGAGCGAAATGATCTATCGCATCCTGACGGATGATGAGAATGACCTCATGCCTCCGCCGGATTCCAATCGTACGCTTTCCGAAAAGGAGAAGGAGCTGCTCAAGCAATGGGTCAAGGACGGAGCCGACTATGACGAGCATTGGGCCTTCGTCAGCCCGCAGCGGCCTGAAGTGCCTGAAGTCAATCAGGGTGACTGGGTCCGGAATCCTATCGACCGGTTTGTCCTCGCCAAGCTGGAGGAAAAGGAGCTCAGCCCCTCAGGTGAAGCGGATCGGGCGACTTTGATCAAGCGGCTCTATGCCGACCTGGTTGGCCTGGCGCCGGGTCATGAGGAAGTGGAAGCCTTCGTGAACAGCGAAGACCCGGAGGCTTATGAAAAGCTGGTCGATCAATTGCTCGCCAGTCCTCACTACGGAGAGCGGCTCGCGTTGCCGTGGCTGGATGCGGCCCGTTATGCCGACTCCAACGGCTTCCAGCAGGACGGCGACACCTGGCAGTGGCTCTGGCGTGACTGGGTCGTGAACGCCCTTAACGACGACATGCCTTTTGATCAGTTCACCATTGAGCAACTCGCGGGAGACCTGCTGCCCAATCCGACGGACGACCAGAAAATTGCGACCGGCTTCAACCGCAATCACCTCAGCAACGGTGAAGGCGGCAACATCGCCGAGGAGCAGCGATTCGTGGTGCTCTTCGACCGGGTCGATACCACCTCCACGACCTGGTTGGGACTGACGATGGCTTGCGCTCAGTGTCACGATCACAAGTACGATCCCATCACCTTGAAGGATTATTACCAATTCATGGATGCCTTCAATCACGTCAGTGAAAAGGGCACACCCGGTCGCCAGTCGAACCGGATTCGGGTCGCGGCGCCTTTCATTGAATTGCAGACTGAGGAAACGAAGAAAGAGATCGCCGGGTGGAATGAGAAGATTGCGGCGCAGCGAAAGATCGCGGAACCGATCGTGAAGGCGGAAAGGGAAAAGTGGCTTGCCGAAGTGACTCCGGATGAGAAGGGGTTGGACAAACCACTCAAACAGCAGCTTGCCAAGACCGACCGGACCGAGGCGGAAAACAAGGACCTGGACCAGAAACTTCGCAGCCACTTTGACAAGGTGATTCGCCCGAAGCTGAACGACAAGTTTCCTGAGCTGAAGAAGCTGGATGGCTTCACCAAGAAGCTTGCTGAGTACAAAGGGGAACATGTCCCGCGACCCATGGTCATGAACGATGACCAGAAACGCCAGACGCACATTCTTGATCGTGGCGCCTATCTCAACACGCTGGATGAAGTCTCCTTCGGGACTCCTTCTTTCCTGCCGGCGATGAAAGAGGATGCGCCGCGCAACCGGCTCGGGCTCGCCCAGTGGTTGGTGGAGCCGGATCATCCCTTGACCGCCCGCGTCCAGGTGAACCGGATGTGGCAGTATTTCTTCGGCGTCGGTATCGTGAAAACAGCCGAGGATCTTGGCGTCCAGAGCGAATACCCCGAGCACATGGCCTTGCTGGATTGGCTCGCCACTGAGTTCGTGGAGCAGGGCTGGTCGATGAAAAAGATGCACCGCCTCATCGTAACGAGTGCAACTTATCGCCAGGACTCCCGCATGAACGAGTGGCACCGGGAACACGATCCTGAAAACCGCCTGCTCTCTCGCGGTTCGCGATTCCGCATGCCGTCGATGGTTCTCCGGGACTGGGCCCTGAGCTCCTCGGGTTTGCTCAGTAAGCAGGTTGGAGGCAAACCGGTTTATCCCTATCAGCCGGAGAATCCCTGGGAGTCGTTGGCCCAGGTGACCAAGGGGCGGGACTTCAACTACTACACTTCGAAAGGGGACGATCTCTACCGCCGCTCGATTTACTCCTTCTGGCGACGAACCGTGACCCCGGCCAATATGTTCGATGCCTCAAGCCGCCAGGTCTGCCGCGTGACGGAGAGTCGCAACAACACTCCCTTGCATGCCCTCACGACCTTGAACGACCCGACCTGGGTGGAGGCGTCGCGGGTGCTTTCCGAAAGTGTGCTGACTGCGAACGAAGAACTGGATGATCAATTGTCCCTAGCGTTCCAGAAAGTGACCGGGCGCACGCCCTCAGCTGAGGAATTGGAATTGCTCAAGGCCACTTACCAGAAGCAGTTCTTCGTTTACCAAAGCGACCTGGAAGCGGCCAAAGCGTTTCTCTCGGTGGGAGAGTCTCCGCTCAATGAAAAGCTTCCTGTCCCCGAGTTTGCTGCCATGACCGCGACCTGTCTCGCGATCTACAATCTCGACGAATCTTTGACCCGATTATAGGAGCAAAAGAGAAAGATCTGTGTCCGATGAAAATTGAAACGTCATTGAAGTTTGCGGCTTGGCCGGTTTGGCCGCCAACAGCGGCATCTTTGCCTTCCTGCGTTGTTCTGGCTCAGTCTCAGAGCTCACTCTGCTCCTTCGCCACGCCTGGCAGTAAAGCAAAGCTACTCGCTGCAACGAAACCACCTCTTTTTCAATTGCTCCTGCCATGATCCAGGACCTTCTTCAGCAGAATTCCCAGCGCGTTACCCGCCGCCAGATGTTCGGGCGGACTTCGGCCGGTATCGGAACAGCCGCATTGGCTTCGTTGATGGGGCGGGACGCCGGCGCGGCCACCTTTCCTTCCCATTTCGAGCCCAAGGCAAAACGGATTGTGTTGTTGTGGCAGGGCGGGGGACCTTCTCACATCGATTTGTTTGATCACAAGCCGACCCTGGCGAAACAACAGGGCGAAGACATCCCGGCCTCGGTCCGCGGTGACACGCGCCTGTCGACGATGTCGTCCAACTACTCCAAGTTTCCCTGCATTCCGGCGATTAAGCCGTACGCTCGTTACGGGGAGAGTGGCATGGAGCTCAGTTCCATGATCCCGCACACCGGATCCATTGCTGACGACATCTGCCTGGTGCGTTCGCTCCACACCGAGGCGGTCAACCATGCGCCGGGAGTCACCTTCTTTCTCACCGGAGGGCAGATCCCCGGCCGTCCCAGCATGGGGGCGTGGTTGTCCTACGGGTTGGGAAGCGAGAGCGAAAACCTCCCGTCCTACGTGGTCATGACTTCTGCCGATGAAGGACGGACCTGCGGCCAGCTCTTCTACGATCACTACTGGGGCAGTGGGTTTCTGCCGTCCCGTTACCAGGGCGTCCGCCTGCGAAGTGCCGGTGAGCCGGTGCCGTATCTGTCGAATCCTCCCGGGGTCAGCCGCGATACCCGTCGCACCCTGCTGGATGATATTGCGAAGATGAATCAAAAGCATCTCGAGGATTACGGCGACCCCGAAACCGATACCCGTATCGCCCAGTACGAGATGGCGTTTCGCATGCAGGCCAGTGTTCCGGAGTTGACGGACTTTTCTGACGAACACCCCAAGGTGATGGAGCGCTACGGTCCCAAGGTGCACCAGAAGGGAAGTTATGCGAATAACTGCCTCATCGCGCGACGTCTCCTCGAGCGGGGAACCCGCTTCGTTCAGTTGATGCATTCCGGTTGGGATCAACATTCGAACCTCTACACTCAGCTAGAGGAACAGTGTCGCGATACGGATGCGCCGAGTGCTGCCCTTGTTACGGATTTAAAGGAGCGCGGTTTGTTGGAAGATACATTGGTCATTTTTGCAGGGGAGTTCGGCCGCACTCCTTTCGGCCAGAGTCGTCCCGGTCGCCCCAATGCCGGACGTGATCACTTTGGCCGCGCCTTCTCCTGGTGGATGGCCGGTGGTGGTGTCAAAGCGGGAACCACCTACGGTGCCACGGACGAATACGGTTGGAACATCACCGAGAATCCCATCCACGTGCACGACATGCAGGCGACCATCCTGCACCTCGCCGGGATCAATCACACCAAGCTGACCTACCGCTACCAGGGCCGACAGTTCCGCCTGACCGATGTGCACGGACACGTGCAGCACGGGATTTTGGCTTAGGAGCGATCTTGTCGGAAAATTAGCATCCTCCGCTACCAATGAGCCATGTAGCGGAACTTGCCAAAGTTCCGTCCGGGTGAGATTTCGTGGTTAACCTCAGGCCGCTTTTTTGCATAGAATTGCGCTATCCCGCCATTTCGGGATTCGTTTTGAACTGTGACTTTACCCTCTATGAAAACCATTCGTGACTTTCTCTGCCTGGCTGTTTCTGCTGCCGTTTTATTTTCCCCTGCGATGGCGGAAGATTCTGCTCCTCTTGTCTACGAGGGAACTGACGGCCCCGGGAAGGGCAAGCACATCGTCTTCATTGCGAACGATCACGAGTATCGCTCCGAAGAGACCTGCCCGCTGATCGCCAAGATCCTGGCCAAACATTATGGTTTTCGCTGCACGGTCCTGTTCGGGATCGATGAGGATGGGCACATCAAGGCGGGCGGTGCCCCGGTGCCGGGGTTGGAAGCATTGAAAGACGCCGACTTGCTGTTTTTCTACACCCGCTTCATGAAACTCCCCGATGAGCAGGCTGACCTGCTGGTCGACTACTTTGAACGCGGCGGACCAGCCGTGGGCCTTCGGACCTCAACGCATTGCTTTAACGGTCAGAAAGGCAAATGGGAGAAGTTGAACTTCAACTACGACGGGGAGGACTATCGCGGAGGTCTCGGTGAGCAGGTCTTTGGTAACACGTGGAACAAAGAACGCGGGCAAAGTCACTATGGCGGTAATCACCAGATGGGGGGGCGCATCACACCAGTGGCCGCAGCGAAGGATCACCCGGTAAACTCAGGGGTGACGCAGATGCACACCTATTCGGGCGCCTATAGCTCTCAGCCTCCTGCAGATGCGACTCCGTTGTTAGAGGTCCAGGTGCTCAATACGTTTGAGGCCAGTGATGACATTAATGAAGAGAAACCCATCGTGAATGCAGGTTGGTCGCGCGATCACTATGTGGCTCCGTCAGGTGAGAAGAAGGAAGCCCGCGTGGTTTACACTTCCTACGGCGCATCTGAAGATGTGCTCGACGAAGACGCACGTCGCTTTCTCGTTAACGCCTGCCTGTGGGCTGGTGGTTGGGAGGATGCGATCACGCCGGACCTCGATGTCAGCATTGTTGGCGGATTTGACCCGGTTCCCTACACCACGGGTGCCTTCGCCCGCCAGGGAGTGAAGCCGTCCGACCTGGCTGGATGGGACAGCCAGGTTATGCCTGCCGAGGCTCGTGTTTGGGGCGTTGGTGACACTTCCAAGGGCATGGTTTCCAAGTTGGCCCGGGCTCTGAAATCCCGCCCGGAGCTGGTCAAGAAGCTTGAGGCGACTTATCCCGAATTTGATGCCTCGCTTTACGAGGGACAGGAGAAGAAGCCGAAGAAGTGAGGCCATCGTGCCTCGGGGTGAAGTCCCGCTTGGGTGCTTCGCGCGTGAGCGCGGGTAAGGCTGAGCGGGCCGCTCGAAGCTACCTGCGCTGCCGCGCAATTGCGGTGGAGGTAGCGTGGTAGCGGGAAAAAGTTCGTCGTTTTATTTGGCGGATCGAACTATGTAGGAAGGAACTCGACCAAACTGTTTATGAAATCGATCTCTTTGCTCTTCCTGGCGCTTGGCTCTCTTATTTGCTTCCCTGTCGAAGCCTCGGCCAAGCCGAAGAACTTCATCGTTATCCTGACCGATGACCAGGGTTGGGGTGATCTGAGCTGCTTTGGATCGGAAACCATTGCAACGCCGAATCTCGATCGCATCGCCGGCGAAGGCATGCGTATGACGAGTTTCTACGTGGCGTCTTCGGTTTGTTCGCCTTCACGTGCCGCTCTCTTGACCGGTCGCATGCCCAAGCGGGTCGGGGTGCCGAATGTGCTCTTCCCGAACTCGGAAACGGGGCTGCCCCCGAAGGAGATCACTATCGCCGAGATGCTCAAGGGACAGGGTTACACCACCGCAATCATCGGGAAGTGGCACCTCGGTCACCAGGCGCAGTTCATGCCGATGAACCAGGGCTTCGATTCCTTCTTTGGGCTGCCTTACAGCAATGACATGTCGATCGCGAAGGAGTTCGATATCTCGACCGACATCAAGCTCTTTGAAGGCTACACCATGGAGAAGCTGGAGGAAGATCGGGTGCGTTACCTCACTCACTATCGCGAGCTCAGAAATGTCATGCCACTGCTGCGTGACAACACGGTCATCGAGTATCCGGTGGATCAGACCTTTCTGACCCGGCGTTACACCGAGGCGGCCGTCGAGTTCATCGAAGAGAATAAGGACAAGCCGTTCTTCCTTTACCTGCCGCACACC
This sequence comes from Verrucomicrobiales bacterium, assembly GCA_965216705.1. Taxonomy (GTDB): domain Bacteria; phylum Verrucomicrobiota; class Verrucomicrobiia; order Verrucomicrobiales; family DEV007; genus Arctic95D-9. The sequence goes on from OZ244203.1 coordinate 3,426,657, forward strand.
ATGCCGCACAAACCACATTTCGTGGAGGAGGAATATGCCGGAACGAGTGGCGCCGGGATCTTCGGCGACATCGTTCAGCAAATCGATTGGAGTGTGGGCGAAGTGGTGAAAGCCATCGAAGCGCAGGGACTCGCGGAAGACACCATCGTCTTTTTCTGCTCCGACAACGGACCCATTCCCCAAGGCTCGGCCGGTCCGATGAAGGGGAATAAATTTTCCACTTTTGAAGGCGGCATGCGCACACCGGCCATCTTCTGGGCACCGGGAACGGTGAAGGCGGGCGAGGTGTCCGATGAAATCCTTTCAACGATGGACCTGTTTCCGACCTTTGCTCACTACGCGGGAGCGGAGGTGCCGGAGGACCGCACCTACGATGGCTTCAACATCTCGGAGCTGCTGGAAGGTAAAAATCCCAAGAGCCCCCGGAATGAGATTTTCTACTACGGCGCCAACACCGAACTGATCAACGGCATTCGCATGGGGGATTGGAAATACCAGCTCTGGGGAGTGCACCCCCGTCAGCGGAAGGAGAACGAATCGCCCAAACTCTACAACGTGGTGAAGGACATTGGCGAAACCACCAATGTGATCGACGAGCACCCCGAGATCGCTGAGAAGCTGCGCCAGCGGATGGAGGAGTTCGACGCCGGCGTGAAGGCGTGGTGATTTTAACTGTCGGTAACAAAGTTGCGCTGGTTTACCGGGCGTAGCGTTTGGGTGAATGGTAGCGAAAGACCGTTGCTAAAGTAGAGCGCGGAGCGCTCAATCCGTGCAAATCTGTGAATCATCCGTGTAAATCTGTGTCCCTTTTTTCTATTTAACACAGATGGCCACAGATATTCACAGATGGCCACAGATTCGGATAGGTTTTGCAACCTTCCTATAGGAGTTTCGTTGCGGATCCTATTCCCTCAGGAAGTCATACTCCGGTGACTCCACCTTGCCCTTGGCGTAGTCGTAGACGGCTTTGAGTTCCTCCGGGCTGTCCATTTCCTGTCCCTGATCGCCGGTTTCCTCGATCCAGTCCTCGAGCATCGCGCGGTGCTGTTTGAGGATGGAGGCATACTCGGGATCCTTGGCCAGGTTGTTGAGCTGGTCGGGGTCTTTTTCGAGATCGTAGAGCTCCTCTTCGGGGCGTGTCTCGGCGCTCATGTAGGAGGCCTGGAGAGGAGTCATTTCCCCGTCGGCGTAGGCGCGGCGTAGTTCGATGATGCTGGCATGCTTGTCGCGGTACTGGGCCTGGTAGAAAGCGCGGTCGGTCAGGTAGTTGCGGATGTAGCGAAAGCGTTCCGTTCCAACCGCACGGATGCGATCGACGGCGATACCGCAGCGATCACGAGCGGAAATGACAAACTCCCGGGGTTGGTAGTCGGCCGCGAATAAATCGTGACCTTCAAAAGAAGCCGGAATCTCGAGTCCGCCGAGGGCGACGGTGGTTGCGGTGATATCGATGCCGTTGACGAGATCCTCACGCACCGTGCCCGCCTCCGGTGCGCCTTCGATGGATGGCGGAAAGCGTACGATGAGGGGGACCTTGGTCCCGTCTTCGTAGAGGAACTGCTTGGCCCGGGGAAGGGGAGCCCCATGATCCGTGAAAAAGAACACGATGGTGTTGTCCCAGAGACCATATTCCTTCAAGCCGGCAACAATGGCTCCGACCTGTTCGTCCGTTTCGACGACCTGCTCATAGTGGCGGGCGATGGCATTGCGAATGACGGGTGTGTCAGGGTAGTGGGCGGGCACGTGAACCGAGGCCTCATCGACCCGGCTCGGCATGGGATACTTGGAACCGGTTTCGCCTTCGAACTTGCCACCGGAGAGTTGGATCTGGCCAAAGAAGGGTTTGCCCTGGAGTTGTTCGAGGAAGGACACGTCGCGGCCTTTGAAGTGGCCACCGTAGCCGGGGCGCTCAAAGTCGCCGGAGAACAGGTCCTTGCGTTCGTAGACGAAATTGTAGTCCTCCTTGGATTCATTGAAGGTGGTGAAGCCAGCCTCCTTGAAAAGCGAAGGCACCGCGAAGACGCCCTCCGGCAGCGGCTTCTTTAACATGGTGCGGTGGCGATGGAGGCCATGGGTGGTCTGCATGGTGCCGGTGATGATGGCCGAGCGAGTCGTGGAGCAGACCGGTGATGGCATGTAGGCGCGTTCGAATCGCACGCCGGCTTCAGCGAGAGCGTCGATATTAGGCGTCTCGACGGCATCGTAGCCATAGCAACCCATCCAGTCGCTCATGTCGTCGACAAAGATCCAGAGGATGTTCGGCTTTTCCTCCGCTGCTCCCAGGATCGGTAGCAGCAGGGCGCAGGCAAGCAGGGTCAAATATCGCATGCCTCATGATTTCATCGCGGCGGCGGAGCCGCAAGCTTGGGCGACGGGCAGCTTTGCGCTGATTTTTAATGTGTTACTTTCCAAGCGAGGTCCCAAACCCGGCAGAGGTCGTGCCACCACGCTGCGACCTCCGGCCGGGATGGGTATTCTCGAGAAAAGGTTTTTCAGCAATGACGGAAGTCAGCGCTTCTTAGTGGTGAGTCCTGCAGCGGATTTGCGTCGACGGCGGACGTGCCAGCCGAAGGCGGCGAGGCCAAGGCTCATGAGGGCATAAGTGCTGGGTTCGGGAACGGCAGAAGTCTGGCGAAGCCAGATGCCGGCGTCGTTGCCATCATAGTTATTGTCCCAGATTTCGAAAGCGGAAGCATCGACGGGCAGTCCTGAGGCGCTGCCGGTGAGAGAGAGAACGAATTCCGTGTCACCAAAGGTAGAGCCAAGGCTTGAGTAGTCCCAAATCTTCCATTCGTTCTCATTAGTGACGCCATCCCTCCAAAAGTCGTCGTGAAAATTCACCGTTCCGGAGAAATCCAGGGTGATGAAAATATCATCGTCGTTGGTGGTGCTGAAATTCAGGGCTCCGGTGTTGAACTGGTCGAAGTCCATTGAGGTGGAATTGCTGAGAAGATTCCACGTAACCGTAGCGCCTTTCTCATAAGTGACATCTCCATGGGTAAGGGTGCTGGCACTCGAAGTGGTTCCTGCCGTGTGAAGCCCTCCGGATTCGATGGTTGTCGGGCCGGTGATACTGCCATTGCCGCCAAGAGTGGCGCCCAATTTGACGGTGACGGCGCCGGTCCCGGTGGCGCTTCCTGTTGGGTTGTTGGCGAGCAGGGTGCCGGCGGTGACGGTGGTGCCTCTCGTGTAGGTGTTGGCCTCGGTTAGCTCAAGTGTACCCGTGCCAAGTTTGTTTAAGCCAAGGTTATTTGACCCTCCGTTGGGATTGGCGATGACATTGCTGTAGGTGAAGACGCCACCGCTGGCATTGGTCGTATCGAGGCCAATCGTGGAACCACTTCTGAACCCTCCACCCGCTGTGCCGAGGGCCGAAAGGGTGGCGATGTCAGTGCTGGTGAATTCGCCGACGCCGCCAACATTGAAGGCGGCGGTGGTGCCGTTCCTAATGTCGAGTGTGTCGGTCGTCCAGAGGGAGGTATTGCCGTTGAAAAGTGAGACTTGTTTCCCGAATTGCAGTGTGCCGGCGTTGACAGTGATTTTGCCGGTGGTGGTGTTCGTGCCGGAGAGAGTGAGCGTGCCGGTGCCGTTTTTAGTGAAGTTCAATTTACCCGCAAGGGTTTCCGACATATTGCCGGAAAAGACCGTGTCTGCACTCCCTGGATTCACTGACAAGGTGCGGTCGGAATTGCTCCTCATTATAAAATCCCCGGCACCAGTCAAGCTGCCCATGGTCTCTGATTTGCTCAATATCACGGTGCCGCCTGCGTCGATCTGGATGTCTGAGGTATTGGCGATGAAATCCCCGGCGATACCGGCGAATTCCAACGTTGCCCCGTTTCTGATCGTGAAACTGCTGGTTTCGGTGTCTTCCCGAAGAGTTAGCTTCCCCTCTTCCACCAGGGTGTCGCCGGTGTAAGTGTAAAAGCTTTCTCCCCTAAGGGTAAAGGTGCCGCTACCGATTTTGGTGAGCCCGCCGGTTCCGATAATCGTTCCATAGAAACTTTTGTTGGTGCCGTCACCTACTGTGAGCGTGCGGGACTGGAGGTCTACGGTGCCCCCGGTTGCTCCGCCACCAGCGAGTGAGCCAATGGTTTCGTTAGCGCTGAGTTGTAGAATGGCGCCTGCTGCGTCGGCGAGCACCACGGCACTAGTGTCGGCAATGGCAGCTCCCCCATCGAGAATTAGGGTGCCGTCGTTGATGGTAGTAGTGCCGTTGTAGGTATTGGTTCCTGAAAGCGTGAGATTGCCGGTGCCGACTTTAGTGAAGCCCATGACCCCTGAGCCTGTATGCGAGATGTTGCCCGAGAAGGTGGTGGTTTCGTTCCCGAAACCGACCTGAAACGTGAAGGCGTCGGTGTTGTTAAAAATCAGATCGCCTGAGCCGCTCAGGCCGCCCATGGTTTCGTTTTTATTAACTTCAAGCGTGCCGCCTCCGTTGACCTGAATATCTGAGGTGTCGCCAATAAAATTGCCGGCGAAGCCTTCTGCGATCAGCTTGGCTCCGTCGTGAATCGTGTAGCTGCTGGAGGCGTTGTCACGCTGAAGCGCCAAGGTTCCGTTTTGTACGATGGTATTGCCTGTGTAGGTGTCGACGGTTCCAGATGCAAAAAGCGTCAGCCTTCCGCTGCCGGTTTTGGTGAGGTTACCGGACCCGGTAATAGTGCCCTTGAATTCCGTATCAGTGGCATCTCCCACTGTCAGCGTATTGGTTTGAAGGTCGACGATGCCGCCTACCGCTCCACCACCACTGAGCGAACCGATGGTTTCGGCAGCATTCAGTTGAAACGTCGCTCCGGCTACGTTGGCAAGGTTGACACGCTCGGTATCGGCAATCGCAGCGCCATTGTCGACGATGAGTGTGCCTTCGCTGATGGTGGTTGAGCCGGAATAGGTATTGTTGCCTGAAAGGGTGAGGTTGCCTGTCCCTAGCTTGGTAAGGCCACGTGTATTCGAGCTGTCAATATTCCCGGCCAGAATCACATTGTTGCCGTTCGTATTGAGAATGATAGCGCTGCCACTGTTTTTGATTCGTGAGGAATAGTCAGTACTGGCGCTATTGGCGGTGTATCGGAGTGTTCCGCCTGAGAATCTGATATTGCCTCCCACGCCAAGCGCTCCCGAAGTGGTTCCCACATCCGCCGAGTCTACTTCTAGAATTCCCTTTTCGATGGTGGTGGTCCCGGTGTAGTTGTTGTTGCCGGAGAGGGTTAGATTGCCTGTGCCATCCTTAATGAAATTAAGCGTGCCCGAATTGACTTGCAGGATATCACCAGAGAAAGTGGTGGTTTTATTTCCGAAGCCTACCTCCAGGAAAAAAGTTCCACTCGTATTGTATTCCAGATTGCCGGAGCCGCTCAGGCCGCCCATGGTTTCGTTTTTGTTCATCTCGAAGACGCCGCCTTCTTCGACGTGCACATCGGCGGTATTGCCGAGAAAGTTACCGGCAGTCGTGGCAATAATAAGCCTTGCTCCGTCGCTGATGGTGAATCCGCTTGAGACGTTGTTGGCTCGAATTTCGAGGATGCCCGCCTCCACCAGAGTCTCGCCGGTGTAAGTGCTGGCGTTGGTCGAGAGTGTTATTTTTCCGGTGCCCGCCTTGGTGAATCCGTGAGGGCCATCGACGCCCGTCTCGATGGTGAGGGTTTTGCTGTCAGCGACCTGCCAGGTATTGTTGGCGCCAAGGATAATCGGATTGGCGCCGTTGATGGTCGCGCTTTCGTTTGCGATGATCCCGTTGTTGAGAGTGAGATTTCCGTTTGTGGTGGAAATGGTATAGCCGGCTGCATCGAAGGTGAGATTGCCGGCGACGATGTCCTCGGCAAGGGTAATGGTTCCCACGCCAGTGGCGCCGAAGGTGGCATCGTCCCCGTCGGTCCAGGTGGTTAGATTGCCATCACTCCAGTTGTTGGTCACGGTGTCCCAGTTGGAGGTCACATTGCCGTCCCAGGTGAGATCGGCTGCGAACAAGGAGGCGCTGCAGGAGAGGGCGATTCCGAAGCTCAGGGCAAGCCATCTTGAGGGCTTGTTTGAGAGAGGTGAGACAATCATGAGAGTCCGTTGCAAAAGGTTCCGTGGCGTCCCTCAGATTTTGAGCTTTCTGATTCACGAAAACCCTGATGGGACGTGGAAATCATGTCTCACGGAATAGCAACTGTCACCCTGTCCATTTGGCTAGGTCGGAGAGCGGGGGATTTGGCGGGGAGGCCAAGGAGGGGCGGCGTCTCGCCGCCCGGCAGGGAAGATTCGGCGGCGGGACGCCGCCGCTCCTTGGGGGAGTGGAGTGTTTCGCCAAATATCGAACTACAGTAACCCAGATGAGACGGCGAAACGGGTTTCATGGAACAACTGTCACCCTGTCCATTTGGGCAGGCCGCGTGGAGAATTGGCAATTTGATTCAGGCGGGGCCTGTGGTAAGACCTCCCTATGCTGCGCTGCCTCGTTATCGCGCTTTCGGGCCTGGGTTCGTCTCCTTTGTGGGCGGATCAGACACCGCTGACCTCGTTCGCTGAGGTTCGAGGGCTCCCCCGAGAAGCGGCCGATCAAGGACTTCCGGTGGAAGTTGAGGGCACGGTGCTCTTTTTTGCTCGCAACCCGAACAACAGGAAATCCGAGGAAGGCATGGTCGTTTACGACGGAACGGCAGGATGCTCTGTGGTATCGAAAGGTGGCCCGTTTCCGGGACGGGAAAAGCTGACGCCGGGGGCCCGGGTGCGAATCGCGGGGAGGACCAATGTGGAAGAATCGTTTTACCCGAATGTGGTGGAGGCGGAGGTCGAATACCTGGGGCCAGGAACGATGCCGGAACCGAGAGTGCTTCCCTCGAAGGATTGGTTCGCTGCCCGCTATGATTCCGAATGGGTGATGATCGAAGCGGTGGTGGTTGGCCGGTCGCCCTCTCTGAGAACCTGGGGAGCGGAGCTTGTCTTGCAAGTGGATGGTCACGTCATCAACGCGAGAGTGGCCGGGCCGGCGAATATCGAAGCTGAAGTGGAAGAGATCATGCAGCGTCGAGTGACGGTGCAGGCTGTCTTAGCAACCGAGAAAAATAGCCAAGGCCAGATGACGGGGCGGCATTTGTTTGTGCCTTCGATCGATTTTATCGTTCCGATCATCGATAAGCCCACTCAGGAGGTGGCACGGACCCGGAAAATTGGTAAATTGCTCACCGGAAATCACGGATTTCGATCGGAAGTCCGCATTGAAGGGGTGATCACCCAGAGTCGGCCCGATGGCTTTTATTTGCGGGATGACTCGGGCAGTGCCTTCGTCTGGGCTGGAGAGAATTTCGATTGCCAGGTCGGTGACGAAGTGAGCGTGGAAGGTTATGCCACGGTGGCTCGTTTTCGCCCCGAGTTCAGGGCGTATCGTATTGAAAAACTCGGCGTGGGCGAAGTGCCCGATCCCGTCCCGTTTGATCCCGGTGAAGGGATTCGAGTCGAGTTGCACGGGGAGCGGGTTCTGGTCGAGGCGGAACTCCTTTCCGTGAAGGACATGCTGGACGAGACAAGGTTGCAGTGTCAGGTCGGTGATCAGGTCTTCGTGGCGTCTTTACCGGGACCGAATCTCTATGCCAGGGAGTTGGATGCAGGAGATCAACTGCGGCTGACCGGGGTCTGCGAAGCCACCAGTTCCCAATTGATTCAATCGGGCCACAGGGCCGATGGGTTTCGGCTGATCCTGGCAAGCGATTCCGATATCGAAGTCCTGAAGAAGGCTCCCTGGTGGACGGTGGAGCGATTGCTGGTCGCCCTGGGATGTGTTGTGGCGGCTTTGCTGGGAGTGGTTCTCTGGAACTGGATTCTGCGAAAGCGGGTTGAGGCCCAGGCAAAGGTCATCGTGGAGCAGGCGGAACAGGGAATCGTGAAGGATGAGCGCCAACGAATTGCTCGTGATCTGCACGATACGGTGGAGCAGGAACTGACCGGCATTTCCATGCAGTTGGGTAACCTGTCTTCCGCTATCAGTGAGGAGGATGCGGTGGCAGGCAAGCGACTGGCATTGGCTCGCGATATGTTGAAGCACTGTCGCGAGGAAACCCGCGCATCGATTGCGGACTTGCGCGATCCTCATCTACACGAGCGGGATTTGCCCGATGCGATGCGCGAATCGCTGGGGGAAGTTGCGAGGCTGGGTGGAGTCGAGTTTGCCTATGAACTGACAGGGGCGCCAAAAGTCCTCCAAGCAACTACCGAGCAGCATCTCCTTCGCATGGGGCGGGAGGCGGTGGCGAATGCGGTCGAGCACTCCGAGGCCGAACGCATTGACGTTGGTCTGTGTTATGACGACGAGGGACTTACCCTGACCGTGTCCGACAACGGTCGCGGTTTTGATGCGGAGCAACGCCCTCCCGCAGGACATTTTGGATTGACTGGCATGCGGGAACGCGCCAACAAGATTCACGCGTCGATCTCCATCGACAGCCACAACGATGTCGGGACGACCATCCGGGTGGTTTTGCCCTGGACCTCGCCTGCTGCCCTTGCTGATCGCTTGTCATGACTTCTCATTCTTCCGTTCGAATCCTCGTGGTCGACGATCACGCCATGGTCCGTCTCGCGTTGACGGAGGCCATTGAGCAGCACCATGATCTCGAATTGGTCGGGGAGGCCGAGAACGGAAAGAAGGCGCTCGAACTGTATCGGGAACATCGGCCTGATGTGGTGACGATGGATTACCAGTTGCCCGATCAAAAGGGGGATGAGGTGATTGCCGCGATTCGGAAGGAATTTCCCGAAGCCCGTATCGTCATGCTCTCTATCTTCGAGACGGAGGAAAGCCTGTGGCGGGCTGTCGCGGCCGGAGCGATTGGTTACGTTTCCAAAGCCGCTGAGATCAATGAGATGATTGCCGCCGTTCGCGAAGTGGCTCGAGGTGAGCCTTTTTTCTCTGATGGACTCGAAGAAGTTCTCGCCCAGCGACTGGCTCGTGAACCTCTGACCTCGCGAGAGTTCGAAGTGCTGAGATTGCTGGTAAAGGGGCTGAGCAACAAGGAGATCGAAGTCCAGCTCGAGGTTTCTTCATCGACCGTGAAATATCACCTGGCCAATGTCTTTGCCAAGCTCGGAGTGAGTGACCGCACCCAGGCCGCCACGTCTGCGGTGCAGCGGGGGATCGTGGAATTGGAGTGAAAAGGGCGTAAGCTTCGTTGCTCAGGTGGAGACTGAAGAGGGGCAGGGCTCACGACGAAGGATTCAATCTCCACCCGTGTTGCGGCGTGAGCCGTATCGTTTGCCGACTCGTGAATCGCCACAACCAACCAACGTTTTGAAATCCCAATCGCTCACCGAGGGGTCGATCCCGAAGCATATTCGCAACATCGCATTGCCGATGAGCATCGGGTTTCTCTTCAACACGATGTACAATGTGGTCGACTCGTTTTATGCGGGGCGGGTTTCGACTTCGGCGTTGGCGGCGCTGGCGCTTTCGTTTCCGGTTTTCTTTATCATCATTGCCATTTCCGAGGGCATTGCCCGGGGCTCATCCGCCCTCATCGCCAATGCGATCGGAGCGAAGGATGTTGAAAAAGAAAAGCGACTCTCGCGCCAGGTCTATTCGCTGGGGCTGATCTGTGCGCTGTCTTTGACGGCGATTGGACTCAGTGTGGCGCCTTCTTTGTTTCGAATCCTGGGAGCCGAGGGAGAATATTTTGACCTGGCCCTCGGGTACGTGTCGCCCTTGTTCATCGGAGCGGTCTTTTTCCTGATCAGCAGCATGAGCAATGCCATCCTGCTCGCGCATGGGGACAGCAAGACGTTCGGGAAGGTGTTGATCGCCGGTTTCCTGCTCAACCTGATTCTCGACCCCTGGTTTCTCTACGGCGGTTTTGGCCTGCCGGCGATGGGGGTGCCGGGGATCGCCTGGGCCACCGTGTTGATTCAGGCCTTAGGAGGAAGCTTTCTTTTCTCCGTGGTGGTGAGGCGCGGCTATGTCGATCTCGGTGCGCTCTTCAAGCAGCGGCCCAAACCGAAGATCTACGGCGAGATCTTAAGGCAGGGGATCCCGACGAGCTTCAACATGATGTCGATTGCGCTCGGGTTTTTCGTCACGACCTATTTCCTGAAATTCTATGGCGAAGTGTCGGTGGCGGCGTTCGGCGTCGGCACCCGAATCGAGCAGATCGCGCTTCTCCCCGCGATTGGACTGGGAACCGCGATCGTTTCCATTGTTGGGCAGAACAATGGAGCGGGACGAATGGACCGAGTCAGCGAATGCATGAAGTTGTGCGTCAAATACGGCCTGATCCTGATTCTGAGCTCGTCCGTGCTGATCTATGTGTTCGCTACGCCGCTGGTGCGCGTGTTTACCAGTGATGAGGAAGTGATCGCCGTAGGGGCGAATTACACGAGGATCATGGCGTTTATCCAGTGGGCCTATGTGATGGGATTCATCTTCATCGGATTCCTCCAGGCGATCAAAAGGCCCATCTATGGGTTTTTTGAGGCGGTGATCCGCAAGATCATATTGCCGATCGGGATCTTTTACCTCGCCGTCAAAGTCATGGAGGTCGACTTGAACGGCTTTTGGTACAGCATGGTGGCGATCAACGTCGCCATGACCGTGGTCACCATTGTTTACGCCCGGATGGTGCTGAGGAAGATGACGCACGGCAGCTCATCGGCTGAATAGCTGATTTCATTTTCTCTTCTCAACGCGGCTGAATCAGTTCGTCCATAGTGACTCCTGCTACGAGACCGGTGGATATCCGGCTTGCATATTGAGCTGTTAGAGCGTGCAATGGGCTCCATGAAACGACTGTTTTGTGCATGGGTCACGCTTTGTCTTCCGATGATCGGTTCAGCTGAGTCCGTGAGCGACCTGTTGGAAGCGAGCAAATCGATGGGCGAGATTAAGACGGACCTCTACCAGATCTATCAGCGCAGGAATGCAGATGCGCAAATCACCGCCGCAATTGTTTCTGAACTCAGTCACATGGAGGTAGCATTGAAGGGCGTTCTCATGCATGCGGCAAATATGAGGGGAAAGCCCTCGTCGAATTTGAATGCCACCTGCGAACGGATGAGACGTTCTATTCAGCGCTGCATCCCATACAATAAAATAGTGATAGAGGTCGCACAGACTCAGGCACTGGAGGCCAAGTTGAAAGAGTTGCAGCTTCTCTACGATGAGCTGGTCCTGGATCTCAAGGTGTTACAATCTGACAAGGCTCCTGAAGACGCTGCGCTTCCCAGCGATTTGATGGTCGCAGTTCGGCGGCTCGAGGGGATCGAAACAGAATTGAATTTGATGGTTCTACGGGAGGGGAAGAAGGACGAGAAATCCAGATCGTCGATTCCGATCATGTTGATCGGAGCAAGGACCGATTCAATGGTGGCCCTGGCGAATTTCGAGAGGGATGTGAAGAAGGAGATTCCCTCTCTATTTCCGCGGGTTTGTGGCTGGGTTATTTCTTCGAGTGAGTCGTATATCAATGCCCTCAACATTTTCATTTCTATGAGTCAGGATCCCGAGGTGAAAGCAAAACTAAGGGAACTGGTCGAAGCCAGCGAGGAAGTGAATCAGCTCGTGGAAGAACGATCCACTCAGTACAGAGGTGTTCGAAGACCGGGGCGAGAGCGAAATTCGGAAGATTCAGGGGGGAATTTGAATACGACCAAACCTGCGCTAGAATAGCCCCCCTCCGATTGGGCAACGTATTGTCTGTCGGAGTGGCCAAGCATGAGCACGCAGACACAGGAATTACCGGACTTCGAGGAGATCGCCGAAACGATGGGCTATCTGCCCGATCTGGATGCGAAATTTCAGTTTCTCATCGATTTGAGCAAGCGCTTGCCGCTCATCCACGACGATGAGGAAACTGACGACTACCGCGTCTGGGGCTGCCAGTCTTCGGTTTGGATTGTGCCCTTTGAAGATGAAGCGAAGCCCGGCGTGCTCAATTTTCGCGGCAAGAGCGATTCCGTGCTCGTCAGCGGGATTATTGCGACCGCGCTGGCGCTCTATTCCGGCCACACCGCTGAGGAAATCCTCACCATCGATGGGCCGGCCGAGATGAAGAAACTGGACCTCGAGTCCCACCTCAGCCCGACCCGGCGCAACGGGCTCATGGGCATGATCGAGCGGATCCGCGAGTATGCGGCGGCGACGCTGGGGTAGAGGCAGGCGAGCGCCGAAGGCGTGGAGGGCTGCGCTCCAGCGCGGCCGCTGGTGTGAGGTGGCACATCAGGTTACATCATTCTTACCTTCGTTTGCGCCATGAGATGGCAGTTTACACCGGTGTGATCCACCGGTTTCATGGGAGCATGATTGAACGGATCTCCCGACGACTCAGTTTGAAGTTTTTCTCCGTGGCCGCCTTGCTCGGCCTCTTTGGCAAGCGCCCCGCAGTGGCTCAAGGCAAGAAGGCGAAGTTGACGCGCCTCGACCGCTGGGACAAAACGCACGATCGCATTTTTCTGGGCGGCGATTTCTGGGCCAACCCCATGGAAGACTGGACCATCAAGGACGGCTGGGCCGAGTGCACCACGGATTCGGCCAATCGCAGCATTCATACGCTGACTCACCAGATCGCGGAGCCGGGTAAAGGGTTCGCCATGTCGGTCAAAGTCGGGCGCAGCCGCACCGCTAAGAAAGACGGTGGCGCCGGTTTCCGCCTCGGCGTGAAGAGCGACATCAACGAGGTGAAGAGCAACGTCTTTGCGGGCGGCGGAGTCAACGCCGGTCTCGTTGGCCAGGAGTTGTTCATCGGCAAGAAGAAGGCCAAACTCACGGGGGCGCTTGATGGCGATGTGGTCATCCTCGAACTCGAAGGTGCGGCTTCCGGCGATCAGGTGGAACTCACGCTCACGGCCAAGTCCTGGGATGGTGCCGAGGAACTCGGCAAGGTGACGGCGAAGGCCGGGGCCGACAGTCTCATTGGAAACATCGCGCTGGTCAGCCAATACGCCGGAGCCAAGGGCCGCACCGAAGGCGTGCTCGGCCACCGTTTCACCGATTGGCAGGTGGGCGGCGACGCTTTCACCGTGAAGCCAGAGCAGAGCTTCGGTCCGATTCTCTGGTCCATGTATACCTTGAGTGACTCCCGCAGCGATGAGGGCTTTGTCATGAAGATTTCGGCCCTACTCGGGCCCGTGGGTGAAAAAGACAACCGCGAGGTGGATCTCGAAGTGCAGCGCAATGGCCAGTGGGAATCCCTCGGCAGCGAGACGCTCGATCCGGCCGCGTGGGTTTCTACCTGGCGCATTCCGAACTGGAACGAGAAGGAGGATACGCCGTTCCGTCTCGTTTACCGCGAGCAGCTCAAGGACGGCAGCGAAGTACCGGCCGAGTGGACCGGAAAGATTCGCCAGAACCCGGTCGGGCGTCCTGTCCGCATCGGTGGCCTGACCTGCCAGAAAGACTACGCGTTCCCTTACGAGCCAGTGGCCAACAATCTGGTGAAGCTCGATCCCGATCTGCTCTTTTTCTCAGGCGATCAGCTTTATGAGAACCACGGTGGCTTCGGTATCATTCGTGATCAGGAGGGTCCTGCCATTCTCAACTACCTGCGTAAGTTCTACATGCATGGCTGGGCCTTTGGTGACGCCATGCGCAACGCTCCGACGATTTGCGTGACGGATGACCACGACGTCTTTCACGGCAACATCTGGGGTGATGGCGGCGCTGCCTTCGATACCGAGACTCCCGGAGTCTCCAAGGCAGGCTACCGACAGCCTCCCGGCATGGTCAATGTGGTCCACACCACGCACGCGAGTCATCACCCTGACCTCTACGATGACACGCCGATGAAGCAGGACATCAGCGTTTACTACGGCGACATGGTCTACGGAGGTGTCAGCTTTGCCATCCTGGGAGACCGGATGTGGAAGAGTGGACCGGAGCGTGTTGACACCGGCACCGGTCGTGCTGACCACGTCTATGATTCGACTTGGGACACTGCAGCTCTCGACGTGCCCGGCCTCGAGTTGCTCGGAGAGCGCCAGGAGAGATTCCTCGAAGAATGGGGCGACGACTGGCGCGGTCACAGCATGAAAGTGCTGTTGAGCCAGACGCTCTTTGTGAACGCCGCGACTCACCACGGTAAGTACGACGGCTACATCAAAGCCGACCTCGATTCAGGTGGCTGGCCGCAGACGGCGCGCAACCGGGCCGTGGACATCATCCGCAAGTCGAAAGCCCTTCATATCAACGGTGACCAGCACCTCACCACGATGACGCAGTATGGCTCGGCCCAACAGCGCGACGCGAACTGGTCTTTCTGCACCCCGGCAATTGCAGCGGGTTACCCTCGCTGGTGGCGTCCCGACGAAATCGAAGGCATGAGCCACCAGAACCGTCCTTCCCATGGTCGCGAACACACCGGTGAGTATCTCGATGGATTCGGCAACAAGGTTTACGTCTACGCCGTCGGCAATCCCGAGGTGGGAACCGAGAAACATCGCTACGACCTCGCCCACCAGAAAGCGAGTGGGTTCGGTCTCATCACCGTGGACACGGACGAGAAGACTTACCTCTGCGAGAGCTTCAAGTTTCTCGTCGATGCCACCGATGGCAATCCTGACAACCAGCACCCCGGTTGGCCGGTCACGATCCACATGGACGAGAACGGTGGTGAGAATCGACTGGAAGTCTAGAGCTTTCAGAATCTCGTCGTTTCAGCATTTCTGTTTTCTTAAGCCTGACAGTTTTTTGACAACTTCCTCGTTGGGGGATTGGCAGGGATGGTAGTAAATTGGACTATGAAAACTTGTATCCTCCTTTCGCTGATTGCGTGTTTCTCTATGGCTGCCAATGCGGGTCCTGAGCATCCGGAACTTAAGGCGTTCCCTGAAGCCGAGGAGGGACAGGTTCGTCATGTGATTGTCCTTCCTGAAAAGACTCGTGAGGAAGAAGTCGACTTCCAGCTTGAACTGATTCCAGGCAAGGTGATGGAGACGGACGGGGTGAACCAGATGCGCCTCGGAGTTTCGCTGGAGTCCCGCCCGCTCAAGGGATGGGGGTATACCTTTTACGAGGTCACTGGAAAAGATGTCGCTATGAGCACTCTTATTGGGGTTCCGCCCGGAACGCCGAAAGTGGAGAAGTTCGTTGCCGGAAAATCAATCATGATCCGTTACAACAGCCGGCTTCCGGTGGTCATCTACGCTCCCGAAAGTATCGAGATCCGCTATCGGATCTGGGAGGCTGGGGAGGAGCAGGAAATCAGTGAGTGATGATTCGCCCGAAGGCTCGTTGGCTGATTGGGTCAGTCCGCGCGAAGCAGGCAAATCAGTTCGCTCTGAGAGTGGACCTTAAAACGGTCATAGATATCCTTGATGTAGTCGTTCACGGTGTGAACTGACAGTTCAATCTTTGCTGCAATCGCTTTCCGCGTCTGACCTTGAATCAGAAGTCGAGTGACCGACTGGAGGCGAGGGGAGAGTCGCAGCATTTCTGCCCTGAAGTCCTCCGGGACGGCATGTTTCTGGTAAGCCAACGTCATATGGGGACAAATGATTTCGACCATTTGACGCTGCTCCTTCGTAAACGGTTCGCTGCTGTTGATGGTTAGGCAGGCTCCGTGACCCGGGTTGAATGAGAGTTGAGTCAGGAGCTGGTGGTCAGCTTCGATGTGGCGATAGGCCTCGCGGTACATGGCTCGTTCGTTCCAGGTCTCCTGGCTCACGAAGTCGGCGATGTCGTAGACCCCGGGCTCCGGCTCCTCGCCGCTGAGAATACCGAGACCTTCGATTGTTGGATGCGATGACATCGCTGCATTGATTACAGGGATGAATGGCTTCAGGGACTCACTGTGACTCTTGCTTGTTACCACCCGGTTCACCTGGACCCGTTCGTTGTATTCGTTCCAGCAGATGTAGCAGTTGCCAATCGTGGAGGGCATAACCTCAGTCGTTAGTTGAATCAGGTCATCTTCCGACTTGGCAGAGTGTAATTCGAATATCAGGGAGTTTAATCGCTCCCATTGTTGATGAGATAAAGAAGGCATAGGTTGGATGACGGCTTCAGTTTTCTCGGTGGCTGAAACAGACTATCACGTGTGCCAATCGAGAGTAGAGATTCTCTATAGGTGATTAACCTAATTTCTCTCTAACCTGGCACTATTGCTATCCGAGTTGTATTGACGGCCTAGTGGTGGTGCGTCTCGTAGTGCTGCTTCAGCAGGCTTTTGCCGTAATCGTTGCCGTTCGGCGTGCGAATGACCGCGTGAATATGATCGCGGGTGGGAACACCGGTTCTTTCCAGGCCGATGGGGCGCTGGTGATCGAACTCGATAAAGATGACCGGACTTTGAATCCGGTAGTAGAAAACGCTGTCATCCCTGGTGTCGCCGATCCAGGCAAACCGGGTCTCGTCGAGATGTTCAGTGACTTCGGCGAGGCGAATCCGGGCGTGTCCCTCCTTCTGATGATTGATCCAGACCGCGATGAGATCGAGGAGGCGGGCCTTGGTTTTCTTGTCGAATTGATCGGCTTTGATTCCGACGTAGTCGGTGATGAGGTTGTCCTTGAATGCTTCTGCGACCGCGTTGGTTCCGTCCTTGTTTGCCGAGATCAGTGCCGCTGATTGCTCTTCTTCGGAGAGGGAGTTCATGAAGGCGAGGCCGCGATCCTGTTCCTCCTGCATGATGACCGTGCCCTTGTGCTTGCCGGATGTGGCGCGGACCGGTTCGGAGCCGATGAAGACGGGGGACATCACGACCTGGTCGCCGAGGATGAAGTAGTTGATGACGGCGTGATGGCCGTCGAATTGCCAGCCCCACGGCTCGGTGAGGGAGGGCTCTCCCATAATTGTGATGTGATAGAGCCACTCACCATAACCGTCCCAGGTGTTTTTGAGCTCAGCGAGAGTTTCATTCAGCTTCATGATGTCACGAGCGTTCTGGAAGCCGCGTGCGCTGAGACCTGATTTCATCAGGGCAAAGGCAAGTTCGCGCTGATCATCATTCATTTCTTCAAAGCTGACACCCTGACGAACGTAGTGATGCTGGTTGGCCCACTTTTGCCATTCTTTGTCATCGACCGGGAAGAGAGTCTTCTTCTTCTGTTTGTCGGTCAGGCTGGAGATGAAAGCTTCGGCAGCTGTCTTGACCGGTTCCGTAGAAACACCGGTCGCTTCGATGGAGAACAAGTCAGGGACGACGTTTCCATCGGTGGTAAGGCCGATAAATGGTTCTGCCAGCGCAGTCTTCTCAGCGTCGCCCCGGCTTTTCCCTCCTTTTCCTCCCTTGCCTTTACCTTGACCGGTGGATTCGGACGGGGTCAGCGAGAAGAGCAGAGAAAGGGCGACAATGTGAAGGGGAGACAGAGTGAGTTTCATACTTCGAGGGGATTTTTGGTCACGAATATCCACAAATGGAACACGAATTGTCACGAATGGTTGAAGGGCGCGTCAGTGACTTGTGTTCATTTGCCTCCGGCTAACTGCGCTGCGCTCCGGTTGCGTTCCATTCTTTTCATTCGTGTTTAATTCCTTAAGCCAGGATATCCTTGGCAACGCTGCCGCCGACATCAGTCAGTCGGAAGTCACGTCCGGCGTAGCGGTAGGTGAGCTTCTCATGATCGAGGCCAAGGAGGTGGAGGATGGTGGCATGCCAGTCGTGGATGTGCATGCGACCTTCGACGGCTTCGTAGCCGTGCTCGTCAGTGCCGCCATAAGAGAAGCCGCCTTTGACGCCGCCGCCGGCCATCCAGGTCGTGTAACCTTTGTTGTTGTGATCACGTCCGTCACCGCCTTCGCCGTGAGGCGTGCGACCAAATTCCCCGGCCCAGATGATGAGCGTGTCCTTAAGGAGATCGCGCTGACGCAGATCATTGATGAGGGCAGCAATGGGCTGGTCAATCTGGGCGCAGTGATCTTCCATCTCTTCCTTGAGATTGTTGTGATGGTCCCATCCGCCGCTGGATATCTCGACGTAGCGAACTCCGTTCTCGACCATGCGGCGGGCGAGCAGGCACTGCCGGCCGAAGCTGTCGGTTTGGCTGTTGCCGATGCCGTAGGCTTCCTTCATGGCGTTCGATTCCCTGGAAAGATCGACGACGGCAGGCATGGTGGACTGCATGCGGTAGGCGAGCTCGAAAGACTGGATCATGCCTTCGACCTGGGGTTGGTGTCCCTCGCGCTTCAGCTTGTTGCGGTTGAGCGCCTGGATGAGATCGAGCTGGGTGCGCTGAGCTTCAGGGCTTTGTGAGACGTTCTTGATGTTGTCGACCTCCGGGCTCTCGTCCATGGAGGAGCCGCCGGAAAGCTGGCCGCCCTGTTCCCGTCCGACGATGGTGCCCTGGTAGTAAGCGGGGAGGAAAGCGGAGGCATAATTGTTCACGGCATTCCCGGCGTTGAGTACGACGAAACCGGGCAGGTCGGTATTGTCAGTGCCAAGTCCATAAAGAGTCCAGGCTCCCATCGAGGGACGGACAAACTGGAAGCTGCCGGTGTGAGTCTGGGTGGTTGCCTCGTTGTGATTCGGAGCGTCGCAGTGCATGCCGCGAAGCAGGCAGAGCTCGTCCGCTTCCTGAGCGAGATTGGGGAAGAGTTCCGAAATCCAGAGACCGCTCTGACCGTGCTGTTTGAATTCCCACGGGGAGCCTAACAACTTGCTGCCGCGCCCTCCTTTACCGCCAAACTTGCCCGGCTTTCCGTCGTCGGCCTGTAGCTTGGGCTTGTAGTCAAAGGTGTCCACATGGGAAGGGGCGCCTCCCATGTTCATGAAAATGACGTTCTTGGCACGAGCTTCAAAATGAGGGGACTTCGGGGCGAGCGGGTTCGTCGAGGACTCGGCCCTGGCCAGTTGCGCAGCGAGGGATGCAAAAGCCAGACCACCGAAGCCGGTGGATACGGTGCGGATGGCGTCGCGGCGGGTGGGGAGATGATTCATGATTCAACAGGTTCGGAATGAAATGGAGAAAGACGGAGTAAAACGAAGTCAATTTGGTCAGAGAGCAAAGAGGGTCAGGTCAATTGAGGATCCGGAACTCGGCACTGGAGATGAGCGCCTGGCAGAACATGGCGAGAGCTTCCTGCTCCTTAGGCAATGGTTTGACGGGTTCGTAGTTGGCAGTGGAGGGAGCATCGACGCCGCGGCCCTTACCTTTGCCTTTACCCTTACCTTTTCCTTTGCCGCCTGAGGCAGTCATCGGCCCACGGCTTTCCATTCCGGCTTCGCCTCCGGAAGCTCCCGGGGCTCCGGGGCCGCGTCGCTGAGAAGCGCGTCCGGTGGAGGCGGCTTCTACTTCCGGTTCAAAGTCGTAGTTGGCAAAGAAGGCTTTGGTCACGGCAAGGTCTTCAGGTGCCGGAGTGCGTCCGTAGGCGAGGAGGAAGGCTGAGCTGATGCGCTCCTCCGGGTTGCTGAAGCGCTCGGTGAGATACTTCGCCATGTTGCGGGCCGCGTCTGTTACGAAGTGGTTGTTCATCAGGAACAGGGCCTGCGAAGAGACATTGGTCTCAGTGCGCCGGGGGACACTCTCGGCCGGATTGACGAAATCGAACAAGGCAAGCGGCTCTGCGACAGCGTTGCGAATCACCGGCAGGTAAACGGAGCGGTAATTCATGTTGTAGAACGAGAGCGCATCGATCTGGCGTCCGACCCGGGCGTCACCAACTTCGGAAACCGGGGAAGCGACAGGACGGTCGGTGTCGAGCTGGCCGGCGACGGCGAGCATGGAATCACGAAGGGATTCCGCATCGAGTTGTCTTGAATTGGCCCGCCAGAGATAGGAGTTGCCGGGATCTGCGGCGTAGTTGGCCTCGTGGTAGGTGGACGCGCGCTGGTAGGTGTCACTGAGGACAATTTCCCGAATGATGTCCTTGGTAGACCAGTCGTTTTCCATGAAGCGGATGGCGAGGTAATCGAGCAAGGCCGGATGAGTCGGCTCCTGTCCGGTGAGACCCCAGTTGTTGAGTGAGGCGACGATGGGTTCGCCGAGCAGGTGCATCCAGATCCGGTTGACCATGACCCGAGCCGTGAGCGGATTGTCGGTCGAGGTGAGCCAATCTGCCAGCTCGAGGCGACCGCTGGATCCGCTGCCGATGGAAACGGGTTCACCATTGGAAAGAACCTGGAGAAAACCACGCTCGATTTCCTGGGCCGGTTTCTCAACATCACCACGGACGAGAACGTGGGCGTTGGCAATTTCGGCAGCTTCGCGAACGCCCATGGCATAGTTGCGAGTGTTCCCGTCTTCATCTAGGGAATCGAGCTTGCCCTGGGTCAGTGAAATGCGATTTCTCAGCTGAACCATCTGGCGCTGCTCAGGGCGCTCCCCGCCCTTGCGGGCGTTGGTGCGGATGTCGAGCATCTGCTGCTCGGTATCAGCGACGATCTTCTTCATGTTTTCGATCTCCTCAGCGGAGTAGCTTGGCCCGAGTTGGGCGCCACCGTTACGGGGCAGGACCATGAGTTCAGCGGGGCGATGGTTCTGCAGGCCGGGAATGGTGCCGTAGAGCGTTTCAGTGCTCATGAAGATGCCGGCGAGCGCGTAGTAGTCGGTGGTGGGGATCGGATCAAACTTGTGATCGTGGCAGCGGGCGCACGCGGCGGTAACTCCCAACACCGACTTGGTCACGGTGTCGATCTGTTCGTCGACGAGATCCATCATGAAGGTGCGTGGATTGCGATCGTTGAGACCCTTGTTGCCGACAGCGAGAAATCCGGTGGCAACGAGTTGCTCCTGGTGTTGAGTTTCGCTTTGGTGTGGCAGGAGGTCGCCGGCGACCTGTTCCTTGATGAATTGATTGTAGGGCTTGTCCTTGTTGAACGAGTCGATCACGTAGTCCCGATAGCGCCAGGCATGGGGAAAGGTGAAATTCGGTTCGCCGGAAGATTCAGCGTATCGCGCCACATCGAGCCAGTGTCGCCCCCAGCGTTCACCGAATTGAGGACGGGCGAGCAGCTGGTCGACCTTGGTGGCGATGGCGGCCTTGGGATCCTGTTGGTAGGCGGCGTGGAAGACGCGAGCTTCCCCGGGAGTGGGAGGCAGTCCGACGAGATCGAAGTTAAGACGTCTCAGCAGGGTGAGAGAATCGGCAGCTGGGTTCGGGATGAGCTTCGCTTCTTTCAGCTGAGACTCGACAAAGCTGTCGATATTCTGTCCCTGCGGACGGATAGGTTTCTGGAACGCCCAGTGTTTTCTACCTTCTTCGATATCGACAGCCGACTCGACGTAGTGCTTTTCGCGCATGCGAGGGTCAGGGGCGCCCATTTCGAGCCACTCCTGGAACTTGTCGATGACGTCCTGTGGCATCTTCTGCTTGGGCGGCATCTCGTAGTCTTCGTAGTCCCAGGTAATGGCGAGCATGAAGAGGCTGTCACTGAGATCATCAAGCCCGAGTGTGTCGCCGCTGTCGCCGCCCTGGCGGATGCCCTCGTAGGTGTCGAGGAGAAGACCACCGCGGGTTTTACCTGCCTCTTCGGAGTGGCACTCATAGCAGTAGTCTGCCAGCGCCGGGCGAATGTGTTCCTCGAAGAACTCGAGTTGTTCCTGGGGGAGATTTTCCTGTGCCAGGAGGGGCAGCGCAGGAGTGATCAAGGAAAGCAGGAGGAGTTTTCGCAATGACATCGTGGCGATGGGTTGGGTTCGATTCGCTCTGTTGAATCGAACACCACGCGGCCATCGGGGTTTCATTGAATTATCAGTTTTCTCGCTCCTGCAAGTCCCGGGGAAGAGAATGTTAACCGTGTTCTCGCGAAGAAGTATGGCCCTCGGTATCGGGATGGATCGCAGCGAGACGACGCCACCGTGGTTATCGAGAAAGCCCAATGCGAAACTCGCCAGGGCCCGGAAAGAGTGACAAAAAGAGGAGGCATCGGGTCTCCATCAAATATACAAACGCCGCTCACCCCTTCCGGCGAGGCCGGGGGCGAGCGGCGTCCTAGGTTGTTGCGGTGGCAAATTTACTGCGTCATCGCAGGGCGTTCCCAGTCCTGTGAAACATGGCCCTCCGGCTTGGCGGGCTTGTTGACTTCGACCAGCTCGGCATCGGGCTCATAGAGCGGCCAGTCGTCGGTCCGGAAGGGTGACGCGGGAAGGCCTTCCTGGTTGTAGATGAGGTTGCGCTGTGATGGGTTCATGGCCCAGGCGTAGCGAACCGCGACGGGGTTTTCAACTTGGGGAGAGGAAACCACGATGGTGTCTCCCTCGAATCGCGCGTTGGCCCAGTGCCAGACCTGATCCTCACCGGCGATGGCAAAGCTGTTGATGGGCCCTTCCTTCGCGGTCATGAGTCCGCTGCCAACGGAGTCGAAGCTCAGGACGAGGCTCTGCTCGTGAACGGTGTGCCCGGTGTATTGAGGCCCGTCGCCGACGATGTCCATGCTGTAGGTGTGGGCGAGGGCGTGATAGGCGTGGCGAATGCCGATCGGTTTCTTGTTCTTGGGATGGAGATCAATGGGGTTGCCTGTGTCGATGGTAACCGCCATGCCGGTATTGGGAATGTCCTGAGTCGCGAGGCGCATCGCCTCCCGGCTGACCGCCCAGGAAGCTTCGATGCCTTCGACCGGTTCGGTTTGCTCAGGATTCCAACTGGGCAGTTGAGTGAACTGGAAAGGAAAGTTGTCAGAGACCGCGCCATTGGAGAGTTCGTGCCAGGACTTCCGGTAGTAACCGATCAGGGTGGCGAGTTGGTTGCGGTAGTGCTCCGCCTGCGGCGCGTTCTTGGCGTTGCGTTCCCCCTGATACCAGATCATGCCGCGAATGCCGTAGGGGCGAACGGGGTAGATCATCGCGTTGAACTGGTGGCCGGGATACTGGTGACCCAAGGTGGCCGGCTTGGTGATGATGGGAGGTGACAGTTGCCTGACACTGTTCTTCATTGTCTCACCGGAATCGATCAGTGCGTTGTAGGCAGCGAGTTCCTCTTCAAATACGGCGAGACCTTTTGCTTCAGTGTCGCCGCGGGAAATCATGCGTTCGGCGTTTTCTTTATAGCCCTCCATGTGAGCGACGGCCCGGGGGTCGTCCTTTTGAATTTCCCAGGGCATCCAGCCTTCGATGGGGGTGCCGGCAAAAGCCTGCTGAATGATGCCAACGGGCACGCCGAGTTCTTCATGAAGCTTCTTACCGAAGTAGTAGGAAACGGCTGAGGTTTCGAGAGCGGACTCGGGCGTGCAGGTTTTCCAGGTGCTGAGTCGGTCGCGGGACTGCTCGAGCGGTTCGTGCCAGTGTTCTCGGCTGGATTTGAAGATGCGGAAGTCAGGCAGATCGACATTCGCTTCGCCTTCGGCTTCAAAGCTGTTGCCGACAGACCAGCCCATGTTGGACTGGCCGGCGCAGAGCCAGACTTCGCCGACCGCTACGTCGTTGAGTTCGATGGTATTGTTTCCCTTGATCGTAAGACTGTGTCCGGTGCCGTGCTCCGGAGTTTCCAGGTAAACTCGCCACTGGCCTTTGTCGTTGGTGGTGGTGTTTTCTTCAGCCCCCCAACTGGCAGTGACGGTGATTTTTTCGCCCGGTTCAGCCCAGCCCCAGATCGTATTGCTGATCTGTTGCTGGAGGACCATGTGGTTGGAGAAGAAGTTGGGAAGTCGGACGTCGGCGGAAGCGACGGAGGTGAGTGCCACGATGGCAGTGAGGATGAGTGGGAGTTTCATGAGGTATGGGTTGGAAAGTCAGGATTCAGGCTCGGCGTCGACGATGACACGGATTTGGTCGTGACTCCTCGGGATGGCCTGCATCACGAGCCAGTTGATGCTGAGGGTGTGACGGTCTTCGCTCAGGGTGATGGTGTCGCCGTGCTCGAGGCCGCGGCGGCCGTGATCGGGATAGTTAAAACGCGGCTTTCCGAGGTCGTAGTCGGTGGCCTTGAGTTGCTCTGGTTTGGTGATGATTCCGAGAATGGGGCGATCAAAGGTGACGTGGCCTTCGAAAGCGATCTGTTCGGAGTTGGGAATGCCTTCAACGTGGGGTGGGTTGTATTGGATGAGGTAGGTGTTGACCTTCCTGTCCCTCTTCAGAAAGAGGCGCTTGGAGGAGTTGAGGTGCTTCTGGTGTGTGTAGGTGCCCGGCTTGACCAGGGTGACTTCGACGACCTTATCGGGTGCGAGATCAAATCGCTCGGGGAACACGATGATGTTCTCCTCGTCGACCACGAGGGTAGGATCTTTGACCAGCTGAGCGTTGATGAAGCGGATGCGACCGCCCGTGTTCATGACGCCGAATAGTTCTTTCCATCCGGGTTTGAAGTCGCGCGGTTCGAGCCGCTTCAGGGTGAGCGGATCAGCTTTGTCGCGCATCGAGAGCGAACGGCCTTCGTGAATGATTTTCTCTTCGCGGCTGGCGACGGACTTCACTTCGACTTCGCCTTCGAAAACGTCGACATCGGTTTCACCATCTTTGCCGACCGATACGCCAAAGGTGGTGCCGAGGTCGGTGACCTCGACTTTCTCGGTGTGAACTTGGAAGCCGATGCCTTCGGGTGGCACGTGCGCGGTGAGCGAACCGGAATGGAGGCGGGTTTCGCCGGGGCCAATTAATTCATACTCGGCCGGGCCCTCCAGGGTGACGCGAACGCCTTTGGCAAAATCGAGACGGGCGACACCGGACTCGAGACGGAGAATACCGCGACCGATCCGTTGACCGTCTTCATATTGGCCATCGGCCCAGTCCGCATCAATGGCGTGAGCGAGCGTGGCAAGGCCGGAGATCGGGGGGATCACGTTGAGCGAACCAATACCGATCAGGATCGCTACGGCAGCGGCTGCAGCGATGGCAACTCGTCGAGTGGGAAACGAAATGACGTTCGACTTGGGGCTCAGCTCGGCGAGCACGGCTTCGCTGAAGTCCGGGCTGTCCTGACCGAGTTCAATGCTCTCCGTGACGTCGCGGTCGATCCGGCTGAATTGGTGAATTGCGTAGCCATGGATGAGATTGGAGACGCGGAGGTCCTCAATAAAACGCCGCTTCCACTCTGCATCAGCGGCAAAGGCATCGAGCAGTTCCTTCGCCTCACTCTCGCTGAGAGAGCGTTCGATAAAAGCTTCGAGCAGCAGTTGGAAACGTTCGTCGTTCATGGTCGGAGGTCACGGAGTGACCGGCTTCATGTTTGTAGGGGAACCGGCAGGATTTGTCACAGCAGAGAAGTCAGGAAGAGGCGAGTTGGTTCTCGAGGCATTTGCGCAGCGCCTGGCGGGCCCGGCTCAAGGTAGAGGTGACCCAGGTGACGGTGCGATCCTTGGTCTCGGCAATTTCCTTGCAGCTCTGTTTTTCGAAGTATCGCAAACGGACCACGCTGGCGGCTTCGGTTTGCAGCTTGTTGAGGCAGGACTTAAGGGCGGCGACGTCATCGCCCTCTTCATCCAGTTCGATTCCGTCGCAGAGGGCGTCCCCGATTTCGACCTCCAGAGCCGATTGGTAGTTGTCCTTGTTGCGAGCTTCCCGTCGCTTCTTTTCGAGTTCTGTCAGGATCATGTAGCGACACGTGACGCAGAGCCAGACTCCAAATTCCTCCTTCGGTCTAAACTCGGCCAGCCTCTGATAGGCACGGATGAAAGTGAGCTGGACCAATTCTTCTGCCTGGTTCCAGTCACCGAGGCGTTTCAAGGCGTAGCCGAGAAGCATTCCCTGGTATTCGCGGACCACTTCGCCGTAAGCGTCGAGATCGCCATCGATAATCTGTTGTTTTAGCTCGGGGGTCATGGCTGGGGAGGGGTGAAACTATGAGGATAGATCAATGGCTCTAAGAGGCGAGATCAATTGCCTCAATGCCTGTTGTCCCGGGGAATAGAAAACCGAAGCAACCGATGATATTCCACCTCATTTTATCGTGGGTAATGAGGTGGAAACGGGGGTGAGAGGCCTCGGCCCGGAGGCAGGGTATCGAGATGAGCAGGAGACCGATTGAAACCAGAATTTTCATGTCGGGGATAAACGGTGGATTGAATCCGCCTTTGAAAGCGTAGGGAAGACCCGGTCTTTTTGTCACAACGCTCTGAGAAAATCTGATCCCGCGAATGTGGTAGGCCGCTTCAATCAAGGGCCTTGTCGCACAACTGATTGCATTTCAGTAACATGCGGGGCAAGTGAAAAGGGCCTTTCCAGAGGTTTCCTTTTACTGGACTGGAAACGGCTCCATCACGCCTGAGGTATCCATACCATTCTCCAAACTCCCTGTCAGGAAAGTGGGAAAAGCTCCAGTCATGCACCTGATGATGCATGGAGGCATAGCGATCTTCTCCAGTGAGCAGCGAGGCCATCAGCGTGGCGACGATGGTCTCATTGTGTGGCCACCAGAATTTCATGTCGTGCCAGTATTCCTGCACGGGTTTGCCGTCGACGCCGACGAAATAGAGCATCCCGCCGTATTCGTTATCCCAGCCTCGTTGCCACATCCAGTCGATCATGCGGCAGCCGAGGGAGATCAGTTCGGGATCGTTGTTTCGATTCCTGGCCTCTTCGAGAATGAACCAGGCGGCTTCGATGGCATGACCGGGATTGAGGGTGCGCCCGTCGAAATGATCGTCGATGCGGGAACCGTCGGTCGCGACGGTTTCCATGACGCATTCGATATCGTCATGCACAAAGTCGCTCACGATTTCATTGATGGCATCGGTGATGACCCGGTCCCAATCGCCTTCGATGCCGGCACGTCGGCAGACCTGGGCGGTGTTTATCAGGACCATGGGATTGCCGATGGACTTGCTTGGCCTCGTTCCGGTGAACTTGGGAGGAAAGGGCGAGAGTGACGGGTCACGATGATGGGCAAGAAAGGTGTCGAAGAGTTGCTTCGCGCGATGGGCGTGGCGCTCTTCGCCCGTGGCCTCAAAGTAGGAGGCGTTGGCGAGGCAGGCGAAGGATTCCGAAAAACGGTAGCGGCGTTTGCGAATGGGGGAGCCGTCTGCGGTGACATGGAACCACATCAGCTCATCGGCCGGATCGGTGCCGTGTTGCTCGAGGAAATCGAGGCCAGACTTCGCTGCCGTGAGCCAATCTTCATTGGGACTCACCGAATTATGGAGATGGGACAGCAGCCAGGCGAACCGTCCCTGCACCCAGATTCCCTTGTCGGTGTCGATGAGAGTGCCGTCGCGGTCGAGCGAAGTGGTGTAGCCGCCGTGCACCGGATCGATCGCGTGCTGAAGCCAGAAGGGCAGCACATCGTCGAGCAGCGTGTCGCGATAAAGATCGCGAAGCCCGGTGAGTCGGGTGGCGTTCACGGTAAGCGGAAGTTCCCGGTGATGATTTCCTCGGCAAAGCCGGTCTCTTCCAATCGGGCGCGTGCTTCATCCACCTGCGAAGGTGTCATCGAAGGCTGGGGGATTCGGCAGGGCCCGGTCTCGAATCCGAGCTGTGGCCAGATGACCTGTTTCACGCAGGCGTGAAACGGTCCCGGTTCGGAGGCGATCAGATTGACGAGACGAACTGCTTTCGCCATCCAAGCCTGGGCCTGCTCCATGTCGCGGGCTTCGTAGGCGGTGATGATTTCTCTCCAGAGGGGAGCGGCGAAACCGTAGCAACTGCCAACCGCGCCCTTAGCGCCCGTTGCGAGGGCGCCAAGGATCATTTCATCGGACCCGAAGAGAATATCATAGCGCCCACCGTCAAATTGCTGGCAGGCCATCATCTCCGCGAGGAAGAAGTCGCTGAACTTGATGCCGGCAAAACTGGGGACGCGATCTTTGGCCGCCTCGAGCAGGGCGACGGTATCGAAGGCGACGCCGCTGAGGCGGGGAATGTGATAGTAGTAGTAGGGCAGATCTGGTGCTGCATCAGTCACCTTGGAAATATAGTCGACCAGCAACTCGAGGGTTGGGGGTTTGAAGTAAGTGGGCGGTAGCGTCGAGATCGCATCGGCTTTGATTGCAGCCGCGTGACGCGCCAGTTCGCAGGCGTGCGCGACGGAATTGTGCCCCACCTGGATGACGACAGGAACTCGTCCTTCGGTCGCGGAAACGTAAGCGTTTGCGACACTCATTCGTTCCACATTGGAGAGGGATTCTCCTTCGCCGGTGCTGCCGCAAACATAGAACCCGTCGACGCCGCGCTCGATCATGTGGTCAACCATTTCGGGTATGAGGTCGGTATTTACCGATCCGTCCGGGCGAAAGGGCGTGTAGGTCGCGGCGACGAGTCCGGTGAGCTTCATGGCTTGTGTTTGTGGTGATGGAACAGGGTTGGCTCAATGACGTGACCCTGTTGAATCAGAAATTGAATGACAAAAATATTACAGGGTGTTAGATCGTGTTATAACATAAGCGAACACGCAAGCATTTTTCATTTTATGTCGGCAACCTCACTCAGCGAAAAAGCTTATCACCATATTCGACAGCTGGTTTTCTCCGGTGAACTGGCCCCGGGTGAGCGGCTGGTGAATCGTGCTCTCGCTCAGCAGTTGGGAACGAGTTTTATTCCGGTTCGGGAGGCCATCAGCCGCCTCGCCAGTGAAGGGCTCGTCGAACAGGTTGCCGGAGCCGGGGCCTTTGTGCGGTCGTTTGATCGTCAGGAGATTTCGGAGATCTACGATGTGAGAGAACTCTTTGAACCCTATGCCGCGGCGCAGGCGGCGAGGTTCCTGACGGATCACGAACTGGCGGAGCTCGAGTCTGTCCTGGTGGACTGGGAAGCGCTCGGGGCCAAGATCATGGCGAGGAAACGGGGAGCGACTGACGCGGATCTGGATCAATGGCTCGAGCTCAATGAGCGGTTCCACGAAGTGATGATCCAGGCTTCGCGCAACCGGATGCTTTCGAAGATCACCAAAGACGTGAACGTGCTTTCGCAGTGTTTTGCCGCGCACCGGGGCTCTCCCAGGCTGCTCTCCAAGGGGACGGTGGAACACACCCTCAACTCTCATCGGAGACTCTACCAGATGCTGGAAGAACGAAACTCCGGTGCGGCCGAGGAGCAGGTGCGGGAGCAGCTGAAATTCGGGAGAGAGTCGGTCCTTAACTTCTTTGATCAAAATCGAAACCGATGAAGGGAATCTATCAGAAGGCTGGCCTGCTGGTGTGTTGGGCCGCGCTGAGCCTTTCGGCCGCGATGGGTTCCGAGCGTCCCAACGTGATCCTGTTCCTCGTCGACGACCTCGGCTGGATGGACCTCGGTTGCCAGGGGAGTGAGTATTACCAGACGCCTAACATTGATGCGTTGGCTGAATCCGGACTTCGCTTCACCGATGCCTATGCGGCCTGCGCGGTTTGTTCGCCGACGCGCGCGGCTGTCTTGACGGGCAAGTATCCGGCCAGGCTCATGCTGACCCAGTGGCTGCCGGCGGGGCGTTGGAGTGCGACGCGCAACAAGATGAAGGAAGGGCGGTTTCTTCGTTCACTCCCGCTTGAAGAGGTGACCCTGGCGGAAGCCCTGCGCGAGGAGGGATATAAAACCTTTCATGTCGGGAAGTGGCATCTCGGAGGCGAGCCGTTTTCGATGCCGAGGCATCATGGTTTTGACGAGAATATCGGCGGTGATGACCATGGCGCCCCGGGCAGTTACTTTTATCCTTTCAAAGGAAAATGGACCATTCCGACAACCAGGGAAGCCGTAGCCAAGCAGGCCTTTGACGGCGGCGAGGAAGGCGACTTTCTCACGGACCTGATGGCGGAAGAGGCCGGCAAGCTGATTCGCAGTGCGGGTGAGTATCCCTTCTTTCTCTATCTCCCGTTCTACGGTGTCCACAGCCCGTTGCAGGGCAAGAGGGACAAGGTCGAACGCTACGCGGCGATTCCGAAAGAGGAACGGCAGGGCGATCCCAAGTATGCCGCCATGGTCGAGTCGATCGATGACGCCGTGGGTCATGTCATGGAAGTAGTGGAGGAGCTGGGGGAAACCGGAAACACCCTCGTCATTTTCACTTCGGATAACGGGGGGCTGGCCAAGGCGACCAATCATGAGCCGCTGCGCGCCAACAAGGGCTCCCACTACGAAGGCGGTATTCGGGTGCCTCTCATCATGGCGGGTGCCGGCATCGGGCTGGATGCGCCCGACGGCGTCGATCTGCCGGTGACGTCCTGCGATCTGTATCCAACGATTCTTGCCATGACAAGGACGCACATTCCTGAGTGCGATGGGAGAAATCTGGCCCCGCTCGTCAACGGATTTGGCAATGTGCCGTTTTCTTCCGAGTATCCTATTTACTGGCATTACCCGCACTATAATCAGCACCCATCGAGTGCCCCGGTCTCTATCATCCGACGCGGGCCGTGGAAGCTGATTGAGTTTCTTGAGTCGGGGGAGGTGGAGCTTTATCACCTCGGGGAAGACATTGGGGAATCCAATGACCTGTCCGAAGAGAAACCGCAACTGGCGGCTGAGTTGTTGAAGCAACTGGCCGATTGGAAAGCAGAAGTCGGCGCCGACCCGATGCGGCCCAACCCTCACTACGAAGGAAAGGAAAGCGCGGAATGAGGAAGCTGGCTGCCTGGATTTTTTCCCTTGGGATCGGATTTGTCGCTACGGCGTCGGAGCGTCCTAACATTCTCCTGATTGTCTCTGAGGACAACGGGCCGGAACTGGGATGTTACGGGCAGCCCTATGTGAAGACGCCGGTGCTTGATCAGTTGGCCGCCGACGGGATTCGGTTTGAGCGTGCCTATGTGCCGCAAGCCGGTTGCAGCCAGTCTCGCGCTGCCTTGATGACGGGGCTCTACCCTCATCAGAATGGGCAAATCGGCCTGGCGACCTGGAAGTTTGGTTTGTATGACGGCGCGACGTCCAACCTGGTGCGTTCTCTCAAGGGCGCGGGCTATCGCACCGGCATCATTGGAAAGCTACACATCAATCCGGAGGATGCGTTTCCCTTCGATTTCAAGGCCATCCCGACTTCGAACTTTGCACGGAAAAATCACGATCAGTATTCAGTCAAGGCGAAGGAGTTTATCGAGTCCTCCGATGAACCGTTTTTCCTGAGTGTGAACTATCCGGACGCGCATCGACCTTTCATCGCCCAGGTGAACGGAGTGCCGGCGGAGCCGCTCACGGAAAAGGATGTGAAACCGCTGGCCTATTTCGGACTCGATACGCCCGAGTTGCGCCGCCAGACCGCGGACTACCTCAACTGCATGAGCCGTCTTGATGTGCAGGTGGGGGAATTGCTGGAAGTGTTGCAAGCTTCCGGAAAGGCGGATGACACCCTGATCGTTTACATGGGGGATCACGGAGCTGACATGCTTCGCGGCAAGCGAACTTCGTATGAGGGAGGTGTCAGGGTACCGTTAATCGTTTCCTGGGCAGGACAGGTTGAACCGGGCCAGGTGCGTTACGAACTCGTCTCGACCCTCGACTTGATGCCGACCTTTCTCGAAGTCGCGGGCGCAAAGCCGGTCGACGAATTGCCGGGGCGGGATCTCGCTCCCATGTTCGACGGTTCTGAGGTGACGTGGCGCTCCTATCTCTTCACGGAGTATCACACCCACTCGGCCCACAACTACTACCCGCAACGCACCGTTCGGGATGATCGCTACAAGCTCATCCAAAACCTGATGCCGGACACGGTGAATCCGGGATACGATTTTACGCGGCGAAAGTTCTTTGAGGAGAAACGCGAGGTCGTCGCAGCGGCGCCGGAGCCGGTTCGGTCGGCCTATGAACTGATGGAGCAACCGCCGGAATTTGAATTGTATGATCTGGAGGCTGATCCCTATGAATTCAGCAACCTGGCGGAGAACGAAGAGCACGCGGAAGTGCTCGCCCGATTGCAGGGGGAATTGGAGAGCTGGCGCGACGAGACGAATGATCCCATGCGCGATCCGGAGAATACTCTTCGGCTCAAGGCGGAGATCGATGCCTGTCTCGACGGTGTCGAAGCGTCCAAGGCGAAGTTAAACCTGACCTATCCGGAATACTTTTTCTCCACCTCCGCTGCGATACCCAAAGGGAACGGGAAGAATGTGCTCTTCATTGCGATCGACGATTTGCGTCCCGCGCTGGGTTGCTTTGGTGATCCCGTTGCGATCAGTCCTCATATCGACCGGTTGGCGGAACGCGGAACCTTGTTCAGCCGGGCGTATTGTCAGGAAGCGGTTTGTGCGCCGTCGCGACTCTCTCTGCTGACAGGACGTCGTCCGGATACGATCGAGGTGTGGGACTTGAGCACTCACTTCCGCAAGGCCATGCCGAATGTGGTGACCTTGCCGCAGGCATTTAAGAACGCCGGCTACACGACGCGATCGATTGGGAAAATTCTCCATGGCAGCGGCGCGCCTGCCGAGGATCCGCCCTCTTGGAGTGTTGATCCCGTGCTTGATACGAATCGCGATCCTGAACTGCGCTATGCGCTCGCCGAAAACCTCAAGGGTTCCGGATTGAAACGCAACGCTTCCGAGTCGGCGCCGGTTGAGGATGATCAATACATTGACGGCTTGATCTGTAACGAGGCGGTTAGTGCGATCAGGAACTACGGGGAGACCGGGGAGCCTTTTTTTCTCGCAGTCGGATTCAAGAAACCTCACCTGCCTTTCTGTGCGCCGAAACGCTACTGGGATCTATATGATCGTGAAGCGATTCCCGGCCCGGCTTCATCGAACCATCCGACAGGAGCTCCCGAGCTGGCGGTGCGAAGCTGGGGGGAACTGGAAGGTTACCGCGACATTCCCGCTGATGGTGTCCTGACGCCAGAGAAAGTCCGGGAACTGCGGCATGGCTACTATGCCTGTGTCAGTTACATCGATGCCCAGGTGGGGCGTTTGCTGGATCAACTGGGAGCATCAGATCTGGCTAACAATACGGTGATCTGCCTGTGGGGGGATCATGGCTTTCACCTGGGGGAGCAGGGGCTGTGGACGAAGGCCAACAATTACGAATGGTCGACGCGAGTGCCGCTTGTGTTCGTTGATCCCGGGCAGGCGCCGGGTCACACGGACGCACTGGTCGAGTTGATCGATGTCTACCCGACGCTGGTTGAACTTTGCGGCCTACCCGAAGCAGTCGCTGCCGAAGGTCAGAGCCTGGCCCGGTTGTTGAAAGATCCCGGTTTGCCGTGGGCGGAATCAGCCATGAGCCAGTATCCCCGGGCCAGGGAAGGGAACCGGCACCGGCGTCATGGTGAGTTCATGGGTTACACGATTCGCACCAGGGACCATCGCTACGTGGAGTGGCGCGAGTGGGAATCAGGAGAAGTCGTGGCGGTCGAGCTCTACGATCATCTCAAGGACCCTGACGAAACGACTAACGTGGCTCAAGATTCCGGATACGACATGATCCGTGAAAGGCATCAGCAACTACTCCGTGACCGGCTGGCAGACTCTCGTTCTTCTAAAGCTAAAAATCCTACCCCTAATTCAACCCTTGTAATCCAATGAAACGATTAAAAATCCCCATTCAGTTTGGCTGTCTTGCCGGGCTCGTGCTGTTGACCTGTCAGTCTGGTAGTTCCGCTGATGGTCAGGAAGGAACCCTGGAACCATTCCTTGGAACTCCGGCGGTTGAAATGCAGCAAGTGTTCGATTCCGAACGCTTTCCCAACGTGGTCGTCTCGTTGAAAGGCACTGTCATCGCGACTTTTGGAAACAAGACCTTCCAGGTGCGGCGCAGTGAAGATGGCGGCAAGACCTGGGGAGACCCGATTCTCGTGGCGGAAGTTGGCTTCCAGGGCGGAGGCACAACAGTCGATGAAGGAACCGGAGACATCCTCGTGTTCGTGGAAGAAAAGCATCCGCCTTCTCCGCTGACGGTCTATCGCAGTCAGGACGACGGCAAGACCTGGGCGGTTGATGATGTCACTGTTCATCCCGATTCTGAGGGGCGCGAAGTTTCCATGCACATGAACGAGCGCGGCATCACCTTGCGTCATGGCGACCACCAGGGGCGCCTGCTGCGGCCATCGCGTCACTATGGTGAAGGGAATCGTCCCAAGAGTTTGTTCCCGACTCATTTCACCAACGCCATCTACAGCGACGATGGCGGCAAGACCTGGAAGGCCAGCGATCCGTTTCCTCACATGGGAACTGGTGAGGCTGCTGTGGCTGAACTTTCCGACGGTCGCATCTACTACAACTCACGCCGCCACTGGGCTCCTGAAGATGAGAATCCGCTCCGTCGCTGGGTTGCCTGGAGTGATGACGGCGGGGAGACATGGCAGGACGGCGGCATTTGCGAAGTGCTTCCCGATGGTCCTCAGGACACCGACTACGGTTGCATGGGCGGATTGGTTAGATTGCCGGTGAAAGGGCAGGACATCCTTCTCTACAGCAATTGCGACAGCCCGGCGGGTCGCCATCACGGCACGATCTGGGGGAGTTTTGACGGGGGCAAGACCTGGCCAATCAAGCGTCTCATTCACGAAGGTTCGTTTGCCTATTCCTCGATGTCGGTAGGGCGGCCCGGGACCGTTTCCGAAGGATGGGTTTATCTCCATGTTGAGAGCGACAAAGGTTCGAAGGTGGCGCGCTTCAACTTGAGTTGGCTGCTCGAAGGAGAGTCAACGGGTGACGGCAACGTTCCGGCTGGGCTGGCTCGATGAGGCAATTCGTGTTCGTCCTGACCGGAATGGTCAGCCTGTTGGGGGCGTCGCTTCGTGCTGAAGCGGAGCGACCCAATGTGCTTTTCCTCGCGGTCGATGACATGAAGGACTGGGTGAACTGCCTCGGTGGCTATGAGGGCACGGTTCATACGCCGAACATCGATCGTCTCGCGGCGCGGGGAACCTTGTTCACCAATGCACACTGCCCTTCACCCAAGTGCGCGCCGTCACGGGCGGCGATCATGACAGGACTGATGCCTTCGACCACAGGGCTTTATGACAACGGGCACTGGTGGTATGCCAATTATCCTGACGTGATCACCATCCCGGTGCACTTCATGCGGCATGGTTACGAAGTGGTGGGTGCCGGGAAAATCTTTCACCACACGGCCGGTAATCATCCTCCCAACCAGTGGGGCGATTTTCAGAAGTTGCTCTTTCGTGATGACCCCTGGTTTCGCGGGGTGAAGTTGAACTACCCCTGGTCGGATCACGAGACTTATCCGGAGGGGTTCCCGTTCAGTGGTGTAAAAGGGCTCGGGCATGAGAACGACTGGGGATCACTGGGATACGATGAAACTGACTACGATGATTCCAAGTCGGCGACCTACGCGGTGGAGTTTCTCAAGCGGGAGCACGATGAACCTTTCTTCCTGGCCTGTGGCTTGTTCCGACCGCACCTGCCCTGGTATGTGCCGCAAAAGTATTTTGATCAGTACCCGCTTGATGAAGTCGTGTTGCCGAAGGTGAAGGAGGATGATCTCGAAGATGTGCCCAACGCAGGTAAGGCATTTGCCAAGGCCCGGATAAAAGACCTCGAGACGATTCTCAAGGCAGACAAATACCGGGAGGCGGTTCAGGCGTACCTGGCCAGCATCACTTATGCCGATGCGCAGTTGGGGCGGGTGCTCGACGCCCTGGACGAGAGTGGTCAGGCTGACAACTCCGTGGTGGTGCTGTGGTCGGACCACGGCTGGCATCTCGGAGAGAAAGGGCATTGGCATAAGACGACCCTGTGGGAAGAAGCCACCCGTGTCCCGTTCATCATCTCGGCGCCCGGCTTTGAGCCGGCCCGTTGTTCCCGTCCTGTCAGCCTGGTGGATTTGTTTCCCACCTTGAATGAATTGTGCGAGCTGCCGCCTGATGAAGCTCATGATGGCGAGAGCCTGGTGCCACTGCTGGAAGATCCTGAAGCTTTTCTCGACCGCATCGGAGTCATGATCCAATACAAGCCGGGCAATGTCGCGATGCGCACTGAGCATTGGCGCTACATTCGCTATGCGGACGGCAGCGAAGAATTCTACGATCTCTTCGAAGATCCCTACGAGTGGAACAATCTCGTGAACAACAAGGACTATATTAAAGCAAAAATTGTTCTCGAGCACTGTCCCACCTACGAGTGGGCCGAACCAGCCCCCACCAAAGGCGCTTTTGATTTTGATCCTGACACGTTCACCTGGGTCGAGAAATCGAGCGGTCGAGTGATCGATGGAAAAGAATCTTTAACCCGGGAGGCAGGGGAATGAGGAGTCGAATGAGAAATGCTATAGGGTGGTTTGCGAGCCTGGTCATGGCTTTGACAGTCAGTATCTCCCCGGCGCAGGAGCGCCCCGATGTTCTATTCGTGGCGATTGATGATATGAACGACTGGATCTCGCTCCTGGATCCGGAGTCACCCATTCAAACACCCAACCTGGAGAGGCTCGCCAAGCGGGGCACACTCTTCACGAGGGCCTATTGCGCATCGCCAGCCTGCAATCCTTCCCGCGTAGCGACTCTGACGGGACTGCGCCCGACGACCACTGGGGTCTATGGCAACAAGAGCAATTGGCGCAAGGTGCTACCGAGACGGAAGACGATCATGCAGCAGTTCCGGGCGGCTGGCTATGAAGTGAAGGGCGCCGGGAAAATCTTTCATCATCATCTCGACGGGGCGTTTCACGACGACGCCTCATTCGATGATTTTCAGTCCATGGCACCGCAGAACATGCCGGAAGAGAAGCTGAATGGTGCGCCGAATTATGGTTCGCCCAATACCGATTGGGGAGAGTGGCCACCGGCAGAAACCGACACGATTGATTTCAAGACGGCCGACTACTGTATCGAGGTGTTGCAGGGAGAGCGAAGTGAGCAACCGCTCTTTCTCGCCTGCGGGATCTTCAAGCCTCATTCACCGTTCTTTGCGCCCGCAATCTACCATGAGCCCTATCGCGCGATTGAGCTTCCTAAGCGGAATCCGGATGACTGGGACGACCTGCCTTCCGGAGCTGATGAATTGATGGATTCAAAGCGCTGGTTCTGGGCCGGCATGATGGGAGTGGAAGACAAAGCCCCGGGATCCTACCAGCGATTCATCGAAGCTTATGCGGCTTGCTGCGCCTTTGCTGATGCCCAGTTGGGACGAGTCCTTGATGCACTCGACGCCAGCCCCCGGGGAAAAGAAACCATCGTGGTGCTTTGGTCCGATCATGGTTTTCACCTCGGCGAGAAAGATCACATCGAAAAGTTTGCGCTCTGGGAGAAGGCTAATCGCATTCCCATGATTGTGGTGGCACCTGGAGTGGCGACTGCGGGAAGCGTTTGCGATGCCCCGGTCGATTTGACGGCCTTGTACCCCACCTTGCTGGAGTTGGCGGGATTGCCCGAAGACAACAGGGCGGATGGTGACAGTCTCGTTCCTCAGTTGAAGAATCCCGACCGCGAGCGCCCGACGCCGGCGCTGATGACCTACGGTAAGGGCAACCACGCGGTGCGCACAGAGCGCTGGCGCTACATCTGCTACGCCGATGGCACGGAGGAACTCTACGATCACGAGGTGGATCCTGACGAATGGACCAACGTGGCGTTGAAGCCTGAAAACCTCACGGTGCTGGAGGAGCACCGAAGGTGGTTGTTTGAAACCGAAGCCGAGCCGGTCTCAGCCTTGAGACAAAAACCCCAATCCCAAAAGAAATGAAACTCCCCTGGATCGCATTGATCTGCAGTGCACTCCTGTTGGCGTCAGGTTCCCCCGTGTGGGGAAATGAAGATTATGCCGTCTTTGAAGCTGGCGATGGTTACGGCTATCGGATTCCGGCGCTGGTTACGGCGAAGAATGGAGATCTGTTAGCGTTCTGTGAGCGACGCTTTGGTTTTTCGGATCATGCCAAGAATGACATTGTCCTGAAACGTTCTTCCGATAACGGCAAGACGTGGACGGAAATGGAGATGGTCCACGACGCCGGGGGGGATTCGCTCAATGACCCTTCGGCAATCGTGCTCGAAAACGGTGACATAGTCCTGATGTATCAGCGCTTTCCGGAGGGATACCACACGATCAGTCGCCACAGCCTGACCATGGTTGATCGGGGCTATGACGGGCCAAAGAACAGCCAGACTTTCATGCGTCGTTCCACGGATCATGGTCAGACCTGGAGTGAGCCCGTTGATGTGACCCGATCCGTGCGTCGACCTGAGGCAGTTAACATTGCCAGCCCGGGACGAGGGATTCAACTGACCCGTGGAGAGCACAAGGGGAGACTGCTCTTTCCTGTTTACGAAAACTTCTCAACCACCAGTGAGCGGATCTGGAACACTTCGGTCATCATCAGTGACGACGAGGGCAAAACGTGGCGGACCGGAGAAATGGTTCCTCCGGATGATCTCGGCGGTTACGGCAACGAGAACCAGGTCGTTGAATTGAAGGACGGCTCTGTTCTGATGAGTTCTCGCAACCAGGTTGGTGACAAGGTTCGCCGAATCACGGTGAGTCATGACGGAGGTGAGACCTGGGAGCCGTATCGTCTTGCGGAAGACCTGGTGACTCCTCAATGCATGGCCAGCGTGATTCGAAAAGGGGACTTGTTGGTGCACTCGCTTCCGAATTCATCCGGTCGAAAGGACGGTGCCATTTTTGTGAGCCGTGACGAGGGCGAAAGCTGGGAACGGGTTCACACCATCACCCCCGACGGATTTGCCTACAGCTCCCTGACTGAGATGGCCGATGGCAGGATTGCCTGCCTCTATGAAGCGGACGGCTACAAGGCCATCCGGTTGGCGGTGATTCCGGAGGATGTGTTTGCCCCATGATTTGCAGACTGACCATACAGTTCGCTTCCTGGCTGATCTTGAGTGCGACAGCATTCGTAGGGGGAGCAACTGCTGCTGACCCCATTGATTGGCAGGAGCTGCCCCCGGTTCCGGATGAGCATGGCTTTGCCAGTCCGTTTGCGGGAATGGTGGGGGATCGCCTGATTGTCGCCGGTGGGGCCAACTTTCCTGAGGCTCCTCCCTGGAAAGGCGGGACCAAGGTGTGGCACGACCGAATCTTCGTTTATTCACCGGACGATCAATCGTGGACGGAACTGGAGACTCGGTTGCCCGAGGCGCTGGCCTACGGGGTTTCCGTTTCGATGCCGCAGCGAGGATCGGTCGTCATGGTCGGTGGCAGCAACGGGCAGAACGAACCGACCACGACAGTGACAGAATTGCGATGGGAGGAGAATATGCCGATCTTCGAAACGCTTCCTCCGTTGCCCATTCCGTTGGCGGAAATGAGCGGGGTGGCGCTCGGCAACAGCATCTACATTTTCTCCGGTCGGACAACCGAAGGAACGACGCAGGTCGCTTATCGGCTCGACCTTGATGCATCGAGGCCGGTTTGGGAAACGCTTCCGTGGCCCGAGGGCGCGCGCGGGCGCATGCATTCGGTAGCGGCCGAGCGTGATGGTAAAATCTACCTGGTCGCTGGACGGGATTTCATGTCAGAGGGAGAACCCGAACACCCCGAAGATCGCATGGAGCCCTACGGTCTCGACTTTCTGCGTGACGGCTATCGCTATGACCCGGCGAAGAATGAATGGGAACGTCTCGCGGATTTGCCTCATGGCCTGTCGGCGGCCCCGATGAATGCGGTGCCGGCGGGTAACGCTCACCTGCTGGTCCTGGGCGGGGTGAATGTCGATTTTCTCGAGGAGCAGCTCGCGGCCCGGCCGGACTTGAACGGACAGGGGCACGAGCATCCGGGCTTTCCGCGCTCGGTCTGGGCCTACCACACCATCACTGACACCTGGACAACTGCCAGCGAGATTCCCGAGGCTTTGGAGGCTCCGGTGACGGTGCCCGTGGTTATGACCGGGCCCGGCACTTTCTTCGTTCCATCCGGGGAGATCAAACCGGGCGTGAGAACGACACAGTTGATGGCGGGTGAGGTGACACCCAACCGTTCTTCGTTTGGGTTGATCAACTGGATCGTGGTGGTGGGATACCTTCTCACCATGGTTGGCATCGGCTGCTGGTTCATGAAGCGGGAATCGGCGTCGTCGACCGATGCGTATTTCCGGGGAGGTCAGCGCGTGCCATGGTGGGTCGCCGGGTTGTCGATCTTTGCCACGATGCTGTCGGCGATCACGTTCATGGCGATCCCGGCGAAGTCTTATGCGGAGAACCTGAACTTCTGGATTGGGCAATGGGCCATCATCCTGTTGGTCCCGCTGGTGGTATTCTTCTACCTGCCCTATTTTCGAAAGCTCAATATCACCTCGGCCTACGAGTTTCTCGAGAACCGGTTCAACCTGGCCTCGCGTCTCGTGGCCAGTGCCTTGTTCATGCTTTTCCACGTCGGTCGTGTAGCCATCGTGCTTTACCTGCCGGCGCTCGCCTTATCGAGTGCAACCGATATCAACATCTACGCCGCTATTCTCGCCATCGGGGTGCTTTGCATCATCTACACGGTGATGGGTGGAATCGAAGCGGTGGTGTGGACTGATGCGATCCAGGCGATCGTTTTGTTAGGAGGTGCGCTGCTGTGTCTTGTCATCATCGTGTTCCGTCTCGACGGAGGTGTGGGCGCTATCGTCGAAATCGCCTCTGCTGACTCCAAGGGAATCGTGGCCGACTGGGGAAGCTTTGATCTCGGGTCTGCGACGAATTCAGGTTGGGTGATCTTCCTCGGCTTTCTATTCGCTTCGCTCCCGTCCTACACTGCCGGTCAGGATGTGGTGCAGCGCTACGTGACGACGCCCAGTGAAAAAGCTGCAGCGAGATCTCTTTGGCTGAACCTGCCCATGGTCCTGCTGGGATCATTTCTCTTCTTTGCCCTGGGAACGGCTCTCTATGCCTTCTACCAAACGCAGCCACAGTTGCTCGATCCGACCCTGGAACGAAACGACGGAATTCTGCCGTTCTTTATCCTTCAGAACCTGCCGGTCGGCGTGGCCGGTTTGATTGTCGCCGGTATCTTTGCGGCGGCGCAATCGACCATCTCCAGTTCGCTCAACTCGGTCGCGACGGCCTTCGTGACGGATTACTACGGGCGAGTCCTGAAGCCGGAGTCCGACGACGCCCGCCGCCTACGCGTGGCGAGGAATGTGGTGGTTGTGCTCGGTGTGGTCGGGATCGCCCTGGCGGCGTGGATTGCGGCCACCGGCATAAAGTCAGCCTTCGATGCGTTCAACACCTTTATCGGGATGGCCCTGGGGCCCGTTGGCGGGATGTTCTTTGTTGGCGTATTTGTAAAACGCGCCTCCGGAGCCTCCGCTCTAGTGGGAGCTGTGGTTGGCTTTCTCAGCGTGCTGTTGATCCACCTCGCTCGCGAGTCCGGAGTTGTGGATCTCTGGCCGGTGCTGAATGGGTTGATCAGTTTTGTGGTGACCGTGTTAGTGGGATGTGCAGTTGGGATCGCGTCTCAGAAGAAGGCAGTATGAGGAGTTGAAGTGAAACCGTATCGTCAGGGGCCGACGTAGGTGCCGCCAAAGTAGGCGCCGAGGACGTCGATCATCAGGGCGGCAAGAAGGGCAATCGATGTCCAGTGCGTTCGTTCTGATCGAGTGAAGACCGAATGAATGGCAAAGCCGGCAAAGGCAAATAAAAGTGCCGAGCGCATCAGCAGATAGGTATCCTGGTAGGCTGCGGATAGGAAATCCGGGAGCCATAGGATGATGAAAGGGTTGAAAATATTGAAAACTCCCCAGACGATTGAAAGGCCAAGTAATCCCCAGGAAAGAGGGCGGCGCCCCAGTCGCCAGAGTTGAAGTGAGACGAGGATCACTGCAACCGCCGGTGCGCACAGGTAAGTTATGAAGGCGATGGGGGATAGGGAATCCATGGTAGATTTCAGGGCAGCGAGGAACGGGTTGGCGGTATCAGAATTCGGTGGTTACCTGGAGCGCCTGATCCATCATCTCTTCTGTGATGTCCTTGTGAGTGACGAGGCGCAGGCGGGTCGAACCCATCGCGCCGGTGAGAATGTTCGCTGCGGTAAACTGGTCGATCGCCCGGTTGAGATCTTCTGAGGAATCGAAGTCGAACATGACGATGTTAGTCGACGTCGAGAGTGCGGTGCCTCGAAGCGAAGATTGAGTGAGCGCTTCGCTGAGACGTTTCGCTTTGTCATGATCTTCGGCGAGGCGTTCAACGTTGTGCTTCAGAGCAAACAATCCTGCCGCGGCGATGTAGCCGGCCTGGCGCATGCCGCCGCCGAAAGCCTTGCGCATGCGGTTGGCTTCGTGGAGAAATTCAGCGTTGCCCAACAGCAGGGAACCGACCGGAGCCCCCAGTCCCTTAGAAAGGCAGAGTGATATACTGTCGAAAGTTTCACCGAAATCGCGAGCCGTCTGCCCGGTTTCAACCATCGCGTTAAAGAGGCGGGCGCCATCGAGGTGAAGCTTGAGGCCACGCTCGTCGCAGAGCGTGCGGATTCGACGGATCTCCTCAAAGTCCCAAATGACACCACCGCCCTTGTTGCAGGTGTTCTCGATCGAAACGAGTCGACTGCGAGTGTAGTGAGGATCGTCAGGATTGATGGCGGCTTCGACCTCTTCGGCAGTAAATCGCCCACGATCTCCGGCGAGCGTGTGGCAGGTCACCCCGGAATGGAGTGCCGCTCCGCCGCCCTCGTAAACATAGGTGTGAGCCCATTGATCGCAGATCATCTGGTCGCCCGGGCGGGTGTGTGACCGGATCGCGATTTGATTGGTCATGGTGCCGGACGGGCAGAAGAGCGCACCCTCCATGCCGAAGAGATCGGCGGCGAACGACTCCAGTTCGAGGACGGTGGGATCGTCACCGAATACGGCATCGCCTACCTCGGCCGAGTGCATCGCTTCGAGCATGGCCGCACAGGGGCGGGTCACGGTGTCACTGCGGAGATCAATCTGCATGGGAATAGGTGAATAGAAAATACACGAATGGGCGCGAATGAAACACGAATTACCACGAATGAGTTGAGTCCGATAATCGGTGCTGATCAATGAACCATCGATGCCGTTCTACGTTGAATATTTTCAACACGGATCGACACCGATTGAACGGATTCACAAGGATGTAGCGGAAGATGCCAATCTTCCGTCTTCCGAAAACCGAACCGGCTTATCCAAAGGAATAAGGAGCGCGATACTCGCGAGTGAGCCAGGCCGGATCGCCGGTGCCGTCGGCAAATTCGTTGGTCTCCGGATTCCACTTCACGTTCGCATTGAAGTAGTAGCCGATGTTCATGAGGTGACAGCAGATCGCAGAACCACCGCCGACGACTTCGTCGGTGATCGGCTTGGTGCGATTGGCAACCGCCTGGAGGAAATCCGGAACATGGCCTGGGCTCTTGTAGAGTTTCACCTCCGCGTTTTCGAGGAATTCGCGTTCTGCCAGGGTATACTGGGAGGTTACCGATTTGTCTTCGCTGCTGAGCGCTTTGTATTTCACTTCGCCATCGATGGTGAGAGCGAACTTGCCGCGGGATACCTGGACGATGCCTTTGGAGCCGTGAAACTCGACCCCGATCCCGCCGCCGTGAGTCACGGTGACACCGTTGGCATACTTGAGCGTGCAGCCGCGCTTCGCGTTGGGATCTTCCGGGGGAATGACTTCGACCGGACCGGAGCCGTCCATGCCGAGTCCCCACTGGGCGATGTCGAGGTGGTGGGCACCCCAGTCGGTGACCATGCCGCCGCCGTACTCGCGATAGTTTCTCCAACGGGGGAAATTATTGTGAATGCCTCGCGGGCTGAGAATGGAGTTGTAGGGGCGTTCCGGAGCGGGTCCGAGCCAGCGTTCCCAGTCGAGTCCCGGTTCCATCTCTTCTTCCGGAAGGTCGCAGGGAACACCGGGGTCGCCAAAGTTGCATTCGACGCGCTCGATCTCGCCGATGACGCCGTTGCGAACCAGTTCGCAGGCGACGCGGAATTCCTTGGAGGAACGCTGCATCGATCCGGTCTGAAGAACCCGACCGTTCTTTTCCACTTCGTCGATCACGGTGACGGCTTCGAAGATGTTGTGAGTCAGCGGTTTTTCACAGTAGACGTCCTTACCGGAGCGCAGGGCTGCCACCGTCGGGATGGCATGCCAGTGGTCCGGAGTCGCGATGCAGACTGCGTCGATGTCATCGCGGGCAATGATGTCTTCGTATTTCGTGGTGGCGACGCATTCGATATCGAGGCCTTTCCTGGCATTCTGTTCATCAACACCTGCCTTGGCATCCTTGAGGCGGGTTTCGTCGACGTCACAGACGGAAACCACATGAGTGCCGTGGCTCATGAAGTTTCGCAGTAGTCCGCGGTTCTGCTTGCCCATGCCGATGAAGCCCATGCGGAGGGGTTTTAATTCTGTTTCGGCACCCGAGAGGCCGTGGGGGAGAATGAGCGGGGCTGCGGCAGCGCCTGCGGAGGTCTTGAGGAAAGTTCGCCGGGATTGATTCATGGGTGAGAATCCTAGATAGAGGCGGCGCGG
The DNA here is from genome assembly GCA_965216705.1 of Verrucomicrobiales bacterium. GTDB lineage: Bacteria > Verrucomicrobiota > Verrucomicrobiia > Verrucomicrobiales > DEV007 > Arctic95D-9. The sequence goes on from OZ244203.1 coordinate 3,470,698, forward strand.
AAGGCCATCCCGTATCTGCGGCAAAGTTTGCGAATGCGATGATGGGGCTGGTTGCGCTCCTGTCATTGAGCCACCTGAGGAACCATCCGTGGAAGGAAAGTGATTGCCTGGAGTATGCCAGGACCCGGGAGGGTGGGGGAATACTAGGGGCTTACCCGAAGTTGTCTTGCGGGCCGGTTTGACTCTTGCCCCTCAGTCCCTCCTGACGCCGGCTTGCCGGACAACCGCGGAAGCACCTTCCCCTCCGGGCCTACGACTGTCGCGAATGTGCGAATTCGTTCGAAGCCTTCCCTCGTGATGTCGGTGCCATCGCAGGACAGACTTAAGAGCTTGGGAGGCTGCCCCAAATATTCGATGCAGGCATCTGTGATGGCCGTATTGCTGAGCAAAAGATTGCGCAGACTGGGGAATCCCTCTGCCAAGACCTCCAATTCAGCATCTGTGATGGCGGTGGATTGGAGGGTCAAGGTAGACAGTTCCGGGAGGTCTCTCAGGTAGATGAGGTTTTTCCCCGTGATGTTTTTATGGTTCAGTCTTGCCACCTGGAGGCGCGGGAAATCGGCAAGTCGGCGCAAGTCATCATCCTCCACCTGGGCTCCATAAAAATCGACCCAGGTCACTTCAACAAAAGGAAACCACCAACGAAAGCCCCGTTCCGGAGGTTTGAGCCAGTCCCTGAGTTTCCCGGGAAGCCTCTTTTCGAGCCAGGCAGGGTTTTCCGTCCTGATCCACCCGCCCTTGCTTTCAACCCAGTTAGCCCCCCGGCGCTGCTTAAGGTTGGGATAAAAAAACACCAGCAGCAAAAGCCCAGCCACAGCGAAGGGCCAATAGCGTCGGAAAAAATTCCGAATTGCCGATAAATGAGTTTGGTTCATTGATCATTCCGCGACGCCACTCGCTGATCCTACATGCTACCGATGATGATCAGGCCGATCGTCCCGAAGATGATGCAGGCGTGGCTAAGAATGGGACGATGTAGAAAACTAGAGGAATCTTCCTAGGTGTAACGTTAAAGGGCAGCCGACTCGATCCAAAGGACGCGAATGAAATCGTTGCTAAGGAATCGATCTCGGAAAAGATTTTTCGACCAGGTACGGGATCGAGTTGATGTGCCGCGACTTGTTGTGGCAATTCGACGGACGGCCTATTCGGCCGCTGCTTCCGTCTTACCCGACCGCAAATCTTCGATGCTGATGTCACCGGCGTCGACCTTGGCGAGCAACTCGCGCTGTGCCTGGTAGTCGGTGTTTTCAATACCGGCCTTGGACTGGAGCATGCGCCAGGCCTTGCGGCGCTCGACACAGAAGAGGACGACCTGTCGGCTCACGGCGACGTGCTTCTTTTTGCCGCCGACATCGGCGACGATGTAGACGCCGAAGTCGGGGATGTAAGAGCGGTGGTTCTCGTCAAAGACGCGACGCTTCACGACATCGTCCTGGGTGATGCAGGCGAGCATGTCGTCGAGGAAGATGAGCTTGTCGGCGTCCTCGGGCTTGATCGCCTTGAGGTGCTTGCGGAAGCGCGCCTCGGTCGTGGCCCAGTGGGCGACGGTATAATTGTACTTGGTCTTGTCTTCCTTGTAGGTACCCTGGCCCCAGTCATTCTTGATGTTGGGGTTGCCCTTGAGGTCGAAGCACTCCTGGGCGAGCTCGCCCATCTGCGGATCGAAGACAAACTCGGGCATGCCGCGACTGTCGCGGGAGAGCTTGGCCTGGGCGGCTGACTTGTCATCGGCGACGCCGTGCTCGGGCTGACAGGTGGTGTAGCACTGGTAGAAGGCGGTGCCGCGATACTCGAGTCCGTCGAGCAGCGACTTGTAGAGTTTCCCGGAGTTGGCCATGGACACCTGGGCGACGTAGGGGCTGCCGTGTCCACCGGTCAAGATCTCGGCGACGCTCTTCTTCTCGGTCAGCTTGCCCTGGCTGGCGCGACCGAACTGGTTCATGTCGTAGCCGCCCAGCATGTTGGAACTGTCGGAGTTCTGGCCGCCGGTATTGGAGTAAACCTGGGTGTCGACCATGAGGCCTTTCACGTTGGGGCGATTCTGCAGGATGACCTTGGAGAGGTTCTGGAAACCGATGTCGCCGAGAGCACCGTCACCGCCGATGATCCAGACCTTGGGGAGTTCCTTGATTTCCTGGTCGGTCATGATGTTCTCGGTCAGGTGAGTGAGATCCCAGTAGTCCTGATCGGTGAGGGTTTTGCCAGCGAGCAGCTTATCGGCCAGTCGCTCGGGAGCGACCGAGCGGCGCGCGTGCTGGAGCATCAGTGATTCGCCCAGCAGCCAGCTGATGGTGGCACCGTCCTGGAAAAGGGAGTTCATCCAGGGGTAAGGGTGCGGGTTGGACGGCGGGGTGGAACCATAAACGGTGTTACACCCGGTGCTGGCGCCCATGAACATAGTGGACATGCCGTTGGCGAGGCGTCCGTCGGTGGCCTGGAGTCGCTTGTGGTTGTAAGCATCCTGGTTCATGACTTCGGCGATACCGTTGAGAATGTCCGCGTCGGAGATTTCGCCGTGAGCTTCGATCCGCTCGGTGGTGTCGGCGTCGCTTTCACCGCCGAGTCCCATGATGACATGAGCGAAGGTGCGCTTGAGCAATGCGTAAGCATCAGCGTCGTCGGCCTTGAGTTTCTCGAGGATGGCGGCGCCTTCGGTCTGGAGCTTGCCGGCTTTTTCGTAAAGGCGGTCGGCCTTCTTGTGATAGAGCGGGCGCATGTAGGCTTCGGTCACGGAAGCGACGGCGCGGAGAATGGATTTCTCACCACATCCGGCGCAGGCACCGTCACCGGAGACGAGGGCCTCGTAGTTGCGGCGCACCATGAGGTGGTTGCGCAGCGCAGCGGGACGGGAGTCCTCGGGCGCGTCGTCGTTGTAGAGACCGAGGTACTTCTGCGGGGTGTCGGGCAGGAGTCGGCTGAAGATCTGGGCGCCGGTTAGGGTCTGGTTGAGTTCCTCGGTGTCGGGAACCATGACGAGGGCGCCGTGGTCACCACACTGCTCGACGCATTCGCCGCAGCCTTTGCAGAGGTCGGAAACGAAGATGGAGAAAACACCGCCGTTGCCGGGGTTCTTTTTCTCCACGTTGCGGAAGACGGCGGGCACCTTGGAGTAGGCGACGGGGACGACGTCGAGGATAGCATTGAGCTGTTCCTTGGCTTCGTCGGTAACGGCTCCGTTGAGACCGCTGACCTGTTCCTTGATGATTTCTTTGAAGGGCGTTTTCTCCTTCGCATCGACGGACTCGACCATCTTCTCGCGAGCGGCTTCTTCGATCGCGGGGATGTGGCCGATCAGGGCGGAGCGGGCCGCGCTGTCGGTCACGTAATTGGTGACCGCGGTGGTGAGGACGGTCTGCATGTCCTGTGCCGTGTTGGGCAGGGCAGTGTCAGGACAGGCGGTGATGCACTCCATGCACTGGGTGCAATTCTCCGGGATGTAGAGTGGGGTCTCGCGACGAGCCACGTACTTGGACTGGGTCGCCCCGGTGCCGGCGGCCATGACGCCGACGGAGGCAAGCGCTCCGGCGGGCTGGTGGTAACCCTTGCCGGCGCGGAATTCGCTGTCGAACTTGCCAAGCTGCTGGACGGGGGCTTTGTCAGGTTGGTCTTCGGGCGTGCTGATGGAGCAGACACCGTCGACGTGAACGCCCGCGGTGGGCAGGAAGGTGTAGGTTTCGCCAATCGGGGCGAGCGGCTCAAGGCGCATGTTAGAGCGGTCCTGGTCTTCGATGTCGCCGTACTTAATTTCGGTGACCTTATCGAAACCTTCACGCATCACAGTCATGTTGGACTCGACCACGGCATCGCCGAAGCGGCCGAACTTCTTCTCATACTGTTTGCGGATGACCGCGTAGTACTGCTCCTCGTCGATGGCGTGGTCCTGGAGGAAGGTGGACACCTTGAAGAAGGCACCGAGGAAGGAGTTGCCCTGCATCCGCAGCTGGAGGTCGGGACGCTCGGTCGCAGCGCGGGCGATTTCAAAGCCGGGCAGGATGAAGACGCGAATGTTGTTTTCTTTCACAAACTCGCGGTACTGCTTCGGGATGCGCTCCCAGGCGGTCTCGGGGGAATCGGAGGATTCCCAGACGAGGCAGCCGCCCTTGTTGACCCCGGCGAGCGGGTTGGTGTGAGTGAAGGCTTTCGGGTCACAGCAGAGGACCACATCGACGTGGTTGAGCTCGCAGTTCACCCGGACCCGGGCCGGAGCCACGGTAAGGTAGTAGTTGGTCGGGGCGCCCTTTTTCTCGGAACCGTATTTCGGGTTCGCCATGATGAAGAGCTTCTCTTTGAGGCGGCCTTCCTCGTCGTATTCGGGGTTGGCCTCGGCGATGTGGTGACCGAAGGAGCCGATGATCTCACCCATGTTCTTACCGGTGGTGATCATGCCCCAGCCACCGATGGAGTGGAAACGCACCGCGATGGCGCCGTCGGGAAGCAGGGACGGGGTGTCCTTGGAAATGACGGCGTAGGGGTGATCGATGCCGAGCGTGAAATAGCTTTCGCCGTCAGCGGCGGTCTTGCCGTCCTGGCGGGCGGTGGTGCCGGTGGCAAATTCGTAAGCGCCGAGCGTGTGCTCGGGGCGGAAGTCACGCGAGCCAATGCCGTAGGAGCCGTTGAAGAGGCGGGGTGTTTCCTCGGGTGAAAGCGCGGGCACGGTGCCGGCGCCGACTTGGTGGGATTCAAGCGCGCGGTTGAGCGCAGTGCGGATGTCGCGACCGAGCGGGTTGTCTCCGGCCATGCCTTCGTCCGTTCGCTCGATGATGATGACGTTCTTCTTGCCGCGCAGCGCTTCGATGATGGCGGCCTGCGGGAAGGGACGGATCACGTTGACGTGAATGGAACCGACCTTGGCGCCGCGCTGTTCGCGGAGGTAGTCGCAGGCTTCCTCGATGTTCTCGGCGGCACAGCCGAGGGAAACGAAAACGGTGTCGGCGTCATCGCACTTATATTCGTCGATGAGACCGTAGCGGCGGCCGGTGAGGTTGCCCCATTCTTCAAAGGCTTCTTCGAGGAAGCCGAGGATGGGCTCGTTGAAGTTGTCGCGGCGGGCGACGACCCCGTTCATGTGGTGTTCCTGGTTCTGGACCGGGCCGAGCAGGATAGGGGCCTTGAGATCCATCATTGCCGGGATGCGGCGACGGGTCGGGCCGAAGAGTTCCTTCTGCGCGTCGGTGGGACAGTCGATGATGTCCTCCTTGGAACCGAGGTACTCGCGGAGCAGCTCGGACTCGGGCTTGAGATACATGCGCTCCGAGTGCGTCGTGAGCATGCCGTCCTGCACGTTCATGCCGGGGTTGAGAGACAGTTCGCAGACCTTGCGAAGAATGACGCCCTGGTCGGCGGCCTGCTGGGCATCCTTGGCAAAGGTGATGGTCCAGCCGGTGTCGAGGGCGGAGTAGATGTCGTCGTGTCCGCAGTGCACGTTGAGCGCGTGCTTGGTGAGGGCGCGAGCGCCGACCTGCAGCACCATGGTCGAACCTTTTCCGGGAGCGTGGTAATACTGTTCCATGGCGTAGGCGATGCCCTGGCCGGAGGTGAAGTTGACGGTGCGTCGACCGGTCACGGCGAGAGCGGTGGCGCCACCCTGGGCGGCGTGCTCGCCCTCGGTTTCAATGGCGATCTTCTGGTTGCCCCAGACGTCGAGTTTGCCCTCGGCGTAGGCCTGCTGATAGATCTCACCACCTTCGGTCGACGGGGTGATAGGGTAGAAAACGCCGCCTTCGGTGATGCGGACTTCAACGTGTTCTGCGACGAGCTGGTTGCCGTTACAGGTGATGGCTTCGCCCGGGTATTTCGGGCTCGCGCTGCTCTTTTTCGAGGCGCTTTCCCCGGCGGCTTCAGTTTGTTGGGTATCCGTTGGCATAATTCAAAAAGTCTTCGGGTTTCCGGAGCAAAAAGAAGGGAGGGACGAGGAGTGTATCAGGATGGCTCAAATCAAGGCAATGCTTAGTTTGATACATGGGGTGGCCGATTCAGATATCTTTCCGGAGAGGAAGGCGCCGTTGCAGCGCCCTCAAGAACGTCCTCGTTTGGGATAAGGGGAAACGCGGATTGAATCACGCCGGTTCTGAACACGAATGACAGATTTCGCCAAAAACCGGGCAGAACCGTCCAAAATACGCGCCACTTCGGGACATTACGTGGATTGCCGCGGTGGACCTAAACCTGTTGAATAAGAGACCTCACCCTATTGGATCTCTTCATGAAAAACATCCCAACCCTGATTTTGTCCCTTGTCGCAGTTTTCCTTTCGGCATTCCTGATTTCGCCACTCGCTGCGGCGGAAAGACCTCACGTTATCCTCATCATGGTGGATGACATGGGTTTTTCTGACCTGGGGTATCACGGGGGAGAAATCGACACTCCGAACCTCGATGCGCTGGCTCACGGAGGGGTGCGGTTTTCGCAGTTCTATAATTCCGGTCGCTGCTGTCCGACACGCGCCACGTTGATGACAGGTTTGCATCCGCACCAGACCGGGATCGGTCACATGACCCAGCCTCCCGGGAAGCAGTATGGCGAAGGAACTCCGCCAGCCTACCAGGGTTATCTCAATCGTGAGTGCGCGACCATTGCGGAGGTCCTGAAGGGAAGTGGCTACGCCACTCTGATGTCGGGCAAGTGGCACCTCGGCTACAACGCAGAGGATCGCTGGCCGCTGCAGCGCGGGTTCGACAAGTACTACGGCTGCATCTCCGGAGCGACCCGCTTCTTTTACCCGGAGGCTCCTCGTGACATCACCTTCATGAACGAGCAGCTGGAGGAAGCGGAAAGTACGACGGACGAAGCTTACTATACGACCGATGCGTTCACCGACTTCGGCCTGCGGTTCATTGACGAACACCTCGAGGAAAAAGCGGAGGACGAGCCTTTCTTTCTCTACCTGGCCTACACCGCTCCGCACTGGCCGTTGCAAGCCTTTGAAGACGACATCGCCAAGTATCGCGGCAAGTACAAGATCGGTTGGGACAAGCTCCGCGAGCAGCGTCTCGCCAGGCAGATTGAACTCGGCCTGATCGATGAGAAGTGGGCCCTGTCTTCCAAGACCGAGAATATCCCTGATTGGGACACGCTCGATGAAAAGAAGCAGGACGAGATGGATCTCAAGATGGCCGTCTACGCGGCGATGGTCGACCGGGTCGACCAGAACATCGGCAAACTGATCGAGTTCCTGAAGGAAAAAGAGATCTTTGAAGACACATTGATCATGTTTCTTTCTGATAACGGCGGATGTCAGGAGGGCGGTATGTTAGGGCGTGGTGATTTCTATGATATTGAGAAGCGAAATTTGGAAAGCAACAACAGCTACGGCGAAGCCTGGGCCAACGCGAGCAACACCCCGTTCCGTCTCTACAAGCACTATGTGCACGAGGGAGGGGCGGCGACTCCCTTCTTTGCTCACTGGCCGGCGGGAATCGAAGCTCGTGACGATTGGTATGACACCCCGGCTCAGTTGATCGATATCGTGCCGACGATTCTGGATGTGGCCGGCGCCACCTATCCGGAGAAGATGCACGGCAATGACATTCCGGCTCTCGACGGGGTATCACTTCGTCCGTCGTTCGGTGGCGAGGATCTCGGCCGGGAGAATCCCATTTTCGTGGAACACGAAAACAACGCCTTCATTCGTGATGGCGACTGGAAGCTGGTCGGCAAAGGTGTTGCTGCCGGTCCGGGAGTCGACGAGTCGAAGTGGGAACTCTACAACATCGCCGAGGACCGCACCGAATTGAAAAACCTGAGGGAAGAAAAGCCGGAGCTTTTCCAGAAGATGGCCGCCCAGTGGGATGCCTGGAGCGCGCGCGCCAAGGTTTATCCCAAGAAGACGGCCCAGCCAAAAACCACTGAAGCGGCGAAGCCCGAGGAAAAGCTGAAAGGTCATCCTCATCCACCGCAGGTGAAGGGTCGTGCTTTCACGGTGACGGCTGAAGTGATCGGTGGAGCCAAGAAGCCGCTCAACGGGGTATTAGTTTCACACGGCGGATTGCGTCAGGGCTATGCGCTGCACTTCGTCAAAGGCAAGCCGGTCTTCTCGATCCGCGAGAAAGGCAAGCTGACTAACCTGGTGTCGCCCGAGGCTTTCCAGGGAAAACTGAAAGTGGAAGCAGCGCTCAATGAGGAAACCATCACGCTGTCCGTAAACGGAAAAGAAGTCGCCTCGGCGAAGTCACCGGGTCTGCTCACCGGGCAGCCGGCGATTGGGCTTTATTCCGGGCTCGACTGGGAAGATCCGGTCGGTGACTACAAAGTGCCGAACAAGTTCGGCGCCCGCATCGTGAACTGGAAGTCGGAAGTGGTCGTGCCCAAGGTCGATATGCGGACGAAGTGGGCCAAGGATGTGACGCTCGGCAATGCCTGGAATCTTTATCCACGCCCGCAGTTCCGCCGCAAGAACTGGACGAACCTGAACGGTCACTGGAACTACGCCGTGACCGGGAAGGGCCGCGAAGAAGCGCCGAAAAACTGGCAGGGTGAAATTCTGGTGCCGTTTGCGATCGAGGCACCTTTGTCAGGCGTGGAAAAACGGTTCACTCCGGACGATGCGCTCTGGTATCAGCGCACCGTCGACATCAAGAAAAAGGACGGGAGACGCTATTACCTGAACTTTGAAGCGGTCGACTACGAAGCAACCGTGTGGGTCAATGGAACCGAGGTGGGATACAATCGCGGTGGCAACATGCCGTTCTCATTCGAGATCACGGAGGCGGCCAAAGCAGGCGAGAACGAAGTGGTGGTTCGGGTGACGGACGCCACCGACCTGAACGGGACCTACCAGCTCCACGGCAAGCAGCGCCTCAATCCCCGCGGGATCTGGTACACGCCGGTTTCCGGGATCTGGCAGACCGTCTGGCTTGAGGAAACGCCTGAGGTGCATCTGACTGGATTGAAGGTAACTCCTGATATTACCGGTCGCCTCGCCATCGAGGTCGAACACAACGGTCCCGAGGACGCGGAAGTCGTGGTGACGGCTTTGCAGGGCGAGCATGAGATTGCAGGAAGCCGGACCAAGGCTGGATCGATGCAGGTGTCGATTCCCAACCCGATGCTGTGGTCGCCGGATTCACCCTATCTTTACAACCTTCGCATCGAAGTGGGTGACGATGTGGTCAGATCCTACGTCGGCATCCGTGAAAGCGGAATTGAGAAAGACGAAGACGGTCACCTCCGATTCACCCTGAACGGTGAGCCGATCTTTCACTGGGGCACGCTCGACCAGGGCTGGTGGCCTGATGGACTCCTGACGCCGCCATCCGAGGAGGCGATGGTGTCTGATATCCTCTTTTTGAAAGAGGCCGGATTCAATGTCATTCGCAAGCACATCAAGGTGGAGCCCCGCCGCTACTACTACGAGTGCGACAAGATCGGAATGATGGTTTGGCAGGATCAAGTCAGCCACCGCGCTCCGGTAGATGATCCGGAGTGGACCCGGCTGTTGCCGGACCCCGAGAAAGGCGCTTGGCCGGAGAAGGATCACCAGCATTTTATGGACGAGCTGAAGCTGATGATCGACACCTACTACAATCACCCGTGCATCGTTCAGTGGGTGCCGTTCAATGAGCGCTGGGGCCAACACAACACCCAGGCGGTGGGTGACTGGAACACGGATTACGATCCCAGTCGCCAGGTGAACGTTGCGAGTGGTGGAAACTTTTTTCCCTCCGGTCACATCGTGGACGCGCACTGCTACCCGCATCCTGAGTTTCCCTTCGACCAGGACGGTGGTCGCTTCGACGGCTTTGTGAAAGTGATGGGCGAGTTTGGTGGTCACGGGTTTCCTGTCGAAGGGCATGTCTGGGATACCCAGACTCGAAACTGGGGCTACGGCGGTCTTCCCGAAGACAAGGAGGAGTGGCTCGATCGCTACCGCGCCTCCATCGAGATGCTGAAAGATCTCAAGGACAAGGGGATTGCCGGCGGCATCTACACCCAGACAACGGATGTGGAAGGAGAGATCAACGGTTTGATCACCTACGACCGCGAGGTGCAGAAGATTTCCCCGGAGAAATTAAAAGAGATCAGCGGCCTGCTGTTTGAGTAGGCCGCGGGCAGTCGATTCAAAAATATTCGTCCGGGCCATCGGCCCGTGGAGGGTCGCGGTCCCCCGCGACCGTGAGTCGGATAACCTTTTCGACCTTTCGACTCCCCGGACCGATATTGACACAATGTAGTTCTTTGATTGTGATGGGGTATGCCCATCCTTTCAGGAACTATGAGACGTCTTTCCATCACACTGATCGCATTCACTTTTTTCCTCGGTCTCGCCGGGAAGGCGGAAGCGCAGCGTGCCCTCTCCAGCGACGACCCCGGACAGTGGGCGCTCCTCTACGCGAAGAACCTCGAGAAAAACAAAGCCGCGCTCAGTAACTACACCTGGCAGTACAGCTTCGAGGTGATGCAGGACAGCGAGGTTCTCTACGTGGACCTGCTCGAAGCGCAAATCGATAGCGGGGGCAATCTCCAGTTGAACCGTCTCGAGCACGATCTCAAGATCAAGCAGCGCCACGGGCCGCTGAGCAAGGCGGGCCAGGAGGGGCGTCTCAAGAACATCCAGGAGAAGATTGATTTCCTGACCGCGACGATTCGTCGCTACGTCTACCTCGAGAAAGGGGAATTGGTCGACTTCTTTGATAAGGCTGAAAAGACCGAGGCAGTCGGTTACAACAACGCGACCCGACTCGATGGCGAAGACATCATCAACAAGGGCGATTCCATCACCCTGTTCGGCGATCGTGCGACGGCGCATCCGATTTTCATGACCTTCAGCGTTCCCTTCGACAACCTGCTCGAAGTGGATTGCTCGATTCGGTTTCGCTACCTGCGAGGCAGTGGCATTTTTTATGCAGCAGAAGTAACCGCCAACTTTGTTGAGCTCAAGCGACTGGGCGGACCTAAGGCTCTCAGTATTGAAGTTGAGAGCTTCGATTTTCAGAAAAAATGAAAACAGTCCGTTTTCTCCTGATCGTTCCGCTGGCCCTGGGTCTGGGCTGCGGCGGAGCGAAGGAGGATCTGCGTCCCTCGAAAGGAGGGGTCGAGCTCGAGGGCGATCTGACCGCCTACTACATTAAGAACATTAAGCTCCAGGACAGCGGAGCGGGCAGCAAGATTGCCCTGACCAACCTCGACGGGAAACGCGTCGAATACTGGCTCGAGCACGGGGAATACAAGCAGGCTGAAATGCAGGCGGTAGCCCAGGCCAGCAAGCTCGATGGCACCTACAAGGCGATCTACCGCGTCCGCCAGGGCGAGTGGCTGCAGCTTCCGAAGGGAAGCATGGGGATGGGAAACCGCATGAATCCTATCGTGCCCTTTCATCACGTCGCGGCGGACCAGTCAATCTGGCCTTTCGGCAGTATGATCTACTGCGAAGAGATGGACGGGCGGAAAACTCTCGAGGGCACCGTGCACGACGGATACTTCTGGGTTGCCGACGTTGGTAGCCTGATCAAGGGGCGGAACCGTTTCGACGTCTTTGTTGGTAACGAGAAAATCTATCTCGATGTGCTCGATAAGTGGGCGGACCCTGACAATCACCCGAAAGAGAAGTTCACGATCTACAAGTTGCCGGCACCTCCGTCACCGGACCTGGACCCGTTGAATGGCATTAAGCCGGTCGTCACGATTCTCAAGGAATCCGGTTACAATCTGACTGGCGGGGAAACCAAGGATGAGGAAATTGCCGCCGAACTGACCAAGTGGCAGAAAAAGCAGAAGAAGATTCGCGAAGCGGAGTTCGGTAACCGGCGCGGTGCGACGACGGTGTGGTTTCTCATGAAGGCAGCTCACGAAGTGGCGGAGCAGCGGAAGACCGTGGCGGCGAGGTGATGGTTATTCGAGCATCGGCTCGATCTTTTCTCTCACCTTCTTCGGGTGTCCGGCGAGGACGCAATCGAAGGAGTGGCGAATCAGTTCCTCGACAAACGCGTCGCTGAGGGAGCCATCGAGCAGCACAGTGTTCCAGTGGCGCTTGTTCATGTGCCAGCCCGGAATGATGGCTTCGTGCTGGTCGCGAAGATCGAGCGCACGGTCGGGGTCACACTTGAGATTCATCCGCACCGGAAAGTCATCCGGTGTCATGATGGCAAACATCTTACCGGCTACCTTGTAGACAAGTGCCTCGGGGCCGAAGGGTGTTTCCTCGGTCGTTTCGGGATAGGTGAGCAGGTGATCGCGGAGACGCGAAAGATCGTTCATGAACCGGTTTTCCGAACCAGCTTATTCTGCAACGGAAGGTGGATCAAGATTCACTCCCGGAATCGTTTCCTCTTCAGACAGCATACCGAGGCGGGCCACGAGGTCAGGCTGGTCCGGGTAGAGGCCGAGTCCTTTCTCAATGGTGGCGACCGCTTTGTCCGGCTTGGACTGCTTCTGGTAGAGCTCGCTCATCAGGAGAATGGCCGGGATACGCTGTTCGTGATCGTAGCCGGTATCGAGGAGTTCAAGGAGAGAAGTGCGAGCGTCGTCAAACCGTTCCTGAATGATGGCGATGCGGGCGAGTTCGTATTGAGAGGCGCGAAGTTGGTAGACGGTGAGCTTGTTAGACTGGATCGCTGCGGAGAGGCTTTCATCGGCTTCGTCAAACTGCTCCAGTCGCGAGTGAGCGAAACCGGTGACGAGGTGGGCTCCAGGATTCCAGGGAGCTTCGTCGATGGCTTCCTTGGAAAGAACGAGCGCCTCCCCGGGAAGGCCACGGTTGACCAGTTCGGTCGCGGCGAGGATTTTCGCCTGGTATTGATGAGGCCGAGTTTCTATGACGCTGAAGTAGAGCGCGAAGGCGTCGTTCCAGAGGTTGGCACGCTGGTGATAGAGTGGGATCAAGGTGGCTCGCCAGGCGACGAGGGAGACGATGAGTACGGTGACGATGAGCTTCGGGTTCTGCCATTCTTTCGAATCACGGATGGACCAGATCGCCTGGGCGAGTCCGCAAACAGAGAGTGCCAGGCCGATGCTCGGGATGGTGACGTAGTAGTCTTCAATCGGACCCGAGAAGATCGGGATGAAGTTGGAAGGCGGGAAGCTGGCCACGCCGAACCAGAGAATGCCGAATGCGAAGAGCGGGTTCTTTTTCCAGGTGGCAAGACAGGTGGCAATCGCTGCGATCATGATGACCCAGCTCATCACCAGTGAGTTCATGGAGGTGGATTCGCCCCAGATGTAGGCGCTGACAAATTCGATTCGATTGTAGGGCATCAGCCACATCATGAAGTGCTGAACAAGGAACCAGGGAGCCGAGACAAAGACCTGCCAGGCTTCGGTGTCGGGCGGGAAGCCGAGGTTGTTTCCGTCTGAAGACTGGGTTGCCCCGGCGGCGGCGCGGATCGCGAGGTAGCCTACCGTAACCGCACAATAGCTGGCGTAGACGGGAATGTTCGACTTGGTGAAGGCGCCCTTGAGGAGGCTGCCTTTCGCCAGCAATCGATCGCAGAGAAAGGCGAGGCCAACCGCGATGATGAGACTCTCATAGAAGAACAGGGAGATGAAGAGAACGAGGTTGGCGAAGATGGTCAGCTTGATTCGGGATGAATCGTTTTCGCCAGCCTTGAGGTGAATGAGCAGGAAGGGAACGAGCAGGGCAATGGCCAGGTTGATGTTGATGCAGCTCATCCAGATGGAAGCACAGGCCATCGTCGGTGTGATTGCCCATACGGATGTGGTGACGAGGGCCCAGCGCCAGTCTCCCAGCAGTCGCCGAAACAGCGCAAAGAGCGCCACGACCGCGAGGAGGTGGGCGCCGAGGTTGAGACCGTGCCAGAGAGCGAGAGACTCAGACTGGCTGCGGTAGAAGGCGTAATAAATCAGGTTTTTCGGAGGACGCATGAGGCCGAAGCAGTCCGGCTCGGTGAAGCAGTCCATCCAGCCGTCGAACAGGGCCACGTGATCGTATTGCAGTGTGTCATCGAGAATGCGGGGAGACGAAAGACCCGGCCATGTGATCGCGACGATGGAGAGGAGCAGGATTCCGAGGGCGAGGAACTCCTTCATTCGGGAGCCTGAGGATTCCCTGGGGGTGGATTCGTTAGTCATGGAAGCGCGGTGTGGGATTAAAGCTTGGTGCGGTAAAATACGGGAGCCGGGACGAGGCGAATGATAGTCATGACCAGCCACCACCAGCCGGGGAGGTAGGCGGAGGAGCGACCCTTCTTGATCGCGGCCCAGGCATCGCCGCCGACTTTGGCAGCGGAAGAAAAGAGCGGCCCCTTTTCCATGCCGGCGGTCATCGGGGTATCGGTCATGCCGGGCTTGAGAAGGGTGACCTTCACATCGGGCAGGTGAAAAAGGCGATGGCGAAGGCCGTCGGCAAAAGTTTCGAGACCGGACTTGGCGGCTCCATAGAGGAAGTTGGACTGGCGGCCGCGGTCACCGGCAACGGAGCCGATGATGGCGAGTGTTCCGCTCTCCTGGCGTTCGAGAACAGGAACGCAGGCCGAGGCGATCAGGACCGGACTGACGAAGTTGATGGCCATTTCGAGTTCCAGTTTCCCGGCCTCGGCGAGGGTGGCTTCCTGGTCGGGAAGCGAACCGTGAGCGATGTAGATCAAGTCCCAGTCTTTACCCTCGAGCTCGGCGGCCCAGTCGACGTCGCTGGCGAGGAGGTCGACTTCACAGGTTTCGCTGGAGGCACCGCGGGCTTCGAGGTCCGAGGCAACCGCAGCGAGACGATCGGCATTTCGACCGAAGAGGCGGAAGTGAGCGGTGCGTTCGCCGGCGATGGCGCGCATCGTTTCCGAAGCGATCGAGGAGGTAGCGCCGAAGACAGCAACGTTGTAAGTGGAATCGCTCATGCCGCGTTCATGCGCTTCCAGAAATCGGAAGAAAAATTGGGGTCAATGTGAGGAAGGAACTCCTCGAGCCGGGCATTCGAGGAAATGAAGTCTTCGCGGGACATGCGGGCGTCCTTGGCGGGATAGAGGCGACCGTCGCAGTCGCGGACGACGGCATCGAGCTTGTCGAACAGTTCGTGAGAACGGGCTCCGCGGTTGGGGAAGTCGAGCGCGAGGGTCAGGCCGGGACGCGGAAACGAAAGCATGCCGGGTGAGGGGACGTCGCCAAAAGTCTTGAGCACCGCAAGGAAGGAACCCTGCCCGGCATCGCGAATGATGCGGAGAATTTCCTCCATCGGTTCGGTGCCTGCCTCGGTGGGGGTGACGCACTGGTATTGGAAGAAACCCCGCTTGCCGTAGATGCGGCTCCAACCTTGGACGGCATCGAGCGGATGGAAGAAGGGCGAGTAGTGCTGCCGCGAGTTGGTGCGTTTCTGGAAGAGGCGGTTGTAATAGAGCGTGTTGAAGGCCTTGAGCGAAAGCTTGTTCAGGGCAATCTCGGGAAAGTCGATCGGGACCGAGGCTCCGGCCGCCTGGTGAGGGACGAGGTCGCCGTATTTGGCCCAGTTTCCGCGGATGAAAATGCCGCGGCACTTCGGAGCGAGACAGTCGATCCAGGCCACGGTGTGTTCCCAGGTTTCGCCTGATTCACTGGAGATCTGGAGGAACTCGTCGAGGCCGTTGAACTTGATCTCCTCGACGTCGATGAAGGCGGAAGGAATGCGCACCATCTGGATATCGATCCAGGTCATCAGGCCGGTCAGACCTAGGCCGCCGATGGTGGCAGAATGAAGCGGACTGCCGGCTTCACAGAGGTGGCGCTGGCCGTCGGAGCGGAGCAGTTCGAAGCGCGGCACGTGGTTGCCCATGCAGCCGGCGCGGTGGTGATTCTTTCCGTGGACGTCGTTGGCGATTGCTCCGCCGAGGGTGACCTGGCGGGTGCCGGGCGTGGTCGGGAGAAACCAGCCTCGCGGCACGCTGAATTCCATGATGGCGTCGAGCGAGATGCCGGCCTCGGCGCGAAGCAGTCCGGTTTTCTCATCGAAGCTGATGATTCGATTGAGATGAGAAGTGTCAATGATCGTGCCCTCGGTGAGAAGGCAGGAGTCGCCGTAGGAGCGACCGAGGCCGAAGGGCAGGATGGTTTTTTCTCCGGGGAGACGGCATTCGTCCTGCCACGCCGGGGCGATTACTTCGCAGGGGGAAGGTGAGAGTCGGCCCCAGGAGTAGATGTTTCGCTGGCTGCTCACGTGGCGGGTACCGGTTGAGAGAGGAGAATGAAAGCGATGCTGATGACAGCGAGCACCCAGGTTGGGCGATCCTTGAGCGCAAAAACGATAGGATCGTCGTGCATTTCGCCGCGGTGGGTGATGAACCAGACCCGGGTGATCCAGAACAGGGCCATCACGCAGATGCCCCAAAACCATTCAGGCTGGTGGTAAAGATTGAGAACCTGCTCGCTGTTGGAGTAGAGACCGAGGACAATGCAGGAGGCCACGCCGGTGGCGATTCCCAATCCGGAAATCGCTGGAAGGTCTTCCGCACGGTAGCCACGACCCTGGATCGCGAGCTTGCCTTTCTCGGCGTTCATCTTGAGCTCCACGTAACGCTTCGCGGCGGCAAGGGAGAGGAAGAGCAGGAAGGTGAAACCGAAAATCCAGAAGGAGAGAACCGCCTCGGAAATAAGGATCCCGCCAACGATTCGGGACAGGTAGAGAAACGCCAGCATGAAGATGTCGGCGATAGCGACCCGCTTGAAGTAGAGGGAATAGGAAAGGGTCGAGACGATGTAGCCGACGAGGAACAGCCCGAACATGGGGCTGAGGATGAATCCTCCAAGGAGACCGCTGCCGACCATGGCCATGGAGGCGAGGCCGATTCTCGGGATGGTCGCTTTGCCGGAGGCAGCAAGACGCTTCTTCTTGCTGGGGTGGGCGCGATCGTATTCGAGGTCGAGGAGGTCGTTCCAGAGATAGGTGCCGGAAGCACAGAGGCTCATGGCGAGGAACGCGGCAAAGAGACCGGCCAGCTGCCAGGCCGTGTTGTAGTGATGACCGACGAGAAAGGGGACCGCGATGAGGAAGTTCTTGGCCCACTGGTGGACCCGGAGCGCTTTGACCCAGTCGGGCCAGGAAGTGAAGTTGGTGCAGAAGGTGCGATCAACGTCGTGCTTCTTCGACATACCCGCGAGTTTGCGACGGGAGTGGAACACCGGAATGGCTTTGCGGGCGTGTTTCCAGACCTTCTCGTCCGAGCGGGAGTCACCGGCGTAGTCGAAGCCCTTTTCCCCGTATTTCTCCACGAGCAGCTTGGCCTTGGTTTCGCCCTTAAGATTAGTTTCGTCATCCGAGGCGTGGATTTCGTCGAAAGGGAAGAGTGCCCTGATCGGCTCGAGGGCATCGCGGTGGGAAGCCGTTGAAAGAATGATGCGGCGACCGGCTTTCTTTTCTTCGTGGAGCCAGGCCTCGATTTCTTCGTTCACTGGCGGGGGCGAAACAGGGGCGGGCAGCTCCGAAACCAGCTTCTTCTTCAGGTAGGTTTTCCCCTTGGCCAGCCAGAAGGGGAGCTTCCAGGCGATCAGGGGGCGGTGCCGGAGTAGTCGCAGCACCCCTTCCACCAGCATGTCGGACTTGATGAAAGTGCCGTCGAGATCAACGCACAAGGGGACAGCGGCGTGTGCCTCTGAGACCTGATTTTCGGACTGAATCTGCGTTTTCAACGGGTCAAAATGGGGTTCCTCGAAGGCCCCGAAAAGAGCCCTCAAAACAGCGAATCCCCATAAAATACGGGTGAAATTTACTTAATAAAGTAAAAATATTATAATTTCTAAAATTAATTAGCAAGTCTCAAAAAGTTCGGTTTGGGCCCAAAATCGGGGGATTTGCCACGTTTTATAGCTTTGTCATTCGCGACCCAAACTGGCATTCTTCCTAATAATTCAGGTGCCTCGGGTGTCTGGATAAATGAAGAGTCATGAATCCTCCCGACCATGAGCAAGTATTGTCATCGCCCATCGATGGTGGAATCTCCGTGCCTGAGGGGAAAAAATCACGCGCCGGGGCCCAGGCGGGGAAGGCAATCGGTCGCTCCTGGTTGTGGGGCGTCGTCGCCGTTCTCGTCATTGGAGGAGTGATCGCGGTTTCGAGTCGAACCTCCTCCTCAGCGACCTCCGGTTTGACCACAGCCAAAGTGGTCCTCGGCGATCTCGAGATCGTGGTGCTCGAAGGCGGGAACATCAAAGCTCTCGAATCGCTCGAACTGAAATCCCAGGTGGAGACACGCGAGGGGGTCAAGATCCTGACGCTGGTCGAGGAGGGCTACGAGGTAACCACCGAAGATGTCGAGAACGAGAAAGTGCTCATCAAGCTGGATCCCACCGAGATGAAGGAACAGATCGAGATGCATGACATCGAATTCGAAAACGCCCAGACCGCCCTGACCGAAACTGACGAAGCTCGCGCCATCCAGATGACGGAGAGCGAAAATGAAATCAAGACAGCCCGGCAGACGGCACGCTTTGCCTTGCTGGACCTGGAAAAGTATCTTGGAGAGGAGGCTTCGCTGAAAGTGCTGGCCATGCGAAGCCTGCCGGCCACGGAAACGGCCCTTCTCCAATACGAAGAGAATTTTCGGGAACGCCTCGTGGGAGATGTGGCTACGGCATCGGCTGGTTCAGATTCGTCCTCACCGGCTTCACCGAATGATGATGTAATCGACCGGGGCGACTGGGTGCGCGTCGACTTCGCCGCCTTGCTTGATAACGAAGAACTCGGCGATGGCGAAGCTCAGCAGGAATTGCGCAAGCGCCAGGATGAGCTGCTCGTGGCTCAGAGCGAGTATGCCGTCGAACTCGAAACCGTGGCCGGCTCTGAAAAACTGGCCGAGCAGCAGTTCATCACCAGGGCGACACTCGATAAGGAGAAGGTGGCCATGAAGAAGGCGCAGATCGCCGAGCTTAGTGCGGCCACGTCCCTGGAACTTTATCGCCGCTACGAATTCCCGAAGCGGGCCGAGGAGTTGCTGACCAAGTACGAGGATTCCCTTCATGCGCTCGACCGCGAGAAGAAGGAGGCCCTGGCCAAGCTGACCCAGGCGGAAGCGAAATACAAAAACGCTGAGCAGATGATGAAGATGGCGCAGAAGAAACGCGACGAGCTCAATGAGCAACTCGAGAGCTGCACCATCGTGGCGACTAAGCCGGGCCTGGTTGTTTACGGCTCCAATGAGCGTGACCGCTATTACTACGGCGGCGAAGAGCAGATCGAGGAAGGCGCCTCGGTTCGCTACAAGCAGACCATCATTACTATCCCTGACATGCGTCGGATGGGAGTGAAGGTGAATATCCAGGAATCACACATCAAGAAAGTCGAAGTGGGACAGAAGGTTCGAATTACCGCTGATGCCGAGCCTGACAAAACGCTCTCTGGTGAGGTGATGAAGGTAGCCGTGTTGCCTGACTCGCGGCGCTCCTACCTGAGCCCCAATCAGAAAGTTTACCCAACCGAGATTCACATCGACGGAACCCACGACTGGCTCAAGCCGGGGATGAGTGCCAAGGTCGAGATCATCACGGACGAGTTGGCCGGCATTCTCCGGATTCCCCTGCAGGCAGTGATGATCGAAGCCGGCGATATGATCACTTATGTCGAAGAGGGTGGAGAGCCGACCCGGCGTGACATTGAGGCCGGTGAATTCAACGATGAGTTCATCGAGATCAAGAGTGGCCTCGAGGAAGGCGAACTGGTCTACCTGAGCAAGCCGATGGTCGACGGGGAGGGAGCTGAATCCGGGGAAGCGGCAGAGAGCGATTGATGGGGGCGTTGCGTCCCATTATTGAACTGAAATCTGTCGCCCGATCCTACCGGATGGGGGACAACGAAGTCCGTGCCCTCGACGGCGTTTCCATCAGGGTCGAAGAGGGAGACTACCTCTGCATCATGGGGCCATCAGGCTGCGGTAAGTCGACCATGCTGAATGTGCTCGGTTGTCTCGACCAGCCGACGGGCGGGGATTACCTGCTCGGCGGTGATAATGTTTCGGACCTCGATGATGACACGCTCTCCTCTGTTCGCGGAAAGCGGCTCGGATTTATATTTCAAAGCTATAACTTGATTCCCCAGCTCACCGTTCTCGAGAACATTGAGGTGCCGATGTTTTACCAGGGAGTTCCCGAACGCGAGTGCCGGCGTCGTGCCCTTGAGCTTGCCGAGCGGGTGGGGCTTGGCGATCGCGTCCATCACCGTCCGACCGAACTGTCCGGCGGCCAGCAGCAGCGTGTTGCGATTGCCCGCGCGCTGTCAAACGATCCGCTCGTGATCCTTGCCGACGAAGCCACCGGAAACCTCGACAGCAAATCCGGTGAAGAGATCCTGGCGATCTTTTCCGAACTCAACAAAGAGGGAAAGACCCTGATCTTCGTGACTCACGATGAGGACATGGCCCGCCGTGGCAACCGCGTCGTGAGACTTCGTGACGGTCGGGTCGAGAGTGATGAACGTAAGGGTGACGGCGTCATCGTTCGCTGGGAGGAAGAGGCCAGGTTAAAGAATCAGCGTGAAAAGCTTGGCGCCCGAACGGGGCATTCCGTCAATCTGAAGCGAAGCCTGCTGCTCGGCATCAAGAGCCTCTGGCTGCACCGTTTGCGATCGCTGCTGACAGCGCTGGGGATTGTGTTTGGGGTTTCGTCAGTCATCGCGATGCTGGCGATCGGAGAGGGCGCCAGTTTCGAGGCCCAGGAACAGATCCGCAAGCTGGGCAGCCAGAATGTGATTGTTCGCAGTGTGAAGCCTCCGGGATCCAGCAGTGACAGCAATACCGGTCGTTCCTATGTCCTGGAATACGGAGTCACGGGGAGGGATGTCCGGCAGATCTTAGCGACCATTCCCGGAATTAAGATGGTGGTGCCAAATCGCGAGGTGGGGGAGTATGTCAGGCACAAGCGGCGTCGTGTCGATGCCAAGGTTTCCGGGGTGATTCCGATCTTTCCCGAGATGCGAAATCGAAAGGTAGTGGAAGGCCGGTTCTTCAACCTGCTCGAAATGGAGGAGCGCCGGAACGTCTGCGTTCTTAACCGCGAGGCGGCGGAAGAGTTGTTTCCGCTCGATCCGGTCATCGGGGGAACCGTGAAACTGGACAATACCTATTATCACGTCGTCGGAATTCTCGAATCTGCCACCGCGTTGCCGGACAACACCGGAGGAGGTGACGAACTGAAGTTTGAAATGTTCATCCCGCTTGAAACCATGCTGGAACGATATGGGGATGTCGTGATGAAAGCCCGCTCCGGGAGCTTCGAGGCGGAGAAAGTGGAGTTTCACGAAGTAACTGTGGTGGTGGATAACCCGGCGGAGGTGGAGTCCAAGGCGGAAGCGGTTCGCCACCTGCTCGAGTCCAATCATGATGAGCCTGATTTTAAGGTGATCGTCCCCATTGAACTGCTGCGCCAGGCAGAGCGGACCAAGCAGATATTTACGATCGTGTTAGGATCGATTGCGACGATCAGCCTCATCGTGGGTGGTATCGGGATCATGAACATCATGCTCGCCAGCGTGACGGAGCGAACCCGGGAGATCGGAATTCGCCGTGCCCTCGGAGGTCGCCGTCGCGATATCACGGTGCAGTTCCTTGTCGAGGCTACCTTGCTTTCTGGTATCGGTGGACTGATCGGAGTCGGCCTCGGGCTTTCGATTCCTGCTATTGTGACGGAATTCAGTGGGATGGTCACCGTCGTTAAAACGTGGGCGCCCGGGCTGGCGCTGACCATCTCGGTGCTCACGGGTGTGGTCTTCGGATTGTACCCGGCGCTACGCGCCGCAAAGCTGAGCCCGGTCGAGGCGTTGCGGCATGAGTGATGCATAGAGCGAGATCAATCGACGGCTTTGCTCTGGTTCGCTAAATAGTTTGGTGGCGGTAATTTCGCTAGCGGTTGGCGAGCTAACTGCTTTGTTCTTGGGTCTTGGCTACAGACTCAAAATCCTCCTCAAAAAAGAAACATTGGAAGTGGATCGTTCCGCTGGCGTTGTTTCTCCTCTTCGCCCTGTCGATTGGCGGAACATTTCTGGTCTTCAATCGACTTCATTTCAGTAGCCAGGATTTCCCGAAACTGGCGCACTGGATCGGCAATGATTTGCTGCGACTGGACGAGGATGCGCCTCGTCCGTGGATCATTGGGCACCGCGGGAGTGGCCTTCCTGCGAAGCCGAAAGATCCGAAACCGGGGGAAGATGAACCAGTTTTGGATGAGGAGCCTCTGTTGATCGGGAACACAGAGAGGGCCATTCGAGAAGGAATTGCAGCCGGGGTTGACTGGATAGAGATCGATATCCGTGCCACTTCCGATCTTGAACCCCGATTGGTGGTATTTCACGACGAGAAGATCGATGATAAGACGGATGACGAAGGGACACTGAGTGAGCTGGAATGGGAGAAGATCAAGGATACGAACGTAATCGTCGAGCCTTCAGAGAAGATTCTCTTGCTCGACGATGTATTTGAGAAGTTCAGCTCTCATGAAAAGTGGATTTTCGATGTGAAGGAACCGGGACTTAAGGACCCGTTGCTTACCAAGCTCAACAAGCTGATCGATGACGGAAAGTTGCAGGAGGAGAATGTGATCATCTTCGGACGTCGCAAAGTCCTCAAGGAGTATGCTGATAGCGAATTTGATCTGGGTTACACGGTAACTTGGGGAGACAAAGAAGGATTTGGGAACCGATTGAGAGCGCTGTTTGCGCCCTCCTCCGTGGTAAAGCGATGCGAGGATCTTGGGGCTCGCTACCTGGTGCTTCCGATCATTTTCAGCGATCAGGATCTTGTGACTGAGGCGACAGCCAAAGATATTGAAGTCTGGATCTATGACACGGAAGAAAGTCTGGATCACGAGCACGCTGCAGGACGTGGGATATCAGGACTGATTGTCGATTTTCCGGAACGGGCGATTGAGACATTTCAGGATCACCCCTCTCCGGAAGAGACGGAGAGTGAATAGATGAGGTTAGTGATATGAATGAAGTAGACTGGCAAAGCGAGCTTACTTCTTGTCATTGTCATTAGTTTTAGGTTAGATGCCTTCTCTCGAATGTTTTCCTCAAGAGGCATTTGGGTGTTAAAAAATGGAATCGAATTCTAGCGCTACTGTTAGTTGCGATGGCTTAGTAATAGGTTGGCGAAGCTCAATCGTCATCGTTGTGACGATCTGTTGTCTCGGTCTGGCAGGATGTGAGGTTACTACATCTGGGCTGATTCCGGGTATGGTGAGTGTGCAGGCTGAGCGGAAGCGAGGGCCATTGCCGGAGTCGGAGTGGAATCAGCTGGAAATATGGCAGAAGGTTAATGAGTCACCTCCGACCTATATTCCCACAGGTTATTCCCCGGATGCACCTAGAACTGAAGATCTCGGAAACTGGTATGTCGATGAGAGAGATGGGAAACGCTTTTTTGTCCCTGATCAAAGGGTGGGTTCATACAGTCCCGGCGTCCTGCGGGGCGAAGCAACCAAGTTGACGGATTGGGAGCTGGAATACTCGGATGTCTGGGAGGATTCCCGGGTTCAAACTTACTGAGTTTAATCGCCGTCGAGTAGACAAAGAACAGGGGGAAGATTGGGTTCACTATGCGCTTCCGTTTTTTTCGTTCGGCGAAGTTGGGCTTCGCTTTAACAAGGCCAATTTGGATCAGATCTTTACCTTTCGCCGCGCCCGGCTTGAAGAGAAATTCGGATCAGCGCACTCGAAAAGCGATCGCGGCAAAGGCGACCAGTACGATGACGGCAATGGCCCACCAGAAAATGTCTTTGGCTTTCTTCTTGGGGGCACCGCCGAATTCGCGGGCGATGAAATCATCGTAATCGAAATCGTCATCGCCGGGTAGATCGAGGCCATCGTAAGTTGCCGGGTCGCCCCAGCGCCCGTCGATTTTTTCTGCGCCGCAGCTTCGGCAACCGGTGGCATT
Source organism: Verrucomicrobiales bacterium (assembly GCA_965216705.1). Classification (GTDB taxonomy): domain Bacteria; phylum Verrucomicrobiota; class Verrucomicrobiia; order Verrucomicrobiales; family DEV007; genus Arctic95D-9. Next base: position 3,494,469 of record OZ244203.1, read on the forward strand.
GGGCGACACTTCGGCACCGCAGGTCGGGCATTCGAAATCCGAGGCTCTCATTAGCCGAGTTCGAAGGTGGTAATGCCGTAGATGTTCTGCCAGGGAAGATCGGGCGTGTTGCCGAAATACATCCGCGCACATCCGAAGACTTCGGTCAAGCCGTGTCGGTTCGCCAGGGCGGCGGCGTCGGGATTGTTTTCGGGGATGTCGAGCCAGATCGGTTCTCCTTCGACATGGGCGGAGAGTTGATCGAAGAGAAATTCCGCCACGGCCGGGTTGTCGGCGAAAAGCGGGCCGATCTTGTGACCCTCGCGACAGGAGCGGATCATTCCGTAACCTTTGAGGCTCTCGTCTTCGACGAAGCCCGCGGCAAAGGCGTCAGGCATGCTGATCCACTCCTTCAGGAAATCGCCTCGAGGGCAGCCAAAGTGTGCCGTGTCGTAAGCCAATACTTTCTCGAAGGGAACTTCGCTGAGAGGAATGACCTGCGGTTGACCGGGTGCGGCCTTGCCGATGCCTTCCATCCTGAGGTTGCGGTGAGAAAAGGTGAAGCCGCCCTTGGCATACCAGTCCTGCATATCGAGGACGCCGTCCATCCCGATAGAGGCGTCCGGGCTGAGCCGGGATTTGAGATGATCACGACGGTAGTACCAGAGCTTCGTGCCGATGCCCTGGCCTCTCAGATCGGGCCGGACGATGAAGAATCCCATGAAGCCATAGTTCCCGTCGTAGGAAACGATCGACCCGGTCGCGACCAGTTCACCGTCGAGTTCCGCACCGACATATCCCTCCGGGTCCGTCTTCCAGAAAACGTCGGCATCGTGGAGGCCGGGGTTCCAGCCCTCATTAGCCGCCCACTCGACAGCGATGTCGAATTCCTCCCGGGTGAGGGGGCGGATACTGAGGTGATCCAGGTTCATGAGATTTGGGGATCCTTTTCCAGCTCTTCAATAGCTTTCAGAGTTCCTGCGACTGTACCAAAAGTCGGCGCAAACATCCAGCCTACGAACGGGATCATCATGAGGAGAAGGTAGCCGGAGCCCAGCCCGATAGAGAGAGACTTTCGTTCTTTGACGAAGGCATCACTGTCAGCCACTGAGAGTCCCCGGTTTTCGAGAGGGAAATCCATCAGGCCGTAGCCGAGGAAACGTGACTGGGTCAGGAACATACCGGTTGCGGATATCAGTGAACCTATCACGGGCACAAAGCCGCAGGCAAAGAAGAGGACGTTGGCGAGCAACTCCCTCAAGATATACTGCAGGTTGATCTTGGCGCTGCGGGCAAAGGACTGGCCGACGCTGAGGTCGGTTTTGACGTAGTCTTCGCCTTTAACGGCCTTGAGGGTTTCCTCTGCGATGGCGCCGAGGAACGGAGCCAGGAGAATGAGGGCGAGGTGCTTGTGAATGAAGACAAAGCCGGCCACCAGCGCGAGGAAGGTGAGAATGGCGGTCGTGATAGTCACGGTCTTATCGAGCCATTCCCACGGGATCCTGACAAGACCGTCGATCCACTCAGAGATGCCGCCTGCCGCGAAGTAGATCGCGGTGACAAGGACGATGCTGAGTAGCAGGCTGATCAAGCCAGGGAGCAACTGGAAGGGCCAGAGTTGATATCGGAACAGTGCCTTTGGCACCCTCAGGTAGGCCGTGAATCCGGCAAGGGCCTGGCTGACGAAGCGATGAACGGGCATGGGGAATTTCAAGAGGTTCAGAACAAAGGAGAGAAAGTCGGAATGAAGTCAACCCGTTGGGTGCCCTTACCCTATGAAATGGTATCGATGCCGCAAGGATACATATTGGCACGGGGATACGATACCTGATCAAGCCCCTCGACGGTCGGGGTGAAAATTCTAAGCTTGGGGACAATGAATCGACTTCTCAAACCCCTCGCAGTCGGCGCACTGGTGCTGACGATTTCTCTGGCGACTTCTTTCGCTGAAACCCTGTCAGTGCCCCATTTTTTCAGTGATCACATGGTCCTGCAGCGGGAGGTGCCTTCTGCGGTGTGGGGCAAGGCGGCTCCGAATACAGAGGTGAAGGTTTCGTTCAAAGGGAACTCGGGAAAGGTCACTTCCGATGAGCAGGGCAACTGGCGCACGGCTGTTGTGACCGGGGCGGCGGACGTGAAGGGCGCTGAATTGGTCATCACATCGGGCGAGGAGAAAATCGTGATCAATGATGTGCTGGTCGGCGAGGTCTGGCTGGCATCCGGTCAGTCCAACATGGTCTGGACCGTGGATCGAGTGGAGCAATATGCCGAGGAAATTGCCAAGGCTGATTTCCCTGAAATGCGTTTCTTCAATGCGCCGACAGTCACGGCGGTGGAGCCGCAGGATGATATCGAAGGGGAGTGGACTGCGGCCGACTCTGAAACGGTCGGTGGCTATTCAGCCGTGGCCTATTTCTTTGCCAAGAAGCTGCACGGGGAGCTGAAGATTCCGATTGGTGTCATTAAGACAGCCTGGGGTGGCAAGCCGGTGGAAACCTTTACCAGCCGCGAGGCGCTCAATACCCTGCCGGGAACCAAGAAGTTGGTCGATGACACCTTGGCGGCGGACGCGGACTATGATCCGGAGCAGGCCCAGAATTTGTACGAGAAGCGGCTCGCCGACTGGGAAGCGGCCTCTGCTGCCTGGAAGGAAAAGCCAGAAGAGCAGCGTGGTCGGGCTCCAAGAAAGCCGGCGCCTCCGAAACGCCCACTCGATACGGAGGGCAAGCCGGGCGTGCTTTTCAATTCAATGATTAATCCGTTTGTGGGTTACACGATTCGGGGAGCGATCTGGTATCAAGGCGAGGGCAATGCCAAGGAGGGGGCGGTTCCCTACGACCAGACCCTGCCTCTGCTGATCAACGACTGGCGGACGCGCTGGGACGACGAGTTTTCCTTCTACTACGTGCAACTGGCCAATTTCCGCCAGCCGACCACCGAACCGGGCGATGATGATCCATGGCCTCTTCTCCAGGACCGGATGCGTCTCGTGCTCGATACCACTCCGAAAACAGGCATGGCGATTATCAATGATGTGGGTGAAGCCGACGATATCCACCCCTGGAACAAGCACGACGTTGGCGATCGTCTCGCTCTCTGGGCGTTGGCTAAAGACTACGGTAAGGATCTCGTGGCCCACTCCGGTCCACTCTACCGGGCGGTCAAATTTCGGGAGAAAGAAGCCCGCGTATTCTTTGACCAGGTCGGCAGCGGACTCCGGGTTCGAGGTGGCGGAAAACTGAAGCGTTTTGAAATCGCGGGGGAAGACAAGGTCTGGCATTGGGCGAATGCGAGGATCGAAGGCGGGGACTCCGTCATTGTTTCGAGCAAGGATGTGGAGGCTCCAGTAGCGGTACGTTATGCCTGGGCCTCCAACCCGGAAGGGGCCAATTTGATCAACAGCGAGGGGCTTCCGACTTCGGTATTCCGCACCGATGACTGGGATGATGTGGTTTCCACTGCTGCGCTGGAAGCAATCGCCGCCGCGGAAGCCCGCAAAGAACTCTCGGCCCGGATCAAAGCGTTGGCGGCCAAGAGACAGACCTTGGATCGTCAGAGCGAGGAATTCAAAGAGGTGGCTGCTGAGCATGCCAGGCTGATGGAAGAGTGGCGTGCCACTGCTCCGAAGCGGTAATGTCCTGATTGCAGCTGCGAATACCCGATCTGACAGCTGAACAGACGGGTAGGGTGGGCCCGGCATTATCTTGTTAAGGATCGCGTTCCTTTGGTCTAATACAGGTGAATCTCGGAATTCTACCGTGAGCGATCCTAACGACAAACTGACCCAGATAACGCTGCTGTGGACGAATGCTCAGCCGTCAGTGATGGCGTTTATTCGTTCGATTACGCCCCAGTTGGCTGACGCAGAGGATATCCTCCAGGAAACGGCTCGCCAGGTCGCAACCCGATTTGACGAGTATGATCAGTCCCGACCGTTTGCCCCCTGGGCGATGGGCATTGCCAAATACAAGGTGCTGGAATGGCGCCGCAAGCAGGCCAAGGGCGCGGTGTTGCTGGAGGAGGATGCGATCGATGCGATCCATTTCTCCTACACGGAACGTGCTGAAGACTGGCCGGAGGTCGGGCGCGCCATTGACCTGTGCCTGAAAAAGGCTTCGCCGGCTGCCGAGAAATTGCTGGTGCTACGCTACCTCGAAAATTTGAAACCCGCCGAAATCGCGCGTCGACTCGATTCGAGTGCGAACTCGGTATCCGTTCGCCTGACGCGGGCGCGAACGGCTTTGCGTGATTGTATTCGGAGGCGTCTGAAGGAGGCGGAAATTGGATAATGGATAATCCTGATAAACATATTGATGCCTGGCTGGATGGTGTCCTCGACGAAGAGGGATGCCGCGAGCTGAACGAGTGGATCGTGGCATCCCCGGAGAACGCTGAATATTTCGCTGAGCGATCGCACATCCACTCTAGTCTCTTTGACTGGGCCAAGGCGATAGGATCCTGTGGCGTGGATGATGTGGTCGAGTCAGTGGAGAACTCCGTGGCGTTTAACCCTCCGAAGATTCGCTGGCAGGCAAAGGCAATCGCGGCTGCTGTGGTTGCCGCGTTGTTGGCAGTCTTTCTTTTAAATTCGGATCCGGCTCCTGTCCCGGGTAACCCGGTGGCCGAGTTGATGGAGAGTTCCGGCGCGATGCTGGTCTACCACGGAAAAGCGATGGAGGAGGATGAGAAAATTCTACGATCGGGGGACTACCAACTCGTTGAAGGAATTGCTTCGATTGAATTTGAAACCGGGGTCACCCTTTTGATCGAGGCTCCGGCTGAGTTTCGAGTGGTATCAACGAAGCTGGTCGAACTGAGCAGTGGGCGCGTCTCGGCCCATGTGCCGCCGGAGGGCATTGGGTTTACCATTGAGACTCCGTCTGCCGAGGTGGTCGACTACGGAACTGACTTTGCTGTTGAGGTGGGGAGCGACCGGTCCAGTGAAGTTCACGTGTTTGAGGGGGAAGTGAAAGTGCAGCCACGCGAAGGAGAGACGGACCCGGTCCGACTCCTGACCAACGACGCGACGCGGATCGAGTATGACACGGATGTCCCGCTTGGGATTCCGGTCGATAACGATCGTTTTCTCCGCAGCCTTGATGAACCGGTCATGGACTACTCGCGGATCGTTCGCGAAATGAATCCTGTGGTTTATTTCCGCATGGGAATTCCCAAGGAAGGAGCGGTGATGAAAAACCTGGGTGGCCCGATCAACGGCCAGTTGGTGGACGATGCTTGCAAGCGCCCTCCTTTTGCTCCCGGCCGTGTTGGTTCATCGGTCAAGTTTGAGGGCCCCGGCGTCAGCCCATATGTGGTGGCCTACAATTATCCCAAGGCCGAAGGGCTGCTTTCCGTTTCCGCGTGGGTTCGAGCCGAGAGCTGGCCACGGTGGGGATGCATCGCGGCGAATGAGAATAAAAATGTGTTAGGTCAATTTCGACTGGGATTCGATCGTGACTCCGGAAGGATTAAGGTGAGAGTGCGGGATGACGAGAATCGAGAAGTGCAACTTATCGATCCGGATGTTCTTCCGTTGAAGGAGTGGCAACACATTGTCTTTGTGGCCGACGGCAAGACTCTGCGCTTGTTCCGGAACGGTCAGGAGGTGGCCTCAACCGAATGCGGTCCGATCAGTAGCCCCCGCAATACAAGTGCCGATCAGTTGTTTGTTGGCGCCCAGGACAATCGCGATGGAAAAATGATCCACTTTTGGCATGGGCGAATCGATGAGATTGCCCTGTTCAATCATCCGCTGACAGATGCAGATATCATGAAGCAGTATCAGTCGGTTTCCAAATAATGAGACTATTCTTAAACTCCCTGCTCCTTTGCTTCTTCGTCTTCAGCTTTGAGGCGGAGGCGCGTACCAAGGAAGAACGCCAGGCTGTCAAAGCCGCCCGTGAAGCGAAGGAACCCCCATTCCCTGAGGGGCTCAAGCAGTATCCCGAGGTTAAGCCGGCGCCGCCCGTGGCCGTTGATGTGGAGCTGGTGCTGAGTCGCCAGCAGATTGCGAACGCGGCCGCGGTGATTGATGAGCACATTGCTAATGGGCTTGCCAAAGCTGAAGTGAAAGCCAATCCGGCCGCGAGCGAAGAAGCGCTGTTGAGGAGACTTTATCTCGATATCATCGGCCGAATTCCCTCCGATGATGAAGCCGATCGATTCTTTTCCAGTAGAGATCCTGACAAGGTTGCTGATTTGATCGATGAGCTACTAGTCTCCGATGGCTATCGTTCGCATCAATTTACCTGGATGGGGGACATGCTGCGCCACAAAAGTGAGGGAGCCCGACGTGGGGATTTTGCGCTTTATGATCGCTGGCTCAAGGATCAGTTGAAAATGAATCGCCCATGGAATGAGGTGGTTTATGAAATGCTCACGGCGAAAGGCAGCCTCGCTACCTCAGGGCCGGCCGGCTATTTGATGCGCGACCCGGGAATGCCACTCGATAATCTCGCGAATACCCTGACAATCTTTCTTGGCGCCAATGTATCCTGCGCGCAGTGTCACGATCATCCGCTGGCTCAGTGGACTCAGCAGGAATTCTATGAGATGGCCGCCTTCTTCGGATCGAGTGAAGTGAGCGCTCGTGATCCCCGGAAAATCAGCAAGAACCTGGCAACGAATGCGCTTTCGAAGCAGGACCTGATTAAGGTAGTGGCGCAGAACATGGCCAGTATTACGGAGTTGGGCGCTCAAGAGTTGGTGTATCCGGAAGATTACGCTTATGACCACGCCGAGCCGGGTGATCCCGTTGTGCCCATGCTGCTGTCATGGGGCGGTGACGATTTCAAAGGTGCGGCATACCAGGTTGATACCGAGGACCCGACCGAACTGCGCAATAGTTTCGCGAGCTGGATGACTCATCCGGAGAATCCACGTTTTGCGACGACGATTGCCAATCGTCTCTGGAAGAAAAATTTCGGAATAGCGGTTCAGGAACCCGTTGAAGACATGGACGATCCTCGTCTCGCTTCCAATCCAGCATTGCTGGCGTTTCTCGGGCAAATCGTGGTGGCGGCCAAATTTGATCTGCGGGAATTCCAGCGAGTGCTTTACAACACTGAGACTTATCAGGCTGAGGCCAGTGTGACGCCAGCGATCGGGGATATTGATGACTATCCGTTTCCCGGGCCGGTTTTGCGGCGGATGACAGCAGAGCAGGCATGGGACTCCATTCAGACGCTGATTGCCGGGACAAAGATCGATAGCTACGAAACGGACTACTCGCATTACGTCACCAAATTTGCGTTTCCGTTTGATGATTTTACCGAAGAGGAAATCTATAACACGGCTCTGGCGATGAAAGCTTCAGGCTACCTGACGAAAAAGGAGAGGCAGCGAGGTCTTGATCTCCGCGCCTCAGCGCTGCCGCAGCCAGAGAGACCTGATCACTTTCTTAGGATGTTTGGTCAGTCTTCGCGAGAGCTGATCGATGACGGCAGCCTCGAAGGAAATATCCCTCAGACCCTGGTGCTGATGAACGGTGAGATTCAGGAAATGGTTTCGGCGCGTGATGCCAGGTTGATTCGCAAGGCGAAGTCGCTCGATTCGATGGATGACCAGGTCGAATTTCTCTACCTCAGCTTCTTCAGCAGGAAGCCGACTGAAAAGGAGTCTGATCGCATCAAGCAGGCGATGGAGGAGGGGACATCGGTTCCCGACCTCGCCTGGGTCCTTTTCAACACACCTGAATTTCTTTTCGTTCAGTAGTCCGAGCTGACTTCAGATCCTGACATTTTCCTCCATACCCAACCCCCGACCATGAAATTGGATTCCGACCTTTCCCGACGGCGCTTCGTTGAGCGTATCGCAAAATCGGCACTTGGCCTGACGGTCTTACCGACCATCGGCTACACAGCAGAAGGCACGCGTGCCCCTGGTTTTGGCAAAGCCAAAAACATCATCTTTCTCCAGGCTCGTGGCGGCATGAGTCACGTCGATACCTTTGATCCTAAGGAAGGTGGTTCGAAGGGGCCGGCTGACGCCATTTCTACTTCTGCAGATTTTCAAGTGACCTCCTACCTGCCCGAGACTGCGAAGGTAGCGGATCGCCTTTCCGTGATTCGCACGATGACAGCCAAGATCGGAGTGCACGGTCCAGCGCAGTATTTCATGCGCACTGGCTTCGCGGAACGAACCACAGTGAAACACCCCAACCTGGGAGCTTGGGCGCAGCATTATCTCGGCAGCAGTCACGACACCTTGCCGTCATCTGCCTGCATCAATGACGGGCCCCGCTACGGCAATGGTTTTTTTGAACCCTCCTTCAGCCCTATTCCAATTCACAATCCCATGACCGGGCTCAAGAATGTTGATGTTTCCGGGGGAGCGGATCAACTCACAGAGAAACTCGATCTGGCGCAAGATCTGAGTGTCGGCTTCATGGATAAGTATCCGGATGCGAACGTTTCCGCCTATCGAGAATTCTACGACAATACGCTGCGCCTGCTCCGCAGCGAAGACCTCTCGGCTTTTGATATCACTCAGGAGCCGAAGGCGGTTCGGGAGCGATTCGGAATGGGGCAATTCGGGCAAGGGTGTCTCCTCGCTCGTCGTCTCGTTCAGGCCGGAGTTCGATATGTTGAAGTGAGCAGCGAAGGCTGGGACATGCATAACACGCTCGAGGCTGACATGGAAGAAGTGGCGCCTTCGTTTGATCAGGCCTATGCGGCTCTGATCCAGGACCTGGAAGCTAACGGATTGCTCGAGTCTACGCTGGTAGTATTGGCAACAGAATTTGGGCGCAAGCCAACCTGGGGTGGTAAAGGTCGGGGGCACTATCCGCTTTGCTTCTCGACGGTGTTGGCCGGCGGCGGGGTCAAGGGAGGCTATATCTACGGCGCTTCCGACGCGGAAGGACGACTTCCCGATAAGCCCACAACGGTAGAGGATTTTCACGCCACCATAGGTTGGGCAGCAGGCATGCCCATCGAAGAGCCTTATGTGACTTCAACCGGCCGGCCGTTTCAGGTCGGTGGAGCCGAAGCGAAGGTGGTTCACGATGTTTTTGCTTAGGGGAATTCTTCAATAATTTCCCAAGCATAGGAGCGCTGTGACTTGGTGGCTGCAGCGCTCCTACATTTTACAAAAATAGACTCAATGAAATCCCTCATACCCGCTCTGATTCTGCTCTCTGCCGGGGCGATTTTCGCACAGTCGAACAGCAAAGGGCCGGATAGTCCAATCGCTGTTGGTGTGGTGACAGCTGTTTCCGGAGATGGCAAGACTGTGACGATTCTCCAAGGAGGTGAGTTTCATCGAGATCTGGCAATCGATGACGCGACCAAGGTTGTCTTTGTGGGTATGGTGAAAGACGCGCGCGAGATTCAAGGGGGCTATGGCGTCAAAGCTAAGGTCAAGGGAGGAGTCGCCAGTTCGATCAATCTGACCCAACCAGTCGGGGAGAGAGCATCGCTTGGCAGCGATCGTCACACCCTTACTGTTGAGCAGGTCCTGGAGAAAGCTGACGACGACGGGAATGGCACTCTCGACTACGTCGAATCTGCGAAGTGGGTCTATCACTCACCCAAACATGGCCCGGATCACTTCACGAAGGTCGACAAGGACGAAGACGGTGGACTGGATGAAGAGGAACTGGAAGCGCTGTTGAGATCCGTAAGCTGGTGGAAATATTCCCGTCAGTCACCCGGTGAATGGTTCGCCCTGGCTGACGTCGATGGCAGCGGGGCGCTCAGTAAGAAGGAATTCACCGCAATCTGCTCGGGCAAAAGCCACGTGGACAACCACTTCAAACGCGCTGATTCGGATAAGAGTGGCTCGCTCAGCCCCGACGAGTCTGCTGGATATATCAGGGGGCTCGTTCAGTCGGGTGGAGAATAGCAGAGGCTCGAATCATGAGTTTGTGCGCCAAGGTTTTCTGTTGAGAACTCTGCAAATCAGTGGATCGGTTTGTATATGAAAGCCGCCACAGTTGTCCTTGCGACACTTGCCCTCACTGCCTTTGCTAACGCTCAACTAGCCGAGCGCACTCCGGGGAGCGAAATGCGGACCTGGACCAATACCGACGGGGTGGAGATTCAGGCCAGCCTTGTCGAAAAGAAAGAATCCAGTGTGCTGCTGAAGCTGGAAAACGGACGTCAGTATGATGTACCGCTCGAAAAGCTGTCGGAAAGCGACATCGCCTGGATTGAAGAAATGGAAGCCGCCAAAGTTGCCGCGGCTGAGGCTTCAGAAGGGCTCGCTTTTTCTCCGATCCTCGCCGAAGTCGGTTCGGTCATTTTTGAGGATGACCTCTCCGAGATTCGCGAGGGCTGGGGCATGGGCAACGGCGAATGGAAGAATGACGAAGAAGGCGCGCTCATCGGCAAGGAACTGGAGGCAGACGATCACGCGGCCACGTTCAGGCGCAACCTCCCGCTGGAGAACGCCGTGATCCAGTTTTCCTTCAAACTCGACGGAGCCCGCGCCACGACTTTTTCGATCGACAACTCAACGGGCCATCTCTGTCGCCTTTCGATCAACGCGAGCGGCTTCACGGCTCAGAAGGATGACAACGACAAGGACAAGGGGCCTGACACTGGTGAGAAATACAATTCTATCGAAATGGATCTAGCCGACGGCGAATGGCACACAGCCATGTTCGAAATGGTAGGCGATACGGTGCTGGCTCAGGTTGACGGCGAGGATGATGAAATCTCGATCGGGGCTCACGAAATGTTCACCGGCTCCACGACGAAAATCGGGTTCACCATTTCGGGGGAATCAGTGCACTTCAAGGATCTCCGCGTCTGGGAGGCTCAGCCGAAGGAAGGCTGGGAGAGCGATCGCGACAAGCTGCTCGACTGATCAAAAAAGAGGGCGGGAGATGATCCCGCCCAGCTTCGTCGAAAGTTGATTTACCCGGGGTTGTTTACCCGAGGTTTTCGCCGTATTCCCAACCCGGGCGAACCGGTTCCTTGATGTAGGCATTGAGAGAGGCGTCGGAGAAGGTCATGCTCTCCGGATCATATTCCACGGTCTTGCCGGATCGGACCGCAATCGTTCCGAGGATAACGACTTCGGTCAAAGGAACAGCGTAGTCGAAGTTGGAACCACACTTCTCGATCTCACCGCTGATGGCAGCGAAGAGTTCCTTGATCGGGCCACCCACGGCACGGGGGATAGTTTTCGGAGGAAGCTCCCGGCGCACTTCGAGCCAGTTATCGACGAGGCGCGGGCTTGTCGGGCGCATGCCGGGTGAGAAGAGCGTGTTCCTGTCCCCGACCATGAGGCAGCCCCCGCCGGGAATGTCAGGGTTTTCCTTGAGACTCTCAGGCAGCTTGGGCAGGTGTCCGCCTTCGTACCAATAAACGGTGACTGGCGGCTTGTCCCCCCGGGCCGGGAATTCATACACGTAGGTGGTGCCTTCTTCCTTAGGAGCATTGTCGTGGTATTCGTGGCTGAAATTGATGCTGTTGTCGACGTGAACGGAAGTGGGGTAACCGAGTCCCATGGCATACTTGGGGATGTCGAGGGTGTGGCAGCCGATGTCACCGAGACCACCAAGACCATAATCCCACCACCAGCGCCAGCCGCCGGGGCAGAGCTCCTTGTTATACTCGTTGAACTTGGCGCCGCCAATCCAGAGATCCCAGTCGAGGTCAGCGGGAATCGGCTGTTTCTCGAGGGTGCGCTTGGCGTTGGTGATGTTCCTGGTGGTCCGGTTGGTCCAGGCGTGTACTTCACGAACTTCACCGAGCATGTCGCCCTCATACCATTCGCGAATGAGTCTCATGCCTTCCATGGTGTGGCCCTGGTTGCCCATGACGGTTTGAACACCGAATTCGTGAGCGGCTTTCTGCAGGGTGCGGGCCTGCCAAATGTTGTGAGTCAGCGGCTTCTGGGTTTGAACCGCGATACCGCGTTCCATGGCTGCGTAAGTGGCCGGGAAGTGAGTGTGGTCCGGCGTGCTGACGATGACGGCGTCGAGTTCCTTGTCGTGCGCGTCGAGCATCTTGCGAAAATCCTTGTACTGCTTCGCGGAAGGGAATTCGTTGAAAGCATCGGCCCCTCTCGCAAAGTCCACGTCCGCGACGGCGAGGACATTGTGGTTCCGGCAATCGCTGAAAGCGGTTCTGGCAATGCCGCCGCCACCGATCAGGGCCACATTCAGCTTCTTGCCGGCGTCGGTCTGGCCGATAGAAAAAGTGGGCAGGGAAGCTGCGGCTGCCGAAGTGGCAGAAGTCTGGAGGAATTTTCTACGATTCATGGATGTCTTGGGGATCTGATCAAATACCGGTAGCTAGGTCGCAGTCGGTCTGCAACCGCGCGAACCGGTGACACCTATACTCGATAGCGCCATTAAGAGTTTGGGCCTTCCATTCTAATACTGGTCGACTCCAAAGCGATGCTTCGCGCATTGGTTTACTCCGTTTATCATGAAATGTGACGCCAAATTCCTCGGTATTTTTCTCAGCCTGCCCGCTGACGATCTGGCTGAAGGATGGAAGTGGCACCTCATGGGCCAGGAGAATGCTTTATGAAAAATACTATCATCCACTTATTGATGGCGCTAATTGCGCTGGTTCCAGGATTTGCCTCAGCTGAGAGCAAACCTAATGTCGTCCTCATCTACATCGATGATCTCGGTTACGGTGATCTGGGCACCTATGGAACCCCAGATATTCCCACCCCTCACATCGACCAGTTGGCGGCGGAAGGGGTGCAGTGCAACACCTCCTACATCACGAATCCACCGTGTTGCCCGAGTCGCTGTGCGCTCATTATGGGGCAGTATGGCCAGCGCTTCGGCAAGTATGGCATGTCACGTGGCCTGCCCATCCCTGAGGATCGGCCCACCCTGGCTCGTTTTCTTTCTGACAATGGCTACGTGACGGGGCAGATCGGAAAGTGGGACATCGGTTCGAAGCTCCAGGGACCGCTCCAGGTCGGCTTCCAGGAAGTCGCGAAGAAGGCACCTCAGAAGGTCTACACTGACAAAGAGGTCGAGAAGATGAAGCCGGCGGTCCGCAAAGCGTTCGGAGGCAAGAAGCGCAATTCCAAATACTTCTGCATCAATGAAGACGGTGAAACGGTCTGGCTCACCGACTACGATGGCGACATGATGGTCGACTTCATCGATCGCCATCAGGAGAAGCCCTTCTTCCTCTACTGGTCGCCCGAAGCGGTTCACTCCATCAACGTGGAAGCGCCTGAGTCACTCATGGCCCGGACCACTGCGCCGAAGAATCGTCGCGCTCTCGCCGGGGCGATTGTTTCGGTGGATGACCAGGTCGGCAAACTGATGAAAGCACTTGAGGAAAAAGGACTGCGCGAAAACACGCTCGTCATTTTCTCCAGCGACAATGGTGCCAATGGTAGCGAAGGCGGCTCGTCCGCTCCCTACACCGGCGGCAAGGGGTCAGGCACTCAGAAAGAGGGCTGGGTGCGTGTGCCGACGATCTTTTCGATGCCGGGCGTGTTGCCCGAGGGGCAGCCCTACGACGGCATGATTGCCAACTTTGATTTCTACTCCACGATTGCTTCCGTTGCGGGCCTCGAGATTCCTGAGCATTGCGACGGCGTGAACCTGGTCCCGTTCCTGACCGGCGAACAAGAAGGGGACGCGCACCCCTACCTTTTCTGGCACAACAGCGAGCCGGGCGATGCGGAGCGCCGTCACCTGCTCGCCGCTCGCTGGAAAGACTGGCGTCTCTATCGCAAGTATGCCGAAGACGAGTGGCAGCTCTTTGACCTGAAAAAGGATCCTCGTGAAGAGAACAACGTGGCAGCGCAGAATCCCGAAGTGGTCCAACAGCTTGCCAGGAAGCACGAAGAGTGGGCCAAGACCTTGCCACCGGTGGCCGAGATCCCTGAGATGGAAGGCGACAAGGAAAGGTCCGGCAGTGGCTATGGCTGGGCCACGGCTCCCTGATTTGTTTCAACAAATTTGGGAGATCGGCGTGCGTATCCACGTGTTTGCGATGAGGCGGCGAGGCATTCAACATCATAGGATGAAACGAATCCTTCCCGCCCTGTTGCTTTTCGCTGCGTTGCCATCAGCCGTGCTGGCTGAATCCTGGGTCGTGGAGAGCCAGGAGGACTGGGCTGCTGCCAAGGGAGCCACGGAAAACGTGGAACTCGCCGACGGCTTTGCGGCACCCACCGCTGACCAAGCCAGTTTCCGGAGCGTCGTCAAAAGCTTCCCCCAGAAGCGTAAACTGAGCTCGGTGGTGTTCGAGCAATCACCGGTCTGGGACAACTGGGAGCAGATTGACGACATCACGCCTTCGGGGGCCGGAAATGCTTACGTGTTTCTTCCTGTCGCTCACGGCGACTACTACTTTTTTGCGACCCATCGAGGTGGACCGAAGATTGAGTACCCAGAGGGGCTCAATGGAAAAGAGCGTCGGGCCTTCAAGCAGGAGTGGGAAAAGAAGAACCCCAACAAGAGTGCCAAAGGCTACCACGCCTGGCACAGCACGGACCTGAAAGAGTGGAAGCATCTCGGGCCCGTTTGCTGGTCGAACTGGATGACCACGGCGGAGTATGCCGATGGAAAGTTCTATCTCTATTATGACGAGCCCAACGATCAGAACCCGCACCTCATCGTCGATGATGACCTGACGGACGGCGCTCAGGGCAAAGACTACCGCGAAGTGTTTGCGGATCCTTCTCACGGTTCGGATGCCGGGATCTTCCGGGATGAAGACGGCACCTTTCACCTGATCTATGAAGACTGGAGTCCGATCAATGCGCGTGAGAATGCGTGGGACTCTCCGCTGGCCGGACGTGTCTCCAGTCCGGACGGGATTGAAGGCTTCACCTATGGCGAGCACCCGCCGGCGGTGGATCATCGAACCAAGCCGACCGGCAAGAAAGGCACCTACCAGCATTCTTCGATGAAGGTGTCCAACAACGGCGAAGAGCTCGAATACGAGATCCACGAGCCGAAGCAGGATGCCTACGGTGATTGGACCGTGATCAAGGTCGGCCGTCACTACCATCTTTTCTGCGACTACGATCCAGCCGATCACGACAAGTCCATGCGCATGGGGCGTTTCCATACGGACGATCTCAACAAGGAGTTCAAGTGGTCGGGAGAAATTGGTGAAGGCTTTCACCCGGACCCCAGCGTGGGATTCGCCGAAGGCAAGTTCTACGCCATCATGCAGAAGGAGACTGACTTCGTCAGTCCCGGTCCCTGGGTCGATGGGGTCGAGGCTCGCGTCGGCGTGGACAAGGATGGCGACGGAAACATCGATCAGTGGACGGACTGGCAGAAGATCAGCGAGTCCTACACCCAGAAGCCCGGCTTTGCTCGTATCGTGGATGTCGATCCGGCAGCGGTGGATGCAACCGGCCTACCAAAAGGGAAGGGCTTCGCTTTTGAGTTTCGCACGCAAGGTCTCGAAAGCGGTGTCCAGCCCATCATGGATCGGTTGACGCTGGAGTTTGAGTAAATGTTCCGATTAGAACGAATCATTTTTCCTATGAAAGCTGTCAGACTTTTCCTGATTTCCTGTATCGCCTATGGAGTGACGGGGGTCGTTGCCGCAGAGCGGCCTAACATCGTCTTCATTCTCTCCGACGATCTCGGTTACGGCGATATCCGGGCTTACAATCCTGACAGTAAGATTCCTACCCCGCACCTGGATCAGATGGCAGCGGAAGGGATGCGCTTCACGGATGCCCATGCCGGCGGCTCCACCTGTAAGCCGTCGCGCTACGCGCTCCTTTCGGGTGAATTTGCGGTTCGCATGGTAGACAAGAGTGACAAGAGAGGTCCCTTGCTTCCGGAAGGTCAGCCGACCATTGCGAGTCTGCTGCGCGACAATGGCTACCGAACTGCAATGGTTGGGAAGTGGCACCTCGGCTTTGATCAGAATGGAGAGGCCAATGAGGAACTGCTCGGGGGCTTCACTTTTGATCCAAGCAACATGACCGGTGGGCCGGCTGACCGTGGCTTCGAAACTTACTTCGGCATGCATGCTTCTCTCGACATCCCGCCCTACTTCTACATCGACCAACGGACCGCGACCGCACCGCCGTCAACGATGGTCGAAGCCAGCGACAGCGTCGGCACCGAGGAGAACTGGAATCACATTCAGGGCGCTTTCTGGCGCGCGGGTGGTATCGGATCGGATTTTAAGCACCTCGAGGTGACGCCGCGTTTCTGCGAGGAAGCCTGTGCGGTGATTGAAAATCACGATGGGGAAAAGCCTCTGTTTCTATACCTGGCCTTGCCGTCTCCTCACACGCCCTGGGTCCCGACAGAGGAATACCTGGGCAAGAGTGGGGCGGGGATGTATGGCGACTTTGTGATGCAGGTGGATGCTGTGGTGGGCCATGTCATGGCCAGTCTCAAGGCAGCCGGGATGGATGAGAATACCCTGGTTCTTTTCTCCAGCGACAATGGGCCGGTGTGGTATGAGGAGAATACCGAGCAATTCTCGCATGCGGCAACCGGGCCGCTCCGTGGTATCAAGGCCAGTGCCTGGGAGGGTGGCCACCGCGTGCCGTTCCTGGCTCGTTGGCCGGCCCGGGTGAGTGGGGGAGCGGTCACGAATCATACCGTGGCTTTCTGCGATGTTTTTGCGACCTTTGCAGCATTGGCCGGGCAGGAATCGATCCCGGAAGGGGTGGCGCGTGACAGCGTGAGTTTTGCTGGTTTGCTCCTGGAGCCGGAGGGAAAGCTGCCGGCCCGGCGGCCAATTCTCCACGATAGCGAAACGATTCGTGCCGGTGAGTGGAAGCTGTTGACGTCGAAGAAGGGTCGAGGCTTTGGGGTTCCCAAGGGAGTCAAATACAGCGCCGAGCTCTACCATCTCAAAGAGGACCTTTCAGAGCGGAACAATCTTGCCGATCAAATGCCGGAGAAGGTGGAGGCGTTGATGGGGCTGATTGAGGTCATGTTGGCGCAGTGAAGTGGGGCGTGAACAGGGAATGGAAATGGTCATCTCCAGCGACCAGAGTTCCCTTATGAAATCCCTAGTGCTCGCGCTCTTCTCTTTCGTCGGAGTTGTCTCTCTCTCGGCGTCGGAGCAGCCCAACGTGCTCTTCGTCATCTCGGATGATCTCAGCTACAACCTTGGGGGGATGGGGCACGAGATCTGCAAGACGCCGCATCTTGACGAGTTTTCCAAGTCTTCGGTGGCCTTCACCCGGGCCTACACGCAGTTTCCTCTTTGCGCGCCGTCGCGGGCTTCCTTGTTCTCCGGTCAGTATCCGGCCAAGAATGGCGTTTCCGGAAACGGAGGCAATGTCGCCGAAGATCGTGTGACACTGCCCAAGCACTTTCAGAACCATGGTTACTGGGCGGCCCGCGTCAGCAAGATTTATCACATGGGGATCCCGGTGGATGTGCTGCAAGGAACCAACGGAGGCGATCACGAGCCTTCCTGGAATGAGCGCCACAACATTATGGCGCTGGAATCCATGACGCCGGGCAAGATCGTGGATTATCTCAATCCGGATGATCCCAAGGCTTTCAAAAAGGAGCGCAAGGTTTGGCAGAAAGCCCACGACTCGGGTGAACCCTACCAGATGATTTCGGAGGCGCGGAGCCAGTTCACCGTCACTGAAGTCGCCGACGAAGATGAGGGGCTGCTAGCGGACGTGATGGCGGCTGACAAGGCGATCGAATTGCTGGGACAGCGGGCGGAAGACGGAAAGCCTTTCTTCCTCGCGGTTGGATTTGTGCGGCCGCATTTCCCCTTCATTGGCACAACGAGCAACATGTCTCACTACGACCTTGAGGACATCGAATACCCGGCCTTTCCCGAAGACGACTTTGATGACATCCCGCCGCAGGCCATCAATTCCAAGATGGAGTTCTCCGAGCACGCCATTCGTGATCTGCGCCGTGGCTACTTCGGTTCGATCACACACATGGACGAGCAGTTTGGCCGGCTCATGGCGGAGTTGGATCGCCTCGAGTTGCGCGACAACACCATCGTCGTCTTCGTCAGTGATCACGGTTACATGATCGGAGAACACTCCATGCACAAGAAGTCCAAGCTGTGGGAAGAGGCCATTCACGTTCCACTCATGATTTCGGTGCCCGGTTGGGAAGGGGGCACTCGTTGCGATGAGTTCGTCGAGCTGGTGGATCTCTATCCGACCATTGCTGAACTCGCCGGCTTGCCGGCTGACCCGGGGGCGCAGGGATTGACGCTCACCGGATTGATGAAAGATCCTACATCCAAACGCGAAGAGAAATCAGACGCCTACATTCAGGTCAGCAAGGGGCACGGACTTCGAACCGGAAAGTGGGCTTTCATGTGGTATCCGAAGAGCAAAAAAGACAAGGAAGCTTTCATGCTCTACGACATGGAAAAGGATCCCAAGCAATTCAATAACCTCGCTATGAATCCGGAGTATGCCGCGGTGATGGGAGAGTTGAAAGAGCGGCTCGAAGAACGAGTCGAAGCGGCAAAGCAGTAGTTGGTATCCTGCGTTAACTGCAAGTCTAAAGAGAAAGGGAAGTTTGAATGATGCGTGCTTTGTTTTGTGCCGGGTGGTTGTTCATTGCTGCTCAGGGAGTGGCCCAGGCAGATGAACGGCCTAACATTCTCTTTTGTTTCTCTGACGACTGGGGCCGATACGCCAGCATCTACCGCGATCCCGATCGTCCGGGGTTGAACGATGTCATTGAAACGCCGGCGTTGGACGAGATCGGACGCAGCGGTGTTGTCTTTAATAACGCGTTTGTCAGCGCCCCAAGCTGCAAACCGTGCCGCGCATCTGTGACCACGGGAATGCCCTTTTATCGTTGTGGCAGTGAGGCGTTCCTTCACAACCAGGAATTTGGCAAAGCAGAGGATCCTTATAAGTCTTTGCCCGGCTTTTCAGAACTGTTGGTGCGTGGTGGTTATCACGTGATGCACTGGGGGAAAACAACCAGCAAGCCGGCCAAGCGAGTGGATCGGACGCATCACCTGCCGATCTGTTATTTCTCACAGGCAGTTTCCGAAGCTGAGGACAAAGAGGCCCGGAAAGAAGAGATCTTCTCGTTTGTCCGTTCCAACTTCAGTTCGTTTCTCGATGATCAGCCGGAGGAGAAGCCGTTTTTCTA
Source organism: Verrucomicrobiales bacterium (assembly GCA_965216705.1). Lineage (GTDB taxonomy): Bacteria > Verrucomicrobiota > Verrucomicrobiia > Verrucomicrobiales > DEV007 > Arctic95D-9. Next base: position 3,513,466 of record OZ244203.1, read on the forward strand.
TTGGTTTGGACCTCACAATTCACACCGGCAGTGGACACGGGGATCCGGGAAAGAGATCTGGGGGCTCGACCCGGATTCGTTGAAAGGGAAACTTCCCGAATTTTTGCCGGATGTGCCTGACGTGCGGGAAGATATTGCCGACTACCTCGGCGAAGCGCTGGCTTGGGATCGGATGCTTAACGAACTGCTTCTCGAATTGAAGGCTCGGGGAGAACTGGAGAACACGCTCATCATTGTTTCCGGTGATCACGGAATGCCCGGGATGCCTCGCGGGAAATGCAATCTCCACGACTTTGGCTCAATGGTTTCACTGCTCGTCAGCTGGCCTGAGAGCGTGGAGGGCGGCCGGAAAGTGGATGACTTTGTCAGCCTGATGGACATCGCACCAACCGTCCTCGAGGCAGCGGGAGTGGAACCACCTGAGCACATGTTGGCGAAGAGTTTCATGAACGTGCTGAAGTCCGGAGAGAGTGGAGTCGTGGAGCCGGATCGGGATCACGTCATCATTGGGCGTGAGCGGCATGTTGGGCAGTCTCAGAGAGATCGTGAGCCCTACGCCTCCCGCGCGATTCGGACAGCTGACTTTCTTTTGATCCGAAACTTTAAGCCGGAACGCCTGCCCATGGGTGTGGTCTATGATGAGAATGCGAGCGCCGGGGATCTCCTTCAAAATCACTACCTGGCCTACCCTGACATGGACGCGAGTCCGACCAAGGTTTTCCTGATGACGAACCGGGAGTCCCATTCGGAATACTTTGACTATGCCTTCGCTGCGAGGCCGGAGTTTGAGCTCTACGATTTGCGAAATGATCCGGACCAGGTCAACAACGTGGCCGCGAGCCCTGAGTATGCGAGTCAGCTGAAGGAACTCACGGATCGCATGATGCGTATTCTTGAGGAGACAGAAGACCCTCGAGTGGCGGGGGATGGGAAGGCATTCGACAGGATGCCCTATGTCGATCCGGACTACCCGCCCAAGCAGTGGTCAAAAAAGGAACTCAAGTTCGAGTAGATTTCTTTTATACCTCTTCGAGCTGCTCCAGTCCCATGTTCCACTCGGGAAAGGGATCATTGAAGCGCGCTTTCCATTCATCCTTGTCCATGGCCAACTCTTCGTTCGTGAGGAGGGCTTCATCCAGCATCGCGGTGAGAGCTTCCTGATCCATCTCAGATCCGATGAGGACGATTTCCTGGCGGCAGTCACCGTTGGGCGCTTTGCTGACGCGTTCGATTTCGGCGAGCTCGGCAGGATCGGTCGGCCATTGTTCCCTCGGCACCGCGGCCCAGAAGAAACCGAGGCACTGATTCTGGCACATCGCACCCGCCTGAGACCAGTAGCCCGCCAGAGGCAGTCGGGTGGCGAGCCAGAAGAGACCCTTTGAGCGAATCACACCGGGCCATTCCTTGCTGAAGAGTTTATACAGTCGCTCCGGGTGAAACGGGACGCGGCTTTCATAGACAAAGTTGGAGATCCCGTATTCCTCGGTTTCCGGGGTGTATTCGACAAGGGAATCGAGCCAACCGGTCGTGGCTTCGGCTTCTGCCTCATCATAGAGACCAGTACCCATGACGCTGTCCAAACCGATCTCGGAATTGGTGGTTTCATAGATCTTCGCCTTGGGATTCAGGGCGGCGATCATGGCATGGATGCGACGACGATCCTCCTCGGGCACCAGGTCGATCTTGTTGATCAATACGACGTTGGCGAACTCAACCTGGTCCACCAGCAGGTCGACGATGGTTCTTTCGTCTTCTTCTCCAACAGCCGTTCCTCGGGCCTGCAGATTATCGATGCTTTCGTAGTCGCGCAGGAAGTTCAGCGCGTCGACCACGGTGACCATGGTGTCGATACCGGCAATATCTCCGAGGGAGTTTCCGTCTTCGTCACGGAAGGTGAAAGTTTCAGCCACAGGCATGGGCTCACTGACTCCGGTTGATTCGATGAGGAGGTGATCGAAGCGTCCTTCCCGGGCCAGCTTTCCAATCTCGAGGAGGAGATCTTCACGCAAGGTGCAGCAGATACAGCCATTCGACATTTCGACCATCTTTTCCTCGGAATGAGAAAGCGAAGCGTCGCCGGAGCGCACCAGCGCGGCGTCGATATTGACCTCGCTCATGTCGTTGACGATCACCGCGACTTTCTTTCCCTCGCGATTGCGCAGGATGTGATTCAGCAGCGTGGTCTTCCCGGCTCCGAGGAAGCCGGAGAGCACGGTGACGGGAAGTCGTTGGGGCATTGTGGTCGGGAGGGCGCTCATTCTGGAGAGGAGATAACGGATCGATGTAACGCAATTAACTTGCAATAGAAATTATCGCAAATAATTTGCATTAATGCTTCAAAAGAGCCCTTCAAACTCCATCCCACAGGTCAGCGAAATGCCGTTGTCGAGGCTGAGAGCGCTGTTGCGGGATTACACCGATCTGCTGGGGCAGCAGATGTATTTCTGGGGGCGTGATGTGATTCATCCCAGGGCAAACCTGCTTTGCGAAAACGGGTTTGAGAAGCGCAAGTCCGAGGGGCTGGAAGGGACGAGTTGCTATCGCAAGCAGCTGTCAGGAGGTGGTTTCGTTGAACTGCATGGAGCCTGTGCCGGCTTCTACGGTCCGGACGAAGAAGCGGAGCCCAATTTTCTCTACATCAGGAACCGGAAACGCTGTTTTCTTTATTCCGAAGACGAGCCTCCCGCGCCGGGTTTTTACGCCTCGGATTCGCTCGGCAACGGGCCGGCACTCGATCTCTATTTTGCCAGCGTTCGCTTTCTCGACTGGTGGCTGGAATACGAGTCGTGGATTGCTGAAAAGACGGCGTCGAACTGGAGAGACAAGAACTACGAGGCGTTTGCCAGCCTTCCTGCATCACGACCTTCACTCCCTCCCCGGGAAGCCCTGGTCTGGTTGGCTCAATATCGCAACGACCCCACCGGCATCACCCGCGTTCGGGAGCGAATGCGCGCTCTGAGATCGTGACCTTCTTCCAGGGGCGGAGCTTTTCGGGGCTGCCTCGATCAATTGGTGGTAATCATTCGCAGGCATGCCACCTTTTGTGTCTTGCTGGTCCAAATGAAAAAAGAACACCGGGTAATCCTGACAGTGCTGCTTCTGGCGATCGCCTCGATCGCGTTTCTCATTCTCAAGCGCCCATTGAGGTTCGATCACCTGACCGATGACACCGCATCGGATACCACAGTGAGCGACGTGACCAATACGCTTCACTCCGATGGTCGAGAGGCGAAGTTGCTCTCGGCTTTTTTCGGATTGGATAACGCCCTGCCAAATGCCTTGAACCAGTTCATTCATCGCGAGATGGGCGGCAAAGACGGGATGCCGGTGGTGTTTTCTCATGAACTGGATGTCGACACCCTGCAGGCAGGTGACTTCAAGGTGACCACGGCATCGGGAAAATTGGGGAGAATGGTCTGTGTGACCCTCGCTCCGGCGGATGATCTCGGTGAGTGGAGGACGGTTCTTCTAGCAGGAGAGTTCGGCAATCCCGATGACCAGCCGGTCAAAGTGGAGATTGTTGGCAATCTTCTTTCTAAAAACGGGGAAGTGAATTTTCGCGGGCTCAGCGTTCCCGTCATTCCCCTGGAAGACGGCCCGTCCATGGTAATGGCAAAGGTAATACCCGAGGTAGAATGGGAAGTCGGAAAGGAACCCACCGGCTTGCCCCTCGGTGGAGGAAGTGGTTGTCCCCCGGAAACCAAGCAGGTGGTCCGCGTGACTTGGGAGGGAGGCGTCACCAAACCGGGCGGCGCGGAAATTGATGATGTGGAACGCCAACTCTACAAAGTCGTCGTCTTAAACGAAGACGGTAGCACTTCCGCAGTGACCCCGTTTGCCATCGCGGACAAGCGAGATGGAGACAACAATCACCGGCTCTGTCTCGATGTCGAGGGAGCGCCCCAATCGGTCTCGTTTCCGGCAGGCCATGTCACCGATCCGCGGGAGGATTTGAATCCGGAGACGTTTGTGGAAGTGATTCCGCTAGAGAAGTAAGTCTGAATGAAAGAGAGTAGCGGGGTGGCCGAAATCCCCTAAAAAACGGCTGCCTCCATCAATCTCTCTTTGGCATCATCTGGTTGACTGGTTCACTCCCAACCTGATGCTTGTTCCTAATTCAGACACCTTGGTGCGGATCGCCGTGATCAGCATTCTCTTCTGCTCTCTCTTGGCATCGGCCGTCCATGCCGAGACCAAACCCAACATCATTTTCTTTCTCGTCGATGACCTGGGGCAGCGGGATATCGGCTGCTATGGCAGCGAGTTCCATGAAACGCCGGCCATCGATCAGTTGGCGAAGGACGGAATGCTCTTCACCAATGCCTACGCGACTTGCCATGTCTGCTCGCCGAGTCGGGCCAGCATCCTGACGGGCAAATACCCGGGGCGGACCAATTTGACGGAGTGGTTGGGGGGAAGACCCGAGCGGGATTACGAGCCGCTGCATCACGGGGAAAAACTGACGGCTCTGCCGGATAATGAAGTGACCCTGGCCGAAACGCTCAAGAGTCACGGCTACGCCACTGCCAACTATGGCAAAGCTCACCTGAGAGTGGATCCGAAGACTTACGGGTTTGACGAAGCGATCACGGGGTGGGTGCGATCCTATCACTATCCTTTCGGCAACGAATACAATGAAACGCTACCGGCGGCGGAGGGAGACTACTACACCGACAAGCTGACGGACGCGGCGCTGGACTTTATCGAGCGGAACCGGGATCAACCGTTCTTCGTGCACCTCGAGCACTTCGCGGTGCACGATCCCATCCAGGGGCGCCCGGACCTGGTCGAGAAATATCGCAAGAAGCTCGCGGCGATGCCGGAGACGCAGGGCCCGGATTTCATTCTCGAAGCAAACCCGGACGGTCCCGCGTTATCGCAGGAGGAACTCATCGCGCTGATGGAAAACGACGATCAGCAGGCGCACCAGGACGCGCGAGTCTGGTGGGTGAAACAGAAGCAGGACAATGTGGAGTTCGCCGGCATGCTCGAGGCGACGGATGAAAGTCTCGGCCGCATTCGTGAAAAACTCCGGGAACTGGGCTTGGAGGAAAACACCATCATTGTTTTTACGGCGGACAACGGCGGTATGTCAGCATCGAACCAATACCGGGGCATTGGCCATGACCGGGAGTTTCTCGATTCCAAGTTTGCGTCGTCCAATCTTCCGCTGCGTGGTGCGAAGGGTTGGAACTACGAGGGCGGGCTTCGCGTTCCATTGATCGTTTGCTGGCCGGGCCGGACTGAACCCAATTCGACCTCGGATGCCATCGTCACGGGGACGGACTATTACCCAACGCTGCTGGAAATGATGGATTTGCCCGCTGTGCCCGAACAACACCTGGACGGGCAGAGCTTTGTTGCGGCTTTGAACGGAGAAAACTATGACCGGGGTCCCGTGTTCTGGCACTTTCCTCACTACAGCAATCACGGCTACCAGAGCCCCGGGGGAGCGATCCGGTCGGGAGACTACAAGTTGCTGGAGTATTATGAAAACGGCACCGTGCAGTTATTTGATCTCGCCAATGATATCGGTGAGCAAGAGGATCTTTCTGAAGAGAAGCCCGAGCTGGTCGCGGAGTTAAAGCAGCAGTTCCACGATTGGCGCGAAGCTGTCGATGCGAAGATGCCGTTTCCCAAGACGCCGACATCAAAACCGGCTCCGGGAGCACGTGTCGCTGCGCCGCCTGCGGCAAAAGCGGGCGGACAGGGAAGGGGAACCGTGATCGTCAGCGAAGACATGCCCAAGTCGGTGGCGCTGTTTGCTCCGGGATGGCAGGTCAAGGACTGGGGCGGTCCCGCGATGAAACCCGGTTTGCGGGAAGCCTGGAGCGGACGCCGGAGCGTGCTGCTGACCCACCCGAAGAATCAGGAGCGGGCCTGTGTGTTGTCGAGGCAGGTAGAGGTGCCCGAAGGCAGGACGACCACATTGAAGATGGAAGTGAACAATCATCCGAAGGGCGATTGGTTGCTGGCGGTTCGCATTGACGGCGAAGAGGTGCTCAAAAAGACCGTCCAAGGGTATCTATGGCAACCGGTCGAAGTCGATCTCAGTCCCTATGCCGGCAAGACCATCCAGGTCGATCTGGAAAACCGGCCCAATGAGACCTGGAGGTTTGAAGCCGGCTACTGGAGTGGTCTGGAGATTTTCTCTGAATAAACTGAATTCCTCTCTACCTCATGAGCTTCCCACGACTGCTTCTTTTGCTTTTGCTCCTCGCCGGATCATCGCTCGCTGCCGGAACCGGACCGAACATCCTTTTCTGTATCTCGGATGACCAGTCCTACTATCACACCGGTGCGAACGGCGATCCGGTGATCGAGACGCCGGCCTTTGACCGGATTGCGCGGGAGGGCCTGCGTTTCGTAAACGCTTTTTGTGATGCGCCGACCTGTGGCCCGTCGCGCAGTGCTATCCTGACAGGGCAGCCGATCTGGCGGTTGGAGGAGGCCGGCAATATTCACAGCACGCTGCCGGCGAAGTTTGCGACCTACACCGGGTTGCTGGCAGAGCAGGGTTATCATGTCGGCTACACCGGAAAGGGCTGGAGTCCGGGCCGTTTAGAAGTGGGTGGTCGTTCTCAAAATCCGGCGGGCATTGAATTCTCGAAGCGGACGATGAAGGCGCCATTCAGGGCGATGCGCAATACAGACTATGCCGGCAACTTCGAAGATTTTCTCGAGGCGACCGAAGCGGACCAGCCTTTCTGCTTCTGGCTGGGGACATCGGAGCCACATCGTGGCTATGAGCCGGGAATCGGAGAACGCTCCGGCAAGGATCCCGATCAGGTGGTCGTTCCTCCGATTTTTCCTGACAATGAAATTATCCGAAACGACATCCTCGACTACCTCGTGGAGATTGAGACCTTCGATCAGCAAGTGGCGCGAGCGATTGCTTTGCTGGAAGCACGAGGAGAGTTGGATAACACCCTGATTGTGATCACCAGCGACCATGGCATGCCTTTTCCACGCGCTAAGGCGAGTCTCTACGATGCCGGCACGCGCGTGCCATTGGCAGTGCGCTGGCCGGGTGGAGTTGTCGATCCGGGACGTGAAATCGAAGCTTTCGTAAATCTCAGCGACCTGGCTCCGACCTTTCTCGAAGCCGCCGGAATCGAAGTTCCGGAGATGATGGTAGCGCACAGTCTCGTCGGGATCTTTAAGAATGAACCGGTCAAAGACAATGTAGCCCGCCAGGCAGCCTTCATCGCGATGGAACGTCACGATGGCTGTCGCAAGGGAGGTAAGGGGTATCCCTGTCGTGCCATTCGCACGGCGGACTATCTTTACATTCACAATTTTGAACCGACCCGCTGGCCGTCCGGTTCGCCTGATCCGTCCGTCTGCGCCCGGGCCATTCCATACGGAGAGATCGATTCGGCTCCGACCAAGACCTTCCTGATGGAGCACGCCAACGACGACCGGTATGCCAAGTTGGCAGCGCTGGCTTTCGGGATGCGACCTGCGGCAGAACTCTATGATCTCAAGGCCGATCCGTGGCAGATGAACAACCTCGCCGGAAGCGTCGGGGTGGAGGTGATTCAGGCAGAGATGCGGCAGCGCTTGTTCGATCACCTCGAGGAGACTCGCGATCCCCGCGTGGTCGGTGGGGTGGCGGATTGGGATTACTATCCCTACTACGGTTTGAGAAAGAACAAGAAGTGGACGGTGGATCCGAAGCCCTGAAGTTAGGGCGGGCGATGGGGCATTTGCATCTATGTTTGAAACCGAAACCATCATTCGGGGTTGAAAAACTCGAACCCAAGGAACTCCCATGAAACCACTGCCCATTTATCTTCTCGCTGCCACCATGGTCTGCAGCACCATACCTCTCCAGGCCCAGCTTTCGGACGAAGAGCGAAAAGCTCGGATGGAGGAACGCCGCTCCAAGGGCGGGAAGAGTAAAGGTCGTGGTGAAGACGATGCGCCGAAAGTGGGGACGCAGGCTCCCGACCTGGGGGTTCGTAAGAAGCTGAATGGGGAAGAGATCAATCTCTCGGATCCGAACAGGATTTCGGTTCTGATCTTTGGTAGTCATACCTGAGGCCCGTTCTGTCGCGAGGCCGTGAGCCTCCAGAAAGCCTTCGAAAAGCACGGTGACAAAGCTGACTTTACCTGGATCTACATCAGTGAAGCGCACGCGATTGATGATCGACGTCCTTCTCAAACGGTCAAGATCAAGGAGCACACCACCTTGGAAGAGCGAACCGAGGTGGCGAAGAATGCCGCTGAATCGCTTGGGTTGACGATCCCCCTCCTGATCGATGACATGGAGAACACGATCGACTCAGCCTACAGTGCCCACCCGGATCGGCTCTTCATTCTCGACGCGGAAGGCAAGGTTGCTTATGCGGGTGGACGCGGACCTTGGGGGTTTGATGTCGGAGAGATGGTTTCGGCACTTGAGGAATTGCTGAAATAGAAGTCGATCCAGTTTTTGACGGGCAAATAGCTTTGACCGTTGCGAGATCGTTTTCGTAACGTCGGGGAGTTCAATATCCTGACGTTATGATGAAATCGTTTCTCTTCACCGCCCTCACTGTCCTCGTTATTTCATGCTCTCCTTCAGCGGTCAAAGCTGATGAGCCTCTGCTGGGAGAAGTCCGCATGTTTGCCGGGAATTTTGCACCTCGTGGATGGGCGTTCTGCGATGGGCAACTGCTTGCCATTTCGGATAATTCAGCACTGTTCTCGCTTCTCGGAACTATCTACGGTGGTGACGGCCGGACCACATTCGCGCTGCCGGATCTGAGAGGGCGTGCTCCAATTCACGCGGGACAGGGACCGGGTCTCAATGATGTGCCCCAGGGACGACGCAGCGATGGTGCCGCAGTGTCGACGGCACCTACGGGAACTTCCGAAGTTTCGACTCAGCCAACCCTGGCTATTCGATACATCATTGCCTTGCAAGGAACCTTCCCCAGTCGGAATTAGATCGGTGAAGGCTTCGTTCTGAAGTCTTTTCTCAGGCCACCACCCGAGTTTCCGGAGGGCGAAATGCTTCGCTGGTATCAGCCGCCTTGGAACGACATTCATCTTGTTGCTCTATTGCTGGTTGGATTCTGGATTGGCCCGGCTGTTGGGAAAGATGACGAGACCCGACTCCGAATCGATTTTGATCGTGAGGTTGAAAAGGGGCCTGCGAAGGAGCTGCTCTCTCACTCCCGGATATCGTTAGCGAAAGACAAAGGCCCGGATGGATCGAACGCAATCCGCGTCGATTACGTGGGCTACTCTCGTGGCAGTGAACGGGTAACAGTGCGGCTTCCTCTCGGCGAAGTGATGGAGGAAGCGACGCTGTCTTTTGATGTGAAATTCGACAAAGACTTCCAGTGGACCCGAGGCGGAAAGCTCCATGGGCTCGGGCCGAAGAAACCGATCACAGGAGGGGCGAAGCGTTTACCCGAAGGATGGAGCGCGCGCATCATGTGGCGGGAAGAGGGGACGGTGCAGAACTACCTTTACGACCAGGATCAATCCAAGACCTACGGAATCGGTGAGCGGACGAAGAAGGGTGTCTTCGTACTCGGAGAGTGGCACCGCGTCGTCATCGATGTGAAGCTCAACGATCCGGGAAAGAAAAACGGTTACACCAAGACCCGCATCGACGGGAAGGAAGTGGCGAAGACTGAAGGAGTCGAGTTCCGCGGTGAAGGCGGAGACGAAACTGGAATCCAGCTCTTCATGTTCAGCACCTTTCACGGAGGGCATTCGAAGGAATATTCTCCGGTCGATTCAAAGGGAAAGTTTACGACCGTTCATGCCTGGTTCGACAATTTCGAGGTGGTCGAAGGTTTGCGCGATAAGTAGCAAAGCGGTTTTCTGATCACTGGCGCGAACGCGCTGCCCGGTAGCTGAGAAAGGTTGTGCTATTTGATCGAGGGTGTCTGCGATGCATAACACCTATCATCGCAATCCTCTGCCCGTGATCGTGGGATTCCTGGTGTATCAGGTGTCGGGGTGGTTCGGAGGAGAAAAGATTTTCGAGAGCACCAACGCCGAAGCGATGCTCTTTGCTTTTCTTCTTCTGGCGACGGGAGTGTTCGGCTGGATCTTTTTCACTACTTCGTCTTATGACTCCAGTAAGTCTAGCATCAACCGAAAGGTCGGCTTCGGGTTGATCGGTGCGTGTGCCGCCCTTGGGCTATTGATCCGATTGGGGACCTAGTAAATAGCCCGGAAAGAGACCTGTTGATCCAATAGGACTTTTACTTATCCGACGGTAGATAAGAGCGAAGTTTAGCTGGGTGGATGGACGTCTCATCCAGCGGTCACGGAGGACCGTGTCCCTCCATTGTCAGTGTAGACAGCGGCTTAAGAAATGAGATGCCGCGAGGCATCTGGAGGGTCGCGGTCCCCCGCGACCGCAAACGTTCAAAAGGTTTCGTCGGAGATTTAGTCTGATAACTATTGTTAGAGATTGATGCATAAAGCCGCTCTGAGCGGCTCACGTAACAAAAGCCCCCGGTTCCGCCGGAGGATCATTAATCACCCACGGCAATCAGCTGCTCCGCGATCCGGATGACGAATTTCCCGGGCGCGACAGCGAAGCCGTAAAGCCGGTCGCCTTCTCCGAGAGTCAGTGGATTGGTAGCGAGCTCTTCTGAAGTCTTGCTGACATCGAGTGAGTGCACTGCCGTGGGACCTTCCTTGCAGAAGAAATAGAGACGATCACCCGCAGCCAGAGGAGAGGCCCACGTGCTGCCGGGGAGGCGACGCTCCCAGCGAACCGAACCGTCTTCAACATTGACGGCTTGAAGGGCTCCGGCGCGGTTGACGAAGAAAACGGTGTCATCGTGAATGAGAGGTGAACCAAAGCTGGAGGTGACGCCCTGACCGGCGCGCCATTTCACATGAGATTCAGAAATGTCGCCCGAACCACCCAGGGAGATTGCCATGGTCTGGGTGGGTTCCGAGGAACCGATGATAACGATGTCGCCGTTGGTGGTGGGGGCGTTGACGGTGTTTTTCTCGATGCCTTCGATCCACCAGAGCTTTTTACCGTCTTTGAGTCCGAAGGCGGCCGCTTCTCCATTGGAACTCACGACGATCTGCTCGACATCATTGTGAGTCAGGTAGAGCGGCGTTGCCCATGATACGCGAGCTTCGCGATCGATCTTCCAACGGTTTTCTCCCGTCGCTTTATCGATGTTCAGCAGATATGACGGGCCGTCGTGATCGATCAACAAAACGAGGGATTGAGGAGTGATGACAAGGGAACTGCCGACTCCGTGGTTGCCGAGAAAGTCGCCGTATTCCCCGGTCAGGCTGCGTTGCCAGCGAAGGTCTCCCGATGGATCAAGAGCGATGAGATCACCGCTTTCGAAAAAGGCATAGACACCGGCTTCATCGACAACCGGAGTGGGGGCGCCGCGGGAGATGTAGTCGTTCACTTCTTTGGGCGTTGTCGAGGCTTTGAATTCCTTGACCCAGCGACGCTCACCGGAGTTGAGATCGAAGGCTTCGACAAAAAGCTTCTCCTTGCTGTCGCCGCCGGTGCTGGTGGCATAGACCGTGTCTTCCCAGATGACGGGGCTGGATTGTCCGTAGCCGGCGAGATCGGCCCGCCAGGCAATACCTTCGGTATCAGACCAGTTGAGCGGTAAATCTTTCAGCGGCGTGGTGCTGTTTCCGTTTCCGCGAAAGGCAGGCCAGTTGGCTTCGGCCGCGGAAACTGTCGGCGCTGCCAGGGCTGTGAAAGCCAGGAAGGTGAAAATGGAGGAGGGGATTCTGGCCATGTTTGAAGGTAGACGGGCTCGGTGGTGCTGACAACGGGCGGCTTGAGGGAGAACCGCAAATGACCGCTGAAGAGACCAGAGCGGGGCTGCGTATTCAAGTAAGGCAAAGAGGTGAGCCTTGCCCCCGGCGCACTCACATTTTCTCCTCCCACATCATGGCGAGATCCGGACGCTGTTGTCCGAATACACTGATGACGTGGTTGGCGAAGCCGGAGCCGGCTCGAGAATAGAGGTTGAAGGCTGTGTCGACCCCCAATTTTCTCAGGTCATCGATTTCTTCGGGGAACGCTCCGCAAGCGGCAACGACGCCGTGAAAGTCGTGACGTTTCAGCGTCTCAATGGCGTGGACATTGGCGCTGTGGGTTGGCATCGCAAGTACGGCCAGATCGAGATCATCCGCCGGGCAGACCCGCTCCCAAAAGTCCGAGTCGGTGGCGTCGGCCAACTTCACGTTGCGTTCCTCTTCCTGGTGCTCTTCGACTGCCTTGGGATCACGGTCAAAGCCGATCACCTGTCCGGGGAATCGCTGCTCAAGGACGTGGTAGACCGCCATCCCGACGCGGCCCATGCCGAAAATGGCGATTCGTTCCCCGTTTTCCAGGACCGGCAAATCATCGCGGTGGCGTCCTTTGGTTTCGAATTTCTTGAGGAAATCGCTGATGGGATCGTAGAGCAGCTCGGCTCGACGATTGAGTGGGGCCGCGACAAGAAAGCTCAGTGACAGGACAAGCGCGAGCCCGACGAGCCACTCGCTGCCGATCCAACCTTTGGCCACGCCGAGAGACAGGACGATGAGCCCGAATTCGCTGTAGGTCGAAAGGGTGATAGCGGCCATCCACGAAGTCCGTGCCCGCAGGCGGAAGCGGGTCAGGAGAGCGAAGAATCCGAGCGACTTGACCGGCAGAAGCAGGAGGAGCAACAGCGACCAGCCAAAACCGGCCCAGGAGAGGGATCCCTCGAGTCCGATTTGAAGAAAGAAGCCGACGAGAAAGAGATCCGTGATGTGATTGAGTGTTTTGCGCAGCTCGCTGGCGCGCGGGTGCCAACCGACGAGAATGCCGATGAAGAGAGCGCCGAGGTCAGCTTTCAGTCCGATCACATCGAAGCCCTTGGCGCCCACCACGAGGGCGAGAAAGAGCCCGCAGAGAGCCAGCATCTCACCATGCCCGGCCCGGCTCAGGAGCCATCCGAGGAGAGGGCGGGCAAAGATGAGGGCGGGAATCGCCACGATAACCCAGAGCGAAGGCACCTTGCCGGTCGAGGCGGTCAGAAAAAGCACGGCGATGACATCCTGCATCACGAGAATGCCAATGGCGACGCGGCCGTGCATCGAACCAAGATCGCCGTTCTCGGACAATGCCTTGATCGCGAAAACGGTACTCGAAAAACTGAGAGCAAAGGCCAGCAGAAAGGCGGTGCGCCATTCGATGCCTGTGGCTGAAGAGACCACCCAAACGGCTCCGTAGACGATCGGGGCAAAGAGCAGAATGATGAGCACCGAGTGTATCGTCGTGCCGGCCCAGATTTCGGGGCGCAGCAGGTTTCGGACGCGCAGTTTCAATCCGATGCTGAAAAGCAGCAGCGTGACGCCGAGGTCGGCGACCGCAGAGATCGTTTCACCGCCCTCTTTTCCCATCAACTGCAGCACGAAACCCGCCACAAGGAAACCGACCAGCGGCGGCAGTTTCAGCTGTTGCGAGAGCAACCCGCAAACGAAGGCAATGGCGAGCAGGACAAAATCCATGAGTGCTGAAACTGCGTAGCAGGATTTCCGCCAACGTCCCGAGAAGCCGCATCCGATCTACTATTAATCAGGACCGAAGAGGATCGGCTCGCTTTGTGGAGATTCACGGACTGATCGATACCATGCTTGAGGAGCGCCGCGCCGAATCAAGCGGTGCGGTCAGGGCGGCATATTCGGTCTACTTCCCGGTATGCCCTACAGGTCTGTCGTTACAATTATTTTGGACGATTTGCGCGCCATCATTTCCCGCCAAAACCGGTGACAGCTTCCCTCCAGATGATAACTTGATCTTTCAGTCTCCGATGAAACTATCCTCAAACCTCCGCCTCACTCTTTGCGCCTTCGGCCTGGCCAGCTTAATCTCCACACCCGCGAACGCCGATTCCCTCACTGGCGACGAGCGCGGAAGCATCCTGCTGGAGCTCAACGACATCCAGGATGTGCTCGACGGCAAGCAGCTCAACCTCCGCACCAGCGCGGCGCAGACTTTCCAGGCCGCTTCGGCGAGCAATGATGCCGCCTACGAATTCTATCTGAAGTGCCACAAGGTGCTCAACTTTGACCCGAAGGGGGCTTCCTACTCGGATTTCCGGGATTGGCGGGACCGCCAGGAAGACAAGGTCAAAACGGAACCGAACCTCGCCGCGATGCGCCTGCAGCTTCAGTATCTCGTTCTTTCCATGAAAGCGGCCGAAGCCGATGAGATCGATGCGATCATTCCGGAGTTGGAGCAATTCGTTGGCAACGTGGTGGCGAATGCGGAGAACCTGAATATGAGGACGATGCAGGAGCCGGTGACGAAAACGATTTTTGCGGAGGCCTACGAGTTGAACAAATCCCTCAAGATGGAAAACTGGTCCTACTCGCCGGGCAATTACAACGAGGTGTATCAAAAAACGATTCTGCCGTTCTTCCGTGCTACGGCGCCGGAGGAACTGGCCGCCGCGTGGGACCGACGGATCAACCTCGAATCGGGGCTCGTCGCGAGTCAGCAGGCCGGTAACACAGAGGCACTCGAAAAGTTTCAGCAGGAGCGTCTTCCCACGCTGCACTGGCAGAAGTCGCTGGACCTCTTTAACTCCGTTTCTCAGAAGCAGGGAGCTGCCGCCCTGATCCAGCTGGTGCGCGCCAATCCGGAGCATCCCAATATCAGAAACTGGGTTGAGAGCTTCCGGAAGCTCCTGCATGAGAGCACGACGTCGGCATCGGATGAATTCACCGAGCCGGCACCGCAGACACCTCAGCCGGTGGATCCGAATAATCCGTTGGGATTTGAGTGAGCTTGGTTTGAGTTAGTTTCCAATCCGGAAGATTGGCATCTTCCGCTACAGGGAATGAAGTAGCGGAACTTGCTGAAGTTCCGACTTTCGGAGCCTATCCGAATCCGTGGCTATCACACAGCTTTTGAAGAATTGGCCCGGAAGGAGCGCTGCTTGGAGGTTTCTTGCCCCGCCGGCCGGAAATCCAACATCACGTCATTCTGTCGCTGGAGGACGTGAACGATGGTGCTAGAATCGTGCTTTCTATGAAAACCTCCAGATCCCTACGCGACTCGTCGATTCTCACTGCGGCTCTCCTTGCTGCCCTCGTCACGCCCATGTCGGCTGAAGAGATGTCCTTTGACGACGTCAAAACCAAGTTCTCCGCCAACATGGCGATGTGGTATGGCGGCAAGAAAGCTCCGATGCTGGAGAAGATTGAGAAAGCGCACGCAGACGGGTTCGATGCGATCGAGTTCTGGGCCTACCAGGGCGAGGACATCGATGCGATCGTGGCCAAGTGCCAGGAGCTCGAGATGAAGGTCACCAACATCACCGCTTGGGGCCCCTCGATCACCGCGGGTGACAATCACGACGAATTCGAAGCCGGGATTAAAGAGGCCTTGGGCGTCGCTCAGAAGCTGGGCACCAAGAAGATGACGGTGGTGGCTCACAAGTGGGCTGAAGGGGTTTCCGAGGAAGATCAGATCAAGAACTACACCGCTTCGCTCAAGCGAGTCGCTCCGCTTTGTGAAGAAGCCGGCGTGATGATTATTGTCGAGCCCTTCAACCCGGTGGATCACGGCAAGAACCTGCTCAACGGCAGCCAGCTCGCTGTGGAGATCTGCCGTGAAGTCGATTCCCCCATGATCAAGATCAACTGGGATTTCTACCACATGCAGCTCTCGGAAGGTGCTCTGATCACTTATCTTGAGCGTGGCTTTGACCAGGTCGGATACCTGCAGCTCGGTGACACGCCCGGCCGCAACCAGCCGGGAACGGGTGAGCTGAACTACAAGGCGATCCTGAAAGCGGCCTACGATCTCGGTTACCGCGGCTACGTAGGGGTGGAATGCCGGCCCAAGGGAACGGAGCAGGAGGCCATCCAGCAGCTCCTCCAGAATTCCTACTAAGGGACGAGCTGCCCGGGACATAGTTCGAATTGCAAGTCGCTTGCGTTAGTGCGTTAGCGATTGTCTATTCCGCTCATGTCCCAAACGCCCATCATTGCCCTTTGCGGTTTCCTAGGCTCCGGCAAAACGACGCTGTTGCGTCGTTGGCGGCGTGACGAGGCCCTGCGAGATGCGGCGGTGATCGTTCATGATTTGAGCGAGTTTGGTCTCGATGCCGAACTGCTCTCTGACGAGGAGTCGGTGCCGTCACCGGGACGGCTCGTCGATCGCGTGGCAGCGCTGCATGGCAGCCATGCTCGGGAGCAGCTTCATGAATCGGTCGGCACGGTTTTCAAGGAAATTGCCGAACTGGATCCGTCTCCGCCCCTGGTTTTGTGCGAAAGCACCGGCGCGGCACGCCCCTGGCCGTTGATCCAGGCACTGACCCAGGACGATCGCTTTTACTTGAGGCATTTTATCGTCACCGTCGATGCGCTGAACCTTCATCGCGACTTTGCCGACGGGCGTGTGCTCACAGGGGAATCACCAGCGGTAGAAGACGAGGCGTTGTCCCGCGCCGCCGAAGTGCTTGCCGAGCAGATCGCTTTCGCTAGCGTCATTATCCTGACCAAGATCGACACCATTCCGGAGTCAGTCGCCGAAGCCCAGGTGAAGACCCTGCAGAAACTTCAGCCCCGGGCTGCGATCGGTCTTTCGGCGCAGGCGGGTTTGCTCCTTTCGCACCTGGATGGAACGCCGGGACCCAAGTTCACCGACTTGAAAGAGCGGGCCGATCAGTTTGGCCTGATTGACCAGTCTTCGACTGCGGATGACGTCGAGGCCGTTCTGCTTCGTGATCAGCGGCCGTTTCATCCGCAGCGTTTGTATGATGCCTGCCAGACCCAGCTGGGCACCGGGCTTTATCGCACCAAGGGATTTCTCTGGCTGGCATCGCGCCCGGGCCAGGTCCTTCTCTGGCAGCAGTCCGGCAGCCAGATCGCTCTCGAGCTGACGGGCTATTGGCGTGCCGAGATGGTTCACAACCGGGATGGCGAACTCCTGCCGGAAGAAGTAGAGCATTTGAAAGCCAAGCTCGAACAGGAAGATCCCGTTTTTGGAGATCGCCACAACGAGCTGACTTTGATTGGTCTTGAGGCGGCGCGCGAGGCCTTCCTCACGGCGCTTCAGGACGCGCTCTGCACGGACGAAGAAGTGGCTGCGTGGCAGAGAGGCGAAGAGCTCCCCGATCCCTGGCCCAAATCGATTCGCCGGATTGAGTGAGGGGAACTGAGGGCGGTTGCTCGCTTCGAGTCTTTCTGCAGCTTGACGTCAATGCTGCGCCCGTACACGCTATCTTCATGCCGACTTATGTTTACGAAACGATCCCTGAAAATCCCTCAGAGGAAGTGATCCGTTTCGAAATCAAGCAGAGCATCAAGGACGAGGCTCTTTCGACGCACCCGGAAACCGGCGTGCCGGTCAAACGAGTGATCTCCGGCGGGATTTCCATTATGCCAGGCAAGGGAGATGCTTCCGATGGCGGGAGCTGCTGTTCCGGGGGGGGCTGCTGCAGTTGAGTGGCCCGGGGCAATCCGATATCAATGGGCGGGCGCGACGCCCTGAGGGCGCGGGTCACGACAAAAAATCGTAGATCCGCTGTTTGGGGCGCCCGATGATGGCCTTGCCGTCTTTGACGAGAACCGGGCGTTGCAGCAGTTGCTTGTGCTTGATCAGGATCTCGATGACGGCTTCGGGATTGTCGACAAAGTCGTCGGGGTTGAGCTCCAGTTTCTTGAACTTGGAATCTTTTCGAACGAGGTTCTCAACCGGATCTTCAAGGCCGGAGACGATGGTTTCCAGTTCTTCGCGGCCGGGTGGTTCTTTGATGTAGAGGACGACGTCGTGTTTCACTCCCAGTTCCTCGGCGACCGCCAAGGCATTCACGGAAGAGCCTCAATGAGGGTAATGGTAGATCGTGACTTTAGACATGCTAAGACGCTTAGTTTGGAACGACTACGTCGCAAGTCAAAGTTGCCGCTTGGAAAAATCGCAGTTTCCGGTCGCTCACTACATTTGTAGTTGACCGGGACCACTACAAATGTAGTATGCCGTCATGTCAGAACCCAATATCTCGGAATCGGAGTGGATGGTGATGGAATCCCTGTGGGACAATCACCCTCAGACGGCATCGGAAGTGGCTGCGGCCTTGAGGCCAAAAACGGGATGGGCTCTCAATACGGTAAGGACGCTTCTGACGCGGTTGGTGGACAAGGGGGCTTTGAGTGCTGACAAGAACGAGTCTGGACTGCGTGTGTTTTCTCCGTCTCTCGATCGTGACGAAATGGTGCGGGCAGAGAGCCAGACTTTTATGGACCGGGTTTTCAAGGGGGCTGCGCAACCCTTGATGGCTCACTTTGCTTCGCAGTCCAAACTCAGCCCTGACGAGGTGGCCCAGTTAAAACGGCTTCTCGACGAATCTCTAGAATCCTAACGCTAACACTTAATATGAATGTGATGATTGATCAAATTTTCGACTGGTTTCTCTCAGCGACGGTTCGCGGGTCTTTGTTGTGTGGTGCTGTATTGCTCATCCAGATCGCGTTTCGAAATCAGCTCTCCGCTTTCTGGAGACACGCGCTTTGGCTGCCGGTTGTCTTTGTCCTGGCTTCTCCAGTTCTTCCGGAAAGCCCCTGGAGCCTCGATCGGCATTTTGTTGGTGAGGAAAACGCTGTGGCTCCGGCTGTTGTTGCGTCCGCACCGTTTGGCGATCGAGCAGGGGCAGGTTCGAGTGAGGCGGCGGGAGCCTCTCCAGCCCTTCCGGTATCGGCAATCGAACCAGCCAGCGTTCTTGCCTGGATCTGGTTGTTCGGTGCAGTTGTTGTCTTTTTGATAGGATTCTTTTCTCATGCCTTCGTCATGAGGAAAGCGAGAAGGCAATCCATATCCGTGGAGCCGGCCCTCCGAGAGGAACTGGAAGCGGCGGCCACTTCGATTCGGCTTCGACAACTGCCGAATTTGCTTGTTTCGACAGCCATCGAAAGTCCGGCCATCACCGGGATCTTCAGGCCGGTTCTGTTGCTTTCGGCAAACTTTTCCCGGGAATTTGGAGTCGAGGAGCGCCGACTGATCCTGCTTCACGAGTTGCATCATTTCCGTCGTGGGGATCTTTTGGTGAACTCGCTCCTGTTTTTTCTGCAGGCCTTGCACTGGTGCAATCCCGTGGTGTGGCTGGCGCTGAACCGGTTTCGAGCCGATCGCGAACTAGCTTGCGACAGCGCCGTCCTCGAAAACACGAAAGAGGAGGCTCGCCAGGTTTATGGCCGTGCCTTGATCAAGCTTTCCGGAACGCCTCGTCATTTGGCACGGAGCATCGGCTTTGTCGGAATGTTCGGTTGCGGGCGAGAGCTGAAACATCGCGTGGCCGCCATTGCAGGGTATCGTCGTCGCAGTGCCTGGTGGTCGGCTCCGGCCATGGTTCTGATCGCTGCGATGCTGGTCGTCGGGGGGACCAAAGCCGCCCAGGATATTGAGCTGATCAAGCAGGAAGAAGTCGATGTTTCGGGTGATCAGATTATGATTCAGGCGAGGTTTATCGAGTTGGAATCGCCCGATGAAGAGCTGACGATCGTGGCTGACAGTTCGACTTTTGATCGCGAAAACCAGGTGGTGACTTTTGTTCAGGACGGCGATGACGTGCAGTCTTTCTTTCCTGACGAGAACGTGAAGATTCTCGCATCACCAACTGTGATCACATTGCCCGGTCAGAAAGCAGTCATTCAAACCAGCGAAAGCCTCGTAGCGGAAAATGGTGTGGAGGAAGTCGGTAATTCGCTGAAGCTGGAGGTGGTCCCGATGATCCTGGACGGAGAAATCGAGCTCAAGATCGAGGTGGATTCCAAGCAGAGAGTGGACGCCGAATCCAGAGAGGATCTCCCGACGAGTCTAACTGAAGAGGAAACGAAATTGGTGGTCAGCCGGATTGTTTCGAATGTGGTCCTGGAGCCGGGGCAAACGGTTCTTCTAGGCGGGCTCATGGAGAATGAGGTGAAAACCCTCGTAGCGGTGACTCCTGAAATCCCTGATACCTTCGACGACATCATTATTGAGAAATTCGAAGTTCAAAATATGGAGATTCAAGACGTACTGAAACTTCTCCAGGAACTGAGAAGCGAGCAGATGGATCCCGCCAAATTGAAGGAGGGAGACGGACATGGAATCGTCTTTCTAGGGAACTCGAAAACAACTCCGAGGATCACATTGAAATTGGAGAATCTTCCCTTGAGCGAACTGTTGAGATATGTCACCGGCGTCTCGGGACTGACTTATCGAAACGTGGGTAATGTGATCTACATCGAAGCACGCGAGGAGGAAATGGATGCGCCCTAATTCGCGAGCTATTTGCGGGTCACATAGACATAGTAAGCGCTGATCTCCAGTTCGGGGCCCTGGAACCAGGTGTGCAATGTGGTGGGGCCTTTCTTTAAGTTCATGGTGAAGACCGCGGCGTGGTCGTCCTTTTTAACTGGCTGTGTCAGGCCTTCGAACTGATACGGCTTCTTCTCTGCAACGGTGCGATGATTGTAGCCGGTCAGGTAGAGACTGGCGCTGTTGATGGGCAACGCCTTGGCACCCTCCATGCCCTTGGGGATGCCGGCGATGGGCGCGTCCACTTCGCGCGGCCAGCGGCGCAGCTCGATTTCGTATTCGCCATCTTCGGCCACATCGACCATCCAGAAACCACTCTTGCGAACCCCACGGCGGATTTGTCCCTGTTGGTCGACGAAGACATCGAGCCATTCGCAGGCCGTCAGTCGGGCGGGGTTATCGCGATCATCACCGATGATGAGGCGCTGGGGTTCGTTGGCGTAGTCCTTGATGTAGTCCCAATCGGCTTCTAGTGCTTCCCGCATCCTGGCGACGACTTCAGGGTGATCGTTGATCACGTTGTTCTCCTGGAGGGGGTCAGAATCGAGATTGTAGAGTTCGCGATTTTCGAGCAGTCGCCAGCGCTTCCAGAGAACGGCGGCCTGGTCGGCGGACATCCGGGTTTGAGAGTAGGGTGAGGGAAAAGCGGAAAAGCCGGGCATGCGGCTGTAGTTGATAACGAGAGTGCGGTCTTCTGAGACTTCCGATTGGCCTTTGAGAATCGGCAGCAAGTTCATGCCGTCGAAATCAGGGCCGTCCTGTTTTTCGACCCCTGTCATCTCGAGCAGAGTGGGTAGCAAATCCTGAACCTGGGTCAGGCCATCGATGTCACGAGATTCCCCCAGGTCGCCGTGGGGCCAGCGAATAAAGCAGGGCACCCGGTGTCCGCCCTCCCAGATCTCGGTTTTTCGTCCCCGCATGTTGGCATTGAAGTATTCGGGGCCGAGCAGGCTGCCGTTGTCGGTCAGGAAGACGAGAATGGTGTCATTGGCCAGATTCTCCTCAGCGAGAAAGGTGAGCAGGCGTCCCATGTTGTCGTCGATGTTGACGATCATCCCGAGGTAGTTGGCCAGTTTTACTTTGAGCTTTTGATCGAGGTGGTCAAATTCAGGCTTTGCCAGGGTGTTGAGGATGGTTTCGCGATCGGCTTCCTTGGGCCAGAATGGACCGTGAGGGGTGTTGGTGGCGAGGTAGCAGAGGAAGGGTTTTTCTGCGGCCGAAGATTCTTTCATGAAGCGCATCGCCTCATCGAAGAAGACGTCGGCGCAGTAGCCTTCAAACTGTTCACGTTTTCCGTTGTGCATGTAGACGTCGTCAAAGTAGTCGTTGCCGAAGTAAGCGGGAACGGAAGGGATGGAAGAGGACGGGTACCAGACGCTTTCCTGAAACCCGCGATCCTGAGGGCGGAAGGGCAGGTTGGCGCCGAGGTGCCATTTACCGAAGACGCCGGTGGCGTAGCCGGCTTCGCCGAAGTGATTGGCGATGGTCGGGATTTCGGGTCGAAGCAGAGCCCGGCCGCTACTGACGTTGACGGCTCCGTTGCGTCCGGCGTCGATGCCGGTAAGCAATTGGCCGCGCGTCGGGGTGCACATCGGGGCAACATGGAAATCAGTCAGGCGAATGCTCTCTCCATGCAGCCGGTCGAGATGCGGCGTTTTCAGGACGGGATTGCCATGGGCAGATATCTCGGGGTAACCCTGATCATCGGTCATGACGATGAGCACGTTGGGCCGGGCTTGCAATTGAGCGACCCAAAGCAGGCTGAGGAGCAGAAAGATGAACGGGCAGTTGGGGAAGACCAGAAATCTCATGGTGAGTTCAGCCTATGGGGGCAGAGGCGAGTAATCTTGAAGCCGATAGACGGAATTTAGGTGGTTTCGGACTTCCCTCGTTCTTCGCTCCCGGGGATAGGCGCGTATTGGCCCTGATATTGGTGTTAACGAATCGGCAGATTGTTTCAATACAGGGGCTCCATGAGATCTGACGTTTTCGAAAAATGCATCCTGTCTGCAGGCTCACTTCGCCACATCATAACACAGCAGTAAGCCCTGATCCCGCAGGTAGAGTTTGCCATTGGCGACGACCGGATGAGGCCAGGCTTTGTGGTCGCTGCGATCAGGCTGATCGAACCGGCTGATTTCTTCGTAGCCGTCAGGAGACGCCTTGATCAGGGCGACGGGGCCGTGCTCGGCTCGCAGATAGAAGCGGCCATCGGCGTAGAGCGTGGCGCCTTTACCTGCACTGCGCTCAGCGAAGCGGGGTTCGCCAGTCTGAATATCGACGCAGCGGAAAGTGGAGCCGCTGCCGCCGAAGACGTGACCGTCCAGCAGGATGACTCCCCCGTGGTGGTTTGAGATCTCCTTGTTAGCGTAGACTTGCTCGGCGGACCAGTTGTCACCGCTTTTACTGACCTGGAATCCGTTGCAACCCACGCCGTAGGAAGAGGTGACAAAGACCATGTCGCCGTCGATCACCGGAGTGGTGATGACGGCGGTCTTGCCGGGGCGATCCGCTTTCCAGAGTATGGCGCCTGTGTCAGGGTTCAGGCCGACGAGGCTCTTTCCGGTGAGTTGAACGTACTGGCGGGTGCCATGGATCGTCGCGACGACAACGGAAGAGTAGCCGGCGGTGTCAGTCCAGTCGCTGGTTTGCCAGAGCTTCTTGCCGCTCTTACGGTCGAGGGCAACAACAGTGCCTTCGTTGCCGCCGGGAGTCACGACGACGCGGTCGCCGTCGACGAGCGGTGACTCGCTGTATTTCCAGCCGGACATCATCTTGCCGCCGAAGTCGCTGATGAGATTGACTTTCCACTGGAGCTCGCCGGTCGCTGCATCGAGGCAGGCGAGATCGGAGTGCTGATTCAGGGCGAAGACCTGGCCGCCGTCGACGGTCGGGGTGCTCCGTGTTCCCGGATACTTCTTGTGGCCGCCTGCTTCGCCGATACGGGTTTTCCAGGCAGGGCTGCCGTCATTCTCATTGAGGGCGATGGCGTAACTTCCATCTTCAAGATCACCGAGGGTGAAAATCTTTCCGTCCGAAACTGAGACGCTGGAGTAACCTGCTCCCAGCCTGTCGGTTCTCCAGGCGAGGGCCGGGCCTCCTTCCGGCCACGATTGGAGAAGGCCTTTCTCCTGCGAAATTCCGTCGCGCTGGCTGCCGCGCCACTGCGGCCAGTCGTCTGCCCGTGTGTTTTCGAGTGAAGTGCTGAGGAGTAGTGTAATGAGCGCGCTGCCGGAGAGTAGGATCGTTTTCATGGTGGATTGCAGATTGAGGGAATCGTCAGGATTTGGACGGCGGGGTTCAAGCCTAATGCCCCGGCGCGATTGTGTTTTTGTGAAGTCATAACGAAGTGAGATTGAGTCCACGTGAATCGGCTTCGATTTGTTGTTAATGAACGGTCGGATTGCCTCTACATTGGAGAGTGCACCCGTTGCGGGGGGCTGTTCCTGTGGCGCTGCCATGAAATACTTTTTGCCATTGATCTTTCTCATGACCTGCCTGCCTGCGCTGATGCAGGGGGAGGTGGACCGTCCCAACGTCGTTTTCATCATTACCGATGACCAAAGCTGGGACACCCTTGGCTTCATGGGCGGAAAGGTGCACACGCCTCGCCTCGATCAGATGGTGAAAGAGGGGATGTTGCTGACGGATTTCAACGTGACTTCGACCGTATGTTCTCCCTCTCGCTACAGCTTCCTGACGGGGCGCTACGCGAGTCGCTGTCGCGGGGACCGTTTTATGAAGGAGCATCCCCCCGGGGATCAGACCCAGGTTGAGAATATCGGGGAGCTGGAAGCAGGGGAGCTGAATCTCGCCAAGATCCTCCAGGGAGCCGGCTATCGAACGGGCTTCGTTGGCAAGAGCCACGTGATTCGTCATGACTGGTTGGAAGGGCACTACGAGGCCGAAGAAAGTCCGCTCGAGTTTTACCCGCAGGATTCAGATCCAAGAGATCCGGAAGTGAATGCGAAGATGCAGCGCAATCATCAGCGCTGGTGCGAAGAGATTAAGAGATACGGCTTCGATTTTGCAGACGGGGTCTACGCCGCCAACTTGAAGGAGTTACGCTGCGATGCCCTGAATGTGCACAACCTCGACTGGACCGTGGCTAAGGCATTTGAGTTTCTCGACAGCACAGAGAAGGACGAGCCTTTCTTTCTCTATTTTTCCACAACGTTGCACCATGGTCCGGCTCCTTGGAACAATGCCTTTTCGCTCGAGGCAGACCCGCGCCTAACCGGCGAGGGATACGTGGCGGAGGGATTCGATGTTCTGCCCTCGCGTAAGGATGTCTTGAAGCGCAATCGCGAAGCTGGTTTTGATGATAAGAAGGCGTTTGCCCTCTGGCTCGACGACGGCGTGGGCGCCATTCTCGACAAGCTCGAAGCCATGGAAATTGCCGAGGATACCCTGGTCATGTTCGTGCCGGATCATGGTTCCTACCGTCACGGCAAGGCGACATTACATGATTTTGGAATGCGGGTGCCGATGGCGCTTCAGTGGAAAGGAACCATTGAAGCCGGTTCGAGCTACGATGGCATTGTCGCAAATATTGATCTGGCTCCAACCCTGATGGACCTCGCCGGGGCAGAGAAGCCTGCTGGCTACCAAGTGGATGGAGTCAGCTTCGTGCCGGTAATCCATGGTTCCTCCGAACCCATCCGGAACGTTCTCTTCGGAGAACTGGGGCATTCCCGGGCCGTCAAATCCAAGGACTGGAAGTACATCGCAGTTCGCTATCCGGAAGAGGTGCAGAGGAAAATTGATGAGGGCAAAACTTTCAAAGGATTCCAGGGCGAAATTCTCGAGTTGCCCTACCTCACCCGAAACGGTCACCTGGGACATCATGCGGCGAGGCACAATCCTAACTACTTTGAAGCGGACCAGCTCTACGACCTGCAGCGTGACCCGGAGGAAACGGAGAATGTGATCGCTCAGAATCCGGAAGTGACGGAGCGTCTCAAGAAGGATCTTGCGGAAGCCCTCAAGCAGTTTGAGAATCGACCGTTCGGAGAATTTACAGAATGAAGAAACTATCCCTGACCATCATTTCGGCCTCGTCGCTATTGCTCGCTTCGCTGAGCGTGGCTGACCAACCGAATGTCCTTTTCCTGGCGGTGGACGACATGAATGACTGGATCGGTTGCCTGGAAGATACGGAGCCGTTGATTCGCCCGAAAGCGATTACCCCTAATCTCGACAAGCTTGCGGCCCGTGGCGTGAACTTTACCAACGCGCACACGGCCGGAGTCTTCTGCGCTCCCTCACGAGCTGCGATTTTTTCCGGTCAATTCGCCTCCACGACCGGATGCTACACGACCGCGACCTACTGGGTAGACCATCCTGACATTGTCCCGTTGCAATCAAGTTTCGCGAAGGCCGGATACAACACCTTTGGCGCCGGAAAACTCTTTCATCATCCCGCAGGAGGGATTGACGTTCGGGACTGGACGGAGTTTTTCCTGAGAAACCAGGTTCAAAAGGAGACTGGCTGGCCGCTCGAAAGTTGGAGTGAAGAAACGCCGTTTCCGGACCCGTTCCCGGTCAGTATTTACAACCAAGGTCAGCAGGTGACAGGTGGTCTCTTCCTGGAGTGGGGTGCCATTCCTGACGAGAAGGAGGAAGCGATGGCGGACACGCAGCGCATCAACTGGGCCGTGGATCAGCTCGGCAAGAAGCACAACAAACCCTTCTTCCTCGCCTGTGGCATTTATGCGCCTCACTTCCCGAATTACTGCCCGCAGAAATACTTCGATCTCTACGACGTGAACGAGATCGTGACGCCTCCGTATAAAGCGGACGATCTCGATGATCTGCCGGAGAAGATCAGGAAGATGAAGACCAACCGTTCCCGGATTCATCAGCGTCTCGAAGAACTTGATGCTGTTGAAGATGCGATTCTCGGTTACCTGGCCTGTATCAGCTACGCCGATGCCATGATGGGGCGTGTGTTGGATGCACTCGAAGCGAGCCCCTACGCCGACAACACGATCGTCGTGCTGTGGAGCGATCACGGCTACCACCACGGAGAGAAGGGCGACTGGGGCAAGCACACCTTGTGGGAGCGCACTTCAAATGTTCCTTTCATCTGGGCGGGACCCGGTGTTGCCGAGGGAAAGAAGACGGACGTGACGGTCAGCCTGATCGATATGTATCCCACCTTCGTGGAGATGTGCGGTCTGCCCGAGCCGGCGCAAGAGCTCGAGGGAACCTCCATCGCAGCAACCTTGGCGGATCCTGACTCGGCGGAAGACCGGAACATTTTTCTCCCTCACATGAATCCCGGCGAGTTTGCGATTATTAATCGTGACTGGCGTTACATCCGTTACGGCGAAGACGGGGAGGAATTGTATGACCTTAACAAAGACCCTAACGAGTGGGACAACCTTGCCTCCAATCCGGAACTGGCCGGGAGGATGAAAGAAATGAATGCCCTGGCTCCGGCTGAATTCGCCGAGCCGGGAACCAAGTTGAATGCAAAGCGGGATATGGTTCTGGAAGGGGAAACCTTTCGCTGGGTGAAGCCGGAACCCAGGGCGGAGAAAAAGCCGAAGAAGTAGAATTCTTCCTAGCTGAAGGGAGGCGCCAGGTCTCCTCCGTTCCCGTGATGAAAGCGTCTCATGAGTTCGGCGTGTGAGTGAACGTCGAAGGTCTCGTAGATGAGCTTAACGTATTCGTTCACCGTGTGAACTGAAAGGTCGAGTGAGTTGGCGATCTGCTTGCGTTTGTGCCCCTGAAGAAGCAGACCTAATACCGTTCTCTGCCTGGCAGTGAGATGGGTGACATCGGCTCGCGGGTAGTGAGGCCAGGCGGTTTCATGAAGCCACGGAACTTCGCTCAGCAGAATATGAGTGATCCTGGCGTCCCTCGCGCTGAACTGAGGTTTTTCGAAAGAACGAAACAGGCTGATGATGCTGAGTTGGCCTTCGCGGGTCTGACAACCGGATAGGAGGACCGGGCCAAGATCTGCTTCAAGCAACTGAGGGAAAATGTCAGCCTCACGTACTTTTTCCGGTGACGTCATTTGCTCGTGCAATCGGGTGACCTGCTGGTCCGTCTGCTCGAGGGCTCCAATGAACGGAGCAGTCATCCAGCGCAGATCAGGATGTTCCTGGATGACCAGATACTGCGCCAGTTGAGCCTCGTTGAAGCCTCCGTGGAGAAAAAGGGTGGAGGTCGGCGATTTCTCCAAATTGATCTCCCCAAGCAGAGACCAGGACCAGAAATCGGCGTCGACCAACTTGGCGAGTTCTTTGACGAGGTGAATTCGGGCATTCTCCAGATTGTCGTGAAAGCTGGCGACATCAGAGAGAATTCTGACCAGCGATCGGACATCGCTTTCGTTCAGAAGAGAGTCTTTGGCTGCAGAATTGGTGCTGCTCATGAGATGGCGCAATGGATCATCGGCGCAATTGCGATTCCTTTTGCGGGTAACAGTTTAAGCTCACGGATCTAGAGAAGAGAACCCCCCATATTAAGTGGAAAATTACCGGGTTGTCCGGATGGCCCAATCGAATCATGAAAGCTACGATTCTCCAACTCTTGCTTCTTTGCTGGGGCGTTGCCGCAATGGCGCAGCCAACGAATAGCGTCACGCCGAGAACAAGAAAGAGAGCGACAAGCATCGTGCCAAACTACAGGCCATTCCTGATACTTGCGGGATGGGGCAGTATGGCATCGAGCTGAGAGCGAAGAATTGAGGTAATTGATTGTGAGAACAGCCGCGAAGCGGCATTTGTGTTAATTCTTTGTCATTCGTGGAAGCGAAGCGAATTCGTGTTTGCGAGTAGCACGAATGGAACAGGAATTTTCACGAATTTTCACGAATGTAAGTGAGGATGAACGCGTGACAGGGAAGGAGGCGAGGGTAGCTTGTCTCATGCCCCAGATCACTCCGAAAGCCTCTCTTGAATATCGTGTTCCCTACGCGGACACGGATCAGATGGGATTCGTCTACTACGCGAACTTTTTCGTCTACTTTGAGCGAAGCCGAAACGAGATTTTACGTGACCTCGGAATTCCTTACGTGGAGTTGGAGGAGCGGGGCATCATTCTGCCGGTGTTGGAGGCCCACTGCGAATACAAGACGCCGGCAAAATACGATGATGTGCTGAAAATCGTCGGGTGGGGCGAGATTGTCGGGAAGGCGCGAATCAAGTGCCACGCTGAAGTTTGGCGGAACGGAGAGCGGCTTGCGTCGGGCTACACCGTGCATGCCTGCCTCGATAAGGAAACACTGCGACCAGTTCGGGTGCCTGATGAAATATCGGGTTGAGTTCGGCAGGCGCATTTGCGATCGGATTTCCTGTTAATAAATGCCGCGCATTTCGCTACTCATGGTTAACCCCCAGTTTGAGACGGCAGAGAAGTCGTTTCGGGGAATAGTTGCCATGAAGTCTCTCACTGCCTTTTTCCTGCTGTTATTCGGATTCGCTGCGACTGCAGCTGACCGGCCCAATATTGTTGTGATCGTCTCCGACGATCAAGGCTACGCCGATGTCAGCTACAATCCTCATTCGCCTCCGGAAGTCAGCACGCCGCACATTGACGCCTTGGCGAAGGAAGGGGTGATCTGTAGTAATGGCTACGCGAGTGGTCATGTCTGTTCGCCGACTCGAGCTGGGCTCATGACGGGTCGCTATCAGCAACGCTTCGGAGTCTACACAGCGGGTGAGGGTGGCAGCGGGATGCCGCTGGATGAAAAATGGATTCCCATGTTCATGGGAGAAGCGGGATACGTCTCGGGTGCTTATGGGAAATGGCACCTTGGTCTCGACATGTCACGTCACCCGATGAACCGGGGATTCGACGAGTTCTATGGCTTCATGGGACGGGGGGCTCATCCCTACTTCGATCACTCTGATCCGGAGCATCCCATCTTTAAGGGGCTCGAGCCGGTGACAGATGAAAAGGGATACCTGACCACACGCATCACGGAAGAAGCCGTGGACTTTATCGATCGACGCAAGGACGAGCCTTTCTTTCTCTATGTGGCTTATAACGCAGTGCACACTCCGGCCGAAGCGCCTGAGGAAGACATCAAGCCGCTTACTGATGACCCGTTGCGAAACACGCTCATGGCGATGTTGATGCATCTTGATGACGGGGTGGGAGAGATTGTCGGGAAGTTGAAGGAAGAGGAGCTCTTCGACAACACGCTGTTGTTTTATCTTTCTGACAATGGTGGAGCCGGTGCCATGAACGCGAACAATGCTCCCTTGCGCGGCTTCAAGCAGCACGACTACGAAGGCGGTATTCGAGTGCCTTTTATTGTTTCGTGGCCGAAAGAGTTGAAGGGCGGAACCACTTGCGATGTGCCGCTCTGGTCAAATGATATCCTGCCGACGATTCTCGCAGCGACCGGCCAGGAACTGCCCTCTGAGAAACCGGTCGATGGTGTCGATATGATGCCGGCACTGAAAGGGGAAGTGGAGCAACTTCACGACGAACTCTATTGGAGCTCAGGGGGAGGCAAGGGCCAGTGGGCGGTGCGTTCCGGGAAGTGGAAGCTGGTGACGGTTAAGGATCAGGTCGAGCTGTTCGATCTGGACGCCGACATTGGTGAAACCACTGACTTGAAAGCAGAGCATCCCGAGCTGGTTGAAAGCCTGACGAAGAAATACGACAGCTGGCTCGACGAGATGGCAGAGCCGCTCAATGGGACGCCGAAGCGCTGGTCCGCAGGTGCGACCAGCAAACCCAAGGATGCCAAAAAGCAGGAGAAGGCCGCGAAAACAGCCGAGAAGAAAACAAAGGAGGCGATGAAGGCAGAGAAGTCTGCTGAATCAGGAGAGAATCCTCAGCCCAGGGGCGGAAACAAGAGCAAGGCGAAGAATGTTCTCTTTATTGTCTGCGATGATCTGAACACTCACGTTTCTCCTTCCGGATATGATCACATCAAGACTCCGGGTTTGGCTGAGTTCGCCTCCGAAGCCATGACCTTCAACCGGGCTTTCTGCCAGTATCCGGTATGCGGCCCGTCACGAGCCTCTTTCATGAATGGGCTTTATCCTCAGTCGAGTGGAGTGCTCGACAACACGGCTGACATCCGCGAGACGCGACCGGGCACGGTATCGATGCCACAGTTTTTCAAAGAGAACGGATTCTGGACCGCTTCGGTGGGGAAGGTGTTTCACTCGCCGCGTCATGAGCACGGCGAGGTGGCCTGGGACGAGTTTGTTCGATTTGTGAATGATGAACTTCCGGTCGTGACTGAGGCCCGCAGGAAATTTGAGGCGGAACACGGACCAATCGATAATCCAAAGAACAAGAAACTCTGGAAGCCGATCGAGAAAGCGGCCAAGAGCAAGCTTGATGCCCAGACGCCTCCCGGCTATGGACGCAGTGGCCTGACCGACGAACAACACAAGGACGGCAAGAATGCCCGCCAGGTCGCGAAGTGGCTCAGGGAGGAGCCAAATGGTGATAAGCCCTTCTTCATCGCCTGCGGGATTCAAAAACCGCACGTGCCGTTCCTGGCGCCGGACAAGTGGTTCGATCTTTATCCAATCGACCAGATCACTTACGAGGCCGATAAACCGAATCTCTGGGAAGGAGTGCCGATGTCAGCAATTTCGAAGCGCTATGAGGCGTTTGGCTTTGAGTTCAGCAAGGAGAACGACCAGCTCCGGCGTGAATACATGCAGGCCTATCATGCCTGCGTTTCGTTCATTGATGCCCAGGTCAAGATTGTGCTCGATGCCTTGAAAGAAAGCGGGCACTGGGAGGATACCGTGGTGATCTTTACCTCAGACCATGGTTATCACCTCGGTGATCACTTTGTCTGGGGCAAGGTGACGCTGTTCGACATTGGCGCGAAGGTCCCTTTCATCGTTCATGCTCCCGGTCTCACCACAGGAGGAACCACTTCTGAGGCGATGGTGGAGTTGATCGATATTTACCCGACCGTGGCCGAGCTTACCGGGTTGACCCCGCCGGATCACCTGCAGGGGGCGTCTCTGGTCCCGCTGCTTCCGCGGCCCGATCGTCCCGGCAAAAAGAAGTTCGCCTACAGTGTGGTATCCCGTGGGCCGAACCTGGGCTACTCGATTCGCAACCAGCGCTGGCGTTACGGTAAGTGGCAGGACGGAGAGGAACTCTACAACCTGACCAACGACCCCAACGAGAAGAAGAACCTCGCCAATAACCCGGAGTTCGAGGGGCGCCTCGAAGAGTTCCGGACTGCGCTGGCGGAGAAGGAGAAAGAAGCGTTGTTGAAGCGTTAGGTTCGGTTGGATTGCTATTCGGAGGCAGTGTCCGTGATGTCCTCCCAGTCGCTTACGGATCCGACGTCTCCACGGACAAATTGCAGTATGAGCGGGTCCTCCCGGTCCGGATCAGCTGCCTGGAGCGGGCGATTCGATCCGAGGAAAGAATACCGCCCGTGCTCACCGGCTACCTGGGTGGTGATTTTTATGGTGTGAAAGATCGGCATGTGCGCTTTGAACCTCGGGTCCTCCGTGTGGTGATGCCACTGTTCCACCCGGTCGAGTTGAACATTTTCGGGAGCGAGGTTCAGGTTGAAGCTTCGATTGTCGGCATTGAGAACGGGATCCACTTCGAGAGTCATGCCGAGGTGGCGAGTTTCGAAAGCGGTTGGAGAGGCAGCAGAAACAGGGGCCTCAGCGCCATCTTTGAGAGTGACCTTGTTCGGAACAGACGGTGGGTTGTATTCAGTGGGATAAATGTATTCATAGATCGATTCGACCTTGGCTCTCTGCCCCGAGCGTGCTGTGACCGTGGCTGACTCGACAATTTCGGCATCGCCCTCGCGAATCCAGTTCTGCACCTCATTGCGAAGCGCGGTTCCGTCTGAGGTCATGACATTCTCGAAGATCCAGTCATTGAAGTCGGCGTGGTTGACTTCAATCATCTCGAGGTAGATGAAAAACTGAAGCTCACCCTCGGTTCGATTCCGGTCGAGCAGCTGCTCAACCTTGGCGATCTCCCCGGGGCTGTTGGTGAGGGTTAAGCGGTTGGTCTCTGGATTGAGTGTGGCAGTGGCGCCACCTTGAAATTTGACTCCGGACTTTTCGAGATAGAACTGAAGAGGTTGCAGTTTCTTCGGCTTTTTTCCGGAGTCTCCCACAGGATCCTGAAACAATTCGAATCCGGATTTACCCGATTGCCCTTCACTATTGAGTGAACGGGCCAGGTTGCCAGTCAGTCCGTGAGGCACCCGGTAGATCCTCGTTTCGAGCACTGGGGCTGCAGGGTCCTGAGCGGCAGATTGCAGGGTAAGAAGAAACCCTGACAGAATTGCAAAAATGTGAATGGTTTTCATGGTGAAAATAGGGGAGAGAGGAAGGGTTTACTGCTCGGTCGCCTCTGGAATTGATTCTCCGATGATGCCGACGTCCGCCCGGGCAAAAATCAGGACGATGGGCTTTTTACGTTTCCTTTCAGCAGCCTCTAATGGCCGGCAAGTTCCCAGCAGGGCGGAGCGGCCGTGTTGAACGGTGACCTGAGTGGTCGTCTTCATGGTGTAGAACCTCGGCAGCGAGACAGTAAAGAATGGCATCTCGTTGTCTGGCGGCCAGTCGAGCATGCCGTTTTCGCGGACAATCTCGGGAGCCAGGTTGAGATCAATGGTGAAGTCGTCGATCCCGAGTACCGGATCAACCTCCAGGGTTGTGCCTACATTTCGCGTTTCAAAGGCTGAAGGAACATGGGGTGCAGTGGGGGCTTCCGTCCTCGAGCCTTCCAAGTCGATTTCATTGGGGACTTCAGGGACGCCGGGTTCTGTTGGGTAGATCCTCTGACGAACCGATTCGGTCTTGGCCCGCTGACCGGACCGGGCCGTGACAATCGAGGTTTCGATGAGAGAGGCTTCCTTCGACTTCAGCCATTCCTGGGCGGCCTTCCGAAGGCGACTGCCATCTCCGGTGATTCGATTTTCGAACATCCAGTCGTGGTAGAGAGATCCCTCCACCTCGATGAATTCTACGATGATGTAGATCTGGCGCATCGGGGCGTCTTCTGCGGACAGGGGGCATGATAGTCCCAGCGCAAGCGTGGCAATGAGTGTCAGGTGTTTCATGGTTTGGTGTAGTACATGGGCGTCAAAACGAGTCGGCTCTGATGAAGGTGAGCTGAACCATCTGGTCCGATTGCGAGGTGTTGTTTGAGAGGGAAGGTGGGGATTCGCCCAGGAATGCGTAACTGCCGTTTCGCACGGTGGCCTGGACTGACTTCACGGCGGGAGAATCGGCGTCTTGCGAATCCCAGGATTCGGTCGACAGCTCCAGATCGATCTGGTTTCGACCGTTTCGCATTGGAATGACGGTCAGGACTTTTCCATTCCAGTTGTCCTCAATCGTGACTGACTGCTCATTGATCGAGCCGTGGAATCCGGGAATTTCGATCATTGATTTCAGCTTGGAGCGCATTTCAAAGTTCCCGTGAATGACGGTAAAATCATTCACCTCTGCTTCATGAGTCTTGAGCCATATTTGCACTTCCTGCCGAAACTGATCGGCATCATTCTCGTCGACAGGGTGTTCCGCCAGATACCTGGTGACGAATGACTGCGGAGCTTCAATGACTTCCACGAGAATCGAAACACCCTCGGAAGATGCCAGGTTCTGATTCAACAATTGCTTTCGGTCTTCCCTGGCACGGGCCATCTCGGTGACTTCTTTCCGGATCAGTTCCGGATCTGCCGCGCTTAAGGAAGAATCCGAGCCGCAGCCGGAAAAGAACGGAATCAGCGCCAGTCCGGTGAAACAGAGAAAGCTGGAGGGCGCCCGCATGATCAAAGTAAATCGAATGTCTCTCATTAGGGGAAGGCAAAAACGTTAGAGTGACGACCCCAATTTAGATGGGGGAGATGTCCGAATATCGCAGGATTAGATAGCGTCATCATTGCGTCGGGAAGGCAGAGATCCCCTTGCGTATCTGTGCCGGGAGTCGTAACTCGCTACGAATCGATGAAGTACTGTTTTGCCTGGATTGCCGTTTTCCTTGCCGCCCCGTTCTCCGGATTGGGGCAGGAAGAGTCTGTGCTGAAGCCATACACCGGCCCCAGCAATAAGGGCGTGAACTGCGCCACCCTCGATGGAAAGGTGATGGCAGGTTACCAGGGCTGGTTCACGACGGAGGGCGATGGGCTGGGACGTGGCTGGGGGCACTGGACCAAAAACCGCCGCAAACCTCTCGGGCCCGGTAATGTCACGGTCGATCTCTGGCCGGATATGAGCGAATACCCGGAGGCGTCCCGGCACCAGACGGAGTTCAAATTAGCAGACGGCAGCCCTGCGACCGTGTTCAGCAGTGTCGACAAGGCGGTGGTGATGAAACATTTCCAGTGGATGCGCGAGTATGGTGTCGACGGGGCGTTTATCCAGCGCTTCGCCAACGGCTTGAATCGACCGGACTCGAAGCTGCACAAAGACATCGTGTTGTCCCACGCCCGTGAAGCGGCGAACCGGAATGGACGCGCTTACGTTGTGATGTATGACCTCAGTGGAATTGCCGCCGGTGGAACGGAACGGGTTTGGGAGGACTGGCGCGAACTCCGCGAGAAAATGGACATCACGGGCGACGCTGCCTACCTGCACCACAATGGCAAGCCACTGGTATCGATTTGGGGAGTGGGATTCGAAGACTACAAGCCTCGTGATTACACCGTCGAGGAATGCCGGCAACTGGTGGAAAAACTGAAAGCCGACGGTTGCTCTGTCATGCTGGGGGTGCCAACGGGTTGGCGGTCGCTGGATCGGGATTCGGTGGACGATCCGGCCCTGCATGAAGTGATCAAACTGGCCGATGTGGTGAGCCCGTGGACGATTGGTCGGTACCGCGACGAAAAGAGCCTGGCCAATCACGCTGAGAATTGCCTCGTCCCCGATGTGAAATGGTGCCGGCAGCATGATCTCGACTATCTCCCGGTCGTGTTCCCGGGGTTCAGCTGGTTTAACCTCCACGGTGACGAGTTGAATTCGATCCCACGCGAAGGTGGGCAGTTTCTCTGGTCGCAGATGGTGGCGGCGAAGGAGTCGGGCGCTCGCATGATCTACGTGGCCATGTTCGATGAAGTCGACGAAGGCACCGCCATCTTCAAATGCACCAATGACGTCCCGGTGAGAGACGGAGTGACCTTCCTGACCTATGAAGGCAAAGCCCCCGATCACTACCTGCGCGTGACCGGCACTGGTCGTCTCATGCTGCGTGGCAAAGTGCCGGCGAGCAAGGAGCTGCCAGCAAACCTGGTCGAACGGGGAGCGCCAAACCTGGTTCCCGGCGAGTAG
Source organism: Verrucomicrobiales bacterium (assembly GCA_965216705.1). Classification (GTDB taxonomy): domain Bacteria; phylum Verrucomicrobiota; class Verrucomicrobiia; order Verrucomicrobiales; family DEV007; genus Arctic95D-9. The sequence continues at coordinate 3,548,992 of OZ244203.1, forward strand.
GCTTCCCGGTCAGTTACGCCATGCCGGGAAGGAACGGCGCGTACTCGAGATTGGAGTTGGGAGTGATTGGAGGTTTGTCATCCCAACTTGTTGGATTGATCGCAAGTTCTTCCCACGATTCAAGAGCTTCGTCCCAGGTGACCTCCTGTCCGGAATAGGCAGCCATACGGCCCATGATGGCGAACAGGCTGGAGTAGGCGCCACGATCAGCTTCATTGAACTCAGTCCCGTTTCGAATCGCAGAGAAGAGTGCGTCGTGTTCGAGTTGGTAGGAGTTTTGAGTTTCGCGGTGGCGGGATGCTTGGCCCTCGCTCGGTCGAACGGCACCGTTCGCCTTGAAGGAGAGTTCTGCAGTACCCTTGGTGCCCATGATCTTTTCTCCGAACCAGTTCCAGCATTTTGGAATATGGCGGTGCTGGGTCGTGACGATGGAGCCGTCGGCAAACTGGTAGTCGACACTGAAGTGGTCGTAGATCTGCCCGTTCGTCGGTCCCGTCCTGACAAGCCTGCCACCCTGGCCCTGGCAGCTGACAGGAAACTGCTCCTGCTTGATCCAGCGAACCACGTCGAACTCGTGAACACTTTGCTCAACCATGAAGTCTCCGCTGAGCCAGGTGAAGTAGTACCAGTTGCGAACCTGGAATTCGATTTCGGTTTCTCCGGGCTGGCGGTCGCGTCGCTTGTTCACGTCGGAACGGCAGTTAAAGATCTGGATGAGTGGAAGCTCGCCGATGGCACCGTCATGCAGGCGGCCAATCACTTCGTGGTGGAGCGGGCTGTGGCGGCGATTGAATCCCACGCCTACCTTGAGATCTTTTGCCTTGGCGACTTTTGCCGCCTCCAGTACTTTGCGAACGCCTGCGGAGTCCACAGCGACAGGCTTCTCCATGAACACATGCTTGCCGGCTTCTACAGCGGCTTCGAAGTGAAAGGGGCGGAAACCGGGAGGAGTGGTGAGAATCACTATGTCGACGTCATCCATGGCCATGACCTGCCGGTAGCTTTCCAGGCCCGTGAACTGGCGCTCGGGAGAGACATTGACCTGCTTCGGGTCGGGGGCGTTTTTCTCCAGTGTTTCGCGGCTGATGTCGATTTGCTTTTGGTCAATGTCAGCCATGGCCCACATCTCAGCCTTGTCGTCAGCGGTCAGGGCCTGGGCGGCGGCGCCGGTGCCACGACCACCGCAACCGATCAGGGCGACGCGAACCTTTTCGCTGTCTTCGTTCTGGGCCTGCACTCCGGCGGGAAACGCCGCGGCTGCGGCCGCAAGGACCGTCGAATTTTTCACAAAGGACCGGCGTTGAATAGGGGCGTCGCTCATGGCGCGAGCATAGCAGGTCAGCGGATCGGTGGGTCAAGAGTGGTGAGGTCGCGAATGCGTGAGCGGAATGGCTCGGCGACATAACCCATCGGCTTATGATGGCGATATGTTCGATCGTGCCATGACGCGTCGCTCTGCGCTGAGTTCGGCGGTGTTCGGTTGTCCCTTGCTAGCCGGGGCCGGGCCTCTGACGGGACGCATCAAGATTGCCGTGAAGTATCAAATGATTCTCGAACCGGAGATGACGGTGATGGAAAAGTTCCGGATGCTTCGCGAGGTGGGAATCGAGGGGACTGAGTTGAGAACGAACGAACCCGTCGATATTCCCGAAGTGGAGCGTGCCATAAGCGAGACTGGCATCCCGGTGCATGGCATCATCAATGCGAGCGACCCTGAGCTTCTTCCGGCGTTCAAATTGGCAAAACAGTTAGGGTGTGACTCTGTTCTGACCTGGGCGAGAGAGGACCCGCAATTGTCCTATGATGATAACTTCAAGGCCTGGCAGGGACATGTGGCGAAAGCTGTTCCGGTGGCTGAAGACCTTGGCATCTACCTTTGTGTGGAAAATGTCCGGGCCACTTTCCTCAAGACGGGGGAGCAGACGTCAGAGTTCATCGACTCATTCGATTCACCGATGGTGAAATCCTACTTCGATCTGGGGAATACCATTACCTGGACGGACCAGTCTGCGCAGGACTGGGCAACGGCTCTGGGAAAACGCATTTACAAACTCGATATCAAGGATCGCGGGCACTCTGAGTTCGGCGAACCGAAACTGAAACGTGAAGGTGTGGTGGGAACCAATGGTGGTGAGGTGCACTGGGAGAAAGTGCGGGCCATTCTCGATGGTCTCGATTTCAGTGGTTGGGCGACGGCCGAAGTGCGGGGAGGCGATCGTCAACGTCTCGAGCGTATGGCAGTCTGGATGCGCGACGTTCTTGACCTGTAGCCGCCGTCATTACTGGCTCCTGCTCAGTATCGGGGGGGCGGTATTGTGAAGCATGGCCTCTCGAGAATCCCCAAGGACGCTGAACTGAGTGCCTTGACGCAGCAGTCTCGATTTGGCGCAGCAGAGTCGCGCATCCCCGTCCCGCATTCTCCTTCGGGGGCGGACTTAACCCTGTTATATCAGGCACCTAACCCTGTTGAGTGTTCGGCGGGGGCACTGATATGAAATTGGGAATTCTCTTTGGCCTGCTCCTCGGGAGCGTGACTTTGTTGACCGGAAACGAGCCGTTTCCGGAAGTCTATAACAGCGAGGCCGACAAGTCCGCCGAGCCTCCGGCAGCAGAAGAAGCTCTGAAGATGATGGCGTTGCCGGACGGTTTCGAGGCGACCGTGTTTGCTGCCGAGCCTGACGTTCGCAACCCCATTGCCATGACCTGGGACGGACGGGGAAGGCTTTGGGTGGCGGAGAATTACACCTATGCCGAAAAGGCGACCCGGTTTGAATTATCGCTCAAGGATCGCGTTTTGATTTTTCAAGACACCGACTGGGATGGTAAGGCCGATAAGCGGACGGTGTTCGAAGACGACCTGCAAATGCTCACCAGTGTTGAGGTGGGGCGTGGTGGAGTCTGGCTGATGTGCCCGCCGCAACTGCTCTTTATCCCCGACGAAAACGGGGATGACATTCCGGACGGGAAACCGGAAGTGGTTCTCGACGGATTTGAAATTGGCCTGACGAGTTACCACAATTTTGCCAATGGCCTTCGCTGGGGGCCTGACAGCTGGCTCTACGGTCGTTGCGGTCATTCGTGTCCGGGGCGGGTGGGGGTTCCGGGGACTCCTGATGCGGATCGCGTCGCGGTCGAAGGCGGAATGTGGCGTTACCATCCGGAGACTAAAGTCTTCGAAGCCCTCACTCACGGAACGACCAATCCTTGGGGGCATGACTGGGATCAGCACGGCGAATTGTTTTTCATTAACACCGTCAACAATCACCTTTGGCATGGGATTCACGGCGCGCACTTCACTGAGAGTTTCGGGGCCGATCCGAACCCGCTCGTTTTCGAACGAATTGATGGGCATGCAGACCACTTCCATTTCGACACCAATGGCAAGTGGTCGGAATCAAGAAACGGTGCGGCGAATGCTTTCGGCGGAGGACACGCACATATCGGGATGATGATCTACCAGGGCGAGCAGTGGCCGGAGTATTACCGCAATAAGCTCTACACGATGAACATGCATGGGCTGCGAACCAACGTGGAAACGCTTGAGCGTGAAGGGAGTGGATTTTTCGGCCGCCATGAACCTGATATCTTCATCACGGAGGACACGTGGTTTCGAGGCATCGACATCAGGGTGGGGCCTGACGGATCGGCTTTCATCATCGACTGGAGCGATACTGGTGAGTGCCATGAACACACCGGGGTGCACCGAACGAGCGGGCGAATCTACCGGGTCAGTTACGGAACGCCTTCCAAGCCGGATCTTTCTGCTTCGCAGGAAATCAGTGCCGATTCTCTTGCCTGCCTGAGTGAGGTGAATCCCTGGAATTTCCGTCGACTTCTCGAGCGCATCGCGGTGGAGGGGCCCGATGAATCACTCAAGACTCTCTGCCTTGGGATGCTGGAAGGCGATGCCGATGTTGTCGCGCAGCTTCGAGCGCTGTGGCTGTTGCATGGAATGGGTGAGTCGGCTCATCTCGAAAACCTCGTGAAACATCGCAACGAGGCGATGCGTGCCTGGGCGTTGCGTCTGCTGGCGGATGACAGTCCTCTCGATACGATCATGGGGCCTCTTTCCTCCCGGCCTCCGAAGGAATGTAAGGATTCGGTCCTTGCTATCTTTGTGGAGCGGGCGCAAGCAGATGATTCCGGGCTGGTTCGCCTGGCATTGGCCTCAATACTGCAGCGCCTGCCGCTCGATGAACGAGAAACCGTGGCCACTAGCCTGGCCGCCCGCGAGGAAGATGCTGACGACTACAACCTTCCCGAAATGGTCTGGTATGGAATCTGTCCCCTTACGGAGACGAATCCTGACGCCCTCGTTCGAATTGCGAAGGCGTCAAAGTGGCCGGATCTACATCGCTGGATTGCGAGAGCGTTGACGAGCCATCTTAAGAAAGATCCTACCAGCATTGATGATCTGCTGACGTGGTTTCCCGAAGCGGACGCGTCAGCTCAGTTGGCGCTTCTCGAGGGGACTAACGAAGCCACTCGCGGATGGCGCGCCGTGTCCAAACCGGGGCCCTGGGATGCCGTCGTTGCTGAGATCGAAAAATCCAACAACGAGATGATCAAATCGCTCGGTGTAGACCTGAGTGTTGGATTTGGCGACGGGCGTGCCCTCGATGAAATCAAGGTAATGGTCAAAGACCGGAACGAAGATATTAATGCCCGAATCGCAGCGCTGGAGACTTTGATCGAAAGCCGCCCTGAAGATTTGCGCGAGATTTGCGAACCGCTTTTGAAGGACAAAGTGATGAACGGAACTGCTGTCCGTGGCCTGGCGCTGTTTGATGATCCGAAACTCGGTGATGTCATGGTAGCGGCCTACTCGCGGTTTTATCCGACTGAGCGGCCCAAATTAATCGAGGTGTTGGTCTCGCGTCCTGCCTGGTCGGCGGCACTGCTGAGGAAGATTGAGTCGGGGGAAATCTCCAAGACGAATCTCTCGGCTTTCCAGGCGCGCCAGATTCTGTCGTTCGAGGATGCAGAACTGACGCAGTTGCTCGAAGGGGTATGGGGTGGTGTGAGGGTTTCCGGTGAAGAGAAAAGAAAGCTGATCGAAGAGTGGACCGCGAAACTGGATGGTGGAATTTCCGGAGAACCCAACCTGGGCAAAGGGCGGGAGTTGTATGCGATGATCTGCGGCGCCTGTCACATCATGTATGGGGAGGGAGGGCGCATTGGGCCGGATTTGACCGGATCCAATCGCCATGATCTCAGCTACCTGCTCGAGAACATCATTGATCCGGGAGCGGTGGTGAGCGCGGACTACCGAATGAGCATCTTCGAAATGAAAGACGGCCGCGTCCTGACCGGGGTCGTTGCTGCGGAAAACGACAATACGGTGACACTTCAGCAAATGGCGGAGGAGACCGTGGTCGAAAAATCAGCCATCAAAAAAAGGTCAGTTGCTGAAGTCTCAATGATGCCGGAAGGATTGCTTCAACCGTTTAGTGATGAGCAAGTTAGAGACTTGATTGCCTACCTCAGGCATCCGGGTCAGGTCCCTTTGCCATAGACCTTTTCAGGAAAAAATGGAAATCGTGTAAGGAATAACAGACAAATCTGTCTGTATAGGGGTAACCCATAACATTCCTTATTATGAAACCCGTTGAATTGACCTCTGAAACCTTTGCAGAAACTGTAAATTCCAGTGATGTCCCCGTGCTGGTCGATTTTCATGCCCAGTGGTGCGGACCGTGCAAAATGCTCAGCCCTGTGATTGATCAGGTGGCGGAAGCCCGGGACGGCGAAGCTGTCGTGGCCAAGCTGGATATCGACGCCGCCCGCGATGTGGCAACGAAGTACAGCATTACCTCGGTGCCGACCCTGATCGTTTTCAAGAACGGCGAACCTGTCGTGGGAGCCCGCGGCATGCAGGGACGCGCGGCCATCGACGCCATGATTGATCAAGCGCTCGAAACGGCTCCGGCCTGATAGAAAGATTGCTGCATTGCGTGATCGCAATGCTTCAGAAGCGTTGGTAGTCTGCCTTCGTTATGCGAATGGCAGCTACCTTCGGCCGTTTCCTGGCCGGAATAATTTCCCTGTGGGTGTTGGCGGTAAATGCGGATGAACGCCGCCCCACGGAATGGGAACTGAAGTCTCCCCGCCCCGAGATCGGGGTGGCGGGAAAACTGGGCCCCGAGGGTGAGCTCATGCTCATTTCTGCTGATCGCGAGGGTCTGAACGGATACTGGGAATCGATCTATCCCGTCAGCGGTGGCGAATGGCTGGAGTTTTCCGCGCTTCGTCGATGCGAAAAGGTGAGGCATCCCCGCCGTTCCTGCGCGGTGCGCATTGAATGGTATGGCGAAGACGGCGAGCCGGTGGAGAGCCCGCATTCGATCAATCCGGCCTACTTCGGGTCGGACAAAGACCGGGCTCGTCCTGATTTTCCCCGGGACAAGGGATTCGCAGTGGATGACTGGATCCTGGTTTCGGATCGCTACCTGGTGCCGGACGAGGCGGTGACAGCGGTGGTGCAATTACATCTGCGATGGGCTCCGGGAGGAATGGCTGAGTGGAAGGAAGTTTCCTTCGCCCCAAGTGAGGCTCCCGCAGAAAGAAAAGTGAAGCTCGCTGCGGTGCATACGCGGTTGGATCAAGCCGATCGAACACCGCAAGGAAACCGCGAAGCTTTAGCCCCGCTCATTGCAAAAGCGGCCGAAGAGGGCGCCGATCTTATTGTGCTTCCGGAGTTGTTAACCTGCAAAGGCGTGGGCAGTGATTACGTTGACCTGGCCGAATCCATCCCCGGTCCGTCGACCGATTATTTTGGGGAACTGGCGAAGCAACATGATTGCTATATCGTTGCAGGACTTGTCGAGAGAGACGGGCCGCTCGCCTATAATGTAGCTGTATTGATAGGGCCGTTCGGAGAGGTCGTTGGCAAGTATCGAAAGGTTACTTTGCCGCGCGAGGAAATTGCCAAGGGAATTGCACCGGGGGATGAATACCCCGTTTTCAAAACCCGCTTTGGCACGATCGGCATGATGGTCTGCTACGATGTGTTTTTTCCGGAAGTTGCGAGGAACCTGGCCATGAAAGGAGCCGAGGTGATTGCCTTACCAATCTGGGGCGGAAACCCGAGGCTCGCCGCAGCGAGATGCGCAGAGAATGGGGTCTACCTCGTTACCTCGACCTACACGGATCATGAGGCCAATTGGATGAAGACGGCCATCTGGGACCGGGAAGGGGATTGGCTGACTTATGCCCGGGAATGGGATTCGGTGGTGGTGCATGAAGTGGATTTGAACAAGCCGACCATCTGGGGTGGACTGGGAGATTTCCAGGCGCGAATAGCGCGGGAGGCACCGGTGCATATCGAAGAGTGATCTGTTACGGTGACAAAGTGTTGCCTTGCCTCCCGATAATGGGGGAAGATGATGGGGCAGTCGCTAGGATAGATGAAACAGGAATCGCCCTCGCAAGTTGTCAGGATCGCCAAGCTGATTGCCCGGGCAGTACGTCGTTGGGGGCAGCATGACGGAACCGGGCTGGCGGCGTCGGTCTCATTCTATGCGCTGTTTGCGATGGCGCCGTTGCTCGTGTTCGGCGTGGTGGTCACTTCGCGAACCATCGGGCCTGACAAAGCGCAGGACGCGGCCGTTGAATGGCTTGCGGACATGATTCCTGTCAGTGCGGCTGAATCTCTTGTTTCAGTAGTCCACGTGAAGCTGCTTGCTGACGGTCCCTGGTGGTCAAATGTCGTTTCGGCGCTTGTCCTGATCTGGGCGGCTTCGTCGATATTCGTGAGGCTGCTCGTTGGAACGAGAGTGATGTTCAATCAAAAGGGGGAGACCCCGAAGGCAGTTTTTTACAAGAACCTGATTGGTCGTGGAGTGGCGCTCGGCTCTGCGATTGTGGCCGGCCTGATTATTTGTCTGATCTTCATTGTCCCGACCCTGGCAGCTCCCTGGATGAGGGAGTGGCACCTCGGAGGAAAAACGCTCGCCGGGGTTTCGAATGCCGTCGTCCTGTCCATCGGCGGTTATGTCTTGTTGCGTTTTGTGCCCAGCCCGGCGCCGAGGAAACGAGCGCTCTTCGCGGCAACCCTGTTTTTCCTGGCAGCGTTTATGATAGGGCGGACCCTTTTTCAGACTTATATCACGCACAGTGTGATTGCTTCAGCTTACGGAGTGGCCAGTTCAGTGGTGATTTTTCTCGTTTGGATCTACTACATGTCATGCGGTTATTTCATCGGAGCGGCCCTCTGTGCAGAGATTGCGGAAGAGGTTCCGAGACAGCCAAAGGAGAAGAAAAGGACGAGCTGATTTTCCTTTCGAAATCCCGTGCCTTTCAGAGAATCTGAACGTAGTCTCCACTCCATGGTTTCCTATTTCCTGCTTCGATACCTGCACTTCATCGCGATTTTCGTTCTCGTGGCCTGCGTTTTGATCCAGCACCTGGCGCTGCGACCGGTGGTGCCACGCGAAACGATCGTCCGGATGAGAAAGATCAACATTATCTTCGCGATCTTTGCTCTTGTGGTTCTCGTGACCGGCTTGGGGCAGTGGTTCTATGGAGTGAAGCCATCACAGTTTTTTACGGCCAACGGAATGATGCATACGAAGGTCCTGCTTTTCTTCATCGTAGGCGGACTGTCTGTGGTTCCCACGATTTTCCTGAAGAAGAATGAAAAGGGTGATCCGGGTGAAAAAGTGGAGGTGCCCAAGAAGGTCGTGATGTGTTTGCGGCTGGAGCTGCTGCTCCTTTTCCTGATCCCGCTGCTCGCGACACTGCTTTCCTACGGCATCGGGCTCAAGCAGGCGGCTTAGGGGTTTCCCAAATCGGCTAAAAAGCGTGAAGGGCTGGTTTAACCAGCCCTTTTTTGTAGTCAGCCGCAATCTCCTGATTATTAAGTTGTCATAAACTCTGAATAATGAAGCTGTTTTAAGCGCTGCTAAAAAGATTGCAATTATGATAATTGAGTCGCAACATAGAGAATCTACCCTGATTCCACTCATGAAACGACTCACACTTATCTGCTTCTTCGCCGTCGCTTCGGCCTCTCTTCAGGCTGAAACCGTCTCTCACATCGCTCGAACCGATGACAACACCCTGAACGATCTCGTTGGCCGCCTGCCCTTAATCTTTGTCCCCAATGATCGCGAAGCGCGACGTCTCAGTTCGGTGCAGGAACTGCTCGTGATCCATGAAATGAAGATGCGGGGCGAGGGCCTGCCGGAAGAATTGGCCTCCGCCTTCTCCGCGAATTACAGCCGGATTCTGTCGGCACTGGTTGAAGATCGCATTCCGGAAGACTATGGGCGCGACCTCCTTGCGGTGCATCGTGAGTTGCTCTATCAAACACACGACTGGATGCAGCATCGCAGTCGCGAAAAAGAGTTCATTGGTGATGTGCTCGAAAATCTCGAGTTTTACCAGGACGAGCTTGCCCAAAATTCGATCACGATCTGGGAGGTTCCGGATTCTCTTCGCACCCCGGTGGTGAACGGCTACCAGGTTTGGGTTAATGAGTTTCTCGCGTGGGGATGCGAGTGCGGTTACTTGAACCCCGGGACCCAGACGCGGGTGCAGCGTCTTGTCGAAGACCTGAGTCGGTTCGAGGGCTATTACAAGCGAGACGGTGTGATGCACCCCTACGAGCGGGAGCAACTTCACGAGCGCTTTCTCGAGACCACAAGAGAAACCATTGAGCTGATCGGCACGTCTCGTGGCTTCACTTACTAGCGAAGCCTAAGCTCTGAGGTGACATCCACCGCTAAGGCATAACTCCTGGAAGCCCCGTTTTCGGGGCTTCTTTCTTTTTCGATACAGGTATTAAGGGAGCTGTCTTTCTTCAAAGATCGAAAGACTAGGGATCCCGCTCGGCAAGCCTGCAGGTTGGTTCTCGATCAGATGGTGATCGTTGCCGGTCGGTTCTTCACCAGGATTCGGGAGAATCCAGGCTATTTGATAGCACGCTTGTATTCGCCATTCATTGGAATGCGCAACCCGAACTCTTTGCGTCCCTTAGTCTGGGCGGGGAAACTCTTGTTCCAGAGCACTTCCCAGTAAGCTTCACCATTCATGAAAGAGTCCTTCTTGTAGGTCATCTGCCAAATGTAGATTTGGCCCTGGATACCGCGGCTTTCCAAATCTTGCTGGGCGATCTGAGCGGCCTGCGTTGCCGTGATGACCGGGGCGGAGTCTGCGAGGGCGGCCGAATTGATGAAAAGGATTGCCGTGGCGATCAAGAGAAGAGATTTCATGAGAGTGACTTGTTGGTGTTAATGCGAAGTCACGATAACGGCGGTTGATCCGCTTCGTCAATCTCTCATGTGTGCCCGCCATACCGCCGGGAAGCTTAACAACGGGAAGAGGGCGGTTGAGTTGCTTGATTCCCGGGGGGAGCATTTGTATAAGCGGAGCAACATGGACGAATCTAAGCGAATTTTTGCAGTGAGAGACGGTGGTGCCTTTCCAACTGTCGGTCTGGGAACCTGGAAGATCCCCGATGAAGTGCTTCCGACCTTGATCCCCGATGCAGTGGCGATGGGATACCGTCACTTTGATTGTGCCTGTGATTACGGTAATGAAGTGGCGGTGGGCAAAGGTATTGGTGCGGCCTTGTCAGGAGGGCAGGTGAACCGTGACGATCTTTGGATCACATCAAAGCTTTGGAATACCTATCATCATCCCGATCACGTGCGGGCTGCCTGCGAGCGTTCACTTTCGGATCTCGGGGTAGATGAGCTGGACCTCTACCTGATTCACTTTCCGGTGACGTTGGCCTATGTGCCGTTCGAGGAGCGATATCCTCCGGGCTGGTTCTTTGATCCGGATGCCGAGAATCCTGCAATGAAGCATGTCGATGTTCCGTATGCCGAGACCTATGGCGCGATGGAAAAACTGGTCGATGACGGTCTCGTCAAGCGCATCGGTGTTTGCAATCTTGGCACGGCGATGCTGCGGGACATTCGCGCTTACGCAAGAATTCAGCCGGCTGTTAACCAGGTGGAAATGCACCCTTATCTCAGCCAGCAACGCCTGCTGCGTTATTGTCAGGAGGACGATATCACGGTCACAGCTTTCTCTCCCTTTGGCGCGAGCTCCTACGTGCCGCTGAGCATGGCGGAAGCGACCGAGTCCCTCTTTGATGACGAGGTGATGAAGGGGATTGCCGGTGCCCACGGCAAGACCATCGGACAAATTGCCCTTCGTTGGGCCGTGCAGCGTGGCACGGTCGCGATTCCGAAGACTCAGACCGTGGAACATCTGAAGGAGAATATCGAGATTTACGATTTCGAACTGACCGCGGCCGACATGGCGGCGATAGACGGCTTGAATCGGGATCGGCGCTTCAATGATCCGGCCGAGTTCGGGGAAGCTGCCTTCAACACCTTTTATCCGATCTTCGACTGACCGGAAGTCGTAACCTGAGTGGTATGAGTTTTGAGACTAACGAAGCATTCTACGATCGCATCGCAAACTCATACGATGCGATCGCCCATTCCAGTGAATGGGCCTCGACGGAGAAAGGAATCAATTCACTCGGATTGCAGAGTGGCGAGTCCGTTCTTGAAATTGGATACGGAACCGGGCACGCCCTTGTGAGCCTGGCCAAATCGGTGGGCGGAAGCGGGACAGTGGAAGGCGTTGATATCTCGGAAGGAATGCAGGGAGTGGCTTCCCGAAACGTGGGAAAAGCAGGATTGTCTGAGCAGGTCAAATTGAGCGTCGGTTCGGTACCGCCTCTCGACTTTCCTGACGAGTCTTTTGAGGCGGTTTTCCTGAGTTTTACCCTCGAGCTATTCCCGGGTGGGGTCATCGAGGAAGTTGTCTCGGAATGTAAGAGAGTTTTGAAGGCTGATGGGAAACTGGGAGTCGTCGCGATGGCGGTGCCTCGCAATTCGAAAGAGGACAATCCCATGGAAAAAACCTATGTCTGGTTTCACCGACACTTTCCTCACATCGTGGACTGCCATCCCATTGATGTGGAGGGACTGTTAACTGGCGGCGGTTTTGCGATCGATGTCGCCGAGCATACCGATATCTGGGCGCTTCCCGTCGCTATGGTGGTGGGTCGTAAGCCCGCGTGATGTCGGAGGCGGCGGCCTTCCTCGAGACGGGCTGGTTGTCTCGTTGCAGCGTCGCCAGGCCCCGGTATTTCCGGATTTCCGGTTCAAAGTGGACTGAGCAAAGGCGCAGTGGTGGCTGGATTGACTTTTTTGTGGGCAATCCGCTGGGAAACGGGAGTAATGAGGTTATGAAATCGATTTTTCTCACGATTCTTCTCGGATTGACAGCTCTTTCGATGACGGCTGCCGAGAAGCCTAACGTCATCATCATCTTTATTGACGACCAGGGATACTATGACCTGGGCTGTTATGGGGCGACGGAGATCAAGACGCCGAGAATTGATGCCTTGGCGACAGAGGGAATTCGGTTCACGGACTATTACGCCGCAGCGCCGATTTGCTCGCCGTCGCGGGCCGGGTTGCTGACTGGTTGTTACCCTCGCCGCATCGGCATGGAGGCGTGGGTGCAGCGGGCGGATTCCAAGCGGGGGATTCATTCAGACGAAGTGACGCTGGCAGAATTGTTTAAGGCCAACGGCTACGAAACGGCCTGCATCGGTAAGTGGCACATGGGTGACAAGGATGAGTTCCTGCCGCATTCGCAGGGATTCGACTATCACTACGGACTCTACTCGAATCTCGACCCGGTGGAGATCGTTTACTTCGAAGACGGCAAGGTCCCGGTGATGAGGAATGGCGAGGTGGTGAAGGATGAAGCGGTCCCGGAAGAATTGACCCGCAGTTACACAGACGAAGCGATCGCCTACATTGAGCGGACCAAGGACAAGCCGTTCTTTATGTACTTTCCTCACACGATGCTTCACGTGCCGCTCGGGGTCAGTGAAGAGTTTCGCGGCACCTCTGATTGGGGCGAATACGGTGACGCCATTCACGAAATGGATTTTCACGTGGGTCGTCTCATGGATTCGCTTGAGGACAATGGGATTGCCGACAATACCCTGGTGATATATGCCTCCGACAACGGCCGTGGCCCGGGCCGCACTGAAGGACAGGATTTGATCGGTAACAAGCTAACGACCTGGGAGTGTGGCATTCGTGTTCCCGGGATTGTTTGGGGCCCCGGGCTCGGGATTTCCCAGGGGGTGGAGAACCATGAAATCGTCAATGCTCTGGACTGGTACCCGACTTTAGCCAGTCTCGCCGGAATTAAGATTGGCGAAGATCATCCGGTGATCGATGGACGAGATCTTCTCCCCATGCTCAAAGGCGAGTGCGAGGGGATTCCTTCTCCCTCCGATCAACTTTCACTGAATGCCGAACTCCCGCTGCGCCGTCACTGGGATCAGGCCTATGAGTGGTCTCAATACTTTGACCGTGAGGAATACATCAATGCCTTCTTCTATCACGGCGCCGAGGGAGCCTTCGCGGCAGTGCGTTCCGGCGATCTCAAACTGGTGCTCACCCCGCGTGCGACGCTCTACAATTTGAAGGAGGACCCGACGGAATCGAAACCTGTTCGGGATCGCGACCTGATGCGCCGGCTTCGTGGCATGGCGATTACGTTCCAGGAAGAAATGAGCCTGACCTCCCGGCCTCCAGGATACATCGTGGAGTGAGGCCCTGACGGATTGAGACAAAATCCGGCTTAATAGCGCCAAGAAAGGGGATCGACATGTCGGTAGAGTGATCGTCACCTTTCTTGCTCATGAAACTCCCTTCGATTTTATTCATTGCCCTGGCTGCGACCGGTATTGCCGGTGCGGCTGATGTCGTCAAACCAAACGTCATTCTTATGATGGCGGACGACATGGGTATGGGGGACACCAGTGCGTTCCAGGACTACACCGGGAATGCTGACGAAGTGCAGGTCGATACCCCGTCTATGGAGAAGCTGGCCCGTCTCGGGGTTCGCTTTACGGATGCGCATACGCCTTCCTCCCGCTGTTCGCCCACTCGATACGGGTTGCTGACGGGGCGCTATCCCTGGCGTAATCGCCTCAAGCACTGGGTGCTGTTCGGGAACCAGGGGGACCCGATGATTGAAAAAGACCGACCGACCCTGGCCACCATGTTTCGGGATGAAGGCTACACCACCGCCATGACCGGGAAGTGGCATGTGGGCCTGCGTTACGCGCGCGCTGACGGTTCGCCGGCGGCAGCGTGGGCGGATGCAGATATTACCCGGCCACTCTCGGATTCGCCGGTGGATCACGGATTCGACCTGGCTCGTTACACCTCGCGTTCGCACGGCACATCGGGACCGGATGCGGGTAATGACAAGAAGAATGGACCCGATCAAACGGTCGGGCCGGGACACCTGCATGAACGCATCGCGGTTGCGGCGAGTGGTGATGGAAAAGCTCTGATCAGGGAAGGCGAGAATGCTTACGTCCTGACCAAGCTGGGCAGTCGTTTCTCCGACATGTCCGTGGAATATCTGGAGGCTCATCTTGCGGGAGGCGAGAACGAAGGGAAGCCCTTCTTTCTCTACTACCCGTCTCCTTCTAATCATGGTCCCTACACGCCCGACGAAGGGATCAATGGGAAACCCGCCACCGGTGCCTCTCGAACGAAGGCGGGGGAGCCGATGGATCTGCGTCACGACTATATTTATGAAAACGACCTGATCCTGGGCCGCTTTATTGACTGGCTCGAAGCGAACGATGATCCGCGTCATCCCGGAAAGAAACTGATCGAAACGACCGTGGTGATCTTTACGAGCGACAACGGAGCGGAGAAAGACACCCAGGCTGCATCGGGCCCGTTTCGCAGCAACAAGGGTTCCACCTACGAAGGCGGTCACCGGGTGCCTTACATCGTTTCCTGGCCGGGAGGTGGGATTGGCAACGGTGATGCAGCGACTCCGGGCGAGACCAATGCATTTCCGGTTTGTCACACGGATCTCTACGCCACGTTTGCTGAAATCATCGGGCATGAACTCCCGAACCTCGCTGAGGGAGAGAAGGGGGCGGAAGACAGCTTCAGCATCCTCAAGGCATGGAAGGGCGAAACACTCGGTGAACGTCCCCCGATGTTTGCTCATGATCACAAGGAGGCGAAAGACGATCCGGCGGTGTCTGCCCTGAGACTGGATTCCCCAACAGTGAATGGCGAAGTCATCGAGGGGCAGTGGAAGCTCTTCTTTGATGCTTCGCTGCTGCGCATGGGGAAAGCAGTTCCTATCGAGTTGTATGACCTCTCCGGCGATCAAATGGAGGAGAATAATCGCGTCAGCGAACCGGGGTTGGAGTCGTTGGTAAAGCACCTGAGTGAACTTGCTCTAGAGCATCGCAATATTGGCGGGCATCGACTCGCTGAGCTGATGACCGGTCCTGAGCGAGTGTTCGAGTTCAAACCGGGAATGAAACACGAATTCACCAACGGCACTCTTTCCGCGGCGATAAATGGAGTCGCGCTTTCGGTCGAATTCTCGGACGGGGAGCCTTCGTTCAATCCGCTTGGTATGGGGGCATCCAGCGGCGCCTTGAAACAGGTGGAGGGTGGCGAGACACTTTCGCTATCATTTGACCGCGATGTCGTGGTTCAACATGTCGCCATCGCGGCCGGGAATGGCCAGTGCGGGGGATTTTACCAGGTGGGAGATAAGGCCCCGCTTGCGATCTACTGCATCGACGCCGCGATCGATATGAAGGATCAGTCAGGCGTGCTCAGTGACATCGGGGTGCTGAAAAAAGGCGAAAAACTGCTCCTCAGCAGTGCGCCTCACTATGGTGTTGAGGCCGAAGGGCGTTGGCGCCTGCAGTCGCTCTCAGTGAGGCCTCTCGAATAAGTCGCCGACATAATTACGTCACGGATGACACGTTCTTGCGCCGGTGGAGAACGGCGTAGGGCGGGTGACAGTGACCCGATGTTTAGGATCTTTCCAGTCTGGAGCCTGTTGATTCCATTGGCTCTCGTGGCTACCGGAGTGCGCGGCGAAAACGCGGCCTACGACAAGGTGGAGCCCATCCTGATGACGCTGTGTTATGACTGTCATGGTGACGGCATGGACAAGGGCGACTTCGCCATGGACGACTGGGATTCCGTGGAGGAACACCTCAAGGACTTCGATGTTTGGTACGAGATCTGGAAGAACGTGCGCAGCAACTTGATGCCGCCTGCTGATAAGAAGCAGTTCACGCCGGAAGAGCGGAGGGAAGTTCTCGCCTTTATCGAGAGCGACGTTTTCAAGATCGATCACGAAAATCCTGATCCGGGACGTGTCACGATTCGCCGCCTCAATCGCGAAGAATACCGCAACACGATTAAGGATATCTTCCAGATCGATTTCGATGTGGAAAACATCCTGCCTCCGGACGATACCGGTTACGGCTTCGATACGATCGGTGATGTTTTGAGTATCTCTCCACTCTTGATGGAGAAGTACCTCGAGGCGGCTTCAAAAGTGTCCGAAGAAGTGGTTCCTCTGGAGGGGCCGCAGATTGTGGAGTGGTGGCTGAACCTGAATGAGTTTAAAGACGAGAGGAAAGCAGACTGGGGCGTCGACTGGATTCCGTTCAACCATCCCCGAAAAATGCAGGCGAAACCCTGGGTCGAACATGACGGTGAGTATGAGATGCGTATCGAGTTCAAGATCAAGGGATCTTCCGCAGCGAGTTCGAACACCGTGAATTTCAAAGTCGGCGTCGATGACAAGGAGCTCGTGAGCCGGAACCTGGGTTGGGATAACTCGGATAAGCTGGTTCTGAAAACCAAGGTCAATCTCAAGCGTGGCCGGGAGCAAACACTCTGGCTTAAAACGGAAGAGGGCGAGCCTCCCCTTGAAGGTGAGAAGATCCTCGCTGTCGATGTTGATGCCATTCGCATCCGCGGACCGCTCGATGGAAGTCAGAGGGATTATCCCCGCCATGTTCAGTATCTGTTTTCGGAAGGAGCTCCGCCCGCTGACGAAAACAAACGGGATCCATATCGCAGGAAAATCCTGACGCGGGTTGCAACGATGGCGTTCCGCCGGCCGGTCGATCAGGAAACGATCGAACGTCTCGTAGCGATCGCCCGGGAAACTGACAAGCAGCCTGGTAACGGATTTGAGCAAGGGATCCAGCAGGCAATCACCGCCATCCTGGTGAGCCCGCGCTTCCTGATGCGGGCCGAAATTCAGCCAGAGCCTGACAATCCGTCGAAGATTGTCCCGATCGATGAATTCGCACTGGCTTCGCGCCTCTCATACTTTCTCTGGAGTTCCTGCCCGGACGACGAATTGCGCGAGCTCGCTGCGAAAGGGGAGCTTCGCAAGAATCTAAGACCTCAAGTCGACCGCATGTTGACGAGCGTTCAGACGCAGAGGTTTTACAGTAACTTCGTTGGGCAATGGCTTCAGGCTCGAGATGTGCAGACCATTTTCATCGATGAACGCCACGCCCTGAATATTCGTAGCCTCGGAGAAGCCCGCCGCACCTTCAGCGGTCGTCTCCGTGAGTCGATGAGACGTGAGAGTGAGCTCTTTTTCCAGTATGTTCTCAATCACGATAAACCCGCGACTGAGTTGCTCACAGCGAACTACACGTTCCTGAACGAGGAACTCGCCAACTGGTATAACGTGGAAGGAGTTACCGGCCGCGATATGCGTCTCGTTCAATTACCGGAGGATTCCAAGCGCGGCGGCCTGCTCAACCAGGCGACCTTTCAAGTCGTGACATCGAACCCGACCCGGACATCGCCGGTGAAGCGGGGGTTGTTTGTTCTGGAGAATTTCCTGGCGACTCCAGCGCCTCCCGCAGTGCCTGATGTGCCACCGCTGGAAGAGGCGGCAAAGGGACTTCCCGGAAACGTCACCTTGAGGAAGCTCCTCGAACTTCATGCCGAGGAAAAGATGTGTGCGTCCTGCCACATGCGGATGGATCCGATCGGATTGGCACTGGAGAACTTCAACCAGGTGGGTCTCTGGCGTGATGAAGAGAAAGGGCAACCGATTGACGCCTCCGGCAAGTTGATGACCGGGGAGCGGTTTTCTGATGCCAAGGAACTCAGTCATATCCTCGCGACAGATCGGAAGGGAGACTTCCACCGGGCCCTTTCCGAGAAACTGCTGACTTATGCCATTGGCCGGGGGATTGAATACTTCGATGCGCCGACGATCGACAAGATCGTTGCCGATGCTGAAGCTAACGGAGGAACACTGCGAGAGATTCTCTATGGAGTGATCGAGAGTGCCCCGTTTCAGAAGCGTCGCGGCGACGGCGGATTTTCTGCTGGGTCCGGGCATTAATTGAGGTTAAGACAGAGTCGCCATGACAAGACGCGCTTCATTGCTTTTTGCGGTTGCCTTGATGACTCTTCCGGCCGGTGCGGCTGATGTTTCTCGAGTCCTCTTCGTTGGAAACAGTTACACCGGGCAGGTTCGAGCAACCTTCCTTTCCATGCTCAAGGGAACGGAGGCGGAGAATATTCACTTCGAATTCATTACCCCGGGTGGCTGCACCCTTGGGCGTCATCTCGAGAACGACAAGACGGTTAAGACGATCCAGGAGGGGGACTGGGATCTGGTGATCCTGCAGGAACAAAGCCAGACGCCTGGTTTGCCGGGTAAGTTTGGGGATTCCTTCCAGGACTCTGCCGATGAACTTTGTCGAATGATTCGCACAGCCGGAGCCGAGCCGGTCTTTTACATGACGTGGGGGAGGCGCGACGGCGACAGTCGTAATTCGGGGATTTATCCGGACTACGAGGCGATGCAGGAAAAGC
This sequence comes from Verrucomicrobiales bacterium, assembly GCA_965216705.1. Lineage (GTDB taxonomy): Bacteria > Verrucomicrobiota > Verrucomicrobiia > Verrucomicrobiales > DEV007 > Arctic95D-9. The sequence goes on from OZ244203.1 coordinate 3,567,681, forward strand.
TTACTGATGCCTATGAGAAGGCAGCGCGGCGCAACCAGGCTGAGATCGCACCGGTTGGGATCGCCTGGGAGAAAGTCAGGAAGGAATTCCCGGAACTGGGCGAGAAGCTCTACAAGGCCGACGGCTCTCATCCATCTGCGCTTGGTGCCTGCCTCGTGACCTCCGTGTTTTTCCAGGAGGTTTTCGGGGGGGATCCGAAAACCATGGGCGCGCCGAAAGGGGTGACTGATGAGGAGTTCGGGCAGATCCTGTCAGTTGTGCTGGCGCATCGCCAGGGCTGAATCAAAAAGCAGCTGACTGGGGAAGCCGTCCTGGAGTCGGCTTTTTGTGAGTCGAAAGGTCTCTGCGCCTCGAGAAACTGGAAGCAGAGAATAAGGAATTGAGAGAGCAACTCCGCCGGTTGAAAGCAAAATGAACCAAGACTCCCTGATCGAACTGGTCGCCTCGTCCCGGAAAACAGACGTGGCTGAAGCGGCGGCTATCTTGAAGCGGGAGAGCATTCCTTTTGAAACGGATGTGCCTGAGGTGGAGACGCGATCTTCCCAGGTTTTCGGGGAGATCTCGGGGCCAAAATATTTCCTATCGGTGAAGTTGGATGATTTTGCTGCCGGGTGGAAAGCCCTGGAGAACGAGTATGCAAGGGCGGAGCTGCCGGACGATCACTATCTCCTCGATTCCGACGACGACGAGATTCGTGAGATTTTGGAAGAGCCGAGAAAATGGTCTCCCTTCGATACCGCTCACGCCAAGATGATCGCTAAGGAGAGGGGAATAGAATTCTCAAACTTCGATGAATCACTCGTCGATGATGCGAAGGAGGCCGCCAAGGCAAAGTATGGCCGGCGAACAGTGATCAGTGTGGCTTTCTTTTTCCTGGTCGTGCTTTACCTGGTGAGGAAGCTGCTGCTTTACCGGCAATAAGTCCACTCTATGGCTCACTGGACGGGACGGTTCTCCCAGTCCTCATTGCCGTAGCTTTTCACGAGGTATGAACCGGTGTCATAGTCCGGCATGATTCGCATTGCCGCTTGTCTTCTGCTGTTCTGTTCTGTCGCTGTTTCCCAGGATGAGAGTTACCCAACTCATCCTGACATGCTTCCGAAGGATGGGGTGCCTCAAGGTGAAGTCACCCGTGGGACTTTCGATGAGAGCTCAGTTTTTCCCGGAACGACGCGGGAATATGGTGTCTATGTGCCGGCCCAGTATGACGGATCAAAGCCGGCCGCCCTGATGGTGTTCCAGGACGGGATGGCATACATGAAAGTAGTTCCGACCATGTTCGACAACATGATCCACTCGGGTGATATGCCCGTCACGATCGGCTTGTTTGTGAATCCCGGGGTTGTTCCCGCGGTGCGCGAAGGGGCTCAGCCGAGATACAATCGATCATTCGAATTCGACACGGTGGACGGTCGCTACGCGAAGTTCCTGTTGGAAGAGTTGATGCCGGTGGCGCTGAAGGGATTGAACATCACGGACGATCCGAACCTTCGTGGCTCGGTGGGGTCCAGCACTGGTGGAATTGCTGCTTTCATCCTGGCCTGGGAGCGTCCGGATCAGTTCCGTCGCGTGTTTTCCCAGGTAGGAACTTATGTTGGATTACGAGGAGGCAACGAGTTGCCCGCCCTGGTTCGCAAGACAGAGCCGAAACCGATCCGGGTCTTCCTGCAGAGCGGTACGAATGATAACGACCTCTACTGCGGCAGCTGGTGGGCGGCGAACGAGGACATGTTGTCGGCACTGACCTGGGCCGGATACGAGGTGAACCATGAGTGGGGTGATGGTGGTCATAACCGGAAACACGGCTATGCGATTTTCCCCGACGTGATGCGTTGGCTTTGGGAAGGATGGGAGACTGAGCCGGTGATTCGTAATCATCCGGTGGCTGATCGCAAGCAAAGCACAGCAGACCACTTCCTGGTAGAGGGCGAGGACTGGGAACTGGTCAGCGAGGGGCACCTTTTTACAGAAGGGCCTGCGGTGAATGAAAACGGGGAGTTGTTTTTCACCGACCTCGAAGGCAGCAAGATCTGGCGGGTCGGGAAAGACGGAAAAGAAACCCTCTTCAAAGATAAGACTGGTGGGACCAACGGGCTGGCTTTTGCTCCTGACGGTAAGACACTCTATGGTTGCCAGCGCGTGCCCGGGCGACTCGTGTCGTGGGACATTGAGACCGGTGAACTCTCGGTCCACGTTGAGAACGTTCGCCCTAACGATGTGGTCGTGGCTCATGACGGGACGGTTTACTTCTCCAATCCGGGAAAGAAAGAAGTTTGGGTGATTCCTCCGGGAGAAGAAGCACGTATAGCGGCATCTGAATACTCCGGGGTGAACGGGGTCCTCTTGAGTGTGGATCAGTCACTGGTGTTCGGCGCGGACTATCCGGGGCGATTTGTCTGGTCGGGTCAGCGAAAGGCCGACGGAACCCTGGCATACAACCAGCCTTATTTTCACCTGCACCTGCCTCCGGCATCGATTGATGTCCGGAGTCATGCAGATGGGATGACAATGAGCCGGGAAGGGTGGTTGCTGGTGGCTACTTCGTTGGGAGTTCAGATCTGTGACCAACCCGGGCGAGTGAATTTTATCATCCCTCAGCCGCTGGGCGAGCGCCATCCGGCCAATGTCTTTCTCTTCGAAAATACGCTCTACGCCACCTGCGGAACGAAGGTGTTCAAGCGCAAGATCAAGCTGACGGGAGCTCCTGCGTGGGAGTCACCCGTGAATCCCGGCAAGCCCCAACTATAGCCGGGGTGTGCTGCCTAGCGGGGCTCCAATAATGCGTTCGATGCGTATTTATATAGAGCGGGAGTTCCGCTAGAGTTGTGCTATGAACCGGATAATCTCACTCCTGGTTGCGGCGTCCTGCATCTTCCTGGTCTCAACGATCAATGGGCAGCAGGCGACCTACGGGGACATCGCGCATTTCCTTGCGGGCCAACCGGTTTCACAGACTAGTCCGCTTTACCCGATCTCGATGAGACCTTCGGTTCAGCGGCAGGCCGGCAAGCTTCGCTCAATGACAGACGAGATGAAGAGCCGGCGGCTCAACCAGATCAGCCATTGGTCCAAGAATGTGATCCATCCCCTGATCTCCCGCCCCAAGTATGTGAAATATCCTTTCGGCGGTCCGGACTTCCTTCATGCCGTCACCTTCTTTCCGGGAGCGGATGAATACATTCTGGTTGGCCTCGAGCCTCTCGGCAGTATTCCGGATTTCACCCGGATGCCGGAAGCGCAGCTCGATGCCTACCTCGGGCAGTTGAATCATTCCATGCGAAGCATCTCGCGGCGTAATTTTTTCCTCACCAAAGAAATGAGGGAGGACCTGAGTGGCAAGGGGATCGAAGGGGTCTTTCCTCTTTTGCTTTTCTTTGCGGCAATCACGGATCACGAGGTTTTGAATGCGAGCTACGTGACCTTGACCGGGAGCGGCCAGGCCAAGCAAACGGATGGCTCAAGTGCCAACGGGATCTGGCTCCAAGTGAAGGCAAAGAACTGGATGCAGGGATTTCCCGAGGCCTCTTCAATTTATTACTTCAAAACCGACCTCTCGAACTCCGGTTTCAAACCGGGAAGCTCCTTTAACAATTTCCTGAAGCAACGTCCCGGCGGAATGCTTTACCTGAAAGCAGCGTCATATCTCATGCACACGGGTGACTTCTCCAATATCCGAAATCATCTTGCCGGAGACTGCCAATGGGTGCTTCAGGATGCGTCGGGATTCCCGTCAGCGTTCCTCGCACAATATTTCAACGTCTACTACTTCGGCAATTACGTAGGGCCCATTGATATGTTCAGTGAATATGATCAACCGGACCTGCGATCCATCTACCAGTCCGGAGTGGCGCGGCCGTTACCTTTTGGGACAGGCTACCGGATGTCTGATTCTGACTCGGTTCAGATGTTTGGCGTTAAGAAGTAGTGGAGTTTTCAGGGGGGCGTCGCTATGCTTGTCGTCCCTTATCTATGAAAAACAGCCTTTTTCTCACCCTCGCCATTCTCGCAGGCGTAAGCCTCGTCGCGGCAGAGCCGCAGAAGCCCAACGTGATCGTCATCATGGCAGACGACCTGGGTTACGGGGATCTTTCCTGCTATGGCACTAAGAGCTTTGAAACGCCGTATATCGACCAACTGGCCAATGAAGGGGTTCGTTTCACGAGCGGTTACTGTTCGGCATCTACCTGCACCCCGACACGCTGGTCTTTCCTGACCGGTACCTACGCATTCCGGGAGAAGAATACGGGCATTGCGGCTCCGAGCTCTCCTCTGCGGGTGAATCACGAAATCACCTGCATCGGTGATATGTTCAAGACGGCGGGCTACTCCACCGCAATCATCGGGAAGTGGCACCTCGGCCTCGGTGGCGAAGAAGGTCCGGATTGGAACGGCGAGCTGAAGCCCGGGCCGCTTGAAATTGGTTTCGATACCTGCTTCCTCCTGCCGACCACCAATGACCGTGTGCCTCAGGTCTATGTGAAAGATCACCATGTTCTGAACCTCGATCCTTCCGATCCCATCTGGGTCGGCACCAAGGCTCCAAGTCCGGAACACCCCACCGGTATTAATCAGCGCGAAACGCTGAAGATGGACTGGACCCATGGTCACAACGCGACAATTCACAATGGTATCAGCCGGATTGGATTCTACACCGGCGGCCACAAGGCGCGCTTCCGCGACGAGGATCTTGCCGACAAGTGGGTGGAGCAGTCCCTCGAGTTCATGGAGGAAAACAAGGACGGCCCGTTCTTCCTTTTCTTTGCTTCTCACGACCTTCACGTGCCGCGGATTCCTCATGAGCGTTTCCAGGGCGCAACCGATCTCGGCTACCGCGCTGATGCCATCGTCCAGCTCGACTGGTGTGTGGGCGAAATCATGAAAGGCCTCGATGATCTTGGCCTCGCTGAGAACACGATGGTTGTTTTCTGCTCGGACAACGGTCCGGTGATGGATGACGGCTACGCCGACGAAGCTCTTGAAAAGCTGGGAGACCACAAAGCAGGTGGTGGCTTCACCGGCGGCAAATACAGCATCTACGAAGGTGGCACTCGCACACCGTTCATCACCCGTTGGAAGGGAACGATTGAGCCCGGAGTTTCCGACGAAATGGTCTGCACGATCGACCTATACTCGAGCTTCGCGAGCCTCACTGGAACTGCCCTCGAAGAGGATGCTGCCCGTGACAGCATGGATGTGATGGGGGCGCTGCTTGGTAAAGAAGGCGCCAAGGGGCGCAGCGAGTTGGTTCAGCAGGACAACGGCAGCCGCGGAAACTTCGGCTTCCGCCAGGGCGACTGGAAACTCCAGGTCCACGCCCAGGGTAAGGCTCGCAACGTCGTGGTTGAGAAACTGCTCGAAAATACCGCGGTCCCCAAGATCCAGTTGTTCAACCTGGCTGACGATCCGGTCGAGAAGAAAAATCTGGCTGAATCTAATGTAAAGAAGGCGGAAGAAATGAAGGCCCGCCTCGACAAGATTATTGCTGACGGTCGCAGTCGATAATCGCCCTGCGTTCGCACGAAATGCCGGATGCCGAAAGGCATCTGGAGGGTCGAGTTTCACCTCGGCCGCGAGCGATGGTTGAGTGTCGTGGTGGGATCCGATAGCCGATCTAATTCGCGGTCAAGCAGGAGCTTACCCCTCCCGTTTCCACAGAGAAGTCGAAAGTTAGCTCGGACGCGTACATAAAAAAACCGGCACGCCCCGTGAGAGACGTGCCGGATTCCTAAAAGCGACTACCAATGCTGCAGATCAGCGGTTGTAGTGAGAAACCTGGGCCACTCGCACTGGCTGCTGCTGTTGCAACTCCTGAGCATCCCAGAGGTCGACAACCTCGACCGTCATGCCGCTGTTCATGTTAGCGAACAGCACCGGCGCCACGCTGTAAGGCAGGCGAATGCAGCCTGCAGAGGCGGGGTAACCGGGCAGGTCGCCAATGTGCATGCCGATGGCGGTGGAATCGAGGCGCTGCCAGTAAGGCATCTCGACATCGTAGATAGTGGACATCTTGCCGTGGGCGATGCGCTCGGTGATCTTGAAAGTTCCGCGCGGCGTGTGCTTGTCAGAACGTGCCGTGGAAACCGCCGTGTCGATAGCGACCTGGTTGCCAACCAGCAGGTAGGCGCGCTGACGTCCGATGTCTATGATGACTTTCTTCTCGGCGTTTTTGCCGGCTTCAAGAAGCTGATAGTTGATGTAGGCGTCGTTGTGGACGTCGAGGTAACCCGTGCGCTGAGCGTTCTGGATCGGAGCTCTCTGGGCTTCCTGGATCGCATTGAGCTGGGCAATGCGCATTTCCTTGGCCTTCTTGTTGGCCTTGAAGTTAAAGAGACCAGCCTGGGCGCTGGTCGTGGCGCTCATGGTGACCCCGAGCAAGGCCACTGCGGTTACGACTTCGCGAACGCCATGGGCTTCCACTTCAGGATCTTCGAAGATGAGTCCAATGTCGCCGTCCTGGTTTTCGCAGAACTGCTTGAACTGGTCGTCGTTGGCGAGCAGCAGCCCCAGCAGTTGAACCTGGGCAGACTCACCATCGTCGCCGGCCTGCCAGCGAATCAGGGGCAGGGTCGTTCCGTCGTGCTTGATTGCCGGATCGTCAAGCGAGGTGGAAAGAACTTCGAGGAAACGTCGGACATAGTCTTCCGGATCAGAGGCATCGGAGAGTGCTTCAAACGGCCGGGTGTCTCGGAAGAGGCCCTGGAGATGCAGATCAAAGGCATTGTCTTTCCAGAGCAGGTAGGGTTCGTCTTCGCCGGGATCGAGATTGACTTCGAATTCCTGGAAGAGGTCGGTTTCCTGTGGATTGGATTGGAGGAAAACTCCGTCGCGTGAGACGTCAAACGTCAGCTCGGAGTCGGTGAACATCGAAGCGACGAAGTCGACTTCGGAGTTTCTGGATGGTTCCAGATCGGCGCCCTCAGGGGGGAGTTCATTGACGGGCCCGAGGAAGGTAGCAGCATCTTTCATGGTAGTAGGCTGGTTTAGGGTTTGGTGTCAATATCACCAGTCAGAACTGAGCCCGGCATGCCAAGGCTCACTGACAGATGACAAGAGAGTGTACATCATCGAAGGAGGAATTGTAGGATAAACGGAAAGAATTCTGGCAATCAGGGCGGTGACCCGGGGCGCCGCAAAGCTCGTTCCGGTCTGCATCTGGATGCCTCCGCCCAGCCAGGCGACCTCGACGTTTTCGCCCTTGGCGGAGAAACTGACAAGGTGATCGGGGCGGTAAAAGACGTCATTGGTGTCTGTGTCAGCGAGATCAACGCCGATGACAGAGGCGAAATGAGCCGGCCATTCGGCCTCGGTGCTGTCGGCGTTGCTGGCTGCGGCAACGACATGGACTCCCTTGAGCCAGGCGTCGTCGGCCCACTCCTTGTGAGGCAGGATAAACTTGGCCAGACCGCGGCAACCAAAACTGCAGTTCAGGATCTGGTAGCCCCGCTTGATCGCTTCCTCCACACCGGCGCAGATTAGATGTGTCTTGGAAAGGCTGCGAGCGTCGATCACCCGGAAGCTTCCGATCTCGGCTTCCGGGGCGAACTGGTGGACGATATCGGCGACGGCGGTGCCGTGACCGTAGGCATCACTGCCTTCCCCTTCGAGCGCTTCAATTCGACCATTCTGTTCTTCAAACGCGATCGAGTCGGTCAGCTTGAGTCCGTTGAGGCGCGGATGATCCGCTTCAATTCCCGAATCGATCACGGCCACCTTAATGCCGGCGCCACTACCTGACTGCGCAGCGGAGCGCACCTCTTCGAGGCTGGGCCAGGGAGCGTCGGCGATGGCGCGGTGACTCATAGTTCGAGGTCAAGCAGGGTCGTAAGAAGGCGATAGTTGACGAGTCTTTCGAGAACGGTGGAAAGACGTCGCATCCGATTGAGGTTACGGGCGGAGAAGCCGGGGGGATCAGGGGCATCCTCGGAGTCCTTGATCTGGACGGTGCTGATCACACCGCGGAGCGTCCCGCACATGTAGAAAGGCGTCACGATCATCGCGCAGGTAACCTGGTTGCGAGCTTCGTCGACGCGCTTCGAATGCTGGGCATTCAGGTAGACCTGGTTTTCGCAGAGTGATTGCTCGGAAGCGTAGGCCAGCGATGTGAGACCTTCGGAAATGGATTGCTCCCAGCCGATGAATGAAGGGTCAGGTTCGCTGTGGGTGACGACGAGGTTTTTTTGATCCTGATCGGCAAACCAGACGGAGATGGAGTCAGCATTGGTGCAGTCCATGGCCGTCCGCAAGACGGACAAACCGGGGTCTCCAATGACTCCTTTGAACTCCTCGGGTCCCAGTTCTTCAGCGGCTCTAGCTAGACTTCTTTCGATGTGCGAAGCGTGCTCCGATACAATAGGGTCAGACGTTATCACAGGGCGATTCCAGGGTTTGCGTGTGCACACAATTCGGCGGAGGAGGGTGCCGAATTGTATTTAAGAGACGATTGAGGAGCGATTTGATTCAGTTTTTTCGCCTAAAAAGGGGAAAAAAGTGCCCAAAATGTCACTTTCTCCCTGTTTCGAGGGAGTTTTCCGCAGAATCCGGACCGGTTTTTAAGGTTTCCGACGCGGGAAAGTGGGTACACGAGAGGTGTATTTCTTCAGTTTTTCACCCACTTTTTCGGCTGCGTGAAGACCGGCATCGAACGCTGCTGATAGCGTGGTCGGAGCGCCCATGGCGAGAATTTCCACTTCGTGCTCCAGGTTGTGGAGTTCGGTCTCAATGGTTTCGTTCAGATGTTCCGTGGTCTCCAACGAAGCTCCCGAGGGGCCGGAGACTTCTTCGACGTCCCGTTCCAATGCATGGATCATGGTGTCGAGGCGTTTGAGTCGAGGCTGTAGATCTTGCTTCGCCACTTCAGGTAGATGGCTGGCTTCTTCATAAACGGCGTCGAATTCACGATGCAGATCTCTAGCGGAAGCCGCCAGTTCCGGTTGAGTCAGATGATGTTGGTTCATAACTAATAGTGCGTTTACGGCGCATTTTTGGATCCGGTGGGGCCCTGTTAACACGGAAAACCGGCATGATCAGGGGCTGCGAGTTCCACCCGGCGAATTGACAGGGGGAGCTTCAACGGCTGAGGTAGGCTCATGAGATTTCTTCAAACGCTTGCCCTCGTGGCTGGAATTGTCGCAGCTTCCTCCGTTGTTTATGGTGAGAATCCTCATGTGGTGGTGATCCTCGTCGACGACATGGGCTACGGCGACGCTGCGTGCTACAACCCGGAGTCCAAGATCGAAACGCCGAATCTCAATGAACTCGCTGCCGCGGGAATGCGATTCACGGACGCTCACGCTCCCGGTCCTCTTTGTCACCTCTCGCGCTATGGATTGATGACCGGGACCTATCCTTTTCGAACGGATATTTCGGTGTGGCCGACCAAGCCGGTAATCCAGGAGAACGAAGACACGATTGCGAAGTTGTTGTCACGTCAGGGTTATCAAACCGCAATGGTTGGGAAATGGCACCTGGGTTTTCTCGAGACCGGTTACGAAAACCCGCTTCCGGGTGGGCCGGTTGACCAGGGGTTTCAATCCTATTTCGGGATACGAGCTTCCACCGATATTCCTCCGTATTTCTACATTCGGGGAGACAAAGCGGTGATGCCTCCTACGGACGAAATCGGAGACAATGCGACCGAAGGCTGGTCACCGATTCAGGGTGAATTCTGGCGCGCCGGTGGCATCTCTCCTGACTTGAAACTCGACGAAGTCCTGCCGCGCTTCACCGATGAGGCTATCGAGGTGATCAAAAACCGTGATGGGGAAAAACCGCTCATGCTTTACCTCGCTTATCCGGCACCTCACACACCGTGGTTGCCGTCAGAGGAATTCAAGGAGACTAGCAAAGCCGGAATGTATGGTGACTTCATGACCATGGTCGACGACGAGATTGGAAAGGTGTTGTCCGCGCTGGAAGACGCGGGCATGACTGAAGATACCCTGGTTTTGTTCACCTCCGACAACGGGCCGGTTTGGTATGAAGAGGATGTCGAGCGATTGAGCCATGATTCTTCCGGTGGGTTCCGGGGGATGAAGGCGGACGCCTGGGAGGCCGGGCATCGCATGCCTTTCATCATTCGCTGGCCGCAGGCGGTTGAGGCCGGATCGGTGGCGGACAAGACGATTTCATTCACCGACCTTCTCGCGACGCTGGCCGAGTTGACTGGCGGTGACTTGACCGAGAACGGTGGGCCGGACAGTTACAGCTTCCTGTCGACGTTGAAAGGGGAGGCTTCCCGCGAGCGCCCGCCGGTGGTGATGCAATCCGGCCGTAGACTGATGACCATCCGTTCCGGTGAATGGAAACTGATTGAGGGCAAAGGCTCCGGCGGCTTCACCAAGGTGCCGGCCGAAGCGTTGAAAGGAGAACCCGAAGGGCAGCTCTACAACCTGGCCAAGGATCCCGGTGAAGAGAACAATCTTTTCGAAGAGATGCCCGAAGTGGTGGATCGCCTTCGTTCAGAAATGGCTGAAGTGGTAGGGGCTGACGCGAAGGGCTAGGCTTCGTTTCGGAATACTTTCTCGAGATAGGTGCTGAAGCTGCCGGCGAAGAATTCTTCGTCTGATCCGAAGATGGCGTGCCGGTAGATTGAGGGGCTGTGGCCGAGCGAAAGCAGGTAGCGGTATTCCTTGGTTTCACCGAATCTCAGCCACGGGTGGGGAGCGATGCATTCGTCGTGAATGAACTCCCATTGCTCGAAGGGGAGAACGGGCCAGATCATGCCGCACTGCGCTTCAAGTCCGTTGGACTGCAGCAGGTAGGAACGGATTTCTTCCGGTAGTTCGTGACCTTTCTCTGATTCCCAAGCTGCGATCGTCTCCTCGGTGAGAGGAGGGAAGAAGAGCGCATCAATCTTTCCGGCGCGGGCGGCAGGGTTTTCGGTGAGCTTGATGATATGCGGTTTCCAGAGCATGGACGTCCGCAGGAAATTACCCAGTTTTCCGGAGCTGTCGCGTCGATTAAGGAGCCGGAGCCGAACCCACCTCGATCAGGGTGGCATACAGACGAGTCCTCGCACCGGCGTCCTCGAGAACGTAGAACTCATCGAAGGCTGCGATGCCGGCGGCTGAAGTTTCGCCAAACTCGAGTTTCATTTTAAATCGCACCCCGTGGAACTCGAAGATCTGCTCGGCAATTGGCTTGGCCAGCTTGACGTAGTCGGCTGACCTCCACGGATCGCCACCGGCGTTGAGATTTTCATTGGGCACGTTGATGAGTTCGAAGTCAAAGTCGAACGATGGCGAAGCGACCATGCCGTTGATGGTGATGTTGAGATTGATTCCGAGACTCACGGCATCAGCACCAGTGTTGCCTTTGATGGTGCCATTGTAGTAGTCCATCTGACCGATCTCGAAGCGTTGATTGGTGGAAATGTCAGTGAAGTTGGTATTGTTGAACTGGAGCCAGCTGGGGTCCGTCGTTCCGCCGTGAGCTTCCCCCCAGTAGAAGTAGGGGCCGGTGGTTCCCCCGGTGAGATTGGTGACGAGTTTATTGCTCCCGACCGGGGAATGAAAGGCTCCGTTCGAGTTGCCGGTGATCGCAAGGGGCTCGGCATCGAGGTTTTCCTCCACCTGTGAACTGGGTCGGTAGTAGGTGGTGTTTTCAGGAATAGCGCGGGCGACGATGGTAGTTCCGTCGAGGTAGTCGTCGCGATTGACTTCAAATGGTGTCCCGTCGTAGGGCTGCCAGGTGCCTGTACCGACGCGGTATTCCAGCGCGGAAATGGCTTCGTCGTTCGGATTGTTGAGCGTGACTTCGACAACACGGTCGGTGAAAAGACCCAGGGTGGGATTACTGGGGCTGATGGTTGGAGGCTGCAGGGTCGATGAGGCAACTTCGTAAAGTTCATCGAGACGTCGACTGTCACGATATTCATCACCGATTGCAGTTGCCTGGGCCGCGACGTTGGCCCCGGCTGGAACATTGATTTCTCCTCCGGTGTAGAGCTGCCAGTTACCGAAATCGATGGAGTAGTAAACTTGAGAAGAATCCGTCGGATTCGGATTCGTGAACGAAAGCTTCATGTCGAAGCTGGAAACAGGGAAAGTGCCGCCGGTCACTGAGTAGATGGGAGGGGCGAGTTGGGTGACATTGAGGCCCGTTGGGGCAGTTGGCGATACCGTCACTGGTGAAACCGTATTCGAAGGTGGAGTGGCGGTAGGAACAGTGGTAGGGCCAGCTGCGGTAGTGGCTGTGCCGTCCTGATATTCCCAGACCCAGGTGTCCTCCTGGGCGTAGAGGAAAGCGGTCGTGGCGTTGGACGTGCCGAAGTCGACTTCGGCAAGAGAGTCATCGAGAACGAATTCCCGGATGCCCGGGAGCTTGCCGCTGTCAGCGATCACAAAACTGGAGGAAGCGGCATCCCAATAGGCGCGCAGTTGATTCGAAGAGGCTTGCTCCTCGCTTTGGAGCAGGAAGGTGACTCGAGGATCAATTTTGCTGCCGCTGAATCCCGGGGTGCGTTGGGCGAAAGCCGAGTATTGCTTAAGAGCGACGAGCACTTCAGCAGGATCCGAGATCGCTGTGAGATTTCCCCCGGAACCAAGGAATGATTTGGTGCTTCGATTGAGTGCCTCGACGTCCGATTGGAGCTTGGCATTTTTCGCTGACGTGTAGACACCGGTGACCGTCACCACAGCAAGGCTGGCAAGAATACCAATCACTGCAACAGTGATTAGTGTTTCAGCAAGTGTGAATCCTCGGTTTCTACTAGGTGTAAGCTTCAAAATTTTAATAAAATCAATAATATCCCCCCTTCTAGGGGGGGGCAACCGAGTTTTTATCACCCAAATGGGGGATGGGCTGGGTTTTTGCGCGAATAATTGGGCATTTGAGCCCTAAAACATTGTTTTCACCGTTTAGAGCCAGGGTGGCAGGCGTAGGGTAGTTGATGCCCAGGAACGAAGCGCTGGCCAAAATTCAGGATCTCGAAGATCAGATCATCAACCGATTCTGCTCGGTAAAACGTCGTGTCGAGAAGCGACTGGACTGGATGGACGAGAATATTGAGTTCTCGGAGTTGGAAAGTGTCATTCTCCAGCAAATCCTGTTTCATGAGTCTCGTGGCTACTATCTTTTCCAGGAACCCTGGTTGGAGCACGAGCCCTTCAAGCATCGGTGCCGCGTCGTGTTGACCTTCCGGCCTACGGAATCCAATCGCTAAGCTTTGATTTGATTCAGATTAATTGAGCAAATTGCGGTGAGCGCTGTCTGAATGGGCGATGGCAGCGAGTGCGTCACAGCCAAACTGGGAGCCTTCACGGGAGTGGGGCACGAAATCCTGGAGGATTCATCGATCGGCAGACGATGGGAATATCCATCATTCTCCGGTCCCGGCTCCGCATCGAACTGCCATATCCCGTTCTTCATTGCGTGCAGATTTGACGGTGGAGCACGACATCGAACGATTGGAGGAGGAGTGGAAACAGCTGGTTCCGGATTCAGCGTCTCCGTTTCAGACCTTTGGGTGGAATCGTGCCTGGCTTCTGCATGCCTCGGACTATGTTGACGAGGTTCTCATCTTCACGCTTCGAAGTGAGGCAGGAGTTGAAGCCATTCTTCCCTGCTACCGGAAAGGTAAAGAAATACGACTGATCGGTGATCCCACATGTGACTACCAGGAAGTGATCACCCAGAGTTTCGAGTCGGCGAGACGTATCGTGACGAGTGTGTTGAAATGGCTGGAGCGAGAGGCACGCTCATGTCGATTGGTTTTCGACCGGCTACCGGAAGAGGGCCATCTCTACCATGCTCTCGAAGCGGCCCGGAAGTCGCGGAGTAATTTCTTTCACTACAAGAAGCGGTTTTTCCCGTGTCCCTTTGTGGACCTGGGGGGAGGGCTCGATGAATATCTCCTGGCGAGGCCTTCAAAAGTCAGGGGCGATCGAAAGCGCGCCATCAGGAGGATGGAAAAGAAATTTCCGGACGCGAGGGTCGACATCTATCGAGGCTCAGAGATTGATCAGAAGATTTTTGACCGGGCGACCGGTTTTCACCTTGAGCATTTTCGTAAGAAGGCGGCGAATCCTTTGGAGGAGGGACCTCTGCGAAATATCCTGAAAGAGGTCATCTCCGATCCGGATGTTGGCCTGCAGGTGGCACTGCTCCAGACCGGAGATCAGCTGATGGCGGTTGAACTGGGTTTTGCCCGGGGTAGTCGGTTTTACGGGTTCATCACCGCATTCGATGCCGCTTATCGAAGTGTCGCCCCGGGCAAGTATTCGGTCCTCCGAAGAATCGACGAATGGGTCAAGGTGGATGGAGTCAAGACGCTGGATTTACTGGCCGGTGATGAGTCCTACAAGAAGGGATACACCGATGGGCAATGTTACTGGGTGGGGTCGGTGCAGGTAATGCCGAAGCGCCCGACCAACTTCTTTCGCTACGTTGCTTTAGAGCTCAACAAAGGGGCGAGGGAAGTTGCAAAAGCTGTCTTGAGGAAACTGGGACTTCGTTAACGCCTAAAACAGCGGACATGTCATGGCTGCGGAGAATAATCTCACTTCTACCGTTGCGTGATCAAGCCCCACCCCAATGATGGAGAAATCGACTTAACCCTGTTTAGTCGATGACTTACCCCTGTTAGTTTCGACTCATGAAATCGATTTTGTCCCTTTTCTGCCTTCTTTCTGTGTCCATTGGCTTCGCTGCTGAGAAACCCAATATTGTCTACATCATTTGTGATGACTTGGGCTACGGGGACATCCAGTGTCTCGCTCCGGAGACGAGCAAGATCCCGACGCCATGCACGGACAAGCTGGCTTCGGAGGGGATGATTTTTACCGATGCTCACTCGGGGTCGTCGGTTTGTTCTCCGACCCGATACGGAGTGATGACGGGGCGTTACAGTTGGCGGACGCGCCTGCAGAAAGGAGTTGTGACAGGATTTGCTCCAAGCTTGATCGCCAAAGACCGAACCACCGTGGCGAGCTTCCTGAAGCAGCAGGGCTATGCGACAGCGATTGTCGGAAAGTGGCACCTGGATTTTCTCTATCTCGATCCGGAGACCGGGGAGGAGTATTCCGCCAAGGATCACAAAACGCCTCCGGTAGGAGCGAAGATTCCGGACGGTCCCATTCATCGCGGCTTCGGCTACTACCATGGGTTTCATCATGCCCGAAATATGGAGGCAGTTATCGAAGACGATAAGGTGATTGCTCACGACCCGGTGGAGAACATGCTGCCCCGACTGACCGAGAAATCGGTGGAGTATATCGACTCTCGTAAGGACAAGAAGAAGCCCTTCTTTCTCTATGTTCCTTTAGGTTCGCCTCACACTCCGATCGTGCCGACTGGCGAGTGGGTCGGAAAAAGCGGGCTGGGTGACTATGGGGACTTTGTGATGCAGACGGACAACGTAGTCGGGGAAATTTCCGAGGCGCTGGAGCGCAATGGAATGACTGACAACACGCTCGTGATTTTTACGAGTGACAATGGTTGCTCCAAGGCGGCCGGTATCAAAGATCTGGCCGATAAAGGACATATTGTCAGCGCTCACCTGAGAGGCTCCAAAGCGGACATCTGGGAGGGTGGGCACCGCATTCCATTCATCGTTCGCTGGCCG
Organism: Verrucomicrobiales bacterium; assembly: GCA_965216705.1. Classification (GTDB taxonomy): domain Bacteria; phylum Verrucomicrobiota; class Verrucomicrobiia; order Verrucomicrobiales; family DEV007; genus Arctic95D-9. The sequence goes on from OZ244203.1 coordinate 3,583,243, forward strand.
GGTAAGGTGGAAGCGGGTTCGACCAGTGATCAGCTGATCTGCCTGACGGACCTGATTGCCACGACCGCAGATTTGCTCGATGTGGAGCTTCCTGTCAGCGGTGAGGACAGCGTTAGTTTTCTTCCGGCGCTGTCCGGTGAGGAAATCGTTTCGACCCGTAACGGGGTTATTCATCACTCCATCAGTGGGCACTTTGCCTACCGCCAGGGGCCATGGAAGTTGATCCTGGCGCGCGGTTCCGGTGGTTGGACTGCTCCCGGTGAAAACCAGGTCCCCGCCGATGCTCCGATTGCCCAGCTCTATCACATGGATGATGATCCGGGTGAGCAGAACAATCTCTATGGGGAGAATCCCGAGGTGGCTGCCAAGCTGCTCGCCCTCCTTGAGGAAGATGTTTTCAAGGGCCGAAGCACCGACGGAGCCGAATCGAAAAACGATGTTGAGGAGATCAATCTCTGGAAGAGTGGCAAAGAGCCCGGTAAAAAGAAAAAGAAGAAGTGATCCCGCAGGCCGGGCCGGCGTGGATCATTCGATATTGATGAAGTGGATCTTGATCCTGGCCTGTGCGCTGGCGGCTGAAACCCTTCGGGCAGAGAAGCTCGAAAAGTTGGTCGTGGCTCATTACATGACCGACATGCTGCCGCAGACCGAGCGGCCGCTGAATCGTTGGATTGATCCGGAACTGTCGGACCCCAACGGAAGCACTGCTGCAGTGAACGGGTTGCAGCAAACCGTGCCGATGGCATCCCTTTACCTGGACAAGGTGACGCTGGAGCAAGCCGTGGCCTTTGAGATCAGGGCGGCGCAACAACTTGGGGTGGATGGTTTCCAGTTTTACTACCCGCTCGTCGAGAACCCGAAGATGTTGTCGATCCGGTACAACGAAATCATTCGGGAATTTTTGCGACAGAGCGAAACGAAGTTCCCTGGGTTCCGAATCAGCGTGTGCCTGTGCAATCCGTCGCCGGCCGTTGAGGGTAGCGAAGCTGAAAGGATTGAGATTTGGGGAAAGCCGCTTCGGGAGTTGATGGGGGGAACGACTGATTCGAAGGCGTGGCTCCGCAATGAGAATGGGAATATCCTCTTCTTTCTCTGGGTGGCTGATTCGCTTGCCGGGTCCGTTCCACACCGAGCGGAAACCCCACAGCAGATTCGGGATGTCGGCGCCGCCTTCCAAAAGCTTGCCAGTGTCGCAGGGGCTCAGATCGACTACGTTTACCAGATTCGTCGCTTCAACGATGATGCGCCTTACCTGGAAGCCATCATGGAAACGTTTCCGGCCGTGTGGGGGTGGACTGATAGCGAGGAGAACGAGGACTTCTGGGACAGGGTAGCCCGCCGTTGTCACGAGACCGGCACCCTCTACACGCAGAGCGTCTATCCTGACTATTACACCTCCAAGACCTACTCTCGTGATGCGGCGCATCGGTTTTTGACTGTCGACGAAGCGATGAAACTCGGGCCAGAAGGCAATGAGAGGCACTACCGGGTGACTAACTTGACCGATGTCCAGATACGACTGCTCAAGAAGGCAAAGGAGAGAGACGCCGGTTTGATCAATTACGTCACCTGGAATGACTATCCCGAGGGGCATCACCTGGCGCCGGAAGTGGTGCACGGGTTCGGTCCGGCCCTCTTGCTAAGGTATTTCAAAGAAGACTGGCAGAGCGGCGAAGTTGCCGTCGATCGGGACGAAGCTGCCGTTTTCTACAAGCTCTACCGGCACGACGTGTCTCCCGAGGTAGCCTTTCCACTGTTCATCAAGAGCGGGGAAAAAGTCCAGACTGGCGAAGACAGGATCGAGTTGGTGACGTTTTTGACCAAGCCGGCGGAATGTTTCCTGAATGGACAAAGCCTGGGCAGCGTCGAAGCCGGGCTGCAGGTGAATGCCATTCCGAGTGAGGTAGGGCCGGTTACGGTTGAAGTGAAAAGAGATGGCGAATCGATCCTGAAATTCGAAGCACCCGTTTCAATTACCGATGCACCGATTCGAACGGACCGCCTGACATACTCGCATTCCAGTGCATTTGAACGGGAGATGGAGCAGCTCTTCCCGCAAAGAGCGGCCAGCGGGAAGAAACAGTGACAGGCGGTTACTACTTGTTCGCCAGTTTCTCGACGTCGCGGCCCCGGAGGATCTCCCCGTCTTCGGTCACGAGGGTGAATTCGCCACGAGTCTTGTCTGCCAGCTCCTTGAGGTTCTCGTAGGCTTTCAGGACCATGAAGCAGATCGAGTTGATCTTGGCTTTGCTCTTGGTGCGGTTGAAATCAAGGACATCGTCGACGACGGGTTTTTTGTCAGGGTGTTTGCCTACGGCACCGTCAGTCATGAAATAGATCACATCCGGTTCCATGGTCATGGCCATCTTGAGCGGGTCACGCCAGTCCGTTCCTCCGACCATGGGTGTTTCCTCGATCATTTTTGCGACGCGACGAATGGTGCTTGGGGTCGCCTTGAGGTATTTGAATTCAGGCCAATTTTCGGGGTCGCCTCCTTTGTATTCCCAGAAGTTTCCTCCGCCGGCATGACGTTGCCAGTCCTTTGGCGTTGTCTTCTTATCCCACTCGCCGACGAACCACGAAGGCCCTGAGAAAAACAGGATCTGGAACTCAACCCCGGGGGGAAGAGACTTCACTGTCCGAGTCAGTTCTTCCTGCATCAGGGAAAACTTGGTTCGGCCATTCTTTCCGGTAGATTTCATCGAAGCTGAAGCATCGACAACAAAAACCACCTTGGTAGCGCTACTTTTTGATCCGAAGAACGAGACCATGCTGCCGCTGTCGTCACCGGCAAAACTCATCGAAGGTCCAAATGAATCGCCCATGCCGAGTGGCTCAAAAGTCATGTTGGTGGAGTCAAACTCCGGAACGGCAAAGGATGAGGCGGAAAATGCCGTCGTCACCTGCATCTGAGTGGAGGCGCTTTGAGCGGTCGGCTGCACCTGCTGCTTCTCCATCTTGACGTTCTCCATGTCTTCAGCATTCTCGTTAGGAGCAGCGGTACCGATGATCTGGGGCGGCTTGTTCGGAGGAAGCGCCACCTTGGCCAGGATCAAGAGCGCGGCGATGACGAGGTGAACCACAACGGCAACGAGGATCGCTGAAATCTTGCTGTTTCGGGTCGACTCCTGGTCTGCTGCATGAATCGCTTCACCCTCCTGGGTTACGAGATAGCGCTCGTGGCCTTCACCGTCCTCGCCGACGTCGTATTCGTGAGGCACATCTTCGGCGTGGACTTCGTGAATTTCGGGAACGGGAGGCTCTTCGTGTGCTTCATGCTCTTCAACATCGTCTTCCCCCGGAGGACGAAGTGCCTTGGGAGTGACCGGATCAGATCCCGTTGAGGCAGCCTCGGGAGCTTCCTCAGCTTTAGTCACAACACTGACGGCGCCGGTTTCATGAGGAATAGCGTTGGCAGCAGCAGCAATGACCTCTCCTTCGGCTTCATCGACGTGTTCTTCGCCACCGGAGGCGTGGGAGTCGATGGAAGCTTCGAAATCAGGATCGGCGTAGGAAGGCTCAATCGCGATGGCGGCGTCGTAGTGCTTGCGCGCCTGGTCGGGTTGATCGAGGACGAGCAGATGAGAGGCAAGGATGCGATGGCCGTATCCACTGGCTGGATTGGCTTCGACAAAAGACTTGAGGATGGTGTCCCAGTTGCCTGCGTTGGTGTGACCACCGGCAAGTTCAAGAGCCTGGTGGAGTTGGGCGTCGTTGGCCGGGTTGCTTTCGCCTGAGGCAATGGTATTTGCGGCCCCGCCGGCATCGCCGTTTTCGACCAGTTTCTGGGCGAGTTCGATTCTCAGGTCCCAGTTGGAAGGATCTTCTTCAAGGCCTTCATTTAGAAGTTTTACTACGCTGCTCATTGAGGTGGTGGGGGTAAATAGAGGCGTGGTGGCTTCCCTTACTGTTTATAGAACAAAATGCGGGGTATTTGTGACAAGTGTTTATCGAAATGTAGACGGCATGATTTTTAACCCTGTTGGTCGGATTCTTAGTGGGCTGACACCAAATACGGTGTTAGATCATCTGCCATGAGAACCTTTCTGATTTGCTGGTTTTGTTTTGCCGTCTCGTGCCTTCAAGGGGCGACTGTCGTTTATGTGTCCGAGCGAGGAGAAAAGAAGATCGCCTGCTATTCTATCGATGAGGGGACGGGCCAGTTAACTCGTCAAAGCGAGGTGGAGCTTCCCGGTGCTCCGGGGGCGTTGGCATTGAGTGAAGATCAAAAGTTTCTGTATGCCGTGGTCAGGAGCCCTGCTGAATTTGTGACTTACGCCATCGATTCCAAAACGGGAAACCTCAAGGAAATTGGGAAAGCTCCGGCAGCCGGTGGGGCTGCCTATGTTTATCCGGATCGAACCAATCAATGGCTGCTCGCAGCCTACTTCGGGGACGGACTTGTGAGTGTGAGTCGAATCGAGAATGGAAAGGTTTCAGGTGAACCGGTTGACGTGGATGATGTGGGGGAGAAGGCTCATTGTATCCAGGTGTCGCCCGACAACCGCTTCGCGTTTACGCCTCACACTGGAGAGCTGAACTGCGTGGATCAATTCGTGTTTGATATCGAGGCCGGACAGTTAGAGCGCAACGACCCCGGTAAACTCGATGGGGTCGAAGGAGGAGGGCCGCGCCACATGCAGTTTCATCCGAATGGAAAATGGGTCTACCTCGTTAATGAACAGGGCAAGAGCGTAACGCACTGCCTCTACGACGAGGAAAAGGGAACCTTAACCAAGCAGGAGACTCTCTCGACCCTGCCTGCCGGCTACACCGAAGAAAAGGGATCGTGCGCCGATATTGAAATCAGTCGGGATGGCAAATTTGTCTACGCCTCCAATCGGGGACATGACAGCGTGGCGGTGTTCTCGATCGACCAGTCTTCAGGCGCCTTAACTGTGGTGGAGCAAGCTCCGACCGGTGAAACCCCGCGATCCTTCAATCTGATTCCAGGCGGGGAAGAGTTTCTCGTTTCAGCCGGGCAGGGGGACGGTACCCTGACCGTCTATCGCAGAGATGCGGAGACGGGCAAACTTTCCGAGGTTCAGAAGATCACCGGTGGAGGTGGCCCGGGATGGGTCATGGGGCTTGAGCTGCCCTAGTTGGGATTACTCCGTCACCCGGAAGATCCCGTTCATGGTCATCCAGTGGCCCGGAAAAGTGCACACGAAGTGATGATCACCGGGTTCTTCAGGCGCGGTGAAGTGCAGCGTGTGTTCACCTCCGGGCTGAACCAGAAAAGTGCCGGCAATGACTTCGGGGACATCAGGTGTGTAGTGCTTCTGCGCCGCCTTGGGGTCATTGAGCATCGAGAAGGACAGGTCGCCGACTTTCTTGAGGTTACCCTTGGTCACAAACACAACGTTGTGCGGCATGATGTCAGGGTTCTTGAAAACCAGTTTGATGGATTCACCGGCTTTCGCCTCGATCAGGTCGCTGGCGAATTTGAGGGCGCTGCTGCAGTTGAGAACGATTTCCCGGGAGCCTTCAACGAGGGTGCCTGATTCGGTGACGAGTTTTCCGGCGTCTTCCGGGATATCGGCCCGGAGGGTGATCTCCGTGTGTTTGTTCGGCTCTGGAGCGACGAGCTCCTGGTGTTCGAAATGATCGCCGAGTTCGATTAGCGAAGGGAACAGGTCCGCTTTGAACTCTGTTCCGTCGGCGTCCTTGAGGTGCATGCGGATGTGCATCTGCATGACCGGTTCGATCCAGGGAATTTCCACGAAAATCGATGACTGGTTTTCGAGGAGTTGAACGGAGCAAACATTGATGACGTCGTGGCCCAGCGACTCCGGTTGCTTGGTGGAATACTCGGGCGAGCCGTATTGATTGGAGTATTCGTAGTTCCACTGGTGGACAAAATAGTTTCGGAACGAAGTGGCGGCTTTCTGATCGAGCTTGGTCGAGAAATCAATGCGAATGCCGTTGGAGTGGACCTGGAAGCCTACAGGCTTTCGAAGCTTCGCGCCGGTGTATCGAATTCGCTGCAAACATCCGTCTGAGACGGAATAGTCACCCCAGCCGTCGATGCCGGTGACATAGAGTTGACCATCCGTGGGAGAGAAGGCGCCTCGCATGATGCCGCTGAGGAAGTCGCCTTCGAGCGGAACGATCGCTCCCTGGTTCCGCTTCGTGGTGTCGTCGCGTAGGATCAGGTAGTGGGTGGCGTAGCCATAGGAAAACCCGAGGGTATGCCCTTCGCCAAGTGGGCCCCACCGCTCGCTGGTCGTGGCGAGAAAGCCTCCGGTGGAGTTGTCGATGCCACGAGGAACGAAGCAGAGCGGGGGGGAGATCACAGCTCCCGGATTGTCTCCCGGGTGACCATAGTATTCTCCTTCGTGAACATCGATCACCATTGAGGTAGGGGTGTAGGTGCCTTCCTGTGGACCTGCCAGAACAGCACCTCCGGCGCCGGTGCCAAAGCCCATGCAATTGCGGACGCCAAAGGCGTAGTATTGCGTGGTGCGATCAGGGCCGGTCCGGAGGATATCTTTCCAATTCACAAAGTAGAACGCTCCGTTGTCATCCCGGACGAGGCCGAAACTGTGAGTGTGGCTTTTGTCGTGACTGTCGAAATCGTTGGCCCAGTTTTCGTAGAAATCGAATTCTCCATCATCGTTGAGATCGTGGAGGCGGGTGATCTGGCCGCGTTCGAGAACGAAGATGCCGTCCTCGTCGATGTGCATCCCGATGGGTTGGTGGAGGCCGGAAGCGACGCGACGCCATTGCACTTCTTTAAGCGAGTCGTCAATGCCGGTGACCTGCCACAGTTCTCCTGCGAGAGTGGCGAGGAGGGCGGTGCCGTCGGGAAGAAACCCGATGCTGGTCAGTTGCATGACGCTGTCGAAGCCGGTGTCTTCGGGGACATCGATGGTGTCGATCACATAAGGGAGCGTTTCGTTGTTTGCGAGGGTTCCCTCGGTCTTGACGACGTCAGGCCATTGAGGTGAGCCTCCCTGGCGCATGGTAGCCAGTTCGACTTTCGCCGCATTGGTGGCGGCAGTAAGAGCAGTTGCCTGGAATTGTCCGATCGCGATGCCAACGGATGCCGCACCCTCAAATGAGGGGATCGATACAGTCGTGACCCCGTCACTGGTTCTCATGGTGGGAGTCGCTTTCTTGTCGCTGCCCCGGACTGCGATGTAGAGATCTTCCGGGAGTTGCCCCAGAGAGAGCTCGCCTCCGGCAAAACCTGCGGGGAATGTCAGGGTGAATCCGAACGCTTTCTTTTCATGGTGGGCTTCAGCATGAGGGCTGCTGAGGATGGTGTTGCCGTTGACCATAAATGAGAAAACGGCCCGTCCGTCATAGCGGTAGTGACCGAGATACTGCGTCGAAACCGAATTGCCTCCCCTGGTCCAGCTGTCTGCCTTCGGTTGTAGAGCAAACCAGGGGTTGCCCGCCACGTTCGCGTTGCGGGATGAGCCCCAGCGGAAAGGATCGAAGCGAATAAAATCGCCTTCCCAGACAATGGGATAGGTGAGTGAAACCGGATCAAAGCAGGCTGAGAGGGGGCCGTCGTCCAGGAGCACGGCGACCCCTTTGCCGAACGCGACTTTATTGTGGCGAATCGTGTGAGCCACGATAGGACCCATATCGATATCGTTCCATCTGCCGTCCTCGTGCTTGTTCTGGTTGTGCTTGCCCCAGTGGCCGTGCTCTCCTGCGTCGAGGCCGGGGAAAGCTGGAATGAGGGAGGGACGGGCTTCTCCTGCCATGTAGTGATCCGCCTGGCGTTGATAGAAATCGTAGACACGAGCTTCGTTGACCGTGGCATCGCTGTGGGCGTGGCCTTCCCGGGAGCCGGCTGGATCGACGTAGGGATTCACGTCGGGGCGGGCTATGTTGAGATCCTGGGCGGCCGCGAGATTGGCGAGCCCGAGGCAAATCAAGAAGAGCGGGAGGGAGCGAAGTTTAGCGGAGGTCATCGTTGTTACGGTAGTGCGACTGTTGCCGCTGGCCTCTAGCGTGTTCGCGCGTGAGATATACCGCAATCAACCACCCTTATGGGAACCTTGGGAATGGAAGGATAGCCGAACTGGGTGTAACTTCCCGCGACTAGATGGTGTTAGGCTTTTCAAACTCCAGGCTCAAACGTTCACTGCAGCGCGGTGCGTGTGGATGGATGATGGCGGGTTCGTTTCTCGCGATTCTGCATACAAAAGGAACGGTGGAATGCGAGGCCGTGAGCCGCCTCGTAAAGCTGACTCCAACTCACTTTCACGTTCGTTACGGCCCTGAGCGACGCCAACTGCTCGATCTATGGGTGCCAGAATCGAGCGAGCCGGTTCCCCTGCTGGTCTACTTTCACGGGGGAGGCTTCAAGCAGGGCGGGAAGCACATGATCACCCCTGTTGAAGTTCAGCGAGCCATGGAGAATGGAGTCGCCATTGCCTCGGTCCAGTATCAATTCGTTCATCGCGAGGGGTTGAATGAACCGGAGCGGGCGGGCGTACAGGATGTCGTCAGAGGCTCTGCGCGGGCCGTGCAGTTCCTTCGGCATCATGCAGCTCGATACGGAATTGATAAGACAAGGGTGGCCTGTTTCGGCGAATCGGCAGGAGCGGGAATCTGCCTCTGGATCGGATGCCACGAAGACATCGCGGACCCGGACAATCCGGATCCGGTGCTTCGCGAATCAACGCGTGTGCTGGGGGTAGGGGTTACCCACGGGCAGTTTACCTATGACCTTTCCAAGTGGATTCCTGAGTTTTCCAGGCGCTACGGATCCGGGGTGAGAATGTTCGATTCGGTTGATCACCCAGCCTTCTATGGATTAACCGCGGAGGATTATGCAGGGCCTGAAGGCGCCCGACGGCGGTCCGAGGTTGATATGATTTCTCTCCTCAGTGCGGATGACCCTCCGATCATCATGGTGAGTTACATGCCGGATCGGCGTCCGGTCTCCCTGGTGGGCTTCAGCCATCACCCGCTTCATGTCGAGTTAATGGAAAGCCGCAGTCGCGAGGTTGGATTGCAATTCAAAGGCTTGATGACCAAGGTCCGGAAAGAGGATCGCGAATACGTGAAGCAGAACTCTCAACCGGTAGTCTCTTTCCTGATAACGCGCTTGAAGCAAGCTGCAGCGCCTGAAGCGCCGGGGGTTACCATTCAGGCCCGGCCCGTACAATAAAAAGGAGCGCCGTGGCGCTCCTTTGAACAAATCAGCTGAGGCTGTCGGCTACTTCTTCCGGGCGAGGCGCTCCACGTCGCGGCCTCGCAGGATTTCACCTTCCTCGGTCACGAGAGTGAATTCGCCGCGAGTCTTGTCAGCCAGCTCCTTGAGGTTTTCGTAGGCCTGGAGAACCATGAAGCAGATCGAGTTGATTTTAGCCCGGCTCTTGGTGCGGTTGAAGTCGAGGACGTCATCGACGACGGGCTTTTTGTCAGGGTGTTTGCCAACAGCACCGTCAGTCATGAAGTAGATCACATCCGGTTCCATGTTCATGGCCATCTTGAGCGGGTCGCGCCAATCGGTTCCGAACTCCATCTTGGTGTTGTCGATTTCCTCAACCACCTTGCGGAGTTTACTCGGGGTGGCCTTGATGTATTTCACGTCGGGCCAATCGTCGGGATCACCACCCTTGAATTCCCAGAAGTTCTTTCCGCTGGCGTGTTGGGTCCAGTCTTCCTTGAACTTCTTTTTATCGTATTCGCCAACCCACCAGGAGGGGCCGGAGAAGAACAGAATCTGGAACTCCACGCCGGGAGGCAACGACTTAACCGTGCGCTTTAATTCCTCCTGCATGAGGGAGAATTTCGTCTTGCCGGTCTTACCAGTCGCTTTCATGGAAGCCGAAGCATCCACAACAAAGACCACCTTGGTTGCACTGGTCTTCGATCCGAAGAACGAAACCATGCTGCCGCTGTCATCACCCTCGAAGCTCATGGAAGGGCCGAATGAATCGCCCATGCCGAGTGGCTCAAAAGTCATGTTGGTGGAGTCAAACTCCGGAACGGCAAAGGATGAGGCGGAAAATGCCGTCGTCACCTGCATCTGAGTGGAGGCACTTTGAGCGGTCGGCTGCACCTGCTGCTTCTCCATCTTGACGTTCTCCATGTCTTCAGCATTCTCGTTAGGAGCAGCGGTACCGATGATCTGGGGGGGCTTGTTGGGAGGAAGCGCCACTTTGGCCAGAATCAAGAGTGCGGCGATGACGAGGTGAACCACAACGGCGACAAGGATCGCTGAAATCTTGCTGTTTCGGGTCGACTCCTGGTCTGCCGCATGAATCGCCTCACCCTCCTGGGTTACGAGATAGCGCTCGTGGCCTTCACCGTCCTCACCGACGTCGTATTCGTGAGGCACATCTTCGGCGTGGACTTCGTGAATTTCGGGAACGGGAGGCTCTTCGTGTGATTCGTGCTCTTCGGCATCGTCTTCCCCCGGAGGACGAAGTGCCTTGGGAGTGACCGGGTCAGATCCTGTCGAGGCAGCCTCGGGAGCTTCCTCAGCTTTAGTCACAACACTGACGGCACCGGTTTCGTGAGGAATGGCGGTGGCGGCAGCGGCGATTTCCTCTTCCTCGGCTTCATCGACGTGTTCTTCACTGCCGGAGGCGTGGGAATCGATGGAAGCTTCGAATTCAGGATCGGCGTAGGAAGGCTCAATGGCAATGGCAGCGTCGTAGTGCTTGCGCGCCTGGTCGGGTTGATCGAGGACGAGCAGGTGGGAAGCCAGAATGCGATGGCCGTATCCACTGGCAGGATTGGCTTCGACAAAAGACTTGAGGATGGCATCCCAGTTGCCTGCGTTGGTGTGACCACCGGCAAGTTCAAGAGCCTGGTGGAGTTGGGCGTCGCCGGCCGGGTTGCCTTCGCCTGAGGCAATGGTATTTGCGGCCCCGTCGGCATCGCCGTTTTCGACCAGTTTCTGGGCGAGTTCGATTCTCAGGTCCCAGTTGGAAGGATCTTTTTCAAGGCCTTCCTGCAACAGTTTTTCCACGCTACTCATGGGTGTTTTTCAAAAAAGGTGGTCTCCAGGAGGGAGAGATTACAATTCAGGGCGCGAAGCGTATGAATATTTCGAAGTGTTTGGCTATAAAAATATAGCGTCATCACCGGGCCGATCTGTCTTCATCGCGTCATACACAGGGAATAGTCCGGAGAAGCCCTGTTTGTGACAGAAATCCGGGCAAAATTTGCCTGGAAGGCCCTTGGGACGGGGTTGCGGGGGAATTGCGGTTGATCGGGCAGGGCAATTTCGTTAAGCCCGTTGCATGCCGATTCAATATACCGGATTTGCTGATGAAGCCGAAAAATCCCTGGCTGATCAGGTTTCCGTTCTCAAACAAGTGGGATGGTCTGCAATCGAACTCCGATTGATCGACGGAAAGAACGTCTGCGATCAGACAGATGAGGAGTGGAAGCAATCGTGGGATTACCTGCAATCAGAAGGTATCGCGGTAGTTGGATTCGGAGGGCAAATCGGGAACTGGGCGCGCTCAGTCGATACCGATTTTCAGATCGACGAAGACGAACTGGTGAGAGTCGCACCGCGAATGAGAGAGTGCGGTTGTCAGTTTCTCAGGATCATGTCATATCCCAATTCCACTGAAGCACCTCTGGAGAATTCGGATTGGCGACATGAGGTGGTGAGACGAATTCGTGAGTTGGCGGAGATCGCCGAGGGAGAAGGGGTCATCCTCGGACACGAGAATTGCAGCGGTTACGGTGGTACGAGGGAAGGGTTTCTGGAGCTGGTCGAGGAGGTGGATCACCCCTCATTCAAACTGATCTTCGATACCGGAAATAACACCCTCCACGAAAAGAGCGGTGAAGCGACCTGGGAATACTACGATGCCTGTCGCAGTGAAATTGTGCATGTCCACATTAAGGCAGCGATACCGGGTGATGATGGAGAATTTGCGACTTGTTTCGTGGACGAAGATCCGGTCCAGGAAAGAATCCTGAAAGACCTCCAGTCAAACGGTTATGAGGGGTGGCTTTCGATCGAGCCCCATCTCGCCGCTGCAATTCATGCCGGGCAGGATATCGATGATACCGGGCACGCCCGGAAAGTCTGGGTCGACTATGCCGGGCGATTGGAAAAACTCGTAGCAGCAACCTCAGCCTCATGAACGTGAACGTATTTGGCTCGAAAGCGGAGATGGGAAGCGCCGCTGCCGAGTTGGGATCGTGCCGCTTGCAGGATGCTTTGGCTGCCAACGGGAGTGCTGCGATCATTGTAGCCACCGGGGCCTCTCAGTTTGAGATGCTTGAAAGCCTTCGGCAACGTGATTTGCCCTGGCCGCAGATCACGGGGTTTCACCTGGATGAATATATAGGGCTTCCGATTTCGCATGACGCTTCGTTTAGAAAGTATTTGTGGCAGCGTTTTGTCAGCCAATTGCCTCTGCCTTTGAAAGAGTTCCATTTTCTTAATGGTGAAGGCGACGCCGGATCCGAATGCAGCAGAGTGGGGGCACTGATTGAACAGCAAAGCATTGACGTGGCTTTCGTAGGCATTGGTGAGAACGGACACCTCGCTTTTAACGATCCTCCGGCAGACTTTGAAACGAACGAGCCCTATCTCGTCGTTGACCTTGACGATGCCTGCCGGCAGCAACAGTTGGGAGAAGGTTGGTTTCCGAATTTTGATTCCGTCCCTAAGCAGGCGATTTCGATGTCGATTCGCCGGATCATGGCGAGCAAGACCATCATCTGCACAGTGCCCGATACGAGAAAGGCGGAAGCGGTTAAGAATTCCCTGAAGGGAAAAGTTACCCCCGAAGTGCCGGCGTCTATTCTGCAGACTCATCCGGACTGCCATTTCTTTCTCGACGAGGAAGCTGCTTCGCTGTTGTGAAACCGTTCGATCTCCAGGTTAACGGCTATGCCGGTGTGGATTTCAGTTCTCTCGAACTGACAGGGTCACAGTTGCACGAGGCCTGTGAGGCAGTCCGCCGGGACGGAGGAGACCGAATCCTGGCCACGTTGATCACGGACTCCGTCGAAAACCTGGAGAGTAAACTTCGCAATCTCGTCGATCTTCGGGAACAGGATGATCTCGCCGGCGAGGTGATTGCCGGTTTCCACATTGAGGGCCCTTTTCTCAGTGCCGAGCCCGGATACATCGGCGCTCACCCGGCTAACCTGACCAAGAACGCCAACATCGAAGATGCCCGACGCCTTCTGGATGCGGCGGGAGGATTGACGAAGGTAGTGACCCTTGCGCCTGAGGCCGATTCCGGCGGACGAGTCACGCGTTACCTCGCAGACCGTGATGTTGTTGTGTCAGCAGGCCATACCAATGCGAGTCGGGATCAGCTGCGCATCGCGATAGACCAGGGTTTGACAATGGTGACGCACCTTGGCAACGGATGTCCCGTCGATTTGCCGCGCCATGACAACATCATCCAGCGGGTATTGAGTCTGCGGAAATCTCTCTGGATCGGTTTTATCCCGGACGGGCATCATATCGACTTTTTTGCCCTGAAGAATTATCTCGACCTGGTCGGACTGGACCGGGCCTTCATGGTAACTGATGCGATTTCAGCCTCGGGCCTTGGGGCGGGCACCTACGAGCTTTCGGGGGAACCGGTGGAGGTTGATTCTTCCGGAGTGGCACGTCGACCGGGGGCGCCAAATCTTTCCGGCTCAACTCTGACCATTCAGCAGATGCGGGAAAATTTGAGTCGCTACCTCGGGATGAGTGATGCTGAAATCGAGCAAGTCGTTGCGCTCAATCCCGGAAAAGCCGTTGGATAATACGTATGAGAGGACTTTTGAAATCTATTGGACCGGCCATCATTGTGGCGGCTGTTGTGCTCGGGCCGGGCTCAATCCTGACAAGTTCTAAAGTCGGTTCGACATTTGGATTGCTCGGGCTTCCGGTGGTGGTCTGTGCCGCTGTGCTGATGATCGGAATGGTGGCGTTGTCAGCGCGGCTGGGGGCTGTCTATGAGGGTAGCCTTTGCACGGAATTGCGAGAGCGATTGGGGAGCGGCGTGACGATTGCGATCGGTGTGATTCTATTTGTTCTCGTGGCGTTGTTTCAGTCATCGAACAACATCGCTCTCATCGGCGGACTGGAGGCGCTCTTTGGCGAGTCCGAGTGGTCGTTGGGTATGCGACTGGGCACACTTCTGGTCTTCAACGGGCTGATCGTCGCGTCTCTCTATTTGCTGCGGAATTTGTATTCCTCCGTCGAGAAACTGATGAAGTTCCTCATCGGCCTGATGAGCCTGGCTTTCCTTGTTAACCTGGTCGTGGCTTATTCTCGTCCCCGTGGCTATGTCCCTGTTGAACCGACCGAAACCCCGAACCTGCTTCCGCTTCTTGGGATGATCGGGACCACCTTTTCGGTGGGAGGCGCCTTTTACCAGGCCTACCTGGTCAGGGAGAAAGGATGGGGACTGGGTGATGTTCGCAAGGGACTGACCGATTCCGTGGTCAGCATTTCTGTGTTGGGCATCATGACAATGGCTATCCTGCTGACTTCCTACCGGGTCTTTTACGGTCACGAAGAGCCTGTAGTTCTGTCATCGGTTGGTGAGGTGGCTCTACAACTGGAACCACTCTTTGGTCCGTGGGCGCGCGTGGTGTTTGCCTCAGGGATTCTGGCCGGAGCGCTGAGCTCATTTCTCGTGAACTGTCTCATCGGAGGTACGGTGATGTCGGATTCGCTGGGGAAAGGAGCAAGGCTTTCGGATTCCGGTCCCGTGCATCTGACTGCCCTGGCACTGGTTATCGGGATGGGAGTCGCCATGATGTTTTTCGCCCGGGAGGGAAGCACGGTTGTTCTCATCACCATCGCTCAGGCGATGACAGTTCTGGGTATCCCGGCGCTGGCTGCGGCTTTGGTTTATCTGGGGACTAGGAAGGACCTCGAAGGGGAGCGAAAGGTTCCGGCTCCGATTATTGGGATCGCCGGGCTGGGCTTTCTTGTGTCCTGTGGCCTGGCCTGCCTGACGGCTGTGAAGGTTTACGGCAAATTGACCGGTGGGTGATCAGTTTCTCGACGGCCCCCGGAGCAGACCATGCTGCGTAAGATTAAGGTGTATGTGTTCCGGACTGCTCTTACGCCAAGTCCGGACATTATCGATCCAGAGGCCTCGACCTCTTTGCCTTCAATGTCTAATTTGCCAGCCGCGATTCGATTAGAGCGGTGAGCTCTTCGACCTTCTCAGGGTTGGCCTCGGCGACATTCTTCGTTTCACCAGCTTCGCTAGTGTGATCGTAGAGTTCGGCATAGCCATCCTTGTGAAGAATCAGGCGGTGGGTTGCAGTGCGTACAGTGCGGTTGCTCTTCGAGTAGGCGAAGGCCGGATGTCCCTCGGCCTCCGGGGAATCCAGTTGAGGCATGAGAGACGTGCCGGTAACGAAATCAGGAACAGGAAGTCCCGCAACCTCGCAGATGGTGGGGAAGATATCGAGCGTCTCTACAGTGGATGAGCTAGCCAATCCGGCTTCCTTGATGCCGGGGTAGGAAATAATGAGTGGAGAACGGAGCGCTTCTTCGAAGAGGCAATGCTTGCCCCAGATGGCGTGCTCACCCAGGTGCCAGCCGTGATCTCCCCACAAAACTACTATCGTGTTGTCGGCTTCTCCGCTGGCCTTGAGCTGCTCCATGAGGCGGCCAACCTGAGCATCAGCATAGGTGACGCAGGCGGCATAGTGGCGACGAACCTCTTCAGAGAATTCAGCATCTTCGTTAGGGTTTCGCCCCCAGCGGTTGTATTTCATGAACTCTCCTGACTTGTGCCAGGTAGTTCTCCAATCCGGTTGTTCCGGGTGAGGAACCGGAGGAAGCTTCTTTCCCTTGTAGGGTTCGAGATACTTTGCCGGAGCGCCGAAGGGAAGGTGGGGGCGGAGGATGCCAACAGCGAGGAAGAACGGTTTGTCGTCTTTGGCCAGCTCCTTCATCTGCTTGAGCGCTTCGTTGGTAGAAATGCCGTCCGGGTAGATATCGTCTTCACCTTCAAGGGCTTGGTAGACATCCATGTCCTTGGCATTCTTGCGAATTTCCCCGTTAGCCAGGCCGTGCATCCATCCGCGGGGGTGTTGCCAGTCGCCAGCCGGGAGCAGGTGGCGATCCCATGATAGCGGCATTTCGGGTTCGTCTTCCTTGTCCCAATCGGCACCGCCGCGACCACCGGGATGGTGTGAAACTTTTCCAACAGAGACAGTCGTGTAACCATTCTCTTTGAACCAGGCCGGCATCGACGGTGGAAACGCTTTGGGATCTTTTCCAAGCTCCTTGGCCCGCGAGAACAGCGCGCCGTTGCTGCTGGATCCGTAGGTTCCCGTGAGAAGCGTGTAGCGCGAAGCTCCGCAGGTGGGGGCATTCACATAGTGATTCTGGAAGGCTCGCCCCTTTGCTGCCAGCGCATCAATGTGAGGCGAGACAATGTAGTCCTTGCCGAAACAGTTCAGCTCCGGCCGGAGGTCATCGACGCAGATGAGAAGGATGTTGGGAGGCTCGTCAGCGACAAGGTTGGTCAGCCCCAGCGCAAGTATCAGAAAAGTTAAAAGGGATTTCATAAGCGAACCCTTTCATCATCGTCATGGATAGGCCTCGTGGGAAGGGCGGAATGCCGGAGCTATCTTTGCGCAAATCGAGAGGGTCACCAGCAGCCAGTCCAGCCTCCGATCGTACTGCTGCCTCTTGGGTCTTCGTAGTCGCGCAAATTGATGCAGGTTACGTCAGCAGTTCGAGCGCAGTTGAGTAGAGGCTCCTTGGGGGTGGGAAAGGCCCGGCTCTGAATCGTTTCAGTATTCCGCTCAACTTGCCTCGCCATCAAGCACCGCTTTCTGTGCCAAGCGCGGTGGGGTGGAGTCGCCGTAGATGAACAATGCGCATCGCATGGTTGTTATCCTTGTCAGCGGAGAACGCTTCATCGGAAAGAGTTTCCCATTCGGCGGCATTTTCGTAGTCGGGGAAGAGCGCGGTTCCTTCGATCCCGGTGTCGATCAGTGTCAGGATCAGTTCGTCGGCATAGGGTAGGGCGGTATGGTAGAGACCGGCCCCTCCACAGACGACGAGTTCACCGGCTCCAGATGCCCTTGCTTGATCCATGGCCCCCTCCATCGTATGGGCGACAGAGCCGAGTTCAGTGGTGTAATCGGTCTGGCGGGTCAGTATGATGGGAAAATGATCGCTGAACCAACCCTGCATTTCTTCGAAGGTGTGGCGGCCGATTAAGAGGTATTTACCCCGGGTGTAGTTGCGGAAGTGTTTTATATCGCGCGGAAGGTGCCAGGGGATGCCGCCGTGGCCGGTGCCGATAACGCGCCCCTGTGCCATTGCTGAAATCATCGAGAGCTTCATGATGGGAGGGGCCATTCGATGGCGGCAGGATCAATCACAAAAACATCTCCGTTGTCGATATCGAATAGCGGGCCTGTGGCGGGCACGATAGGTCTCATCCAGATCAGGGCGTCGTTAATCCAGGGGATGCAGTGGGATCTTCGAAGAGTAGCCTGCATGAGAATCAGGGTCAGGACCGTTGGCCGCGTCACGAGGTTTTGGTTGGGCCGGTAGCCTGTTATCCTGTAACATCGTCAGGTCTCAGAACGCCTGGTTGAAACTCAGGTAGAATCCGCTCTCACCATCACGTCCGAAGCCGTAGTCGGCCCGGATGTTGCGGCGGTCCTGGATTTCAAATCGATAACCAAGGCCTGCGTTGGGAAGCGGGTGACCACCAAGATCTCCGAGATCTTCGCCAATGTAACCGAGACCAACCCATGTCACCATCGAGCCTTTGGAAAATTGACGGCCAGGCAGGGGGTTTTTGGCGGGATTCTTTGGATCTGTTTCAACGGTGGACTGCTTCTTTCCCTTGAGACGGAAGCGGTGTCGGTATTCGACGACACCCCAAACGCCGACCTGGTCACGATATTGGCCAAGGTGATAGCCGCGAAGATCCCGCGAGGATCCTACGGAAGTGTGCGATGCCCAGGGAACATCTCCGGATGAGATTCGTCCCTGGAAGAGAAAGGCGAGGGTGGAGCCGTCGCGAAGAAAGGGGCGGTAGTGACGAATGTCGAAGTCATAGACATCCCACTCAAAATCGGATCCGAGCCAGTCACGATTGTGGGTGCTGCGAATTTCGAAAAGGCTGCCCTCGCGGGCGTCCAGGGTGACATCACGAGTGTCGCGGGAGAGAATGAAACCAAAGCCGGAATCATGATAGCGGGAACCGTAGCGGAGGAAGTCCGGATCTGTCGCCATCAGCGGCGCAACATTTTGTGCGTCCTGGTAGAAGAGATCGTAGTTGAGTCCGGCGAACCACTTGCTTCGGCCGAGACGATACATGACCCGCTGATTGATCCGGAAAGCGGTGCCGTCAAACAGGGTCGTGTTGGGCCCCCTTTCGACGAGGTTCCCGTTGTCCCAGCCAACACCGGCATAGTTATCCGGAAGCTCGGAGTAGGCGGCAATGGTAAAGGCTCGCAAGTTGTCATTGTTCCAGAAGGAGTCGATCCTGGAGCCCAGGGCGAACGCGTCCAGCGTGCTGTACATCCCCGTGAACTGAGCGGTGGAACGGGGCAGGTTTTCATTGCCCTTTTGCGTACTGAACGTGGTCAGTGCTCCCAGCCCGATGGCGCCTTCAAGGGTCGGGCTGTAAAAGGGAAAGGCAATGGGAGTGACTTTCTTTTCCCCAATATCGGAGTTGATAACCGCCTTGATCAGGGAGTTGTCGAGAGCAGAGCTGTGCTCGTGGGCATCAATGACCTGGGTGTGCGCAGGACTGCTGCCGATGACTCCATGCACCACGGCAGCGATGGCAATCATCGCCGGCATGAATCGAATGCCCTGGACTGTTGTGTTCATGAGGAAGCGCGCAGACGGTAATCCCTCAGCGGCTTCGGCGAAACCGCAAAAAGTATCGAATACTGGCAACGAATTCGCTACCGGGCAAGAAAAAGAAAACGGGCCTCACCGCCGTTAGCAGTGGGCCCGTTTGATATTCCAATTCGCGGTGAGGGGGTATTATGCTTTCCACGGAAGCGGCCATTCGCCCGGGATGGCGGCAGGGTATTCCATGTTCTCGTCGGGCATGCGAGGAGGATCCGCATCGAAAGAAAGTTCCTCCGGCATGATATTGAAGTCGGACTTGATCGCTTCTTCGAAGTTGACCAACTGGCCGCTCCAGGTAGCGACTCGACCGAGGGCGGCAGTGAGTGAACTCTTCGCGCCGAAGTAAGCATCGTTCTGAGGCTTGTCATTGAGAATGGCGTCCCAGAGCTTCTCATGCTCTGCGTCTTTAGGATTCTTGTAACCGGTTCGTGGCTTACGATATTGCCAGAGCACCTTGCCCTGAAGGTCGGTGATGGTTCCTTTGCCCGGGATCATAATGCCCTCAGTGCCGTGGATTTCTTCGTCGATGCGACGCCAGCAGCCCGGAATCTGGCGGCACTGGCTGTACATCGCCATGCTGTTTTCTTCGGGGCCGTAGCGATACTCGATGAAGTGTTGGTTGTAGATTTCTCCTATCTTGGCAGACTCGTTGGTACGGGCGCCGTGTCCCTGCGCTGAGACCGGATGAGTGCCCATGACGGGGTCACCGCTGGCGAACCAGTTGATGACATCCAGATTGTGGACGTGCTGCTCGCAGATGTGGTCGCCGGAAAGCCAGTCGAACTGCTGCCAGTTACGCACTTGGAATTCCATTTCGGTGTAGCCGGGCTGACGGGGGGCAGTCCAGGGGCGGTTGCCGACCCAGTAAGCGGAGGCACCGATCATTTCGCCGATCGCTCCTTCCTGGTATTTCTGGAAAGACTGCAGGTATTCATCCTGGCAGTGGCGCTGCAGTCCGACGACGACTTTCAGCTTTTTCTGGTCGGCTTCCTTGGCCGCATTGATGACTTTATTGAAACCGTGAGCGTCAACACAGACGGGTTTCTCCATGAAAACGTGTTTTCCCTGGGCCACAGCATATTCAAAATGCATGGGGCGAAAGCCGGGAGGAGTGGCGATACAAACAAGATCAACCTGATCGACCACGGCCTTGTAGGCATCAAAGCCCACGAACTGCCGGCTCTTAGGGACATCGATCTGGGCAGACTTGCCCATCTTCTCGAGCTGTTTCTGGATCGCGGGCAGACCGGAACCGCGGAAACCGGTTCCGTCGATCTTATCGGCGAAAGCTTCAGCCACAGCGGTGAGGCGGGCCCCGTCGTTGGCGTTGAGGCTCTGGACAATGGCGCCGCTGTTGCGGCCGCCCATGCCGATCATGCCGACCTTGATTTCGTCACTCCCGGCCACCTGGGCGGAGAGCTCGACTGGCAGGGCTGTGGCTGCGGCCACGGCGGTGCCACCGGCAAGGAATTTGCGGCGCGAGGCGCCACCTTCTTTGGATTTCTGGGTTTGTTCCGTCATAGAGAAGATAAGTTTCGAGAGGAAAGAGGGGACAATCTCGCGTGGTGGCGGGATTCGAGACTCTCCTGGCTCAAGTTCGGATGGAGCTTGCCGAATCCGAATGGGTTCGGGCAAGTCTTTTTCCTGACGTAAACCTTGTAGGGACATCGCGTCAGGGCAATGAGTGAATCGCGTATTTCGGTGACGGAAAGACGCCCCCAAAAGACTGGAGGGCAAGGCGCCCGCGGCGAAAACCCGCGGGGAGGTTCGTGCTCCGACTGGACGCCGGAACCTGGATTATTCAGCTTTGCTGTCGTTCGTGAAGTTCCAGGTCTTCGTCTTTTCCCCCGATTCGAAGGACAGTTTGTGTAGCGTGCTGATTCCGTTTGGCACATGAAGACGGAAATGATTCGTGGCACTTTGGACAGGAACCGTGAACTCAATCACTTGAACGTCTGCGGAAGGAGAAGAATCGAGAACGACGATCTGGTCGCCGCTAAAGTCCTTTTGATCTGACTCCCGCCACGAGACGCCGATTGGGCCGGCCCTTTCGTTGCTGATATGCACAGAAACAGTGATCGGCTTGAGGAAGGTTTCGCGAGGAGCGACGAGAAAAGGTGCCTTGTCTTTCTTCTCAGGGATGATTGCCAGGCCGGTGGCTGATTGTTTCAGCGTGCCGCTTCGAACGGTCCACCCGCGACTGTCATCAAAATTGGCTGCCTGCTTGGGTGAAATTCTTTCGCTGAGGAGAGTTGGCTTTTTGCGATCGAGGTAAAAATCGAAGTAATTCATCCAGGCGGTGGAATTGCCTGGAATGGAGAGGCCGGGAGGATTGAGTTCGTCTGCCCAGGCGGAAAGTTGAGAACGGAGTCGCTCGGCGACTTCGGGATGGGTGGCGAGTAGATTGCTTTCCTCTGAAGGGTCAGCTTCCAGGTCAAAAAGGTATTCGCGATCCATGCCGCGAAGCAGCTTCCACTTGCCGTCACGGATGGCTGACTGGGCGATCCAGCGCCAGGTCAGCAGGCGGTCGGGAGCTTCAGAATTATCTCCGTTGAGATATGGAATGAGATTGATGCCGTCGAGCTCAGGCGCGTCCGGAAGGCCGGCCAGTTTGACTGCTGTCGCCGCGACATCGAGGGACCAGACTGGGTGGTCGTAAACCTGGTTGCCGGGAATGGTGCCGGGGTAGCTGATCAGGAAGGGTACCCTCATGCCGCCTTCGGCGAGCATGCCTTTCTCGCCGTTCATGGGTTCGTTGAGAGAGCCGTCCCATCCGGGACCGCCGCCGGGAGCATCCTCCTTGTGAATCTTCAGCGGGGCGCCGTTATCTCCGATGAAAAAGATGAGGGTATTTTCGTAAAGTTCGCGCTCCTTGAGTTCGGCCACGATCTGACCAACTCCGTCATCCATCGCAGAAATCATCGCCAGTGCCTGCCGGCGCCGCTCGGGCATTTCACCGGGGAACCTGGAGAGATACTTTTCCGGCGCATCCAGCGGGACATGCGGCGCGCGATAAGCGAGGTAAAGGAAGAAGGGTTGATCGGCGTGGCGATCGATAAATGAGACAGCAGCTGCACTGCACGCATCGAGGTGGTAGAGACCGTCGTTGACTTCACCCATTTCGATCGTCTCGCCATCGAGGGTGTAATTGGCGAAGCAGGGACGATTGGAATTCTTGGCGTAGACGTCGTCGAAGCCGTGTTCGGTGATCCGGTTCGTCGGTCCGAGGTGCCACTTCCCGATCTGGCCAGTGGCGTAGCCGGCTTCCTTGAGGCGTTCCGCAATGGTGAGTTGTTCGTTGAAACCGCTCAGGTCGTAGCCATTGCTTTCTACCCCAAAACGGTTTTGGGAACGACCGGTAAGAACGCCAGCGCGTGAAGGAACGCACTGTGGTGCTGTGGAGTAGCCGTTGGTCGCGTAGACCCCGGACTTTGCGAGGGCATCGAGGTGCGGAGTTTTCAGGTCATCGTAGATGCCGGCAACACCGACATCGGGCCAACCGTGGTCGTCGGTGTAAATCAGAACGATGTTAGGTTTTTCCGCGGCTTCGATTGAAGCCGCGAAACCCAGGGCGAGGAGCGCCGTGATCAATTTCATATTCCGCTCCCCGGAAGGAATGATCTTATTTCGTGAACATCTCGTTCTCGTCGTCGCCACCGCTGAGAACGTAGGCGAGCAGGTCGAGAACCTCTTCCTTATTCAGCATGTTGAGCAGCATCGGCGGCATGGGGGAAACGGTGGACACTTCCATTTCCTTGACCTCTTTGCGGTCGATGTTGACTCGCTGGTTGGGATCGGTGAGATCGGTGTTCAAGGTGACGTTGTCGCCCTTGAGATTCACGACCACTCCCGAAACGATGGAACCGTCATTCTTGGTGACGACGATGGGGGCAAACTGCTCGTTGATCTCCTTGCTCGGGTTGATGATCTGGTCGAGAAGATCGTGCGGGCTGTAGCGTCCACCGGAACCGGTGAGGTCAGGTCCGTTCATGCCGCCGGCGTTGCCGAAACGGTGGCAGGCGTAACAGGCGGCGGCGCTGAACATCTTGCGACCGTTGTCGAAGTCGCGTCCCGTCATGCCGGTCTCAGCGGCTTCGCTGAGTTCCTCGAGCGTCCACATCGTCGGGGTGCGTCCGGCGAAGATAGCTCCGAGGTTTTCGATGGCGGACTTTACCTCAGGCTTCTTCGCGATGAGTTCAGCATGAGTTTCTTTCTCGGCATCGGTAAAGGTTGCGAGGGAGTCATTCTTGATGAATTCGATGAACTTGCTGAAACTCGCACCGCCGCGGTAGTTGGCCGCTTTGAGGAACCATTCGAGCTGCTGTTCGCGAAGTTCGGGAGTCCAGCCCGCCTTGAGCATGCGCAGGCTGCGAGCATATTCCATCTGGGGCTCTTGGCTTTCTGCAGAGTTGATCAGGGCCATTCCCTTGGCTGCGGTGTCAGGCACCTGGAGGTGGGCGAGAGTTTCGCAGAGCAGCCAGTTCAGTTCGAAAGACTTGGCTGGGAAGGCGGGATTAAGCTGGGCGACGAGAGCATCGATCGTCTCCTGCGCCGGATCTCCGAAGCGGATCATGATGATCTGGGCGAGGCGGACGTAGGCAATCTTTTCCTGCGGCTTGAGCGAGGCAAAGTCGATTTCCAGTAGCGAGGCGAAGAGCTTGTCGCGCATCGCCTCATCAATGACGTGACCGCTCTCGGGACGTTGGTTGGGCGCGACTCCGGTGGCGCGGGCAAGTCCGAGCAGGGCGTTGATGCGACTGCCGGGATTTTCTTCGTTCAGGGCCTTGTCTGCCCATTGTTCGACGGGCTGATGCTCCAGGGCGATGCGGGCGGCAGAGCGAATGAAGTGATCCGGGTGATTGAGATTGCCCCAGGCGACCTCGATCGCTTTCGGATCTTCGACTCCGTGGAATTTCTCGATCTTGTGGCGCAGTTGGCGTTCTTTAGAGATCTCGGGAGTCAGATCGATGGGGGAAGTGTCTCCCTTGCCGGTGTAAGTCACGCGATAGAGACCTGACTGAACCTTGCGTCCTCCGATAGCGAAATACATGGCGCCATCGTCCGGGTGAATCATGAGATCCGTGACCGGAAGCGGAGCCCCGGTGATGAAGTCTTCCTTGGTACCGCTGTAGGAAGACCCGTCTTCCTCAAGATGCACCGCGTAGATTTTGCCCCAGCTCCAGTCGAGGATGTAATAAGCCTCCTGATACTTGGCAGGGAATTTGGCGCCATAACCAAAGCGGGTGCCCGTAGGTGAGCCAGGGCCGATGTTGACGGTGCCGGGCAGATTGTCTGGGTAAAACTCGGGATACTTGCCGGCTCCGTTGCGCCATCCGTATTCTCCGCCGCTGACGACGTGGTTCACGCGAGTGGGGCGATACCACGGCGTGTTGAAGTCATACTCCATGTCGGCGTCGTAGGTGAAGAGTTCGCCATCCTTGTTGAGTGATCCACCATAAATGTTGCGGAAGCCGGAGGCGAAGATTTCGAATTCTTTGCCGTCACGCGAGATGCGGTAGACGATGCCGCCGGGAGAAAGAACGTGACGGTTGTGTCCGCGGCCGTCGGGCATGCGGGGGAGAAGGTGATCATCTCCCCAGATCTTGGCGACAGGTGATGAGTCGGGCGTGCCTTCAACCGGTCCGCCCTCGATGACAGCGTTGTTGCCGGTGATCAGGTAAAAGTATCTCCCGTCGGGTGTGGGAACAACGGCGTGGACACCGTGGTCACTCTTGGACTCAAAAGCGCGGAGCAGCTCAACCTTGTCGAGTTCTCCGTCGCCGGTGCTGTCACTGATTCGATAGAAGCCACTGGTGGTTTTGCGCTCGTAGTCGTTAACTCCGGCGTAAAGGGCGCCGTCGGCCCAGACCATGCCGTTGATGGCACGAATTTGGACCGGTACTTTCACGATCGTGTCAGGATCGAGTGGTTTTCCGGGAGCGGGTGGTTCAAAGCGATAAAGCTCGCCATACTGGTCGCTGGCGTAGATCCGACCTTTGTCGTCCGGGCAGAGAGCAATCCAGGAGCCTTCTTTTTCACCGGGAACCGAGTAGAGGAGTTCGACTTCG
This sequence comes from Verrucomicrobiales bacterium, assembly GCA_965216705.1. Taxonomy (GTDB): domain Bacteria; phylum Verrucomicrobiota; class Verrucomicrobiia; order Verrucomicrobiales; family DEV007; genus Arctic95D-9. Next base: position 3,608,116 of record OZ244203.1, read on the forward strand.
AAACCTTCAGGCGCCTTAATGCGGTCCACCGGAGTGGCGAGGTTTTGGCCAATGCGGGCTCCGGCGTGGGAATCGGAGGCGGGTGCGGCTTTGGCTTTGGCTTTGGCTTTTGCCTTGGCTTTCGGGGCTGCTTTTCCTTTGCCCTTTGGAGCCGGACGGCGCTTTTCAATTTTCTGGGAATCAGAGGGGAGGTCGGCGTTGGCAAAATCAGTCACGCCGCCGTCCGGGAGGACCTTGAGTTCGATATCCTTCACCTGCACTTCCATCGCCGGCCCGCGGTGCACCTGAATGGCAAGCAGCCCGGACAGAGAACGGTTCTTTTCATCGTAATCGTGAAACTCGATGGTGAGCTCTCCGTCGATGTACTGGCTGATGTGGTTGCCTTTGGCGACGATCTTGTATTCGTTCCACTCGGCGACGTCGACGGCGACCGGGTCGCGTTCGGCTACGACCCAACGATCACCTGCCGGATCAGCCACGACACTCTGGCCGTTCTGAACAACGATGCCGCGACCGCGCTCGTGGTAGATCATGGCATTGTTCTCGGGCTTGGGGTGCACATCGCACTGGTAGCCACCGATGGACCACTTGCCGATTTCGGGCATTTCTTTGCTTCGGTATTGAATACCGGAATTGTTGCCGGTGGCGCGCACCTTGGCTTTGAGTTCAAAGTTCTTAAGCTCACCGCCACGCCAGATGAGGAACTGATTGTAGTCGAGATGGTCGGGGCCATTGATACGACCAGTGATGGCGCCGTCTTCGACAGACCAGAGTTCGGGATTGCCGTCCCAGCCGGTGAGGTCTTTGCCGTTAAAAAGAGACTGATACTCCTGGGCGTTGAGGGTAAAGCCCAGGCCAAAGGCGAGTAGGCAGGGAATGAGTTTTCTCATGGGAGACATAGCAGGGTTGGGGTGATTGGTTTGGTGGATGTTCTACCCCTAGATCCCCGGCGGGTCAGCATTCTGCCTCCCCTGATTGCGGGATATGGCGAGAATCAGGGTGAAACGCCTTTTCGCGAGACCCCGTGAGGAGCTGGAAGCCCCGAAGAATCAAGATTCACAAAGGTGATTTCCTCAATCACAAGGATGGTGTGGTGGGTCATCATATTTCGCACTTCGCAGCGCAGGGTCACTGAAGTGCGGCCCATTTTGATGACTTTCATGCCCATCTCGATGATATCGCCGGATCGTGCTGAGCTGACGAAGTCGATGGCTGACATGGCCTTCGTGACAACGTAGGGGCTGTTCAGGAGGGCGATCGTGAAGATGGCGGCTTCTTCATCGATCCATTTGAGAAGGCTGCCGCCGAAGAGGCTGCCGTTGGAGTTGAGATCCTCCGGCTTGATCCACTTCCGGGTCAGGAATTTCATTTCTTCGCTCATGGCGTCATGGTGGTCGCTGATGAAATGTGGTCCACCGGGCCGAGGAAGCTATCTCGGATCCCGCCGGTGTTGGGTCGGAAGAGGCATGCCGGAACCGGGGTGTGAATAGGTGCCCGGTGAAAATCGGTTCGCTTCCGGCGAATGACTAATGTCTGCGCTTCTAACACGGGGTGGAGGTAACGAAAACCATGCTTGAATTGGCGGTCGCAGTCTGTGAACAATCCTAATGGCTGCGAAGCTGTATTTTAGTAATTTTTGATAGGAAAAGGTTAGATGGCTGAAAACGATAAAACAGAGACAACCCGCTCGGAATGCGACGCGATTTTTAAGGCGCTCAATCGCATCCAGGCGATCATTGAGTTCAATCTCGACGGGACCATCGTGAGTGCGAACGAGAACTTCTGCGAGACGATGGGCTATAAGCTGGAGGAAATCGTCGGGCAGCACCACCGCATCTTTTGCGAAGAGGAATATGCCGCCTCACAGGAATACAAGGATTTCTGGGAAGAACTGGGTAAAGGGAAGAGTTTCGAGTCCGAGTTCAAACGCCTCGCCAAGGACGGGAGCGAAATCTGGCTGCAGGCTTCTTACAATCCGGTATTCGATGAAGACGGTAAGTTGGCGCAGATCGTCAAGTTCGCTACCGACATCACTGAGCGGAAGGAGGCGAATGCAGAGAACCGCGGCATGATCGAAGCGATCAATCGGGTCCAGGCTGTTATTGAATTCGATCTTAAGGGAAATGTTCTCAATGCGAATGAGAACTTCCTCTCCATCTTTGGATACAGTCTCGAAGAGGTGGTTGGAAAACATCACCGGATGTTTTGCGACAGCCGGTATGCTGAGTCGGCCGAATACCAGCTCTTCTGGCAACGGCTGGGGCAGGGGGAATACGATAGCGGGGAATTCAAGCGACTCGCCCGGGACGGTAGCGAAGTCTGGCTCCAGGCTTCCTACAATCCCATCTTTGACGCAGCCGGTCGTCCCGTCAAAGTGGTCAAGTTTGCCTCTGACATTACCAAGGAGATCGAGCGTCGCAGTATCGCCCTGCTCGAGATGGCCACTCCGGTGACTAAGATCTGGGACGGTGTTCTTTTTGCTCCGATCGTTGGTATCATTGATTCGAAGCGCGCTGTCGACATCATGGAGAAGACACTCAGCAGTATCAGTGATCATCGTGCCAGCACGCTCGTCATCGATATCAGCGGTGTGGCTGTGGTTGATACGGCGGTGGCCAATCACCTCATCAAGATCACCAAGGCTGCTGTCCTGATGGGCTGCCAGTCAGTCATCTCGGGTATTTCCCCGGCGATTGCTCAAACCATTACCGAGCTCGGTGTGGACCTCGGTTCGGTCCAAACCACTTCCACGATCGAATCAGCGCTTCGTGAAGTGATCATGAACCAGTCGGAGTAGTCACGAGCATCCTGATCTTTGCATGGAGTCGGAAGCTGAGAGTCGCGTCGTCGTGAACCGGATGGAGGGCCTGTTAGTGGCTACCATCCAGGTGGCTCTTTCTGATTCAACACTGGCCCGCCTTCGTGAAGACGTTCTTCAATTTGTGGCCACAGAGCGGTCGCCTGCTTTGCTGCTCGATCTCTCCGGGATCTCCCTCATGGACCTGGAAGAGTTCGAGTCTCTTCGCAAGCTGGCGAGAAGCGTTGAATTAATGGGCACGGAAACGTGGTTTGTGGGGCTTCGGCCTGAAGTCGTGGCGGCCCTGGTGACGCTCGATGCCGAGACGGGCGGATTGCGAACGGCCCTCGATCTCAATTCAGCCATGGAGTTGATTCGAGGCCGGGAGAAAGGAGACGTGAATGACTGACGTGATTGCTGAGGACCGCTTCGAGATCAGGGACCAGCACAGCGTCACCGCGGCATTGGCAATGATGCGTCGCCGGTTGTTGGAATTTGAAGTCCCGGAGATGAAAGCTTCGAAGATGATGACGATTTCCTCGGAGCTTGCCGGAAATGTTGTGAAGTACGCGCTTCGAGGAACTCTCCATCTCAAGAGGATCAAGAAACTGGGGAGAGAGGGAATTGAGATTACCGTGGTCGATGAAGGGCCGGGTATTCCTGATATCGACCTCGCACTCAAGGATCATTTCAGTTCGCAGGGCACACTTGGCCTCGGACTGCCTGGGGTGAAGCGCATGGTCGACGAATTCGATCTGTCATCGGAAGAAGGGAAAGGAACCACGGTTTGTGCGGTGATCTGGTTATGAATGATGCCCACCAGCTCAAGATCGGTATGGTGAACCGTCCGTTTCCCGGGCAGGAGGGCAGTGGGGATCTTCCGTTCTTTTATTCCAAGGGTGACGATCTGCTGGTTGGATTGATCGACAGCCTTGGCCACGGGCCTGCGGCTCACGCGAGCAGCAACCGGATCAAGGCGTTCCTCGATGCGCATTGGCATTCTGATCTTCCGCGCCTGCTTGATGCGCTCAACAATGCCGTGACAGGAGACCTCGGCGCGGCGATCGGCATAGCGCATGTCTCGTTGGGATCCGGTGAGATTCGCTGGGCCGGTGTCGGTAATGTCCTCGGAAACATCGTGGGTTCATCAAACCTGCGCCTGGTCAGTCGGGACGGTGTGTTGGGGCAGCACTACCGGACTCCGGTCGTTCAGGAAGCGCAGCTGGAAACTGGAGACAAGTTGATCCTCGTCAGTGATGGCATGCAGGAACGGTTGTTCACTCAGTGCTCCGATACAGAGCTTTCCCGGGAACCGGGAGTCCTCGCCAATTATCTCCTTCGCCATTTTGGAAAGGCTCATGACGACGCGTCGTGCCTGATCTTCGAATTCTAGTTATGGAGACGATCGCCAGATTCCCTCTCGAAAGCGAAGTGATGTGCTATCAAGTACGTGAGCGCATCGTGGCGGTTTGTCAGATCATTGAGTTGGACGCTTTTGCCTGTAACCGTCTCGCTGCAACTCTCTCTTCACTGTTACGCCAGCAGATTGTTCGCGACTCACTCGCGACCTTGTCAATTTCGATCGACGGGGGAAGATCTTCGAGTCTCGTATTCGAGATTCGGCATCCGAGTGAGGCTCCGCCCCGGACTCCTGGGCTCGAACACGTCTTCCATACAGACCGGGCCGGGGAAGATGACGGGCAGCATTACCTGCGCCTCGTACCCGATTTCTCCAGCAAGACGAATGAACTCGTAGGATCAAGAATCAATGAAGTTGCCGATTGTCTGCAGTGGAAGAGCCGGGAACAACTCCTTGAGGAGTTGGAGGCATCTAACAAAGCATTAAGACTTCACAGCGAGGAACTCGAAGAGATCGTCGAGAAGCGAACCGCTGAGCTGCAGGAGGCCAAGGAAATGGCCGAGAAGGCGAACAGTGCGAAGAGTGATTTTCTTTCCAATATGAGCCACGAGCTCCGTACTCCGCTCAACGGAGTGCTGGGTTATGTGCAGATTCTGCAGAGGGACCGAACCCTTGGTCCATCCCAGAAGCAAAGCCTGGAGTCGATCAGTAATTGTGGTGAGCACTTGCTGCAGCTCATCAACGATGTGCTGGATCTTTCCAAGATTGAAGCCGGTAAACTGGAACTTTCGCTGGAGCCGACTGACCTCAGCAACCTGATCGACGGAGTCCGGGATATCGTGAAGCCACGTGCCGAAGGCAAGGGATTGGAGTTTGTCGTGAAGACTTCTCCCGAGGTTCCGCGCGGAGTGATCACGGATCCAATGAAACTCCGCCAAGTGCTCATTAATTTACTGGGAAATTCGGTCAAGTTTACCCAGGAGGGACGGATTTCTCTCAAGGTGGCCGAGCAACCCAAGGGAACCTTGCGTTTTGATGTCGAGGATACCGGGATGGGAATTGCCTCCGATAAACTGGCGGCGATTTTCAACCCCTTCCAGCAGGATGAGGGCGGCAAAACCGAGGGAGGGACCGGACTGGGGTTGGCGATCAGCCGAAGAATCTCGGAAGCGCTCGGTGGCAGTCTAGAGGCGACCAGTGAACTTGGAGAGGGCAGCACTTTCACAGTGACGCATCCGCTCGAGGAAACCGACGAAATTAAGGAGGGAGGGTTTTCGGCAGTCGCCTCTGAGTCCAGTGTTTACTTCAAGCTTCCGGAAGGGGCCAGTTGCAAGGTGCTGGTGGCGGATGACCGCGAAGCCAACCGTGAAATTCTTGATCAAATCCTGACCGGTTCCGGTTTTGAGACTGTACTCACCAATGACGGCGTGGAAGCTCTGGAAGAATTGAGGAAGCAGGAGTTTGATATCTTCCTTTGCGACGTTCGCATGCCGAGAATGAACGGGCTTGAGGTGGTCAGGGAAGTCCGGAAGGACGAGAAGCTGAAGTCTTCGATTGTCTTTGCCGTGACCGCAAGTGTGTTCCCGGAATTCCAGAATCAGGCGAAAGAGGCTGGGTTCGACGAGTTTGTAATGAAGCCGATTCGGGTGGCGGAGCTGGCTGAGAAAATGAGCAAGTCTCTCGGGATTGAGTTCGTCTATGAGGACACTGAGTCGGGCGCGGCAGACGGGGAGGGGGATGATTTGAACGGGATGTTTGCTGCCGTCACAGGAGAACTCAGGAGCGAAGTGCAGGAAGCAGCGCGTCTGAAGAACCTGACCAAGGTCGGTGCCTTGGCCAAACAACTCAAAGAGAGTGAAGGCACGTCAGCCGCAGGCCAGCATCTTGAAGAGCTCGTCGCTACGTTCAATTTCGCGGGTTTCGACGATGTTGTCTCGGCGCTGGATGTTTCGTCAAACGATTGAAAGAGAGAACTAGTGACGCAGGTACTTGATTACCGCTTCGGTCCTGGATTTCACATGGAGCTTTCGGTAAACCGATTTCAGATGCTCCCTTACTGTCTCGTAGCTGATACCCAATTCGTCACCAACTTCTTTGGGAACCATGCCTTCGGCAAGCAGATGAAGGATTTGACTTTCTCTTGGTGTCAGGCCTGGAATTTCCTTTTTCCTATTCTGGACGGGCTCCTGAAACGAATCAATAACAAGGCGGGCAACTTCTTTACTTAAGGGAGCTCCTCCATTGGCTGCTTCGATGATGCCGCTAGCGATTTCAGGAGAATGCGTACTCTTGAGAAGATACCCGCTTGCGCCCGCCCGTAGGGCTGAGAAGACTCTCTCCGGATCAGCGTGAACTGTCACTACGACAAAGGCGGTGTTCAAAAGGTGTGGTGAAACTTCCGAAATCCATTCAATGCCGGAAGCGCCCGGCAACTCAAGATCGACGAGCACCACGTCAGGATTCTGGCGAAGGCAGGGTTTGACTGCTGCTTCTGCTGATTCCCAAGCCCCTATAAAATCAAACTCATTCGGACGCCTCCTGATGAGTTCAATTAAAAACATTCGTATCACAGGGTCGTCTTCAATGAGCCCAACCTTTAGCACTCGTTTTCGGCTAATCTTTACGTCTAACGTCATGACATTTCTACGGCTCCCTGCAATGCAATGGTAGAGAAAACTAACATTTTAAGTCAACAGAGCTTCGCAACTTCCATGAATCATGCATTCTGATACTAAATGAAACTAATTCTTAACAATCTTGGGAATTCGAGTCAATGGTAACAAATAAATATCAAAAATATGGCACTATCTAATTTTTCTTGAGTTCATCTTGCCACGATCTATTGGGAAATGTCTATGATTTGCTTTTCCACCCACGGCCCCAGAGTCGCCCTCGGCTTCGAACCCCTCAGACTCGAAGCTTTAACGGAAATCCCTCGGTAGAGCATGCAAACCTAAACGGGCCGGGAATGCTCTGTTCCGTCTGTTTAAAATGTTGAGGGACGACTCTGGAGGTGGGTGAAAAACCAGGTTTGCCAACTAAGCACAGGAGGTGACTAACCAGGTACAACAACATTTCTAGTTTGATGAGGGTGAAGTTGGGAATCTTGAAACCGCGCGTTTGCAGCCCTCACTGGTGGAAAAATACTGAAATTTGATAAAAAGCATAGATTCAAGAATTCCGTTTCGAGTCCAATGGGAACATTGTTTGCCCGATGGGTCTACCCCCTCAAATGGGGTAGTTTTGAGAGAGTTTCCGCGCTTTTGGAAGGTTTCGAATTCCGATGAATCGATACTTTGTGTTTAATCAATCAGGGATTCTTATTTAGTAATCGATATTGACCAAACCTGATTTTTCTATGTACGGACTTGTTAATAAAGCGGTGGAAGAGCTAGTCGTTTCCGATTTCGGAGAGGAAACGTGGGAAGTTGTGAAGCGAAAGGCTGGCGTTGATGAGGAGGTCTTCATTAGCAATCAGAGCTATCCGGATGAAGTCACCTTCAATCTTGTCGCTGCAGCATCTGAAGTTCTGGAGTTGCCGGTAAGCGAGATTTTGATTTCCTTCGGAGAACACTGGGTTTTGAAGACTGCGGTGGAGAGTTATGGACCGATGATGGAAGCCGCCGGTGGGTCATTGCGAGAATTCCTCGTCAATCTGCCTCATTTCCACACACGGGTCTCCATGATCTACCCGGACCTCAAGCCTCCGGATTTTGAGTGCCGCGATGTGGCGGAGAAATCTCTCGAACTGCGCTATCACACGCACCGGTCTGGTCTTACCAACTTTGTTGTCGGACTCGTTCAGGGATTAGGAAAGTATTATGACACTCCTGCCGTCTGTGAACTGGTGGAGACAAAGGAGGAAAATGGGGAGTGTGATGTTTTTAAGGTCCGCTGGGCTGAGCCGTCGTGAGTGCGCCTGATTCAGGAATACAAGCTCCGGGCATCTCCTCAGGTGACTTCGTACGCGTCTTTCCGTTTTATTTTTCCTGGGATAGGGGGCATCACCTTACTGGCTGGGGGCCGTCTCTGGGGAAAATATGCCATGACTTGAAGGTCGGTGAAGCCGTATCCACGGCATTTGAATTGATTCGGCCTAAAGGTGAGTTGGGGGACTTTTCCGCGGAAGAGGCGGAGGGGATTCTTTACCTGTTCAAGCACAGAGAGACAAAGACACTGTTTCGCGGGCAGGTGATTGGGGGCCAACAGAATGGTGAACATTTGATGCTATGTAGCCCATGGCTTCAAAACCTCGAAGAATTAGAGAATCTTGAACTCACCATTGCTGACTTCCCAATTCATGATCCATCCCTGGACATGATCCAACTGCTCCAAACACAGCAAGTCGCGAACCAGGAGCTTAAACTTCAGGCGGATAAGCTTTCACGGCAGCGTTCGATCCTCAGGGCAAGTGAGATGGAAGCCCGCAAACTCGCGCTGGTTGCATCGAGGACTGAAAGCGCAGTTATCGTAGCGAATAGCAAAGGCGAGATTGAATGGGTGAATGATAGTTTCTGCCGCCTGACCGGCTGGACAAATGAAGAGGCTGTTGGGAAAAAGCCAGAGTGCTTCCTTGGTTCCCATGATGCAGAGTTGGAAAACGTGCCCTCAATGCAACGCGAACTGGAGGAGGGCAGGAGTGCAGTTGGCGAGATTTGGGCTTACCACAAAGCCGGCCATGCTTTGTGGGTTTCAATTGAAATTCAGCCCGTGATAGGGCCTGAGGGGGGGATTTCCAATTATTTGGCGATTGCCTCTGATATGACTCGTCGGCGACTTGATGAATTGCGCCGCAATCTACAATTGGATATTTCCCAAGCTTTGAACAAAAACTTGGAGGAAACAAAGACCATCACCGAGGTGCTCAAGGCAATCGTGAAACAGATGGGGTGGAGCGTCGGTTTTGCCTGGGAAGTATCAGATTCCAGTAGTGGCGACATGGGTGTCACGAGTTGCTATGGACAACCCGGTGAACCGGAAATCGAAGAGCTGGCGGAGCGCCTTTTGGGTGAAGAAGCAAAATCAAGCTTGCTCGCTGCTGACGGTTTAACAAACGATGGGTCGCTCTGGTTGGGGGCTCATGAACCTCTGGCTGATGCGGAATGGGTTCGCGAGGCCAGGCAACTTGGTCTTGAACACAGCCTTGCCTTCCCGATCGATATCGGTGGGGAGATTAATTATGTTTTCGAGTTTTTCTGGCAGGGAGGAGGATTGGAAGGCCCGCTTAATGGGATTATAACTCATCTGGTCTCGGATTTCAGTGATCATGTTAGGCCCTTTTTTGCCAGGAAGAAGATCGAGAATGACGTTTTGCTGGCCAAGGAGAAAGCGGAGGAAGCTAACCGCATCAAGACAGAATTCTTTGCGACGATCAGCCATGAAATCCGGACGCCAGTGAGCGGAATTATTGGCATGGCCTCGATGCTTCTTGACCGGGAAGACGACAGGGCAAAGCTCGAAATGACGGGTTCGATCCTGTCGAGCGGTGAGGCATTGATATCAATTATTGACGACATTCTTGTATTTTCAAAAATCGAAGCAAGCGGTCTGGAAATTGAGCATAAAGCTTTCTCGCTGGATGGAGTCATTGATGGGGTAGTGGATTTGCTCTATCAAGCGGCCAGGAAAAAGGGGCTGGAAATGACCGTTGCGATTGGTGCTGACATACCCGAGAGCATTCCGGGAGACGCAGGAAGATTTAGACAGATTCTACTGAATCTGCTGGGTAACGCGATTAAGTTCACTGATGAGGGAGAGGTGAATCTTGCCGTTTACCGGGGTGAAGGTGCTGATGATGATCATTGGATGCTTGAGGTTGCCATAGAGGACACCGGAGTCGGAATAGGCGATGACGAACAGCGACGTCTTTTCCTTCCATTCTCCCAGGTTGACAGCTCAACCACCAGGCGACATGGAGGCGTGGGACTGGGCTTGGCTATTTCACAGCGCCTCGCTGAATTGATGGGCGGCGGTATTTCGGTCCGGAGTTCGGTAGGTCAGGGATCAACTTTTTACCTGACGATGCCCGTCGGTATTGAAGAGAACCAGAAGTACGACGGCTTCTTCGACGAATTCAAAAAACTTCGCATTCTTTATGCTGATGAAATAGGAGCTTCGCGCCGGGTTGCTGGCACTCTTCTGGGCGGATTCAGTAATGCCCCCGTCGTAGTCGCCAGTGAAGATGAGGTTCTTCATGAACTGTCAAAGGGCGGGGCAGGTTGGGACTGCCTGTTGATATCAAGTTCTCTGTTTGGCATTCGAGTTCAGGAGCGACTTGAGGATATGGCCGGAGTAAAAAGGCGTCCGGGCGTGATTCTTCTCGGAGGTCTCACAGATCTGGATACATCTAATGGCAGTGTCAATGTGATCGATTCACTCATTTTCAGACCTTTGCGTCGAACTCATTTGAGAAGTGCCTTAGAAGGAGAAATAGGTGAGCGCCAATTCTCAGGGAAGGCGGTTGGTGCTTCGGTGGAGAGCTATGGCGGGTCGATCAGTGCGCTGGTTGTGGAGGATGATGAGGTCAACGCCCAGGTTGCGATTATGTATCTCGAAAAGCTCGGGGTGGTTCGAGATCACGTGGATAATGGAGTTGCTGCAGTCGAGGCTTTTCGGACTGGTAACTATGACTGTGTCTTATTGGATTGCCACATGCCGGAGATGGATGGGTATGAGGTTTCCAGACAAATCAGAAGGATCGAATCGGAAGCTTCGTGGAGCTGCCCGCCTGTCCGCATTATCGCAATGACAGCCAATGTGGCTTCTGGAGAACGCGAAAAGTGTCTGGCAGCCGGAATGGATGATTATATCGCGAAGCCGATCAGGATTGCAGAGTTGTTGAAGGCGCTTGTCTCGATCGACGATAGTGAGCGAGGCGGTCGCGCTGATGAAGCATCCTCAGACACGCAGCTGGAATCTCTGGATGATTCCATTGCCCAGTTGGTTCTAGATCTCGACGCCGAGGCCGCTTCTAATTTGATAGATACGTGGCTTGTCGAAGTTCCGAAGCGTATCAAGGAGATCGATCAATTCCAGGTTGGAGCGGGTGAGGAAAAGCTTCGCCGTATCGTTCACTCTCTAAAGGGCAGCGCGACGATATTCGGGCTGAATCAGTTCGCGCAAAGTTGTGCTGAATTGGAAAGGCTTTTCGAGGAGGGCGACAAGGAAGGCCAGCTATCGTTTTTACCTGAATTCACTTCGAGTTATGGTCGGGCCGAACGACACTTGCGCAGCGAGCTGCGAAGGCTTCGGGATTTAAACGCACTATAGCGGCTCCATAAACGCAGGAGTGCCGGGCTCATCCCGTTAGAGTATGGGCGTGGCGCCGTCAATGGTCTCAGCCGCCAGGCGGAACGTCGTGGGGGATGGTTTTAACCTGTCAGCCTCACGACAACAGTCCTCCTCACTTGGGGGGGTTGTCGCCTTAGCCAAGGCCGGATACAAGTATGGCTCAGTTATCTTGTAAACCAATTAAGAAGGTGGGAATCAGTCTCGGTGGTTTTGGTTCCCGCCTGATTAAACAAGTAGTTATCTGCGGGGTCGTCTAGGTGGTATGACGGCCCCGCAGAGCCCCTGAATCCAGATTTCACTCTGCAGCAAGCCCGTTTAACCGTAAGCATAACAACTATTTGACCCCGGTAACCAATAGCATCGCAGAGTTAGCTTCTACCTCGCTCAGTTATGGAAAAAACCCTACCGAACCAGGCCTTGAACACAGCCGAATCGATTTCAGATCCGAGTGTTCGTCCTCGCCTCTCCTGGAATCAAATTTTGCATGGGGCTGGGATACCGTGTGCGATCACTACCACTTGGGTTGCTGATGTGCCGACGCTGGGGGCTATTGGAGTCACTTGTTATTTGATTTTCCTTTTCCCGATTTTGGTTTTCAAGTGAATCGGGACAATATGCGGCCCCCGTGGTAATTGCTTGAAGGAGCGGCTCAACATGCTTTCTCCCAATAGTTGAGGAGGCGGGGGCGAACTGGTTGCACGACAAGGCGTCATGCGAATTGGAGTTGATTATCACTCCCCGGGCACAAACCAGATGTTCCGGAAGCGGACGGGGTTGTTGTGATCCTGGAAACTGAGGCCTCCGTTCTGAGCTCTGTTGAGGAAGGGAATCTTGTCCTGAGTCAGCACGCCGTTGTGGTAGACGGTCAGGTAAGCTGGCTTGGTGACTTTGCCGTTTTCGACTTCGGCGCGGGAAAAATGGATATCATATTTCTGCCATTCGCCGGGGCCGCGTGAGGCGTTGACGAGAGGTGGGGCGTGTTTGTAGAGAGCCGAGGCCTGACCGTCATGGTAGGTCTTGTTGTTGAAGGAATCGAGGACCTGTACTTCGGGAAAGCCCTGAATAAAGACACCACTGTTTCCGCGTCCCTGGCCCTGGCCGACAACCTCTGCAGGTGTGGCCCACTCGATATGGAGATGTCCACTGGTGAGCAGAGGTTCCTTGAGAGCAATGCCTCCCTGGCGGGGAGTGACCTGCATGTAGCCGTTTTCAATCTTCCAGCGAACTTCTCCAGTGGGGTTTTCAACCCCTTTGCGAGGCGTGCCTTTCCATAGGCTGAGGTCCTTGCCATCGAAGAGAACAGTCGCTCCGCCGGGGGCGGGAACTGGAATTCCGTCGTACTGCGGTTCGACGACCGTGGGTTCGTCATAGCTGGTCGGCTGGATGTCGAAGTTCTTGAAGCGCATCTTCTGGTGAACCCCGGCGTGGACCTGCAGACCGATAGGGCCTTCTTTCGGCATGGCCGCAGTCATGTAGTCGTTAATGAGTTCGCCGTTGAGATGGGTGACGATACGGTTGTTCATCACGCGGATTTTGAGTGTGTTCCATTCGCCGAGCTTGTGCGCAGTTTTGACCTTGTCGGATTGAATCGGGTATTTTCCTTGAAGGTCTTTGGGGCAGTATATGCAGCCGGTGAGGTCGATCTTCAGCGATCGGGAAACGCCGACCTGAACCTGGTGGCTAGGTCCGCGGACGAAGACTCCGGAGTCATAGTCGGGAGAGTCTGTCTGAAAATGGAGGGTTAGCTCATAGTTCTTGTAGTTGGCTTCGGTCCAGAGCACGGAGCCCTTCTTATCCGGATTGTCTCCGATAATCTGTCCGTCTGACACCAGCCAGTGGGAAGCAACGAGAGCCTCCCCTGTCTTCCAGCCATCAAGGTTCTTGCCATTGAAAATTGGGGCGAGAGGCTCTTCCTGCGCCAGTGAGTGAGAGGCGAGGGCCGCTAGAGTGAGCAGTGTTATAGGGAGTTTCATGAAACCGGTTGGGCAAATGCAGTTAAGAATGAAAGTGGGAATTCAGTCATTGAACACCCAGGTCTTTTCCGCTGCGCCGTTGCGTTTAAGCTCGATCTTTTCTATCTGAATGGTGCCAGCTGGTTGCATGAAGTCGATTCGAAAGGAGGTCACGGTTGCGCCAGCCTCGAAGGGTAGCTCGACCATGGTCTCCTGGCTTTCCGGGTAGTTGTCGGAGCGAGTGAGTCGGCTCTTGAAGTATTCCGGTTTGACGTCTTGTTCAGCCCATCTCAAGTCAATGCGACCCTTGGCGGTCGAGGTAAAGTGAACGCTCAGACTGAGGCTTCCAGGATCCGCTGATGTTTCCAGTTCGAAGTTTGCCTGGGTGTCGGTTGCCTCAACCACGAGCTTGCCATCCTCGATAGACAGGATGGCATTCTTTCCTGGAACGAGTCCGAGCTCATTCAATATGGGATTGCTGGGGACATAGTTCGGATTGTAGTTCGGCAGAACCGCTCCGGTATTCTCAAGGAATGTATCAAGCGTGGCTATCATTTGCTCAACCCGCTCGGGGTGATCGGAGGCGATGTCAGTGGTTTCGCCAATATCGTCGGCAAGATTGTAGAGCACATGGCGATGATCTCCTCCCGGCCCATCATGAAAGAAGCGAAATAGTTTCCAATCCTCCTCGTAGATCGCAGCGCTTGGAGGGAGGGTGTCAGGAACTCCGGTGGAATGAGGAAAGAAAGTGAAGATAGGGCGGTTGCCGATGCTCTCGCCTTTGAAGATCGGTAGAGCACTTTCGCCGTCGAATATCTGGTTTGGAGAAGGCTTTAAATTCAGCATCTCCAATAGAGTGGGGAAGAAATCGGTGCTCGTAACAAATTCGTCGCTGGTCGACCCGGCTTCGATCTGCCCTGGCCAGACAACAATACCTGGCACCCTTGTTCCGCCGTCCCAGTTAGCCCCTTTGCTCCCCGAAGGGGAGCGTTTGAGGTTGGGTAGGTGCCGTCGACATCGCTGTACATGTTGCCTCCGTTGTCGGATGAAAAAATGATGATGGTATTTTTAGCGAGGTCGAGGCGATCCAGAGCTTCTAACACCTTGCCGATATTGTCGTCGAGAGACTTCACCATCGCTGCGTAGGTGGGGCTGTTTTGAGAACTGTTGGGATCGATTTTGGATCGGTAGTCCTCGATGTATGACTCCTTGGCATCAAAAGGTCCGTGAACGGAGAATTGCCAGTAGTTGATGAAAAACGGCTGGTCTCGCTTCTTTTCGAGATAGGCGACAATTTCATCACCCATCCGGTCTTCGATGTGTTCGCCGGGATAAGCCTCCTTGATGTGTTTGAATTTCCATGGAGCCACGTAGCTGCCGGCTGGCCCGGGTCCTGGGTGGTGAGGTATATCAATATCAAATCCGTGCTCGAGTGGTGAATAGGGTTCCGTGCCAAGATGCCATTTGCCGAAATGTGCTGTTGCGTAGCCTTCAGTTTTGAGGCGTCGAGAGATTGTTTCGTAAGTGGTGTTCAGTCTTGTGACCGGTTGGAGCCGCGTCAGTTTCTGATCGGCTTTGCCGGACTCCGCTGCGACGGCTTGTAACACAACCGTTGGGGTGTGGCCTCCTGGTGTGGTAAAGCCGGTTCGTGCGGGATGCAGCCCGGTGAGGACGGCAGAGCGAGTGGGTGAGCAGAGGGGACTGGATGTGTAATGTCGCGTCAGGAGCATTCCTCGACTGGCAAGTCGCTCCAAGTTGGGAGTTTCGAAGAGCTCAGTGTGGCCATAGAGGGTGGTGTCGGCCCAGCCAAGGTCATCCGCCAGGATAAACAGGATATTTGGGCGCTCAGATGCGTTCAGTGAGCAGAGAACACTGAGTGAAAAAGTAGCAACAGCAGCAAAAAACTTCATTGGTAGACCGAATTCTAGAACTGATTCGTGGGTAAGGCCTTACCAAATTTTTCCTCAATACGTAAGGCAGAATCAGCGGGCAGGAGGCATGAGAATTCCATGCCCTGTGGAGCGCCAAATTGGTTGTGCCGAAAACCAAGCCGGTGAGGTCGCAGCGCCACCACGAGACTGCGACCTCACGCGGGTCTGGTTTTCAAGAGATCTGTCGACGGGAATAGCCTTCCCAAAAGGGAAACTTCTCAACCCGCTTGCAACAACAGTTCAACATGAAATTTGCGGAAACGTCATTAATACTAAGGTAATCCTATCATTCATACAATCCCCTTAACTTAGGGGGTCATAAATAGGGGGGTGGACAGCTGACGGCTGTGTCAAATCTAGCAGCGTGCAAAAAAAGCCCGGGAGCGGAAAACCACTCCCGGGCAAATTCGGAGATCACCAGCCACCACGCAGGTGAGTCTCCATCCGGAGGCTGCGAGCCACCACGCAGGCAGCGCTCCCTGAATCTAATGCGTTTGAAAACTCTTTTCTAAGGAGGAAGTCCTCGGAAATTCGTCGTCAATTGGAAGGTGTTCTAAGAACGGCCCTTTAACACATTTGTTCCTGAAAAGCGTCGGAACCTGACAGCTTTTTCTAAAAAGTGACGGGAAAAGAGTCCGGTCGCTGGTAACCGGGGACTTAGGCGATCAGCGAGCTGATGGGGGTTCCTCCGTTCGTGATGGGTACGGGGCGGGATCCGTCGTGAAGCTCCATGGCGGGGTCGATCCCGAGGGTGGCGTGGATGGTCGCGTGAAAGTCCGGAATGCTGACCGGATTCGCGAGAATTTCTTTGCTGAGATCGTCGGTAACCCCGTAGGCGCCGCAGTGGTTGAGGCCGCCCCCGGCGAGAACGAGACTGAAGCAGGATCCCTGGTGGCCGCGGCCGCCCTCGCCATCGTAGGAGGCGGGTCGACCGAACTCGGTTCCAATGGCAATGAGCGTTTTGTCGAGCAGCCCCTTGGAGCGAAGATCCGTGATGAGTGCTGACATGGCGATGTCGAGCTCCTCGATGAGAAGATGCTGATTTTTCTGGCCGCCCTTGTGGGTGTCCCAGCCGGTCCCGTTCATGAAATTGAGATTATGGGATACTTCGATAAATCTCACTCCGGCCTGGACGAGGCGTCGCGAAAGCAGGCAGCGCTGGCCGAATTCGTTGCCGTAGAGACTGCGCAGTTCCGGAGATTCGTCGGAAAGATCGAAGTGACGCATGAATTCCGGTCCCGCCAGGCGAAGTGCTTCGCGCTGGGCATCGCGATAGCTGGCGACGAGGGAGTCTTCCGGAGCGCGGTCCATGAGCGGGTCGAGCAGGGCCTGGCGCTTTTCGGCACGGGAAGAGGAAACATCATCGGGCCGGGAGAAGCCGGCAGGGCCGCTTTCGGTGTCGGTCAGGTAAACGAAGCTGTCTTTCGCTCCGAGGAAACCGGGGCCGCGGCTCACGTTGGGATAGCCGATCAGCATGTAGGCGGGGACAGATGGATTTGCGGCACCGCGCGCGTGGGCGACGATCGAGCCGATCGAAGGATAGGTGATGCTGCCACTGATCATCCGACCGGTGTGAACCAGGTTGGTGGCAAAAGCGTGTTCGTCGATGACGTGGTGATTGATCGTTCGTACTGCGGTGAGATGATCAGTCAGGGCTCCGAGTCGGGGTAGATGTTCACAGAATTTGACGCCGGGAGTGGCGGTATCAATGGAGTCGTATTCCGAGCCTGACTTCTTCGGCGAAGCGCTGGAGTCACCCTTGCGCTTGGGGTCGAAAGTGTCGATTTGGGCCATGCCGCCACCGAGCCAGATGAAGATGCAGTGTTCCGCTTTGCCGAGTGCAGGGTTTGTTGCGGCAGCGCTGGCGATTAGTTCTGAGGCGACCCCGTCAGAGGTAGCGAGAGCGGTGCCTCCCAGGGCCGTGGTCTTGAGAAAGTCGCGGCGGGACGAACGGTGGTGGGGCGTTTTCATAGAGCGCGAGTTAAAAGAAAGAATACCAAAACTTCAAGGGGTGTAAATCCATTCAGGTGCGTTGAGCAATGCCCAGAGAACGTCTTCGAGACGGAGGCGCCAGTCGGATTCAAGAGCTTGGGTGGCCGGATCTCCGCGGCGAGCCTCGGCTTCGTATTGCTGGGCGAGCACGTTGGCGGAACTGTCGAGGTGGTTGGACCAGGAAACGTAGCGCCGTGGTTCGCGGGGTGAAGGAGACGGAGACACACGATCTTCAGGGGCGACAACGCGGGTCTCGTATCCTTTCGAGAGGTAAGCGACGTAGCGGTTCAGTTCTTCTTCGGTTGGTGGGCGTGTCAGGAGGCGGAGGTAGAGCCGTTCGACAAAGATTTCGACAGCTTGGTCCTCCCCGGCGAGGGCGGTGACGCCATGATCATCGCTGAGCCGGGTCAGCCATGTTCCCATGGTTCCGTTCGCAAGGATGGCCGGCTGCAAAACGTTGGCTTCGGTGTCGCGAATGCTGACGGGATCTTGTCGGGCGCCACGCCAGCCGAAGGTTTCCATGATGCTGGCCACTGCCTGGACCCGCGGCAGGGACAGGCTGGGACGGTCGCGCTCGTTGGAAGTGGAAGCGAGCATCCAGGCGCGACGGGGATGACCGAGGGTAATCGATTGTCGCAGCGGGCGAATGCCGTCGACGTCGAGGCTGACTTCCTCGACACGGAACGGTTTACCGGTGGCGGAGAAGAGAGAGTCGACAATTTGCTCGGCACTGAGTCGACGGGGTGCTTGAGCGATGTAAAGCGGACTCGCTTCGGTAAGGTCAGGGTCGACGGCGCGCTGGTAAGCGTGCGAATTGAGAATGAGCCGGGCGAGGTGCTTGAGGTCGTAGTCGTGTTTGACCAGTTCCCGCCCGAGCCAGGCAAGCAGATCGGGGTGAGATGGAGAAGACTTCTCCCAGTCGTCGACGGTTTCAATAATGCCGCGCCCCATGAGCCGCTGCCAGACGCGGTTAGCAATCACCCGGGCGAAACGTTCGTTGTGCGGAGCGGTGATGGTTGCGGCAAGCCGGTCGCGGGGGTCGTCGGGGTCGGCCGCGAGAGAGCGGGCCACTTCTTCGTCGCAGAATTTGGCGAAAGGCCAGGCCGGGGCCACCTCAGCTCCGGGCTCAAGTGTGACATCGATGAGCGGTTTGCGCCCGGTTTCGTGAAAGCGATCCATCGGGACGCTACTGGTGGCGGGGACCTTGATGGGTTCCTCCTTGAGCATGGCAGCCAGTTCGAAAAGATCCTGCTGGCGCCACTCATGGGCAGGCGCGTCGTGGCAGCGAGCGCACTTGAGTTGCACACCGAGAAAGGCCGAGCCGACGATGATGCCTTTGGCAGCCATGGGAACGTCGTTGTTCGAAGCAATTTCGAATCCGGCCGGGCCGCCGAAGCGTTCGCTGCCTTCCATGCGGAGCAATTCAGTGACGAAAAGGTCGACGGGCTTGTTGTCGATGAGAGACTCGTAGATCCACCAGCGGAACGGCCCGGTGTTGTTGAGCGTGGGATTGATGATGTTGGGGTTTTCCGCGAGAACATCCTGCCAGTAACCCATCCAATGATCGGCCCAGCGGGGGTCGTCGAGCTGGTGATCGATGGCTTCGGCGCGTCGGGTTTTTGCGTCGGTGGCGAGGAAGCGCTCGATTTCTTTCTCGGTTGGCGGCACGCCTACCGTATCAAGAAAAAGCCTTCGCAGGAAGGTGAGGTCATCGGTGAGCGAAGTGGGTTCAAAGGAAGGGACATTGAACTGCGGCCAGTGGGCGCCCTCTTCGATCCATTGGGTCAAAGAGGCAATCTCATCCTTCGACAGGGGATCGCCTTTCGGTGGCATGATATCGTCGCCGGCATCTTCCCCGATGCGAAAAATAATAGAGCTTTTGTCAGGATCGCCCGGGGTGATGCCCGGCCCATCGTATTTGCCTCCCTCGAGAGCCGCGATATGCTGATCGAGTCGGAGGTCTCCTTTGACCTTGCCGCCCTGGTGGCAGTCGTAGCAGCGGGATTCGAGGAGGGGCTGAATGTGTTCGAAGTAGTCGACACGGCCTCCAGCAGAGAGCTGTTGTTCCTTCTCAACTTCAGCGATGCGGGCGCCGATGAAGTGATCGATCGCGTTCGTGGCGGGAAGACCTTGAGGAAGTTCAGGGACTGCGACTTCTTCGGTGGAAGCGATCCATTGCTTCGCCGCTTCGCGACGTCTGTTCCAGTAGGAGGCGTTCGCTTGTCGCCGCGATTCGCGAGCCTTGGCGTCATAGTCGGTGAGCCAGGCGTCACGGTAGTCTTGATAGTTGGCCCAGCCCTGGTCGGTGTAGGCGTGGTGGTCGTTGCCGGGGGAAAGGAGTTCCCAGGTGTCGGTGCCTTCATAGGAAATGGCGGCGACCGTTTCGCCGAATTCGGGACGACGGGGATTTTTGCCGACGAGACCGCCGATCATGGATTCGAGAATGACGAGATGTTCTCCACCTTCGCTGGTGAACTCGGTCCAGTTCTCACGATTGCCGGGAGGGGCGAAGCGAAAATCAGGTCCGAGGTCGAGGTAGTCGTCCTGGGCCGAGATCTTATTGTGCCCGTCCGAGGTGGCGGGAGGGAATGGATTTTCCAACACTTTTTCCTCATCGACATAGAGGCGCGTGGCCCCTCGTCCGCGGAGGAGCAGGCGATGGGTACCCTTCGGGATCGTGATGAGCGCAGAAGCGCGAAAATGGCTGGGGTTGGCGCGATCAGCCCGAACGCCGGTGCTGATGTATTTCTGCGGCCACTCGTTGAAGCCGAAGTGAGTTTCCTCCCAGCTTTCGGTGACCTTGGGGAAATCCGGCCAGGCATTCGCGACAGGAACGTCCTCTTCGCTGATTTGAACGAGTACGTTTCCGGGCTTCAGCATCTCACGAGTGACGGGGGGAGGCGGAGGTTCAAACTGGTAGCGAGTTGCGAGCAGGTTTTTCGGGAGTTGCTCCCGATAGATCGCCAGATGGGCTATCTTGCCGTTGAAGGATTCGGCCTTTCCCTGGTTGTATCCTGTGCCGATGATGAGATCGGCATGGTCCGTCACGGGCGGGAGATTGGTTTTGCCTCCTAAATCCCAGGTTCCCTTGGTTGGCTTGCCATCGATCGTGGCGAACAGGCTGTCTCCTTTTCCGAAAGTGAAAGCCAGCGAAACGTGATGCCAGCCCGACACGTTGATGAGGTTGTTGCTCCACCAGCGGTGCCATTCCCGATTACCCGTTTCAGGATCTTCGCTGCTGAAGAGGAGGCCTAGCCTGGCTCCATTACCGGTTCCCTTGACGCGGATAGCGTAGTTTTGATTCTCGTCGCCGAGCGTCTTCTTGTCCCTGGCATGACGTCCTTTGCCTATCAAATAGGCCATGTGATCCTTGCCCAGGAAATCGATTTGAATCCAGGCTTCGACGGCAAGTGTCTCGCCGTCTTTGAACTTCAGGTTGGTGGGTCCTCCATTCTCCTGATCGCGGATGACAATGTGTCCGTTCTTTCCAGAGAACTGAACGGCCAGGTTGTCCTTTGCCTGGTTGGTGTAGAGCGGTGGCTGCGGGCCGGGTTCGTCGAATTTGCCGCCGGATCCAGTCCAGTTTTGAGGCGCTTTTCCAGAGTCGAAGGTCCACTCGGCAATCGGGGTCGGAGCATCCCCCGCATCAGAGGCTGAGGGCGTGATGAGTATGAGTGCCGCAGTCAGCGCCGTTGTGGCATAGAAGTTCACCAGATTATACAATCACATCCGACCGGGGAATGCACGTCGCCGCTCATCCCTCTATCAGGGGATGAAGGGACTACGCATTCGGGATTTCAACAGGGTTAGATCACTCACCTGACCCTGTTCGCTCGACTTCACGGACGGCTCCGACCTGAAGCCTTGCTCTCTTCGAGGAGGGCTTTGAGTTCTTCGACAACTTCGGGGTGCTCGTGATACAGGTTTGTCGTTTCGCCGGGATCCTTCCCCAGGTGGTAAAGTTGTCCCGGAGCGTCGGGGGCGGTATCCGGAAGGGCATATTCATTGAGTCCGGCGCGATCGTAGTTATTTCCACCGGAGCCCTTGTGGTCGAGAAATTTCCAGGGGCCACGTCGAATGGCAAGATCGAGACGAATGGTTTGGTGGAGCGTGTAGGGGCGAATCGGCGCAAGAGTCGGGGTGCCGAGGAAAACGGGGAGAAAGTCGAAGCTGTCTTCGGCGGCATCTTCCGGAAGTTGCGCTCCTACTATCGAAGCGAAGGTGGCCATGAGGTCAGTCTGGCAGATGGTCTCGTCCTGGACAGCGCCGGCTTTGACTTTACCAGGCCAGCGAACCAGGAAAGGAACGCGGTGGCCGCCCTCCCACTGGTCGCGTTTGACGCCGCGCCAGGGACGGGCGCCGTCGTGATCGTGGTCACGGCGCATTGCCTCGATGGTCGGAACCTCGGGGCCGTTATCGCTGCTGATGATCACGAGAGTGTTCTCGTCGATGCCGAGATCCTTGAGCGTTTTCATGAGTTCGCCAACGATGTAATCGAATTCAAAGATGAAATCACCATGAGGGCCCGCGTCGGTTTTGCCCTTGAAGGCGTCACCGGGAAAAGAGGGGAGGTGAACGGCCTGGGCGGAGTGGAAAAGGAAGAAGGGTTGGTCCGGATTATTGGCGACGTGATCTTTGAGAAAGGCCTGGCTCTTCTCGAGAAAAACCAGGTCGACTTCTTCGAGGTCAAAATCGGGCGCGAGCAGGCCTTCGCGGCAGTCCTTGGAATAGGGATGATCGGGCAGCTTGGAGCGATCGCGCAGGGTAGTTGGACGTACCGGGATGTTGTCACCATCGATGTAGGCGTAGAGCCAGTCAGTGGTGGGGCAGCAGACGGTGCCGAAGAACTCGTCAAAACCGTGGTCGAGTGGACCGTCGGCAATGGGGCGAGTGAGGTCGGCATGTTTGACCAGTTCGACACCCCGGGCATCGCTGGTTTCGTAAACGGGTTTGCCGTCGCGGTCGAGAAAGGTCATGCCGATATGCCACTTGCCAAACAGGGCGGTGCGGTAGCCTTTGTCCTGCAGCATTTCGGGCAGGGTGAGTCGGTCGCTGGTAATGAGACAGGGGCCTTCAACTCCAGTGAAGACACCGGCGTAGTTGAGGCGAAAGGCCATGCGTCCCGTCATGACACTGTAGCGTGACGGCGTGCAGACAGTTGACGGGCTGTGGGCGTCGGTGAAGCGCATTCCCTCTGCAGCAAACCTGTCGAGGTGCGGAGTAGGCACCTTGGAATCCGGGTTGTAGCAACCGACGTCACCATAACCAAGGTCATCAGCGTAGATTAAGACTATGTTAGGTCTGTCCGAGCTGAGCCCGTTGGCGAGCAGGAGCAGTGCGGAAACGGCAAGGGAGAGGGTTTTTGAGGCCTTGATCATTGCTTTGCTTGGCGTTTGCTGGCTGGGCCTGTGCCCTCGGGCCGGGTCGTCCGGGGCTTTTCAATCCGGGTGGCACCCTCCAGGGCTTTGGGACCAAAGGGCTTGGGATCGATGGGGTCGAGATGCTTGAGCTTCATTTCCTTGATCAAAACCTGGTTGGCGTTGCCCCGGTGAAGTTGGATCGCAATGAGCCCTTCGAGGGTGCGGCCGTCCTCGTCGTAGTCGATCAACTCTGACGAGGTCTTTCCGTTGACCTGGTGAATGTGATGATTACCGCGAACGAGGATGCGAAATTCAGTCCATTCGCTTAAGTCGACTTCGACAGGTTCATGTTCGGATAGCAGCCAGCGGTTGGCCTCGTTGTCGAGTGCGACATCTTTTCCGTTGAGGCCGAAGATACCGCGCCCTTTTTCCTCGTAGGTCATTCCAGTGTGTTCGAGGGCCGGGTGCACATCGCACTGGTAGCCGGAAATGGCGAATGGGCCAAACTCGGGAATTTTCTTACTGCGATACTGGATACCGGAGTTGTTGTCACCCACCATCTTAACGGTGGCGACAAGTTCGAAGTCGCGCACGGTTCCACCGGTCCAGATGAGGAAGGTGTTGTGCTCAAAATGATCGGGTCCTTCGCAGGTGCCGATGACAATACCGTCCTCGACTTTCCAGAGTCCGGGGGCGCCTTCCCAACCGCTCAGGTCTTTGCCGTTAAAGAGCGAGATGAATCCGTCGTCGGCACGAGCGAACGATGACGCGACGAGGGCAACGAGAAAGAGAACGGAGGCAAATTTCATATGGACAAGCAGTTAACGCGGATGCCTGCCGGATGGCAATGACGCGATGGCGATCATTTGCGGGTCTTTTCGAATTCACGTTTTCGGCGCCAGTCTTCGATGGGGTCGGGTCGGGCGTGATTGTCGGGTAGTCTGCCGGCGAGTGAGGATTTGAGAGAACCGTATTCCGGGTTGTTGGCCAGGTTGGTGAATTCATCGGGATCCTTCAGTTGATCGTAGAATTCCTCCGAACCGTCTTCGTAGCGGATGTAGCGAAAGTTGGATGCCAGGTATTCTCCTATTCAGTGGAAACCGATGTTCTGCCGGTTTTTCTGAGAGAAATTTGCGAGCGGGAGAACTGTACAAAGAGGCTAGATTGGATACAAGTTCCCATGATCAGGGTTCTGATCGGCTCTGTCGTGCGTGTAGGATTTTGCTGAACCTGATAGCCAGTCATGAGAAGAAGCCTTTCCTTGATAGTCCTTTCCTTATTGTTTCCCTTAGCGGCGTCTACGGAAGATTCGCTGATCCCGTACGCTGAGGGCGAGGTTCCCGGGAATGTTTCAGCACTTTGGGATGGTATCGACTTTCGAAGGGATCCACTGGAAACCGAGTTGGTAAAAGAATGGGTCGAAGACGGCGTTGTCTGTCGTTACGTGATTTTTGATGTGGGAACCTTCAAGGGGGCGAAATCACGAATCGCGGCCTTATATACCTTTCCGGAAGGTGGAGAAAATCTCCCCGCATTTGTCTGGAGCCACGGAGGTGGTCAGAGGGCGGAGTTGGAACGCGGACTCTACTTCGCGAAGCAGGGCTTTGCCATGGTCGATATCAACTGGGGCGGACGCGAGATTATCGAAGGCATCGAACCTAATACCGATTGGGGAAAAGTTGACCCAAGCCAGGGACCGCAGTTTTATCCGGGAGCTCTCAGGCCGAATGTGAAGCTGAACTTCTTTCCTGACGAATACACCATTGATCCAGTATTGAGCCCGCGAAACGGGAACTGGTTCCTGCTGGCTTATGCCGGGCGCAGGGCTATCACTTTTCTCGAGCAGCAGGAGGAGGTGAATGCTGATCAGATTGGTTTCACTGGTTTCTCCATGGGAGGTAACATCACGTCCTACGCAGCGATCGATGAGCGTCTCAAGGCGGTAATTCCGATGGTTGGGGGAACAGGATTTATCACTCAAGATTTTCCGGGGATTCCGGGTTCATCAAACGCGAGACAATATCCAGAACATGCTGAGATGTTCGCGGCGACGATGGAGTCGCAATCCTATTATCCTCATGTGCAATGTCCGGTTCTGGTGTTGAGCTCGAGTAACGACTTTCATGGAATTTATGATCGCACCTTTCCCTGTATGGATGTGCTTCCGCATGAAAACTGGCGAACCAGCCAGAAGATTCACGACAACCATGACCTGGGGCCTGAGCAGTGGATCCTGATCAATAAGTGGTTCGATTGCTATTTGAGTGAGAAGGGTGAAGCACTTCCAGCGACACCTCCTTCTGAATTGAAGCGCTACGGCAACGGTGAAGCGGTCTTCTCTGTGAACCCGGAGAAACTGGATCAACTGGAGAGTGTTGATATCTACTACAGCTACGATCCCAATCCTCGTGCCCGCTTCTGGAATTCAGTTGAGACAAAGCAAACGGGCTCAGGTTGGAACGCCGCGATTCCAGTTCGTGAGGGATTACCGCTCTTTGTTTTCGCCAATTGTGCCTATCGGCTTGCTGGTGATGAAGTCGCTTTTCGTGGAAATACAGACCAGTTCACTCTCACCTCACGTTTGCAGACATTGCTTCCGGATTCGTGGGAGACAGAGCGATTGCATGAAGAGGCAGAAGATATGCCTCAGTGGGAAAACTTCGAAAAGAACGGTCTCCGTGACTGGGCGCTGAAACAGAATGGAGGGATCGTCTCCTACAAGTTTCGGGACCCCGCGTTCAAAACTCCGCCACCGTCCGCCAAACTTCGACTGCGAGTGGAAGTGCCGAGGAAAGGCTTGAACTATCGCGTTCGATTAGGACGAAATCAATTCATCACCGGTGTCAATGAGCGGAGTCAAAGCTACGGAGCCAACTCAACTCCCGGTGTTGAGGACAGTGAAATTGTACTGGGTCTGGATGACTTCAAAGCCGAGGAGGGGACCCTGCCTGACTGGGAAAATATCGCCACCATCTTGATCATGATTTACGATGGTGATGCGCGCGTCATGCTCGATATGTCAAAGGAAGAGAACCTTGCGGTCTTGAAAGGGCTTGAGTGGGTCTACGAGTAGTTAGAGCGAGATCGCCAACAGCGGTCACAACGTGGGATTGCTGAGAGAAAAGTTGGATTCAATGCGGTTATGCGCGGGAAGATATCTTCCATTTATGAAGGCGGTCACCGCGTTCCGTTTTTCATCCATTGGCCAGCCGGGAGGCGCCTATTTCACGGAAGTGGAGTTGCTTGACCAAAGCCGCTAGCGTTCCTCGAGCAGGTAGGCTAGCAGGTCCCGAATCTCTTCGGGCTGGAGAGGAGAGAGCAGGCCGGGCGGCATCAGGGAAATATCCAACTCGGTGCTGCTGACAATTTCGGGTTTCTCGACGGAGAACTCTTTCCCGTCGATTCCGAGGTAAGTCTCACGCTTCCCTCCCTTGCGAAGCACGAATCCCATGGAGGAAGTGCCGTCGGTCCTGGTGACCTGCCAGGGGAGATACTGCGGGGCGATGATTTCGTTGGGATTTAGAATGTGGGTTAGAAGCCATTCACGGCTGACGCCGGCCTGTTGATGAATGGTGGTCAGGTCAGGACCGACCTGGACGCCTCTTCCGTCCATCTGGTGGCAGCTGGCGCAGGTGGCAAGGCGGGGGTGGAAATAGATGCGGCGGCCGGCTTCGGTGTCCGGTTTTCCTGGCAGGGAATCGAGCATGGTGGCCCACTCGCCGGCGTCGAAGGAGTTCGGTTTCTCGGCAAGCTCCCGTGCCTGCAACCCGGCAGCGGCGAGGGCGCGTTGGGCTTCAGAGGCGACAGCGGGGTCGCTGTCGGAGCTAAGGTCGGTGAGAAGCGGGCCGTGATCTTCAGCGATGTGAGCCAGCCCGAGGACGGCTTCCGCACGAATCTGGGAAGGTTGCTCGCGGTCGAGCGCCAGAGTCGTCAGCACTCCGACCCGGTCAGGAGACTGAGATGCCTGGAGGTTGCGGAGGGCTTC
Organism: Verrucomicrobiales bacterium; assembly: GCA_965216705.1. GTDB lineage: Bacteria > Verrucomicrobiota > Verrucomicrobiia > Verrucomicrobiales > DEV007 > Arctic95D-9. The sequence continues at coordinate 3,634,783 of OZ244203.1, forward strand.
GAGTTGCAGCACGCGGGGGCCACCGGAGGCTAACTGCGCGAGGCGTTCCGTGGAGAAGCCGTCTGGCGGAGACATGCTGAGTGCAAGCGCCCGGACCTGGGGATCACGCGATCTATCGTTAAGGATGGTACTCAGCTGTCCGGGAGTGGGGCGATCGGAGGGCTTGGCCCCATCGAGGATCTGCTCGGAAGCGAGAATGGCAAAGAGCAGCGGCTGAGTCAGGTAGCGTCGATGAGTTTGCTCGAGAAGTTGGGTTCGGAATTCCGCCAGTTTTTCGTCCGCTATCCACTTAACAGCGACGAAACAAACTTCTTCGGCCGGATCTTGAAGCAGTGAGGGAATGTGACTGCGTGCCGATTCGAGACCGGAGCGTTGCAGGGCGACCGCAAAGTGGGCTCTCGCCAGGGGATCTTCGATAGACTTCCAGTCCTGGCTGGGATTTTTTGATACGATGCGAACAGCCTCGGTCCGCACGTAAGGATCCGGATCTCCGAGAGCGCTGAACGCTTCCTCGGGCCCCATCTCAATGGCGGATTGTGGCTCAGTCAGGGTAAGGTTGATTGGCTTCTTGAACTTGACCCGCCAGACAGCGCCTTTGCCGTGGACGGGGTAGTTGCGCTGAACCCAGTCGGTAAAGTAGAGCTCGCTGCCGTCTGCGTTGTAGCTGAAATGGACGGGACGGAACTCATTTGAGCCTGAAATGAAGAGATGGCGCGAGGCGGTGAAGCTGCGGCCCTTTGGCTCGAGAACGTGACGATAGACCCGGTTGTCGGCCCATGACGCGACGAGCAGTTCGCCGGGGGCAATGGGAATGACGCCACAGGCGCCTTCCCCGATCGATGAAACCATCCCCAGTGTGCCCGGGAATTCCCCGATCCAGGTCTGGAGCGGGTGGCGCCCGGAGCGGCCGTAGCGCATTTCGAAACCGTAGTGACCGCCGTTGACGATGTGAAGCAGGCGGTTGGGCGGGCTGTTACTGGGGTCGTTGTCGGTCGCGAATAGGTTGCCGGCGAGGTCGAAAGTCATTCCGAACAGGTTCCAGTGTCCGATCGAGAGTTGCTCGAGACCGGAACCGTCGAGTCGGCAGCGGTAGGAGGAGCCGCCTTCACCGCCTCCCGTGATTCGTGTCCCATCCGAACCGACGAAGGTAAAGTCATGATTGAGGTTCTCGCCGAAACCGAAGTAGAGCCACTCCGGGTCGTGAGGATTGATGGCGAGGCCGGAGACGCCGTCATGGGGATAGTTGCACTCCGTGTCGCAGTGAACAATGAGTTCGGGTTCACCTTCAGCGACATCGAGCCTGGCGGCATTGGGAAAACGAAAGACGTCCCAGCGTGTCGTCGCGTAGAGGTGACCATCTTTGTCAAAAAGCAGGTCGGTGCTGGTCTCGAGTCCTTCGTGAAAAATGGTGCGTTTGTCGTGGACTCCATCGCTGTCGGTATCTTCGAAGATGTAGATGCGATCCTTTTCCGGGCCAACGTAGTCTTCCGGGCGTTGATGGGTGTGATTTTCCTGAACGAAGACCCGGCCGTCCGGAGCCACGGCAATACCGGTTGGAGTGACAATGTCAGGTGTTCCGGCTAACAGGGTGACCTCATCGATGTTGGGGTGGTGGATCGAGAGTTCTTCCGCCCCTGCAGGTAGGCAAAACAGGGAAGCAAGCAAGGAGAGAACCGGGAGTGAAAGGCGTGGGCTCATATTGAACTGAAGTTCGGAGAATAGGGCGTGGACGATGTGACGGGAAGTCCGCGAATCAGTCCGCCCATGAGGTCATTCCTCTTTGGCTTCGCTACGGTAGACTTTGACCGGAGTGCCGACCTTGACCCATTCGTAGAAGAACTTTGCCGGATTTCCCTGGTCGAGGTGCATGCGAATGCAGCCTTTGGATGCGGGATAGTCAGGCACGGTTTTGAACCCGTGGATGAAGTAGTGGCCGTCATACTGTACACTGTAGGGCATAGAGGCCCGGTTGAAGAGCTTGGAATAGTGCTGACGGGCCTTGTAGGGGCCAGCCTGATATTCTCCCACCGGGGTGCCGTATCTTCCGCTGCTGATGTGGCAGTCGAGAACGAGGCGCTTTCCCTGCCAGCTTCGGAGGCGCTGGGTGGTGAGGTCGATTTCGGTCCTTTGCGGAGCATCGATGAGAAGGAATTCCTTCTCTCCCCAGGTGACCAGCACCTTGCTTTTGTCTTCTGACTTTTCGATCACAGCACCCGATTTGATCAGGTAGGTCATGTGAATGAGATACTCGCCCTCAACGAAACGGCGTAGCTCGCTGTAGGGGATAACTTGATCGTCGAGAGTGACCGTTGCTTTGGTTTCGTTGTGTTGGACGGACCAACCAAGGAGCTTGGCTGCTTCATCAACCGGCAGGTAGAAGCGACCCGGACTTTCGGCGAAGGTGATGGCCTGGATCCGGCGCACCTTCCTTCCGGGAAAGGGTTTCTTCTTTTCAGTTTCAGAACCAGCCTCCGGGGACTTCGGTTTTTGCGGGTCAGTTTGTGCAGGCGACGTTGTCGGTAGCAGGGAGAAAACTGCGGCGAGAATCAGAACGAGGTTGGTTCGTGAGAAGGCTGCCTTCATGCTGTCGATCATCATTTAGATGACCAGCCCATTGTGGAGGAAACTCTGACAAAAAGGCAATCCCGTCTTCACTATTAACAGGATTGGCCTGGCTACCTGACCCTGTTCGTTCCGGGAGGAGCGTTATCCGTTGAACTGCGACACGACGATTGAAGCGTTGGTTCCACCGAATCCAAAGGAATTGCTGATCGCCGAATTCAGTTTGGCTTCGCGCGAGGTGTGGGGAACATAATCGAGGTCGCACTCGGGGTCCGGAGTGTCGAGATTGATAGTTGGAGGAACCACCTGATCCCTCAAGGCCAATGCTGAAATCGCCAGTTCGACACCGCCGGCAGCTCCGAGCAAATGTCCAGTCATCGATTTTGTCGAACTGACCATGAGCCCGTTCTCTGCGTGCTCACCGAAGGCTGCTTTGATCGCTTTGGTCTCTGCAATATCCCCGGGCGGAGTCGAAGTGCCGTGGGCGTTGATGTATTGAATTTGCTCTGCATTGAGTCCGGCATGGGCGAGAGCCCGCTCCATGCACTGACGAGCACCGCGTCCGTCGGGGTGAGGCAAGGTCGGGTGGAAGGCATCGGCGGATGATCCGTATCCGGTTATTTCGCAGATGATGTCTGCGCCTCGTTTGCGAGCGTGTTCCAGTTCTTCGAGAACGACGACACCGGCGCCTTCTCCCATGACAAATCCGTCGCGATCTGCATCAAACGGGCGGGATGCCTTCTCAGGCTCATCGTTTCGAGTGCTGAGCGCGCGCATCCTGACGAATCCTCCAATAGTGAGCGGTGTCATGGTGCACTCTCCGCCACCCGCAAACATGACATCGGCATCGCCAAACTTGATCGTTTTCCAGGCTTCGCCTGCTGCATGGGTGCCGGTGGCACAGGCAGAGGTGACACAATAGTTAGGACCGGTGATGCCGTAGTCCATCGCGAGAATGCCGCCGGCAGCATTTCCGATCATCATGGGAATGCCAAAGGGAGAGAGTTTGTCGGGGCCACTTTCGATATAAGTTTCAGCAGCGTCTTCGACGGTGCGAAGGCCGCCGATCCCGGTTCCGAGAAAAGCCCCGGCGCGGTTCGGGTCTGATTTGGAAAAGTCGATTCCAGACTGTGCTCCGGCGATTTTTGAAGCAGCAACGGAGAAAGTAATGAATCGTTCCGCGCGTTTGGCGTCCCTCTTGTTTTCAAAGAACGGGAACGGATCGAAGTCTTTCACTTCCGCCCCGATTTGGCATTTCAATCTCGGATCATTAACCGATTGGATTCGATGGATGCCACTTTCGCCGTTTTTGATCCGGGTCCAGAAATTCTCCAGGTCCCAACCGAGGGAGGTAACGACTCCCAGACCTGTGATGACAACGCGACGTTCCATAAGAATGGGGCACGTTCGGTGGGAATGGTGGAGATGCAAGGGCTCTTCGCATCCGGAAACTTCCAAGTTGAACCGGGCTGGATAAGAACATGATGAACTTCCATTAGCTCATGTTCCGAGATGATACAGCTGGTTGTTCGCGATCAGGGAGGCTGACATCGAATGAGCGATAGTCTAGGGTGCTCGCATGACTACGACTCGTGCGAATGGAAAATCATTGAAACGTCGTGACCTGATCAAATCAGCGGCTTCCGCTGGTGCTTTTTTGATTCTACCATCGGGACTTCGGGCGAACTCGCCGAACGGCAGGATCTGTACGGCTCATATTGGAGTGGGAGGAAAGGGGAGTTCCGATTTTGATTCATTCGTACAGCACGACAATATCCAGGTTCTTGGTCTCTGCGATGTCGATCCCGTCAGGGCCAAGGCTGAGCAGAAGCTTGCGAATCACTCGAGTGCGAAGTTCTACCAGGACTACCGTGAGATGCTTGCGGAGCTCGGCGATAAGGTAGATGCGGTCTCCATTTCTACGCCCGATCACACACACTACCCGGCGACGCTGGCGGCCATGAATTTAGGAAAGCATGTCTACACCCAGAAGCCGCTGACGCATAAGCTTTCAGAAGCAAGGCATCTGACTCAGCTTGCTGAAGAAAAGAACCTCGTGACCCAAATGGGAATCCAGGTTCATTCCTCGCTGGGATACCGAATGACCCGACACTTTGTGAGGGAAGGGCTCATCGGCAAGGTAAAGCGAGTTTATGTCTGGTCCCACAAGAACTGGGGATACGATGGAAGTCCCTATACCGGCGAAGACCAGGTCCCGGAAAATCTTGATTGGAACCTCTGGTTGGGAACGGCTCAGGAGCGGCCCTACGTGAATGGAGTTTATCATCCCGGAGGTTGGAGGAAAATGGTCGAATTCGGTTGTGGTACGTTGGGAGACATGGGGATTCACATCTTCGATACGCCCGTGAAAGCGCTCGATTTGAAAGATCCCATCTGGGTTGAAGCGGAGTGCCGTGAACCCAACGGTTTCGGACACCCCGAGCAGAACATGATGCGATACGGTTTCCGCTCCACTGAATTCACCACCGATGATTTTACGTTCACGTGGTGGGATGGAGGTGGCGCTCCGAGGTATGGTGAAAACCCGGATCTCATTCTGCCTGATGACGGAGAATTGCCCAAGCAGGGCGCGATGTTTGTGGGTGAGGGCGGCCGGATGCTGCTGCCGCATGTAGGAGGGCCAAGGTTCTATCCGCGGTCCATCCTCGAGAATGCGGTGAAGCCTGAACTCGAGCCAAACGATCACTATCTTCAGTGGCTCAATGCCATCGAAGGAAAAGAAGAGACATCGGCGGGATTTGACTACGCTGGACCGCTCTCTGAGTTGCTTTGCCTCGGTGTTGTTGCCGCCAATTTTCCCGGGAAACGACTCGAGTGGGATGCCCCGAAGATGGAGGTTACGAATCTCCCGGCCGCCAATCCAATGTTGACCGGGGAATATCGCGAGTTTTAGCAAACCGGGATTTCCTCTTTCGCATTTGTCGTTGGTGAGATCTGAAGCAGTTTGGCTAGGTATCTGATGCTTCAGTGGGTGTCCGGCATAGTTCTTCGAACCAGGACAGGTAAACCTGGTGAGATTTCCGGATATCGTAATCTGCACGAGCTTTCTGAATACCTCTGTCAGCGAATTGGCTTAGCTTTTCTTTGGAGGTGAGAAGCTCCAGAACGGCATTCGACATTAATTCAGGATCGCCTTGGGTAACGAGAAGGCCTTCGGAACCATTTTCGAACACTTCAGGGATTCCACCGACCGAGGTCGCAATGACGGGAGTACCGCTGGCCATGGCCTCTAGAAGGACAATGCCGAATACTTCATCTCTGGCGGCATGCAAATACAGATCAACGGCTCGCAGATAGTCTGCGACTTCGGCTCTTGATGTAGAAAAGGGGATCACATGGGCGGGGAATCCGAGGTCACATTTGTCGGTCTCATTGGCTCCCAGCACTACCAGCTCGATTTCCTTGTCCGGGGCCCTTTCCTTTATGATTCGCATCGCTTCGGCAATGGTCTGAAAATCCTTGTAGGGATTGCTGAGCGCATTGTAGGCCGAAAAAAGAACCAATGGTTTTTCAAGCGGGAGCCCAAGTTGTTCCCTGGCGGCACGGGCATCACCGGGATGAAACGTATCGAGATCGACGCCGTACGGAATTTTGCGTGCTTCGATTACGGCCGGTTCGAGAATGGAGCCGGGTATTCGGTCAATGAGAGCCTGGGAAGACGCTGCGATCCGTAATCTTGTTCTGGAGAAGATCTGTTGTTTTCGGCGCAAATTGAATCGCGTGGCGTCTCTGGCTATTGCCGGCGATCGTTCCAGATCTGGACAGTTTCCGCATTGATCCCGCCACCGATCGCACGCCAATGGATAGGCGCAGTGACCTGTCAGGGGCCAGTAGTCGTGCAGTGTCCAGACAATGTGAAATTTTCGGGACAAGTCGGGGAGACTACGCAGGTCGAAGTAGCCGCCATGCAGGTTGTGGAGGTGCAAAATAGGCGAATTCAGCCCTGCAATTTCGTCAGGGAAGTGACTGTAAGGGTGGAGAAAATCCTCGATCCCCATCATGCACTGGATGGTTCGCTCAAATTCTCGAAGTTGGTTTCTCAGGGGCCGTTCGAAAGGCCGATAGTCGAAGTAGGGAGAGCCCCAGAATGGGATGATGGACTCGTCCGTTGTCTCCTTGTTTCCAACTAGCATTCGAGCATCGATGCCCTGCTTTCGGCTCGTTTCATGCATCAGGCGGGCAAATTGCTCGGCACCGCCTCCACAATCAGAGGTGTTTACTGTCACTATTGCTGGAAGGGAAGTTGCCGGCATTCCCTCTTAGGATGGTTCTTCTCGATTGACTTGGATGGCTGAAACGGGAAGGCCAAGTGACCGTATGTCACCGGGAGCTTCCAGCGGATCACAGAAAAGTATTAGGAGATGTTGTCCCTTTACCTCCGGTCTGACTTTTACCTCGAGGGATGTCTCTGTGCGTATGAGGTCCTTCTCCCCGATGAGAGTTCCATCGAAGAAAACTACTGAACCAACTGCAGATGCAGGGCCCCTAACCGAAGCAAAAGAGAGAATTACTGAATGGGGTTCCGCATCGAGATCCAGGTAGATCCCGGACGCCAGCCCCGACCATCGGAACTCGGGACTACCCTGAACCGATTCCAGGGCGTGAAACCCAAACATCGAAGTGGCAGGTAGCTTCGCTATGCTTGAAGGAGAATCCACGGTGACTGGGTTAAACGGACTCTTTGCTTGCTGCAGTATGTCGCGAGCATGAAAAGCTGCGGTGGCGTTCCACATGCTGAGCATCAATTCTGAGGATTTGGCTGGTCCGCGGATCCCGAGAGAAATCAATGCGCACTTCCAACGGGTAGAAGCGTAGAAGGAAAACCTCTGCAGCATCTCTGCGATTGGACCCATTCTTTGAATCTTTCCGGCGAAGATTCGGAGTTGATCACTTCCGTATTCGGAGAATTTCCCGGGGGCAGTTTCGTAGGCAGTCCGACTGCACGATGCCAGGGTGTCAAAGTGTTCACGGTGGTAAAGGAGCCCTTCGGAGACTGCCTGTCTCATGCCAAAGAAGCCTGTATCTTCCACGGTCGATTCCTCAAGGTAGAGAATCTCTCCGGCGAGAAAATTCCTAATCTCTTCCGAGAAGTGATCCAAGCTGCATAAGTTTACGTGTCGGATCTCGGCGCTCGGGTGCAGATTAATCAGGTTGCCTCCTTTCCATAAACGCAAAGACAACACCAATTCCCCGAAAAGCCCGAAGCGATCCGGAATGCCACCTACACTCTCGAGCAGATCCTTGCGGATGACTGTGCCCCGCTGACGAATGCGGTCCCAGGATTTGGGATCGTACCAGGCTCTGAGTGATTGATCGTAGATGTTGCCTTCGGCCTTAGCGAAACGATTTCGATTGATATGTCCGCTGTTCAAGACAAAGCCCGGGCTATCTGGATGCTTCTCCAAATCGGCGATCACGGTTTGGAGGCAACCTTTCGACGCAACAACATGATCTTCCGTGAGGAGGACAAATTTCCCTTTGGCCTTCAGGCAGCCTTCACGGTAGAGAGGCATCTCCTTACCGGCGACATAGTCATCGGACTCGGGAAGCTCAAAGAGGGTGTCGTTGGGGCGGAGGATTTTTTGCACCTCCTGCAGCTTTTCGGCAGAAGCCTGGAAGCCGACAATCAGTTCAAAAGATTCCGGCCTGACACCTGTCTGCTTGGTCCAACTGCTGAGGAATGAAACAGACCCCCGGTCATCCCCGGCGAACGGAATGATGATTGAGAGAAGTGGATCTCGGTCAGGCATGGGGATGATGCATCTTTGCACTATGGCCTCAGGTAGTGCAATGCGTAGATTTTCCTCAAATTTCGCAGATTAACCTGATGCTGGGATCGAGCGAAGATTGGGGGCCTTCCGCCCGGAATGGTGCATTGAGGGTAGGGGGGATTCGTACATCTGACCACACAACCGATTCAGCCCATTCAATCGGTGCCGGTGTGGTTTTAATCACGAGTTTCCGAAACTGGAGGCTACGTGAGAATTAAAAGTGGAGGTGAGGGGAGTTGAACCCCTGTCCTAACAGCTGTCTAAACAGACGTCTACATGCATAGTCGATCTTTTAGTTTAAGAGAGGCGTCTTCGATCGACAGAATCCGTTCTCTCCGGTTGCCCTGTAACCTTTCGTCTCTTTGACCGGACACCCGTCAGGAGACTAAGCCGGCTAAAATGGCGGGAGTTGGCTCAGCCGGCGTCGGCCATTTCCCGGGCAACTCAATTAGGCTGCCAGCGCAAGTTCAGGTTCGTTATTTGCATTTGTTTTTTGAACGGCTTTTTACGAGGCCAGCCGATCAACCTCGACACGCAGTCTGCTCTTCAAACCATCAGTCGAAACCAGTACACCCCCGGTTTGTAGAACGGGTAAACCTAGCGCGAAGCGCCAAAAAGGCAAGCGTTTCGGCAGGGGGGGAATTCCTGCGTGAGGGCATTTCCAGTCCGTTTCCGGGGGGAATGAGAAAAAAGTTCATTTTTCCAAATCCAGTTTTGGAGAGCCTGCGAAGAACATCACAGCAGCGGGAATCGCCCAGCTTGCCATTAACTAACCAAAACAACACATCAATCAAAACCATGAAAATCAAAAACAGTCTTCTCGTAACAACTCTTGCCGCATTCTTCGCGGGTAGTGTCGCTACCGCCGGAGATAAGGATATCGTAGACACGGCCGTGGCCGCTGGCAGCTTCAAAACCCTCGCCGCTGCCCTTGAGGCCGGTGGCCTGATTGAGGCACTGAAAGGTGAAGGGCCTTTCACCGTGTTCGCTCCCACCGACGACGCCTTTGCGGCTCTTCCTGAGGGGACCGTGGAGACTCTGCTGAAGCCTGAGAACAAGGACAAACTGGTCGACATTCTGACCTATCACGTCGTCAGCGGCGCAGTGCCTGCAGAGACCGCGGTCACGCTCAGCGCCGCAACTGCCTTGAATGAAAAGGAGATCAAGCTATCGCTCAAAGACGGTGCACTTTTTCTCAATGATTCCAAGGTGGTCAAGACTGACATCATGACCAGCAATGGCGTGATTCACGTAATCGACGCTGTCCTGCTTCCTCCGAGCGAGGGTGTTCAAACTTCAGCGGTAACTCGCTAAGAGAGGAAACCACGAAGGCCTTGTGGGCCGTATAAGAAATTACGGCCTGTAAACCTTCACCCTTCCCGTTTGAGAATTGAACACAACCTCCTCCAGTGAAGCATCAATTCTCCCTCGGGTTGCGAAAGGAGATGCAGGCGCCATGGGTGCCTGCATCGACACTTTCGGGGGGTTAGTTTGGAGCATCGCCAATAAATACGCTGGCAACAAGTCTGATGCCGAAGATCTCGTTCAGGAAATCTTCACTGCGCTTTGGAAAGGTGCAGCCCGTTATGATCACACCCTCTCTTCCGAAGCGACCTTTATCGGACTTCTCGCTCGCCGCCGATCGATCGACTGGCTTCGGCGACAGGGGCGATGCATTGAATCCGAACCTCTAACTGACGATATCTCCGAAATGAGCGCGACCTATAGTCACCCGGGTGTCTCAGCCGACCGCGAGTTGGTGATGTTGGTCTTGCGTCGACTCCCCGAGGAGACCCAACAGTTGTTCCGTTTTCACTTTGAACAAGGGATGTCTCACAGCGAAATTGCTCGCGAGACGGGAATGCCCCTCGGAACCGTTAAAACCCGGATGCGCACTGGATTGCTGGACTTGAGAAGGTTCATGAAGAATCTTGATGGGCCGAAAACCTCCCACCTAGCCTGATGAGTGATCTGACTCCAGAAGAAAGATTTGAATGGCTCGACGCTGGTCGTGCCATGGGGGATCTCTCCGCCGAGGAAGAGGCTGAATGGCGCTCTTTGTCCGCTACTGTGGGGCAGGGTTTTTCCGAGGAAGTGACGTTCGACTCCATTGTCTGCAGTTTGGAAGAGTCTCTCAGCCCATCGCCCAGCCTTCCAGACGGTCTCGTCGATAAACTGAGAGAAGAAGCTAAGCTGTTTCATCGTCAAGAGGCTAAAACCGTTATCGAAGGCGATTTTAATTCCACGAATCCTGGTCTTTCCCATCCGGTTTGGGGATGGGCTGCAGCCGTGGGATTCGCCATTCTCCTGGGTTTCTCAATAAAGGATGATGTGGAGCCACCTCGAGTAGTATCGGGCGAGGCGCTTGTTGACGAGATCGTGGCTGACCCAGCCGTAGTTCGGGTCGCCTTCAATCTTACCGATGAGTCTCCTGCTGGTGAGTTGGTCTGGAGTGATGCTACGCAGAAAGGAGTCATGATCCTTGAAGGAATACCTGTCAACGATCCGGCGAAGGAGCAGTATCAGCTCTGGATCGTCGACAGCGATCGCGACGACACCCACCCGGTAGACGGCGGCGTCTTTGACATCCCTGCCAGTGCCGAAGGAAAAGTTTACATCCCTATCGATGCCAAGTTGCCTGTTGATGAGCCTGGTGTCTTCGTGATTACCCTGGAGCAGCCGGGTGGTGTGGTTGTTTCCAAGCAGGACCGGGTGATCGCTATCGCGAAAGCGTGATTAGAAGATAAGTCCGTCCATCGGTTCGGAAGTCTCCTCAAACCGTTCCATGCGCAGGATGGGCAAGAGCTCTCCGTCTTCTTCCACGTAGTGAAGTTTGCCATAGAGTCGATACCAACCCATCTCGATGTATTCGGGGGGAGCTTTACCAAAGTCAATGGGGATGGAAAGGGGGCGAGCGTCAGCTGCACAACACTCGATGAAGAGTCGGAATGCCTTCAGTCGATGACCGTTGGGGTTGTTGAGAGTTTCCTCCATCAATTGGGCAGTTGTCTCGATGGGAATACCCTCCATCACATCCATGAGCTCTTTGTCGCCTGCCGTGTAGAAAATCTGGGGGACGTCGAGTTGGAAGTCTCCGGCCTCGTTCTGGGGAACCATCTGCTTGAGGTCCTCCAGGGTGAAAGTGGCCCAGCTGTCGTTGGCGTCATCAGTTGAACCGTCCGGCGGAGTGTCTGCATCAGTAACGGTACTGCCAACTGAGTCGCTGGTGTAGGGGTTCGCGTTGGGATCCACTGAGGAACCAACGGTGTCTTCTGTTGGTGGTTTAGCGGCGCGCGCTTTAGCGATGCGCATTTGCATCATCTGGCGTTCGATCTTGCCCCATTTGGCGAGGTATTGCGGGCTGAACTGATCCTTGGAGTAGCCGGTGGCGAACAGAAGTGGACCGAGCAAGACGATGATGGCGAACACTACCGTGGAGGGGGAGTCGTCGTGGTGATGGTGATGAGCGCCAGGCTGGTTGAGATGATCCTCACTATGGCCGTGGTCATGACCGTCCTCGCTTTCATGATCGTGTTTCTCATGTTGGTGATCGTGGACGGAGTCATGATCATGAGGCTCATGCTGGTGATTGTGAGCGTGGCTGTGATCATGATCGCATTCTTCGTCATGTTCGTGACTGTGATGATGGTGATCGTGGTCGCAATCATCTCCATGAGCGTGGTCATGGGTGCAGAGGCCTACGGCTCTGTTTCGATTGATCAGGTTGAAGGCTCCCAGCAGTGTCATGCCGATCCCCGCGAGGAGAGCATAGATGCGGAAGCTTGGATCAAGGTGTTTCTCCACTCTCCCCGTGACATAGAAGTAGAGAAACACGATTCCCCATGTGAGGAGAGTAGCGATCGTGAGAATTTGCAGAAACTTTTTCATCGGTGTCGAAGGTTCGGTTGTTAGCGGACCCAGACGTAGCTGAGGATGCCGATGGCAATGAAGATGGAGATGGCAAGCAGGGTGACGAATCGTGACTTGAACACGGAAAGATACATAAAGACGAGTTTCACGTCCATCATCGGACCGAAGACAAGGAAGGCGAGCTTGGCCGACTGGGGGACCGGGAAGTTAGCGGCGATGAAAGCGTCCGAGGTGCTGCAGAGACTGAGCACGAATGCGAGGATCATCATCAGGCCAATTCCGGTCGCTTCATTCTGGTTGAAGAGAATGACGAGATCATCGGTGACGTAGGCTTTAAATACCGCGGTGATAGCAACACCGATGGTGAAATACATGGCCGTCTCCATGAAGTCCCGCATCGCAGTGCGCATGGCGAGAACCAGGCGCTCAGGTTTCTCGCCGCCGTGACTGTGGGAATGATCGTGTCCGCCGGCACTCTCGTTGGGGAGAACAGCTGGCTTCAGGATAGAGCCGGGACGAAAGCGGAGAACAACCATGCCAACTGAAACGGTAACGATGAAGGCAATCAGAAGGCGGCTGGATGTCATGAAACCCGGCCCCATGGTGTCGGCGACCTCAGCTTGACGGAGTGAGAATTGACCTACCGAAGAGTCGAACGCCTTCATCGTGCTGATCACTACGATGGGATTGATAATCGGCGCCGAGAGCATGTAGGTGATGGCGCAGGAGACTGGCAGGCCTTTGCGGATGAGGCGGCGGATCACGGGGACAACCGCGCACTCACAAACGGGAAACACGAACCCAAGCAATCCGCTGAAGATCACCGCAAGCGGCTTGTTCTTGGGAAGCCAACGATCAATCAGGCCGGGTGGCAGGTACGCATCGATGAAACCCGAGATGAGTGTTCCGAGGAGGATGAAAGGGGCTCCTTCAAGAATGATACTCAGGAACAGGTAACAGAAGTCGGTGAACGGAGAAAGACTCTGGGAATCCATAGAGGGGGAAGTGCGATACTTTAGCGGTTCGTCCCGATATTACGCAAACGCGAATACGCGGGACTGAGTTAGAGAAAAAAAATTAGAAAACACTTGTTCTTGTGAACAGTTATTTGTATTAGTGTTCACATGAGTAGTTTTAATCGCGTTACCTTGATGGGGAACCTCACCCGGGATCCGGAACTGAAAAGAACCAAGAGCGGAGCGGCCTTGACTGAGCTGGGAATGGCAATGAACCGAAGCTGGACCAATGAAAACGGGCAACGCCATGATGAGACCACTTTTGTTGATGTCACGGTTTGGGGGAAACAGGCCGAGAACGCTGCCCAGTACCTGCAGAAAGGTCGCAGCGTCCTGATCGAGGGGCGTTTGCAAATGGATACCTGGCAGGATACGAAGACGGGCCAGAACCGATCCAAGCTTCGCGTAGTAGCGGAGTCAGTCCAATTTTTGAGCAACCAACAGTCATCAGCTCAGCAGAACGGCCCCGAATCGGTGGGGGCGAATTCTGCGAGTCAGCATGCCCCGCATGCTGGCCAGGCTGGCGGCAGTGCTCAGAACGACACGGGGCAAGCTTCACCAGTGGGATGGGAAGCTGCCTGAGTGTGTGGTCACCTAAGTCGTCATGCAGTGATTCGAGATGGGATCCGGTTACTGCATGACGATGTTGGGTGGCGCTATCTTGGAAAGCTGGAAAGCTGGAAAGCTGGAAAGCTGGAAAGCTGGAAAGCTGGAAAGCTGGAAAGCTGGAAAGCGATCTTTGAGTCCTGTCGCTCTTGGGCGCAATTTTGTTCGACTTCGACATTGATGCGGATAAGGCCCTTGCGTTCAGCAGGGGCCTGCAAGATGGTGGTCTATTCTTGCTGACCGCTTATGAGAGTTTTAGTTACCGGTGGAGCCGGGTATATCGGAAGTGCGAACGTCGATGCATTGATAGCTGCAGGGCACGATGTTGCTGTGTTTGACAGTCTCTACCAGGGGCATCGATCTGCGGTCCATGAAGGGGCCAGGTTCTACGAAGGTGATTTGGCCGACGCTGCTGCGATTGACGCGGCTATCTCCGAATTTCGCCCGGATTCGGTCATGCACTTTGCCTCCCACACCCTCGTGGGGGAATCGATGGAGAAGCCCTTCATGTATCTTGGCGAGAATACAACGAACGCGATTCACCTCCTCGAAGCTGCCCTGAGTCACGGAGTGGAGCGGTTTATCCTTTCTTCAACAGCCAATCTCTTTGACGAACCGGAGAAAATTCCGATCGCTCCGGATGAGCGAATTGTCCCTGGCAGTCCCTACGGCGAGTCGAAGTATTTCATCGAACGCTTACTGCACTGGGCACACGTGACCAAGGGGCTTCGATACGCTGCCCTGCGCTACTTTAACGCTGCAGGATGTACACCCGTCCGAGGTGAAGACCATGATCCGGAGACGCATTTGATTCCGCTGGTCCTGCAAGTCGCGCTTGGTCAGAGGGAGAATATCAAGATTTTCGGCGACGACTACAACACGCCGGATGGTACCTGTGTCAGGGATTACATCCACATCGAAGACCTTGCCCAGGCACACATTCTTGCGCTCGAAGCCCTGCATGAGCGGGAAGTGTTGCACTACAATCTCGGAAACGGGAACGGTTTCAGTGTGAAAGAGGTCGTGGAGACTGTTCGGGAGATTACCGGGCATCCGGTTCCGGCAGAGGTAACTCCGCGCCGGCCGGGAGATCCGGATGTATTGATCGCGGACAGTAGCAAGATCCGTGAAGAACTCGGGTGGGAGCCCAGGTATCCGGATGTGAAGTCCATCATTCAGTCTGCCTGGGATTGGCACAATAAGCACCCCAATGGCTACGAAGACTGAATCGAAACGAGGTGGCTTTCCTGTCACAGATTTGATTCCAGATTGACTGAAGGATAGAGATTAGTTTGTGATGGCATGGGGAACGGTGTTCCCCGCGCCATGTTGCTCTCTCTCCGTAGTCTTTTGTGGCTGTTAGTCACGGCAATCACGCTGCCTCTTGTCGGTCAGGATGAGCCTGCTCCAGTCGCGGTGGAGACCGAAGGACCCGCGCAACTGCTGGAACGAGGCAGGCAGGCGTTTGCGGCGAGCAACTTTGCTGAGGCCGAGGAAGCGCTGGAAAAGTTTATCGTGGACTACGGTGAGGCGGAAGAGGCCAAGGAGGCGGCGCGCCTGCACCGACCGCTCGTTGCGATCAGCAAGGTCGGAGTCAAAAAATTTGATGAGGCTCTCGTCTGGATCGAGCAGTCGCTGGCTGATCCGAAACTCGATCCGGCGCTGGAAGATGAGCTGAGTTTCTGGAAGGGGATCTGCCTGATGACAGCGGGAGAGCTGGTCAAGTCCCAGCGCGCGTTCGGTGAATACTGGGCCGACGAAACGCATCAGCCTTTTAAGCGCTATGAGGCCTTGCTCCTCTTCGCAACCCTGTACATCCAGCAGGATTTCCCGGCTGAAGCGGCTGATTTTCTGGCTGATCAATTGCCGAAGTACCGGGAGAAGGCTCCGGAGGCGGCGAGCCGGGCTATTGTTCTTGAGATGTACGCAAGGATTGAAGCTGGCCAGTTGGATCAAGCACTGGCTCTGTTGCGCCGGGAATTCCCCAATCTGGATGAAATGACCCAGGTCATCAGTTACCAGACGCTGGCACTCCAGCTGGGCGCAAAATTTCTCGAAGAGGAGCGTTGGTATGATGCCATCACTTGCCTCCAGCGAATCTGGCCATCAGCCAAACTGATGGAACACCAGGCGGCGAAGGTGATTGAAATTGAAGAACGCATCGGGGTGCTGAAGCAACGCCCTAACACCCAGGCCACAGTTCATCAGTTAGAAGCGATCTTGAAACGAGTTCGTCGAGAACTGGACAACTTTGCCGCAATTGAAAACTTTGATTCGGCTCTTCGGCTGCGCCTGGCGATGGCTTACCAGGGATTGGGGCGTTATCGGGAAGCTGCACTTGTGATGGCTGAAATGCTGGAGTCAATGCCGCCGGATGCGGTGGTCGAAAGTGCGACTTTGGCACAGATCCAGTGTTGGATGGAGATTGGAGCGTGGGGAAGGGCGGCGCAGGCGGCAGATAAATACGTCGAGATCTTCGGGGAGGAAGGCAAAAACCTGGCCATGGTCCTGTTTTTGCGAGCCGAGTCATTGCGCGAAGCTCAAGAGTTTGGCGCAGCCCAGATCGCCTACGGTGAATTGGTTGAGGAGTTTCCGGACGATGAGTTCGCACCCAAGGCGATGTTCATGCAGGGATTCCTCTATCTGCAGCAGGGCGACAATGAGGGGGCGCTGTATCAATTTGATCAGGTGCAGCGGGTATATCCCGAATCGGGCATGAAGGAGGATGCCGACTATTGGACGGGAATGGCGAATTCATTCAGCGGCTTGTATGAGCAAGCGCGTGAGCACTTGTCAGGATACCTTGAACGATACGAAACGCCGAAATATCAAAAGGAGTCCTTGTTTCGTATCGGAGTCTGCACGTTTTCCCTGGGCGACTACGAAGGTGCGCTGGAGCAATTAGAGGCATTCAACGAAAAGTATCCGGGTGATGATTTGACCGATGAAGGAAACCTGCTCATCGGGGATGCCTATTTTTCAAACGGAGAGAGTGACGAAGGATTGGCTGCCTATGATCGAGTGAGGCCTCAGGGCGGTCGCTACTTTGAGGAAGCGTGGTTTAAGAAGGGGAATGCCCTCAAGTTACTGGAGGACTACGAGGTGATGAGGGGCCATTTTGAGACCTTCGTGCGACAGTACCCCAAGAGCAGCCGCCTGCCGGAAGCTGTCCACTGGATTGGCTGGACCCACAACGCGGAGGGAGACAATGCGAAGGCCAGGGAGATCTACTGGGAGACTATCGAAGCCCACGGAAGCGATCCTGACATGGTGACTATCACTGATGTTTTTTCCGCTTTGCCGGGTATTTATGCGAACGAGGCGGAGGCGGGAACTGAAGAGTTGCTGACCCGCCTTGAACGGTTGAAATCGGGAGCTTCCGTTGATGACGATTTTGTCATGGCAACACGTGCCGGCTGGGCGAAATCGCTGATCATGGAAAAGGTGAGCCCGGTGGCGGGGAGGACGGAGCTGCTAGGCATTTCAAAATGGGTGAACCCGAAATTGAACCGTCCCAATATATCGGTTGCGGTGGCAGAGGCTCTACTGGATGCCGGTAACCCTCTAACCGCAAAGGAGCTCTTTACGGAGACTCGACGGTGGAACCCAAGATGTATTGAAAAGGCGCGAATCTATCGGGGACTGGGTGACATTGCCTTGGAAGAGGGCGATGCCCAAAAGGCTCTCGACTACTACGCTCAGTATGAGCGGGAGGCGCTGCAATCTGTTGCGCTGGGCGGTGTGAAAGTCAGGAAGGCTGAGATCTATGCCGACCTCGGGCAAAAGGCGAAAGCGCGCGCTGAGTTAGAATCGGTTCTCGAAACCCCCGGGGTAACAGCGGAAGCCAAGGCGGATTCGCTGATGAAGATCGGAGAGCTTTATGCCGGTGACGGCGAGCACGAAAAGGCGATTGTTTACTTTGAACGAGTCTATGTGGCCTATGGCAAATTTGGCGAAGTGAACGCCAAGGCATATTGGGAGCGGGGCCAGTCGTTGGAAGCACTGGGCCTCAAGAAAGAGGCGTTGGAAACCTACGAGGAACTGGTAGCCCGCGATGACCTGAGTCGATATGATGAAGTGAAGTTGGCCGAAGAAAAGGTGACAAAGCTGCGCCGTTTGTTTCCGGTCGAGGAGGTTGAAGTAGAGGAGGGGACGCTATGAGGTGGTTGGGTGTGATAGCGGCTGCAGTAGTCGTCTGTGGTTCGGCGAACCTGTTTGGTCAGGATGTGATTGTCCTGAAGAACGGGCAGTATGCGGCGTGTGAAATTGAAGCCCTGACTGACAATATCCTGACTTTTACGCTAATTCAGCGGGGCGCGAACCAGGGCGGAGTGGCTCGCCGGACGATCAACACGTCCGAGGTGGCTTATGTTGAGTTCGACTTCGAGCCTGGAGAGGAGGAGGCGTTTGCAGCGAAGGAGACTCTGGACATGGAATCCGTTGAAGCGTGGTGGAATCATCACTTTGCTCACCTGCACCGACCGCGATCCCGAACCGGGGCCTGGGGCATTGCCTTGGGTTATGCACTGCTGGATAAGGATGTGGATTTGTACGGATCTCGGGCTCTTCAATTGTTCGATCGCATTGCCGACCGCGCCTGGTCGGAGATCGATGTTGCAGCGGCAAAGCGCGGGCGACTGCATGCCCTCATGGCGTTAGGGGAACTCGAACGTGCTATCACCGAGGCGAATATCCTCGCGGGGCAGACCGAGGATCCGGAACTGCTGATCGAAGTGAAACATCTTCTCGCTGAAGCGGATTTCGCCCGGTTAAGGGAGTTGGAGGAAGAGCACCCTCGATGGGATGAGGACGACGAGGTTCGTCCGGAACGAAATGAGCTCTACCACAGCATCATTGATCAGTTTATGTGGCCCTACCTGTTTCATGCCGCTCGCGAGGAAGCGGCCGCTCGTGGGCTTTTCGGAGCCGGCTTGGTTTATGAATTTGGGGGCGACGCTGGCCTTGCTACGAACGCCTACCTGGATTTGATCGCGCTTTATCCCGAATCAGAGGCGCGGGCGAAAGCAGATAGTCGCCTCGAAGAATTGGCTAACAAAGACTCCAAAGAAAATTCAGATAAACCGGAACTATCGAATCCATGAGACGAATGCAACGAAAGACTTTAATGCTGCTGAGCGCGGCGATTCTGGGCCTCTTCCTGATGGCGGCGCCCGTGTCGGCACAGGATGAGGGAACGGGGGGCGGCGCTCCGCCGCCGGAGAATGTGTCGGCTTTAGACCTCTACAAGCAGGGTGGGAGTTTCATGCATATCCTGCTGGTTTGTTCAATCGGGACAATCGCAGTGGCAGTCTATTGCTTCGTTCAAATCAGTGGCAAAAAGATGGCGCCAAAAGACCTCGTCGACCGGGTGAATGCCGCCATGGCCGCCAAGGATGTGAGTGCTGCCTATAGTGCCTGTGATTCCCATCCGAGCAGCTACGGAAAGGTCATGTCAGGGGCATTGTTGAAGGTGAACTTCGAGCGGGACCTTTCCAATAAGGCAAGCATGATGGATGCCGCTGCTGAGGCCCTGGATGAGGAGGAGCACCGGCAAATGGTGTGGGTGAACTATCTGAATATCTTCGCGACCCTGGCTCCGATGATTGGTTTGTTAGGAACGGTCTGGGGAATGATTGAAGCGTTTGATAAGCTCGCCACGACGAGCGGTGACGCGAAGCAGTTGGCCGGTGGGATTAAGATTGCGATGGTGACCACTGCCGGCGGGTTGATCGTCGGTATCCCGGCGATGTTCTTTTACTTTTTCTTCCGCGACAAGCTTCAGGGAGTCATGACGACAGTTCAGAAACACGCCAGCTTCGCGATCGATATTCTTTCGGGTGAAATTCGCCTCCAGGGCGCGACCGAGCCTGCGAGCCAGGAACAGACCGAAGCAAGCTAAACTGCAAAACTGCGACCAGCCGGACAGCCCTAAAATGGTGAGACGCCGAAAGAGACCTTTGGACGAAGTGAGTTTTCAGATCACTCCGATGATCGATATGACTTTCCTTCTCCTCATCTTTTTCATGGTGACGCAGACCATCACCCAGCAGGAGAGAAACGCGCCCGTAAAGCTGCCCGTTGCGCTCAGTGCCGTGGCCCCGGAACGAACGGAACGGGATGTCATCAACATCGACGGTGAGGGGAACTACTACATCGGCGATAAGATGGCGACGACGGACGAAGTGCTCGCTCATCTCCGGGTGAAGTTTGAGGACTTTCCTCCGCTGCAGATTTACCTGCGGGCGGATAAGAATACACCCACAAAGAAGATTCGGGAGTTCGTCGATATGGCCACTGAAGTTGGAGCGATTGATTTGATTTTTGGAGTGTATGGGAACTGAAGGCTCAACAGGGTTAGGTGCTGGACCTATCAGGGTTTGGGGCAGGTGGAAACTATTGATCGAACGACAGGAATGTCGTTCCTCCGTGGGGAGGTACAGGGAGGGACGACTTTCTTGTCGTCCATTTTTAGCAATAAAATGAGGCGTATTCGGAAGAGACGCCACCAGACGGTGGAGATGCAGATGGGACCCATGATTGACATGGTGTTTCTCCTGCTGGTCTTTTTCATGGTCTCTGCAAAGCCATTCAAGCCGGAAAGCGATATCCCCATGGGATTGCCGGGACAGGTGAGCCAGGAACAGACGGTGGATATTCCCGATGAAGCCCGGGTGATTATTGAGCCCGGTGGGCAGGTAGTTTTGAACGAGCAGCAACTGGATTCGCCGGGAAGTTCCTCCCTGCCGGAGTTGCGGGCCGTATTGATTCGATTCAAGACAGCCGCTGACAATGCCAACTCAGATGCATTGGTGACGGTGGCACCCCACGATACGGTGCCTCATCAGCGCTTGATTGACGTGTTGAATGCCGTCGCTGAGGCAGGGATTACCGGAGTAACACTGGCGGGAGGTGGCGATGAGTGAGGTTGGCGTGCAGTTAAACCCGGAGGCGCCGAAGCGTAAGCGCAAGAGGCGGGCGAAGGGTGACAAGCAGGTGTCGCACCGCCGGGCCATGATCACTTCGATCATCATTGGCAGCATTGCTGTGCACGCGGCGGCATTGGTCTTGTTCGGGCTCTGGACCGTAGCGAAGCACTTTCGCCGCCCGGAGGCGCGCTTCGAGATGAAGAAGGTGGTGAAGATTCCGCCGAAGCCACCGGAGCACAAAATGAATGTGGCCAAGCACGAAGCCATGGCGGCCAAGCCTACTTTCAACGACAAGCTGGTCAGTACTCGTCCGATTGACTTCGCTCTGCCCGAGATGCCCCAGGTAAATCTCGATCAGATGCTGCCACTGGATCCGTCTGAGTTGATCACGGATCAGGTTAACGGGCTGGTGGGCAGTGCCGCGCTGGGTTCCGGGCTCGGGCAGGGCATGACGGGCGGAGGAGGGACCGGCGACGGGATGAGTTTCTTCGGGGTGAAAGCTCAAGGTGATCGCATTCTGCTGCTTTTTGATGTTTCTGCCAGCGTTGTGAACAAGGCGGACGCAGCAGGAATCCCGCTCGAGCGCATTCAGAAAGAGACCATTCAATTGATCGAAGGGCTGCCGATCAGCTCGCAGTTTTCGTTGATCCAGTTCACGGGCAACTACATGGCGTTCACAGATGAACTGATTGCGGCGACTCCGGCCAACAAAAAACTCGCGGTCACCTGGGTGGAAGAGGAGTGGGAGACGAGTGGAAGCATGAGCTCGGCTTCCAAAGGAGTGACGCAGAATCTGACCGGCGTTGTCGGAATCATTGAAAAATCGATCACGATGCGGCCCGATGTCATCTTCCTGATTTCGGACGCCAGCTTCCAGTGGCGACCCACGGGCGGATTCGCCAATATTCCCTACGAGGATATTAAGGACGCGGTAGAGAGCATCGAGGAGGAGCTGCGCGCTGATGTGCCAATTCACTTCCTCGCCTTCGAGCCCAAGGACGATGATGCCAAGGAATGGAGCCGGATTGTGAGAAAAACCGGGGGGGAATTCAAAGAATTGAAAGAAAACTGAAAGACTCCGCGTTTGTTCGGCGTATCCACAGATAACGCCCCGGTGTCCGTTTTGTCTGATTATGACAGGTTCAGCGAGGTGAACCCGTAAATTACTGAGCTTTAAGATTTAAGCTTTTTGAGAAAAACCAAAGAAATTGAGAGTTATGCGCAATTGTGCGGCAGGATTTTTATAGATTTGAGCCCAATTGAGCGTATTTTAGCACTTGAGAAGTTAAAAAGTTTTTCTAACCTCTCACTAATCCGTAATTTTCTTCCACTTCGTGACATGAAATTTGAGCCTATCAGCTCCATCCTGACAGCCATCGCTGTCCTCGTTCTCATTACCGGCTGTAAGACCCGTAACACGGTGCAAGCTCCTCCTCCCGAGGATGTGCCGCCTGCGCAGTATGGTCAGCCGGGATCCGAAATTCCGATGCCTCCCGGGCAGCCAGGAAACACGGGTGGACGTTTTGGATACAACAGTGCTAACGCTGACGGTAACAACACCCAGGCACCTCCTGCTCCCCGCGATGTGAGAGATATGGAGTCAACGACGGCTCCCGAGCCGCCGAAGAAGGAGAAGCCTGCAGCGCCGGCTCCGACCGTTTACGCGAATTCAGTTCCCGGCAATCCTCTGGTGGTGACCCTTCCCGGCAAGCATTCTTCGCTTGGGCAGATTTCCATCGAGAAGTATGACTCTGCCGGCAATCCAACCGGCGAACCTCTCAAGCGCGGGACTCCGGTTCAGATTCCTGACCCGAACAATCCCGGGCAGAAAATCTACTTCAAGGTACCCTGAGCGCGGACAACGGACAGCCGTTTCAGTGCATTACGGTTCTCGGACCGGGTCTGATTGGGGGCTCCCTGATCAGGGCGGTCCGTTCGACTTTTCCTGAGGCTGAAGTCAGGGCCTGGGCTAGGCGTGATGCAGTCGTTGAGCTTTTGCGGGAAGGCGAAGGCCTCGGTGAGCATGCCACCGGCGATATCGCAAAGGCTGTAGAAGGCGCTGATCTCATCGTCCTCGCCATGCCCACTGGAGCGATGGCCGGGGTGGTGGAGCAATTGAAAGACTTTGGGGAAGGCGATGATGTTCTGATCACTGACGTCGGCAGTGTCAAAGGTCCGGTTGAGAATGAAGTCGGCGCCCTGGTCCGCGAAAAGGGTGGCCGCTTTATCGGAAGTCATCCCATGGCCGGATCTGAGAAGACCGGGCTGGAATTTGCCGATGGAGAACTTTTCAAGGGAGCACCCGTGATTTTGACGCCATCTGCAGGCGATTCGGAGGAGGCTGCCTGGACGGAACGGTTGAGTCGATTCTGGCAAGCGTTGGGCGCCCGCGTCTCAGAGATGCCAGCGGGAGAGCACGATCAGCTGGTGGCTTCGATCAGCCATCTGCCCCATCTGATGGCAGCAGCCCTCGTTCGAATGGTTTTAGGGGAAAATCCTGATGCAGGAAACTTCTCAGGGGGAGGTTTTCGTGACACCACTCGAGTTTCTGCCGGCCCAGAAGATATGTGGGCTGGAATCCTCGCGGACAATCGCGAGGCAGTTTCGGACCAGCTGGGTGCACTGATTGAAGAACTCGAAAGTTGGAAAGAGGCGTTGGACACTCTTGACAGGGAACAGCTCTGCGGCTTTCTGTCCCAAGCCCGTAAGCTCAGGGAATCGCTCTGAGTTGGCTGCCCCCTTTCTTACCAGTTTCATCCCATGGCCGAGCTTCGTGTCCGAAAAGTGAAAGACTTCTCCGCTGAACTCAAAGTTCCCGGAGACAAAAGCATCTCGCACCGTGCCTTGATGTTTTCCGCCCTTTCGAACGGGCCCTGCGAAATCACCGGGTTCCTTGCCAGTGAAGATTGTATTGCAACTCGCAACGCTCTCGCGGCGATGGGGGTTGAGATTGAGGAACTGGGATCCGGTGGCACTCATATCCGGGTGCACGGTTGCCATGGAGAATTTAAGAAGCCGGAACGAGCGATCGATTGCGGCAACAGCGGCACCACGATGCGCCTGCTCTCAGGTTTACTCTCCCGCTGTCCTTTTGAAGTCACCCTGACGGGAGATGAGTCACTTTCCCGCCGTCCCATGAACCGGGTCGCCGTTCCTCTCGGGCAGATGGGGGCAGTCATCAAGGGGCAAGGAGATCGCTGCACCGCACCCTTGACCATCCAGGGCAGTGAAAAGCTGACGCCAATTCACTACGAGTCTCCTGTCGCCAGCGCTCAGATTAAGAGTGCGATTATGTTGGCCGGCCTGGGGGCAGAGGGAAAAACCAGTGTGACCGAGCCGCATCCGTCGCGGGATCACACCGAGCGTATGCTGAACTACCTGCTCGTGAAAAACATTCGCGAAGGGGACACCGTATCTATCTGGGGTGGCCAGACTCCGGAGTCACGGGACATCGAGGTTCCGGGAGATATTTCCAGCGCCGCATTCTGGATTGTGGCCGCAGCTGCTCGTGATGGAGCCCGCTTGCTGATCGACAAGGTCGGTCTGAATCCGACCCGAATCGGTATCATCAATGTGATGGCCCGCATGGGCGCGAAAATCACGGAGCGTATCGACGAATCCGGTTGTGAGCCCATGGGAACGATTGAAGTGACCGGTGGGCAATTGAAGGCGACTGAAATTGGTGGTGCAGAAATTCCGACCCTGATTGACGAAATTCCCATCATCGCCGTGGCAGCGGCCCTAGCGCAGGGAACGACAGTGATCAAGGATGCCAAGGAACTTCGAGTTAAGGAAAGTGATCGTATTTCCACCGTGGCCGAAAACCTTCGCCGCATGGGCATCAAGGTAGAGGAATTCGCCGACGGGATGGAAATTACGGGCGGAGATCCCATGAAAGGCGCCGAAATCAAGGCGCTCGGAGATCACCGCATCGCAATGTCATTCGCGATTGCCGGGCTCTTCGCGGAGGGGGAAACTGTCATTCACGGTTCTGAGTGCATTGAGACCTCTTATCCCGGGTTTATCAGGGAGATTGAGCAGTTGCAGGCGATCGGCCGCTAATTGAAGTGCTGGAAGCGATTTTTTCTTGCGTCGCTTCGCAATTCCTGATGTTCTCCCCGCGAAAACTGTTTTGCGGATAGGGGAAATCCGCGTGTAAATACATTGTATTTGCAAAAATAAGCCCAAATCCCGATTTTCGGCTTGTATTGGCATTGTATTTCTTTCAGTTTACATTGTAAAACATGGCCCGAGCGGGCCTTGTGGCTCAAATAGCGCAAAAATACATCCCTCTAACCCATGAAAATTGCGAAAAAACTCTCCCTCAGCCGGGCTCTCCGGACGAATCGCAAGGGGGTCGCCCTGGTGACCGTTTTGACAGTGATGTCACTGACAACAATCCTGGTGCTGACCTTTTTTACGCTGGCTTCCAGCGAACACCGGGCCTCCAAGACCTACTCACAAGGTTTGCAGGCGCAGCAGGTAGCTGAGCAGGCTGTGAATATGGTTGTTGCTCAGATTCGCGAAGCCACCACGGTCAGCGAAAATCCGACCAACATTAAAGTTTGGGCATCTCAGCCTGGAGCCATTCGCACCTGGAATCAGAACGGGACTTTTGATCGAATCTTCAAGTTGTACTCTGATGACATCATGAAAACTGATGATCAGTTGGGGGTGAAAGGCGACTACTCTGATATTTCAAAGTGGGCAGATCAGCCGGATCATTTTGTGGATTTGAATGAGCCTGTCATTCGTGGTGAAAAGGTTTATTACCCGATTGTCGACCCTACGGCTTCGGTTCTGCCTGAGTGGCCATCCAACGGCATCAAGGATGAGACTGGAGAGTATGACGCAAATGGAGTTGAGGGTTTCAAATATGACGTGGCGATGGTGGAGGAAGGTGAGTTCGGTCGCAAAGCGGCCCAAGTTGCCAAAGCAACTGATGGGCACGTTGCCATGCCGGTTCGGTGGATTTACCAGCTCGCCGACGGCACCGTAGGGACTTTGGAAGGGTCCGGAGGCGGAAGTAGTGCGGAATACAAGTTTGTTGCTTTCTCAGGAGACGGAAAGCCATCGGAGAAGAACCCGATGGTCGCTCGATTTGCTTTCTGGGCAGACGACGAGTCGACCAAACTTAACGTCAATACTCACGTCGGCGGCGCTGCCTGGGATCTGCCGCGGGCAGGCGGTAAGATGGACCGGGATCTCGCGCAGCATCAGCCTGCCAAGAATGAGTGGCAGAGATACCCGGGGCACCCGGCAACTGTCCACCTCAGTCCTGCGATGGCTCCCGGCTATCTGTTGAACATGTTCGATAATCGTTCTCGCGAAACGAACCGCGATGCGATGGAGAAACTTTTCGATGTTGTTCCCCGCGTTGTTCCGGGTGGTTCGCAGTCTGGCACTCGGAAGGTCGATCCTGACATTCCTGCAGAGGCAAATGGTCTCGTTCCTGACACAGAACCGCTCTTTCCCTCCTTAGATGATATGGTGATGCGTTCGGATCGCCAGCCTCATGTCTATCCTGATAATACAGGAACTGATATGCAGGAGAGCCAGTTGGGGGATTTTCTTGAGCGCTCCAAGTTTTTTATTACGGCATACAGCCGTTCGCCTGAGGTCAACCTTTACAACCTTCCCAGGGTTGCACTTTGGCCGATCTATAATGCTGACCGCTCCGAGGCTACGGGGTCCGACTATCAAAAGAAGCTGACTCCCTTTGATCGCCTGATTCACTACTGCGCTTCCGTGGGACAGACAACGGGCGGCGAGCGTTATGATTACATTTTCAAACGTGAGAAGGCGGATTCGCCGACTTTCGATTACGATGGGATTCGGCGTAATAAAGAGCTGTATGCCTACCTGGACCGTTTGATGAAAAAGGATTATCCCGGGTACGGGGCAAGCTTCTCGTCAAAGTATCCTCAGGATCAGGAGCAGATCCTGACGCAAATCTTTGATTACGTGCGTTCGACGAATATCCACGACGACACGCTCTATCAGTTCGACAAAGATGCCGGATTCAAGGAAAATAATACGGACGACCATTGGACTTACACGAACCCGAGAAACGCCCGTGGTAATAACATAAGGCGCGGAGAAGGGCTTAAAGGCCATGGGCAGGTTGTTCCGATCGAGATCGGCGATACCAAGGGATTCGGCCGGATGTATACGCTCGCCAGCGCTCAGGTCCTGGCGGTTTGTGCCGCACAACCTGGAGTGCTCCCAACAGGGCGTTTTCCAGGCCTGGTGACCCTGGCGGACGAGGAATTTGGTCGGGAAGTTGAACTGGATAATGGTTCCTACGGAAGGGCATACCTCAACCTTCCTCCCATGCCGACCCAGGTGAAGCGCGACGATAAAGCGACGTGGCCGGAATGGCTCAAGACCCTTGAAATGGCGGAGCCCCAAGAGTTTGAAGCGGCATGGCGCCCGTATGACTGGAACTGGCAGTTGGCCTATCTCTACGAGCCCTACAAGGCTGCCGTATTAAGTGCCCCGACTGCCAACAAGTTCAGCGATGCGATCAGGAGTGATGCCAACTACTACGCAGCCTACAAGTTGGCGCCAGGGACCACCGGGGCCCTCCGATTGACTGACACGGAGAGGATGGTTCAGGGCGCGTTGTTGTTTAACCTCTTTACCCCGAGTGTCGGTTGGGTGGCCATCAATCCCGATATGGAAATCGATATCACTGCTTCCGGGGCGATGAACTTTTCCAGTTCCACCGGGGCGGTTGGCTTTCTCGGTTTCGAGGGGGGATACCCCGGCAATAGTGGCGGCGGTACGTGGACCTGGGCGACGAACTGGTCGGAAAACGTGCAGGGTGCTCGCCGATATGGTGGCTTGTTGCCCTTCCAATACACCCTGCATGCGAGGCCCCAGGCCCTGCGCCAGGCCTTTCAGGCCTCGCCTCATGCCAGCGATGGCGATGCTAAAACTCACAAGATTTTTGATTGGACCCTCGGAGGGATGGGGCGCCTTACACCGTTGGATCGGTATTACGAATACCTTTCTGACGGCGTTAGTAATAACAATGCCTGGGAGTCGAGTAATGATGCTACGAAGGCCTATACCTATGACCTTGTGACGGTGCCGTTCAAGATTGATTCTGGTAACGTTAGTTTCAATGGAGGTGATTTGCTTTTCGAGTTTTATCCCGGAAGAGACATTGCGGAGGCCAGTGAGCCGGATGAGTCTGCTCCCAGCGATCCGATACAGACTATCGAAATTGAGTTTGAGCCGTTCACAGTGCCGGCACCGAGGGTGCTGAATTCACCTGTTGAAGATGGAACCGGGGGGCGCGGTGAGCGGTTTGCTGCGCTGTTAGGAAAGAAGAATCGAAACAACCAGCTTCGAAGAGAGAGTTTTGGGCCGCTGGAGAGGGTCAGTGTCACCGCGGATCCGGGCAACCTTCTTGTGGTTTCAGATATCCACAAGGCCGGTCTCTGGCAGGGGCAGAAAGATACACCCGGTACCTTTTCTTACGGCAGATCCCAAGGTCGAATGGGCCAGGTGAACGTGAGGCGGTCTGGTGGATTTGCCTCGATGTTTGGCCCCGGCGATGTCGTTCAATCTGTTGAGATCACGCATGGTGATGCACGCCTGGTCGCGGCGAGTAAAGACATCAAGAAGGGCGATAACCTGTTTGAGGTGCACCGGGAATACAGCAAAGGAACTCAGAGCGGTTCGAACCCGACCATGAATGATGACGCCAGAATGGCGCACTCTCTTACTAACTCGGTCGGTAATGCTTATTGGGGTTTCCGCAAGGAAGACGAATACCTCATTATCAACGATCTCCCCAAAATGGGAAATGCACCGAGCTATCGCTACAGGACTCCCGTTCCTTTTGGCGGTGGCAAAAACGGCAGCTACACTTCGAAGGATTACCAGCGTTATGGTGACTTTGATAGTGGTCTTGGTCTGATGATCGACGGGCCCTACATTAACAAGCCTGATGAGGGGAATATCAGTAACCTGAAGGGGAAGGTGCAGCATGAGTTGGATGCCTACTGGGCCACTCTCGGTCGTGAGCTGGATATTCCATACTTCACTTCCTCCTGGCGTGGCGAGGCGGGAGGAGCCGCCTACTTTTCACCTAACCGGATCATCTCGGGACCGGGGATGCTTGGTTCGTTGCCTACCGGGGTGAAGGCAGGCGAGCCCTGGCGTACGCTGCTGTTCCGTCCGAATGTGAAGACGCGCAAATTTGAAAGCCATCCCGGAGCCTCTGCAGATAAAGGTGGGATTGACCCGCCCGATCATGTGCTCATGGACTTGTTCTGGATGCCGGTAGTGGAGCCGTATGCGATCAGTGAGCCGCTTTCAACGGCCGGTAAGATCAACATGAACTATCAGATGGCGCCATTTATGCACATCGAGCGCAATACGTCTCTGCGAGGTGTGATGCGGTCTGAATACATGGCGATCCTGCCTGCTCGCTTCCACGATGATTACAAACACCGTTGGGGAGTTGGTCACAGGGAGAATGGATCGTTCTCACTTCAAAGTCGTTCCCTTCGAAGCATCATTCATGAGGATGGCGTTTTTGATCAGTTTGAAAAGCGATTTGCGGACGGTACTGACCTATTCAAATCGGCCACCGAAATCTGCGAGGTTCACCTTCCTGCCGTGGAAGTGGCCAAAGTGTTTGGTCTGAATAAAGGCGAATATGTCGGAGTGACGACATCGACGGCCGAAATTATGGAAAGTGGCAACTGGTGGGATGTTTACTCTCTGACTGGCGATAATACGAGAGAGCGCCCCTATACCAATCTGCAGCAGCGGCTGACAACGAAGTCGAATACCTTCAAAGTTCACTACCGTGCGCAGGTCATCAAGCAGTCGCGCCGAGAGAATGACTCGGAGTATGGGGTGTGGCGTCCGGAGCTGGACACGGTCCAGGCTGAATATCGCGGCTCATCCATTGTGGAAAGGTTCGTCGATCCAAATAACCCGAATCTTCCGGATTTCGCGACAGATCAGAATGCTACCTTGGATGAGTTTTACCAGTACCGTGTGGTTAATCCGCGCCGGTTTGCTCCATGATATTGTTCAGAATTTAAAGTAATGATGTTTGCTAGTAAGAAACACCGAAACAGCAAAGGCTTCAGCCTCGTCGAGGTGACCATTGCGATGGCGATTGCTGCTGTCGCGATCGTTTCGATCCTGGGCCTGTTGCCGCAGGGAATGGATACGATGGTTGCAGCTGGTGACGAGGCGATTCAGGCCCGAATTCATCAGCAGTTGCTGAGTGAAATACAAATGACTCCATACAAGGTCGGGTCGACAAATTCACCAATTGATGAGTTCGACGGCCTGGAGCTCTACTACGATGATCAAGGCGAAGAAATCGGAGACAGCCGGGCCTCAAGCGGAGTTAAAGGGAGTCAAGAACACATCTACTCGGCACGGGTAACCTTGCCGCCTGTTGACGACACGGGTCGCGGCAATGGAAATGTCCCCGAGAGTGTAGGTGGTGCTACCTTTAAGGGGGTCACGCTCTCTGCTGATGCAGAATACAACAAGTACATCCGTCCCGTGATCATCGAGGTTGCTGTTGCTGGTGCTCTTGGTGATCGATTCGACTGGAACGCGGATGAGTTTCGCAAGATGATTTCGACCTATCAAACCTACATCGTTCAGATGGGTCATGACTTTAGTGCTGCAACTCCATGAAGAAGCAATCTCGTAAAAAGCAGTCGGCGTTTTCGTTGATCGAATTGATGGTCGCCATGGGGATCCTGACGGTCCTCATGTACACGTTGACCATGATGCTGGACCAGGTGCAGAAGGCCTGGGTGTTTTCTGAAAGCCGTATCGGGCAATTCCGCGAAGCCCGTGTTGCCTTTGATCTCCTCGCTAAGAATCTCGGTCAGGCCTCTTTGAATACCTACTGGGATTTGGAGGATGAGGACAATGACGGGTTGATCGACAAGTATTACCGGACTTCGGAGCTGCACTTCATTGCCATGGACGCAGACGATATGGATGTCTCCGGCTCGCAACAACCGCTCGGACATGCTGTCTTTTTTCAGGCGCCTCTCGGGTTTTCCACCGAATACCGGAACTTGAACAATCTGTTCAACGGTCGCGGGTACTTCGTTGCCTTCGGTGGAAACAAGAATTTCCGACCCAGCTTCATCAAGGGGGCGGAACGTTACCGTTTCCGATTGATGGAATTTCGTCCTCCGGCTGAATACAACCAGGTGTTCGCGGATGGAGGGGAAGAGCGAGAAGCGGGTGAGCCTCAGCAATTCACTGAATGGTTCCGCCAATCCATGAGCCTCACGGGAAATCAGGGTGAATTTGAAGATCACTTGAATCCGATTGCAGATAACATTCTCACGCTGGTGGTTTCGCCGCGTGATTCGCTGGTTCAGAGCTCCGGAGGGCGGGATGACACGTTCAGCAAGATTGCGCCGAACTACAGTTATGACTCAAACGATTCCAGCGATGGGTTTGCCGGCTTTGCGCAGCAGGTTCCGCCGCTGGTGAGGCTCACCATGGTTGCGATCGACGAAACTTCAGCCATTCGAATGGAGGAGGGGACTGAGATGCCGGAAGTGATTCCGGACGGCTTGTTCAAGACAACCGCCAACTATGAAAAGGATATTGAAACCCTTTCGGCTGCGTTGCACGATAGGAATATTAATCACAAAGTCTTCAGCTCCATGGTGATGCTGCGGAGTGCGAAATGGAGCGACAACAACTGATGAGCCTTTCTCAAAGTATGATGAAAAAGGGATTCCCGAAAAAGGTGCGCGGCTTCTCGTTGATCGAGATGATGGTGGTCTTGACCGTGGTCGCTATTCTTCTCGCATTTGCTGCGCCGAATTTGTTCAGTCTCATCAGTTCCAGCACCCTTTCAGGTGAGGGGACCGTGATTCAAAACCAGTTGACCCTGGCTCAACAGATGGCGGTTTCGAAGAGTGCTGACGTTGAGGTTCGATTCTTCAAAATGAAAGATGAGTCGGCGGCTCTTAACGAGGAGGCGTTCCGGGCATTTCAACTCTACCAGTACAATCCCGAGGGTGAGATGCTTCCGGTCAGTAATTTCTTTCGAATCAGGAATCCTGTAGCCATTCATGAAGACTTGAGCACCCTGGTGAAGCCCGGGGGAGGAGGCGGTGGGGTCAATAACGAGAGCCGCTACGGATTTGACTCACCTCGCACCGGTAGTGCCATGGTGCCGACCGGTCGCACTGGTACGAAGGTCGACACACCCTATGTGGCATTCCGATTCCGCCCGGACGGATCCACTGATCTGCCGTATCGTTCCGGGGATGCTCGAGATACCTGGTATTTGACCCTCGTTCAGGGGGAAGGGGCTTTACAGAACACGGAACCGGACAACTTCATGTGTCTCCAGGTCAATCCCTACAACGGTAAGATCAACGTCTTCCGTCCCTGATTTCCAGCGTCTGTTCGCGCTTTCGAATCTCCGTGCCTGAATCCGCAATATTCAGGCACGATCTGGCAAATTTTGGCTCCAGTTTACCCTGAGTCTCCCGTTGTCATCACGGCGTAATGACAACTGAAGGGAATGAAGCAGAAATCTCCAAAAAAACGCTTGTGAAATTTTTCACAAGCTCTTAAGTGGGGCGGCTTCGCATCAGTAAATGGGTAACATTTTTCCACGTTGGACGAACCTGCTGGCGGTTAAGATTGCGGTATGTGTCGGTGCTCTCGGCACATGCGTGATCGCACTCGCCTGGTATTCATGGACACCGAAACACACACGTGTGGGGTACATGCCGCAGCAGCCAATTCCTTTTGACCACAGTCTCCATGCCGGACAACTCGGCATGGACTGTCGATATTGTCACAGTTTTGTGGAGAATTCTCCGCATTCCAATATTCCTGCGGCGCAGGTGTGTTGGAACTGTCACGGTCCGGGTAAGGTAAAATCTGATTCTCCCAAGCTGGAGCCGCTGCGCGTGGCGATGGACGAGAACTACGAGGGGTATACGGGAGAGCCGATCAAGTGGGTTCAGATTCACGAGGTTCCCGATTACGCTTACTTTAACCACTCTGCTCACGTGAATCGTGGGGTCAGCTGTAAGGAGTGCCATGGCGACGTTGATGAAATGCCGGTGGTGTACCATGCTAAGCCGCTCAGCATGAGCTTCTGCCTGGAGTGTCACCGCAATCCTGAGAAGGCACTTCGCCCGGTTGATGAGGTTACTAACCTTAACTGGACTGCGGACGATCTCGATCCTGATGAATTTTATGCCTACATCGCCGGAAAGATCGGAGGTGACGTTGAGGAGCTGAAGAAGGCAGATGCCGGTAAGAAGTGGGGCCAGGACCTGGTCGGAGCTCACCTGCAGCATGCCTGGAACATCAATCCGCCGCAGGACTGCGCGGCTTGTCACCGTTGATATAGGAGGATTTAGATCGAATGAAGCGTAAGTGGAAACATCCTGCTGAGCCGGAGGCGTCTCGTCAGCACTGGCGTAGCCTCGGTGAGCTTGAAGGTTCTGATGAATTCAAGGGCTGGTTGGAGCGAGAGTTCCCCCAGGGCGCTGCTGAATTGGAAATGGACGAAACCTCCCGCCGGAGCTTTGTGAAGCTCATGGGGGCGTCAACCGCTCTGGCAGGTTTTGGTGTGGCCTGTAGTCGTCCTGTTCGTCACCTTGTTCCTTTTAATGAGCATGTTGAATGGATTGTGCCCGGCAAGGCGCTCTATTATTCAACGGCTAAGCCTCGTTTGGGTGGTCTTGGTTGTGATCCTCTTGTGGCGACGACTTACGAAGGTCGCCCGACCAAGGTGGATGGAAATCGCCTTCACCCTGATGTTGAGGGTGGTTCGTCTGCTTACACGCAGGCATCGATCCTTGATCTTTATGATCAGGATCGTTCCAAGGGTTATCTCTCTGGTGGTAGCGAGACCACTGCTGAAGATTTTGAAGCCTCTTTCCTGGCTGCGTTTCGTGAGGCGAAATCCGGGAAGAAGGTCGCCATGCTGGTTTCCCGGTCGACCTCTCCGACTCGCAACGGGTTGTTGAAGAAGGTCTCCGAGGCGTATCCCGGTCTGTCACTTTACAGTTACGAAGCTCTTGAAGCGGCTGGTGCTCAAGCTGCCTGGGGTGAGCTCTATGGTGAGGGGGTTCTCCCTGTCGTGAATCTTTCCAAGACGAAGCGCATTCTTGGTCTCGACAGTGATTTCCTGGGATTGGAGCCGATTGGTGAAGATTCCTCTGCTGAGTTCGCTAAGACTCGCGATGTCGATCATAACGACGAGATTGGTCGTTTCTACGCGGTTGAGTCAGCCTACACCTTGACGGGTGGTATGGCGGATCATCGTTATCGTATTGCTCCTTCTCAGGTTCTTCCGGTCGCAGCTCTTGTGGCTAAGAAGTTGTCAGAGAAGTTGGGTGATGCTGCTCTCGGGGCTGTTGCTGACGAGGTTGTTTCTCAACTGGTGGTTCCTGTCTACGATAAGAAGTGGATCGAGGAATGCGCGATTGACCTTGCTGCGCACGCGGCTGATTCCGTTGTTGTTGCTGGTGCGCGCCAGGGACGTGAAGTTCAGGTGCTGGTTGCGGCCATCAACAAGGCGCTCGGGGCTTACGGTAAGCATATTTCACTCGTTCAGCACGACTTGCCGAAGCTTGGCGGTATTGCTGAGCTCGCAAAGTCCATTGAAAAGGGCGGTGTTGATACGCTCTTTGTGCTCAATCAGGGCGATGTTGTTTTTGATGCTCCTTCCGACCTTGAGTTCGGAGGTCTTCTCGAGCAGGTCGGTTCCGTGGTGCATCTTGGCTATTCCGTAAATGAAACGGCCAAGGCTGCTACCTGGCACGTGCCTGGAACTCACTACCTTGAGTCATGGGGGGACCATTACAGCTTGAACGGAGTCTACTCGGTTCAGCAGCCCATGATTGATCCTCTCTGGGGTGGGGTGTCTGAGAATGTTTTTCTTCTCTCCCTGCTGGGTGAGGAGGCTTCGGAAGATGCGGTGCTTGCTTCAGTGAAAGAGACTTTTGCTGCCGCTGGTCTGAAGGATTGGAATCAGGCCCTCAGGGATGGCTATGCAAAGGGTAAGCGTCTTCCTTCAAAAACGGAGGTGGCTGATCCTGCTTCCATCGGTGGATTTGCCGGCCTCAAGATTGCTGACTTGCCTCACCCTGAGGCGCTCGAGGTTGCTCTCGCAGTGAGCGGTGCCACCTACGATGGTCGCTTTGCCAATAATGGCTGGCTTCAGGAGGCTCCGGATCCCATCACTAAGTTGACCTGGGATAATGCGGCTCTGATCAGTCAGTTGACCGCCGAATCGCTTGATCTCGAAGATGGCGATCTTGTTTCACTTTCTGTCGGTAATCGAAAGGTTGAGGCTCCGGTTCTGGTGTCTCCCGGTCAGGCCGATTTTGTTCTTAGCCTCCCGGTGGGTTACTACGGGGACCTTGCTGACGGCACCGTGAGCCGCGGCGTCGGGTTCGATGCCTATCCGCTGATGACGACGGCTGCGCCGTACATTGTTTCCGGAGTGACGCTCAGTGCGACCGGTGCCAAGCATGAGTTGGCGCTGACTGCTGAGCACTACAGTATGGAAGGTCGTGCCATTGCTCGTGAAGGCACGGTTGAGATGCTGGAGAAAGATCCTGGTTTTGCTCAGCACCAGGGCATGGATCACCACATCCCTGAGAATATTTCTCTCTATAAGGGGCCTGATTTTGAGAATGCCGAGAATCCGGAGGATCCGTTCATCGGTGTCATTCCGGGGCACGAGTTCGTGGTCGATCCGCTGCACCAGTGGGCGATGACCGTGGATCTCAATTCCTGTATCGGTTGTAACGCCTGCGTGATTGCCTGCCAGGCGGAGAACAATATTCCTATCGTTGGTAAGGACCAGGTGCTTGCTGGTCGTGAAATGCACTGGATCCGCATGGATCGCTATTTTACCAGCCCGACTGACTACAAGACGGTGTCGGATCAGGGGACTTCCAATGGTACTCCCGGTAAGCGTCGTGTGGATGACGATCAGGTCGAGATGATTCCTCAGCCTGTTGCCTGTCAGCAGTGCGAAAGTGCTCCTTGTGAGACGGTTTGTCCGGTTAACGCGACGGTTCACACCAGTGACGGTCTTAACGCAATGACCTACAACCGTTGTATCGGGACGCGTTATTGTGCGAATAACTGCCCATACAAGGCTCGTCGTTTCAATTACTACGATTACAACAAGCGCCCCATCGAGAAGATTACGGTGGGCGGAGTTGAGGCAGAAGGCTTTAAGTTTGGCCCGCTTGCTCCTGCAAATGGAAACGCGACAACTACGCAGCGCCTCCAGAAGAACCCGAACGTGACGGTTCGTATGCGCGGTGTGATTGAGAAGTGCACCTACTGCGTGCAGCGAATCAGCGCCGCTAAAGTGGCTGCCAAAGCTGCGGCACGTGATTCTGACGATGTCCAGGTGAAGGCAAACTCCTTCACGGTGGCCTGTCAGGATGCTTGTGGGCTCGGGGCTATTCAGTTCGGTAACCTGAAGAATCCGAAAGACCTCGTTAACAAACTTAAGGCGAATCCGCGAAACTACGATCTGCTGAAGTACATCGGCACTCGTCCGCGCACCAGTTACCTCGCCCGCATCAAGAACCCGAACCCGAAGATGCCCGGAGCTGACATGGTCGGCACGACGACATCGAAGATGCACTAATCCGCTTTTTTTCTGAAGATGGCAGATACGACGACAGCTAATCAGAACGTTCATCCGTCAGAGGCGGAGGGCGTGGCTCGTGAGCCCCTGGTGCTCAATAACCGCTCCATGGGGTGGATCACGGACCGAATTTGCGGAATCGTGGAGAACCGACAGCCCTTCATTTGGTGGGTGTTCTTCGTTCCGTCCGTGGCGCTTTTCCTATGTCTCCTCTTTACCCTGGTCTACCTCGTTTCAACGGGTGTCGGTGTATGGGGTAACAACCAGCCGGTTGCCTGGGGTTGGGCGATTGTGAACTTCGTGTTTTGGATTGGTATTGGTCACGCGGGAACGTTGATTTCGGCGATTCTTTTCCTGACTCGCCAGAAGTGGAGGACTTCAGTGAACCGGGCTTCGGAGGCCATGACGCTGATTGCGGTGATGTGTGCCGGTATTTATCCCGGTTTCCACGTCGGTCGATTCTGGATGGTGTGGTTCCTTGCTCCGATCCCGAATGCCAACGCGATCTGGCAGAACTTTAAGAGTCCGCTTCTCTGGGACGTGTTCGCTGTTTCGACTTACTTCACGATCTCCGTGATCTTCTGGTACATCGGCCTGATTCCTGACCTCGCGACGCTCCGCGACCGTGCCAAGAAGAAGCTGCCCAAGTTCCTCTACGGATTTTTCGCTCTGGGTTGGCGTGGTGGAAACCGCCACTGGCGTCACTACGAGATGGGTTACCTGCTGCTTGCAGCGCTTTCGACTCCGCTGGTGCTTTCCGTGCACTCGGTCGTCTCCTTTGACTTCGCAACATCTGTGGTGCCCGGTTGGCACACCACCATCTTCCCGCCTTACTTCGTGGCTGGCGCTATCTTCGGTGGTTTCGCGATGGTGCTTACCCTGATGTTGCCGGTGCGCAAGCTCTACGGTCTTGAAGACCTGATTACGCACAAGCACGTCGACAACATGGCGAAGATCATTCTCCTGACGGGAACGATCGTGGGTTACGCCTACATCATGGAGCTGTTCATCAGTTACTATGGCGCCAACAAGTTTGAGGCTGATGCTTTCCATCTCCGGATTCTTTCCGGTCCTTACACCTGGGCTTACTACTGCATGTTCTTCTGTAACGTGATTGCTCCGCAGGTGTTCTGGTTCAAGTGGTGTCGTCACAACCTGTGGGTGGTGTTCATCGTCTCGAACTTCGTGAACTTTGGTATGTGGTTTGAGCGATTCGTGATCATTCCGACCACGCTGGCGCGCGACTTCCTTCCCGGGCAGTGGGGTTACTACGAGCCGTCCTGGGTGGAGAAGCTTATGTTCGCCGGAACCTTCGGCATGTTCTTCATGCTCTTCCTTCTCTTTATCCGCTTCCTGCCGGTCATTGCCGTCAGTGAGGTGAAAGGGGTGCTTCCTGAAGCCGATCCGCACTATCCGGACTGGCAGAGGCTCCGTGAAAAACGCCGACAGAGTGCTTCCTAATTTGAACTTCCGTATAGAACTTTACCTCGATCAGTAGCCGTGAGTGATTCAACTGACAAAGCAACCAGCCTGTTTGGTTACGTCGCCGAGTTCGACAACGCGACTGACCTTTACCACGCTGCGGAAAAGGTTCGCGACGCCGGATTTCGTCGATGGGACGTTCACACGCCCTATCCGGTGCACGGAATGGACGGAGCCATGGGTCTCGGCAAGAGCTGGCTTTCCGCTGCTGTTCTCTGTGGCGGCACGACGGGCTTTCTCTTCGCCCTCTTCCTCCAGTTCTTTACCCAGGTTTCCCTTTACCCGACCGTGGTGCAGAATAAGCCGACCAACCTCTTTACGGTTCCGGCTTTCTTCCCGGTGACCTTCGAGCTCACCATTCTGTTCTCTGGTTTTACCATCCTGTTCGGCCTCCTGATCTGGATCATGTTGCCGCGCTGGAATCACCCGCTTTTTAATTCACCGCTCTTCTCCAAGTGCACCGACGATGGGTTCATCATGGTGATCGAGTCGCGTGACCCGAAGTTTAAGAAAGAGAAAACCCGCGAGTTCCTCACGGAAATCGGTGCGGGAGCAATTGAGGAAGTTTCTCACTAATCTAGACATGCGTTGGTTCTTTCTAATCCTAGCGATCGTTGTGGTAGCCGTTGCTTATGGCATCGGACCCCGCGGTGAGAAGTTTTCTAATCCTCCGTTCGAGTTGTTCCCGGACATGGACCGCCAGTACAAGCTCAAGTATCAGAAGGAGAGTGAATTCTTCGCGAACGGGCAGGGTGGTCGTAAGCCCGTTGAAGGCACTATGCCGATCGGTTTTGAGTTTCCTCATGCCGGTAATGTGAAGGATCTCGACTCTTCCCTCGATTTCGGTCGCGGCGATGACTACGCCAGCACAGGTCTCTTCGGCGACTTTTACGGTTCGGGTTTCCCCGAGGCCCTGGAATTTGATGAAGCCTTTCTTGCTCGAGGAAAAGAGCGTTATCAAATTTACTGCACGGCTTGTCACGGCGAATCCGGGAACGGTGCCGGTGTGGTCTCCAAATACTGGGCGATTCCGCCATCAGCAAATTTGGTAGATCCCCGCGTCATTGCGATGCCGGAAGGGCAGATTTTCTGGACGATCACCCACGGTAAGGGACTCATGGGGCCCTACAGTGGAGCGATTCCGGTAAAAGACCGCTGGGCGATTACCGCCTATGTCCGGGCTCTCCAAGCAGCGTCCACGAAGTGATTTCATTTTCTAACTGTATTCTTTTAATCATATGGCAGGTCTGAAAGACGGCGACGACTTCAAAGACGGGGAATTCTTCAAGAGCCCCGGTCTGCTCAAGTTCGTGTGTGCAGTGGTCGGATTCGGAGGGCTGGCGCTCTTCTTTATCCTGAGTTTCTCATTCGGTGAAGAGAAGACCGGTGCGATGGGCTACAGCTGGCTCTTTGCAGTTATTTTCTTCCTTTCTCTCGGTATCGGGGGGCTTT
Organism: Verrucomicrobiales bacterium; assembly: GCA_965216705.1. GTDB lineage: Bacteria > Verrucomicrobiota > Verrucomicrobiia > Verrucomicrobiales > DEV007 > Arctic95D-9. Next base: position 3,674,150 of record OZ244203.1, read on the forward strand.
TCTGGACTCTTCTTCACCACGCCAGTAACTCGGGGTGGGGGACTGTGGTCCGCCGTCTCATGGAGAACCTCGGCAGCATGATCCCGTTCGTGATGGTGCTGGCGATTCCGCTGTTGCTGCCGCAATTCGGTTTTCGCGATGCGCTCTGGGAGTGGTTCCCGAAACGTCAGGCCGCTCTCGAGGTTGCCGCGGAAAAAGCGGAGAAAGAGGCGCCTGCCTACATTGCGGCGCAGGAAGCCAAGTTGGCGAAGGCTGAGAAAGCTGTCGATACAGCAAAAGCCGAGCTAGCCTCTCTCGATTCCCCGAGTCCGGGTCACAAGGCCTACTTCGATCGCAAAATTGAAGGTCTCGAAAAGGAGGCTGCCAAGCTGGGTGAGAAAGATCTCTCCGAAGGTGCCGTTGTATCCGAATTGACGGAAAAGAACTTCCTGAAGAAGGAGGCGCTGTTGTTCGTGAAGCGCGGCTACCTCAATGAAGGATTCTGGTATGTTCGCGTGATTTTCTACTTCGTTGTCCTCATCGGTATTGCACTGATCCTTCGCCGCTGGTCGGTAACACAGGACAGCGATGGAGATCCCAAGTGGTTCCGTTGGATGCGTCGCTGGAGTTGTGGCTTTCTGCCGTTCTTCGCAGTGGCCTGGACGTTCCTCGTGTTCGACTGGCTCATGGCCCTCGACTACGCCTGGTTTTCCACCATGTGGGGTGTTTACCTCTTTGCCGGATGTGCCCTCAACTCGATGGGCTTCCTCATCCTGCTCCTGACCGGCCTTCGCAAGGCAGGTTACCTTAAGAATGTGGTAACGATGGAGCACTACCACCTCATGGGTAAGCTGATGCACGCTTTCGTGATTTTCTGGGCTTACATCGCATTCTCCCAGTTCTTCCTGATCTGGTATGCGAACATCACTGAGGAAACCAAGTTTTACCTGACTCGTAATACCGAGTTCTGGAACATCTACACGATCTGCTTCCTCGTGATCGGTCACTTCTTCATTCCTTTCGGAATTCTGCTGATTCGTGCTGTGAAGAAGACGCCGTTGATTGTTTCTATCGTTGCGATCTGGAACCTGCTGATGCACGTGTTCGACATTTACTTCATCATCATTCCGGAGCGCGGACCTTCACTTACTGCTGCCAGTGGTCACGTCGCGATGACGATTCCCGGTGCGTGGATTTTCGATGTTCTCGCTTTCATCAGTGTGGGCGGCATCTTTGGATTTTTCCTTCTGAGACAACTGGGATCAGCCAGCCTCTTTCCCTGTCGTGACCCGCGTCTCGACGAGTCTCTCAACGTGGTTAACTAAGACACTATTTTTGATTTCAGCTTCATGAGCGACCAATCACAGTCGAACAGCTCTTCCGCGAAAGCTCTTCTAACGGGCGTCGCGATCCTGGTTTCTTTCGGATTTATCGTGCTGATTCTCACCAGCAATTCCGGACGCGAAAGCGTCGAAGACATCGCCTACAAGGGAGAATTCACTGCTGAAGTAACTGAAACCCGTTGGGCTAATCTCGAAGAGGTCACTGCGGCTCAGGATGCTCTTGTCGATCCCGCAAAAGTGGATGCTGCGTTCAAGGAGCTTGCCAAGAACCCGCCGGCTGCCGCGAAGAGCGACATCGTCGTTCCCGGTTCTCCAACTTTCATGAAACAGGCTGAGGAAGCTGCTGCCGCCACCGAGGCTGCAAAAGCTGAAGAGCCTGCTGAGGGTGGCGAAGAAGCTAAGCCCGCGGAAGCGGCTGCGGAAACCGCTCCGGAAAAGAAGAAGCCCGAAGGCGCTGAAAAAGGCGCAAAAGGAAAGGGTAAAGGAAAAGGGAAGGGCGAAGCCTGATCCAGCTGCTAGGACCGCTGACAAAGACAATTTCTATGACACTGCCAGAACCAACACCTGAGGAAATGGAGGAAAGAGCGGCAATTGACCGTTCGACTCGTTATCCTGTGATGTTCTTCTTCACCAGTGCGGCAGCATGGTTGCTGGTGGCAACGCTGCTTGGATTGGTGAGTTCAGTGAAACTCCGTCTGCCCGGGCTTTGGGATGATTGTGCCTTCATGGCCTACGGTCGTCTTTTCCCGGCTCACCTGAATTCTCTCGTCTATGGATGGGCCATGCAGGCAGGTGTTGGCGTGATGCTTTGGCTCATGGCCCGCCTGACTCGCAATCAGCTCCGGAACCAGGCCGGCATCCTCGTTGCCGGTCACCTTTGGAATGCCGGTGTGACTTTCGCTGTCTTCACTTCCTGGTTTGGTTTTGGTAACTCTCTTCCTCTACTGGACTTCCCGAAGTGGGTGTGGCCGTTCCTCGGTATTTCCTACCTTCTCATCGTGGTCGGAATTATCCCGATGTTCCGCAATCGCCGTGAGTCCCTCGTCTACGTGTCCGAGATGTATATCGTCGGAGCAGCGCTTTGGTTCCCGTGGATTTTCTTTACCGCCAATATCCTGATTGGAAAGGGTTCCGCCCCGGTTATGGCTTCCGGTCTCGATGCCTGGTATATCACCAACCTGATTTACTTCTGGATGGCACCGATCGCCCTCGCGGTGGCCTACTACATTGTCCCGAAGATTGCCGGCCGCCCCATCTACAGCTACCCGCTGGCTCACGCCAGCTTCTGGTTGCTTGCGTTTCTTGCCGGGTGGACCGGTTTCTCCCGCTTCATGGGTGGACCGTTTCCGGCGTGGATGCCTGCAGTCAGTGGTGCCGCAACTATTTTCATTCTGCTCGCCATTGCTGCGACAGTCTTCAACCTGATGGCGACCCTGAAAGGGTGCTCCAAGATCTGGGAGTTCAGCCCGTCTCTCCGCTTCACTGTTTTCGGAATGCTGATGCTGGCGACCTACGCTGTTCTGGCTGCGTTGAGTTCCACTTTCTCTTTCGGCCAGGATCTCCAGTTCAGCCACTTCCTGGTCGGTCTCGATACGCTTGCAATCTACGGCTTCTTCTCAATGACAGTTTTCGGAGCGATCTACTTCATCGTTCCCCGGATTACCGGAGCAGAGTGGCCTTCCGGTAAGCGAATCCGCACTCACTTCTGGTTCAGTACCTACGGCATCATCACGCTCATCGTGACCATGCTCATTGGTGGTATTGCCCAGGGCGGAAACCTGGCCAACTGGGACCAGGCGTTTTCCACCTCTTTTGTGAACTCATCCGCCTATGTCGTGGGACGTGCGCTCGCCTGGGCGATGATTTCCTTCTCTAACTTTTCATTCCTTTACCAGCTGGCTCTGATGTTTGCGGGTAAGGGGCGTAAGTCGGACGGACCGACCTTGATTCATGCCAAGCCGGGCGAAGCCGAAAGTGCCAAAGCTGCTGCTGGTCTGTAATTTAATTGGATTTGTAGAATACGAATGAAGTCTGATGCCTTCACAAAACTGATCGGTGGACTGGCCATTGCTTTTGCGCTGCCGTTGATCCTCCTGATCATCATTCCTTTCAATCACCAGTCGAGCCTGCAGCCTGTCCCTTATCCGGAAGGCCAGGAGGTCGACGGCGGCATGGCTGCTTATCCTGACGCAACGCTCTACAAGGTGGGGGCGAGTGATTACGGCGCCAAGGTATACGCGGCTGAAGGTTGCGCTTACTGCCACACACAGGTGGTGCGCCCGACCTACGCGGGTCCTGATATGTGGCGCCGCGGTTGGGGTGGACGTGAAGAGGACGGTCTCGCCCGCGAAACCCGTCCTCTCGACTACGAGCAGGAGGAAATTGCTTTGCTTGGCTACCAGCGCATTGGGCAGGACCTCTCCAACGTAGGTCACCGCATCACGACTCGTGAATTGATGCACCAGCACCTTCTCGATCCTCGCAGCATCGACGCCGACAGTGGTATGCCGGCTTACAAGCATCTTTACCGCAAGTCTCCCTACGGAAAGGGTTGGGAGCCTACCGCCAAGGCTGAGGCCCTGGTTGATTACCTGCTTTCACTGAAGAAAGACCAGCCGCTTCCGAGCGTTGTCACCACTGAAGGCTGATCGGAGAACGAACAATCATTTTAGAGAACGGAAAATATCCTGATGGCTAGCGAGGAACAGAAGAACATCGACTACGAACAGGGCACCGTAAGCACGGTGGACCTGCACGATTCAGTTCGCCGTGAGAATCCCCTGATGCCCGGAGGCGAAGGCTCCGTGGGGGTTGTGGTACTGGTGATTGCTTCCCTGATTCTCATTCTTGGTGGTGGACAGCTTTTCAGCACGGCAAACGGCTTCAGCGACAGCATCTACATCAACGACAACTACCAGCCTGCTCCACGCCCTTCTCTTGGCGGTGGCGACGAAGAAGGAGAGCAAGTTGCCTGGATCGAGGACTGGATGAGTGACGGTAAGAAGGTCTATAACAACTGTATCGCATGTCACCAGGCCTCAGGTCTCGGTATTCCCGGACAGTTTCCGCCGTTGGTTGGCTCTGAATGGGTTGATGGCGGCACTTCCCGTCTCGGTGCCATTATGCTTCACGGCATTAATGGTCCGTTCAACGTTGCCGGACAGACATACAACCAGCTTATGCCGGCCTGGAACAACCTGAGTGATGAGAAAATTGCGCAGGTCGTGACTTACGTGCGACGCGAATTTGGTAGTCTCCCTGAGGGAGATGACGGCGTAGTGACTACGGAGATGATCAAGGCCGCGAGAGAGCAATTTAGCGATCAAACGGGTCCTTACACCGAGGCACAATTGCTTGCGATTCCGGAGGGTGATAAGCTTCCTGGATCTCCGGTGGATCTCCAAACAGGTGGCCCGTTGGGCGCCGGTGGCGGGGACGCTCCGGCTGAAGAGGGCGCAGAGGGCTGAACAAGCAGCAAACAACATTAGTAATTGCCGAAGGCACGGATCTTGATTGAATCTCAGGCACGTAAATTTTTCCGACAGGTATGAGCGCAGCGACAGAAGAGACACATGAGGCAGCGCATGATGATCACGATCATCATGACGAGCCGTTCTGGAAAAAATACATCTTCTCGACCGACCACAAGGTGATCGGTATTCAGTATGGATTCACTTCGCTGGTATTCCTGGCGTTTGGATTCTTCCTGATGATGGTGATGCGTTGGAGCATTGCCTACCCGGATCGTCCGGTCCCGATGCTGGCTGACTGGCCCTGGTTCCAGGCTTGGCTCGACGACGGTGGCAAAGTGACCGGCGACCTTTACAACATGTTCGGTGCGATGCACGGAACGATCATGGTTTTCCTTGGGGTGGTTCCGCTGGCTTTCGGTGCTTTTGGTAACTATGTGACCCCGCTCCAGATCGGTGCCCCCGATATGGCTTTCCCCCGACTGAACATGGCCAGTTACTGGTTCTTCCTCATCGGTGGTGTCATGATGTTCGTTAGCTTCTTCCTGCCGTCTGGTGCCGCGAAAGCGGGGTGGACGAACTATTCGCCGTTGGCAACGACAACAGATTTACACTTTGGAGACCTGTTCTGGACCGGTCAGACGCAGTGGCTGATGGGAATGGTGTTCCTGATCAGTTCGTCGCTGCTCGGTGCGGTGAACTTCATTTGTACTATCATTAACCTGCGTTGTAAGGGGATGACCTGGATGCGCCTGCCGTTCTTTGTCTGGGCGATGCTGGTGACCGGTTTCCTCCTGCTGCTCGCGTTCCCGCCGCTCGAAGTGGCTGCGATCATGCAGCTGATGGACCGTATGGCCGGCACGAGTTTCTTCATTCCGACCGGACTTAACGTGAACGGTTTGCCGTTCGACGCAGCTGGTGGGGGTAGTCCCTTGCTTTACCAGCACTTGTTCTGGTTCCTCGCACACCCTGAGGTGTATGTTTTGATTCTTCCGGCGATTGCGATTGTTTCCGAGATTCTTCCGGCAAACACCCGTAAGCCGCTCTGGGGCTACAAGACCATGGTCTATGCGGTCATGGTTCTCGGTTTCCTCGCCTTCATCGTGTGGGCTCACCACATGTATATCACCGGTATGGGTCCGGCAGTTTCGACCTTCTTCCAGACCACGACCGTCCTGATCTCGGTGCCTTCGGTGATTCTGATTACCTCTCTCCTCATTTCAATGTGGGGAGGTTCGATTCGCTTTAACACGCCGATGCTCTTCGCAACGGCCTTCATCCCGATGTTTGGTATTGGTGGTCTAACCGGTCTCCCGCTGGCGTTCTCGCTGCCGGATCTTCACCTTCACGATACCTACTACGTGATCGGTCACTTCCACTACGTGGTGGCGCCGGGGACAATCTTTGCGCTCTTTGCCGGAATCTACCACTGGTTCCCGAAAATCACCGGTCGCCGCATGAGTGAGCGCCTGGGCCAGATTCACTTCTGGGGATCGCTGGTCTTCATGAACGGAATTTTCGCTCCGATGTTCTTCCAGGGCATGGCAGGTTTCCACCGCCGAGCTTTCGACGGCGGTAAAGCTTACGAGCAGATCGCGACTCAGGAATTCGCTCCGGCCAACTCGTGGTTTGCTAACATCTGCGAGTCTCTGAAAATTATCGAACCTGATGCTGCGGTCACCATGATCGATCTCAACATCATCACTTCCGGTTCCGCTTGGTTGCTCGCCGTTTTCCAGGTGCCGTTCATCATCAACGTTTTCATCAGCCCGTTTATCGGCAAGAAGACCAACAGCGACAACCCGTGGGAGGCTACCACGCTCGAGTGGGCCACTCCGACTCCTCCGCCTCACGGAAACTTCGTTGAGGAGCCCGTCGCCTATCGTGGACCTTACGAGTACAGCGTCCCTGGTGAAGATAAGGATTTCACCCCGCAGTTTGAAGCCGGTGGCTCCGGTTCGGCGGAAGAAGAAGCCGAAGAATCCGTAGACGGTGCAGACGCAGCAAAGGCCTGAAGCCCGATAGAACGGTAACCGTAGAAATAACGATTTATTCGATATGGAGATTCCTTACGAAGTGACACCCCGCCGCGACACCGGCCTCTACAACGCCAAGCTTGGCGTCTGGCTTTTCCTCGCGTCGGAAGTGATGTTGTTCGGTGGTCTTTTCTCAGCCTACGTATTCCTCCGTGTGGGAGTGCAGGATGGGGTAGACAATCCCTGGCCCTGGGGACTTAACGTCCACAAAGACTATGTCTGGCTTGGTTTCATCAACACCCTCGTGCTGATTTTCTCGAGTGTGGGAGTGGTCTTTGCCTGGGTGGCATTGAAAGAGCGCAACTGGCGGAAGTTTCAGATCTGGATGTATACGGTGGTCGCCTGTGCGGTCGCGTTCATGTGCATCAAGGGGGTTGAGTACAACAGTAAGCTCAACAAGCACCACGGCATTAAGCTGATCGACAACTCTGTCATGGAGGGAGCGATCCTCGACAAGACGGACCAGATTCGTTTCGAGGCCAAGGAAGTATCCTTTGGGCTGCAGGGAGGTATCCCGATTTTCCTCGAAAGCATTGATGGCGATTTCCCGAAGCTGACCCTGCAGGGCGCTGAGGGTGAAGACGCGGTTACGATCGAATCCGAGTCTGAATTCAAGTCCTGGTTCTTCGATGCGCGTCGCCAGACTGCTCGCGATCTTGCCGCGGAGCGCAAGCGCTATCGTGCTGAGATCGCTTCCGGGGCTGAAAATCCCAAGCCGGTTTCTGTTTCGACCTCCGCGACGCTGGTTTCTGCTGAACCTTTCAAGGTCCGCGGCAATCCTCGCAAGGTGGTGGCCCATACTGACGATGCGATCAACTTCCGTGACGGCACCAAGGTGTCAGGAAAACTCATCAGCGATGACGTGATTTTCGAAGTCCACGAAGTAGACCTGCAGCTCGTGCTCTTGCAGAACCAGCGCGACGCACTCGTCTGGGATGTGATCAACGATGAACAGGCTAAGAAGGATTTCTTTGCTGAGCAGAAGAAGCGCTATGAAGAGGTGAAAGAATACTACGACAAGCGCGGCGAGTTGATTCCGGAGAAGATGCTCCGCGGTCATATCATCAATCTCCACAATGTTCACGTTGGTCACCACGGTGACCATGATGGCGAGGGGCATAGTGATGAGGAGGGACATGGTGAAGAGGAGCATGGTGACGAAGTCCACAAGAGCGATTCCAAGCCTTCAGCAAAAGATGCTGATCTTCACTTTTCCCACGATCACGGCAATGCCATCACGGTTCCTCGCGACAAGATCAAGTTCATGGGCAACCACGGGCCACGCTACGGTAACTACTACGCGATCTACTTCACAATGACGGCCCTCCACGGTCTTCACGTGATCGGTGGTGCGCTTGTGCTCCTTTATTTCGTTGTTTTCGGTAAGCGGATTTATCTTAAGAACCCAGAGCACCTCGCCAACCGAGTTGAGGTAGGCGGTCTCTTCTGGCACTTTGTTGACTTGATCTGGATCTTCCTGTTCCCGCTCATGTATCTTCTTTAATCGTAGACTTTGATTATCTATTCCTATGGCAGACGCTACACACGACTGGGCACAGCATAAGAAGACCTACACGATCATTGGGGTAACCCTGTTCATCTGCACCGGCATTACCCTGTTGCTGGGACTGTGGGCACCCCTTGACGTTGGCCCTCCCGGACCGACCCCGGCAGACTTTGTCATCGGTTTGTCGGTGGCAGGGGTGAAGGCATCACTGGTCGCCCTGATCTTCATGCACCTGAATCACGAAAAGGGTCTGATTTACAAGACACTCGTGTTTACTTTCCTTTTCTTCGTTGGGCTGATGGCGCTGACTCTTTTCGCTGCCTTTGATCCAATTCTCGAAGAATACGATACGCTCGAGACCACCAACGGTAAGTTGACCGAATCGATCGAGCAGTAACCCCCAACCAACCAATCCGATGTCCCTCAAGCACTTCCATATCGCGTTTATTACCTTCTGCCTGCTTTTCTCGCTGGGTTTCGCGGCGTGGTGCCTGCTGATTCCCGGCCAGGCTCCGGTGCTTGAATACATGGGTTGGTTCAGCCTTGTCGGGGGAGTCGCGCTGTTCGTTTACGGCATCCGTTTCTACAAGAAGATTAAGAACGTAATCGTCTAACGCAATCCGTTACCTCCGATGAACTTTTCTACTCTGATCGACAATTTGGTTCTCGCCTGCCCGATGTGCATGAGCGGGGCAGATGGTCAGGGCCTGTTGGCAGCAAATTCAGCAATTTTATTCCTGCTGGTTGTCCTCGTCGGAGTGTTGATGAGTTTTTTCAGCTTTATCATTTACCTGGCCAAGAGAGCCAAGCGATTCGCTTCCGAAGAGGCGATGGAAACCGTCCGCGTTGAAGAGCGCAGATAAGAATCTCGATAATATTTTGGTATGATTGAATCAATTAACGATTGGATTGGAATGCATGAGGTTGCCTCGCGCCACGGGCATATTGGCAATCACATGATGGCTCTGATTCACTGGTTCATGCTCATCCTCTTCGTTGGATGGACCGTTTTCCTTGGAGTTATTCTTGTGAAGTTCCGCAAGTCAAAGAACCCGAAGGCGAGCTACAAGGGAATTACTTCTCACTTCTCCACTCACATCGAGATTGGTGTGGTGATTGTGGAAGTGGTTCTTCTACTGGGTTTTGCTTTCCCTCTCTGGGCCAAGTGGGCTGATGCGAAAGAACGTCCCGAGGGTGACGACGTCGTCAATCTGCGTGCTGTTGGTGAGCAATATCGCTGGACCTTCCACTACGCCGGTGCCGACAACATGGTGGGCATGACGGCTCACGACCGCCTCAGCGGAGCCAATCCGGTGGGCCTGGTTGCTGAAGATCCGAATTCAGCTGATGACTTTGTTTCTGTTAACGAACTCGTGATCCCCGTTGGTCGCCCTGTGGTGATCCAGGTGACCTCGAAAGATGTGATTCATGGTCTCGCCATCATTCCGATGTTCGCTCAGCAGGATGCGATTCCGGGCGCGGAGATTCCGATGTGGTTCATCCCTGAAAAAGAGGGTGAGTGGAATATCGTATGTGCCCAGCTCTGTGGCGCCGGTCATGCTCAAATGGTGGCCTACGTGAAGGCGGTCAGCAGCGAGGAGTTCGACGAGTGGTATGCCTCTCAGAATCCGCTGCTTCCGAAGCAGTAACCAGCTGGCGAAACATTCAAAGCAGGTTATACCGGCGGAGCTCTTCAGGGTTCCGCCGTTTTTGTAACGAGCCGTAGCCTCTGGGAACCCAAGGACGTAGATAATCACGATGAACAAGCATCAGGAGTGTGGGAGCGCCTTTCGTATCTTTACCAGGTTGGTAGTCTTCTTTACCATCCTGCTGATTTGGTGGGGGGCAGCGACAACGACGAAGCAGGCGGGCATGGCGTTTGCTGATTGGCCGTTGAGCCAAGGGTCGGTGAATCCTGAGGGTTGGTTGAGCTACATGATTCCTTTCCTGGAGCACAGCCACCGCCTGCTGGGGAAATGGGTGGGGATCCTCGTCCTCGTGATGTTCGCCTGGTCCTACGTCAGGTCATGGAAAACGCTTTTTGAGGTGATTGGCCTCGTTCTCGTCCTCGCGACAGTTTTTGGCATTTTCATCGCTTTTGGCGCCGAGCGGCAGGATCCAAATCGAAAGCAGACTCTTCTCTGGATTGCGCTGGCTGCTTCAGTGGTGCCGATTGGGTGGCTGGTGTGGAGCTGGACCGCGCGAAGTTGGAGCCTTTTGCAGAAGCTCTGCGGGCTGGCCCTCTTGATGGTAACGACTCAGGCTATCTTCGGAGGGGTTCGAGTCACCGAGATATCGAACGCATTTGCCGTGGTTCATGGCTGCTTTGCCCAGGCGTTTTTCTGCTTATTGATCCTCATTGTCATGGTGGCCGGGAAGGAGTGGATGAAGCCTTCTCCGCGCCTCGGCATGCCGAGAGCCAGTATCGCCCTGGTGTTGATCGTGTATGCCCAGTTGATCATTGCGGCTTCAATGAGGCATTTTCATCGTCATGGACTGGTCGACACAGGAATCATCACCACCCAGGGTGCGCTGATCCCTTCGTTTGATGACCCGGTTATTACCCTGATGTTCCTTCACAAGGTCATGGCAGTCTGCATCCTGATCTTCACCATCGTGCTTTTTGTCATGGTGGAGCGCTCACGGCGTGAGGAGACCCCATTGGGGAGCCGATACGTCCACTTGCTCGGTGGCACGGTAGCGATTCAGATCATTCTGGGAATTTCCGTCATTATGACTGGCAAGAACTTCTGGGTTACGAATTTCCATGTCCTTAACGGGCTCGCGATCTTAGCCTTTTCATTCGCTTTCGCCGTGAAATCCCGCCGAGGCGGCAGGCAGCCAGAGCTCGCAAATTCCTGAAGTTGGCACTACAATCCCGTGCTTCGCTCTCGCATACGAAGCATATTGGACCGGCGGGAGAGCCGGTCAGATCCATGTCGGAAGAAACTCAAACAGCTGAGACATCAGACGCGGCTTCCGGAAGCTTGAAGGGCTTTCGCGAAGACCTCATGGCGTTGACCAAGGCACGCCTCAGCTTCCTCGTCGTCCTGACGACGCTTTTTGGTTACCTGGTAGCGGCGCGGACAACCGGTGATTTCAGCTGGGCGACGGTCTTGCACACTCTTCTCGGAACGATTCTTGCCGCGGCGGGTTCTGCCGTTTTTAACCAGTTGATGGAGGTGGAGCCCGATTCGCGGATGAAGCGGACTTCAAGTCGGCCGTTACCTTCCAACCGTATGCCGAAGCCAATGGCATTCATCATGGGCTGGCTTCTTTGTGCCTTTGGAATCATTCACTTGGGAATGAAGGTGAATTTCACTGCCGCTTCGATGGCGGCAGCAACACTGCTGACCTATCTTTTCATATACACTCCGATGAAGCGGACGTCTTCGTTCAACACGATTGTTGGCGGCGTTTCGGGTGCTTTACCTCCTTTGATCGGTTGGGCAGCAGGAGATCAGTCTTTGTGGAGTGTTGGTGCTTGGTTCCTTTTCGCCCTCCTTTTCCTGTGGCAGATGCCTCACTTTGCTGCCATCAACTGGATGTATCGGGAGGAGTACACCAACGGAGGCTTCAAAATGTGGTCGAACAATGATGAGACCGGCCGGAAGACGGCACGCATTGCCATTTTCTTCTCCGTTCTTACCTTCCTGCTCGGGGTTTTGTTTCCTTTGCTCACACCGATCATGTCGTGGTGGGGCGCCATTGGCGGGGGACTTCTCGGGCTCTGGATGTTGTGGCTCTCGGTGAAGTTCCTCAAATCAGGCGATCGCAAGGACGCCCGCACCCTTTTCTTTTTCACCCTTCTCTACCTCCCGCTCATGATGATCGTATCCTATTTCGCATGGGTGAAAGCTGGATAAACCATTGAAATGACCGACGAAGCTCAAAACGAAACGAAGGAACTCTCGCGGAACCAGATCATCGCCTGGTGGGGGTCCATCATTGGTGTCTGCCTGGTGATTGCTTTTGGTTCAATCTTCGTGACTCGCGCTTACCTGGAGCGACGCAACTACGAGATTGAAAACTATCGACCGCCACATGTGGCCAAGCTCGAAACCGACCTGAATGCCGTCAATCGTGATGGAACTGAGGTTTCGTTGGGCCAGTTGCGCGGCAAGGTTTATGTGGCCGGTTACCAGTATACGGATTGTCCGGCCGGTTGCCTCGGCTTGGCTTCCATCATGAAGTTGCTGGAAGAGGAGTTCGGTGAAGATCCGCAGTTTCGACTGGTTTCTATCAGTGTGAACCCTGCCGGCGACACGCCCGAGAAGATGGATGCATGGGTGAGAAAGAACGGTGTGGATTCTGATGACTGGTGGTTCCTTACCGGTGACCCCGAGGACATTGCCAAGTACATGATTTCCCAGTTCATGTTCTTCGCGACGGAAAAAGTGACTGATCCGGCTTTGATTCCATCCATCGGTGAGTTTTCCCACGATCAGCGCCTCGCGCTGGTAGACGGCGACGCCAACGTCAGAGGTTACTACGACGTGATGAATGTTGAGCGCGGAGAACTCGAACTTCAGCGCTTGCGCATGGACCTGAAACTGGTGCTGAATCCCGAGCTGAAGTTGTCTGAGATTCAGGAGGAATTCGCAATCGAGCCAGCCGAGTGATATGACTGTGTTAGGAGAAATTGACTATTCTGTGTTTCCGCCGATCAACGCGACGTTGAACAGCATCAGCACTGTCCTGTTGCTGACTGGATTTTTCCTGATTAAAGCGGGAAAGCGTGAAGCTCACCAGAAAGCGATGGTGGGTGCGTTGGCGAGTTCGGCTGTGTTCCTGGCGTGTTACCTTTTTTATCACTATGGAGCAGGCCATACCGTGTTTCCGAAAGAGTACCCGGTCGCTCGCAAGGTGTATCTCACCATCCTGATTCCTCACATTATTCTCGCGGTCGTCAATGTTCCCTTAATCCTTATGCTGGTCATCGCGGCGTTTCGGGGGAAATTTGAAAAGCACAAGAAGCTGGCGCGCTTTACCTTTCCTTCGTGGCTGTTTGTGTCTGTGACCGGGGTAGTGATCTACTTCATGGTTTACGTCTGGTTTGTTCCGTCAGAAAACAGTGAGTCGCCGGCTGAAGAAGCAAAAGCAGAGCGGGTGGGGCCGGCGACAGAATCTGGTGGCTTGGTTTTTTCTCCGGCAACACAGGAACTTCAGGCTGAACCCGGTGATGAGTCTGTTGAGGTTTACTTTACGGTAAAGAATCCAACGGATCAGGACATTTCCATCGCCAGTATCCGGAGTGGTTGCACCTGCCTTGCGGTAACCATCGACAATGATCCGGTTCCGGCTGGCGGCGAGGCAACGATCACGGGTGAATTTGATATTTCCGAGCTTCGAGGCACTTCCGTGAAGAGTATTTCCGTGAAACCTGACCGTCGATCCCGCCCTGTGGTTCTTTCGACCACGATTCAGATCGACGAGATTTACACGTTAGCAGAGTCGCTGACGACCTGGAAAGTCGGAGATGATCCCGAAACCAAGACCGTTGAGTTCCGGGTACTGAGGGAGGAACCGATTCGAATTCTCAATGCAGAAAGCCAGCGCGCTGAGGTCGTCTGTGAACTTGTCGTGCTGGAAGAAGGGCGAGCTTATGACCTCAAGCTCACTCCCGATTCAACCGATGGGTCGCTGCTTGGAATGGTTCGAATTGAGACGGATTGTGAGCTGGAAAACTACTCTCGGCCGCTCGCCTACTACGCGATTCAGAGATGAAACGGACGTGGCAGCAAGTGGGCCTGATCGTTGCCATCTCGCTGGTGGCTGCGGGCCTTAGCGCTTTTTTGCATCCCAAGCGACCTCCGTGGTATCGAGTGGCCAGCGTCGAGGAACTGCGCTGGCAAATTGTCCCGGAATCCGCCGCAAGGCTGGCGAAGGAGGGATCTGTTCTCTGGGTGGATGCCCGTAGCCGTGAAAAATACGAAGCGGGACATCTGGAGGGGGCAATTCTCCTCAATCTTGGCGAATGGGGAGACCTGATGTTTCAGCACATGGATGTTCTCCAGTCAGCGATGGATCAGTCGGTCGTGGTTTACTGTGATACGGGTGACTGCAAGAAGAGCCTGGAGGTCGCGACCCGCTTGAGGGAGTTGCTAGGCCTCGAACCTGTCTATGTCCTCACGGGAGAATGGACGGACCTGGAAACTGTCCTCAGCGCATCAGGCGAATAGGCGGTTCCAGTAGCGGTTGAGGGCTTCGGTTTCAAACCACTCCAGGGTCCAGGGATCTTCGGATAGAATCTCCCCGGCAAGCTCCGGAGGCATCCGATAGACGTGCGCTTCGACCGGGCCGGAATCGGTCTCGATGTCGACCGCAACGCGCTCGTAAAAGTTGTCTTCGTACTGGTCGAGTCGCTCGAGCGCGTTGGGTGAAACGTTCTTCATGACGAGGCCGGGTACCGGCTTGTCGGAGTCCGGATCAATGACAATGGCGGGAAAGTCTCCCGATTTAACCCGTTGAATGCGATGGCCTACGAGAGTTCCGGGAACGGAATCCGGGTCGTGATAACCCGTCACCGCATTCCAGATTTTTGGAACCAGCAGTGTTCCGTAGACGAACAAATTCATAGCCATAGGGATCCTTGCAATTTCTATGCCTATCGTCCAATCTCGGCGGGTGCAACCCCTCTTCCTAATCTCCCGCACTCTTTGCGTATTGATTGCCCTTCTGCTGACTGGCTGCCAGACGGTACCTGGAAAGAAGGGGAACATTCTAAAGCAGGAACAGCAACAACCACCCGAGATGGCTCCCACCCAGTTGCCTGTTGGCACCATTCACATGGTGGATCCAGAGGGGAAATTTGTGCTGATCCAATCCTCCAGGTTTTTGCCAGTTGAGCCCGAAACATCGATTACCACCGTTTCTGCCAATGGCATGGAGACTTCACAGCTTAAGGTGAGTCCGGCGAGAAAGGGGCAGTTCCTGACCGCTGATATTGTGAGTGGTCGTCCCGGTGTCGGCGACCGCGCCGTGATGCTTCACGTACCGAAGGTTTCGAGTCCTGAAGCCGATCCGTTTTCCCCGAATGCTGGCGGAAGCTCGGATGACGAAATCCAGGTGCTGGAGTGACAGCTGTCTTGACCGTTCCCTTTGCTTAAGGTTTCTTAAGGAAGTCGAATGGCGGAAGCGAGTGCAATCAAGGCCGGCGGAACGCGGAGGCCCCTGGAACGGGTGATGCGAATTCACGAAGCGGTGAGCCGTGGCAACTATCCCAACTGCAGTTCCATTGCTCGGGAGCTGGAGGTGAATCGAAAGACGATTCAGCGGGATATTAATTTCATGCGGGACGAACTCGACCTGCCCCTCGAATACGATGAAACCCGCCATGGATATGTGTATTCAAGGCCGGTCAATGAATTCCCTTTGTTGAAGACTTCTGCCGAGGACCTCGTTTCGCTGATCCTGGCCCGCAACGCACTTGATCCGCTCAAAGGATCCGCGCTGGAGGCGACGCTTCGGAGTGGCTTCCAACGATTGCAGTCCAGTATGAGCGAACAGGTGACGATACCGTGGTCCGAACTGGACCAGGCCTTTTCGGTGGAGTCGCGCGGGGTCACCGAACATGACGCCTTTGTTTTCGACCGGCTTGCCAAAGCAGTCCTGGAATGCCGTGAGCTGCAGTTTGAATACAGCAAGCTGAGGGATCCACGCCCTGAGCAGAGGAGCTTACAACCCTATCATCTCGTCGAAGTGGATGGCGGTTGGTATGTGATCGGCTATGACCTGAAACGTGAGGCAAGAAGAACGTTCGCGGTTCAGAGAATGAAGTCAGTGCAAGTCACGACGAACCGGTTTGTCAGGTCTCGTGACTTTCGGTTGGAAGATCACTTTGCCGGAAGTTTTGGCGTCTGGGCCGGGGGAGACGGGGAAGGGAGCGCCTATTCCGTCAGGATTCGGTTCTCAGGATTCGCAGCCCGGATTGTGGCTGAGAGACGTTGGCACCCGAGCCAGGAGGTAACCCTGGTTGAGACGGATGGAAGCGTTATTGAGCTTTCGATGCAGCTGAGTGCGCTCGAGGATATTGCCCGTTGGATTCTTGGATTCGGAGGCCAGGCTGAGGCGCTGGAGCCGGCTGAATTGCGGGAAATGGTGGCGAGGCAGCTAAGGGAGGCTGCTGCGCTGTATTAGCGGATCTCGGTGTTGTGAACCGGAAGGTAGATAAGCTGTCCGGGGATCACGGACGACACTTGGTTGATATCTCGAATTTCACCGGGAAGTATCTTGAGTGCGGCAGCCAGTGATTCCACTGATTGTCCCGGTTGGACGATCCAGGGAGTGCAATTGACTGGGTCTTCCTGGTAAACGACATAATCGGCCAAGTTGTCCGCAGCACTGAGGTATTTCTTCCGCTTAGTAGTCGGAACAGGGGAGTTTCCTCCGACTTGCATCGGCTCGTAAGCGCGGATGGAGAATCGTCGAACGGTGTCGCCAAAGCGGAGGTTCACGGTTGCTGATTTGGCTGGGCGCCCTTCCTGAGGCTTTGAAAGAGTGGGGGTAAGTGGAACTGATGTGAGTGGGACCGATGCGACAGAGTTCACCAGAGAGGGCTTGAGCTGTCCGGTAGGTTCTTCGAAGGTCGGGCCTGTCGACGGAACGGGAACCGCACGTAGTAAACCTGAGGTGGAGCCGGCTTGGTATCCCGGGGGACGTCGCAGGGCGGGTGCATCGAAAGGAAGCTCTTCACGAACCATCGGGGAGTTTTCTCCGATGGCTGCGTGTGATCCATCCTGGCGCCTGGAGGAAATCGCTCTGATTGGAACGATCTCGTGAGCAGTGTCGGCGGTAGAATTCGGCTCCAGGGCACTTGTGTCGGTAAGCGAATCCGTTGCGCTTGAGGGGGCGATCGCTGCTGCAGGGAATACTGCTTCGGGCACAGCCTCTTTCGGGGCAGAGGTGGCGGAGCGGGACGTGATGGATACGCCAGGATTGGAGATTCCCGGGAAATCCATCGGGCGAACGTCGCGTGAGCTCCGCGAGAGGTTGGTTGCCTTGGCGAGGAACGCATCCATCTTTGACTGCGCCTCGAGAGAGAGAGGAGTGACCGAATTGTAAGCAGATTCGGTCGCCTCAGGTTTGGATTCGTTTGTCGCCTCGGGAGCAGGGCGCTTCGAAATGATATTTTGAAGCATCGCCTTTCGACCGGCGGCCCGATGGTAGAGGTAGCCGCTGCCAACGAACAGGATCGCAACCAGGGAAAGCAAGATGATACGGCGGTAGGGAACGCGTGTTTCGACCCATTCTCCCCAGCGATGAGGATCAACGGGATAGGGCTCCTGCTCTTGATTCTTGATGGTTTTCACGGCTCGAAGTGGGGTGTATGAGCAGAATGTAATCCGACAATAATCAAAAATCTAGTAATTATTAATAATTATAAAAAATATATTTTCAGGAAAGTTAAGAAATTGGCAGCATGGGTCGCTTAATGTCCCACCCCGGAGGTTAGGTTGGTTTCATGAAAAACAGGAATCAGTTTGTAAACGCCACCCCAACTCAAAGCGCCAGCCGGGGGTACTACAGCCGGCTCGAGACACCAGAAAAGCCGGGAAAGAAGGGGGCGAAGTCAGCTGGCGGACTGATGTCTCTGTGCAAAGAGATCGCGGGGACGCTGATTCGCCGTTACGCGGAAACCGGGGACCCGCGCAAGGCATGTGATGAAGTCCGCTCAGTGCTCACAGAAAAACTCGACTGCGGCTCAGAGCGGGCTATCGCGATGATAGATCTGGCCCTCGAGCTGATTCGATTGAACTCCTACGGGGAATATCGCCGCAATGACCTCGAAATGAGCTTGTTGGTTTCCAAGGCGGCGGGTCACCTAGGTGAGCTGGATCTCAACTGAGGTGTTCAGAATGTTCAGAAAACCGGAGAGGCTCCGCTGGAGCGTCTCCGGAGTCCGCTACATGGCCTTTTCGTCTTCGGCGGCCGGGGGAGCCTCTCCGGATTCAGACGATTCCTCTTCGATGACAATGCCAGCTTCGGCGGCAAATTCTGCGAGGGCGAGCTCTTCCAGGGCGGTGCGCTCAGCTTCCATTTCGCTGAGTTCAGTCGTGTCGATGCTGTCCTTGGCGACGCGGGCGCGGCCTTTGGCCTTCTCGCGTTCTTCGGCCACCATCTCCTCGAGACGGTTGAGCGTGTCTCCGGCTCCACCGATTTCATTAATCATGCCGGCAGCCATTTCATTGAGTTCGGCTGTGGCCTTGGCGATGCGGGTTTCGTCGATATCTCGCTTGAGAGACTCGATCTTTTCCTTGGCGGCCTTGACGGAAACGTCGCGGGCTCGCTTGAGTTCTTCGTAGGTCTTTTCGGCTTCTTCGAGCTGATCGACGTTGGCCTTGTGCTCCTCCTTGACCTTCTGGAGACGGAGGGCGTATTCACCAGCCAACTTGCGATTGCCTGCCTTGAGGTGAGCAGCGGCTTTTGCCGTCAGCTCTTTTTCCTCTTTCGCCTGGCGTTGAACCTGGGAGATCAGGCGTTCACACATGCCGGCGTGAGCTGCGAGGCCTTTGTTGTATTCGGAGATCTGCTTGCGGAGGTTTTCTTTTTCCACTTCAAGAAGCGCTTCAGGATTCTGTTTCTCGAGGCCGGAGACAAAGAGTCCGAAGAATCCGCGGATGAGGTTACCAAGGCGTTTAAACATAGCGTCACAAGTGTTGGGATGGAGCGGTAAAGCATCTTCGCACTACCGACTTCAAAATCAAAAGCGGAAAGAGGGAAAAGTTCGATTACAAAACCGTCAATTTTTTCCAGTCGGAGCCGATTGCGGGTGGCTTCACGGCGGGCTCTCATATATGATTCCGGCCATGGCTGAACAGAATTCCATCGCCGCCGGTCTGACGGCTCTCTCGCAAATCCTTGAGCGCGAGAAAGCCAGGGGGGTGGATACGCTGTTACTCAAGCCGGAAACAGAGCAAACTCTGAGTGCTCTGCCGATGGAATTGATGAAAGCGGCGACCGAGGCCAAGACTGCGGCCCCAGCCCCGGCCCCAGCTGCGATGCCTGCGACGTCTCCCCCGGTTGAGTCATTGGCAGAGCCTGCCATTCCGGAGGAGGAAAGAGATGAAAAATGGGTTCGCGGCCAGCTCAATGCGATTTTCAAGGACGCCAAAGCCTGCGCCAGGTGCCGCGAGCTCGGGACGCTGCGGGAACAGATCGTTTTTGCGACCGGCAATCCCATGGCTGACTTGATGTTCGTGGGAGAGGCTCCGGGGGCCGAGGAGGAGAAGCAGCGAAAACCCTTCGTTGGACCCGCAGGTCGCAAGCTTGATCAGATTATCGGGGCAATGGGCCTGAAACGGGACGACGTCTATATTTCCAATATCGTAAAGTTCCGGCCCAAGAAGGGTGACGGACGAATGCAGGGAACGAGCAATCGCAAGCCTGACACTACCGAGATGGAGGCGTCTGTTCAGTATATTCGCCGTGAAATCGAAGTGGTGAGGCCCAAAGCAATCGTGGCGCTCGGAGGAACCGCTGCTGAAGGTTTGCTCGAAGTGGCCGGCTCTGTCTCCAGCATGCGCAACAAGGTCCACGATTTTCACGGGGTGCCCGTGGTGGTGACTTATCACCCCAGTTTTCTTCTGCGGCAGGAGGGGGAAGGTGATCCACAGAAAGCCATGGCCATGAAAAGGCGTGTCTGGGAGGACGCTCTCAAAGCGATGGAACTGCTCGAAATGCCCATTTCTGAAAAACAGCGGGGGTATTTTCTTTGAGCAATTCCTCGTTTACGGTTGTCTGTCAGGGAAATGCAGGAATCAGCCAGTGAAACGGAAAGAGACGAAAGTCAGGCCGCCTATGTCGGGCGGGCCTGGAATCGCGTGTTCTGGCTGGTTATCTTTTTCGGTGTGGCCGGATTGATCGTTTTCTTTTCATTCATCTGGCTTGGCAAGCAGGGGATGGAATCGGCCAAGGATGCAGTTGTCGAAATTGTGAAAGAGTTCAATCCGGATGAAGTGGTTGAGACTTTTGATGAATGGCGTGAGCTCGAGGCAACGGCCACCGATGGGAATATCCTCGAGATTGCCACAGCGACGGCGACGGAAAAGTTCACCCGTCAGACCAATCTCGAAATGTTTGGCAAAACACTTCCGCTGGGAACGACAGTTTCAGAGATCCAGGTTCCAGCGACCTATCGTTACCACATTGATTTGAATGGTGAGTGGTTCGTAACTGCTGACGGAGACAGGTTGCTCGTTCTGGCTCCTCCCGTGTTGCCCTCGTTGCCGGTCGCTTTCGATACCGGCAAGATGCAGAAGAAGTCGAAGGCGGGATGGGCGCGCTGGGATGGACAGGATAATCTGGACGAGCTGGAAAAAGGCCTCACTGATAAGTTGGCTCTTCGGGCGGCGGACCCCAAATCAGTTCATAAGGTTCGCGATGAGGGAAGGATGGCGGTCGCCAAGTTTGTGAGAAGTTGGCTGGAAAGCCACAAGGCCTGGGACATCGATCAGTTTGAAGAGATCGTAGTCGCTTTTCACGGTGAAGATCTGGCAGAGGAGAGTCTCAGTTCGCGACCCTCGACGCTGAGGCTCAATGAGCCGGGCGAATTAGTGCTTCCCTGATTCAGTCGATCAAACTGACCTCGTCAGCGTCGTCGTTGGAAGCGAGCAGGCGCTCGCGGATGTCGCGGACCTGGAGAATGCTTTCAGAATCGTTGCTGCTCTCCGTAAAGGTAGAGTTCGCGAAAGGATTGTTGGCTCCCCAGGTTTTCCACGGGCCGTCCGGAACTTCGTCGACGTCAACAAACCGCCAGTCCACGGTTCCGTAGCCGCCACCAAAATCGAGGTAGTCGCGAACGGCAGGAGAAACATCGAGTCCGACACCCCGGTTCTTGGAAGTTTTGGGACGCGCGTCACCGAAGACGTACTCGTGATCGTCGGTTTCAAAGGGGCCAACGTCTTCCCACTGGGCGTAGCAAACCTTGTCGCCGCGGCGAATCGCGATCCAGCGCCCTTTGAGAACGGTGCGCCCGCTGCGGTAGTAAGTCTTGTTGAACCACGGAATCGAAGTGTAGGCCGAAGGCTTGGTCCCGGTGCGGCTGATGTCGTTGTAGGGCAGGGCGAAGTAGAAAGGGTTTTGACCGGGAGTGAATGCCTTGGGAATGAACCCGTCGCGCGCGTCTGGATCGGGGTTGTCGTAGCCACCGTAATTCGAAGTCCACTTGCGGTCCCAGGCACTCATCGTGTTGGGAGTCGGGTTGTTCTGGGTCGGTTTTTCTCCGATCCAGAAAACGGTGGTGACGATATTCCGCCTCCAGGGGAAGCGGGTGTAGGTATTTCTCGGCTGGGTGGGAGAAAAGACGCGAGGCAGGCTTGTCTCCTTCCTGATGATGGGCAGCCCGCCCGGAACGAGGTGTTCGGCACCGGGTGTGAGCATGACGCTGAGTTCGACCCCGGAACCGGCCGCTGAGACTGCCTCAGCTGCTTTGCTGCTGGCGATGACAGAAGCCTCCACATCACCGGCCTTGGCTGCGCTCGGAATGGCGAAGGCAGCGGCCAGGAAACACAGGAGGGCTTTAGGAGTCGTTTCCACAAACAATTGAACGGCTAACAAGCGGTGTTGTTGGTAAAATTTGTCCAATAAAGGGACAA
Source organism: Verrucomicrobiales bacterium (assembly GCA_965216705.1). Classification (GTDB taxonomy): domain Bacteria; phylum Verrucomicrobiota; class Verrucomicrobiia; order Verrucomicrobiales; family DEV007; genus Arctic95D-9. Next base: position 3,696,080 of record OZ244203.1, read on the forward strand.
AATACTGTTTACCAAAAGAACATAAATCTTGGAAAATTTCAACATTTCCTTTGATTATGTAAATTATGGTCGCGGCTGCGAAACCAAGCCGGCGCCTTTTGGCCGGTTATTTCTTGAGAACCGTGTCGTGCCGACACTGCTCGTCGTTGCGCTCGGGATGGTCGAGCGTGTAGTGAAGGCCGCGGCTTTCTTTTCTGCGGGCGGCGGAGTCAACGATCAGGGTAGCGACTTCCACGAGGTTTCGAAGTTCGAGCAGTTCCGTTGTCACCCTGAAGTTCCAGTAGAATTCCTGGACCTCGCGCTGGAGGTTGTGAAGGCGTGTGGCAGCGCGCTGGAGGCGCTTGGTGGTTCTCACGATGGAAACGTAGTCCCACATGAGTCTCCGGATCTCGTCCCAGTTGTGGTAAATGACGACCAGCTCGTCGACATCGGTGACGTCGCCGGATTCCCATTCGGGGACCTGGAGAATCTCCGGCTTCTGTGACGGCGGACGCATTGAGAGGCAGTCTTCGAGAGCCAGTTTGGAGACAACAGCGCCTTCGAGCAGAGAGTTACTGGCGAGACGGTTGGCCCCGTGAAGTCCGGTGCAGGCCACTTCACCGACTGCCCAGAGCCCGGGGAGGGAAGTCGCTCCGTTCACGTCGGTTTTGACGCCGCCGCACTGGTAGTGGGCTGCAGGAACTACCGGAATGGGATCCTTTGTGATATCGATGTCTACGGTGAGGCAGGTTTCGTAAATGTTGGGAAAGCGCGAGCGAATGTAGTCGGCCGGTTTGTGAGTGATATCGAGAAAGACGCAGGGGTCACCGGTAATCTTGATTTCACGGTCGATGGCTCGGGCGACGATGTCACGGGGTGCCAGGGAACCTCGGGGATCGTATTCGGACATGAAGCGACGCCCGTTCTTGTCGATCAGTTCGGCACCTTCTCCCCGCATTGCCTCGGTGATGAGAAAGGACTTCAGGCTGTGGTGGTAAAGACAGGTGGGATGGAATTGAATGAACTCCATGTTGGAGATCTCGCATCCGGCCCGCCAGGCCATCGCGACACCGTCTCCCGTCGCAATTCCTGGATTGGTGGTGTAGAGGTAGACGCGACCGGCTCCGCCGGTGCAGAGTAGAACCCGGTCTGAACGTAATGTCAGGACTTCTCCGGTGTCCTCGTTGAGTGCATAGATTCCCACGCAGCGCGGAGGGGAGGCGAGAGCAAGCTTTGCCGTCGTGATGAGGTCGATGGCAAAGTGATGCTCCAGGATGGTGATGTTGGGATGTTCCCGTGTCGCCTTGAGAAGCTTGTCCTCGATTTCGCGACCGGTGGTGTCTTTATGGTGTAGAACGCGGCGCTGCGTGTGCCCGCCTTCGCGCCCCAGGGCGACTTCGGTTTCTCCTTCGTCGTTCTGGTGGGTATCGAACTCGACGCCCCAATCAATCAATTCCTGGATGGCTTCAGGGCCGTTCTTCACAATTTCGTGAACGACATCGCGCGGGCAGAGACCGGCTCCGGCGTCGAGAGTGTCTTCGACGTGTTGCTCGAAGGTATCCTCATCACTTTGAACGCAGGCGATGCCACCCTGTGCCCAGGCGGTATTAGTGGTGGCTGCCTCTTTCTTCGTCACGATCGCGACGGTGCCATGCTCCGCTGCCCGCAGCGCGAAGCTGAGGCCGGAGATGCCGCTACCGATGACGATGAAGTCGTATGCTCTCAATACCTGATGAGTTTGATATTCAGTGAATTGTGGACTTGGTCATCCTAACCGATTCATTCGGGCAAGCCAACATTGTCAATGAGTCGTGTCTTGCCAAAAAATACGGCCGCGACGAGGCGGGGGATGGCTCCTTCGAACGTCTCCAGCGTTTCCAGGCTGGAAGCGTTCACCACATCCACGTAATCGATACGAGCAAGTCCTTCTGACGCGATGCCCTCAGCCAGGGCGGCGCGAGCGGTTTCCGGTGAGCTGAATCTGTCGCTGGCAATTCCGGCAGCGACTTCGCGCAATGTCTTCTGAATGATCGGCGCGGCGGCCCTCTGCTCGTCGGAAAGGTAGGCGTTGCGCGAGCTCATGGCGAGTCCGTCGCTTTCTCTAACCGTAGGGCCTCCGATAACGTCGACAGAGAAATCGAGGTCCCGGACCATGCGACGGATCACAGCGAGTTGCTGAAAATCCTTTTCGCCGAAGATAGCGGCGGTGGGTTGGGTGAGAAGAAACAACTTGGCGACGATCGTGCAGACACCGTCGAAATGCCCGGGGCGGCTGGCTCCGCAAAGGCGATGAGAAAGCTGGCTTTCGTGAACGCTGATGGTGGCGTCATTGAAATACATCTCGTCGGCTTCCGGCGCGAAGACAGCGTTCACACCATGGTCCCGGCACTGTTCCAAATCCGCCTGGAGCTGGCGGGGGTAAGCGTCGAAATCCTCGTTGGGTCCGAACTGGGTTGGATTTACGAAAATGGTGGCGAGCACGTCTCCGTCACCGGCTCGTTTGACGGCCAGGTCCATCAGGGAAGTGTGACCGGCATGGAGAGCGCCCATTGTCGGCACCAGAACGCGGGGGCGGCCGGTCCTTTCCGCGGTCCATTCGCGGAGTTCGTGCTTCGTTCGCAGCAACACCATCGATCAGTGGCTCTTGATGGAGATCAGATGAGTGTCAGTGCGCAGAAAAAGGCGATTGTTCGCGATTGCCGGGGTCGCGTTCATACCGGCACTGAGCCGTGAGCGCCCGAGGACCTTGAACTGGTCGCCGGTGGCCACCGCCACGAATTCACCGTCGCGACTGCCACACCAGATCTTGTCGTCGGCGATAACAGGAGAACTGAAAAAGTTTCCTCCGACCCGCTCGCGGTAGACCAGTTCTCCGGTTTCTGCGTTGCGGCAGGTCAGAATACCACCGTCGCCCCAGAGGTAGAGACGCTTCTTGTAGATCAGGGGAGTCGGCACATAGCTGAGACCATCAGAGATTCCGAGTTCATAGAGCACCTTGGGTTTGCCCTTTGATGCCGGTCGAAGAGCCGTGGCCTGCTTGCCCTGTCCGCCGGAACCGAAGGTGGCAAAGACAATGCCATCGCCGGTAGCAATGGACCCCACCGAGCGCAAAGAGTAGTCACCGGGGAACTTCCAGAGATTTTCTCCCGTTTCGGGCGAGAGGCCGCGCCATCCGTCGTTGGTCTGCAGAACCACAACCATAGGGGTGCCGTCGACTTCGAGAGTTACTGGAGTGTTGTAGGCGGTGAGGTGTTTTTCGTCGTCTCCCCTGGTGGCGCGCTCCACTTTCCAGAGTTCGTCGCCGGTCTTGGTGTCGATGCCAGCCACGAAGCTCTTCTTTTCGGCAACAGAGTCAGAGTGGATGACGAGGACACCTTCAGAAATGATGGGAGAACATCCAAAGCCATGATCAGACGAGAAATTCTCCCATTCTTTTCTCCAGACCAGCTCGCCATCGTGAGTCAGGCAGAGTGCCTCGGTTTTTTCTCCGGAGCCCCAGACGACAAACACAGCGTCTGCGGACGCGGCCGGAGTGGAGGAAGCAAAATTGTTGTGGTTGTGCAGATTGTGCTTCGAAATATCATCTGACCATTTCCAGAGCCGCTTGCCGTTTCCGGAATCGTAGCAGGCCACAACGCGCTGCTGCTTTTCTTCATCGACAAGAGTCAGGAACAGCTTGTCGCCCCAGAGCACGGGTGATGAGTGGCCAATCCCATTGAGCTTAATGGCCCAGTCGTAGTCGGCCTTGGTGAATGAGTCGGGGAGGGACCCGATTTTGCCGATGCCGGTGCCGTTGTCTCCGCGGAACCGGGACCACTCCTGGGCAGCGAGTTCGAAAGATGCTAGGAGCAAGAGGCACGTCAGGAGGTTAGAGGAGAGTCGATGCATCATCCAGCGTCAGGGGTAGCTGATTAATAGCCAATAATGACGGGTTGTCAGAGGCGTGCAACTGGAAAGCTACGGCGGCATCGGGGCGGCGGGAATGAGATTCGATGACTCTTGCCAAACTCCGGAGCGATGGTTACAGCTTTTTCTGTCATGCATATCGAAACCTTCAAGGTCTTCTGCGATCTGATCGAGACGACCAGCTTCTCGGAGGCGGCGGAACGCAATGGAATCAGCCAGAGCGCCGTGAGCCAGCAGATCCGGGCGCTGGAGGATCGTTTTGGTGTGACCCTGGTGGAGCGTGGACGGCGCAATTTCGCGGTGACGCCGGAGGGGGAAGTCTTTCTCAAGGCGGCTCGCGAGATCCTTGAGTCTTATCGGGGTATCGAAGAGGAGCTCGGGGCGATGCGGGATATCGTTGCCGGTAGACTGACGATTGCGACGGTTTACAGCATCGGTTTTCACGAATTGCCGCCCTACATCGAGGAATTTCGGCAGAAGTTCCCGGACGTTGATGTGCAGGTTCAGTATCGGCGGGCGAACCAGGTCTATGCGGACGTGTCTGACAACCAGGCGGATCTGGGGCTGGTTGCCTATCCCCAGGAAAAGAAAGGGGTCGAAATCGAGCCGGCCTGGAAGGATCGCCTTGTCATCATCTGTCCTCCCGGGCATCCGCTTTCGAAAAAGAAATCGATCGAGTTGAAGGAGATCAACGGTGAGAGATTTATCTCATTTGAGCCCGACCTTCCGACGCGGAAAGCAATCGACAGCATGTTCTCCCAGTCGGGGATCGAAGTGAAAGAGGTCGTCGAGTTCGATAATATCGAGACCGTGAAGCGCGGAGTCCTGATCGAGAACGCTATTTCGATCGTGCCGAGTGACAGCGTCCGCTCTGAGGTGGAAAGCGGCACCCTGGCGAGGATTCCCATTTCCGGGAAATTTGTCTACCGACCACTCGGGATTGTTCGGCGCCGCACCAAGGCGGTAACGCCGGCGATGCGGGAAATGATCGCTATCCTGAAACAAAAAAGGGCGGGAACTTAGTCCCACCCTTCACGAAAAGCTGATTTCACTGCCGGATTATTCGGCAAAGGGGCTTTCGGCGAATTTGTTAAAATCCTCCTTAAGTGCCTCAACCGAATCGTTGGGGCCGGTCAGCTTGAGAAAAACGGCTCCCTGGTCGCTGGGAAGAATCGCTGCAAGCATGGTGTAGTCAGGCTGGGATGTCTTGTTGCCCGAGAAAGGCCCTCCCATAGATTCCATGTAGGTGCCGGAGGCTTCGAGAAAAGTGACGTCTTTGCCGCCGAGATTCTTTTTGTCGATGGAGTATTTCGGGGTGCCTTCGAACTGCCCGATCCAGCGATCGATGTTGGCCTGGATACCGCCACCTTGACCGGCGCCGAAGAAATAGATCACGAGATCAACGTCCTTCAGTTTTTCGTCTTCGTGGTCGTAAGTGAACTGACCGGCCCGCATCGGGCTGGCGACTTGCTGCCGAACCCAGGGTTCGCCGTATTTGAAGGTGAATTCGCTGACAGTGATGGTCTCGTCATCACCAAGAGTGGGGAGGGCGAATCCAAGAATGGCGGCAGCGAGGGCCAGAGGTTGGGTGAGTTTCATAGGTAGAGAATAGTGTATCAATGAATATCTCGTGACAAGGACGGTCTCTTTCGCTATCACGTAATACGCAACCACACAGGGTTAGGTCGATGGCCTAACCCTTTTTATTTTCTATAGATGAAGTATTTGTCCGCATTCCTGCTAGTTTTCCTCGCTTTCAGCCTGGTGACGAAGGGCGATGGGCAATTTGGGGAGGTGGTGCCGCCGCCTGCTGACGAAGTGGAGCGCCTCTCGTTGGATCCGTTCTACGAAAAGTATCTCAGCTACAAGGGGTTCCCGATCGTGTCCTCCGGGAAGGTGTCTGACTACGCGTTGAAGGAGGCCGCCTTCCTCATCGAGCAGATGATTGGTGATCGGGAGGATATCATCCGGGCGCTGATCGAAAACAAGGTTCGTCTAGCCATCATGGCGCCGGATGAGTTCACGACTGATATTCCGGAACACGCCACGCTTGAGCCCAAGGCCTACTGGGACAAAAGGGCCCGCGGATTGGGCGCATCCAAAGAACGCCCGGCTGTTTCGGCGGGGGAGGAGAACCTCTTGAATTACCCGGGGGACCCATACTCAATCGAAAGCATCATGATTCATGAGTTTGCTCACGCAATTCACCTGATGGGGCTTAATACTGTGGATCCTGAGTTTCAGGATTCCCTTGAGCAGGCTTTTAACCGGGCGGCCATCGCAGGTTTGTGGAAAGGAAAGTATGCGGGAATCAATCCGGCCGAATATTGGGCTGAGGGTGTTCAATCGTGGTTCAATACCAACCGGGAGAACGACCATGATCACAATCATGTGAATACCCGGGAGGAACTGAAGCAATATGATAACGAGCTGGCAGCTCTCATCGAATCGGTATTTGGCGATGATGAATGGGTATATGTAGCGCCGAGGGATCGAGGTGGCTTCGAGGGGCATCTGTCAGGTTATGAACTGTCATCTGCGCCAAAGTTTTCCTGGCCTGAAGAAATGGTAAAAGCTTATACCGCGCTGGATCAAGGTGAGGGGCTTGAGTTGGTGGAAATGCAGCCGATGAAGTCTTTCAAAACAAAAGACACAACCGTTGAAAGCGGCAAAGCAATCACGCTTCGTTTCGACAATCAAAGCGATCAGCGAATCTCAGTTTTCTGGGTCGGGTTCGACGGCATCCGCCGTCCCTACCGGAAACTTGATCCAGGCAGAAAATATGATCAGCCCACCTATGGAGAGCATCTATGGATTGTTGTCGGGGAAGAGGGCAGGGACCTCGGTTGGCTGAGAGCCCCTACTGCTGATTCTCGCGTTGAGGTGAGGTAGCCATTTTCCTGCGTCGGCTGACGATGATGTAGCCTGAGGCGATGAGCAGCGCGATCACACCCAGCGTGATTGAAAAGGCGTCACCTGTCATCGCGTAGATCGTAGTTGGTGGATTCAGGTCGATCTCCACATTGGCAGGAAGGCTGCCGCGTATGAAGGTAGAGCCGGTTTCCTCGTCCTGGAGAATGCGGGGGAAGCCATCCGCTTCTTTCCGTGAGAAAACACTGCCACGAGAGTCGATGAAGGCACTGACACCGGTGTTGGCGGCACGAATCATGGGGCGGCGGAATTCAATACAGCGAAAAATGGCGTTGTTGTAGTGATGAATCGGTTCCGCACTCTCGCGGAACCAGCCGTCATTGCTCACATTGACCATGACCTGAGGACCGTTGCGGATGAACTTCCGGGTGTGCCGGGGGACGGTGTCTTCGAAACAGATCAGGGGAATGATTCCGATTTCGTGACCGTCCTTCTCAAGGATGAGTGGTTCAAAAGACGTGCCGGGGGTGAAGTCCTCCTCGATGATGCCGCCGGCGATCCATTCGAAGAGAGGAAATTTGCCGCGGAAAGGGATGTATTCACCAAGCGGAACAAGGTGAACTTTTCGATGGGACTGATAGGTCGACGTGTCGCCCTTCATCAGGGTAATCGTGTTGTAGATTTCACCGGAGTCATCATCCCCGTCGCCGAGCAGAGTGGCATCTTCAATTCCGGTGAGCAGGTAAAAGTCGTCGCCTTTCAAGACGTGTTCGTTGAAGTAGTCCTGCACCCAGTCGAGCATGAAGAGTCCCGGGATGCAGGTTTCCGGCCAGAGGATGAGATCATGATCGGCTGTTTCAACGAAGGTGCGGGTCAGGTCGCGGTAGTCGAAGATGATCTCCTGGCGGATCTTGAGATCTTCGGCCCATTTGTCCTCGATCGGAATATTGAGCTGCATGATGCGGGCCCTGAGATCAATCGACTCTTCCGGGACCATTGATATGCGGGTGGTGCCGTAGAGAAAGAGGCCAATGATGAGTGCGACCCCGACGGCGAAGTCGACGTGAGGTCTGAGGCGCTGACGCTCTTTCACCTCGAGGCCAAGGCGGACGAGGGTGCAAAAGGCAATGACACCGCAAAACATCAGGATGAAGCCGTAGCCTGTGATGCCAATGACGTCGGCGAATTGCACGAGAAGCAGGTGATCCTTGAGGGCTGCTCCGAGGCCGTTCCAGCCGAAGCCGGTAAAAGCAATTCCGCGCAACCATTCGAGTCCACACCAGGCAGCACCGTTGAGAAAGGCAACCCGAAGCACATCAATGGATTGATCGAAGAGATCTTTTTTCGCCTTGTCAGGCTCCTTGATAATCCAGCGACCGACCGTGGCGGCGAAAGCGCCGAAGAGAGCAAAGTAGATCGCGAGGTAGAGTGAGAAGAATACGAGGGCGGCGATACCGGCCCACACAGTTCCGGCAACATGTCCCACTTCGACGAGCCAGTGACAGCTGAGTGCAAAGAAGACAAAGCCGCTGATGAATCCCAACAGCAGTCCCCAGCGCCACCGACTCCACTTTTCTTTTGGCGGGTTGGAAAACCAGAGCGCCGCGAGGAGCGGAGCTTGCCAGATCCAGACGAAGCCGTCGTGGTTAAACGGCGGAAAGCAAAGGCCGAGGAGCACGCCGCTGAGAACGGCAGCGATCCAGGGCCAGAGTTTCTTGAGAAGGGACATAAAGCTGCGTTTTACCCGAGGCGGGAACGCATGTCAGCGACAATCGCTTCCTTGAGGGAATCAAAGGACTCTTTCGCCGATGCTTTGGCGGCGGCGAGTTCGTCGGCTGAAAGGGGCGACGCTGGCGCGCTGCCGGGGCGGAAGTAAATGTAGTATTTGATCTTCGGCTCGGTGCCGGAAGGGCGCACCGCGAAGGCACGGCCGTCGGCGAGGTCGACGAAAACCATTTTCTCCTTGGGAATGGCGTCACCCTCTTCGTCGGCGTAGTCCTGGTTGGCGAAGTCGCGAACGCGCTCGACAGAGGCGCCGTCAATTTCGGAAGGCGGATTATCGATATAGCTCTGGGCGAGGCTCTGGATCTGGGCGGCTCCGTCGGCACCGGTCAGGGTTTCGGCGTGCTGACCTTCGAGATAGACGCCGTGTTGAGCGTAGAGTTGGTCGAGCAGTTCGACTGAAGTGATGCCAAGCGACTTGGCGTAGGCAGCGACCTCGGCAAACATGACCACAGCGCCATTGCCGTCTTTGTCGCGAAGGAAGTCGGCACCGAGGTATCCGTAACTCTCCTCGCCGCCGAAGACGAAGAACTTGGAATGCTCCAGGCGCAGAGCCCTCGTTTCCTCGTCGGAGAGGTTCCGGTAGTCGGCACGGAGATCCGCGGGAATCTGGTTTTCGTATTTTCGAAGTTTGCCGCCGATGTATTTGAACCCGGTCAGGGTATTGACGACACCGACATCAAAGCTGTCGGCAATTGCCTGCTGGAGTTCCGTGGTGACGAATGTCTTCACGAGGGTGGCGTGGTCGCGATTGCCCTCGTTGACGATGCCCTGGTCGGTGAAAGCCTTGAGACGGTAGAATGCCATCAGGGAACCGATCTGGTTGCCGGTGAGGAGCGTCATTTCTCCCGCTCCATTGCGGACGACAACACCCATGCGGTCGCTGTCGGGGTCGGTGCCGATGACGATGTCGGCTTGGCTGGCTTCGGCCTGGTCGATACCCATCTGCAGGGCTTCAGCGTTTTCAGGGTTGGGTGACTTTACGGTGGGGAAAGCTCCGTCTTCGACATCCTGAGCCGGAACGGTATCACAGTGGAAGCCCAGTCGGCGCAGCATGTGTGGAGCGATGGTGCCTCCGGTTCCGTGAATATTGGTGAAGACAATCTTGAGATCGCTTTGGGATTTGACGAGTTCCGGATCCAGCAGGAGAGACTCGAGTCGAGCCATGTAGGCTTCGTCCATATCAGCTCCGAGTTCCGTGGTGGTTCCCTGCTGATCGGCGGGGAGGGGCTCATAGTTCTCGCCACTGAGAGCATTCACTTCGGCAATGACTTCACTGGCATCGGGATCGACAAGCTGGGCGCCGTCCTTGCCGTAGGCTTTGAATCCATTGTCATGCGGCGGGTTGTGGCTCGCGGTGAGCACGATGCCGGCCGTGGTGCCAAGGTGGCGCACGGCGAAGCTCAGGTGAGGAGTGGAGCGGGGCACGGGAAAAAGGTAGATGTCGACGCCATTTTCATTGGCCACCTTCGCGGCGCAGTCGATGAACTCTTTGCCGAAGAAGCGAGTGTCCCGGGCGATGGCGATAGAGGGGCGGCCCTCACCGTCGTAGGACTTCTTCAGCTGATTGACGAGACCGAGCGTGGCCTTGGTAATGTTGTAAAAGTTCAAGGTGGCGGTGCCGACACAGGGGTGTTCGGGGCGCTCGTCAGGTCCGGCGGAGCCGCGCTCGGCAGAGGTCACGATTTCCCCGATGGAGCGTCCGCGGAGGCCTCCGGTTCCGAAGGCAAGTTTCTTGAAAAAGCGATTGTTCAATTCTGCCCATTGGCCGTCATTGGCCAACTCGGATACCGCAGCTTCGTAAACCGGGTTGTCGGAACTGCCGAGCAACTCGTGGATGTTGTCGAAACTACTTTGCAGTAAGTCCTTGCTGGCGAGTGCAGCGTCGAGTTGAGCAGAAAGTTCAGCGTTCATATAAAGAGTGCCGCATCCTAGAAAAGACCTCGATAGATTGCAACCAACGGAACTGATGAATTCCCTCGCCCCGCAACCCGATGCCGATACCACGGCCTGGCGTATTCTGCACGATGAGAAGGCAGGAGTCTGGGTGGATCACTTTGACGGGCACTGGCTGGTGCAGACCCGGGATGCCCGGTTTCCGGGGTATCTCAAGGAGATGGCCAAGGGGGTGGCTTCGTCGATCTACTGGCGCCCGAGGGATAAAGCGGCGTCGACGGCTCCGGAACGGATCTGGGGCGAAACGGTGTCGGAGCGGTTTCCGGTGCTGGAAAACGGGGCGAAGTTCTGGATCGATTTTGATTCGGGGTATTCTTCCGGCATCTTTCTCGATCAGCGACTCAATCGGCGGCGCGTCTCGGGGAACAGCAGGGAAGGGCAGCGGGTTCTCAACACATTTGCCTACACGGGCGGTTTTTCAGTGATGGCGGCGTTGTCCGGTGCCACGACCACGACCTCCGATCTTTCGAAAACCTACCTGAACTGGACCTGGGACAACTTTCGGCTCAACGGTCTGGATCCAGACGCCCACTACGGGGTGAAAGGAGATGCTTTCGACTGGCTGGGGGCCTTCGCGAAGAAGGGTAGAACGTTTCACGGCATCGTTCTCGACCCTCCGACGTTCTCAAGAAGCGGGAAGAAAACCTTTCGCACGGACAGCAACTATGCCGATCTCGCAGCGCTGGCTGTGTCCGTCCTCGAGCCGGGAGGCTGGATTCTCTGCTGCGCCAATACCCACCGCTTGGGGCTGACTCAGTTTGAAAAGGATGTTTTCCAGGGGATCAGGCAGCGGGGACGCAGCGTAGAGTCCTGTGACGCCCTCTCCATGCCGCCTGAGTTTCATGGCGACGATTATTTGAAATCCCTCTGGGTTGTTGTTGGTTAGCAGCCCTCCGCGTTGCGGGGCGAATCAGAAAGCTGTCATGCGCATTATTCGATACACTCAGAAAAACTATCAATCAGCGATCAAGAAGCTGGACCGGCGTTCGGCGCCGCCTGCCGGCGTTGAGGCGATCGTAAAAGATATCATCGCTGATGTGGAAGCCCGTGGCGACAAGGCACTGATCGAGCTTTCCAACAAATTTGATAGCGCTGGATTCAAAACAGCCAAAGACCTGCGGGTCAGCGAAGCAGAACTGGCCGCCGCCGAGGATGCGGTAGATGCGGAAACCAGGAAGGCGATTGCGGCTTCCCGAAAGAATGTGATCGCCTTTGCCAAGCGCAGCCTGCGCAAGGACTGGTCCGGCAGGAACGCCCAGGGCGCAGAAGTGGGAGAGCGCTACCTGCCTTTTGAGCGGGTTGGGATTTATGTGCCGGGTGGAACGGCGCCGCTGGTTTCGACATCGAACATGACAGTCTGCCTCGCCGCTGCCGCCGGATGTCCTGAGATCGTGGTGATGACCCCTCCGGGACCGAATGGTGAGGTGAACCCGGCCTTGCTCTATGCCCTGAAAGAAGCCGGAGCCACCGAGATCTACAAAGTGGGCGGCGCTCAGGGCATGGCCGGTATGTCGATCGGAACGAAAACAATCAAGCCGGTACTGAAAGTATACGGCCCCGGTAATTCCTTCGTGGTGGAAGCCAAACGTCAGCTTTTCGGCGTTGTGGCCGTGGATCTGTTGCCTGGGCCAAGCGAGGTCGTCACGCTGGCTGACAGCAGCGGTAAGGCGAAATTCATTGCTGCCGATATGTTGGCCCAGGCCGAGCACGGCGGAGACAGCATCATGGGATTTGTGACGGATTCTGAGAAGCTTCTCGAGCAGGTCCAGGCGGAGATTAAGAGCCAGATCAAGACGTTGAGTCGTCAGCCTCAATTGAAGAAAGCGCTCAAGGACGGAGCCTGGTGCATTCTCGTGGAGAAGCTCGAAGACGGTGTCGACCTGGTGAATGCCTTTGCCCCGGAACACCTCTCGCTGATCACCCGCCGTGAGAAAACCATTCTTCCGAAGATCACCACTTCTGGGGCGATTTTTGTCGGAAACTATTCACCGGTGGCGGTTGGCGATTTCCTCGCTGGTCCCAGTCACGAGCTGCCGACAGGCGGTGCGGGTAAATCTTTCCCCGGGCTGACCGTCGACATGTTCCAGCGTCGGACCAGCATCGTGAGGCTGGATCAGGATTCGATCAGGAAGTCGGCGCCGATCGTGGAGACCTTTGCCCGTGTCGAAGGGCTTGATGCCCACGGGCGATCGGCTTCGATCCGCGTGAAGTGAGCCGGATCAGCCGGCTTCCCAGGTTCGTTGATTAGCCGGAATCTCGGCAGCGTCGTTCTTGGTGCCCACAGGCGTCCAGGGAATCTCGTTCGGTGGCGATTGCAGGCTGATGGTTTCAAGTTCGAGCATTCCGGGACCGGCTTCAGTGATGTGAACGACGATTCCGTGAGTCGGAGTGACGCGGATGGTGCGAAACATCAACTGTGGATCAGGAAACGAGGAAAGCGCGACTTTGTCCGGGACGAATTGGACCTGCCGGGCTTTTGCAATGGCAGCCTGAACCGCGTTTTCTGTGAGCGGTTGCCACATGAGTTCTTCGAAGGCTTTTGATTCGAGGACCCCGCGGATTTCCAGCTTCCCCGATGCGGACGGGCGATAGTGAGTGATCCCTATGCCATGCAAAGCGAGGCTGGAAAGCTCTCCGGACTCATGGATTTGAATGTGGATCACTTCACCCTGGAATTCAGAAGCCGGAATTGGGAGGTCACGAGCCACGGTCACCGTGATCTCGGGACCGGTGAAGGACGGGTTGTCCCAGTCACCGCTGTTCGGAGCTTCCGTCTGGAACGTGATTGTAAAAGATCCCGGTCGGGAAGTGTAGCGAGACACCTTCGCCTGGTAGTAATAGCTGCCCTCGCGGGCGTGGGTGTTTTCGTCGTTCAGGTCAGCTTTGGGGAAGGTGCTCCAGTTGTGCTCGGTTTTCACTCTGCCGAGCGTTGCGATTCTTTGCCGGGTATAATCGTCGAATTCGTTGGTTGTTGTGGAATAGGTGGACGTCGCTGTGGCTGGTGGGGCTGGCGCAGGGGTGTTGCGGTTTCGTGACAGGGTCATGGGGAACTGGCGACCATCGGTGTTCTTCATTTCTCCCTCCCAGATGACGTTTCCGTCAGTGAGTCGCTTGCTGAGATAGCACTTGGCAGTGAGGTTATTGCCAGTGAACTCCTCAAGGTAGAGCTTGCCCTCGGTGTGGTTGTTCCCCGAAAGCGTGTAAACGACACCGGGACGAGCCGGGTAGGAATAGGTGCCCGTGACCTGTCCGTTGTCGTGCCAGTTGAGGTAGTAGACGGCACTCAGCTTTCCAACGTTGCCATTGTATTGGGTCCCGGTCTGTGCGGGAGCCGGAGCGGCCGGTTTGGGAGCGGCCCGACCGCGGGCAAATTGCATCTGGAACTTGCGGCCGTCGGTGTTGTGCATTTCACCCTGCCAGACGATGGCGTTGTTCGTGAGCGTTTTGCTCAGATAGATTTTGGCGGTGAGCTGGTCACCGGTGAACTCTTCAAGGTAGAGTTTGCCCTCGGTGTGATTGTTGCCGGAAAGTCGATAGGTCACACCGGGCCGGGAAGGGTAATAGTAGGTGCCGGTGACTTCACCGTTGTTATGCCAGTCCAGGGAGAACTCGGCACCCAGCCCACCGACGTCCCCGGAGTAGTCTCCGGCTCCTGCCGGAACGGCGAGAAAGCACAATGACAATGCAGCGATCAGAAAGCGGCTCATGACGTTCAGTCTAGAGCCGGGTGATGCGATTCGAAAAGCGAAACGTGCGACAAATCTGAAGGCAATGGCTAAAGGCTTCGGGCGTAGGGATTCGCCCAGAATGAGGGCGCTTGCGGAATCAACTTCAGCGGGCCGGCTCCGTCCGGAATTGAGGCCTCCTTCCATTTTTCCTCGTTGAGCAGGATCACCAGCTGGTCGTTGGTGTAGTTGGCCTCGAAGCGGTTCCAGTTGCCGGGTTTCTCGAGGAGAGGATCGCCGGATTCAATCGTGAATTTCTGGCCAAACATTTCAAACTCAGCTGAGTCGGAGCCCTCGGGCAGTTTCAGGTCGAAGATAATCTCGCTGTCGCCGGAGAATGTCTCCTCCGTGATCAGTGGAGTCGCACCAGGGTTCGCTCGGATTTGCCAGTCGCGTGAATCCCATCCGGCGCTTTTCTGCCAACCCGCAAAGTCGACGCCAGTGTAGAGGCAGCGGAAACCGCGGGACTCAATCGCAATGTGTTCGGGGTTTATGGGAGTGTCCGGCAGTTCCTTGATTCGTCCGTTGCGGTAGTGCACGATCCCGCCCTCACTTTCGATACAGATGTATCCTTTCCGGGGAATGCAGTCCTTGCCTTGTGAGACGACCTTGCCATTCACCGCCAGGGATATGTTGCCGTCACGGCATTCGACTCGGTAGTGATTCCACTGCGGGCTTGGATTTGAACGCTTCTCCGTGGGAAACGTGCGCATGCCCCGCCCGTTGCCATTCAGTGGCGTCATGGTGGCGCCGTGAATGGGAAAGATGTCGCCGTGGCAGGTGTGGCTCTTCGTGTCGCCGTAGGCGTTCTCGAGGACCTGAACTTCGATTCCCCGAATGAAGGGTTGGCCGCGAGCGGTGATGTCATCGGCCCAGACGAAGAGGCCGGCATTACCTTTCGGAACGAGGTGACGCCATTCCACCTCCATGATGAAGTTTTGATACATTCGCTCGGTTCTGATCTCCCCAATGGGTTTCCCCGAACAGACCAGGTAGCCTTCTTCGTTGAAGGACCACGTAGACGGAGCCGTGTTTACCTCGACCCAGCCAGTGAGGTCCTTGCCGTTGAAGAGGGGGACAAAGCCGTCTTCCTCAGCGTGTAGCGAGGTGAGTGTCAGGCTGATGAGACAGAGATATTTGAGCATTGAAGTCTATTGAACGCCGAAGGCTTCCATCTCGATGGAGTATAAGCCAGTTCGTGCTGTGACATACAGGGTGTTCCCGACGAGCAGGCAATTGGCCGGTTTCTCGGGTGGGGTGAGGCGAAGCAGCTCTTTTCCGGCGGAGGAGAAGACAATGACGTCGGTCCAGGTTACGTAGATATTGCCAGCGGAATCGACGGTCATACCGTCGCTGCCGACCGGGGCGAACTTGCGCTTCTGGCTCAGCTTGCCGGGCCCTTTGACCGAATACGCCCAGATGGTCTCGGCCCCGGGATCCGCGATATAGAGTACGTTCTTGCGGGGTGAAAGAATGATACCGTTGGGCTTGGTGAGGTCAGCTGCTACCTGGGTGACCTTGCCTTCCTTGTCGATGTAGTAGACAGCGAAGACGTCGATTTCCATGTCTCCGCCATCTTTTCCGTAGCGGGGATCGGTGAAGTAAAAACCACCGTGCTGATCCGGAACGACATCGTTGGGGCTGTTGAGTTTTTTACCGTCAAACGTTTCTGCGGCAACTGAAACGGTTCCGTCGGGTTGGGTCAGGGTGACACGGCGATTGCCGCCTTCGCAGGCGAGGAGTCCGCCTTCGGGAGTGAAGAAAAGACCGTTGGCACGGCCGGTATTCTCCCGGAAAACGGAAGTTTCCCCTGTCTCGGGATCGAAGATGTGGGTGCGTTCGTTAGGGATGTCGTTGAAGAAGATCTTGCCGTCAGGGGAAACGGCGGGGCCTTCGGTGAATTTGAATCCTTCGGCCAGTTTCTTGAATTGAGCGTCCTCCTTGACCAATGGAGCGGCGAATAGAGATGGAGCGGAGCAGAGGGCCAAGAGGCAAAGAATGGGAAATGGTCGCATGAGAATGTGAGTTAAGGGGAAATGATTGGGGATTGGAAGGGGGAAAACCTTAATCTTACTCTTACTTCTAATCTTACTCTCCGAGTGCCCGCGGGATTAAGAGTATGATTAAGATTAGGAGTAAGAGAGGCGCTTTCGACCTGTTAAACCGGGTTGACTGCGCGTCTATACCCTGTTGGGTCTTTGATTTAACCCTGTTTGGTGGGTTTGCCCCACCAGTTATGCAGCCTCCCGGTATTCCAGTTTCAGCGATTAACGAACCGCTTCGCGTCAGTGGTAAGTATTTTCGTGCCGGAGAGGAAGTGTGTTTTGTTAAAGCGGTAACTTTCGGGCCGTTTCCTGCCGGAGCATTCCCGGACGAAGGGCGCACCGAGCTGCGCCGAATCCGCGAAGAACTTGGCGCTAATGCCATTCGCCTCTACGAGCTGCCGACCCTCGATTTCATGCATGACTGCGCGGAGTTGGGGATAAGGGTTTTTATGACTCTACCCTGGGCGCAGCACATTGATTTTCTGAATCAGCGGAGCGCCATTGTCGAAGCAGATCAGCAATTGATTGAGACGGTGAAGAAATTCCGGGGACACCCGGCGCTGGCAGGCTATTTCGTAGCCAACGAAATTGAGACGACCCTGGTTCGCTGGATGAGACCGAAGCGGGTCGTTGAGCAGATTGAGCGAATGATCGCGCTTGGAAAAGCAAATGATCCGGATGCCCTGTTCGCCTACGCCAACTATCCGAGCACGGAGTACCTGTTGCCGTCGAACCAGGACTTCGTTGCCTTCAACCTTTACCTTGAGTCTCCTGAAACCCTGGGAGCCTACCTTGCCCGATTGCAGAACCTGGCGGGGAATCTTCCGATGTTGATTACGGAATTCGGTTCGGATTCCAAATCGCACGGTGAGTTGACCCAGGCGGGAATGCTGGAGTGGCATCTTGAAGAGGCCTTCCGGTCTGGCGCCGCGGGAACCACTATTTTTGCCTGGAGCGACCTTTGGAGGCGCGGAGGAAAGGAGATCGTTGACTGGGATTTCGGACTGACTCGGCGTGATCACTCGGCGAAGCCTTCGCTTGAAGTGGTGCGTGAAAAGTGGACACCGGTGGTTCGCCCGGGTGACGTGCTGGATGTCGACGGGTTGCCTTCAATCTCCGTTGTTATTTGCTCCTACCGGGGGAGTGCTACGTTGGTGGAGTGCCTGGACTCTCTCCAGGATCTCGACTATCCGGACTACGAAGTAGTGGTGGTGAATGACGGCAGTGATCAACGCGTCGAGGAAATTTCCCTGTCCTATGAGTATGTCAGGTTATTTCAGATGCCCCATAAAGGGCTGAGCTCCGCTCGAAACCTGGGTGCTGCGGAATCGAAAGGAGATATCATCGTTTACATGGACGATGACTGTATCGCGGAGTCAGACTGGTTGAAGTGGATCGGGATTCAGTTTGAGCAACGACCGGAGCTTGGTTGCGCGGGAGGTCCTAACATTCCTCCTGCTTCAGAGAACATGAGGCAAGCCGTGATTGCAGCCGCTCCGGGAGGGCCAACTCACGTTCTATTAACAGACAATACGGCCGAGCACCTTCCGGGATGCAATCTAGCTGTTCGCAAGAAGGTACTGGAAGAGGTTGGTGGATTTAACGAGCGATTCTGGACAGCCGGGGACGATGTGGATTTTTGTTGGCGTGTGATCGACGCCGGCTACGACCTCGGCTTTCACCCGGCTGCCTTTGTCTGGCATCACCGCCGGTTTACGATGCGAGCGTTTGTCCGCCAGCAGATTGGCTATGGCAGAGCGGAATCAATGCTGACGCCCTTGCACCGGGAACGTTTTGGAGAATCCGGCGGTGCCAGCTGGCGGGGGCGTGTCTATGATTCGGGTGCCCCTGGAGGCCAGACCGTGTATCATGGCCGATACGGCTACGAGCCTTTCCAGTTGGTCTACCAGGTGCCCGGATCCGGAATTCGGGATCTGTGTCTCCATATCGGATGGTGGGCTGGAATCGCTGCCACAGCTGTTGCGGGGGTATATTTCTGGCCTTTGTCGATCGTCGCGGCGTTGATGCTCATCATCACAGCGGCGGAATCGAGACGACGTGCTGTGAGGGCTCGCCTTGAGCCGGCTTATGACTCGCCAGGTGCCCGGTGGTGGCTGGCGTGGTTGATCCTGCTCCAGGGAGCCGTTCGCAGCGGGGCCCGTCTCAGGTTCGGTTGGCGAAAGGTAAATCCGTTTCGGGGGGTTGGTGCGGCCTTCCATGCGTTTGGCCGCAAGCTGATGTCCGGATGGTGGAAACTTGGAATCGAACGCACCTTCTGGAGCGAGGAGGGGATCGGTCGGGATCACTTGCTTGAGGCAATCTTGAAAGCGTTCCCTGAGTCGACGGATGATGAGTCAGGCAAAACCGACATCATCGTGAAGGATGGTCTCTTCTGGAACTGGGCGGTTGTCACCGCGACGGAGTTCCATGGTGACGGCAAGCAGCTGACAAGGCTGCGCCTCCTGGCGAGGCCAAAGGTACTGACTCGAGTGTTGGCGTTGCTCGCGATCCTCCTGATCCCGGCGGCTATCACGATGGGAGTTTTTGGCGAGATCAATATCCTGATCCTGCTGCTGGCGATCTACCTGGTTGGAGAGGGCGCGGCTCGCCTGTATATGTGGCTGAATCGACCACGATTCAGCGAGCTGGCGCGTTCTGTCGGCTTAAAATCGACTTAGTCGAATTCTCCGACAGCCGAGAGGGTGATTCGCCGGGTGTGCGGAGCGCGTCGGTGTTCGAAAAGGAAGATACCCTGCCACGTGCCGAGAGCCAGGCGCCCGTTGTGAACCGGAATGACTTCGCTGGTTCGGGTCAGCGCCATGCGCAAATGGCTGGGACTGTCATCAGGACCTTCGTAAGTGTGGACGAGGTAGGGGAGATCCTCAGGGACGAGGTGATCAAAGAAGGAATGGAGATCTGTTCTCGCCTCGGGATCTGCGTTCTCCATGATGACCAGGCTGCAGCTGGTGTGGCGAACGAAAACAGTGACCTGTCCGGTCTTGAGGCCTATCTCATCTACAAAGTCGCGAACTTCGCCGGAGATTTCATAGGTGCCTTTGCCATGGGAGGGGACAGAGAACTCGTGGGTGTGGGCCTGGAACGCCATGCAAAAGGCATAAGGCAATTGGCAAAAGGGACAAGTGGAAACTAGGGAGCGGGAAGTAGATAACACACGGCCTCTTTGTCATTTCGAACGAGGAGCAGGCGGCCGGCGACGGACGGAGCGTTCCACGTCATGCTGGAGAGCGCATCATCAATTCGTCCGGTTTCAGTGAATCCTTCCGGAGTGAGCTGACCGATGACCACTTCTCCTTGCTCGGCCTGGATGAGCAGATGGTCGCCAAAGAGGAGGTGTTGACCAAAGCCGTATTTTTCCCCTTTCCACACGATGCGACCGTCGGCGAGATTGATGCAGGCGAGGCGGGCTTCGTCGAGACCGTAGGCATAGTCCCCGATAATTGCAGCGGAGCTGAACTTGGTTTTGAGCCGGGTGGAGTTCCAGACCCGCTCGACTGCCCAGGAGTCGCCGTCTTTCGACAGCTTCAGGAGAGGGCTGCCCATGCCGTAACTGGCGGTGAGGAGGAGCTGGTCCTCACCGATCTTGTTGGGCTGCCCCACTCTCGGGAAGTTGCCGGGCCAGTCGTAGGTCCAGAGAGCCTGGCCGGTTTCGGGATCATGTCCGGTCACATCTTTCAAATTCACGGATACGATTTGAGGCGTGCCGAAGAATTCGATCACCCGTGCTGAGCTGTAGGTGGCACCCTTGCCCTCATAAGTCCACCTCGTTTCCCCAGTCTCGAGGTCGAGGGCGATGAGGGTCACCCCCGGTCCCTTGGAACCGGGAAGAACGACCGTGCCCTGCTCGGGCAGGATCAGAGGTGCGTTAGCGACACCCCAGTCGTGGTTGACGCCGTTGATGTCCCCAAGGACATCACGTGACCAGATTTTTTCTCCGGTTTCGAGGTCGAGGCAGTTGAGGATGCCGGTGGCCCCAAGGGAATAGACTTTTCCGTCGTGTATGGTGGGGGTGGAGCGGGGGCCCTCGCCTCCCATTTCAGCCATGGGTTGATCCGCCTTGGCAAGCAGCAGTCGCACTCCATCATCGCTGTATTGCCAGAGGGTTTCACCAGTGAAGAGGTCAAAGCAGCTGACGGTTTCGTTGTCGCCGATCTGTTCCTGGGTGATCGCCCGGTTTCCGACAACGGTGAAGCTCGACCAGCCCGCTCCGACGGGGCGTCGCCAGACTTCGATGGGTGCTTCGCCTGACCAGTCAGTTGCAAACGCGGCCGAGGGCCACATGGCATTCCGGTCAGGGCCGAAGAACTGGGTAAGATCGGCCGCCGCGGCTTCGAGGGTTTCGCGAGGGACGCCAGGGGCTGAAACGGGCTCGGCAGAGCTTTCCAAAGCTTCGGGAGTTTCCCGGCCTTCCTGCCACACCCACGTAAACTTTGGAAACGAAGAGCCGGAAGTGGAGCCCTCGTAGCGGAGCAACTTAGACAAGGCAAAAGCGACGACGATGAAGCTGACCAGGCCAATCCCGAAATTGCGGGCGCGCTTCTTGAATGAGCCTCCCCCGAAACCGAGATACCAGAAACTGAGCAGCAGCAGCCAGACCACGGTTGCGGGAACAAAGAGCCAGTTGGAATAGGTCATCCCCTGGGCCCTCACAAAAAGAAACACTGCAGGGGCGAGGGTGAGAATAATAGCGAGCAGGATGAATCTGACAGCTTTCATGAGGGCGGTGGGATAAAGACGGACACTAAAGACTACGATATTTGAGTCGCCGGCGGAGGAATGATCTTTCAGAGAGAAGGTTATTTCAGGTGGCAATCCCGGCAAACGCGAATTCGTACCCTGCCTGAATCGCAGAAATCTCTTGTTTCCGGCGAGGGTTTTGGGATGTTGATCGGAGCTATGCCAGGAGCGGTCAAAGGTAGAAAACAAGGAGCTGGGAGCGGGATTCGCGTTCTCATATCACTGGCTTGTGTTGTGCTGATCGTGACCGGGCTCAAGCTGGCGTCGAGCCTTTTCATCCCGGTAATGATGGGGCTTTTCATTGCGCTCCTTTCCATGCCGATTCTCAACTGGCTCGATCGCCTCGGACTGCCGAGACCACTGGCCGTCTTGATGACGGTTATTACGGACCTGTTAATCCTCGGGGGTATCGTATTCCTCGCCTCCGGTGTGATCGGTGATTTCAATGAGAAGAGCGGTGAATACACGGAGCGCCTCCGCCGGCAGGCCGAGGAATTCTCGGTGACGATGGATCAGCAACTGGCCCGGCTCGAAAATTTCTGGCGCAGTGCCGGAGACGCGGACGAAAACGGGAACACTCCCGATACGGCGCCTTTGCCTGACGGAGCACCCGTCCCGGATGCCGGAGAAGAGGGGGTTCTTGGTGCGATCGGGCCGACGATGACTTTTCGCGAGTTGTTCAACCTCTACTGGGATTCCAACCGGGTCATGGAAATGCTGGGCGGATTTGACGTGGTCAACCGGTTCACCTCGCTTGCATCCCAGACCTTCTTTGCCTTGATTGTGATGATTTTTGTTCTCGCGGAATCGGGATCTTACGCGCACAAAGTGACCGAGGTTTTGAAGGTGCGAGGTCCGGATTTGAACCGCTTTCGCTCGATCTCACAGGACATTCAGAAATACCTGGGGATCAAGACGGCCGCGAGCGCGGCGACGGGAATCCTGGCGACCTTGACCTGCGTTCTTTTCAAGATCGACTTCCCGCTGCTGTGGGGGCTGGTGGCGTTCCTCTTCAACTACGTGCCTGCGATCGGTTCGATCCTCGCAGGGATCCCGCCGGTGGTGCTGGCCCTGATCCTGCACGGTTTCTGGCCGGCACTCGGAGTGATGGCCTGTTACCTGATCATCAACGTGTCGATTGGTAATTTTCTCGAACCCATGCTCCTGGGGGAACGCTTCGGCATCTCTACGGTGATCGTGATTCTCTCCGTTCTTTTCTGGGGCTTCATCTGGGGCCCTGTGGGTATGTTGCTTGCCGTGCCGTTGACCATGCTGGTTAAGGTGATGCTCGATAACAGCTCTGATCTTCGCTGGATTTCCGCCTTGATGGGCAAACATGCTCCGGACGGGCAAGAAGAAGACGCGGAATCTGACGAATCAGATTCGACAAATCTTGACGCAACCGATGCTGCTTCGGCAGGTTAGAAGCGTTATGCGTTTCACAAGTCACGTCGTCGGAGTGGCAGTCGGTCTGATTGGGGCCGTTGCCTTGACGGCTCAGGACAGCGCTCCTAGTTCGGCCGTCTTCGGGTTGATCTTCAAGCGGATCGACCAGGATGGTGATGGTCGGGTCACGAAAGTCGAACTGGAGGCACAGGGCAGGAAGACCGAGTGGCTGGCTGCCGCTGATGTTGACGGGGATGGTTCTCTGACCAGGGAGGAAGTCGCCGCATTCTTCGAAAGGAAAAAGCAGTCGGAGGGAACGGGGACGCAGACCATGGTCTACGAATTTCCGGAAGGATCTCCGGTTAATGAAAGCTCCTGTCGGGCGGCCGCAGAATACTCAGCGGGGCATAATGGGTTTTCGACCCTGGTGATGGTTAATGGGGAAACCGTTTTCGAGCAATACGATCAGGGCTGGACTCCCGAAAAGTCGAATCGTTTGGCGAGCGGAACGAAGAGTTTCTCCGGGGTGCTTTTAGCCATGGCGGTTCAGGATGGACTGCTTGAGCTCGATGAGCCGGTGTCCAAGACCATCACTGAGTGGGAAGATTACGAGGAACTGAAGCCGATCACGATTCGCCAGCTATTGAGTCTGACCAGTGGGATGCATCCGGGAGATGTTGGAACAGTGCCGAGTTATGAGATTGCGATCCAGATCAATCCGGATGAAAAACTGCAGGCTGAACCGGGGACGAAATTTGCCTACGGGCCCCGGCCATTCCAGATCTTCGGGGAGGTGATTACCCGCAAGCTCGCAGCCCGGGAAGACCTCGGGTATGCCGATCCGCTCGCCTATCTGGATGGACGTGTCCTTGGACCGATCGAGATGGTTCACGCCGACTGGAAGCGGGATGAAAACGGTATGCCGAGATTGCCGTCGGGGGCCTACCTGACGGCACGGGAATGGGTCAAGCTTGGTGAGCTGTTCAGGAATGAAGGCAAGCATGGTGACGAATACCTCTTCGACCAGGAAACCTTTCGGCAATGCTTGAGGGGATCGAAAACCTACGGGGGCTACGGTCTGACTTTCTGGTTACTCGATGCCCAAGCCAAGCGCCTCGAGGGGCGTCCCTGGTTGAAAGGGGCCTACATGGCCGCCGGTGCCGGAAAACAACGACTCTTCGTGCTGCCGGCAGCCGGGGTGGTGGTCGTGAGGCAGGGCGAGAGTAAGAAGGACTTCGAGGATATCGAGATGCTGGACCAGCTTTTCCCGGTCGCTCCTGCCGAGGCACCTGCGACAGAAGAGGAGGAGGATGAGCCAAAGGACTCGGACTTCATTGGGTTGTCTCTTGAGGAGGGAGAGGCTCTTGCCAAGGAGAGAAAGTTGGCCAGCCGCGTGATCGAGATCGACGGGGAGGGGCTGATGGCCACGACGGATTACCGTACGGACCGGGTGAACTTTTCGATCGCCAAAGGCAAGATCATCAAGGTCACCCGGGGCTGATTGTCAGCCTTGTCTGAATCTCTTCGATCAGGCTTTTTCGTCGGTCGCCTGCATCGCCCTCTTGCGGCGGCGGACGAACCAACCGAAGCCGGCCAGGCCGAGCCCCATTAGAGTGAAGGTGCCCGGCTCGGGGACGGCGGTAGTCAGTGTGAGATAGACGCCGTCGTTATCTCGAGCCTCGAAAGCGAAGATGGTATTGTTCTGAGGACCGCCGGGAATACCTGAATCATTGAGGACGATGGTGAGCTCGGAGTTATCGAACCCGGTGATGACGCCCGTGACGTCCCAGACTTTCCATTCCGTGCTGAGGTTGGACCAAATCGAATCATAGTAGCTGACGCTGCCACCCAGGTTGATGTTGAAGGTGAAGTTTTCACCGCCGGCGGTGCCAAAGTCGAGGTCGCCTCCTACGGCGAACGTGTCGAACCCGGATGAGGTGGAATTCTCGATGAGGTCCCAGACCATGGATGCACCTGAGACGTAAGAAAGGTCATCAGCAAAGTTCATCGAGCCCACGGTGCCTGTTGCTGTGTTAATGCCGGCACTGTGTCCACCTCCGATGGTTGTGGCACCGGCGATCGAACCGTTTCCGCCGAGGGTGGCTCCAGAGGCAATGGATACGGCTCCGGAGCCAGTTCCGCTACCCACGGTGTTGTTGACGAGAAGCGTTCCAGAAGAAACGGTCGTACCGCCAGTGTAAGTGTTGTTGCCAGCTAATACCAGGGTGCCATTACCGCCGGTCGTAAGCCCCCCATTACCGAGTGTGCCGTCGCCGCTGACGGTTCCACTTAGAGTCAGGGTCTGCGCTGACTCGACCACTTCAATAGTTCCTCCGGCATCTCCCAACTGAACCGAACGATTGGAGGAATTCAGGCTGTTAGTTCCAATCATTCGCAGGGTGGCGGAATTCGAGTCAGAACCAATCTTGAGGACGTCCTCCAACTCGGCGTTTCCTAAGCTGCTGTCAAGGTTGGTCGGATTTGCCGTCGTCGCCCTGTTGTTAATTGAATTGAACTCAAGCACTCCATTAGAAATGCGAGTGCCGCCTCCGAAAGCACTCGTCGTGTTGGTAACACGGACGGTACCGGCGCCGCCGGTGTTGAATTGACCTTCGCCATTTCCAGAGTTGATGGCCCCCGTGATGTTGACGAAACCTCCAGAACCCACATTGATATTGACGCTCTCAAAGTTACCCAATTGGCTGATTGATCCAATTGTACCATTAACGCCGTCGGCAAAATTGACCGTTCCCGAGGTGGCGATCTGAATGTTGGAGAAGTTGCTGTCCTGCAGTACGGTTAATTCAGCTGTTCCTGCGGTTGTGTTATTGGTGTAACCCATTCGGAAATTACCACCGGTTTGTTGGACACTCCCTACGGTGTCATCGAAGCCATTCTCCAGGTCGAGGTTATTGCTGGTTTGAACGATAGTCACTGAGTCGCTGAGATTGGTGTTGCCCTGCAACTCGAGGCGGGATCCTCCATTCACCGTCAGATTGCCCGTAAAAGTATGGGTACCGCCGAGATTTGAAACACCACTGTTATGAGTCACGCTGCCATTGCCGGTGATGGTAGCAGTGTTGTGGGTACCACCACGGAGAATGATTAGCCCTTCGTTGGCAACCGTTCCCGAAGTGAGCGCGCCTGTCGTAGCTGTCTGCAAGGTGGAGCCGCTAGCAATGGAGATTCCGCCCGTCGTGGTGTTTGCTTTTTGAAGGATCAGGGTGCCGGTGCCGATGTGGGTGATGCCTGTATTACCCGCAATGATGGCGTTCAAGGTAACGTTTCCTCCACCGGAAACGTTGATGCCGCCTGCCGCCGTGATGGTTTCAGTGCCGGCGTTTCCGCTGATGGTGTAGTTGTTACCTGCGGTGTTGGAGAAGGTCACTGAAGTTGGTTCGACATTGGATTGAAGAACCACAGTGCCTCCGGCAGCATTCGTGACCCCGGTGTCATCGAAAGTGACGATGTCGGCATCGAAGAACTTCTGGTCGGTAGTATCCCAGTTGGATTCGCCATTGATGTCCCAGAAGGTGGGGTTGGTCCCGTTGCCCTGGAAGATGGTGGATTCATTACCGAAGTTGAGGAGCAAAGCGACACCAGGATCATCGGTGAAGGTCGGGCTCCGGTAGGTGGCATTGGAGGGGGCGAGGACAAAGTCGGTATTCGTGACAGTTCCGCTGCCGTAATTGAAGACGGTAATATTGCCGGCGGGGATGAAACCTTCGAGCGAAACGGTAACGTTGGCTGAAGAAGTGACTCCGGCCGAGGTCGTGAAGGCTCCGGCAGTTGAAGGATCGATAGCAATAGTTGAACCGCTACCGAGTGTCAGGGAACCTGTGGTGGAGCCTTCTCCTCCGAGCGTCCCGTTCGCTCCGACAATAATGGACGAGGTATTAGTTCCGCTAAGGTTCAATCGACCTGCAGTGATTGTTGTGTCACCGGTATAATCATTGTTGCCGGATAAAGTTTGCGTGCCGGTTCCGACCTTTTCGATGTTTCTGCTGGGACTGCTACCAAGAGTGGTGTTTCTGATTCTTCCCGTGAATTCGCCGGAACCGTTGTCGACACCGATTGTCAGGGCGGTCCTTCCGGCGTCCGCACCAATGCGAAGCGTTCCGTTACCGGTCAGAGCATTGATGTTAAGATCTGTCGAACGACCGTCGAACTCTGCGCCGGATTCAATGTGCATATCGGACAGGTTGTTGTCCCAGACTCCGCGTGTTCCGCCGCCAAATGAGAAAAGACCATCGTCCACGCTGAATAGAGAGCCTGATCCCATGGAAACTGTAGTTCCGGACGAGAAGAATGTAATCGTTCCTCCGCCTGCTTTCCGAAGTGTTCCATTACCGGTGATGGTGCCGAAGGAATTGGAAGTGGAAAGGTTACTGGTGATGTTGAACACGATAGTGCCGTTGCCACTGTCACCTGTGTCATAAGTACGGTTGGAGCCACTTCCTGTGGGAAATGAGCTTCTTTCCAGAAACAGGGTGCCGCTTTCTGCGGTGCGTGTTCCTCCGACGGAGGCGAGTCCGGAGATAGTCGTCGTTCCGGTGCCGTTCATGGTAATGCCGCCGCTGCCAGTCATGGGACCCGATATCGTGGTGTTTCCGGAGCCGGAGAAAACGATGCCCGTGCTGCTTAATCCTCCCGCCAGCGTCAGAGTGCCTGTTCCGGAGTTGGTGATACTCTGGGTGCCGACCGCGGCGTTGATGGTTGAGTCGGCAGATCCAGTAGAGGTAATACCGTTGGTTACTGTGATGACGTTTCCACCGCCTATGGTGTAAGCGTTAGTATTGTTGTTGAAGGTAATCGACTCTACGGTGACGTCGCTGGAGGTCGTAGGTGTGAAGCTGGTAGCGGTATCATCGAAGATCACGGTATCGCTGTTCTGGAAAACGGTGTCGGCTATGTTGCTCCAGTTGGCCTTTGCTCCTCCTATTTCCCACACACTGTCGGTGGCGCCTGTCCAGGTGTTGTTAACGTAACCGAGGCTGACCACGATCTGGTTGTTGGCGGTGTCATTGGTAATAGATCCTCCACGTGCCCCACTGGTATTGGAGCCGAGAGTGAACTTGCTGATATCTCCAGTGAAGGAACCGTAGGTCAGGGCCGTGATGTTGTCGGCCGCGGTACCATTCACATTGATGGTGAAGCCACCTGCATTCAACGCACTGACATCGAGAACACCGCTGCCGTTCGTTCCCAGCGCTGCACTGGTGGTCGCGTCGATGTCGAGCGTGTGGGTGGTGCCCTGGTAGGTCATGTTGCCCGTAGTTCCAAACTCGCCCTGCAAATTGGAACCGGAGCCAATGGTAAAATTATTACCGGACGACGCAGTGCCGGTTACTGTCAAAGTTCCACCTCCAATGATGCTGGTGTTGCCGGATCCGGTCAGGTTGGCGGCAGTGAAGGCACCGGTGCGGTTGTAGATGAGATTCGCATTGTTGACGACATTACCGGTCCCGGTCGTGCCGATAGCGCCTCCGTTGCCGATTTGCAGTGTTCCGCCACTGATGGTGGTGGTTCCGGTGTAGGTGTTCGTGCCGGTGAGAATCTGAGTGCCGGAACCGATTTTATTGAAGCCGTTGCCGGTGAAGTCATCATTTCCGATCGTGCCAGAGAAGGTGGCGGTGCCTCCATCGAAATTATTCTGACCCACGGTGAAGCCACCCCCGATTCGGAGGGTGCCGGCGCCGTTAAGTTCGTCGACGTAGACGTGGGAGGAGGCCGTTTCAAAAAACGCGCCGGAATCGATCAGCATGTCACCCAGGTTGCTGCTCCAAGTACCCTGGGAGCCAGCACCGAAGGTGTAGTTTCCTTCGGCTACCCACCAGAGGCCGCTGGTGCCCATGGCGACCGTCGAGCCTGCCGAGGTAGGAGTGACGGTTCCGGCTCCGGTCTTTTTCACGGTGCCGTTGCCGGAGATGACGAGGGTGCCCGTACCTGATGGGGTGGTGGGTGCGTTGAATTCGAGGGTGGCTCCAGCCGCGATGATGCGATCCCTGCCTGAAGCAATCGCATTGCCCACCTGTTTCACGGTGCCGTTATTGATGTGCATGACGGAGGCATCGGACAAGGTGCTGAGACCATCGAGTGTCAGGGTGCCAGCACCCTCCTTGGTGATGTTTCCTGAGCCGCTGAGTACGCCACTATAGGTGAGGTCGTCGCTTCGGTTGAAGATGAGGTCGGCGGTGGTGCCAGTGAGGGCGACGTCTCCAGATCCCAAGGTGCCGGTGGTGCCTCCGGTGCCTACCTGGAGGGTTCCGTTACCGGAATGAGTGATCGGGGTGGTTCCGGCAATGGTCGTGTTGATGGTCACGTTGCCGTTGGAAGTGATGTTGATGCCTCCGACGGCATTCAGGGTTTCAGTTGAGTTGGCGCTGATCGAGTAGTGAGTCGCGTTGTTGGCAAAAGTGATGGAAGATGGATTCACGTTGTTGCCGGTGATGACGATGCTGGGATTGGAACCGGTATCGTCAAAGGTGATGGTGTCCCCTTCGTAGAACTTGTTGTCGCTGGAGGTCCAGTTGTTGGTCCCTCCGATGTCCCAGACATTGTCAGTAGCTCCCGACCAGAGGAAGGTTTCAGTGCCGGTGTCCAGGGTGATCAGTGAAGTGGTGTTGCCGAAGGTGGCACTGCGGTAGTTGCCTGCGTTGGCGAGGCTGAGGTTGGCCGTGCTGCCGGTCCAAGTGGTGAAGCTGGCGACGTTGATGGCGCCAGTGGCGTTTGTCGCAGTATCGATATTGACCAAAACGCCGCCGGCAGAGGTGTCGAGCGTGCCCACGGTAATATTTCCGGCGGTCGAAGCATCAATACCGAGGGTCGTGCCGCTGCCGAGCGTCAGGTTGCCGGTGTGAGTGGCTTCTCCTGCCAGCTTGCCACTGTTAATCGTGGTGCTGGTATGGGAAGTGTCGGCGGAGAGGGTGAAGGTGCCGGTTCCGTTTTTAACCAGGGAGAGGGTACCGCCGCCGGCTCCATCCTGGAGCGTGCCGGCAAAGGTGGTGTCGGTGTTGGAACTGCCAAAGGTGAGGGTTGCGTTGGTAGCGTTGGCATTTTCGATGGTGCCTCCTGTGCTCGCGAGAGACTGGAAGGCGAAGCTGTTGCCACTGAGAGTCAGAGTGCCGCCATTGACGGTAAGGTCGGAAGTGGCAGTGGTTCCCAGTGCATTGGCCGAGCCGGCAATCAGTTGCCCGTTGTTGACGGTGGTGTTGCCGTTGTAAGTGTTCGTTCCGGTGAGGGTGAGGGTGCCCGTACCGGTTTTGATGAGGCCGAGGGAACCGGTGCCGGTATTGATGATATTGCCGGAGAAAGTGGTGGTGCGATTTTCGTGGCCGACCGTCAGGGTGTTGGTGAGGTTGCCTGAGTTGTCTACGGTACCGGCACCACTGAGGCCGTTGATATTGAGCACGCCGCCCTTGATGTCGAGTGTGGCGGGTGCCTGGATGACGACATCGCCCTTGGAGCCGGTCCCACTGCCGCCCCAGACCAGTACGTTGGCCGCGCCGGTGGCGAGGGTTCCGTTGTTGATGTTGATGTTGCCGTCGGAGATGGTGGGGTCCACGGTGACGGCGGACCAGCCTGATCCGGTCGTGTTCACGCCGAAGAGCGTCCAGGTTCCCGTGCCGTTCTTAGTGAGAGCTCCATCGGCTTGGCCCGAAGCAAGCGTGCGGTGAATCTCACCGTCGCCGGCACCGTCCAGAATGATGTGAGATTTGCTGTTGGTAACGTTGGTGAATCCAATATTGGTTCCACCGACATTGGTGACCACGTTGAGATTGGCCCCCAAGTCGGCGGATAGAGTGAGATTACCTACGACGTTATCGAGATTAATCTCGTTGACGCCCGTGACAGCACGGATCAGGGGATTACCGGTATTTAGATCCGAACTGATGGTGTTATTGTTCAGCTTGACGCCGCCTGTCCGGTTGAGGATCAGGGAGCCATCATTCAATCTGACATCGCCGGTGCCCAAGTTGCCGGAGGCTCCGCCGGTACCGACATTAATAGTGCCGGCGTTGAGAGTCGTGGGACCGGTGTAAGTATTGTCGCCGGTTAAAGTCAGGGTGGCATTGCCTGTTTTGACGATTCCAAAACCGCCACTGATGATGCCGCTGATGGTCAGATTGTGAAAATCGCCGGTATTGATGGTGCGGTCGGCGTCGAGAATGAGGTTCAGCGAGATGGTGTCGTTCAGTGTTCCTGAAAGCGCCGCTGTGGTGTTGATATCGCCACTGAGAGTGATGGCATTGCCGCTGAGGGTGAAGTTGGCCGAAGTGGCGGCGGTGTTGCCGTCGTTGACGAACTCGAGTCCGTTGAAGGAGACATTGGCAGCGAGATTGTTGGAGGTGCTATTCTGAACGTTGCCGCTGAAGATCAAGGTCAGGTTACCACCGGAGATGTCTGTGTCTGGATTCCAGTTCGTGTTCTCGGACCAGTTCCCGTTACCAGCATCACCATCCCAGGTGACATTTTGTGCATTTGCCTCTAGACCAATAGAGAGGATAAGAGCGCAGGAACAGAGTACGTAGCTAAGGTTGAGCCTGAGAAGGTTCATAGGTGGTGGCATTGATGAACAGGAAGGCCTCAATTCCGCAGTGGAAAGAGACTGGAACATTTTTCATCGGAAATGCCGGAGTCTCCACCGTAAATTCGCAAATATGAGCGATTTACGCTGTTTTTTTGCTGATTTAGATACAGTTATTACGCAAGAAGGTATTAATGATGGAAACTCCCGTGAGGCAGGGAGGCGTACGGCGCGGGCAGACCGCCGAAAACGAAGGTGATTGAAAACCGGGAATCAAGCCCCTTCGTCGGTCGCCTGCGCCGCTTTTTTGCGGCGGCGGACGAACCAGCCGAATCCGGCCAGGCCGAGTCCCATTAGAGTGAAGGTGCTCGGCTCGGGAACGGCGGTAGTCAGCTGCAGGTAGATGCCGTCTCCCTTCTCAGCAAGTGTAAAGATGCTAGCACTTTGCGGTCCGCCTGAGACACCGGTATCGGTCAGGTTGATAGTGAATTCACCGGCGTCGAATCCGATAATGGAGGTGACGTCCCAAACTTTCCATTCAGTGCTAAGGTTCTGCCAGATAGGATCGTAGTAATTCACGCTGCCACCCAAGGTGATGTTGAAGGTGAAGTTTTCACCGCCAAGAGCACCGAAGTCGAGAGTGCCTCCGACCGCGAAAGTGTCAAAGCCTGTTGATGGGTTCATGGTCGAGTTTTCAATCAGGTCCCAGGAAATAGCGGCGCCCGAGTTGTAGACCAGATCGCTACCGAAGGTCATCGTGCCGACAGTTCCCGCGTCGGTGTTGGCGCCAGCGTGATGTCCGCCGGTGATGGTTGTCCGGGCAGAGATCGTGCCGGTTCCCCCCAGATTAGCACCGGAAGCGACGGTGACGTCTCCGCTGCCGGTTCCGCTGCCGGTCGTGTTGTTTACGAGCAGGGTGCCCGATTCAACCGTCGTTCCGCCGGTGTAAGTGTTGGCTCCTTCCAGTGCAATGGTGCCGGGGCCCTTCGTGGTGAGGGCTCCGTTGCCGGTAGATCCATTGCCGCTGACGATACCGCTCAGCGTAAGCGTTTGAGCTGCTTCCGCGATTTCGATGGTGCCACCTGCGTCGCCAATCTGGACGGCGCGATTGCTGGAGTTCTTGGCATTGGTTTGAATCATGCGCAAGGTTGCCGAATTGGAATCTGAGCCGATTTGAAGGACGTCAAACTGCTCCGCATTTCCAAGACTGCTGTCGACGCTGTTTGCGCTGCCGCGATTGGCAATGGAGTTGAATTCGAGCGTGCCATTGGAAATACGGGTTCCGCCTCCAAATGCACTGGTGGTGTTGGTGACACGAACCGTTCCGGCACCGCCGGTATTGAAGGCGCCATTGCCGTTGCCTGAGTTGATCGCTCCAGTGATGTTAAGGAAGCCACCGGCACCGACGTTGGCATTGAAGCTATCTGGATCACCGAGTTGGCTGATTGCAGAGGTGATGTTAGCAGAAACTCCGTCGGCCAGGTTCAGTGTTCCTGTTGTTAAAACCTGAATGCTGGTGAATTGACTGTTCTCAAGGACGGTCAAGGTAGCGGAGCCACCGCCTGTATTGTTGTAGCCGAATCTCAGATTGCCTGCTCCTGATTGCTGCCAACTCTTAACGGTGCCGTTGAATCCGTTTTCCAAGTCTACGCTGACACTATTCTGTCGATAGGTGGAAGCTGAACTGGTGACAAGGCTGCTACGGAAGTCGGTTGTGCCATTAATGTTGGTGTCTCCGGTGTAGCTGTGAGTGCCGTCGAGATCGAGCGTGCCGCCGCTGATGATAGTGACTCCGCCGTTACCACTAATGTTGCCGTTCTGGTAGTTGCGATCCAGTTGCACCAGGCCTCCGTCCGTTGTATCGACCGAAAGGCCATTGAGGCGTCCGACGGATGTGACCTGCAGGGTACTTCCGTTGGCGACAGAGATGCCTCCGGTCGTGTCGCTGTTGGCGCTGTTCAGCACGAGAGTACTGCTTCCGGTCACAGAAACAGCGGTCGAACCGGTGACGGTCGCTCCCATGGTGACGGTACCACCTCCGTTGACGTTAATGCCGCCAGTCGCACTGAGGGTCTCGTTGCCGCTGGCACTGGTGACGTTGTAAGTGTTACCACCGCTTGTGTTGGTGAAGGTCACCGAACCAGCAGTCAGATTGCCCTGAATGACCACGTTGCCAGCAGAGAGGCCGACATCGTCGGTAAACGTCACATTGTCCGCGTCGTAGTAGACGTTGCCGCCGGCATTCCAGTTGTTGGTGCCGTTGATGTCCCAGAAGGTCGGGTTGGTAGTGTTGGCACCCGTCCAGGTGTTGTTCACGTTGCCGAGATTGAGGGTTACATTGGCGCCTGCATTGTCGGTGAAGGTGCCGTCACGGAAGGTTCCGGTGGTTCCGAGAACAAGGTCGGCAGTGTTGACGGTGCCGCTGCCGTAACTGAATACGAGTATGTTGCCCGGGGTGGGGGTTCCGTCGAGGAAGACAGTGACATTGCCTGCTCCGGCGGTGGTGACGCCGGCGGTGGTAGTGAGGGCACCCCCTGTGCTCGGGTCAATTGCGAGAGTCGACCCGGCGTTGAAAACCAGGTTCGCAGCAACCGTGCCTTCTCCACCCAGGGTGCCGTTGGCTCCGACAGTGATATCGTTCACCGAGGTGAAGGTGCCGGCCATGTTGAGACGGCCCTGGTCAATAATGGTCTGTCCGGTGTAGGTGTTGTTGGTTCCGCTGAGCGTTTGTGTGCCGGTTCCCGTCTTGAAGATGTCACGGTTGGTCGCGGAACCCTCAGTGCCGTTTTGGATGTTGCCAGTAAAAACGCCGCTTCCATTCGAGATGCCGAGCGTTAATGCGTAGAGGCCGTTGGTTCCTTTGCCGCCAATCTGCATGAGGCCTTCACCGAGCAGTCGGTCGATCCAGATGGAAGTGGCGCGGCCGTCGAAGTTGGCGCCAGCGTCGATCAAGAGGCTGCCCTTGTTGTTCTGCCAGATACCGGGCGTTCCTCCGCCGAACTGGTAGCGTCCTTCTGCAACGTGGATGAGTCCGTTGGCCGTGTAGGTGATGTCAGACCCACTGGAAATCTGGTTGAATTGAGTCGTGCCTGTTTTCTTCCAGGTGCCGTCACCGCCGTGATCCCAAGTGCTAATGCTGCGACCTCCCGCAGTGGTTCTGACTTCAAGGGTAGCCCCGGCTCCGATCGTGGTGGTGTCCGCGTCGATTGCGTTCTGCTCGAGGACCAGGGTTCCGTTCGTTACGGTCTTGGTTCCCGTGTGCGCTTTGCTGCCGGTCAGGGTGGTTGTTCCAGAGCCGGAGTGGATCAGGCTTCCGACACCCGCGAAGGTGTTGCTGATAGTGGTGTTGCCTGAGCCGGCGAAATCAATTGTTCCGGAATGGTTCAGCGTTCCGCCATTCATGGTCACGTCACCCGAATTGTTGAATGTCAGGGTGCCGTTGGTGGTGACGGTGGCGCTGGTGATGGTCACGTTGCCGCTGTTAGAGAAAATGAGCCCGCCGTTAGCAGTGAGATTGACATTGTTGGCTACGGTCACGTTGCCGCCGTTGGAAAAAGTGAGTGCGCTTCCGGCGGTAAGAGTCTGCGACGCTGGAGCGCTGATATCGTAGTTTTTAGTGCTGTTGTTGAAGGTGACAGCATTTGCTGAGATATCGCTTTGCAGTGCGACGCTCGTGCCGGTTGCGGTGTCATCAAAAATCGCGGTGTCACCTTCGAAGAACTTGGTATCTGATGCGTTAAGCCAATTGTCTGTGACTCCATCGTCCCAGAATGTAGGATTCGCGCCATCATTGCCCTGCCAGACGTTATCGACAAATCCGAGGCTCAGCACAATGGCATTGGAAGTCTGGGCAAAGCTTCCGCCGCCGCGAACAGTGGTTGCGGTGCCCAATACGAAGTTGCTAACATTGCCGCCACCGAGACCGCCCGATCCAAAGGTCAGCACGGTGATCGGGCCGCTGTTGGTTCCGCTGACGTTTACGGTGATGTTTCCGGTGACCGCTCCGATGTCCGTCGTCGCGCTTCCGACGGTCCCGAGAGCTGCTGCCGTGCTTGCATCGATATCGAGCGTGTGAGTGGTTCCCTGGAAGGTGATGTCCCCGGTATTGCTGCCTTCGCCTCCGATATTGGCACCTGAGGCCACTACCAGATTGGTGTTGTAGTTGGAACCGGTCAGGTTGAGCGTTCCGTTGCTCACTGTGGTGTTTCCGGAACCGGTGATTTCGGCGACGGAATAAGTGCCGGTGCGATCAAATACAAGATTGGCATTGTTAACTACGGCACCCGTGCCGATGAGACCGGATGCGCCGCCGTTACCGATTTGCAGCGTGCCGCCTGAGATGGTAGTGCCGCCGTCGTAAGTGTTGTTGCCGGCGAGGATCTGGGTGCCGGAACCAACTTTGACCAGGTTATGTCCAGCGAAGTCGTCGTTTTGGAGAATGCCGTTAAAGACATTGTTGCCATCGCTGTTGTTGACACCCAAGGTCAGGCCGCCACCGATATTAATGGTGCCGTTGCCTGAGAGGGCGTCAAATTGCGCTGGAGTGGCAGAGGTCTCAAACCGCGCACCCGAATCGATCTGTGCGTCCGCAAGGTTGGAACTCCAATCGCCGATGCCGCCACCGCCAAAAATGAAGACACCTTCCTTGATGTGGTAGAGGCCGCTACTGCCCATGGCAATGGTGCTTCCGGCAGACACCTGGGTCAGCGTCGCTCCGCCGGATTTGATGAAGGTGCCATTGCCACTCAGATTCATGATGCCGTTGTTGTTGCCGCCATTGCTGCCGTTGGTGGCGTAGTTGAGTTCGAGAGTAGCGCCCGAAGAAATGGGGCCATAGACCCGGTTGTCGGTGATCGCACCGTCGACAAAAATGAGGTGTCCGCCTGTGATATTCGTCGTGCCGCTATAGGTTGGGGTGCCGGTAATGGTGGTAGTACCGCTGCCGGTTTGATTGAGCGTGCCACTTCCCGCCAGTACGGCGCTGACAGTGACATTGCCGCTACCGTTGAAGAAAATGCCGTTGCTGGCATCGAGCTGGTAAGAAGCGTTGGCGGATGCCAGGGTGTAGTCGTTGCTGTTGTTGTTGAAGGAAACAGTTCCCGCCGTGATGGAGTTCTGCAGCGTGGGAGTGAAATTAGATGCCGTATCATCGAAGATGGCGTCATCCCCATCGTACCAGAGGCTGTCTTTGCTGTTGGACCAGTTCGCGGTGGTGTTGCCGTCCCAGAAAGTTGAGTTCGCTGCCGTGCCCTGCCAGGTGTTGGTGACAAAGCCGGCGTCCAGCACGATATTTCCTGCCATGTCGTCCGAAAAGCCACCCACTCCGCGGGCGCTCATGCCGGTTCCGGCTGCGAATCGGTCAGTAGCACCGGTGAAACCGCCGGAACCGTAGGTCAACACAGTCACATTTCCCGCTCCGTAGTTGTTCAGGTTAACGGTGAAGCCTCCCACATTTAAGGCCGAAACATTCGTGGAACCCGAGCCGGTGCTGCCGAGAGCCGCCGACGTGCTGCCGTCAATGTCCAGCGTGTGGGTGGTGCCGCTGAAAACAATATTGCCGGAGGTAGAGCCTTCGCCTCCGAGGTTCGCCCCTGCGGCAACCGTGATGTCGGAGGTATTGGTGCCACTGATGTTAAGCTGACCGCTGTTCACCGCCGTGGCGCCTGAATAGTTGTTGTCGCCGTTCAAGTTGGTGGTGCCGTTGCCGCTCTGGGTGACGGTACCCGTGCCTCCGATTGACCCGTTTACCGTCTGGGTGCCGGTCTGATCGAATACGAGCGCTGAGTTGTTGGTCACGGCGCTGTTGATGGCTCCGTTCGCTGTAGTGCTGTTTCCAATTTGAAGGGTGCCGTTGGAAATGGTGATGTTGCCGTTGATGGTGTTGCCCGCTTCCCAAATAGTCGTGCCGGGGCCCATTTGAGTGAACTGTCCGGTTCCGGTGACCGGTCCGCCAATGGTCAAGGTGCCGGATCGATTGAAGATCAAGGTGCCGGCATTCGAGACAGCACCGGTACCCAGCGTTCCGTCAGCGCCACCGGTGCCGACTTCGAACGTGGTGGAAGCGGCGATGTTAGTCGAGTCGTAGCTGTTGTTGCCGGTAAACACGACCCTGCCGTTTTCGTAGTCGCTCGCTGAGTTCACATAGGTGCCGGCGCCACCGATAATGTTACCAGTCATGAGCCAGTCGCCGGCAGAATCGAAACTGGATCGGAAGGTGATTCCGCGAGCCGCCCCATCATTCAGGTTGACCTGGCCGCTGACGGTGATGTTGGCGGTGCCATAGTTGGCGACGTCACGCGGGTCATTGATGACATTGATGGGGCCGGCCAGTTCAAAGTCGTTCGAGCCACCGACGCGCAATCCGCCACTGTCGATATTAATGGTGTTGCTGAGAACGATGCCGCCGACACCGGCCTGAAGTTGACCACCGATCGAACGCACGCTGCCGGTGCCGAGCGCATTATTGTGATTCACAATAACGAAACCCTGCTTGTCACCGGTGGTGCCGTTCCAGGTGGAAGCGGAGCCATCTCCCAGGCGGAAGCTGGTGAAGGTATTGTTGCCGCTCAGGGTGACGGCAGCGTTGCCTGCGGTACGCAATTCAAATCCGCCACTGATATTACCGTTGAGGATGAGGTTGTGGTTGTCGTTTGCAGTGACTGTACGATTGCCGTTGAGGATGAGATCGAGATTGATCGTGTCGGTCAATTCCGTCCCACCGGTAGCTGTCGTGACGATGTCGCCTCCCAGGGTGATGGCATTTCCACTCAGGATGAAGGTGCCGTTTGCTGCGCCGCCGCTGCCGTCGTTCGTGAATTGAAGACCGGTGTAGGGAATGGCCGGATCTGCGAGATTATTGTTAGTGGTGGTATTCGTGTTGCCACCGAAGATCAGGGTGGTGTTGCCGCCTGATACATCGCTGCCGCCCCAGTTTCCGGTATCGGACCAGTTCCCGCTGAGACCGCCACCATCCCAGGTGACGTTTTGAGCGTGAGATAATTCAAGCATTCCTGCGAGACCGATTGCAAGGAATACGAAGATGGAGTTGAGCCTGAAAAGGTTCATAAGAGGTGGCACTGATTAGCTAATAGGTGTCTCAGTTCCAACCAGCTGGGGAAGGAAAAGGACGCACCATACTTCGATAAAAAAGGAACTACATCCAGAGCAAAATTCAGATTTCTGAACTTTTTTGTCATATTGCCTGATTGGATATTTTCATTGCTTAATCAGGCAGTTTTAAGGGTTGCGCGTGACATCCCCAGCCTGGGAAGGGCTCCGGAGTTTTCCGTTTGGTGGGGGCACGTCTTTCTGGATTCGGGATGGCCAACCAATTTGGCGATACGATTCCAGTCGGGTTTCTCATTTTTTCGCGTGACAATCAGGCTGCCCTCGCTTTGATCCGTTTGGTACATGATCATTCCCATTTCCGACCTGACGGAGCCGTTTTATGAGGGGTCGGTGCAGCGTCTTTTCGCCGTGCCAGAAGATGACGCTGTGATGGTCACTCAGACGACCTCGCGTGGGTCGGTTTTTGATGTGGGAGCGCTGTTCGAGATCGCAGGGAATGATGTGAATCGCGGCCTGTTCCGACACGTTCTTTACTCTTCGATGTCCGATCCCAAGGTCTGGCAGAAGGTGAAGGCAGCGATCGAAGCGGATGCGGAGCTCGAAGCGGATTACAAGCAGGATCTGCTCACCGGGATTTTGGAGGAGGCCTGCGAGAAGGGGATGAAGACCCACCACGAGGGGATGCTCGATGCGGTTTCCGGTGAAGTGGTAAGAGGCGAGGTCCCGGCGAATCCAAGTGCCTATAACGTGGTGCGCAAGTACCAGATCCTGAAGCCGACCCGTTCCGAGTTCCTTGGCGCGCACCTGTTTGACTATTCGCAGTTTCCTCGCGAAGACGGCTTCGTGGTTCCTCTGGAATATATCGTGCGGTTTGGCATCACCAGTGCGAGCTCGGTCTATCGGAAATACCAGGCGATGGATGAGAAATCCCGTCAGGCTTTCGAACATGAGTTGGGAGCGACCCGCCCGTTGGAGGCCTGGCAATACCTCGAGAAGCCCATCGGTGACTTCACTTCCAAGTTTGAGCCCGAAGACCGCATGGTCAGCAAGCAGGAAGCGCTCGTCATGAGTGGTCTGTCGGGTCAGCAGTTCGTCGACAGTGGCAAGCTGGCGATCCTTGGAGCCTGGGCGGTGCGCCAGCTGGTCGAAGAGATTGGCCTGCTGATGTGGGATATTAAATGGGAGTTCGCCAAGGACGGGGATGATCTCGTTTTCGTCGATACCATCGACACGGACTCTTTCCGCGCCACGATGTTCCTCGACTTTGAGGGGGAGCGCTACGTGAACCACTACAACAAGCAGGCGATGCGGGATTACTTCACCCTGCTGCACAGCGACTGGATTGCTGATGTTAAGGCCGCCAAGGAGCGTGGCCAGCAGGAAGGGGTCGCTTTCACTGAGCTTCTCGAACAAGGGCAGGATGCCGGCGACTACGCCGCGACGCCGGAGGTCGAGGCGGATTTCCTCGATCTGCAGGAGAAAAAGATGACCGCGATCCGCGAGTACATGCTGGGAGCGGCGGGGGCGGAAGAGGTGAAAGTGCGCCTCCAGGAAACGGGGCGTGCGGAGATCGAATTTTACCAGGCCAAGGGCGTCCTGGACGGATTCCGGAAAATAAACGGCATCAGTTAACTAACTGCGGTTGACTCGACACGAATACGGCCTAGGGAGAGGAGAACTCGACACTGACAACCCAGATTTCACCGATGCGGGAGACCTTTGAAATCAGCGACCGGTATATTGAGCCGGGCCATGCAGACGAACTGCTCTACGAGCCGCTGGGAGGCGACCTGACCTTCCGGCGTACGCGGCGCTACGAGATCGAGTTCGAAGGCGACAAGTCCAAGCTTGAAGCCTTTATCGAGACAACGCTCCGCGATCCCATCAGCCAGGAACTCCACGAAGGTGATGATCCGGCCTTGAGCGATTTCTCTTTTGTTCTCGAATATGGCATGAAGCCCGGAGCGCTCGACCTAGAGAAGGAAGCGATCTTGACCTACTACCGGGGCATTGAAGATCCCGGATTCGAGCTGAAAGAGCTCAGCATTCGCCAGCGAATCTACGTATTCGGCGGAGGCAGCGATGAGAGCGATCGATTCATCCGTGATATCTGCAACTACGCGATCCACAACTGGAGCGTTATCCAAGGCTAATAGGAAACATGTCTGATTCTGAATCCATTCTCGACCAGATCGCAGAGGCGCCGGCTGATCATTACCGCGTCCTCAAGATTTCCGATCTCGATGGCGACAAGCTTCTCGAACTGAGCCAGTTCATGCACCTGTCCCTTTCTAAAGAGGACATGCTGGCGGTGCAGGAAATTTACAAGGAGTGGGACCGTGAACCCACCGACGTGGAACTCGAAGTGATTGCCCAGACCTGGAGTGAGCACTGCAAGCACCGTATTTTCGGAGCTGACATTGATCACGAAGTGAACGGCGAAAAAGAGAAGGTGAAGTCTCTTTTCAAGACCTACATCTACGACGTTTCCCAGCGCATTTTCGACAGCAAGCCGGGCTTTGTGCTTTCCGCGTTTCACGACAACGCCGGATTCATCAAGCTGGACGATAATCTCGCCATCTGTCTCAAGGCGGAAACGCACAATCACCCCAGTGCGATCGAGCCCTATGCCGGCGCCAACACCGGTATCGGCGGCGTGGTTCGCGACATTCTCGGTGCCGGTAAGGGCGCCAAGCCAATCGCTTCTCTCGACGTTTTCTGTTTCGGCGCGCCGGACACGACGATGGACAACATCAAGGCGGAGGATGTGCTTCACCCGCTCGGCATTATGCGCGGCGTGGTGCGCGGGGTTCGTGACTACGGCAACCGCATGGGCATCCCCACTGTGAGCGGTGCGATCCAGTTCGACAATTCCTACATCTACAACCCGCTGGTCTATTGCGGAACGGCCGGTTCGATTCCGATCAAGTACATCGACAAGGAAGTCGGTGCCGGCATGAAGGTGATCGCTGTTGGTGGACGCACCGGACGTGACGGTCTCCACGGGGCGACCTTCTCTTCAGCGGCGCTCGATACTGAGAGTCACGAGTCCGACCAGCAGGCCGTCCAGATCGGTAACCCGATCGAAGAAAAGAAGGCGGCTGATTTTGTCCTCGCGGCACGCGACGCGGACCTGATCGAGTTCATCACGGACTGTGGCGCGGGTGGTTATTCCAGTGCGGCGGGCGAGATGCTCGAAGAGTGTGGTGGCACTATCAATCTCGACAACGTGACCCTCAAAGAGCCCGGCATGGTGAGCTGGGAAATCTTCATCAGTGAGAGCCAGGAACGCATGGTGCTCGCGGTGAAGGAAGAGTCTCTCGAGGAACTTCAGAAGCTCGCCGACCTCTACGAAACCGAGCTCATCATTCTCGGCGATGCGGACGGTTCCGGCATTCTGAAAGTGACCCATCACGGTGAGACGGTTTGCCAGTTGGATTGCTCCAAGCTGCATACCGCTCCGACACGTCACCTCAACGCCAAGTGGGAGCTGACGACGGAATCAGTCGATGCACCCGCAGTCGACAAAGGTGGTGAAG
Organism: Verrucomicrobiales bacterium; assembly: GCA_965216705.1. Taxonomy (GTDB): domain Bacteria; phylum Verrucomicrobiota; class Verrucomicrobiia; order Verrucomicrobiales; family DEV007; genus Arctic95D-9. The sequence continues at coordinate 3,737,619 of OZ244203.1, forward strand.
ACCTCAAGTCACTGCTTTCCGATTTTGCGATCGTTTCCCGCGAACCGATCATCCGTGAATACGATCACGAGGTGCAGGGTAATACGATTTTGAAACCGCTTGCCGGCGCCAGCGGTGACGCTCCGCAGGATGCTTCCGTGATGCGTATCAACGGCAGCGAACGCCTCATGTCGATGAGCGTTTCCATCCTGCCTGAGTGGGGTAAGACGGATCCCTACGCGATGGGCACTGCCTGTGTCGATGAGTGCATCCGCCAGATGGTGGCTTCCGGTGCCGACCCGGATCGTCTCGCCATTCTCGATAACTTCTGCATGGGCAACCCTGATGCCGAAGAAGAACTTGGCGCACTCGTCGAAACCGTTAAGGGCATTGCTGCTGCGGCTGAATCCTACGGCGCTCCGTTTGTTTCCGGTAAGGACTCTTTCTACAACTACTTCGAGACCGAAGAAGGTCCGGTCTCCATTCCTGTGACCATTCTTATCAGCGGCATGGGCATCGTTGAAGACGCGTCTCACGTCACGGGCAGCTCACTGCGGCGTCGTGACAGCCTCATCGCGGTGATTGGTTCCACCGAATCCGAGTTGGGTGGTTCGGTTTACGCCCGCCAGAAAGGTCTGACCAACGCGACCGTTCCGGGCACGGACATGGATGCGGCCATGGATCTTTACCGCAAGTATTATGAGTGCGTGAAGCAGGGACTGATCCTCTCGGCTCACGATGTCAGTGAAGGCGGTCTCGCCGTGACCCTGGCGGAGGCAGCGTTCTCTGGAAAGGCCGGACTCGAGATTGATCTCAGCTCGCTGCCGACCGGTGAAGATGTTTCAGTCGCCGCGATGCTCTTCGGCGAATCTCCCTCTCGCCTCGTGGTTGAAATCGCTCCGGAAAACCTTGAGAAGGTAGCGGCGATTTTCGAAGGACAACCTTTTGCTCCGCTCGGCCGTGCTGCCGGTGAGCACTCCAATCTGAAAGTAACCCGGGGCGATGACGTCCTGATCGACGAACCGCTCGACGAACTCAAATCGCTATGGAAGAACGGCCTCGCGCAGTACTACTAAAATTTCCCGGCACCAATTGCGACGAAGAAACAGCTCGCGCGCTTGAGGTGGTTGGTTTCAGCACGGAGATCGTTCCGATTTCCGCACTGACGACTGAGACACTCGACGGCGTCAAGCTGGTGATGTTGTCAGGTGGCTTCAGCTACGGTGACTATGTCATGTCCGGCCGCCTTGCCCGTCTCGTGACGGAGCAGAAGATCGACGGAGCGTTAAAAGAGTTTCGGGATAATGGCGGATACCTGCTCGGTATCTGCAACGGTTTCCAGATCCTGACTCAGCTCGGCCTGCTTCCTGAAGGCAGCCTGGTTGAAAACACCAGTGGGCGTTTCCAGTGCCAGTGGGTCAAAATGAAGAAGCAGGCTGACAGCCCGTTCCTCACTCTGCTGCCGGATGAGTTCGAATTCCCGATGGCACATGCCGAAGGGCGCCTCGTCACCATGACAGCGGAAGACGCCAAAAAGTATCGTGAAAACGGTGCCGCCGCAGTGACCTACAATGAGGACGTGAACGGAAGTTTTGAACAAATCGCGGGGTTACAGGACGAAACAGGGCGAGTGTTCGGTATGATGCCTCACCCCGAAAGATTTCTTCATCGCGAAGATCACTACGATCCGGACTGGGAGAACCCGGCTGGATCTGATGAAGAAAAGTGGGGGAGTGGCTATTATCTCTTTCGCTCACTTTACGAATCTGTTACATCATCGAACTGAATGAGCGGCGAATTCACCTACAAGGGAGCCGGAGTTGATATCGAAGAAGCGGCCGCCCTGGTCGGCGATATCGGAGAACTGAGACGTCAAACTGAGGCGAAGCGTTCGCTGATGCAGTCCTTCGGGCTGTTCGCCGCGAGTTATGACCTCAGCGATTACAAGGAGCCGGTCATTGTGACAGGCTGCGACGGCGTTGGAACGAAACTGGAATTGCTGCTCGAGCACGACCAGCTCGAGATCGCAGGCAAGGACCTCGTCGCCATGAGTGTGAACGACATTCTCACCACAGGTGGGGATGCCTTGCTCTTCCTCGACTACGTTGGCGTTGGCCGGATCGATAAGACCAAGATCAAGCGTCTCATCGCAGGGATGGCGGAATACCTCGCCGACTGTGACTGTATTCTTGCCGGAGGCGAAACCGCTGAAATGCCGGGTATCGTTCCAGACGGCATGATCGAGTTGAGTGGTTTCTGTGTCGGTGCTGCTGAAAAGCCCGACCTGATTGATCCTTCCCGCATTGAGGTGGGCGACAAATTGATCGGCTATCCTTCCGATGGTTTTCACGCGAACGGCTGGAGCCTGATTCGCAAGATTCTCGCCGCCAACCCCGGCCTGATCGACGACGACGAATGGGAGGAGTTCCTCGCTCCGACCCGACTCTATCATGATGTCGTTGCCGGCCTTCGCGAAAAGCAACTCGACGTTCGCGCGATGGCTCACAATACCGGAGGCGGACTGCCTGAAAACCTCGAGCGCCTGCTCGGGGAGAAGGGAGCAGATATCACCATCCCGCGCTGGGAGCTTGGCGCGGTCGGCAAGGTGCTTTCCTTCGTGGAGGACGCCGAAGCGGTGAAGACCTTCAACATGGGCTGGGGCTGGATCGTGATTGTTCCGGCCGACCAGGCCGAAGCGGCCGCTTCCATCCAGGACGGCGCCCGCATCATTGGCGAAGTCGACGCCAGCGGAACTGTGAAAGTTGAGATTTCCAACTGACTCTGATCCTCCTCCTGCATGAGCGACCCGATTCATCATGAGTGTGGTCTGGCATTTGTCAGGCTGAAGAAAGACCTCGCCTGGTACAAGGACAAATACGGCACCTGCCTGTGGGGCTTCCAACGCCTCTATCTCCTCATGGAGAAACAGCATAACCGCGGCCAGGACGGCGTCGGGGTCGGTTGCGTGAAGCTCGATATGCCTCTGGGGCAGCCCTACCTCTTCAGGGAACGGAATGCCCAGCGGGATTCTCTCATCAAGTTGATGGAGGATCAGCTCAAGACCTTGAGCAAGCGGAAGCGCAAAGGATTTCTCGATCCTAACGATCCGGTTTCGTTTAAGAACAATTTCGACTTCGGTGGTGAGATTCTGTTAGGCCATCTTCGCTACGGCACGTCCGGCAAATTTGGCACGGGCGGTTGTCATCCCTACGTGCGTCGCACGAATTACCCGACCAAGACCTTGATGGTGCTGGGTAACTTCAACATGACCAATGCACGCGACCTCAACCACCACCTGATTGATCGCGGGCAGCACCCTGTTTTTGACACCGATACGCAGACGGTGCTGGAGGAAATTGGTTACCATCTCGATGAAGCTCACGATGCGATCTATCGCCGAGAGCGTGACAAGGGAACCGAAGGGAGAGGCATCCCCAAGATCATTTCCGATGAGATCGATATCGTACGCATTCTTAACAAGTGCGCCGATCAGTGGGATGGTGGATTTGCCATCGCAGGGGCGACCGGAAACGGTGTGGGTTTTGTGCTGCGCGACCCCAGCGGAATTCGGCCGTGCCATTACTACGAAGACGACGAAGTCATCGCCTTTGCCAGTGAGCGGGTGCCTTTGATGACTGTCTTCAATGCGGACTCCGGCGCCATTAAAGAGCTGCCTCGCGGTAATGTGGGGGTTGTGAATCAGGCCGGTGAATTGAGTATTCAGCCCTACACCGAGGAGAAAGAGAAGCGCCCCTGTTCCTTTGAGCGCATTTACTTCTCTCGCGGTAACGATCCTGAGATCTACAAAGAGCGAATGAAGCTCGGAGCCAATCTCGTTCCCCAGATCTTTGATCGGATCGAGGACGACTTCGACAAGACCATTTTCAGTTTCATTCCGAACACTGCCGAGATTGCTTACCATGGCATGATGGACGGTCTTCGGAAGTTCCGCCGTGAACAAGTGCGTCAGAAGCTGATTGAGGAACTCCAGGGAGGAACGCTCAGCGAAGAGGGGATCGACAAGTTGATTCTTCAAAGCTGGCCTCGCGGCGAAAAGATCGCTCACAAAGACATCAAGTTGCGGACCTTCATTGCCCAGGAGAAAGGGCGTGACCAGATGGTTTCTCACGTCTACGACGTGACCTACGACCAGATGGGGCCGGATGAGACTCTCGTGGTGATCGACGATTCGATCGTGAGGGGGACGACCCTGAAGGACTCCATTATTAAGATTCTCTCCCGGCTCAATCCGAAGAAGATCGTAGTGGCATCTACCGCACCGCAGATTCGCTACCCGGATTGCTATGGCATCGATATGTCGCACCTTGGGAAATTTATCGTATTCCAGGCAGCAGTGAATCTGTTGGAACGTTCCGGGCGGCACAATCTCCTGACCGATGTCTACTATCGCTGTCGTGAGGAATTGAAGAAGCCCGTAGGGGAGATGACGAATCCGGTGAAGATGGTCTACGAGCCGTTCACTGACGAAGATCTATCCGCTGAAATCAGCCGGATGGTGACACCGGAAGGGATCGGCTGGAAAGGGGAGGTCGAAGTGATCTATCAAAAAGTTTCGGCCATGCACGAAGCCATCCCGGTTCACAACGGGGATTGGTATTTCACGGGTAATTACCCGACTCCAGGTGGCTACAAGGTGGTGAATCAGGCCTTCGTCGGGTTCATGGACAAAACGGGCGAGCGCCCATACGACGTCCTGCTATAGGGCGTTTATCTGAGAAAGCGCGAAAACGGACCATTTTTCACTGGTATTGAGACTAATTCTCAGTATCAATAGCGTGTCATGATCATGAAGTCCTCCGGAAAACCCGTTTTTGGCGATGCCAAGGAATCTCAAATCTGGGCCTGGGGCGCTGTTCCCGGTGGTGACGGGAGTGAGGCTCTTAGGTTGATGCCCGGCCAGACAGTCTTTGTCATGGTTCAGTCTGGTGCGGTGATCATCGGTCCGGAAACAGGGGCTCTCGCCCGAATCGAAGCTGGTCAGATGGCAATTCTAAACAGTCCCGGAGACACGACGACGGTGCTTACTGAGGACCATACCGAGTTGCTCATTGTCGGAATGAGGCGTGAACTTCTCGCTGGGATGATGAAGCCATTCAGACCCGGGCTCGACAAGCGCATGAGAGAAATCGTTTTCGAGGGTTCCGCTTCTGAAGTGATTGAAAAACCGCTGGGGCGAGCCGTGGTGGAAAGGGTCATTCCTGCTTTCACGAATCCGATCGTTTCCGGCGCCGCCCGCTCATTTTGGTATGAAAGCCAGGTTAAGGAATTGATCGCGATAACCTGCTTCAAGCCTGCGGAGGGTGAGGATGAGTTTTTCTGTTCGCGCCAAAAGCGACTTTCAACGGCGCGGGTGGCCAAGGCAAAGGCATACCTCAAGCAGCATGTTGATGAACCGTTCGATCTCCAGGGACTTGCCGCCGAAGTCGGATGCAGCCCGTTTTATCTGAGTCGCACATTTTCATCTACGACGGGGATGACAATCAGCCAGTACGTGCGCAAGCTTCGCATCGAAACAGCTGCGGAGTTAATTGTCAGTGGGAAGTGCAGTGTTAGTGAGGCTGCCGTTGAGGTGGGGTATCAAAGCTTGAGTCATTTCAGCAAAGCCTTCCAGCAAGTGAAGGGGTGCCTGCCCTCCAAGTACGAGGCGGCCTAGTTTATTCGTTGTGATTTCGCAAGTTGGCGGCAGCCCAAGCAAGGGGACGCAAGCACGACGTCGAAATAGCTGCATGGTAGGACATGACGATTTCCAATTTTGATTCCCGTCTCAAAGGCACTTTCAGTGTTCCCTCCGACCGGGTGGAACTGGTGAAGCAATTGGAAAGGGAGCTTCGTGAACGTCGCCGGCAGAAGCGCTCCCAGGCAAAGTCAGCCTGAGCCTGATCGGCTTTCAACATCCCCGTGGAACAGGGGATCTGCGCTTTGAGGGATCTTTTTTCTCCCTTGGCTGGAAATTTGTTCAAACGTGCTTACGATGGACGTCCCGGTCGCTGTGCCTACGCAGCAGGCCGGCTATCGAATCCCGGTTTATCCCTTGTTTATGAAAGTCCTCGTTGTTGGAAAAGGCGGTCGCGAGCATGCGATCATTACTGCGCTTCACGAATCTCCCACGGAGACAGAGATCTATTCCTTCCCTGGATCTGACGCCATTTTTGAGCTGGCGAAGCCGGTTGAGGCGGATGGCGTGGCCTCCCTTATTTCTGCGATGCAGGAACTGAACATCGATTTGTGCGTCGCCGGTGAGGAGAGCTACCTCGTGAAGGACGAAGGACTCGCGAATGCCTGTGCCGTTGCCGGGATTCCCTGCTGGGGGCCTCCGAAAGAAGCTGCCCAACTCGAAGCGAGCAAGGAGTTCGCCAAGGAATTCATGGTCCGCCAGTCTATCCCGACCGGCGGTTATTCTCCTGTTGAAACCATCGAAGAAGCGCGGGCGGCCATTGATGGAAAGTACCCCACCGTGCTGAAGTTCGACGGGCTTGCGGCAGGCAAGGGCGTTGCCGTCTGCATGACCGAAGGCGACGCTGAAGAGTTTCTCGACGAAGTCCTGGTGCAGCGGAAATTTGGTCCCGGCCGCCTCCTGGTCGAGGAGTATCTCGAGGGTCCGGAGATTTCAATTTTTGCTTCCGTCGTCGATGGCGACTACCAGATTCTTGCTCCGGCTCGTGACTACAAGCGCATCTACGATGCTGACGAAGGGCCCAACACAGGAGGCATGGGGGCTGTGAGCTCGCTCGATATGTTCGAAGGTGATCTTCGCTCCGTGATCGACGAGACCATCGTGCGTCCGACCGTGGAAGGGCTTCAGAATGAGGGCTTGCCGTATCGCGGGTTCCTCTACTTCGGGCTCATGCTGACGGAGAACGGACCGAAGGTCATCGAATACAACTGTCGCTTCGGCGATCCTGAAGCCGAGGCGGTTCTGCCGATGGTCGAAGGTGACTTCGCGGCTCATGTGTTTGAGGGGGCAAAGGGAAGCCTCAATCCCGACCTGATCAGCTTCAAGGACGGTTGGAGCATCTGCCTCGTGTCTGCCTCAGCCGGTTACCCGGCCAGTTCCCGAAGTGGTGATGTGATTTCAGGATTGGATCAGGTTTCCGATGCCCGTGTTTTTCACGCCGGAACCAAGCTCAATGAAGCTGGGCAGTTTGAGACTGCCGGTGGCCGTGTTCTCGTGGTTGTCGCCAGCGGATCGACCCGGGAAGAGGCTGTCGCCAACGTCTACCGGGAGAGCGAAAAGGTTACTTTCGATGGGATGCAGCGCCGGACTGACATCGGAACACGAAATTTTTGATAGCGCTTCCGCGATTTGTGACTAGAGGTAGAGGGGTGCCGGATGAACCGGTGCCTGACCTCGCGTCAAAACTTCCCCGTTTCTTCGGCAACACTACTTGAGTGATACAGCTGACATCACCACCGAAGAGATCCTCACTCCTGAGGGGATTGAGGAAACCATCGCCGTTTTAGCCGGCGAAATTGAATCCCGCTGTGGAGATCAGGAACTGGCCTTTGTCGGCGTCTACACTCGCGGCGTGACCCTGGCCCGGCGCGTAGCCGCCGCCCTGGCGGAACGGGGCAAGGACTATCCGGTCGGCACTCTCGATATTTCGCTCTATCGGGACGACTTCGACAATCGTGGGCGCGACCTGCCGACGCTGAACAGTTCGGACGTTCCCTTTGAGCTCGAGGGCACCCGGGTGATTCTCTTTGATGAGGTCATCTTTACCGGTCGCACGGTTCGCGCCGCGCTTGATGCCCTGGCCGACTACGGGCGCCCGTCAAAGATTGAGTTGGCGGTCCTGGTGGACCGCGGGCATCGGGAAATTCCGGTTCAGCCCGATTACGTTGGTCGAACGATCGAAACCGATTTAAAACAATACGTGAAAGTTCGATTCCAGGAAGACGACGAGAAAGAGGGCGTTTTCCTTGTGACTGAGAAATGAGTGAGTTAAAGCCGCGGAAAGACCTTCTCGATATCGAAAGCCTCTCACTGGAGGAGATTGAATACATTTTCGAGAACGCGGCTCCGTTCAAACAGCTCTTCCAACGCTCAGTGAAGAAAGTGCCTACCCTGCGAGGCAAAACGGTACTGAACCTCTTCTACGAGCCTTCGACCAGGACCAGCTCCTCTTTCGAGGTCGCCGCCAGCCGGATGTCGGCAGATGTCACTAATTTTACCGTCTCAAGTTCTTCGGTCGTAAAGGGCGAGTCACTGCTCGATACCATCGAGACCCTGCAGGCGATGCGATCGGACTACATTGTGATCCGCCACCAGGCAGCGGGTGTCCCCGGGATTGTGGCCAAGCACACGAACGCTTCGGTCATCAACGCAGGTGACGGATATCATGCTCATCCGACCCAGGCTCTGCTCGACTCGATGACCTTTCGGGAAGTCTATCCGGACTATCAGGGCAGGAAAGTGGTCATCGTGGGAGACATCCTTCACTCACGGGTGGCCCGCTCTACCAGTACGCTCTTCAACAAGCTGGGTATAGAAGTCGGAGTGTTAGGGCCTGGATCCTTGGTCCCGGAGGGAAGGCATGACTTCATGAAGCGCTTTCACTCGTGGGAGGATGTCTTCGACTGGGGGCCGGATGCGGTCTACCTGTTGCGCGTGCAGTTGGAACGCCAGGAGGGACAGTTTTTCCCGAGCATCGCCGAATACCACAAGATGTATGGCATGCACAGCGAGCGAGTTGCCCGAATGCGACAGTTGGGTGCTTACCTGATGCATCCCGGTCCGGTGAACCGCGGCGTGGAAATCACAGACGAAGCGATGGGTTATGAAAAGAGTCTCATCAGCACCCAGGTCGAGAATGGCATCGCAGTGCGAATGGCAGTGCTTCACTGGCTCAAACCCGAAACCGACAAGGACTGACCGGTATGCGTCTTTTCAAAAACGGAACCATAGCGAGCGAAGAAACGCCTGAGTTGCAGAAGGCGGACATTCTCGTGGATGATGAAGGCGTCATTCAGAAGGTCGCGGAGACGATCGAAGCGGTTGATGGCTCCACCACGGTCGACTGTGACGGTTGTGTCATCGTGCCGGGAATGTTTGATCTCAACGTGCACGCCCGTGAGCCGGGATTTGAGCACAAGGAAACGCTGTCCAGTTGTGCCGAAGCAGCGATCCACGGAGGGGTAACCGGGTTGGTTTTGATGCCGGACACCGCGCCTCCGGTCGACAGCGGTAATCTCGTTAAGAGCCTCCAGGATTTGGTCTCCGAAGTGAGCCCGATTCCAATGCATACTTCCGGTTGCCTGACGAAGAAGCGGGAAGGCAAAGAGTTGGCCGGATTTTCCGGGATGGCATCCCGCGGAGTAGCCATGCTGACTGATGCCGACCACGAGGTGCCTTGTCCGGATCTTCTGCGTCGGTGCATGGAATATGCCAAGGACTTTGACCTGCTTGTCACGACGCACGGTGACACGCCGGCACTGACGAAGGCGGGCGCGATCAATGAAGGTCGCGTTTCCTACAAGCTCGGGTTGCCGGGAATACCGGCGATCAGCCAGGAAATTGCACTCGACCGGGATATCCGGGTCGCCCAGCACACTGGAGCGAGGCTGCACCTGCAGCAGGTTTCAACCGCCAACACGTTGAAGTCAATTGCGGCGGCGAAGGAGGCCGGGACGCAGGTCACTTGCGAGGTTTCCCCTTATCATTTACTTCTCACCGAAGAGGATGTGGAAGATTACAACACCCACTTCAAGATGGATCCGCCGCTGCGTCTGCAGTCCGATTGCGACGCGCTGATTCAAGGATTGCTCGACGGGACCATTGACGCGATTGCATCCAATCACGCGCCCCATACCGAGTTTGAAAAATCGGCTGACTTTGCCAGCGCTCCGTTCGGTGTCAGTGGATTGGAAACGACGGTTTTGGCCCTGTTCGACGGATTCATCAGTGAGGGAACCTTTGGCTGGGACTTGTTGGTGAAAAAGTATTCCGCCGAACCGCGTCGAATTGTGAAGCTCGATCCCGTTAAGATTGCCGAAGGCGAGAAGGCGGAGTTCTTCGTCTTTGACCCCAACGGTGAGAGCCTCGTTTCCAAAGACTACCTCAAAACAAAAAGTCCCGTATCACCCTTCCTTGGGCGGACCTTGAAAGGGGCAATACGGGAAACGGTAGTCTGAGTCTCAGCTGGCAGCGGGATCAGTAAGCAATGCAGATTGGGGAAGGGCAGTTCACCACCCGGCCTGTGAAAATCAAACCACCGGTATCCTGATCGATTTCGAAGATGGAGAGCGTGTTTGAGTAACGGCCCGCTGCGATGAGAAAGCTTCCATCGAGGTCGAAGTTGCGTGGCCAGGCACCGCGGATGGCTTCGTTTTCCACAAAGGTAAGTTTGCCGGTCGCCTCATCGACCGAGAAGACGGTGATGTTGTCGGGTCCACGGTTGGCAGCATAGACGAACTTACCGTTCGGGTGCACCCGAATTTCAGAGGATTTGCTGGGAACTTCGAGTTCTTCCTGGGGAATATTCTCAATGGTCTGAATGGCTTTGAGTGAGCCGGCCTCGGCGTCGTAGTCGAACACGGTGACGGAGAGCAGCAGTTCGTTGAGCAGGTAAACCTTGGAACCATCCGGGCTGAACTTCATGTGGCGGGGGCCGCCACCGGGAACAGTCTGGCCGAAGCCGTGAGGTTCAATGGTTTGCTCCTTATGGTTGATCTTGTAGATGACGATCTTGTCGTTTCCAAGGTCAGGAACAAAAAGGAAGCGGTTGTCCGGGCTGACTCCGGTCCAGTGGGGGTGAGGCGACTTCTGGCGCTGCTCGTTGGGGCCGGACCCTTCGTGCTTGATTAGCGCAGTCTGTTCGCCGATGGAGCCGTCTTCATTGAGGGCAAAGGCCGCGGTGGAACCCCCACCGTACTGGGCGGTGAAAAGGATGCGGTCTTCCTTGTCGAGACTGACGTGAGCGGCACCGCCATCGCCAATGGGCTGGGAATTGATGAAGGTCAAATTGTCGTCGGAATCCACGCTCCAGACGGCAACGCAGGGCTCTTCAATTTTGCAAACGGCGTAGAGGCGGCTCCGATCTGAGTTGAGAGTCACCCAGCCGGGGCCTTCCACTTCAGCCGCCAGCTCGGGCTCGGTGAGAGTTCCACTGCCGTAGTCGTAGTTTGACTTGTAGATACCCTTGGCATTCTTGCCGCCGGTTCCGATCCAGATGGGCATTCGCCCGGCATTTGCGATGGTGACGGACAGTGAGAGCAGAAGGGTTAGAGTGAGGGGGAGACAGGTCTTCATGGGGGAATTTTGATCTTTTGGAGAGTCTTGATCTTGCTCTTAATCCTGCTCTTAATCCTGCTCTTGATCTTTCCCTAGCAGCGGGGAGCAAGATCAAGATTAAGATCAGGAGCAAGAGTGGTTATTCGTAGTTCCACTTCATTATCCAGGGATCCTGCATCTTCTTCTGGAACTCCTTCATTTTTTCCTGGTACCTGGCGAGCGCTTCGCGATGGGCCGGATCGCCGGCGAGGTTCTTGGCCTCATAGGGATCTTCATCGATCTTGAAAAATTCAAATTGGGGGCGGTGGATGTATTCCCCGACCGACTTCTGGCCGTAGGGAGCATCGAGTGATTGCTGAAATTGTGCCTGGAAGCTGCTGGCCGCCCAGAGGTCCGATGCGAAAGGATAGGGCAGCGGGTGCGCAATGTTCCAGATGAGCTTGTATTCCTTATCGCGGATTACCCGCATGGGGTAATACATCTGGATTTCGTGGAAGGTGTGTGAAGCGAAGATCGTGTCCCAGTGCTCTGCGTCAGGTTTGCCGAGAATCGGGATCCAGGACTTGCCGTGGTAGGATGTCAGGGCCGGGCCGAGATTGTCCTTGGCGACTTCGGGAAAGTTTTTCCAGAACTTCTTGTGATCGACGAGCTTTTTCGGGCCGTTGGTTTTTTTGTCGAGCCCGCCGGCGTAGTCGAGCAGGCTCGGTGTGATATCGATGTGACTGATGAGGCCGTTGTGCTTCACGCCCCGGTTCTCCTCGTAGGGGTTGCGCACCACGAACGGAACCTTGAGTCCGCCTTCATACACGGTGGTTTTGCCTCCGGCGAAGGCCATGCCGTGGTCGGAAGTGAAGACGATCATAGTCTTGTCGTAGAGATCCGCCTCCTTGAGGATCTCTACGAGGCGGGCGACGCCCTGGTCGATGCGGCTGACACTCTGATAGTAGTGGGCGAGTTCCTCGCGGGTTTCCCGGGTGTCGCTGAGAAAGTGAGGGATCGGCACTTCATCGAGTTCGTAGAAGACTTCATCGACGCCTTCGTGGGCTTTACGATCCGGCTTGTTGCCGAAGAGATCGGGTTTGAGTTCGCTCTCTGCGTTTTGATCCTTGCCGCCACCACGGTGCGGATCTGAAGTGGCGAAATAGAGAAAGAAGGGCCGTTCGTCGTCCGCGGTGATGAAGTCCCTGGCTTTGTTGGCCATATCAACGGCGTTACGGCCGCTACCCTTCATGTAGGTTTCGTAGCGGTAGACCTGTTCCGGGGCGACGTGGTATTTGCCAATATGTCCGGTGCGGTATCCTGCGTTCGCCATGACGCGGGGAAGCGAGAGGCTGACGACATTGTGGTAGGAGGAAAACTTGTGATAGGAGTGCTGGTGTCCGTATTGGCCGTTGCGGTGATTGTGCAGCCCTGACATGACCACGGAGCGGCTTGCTGAGCAGCTTGCTGTCGTCGCAAAAGCATTGAGAAAGACTGTGCCGTCGGCGGCGAGTGCATCAATCGCCGGAGTCTTGGCAACGGGGTCGCCATAGCAACCGAGGGTGGGGGATTCATCATCGGTGATGAAGAAGATGACGTTCTTTTCGGCAGCGGTCAGGCTGCTGAAGCTGAGTGCGGCCAACAGCGCAAGAAAAGGGATTTTCATGCGCGAAGGATGAGGGAGGGCGCCAAGAGGGTCAAGGTAGGGAATTGCGGCGCATACTCTTGATCTTGCTCTTACTCCTGCTCTTGATCTTTGCGCTCACCGTGGGGAGCAAGAGCAAGATTAAGATCAGGAGCAAGAGTCTTAAGTGCGCCGACCAAACTTCTTCTCCAGTTCCCCGTAGGAAATCTGAATCAGAGTGGGGCGGCCATGCGGGCAGCAGTAGGGCATGTCACACTCGAGCAAGTCCTCGAGTAGCTTCTGCAGCTCGCGATCGTGAAGCGGATCGTTCGCCTTCACCGCATGGCGGCAAACCGTGGTGGCAATCATGTCTTCGCCAAGACGCAGCTTGGACATGCGGTCGCTGGATGCCCGGATTTCTTCGATGACCTCCTGGAGGAATGCTTCCGGATCATCGCTCTTGAGGAAGGTTGGAAGGGAGTCGATTTTCAGCGTGCTGCCGCCGAAAGGTTCAGCCGAGAGACCCAGCTTGTTGATCACTTCGAGGTTCTTCTCGATCAGGTCAAAATCACGTGGCGTGAGTTCGACCATGATGGGAGTGAGCAGCTGCTGGGACGGGACATCCTCGGTTTCCATGCGGCGCTTCATTTCTTCGAAGAGCACACGCTCGTGGGCGGCGTGTTGATCCATGAGGACCAGTCCTTCGGCCGATTCGAGTAGCACGTAGAGTTTGCCGAGGACTCCGAGCAGGCGGTAGTCACTCGCCTTCATTTGCGCGGCGCCTTCGTTTGCCGCCGGGGCCGGTTCGGATATCGAGGGCTCTTCGCTCAAGAGGGTTGGGTCAGTGACTGAACCCTCTTGAGTCTCCTCTACGCTGTCAGACGGACAGGTTTCCGATGCTTCGACGCGCTCACGTTCCCGGGCCGTGAAGAGTTTTTCTTCGACTTTGGGCGATTCGTTCCTTTCTTCAGCGGTCTTGCCCAGGTCGCTCCAGTCTTTGCGAAGGGAACGTTGCTCGGCAGCGGGGATGAGATCTTCCTGCACCGCATCAACGGTCGGTGTTTCGCGCTTGGTGCCGGTGAGCCCCACTCCGGAGACGGGACGTGACATCTGGGCACGGAGAGAGTGCTGAACCGCTCCGATGATGGCATCCTGAACACCGAAGCCGTCGTGAAAACGGACTTCACGTTTCGCCGGATGGACATTCACATCAACTGCCGTCGGATCTGTCTCAATGAAAAGGAAGGTGACCGGATACTGCCCCTTCATCAGGGCGGTGTGATAGCCTTCGCGCAGGGCGCGGGTAATGATGGCGGCTTCGACGGGGCGACCATTGAGAAAGCTGAGTTGCTGACGGCGATCACTCCGCCCCATGCCGGGAGGTCCGATAAACCCCCGCACCTTGATGTCCTTGTGTTCGTAGGGTTCGACCTCGAGCAGGCGACTGGCGAGGTCGTTTCCAACGAGGCCGCCGATTCGTTCGCGCAGGCTGGTGGTTGCCGGGAGCTGAAAGGCGAGTCGGTCGTTTCGGACCAGTGAGAAACGAATGTTCTCGTGGGCGATAGCCTGGGTTTTGACGACCTGTTCGAGGTGGGAATACTCGGTGTTCTCGGTACGAAGGAATTTGCGACGGGCGGGGAGGTTGTAGAAAAGTGAGCGGGCTTCGATCTGGGTGCCGGCCGGTTCACCGCAGTCTTTCACGCTGACTACCTTGCCTCCGTTGATGATGATCTCGGTGCCGGTCAGGGAATCCGGCTCCCGGGTGATGAGCCGAAACTTGGAGACACTGGCGATACTGGGAACCGCTTCACCGCGAAAGCCGAGAGTGTGGATCGCAGCGAGATCCTCCTTCGTGCGTATCTTCGAAGTGGCGTTCCGCTCGAGGCTCATGAGCGCATCGTCGCGATTCATGCCGCAACCGTCATCGGTGACGCGGATCAGTGAGATGCCACCTCGCTGGACGAGGATTTCAATGTTGGTGGCCCCGGCGTCGATGCTGTTTTCGACCAGTTCCTTAACCACGGAAGCGGGACGTTCGACCACTTCACCAGCAGCAACCTGGCTGGCGAGGGCTTCGGGGAGCAGGCGGATTTTTCCCATAGGTGAGTCGACTTCAACTGAGAGCGGGGCGGCGAGGAAAGCAACTCCGAAATCGTTTGGGATTGGCCGGAGGCGGTTCTATATTAGAAGTCCAACTGACCTCCCAACCTATGATTCAAGTTACTGATTCTGCTGCCGGCCACCTGCTGGACCTTCTCAAAGCCAAGGATTTCTCTCCTGAGGAGAAGGGCCTGCGCCTTTTCGTGGAAAAAGGCGGTTGTGCCGGCATGTCATACGCCATGCAGATTGCATCGGCCAGTCCTGGTGATGATGTGATCGAAAAGAACGGGGTGAAAGTATTTGTCGACGGTGAAAGCCTCGAATACCTCGACGGTTGCCAGCTCGATTACGTGGAAGCCTTGAATGATTCCGGTTTTAAGATCGAAAATCCCAATGCGGCGCGCAGTTGTGGTTGCGGCACCTCGTTTGAACCGGCTGCGGCTGACAAGGAGCCGGAATACGATCCGGAAACAATGGATGGCGAAGTCTGTGGTGGCAGCAATTGATTGAGTTTGTTTCGACCTCAATATGGATGCGCTGCCTGATCAGAGTTCATTCGCACGAGAAGTGCGGAAGAACGATGACGAGGCCAGATATCACAGCGGAAACCTGATTCTCTGGATTGCCGCGATTGCTGTCCTGATCGGACTGAATGCGGCCTCGTGGTCGTTCTGCATGTGGGTCTTCGGGCAGCCGGAGCATCCCATGAATTACCGCTTGCTGACCCGGCTTGAAAAACTGGATCCGATCGAGGGCTTCACCCGGGTATCCGCGCCACGAGGAAAGTTTTATTCGACGAAAGATCTTTATGCCGATGTCTATCCGTTCTCCCCGACGGAACTGGTGGCCTACAACGGCATCCTGAAGCGGAGCTACATCAAGAACTACATCGAACGTGGTGAAGTGGTGTTTTTGTCAGGAGACTTTGAAGTGGAGTCCGTCCAGCAAATGGGAGAACAGGATGTCTTCCAAAGTGGTCTGGTGATTCGGGGGCGATCGATTGATTTTCCGGACGGAATTATCGACCTGGCTCTGCCGTCAGCAGAGGTGCCGGAATCCTTCGCCCTCAAGCCCGGGGACACTCTTCGGGTGAGTGAGTCAACCACGTGTGCGGCCGTGCTGAATATCGACCGGCTGGAGAATGAGGCGATGATCTTTACCGTGGTGCCGCTGGTGACAAAGACACTAACGACACCACCTGAATCAAAACCCTACGAGTTTGCCGAGGGCGCTGTGATCCGGGTTTCGACACCGGAGAAGATCCAGATCGATCCGGAACGCTGGCCGATCAGCGATGACATTGAAGAGATCGAGGAGAAGCCGGTGGGGCTGATGCCTGTTGAAGAGGGCGAAGGGGGTGAATCTACTTCGACCGAAAGTCCTTCAGCAGAAGAGACGGAGGAGCGGTCCGATAACTGAGGATCAACAGTCCGGGTCGAGACTGGCGGGCACCTCGTAGTTGGGGAACTTCAAACTGAGTTCCTGCTGGAGCTGTTCAGCTTTATCCCGGTTGCCGAGCGACTGGTAGGCGTTGACGGCCTTGGCGAGTGCTTTCGGGGTCACTTCGGGATCGTAGAAAATCTGGCTGACGACAAGATAGTCGCGGGCCGCGTCGGCGAGGTTGCCGTTAGCGGCGGCTATATCACCGAGGAGAATGCGGGCTTCGGCATTAGTGCGACCTTCTTTCTGCGAGCGCAAGCTCTCCTGGGCACTGTTCCTGGCGTCGTCGTATTGCTTGAGGCAGAACTGGGCAAAGCCACGCTGGAGATAGGCGGAGGCGCGTTCACTGGGGCGCTCGGTCTGGACGAGGAAGTTATCGCAGGCGGTGATGACGCCCTCGTGTTTCTTCAATTCTGAACGGCATTCAGCGAGCAGCTTCCACACGGAACTGGAGATGTCGCCCGGGTTTCTTCCCTTGGTCTGTGCCGAAAGGAAATACTCGGCGTTTTCGTAGTCGCGAGACGAGGCGAGCTTCTTGCCAAGGTATTCGAGAACCTGTGGAGGGATGGAGGCGCGCCGGGCCTTGGCACCCTGACCGGTTTCCTGCGGGGCGTTTTCCAAGTAGCGTCGGGCACTCTCAGCCAGAGCCTCAATCTCCTCAAGGTGGTAGTGACAGATGATGAGGCGAAGGGTGGCTTTGTCTTCGTATTGCGGGTCGATGTTGCGGGCCTGATTCAGTTCCGGGATTGCCTGCTGGTGTTGCTCGAGATCAAAGAAGCCAACCCCGATCCAGTAGTGGGCTTCGCCGGCGCCATCGGTATTGGGGAAACGCTGGAGGAGATCCTGATAAGCCACGATCATCTCCGTGGTCTTTCGCTGGTGCGCATAGATCAGCGCAATCTGCTGAAGCGCAAATTCCAGTTCGGGTGCCTCGGGGTAATTCTTGGCGATATCCTTGAAGTCTTCGAGAGCGAGCTGGTGGTCTTCGTTGTGCTGATAAGCTGATGCTCGCTTGGCGATGGCTGAGGAGGCAAGAGAGCTCTTGCGATGTTTCTGAATGAAACTGGTCAGGCTGACGATGCCGTTCTTGAAATCGTCAGACTCAATCTGAGACCAACCACGCTTGTAGAGGCAAATTTCGCGGTACTTCGCATCGACCATTTCAAGGCGGACCTTGGTGTAGGCCGCTGCGGCGAGAGCATAGTGTTTCTTGGCGTAATCGGAACCGGCTCCGCTTGCTGAGTTTTCAGCCTGGGCAAAGTGGTATTCGGCTTTCATGAGCCAGGCCATATCGATGTAGGGATTCGCCGCATCGATGGCAGTCTGGGTCCGGGCGTAATTGTCCGCCGCATCAGGAAGGGCTTTATCGGATGTCTGGTGAAGCAACTGGAGTCGGCGGTAGCCGGCTTCGACGCCTTCTTTTTGGCGGGGGTACTTGGCTTCGACCAGCGTGTAGAGTCGCAGCGCCGGCTCAAGATCGTTCATGAGCCGGTAGGAGTGTGCCACGATCAGCAGCATCTTGGCTCGTGATTCATCCGGGGGCGTGTAGGCACCCAGATTGTAGAGGGCCACGACACGCTTGTAGTCCTCGCGGGCAAAGGCGTTAAATATCGCTCCGACTTGGGCGAGGGCCTTCCAGGGGCTGGTGTCAGAGAACTTCAGGGCACGGTTGAGGAGCTCTTCGCTGGCCTCGGCGTCACCGGCTTCCGCTGCAAGCAGACCGCCACGAACAATCGCCTCCTCCTTGAACTCTTTGGTGCTGGCCGTGTCTGCGAGTTCCTTGAAACGTTCGAGTGCCAGTTCCGAATCGCCGAGTTCAAAGTGCAGTCTTGCGGACTCGAGCATGGCCCGCTCGAGAAATGGATTCTCTTCTTTCGGCGCGGCTTTGATGACTGCTTCGAACTGGGCGAGCGCCTGCTTGTTTTGCTGGGTTAGCTGAAGACAGCGGGCGTAGTAGTATTGCGCCTGAAGTTTGACCTCGGGATTGGTGAGCTCATCCTTGGCGATCTTGAAGTAAGCGAGGGCGTTTCGGTACTCCTTCTTGTCGAGCCTCATGATAGCGAGGCGGTAAGCGGCGGATCCGACAAACGGGCCTCGGCGATACTGGTTGATCAGAAAGTTGAAGGTTTTCTCCGCATCGGCCTCTTGATTGACCTTGAGATAACATTCTCCCAGGCGAAACCACGCAATCTGCAGGTTCGGGCTGTTGGGCTGCTCTCTGATAAAAACCTGGTATTGCTGGGCAGCGATGCCGTATTGCTCGCGGCTGAAAAGCATGTCCGCGTACTCGAGGACGTCTTCGACCTGGGCAGGCTGAGCCTCCGGAGCGGGTTGCGCAGGCGCATCCTGGGCTACGAGGCAGGATGGCGAGAAGCCGAGTAAAAAGCTAAGTGACGGTGCGGCCCAGAGGCAGAGGGAGCGGAGGGCAATCTGCTGGAGGAAAGGGAGACGCATCTTCGAAATTTAGAATCTTATGCTCTCAATACGCTCAAACTTCACGACTGGGGCTTAGTCGTGGCGAAAGCGACATTCCAGATGCCGGCTTTCTTGATCTGATCGAGCACATTGATGATGGATTGAAAGTCGGCGTCCGAAGATCCACGCAGGATGACTGCCTGGTCGGGGTAGGCCTCGGAAATAGATTGCAGCTTTGAGAGCAGTTCCGGTTCGCTCACATCGCGACCATTGAGAATGATGGAGCCGTCGGAACGAACGTTGACGATGATCTCCCCGGTCTGCCGGTCAGTATTCTCGGCTTCCTCGGCGGCGGGGACGGAGATATCCATGTCGCGCTCAAAGCGGGCGAACTGCCAGGTCACAATGAAGAAAATGAGGAGCAGGAAAACCACGTCAATCATCGGGGCGAGCTCAAGCTCGGCGCCCTGCTGACTGCTGGTGTCTCTGAACTTCATGGATTCGGAAGGGAGGGAAGGGGGTGCGATGGCCTATTCGCCATCGGAAGACTCGCGGCGAGCGCTGGCGCGGTAATTGGCGCGCTTGTACTGAGCTGCCAGCAGTGCCATGATATGAGTCATGGCCGCTTCCATTTCTGCAATCAGTCTCTGAACTTTGCCGCGAAAGATCGAGTAGAAAACCAGAGACGGGATACTGACAACGAGTCCTGCTGCCGTGGTGACGAGTGCCTGGGCAACGCCGGGTGCGAGCTCCATGTGCTGAACGCCGGAGGATTTTCCGATGCCCTCAAAAGCGGCGATCATGCCGATGACGGTTCCGAACAGGCCGACCATTGGGGCGACACGACTGATGTCATTGAGGTAGGAGATGCGGTTGTTGAGCTGGGAGGCCTGGCGCGTTCCCTCCGCTTCTGTGACCTCCCGAACCTCATCAAAGCTGGCAGTGGGGTTCTTAGTGGCAAAGTCGAGCGTCTTGTAAACAATCCGGGCAATACACTCGTTTTCGCGGTTACAGACGGCGATCAGGCCCAGATAGTCCTGCTTCCGAATGAGGGCGTCCGCGGCATTCATGAATTTGTCGCTGACAACAGTGCCCTGGCGGATCGTGAAGAGGTAGAAAATGATCAGGATGACCGCGAGAAATGACAGGGCTGCCAGCGGAATCATCAGAAAGGGCCCGCCCTTGAGCATGTAATCGAGGATCGTCTCCGCAGTCGTCGTAATGTTCTCCGGTGCAGCGGCCTCCCCGCTTTCCTGGGCCATTAGCGGTCCCGCGCCCAAAAGAGCGGAGAGCAAGTAAAGGGTACGATAATTCATTCTTGTGCAGAAAAGGGTCGTGATCCCGGGCCCCGGCCCTGATCGGTGGCTGTGAGGCGCTGAAACACCCGACATACCTGAAGACTGAGAGTTTACTCCCTCTCAAATGGCTTGCAAACGCTGGGGGCTAAATAAACGGGCCAGCACAAGACTCAGATTTCTAGTCATAAGAAATACTAAGAATTAGAAATTATGATAAATATGAAAATTGATAAATAACCTTGAAATAAGGCATCCAAGGGGTTACCTGTACAAATTGTCATAATTTCCTGAATAAAAAGGCACAGAATTTTCTCAATAAAGATAGGCAAAATAATGCCCAGCTACCGCTTTTGCAGCACTGATGAATCAATTTGGAGCAGGACAATCACAGCCTACGACCAACGGTGCGTTGTTTCCCGGCTTTCCGACGCTTGATGTTGCACGCCTGATTACCGTCATTCGGAGACGGTTGTGGCTTGCGGCGCTCATTGCGGCGGTTTTTGTGGGTCTGGCGATCGCGTATGTCTACGTCGCTCCGAAAGTGTATGAGTCTACGGCAGTTATCTACGTCGACCCCACGACGGAAGGCACTGTTTTTGACGGTTTCCGCGGGGTGAAGCAGGCAAGCTGGGAGACGCTTGATGCTCTCAAGTCCATGGCTGAGGGTATCCGAAACGGTACGGTGATTCTCCGGGTCGTCGATCGACTCGAGTTGCGAAACGATCCTGATTTCCTCAAACCAAGGGAATATCCCTACTCGGATGCCGAGGTCGTGGATCTGGTCAGCAAAAACGTGGACGCTCAGCTGCGCCGCGGAACCCGCCTGATCGATGTGGCCGTGCGTGATCGGAATCCGGAACGCGCCCGTGACATGGCTGCTGCCTTCATCGACGAATTCCAGAGCCTCATTCGCGAACAGAATGGAGCCTCGTCGGCCAAATCCCGCGAAAGGCTTGAAGAGGAAGCGGCCAATCAGCTCACCCGGGTCAATGCAGCCGAAGACAAGGTGCAGGAATTTCGCATCAAGCATGCCGAGATTGCCCTGGATGAGGACAACGACTTTGTGAGCGAGAAGCTTTCTGACCTCGACAAGAAGCTGGCATCAGCTGTGACTGAGACGCTGCTCCGTAAAGGAGAATTCGAGCAATATGAAGCAATCAAGGACCAGGACATCGAGTCGGTTTTTGATATCGGATCTTATGGAGGTCAGAAGCATATCCAGGATCTTCTCCACAGCCGGAATACGGCGCGGGCGGAATTTGTGCGCATCAAAAAGCAGTTTAAGCCGGTCCACACAACCTACCAGACCTACGAACTGACCCTGTCCGGCCTCGAGGAGCAGGTGGATTCCGTTGCCGCCGGTGTCGGCGAGTCGATTGAGAACGCTTATCATCGAGCTGAATCTCACGAGGAGCAGCTGCGCAAGACAGTTCAGGAACAAAAGACCCGATTGATTGAGGTCGACGGGGTCCGCAAAGAATTTCGCACCTTGATGCAGGCCCGGGATTCGGCTGCTTCGACTTACCAGGAGTTGCTCGATCGAATCAACGACACGGATGTGGCCAAAGGAGTCGACGAAACAGTGGTTCGAGTTTTTGCCTCTCCGCTCGTTCCCGCCAAGCCGGTTTCTCCGAAGAAGAAACTCACCGTGGCGATCGCCGGAGTATTCGGAGCCATGTGTGGCTTGGCCGTTGTCGTCGGAATCGGTTTGCTAGATCGCACTTTAAACAGCCGCAAGCAGGTTGAATCCAGCCTCGGGTTGGCAGTGCTCGCAGAAGTGCCCAAGGCGTTCGGCCAGGAAATGGATCTTCGTGAGTCACTCTTCGTGAACCGTGATCCCAATTCCATCATCAGCGAAAGTTTCCGCTCGCTGAGAACGTCGCTGTCTGCTTACCGCGCCCGCAGCGTCATGATCACCAGCGCGTCTCCCGGAGAAGGAAAGAGTTTCTGCGCTGCCAATCTCGCCGTGCTCCAGGCTAACATGGGCTATCGCACGCTGCTGGTAGATGCTGATTTCTGCAAGCCCCGCATGGCCGAGCTCTTCATTGATCCGATGAGAGGTGAACCCGGGGAAGGTGACATCACAACACAGAACCTTTGCCAGGAAACAACCTTCAAGGATCTTTACCTGATCTCCTGTGGACGGTTTACCTCGGATACCGGGGAACCCATGAGCGAAGAGATCTTCGCGAAGATGCTCCAGGAAGCCTATGGGTCTTTTGATTGCGTCATCATCGACACGTCTCCTTTGAACGTCGTCAGTGATGGCCTGACATATGCACCACACGCCGATGCAACGGTTTTGGTGGTGAAGTCAGGAAAAACGGATGTCGAGGCCGCACGCCAGGCCGTTCACGAACTCCAGAGAATGAGGGCCCGTTTGGCAGGCTGCATTCTGAATGGAAGTTCCAACATTAACTCCGCCCAGGTCGCTTACGTGAAAGGAACGACCCGGGCTCTCCCAGCCCACAACAGCCCGGCACTCGGCCACGCCAGTGTTTGAATCGACCGTCTGCATTCCTCAGAACTGAATCGCCCCTGTTGTTAAAATATTCACAAATATAATAATAACTAATGAGCCACCATCAACCCGGATCCAATAGTCTCTCAGCGCTTCCTCTGAAGCAG
Source organism: Verrucomicrobiales bacterium (assembly GCA_965216705.1). Classification (GTDB taxonomy): domain Bacteria; phylum Verrucomicrobiota; class Verrucomicrobiia; order Verrucomicrobiales; family DEV007; genus Arctic95D-9. The sequence continues at coordinate 3,760,333 of OZ244203.1, forward strand.
CCGGCAATGACGTCCAAGGCTCAGTATCACCGACTGGTCGGTGGTGCTTTCCTGGCGGATCTTCTCATGGTTGCTGCCGCTTTGCTCCTGGCTCACTGGATTCGATTCGGCACTCCTTTAGCCGGGCTCGGAACTCCGGCGGAACCCGGGCAGGGACTGTCTGACTATCTGGGGCATATCGTTCTCGGTGTTGCGCTGATGATGACCTCACTGCTCAACTTCCGACTCTATTCGCGAGAGAACCTGCTTTCCTACACCAACACCCTGAAGATTCTGTTTAAGGCTTCCCTGGTTTGGATTCTTGCGTTTCTGACTCTTACCTTTCTCCTGAAGTTCGATCCTCCGATCTCCCGAATCTATTGTGCGATCGGGCTTGTCCTGATGCTGACAGTTCTCCCTGTCTGGAGGGGAATCCTCTGGCGGGTATTGAGCCGTGAGAATACATCCCAAAGCCTCCGCCAGCGGGCCCTCGTGGTGGGCTGGAGCGAAGACTTTGCCCATGCTGTCGAAACCTTCAGCAATGCGAGTGACCGTCCTTTCGATATCGTCGGAGTCATTACGCCTCCCGAGGGTAAGTTCAAGACGCCCGTGCCGCCGAATATGCCGGTGATGGGAAGCTTCGAAAGCCTTGAAGCATTGCTGCAACTTGGCGTCTGCCAGATGGTGGTTGTGGCTGATGACGCCCTGAAGTCCGGACGACTGATGGAGATTGCAGGTCTTTGTGAAAAAGAAATGATCGAGTTCAAACTCGTTCCGACCTGCTTCCAGGTGCTGTTGAGTGGATTGCATCTCGAATCTGTGGGCGGCATTCCGATCCTCGGTATCTCCAAGTTGCCACTCCACTCCACTGTGAACCAGGCGCTGAAGCGTGCCGTGGACGTGATTGGAGGACTGGTTGGGGTGATGTTGGCGGCTCCCGTCATCGGAATCTTTGGCATTCTTATCAAGCGCGAGAGTCCCGGGCCGATCTTCTATCGTCAGCGTCGTCTGGGTGCGAACGGTAAGTGTTTCGACATGATCAAGCTTCGCAGTATGAAACTGAACGCCGAAAGTACTGGTGTCGGTTGGACGGTGAAGAACGATCCACGCTGCCTCAAGGTGGGGGCTTTCATGCGTAAGTGGAACATCGACGAACTTCCGCAGTTCTGGAACGTGTTAAAGGGCGACATGAGTCTCGTTGGACCACGCCCGGAGCGTCCTGAGCTGATTGCCCAGTTCAAGGAGGACATTCCCCACTACAATGCCCGCCACAATATTAAGCCGGGCATCACCGGGTGGGCCCAGGTCAACGGACTTCGCGGCGATACCGATCTTTCCGAGCGGGTTCGGTTCGACCTACACTACATTGAGAACTGGAATGTGATCTTCGATTTCCAGATCATGGTGCTGACATTCTTTAAAAGGGAGGGTGCCTGTTAAAGGCAATGAGTTGGATAGGAAAAGCGACCGCCAATGAGCAGGCGGAAATTGATGCTCCGGCAACCCCGGGGCTGAAATTTTTTCGCGTCCTGTTCCTCGTTTTTCTCTTTTCCTTTGTCTTCGACTACAAGAATTTCAGCATTGAATTCGGCGCCGCCGAGACAGGAGGCTCGATTTTTCAGTTCGCCTTCCTCGGCTTGGCGATGTTGTCGGGTGGACTTGCGACCGTTCTCGGGTTCAAGCACCTCTTTATTCGCCCCGGTATCTTTCTCGTGATGCTGTGGTGGGGCTACGTTGCCTTTGCCCTTGTCGTCGCCTTTGCCTGGGGAAATGAACCTTCCCGGATTCTTCGCCTTTGTATTCCGCTCCTGTTGGTTGGCTTCGGGTTGAATACCACCCTGATTGTGGCCGCCAATGGCATGCGTCCCGGGGAGGTGGTTCGCTGGTTCCTCCTTGCAGGAATGATCAACGTGATCTGGCGCTTTGTTTACGGAGCTGCTTTCTCCGGCATTCCTCTTTCCGAGATTCGGATGGAAATCCTGAGTCCGTCGATGCGGTTCCTGTTTGCCTGGGTGGGATGTGCTTTTCTTCTTCGCCACAAGTTCACCCCGTGGAGCCTGATTATCTTCGGTATCCCGCTGGGCATTGCCGCGATCTCAGTGACTCGAAGCCTGGCACTCCCAATTGGTGTCTCTTTTATCGTAGCTGCCTTTTGCCTGCTGCTCGGACTGTGGTGGAAAATGTATGACATTCAGTTTCCCTTTAAAAAACTCGGGCCACTGCTGATCATGGGTTTTGCATCGGTCTTTATCATTGCCGGGGTGGTGATGGTTCAGCCCAACCTGGCCGAGCGCTGGCACCAGCGAATGTTCGACAACCGGGGAGAGGGTGGCGCAACGTCTGAGGACCTTTCATCACTGATGCGTAAAGCCGAAGCTAAGGCGATGTGGGATATCCTGGATGGCGAGCCGCATAGTTTCGCTTTCGGAAAGGGGTTGGGCGCGTCCTACTACTGGGACGAATCCTACTACCCGGAACTCTTCATGGTTTATCCGGACGACCGGCACCAGTTTCCTGATGAAATCTACAGCGCCGGACACAGTATCTGGACCTACACCTTGTTTTCGACCGGTTTTATCGGGGTGGGAATTGTCTTGCTGGCGTTTTTCATCCCAATGGGAATGAGCCTGCGTTCGGCCTACTTGAATTCTCTAACGGTGATGGGGCCGAGAGCGTGGGATTCCTTCCTCATGTTTCTTCCCTTTGTTGCGATGTGGGCCGTGCTCAGTGAGAGCATCACCCGCAATCCATTCGACGAACGCTTCACCGGGGTGTTGTTCGGCTTCATGATGGCCTTGCCGCAATTCTTCTACAATCGCGCCTACTACCTGGCCTATCGCGAGGAACTGGGACAGAGCAGCGCGCAACTCATCCTTGATGAAGAGGATCTGGAAGGTCTCGACGACGCCTTGTTTGAGGATGGTCCGGGCCGGGGACCGTTCGGCGGGCACCATCTGGTAGGATCTTCTTACGAATTCGAGACAGAAAGCAGGGAGGGGCGCCGCTGATATGGAAATGTGGTTTTATGTCCTGCTGACGGTGGTGTTCTGGGGGAGTTCTCTCCTCATCATGCACACCTATGCGTTCTACCCGGTCATTCTCTCTTTTCTCGCTCGTAACCGGAAACTGCCTGATGACGTGCTGGAGACGGAAGAGGAACTTCCGGAGGTGGTCGTGTTGATGGCGGTATACAACGAAGAGAGTGTCATTGAAGACACTCTTGAAAGTATGGCGGCTTCGAACTACCCCAAGGATCGCATGCGCATCCTGATTGGTTCGGATGGATCCACCGATCGCAGTCACGCCATCATTGAGGAAGCGCAGAAGCGCCACTCCGGAATTGAACTGGAGATTTTCAGCGGCAGGAACGGCAAAGTTCGCATCGTGAATCGTCTCGCCCGAAAGGTGTCAGAGGACCTGAGCGATGCCGAGAATTCTGTCTTCATCATGTGCGACGCCAATGTCACGTGGAAGCCTGACATGCTCAGAAACCTGGTTCGTCACTTCAAGCGTGCGGATGTTGGTCTCGTCGGAGCCAGTGTGGTGGACATGCGAGGTGGAGATCACGAAGGGATTTCTGCTGAAGAAGACGGCTATGTCAGTCGCGAGAACGTGACGAAATACCAGGAAGGTGTGCTTTGGGGGGCAACGATGGGAGCCTTCGGTGCCTGCTACGCTCTCCGTGCTTCGTTGTTCACTCCGGTTCCCGAGAACTACATCGTCGACGATTTCTTCCTGACGATGTCTTGTCTGGAACAGGGCAAGAAGGCCATCGTGGATCTTGAGGCCGTCTGCAATGAACCGGTCTCCACCGAGATTCGAGAGGAGTTTCGTCGGAAGCATCGTATCGCGACTGGTAACTTCCAGAACCTGCAGCACTTCGGCGGTTTCCTAAGTCCCTGGAATGGAGGCTGGCCCATTTGGTTCGCGTTCTGGTCCCATAAGGGACTTCGTTGGACGGGACCAATGTTGCTGATCGCTGCATTTATCTCATGCCCGATTCTGGCTCTTATTTCACCGATCTACCTCATTCCTTATTCCATCATTGTGGGAACGTGGCTCATCAGCGGAATTGACTACCTGAATGCACGATCCGGCAAAGAGGACTACGTAAAGTTGTTCCGTTACATCCGTTACTTCTATTCGATGAATGGAGCGATTCTTCTCGGCTTTTTCAGTTTCTGCCGGGGGGTTCAAAGCAGTATCTGGGAGCCGACTAAGCGGATGGATGCCGCCGGTTCCTTGACAGAGCAGCCTGCTGCTGTCGAGTCATAGGTGATGCAACGAGTGCTCATAGCTCACCCGTGGATGGGGAGGGGAGGGTCTGAGGCAACGGCCATGTGGACGTTGCAGGCGCTCCAGGAGCTTTACGATGTCACCTTCGTAACGGCATCGCCGATGGACTGGGATGAATTGAACCGGGCTTACGGGTGTGCCGTTGACCCCGATAAAATTAATTATCGGCGGGCGCCCCGCCTGCCCACGGTGGACGGTCCGGCAAAGCTTTCACAACTCCAGCTGCGCTACTTTGAGAAGTTCTGTCATGGCATCGCTGGAGATTATGATCTCTGCATCAGCGCCTATAATCCAATCAATTTTGGAAAGCCGGGGATCCAGCTCATAGGTGACTTCAGTTTCAGCGAGGAGATGCGGAAGCGACTCTACGTTTACGGTGAGCAACAGTTTCGTCATCGTGATTCTCTCGCGCGCCGGGTTTACCTGAAGCTTTCCGAGTGGATTGGAATCGAAGAGGTGCCACTGGCTGAGCGAGGTGATCTCGTCCTGGCCAATTCAGAGTGGTGTGTCGATCAATTGGCCGAATTTTTCGGGCTTCAGAATGCACCTGTGATCTATCCGCCTGTCGTCCTTCCGAAAGCGCCCGCGCAGAGCGAAAGAGACCCGCTATCGTTCGTGTGTTTGGGACGCGTCGTCCCTGAGAAAGAGATTGAGCGAATGGTTTCTATCTTGAGGACCGTTCGGGAACGGGGGTATCCGGTCACCTTGCGCCTGATCGGGGCCCTCGACGATTCAGACTACAGTGCCAGGATCGGGGAGTTGGTATCATCAGAAGACTGGGTGCACTCCGAAGGGTTCCTGATGTTGGAGAAGAAACACAGCATTCTCTCTCAAATGACTTTCGCTCTCCACGCCTGCCGGATCGAAGCCTTTGGGATTGCCGTAGCGGAGATGGCTTCCATGGGATGCGTGCCCTTTGTTCCCTCGACCGGGGGAGCGCGTGAGATTGTCGGGCACGAAGAACTTCAGTATGCGGCCGACGATGAAGCTGTAGAAAAAATTGTCAGCCTGCTGGAGAACCCTGAGCAGGTGCCCGTCTTGAGGCGCCACTTGTCCGAGGAAATGAATCGATTCGGACCGGAGGTCTTCATGAGAGAACTTCGGGAACATGTGATAAAGTTCTCTGATCTGGAACGGAACCTCCCTGATGCTGAACCTGAAGAAGATCTCGCAAGTTCTCACTAACCCGGTGTTCTACCGAAAGAAGGTGCGTGAACTGCTCCGACGGTTTCGGAGTTTCGAAGATGCCCCGAAGTGGACGAAGGTAGTTGAGTTAGGCCCAATCAAGCGGGCCGTGGTGGTCATTGCGCACCCGGATGATGAGACCTTTTGCTCCGGCCTGATTTGCGACCTGATTGAATCAGGGAGTCATGTCGATGTCGTTTGCGTGACCCGGGGGGAGGGCGGAGCCACAGGAGGCCATCCAAGGAAGCAACTTGGAGAGGTGCGGTCAGCAGAACTGAAAAATGCCTGCGGGATCCTGGGAGTATCGGGGATTCATTTTTTGGATCATGTCGATCCATTGGGCGGTGAGTACAGGGCCTGGGCACCTGATGTGACCGTCGCGAAGCTTGCGGATCAGCTTGCTTCGCACCTTGCTGATGCAGATCTGGTTATCTCGCACGGGAGCTGTGGAGAATACTGGCATCCAGCGCACCTGCTCGTTTACGAGGCTGTTATGTCTGCGCTGGATGCTGCGCCCGGTCCGGGCTGGCTTACGGTGATGGCTCGGAATCGCGACTTTGCGGTGAGTGAACTGGTCAATTGGGATGACGAAGCCAACTTGCGAATCGATGTGTCGCGACATGCGGAAAAACGATTGGAGGCGTTGAGCTGCCATCAAACCCAGTTAGATCTTTTCCAACGCTGGATCAAAGGTACGGCCGAAAAATTTGTCCAGGCGGTTCCTTTGGAGTCCTACTGCCTGCAAGAAAACGGCAAGCTACAGGTCGCGAAAACGGCTGATGTAGGCGAAAGCCAGGGGAATCAATGACCCGACCGCTTCAGCAAAGGTGGCGAGGGCGGCTTTGAAACCCATGACGGGGGCTGAGACGATCATCACGATACAGGTGATCGATACAGAACCCATGATGAAAACGCCCAGGGGCGAGAGGCGTTTTCTCTGCTCGTGGATATCCATCATGTTTCGCAACGGGTCGAAGTAGCGATACACCAGCAAGGCCATCAGGATCAGATTGATGATGGCGTAGTCCTGCCACCCGGGAATGAGGATGATGGCGTCGTAGGCTCCATGGAATAGGACGGCGAGAATGAACGTGGCGAGGAACTCCTCCATGCCGTGGAATTTCCTGACAATCATGCGATAGGCATAAAAGCCGACCAGACCAGTCAGGGTGAAGTGGACTGGATTAGCAGTCAGGAGCCGGCCCAGTCCTTTTTGTTCCAGAATGCCCTCGGAGAAATAGCTGATGTTCTCCATCGCAGCGAAACCCAGCCCGACCAGGGCTGCGAGAATGAGCGCTTCAAGGTCGTTCTTTCGCCTCGAGCACCAGATCGCGATGGGTATGAAGCAGAGCAGTTTGAGCGTTTCCTCACGCAGTCCCACGCCGGCGACAAAGTAGATCACTTGCGAAAGTTGTGAGGCGGTTTCGTCATGAGTGAATCCAAAGGCCCCCTCCTGGATCATGACGGCGTAGAGCGTCAGGGCGGCACTGAGAATGCCTGCGGCAAGAGCGGCGATTGAGGCTATGAGGCGGGTTCGATCAAATTTCCAGAAATTCGTCAGGATGAGAAACCAGATCAGGGTGGTGAAGGCGGCGGGGATAGCGAAAAAACTGACGAGCCGGCCTGCTTCAAGTTTGAATGTGGTTTTGAGAAGTGGCAGCCAGGCACGGGCGTCGGCCTGGAGGTTCATCAGTTCGTAGATGTGAAAGTAATCTGCAAACTCTGGTTGAGTCAGGAGGTAGCGGGCTTTCTCCCGGTTCTCGTCTCTCAAGGCGGCAATCACCGCACTGCGATGAGCGTAGGAGGACTTGGGGTAATGCTTTGCTTCGTCGGAGTAGGCTTCCAATGCGGACTGGTAGTCCTTATCGAGGATGTGAATGTCGCCGATCAATTCATTTCGGTAGCGGGCGTCTTCCGGGAAAGATTTTAATCCTTCAACGGCCTGATCCAGTTCGCCCTCTGCGAGGCCGAGGTAGTAGGCCTCGAGCATGGGGAAGTCTTCGAATGGTGATTTCCCGAGAAAGGGGATGGGACCACGTTTCGTGTCCGACAGGGCGCGGAAATCGAGCAGATTGTAGTTAAAGTATTCAGGAAACTGGAAGCGGATCCAGAATACCCAGTCATCAATGGAAGTCGGGATTGATTCGGAACCGTCGTACCCCGGGGTTTTCTCCGTAAATTCGGCCGAAGTGCCTTCCACCAGCTCGCTGACTTTTCGGGGAACATAAAGCGCCAGGACGAGAGAAAGAGCCACCGACATGACGACAATGCTGAGCGATGTCCGGATCAGGAACCGCCGGTCGCGCGAAAGATCGGCGAGATGTTGGAGAGGGATGAGCGGCATTGGGCGATGCGGGGCAAGATGAGGCTATGGCACTTTTGCGACGTGAACAAGGGTTGCCTTGAAAGAATTGGTTTCGTAATTTCGGGCCATGAATCGCCTCGCTGCTCTCTCACTTTTGTCGTTGGGACTCCCGTGCTCACTCCTTGCCGCGCCCGAAATCAAGTTGGTTCCGGCCTACGAAAACATTGAAGTGGAACGCCCTGTGTCGGTTCAGATTCCTGATGATGGAACTGGCCGCCACTTCCTCGTTGAGCAGACCGGCAAGATTAAGATCCTTCCTTCCCGGCCCGATTCGGCGGAGGCGATTGTCTTCATGGACATGACCGACGCTATCGGGGTGGAGAAAGATTTTGAAGAGGGGCTGCTCGGCCTCGTCTTTCATCCCAAGTTTAAAGAGAACGGCAAGTTTTACCTGACTTTCTCCCGCCAGGGACCGAAGCGCCTTACCGTCGCGGAGTACACCGTGTCCGACAATTCCAGCCAGGCCGACCCCGGCACTGAGCGAGTGCTTTTGGAAGTGCAGCAGCCCGAGTGGAACCACAACTCCGGAAACCTCATGTTTGGGCCGGACGGCATGCTCTACATCTGCGTGGGAGATGGAGGATCGAAGAATGGTGTCTTCCTGCTTTCCCAGAAGCTGACGCGCTGGAATGGAAAGGTGCTTCGCATCGACGTCGACAGCCGGACTGACGGTCTTGAGTATGGCATCCCGGACGGCAATCCTTTTGCCGATGATCCCATCGCCTGCCCCGAGATCTGGGCTTACGGGCTTCGCAATCCCTGGGGCGCTGCCTTTGATTCCGAGACCGGACTTCTTTACCTCGCCGATGTTGGCCAGAACCTTTGGGAGGAGATCAACATTATCGAATGCGGTGGCAACTACGGCTGGGACTACCGCGAAGGAACTCAACGCTTCGCCACTCGCGACGGCTTCATGGAATGGCTCGGCAAAAAGCCTGACGAGCCACAGAACCTCGATGTGATTGATCCCATCCACGAATACTCACGCGCCGACGGGCTCTCCATCACGGGTGGTTATGTTTATCGCGGCAGCAAGATCCCGGAGCTGGACGGCCACTTCATATACGGTGACTGGAAATTCGGCAACATCTGGGCCTTGAACTATGACCCTGCGAAGAAAGAGGTCACCGCAAATCATCACCTCGATAAGCCGGAGGATCTTAAGAATCCAACGGCACAGCCGACCGGCATTTATCCTGATGTTGACGGTGAGCCGCTCGTTCTCGACTGGCGCGGAGCGATCTTCCGAATGGAGTCGGCGAAGTGATCTTCGGACCTAACAGGGTTGGGTCGGTGCCCTAACCCTCTTGAGTGGCCGGAGGCAGCTGTCCTCCGGCTTTTTCATTTTTCCGCTGCATCAGGAGCAGGTAGAGCACCGCGCCAAAGGCAATCAGGGCGCCGAAGAATTCGCGAGTCAGTTCCACGCGGGGGTCTTCGGCGGACATACTGACCTGGGTCATGGTGAAATCGTCTTCACCAAAGAGGTTCTCGATCAGGCCGGGACCGGTCATGATCATTTCGATCACGCAGGCGACCAGGGACACGATGAGAATCCAGGGCGGGACTTTTCGAAACACAGAGACGACAAACAGGACCGCAATCAGCAGGTAGAAGCTGAACCACAGCATAGCATCGAGGCTGGACGGCTTGTGATAGACTGCCGGGTCGATATCGTTGACCTGAACCCACGCGAAGACTGCGAAGAGCACGGTGGCGATGAAGTGGCCAATAGCAAAAACGGGGGACAGCTTCATGGAAATTGGGGGATTAGGGGTGAAATCAGATCCGTCACCATCGACAAAATGGGGCTGAACACAAGGGGAGGTCGAAAGGAACGCAATTTTTGCTTGTCAAAACGCTGAATCCGCGCAAATTACCGCTCGCTCCGGCCGAAAGGCTGGGGAGACCCACGGCATAAAGCACCCGTAGCTCAACTGGATAGAGCGCTTGACTACGGATCAGGAGGTTTGGGGTTCGAATCCCTACGGGTGTGCCACTGGGCTTGGGCGACTTCCAGGCGCTCGGTTGAGTTCAACACGAGTTCGGTTTCCGACTCACTAATCGGGGTGTAGCGCAGCTTGGTAGCGCGCTTCGTTCGGGACGAAGAGGTCGCTGGTTCGAATCCAGTCACCCCGACCACTTTTGCAGGGATTTCCGAAAGGTTCACTCCGGTATCGACGGGCGCCGTGACGCGGGAACACCGGGTTTTGTTGGTGAGAAGTCCGCGACGGCTTCGAGTTCTTCAATGAGCCGCTTCAAACCATCGGGATTTTCGGGGAGCCGGGGTTCATCGCTCACCGCTCCGAGTAACTGATCATTCAGCTCCTTCAAAATCGGTCGAACCTGGTCGGGCGGAAGATCAGCAGTGACGACGAAGACGAGTTGGTGTGCCGGTGAGACCAGAATCTGTTGTCCGCGCACCCCCTTGGCGGCGAAGGGTCGGGGTCGCTCGGTCGAAGCTGGAAGCCACCAGTAGTAGCCGTAGCCCGAGCCCGTCTGGTTGCTGGAAGAATCAGCAATCCAGGATTCGGAGAGGAGTGACTGACCGTTCCATTTTCCTTTTTGAAGGTAAAGTTGCCCGAATTTGGCAAGATCGATCGCGCGAAGACGAAGGCCGTAGCCGCCCGGTGCATGCCCGCTTCGGTCGGCGAATTTCCATTCGGAATTCTCAAACTCCATGGGTTTGAACAATCGCTTTGAGGCAAACTCTTCGGCGCTTTGGGCGGTTGCTTTCTCCACGGCTGAAAGGACAAGTTGCGGTTCGATATTGCCATAGACGAATTCCTGGCCCGGTTCTCCAGATGTCTCGAGTTCGGCAATGGCCTCCAGTCGATTGGGAGCAGCGTGCAGCGAGTCGAACAGTTCGCGTGAGGGACCGCTCGTATTGCCCCGGGACTGGGGCAGGCCGCTTTGCATAGTTAGCAGGTGGTGTAGCGAGAGCTCGCCCATAGTTTCGTTTGGAAACGGCGCGAAGATTTCATTCAGTGTTGTGGAAGGACTCTCGATCATGCCCTCTCTAACTGCGGCGCCGCACATGGCGCTGACGAAACTCTTCGTGATCGAAAAGATATTGTGGTTGTGATCACGGGTGACTCCACCGGCATACCATTCGAGAGCAATCTTTCCGTGGCGTAAAACGACCATGGACCGGACGTCGTGGTTTTCGCTTTGAATCCATTGGGAAATAGCCATGAGATCTTCCGATTTGATCCCGACAGTTTCCGGAGGCACAACTTTCAGGTCTCCGGCAGGTGCCGGAACTGCAACGATCGCTGAAAGGAAAGCTGCTGCGATCGAATGTAATAATGTGAGGGGGCGGACTGCCATGAAGTGAATGATGGATCAGATCAATTCGAAAGCGGAAGCCTGATTACGGCTTTTCTGCGTGACATTGAGTCGCTAACTCCGGGTCGCCAGGAGGGCGTATTCCTGATATGTCCTTTCTCATGAAATCAGGAATCACCATGAAACCTTCTTCCTCCGTTCGGGTTAGATCGGGCATGAACCGACCGTTATTCTCTCTTTTTTTCGCTGCCTGTCTCGCCCTGCCCGGAATGGGAGAGGGAGACGAATCCCAAAATTGGGGGCATTGGCGAGGGCATGGCGGTAACTCGGTTTCGACGACGGCGAATCCTCCCATCAGTTGGAGTGAAACGGAGAATGTGAAGTGGAAAGTAGAGGTCCCCGGGCGTGGATCCGGTTCGCCGGCGATTTGGGAGAACCGGGTTTTTGTCGTTTCTGCGGTTGGCGGTCAGTCTGCTGCTGAGCCGGGAGCGGGGGCTCCGGCGGAACGCGGAGGAAAAGGGGGCAAGAAGGGCAAAGGAGGGAAAGGTGGTCGTCCCTCGGGAGCCCTGCCAAAATTGAGTTTTCAGTTGTTCTGCTTCGATCGTGAGACCGGAGAGGAGTTATGGAGCAAGGTCGCTGTGGAAACGACGCCTCACGAGGGAACTCACCAGACGAACGGATTTGCTTCCGCCTCGCCTTGCACTGATGGCGAACGAGTCTACGCGCATTTCGGATCGCGTGGGCTGTTTTGCTATGATCTCGAAGGTGAGCTTCTCTGGAGCCGGACCGATTTCGGGGAGATGACGACGCGCGCCGGATTCGGCGAGGGTAGTTCACCAACCCTCGCCGGAGACAAGATCCTGGTGCCATGGGATCATGAGGGGCCTTCAGCCTTGTATGCACTCGACAAGAAAACCGGTGAGACAATCTGGAAGGCGGATCGTGATGAGCCGACCTGCTGGGCGACCCCGTTGGTGGTTCCGTCAGGTGACGGTTTCCAGGTGGTGATGAACGGACAGACCAAGGCGCGTGCCTACGATCTGGAAACGGGCAAAGAGCTTTGGAGTTGTGGTGGCCAGACGGAGCGACCGGTCGCATCCGCAGTCTTCTCGGACGGGATTACGGTGATCGGCAGCGGTTTCCGAGGTTCTTTTGTGGGGGGCTTTAAGCTGGACGGTAGCGGGGATATTGAGGGCAGTGACAGCGTGGTCTGGACCACTTCGGATGATGCCCCTGACATTGCTTCCCCGATGATTTCCGACGGTAGACTCTACTTTCACAAGGGGAAGACGGGCATCCTGACGTGCCTCGAAGCGGCAACAGGCAAAGTCCTCTTTGGGCCGGAGCGGATCCCCGGAGTCAATTCAACGTATGCCTCACCGGTTGCCGCGGGTGGACATATTTACATGACTGACCGGAGTGGAACGATTACTGTGATCAAGGATGCAGGCACGCTCGAGGTCGTAGCCACGAATCAGCTGGGCGAAGGCGTCGATGCAACACCGGCACCCGTCGGCAGCGAGTTGTTCGTGCGTGGCGAGCGTCACCTGTTCTGCTTGTCTCAATAGGCGTGCCCGGTTTCGCAACGAGCGCCACAAAAACGGCAATTCATGCTGCGTCGTGCCGCTCTATTTGTGGCATGATATAATGTGGTTATGAAGAGAAACGTTGTCACCTGTTCTGTCGTCGCGCTGTTTGCGCTCTGGATGTTTCACGTCAACGGTCTCGCTGCTGACTTTAAATTGCCGGGAGGGGACAAAGCCATAGGGGAAGAGGTTTTTGTCTCCCTGAACTGTAACCAGTGTCACACCGTTTACGGAACTGACTTGGATGAGCCCAAGGGCAAGCGTCGCCTCAATCTTCCGCTCGCCGGTGAAGCAAGATTTGTGAGGAGTTATGAGGAGCTCATTATCGCCATCACAAACCCGCAGCACGTGGTGACGGAACGCTATCGTGAGATACTGAGCGGTCCGGAGCAGGCCGGGGAAATCAAGGCTTTCATGCCAGACCTGACTAATGACATGAGCGTCAGGCAGTTGATGGATCTTGTCGCTTTTCTCAACGATGCCTATGCTACGCAGTTGAAAGAATACGAGAAATAGGAATAGAATTCTGGAGTCGAGTTATGAAAAAAGACATCGAAGAAATTCGCGGAGCATTGATTTCTCTGAATGCTTATGACGATGAGGCGAAAGAGGCGCTGGAGTCGTTGGAGGATTCGATCGATGAGATCGATAAGCACCCTGCCATGTCACGACTGAAGGCAGTGATCAGTGAAACTGCCGATGATGTTCGCAGCAGCGATAAAGATGGTGGGGCTTCCGGCAAGTGGCAGGCGCTCAAAGAACACGTCGATGAGTGGGAGGACCATCACCCCAAGGTGGTCTTGTCAGTCGGCAAGATGGCAGAGGCTCTCGCTGTGGTTGGTTTGTGAACAAGGCCGGCCAGCCGAATCAGTGCGACAGGAACAGAGCCGTGTCGCCTCGCTCAATCAGTTCGAGAGTGAAGCTTCCGACAAAGAAAGCCTTGAACTTGCTCCTTGAGTGAATGCCGGCGACGACCAGGTCTGAGCTGTCGATGACATCCCCGCTGATGGCTACGTCGATCGATTTGTCGAAGGCCCGTGTCGCGATATTCGTGTAGCCGTGGGCGCTGAGCAGCGCCCTGGCATTGTTCAGGAGAAAGTCAGCCTCGGCGTCGGGCAGTGCGGCGGTAGCGATCAGGATCTCGGGATCATAGGGGCGACCGAAACTGATAAAGTCCCGCAGGGCGCGGGAAGCACTGAAACTGCCGTCGAATGCGATCGTGACTTTCTCAACCGTCTCGAGCCCGGATGGGGGGACAGCAAGCAAAGGGGTGGCAGTTCGATCGAGCATTTTGTCGAGCGTGTCGCCACGTCCGCCCCTGGTCTCGAAATGGAAGGAAGTCTCCAGCCCCATGACAACGAGATCGAAGAAGATGGACGATTCCAACAGTTTCTGGGCAGGGATACCTTCGTATTCGGTCTCGATGTGTCTAATGCCGGCCTTGCTGCAGATACCGGAGAAGCGATCGAGGCAGTCGCTCAGAATCTTGTCGGCATGATTCACCTTAGCCTGCACTGCTTCCATCATCATGGGGTAGTAGGGGCCGATGGCGGGAACAACGGACGAGCGAATCTCAGGGGAATCGAGAACGGCGACACCGGCGACCTCTGCCTCATGGACCTTAGCGATACGGCACGCCGTTTCTGCGGCTCCATCAGAGAAAGCGGAAGAATCCAAGGGGACGAGGATACGTTTGACTGCCATACCTCATATTATGCCATAGGCGTCAATTCCGCTCTTCATCCTTTGTTCTTCGGTCGGCGTTAATTGCTATGCTCTTGATCGGTCGTCGATTTCGTGACAGAAGAACAGTGTACATGCGATGCTGTGGCCGTGTTAGCTTTGAGCCGGCCACGTTCGCCAGTTTTTATGAATCCTCGTTCCGATGCATCTGTCACCGATATTCCGGATGAGGAGCCGTTTCGCATTGTGGTGGAGTCGGCTCCCAATGGAATTATTGTGGCTGGTTCTGACGGACAGATCGTGATGGTGAACCGTCGTGCCGAGGAATTGTTCGGCTACGAGAGGGATGAGTTCCTGACTTTGAAAATCGAATCGCTCGTGCCACAAAGGTATCGTGGTGGACACGACAAGCTGCGTGGGAAATTTCATGGCAGTCCGGAGCCGCGCGCGATGGGGGCAGGGCGGGATCTCTACGCTGTGCGCAAGGACGGGTCGGAGTTTCCGGTTGAGATTGCCCTGACGCCGATACCGCGAGCGGAAGGGATGTGGGTCTTGAGCTCGATTGTGGACATCACGGAGAGAAAGCAGATCGAAGCCCAACTCAGCTTCCAGGCTGAAATCCTGAAGAACGTGCACGATGCCGTCTTCTACGTCGGAGACGATGGTGTGATCAAGGATTGGAACGAGGGGGCGACCCGGATTTTCGGTGTTTCAACCGAGCAAGCCGTCGGTCAGCCGGTGGATGTGGTATGTGGCGTCAAAGGGCAGAGCCTGACGTCTCCCCGAATTCTCAAGGAAGTCGAGATTCGGGGATTGGCTGAAGAGGTGATTCAGTGTCAGACGCGCCTCGGCGATATGATCTATGTCCGGGCCAAGCTAACCCGAATGTCAGACGGGGACTCGGACGGCTACGTGATTTGTGCGAGTGACGTGACGCGGGAGTCGATGCTTGAGGCGGAGATTGTCAGGGTCAGTGAAAATGAACAAAGGCGAATTGGTCAGGATATTCACGATGACCTCTGTTCGCAGCTCTCCGGTATCGGCTGTTTGACCAAGGTCCTGGAGCAGCAGGTTGAAGCCACTTCAGAAGGGCAGGCGGAATTGGCATCAAAAATTGCGGAAATGATCGCGAATGCCGGGGAGAAAGCCCGTAAAATTGCGAAAGGGCTTGTGCCGACCGTTCTCGAAACTCAGGGGCTGGGCGGAGCAATCCAGGTTCTGGGTGAGCGGAACCATGAAATGTTCGGGGTGAACTGTTCTGTTCATGTAGACGGCGAGGAACGGCTTGCCGGATTGGGGCAGGAGCATTCGGTTCAGCTATACCGAATCACCCAGGAAGCTGTTAACAATGCGGTGAAGCACAGTGACGCTGATCACATCGAAGTATTCATCGAGGGCCGCGACGACCGTATCGAACTCATGATCCGGGATGACGGAAAGGGCATGCCGCCTGACATTGTCTCAAGTGGTATGGGGCTGCTGACGATGCAGCGGCGCGCGGAGATTATCGGTGCGGACCTGGAGGTGATTGCCTCGCCGGGAGAGGGAAGTGTGATTAAGTGTGTGTTACCTTTGATTGAAACATGAGTGATAGTGAGGCGGCTAAAGTAGTGATCGTGGATGATCACCCGGTGATGCGAATGGGGTTGACTCAGTTGATTCAATCAACGGGCGAATTGCAGGTCGTTGGCGAGGCCGGCAGTGCGACTGAGGCCTTGCACCTGATGGAATCTCTGGATGAGGTCGATCTCGTGGTGGTTGATGTGTCATTGCCCGATCGCAACGGCCTCGAATTGATCAAGGATCTACGCGTCTTGAATGAAGGCCTGAAGTGTCTCGTGATTTCTTCTCATGATGAACAGATCTATGCCGAGCGGGTGCTTCGTGCCGGAGGTCGGGGCTATATGATGAAGGACCGGGCACCCGATCAACTGGTAGAGGCGGTAAAACAGGTTCTCGGTGGCGGCATTTTTCTCAGTGAACAGATGACAGCCAAGATGATGGAACTGCTCACCGGCGGTGGAGGCGGATCATCGGTGTCGGCTTTGAGTGACCGTGAACTGGAGGTCTATCGGGCCATTGGCGAAGGCAAAAGTTCGCGTGAAATAGCCGGCCATATGGGAATCAGCATTCGCACGGTGGATGCCCATCGAACACACATTAAGGAGAAGATGGGGTTTCGGGATGCCGCCGAGTTGAACTACCAAGCCATCAGGTGGGTGGAGTCTCAGAATTGAGCCGCCTTGCCTGTCGGATATTCCGGGATTTTCGATCTTACGAGATTTGCGTACGAGGCCTAAGAGACAGGCTTAAAACAGGTTCAGAAACGGGCTCAATTTCAAGGGGCGTGCGGGCGCCATAGAGTTTTGGCGTAGTTCATTACCCAACCTCATGAATATCGCCCGTGACTCTCTCAAAGAAGACTCTGAAATGCGGATTTACCGCAAGCTGGTGGAATCACCATTTTTTCAGACGTATCGCCAGGCATTCCACGCCGCCACCGGACTCGATCCTGTTCTCCTCCCCGCGGAAGCTGAAGATGCCGAAGCACTCGTGCCGGATCGCTACAAGAATCGTTTCTGCCAGGGCTTGAATCCATCCGGGCGTTCCTGCCGCGACTGCGCCGCTGCGCACAGTTCACTCTTCAAGAATGCCAGCGAAAAAGCTAACACTGCGACGTGTTTCGCGGGGATGCGTGAAACCGCGATCCCGATCAAGTCAGGTGAGCGCACCATGGCGATGCTCTTTGTTGGCCAGGTTTTTACGGAGGAACCGGGCGCCAAAGTTCCCGGAGATGTGAATCGTCTTCTCAGTTCCGGGGAATTTTCTGCGGCAGAGAAGAAGAAGCTTCTCGATGACTGGCGAAACACCAAAGTGGTTACTAAAGAACAGTATCAGGGGGCGATTACGCTCCTGGCGGCTTTTGGGCTTCAGCTCTCGGAATTGCTTAACCGCATGATGATCGAAGAAGCGAACGCCGAACCCGAAGTCATCGTGAAGGCTAAGCGCTTCGTAAACGCTCACCTCGACGAAAAACTTTCGCTGGAGACCGTGGCTAATCATGTCGGTGTCAGCCCTTATTACTTCTGCAAAGTGTTCAAGCAATCCACCGAGATGACACTTACGGAATTCGTAAACCGTCGTCGCGTTGAGTGGGCCAAGCGCAAGTTGCTCAATCCGCGTGCCCGGGTGACCGAGGTGGCGTTTGATGTGGGTTTTCAGTCGATCTCCCAGTTCAACCGGAGCTTCCTCAAGTATGTGGGTGAGTCACCGACCCGCTATCGTGAGAAACACGAAAGCGAGGCGGGGCTGAACGCAGCAACTGCGGCCTGATTATTCCTTCGGATAAAAGGTGGGGCGAATGCGCCCCGCCAATCCTTTCGGCCAGTTGGCACCTTCGAGGATCCAAACCCGGAGTTTGCCGATGTCCTCTTCGGTGGGCCGCATCCCGGTCTGAGGCATAGCCTTGGCATGGACCCGCGAGGATTCCAGCGCGGTGATCATCAGGCTCTCTTCCGGCTTCCCGGGTATAATGACCGAGAGTCCCTCTGAATTCTTAGTGAACGCCAGTTCCGCGTTTTCAAAGCTGACCTGGTTGGGCAGGGTCTTGCGGTTGTGACAGTGAACACAGCGTTCCTTCAGGATCGGTTTGATCTCCTTGTTGAAGGAAATGGCGTCGTCAGCTTTTGACAGGGTCAGGCCGCCTGCAAGCAGGGCGGCGGAAAGGAGGTAGGGGAAGCTTCCTTTCATGGTATTTCAGGTATTTGATTAGTGGTGTCAGGCAGACGTCGCTGCCTTGTTACTCGCGCTGGCCTTAAGCGCACGTTCGTTAGCCCATTCCAGAAGCGAATCGGCGAGAATGCGAATGACTCCCTCATCGCTCATATCGTCGGTATTGATAATGAGATGATAGGTGGTGGGATCTTCAGGACTCGACTGCACATACCGCTTCACGAACTTCGAGCGTGCCCGGTCGGTTTCGGTGACCAGCTTTGATGCTTCGTGTGGCGACAGCAGGTGCCGCGCCTGCACGTGGGCGATGCGTGCCTTTTCTGAAGCGACAAGGCGCACATGAAAGGTGTTCTCCAGGTCAGAGGTAACGAAATTTCCGGCACGGCCGATAATGATGGCGTTACCCATGTGGCAGAGATTGCGGATGGTTCTTGCGGTGTAGTTGAACAGAGTCCACTCGGAGGGCCGCTTGTTCAGAACAGACTCGAGGGCTTCGACGACAGGAAACTTGGCGTTTTCAGTGAGGTAAGGTTTTACGCTGTCGGGGAGCTTGTGATCCTCGATGATGCGGGCAATGAGAGATTGATCAAACAGGGCCCAACCGTAAACGGCGGTTTCGTCGACTTCGTCGAGGTATTCTACCAGCTTCTGACCGATGCGATCAGTTCCGGCTCCGCACTGACGAGAGATCGTCAGGGACGGCCGAAAGGTGTTGCCGTGGCGATAGGTCTCTTCGGCAAGCCGGCAACGCAGGAAAGACTGCATGCGGTTGAGATGGAAGTCGCGTTGGTTCATGAAACAGCACTTTGAATACTGCTCATTCTACTTGCCCTGCAACACAGGGCTCCGCATCGCTTGCTAATGGGGGCGCATGAATTGGATAAGCGCTCATTATCCTGTGCCGCGAGGCTCAAGGCCCGTCGGCTGGAGCAGGTGCATCAGCGCCCAACTGGCCGAACCGGGTGGCGAGATTGCCGGTCGCCCGGATCACGACAACCAGACCGGGTGATTCCTCAGCGTCGGGAAAGGGGCGTGTGATGGTGTAGATGTCGTAGAGTTGGATGTCTAGATCATCGACCGATACCTGGATGCCCTCCGGCAGATCGGCAGAATCGATGGCTTTGTGAATTTCCTCCGACAGCTCTTCCTTGTAGTCATCCAGATCGACTCGCATCTCCCGCTCGATTGCCTTGATGAGGAGCTCTTCGAGCAGCCAGGCCGCGACGGAGGTAAGCTTGCTCTTGGTTTCGAGAGTGAAGTCGACGTCGGTGAAACCGAGGGTCTGACCTTCGAAGTCGATCACGGGGCGGGCCTCGAGCCAGATGTCGCCGGCGATACCTCGCGTCAGGCCACTCTGGGATGCATTTAGCGAGAGTTTGATGTTGAGCATGCCGTCCTGGCCCACGGCGGCTTCGAGCCCGTCAATTTCGACGCTGGTTCCGGCTCCCGTGTTGATTTCAAAGTTCTCCTCGGCGAGGACCTCGTTGAGTTCGGCGATACTGGCGATGACGGGTAACTTCAGATCGGTCGAGAGGGGCCCCGGTTGGGCAACGAGATCGGGCAGGGGCTGAGGCTGCGGTTCTCCGGGTTCCCGGTTGGTGAGAAAGGCATCTGTCTTGATGGCTACCGTCACGGTGAGTTCTTCGGGATTGGTGTAGTCGATCGGTGAGAGTTGCACTTCACGCGGCGTCACGCTGAGCCAGATCTTCGGGCTATCGTTCACCTGCTCGCTGAGGTAGGCTTCGCGCCAGAGAAGTTCGACCTGGCTTCGCAGGTCGATACTTTGACGAAGGGCCGGGGCGAGCTTTTGAGCCTCTTGTTGGATGTATTGCCCAACACTGCCCCCGAGAATATCACTGACGTCCAGTTTGCCGAGGCTACCGAGGGAGAGCGATGCCTGGCTGAGGTTGAGCGCTGGTGTGAGATTGGGGGTGATGCTCCAGTCCGGAGCGATGGTTGGGGAAAGGCTCCCGCCTGCGACACCGGCGAGTTCGGCGGTGGTGTTCAGTGGGATTTGCACGATCTTGGCATCAAGAGTGCCTTGAAATTGAGCGGCTCCCTGGATCGGCGCAGCAAAGGTCAGGTGGGTGCCATTGTTCTGAAACGCAATCGGCCCGCGGGCGACTTTCCAGGCGTAACCGCCTCCTTTCAGATTCTTGTGAAAATCTTTCTGCTCGGCACCTTCAAATTCCGGTGGAACTTTCTCGTTGGCCAGCGCTGCCAGGGTGGCCAGCTCGATGCCGATCGACACAGCGAGCAGGGAAGTCTCGGGACGCGGAACGTCAACTTCACCCAGGGGTTTCCCGGCTGGCGCGGAAACGTAAATGAGTCGTGGACCCAGGATTCTGGTTGTGACAGGGATTGCAACAACGAGCATAACCAGCACGGCACCCAGAATGATGAGAAGCTTTTTCATGAAAGAGGGATGACCGGAAGTCTCCGTCCCGGTAACTCCAGACATAGCGGTAGATCACGTTCGGGTCGAGAGCGAATGACTTTTGGCGAGGGGCGGTTAGAGTGTGCCATGGAACAGGATACGGATCACACGCCAACGGTATCGAGAGCGATACTGGGTGGATCCTTTGATCCAGTTCACCGAGGGCACCTCGGTATGGCCGGTGCGGCGATGAAGGCGGCCGGACTGGAAGAGGTCGTGTTTGTGCCCTGCTTTGTTTCTCCTTTTAAGGATGGGACCCACGCGACTGGAGAGCAGCGGTTCGAGATGCTCAAGCGGGCCGTTGACGATGAGGGACTGTCATGGGCTTCGGTATCGAGGTTCGAAATCGAGCGGGAAAGCCCGAGTTATTCCTGGCAAACGGCGGCGCATTTTGCCGAGGGTGAACCGGATACGAAATGGCACTGGATCGTGGGGACCGATCAGTGGGACTCGATCGAGAAATGGGCGAATCCCGGGTTTCTCCGTGAGACCCTCCATTTCATCGTCCTGACCCGGGATGGACGCGAGGTCGAATCAAAGAAGGGGTGGAGCGCCATATCAGTGCCGTATGCGCACCCGGCTTCATCGACTTCAATTCGCAACGATTTTGCGGCTCACGAGGAGTGGCTGACTCCCGGAGTTGTTTCCTTTTGCCGGGAAACAGGCCTTTACGGGGCGTGATCGTTTCCCGAATTTGCTCGATTGAGTGAATCGAAGAAGGCAGACTTTCTACCCATGAGCAAGCGCAGCGAATTGTGTGAATCACACGAGGAGGAGGTCGCCAATGCCATCAGTCACGGCATCGGAGCTGTCCTAAGCGTCGTCGCGTTGATTGTGATGGTGTCTCTCGCCGCACCGCTGACGGCATGGCATGTCGTTGGGGTTTCTGTCTTCGGAACCAGTCTCGTGCTTCTGTATCTCTGCTCGGCTGCTTATCATGTCGTGACTTCGCATGATAGAAAGCGCCTGCTCCAGATCCTGGATCACGCTTTGATCTTTGTGCTCATTGCCGGCAGCTACACTCCCTGGCTGCTGGTCAATTTGAGAGGGGCGTGGGGATGGTCACTGTTTGGTGTAGTCTGGGGCCTCGCCCTGTCCGGCGTGGTGATGAAGTCGATTCTGCTCCCGCGGTTTGATCGAGTCGGTACCGCCATTTATGTCGTGATGGGATGGCTCATCTGTGTGGCGGTCCAGCCGTTGATGGCCAACGTGAGCGCGGCAGGGTTGCTCTGGCTCGTCGCCGGAGGGCTCTGTTATACGGGCGGCGTTGCCTTCTACCTGATGAAGAACGTCAAGTTCGCCCATTTCACCTGGCACCTTTTCGTCATGGCCGGAAGTCTATGCCACGTTGTGGCGGTGATTTTCGGGGTGCTGAAAGCGGGGTAATCGCTGCTCAGTAATCGAGCAGGGGATCGGGCTGAACGGCAGGCTCCGGATATTCGAAGGTCTTGCCCTCGAAGTTGCGGATCACGACTCGCTCGCTGTTGCGTTGAACGATGTAATCCGGATTGATCGGAACCTTTCCACCTCCGCCCGGCGCGTCGATGACATACTGGGGGATGCTGTAGCCCGTTGTGTGCCCGCGAAGGCCCTCGATAATTTCGAGGCCTTTCGCGACAGGAACCTGCAGGTGCGAGGACCCCTGGATGAGGTCCAACTGGTAGAGATAGTAGGGGCGCACGCGGCACATCAGGAGTTTGTGCGTCAGCGCCTTCATTGTCTCCACGTTGTCATTCACCCCGCGAAGCAGAACGGACTGGTTTCCAAGGGGGATGCCGTGGTTGGCAAGGCGTTCAAGGCCTTCCTTCACTTCGCTGGTGAGCTCGCGAGGGTGATTCACATGCACGCTCATGAAGAGCGGGTGATATTTCTGGAGCATCCGGCAAAGCTCCGGAGTAATGCGTTGCGGAAGGAAAACGGGGATTCGCGAACCGATCCGCAGGAACTCAATGTGCTTGATGCTGCGAAGGCGGCTCAGGATCTGTTCCAGTTTGGAGTCGGAGAAGAGAAGAGGATCACCACCGGACAGAAGCACATCGCGGATCTCGGTATGTTCCTCGAGGTATTGAAACGCAGCCTCGTAGTTGGTTTCGAGCGCCTGATCTCCCGCACCACTGACAACGCGACTGCGAGTACAGTAGCGACAGTAGGACGCGCAGCGATCGGTGACGAGGAAGAGGACGCGGTCAGGGTAGCGGTGAACCAAACCCGGAACCGGCATGTTTGAATCTTCTCCGCAGGGATCGGAAAGCTCATAGGGAGAGGTGATGGTTTCCTCAACTCGCGGAATTACCTGCCTGCGGATCGGGCAGTCGGGATCATCCCTGTCGATCAGGTTGAAAAAGTGTGGCGTGATCGACATCGCCAATTTGGTGCCGGAAAGGATAACACCGTTTCTCTCGTCTTCGCTCAAGTTGAGATGTTCTTCGAGCTGTGGCAGGGAAGTGATTCGATTCTTAAGCTGCCACTTGTGATCGTTCCATTCCTCATCAGTAACGCCCTGGTCGGCCCAGTAGCCGGGGGCAAAGGAACGGAACGATTTATCCAGATCAATCTGAGAATCGTGCTGCATGGATGGTTGGGGAAAGGGAAAAAGTGCGGTCCGCTTGGGTGCAGACGTCAGGTGACCCGACTTGCTTACTTCCCAGCAGAAGATAGAGATGCGGCAAATTTAGTCAAATCCGGCACTTTTTTCACCTGTTGCGTGAAAAAGTTGCGGCATTTCTCAAAATCAGCTGTTACAAAACTAGAGGTTGTTTGTATTGATAGTGCCGCAACCCCGGCCTGAAAGGCGTTAAATATCAGACTGTTATCATCCCGTGACCCCGTACCTTAAGATCCTCAAGAATTTCTCGAAACCGCACTGGTTTGAAATCATTCACCTCATCAAATGCTCGCAGGGAATGTCCGTCGGGGAACTCTCAGAAGCCATGAGCATGAGCTACATGGGGGTGAAAAAGCATTGTATCTCCATGCAGAAGCTGGGTTATCTCGACACCTGGCGTCGCCCCAAGGATGTGGGCAGGCCCGAAAAGCTCTATCGGATCACTTCGAAGTTGGACCCGCTGTTTCCTGGTATTGAGGACGGTGTCACCCTTTCGCTCCTCGACGCGGCCGCTCAACTCGATCCTAACGCGGCTGAAAAACTGCTCTTCGCTTTCTTCAGGGACCAGACGGAAAAATTCGCCAAGGTAGTGACAGGCGACTCTGTTCAGGAACGCGCCGAGCGTCTTGCTGATGCCCGCCTCAAGATGGGGTATTTTTCGAGGTGCAACTATTCCGAGGAGGAAGGGCTTCGAATCGAAGAATTCCACAATCCTCTCCGCTCCCTGTTCGCAAAATATCCGACGATGGAGCGTATTGAGGTGCAAATGTTTGAAAGGCTCCTCGGCGCCCGCGTCGCCCGTTCGGAGGATTCTTCTTCCGGTCTGAACCGATACCGGTTTGACTTATCGCCGCGCTAGTGTCCGTTTTCCCACCTTTTTGAATCAGACATGAGCAAATACGAGGACGAAAACGTACTGGTAATTTCCCGGGAGCTTTTTGACCAGCTGGGAGCCTTTCAGGGAATCTCGCTTGAGCCGGAGAAATACCTGCCGTCTATGCTCGATCCTGTGAATAACTACTTTCTTCAGCGTGATCTTGCTGAGGACGACCCCGGGCACAAGCAGATCATTCCCTATGCTATTTTCCGCCACGGCGACAAGTTCCTCCACTATGTCAGGGGCGGAGGATCCGGTGAAAAGCGCCTCGCTTCCAAAGGATCGATTGGCATCGGGGGCCACATCAATGATGTCGACTATGCCGCTTCATCACTCGATAAGGACACCTACACCAACGGGGTGGACCGTGAGATCGATGAGGAACTGAATATTTCAGGAGACCATACCCAGGAGATCCTCGGGTTGATTAACGACGATTCCAACGAAGTGGGTCAGGTGCACCTTGGTGTGGTGCATTTATTTACCCTGGAATCCGACCAGGTTACTGCTGGTGAGGACAACATCGTCGATCTGCAGTTCCTCTCCCTGGAAGAGCTGGAAGCCAAGCACGATGAGCTTGAGACCTGGTCTCAGATTTGCGTTCAGGGATTGCGTCAGCTCTGGCGCGACAAGTGAAGGAATCGGTTGATTCCGAGTCCCAGCCCCAGGCCGTAGCATAGCCCCCACGATAGGCGGGCACAGTGCCTGATGGTCGCCGGTTCCCAGTCCAGCGACATGGCGCCGGGTCCGCGGCCCTGGAGAGAGGCATAGAGAAACCCGCCGGCATAGTATCCGATGGTATGCCAGAGGAAGAGGGTGGCAGTGGCGAGCGCGATGGAGACGCGGTGCTGCATCATGCCGCGATAAACCAGCGCAAACCCGAGCAGACCGAGGCTGGAGCCGATCACTTCACCAAAGGTCGTAGGTAGAGAAAACCAGGCAATAGACCAGACGAAGGCATATACCAGAAAAGATAGCGAAAAAGATAAACAAAATCGTATATGCCTGCCGCTGATATCTCCGGAATCAGGTAGAAGTGCTGGACCGCCCAAACCAAGAAATACAAGGGCACAAGCGGCATACATGGCCGGTTCCGATGAGAAAAGTGGCCCGCCGAAAGCCCAGACTGCATATCCAAGCAGCGCGACTAACGTAAATAATACAATAGACAAAATTGAACGAAACTTCATAGCAGAAGATTTTTATTAACAAATCTCCCCTGACTGAGGGGGTTGCGGACAATTATATAAAAAAATTAGTATATGGGTAAAACCTGCTTAAAATCCACACCCCCCAGATTTAACTCTCCTTAATAAACAAACACTATGGCTACAAGATACGATCAAAAAACAAAGGACCAGGTCGTGGCGTTCATCGTCGACTACAATGCAAAGAACGGGCGCGGCGGTCAATCAGCAGCTGCCAAGAAGTGGAAGCTGAATCCCATCACCGTTAAGGCGTGGATGGAGAAAGCCGGCGTCGCCTCTCCCGGCAAAACAGCTAAGAAAAAGGTTCGCGCCCAGGCTGGCGGTTCCGGCCGCTCAGCGGGTTCTGCCTCTGTTGCGTTGAAGCGCATGATTGCGATTCAGGAGAAAATTGATGTTCTGCAGGGTGAATACGACGAGCTCAAGGCTCAGCTGTAGAGGTACAGAAATCATCATTCTTTAATCAAGTAAAGAACCGTGTCGGGTCATGGACCAGGCACGGTTTTTTCGTTTTTGCTGGAGATTGTTGGCGGGGCGGTCTCAAGCTGGAGAGATGCTATTGAAAGCCTTTGTCTTCGCGTCAACTTTGCTGGCTTCGCAGTTAACAGGAGTGATGGATGCCGCGGAGAGTTCTATTGTCGTTGATGCTGAATCAGGTGTGATTCTTCTTTCAAAAGATCCCGACTCAAAGAGGCAGGTCGCCAGTTTGACGAAGGTGGCTACGGCCCTGGTGGCTCTGGAATGGCTAGATGAGAATGAGATGTCGTGGGAATTCGAGATTGCGGTTAGCCCTGAAGCCGTCTCCGGCGGCGTGAATCCCCTGGCGATGAGAGCCGGTGATCGACTCAGCCTGGAGTCCGCATTGCTCGCCGCGATGATGGCTTCCGACAATACCTCTGCTTATGCGGTGGCGGAGTTCATCGGTGGCAAAATGCAGGATGGGGTAACCGGTAGTGAGGCAGTTAAAATATTCGTGCAGGCAATAAATCGAGAGGTCGAAGCCCTCGGGCTGAAAGATACCCGCTTCGTGAATCCCCACGGTCTCGACGAAGGTAATGAGTTGGGAATCTCAACGGCAGCGGATATGGCCTTGCTGGCGATTTGTGCTCTGGAACATCCGAAGTTTCTTTCGCTCTGCTCTATGAAAATGGTGGAGATCGAGATAGAGAGAGGGCGCGATTCGGTGGTGAAGACTGTCAGAAATACCAACGATCTGGTTGGTTCACGGGGCATTGACGGGATGAAGACGGGAACGACGAGGCGTTCCGGGCCTTGCTTGATTGCTACTGCTGTTGCCGGAGATGAGGATACCGGGCGCCTGGTGACTGTTGTTTTGAATGCTGAGGACCGCTACCGCGAGACTGTCCTGTTGCTCAATAGCGGGTGGGAAGAGCGCAGCCGGCTGGAATCAGAGGGAGGTCCTGTGACAAACCGGCGCTTGCTAAGCCCCGCGAAATAGGTCTCTGTGCGATGTATGAGAATCGGATTGTTGAATAGCGGGGGCGATTGCCCGGGCCTGAATGCAGTGACTCACGGGGTGGTTGGCGCCGCAACCCAACTGGGGTGGGAAGTCTACGGTTTCAGGCAAGGCTACGAAGGCCTGCTTTCCCCAGGCGACTACAAAGTGCTGAAGGTGGAAAAGACCGAGGGCATCCTGAAAGTCGGGGGCACGATTCTCGGATCCAGTAACAAGGGGCATTTTGTTTCCAAGGTCGGTGCCGGTGGGGTTCGCGCAATTCCGACTGAATTGATGGATGAAGCCGTCGCGACGATGAAAGGACTGGGCATCGAAGCCCTCATTTGCGTGGGAGGTGACGGTTCACTTTCAACCGCGCAGCAGTTTTACGAACACGGCTTTCCCGTGGTTGGGGTTCCCAAGACAATCGACAACGACCTCGCCGCGACAGCGATGACCTTCGGGTTCGACTCCGCCTGTCATTCGGTGGTCGATGCTCTCGATCGATTGCAAACCACCGCGGAAAGCCACAAGCGGGTCATGGTTCTCGAGGTGATGGGGCGTCACGCTGGTTGGATTGCCCTCTACGGAGGCATGGGCGGAGGTGCCTGTTCCATCCTGATTCCCGAAATTCCTTTTGATCTCAACAAAGTTGCCGAAACGATCAAGCATCGTGACAAGAACGGATTCTTCCACTCGCTCGTCGTGGTTGCGGAGGGGGCCGCGCCGATAGGAGGCACGCAGTTGTATGAGGAGACAAAAGAAGACGGGGAATCCCGTCTCGGAGGTATCGGTGAGCAGGTTGCCAAGCAACTTTCTGCGCTGACCGGCAAGGACACCCGTTGCACAACCCTGGGACACCTCCAGCGCGGCGGAAGCCCGACGGCGCTTGACCGGGTGCTGGGAACGCGATTTGGGGTAAAAGCAGTGAAACTGATAGAAGAAAAGCGATTTGGCCGTATGGTCAGCTACCAGCAATATCACGTTGGATCCGTTCCCATTAAGGAAGCGGTCCGGGAGTTGAATCTCGTTGATCCTGAAGGTGAAGTGGTGGAGGCGGCTAAGTCCGTCGGCATCAGCTTCGGGGATTAGCCGCCCGCTGGTAACTCATCCTCGACAAAGGGACCTTCGTCGACGTCAGTCACGGCCGTCCCTTCGTGGGGGCTAGAACACTGAAATCGTATGAATGCCCTGTTAGAAATACTGCAGAAAGACGCCCGACTTTCCACGTCCCAGATGGCCGACCGCCTTGGGAAAACGGAAGCGGAAGTCGCGGCGATGCTGGATTCTCTCATCAAGGAGGGTGCTATCCTGGGTTTTCACGCGGTGACCGATCATGAGAAAATCGGAGATCACCGTGTCTCCGCTCTCATCGAAGTGAAGCTGACTCCTGAGCGTGACGGTGGGTTTGACCGCATGGCCCGTCGCATTGCTAAGTTCGACCAGGTGACCAGTTGTTATCTCATGAGCGGAGGCTATGACCTCGCGGTGATTGTCGAGGGCGACGATCTCCGCGAAGTGGCCCGTTTTGTCAGTGAGAAACTCAGCACGCTCGACGGCGTGATTTCCACTGCAACGCACTTCCAGCTGAAAGTTTACAAGCAGAGTGGTTTCCAGGCATCGGATCCGCAAGAGGACGAACGTCTTCCCGTGACTCCCTGACCCTGGCCGTAACACCAAACGATTCTTTCGATGAAACCACTCGAAGAGCGCATTGCGACGCAGGTGAATAATATTCCGAGATCGGGAATCCGGGATTTCTTTGAACTCGTGCTCGGCCGCGACGACGTCATTTCCCTCGGCGTCGGTGAGCCTGATTTCTCGGCACCGTGGCACATTCGTGAAGCGGCGATTTATTCCCTTGAGAAAGGACAGACGAGTTACACATCCAATCTAGGATTGTTGTCTCTTCGTGAGGAGATTTCCACCTACGTGGAGGAGCAGTTTAATGTCAGCTACGATCCGAAGTCTGAGGTGCTGATCACCGTCGGCGTGTCTGAAGCACTCGACCTCGTCTGCCGGGCTCTCCTGAATCCCGGAGATGAAGTGATTTATCACGAGCCATGTTACGTGAGCTACAGCCCGAGCATTGCGATGGCCTACGGCGTGGCCGTACCGGTGGAGACGAAGGTTGAGGACGAATTTGTTCTCAAGGCAGAAGATGTCGCTGCTAAGATCACGGACCGGACCCGCCTGTTGCTCCTGAATTTCCCGACCAACCCGACCGGCGCGGTTGAGCCGATCGAGGAACTTGAAAAGATCGCCCAACTGGCAATCGAGCACGATCTCATTGTCATCAGTGATGAAATCTATTCCGAGTTGCTATACGGCGATGAGTCAGGTCTGGAAATGGGTGAGCACACCTCCATTGCCAGCCTGCCGGGGATGAAGGATCGGACGGTTTTACTTCACGGTTTTTCCAAGGCCTTTGCCATGACCGGTTTCCGTCTCGGCTATTCCTGCGCTCCTCCGGTTCTCACCGAAGCGATGATGAAGATTCACCAGTATTCCATGCTCTGCGCTCCCATCATGAGCCAGAATGCGGCGCTGGAGGCACTTCGCAATGGAGCCGAAGAGGTGGAGAAGATGCGCAAGGCTTATGCCCGTCGCCGCAATCTCATGCTGAAGAGTTTTGAAGAGATGGGTGTGCCGTGCTTCGCCCCGGGGGGAGCGTTCTACATGTTCCCTGATATTCGAAAATTCGGTCTCAGCAGTAAGGAGTTCGCCCTCCGCCTGCTTGAAGAGGAAAGCGTAGCTGTCGTGCCGGGAGACGCTTTCGGAGCTGCCGGCGAAGGGTGCGTGCGCGCCTGTTACGCGACCGGATACGAACAACTCGAAATTGCTCTCGACCGCATCGCGGCTTTCGTGGGCCGACTCCAATCCTGACTTCTCATACAATGAGCAATCTGACCAAAGCTGTAGTTCTCGCTGCCGGACGTGGCACGCGCATGGGTAACCTCACTGACGACATTCCCAAGCCGATGATGAAGGTGAAGGGAACTCCGATTCTCGAAAGCATTGTCCGCGGTCTCGTTGCCAATGGTATCGACGAGGTCTTGATCATCGTGGGGTATCGCAAGGACGTCATCATTGACCACTTTGGCGATGGTGAAGGTTTCGGATGCAAGGTTTCCTACGTCGAGCAAATCGTTCAGGACGGGACCGGCAAGGTTGTCGAGCTCGCCAAGGACTTCGCCGGTGATGACCCGTTCCTGCTCAGCTACGGAGATATTCTTGTACCGGCTGAAAGTTACAAGCCGCTCGTCAATGTCGATGGTGTCGACGGGAAGCTCACCGTCAAGATTGACGAAGACGTCCGTAAGGGTGGTGCTGTGTTCATCGAGAACGGAATGGTAACGGATCTGATTGAGAAGGGGGGAGACGACGCGCCGACGAGTCCCTATTACAACGCCGGTATCTACGTTTTCTCGCCGTCCATCTTTGACTACACCGCCAAGCTTGAGTTGTCGCCACGTGGCGAATACGAGCTGACCGATGCGATCAAAGCGCAGGTCGATGACGGCCTCAAACTCGAGGCGGTTGAGCTGGCGGGCGACTGGGCCGACGTCCGTGATCCGGATGTGCTCGAAGAGCTGAATTCCTGAGTTAACTCGAGCGGTCGCGGAGGACCGCGCCCCTCCACGCCTTCGGCGTTCTTATGACGGTGTAGCGGAAGATGCCAATCTTCCGAAGGATCTTGCCCAACAGGGTTAGGTCACTGCGCTGCCAGCCTCAGCAACGCCATCACTGACACGGCGTCGGTGATCGTGCCGTCCCTGGCCATCTCGATGGCTTCGGTGAGCGGTATCCGTCTGACCTTGAGTTCTTCGGTATCTTCAGGACTGGCTGCGGCCTGAGTCAGATCGCGCGCGACGAAGATGCTGCAACGTTCGTTGGTGACGGAGTTGGAGAGCGCGAGATTGTCGAGAAGCAGTTCAACCTTGCCCGCAATAAGGCCAGTCTCTTCGAGGAGTTCGCGTCGAGCGGCTTCGACCGGTTCTTCACCTTC
Organism: Verrucomicrobiales bacterium; assembly: GCA_965216705.1. Lineage (GTDB taxonomy): Bacteria > Verrucomicrobiota > Verrucomicrobiia > Verrucomicrobiales > DEV007 > Arctic95D-9. The sequence goes on from OZ244203.1 coordinate 3,791,033, forward strand.
CGGGCAACCACCCTCGGGGATTTCCCATTCATAGGATTCGAGGGTGTAACGATACTGTCCGACGAGCCAGGTGTAGCCTTCGTCGTCGATGGGGACCACGCCGATGGCGCGGTTCTTGAAGTGAACAACCCCGTAGATACCCTGGCCTCCGTTCGGATTGGTCACATCGCTCTCAGTGACGCGCAGCCACGGGTTGTCATAGATCTCCCTGGTCTCGTGGGTGGTCCAGGGGTTGTCGTCGGGCGGGGTTTTCATGATCTGAGAACGGGACGGTAACAAAACGGTAACACGCTGCCGGCACGATGTGTTTGTCAGGGGAGGGAAAGGAGTTCCGGAACCTGCGACATGAACTCAAATCATATCACTATCATGAAAATAAATCATAATAATCGTGTCGGTATTCGAAACAGGGCTTTCACGCTCATTGAACTGTTAACTGTGATGGCGATCATCGCGATACTCGGCGGTGTCGGCTTTCCTGCGATCCAGTCAGCCCTGCTCCAGGGCAAGATGGCGGCGGCGACATCAAATGCCCGTAGCATCGGGCTCAGTCTGCGAACCTACGCGACGGATAACGAGGGACTGTTCCCTTCCGGTGAAAATGTCTACGAAGAAGAGATTACCACTTCGAATGATGCGTTTCGAAGCCTGATTCCGGACTACGTTGCAGACGAAAGAATTTTTGCAGTGCCGCGTTCGGCCTGGGGGAGGGAAGCGGACAATCGCTTCGAAGATCCAGCCGAGATCCTGGAGGGCGGTGAAAATCATTTTGCCTACGTCAGTGGTCTCACTGATACGAGCCGTCCGAACTTTCCGCTGGTAGTTGACGGCACTGATGGAAATGGAACCTACATTGATTCCCTCGGAAGTAAGGGGGGATGCTGGGAGGGCAGGAAGGCCGTGGTCGCGTTTGTGGGAGGACATGCCAAGCTGGTGACCCTGAGGGGGCGTGGATCGGATGCCCGTTACATTCCACGGGACGGCTACGAAGATGAGAATGCGCTCGATGTGGAATACATGGGTGAAAATGTCCGACTGCTCGAGCCCGCTGAAGGCTGAAAATGATTCTCAGATTTTGGTGATTATGTTATACCAGTTGTTGTGAAATCAGGACTGTGGCTCAGTCAGCGGCAAGTGAGATGGCTCATTGTGCTGCTGGCTTTGCTGCCCCTGATTCCGAGCGTTCTGCTGGTCCAGTTGATGGTGCAGAATGCAATGCGGGATCGCGACGGGGCAGTGGCGGAGATTACCTCGATCTACCGGGGGCAGCTCAGCCTTATCGTGGAGCGTTTTTCCCTGGAGCAGCCCGAGCGGGGTGGTGTCGAACTCTATGACTACATGCGTCGGGTTTTCGGGGAGGAAGTGAAACTTGCGGTGACGGATCCGAACGGCAATCCGGTGGACGCGTCGGAGGTGGCTCAGTCGAGGGATGCCATTATTTACCAGATTACCGACGGTGAGTATGCCGGGTGGTCGATCTCGCTGGATGGTGTGCCGGTTTTTCCGGATCATATCGAGGAGGAAAAACGGCAGACGCTCTGGCATGCCGCGGTGATCATGGCGGGGGTGGTTCTTGCCGCCGGAGGGGTTTGGTTCACGGTACACCGCCGCTTGCGGGTGGATGCGATTCGCAGCGATCTGCTGACGACCATTTCTCATGAGATTAAGACGCCGGTGGCGGCCATGAAGGTATTGATCGAAACGCTGGAGGACGGTCAGCTCGATGAGAAAGCAACGGAGGAATACCTCGGACTGCTCGAGAAAGAGAATGAGAGGGTCAGGGAACTGGCTGATCAGTTTCTGACCTTCAGCCGCCTCGAAAAGGGGCAGGTCTCGATTCAGAAGGTGGAGAGCCGGGTGCCGCGTCTGATCGAGGAGCAAGTGGAACTGTTTCGCCCCCAGTTTGAGCGTATGAGCGGTTCAGTATCGTGGAGCTGTCCCGATGATGTGGTCGTGGTGACGGATCCTCAGGCGCTGAAGGTGGTCCTCGCAAACTTGTTGAACAACGCCCTCAAATACGGTGGCTCGCCACCGAAGGCGGAGGTTTCGGTCGAGGCGACTGGGCGGCAGGTGATGATTTCGGTAACAGATGGCGGTGAAGGAATTCGCCAGCGGGACCGCCGGGTTATTTTTCAGCGCTTCTTTCGCGGGGATGCGCGATTGAACCAGGGGAAAGCCGGAGTCGGCCTGGGCCTGGCTATTTGCCGCCGGTTCATGAAATTGCTTCGCGGAGCGGTATACGTGGATCCTGCCTGGACGGGGCAGGGGGCGAGGTTTGTCGTTTCGCTGCCCGCCCGGACCTGAGAAATAGACGATGCATCGAGTGTTAATAGTTGAAGATGATCCCACCCTCCTTCGGGGAGTGACGGACAACTTTGCTGCCAAAGGCTACGGGGTGGACAACGCCATGGACGGCGAGGCCGCGATTGAGAAGGCATTGCGCGACCGTCCTGACCTGATTGTGCTCGATGTGATGCTGCCGAAAGTCAACGGCTACGAGGTGTGCCGCTACCTGCGGCAGGAAGGCTTTTTACATCCCATCATCTTCCTGACTGCCAAGGGCGAGGAGTCGGACATTCTGCTGGGCCTCGGGCTGGGTGGTGACGACTACCTGGCAAAGCCTTTTAGCGTTCGGGAGCTGTTGGCGCGGGCGGAGGCGGTCTTGCGGCGACAGAATGCGGTGACAGCGATTTCCGAGGACAGCAATGCGTTCGGAGGTTTCCGGCTCGACCCCGGGGCGCGACGTTTGCTGGACTCGGAGGGGGAGCCTCTCAAGCTCTCTCCCAAGGAATACGAGCTGCTTCACTTCTTTCTCCAGCACCGTGGCGAGGCGCTGAGCCGCGAGCGGATCATGGATGAAGTCTGGGGCTATGGTTCCCGCGTGACGCTTCGGAGTGTGGACCGCTTTGTCACCAGCCTGCGGAAGGTGATCGAGTCTCACCAGGGCGAGTTTATCGAGACGATTCGCGAATACGGCTACCGATTTCGCCGTGACGCCGGTGAGACGGGCGCCAAACCGGCCTGAGGGCGCTCCGGTTTGGGCCGGATTTCCGCTTGCCTAGGCGGTTTTTTGCCCCTTAATTGCCGCCCCCCGCAGGAAAGCGGGCCTTTTTACTATGGGTAAGCAGCATAATAAAGTCGAGAAGCGTCGTCGCCGCGCCAACTATGTGAAGCGCAAGAAGGATGCGGTGAAGGCTAAGATCGCACTTAGCAAGAAGTCCGCTTCTAAGAAAGCTCCGGCCAAGAAAGCCGCCGCCAAGGCCGAAGATGTCGAGGAGGTGAAGGACGCAGCTGCTGAAGAAGCACCCGCCAAGAAGGCCCCGGCAAAGAAGAAGGCTGCAGCCAAGAAGACTGCGACCAAGAAAGCCGCTGCCAAGAAGAAAGCTGCCACTAAGAAGACAGCCAAGAAAAAGGAAGCTCCTGAGAAGGAGGAAGGCGAAGGCTGATCGATTCGAGCTTTGCTTCCAACGGAGTCCGGTTGATGAATCGGACTCCTTCAAAACCATCAGAGATGACGGCGCGTGATGAGTGAATCCCGGCCGTCATTTTTATTGGTGGACGGGAATAACATCATTCACGCCTGGCCTGAGCTGCTGAAACGGCACCGGAAGCATCCGGGGAGCGCCCATCGCGTGTTGATCCAGGCGCTGAGCGACTATCGCGACTGGTCGGAGGAGCGCATCGTCGTCGTATTCGACGGTCGTGGCAACACCGTGGATGAAGAGAGGCAGGATGGCGGACTGCAAATTTTCTACACCAGTGGCAGCCAGACTGCCGATGACGTGATCGAACGTCTCGCTATCAAGTACGCCAAGGTCTACGAGATCACTGTCGCGACCGACGATCGAGCTGAGCAGGATATCGTGGTGGGAGCCGGGGGCGAGGCGCTTTCATCTGCAGGTCTGAAGGAGAAAATCGAACGCGCGGTTCAGGACCGCGACCGCTGGATTGACCGGCATCGAAATCGCTAGTCGTGGGACCATGAGAGTGGGGGCTGAAAAATCAGGTTGCAGCTTTCAGAAATAAACGGACTCTAAGTCACAGCCAAAACTCCCATGATCTCCCTGAAATCAGTCACGAAATCCAACTACCGACCGGAAGCGGTATGGATGGTTCTTTGTGACCACGTCTTCTGCAGGGATATCGGCTAGCGTAATTTTTCGCCCAGTTCTTTTTGTTAGTCAGCCCTGCTCGCGATTCCGCCGGCAGGGCTTTTTGTTTTCAGCCATGAGTAATCAACCCGATTCAGATCTTTCGAGCGAAACGCTTCTTCAACAGATGCGTTCGCTTCCTCGTGTCGTTTGGGTTCTCTTTGCAGGATTGTTTATTCACCGCTTCGGAACCTTTGTGGTTCCGTTCCTCACTCTCTATTTGAAGGACTCGGGTTACACCGTGGTGGAGACGTCGATCGTCTTCGTCTCGATGGCGGCCGGCGGAGTCGGAGCCATGGTCATCGGTGGTCGCCTTGCTGATTTGGTTGGCCGGAAGAATACGATGGGGATTTCTCTCTTTGGCGGAGCGGCATCGATGTTGTTGATGTGGCAGGCCGACGGAATGACGAGCTATGTCATTTCCTCATTTCTTGTTGGAATCACCCATGGGATGTATCACCCGGCTTCCAACTCGCTTCTCATCGACGTGGTTCCCGAAGAGCGAAGAATCACGGCGTTTGCGGTGGTGCGCTGGGCGGTGAACCTCGGCTTCGCCTGCGGCATGGCGGCAGGTGGGTTGCTCGCGGAGAAAAACTACGCCTACCTTTTCATCGGTGACGCGGTGACCTCTGCGACGTTTGCCCTGATTGCCGTGGTGATGTTGCCTCATGGGGTGAAGACATCGCGCGATCAAAGCCAGTGGTCGATCGCGCTGAGGGACATGTGGTCCAACAGAGCGTTTATTGTTTTCTTCTTTGCGAACCTGTTAGCCATCGGGACATTCTTTCAATGGGGGAGCAGCATCGCGAGGCTCATCGTCGACCTGGGCTATTCCAAGTCGGTCTACGGTTGGCTCATGGCCGGGAACGGATTGCTGATTGCCTTCCTTGAGATTCCCCTGAGCCAGCTGACGCGGAGGCGAAGCGCGCGTCATGTCATCGCGCTGGGATTCCTGCTCTGTGGGGTCGGTGTCTGGGTGACCGGTTTTGCGGCTGGTTGGATTGTCGTAGCTGTTGCCCTGGTGATATTCACCTTTGGCGAGATGATCAGCATGCCGGTATCCGGAGCCTACGTGGCGTCGCTTTCTCCTGAGAAAATGAGAGGGCGCTACAGCGCCGCCGTAGGCCTGACCTGGAACCTCGGGCACGCAGCCGCACCGAGCCTGGGGCTCTTGCTCTACGAAAACGCTCCGGATGTGCTGTGGTATGGAAGCCTCGTTGCCGGGGGCGCTTCGGCGTTGATGCTATTGAAGTTGGGGAGAGCTGATCGTTGAAAGGCGGGATTGTCGTGATATGCCGGCAGCAACGCGTCTTGCGTTTGCCTCTTTGAGCCGTTAGGCTGCAATCTAATGAGTGCGGGTAGTTCAGAACGACTCTGGAGAAGTGAAGCGGCGGCGGTGGCCCGCCGGGTGAATACCGGTTGGTGGCTCGAACGATTCAATCTGCTTCTCGCAGTAGGCCTGATCCTCTTCGCCGTGGCCGTGCTTTGCCTGCGAACCCTCATTCCCGATTGGATGGAAACGTTCGGGCCTTTTGTGATTCTCGGTGGCTTGGTTGCCGGCACAGCGCTCTGGGCCCTTTTCTGGAGCAAAGGACGTTTCATCGGAAAGGACGAAGCACTGGTTCGACTCGACGATCGGCTGAATCTGAATAACCAGCTCAGTGCTGCGAATCGCGAAGTCGGCGACTGGCCCGAGCATCGTGCTTCGAAGAGTGACGAGATTGGCCTGAAATGGCGATGGGAAGTGGCGATTCTTCCCGGCGTGCTTGCGGGCCTGATGGTCGTGGCGGCCTGGTTTGTTCCGGTCCTCGAATTGAAAGGGAAAGAGGAGTTGGTGACTCACGAGCCCAATGCCTGGGGCCAAATGGAGGAGTGGTTGGCAACGTTGGAAGAGGAGGAGCTGATTGATCCTGACAGCATTGAGGAAATTGAAGACAAGATCGAAGAGCTCCGGGATCAGCCCGAGGAGGAGTGGTTTGGTCATGCCAGCCTCGAAGCGACAGATACGCTGAAGGAGAGCCTCGGGCGGGACATCCAGGACTTATCCAAGGATCTCGGAACCATTGAGCGCGATCTCGAAGCCCTGCGTTCCTTTTCCACCGAGCTGAGTGAAGCCGGTAAAGAAATGCTTCTCCGTGAAATGGAGGATGCGATGAAAAATCTCGCCATGAACGGGATGGAGATTAACAGCGAGTTGGCCAAACAGCTCGGTCAGATCGATCCCTCACAGGTCAGCCAGGAGATGATGAAGAATCTGACGGCTGAACAAATGCAGCAGTTGCAGGAAGGGCTTGGCCAAAAATGCGAGGCGCTGGGCAGCATGGATGGACTTCCACCCATGGCCGAAGGAGGGTTGTGACGATCCAGCTTAGGCCTGGGTCTAGGCCTGCAGCCCGGTCAGGGCAGCATTTCCAGAGGAAGAGGGGACGCACCGTTATTCTTCGGTGACGAGGAAGATCTCGGGACCAACAATATCGAGAAGGTGACCAACGAAGATTTATCACGCGCATCGATGGGGGATCTTCTCGGCGTCGGCGAAACCGAGCACGAAGAGGACAAGGAAGCGTCCGGCCCCCAAGCGGGTGGTGCGGTCACTTCGCAAGGGCGTGGAGGTGACGCTGTCTGGCGCGAATCACTGGTGCCGGAAGAGCAGGCCCTCTTGAAGCGCTACTTCAAGACAGAGAGTTGAGGAACCAACCGATCACGAGGATCTGGGGAACGGTAATGGCTGGAAGAAGCAGAGCGATCTTCCAGGAGCGGGTCGTTTCGCGAAGGGCCATGATCTCGGTATAGTCGGTGGCAACGCCGGCCATGAGAAAGGTGAATCCGTTTCCGGGAGCCCCGGCGCGATTAATGAGGTCGGCAGCGATGGGGCTGGAACCTTCGGAGCAGACTTCGATCACGGTGGCCGCGATCAGGGTCAGGCCAAGGCCGAGTACCGAGGGGCCGAACCAGTTGGCGAATATATCAGGGTGAAGAAGGATCCTCAGGAGGGCAGCGAGAACCGTGCCGAAAAGAATCCACCGGATGATCATTCTGGATTCGTTCAACGCTGCGGCCAGCCATTTGCCCCAACCGGAAGGATTCGCGAGGAGAGGGCGAATCTGTTCGCGAAAACCGGGTTCCGTGTCCTCTTCGTTTTCAAGATCAAGGCGGTAAGGATTCGAGGGAACGATAGATCGTTTTTCGAGGGCGTTGAAGATCAGGCCACTGGTGAAGGCGATCACCGCAGACAGCCCCATGAAAAGCAGGGTCCATTTCCACCCAATAAGACCAATGAGAATGAATGTCAGGCTCAGGGAGTTCCACGGGCTGGCGATTAGAAATGCCATGGTCTGCCCGAGACTGAGTCCTCTTCGGTAGAGTTGCATGCCGATGATGAGAATGCCGTGGCTGCAAACATCGAAGAGGAGGCCGGCAGCAACAGACCGGGAAAGCCCTTTGAGATCGCTCCGGTCACCCAGCCATTGGCGAACGCGGCGCTGCGGCACATACTGGAGAAAGCCGACCGCGATGATTCCCAGGAGTAGTCCCCACCACATCAAGTCCATGAACTCACGAATGGCATGAGTGAACTGGCTGAGAATGGATTCACTGTGGGGGATAAAATACGAAGCAACGTAGGCCGGAATGACGAGCAAGAGAGAGCCGTAGAGTATCCAGTCGAAGCGCGACTGGCTTTCATGGCAGCAGGATTCCTCCTCGGGTTGAGGTTCCGGCTCGGGTTCTGAACAGCAACTGGACATTCTTTCCGGGACTTTACGCTAATATGACACTCTGGGACACAGGCACCTTACGTTGCGTTCAATGAAATGCCGTTGCGGGGGCGGTCTGGTCGGGTAAACTGCGCCCGCATGCATCGCGAGTCCCTCATACAGTTAATTGATCGCTATGTCGAACGTCATCCCGGCGAAGCCGACACGGGTCGACGGGTTAAGGATTTTGTAGAGCGGAATTCGGATTGCTTCAAACGATCCCTTGAAGCGGGCCATATCACCGGCTCAGCCTGGATTGTAGATGCCTCAGGTAAGCGCACCCTCCTCACGCATCACGCGAAACTGAATCTCTGGCTGCAGCCGGGCGGACACGCCGATGGGGAATCGGATGTTTTATCCGTCGCCATGCAGGAATGTCTCGAGGAAACGGGGCTGAAGGATTTGAAGGCCGTGACTTCGGAGATCTTCGATCTCGATGTTCATGGAATCCCCGAGCGAAAGGGTGAACCATCACACTTCCACTACGACATTCGATTCCTGGTCCAGGCAGGAGAGGGTGAAGAATACATAGTGACGGATGAATCCCACGATCTCGCCTGGGTCGAAATGGATTCCCTGGAGGACTACACCCTCGAGTGGTCGATGCGCCGGATGCGCGATAAAGCGATCCGGCACTTCAGCTGATTCCGGAATCTACTTCCGGACTGCGTAGAGGTGGTCGTCGGTTCGGATGTAAAGCGTACCGTCAGCCGGCACAATGCTGGAGCGAATGTTGACGCTTTGGGACGAACCGAACATCGTAGTGTGTAGGAGAGCTCCTCCGTTGTCACCGGCGCTGTAGACGAAGACTTCGCCAAGATGGCTGATGAAGTAGATTTTTCCGTCCACCGCAGTCGGGGAGGATTCGATCTTGGTCTTGCCGTCGATGCGGCTGCTCCAGACAACTTTTCCTGTCGTGGGGTGCAGGCAGGTGATGAACTTGTTGCGACCGTTCAGCACGTAGAAGTAGCCTTCATAGAATAGCGGTGAGGGAACATCCGAGGTGACCTCTTTGCCCTCTGAGGTCCAGGTATTGCCAGCCTCGGAAATGTCGCCGGCACCACCTGCTTTAATCGCATAAACGGGAGCCCCTTTCGGCGCGCAGATGAGGATGGTGCCTTCGCCGTAAGTGGCAGTGGGAACGAGGCGCCAGTGGCCGATCTTCTCTTCGTTGTAAGTGCCCCAGCGCCACAGTTCTTCTCCGGTTTCCGGGTTGTGTCCCGTGAGGCAGTCGGCTCCGACAATGAGCAGTTCGTCGCGATTGTCGACCGTGATCGGGATCGGCGTGCTGAAGGCTTCCTTGGCTTCCATGACCGCATCGTTTTCGCGAATGTGCTTCCACTTGGTTTTGCCGGTGGCTGGATCCATCGCCAGAAGGTACGAATCGATGGGTCCGTCGGTATTGCCGTAGCCGTTCACGGGCTCGTTGCGCTGCAGGACCTGGAGATAGAGGGTGTCGTGAACGAGTTGAGGTGTGCTGGAGAAAGTCCACTGCATCGCAAACTGGCCGTAGTCGTCCTCGATGTTGCGATGCCAGGCCTGGTTGCCGTCGAAGTCGAAGGCAGCGAGGTCGCCGGACCCGGTGAAGAAGTAAACCAGTTTCCCGTCTGTCACAGCGGAAGCGCCTGCCGTATTGGTGCGCTCGTCGCGCATGGCTTCATCGCTGAATTCCCTGGACCAGACGATCTTGCCGGTCTTGGCATCGACACGGATGGCGAGAATGGCGCTGTTCTCAGCGTTGGCGGAAGTCAGGAAAACAGCGTCACCCCACACGACAGGAGTCGAACCGCCGGCACCGGGGAGTTGAGTTTTCCAGGCCGCATCTTCCTTGGTGAACTCGGCAGGATAACTGGTCTTCTCCGAGGAGGATCCGTCGAAGTTGGGGCCTCGCCAGTTCGGCCAGTTGTCGGCCACAGATGAGAGTGTGAATGAAACAAGGCCGGCCATGGCGGCTGCGAATGTGAGCTGGGAGGTTTTCTTCATGAGTTGAAAGAAATTGATGGCCTTTAGATTGGGTAGGCTGCTAGTCTCTGTCAAGCTACCGAAGTGGCACGGACGGGCCAATCTTTGTGAGGATTTTATGAAACAACTGCTGGTGATTCGACACGGCAAGTCGAGCTGGGACATGAATGGGCTTTCGGATCACGATCGCCCGCTTAACGAGAGGGGTTTGCGCGATGCGCCTCGAATGGCGGCAGCATTGAAAGAGAAAGGCCTCGTTCCCGGTCATATTGCCTCCAGCACCGCGGTTCGCGCTGCAACGACAGCCAGAATGCTGGCGGAAGGCCTCGGCTATCCGGAAGATCAAATCGCTTTTGACCGATCCATTTACCTCGCTTCACCGCTGGAGATGTTGCGGGTCATCCAGCAGTTTGATGAATCAGTCGAGACGGCGTTTATATTCGGGCACAATCCGGGTATGCATGAGCTGGTTAACCAGTTCGCATCCAGCGACTGGATCGATTCGTTTCCTACCCTGGCGGTTGGCTGGCTCAAACTGGACATTGAATTCTGGGGCGAGGCGGACTTTGGCTGCGGATCGCTCGAAGCGATGATGACACCTCGACTGCTTGATTAATTTGCAACTAAACTATTCGCGATCATGACCGATACGCCTCCTCCCCTCGAAAACCCAAATCAAATCAATCAACCCCAGGCCGACAGCGGCGGTGGTGGGGGGAAGTGCGCTGCAGGTTGCGGTATCGGTTGCCTCATCGTCGTGATTCTCTGCGTCGTTCTCGGTATTGGCGGCTACTTCTGGGTGAAAGGCAAAGTGACGGAAGGCGTTGAGCTCTTCACTTCTGATACCCCTGTCGAGATTGTAGCTCCCCAGGCTCCCCAGGAGCAGGTCGACGCGATCATCACTCGTTTTGATGAATTCGGTGCTGCGATGGAAGCTGGCGATGCCAGCGAGCCCCTGGTCCTGACTGGTGAGGAACTCAACCTCCTCATGCACAACCACGAGAACTTCGAGGACTTTGGGCAAATGACCTCGGTGGAAATTGAAGGTGACTTACTGCGCGCGCAGGTAAGTATCGATCTCGAGGCGCTGCAGGTGCCCATCAATTTCATCGCTGAGCAGTTCGAAGGGCGCTTCTTCAACGGAACCGGCGGTTTCAGTCTCAACATGGGAGGAGGGCGTCCGGCCCTCTACCTGGAGGAACTGGAAGTGAACGGCACGGTTGTTCCGGAGATATATACCCAGGAGTTGAGCAACGAGAATCTGTTCCAGGATATCCAGGACAGTCCTGAAATGGAGGAGTTTTTCAACAAGCTCTCCGACCTGAAGATCGAAGACGGGAAGCTGATCATCGTGCCGAAGTAGGCGCGGTGGTCACATTTTCTCGTAGGTGCCTTCGTCCCGTTTCTCGAGGACGGTGAAGCCGGCTTTCTTGGCGTCGCTGACGGAAAGCGGTTTGGTGATCTTAGGAGAATTGATGCCTTTGGAAACGAGCTTTTTCACAGGAGTCCGGCAGAGCGGGCATTTCTCCAGGGCCGGTCGGGTCACCGGACGGCGGAGTTCAAAGCCTTTACTGCAGATTCGGCAGCCTTTGTCCGTTTCCACTGCGATGTATTCGTAAATCGGCATTGCTAAACTATCCGGTCGAGGCAGGGGCTTTGCAACTCAATTGGGACCTGGAGATCCCGGCACAAAAAAAGCGAAGCCGTAGCTTCGCTTTTCTGAAATAAACCGGGATCCGGTTTGAGGCCTTAAATCTGACTACCAGGAGGACTTGGTCACTCCGGGGATCATGCCGTGGGATGCCAGCTCACGGAAGGTGATACGGGACATCTTGAAGCGGCGGAGATATCCACGGCGACGGCCAGTCACTTCGCAACGGTTGACGAGACGAGTCGGGCTCGCGTCACGAGGCAGCATCGTAAGGCCGGTGTAGTCCTTTTCTTCTTTCAGCTTAGCACGAAGCTTCGCGTACTTCTGGACAGTGCGCGCTTTACGATTGTTTCTGGAGATCCAACTCTTTTTGGCCATGGGGTGGGGAATTTACGCGTTCTGAGCAGAATTCAAGCGGAAAATCAAGAAATGCGGAGGTTTCAGCGCCATTTTAGCTCTCCCGGGCCGCCTGAAACGCCCGGTATCAGGCGGCCTTATGGAAATTCGCAGAAATTCAGGTAAATCAGCGGACGACACGTGCGCCGCCGCCGCTCATGATTTTCTCCACCTCGGCGAGCGAGGCCATAGTGGTATCACCCGGAGTCGTCATGGCGAGAGCGCCGTGGGCTGCTCCGTAGTTGATCGCTTTGGCGGGATCGTTGTGTTCGAGGAACCCGTAGGCAAATCCAGAGGCGAAGCTGTCTCCGCCGCCGACGCGGTCAAGGATTTCCAGGTTCGGATACGATGTCGCTTCGTAGAATTCGCCGTCGTGCCAGCAGATCGCGCCCCAGTCATTGACGGTGGCGGTGTGGACTTCTCGAAGCGTCGTTGCAGTGGCCTTGAAGTTCGGGAATTCCTTCACCGCGGTTTCGATCATGCGCTTGAAATTGCTCACGTCGATGCCGCGAATGTTCTCATCAACCCCCTCAACGTCGAAACCAAGGCTGGCGGTAAAGTCTTCTTCGTTGCCGATCATGACATCGACGTATTTTGCGATCTCGCGATTCACCTCCTGAGCTTTCTCAAGGCCGCCGATAGCGCTCCAGAGAGACGGGCGGTAGTTGAGGTCGTAGCTGACAATCGTTCCGTGCTTTTGGGCCGCCTTGCAGGCTTCAATGGTCACTTCGGCGGCGGATTCGCTGAGAGCGGCGAAAATGCCTCCGGTGTGAAACCAGCGGGCGCCGTGATTGCCGAAAATGTCTTCCCAGTCGATGTCACCGGGCTTGAGCTGGCTGGCGGCGGTATTGGCCCGGTCCGGGCAACCGACAGCGCCGCGAATACCGAAACCGCGCTCGGTAAAGTTGAGGCCGTTGCGGACTTCGCGGCCGATGCCGTCATAGTCGCGCCAGTGAATGAATCGTGTGTCTACGCCTCCCTGAAGCATGAAGTCTTCGACAAGACGACCCACCGGGTTGTCGGCAAAGGCAGTGACGCAGGCTGTGCGCAGCCCGAAGCAGCGACGCAGGCCGCGGGTCACATTGTATTCCCCGCCACCTTCCCACGCGGAAAATGTGCGGGAGGTGTGAATACGGTTTTCGCCCGGGTCGAGGCGAAGCATGACTTCACCGAGTGAGACCGCATCGTAGGCGACTTCAGAAGCAGATTTGATGTTCAGCATGGTTCCAGATAATAAGGGTGCGATTCAAAATTTATTGGCCTGAATGAAATCAGAATCACCATTCAGGAAATTAATGAGGTTGTGAGTGGCGCGCAGGGCCTGTCGTTCCACGCTCTCGTAAGTACGGGAGGCAATGTGGCTGGTGATGATGCAATTCGGAGCGGAAAACAGCTTGTGATCGGCCGCGGGAGGCTCTTCGTCGAGCACATCGGCCCCGTAGCCGGCGGCTTTGCCGGATTCGAGAGCTGCTGCAATGTCGTCAGTCTCAACCAGTTCACCACGGGCGCAGTTGAGAACGATGACGTCGTCCTGCATTTCGGCGATCTTTTGAGCATTGATCATGCCGCGTGTGTTTTCGTCGAGAAAGCAGTGAAGACTGACCACGTTGGAATTGATCAAAACCTCGTCCATGGAGGCGCAACGCGTCACGTCGTGCTGCTCGGCGAACGCTTCATCGAAGTAGGGATCGAAGGCAATGACCTTCATTCCGAAAGCACGGGCGCGGGTGGCGACTTCCTTTCCGATTCGGCCGAGGCCGATGATGCCCATGGTTTTTCCAAGAATTTCGTGCCCTACGGGTTTCTTCCACCCGGCCTGCCATTTGCCGGCAGTCACGTCGACGGCATTTTCCTGGATCTTCTTTGAGAGGCTGAGGAGAAGGCCGAAAGTGTGTTCGGCAACTGTGGTGTGGTTCACGCCGGGCGTATTAAGAACCGCCAGCTCTTGCTCGGTGGCATAGGCAACATCGATTTTGTCGAGGCCGATACCGTATTTGCTGATGACCTTGAGACGGGGCAAAGATTTGTCGATCACTGCGCGGGTGATGGCGTCGTCGCCACAGAGGAAGGCGTCAAATTCGCCGGAGAGATCGAGCATTTCGGATTCCGGCAGAGGTCCGCGTTCGCGCACAATATCGAATCCTTGTGATTCCAGCAGCTCGTGATGGGGGCCAGGGGTGTCCTGGTAGCTGGTGGTGCTGAGCAAAATTCGGGTTGTCATAGGCAGGCCGAACGGTTAGCGAGATGTGGCGTACGAGCAAGAAACAAATTGCGCAGTAATGCGACAATTTACGCAGATTGAATTATTTACGCAGATGCCCGACGAGATACAGCGTGATCTGGGACTCCAACCGATCGATCAACTCATGGAGGAATGGGGGCTTGATAACCACGAGCTGGTTGAGGTGAGTACTGAACAGTTGACCCACAAGCAGGTTCAGAAAGCCCGCAAGGGACGTCGAGTCACGATCAACATTCAGCGCAAGATTCTAAATGCTATCAGGAAGGTGGCCGAGGATAAGGAGCTTGATCCTAACCTGACCATCGCCGATCTGTTCAATTACCGAGCCTGATAAGATATGCAGATCTCCCGCAAAGCTGACTATGCCCTCAGAGCGATGACAATTTTGGGTTCGCTTTCCCCTGACAGGACCATGCAGGCCCAGGAGCTTGCCAGTGCGGGCAAGATTCCCATCAAGTTTCTGGAACAGATTCTACTCGTGCTGAAGCGTTCAGGGCTGCTGAAGAGTAAGAGGGGAGTCGGGGGTGGCTATCGCCTGGGACGGGAAAGTCGACTCATTTCAGTGGCGGAAGTCATCGAAACCGTAGATGGGGAATTGGTGAGTTTCATTGAGGCTGGTGATTTTCCCACTTTTTCCGGTTCTGCAGGAATCGTGAAGTGTCTCGAAGAGGCTGAGGAATTGATCAACCAACGTCTCGCGGAAACCAGTATCGAGGATCTCGTTCAAACTGGTGCTGATGATGTTATGGTCGGTTACGGCATCTAGGTGCCGCTCAATGCACGATTGACATCACGCCCGTTTTCAGGCCGTATTCTTGTTTTTTGTGCCTGCTCATAATTGGCGGCTCGCACCAGTGAATGATTGCGGAAACCATTGCCACTCAGTTCGACGTTCCCGGCCGGCTCGTTACTCTGCGCCCGATCGGCGCCGGGAATGTGAATGACACTTACCTTGTCATCCTGAGAACTACTTTCTCCGAGGAGCAGTATATTCTTCAGCGAATCAATCGGAACGTCTTCAAAGAACCCGCGGCCGTGATGGCCAACATGAAGGTGGTCACAGACCACGCTCATAAGCGGATTGCGTCCGAGGCGGACACGGCAGATCGTATCTGGCAGCTACCACGAGTCATTCCTGCCAAGGACGGTGGGGATTTTGTGTTGGATGAAGAGGGAGAATGCTGGCGGGCGCTCTCGATGATCGCCAGTACCATGAGTTATGAAAAGGTGGGTGTTCCCGAGCACGCCGCCGAGGCAGGACTGGTCCTGGGACACTTTCAGCGCATCATCTCCGATTTTCCGATCGATCAGTTGGCGGACACCTTACCGGGGTTCCACATCACTCCCGAATACCTCGAGTCTTACGACGAGGCGCTGAAAGAGGAGATTGGTAAAGCTCGTCTTGCCGCGTCATCGGAAGCACGCCGCCTCAGCCAGTTTGTTGAGGCGAGGCGGGATTTTGCTTCGATCCTCGAAAATGCGCGGGAGGCAGGAGAATTGGTCGAGCGTCCCATTCACGGAGATCCGAAGATCACCAACGTGATGATCGATAAGTATACGGGTAAGGGAACCTGCATCGTTGACCTTGATACCGTGAAGCCGGGGCTGATCCACTACGACATTGGCGATGCTGTCCGAAGCAGTTGCAATCCGGCAGGGGAGGAAGCGACCGATCTGAGCGAAGTGTTTCTTGACCTCGATCTTTTTGAGGCACTTGTCAGGGGCTACCTGACCGAGGCAAGAGAGTTTCTCACTGAGAGCGACAAGAAATATCTCTACGACTCAATACGCCTGATCACCTTTGAACTTGGTTTGCGTTTCTTCGCCGACTACCTGGCAGGGGATGTCTATTTCAAGACCACGCATGACGGCCAGAATCTCAACCGCGCCAGGGTTCAGTTTGCTCTCTGCGAGAGTATCGAAGCGCGTGAGGGTAAGATGAAAGATATCCTCGAGAAATACTGCCAGTAGCGTGCCCGGCGTTAGCCGAAGTATTCACGATTCCACTTCAGGCCGTAATAATAGCCTACCAGGCTTGCCGTGAGGCTGAGGGAAATGGCGATCGCGATTCCGAAGAAATTGCCGATCCACCATCCCAACGCTCCGGCGACAGAGGAGACGATCATGACAAAAAAGAATCCCATAACTGAAATAGATATAAATTATGGAAATTATAAAGTCAAGGGTCTGTTTCGGTTCCAACGCAGAACCCTGCCGGACGAATTGCCGCCGTAAGCGTTTCGAAACCCGGGCTGCGGCTCTCTGAGTAGCACCACCTTGGTTTGGCACCCCATGTTGGGTTTTGCGACCTTTTTTGTCCGGAGTTCTTGCCCTTTCGAAAGGTGCTGTCGTCGGCTATGGTGGCGCCAATGGCAGGACAGGAACAAGGCCCCGACAAAGCCACTGAAATTCGCACCGACTGGCCGGAGGGGAAAGTCTGGTTCCGCGAGCGAATTCCGGAGGACATGCCCTGGGGGGACGAGAGCCTTCTTGAGGAGCTTCCCGACTCCGCCAAGAGCTGCTACGGCGTGAAGGTGGATGAGTATGTCTACATCGATGGGCAACGCTACAGTCCGGGCAATTACATCACCGTGGGAAGTGTCGCAGAGATCGAGAAGCTTCTGGCGAATGTAAAGAAAGTCAGCGGTATCTTTGTTCCCTGGTATGACAGGCTCATCAGTGCTGCCTTGTGGCGGCCGCATCACCGGCCGGTCGACAAAATCGAGTACCGAAAACGGATCCAGCAGCGATTCTTCAGGAGCCTGGTGCTCTGTGTTGGTTTAATTGTCCTCGGAATTCTGCGGCCGGAGTTCCTGATGATGGCCATTCTCGGCGTTGCGATGTTCGGGCTTTACCCGCTGGTCGAATCCACGATGGCCTGGTTTCGCCCGGTGGATAAATATTCCGTAGACGAGCTTAACAACCGACTGGTTCGAAACGAATTCTTCAGTCAGTGGGTAGGGCGGCAGCCGACGTTAATGGTGAAGGTAGCAGTGGGATTACTCGCGGTTGTTTTCGTGGGGCAATCCGTGGTTGATTATCAGAGTCCGGTTCCCTTTCCCGGCATCAAGACGTCGATTCAGGAAGCTGCTCTCGTTAAAGAGGCTGTCAGGGATGGAGCGGAATGGTGGCGGCTCGTCACAACAGGATTGTTGCATGGAAACCTGATTCATATTGTTTTCAACGGGATGGCTCTCTTCAGTCTCGGCAGGGTCATCGTTGCTTTAGTCAGTCCCTCTCTGCTCAGCATCGTCTTCCTGGTGTCAGTGATAACCGGATCTTTAGCCAGTCTCTACCTCGGGCAGGCACCGGCATCGGTGGGGGCATCCGGCGGAATTTTAGGGTGTCTCGGGTTCCTGCTGGTAGTAACTCAGAAATTCAGGAGGCAGGTGCCGGATTACTTGCGGACCAATCTGATCATGTCGTGCATCGTGATTGCCATCTTTGGTCTGCTTGGCAGCCAATTTATTGATAATGCAGCGCACGTTGGCGGATTTGTTGGTGGTGTGGTGTTAGGTGAGTTGCTGTATTCGCAACTTAAGCTGGTGCCCGGTTCGACGAGAAAATCGATTCGTGCAGTTTCAATCCTTTGTGTTGGTGTTTTGTTAGCCGGTGTCGCCAAGGTTTTCTGGGAGTTTTGGAGTGTCAGTCTGAGTGTCACCGGGGCAGTTTAGTTGAATGGAGAAGGTAGCAGGGATCTCATCAGAAAACTTGGCGCCGAATGAGATTCGGGTGAGTTCGTTCTGGCTTGATAACGAGGATCAACTCCCGCTTGAGAATCTGCGTCCCTGGTTGAGTGAGCATGAAGTTGGTCGTGCCGAGTCATTCCATTTTGAAAACCACGGCGACCGGTATGTCAGGGGACGTGCGGTGACACGAATGATTCTGGCCACTCATCTCGGCTGTTCTCCGTCCGACCTGGAGTTTCGAAATGGCGAACACGGAAAGCCTAAACTGGCAGGTGGAGAGTTGCACTTTAATCTCTCCCACTCCCTCGACAGGGCGGTGATCGCCGTGTCTCGATTGCCACATGTCGGAATCGATATCGAATGTTTCAGTCGAGAGGTCGATGTGGACGGTTTAAGTCGGCGTTGTTTTCGGGACGTTGAGATCGCCAGGTATGAAGGGATGACTCCCGAGCAGAAGAATCGCGCGTTTTTCTGGACGTGGACTGCCAAAGAGGCCCGCATGAAGGCGACGGGGGAGGGCTTCAGTCTTGAGCCTCAGCGAATTGAGATCGGATTCGACGGGGAGGTTCCGGCAGAATGTATCGAACCGACAATTCCGAGGGCTTATGTTGCCCCGGTCAACTTCAGTGACGGGTTGGTCGCGTGCACGGTTGCCTGCACTCAATCGTTCCGGGTCAGGCTCGAGGAAAAAGTTGTAACGCTGCGGTAGTTTTGGGGGATACGGGGCGAACCGTTGTGGATCCCCGGCATAGCCGTGTGGATCTTCAGCATAGCCGTGTGGATCTTCGATATGGCTTTCATCTCATTCAGCAGTTTTTAGGTCGTTTTCGACAGAAAAGTGCTTCAGATGACACTTTTTGATTGCTCTGAGACACGCAAATCTGGTTTTTCTCTTCTCTCCAAATTTTCTTATTCGACAGAACCCCCATCAATGAAATTAAAGACATTTCTCCACGGAATCCTTCCGCTGCTGGCCTTTTCACTGTTTCTTACTCCCGTCCATGCTCAGGACGAGTTCGATGTTTCTCTTCCGGGCGATGAAGCTCCGGCTTCAACTCCGGCTGCTCCTGCCGCCGACGACAGCGGAGCCGGAGAAGGCACGGCTTCTTCGGGTGAAGTGAACTTGCTCGAGATGATTCAGGCGGGCGGTTGGTCCATGTGGATCCTGGGGGCGTTTTCAATCGCCGTGATTGGCCTGCTCATTTATTGTTTGATTGATCTGCAGCGTAAGAATTTTGTTCCGGAGCAACTCGTCATGGCGATGACCGGAGACATGGAGAATGCAGATCTTGAGTCGGCCTCTCACAAGGCAGCCACTTCTCCCAATTGCCTCGGTGGAGTGATGCAGGCAGCGATCCACTTCATCGCGGAACGCGGTTACGAAACGCTCGATACGGAAAAACTCGAAGAAACGATGGCGGCTGCTTCGCGCAAGTTCAATCGCGGTCGAGTCCGGACGATCAACTATTTCTCGGTGCTGGCGCAAGCGGCACCCATGATGGGACTGCTCGGAACGGTGTCCGGTATGATCGGCGCGTTTGCCAAGTTGAGTAGTGGAGGAACCGGTGATCCCTCTAAGTTTGCCGGAAACATTTCCGAGGCACTGATTACAACGGCGTCTGGCCTTGTCGTCGCCCTGCCTGCAATTTTCTGTTATTTCATTTTCCGTGATCGCCTTCAGCAACTCGTTGCTGAGACCGATGAAGCAGCGGAAGAATTGATCACTGTGCTGCGACGCACCGTAACACAGCAGTAGAATCCCGAACGGCGGAATTCCGAAGGTAAAAAGAGGATGGCTAAGGAAAACGACCTGTTTGCCGGCCCCGGATTGAAGGCGGATCTCTCGCCGATGATCGATCTGGTGTTCCTGCTCCTGATCTTCTTCATGGTGGCGGCAAACATCATCACGTTTCCGAAGGACCCCAATGTGGTGATTCCAGTGGCCAGTGATGCCAAGGTGCCGGAGCTCGTTGAAGGCAGGGTCGTGGTGAACATCTATGTCGACGGAACGATCAAGGACGTTGGCGGCACGGTCCTGAGCCTGGATGAGCTCGAGATGCGCATGGCTCAGTCCAAGGTTCAGAACGCGAACACCCGTCTGCACTTGCGTGCTCATAAGGATGTTCCGTATAAACATATCCAGGATGTGAGCCGGGCGTCAGCTGCTGGAGGCGTTCCAACCGTGATTTTCTCCACTTACCAGGTCGATTAATATGGCAGACAGCGATCCATTTGGAGGAGAGGAAGAACCGGAACTCGACATCAGTCCGCTGATTGATGTGGCGTTCCTGCTCCTGATTTATTTCCTGGTGACGACGACTCTTCAGAAGTCGGAGGCGGATCTGAGCCTCGTTTTGCCAGGTGTCGAGCAGGAGGATCAAAGGGAAGTGAAGATCGATCAGATGCTTGTGAAGGTGGACCAGACCGGCGTTGTTTACGTAAACGAAGAAGTCGCCGATACCGACCCTGGCGATCGCAACCTCCCTAATTTGACCGAGCGTCTCAGCCGCTATTCCGCCAGTGCTGAGGTCGCGAATACGGAAACGCAGGTCATCATCGACTGCGATCCTGAAGCGGTCGGACAGCGATTTATAGACGTGCTTAATGTCTGCGCAAAAGCTAACATTAAGAATGTGAGTTTAGCGAACTAAGCCCGAGATCAGTTATGAGTGAAGTTGAAGCCTCTTTGTATAGTGTCCTCGAAGCACACCCGGATGATTGGTCGACAAGGTTTCTCCTGGCAGACAAGATGCTCGAACGTGGAGCTGCTGAAGAAGCGGCCCAGTTGATTGCGGCTTCCCCTGTTGCTCCGGGAGATGAGAACGACCTCCAGCGGACTGCGGAGATCGCCGGAGTGGGAGCCATCCACTTTGCGGAAGCTTTTATCGCCCATCACCCGGCAAGCGCCTATGGCCATCAGCTCCTCGGAACTCTGTTGGAATATGCGGGCGATCCTCAGCGCTCCGCTCAGCACTTGACCGTGGCTGCGACGCTTGCGGGTCACACCGTAGAAATTCCGGATGAGACTGGAGCGCTTCCTCCGGCGCCGACTTTTGAAGAGCCGGTCTATTACGATGATACGACTGCGGATCTTCAACCTCCGGCAATCAGCGATCCCGGTGTCCCGGCTCCGCCTCCAATTTCCGATGGGGGAGTTCCACAGCCTCCCGCGATCTCTGACATTCCGCAGCCCGACGCGGCAACAGAGGAGTATTACCCGGAAGAGATTGTTCTTACGGAAAATGATGGCCCGCCGCCTCAGGCGGGGAAGAAGATGACAGCGATTGCAGTGGCAATCGCCGTTCACGTGGTCATCGCGCTCATCGCGATGCTGGTTGTGATTCTCCCCGAGCAGAAGGACGAGCCTGAAATCGTCGCTGCTGTGATTGGGCCTCCTGTCAAAAAGCAGGAGATGCAGAAAAAGAACGTGGTTAAGCAAACCAAGAAGACTTCAGCTTCGTCGGCCGCGGCCGCGCCAATGGCGCAGTTGATGCGTGCGAATGCCGTTGCCAAGATTGCGTTGCCTAATGTGACGCGAACCAGTAAGGGGCCGCTGGGTCTTGGCGATGCTGACTTTGGAAGCGGTGGCTTCGGGAGCGGTGGTTCCGGTCTCGGAAGCGGTGCTTCTTTCTTTGGTGGTTCTTCGACAGGTAAGCGATTCCTGTTTGTGCTGGACCACTCGGGATCAATGAAGCCGCATCAGGTCGAGCTTCGAAATAACGAACTGGAGAAAGCCCTCAAATCGCTGAAGGGAGTTCAGTATCAAATTCTCTTATTCGCGGGTGGAGCTTATTACGGAGACAAGGGATGGTCCATGGACCGGGGGGGCAACAGGACGAACACAGCAAAGGGCCCGGGAGGGGCAAGTTATGTGTTTAACAGCGTCGGCGGAGCACAGGACTATGAATTCGATGGTCCTGATTCCAAGATGCCGAAAGCGGAATGGATCCAGGCTTCGTCTGCAAATGCCAAGCGGACCATGGACTTCATCAAGGGTGAGAGACTCTTCTACGGAACCGACTGGGGACTTGCTTTGGATATCGCCCACCGAATGGACCCGGCGCCCGATGTGATCTTTTTCATGGCAGACGGAACTGGCGGGAATACCCCTGGACCGATTCTCGCGACCAATAAGAAGTTCGGCCGTCCGGTCATTAATACGGTGGCGATGCAAACCACCCAGGGGATGCAGCAGTTCGCCGAGGTGGCTCGCGAAACAAAGGGGAGCTATACGATTGTTGATAAGAAGGGGGAACCGATCGACGGTTTTGACTACCTCAAGAATCCTGACAAGTACCGCGGACGCCTGTAGTGGAGTGCTAGTGGATTGATGATAGAGTTTTGCAGATTGAAAAAGAGGTTGGCTGGATGGGGGGCTTTTGCGGGAGTTCTCAGTCTGACGTTTTCCGGATCACTGGAAGCCCAGGATGAGGATGGTAGTGACCCTGTAGTTGGTTACAACCGGGCGACGGCAGCGGTGCAGGCTCAGAAATGGGATGAAGGGTTGGCTGCGGCAAATGCAGTGATCAAGGAGCACGGAAGTCACGGCCTGGAAGATTACGGTCCGGTGTTCGGACATTTCTATTTTGTAAGAGGGCTGGCGCAACTGGGGAAAGAAAACTATCCAGGGGCGGTTGAGTCGTTCAAAACCTGTTACGAGAAATACAACAACAAGTATCTCGACGGTCTGAGCGACGAAGAGAAGCAGGGGCTTCGCCCTAACAATTTCCAAAACTCTGCCCTGGTCCAGTGGGCTAATGCAGAGATGAAACTCGAAAAGTGGAAGGACGCCGCAGCTCGATACGAAAGAATTCTCGTCGAAGGAAAAGGTGATCCTGCCATCAATTTGATTTTCGTCGGTGTGAACCTGGGACGCTGTTACCTCAAAGCGGGCGAGCTTGAGAAGGGTTACGAGTTCATGGTCAAACCGCTTTCCAATGAGTCTCTGAGCGACGGCCTGCGTGAGACTATCTTCATGGTGATGGCCGATGACTGGACTCCCGAGGTGGATTACCCGCGGGTTCGTGAGTTCATTAACACCTACAGCGTCATTGTTGACCAGGATCCGTTCCAGGAAAGGCACGAGCGGAATCGTCGGTTTGAATATCTTGCCCAGCTGGCCATGAGTCAGGCGGACCCGATTCGGGCACTGGCCTGGTATGAGCGGATGGTAAATCCTAATCTCCTTGAACCGGAACTTCGGCGCCGATATGAGCAGTTGGAAAACCGGGTTGTTGCAGAGTCCCTCGAGGCAAAGAAGAAAGAGTCCCTCGCTGCGCTCGATAAGCAGATTAAGCAGTTGCCGCTTGAATACGTTCGCATTCTGAACGGCGTCGGTTCCATTCATTTTCTTCTGCAGAATTTCTCGGGAAGTTACGTCGCGTTCTCGCAGCTCTCTGACATCGCGGGCAAGCAGCATGAACAGCGGCCGGTATTCCTGCATAACGCCGTGGTCTCCGCGGCACAGACGGAGCAGTGGAAGAGCGCCTATCATTACGGCCGCCAGTTTCTTGACGAGTTTCCGGATCACGAGCTGAAGCCGGGGGTCGCACGGGTTCTCGTCGAGATCCTCTTCATCCGTGAAGAGTATGAAGACTCTTACGAAGTGTCCGGCGAAGTCCGTCAGGATATGACGGCGGGTGATTCGATTCGTGATATCCCGGATTTTGTTTACGGGGCCTCTGCCTTCCAGTTGGGGCATTACGAAGAAGCGGACCAGGAACTCTCCAAATACTTCAACGTTTATCCCAACGGTGAGCGAATGGAGTTAGCTCAGTTCTTTCTCGGGCTTTCCAAGGTGAGGTTGGCGAAGTGGCAGGAAGCGGCCGATGTGCTGAACTCCTATCTCGAAAAATATCCTGATTCCACTCTGGTTCCGACGGCACTCTATCAGTGTGCGATGGCCGAGTTCATGATTGATGAGATGGATGCGGCACTGGCCAAAGTCGAGCGGGTCATAAAAGAGTTCCCGGGTCATGAAGTCAGCGCGGTTTCATGGAACTTGAAAGGGGATATCCTCGCGACGATTGGAAGCGAGTTTCCCGAAGTGGAGTTGTGTTATCTCAACGGTCGAGACGGTGGCAAAGATCTCGGCCAACCTGACACAGTGGCATATGCGCTCTGGCAGCTCGTTGTGCAGACCGTTGAAGTGGAAGAGTGGGATAAGGCGTCCGGACACTACAACGAATTCCGTGACGAACATCCTGACTCAGGCTACAAAAATGATGTGTTGGTGGCTTCGCTCCCGATGCTCGTAGTGCAGGGGCGCAAGGAAGAGGGACTTCAGAAGTTGCGTGACGTGGTCTGGGAGAATCAGGGCGACCCACTATCTCCGGTGCTGGCGGAGATGTTTGGCAGCTACGTCGAATTCCTGAAGGATGAGTTTGATAATGAGGTCTTCTTCGAGCAGATGAACGGTCTCCAGGATCAGCGCGGTGCGACACCTTGCATCATGGGGTGGGCAACAGTAGCCAAAGCGGATGCTCTTGAGCGTCAGGAGGCGGAACAGGAGAACGTGGACAAGGAGTTCTACCGCCTCGAAGCCGGATTCAAACCTGAGGCGCAGAGTAACTACCCGATTGTCCGCCTGGCCCGCTGGAAAGCGCACGTCAGGAAGCGGCCGGAAGAAGCCAAGGTCCTTTATCAGTATATTCTCGATAATCGTCCCGGTAGCGCGAACTTTGAATACTGCCTGATCGATACCGCCGAGATCCAGGCACTGTCAGACGATCCGGGCGAGCGCGCCGCCGCGATGGAGAAGTTTCAGCAGGTGCTGGCTGAGATTCCCAATGAGGAACTGCAGGAGAAGGCGGTTCTCGGAATGGCCCGAATTAAGACCAAGGAAGGTGACTATGCCGCCTCTCAACCGATCTGGGAGCAGTACCTGGCGAACGCCGGATGGCGACTCAGCCGTCCCGAGGCCAACTTCCGCCTTGCTGAATGTTTTGATAAGAGTGGCAACACTGCGGATGCCCTCAAGGTGTATGTTAGTATCTACGCCAACTTCCCCGGACATCTCGACTGGTCGACACGCGCCTACCTGAGAACCGCAGCGATTACAAAAGCGGGAGGAGACGACTTGAAAGCTCTCAAGGTGCTTCAGGATATGCTGAAACGGATGGGTCATCTCGATCATCCAGGAGTGGATAAAGCGAAGGAAGTATTTGTGAAATGGCGTGAGGAATATCAGAGCAAAGTGGCAGCTGAAGCCGGTTGATGTGATGGGGATGTTAAAGAGACTTATAGTTGTGGTTTCGGTAGTCTTCCTCGCTGGAAGCGTTGGCCGGGCAGAGTTGGCGACAATGCACCTGAAGGATGGGCGCAGCCTGACGGTAGAATTAATGCAGGTCGATCGCGGTCAAGTTCAGTGGAAGGTTTCAGCGTCGGTCACCCAGGTGCAGCAGACCTTGAGGAGCCAGATCGATTACGTGGATTTTCCTCCGACCAACGAATGGGAGGCCGCTGAGGCGGCATTTCAGTCCGGGAAACTGAACGAAGCAATCAATCTGTATACTACCGTTCTGAATGCCCCGGCGTCGCAGTTTTACCCGATGCCGGGAAACTTTGCTTCTCTGGCGAAAGTAAGGTTGCTGGACTGCCATCGAATCAGGATGGATATGGAAGCCATTGCCGCACAGGCCGTGATTGTTCGCGACGAGTTTGCTGATCTGCCGCCTTCTTATCGCAAGCTGGACCCTGAGGTGACGGCGTGGGTCGCGATCTCAAGGCAGAAGTGGCAGGACGCTATCGATGCGGTTAAGGATGTCAAAGTACCGACTCCGGAGACCTACCTGGTCCGGGGTATGGCCTATGAGGGCATTGGTGCTCTGGAAGAGGCAATTCGCCAGTATGCCGGAGCCTACGTCCTGAATTTCGGAGGGCCCACCGAGTTGACGAGGACATCCCTGCGTCGTTCGGCTGAGATGCTGGCCAAACTGAAGAATCAGGATCGTCAGAATGAGCTGCAGGGCCTCGTGAAAATCTACCAGGACCTCTTTGGAAAGGGAAACTTGTGGGAAGGGGCACCGGAGTGGCTGGTGAAGCTGGCTGCCGGGGAGCTGGTCGTGATGAGTGAACTCACCGAGGGGCTCGATACGCCGGAGAAACCGGACGGTGAAAGCGGGGCTCTCGGGCAAAAATCTGCAGAACTGGCGGCCTTGCCACCTCTGGCTGACCGCGAGTGGATCCTGACGGATGAACTACCACACAGGGCCTATGTGGTAGGGCCCGGCGAGGCAGACGTCACGAGAACCCTTGAAGGGGGAGCTTCTGAATCAGGAAAGGGATATGCTTTCGATGGCTCAGGCGGGAAGGTGATGGTCTCAGGCGTCGCCGCCAGTCAGCCTTTCATGAGAATCAGGGGGGATCTTACTCCGGAGACTACTGATGGGATCATTGCAGAAATGAAGGGTGGCGCCGGCGGTTTCGGGGTCTACCTGAAGAAGGGTGAAATCACGTTTGCCTGGGCACCCAACGGGGCCAAAGTCGAGGCCTTCACTCTGGGCAAGATGGAAGAGGGAAGCCGTGGTCATTTTGTGATCACTGTTGGATCGGATCGCAAGGTGAGGGTTAGCGGTTTGGGCTTGGAACAGCAGAAAGTGTTGAGCCTGAAGACCAGGAAAAAAGGCTTGGAGATCCTCGACAATCAGAAGCTGTTTCTCGGAGATTTACATTCTCAGAAGCCACCTAACAAGGGGTGGCCACAGTCCACGCCTTTCAAGGGAACGATCCATCATTTTTCTGTCGTGTGTGGAAAGAACGGTGAGCAACTCAAGGAACTGCAGACCAAGGCCTTCGAAGGAAAAGGCGTGAGATTCACACCGCCGCCACCTCCTGCTGAAGAGGCTTCTAAAGAAGCCCCCAAAGAGGGTGAAAAAGAAGCCCCCAAGGGAAAAGGGTAGTAAGTCCCCTTATTTGAGATTCTAGCTTAATTCGATACAGGATCGCCCGATTTGCGTATCAATTGCGGGTATTTCACACCGCTTTGTGTGATATTTACATTGTAAATGCATCGCTGACTCCTCTATCCTCGCTTCGTCAGAGTTGAAGCACGGATGGATCGCAGGTTTTGCCACCAGGAAACAAAGCGATTCCGGACAGTCCGGTCCGGGGGATTTACGTTGATGGAGATGCTTACCGTATTGACGGTCATCGCCTTACTCATGGGGCTTTCAGGGGGTGCTCTTTACGTTTTGACTTCAACCGGGCTCAACACGTCGACACGAAACTTTGCGGACTTCGTGAATTTCTGCCGAAGTGAAGCCATTGCCCGTCACACAGCAGTGAGAGTTGGAATTGTCGTTCCCGATGGTAACGAGGCGTATCGAGAATACAGCGCCTGGGAGTGGAATCGCAAACGCCGCCAGTTTGAGCAGATGAGCGAGTGGACCGGTCTCACAGGAGACCTTTCCTTTCCCCGGACCCTGCCCGATTTCGTCCGGGGTGCCTCCTACGCAGCAGAGGATGCTTCATCCGTGAGAGGAGACTACATACTCGATCTGGACGAGAACACTTTTACAACCAAGGGGATCGATGGCCAGCCGGTCGAGGTGAAGTTTTTTCAGTTTAACCCTTCCGGAAGAGTCGAAGCTCCGGGTGCCGAGATGCGAAACCTCACCCTGGTAATCCAGCCGGGGGAGTCAACTGGAGGCGATCAAACCTATAACTGGTCTCAAATCAATCTCGATACCCTGACAGGACGTTACCGGATTTACCGGCCATGAATGCTGGCAAAAATTTCCCCCGAATTTCTGCTTTCTCCCTCGTCGAAGTGACCTTCTCGATGGCGATTGCCGCGGTGGCATTGCTTGCCATTATCGGGATGCTTCCGCAGGCCATGGAAATGAGCCGGGACAGTGCTGATCGCACCGCCATTGGTACTATCATGGAGGACGCGCACGACCGCATGGAGGGGCAGCCTCTCGAGGTAGGCGTTCCGTCCGTCAGTCCTCTTTTCTATGATCAGCGCGGGCGCTATATCAAGGATATCGAGCAGGTGGAAGACCCCCTGTTGGATCGAGCTTTCTTTCGCCTCGAACTCAATATCAGCGAAATCGAAGGGGCACATGCTCCGGAGAATATTTCGGATTTGAAGGCTGCGGAGATGAAAATATTCTGGCCGCTTCGTGACGATGGTTCTTCTATCGATGCGGAGCCGAAGGTCCGCATTTCCTACTATATCAACGCGCTTACAGGACCGGATTGGCAGCTGATTGAACCGGGATTTAAACCCAAGATTGAGTTTTAACGATGGTTCGGTCTCAATGTGTTGCCTGCAAAGATAGCGCGGGG
This sequence comes from Verrucomicrobiales bacterium, assembly GCA_965216705.1. GTDB lineage: Bacteria > Verrucomicrobiota > Verrucomicrobiia > Verrucomicrobiales > DEV007 > Arctic95D-9. Next base: position 3,819,169 of record OZ244203.1, read on the forward strand.
ATGGTCTTGCCGAAATCCAGGCGGACGGATGCCGGCTTGTCCCTGATCGAATTGATGGTGGCTTTTGTCATCTTTGCGGGACTGATGGTGATCCTGGTTGGAGCTGTTGAGCCGGTTTCAAGAACCTGGGTCGAATCAGAGCGAAAGGTGCTTACCTATCAGCGGGCCAGGGGAGCGCTGGAGCTGCTGACCCGTGAATTGACTCCTGCGGTGGTGGATACCCGAATGCAGTTTGCCGTCGTTCCCGGAACGATGCTGGAGGAAGTGGGCGCCCCTTCAGTGGTTGAGGATTCACCGGTGATTCTCTGGATGGCTCCGCTGGGGCGATATGGAGATCTCAGGTGCGTGGGCTATTACCTGTTCCGCGAAGAGGAGCGACAGTTATTTCGTCTCAAGCGAATCTTCGTGAAACCCTTTGTGGATGACCAGAAGGAGAATCCGTATTTCCCGGCCGTAGGAAATTCAGAGAATATCGAGGATCTTAAGAAGGAGAGTCTGCATATGAGGACGTCTCCGGTTGAGCCAAACTGGTTTCTCGATCAGTGGGACGCTGAGGCATTTAACGAAGAAGACGCTTACAATGAGGATGCCATCGTATCGACTGCAGCCGACGGTGTCCTCGCGTTCTGGGTTCAATGTTATGACATTCTCGGGAACCCGGTTCCCTGGCTTTCGAATGTGGAGAATCATCCGAAGAGCGAAATGATATACAACTCGGCTGCCTATTTCAACCAGGCAAATGTCGAACCGTTTGAGGATGGCTCCACGACCGTATTTCTCAAGGAAACGAGATACACGATGAAAGCCAACCGGTTGCCGGCGGAAGTTGAAATTACGATTGTGACTCTCGATGACGATGTGTCGATACAAGGATATGAGATTCCGCCAATGGAGACCGTTCTGACCTCGAGTGGAGCACTCGATTTGGATGCGTCGGTGAAGACTTTTCAGGATGCGCTGAAGGAAAATGGAATCCTTCGATCAAGGACATTCTCGACACGAGTTAAACTGCTGGGAGGATCATAGGTTTGAAATTGCGGCATCGAAAGGCGACTGAGCGAAATCGATCCGGCTTTTTGCTGATCGATCGATTCCTCGGGCCCAATCGCCAGAAGGGGGCTGCATTGATCCTGACATTGATTTTTGTCGCCCTGTTGACGGCGATGGTGATCGCTTTCTATGCGACGATGCGTGTTGAACAACGCGCCTCCCATGCCTTTGCCAACACGCAGCGGGCCAAGATGGTCGCGCAAGGTGCGGTGAGCCACAGTATCGAACTGCTGAGAGCCAATATTCCGGACCCTGCCTTGATCAGCGAAAGTGCGGAAGTCGCCCCGGGCGAAGTCTGGATCACCAATCCGGGGAGACTCATGGTGGTTGATGAGAACGGAGACGAAAAAATCGTGCCTCTGCACACCGGTGCTGCCGATCGTTCTCCCGATGAGACGGGTGATCCGGATGTCTATTCCGTCGACTTGAATGAGCCACTTCCTGGGCGAACCGATCCTCCCATCGCCACAGCTGTCAGCAGTGACGGTCGACCTGATCTAAAGGGGGACGCTCCGCCGATGCGGGTGAAGTGGGTTCCGGTTCTCGAGCAACCCGACAAAGCAGCGGCAGAGGATAACCAGATCTCAGGTCGCTATGCCTTTTGGATGGATGATGAGAGTTCCAAGATCAACTTTAACGTAGCTCTCGGCAAACCATCGAGGAGAGACGAAGATCCACAGGGATTTTGGGAGCAGTATGACATGGGTATGATGACACCGCTGTTCACTTCAGGAGCTGGCGATGTTGAGTTCAACAAAAACAGTCAAGACCGTGAATGGGCTCTCGGCCGACCGAGGTCAGTCAACCTCGACGTCCTCTTCAATGACCCCAGCATCCTTGATGCCGATGCGCTGCTGGCCCATGCCTGGCTGAGAGGATTTGCCCGCTATCCCGAATCAATCCTTCAGTTCGTTGATCTCCCTGATAACCAGAAACGTGAGTGGTTTACCGGGCAGCGCTACAACCTGACATTCTACAGTCGCAGCCCGGAATTTAATGCGTTTGGAAAACCGAGATTGTTTACCACTAACATTCCACTCTCGCTGGAAGCCGGTCCAATGTATCAAATGCCGTTCGTTTACAACGGCCCTGAAGTGCCTGAACCCGATTTCGACATCAGCGGTGTGCTGCATTTGAACACGCTGATGGGAAGCATGGGTTTCACCAACAGTGTCAAGAATGAGGACGGCAGGTGGGAACTCGCAGGAAATGTCGTCAACCGTGCCCAGTTCGAAATGCTGAAGCGATACATGTCGCGCAAGTGGCCCGGGTATGGCGCCAGCTTTGTCGACAAATACGGAGAGCGGGAATGCTACCAGATGGCCCTCTCGATGCTCTTGATGGCCCGCATGGCGACGACGACCATGTCCAATTCCAACCGGAATACCGGTGGGAGCTTCAGCCATGACTATGCCTGGAGAACTTCATCGACCATCTACTCTCCTCCCAACGGCGTGAGGACCTGGTGGCGTCCTGAGCGGCACTATTGGCCGATCAAGCTGAACAATGATTCGAACACCAGTGAAGAGGTCGACAACACCGAGGATGACGAGATTGTCCCGATGCTGCCCCAGTACCCTGGTCCCTTCATTACCGAGGTGTTGATGACATTCCAAGTGGTGAATGACAGCAACTCTGGAAAGAAGAAGGTCCGCTTCCGCTACAAGGTCGAATACTACATGCCGGACTTAGGACCGGAAGTTTTCCTCAAGTATTTCCCGGCCAAGGTCGATTACCTGAAGATTGAGCCTACCGGGATCGTTCCTGAGGGCATGCCGGAGTTTTATGAGTTGGGGCCGGCGAACCCCGACGCCATAGCTCGGCCGAATCGGCGGAACGATCAGGATTGGAACTTCAACTTCACTCGAAAGCGATTGGATGGAGATGGAAACCCGATCCTTAACAAGAATGGGAGGCCTACTTACACAACGGACAAGTTGAGCCTGGGCGCCATGCGAATCAGCCCTAACAGGAATATCCGCCTGGTAAGTCGGAATTCATCCCGGTATGGAACGGGAAAGAACAAAGGTAGGGAGCGCAAGGTTGTCACCAGCCCGTGGCGCTTCCTGGGCAAGTTCAAAGGGTTTCTTCCTCACACACGGGACAACGAGAGAAATGAGAACGGTGGCCGCTATGCGGAAGACCAAGTGCTGCTGATTGATTCCGAAACCGGGGTATTGAAGTTCGATGTGAAGTGGAGGCTGGGAATGGGAATCCTGAACGATGCGAAACGAACCGTTCAGATGATTCCGCTCGGGGAAACTAACGAACCAGAGCATGTGCTCGAGGCACAGTTTGAACTGGATACCCGTTTTTCTAGCGGGCCCCAGACGGTCTCATGGCAGATATCCGATCCGAGGCTGAGCTGGTACAAAGACGCCTGGGTTCGGGATGACGAAGAGGAAGGAACGCCGGGCTATCCCAACGAAGTTGGCGGCAATCCGCTTGAACCCGAGGACGATTCTACCGAGAAGAGCAAGTTGCGATATTTTCAGCGCGGACCGGGGCGGGTAAAGTCTCTGGAGGGTGGATCCAGGGCGTTTAGCTTGAACCGGCCTGATGAGTACAATTCAAGGAGTCGTATCACCTCAAAGGGATACTGGTCGATGCTTCACACCGGTATCCAGGGCAATCCCGATGCCGCTTCCCCGGAACCCCCTACGCCATGGCGAACGCTCGATCTCGGGGGAGGTGAATCGAATGAGGATGGGCCACCCGATTACCTGTTGCTCGACCTGTTAGGGGCCACTTATCCGATGCAACACGATCAGTGGAGAATTAACTCAACTCTTCCCGACGAGTTTTCCACAGTGTCATTTATGAACAGCACGGCCGGGCAGGTAAACCTCAACTCCAAGGTTTATCCTGACAACAGTCCCTACTTTACCCCGCCCGAGCGTAAGCGCCCCCTGGAAGCGGTATTCAAACACTTGAGGACGAACGAAGAGGTGAATCAGTTTGTGGATGCCATCACTGACTACCAGGAGAAAAATCCGTTCCTTTACGTGGGGCAGTTGGCAGAGGTTCCCGGATACCTCAGGAGCGACTCAGACGCGACGCAGTTCCAGAATGAGGAGTTGCTACGGAATATGATGGGCAGTTTGACTACGAACTCGAACACGTTTGGTTTGTGGGGCGTTGCCCAGGTCGTGCAGAAGATTCCCGGTCATGACGATTGGGGAGAGTTTGAAGACGGCGACAGAGTCCTCGCCGAAAAACGCTTCCACGCCATTATTGAGCGATATATCTGGCCGGGCAATGATGGCGTTCCCGGAAACGCTCATGTCAATGCTTCGGGCGAATGGGATCGGATCGCGCGACAGCGAGCTGAGATTCCCTTTGATGGTAATGTAACAGATACCTTGTTTGGCCTCCCTGGATCGCCCCCCTTGTTCAAGGCGGGCAATTCAAACCGCCTCCAACTGGATCGCGGAGGGACCTATCCTGTTTTTGACGGACCCCAGAAGGTGGAAATGGACCGGTTTGTCACCCGGGCCCTGGGAAGGGTCGCATGGCATCAAAGTTCTCTCGAAGATGCTTACAATCCGCCGCAGCCGGTGATTAAATACCGCGTCGTTTACTTTCGATATCTGGACGAATGAGAGAATTTTTTTGGCTTTTTTGCCTCGCTGTTAGTTTTGCTATTTCGACCGCTTCGGCTCAAGACGAGAACGCAGAGGAGGGAATGAAACCGGTGGCACCTCAGGTGTTGTGGGAAGCTTTGCCGGGTAACCTTGACGAATGGGTGATGTTGAAGTCGACCGGCGAAATGGGACTGGGGTCATGGCTGGAAAGCAAGGCCGTTCGCGAGTATAAGCGAAAAGATCCACCCGTGGTCGAAGGGCAGCCGAAGCCGTTGCCGGCACCTCCGATGTGGACTCGAATTCTCGTGACCGATACCGGAAAGCATCCGGAGCCACTCAGCCAGTTTCGCGATTTCTCAACGGAAACGCCCTCGGGAGATGACCGAATCGAAAAAATGAGGATTCAGTCCTGGCCGACGATTACAAAAACCTACGAGGACGGACTGATTGTGGCCAACATGATGGTGGCAGAGCGGTTTGTGGTCGAGTTTGTCCTGAAGGAACAACCCAAGCGCAACCTTCGATCCTGGGTTCGCCAGATGGACTTCTCTGTTCTCACCGGAGTGAAGGACTCTGAAGTGATCCCGCTTCCTCCCGAAGTCTTGGTGGTGAAACTCGATCAACTGAAGCCGAAGAGGAACAAGGGTTACCTGATGGGGACCACTTCGGAGGCAGAACTCGATGCCGAACTGGCGGCGGAAGAGGAGGAGTTGCGCGAAGTAATGGGCTACGTGCCTGAGGTCGAGGACGAGGAAGGTGGGCTCGAATAGGCTGGATCGCTGCGGGTCAGCCTGTAAGGCCGGCTACCATCCGCTTCGAATCCGATACCGCAAAATATTAAAGGCCCGAGTCTCCGCTGCGCTGGAAACTCGAGCCTTTAATGGCGGTCAGGGTGGGATTATCTGCGACGCTTTGCTTAGGCAGATCTCTTCGCTCGCAGGGGCTCGCTCCGAGTCAAACTGCGCTTCGAATCCGATACCGCAAAATATTAAAGGCCCGAGTCTCCGCTGCGCTGGAAACTCGAGCCTTTAATGGCGGTCAGGGTGGGATTATCTGCGTCGCTTTGCTTAGGCAGATCTCTTCGCTCGCAGGGGCTCGCTGCGAGTCAAACTGCGCTTCGAATCCGATACCGCAAAATATTAAAGGCCCGAGTCTCCGCTGCGCTGGAAACTCGAGCCTTTAATGGCGGTCAGGGTGGGATTATCTGCGTCGCTTTGCTTAGGCAGATCTCTTCGCTCGCAGGGGCTCGCTGCGAGTCAAACTGCGCTTCGAATCCGATACCGCAAAATATTAAAGGCCCGAGTCTCCGCTGCGCTGGAAACTCGAGCCTTTAATGGCGGTCAGGGTGGGATTCGAACCCACGGAACCCTTTCGGGCTCACTTCTTTAGCAAAGAAGCGCTTTCGACCACTCAGCCACCTAACCGTGTCGAATAAATTCCCGTAATTTCTGGCGAAATCCGGGACGCGGAAGGTGCCAGCGATGGGAGCCCCAGTCAAGGGGGATTTGTTCAGATGGGTGGATTTTATGGGGCGTCGGTCGAAGTCTCGCTCAACCGGACCTCGATGGCGCCGTCCGATTCGCGAACCTCGTAGGTTTGAATGTTCTCGCAGGCAGGACCGCTGAGGACTTCTCCGGTTTCCAAACGGAACTCAGCAAAGTGCCAGGGGCAGGCGATGGCTCCGTTTCCGACCATGCCGAAAGCGAGAGTGGCGTCGGCGTGGGGACAGCGATCTTCGATCGCATAGATTTTTCCTTCGTGCCGCACCAGGGCAATGCGATGACCATCCAGCTTGAAGGGGCGCGAGTCGCCTTCGCCCACTTCAGCGGAACTGGCGATTTTGTGAAAGTCTCCGGGATCGCTCATGGGATCTCCTTTTTTCTCTCATTCAAACGCCGAAGCCGAGCTCTTTTTTCAGTTCGGCTGCCGACACGCCGGATTCTTTTAGACTCTTCAAGGTGATGGATTTGTCCCGCTTAGCGAGTCGGTTGCCTTCATCATCTGTGAGGAGTTCATGGTGGTGGTAGACCGGGGCGGGAAGATCGAGGAGCTGTTGCAAGACGCGGTGGAGGTGGGTCGATTCGAAAAGGTCGACGCCTCTTACGATGTCGGTAACTCCCTGGAGGCCGTCGTCGACGACGACGGCCAGGTGATAACTCGTGCCGATGTCTTTGCGGACAATGACAGCGTCGCCGAGCTCCTCGGGCCGGGCGATCTGTTCTCCATGGATGGAATCCTGCCAGGTGAGGCGAGTGCCAATAATTTCGAGTGCCTTGGATAGATCGAGGCGAAGGGCATAAGGTTCACCGGAGGCGACGCGTGCCTGTCTTTCATCTTCAGACAGTCTTCGGCATGTGCCGGGGTAAAGAGGGCCCTCGCTGCCGTGGGGAGCATGACCAGCCGCTTCGATTTCCCTCTGGATGTCTTTGCGAGTGCAGAAGCAGGGGTAAAGGAGGCCTCGATCCTGCAGCGACTGCGCCGCCGCGGCGTAGTCAGCCAGATGTTCACTCTGGATTCTAACCGGCTCCTCCCATTCGATGCCAAGCCACGCCAGGTCCTCCAGGATTTGGGCAGTGTTCCCTCGACTGCAGCGGTTGAAGTCGATGTCTTCGATGCGCAACAGGAACCTCCCGTTTTCGTTCAGCGCCTTCTCGTAGGCTGTCTGGGCAGACCACGCGTGTCCCTTGTGCAGGTGTCCGGTTGGGCTTGGCGCAAAGCGGGTAATCATGTTCCGGAAGAATCATTGAACAATCTCATTGAATTCGCAATCTACCACCATCGCGGATCGTAACCTCGTTGACCCGTCAAAATCTTGGATTCAATGTTTGCTCCTATGATCTCCTCCAACTGTGTTTCCCCCTTCAGCAGGGTTAGGTCTGTCACTCAATCCTGCCGGCTTTTGGCAGTGGCATTAGTTGCTGCGGCTGGTGTAGCTGAATGCCTGGAGGAAGTTTCAGGCAATGAGACGGTGCTGTTGTCAGGCACCCGCCAGCTAACTTTTGAGGGGCGTCGAGCAGGCGAAGGGTATTTCTCTGCAGATGGATCAAAGATGGTCTTTCAAAGTGAACGAGAAGAGGGGAATCCATTCTATCAGATTTACCTGATGGATCTTGAGTTGGGGGATATTGAACGGATCTCCCCTGGGCTGGGTAAGACGACATGCGCATGGATCCATCCTGACAACAGGCAGGTGCTGTTCGCATCGACTCATGATGACCCGCAGTCAGAGGCTCTTCAGAAAGCCGAGTACGAAGAGCGTGAATCCGGAAAGGCTCGCAAATATTCGTGGGACTATGATGAGCACTTCGAGCTGTATTCCTTCAATACGGAGTCTGGTGAATACCGGAATCTGACCAATACCAAGGGATATGATGCCGAGGGGGCGTATTCCCCTGATGGCTCGATGATTGTTTTCGCTTCCAACCGCCAGGCCTACGATGGCTCGATGAGCGAGGAGGACCAGAAGTACTTCAAGCTCGATAAGAAGTTTGCGATGGAGATTTACGTGGCTGATGCCGACGGCTCCAACGTGAAGCGACTGACCGAAGTGGACGGGTACGACGGAGGACCTTTTTTCAGCGCTGACGGCAAGAAGATTTGCTGGCGCCGTTTCGACCGCAAGGGACTCACGGCGGAGATCTTTACGATGAACATCGACGGGACGGAGCAGACCCAGTTGACTCGGATTGGAGCGATGTCCTGGGCTCCGTATTTCCACCCGAGTGGAGAGTATTTGATCTTTGCCACCAACAAACATGGCTTCGATAATTTCGAACTCTACCTGGTTGATGCTGGAGGGGAGAGAGAGCCGGTGAGAGTAACCGATACAGTCGGCTTCGACGGGCTTCCGGTTTTCTCTCCGGACGGGAAGCGCCTTTCATGGACCTCCAATCGTACTCCATCGAAACAGTCCCAGATCTTTCTCGCCGATTGGAATCACGAGAAAGCTCTGGAGCTTCTCAGCGGGAGCCCAACGGCGACAGAGTTGACAAGCACCGCCGAAAAACAGGCCAAGTCTCCCGGCGTGGATACGGTCGCCGCCATTTCCGAGGATGACATGCGTCAGCACATCGGCTATCTCGCATCGGAAGAGATGCAAGGCCGCCTGACGGGGACTGAGGGTGAGATCAAAGCAACTCAGTATGTTGCTGATCTCTTCGACAGACTCGGGCTTGAACCAGGAGGAGATGACGGAACCTATTTCCAGTCATTCGAGTTTACTGCAGGCGTTGCGGTTGGTGAGGACAACGCGATGACTTTGAAAACAGGCGATGCCGAATCAACTCCTCTCGTTGACCAGGACTGGCGACCAGTTTCCTTTTCAAAGAATGGAGACGTTAAGGAGTCAGGAATTACCTTTGCTGGCTATGGCCTTGAAATCCCTGACGGCAAGGGGAGCGAGTCCTATTCGAGCTATTTCCATCTCGATGTCAAAGGCAAGTGGGTCATGGTGCTTCGCTACGTCCCCGAAGATATACCAAAGAAGCAAAGGGAAGAAATGCAGCGTTATTCGCGACTTCGTCATAAAGCGACGCTGGCGAGGAGAAAGTTTGCGGCTGGAATCATTTTCGTAACGGGCCCTAACACAGAAGTTAATGAAGAGTTAGTTCCGATGCAGTTTGATGCGTCACTGGCAGATTCGGGAATTCCAGCAATCAGTATCACGACGGAAATGGCGGAAAAACTGGTCGCTGTTGCGGGCAAGGATTTGAAAGAGATCCAGGCATCGCTCGATTCCGGGGAAATGTTGCAGGGCTTCGATATTCCGGATACGCGGATGAACGTGTCTATTGATGTCGACCAGGAGAAACGCACGGGGCGCAATGTCCTGGGTATTCTCTCTTCAGGGCAAACCGGGCCGCATCCGAATCCAGCCGTAGTGATCGGGGCCCATATTGATCACCTTGGTGCTAAGGCCGGTCCCGGCTCACTGGCTACGGAAAACGAACGTAATTTGATTCACTTCGGGGCGGACGACAATGCCTCGGGCGTGGCAGGTCTGATGGAGATTGCAGAGTTTCTCGCGGACCAGCGTGAACAAGGCAAGCTTGACCTGACGAGAGATGTTGTCTTCGGCGCCTGGTCAGGTGAAGAACTCGGGCTTCTGGGGTCATCACATTTCGTTCGTGACCTCGCTAAGAACGTGATGGGCGATGAAAACGCTTCGCTGAACTTCCTGATCTCTTCGTATCTCAATATGGACATGATCGGTCGCCTCTCTGACAAGTTGGTGATCCAGGGAACGGGGTCCAGTGAATACTGGGACGGGGCTATTGAGCGGCGCAACGCTCCCATTGGCCTTCCGATAACCATCCAGCCCGACACGTATCTGCCCACCGATGCCACGAACTTCTACCTCAGAAAGGTGCCGATATTAAGTGCCTTCACTGGTGCTCACGAGGACTATCACACCCCAAGGGATACGGTGGATAAGGTGAACTACACTGGAGCCACTGATATCGCCAAGCTGATGGGACTGATTGCGCGCGGTTTGGCAATCGATTCGAATGCCCCGCAGTATGTCAAAGTAGACCCACCGAAGAATCGAGGTGCCCGGGGATTCCGGGTCTACCTGGGGACGATTCCGGATTACAGCCAGGGGGAAATCAAGGGGGTAAAACTCAGCGGGGTTGCCGAAAATGGTCCCGCTGGAAAAGCCGGGGTGAAAGGCGGCGATGTGATCGTCGGTCTGGCCGGCAAAAACATCCTCAATATCTATGACTACACCGATGCTATGGCCGGCCTCAAGGTGGGAGAAGAGACTGAAATCGTCATCAAACGGGGCGAAGAGGAACTGACTCTGAAATTGGTTCCGGGCTCCAGGGACTGATGGAAGGCTGAAAAACGCCGTAAAATCGGGGAAAAAAGTGACTTTTTCTCGCTTTTCGGCGTCAAATTGGCGAGGAATTACCCGCTTGCGAACCCGGTCGGTCTGCTGCTAATGTCTCAAGCTCCGGGTTTAACGACAATTGAGGTTCCTCCTTTTTGGCTACTTTCCTACATAATCAACCGCTCCAAGCGCGGTTTCTGAAGACTGGGGCGGCGTTTACAGCTGTGCTGCTCACGGGATTATTGGGGTTTGTTGACATTGCCCTTTCTCAAAGTGACATCGCTTCCGTGGCGGCTCGCGAGGCTCAGAAGAGGCAGTCACAGGTTAAGGCAGCTCAGACCCTTTTTACGGCCGGGGCTTCAGCCATGTCTGATCAGTCCTATGGCGAAGCCATGGACAACTTCAAGGGGGCGTTCAAAGCCATGCCGAATGTCCCGGCAGTTGAGGATCAGCGACGCATCTTCTTCAAGCAGTTCCAGACGGCTTCCCTCGCGTTCACGGACGTCTTGATTGAGGAAGCAAAGTGGGCGGAAGCCGTTCAGACCCTGGAAGACGTCTTGGCGACGGCACAGGACGGATTCATTCCGGATTCGTTGATCGACCCGAATCTCAAGATGACGCTCGAAGAACTCCGCACTCGCGACGGTCGGTTCAATCAGGCGATGACTCCTAACCATCTCCGCAATATCGAAGAGGTTCAGGCGAAGCTCATCCTTGCAAAGGGTTACATGGAGCTCGGCGATTATGACCGGGCCGATTACACCTACAACCAGGTGCTCAATATCGATCCCTACAACGAGGCGGCACGACGCGGACAGGAAGAAGTCGAGCGTCATCGCATGAATTATTACGATGCCGCCTACGATCACACCCGGGCCAAGGCACTCGCGGAGGTAGCTGCGGGATGGGAGACTCCCATTGTGAAAATGGATTTGGGAGACAGTATCGATACTGGCTCAACCACGGAGATTGCCAACTCCGGCAATGTCATTATCGAGCAAAAGCTGAAGAACATCATCATACCAAGCCTGGAGTTTCGTGATGCCCGACTCGTCGATGTGATTGATTTCCTTGTCGCCAAGTCACAGGAACTCGATGTCCTGGAAGCGGATCCGGCCCGCAAAGGTGTCAGTATTGTGGTGGATCCGAGCGGATCGATTGACGGACAGGATCCTTCGCAACTGCCCGTGTCGGTGCGCCTTACGAGTGTCCCGATGGAGGCGGCCCTGAAGTATGTGACTCAGTTGGTCGGCATGAAGTATCGTATCGACGAGTATGCAGTCTTCGTGGTTCCGAATTCCGTGGCGTTCGATGCGGGCATGATCACCCGCCGTTACCCGGTGCCTCCCGGCTTCATTTCATCAGGGAACCAGGGAGCCGGGGCTGCTGATGCGATTAATGATCCGTTTGCGACGCCTCCGGCGGCAGGAACGAGCGGCCTGACCCTCAAGCGGATCACTGCCCAGGAATTCCTCGAACAGTCCGGTGTGGTTTTCCCGCCCGGTGCTTCTGCCAACTACATCCCGACGACGAGCACGCTCGTGGTGACCAACAATATTGACCAGCATGCGACGGTGGAGAACCTGATCCAGATCTCCAAGGACAGTGGCAGCAAGATGGTGAAGGTGAACGTGAAGATGGTTTCCATCAATCAGGAGAACCTCAACGCACTCGGTCTGGACTGGCTGCTGGGAGCCGCGAATTTCGGGTCGAGCCCGGGGACTTTCTTTGGCGGGGGAACGGACGGAGCCACTCGAACGCCAACCCAGGCTGCCGATTATCCGTTTGTCTATCCAGGCACAGGTGTGCCGGTTGGAATGAATCCGGTCACCAGTGGTTTGCGGATGGCTGATGTTTCCGCAACCCAGACGATTGAAGATGTCATCAATCGGGATAGTCCTTCTGCTGGATCATCCAAGTATCCGGGGGTCTTTTCTGTAGCGGGTGTTTTTACCGATCCTCAGTTCCAGATGGTGATCCGGGCGCTCGCCCAGAGCAAGGGATCTGACATGATGTGCGATTCGCACGTTTTCGTGAAGCCCGGCCAGATTGCTGCAATCGAGCAGGTTCGCGAATTTATCTATCCCACCGAATACGATCCGCCCGAGCTCCCGAACGATCTGGGTTCTGTGCAGGTTGGTAATACCCGTATCAGCTTTGACAGTCCAGTGTTCCCCGCCGTTCCGGCGCAGCCGACCGCGTTCGAAACCCGGAAGCTGGGCAAAGTCATCGAAGTGGAGCCGGCTGTTTCGTCCGACAACCTCACGGTGAACCTGAATGTGACTGCCGATTTCAGCGATTTCGTCGGATTCATCAATTACGGCACTCCGATCCTGAACAACCGTCTCCAGATCAACGGTCAGGCCTCTGTTGTGACCGCCAACGAGATTCTCATGCCGGTGTTTGATACCGTCCGTGAGACGACCAACGTCACCGTTTGGGACGGTCAAACCATCGCGATCGGTGGATTTCACGGTGAAGGCGTTCAAGGAACCAATGACAAGGTTCCGGTCGTCGGTGACCTGCCCGTCCTCGGAAGAGCGTTCCGCTCCAATTCGAGTGAGCGGAACAAGCGGGCTCTCCTGATTTTCGTTTCCGTCCTCCTTGTTGACCCGGGTGGTAACCCGATCAACGCGGTTCCGGACGAGGAACCGGAGCTGATGACACGCCGTGATTCGGACAGCAATTCGTCCGCCGTGTCTCCGATGCCGAACTTGGTGTATCCGGCTAAGTAAAAATCCCGCAATTACAGGGATTTCGTGCGACATTTTCTTTGCAATCCGGGGGCGGACTGTTTTACTGCCTGAAACCTCCTCTCAGCGAATTTGCCCCACTAAAATGAGCGTGTCCGCGACTTCGGATTCACCCGAAACAAGCGATGGCCCTTCCGGTTCTGCGGAAGGGATCACTGAACTTCAAAACGCCGTTATCCGCTTCGCGGGTAATTCTCAAGACGGCATCCAAACCATTGGCGCTTTCCTGGCCAAACTGGCCGGACGAAGTGCGAGGGAAGTCATGACTTACATGACAATTCCGTCGACGATTTCCGGTGGTCCTTCCATTTTCCAGGTGCACCTGGGATCGGGAGAAGTGCTTTCGGCCGGTGATGAGTCAGATTTCCTCGTCGCTTTCTATCAGCACAGCTACGACAACCACATCGCTTCTCTCAGAGACGGTGGCATCTGCATCTATGACAGTGATCATGTCGAGGAAGTGAAGCAAGGCGAACGCGGTATCGTTCACGTTGGAATTCCAATTACCAGCACCACGGTCGAAGCGATCGGTGGCAGCGCCCGTGACCGTGGTAAGAACATCTTTGTTCTTGGCCTGGTTACTCAGCTCTTCCAACTGAAGAAGGAAAAGCTCGTGTCTCTAATCGAGAAGCAGCTCGGCCGTAAGGGGGAGAGCGTGCTTCGCAACGCAATGCTGGCTTTCGACGCCGGATTTGCTTACCCGATCGGTGATATCATCGGTCATCAGTTTGACCTCAAGGAGGGACTCGATAAAACCGGAGACAAGATCACGACTGACGGCAACACGGCCATTACTCTTGGTCTGATTGCCGGTGGCGTCCGCTACGGGGCTGGCTATCCCATTACCCCGTGGTCGACCATCATGGAGCAGCTTCGCAGTGAGCTGCCCAAATACGGAGGTCTTTTTGTTCAGTGCGAAGATGAGCTGGCTGCCGTGGCAATGGCCATCGGCTTTGCCTACTCGGGGCATGTGGCGATCACCGGTAGTTCCGGTCCTGGTCTCTCTCTCAAGATGGAGGCTCTCGGCTACGCCTGTATGGCGGAGATTCCGCTGGTGGTGATTAACGTTCAGCGTGGCGGACCGAGTACGGGACTGCCCACCAGCGTTGAGCAGTCTGACCTGATGCAGGCGATCTACGGGAGCCACGGTGACTCTCCCCGTATCGTCATCGCACCTAAGAACGTCGAAGACTGCTTCTACACAGCCGTTGAGGCCTGTGAACTCGCCAAGGAATACAGCTGCCCGGTGATTGTTCTGACCGACCAGGCCCTGGCCACCCGGATTGAAGCCTTTTCCGAGCCCGACCTCTCCAAGATGGAGGAGCCCGAGATCGATCTCGAGACCCGGGATGAAGATTTCAAACCTTATCCTCTCGACGGCCTCACGAAGCATGCGCCTCCCGGTTCATCCATGGCTGGCGGCAAGTATCCGGTGGTGACCGGTCTTGAGCACGATGAGTGGGGGCACCCCAGCGGCAACCCGGTCATGCACCAGCGCATGATGGATCGTCGTCGCAACAAGCTGAAGACCCTGGCAGGCAAGCTCAGCCTCCCGGAGATCTACGGTGACGAATCCGGCGATGTTCTCCTCGTAGGCTGGGGCTCAACCTGGGGCCCGGTTCGTGAGTCTGTAAGCCGAATCAAGGATCGTGGTATCAGTGTGGGCACGATTCACCTGCGCCACCTCAATCCGCTGCCCAACGGTTTTGAAGAGATCTTCGCGAACTACAAGCATGTTGTGGTGGTCGAAATGAACGACGAAGGCCTCTATGGCAGTGGCCAACTGGCGACCCTGCTTCGCTCCCGCTACTGCGATCCGAAGATCACATCGATCTGTAAGACTGATGGATTGACCTATAAGGTCCGCGAAATCGTAGAAAAGATCGAGGCCCTCGTAAACCCTTCCTAAACCCCAACTCCCTCCCGAACCATGTCTTCCACGACTGACGAACCCAAGAAATTGACGAAAAAGGACCTCACTGCGGACCACCCGACCTGGTGTCCCGGATGTGGTGATTTCGCTGTGTTGGCTGCCTTCTTCAAAGTGCTGGAGAAACTCCAGATCCCTCACGAGAAGATTTGCACGATTGCCGGGATCGGTTGTTCATCGCGTTTTCCCTACTTTGTGAACGGCCACGGGGTGCACTTCATCCATGGCCGTGCTCTGCCTTTGGCTTCGGGCGTGAGCCTTTCCCGTCCCGACCTGCACGTGTTTGCTTTCGGAGGAGACGGAGACGGCTACTCCATCGGCGGAAATCATCTCGATCACGCGGCTCGTAAGAACATCAATCTTACCTACGTGGTGATGGATAACTTCGTTTACGGACTGACCAAGAAGCAGACTTCTCCGACCAGCCCGAAAGGATTCAAATCAAAAACGGACCCCACTGGTGCGATTGACCAGCCGATCAACCCGATGAAGAAGCTCGTCTACGGCGGCGCTTCCTTCGTTGGCCGCACCCATGCTGCCCAGGTAAAGCACATGATGGAGATGTTCGAGCGCGCGATTAAACATCCCGGATTCAGCGTCGTCGAAGTTCAGTCTGAGTGCGTCGTGTTCTATCCCGGTATCTTCGATAACGCCAACCCGAGAAAGGGAGGGGAGTTCGAAGTGATCGAGGAGAAGAAGTGGGACGATACGGAGGAAGACAAGTTGCGTCACGATGTGACTGACGGAAACGCCGCCTACGAGCTGGCCTCGCTTCAGTATCCCGGTAAGTTCGGTGTCTTTTACGAGTCCGACCGCCCGACTAAAAACCAGTTGGAGCAGCAGTGGATCGATTCGTCCCGCGAGAAAGTCGGGGACAAGACCTCAGCTGAGCTTCTCGCGGACCGGTTTGCTTCGATGAAGTAAACCCGGCGCAGACAAAGCTATTTCAAAAATAGGCCTGCTTCCCGCACGGGGGCAGGCCTTTTTTGTGTTCGCGGTGAAGAAAGCAGGGGAATTTCGGCTAAAGATTTTAAAAAGATTTAGTAAAAACATCGCAAACTTGACCATTTTTTTAAAATTGATTTGCATCATTTAAAATATTTGGTATTCTTGATTAACGCGAGACGCTTGTTTTCAGGAATTACTGATGAACCGCCCCAATTCTTCCGACACCAGACAGATTATTTCTGACTCACTTTTGGGGTGTTTTGGCACTCGTGACGGTTTTTTAACACAAACAGACACATCCACTTTTGAGGCTGTGATGGGGCGCGACTCATTGAGCCTCAGGCGGAATCATTGGTAGTAATTTGGGAATCCGGTCGGTAGTTGCTTCTCCCTTGTAATCAGCAGCTTCTGATCGATCCCGAGTTGAGGGGTAGTCGCAGTCCGGGTCATTGGCAGGTGCCCGGGCTGCGACTCGTTTCTTTTGGGGGGCTTGGCTTTTAAGTCAGCTGAATAGGTATAGGTGACGAAGCTGTCGCTTTCATCTGCATCACTTCAGGGAATGATCGTGGAACGATTTTCGATGAAGCCCTGTGATGGGGCTGTGGGATCATGAGTGCATGGCAATACCGTCATTTGTTTCTACCCAAACCCCTTACCAAAGTCGTTCGCTATGAAGATCACCTTTGTCACTGACACCTATTCTCCGCAGGCCAACGGCGTGGCTACCACGCTGGAGCGCCTCGTTAAGGGATTACGAGAACGGGAACACGAAGTGGACGTTATCCGGCCGGCCATCCTGGCTTGCGAAGAAGAGGGGCTGCGAGTCCC
Organism: Verrucomicrobiales bacterium; assembly: GCA_965216705.1. Taxonomy (GTDB): domain Bacteria; phylum Verrucomicrobiota; class Verrucomicrobiia; order Verrucomicrobiales; family DEV007; genus Arctic95D-9. The sequence goes on from OZ244203.1 coordinate 3,836,092, forward strand.
GTCCTTCGGACTGCCGGGTTACAAGGAAGTCCGGTTCGGATTTCCGATGAAGCTGGTGCTTCAGTCTCGCTGGAGCAGGGATCGACCGGATGTGATCTACGTGGCCACTGAGACTCCCCTGGGAGCTTCCGCTATTTCTGCAGCGCGTGCCCTGGGCATCCCTGCCGCTTCCGGGTTTCACACTAACTTCCAGCAGTACATGGCGCACTACCAGATGCCGCTGTTGGAGAAAGCGACGCTCAAATACCTGCGTCACCTCCACAATCGCTCGACTTGCACCTTTGTTCCGTCGCGCGATGTGATTGCTGATCTTGATGCTCGTGGATTTGAGAACCTTGAGTTGCTTCCGAAGGGCGTGGATACCCGGCTCTTTTCGCCGAAGAAACGCAACCTGGCGCTTCGGCAGTCCTGGGGCGTTCGCGAAGGTAGCATGGTCGGTCTTTATGTGGGACGAATTGCCGCGGAGAAGAATCTTCCGGTGGTGGTGAGATCCTTTGTCGAGGTGAAGAAGCGGATCCCTGATTTCCAGGGGGTGTTCGTCGGAGACGGACCTCTTCTCAAGGAGATGAAGAGGGAGCATCCGGAGTTTATTTATGCAGGCGTTCAGCGAGGAGACGACCTGGCCGAACACTACGCCTCGGCGGACCTCTTTGTTTTTCCCAGCATCACGGAGACTTTTGGCAACGTGACGCTTGAAGGCATGGCGAGTGGACTGGCAGTCGTTGCCTACGACTACGCCGCTGCCCGTCAGCATGTCATTTCAGGTCACAATGGTTTCTCGGTTCCGTTTAATGACGAGGAAGCCTTCGTTGCGGCGGTGGTAGACGCAGCGAAATCCGACCTGACTGACTTGCGGGCTGAAGCTCGCTCTTCCGCTCGCAAGGTGCGATGGAAGAAGGTCGTGAAGCGATTTGAGAAGCAACTGAAGAACTTGTCCAAGGGTGATGCCCCGGGCTTCGATTCTGAGTTTCTCGAAGTTCCCACCGCTCATTCTGCCTACTCATGAAAAAATACGACTATCACACGATCTTCATCTCCGACCTGCATCTCGGCACCCGGGACAGCAAGGCAAAAGAAGTGATCGAGTTCCTCAAAGCAACTCGTTGTCAGAAACTGATTCTTAATGGTGACATCGTAGATGGATGGGCGCTGAAGAGTGGAGGCAAATGGTTGCCGGAGCACACCAAGTTTGTGCGCACCGTGTTGAAAAAGATTGAGAAGCAGGGGACCGAGGTGATTTACCTGCGGGGAAACCACGATGACATCCTCGAGCGTTTCATGCCCATCAATTTCGGCAATCTCAAGATCATGGATGAATACCTTCATGAGACGCCTGCCGGGGATTATCTCGTGGTTCACGGGGACGGCTCTGACTCCGTCACCACTGACAACAAGTGGGTCGCCGTGGCCGGGGCAAAGGGATACGAATTGCTCCTCAATGTGAACCGGCTTTACAACAAGTGGCGGGCCTGGCGGGGTAAGGAGTATTACTCCCTCAGCAAGAAGATTAAGGAGAAGGTGAAGTCTGCGGTGAGCTTCATTGATCGCTATGAGGATCAGTTGAAGGAACTGGCTGTAGTTCGCGATTGTCGCGGCATTATCTGCGGCCACATCCACACGCCCGCCGACAAACAGCTCGATAACGGAGTGCATTACCTCAATTCCGGCGACTGGGTCGAATCGTTGACTGCGATCGTTGAGAAGCAACCGGGCGAGTTCGAGTTGATTAACTACACCGAATTCATGGAGCGCGGTGAAACTTCGGAATGCCTCAAAGAGAATGAAGAGGACTTTATTGAAAATGAGGAACTTACAAGCCTCCCGGTTGGAGTCGTCGCGGCCTGATGATAGTAGGTATGTGAAGGCTTTGATACTTGCCCTGCATAAGGGCTGTGGTATTTAATCCTAATGTCAGAAGTGCCCCACACCTTCGCCAACTTCGAAACTGCGCTCCGGGAAGCTAGAAACAGCGTCTTGAGGATGGCCAGTATCGCCGAGCAAAACCTGGAAAATGCGATTCGAGGCTTGCTGACGCGCAACGCCGAGCTTTGCAACGAAGCCATTGTCGAGGACGATGAAGTGAACAACCTCGAGCGTCGGATTGACGCCGATTCTTTCGAGATCCTGATGCGCTACAATCCGGTCGCCAGTGACCTTCGCGAAGTGATTGCCGGGATGAAGGTTGCCAATAACCTGGAGCGGGTATCTGACGAGGCTCAGAATATCGCCCGTCGCGCCCGCAAGATTTTGAAACACCCTGAACTGGACGGGGTGGCCATGGTTGAGCCGATCTATGAAAAGGCTCTGAGCATTTACCGTGACGCCCTCAAGTCCTATGCGGAAGGGGACAACGATCTGGGCCTCTCTCTTTATGAGCGGGACAGCGAGCTGGATAAGGCGCACAATGGCCTCATCAAGGACCTCACCAAGCGCATGGACAGCGATGCGGTGAAGGTGAAGCCATACCTGCACCTCGTCTTCATCGTCAGGAGCCTCGAGCGCGTCGGTGACCATGCGGTGAACATCGCAGAGGACGGCATCTTCCTCGAGAGCGCCGCCGATGTGCGTCACCTTGGACCTGAGAAGGCTGCCGAGGAGATTGAAGCGGCCAACTAATTGGCCGCCAGGGATTATCCAGTGGAGAGGGGAGCCGTTAGGCTCTCTTTTTTGTGCCCATTTCATTCGTTGAAACGGGCGCCCCATACGCAAAACAGGGTTGAGTGAAACACCCAACCCTGTTTGCGAAAAAGGTCTGTTTGTTCTGAAAAGCGATTAACGCTTGGAGAACTGGAAGCGCTTACGGGCTTTAGGCTGACCGGCCTTCTTACGCTCCTTCTTACGGGAGTCACGGGTGAGAAGGTCAGCTTCGCGGAGCGTGTCCTTAAGTTCCTCGTTGGTCTTGAGGAGAGCGCGGGCGATTCCGAGCTGGATCGCACCGATCTGGCCGGTAACACCGCCACCGCGAGTGTTCACTGCGACGTCGAACTGGTTCACTGCATTCGCCACATTGAAGGGGTGCAGGACCTGGTTCTGGAGAGAAAGCGTGCCGAAGTAATCTTCGAAGGGGCGCTTGTTAATAGTGATATTTCCGCTTCCGGGAGTCAGGGTGACTCGGGCGGTGGAGGTCTTGCGGCGACCGGTTGCTGAGTAGGATTCGCTCATAGCGTGATTTGCTGCTTCGAAATTAAGCTTCGGGATTAAAGTTCGTAGGCCTCAGCGTTCTGGGCATCGTGCGGGTGCTCGGCACCGGCATAAACCTTGAGTTTCTTCATGATCTGACGACCAAGGCGGTTGTGGGGGACCATTCCGTTGACAGCGCGCTCGACGATCAGTTCGGGGCGGCGCTCACGGAGCTTGGCGACGTTCTCACGCTTCTGACCACCGACGTAGCCGGAGTAAGAGGTGTAAATCTTCTGCTCTTCCTTGTTACCGGTGAGCTTAACCTTGTCTGCGTTGACGACGACGACGAAGTCTCCGCAGTCCACGTGGGAAGTGAAGAGAGGTTTGTCCTTGCCGCGGAGCAGCTTGGCAGCAGCTACGGCGACATCTCCGAGAACCTTGTTCTCGGCGTCGATCACATACCATTTACGGTCGATTTCTTCAGCTTTGGCAGAAAACGTCTTCATTTCCCTTAATAGATTGCCCGCCCTCTTCCTGGAACCGGACCCAAGATTCAGTCCTCAATTTCTTCCCAATGGCGGGTGGGGAGCGGGAATCTAGGCGGTTTGTCCAGCTTGTCAAGGCTTTGGAACCGTGAAAAATCAAGGGTATTTGCGCGAATTCACGATTCTGTGACGCTAGTGGGAGAAATCGGCGGTCTAAGAGAGTCTGCCGCTGGTTCGTAGTAGAAGTAACCCTCAGCTAAAATCCCATGCGTTTCCCCTCCTTTTTTATCGCTGGAAGCCTGCTCTTGAGCGGGTTTTGCCTGCAATCCCGGGCCTCCACACCCGAACCTGATCCCAATCTCCCTGAGCCTCAAATGAGCGGCTCCCTGGCCCTCCCTGTCTGGGCTGAGGGCGAGGCCCGCGAGGGCTTCGATATCCGAATCTGGCCCGAAGATGTCATCGTCTGGCTGGAATGGGAGAATTTGAAAGACCTGATCGCTGATCCAAACACTCCGGAAGAGGAGAAACAGGCGCTTCGTCAGATTCTCGTCCATCAGAAGGCCTGGCGCGCGCCCCGCCTTTCTGAGAGAGGAAGCTAGGTTTGACGCGATTCGTCCGATCTGGCATAAGAACTCCCGTCTGTGATGCCGGAATTTGCACGAATTGGATGGTTGTTGGGGCTCATGCTGGGGCTTGGTGCTCCCGCGTTGTCGAAGGATTACAATCAGCTCATCGTTGATCGGATCGAAAACATGCCGGCTGGCGGGACCTACGCCCGCTACCGCAAGGATTTGCCGGAATCGCAGCGGTTCAATGAACTCTACCAGACGGTGGAGGATCTCGGCAGTTCTCTCCAGGTGGGGCTGGGCGGCCAGTTGAAGGTTAAGCCCGAGAAATCAGCTCAATACAGTTTCTGTTCCAGCGCGACCTACCTGCTTTTCTGCGATGTCGTCAGTGAGGTGAACTTTGCCGGGGCTGGTTCGAAGGAACTCAGCCGCGAAATGGCCGATGTGGGGGACAAGGTCTCCGTGATTCACGGAAAAATGGACGGTGTCGGTATCTTCGGGCACTGGAACGCCGATGGACCCGGAACGGCGGTTCTGTTCGCACGTCTCGATCTCGGCACCAATTTCTCGTCTTTCGACGACGCCAGGCCGGGGGATTTCATGAAGATCTTCTGGAATGAGTCGATCGGAAAAGGGGAGAGCGGGCATCTCGTCGTCTATCTTGGACTGAACGAGGCCGGCAATCAGGTCAAAGTGTGGTCGAGCAACATGAACAACGACGACGGCTCTCACGGCTATGGAACCATGTGGGTCGAGCGCAGCCGGATTAAGCGCGTGCTCTTTTCCCGTCTCGAACGTCCTGAGAACCTGGCCAACTGGCTGAAGTTCTCCGAAGCCGAGCACACCAGTGATTACCTGGTCCGCATTCGCCAGACGGGTTCGACGGGCGAGGAGCTGAAGCAGGTCACCGCGGCAAAAAACTGAAATTTTGTCTCCGAACAGGGCTCCGGTCGGGCTCTGAATTTGAAATTTGTCCCGAAACGGGGGTAGGGCGTTATGGAAATTTAAGATTTTATCTTTAGTGATTGTAAATATTTTAGGTTTGCGTAATATTTGAGGCATGTCCTCCACTCACAACCGGCTTTGCTTTAACGAACTCAGCGAAAAGGCTGCCGCCGCCCCAAGGCGGGGTCGATCGCATCACCGCCCGGGGCTGGATTGGCTCGCGCCGGTTTCGGATGTGAACCAGGTGAATTCGCCGACTCATGACGCCTTACTGGTGGGGCCTTCGGATCAGTATGCTGTGGGCGAAATGCTGAAGCCTCATGTTCTGACCCGCCTTCTCAATTTTTCGCGCTTTCGCTGCGCCGGACTGGCCGGAATCGATCGCACCGCCGTGGGAGGTCACGCCGTGAGAAACTACGGCGAAGGGGCTCTCGAGATGGGGGGCAAGCAGCTGCAGCTTCTCCACTTCGGAACTGACAGCATCAGCGAACACCTTGTCGACGGTTATCCGAAGGCAGTGGACGAAGAAGAGGCCGAGCGTTTTGAAAGCCTGGCGGTGATCAGCGGAGACGAGGAGTTGAATGCCTACGTGCGTCGCCGAACCGGTCAGTTGGATGATTTTGCCTACATGCTCGCTCCTGAGGGCGAGTTCTATGGAGCCCGCGCCAGTTTCCACGCGGTCGGCCTGGCCGATCCCGATACGATGAACGCTGAAATGCGGGATCGACTGGTTTCCCAGATGCGCCGCGCGGACTTTGTCGGTATCAGCGATGAGAACGGGGCCGATTTTCTCGAGAAGGAAGGCGTCGACGTTCACCGGATGCCTTGTTCGCTCAGCGTGATTCCCCAGGTTTGTGCCCGCCAGCTGCGTGAGCACCGCGACAGCGAAGCCTTGGAGGCCGTGCGTGACCGTTTTCCCAATGGCTGGATTGCCGTGGAAATCGGAGCGGCCAAGCCGGCTGACTTTGAAAAACTGACCTCTGCGCTGCGTGATGTCAGCGAAGAGGAAGGTCTTGGTCTCGTCTTTTTTGATGCGTCCCGCCAGGGAACGGCTTCGACCCGCCGTTGGGTCAAAGCCTTCCCGGAATGGAACGCTGCCAGCTTTGGCTCTGATAACATCTGGGAGATTGCATCGCTGCTTCTCCACTCACGCCTCTACTGCGGAACCTCGCTCGATTGCCGGGTGATCTGCATGTCAGGAGGGGTGGCGAGAATCAATATTCCAACCGAAAGCAACGCGACTCGCAGCTACTGCGAACTGTGGGAGCACGATGAGATGCCGATCGAGTTTTCCAACGAGGAAGACTGGAAGGTCGCTTTCGCCGAAGCTCTCCGGGTCGGTCTTTCCACCCTGCAGGAGCATGCCGGCGATTTGCACCGGAAATATTTTGAAGCGCTCGCCAAGTTCTGTGAAAGCACAGGTCTCGCGCCGAAGATGCTTCCGGAAAGCGTGGAAACGCCTCACATGAGGGCGGCGACCCGGCTTCACCATCTTCAGGATGAATGGCTTTCCGATGAAGCGAGCCTGAAGCTGTTCCGCGAGCTGAACCGCAAGGTGGGCAAGCGTTCCATGGCCAGCCAGATCAAGCAGAAGCTTGGACTGCAGCGGCAGCGCGCGTAGAAAAGAAGCACCCTGTGGGTGCGATCTTGCCAATGGTGCAGAAGGCTTTACCTTCGGCGCAGATACCGGCAGACTGAGTTCCGGTAATTCAGTAGAATGCAACGGTATGTCTTCACAGCCCTCTCGATCGGGGTCGGTGCCGCTCTGGTGATCATCATCGCGATCTCGCTGGGAGCGTTCTCTGCTGTGGCGACATGGCTGGAGAATCTTTACCTTTCCCGGGGGATTCTGAAGGTGTCTCCGGTGGAGCGCTACCTCTGGCTGGAGATGCTGGTTGTCCTCGCGGTTTCCGTGGGACTGGCCTGGTGTGTCATCGACGTGTCGCAGGTGGCCCAGAAGATTCTCGTGTTCGGCTGTGCGGTCCTGCTCGTTCTCGGGCTGTCACCGACGATGGCCCTGTATGGGGTGTTGTTTGAGCCGTTTTCCTCTCTCGGCGCCGGTCTTCTCGCCGCGGCGGGGGGCTTTGTTTTTGCCGGGACAGAGCGGGGCATGAGAAAGCGTGTCCTCCAGGATGTACTCGGCCTTCGTGTCTCGCATTCGACTTTCAGCCAGTTGCTCAATGCGCCGGAGCCTCCCGATTTCGACGGGGCGGTCCGGGAAGTGACGGTGTTGACCTGCCGAATTTTCAATCACGCCGAGCTCCGGGAAAAGCTGGAGGCGGCTGAATTGATGAAGATGAGCAATCTCTTCCTCCGCAGCGTTTCGACCTTTCTCACTTCCCGCGGTGCCTACCTCGATGAATCCGGCCCCGAACTGGTGCGAGTCTTCTTCGGAATGCTTCAGCCTGATGATGATCATGCCGATAAGGCCTGCCAGGCAGCTCTCGAACTCCGGTCCCGACTCAAGACCCTCAACCAGGAATGCGAGACGCGTTGGTTTCAGCCGCTGCATTACGGGATTGGTATCAGCTCCGGCCCCATGACCGTCGGCGTTTACGGGTCGAAGGAGCACTATTACTTCAGTGGCATCGGTGCTGAGACAGACTTCTCGAGGCGCCTCGCGCATGCCAATTTCCGCTACAACTCTGATCTATTGATCGGTCCGGAGACCTACCGCCTCGTCCAGGAACGGTTTGAGTTCCGGCCCATGGAAATGTTCTACGACCCCGAGGACGATGTCATGACCGAGATCTACCAGTTGCTGGCGGCCTCCGATTCGTTTGATGAGAAAGAGCGGGAGCGACGCGATCTGTTCTGGCAGGGGGTGATCTACTATCGCGAGAAGAAATACGAGGAAGCGCTCGATCACCTGACCCGAGCCCGCATTGCCGGCGGAGGAGATGGACCGGTCGAGTTCTTCATTGCCCAGACCCAGGACGCGCTGACGGCGCCGGAGGACGGATCGAAGGCCAGGTCGGAGCAGTTGACCGAAGACGGACACGCGCGATTGATCAGTTTGATGTAGTCGCCGGTCGGGGCTATGAATTGAATCCATATGGCACAAGTCGACTATCCGGAGCCGGTCAAAGCACTGATCGTGCAACTCAAGCAACTTCCCGGTATCGGACCGAAGAGCGCTGAGCGAATTGCGGTCTGGATGATGCAGAAGGGACCGGAAACGTCGACGTTGTTTTCTGATATTGTCAGGACAGCCGGCGACACGGTGGTGGAATGCCGGACCTGCGGGTTCTTTGCCACGGAAGAGGCGGGCTGTGCGATCTGCGATTCGATCCAGCGCGACGGAAGTTCGCTGTGCGTGGTGGAGCAGCCCACTGACATTCTACCATTAGAGCGGTCAGGGGCCTACCGTGGTCATTACCACGCACTTCGGGGAAGAATCTCACCACTCGACAACGTGGGCCCCGAGGACTTGCGGATTCGCGAGCTGGTGGAGCGTCTCAAGGCCGGTGAATTTACCGAGGTCATTCTCGCATTGAGTTCCGATGTGGAGGGCGAAGCGACGGGTAACTACCTCGCGGAGCTGCTCGGGGAATTTGCCGAAATCAAGGTATCGCGGCTCGCCCAGGGAATTCCGGCAGGCGGTGGCCTGGAGTCGGCAGATGAATTGACCCTGATGCGAGCCCTGCAGGGCCGCGTCGGAATGTGAGCCGCCAGCCCCTCGGCCGGCTCAGGGCGTTGCGGAAGCCTGGGGAAAGGTAGGGGTGACCTCGATCGTCACCTCTTCGAGTCCACGGAGAATACCGACCTTGGCAGGAACGCCGACCGGGAGATTGAAAGGAGCGTCGCAGAGATCAATCAGCTCCTCGATTTCAGACCCGTTGAGGGAAATGATGACATCTCCCGTTTCGAAGCCGGCTTCTTTCGCAGGTGAGTCAGGTTTCACCTCGATGATGACAGGAGTCGAGGACTGGTCGTGAAAACCCAGGCCGACCCAGGAAGGGGCAGATTTGTTAAAGCGTTCGAGGTCGAGGATGACCTTGCGTATCTGCGCTGCGGGAATGGCATGAGCTTCGTTGTCCAACTCGAGGTCGAGGTCGGATACGAGTCCGACAATTTCCCCGTTGTCGCTCAAGAGAGGCATTCCAATCCGGCAGACTTCTTCGGCTTCGGCAATGCGCACTCTGAGGAAGGGAATCGTGAAAGCTTCCCCCCGGTAATAGAAATCTTTTCCGGCGACGAGGGAGCGACAGGTGTCATTGCTGTAAAAGCAGCTGAGTTTCATCCCGGCCCGGGGAAAGGGATCGGAAGCCAGCGGCACGGGGGAAGCTTTGAGATTGCCTTCCGCAACCTCGAGAACGCAAAGGCGGCGTGACTCGTCGAGGTAAATCACCTTGCCGTCAGCTTCGGACTCTCCGCTCTTGAGGCTGATGGTATCGACTTCGTCGAGATCGATCTCATTCGGCACCAGGGTGACAAACCACTGGGGACGGCCCACGCAGAGTGCGGGAACCTCGGCGCCTTCAGCCCAGGTGGCAAAAATTGGTTTCAGGTGGGCCTCATCCTGAGCCCGCGCGCTTACCACGGTAGCGAGAAGGCCGATGCTCGTCAGAATATGAATTCGAACCGGGGCAAACATCGCGATCAGAATTCCCATTTAGCAGGAAGTGCACCGTGTCCGATCATCTCTTCGTTAAAAGAGGGGACCCGACTGTCCTTGGGAGGAAGGGAAATATCGAAAGTCTCGGCCGGGGGCTGCACGGGTTGGGTCTCTTCTGAAGGGAGGAGGTCTCGGCCGGCGATGCCTTGAGGCATATTATTGTCGGCAGGCTGCCGTGTGTTTACGAAAACGCCGACGCCAATAGCGGCGGCGGCGGCACCTGCGGGAACGAGCCATTTGGCACTGCCCAGCTCATCAAACCAGACCGTAACTCGTTCTGTAAGGATTGAACGGGCGGAACGACTGAGAAGTTCAGAACGCTGTCGATCCTTGAAATCATTGAGGAAGGAATCGAAATATTCCTCTCCGGGGGTCTCGTAGCGCTTGAGTCGGAGCAGCTGTTGAACTTCGTCGGAATCTTTCATCTACAATCGAGAACAGGAAAAGTTACGGGTTGCCTGAGACAATTTCAATCAATATACCGACTGCCAGCCAGAGACTACTTTCTAAAGTCGTCGAGGTAGGTTTGCAAATGCCGGTGTGCGTAGAAGAGCCGTGACCTGACTGTTCCCTCGGAAACACCCAAAATATTCGCAATTTCTGCGTGAGGCATACCCTGAATATCAAACATCGTGACCACTGCTCTGTGGTCTTCAGACAGCTGTTGCATGGCCATGTTCAATCTTTCCTGCAATTCTGAGATATTTGCCTCCCGGACGGGGTCCGATTTGGAGGTGGCCTCGATGAACTCCTTGTCGTTCTCGATGGCGAGATCGACGTCATTGAGGCTCATGGCGCGCCGCCGGTTCCTCTTTTTGAGGAAATTCAGCGTCATGTTCGTCGCGATTGAGTAAATCCAGGTGTAGAAGGTGGATTTTCCGCGGAATCGCTTGAGCGCACGGTAGGCCTTGGCAAACACGTCCTGGAGCACGTCATTGGTGTCCTCGTGGTTCGAGGTCATGTGGTAGACGAGCCCGTAGAGCTTGGGCGTGTATTTTTCGACGAGTTCGTCAAAAGCAGCGGTGTCTCCCTCGCGGGCACGAGCTACCAGTTCCGCATCGGGGTCGACGCGGTGTCTCTTTCTGCCATCCGCGGTCGTGACCGGCGGAGCAGTTTCTGTGCTAGCGGGTTCCATTCAGCAGAAGGAGGGCCTGAGTCAACAGGGTTGAGGCAGGAAAGGAAAGGAAAAGGGTGATTTTTGGGTTCCTTTTGATAGGGTTACGTAAGGTTGGACGGTTTAGGTCCCGTAGTCCTTGCATTTACATACGGTGGGACCTGCCCAATTCTTAGCGCCTATTCAGGGGAATCGGTCAGGTTGAGTCGGGCGATCATCCGGTAGAGATCATCCCGGTGCTCGAGCGGCGTGCCGTCGTGACAATGACTGGGGAGCAGACCGTTTTCGATATCCAGCTGTGAGGCTCGAAGGATGCTCTCCAGCATTTGTGACCGGTCGACGTTGAACCAGGGTGGGGGAGGCTTCGGATCGTGGTGGTAATTGGAGAATAAATCCCCCGGAAAAAGCAGCCGTTTCGAACGGGAGTAGAAGCCGCAATGCCCTAACGTATGGCCCGGCAGGGGAATGACTTCGAGGCCACCCCAGACCGAGATTTGGTCACCCGGAGAGAACCACTCATCAATCTCCGGAGGCTGGTAGCTGAAGAGTGCACGACAGGTGGCTTCCAGAAGCCCACACAGCCGGGTGAGCCCTCGATACGGATAAGTTCCAGCGATGTGTTCGCGGTCAGGCCCGGGAGCGAGGAGACGTGCGTCGGTGAGTTGCTTCCAGCGGGAGAGGTTGAGCGTGTGATCGATGTGTCCGTGGGTGAGGAGGATATGGGAGATCTCCTTCGGCTTTCTCCCGATGGACTCAAGATTCGCGATGGTCCGCTCTGGTCGCGTGCTGAAGAATCCTCCGTCGATGAGGACGATACGATCCTCCTCCAGCAGGGCGTAGTGACTCACCAGCCGGCCGCGAAGTTGAAGGCAGTTCTCGAACACCTGAATCATGTGATGGGAAGACGGTTGATTCCGCAGAGCGAACATGGCACAAAACGTCCATGGACCGAACTGACACTTCTGCCACTGACCAGGGTTTTCAATCTGATCGGCGCTCTTTTTTGACCGGGAGCGGAATTCTGGCAGGAGGGCTGGCCCTCGGAGCTGGCAATGCCAGGGCCGACAGTCACGGCGAGAAGCCGGGATTTAAGCTCTGCCTCAACATGTCGACGATTCGTGGGCAGGAGCTGGATGCGGCCGAGGAAATCGAAGTCGCCGGCAAGGCGGGATACGATGGTATCGAGCCCTGGTTTCGAAGCATTAATGCCTATGTCGAAGCAGGCGGAACGCTCAAGGATCTCAAGAAACGCATCGATGATCACGGCTTGACTGTTGAGAGCGCGATTGGCTTCGCTAAGTGGATTGTCGATGATCCCGCAGTTCGGGCTGAAGGTCTCGAGGAGGCCAGGCGTGACATGGATACGATCGCCCAACTGGGTGGCATGCGTATCGCGGCACCGCCGGCCGGTGTTCCGCGGGGCGAAAGCGTGGACATGGACGCCGCGGCAGAGCGTTATCACGAGTTGCTGAAACTGGGTGACGAGATGGGCGTGGTCCCGCAGATCGAGATGTGGGGTGGAAACGCCACGATCGGTTCGGTGGAGAAAGCTCTCTACATTGCGATCAAGGCCGGGCACCCGAAGGCGTGCTTTCTCGGCGATGTTTATCATACCTATAAAGGTGGTTCTTCCTATGAGTCGATTCTCCTGATGGGGCCGCATGCGTTGCAGAGCTACCACATGAACGACTACCCGGCCGATCCGCCGCGTGAGACGATCAAGGACTCCGACCGTGTCTTCCCCGGCGACGGCATTGCGCCGATCACCGACATCCTGAAAAACTTTATCGCCGTGGGTGCTTACCCGGCGCTTTCCCTGGAGTTGTTCAACAAAACCTACTGGGAAATGCCCGCGCTCGATTGTGCGAAAATGGGGCTCGAAAAAATGCAGGCCGCGGTCGCGGCGGCGGGAGCTTAGATCGGAACTTTGGCAAGTTCTGCTACATTCGCCACCCGTAGCGGAAGATGCGAATCTTCCGATCTGGATCGGATGGCTGCGCCTGTGGCCTAGCGCTCACACTGGTAGACAAACGCTGGCGGCAGGTTGCGCCAGGCGGTGCGGCTTTGCTTCACCACGGAGAAGTGTTCGTGGAGATAGCGGCGGAAACGTTGCCCTGCCGGAAGCACCAGGCCCTGCCAGTAGGCGAAAGTGGCAAACTTTCCGCCGGGCGGCAGGACTTCGAACATGGCGTCGAGCAACTCATTCTGCAGTTCCGGGGAAAAGGCAGCCCAGGGGAGGCCGCAGAGAATGGCATCGACCTGGTCGATGCCGGCTTCATGACAGAGGCGTGGCACCTGGCTGACACATTCCTCCACGATCCTGACATCAGGACAACGATCGCGGGTGATGGAGGCGAGGTGAGGGTCGCGTTCGATAGCGAAGAATTCAGTGCCGGGCTGGAGCCGGTTGGAAATCGCCTCGGTGAATACGCCGGTGCCGGGACCGTATTCGACCACCGAGTTGAGGTTTTCCCAATCGAGCCACTCCACCATGATCTCGGCAAGCTCCGGTGAGCTCGGGGCAATGGCGCCGACCTTTCCGCTGTTGCGGAGGAAAGCCTTGAAGAAATGAGCGTGTTCAGACATCGGGAAAAAGAGCCGCGAGTCTGACGCTTAGAAGCTGGCCTTGGCGAGCGTTACCTCCACATTTTTGCGGACGAGTTGACCCATGGTTTCGCATTCTGAGAAAGCTTCCGAACCGTGGTATTGGTTCAGCTCTCCCCGCAGTCGCAGGATGTGCTCCTCCGGCGCGATCTCCACATCGCACATGGCTTCCCAGAAAGCAGCGAGACGACCGCGGGCGAGCTTGCAGCGGCGCCGGATCAGAGTGCGCTCCTCATCCTGGTACTGCTTGCGAGTCTGGAAGTTGATTCGCTTGGTGCAGAGCTCGACCACGAGGGCGTTCTCGAGAAAGAACTGGGGGAGATACATCTCCTTGTAACCCTCGTAGCTCTGCTGGTCGAAGTCGATGGCCCTGACACGGTACTGGGCATCCTCGAAGTCGGGCGTGATGTCGACCACGTAGTTGTAGCTGCGCATGTCGCCAAGGAGGCGGATGAAGGAGCGCTCGTTGAATTTGATAAACTCCTTGGCCACCCGGGTGAGGTTGGTCTCGTCGCGCTCGAAGTAATCGCGAATGAAGACATCACCAGGTACGCCGGCAATGTGTTCCTCGATCAGCGTGTCTCCGTTGACGAGGTAGTTGATCCGGTTGGGGGAGAGAATGTGTTCGAGCTCGAGGCCGTAGATTCGCGAGGCATCCGCGATCTTCACATAGAAGTGATCGTAGTTATCGTTGTACTGATTCACGATCCGGACGCGGAAGGGGCGGGAGTTGCCGAAGTCGCAGAAGTCGACCCGTTCCATGACGAGGTGATCGCCCACGCGGATGTCGTTGGTTTTGATCAGCGAGTAGATACGGATCAGTTTTTGACTGAGTTCCTCGCGAATGGATGGCTCGTAGTGAACTGTCTTCCAGAGCGTGTCTTTGCCATCGCGGTCGTAGAGTGGGAAAAGCTGGGAGAAGCGGTGCAGGTCTTCGTAGACCACGGGAATGTCGAACGACCGCTGGAAGTGATCGAGGTAGCTCGAAAGTCCGGGGGTCACCGGGTAGAACTTTTTCTTCTTTAGCTGAAAACTCACGGGACCGCATTATCGCCTCGAATGACGCGAGGAAAACCCCAAACCGTCATTGGACACAGATTGTGCGCGGAGATTCGCAAAGGGGGGAGGGTGGGAGTTCCCAATCGGTCGACTTACTCTCCTGCCGATGGAAGTTGGCTTCGTGGTGGGGCCGCATTTTATTTGTGAACCGATTTGGGCAGCACTTTTCGCGACGTTCATGGCTTTGATAAGTTAGACCCTTTGGGGATCTGACATACCTTTGGAACGAAGATAGACGTGGGGCAAAACAAGCCGCTGCATCATTGACGCGGACAAGATTTGAAGACTGATGAAAAGACTGGCAGGGCTCCTGGTATTGTTTTCTGCTTTCGCGACGGCGAATGACGATGATCCCAGCCATCCCTACACGCTGAATCCCGGCCAGATGGCTGACCACCTGGATGAGATGGATCTCTCCGACGGCGTCAGCAGGCACGAGGCCGGGATCCTCGCCGTGGCCTACTACCTCTACTATGGCGGTCTTTCAGGTGCGACGATGCCAGTCGAGGGGAAAGGCGACTGGTGGCATTCCGAAACCATGGTCGACCCGGGCGGGAAGTACGCGGGCGATATCCGGATTCACCGAAAGACGGGAATCATCACCTGGGAACGCGGACAGTGGACCAAGCCACCGTATGCGAAGATGAAAGCGCACTTGAGGTCGTTCCAGAAAGCGATCGATAAGGACGATTGAGAATCGTCTTATCCGACACGCTGACCGGGCACGGCGCCGTCGTCGGGTGAGAGCAGGAAGATGTCTTTCCCGCCGGGGCCACTGGCAACGATCATGCCTTCGCTGACACCGAACTTCATCTTGCGCGGTGCGAGGTTGGCGACCATGACCACGAGGCGGCCGACGAGCTCCTCGGGCTGGTAGGCGGATTTGATTCCGGCAAACACGTTGCGGGTTTCGTCTCCGCCCAGGCTCAGGGTGAGCTGAACCAGCTTACGGGCTTCGGGCACTTCGTTGGCGGCCACGATGCGGGCAACGCGCAGGTCGGTCTTGAAGAAATCGTCGATGGAGATCTCGTCGGCGATCGGGTCAGCCTTGATGGCTTCATCGGAATCGTCCCAGTTGCCGGCCGGAGCACTGCTGGCTTCGGCTTCGTTTTCTTCCTTGGATTCTTCGATCATGGCTTCGATTTTCTTCGGGTCGACGCGCTGCATCATGTGCTTGAACTTCGCAATGGGGCGTCCGGTGACCGGCGCCTGGGCGAGTTCCCATGAGTTCAGGTCTTCACCGAGCAGTTCGCCGGCTTTCTCTGCAAGGTCGGGAAGGACCGGAGCGAGATAGATGGCGAGTGTGCGGAAGAGATTGAGTGCCACGGTGCAGACATCCTGCAGCTCTTGTGCTTTGTCAGGATCCTTGCGAAGCTCCCAGGGCGCGTTGTTCTCGACGAAGGGATTGGCCTGATCGGCCAGCTCCATGATCATGCGCATCGCCTTGCTGAAGTCACCGGCCTCGTAGGCCTCGGCGATTTCGCTGCCGCGTCCGGCAAAGATTTCGAAGAGCCCGCCATCGTCAGGGTATTCGGCGGAGAGTCCGGTATCCTTGATGAACTTGGCAGTACGGCTGGCAAGGTTGACCACCTTGCCGACGAGGTCGCTGTTGATCTTGGAGACGAACTCCTCGGGATTGAGGTCGAGATCTTCGACCTTGGAGGATAGCCTGGTCGCGTAGTAATAGCGCAGGTAGCTCGGGTCGAGGTGCTCGAGATACTTGGACGCCTGGACAAAGGTCCCGCGGGACTTGGACATCTTTTCGCCGTCGACGGTGAGGAAGCCATGGATGTGCACTTTCGTCGGCAGAGAGAATCCCGCCGTCTTGAGCATGGCCGGCCAGAAGAGGGTGTGGAAGTACTGGATGTCCTTGCCGATGAAATGGTGGATCTCGGTCTGGTCGCTCTTCCACCAGTCTTCGATCTTCTCACCATTGGCATCGCACCACTGCTGGGTGGAGCCGATGTAACCAATCGGGGCATCGAACCAGACATACCAGTAGTTGCCGGGAGAATCCGGAATCTCAAAACCGAAGTAGGGGCCGGGGCGCGAGATGTCCCAGTCGCGGAGTGGTTCGTTGAGAAAGAAATTCTTGAGGTAGTTGGCGCTTTCGGGCGGCAGGGTGCCGGACTGGGTCCATTCAGCGAGGAAGTCGTGCAGCTTTTCGATCTGCACGAAGAGATGTTTCGCGGAGCGAACCTCAGGGGTCGATCCTGACAAGGTGCTGACCGGGTTGATCAGTTCCGCCGGGGAGTAGGTGGCATTGCACTTGTCGCAGTTGTCACCGGGCTGGTCTTCTGATCCGCAAACCGGGCAGGTTCCGCGGACAAAACGGTCGGCCAGGAAGACGCCTTTCTCGACGTCGAAGAGTTGGTCGATGTCCTGTTCCACGACCATGTCGGCATCACGCAGGGACTGCCAGATTTCGTGACAGAACTTGCGGCTTTCTTCGCTGTTGGTGGAACCGTAGTTGTCGAACTCGATGCCGAAGCCGGCAAAGTCACGCTGGTGCGCATCGCTCATTTCAGCGATGAGATCCTCCTCACTGCGTCCTTCTTTTTGAGCACGGAGGGAAATAGCAGTGCCGTGGGTGTCGTCGGCACAGATGTAGATGCAGCGGTTGCCCATCATCTTCTGAAAACGCACCCAGATATCGGTTTGCAAATACTCGACCAGGTGGCCGATGTGGATCGGGCCATTGGCGTAGGGAAGGGCAGATGTGACCAGGATTTGTCGCATGGGATATTGCGTTAGCAGTGTGCTTTTTTCAGGGGGGACAGAAGGTGGCTGTCCGGATGCTATTTGTAGCAGCTAGACTATCTGCCAAAACTCTGTTCGCAAACAACTTTGCTTGTTTTGGTTTCTTAATTTGCTCGCTTCGCTCGGGTTGATTTTTCAAGTTGGCCACAATTCCCCGTGGCGGTGTTGCGCGTCGAGTCACGAAGCCTGCTTCGCTCCCAGCCACGCGCCTACCCACAAGAAATTCTGACTCAACTTCTTTACGGACCAACTTTTGCCAGACAGTCCTGCTAAATTGCGAACGGGGAATCCGCTAGGGGATTCCTCGAGCAAAGCGCTGCAGTGTTATTGGCCGGCGGCCTGCTTCTGCTGCCATTCGTAGCCGTTGCCGTCGTCGGCATCGACTTCGATCCATTCACCGGGGAACGATTTGCGTTGCCAGTGATGCCATTGCTCTTCGCGGATCTTAGCGAGAGCGACGCCTTTGTCTTCGGCTTCGTGACGCATCAGGAATTCGCGGTCGCGATTTTCATCTTCGACGGTGTTCTCGACGTAGTCGCCGTATTCGCCGGCCGGCCGGTTGCGCAGGGTGAGTTTTCCAAGGTGATTCTCCCCGACGAAGCGGTTGTTCTTGAGCTCCTGGATCTCGGCCATGCGATCGCGGCGTGAATCCATGGTGGCCCGGTAGGAGGCCTGCTTCTCGGACTTCTCCTTGTCAGAACCGCCGTGCTGGTAAACGTGGACGTCCATGGACAGGTCGACCTTGATCGGTTCAGGCGTGTTGACGTCGACATCAAAGGTCGGCATGCAGGAAGTGAGCACGGAGGCTCCTGCCATCGCGACGGCGAGGGCGGAGATGTTTCGGGTCCGTGTCCTTAAGGCTGTCATTTCGATCCTTAGCGGTTGGCTGCGACGGGTCTTGCCGCGGCTTCGGGCAGAGGAGGAGGGGCGTCCGGTTCAGCGCCGGGTCCATCGGTTTCGGTCTCTGGATTACGCTGGTCGTGAAGGTGTAAATTCAGTTCGCGGGTGCCGTAATCACCGGCGAATCGGAGCTGAAGATCGCCCTCACGTCCGTTCAGATAGAGACTACCGCCGCCCTGCTCATAATCAAATCGTTTCAGGGCAATGAGACCCAGCTTGGTCAACTCGCGCTGGAGGTTGCTCCACTCTGGCGGCAGTTCTTCGAGGATCTGGTCGAACTTGGTGATGTCGAACCATCCCGCAGTGGTGGAAGAGAATTCACCGGACGTTTCGCCGAGCGTCTTGTCGCGCCCCTCAGAGATGAGTTTCATGGAGATGTTGCCTTCCATGAGGAAATTGTCAGGAATAATCACCCGGGTCAGTGGACCGGTATTGAAATCGGTACCGGCGAGCCAGGCGTCCCACTTACCGGGATCGTTGAGGTAGAAGTTAAACTGGCCCTCGACGTATCCGTCGTAGGCGTTGCCCCCGAGGCTGCCGTAGATGCCATCGGAGTCAAAGGTGACGGACAGGTAGAGATCTTCGGCTTCATATTCCTTCCACACGGCACGTCGCAGGGTGAAGGTCTGGACCAGGTTGTTGTCGACCTGCTTTACGGGTACATTGAACTGCACGTCGCCGGTAAGACCGTAGAGGTTCACTTTATATTCGGGAAACTCGTAAACGTAGTCTTGCCCGGGGATGGTGAGCTTCAGATCGATATTCCCGTCCTTCATGTTTGTCGTCGCATTGAAGGGAAAGGGGACCATGCCGATGGGGACACCAGTAGGAGCAATGACGATCTTTCCGGCGGTCGCATTGATGGTCTTGATCACCCAGTCGGGCGTGCTGAGAGGGGTTTCCTCCGGCTCTGGAACCGGCAGCGGCGGATCGGAAGTGAGTGGGCCGCCTTCTTCGATGCCGATACTGACACCTTCATTCTGGGCGCGAAAGTTGCGCTGGTAGTCGACCCACCAGAAGAGACCCTGACCGACATGCAGGGCCGGATTGATCAGGTCGATCTTTTCAATCTCCTGGTTGGCGAGGCCGGAGAGAGAGAATTCAACAAAGATGGTCGGGAGGAAGGCGACGGTGATAAACGAGTTGTAGGGATCTTTTATCTCGATGCCGGCGAGCTCGACCTTCTGGAGCTTGTCCTGGGCGAGGATGCCGTCGATCGAAAGTGGTACGTCTGTCAGGTTTGTCTCGATGGCAAACTGGAGGCCGTCGATCTGCGGGATGAGCGCGTCGAACACAACCTGGCTTTGCGTGATCTCAACCTCGCTGAGGAGCCACTGGGGAAGTTTTTCTTCGGCGGTTGCCTGTGGATCCTCCTCGGGTTCGTCTTCAGATTCCGGGGAAGATTCTGCAATGGACTTGAGCCCTTCGCCGACGCGAAGCAGGGCACCACTGATTTTTACCTTATCCACCTTCCGCTCGCGCTGGACGCCGTTGGCATTGGCTTGAACTTCGATTTCGCGGATCTTGATGACCTCCTCTTCTGCCACCGGGGTGAAATTGATCACTGGTTTGCCGTCCGGGCCGAAGGTCGACGGATGCGGTGGTCCTGCCGGTTCATAGTAGATCGGGTGATTGCGGAGATTGAAGTCGTTCAGCTTGAGGAGGTAGGAGAATGGATTGTCAGCGCCGGATTGAGTTTCGACGGAGAAGTCGGAATGGATCTTGGGAACCATGCTGTCGGCGAAGCTTGAGTCCGCAACGAGTTTGCCGCCGTCGACCTGGAGATCGACAATCTTGTAGACTGGCCGATTAACAGGGCCGGTCTCTCCTGAGGAAGCCCTGGGCTGAAGCCAGCTGCCCAGTGACGCATCGGTCAGGTTGATGGAAGGCTCGAGCAGGGTGACGGACTGAATCGTGTTGTCGAAGTCGAATTCGGACCATTTTCCGGAAAGGGTGGCGCGATTGAAAGACAGGAGGGGAGTCTCCGAGGGATCGGATCCGGGAGCTCTGACCCGGGCCTGATCCAGCTCGAGAGTTTGGTCTCCTTCAGAAGTGAAACCTTCGCTGCTGAAGTTGAGAGCCGACAGGGTCGCGTTGAAACGGGCTTCCACTTCCGCGGCCGGCTGGTTGGCAAAGTTTGCGTCACGGAGGAGAAAGTTCCCTTCGGACAGGGTCAGGCTCTCCAGCGTCCAGGGGGAAGGGGGGGCGGACTGGTCATTCGTTTCTGCAGCTTCGGTTGTTTCCCGTTCTGTCCTGAACCGCTCCAGGGAGGCGTCGGAGATGAGGACGTCGATTCCTTCGATGGTCGCCGTGTCTACGGTTTGGTCGTGGACGAGTGACTCGAGCGAGTTGGCCGAGAACTCCAGTTGGTCAACGGCGAGCAACTGGGTGTCCCCGGTTCCGAGAGTCACGTTGGAAAGTGCGAGGTTTACAGGTTCATTACTGGTCCACCGGCCGTTGGAGAAACGAAAGTTCCTTCCTTCAAAATGAGTGTCGAAGGCGATGTCCGGAAATGAGGGGAGACCGTCCGTCCCATCAAATCCGGTGACGGAAATCGAGGAGTCGCCAACGTGGAGATTCCGGATGATCAATTCAACAGGGTCAGGCGCTTCACTTAACCCTGTTGAATCACTGCTGGCTGCTGCCGCCTGTTCGCGAGCTTCCTGTGCCTTGATCCAGTCAGGTGTGACTTCAGTGGAAAGGGAATCCAGGGATATCTCGGTAACGTCGAAAGTCTTCAGATTGCGTCCGAGGTGAAACATGACCGAGACATCGCCAAGGGTGCCTCGTTCGGCGACGCGTAGATTCTTCAGGTTGATGGAGAGAGGAGATTCGGTGAGGCCGTCCTCGGTGAAGGTGAGCCGCTCGCTGTGAAAGTGGAGTTCGGTCTGGACGATCGCGAAGGTGGGGAGGTCGACGATGACATTGCCTTCCCTGATTTCGAGAGCCTCGGTGAAGAGATCAAACGCGGCGAGATCGATTCCTCCCGATGGCTTGGAAGGCTGGGCCCCGGTCAGTGCATCGATGTGATCCTGATTGATGGTGATGACCGGTTGGTGAATTCGGACGGATCGCAACTGTTGTTGGTCGCGCAGCTGCTTGAAGTCGTAGGTGAGGTGGAGGTCCGGAACGGATGCCAACTTGGAATCGGAAGTGGTTCCCTTGGGGGAGAGGGTGAGATTCCTGATTTTGACCTCGCCGATTGGCCAGAGGTCGATGGATTCCATCGAGACTTCAAACGGGTCGACGTAGCGGGCGAGGACATCGTTCACGATGCTGGTGCGATTGACGTAGGTGATCCAGGCAATGAGACAGACGAGGATCAGCGTGATCACACCAAAGATGACTGATCTGACCAGGAACCTGATCAGCCAGCGCAGGATGCCCCGGGGGGAAGGTCGGCGCCCGGGTTCGCCTTCAGGCTGTTTTCGCTTTGCCACCGCGCCGCGAATATAGCTCGAGGTCGCGAGAATGCGACTGGAGGGATGAGGGGCTTTTCAGAGGGCAAGGTCAGCGCGCAGCCCGCTGCTCGAAATGGGAGATGAGCTGCAGGTTGGCGATCTCCACCTGGGAGAACTGTGCCTGGACCGCCTCAACGGAGGCAGTGGCAGGTTGGTAGGAGGATCCAAACTCTTTCGCAAACTGCTGTCCCTCTGGTGAGGCAAACGCGAAGCCGCGACGGAGGTAGATTTCATTGCGAGCGCGCCAGAGGCCTTCGCGATTGAGTGGCTGCACTTCATTGACGCTGAGCGGGCGGGTGTGGGAATCGCGGAAGATCCAGGGGCCCGGCAAGCTGGAAGCGGGAGCCGGGGCCCGGGCGGAAAGGGGTTGAAGAGCAGGGCTGTTGCCGGAGCCCTTGAGGCCTTCGATCAGGGCAATGGCGTCGATGGCGCGCTGGACCTGCTTTTCATGTCCCTGGGTGCGGGTGCCAAACTTCGGCAGGGGCACGGCGGCGTTTTTGAGAAGGGGGTGAATCAGGTCCGCCTTGATGGCGTAGTTCACGGTCTGGGGGAGGTAGCCGCCCTGTTCCATTCGATTCTTCATGTTGAGACCGGCGGCGACCACTCCTACGGCTCGTCCTGAGCTGGAGAGAAGGGGACCACCCGAATTGCCGGGTTGGACCGGAGCAGAAATCTGGAGGAAGCGCGGATCGTCACGAACCCCGGACAGGGAATTGACGATTCCCATGGAGATCTTGGGATTCTTGCCGAGAACGGTCGGGTCCGGGAAGCCGGCGGCCGTGACTTCAGAGGCGTATCCCACTTCGCCGGAAGGAGCGAGGCCCAGGAAAGAGCCGTTCCAGTCCTCCACTTTAAGTACAGCGAGATCGTTGCGGGGATCGAGGGCAACGACCTGGGCGGCAAGGCTGCGTTTACCGGAGTGAACAATGATGCGGTCGGCTTCGTGAATGACGTGGTAGCAGGTCACGAGGTAACCCTTGGGACTGACGGCAAAGCCGGTTCCGAACTGGCTCGCGGCGGCACTCGAAGATGCGAGTGCCGCTGCCGCTAAAATGGCTGCGATGCATTTCATCTGGTTCTCTTTCTCGGTTTCGCACCGGCGGGAGCTGGTGGATGACAGGTCTGCCGAAGCAGGGGAAGGGTGTGTTTCAGGCACCCTAGTGTTTTCGTTATGGAAATTATAACGGAACAGAAATCTTTCCGCAAGATTTATTTTATAATTTCCATAATTAAGGGCGAGAGTCGAGGCTGGGCCTGAGATGGAGCGCCAAGGGGAGACCGGGAACGACGATTCGGAGAGGTTAGAAGTTTGGGGGAAAGAAGGCGCTGAGAGTAGCCTGTTTCTCCTGATATCGACGAGAGAAGCCAAGTGGTCTGCTGATCGAGCGGGGACTCCCGCCTCTTCATCCGATGGTGGACGATTAGCTCTCAACCGTTGGTTGAGAGATGGTCGGGACTGGGCGTCCCCGACGACTGGATTGATGGTTGTCCTGCGGACGAACCCTCCTGCGTTGCGCTGTCGCTCTGCTCCAGGTTTTGCGTGCCAGCTAAGGCAGGCAGGGGCAGGCAAACAAGCTTCGCTGGATCTTCATCCAGTTTTGGATGAAGTTAGCTCTCAACCGTTGGTTGAGAGATGGTCGGGACGACTGGATTCGAACCAGCGACCCCCACAACCCCATTGTGGTGCGCTACCAGACTGCGCCACGTCCCGTCGACCAAATCCGCGATGAAAAATCGCGAGCGCATAGTGTGAACCGTTTTTCACATTCCGCAACCCGGTAATCTGCCAAAAAAATGGATTTATTGGGCAGAAGTTTTTTCGACTCATTCTGTTTTTGTGTCATGCTGCACGCTTCATGAGTGATGAGGTCACCAAAGTCGCAGTTATTGGTGCGAGTGGCTACACGGGTCAGGAACTGATCCGTCTTCTTGTCATGCACCCGAACGTCGAAATCGTCGGCGTGACCTCCCGTCAGGAAGCCGGCAAATCGCTCTCTCAGGTTTTCCCCCGACTCAAGGGCGCCAAGGTGGCTGACGAGCTCACCTTCATGCACCCTGATATCGATGCCGTTGCCGCAACCGGCGCATCGGTCGCTTTTCTCGCCCTGCCTCACGGGGTGGCATCGGAGTTTGCCAAGGGGCTGCTCGGCAAAGGGATCCGGGTGATTGACCTGAGTGCTGATTTCCGGCTGCGAAGTGCAGAGACTTATGAAGAGTTCTACGGAGAAGCTCATCCGGCCCCTGAGCTGCTCGAAAAGGCGGTCTACGGTTTGCCGGAAACCTATCGGGATGACATTGCCGGTGCTGATCTCGTTGCTTCTCCGGGATGTTATCCCACGAGTATCCTGACGCCTCTTTTACCCCTGTTGCGTGACGGATTGGTCAAGCCGGCCAGCATTGTGGTCTCCAGTCTTTCCGGTGCCAGCGGGGCAGGAAAGAAAGCGGACACTTCCCTGATCTTTGCCGAAGTGAATGAAAGTCTCCGCGCCTACGGGGCTCCGAAGCATCGTCACTTGAGTGAGATCGAGCAGGAGCTGTCCATCGCCGCGAGTGAAGAGGTCCTCATCAGCTTCGTGCCGCACCTGATGCCGATCACGGCGGGCATTGCTACGACGATCTTTTGTGCACCCTCGGGTGACGGTGAAAATATTTCATCTAAAGTGGCCGATTCCCTGAACAAGGCTTATTCCGAATCTGCGTTTGTCAGGATTCTTGGTGAAGGAAAGTTCGCAGATACGAAGTATGTCGTCCGGACAAATTTCGTAGATGTCGGTTGGGTAGTTGACAGCAGGACAGGACGTTTGATTCTATCAAGTGCCGAAGACAACCTGGGCAAGGGTGCAGGGAGTCAGGCGATTCAGAGTTTTAATATTATGTGTGGCCTGCCCGAAGAGAGCGGGTTGATGAATTTTTAGTGCAGGGTTCATCCCGTTCCGTTCATGGGTAGCAAAGTTAAAGAGATCGAGGGAGGTGTTTGTGCTCCCGAAGGATTCGTTGCCGCTGCGACTTCCTGCGGTATCAAGAATCCCGATATCGATCGCCTTGACCTGGCACTGATTTACTCCGAGCATCCCACAGTGGGCGCAGCGGTTTTCACCCAGAACGAGGTGTGTGCCGCACCAGTGAGACTTTCTTCCAGTTACCTCAAGTCCGCCGAACCTCGTGCCATCATTGTGAATAGTGGCAACGCGAATGCCTGCACTGGTCACGCCGGTATGCTGCATGCCAGGACCATGGCCATTGTTACCGCTAAGTCGCTGGGCCTGAAGCAGCGGGAGGTGCAGATTTGTTCCACAGGTATCATTGGTGTGCCGCTTCCGATCGAGCGGATTGAACCGAAGATTGGCGAGTTGGCGGAGTCCCTGACTCGTGATTGCGATCCGGCGGCGCAGGCGATCATGACGAGTGACACCAAGCCAAAGAGCGTGGCGGTCACCGTGAAGATTGGTAATAAGAAGGTTAAGATCGGAGCGATCGCGAAGGGTGCCGGGATGATCAATCCTCACATGGCCACGATGCTTTGCTTCATCACGACCGATGCGGCCGTGACCAAAGCGGAGCTGACTGCGGCGACTCGCGAAGCGGTCGACCAGTCTTTCAATCGAATTTCTGTCGACGGTGACATGAGCACCAACGACACTGTCGTGGTCATGGCCAATCACCAGGCCGGCAACAAGACCATCACAAGAAGTGGAACCGGCAGCGCGGAATTCCGCGAAGCGCTCACCGAGGTGATGCAGTGCCTCGCCCGGAAGATCGTCTCTGATGGTGAACGTGTGACTAAACTTGTCGAGGTCCAGGTGAGGGGAGCCGCTTCTCACCTCGATGCCGAGCGAGTCGCCCGCGCGGTCGCCAACTCCAAGTTGGTGAAGTGTTCCTGGAACGGTAACGATCCCAACTGGGGACGGATCATCCACGCAGTGGGTTATTCCGGGGCACGCGTCAAAGAGGAACTCGTCGATATCTATTTCAACGGTGTGCTTGCGACCCAGAACGGTGTCGCGGCTAAAACTGACATCGATAAACTCTCTGCCGCAGTGAAGGAACCGGAGTTCACTGTCGGAATCGATCTCAACCTCGGGAAGGGAGAGTTCAATGTCTGGACCTCCGACCTGTCTCCCGAATACGTCGAGTTCAACCGCGAGGAATACGCGTTGAACCGAAAAACAACCAAGCGCTAACCTAACCCGTAGCGGGTCAGGGTGGCGGATTCTTTTCTTGCTCACGCAGGGAATTCCGGCATGTTTCCCGCTTCCCCATTTTCGATGGAATCGAATTTCCAGAACCACATTGAGAAAGCCGCCGTCCTGCTGGAGGCCTTACCTTACCTGCAGGAGTTTCGCGGAAAGACCTTCCTGATCAAAGTTGGCGGTAGCGCCATGGACGATCCCGCCCTGGTTCGGCGCCTGCTTCGCGATGTGGTTTTCATGGAAGTGGCAGGTATTAATCCGGTTATTGTTCACGGAGGTGGAAAGGCCATTTCGGCAGCGATGCAGGAATCCGGGCTGGAAGCGAAATTTGTCGGCGGCCAGCGGGTTACGACCGACGAGGCGATGAACATCGTTGAGAAGACACTCAGCGGAACGATCAATCCCGGCCTTGTTGAGGGAATTGAGAGTTTCGGTGGCCGGGCCATTGGTGTGCCCGGTAACGAAGCGTTTATCGGGCAGCGACTGACGGGATGGTCTGATGAGGAAAATCGCGAAGTCGAGCTGGGCCGCGTAGGCCGGGTGACCGGCTTCGACCTCTCAAAGGTTCATGCCGCACTGGCATCTGAAATAGTTCCGGTGGTCTCACCGGTCGCTTCGGAGGAGGGAACCAAGCTCAGCCTGAATGTGAATGCCGATCTCGCCGCCAGTGCGCTGGCGGCTGAGCTGAAAGCGACCAAGCTGGTCTACTTAAGCGATGTGTTAGGTCTGATGGAGGATCCCTCCGACGAAAGCACGCTGATTCACTCGCTCAAGGCGGGTGAGGTCGAAGGGCTCATCGAAGGCGGAGTCATCGGCGGCGGCATGATCCCGAAGGTTCGTTCCTCGGTCGAAGCGTTAGACGCCGGGGTTGGGAAGGTCCACATGATCGACGGGCGCATTTCCCATTCTCTCCTGCTTGAGATTTTTACCGAGAAAGGCATCGGAACCGAGATCGTAAAATGAGCAGTGAAGCAACAACCGCAGAATTGATGAATCAATTCGTGCTCGGGAACTACGGTCGTTTCCCGGTCGCTTTTTCGCGTGGCGAAGGCGGCTATCTCTGGGACGAGTCCGGGAAGAAGTATCTCGATTTTGCCACTGGAATTGCGGTGTGTTCGTTAGGGCACTGCCCCGAGGTGATGCAGAAAGCTCTCGCGGATCAGTCTGCGAAACTGATTCACTGTTCCAACCTTTACCAGATCCGCGAGCAGGCGGAGCTGGCCCGGTTCGTGGTTGAGAAAATCATGGAGCGCCCCGGGAAGGTCTTTTTCTGCAATAGCGGAGCAGAGGCAAACGACGGACTGATTAAGCTGGCGAGAAAGCGTGCTTTCGATAAGTACGGCAAGGACGCGGGAAAGAACGAAGTCATCACGGTGAAGCAGTCATTCCATGGCCGGACGCTGGGCGGTATCGCTGCGACCGCTCAGGAGAAAGTGAAGATCGGCTTTGATCCGCTTCTTCCCGGTTTCCTTCACGTCCCTTTCAACGACTGCGATACCTTGCGCGCAGCGGTCACTGAGAAGACTGCCGCCATTCTCTTCGAGCCTCTGCAGGGCGAGGGAGGTATCAATCCGGTGACTCCCGATTTTGTGGCAGCTGCAGCGGAACTTCGTGAGAAGTTCGACCTGTTGCTCATGTTCGACGAAGTCCAGTGTGGTGCCGGTCGGACCGGTGACTGGTGCGGGTGGCGGACTATTTTGGAAGGATCCGGTGTCGATGTGGAGCCGGATGCGGTGAGCTGGGCCAAGGGCTTCGGCGGCGGATTTCCGATTGGCGCATTCTGGGCGAGCGATGAATGCGAGGGTGCGCTGGGGCCGGGAACTCATGGTTCCACTTTCGGCGGAACACCGCTCGCTTCGGCGACTTCGCTTGCAGTGCTGGAGGAGCTTGATGAGTCCGGCGCACTTGAAAATGTGAAGCGTCAGGAGGCCCGGATTCGGGAGGCGGTCGCTCAGTGGGATCTGCCGGTGATTGATTCCCTGAGAGGTGTTGGTCTGATGCTGGGCTTTGTTCTCAATCGTGACGAGCTTTCGAAAAACACCGCCTTTGTTGAGTCCGGTCAGACTCCTTCCCTCTATGTCGTCAACAAAGCCATGGACGAAGGTTTCCTGACCGTGCCCGCAGGTGAGGATGTGGTCCGTTGGCTGCCACGCCTCAATGTATCCGACGCTGAAGTCGATGAGGCACTCGCAACCTTCAGCGAGGTGCTTTCCAATCTTTAATTCCCCAAAACTGAATCCCCGAACCGATGAAACATCTGTTAGGTATTGAACAACTGAGTAAGGCAGAGCTGGAGCAGCTCGTCGATGATGCCGTGAAGCTTAAGGCGGATCGTTCCCTCGATGGTCCCAAACCGCTCCTGGGCGAAACGTGGGCGATGATCTTCACCAAGTCGTCCACCCGTACCCGTGTAAGTTTTGAGGTAGGGCTGAATGAGCTCGGTGCCCGCCCCATGTTTCTCAACGCCAATGACGTCCAGCTCGGACGGGGCGAACCCATCAAGGATACGGCTCGTGTTCTCGGACGCATGGTGCATGGCGCCATCATTCGTACCTTTGATCAACAGGACGTTGTCGATTTTGCTGAGTACGGTGATATCCCGACGATCAACGCTCTCACGGATGAAGAGCATCCCTGCCAGATCCTGGCGGATCTGCTTACGATTAAGGAACTCCTTGGCGGTTGGGAGGACAAGAAGGTTGTCTTCGCCGGTGACGGAGACTGCAACATGGGACGTTCCTGGGCCTGGGCGGCAAAACGCCTCGGCTTCGAACTGGTGATCGCAGCTCCCCTTGAGTTTCAGCCGGACGCGGCATTCATGGAGCGACTAGGCGAGGCTCCGGTGATCCTGACAGAAGACATGGAGTTTGCCGTCGAGCATGCCGATGTGCTCTACACCGACACTTGGGTCAGTATGGGTAAGGAAGCCGAAGCCGAAGGTCGCCTCAGGGCACTGGCTCCCTTTCAGATTCATGCCGACCTTGTCAAGAAAGCTAACCCGGGTGCGATTGTTCAGCACTGTCTGCCGGCCTATCGCGGTAAGGAAATTACCGAAGAGGTTCTTGAGGGCAGGGCGGATGAAATTTTTCAGCAGGCTGAAAACCGACTCCATGCTCAGAAGGCGGTCCTGTTGGCTCTCAGGGAAGGCTATTCACAAGGGTGATCATTCTTTAGAGGGATTCCCGGTGCCGGCGGTTGATCAAGGTTGTCGGCGCCGAGCCGGTTGTGTTAGCTTGCGCTGCTGATGCTTCTCCGCCTCCTCTCAACCCTGATCGTGCTCTTCTGGCTGGGTACGGTCGGATGGCTTTGCACTGTTGTCTTCGCACCACCCGAGTCGCGGATGACGGAAGTGGATGTGCGCGAAGTCTACGACGTCTTCTTCAACTGGAATGAAGGTACCACGATGACACTGCTGGAGAGTGGGGCTCGTCGGGGTGAGTTGCGAATCGCAGGAAGCTCCGGTCCGGATATACAGACCGGTGAGATCAATAAGATTCTTTCCCTGTCAGGAACCCTCGAGAAATACGAGGAGAAGTATGAGTCCAACGTGGTCGATACCTACTGGAAGGGGAACTTGATCTTTGACGAGGAGGTCAACCTCGATGCCGGTGATTTCTCGGTTCGGATTCCGCGCAGTTCGATGACGGCCTTTTTGTCGTTTGAAAAGGATCCTCCCAAGGTCAACGCATCGGCCCAGGTCGCGGGGAAGGAACTGTTCAAGTTCGGCGGAGATGAGAACACGCCGACGGCTCTGCCTTTAAACATGCTGCCGATGGGAGCCGGGCTTGGCCTGGGACAAATGGATCTCTCGTCGATTCGCTGGAGGAGCGTGGCCAGGGTGGGGGAGTATTCCTTCGGGGGGCGCGATATGCGGGCCTACCTGCTCATTCTGCGAGCGGTGGAGCAGGATATGACCTTTCGAGCTTATTTCAGTGAGGTGGGCGAACCTCTCAAGGTGGAGACGGATTTCGGTTTCGAGGCCATATCGGAAATCCTTGTTCCGCTGGAAGCCTACCAGAAATCACAAGATCAAGTGGATGATTGAGATTAGAGATTTGTCGATGCGTTATGGCGACCTGCTTGCGCTGGATCAGTTGAATCTGACGGTCGAGCCGGGTGAGTTCTTTGCTTTCCTCGGTCCCAATGCCGCGGGGAAAACCACAACCATTAAGCTGCTGACGGGTCTGATGTACCCGACCGGGGGCTCGGCTGAAATCTGCGGATTTGATATCGCGAAGCAGCCGATCGAGGCGAAACGCCGCATCGGCTACATCCCGGATGTGGCTGAGTTTTATGACAAGCTGACTCCGATGGAGTTCATGGCTTTCATCGCTGACCTCTTCGAAGTGGATCCAGGGCACGCCAAGAAGCGGGCCCCCGAGCTGATGGAGCAATTCTCCCTGGTTACCTACAGTGCTCAACGAATTGAGAATCTCAGCCACGGCACCCGGCAGCGCCTCGCTATTGCGTCAGCACTGCTTCATGATCCGGAAGTTATCATCATCGATGAGCCGATGGTCGGCCTCGATCCAAAGAACGTCAGGGTCGTGAAAGAGGAGCTGAAAGCACGTAGCCAAGCCGGCACCACCGTCTTCCTTTCGACCCACCTTTTGAACGTGGCCCAGGAGCTCGCCGACCGCATTGGAATCATCAATGAGGGGCGCCTCGTCGCGCTGGGAAGTGTCGATGAAATTTTGTCCGCAAAAGAGGGGAATGAAGGACGTGATCTGGAAGAGGTATTCCTTGAAATTACGGGCTCTGGGGACGATTTCGACGATCTGAAATGAATTTAATTTTTTTTCTTTACAGGTCTCGTGAAATACCCCAAGAACGACACTTCCAATTTAGCTAAAAGCAAAACCAAAACACCTATGTCAGAAACGATGTCATTCCTCCGATCCAAGCGTCATCTTATTGCTCTCGGTATCGTCCTTTTGTTCACCTTTGCCGCTCCTGAACTTTGGGCGCAGGATGGTGGCGAGGCTCCCGTTGAAGAGACCAAGACTTTGATGACCAAGATTCTTGATGCCGGTCCCTTTATGGCGCCTATCGGAATCCTTTCAGTCCTGATGATTACCTTGGCCGTTTTCAACTTTCTTCAACTCAGTAAAAAGAAGTTTGCTCCCGATGAATTGAAAAGTCTCATCGTTGCCAACATGTCTGACGTGAAGGTTCGCAGCTCCATTGACGCCGCTGCTCAGGATCCTTCCTACCTCGGTCGCATGGTCGCCACGGCTTACCCGCTGGTGGACGCAACTGACCCGGAAACTCTTGGTCGCCAGAAAGTGGAAGATGCTCTCGCAGATTTTTCGGTTCGTGAGAATTCCCGCTACATGTCATGGATCGGTTACTTCTCAGTGATCGCCCAGGCGGCTCCGATGATCGGACTTTTCGGAACGGTTGCCGGTATGATCATGGCGTTCGACACCATGGGTCTTAGCGGTGGTTCTGACCCCGGTGCCCTTGCCGGAAACATCTCACTCGCCCTGATGACGACCGCTGGTGGTCTTGTCGTCGCGATTCCGAGTATCTTCTGCTTCTACATCTTCAAGAACCGCTTCAACAAGCTCGTTGGCGAAGCACAGGAAGTGGCCATTGAAGGTCTCGACTACGCTGTCGCTACGGTGAATGCCGATCAGCAGCTTGCTAAGGTGCCGGAAGGTATTTCCGAGGGCTGATCCCGTTTTGAGGTCTTAAGCATCGACCTCAATGCGAAAAAACTGTACGACTGGTAACAGTAGATATGGCGTCAGAGAAACTCAGAGCAGCAACCGAGAGCATCGAAGGCGAGGAGCTCCAGATGGACATGTCCTCGATGATCGATCTCGTGTTCCTGCTGCTCATTTTCTTCATGGTCAGCTCTCACCTGATCATTGTCCAGATTGATAAGCGGGTGAAGCCGCCGACTGCGAAGAACGCGCAGGTTGCTAAGAATGCGACCGGCCGTGTCGTGGTCAACGTGCTCGCCGACGGAACGATCTGGGCGCAGGATGAGGTCGAGCTTGGCTCCACCGACGCAATCACCGAATACGTTCAGGCAGCTCGTGAACGTCATGATGAATCCGGACTTCCCACCCGCCTCAATCTGCGTGCGGATAAGGGTGTCGATACCCGGGTGATCAAGAAGGTGGTTCAAGCAGCCGGTGATGCCGGTGTCAGCGACGTGATCTTCGGAAGCTACGTCGTTGAGAAAAACTGATAACTTTTTGAGATTCGAACGAACTTATGGCTCGTAGAAAAGCACCGAAGGAAGAAGATCCAGCGTTGGATATGTCCTCGCTGATCGACGTCAGCTTCCTTCTCCTCATTTACTTCCTGGTGACATCAACTCTCGATCCGAAAGAAGCGGATCTGGGGATGACCATGCCGACCAGCACGGGACAGGGTTCCGATGTTGAGATTGACCAGATGACGGTCGAAGTCAACAGCCAGGGACACATTGTTCTCAACGAAGAAGTACTCGATACTGACGCGGCCAACCGCGACGTCCCTCAGTTGTTGGATCGACTGAAGACGTATTCGGAAAGTGCTCGCCTGACCGACTCCGAACCGATGGTGATTATCGCGGCGGACGACGCAGCGAAGGGACAGCGTTTTATCGATGTTTTGAACGCATTGGCCGATCCGGAGGTCGGAATTGATAAGGTGACGATATCCGGATTCCAGGAGTAAGCCGGGTATGCGTCAAAATGCGGCGCAGTTCTTTCGACGGAGAATGATAAGGAGACGAAGGGAACAGGAACAGACGGATCAAGGCGGACTGGATATTTCTTCCCTGATCGATGTCAGCTTTCTTCTTCTTATCTATTTCCTGGTAACCTCGACGCTGGATCCTAAAGAAGGAGATCTCCAGCTGACAATGCCGCCTCCCGGGGGCAGCCCTAACCAGCCGGTTTTCGATTTCGATATCCCGCTGATTGCTGTCGATGCTGACGGTAGGGTGACGATGCAGGAAGAACTGGTCGAGACAGAGACCGATAATCGTGACCTGGTGACGCTGGAGGATCGACTTTCCACCTATGTGGAAGCCCAACAGCTCTACGGAAAAGGGGACCGCCCTGCCGTGAAACTCGAAGTGGATGATTCAGTAGGCGGTCAGCGCTTTATTGATGTGATGAACTGTTTTGCCGGTGTCGGCATAGAAGATGTTAGACTCGTTGGTTTTGCCTCCGAGTGACCCAAGATTTTTTCAGAATGAATATGGAATGGATTAAGAAGGTGGCCGGGCGCGTGGCGCTGGTGGCAGCTCTTTCAATGACGCCCGCAGTGGCGCTGGCTCAGGACAATCCGGAGGACCTCAGTGTGGAGGAGCTCTACGAGAAGGCAGGCCAGTTGTTTATGTTCGGCAATCACGCCGAGGCTTCGAAGCACTACGAGCTCATGATCGAAAAGTCTGGAGGCCAGGAGACTCTCTTTGAGGACTTTGGGTCCCAGGCCGGTGGTATCTTTTTTGATTACGGGATGACCCTTCTCCCGCAGAAACGCTGGGAAGACGCCAAGGTTGCCTTCGACATCTGCGTTCGTTCCGATGAAATCGCCGAGGAAGTTGAGTCACCCATCAATTCTCAGAACCCCCGAAAGAACCTCGCCAAGTTCCAGCTCGGTTTCTGTGAAGCTCAGTTCGGCAATTATGAAGAGGCGATCAAGCTCTACGACGATTACATCGCCAGTAATCCGACCCCGGAAGAGCTTCGCCAGGTCTACGCCAGCTTCAAGCTTCGCTACGGCGGCGCGCTGATGAAAGTTGGTCGCGGGCCGGAAGGTATCGCTCAGATTCAGGAGCTTTTCGACAACCGTGAGGAGCGCGGTATTTCTCCACAGTTTCTCATGCAGGGTATCCTCGATCTCGGCCTCGCCTGGGTGGAAATGGCGAACCAGGCCGGCGCTGATGCCGCTGAGGTGGAAAAGATCGAAAACCAGATTCACGAGTTCCTCGATACAAACGAGTCGGTCATCAAGATTTCCCCGATGGATCAATTCCGCTTTGGCTTTCTCGAGCGACTTCGCATGCTTGGTTTCGAGTGCACCAAGTCTGGCATGTATAACGCAGCGCTGCGATTCTTTGCTCTCGCACCGACCTTCGAAGATGTCCGGGTGGATATCGATCT
This sequence comes from Verrucomicrobiales bacterium, assembly GCA_965216705.1. Classification (GTDB taxonomy): domain Bacteria; phylum Verrucomicrobiota; class Verrucomicrobiia; order Verrucomicrobiales; family DEV007; genus Arctic95D-9. The sequence goes on from OZ244203.1 coordinate 3,870,022, forward strand.
CAACCTGGCCCGTCAGCCCATTGGTCTGGAAGTGCCTTCTCAGTTCCAGCAGCTTCTCGACAGGCTGACCCAAATGGAAGCCGCCGAGCTGCACCCGGATGCTGAGTCGTTGCGCGTTATTGCGAATTGCTACTCCGCCCTCGAGAACTTCCGTGCGGCTCGCGGAGTCTACTGGTTCCTCGTAGAGCAGTTTCCCGGCGCGCCGCAGCAGGCTCGTGCCGAGATACTTCACGAAGCAGCTCGTCTCTCTTCCATGCTGGCGGACTATCCGGCCGCGCAATACTTCGGCGAGAAGTTCATGGCCGAAATGCCGGAGGATCACGAGCTCCGCAATAATGTTTCCAGCTTCATGCTTCAGTCGCTTTTCACGGCGAAGCAGTATGACATGGTCATCGACATTTCCGAGACGGTTCGTGAGCGCTACGAGCCCGGTGTGAAGCAGCGCGAACTGGCCGACTTCTTCTACCCGATGTCGCTCTACATCACGAAGCGTTTCGACGAAGCTGTTGAACCCTTTGCCGAATATGTGAAGGCCTATCCCGAGGGCGAATATCTCGAGGGAGTCATGTTCCACCGCGGCAGTAACCTGCTCGTGATTGGAAAAACCCGCGAGGCTGCTGAGAAATACGAAGAGTTCCTCGCCAAGTTCCCCGAGTCCGAGAGTTATCTCGATACCGCCCTGGCGGACCTGACCATTGCCCGATTCAACCTCGAAGACTACCCGGCAGCCATTGCGGCATCCGAGCGCCTCCAGGAGGAGCGTCCCGATTCCCCGCAGCTGGGCCGTACCCTGAACATCACCGGTGACGCTTACCTCGTTCAGGCAGGAAGCCTTGGAAAAGATCAGGAAGATCTGGAGCCCGAGCTCCGAGCCAAGGCACTCGATTGTTACTTGCGTGGTATCGAAGCTTCCAAGGCCAAGCAGTCCTCCGACGAGGGGCAAGGTGAATACCACAAGCAGATGGCCGCTGAGAGCATCTGGAAGGCTGCTGATATCTACTACACCGACGGAGAGATCGAGAAGGGCATCGAGATGTATGACACCTTCTTCCCGGACTACGCCGGAACGACCTGGGAACCCCAGATTTCCATCTTCTCCCTGGAGCATCTCGAAGGTGCCGGAAGAGGAGAGGAAGGGCTCACCCAGGTGGAGAAGATGATCCTCCTTCTCGGCAACCAGCCACCTCAGAGCCAGGACATCACCATGCTGCGTAAAGCGATCGGTTCCTACGCTGAAGCTTCGACTCGCATTCGAGGCGTCGAGCCAACCGTGGCTACCCTGGGGAACTTCCCTGGTGCTGATCCCGCTAACCAAGGCCTGCTGACATGGCTCAAGATCCAGCAAGTGATTGTGCTCCAGGAATCCCGGAAGAGCATGGAGAAGGATTCTCCCGAATATGCCTCTGTGGAAAGCCAGATCGATGCAATTTTCGAAGAACTCAAACTCTTCGAGAAGCGTGACCTTTCCGAGTTCGTATTGCGCGAAATCGGTCGCTACTTTGCCGGCACCGACAACCCTTTCCGGGCGGTTCCCTACTTTGAGGAATTGCTCGCCCGCACCAATCCCGAGGCAGAGGAGTTTAAGCTGCTCGCTGAAATGGAGCTCGGTATCATCGAGATGCGTGCGGCCGATCCGGGCAAGGTGCAGTCAGCTCGTGAGCGTTTCCGCCGCATCATCAGCAGTGGCAAAGACAAGGCACTTATCCCGCAGGCCTGGCTGAATCTTGCCATGCTCCACATCAAGAACAAGGAGTGGAGCGATGCCCGCGAAGCGTTGGATACCATCAACAAGGAGAAGAAATGGTTCCAAGACGACAAGGAGAAGCGCGCCGAAGCCGGTTTTCTGCTGGGAACGGTTTATGACGAACTGGACGACCCGGCTGCAGCGAACCAGGCCTACCTTGCTGTGGTTTCCACCTACGGAAAATTTGCTGACTGGGTCACTCAGGCCTGGGAGCGTTACATCCCGAACAGCCTGGCTGATTTCGAGAAGATGCCAGCCGATACCGAGGAGGCTCGACTGGCCAAGCGTCAGCGTGAAATCGCGCTTTACCGCCTGACTCGCAAGTTCCTCTACCAGTGGCAGAACTGGACTGATGAAGATGCTCCGACCGGTGCCCTTCGTAGACTCCGCCGCCAGATCGAGGACATGAAGAATGATATGGGAATTACGCCTGAAGAAGAGGCGCAGGTGATGAGCGACCTCGGACTGGCCCAGGAATAGCAGACGGGTAAGGAGTAAAACTTTAGAAACGATTTAGAGATGAAGACGACACGTTTTTTGATGCTGGGAGTCACCTTCGTGGTTGGCATGGCAGTCCAAGGCCTGGCTCAGGTGAAGGAGACCCCTGCGACAGTAGGCCTGATGGAGGGAGGTAATCCCCGAGGTTATGTTCAGGGTGCCAACGATCAGGGAGTGATTTTTGCAACTTCTGCCGGTTCCCGTGGCAATTTGATTCCTTATGCCCAGATTCGCGGCGAGGGCTTGAACAAGTTGGTTCGCCTCGACGCCCGCCCTGAAGCACTGGCGGAGCCTCGTGCTCTGTTCGACAGCGGAAGCTACGCTGAAGCAGCTGAAGCCTTCGGTGCGGTCGCTCGCAACTACGCCATTATTCTTGGCCTGCCCCAGAACTTCGCTTCCGAAGCGCTCTTCTTCCAGGCTGAGAGTCTGCTGCGTGCGGGCAATTACGCTCAGCTGGCCCAGGTTCTTGAATCTCCTGCTGCGGCTACGATCGATTCCAAGCTTGGCGAATACTACAAGAAGTCGCACGAGTATCAGAAACTCTGGGCGTTCCTCGGAAAGAATGACATCGAAGGTCTTCGTGCTGCCCTGGCTGCCTACCAGAAGCCGGTGATTGGAGAAGCCAAGTTGCTGCCGGCTCCGAATTTCAACGACCTGCCAGCCGCTGAGGTTGCTCAGCTCGCTTACCTCAGGGGTAAGGTTTACGAAGCGGATGGTGAGACCGACAACGCCAAGGACGACTACTATCGTGCCTTCACCCTGGCTTACGGCAACAAGGAGCTCATGGCCAAGCTCGCGATGGGTGCCGTGATGGTGAAGTTGAACGAGGATCCTTTGCTCAAAGCTGAAGGCCGGGCCGCGATGGCTGAGATGCAGAGCGTCGCCTACCTGTTCAGCAAGCGGTTTGGCAGTGATGGCATGCCGGATGCGATTAAGAAGTTCGCGGTTCGCCCCGAGGTAGCCCGACCCGTCGTTCCGGAAGATGCTGAAATTCCTGCCGACGATGCTCCCGCTGCAGAGGCGCCTGCCGAAGGTGGCGAAGAGGAGAAGAAAGACGGCGGAAAGGGCGGTAAGAAGGGCAAGGAGTAAGCGCCTTCTTCATCTCCACTTTCAGCCATGAAACTTGCCTTCCCGAATCCGGAGGGGCCGGTCTTTGAATGGACCGCTGAGCTCCGGGATGCGGGATTGAAAGCGTCGCAGGAAAGTCCGCGACGACGAATGTTGATTCCGATCCACCGAAGTCAGGAGGACTTGGTGCAACGGATGGTAAACATCCTTCAAGTCGGTACCTACATTCAACCGCATCGGCATCCCCGCGACTGGGCCGTGGAGACCCTCCAGGTGATTGAGGGGGAGCTGGGGTTTGTCACCTTCGGCGAATCCGGCGATGTGAAAACGGTGCATCGCATACCTGCCGGAGGGTTCGTCGATATCGAGGAGCGTATCTGGCACGGAGTGCTGGCCTTGAAGCCTGACACGATCATTCTCGAGGTGAAGCGGGGACCTTACGATGTCACCGATAAAGAGTTTGCTGACTGGGCACCGGGTGAAAATGAGAACGGTGCAACCGCCTACCTTGAAGGTTTGGAAGCGCTCTTTGCTTAACCCGATCAGGTCCCGGGAGGAGAGAGCCCAACCGGTCGAAAGACCAGCTTGTTCCACAGTTCGTCTTGGGAAGCTTCGGGCAGCAGCAGGTTGGTGGCGGCAAGGAGGATGAGCGCAACGCAGACACCTACGAAGAGGTGGGAGAAGAAGATCACGAATCCCTTTATCGTCGAGCAGCTGTAGACAGCGGAGACGAGAATAGAGAGAAAGATGGCAGCGACGATAAACCCGGCCCAGAGCAGTGAGGTGTTCCCGTCAAATCGGGCCGACAGGATCAAGTAGACCGTGACAAGGACAGACCCAATGATCCAGCTTCCGGCGAAACCAAAGAGAGCATGAACGGGATTCAACTTCCGTGCGATGAGTGCTCCCGAGATCCAGAATCCCAGGAAGAGAGGCACAACGACGGATGCCGCTGAAATCAGAAGCAACTTCTTTTTCTCGGCAGGCCAGAGTGAATCGCCGGGGAAGCTGCGGTGATAGACAGGGGAAAACAGGAAATGCTGCCTCGACCGCATCGAGAGGTCATTGAAGGCGACTCGAGTGCTTTCAGACTGAGCCGGATCGTCGAAGACCAGTTCCTTGGAATCGAAATCGAAGGAATCAAGCTTTCCGCCGATCTCCGAACCATCTCGCGTCTCCCAGGCCAGGGCTGACGTAGTCGCGAGGAGGAGTGGCAGTATGATTCTCAGCCAGCGCATGGGCAGGGTTATTCCTGTTCCGAGCGGGGATTGCGTTCAAGCAGTTCACGGAGCGCCTGGCCGGGAGGCTTGTTTTCGTGAATAACAGCGTAGGCCTGATCGATAATCGGTGTGCGAACGCCCAGTTTCCTGGAGAGTTCATGAGCATTCTTCGCATTGGGAACGCCCTCCGCCACCTGGTCCATCTCTGCGATCGCTTCCTCGAGCGTCATTCCCGATCCAAGCATGCGACCGACACGATTGTTTCGGCTGTGAACAGAATAGCAGGTTACGATCAAGTCGCCGATGCCACTGAGCCCGCGGAAAGTTTCCTCCTTGCCTCCTACTGCCACTCCGAGACGGGTCATCTCGGCCAGGCCTCGGGTAACAAGAGCCGCCTTGGCGTTGTCGCCGAGACCTAGTCCGTCGGCTGCTCCGGCAGCGATCGCAAAGATGTTTTTCACAACGCTGCCCAGCTCGATGCCAACCACGTCATTGCTGGTATAGGTGCGGAACCAGGGGAGGGTAAAGACTTCCTGCACCCGCGAAGCGACTTCGAGATCCTCGGAGCCAATTGTTGCCAGTGTGGCCATCCGCGAAGCGACTTCTTCAGCGTGGCTCGGGCCTGACAGTACCGCGACGGGATTGTCGGGGAAGAAATCGTGAATCAGTTCATGCATCAGTTCCCCGGTCTCCGGATCCAGGCCCTTGGTGCAGCTGACAATAATGGTTTCCTTCGATGGCTGTGCTTCCGCCAGCTGTTTCAGCACAATGCGGGCAACCTGGGAGGGAACGACAAGGAGAATTACTTCGCAGCGGGCAGCTTCGTTGATATCTGTTGAGCCGATAATATTTTCGGGCAGCTCAACGTCCGGCAAGTATCGCTTATTGGAATGGGATGCATTGATCTCGTCGCTAACTTCTTCGTCGTTTCCGTAAAGAACGACATTGAGCTTGCGGTCAGCCAGAGCGATAGCGAGGGCGGTGCCCCAGCTTCCAGCGCCAAGGACGGCAGCGTTTTCGATCATAGAATTATTGAGACGGTGGGGGTGATTTTTTGGAGCCTGCTTTTGGTTCCTCTCCTCGTTTCAGCCTGCTGATATTGCTGCGATGTTTCCAGATCGCAAGCATGCAAACAAACATGGCAAAGCTGAAAATGGGAACATCAAAACGATCACGGATCAAGCTCTCGACGAGGACTTCAAGAGGGATTGCCAGGGCCGCGGCAATTGAGGCAACCGAGACATAACGGGAGATTTTCAGCGTGACCAGCCAGGTGGCTACAGCGAAAAGGATAGCGAACGGCATGATCGGGACGACGGCCCCGGCAGTGGTTGCGATCCCTTTTCCTCCCTTGAAACCCAGCCAGAAAGTGTAGTTGTGCCCCATAATTGCTGCGATTGACGCGGCAATCGCAACGAGAGAGAAATCCGAGACACAAAGGGCAATAATGACCGGGAGCATTCCCTTAAGAATATCGAGGACCAGTACGGTGATTCCGACCGGCTTTCCCAGGGTGCGTATCACATTGGTGGCCCCGATGTTTCCACTGCCGTGGTCGCGAATGTCGATCCCCTTCATTTTGCCCGCAAGAAACCCAAACGGTGTCGCCCCGATGACATAGGCCAGGGGGACTGGCCACCAAGTTTGAATAATCTCGATGAAGGAGGGCATGAAGGTTAAGAAGCGCTAATGTGAAGGTCGGAAGTCTCGATGTCCAGCAACGGATTTGCCTATGATTGGGAAGCACCGAGATTGAGAATTAATGCTGCGGTGCGGGTCGATGCACCCCGGTGTCGCTCCATGGTTGCGGCGCCGTTTCGGGCGAGGGCCTCGCTTCTTTCAGGGCTTGAGAGCAGATCACGGATGGCGGGCTCAAGTTCGGTTGTCCCGGCTACCTGAACGATCCCTTCAGCATTTACGAGGTCGGATACGACGTCAGAGAAGTTCTGCATGTTCGGCCCGACAATCGTGGGCTTGCCTGTCAGGATCGGCTCCACAGGATTCTGACCACCTTCGCCGCACAGGCTCTTTCCTACGACAACGATGTCGGCAAGATGATACCAGGCACGGAGCTCCCCGGTCGTGTTGGCAATCCAGGCTCTGGGTTTGTCACTTGATGCGTTCTCTTTTCCGGAACCCGATTTTCGTAGGACTGGCTCGAATCCGGAGGTCTCGAGTTGATTGGCGATATCCGGTCCTCTTTCCGCATGGCGGGGAATGATGACCAGCTCGAGGTCAGGGTAGTCACTTTTGAGCACGGAGGCGGTATGTGCGAGGAGGGATTCTTCGCCGTCGTGGGTTGAACCGCCGAGGAGGATTTTACTGTTGTCAGGAAGGCCGGTGTCAGAGAGCCATTGTTTCAATTCGCCAATCTTGAGGTGGTCCGAGGCTGCCAGCGTATTGTCAAACTTAACGCTTCCGAGAACCTGGATCTTCTCCCGGGCGATTCCGATGGAAACCCAGCGTTCGATGTCGGCTTCAAACGGAACGGTGACTTGATCCACTAATGAAAAAACAGGTTCGATTAAGGGGCGGACTTTCTGATAGCGACGTTGTGAGCGAGGAGATAGACGGGCGTTGATCAGCTTTACGGGAATGCCCTTGCGCTTGAGTTGGCCAACGAGGTTGGGCCAGATTTCGGCTTCGATCAAAATGAGTTGTTCCGGTCGAATTAGCTTAATGACCCTGGCCGTGACGAAAGGAAGGTCGACAGGATTGTGAATCACAGTGAGGAATTCGTGGGTGTGCTCGTCGGCGACTCCGAACGCTGTGGTTGTCGTGGTGCTAAGGACGATCTTCTTACCGGGTGCAGCTGAGTGAAGCGCTTCGATGACTTTCAGGGCCAGCAGGACTTCGCCGACACTTACCGCATGGACCCAGATCGGACGTTCTCCTTTGAAGCGGCTGAGTGTTCTTTCCCGGAACCAGCCGAAACGCTGGCGAAAATTGCGCGCCAGTCCACCTCGCCTGATCCCCTTGATGAGGAAAGCCGGAAGCCCGAGCAACAGGACGACCGGAAGCAACAGGTTGTAAATGAAGTAGACCAGGAAACGTGGCATGGTGGGAGAGGCTGAATCAGCTTTGCGGAGTGAGAAAGCTTACCCGTGTTTTGCCGTAGATCTTCTCTTTTGCAACCTCCCATAGGGGAGAATCTGGTAGCGGGGCTTTGGCAAAGCTTTCCACAACGAGAATGCCTTCAGCTGATATGGCGCGCTGGAGGGCAGCGTTTTGGAGCAGGTCTTCTACTTGTGCGGCTGTCTCCTCGTCGCGGGCGTAGGGAGGGTCGGCAAAGACGAGATCAAAGCTGTCTTGGGTCATGCTGGAAGAGAGAAAGGCAGAAATGCTCCGTTTCTGCACCGTTCCGCCATTAAGGCGGGTCTTCCTGAGGTTTTCCGAAATGATGCGGCAGGCGTCTTCGCTGGAATCGACAAAGGTCGCTGATGCCGCTCCCCGGCTGAGTGCTTCAATACCTAGAGAGCCGGAACCGGCAAAGAGGTCTAGGACTCTGGCGTCGATTACCTTTTCACCCAGTGATGAGAACAAGGCTTCCCGCACCCTGTCTGTGGTAGGACGGGTCAGATTGCGAGGGACGTTGATAGGCTGGCTTCCGGCTGTTCCGGCGATGATTCGCATGGGCTGAATGAGAGGTGAGAGATTATCCCAAGGAATTGGGCTCTCCAATCGTTAAATCAGGGATTGGGGGCTCTTGCGGCCCCCTTTTTACTGGAGAAGCCGGCAGAATTCAGGGATGGTTCCTATTTGGGCATGCGCTGAAATGTCGTGATTTGTCCGTATATCGATAAATGATGCGTTGGATTCGAAGATTGTTCCTGTTTCTCTGCCTGATTCTCACGGGGGTTGTGATCTGGGCGGGAATCTACGCCAGGAAGAACGGGTTTACCGAGAGCTGGCGCAACGCCATCGAAGCTGAGTTCGAGCAGCGCGGCTACTATGTTGAGATCGGCAAGATTACGCTGGGAGCGTTTCGGGGACTTGTTGCGGAAGATATTCAGTTTTTTCAGGACCCGGAGAAGAACTACGAAATCGCAAGCGTCGACGATGTCTATCTCGATGTCGATCTGAGCAAAATCCTGAACAAAGAGATCTCGATCAATACTCTCGACGTGGCAGACGCCAGCCTCTCACTTCCGCTGGATCCGGCAGATCCGGGCGGCAAGAAGCTGAAAATCGACAATCTTTCCGGTCGCGTCGTCATCACCGAAAGCATGATCGAGATTGTGTCGGCTGCCGCGACGGTGGCGAACGTGGATCTTAACATTGCCGGGACGCTCGTCAGGGCTCCGCAAGACGAGGATGCGCCTGATGAGGAACGAATCGAAGATGGTGCCGAGCAACTGGCTGCGACGAACCTTCAGATCAGCAAGGTGATTGATGAACTCGAGCGACTGGAGTTTTTCGATGGCTCTCCCCAGGTTGCGATCGAGTTCCGGGGGGATCTGGATGATCTCTCGACAATGACTGCCCGCGCCAGGGTGGAATCGAGCAGGCTTAGCCGGGTCGGTAGCGACTATAATGTTGAGGGTTTGAGTGCTGTGTTTCGCTTCGATGGAATTTCAAACCAGGCGGAGATTGAGAGTATCAATATCCGGGATGAAAAGGGCGAGATCGATCTCACCGGCACGTGGTTTCTTGATGACGGTCGGGTCGAATTTGATTTGAGGTCTAATGCCGATATCTCAAGTCTGCTTGGCTTCTTCTGGAAAGATCGAAAGCTGGGTGAGGTTGTTTTCTTCAAGCCGCCCGAGATTGAAATGAAGGGTGAGCTGAACATCGACGAGTTAGGGCGGGCCACGTGGGAATTCCCCGGGACGGTAATGGGGCAGTTCAAGTCGGATCGTTTCGTTACCCGTGGCACTGTCTTTGCCGGTTTGGATTTCGGATTCAGTGCTGAGGACGAAAAGGTGTATGTCAGGAACTTGCGACTGGACCATAAGAGCGGTGTCGCTTTTGCGAATTTTAAATACGAGCCCGGTTCGGGAGGGCAGAGCATTCAGTATCACACAGAGATCAAGCTGGATCCCAAGGTGTTCCGGCCATTCTTCGATGATGGCGGCCGCAAATTTCTGGATTCATGGGAGTTTACCGAAACCTCAGCGGTTTATCTCGCGGCTGTGGGAGAGGGCGAGAACTGGGATCTCAACACCTGGATCAACAAAGGTGTGTTGGACTTGAGGAATTTCTATCTCAAGGGTGTGGAGTTCAGGGAAATGGAAGCCGAATTCGAGGCGAAGGACGGTCAGTTGTGGTTCGAGGATATTGTGTTAGGGCGCTATGAAGGTGAGATTGTGGCGGAGATGGCTCACTACATGCCAGCGAAGAGCCTGTGGGAGGTAAAAGGAGTCGTATCAACCGTGGATCTCGTCATGGGAACCCGGGCTTTCAACTCGAAGCTCTCCAAGCAAATGGAGAAATACAGGTTTGAGTCTCCGCCCACGGTTAAGCTTGCCGGCTTCCTCGATTCGCGAAGGAAAGAGGAGGTCGGAGACGAGTCCCGAAACAACGATCTCACGATCTCTTTTACGAGCGATGGGCAGGCCGGCTATGACTTTCTCGGGAAGGCTCTGACTCTAAGCACTCCCTCGGGAGTGCTGGAGATTTCGGGGAGTCGTGTGCACTTGACGGAATTTTCGGCAGGCCTGTTTGGCGGCAAGGTTGAAGTCGAACATGACGCTTTGGATGTCCGGTCGGAGGAGAAACCCTACCATGCGTCGGTAAAGGTCAGTCGCGTGCCTCTTGAGGCTTTGACGAGAGTCTACGGAGATCTCGAAGTGGCCACCGGTCAGGTTGATGCGGTGTTTCATCTCTCTGGATTTGGAGGGGATGTCAGCCGGTTGAACGGGCACGGTGCAGCGTCGATCGAAGAAGGGGAACTGTTTGCCCTGCCGCTGCTTGGTGCGTTGGCGGGCGTGATGCAGGTGTCCGGTTCCGATGGAGGAATTGCGAGGGAGGCCCAGGCGACATTTAAGATCTCCAGCGGTGTCCTGGAGACGGATGACTTCGTGGCGCTCGCTGATACTATGTTTGTCAGGAGTGCTGGAACCGTTTCCCTGATCGACCAGTCCGTGGACTTTGAGGCTGTCGTGAATACTAAGGGGACACTTTCGAGAACTTTGCTGACCCCGGTGAGTGAATTGCTCACCTTCTCATGTGAAGGAACGATCCAGGAACCGGTTTGGAAGGCCAAGCATATCTCCAATATTGGCAGGCTCCCGGCTCAGGTAATTACCGAAATGACCCAGGTGCCCATTGAGGGATTGAAGGCAATTGGCGAAGGTCTCTTCGGCCAAGCCGGCGAGGGTGAGGGCGGGGGCGGGGGTGCCGAACGGGAAGAAGTAGATATGGTTCCGCCGGAATTGAATCCCGGCGAAGGGTTGAGGGCAATCGGTCAGGGCCTATTCGGATCGCAGGAACAACTCAGCAATGGTGGAGTCAACGGGCAGAGGGAAGAGAAACAGCGAATCCTGCCACTCCTTCCCGGGAGAAAGCCCCAGGGAGACCAAGAGTGACATAAAATTTTCTTGGCATGAGCAGTCGGCCTGCGCACGATGACTGCGAATGGAGTTAGTTTCCGGTATCGTAGTTGGGGCCTTGATCTGGTTTGTTGTCCGCTGTGTCCTGACGGGGTTCTACACGGTTGAGCAGAACCAGCGGGCCGTCATCACCACGTTCGGGCGCGTGCAACGCATCCGGAATAAAACGACGCTGGATCTTCCGATGTCGGAGCATCTCAGCGAAGATCATAAATCGCGATACAATTATCCGCAGGTCAGGGTGATCAAACCGGGAGGGCCATACATCAAGATGCCCTGGCAGAAAGTTCACAAAGTGAACGTGGCGATCGAGACGGCAAGTATTGCCTACGATCCCGAAGATCCGACAGTGAACAGTGAGGGAACGATTCTTGAGGCTGTCACCAAGGACCAGTTGAACATTGGGGTGACGGGACAGTTGCGATACAAGGTGTCGGAGGAAAATCTCTACGCTTATCTTTTCGGGGTGAAGCATCCCGTGGCGCACATCATGGGGTATTTCGTCTCAATTCTCCGCGAGCGAATCGCGAATTTTGAGGCTCCCCGGGATTCCACGCTCGACCTCGGAGAAATCGACGAGTCGCTCACTGACAGTGACGCACCGCAACTGGAGGGGATTTCTATCAATGACCTTCGTAAGAATCTTAATGATCTCAATGAGCAGATGGATCGCGAGTGCTTGAGTTCATCTGCTCGCTACGGGATCGAGCTTGATGCATCTTTGATCACCGGGATCGATCCTCCGGAGGAAATTGAATCCGCACTGGCCGCGATCAATACGGCACACAATGAGGTCTCGGCAGACATCAGCCTGGCGCAGGCCGAAGCCGATCAGAAGATCGAACAGTCGAAGAGGGCAGTGGAGATTCAGACAATGCGGGTCCAGGCCGAGGTTGAACCTTTGCTGCGGGTTGCCAGCGAATTGAAGGAACTGAAAGAGAACGGCGGGCCGAATTCGCTCCAGTCCTATCTGAGGAATGTGAAACTTCAACTCTTCCGTCGGGCGCGGAAGGTGATCGGAGAATCCAGCTCGGTATCATCATGACCTTTTTGATTGCAGCGCTCGCCACGTTTTTCGTGCTCTTGATAGGTTTGCCGGTCCTGATAGGCATCGTGAAATACCTGTGTTGGTTCACTACCGTGGACGAATGCCGGTGTAAGGTATTTGTCCTCTTCGGTAAGGTGATTGGTGTCATCGATGAGCCGGGGCTTCACATCACCGCTTTCAAGGTTGGTCCAGGAGTTCTGCTCACGCCCTTTTTCGGCAAAGTTTACACGCTCGATATTCGTCTCGATCAGCGTTACCTGCGAAGCAGGGCCGTGAACTCGGAGGAGGGAACTCCGGTTGGTATCGGGGTTTGGTATGAGATGCGGGTGAGCGATCCCGTTGCCTACCTGTTTGAGAACACCGATCCAGAGGGATCTCTGCGAGCCAATGTGACCAATACAACGGTGCGCAGTCTCAGCAACATGCCGCTTGATGACATGATGCAGAACCGTCACCACATGAGTCGCGAGGTGCGCTCCGAGGTTTCTCCCAAATCGGAGAGTTGGGGCTATGCTCTCGGCTCTGTCTACATTCGAAAAGTGCACTTCCGGGACGAGACGATGATTCACCAGATTGAGCAAAAAGTGGTGAACCGTTTGCGGCAAGTGACTTCAGCAATTCGACAGGCCGGTGACAACCAGGTCGATATCATCAAGTCACGAGCGGAGCGTGAAGCTTCGATCGAGTTCGCCAAAGCCCACGCCGTGAGGCCCCGCCTCGTCGGCGATGCATTGGGTGAAATCGGGGAGGATGAGGATGTGGTGAATACCTTGTTCAGCGTCCTCGAGACCGAGGAGCTTCTGGCCGGAAACGGTGATATTGTGCTTCTTCCCGAGGGCTCCGGAGGACTGCTCGGCGCGTTGGAAGCTGGAGGAAGCGGTGGAAAACAGCCGCCTCCGATGGGATAGAGGCGATCCTTCGCCACTACAATATCAGGAGTCTCAGAACCGAGGCGATGCCGTCGTCTGCTTGACAATGGCTCGTGGGTCGCCATTTTCCCGCCATTCAGAAGTTACAACCCGTCTCATTGCCAGATGTCGACAACCAACACACCCGAGAAACGTGAGTTCCAGGCCGAAGTCAGCCAGGTGCTCGATATCGTGATCAATTCGCTCTACACGGATAAGGAAATTTTCGTCCGTGAGCTGGTCTCCAATGCCTCCGATGCCCTCGAAAAGCTTCGTCACACGCAATTGACGGAGAGTGAAGTTCATCAGCCGGATCTCGAGATGGAGATCAAGATCGAGGTGGACGAAGAAAACAAGACGGTGACGATCATTGATCACGGTCTCGGAATGACTCGAGACGAGCTGCACGAGAATCTCGGCACTATTGCCCACTCCGGATCGAAGGCGTTTGTAAAAGCTCTTGAGGAGTCTCAGCAGAAAGAGAGTGCCCTGATCGGTCAGTTCGGTGTCGGCTTTTACTCGGCCTTTATGGTGGCCGACGAGGTTCGTGTGACGACCCGTTCATGGCGCCCCGAAGGAGAAAACCTTGTCTGGATCAGTGACGGCAAGACCGGCTACGAAATCGAGCCGGCTGAAGGCGAAGTCGATCGCGGTTGCCGCATCGAGATGAAACTTCGCGAGGATTGTGAAGAGTTTGCCAGCGACGCTCGTATCAAGCAGATCCTTGAGAACTACTCCAGTTTTGTCTCTTTCCCGATCATGATCGGCGAAGACCGGGTGAATAAGATTGAGGCGATCTGGCGAAAGAAGAAGTCGGAGGTTACAGACGAAGAATACAACGAGTTCTACAAGTTCTCGGCCAAGGCATTCGACGAGCCGCGTTACCGGATGCACTTCAGCTCAGAGATGCCGATCGAGATCAACGCATTGCTCTTTGTGCCGGCAGAGAACACTGAGTTGTGGGGCATGGGGCAGATGGAACCCGGCGTTTCACTCTACTGCAAAAACGTGCTCATTGACGATAAGCCGGATGGTCTCCTGCCCGAGTGGCTTCGCTTCCTCCGCGGGGTGATCGACAGCGCTGATATTCCGTTGAACATCAGCCGCGAATCGATGCAGGACAGCTCGCTCGTTCGCAAGCTGAACAAGGTCGTGACCAAGCGTTTCCTCAAGTTCCTCGCCAGCGAGGCGAAAGATGACGCCGACAAGTATAACGAGTTCTACGGCAAGTTCAGCCGGTTCCTCAAGGAAGGGGCCGCGGTTGATTTTGATCATCGTGAATCTCTCTCCAAGCTGCTTCGATTCGAGAGCTCGATGACTGAGGCAGGGGAGTTGACCGGATTCGAAGACTACCTGACTCGTGCCAAGGACGGGCAGGATAAGATTTACTACCTTACCGGTGCCGACCGTGCCGCCATCGAAGGTGGCCCCTACCTGGAAGCTCTCAAGTCCCGGGGGCTGGAAGTGATCTTCTTTTTCGACGCGATCGACGAATACCTGTTGCAGCACCTGCGCGAGTTTGACGGCAAGCAGCTTGTTTCTGCGGCGAGTTCCGGCCTCGAGCTGGAGGACGATGACAATATCGAAACCGAGGGTGAAGCCCTGTCCGATGACGACATGTCTCTGCTGACCGAATTTCTCACCGGCGAGCTGGGTGAAAAGATCGAGAACGTTTCTGCTGGTAAGCGACTCGTGAGCAGCCCCGCGGCGGTGATGACGCCTCAGGACGGGATGACTGCCCAGATGCGCGCGATGATGCAGGCGATGAACCCGGACGAGCCACTTCCGCCTCTTAAGGTCGATTTGGAACTCAACCCCCGTCATGCCCTGATTCATCAGCTATCGGATGCTCGCGAGAACAATCCGGAACTGGCCAAGCTGGTTGCCGTCCAGTTGCTCGACAACGCGCTTTTGGCTGCCGGTCTGCTTGAAAACCGGACCGATCTCGTGTCCCGCGGCTTCCAGCTGATGGAAGAAGCGATGAAAAAGTGATTTTTTTCGAAACCCATCGGTAGGGGCGGCGTTCACTCCCATGCAGGACGATGTTCCTGATTGAATTCCAAACCTACCTAAGACATGAAAAAAATCCTCATAGTGGCGGCCGCTCTGGTTGCCGGAATGACATTCGGCCTTGAGGCCGCAGAAGGCGACAAGAAGGGCAAAGGCGGCGAAGGCAAAGGCAAGGGTGATCCTGCCAAGCGTGCCGAGATGATGCTCGAGAAGCTCGATACCGATAAGAGCGGAACGATTTCGAAGGAAGAGTTCGAGGCGTCCCCGATGGCAGCCAAGATGAAGGAAAAGGGTGGCGAGGATGCCATCGGAAAGATATTCGCTGCTCGTGACAAGGACGGTGACGGTGAACTCAGCAAGAAGGAACTCGCTGCTCCCGCTCGTGGTGGTAAGGGCGGCCCGTCCGGCAAGAAGCCCGAGGGTAAGCCTGAAGGCAAAAAGAAGAAGGAAGCTGATTCCTGATTCTGCCTGAACGCAGATTTTGAAACGAACCCGTCGACGTGCTTCACGTTGGCGGGTTTTTCGTTTCCGGGGGCGGTGCTTCAGAGGGTCGCCAGAATCTGCTGAATCGAGGATTCGGCCTGTGAGGCGTAGCTACCGCCGAAGAGATTGAAGTGGTTCAGTAGGTGGTAGAGGTTGTATATGGTTTCACGAACTGGTTCCACCTCTGGAAATTTACTGCGATAGGCTTCATAGAATCCGGGGCCGAACCCTCCGAAGAGATGAGTGAATGCCAGGTCAGCTTCGCGATCGCCGAAGTAGGTGGCAGGATCAAAGAGAATGGGAGCTCCGCCTTCGTCGAAGCTGACATTGCCGCCCCAGAGATCCCCGTGAAGCATTGATGGAGCAATATCGAGGGACGAAAGGTGGGCGTGAACGGTATCGAGCAGTGCGCGGGCATCGCGGAATTTGTGGCATCTCGATTCGGCTAACTGAAACTGGTATTCGAGACGATGTTCCGTGAAGAAGTTCGCCCAAGATTCCGTCCACGGGTTGGGCTGTGGCGTAGCTCCGATGTGGTTGTCAAAATCGGCCCCGAACTCTCCCGATGGAGAAATTGACTGATGTAGATTTGCCAGGGCCGAACCTAGTGCTTCCTGAGAATCCGAGTCTGAACGGTTTGCCATGTGAATGCCCTCCATGACAAAGACGGCCTGATCTCCGATTACGGCATGGCAGTAGGGAGTTGGAACACGGATGGCACCTGTCGCCTTGAGCAAGTCCAGCGACTGCTTCTCTGCTTCGAACAGCGGGAGTTGATGGCGTTGATTGAATTTGAGGAAAACAAGCGAGCCATCTTCAGCTTCGGCGAGCCTGGCTCCATTGATACAGCCTCCGGAAACAGAACGGGCGGTGGACGGGCGGAGCTGAATCCCCGTTGCCTCCTCGAGCCATTCGGTCACCGTTTGCGGGATCATGGCAGGTCGTGGTCTCTCCAGCGCTTCAGGAATGAGGCACAACCGTCCTCGAGCAGATCGAGGACTTTTTCGAATCCTTCCGGGCCGCCGTAGTAGGGGTCGGGAACTTCGTCCTCCTCGTGCTCCTCGCAAAATTCGCAGAAGAGGATCAGCCGAGCGGTTGGGTTGGGGCATTGATCCCGCACATCGAGCAAGTCGTCGTGGTTGCTGCGGTCCATCGCGAAAATCCAGTCGAAGGTTGCGAAGTCATCCGGCTGTACCTGCCGTGCGCTTCCTATCATGGTGATGCCCCGGGAATTCGCGGCAGCGTTCATGCGGGAGTCGGGCGGGTTTCCGGTATGCCAGCCGGCCGTCCCGGCTGAATCAATCTGGAACGAGTCGGAAAGACCCTCCGCGTCCACGATATGACGCATGACATTTTCACCCGAAGGAGAGCGACAAATATTCCCGAGGCAGACAAAGAGCAGGCGTGTTGGATCCGGCATGTTGCCGTCAATCTCAGATGCGATGCGCTGAATTGTCAATCGGCAGTCACTACCGTTCCCTCAAGAAAGGGCTCACCGTTCTCGAACTGAGTAAGGTTGGTGCAGGTCACGCGCGCAATCTCCGAGAGCGCTTCCACCGTGAGAAAACCCTGGTGTGATGTGACGAGGACGTTGGGGA
Organism: Verrucomicrobiales bacterium; assembly: GCA_965216705.1. Lineage (GTDB taxonomy): Bacteria > Verrucomicrobiota > Verrucomicrobiia > Verrucomicrobiales > DEV007 > Arctic95D-9. Next base: position 3,887,150 of record OZ244203.1, read on the forward strand.
ATGAGATAAGACGCGCGAGGTCATCATCATTGATGCCCTCATGAGACAAGTCTTCGAAGAAGATACCTTCCTCGATTTCGTAAACGTCGAGAGCAACGCCACCGAGTTTCTTTCGTTTCAGTGCGCCAATCAGGGCCCGGGTGTTGATCAGTTTGCCGCGACTCGTGTTGACGAGATAGGCTCCCGTCATCATTAGCTCGAGAGCTTCATCGTCAATGAGGTGATGCGTATCCGGCGTCAACGGTGTGTGAAGCGAAACAAGGTGGCTTTGGGGCAGGAGATCTTCGAGAGGTAAGTATTCGATCTCATTCTGACCGGCCCAGTCTGTATCCGGATAGAGATCGTAGGCGATGATGCGCATTCCATAGCCGTTGAGAATCTGCGCGGTCAGCTTGCCAATCTTTCCGGTCCCGACGATGCCGGCAGTCTTTCCGTGCATGTCGTGGCCGACGAGCCCATTCAGGGAGAAGTTGTGTTCACGGACGCGATTGTAGGCTCGGTGAATTCGGCGGTTGAGGGTATGAACCAGGGCTACGGCGTGTTCCGCCACGGCGTGTGGTGAGTAGGCCGGGACCCGAACGACATGAATGTTCAGCGAGCTCGCAGCGGCGAGGTCGACATTGTTGAAACCCGCACAGCGAAGGGCGACCACTTTCACCCCGAGGTTTGCCAGTTCTTCGAGGCAGGAGCGATCGAGAGCGTCGTTAACGAAGACGCACACGGCCTCACATCCTTTCGCGGTGGACACTGTCTCGGTAGAAAGGCGGAATGAGTGAAAGGCTATTTCGAGAGAGTCGTCCGAATTTTGCTCGTCGAAAAACTCCCGGTCGTAGGGCTTGGCATCATAGAACGCTACCTTCATGATCGCATTCACGTAGGTCGCATCTTGGCCGCGGGCATGCAAACGTTTCGACACTCTGCACCCAGAAATTCCCCCCAATGACCGCTTTTAATCGACGCAAATTCATCCAGACCTCAGCAGGAGTCACCGCGCTAGCAAGCCCCCTCGTTGCACCGTGGGTAAAAGCTCAATCCAAGTCCGGCAAGAAATACAAGACGGCTCTGATCGGGTCAGGCTGGTGGGGAATGAATATCCTGCGCGTGGCCATCAAGGACGGTAGCTGCGATGTGGTGGCCCTGTGTGATGTCGATTCCGATGAACTGGAGGTTTCAGCTGACGAGGTGGATGGTCTCACCGGGAAGTTTCCTAACATGTATCGCGACTATCGCGAGATGCTTGAGAAAGAGGAGATCGAGATCGCTATCATTTCGACTCCAGATCACTGGCATGCGTTGCAGAGCATTGCTTGTGTGGAGGCAGGCGCTCATGTCTTTGTTGAGAAACCTACCGGTCATACCATCGGCGAGAGTCGCGCCATGGTCGAAGCGGCGCGTGCCGCCAACCGCGTCGTCCAGGTGGGAATGCACCGGCGTATCGGCCCTCACCATGTCAGCGGGATGAAATTTCTCAAGGAAGGCGGGGCCGGCGACATCGGCATGATTCGCGCCTTTGCCCACGGCGGTGGCGGGGCTGAGACCCCCACTCCCAACAGTGACGTGCCAAAAAATCTTGATTGGGACCTTTACTGCGGTCCGGCTCCGATGCGTCCTTTCAATAAGCGCATTCATCCCGGCGGTTTCCGCAATTTCCTCGACTTTGCCAACGGCACGCTCGGGGACTGGGGGGTTCACTGGCTTGACCAGATTCTCTGGTGGTCAGACGAGAAATATCCCAAGTCGGTCTATTCCACCGGTGGCCGGCCGGTCAAAGGGCCCGCCATTCTGAATGACCGGGAGCAGACGACCGATGCTCCGGATCACCAGGTGGCGACATATGAATTCGAGAACTTCACCGCCGTCTGGGAGCATCGTCGCTTCGGGGGCAACGAAGCCGAGAAGTCGAGGGTCGGCTGTTATTTCTATGGCTCTAAGGGAACTTTCCACATGGGTTGGCGGGACGGCTGGACGTTCTATCCTGCCAAGGGAGGGCAGGTGATTCATGAAGATCCGAAGTTTGACCACGAGAAGGACGGGCACAATGTTCCGCCACTCTGGCGCGATTTTATCGAGTGCATTGAAGACCGAAGCCGCACACCGGTCGCGGATGTTGAGATCGGGCACCAGGCGACCAACCTGAGTTTGCTTGGTATGATCAGCTACAAAGTGGGCCGGAGCATTGAATGGGATGGAGACAAGGAGACCATTCCAGGTGATTCTGAAGCTGCCGGCCTGCTGACTCGCGACTACCGCGGTCCCTGGGAATACCCCACTGTTTGATTTATGAAAATCCGAATCCTGACACTGTGTCTTCTGGCCCTCTCATCATGGGGATGGGCTGAAGAAAAACCGCTGAACTTCATTCTCGTCCTCGTCGACGACATGGGCTGGATGGACCTGTCCTGCCAGGGAAGTGATTTCTATCGCACCCCGAGTATTGATCGGCTCGCTGAAGAGGGAATGCGCTTCACCAACGGCTACGCCGGGTGTGCCGTTTGTTCTCCATCGCGTGCAGCCGTGCAGACGGGGCGGCACCCGCATCGTCTCGGGGTGACAGACTGGATTCGCTCCCGTTTCCAGCGAGGCGGCAAGGGGACACCGGAGTCAAATCCTACGGAGTATGTCGGCAACAACAATCGTAAGCTGCTTTGCCCGCCAAATCCGTTCTGGATGGAGCATGAGGAAATCACGATCGCGGAAGCGCTGAAGGAAGAAGGATACCAGACAGCCTACATTGGGAAGTGGCACTTGGGCGATCCGGAATGGTACCCGGAACACCAGGGCTTTGCTGAAAATCGCGGCGGTTGCGACTACGGTCAGCCTCCTTCATTTTTCGATCCTTACAATCAGCCAAAAGGCAGGCATGAGTCTCTGCGCGAGGGGATCTACAAACTTCCCGGTCGAAAAGAAGGGGAATATCTGACCCATCGGGAAGGGGCTGAAGCCGTTGAGTTGATTCGCAGCTGGAAAGACGAGCCTTTCTTCATCCAGATTTCCCACTACGCGGTCCACACTCCGATCCAGGCCATTCCGGAAGTGGCTGCGAAATACGAGGACACTCCCGGAGCCACCCAGACCAATGCCAAGTATGCTGCGATGGTCGAGTCCGTTGATGATTCCATGAGAATGGTGATGGAAGCATTGGAAGAACTGAAAATTGATGATCGTACCGTGATTCTTTTCACCAGCGACAATGGTGGGCTCGATCGCAACAGTAGTCCGACGGACAATGCACCGCTCCGAAGCGGGAAGGGCTACGCTTATGAGGGAGGCATTCGCGTGCCGTTTCTTGTGAGGTGGCCGGGGGAGATTCCGGCGGGAACGGTCAGCGATCTTCCGGTGACTTCGGTGGATATTTTTCCGACCTTTCTCGATATGGCCGGTGTGGCGCTTCCCGAGGATCGCGAGATCGACGGGGTTTCATTGGTGTCTCATCTCCAAAGCGGGGAGATAGCCGAGGGCGACCGCGATACTCTGTTCTGGCACTTTCCCCACTACCGCCACGAGCCGGGTCCCTACTCCATCATCCGCGAAGGGGACTGGAAGCTGATTAAGTTCTGGGAAGGTCCCAGGGAGCTCTACAATTTGAAAGACGATCTTTCAGAGGAGAAGAACCTGGCCGCATCAAACCCCGAGCGGGTCGATGCCATGGAGAAAATCCTTGTCGAACAGCTCAAAGCCGACGGCGCCAAGCTGCCGATTCCGAATCCGGATTACAAGGGCAAGAAGTAGGATTAGTCCCGCTCTGGAAGCGTTGCGTGGTACTTGGCCCGCAACTCTTCGATCAGCTTTTGCTGTTCGGTGAGCTGTTGTTCCTGGCGGGTGCGCTCTGCCTCCGCTTCGGCAAGTTCCCTGGCAGCGGCCTGTTCTGACTGAGTGCGCTCGGCAATCACCTTGGGTGTTTCGCGAGCTACTTTGGCAGCCTGGTCTACGGTGGCCTTGGTCTTATCTGCCTCGCTGAAGGAGTTCTCCAGGAAACTTTCCAGTTCACTGAGACGGCCACGAAGCATTTCGACTTCGGCGCTGAGTTCATCCCGGGTCTTGTAAGCGAGGGTTTCAGCAGCGACCGTTTCGATCATTTCCTCCTCCGCGTTCACGGGTTCTTCGTCCGTCGCGATCTCGGTTGCCTGATCGAGGTTGGTAGCAGCGAGGGTAACGGATTCCTCAGCAACTTCTTCGCGAAGATCGGCGACAGCCCGGTTCGCGACCAGTTCGAGGGCGTGCTCAAGCACGTTGGTGGATTTCTCGCGAAGCTTCTGATTGCCGGCGACAACGGTGCTTTTCGCATTGGCAAGTGTCTTCTCGGCATCCACTCGTGATTGAGTGGCTTCTGCGACTTCGGCCTTGGCTTCGGTTTCCTCTTCCTTGAGCTCAGCGAGTTCCTCGGTCATTTCAACGAGCTCTTCAGATTCCTCATGGGCGGTCAGGTTGATGGCCGCTGCCTCCCACTTTTTGACGAGGAACTGGCTGGACACGAGTTCCGCTTCGGCAGAAGCGATCGACTTCTTGGTATCGGCCTCTTTCTTGGCGATCGCATTCACCTTGGCCTGAGCGGCCTCCTTGGCCTTGGTGGCGTTGGCTACAGTGGCCTCGGCTTTCTTGAGGGTTTCCTGTTGAGCGGCGAGTTGCTTCTTCGCTGCGTCGAGCTGGCCACGCTTTGCGTTGACGGCATCGGTGGCGGCCTTGGCTTCTCCTTGTGCTTTTGTCAGGGTTGCTTTGTGTTGATTGATAGCTGCAGTGACATCAGCCAGTGCTTTGTTGGCAGCGTCGGACTGAGCCTTGTTGTCCTGATAGGTTTTGTTGGCAGCTTGCTGTGCCGTTGTTTTGGCGGCGAGATTCTGCTGCGCTTTCTGAACGCGAGCGTTGCCGGCGGCAAGGGCATCGCGAAGCGGTTTCAGGGCGGCGTCTGACTGAGTGCGCTTGGCCTGGGCTGCTGCGTAGGCATCCTTAGCTTTCTTGAGTTCAGCATGGGCGGCTGCGAGTTGAGCTTCAACCTGCTTGCGTGCCCCCTCGTTCTTCTGATGGGCTGCGTCGGCGGCGGCAACTGCTTTCCGGGCGGCTTCAGCTGCCGTGCGGGCCTGCTGCTCTGCGGCGAGGGCAGCCTTCTGCGCGTTGACGAGATTTTGAGGAGCGGGTTGTCCATCCTTCGAAGCGTTCTTCACGGCGGCATCTGCCTTGTTGCGTGCGTTGGTGGCATCGGTCAGCTGCATTTCAGCGCTGGCGAGGGCGGTCTGACGCTTCTCAAGTTGCTCTGCCGTCACAGCAGATGCCTTTTTCGCTTCGCTAACCTTGGCGGTTACCTGCTGGGGGACACGGGCCTTGGCATCGAGAGCTGCCTTGGTGTCCTTGCTGGCCTTGTCGGCCTGAGCAAAGGCGGCGGCGAGCTGGTCATGCTTTTGCTTTTGATCAGCGGGGAGGGCCGGTTTGCCGGCCTCAGCTTTTGCCGCATTGAGTGCGTCCGTGGCCGCTTTGAGGGCCGCTTCGTTCTTGGCAATCGTGGCCTTGAGTGCAGCGGCCTTGTCCTGGCTTGGCTTAAGTTTGGCGTTTGCCTGGTTGAGCGACTCGGTCGTTTTGGCGACCACGGCGTTTTTCGCATTGGCAGCTTCCTGTCCCTGCGTCACCTGGGGTGTGAGGGCTTTGATTTGCTGATCCAGCTTGGCGACGGTGGCCTGGTGTGTCTTCAGCACCTGGTTGGCGGCATTGGTGTTTTTGTCGACCTCGGCAAGCGCGGCGCGGGCGCCGGCGAGTTCCTTGGAAACGGTCTCGACCCCGGCTTTGAGCTTGGGCAGTTCGCCGGTGAGTTCGCGAATGCGCTGTTCCGAGTAGGCGAGTTGATCGTCGATGGTCGGCGGATTCGGGACGATGCTGGCAAGCTCGGCTCCGGACTCAACGTTCCAGACCTTGATGTTACCGAAGATATCCCCACTGAAAGCGCGGGCGCTGTCGTGGCTGATAGCGACACTGAGCACGACATCACTGGAGGCGGCGATGGATTTAAGCTGTTTGCCGTCGCCCTGCCAGACTTTGAGAGTCTTGTCGCGACCGACCGAGACGAGATTGCCGTTCGGGGCGAAGGCGACAGAGAGAGCACCGCCCGGGTGGGCGTTCCATTTCTTGACCTGGCTGCCCTCATTCATCTCCCAGAGGATGATCTGTCCGTCCTCACTGCTGGAAGCCAGGACGTTGCCGTCGGAGCGCCAGGAAAGAGCGGTTACTCCCTTGGTGTGGCCCTTGAGGGTGAAGAATTCGTATCCGGTCGCAGCTTCCCACGTGTAGAGGTCGCCACCACGTCCGCCAGTGGCGAAAATCACGCCATCCGGGCTGTAGGCCGCGGAGAGCATCCAGTCAGTATGCTTTTTGATGCTGGCGATCTGCTCGCCGGCGACGGTGTCCCAGATTTTGATATTGCGGCCTGGGCCGCCCATGACAGCGCGCTTGAGGTCGGGGGAGACGTCGGCGCCGAGAACGCAGTCGTATTCTTTGCCAACCTCAATGATGCGTTCTCCGGTCTTGATGTCCCAGGCAACGACATTGCCGGATTTGCCGGCCCGCCCGCCGCCGCAGGAGAGATAGGCTCCGTTCGGGCTGAAAGAAAGCGCCTGGGGAAATCCTTCGGGGTAGGGAAGAACGCCAAGAAGGTCGAAGTCCTCAGAGTGGTAAAGCAGGACCTGCTTCTGACCGGCCACCGCAAGGATGGGGGCCCAGGGGCTGTGGGCCAGGGCCGGAATGGAATTGGGGCGCTCAGTCAGCACGGCCGGCTCGAGCAGGAGGTGCTCGGGCATCGCGGGCGGGCCCTCGGGTTTGCCGGTAGAGGTGATGGAGTCGAAGTCGATTTTGGGTTTGTCCGACTTCCTGGCGGTGCTGCTGGAGGTCTCAAGAATACCGCCTGAGATCCAGTCAGAGAGAACTTTGAGCTCTTTCTCGGAGGCCTTGGTGCCTTTCGGAGGCATGATGGGCTCCTCGAGATGAGCGGAGAGGGAGAAAAGACGAGAACTACCGGGATCTTCAGGAATTACGATTTCGCCTCCAGAGCCACCGGTAAGGGTGGCGGAATAGGTGGATAGGTCCAGGCCACCCTTGGATTCGTCGGGATTGTGGCAATTCACGCACTTATCCTCAAGAATGGGGAGGACGTGATCGACAAAGGTCACTTTCTCACCTGGTTTGGCCTCTTCGGCGGCCTGCAAGAGGCTGGGGAGGGTCAGTGAAAGGGCGGATAGCAGAAGGTATTTCGCTTTCATGGAGGAAATCCAGGTTCAGGAGCCATTACAGAGAATTAATCTCAGGAAATTAGGGGTTCCCGGGCCGCATTTGGGCGGCCATTATGGAAATATTGAAGAATCCTTAAACTATACGACACTAGAGGCTGCCGTCCTGCGGAAATATCGTCGCGGAAAGGCAGGCTGTATATAGCTCAAAAGGGGCATATGAACTGTCTCACACACGCCTCTACGCGAAGCCCTGTTTGAGGTTAGGCTTTGTTAACGGATTTTTAGATTTCCTCAAAACCTGTTCCAATTATCTCAAGACACACCAACCAATTATGAAAGGCTGCTCAGGATTCAATCAATCAGGCATCGCAAACCGACGGGAGATGCTCCAGGTCGGTTTTGCTGCGGGTCTGGGACTCTCACTGCCCGAACTTCTCAAGGTCGAAAGCAGAGCCCAAGCCAAGTTCTACGAGTCAAAGGAAGGTGTGGCCAAATCACTGATCCACATTTACCTGCCTGGTGGAATGGCCCATCAGGAAACCTGGGATCCGAAGCCTTTTGCGCCGTCCGAGTATCGTGGGCCCTACAAGGCGATCGACACCAACGTGGCCGGTCTCCAGTTCAGCGAGAATTTCAAAAACCTGGCCAAGGTGGCTGACAAGATGACCGTGATTCGCTCCATGACTCACGGTGAGGCAGCTCACGAGCGGGGCACTCACAACATGTTCACCGGTTACCGCCCGAGCCCGGCGATCAAATTCCCGAGCTTCGGTTCCGTGATTGCCCATGAGTTTGGCCCCCGCAAGAGCCTTCCTCCCTACGTCTGCGTTCCGAACCAGCCGAACGAATTCGCCGGAACCGGCTACCTCAGCTCGATGTATGGCCCGTTCTCCGTGGGCAGCGATCCTGCGAGCGACAGCTTCAAGGTTCGTGACCTCACTTTGCCGAACGGTGTGGATCCGGCACGTTTTGAGCGCCGCCGCACGCTGCTTGAGGCGGTTGACAGCCACTTCCGCGGCATGGAACAGGCAGATCAGATTGATGCGATGGATTCATTCTACCAGCGCGCCTACAGCCTGATTGGCTCTCCTGAAGCACGCGATGCTTTCGATCTTTCCAAAGAGGATGAGAAAACGAAGGAGCGTTACGGCAAGAACCAGGCCGGCATGCGCATGCTTCTCTCACGTCGCCTCGTCGAATCCGGGGTTCGCCTCGTGACCATGACTTACGGTAGCTGGGACCACCACGACCGCATCAAGGACAACATCGCCCGCCAGGTGCCGTCATTCGATCAGGCGCTTGCGACTCTCCTGACTGATCTCGATGAGCGTGGTCTCCTTGATTCCACGCTCGTGATGGTTTCTTCCGAATTTGGACGTACTCCGAAGATCAATAAGACCGATGGCCGCGATCACTGGCCACGCGTGTTCTCCACGATGCTCGCCGGTGGCGGTATCAAGCGCGGATTTGTCTACGGATCTTCCGACGCACTTGCTTCCGAGCCCGACACCAATCCGGTGGACGTGCAATCTTTCGCCAAGACCGTCTACGCCCAACTCGGCATCAATGCCGACAAGGAGCTCATCGCACCCGGACCTCGCCCGATGGAAATCGTCGATGGCGGAGATGTGATCGAAGAGCTGATCGAGAAGCGTTCGGCCGTCTAATCCCTTTCCCACTTAACACCGATATGAATCGTATTCTGAATTCTCAGAGTGCGGCTTTCGCGGCGTATGCCGGTAAACTGGTGGCAGCTTTCGTGCTGCTTGCCGGTATACTGACTGTCAGCAGCGTTGAGGCCGCCAATCCCGCGTTCACCACCACAATCCCGCGAGGGGCCCAGGTTGGAACGGAACAGAAGGTGATCTTCTACGGCGATCGTCTGGCCGACGCCGAGGAGATCATGTTTCATCATCCGGGTATCTCGGTGAAGGAACTGAAGGTCCTCGATGCAAAGAAAGTGGAGGCCACGCTTGTAATCGCGCCGGACTGCCGACTAGGTGAACATCACCTGCGTCTCCGCTGCCGAACTGGTGTCAGTTATGCCCGTAACTTCTGGATTTCGCAGTTTCCTAATGTGGCCGAGGTCGAGCCCAATGATGATTTCGAAAATCCTCAGAAAATCGATCTCAATGTCACTATTGAAGCTGAAGCCAAGTCCGAGGAAACGGACTATTACCAGGTGACCGCCAAGAAAGGCGATCGCCTTTCGGTTGAGATCGAAGGTCTCCGGATCAATAACATCACCAACAACATCGCTATCGACCCGTTTGTTTCGATTTTGAACAAGGATCGTTTTGAGATCGCTTCCGCTGACGGTTCCGCCTTGCTGAAGCAGGAGTCCATTCTCTCCGTGGTGATTCCGGAAGATGGCGAATACATCGTTGAGGTGCGCGACAGTGCCTACCAGGGGCGCGGACGCTATCGTGCTCATATTGGTACCTTCCCGCGTCCCTTGGCCGTTTACCCGGCCGGAGCCAAGGCGGGCTCCGAAGCTGAGTTCAAACTCATCGGCGACGTGAAAGGGGATTATTCCACCAAGGCCAAGTTGCCGGCCAAAACTGTGGAAGGCACTTACGGCGTTTTCGGTGCTCAGGGAGGGATGAAGCCGCCGTCACCGAACCCCGTTCGCGTGAGCGAGTTTGACAACTTCCTCGAAACTGAGCCCAATAACTCCAGCAAGGAGCCGAATCTTTACGAGGGCGCTCTTCCTGTGGCTTTCAACGGTATCCTCGATCAACCGGGGGACATGGACTACTTCAAGTTCACCGCCAAGAAGAACCAAAGCTTCCGCTTCCGTGCCTACGCAAATACGATCGGTTCGCCGGTCGATCCGGTGCTGAACATCTACGATGCGAACATGAAGTCGATCGCCGGCAGCGATGATGCTGACGGGACTAAGGACAGCCGCGTTGATTTCAAGGCGCCGGCAGACGGTGAGTATTTTGTCAGGATGCGTGACATGCTCAACAACGGTGGTCCGAATTTCGTCTACCGGATTGAAGCTCAGCCACGCAGCCCTTCGATCAATGTGACGATGCCTGAAATGCTTCGTCGCCAGCTGCAGTATCGCAAGCAGTTCAATGTTCCTCGCGGCAGCTACTATGCCATGGTGGTTAACACTTCCCGACAGAACATGTCCGGCGAACTGGTATTCGATATGCCAGAGTTGCCTAAGGGTGTGACCTGGGAGTCGGCACCGATTCCGAAGACGGTGAGCCAGTTTCCGATCCTGTTGAAAGCAGCTCCCGATGCCCCGGTTGCGGGCGGTATGTATAAGCTGCTTGCCAAGAGCACGGATTCGGACAGTCCCGTCGTGGGAGAATTCAAGCAGTCACTCGACCTGGTTCGAGGGCCTCAGAACGGTGTCGAATACTACACTCGTCTGCACGACCGCGTGCCCGTGGCTGTGGTGGATGAGATTCCGTTCAGCGTCACCATTGAGCAGCCCAAGGTGCCTCTCGTCCGCAATGGATCGATGAAACTGAAAGTTCATGCGCATCGAAAAGACGGCTACGACAAGAAGATCACTGCGCGCCTTCTCTGGAAGCCTCCGGGTGTCACCAGCCCGGCAACGGTTGTGTTCAATGAAAAGGACACCGCCATCGAATACGAATTGAATGCCAACGCGACGGCTGAGTTGAATACCTGGAACCTGACTATTCTCGCTGAGTCTGACGATGGTAAGGGACTCATGGTGACGGCAACTCCTTTCGTGAAACTCTCAGTCGAGGAGCCGTTCGTGAGCATGAAACTCAACCTCACCACAGCTCGTCAGGGTGAGCAGGCCAATATGCTTGCGGCGGTGACCAAGCTTCGAGACTTCGGTGGCGAGGCGGACGTCCAGCTCTTCGCCAACCCGGCGCACTCGACGGTTCCCGTTGTGAAAATCGATCAGGCGACCACTGAGGTGAACATTCCGATTCAGACCTCGGAAAAAACACCGGTCGGCCAGCATAAGAACCTCTTCTGCACTGTAACGGTGATGAAGGAAGGACAGCCCATCGTTCATCGTGTTGGCATGGGCGGAACGCTCCGTGTCGATCCGAAACCAAAAGAGGCTCCTGCGGCAAAACCGGCCGAACCGAAGGTGGTAGCCAGCAACAATAAGCCGGCGCCGGAGAAACCTCTGTCACGACTTGAGCAGCTTCGTCTCGAAGCGAAGGCTCAGTCAGAGGCCAAGTAATTTTTGACGAATCCCGACAGACGAAACTATTTCGTTCACCTGCATGAAAAAACAGATCACAGCCGTTCTTTCACTTCTTGGTATCGCAGCCATGCCCCTGGCTGCTCAGGATGCCAAGATTGACTTTGTGAAGGACATCCAGCCTATCCTTGAATTCCACTGTGTCAGTTGTCACGACTCCAACGAAACTAAGGGTGGTCTTCGCTTCGACGAAGCCAAGTTGTTCTTCGAAGGTGGCGATGGAGGTCATGCCCTGATTAAGGGTAAGCCGGAGGAGTCTCTCATGATGGAGTTGGTGACTCTTCCTGAAGATGATACCGACGTGATGCCTCCAAAGGGGCGTGTTCTCAACGAACAGGAAATCGCAAAACTTCGCCAGTGGATCAAGGAAGGTGCGGTCTGGCCGGAAGAGCTCAAGCTCGTAGCCAAGAAAGAGGAAGACTTCAAGGGAGCTGAGCCCCTCGAAGACAAAGGTAAGGCCATCGTTAAGGTGGAGATTTTTCCTGAAGACATTGTCCTCGAGACCAAGCGTGACAGCCAGTCTGTCGTTGTCATGGCGACTTATGAGGACGACACGACCCAGGACGTGACGTCGAACGCGACCTTTACTTTTGCGGATCCGTCCCTCGTTGACCTCAAGACTCGCAGTCACTTCATTCCGGTTAAGGACGGGGAAACCAAGCTTGCCGTTAAGGTGGCTGACAAGTCCGTTGAGATTCCGGTGACTGTGAAAGATGCCGCGGTGGACCGCCCTGTCAGCTTCAACCTCGACGTGATGCCGGTCTTCATGCGCAACGGTTGTAATACCGGTGCCTGCCACGGCTCAGCCCGCGGCCAGGATGGTTTCATGCTGTCTCTCTTTGGTTATGATCCTGACGGAGACCACTTCCGCCTCACGCGTGAGATGGCCGGCTATCGAGTGAATCTTGCGATTCCTGAAGAATCACTCCTTGTAGAAAAGTCTATTGAATCAGTGCCTCACACAGGTGGTAAGCTGATGGAAAAAGGAGGTCACGCCTACAACACTCTCGTTGAATGGATCGCAACAGGTGCCAAGAACGAGAAGAAAGAGGAAGTTCCTTACGTGACTGATTTGGAAATTTATCCGCCCAAGCTGGTCCTCGAAGGTGCTGGTGCTCAACAGCAGATGACGGTTCGGGCCAAGTATTCTGACGGACACGACCGGGATGTGACTCACCTTGCGGTGTTCATTACCAACAACGAGCCGACCGCGGCTGTGGATGAGCACGGGTTGGTTACTGCCGGCAAGCGCGGCGAAGCGTTCATCATGGCCCGTTTCGAGACTAAAACGGTGGGGATTCAGACGATCGTGATTCCGGAAGGTCTTGAATACACCCGTCCGGAAATGACCGAGAACAATTACATCGACGGCCTCGTGCACGACAAGCTGCACAAGCTACGTGTGATTCCGTCCGGAGATTGCAGTGACGAGCAGTTCCTGCGACGCACCTATCTCGATATTGTCGGGCAGCTTCCCACAGTGGAGGAATACAATGCTTTCGTCGCTGATCAGAGCGCCGAAAAGCGTGCCAAGAAAATTGATGAGTTGCTGGAGCGAAAAGAGTTTACCGAGATGTGGGTGATGAAGTGGTCTGAGTTGCTTCAGATTCGCTCTAACAACAACATTAACCTTGGTATTTCGTATAAGTCGGCGTTGCTTTACAACGGCTGGCTGCGTGACCGTATCGCCGCGAACGATCCGTTCAACGAGATCGTGGTCGACCTGGTCGCGTCGAAAGGGGGGACTTTCTCGAACCCGGCGACGAATTTCTATCAGGTTGAGCGTGATGCGCTCAAGCTGTCGGAGAACGTAGCCCAGGTCTTCATGGGAATGCGTTTGCAGTGCGCTCAGTGTCACAACCATCCCTTCGACAGGTGGACTATGGACGACTACTACGGTTGGGCGGCCTTCTTCGCCCAGATCGGTCGCAAACAAGGTGTGGACCAACGTGAGCAGCTCATTTACAACCGCGGCAGTGGTGAGACCAAGCACATTGTGGGAGGGCGCACCATGGCACCGAAGTTCCTTGGCGGTGAGGCGCCTGACGTCCAGGGCAAAGACCGTCGTGAGGTATTGGCCCACTGGCTGGCATCACCCGAGAACCCCTACTTTTCCCGAAATATCGTGAACATGGTTTGGTCTCACTTTTTCGGAGTGGGGATCATCGACCCGGTTGACGACGTGCGTGTGAGCAACCCGGCTACCAACCCGGAGCTCCTTACCGAGCTCGCACGCCGATTCGAGAGCGAGTATAACTACGACTTCCGGCAGCTAGTTCGCGATATTTGCAATTCGGCGACCTATCAGCGCACGACCCAGGCAACTCCCTCCAACAAGGATGACCTGAACAATTTCGCGAAGGCCCGAATTCGTCGTCAACGTGCTGAGGTGATGCTCGATACCATCACCCAGGTGACTGATACGCAAAACAAATTCAGGGGGCTTCCTTTGGGCGCCCGGGCGGTTCAGATTGCAGACGGTAATACGACCGACTACTTTCTGACGACCTTTGGCCGTGCCACCCGTAAGACGGTGTGTTCCTGTGAGGTTAAGATGGACCCGAGTCTTTCCCAGGCCCTTCACCTCATGAATGGTCCCACGGTGACCAACAAGATTGAACAGGGCGGTGTCGTGAAAGCGATGGCTGAAGCAGGTAAGTCTCCCGACCAGATCATCGAAGAGATTTACGTTCGAGCGCTTACGCGGAAACCGACTGCGGAAGAAATGAAGCAGCTCCTGGAGCAGGTGAGCTCTGTCGGTGATGATGCCGCTCAGCGCCAGATGGTCCTCAATGATGTGTTCTGGGCCGTGTTGAACTCGAAGGAGTTCATGTTCAACCACTAATCTGAACGAACTATTTTGCTTTCCGAGGGCGGCCTGGTGACGGGCCGCCCTTTTTCTTGTACTACCGGAGCCGTTGCATTTTCTTTACAACTTCGTGCTTATTCAATCTTTCCCTTCGTGATTAAGATGGTCATCATTGATCAACTCTAACCTGTCACGCTATGAAAAATCCGGTTCGTTCATTCTCCCGGCTCACCGGAGCCGCTTTGGTAATCTCTGCTGCTTCAATTGGTGCACGAAGTGCCAGCGCAAACGACACGATTGGTTTCCTCGAGACCTTTGCCCTGGCTGAAAACCGTGCGGATGCCCTGCAGGAACTGATCCCGGGGACCGAAGATTTCTATTACTATTCGGCGCTGGTCGCCCAGCAGGAGGGCCGGCTCGACGATGTGGCAACCTTTCTCGAACCGTGGAACAAGAAACACGGGGAAACACCACGGTATCGGGAAATTCTCAATCGCCAGGCTCTCCTTGAGTATCGTGAGTCTCCTGACAAGTCTCTCAACTATTTGAAGCAAAATCTCGGGCTGAGATTTAACCACCAGCAGGAACGACTTGATCGTAAGCCGGATCTGCCTACTACGATCGATCCTGACAAGATTACCTGGAAAGTGTACTTCGATGATGCCAAACGCAGGCATAAAAACCTGCAGGGCGTCCTCGACAGCGGCCTTGATCGGATCATACGCGAGGAAGAGAACATCACGGACGCGCAGCGAAGAGATCTTCTTCGTCGGCTCAAGTATCCCGACTATGAGCGACTGGTTGGGTTGATTGCTGCAGACCTGCGCAGTCAATCGCCCCAGGCATTCGGTTCTCTTCCGATTCACAGGGAACTTACTACAGCGCAATTGGATGAGTTGGTGGAACTGCGTCCTCAGCTGGTCAACGACCCGCGCTTTGTTGACATCAAGTTGTCAAAGCTGCGACCGGGTGAGGACGAGTCAATCGAACTCAGTCTTGAGACAAAAAGCGCCTACATCGACAGATTGTGGAGCTACGTGGAAGGACTGGAGCCGGTATTTAACTCATTGAAGGCCAATGTGCTCTACCAGAAGCTGGAACTCGCCTACAAACGGGGTGAGTATCCGTCTGAACTGTTCATGGATTACCTGGCTCTGCCCAGGGCAATGCCCTACGTAGAGCCGAGATATCTGCAGCGGCGGGAACTGAAAGGATTCACGGCAAACATAGGTGAAAACTTTTCGAAGCAAATTGGCTTCGGACCGATTCGGAATGATGAGCCTCTCGTGAGGGCATATCTTGAACACTTTCTCAAGGAGGATGAGAACTACAACCGCTTCTCTCCCTTTGTCAGAGAGAGCTATCTCAAGAGTGTTTTTGCTGAGACGAAATTGCTCCATGGGATTGGAGATGCGCAGCGCTGGTTTTCCATGCTGTCTCCGGGACGGGTCCAGGCGATCAAAGATCGAATCGAGATTTCATTTGCTCCGGTCAATGCCGCCGAGTTCGCGGTGGAAGATGACGTTAATCTGGCTCTCGATTTGAAGAATGTCAGTGAGTTGATCGTCAAAGTCTACGAAATCAATACTCTCAACTATTACCTCGACCAGGAGCGGGAGATTAACACTGATCTAAAGCTTGATGGCCTTATCGCCAATGAGGAGCAGACCTACCGTTATGATCAGGCTCCGATTCTGCGGCATCGGGAGGCCTTCTCCTTTGATGCATTGAAGAATCGCCGTGGCGTCTGGGTGATAGAGTTCATCGGGAATGGGATCAGTTCTCGTGCCCTCGTTCGCAAAGGCAAACTCCAATACCTCTCCGAATCGACACCGGGCGGTGAGTTGGTGTCCGTTTTCGATGAAACGAATGCCCCTGTGGAGAAGGCTTCGATCTGGTTCGGCGGGAAGGAGTATACTGCTAACGAGGACGGACGGATCCTGTTGCCATTTTCCACCGAGGGCGAGGTAGATATCGTCCTGAGTGACGGAGAGATGTCCAGCTTTGGCCGGATTGATCTTCCAGAGGAGAGGTATCACTTTGAAATGGGAGGTATTCTTGAGCAGGAGACTCTCTTGCCGGGAATGGAAGCGGAGCTTTCGGTGAGGCCGGTTCTGAGCATGAACGGGGCTCCCGTTCCGGCCAGTGTTCTCGAAAATGTTCAGCTGATTGTTTCGACCCTGGATCATGACGGCGTTGAGTCGAAGAGTTCTGCTTCCGACTTTGAGCTTTTCGATGATCGCGAATCGATCTATCGCTTCCGCGTTCCGAACCGTGTCTCCGTGATCGGTTTTGAGCTGAGAGGAGAGATTCCCCGCGTCAGCTCATCGGGCGCACCGATTCAGTTGTCAGCTTACAAGGCAGTTGAGCTCAACGGGGTCGACCTGAGCCCCGCGGTGTCGGATGCCTACCTGAGTCGTATGGGAGACAACTACGTGTTGGAGGTCCTGGGTAAGAGTGGGGAAGGCCTTCCGGACCGTGCCGTGACGATTAAATTGAATCACCGTGATTTCGAACTGCCCAGGCACTTTTCTCTCAAGACTGATGCTGCCGGCAGAATATCCCTCGGTGAATTGGATGGGATTGTGAGGGTCACTGTGGATGGTGGCGGTTCGGTTGCGCGCACCTGGGGACTCTCCGGGGATGACCAGTGGCTTGGCTCAGCGGTTCATGCTGTAGCCGGAGAGCTGATCACGATTCCGGCTCCACGAGTGGGGGCAGCACTGGATCGTAGCGATTTGGCTCTGTTTGAGGTCAGGGACGGGGTGATTGTCAGGGATGTTTTTGATCATGCGAAATACGAAAGACGAGCCTTGGAGATTTCTGATCTTGAGCCCGGCGACTATCGCGCTGTCCTGCGGTCAGACCGCAAGAAAATAGATATCCGTGTCACGGCCGGAGGCAAGAAAGGTGCCGGGTATGCCCTTTCTGACTCGCGTCATCTAAGTCTTTCCAATGAGGCCCCATTGCATATTGCCGGGTTGGTAGAGAAAGACGGCAAGGTTGAAATCGAGCTCGGAAATGCGGGCGAGATGACAAGAGTTCATGTTGTCGCGACGCGGTTCCTTCCTGAAAAGAATTTGTTTCGTGAGATAGGCGGGGGGCACCGGGTGGGTTCCATGGTGGTGTCGCGCGGATCTAATGAGTCTCGTTATGTTTCCGGTCGGGATATTGGTGAGGAATATCGCTACATCCTGGAACGCCGTGGGGCGACAAAGTTCCCCGGGAATCTGATGACTCGTCCGGGGCTGTTGCTTAATCCGTGGGAACTCAATGACACGGACACCGAAATCAAGACAGCCAAGAAAGGCGAAGACTATGATCCCTCCGAAGAAATGGAGAAGGCGAAACGCCGTGGAGGCGCAGCAGATCCTTTCGCAGATTCTGGCGGTAGTGGTGTGCCGAATCTCTCGCGCAACCTCAACTTCCTGCGTCAGCAGGGTATTGTGATCACTAACCTTGAGGTAGGAGAAGGCGGGCGAATTGAAATCGACAGGAATGACCTGGGTGATCGTCAGCATGTTCATGTGCTTGCTGTTGATGCCTACAACACAGCATATGCTCAGCTCCCGCTTGGCGAACCGGACGGCGGCACCGAGTTCCGCGACCTGCGTCTTCGCAATACCCTTGATCTGGAGAAGTCATTCACCCAGCGTCGCAATGTGACGCTCCTTCAAGAGGAGGAAACCCTGACCATTAACGATCTTCGCTCTGCCGAGTTGCAGACCTATGATACCATTGGTCAGGTTTATGATGCTCTTGTAGCTATCAATCCCAACCAGGACCTGCACGATCTTCGGCTCTTGATGAATTGGCCGGAATTAAACGATGAGACCCGTCGGGGGCTCTACTCCGAATATGCGAGCCACGAATTGAACTTCTTTTTATCGCGAAAGGATCCCGAATATTTCGAGGCGGTGGTGAAGCCCTATACGGCTAACAAGAAGGACAAGACCTTCATCGACAGGTATTTGCTGGATGACGACCTCAGTTCGTATCTCGCTCCATGGGAATACAGTCGCCTCAATATTGTCGAGCGCATCCTGCTTGCACGTCGAATCGGCGAAGAGGAATGGCGCAGGACCGCGGATCATGTCGTGAGTCTGCACGAATTAATTCCTCCGAACCCGGTGGGCCGTGCCGAGGTGTTCCGTCACGCTTTGAGAGGATTGAGTGCCAGTTCCGGTTCCGGGGGTTCATTGAACATGGGCATGGCGGATGCCTTTGCTTCGGCCTCGTTTAGGGGAGGTGGAGTTGCAGCGGCCGAACCGTTTGCGGATCGGGTTGCCACTGCGGGAGTGAATGCCATGCGAAGAAAATCAGTGCCGGGTCAGGCAGAGGGGCTCGTAGCTGAAGCAAGCGATGAAGTGGCTACTCGGCAAAGGTTGGTAAGAGGGGCGAGCTCGCTAAGTGTGATGCCGCAGGATTCATCCGCGCCAGCTGCGCTGGCGATTTCAGCGGACGTAGCGAACCTGCGTCAGCAGGGGCAGCAACAGGCCTTGTTTGAGAAGCTGGAGTCGACCAAGGAGTGGGCCGAAAACAATTATCATAATCTGCCCATTCATCAGCAAAATGCCGAGCTCGTGCAAGTGAATGAATTCTGGAGAGACTACGCAGAATGGAACGGGCAGGGCGGCTTCTACTCCAGAGAGTTTCCTATCGCCAGCAGTAACTTCACTGAGATCATGTTTGCGCTCAGCGTTCTTGATCTTCCTTTCGAGTCTGAAGAGCATGAAGTGACCGTTGAGGAGTCAGTCCTGAAACTCACTGCTGCATCACCGGTGGTGATCTTCCATGAAGAGATCCAGGAGACAAAGGTTTCGGAGGAGGAAACGCCAATTCTCGTGAGCCAGAATTTCTTCCGCAACGATGACCGCCATCAGTACGTGGATGGTCAGCAGTTGGACAAATTTGTGACCAGGGAATTTCTCACCGGCGTGGTCTATGGCGGCCAGGTCGTCGTGACCAACCCGACGTCATCGGCGCATCTGCTCGATCTCCTCGTGCAAATTCCGGCGGGGGCAATCCCTGTGAGCGGAAGTGACTATACCCGATCATTTCCGCTGAACCTTGGGCCATTTTCAACCGAGCGCCACGAGGTCTTCTTCTACTTTCCCAAGGACTCTGGAGACACGGTGTATGATGTTTACCCGGTTCAAGTTGCGAAGAACGAGGAGATCATCGCGTCCGGCAAAGAGGCAACGTTCAAGGTGGTGGATCAACTGACGCAGTTTGATGAAGCGTCCTGGGAATACCTGTCACAATTCGGAACGGAAAAGGAAGTCCTCGACTACCTGGCACTGAACAATCTTCAGCGCCTCGACTTGAGCCGGATCGCATGGCGCGCGAAAGAGAATGTCGACTTTTTCAAGCAGGCCACCAAGGTGATTTCCGAGCGCCATGCTTATAACCAGATCCTCTGGAGTTACGGTATCTACCACAACCTGGCGGGGCAGGCTCAGGAGTTTCTGAAACATCGTGACGGGTTCCTTCGTCAATGTGGCGGCGCGATTGATAGTGAGTTGGTGAGTCTTGATCCTGTCGAACGGCATTGGTACCAGCACCTCGAGTATTCGCCCGTGGTGAATGCCCGGGCTCATCAGTTGGGACGGGAACGAAAGATCCTCAACGATCGGTTCCGAGGGCAGTACAACGCTTTTCTCAAAGGATTGTCTTACCTGCCCGAGTTGTCCTCCGAGGATCGCTTGTCAGTAGCTGGTTATCTCTTTCTCCAGGATCGCATCGCCGAGGGCCTGAGCTGGTTAGAGTCAGTTGAGCCCGACGAAATCGAGGAACGGCTTCAATATGACTACCTCGTTGCCTACGCGGCTCTCTTTGAGGAGAAGCTGGGAGTGGCCCGCCGGATTTCGAACCAGTATGCGGATCACCCCGTGGATCGCTGGAGAGCGATGTTCGGGAGCATGGCGAAGCGTTTGAACGAAGTGGAAGGAGTTGAGGAAGAAGACGAAACACGCGAACAGAAAATGGACCGCCTTTCTGCTTCTGATTCGTACTTTGAACTGACTTCGGAGGGGCGTGAAGCCAAGGTCGGCTACCGGAACCTTGATGAAGTCACAGTGAATTTCTACGAGATGGATCTCGAGTTTTTGTTTTCGAGTCAGCCCTTCGTGTCCGGTGGCGAAGGGCAGTTCAGTTACATCAAGCCCAATGCCTCGGTGACGATGGAACTGCCTGGTAAAGACGGGAGTGTGAAGATCGAGATGCCGGAGGCGTTCGCGAAGAAGAATGTGCTGGTTGAAGTGGTTGGTGACGGCAACACGCGCTCGGTCGCGATTTATTCGAATGCCCTGAAGGTGCAATTTTCAGAGCGATACGGTCGACTCGCGGTGACGCACGAAGACAACGGAAAACCTGTTTCCAAAACTTACGTTAAGGTTTACGCGCGGATGAAGGACGGCAATGTTCGTTTCTTCAAAGATGGCTACACTGATTTCAGAGGTGAGTTTGACTATGTCAGCCTCAATACCAATGAGCTGGATCAAGTGGATGAGCTGAGTCTTCTCGTGATGAGTGACGAGCACGGTTCGCTGGTTCGTGAAGTATCGCCGCCACAGCGATAGTGCGGGAGATCAGTGATCCGTGGTCAGGAATCTCCGCAGCATCCCGGTGAGAGTTTCGATTCCCCAGTGGAATCCGGCCTCCGGGATGCGCTCGTCGTCACCGTGGAACAGGGTGGCGAAATCGATTTCTTCGGGCAACTGGAGCGGGTAGAACCCGTAGCAGTGGGCTCCGAGTTTTGCGTAGTTTCGACTGTCGGTGAATCCGGGGATGATCGAAGGCATGACGTGACTGCCGGGATCGGCCTGCTTCAACGTCTCGACCATCTCGCGGTAGAGCGGCGTGTCAGAAGTGAATGTCACAGGCGGGGACTCCTGAATCACCGTGAACTTGTAGTTATCGCCGAGAACCGGGCGAACAATCGCGGTGAGTTCTTCGATGAGAGACTCGGCTGTCTGACCCGGCGCGAGTCGACCGTCAATGTCGACAGAGGCGCTGCCGGGTATGGTGTTAATGGCAGGACTTCCTGCAAGGCAGGTAGGATTGGCTGTGTTGCGGAGCACGCCTTCGACCGTGGCGCGCTTGCTCGGGCTGGCGACAGCGTAAGGGAGTAAACGAGGCCCCCAGAAAGGATGCAGGAGGAGAGGGGAAAGCTTGTGGGCAATTCCGCCCTCCGGCTCGGTAAAGCCGCGGACATAGCGTTCTGCTTCCGGGCTGGGGTGCCAGGGCAATTGGGTGGAGCCAATCGCTTCAATCGCTTTGGCCAGTGACACCACGGCGTTGTCCTTGAGTGGGAGTGAACTGTGGCCGGGTTGCCCCTCCACGGTGAGCCTGAGCCAGGCGACACCTTTTTCAGCGACCTGGATGGAATAGAAGCGCTGCCCGTGCTGGTGAATGGTGAAGCCGCCGACTTCGTTGATGACGTACTCGGGGTTGTCGCCGAGCAAATCAGGGCGCTCATCGACGAGCCATTCCGATCCATGTCGGGTGCCGGCTTCTTCATCGCAGACAGCGACAAAAATCACATCGCGATTGATGGGAAGCTCCTCTCTGACGAGTCGGGTGAGCGCGGCCAGTCCCATCACGGCAAAACCCTTCATATCGATGGCACCGCGTCCCCAGATGTATTCGCCATCGTGATGCCCGGAAAAAGGCGGGTGAGTCCAACGAACAGGATCAGCGGGAACGACGTCGAGGTGGCAGCTCAGAACCAGGGGGCGCTCAGTCCGCTTGGAGGGATCAGCAGACCATTTGGCAACAAGGTTGGGGCGTTCGGAGTGAGGACCGACGACTTCGGGGTGCAAACCCAGTGAGCGGCAATGGCGGGCCACGATATCGGTGGCCTCCCGTTCATTCCCGGGAGGGTTGGTCGTATCGACGCGGAGCAGGTCCTGAAGCAGTTGAGTGGCCGCTTCAAGTTCTTCTGCGGGAAAATCCGGCGCAGCCATGTCAGAAGCGGAACCTGCGGGAGGGCCGTGCATTATTTTTTGAACCCTGTGGATCTGGACCCGCCGAGGTAATCCCGTTCGAACATCTTGGCGGGGTAGTTGCCGAGTTTCACATTGCTGAAGCTCAGTGTGATGGTCCGGGAAGAATCGCTGATAACCATCTTGGACAGAAAAGGTCGGCCGTTGGCGGTGTTGTTGTACTCCATGGTGGAGGTGCGCAGTAGAGTGCCGGACTTAGCGTAAAACTCCGCCTTCTTACCCAGGTTCTTACCTTGGATGACCCAGTATTTGATCTGGGCGTAAGTATCAGTCAGTGAATTTGACTTCATCGTGTAGACTGTCGCGGCTTCGCCATTCAAATCACCGGGCTCAGCACTGACAACCTTGTAGCCTTCGACAAAGCTGGTGGAGGCGATGTCACCGATGGCAGCGTCGCCGGAAAGTCGCTGGCGCTTGGAGACTGAAACCGGACGGCTCAGGCCCGGCTTCCAGAACCACATGTTGCCCTTGGCTTCAGCTAGGTATTTGCGTCCCTTAGCCTCCTCCGGTTCGAGCACTTCGGCGTAGATCTTTCCGTTCTGAGAAGTGGCAACGAAGCGGGCGTCGTTAGTGCCTGAGACACTTACCGTCCACTGGACGCCGGTGTTACCGGTCATGATACCGCGAGCCTGTTCTGCTTCCTTGAGGGCAGCCTCGTCTGCCTTGGCTGGCATAGCGAGCAGGGAGAGGCAGCAGATCGCGAGAGGGAGGTGCTTCATGTGACTTGGAAAGTTTAAACGTGGCCCAGTGAATTCACAATACTTTGCTTGGCTGCCCGGGTCGCCGGGGCAATCGCAGCCAGTGAGGTGAAGATCACGAGTAGGACGAACGTGAGAAGAAGGTATTCGGGGCGGATGTGAATTTCCCAGACAATCTCGCGGGCGGTGACAGGTGGCGCCCAGGTCGGCTTAATCGTTGCGATCAGGAACGAGAACCCCACGGTGACAATGAGACCGGTGATGGCTCCGATCACGCCGAGAAAAGCACTCTCGATTCCGAAGAGACGAACCACGCCGGGACGTTTCAATCCGATGGCGCGAAGCGTTCCAATTTCGCGGGTTCGCTCGACCACCGCCATTCCGATGGTATTCAGCACCGACATGATAACGATCACTGCGATGATAACGAAAACGAGCCCGAAGATGATGTCGAACATGCGTTTCGTTTTGAGGTAGAGGCGGGACACCTTGTACCATGGAATGACTTCCCACTCACTTTCGGGAAGCGCCGCCTGGATGGAGGCCACGACCGCATCGGTGTCGTCGTCGTTCTTCAAGAGGACCCGGACAGAACTGACACCCTGCGTGTCGTAGAGGATCTGACCGAGCTCGAGTGGCATGAAAGTGTAGTGATTATTCAGCGCTTCGGCAGCGACGTCCTTGATTTGCACGATCTCGGCGTCCATCGCGTTCATTTGACCGTGGATGGTCGGGGCCATGAGGATGACACTTGCCCCGAGCTCGAGTTTGAGGTTTTCCGCCATGCCTGGCGCCACCGAGATACCGAAAGGATTGTCATCGGTGATAGCAGCACCAGTCTGATTGGGGCCATCGGCACTCTTCAACGCAGTGGAGCGCGAGAAGATCGTTTCGCGCTCCGAAGGAACCATGGCCTGCCCGAAGAAGTAGCCGGGATTGCCGTCGTAATCGAGGTTGCCGGTGACTTCGAGCATTCCGGCTGCGAGATCGATGCGTTCGTCTTTCGACGCGATGGTTTTGATGTTTTCGAACTCCTCCGCCGAGATGAGATAGGCCGCCGGATCGGAACCGCCGTAGTCCCGGGCTCCCTTTTTCCAGATCTGGATGTGACCGTTGATCTGCTCGTAGATGTGGGCTTCCTGGATGCTGGCAAACATGTAGCCGGCGAATCCCGCAAAAATGTTGGTCGCGGCATAACCAAGGGCCACCGCGGCAATCGTCGTGATCGAACGACGGGCGTTTCGTAGCAGGTTTCTGAGCGCCAGGGAGATCCAGTTCACAGGTCAGGAGATGGGGTCGGGCTATCCTTACGAGTGGAAACGGGGTGGCTCAAGAGACATTTCGCCCGAACCATGCCTGCACAGCCGGTTTCTTCCAGAAATGAAGGAGGGGAAGGCTGAGCGGGACGAGAACCACGGTGGTGACGCCCATCAGGATCAGGGCGAATCCGATGACCCAGGCGCCGGGGCGGGGCGGCAGAGATTGGCCGAGGAGAGTGGGCAGAAAGAAGAGGATTCCGAGGACGAGGACCATGGTTCCAAACACGGTGGCCTGCATCGGCTCCATCCCCAGTTCCTCGGGCGGCGTGACGAGGATGGCAATTCCGAGGCCGGCCACCGCGAGATAGAGCAGGGACAGCAGTCCGCAGAAAGCTCGAAACCAGAGGATGGTGTTGGGCATGGAATTCACGATTTGGAAAAGAGCGATGCGAACTTCTGATAGGTTCGTCGGCAACGGGCCAGGAAAACGAGACGACTTCGCTTGGTGGCGAGAATTTCGAACAGTTTCACCGTGAGCCAGGCAATCACGAGGACGCCGACAAAGACAGGGATCGCATAGGCTTCATAGAGCCGCAACCAGTCGAAGACGACCTCGCCCATCTTGAAGGATAGAATCACGAGGATCACTGCGGACAGCATTCCCGCGATGGCCATGAAGATGGTGAAGCGCAGGAACGGGTAATTCAGCACTCCCGCCGCTGCGTAGATCGGAAGGCGGGATCCGGGGAGGAGGCGGGAGGAGAAAATCAATTTAGCCCCATTCTGTCGAAAGAGCTCCTCAGCCTGGTGAATCTGATGCTCTTTGAGGAACCACCGGAACGGGGGGCGGCGTAGCAGGGCAATTCCACCGATTCTCCCGAGAACGTAAAGTGCGACATCCCCGAGAAAGATTCCAAGGAACGCGGCAATGATAGCCCAACTGACGGTAAGAGCATCGCGACTCGCGAGCATTCCGGCCGCAATGCAGGCAAGGTCTTCGCTGATCAGTGTGCCGACTGCGATAGCGGTGACCTTCTGCCACAATGGGAGGGTATCTGTTGCCTCGAGCCTTTCCAGCCAGTCAGAACTGCTCTGACAGCCTGTCAAAAGACAAGCGGTCAGGCAAAGGACAACGAGTCCAAAGAGGCGCTGGCGAGTGCGGGGCATGGGACAGTTTGGCCGAACTCCTCAAGGTAGTTGAGGGTTGGGTCTGTTTCGAGGAATCATTTCGCTGCGAAGCCTGACGATCTCAACGCTTTTTCTTCCAAATTTAAGGGGGAGAAAGCGCCTGCCGGCCGTGATTGGCTGGCAGGAATTCATGATGAAAAGCATCGAATCCAGGCTTCGTATTTTGACCGGATTCAAGAGGGTTGAGTCACCGGATCAACAGGGTAGGGGCGCAATTCACTGGTGATCCTGTAAGTGGGACGACTATCCGCTTGCTTTGGGGGGCGGTAATATGCGATGAACCGCAGCATGGATGAAACCTCCGGAAGCGCATCCGCTAACGAAGTCAAAGAGATCCTCGCCAGGGCCCGTGCCGAAGTGGCGAAAGTCATCATCGGACAGCAGGAAGTTGTCGATTTCTCCCTCATTGCCATCTTCACGGGAAATCACATTCTCCTCGAAGGGGTGCCGGGAGTGGCTAAGACCTTGCTCGTGAGGACTCTCGCCAAGGTCCTGGGGACAGATTTTTCGCGGATCCAGTTCACTCCGGATTTGATGCCTTCTGACATTACCGGAACCAACATTTTTAATCTGCAGGAAGGCGAGTTTCACCTCGTGAAAGGGCCTATCTTCACTTCCTTCCTGCTCGCGGATGAAATCAACCGGGCTCCTGCCAAGACCCAGTCGGCGCTGTTGCAGGCAATGCAGGAGCGGCTTGTCACAATTGATGGGGTGACACATGAGTTGCCGAACAACTTTACTGTTTTCGCCACCCAGAACCCGATCGAATACGAAGGGACCTATCCTTTGCCAGAAGCCCAGAAGGACCGCTTTCTTCTTCGAGTCGAAATGGATTACCCGGGTGAGGAGGAGGAAAAGCAGCTCGCCCTGCAAAGCCTTGGCCAGGAAACTCCTGAAAAGATTCTCGAAAGCGATGCGATTCAACCGGTTCTGACCACAGAGGGAATCGCAACGATGCAGGCGGCGCTCGAAGGGATCACGATGAAAGAGGAGCTTGTTTCCTACGTCGTCGAATTGATCCGCGTTTCCCGCGAGACGGACAGCATCCAGGTAGGGGCCGGTCCACGAGCGACCAAGGCTCTGTTACTTTCCAGTCGGGCCCTGGCAGCAATTGAGGGGCGCGACTATGTCACTCCGGACGACATTCGGTTGATGGCCTATCCCGTCTTGTCTCACCGTATCATCCTTCGGCCCGAGTATGAGATCGAGGGCATGACGGTTCGGGAGGCGGTGAATAAGCTGCTAGAGTCAGTTGCGGTTCCCCGGTAGACGGCATGCGTCTCGTGCCCAACATCACCTTTCTTTGGGTAGCGCTGCTGGCCGTGGTTCCGGCGGTGACGCTGATCGTCTATGACGACGGATTTCTCGGGTGGACTGGTGTTGTCGTTCTTACCGTGGTCGTTTTGCTGGCCACACTGGATGCACTCTTCTCGAGGAAACGTCTCGATCCCGTTTCCATTGAAGTTCCCGAATTGATTCGGGGCAGCAAGGGGCGTGAACTGGTCGTGCCGATTACGCTCAAAAACGTGGGGCCAGAGCTGAGCGAAGTCCGTTACGGCATCAGCATTTCCCAGTATTTCAGAATTGAAGGCGAAGTGGTGGGATCAGTGAAGCCTTTGGGAGAACAGAAAATGGCCTCGGTAAACTACGCCATGATCCCATTGAAGCGGGGGCAGCACTTCCTCGAATCACTGCACCTTGAGACAAGATCGATACTGGGGTTTTGGTTGGTTCGCCAGGGGCACGAACTCGAGACTGAGGTTCGGGTTTACCCCGACCTTACGGTGGAACGGAAACGGCTCTCCAGCATCTTCCTGATGCGGGGTAATGAGGGCTCGCATATCGTTCGCCAAGTCGGAAAGGGCAGGGATTTCGAGCAGCTTCGGGAGTATCAGCCCGGCGATGACTATGTGGATATCGACTGGAAGGCTACGGCTCGCCGCCAGATGCCGGTGACGCGCACCTACCAGATCGAGCGAACCCAGGAGGTCTACGTGATTGTCGACCATTCACGTCTCAGCGGTCGTGAGATTCGTGTTCCGGTGGATGAGGCCACGGAGGGCGACTGGCTTTACCGGGAAAACGCTGCAGGAGGCGATTATCTGATTACCTCTCAGCTTGAGAAGTTCCTCCATTGCTCCCTGATCCTTGCCTCGGTCGCCGAAAGACAGGGGGATCTTTTTGGATTTGTTAGTTTTTCTGACAAGGTGACGCAGTTCATCCGCGGTCGGAACGGCAAAGAACACTACAACCTCGTCCGGGATGCTCTCTACACGCTCGAGTCGAGGCAGGTGGCGCCGGATTTTGAGCAACTCATGATCGACCTGCGGCAACGTCTCACTCGAAGGGCCTTGCTCGTGATGCTGGTGGATCTCAGTGACCCGCTGACGGCGGAACACTTCTTTGAAGCCCTGCCGCTGATCAACAAGCAGCATCTGGTCCTCGTCAATATGGTGCGGCCGGAAAGAGCCTATCCGATGTTCTCCCCGGGGACTGAGCCGGACGAATTATCCGCGGTCTACGACAATGTCGCCGGACACCTCCAGTGGCAGGAACTTCGAGAAACCGGCAATCGACTGCATCACCTCGGGGTTGAACTCGGAATTCCCGAACACGAGGAGCTTTGCACCGAAACGGTGACGCAATATCTCAACGTGAAGAAGCGGCAGCTTCTCTAGGTTTGGAAAGTGAGCATTCGTTGGCGGGCAAGCGGGAGCTTGCCCCTCCAATTTTCAGGAGATGGTTGCTACTTCTTTGCCTTCGCGGGCTTTGCGAAATACTTCTGGTGAAACTGCATCAGTTCCGTTCCAGTTTGATCGTAGTTCCGTGCTGCGGAGTGATCCACGTCTTTGGCCATCAGCGTTTCGTGAGGAATGCCGAGCTCGTTGAGATAGTCAGAGAACTTCAGGTTGAACTCGTAATTGAATCCGGCTGTGCCGCACCAGAGCAGGATGGGTAGCCCGGCTTTGTCTTCCCTCATGGCATAGTCCTCTGCCAGGTCCCAGGCGTTGTAGCGCGGAGCAAAAACGACGTTCTCACTCTCGGCTCCTTCGTTTTCCTGGATGCGTTTCTCGGGCTCGTAGCCCGAGCCACCCGGAGCGGCCGAGGTGAAGAGGTCTGGGTGACGAAACATGATTCGCGTGGTTCCGCGTCCACCCTGGCTGAAGCCTTCGATCGCCATTTCGCGGGTGCGATAGGTTTTCTTGATGTGAGGGATCAGCTCTTCAATAAAAACATCTTCGCCAAAACCATTGGGGATCTGCGGATAGTTGTACCAGCTCATGGGACCACCGTTGGGAAAGACATAGATGGTGGGCTGAATGTCTCCAGTTTTGATCGCGGCGTCCACGTAAGTGGCGAGCTTGTAGGACTTCGATTCAGAGCCGGGGCGCCCTCCATGAAGATGAAAGACAACGGGAAAGGCACGGTCCGGCTGCTTCTCGTAAGCTTCGGGGAGATAGATGTAGTAGCCGACATCAAGATCCATCGACTCGCTTTTGAAGGTGTGGTGTGACACGCCTGGAGGGATTGAGTTTTCTACCTGCCACTTGGTGGGAGGGTTGACCCATTTAAAGTCCGCCATGGTCGGCTTGGCTTTTTTCTGCTTTTTCTCCTGGGCGTCGGACTCAACGGGAAACGAGAGTGCGATCAGGAAGCATGCGGTGGCAAGGCAATACGGGATTCTCATGACGTCATCCTAGGTGGCGGGATTTTTTCGTCAAAGACCTGAATCGCGGTAGTCTGACCGGGCGATTTCTTCAGTGGTTGGAAACGGCAGGGTTGTCCGTGGAGCTGGATCAAAGTGAGAGAGAGAAAGAATCGGTGATGACTTTCCCGAAAATTTGATCTGAAAGCTCAATGGTTTCGCGGTCGAAAAAGGCCCGGTATTCGGAGTCCTCCGTAAAATCCTTCCATCGATTCAGGACAGGCATCTCTGATCCGCGCTGTTGATAGGAGAGTTCGTCAAATGAGCTGCCGAACCCATAGCGGGGAACGCTGTCTCTCTCTTTGTCACAGAAAGGGCGATTGAGCTGTTTGCTCAGGCTTTTCCTGTATTCCAAATCGCTCGTCCAAAGATTGTAGTTAACCCGGATGACGTCATTACCGAGATGAGATGTCATTCGAAGGAACTCTTGAGCGTAGCGTTTCCAAAGTTGGGTGAAGTGCAGCGAAGTTCCTTTGATTTGGTGCAACAGGGCCTTCGAGAACGCGTTCTTTGATCGTTGTCGGGCCGCTTGCAGGCGGCTCGCAAACAAATTGAATGGATCCCGAAGAATCAGGATACGGGTAGATTCGACAGACTGTAGAGGAGGTGGAAGATCCCAGTTCTTCACGCTGATGAGCCGGGCATCCTCATAGCCAACCATGATGACCGAGGCCGAGTCCAGGCTGTCGGCGACAGAGGTGCATGGATCGGGTGGAGACAGGCAGGGGAGACGGGCGCAGTTCTTGAGATTCTCGTCAGATTTATGGTGATTGATATCATTCACATAGAACGCCGGGCCTTCGAAATGGCTGAGAAACCAATTGCTGACGGAGTGCAACCCGGATCGCCGCAGACCACAGACTTCAACGAGTTGGGGAGCGTTTGCATCGTTTGTGCCACCTGGACCATCTGGCGATGATTGCTGCACGCCTTCCTCTCGGGGGTGGAAGGCTACGGCATTGGCCGCCTCACTTTCTGCCGGGGTTAAGGTGGGGAAAATACCTCCTTCCAGATAGCTCTCAATGGCCCTGACAACATCGGCTGAGGTGATCATATCCATGCATCTCGGTAAGGACTGTGATGTGACATCGACACAGAGATTCTCCGGCAGGTCTTTTTCGTCACCATCTCCGAGAGGCAGAGTGCGTGCTTTCCAGCAGCCTCCATTATCACAACAGGAAAGGGCACCCTGGGTATGGAGAAAACGATGACTCGGATAGGCTTCCCAATTGACAGGTTCACGACCTCCGGCGACGACAACACACGGACGTGAAAGCGGAGTTCCGGGTTTGGTTGGTACTGCCGCGGCAAGGTGCATTAGTGACGTGACGGGGCAGAGCACGCCCTGGGCGTGATAGACAAGGCGAACGAGTTGGCGAAGATCCGTCTTTCCTCGGAGATTAATCACACCATTCAAGGGGGGATGATAGTGCTGGGCCTCTCCTACCTGGACGAACTGAATGCTATTTCGGAAGTGATCTACCACTTCTTGGTAGCGTTTGTGATCCCACCACTTGATCGTGAAGTCACCTTTTCCACCCGCAACAATGATCCAGTAGGGGATGTCCTTTCCGGTGATTTCTGTCACCTGGGGGATCCAGTTTCGCTCATCCTCACTCAAGTGAATGTCCCCCTTGAACGCATAGGGAGGGATTGAAATATTCAGTATCTCCGCCAGGTAGGCTGTATAACCCTCCACAAAATGGTGAGGCCGCTCGTTGCTCTGGTGAATCAGAGGGTAGTGGCAGTCAAAGACTTCGACATCGGGATCACTTTCTTCAAAGTCGGTGATGAAGGGATTGTTTTCCCATAAGGCAGGGCAGGGGCTGGCAACATTCGTGTGAAATTTGCCCGGATGGGCTTCGTGAAGGCTGCGAATTGCGGCCGTTAGCATGACGACATCTCCCGGTGACTGGTGGGTCTTCAGGAATAATTTTCTCACGGGCATAGGCAGGGGAATGGTCCTGACATACAGCAAATTTTGCAAGGAAATGCGATTAAGATTGCTACCCCTATATTTGGTGGTGTTTTATATGGGAGCTTCTCCTAACAAAACTAACTACTACAGGAAGAATACAATGGAAACGTCGTCCAGTTCCTCATCCTCCAGCTCCTACACACCTTCGAGTTCTTCCTCATCGAGCTCGTCTTCGTCGTCCAGCTCCTACACACCTTCGAGTTCTTCCTCATCGAGCTCTTCTTCGTCCTCCAGTTCCTACACACCTTCGAGTTCTTCCTCATCGAGCTCGTCCTCGTCCTCCAGTTCCTACATGCCTTCGAGTTCTTCCTCATCGAGCTCGTCTTCATCCTCCAGCTCCTACACACCTTCGAGCTCTTCCTCATCGAGCTCGTCTTCGTCGTCCAGCTCCGACACTCCGTCGAGTTCTTCTTCTTCGAGTTCGTCAGCCTGAACTGGAAGCCGCTCGATCACATCCCAGACTTCTCAACGATTGATTCAGAATCAGTTGATTTCCATCGTGTCCCAGTGCTTAATTCAGCCCTCCACCATGCCGACATGGCGGAATTGGTAGACGCAACGGACTTAAAATCCGTTGTCCCTCGGGACGTGCGGGTTCGATTCCCGCTGTCGGTATCTGTGTTTGCGGCTGCAGAGCGCTATTTCTCCTGCGCCAACAGCCGCTTGGCTTCATAGAGCAGGAAGTCGGGGTGCATGTAGGGAGCGTTGCCTTTTTCCTCCCAGATGATTTCGCCGCCGGGGTTGATGACGAAAGTGGCGTGCAGAGCGCGTTCGTCGAATTCATCGTAAACTCCCCACTGCTTGAAAACATCCAGTTCGTGATCGGAAACGATCGGGATGGGGAACGCCTCATCAGGATTGTCGGTATTTTTGAGCGTATCGCTGAGGATTTCCACCGGATCAGTGCTAACCGCGAGGATGTCGATCCCGGCTTCTTCAAACCGGGCATTCCACGGACCGAAAGCCGTCAATTGCTCCACGCAGTGGAGGCAGCCTCCTCCAAGGAAAAAGATGACGACGACGGGTTTACCGTTCCAGGCAGAAAGGGAAAGCGATTCGTTCTGCCAATTGGGGAGACTGAATGCCTCAGCCTCGCGTCTCGGCCAGTCTTTGAGCAACTGCTCGGCGCCAGGATTTTCGAGAGAGAGCGAGATGGGCGCTTCGAGGGGCAGATGGGCGGTGGGCTTGAGACCCGGAATTTGATAAGACGTTTCTTCGCCGGGTTGATCGGTGGCGTGAAGAAAGTTCTCCGCCTGTTCGACGAGGTTGTTGCTCTCCGGTTCTCTGCGTAGAGCAGCAAGCCAGAGGTTGGTATCCGCTCCGTTTCGGGCTGCGGAAGCGACCTGCCAAGCGAAATACTCAGCCCGGTCCTGCGCCGTAAAGCCTCGTGAAAGGTGCATCAGGGGTTCCTGCAGATTGGCGTCGAGCAAAAGGGAGGCATGCGCCGTCCTGCCAACTACCCAAGGGCTTTCCGCCCGGGTGAGGCGGCGGAAACGTGTTCCAGGTGAAAACGCGTCTCTGGGAAGAGACTCGAGTTCAACTGCGAGGGAGAAGGACTCTTCGTATCGGCTATCAGCGCGCGACTTTTCGATTTGGGTTTTGAGGTAGGAACCCAGGTTCAGAGTTGCCTCTGGCATTACCGAGCGGATTTCTGACAGCCGTTCGATTTCAGCCGAGATGATACGCTCGGTGGATTCGTACCCAGCGAGTTGGAGAAGTTGTGGCTGGCTTCGGAAGAAAGCTTCATAAGAACTATCGTTCGAAATCTGAGCTTGCTGATCGGGGGGGAGCCAGAATCGGGGAAAGCGCTGAGGAATCCATCCGGCTGAAAGGCTCTCCAGGATATCCGGCTCTATTTCGAAACCCTGAAGCCTGAACAGGGTGGCCTGACGTACTAGGGCGGCGGCAATCGATGGGTTTTGACTCGATTCTGAGAGGCTGGCCCACTCTTTGATCAGGTCATCGGAAAACGCAAGAGACCCGGCGGCTGAGTGTTTTTCCAGGGTCTGCAGCCAATTGTAAACGGCAGGTGGAGCCGGTTCCTCTGATTGGATCGCTTCATTGAGAAAGCACTGGTAACGCCTCGTGCTGTCTGTGTTGATCAGGGCTAAGCCTAGCAAACCGGCCGTATTTCCTCCTGGCAGGTTAATGGCCTCGCGAAAGTGACGAGACGCCCTGGCATCGTCAAAGGCAAGGAGATAGCTGAAGCCGGCTCCCAGATGCTGTGATGTCGAAGCGGCCTCACTTGTTGATTTCCAGAGAATTGGAAAATGATTTGAATCGTCGGGAAGCTGCGGGCGAGTGAAAGGCCCGTCAAAGAATGCCTGCTCGAATTTCAACGGTTCGGTTCCGCTGCGGGCTTCACGGGCGAGCGGGGCAAGGCATTGGAGCGTTGAGGTCCAGGCCGGGCGCGTTGCTTTTTGGGTCTCCGCCGCTACCGGAAAGATCAAAAGGAATCCAAGGATAATGAAGCAGTGATGAGAAAACTGCATAGGATGCTGAGGTTGCCACGAGAGTCGTTGATCGATCAAGATGAGAATGAAGTTTGATTTACGATGCTGATTCAATGAAACGGAATCGCGTTAAATGAAAACGCGGATCAAGTTGGTAAGTCGTTGATATGACGAGTCTTTCAGCGTTGTGTTAGGGGCTGGAGTTGGAAAAAGTTAGGATAAATTTCGCATTTTAGTTGACTGATTGCGCAAAAGTTCGCCAGTATGCGCCCGCTGTCAGGCTTAAGTCAGCGGATACCGCGAAATCTCCACCTTCTCCTTCGGTGTCCTGTTGATGTTTGTCAGGCAGAGTAACAACAACCAACCAGGACTCGGTCCTGATATCGAGCACAGCTTGATGTCAGCACCGATTCTCTAACCACCACAACAAACCACCTATGAGAATCCCCAGGGTAGCCGGGAGGCTATTTCGCGGAACCATTGTATCCGCGACGCTCGCGCTGAGCGTATTCGTGCACGCAGACCCGGTGTCAGAAGTCGGCACCCTCGTGCAAAGTCAGGCCAGTTCTACGGAATGGCACAACGTTACCTTCAACGAAACCTACACCGCGCCTCCAGTGGTCGTGTTCGGTCCTCCGAGTTCGAATGATCTGGATCCATTTACGATTCGGGTGCGGAATGTCACCACCACCGGGTTTGAGTGGCAGATCGATGAGTATGAATACCTGGACGGTGTGCATGGGGTTGAAACTGTCACCTATATCGCTGTTGAAGAGGGGGTGCACAATGTGTCCGGGCTTGTTTTTGAAGCGGGGCGCGTGACTTCTGGTAACGGTTTTACGACCCACACTCTTTCAGGTACGCACACCGTAGCTCCAGTCATTTTGTTGCAGGCGGAAAGTGATGCTAACTCTGTCACAACGGATGACACGATTTGTGTGAATACCCGGGTTCGAAATATCAGCACAACAACTTTTCAGACCCAGCTTCAAGACCAGGAGCTAAATACGGCCAGCCTCGTCAGCGAGTCCGTCGGTTACATCGCCATCACCCCGGGACAAGGGGTCCTCGATGGGCGGCCTTTTGAGGTGTTTGCGTCAGACAAGATCATCGAAGAATTCTATAACACGCTGACTTATGGCGGCTTGTTGAAGAATCCGGCGGTGCTCGGTAATATGCAGACTCGCGCTGGGGGAGACCCTTGCGAGCTCCGCATCGATAATGTGACTGACAGTTCGCTGGACATGTGGCTCGAAGAGGAGCAGTCCGCCAATAACGAGGTCGGACACGTCACAGAGGTGGCTGGACTGATGATCTTCGGGGATCTTTATGGCGAAGCTGAATCGAAGCTCGATATTTTCACAATCTCGCTGAATCAGAACGTCCAGACCATTGCTTTGTCAGGCAACTACACCAATCCAGTTGTGGTGGCGGGACCTGCTTCCTCGGTCGGGACGGCTGCCCTATCCGTCAGTGTTTCCAATGTGACGTCCTCCAGTTTCGATATTGAATTGGATGAGTGGGATTATCTGGATGGATCGCACTCAACGGAAGAAGTCACCGTCATGGTCATGGAGTCCGGTATTTTTCGGATGGGTGGCCTGGTTTGGCAAGCCGGAGAGATTGCCGCGGTAACCGAAGCTGCCACGTCTGAGTCTTTTTACGACACTTTCCAAGACACTCCTGTTGTTTTTGGGCAGGTCGTGACGCGGAATGAAACCGAAGCAGTGACAGAGCGATTCACTTCCATCGACAAGAGTGGATTTTCCGTGAAGCTCGATGAGGAGAAAGCCAATGATGGAGTCCATGCTGCTGAGACGGTTCACTACATTGCGATCGAAAAAGGGCAGGGCGTGTTCACCTCGGTGGGAGGACTGAATTTTGCCGTCTCAGATACGGGGGATACTGTCACTAACTCAAACTACTCTCTTAGTTTCGGAGTTAACTACGCGGCCCCCTTGTTCGTCGGCGATATTCAATCTTACAATGAGCCTGATACCGCCACTCTCAGAAAGCGTACGCTCTCAGCTGGAGAAGCAAGTATCTATGTGCACGAGGAGAATAGTACGGGTGATGGAACGGGGCATGCAGCTGAGTCTATCGGCTACTTAGTTGCTGCTTCTGTTATCGACAGTGACGGCGACGGCCTCGGTGATCAGTGGGAAATCGACAATGGACTGAACCCGAATGACCCCAGCGACGCCGGACTAGATCCAGACGGTGATTTGCTCACCAACTTGGAAGAATACGAATTGAGCTACAATCCCAATGCGTTCAATGGTGGCCGCGTTGATGCGCTGGATCGTGATAAGGACGCCTACGAGGCCGAAGGTACTCGCGGGCGAGTTCGCATTCGCCGTCGCGATGGCATCGCGCCAGTGGCGGTGAATTTCACGGTTGATGGTGGTAACGATGCTGACACCGCATCCGATGCCAGCGATTACGTCGTCACGCTTGCTGATGGTACTGTTCTGAATGGTTCAGTGGTCATCCCTGAAAACTCATCGGGTGTCGACATCTACATCGATCCAGTGGATGACGGCATTTACGAGTATCCAGAAAACTGGCGTGTGTCAGTCCTCAGCGACTCCAACTACAACAAGGTTGGCAGCAACCGCTCGGGAACAATTTCGGACGCCACGAACGATCCTGCCAACAACAAGCTCTACGTTGGTCTCTACCAGGCGGAGCCTTGGGCGATCGGACAAACATCCGGTTCCGGTGTGGCGACTCTGATCGTGAACGGAACCAACACTCAGGCGACGGTGGCCTCTTCGTTCGGTGGACTTTCGACACCGCAAACAGTGGCGCACATTCACCACGCCGATGCAGCAGCTCCGAGTTCGGCAGCTGGACCGATTGTGATTGGGGTTCCGAATGGCCAGTTTGAGAACGAGGTCTGGGACATTGTGCCGACAGGCAGTTACACCGGTCAGGATTTGATCGATTCGTTGAATAAGCAGAACGGCCTCTTCATCTACATCAACGTGCACACGACGCAGTTCACCGCGGGTGAGATTCGTGCCGTGTTCGGATTGGCTGACGGAGGTCCCTTCGATCCTCCAACTGATCCTCCGGCCGTTACCCCGTTGACAGGCGACGACTTAACCCGCGATGTGGCTCGCTTCCTGACGCAGTCAACCTTCGGTCCAACTGAGGCCGAAATCACAGCACTCGTCGATGATATCAACAACAACCACGGAGGCGATCGCATCGCGGGTTTCAGTCAGTGGATTGATGATCAGTTTGCGCTCGATCAGACCAATCTACGGGACTACACCTACTATGCGGATGCTCAGGAGTGGAACTTGCGTGGCGGTGATCCTGTCAACTTCGCTGGCAACAACGAGGTGGATCACAACAATCGCCGACGGGGTTGGTGGACAATCGCTGTCGGTGCCCATGACCAGTTGCGTCAACGAGCCGGTTTTGCTCTGAGCCAAATCTTCATTATTTCGGAAGCGGCCAGCCTCGTAAGGACTCGTCATTATGGCGCCGCAACCTACTACGACAATCTTGTGACTCATGCAGACGGAAACTTCCGGACGCTGATTGAAGATGTCAGTAAGAGCCCGATGATGGGGTATTACCTCAGTCACTTGAAGAATCAAAAAGCGATTCTCGACCCGGTGACGGGTGATGTGGTAGTGGCTCCGGATGAAAACTACGCTCGAGAAATCATGCAGTTGTTCTCGATCGGTTTGTTGGCGCTCAACCCTGACGGTACGCTTTCGCTGAACAATGAGGGACTCCCGATTCAGACCTACACCAACGAGGACATCACTGAGCTGGCCCGGGTTTTCACGGGTTGGAGTTTTGCGGTGACCAGCGGTGCTAAAGCTGACGGCTATCCCGAAGTGGTAAACAACAACTTCAATCGAGGCAACGGTGCCAAGTACTTCCAGTATCAGTGGGAGACTCCGATGAAGAGTTTTGCGGACTTCCACGACACGGGTGAAAAGAACTTCCTTGGTGGAACCGTTCCGGCCGGGCTTGATGGAGAGGCTGACTTAGATGCAGCGCTCGACATCATCCTGAACCACCCCAACTTGGGCCCCTTCCTGTCGCGCCTGATGATCCAGCGCCTGACCCACAGTAACCCAAGCCGTGGATACATTTACCGAGTCGCACAAGCGTTCGAGAATGGCACTTACAACGGATCTGGCAGCGGTCAGCGCGGTGACTTTGGCGCGATGGTCAAAGCAATCCTGCTCGACTATGAAGCCCGTTCGCTCGATCTGGCGGACGACATCAGCTATGGCAAGCAGAAGGAGCCGATCATTCGATACACGCAAATTCTGCGTTCGTTGAATGCCTCTTCACAGCTGCCACTGTCTGATCTCAATGCCTTTGGATATCCGGCGACTCAATTCGATAACTTCCCGGTAACTCAGACCCGTTTTCGTTACGGCGAAACGACAGGGCAGTTGAGCCAGTCTCCTCTGGATGCGCCGTCTGTGTTCAACTGGTTCCTGCCGGATTATGAGCCGGGTGGAGCGATCTCGGCTGCGGGTCTCTATGCGCCGGAGATGATCCAGACGACTGAGACGCAGACTATCTCGGTGATCAATTACATGAGAACAGTCGCCTATGGCAACAATGGCCAGGGAGGGAATGCGCTCATCGGTCAGACTGACAGTCTGCTGGATAACATCAAGGTGGATCGTGCTGCCTTGCAGGCCATTTACGATGCGGAAATTGCGGGCGGGGCGACAGTAGCGGAAGCGACGGAAACCCTGGTCGACCACCTCGATGTGTTGCTCATGTCCGGCAACTTCAAGGCGACCTATGAGTTGGCCGCAACGCCGAACCCGAGGAGCACTGTGATCGATACCCTGGTGTCGATGAGCAATGGCAACAGAGTCAGGGAAGCGATGTATTTGATGATTATCACTCCGGAGTACATGCACCAGAAGTGAAGCCGTAAGAACGAAAAACTAATAACGAAGAAGAAAGGTTTAAGCATGAAAAAGAAAAGTGATGCGAGTTACCTGACGCGGCGGAACTTCCTTGGGAAGACGGCGTGCTCAACCATGGCGATGACCGGGGTGGTGAACACCCTGGCGCACCTCAAGCTGATGCAATCCTCCCTGGCGCAGGGAGGTGGCAGTTCAGACTATAAAGCTCTCGTGGTGTTGTTCCTCTTTGGAGGGAACGACTCCAACAACACCCTGATCCCGCGACTGGGGCACCCTGAGTATGACAACTACCTGGCTGGACGAGGCGTGCTCGGTATCGCCGATGAGAACGATCCGAACTTTGATCCTGCGGGATCAAATGCGGGATCATCGATTGCGCTGAACGGGACGGCTGATCCCTACGGCGTGCACCCGAACATGCAGCCGTTGGCTGACCTGTTCAACACGGGTGAACTGTCGTTCGTGTCGAATGTGGGAACGCTGTCGTTCCCGGTGAGTCGTGGTGATTACCTGGACTCCTCGAAGAAGTATCTGCTGCCACCACAGTTGTTCAGTCACTCGGATCAGCAGATCCAGTGGCAGAGCTCGCTGCCCGATCAACCCTTCCGTACCGGATGGGGAGGTCGAGCAGCCGATCTTCTGGCCGGCAGCCACAGTGGCAGTTCGGTGTCGTTGTCCGTGTCCCTCGCGGGAATCAACTCCCTGCAGGTGGGTAACTCGACCTCCCAGTATGCGGTGACCAGCAACGGAGCCGTCTCCCTGGCGGGATACGGGACCAACTACATCAACGCGATCGACTCGAGCACGGGTGAATACACCACCAATGATAACGGGAAGCGCTTGAAGGCCTTCGACGATATCAACGCGATGGTGCACGATCACCTGCTGGAGCAGGGTTACAACGATGTGGTCAAGAATGCGCGTGATAACGAAGGGCTGATTGGCAGTGCTATCAGTGCGTCTGACGAAGCCGCGATTGATGCCGCGTTTACGACAGCGAATGCGACGAGCGGAACAGCGAACCAGTTGAAGATGATTGCGAAGCTGATCTCGGGGCGCAGTGCGCTGGGGAACAGTCGCCAGATCTTCTTCTGCAGCATGGGAGGTTTTGATACTCACCAGGAGCAGATAGGAGCGCACGGGAACTTGATGAGTGACCTGGCGACTTCGTTGGCCGGGTTCAACTCGGCGCTGCAGGCGGTAGGGGACAATGACAAGGTGCTGACGATCTCGCACTCTGACTTCACGCGGACGCTGACGCCGAACGGAACTGATATTAACGGATCAGGAAGTGATCATGGCTGGGGAGGACACCAGATCGTGATGGGCGGCCCGGTGGATGGCGGAAAAGTGTTTGGTTCGTTCCCGCAGTTGCTGGTCAACGACGGGATTGACGCAGGGACAACGCGAGGGCGCTGGATCCCATCGACATCGGTGGACCAGTATTCGGCGGTGGCCGCGAACTGGCTGGGTGTGTCGGACCTGTCGACGGTGTTCCCGAACCTGGGACGCTTTGATGATCCGCTCTCCGTCAGTTCCAATGTGAATTACGTGATTTAGATCCTAACACTATTCTTGAAATAACCCCCATGGGCGCTGCCTTCACCGATTGGATGGAGGTAGCGCCCGACTTATTTTAGAGCTGGATTTGTTCTCAAGAGTGAGAAAACAGCGGTTGATTTTGTGTGCCAGAAAAACTTTTTCCTCGGTGTCAACTGGCCTGAATAAAGAAAATTGGCATTTTTTGGCAATTTTATTGACGGGAATCGCAAGAATTGGGCAGGATGCGTCACCTACTCCCCTGTGCTTCCCCCACCTGTCGTTCTGAAATCCCCTCTCAAATCGTCTTGAGGAGGTTGTTAGAGGAGTCAACACCACCCACTTCGCTGAGGCAGTCTAGATGTGCTGCGATCAGCATAACAAAACCCTGAATACGTCTATGAAATCCCTTGGTATGGTTCGATTGATTTCGGGCCTCTTCTCCGTTGCTGTTCTGGCAGGCTTTGCTGGACTAGCAAAAGCGAATCCAGTTTTCGAAGCTGGAATTCTAACCCAAGATCAGGCTGGAAGTTCGACCTGGCACTCGGTTTCTTTCAGCGAGAGCTATACTAGCCCTCCGGTTGTGATCATGGGACCGCTCTCTTCGGATGGCCTGAATCCTTCCACGGTTCGAGTTCGGAATGTGACCACGACCGGTTTTGAATGGCAAATTGATGAATACGAATACCTGGACGGCTATCACATGGTTGAAACGGTTTCGTATTTTGTGATTGAAGAGGGTGTGCACGATGTCTCGGGCCTCGTTTTCGAAGCGGGGCGTGCCAATATCGGAAACGGATGGTCGACCGTTGGATTATCCGGAAGTCACTCTGTGGCCCCTGTTGTTTTGTCCCAGGTTGAAACCACTGTTAATACCGTTTCTGCTGATGATACGATCGCTGTTCTTACCAGAACCCGGCGGATCAGCACGTCGGATTTCCAGCTGAAGCTCCAGGATCAGGAGTTAAATACAGCGAGGCTGTCTCGAGAGTCGGTTGGTTACCTCGCCGTGACACCGGGACAGGGTCAGCTTAACAACAGGCCGTTCGAAGTTCTCACGACGGGGGATGTGATCACTGACGTCAAGTACACGACCTTGAATTTCGGAGGTTTGTTGAACAACCCGGCTGTGATCGGAAATATGCAGACTACGGATGGAGGGGATCCCTGCCGTATCCGCATTGCCAACCGGACTGACAGTAATGTTGATGTCTGGCTTGAAGAGGAGCAGTCAAAGAACACTGAGGTTGGGCATACCACCGAAGATGGTGGATTCCTCGTTATCGGTGAGTCGTATGGCGAGGTGGAATCGAAGCTGGACATCTTTACGATCGACATGACTCATGAATGGCAGACGGTGCCCTTGGCCGATACCTACGCCAATCCGATCATTGTTGCGGGGCCGCTCAGTTATAACGGGGGAGACCCTTCAACCATCCGCGTTCGCAATGTGACTTCAAACAGTTTTGAAGTTCAGGTGGATGAGTGGGACTATCGCGATGTCAGCCACACGACCGAGACGATCAGTGTTATCGTCATGGAAGCGGGTTCCTTCAACATTGGCGGATTGAAGTGGGAAGCAGGCGCAGTGGAGGGAGTTACCGATGCCGCTACCGCGAGTTCTTTCATCGAAGACTTCGGGTCCACTCCGGTAGTTCTCGGGCAGGTGGTGACGACCAATGAACCCGAAGCTGTCGTGCACCGTTTTTCATCGATCGCTTCCGGTGGGTTTTCCGTTGAGTTGGATGAGGAGCAGGGTAATGACGGAGCTCACGGTTCAGAGACAGTGCATTACATCGCTCTCGACCAGGGGCAGGCGAGTTTCATCAGCGTTGGAGGGCTCAACTATGCTGTGGCGGCTACGACCGCGGAAGTTACCGAGCTCGATTCGGCTATTCCCTTCGGTGCGAACTATGCGGCTCCGATCTTTGTTGCTGATATTCAATCATTGAACGAATCCGATCCCTCGAGCCTGCGCGCCAAGAGCATTTCAGCGGGGGGAGCGACTGTATTTATCGAAGAAGAACGCAGTGTGGACAATTCTCAAGCGCATGCTGCTGAGGTGGT
This sequence comes from Verrucomicrobiales bacterium, assembly GCA_965216705.1. Taxonomy (GTDB): domain Bacteria; phylum Verrucomicrobiota; class Verrucomicrobiia; order Verrucomicrobiales; family DEV007; genus Arctic95D-9. Next base: position 3,929,187 of record OZ244203.1, read on the forward strand.
CGGTTACTTTGTTGCCGCTTCTGCGATCGACAGTGACGGAGACGGCCTCGGTGACCAGTGGGAAATCGACAATGGGCTGAACCCGAATGACCCCAGCGACGCGGGACTTGATCCAGACGGAGATTTGCTCACCAACCTCGATGAGTATGAGGGTGGTTATGATCCGAATGCGTTCAATGGAGGTCGCATTGATATCCTCGATCGAGATAAGGATGCCTACGAGGCTGAAGGAACTCGTGCTCGTGTCAGGATTCGTCGACGCGATGGCATCGCTGCTGTGACCGTCAACTTCACGGTGGACGGTGGCAATGATGCCACTATCGCGTCAGACGCCTCAGATCTCGTTGCCACGCTTGCCGATGGCACCGTCTTGAACGGCTCTGTCACCATTCCCGAGGGATCAACCGGGGTTGATGTCTACCTCGATCCTGTCGCTGACGGTGTCTTTGAATACCCTGAAGCCTGGAGGATCTCGCTGAACACGGATCCTAACTACACCAAGGTGGGCAGCAATCGCACCGGAACGGTTTCGGATGCGACGGACGACCCGGCCAACAACAAGCTCTACGTGGGGCTTTACCAGGCGGAGCCGTGGGCAATCGGACAAACCTCCGGTTCCGGTGTGGCGACTCTGATCGTGAACGGCACCAATACCCAGGCGACGGTGGCTTCTTCTTTCAGCGGGCTTTCCACACCGCAGACGGTGGCTCACATTCACCATGCGGATCCAGCCGCGCCGACTTCGGCTGCGGGACCGATCGTGATTGGTGTGCCAAACGGGCAGTTTGAGAACGAGGTCTGGGACATTGTGCCGACCGGTTCCTACACCGGGCAGGATCTGATTGATTCGCTGAACAAGCAGAACGGTCTTTTCCTTTACCTCAACGTTCACTCGACCCAGTTCACTGCCGGTGAGATTCGTGCGGTGTTTGGACTGGCTGATGGGGGAGCTTTTGATCCTCCAACTGATCCTCCGGCCGTGACCCCGTTGACTGGTGATGATTTAACCCGCGACGTGGCCCGCTTCCTGACCCAGGCGACCTTCGGCCCGACCGAGGCCGAGATCACAGCACTCGTCGATGATATCAATAACAACCATGGAGGTGACCGCATTGCGGGTTTCAATCAGTGGATTGATGATCAGTTTGCGCTCGATCAGACCAATCTGCGGGACTACACCTACTACGCGGATGCCCAGGAATGGAGCCTTCGAGGGGCAGATCCGGTCAACTTTGTTAATCAAAACGATCCGGATCACAATAACCGTCGTCGCGGTTTCTGGACGATTGCGGTGAAGTCAAATGATCAACTTCGCCAGCGAGTCGGTTTCGCGCTTAGCCAGATCTTCATCATTTCCGAAGCTGCCGCTCAAGTTCGGACGCGTCACTACGGTGCGGCGACCTATTACGACAATCTTGTCACTCATGCGGATGGTAATTTCCGCAGCTTGATCGAAGATGTCAGTAAGAGCCCGATGATGGGGTATTACCTCAGTCACTTGAAGAATCAAAAAGCGATTCTCGATCCGGTGACGGGTGACATCCTGGTGGCACCTGATGAAAACTACGCTCGAGAAATCATGCAGTTGTTCTCGATCGGTTTGTTGGCGCTCAACCCTGACGGCACGCTTTCGCTGAACAATGAAGGGCTGCCGATTCAGACCTACACGAACGAGGATATCACTGAATTGGCTCGTGTTTTCACGGGTTGGAGTTTTGCAGTGACCAGTGGGTCAAGAGCTGACGGTTATCCGGAAGTCGTGAACAACAACTTCAATCGAGGTAACGGAGCCAAGTACTTCCAGTATCAGTGGGAAACTCCGATGAAGAACTTCGCCAATTTCCACGATACCGGCGAAAAGAACTTCCTCGGTGGAACGGTGCCTGCCGGGCTGGACGGCGAAGCTGATCTCGATGCGGCTCTCGACATCATTCACAATCACCCGAATCTGGGGCCCTTTATGGCTCGACTGATGATCCAGCGCCTGACCCACAGTAACCCAAGCCGTGGATACATTTACCGAGTCGCACAAGCGTTCGAGAATGGCACTTACAATGGATCCGGCAGCGGTCAGCGCGGTGACTTTGGCGCGATGGTCAAAGCGATCCTGCTGGACTATGAAGCCCGCTCGCTCGATCTGGCGGACGACATCAGCTACGGCAAGCAGAAGGAGCCGATCATTCGATACATCCAGATGCTTCGCGCGTTTGGCGGGCAGTCTCAGCTGCCACTCTCTGACCTGTCGGCCTTCGGCTATCCTGCGGATCAGTTAGACAACTTTCCCGCTGGAACGACCCGTTATCGCTACGCCGAGACGACCGTTCAACTGAGCCAGTCTCCGTTGGATCCACCATCGGTCTTTAACTGGTTCCTGCCGGATTATGAGCCGGGTGGTGACATTTCGGCCGCAGGCCTCTATGCGCCGGAGATGATTCAGACGACTGAGACGCAGGTGATCTCTGCGATCAACTACATGCATACGATCGCAAGGGGCGGAAACGGCCAAGGCGTCAATCAGCTTGTTGGTCAGACCGATAATCAGCTGGATAACATCAAGTTGGATCGTGCTGCCTTGCAGGCCATTTACGATGCGGAAATTGCGGGCGGGGCGACAGCCAACGAGGCAGTTACCGTGCTGATCGACCACATGGACGTGCTGATGATGGCTGGCAACTTCAAGGCGACCTATGAGTCCGCTCCGACCCCGAATCCACGAAGTACCGTGATCGACACGATTACCTCAATCAGTAACGGGCAAAAGATCAGATCGGCTCTCTATCTCATGGGAGCAACTCCGGAATATATTCACCAGAAGTGAAGCCGTAAGAACGAAAAACTAATAACGAAGAAGAAAGGTTTAAGCATGAAAAAGAAAAGTGATGCGAGTTACCTGACGCGGCGGAACTTCCTTGGGAAGACGGCGTGCTCAACCATGGCGATGACCGGGGTGGTGAACACCCTGGCGCACCTCAAGCTGATGCAATCCTCCCTGGCGCAGGGAGGTGGCAGTTCAGACTATAAAGCTCTCGTGGTGTTGTTCCTCTTTGGAGGGAACGACTCCAACAACACCCTGATCCCGCGACTGGGGCACCCTGAGTATGACAACTACCTGGCTGGACGAGGCGTGCTCGGTATCGCCGATGAGAACGACCCGAACTATGATCCTGCGGGATCAAATGCGGGATCATCGATTGCGCTGAACGGGACGGCTGATCCCTACGGCGTGCACCCGAACATGCAGCCGTTGGCTGACCTGTTCAACACGGGTGAACTGTCGTTCGTGTCGAATGTGGGAACGCTGTCGTTCCCGGTGAGTCGTGGTGATTACCTGGACTCCTCGAAGAAGTATCTGCTGCCACCACAGTTGTTCAGTCACTCGGATCAGCAGATCCAGTGGCAGAGCTCGCTGCCCGATCAACCCTTCCGTACCGGATGGGGAGGTCGAGCAGCCGACCTTCTGGCCGGCAGCCACAGTGGCAGTTCGGTGTCGTTGTCGGTGTCCCTGGCGGGAATCAACTCCCTGCAGGTGGGTAACTCGACCTCCCAGTATGCGGTGACCAGCAACGGAGCCGTCTCCCTGGCGGGATACGGGACCAACTACATCAACGCGATCGACTCGAGCACGGGTGAATACACCACCAATGATAACGGGAAGCGCTTGAAGGCCTTCGACGATATCAACGCGATGGTGCACGATCACCTGCTGGAGCAGGGTTACAACGATGTGGTCAAGAATGCGCGTGATAACGAAGGGCTGATTGGCAGTGCTATCAGTGCGTCTGACGAAGCCGCGATTGATGCCGCGTTTACGACAGCGAATGCGACGAGCGGAACAGCGAACCAGTTGAAGATGATTGCGAAGCTGATCTCGGGGCGCAGTGCGCTGGGGAACAGTCGCCAGATCTTCTTCTGCAGCATGGGAGGTTTTGATACTCACCAGGAGCAGATAGGAGCGCACGGGAACTTGATGAGTGACCTGGCGACTTCGTTGGCCGGGTTCAACTCGGCGCTGCAGGCGGTAGGGGACAATGACAAGGTGCTGACGATCTCGCACTCTGACTTCACGCGGACGCTGACGCCGAACGGAACTGATATTAACGGATCAGGAAGTGATCATGGCTGGGGAGGACACCAGATCGTGATGGGCGGCCCGGTGGATGGCGGAAAAGTGTTTGGTTCGTTCCCGCAGTTGCTGGTCAACGACGGGATCGACGCAGGGACAACGCGAGGGCGCTGGATCCCGTCGACGTCGGTGGACCAGTATTCGGCGGTGGCCGCGAACTGGCTGGGTGTGTCGGACCTGTCGACGGTGTTCCCCAACCTGGGACGCTTTGATGATCCGCTCTCCGTCAGTTCCAATGTGAACTACGTGGTTTAATTTATGGGAGGAAAACTTCCTATCACATTAATGGTTGTTGCCCTCGTCGTGATCGGCGGGGGCATCGCCATGATGGGACGAGTTGGAAACGCTCCATCATCCGGCGATGAGGAAGTTTCTACTGCTGGAGAATTGGATGTGCCGGCAGGGAAGTATGCCGATGCTCCTCTCGTTCCAACCGCGACCTTCAATGTCAGTGAAAAACTGGAGTCCGGGGTCAACCTGATCACCGACATTGCTGTCATCGCTGATCGACTGCACGCGGCAGACAGCGACCCTGTGGATGATCTGCAGACTGTTGAGGAGATTATCCAGTTTCACACGCGTCTGTTCAAATCGGTTCCCGGCGGAGGAGAGAATGTCGACATCATGCGAAATCTGACGGGGGACAATGAGCGGAACGTGGCGCTGATCAATCCTGATCACCCTGCGATCAATGACCGTGGTGAACTTGTCGATCGCTGGGGGACACCCTTTCACTTTCACCAGATCTCTTCCCGAGAGCTTGAAATCCGTTCGGCGGGTCCTGACGGATCTCTCTACACGGAGGACGACGTCCTGATAGAAGGGGACGATGCGGAGGAGGATTCCGTAGAGAGTTGATCGGGCAGAGGCAGGTCGATAAAGGGATAAAGGGTTTGAGCGTGGCGATCAGTTCGCTATGATCTGAGGTTTCCACGGGATGAGTGAATCGACCACCATTGCCCCGACAGGCTTTGAACATCTGCTGGAACTCGCCAGCCAGGCGGCAGGTGAAGATCTGGCGGCTTCTATTGATGTCGATGCGTTAAGAGCGCAGTTCACGAATGGAGGCTCGTTCGTTGACTGGCTGCTGGATCACGTCGAAATTCCGGAACGCGACTTGGGTAGTTCCCTCGCTGATGGTCTCGGGCTTGATTGGGATGAAGATCCTCTTGTCGACGAGGCCAATTCTGACCTACTCAAGGGGATTTGCCCGCCACCCGTCGCTATTAAGCACCGGGTTCTTCCTTTACGGGCCGAGTTTGAGACTGAGGGCAATCATCCCAGCTTAATCGAGTTAGCGCACTACGATCCCATATCAAACCTCGATCGACAGCTGGTGCGGAGAGCCGTGGGATGCTCGGTTGCGTGGAAACTCGCTCCTCGCCGTCGGGTCCTCGGAGGCTTGCAGAAGCTCTATGGCGTGGGTGGAGAAATCTTTGATGACCTGCTCGCGAATCGCGAATGGGAGGATGACGAGTTCAGTTTCAAGGAGGAGGTCAATGTCATTGACGAGGACGATGAAGAGGCTTCCGTGGTGAAGTTTGTGAACCAGATCCTCAACGAGGCCCTGAATCAGCGGGCCACGGATATTCACATTGAACCCCTGAGAAGTGATTTGCGGGTTCGGTATCGCGTTGACGGAGTTTTGCGCAAGGTGTCGGTCCCGGACAATATCGTGGCTTTGCAGAGCTCTGTGATCGCGCGAATCAAATTGATGGCGGGCCTGGATATCGCCGAAAAACGGAAACCCCAGGACGGTCGTATCGCGTTGCAGGTCGGAGGTGAGCCAATCGATACCCGCGTGGCGACTATCCCCGGAATTGAAGGAGAGAGCATCAGTCTGCGTCTCCTCGGGCAGGAGCAGTTCAACATGGACCGCCTCCAGATGGCGCCCGGCTTGAGAAGGGATATTGAGGAGATTCTGGAGCGTCCCAACGGGATTGTTCTTGTGACGGGACCGACTGGCTGTGGTAAATCGACCAGCCTGTTCTGTTTCCTTTCCCGTCTGAACTCTGAAGACCGGAAAATCGTCACGATCGAGGACCCGGTTGAGAATCGCCTCGAAGGTGCCCTTCAGATCGCGGTGAAGCCGGAGATCGACCTGACCTTTGCCTCCGGTCTGCGCAGCGTGCTGCGAGGCGATCCGAATGTGATCATGGTGGGTGAGATTCGAGACCTCGAAACTGCCGAGATTGCGGTTCAGGCGGCCCTGACCGGTCACCTCGTTTTCAGCACTTTGCACACCAACGATTCGATTGGTGGGATCACCCGACTGATCGATATGGGGGTGGAGCCATTCCTCATTTCGGCATCAGTCAGGGCATTTATTGCTCAGCGCCTGGTGCGCCGCCTTTGTCGAGAATGTCGTCTTCCGGCGGATTACACCGAGGAGTTCCTGAAATCTGTAGGATTCCCGGCGAGCGAGGCTTCGAAGATCTTCCAGGCCAATCCAGATGGATGTGATTCCTGCTCACACTCGGGCTACTATGGGCGTGCGGCCGTCTACGAGATGTTCAAGGTGACAGAGAAGGTCCAGGAACTGATCACCTCGAGGAGTTCGAAGCAGGAACTGTATCAGCAGGGGAAACTGGATGGATTTCGGAACATGCGTGAGTACGGCTGGGAGAAGGTGATCGAGGGCATCACGACTATTGAAGAAGTCGTTTCTTCGACCGAAATTACCTAGCGCCACGCTGTCCCTGATGAGTACATTTCAATACCGGGCATTAAAAGGCGATGGGGGGGTCACCAAGGGGACCGCCGACGGTAGGAATCGTGCCGAGGTGATGCGACAGCTGAGTTCGCGTGGTTTCCAGGTTCTCTCCGTTGAAGAAATTGAGCAGAAATCCGAAGCCAGAACAGAGGTAAAGTCGGAGTCACGCGCCAGACCGAAATCGAGCGCTCCTCAGGAGAATCGTCTCAGTTCGAAGCAACTGATCCAATTCACTGAGGAACTCAGTGATCTTCTGTCTGCCGGAGTCCAGCTGGATGCGGCGCTGAGCTCGATTGCGAAGCGCAGCGAGTCCCCGCTGATCGCGCGAGTTGCCGGTGTCTGTTACGAGAAGGTCCGCGACGGAGCTCCCTTGGCGACTGCCCTGCGACAGGCCTCGCCCAGCTTCAATGATCTATACTGCAACCTGGTCGCTGCCGGTGAGGTATCCGGTGCCCTTGGTGACATTCTCAAGCGCCAGGTGGCCTATCTCACCACGATGTCGGAGTTGAAAGGCAAACTTGCCACAGCTTTGATCTACCCCTCTTTTCTGGTGGTGTCAGGATTAGGTGTGGGGTCCATGTTTGTGTTTTTCCTGATTCCCAAGTTGCAGCGACTGGTGGAATCGACGGGTGGGGATCTTCCGGCAGTGGCTAGGTTCATGATGGCTTCGGGCGATTTCTTTCGGAACAACTGGATTGCCGTTTTTGTGCTGATTGCCGTGTTGCTCGTGGTTGGCGCGGTCTTGTTTCAGCGTCCGGCGGTGAAGTATGCCTGGGATGAGCAGAAATTGAAGATCCCCATGGTCGGGAAACTGGTGCTGACACGCTTTAACGTTCAGTTCGTCGAAACACTTTCGAATCTATTGTCGAATGGGTTGCCCCTGGTTAAGGCGCTGCAACTGGTTGAAGGCACGACGCCGAACCGGCATATCCAAACGCGAATCAGTGAAATTACAGAGAAGGTTTCTGAAGGGGCTCTCCTCAACCGGTCCATGGAGAAAGCGCAGGTTTTCGAACCGGGACTCATTGATATGGTGCGAATCGGAGAGGACACCGGGAGATTGGCAGAATCAATGTCCAAAGCCGGAGAGCGACTGGATCGAGAGTTTTCGCGTTCTATTGATCGCATCGCTTCCATCATTCAGCCCGCCATTATTCTCGTGATGTCGGTCCTCGTAGGCGTGATGGCTTACATGATGATTTCAGTGATCTACGAGACCATTTCGGTCTTGCGGAATCGCTAGCCCTTGATAGCCTCAGCTTATGGTCCTTCCCTCCCAGAATAGTCCCAGTCGTTCCGGTGGATTTACCCTCATAGAGATGCTTCTCGTGCTGGGGATTATTGCCCTCCTGATCGGTATGGGAACCTATATGATGGTGAATGTGTTAGGAGATGCTGAGGAGGGGAAAGTGAAAGGGGATATCCAGGCACTTCATGCCAGCTTGATTCGTTACAAGACGAAAGGTGGTTTGTATCCTACCACTGGCCAGGGATTGCAGTCCCTCGTCACTCGTCCGACGGATGGTCCACAACCGCGAAGCTATAAGTCCCTGATCCGTAAAGAAGCGTTGATCGATCCTTGGGGGAATGAATATCGCTACCTTCGTCCCGGAAAATACAATCCGGAGACCTATGACATCTATTCCCTGGGACCTGACGGCAAAGAGGGAACGGAGGATGATATCGGAAACTGGTGAGACCGGTGGGCCGGCAATGAGCGGTCGGCCGTGGCGGTCACGCCGGGCTGGGGGATCTTCGGGGTTTTCGTTGCTCGAGATTCTCATCGTCCTTGCGATCCTGGCCCTGTTCTCCGGCTACTTTTTGCTTCGTTTTGATGACAGTGAGGCGGAGGAATTGCTATCGAGGAGTTCTCAGGGAGTACAGCGGCTTGCCCTCAAGGCCAAGAAACGTTCGGACGCGTACAGACGGGATCAGTACGTTGTCTTTTCACCTGGCAGTGTTCTCTTGAGTGATTCTTCGACTGGCAGGGTAGATGGAGATTCCACCAATCCGATTATTGATTCGTTAGAAATCCCGTCAGGAGTTCGGATCGAGGTTCGGGCAAAGGATGGGAATGCCTGGCGGAAACTGAACGAACTGGTGTGGACGTTCCGTGATTCGGGGTTGAGCGACCCCTTGAAGTTGCGGTTTTCCTTCGGGCGGTCCTACACGATCCTGGATTTTAATGTCCTTACAGCCCGTGCTGAAGAAGAAACCTTCCTTGAGTGAGGATCACTCAACCGGCACGGCCCGGTAGTCAGGGACATCGGGCAATTCCTGCAATCCCTGGCTCGAAGGAGCTTCCCCATAGGGAGGCGGCGAGGTGTAGTAGCTTGCCCCCCCCTGGTCTCCGCTAGAGCTGGAACCAGCAGGGTAAGACGCACCGCCGGAACTCTTGGAGGTTTCGTCCTTCGGCTTGCGCTTGAAGAGATTGTTGAAGAACTGGATGCGCTTTTCAGGAGAGTTGAAGTCCTGGGACTCGAATACTTCGAGGTTATCCCGTTCTCCCTCTCCAAAGTCGCGAGCTCCTTCTCCGACACGGGTCCTGTTGATGAGGTCGTCATCAACACTGGTGTGCTGTGAAGAGGAACGGATGATCTTGGGCTGGATGAAGATCAGCAACTCCTGCCGCTCGATATTGTCGACCGTGCTGCCGAAAACGCGGCCGAGCAGATTGAAATCGAAGAAGAGTGGGAGGCCCGATTTGGTGCGGGCGTCCTGTTCGGAAATCAGGCCGCCGAGCAGAACCATACCACCATCCTGAACCATGACGGTGGTGCCGAGCGCCTGCGTTCCGATGGTTGGGACCTGGTTTCCACCGATATTTTGCTGCCCGATGATGTTGTCGTTTTTCTGGCGGATCTGAAGGGTAATTTCACCGTTTTCGTTGATCAGCGGGATCACATCGATACGCAGCACAACGTCCTCGTAGTCGATCGTGGAGTTGATCACCTGGTTATTAACGATTACCCCGGGATCGGTCGAAGTCAGTGTATTCCTTGGAATGGCCACTCGCTGGCCTGTTTCGATCGTCGCGAGCCGGTTGTTGACCGTGTAGACCGTGGGGCGGGACAGGACCTTGAACCGATTGGTTGATGCCAGGGTTCGAAAGACGACGTCCGTGTAACTGTTGAGCTGGCCGTATACGGTGAGCCCCTGCCCGGCACCTGCCAGGTTATTGACATCTGTCAGCGTTCCCACATCGAGGAAGGGAGCGCCTGTGCTGCCAAATGCACCCGCCACGCCGGGGGGATTACCTGTTCCGAGGTTGTCGAGAGAACGGAAAAAATCGAGTCCAAACTCGAAATCATCACCCAGATTGAGCTGCGAAATGACCGCCGAAATCTGGATCTGGTCGGGACGACAATCCATCGTGTCGAGCAGCTCATTGATCAGGAAAAGATGCTCGGGGGGGCCTGATGCAATCAGCTGATTCTGCACGTTGTCGGCGATGAGCAGGGTTTTTCCAATGACGATAGATTGAGGCGGTTCGGCCTGATCGGCTCCGGCGTTACCCAGGTTTCCGGCACCGCCGCTGGACCCGCTGTTGCCAAACCCATTTGTATTGGTGCCGTTGTTCTGGGTGCCGAACCGGTTCTGGTCCTGGAGATTGTTTCCGGCCTGTCCGGAAAGCTGGTTGCTGCCCTCGCCGTCATCAAGTCCCCGGGTAATAATGTCCCCGGCGATCTGGAGAAAGTCTGCCACCGAGATATAGCTCAGCTTTCTCCTCATGTAGTTTGAATTCTCGTAGGGCGCGTCGAGGTGGGCGATCAGGTTCTCGATGTGCTCCATGTCCACTGGAGTTGCCACGACAAGGATCTTATTGGCCCAGGGCATGGCACGCAGGCGAGGTTTCGGAGCGGTCGGCCGGGCGTAATTTGCGCTGCCCTGTGCCATCGACGGCACCACCGCACCGGCGGCACCGGCGGCACCTGTCGGTTGCCCCCCAGCCGGGTTCTGGCCCCCCGGAGTTGTGGTAGGACTAGATTCCGATTCATCCAGTCCAAGAATATCGGCAAGCGCTTCGACTGTTTCCTCGGCGTCGGCCCGCTCGAGATGGAAGGTACGATCTACGGTCCGCTGCATGCTCACATCCAGATGATCACGGAGCTGGATCAGCTGCCGGATCACGGTGGTGTTTTCCGTAATGACCACCGCGGAAGCGTTTTGAAGCGGCGTGATTTTTCCGTAGGGGTGCAGTTCGACGATATTGGTGAATAGCTCCGCAGCTTCGTCGGGGGTGAGGTAGGCCAGCGGCATGATGTACATGACAACGACGTCTGATTCCGGCAGCTGTGAGGGCGTGGTGATGACGGGAAGCCCCTCACTGGTGAGCTTCTTGTCCATGTTATAAGCCACGATTTTCATCTCGTTTGGCACGTCCGTTTTAAGAATGGCGTAGCCGTTGAGGATCAAGCTCTCCTCGATAAAGCGGGCGGCGTCCTCATAGGACATCTTTCCCGATGTCTGGATGCTGATTGTCTTGTCCTGGATGTTGGCATCGCGGATCACCCGTTTCCCGGTAAGGCGCTCGTATTCAAGGAGAATGACGGGCACAGGAGTGTTGGGAAACTGCACGTTTGTCATCGGCTGGTTTGCCGGAACCTGCTGTTGAGCCAACGAGGAAGATCCGGTTGCAAACCAGACGAAGAGCAACAGACAAGGGAGGAGGAACGCTGGGAGGCGTGAAATCATCGAAGAGGAAAAGGAGGAATATCAGTTTTGACTGCGATTCGGAAGAAGAATCCGCCGTCTTCGAGCCGTCTCGGGTTGCGTTCCCGCCTCTGTATTGCCCGACGAAGCGGCGGGAGGCGTTGCGCTGTTCCCGGCAGTAGGCTGTGGCGTGGCAGGAGGGGTGGAAGCATTTGAGCCGGCATTCCCGGGCGGTGTTGCCGGCTGAGCGGGTTTCGATGTGGGCTGGGCGATCTTCTGGGTCATCAGGTTGGCCATGTAGCTGATTTCAGCCACTTCCTGGCCATTGGTGATGGTCACCTTGGCCTCTCTCGGATCATTGGTTTCCGTGGCGTCTACGATTTGGTAAGGATGGGCCTCACTCTTTTCCTTGGTTACCATGAAAGGCTGATTGTCGGAGAGATTTCGCAGGTAGGCAATCGGGCCAATGACGCTGTCATGAGACAGGCCGTCCAGGGCGATGTTTTTCCCGAAGGTGCTGGAAATCTGGGCTTCGACGGCTTTGACGACCTCGCGATTGAAGGGGCACTTTTCCCAGACCGTGGCATATTGAGAGACCGGTCTCTGCACCGGTAGCTGGTCCTCGGCCGACGCGATGGTTGCAACTAGCAAAAGGATGAAGGGGAGGATTCTCATGATTGGGGAGGGGCGTACCATCGAAGAAGTTCAATTTTTGCGGTGATCACCTGGGGATCGTCAGAGCCGGGTGTCAGCTTGAGATTACGGATTACCCTAAATGAAGAGGGGGGCGTGATATCGTAGAGCCATCGCAGGATTCTTCCCAACTCTCCCTCTGCGGTCAATGAGACTCCGACTTCGTTGAAGAAGGGGGTTTCATTGACGGGAACGAGAGTAAGGCGAGAGGTGGTCACTCCTGAAGTCCCCGGTTTTTCAGCGCGCTCAAAAATCGCCTGGGTGATGGCCTGATTGTTGGTGAAGGCTGGCTGATTGTTTTCCAGCCACTTGCCGCGCAGTTCCCACATGGCCCGCTCTTCGAATAGGGTCTGGATCTCGATCCATTCGTTTTCCAGGTTGGTGTGTTCCTGGGAAAGCAGTTCCTTCTTGTCGAAGTAAATGTCGGAGCACACCACTACCGCCCCCAGTAGCGCGAGGGAGAGCAGCATGAACAGGAGGCGTTTCTCATTCTTCTTCATTCCCTGAAAACTGGTAGGTTCCGGTGGCGACGAGCTCGACGAGTCCGCCCTTGGAGGTGGGAGGTGGAATCTCCCAGGAAAAATCGGCCAGGCCCGGGGCCTCTTCGATCGCTCCCTTGATTTTGAGAGCGTTTGCCATGGTGGCTCCCTCACCGCGGACGATGACGGTGTTGCTGTTCTGAACCTCAAACGAAGTCAGGCGAAAACCCTTTTCCGGGAGCAGAACGGAAACCTGGTGAAAGATATCCAGGGGCGAGCGTTTCGGGTCGACCGCGGGGGCGAGGGCGTACCACTTATCGATCGATGACTGGATCTCATCAGCTGCGAATCGGTTGTTCTGGATCTGCGAGCGAAGCTGATGGTTGGATTGTTCGAGCATCCAGAGGTGGAGAAAGGCAGCTCCAACGAGGACGGCCAGCGCGAGGATGCCGATGGAAGCAATGAGGGTGCTGCGTTTCTTTTTCGCCTCGGATTCGCGGCTCTCGGAAACCGAGTGAGGGAGTAAATTCCAGTCCTGGGTCGGGCCCATGGGAGCGGGACGAGGGACGAAGGTGATTTTCCGCCCCGTTCCTTCGTCGAGTGCCTGGTAAAGATTTACGTCGAATTCACCCCAGACTACGATTTCGTCCAGCGAATCCAGGATTCCCTTGGCGGACAGCTCAAGCAGGGTCAGCTGAATTTCGCTGGTGATGGCCTCAGGGGAACCGCTCCCCAGGGTGTGAACATGAACCCAGCGTTCGCCGCGGGAATAGCCGGCGATCCAGTTGCCTTCCTCAGTCCAGAGAACAATGGAATCTGCCGGAGGGGTGTAGAGCGTGTATTGAGGGACGAACTCGGCAAACACATCGTCCATGGACTCCAGTTCAGGAAGACTCCACGGGATCGAGACCGACTGGACGAGCGTTCGGCTCCCGTTCAGTTCCACGGTTTTCCACTCGGAGGCTTTTCCGGGGCCCTCGTTGGGACGAATGCCGAGTCGCTCGGTTTCGAGGGCGACGACTTCATCGATAATGGCTGACTCCTTGCTGCTCACCCATTGAGGGATAGAAACCACGTCCTGAGTCGGAATCGCGAAGAGCGCCTTGGAAGGAGGGCGAAAGCCCTTGTCTTCGGTTGGTTTCTTCTGGCCGTTGGTAAGATGATACCAGTGTCTACCGGTGTCATCGCTCAAGTAGGCCCAATCTGGTGTCGCTCGGGTCATTCAATCCTCCGGGTGGTCCATCTTAAGATTCCACCCTGCCCTCCAGTGTATTGAACGGTAACCGCCCTTTCAACCGCTATTGCGCCAAAGCGACCGATTGAAATAATCCGTCGCGACGGGTCGTCGAGGGAGACTCGGGGGGTGACCGCCTCCTGCAGGGGAGCGGGTATCCCCAGTTCATTGAGGGCCAGTTCGAGAGAATCGAAACGCAGGTCGTCATCGGTTCCCGGCAGTCGATCGTAGCCATCCCGCAGTTCGACGAATTCTTCGGCGGCTACCATACCTATCTCGCACGCGCAGGCGATCAGTTCGGCGGGAGCCTCATTGAGGTCGAGGGGACCCGCACTGAGCAGGGTAAATGAACTCTTCCAGTCCGGATTGACTGAAGTGACGAGGTCGAATTCATTCACGAGTTCCACCTCATCCAGCGAATCGAAACGCCGGTTGAATGGCTGATTCAATCGGCCCTGTTCGAAGTAGAAAGAGCGCTCGGCTCCCTGGTTGGTGGGTTCCTCGTCGATGTCGACCCAGTCGATCAGGTTGTCGACGACGTCCACGGCCTGGTCCCGCCGCAGCCCCCAGCGTACGAAGAGCTCCTCGAGCACCACACGATCGGCCTCGGGAAATTCGAGAAGGCTGTTGAGATTGAGGCGATCGCCTTCGCTGCTGATGCGGGTCTGGTAGGACTCCACTTCATTGATTTTCCGACGCAGCAGGGGATCGCCACGCTCGATATCAGGATGACTCCCGATCGCAATGCCACGGTCCGCGAGCTGCTGGGCGCGGAAGATTGAGCTGTCGTTGCTGTCATTCAACAGGCTGACCATGAGAAGCTGGGTCGCCGAAAAGACCGCCATGGACAGGATCGCAATCACCCAGAGAATGGCCATCAACGCCGCCCCGCGAGAGCGGTGAGGCGAGAGTCTGCAAGGTGTTGTCGGGTTCAGGATCATCCTCCGTTGAGACAGAAAAAGACGGTGCGAAGCGCTTCGGTATCGTTCGCAGTTTGAATGGTGAGCTCGATCAAGGAGGTCCGAAGGTTGCCATCGAGGGTTGGCGCCCACTCCTTGCGGCGGCTGTCGTAAAACCGCCAGGTCAGCTGCCGCATCCTTGGGACTAATTCAATGTAGGGCGCATCGAGGTCCTTGAAGCCGGTGGTTTTGGCCACCTCGTAATCCGCCTCGTTGAGGTAGTAGACCCCCGCCCGGATCAGGCCGTCGGAGCGGATCTCCGAGGCCAGCACCACGTGAGTGATCTGGTCTTCGCGATTGGTTCCGAAGTCGAAGGCTCCTGGTGCCTTGGTTAATGACAGGTAGGTGTCTTGTATGGATCCTCCTCGATCGTAGTATTCAAACTCCAGTGATGACTCCGAGGTGGTGGATTCAAAGGCGTTGCGACAGGCTGAGATGAATCGGTGACGAAGGGAGGTGTGATCCTGGGTCTCCGAAATCTCAGTCATCAACTCCGTCGTGGCCCCCACCAGCGAAAAGGCGGAGGCGACAAGCAGCAGAAAGACGGCAATCGAGAGCATCATCTCCAGCAGGGTGAAACCGCGGGCCGATGATTGGGAGCAACGAGGTATGGATTTCCAATTCATCTTGCTCCAAACATTTCCCGGTAAACCCAGGTATCGGCGCTGTCGATGAACTCGGAGCGCTGACCACCGAGTTCCCGTCGGGCCGTGACTTTGACTTCGTAAATCTCCTCGAGGGTGCGGGCTTCTCGATTCTCGAGGTTGAGCCGTTCTACTTCCACTTCGTAGACGATTCCCCGGCCAGTGGAGATCGTGCGACTGCCCACCTCAAGGTTGGGGTTTCGGGAGGTTTCGAGAAGAACCCCGCGCAGTTGTTCCCGGACCTCGACATCTTCGACCGATTCGGCAACGGAGAGGCTGATCAGGTTGATAGCATTAGCCAGGCTGACCGCGGCAATGGCAAAGAGCCCCAACGCCATGAGAAGCTCAAGGAGAGTGAAGGCTGCCTGTCTGTGGGGGCTCGATCGCATCGGGAAAGGGCAGGGTAGAGGATAGCCCTGCGAGGAGCAAGCCACATCAGGCGAAGCGATAGAGCCGGGAGGCCGATCGATCAGTCCTCAAACCAGGGTTCAAACACCCGCCTTTCGATGTCCATGAGCTGGCTGAGTTTGCGCTCGAGATCGCGCTCGGCGGCGAAATGTTTCTTGCCGGACTTTCGATAGGCCCCGGCAATGATGATGGCTTCGGCAGCCGGGAGTTCGTCCACCTTGTAACGAGTGGTGAGACGTTCGGCGATAGCGAGTGCATCATCGTACTGTTCCCGGTTGAGGTGGGCGAGAACGAGGGTGGTGTGAAAACCTAGAGTTTCGGGGGATTGCTGGATGAGGTGCTTGCCCATGGCGATGCCATTCGGGACGGGATTGCCTGATAGCTCGCGCAGATAAACAGCATTATTCATCAGTACCGCGCTAAAAATCTCGCGCCGGAAGAGACCGTCAGTCATCTCAACAAGACTTTTATCGAGATCCTCTTCGGCCAGGAAAATTAGAAAGTTGGTCAATTCCGTAGTAGTCGGTAGGAGACCGAATTGGTTCTGACATGCTGCTACCAACGCTCTAACGGCGATCTCGATCTGTCCGCATTGATTGGCCCTTCTGTAAATATCGATGTAGTAATTTCGGCTGCTGGAATTTAGATCCGCAAGTCGAAAGGCTTCTTGCCATTGAGACAATGAAGCGGCTTTACGTCCCAGCATTTGGTTAGCGATTGCCCGGTCCAGAGCTAAACGGATGGGAGCAAAGCTCTTCGGAGGAGACTTCAACAGTTCAAGTTGTTCAGCCCATTTACCAGATCCGGCAAGTGCTAGCAATTGGACTTCATAGAGTGCCGTCAACGTAGGATCAAAAGTTTCATGATTCTGTTCCTTTGATCTAGCGGAAGCGGCTAACTGATAAGCCTTTTCCCAAAGTTTAATCGAAAGGAGCCATTTGCCGACTTGGAGTGGGTGATTGTCGCCAATCTCGTCAATTACTTCTGTGACTACGCTTTCAGCTCGTTCACTATTCTTTTCCTCGACAGAGTTTAGCCAGTGGAAAGTTGGCAACACAAGCTGGTCGCTTGCTGAAAGTGAATCTGGTTCTCTGTTATTAAGCCACTGTTGAGCGGCCGGCATTAAAATATCTGTTTCACGCAATCGAATCGGTATGTTTTGAATCTGACGAAATGCACGGGCCGATACCTCGCTGTCTGTTGATTTGACTAAGCTTGCCAGTTGCTCTTGAGCAACTCTCCGCGCGTCGCGATCTAATGATAGTGCTTCAAGGGTAGTGCGGAGTATTTGGAATCTGAGATCGTCACTAGGGCCTTGTTCTAGAGTTTGAAGCGCCTGCACTGCGCTGCCTTGAGACGCATAGTAACCTGAGAGAAGATAGAGATTGTCGGGGGTCGCCTTCTCTTTCGGACTAAGTGATTGGAAATTGTCCCAAAAAAGTCTGAGATCGCCGGTCTCGAGAAATATTCCTAGGCAGCGCGACCTGTCCCTCTCAGTTGATTGGGGATGGTAAAAGACCCGAGCAGCAATATTAAGAATTTGTGGTGATCCGACTCCGGCGTTCGCGGAGAGCAATGCGCGCAGGACCTCAATGCTGTTTGGATTCAGTTGATAGGCAGCGCCTGCTAGTTGCAGCGCCTCCTCAAATTCCCCTTCTTCGAAGGCTTCAACGGAGTTGATGAGATGTCTCTCTGATTGTTTTACAGCGATGAGTTTCGCAAATCTGCTGCGTTGAGACCATGCGATTGCCGCAACGATTATAGCGACGATTCCAATTGCGAGTAGAGTTCGCAGTTGTCTCTTTTTGAGCCCCAAGATCATTTTGACACTTTCGAAAGCGTCGCATCCGCAGCGAAAAAGACAACCAGCCCCACCTCCGCATCTGGGGTTAAGCTGCCTTTTGAGATTGAGCCTGGCAGCTAACTCGTTCAGCGAATCGTCTTCGAATGAAGAAAAGAGCAAGAAGCACACCACCTACGATAAATGACATGGATCTCGGCTCCGGAACAGCAACAGTGCTAAATGCTGCTTGCGGACCATCCCCACCGTTGTAATTGACTGAAAATAGGCCTTCATTTCCAATGAAAACTTCTCCATTACCTCCTGAGCCGGAAGGTAGAACAAAAACTTGGTAGGTATTCTGAGAGGGGCCTACGGGATCAGCGGTAAAAAGATTTGAGGTAAAATAGATGAAATGCTGAGCATCCGTGTCGTCGATTGTGCCTGAAGTTGTGAGCCAGATGGCAACGTTTCGTCCTACGACAGCCGTCGGATTAAGGTCGGCTGTGCTGGAGTCATGCAATCCATTAAAGCCGCCGACAACATCGCTTTCAACTCCCACGCTACCTATGGAATCGAAATCCGCAGCGAGTGCCGAAAAATTAGTGGCGAAAGCAGTTTGGACTGCGGACTTCGTTGTGAAATTTTCGAAACCACCGAAAAAGATAGTCCCTGGGGGGTCGTCTATAAAATCGCCTGCGTTATCAACGAAAGCATGACCGCCCGACAATGCTCCCATCGGACCATTGAATGTCGTATTCGCCACATTGACAATTGCTGCCTGGGAGACAGTGATGAACTGTAAGCAGAAAGCGCAAGCGACTAAGATCGATAGCGAGCCTCCTAATTTTGCTGAATTCTGCATTTTTTAGCGCCCAATGGGCTTCCAAATAAGTATTGTTCTTTTAAATAACTCAATATTTCTAAGAATTCAATTATTTGGTAAGTCTTCCTTGAATGTGACGCTAGTGTCTCCGCTTTTTCTTTCAACAAAAAATGAGCCGGAATTCGGTAGCAAAATACCGTCTGCGTTGTCCCCGGTATCAACATTTCTCCATTCAGCAGTTTGTCCGAGGCCTCCGGGGAAATAGAAGTATCTATCGAACTCACCGCCGGCTTTCGGCAAGTAAACGATATCGGCAGAAGTTGGCCCTCCAGCCCTCAGACCATCCTTAAGGCCGCTGTTTGCCAGGGTTTGGCTTCCTTCGACTGGGCTTGGGTTCGAAATTAGATTAAATCCCTCGTACATCGGAACATTGGTGGGACCCAACTTAACAGTGCCACTTATCGAGATCGTTTTTGGGGCAGTATCTCGTGTATCAATCAAAACTCCATCGCCAAAGTGGATGGGGACATCGTTGGATCGGTTGCCATTGCTATCTCGCCACTCAGCAGTTTGCCCGAGACCTCCAGGAAAATAAAAATACTGTTCAAAAGAGCCTGCAGAAAAGAGAAAAATGACGTCTGCATTGGAGATGGAGCCGCTCTTCAGACCGATTGCGTTATCTTCCCCGAAGATTGATCCAATCGTGGGTAGCACCTTAATAACGATGCGGCTTCCATCAAAAGTTCCCGGTATAACACCTCCTACTTCAATGTCTTCCTTGAGTGTCAAGACTTGACCCGCCCATGAGTCAATGTCTGCCGAAAACCCTTCGTAAGCACCACTTGTGATTTCCATCACGTATTGGGTGCCGGTTTCGAGTGAACTTAGATCGATGCCGATATCTACATTAGCTCCAGTTAGTTCAGTATCACTGCTTGTCAGCAGTGTCGGCGTTGTCAGATTGACGCCCAGATAGGTGTAACCCGTCGCCGGCAATTCCGTTGAAACCACGCCCACCGGATCCGTCGAAACCATGGTTTGGGCCGGGCAGGTGGTTGCTGAGACCGCGTAGCCAACGGCCCCCATCAGGAGTAAGGTTCTGGTATTCATGGCGTTGAGGGTCTGAGATTGGACGGAGGGTCGACCCTTACGGGGCAATTTTAGCGGTTTTACGGTTTCGAATCAAGGCAAGGAAACACCTAATCGGGGGTCTATTTCATGGAGCCACCCGGCCCGGTGAAGAGGTTATGGCCTTTTAAACAGCGAAATCGCGTGGCGGTTTCTAAAATAGCTGAAGAAATGAGCTGAATTGGATCCTTCCGAATAATAAAAATCATCATATTAAGGGTGATTTCCATCTTTTGAGCATTTCGAGAATGACTTCACCGAATTTGAGACGTTTTCTTTGAGTCTCGGGTGTGTGCTGAAGTTCCCGAACGTTGTTGAGAACTTCAGGCTGGGTTTGAGGGCAGCGACAGTGCTAGGTTACCGGCCAACTGACTCATGAAGCCGACGAAGCCTCAGCGAATTCGAGTGATCGATTCCCATACCTGCGGAGAGCCGACGCGAGTCGTCGTGGCTGGTGTTTCGGAGCCGCGAGGGAGCTCGATGGCTGAGAAACGACTCAACTTCAGCGAGGAACTGGACTGGATGCGCTCGGCGGTCGTTTGCGAGCCTCGAGGTCACGATGCCGTGGTGGGAGCGATGCTGTGCGAACCTAGTGAAGAGGATTGTGTTGCCGGGGTGATTTTCTTTAACAATGTCGGGGTCTTGAACGGCTGTCTTCATGGCACCATGGGACTGGCGGTCACATTGAAGAACCTCGGTAGAATTGGTGATGGCAAACATCGAATCGACACGCCCACCGGTGTCGTGACCGTAGAGATCAGGGAAGATGGTTCGGTGACGGTGGATAATGTGCGGAGTTACCGCTACCAGTCAGGGATTGAGGTCGATGTTCCCGACTGGGGAACGGTCAAGGGTGATATCGCATGGGGAGGAAACTGGTTTTTCCTGGCTGACTCGCCTGTTGAGCTGATGGCAACGGCGGCAGGTATCGACGAGTTGACCCGATTTTCAATGGCTGTGCGTCGCCAGCTGGAAGCCTCCGGTATTACGGGGGAGGACGGAGGGGTGATTGACCATATTGAACTGTTTGGTCCTCCGGCAGACGGCGAGGCGGACGGAAAGAACTTCGTCCTTTGCCCCGGGGGAGCCTTTGATCGATCTCCCTGCGGCACGGGAACGAGTGCGAAACTGGCTTGTCTTTATGCGAGTGGCAAGCTGAAGGAGGGGGATCGATGGCGGCAGGCAGGAATCCTCGACACAGTTTTCGCCGGTGAGGTCAGAGAAGCCGAAGAGGGCGGGGTATACCCGACCGTAACCGGTTCTGCTTTTGTCACCGCCGAAGCCGAACTGATTATTGATCCGAAAGCGCCTTTTGCCTTTGGAATTCCTTTTAGTTGAGTTTTGGACACAACATCATTATAGGGAGAGCGGCTCTGATTTTTTCTAGCAATGCAGGACAACGTATTTCAAGGAACCATACCGGCACTGATGACCCCGTGCTCTGGAGACGGCGTGCCGAATCACGAAGCGCTGGTCGAGACCGGCTGCAGCCTGATCGAAGCTGGTATGCGAGCGGTGGTTTACTGCGGATCAATGGGGGATTGGCCACTGTTAACTGACGAACAGCGACAGGACGGGGTTCGGGCACTGGTTGACGCCGGCGTGCCTACCGTTGTTGGAACCGGAGCGCAAAGTACGCGCCAGGCCGCGGCTCATGCGGCACATGCAAAAGCGTGCGGCGCCGACGGGCTGATGGTGATTCCGCGATTGCTGTCACGCGGGACTTCGCCGGCGGCTCAGCGAAATCATTTTTCAGCTGTCCTGGAAGCAGGTGTGGATCTTCCCGCGGTGATCTACAACAGCCCTTACTACGGGTATGAGACCAAGGCTGATCTGTTCTTTGCTCTGCGGGAGCAGCACAAAAACCTGGTCGGCTTCAAGGAATTCGGCGGTGCCGCTTCGTTGACTTATGCGGCAGAGAACATCACAACGGGTAATCCGGACCTCACTCTCATGGTTGGTGTCGACACGCAAGTTTACCACGGTTTTGTGAATTGCGGGGCGAAGGGAGCGATCACGGGAGTCGGTAACGCGCTGCCAAAGGAGACACTTCGTTACGTGGAGCTTTGTGAGCAGGCTGCGGCCGGTGATTCCAAGGCGCGTGGCTATGCTAGGGAACTCAGTGAGGCGCTCAATGTCCTGTCGATGTATGACGAAGGACCCGATCTCGTGCTCTATTACAAAGCTCTCATGGTGCTGGAAGGGCATGCCGCATTCGAACACCAAATCAATGCGGACGATTGTCTTTCAGCGAGCCAGTATGCTTTCCTCAAGCAGCAGTGGGAGCAGTTCCGGAATTGGTGGAAATCGTGGCCCGGCGCAGCGGGATGAGTCAGAGATATCCTCATCTAGTCATCGGTGGCGGAGTGATAGGACTTTGCTCCGCTTACTTCCTCGCGAAGGCCGGGCACCAGGTCGTGTTGGTGGATCGGGATACCTCCCGTCGTGAAAGTTGTTCAGACAAGAACGCGGGCATGGTAGTGCCCAGTCACTTTATTCCGCTGGCTGCTCCGGGGGTGGTGACGCAGGGATTGAAGTGGATGTTGAATCGCCGGAGCCCATTTTACCTGAGGCCAAGGCTGGACCCGAAGTTGTGGGCGTGGTGCTGGCAGTTTTTGCGCCACAGCAACCGTCAGCATGCGGAGAATTCCCGCGAGCTGCTGCGCGACCTCAGTTTTGAAAGCCGGGGTCTGTTTGAGCAGCTGTCTGCAGATCTTGGGTTTTCCCTGGTGAAACGCGGACTTCTGATGCTGTGCCGTTCAGAGGAAGGACTTCGGGACGAGGCGGAAGTCGCTGCCATGGCGAACGAGATCGGAGTGGATGCGGAAATCTGCGGGCCTGAGCGGATCGCTGAATTGGACCCTGATGTCGAGATGGATGTGAAGGGAGGAATCTGGTTCAGTCAGGACTGCCATCTCGATTCTGAACAGTTTCTTTCTGCTTTGCGCCGGGGGATTGCTGAGGCAGGCGGTGAGTTCATTGACGGGGAGGTCGTCGATTTCCGGATTGATGAGGGAGAGGTGACTCAGGCCATCACGGGGAAGGGTGAGGAGATAAACGTTTCCAAAGTCATCCTGGCCGGGGGTGCCTGGTCGCCCGAGTTGGCCCGGCATTTTGGCGTGTCTCTGCCAATGCAGGGAGGGAAAGGTTATTCCTTCACCTTGTCGGAACCTGCGGAAATGCCGCAGCTTTGCAGCCTGCTGAAAGAAGGCAGGGTCGCGGTGACACCGATGGGTGAGACGCTCCGGGTGGCAGGGACGATGGAGATTTGCGGGAACGATCTATCGATTGATCCAGTCAGGCTTGAGGGAATCGTGGATTCTTTCTGTCGCTTCTTTCCCGCATTTCAGAAGGCGGATTTCTCTGGGTTGGATGTCTGGTCAGGATTGCGACCATGCACGCCGGACGGCTTGCCATATGTCGGGCCGATAGAGGGATTCGCTAATGTGTTGGTCGCGACCGGCCACTCCATGCTTGGATTGAGCCTCGGACCCGTTACAGGAAGGCAGGTGGCAAGCCTGGTAGGCGGTGAGAGTGCTGACAGCCGTCTCGATCCGATGCGTTTCAGGTGACCCGTTGATTGGTGCGAAAGAGGCATGGTGCTCCTGCGTGCGAGAGTGGATGCCAGTCTCGTCAGCGAAAAGGGAATTCCATCCTCGAACTCACGCTCGTTTTCTTTTCACCAGGAAAGAAAGCCCATAGACGACTGCGGCGCAGACCACCACGAAGGGGCCGGTGGGCACATTGAGCTGGAAACTCATGGCCAGGCCGCCGGTGTTATAAATGAGTGTTAGTCCGATGGCGATCAGCATGATGACCCACAGCTGGCGGGAGAAGCGGGATGCAGTAGCTGCAGGAAGGATCAGCAGGGCGAGGCTTAGGATGATGCCCGCCACACGCACCATGAGGACCATGCTGACGGCTGTGATGGCAAGCAGGAGGAGAAAGTAGGCGTTCGAGTTGATGCCCCTGAGACGGGCAAACTCTTCGTCAAAACACACCGCAACGAGCTTGTGGTAGAACAGGGCAATGAGAATAAGCACGAGGATCCCCAGGGCAAAGGTGGCGGTGACATCACTTCCCGACGTGACGAGGATATTGCCGAAGATGTAGCTCTCGAGGTTTGGTTTCTGGCCTGGAGTGTAGTGAATGAAGAGGATGCCGGCCGCCATCCCGAAAGCCCAGATCGCACTGATGATCGTGTCTTCGCGTTCACTCGCGCGCAGGCTGACCCAACCGATAATGAACGCAGAGAGGAGGGCGGCGAGAAAGCCTCCGAACATGGGTGTGAGCCAGTCCAGGTCGTAGGTCCTGCCGAAATAGAAGGCGGCGCCAATTCCTCCGAGCATGCTGTGGGCGATCGCTGCCGCGATGTAGCCGATTCGACGGGTGACAACGAGAGAGCCGACCGCACCAAAGGTGAACGCGGAAATGATACCGGCAAGGAGCGAGTAGCGAATCAGCGGAATCGTTTGAACGGCGTCGAAGAACTCAGTCATGCTGGCAGGCGGAATGGTCTCCTTGCGAATGGCGGGTGCGAAGGTCGTGTTCGACGCGATGTACGCCGCTGTAGATTTCCTTCACGACTTCTCCGGATAGGGGAAGAGAGTGACGGTGGATGCGATGATTGACGCAGAGCACAGAGTCTCCCACCGCAGAGATCAGGTCGAGGTCGTGAGTGACGAGGAGAATGGTCATTCTCTCTCGCAGTCGGGCGAGAGTCTCGAGCAATTGCGCTTCCACTGACAAATCAATGTTAGCGGTTGGTTCGTCGAGGAGCAGGAGCTTGGGCTCACAGGCGAGAGCCCGCGCGATGAGAACTCGCTGACGTTGGCCTCCTGAAAGGTCGGAGAAGGGGCGACTGGAGGAATCTGCCAGAGCCACTTCCTCGAGCGCGTTCATGGCGACTTCGCGACAGGCTTTGGAGTAGCGTCCCACGCCCAGTCGGTCGAGACGTCCCATCAAAACGATGTCGAGAGCGCTGACGGGATAGAGTGGGTCGAATCTCAGGGCCTGGGGGACGTAGCCAATATCGCAACGCGCCTTGGCCGGTGACTTCCCGAGAATTGTCAGGCTGCCTTGGCTGGGCTCGAGCAGACCCAACATGAGTTTTAACAGCGTCGACTTGCCGCCTCCATTTGGGCCGATCACACAGAGCGATTCGCCTTCATGAATCCGCAAGGATACGTCTTCCAGAACGAGTGGTTTCTGATAGCGAAACGAGAGCCCACGCGCTTCCGCGACAACGGGCGTGGAGTGTTCGGATGATTCAACAGGGTTCACTCGGAGAGGTAACAGGGTTAAGTCAGTCGCCAGGGCCTCGGCGCACCTGATAATCTGACTCGGTCGAAACAATATGCACGCCTTTTGCGCAAGAGTCTTGCGTTATTCCTCTTGTCGAGCGAGGCGTTTCTCATTGATCTTGATAAGGATTTCCGCCGTCGCGCGAGCGTCGCAGAGAGCCCGGTGATGGCTTTCCAGCGAGATTTCAAAATGGGCACTGAGGTTGGCGAGAGAGTAGGAGGGCAGGCCCGGGAAGTTTCGGCGGGATTCGACGACAGTGCAAAGCGTGGGACAGCGCAGTTCTTCTCCGATTCGTTCATACTCGCCCTTGATGAAACCGTAATCAAACTTGGCCCGATGGGCCACGAACACGGCTCCATCGAGGAACTCCCGAAACTCGTCGGCGATGTCGGCAAAGAGCGGCGCATCAGCGACCATGTCGTCAGTGATCCCGGTCAGGGACACGATATTCCCCGGGATGCGTCGCTGTGGATTGATGAGAGAAGACCATTCCTCGATGATTGCACCGTTGCGAACGCGGACGGCTCCGATCTCGGTGACGCGATTCCACTGGGCGTTGCCGCCGGTAGTTTCCACATCGACAACGACATAGTCCTGATCCGGGTCGACGATCCATTCGGCTCGCAGCACTTCAACGGGAAAGCCGGCGCGCTTGAGCCTGTCGAGTTGGGCTAGCTGATTGCGACGCAGGGAGTCGCCCTCGGCCTTGACCTCGGCGAAACGAACCTGGTCGTCTTCGATAACCATCAAGTCAGGGAAGCCGTTGCGCCGAGCCTGCCACTGTTCGCTCATTTCCCGCAGGATAAGGGCAAGCGCTCCTTTCGGCGCTGATCTGACCAGGCGGCAGGTAAGCTCAAGAAGATCAGGGGACCAAATGACAAAGTAGTTCGGGGAACCGTCGTGATCCTCAAAGGATTGCCGAATGCGTTCGATAACGGCCCCGGGGTTTGAAAACTCCTCGAGACGTGAATCGATGGCATCACGGTGGTTGTCATAGAACTGGCCGGAACGGAGATCCTGCGGACTGCGGTCAAAAGGGGTGTGGACCGCAGCGGATTCGTCGGTGAAGAGGAGGTCCCAGAAGACCAGGCCGAAGAGTTGGCTCCAGATCACGTTTTCGGTATGCCAGGCTTCGGCGCCGCCTTGCTGGAGCTTTCGAATGGCGGCCTCTTCGGGATAATCCCGCCCCGATTCATCGAGTTGCAGGACAGGGGCTTCCCGGAGCAGGGATGTGAGCCGGCCAACTTTCTTCTTTTCAAATTTTCGTTCGTAAAAGTCTTCGGCGAAGAGGAGTTCCTGGTCGCAGGACGGATTTTCAATGAGGCGGCCAAGCAATTCTGCCGCTTCCTCAGTGCGGCCTGCGCTCATGAGAAGGCGGACGGTGCGCTCGGTAGACGGAAACTGATCCGAAAGTTGGTGGACGGCGAGAGCCCGCCCGGAGTCATCGTGACGTTCGAACCAGGCACCGAGCCGGTTGAGAGTTCGGCCGCGGAGTATTTCGATGTCAGGGTCGTCGATCCGGGGCCAATTGGGAGAATCGGTGAAACATTGCTCGACGGTGGTGTTGTTGGGATCGGTGAGTTCGGCGAGCAGCTTACGGTAGTGATAGGCTGCCAGGGCGACGACGCGGGAATTGAAGCGGGGTTTGAATTCCTGTTTGAACGCCTGCGTTTTCATGACGCCCAGGTCCCGCAGCGCGAAGTCAGTGAGACTGGATCGAAGGCGCCCAAAATAGAGAAACAGAAAATAGCCGAGTTCATCGGTCTGTCCCTGGGCGAGATGAGTTTCGATGGAGCCGGGAGGGCATAACTCCTCGAAAGGTAGTTCGGTCAGGGTGAATTGGATGAGTTCGGCCTTCTTCGCGTTGCTGCGAGGCATTTCAACGGTGAGGGGAAAGTCATGTTGGCGGATGCGGGCGGCGAGGGCATCGCGCGTATGAATGCGAAGCAGGTCTTCGTACTGGGTGGCAGCCACCGGGAGGATGAAATCCCGATCGTGGAGCTCTTCGACGGCAGCGGGGGTGTCGTGGATTTCTTCGTAGCGAAGGTAGTCGCGAACAAAGACATGACCCTTGCGGTTCACCATGCGGACATAGAGGCAGCGGGCATCGAGGCTGAGGTTCTGAAAGCTTTCGGCAAAGGCGAGGTGTTTCGGTTCGAGGGCGTGTTGGTAGCGCGTCAGGATAAAATCCAGCATTTCCTCGAAGTGATCGAGGTAGTAGCGGGATTTAAGAATAACGGCAGGCTTGGGGGACACGGCTTGCTAATTTGGCATGTTCCTTTGAACAATTCCACCAAAGCTCTCAAAAAAGCTGGAAGGGGAAGGGAGCTCTGGTAGCCTTTGCCCCATGTCATCCTTGCTGGAAGTCACCGGAATCGGGAAGTCATTTCCCGGAGTGAGAGCGCTCAACGGGGTGGACTTTTCCGTGTCTGCCGGAGAAGTCGTGGCGCTGCTCGGCGAAAACGGCGCCGGTAAGAGCACGTTGATGAAGATCCTGGCCGGGGTTCAGCCGCCGGATGAAGGTGAGATTAAGGTCGGTGGTGAAACGGTGTCGATTCGCTCAGTTCACGAAGGCCTCGAAATGGGGATTGCGCTGATCCACCAGGAGTTGAACCTCGCCACCAACCTGACCGTGGGTGCGAATATCTTTCTGGGGCGTGAGCCTCGCACTGCGGGAGTGATCGACGAAAAAGCGATTGCTGAGAACGCGGCGGTCTTTCTCGAGCGGGTTGGTTTGGATGTGGCGCCTGACACGCTGGTGGAGGACCTGACGATCGGGAAGCAGCAGCTCGTTGAGATCGCCAAGGCACTTTCAACCAATGCCAAGATGTTGATCATGGATGAGCCGACTTCGAGCCTGTCGCAAGGTGAGACGGAGCGGCTCTTCGAAGTGGTCAAGGAACTGAGGAACGACGGCGTTGCGATTGTCTACATTTCTCACCGACTCGGCGAAGTCGAGGAGCTGGCCGATCGGGTGGTCGTGCTTCGCGACGGTGAAAACGCAGGGGATCTTTCCCGCAAAGAGATCAATCATGATGCCATGGTCAGCCTGATGGTGGGACGTGACCTGTCGCAGTTTTATAATCATGAGCCTCAGAAGCCCGGTGAAGTTGTCCTCTCCGTTTCCGGGGTGAGAACGCCGGCTCATTCGCACGAGGAGATTTCTTTCGAGCTTAGGGCAGGAGAGATTGTGGGTTTGGCAGGGTTAGTCGGGGCCGGAAGGACCGAATTGCTTGAAACGCTCTTTGGAATTGCTCCGGCGGTTAGCGGTGATATTTCCGTTGGAGGAGAGACGGTCGCTGTGACCGGTCCCCGGGTTGCTATTGCTCATGGCATGGCGTTGGTCCCGGAAGATCGCAAGCAACAGGGGCTGGTGATTGAGATGGCGGTGGCGGATAATTTGAGCCTGGCCTCCCTCGAGCGTGACCAGAAGACAGGGCGGCTCAATTTCGAGGCGGAGAAGAGCATCACTGAAGAGATGACGGAAAAAATGCGGATCAAGACTCCGTCGTCACGCCAGGTGGTTCGATATCTGTCGGGCGGCAATCAGCAGAAAGTCGTGCTGGGCAAGTGGCTTGCGATGAAGCCGAGGGTTCTGTTGCTCGATGAGCCGACCCGCGGCATCGATATCGGGGCGAAGCAGGAGATTTACGCACTGATGGAGGAACTGGCAGAAGAGGGGGTAGCGATTCTCTTTGTATCCAGCGAGATGGAGGAAATTCTCGGGATGTCGGACCGTGCTCTCGTCATGCACGAAGGCCGCCTGTCCGGAGTGCTGAGCCGGGAGGAACTTAGCGAAGAAGCGGTGATGCAGCTGGCCACGGGGCGCAGCGAAGCCGCGGCCTGATTGACGAGTCGCGCTGTGACTTGCGCAATCTTGCGAGGTGGCCGACATTCGCGCCCCTATGGCCCGTGTCCTAGCCGCCATGTCTGGAGGAGTCGACTCCTCGGTTGCTGCAGCCCTGCTTCTTGAGCAGGGGCATGAGGTCGTGGGTGCTTACATGAAGAACTTCACGAATGAGGAGAACCTGCCGGGGGACTGCCCCTGGGAGGAGGACATTCGTGACGCCCGGGCCGTCTGTGACTATCTCGGGATTGAGTTTCGCATCCTCAGCTTGATGGATGAGTATCATGACCGGGTCGTGGAATACCTTCTCGCGGGCTACCGCAACGGGGTGACTCCGAATCCGGACGTGATGTGCAACCGGGAGATGAAGTTCGGTATCTTTCGTGAATTTGCGAAGTCGCAGGAGTTTGAGTATCTCGCAACAGGGCACTATGCCCGGATCGATCGTCACAATGACGGTTCAGTCGATATTCTTCGCGGGGCAGATGGGAAAGATCAGACTTACTTTCTCGCTCTGCTGGAGCAGGATCAGATTCAGCCCGCGATGTTTCCCATCGGTCATCTTCCGAAGCCGGAGGTCCGAAAGGAGGCTGAGCGTCTCGGAATCCCGGTGGCCCAGAAGAAGGACAGCCAGGGAATCTGTTTCATCGGCGATATCAAGATGTCAGATTTCCTCGGACATTATATCAAGGACAATCCCGGTCCCATCGTAACGCTGGATGGTAAAGAGGTCGGTAGCCATCGTGGGTTGCACCTTCACACGCTGGGGCAGCGCAAAGGCCTCGGCGTGCCTTCCAATACCTTCGGAAAGGCCTACGTCGTGGTGGAAAAACGCGGTGAGACCAATGAACTGGTGGTTGCCTTTGACGAGCCGGAGACCCCGAAGCTCTACGCGACGAAGTGCCGGGTCGGAAGTATCTCGGTCACGAATCAGCCTCTTGGCTCGGCCGAAGATCTCGCCGCCCAGCCTCGCTATCGCTCAGCTGCGGTATCGGTAACGCCTGAGTTTCTCGATGATACGACGGCTATCCTCACCTTTGAGAAGCCGCAGAGGGCGCTGACGCCGGGACAGATCTGCGCGTTCTATGATGGGCCGAAGCTCCTCGGTGGAGGCGTGTTCCAGGAGATCATGCACGAAGGCTGAGCGCCTTTGGTATTAGAAGGAGTCGCTGATCAACTGGATGAATCGCGAGCCTGCCGGGGTGAGCTTTGCGCTGGAGCCGGTGCCGGTAATGCGGGCTGAAGTCATGTAGGAGTGATCGGTCTCGGAGTGTTTCACGTAAGAGACAATCGGTGCATTGGTCGACTTCATGCTCGGTCGGACCTGCAGGGGAATGCCGGTAGCGGCGAATGAAAATTCCCAGCTGGGAGGATTGGATCCCCGGTCGAGATCGCGCAGGAGCCAGGGATAGCGTCGCAGGATATCGACCTTGCCGTGGTTGGGAACGATGACCTTGTAGTAGATCTCGGTCTCGTTGACGAGGAAAGACGGAATGGTGATGTTTGGATCTTTGCGATGCTCGATATAGAGCTTGGCAATATCCATTCCGATGAGATTGAAGCCGTTGAAGAGGCTGTGCTTGTTTTCGCTGGTGAAGTGACGTTCATACCAGCCCTGGAAACGGTCACTCAGAATCATGCAGAGCTCGAGGTGAACGTGGGCTCGTTCGCGGTTGATTCCGGCTCCGGTGTAACCCATGATGGCAATGGTTTCGCCGGCTTTGACGGCCTGACCACGCGTCGCGTTGATTTTGCTGAGGTGGGCGTAGAGGGAGAAGAAAGGTCCGTAACCCCAGTCATGGTGCACGACCACATACTTCCCGTAGTTGCTGGCTGAGGAGGAGTCATTCACATGCACGACCGTTCCGTCGGCGATAGATCGGATTTCATCGAGAGGATTGCCCGAGCTGTCGCGATGGACGGGGCGAATGTCGATGCCCTCGTGGAGGCGCGTGTAAACGATGCCGATGCTGGTGCGCCTCTGGTTCCGGCAGAATCCGTAGGTGCCGCCCTGCCAGGGCTTGGAATTGACCCCTTCGAAGTAGCGGTCGGTGTACATGTAAAACTTCGAAGGATCGGTACCGAAGATGGCATCGTTATCAGAAGTCAGAACGAGACCGAGTGGCCGGATCTGACCCAGTGCAGGCAGGGACACGGCCAGAAGGAGAAACGCGAGGGGAAAGAATCTCATGACAGGAGTGTCGAACGACGTGATTTTAATTAACACATCTAAGACACTTTGCCAGCATCTTGGGGCAACCTTATCGCCTTATCGAGAAGGAAGTGCAAATTCAGGGCCGGCGGTCGCTCCGCCTACATCGTCGACGTGGGGGAATTGCTTCTGGAATTCCTTGAGATGCCGTTGTTGGAGCCCGCTCCAGACCACTACGACACCGTCGGTGATGGGTCGATCCACGAGAACCACCGACAGGGGAGCATCTGAGCAACGGATGCCGAGAAGCTTACCGTGATTCACCAGGGTTTGTTCCTCCAACTCACGCGCCGCGTAGTCCTTGAATCTGAAGGCGGCCCCGTAGGTGACGCCGTCTTCAGCGGTGAAGGGATAGAACCACTGGATGTCCGAGGCCGTGAAGGTCGGCATCTTACTGAAAAAGTACTGCCGGTGCTCGCTGCCGAGTTTCACGGGAGTCACCATCTTCGGATTGCTGTTCGACTCCTCCTCGAAGTGCATCGTGATCAGGCGACTACTTTTCGACTGCTGTCCGCCACCGTAGCACCACAGCGAGACAGCGAGGATCGAAGCCAGAATGGTGATTCGGCGCATCATTCCCGTAATTTAAGCGGCGAAACGGTCCTCTGGCAAGTCGCGTTCCGCGAAATGGGGGGGCAAGAAATAGAAAGGAAAAGCGCTTTTTTTCGTTGTCCCATCTATCAACATTCGCTAGATCAGGCGCGGTAAATTGTGATACGATTGCAATCCCCCCTCCAGAAAGTGGTTAGGTAACGAGGTAATTGAGACAAACAGCATTCCCAAGATTATGTCAGAAGAATCGACAGAAGTGATAGCCAGAGACGAAGTGAAACAGAATGAGCTGCCGGACAAGTTGCAGAAGCTCTATCTGAAGGCGGAAAGCGCTCTGGAGCTGAGGAACTGGGACTATGCCGTGAGCTTGATCCAGGCGATCCTGAAGCAGGAGCCCGGTTTCCTCGACGGACGTCGTGCCCTCCGCTTGGCTTCCGTGAAGGCCAACGAAGGCAAGAAGGGCGTCAAGCTGGGCGGCGAAGCGCTCAAGGTCATGAAGATGCAGGGGCAGGTCAAAAAGGACCCGCTCAAGGTCATGGAAGCACTCGAAAAAGAAGTGCTCGGTTCTGATCCTTACAACGCCCAGGGCAACGAATTGCTTTACGATGCGGCTCTTGCAGCAGGACTGGCCATGACGGCAGGCTATGCGCTGGAAACCGTGATCGAAGGGGACCCTGATAACATCAAGTTCTGCCACAAGCTGGGTGACTTCTACATGGATCGCGAGGCCTTTGACAAGGCAGCCGAGATCTTCGGCAAGATTGTTGAAAAGAACCGCACCGATCTCGAAGCTTCCAAGAAATACAAGGATGCGACCGCGCGCGGCTCGATTGCTTCCCAGAAGTGGGACAGCGACGGTGACTGGCGTGACCTCCTCAAGGACAAAGGCGCTGCTGCCGACCTCGAGAGCGAAGGCCGCGCGGCCATGACAGGTGACCAACTCCAGGAGCAGGTGGCTCGTTTGCTTGAGGAATACAATCAGGACCAGAACAACATTACCGTTGTTAAGAAGCTGGCCGCCACCTACGAAGAGCTCGAAGATTTTCAGAGTTCATTGCAGTTTTATGAGTGGGCATTCTCTCTCTCAGCCAATGACCCCGCGCTGGAGAAGAAGGTGGCCGAAATTCGTGAGACGGTGAATTCCAATTACCTCGCCGATCTCCGCAAGTTTGTGGATGAGAATCCGGAGCATCCGGACATCGAGCAGTACAAGCAGCAGCTCAAGGATGCCGAATCCGGTCAGAAGGAGCAGCTCATTGCCGAGTCCAAGGAACGCGTTGAGCGTAACCCCACGGATAACGACCTTCGTTATGAGTTGGGTTCACGCCTTTACGATAATGAGGATTACCGCGAAGCGATTCAGCACCTCCAGCAGGCCAAGCGCAGCCCCAACCTGCGTATCAAGGTGATGAACATGCTCGGTCAGTGTTACGACCGCATGAACATGTCCGACCTTGCTGCGAGCCAGTTCGAAGAAGCGATCGCTGAACTTCAGGTGATGGACGACACCAAGAAGGAACTTCTCTACAACGTGGGACTTCTCTATGACAAGCTCGGTAACGAGGAGAAGTATCTCGAGTCCCTCAAGGAAATCTACGCAGTCGACTACGGCTACAAGGATGTGGCTGAGCGCGTTGAGAAATCCTACGGTGGCTGATGCCGGTGATTGGCTGTTAGTGACTAACTATTGGTTTTTACGCAAAGAGCGCGGCGATTGCCGCGCTCTTTTTGTGTTCACAAACTGAAGGTGTATTGGCCGTCCCGGATGTCGACCGTGATGGTGTCGCCGTCTTTGAACTTGCCGTCGAGCAGGTCCAGGCTGAGCGGGTCGAGCAGTCGATTCTGAATGACACGCTTGAGCGGGCGGGCACCGTAGGCCGGATCATACCCCTCGGTCGCGAGTTGCTCGAGAGCAGCATCGCTGAGGTCGAGGTTGAGACCCTGAGCTTCGAGTCGCTTGATGACGCGAGCCAACTGGATCTTCACGATTTCGCCGAGATCAGATTCACTGAGTCGGTCGAAGATGATCGTTTCATCGATTCGGTTGAGGAACTCGGGGCGGAAATGTCCGCGCAACGCTTCGTTGACGAGCGCTTCACGCTGCTCCGGGTTTTCCTCGGACATGATGTATTCTGATCCGATGTTACTGGTCATGATGATGACCGTGTTCCGGAAATCGACCGTGCGTCCCTGGCCATCGGTGATGCGCCCATCATCCAGGACCTGGAGAAGCACATTGAAGACGTCGGGGTGTGCCTTTTCGACTTCGTCAAAGAGAACAACAGAGTAGGGCTTGCGTCGGACGGTTTCAGAAAGCTGTCCACCTTCTTCGTAACCCACGTAGCCGGGAGGAGCTCCGATGAGTCGGGCAACGGCGTGTTTCTCCATGTATTCGCTCATGTCGATGCGGACCATGGCATGCTCGTCGTCGAACAGGAACTCGGCGAGAGCTCGCGAAAGCTCGGTTTTTCCCACTCCGGTTGGGCCGAGGAAAAGGAACGAACCGATCGGCCGGTTCTCATCCTGCAGTCCGGCGCGAGCGCGTCGAACTGCATTGGAGACCGCCACGACAGCGTCCTTCTGGCCGATGACCCGATCCCCGAGACGATCTTCCATGTGCACGAGCTTGGATCGCTCGCCTTCCTGGAGGCGGGAGACAGGGATGTGGGTCCACGAACTCACCACCTCGGCGATGTCTTCTTCGGTGACCTCCTCTTTGAGGAGGCGGTTGGCGTTCTGCATTTTCTGCAGCTCGGCCTTGGCCGCTTTGAGAGCGTCTTCCTTATCGGGAATCAGACCATACTGGATCTCGCTGGCACGACCGAGGTTGCCCTCACGTTGAGCCTGTTCGAGTTCGGTGCGGAGTTGTTCGAGTTCCTCCTGAACGACATTGGCCTGATCGATGACAGACTTTTCGTTCTGCCACTGGGCTTTGAGGGCATCAGCCTGTTCCTTGAGATCGGCGATTTCTTTCTCCACTTTCTTCAGACGATCCTTGCTGGCGTCGTCTTTCTCCTTCTGAAGTGCCTGGCGCTCCATTTCGAGCTGCATGCCCTGGCGTTCGAGCTGGTCGATTTCGGTGGGCAGGCTGTCGAGCTCAATCTTGAGCCGGGAAGCCGCTTCGTCGATGAGGTCGACTGCTTTGTCAGGAAGGAAACGGTCGGAGATGTAGCGATCACTCAGGGTAGCCGCGGCAACCAGGGCCGAGTCCTTGATGCGGACGCCGTGATGCACTTCGTAGCGGTCCTTGATGCCGCGAAGTATGGCGATGGTGTCCTCAGCGCTGGGCTCGTCGATGGTGACCGGCTGGAATCGTCGCTCGAGAGCGGCGTCCTTTTCGATGTATTTGCGATACTCGTCCAGGGTCGTGGCACCAATGGTGCGGAGCTCGCCGCGAGCGAGTTGCGGTTTGAGCAGGTTGGAGGCATCGACTGCGCCTTCGCTGGCTCCGGCGCCTACAATGGTGTGGAGCTCATCGATGAAGAGAATGATCTCGCCATCGCTCTCGGTGACTTCTTTGAGAAACGCCTTGAGGCGGTCTTCGAATTCTCCTCGATACTTGGCTCCGGCGATCATCGAGCCAATGTCCATGGCGATGAGCCTTTTGTTTTTGAGGGAGTCGGGAACGTCGCCACTGACGATGCGCCGGGCGAGGCCTTCAGCGATGGCCGTTTTACCAACGCCGGGTTCTCCGATGAGAACGGGATTGTTCTTGGTCCGCCGTGAAAGAATCTGCATGACGCGGCGAATCTCTTCGTCGCGGCCGATGATCGGATCGATCTTGCCTTCGCGTGCTATGGCGGTGAGGTCGGTACCGTATTTCTCGAGAGACTGGTATTTGCCTTCCGGGTCCTGGTCGGTGACTCGCTGATTGCCGCGGACAGACTGGATTGCCTGCTGCAAACTTGCCTCGGTCACGCCTTGCTGCTGGAGCAGGGATTTGAGGTCGGAATTGCCCTCGTTAACGATTGCGAGGAGCACATGCTCCACGCTGGTGAAGTCGTCCTTCATTTTGCCGCGAATCTTTTCCGCGGTGTTCATGACGGCACGCAGGTCTGAACTCAGGTAGACCTGCTGACCTGCATTGCCTTGAACGGAGGGGAGATTGCCAAGCAAAGTCGATACCTGGCTGTTCAATGAGTCAGGATCAGCTCCGATCTTCGAGAGAATGGGCCGGGTGACGCCTTCCGGTTGGTCAAGGAGAGCAGAGAACAGGTGCACACTGCTGAGTTCGGCGTGGGACTGCTCGTTTGCCAGGCTTTGAGCTGCCTGGAAAGCTTCCTGTAGTTTTAGAGTAAATTGATTGGGGTTCATGAGCGGTGGGGGTTGCGCTCCCAAGTCTATGATGGATACGACACCGGGTCGGCGCCAAGCCATCATTGCCTTTGAAGCGGCTCCAATTGTCCTTTCTGATCTTTTAGAACTTCATTGCATCTTTTTGTTCAAAAAAAGATGAATCAATTCTGGCTGTGACAGGCGGTGAAGAAACCGGCAATTCCTAAAAGAAAAGCATGCGCACTCCGGCAATCGCGGAGAAGGCGTAGAGCAGGTATTCGAAGATCCGTTGAGGAATGAGGTGGATCATCTTTTTGCCGATGAAGATTCCGGCAATGAGAGCGGGAATTAGATACAGGTTCAGCTTGAGTGACTCGGGATTGATCAATTCAAGCTGCCCCAGGAACGGAACTTTGAACAGATTCACAAGCAGGAAGAAACGGGCGCCAACCCCAAGGAATTCCATCTTCGGCATTCGGTGGACCAGGGCATAGATCGAATAGACGGGGCCTGCAGCGTTTGCGAGCATGGTGGAGACACCGATCATGACGCAACTGATCCACCGGAACACTCGCGAGTCGGGGAGGTGTTCGAGGAATTCCTTTTTGAACTCACGGATGAGTTGAAGAATGAGCATCAACAGGATGATTCCGCCGATCACTTTTCGGGCCGTGTTATCGTCAAAGGTATCGAGGAGCAGCCATGAGCCGACAATGGCGGCAAAGGTCACTGGAACGAGGGGCCAGATCATTTTCCAAGTCGCGTATTTCCAGAACAGAGGCAGAACGATCAGGTCGCAGATGACCAGCATCGGCAGAATGATGCCGACGCTGTTCTTGGCTCCGAAGAGCTCGGCGATCACCAGCACATTAACAATCGCCAAACCGGGGAATCCGGCCTTGGAGACGCCGAGACACAGAGCCCCAAGACAGGCGAGAGCAAGGGCGGTGGTTGTGGCGTCAAATGGCATAGAGGATGGCGAAGGCCAGCGATACGGCGGGAAAGGGAGCCGATCAATTGGTTTCCTTTTCGGGCGATATATTCTCGCTCCCGCTGCCAAGGGATTGATAAGACGGCATGAACACTGCTACAAACTTTCCATGGTGGGGGAATTCGAGAATTCAGATGTCGAAGTTTCCGCTTAAAGTTACCTTTTGAGAATTGACCATACCTCTCAGGATGATGTCTTATTGAATCCCTGAGACGTCGTTTTGGCGTATCGGTAATCAGCAACTCATATGATTCGCATGCAGACTCACACACGCACTCCTCTCTCGTTTCTTGTCATTTTCCTGGCCCTGGCGGTGTGTCTCCCTGCTGATGCTCAGTTGTTCAAAAAGAAGAAAAAGGAAGAGGCGGTTCCGACTCAAACGAAACTCCAGCCGGGACAGTTTGAGTGGAATCCCGAGCGGGCCCCGAAGGGGCCGCTCCTGGTGGTTGTAAGTATCGACGACCAGATGTGCTACGTGTATCGCAACAGTGTTCTGATTGGCCGCTCCACAGTGAGCACAGGACGCCCCGGAAAAGAAACTCCCACCGGGGTTTTCTCGATCCTCCAGAAGAACAAAGAGCACGAGTCCAGCATTTACAAGGGAGCGCAGATGCCGAACATGCAGCGCCTGACTTGGAGCGGTATTGCGATTCACGCCGGCGATCTCCCGGGCTACCCAGCGTCTGCTGGTTGTGTCCGTTTGCCGCTTCAATTCTCTGAGCTTCTTTTCAGTTCCACTGACATGGGGGGAACGGTGGTGATCACCCAGCGCAGTTCGATACCGTCCACGTCCGACAAGCCGAAGCAAATCCTGCAGAAGACCGATGTTGACCCATCTTCGGTTCCGATTCCCGATCGTGCGCCGTTCTGGGACCCGGCTAAGAGTCCCACCGGACCTGTTGCCATTCTCTTGAGTTTGAAAGACCAGACTCTCTACGTCTTTCGAAATGGAGTCTTGATTGGCCAGGCTCCTGTCGCTTTGGTGCCGGGCGGAGAGATTCCGGGCGGTTTGTTCCTCATGCTCGACGGAGTCGTCGAAGGACAGAACCCGTTGATTCCTGATCGCCCCATGCGCCCATGGACAATTCTGACCCTGGATGCCTCTGAGCCTCCGTCGGTTTATCCGCTGAATATCCTAAGGCACCGCGTGCGTGTGAATCAGGATTTCGTGCGCCAGGTCTATGATCTGACGACACCCGGGACCTTGATGTTAGTGACCCGGGACTCCTCCAATGCTGACACCAGGTCCGAGGCGGGATTCACGATCATGAATCCCCAGGCTGCTCAGTAACTTGAGGAATCGGTATCTTACCGGATTTTCCGGACAATGAAGTTGGGGCTGGCTCTTGGTGGTGGTGGTGTCAGGGGGCTGGCACATGTGCCAGTGCTCGAAATGCTCGATGAACTCGGCATTCGACCGGACCGCATTGCGGGTACCAGTATGGGCGCCATCATCGGGACGATGTACGCGGCCGGCATCAAGGGTGAGGAAATTCGGGAAGGTGTTCAGGGCCTGACGATACTGAAAACCGATAAGGCTAAAGATGTTTGGGAGAAGAAAGACAAACTGATACGCTGGTTCGAGTTTTTCCGCTTCTCCAAAGGCCGCAAGGCCATCCTTTCTGCCGACGGATTCCTGAGCCTGCTGTTTGAAGGGTTGCAGGTCGAAGACTTCTCCGACCTTGAGATTCCTCTCGATGTGGTAGCCACGGACTACTACCGGGATGAAAGGGTGGTTATTGGAACGGGGGATCTGAAATCAGCTGTCAAAGCGAGCATGGCGATTCCCGGGGTGTTTGAACCGGTGATTCACGATGGCCGCGTCTTGGTGGACGGCGGGATGGCGGACAATCTCCCTTATGAAATTCTCCAGGATGACTGTGACATCGTCATAGCCATTGATGTTCTACCGGTGAGGGAAGTGGACGAAACCGAGCCTCCGAACCTGGTCACGGCGGTTCTCGGTATGTTCGATACGCTGATCGAGAGGAATACCGAAGACCGGCTCAAGGATCATCCTCCAACGATCTATGTCAGGCCTGAGCTCAGGGACATTGGGACGCTGGATTTTGATCAAGTTGAAACCGTGTATGAGCAGTCGGCTCCTGCGATCGAAAATCTCCGCAAGATCTTGAAGGAAATGCAGGAACGAGGGGAGCTCTAGAGTTCGATCAATTCAGCGAATGGATTCCGAGGAAAATACCGGCAAAAAACAAAGACCGTTGGCTTTGCAGATCCTGCTGAAATTGTTGCAGGCGCTGGGCTGCCTCGTGCTGGGATTGTTTGTCCTCTACTGGTTCGGGGCGATCTACTTTGATGGACCGTTGGGACAGGCGAGCGTTGGGAACTTGATTCTAGGGATTGCGTGGTTGGTTTTGATTGTTGTGATTTGGCTGGTTCCGAAGGATCGGCGGTTGAAATGGGGAGGGTTTGTGGCGGCAATCTGTCTGGTCGCGATTCCATGGCTGCTCATTTTTCCCTCGAACGACAGGGCCTGGAAACCGGAGTTTGGAGAGACTGGCTGGGTGGACGTCGATGGTGACAAGGTCACGTTTCACAATTACCGGCATTTTGCCTATGTCGATGGCGAGGAGATTCCAAAATGGGAAAGCCGAACGTTTCATCTTTCGAATCTCGAAGGTGCGGACCTGTTTTTTGATGCCTTTGGGGGGGATCTGTTGGCCCACCCGATTATTTCCTTCGATTTTGGAGAAGAAGGAAACGTCTGCCTATCCGTAGAGACTCGCAGGGAGCTGCACGAAAGTTTCTCCGCCCTGGGTGGCCTCTACAAGATGTTCGAACTGCAATACATCTTCGGGGAGGAATCCGACTTTATTGGCGTTCGAACGAGGGTGCGAAATGAACCGGTCTACCTCTATCGATTCAGAACCTCCCGTGAGCGGGTCGAGGAGACTTTGATGGACAGCATTCAGACCCAGAACGAGCTCAAGGAACGACCGCGATTCTACAATGTCCTGACTTCCAACTGCACCACGAGTCTGAGAGCGCAGACACCGGCCGCGATGCGCGCCAAGTTTGACTGGCGAATGCTGGTTAATGGATATCTGGACCAATACCTTTTCGAGAAGGGGGCGATTGAGACGGCAGGATTGTCATTTGTTGAATTGAGACCGCGGGTCCTGATCAACGAGGCCGCTGATCGTGCGGATGATCCCTCGAAATTCTCCACCCTGGTGAGGCGGGGAAGACCTGGATTTCAGTGACTTAGTTGCCAAAATTTGATATAGCTCCCCCTGATTCAGGGTTTGATTTATCCCATTCAAAGAAGTAAATGTTTCGAAATGAAGATCGCTCGTTTTTCTCTCGCCCTTGTCGCGGCAACTTCTATCAGTGTTCTCGCTCCGATTACCCATGCCGGTGACTGGGGAGCTCCTGATCCGAAGACGCCTGTCGAATACACCCCGGACACCTGGGAATTTGGAGTCGCTCCCTACGGCTTCCTCACTGCGTTGGATGGTTCCATTGCTGTCGGTAACCTCACCGCCGGTTTCGACATGGACTTCGGTGACATCCTGAACAACCTCGATTTTGCCGCCTTCGTTGCCACAGCCGCCAAGAAGGGGAATTTCTCGATCTACAACGATTTCACCTACGCTGGCCTTTCTCCCGGCGGAGCCGGGCCAAATGGCCTCTACAACCAGATCGACCTTGAGCTGGACATGTTCATCTGGAACGGCGTTGCTACTTACCGCATCATCGAAACAGAAGATTTCTTTCTCGAACTCGGTGGTGGTGTGCGTTTCATGTATCTCTCAACCGAGATTTCCGCTCACAGTGCAACTCTAAGAAACAGGCCGGTTCTTCAACGGATCACGGGGCTTCCGTCGTATGCGAATTCAACTTCCGTGAACCACGTTTGGGATGGAGTGGGTGCGCTTCGTTTCGGCTACGACTTTTCCGATCGTTGGTTGCTCCGAGGTTACGGCGACGTTGGTGCCGGTGACTCAGATTTGACCTGGCAGGCGACCGTGAATGTCGGATACGTAGTGAATGAAGGTACTACGATTTTCGGCGGTTACCGCCATCTTGAGTACGAAGTGACTCAAGGCAACCTGAACATGAACATGGCGTTCTCCGGCCCGCAGCTCGGAGTGGCGATCAAGTTCTGATCAGCGCGACTAGAAGAACGATTTCTGTGAAAACGCTTCCTTTTGCAGGAAGCGTTTTTCTTTTGCCCGGTTAGTTTTCCGGCAGATTGATGGCAAAGTCGGCGACGACAATGCGGTGAGTCGCCCCGGGATTGACTGAGGTGAACGCACGAAGGGGGCGGAGATTGGATGAAGCCCAAATTTGATCCAGTCGTACCAGGGGATAGTCAGCAGGGTAAGTGTTGCCCCAACCGGTCCCGGCTTTTCCAAACGCGTCAGTCAATTGAGCGCTCTCGAGCGGGCGGAATACATCGTCCCCGGGTGGTGTGCCAAAACCGCCGCTGACGATGCGGCCGATCTTGCCGCTGGTGAGTTGATTCTCTCCCAGGTAATGGCGTAGCAGTCTCCGGTTTTCGACCCGTGTCGTCGTCAACCGCTGCCAGACTTCCTTTTTCCAAAGTTGCGGGCTGGGGAGGTAGGGGTCGAGATCCAGGTTGGTGATATCGACGAGAAAGCCATCGGGGGTGAGCATGCGCACGTGGAGAGTGGCGCTGTCAGTTTCGCCAAGCGTGTTGACCATTTCTCCGCGGGCGATGAACGCATTGCTCCGGTTGGTGACAACCATGTGCTCATCCCCAAACAGGTCGTTCGCGAATTTTTCGAGGACATCGCCTTCAGGTGCCTGTTGGATGATGACGATGTCGGGTTTGAGAACGGCGCTGATACGAAGATTTTCCTCCATGTCTTCTGCGTTAACATTGACCACCCGGAGCGTTCGTAATTCCTCCGGTAGGCTGCTGGCCGGAGGCAAAAAGAGTTCCCGGATCA
Organism: Verrucomicrobiales bacterium; assembly: GCA_965216705.1. Taxonomy (GTDB): domain Bacteria; phylum Verrucomicrobiota; class Verrucomicrobiia; order Verrucomicrobiales; family DEV007; genus Arctic95D-9. The sequence goes on from OZ244203.1 coordinate 3,970,945, forward strand.
GGGAGCGCGGTTCTTCAGAAAGGATAAGGCCGCTGGCCATCCAGATAGAGAAGACAACCGCAGCGAACGGTCCCCGAAAACAGATCCAGGAAAGAAGGGAGAGGGTCATTCCGAAAGCAGCCCAGGCCCAGACGGGAATCAGGGTGATCGCGACCATGGAGTCCCACCGATTGAGGAAGCAGATCATGACCGCGATGAAGAGAATAAGCAAAAGCGCGGGGACAAGCGTTGCCAGGGTCTTTTTCAGGGATCGCCACATACGTCGTATTGTTGAATGAAGTTAGCTCAGGATACTGAAATATCTTGTGAGAATTGATCCCTTGCACAAGTGGGATTGCTGAGTTGGTTGGGCGCTATGCTGGAAGATCTGAAAGAGGAAGTTTTCAAAGCCAACCTGTTGCTTGTCACTGAGGGGCTGGTGCGATTGACGTGGGGAAATGTGTCGGGGATTGACCGCGACAAGGGCCTTTTTGTGATCAAGCCAAGTGGCGTCTCATACGACAACCTCAAACCGGAGGATCTTGTCGTGCTCGATTTGGAGGGTGAAGTGGTGGAAGGAAGCATGCGTCCTTCCTCTGATACGCCGACTCACCGCATTCTCTATCGTGAATTTCCTGAAATCGGAGGAGTGACTCATACTCACTCCGTCAACGCGACCATGTTTTCCCAGGCCGGGGTGGAGTTGCCTTGCCAGGGCACAACGCATGCCGATCATTTCTACGGTAGCGTGCCGGTGGTCCGTGAACTGACTCCTGAAGAAGTGGCCGAGGACTACGAAACCAACACGGGAATCGCCATCGCGGAGTGTTTTTCCGAGCGCGGTATCAACCCGATGGAGATGCCGGCATGTTTCCAAAAATTTCACGCTCCCTTTACCTGGGGGAAAAATGCGATCGATTCCGTGAAGAACTCGGTCGCGCTCGAAGTTTGCGCGCAGATGGCGATGGGCACCTGGAGCCTGAATGCTGATCAGCCGGGCCTGCCAAAGCACATCCTCGACAAGCACTACCTTCGCAAACACGGGGCGGGTGCTTACTACGGTCAGGGTTAGTTGCCCTTGGCGTTCGGGGAGGCACAACGTTCGAGGAGCAAGTCGTAGACTTCGGTAGCCTCGACGGTGGAGCTGCCTCCTCGTTCGGAGAATTTCCCGATCAAAACGGGGTGGTCCTTGACGTCCCTGGGGATTGCTCCGTGCGATCCCTTTACGAGGCTGGCGTCGAGGGGGATGACATCCATCAGCATGCGGAAGCCAAGCATTTTGCGAAGTAGTTTGCCCGCGATCTTGAGCTTGGGAAAACGAATCCGCGGGTCGACGAAGAGTTCAACCGGGTCGTAGCCGGGTTTGCGGTGGATGTCGACGCAGCGTGCGTAATCCGGAGCCTTGCGATCGTTCTTCCAGTAGTAGTAGGTGAACCAACTGTCCTCTTCACTGACGGCTATGATGTCTCCGCTGCGCTCGTGATCGAGACCGATTTCCTTGATCTGATCCCCGGTGTAGACGGCGGCAACGCCCTCGGTTGCTTGAACGGTCTCGGCCACTTCGGCGCGGATGGCCGGATCATTGATATAGATATGACAGAGTTGATGATCCGGAATCGCGAGAGCCTTGCAGTTCCCGGGATCGAGCACTTCCCGCTTCAACTCATCGCGCCAGCTGATCCAGCCTTTCTCGCGGAAGACTCGGTTCAGGTGAATCGGTCGATCTACCGAGGTGATTCCGTATTCGCTGAGCAGAATGACCTCAACGCCGCGTTTTTCCAAGTGCTTTACGAGATCGGCGACAACGTCGTCGAGTGCGAGGAGATCTTCGCTGATCACGGGAGAATCGGGACCCACGCGCTGGAGATTGTAGTCGAGGTGGGGGAGGTAAACGAGATTCAGGTTCGGAGAGAACTTGTCTTCAAACCACATCGCAGATTTTGCGATCCAGCGGGTGGAATCAATTCCTGCGTTGGGCCCCCAAAAGGCGGGAAAGGGAAATTTTCCGAGCTTGCGTCGCAAGCGGGTGCGAAGTTCCATCGGCCAGGTCTGGATGTCGAAAACCTTCTTTCCGTTCGCGCAGTAGATCGGGCGTGGAGTGACCTGGTAGTCAGCTGAGGAATACATGTTGTTCCACCAGAAGACCTTGGCGCAGGTGTATTCCGGATCGAAATCGTCACGGATCTGCTCCCAGATCTTGCGCCCCTGGACGAGGTGGTTGCTCTGCTTCCAGCAGCGGTGCTCCGCGTAGTCCCGGTCATACCACATATTCGCAACAATGCCGTGATCGCCGGGACTACGACCGGTCAGGAAAGTTGCCTGCATCGACGAAGTCACAGCCGGCAAAGTCGGTGTTACGTGAACGAGTTCATTCTCGTCCCGTTCCAGGAACTCGGAAATAAAGGGAGTGTCGACTCCAATATGCCGGGGTGTCAGACCGACAATGTTGAGGACAGCGACTCTCGGGGACTGGGTAGTACGTTTGCTCACAAATGCGTTGGGACTTTCGCCAAGCTACAACGCAGATGGGAGGAATGCCAGTGGGCTTGTTGGCTATGCCCTGATCTTCTGCCCGAGGCGTTCCTGGAAAAACTGGGCGCCGGGAAGCTCAATGTATCTGGGCAAATCGTGATGCTCCTTGCGAAAAGTGAGGAAGAGGTGGCGGTGTTCGAAAATATTGAGGACAGCGCAGAGATCCCAGAGAGGCGGTACGACCAGGGTGACCTGACCGGAGACGCGGCGGAGTTCCTTGTAGAAGGCGGCAGGATCCTCGACGTGCTCGATGGTGTGGGAGCATAAGGTGGCTTCAAATTCACCGTTCCCGAAGGGAAGATGGTAGACATCGTCGACCACGACCAGGTTGGGAACGTCGGCATGATTGACGATGTCGACATTGACGCCGCCTCCATCAGTTCGGCCGCAGCAGATGTTGAGATCCCACTTCTTTCGTCGATTGCGGATGATCGCGCCCATGACGCGGTAGCTGAAAAAATTGAGAGCAGGCAAGAGGACGAGCGCTGCTGCGAGGGCGATGAGAATTGTCGGGAGCATGAGATCAGGCGAAGTTGCGGGGTTCAATGACACACGCCTGACTGGAGCCCGGCTTCAACCGGGGCTCTCTGACATTTTCGACAGGTTAGTTGTCGGGCTTGGCCGCAAGGATTTCGCTGGTGGCCTCCTTGAGCTTGCTGCCTGTATGATGTTCCTCGTCGACGGTAATGGTAGCGCCGGCGCGTTCGAGTTCTTCGACAAAGCTGTGATAGCGCGCTCTCACGATGATGGCTGTTCGATCACTGAGAGTTCGGACAGATTCGACGATACGAATGGAAGTGCGGTGATCAGGAATAGTGATCACCACGGCCTTGGCTCGTGAGAGCCCGTTGTGAAGAAGGAAGTCAAGACTGGCGGCGTCACCGAGGGCAGCATTCAGGCCCATGGCCCTGGCCAGGTCAATGTTATGGGGGCGCATATCGACGACGAGAGAGTCGATTTCATCGTGCGCCTGGATTTCTTCAGCGACCTTTTGTCCGGAAGGGCCAAACCCGACAATGATGACCAGGTTTCGTTCCTCTCGCGGAGCCATTTGAGGGGAAGGATCGTCTCCTGCGGTGGAAGGACGAATCAGGCGGTGAATTTTGTATCCCAGTGGAACGGCAAACTTTACCAGCATGGGGGTAGCAAAGAGTGTGAGCAGGGTCGCCGAAACGATAAGTCGCGTGATCTCTTCGGTGATCAAACCTCCCTGATAGGCGATGCCGCCGATCACGATACCAAACTCTCCTACCTGGGCGAGGATGACACCGCTGGCGACAGCCTGGCGAACAGGCAGACGGAACATCAGCGCTATCAGCGTGATGATAATGCTCTTTCCCACGAGAATCGCGAGAGTAGCCGCGAGCACGCTGACAGGGTTTTGTGCGATCCAGACGGGGTCACCTAACATCCCTACCGAAGCAAAGAACAGGGTAATGAAAATGATCCTGAGGCCACCGATGTCAGATCGGATCTGGGTGGCAAAAGGAGACTCTGCGAGCATCATTCCGGCAAGGAAGGCACCCAGGGCAGGGGAGAGCTCGAGTGCGTGAGCTGATACGGCTGATCCGATGGCGAGGACAATGGCCAAAAGGACGAGCAACTCACGGTCCCTCGCTAGGCTCAGTTGTTTCATCATCCCGGGAAGAATGAAACGCGAGAGGATGCGGAAGGCGATCACAAGGGCCAAGATCAGACCGCACGCCTTGGCGAGACCGAGACCAACTTCCCCGAGACCACCGTCTTCGGTCAACATGGTCACAAAAAGCACCAGGGGGACAACGGCGACATCCTGCAGCAGAAGAATCCCGAGAGCAGTTCGCCCGTGAACGGAATCGAATTCAGCCCTGTCGATCAGGAGTCGCAGCACGCAGGCTGTGGATGAGAGAGCGATGGTGGCTCCGACAGCAAGAGCGGACTTCAGTTCGAGGCCGATGACTAGGCAAACAAGCGCGCCGAGACCCAGGGTGATCGAAACCTGAAGCATCCCTCCGATACCGGCAGCAGGACCGAGCTTGATGAGACGCCGCGCGGAGAATTCCAGACCGATAGCAAAGAGCAACAATGAAACGCCCAATTCGGCAATGAGTGGCACCCCCGAGTCACTGTCGATGATGTTGAGGACACCGGGGCCGAGCAACATTCCGGCAATGAGATAGCCGAGAATCGCCGACTGGCGGAAACGCTCGAACACCATACCGATGACGAGGGCTGCTGCGAGAAGGACCAGGAGTTGGAAGAGCACCTCCCAGACTTCAGATTGAACGGCAGCAGCAATAACCATCTTGTTTTAACAGAGCATTGACGAAGCTGCCGCGCAACTTTCGGAACACTGATTCAGGTGTCGAATTGGTTGATGTTCAACAAGCGATGCCTTCCTGTGGAAGATCACGAGTTGGAGCCTTTCTCCCGCTGCTGCCGACTGATTTCTTTGAATAAGGTCAGGACTTTTGGTGGTGTTGCAGGGAGGGGGAGTTCCACATCAAGATCATTGCTGTAACCGAAGGAGCGGAGAGCATCCCAGAGGGCTTCGCGGAGGGCGCCGGCGAGGAGGACGGGAGCTTCACCACAGGGATCGCCCGGAACGGTGGCCGGGGAGCCAAGCGGTCGAAGACGATCTGTCTCGACCTGGAAAGGAGCATCAGCAAACCCGAAGACACCCTCTTCGATCGGATAAAGATCAGGATGCTCATTCTCGGGATCCGGAGTCGCCTCAGAAAGCATCCATCCAGCCCCCAGAGTGAACGCCCTCATGAGTTGAGCAAAGTCGCGTTCTCCCTGGTTCGAAGAGGGAGAACCCTCATGGGCGACATCGAGGCGAAGAATCTGAATTTCTCCCGTAAATGCATCCACCTGGATCTCCGCGACAGCGGCAGCGTAAGTAAACGAGGTGAAAGGCCAGCCGGCCCCGAGTTCAGGATCCCACCAAAGATTCGGGGTGCGGTGATATCCGGTTTCGATCAAAGTAACCCGCTTGCGCAGAGCGCCCTCGATGACCTCTTTGAAGTGGAGGGGGGTATTTCCAGTGAAGTCAGTTCCCACCGTGCCGCGAGCGAAGCGAATCGCTTCCATTTCGATTTCGGTCTGGCCCCGGGCAGCGAACATCTGTAGTGCGACCTCACGGAGTCTCTTGGTGAGACGCTTGCAAGCATCTTCCAGTGCACGGAGAATCAGGCCGGAGGCATCTGTTCCGATGACAGGGGTGGCACGCGGAAGGGAATCGAAGTCATTGAGTATGACGCGGATGGCATTTTCCTCGACCCCTAACAAGTGGGCGACTTCCTCCCGTATCTGAGCATCGAGACCGTCGTTGGTATCGACGAGGCCCACCCTGACAATAACCGAACCATCGGCGAGGATCTGGACGATGGCAGCAGCGGCGTTGCGGTCGGAACGGGGATCGCCGATACCGAATTTGATGGGCACCGCTGCAATACCGCGTTTGTAACACGGGTTGCGTTTGTTCCACTCGGTAACTGCCTTGGCGCGGGACGCAAATTCACTCCGGTTCAGTACCTGCTTCCAGACACGGGAAATGGCTGCTGCGTCGACCGGTTGTCCGTACGGTGTCGTGTTGACTTCGCCCTCTTCTGAATAGAAATTTTTCTCCCGAATCGCTTGTGGCGAGAGTCCGGTCGCTTCAGCAACGCGCTGAATCACGTCTTCGATCGCCCAGGAGCCCTGGGCCGCGCCTTCAGCTGGTAGCGATGAAGAAACGATGTGGTTGGTCTGGCAAAGTCGTGCGCTGATGGAGAGGTTGGGGAATCCGTAGACCGAATCAGCATGAAGCAAAGCACGGTCCATCGCATTCTCTGAGTCTGCCGGATACCAGCCTCCCTCAAGAATCAGTTCCATCTCGATTCCGTTGATCGTGCCGTCTTTCTCAAAGCCGACTTCATACAATGCCTTGGCCTGGTGACGGGAGCCTCCGGCCAACGGGGAATGCGGGGAGGTGACGTGAAGCGTTACTGAGCTGCCACAACGTTTTACAGCGTGAGTGGCCAGCGAGGTCAGTCGGACGGGTTCGGTTTCGAGGACGCCGATTGGGCCGGGTAAATCGACTGGTTCAATGTGAATGTTAGATTCAGGAAGGTCAGCTGCCTTGGCTACCGCTGAGCGAACTGCGGTAGGGAGGAGACATCGCGCATGAATCGTCAGCCCGTCGCCGGTGCGAAGGGGACGTACGTTAATCTCGGTTCCCCCGGCCAGACAGGCCTGTTGCGGAGCGATAGCGAGGGAGCCGCTCAGCTTCTTTTTGGATTGCTTGATCGCCTTCACAGCATCGCCCCGCTGGCTGGTGCGCGCTTCGCCATGAAAGCTGCTCATGGTGATTGCGTGTTCGAGTGTCAGGATGCCCGGAGTGGTGTGATATTCGATATCCACAAGCAAGGCGGCCCGCTGGCAGGTCGCGAGGTCTGCGGCCACGATAAGAGCGACCGGTTGGCCGCGGAAGTGCACTTTGTCTTCGGCGAGGAGTGGTTCGCTGGAATACTCCGGTCCCAGGGTGTTGTGGAATGGAGGAAGGTCGGATGCAAAGAGGACGCATTCCACTCCCTCGAGTGCACGTGCGGCATCGCCGCTCTTCCTCGCAATTGAGGCGGAAGCGTGAGGGCTCTCGACTACGATGGCCGAGAGGGTGCGTGCGCGCGATTGCCAGGTGGACGCGGGGGGAGGGCCGGCATCGGTCAATTCACGTCGACGACGGCGCAATCGCTCTCCAAAGGTTTCCGCACCCTTGTCTGACTTCTCCAGGGGAAGTTCAAACGGAGTGATAGTATCGTCGGATTCGCTCATTGTCAGGAGGGGAGGGGCACTGCCGTCTAGTCGGCAAGCGCGTCGAAGAAGGGTTCGTCGAGTCTGGCGAAGTCGACGGTAGCGGTCAATGTCTCGGGGCGAACGCTGTCGGCGGCAGGATGCTGGAAGAAGAACTTCTGGAAAAGAGTTACAACAAGCTGTTTCCGGTATTCGGCATCAGCGATTTCGTTTCGGTCATCCGTGACCTGAATGCTTTCAACGAGAACAGGCAGCATCCCAAATACGGTCTTCTCGTCCCAGACTTTCCCTGCCAGATATTGCTCCGCATCCCGGGCTCGCACCGGGTGCTTGTCGATTCCCGAATAAGCGATCCACGCCTTGGCGATTTTTCGGTCTCGAAGTTCGACTGCGAATCCCCCGGTGGCGTAGGGTTCGCAGAGGGTTCGGCGGGGTGCGACCGTGTAGGTGTCGCAAAGGCGGGTTGTGATGCCCCGGTCGGACATCGATGAATCCGTGTAGCGCGGAATAATGATGCTTCGTATGACTTCGTTAGGGTTGAGGATGGTGCCTCCACCTTCGGTGTAGAAGTTGGCTATAGGAGCGTCACGTTCACCTTCCTCAGACAGGAGTATGACGCGGGCATTCAATGCCATGAGAAGCGGGGTGAGCTGGCCGGTTTCCCAGGCGGTGGCAAGATAGCCGCCTAGAGTGGCGCGGTTGCGAACCGCTCGTGAACCGAAACGACGCATGATCTTGTTGAAAGCCTGGCATTCACGCCCAATCTGCTCGGCTATTTCGGTGAGAGGAACTGCGGCCCCGATTTCCCATGCCTCTTCTGTAGTGATGATATCGTTCAGCTCCTTAACCCCTTCGAGGGAGATGAGGTTGGCCCATTCGGCCTCCCCGCCACGCTGGGTGAGTTCGGTTCCTCCTGCGATCAGCTGGGAGCCCGGGTATTCCCTTTTGAGCTTGAGCAGTTCGACAAGATTACCAGGGCGGTAGAAACGGCGCTTGGCGTCATCAACATAGGAAAGTGAGGCGCGTGATTTGATCTTGAAGAGCCCCTTGGTGAAGCGGTCTCCGAAGATATCCTTCCGACCCGTCCAGACGGTGCTTTCTTCCCCGGATTTTTCCGCTTTTTGGGCCGCTTCGTGACGCAGTTGTTCGGTGGAGGCAAAGACCTGTGCGGCAACCTCGCGGATTGCCGGGACGTTGGCGCTCCGGGTAACAATGGCATCGAACTGGTCGTTGGTCTGCCCCTGGCGGCGAAGGTCGGGTCGGTAGTAACCTTCAAAGAGGAGCGCGACAAGGGCATCGCCACGAGCCTGGCCGCACTCAAGGTGACCGCGCTGCAAGGCAAGGTTGACGGGGTGATCGGGTTCCGCATTTCGAATGCCTTCCGGCGTCCAGATCTGTCGGCCGGCCAGCATCGGAAGCATGAGAAGCTGGGCGTCGACGACACGGAAGCGATGGCGATCTCCCTCGATATCGCCGAGGACAACGAGATGGCCGCCCCGCCACGAAGCATCAGTCGCAAAACGTGCGAAGCAGGGATCAAGCTCTGAGAGGAAAGCAGCCAGCGTGCAATGGGTGCTTTCGCTCTCCACGCGGCAGGTTTCCCCATCGAGTTCAAACTTAAACCAGCTCTGCATAAATCAATCCAGTGACCGGTGGAGTTGATTAAGGGGGGCTGATAACCAGCGACCCTGAACTTCACCGAAATTTCCTATTACCATAATATGCGGTATGTCACACAACAAAATTAAAGCCGGTCAGGCGCCGGCCGGGCTTGGCCACTTGTTCCAGTCGGCGGTTGCGAACTGATTCTGATTCCAGTTCTCCGCACTTCGGGTCAATCTCTCGACTTCGTCGGAAGAGAAGAGTTCGACGGTTTCCGCCATTTGATTGAGAAAGTCCAGGATCCAGGGGGATTGAGGGGAGCGGAGATTAGCCGGAAGTCTCACGCTGCCTTGATGCATCACAGCGCCAGCTGATCGGCGCTGGGCACCGCCGCCGATTTTCTCTCCGCTGGTCGAATCAATCAGGTCCCAGGTCACGGGATTGCTGAAGCAGGGGCCGGTTCCCGATGGGGTGGGGGTGGATTCCAATTCAACGTCGCATCCCGCGTTTACCAGTGCGGTCGCCAGCGCCGTGTGGATCCACCGATATCTTTCATCGCCATTCAGTCTGGAAGTGGGTGAGTTGGCCGGGAAGCAGATCACGAAGGTCGCATCCTCTCCGTGTTCGACTTTTCCTCCTCCGGTGAACCGACGGATTGGGGGATTGTTGGAGTCGATCCCGTCCTCAAAGCGGTGAAAGTAACCGACAGTGACGGCCGAAGTGTTCCAGTGATAAAATCGCGACGAGGGGACGGCTGTTTTCCGGGTCAGCTCAAACGCGGCCTGATCCATCGCCATCTGTTCCGCAGGCGCGCGAAAAGTGTGATCCGGCAGGAAGCGGATCACCGGTAGTTTCATTTCTGTCAGGGGCGTCGTGTCGATGGGCGGATCCTGTCAGCTAAACTTAGGAACGGCAAATAAAAGCGGTTGTCATCGGGAGTTTTCGGTGTTTCTTAGCGCCCCGATTTTTTAGCTGCTCACGTGGCGGAATTGGTAGACGCGCTAGATTCAGGTTCTAGTGGGGTTAAACCCGTGGAGGTTCGAGTCCTCTCGTGAGCACTTCTTCTTTTCCCTGCCGGGAATACGGCATCAAATGCCCTCCGAGTCACAGGACCAAAATCCGGTTTTTGTTCACCGGGCCTTCTCTTCGATCGCGAAGCGCTACGTCCTGACCAATCACGTCCTCAGTTTTGGGATTGATGTGCTGTGGAGAAAAGAAGTCTCTCGTTTGGTCGCCGAGACCGATCCTGATCTCATTCTGGATGTGGCGACCGGGAGTGGTGATCTGGCCGCTGAGGTCCAGAAGGGTTCTCCTGATGCCCGGGTGATCGGTGCTGATTTCTGTGCCCCGATGCTGGCGGAAGCGCGAAAGAGGGGGCTGGAGAATCTCATCGTCGCTGACGGCTTGGCTCTTCCTCTCCCGGATCATTCGGTTGATGCGCTCACCATTGGCTACGGTCTCCGCAACATTTCCAACTGGGCCAATGCGATTTCGGAGTTTTCCCGGGTGCTGAAACCTGGCGGGCTCCTGGTCGTGCTCGATTTTTCACTCCCGACCAATCCGCTGCTGAACCGCGCTTACCGGTTCTACCTGCACCGGGTTTTGCCGGTATTAGCGGGCTGGCTCACAGGGAATCGGGAAGCTTATGCCTACCTGGGGGACTCGATTGAGCGGTTTCCGTCCGGCGAGACCATGCAGGAGCTGATCAAGGCAAACGGCTTCGAGAGTGCCGACTGGTACCCCCAGATGGGCGGAATCAGCAGCGTTTACGCAGCGAAAAGCGAAAATGGAGTCTGAAACTCCGATCTGCGAAAAATATTTCGGAAAAGTTCACTAACTGGGTTTTGGACCCAGATACCTAAGAGTCTTTAAATTTCTAGAATTCCAAGACTCAAGGAAGCCTTTCAGAAGTATTTGGTGCGATATTTTTCTGAAAAAGAATTCGGAAAGATGTCACGCCTTTCTCATGAATGACAAAGGCAGTTAGAAATGAGTTAAAAATCCTGAATTTTGGATTTACAACCCCCTCGGATGCTGTCATTCCATTACGGTTTATACTGTTAAGGATGATGGCGTCCCGCGGGAATCCTGCCCCTCTACGTCATCTACCTCCGATATATCAATGAAGACAATCGCACCCACTCTTCGCAGAAGCTTCAAATTGAAGGCTCTGATTCTGGCTACCTTACTCCCCGGGCTATCTGTTCTGCCCGTACCCTTGCAGGCAAATCCTTACGGACCGAATGTGGTCGCCGGTGGCGCTAACTTTCAGGGACTTGGAACGGCCAACCTGAACGTGAATCAGACCAGCAACACTGCCATTATTAACTGGCAGGGCTTTTCTATCGCCAACGGTGAGGTTACGACTTTCAATCAACCGGGAGTCAACTCTGTCGCGTTGAACCGGGTGGTCAGTGGTAATCCTTCCGCCATCTACGGTGCCCTTAACGCCAATGGCTCTATCATCGTGGTTAACCCGAACGGGATTGTGGTCGGGCCGACGGGTGTTATCGATGTGGCAGGTATGCTGACCATGTCGACTCTGGATATCGACGATGATGACTTTCTCGACGGTGGATCAAACCGTTTCCAAGGCAACACGGGTGCAGGAATCACTAACTATGGTGCAGTCAGCAGTTCCAGCGGCGATGTGGTCTTCCTCGGTAATTTTCTTCAGAATGCTGGATCGGTGAGTGCTCCAGACGGCACTGTCGCCTTTGGTTCCGGTGGGGACATTCTTGTGGAACAGGGAATCTCAGGTGCCACCATCTCTGTCCAGGGTGCCGGCCCCGGCGGCGCAGTCGGAATCGACAACTCTGGTAAGGTGAATGCTGCGGCAGTGGAGTTTAAGACAACTGGCAATGCTTACGGTCTTGCCATTCAGAACACCGGCGTGGTGCGCGCAACCGGAGCGAGCGTTCGTGGCGGTCGCGTCATGCTGAGTGCCGGCAGCCAGGGAACGATCATCAATACCGGAACGATCAGTGCCCGCAATCAGAACGGCAGTGGTGGCCAGATTGACATTGACGGCGGCTCAGTCCTGCTTGAGGCGGGTTCTCTTGATGCGGCAGGTGTCGGTGGTCAGGTTGGTGGAGACGTGAATGTCAATGCGTCTAACATTGCGGTTGGAGGCGAGGCTTCCATTGACGTGAGCGGTTCCGTTGGTGGTGCTGCTTCACTCGTTGCGACCTCTGCGGCGACATTGAACGGTTCTGTTGATGCTTCCGGTTCGATCGGTAATGGGGGCAGCTTTGACGTCACCGGTGCGGGGACTTTTGTGGGAGCTGGCGCTGTTGTTGATGTTTCCGGAAGGGTAGACGGCGGTAACGCCCGGATCGGTGGAGGATTTCAGGGGGCGGATCCCGATCTTGCCAATTCACAGGTCGCTACTGTCGAGGCTGGCTCACTCGTCATCGCTGACGGTGAAATTGGCAACGCCGGCACCGTGGTTGTCTGGTCTGATGGCGACACCACTTTTAATGGCGAAATCCTGGCCCGTGCCAATGGCATCGGTAACGGCGGATTCGTCGAAGTTTCCGGTCGCGAGACACTTGGTTTCTCCGGTTTTGTCTCAACTCTTTCCGCTTCCGGTAACAACGGAACACTGCTTCTCGATCCGACAGACGTGACTATTGGAGCTGCTGCTGCGGGAGTGCTTTCCAAGGCGGCGCTGCTCACAGCGCTGCAGAACGGCAATGTGATCATTCACACGCACGATTCGACTGGAGCCGTTGGCGAAACTGGAACCGTGACCATTCAGAATTCTGGTGGTGATCTGTTTTACAACGAGGCCAACCACCTCAGTATCTTTGCTCACGGCAATGTTCTGATTAACGACAACATACAGAATGCCGGTACCGGTAATGTCAACATTTTCGCCGGATGGGACGGCACTGGCGCCGATACCTTCAACTATGACCCTAACACGCCGGAAGGCTTCCCCGGAGAAACCGCGGGAGATATCTCCTTTGCGAACCTGGTGAATCCTGATGGAAGCCCCGGGGCGTTCGGAGATTATGGCCAGAACGGCGGATCCGTCGTTATGAACCCCGATGCTCTCGGAGAGGTCGCGGTTGGTTCGGCGGGTGGCGAAACGAATATTCTGGGTAACGTAGTTCTCATGCTCGCGGGCGGAAACGACGAGTTTACCCAAGTCGGATTTTTCCGTTTTGGCGACGGGACCGGCAACACAGCCACCACTGCGACAGGCGATATTAACGTGCGCGGCAAGAACACGATTCGACTGCTCGGTAATGCTTCCGGCCAGGACGCCCACACCATGATCGGTCACGGCGGCAGTAATGCGTCAACTCAGGCAAATGCGACCGGCGGAAATGTCTCCGTGACCGGCGCCGACATCTCGGTGATCGCCGAGGGAGGTGGCATTTTCATGCGCGGTGGTCATAACCGCAGTTTCAGCCAGATTGGTCATGGTGGTATGGAGAGTTTCGGTGATCTTTCCGGTGATATCACGGTGGAAGGTACCTTTGTTGACATGCTCGGCAGTTCTTCGACTGCCAACCAGAACTTCGCGGGTGTCCGGATTGGTCACGGTGGTGTGAATGAGGTGATTGGGGCATTCAGCGGAGATATCGCGGTGGTCGCTGACACCTTTATTCGTGGTAGCTCCGGCCTGACCGACGTTGGCGGCGGAGGAAACGAGAATACCCCTTCCGGTAGCGAAGGTGACATTGTCCAGATTGGTCACGGTGGCTATCGCAGCGGCGTCGTAGGTTACTTCGAAGCCGACTACAACAACAATGCCAACCTGCAGGCAAATAGAGGTGTTTCCAATGGAGCGAATCCCCAGGGTGGACTTCAGGCGACGACCTACAACGCTGGTGGTAACTCAACCGTCGCCGGTGGGGGTGTGCTTCGCGATGCTGGCAGCTACATGGGGCGTTCTGTTGATGTCGCGATGGCAGGGCACACGGGCGCTATCCACGTCGAAGCAAAAACTGGTGATGTGACGCTGAATCCAGGTTCTCGCGGTCGTGGCTTTGCCCAGATTGGCCATGGTGGCTATCAGTCTCACGGTAACCACAATCTCACCATGGTGAGCGATGGTTCCCAGACTTCGGCTGCGCTGAAGGATGGTATTACGGTGATTGCCGGCACTGATGTTTCCCTGCTCCGCAACACTCACTCGACTGCGATTGCGGTAGCAGACCGAACCTACGTTCAGATCGGCCTCGGTGGTTATGGGGCTGCTGGCCGCTTCGTGGGTGACATCGATATCCAGGCCGGAGGTTTCTTCCGCATGGAAAGTGGTGAAGGAAACGACGCCTACTCACAGGTAGGCCATGGTGGCGGGCACTTCGTTCGAACTGACAACAATTACTGGGTGAATTCGACTGCGACTCGCGTCCAGCAGGATGAAGTCCTCCACGCGGATAACGGACAGGCCACGCTCTCCGGTGACATTAATATCGTCGCTGGTGGCAACATTGAGGCCTATTCCGGCAGCAGGCAATCAAGGTCCTACACGATGATCGGCCATGGTGGTTACAATCGGACGGCTGATTTCAGTTTGGCTGCCGATGCCACCCAGTGGGGGCACAACGGGGATATCAATCTTGATTCCGGTGGTGATATTATCGTGCACGCGAAGCCGCGCAGTTCAGCGGTGCGGGCTTTGGAGGTGGAAAACCAGAACTGGGCTCGTGTGGGTCACGGTGGCTTCGAGAGCAAGGGCGACCATTGGGGGGACATCACACTGAACGCCGTTGGTGATATTGAATTCCACGCGGGACTGGGTGGTTACGAGGAATACAACCCGAACAACAATAACTACAATAGCGCTCAAACTGGTGCTGTGGCGTTTGTTCAGTTGGGACACGGGGGATTCTTGCCTGGGCTGTTTCGTGTCGGAGATACGCGAAACGGGCCTGGTTCCGATGCCTACCATGATAACGGCAACCGGGGTCAGAACGGAATCGGCAACGCGCCCGGGACGACCTCCAACATCACTGTAACTGCTGGTGGCGACTTTGAATTGTTTGCTCATCAGGATCTTGGTAATCTGCGGGCCGATCAGACAACGCAAACTGAGAACGCTCAAGGACCTGGAAACGTGACTGTCACACGAGCACCTCTCGTGAGAGCGAACCAGAACTGGGCCCATGTCGGCCACGGTGGACTGGGCGATGCAAACGGTGCCCGGACGATCAACCGCACGGCCACAACGGCTGGAGATATCTCAGTCACCGCGGGTGGCACGGTTGAGGTGACTGGGGGGATGTTGCCGCAGATAGACGTGGTCAACACGACCGGAAGTAACGGCAATGTCTCTGCCACTATTCCTGGTCAAGTTGACTACCTCGAGCAAAACTGGGCGCAGATCGGTCACGGTGGTTTCAACTACGAAACCGGTTACGAGGGGGACATCAGCGTGATTGGTGGCGGCGACGTGACCGTGCAGGGTGGCCTGACCAAATTTGATTTTGCCCGGATTGGTCACGGCGGCTGGCAGGCAGGGGTCAATATTAACGGTTCTTCCAACACGGTCCCGTTTGTGGGGGCGATCACCGTTATCTCCACCGGTGGTGACATCAACCTGTTCGGTGGTTTTGGTAATAACGTGAATGTCCGCCGCGGAACCGGTGGCACTAATGAACTGCAGGGCAGTTACTCCCAGATTGGCCATGGCGCTATTGGCCGGGACATGGACGTCACCGGAAACATTACTCTGGCGGCCGGCACCGATATCAACCTCAACGGTGGTTTCGGTGATGGTAGCGGTTTGCTTGAGGGTGAACGAAACCTGGCCGCAGGGATCAATTTTGGCGGTTACAGCGGTGTCAAAGCTGGCGCCCAAGCGGCCATCCGTGAGGGTTACTCTCACGTCGGTCACGGTGGTATGGGAATCTCCACCGGCCGTAACAGCGTTAACGGCGCTACCAATGGTAACTTCACCGGGGACATTGATGTTACCGCGGGCAACGATATTTTCATGACCTCATTCAGTGGTCTTGCTGTTGGAGCACAGGATACCGCGGCACGTAACTGGTCCAAGATTGGACACGGTGATACCGACCTTCGTGAGCGCAATGTCTTAAATGGAGAATTCCAACATCGGGCCAAGGGTGGCGGTATCTGGAATGGCGACATTTTTGTGAAAGCTGGACGGAACATCACTACCGTGGCTGGTGCCATCGGGCATGCTGACCCGTTGAATAACGACCAGGTCACTACCCAGCTTGATGGGCTCACACGATCCCTGAGTGGCGAAACGTTTATTGCGGTTGGAAGAAATTCTGCAGCACCCGGTTCCGGAGTCTTTACGGCAACGAGCCAGGCGCTGTCAGTCGGATCCAGTATCTCCGAGAGCCGTTTCTCCAACGCTTTCCTGGGTCTTGCGACAGACCAGTTGAGATTCTACACCACGGATGCGGCCGGGAACCAGATTGCGGAAGACACGGGAATCAATGGGGTCGCCTACACCAGGACTCCTGCTCCGGGAAGCGGCCGTGCGGATGAGCAGATCGGTACAGAACACGTTCTGGGTGTGGGAGCTTTTGGCGAACCTACGGGAACTTTTACTCCGGAGGGAGACTATCCAGGACACGGTTTTGGCCCTTACAATGTTTACTACGCAGATGCGACTGATTTCATTCCGCCTCCGACACCCCCGACGCCTCCTCCGCCGCCGTTTGTGCCGAATTTCCTCAGTCCTATTCAGCAACTTGCTGTGAATAACCTCTTTAACTTGGGTGTTGCTGGCGAACTGGACCAGGAAAGGGAGCGTTACATTTACTACACGGATGCCTATGGCAACGTTTACATCATCGGCATGGGACTGGAAGATGTCGTCTACGAGGATGACGAAAACTACTACTACACCTTTGCCGAGGACGCCCTCGACTCGATGATTGGAAACAATGCTCCCGGAGACTTCGAGATTATTGAGCGTGAGGAAGCCGAAGAACTGCTTCGTCGCCAGCGAGCTGCGTCTGCTGTTTTCGGTGGAGTCACTTTCTACACCTACAATCCTGACACCAATCGCTACTCCAGCCTTCGAATCTTCGGTGTTCCTCAGTCCAACCTCGGCATCATTGAATAGCCGACGGGTTTCTGATAGACGAACGACTTAGATTGTGAATATTAGACCTGCGATTTCTGATCAAACGATATGGAACGAATGAACCGTAGTTTTCCCCGCAGCACGCTTCTTGCTGCGACTGTCCTCGCGGCAGGGATGATCCTGGGTGGCCCGGCTACCCAAGTTCAAGCCGATGATATTGATGCAACCATCCTGCCTCCTTTGCCTGATATTCGGACTCCGGATCAGGTTCGCTGGTTTGAGCGATGGAGAAATCGTCGTGTCACCCAGATGGAGCTTCGTCACGCCAAGGCTGAAGCTCGTCGTGAAGCGAAGGAGCAAAAGAGCCGTGCGACGGTGAATCGCCCTGCTCAGGATCCTTCAACAGCCGCTGCTGTGGTACAATCCCAGGCAGGATCTCCCTATGCCGGTTCTAACGCGGCGCCTGAGACGATTGATGGAGCAGCGCTGAAGCCGTTCAACTCTGGTTCCAAGTTTTACCAGGGAGGTTTCCTTGTCTTTCAGGGCAAAGACGGCAGACGCCGTTAAGCTTAAGGCTCAAACTTTTCGAGAAGCCGATGCTGTGAAATTCAGCATCGGCTTTTTTGTCGGTAGGGGAACCCAGCCTCTGGCAGTGTGGCACTCGAGAGTTTCTCCGGGGCCATAGGAAGATTCAGGGGCAGCCAGTTGTTTCGCAAAGGCTCATCGAGAATGCGTTGGGGCGGCATTGGAGAGGCAATGGTTAGTCGCAGAACGGTCATTGGTCTTATCTTATGATTCAGCTGGCAGGGGAGTCGGGTGAAACTCTGCACACAAAAAAAGGCTCTTCCATGAGGAAGAGCCTTTCGTGGGTCTCAGATCTCTGAGAAAGCTTGTCAGCCGGTATTAGCCTCCTTCGGTGCCTTTGTGGCCAAGGATCTTGACGGTGCGATTGAGCTGATCGTATTCGATCGGCTTCTTGATTACCGTAACAGGACCGCTGGCGAGGATCTTGGTGAGAATCTCGCTGTCGGGGTAACCGGTGATGATAACAATAGGAAGATCAGGGTAGAGGCCTTTAAGCTTGGCGTAGAGCTCATCTCCGGGGATGTCCGGGAGCTTGAGGTCAAGGAACACCAGGTCAAAACGCTGCTTCTCGGCGTAGCTGAGGGCTTCGGCGCCGCTCCCGACCACGATGCGTCCAAATCCGGCCTTCTTGAGGAACTGCTTGAAAAGCGTCTGCAGGGCAGGGTCATCATCGACCACAAGCACGGTTGGCTGGCCGCCTTCATCAGTCTTCAGGATGTCCCGGTCGAGGAGGCTGCGCTTAATACGCCAGCGGCCGCCAATTTGAATTGCGGGAAGCTGGCCGCGCTGGACAAGGTAGTAAACCGTCGGGAGAGGGATTCGCAGGTATTCTGCGGTCTCCTTAACAGTCATCAGTTCAGGTGGGTCTTCGTCTGCCATGAGTTTTGGGTCGAATTTCTTAATTGGCACCTGAGGAATCGGGTTGTTCCTGCTCTTTCAGAGGGGAATAAAAACCACAATTCCAGTATTTAGTGGTGCCGGATCTAATAATTGTGGCCAGTTTCAGTATAATGACAAGTAATAAATGAGAAATATTTTCAATTTTGAGAGTCTTTCGTGAGATCTTGCAGGGCTAAAGGCATTGGAAATGACCATAGACAGCCGAAATGATGAAATTTTTGGTAGCGGTTCGGCTTCCCGTAAGGGGTGAAAAAGGCAGCAATGCCATGGAATTCTTAAGGATACTGGGCTTGAGCGGAGGATCTTACAAGGGATGTGTTTACCATGCGTCGCCGAAACCGTCGGAATCATCTGCTGGAATATTGACGAGTGTGGACTATGAATCCCCATGAGTCTTCTCGATGCCATTATCCTGGGGCTGGTCCAGGGCCTGACAGAGTTCCTGCCGGTGTCCTCATCGGGACATCTGGTGTTGTCCCAGAAACTGCTCGGGGTAGAGGAACAGGGGGTAACCTTTGAGGTAATGGTCCACTTCGGGACTCTGTTGTCAGTGATGATTTATTTCTGGAAGCAGTTGTGGAACATGCTCCTGAGTATTCTCCCTCCTTTTCGCAAGGACCTGGCGAAGGAGCGCAAGATGATCTTGTTTCTGGTAATTGCGAGCGTGCCGGCAGCCGTCGTCGGTTTTTCACCGCTCAAAGATGTTTTTGAAGGGACTTACGAAAAGCCCGCGGTGGTGGGCCTGTTGTTGATGCTGACGGGAGGCATTCTCTTCCTTCCCCGCCTGATTGCCAAACGGCAGAAGGATCCTACGGATGTGGGTTTCAAATCCGCTCTGATAATGGGGATCGGGCAGGCTTTCGCGATTTTACCGGGGATTTCCCGATCCGGCTCCACGATTGTCTCCGGCATGATGGCGGGGGCGAAATCGTCCGCAGCGGCGGAGTTTTCATTCCTCATGGCGATTCCGGCGATCGCAGCTGCTGCATTTCTTGAGCTGGGGCATTTGCCCAAAGAAGGCGGGCAGCTGACGATCTACATCGCAGGCACCGCTGTGGCGTTTCTCTCGGGGCTCATTGCGATTTACACGGTCCTCGCTGCGATACGGCGCGGTAAATTTGAGTATTTTGGTATCTATTGTCTGATTGCCGGATTGATCGCTTTTCTGTATTTTCAGTTCATCGGAGCCTAATTTTCCCCCGTGTTGAACCGTCAGGGAGTTCGTTAACCTGAATTGGTGTCTTCTCGATCGTGTTTCCCCGTAGTACATCGTCTTCTGCCTTTGTTGCGGTTTTCCTTGTTGGTGTTGCCATCCTGGCAGCAGCCGGCCTGGAGTCGCTGCAGGCGCAGTCCTACACTTCCGCCCGTCTTGCCGACGGTTTTGACTATCCGGTCGGCAAACCTGACGCCTACGGATATTACGTTTACCGCGGATTTACCCAGTATGGGCACCTTGGCGAAGACTGGAACGGCAACGGCGGCGGTAACAGTGACGAGGGTGACCCAATTTACTCGATCGCCAACGGGATCGTGGTCTTTTCAGAGGACTACAAACGTGGATGGGGCAACGTGGTGATCATTCGTCACGCCTACCGGGGCAAGTCGGGTCAGATTGAATTTGTGGATTCGCTGTACGGCCACCTCAAGGTGCGGTCGGTCAAATTGGGGCAACAAGTGACACGCGGGCAGGTCGTCGGAACGATGGGGCGGGGACCTTACCGGATGTATGCGGCGCACCTCCATTTCGAAATCCGCAAGGATCTACGTGTGGGGATGCGGCGGGATCTCTATCCGAAGACTTATACGACCTATCACAGTCCGAGGACGTTCATCAATGCTCACCGTCGCCTCAGGCTGGAGAACAGACTCGTCCGTATTCCGATCAACACGTTCCTCAAGAGTAATCCTAACAAGGTCTTTACCGAAGCAATCGATCTGCCTGAAATGACCAGCGGGACTACGGTGAGGCCCGAGGTGCCCGATGAAGTCGGCGAGGTAATCGCAGCTGAGGCTGACGTGAAGGCAGCGACACCGGAGAAGACAAAGTCGTTTTTCGACAAGTTGTTCGGCAATTAGGGGGCTTTGGCTGAACTGCGCAGTTCCTCCGCCCACTGATAGGCGGCTTGCTTCATCTTTTGGAAAGTCTCCGGAGATTGCTCCTTAAGGTCTTTCTCTTCGTTGGGATCCTTGGCAAGATTGAAAAGAAACTCTCCGTCCGCGGGACTGTTCAGGTATTTGAGCTGTCCATTGCGATAGGCGAGCCAGGATTTGCGATCCAGTTCGGCGTGGGCGCCCGTTTGCCAAAGCAGCTTTCGATTGTTGTTTGCTTCGGCTGCTGAATCGAGGGCTGGAACAAAAGTGACTCCATCGAGTGGCCAATTGCCGGGAACGGGAATGTCGGCGAGCTGGCAGAATCCGGGGAACAGATCGAGAGAGGTGAGTAGCGCGTCGGACTCCTGACCTGCTTTAATCCCGTCTGGCCAGCGCATCAGGCAAGGAACTCGAAGTCCTCCCTCGAAGAGTGTGGCTTTGTCGCCGCGCAGAGGCAGATTGCTGCCGCCGTAGGTGGGGTCGCCGCCGTGATCGGTGAGAAAGATGACGAGCGTGTTTTCATCGAGACCGTTTTTCTCAAGGGAATCGAGCACCTTGCCCACTCCGTCATCCAGGCTGACTGTCATGGCCGCGAATTCCCGCCGGATTTTGTCTTCAATGAATTCGACGCGCTTGAGATCGGCAGCCTGTGGCTGCATCAGATTGACCGGAGCTTTGTCGGAGGGACTGTAGCCTTTTCCAAAGTGTGGGGCGTTATAGGCAAGGTAAAGGAAGAAGGGTTCGTCTTTCTGCTTGGCCCTCTCATCGAGATAAGCGGTCGCTTCCTCAGTGATCAGCTCGGTCGCATAGCCGTTTTCGCTGACGAGCTCAGACTGATGATACCAGTCGGGAATGATCCCGTAGGTCATGGTGAAGAAGTCGATACAGCCGCCGGTGTGACCAATGAAGGTGTTGAAGCCATGATGGTGGGGAAGCATGGTTTCTTCGCCGTGGCCGAGATGCCATTTGCCGATGAGAGCGGTGTCGTAGTCACCCTTGTCGCGGAGAACCTCGGCGATGGTGGTTTCGTGAGGCTGAATGCTGGTGCGCTTGTGTTCATCGGCCATGAACATGAGCGCGCCGAGAAGCTGGTGCTGAGAGCGAATCGGATTGCGGCCGGTCAGCAGGCCGAAGCGGGAAGGGGTGCAGATGGAGGAGGCGGAGTAGAAGTTGTTGAACTGGATACCCTCGGCGCCAATGCGGTCGATGTTCGGGGTGGGGATTTCGGATCCGTAGCAGCCCACATCGTTAATACCCTGGTCATCCGTGAAGATGAGAAGGATGTTAGGTCGTTCAGCGGCACTGGCAATGCACGAAAGCAGTGCGGAGAAAAATAGAGTTCGAAAAGCAGGCATTGAGTCAGGATAGGTTGTCGGCGGGTCACCGGTCGGAAGATTGGCACCTTCCGCTACGTGCTGATGGAGTAGCGGAACTTGCCAAAGTTCCGACCATAGCGTGATCAGAAAAGTAGCTGCTTTCTTCTGTCACAAATCTACGTGACCTGACACGAAAAAAGGCTCGCCTACATGCGTATATGGCGAGCCCTTATCGGAAAGTCTATGCGATATAGATCAGTTGCCGCGCTTCTTCGCGAGGAAGTATTCGACCGAGTCGACCAGGGCGCGCCAGCTGGCCTGGATGATGTTGTAGCTGACGCCGACAGTTCCCCATTGTTCCTGTCCGTCGCTGCTGAGAATCAGAACGCGGGTCTTGGCTCCAGTGCCCATATGGCTGTCGATGATGCGCACTTTGTAGTCCTCGAGTTCCATTTCATCGATCTCGGGATAGGTGGGGCGGAGGGCTTTACGCAGGGCGCCGTCGAGGGCGTTCACCGGGCCGTCACCTTCGGCAACGCGGTATTCCTCGGTGCCGTCGACATCCAGCTTCACGGTAGCTGAGCAGGTCTGGTAGTCGCGCTCACCGTCGCGGCGGAAGGTGCAGTGGTATTCCTTGAGGTCGAAGAAACGCTTGTAGGTGTCGAGGTGGTGACGGATGAGAAGCTCGAAGGTGGCTTCGGCCGCTTCGAACTCATAGCCTTGCTCTTCCTTCTCCTTCAGGTCCTGGAGGATGGCGATGGCCTCGGGGCTGCCTTTTTCGACGGGAAGGCCGAGTTCTTCGGCTTTCATGAGCACGTTGGACTGGCCTGAAAGCTCGGAGACCAAAATGCGCTGCCGGTTGCCGACTGTCTTTGGCTCGATGTGCTCGAAACTGTGCGCGACCTTCTGGACGGCGTTGACGTGCATGCCACCCTTGTGGGCAAATGCGGTTGCTCCCACGTAGGGGGCGCGAATGTTGTGAGAGCAGTTGGCGAGATCGTCAACGAAGTGCGCGAGGTGAGTCAGGCGGCTCACGTCTTTGATCACGGGGCGATCCATCTTCAGCTGCAGGTTCGGGATCACGGTGGTGAGGTTACAGTTGCCGACGCGTTCGCCGTAACCGTTCACGGTTCCCTGGACCTGGGTGGCACCGGAATTGACGGAAGCAAGGGCGTTAGCGACTGCGACGCCGGTATCGTCATGGGTATGGATGCCGACAGGAATCCCGATCTCGCGCATGACAATTTCGGTGATTTCTCCAGCCTCATGCGGCATGGTGCCGCCGTTGGTGTCGCAGAGAACGACCCAGTCGGCGCCGCCTTCCTTGGCTGCCATCAGGGTGGCGAGGGCGTGCTCGGGGGAATCCTTGTAGCCGTCGAAGAAGTGCTCCGCATCGTAGATGACCTCGCGACCGTTCTCCTTGAGGTAGCGGGTGGTGTCACGAATCATGGCCTGGTTCTCCTCCTCGGTGGTGCCGAGAACCTCGGTCACGTGGAGGCGCCAGCTTTTGCCGAAGAAGGTGATGGCGGGAGTCCTGGCATCGAGCAGCAATTGGACCTGTGGATCATCTTCAACCGCGATGTTCTTGCGGCGGGTACTGCCGAATGCCGCGATCCTGGCGTTCTTCCAGTCGAGATCAGCGGCCTGCTCGAAAAAGGAGACATCCTTCGGATTGGAACCGGGCCAGCCACCTTCGATGTAGTGCATCCCGAATTCGTCGAGTTCCTGGGCGATTCGAATCTTATCCAGTGAGCTGAAATTCACACCTTCGCCCTGGGTACCGTCGCGCAGGGTGGTGTCATAGAGTTTCACGTCGGGATGTTCGCTCATGGTGAGGTTCAACAGGGTTAGGTCAAAGAGTCAACAGGGTTCAATCGAGTGCACAAGTCCTGGAATTGGGGTGATCCCGATTCGGTTGGCTCTTAGCAGGAAAGCAGGAGTAAATTAGACCGATTCGCAATCACTTGGCGGGTTCAGCCAATAATGATTGCGGTAATAATAATGGAGCTGAAGCCGTCGCTTTCCGTTCCCATGCTTGCTCAGGATAATGCAGGCTTAAGCGAACGCAACGCCTTATTGCCTGCTACAGGGCTCAGGTGGGGCGCTTGCCGGCAAGCTCGCAGAGGCGCTTTTTCAGCTCTTCGAGGCCGTCTCCGTTTTCGGCGGAGATGGGAAACACCTCCTGCCGCGGAAATCGGGTTTTGAGTGCCTCAAGATACATGTTGGATTCCTCGAGGTCGATTTTGTTTGCCACAATCAACCAGGGGCGCTCGCCCAGCTCCTCGTCATAGAGACGGAGTTCCTTACGCAGGATCTGGATATCTGAAATGGGATCGCGCTGATCGACGGCGGCGGTATCGACGACAAAGAGGAAGGTCGAGCAACGGCTGATGTGGCGCAGGAAATCGTGTCCCAGGCCGACATTGGCGTGGGCTCCTTCGATAAGCCCGGGAATGTCAGCAATCGTGGTGCGGTAAAATCCGGGAAAGTCGACCACGCCGACCATCGGCTTCAAAGTGGTGAACGGGTAAGCGGCAACCTTCGGGGTGGCATTGGAAAGCGCGGTCAGGAGCGTGGACTTTCCGGCATTGGGAAATCCAACCAGGCCGATATCAGCGATGCGGCGCAGCTCAAGGTAAAACCAGTCATCTTCTCCCCGTTCACCCATGGTGAATTCGATGGGAGCCTGGTTCGTATCAGTGCGGAAGTTCCAGTTGCCTTTGCCACCGATACCGCCTTGGCAGAGGGTAAACTTCTGTCCGATCTCAGTCAGATCGGCGATCTTTTCGCCAAAGGGGTGGGCTTCTTCTTCGTCTTCCTCCTCGAACTCAATGTTATCGGCTTCCTCGCCTTCGACGAAGAACTCGCTGCCGCTATCATCCTCGGCGAGTTCGCCTTCGGGGGCTTCTTCTTCAGCCAATTCATTTTCGGCGTCCTCTTCCTCACCCTCAGGCATGCCGCGATCCATCAGGACCATTTGGCCTTCCTCATCCTCAATGAACTCTCCGGCCCAGTCGGCCTCGGAGAGATCGGGTTCCTCGAAATCGTCGTCTTTCTTCTTCGGCTGATTGGGCTCGGAGCGGTAGACGATGGTGCCGGGAGGGACTTTTAGAATGAGATTCTTGCCTGATTTCCCGGTTTTTCGCTGTCCCTGGCCATGCATGCCTCGCTCCGCCTTGTAGTTCGGACGGAAGAAGAAGGACTTGAGGTTGTCGGTGTGGTGGTCGACCTGGAGAATCACGTCGCCGCCGCGACCGCCGTCACCTCCGTCCGGGCCTCCTTTTGGCTCAAATTTCTCACGTCGGAAGCTGGAGCATCCGTGACCGCCGTCGCCGGCTTTCGCGTGGATTTTGATGTGGTCGACAAACATGGAGACAGCTGGGCTGGAAATAAAGGGGCCGGGCGAGGCCTGACCGAAATACTTGCGGCAACCCATAGCACGGAAATGGGTCGAATGAAATGCTGATGAAGACAGGAGGGGGGTGAAGTGGTCAGTTTTTCACGAGTTATTCACAGACTTGTTCTTCGAGTTATTCACATTGGAAGAGGGGAATGTGAATAAAATCAAAAAGCAGAAGTGACGGAGGAATAATTAGTTTCATGGGAAACTAAACTGCTGATTTTGAATGACTTAGAACAAATTGTATGAAATTGATTTGCCTCAATAATCAGGCTTAAAGGATTAATAATAAATGGGTTAGGTGAATTGTTGGTTTGCTAGTTTTTTTGCCGCGAGGTGATTATTTCAATTCGAGCAATGAATGTGTCGGTTTCATGCTGGATTCTTGATCGGGTTTGTCGGGAATCAGCACTTTTTCACAGTTTTTCGGCAGAATCCGGCGCCGGAAAGAGTTATTCACAGGGTTATTCACAGGCACTTTCTGCGATGTGAATAATTGGGTATTCCAACAGGTCGGCCATTTTGTAATTGCCTGTCGCAGGGGCCTGAGAGAACATCCTTCCACACCGCTCGCATGGATCCCACGGAGACCGAAGAATCCGATAAACCGGAGAAAAATTACCCGACGCCATTTCAGAAGAGGACCCTCTGGAGTGCCATTACCGCATCTTGCATTGTTCTGATTGGAGCGATTGGTGTGGGATTCATTTTGCTGACCGGCTATGTCCTGAGTTTCCTGCAGGTCGTGCTCGTGCCCATAGCAGTGGCCGGCATCATCGCCTACCTCCTCGAGCCGGTTGTGAAATGGCTGGCCTCGAAGGGATGGCCGGAGGGGAGGTCCATGATGGTGGTTTTTGTCGGCTTCCTGATTTCGATCACTCTTCTGGTCCTCGCTGTCGTGCTTCCCGTCGCCGGCCAGGCTGAAGAAGCCATTGGAAGATGGGGGACGATTCAAAACAGTGTTACCGAAAAGGTCAAAGATACAGTCGGATCGGCGCAGGAGTATGTGGGGACAGGTATCGCGGCAGAATATTATCAAAAAGGTGTCGACTGGCTGGGCAAAGAAGCTCCCAGCAAGGTGAACGAAATTGGCGGCTGGCTGTGGAGTCGCGTGAGCGGTGTGTTTGGCTTCTTTGGATACATGCTGGGCTTGCTGATGGTGCCCATTTATCTCTTCTTCTTCCTGAAAGAAGGTCGCAATATTTCGCAGCGCTGGTCGGATTATGTCCCGTTGAGGGAATCCGAGTTTAAAGACGAGGTCGTTGGAACGCTGACCGAGGTTAATGGTTACCTCATTTCATTCTTCCGCGGTCAGATGGTGGTGAGCCTGATTGACGGGGCATTGGTGGCCATCGCGCTTTCGATCATGGGGCTCCCATATGCGCTCCTGATCGGAGCTTTCCTGGCAATCCTCGGTCTCATTCCCTACATCGGAAACGTCATGGTGATGATACCGGCGCTGATTATCGCCATCGCCCACTTTGGAGCGACCGAGACTGGGACCGTGATGGGCGACGAAATGCCCGTCGTCGGTCAGGTGGCCAAGATCGAGTATGTGAATGAGAAAGGGGAGAAGCAGGTGACATCAAAGGTCGTCACCGAGGTTCTCGATGACGGTGCCCGGGCAGAGGTTCGAGTCAATGCGTGGAACTGGCTCTCAAACGTTTGGGCCTATCCGGTGATCGTCCTCGCAATCTTCATCATTCTCCAGCAAATCAACGGGCTTGTCACGGCACCGAAGATCGTTGGGGACTCGGTAGGGCTTCATCCTCTGACGGTGATTTTCTCCATGCTCTTCTGGTCCCTGCTTCTGGGCGGATTGCTCGGTGCTCTTCTGGCGGTCCCTCTGACCGCCTCAGTGAAGGTTCTTTTCATGCGTTATATCTGGCAGCGACGCCTCGAACCCGCGGTCGAGAAGAAGCTAAGCCAGGCTGAAGACGGGGGAGAGGACGGTGAGGTAACTGAAGATCTTGCTCCGGCGTAAGTTTGGGGGCTTGCACGAGGCCAAATCTGCTTCATTCTATCGGCCAGCCTGATGCACAACGTCGACACCAATAAACTCGCTGAAGAGATTAACCGCCAGGGAACCTGGGTGAAGGCCGTAAAGTCCGAAATGGGCAAAGTGGTCGTGGGACAGGATCAATTGGTCGACCGGCTGCTGATTGGCCTGCTCACCAATGGTCACGTGCTACTCGAAGGTGTTCCCGGATTGGCAAAAACGCTGACAGTGAACTCACTGGCCGGTGCCCTGGCAGCGGAGTTCCAACGCATCCAGTTTACTCCTGACCTGTTGCCGGCCGATTTGTTGGGGACCCTGATCTTCAATCCCCAGACCAATGAGTTTTCTCCCAAGCTCGGTCCTGTATTTTCCAACCTGATCCTCGCCGACGAGATCAACCGGGCTCCTGCCAAGGTGCAAAGCGCGCTGCTCGAGGCGATGCAGGAGCGACAGGTGACGATCGGGGATACGACCTACAAGCTGCCCGATCCTTTCCTGGTACTTGCGACCCAGAACCCGATTGATCAGGAGGGGACCTACCAGCTTCCTGAAGCGCAACTGGACCGTTTCCTGGTCAAGGTGCTGGTCGATTATCCCTCGGTCGATGAGGAGCGTGCCATTCTCGACCGAATGGCGACTTCTTCGGCCAAGACCACAACGACTGCCGTAGTCGATCCCAAGACTGTGATCGCAAGCCGCAAGTTGGTGAATTACGTCTATGTCGACGACGGGGTGAAGGACTACATCGTCAGCCTCATCCACGCGACAAGGCAGCCGGGTGAAATTGATCCGGGCCTGGGACCGCTGGTTCGTGCCGGTGCCTCTCCGCGCGGAACCATCAACCTCACGCTTGCCGCCAAGGCAGCCGCTTTCCTCCAGGGGCGGGGCTACGTCGTACCGCAGGATGTGAAGGATCTTGCTCACGATGTGCTGCGTCACCGGATTCTCCTGAGTTACGAAGCGGAAGCCGAGGAGATCACGAGCGAGGAAATCATCGGAGCGATCCTCGATCGGATTCCGGTTCCGTAGAAATGTGATTCGAGCAATCCGCCTTGGCGCAAGTTCGCGGAATGGGTTATGGTTGGCGGCTGCGTCCCGCAACCTCCCCCTCATCTATGAAGAGTGCGACCCGCTATCTTGTCATTTCGCTGGCTGCTATCATTGTTGTCATTGTCCTGGTGTTCTGGAAGCGGGCAGATCGCGAAGCGGCGATAGAGGAATTGCAGACGCGATTCAATGCCCAGGTCGTTCTCGGGGAAGAGGAATTCTATGTCGGCTGCGATGGAGAGGCTCTCGTCGACCTGGTCGACTTTTCTGCCCTGATTAAGCGAGTCGGTGAACCCGCGATTGTCGACCTGACAGGGGCACCGAACCTGGAGTCGCTCAATGGGTTCGAAGTGCTGACTTCGGTCAAATCGCTGGTTGTTATCGATTGCCCCAAACTGACTTCCATCGAGGGAGTCGCCGGTCATCCGGGACTGACTGAATTGATCGTCATGGACGCGATCAAGCTGACGGATGTGAGCCCGCTGCGTGGATTGTCGTCCCTCGTAACCCTGGACCTCAGTGGGGCTGTGGCATTGGAGACGGCGACCCTGGAGAACCTGCCTGCGCTCGAAAATCTATTCCTGAGCCGCTGTCGTAAGCTGGGCTCGCTCGATGTCTCGGAGTTTCCGGAGTTGAAGCAACTGTTTCTCGATGGAACCGCAAGGTTGAGCTCTATCAAAGGCCTCGAGGGGTTGAGCCAGCTGACTGACCTTGACGTTAGTAACGCGACATCCCTAGAAGGGGTCAGCGGAATCTCAGGTCTTTCCAGCCTGATTGTGCTCGATATTCGCAACGTCGATATTCCGGACTTTTCCGGGATCGGGAATCTTCCCGCCCTGCGCGTCCTTCGAATGGGTGGGCAGGATACCATTGAAACTTTGGAGCCTTTGTCAGGACTGGTTGGACTGAAAGAGATTCACCTGGAGGCCTGCCCAAATTTCAGGTCCCTGAAGGGCATCCCAGCGAGCGTTTCCCAGTATGCTGGATTCACGCACTGCCCGAAGTTGGAGTCCATTGCCGGAATTGAAGTCTGCGAAGGTCTGGAGCAGCTCGATGTGACCGGGTGTCGCAATCTCAAATCGATTGCCGAGGTTGCTAAGTTGTCCAGTCTGGTTCAGCTGAGCCTGGTGAAATGCCGTGAGGTGACTGACATCACTCCGGTGGTGGCCTTGGAGAAACTCACCATCGTCATGCTTGGCGGATCCGGCGTGTTGCCGGATTCAGTGGAGGATCTCGAGACGGCAAATCCCGACATCATTTTTGATTTTGCAGTCGGGGAGTGATCCTTCGCGATGCTGCTAGGCATCCAGTCCGCGGAGTCCTGCGGCTGTGCTGCTTCCAAACCGATCAATTTCGAGCCCCATGCGCTGGGCGAGAGGAACAAAGAGGTTGGCGAGAGGCGTGTTGTTCTCGGGATCGTGGGCCACATAGGAGCCGTGCCTGTAGCCGCCGCCTGCCAGGATGATGGGCAGGTTTCTCCAATTGTGACTGCTGGCGTTACCCAGGTTGGAGCCGTAGAGCACTGAGGTTTTTTCGAGCAGGCTTTTGCCGTTCTCCTCGATGGATTTGAGCTTGCCGAGGAATTCGTTGAGCACGGTGAATTGGGCCTCTTCGATGATGCTGAGTTCGTTGATCTTTTCGGGATCTTTCCCGTGGTGAGATAAGTTGTGCCAGTCCTGGCTGACTCCGGCAATGGTGGGAACTGCGTTGAATCCACGAAGGGAGAAAGTGACAGTGCGGGTGGAGTCCGTCTGCAGGGCGAGGACGATCATGTCATTCATGAGGCGCTGACGGCCGATCGCGTCGTGGCGGTCTTCGATATCGCGCGGTTCGCTCGCATCTACCTTGGGCTTGGGGCGTTCGGCCCATTCGCTGGATTCTTCGAGCCGCACTTCAAGGTCGCGGACAGAGGCGAGATACTCTTCGAGTTTTTCACGATCATGGGCACCCAGCTCACGGTCCAGTTTCCTGGCTTCACCGAGGACAGTATCGAGAATGCTGCGCCCCCGCTGGAATTGCTTCTGCTCTTCGGCGATCTCGCTTTCGGTTCCGTCAATGAATAGAGCTTTGAAGAGCCGCGAGGGAGAGTCTTCGCCGGGAATTGATACCCCTGTTGAAGTCCACGACATCGAGGTGCTACTGGTGGAGAGCGCCAGGTAGGGGTAGCGGGTTTCTGATCCGATTTCGCGGGCGATGAGCTGATCGAGCGAGATTGTGTTTTTGAAGCCGGCCAGGCCGGGGCGTTCGGCTGAAGTCAGCCAGGTCATCTCGGAAGCGTGGCCGTTGTTGCCTTGCTGATTGGGATGCGACAAGCCGGAGAAAACGGTCAGGTCATTTCGGCTGTCTTTAAGCCTTGAGAGGTAGGGCGTGAGTTCGTAGTCAGCTCCTTCCGCTTCCGGGAAGAGATGGGGGGTGTGAAATCCAAGGGTGGCACACATGGCCACGAACCGATTAGGGGAAGAGGAGGCGGCGCGTGAAAACGCGGGGGACATGGCCTCCAGAAAGGGGAGGGCCATCAGCGTGCCACCAGCACCGCGGAGGAAATGTCTTCGGCTGAGAGCTTTGCGGGTCGCAAAATGAGGCGCGTTCATGGTGGCTTACTTGTTCTTGAAGATATCACTGGTGACGGTGAGCAAAACCAGGTCGCGAACTCCGTGGCCCTTGGCCGCGGAAGCTTTCACAATTTGACTGATTTCCTTTCGGTCTGAAAAGCCCATTTCGCGACCCGTTCCGAAAATGAGCAGTTTGGTTACGAGAGCCTTGGCCAGCTGGTCGCGATCTTCAGAAATGATGTCTCGAAATTCATTGAAGCTGGAGAAGGTCCTTCCGTCCTCGAGTTGGCCGCTGGGATCAACGGCGAGTCCGATCTTGTAGCGGATCTGCTTTTCGCCAGCGAATCGTTGCTCGGGTTTCTCGCCTTCGCCGCCAATGTTGCGAAAGTGATCCCGCCATCCGCCGATGGGATTGAATGATTCGAGAGCGAACCCGGGCGGGTCGATCATGGTATGGCACGATTGACAGTTTTCGGAGTCACGGTGCTTGTCGAGAAGTTCACGCAGGGTTTCGGCGCCGCGAATGTCGGGTTCGACGCCTGGAATTCCCGGCGGCGGCGGCGCCGGATGCTTGCCGAGGATGCGTTCGTTGACCCAGACTCCGCGCAGCACAGGCGAAGTGTTGGTTCCATTGGCGGATACTTTGAGGATGCTTCCCTGGGAAAGGAGGCCGCCTCGGGAGCTGCCAGCGGGAAGAGATACCGGTTGGACCTCGGTTGAAGTAACCCCATCGATTCCGTAGTGATCTGCGAGTCGCCAATTGAGCATGGCGAAATCGCTTTTCACGACATTCTCGATGCCGAGATTCTGATCGATGAGGTGACGCACAAAAGCGCGCGTTTCGTCGACCATGGAGTGTTGCAGGTATCGGTCGAACTCGGGGAACAACTTTTCGTCCGGGTTGGTGAATTCAATCTCACGCAAGTCTAGCCACGCATCGGTAAAGTCAGTGATAAAGCGATCAAAGCTGGGAGAAGACATGAGGCGCTCCGCTTCCAGCTGCAGAGAATCCGTGGAACCGGTGAGTCGGTTTTCCTTGGCGGCGCTCATTAGTTCAGCGTCCGGTGCGGTTCGAGTCAAAAAGTAGGAAAGCCTCGAAGCCAGGGCATAGTCGTCGAGGAGGCCCGGGGATTCCTTCAAGTAGAGAAAGTCTGTCGAGCAGAGGATCGCCACCAGCGCGGTTCGAAGCGCAGTTTCAAAGGTTTCCCCTTGGTGCATTTCAGACTGAAACAGGATCAGGTAAGGGGCGATGGTCTCATCCGTGGCCGGGCGTCTGAAGGCCTCGGTAGCGAAACGCTTGAGTGTGGTTGAGGCATCGGCAGTGGTGTTGTTGGTTTCAACGGTGAATTTGGGTTGATACCAAGACTTCGTCTTATCTTTTGGATTCGACGGTTCGACTTCCGTTCTTGAAAGCTCCTTAAAGATGAGTTGATGGCCCTTCGTCGGAAACTCCGGGGTCAACGGACCCTCCACTTCGATGAAGTTGATGGCCAGGCCGGGGCCCTTGTAGTTTTCGATGCCTTCATTGGTGATGAGGCGGTCAGGATCGTAGAGGCCCTGGGGTGTAATCTCGACCATGAACCGTGAATCCATCCAAGCCGTGAGCTCAATGGTTGTCGGTTTGCCGGGAGGGAGCGAGTGGTAGCCATACGTGGGGCGTTTTGAGCCCCTCGCGTAGGAGTAGCCGCCGACGGAGAATGTGATCGGCTTGTCGCTCTGGTGGGCGTAGCCGGTGATCTTGAGGCGATACCAGCCCGCTTCTTTGACGCCGCTGCTTTTGACCAGCCCGGTAGGATAGTTGTGGGCCTTGTAAAAGATGGTGGCTCCGTCAGGCGCAAGAAGCCATTGCTTGCCGTAGAACTTTTCGTTTCCTTCGACCTCTGAATAAGTGGCTTTGATCGAATGGACTTCGGGCGGGGCGAGGGTGGTCGCAATGGCCATTTCCAGGGCAGCATCTGCCGATTTCAGGTACTGCTGCATCTGGATCATGGAAATCCCAAGTGCGGAGCCTACATTGTCGAATTCCTGGGATCGTCCGTCTTCAGGCAAGTCCTCGGAAAAGTTTCCGTGGATGCCGAGCATGTCGTTGAGCGTATTCTGATATTCCTTGCGATTGAGACGTCGCAGGACAGTTCCTTTCTCACGCTCATGGGCTGTGATCAGGGACGGTGACAGGAATTCCGAGAAGAGTCTTTTCTCGCCACTTGTAGGAGCGGTCTTGTCCTTCGGCGGCATTTCACCATGGGCGACCCGGTCGTAGATTCGAACCCACTTTTCGAGGATTGCCGGGTCAGACAGGTCAGTCGAAATGGCGTAGAGATCGAGCCCACCTTTCTCGCTGAGTTCGTCGTGACACTCATAGCAATGCGTCTCGAAAAAGCCTTCTAGCGAAGCGTAGAAATCCTCCTTGGCAGAAGCGGCAGTAAGCGTCAGCAGCAGGAGGGAAAAGAGCCGAATTGGGAGGCAACGAATCACCTGCAAAAGATACGGTGACAGCGTGAATATAGACAGGTCAACGACACCGGAATTGCGTGAGAATTGAGGGACCTCGAAAAGAAAACAGGGTTAGATGGAGCACCTAACCCTGTTGGGTTTAACGAAATTTCGTTACTGGTTTGAAATCAGTAAATTAGAATGCCTTTTGCCACCCCAGGGTAATCATCCAATCCATGCCTAGTTGGGGGCCGTCGAGGTCTTGGTAGATCGGAGCACCGGCTTCAACGGCGAGGCGGTGACCTTTGAACGGGCCGCTCTGGCAGTAGTAGTTGATACCGGCGAAAATGTCGATGCGCTCACCGCCGCGAAGGGCCGGATTGGCAGTCGGCACGGGTCCCATGATGAGAGGGTCGCGTCCATCGATATCTCCCCAGCTTTCCCCGCTGAGTCGGAGAGAGGTGCTGAAGGAATCGGAGAGACGAAGTGCCCCCCAAATGTCGGCACCGATTTCGTCGCCGAGGCTGTAGCCGGCGTCGTTGTCATCGATGCGAAGCGTGCCACTGACCTGGGCTCCCCAGGAGAGGTCGCCGCACTGGCCAAGGTAGGTCACGCCGGGCTTGAAATCCCAGGTGCCGGAACCGAGTTGCATCGGGTACGGCAGGCGAACGACACGGCCCATCGGCGGAACAAATCCGGTTTCTTCGATGGAACCTGTGGGAGCGCTCATGACGAGGTTGAGGTGAGCGCGGGTGTTTCCTTTGTCGTAGAACTTTACGAGGCCACCAAACTTGAAGTCACCGGCACCACTGGTTCCCGTTTCGAAAGTGGTTCCGTTGGCGACGAGGTGATTCATCTGCTTGTCGATGTAAGGCATCATCGCCATCAGGGTGACTTCATCAGTCGGGGCATACATGGCGCCAACCATGTGCATCTGGGTCTGCATGTCGAGAGGCATGACCTGGTAGGGGCCCATGCCGGGCATGCTGAGCTGGGAGCGTGCGCTGACTTCGTCGCTGCCGACGTAGTTGGTTGCCATGTCCATGAACATGTAGCGGTAGGAGAGCATCATCTCACCGGCGTGGTGGGTGTGGTCGCCCATCACTCCAATAGGGGCGTGGCTGTCAACGCGATGGTCATCCCACGGGATGGCGGAGCAGTGAGGCTCGCTGGTGATTTCTTTCGGGGCGGGTTCACCCGCCTGGATTGAGGAAAGGCTGAGCGCTGCGAGAGCGATTGCCGGAATAGCTTGAATAGATTTCATGTGTCAAAAATTGGTGTGTAGGTTGGGTAGAAAAACAGTGCGGATCCTCCGCATCAGATGGAGGCATCCAATAGAAAAAGCGGGGTCTCAATGAGACTCCGGGGAGAGGGCCTGGCCGCAAAGTGGCCAGGTGAGTGTTTTTCAGACCCGCGGTGGATGATCGATACCTCCGGGCGCGATCATTGCCGGAATGAGGTAATCAGCCCCGACATGGAAGAGGGCGACGCCGGGGTGAGAGAATTGCAGGTTAGCAATGCTGATGGGAGCGATGACCTGCGATTTGGCGAGAAGATTCAAGGTCTCCTCCTGCTCCGAAGTCCGCTCCCCTTCGAGGGCCACGCAGTGGTCACAGGGAGCTTGGCCGGAAACCGTCTGAGTGATTCGAGTGATCAGAGTGACACTGCGATCACCTTCAGAGACCATTTTGGCCCAGGTGATTGACTGCATAACGCCCCAGTGCACATCCGTAAGAAGGAGGGCGGCCAGGATCGCTAAGATGGTCGTGAATCGGTTCAAGAAAGGCAATTTATTAGACATCAACGATGGCTTTGCAAGCGCGGATACGGTGAATTCAGTACGTGTTTGGTTTTGACTCTGCCCGTCATCCTGCTGAATTGGTGGCAGGTCTGCTATGAGTTCGAAAGTTGCTTTTGTCACCGGAGCCAGCAAAGGAGTTGGGCGTGGAATCGCCTATGGGCTGGCCGATGCCGGCTGGGATGTTGCTATCAATTTCTACTCGGATGAGAAGGGGGCGAACGAGACACGTGAGGTCATTGAGTCGAAAGGGCAGCGTTGCTTCACCGTAGACGGGGATGTGGGGACCAAGTCGGATGTTGAAGCGATGATTTCAGCTGTGGTTGCCGAGCTCGGAGGACTCGACTGCATGGTGAATAATGCGGGGCGGCAGACTTTTGCTTCGATTCTCGAACTCAGCGAGGAAGACTGGGACAAAACTATCAAGACCAACCTGAAAGGAAGCTTTCTCTGCACCCAGATCGCGGGGCGTGTCCTCAAAGAACAGGGGCGGGGAGGATCGATCATCAATATCGGGTCCGGCGCCAACAAGCAGCCCTTTCTCAACCTGGTGGACTATTGCGCTTCGAAGGGTGGTCTGGAACAGCTTACCCGTGTCAGTGCCTGCGAACTCGGTCAATATGGCATCCGGGTGAACTGTGTGGCTCCCGGAGCGATCGAGATTGAGCGAACCCGTGAGGAATCTCCCGACTACGCCGGAACATGGTCTCCGCTGACGCCGATGGGGCGCATTGGCCTGCCCGAAGACATCGCAAACATGGTGGTTCACCTCGCCAGCGATGCCGCTGAGTTTGTCACCGGCCAAACGGTCTATGTTGACGGAGGCCTCTGGACGAAGGCTCAGTGGCCTTACGAGGCAGACTGATTACTCGTCCCAGTCGATCACCTGGAAGAGGTTGCTGTAGTCGTCGGTCCAGATCAGGTCTTCAGGCAGGGCTTCGTACCAGTAGGAAGGGTAGCCCTTGAGCTCCAGCATGGCGTGAAATTCGTCGTCTCTGCTCAGGAGAATCCAGTCGGAGTAGTAGAGCATGTGTTGCTCGTAGTCCGGATCGAACTCAACCCGCGTCGCCGTCCAGCCGGTATGATTGGCAAGGTTGTGGACGAGGTCGCTGAGATTGAGGTGGAGGTTGCTGACGTGAATCGCAATGACTCCGTTTTCCTTGAGGTGCTTCTCGTAGAGCTCAAGCGCTTCAACCGTGAGCAGGTGAATCGGAATCGAGTCTCCACTGAACGCGTCGACGATGAGGACATCAAACTCCTGGGAGCCGCCCTCGTTCCATTCATTCTCCATCGAAATGCGGGCATCCCCGAGAATGACTTTTTCCTCTCCTTTGCAATCTGAGAGGTAGGTGAAGTGTTCGCGAGCGAGGTCCTCGACCTGGGGATTGATTTCGTAGAACCGGATGCGGTCATCCTCCCGCATGTAGGCGGAAACCGTTCCGATACCGAGACCAACCACACCAACATGCATCGGCTCGGGTTCGACCCTCGATTCGTAGCAGGTGAAGATCGCGCCAACGCCGCTGCTTTCGGAGTAGTAAGTTGGAGCGAGTTTGCTGAGATCCTCGTCCATGTACTGGCGGCCGTGAGAAATGCGGCCGTGGTAGAGTGCCCGGAAATAGTCGACGCTGTATTTGTCGACGTCGTAAACACGAAGCACCCCATAGAATCCGCGGGCCGAGGCTCGTGAGCCTGATTCAGTTTCCTGGATGTTCCTGTTCAAACCCCAGACCATTGCGGCGACGAGTCCCACCCAGACAAGGCTGCCGGCAATGAAGACCTGCGACTTGGTATGGGACCTGAGCTGATAGATCAGCTGCACGGAAATAAGAAAGGCAAGGAAGACGAGTGAGAAGTGGAGTTCCCAGTAACCGTCAAAGATCAGCGGTGCGACGAGACTGACAAAAAGACCACCGAGGGCACCACCCAGCGAAATGGCGAGGTAGAAGGCGGTCAGATTGCGTGCCGGAGGTTTGAGCCGAACCACTTCGCCATGGCAGACCAGGCAACCGAAGAAAATGGCTCCGACATAGATCGTGATCTGCCAGCCGATGTGCATCTCTTCCCAGGCAAACTGCTGGTTGATCAGGTAAACCACCGCGGCGACTGCGATCACAGTGAGAGGAATCGCGGCCCAACGGTTGTACCAGCGGGAGTGGTCAAAAGTGATGACGAATGTCAGGAGGTAGAGTGCCAGCGGCAAGACCCAGAGGAAAGGAACCACAGCCACGTCCTGACACATCTGGTTGGTCAGTGATAACAGAAGCATCGAGCCACAGGCGGCAAAGGCGACCCAGAGAACTTTGTCAATCGGGCGCGCAGGACGTTCGTCGCCGGACTGCGTCGTTTCCCTCGTTGCGACGATCGATTTGCTGTTTTTCAGAAAGGTGAGGGCGCATGCCGCCGCACCGAGGCTGTAAACAGCAAAAGCGACCGACCACAGCACGGTTTGAAGCGTGACCCCCATGAGCGGCTCGAAAACGAAGGGATAGGTGAGCAGCCCCAGGATGGATCCAACATTGGAAATCGCGTAGAGACGATAGGGCGATTTGCCGGGGTAGCTTTCAGCAAACCAGTGCTGGAGGAGTGGGCCGGAGGCCGAAAGGAGAAGGTAGGGGAAGCCGACTGTCAGGGAGAGCAGCTTCAGAATGCCACCGATTGGGTTTTCGCTGACACTCTCAGGGCGCAGTGCTTCGCCGGGCGTGATCGGAAGCACGATTAGAGAAAGTGCGAGAAGACCCAGATGAATGCCAACCTGGAGTTTGCGCTTTTCGCGCAGGAAAGTGACGAGCCCGTGGGCATAGGCATAGCCGCCGAGAAGACCACACTGGAAAAAGAGCAGGCAGGTAGTCCAGACCGCCGGACTTCCGCCGTACCACGGGAGAATGTAGCGGGCGATGACGGGTTGCACCTGAAAGAGGAGAAAGGCGCTCAGGAAAATGACTGCAGCGAAGATCGGCATGTTGGTTAAACCTCCGGAAAGCGAATTGGTTGCAGCTAATCTGAGGGGCGGGAATCAACGACTGCGATCACGCGTCAGCATGATTTCGTTGCCCTCCGTGTCGATGCACATGGCGAGGTGAGGAGGTTCGCCGTCTTCCGGTTGCGGTTCACGAGGGCACTGACCACCGGCGGCACGGACGGCCTCCGCACCTGCGACTACATCCGCGACTTGAAGCGTGATACCGGTCCAGGTTTTCTTGCCTTCGCCACCACCGTGGATTGCGATCAATCCTCCGGCAATTTCCAGCTCCGTAATATGCGGATTCTGGCGAACGATCTCCGCTCCGAAGACCGTTTGGTAGAAAGAAGCGGCCCGATCAGAGTCTGCAGCCCAGATAGTATATTTGATCTTCTCGACGTTGAGCATGGTTGGACGACAGTTATACGACCGGCGGACGAGATCGTAAACGAATTTGAAATTCAATTCTCCTGATGGCATGGCTGCAGGAGCTGTTTTCTTTTGAAAATTCAATTTCCAGACGCCCTGCCCGTATCGCGCCGGCGCGATGACATTCGTGATGCCCTGACAAAGCATCAGGTTGTGATCGTGTGTGGTGATACGGGATCGGGAAAGACCACCCAGCTGCCCAAAATTGCCCTCGAGATGGGGCGTGGGCAGAAGGGGCGGCGCATTGGCTGTACCCAGCCGCGGCGGATTGCGGCAACCTCGGTGGCACGACGTGTGGCCGAGGAACTGGAGGTATCTCTCGGTAAAGAGGTCGGCTACCAGATTCGGTTTGAGGACAAGACGGATCGTGAAACGACGGCCGTAAAGTTCATGACTGACGGGGTGCTGCTCGCCGAGACCCGTCATGATCGCGAACTGAGGCAATACGACACGCTCATCATCGATGAAGCGCACGAGCGCTCGCTGAATATCGATTTCATTCTTGGATACCTCCACCGCACCCTGAAGCAGCGAAAGGATCTCAAGGTGGTGATTTCCTCAGCGACGCTGGATGCGGGCTCTTTCTCCGAATTCTTTGGTGACGCCCCGGTGATCGAAGTGGAAGGACGAACGTTTCCTGTTGAGGACGAATACCAGGAACCGCTCGATGACCGTGAGCGGCTGTCCGAGCAGGTGGCGCGTGCCGTCGAGGAACTGGGAACCCGGGATCGTTTCGGGGACACGCTCGTCTTTCTGCCCGGGGAACGGGAAATCCGGGACGCGGCCGACCTGCTCGAAGGGCGCAAGTATGCCGACACCCTCGTGCTGCCGCTGTTCGCTCGCCAGGCGGGAAAAGAGCAGCAAGCGGTCTTCAAACCGATGAAGACGAAACGCCGCGTTATCCTGGCGACGAACGTGGCAGAGACTTCATTGACGATTCCGGGGATTCGCTTTGTGGTGGATTCCGGGATTGCCCGGGTCAGTCGTCACGATCCCGGTTCCGGTATTCAGCGTCTTCAGATTGAACCGATTTCCCGGGCCAGTGCCCGGCAGAGGAGGGGACGTTGCGGACGGATCAGTGAAGGCATTTGTGTCAGGCTGTATTCGGAGGAGGATTTTGAGGAACGGGACGAATTTACCGATCCGGAGATCCTCCGTTCCAACC
Organism: Verrucomicrobiales bacterium; assembly: GCA_965216705.1. Lineage (GTDB taxonomy): Bacteria > Verrucomicrobiota > Verrucomicrobiia > Verrucomicrobiales > DEV007 > Arctic95D-9. Next base: position 4,010,531 of record OZ244203.1, read on the forward strand.
TCGCCGGTGTGGTCCTGCAGATGGAGCATCTCGGCCTGGGCGATCCGTTAGAGTTTCCCTTTGTCGACCCGCCTCAACCGAAGCGGGTTTCTCAGGCCTATCGGGTGCTTGATGAAATCGGAGCGATTCGAAAGCGAGGCAACCAGATCCAATTGACCAAGACGGGCCAGGCCCTGGCGCGGCTGCCGGTCGATCCACGGGTCGGGCGGATTCTCGTGGCGGCGCGGGAGGAAAATTGCCTCCAGGAAGCCCTTGTCGTCGCCAGCGCCCTGACGGTGCAGGATCCCAAGGAGCGCCCCAAGGAAAAGCAGGAAGCCGCCGACAGTGCCCATGGCCAATTCAAGGACAAGCGATCGGATTTCACCGGGTGGCTGCGCTGGTGGTTTGCGGTTCAGGAGGCCCGCAGGAAATCGGGCAACGAGTTGCGCCGTTTCTGCCAGAAGAACTTCCTCAACTACCGGCGCGTCCAGGAATGGATGAACCTGCACCGGGAACTGCGGGACAGTCTTCGTGAGATGAAGTGGAAGATGCCCCCGGCCGGCAAGGGAATCACGGATCCCGAAGACACCTATTCCGAGCCGCTGCACCGGGCTGTCCTCACGGCGATTCCCTCGCAAATCGGGATGAAGAATGGTCAAAAGCCGGGTTACAAGGGAGCGCGCAACTCCGAGTTCTATCTTTTCCCCGGATCGGGTGTGTTCAAGTCGTCGCCCGCCTGGACGATGTCCTTCGAAATGGTGGAGACAGCCAAGCTCTACGCCCGCAATGCCTCCGTGATCGATCCCGGCTGGGTCGAGAAGGTAGCACCGCACCTGTGCCGCTATCGCTACAGCAATCCCCAATGGAATAAGGACCAGGGAGCCGTCTATGGCGAAGAACGTGTCATTGCTTTTGGACTCCCCGTGGTCGACAAGCGTCCGATCCACTACGGACGTATCGATCGCAAGGTGGCCCGTGAGGTGTTCCTGTTAGAAGCGCTGGTGAACCAGAATACGCGGGCACCGATCCCGGTGTTGGAAAACAACCGTGAGACCCTGGCTGCGGCGGAAAGGCTCGAGCACAAGATGCGTCGACTGCACGGCCTCGTGCATCCGGAAGCAGTTGTTTCATTTTATGAAGAGCGCTTGCCGGAGTCGATCTGCACCCAGAAGGACTTTGAGCAGTGGGTCGCCGGGGAGAGCCCGGGCGTGATCGATTTTTCCCTGGAGGATTGCCTGCTGCCGCAGCAGGAGCCGCTGCGGGTGGAAGATTACCCCGACACGGTGATGTCACCCGATGGCGAAACGGAGTTGAATCTGCATTACCTGCACAATCCCTCCGAGGAAGCGGACGGCATCACCCTGGAGATCCCCCTGGTGGAGCTGCCTCACCTGCCGGCCTGGTTCGGAGAATGGCTGGTGGCTGGCTGGCTCGCGGAGAAAGTCAGCACCCTCTTGCGTTGTCTCCGCAAGGAGACCCGGACGCTGCTGCCATCCAATCGCGAGGTGGTCGAGGACTTCGTGGCCTCGTGGGAAGGCTATGAGCCGCACTGTGGCTTGCTCGAGGCCATCGTGGATTTCCTGCAGGAGCACTACGAGGTCGAGATCTCGATCGAGTCGTTTGACCTGGAGCGTTTACCGGTGCATCTGCAGATGCGTTTCGCGGTGGTGGACGACCGCGGCAAAGTGGTCGGGGCGGGACGCGACCTCGCTGAACTGCAGGGAACCTTGGCGACCAAGGTGAAGGATCGATTCAAGAAGGTCTCGAGCGGCAAGTTCCAGCGCAAAGGCATTCACAAGTGGAACTTCGGCGATCTACCGAAGGAAGTGGAGCTGGACCGCCACACGGCCGGGTATCCGCGCCTCTTTGATGACGGGTCGGGAGCCGTGGCGATGAAGTTGTGGCCGGCTGAAGCGTGCGCCGGGGCTCAGCACCGCCTCGGACTGGCGAAGCTGTTTGCCCTGGAACATCCGGATCTGATGAAGCGGCTCGACGGGGTTCTCTTTTCCGGAAAAGAAGCCCCGGCTCAACCCAGGGTCGCCGCGAAACCCAGGAAGGTGGAAAAGGACGGGTTCGGTTCTCTCGCCGCCGCCTTTGGTGAGGTCAACCAAACGCCAGCAAAAAAGGCCGTGCCGGAGCGGAAAGCCAAGGCGCCCGCGCAGAAAGGCTTCGAGTTTCTGACGCCCGGCGAGGGCTGGTTGCTTTCCAACCTTGGACCCGAGCCGGGACGAAATCGTGAGGACCTGGTTCGACGCGTTCTCAGTGAACTGCTCGGAGAAATCCTCACCGTGGAAGCATGGAAGTCGGCCAAGCCTGAGGCCGAGCAAAAGCTATTCGAACGGGTTTCGCAAACCTGTGCCACTGTGGCCAGGATCCTGAGAGTCGCTGAAACTGTGAGCGGTTTGTTAGAAAGTAACGAACCCGGTTACGAAGAATCGGTGGCGGATGCTCGAGAGCATTTCAATGCGCTTTTGTCACCGGGCTGGCTGCTGACCGGCAGCTTGCGGGAGCGCCTGGTTCATTGGCAGGGGCTGGAGATGCGCCTGACTCGCATGTTTGGAGCCGCCCCGGTCAAGGATCTGCAGAAACTGGAGCGCTACGAGGAGAAGGCGAGCGAGATCTGGCAACGGGAGGTGCCCTGCGAATGCGGTCAGTGCCCCGCAGCCATTGCCCGGGGGACGTGGCTGGAAGAGGATTTTGCTCTCAGGCTGCACACTTTCGCACCGGAGATTAAGGCGAGGATGAAGTGATCCGGCTTACGAGTGCCGGCTCATCTCTCCAATGGCTCGCAGCAGATCGAGGCGTCCGTCGCTGTTCTTGGAAGAGGTGATGAAGGTGGGCGGTTCGCCATCGACGTATTCGGCGAGCGCCTCGAGAAACAGGTCGCGATTGGCTTTGATTCGACTGGGCTTGCTCTTGTCAGACTTGGTGAAGACGAGAGAGAAGGGGACTTCGCATTCCACCAGCCAGGTCACGAAGTCGATGTCGATTTGCTGGGGTTCGTGGCGTGAGTCGATGAGGACGAACACGTGGGTGAGCCCTTCGCGATACTCAAGGTAATCGGCCACGAAGTCGTTGAACCGGTTCCTCTCAGCCTTGGGTGCCTTGGCGTAGCCGTAGCCGGGAAGGTCAACGAGGCACCAGTCTTCGTTAACGACGAAAAAGTTGATGAGCCGGGTGTGGCCCGGTTTCTGGGAAACGCGAGCCAGCGCCTTCTGGTTGCAGAGCATGTTCAGCAGGGAAGACTTGCCCACGTTGGAGCGGCCAATGAATGCGAACTCGGGTAACTCAGCCCGTGGGCATTCACGGTAGTCGGCGGCACTGGTGGCAAATCGGGCGGAACTAATTTTCATTGGGAAAGCAATTTAGCGATTAGCTGTTTAGCCATTTAGCTTTCAGCTTGAGGACAGCTAGAGAGCTAAACCGCTACGTGCTAAAACGCTAATTAAACTCGTCGGCTTTGGGTTTGAGTTCCCGCTCGTGATCGATGCGGTCGGCGAGGTTGCGGGCCTTCACCCTGTGGTCGCGTTTGTTTCGCCTTTCAACGGTCATCTTGCGTTTCTTGAGCCGCTTCTTGAGGTGGGCGATCTCTTCGTCGAGCTTGAGGTAGCCTTCGTAGCGCTCCCGAGACAGCTCTCCGTTTTCGACGGCGGCCCGAATAGCGCAGCCTTTGTCAGAGCCGTGCTTGCAGTCGTGAAACTGGCACTGGGCGGCGAGTTCTTCGATGTCGGCGAATCGCTCGCGCAGGGTGGTTTCATCAGTCCACATCTGGACCTCCCGGATCCCGGGATTGTCGATGAGAATGCCGCCTTGCTCCAGCACGATGAGCTCGCGGGCGGTGGTGGTGTGACGACCCTTCCCGGTGACTTCATTCACTTCGCCTTCGTCCTGCCACTCTTCGCCGAGCAGGGCATTGATGAGAGAAGATTTTCCGACGCCACTGGAGCCGACGAAGGTGATCGAAATTCCGGGCTCGAGATACTGCTCGATCGCGGTGACGTTCTGACCGTCGACCGCACTGGTGATGAGAACCTCTGCGTCCGGGGCAATTTCGCGGATGGCGGCGGCAGCTTCCTCGTTCTGCTCGTCAGGGAAGAGGTCAGACTTGTTGACCATGACAATGGCCTTGGCCCGACTGCGGCCGATGAGGGTGAAATAGCGCTCCATCCGGCGCAGGTTGAAGTCGGTATCGGCATCCGTGACCACGCAGACAATGCCCACATTGGCGGCCATGACCTGTTCCTCGGTGCTCTTGCCGGGAGTCTTACGGGAAAAGCAGGTCTGGCGGGATAGCCGGGCGCGGATGACGGTATCGAGGTCGCCAGTTCCGATTTCCAGGGCGACCCAGTCGCCCACCGCGGGAAGCTCGGCATCGCATTCGGCATCGTGGTAGACTTTGCCGCTCATGATAACCTCGTATTCCTCGCCGCCCTCGAGGAGGGCGCCGTAGGTGATCTTGTTGTCGCGAATGAGACGCGCGGGTTTCCACCCCTTCTTAGCATAAGGGGCAAACTCGCGCTCAAAAGCGTCATTCCATCCTAACTCAGTGAGAGTCATCTGTTGGAATTGTATCGGAGCCTGACGATCCTTCATCTGAAAAGTTCAGGGAAAGCTCGACCGCGATCCGGGGTAAGTCGTATCGTGCTGCGATGAAGTTTTGGCTGAAAGTGTTGATCTGTGTGCTGGTGATCAACCTCCTGGGAGGGCTTGGAGCCATCGTGACGACGCCCAATATCAAGGGGTGGTATCAGGCTCTGGAGAAACCTCCCGGAGTGCCGCCCAACGCTGTGTTTGGTCCGGTCTGGACAGCTCTCTACTCGATGATGGGCATTTCGCTGGCCCTGATCTGGCACCGGGTGCCCGCCGGGAATGAGAAGCGTCGCGTCCTTGGACTCTACTTCACCCAGCTCGTTCTCAACCTGACCTGGTCGCCGGTTTTCTTTGGATGGCACCGCATGGGGATCGCATTGGTGATTATCGCAGGACTCCTCGTCCTGCTTCCTTATGCGATTGTCCGAATCCGCAGCGCCGACAAGCTGGCCGGCAGGCTGCTGATCCCCTATGCGATCTGGGTGGGCTATGCGACCTACCTGAACGCCGGCTACTGGTGGCTGAATCGTTAGGAAAGATTCAGCGCACCGCCTTCGCAGAGGTTTACGTTACCAAATGTCTGGATGTCGTGGCCCATTGACTGGGCGATCGTGAGCCAGAGGCGGTTGTGGGTGGCGTCCTGGAACTTGAGGTGGCGTCCGGTCTTAATCCCGTGGGCCTTACCCCCGATAAGGACGAAAGGAATATCGGTCAGGGTGTGCCTGTTGCCGATACCCAGTTCGTTGAGCCAGACGATAAGGGTATTGTCCAGCATGCTGCCGTTGGCACCGGGCTCTGGTGTTTCGGCGAGGCGCTTGGTGAGGTAGGCCAGCTCCGCGGCAAACCACTCATTGATCTTGGTGAGCTTCTCGGCGGCTTCTTTATTGGTGTCCGGTTCGTGGGAGAGGCCATGGTGACCTTCCTTGATGCCGAGCCAGTTCATGCGTGCCTGGCCAACGGAACGCATGTATTGCAAAGTTCCGATTCGGGTCATGTCATTCGCCATGGCATTGACGAGCAGGTCGATCTGCATGCGGCTGATCCGCGGCGTGTTGTCGTTGACCAGTTCGATGTCGGGATCAATGTCAGGAATCGGGTGATCGAGTTCGTTGTCACCGTCTTCGCGTTGGAGTTCAGCCTCCATCTCGCGAACGAGGGTGAGGTGCTCCTCGAGACGGGCGCGGTCTTCGGCGCCGAGATTTTTGGAGACCCGGGTGATGTCGTCGCGGACGACGTCGATGATGCTGCTGAGGCTTTCCTTGTCCTTCTGCTGCCCGTAGAGCTTGGTCAGCATCTGTTCGGGATCATCGATCGGGGCGACGGGTTGGTTGGCGCCCTTGTAGCTCATGCGAGTCCACGGATCGGCCCGATTGGGAACGGCGACACCAAATTCGAGTGAGCCGAATCGGGTGCGCGTTTCCTCGCGGCTCTGCAGGAAATTCTTGAGCTCCTGGTCGATGGAAATGCCACTGGCCCAGCCGGCCGGGGTTTCCGATCCACCCTGGATGTTGCCGGGGAGCAACTCAGTACCGGTGAGCAGACAGCTCATCCCGCGCATGTGGCGGTCGCCGTCTCCTCCCACCTTGTTGTTGATGCCGCGCATGGGCATCATCTGGTCCTTGTAGGGGGCAAGAGGCTTGAGGATGCGCTTGAGATCGTAGTCAGCACCTTCCTTATCCGGCCAGAAGTTCGGCGGAATCGTTCCATTCGGGGAGAACATGAAAATGAGACGCTGCTTGCCGTTTCCGGCTGCGGCGTTGAGACCGGGCAGACCGGTCAGGAAGGGAAGAGCAGCAGCCGAGACACCCAGGTCACGGACGAAATTACGGCGGGAGAGGCGGGATGATTTCATGCTGGTAAAAGATCAGGGTTCAGTCGAAGCAACTTGCTGTTTGGAAGGGGAAGACTGGTTCGGGTTCAGGCTGGAAGTGATCGCAATCTGCTTGATGAGTTCGGGAATCTTGAATCCGCTGTTTTGGAAATCGGCGTAGAGAGTGTCCATCGTATCCGGCCCGTAGGCAAGCACGGGCTGCTTGGCGAGATGATGGAATAGTTGCTCGATAAAAGTGCGATGAGCGGATGGTGTATCGGCGGCAAACTCAGCGACATCGCGCGCACCGGTCAGCTTGATCGTCTCTCCCTCTTCAGTCTTGAAGTTGCTGACAGAGTTGACCGGCTTGTTCTGGTCCCTGGTGCGCCAGCGCCCCATGCCGTCATAGTGCTCCAGGCTGAAGCCGAGCGGATTGATAGTGACATGGCAGGACATGCAGGCTTTGTCGCGGGTCATCTCGGTAACCTTCTGGCGCATCGTGAAGTTGGGATTGAATTTTCCCTCTTTGAATTCATTGGCCATGGGTGGCGACTTCAAGGTCATCCCGACGATGTTGCGGGTCAGAAACACACCGCGATGAATTGGTGAGGTATTGTTGTGATAGGCCAGTGAAGAGAGCAGGAGCGGGTGGGTCACGACACCGGTGCGAACCTTTGGATCCAGGGTGACTTTCTGGAAGCCGCCTTTGACCGGTTTGGGCCCGTAGAGCTTGCTGAGACGTTCGTTGAGGAAAAGGTAGTTCGCGAGCATGAGGTCGCGATAACTGGAATCCTTGCCCCAGACGGCTTCGTCGGTGGTGAGGAAGAGAGAGGTCTTGAGATCGGCGAGTACGGCGTCGTTAAACTCGGGATACACGGCCTCGTCTTTGGACAAGTCGACGCTGCGTTCGAGCTCCAGCCAGTGATGAAAGAAGCCACGGATCTTGGCCTTGGTGCGCCAGTCCCACACCATCCGGTTGGCGGTGTTCTTGACGACATTGGGGTTGGCTGTCTGACCTTTGGCGGCCTGGCCGAGCAGCTGATGATCGGGCAGGGAGTCCCAAAGAGTCAGAGCGAGGTTGGCGGCGACGTCCCACTCGTCGGGTGTCTCGTTCTGGCGCCAGTTGGGATAGAGGAAGCGCGGTGCCGTCAGGGTAAAAAGAACGAGGCGACGCAATCCCTGCTCGGCGGTTTCCACTCCTTCGAAGTGCGGGGCTACGAAGATTGCTTTTTCCTCGGGCGTCAGCGGACGACGGAAGGCGCGGTCGACAAACTGGCCGGAGAAGGTGCGAATTTTCTCGGCGCGCTTGGGATCATCTCGTTGGATTCGGGCAAGTTCGTCAATGTGGCTGACGATGTAGTCGGCCGACTGGACAGCTCCGGCGGTGACGGCGTCATACCAAGCGCGGGAGACCATGGTGCCGCGCTCGTAGCCGACACTTCGATCATCGGCAGGAAACGGGACATCGACGATCAGGGACTCGTGGGACCATGTCGGCGAAAGGTGGGATTTTGGAATGGTGTGGAGGATGCCATGCGGCGGCTTCCAGAGCAGTTCGACGGAAGCTTTCTCTTCCTTGTAGGTGAAAAACTCGAGACGAATGGGATAAGGACGGCCTCCAATCAGGAAGATCTTGCCCGTCTCGTCGCGCACCTCATTGTTCGGGGCGACCCAGCCGTCGATGGTCTTTTCGCTGAGATCGTCACTGCGCTTTTCGTTCACCCAGAGGGTGGCACCATTTCGGGTGCGGACGACGAATTCGTATACGCCCGTCTCTTCGGGGAGGATGGTGCCCTCCCAGCGAACCGAGAATTGCTCGCTGTTGAATTCTTTCGCCTCAGGATGAGAGGGAATACCGGTTCCGAAATCGACTTTAACGAACGGATCATTACGGTCATAGCGATCGCTCTTCTTCTGGTCTTTCTGCTCTTTGCGCTCGTTGAACTTGTAGCCGCCGAAGTAGGTAGCCTTGAGGCCCCTGTCTTCAGGATAGTTGAGCGTGGCGCGGAAGGTCTGGACGAGATCAGCGACAGAATTGCGATACTGCGGCTCTGTGAGGCGGGTGACATCGATGCGCGCCGGGGTGTTCCTCGCGCGAGCTTCTTCAGAGTAAAAGGCGTGGTAGATGTATTCCGCGACGATTTTGGCGTCTTCGCCGACGCAGAGATCCTCTTCATCCTCCGGCATGGTCCGTTCGATGCGCCCGGCGAGGGACTCCAGGGTGCGACTGCCGACCAAAGGATCGTCGGCCAGGTCCTCCACGCCCTGACCGTCGTCGGCGTGGCATTCAGCGCAGAGTTTCTGGTAGATAGCTTTCCCGGGATGGTTCTCCAGCTCGATGGCGTGAGCGCCGGTCGAGAGCAGGAGGACGACAGGAAGCCATAAGCGTTTGGTGGCAATGCTTAACATGCTTGAATCAATATCTCCATGGGAGGCCGAGGGTCAGGGTACGCGATTTGGCCGAATTCATGGCTATTTCGGGTATTTGGGCAAAAACTTCGACCATTCGCGTTAGATTATCGTTCGAAAGGGCACTGGGGGCGAGTCTTTGACGGAGGCGGCAATCTGGGCGAAGATCGCGCCATGCCCGGTCTCGTTATCAAGCCCAGATCCCGCATTTTCCATGGCCACGACTGGGTATACGCCAGCGAGGTGCAGAAAGCCTTCGGCAATCCGCAGGCTGGTGATGTGGTGTCGCTGAAAGATTTCAAGGATCGCCCGCTCGGAACGGCGATCTACAATCCGACTTCGCAGATCGTGGCGCGGCGCATTTCCCGCCGGAAGCAGGAGCTTGATGCCGCGTTTTTCCAGCGCCGAATTGAGCGGGCGCTTGGGCTGCGCGAAAAGATGGGATTTGCCGAGCAAATTTACCGGCTCGTCTGGAGCGAAGCGGACGGCATGCCAGGGGTTGTGGTGGACCGTTACGGTCAGCACTTTGTCCTCCAGACCCTGACCCTGGCGATGGATCAGCGAAAAGACCTGATCGTCGAGGCCCTGCAAAGCGTGTTTGGCGAAATTGTCGTGGTCGAGCGCAATGATTCGGCCGTCAGGAAGGCAGAGGGGCTGGAAATCGTCACGGGTGTCCTTGCCGGTGACAAGGCAGAACCTTTCGAGATTGAGGTCAACGGCATTCGCCAGACGATTGATCTGCTGGAAGGCCAGAAGACTGGGATCTTTCTCGACCAGCTCGACAACTACGCGGCGGTGGGACGACTTTCGAAAGGCAAAGCCGTGCTCGACTGTTTCTGCAACCAGGGTGGATTTGCCCTGCACGCAGCGAAGGGCGGGGCGGAGTCGGTGGTTGCGGTAGACATCAGTGCCGGGGCCGTGGCGGCGACTGAAGCGAATGCCGAGAAAAATGGTCTCTCGGTGGAGGCGGTTGAAGCCAATGTGTTCGATTTCCTCAAGGAGGCCGAAACGGCCGAAAAGAAATTTGATCTGGTCATCCTGGACCCGCCCTCTTTTACGAAGAATCGCAAAGGTGTCAGCGGTGCCATGCGCGGTTACAAGGAGATTCACCTGAGAGCTCTGAAATTGCTCAATCGCGACGGTATTCTCTCGACCTATTGCTGCAGCCATCATGTCAGCGAGAAGGAGTTCTTCGATGTCATCTGCGACGCCTCTGTCGATGCCAAGCGAACGCTGCGAGTGATTGATTCCCACACTCAGCGTCGAGATCACCCTGTGATCGCGACACTTCCGGAAACTCGATATCTCAAAGGGTTCACTTTCGAAACCGTCGGCGGGTTTTAGTGACTTGAATTGGCTCGACCTGGGCGAACCAATTGAGGCAGGATGTTGGGCAATGAAGGAAGTGCTGCCGGCTATCGCTGCTCTGTCCCTCCTGCTTGTGTTCGGCGGGAGAGATACGCTCTGTGCCGGTGATCTGCGTCTCTGGACGAGCAACAATGGAGTCGCGATTTCAGCCGAATTCGTCAGCGCCAGCGACGAGGAGGTCGTGCTAAAGCTGAAAAACGGACGCGAGGCAAGAGTGCCGATCGAGCGTTTGAGCGAGGCGGATATTGCCTACGTCGAGGGCTTGGCGGAACAGGGCAGGGCGTTTTCCTACGCACCGTTTCCTGAGGAGACCGGTGCGCCTAAAGAAATCAATGTGATTGGCGGGCCTGAGGTTTATCAAACTCCTCACTTTGAGTTTCACAGCGAGCAGAGTGTGTCGAAAGGCTTCATCGCAGAGGCCGCTTTAGTCTACGAGGGGACCTATTACGCTTTGCGTGGGATCCTGCCTGAGTCGATCTCACTCAACCCTCCGCAGGGGCAGACACATTATCGTGGGAAGTTTCTCTCGGACCGTGCCTTTGATGAAGTTGTCAGGGGGAAGATGCCGGTACTGCCCGGGCAGCGGATTGCCGGTTTGTATGTCACAGCAGATCGCGAGCTTCTCGTTCCTTATTCTTCTCTCGGCGCGAGGAAGCTGGGTAGTCGACTGACACTGCGAAAGAGTTCTGACACGACTACCCTCATTCACGAAATTGTTCACCAGGTGATGCACGATTGGTTGCCCTTGCTGCCGACCTGGTTCGCTGAGGGCATGTCGGAGTATGTGGCGGCAATACCCTATCAAAACGGTCGATTTGAGTTTCGCAATTCCGAGCGTGGTCTTCTTGAACGGCTCGCCGGGCAGTATGGAGTCAACGAGGGACAGGTCAGGGGAATGCGCCGGCCTTCAGAGATCATGAGAGTGGAGCGGTTTAATCGCATGATGTCAGGAGAGGCGGAACAGGAGAGCGGGGTCTTGGCTGGCGTGGCACTGGATACGTGGGGAGGAACGATCCAGGAATATCGAGATTCGATGCTGCTGCTCTATTTCTTTGTCCACCTTGATGAGCGGGAGCGACACGGTGCGCCGGTGGGGGCCTACTTCCAGCTGGTTGACGACGCGATGGAAATGACCAAGCACCTCGAGGATGAGGTGGAGAAATTTGAAGTGAAGCGACTCGCCTACAATGAAGAAGTCAAGCGCTTCAATGCCGCGCTCGATCAGTTTCGCAAAGAAGCGGATGGCTACAATTCCCGGGTTCGGAAATACAACGCACAGGCAAAGCAGGGAGTGCCGGAAGCGAAGCGAGCGGAAGTAGGCGCCCCGCCTGAAGCGCCGGTGCCTCCGGAAGAGCTGGTGATGCCCGATGTGATTTCAAATGCTTTGACGGGTGGCACCCTTGACCTGGTAGGATACGTGCAGAAGAAGGCGTTGCCGGGCTTGCTCAAGGGGAGAAAGGGAGAGGAAATTGATCAGGCTTTGAAGAAATCATTCTCGGAAATCGGAGTTCAGATTTCCTACAATCGCTAAATTACGAATCAGGTTATCAATGAAAAACTGGATTTTTGTCTGTGTGTTGGCTCTTGGCCTGGTTGGATGCCAGGAAAAGACGGGTAATGAGACCAGTCCGGGAGACGCCGAATCTGAAGCTGCCGCTGGTTCTGAAGCCACGGAAATCCAAGCCGATGAACTAGCTGAGATGTTGCAGGCCAAGCCAGGGCTGGTGGTGATCGATATTCGGACGCCGCCGGAATTCGCAGAAGGCCATATCGAAGGGGCCATCAATATTGATTTCCAGGACGCAGGTTTTGCTGAAGCGATTGCCGGAATTGATACCGGTGCTCCAACGGCATTTCATTGCCGAAGCGGAAATCGAAGTGGTCAGGCGGAGCCGATATTCGAAGCGTTGCCTTTCGCTGAGTTGTATCACTTCAGCGGCGGCAGCAATGCCTGGTCCGATGCCGGAAAGCCAATGGTGAAGTAAGGCCGTCTATCCCTCCGGATCAGCTTCCTCAACCGGCTGGATCAGGACGAAGGGAGAGACGACGAGAGCGCGGAATTTCGCTTTGCTTTCCTCCCAGTAGAACGCATGGGGAGCCGAAGGGGTGAGGATATCACCTGAGGACCTCCACTTGGTGACTTTGTCAGCATCGTCGGTGGCGAATGCCTCTCCCACTTCAGTGATTGAGAGAGAGAGGTCAACGAAGACTAGTGCCTCGTTCTTGTAGTGTGGTTCGAGATAGCTCCAGTCAACAATGCCGGTGTATTTTTCCAGCTTTTCTTTGGAGGTCGCCTGATCATCGCCAAGCATTCCGTAGCGCATGGATTCGCTCTCGGGATCCGGGGAATGGCCGTTGGGTTGGTCTGACATAGCGTTATACTGTCAGGGTTCGCTGCGAATGTCTGAGAGAAGTTCCTTGTAGAACTCGATCTTGTCTTCGGCTGGCTTGCCGGGCTCCATCATAGGCGGGCGGCCCTTGATGGCGCTGCTCAACATATTGCGGGCTACCTCGGCCGTTTGGCCGGGGACATTGTCCACTTTCTGGTAGTTGTTGAGAAAGAATTGAAGCGATTCCTTCCAGTTCGGGACTCCTTCAGCGAGCTGGACCTGTTTGCCTGACGAGGTCAGGTAGGCGCCCATGACTCCGTAGTTGAAGTGCGCGATCAGGTCATTTTTTGCCGTCAAGATGGCAGCCTGGGCGTAGGCGAATGCTTCATCGTCCTTGTTTTCACGCCATTTCCGGGCTGTCAGGTGCAGGTAGGAGTTGAGCAGAATACCATCGCTACGGAAAACGGACTCTCCCTCATCGGGTTTCTTCAGCAGGCTGGCAGCTTGCTCGTAGTCTCGGGTGTTATAGGCGTAGATGCCCTCAAGGACCCGGCGGGCATCATTGACGGCAATGTTGTCAGGGAAGTTTTTCTTCGCGCCTCGATAAATCCGGGTCGCGGTTTCCCAGTCGTTGATATTGATCGCAAAGGTCAGCACGTGCAGGGCCCGCCCCAGGATGCGTATGTCGTCCAGTTCTTCTCCGCCAAGGCTACCGGTGTCTTCAAAGTAGAGATCCCTCCGCCCGAAAACGACCGCGCGGGCTCCGTAGAAGAGGGGTTTCCAGTCCGGGCTTTTCTGGAACCAGTCGACCGCTTCGCGATGGAGAAAACCAATACACCAAATGTCGCAGTTCATCTTGTTGACGAACTGCTGCGTATTGTGGCCTTTGAGAGCGTTGTAGTATTCGGCATACCACGCCTTAAAAGGAAAGTATCGAGGATCGATCATGTGTTTCTGATCGGGATAGAGCGTCCACAGCAGGTAAGCACCGGAGTCGTAATCGTTGCCCAGTTTCATCGTGGAGAGGTTGTCTCGAATGTAGTGGGCTTCCTCGACCGGGTTTGTCATCGACATGCCGTAGCCAAACCATCGATTGAGGACTGGCCGTGAGGTCTTTTCATGAAAGATTACAGAACTGATCGAAAGAGTAAGCGCCGCATAGACCACAATCATCGAGGTCCTTACGGCAGCAGACTTTGGAGAGGTTAGCTTTGAGTTGTCGTCGAGAAGGTAATAACAACTGAAGACGAAGACCGGCGCCCAGAAGTAAGTAGTCCTGAGGATGTAGCAATACAGGCATGCGAAAGCGATGTTGCCGATGATGATGAACCAGTTGAATCGCTTCTTGGATCGATTAAAAAAGGCAAAGGTAAGAAGAAGAATGACGCCTGCGATGAGAAAGGAGGGGAGGTGCAAAAGGTTCCCCTGGCTTGAGAATGCGGTTTGATAGTCGGATACCGTTTTCAGGTTATCCATGCTCGTATTGACGATATCCTTGATCAGGTAGAGCGGGTAGCTTGTTCCATAGGGCGTAGCAAGCATTGCGATACCACTCAGGATCGTAGCGATGAACAAATGCCGCCGTGTACCGAGTGGCAGCATTTCATCTTGATTGAAGAGCGCATTCATCTCCTCTCCGAGCCAGATGAAAACGATGAGAGCTAGACCGAAAATTACGCCACCATGACTATTCACCCAAACCAGCATGATCAGGGGTAGAAAATAGGGGAGGCGAGAGTTCTGGTTCTCTGTAAGTCTGAGCCTCGCCCAGATGTAGGAGCATAAAGTAACTCCTATGAAGGAAAAGGCTTCGGGTTTGAGCACGACGCCGGAGTGGTTGGCCATCGCGAGCCCTGTTACCAGGACTGCCCAAACCAGTGGATGTTTCAGTTTTCCGGTCAAGTGGGCAATATGCAACGAGAGCCCTACGAAGATCAGACCAACCAAGTACTTGAAGATAAACATCAAGGGGAGTCCGCCCAGTGAGTAGAGCAGATAAAACAGAATTTGAGCAAACCAACTGCAGTAAATCAGGCTCCCGTCAGATGGACTCCAGGTGAATGCTGTGTGATCCGCCACCAGTGTCTTGTTCTCCAGCGCAAATTTCCCGTAGGCCATCTGCCACCAGATGTCGCCGTCCTTGATCGGGGATGTGGTGAGCACCACAATTTGGATCAAAGCGAGCAGGCCAAGGCACCAAAGTATCCATTTCGGCCAAATTTGAGGAGATTTCATGTGATAGAGGCTCAGGGCGCGCCAACATGCCGCGCTAAGTATCGAGTCAGTCGGTGGCCGCCATAGATCCGGAGATCTTCACTTTCTCGAGAAAAAGATCAAGTTTTCGTTTCAGCAGCCTCAATTCAATGGGCTTGAGGCTGTTCTTGAATTCAGAGGTCGAAAGTTCTAGCTTTTGCAGCAGGCTCGGAATTAATCCAGTTCGAGTTTGAAAGTTTCGAAGTTTCTAGAGAAAAATCAGCAGTGACAGCGAAGGCATTTCTGGCAATCCTCATTTGCGCGACGACGGCAACGGCATCCATGGCGGTTTTTCGTCATGTTCTTCAAGGGCGACTTCAGTGGGAAGGATCGATCGGAGGACTTCTGAGACAGGTATTCAGGCTTTTCGCGGACCCACTGTTTTATGTTGGTCTTGGGTTGTTTGGATTCAGCACGCTCTTGTGGCTGCTAATTCTGGCCTCGCAGAAACTCTCATTGGCCTATCCAATTCAAATTGGATTGGTTATTGTATTGAGTGGTCTGGTTGCGGGAGTCGTTTTTCGAGAGCAAATAACGATCAGTGGCTATGTGGGTTATGCCCTGGTGATCGCGGGAGTCTTCATGGTTAGCCGATGAACCGTACGCACCCATGAGTGCTTTCATCGAAAGATGGCTGAATTTAGAGAAATGTCAGAAGACCCAATACCATTTAATCGCCATCCTCGCGTCGAGGGCGATGTGGAGAATTTGCGATCATCCTTAGGGGGAGGGCATTGTTCGGGAGCAGGTCCATGGACGGAACAGTGTGAGGAAATCCTGGGCACTGTGTTGGGGGTTGAGCAGGCTTTGTTGACGACTTCCTGCACTCATGCTCTTGAGATGGCAGCCATTCTCTTAGACGTCGGTCCGGGCGATGAGGTGATCGTTCCATCCTACACGTTTGTCTCAACAGCGAACGCTTTTGCCTTGAGAGGGGCTGCTGTAAAATTCTGCGATGTGCGCGCTGATACGATGAATCTGGATGAGAATGCTTTGAAGGACTTGGTCAGTCCTAGCACTAAAGCAGTTGTCCCGGTTCACTATGCTGGCGTGGGATGCGAGATGGACGCAATTAATGAGATCTCCAATCAAAATGGAATCGCTGTCGTGGAGGACAATGCTCATGGGCTCTTTGGGAAATACAAAGGCAGATGGTTGGGGTCCTTTGGCGTCATGGCGACACAGAGTTTTCACGAGACGAAAAACTTTTCTTCAGGGGAAGGGGGAGCCCTCTTGATAAACGATGCCGTATACTCGGAACGTGCCGAAATTATTCGTGAGAAGGGCACCAATCGCAGCCAGTTCTTCAGGGGGCAGATTGACAAGTATTCCTGGGTAGATCTTGGTTCCAGTTATGTGATGTCTGACATCCTTGCCTCGATCCTATTTCGGCAGCTAGAATGCAGGGAGATGATTGGTTTGCGACGGAGAGAGTTGTGGACCTGTTACGCCGAACGGTTAAAGGACTGGTCGAATCGAAACGGGGTGAAACTGCCTTTTATCCCGGATCATTGCGAGCAGACTCATCACCTCTTTTACCTGATGATGCCTGATCTGTTATCTCGAGCTGCCTTCATTGAACACATGAGGGCTCGCAGTGTTGACGTTGTATTTCATTACCTTCCCCTGCACGCGTCTCCTTACGGGGTGAAACTGGGTGGGCGTCCAGGGCAATGTCCAGTGGCGGAGACTGTCAGCGACAGAATTGTTAGGATTCCACTGTTCTACAATCTATCTGACGAAGAGCAGGATAGAGTCATAGACGGGGTATTATCTTTTGAGGTTTAGAGGGCAAGCCCATGGCCGTAGACATCGAAGGGAAACGAATTCTAATTCTTGGGGCCGGGCTCTGGCAGGTCCCGTATCTGAAGAAAGCGCGGGAACTGGGGCTGGAGGTTTTTGCAACGGACTGGTCAGAGGATGCCGTTGGCAGGAGTTGGGCCAGTTATTTTGAGGCAATCGATCTTCGAGATATTGATGGGACTATTGAGTTTGCGAAGCGTTGCCAAGTCGATGCCATTTTTACGGCGGCTGATATAGGGGTTTCAACCGCGGCGGTGGTAGCTGAGAAACTGGGCCTGAGTTTCCATAGCATGGAGCTCGCTGAGGCCGCCACGGACAAGCATTTGATGAGACGGGTTGCCCAATCCCAGGGCATTCCAATCCCGCAATTCTGCGAGATCACCAATTTTGACGATCTTGAAAAGAAGGCCTCTTCGATCGGATTTCCATGCATCGTTAAGCCAACGGATAATTGTTCCTCCAGGGGAGTGTTCTTCGTTGATTCACTTGAGGAACTCAAAGAGAGGTTGCCTGCGAGTTTCGAGGCTTCACGCAGCGGGGCTCTGCTTCTGGAGGAATTTATGCAGGGGAGGGAAGGATCCGCCGAAGCGTTGGTGGTAGATGGCAAAGTTCACCTGCTGGGGTTTTGTGACAAATTGAAATCACCATTGCCGTATCGCTTTGACCTTCAGTTGAATTATCCAGGACGATTCAGCGATGCTGAGGGAAAAATGATTGTGGACCTCGTCGAAAAGATCGCATCCGGCTACTCGGTGAAAACTGGAATTCTCCATGTTGAGTTTGTGATGAAGGAAGATGGGATCGGTTTGATTGAGTTCGCTGTTCGTGGTTGTGGCAGCAACGTAATCACTCACCTGATGCCGGCAATCACGGGATTCGATTGCGCTGAATGGCTCCTTAAGGCCGCTTTTGGAATCGAGGGACCGGTTGATATTGAGCCGTCGAAGGCTGGGATCTTAAAGTTCATCATGCTTCCTGATCGAGAAATTGATTCTGTTGCGGGAGTTGATAAGGTTTTCGATACTGAAGGAATCGTCGACTTTCACCTTGATCGGGAGCCAGGGCAGAAGGTGGGCGAAATTATAGACGGAAGAAGCCGCCCCGGGCACATTATCGGGGTAGGGGAATCTATCGAAGAGGCTCAAAACAATATTAAAAACGCTCTGGAGGCACTTCAAATCGAATACACTTAAGGTTGCCTCGCCGGAGAAACTCTATGAATGACCCTTCGCCAACTCCCTGGTTGCTCGATTGCACAATCCGAGATGGAAGTTACGTGGTAGACTTCCAATGGTCTAAGCATGACGTTGAGAGTATTGTTGGCGGGTTAGCTGCTTCCGGTATTCCATATCTGGAAATTGGCCATGGACTTGGTCTCGGGGCTTCTCGAAGTAAATCTCCCTCAGCGATTTCTGATGAAGAGTGTGTGCTGACGTCTGTGGCAGTGAAAGGGGACTCAAAAATTGGCGCGTTTTTCATCCCGGGAATCGGCAATCGAGATGACCTAAAAGCCTTCAAGGAAAACGGAGGGGATTTCGTTAGAGTGGGCACCAATGCGACTGAGTATGCCGAGGCCTTCGACTATGTCGAATATGCGAGAGAGTTAGGCTTGGAGGTTGCCTATAACTTTATGAAATCATATGCGGTGAGCCCGTATGAGATTTGCCGGAGTTCTGCTGAGATGGTCAAGCGAGGAGCGCAGATGATCTACCTCGTGGACAGTGCGGGAGGGATGTTGCCAAAAGAAGTCTCCCGCTACACTGAGCTTCTCGTGGAGTCTGTCGAAGCTACGATCGGCTTTCACGGTCACAACAATCTTTTAATGGCAAATGCAAACGCGCTTGCTGCGGTTGAGGCGGGTGCTGGAATCGTTGATGCGACCCTGCTCGGGATCGGCAGAGGTGCGGGTAATACGCAGACTGAGTCAATTTTGGTGGTTCTCTCCAGGGCCGGATTTGACCTGGAAATCGACCCGATGACGGTATCGAAGATCGGTGAGGAATTTGTCTCCTCAAAAGGGCAGCGTCTGAAAGGAGCGGATGGTGCTGAGCTGCTGTTCGGGTATGCGCTATTCCACGATGCCTATCTCAAACTTGTTCAACAGTGTGCGTCTGAGTTCGGAGTCGATATTGAGCAACTCATCCTGGAAGTATCTAAGGTCAATAAGATGGATCCCTCCGAGGAACTGATTAAGTCAATTGCCTTGCAGCTGAGAGATCACGCTAAAGTGGAAATTTTTTCTCCGAAGTTTTATCATCGAAAAGTAAAGTGATGCTGACGGATGGTTTAAAGGACTTGCTGGCTGACCGGCTCCGAGATGTTGAGGCGCTTGTCGGAGCAACTAACAAAAGCTCCGTGCTCGTCGTGACTCAGTTCCCTTGCGAGGAAGATATTGATACTCTGGTTCCAGCTGTTCGTGAGAGCCTTTCCAACGTCCTTGCCTTTGTTGAGCTGGGGAGCGAAGAGGTGCTTGAGTATGTGCTGGAGCATTCAGATGGAGTCTTTGATGCAATTGTCATGGACTCCGACCATAAGTTCTCGAGTTCATCCAAATTGATTCGAATAGCCCGTGATCGAATACGGAATTCAAAATTGTTCTTCTACAGCGATGAAAGCTTATGGTCCTCAGCTGCGGTTCATTTTATCGATAGAGTTGAGAATGGTTTGCTTGGCAAGAAGACTGTCCTGATCGGGAATGGTCAGCTGGCACGAAAAATCGCCATTGGGCTTCATGAGACTGGAGCAGATGTTTTTCTTTATGATGAAGCGAACGAACTGAATAATCAAATTGAAGCGATTTCGTTGATTTCCTCCGGAGGAGGAAGGCTGGAGTCGGTTGAAGAGGGCTTTGACTGGGGCGAGGTTGATGTAGCCATTGGTGGAGCAGTGAAACGGCCCTGTATCAATTCGGAGACAGTGGAGAAACTTGGTTCCGGTGTCAGCCTTTACGACATGGGAATTGGGACAATCAGCAGCGGTGGAGTTTTGAAGGCGAGAGAGCGTGGGTTCCCGGTTTTCCGGGTGGATAATCGGGCAGGCGTCTCTGGATTAATACTGAGCTTGTTCGAAGCTGACTACCTGGTCGATCGGATGATGGGGAAAGCCGAGATACGTGGAATCGAAATTGTGGCTGGCGGCGTTCTGGGTAAGGACGGAGCCGTTGTAGTCGACAACGCCAACGACCCGTCTTATTTGATTGGTCTCGCGGACGGTGCTGGAAGGCTGAAGCCAGCGCCTGAGAGTGCAGAAGAACGGGAGGCCTTGGATTTTGTCAGGCGTTTGATTGAAAAGCCCTAGGGTGCCTCAAAAGATAGAAATCTCGAAAGATTGCGGTGGCCAATGTTTTGCACCTTATCGATGGGAAGGCCTTCTGCGAAGTGTTCAAACCTGGTCCGAAATTGCTGAAGCGAAAACTCAGGCGAATCCGACCCGATACAAATTCTCCGGTCAAAGTGCGAAAAGAGAAACTGAATATCGGCATCTATTGAGCTGCCAGGGTATTTACAAAGGGTGAAGGAGAGGTCTAGCAACACAGACGGATTGTTCCTGACAAGTTCGGAAGCTTCGAGCAGTTTGACACCGCCACCGTGCAGTAGAACTACCCTGGGCGATTCTACGCTATCTAAAGCTATTGCAAGATCTCGAAGGGTTAGTTGGCTGCCAGAGCCAAGGTAAGTGCAGAGAAATACAGTAAGATTCCGTCGGTTTGCTTCTGCGATCGCGCTTGGCAACCAATCGTGTGAGAAAGTGATGCCAGACAAGCGGGGGTGGATCTTTACACCGGTGTATCCCAGTTGGGAAACCCTATCAAGGAAAACTGTTAGAGCGGACAAGCTCTCGAATTTATTGAAATCCAGAAAAGCGAGAGGGTGTAGATGTTCGGATGCTGACCTCACTTCATCGGCATACCGTTCAACTGAGTAACCACAAGTCGCGTCACCAAGCCCCGTGCAGATGGCATCTTTCACTCCGGCGGCATTCATTTCCTCGATGAGATGCTCGAACGTGTTGGATGAGTTACCACTCTTGAGCCATGAGCCGTCATGCATAGGGTGGGTCAAGCTGTCGAACAGCGGGACAGTGTGCGGCTTATTGCTCATTTTATCGAGGAGGTAAACTCGGGATAGACAGCTAAGTCGGAGTCGAAGTCGTTGCGCTTATCAACGAAAACCGAAAACTCGAAAGGCATGTAGTCATTTCGAAGGGTAACGCGGTTTGAGTAGCGATATGCCAGATTAAGTATGTCAGCTGGATCTGAGTGGAAAGTGGATTCGAGTTCGTAGCTTACCTTGTTTGAGAGGAAATTGATCGCAAATCCCTGAGTGCTGTGCGAATCGAAAAACTGGAACGAGTCCTCGATGAAGCGTTTGTTATCGTGAAGCTTTAGGTTGTGAACGCCTGATGAAAATACGAAATCAAAAGTCTCGGGTAATCCATCGGAAAGGAAGTCGCCCGACATCAGCCTTGCCTGAGGATAGACCCGTTTTCCTTCAGCAATCAGGTCTTGGTTAAGGTCGATTCCGGTGTAACGCGCATCAATTTCCTGTTTCAGTATTTCCTGATACATGTCGCCAAAACCGCATCCGAAATCGAGGATCGATTTGCCGGTGAGATCCCATTGCTCAAGAAGGATCCGATAACGGAGTCTATGGCGGTCTTTCGGCCAACCCAGTGTTTTCGGAGAGTAACCGAACTCCTTGAGTCGATCGGAGTACCGCTGAATCAGGGACTCTCTTTCGTTGTCTTCCATTGAGAACAGTTGAATCAGGAGAGTTGGAGCCGTGCCAGTCCAAGGCCGGCTTGGCCGTAGTTGTTACCACAGTAGAGCATGTAGGCACGGTCTTTCACAGTGAACACGTGAGGATAACAGACCTCCTCAGAATCCCATCCAGTATCAGACACCGAGATCCCTGAAAGATCATCTCTGCGGGTCCATTCGAGGCCATCTTTCGAATATGCGTAGCCGATTCGATAGCGGGGGCCCCGATGAACGAACCACATGTGATAGAGGCCATCTTGAAAAATCACACTTGGCTTTCCTATGGCATATTCAGAGTCATCGATGGGGGCAATACAGACTCTTCCCTCCCGCTTCCAGTTGACCCCGTCTGGGCTCTCGGCGTATTTGATGACGTAGTAGTGTTTGTGATCATCAGGGCCGCTACCCCAGCGTTCAAATGATGTGTAATACATGCGCCACAGATCACCCTCTTTGATAACGCAGCAGGAGCCCGATGAAAATGGCTCAGCGTTAGTTCGTTCAAGGATAGGCGCGCGCGACACGCGAGTCCAGTTGTCCTGACCGGAGGCAGTTGATGCCAGGCCCGTATGGTTCTGAAACGGAGTGAGAACCGTTGGCATCCAGCCCACGTAGTACATATACAGGCTGTCT
The DNA here is from genome assembly GCA_965216705.1 of Verrucomicrobiales bacterium. Classification (GTDB taxonomy): domain Bacteria; phylum Verrucomicrobiota; class Verrucomicrobiia; order Verrucomicrobiales; family DEV007; genus Arctic95D-9. The sequence goes on from OZ244203.1 coordinate 4,032,465, forward strand.
CCGGAATCTACGATCCACGGATAAGACACACCGTTTTCATCAAACGTTCCCAACTCTCCGACGGAGAACGCCGGGGCATCGCAAACATTCCCTACCAACGTTTCCGCCTCGAGATCCAGAGTTGCCTTGCCGATCAGTGAGCGGTTGTTGATATCCCTGCCAGTGATGTACAGGTCAAACTTGGCAGGTTGAGAAGTTGCTAGTGCAAAGGATGGGCCAGTGTGTGTCGCCATCCACGAGCTTTCCGGGTCTGGTGCGAGGATTCTCCCAAGCTTCTCCCAGCTATTTGGATTATTGATGATAAGCCTAGTCGAAGTTGAGTTTCTTCTGAACGAGATACCTTGGGCGATCCTTGGATTGCTCAAAGATTTTCGAGATATAAATCCCTGTGATGCCTTGAGCGGTCAGAATTAGTCCTGAGAAGAAGACAATCGCGACCATCGTAGATGACCACCCTTCCATTGTATCATGGACGAAGTAGCGAATCACAATCGCAAGCGCAGCGATAAATGCCAGCAGTGAGGTGATCAGGCCTGAGTAGATCGTGATGTAGAGCAGTTTATCGGAGTAAGAGACAGTTATATTTAAGGCATGCTTCAACAGCTTGCCGAAGGAGTAAGAACTCTTGCCCTCGTATCGTTCGTCGTGATCAACTGGGATGCTTGTCTGGCGAAATCCAATCCATTGCAGCGTCGGGAGATAAGCTCTCCGGTAATCATTGCACTTCAAATAGGCATCGACGACATCGCGGCTAAGCACAGAATAACTGCCGATGTTAGGATCCATGCGATGATCACTGATAAGTGAAAGCAGGAAATAGAAACCTTTTGATAAGACGTTCTTGAGCCAGGCATGCTCCCTGGTCTTCTGTTTTCCGTAGACGACGTCGAACCCGTTTTGACACTCCTCGAGAAGACGGGGGATATCGCGAGGGTTATGCTGGAGATCGCAATCCATCAGAACGAAATAGTCTCCTCTTGCGGCTTCCAGGGCTGCGGAAATGGCAAAATGCTGACCGAAATTGCGGCTCAACCGAATACCCTTCACCCGTGAGTCGTTTTTGCAGCATTTCGAAATGGCATCCCACGAATCATCGGGGCTGCCATCTTCGACGAGAATGATTTCAAAGTCTTCTGTAACCCGACTGACCTCACTGATAATACGATCCACCAATTCCTCGACGATTCCTTCCGCCCTGTAGACAGGTGAAGCGATGGTAAGGAGTGGAGATGGAGAACTCATAAAGAAGGAAACTGGACCTAAACTTCGAGGGCGTCGGCTACTGATTTGTTGTCCGCCAGCTTGTTGGTGGCAAACAACATCATCCAGCGACCACAGAAATCAATCCAGGGAACCTTACTGCCTTCGTCAATGAGTTCTACACCATGTGGCATGTGAGCATTGAAGTAGACGACATCTCCTTCATCGCAAACTTCGTCGAGGTAAATTCGTTCGCCCGACTCACGTTCAACGAAATTGCCACCCGTCTGAAAGTCTTTGCCCCGCTTCGACATAATCATGATGGGAACTGTCATTTGATGGTGATCAACCGGGTCGATATGTCGGTTGAGGGCACCCATTCCGGATGGATAGAACTGGAAAGCGATCCTTGCGGTACAGCCATCTTCGGGTTCCCGGCCATAGAACTTGTCAGCGGGAATTCCATTGATCAGATTTTTCAGCATAAAGCCTGGCTGTGCCAAGCGGAAGAGTTCAAACAAATCCTGATTCCAGGGGAAGAACACGAACTGGTGGAAGCATCCTTTAACGTAGGCTCTCTCATCCCACTGATTGATCCGGTGAAAATTGGGGCACCCCTCTTCAATCGGGTGGTAGTTAGGGAGTGAGCCGCTACCGACTGACTTTAGGTAGCTTTTTAACCGGGAAACCAGCTCCTTGGAAAACAGAGACTTCAAAACGTAGACGTCGCCGTCACGAATCTGGTCAGAGATTGATTGAATCCTTTCCGCATCATTTAAGACACTATCGAAGTCGTCCAACTCGTAGATGTCTCTGGCGAAAATAGGCGAGCTCTCGGTCATTGAGAAGATTTGAGGCGGTCCCTCATTTGATTGTTACCTGCACTTATGGAGAAGAAACAATTTTCCCTCAAGATCGTCAACAAGATGCTTAGGTTTAGGATGTGGCTGCGAGGATGATACTTGCTCCAAAGGAGATGGGTCTCTTGTTAAGGAGAGATCGTTTTTCCGAGGAGAGGCTCGAATTGATAATGCCACCCAGCAGGCCAGTTTTTTGACTGTGTTCTGACGAAACTCGAGAAAAATCGGAGCTCTTGAAAAGACCTAAATAACTTGGAAGGGTGCGGAAAAGAAAGATGGGGATCGGAAGAGCCGAAAAGAAATAGGAGGAGAATTCAACCTTGAAGCCGGCTGAGGTTAAGCGCTTCCGTAGTTGTGAAAGACTGTATCGATGGAAATGCCCACCATGATCATCTTCCACGGACCACAGAATTCGATGAGCTGGAACTGTGAGATAAAGCGATCCTCCCTTAATGAGTTTGGTGCGCAAGAATGAGAGAAATGCTTCGTCCTTCTCGATGTGTTCCAGAACATCAAAGAGCCCGATTGCAGGAATAGAATGAGAATTGAATCCGGCGTCCTCAATGGTGGAGCAGATTACATCGTTTAGTCCGCGGGCTTTTCCCTGGAGTGCTCCCGTAGGCCCTGGTTCGACTAATACGCAATCCACTCCCTTCTTGGTAAGCCCGAGCGACACAAAGCCGTTTCCGCCGCCAACGTCGAAGAGCGGTCCTTGGGGAGGATGAGTCTCAACCAAAGCAGCGATGCATTCGTTGCGATGTTTGAACCAAAAGGAGCTTTCCTCTATCTCAAACGAAGCCTCATTGCCTTCGTCGGGGTAGGATAGAGAAGTCTCGATATCGGTTTCATTTGGACGCCAGATGCCATCATCACTAAGAGTGAGGTTGGTAGTAATGTCTTCAATCCGTGGATCCATCGGAATCGCTCGTTCCCCAGGGGGCGTGTTAAGGAGAGTAGTTAAGGTTCAGGGTGTAAACTTGGCGAGGCTCATACTTGGACGGATCTGTAGTCTTGTAATTCGTTGATTCATTCTGGAAAAATTTGATGCGATATCGCATGGCGCCTTCGAAGTCGTTTTTCCGATAGTCATAGGCAACGACTTGTGCAAGCAGGGTCAGTGCAGGCCTTCCCGGTTGGTGTTCGGTCGCCATGTCTTTTTGAATCATGTATCGCCGCCAAATGACACTGTTGCCGAAGTAGAATCGATCGCTGCGGTGCATGCCTAATCGTTCCCCATTCTCGTCCTGATAGGGCACTCGTTCCAATTCTTCAGAGCCATCCGGGGCAGTTCTGATACGGTAAATCACAGCCCACTGATTACTCATCTGAAGGTCAGTGGCGTTGAAGACGTCAGGCGTCCATAGGCCAAGGTAATATGCGAATGTCAGCAGTTTTCGGTCAATTTCGGTGGAGTACCAGAGAGACCCAGTTTCCGAGATCGGGGTCAGGTAGGAGTTCTTCAAGTAGACAGCACCGTGAAGAGCAATTACTGCGAACATGAAGTAGGCATATGGCCTGAAGACGAACTTGCTAAGGATTCCCTCTTTCGGATTCTGCTGAGATTGGGGATCGGATGCCGGAAACCACTTCTCCAATTTGGGATGCCAGGACTTCTTGAGGAAGAAAAGGTGACGGCGCCGAATGAAGATGATTCCCCATATCGCAACCTCGAAGAATGGAAGATAGCTGAGTTGGAGCAAAAAGAGCGAACCAAGTGCAAAGCCCCAACCCCAGAAAGCAGTGAAAATATATCCCGACTTAGTATTAATCAGGGGAATCATCCCGGCTTGCCAGATGGATTGAAGAACCGCCACCGGATAGCTGAATAGAATAAAATACCACTGTCCCATACTGCTCTCGAGCCATCGGAAGAATTCATAGTAGTAGGAAAGGTAACTGCTGGTGGAAAGGACCCCAAAAGTAAGTCCTCGCAGCCAATAGAGATCCTGAACATGGTGAGTGAAAGCGAGCAGGTGAAGCGATGCAATTTGCAGGAAGGCAATCCAATAGATTGTTCTAAGGCGAGAAACAGAGGTTCGAAACTCAACCAACAATCGGCGATAAACCTTGAAGCGCTTTGCCAGTGCTGAATCGACCGAGAAGTGGGAGTGACTGTTAGTGGTAAGGGTTAGCCCAAGTGCGAAAAAGACAGCGCACGTTCCGAGTGATGCGACTTGAAACTCCCGGTCGACATTGATGCAAAGAATGAGAAGGAGCAGATTCGATACCCAGGTGAAAAATCCCAGGGTGTAGCAGACTCCTGCAATCAAGAGGACCAGAATAGATAAGTAGGGAGAAGTGTGCCACACCTCAGAGAGCGATTCCGAACGATAGGGAAGGCTTTCACTCAACACGAGGAGATAGCGGACCACGATAGGTACCCCTATCCAGATGCGAAACAAACATGCTTTCCGTTTCTCGAATTCGAGATCGCGCTCTTCAAGATGCCAGTCTGTGAAGTTCATGCTAGTGATTGGCAGCGAAGCAGGTTTTCAATGTTACGGGAATTGTTCTGCTCAGGTTCTGCGATGAATCGAATGTTGCAAAGCGCTAATTGACCAGACTTTGGTGTGGCAAAGATGTCGTTCAGTAACTAGGATCTCGTCCCTAAGCTAATGGAACTCATTATGATGCGATTTCTGATTCCTTCTTTCTTAGGGCTGCTTGGATTCACCCAAGTTTGGGCTGACGAGCACCCCGAAGAACGCTACCGCGCCATCGAAGAACTGGTTCTCGAGGCAGTCCGCGATCACCAGATTGAGCCCGGAGATGCCTCAGACGTGCTGGGCCACTTGCGCGAGTTGTTTGCTGAGGGTGAACACGCTGAAGAGGAGCGGGAGCATCGAGGCCATGGTACGCGCGGGCGTGATGTAGATGACGATCTGGGCGAGCATGAGAGGAATTTGCAGCATGCTCACCGTGAAATGCGTGAGGCGATCGAGTCAGGCAGGATTTCACCCGAGGAGGGGCGTGAGAAACTGGAGACGATGGAACGCCACGCTCGTCACCAGGCTCTCCAGAGAGAGTGGAGAAGAGAATCAGAGCGACTGGAGGAAGCGGTTGAAGAGGGGGATCTTTCGCGCGAAGAGGGGAGAAAAAAGATGGAGGCTCTCGAGCGAGAGATGCTCGGAATGCACATGAAGTTTAAGCGCGAAGAGGTCTTGAACTGGATTCGAGATGCCGAGAGAAGCGGTGAGCTTTCGAAGGAAGAAGCACGGCAAAAACGGGAAGAACTGGAGAAGGAGTTTCGTGAGGACCGGGAACGCCGGGAAAGAGAGGAAATCGCCAGGAAAGAAAGGGAAGGGCAGGAGACTCCTCGCCGTGGAAGTGCCGACCGTGAGGGCGGGGAGACTCGTGAGCGAGGTGAAGGCGGCAAAGGGCGCGGCGGCAAAGGGCGCCCGGACCGGAGTGAAGGCGACCGCCCTGAGCGAGGTGAGGGTGATCGCTAGAAGTATTTCTCGACGAAGTACTCGGAGTTCCAGACATACCGCTTCCTGGCGACGCGATGAGCGATATCTGATTGCTCATCGCGGAAATCCTCGTCGGTAGCGAGTCGGACCATCGCTTCGAGCAAGCTCTCTTCATCGGTGGTGGAAAGGCCGCCTCCTTCGTCGAGTTTTTCGGTGAAGATCTCGAGACTGGTCGTCACTTGGGGCAAACCACATAACATGCCTTGAACCATGGTCTGGCAGAAGGTTTCCATCATTTCTCCGTCGATCTCGCGTGACAGTGTCAGCATGATGTCCAGTCCCCGAAGATAGTCGCCTACCTGATCTCTTTCGATCCACTGATGCACCTTAATGCGCGGATCATCCACTTCAGGGGGATTGCGGGTAAATGCCGCCAGGTGGAGTTCGGCCCGTTCTGCGATCTCAGGAGGCAGTTTTTGGAAGGCGGCAATCGCAGTGTCTGAGCCTTTCCAGTCGCTATCCAGGTCACCGAGCATTCCGAACCGAACCGTGTCTCCCTTTGACGGGGAATCGGGCGGGAAGAATTTCGTGTCGTTCAGAATTCCGTAGTAGACGTCCGTCACGGGAAACTTAGCGGCGTTTTCAAACGGGCGCGAGATGGTTCGATTGACGCTGACGACCGACGTGTCGTCCTTGAGAAACTTTACGAATTTATCGCCCGGAACCTTGTGCGCCAGGAGGACGGTCTTTGCCGCCATGCCTTTTCGCTGGATATAGTGGTAAGGCACGAGAATGCCATTGCCGACATTTGCCAGAAACAAAACGTCGAATTGTTGTTTTTGAATTCGCCTGAGAGCGAAGAGGCTTCCCAGATTTTTCCCGCCAAGCCTGGATGCCACTTCTATCGTCAGATTTGAAGATGCGGGAATCTCCTCCTCGAGCAATTCGATCCAGGTCGGGTGGATAATCAGGGTGACGCGGTGGCCCAGTTCAAGCAGGTCGCGAATGAAAAAGACGTTGAATACTTCGACACCCCGCAGCCTCCGCTCTTTGAGAGGCTTTGTCAGGACCTTGTCCAGAAAAAGGATGTCTTTGGGATTCTCAGGCATTCCTGGAATGGGCAGGGGCTATTCTTCGCTGGTCAGCGAAATGGGAGTGGCTCCGAGACGTTCGGCAATTTTCTCAAACGAATGATCAGAAGCAAGTGCTACCTGGGGAACCTCACTTTCCAAGCCTTCGAGCGGTGAGTCCCATGTCAGGACCACGAATAGCGATCTTTGATTGCCCGCTTTGGCCATCGCTTCCACGGGGAACGCATCCTGAAGGATCGTGATTCGACCTGATACGCTGGAATTGATTTCAGGGAAGTGAGGTGCTGTCGAGATGATGTGACAGTGCAGGTCTTCCTGTTGCTTGAGGAGATGCTCTACGACTTCCGTCGTCCGCCCGAATTGAGATTCGTCAGTGACAACGATGGCGAAGTGCAGTGGTTTCACCTCGTTTGTGAAGAAGGTGGGGGATTGGAACCCGTGTTTCCCGTGCCTGTCGAAAGGCTTCCCGGAGAGCTTCCAGCGATCGTGGAGCCAGAAGCAGTCCGCTGGAGATTCTCTCATGATCTGCTCAGTGATGTGGGCCACGTCTGCGCTGTTGGACGTCTCGTCGTGACCGACCGGCAGAAAGTAGCGAACCGTCCACCGGCCCGGCGCATCGGTAATGACGGCAACACCAATCAGAGATGCGTCGGTACGGCGTTTCAGGAGGTCGGGCAACGGAGTGTAGGGAGTCACCCGACCAAAGAAAGGAACCAGAATGCCATGCCGGCCGACGCGCTGATCGGTGAGGATGCCGAGAATTCCGCGCTCCTTGAGGTGCTTTGTTGGTGCGATCAGTTTGTCGCGACGGGAAAAAGTTACGTTCTTCTGGCTTTCCCTTCGCTTCTTCACCAGGGCGTCGAGATAAGGATTGTTGAGAGGCCTGTAAAGAGCTCCGCTGGGGTTGTCGGGGCAGGCAAATTGACCTACCTGCGCCAGGATTTCCCAGTTCCCCATGTGAGCGAGGACGGCGATGATTCCCTTGCCGGAATCGATCAGGGGCTGAAGATCGTCGAGTCCCTCGATGTTGAAGCGTTTCCGGATTTTTTCTCTCGGCATGGTCGCCGTTTTGATCGAAGCGGCAACATTGGCAATGTTGCGGCGAAACACCTCGCGACTGAGTTTGAGGATTTCTTCGCGGGACTTTTCGTTTCCGAATGCGGCCTGCAGATTGCGGACCACCGAATTGCGGCGTTTGGCGGCGAACCGGTAGGCGAGATCACCGATGCCTGCTCCGATATGGTAGCACCAGGAGAGGGGAATGCAGCGCACGACGGCTTCGACGGAGCGAAACAGAAAATACTCGGCTTTCCACTGAATCTGTTTGGAACGTTTCGACATTGAAGTTCGCGCTATCCTTCGACGGGAATGAAGCGCATTTCAAGCATAGAGGAGCTTTGGAGTTGGGGACACGCCGTTGCGCAAGTAGGTACACCGCGGGTATTGCTCTGTCTCATTAAACCCTGTTTGATGGTGGACTGAACCCCCTACAGTCCCTTGAAACGAATCTGCTTTTTCCTTCTAAGTCTCGCATTTGTGACCTCAAGCCTGAGGGCCGAGACCCCGCCCAATATCGTTTTCTTTTTTGCTGACGATCAGACCACGAGCACCCTGGGCTGCTATGGCAATGAGGTGGTTCAGACTCCGAACATCGATTCCCTGGCTGCCAGGGGGACGCGGTTTGCCGAATCTTTTGTCAGTCATCCTATCTGCTGGATCAGCCGGACGACCATCCTTACGGGACTGACAGGGCGCAGCTTCAGCACGCCCGACAATCCCGAGCAGGCGACGCCTGAGTCGGTTGAGAATCTTTATCCCGATATACTCAGGGCAAACGGCTACCGAACCGGCTACTACGGCAAGTGGCACGCTAAGATGCCTAAGGGTTTTGTGAAAGAGGATCACTTCGATGAGTTCGAAGCCATCGGTCGCAATCCGTTTTATAAAAAGATGCCCGACGGATCACTTCGCCACGAAACGGAGTTGATTGTCGATCGCGGCATCGAGTTCATTCAAAACCAGCCAAAGGGACAGCCCTTTGCTTTGAATCTCTGGTTTAATGCCTGTCATGCCGAGGACGGCGATCGCCGTCCGGGGATTGGTCACTTTCCCTGGCCGCGTGCGGTGGATGGAATGTACGAGGATGTGGTGATTGCGCCGCCGCGCCTGGACAAACCGGAAATCTTCGAGGCCCAGCCCGACTTTCTTCAGACTACCATCAACCGGGAACGCTACTTCTGGCGTTGGAATACGGACGAAAAGTATCAGACAAATATCCGGGCCTACTACCGCATGGTCAGCGGAATCGATGGAGCGATCGGGCGATTCATGGAAGCGCTTGAGGAAGCGGGATTGGCCGATAACACCATCATTGTCTATTCCGCGGATAACGGGTTTCACATGGGCAATCGCGGTTTTGCCGGGAAGTGGTCTCACTACGAAGAGTCGATCCGCGTTCCCTTGATCATCTGCGATCCGCGAGTTCCGGAGAACGAGCAGGGAAAGGTGAGCGATGCCATCGCCCTGAACCTCGATTTGCCCTCAACGTTCCTGGACTGGGCGGGAGCAGAAATTCCTGCGGTTTACCAGGGGCACAGTCTCAAGCCGGTAGTCGATGGAGAGAAGCCCGTCGACTGGCGCACGGAGTCTTTCCATGAGCATGTCGCTGTTCGTTCGCGGATTCCGTCGTATGACTGCATTCGGAACGGCGATTTCAAGTACGTGCGATACTTCGACTACGACCACGAGTTTCTTCATGACCTTCGGAAGGATCCCGACGAGTTGGTCAACCTGGCGGATGATCCGGAATACGCTCCTGTTCTCAAGGAGATGCGCGAACGTACAGAGAAGCGAGTCGAAGAACTCGGTGGCCCTTTGGCACCCCCCGGGCAGTTTACCTATTCGTCTCCGCCGCATCCGGTAGCCTCCGCCGCGGTCACGGTGAAGCCGGATGAAAACGGGTTTCAACATTTGCTGACCGGAAGCCGGCTGAACCAGTGGGCGGGAGATCCGCAATTCTGGTCAATGAAGAATGGTGTGTTGACCGGGGTGACCGATGGCTCATTGAAGATGAATCGTTTCATTACCTGGAAGGGATCGACGATCAGGAACTTTGATTTGCGTGTGAAGGTTAAGGTCAGCGAGGGCGGCAACAGCGGTCTTCAATACCGCGGCCACCCGGCACCGGAGCGAGGTCTCGATGTTGTGACAGGATATCAGTGCGATGTCGTTGCCAATAACCCGAACTACAACGGCATGCTCTACGAGGAAAAGGGTAGAAGGATTCTCTCGCATACGGGCGAGAAGGTGATCGTAGATAAGACCGGGCAACCGTGGGTGGTTGGCAAGTTCCCAGTGAAGGAGTTTGCGCCCGGCGAATGGCATGAATACCGGGTCCTGGTGAAAGGTAATCATCACCAGCATTGGATCAATGGACATCCGACGGCTGATCTGCTCGATTTTGATGAAGACGGTCGTTCCCTGGAAGGAGTGCTCGCCGTTCAGGTTCACGTGGGGCCTGCCATGGAAATCCAGTACAAGGACATGCGAATCAAGCAGCTGCCTGATGACCTGCCCCTCGAGAAAGCGGAGGACCACCCGATACAACCGGACGCCTACGGGGTGAAACCCCAGGGGAAACTTCCCAAGGACTGGAAACCGCCCGTCTACGGGGAGCGCTAGACTGACACCAATCTGTGAATTGATCGGTGATCAGCTTCGGCGCAGAATCGTTTGGACCCCGTTCAGTAAGCAATCCGAATCGGGGTGCCAACGTCGAGCCACTTGTAGAGGCGCTTCGCCGGGTTCCTGCCTGAGATAGGAACGCGAATGCATCCGTGAGAGGCAGGATAGTTCGGCACGACGCTGTAGCCGTGAATGAAGATGTGACCTGACACCTGGGTGCTCCAGGGCATTGGAGCGTTATGGTAAAGGCTGGAATAGTGCATCTCTTTCTTGTAGGGACCGGCGCGAAAGCTGCCGGTCGGCGTGCCGCGATTCTTGCCGGAACTGATCTTGGTCTGCATGACGAGGCGGTTGCCCTCATAAGCGCGGAGCCTCTGGTCGGTCAGGTTGATCTCGACCCGTTTGCCTTTGGGCGCTGATTGGGAGTTCGACGAACTCGGGGCCTTACCGAAGATCCGGTTAAACAAAGGGACATCCTGGGCTGAAACTGGAGAAACAGTTGCGAAGCCAATGGCGACCAGGAGGGAGAGCACAAGGTTGGTAGAGCGCATGAAAAGAACGTATGCGCAGTTTGGTCACAAGAGGCAAGTGTAAGATTCAATTGATTCCGTAACTTCGAGCCGGTTACAGCGGAGAGGGATCGGTAAGTTTCTGGTATGGATGGACACAAATCGGGTCTTTTGTTATCGCGCGCATAGTGAAAGAATCCCTTTCCACCAAATCAATCCCCCCCTGACTCAATGCACTCGATTTCTCTCTTCGCGACCAGCCTGTTTATTCTCTCTTTGGCATTTGCCGGGACGGCTGCGGATGAGACTTGGAAACTCGAAGGGGAAGAGGGCTGGAGCAAGGGACTCGACTCATCCATGGGAGCGGTGATTGAAGATGGCACCATTTCGCCCGAAGGAGAGGAGGCCATAGTATTGACCACGCTTCATTCCACGGATGAAAAGCGTTCCGCCAAATCTCTCAAGTTGTCCCAGTCTCCGGTATGGCAGAACTGGATTCCGATCAAAAACCTCGGTCCGATAAACCTCAACGACGCTCCTGTCCTGCTCACGATGGGGCCGGACAATTACTGGATGTTTGGTCGCTACGGGAGTGGGCAGCCTCGTCGCAAGAAGGGTGAAAAAGCAAAGCCGCAGCCTGAGTTTGAGCCGGAAGAGGCCACTTTGGAGGGATTCGATATTCCGCTGCAGACGACTCGTTTTCCTAATCAATACAATGCTCCAGGAGGCCTGAAGCCGGGGAAGGGCGGCTACCATGCCTGGCAGAGCCGAGACATGAAGAACTGGGTGCATCATGGTCCGGTCACAGAAGGATTTTCAAAGTGGGTGACCAGCGCGGAGATGGTGGATGGAAAAGCGTTGATCTACTATGACTTCCCCAACGATCAGGATCCCCATGTCTATGTCGACAGTGACCTGACCGATGGCGAGCCGGGCGAGAACATGGGGATTGCCGTGAAGGACCCGTCTCACGGATCTGACGCCGGCTTTATCCGTGACCTCGATGGCAACATGCATGTCGTGATCGAGGACTGGAGTCCGATTTCTGCGAACAAAAGATCATGGGACTCGCCGCTGGCCGGTCACGCAGTCAGTCCTGATGGATTGGGGGACTTTGAATTCCAAGCGCCTGCAGTGGATCATCGTACCAATCCAACCGGGAAGATTGAGACCTACAATCACCCCCACTGGGCCAAGGAAGATCCCGAGAACTACGAAACGAACGTGGCTGAATACGAGGTGCACGAGCCGGAGCAGGAAGCATACGGGGACTGGGCGCTGATCTGTATTGGCGGCCAGTATTACCTGTTCGGTGATTACGATCCTGCCGGTAGCCACCAGATGAGTGTCGGTTGGTTCACCACCTCATCGATCGATGAAGAGTTCACCTGGTGTGATCACATTGGAAACGGACATCCCGATCCCGATGTTGCTTTTGCGGAAGGTCAGTTTTACCTCGCGACTCAGCAGCAGACTGACTACGTGAGCCCCGGCCCCTGGGTGGAGACAGTCGAAGCGAGGGTGGGAGTTGATACCACCAACGACGGGAAAGCTGACCACTGGAGCGGTTGGGCTGAGTTGAAGGAATCGTACGACTACATTGAGGGTTTCTCCAAGCAGGTCGCGGTTGCGCCTGCTGAGATGGATCTCACAGACCTTCCGGAAGGCTATGGTTTCCAGGTTGAATTGAAGCTGACTGATTCCACGGAGAACAAGTCAAAGCCGATCATCGAGAGTCTTGAACTTGAGTTTGAGTAAAAGGCTCGATTCGTTGTGGCGTCGAAGCGGGCGAGTCAGTTAGCCGGTTGCTTCCTCGCGAGACGCTCGCCTGATGCGTTGTCGCCAGATGACCCGAATGGTCGAAGCGGCGATGACGGCGCCGACCAGGTTTGCCACGAGGTCCCATCCTGTGTTCTCATAGTCACCGACATTGGTTTGGGGCAGCAGCATCACCGCGAAGAACTCGATTACTTCGTTGAGGGAACCAAATCCCATGCCTGCCGTGGCGCAGATCGACAGCATCCCCAACGTCGGTTTCAGCCGGCTTCCGTCGTGACTCCGGACTCGCCCAGCAAGGGCCTGCCAGCAAAGCCACGTAACCAGGCCGACGCCATAGCCGTGAACCAGTTGATCGTATTTCAAATAGCCGGGAATGATTCGCCAATTGTAGAGGACGCCGGTGGTGCCCTCGTGATGCCAGTGATCCGGAATGGGAATTAGCCCGCCCAACATGTGGGCAAGGCCCCAGATACTGAATCCCCAGAGGATGGCGCGGCTCAAACCGGCACGATTGTACACTCCGATTACGGCAATGATAATGACTGACAGAACAGCGAGATAGAGCAGGAACTCGTGGTTTCCTCCGCTGATAATAAAGATCGCAGCGATAGCGAGGTAAATTATCGAGAAGGCCAGGACCTCATGCAGTTGCCGTTTTGTCGCGGGCTTGTGCATACGCTAAAGATCACCCGATTTTGGCAGTTTCGCGACCTCCAATCCGGTTTGCTGCAATTTGGCAGTTTCGCGATTTGAACGTAGAATCATGGCATTCAACTTGCTTGATAGAAGATCGCCACTCATGAAAAAACACGAGGACGCCAATGCTAGAGGCTTTGCAGTCAGACGACGGCATCGGCGACTGGTATTGCTATGGTTGTTCGCCTGCCTCGTCTCATTTGCTGCGATTCCTTCGAGTGAGGCCGGGCTTTTCGAAAAACTGAAAGCGAGGCATGAGGCGCGAATGGCTGAGCGGAAAAAGCAGCAAACCAAATCGCGTCCGCGGCCGGTTCACCGTTCCAGCTATCGGGATGCTCACGGGGATGCCTACATCAATCATGCACTTCTCGACTCCGAAGTGGTATCAGATCGCAAGGTGATCGTGGATATCGATCGGCAGAGAGCGTTTCTCGTGGTTAACGATATCATTGCGGTCGACACAGCGGTCTCGACGGCAAGACGAGGGAAATACACCCCGAGGGGTAGTTTTCAGATTACCGAGAAGGTCAAATCCGGGAAGGTATCGACGATTTATCATGTCTACATGCCAAACTGGATGAGGCTGGGGCACACCACTGTGGGAATGCATACCGGAGATCTCCCGGGCTATCCCGCTTCAGCAGGCTGCATTCGGCTGCCCCAGAGTGTGGCTCCGATCCTGTATGAGAACGTCAGCCGGGGTGTGAAGGTGGAAGTTGTGGACACCTGGGACGAAGCCGGTCTGGCGATTCCTTATTCACTGCCGTCGAGGGAGTTGTTCACGGCCCTTTAGCCGCTCCCGATTCTGGAGCTTTGGCGGGATTCGAACTCGTAGTCTCCGCTCAATTAAAAAATGGCCTTGAATCGGTCATTGGAAAATCACCGGGGACAATCCATCCTTCGACCATGCTGTTCCGTGTTTTCCGAATCTTCTCGGTCCTGGTGACCGCTTGTGCCGTGATTGATTTGCAGGCGTTGGACGAGCCCATTGAGTTTGACGTGGGTCGTCCGAGACCGGCCAAGGACGGAGCACCGGTATTGGGTTCCGGGCTCGCGATGAGCCGCGGCACCTTCCAGGGGATGCCGGTGGGTGAGTTGCCCAGGTGGACGGTGTCTCTCTGGTTTCAAGCCGAGTCGACTGAAGAGGGAGATCTGTTCAGTGTCCTTTCAAACCGGCAACGAGGGGAGGGATATCAGTTGTCTCTGAAGAACGGGCGGCTCCGGTTGGAAAAGGTAGGCGGTGATGCTAAGCGTCGATGGGTGCAGGAGGCAGGCGAAGTCTCACCGGGAGGTTGGCACCATGTCGTGATTACCTGTGCCCATGATACCGGCGCGACCCTTTACTTGGATGGGGTCATTCAGGAGTTCAGGTCAAAAGCGTCGATGAGTTATTCGCTGCCTTTCGACGAGTACTTTATAGGGCCAAAGCTTTTGCACGAAGAACGGGAACCTGCGGAATTCAACGGTTTGATCGATGATTTTGAACTCCACGAGCGTGCCCTTTCAGCTGATGAGATACAGCAGCTCTTCGCCGGTGAGGAGTTTGGCGAATCTCTAGTCGCTTTCAACGACTTTGAAAACGTTAACCACCGGGATCTCGCTTTCTTTTCTGAAAGTGACCGGGACGAAGCCTACCTCGACGAGGGGAAGCAACTCTACGAGCTTCACTGCGTGGCCTGCCATAGTAAGGATGGAATCACTCCTCCAGTGAATCCCTTGTCCCGGTTCTTTTCGAAGTTCCCCATGGAGAACGGAGGAGATCCGCTCAGCATGTTCCGAACCGTCACCTACGGTTTTCGTAACATGATGCCGGCGACCCAGTTGGAGCCGGCCGAGCGATACAAGGTGATTCACTACATTCGTGAACGGCTGGTGAAGGAGAATGCTCCCGAACTCTATGTGGCGGTCGATCCGGATTACACATCAAACATGCCGGTGAGTCCTGAGGCGTCTCAGGAGGAGATCCTGAGGGTCGAGCGACTTGCCGCGACGGGTTACCTGCGAGACTTCGGCAAAGCTCTCTGCACACCAGTGAACCGTGCCGACCGCAAGCGGATCAGTAGTCCTAACGCGCTTGTCATCGATCTCGGCGATGAGACCACAGTGGCTTACGATCTGGGATCCATGCGCTCGATCGGCGCGTGGAAGGGAGGGTTCCTCGATTTCAGCTACACGCTTCATCACAAGCTTCGTGCCCCGGGACTTCCGACAGAACGGTTTGAGAATCTTCCCGGCACTGACCAGTGGCAGTGGTCATGGGACGGTCGGGCGGAGAACCCGGTTCCTGATCTCGGGAAACCCACCTTGTATCCTTCGGAACAGATCCGGTATCGGGGCTACTACCCCTTTGGCGATGAGATTACCCTGTCATACGAAGTGCTGGGACGAAGTGTTCTCGAGAGCCCGCTCGCTGAGGCGACCGGAGGGGCGACAGTTCTGCATCGTCGACTGACGGTGCAGCCGGGGGAACAAAAGCTTGAAGCGACGGTTCTTTCGGGAGAGGGGATGAAGTTTTCGATCTCAGGGCAATCGGTCGCGATTGAGGACGGCGAAACTCAATATGCGGCCTGGCTGCAAGGTGGTGGTGGGGCGACGTGGCGACTCACTGAGAGCGGGGATGCCCTGGCCTTTACCGTTCCCGCGTCTAAAGAAGTCCTCAATCTCAATGTGGCAGTCGCCGCGGTCGAGGGCGGAGGGAGCGGTTTCGAGTCACCTGCCAATCGTGTGCTTGACCTCACAGAGAGAGTGAAGGGTGGCCCGGAGCGTTGGAAGACCACTCACACCATGAAAGGCAAACTGGGTGTTTCGCAGTTTCAGGGCTACGCACTGGACAGTGTGCCGGTTCCCCTGACAAACGCTTACAACGCCTGGCTGAGAACGGCGTCACTCGCTTTTTTTGACGACGGCCGCCTCGCCGTGGCAAGTCTATCGGGAGATGTTTGGATTGCGAGCGGTATTGACGAGGGGCTTGAGCAGGTGACGTGGAAACGATTCGCTTCTGGGCTGTATGAGCCCATGGGCATGAAAGTGGTCGACGGGGTACTGGTGGCGATTACCCGGGGAAGGATCATGAAGCTGCATGACTTCAACGGGGATGGTGAGGCCGATTTTTACGAAGCCTTCTTCAACGAGGATGAGCCCGATCGCGGGTGGCATGCTTACAGTTGCGATCTCGTGATCGGTGACGACGGTTCGTATTTTTATGCGAGGACCGGAGGTTTCAGTGATTGGTCGGTTCCGGGTGGCATTGTCAGGGTGGCGGCTGACGGACAGTCATCCGAACTCTACGGGGTCGGCATGCGGGTTCCCAACGGGATCGGCAGGCTTCCTGACGGGCGGATCACCTTCGGCGACAACCAGGGGACCTATGTGCCGGCCAGTAAGATTGCCATTTCCAAGCCCGGTGATTTTCATGGAGCCGGCAAGTGGGATCAGCGGGAAGGCGATTTTGACACGGAACAGATTGTCCAACCGATCGTTTACATGCCCCAGGAACTGGACAGTTCCTCCGGCAGCCAGTTGTGGGTGGAAAAAGATGAACAGTTCGGCCCTTTAAGCGGCAAGTTGTTTCACACCTCGTTTGGGCGCGCGCGGACCATGTATGCGATGATCGATGAAGTCGATGGCGTGACCCAGGGGGCGGTATTTTCAATTCCGATGCAGATGGAGTCCGGCACGTTGCGTGCTGCGAGGAATCCGAAAGACGGTCAGATTTACTACTCCGGTTTGACGGGATGGCAGGCGGGTGGTTCCAAGGAAGGCAGTATCCAGCGACTCCGCTACACAGGAGATGAGGGACTCTACCTACTCGATGCCAAGGCGCGCGAGGGACGACTCGAACTGACCTTCAGTGAACCGATCAATCGCGAGCAGGTCGACCTTTCCAAGTGGCAAGTGGAGGCGTGGAACTACCGCTGGGGCAAACAGTATGGCTCGCCCCACTTTAAGCCGTCTCAGCCGGATCAGCAGGGAACAGAAATCTGGTCGGTGGGTGGTTTTGAGCTCGAAGACGGGGGACGGCGATTGGTGCTGAGCGTTCCGGATCTGCAGCCCTGTCATACGCTCAAGCTGGACTTCTCGGTGGCCGCAGGGGAACTCGTCCTGGATGGGCCGGTGTTCTTCACCATTTACCACCTGCCGAAGTAGTGGAAGCAACATGGAGTTGTATGATCTGGATCAGGACATCGGCGAGAAGACCAATTTGGCCAAGTCGTCAACAGGGATCGCCTGACGGCTCAAGAAAGAGCGCGATGAGTGGTCACTGGAAACGGAGTTCGGACGGCACCACATCCTCGAAGCGATTCGGTGGGCGGCTAGAGAAGGGGAGTAGTCGCGGCCCAAAAGTCGTGGATCCCAACGGGTGGGCACAAAAAAACCGCCATGAATGGCGGTTTAATTTGGCGACCCGTACGGGACTCGAACCCGTGTTGCCGCCGTGAAAGGGCGGAGTCCTAACCGCTAGACGAACGGGTCGCGTTCGACGCTAAACTGTCAGATCAAAGCGATCTGAAGCGCGGGACGGGAATATGAAGGCATCCGAACGATTCGCAAGTCGAAAATGTGAAAGATTTTTTGGTGGAAGGTTTCGGCCGCGCTGCCACAGTGGCAGATGCCCGTTCTCATCGATCTCTTATGGCTGATTGCCGGTCTTACCGCCCTGTATTTTGGGGCGGAATGGTTGGTGGGCGGGGCTTCCAGCCTGGCCATTCGCTTCGGGATTTCGCCGCTGGTGGTGGGGCTGACCGTGGTGGCTTTCGGCACAAGTGCACCCGAATTATTCGTCTCAATAGGTTTCAACCTCAACGGGCATCCCGGCATGGCATTGGGGAATGTGGTGGGGTCGAATATCTGCAATATTGCCCTTGTGCTGGGCGTTAGCGCCTTTATCTGCCTTCTGCAAATCAAGAGTCAATTGATACGCCGTGATCTACCGGTTTTGCTGCTCTCGACGATCGCCTTTACGATAATGCTCTGGAACGGCCAAATCAGCCGAATTGAAGGTGGAATCCTGTTTGCTGCGATCCTCGGGTACACATGGTATCAACTGGTTCTGACCCGAAAGATCGATGATCCGGAGGTCACCGAAGAGTTTGAAGAGGAATTTGATCTTGAGAAGGCAGAGAGCGATCCCGTTTGGAAATTCTCTATTCTTATCTTAGTCGGTCTCGTCGGCCTTTATTTCGGGGCGAAGTGGCTCGAGATCGGTGGCGTTGGACTCGCAGAAAAAATGGGGGTTCCCAAGGCCGTCATTTCTCTCACGCTGATAGCCTTCAGTACCTCTGTGCCTGAGCTCGCCACTTCGATTATCGCCTCGCTTAAGAAGCAGGGTGACATCATCACCGGTAATGTAATCGGGTCGTGTATTTTTAATCTGCTCAGTGTGATAGGCATCACAGCGTTGGTCAAACCTCTCCAAACCGGCGGGATCGAGATGTCCGATCTTTACGTCATGATCAGCCTAACGGTGGTGCTGTGCATCATGATGTTCACCGGCAAGCGGATTTCCCGCTGGGAAGGCGGCGTACTCTTGCTGGGGTACGCAGGCTACTGCACCTTCTTGTGGTTCGACCGTGTGGCAGGCGCGGCAGCCGCCGCCTCTTAGATCACCATTTTCAGTTTCTTTCTCTCCGGCATCTAGCCGGGAAAAAGAAAGAGATTAAGAAAAGGAAAAAGAGGGGATCAAATCATCCCGAGCTTCATCTTGCCCTCTTCGGAGATCATGTCCTGATTCCAAACCGGGTCCCAGACGAGATCGACCTGGGCGTTGTCGATGCCTTCGAGCATGAGGATCTTGGACTGCGCGTCAGCTGCGATGGTGGGGCCCATGCCGCAGCCGGGAGCGGTGAGCGTCATTTTCACTTCGACGTTCTTCTGTCCTTCTTCCTCTTTGATGGCGCAGTCATAGACGAGACCGAGGTCGACGATGTTGACTGGAATCTCGGGGTCAAAAACGAGTTTAAGCTGCTCCCAGATGGCACCTTCGACATCTCCGTCGGCAATTTTGACGGCGGCGGCATCCTGCTTGGCTTTCTCGGCATCGAGATCGATGCCGAGGGCGTCGGCGTTCTCGGACTTGATGCGGGCAAGTCCGGATTGGGTCGCGACGGTGTAGGTGCCTCCGAGTGCCTGGGTGATCATCACCTTGGTGCCTTGCGGCAAATGGATGAGATCGCCACTCGGGATCTGGATAGCTTCGACTTCGCGTGTGAGTTCAAGTTCTTCGTGCATGACTGGAGGCGGCTGAGCCGCATTGAGGGTGTGAAAGTAAAAGTAACGGGGGAATCTGCAACGCCTACTCGTCGAGTTTGACAACTTTGAGTTTCCCTTTCTTGAGGGCGGGTTGATTCATGTCGCCGAGGAGAGTGTTCCCGGGGGATTGAGACGTTTCTGCCGGAGCTTCGCTTACATCGCTGTCTCCCTTGAGCGCTTCGCGTAGCGCGCCTTCGACCATCTCGCCGCAGTGGATCTTCATGGGGGGAAGGGATCCCAACGGCTTGGATAGGTCGGAGGAGTCGAGTTCCTTCGCTTCGTCGACGGTTTTGCCCTTGAGCATCTCGGTCGCCATCGAGGCCACCGCAATCGCCGTCTGGCAGCCGAAGCTTTGAAAGGAGGCCTTGTCGATCACCTTTTTTCCGTCCTTCTCGTCGAATTTGAGCCAGAGGCGGACCATGTCTCCGCATTCAGGATTTCCGACAGTCCCCACAGAGTCGGCGTCCGCCATTTCGCCCATATTTTGTGGGTTGGCGATGGCGTCCTGGATCTTGTCTTCGAAATCAGAGTCTTCGTTGCTCATAGCGATAAACAGGTTCGAAAATATCTACGCGGCAGTTCAGCTCTCAGGATCTTCAAATTCCAGCTTGTAGCGGGGAATGCTGGAGTCGACTTCCTGCGCGTAGGCGTCGATGCCGCCTCGAAGAGCGCGAGTGTTCTTGTAGCCGTGCCCGATCAGGTAGGCGGCTGCATCGAGAACTTTGTCGCCGGTGTGATCATACATCACAATCACTCGATCCTTGGGTTCGCTGCCGAAAATGTTCTGCATGAGGTCGTTGCTGAACATCTCCGAGCCCGGCAGGGCGACGGCTTCGTGCTCTTCGCTGGTCCTGAGATCAAGCAGACGAGGGGCAGGTTCGGATTTGAGGGCTTCGGCGAGATCGGACGGATCAATCAGGATCTTCCGGTCCGTTTCGTGGGCCTGGAGAATGTGGTTGATCACTTCGTCGACGGGAAGGTTCTCGTTCCGTTCGCAGACCTCGGCGAGCGTTTCGTCGTTGTCATAGCTGCAGCTCTGGCAGCCGCCGATATGATAGGCCGCAAAGAGGGCTCGCTTGGCACCGGGGAAGCGGTCGAGGACGTCTCCCATGGTGATATTGGCGTCGATTTCTGGAGGTTGGGCGGTGGAAGCCATTTCTAGACTATGGACTTAACTCAGCTGTTTCTCATTTGAAAATTGAATTTTGGGGTTCGAAGCGGATCTTAGCGCCATGAAACGCCACGTCCCCGGCCCCTGGAGCACTCCGAGTGTTTATCTATGGCCCAATCTGATGACCGCCGGGAACCTGGCATGCGGCTTCAGCGCCGTTTTGGTGAT
Organism: Verrucomicrobiales bacterium; assembly: GCA_965216705.1. Classification (GTDB taxonomy): domain Bacteria; phylum Verrucomicrobiota; class Verrucomicrobiia; order Verrucomicrobiales; family DEV007; genus Arctic95D-9. The sequence goes on from OZ244203.1 coordinate 4,053,282, forward strand.
TTTCGAGGGAATGCGCGACGCTGACGGCGGAGCCAAGGACTTTCACCTCGCGATTTTCCTCATTCTCGGTGCCTGTTTCTTCGATGCACTCGATGGCCGCCTCGCCCGGATCAAGGGGCAGGAGTCGATGTTCGGACGCGAGTTCGATTCTCTGGCCGATATCGTCTCCTTCGGGATGGCGCCGGCTTTGCTGGTGATGGACATCGTTCTGAGTTCATTCGACAACCGGCTGGGATGGACGATTGCCTTTATCTACCTGTTGTGTGGCGGCATGCGGCTGGCGCGGTTTAACTGCCTGGCTCAATTGGCGCATGAGAATCCGGACCAGGTCAAAGAGAGAGACTTCGTCGGGTTTCCGATTCCGGCGGCAGCAGGGCTGATTGCTTCGCTGACCATATTTATTCTCTGGCTCAACGAGGGGCACAAAGAGATCGGCGCGTGGCGATATGTGCTGCTGGCGCTGATGCTGCTGCTTTCCTTCATGATGTTGAGCGAATTCCGCTATCCCAGCTTCAAGGCCATGAACTGGAGAGCCCGGCGCTCCATGGTGTGGCTGTTTGTGGCGATCGTGGTTCTCGTCTGCGCCGTGAACTTCGTAGAGTTCGTGCCTTTGATTATATTCCTGAGCTACTTCGTCTACGGACTCTTGCGCCCCTGGATTTCTCTCAAATGGCAGCGTGAGATTGAAGTCGGCGATGATCCAGCGATTGAGCCCGATCTCATTGAGGAATCTGAAGACGGCAACACAGCCTGAATTCCAGTCAGAATTGCGCAGATTTCGGTGACGTTTCCGGTCGTTGCACTCCCGTCAGGGTAGGGTATCAATCCTCCATGAGTTATGTAGAGGATCTCTTTTCGCTGGAAGGACAAACAGCTGTGGTTGTTGGTGGAACCGGCGTGCTGTGTGGCGAGATGGCGAAAGGCCTGGCTCAGGCCGGTGCTGACGTTGTCGTGGTCGGTCGCAGCGAGGAAAAGGGAGCGGAACGAGTTTCCGAGATTGAAGCGCTGGGTGGGAAAGCCTCTTTCATCGCTGCGGATGTGGCTTCCCGTGAGTCTCTCGAATCGCTTCTGGCAGAAGTCCTCGAAGCTCACGGCAAGGTCGATATTCTCGTGAACGGCGCCGGGGTGAATTCTCCCACACCTCTCCTCGAGATCGAAGATGAAGAGTTTGCCCGCATCCTCGACATCAACCTGGGGGCCATCCTGAGAAGCTGCCAGGTCTTTGGCAAGCAGATGCTGGAGCAGGGCAGTGGTTCCATCATCAATATTGGTTCGATTTCCGGCCTCGGCCCGCTCAGCAAGGTCTTTACCTACTCAGCGAGTAAGGCTGCAGTTCACAACCTTTCCAAGAATCTGGCCCGTGAGTGGGCAGAGCAGGGCGTGCGCGTAAACACGCTTGTTCCGGGATTCTTCCCGGCAGAGCAGAACCGCAAGGTGCTGACGGAAGACCGGGTCGCGGCGATTATGGGGCACACTCCGGCCAATCGCTTCGGGGATGCCCATGAGCTGAACGGAGCCACCCTGCTACTCGCATCGGCTAATGCCGGCTCTTTCGTGACCGGAATCGAGATGATCGTCGACGGGGGATTCTCGGCGATGTCAATTTAGGCCAGGCGGCGCTTCAGTCTCCCGTCGAGGCGATTCGCGCCTCCTGGATCTCACTGTAGAGTAGCGTCTGCGGGGCTTCGGGCTCCTCGGCGTCAGCTTCGCGTCGTGAAAAAGGGGCGACTCTAATCACTTGACGTAGTTAATATTTCTTAATATTCTTGTAAAATTAATAATTTAGATAAAACTGAGGAGTATTCTGTAATTTCGAAATGAAGTGCCCGAAGTGTATGCGTCCAGTCGATCATGAGGCTGAGAGCTGCTACTCCTGCGGCTACAGCGAGAAGGAATCGGCCAAGAAATTCGGGTCGAACCAGGTAGTGCTGAGCCGGGTGCACGATGCTGCCCACTGTCTCCGCAAACAGGAGAAGGATGTGCTCAACTCAGCGATCGATCAGCTTGAGTTGAAGTTTCCCCAGATGCTCTTCTGCGCCTACCTCGGGACGCTCCCGGAAGGGCTCAATATGAGCGAACTCGGTTTCTGGCTCTTGAATCACGGTCAGGTGAAAGGGGCGGAGTATGCCCGGCCTAATGAGAATGCGATCCTGGTCATCCTCGACATGAACACCAAGCAGGTCGGTATTTCCCTCGGCTACTTTGCCGAGTCACTCATTACTGAAGAGGACAGTTACCGTGCCTTGATGAAAGCGCGCCCCAATCTGCTGAACGGGGAATACGGGGAAGCGATTGAAACTATTTTCCGCCGACTCTGCAAAGTCCTCGAGAAGAAGGGCAAGAAAATGCGGAAGCTGTCACACGAAGAACTGCAGGCTCAAAGCAAAGCACTCAACGAAAACACGCTCGACCTGCCCGAACACTTCGCGCCCATGCTGGGGCGGAAAAGAAGATTACGGGCTGTCTAAGCGACCGCGATTCGTGCGACACTAAGACCACTTGAATGAGACCACTCTTCACAGCATTCAGCCTCACCCTGCTTACCGCGGGAGGATTTGCTGCGGACATTGATATGCCCGAATGGGGGAGTTCATCCGACTCCGAAGGATATGCACTGGGCGGTGGACTTTGGCCTGCCGGGTTGTTGCCGGATGGTGCCCCTGAGGCCGAGGAAGGGGAGGCGACCACGGCCGTAGCGGGAGGAGCTGAAACTCCGACCAATCCCGACGGCTCTCCGCTGACGTTCTATGGACCGCTGACGACCACCGACGCGGGTTCCACTGCCGTTGGCAATAATACGGGTGAGATTGTGGACCAACCGGCCCAGGCACCGCCCGTCGAGGCCCTTCCGCCGATTGAGGGGGAGTTGCGAAACGTTTACTTTGGTTATCCGCCGGTCGATTATCTCATTGATCCTCAAAGACTTCTCACTGAGCAGAAGTCCAATGACATCAAGCGCTTCCTCGAGTTCCACTCGGACGAATCCGACTTCAAAATCTACGTGATGGTGATCGGTGAAACGCAAGCGATCCCTGACGACATCGATCTCCAGAAGATTCACAAGGAATGGTTCTCCGACCAGAACACCGTCTTGATGGTCTATCACCGCGAGCACCCGGACCTGACTGAGTTCGTCTACAACGAGAACGTTCGCTCTGCGCTGCCCAAGTCGGTCTTTGATCGCATCCGCCAGAACTGTCTTCGCGAAGGTGCGGCCACTGACCTTGCGCCGGATCAGGTCGAAAAAATGGCTATCGAGCTGAGTATCCAACTCTACTGGCTCGGGCGTCTCATGGCCGCCGAAGGAGCTGAGGCGAAGGCGATCAGCGAAGCCGAGTCGGTTTACGATCTTCCGGCATCAGCTGATGCGCCGGAGTTGCTGCGCGAGTATGCGCCGAGCATCTTCCTCGAAGAGTCCAGCCGCCGTGCCATTTCGATCCTGATTACTATTGCTGTGATCCTGGCCTGCCTTGTTCTGGTGGCATTTGTTGGCTGGATCGTGATCTGGCTGCGAGGCATGGATCGCATCGGTGGAGGGCCATTGATTTTCCCGAGTTTCGAACCCGTTACGCGACTGGGCGGGGAATTCTCCGGTGGTGGTTTTGTCAGCATGTCCTTCGACATCAATGACACTTCGAGCCACTCATCCTGACACTGTGCCTCTACGACCGCTGGATTGAGGGCGCGAACGGGGTGATTTTTTCTTTGCCGCAACCTGACGTCACGGGGTGAAATGCCTCATGGCATATCGAGTAGGCATCATTGGATACGGGTGGGCGGCTACGGCCCACGCGGACGCGATCAACGGAACGGAGCAAGGCGAAGTCACGGCGATTTATTCTTCGAGAAAGCTCGACGATGCTGAGGTGTCAGCGACCCACGGGGGCTCGATCAAGACCTACACCGACGTGGATGCCATGCTGGCCGCGGACGATGTGGATGTGGTCTCCATCACCAGTTACCCGAACCAGCACCGGGAGCAGGCGGTTGCCGCTGCCAATGCGGGAAAACACATCATCCTGGAAAAGCCCATGGCGCTGAATTGGGAAGATTGCAAGGCCATCCATGACGCTGTCGTCGCTAACGGCGTAAAGGCCTGTGTTTGCTTCGAACTTCGATACATCAGCCAGTTCCTCACCACAACCAAGCTGCTGGACGAGGGACTGATCGGCGATGTGCACTACGGGGAAATTGATTACTACCACGGCATTGGTCCCTGGTATGGACAGTATCGATGGAACACCACGGCTGAGAACGGTGGCAGCAGCCTGCTTTCGGCCGGGTGCCATGCCCTCGATGCCTTGCTGCTCTGCATGGGGAACGAGGTCGAGGAGGTCAGCTCTTATGCGACGACTTCGAAGCACGAAATCTTCCAGAAGTACGAATACGCCACCACGACGGCTTCCATTCTCAAGTTTTCCAACGGCAGCGTCGGAAAAGTTGCGTCGGTGATCGACTGCTTTCAGCCCTACTACTTTCACACCCACCTCGTAGGCAGCGAGGGCAGCCTGCTCGACAATAAGATCTACTCCAACAAGTTCGGCCTCAGGGACAAAAAATGGGCGGACCTGCCCATGGCGATGGCCGATTCCGGCGACGTGGCCGATCATCCCTACCAGGCTCAGTTTCAGGCGTTTTTTGATGCCCTGGACAAAGGGGAGGACATGCCGCGGACCAGCATTGGAGAGGCCTTGGAGACCTTCCGCGTGCTCTTCGCGTGCGATAAGTCGGTCGCCGAGGGCCGCCCCGTGAAAATCAGCGAAATCAGCTGAGTACGAAAACTGCCGTCATATGCCGTTGAGGCGGTTGCGAACACGGTAACTTGAGGCAAGAGTGCGGCCAACTAATGGCGATCACTTACCTAGAGGCAATCCGCGAAGCCCAGGCCCGGGTGCTGGAAGAGAACGACAACGTCTACATCTACGGACAAGACGTGTCGGAGTTCGGTGGTGCCTTCAAGGCGACCAAAGGGCTGTCCGAGCGTTTTCCCGGTCGGGTGCTCGACTCTCCTATCAGTGAGGATGCCATGATTGGATCCGCCGTGGGCGCAGCGATCGAGGGGATGCGCCCCATCATTGAGATGCAGTTTGCGGACTTTTCCTCGATTGCTTTCAACCAGATCGTCAACCAGGCCGCGACTCATTTTTACCGGACCGGCGTGCCGTGTCCGATTACCGTCAGATTGCCCTCAGGCGGCACGGAAGGTAGTGGGCCGTTCCACAGCCAATGCCTCGAATCGATCTATTCCCACTATCCGGGCTTGGTCGTGCTGACTCCGGCCACGGTTGAGGATGCCTATTCCATGCTGATCGAAGCGGTGGAAATTGATGACCCGGTCATCTTCTGCGAGCACAAGTTTCTCTACTATCACCTCAAGGCGGAGTCGCTGCCGGAGGAGAACCTTCCCATTGGTAAGGCGAGGCTGGCCCGTGCCGGGCGGCATGCCACCATCGTGACCAACAGCGCGATGGTCCACGAATGTCTGCGTGCGGCCAAGCAACTCGAAGAAGAAGGTTATGATCTGGAAGTGGTTGATTTGAGATCAGTCAAACCGATCGACACGGACACTATTCTCGGTTCCGTAGCCCGGACCGGGCGCCTGCTCGCGGTTGGAGAGGGATTTCCCTGGGGCGGCGTGACATCCGAAGTGGTTTCCCGGGTGGTGGCAGAAGGTTTCCATTTGCTCGACGCTCCGCCGCAGCGCCACAATTGCCGCGACACCCCGATCCCGTATCACCCGAATCTCTGGAAAGCGCATCGTCCAGCGGCCCAAAGTATCGCTGATGCAGCGCGCTCGTTGCTGCATTTGTAGCGGTATCGGAAAGGTTTCAATTCCGTCAAAAAAGGCTTGCGAAGAGGGGAGATTCGCCGAAAGTCACCTCCCCGTCGTCCGCGACGGATCTAGACCGCGGGGTGGAGCAGTCTGGTAGCTCGTCAGGCTCATAACCTGAAGGTCGTAGGTTCAAATCCTGCCCCCGCAACTTCTTTAAAGGCCTCTAGCTCAATGAGTTAGAGGCCTTTTTTTTGTTTCTTGTTAGATACTGTTCAGGTGTTGCGCAAATGCAGCAAAATGACGTTGGGATGAACGGTTTTGGGCACGAGTTGTGGCACGAGTGAGTAGTCGAATTGGCTGCTGTCTGCGAAATGGATAGGCAGACTCTCTCGCAATAGGACTTGAGAACTCATTTGCTTGCCCAAAGTTGGGAACAGAAGCGAATATGATCGGCCAAACTCCAAGTGAAGTTATATCCAGAATTTCCCGCGCAGAGGATAGGCAGGATGCAATTCAGCTCTTCCTTCTCTTCTCTCGTTTTGAGTATGCGCTCAAGAGAAGAGGATTTGTATCAGTCACACATGGAGGGCAGGTGAAACCCGATTGGGATCGATATGCGAGAGAGAACGACTGGCTCACCAACGAAAATGGTTTAAGGCGACCGGTCGATTCCATAAGGGATCATGTCGAATACCTCCTCAAGGTGCCTCCGAAGAAACAAGTAGTAGAGGAACAGGATTTAACGTGGAAGCCTGACAACCATGACGGGCCTGACGATTTGGTGCGGGTGCTGACCTTGGTCAGAAGGGTGAGGAACAATCTCTTCCATGGGGGGAAGTTTCCGGGAGCGCCGGTTGAGGAAATCGCTCGTGACCGCCGACTCCTTGAGGCGTCAATCGAGATTCTCTATTTCTGCCTGGATGCTGACGAGAGCCTCTACAGCTACTTTATCGAAGACTTTGAGCATCTCTAAGCTAAAGACACGGTCATCAAGTTCCCTCATCGCCATCCCCGAACTCTGAGCGTCGGGGCAGTCCTTCGGGACGATTGCTCCAGAGGTCCTTAGCGCGTTCGATGATTGAGAGCAATACATCCGCCAGATCGGCGTCGGATGAGATTGCTTGGTTCGCGGTTTTGCCCAATTCGGGATAGAAGCCAAATTTGTTCATGAAGTCGATCTCTTCGCCAAAAATCGACTTCAGTTGAAAGATGAGCCAGCTCAACTCCTGTGCATGCGGGGTGACTACCAGGATATCCTCTTCGTAGTGGTTTCGGTTGGGGTCGTCGGAAATGATCAGGTTCGCTCCGGCGAACAGCTCACTTTTAGATGAGATTTTGCCACCCCGGACAGCCAGTTCCAATTCATTGAGTGCTTCGATGTTCATTGGCAATAGCTGTTGTTCAATTAATCATTGAGTTGATCCCGGATACTTGCGGCTCGAGAAACGTCCCCCTGCGCTTCAGCAACTTCCGCGAGAGTCCTCCAGACAAAGCTGGGAACTTCGTCTTCGCCTGCTTCGCTGAGATGAGCGATGTGGGATTCAAGGAGTAGCTTCGCTTCGGCCAGCGAATCGGATTTGATCAATGCATCGGCCATCGAATCAACCAGCCAACTATCGTGGGGAATGATATCGATGCCTTTCTCCAAGAGCTTGATCGCATTCTTTTGGTTGCCTGATTTTGTGTGCATGGAGGCGAGATGGATATACGCCATCGAATATTCGGGCGCATGTTTGATCAGGCTTTCGTAAGCCTCGACAGCCTCCTCAAAGAGAGCAAGGTATCGGTAGGTTCGAGCAAGATAATACCAAGCCAGGACGTTACCAGGGTCGAGTTGAGTTGCACGCAGCAACGCCTGGTGAGCCTTCTGAAGTGACCAAACGGCTGGAGTATGTGATTTACCATATTCCAATCTGGCTTCTCGAGTTGTCTTCAAGTAGTTCTCGAGGGTGACTTGTTTTTTGAATGGTGCGAGATCTTGGAATGTTTTCGTTTGAGCGATCTTTTCCCACCCCGGCAACCTCTCATCACCGTTAGTGTCTGAAGGCACCATAAGCTCGATCTGGTCCCAATCCGGTAAAACCCCCTCCATATTGATTGCGGATCTAAATTGGGCAAAGCCGATCAAAAATTGGGTGAAGCTCTTATCTGAGGAGTTGCTGTCAATCTCACCCGCCAGAGAACAAAGTGCCTCGTATCTCTGGCTGGACTTCGAGAAATACGTAGACTCAAACTCTCGATAGGCTTCGCTTTCGGTGATCGCTGAAACTGATTTGAGATAGGTGCTCTCAGTTTTTGTCGGAGTCGCAACAAACGGCGGGAGAAAGACGATACTTTTTAACTCTTCTTGCTCTTCCTGAGATCCATCTCCAGGTAGTAACGCCAATGCCAACGCAAGGGTGAGTAATAGCCCCGCGAGTGTTATCAGTTTTGTCTTTAAACCCATACCACTGTCCCTTGTGTCCGGATGTAACGGTTTAGATCCGTTTCAAAGGTAGCTTGGATCGTAGGTCTCCGTCGAGCAAGTGGTCGGTAGAAAGCTGGTTCGAAAACTTGTCGTTTTGACCGGAGCGGATGAGCCAGGATGCCATATTGGTATATAGGGGTAACAGTTGAAAGAGATGCTGAGGTAGGTGCGATATGGTTGGTAAGTCCCCGTTAGGATTGTTCTAAGCCCCTCGTCGACCAAATTTCCCTTCGTAGTGATCCCAGTCTTTCCAGATGAGCCCCTCGAAAGCATAAACAGACCGCTCGCAGAGTTCCAGGCAATCAGCCCTGAATTGCCCCGTCATCGTGAAATACCATGGTTGGTTATTCGAGGTGGAAATCGAAAACCACTTTTCCCAACTTTCTTTTTCAATTCGAGTTTTGAATTTACCACGTTCCGGTTCTTCCCATTCAAAGCCTCCGTGAACCATCTGATTTCGGTAGCTGAAGATTGCGGTGATGAGTTTGGGGAAGTTGGCTCCGAAGAGATCGATGAGTTCGGCCGCTTCCAGTATGTCGATAGTTCGCCGAGCAATTCCGGAATTGTCGCGGCGTGGATGTCGTGGATCCCAGAACTGTGGAACATCCAAGACTCTCGGATGGTTGGGTTGCAGCGTGCCGTCGTAGCAGATCTCCATCTTTGGTAGGCACTGTTTGAAGACGGATTCCAGGAACGCAGCAGTTGTCGTGATGACACTGAGGCTCTCTGCCATACTGGCATAGCCGGAGTCTTCGTAGGCAGCAATGACGGCATCCATGTCGGCCTCGGGGTGCATGGCGTATTCCGAGGCGGCGTCAGCGCGTTTTGAGAATTGGTCGTTCCAGGCTGAGACGGCCGATACCATGCTGAGAACGGCATGAAGGTGTGAGAGAAGATCAGGTAAGTCTGTCAGCGAGTTAAATTCGTCTTCCGTCATTAATAGAGGCTTCGTTGGTTAAACGGAAAAAGTCACTGACAGACTTGTTCTGATTGATCAGATGAAGTTTAGGAATGATCAACATTCGACGTCTTTAAAAGCGAACGGTTACTCGCTTGAAGTGATATCTGGATTCTTGAGAGAATCCCAAGATTTGCCCAGCTTCACCTTGAGACCATCACGTTCAACTTTTCCGTTGCGGCATAGATCTAGGTATTCCTGAGTATAGAACCACTTCTTGAGATCACTCGCTTTCGAATTTTCCAGCATTTTAAGAAGGTAGGGCTCGATCTGCAGAGTTAGATCTAGCATTGGTATTTGCGTTCCTATCAAATTACCGTCGTAATCAGGTTTGCCTTCCTCATTGTGGAACCACGAAATAATAGGGCTGTAGTAGGATTTAATGAGATCATCAAGAGTCATTTCAAGGTCGAGCCCTGTTTCCTCACCACCTTCTTCCAACGGGGGATCGACCAGAGTGGTTTGCAAGACCTTGTGGTTTTCGGCGGGGCCTCTTTTGAAATAGGTAAAAGAGGCACAGTGCAAACCCACGCGTGTTCCCGAGACACGTCGGATCATCTTTGCTTGATCTTTCGCAGACTCGATCTCGTTGATGCTGGGGTGTCGCCCCCAACCTTTAGCCTCAACGATCACCCACTTCCGGCGTCGCCGGCTGAAGCCTACGAGATCGCCGCGCGCCTTGGTTCCTGGTGGGGTCCAGTAACCAAGCTGGTCCCGACTTAAATCAGCGTGAAGTAGCCATGGAACGTCAAACAATCTGGAAACAAAGTGTTTCGCCATGCCCATGCCTAAATGATAAGACAGACCTCCTTTCTCCGAGCCGTCTAGCTTTCGGAAGCGATCAGTTTGGATCAAGCAACCGCTGGTGTTCTCAGACTTGAGGACTATAGGAACGGTGCAGATCCGGCGGATAGAATCGGAGGCCGCGGCTAGCCTTTCACCAATGGTGCTGATTCCACTGACGCCGCGGTATCCCACGGTCAGAAAAGCATGAACGATTTCATCGATCGAGTCAGTTCTTGTGCTAGGACCGTTACTGACTCTCCATCTGTTTCGTGCAGGAAATTCAGCGATGGTATATGGAAGCAAAGGCATCTGATGGGGGGGTACTAGGCATCCTGCATCACGGCATCAAGGACTTGGCGGATTCTCCCTTTTTTGTGCTAGGGCAGCGTTCAGATCGTCGCAGAGGACTATCGGATTTTCGAAATTGAAGGCGATTCTTTTTGGTGGCAAGAGAGTTGGGGATTTTCAAACGACGGTTTCGCCGAGGTTTGGCTGCGCTGAATGATATTGCAGGAGAGTTCTGACAAGAATAGAGAAGGAAGCTGGCCGCTCCGACATATTCTACTTCATTTTCGATCGGAGGGTTGCTGCAGCAATCATATCTCCCTGCTTCTCGTAGCAGTCGAGTAGCATCGGGCGAGCCAACGCTCTTGTCTTTTCGGAATTGTGATCCTGAATCCTTTCAAGTAGGGGAATGGCTTGAATGTAGGCGCCCCTTCGCTCAAGGCATTGAGCAAGCGCGTAGACAGCAAAGTGATCGTTGGGCGCGCAACGAACAGCTTCTTTGAGCTTCTCTATCGCCTGATCTTCAGCATCGATCCCACCAGACTCTCTAAGTATTAGGCCCCACTCGCGGAAAATCTTTGCGCGAATTCTTCCAGAGGATGGGGCATTTGCTGCGGCCTGCTCGTAGCAACGGAGTGCATCAGACGTGTTGCGAAGTTGATGCCGAAAGAGTTCACCGAGTTTGTGGGCAGCATCGTAGTTTCCAGGGTTTCGATTAAGGGCCTGCTCAAGTAACTCCCGCGCATTTTGATAATCGCGGCGTCGCTTGGCGGCCATTGCCAAATCGATTAGGCCAGACTCTGAATCTGAACGTCCCTGTCTTAGTTCTCTCACTACTACTCTTTCGTTTGGGTCTTCGACATCCTTCGCGTCAAAGTAAGAAACTAGTTTCTTTCGGATCTCATCTTCTCGACGCCCACTGGCCTTCACCTGCGTGTAAACAAAAGTTCGAGTTAGAGGAAGAAGCAGATAGGTGTAGTCATTTCTCTGCTCATCGAAAAAGCGTTGAATTAGAGCATCGTTTAAAAGTGCGCTAAGAACATCGTGCATTTTAAGCTGAGCTATTCCTGAGCCCACGTAGAGAACCTCTGTCGGTTGAGGTTGATGAAACAGTGACAAGACTTCGAGAAGAGCTTTCTCATCTTTTGATAGGGAGTCGAATATCCTGCGGAAAGAGAATTCAAGCAACTCCTCGCCGGTGCGGCCATATCCTGTAATAGCATCGGCGGTTTTTAGAGCTTCAGCTGCACTACCCGATCTCGCTAAGGTCCAGCGAATGGCCAAAGGTAAACCGTCACAGGCTTCGCGAATGCGTTCGACATCCTCCTCTTGAAGGTCACCTACAAATCCTAGGCCTGGTGTATCTTCAAAGGAGCGAACGAACTTAAATGCTTCCGCTTCGGAGAAGGCCCCTAAATTGACTGGAAACACTGAGAAGCGAATTGTATCTCTCCTTGAGGTCACAATTGCTCTAACCCCAACAGGCAGATTGTCTAAAAATTCGATTATGCGTGGATCATCTACAGTTTCCAGATTGTCGACGTACAGTAACCCGTTGCTATCAGTGAGAAGCTCTTTAACTTGCTGTTCTCGTTTGGCAATATCTTCCGTCTTCAGTTCAGGGAATTCTAAAACATCTAAGACTGAGTTTAAAAGGTTTTCGTAGCTTGTCAGCTTCGGAGCAAGTGATTGGATCCCAGCGGAAGTCAATTCTCGGTCCTTTGCCGTCGTCGAGACGATGAACTTAAACTGTTCTGTCTCATAGGCTTTAATGACGGCCCAAGTAGCCAAAGCCGTTTTGCCGGCCCCACCAACCCCTATGATTTGAACTATGCAGGTCCTGGGATCTGCCAATCCCTTCTCTACTTCAGCACATGGTGCTTCTCTCAAAGTGAAGTTTTCGTATTCAGGGCTTAGTATTCGAAAGTGGGGTTCGTCGATGGCATAGATTTCTCCAAACTCTGGTGCCATCGTGCGTGCTTCTTGGGCGTCGGCTTCGGCTCCCCTGAAGATTCGTGTGGAATCTCCACTCCTTAATGCAGTCTCGTTCTTGCAGAAAATTGGCTTTCCATTCTTTTCTGCAGAGTTCTTCTGAAAACGTTTCAAAAGAGGACCCCGAGGCGGAATAAGAAGAACCCCAATGTGGCTCTGATCGCTCTCAATGCCAATTCGGTGATATTCGACCCAGATTTGATCTCCAAGATATTTTCTCAGCCGATCATTCACGAGCTTGCTATCAAGTTGAGGCTTTGTTCGGACAACCTGAAAATCATCGGTGATTCCGAATAGAATTATTCCTCCACGATTATTGTGAAATGCTAAAACATCTTTTGCCAATTCACTCCACTCTAATGCCGTTCCGGCGCCGGGCGCAGGTGCTGTGAACTTAAAATCCCAGAGTTCAGTCTCAGTTGTAAAACCAGGTCGAACTTTGAGCTTTGGGTTTTCGGAGAAAAAGAGGGAAATAATTGCCCTAACATTTCTCTGCCGAATTGCTTGGGCTAAGTCGTGATCTCTGTCAGTGGGATTCATTTGGCGCCGGATCGGGGTGCGTGAAGTTGACCGCTTGTGTGGGTAAAGTTTGTATCTTTCTCTGTGGGGAAGGATTGAAACAGTCTTGTGGGTGGCGGCCAGCGTATTCTTGCGAGCTTATTTACCTAATTGACTAACAGTATTCAATAAATAATGAAACCACGGTTGCGGATTATTTGGAGACCCCAAGGCTGGCAGGTTGTTCTGATTTGAAACTATTGTTACACCATGGTCACTACCTCTTCCGTTCTTTCGAACATTTCACGCACGACTTTACAAAATTCCGAGGAGTTGGCTGGCATCTCCAAAAGCTGATCTGCGGACGCGTACGAACCTCGATCACTTTGTTTGGTGCAGAAGTCAGTGCGGATGGAGAAGTGGTCAGGATGATTTCTCTCGAGCCACTAGGCGGCTGCTCTCCAGTCATCCTTGAACGCAGAGTAAAGAGAACTGACGGCCTCGTAGGTGATCATCAGGTCCCGTTGTGTCTTTGCTTTTTTATGGTGTCCCGCTTGTCCCAGTCGGTTTCCATTTCCCGGTAAAAGGTGGAGCGCCCGATCTTCGCCAATTTGCAGGCCGAGGTGACGGTCTGGCCTTCCTGGGTCGCTTCGAGGATGCTCTTGAACCGTGCTGAGGTCAGTTTCCTGGGGTTCATGGCGATTGTATTAGGCTGAGTGGTGAATTCGCTCCTGCGACCGGTTTCTCCTTCCACTAGAGGATTGCTCTTCTTTGGTCGTTCGATGAGACTGCTTCTCGTGAGTTTTTTTGTAGAAGTAGAGCCGAGTCTCGAGAACTGCTGGCGATCGATCATCTTGTTCGGGCGCAACGTAGCCTCCTATAAATTCGCTTTGGGTAAGACGCTGCTCGAGCTGAATCAGCGTCCGGGTGACTTGGTCAAGCTTGAGGAGTTGGCAATGCCATTCTCTCGTCACCTCTGTGAGCATCTCGCTCACTCTGATAAGCAGGCGACGTCATCGTCCAGTCGCTTCCTCGATGCCTGCCGACAGTTCAACCGGGGAGAAGTCTCGGGAGATCGGCTCCGCGATATGACCGTCGACTTAGGCTTCGCCAATGTCATCGATGCGTTCCACGTGGTGAACCAGGGCGACGTCCCCGTCAGGTTCTTTATCGATGAGCGCAAGGAGTCCGGTGGCATTCGGCTGACAGAAGATTTCTTCAAACTGGCCAATGCACCTGAGGCAGTCGACTTGGCCTCCGAAGTGGAAGCTCGCTGGCGCCTGGTGGAAACCGCGTGGGATCTTGGGTTGTCTCGCCAGCTCATTGCGTCGGTTTCCTTTGATGAGTCGGATGAGGGGCTGTTCATTCCTTCATCGAACCGCCGGATCGATGTCACCTCGTGTCGTGATGCCCTCAATGGATATCAGAAGGGACGATGTTTTTACTGCTTCACCGGGATCTCGCTTGATTCTGAGTCAAAAGACTATGCCGACGTTGATCACTTCCTTCCCAAAACGCTGGGTAATCATGGAGTAGGACTGCCCATTGATGGGGTGTGGAACTTGGTTCTTACCTGCCAGTCCTGTAATCGTGGGGAGGGGGGCAAGTCAGCTCGTGTCCCGACAGTGAAACTGCTGGAGCGTTTGAATAGGAGGAACGAATACTTCATCGGGAGTCACCACCCTCTGAAGGAAACCCTGATGGCCCAGACCGGGGCTACAGCGACCCAGCGACGTAACTTCCTCCAAACCAACCATACCGAGGCTAGATCGATCCTGATCCACGATTGGGAACCCGAACCAAAGGGAATAGCCACCTTTTAGTATGTCCGCCACGATCCAATACTACAACGAGAGGGCTACGGACTACTTCGATCAGACCGCGGACATAGACGTTGCCCATCTGCGCCAGCGATTCACCGAGCGGTTGCCGACCCGTGCAAAAATTCTCGACGCGGGATGTGGATCCGGACGAGATGCACGTGCGTTTATGGACCAGGGCTACGAAGTAGTGGCTATCGACGCCAGTAGTGGCATGGCAGAGCAGGCAAACCAGCGTCTCGGCGTTCAAGTTGAGGTCCTACCCTTCGAAGAGATGGACTTTTGCGAAGAGTTTGATGGAATCTGGGCATGCGCATCACTCTTGCATGTTCCCTCGAATGAACTTTCCGGCGTGATCGATCGAATGATACTAGCGCTGAAACCAGGAGGAACTTTCTATCTCTCATTCAAAGTCGGTAACTCGGAGGAAGAACGGGACGGGCGATGGTTCCACGATATGACTCAACAGGGCTTGACCGATCTCCTGACAGGGTTCGATGCGCTAAATGTTATTGAGATGTGGGAGTCAAATGATCAGGGCAATTGTGATGGGCGAGATGTCACAGGCTGGATCAATGCTCTGGCTCTAAGACTTCGCTGAGGGGGGGCTTCCATTCGGCGTCAACAATGCCGAAGAAACTCTGACAGACTCATATCCAGCCCAGCTTGCTTGATCAACCCTCTCAGCAGCTTCCGGTTCAGGTCACCCGGATGAATGGGGATAGGGAATTGTCTTCCTTCTTTGGTCTTGTAAATCGCGTGGCTGCCTTTTTGTCGTACGAAACTCATGCCGACGAGCTTATCGAGGGCTTTGATGACCTCGCGAGGTCGTTTGACGAAGTGATTGGGAATTCTTCCAGCCAGAGAAGAGTTCCTTGGGATCACGTAGTGGGTCCTGCTTTTCACGTTGTCGAAACCTCTGGTCATGAAACTTGCAGAGCCCCAGAGGGAGGGATCTTTTCTTTTATCTTCATCCTCCCGGAAGTACGAAAGATTAAGGCTTTCCTCAGCTAGCAGGTTTTGCTTCGACTCGAATGCCGATTTTGGCACGAATTCCATTCCCATCCGGTATCCTGGTGGGGTCCCTTGGATATATTGCTCAAGGGCATTGAGAATATGAGCTTTGAATTGCGGGTTCGTCGTGAAGTTTGCAGCAACTTTTTGATATGCGTATGCGTTCGCCAAGGCCTCTTCCCACCATCCATCGCCGCCTGAAGTGAAATTAAAATAGGCTTCGAAGCCGGTGATGTAAGCCGGGCCACGGTGAACAGATTCCAGCCTTGCTGCCAGCGACTCGACCCGATGGTGATAAAACTCGTGGTGATAAAGGAATCGACGGCTGGCGATGCGGTAAATTGAGGGCGGAAGAGAGCCGCCATCTAGCTCTGATAGTTTGTTGGCGAGCCATTCAACGCCTTCATGAACAAGGTAGATTCCCCACCAATCCGGGTAGTGATAGTGAAACGGAAGGTAGAAAGCGAGGCAATCAGGTGGTATGAAATTGTCACGTTCGGGGGGCGGTTCTGGCGCTCCGGCAGCCCCGCCGGTGAAAGCTTCGAGGATTTTTTCAAAAGCTTCGACCAGGATCCGCGTTGACTCGTCGTCTTCTCCCTCCAAGCCGACACTCAACGCGTCGCTAATCCCTTCACCTAAAAGAGACTCATCGAGGATGACGGGTGCGGACATCTCCTCGATCGGCGGAATGATTTGATCGGGATTGTCGATCGGGACGAAAATGTATTCATCGCCCCAGTCTGTCCTGGGTTGCCTCTGATCAAATACTTCGGGAAGATGATGGAAGAGACTCTCGATGGGTTTCATAGATAGTGATTATTCGAGCAAGCGGCGAAGTACGAAGGCATCGTGCATACGCGGGAGCAAACAACGACCGGGGCTTCTCATTTCGAGCACTGGCTCGAAAAGATCGAAGTCCACAGCATGATTGTCCCTATCACAACGAAACCAATCAGTGGATACCAACAAGCTCCCACTCTTTCGGAATTCGATGAGGTTTCAGTCGGTTCGGGAACTTCAAATGGTTTATCTTTAGGCTTGAGGCCGGTGGCATCTGTATATTCTTCTGGGAGACTGCAGAACGCATCTTTGCCGATGGGAATGTTCTCGCCGACATTTTGCTCTCCTAGAATTGTTTCCCAAAGACTGTAGGAGTCAGCATAAAGTTTCAGGCGTTCGCCTTTTTCGCGTTTCGAATTCTCTTCAGACTCTTCGAGAAGAAAACTACTGACTTCGCTGAGTTTTTGTGAAACAGCCGGTTCGATATCGCCCGGGTGCGATTCCCATACGGTGACCAACTGTTCAGAAAACTTGGCCATAGCTGATGCAGCCGATGATGCTGCCTCATACCAATTGACCAATCCTTCAGGACTCTCAGGATTTGAACCTAGATAGCCAAAACGGTAGGAGGCAGTTTCAAAACGTAGTTTCGATAAGGTTGCTGACTCTATCGGAAGCAGGTTGTCCATGTTGAAGTCTTTTTATGAAGCATAGTTTCCAGTTTTTCGCGAATCAGCACGGCTCAGCAGTCACAAAGCGTTTGATAGTCGAATCACAACGATTGCCCCTTTTGAACCTACCTGAGAATCGGCTGTGCGCGAAGACGTAATATTGGGCTAACAGGAATTCCACGTTGTTATCTTGATCAAGCGTGACACCACACTTGGTATAAATGTGGTTATGGGGCTAAGGTTTTCAATCTAACAAGCCACCTAGATCAGGCTGTGCCCCCATTTGGATATGTACGAACGCCGGGAATGCTGAGATTCAGAGGTGGCTACGAGGCAGCAATTGCGTCGGCCTTCTCCAACATCTGGCGGACAACACTTCGGAATTCAGCCGAATGAGCCAGCATTTCCATGAGTTCGTCCGTGGACGCATGCGAACTCTGATCTCTCGGCTTGGGGCGGAAGTCAGAGCGCAATGAGAACCGGTCAGGATGATTGCGCTCGAGCCACCAGGCAGCGGCTCTCCAATCATCCTTGAACGCAGAGTGAACAGAATTGACGGCCTCGTCAGTGATCATCAGGTCCCGTTGTGTCTCTGCCTTTTTTATGGTGTCCCACTTGTCCCGGTCGGTTTCAAGCTCTCGGTAAAAGGTAGAGCGCCCGATCTTTGCCAATTTGCAGGCCGAGGTGATGGTCTGGCCTTCTTGAATCGCTTCGAGGATGCTCTTGAATCGTTCTGCGGTCAGTTTCCTGGGGTTCATATTACTAGAAGGCTGAGTGGCGAGTTTGGCTTTGCAACTTGATTTCGTTCTTTTGAGAAAAGTTATGTTCTTTTTCCCTTCGAAAGCCTATTTGATAGGAATTTGGAATGAAGACAAACATCGTAATAATGGCCGGCATGTTGATGCTCATCCTGTCGGGATGTGGAGGTAGCCCGAAGGAAGAAATAGATTTGAGCACGCTCGACCTGAACTCCCTAACTCCGGAGAAATACAAAGCATTTAATCGGCTGGTATTCGAAGATTACCAGGTGGATGCGCAAGCTGTTGGTGAAGATGCGCGGGATATAATTATCACGATGGCAGGCCTCGAGGATCGCCCGGAGTCTCATGGAGTGTTTGAAGTCGACGTAAACTTCAATATAAATGCAATGCTTCTTTTGGTCGCAAACGCAAACCAGATCAAGCGGGAGCTGTGGTTTCTGGATGAGTTCAAGCGGCAAATTGCCTCAACGAAATTGCAGTTGTCGACGGAAGATGAAAGGCTGTATTTCAAAGTATTTACGGAAGCTCTCCTCTCGGAACAAAA
Organism: Verrucomicrobiales bacterium; assembly: GCA_965216705.1. Classification (GTDB taxonomy): domain Bacteria; phylum Verrucomicrobiota; class Verrucomicrobiia; order Verrucomicrobiales; family DEV007; genus Arctic95D-9. Next base: position 4,071,631 of record OZ244203.1, read on the forward strand.
TGGACTATGAAGACTCTTCGCTGGTTAACGTTTATCCCATTGGCGGTCCTTACAATTGCTCTTGCTCAGCTGGCGACCGGTCTCATTATGGAATACACGCCATGGTGGGTTGGTTTACTAATCGTGCTTTCTCTTGGGCTGGTTGTCCCGTTAGCAACGGTTCTACCTGTTCGTTGGTCTCCTAGTGTAAAGGCCGGAGGATTCATAATTCTCTCCTTGTTTCTGTTGCTCGAAATGGCAGCGCTTTTTTCTCAATTTGGAGAGATGAGCACCAGTGAGAGAGTCGGGCGAATCTTGACTGACCTATACTTGGTGGTGGGGTGCGTTTTCCCGATGATAGCGGAGGATAGGGAAGATCTAATCTGACAATTAATTTGTGCGACTAGACTAAAGCCCATTTGTAGAGTTCAGCGCTTTTCCAGCCACCCATAACCAATCCGTATAGTGCCTATCTTTCTCTGAGGCTTCCTCAGACAGGCCTCCAAATGCACCAGGAACGGTAGAAAATACAAGGCCATGCTCGGCTGCCCGGAGCACTGATTCGCAGAACGCCTGCCGTGACGAGTCGCTTTTGAGTCGCCCTGCTGCCTTAGGGTAGTCTTCTGTGAGAATCCTGCGGAATTCAGTAGCGAAGAAACTGGCGAGAGAGTTCAGTTGTGTCCCGAGTTTCTCCTCATTCTCTTCACTTACATACTTGGTAGCAATTTCCAGAATGAGACCGGGATGAAGATTGCTATGGGCTGATCCGAGTATGCCTCGGAATTTCGGGCATTCCCAGTAAGCATTGAAACTCCGGTGCTCCTCATTTGCCCCAGTGTGAACGGCCTGATCTAGGAGGACACAATAGAAGTAGCAGAAAAGGAAAAGGCATTTGGGTTCGAGTTCCCTGAAAGCCTCGCAAGTCTGGTTGCCATATTTGCCGGGAGATTGACCCTGAAGTGATACGAAGGAGATCCAGTCGGAACCAGCGGCGACTGTGGCGAGGTCGAAGCGGAATTGCTCCCGGTAGTAGGTAATGGCGTCCACGGCTCCAGAGACTAAACCGGACAAAAGTTAGGGTCAATTGTCGGAGTCTTTTTGAAGACAGAAATGAGCGTTTTTGAGTGCGATCGAGACGAGCAGTTGTTATCAATAATGGTACGAAAATGAGCAGTGAATTGGATACCGCAGCACAGGAATGGCTGGAGCGTCAGGATGACCCGATCGAGATTTTCGAGCGATATATTCCTTTCGAGAATATGCCTGAAAATGCAGGCCAGAGTTGGGTGGCCAGTCACGGAGCCGAAAGTGATAGCGCTGTGGGATTCGTCTTGCAGCCGTTGACCAGTGAATCAGGAGCGTCGGGAGTGGCATTGATTACCGCGAAGGGGACTTCCTGGGAGGGGATTCGCTATTGTGTTGAGCAAACCTTTGGAACCGAGGCTGAGGCGAGGGAATGGATTTCCCGCGCAGGCTATATCCTGTAGTCTAAACCTATTGAGTCTGAGAATATGACCCAGCTTCACGACTGCGATTACAACCGGCGACTGCTTGGCAAATTGGCGCTTCTAGAGCAGTTAGCAGCGATGCCTGAACAGTATTTGCCGAAGTTTGCTCAAGAAGAGCGATTCGATCAGCTCCTGAGCCTTGAGGAGAGACAGCAGAAGGTAGCTTTGACTGTGCTGGCTCATCTGAATGACTTATTGGCCAACTACCGATATGCTTCGAGAGACCGTGACAGCGTGTTGAGGCTTTTGGAGCGGACCGACTGGCACTCGTTGCCTCTATCGTCGGACATTTGGTCGCCCCTGATTGACAGATTTAAATCCTTTGATGATTGCCTGAGAAACAGGAAGCATCTCCGAGAGCAGATCCAGGAATTGCTCGTGAAACTCCCGGTGGCTTATTCTGAGGCGATCGAAGATAGCCTTGCATACCAGGAGGCCGACCGTGAGGACAATTCCAGTCCATTAGACGCCTCGGAGATCAAGAAGGCGGTTGAGGTCATGAACCAGGCTCTCGAAAGTGTGAAGGAACAATTGAGAGGAGCTGAGGAGCAAGTCTGAAGAGGACTGGATCAATCAAGAGAAGTACGGCAGAATAAGGACATGAGCGGTCCGGAAAACAAGCCATCCTCAGAGGATCCGTTGAATCAACAAGGGGTGGAGGAGAGAAGATCGGCGAAACGTAAGATGCTTGCCGATGCGAAAAGAGCCCTCCTGAAGCGTGGTATCAGGGCTTTGTCGGAGGACGACACGAAATCCAGACTCAGTTGACCGCTTTTCTGCGAATTCAATCCGACACAATCTCACCTAGGTCGAGCGTGTAGTCGTATTCACTGTTGAAAGACTTCGTGTGGATCTTGTTGCGGGTTTCGATCTCTTTGAATGTCTTCTCATTCGCAATGTAATCTCCGCTTAGAGCTCGTTCCGCCCGAATATTAGGGATTTCGAGGATGAGATGCCCGGCATTCGCAAAGTCGATTATGGCATAGACTTCGCTACGTCGCACTCGGGATCCGGTGGTCGAAGACTTTTCGTAGCCGATTTCCATTAGTTCCTCTCCCGAGGCTAGTATCACCACTACCTGATTCTGATTCCCCGTATTGGCATAGGTGAGAACGGCTGTGCACTTGATCGCGGCTTGAGCAAGCGACGTGGGGACAATTAACGTAAGTGCGAGGAGGAGTGTTGCTCCGAATTGCTTCATCCCCGAGTTTACGTACGGGCTGAGAAGGATTCAAGTCATCTCAAGCAGGTCTGAAACAGTGGTTTGTCAGTAGGTTCCGATACAACAAGGAGCCGGCTCGGAGTTCAGGTCACGTTCCGTCCGCGAAAGTGTCCACACATCTGTCCACAAGGTGTCCACTTAAATAGAAACCATAAAATAAAACCTTAGAAAATAATCCCTCTATAGCGACCTGAGGTCGCTGCGCAGGGGGGATTTCTGAAGTGATTCATTTAAGGCTCTGCGCTGTTCTTGAAGCTCAAGTTGGAGTTCACGATCTCTTGCACCAGAAACATATTTCCGGGCAAATGTTCCGGTCTTAAGACGTTTTACTGCATCTGAAAGGGCCGAATCAGAGAGACTGATAGAGAAGAAGTTTTCCCGCTTGCTCGGACGGACGACTGAGATCAGGCTTTTCTCGTGCAGCCTTGCGATAGACCTCGAGACCTTCTTGGCCGAGGGAAGCGCCGACACAACCAGATCGCTAGCTTCACGATTGAATACCGATTCGCTGGGGAAGCCCATCATGCGAACTGCTATCTGATCACGAGTGATTCTTCGAAGTTTTCCAGAACCAATCATCGATTGGATCGCACATAAACAAAGGACGTCGAAGTGTTTGATCTTTCCTCTTCTCCAGTCCTCAAGAAGATCCCATCGCAGACGAATCATAGGAGACGCTTCTGGATTAATACCGAGAAGATCCAGGATCTCCACCATCTTGTTGTGTTGGTTCGATAGACTTTCAAATGGGCTGTGGGGCCTCAGACCGGTTTGGTTAAAGAAGGCCACAGCGTAGAGGTGCTCGTCCTGAGTCTTATCAATTCCATGGGATTCGATAGACAACGTTTCTGAGCTCTCGTGGAATTCCGCGACCATATCCCCCTGCCGCTCAGAGAGGGAGTCGTCAGATGGGCGGTAGCCTCCATATTGTTTCTCAAAGAGGATGCGGCCGTTTCTGATAATGCCGTAGCCCTTGAGGCGTGAGATGAGCAGCCTGAGCTCGTTGTTTGTAGCAGATCTCCTGGTTAGAAAATGGACTGGAAACGTGCGTAAGAGAGGAAGAGGGAATTGAAGATACGGATCGGATTTCATGGGCATGGACAATCGCTTGCTAGCCACTCGATTGCAGATACCCTGTAGAACTACCAAACTCTACGAGGAACCCTCACGTGTGCCTGTGCTCGCGATGAGGGTTTTTCATTTTCGGATGTTTACTCTGAATTGCTTGTCCAGCGCTCGGCGTACTTCAGACGGATCATAGAAGACTCGTCGACCGATTCGATGGAAGGGGATCAGCCCTTTAGCTTTCAGCTCCACAAACCAGCGGCTTGAAGGCCGGGATTTATTGTCAGGCCAGATTGTCTCGCGGCACTTTTCTTCTCCGACGAGGCCGGAAAGGGAACTAGCTTCAGTGACGGCGCTCTTGGCCGATTTATTCGAGTTCATGCATCAAAACAACACTCGAATTCGCCTTGTTGCAAATTCATAACTTGTTGATAATCAGGTATTCACAGAAATGTGAATTGTTTGATCTTTATGCAAGATAGCGTAACTCGCGGGTAGTAAGTCGGTTGCAATGATTGGCAATTTCTGAAATCACAGAATTAGCCGATTTGAAGTTTTTTCAGGAAGCGAGCCGGATGATCTTGGGAGCTTGTTCCCTTGCCAATTTGATGCCTCTCGGGGCCACTCTCCAGAAAGCCAGCCCTTCTCTCTGCGTGGCGAGATTCAGGTAGTGCTTTTTCACAACTGATTCCGTGTTGCCTCCTTCGAGGCTGGCGTCGCCGACTGATCGAAAAGCGGCGACATGAAAGCTGAAAAACGAATGCCGAAGCTGATCGTGGCTCAAGCCATGCATTTTTCTGAGGTGCTTGACCATCTTGTCATGCCCGACTGGGAGAATCTCAGTGCCGGAATGCTCGAGCCACAGTTTCAGGTTATCCCTGATGACTATCTGCCGCTTCATCCGGGTTTTTGAGATCTCGGAAGGGACGTGAATGACTCCTCGCTTGATGTCGATCAGCTGATCACGGTCAGGGTGTCTGGCCAGCTTGTGAAGCTCTCCCTCGGGGCCGGTTCGCAGGCCGGCGAAGAGAGCCAGGGCAAAGTAGCGAGTCATCGCGCCATCCCGATAGGTCTCAACCTCTCGCATGAGTTTCAACGTTTGCTTGATGGTCAGTATCCTGGGCAGCTCGCGATCCAGTTTTCGGTATTTTCTGACAGAGGCGGCGGGATTGCAGTTAATCCAACGGCGTTGCGGATCCCGACACCAGTTGAAGAAACTGGATAGGTCCGCTCGATAGTTGTTCCAGGTCTTCTGGCTCGCGGCATGGACTCCATCTCGAGCCCTGAGGCTCTTGAGGAACCGTTCCACATCCTGTTCACCGACTTCGTGCACGAAGCAATTGTCATGGAATCGTTCGAATTGGGAGATGGTAGACTCAAGTTGCTTGAGGGAGCGCTGTCGAACTCCTTCGCGCTCCTTTCCATCAAGGAACTTCATCTTGGCGTCTCGAATACCAATCTTGTAGTCAGGTTCCCTTGAATGGCGGAGGAAGAACTCAACGGCTTCCCGAAGGGTGTAGTGGCCTCCGAGCCGCTGAAAGGCGTCCTCAGCCTCACGGATTTCCGATTCATTCAGGCGAGTGGCGACATGCTTCAGTTCCGACGCGAGGTTCAAAAGCCTGATCTCTTCCGTCGCCTTGAATGCCTCCGCGTCCCGGAGGTTTTTGAATTTCCGTCTCAGACGGCGCCCGTCAGAGTCTCGGCCTTCGACGAGGAAAGTCTGGTATTCGTAGCCGTGTTCCCGGATCGTTTTCGGCCGAATTTTCAGACCATTTCGGTGCTGTCCATTTGAACTCCTCACATCCTTAAAAAAGCCCGGATATGGCACGAGTCAAGGCATGAGTTGGTCTGTAACTCAATAAATATAAAGGAGTTCCTCAGGCTCATAACCTGAAGGTCGTTGGTTCAAATCCAGCCCCCGCAACTTCTTTAAAGGCCTGAGTCGTGTGACTCAGGCCTTTTTTGTTGCCGCTCACGACGGATGGCGAGTCATTCCCCGCGAAAAGCGGTTTGCCGGATGGCGAAGACCGGTCTGATTTCGCCGACCCCGTATGGTAGGGCGGCTAGGTGGGTGTGCGGACGGTTATGGTCCACCTACCTCTTTCGCAGCAGCGAGTAATTCTTCGCAGGCGAGTCGTCGATTTCCCACTGCCCGGCTTTCTTCACCACGGTAATTCCGGTGAAGTAAATCGGGTTGCCCGCCTGCCAGGGGCCCCAGCCGTGAGGCTTTCGATAGTGGCGGTGAGAGGTGCTCTTGAGGTTGTAGGTGATCTTCTGTTGGACGCCGTTGGTCTTGTCCTTCTCAGTCAGAGGCTGAGCGAAAGGGCCCTGGAGTTGAAACTCTTTGAATTGGATCGGTACGGGAATGCCTGAGCCGAGGAACTGGCTGAACCATTCCCCGTTCTCCTGCACCAGTATCTCGCTCATGAGATCGTCGACCACCTGCATGTGCCTGGGATCGATGAAAGGCTGGGCCGGTTCGGTTCCAACCGCGATAACAACGGTGGAAGCTTCCTCGTGTTGTTCAACGCGCTCTTCCATTTTGCCCTCAAGCGGGCTGAGGGCGTTCTCGACAAAATTGTTGAGTCCTCCGGGGGCAAGTTGGGCGTGGAGGCTGAGTGGGATCGCCGCCAATGCGGTAACGAAGCAACCTCGAGAGAGGGTGCGGGAAAGAAGTGAAGTGGTCATGTCAGTGCTGTTGGGAACGCGCTGACTCGAAAGCATCCTTCCGGTACCCGGCAGCACCGTCAAGCTGCCTGGCATCGGTTGAACCAAGGGGTGATTACTCACCCTGGTTCAACACGTAGCGGAGTTCGGACGCGAGGCGGTCAGCCGTGTAGGGTTTGGGGAGAATGCCGGCGAAGCCATGCTCGAGAGCGGCATTGCGGGCATTCTGCTCAAGGTAACCGCTGCTGACGATGACCTTGGCTTCTGGATCGATCTGCTTGATCGCAATCGTGGCTTCGAGTCCGGACATACCGCCAGGAAGGGCGAGGTCCATCACGACCACGGTAAATGGTTCTCCGGAAGTGAGGGAATCCTGATAGGCTTCCACGGCTTCTTCGCCGCTGCCTACGGGAGATCCCTCGTAGCCGAGTTTGTTGACGATCGATGAAGCCAGGATTTGCATCGGCTGTTCATCGTCGACGATTAGAATTCGTTTGGACGCGACAGGCGCTTCGGGAGCGTCGTGGGGTGCTGTGACGGTAGCGTTCATAGGTTGGGTTATTATAGATAAATATTATAATTTCTAGAAAGCAGTGTAACTCACCTTTTGAATCTCGTCCAGCGTTGTGTTACCGGCGATCACATGGGTTAGGCCTTCTTGATAGAGTGTTTGGAAGCCTGTCTTCAGCGCGGCTTTCTTCAGCTCAACCTGGGTAGCCTGGCGCTCGATGAGGTCGGAAATATCGGCGGTCATTTCCGCCATTTCCATGAGGGCGACACGACCGGTGTACCCGGTTCCATTGCATTCGTCACAGCCGTTCGCCATGTAGATAGGCTGATCGGTATTTTCGTAGCGAACGGCCTGGCGTTTAAAGAGTTCCAGCATCTGGGGATTCGGTGTCACGGGCCGCTTGCAGTAGTTGCAGAGACGGCGAACGAGACGCTGGGCCTGTGACATTGCGAGCGAGTCTCCAACAAGATGGGGCTCAACCCCCATGGACAGGAGACGGGAGATAGCGCGAAGCGAATCGTTGGCGTGGAGAGTCGTCAGAACGAGGTGCCCGGTCAATGAAGCGTTGATTGCTGAAGTGGCGGTTTCCTGGTCGCGACACTCACCGATCAGGATCACGTCAGGGTCGGATCGAAGCAAAGCCCGCAGACCATTGGCAAAGGTCAGATCGTGCGTCGGATCCGTCTGGGTCTGGTTGATGCCCTCGATCTCGTATTCGATTGGATCCTCGATCGTGTGAATGTTAAGACCTTCGTCATTCACGCTGTTGATAAGCGCGTAGAGAGTGGTCGTTTTACCGGAACCCGTGGGGCCGGTGATAAGAACGAGTCCCTGGTCGCGGCTCATGACCCGCTTCACGATCGTGCTTTGGCGCTGGGAAAAGTTGAGCTCGGAGAGTTTCTTGAGGCCGTCCTGCTTATCGAGGAAACGCATGATGACCTTTTGCATTTCGTTGCGGCATGGAACGGCTGCAACACGCACATCGACACGCCGTTGTCCAATCGCGAGGCCGAAGCGTCCGTCGAGGGCTTCCTGTCGCGACTGGCTCATGTTGGCGTAGTTTTTGATCAACGCGATGAAGCGCGGCATCATTTCCTCTGGTGCCGTGTAGACATTGCGAAGGCGACCATCAATGCGGGCGCGGAAGCGGGCGACGTTGTAGTATTTTTCGAGGTGAAGATCTGAGGCACGGCCGTTGATGGCAGCGTAGAGCACCCAGTGAATCAGTTCCTCGGGAGAGTGATTGAGATTTTGCGGATTAATCTCCGCCATGTCGTCGGGTTCGATTTCGACGAGGCTTTCGGAATCAGAGAGGCTCAGCGTCGACTTCTTGACCTCGATTCCCGGAGCACCTTCGACCTTGGAACCGGTTCGGCTGATGAGATTGCGGATCGCTTTTTCGTCAGCAAGGACGGGAACGAAGTCGACAGCTTCATTGCCGTGTGAGAGCCATTCGTCTTCGAAGGCATAATTACTTTCCTGGGCGGAAAGCAGGTAGACTTTTTGGTCTCCCTTGTAGAGCGGGTAAACGTTGTGCTTCTCCAGCAACTGCGAGGGAAACTCTTCCTGCCGCGGTGTTTCGTCCGGGTTAAAGCAAAGCAGCGAGGGGCCCTGGGTGATGTATTGCAGGGCGACGCCGAGTCCACCCATGATGCCGTTGTAGGCTTCACGATCGAGAGTGCCATGCTTGTCGAAAGACTCGGCATAAAGCATGGAGAAACGCTCCCTCTCGTGGTCGTTGTAGGGATAGGTTTCGACGAGCCACTTGAATGCAGATTCGAGGTCCCCGGATGGAAAATTTGGTGCAGGTGTATTCTCGAGCGGATTCGCAGACGGCAGCGGTGCGCTGGAAAGGCGCATGACGAGATCCTTGCGGATCTTCTCATATTGATCCTGGTTAATCGCGACGCGAATTGCAAAGCTCGACGGGACGCCCCACATATCATCCGACTTTGGGGCATAATGAGCAAAGATGATGCAGGGTCCGAGGGTAGATACCGGAAGCCAGGGGCTGTCAGTTGTAGGAAAACGGCCCAGTTTTCGGAGTGCGTTTTCGGCTTCCACCGAACAGGTTTCGCGAGGCAGGGTGACAGGCAGCAGACCGAACTGGACTGCGGTGCCTTCGAGTGACAGCAGCCCTCCCATATCAGCAAAGCCGCCGAGGGATCCAGCGGCACCTCCATTTGCCGCTGCTTCAGTAGATGCGGCAACGCGGTTCAGGGGATCGACAGTGTTGGGGGCAGGGGAGGTCATCGGGAGGTGGCGGCTTGTTAGAGTGCTCCGGCAGGGATGAAGGAGGGATCGTGCACGTATGGAGTGCCTAGGTCGGACCCGTCGAAATCAATCATGATTCCTGAGCCGGTGGTGTCGGGTTCAAGAAGCCGCCACGATGAGCCGGTCCATTCGGCGCGGTAGTCTTTGTCACTAGTCGAAGACACCGGATTCCAGTCACTGCGCATGAAGGGGCCCTTTGGGTTGAGCTCGCCGGACGTATCGGGGTCGCGCCACTGCAAGGTGCGGAGAATGTAGATCTCGTCTGCCCCGGAGCTCGAGTTCGGTGTTGTGGAGATGGTCCACTGGGAGTGCCCGAATTCGCGAGTGGCTTTGTTCAGGGTGGAAATCACGTTTTCAGCCACGCCTCGACGGGAACCCTCGATGACATTACCGATTGAAGGCACAGCAATCGCGGAAAGAATGCCGATCACAGCGATCGTGATCAGCACTTCAACGAGTGAAAAAGCCCGGGCATTGGTGTGGGAATGAGTCATGAGGAGGAAGAGATCAGTATGCGACTGCGGTTGATGTCGATGTATCGGTCAGGACTGATTTGCTCAAGGCATTGAGATCGGTGGGAAGATTGATCGCGTAGCCGGCCGGGGTGTAGTCGGTCAGGTTGGCCGGAGCGAATGAAAGATAAGGAATCAGCAGGGTGTAGCGCTGCTGGTCGTTCAGCGGAGCCCAACCGGTGGAGACGTTGTCTTTTCCGTTGGCCTGGATGTAGGAGACTGTTGCCATGTTGATGGCCTCGGCGCGGGAGATCGCAAGATTGCGTTCGGAGTCTCGTTTGATCTGAACAATGTTCGGAATCGCAAGGAAGGCGATGATCCCGATGATGCCGACGGCGGCAAGCACTTCAACGAGGGAAAAGGCCCTGCGCTTGTTGGGGGACGAGATCATTGGGGGAGAGAGGAGGTTACTTGAGTTCGACCTTTGGATAGGAAGTAGCGACCCAGCTATCGAGGGCCAGGTATTGGCCGGTTTTCTTAAGAGCTGCGCTCTTGATCTGGGAGGTGTCGGTCGTGTTGCTGAGAAAGTGAGCAAGGCTCGAGTCGTCGAGATACATCTGGACGAGTTGAAGACGGGCCTGACTGTTGCCTGCGGCATTGTAGGTTGCCATGGCACCGGAAATACCGACCTGGTCAGAGGTGGAGTTCACCCAGGCGTTGACTGCGTTTTGCACAGCGGCCTGCTGTTGGCGGGCAACCACTCGCCGGGTGTCTTGGGCGGCGTTGGAAAATGCCGAAATCACCAGGGCTGACATGATCCCGATGACGGCAATAACAATCAGCATCTCCACCATGGTGAAGCCTTTGCGGGCTTTCTGGAGAGTTGTGACTGTCATGATCAGGAGGGATGCAGGAGTCAGACTTTTTTTAGATAACCGGCGCCCGAATCACGGGCGCCGGTCAGGCGAAATTTCTCAACAGCGGTTCAGCAGGTGACCTGCTAAACAAGCTGTGCAGCCTCTACTGGCCTCCGGTGTAGAGGAGCTGTCGGCTGGAGGAGTCCCACTGGAGATACATGGCAGCACCTGCAGTCTCGCTGACGGCGTCAGTAGCATCGAGGCCAGGGACACCGAAGTAGGTTCCATTGAAAGGGCTGTCGGCGTCGCTCACAGTAGCACCGGCAATGATGGCATTGATGATGTCAGCTTCAGCGGTGCTGGAAGCTGAAAAGTCAACTCCAGCGGCCTGCGCAGAAGCGAAAACAGACGCGATGTTCTGAGCGTTGCGGCGGTAGGTGGCGTCCTTAGCAGAGTCGTTGATACGACCGATGTTCGGGACAGCGATAGCAGCGATGATGCCGATAACAGCGATCACCACAAGCATTTCGACCAAGCTGAAACCAGCTTTGGTGGCTTTCTGGGTAAGGATTTTCATGAGGATATGAGGTATTAGTTCGGTTGTTGTTTGTGTGATTTAGAGAAACCTTCGCCTTGGGCATTGTCTCTCAGATTTAATATATTCAATAAAAACCATAATTTCAAATAAATTTATATATTCTTGTCCTGACGAATAGCTGAAGTGAAAAGTTGGTGTTCCTGCTGATATGCAGTGAGTTACGGATTTTTGGATACGTATTTACTTCTTGAGCAGGGCATCACCGAGCGAGAAGACGGGGGCATAGATGGCATAGATCAAGAGGCCGACCATGGTTCCCAGAATGACGATAGTGAAAGGCTCGATCAGTTTGTCGATTTGGTTGGCGGCGGTATCGAGTTCGTCTTCGTAATCCTCGGCAATTTCGTTCAGCAGTTCCGTTCCGGAGCCGGTCTCGGCCGCGGTCTCCATGAGGCCGCAGATCATGCGTCCGTCGTCACCCAGCCAGTGTGATTCGATCACGAAGGCGTCGGGTAGAGTCAGGCCTGAGAGAATGTGGTTTTTGACCTTCTCGAAGAAGATCTGGTAGTGATGATGCCAGGACGTCTGTCCCGTAATCTCAAGTGCCGTCGTAAGACGAACGTTGGCTTCAATCAGGAGTGCCAGAGTCCGGAAACCGACAGCCGCGGCTGATTTGCGAACCAGTCCACCGACGATCGGGGTTTTCAGAAACGCTGTCTGCACGGCAGGGATTCGGGAGATGCGTCCCCAGTTCTTAAAGAAAAAGAACAGCGCGATCACCGGGAGCGCTGCCATCCACGGCTGCTTGAGAAGGATGTTGGAAAACGTCATCATCGCTTCAGTGGCCGCCGGAAGCTGGGTGTCCAGTGAGGTGTAGAGCTTGGTCATCGCCGGGACAAGCGTGAAGCTCATCGTGATGACCACGCCAATGCCAAGAGTGACGACGACTGCGGGATAGATCATCCCGGACTTCAACTTCTTGAGAATCCGGTGCGTTTTCTTCTGGCTGCCTCCGATCCGTTTGAAGATTTCCGGCAGGCGACCGGACTCTTCTCCGGCCCGGATGAGAGCGATGATGTCAGGGGAGAAGACATCACTCTTCTTCTCCATGGCATCGCTGATCTTTTCGCCCTGGGCGAGGTCTTCTGAAACGTCAGCAATGATCCCGCGAAAGCGCGGGGTTTTGACCCGGTTGGCCTGGAGGTGGAAGCTTTTAACAATCGGGATATTTCGATCAAAGCACTTGGCGAGTCCGTTGAAGAGCGCAACACGGTCGTCAAGATTCTTGCTCCGCGAGGTGAGGCGCTGGATGGATTCGTCGAGGCCGACGATATCGGAGATCTCAGCGGTTTCGACCTGGGTTTTTCCGGACCCGACGATTGCTTTTTCGTCCGTGCCGGTATCAACGACGGTGGTCGCCTTGCGTCCGGTATGAACATTGGTCAATGCAACTTTCTTAAGCATGACTGAACAGGGTTAGGTGGAGGAGTTAACAGGGTTAAACGGGTAAAAATCAGGGAGTATAGTGGACCACCCGGGGTAATGGTTCGCTGACGAAACTGTTGGAGCGAATGACCTCGATGCTTTCACTGCGAGTGACGTCTTTGTCGCCACCGGTCCAGCGCTGAAGCCCGCTGTTGCCGGTGGCTGAGGAAGGCTTGTAGACCATGGTGATGGTTGTGGCAGGGACGTTACCAAGTCCTGTCACTGCTACGTTGCGATCGCGGTAGGACATGGAAAGCACCACTGGTTCTGACGGAAGCAGATTATTGATGTCAGCGGGTTCAACCCCCATCTGGTAAAGCCGGGCAGCGTTGTCGAGGTAGGTAAACGCCTTGGCGGAACGTTCGTTCATCTCCTCCTGGGTCACCATGGCGAGAGACATCGAGGCCGCGGCCGCGATACCGATCAACAGAACGCTGCTGGCGACAAGCGCCTCAATAAGGGTGTAACCCCCGGAGCGTTGGTTATTCTGTTGGTTCGGGTTCATGGTTTAACGGGAGTAGGCCTCGATCCAGGCATTGCGGCTCAGCAGGGATTCGTAGCCTGCCTCGTTGTGTTCCTGCTTGATGTTGATGCGTCCGCTGATGACGTCGATTTTGCGATTCGTACGGATTCCGCCCACGATGATGGCACCGGCTGGGCCGGTATTTTCGAAGACACCACCCGTGTTCTGGAGGTCGAAGATAGTGTGCCATCTTGGAAATGCTGAAGGGCCAGTGAAGACAAATCTGGGGGTGTAGGACGCGGTAGACGCAGGCGGTAGAGTTTCCGTGGAAATCGCGAGAACGAGCCGGCGATAGTTGTCTCCTTCCATGAAGATATTTTCCATGCCATGGCCGATTGAGTTGGCGACAACAACTCCGACGGGGATCATAGATTCGGCCGCTGTTGCGGCGGTGCTGTCGAGTTGCCCGAGGAGGCGCAGTTCGCGGACCTGATCGAGGAGGAGGTGGGGAAGTTCATTTCGGTCGAGATAGACGCGAGCGACGCCGGCTCCGTCGATGGAAAGCCAGGTGCCGTTGGCGCGGTTTAATTCATCAAGTCGGCTGCCGATACGGGATTGGTAAGTGGCTCCCATGAGGTGGGTCAGCGCATCGTTCGGAATCGGGATGTGATTCTCGAAGATTTCATAAATCTGGTCCTCGCTGAAAGGCGGGTTGTTCTTTTCGACAACCGCTTCGAGGACCCGTGAAGAGAGCGGGAAGTAGGGCGCCAGCGATACCATCAGGGAGGCAGGACTTTCGCTGGCGATCTGGATTTCAAGGGCGGCGTCGTTCGTGCCGTCGATAACCGTGTCGAAACCCGGTCCGATAGACGTGGAACTGTTCCCACCGAGGGTGAGACTTGTGCCAGTGTTGGTGAGCCGCGTGACGTGGTCGTTGTGCTGGTTGCCCGTGGAGCGGGTGATATTGAGTTCACCCTCGTAAGCAGGTCCCGAGATTCCCATTCCCGTAGTTTGCAGCGGGATCGGGTAGTTCAGTGGCAGGGTCGATGCACTCGAAGTGTCGGAGAACGTGGTGGGATCAACGATGTCGTTCGGCAGCAGGAACTCATCAGCCCGGATTCCGGAGTTGAAGTCTCGCTGCACAGCATCCCAGAGAGCAGCACGCCCCTCGACGCGGATGTCTCCGGCGACGAGCGGATCGGTCGAGGTGTAGTCGACGGGAGGCAGGACGGAAAGCAACTCACCGCCGAGGACGGGATTGTAGTTGCGAAGCTGGAACTCCCAAGGATGTGCCGCTGTCCCGTCGCTGATTTCGACAGTGACGTCGGTAGAGAAGCTTCGCACAGGGGTGGCGCCGTTTCGGGAATGGCGCACTAGAGCGCCCTGCTGCAAGGGAACATCGCTATAGGAGCGGATGGTCGCTTCGCCGAGGTCGTCGGGCAGGGTGTAGGTGATGTCGCTGGCAAGCGGTACGCCGGCGTGCAAGTGATTGGCATAGAGAGCACGATAGGCGAGAGCCCGGCTGTTGTTGTAGACCACTCTTCGCTCCACCGCGCTGAGGTCAGCTTCGACCTGGTGGCTGCGCGCATCCAGCAGCGAAACCCACGCCGCAACACCAATGGTGCCCAGGGCAGCCATGACCATGCAGACCACGAGGATACTTCCTCGCTGGTTTGATTGGCGCAGTTGACGGTTGGGCTTCATGAAGTTTAAAGGTTCGGGAACATCGGCAGCGCGATGAGAAAAGACGATTTACCGGCCATGTGTTCGTAAGCCTGACGCGGGGAAGCGGCAGGATCGACCGGTGTCCAGGCAGTGCCTTGATAGGGGTTGATGGCAGGATCGGGCAGCCAGACGAGATAGAACGGATTGCCCTTCGAAATCTTGAAGCGATCGGTATCAGTGCCTTCGAGAACCGCGTTTCTGGATTCGCGCTCGAAGGCGACAAAGGTGGGATGAAAGGTGCCGGCGGTGCCGCTGTCGTAAAACACGTCGTAGTAGTCGGTCAGAGAACCGTTCTTGTAGCGGCGCACGGAAGCATAGGTGCCGGAGATGTTGGTCGTGGTGACGAAGTCGATTTCGTAGATTGCCCGTACCCGGTAATAGCTCTGGTTCGAATCAGGTGTGAGCATGTAAATCGTCGTGTTCGGTCGACTGGTCGCAGGCACGTTCCGGATCGGAGTGTCGTAGACAGCCGCTGCAGTCGGGTTGAGATCGATGAAGAAGTTGCGAAATGCTTCAGGTGTATCGAGGCGTGGGCGCTGAGTGGTGGTGTCAGGGTCTCCGGCAAAATAACGAATCAGTTCCGGCCGGAAGGTGTTGTTGATGCTTCGTGGCAGGACGTAGATCGCAGATGACTGGCTGGCATCCTCCAGGATCTTGTCGCGCATCTCGTGGGCAAATGCAGCTTTACCGAAGTTGGGCGAGGCGTAGACGTTAATCTTGCTGCCCCCCTGGTTGTAAAAGTTGGTCATGGCCGAAGCTCCGATGTCAGCTTCGACGACGCGGGTAAGTCGCTTGGAATTGGCACTGATACTGCCGAGAACGAGCGAGGCGGCGCCCAGGAAAATAGCGGACAGTGAAATGGCGACCAGCATTTCCACGAATGTCCAGGCTCGTGAGCCTTTCTGGGGGCGGCACGTCATTTCACAAATCAGTTGGATTATTCTTCGTCCTCTTCAGAGGCGTTCGAGGCCATGCCTTCAATCTGCCTCATCTGTACGTCGTCGTGGCGCAGGAGGCCCATGACGCGGCGTGAGGGACCGTCCTGCTCTTCAATGTTTCCCTGTCCCTGGAGGGCATAGGAGACAGACGGTGAAAGGTCGTAGCTGATCTGGACCGTCTTACCGGTCAGTTCGTGAGTCTCGATGTCGAGCCATCCGAGCAGGATGTTCTCTTTGGTCACCCGGATAACCTGGAGATGTTCGGTCTGATCGGGGATGAGTTGAGGAACGACTCGACCCTTCTCAAGAATGATGTCACCGAGAAGGATTCGAAGTCCGTTCTGCCCGTAGCTACTCCCCGTAACACTCAGGTTGCTGAGTTGCTCGCGAATCTGCAGCTCTTCAACATTTTCTCCCCGCTGGTTTTCTGTTTCGCGATGAACCGAACGACGGGCGTAGGGATTGCGCTCGCTCTCCTTGAGAAGGAGCGGGCGCTTCTCGGATGGGCGCATCTCGATAGGCATGGAGGGAACGAAGTTCAGCATAGGCTGAAGGGCTCCTGGCATACCGGGACGTCCCTGAGCTGCGCCAAAGGCTCCGGGCTGACCGGGAGCGGCTCCGGCTGCATTTCCGGGGACGAACTTGGTCTGGGCGGCGGCGTCGTGCTGCCCGTGAACGCAGGCCAGGAGAATCAAAGTAATGGTAGAAAAGATCTTCATGGTTGTGTCAGTGCGTTGGATCAACTCTTGAGGAGGGGAATCTGGATCTGCAGCTCCATGTTGACGTTATTACCGCGATCGCCGCGTGTGAGAACGCATTTGGTGATGCGGCAGGCGGGAATCGTCTGCTCAAGCTTCCCCAGCCAGTTGAGTGTTTTGACGTAGTCGTCTTCAAAGACGAGGTCTCCGACCAGCACTTCAGAGATTTTTTCGTTCTTGTCGATTTCGCGTTGATCGAACTGGCGCGAGATCGGAAGAATGTCTCCCTCTCGAATGAGTTCGAGGATGCGGCGCTCGGCTTCGTGCTGGGTATGAAAAGAGACGAAGTGAGGTTCCCACTCAGAGTAGATCCGGCGAAGATCGGCGGTTTTTGACTCGAGCGATTTCATCTGAATCTCTGCGAGTTGGGATTGCTGCTCAGCAGATTCAGCTTCCGAGCGTGCTGACTCAGATGCGGTGCGGGCAGAAGCAGTTGAGTTCCGGAGCTGGTTCACGCCGTAGAGCATTCCGGCGATGAAGATCAGGAGCACAAAGCAGGCTGATTTGTGATTGTTCATAGCGAATGAGATAGGGGGGAATTATTCGGCGTAGATGATGGTTCCCTGGTAGTCGATCGAGTCGCGGCCCTTCTTCTCATCGGAGCTCACGATCTGGTAGTTCATGGCGGAAAGGGCAAGACGTGCTGTTTCAATCTGTTCGCTGCCGCCACCGTCGACTTTCAGCATCAACTGGGTGTTGGAAGGGATTTCCGGATCACGGGTCAGGGCCAATTCAGCGATCGTAGCATCTTTGCTCATGCTGCGACCGATCGTCACGGTGACGGGTTGGAGCGGACGAGCGCCTTCCAGCCAGCGGGCAATATTTTCGGCCTCCTTTGACTCGTTGATGAGTCCCTGGTGCTTGGCACGGTGCTGACCTTCGAGGCCGCGGGCGTCGGTGATCCGCACACGCATGGCGTTTTCGCTGGATTCGTAGGCTTTCTTACTCAGATAAAAGTAGAGGCTTAGCAGAACCGATGCGACGGCGACGAGGTAGAAGGCGGCCGGGACCAGCTTGTAGGCAGACGGCAAGCCGGCGGAGACGTTCTGTCTCTCGGTTTTAATATCGTGGATAATGTAGTCCATGAGAAGTCCGGGGTGAGGGGCTTAGTGATTGCCAAGGATGTTCCAAAGGTTGTTTTCATCGGTCACGTCAGTGACGTGAAGACCGCCCAGGGTCGGGAGATAGGAACGGGTGAACTCTCCCTGCTTCTTGTCTTCCATGAGGAGTACGCGAGTCGTGGGGTCAGCGGCATCGAGAAAGGGGCGAAGCATTTGCGAGACAGTCGATTCATCTCTCGGGGCAAGACCGCTTCGGCAACGAAGGTCCTGCCATTGGCCGTTCTTCTGGCGGATGGCGCAAAGAGAGTTGTCGAGCCAGGTGAGGACAATGAGGTCCTGACTTTTCAGTGAATTGTCAGTGTGAATCTGATTGAGCAGGCGCGCCGTCATGGCGAACAGGCCGACACAGATGCGGGCGGGCTTGAGGTTGTGGGTGCGCATCGTTTCCTCGATCGATTTGATCATGGAATCGTCGCAGGCCATCATGAGGCTGGCGCTGGTTTCCGGGTTGTGATGCAGGGCGTATCGCTTGGAGCGATCGTGCTTAGTACCAAGGATAGACTTCGGGTTTTGTCGAAGTTCTTCGTCCCAGCCCTTCTTGCGGGAAAGGTTATGCTCCAGGCTGATGAGGAAGCGGTTGTTTACGGAGACGCCAAGCCAGCCGTCTTCGGTCAGGGAAGCCCAGTGTCCACCCATCTGTGCCGCAACATCGCTGAACTCACCGTCGGCCGCGCCGATATCATCGGTTTTGCCCTTCTTATTGATTGAGCACCATGAGACCTGGCCGCGGCTGATATTTATGAGGGTCGATTTCTTCTTAGGAAAGCGGGCCGGCCAGGCGAAACGGGGATTGTCAGCTTCGGGGCGGAAGGCCGCGAAGCTCAGGACGTCCTTGATATCTTTGATTTCCATGGAGGTTTAGCGGGGTAAAGTGTCAGGGGAGGATTTGAGTTCCTCATTGTGGAGGTATTCGGCGACCTCGTGTTCGGAGAAGCCGGTGCTGGCGGGAATGCTGGAACGCCAGCCTTCGTATTCGCGCAGTTTCATACTGTGCTCGAAATTCATCATTCCCTTGGTGATGCCGGTCTCGAGCTCGTGTTCGAGACGCTTGAAATCACCGCGGCGGACCATGCCGGTGACGGAGTCGTATGGGAAAAGAACCTCGTGAATGGGGAAACGGCGTTCCTGTTGTCCGTCGAGCAGGAGCTGCTGACAGAGGATCATTCGCATAGAATCGGCAAATGAGAGCATGGCGTTCTCCATTCGCTCGGTCGGAATCATCTTGAGGAATCGCTGAACTGTCTGCGCGGCAGATGAGGTGTGCATCGTCGCGATTACGACGTGTCCGGTCTCGGATGCCTGCAGAGCAATCTCTGCAGTGAGACCGTCACGAATCTCACCAATCATGATGACGTCAGGTGCCTGGCGCAGTGAAGCTCGCAGCGACATTCCGAAGTCGAGCTCATCGGAGCCCATCTCACGCTGGGTCACGAGGGAGGGGAGGTTGGTAGGGAGGATATACTCAATCGGATCCTCAAAAGTAATGATGTGTTCCCGGCGGCGTTCGGCGCGGGCTTTGATCATGGCCGCAATGGTGGTCGACTTACCGGATCCAGTCGCGCCGCAGACAAGAAAGAGGCCATTCTCAGCTTCAAGATAGGCTTTGAGCGCCTGGGGAGGGAGAGAAATCTGCTGTGGCGTAGGAATGTGATTCGGCAGGAGACGCATGACCCAGCGCAAGCGGCCACGTGTGGTCATTTGGTTCACACGAAAACGAAGGGGGCCGATCTGGGTGGCGTAGTCTTCGGTGCCGGGCTTCACCTCAATTTCTTCTTCCGGCTGATAAATAAACGAATCGACGACGAGTTCGCCATTCTTCCGGTAAATCAGCTGCTCGCGGGGCGTGATGTAGAAATCACTGATGCTGTGCTGCTGAGCCAGATGGAGGATCCGGTTTCCCAGGGGGCTTCTTTCGTCAATGCCTTGCATGGGTTTTTCAGGTGAAAAGAGAGGGGAGGAAAATTATAAAACTTTTGTTAAAAACAAAAATTACCATAATTAAAATGGATAACAAGAGTGAAAATTCTAATTTTTATAAAATAAATAGTTGATATTTAAAAAACAATAATTATAATAAAGGTGAAATTATCCACTTCCACTGAAATGAAGACCCCACTTCTTCTTATTATCACCACAGCCCTTGCTTTTGCAGGATTGAGCCCGCTCCGGGCCCAATACGGTCAAGACATGGGTATCTATAACGACGCCGAGTATGAAGCGGCAGCCGCGCCATTGAGAAATGCGCCCGCTACCCAATACAGCTTCTCCAAGGCCAACCTGAGCGACGTCATGCGACTGATCGCTGCAGATGCAGGAATCGGTTTCTTCGGTTTGCCTGACGGCACTGAAGGAGGCGACCGCCTCGTGACCTTCACGCTGACGGCCCCGCCTTTCATCGCTCTCGAAACCCTCGCCAAAGCCAACGGTGTCACGCTAATTCCCCGAAACGGAATTTGGTATCTCCGCCCGGCGAATGATCGCGAGCTGATCGGCCGTATCTACGAAATTAACTACAATGCCCAGGAGCTTGTTACCAAGAACAACCAGGGTGGTGGCCTTTCCGGAGGATCCATCGGTGGTTCCGGTGCGACCGGCTCGGGTGGTACTGGCAGCCTGAATCTCCAGGGTGCTCCTGATTTCTTTGTGACCGAGCCCTCTCGCATCCTTGAAGACATTCAGAACATCCTTGATATCCCGACCACGGGAGCGAATGCCGCATTTGCTCCGACTGCCTCTGTCGACAACCTGACGCAGCTGGCTCTCGCCAACGCAGTCGGTGCGGATATCGTGTCCCGTCCTAACGGAGGTGCGGCTTCCGAAGAAGAGGGAGGCGGCTCCAAGGTGATCTGGAACAGTGATTCGAATACCCTTTACGTCGTCGCGACTCGCCAGCAGCACCAGTGGATCGAAGCTTACCTCGCTTCTGCAGATCGACCGCAGCCGATGATCTCTGTGGAAGTGAAGTTCCTTGAGACCCGCAAGAACCCGACGACTGATTTCGGTATCGATTGGGATGGAGTGACAGGTTCCAATGGCCTTGAACTCACTCTCAGTGACAACACGGGTCCGCTTAACCTCGACCGTATCGGTGACTACACCCTGCCTACGGCCGTCCTCAGTTACAGTGACCTGAACTGGAAGCTTCGCGCACTTTACCAGGACCAAAACGCGAAGGCGGTTTCCTTCCCTCGCATGGTGACGCTCGATAACCGTGAGGTGTCTTTCCGAAGCGTCGTCAACCAGCCGGTTCTCGGTTCCAGCGCCAGCGCCAGCCTTGGTGCCGGGGCGACCCAGACTTCCTCTGTCGAGTACCTTCCTATCGGCACCGTCATCAATATCCTGCCCAAGCGGATGGCAGGGGACAAGATTCTGCTGAACGTCTCCGTTACGATTTCTGACATTGTGGGAACTGAAATCATCAACGGTAACCCTTTCCCGATTGCAACGTCACGAGTCTACACGGCACCACTCACGGTGAAGAGCGGCTACACGGTTGCGATCAGTGGTCTCGACGCCGCCCGCACCAACGAGTCGGATGCCGGTGTTCCGGTTCTCGGTCGCATCCCTGTCATCGGATATGCTTTCAAGAACCGCCGCGAAGAGCGCAATCGCCAGCATCTCATGATGCTTATCACTCCTGTCGCGCTTGAACCGGGCGTAGAGGGCCTGACCAAGAAGCCCATCACTGCTGAACCGTGGAAAGTGCCGCCGGCAGGGGCTGACAACTACGGTGCCAAGGCTCCCGTCTATGACGCACATCACTATCAGAATCAGCCGCATATCAATGAGGTTCCTGAATTCAACAGCGCTTCGGTGGAGTCCCGCAAGTCGAACCAGACCTTCGGAATGCGCACCAACGCTGATCTCGAGACGGCACCCGCAGAGGCCGTGGTGACGGAGCGCCAGCTGGCTGCCAATGTCGAAGAGCCTCAGCAGATCCAGGCTACGCCGGTCGACGAACTCTATGCCGGGGTGACTCGCGAGCAGACCGTGACTAACAACTCCACCAGTATGCAGGCGATTCCGGATGCCTTGAACACTCCGACTGTGGTCGAGGACATCTCTTCCATCATCGAGGCACCGGCGCCCGAATCGGCGCCCGCACCGCAGGAGCCGGCTGTCGAAGTCGAAGCGCCTGAAGCTGCTGTCGAGGATGTTCCCACTGCCTCCGCTGAACCCGGTGGGTCGGCAGCTCCCATTGAGGGCGAGGAAATCCCGAGCGCTGTGGCTTCGGTTAAGCCCGCAGGCAACGGCCGCGTCGCTGAAATGCGCTCTTCTCTCGATGGCTTGAAAGCTGAGTTGGCCAGGATTCCTGAAGGTGATGCCAAGCTCTCTGCCGATGACGCCCAGACGGTAGTGAATGTTTATGAAGAGTCCCAGGCCCTCCTCGGCCAGGTGGACGAAGCCCGCGGAAAACAATCCGGCCCGCTTCAGGGTGAGCTGGGCGATGTCTGGTGGGAGCTGATCAATGTTAAGACGACTGCGATGAAAATGAGCCGTCGTTCACCTCAGAGCCTCGCCCTTCGGACAGAAGGAGGAGAGGACTCCGAGTAAAAGACTTTCCCGGTTTCTTTGGGAAATATACAAGAAGTGGATGGCTGCCCCGTGGCGTAATGCTGCGGGGCAGTTTTCACTGCTTTTACAAACCACCAGTGTCTTTGTAGTTACGGCACGCGGATGTTTGTTTATGGTAGGAGGCGATGGCGCTTCCTCCTTCACTTCCGGCCGATCATCGACGTGATCAACTCGTCGCAGCAATCAAGGACAACCTGGTCCTTTTGTTTGGGCTGGTAGCATTTGCCTGGGCTCTCGAAATTGTAGATGTCCTTTTTTTCGGGCTGCTTGATAACTTCGGAATCACGCCGCGCACTTTGTCCGGAATTTGGGGGATCTTCGCGTCGCCATTTCTGCATGCCGGATTCGGTCATCTGATTTCGAACACGATACCGTTTCTTATCCTCGGAGGAGTCGTGCTGATGGGGGGACGAAAGGTGTTCGTATCCGCTTCGCTCTTTATCATCCTCATCGGCGGGGGTGCCCTGTGGACGCTGGGGCCGGGAAATACGGTGCATGTGGGCGCCAGCCTCTTGATCTTCGGCTATCTCGGCTTCCTCATCGCACGTGGATTGTTTGAGAAATCCGTCTTCTGGGTAGTCGTCGGCGTCGTGATTCTCATCTTCTACGGCGGGATGCTTCAGGGGATACTGCCCAGCGATCCCTACGTCTCGTGGCGGGGGCACCTCTTTGGATTCATTGCCGGAATCCTTGCTGCCAGGGTTATGTTCACCAAAGAAAAGGATTCTCCTGCGATCACCTGATCCGGGATTCGAATTCTGCCAGTCTAAGATTCGTAGTCCCGGATCGCTTCCAGGAACGGCTCGAGATAGCGCTCCGCTTTGACTTCACCGATGCCCCGAATTCGCAGGGCCTGCTCTTCCGTCTTGGGGCGAAGACGAGTGAGAAATTCGAGGACCTGGTTGCCGAAGATCACATAGGCCGGTTTCCCTTCCTCCTGAGCGAGGCGGTTTCGGACTGCCTTGAGTTCTTCGAAAAGCTCTTCGTCGAAGGCCAGTTCCTGCAGGTCCGGGTGGGAGGAGCCTGACTTCGACGATCCCTGCTTCTGGTCGCGGTCCGGCCAGGCGAGTTGAAAGTGGCGTTCCCCACGCATCACCTCCGCCCCTCGACGGGTGATGGTGAGAAGTGGGTAGGGGGTCTTCTTGATGGCGACGAGCCCGGCACGTTCCATCTCAGACAAGAGTGCGAAGACATACGAGGAACCACAGTCCTTGAGAATCCCGTAGGTGGTGAGCTCGTCGAGTCGGGCCGCCTTGAGATCTTGTGACTTGGAGCCGGTCAACATCTGCACGATTTTGCCTTTGCCGATGCGGGGTTCCCAATTGCCGCCTCCATCCCGTCCGCAGGTGCGCGCGACTCCCGACAGGGCCTTTCGAGCGATGACGAATTCCTCGTCATCAGGTTCCCGCCCATCGCGGTTGGTGGATTCGTCACAGATGTCGCAACTGCCGCAGGGGGTGGAATCAGATTCACCAAAGTATTCAAGGATCCACTGCTGGCGGCAGGCATCCTGCTCGTAGCAGAACTTGATCATGGCATCGAGCTTGTCCCGATCGCGCCGCTCTTTCTCGTGAAGCGATTCGCTGTTGATGGTCAGATCGGAGTCCTTTAACTCCGGGTTCACCAGGCGCGTTCCGCGGGCCCGTTCGCCGGGAACGTCATAGCGCTCCAGGTATCCTGACCGGACCAGGTGCGAGATAGCACTGCTGACCTGCATCGTGTTCTTCACGTTGATCTGGTCAGCGAGGTCACGAATCGGAATGGCGACGCCTTCGTTACTCGCACCGCAGAGGTGGTAAAGCGCAGTGTAGGTGTCGAGAATGACCTCAGGAGTTGGGTTGCTGCCTTCGATGAAGAATTCCTGGGTGCGGGTGTCAGCGTAGTTGAACAGCAACTCGCAGACAGCCGGTTCACCATCGCGTCCGGCACGCCCGGCTTCCTGGTAGTAGGCCTCGATGCTGCCGGGCACGTCGAAGTGGGCCACAAAGCGAACGTCGGGACGGTCGATACCCATGCCGAATGCGTTGGTGGCGACGACAACATCATAGCTGCGGTCGAGGAACACGTTCTGGGCCCATTCGCGATCCTTGTCTTCCATGCCGCCATGGTAAGCGACCAGCTTGACGCCCATTCCTGACAAAGACGCACTGACTTCCTCAACGCGTTTCCGGGTCGAGCAATAGACAATGCCGGTGCGCTGTGAATCGACGAGGGATTTGAGGCGATTGTATTTGGTCCGGTGATCCTCGCAATGCACGACGCGGAGCGCCAGGTTGGGGCGTTCGAAACCGCTGATGGAAACGAACGGGTCGCGCAGCTTCAGCACCTTGAGAATATCGTCGCGTACGACGGGTGTCGCAGTGGCGGTGAAGGCGGCGGTCTGCGGATGGTCGAGTTCTTCGAGCGCTTCCGAAAGGCGAATGTAGTCCGGACGAAAGTCATGTCCCCACTGGCTGAGGCAGTGGGCTTCGTCGACCGCGAAGAGTCCGATCGGCACCTGCTTGAGTGCGTGGATGAACTGGCTGCTACGGAAACGCTCGGGCGCAATGTAGACGAGTTTGAATCTCCCTTCCGCCAGATCCCGAAGCCGGTCGCTCTGCTCAGCGGGGGAGAGGGTGCTGTTGATCATCGTCGCCGGGATGCCTTTTCGCTGAAGGCCGTCGACCTGGTCCTTCATCAGGGCGATGAGCGGACTCACCACGAGGGTAACGCCCTCCATCACCATGGCCGGCAACTGGTAGCAGAGTGATTTGCCGCCGCCGGTCGGCATGACGGCAAGGGTGTCCTGGCCAGAGAGCAGGGCGGACACAACGGTTTCCTGGCCGGGCAAGAATTCCCCGAAGCCAAAATGATGCTCCAACGCCTCCAGCGGGTCGCGGATCAATCGTGTGTCGGCAACGAGATTCGTCATGCGGAAACCAAGTGTTAATCTGAACAGTAAATACGGGTTGCGCCCCAAAAACGCAACGATTTTTTCTTTCGCCGGATTCAGGACAGGGCTATGCGAAGGGTCATGGAAGATCTGCGCATCGCAATTCTAGGTCACCGGTTCATGGGCCGGGCTCACTCCAATGGCTGGAGCCAGACCACTAAGTTCTTTGATCCACCTTATCGACCCGTTCTGCAAGTGGCCTGTGGCCGCGACGCTGAAGATTTGCAGAAGTTTGCCGATCGCTGGGGCTGGGCCGAGATCGAAACGGACTGGCACAAGGTGATGGAACGGGATGACATCGACGTGGTGGATGTTTCGCTCCCGACTCACCTTCATGCCGA
This sequence comes from Verrucomicrobiales bacterium, assembly GCA_965216705.1. Classification (GTDB taxonomy): domain Bacteria; phylum Verrucomicrobiota; class Verrucomicrobiia; order Verrucomicrobiales; family DEV007; genus Arctic95D-9. Next base: position 4,097,042 of record OZ244203.1, read on the forward strand.
ACCCGCCATCGCTGCGGCCGAAGCGGGCAAGCATGTCTTCTGCGAAAAACCCTTTTGCCGGACTGCGGATGAAGCCGAGGCGATGCTCGCTGCGGCCGAGAAAGCAGGGGTGGTCCACTATGTGAATCACAACTACCGACGTTGCCCCGCGGTTCATCTCGCCAAGAAGATGATCGATAACGGTGACATCGGCGAGATACGCCACTGGCGCGGCGCCTACCAGCAGAGCTGGCTCAACAACCCGGATCATCCGCTCGACTGGAAACTTCTGAAAGCAACCGCGGGCGCCGGACCGCTGTGGGATCTCGGTTCGCATGCGATCGACCTGGCCCACTTTCTCGTCGGCGACTTTGCCGAGCTGGTCTGCCACGGCAAACAGTTCGTAAGTGAGCGGACACTGGCGTCGGATCCTTCTCAAACCGGACACGTCGAAGTGGAATGCGCTGCCAATCTCATGGGTGAGTTCAAAAACGGGGCACTCGCCACGATCGAAACCACCCGGTATGCCACGGGGCGGCGCAATCGTCACACCTTTGAGATCTACGGCACTAAGGGAGCGATCACCTGGGACATGGAAGACATGAACCGTCTCAAGTTTTACAACGAAGGTGATCCTGAGGGGCTGAGGGGTTTCCGCGATATCATGGTGAATGAGCCAAGCCACGAGTATGCCAACGCCTGGTGGCCTCCCGGCCACATCATCGGCTATGAGCACGCCTTCGTGCATGCCGCCGTCGACTTCATGCAGGCGATCAAAGATGGAAACGGGATCAAACCGGACTTCAATGACGGTGTCAAAATCATGAAGGTGCTGGAGGCCTCGTTGCGGTCGATGGAAACCGGGGAGCGGGTGAAGTTGTAAGATAGAATCTCGGAACTTTGGCAAGTTCCGCTACATGGTTCAGGAAGTAGCGGAAGATGCCAATCTTCCGAAGTGGATTGGCTATGAAAATCATCGGTTGCCAGTGGGATATCGCCTGGGAGGATCCGCAGGCGAACTATGCCCGGGCCGAAGCTCTGCTCGAGTCTGCTGGCGATGCTGACCTGATCGTCCTGCCGGAAATGTTCAGCACCGGCTTTACCATGGATGTGGCGAAAGCGGCGGAGGCTGTGCCATCAGAGGCGGAAGCTTTTCTGAAACGTCTGGCCTCGCGTCACCATGCTGCTGTGTTAGGAGGATTGGTCAGGCAGAGCGACGACGGCTCGGGGAAAAATGAGCTGATCGCTTTCGATCCAGCAGGAGAGGAGCTGGTCACGTATCAAAAGAATCGCACGTTCCGTTATACCGGTGAATCGGACTTTTACGAGAACGGATCCGAAGTGTCTATGTTTGAGTGGCAGGATTGGAAGATCGCGCCACTGATCTGCTACGATCTTCGTTTTCCTGAATTGTTCCGGCGAGTCACGGCTGGAGGCGCTGAATTGATCGTTGTCATCGCGAGTTGGCCAACCGTGCGCGTGGATCACTGGCTGACCCTGCTTCGGGCTCGCGCTATCGAAAACCTGGCCTACGTCGTCGGGGTGAATCGTAGCGGCAGCGACCCGAATCATGACTATCCGGGCCGGAGCGTTGTCATCGATCCGTGGGGCGAGATCGTCGCTGACGCCGGTGCAGGTGAAGGCCTGGTCGAGGCGGAAATTGACCTCGATAAGGTAAAGGCCTGGCGTAAGGAGTTTCCGGCGTTGAAGGACTTGGAGCGTTAGGAGTCTTCCTTCGTCTCATATAAGTTGTCGTTCGTTTTGAGGTTGTACTTGATTCCCGGCAACGGAACTCGCATAACCCAACTCTGATGTCAGCTGAATTGTCTTCAGTTCCTATGTTGGAGATGCGGGGAATCCACAAGCGGTTTCCCGGGGTGCATGCTTTGAACGAGGTGCACCTGGCCCTGCACGCTGGCGAAGTTTTGGCCCTTCTCGGAGAGAACGGTGCGGGTAAGAGCACTCTCATCAAGATGCTGGGAGGTGCCCACCAGCCGGACGAGGGAGACATCCTGATCGATGGCTCTCCGGTGACGATTGATTCGGCAACGGCAGCCCAGGAGGCCGGGGTTGCCGTCATTTACCAGGAATTCAACCTGGTACCCGAATTGACGGTGGCGGAGAACCTGTTCCTTGGTCGTGAGAAGACGAAGTTTGGCTTGGTAGATTTGTCAGGCGAGAAAGAGGAGGCGAAGCGTTGGCTCGAACGAATCGGGCTCGGTATCGATCCGGATGTGAGATGCGGCGAATTAACGGTGGCTCAGCAACAGGTCGTTGAAATCGTGAAGGCGCTTGCCTTTGATGCCCGCATCCTCGTGATGGACGAGCCTTCCGCGGTGCTGACAGATCAGGAAGTGGAGAAGCTCTTCGAGGTGGTTCGTGATCTCAAGGAAAGTGGAATCGGAATCATTTACATCAGTCACCGCCTCGACGAAATCGATGCGATCGCTGACCGCTTGCTCGTTCTCCGGGACGGGCAGTACATCGGGGAGGGGCAGGTATTGGAGACCGATCGCGATACCCTGATTGAGATGATGGTGGGGCGTTCCCTTGAAGAGGAATTTCCTCCCCGCGACGTCGAAATGGGGGATGAAGTGCTGCGAGCCGAGGGCTTGAATCGTGGACGTGCCGTCCAGGATGTGAGCTTTTCTGTCAGGGCCGGCGAGATCGTGGGGTTCGCCGGGCTGGTCGGAGCGGGGCGGACGGAGACGATGCGCTTGATTGCCGGGGCGGACGTTCGGGAGTCCGGCGACATTCGCGTTCGAGGCGAAGAGAAAGCGATTCGAACTCCGCGGGACGCGATTGCTGCCGGGATCTGCCTTTTATCCGAGGACCGCAAGGGTGAGGGACTGGTGCTTTCCCATTCCTCAGTCGATAACTTCGGGTTGCCCAACCTGGTTCGATTCAGCCAAAGCGGTTGGATCAATGAGCGAGCCGAGCGTGAGGAGTTCGAGCGCTACCGCGGAGAGATATCCATCAAGGTGGCGGGACCGGATCAGCTGGCCGGTGAGCTTTCAGGCGGTAACCAGCAGAAGGTCGTTTTGGCCAAGTGGTTGGCACGCCATGCTGATGTGATCCTTTTTGATGAACCTACCCGCGGCATTGATGTCGGGGCAAAATACGAAATTTACCAACTCATGAACCGTCTCGCAGCCGAGGGCAAGGCGATCGTGATGGTGAGTAGCGAGTTGCCCGAAATCCTGGGAATGAGCGATCGCATTCTCGTCATGCGGGAAGGGCGATTGGTGGGAGAAATTGAGAATTCACCGGAGACGACCCAGGAAGATGTGCTGGCGTTGGCCATGGAAGAGATTGCGACTGGATGAAAAAAATTTTGGCAGAGTATGGAATGGTGTTAGTGCTGCTGGCGCTTTGTGCGTTGTTCAGTTTGCTGACCCTGAAACAGGAAAGCGCGACGGGAAGTGCCGCTGCGACACGGGTGGCGGAAGAAGTCGAAGCCGGGGTGCCGCAGGGCAGTCACGTCTTTGTGGTCGGGGCTGCGAAGAAGCCGTCCGGGGATTTTGCCGGCCTCGTTGCCTCTGAGTTGGAGAAAGGTGAGGCTGTCGAGGTCACGAAAGTGATTGGAACGCCGCGCGACCTTCGGCAGGCCTGGGATGCGGCAAAGGCGGATGGGAAGACTCCTGAGGCACTGGTGGTGAGCGGCGATGTGTTGAAGTGGACGATCCTGCCGGCCCTGGCTGAGGAGTCGGCTGATCTTCAGCTGATCCAGCCGACTGAGAGAATGGTTTCGGACTTTTTGAAGCGCGGAAATCTTCTAGCGATTGTCGACCGAATCGTGGTCATCGCTGTCATGGCGATCGGCATGACCCTGGTCATCTTGACCGGAGGGATCGACCTTTCGGTGGGAAGTCTCGTCGCCTTGTCAGCCGTGATCGCGACGCTGGTGATGAAGATGATGGGGGGACTCGAAGCTGGAGGAGGAGCCGTCTGGACCGGCTTCCTTGCCGCTACCCTGGCCTGCGGTTTGATCGGGGCGATGGCCGGATTCCTTGTCGCCCGGTTTGAGGTCGCTCCGTTTATCACCACCCTCGCTGTGATGCTGATTGCCAGGGGTGTGGCGTTTATGATGACGGGCGGCTTTTCCATCTACCAGGTACCGGAATCCATCACCTGGCTGGGAAGGGGATCCACTCTCGGAATTCCTAACACGGTCGTTGTCCTGGTTGTCTTTTACGCCGCGGCCCATGTTTTCATGAGGCACACCCGCTGGGGACGCTATATCTATGCGGTTGGTGGCAACGAAGAGGCGGCCCGTCTCTCCGGCGTACCGGTAAAACAGATCCTGCTCTTCGTGTATTTTGTGTGCGGCCTGTGTGCCGGCTTTGGTGGCTGCATCCAGGCGTCGCAACTTGCGACAGGCGCCCCCAACCTCGGCGTGATGTTCGAGTTGTCCGTAATCGCTGCCGTGGTCGTCGGGGGCACGAGTCTTTCGGGAGGATCCGGGCGCATCATGGGCACCCTGATCGGGGCGTTCATCATTTCTGTGATTCAGAATGGAATGAACCTCCTTGGCTTCGACAGTTACCTGCAGCAAGTCGTTCTCGGGGCGGTGATCCTGTTTGCTGTCTTGCTCGACAAGGCCCGGCAGAAAGGAACCGCGACGGTTAAACATTGATCCACACTCTTGAATTTCGTAAATCCTACCAAGCTATGAAACGTCTCACTTTTCTTTTGTTCTCGATGGTTGCTCCCTTTCTCCTGGGAGGTTGCGGGGGCGACGCTGATTCGCCCATTCATGCCATCGAAGCAAAGGGGCGCATCGGAATGACCTGCATGGATCTGACCAATCCATTCTTCAAGTTGATTGCCAATGTGATGACCGAAGAGGCTGCCCTGCTGGGCTACACGGTGACAGCCCTCAGCGGGGAGCTCGATCCAGCGAAGCAGAACAGCCAGCTCTCCGATTTCGTGGCTCAGGGATACGATGCCATTTTCCTGAACCCGGTAGATTCCAAGGCAGTTGGCCAAGGAGTCAAGGCGGCCCACGAAGCCGGCATTCCCGTGTTCTCTTTCGATATCCAGGTCAGCGACGAGGAGGCGGCGGAGCTCGTGGTCTCTCATATTGGAAGTGACAACTACCAGGGAGGACGACTAGCCGGTGAGAGCATGATGAAAGCGCTTGGCAACAAGGGCAGTGTGGCGATCCTTTCGCTGCCGGAAGTTTCTTCCTGCATTCTGCGAGTGCAGGGATTTCGCGATGCTCTCGAAGAAGCGGGAAGCCCGATCGAAATTGTCACCGAATTGAGCGGCAAGGGCAGCCGTGATGCCGGCTACACCGTGGCGACCGATATTCTTCAAGCGCATCCTGACATTAATGGAATTTTTGCGATCAATGATCCCTCCGGTTTGGGAGCGCACGCTGCGGTAGTGAAGGCGGGCAAGGAAGAGCAGATCACGGTCGTGGCTTTCGATGCCTCACCTGCCGGCAAGCAGGGAGTGTTTGAAAAGAAACTCTACGACACTCCGCAGCAGTTTCCCCGCAAGATGGCAGTGGGAACGGTGCAGGCTTTCGTGGATTACCTGGCCGGTAACGAAGTGGAGAAAAAGGTTCTGATTCCCTGCGCGCATTACGTTCACGAGACCTCTGTGAACGACGAGAGTCGGATTGCGGAGCAGTGGTAGTGATAGAGAAACTGCTGCAAAGTGAGTTTCTAAGAAATTGACTGATTGGTAGCTCTGTTAGAAGTAAACGGGAAAGCAGTGGTGGTAGTTTTTGGAGAGTGTGAAAAGGAGAACTGAATTTGAGAGATTAAAGGCAAACGAATGTGCTGAGAATGGGGAATGTGGCTACGAGGCTGATCCAGAGATTAAGATGCTTTATTTTCGGAACGCCTTCAATGTGGGTGCTACCTACCAAACTTCCAGAGATGGCCGTCACTGCGAATGTAGACGGCGCCTTTATCCAGTGACGCGGTGCTGAGAATTGTCTCTCCCAGTTCGATCTCACTGACGATCTTGCCTTCTTCGCCTGACACATCTACGACCAGTCCGACTCCTGCCTCACTGAAGAGGTAGATAAGGCCGTCAGCACCGGCAACGGGGCTGCCACTGAAGGCTCCAACCGGTGTGGCTGATTTGTCAGAGCGCTCCAGTCGAATTCGCCAGAGGCGTTCGCCGGTCTCGCGGTTGGCGCAGTTGAGGACGCCGGCATTGTTGATCACAAAAACCTTGTCGCCGATCACGAGTGGGCTGGAGGTTCCCGGACGTTGGGCTGATTCGTTCCAGTGTTTGACCGGTTCGCTGCCATCCGTTTTGACAGTGATAGCAGTGAGGCCGCCGGAAGGAATGTAGAGTGAATCTCCCGCAGGGGCACTCGAAGGAATAGTGGAGGCCCCATTTCCGAAGTTAAACAGTTCAGACCCGGTGTCTGGCACGACGCCGAGAACACCCTTACTCGATTGCAGGGCGACGACTTCTTCACCGTCCACATTGAGGATCGTAGGGGAGGTCCAGTTGGCCGCCTTGGGACGATCCAGCTTCCACTTGTTGATCCCGGTGACCTTGTCGAGGCCGGCGGCGAAAGATTCGGAGTCGTTCTCCACCTGGACGACAAGAGTCTCGCCGGCAACGATAGGTGACGACGACATGCCGAGGCTGTTCGAAGCATTGGGATAGTCGAGTGTGAGGCCGCGGAGCCAGAGCAGGTTGCCGTCGAGGTCGAGGCAGATCACATCGTTGCTCGAATAGAAGGCATAGATGCGCTCGCCATCACTTGCCGGGGTCGGCGCGGCAACGCAGGTCTTCTTGTGGGACATGGTTCGACCGGTCGTCCAGAAACGGCGTTCCCAGACCGGGCTGCCGTTTTTTGCGTTGAAACAAAGCACGTGAAGTTGTTTCTGGTCGGGACCGCTCGCAGCGGTGACAAATACTTTATCTCCAACGGTGATTGCGCTGCCAAGACCGCGGCCGGGGAGGGAGACCTTCCAGGCAAGAGTGTTGTCGCTCAATTCGGCAGGCACGCCGGTGGCATCGGGATCATATCCGGAGGCATTCGGACCTCGAAAATTCAACCAGTCCGCCTGGGCTGAAACGGCGAAGAAGAGAGAACAGAAGATGAGAGAGGAAATTTTCATCGAATCTAAAAGTTAATCACTGACATCTGATTACTCACCGCGACGGCGGGCCGGCTCGGTCGCGTCGGGCGTGGGTTTGCGATCGGTTGACAGGATTGCCGTTCCTGTTTCGTCGGTAACGCGCAGTTGGAATTGCCATTGCACGGTCCAGTCCTGCTCCTGCTCGTTCTGGCAAGCCTTCACTAGCAGGGTGTTTTTTCCTTCGTTGAGATGAACGGGGAGGATGTACTGATCGATGCGAATACCGCGATGGTATTCGTCACGGCCGAAAACGAGTTCACCGTTAAGCCAGATCTTCCACGCATTCTTGCAGCCGAGGCGCAGCTGGGCATCCCGGGCTTCGGCGGAATTGAATTCCGTGTAGGCGTAGCCAACGACCTGCTTGAGAGGTGAGAAAGGCTTATTGAAATCGACCATTCCGTAGTCGTCGGAAGTGGAGTAAGCCTGCCAGGAAATTTCCTTTTCTTCCTTACCGGGATAGCTGCCGTTGAGATCGATGGATTCTTCAGGCGGGTAAGCCACGTCAAAACCTCCGCGATCGGTATTGTCAAACGGGGCGATCAGATCCCAATACATGAGAAAACCGAACTGGCGTGGTAGATCGACTTTCTGATCCAGTTTCTCGCGGAGCAGCTTCGCGATCTCGTCGATCTGGTCGACCTCGCGAGCCGCGTCTAGGGCGCTTGTCAGGGTGGTGACGCTCTCTTCCTTGCGTCCCTGGTTGAGAAGGTTCTGCCCTTCGTCGATGAGTCGGGCAACGGCTTCGCGGCGTAGACCGGGGCTGGGATCGTCGATGAATCCGGGGACAATTGCGTCTGCATCGTTCGGGTTGACGCGGTGATAGAGGTCAAAGGCGAGTCGGCGGGCATTGGGTTCGTTTTCCCGGTCGAGGAGGAAGGTCTTGATACCGTCGGCAGGTAGATCGGCAGAAGCCGCGAGTTGCTTTTCGAAGACAGTCTCAACCGCGCTGCGCATCCAGTTGCGGGCGAGCGGTCCGGCGCTCTCCATCGCCTGGAGAACGGGGATGATGATCTCGGACCCTTGACCGGTCAGCTCCGCCCAGGCTTTGGCGGCCTCCGCGTTGCCGGCACCTTCGGGGCCGACTTTGGAAATTTGATCGAGCGGCGCGGTCCACGCCTCGGCGTGGAGATCGGCAGCCGGGAGGAATGTCAGGGCGAGTGAAGTCGCCAGAAAGAGGACAGGTTTCATATTGCGGAGTCAGAATAACGAAACGGCCGGATGCGCTTCAAGTTATTCGAGCCCCGCAAAACCGTCATTTCGCGATCTTTTCGTAAAGTGCCAGCGTCTCTCTCGCGATCTCGGCCCAGCTGAAAGTGCTGAGGACACGTTCGCGACCTGCCTTGGCCATTCTTTCCCGGGTGTCATTGTCGCGCATCAGTTCATTGATGCCCGCGGCAAGGTCACTGGCAAAGGCGTCAGGATCTGTGGCTTCGAAGGGCGATTCAGACTGCTGTTCCAGCGGAACGAGCAACCCGGTTTCTCCGGGGATAATGATTTCCTTCATGCCGCCCACGGCAGAGGCGACGACTGGCGTTTCGCAGGCCATGGCTTCGAGGTTGATGATCCCGAACGGTTCGTAGATAGACGGAGTGCAGAAAAGAGACGCGTGGCTGTAGAGATGGATTTTCTCATCGGTCGCGACCATCTCCTCGATCCAGACAATCTTGCCGCCGAACCCTTCACGGGCAGTATTGACGGCCGCTTCCATCTCGGCAGCAATCTCTGGCGTGTCCGGCGCGCCGGCGCAGAGAACGACCTGGGTGTTCGGGTCGAGGTGCTGGATGGCATTTACCAGGTGAATGATTCCTTTCTGGCGGGTGATGCGTCCGACGAAAAAGACGTAGGGAATGTCAGGGTCGACTCCGTATTTCTCCAAGGTCGTTTTGTTGAAAGTTGGGGTGTATTCGTCAGGATCGATACCGTTGTAAATCACAGGCACGCGTTCTTCAGGAACATCAAATAGGCGCAGGATATCTTCCTTGGTTTCGTTGGAGACGGCAATAACAGCATTGGCCATCTCGATGGCCGTTTTCTCGAGCCAGAGGGTGAAGTCGTATCCTCCGGCGAGTTGCTCGCGCTTCCACGGGCGCAGGGGTTCGAGTGAGTGAACGGTCAGAGCCATGGGGAGGCCGTAATTGAGGTGGGCGAGAATCCCTCCGAAATGGGAATACCAGGTGTGCAGGTGAACGACATCAGCGTCGATGTCGCGAGTATTGAAGTTGAGACAGTTCTGCAGCGCGGAAAAAACCGACTGCAGTCCCTTAGGTGCGGTGTAATCGGACTTGTCAGTGGTCGTTCCGAACACCTCAGGATTCTGTCCTTCGACCAACTGGTCTCCAAAGCAACGCACTTCCACGTCGCACAGCTTGGAGAGCTCTCGTGAGAGATACTGAACGTGGATGCCGGCGCCGCCATAGATATTGGGCGGGTATTCGTTGGTCAGGAGGAGCGGTTTCATGAATGACTAGAACAGAGCGAGCTAGAATGGAATTTCAACTGTGGAACGCCACTCAGCGACGTCGACTTGTCCTGTGTGGCGTTCGCTTAAAACTTTCTGGAGGGCATGGGACTGCTCACTTTCACCATGAACGAGGAAGACTCGCTCTTTTGAGCCTCCCATGGCATCGAAGTATTCGAGCAGCTCGCTTCGATCAGCGTGGCCGCTGAAGGAGTCGAGGATTTCAACGGAGGCACGCAGCTTGAATGGTTCTCCGAAGATATTGACCTGTTTTTCTCGATTCCGAATTTTGGCCCCAAGGGTATTTTGAGCGCAGTAGCCTACGAAGAGAATCGTATTCTTCGGGTCTTCGATGTTGTTGCGGAGATGGTGAAGAATTCGCCCGGCTTCACACATGCCGGAAGCGGAAATAATGATGGCCGGCTCGTGAATGTCATTGAGGTTCTTGGAATCGGAGACCTTGCGAACCATGGTGAGGTTTTCGAAGCCGAAAGGATTTCGCTTATCAAAAAGGAAATCATAGACCTCATCGTTGAAGCACTCAGGGTGAATCCGAAAGATCTCAGTCGCGTTGACTGCAAGCGGGCTGTCGACGTAGATGGGAACCTCCGGGATGTCTCCTGCTTCGGTTAGCTCGTGCAGCACATAAATGAGCTGTTGGGTTCGTTCGACAGCAAAGGCCGGAATGATGATCTTTCCCTTTTTCTCCAGGGCGCGATTGATGATGTCCTTGAGGAGATGGTTGGCCTGGGTGGGAAGCTCATGTTCTCGGTTTCCGTAGGTGCTCTCCATGATGAGGTAGTCAACGCCATCAGCATTGACCGGGTCGCGGAGCAGTTCATTGTCACCCCGGCCGACGTCACCGGAGAAGAGCAGCCGCTTCTTGGTGCCGTTCTCCTCGATATCGAGTATGACCTGGGCGGATCCGAGAATGTGTCCTGCATCAATGAAGGTGAGGGACACACCATCAGCGATAGGGATGGCGCGATCGTAGCCAATGTTCACGAATTGGCGGACACAGTTCTCGGCATCAATTTCCGAATAGATTGGCTCAATTTCCGGTTCCCCGCGCTTCTTGCGCCTCCGGTTGAGCCATTTCGTGTCCTGGGTTTGGATTCGCGCTGAATCAAGCAGCATGATCTGGCAGAGGTCCCGAGTGGCAAAGGTGGAGTAGATGTTCCCGGTGAAGCCCTGCTTGCAGAGGTTCGGGAGATTCCCGGAGTGGTCGATATGGGCGTGGGAAAGCACGACACAGTCGACGGATGAGGGTTCGAAGAAGAAATGCCGGTTCCGGTCGAAGGATGTTTCGCGTCTCCCCTGGTAGAGACCGCAGTCGAGAAGGATGCGCTGGCCGTTGATCTCCAGCAGGTGTTGGGAACCGGTTGTGGTCTCAGCCGCACCACAGAAGGTAATTTTCATGCGGCGGTTCTATCGCTTTCGCGAAAGGGGAGCAAGCTTCTTGGAAGTGACTTTGTATAAGTTTGCCCAGCAATTTGGCCATTATTTCATAATTTCCGTAAGTGAAATAAGGATGTTTTAAAATTAATTTAAGAAATCTTAAATTTCATCTTGTCTTAATATTAACTTTGTTCTAAATTCATTCACATGAACCGGATTGCGACCACTATTACCGCTTTGACTGCCCCCGTGTTTCTGGCTTCGGCTGTTCAGGCAGACGATGCTCTTCTGCAGCAGATCAATTCTCGCCTCATGTCCATTGAGAGCCGACTGAACGCCCTGGAAGAGGGAACTCAGCCGGGCAGCAGTTCCTACGCCGAACTCAGCGATGCCGCGACACTCGAAGCGACCAACAGCGGTTCTTCTAAAATTCCTGCTCCTCCGATTCCCGAGACGACCGCACCGGCTCCCGCTCCGGAGGAAAAGAAAGCTCCCGTTCAGCGTGCTTCCTCCACTTATGTGATCAAGGATGGTGACACCCTCGGCAGCATTGCCCGTGCTCACGAGATCGAGCGAGGAGAGCTTCTCAAGGCAAACCGCCTCAGCGAAGGGCAGCCCATTTACATCGGAGAAACGCTTCTAATCCCCGGCACAGAGCCGCTTGGAGCTGAAACGTCCAGCACCACGCAGGTGGCCAAGGTCGATGCTCCCGATGCGGCTCCCGTTAAGGAGAAGTCCATTGTGGTGGGTGAAACCGAGAATCCTTCTTCCGGCAACGCTTACACGGTCATCTCCGGCGATACTTTGACCTCCATCGCGAAGAAGAAGGGAACCACCGTTGCAGCGATCAAGCAGGCTAACGGACTTAAAGACGATGTGATCGGTCTCGGTCAGAAGCTTGTCATGCCAGCTGCTGGAACGGCTCCTGTGAAGGAAACGACGACTGAAGTTGCCTCAAACGATGCGGGTAACTCTGAGAATGTCAGTTACGAGTATGATAATCCGCTCCTGAGCCAGGAGGAGACCTACGGCTATTATACGGTCAATAAGGGTGACAACCTTTACGCCCTTGCCCGTGACTTCTTCACCACTATGGCTGAGCTCCAGCGCCTCAATCGCCTTGGCAGCAGCACCCTGATTTATCCCGGCAACGAATTGATCGTTCCCACGACCAAATACAACGACTATCACAACTCCAGTGACGTTGCCCAGCGGTAGGTCCACACCGCATACGAATTTGTCTCCGATGCAGTCCCCGAGGTTGCGGATGAGACATAGTTGAGTGGTCAGAAAACCCGGTCCCGAAAGGGGCCGGGTTTTTTATTGCTCTGTTTCGACGGCTTCTGTGGCAGTGGATTCTGCAACCTGGCCGCCATCGTCAGGCTTGGATTCTTCTGCAGGCTCTTCCGTCTCGCTTTCCGGCGTTTCTGTCTCTTCTTCCATCGCCTCCGGAACGATGACCTGCAGCTTCACTTCGCCGGTGTCGACGGGTGAACTGGACTCGCGGATATCTACCGTGAACAGAGTCTCATCGATACCGCGCTCCGCGAGAAGCTCCTTCACCTTGGTGGCCCGGTTCTCACAGAGATACTCGTTGAATGCGGCGGCACCGCCCTGGCACCGAACCGGGGAAATAGTGATCGGATTTCCCGCGAAGGGAGGCTCGAGCAGCAAAGAGACGAGCTCCTCGACCACCGAAGTTTGATCGGCCTGGAGTAACTGGGTGCTTCGGGAAAAGAGTATCGAAGGAAGATTCACGTAGTGAACAATGCGTTCGGCCGGTAGCGCCTGAATAATGACAGGTGCGTTGGATTCCTGAGCGGCTTCAGTGACTTTCGGCTTCGGCAAAGCGAGTGGTTGAGCACGGACCGGAGCGATCCCGTTCCCACCGCCGCCATTGATGCGGGAGAGATCGCTGAGCATCACCAGGGCCGGATAGATTTTCGTCAGCGGCAGTCCGGGGATTTCAAAAAGCTCTTCCGCGGTTGGATAAGATTCGAAGTCGAGAAGAGCTTCCTGTGATTCAAGCGTGGTGAGATTGACCTTAATGTCAGGAAGGTCATCCGTGTTAACGATGCAGATCCGGTTGATCAATTTTCGGCCACTCATTAACGGCTCAATGAGGATTTTTAGGGCGGCTACCGAAATCACACTGTCGGTGAGGCCGGAGAGGAGAACCCGATCCTCCCAGAAAACCAGCATGCCTTCGTGGGTGGAGAGTCCCAGTTCATCAAGCAGGCTCTTCAGGTCCTCCAAATCCGGCATGGTTGCCTCCGGATCGACCTGGAGACCCCGGTTGATGATGGCCAGATCGGGGCGAACCGATTTCACCGAGGTGGCCAGCATCTGGCCGGTTTCCTCGGAGTCGACGGTCCCGTTGAATTCCACGCCGGTTTCGGCAAAGCGAATTGACAGCAGTGGCGGGTCTCCCGGGGAAAATGCATCAGAGCGGGCTCCTGTGAGCAGGAGGCCAAGGATCAGGCAGACTCTGAGTGCGTTTCGCATCGTGAAATGATTCCTGCGGGAGAGGCTGACGCAGGCGTTTCATTAGATTGCGCTTGGTGGGGCAAAGTCAATCACGCAGGCGAGGGGATCGCTTCTTGTTGAACGATTCTTCTTGGCGATCATGAAGGGGCAATTTTAACCTAGGGTTCTTCGCCACTTGCGCGGAATCCTCCTTTCGCTTTTGTTCCCGTTCCTCCCCTCTGACTTTTCGATGGCCGACATCCAATCCCTTAAAGAAGCCCTCTCTGTTTCTCCCGACAACCTGCCGCTTCTCCTCATGCTGGGCGATGCCTACCTTGAGGAACTTGAATTCGAGCAAGCCCGGCAAACTTATGACAGTGCTCTGAAAGTGGATCCCGGGAATCCGGTGGCCCGGACCCAGATTGCGCAACTGCTTGAGCTCGAGGGACGTTCGTCTGAGGCCATTCTCCGACTCGAACAGGTGGTGGGTGAGCATCCCGATTTTGCCCCGGCCTGGATGATGAGAGCCAAGCTGGCTCTTACCGAGAACAACGGCAGAGAGGCCCGCGAGTATTACGAGAAAGCGGTTTCGATTGATCCGGCGCTGCAGAACGATGATCTACTGAAGCGGATTCGCCAGGCTGGCGGACGCCGCAAGACGGAGGAGCCCCGTGAGCCCACGCCTCAGGCCAACGCCGATATGCAGGCAGGGGCCTACTACGATCCGGAATTTGAGGAGGACGATTTCGACGATGATCCCTACGGGGATGATTCGGAAATTGAGATCGAGTTCATACAGCGCACAGATGTGAACTTTAAGAATGTCGGCGGCATGGATGCCGTCAAAGAAGACATTCGCATGAAGATTCTCTACCCCATGGAGAATCGTGAACTCTTCGAGGCATACGGCAAAAAGGCCGGTGGTGGCGTCCTCCTTTACGGTCCTCCCGGATGCGGCAAAACCCTGATCAGCCGCGCCACGGCGGGTGAGATCAATGCCAAGTTCCTCAGTGTCGGGCTGCACCAGATTCTCGATATGTGGATCGGGAAATCGGAGGAAAAGCTGCACGAGATCTTCGAACTGGCGCGACGCAACGCGCCGGCAGTGTTGTTCTTTGACGAAGTCGACGCCCTCGCCGCTGACCGAAAGGATATGCGGACCTCAGCCGGCCGTACCCTGATCAATCAGTTTCTTGCCGAACTCGACAGCGAGTCTGCGGAGAATGACGGTGTTCTCGTGCTGGGGGCGACCAATGCTCCCTGGCATCTCGACTCGGCTTTCCTGCGTCCGGGCCGCTTTGACCGGCTCGTGTTTGTCCCGCCGCCCGACGTTGAGGCGCGCGAGGAAATCATCAAGATCATGGCCGACGGCAAGCCTGTCTCCGGGTTGGACCCACAGGGCCTGGCCAAGCGAGTGAAGGAGTTTTCCGGGGCTGATATTAAGGCGATGTTCGATCAGGCCATTGAGGCGTCGCTTTCCGAGGCGATGAAGTCCGGGAAGGTGGTTCCGGTGACGCAGAAACAGCTCGCCAAATGTGCCAAGACCGTTAAGCCCAGCACGAAGAAATGGTTCGAGAGTGCCCGCAACTACGCGCTCTACGCCAACCAGAGCGGGTTCTACGACGATATCCTGGAATATCTCGGGATCGATAAGCCCTGAGAGAGGATAGCTGCCCGAGAAACAGGATGAGCGAACTGGCGCATGGATTGCTCCTGCAGGAGCAGGGCCGACTGAAGGAAGCGGAGACTTGCTTTTACGGCGTGCTGACGCGCGAACCGGAGAACGACTTTGTCTACGGACGACTCGCCCTCTGCCAGCTCAGCATGCCGGGGAAGAAAAAGACAGCCCTGGAGACGATTGAAAAGGCGATCCAGCTTCGTGCCGACGAACCTTTTTACCATGGCGTGAAGTCTCTCATTCTCTCCGAGCTGAGGCGTGGTAAGGAAGCCCTTGAGGCTGCCGATCGGGCTGTGGCCCTGAATCCGGAGGATGGATTTTCTCTCGCCACCAAAGCGAACGCCTATTGTGCGATGGATCGCTGGGCGGAAGGGGAGGAGTGGAGTCGCAAAGCCCTCGCGGTCGACAGTGACAACGCCATGGCGGCCAACCTGCTGACGCATACCCTCAGGCTGCAGGGCAAATCTTCGGAAAATGCCGCCGCGGTGGAGCAGTTGCTGGCTGAGGATCCCGAGGACAGCTTTGTTCACGTCAACGCCGGCTGGAGCGCCCTGCAAAGCGGGCAGCAGGAAAAAGCGGAAGAGCATTTCCGTGAGGCGCTGCGGCTGGATCCCGATTCGGACATGGCACGTGAGGGGCTCCTGGAGTCTTTCCGGGCCCGATCGCGCTTTTACCGTTGGTATCTTTCCTACACCTTTTTCATGCAGCGGTTCACTGGCGGCAAGCAATGGGCCATCATTATCGGCATCTATCTGCTTTACCGCTTCACAGTGAAAGCGCTCGAAAGCGTGAGTCCCATTTTTGCCGGGGTCTTTGTCATTCTCTGGCTGGCCCTCGTGATGTGGGTCTGGCTGGCTCCCGGCGTGGGGAATTTCCTCATTTTTCTCGATAAAAACGCCAGACTCGCCCTGAAGAACGGGGAGCGAATGCAGGGAATTGCTGTGGGTGGGGGCCTTACTCTTGGCCTGCTGGCGGTGGCTGGGGGCCTTTTCGGAGGATATGAACCCGCGTTTTTCGCTGGAATTGGCCTGGTGGTCTCGACCGTTCCGGCCTCACTGGCCTTTGATAACGAATCCAAGGCCGGCCGCTTCGTTTTCGGGAGCATTACCGGCTTCGTTTACCTCACCACCATCATTGTCACGGTCGTCGAGGCCATGCAGTATCCGGCCGATCAATGGCACCGGATTACCATGGGCATGGGCTCGCTGGCGCTGCTGGCGGCAATTCTCTGCACCTGGCTGGGTAATATCCGCGCCCTGCGGCAAGGGGCGGTGTCGTAGAATTGGCCCTGGACGACACGAAAAACGGCGGGTGATACCCGCCGTCCTCGAAATTTTCGACTGTGTCGCGTCGAATCGCGAAATTGGGATCAACCCTTGTCTTCGCGGGCCTTCACGTTAGTAGCGGCCTTACCGACACGGTTGCGAAGGTAATTGAGCTTGGCGCGGCGGACCTTGCCTTGCTTAAGCACCTCAACCTTAGCGACTTTCGGGGAATGAAGCTGAAAAACACGCTCAACGCCTTCGCCGTTGGAAATCTTGCGAACCGTGAAAGCTTCGTTCACACCAGCTCCGCGGCGACCAAGAACGATGCCTTTGAAGATCTGGATACGCTCTTTACCGCCCTCAACAACGCGTGAGTGCACGTTGACGGTGTCTCCCTGAGAGAACTCAGGCACGTCTTCTTTCATCTGCTCACGCTCGATCTTATCAATCACGTTCATGGTATAAAAAGGGCAAAAATTACCCCGCGAAGCTCCCTTTTCGCGAGGGGGCGGAACTGTTACGCCAAAAGATGGCAAAAGCAACGGATTTCCCGAATATTTTTTGTTGCGCGATTTCAAATCCGCGCCTAGTATCCCGCTCCCCAACGGAGCGGATCTGAGAAAGACTGAGAAGTCCTAACAGATTCACCACATTAGGAGTGGTAGTTCAGTTGGTTAGAACGCCGGCCTGTCACGCCGGAGGTCGCGGGTTCGAGTCCCGTCCACTCCGCCACTTTAAACGTCCTCAAACCAAGGACGTTTTTTTGTGCCCACGACTCTCTCGTGCAGAGACTCGAACCGGTAGCCGGCGAGCCGCGAGCGGGTTCCGCGTGCCCTGGTTCCGCAGGGCGGAAACCAGTTTTCCTAAGGTTCCAGCGCGGGATCTCCTAAGTCTTCCCGCCATGTATCCAGCATTCCTCTCAACTCACTCAGAGTTGATGAAGCCGCATCGCTATCCGCCAGATTCTTCATCTCCAATGGATCCGAGTTCAAATCGAACAACTGCCATTCCCCGATCGCCGGGTAGTGAACGAGTTTCCAGCCATCTTCTGTTCGCACCATCCGCTGAGTATCCTTGAAGAAACCGAATATCTTTTCGTGGTGAGCGGCTCGCGGATCTTTGATGACGGGGGCGAAGCTTTCAGCGGTGACTGATTCCGGGATGGTTACGTTCGCCAACTCGCAAGTTGTCGGGTAGAGCTCCCGCAAATAGATCTGCGCGTTCGTTTGCTCTCCTGCCGGCACACCCGGACCGGCCATAACAAACGGTACATTGATGGTGTGCTCATACATGTTTTGTTTCCCGCGTAAACCATGCGAACCGCAGGCCATACCGTGATCACTGGTGAAAATGATGATCGTATTTTCCAGCTGGCCGCTCGCTTCAAGGGCTTCAAGGAAGCGCCCGATCTGGGCGTCCATGTCTTCGATGACTGAGTAGTAAACGCGGAGCAGATCCCGCACCGCTTCCTTTGTTCGCGGCCAGGCGAGGAGGGCTTCGTCGCGTCCATCGAAGTTGCCATGGTCAAGCGGGTGAACCGGCAGAAAATTCCCGGGCAGGGGAATGTCTTCGACCGAATACTTTCCTTCCATGCCAGGCGGGATAAAGAGGGGATCGTGGGGTGCTGTGAAATTGACGTGGCAGAACCACGGTTTGTCTGAGTGGTGTTCGATCATGCCGATGGCGGCGTCGGCAAATTTGGCGCTAATGTCAGGAGTCACTCCCACGCCGAGCTCGGGATACATCTCTGATCGGTCATCATTCTGAAAGATCCATCCGCGGTAGCCGGTGATCGGAAAGCCCTTCCAGTCTAGCTGGCCTTCTTTCCAGTATTTGCTGCCGCCGCTTCCAAAGAGGCCGGCCGAATCGGTGTAGCCACGACTGGAGGGACGGCCACTGACGTGCCACTTGCCGACGTGCCAGGTATCGTATCCGCCGCGGCGCAGAGCTTCAGCCCAGTCCACGGCTGCGGTGGCGCCGGCGACGCGCCCGTTCCGGTCCACGCCGATTTCCCATCCGTGTCGACCGGTCAGCAGTTCGGCCCGACTGACCACGCAGATGGGATAGGAGCAGGTCGCTCGAGTGAAAGTCAGGCCCCGTTCGACGAGTTTGTCGAGGTGGGGGGTGCGAATGTGAGGATTGCCCAGCGCCGAGATGCAGTCGGGCCGCATGTCATCGGCGAAGAGGAAGAGAATATTGGGACGTTCGGCCGCGACCAGAGTGCCTCCCGACGCCATGAAGAAAGTGAGGAGGAACTTCAGCGCAGACCGTTTCATCACTTCTTAACTCTTGTTGTGACTTCGACCTGGTGAATCTGCCCGTCGAAGTTCCCACCGGGTGCTTTCTTGTCCACCGGGTTGGCATCGTCGAAGCCGACATTCAGATGCTCCTGAGGGTGTGATTTGAGTAGCTGGGATTTTCCCTTTGTTTTGCTGTCTCCGTTGACGGTGAAGTCGATGGTGCCGTCGGCGTTGAGGTTCGCAACAACATCAACCTTGCCGGAGAAGGCTGCTTCTGAGCTGATGCGGTTCTCGATCCCCTTGCCGGGTTTGACCATGAATACCGGCCGGCCCTCATCGAAGTAGAACACGTAGCCGATGTTGGAGCCGCCATGGGAAACGACCACACCGTGCGGTTTGTCTGCTTCCACGGTAGCGCGAATGGTGAGAGGGTTACCGGCGACAGGGGGCGCTTGTCCGGTTTGGACAGTGTCGCCCATGCTGACCTTCTTCCAGTTGACGGGCTTGGCGGGTGCTGCTGCTTTTTTAGACTTACTTTGGGCAGTAGAAGGGTAGAGCATCACAGGATTCTCAACAAGGCCGACGGGGCGGACTCCGGGCCCCGCCTGGCCCGACCCGATGTCAGAGATCATGGCATCGGCAATCTTCTGAAGACGCTGGACGACTTCGGGGTTTTCAGCGGCGACATCGGTCGTTTCTCCGATATCTTCGTCGAGATTGTAGAGGCGCCCACTGGTTCGTATATCTCCGGGCTGTTCTTTAAAACCCATGCCGATGGATTGAGGTTCGAGCGCCAGTTTCCACGGGCCGGAGCGTACCGCCATCAGCTTGGTTCCCTTGTAGTAGTGCCAGGCTTCATGGGAGCTTTCCTTGGTTTCTCCTTTTAGCAGGGGTGAGAGGTCCTTGCCATCGATCTTGATGTCAGGTTTCAGTTCAACGCCGGCGAGCGAGGCAAAGGTAGGCAGGAAATCGGTGGTACCGGAGATGGCATCGCTCGAAGAGTTGGCTGCGATCTGCCCGGGCCACCAGGCGATGGTCGGTTCGCGGACGCCTCCTTCGAGAGTGCCTCCCTTGGCACCGCGGAGCGGACCGGAGACGCCGCCCTTGTCACCTTTGGAAGCCCAGGGGCCGTTGTCACTGGTGAAAATGACGAGGGTATTCTTGTCGAGTTCGAGCCGTGTCAGGGCATCAAGCACCTGGCCGACACTCCAGTCCACTTCTTCGACCCAGTCGCCGTAGACGCCGTTTCCAGATTTTCCAACGAAGTCGGGGTGCGGAAAAATCGGCACGTGCATCGCGGTGTGCGGCAGGTAGACGAAGAACGGCTTGTCCTGGTTCGCTTCGATGAACTTGATGGTCTCGTCGGTGTATTCGCGCGTGATGCGTCGCTGACCTTCGTCCTCCAGTAGTTCGGCCACTTTCTCGTCCCGCATCAGCGGATGCACCTTGAGACCGGACTCGGTGGCGACACGCCCCATGTCGTTGGAATAGGGGATGCCAAAGTAGGTATCGAAGCCCTGTCGAGTCGGAAGAAACTCGACCTGGTCGCCAAGGTGCCACTTGCCGAAGCAACCCGTGGCGTAGCCGGCCTCGCTGAGATAGTCGGCGATGGTGTGTTCGGCCGGATTGAGCCCCTTGGGACCCTTGGGAAAGAAGACGCCGGGAACGGAAACCCGCGGAGCGTAGCTGCCCGTGAGCAACTGGGCTCGCGACGCGGAGCAAACCGGGGCGGCGTAGAAGCTGGTGAGCCTCATGCCTTCCTCGGCCATGCGGTCGAGATTGGGCGTGCGGTTGTCGGTCGAACCGAAGGGACCGATATCGCCGTAGCCCATGTCATCGATAAAGATGATGACGAAGTTAGGGCGGTCCTCAGCGGTCGCGAGAACGGCAGTGGCGAGGAAAATAAGAATGATGGGGAGGAAGCGAATCATTGAGATGAGAGTTTGCACGAATTAACTCGAATGGAACACGAATTTTCACGAACGAAGAGCGATCAATCGAGAGCCTTTAACTCGTCCAGCATTTCTAAAAGGTTCTTCGTCAGAAGCACAGACGACTCCCGCTCGAACCGGCAGGTGCCGATCCAGGTTTCATAGCCGCCCAGGTCAAACTGGTTGGGCGGGGGAAGGTATCCGTAGCCGCCGTTTGCCAGCGAGATCGTGAAGGTGTGGGGAAACGGGCTCTTTTCCTTGATCTCCAGGCCGATCTCCACAAGCACTTCGAAAGGGAGAGACACGATGGCCTGGTCTCCGATCCGGATTGCCTGGATGAGCACGTCCTCAGTTTTGTCGGGTTCTGAATACCGCACTGTCGCGTTGGCGTATTGCATGAACTTCTTGTGCAAGTCGAGGCCTTCGCGCTCCTTTCGAGTCATCTCGAGAATGCGAAGGGCATGTTCGACCTCGTCCTGTCTCATGCTGCGGTACTTGAGGGTTACGGATCGCTGTTTCATTGCCACGATCGGATCGGTATCGAAGCTTTCGATCTTTTTGGAGGCTCGCCAGGCGGCGTCGGCCGTTTTGGTGGCCACCTGCCTGACCTGCTCGAATGGAGCACGGGGGCCGCGGACTCTCTGGAAGTCGATGTTATTGATGTCACCGCTGGTGCCGTTAGTCATCATGGCGACGAAGTGATTCTCCGGATTGGATCCGGCCGTTCGATAGGGAAAGATCCTCGAGAACTCGCCGAAGTAATCGGCGGAGGCCATTCCGACTGCCTTGCCATCCTCTTCGATTACCGTGGGAATGTTGCCAACATAGTGGAGTGAGTAGTTGGCAATGAGACCAAGGGGTTTCCCGCGTCGATTGCGGATGTCGACGATGCAGACCTCAGGATCGATTGGGCCGGCCGGAGTGTCGATCGTGGCCGGGTTGGGATTCATCCTCACCTTGTCGTAGGTGCCGAAAGGATTCTTATCCATCATGCCCTCCTTGAGATACCAGCGACGGTTTCGAACTTCACTTGGCTCGTCTTCGGCGGCAAACCCGACCTGGGCGGGTTCGAGAGATTCGATCGCCTTGGTGAGCGCTTCAACGAGACCTTCGAAACGCGTTTTTTCGTAGGCAATGCGACCGGGGGAGGTGTCTCCACCCTTCGGGGTGGTATGAGCATGAGTGCCGCTGACCAGCATTTCCTCAACGCTCCAGCCGGTTCGCTCGGCAACGATCGCTTTGGCCTCGTCGGTCATCTCACGGCCTGTGCCGATGGCGTCGATAAGCGCAACGACAGCCCGTCCTGCACCGTTCTGAAAAGCGATCGCGCGGACATGCATGGGGTCGTGAACATAGTTCGAAGGGCCGGATCGCAGTTGGATCGGGAAAACGGTGGGGGATATATCCACCGCCGCAGTGCCGACATGAAGGCCGTCGTCAGCGAAGGTGAAATTCAGAGTGAGGAGGAAAGTCAGGATCGCAGCGGTAAGCTTCATACAATTCGAACAGGGTTAGGTGATGGATCATACCCTGTTTGCTCGCCCGGGGTCTCCCCCGTGATCGTGGCGAAGCGACTAGCCCTGCTGTTGTTTTCGAAACTGGCCGGGAGTGATGCCATATCGCTCCCGAAAGATGGTCTGCAGGTAGTGGGCGTGGCTGAACCCAACCTGCTCTGCGATGACCTCGATGGTCAGGGAGGTGTTTCGCAGAAGACGGGTCACTTCTCGAAACTGGATCCGGAGGATCTCCTCCTTGGGGCCCCGTTTGAGGGCTGCTTTCATGCGTCGTTCGAGCGTGCTTCGAGAGATCGAAAGCTGTTCGCAAATCGCGGCGACGGTCAGCCCGTGGAAGGCTTCTTCCCGGATCATGCGGACGGCACGCAGGACGACAGCGTCTTCGATGACAAATTCGTCTGACGATTCCCGCACTTCAATGACCCGGGGAGGAATCAGGGAAGGGGGCTCGACCGTTTCGTTTTTCATCAGTCGATCGAGCAACTCCGCGGCGCGAAAACCAACTGCGTGACCATCGAATCTTACGCTTGTCAGGCTGGGTGAGGTGAACTCGCAGAGGGTTTCCTCATTTTCACATCCGACGACAGCGACTTCTTCAGGTACGGCGATCCCGGCGCGCTGGCAGGCATCAATGAGGCGGACTCCGAGCTGATCGTTGGTGGCGAAAATACCGACGGGTTTCTCCAGTGAGGTGAGCCAATCCATCAGTTCTCGCTGGTGCTCTTCCCAATCGGCCGGGCTGGATTCGCTGTGGGCCGGAAGGGTCGCACACTTGGCTCCAGCCGCCTCAATCGGAGTGACGAAATTACTGATGCGTTCCCGAAAGAAGGATTCGGTGTCGAGGGTGTAGGCGGCGAAGCGTCGATAGCCACGATTGACGAAATGCTCTGCGACACGCTGGCCAATTAAGGCGTTGTCCATTCCCACAAAGGGAAAGCCCGTCTCGTAGTTGGTGGAGCGGACTTCGACTGTTGGCAGTCCGGTGGCGGCAATCGCCTCCGCCATCTCGGCGCTGTGGGTTCGAGTAATGATGCCGTCTCCGTCCCAGTTCATCAGCCAGGGGGGCAGCGACGACTCAAAAGCCCTCAGTTCAAGGAAGGTTGACCAGGGCCCGTGAGAGTCGATGTAGCGACTGACTCCGGCGAGGAGATCACGGGTGTAGGAGCGCGTCGTCTCGACGAGCAAAGCAACTCGCGGAGGGGAATCTGTCCGGCTTGATTTCAAAATGACGAAAAACCTGATGTTTTGTGAATCATAGCCGTACAGACAACCCGGTCAATGACGATACCATGGCATCATGTCTGACTACATTGGCAAAGCGTTAATCGTCGTGGGAGATGCGACGGAAACGGTGGACACGCTTTATCCGTTCTACCGATTGCAGGAGGCGAAAATTCAGCCGGTTGTGATTGCTCCGGAGAAACGACTCTACCAGATGGTGATGCACGAGATCCGCCCTGGTTGGACGATCACCAAGGAGTGGGAGGGATATCAGATCCAGGCAGACCTGGCGTTCAGCGAGGTGAATCCGGAGGAGTATATCGGCATTCTTTTCTCCGGGGGACGCGCTCCGGAATACATTCGCGATGACGAGGATCTCATTCGACTGACCCAGTGGTTTTTCGATAACAACAAGCCATGCGCCAGCGTCTGTCATGGAGTCGAGGTGCCGGCGCGTGCGGATCGTGTTCGTGGTCGCCGAATGGCCACGGTGGCGAAGTGCCAGTTTGACCTCGAAGTCTGTGGAGGCATCTACGTGAATGAACCCTGCGTGATCGACGGAAACCTTGTTTCGGGAAGAACCTTTCACGATAACGGCCATTACGTCGGCCCCTGGATCAAGATGCTGGAAGAGGAGGCAGCCAAGCAGTCATGAATCGAAGAAACGCACTGAAGTTGATGACGGCCGCAGCAGCGGCGCCCACGTTGGCACAGGCGCAGTCGGAGGCATTCCCGATTCGGTATGTGCTTTCCTCGGCCATGTATGGAGACCTTCCTCTGGACGAGGTGCTGGCTGAGGTCGCGAAGACAGGATCAGAGTCGGTCGATATCTGGCGGCTGCGTCATGCCAATCATCGCGAACAGATCACCGAGATGGGCGACGAGGCGTTCCAGGATAAACTGCTTAGTCACAAGACAACGATGTCGGTTTCGACTTGTTATCCGCTCGGGCCTTTCGAGCAGGATGAAGAGATGCGCTGGGTGGAAAAGAACGGGGGCGACATGACGGTATGTGGTTCACGCAGTCATGGTGAGAAAGATCCCAAGGGAGAGGAAGCGAAGCGGCAGGTGAAGCTCTTTTTTGAAAAGCTGAAGCCCCACTATGAACTGGCCGAGAGCCTCGGAGTCACCATGGCGATCGAGAACCACAAGAACTCGATGCTTTCGTCGCCGGATTCCATCCGCTATTTCGTCGATCTGAACCCTTCAAAGAACGTGGGGATTGCCTTTGCGCCTCACCATCTTCACGACGCGATCGATGAAATACCCGGTTTGATCAAACACTGCGGGAAGGAGAATCTCCCTTTCATCTATTTCCAGGAATACCACATGTCCTCCAAAGAGGAGATGGTGAAGGTGGAGGAGCTGAAGCAGATGCCCGGTTTTGGATCGCTCGATTATGTGCCGATCCTGGCAGCGCTGCGTGATGTGGGCTTCAACGGGCTGGCCGAGATCTTCATGCATCCGACTCCGCGAGGCGAGCCGATGCTACCGACGGCCACAGAGATCACCCAGGTGATCAATCACTCGAGGGAATACCTGACGGATTGCCTGACAAAGATATGAGGTGGGCTTCTTTCATCGCTGTTTCCATGGTTTTGCCGACCATTTTGTCAGCCGAACCCCACGTCGTTGGCTACGAGCGTTTCCACGCTGACGAGCCTTCCTTTGAGGGCGGCGCCATTCTCTATTCGGAGCTTGGCTGTGCGAATTGCCATGGCGGATCCATCGTCGCGACCGAGCGACAGGGCCCGAGCCTCGAGGACATTTCCAACCGGGTGGATCGTGATTGGGTAAAGGCGTTTTTGAAGGACCCTGATTCAATGCGATCGGGATCCACGATGCCGAAACTGGTCGATGAGCTGAGCGGAGACGAGATCGACGCGCTCCTGGCATACCTGGCGAGTTTGGAAACGGACGCGAAGTATCCCACAGCCCGGCATGCAAATGCAGAAGGGGGAAGTGCCCTGTTCCATGAGAAAGGCTGCGTGGCCTGCCATGCCCCGACGCCGGATTTTAAACCGCCGCACGGAGGTGGTGACGTGGTGGTTTCTCCTCTGGCGGTTTCATTGCCGGACCTGCAAGCAAAGACCCACTACAAGGCGCTGGCCGCGTTCCTGATGTCCCCGTCTGATTTCCGACCGGACGGGCGTATGCCTCATGTCCCGTTGGAACAACAGGAGGCGATGGATGTCGCGGCGCATCTGCTGGACTTCCAGTCAAGCAACCCACGGGACGATGCCAAGCCGATCGCTCCCTGGCCAAAGACGACCAAGGCGGAGATCGCGAAGGGGCTCGAATTGGCTCGCCAGTTGAAGTGCGCGAAATGTCACGAGTTGCCCAGTGAAGATTCGAATTCCATTAAGCGAGCCGGCGGAGCTGGAGGATGTTTGTCAGAGAACCCGGCCAAAAGGGTGCCGCGATATGATTTGAGCTTTGGACAGCGGGAATCGCTGAAAATCTTTCTCGCATCGGGCGGGAAGGGGGAGGAATCAGCTCACCTGACGCTGGCCGCGATGAACTGCTACGCCTGTCATGAACGTGACGGGGTAGGTGGTCCGACTCCTGAAACGAACGGTTATTTCGTGGGTGAAGAGAGTCTCGGGGACTCAGGGCGATTGCCACCGCCGCTGACCGGTATCGGGCAGAAGCTCCAGGATGATTGGCTGAAAGGGGTGCTGGAGGGAGATGTAGAGAAGCATGTCAGGCCCTATCTAAAGACGCAGATGCCGGGCTACCCGAACCAGGCTGAAAAGCTGGCGAAGTGGCTGGTCGAAAAGGATCAGGGGAGCGGGCTTGCAGACTGGCCAACCGGGGAGGTTGACCTTGAAGCCGGGCGGAAGTTGCTCGGAACTCACGGCGGGGTGAACTGCATCACCTGCCACAACTGGGGTGAGAAGAAGTCCCTGGGGATTCCGGCGGTGGATATCAGTTCCCTGGACGAAAGGCTTCGCCCGAAATGGTTTCACCAGTATCTCCTGACCCCGGCGTCCTATCGTCCCGGAACGCTCATGCCTCCGCTTTGGCCGGGCGGGCAG
Source organism: Verrucomicrobiales bacterium (assembly GCA_965216705.1). GTDB lineage: Bacteria > Verrucomicrobiota > Verrucomicrobiia > Verrucomicrobiales > DEV007 > Arctic95D-9. The sequence goes on from OZ244203.1 coordinate 4,123,345, forward strand.
TCCACCGTTCCGGATGTGCTGGGCGGCGACGCTGAAAAGCAGATTGCCGCGATCTGGGGCTTCATTGCCGACGGAGAGGGGGAACCGGAGGGGTTCCCGGATTTTCGACCGGGGCAGTTTGAGCTGATTCCCGAAGATCGTCCTATCATTCAGCGAACTTTCCTGGACGGTTCAGGAGCGAAAGCCATTCTGGTTGGTTTCCCGGGAGGGATTAACCTGGCTTTTGACGGGCTCAAGGGACGCCCCGCGATGGTTTGGAGGGGGAGGTTCTTCGATGCCTACGACACCTGGTTCGTTCGTAAGATCGAGTTTCAACATCCTGCCAGTGATGACGTCTTTCCTTTTGAAGAAACCGAAAGTGAGATCCGTTTTCGGGGGTATCGAGTTGATGATGCGGGGAATCCGGCCTTCATGCTCGAGCATGAGGGGAGGACCTACGAAGAAGCCTACAGCGTGGCTGACGGAATGCTCTATCGAAAGGTGACCTGGGAAGAAGGTGAGGAACCCTCGATAGGACATCCTGAGAACGTCGAAGTCGATCGTGTGGTCGCCTATAACCTGGTCAATTTTGTGTATTCATGGAAATGAGATTGAGAGTCTTTGGGGTGATTTTGACGGGCCTCCTCGGAACCGTTGGCGCCGAGGAGGAAGCCTATCGGGTGACTGACCTGCTGACGGCTGAGTCTCCAACTCACTCCCGCTCGGCAGAGTGGAAGCCGGGTGACGGTATCGCTCTTGAAGTGAGTGGAATGGAGTGGATCGACGACACCCTGGCGGTCTCGATTCGAAAAGGGGAAGTCTGGATGATCGACAATGCCCTGGCAGAAGATCCCGCTGACTTTAAGTATCGTCTTTTCGCATCAGGTCTCCATGAGCCGCTTGGGGTGACTCGTGATGGTGACGATATTCTCGTCTCTCAGCGCGCCGAAGTAACGCGCCTTCAGGACACCAATGGTGACGGTGTCGCAGATGCCTATCTGACCGAGTGTGATGGCTGGAATGTGTCGGGCAATTATCATGCCTACACCTATGGGCCCGAGCGCGACGGTCAGGGCAATCTGTGGGTGACCTTGAACCTCGGAATGGGAGACCTGGCCGACAACACCATCGGCTGGCGTGGATGGGGCGGTATCATCGGTAAAAACGGGGATTTTGTTCCTAAGGCCCTCGGAATGCGTTCGCCCTGTGGATTGGGAGCGAACCGCGAGGGAGACATGTTCTTCAGCGATCAGCAGGGAACCTGGATCCCGGCGACACCGATCTACCACCTGAGGCCGGGCGCGTTCTACGGGAACCAGGAATCACTGAAGACTTTGGAAGACCCCAAAGCACCGTTTCAGATGTCGGCGATCCCGGAAAAGAACCAATTGTATCCCAAGGCCGTCGCCTCTTCGAAGGAGTTCGTCCCGCCGGCAGTTTGGCTGCCCTACAACAAGATGGGACGGTCGGCGACAGACATCGAATTGATCGACGAGGAGGGGAGGTTTGGCCCATTTGACGGGCAGTTGCTGGTAGGAGAGTTCACCAACGCGGCGATCAATCGCGTCTTTCTTGAAAAGGTCGAAGGTGAATACCAGGGGGCTTGTTTTCCCTTTCTCAGTGGCTTTCCGGCGGCGGTGGTTCGGTTAGCATTTGCTCCTGACGGTTCTCTCTTTGCCGGGATGACGAATCGAGGTTGGTCTTCACTTGGGAATCGTTCCTATGGTTTGTCCCGGATTCAATACACGGGCTGGAATCCCTTCGCGGTGAAAGAAATGAAAGCGCTTCCTGACGGATTCGAGTTGGTCTTTACGAAGGTGGTGTCGCTCGAATCTCTTTCCAAAGGAAACCTCTCGATGGCCAGCTACACTTACGAGTATTCTTCAGCTTATGGCGGTGACGAATTGAATACCAATGAACTCTCAGTCGAACCGGTTGCGATTTCGGCTGACGGTCTCCGGGTGACGTTGAAAGTGGAAGGTTTGCGCGCCGGATATGTTCATGAACTTCGACTGGATGGGGCGGAGTCTGTCTCCGGCGAGTCCCTCGACTATCCTGATGCCTACTACACCTTGAATCGCATCCCGAAAAAATGAGGTGGCTGCTTTGCCTGACTCTCTTTGCTGCGGTAGTGACACTCGACGCGGCGGAGCATCCTAACATTGTCTACATCATTGCTGATGATCAGTCGTGGCCCGACTTTGGCTTCATGGGGAATGAGCGGGTGCATACCCCGAACCTGGACCGGCTGGCTTCCCGATCGGCGGTTTTTGAAAACGGCTACCTGACAACGAGTGTGTGCCGGCCGTCGCTTGTCACGCTGATGACCGGGCTATACCCGCACCAGCACGGTATCTATTTCAATCACGGTCCCCCGGGAAATTCTGCCTACAACCGAATGACTTCGAGGCAGGAATACGAGAAGCACCGGTCCAAGGAGTTCGAGCTGATTCAGAAAGTCGACACGTTGCCTCGCCTATTGAGTAAGGAACTCGGCTACCGATGCCTGCAGACGGGTAAGTTCTGGGAGGGGCACTGGAAGAATGGTGGCTTTACCGAAGGCATGACCACATTTGAGCCGCCACCGCCGGACCAGACTTTCGGAGGGGTACGCAAACTGGCGTCCGGGGAACGGGTTGCCCACGGGAACGGCGATCTGGGATTACAGATTGGCCGCGTGACGATGGATCCGATTAAGGAGTTTATCCTCGATTGCGAAGAAGGCGGGCAGCCATGGCTGGTCTGGTATGCACCTTACTTGCCTCATCAGCCTCATGACTCGCCGGAGCGGTTTTACGAGTTGGCCCGCTCCATGCCGGACGTAAAAGAACACGAGGTGCCTTACTTCGCGTCGATTGCCCAGTTTGATGAAACGGTGGGAGAACTGGTCGAGTTCGTGGAGGTCAATTCGAGTGCCGAGAATACGATCTTTATTTTTGTGTCAGACAATGGCTGGAGTCCAAGCACGAATCCACAGAAGGGACGTGAGCAGGAGTTTGCTCATACCAAGCGGAGCAAGCGGGCTCCGTTCGATGAAGGGGTTCGCAGTCCCATCCTGATTCGCTGGGATGGAAAGGTGACGCCGGCTCGCAGGGGGGAACTGGTCAGCAGTATCGATATTGTTCCGACTTTGCTGGAAGTCGCCGGAATTGAGGCAAAGGGAATGCCGGGGAGGCATTTATTGGGGGAGTTGAAGCGTGACCGTGCCGTATTTGGAGCGATCTATCCGGGAGATGCTTCGAGTGAGATGAAGGCTGGACATGATGTTGCCTATTGCTGGATCAGGCGGGGGAGCTATAAGCTGATTGTTCCTCACGGTGAGAGACCCTGGGGTGACTACCTCGACAGGCCGGCTCTCTATAACGTCGCTAATGATCCGACTGAACAGGTTGATCTGATCAATGACGCCGCTCATCAAGACCTGCAAGGCGAGATGAAGCGGGAGCTCGACCGATGGTGGAATCTTTCCTCTGACTGATCACTCAAGTTCTTCGTAAATCGCATCGATCAAGTCGAGTGATTTGCGGTTTGGCAGGATGCCGGCTTCCATCTGGTTCATGACGTAGGCGAAGGAAAGTCCGGTTTCGGGGTCGGCGAAGGCGTGACTGCCGCCTGCTCCGGGTTGGCCGAAGGCACGGTGGGACGGTCCGAAGTGTCCACGGTGTTTTTGTCCGTCGCTACCGATGGGATCACGCATAAAGCCGGCCGTGAAAGCCGTGGGCATCAGGAAGGTATGATCGTCGCCGGAAGTCTGCAGAGTGAATGCGGCGTCGATCAACGGTTTGGGCAATACCTGAACCCCGTCGAGTTGGCCCCTCTGCGCCAGGATTTGGTAAAACTTTGCCAGTCCGCTCGCTGAACCAACTCCTCCCAGGGCTGGAAGGCCGGCCTGGAGGTAGTCGAGCTGATTGATGTCGCTCAGTGCGCGCATGCCGCCGGGTGAAGCGAAGATCGCGGTGGCGAGTGAATCCTTGTCCGCGAGTGAGCGGAAGAAAGGCAGCTCCTCTTCGCTCGGTTTGACGGACTTGGGCGGATAGACCGTGGCAATGCGTCCGACCATTTCGGCCGGCAGGTCGCCAATGCGAAAATCGATGCGGTTTGGAGTCGCAATCTTATCGTTCCAGAAGTGGCCAAGGCTGGTGCCTCCAGTGAGTCGTCTCACGACTTCGTCGAGCAGAAAGCCGATCGTGCGCGGGTGGTAACCGTGACCCTTTCCCGGTGTCCAGTAGGGCTCCTGCTTTTCCAACGCGGCGATAACATCTTTGTAGGTGAGAATGTGAGGGCGGTTCTCCGCGGAGAGGGCGGGCAAGCCGGACTGGTGGGACAGCAGCTGGGCGAAAGTCAGTTTGCTTTCGCGGGCCGCTTTCAATTCCGGCCAGAGATCGGAAACCGGCGAATGCAGCGCGGTGCCGCTTTCATGCAAGGCTAGAAGCGTGGCGATGGCGGAAGGCCCCTTGGTCACTGACCACACCGGCGTGACGGTGTTTGCCTGCCACGCGCTGTCTTCATTGCGGTCGCGCCAGCCGTGGTGAAGAGAGAGGATCTCTTCACCGTCTTTCCATACCGAAATCGAGGCGCCGAGTTCGTCGCGTTCAGCGAAGTTCTTGAGAAACAGCTCTTCAATCGCGTCTTGCATAGCGATTGATCAGGCTTCAAAACCCTTAATGAGAGTGCGGAGTTCTTCGAGGTCCGGATCTTCGAGAGCGCGACGTTTCGAGCGTGGATCCATTTCGAAGGACTGCTGCAGCCAGGACAAAGCCGCTTGAGGCTTCCCGAGGGCAAGTTCGTAGCAACCGAGGTTGTAAAAGTAGACCGGCTCGTCCTGGAGGCTCACGGGACCGGACTGAAGATGCTCGATCGCTTCCTCGGTCCGGTCGAGGGCGTGGAGGCAGTAGGCTCCCTGGATGAAGCCGGCGTGATTGTCAGGGTGAAGATCCACGAGGACTTCGCTGAGGGCGAGCGCTTCGTTGAGCCGACCGCGGTCGAGCTCAATGATGATCCGCATTTCCTGGGCAATGGCAGAGGAACGCTTGTCAGCGGGGAGGTGGTTAATTTCCTCCCAGGCTTCATCAAGCATGCCGAGGTCGATGTAACCCCGGGTCTTTTCCAACCAGGCCGGTTCGTCCATGAATCACATCTTTTCGGTGGTGCGAATACCAAGCAGTCCAAGGCCTTTGCGAAGGACTTGTCCCGTCAGTTCACAAAGCGCGAGGCGGGTTTCGCGAACGGCGCCTTCTTCTTTAAGTACAGGGCAAGCCTCCCAGAACTTGTGATAGGTCGTGGCCAGTTCATAGAGATAGTTCGCGAGCGTGTTCGGACGGAAATCAGAGAGGACCGCCGGAACGGTTTCGCTGAACTGGGCCAGCTTGAGAACGAGGTCCTTCTCTGCATCAGCCGTGAGCGTGATGGCTCCGCCGGGCTCGAAGTCGCTGCCAAGCTTGCGGAAGATGGCGCGGGTTCGCACGTAAGCGTTGATGAGGTAGGGCGCGGTGTTGCCCTTGAGCGCGAGCATGGTGTCCCAGTCAAAGATGTAGTCGGTCATCCGGAACTGGCTCAGCTCCGCGTATTTGACCGAACCGATCCCGATGACTTCAGCGATCTCCCGCTTTTCCTCTTCGGAGAAGTCGGGATTCTTCTCGTCGACGATCTTGTAGGCACGCTCGACAGCTTCGTCGAGCACGTCGGCGAGCTGAACGGTGTCTCCGGAACGAGTCCGCAGCATCTTGCGGTCTTTGCCGAGAATGCTGCCGAAGGGAATGAACTGCAGATCAGCATTCTGTCCGCGGCGCTTTGAAATCTCGAAGATCTGATCGAAGTGGAGTTGCTGGGGAGCCCCGACGATATACCAGGCGCCATCGGCTTTGAGCTCGTTGATACGGTAGTCGATCGTGGCGAGGTCGGTGGTGGCGTAAAGAAATCCACCGTCGGACTTGCGGATGATAGCCGGTTTGTCAGCCATCTTTTCGTCCTCGGGGAAGAAGACGCAGATCGCGCCGTCGGACTCTTCAGCGATACCGGCGGCCAGTAACTCTTCGACGAGGGGCGCGAGTTGGTCGTTGTAGAAGCTTTCACCTAGCCAATAGTCGAACTCGATGTCGAGACGATCGTAGATTTTCTGCAAACCGATCTTGGAAACCTCAATGGTATTTTCCCAGATGGCGAGGTTCTCCTCGTCTCCGCCCTGGAGTTTGACCAGCTCCTGTCGACAAGCTTCGGCCAGTTCAGCGTCATCCTTTTGCTTTGCATTCACTTCGCGATAGATGCGAAGCAGCTCGGGAATGGGATTGGCTTCGAGCGCGGCTTCATCGAGCAGGTTTTTCCATCCCCAGATGATCATACCGAACTGGGTGCCCCAGTCGCCGATGTGGTTGTCGGAGATCACGTTGTTGCCGACAAAGCGACTCAGGCGGACGAGGCAGTCGCCGATGATAGTGCCGCGAATGTGACCCACGTGCATCGGCTTGGCCACGTTCGGGGCAGAAAAGTCAGCGACGATGGTTTGAGGAGCCTCCACCTTGGCGACGCCAAGCTGGGCGGGGTCATCGAGCAGGGCTTTGAAACGCTCTTCGAGAGCGATGCCGGTGAGGCGGAAATTGATGAAACCGGGGCCGGCGATTTCGGGCTTTTCGCTGAAGTCACCTCCGTCGAAGGCATCGGCAATGGCCGATGCGATCTCGCGGGGATTGCGCTTGAGCTGCTTGGCCAGGATCATGGCCGCGTTGGACTGGTAGTCTCCGAACTGGCGATTCTGCGCCTGGTCGATCTGGGCGGAAAAGCCCTCGGGCAGGTCGGCGGCGAAGTCGGTATTAGCGAGAGCCGCGTTGAGACGGGTAGCGAGTTGTTGGGCGATGGTTTCAGACATGTCTAATCCGAACGGGTGGAATAACCGGGGGACAGGCTGGGGAGATTAAACAGCGGCGGCGCGCTGGGAAAGAATTTCGATGATTTCGTTTTCGTTATTCGCATCGGCGAGACGCTTGCGCGTGTCGGCGCTGTTCAGGATCTTGGCGATCGCGGCGAGCGTCTTGAGGTGCAGGGTGTACTGGGACTCCGGCACGATGAAGAGCACGATGAAATGAACCGGAGCTCGGTCGAGCGCACAGAAATCAACTCCCGGCTTGGAACGGGCAAAGATCGCGACGACTTCCTCCAGATCAGGCAGGAATGCGTGGGGAATAGCGATGCCGCCACCGATTCCTGTGCTTCGCTGATCTTCGCGGGCACGCAAAGCCTCGAGGGCCGGTTCTTTCTGCGACTCGGGAAGTGCCTCGACCTCCACGAGATGCTCAACCATTTCCTCGATTGCAGGCAAGTGCTCCCCGGACTGCAGTTCAGCAATCACGCATTCCGGAGTCAGTAGTTCCGCCAGAGTCATCGTAATTTCCGCGTCGGACGACGCGAGACGGCGAGCATAAGCGCGGGTGGGGAGGGATCAAGGCACATTTTACAGGGGTTGCAGCTTTACATTCATGGGGATGGCGCTCCATTGAGTCAGTCGACTCCTGAATGAAGCCACGTGTCCTTTTTGTCTGTACCGGAAATGTTTGTCGCAGCCCCATGGCTGAAGGCTGGTTGCGGGACATGGCGGAAAAGGCCGGCGCAGACATCGAAGTGGCTTCCGCAGGCCTCGGAGCGATGGACGGGGCACCTCCGAGCCGGAACTCGGTGACCGCAATGAAGGAGGAGGGGACTGATATCTCTGGCCAGCGAAGCCAGATGCTGACACCGGAGATGGTGGAGGAGTTCACGCACATCTTCGGCCTCGGAACCGGGCATATCGAAGCGATTCGCGCCTATTTTCCCGAAGCTCTCGAGAAAACATTCGTGCTCAGGGAGTTCATTGCCGAGGGCGGTCGCGACATTGAAGTTCCGGACCCGATCGGTGGTGATCTTGATGAATATCGCGAGACTCGCAACCTGATCCAGGAAGCGATGCCTTCGATTCTCAGCTTCGTGACGACGGGGGATCCTTCCCCTGATCAATAAGTAAGACGTCGCCAAAGGTGCCAAAACCCGCCATTTGTGCGTATCACCTTTTGACAAGTCGGGTCTCCCGAACTAGCTAACGGGCAAAGCGAGTTCAGCTTTTCCCCGTCACATTTTCTGACTCTTCAACTCATGGAAAAACCATCAATTATTATTGGATCCGATCACGGAGGTTTCGGACTGAAGGAGGCCGTTGTGAGCCACCTTAAAGGTAGCGGTTACGAAGTCGAGGACATCGGCTGCTACTCGACGGAGTCGGTGGACTATCCAGACTACGCCAACGAGGTCGCCAAGGCGGTGGTTTCCGGGAAACAGGATTTCGGGATTCTTTGCTGCACCACCGGTATCGGCATGGCGATCGCGGCGAACCGTTTTCCCGGCGTGCAGGCGGCAGTGGTGACCGACGTGGAACTGGCTGCTAAGACCCGTGTGCACAACGACACCAATGTGCTCTGTCTCGCCGGTAGCTACAACACTCCCGAAGAGATCAGTGCCATCGTCGATGCCTGGCTCGGTGCTGAATTCGAAGGCGACGGACGTCACGGACGTCGTGTCGGCAAAATGAATACCTGCGGCACAGCCGTCAGTGCTCCCAAGTTGGCCGTCACTGATCCAGAGATCTACGAGTCGATCCTGAAAGAGGAAGAGCGGCAGAAAGGGAACATCGAGCTGATCGCTTCGGAAAACTTTGCGTCCAAGGCCGTTCAGCAGGCACAGGGCAGTTGCTTGACCAACAAGTATGCCGAGGGATACCCCGGCAAGCGCTGGTATGGTGGTTGTGAAAATGTCGATGTTGTCGAGACCCTCGCCATCGAGCGGGCCAAGGAACTCTACGGGGCCGGATTCGCCAATGTGCAGCCTCACTCCGGTTCTCAGGCAAACGCCGCCGTCTACTTCAGCGTGCTGGAGCCGGGTGACAAGATCCTGACGATGGATCTCAGTCACGGCGGGCACCTCACTCACGGACACTTCGCCAATTTCTCCGGTAAGCTTTACGAAGTGGAGCACTACGGTGTTTCCGAAGAGACCGAGACAATTGACTACGATGCGCTCGCAGTTGCGGCCAAGGAATACCAGCCCAAGATGATCACAGCCGGTGCCTCCGCTTATTCGCAGATCATTGACTTTGCCCGGATGCGGGAGATTGCAGATTCAGTCGGGGCCTACCTCTTTGTCGACATGGCTCATATCTCCGGCCTCGTGGCAGCGGGTGTTCACCCGTCGCCGATCGAGCATGCTCATTTTGTCACAACGACAACCCACAAGAGCCTTCGTGGCCCACGTGGAGGACTCATACTGACGAACGACGCCGACCTCGCCAAGAAGATCGACTCGCTCGTCTTCCCGGGGATACAGGGTGGACCGCTCATGCACGTGATCGCTGCCAAAGCTGTTTGCTTCCATGAAGCGCTTCAACCCGGATATAAGGAATACCAGGCGCAGATTGTGAAGAATGCAGTGGCACTTGCTGAGAGAATGAAAGGGCATGGTTACCGCATCATTTCCGGAGGCACCGAGAACCACCTCTTCATGGTAGACCTCCGCCCGAATGGCCTCAATGGCAAAATTGTCCAGGAGACGCTCGACGAAGCCGGCATCACCGTGAATAAGAATTCCATTCCTTTTGACACCGAAAGCCCTTTCAAGGGTGGCGGTATCCGAATCGGGACACCAGCCGTGACCACTCGTGGCATGAAGGAAGCCGAGATGGAGAAAGTCGGTGATCTCATCCACGAAGCGATTGTGAATCGTGAAGATAAAGCCAAGCTCGAGGCCATTCGCCAGGAGGTGAAGGCGCTGAATGAAGACTTCCCGCTTCCCTGATTGGCGAGGAGGAATTCACATTCCTATTTGATTGAACAGGGTTAGGTCGTCGACCTAACCCTGTTTGTTTTTGGGGAACGAGTCTGTTGCCGTGCTCGTAATCCTTTACGAGGAAATGAATGCAGTGGACGATTCGGTAAAGGCACTCTTTCTCGACCTGAGCGGGGTCTTGTATGAGGGCAACAACCTAATCCCGGGAGCCAGGACAGCGGTAGTGGAGGCACGAAACCGGGGACTGCATCTGCGTTTCGTCACGAACACAGCGACGAAGAGTTCAGCGCAGGTATTGGAACAGCTGCTGAATCTCGGCATTCCGGCTCATCTGGAGGAGTTGTTTACGGCTCCGGCTGCAGCGAGGCACCTGATTATGGGGAAGGGATGGAGACCGTATTGTCTCATTCACCCGGCGATTCAGCCGGAGTTCTCCGACCTGGACTAGGAGAATCCGAATTGCGTGTTGTTGGGAGATGCGCGCGACCAGCTTTGCTATGATTCGCTGAACCGTGCGTTTCGGCTCTGCCTCGAAGGAGCGCCACTCATCGGTATCGGGATGAACCGCTATTTTAAGGATGATGATGGTATTAAGCTCGATGCGGGACCGTTCATTCGTGCCGTGGAGTGGGCCGCTGGAACGAAAGCTCTGATAGCGGGGAAGCCCGGGCGAGCTTTCTTCGAGGGAGTCGTGGCATCAACGCCGCTCAGAGGCAGGGACTGCCTGATGATAGGAGATGATGTGGATAGCGACGTGCTAGCCGCTGTTGATGCGGGACTAAAAGGAATATTGGTGGAGACCGGCAAGTTTCGAGAGCCTGATCGGGAGCGCGTCAGGGGGCAGGCAGAAGTGATTCCCTCGATTGCTCATTTGTTCGAGAAAGTGGCATCTGTATGACAAAGAAGCCCCCCTTCATTGTAACGAATGGGTGGGTTTTGGGTATTTTTGTTCGATTTTGAGCGCTTCCTCGGAATTTTATTGTCAAAAATTGCGTTTTTTGGCCAAAGTTGCGTAATTTTCGTTTGTGTTTCTCTCGAAAATTGCGATTTTTTCGCGAAAACAACCCATTCTCACTATGGCGAAAGCAAAACAAGAGGAAATGGATGGCGCTCAGGCGCTCATCAAGACGCTTAACGAACTGGGCGTTGAATACATCTTCGGATATTCCGGCGGCGCTGCGCTGCCCATGTTCGACGCGCTGGAAACTGTTGAATCTAACATTAAGTTCGTCCTCACTCGTCACGAGCAGGGCGCAACGCACATGGCTGACGGTTATGCCCGTGCCACCGGTAAACCCGGCGTTGTCCTTGTGACCTCAGGTCCGGGTGCCGGCAATACCATTACCGGTATCATGACCGCCCAGATGGACAGCGTGCCCATGATTATCCTCAGTGGTCAGCAAGTGACCTGGATGCTGGGTAAGGATGCTTTCCAGGAGGCTGACATTTTCGGTATCACCATTCCTGTGGTGAAGCACAACTTCCTCGTTCGCGAGACCAACGAGCTTCCCAAGGTGGCTCGCGAAGCTTTCCATATTGCGACGACTGGCCGTCCCGGTCCGGTGTTGATCGATGTGCCTAAGAATGTGAGCCAGTCTCCATTCACCGGTGATCTGGATGCCCAGATTGATCTGCCCGGTTACAATCCGGAAAAGGCCATGGACATCGATTCCTCTTCTCTTGAGGAAGCGGCCCGTCTCATAAACCTTGCCAAGAAGCCCGTCATCCTTGCCGGTCACGGCGCTATGATTGCCGGGGCCGAGGCGGAGTTGATGGAGCTCGCCAACCGCACTGAAAGTCCGGTGACTTCAACCTTGCTGGGTAAAGGTGTGTTTCCCGAGTCGCATCCGCTTTCCGTCGGCATGTTGGGCATGCACGGAACTGCCTACGCCAACAAGGCGATCTGCGAGTGTGATCTGCTGATCAACGTGGGTTCCCGTTTTGATGACCGAATCATCGGTCAAGCTGACAGGTTCTGCGCCCAGGCTAAGATCATTCACATCGAGATCGACAGTGCTGAGGTCGGTAAAATGATCGTGCCAGATGTGGCTGTGGTTGGTGACGCCAAGGTGGCACTGACGCAATTGCTTCCGATGATCGAGCAGGCGGATCACGCCGACTGGCTCGAGCACATCAATGGCTACAAGAAGAAGTATCCACTCGGCTACAAGAAGCAGGGAGGTCTTCGCATGCAGCAAGTGCTCGACGAAATTCACGAACTCACTAACGGGGAGGCCATCATCACCACTGACGTGGGACAGCACCAGATGTGGGCGGCCCAGTTCTACCTCAACGAGGCTTCTTTCAAATGGATCAGTTCAGGTGGTGCCGGCACCATGGGATTTGGTTTCCCAGCAGCGATCGGGGCACAGTTTGCCTGCCCGGATGACACGGTGATTGCCGTGGCCGGTGACGGTGGATTCCAGATGACGCTTTGCGAAATCGCGACGGCAGTGATTCACAAGCTGCCGATTAAGATTCTCGTGCTCAACAACCACTACCTCGGTATGGTGCGCCAGTGGCAGGAGCTGTTCTTCGACAACCGCGAGAGCGGGGTGGATCTTGAGGGGAACCCTGACTTCGTGAAGTTGGCCGAGGCCTACGGATGTAAGGGAATCAACATCAAGCGTCCGGCTGATGTGAAGAAGAAGCTCCAGGAAGCACTCGATTACAATGACGGTCCGGTTCTGATCAACGCCGAGTGCGTGAAGACCGACAACGTGTTCCCGATGATTCCGGCCGGTGCCGCTCTCGAGGACATGCTGATCGAGCCGCCCAAGTACAAGATGGCTAAGCCGGTGGGATCTACCTGATCGGTGCTGCCCTGACTAATTTCTATTACCTTTTACTTATTTGTTCGAAATGAGCCGAACCATCACTACTTCAGATAAGAAGCCTGCGCCCCGTCCTGACATCATCGGCGGGCACACGCTCAGCATGTATGTGAACAACAAGCCCGGTGTGCTGATGCGCATCTGCCAGATTTTCGCGCGCCGTGCTTACAACATCGATTCACTGGTTGTCTCCCAGGGACGCGATCCGCGTTTTTCCCGACTGACTCTTGGTATCAGCGGTGACCCCGCTGGTCTGCCCCAGATCATTCTCCAGTGCGACAAGCTGATCGATGTGATTCACTGCTACGAGCACACTCCGGATAACTCGGTTGTCCGCGAGCTGGCCCTCGTCAAGGTGAGCGTCGAAGGTGGCGAGAAGCGCACCGAGGTCCTCCAGATCGTCGAGCACTTCGGCGGAAAGACTGTCGACCTGAGCGAGGCTTCCATGATCATTCGCGTTGAAGGCGCCAGCGACAAAGTGGACGCTGCGATTCGACTGCTGAACAACTACGACATCGTCGAAACGGTTCGCACCGGTAAAGTGGTGATGGCTCGTGGCGAGCAGTCCACCTGATACAACCTGCCAGGATTTCAAAGAGGGCGGAGTCAAAACGGCTCCGCCTTTTTTGTGCCCTGTTTTCTAGCGGGCGTCGAACCAGAGCTTCATCTCGCTGGCGAGCAGCAAGGCCATGGCACCACCGCGGGGATCGCGGCCGAGGATGGCTTCACGCAGGTAGTAGTCTTCGAGAGTTTTCTGCTTCCCGGTGCTGGTGCAGGAGTTCAGAAGGGTGAGGCCGTTGGAGCTCACGTGAGTCTTAACTCCTTCCCACGCGCTGAGAAGGGGGGGGCTCCATTCGTCTGAATCGATCCAGCCGTTGCGCATCGCGATAGCGATGCTGGTGGCGATCATGCACGTAGAAGTCAGTTCAGCGTAGCTGTCGTGCAAGTCGATCAGCTGATGCCACATCCCGGAAGAATCCTGGTGGGGAGCAAGGGCATTGAGATGACTTGTCAGGCTCTCGATGAGGAAGGCCCGGTCCGGATGATCTTCTGGAAATTGTTCCAGGGCGAGAGCAAGCCCGAGGGCAGGGAAACCGTTTCCGCGACCCCAGGCAGCTTCATTGAGCGGTGAGTGGCGATAGATGCCATCCTCGCGAAGGCAGAGATTCTGGATAAATTTAAGCTGGTTAACGCACTGGTCGAAATAGCGTTGTGCTCCCGAAATTCGGCCGGCGTGGGCCAGGACAGGGCAAGCCATGAAGACAGCATCGCTCATCTCCTTGTGATGAGGCATCGCCTCTAAGGGCTTGCCGTTCCGTTTGAAGGCAAGGTCGGCAATCGTAATGACGCGTTCATCCGACCATGGTTGGTCGAGGGCGGCGTAGAGAAGAGTGCCGGCGATACTGCCTCCACTGTTCGGGATGGTGGATTTCTCAAGGTAGGCGGCAGCCAGTTTTTCGGCATCTTCGTGAAGGCCAAGGTCAAGGCGGGCGATAATTGCGAGTGCTTCGATATAACTTCCTCCGAAGTCGTTGCCATAGTGCGGGCTCAGTTGCTGTGCCATTTCCTCGGGCGAGCGGCGCAGTCGCTTCATCATTTCAGACTTGGCGAGAGGAATGTCTTCGCGAATTGTTGGCATGACCGTGGTCTTGCTCTGACCTTCGGGAAGTCGCTGACTCATGAAGACTTTAACCATGCCAACACCGGCAGGTGGATGTGATTGCAGGGCCTGGCCGAGTGCAAGTCCCTCGGGCGTGTTCGGGACAAATACTGCGTCAGGAGCACTCAATGCTATCCAGCGCCAAATCGCATGCGCGCTTGAGTTCTCGGGCGTGAATGCTTTGCCTGATGGAGGAAAGTCGGTGGTATCCAGGGGAGACATCAGTCCGAACCAGTCATTGTCCGGCGCAATCTTGGGGGCAATGTCAGAGGGTGAGTGTTTATCGAAGTGAATGATCCGGTAACTGCCTGAGCGAGGTGCCACTGCTCCGCCACCAACCCAGGCCATGATGGGTGTGCCGTCAGCGAAGCGTCCGATCGGATTGGTGCGGTAGAGGGTTTCTGAAATGTGCGATGACGGATGCTTAGTGATCTCGAGGCCGCTGATATTCCTCCTGGTAGCGGAGTCGACAAACAGGGTCACACTCGGTCCGACATCCACACGGGGATTGCTGGTTTTGCTCACGTCGACAGAAATGTTCTTCAGCACGAGACTGGCCGCGATTCCCTGGTCGGATGAGTCAGGGGTGATGCCTGAGCGAACTTTGATGGGAACCGACTCACCGCTGGAGACAATATTGCAGTTAATCAGGCTGTGCCGTCCCCCGAAGAATACGACGTCTGCAAAGCGGCTTGCTCCGAAAAAGCAGTTCTCGTAGTAGGTGTCTGCTTCGTCCTGATCAGAGATCGCATTTTCGTTTCCGAAGAATCGTGACGCTGTGATCCAACAGACCGAGGTGCCGTGCGCCCCAAAACCTTCGTCGAAGTTGTCGTGCCCGGTGATTCCGAAGAACTGCATGCCACGCGCGTTGCCGTGAATGTTGAAGCCATCGTTGAGGAAGTGGCGGGCGGCGAGATCGAAGACCTTGATGTTTCTGACGTCACCCTCGGTGCTGAATCCATTCACCCGTTTCGCCCATTCGAGATTGCTGACATCTCCGCGGTAGGTCAGCCACCCACGGGTTTCATTATCAAGGTCCCAACGGAATTCGCCTTCCTCGAGGTCTTCTGCCGCAGGAAAGGGAGCCTGCTGATTGCAGTAGCGGTCCATCCGCTGGACCTTGCCGTTGATAATCAGCATGTGCCGATCCAGCTGGGTGCGCGGAAGGCGTACGCGCCGAAGGCCATCGCCAAGATCTTCCCAGTCTTTCGGTTCGAGAGGGATAGCGCCGCTCAGGGTGACTCCGTTACCGACGATCTCGAGACCGGATTGTCCCTTGTTGAGTGTGACACTCTGACGATAGAGCGCTCCTTCGGGTAGCAGGATAATACGGTCGCCCGGCTGGGCGCGGTCAACTGCGATCTGAATCAAGGAGAGCGGGCTGTCAGCGGTGCCCTCGTTGCCGGTTTCCCCGGTTAGTGGGTTTATGTACCAGTCCCGGGCTTCGGCAGTATGGAAGAGCCCCCCGACCAACAAGAGGGTGGCGGCAAATCGACTCAGACGAAAGGCGAAGCGGATCATTCTGCAGACAAGAGGGAGACAACAGTATCTTTTAAATGGCGGTTTGTGGCAAGCGCTTCGCCACCTTCAATATTTCCTTCGTTTCCGGCCCAGTCGCCGAAATAGCCGCCGGCTTCCCGGAAAATTGGAGGAAACGGGCCGCAGTCCCAGACAGCCATGACCGGGTCGAGCATGACCTCGGCACGCCCTGTCGCTACCAGCAGGTATCCGTAAGCATCGCACCATCCGGCGTTGTAGTAGACGGCCTTCTGGAGGCGCTCCCAGGCTTCGCCTTTTCCATTTTGAGCGAAGTAAGCGGTATCGATATGAGCACAGACAGCGCGGTCAATCGCTTCAACATCCGACACCTGGCAGGGTTTTCCGTTCCAGAGAGCGCCTTCACCTGTGGCACCGGAAATCATTTCGTCGAGAGCGGGGAAATAGGCGCAGCCGACTTCAACGGTGCCGTCGATCTCCAGGGCGATAAGAACGGCGTAGAGCGGCACTCCATGAACGAAAGACTTGGTGCCGTCGATGGGATCGATGATCCAGCGGTATTTGGAATCACCGTCGGTCGCACCGAATTCCTCCCCGACGATTTCATGGTCGGGATAGGTCTCGGCGATCCGTTTGCGGATCAATTCCTCAGCTCCGCGGTCGGCGACTGTGACGGGCGTGTCGTCGCCCTTGAACTCAGGCGTGGCTTCGTCTGTGAGAAAATATTTGAGAGTCAGTTGGCCCGCTTCGCGGGCAGTGGTTTCGGCGAACTGGCGGAACTCGGATAACATTGTGTCAGGAGGAGGGAGTGGAGAAAAAGATTACTGGGACAGCGATGGAGCCGTCACGGCGGTCACCTTGGCTTCGCTCGAGGGAATCGCGTCAGCTTCGAGATCACCAAGTGCGAATTGGATGCCGTCGAGCATGTGCAGAAGCACTGTCTCGTTGGCGAAAGTCATGTCGTTGTGCCCGAGGTTGGTGTAGAAGAGGCGACCTTTGCCGACTTCACGGCACCAGGAAACGGGGACGTCAATTGTCGTCGGATCAGCAGGGACTTTGTCTTTAAACTTATCGTTCTGGAGCGGCTTCGCATTCTCGGGGTGAGACATGTCGAGGCTCAGAAGCACGCGAAGGCGTTCACGCCCCTGGAAGGACTCAGGTTTGTACCAGTAGATCTCGTCTTTGTGCCAGAAACCCTCCCCGCCGAAGGCAGCGTTAAGAGTGTTCCCCGGGTCGTCGAGTTTGAAAGCCCAGGTGCCTCCAGCAGTCCAGGGGTGTCCATTGAAAACACCACCGATCAGGGCAATGCCCTCTTCCCATTGCTTAAAGTTGTCGGCGGCGGCGTGGATGCCGATGATTCCTTTGCCGTTGTTGATGAAGTCGAGGATAGCTTTCTGCTGGCTCTCGTCGGGAACGAGGTTGGTGGTGTTGTTAAAGAGAATGGCATCGTACTGGGCGAGGTTCTCTTTCGTGAAAACGCTGTAGTTGTCGGCGAGATCAACGGAGAAAGCACCGGTTTGCTCAGCGATCTGCTTGAGCGCGTAGTTGCCGAATGGAATCGAGGTGTGAATGAAACCTTCGCAACGCCAGAAGGCGAGAATCTTGCGGTCTGACTTCGGCTTAGCGGTTGCGTCAGGGATGTTCGCAGCAATCTCTTCTTTCGCAGCGTCGGTTGGATTGTCGCCGAAGCGCGCCGCTGCCTTTTCCGGCCAGGTTTTGGGTTCCTCCTTCTTCTTCTGCGCCAGGGTCGTTCCCAGCGCGGCAATGAGGCTGACAGAAAGTGTGATGGCAAGTTTGTTCATGGTTTTGAATGTAGCGGGATTGAATCTTTGGCAATAGACCTAAAGGCGTTTTTTTGCCCGGTTAAAACGGCTGCGGCGGCTGGCGGCATCGTCTTTTTCTTCCTCTTTCGGTGGAGGGGGAGCGACAGATTCCGGGGCTGGTTCCGGTTTCTCCTCTGCGGGGGCTTTCTCTTCCTCCTGAGCCGCTCCTTCCTTGGATGGCTTAGGAGATTTCAGCTTGGACGGGTTGTAGACCGGCAGACGCCAACCGGTGCGTGTGGCAAAGGCTTCCATCAGGAAGAGAAGAAGGGCAGCGATGAGAAACCCGGCTTTGACGGACTCGTAGCCGGGAGAAGGCGGCTTTCTCCAGGCATCAGTGAGATCAAGAATTTCACCTCCACCAGTGGTGGTAGCCGTTTCCCGCAGTTCTTCAAGGCGTGCTTCGTCAAAGGTCCATTCCGCGGCCGCTCCCGCCACGACGGGGCCAAATGGAATCGCTGCTCCGGCGATTTTCACTGATCCACGCACCGGTTCGTTTTCTTTCAGTGACGTTTTCACCGAATAGTGTCCCGGCGACAGTCTCTCCCAGGTGACCGGCTCCGATTCGATTCTGCCGTTGCCCCGGCTCAGCATCAGTTCGGGAGGCTCTTCAGCAAATCGGGACGTCCATTCCTCAGTGTTGTAGAGCAGGTCGATGGTCAGTTCTGTGCCGGTCAAGTTATGTCTCAGGCCAATCCCCGGGGGAACGTCTTCGCCCATGAGCCAGCGGGTCAGGGTCTGGAGGAAGTCGCCGTAAAGTTCCCAGGTTCGAATAGTTTCCGAATAGTCACCGCCCAGGGGAAAGGAGACCGCTGCCGTTTTGCCGATGCCGCGGCGACCGAATGCGACAAGAGGAGCGCTGTAGGTATCGGTCGTAACCACGGCGGCTTCGTCTCCCTCGCGGATGTAACTGAGATTGTATCCGTCGATCTGTCCCGGCCATTCCAAATCTGTCTGGGCGAACTCATACCAGCGGCCCGTGGACTGGGTGCCTACGGGATCATCGATAAACGTGGACCTGGCGACAGTGACGGTTTCCTGAGCAAAAATGTTGGGAATGTCTCCGGGCACATCTGTGAAGAACATGCGGCCGCCGCCTCGTTTGGAGATATCCTCGAGAAAGGCGGCATCGGGATCGCTTCGATTTCCCAGTCCGATGACACTGACCGTTGCTCCGTCGGCCGACATCTCGTTGAGCAGCTCTTTGTATTTGCCCGGCTCCTCAGAGTCGGCTGCGTCACTGAAGAGAATCATATGACGCTGACCGACGTCGGCTTTCTGCAACTCCTTCCAGGCAGCGCTCATGCCGGTGTAGACGAAGATTCCGCCGCCCATTGATTCGATACTGCGGATGCGGCTGAGCAGTTCACCTCGACTGGTCCCTACATTAAGTAGCCCTGTGACATTGTGCGCGAGACTGTCGACGGCGAAAACGGTGACAGCATCCATGTCTCCAAGCAGTTCGACGGCGCGTGCGGCACCTTCATTGGCGAGCTGCATCTTCGAGTGACCGGAAGGCGTGGTCATGCTCATGGAGCCAGAGCGGTCCATGACGATACCCATGGCGACGGAGAGTTTGCGGTGCTCACTCTTGAGTTCCATCGTCACCGGGAGAAGGGGATCCACAGCAGACTGGTAGTAGCCACCGGAACCGAAACTGTTTTTGCCCCCGGCCATGAGAAGGCCTCCGCCCTGTTCGTTCACAAAAAAGTCGAGCGACGTCAGGAAATCGTTGGGTAGTTCGTAGGAGGGCACATTATTGAGGACGACGGCCCGGGCGCCGGTCAGTATGCCCGGGCTGACTGACAGGGTGTCTTCAATGATATCCACCGCAAAGCCCTGCGAGCGCAGCACTTTGGCCATGGGATCATCGGTGTAGTTAGTCAGGAGAACGACGCGGGGACCCGACGCTACTTCGATCCATCTTTCCTGGCGGTTGTTTCCTTCGTGGGCATCGGTTTCGGGTTCAATGGTAGCGATATATTGGTGGGCACCGGGTTTAACGATTCGGTCTGAGAAACGCAGTCGTCCACGGCCGTTCTCGACCTCCACGTCCCTGGTGAACAGCGTTTTGCCTGCCCGCGATACCGTCACAGGAACCGTTCCCGCTGCGTTGGCTGAGATCACCACATCGACGATGAAGGGTTCACCGGGTTGGACGCGGGTCCGGAAATTCAGTTCGGCGACCTGGTAATCGACGACTTCAGGAGGACGAAGTTCGCGGTAGTCGAGGGGAATGCCCTCCTTGAGCAGTTTCTCAGTGATACCTGTGAGCGGTTCGGTGCTGTAGCCGTCGGTGAATACGAGGAGACGATTGTGCTTGGTCTGATCCATCCTCGCGAGTGCGTCACGAATCGCCAGCGAGGTTCGAGTGAGGCTCCGGTTGCCACTGAAGATGGAGTTTTCCGTCTGGGCGGTAGGAATGACCTCGGCCGCATAGTCGAGGAAGTTCACCTGGTAGTCGGATCCGGGTTTGGAGTTCTCGAGCAGTGCTTTCCATTCCCGCTCTCCGGCATCGACCATTTCCCGCGCTGAGGCCGATCTATCAAGAAGAACCCAGAGATCCATGCCTCCACGCTTCAGCTTGATGAGTGGGTCACAGATCGCGACGACGAGCAGCAGCAACAAGGTGACCCGGAGTGGCTTCCAAAGTTCCAGGCGCCGAAAAAGCCAGCCGGCAAGGAAGAGCAGGGGAATCAGCAGGAAAAAGTGCGGGGAGGCGAAGGACATTCGGCTGGAATGCCCAGAAGTGTAGGGATTTCAATGGATCGTAAAAGGCCAAATCACGAGCAAATCGGCGGTAATTACGCGGCCAGATGAGCAAAATCTTCAGATTTTCAGATCTGATTCTCTCGCATCTCAATATTTTGAGAAGAATTATTGACAATTTTCATAAAAAAGATAAAAGTGGTAATAATGTGACTGAAATTACAGGAACACGATGAACACACTTCTTAAACGACTGCTTCCAGTGATGGCTTTGGCGGCTATGGCCATGCCTGTCAAAGCCCAGATCGGCGACAACGAGCCGTCCCAATCCCTTTTGGCCGTTCAATGCGCGATGAGCTCCGGCTATCCCGCCGCGGGGTATGAAGAGTATTGTCGCCGCCTTGCCAAGACAGTGGCTTTCCTTTCTCCCGTTCAGCAGGAGCGTGTTTTTGGCTACGTGCCCCAGCCATACAGCGGTAACGATCAGGATGCTTACGTGACTCCGCACTATGGGCAGAGTGGAGTTACTAATTACGAGCGTAATAACGGAGCTACCGGTGGTGTGGTTTTCCATGGCACCGGCGGAAGTGGCGAGCCGGTCTCCGCAAGCGTTACCCCTGAAGGTGTTACTTCTGGAGGTGTTACCCCTGGCGACGTTACCCCTGGCGACGTTACCCCTGGCGACGTTACTTCTGGCGACGTTACTTCTGGCGACGTTACTTCTGGCGACGTTACCCCTGGCGACGTTACCCCTGGCGACGTTACTTCTGGCGACGTTACTTCTGGCGACGTTACTTCTGGCGACGTTACTTCTGGCGACGTTACTTCCGGAGGCGTTACCTCTGGCGACGTTACTTCTGGCGACGTTACCTCTGGAGATGATGTGGAAAAGGAAAAATCTGCCAACGACTGGTGGGGCGAGTTGTTTAGCTGGATCGGTGGAATCACGGGTGATGTCGATACTGATGCTGCAGAGATGGGAGCGTTGGGCAACGAATACGGCGGATCCGCTGGAGACGGCAATAATGGCCATGGAAACGATCCAGATGGTTTCGATTCCAGTAACCCCGGTAAGGGCCGGGAAAAATCTCAGTAATTGACCGCCCAAGTTGGTCGAACATGCGCGAGGTGAAAGCCGTTGCCTCGTCAGAAGTTTTGTCTGAGACTTCCGCATGTCTCAGCTTTCTGGCAAAACCGCTATTGTGACCGGAGGTGGCTCTGGTATTGGCCGCTCTATATCTGAAGCTTTCGCCGCTGCAGGTGCTTCTGTGGCAATTTTTGATCTCAGTGAGGAAGCCGGGGCCGAAACCGTCAGTGCCATTGAAGCGGCTGGTGGCAAGGCCATCTTTGCTTCCTGTGACGTGAGCAGTGGTGAATCAGTAGCAACGGCCCTGTCGGCCTGCCAGGAGGCATTCGGTGCTCCGAAGATCCTCGTTAACAATGCGGGGATCGCCAATATCGGCACGGCGACGACTACTTCTGAGGAAGACTTCGACCGGGTCATGAAGGTGAACGTGAAGGGCGTTTACATGTGCCTCCATCGAATCCTGCCGCTGATGATCGAGAACGGGGGAGGAGTCATTCTGAATATGTCCAGTATCGCGGCTGTGACCGGCCTGAAGGATCGTTTTGCCTACTCGGCAAGCAAAGGCGCGGTTCATACTCTGACCCTGGCGGTCGCTGCGGACCATCTTGAGCAAGGCATTCGCTGCAATGCAATCTGCCCGGCTCGGGTTCATACTCCGTTCGTCGATGGCTACCTGGAGAAGAACTATCCCGATAACAAAGAGGAGATGTTCCAGAAACTGTCTGCGGTTCAGCCCATCGGCCGCATGGCCAAGCCTGAGGAAATCGGCAAGCTGGCGCTCTATCTGTGCAGTGAGGATGCCTCATACATCACTGGCCAGACCTTTAACATCGACGGCGGTTATTTGAATCTGAGGGGCTGATTCGCCGCGGAGCATTTGGTTGAAGCTATTCACGTCGTTGTTATTTCGTTAAATGGCTAATTACTCAATTGACTAATTAGCGGCTTGTCTAAATAATGGCGGCATGAATGAGGTTTACCGGGCGTTGGCGGACCCCACGCGGAGGAAGATCCTCGAAATATTGAGGGACGGCGATTTGTCAGCTGGAGAATTGGCGGATCAGTTCCCGCAGAGCAAACCGACTCTTTCCAAGCACTTTTCGGTTCTGAAAGAGGCAGAACTTATTGAAGGGCGGCGCGATGGAACGACCATCATTTACACTTTGAATGTTTCACTCCTCGAAGAGGCAATGTGGGGCTTGATGGAGGCATTCGATCTCGCTGGGAGAAGTGGGGCGGAGACAAAAAGGGAAAACCTGGCTACGGAAGGTAGTGCATGACTGATTCGCCCACCAATGAAGAGGGCAAATCTGCCCTGGTTCCTCTTGGAATGTTGGCGACAGCCGTGGTCCTTCTCTTAGCGATGGTGGCGCTTGCCGGATGGGCTCACTTTCAGGTGGGAGCGGACGCAAAGATTCCAATTCACTGGAATGCGAAGGGAGAGGTGGATGGCTATGCCGGAAAAGGCGGGCTTTGGTTCACCCCGGTAAGCACGGCCGTTTTACTGGTGCTCTTGATAGGGGTGCCATTTGTCGAACCGAGGCAGGGGAAGAAACTGCTGAGGTCGAAAATGTATCACGTGGTGCTGTTCGGAATGCTTGGCGTGATGTTGGCGATACAGATTGGCATTGTCTTCGGTGCCCTGGGCAAAGAGTTTCCCATGACGCCCGTTTTGTTCTCCACCATCGGTATCATGTTCGTCGTGATGGGAAATTTCTTCGGCAAGGTGCGTTCCAACTATGTCATGGGGGTACGAACTCCCTGGACGCTTAGCAGCGAACTTTCCTGGAACAAAACGCACCGGTTGGCTGGACGCCTCTTTGTGATCTACGGGCTGGCAACCATCGCCGTGGGGTGGGTTGATCCCGGCGAGTGGGTGGTATTGACGGTTATTATCGGAGGCGTAATCGCCATCATAGCGATCACGTTTCCATACTCGTATTTTGTCTGGAAGAACGATCCTAACCGTGAAGCTAATCCTGTTTCCTAGGCAAACAGGGTCTCCACATGGTGCGCGTTCACCAGCTCGCGTGGCTGGTTGAGGTGGTTGTAGACAATCGTCTGCGGATCGATGCCCATGGCGTGATAAATTGTGGCAAGGATCTCGGAGGGGTGCACCGGATCTTCGACCGGCGCGGACCCTGTCTTGTCGGACTTGCCGTGGACGTAGCCACGCTTGATCCCGGCACCGCCAATGACGGAGGTGTAGCAGTAGGGCCAGTGATCCCGGCCGTCGGCGCTGTTGTTGTTGCCGCTGGTGGAAACACCTTTTTCAGGGCTGCGTCCAAACTCACCGATCGCGACAACGAGTGTCTCGTCGAGCAGGCCGCGGGAGTCGAGGTCTTCGAAGAGAGCAGAGAGTCCGGTGTCGAGCATCGGTGCCGACTTGTTCTTGATGCGGTCCGGCAGGCCGCTGTGCTGGTCCCAGCTGTGCTCGTTGGAGTTGGCAACCTTGGGCCAAATCACCTCGACCACCTTGGTGCCGGCCTCGACAAGTCGGCGGGCGAGCAGGCAGCTCTGGCCAAAAGTATTGCGACCGTAGCGGTCACGCATTTCTTCGGTTTCAGCTTCAATGTTGAAAGCGTCACGAGCGCGACCGGAGATGATCAGGTTAAGCGCCTTGTCGTAGTATTCGTCGAGGTTGTAGTTTTCAACTGCCTTGTCGATCGTTGGCATCTGCTGGTTGAGCGCGTTGCGCAACTTGGCTCGGCGCTGGAGGCGGAGGGAAAAGACGTCGGGGCGAAGCTGGAGGTCATCGACCTTGATCCGGTCCATCTTCGTCATGTCCATGTCATCACCTTCGGGGAAAAGGTAATACGGGTCGTAAGCCTTGCCGAGGAAGCCGGCAGTACCGCCTTTGTTGATCACGTTTGACTCCTGAAGGGGACGAGGCATGACAACAAAGGGAAGCATGGGCTCGTCACTCGGCTTCATGCGAATGATCTGAGAACCAAAGTTGGGGAAGTCCTTCGGTGATGGCGGTTCCAACTGACCGGAGGGGCTGACCTTGTCGGTCGTGTAGCCAGTCATGATCTGGTAGATCGCTGCGGTGTGGTTGAACAATCCATTGGGCGTGTAGCTCATCGAATTGATCGTGGTGAACTTGTCATTCACCTGGGCCAGCTTGGGAAGCAGTTCCGTGTACTGCAGGCCGTCGACCTTGGTGTTGATCGGCTTAAAGATGGAACGGACGTTCTCCGGCGCGTCGGGCTTGGGGTCCCAGAGGTCAAGGTGACTCGGCCCCCCCTGGAGATAAACCATGATAACCGACTTGGCTTTGCCCCAGCCGGGTCGACTTGCCATGGCGGAAGCGGCGCTCGCGTTCTGGACGGCAAAGATGTTGTTCAAGGTCATCCCGATCATTCCGGCTCCACCAACGCGAAGGAAGTCGCGGCGGCCGGGCTTCAAGTGGGAGTCACACAGATCTTTGGCAATTTCACCGGGTAGTCTTATCATGGGAGTTGGAGGCTGAAGGTTACAGGCTGAAGGCAGAAGTTGGCGCTATTGATTGCGTTGTTTAAGTTTGGAAATTAGTGAGGAAAGCATTCGTTCGCATTCGGTAGCGAGTCCGACAGATGTTTGACAGGCGTTCTGGTTTGCGAATCCAAGATTCTGAGAAATACTGGTTTGAGTTTGCAGCTCGTAAAGTGATCCGGAAGCAATTTGAAGAAACCGAACATAATCGGCCGTAGAGTTCCGCCCAAAGCCCTCCGCGATGTTCGATGGTATCGAGACAGCCGCACGCCTCATCTGGTTTGTCATGCCAAACCTTTCGGAGTCGGGGAAGCTATTCGTAATTTGGTAGATTTCTGTGACCAGACTCATTGATTTTTGCCAAACGATTAGGTCTCTAAACGAATTCACTTCTGCCTTCTGGCTGTTGCCTTCTGCCTCCATTAACGATTAAACAAAAACGAAGGATTATTGATCAACGCCCACGCCAAATCCTGCGCGGCGGTGAGGCGCCGGTTCGCAGCTTGCTGGGTGGAGTAACTGATATCCTGGCGAAGTTGGAGCAGATCAGGATCCTCCTTGATCGGCAGCTCGGCTTTCACTAACGCGGCTTTGAGACCTTCCATCTTCTGGTCGGCGGGCAGCGGTCGCTGTTCCTTGAGATGAGCAAACCTCTTCTTAAGAAGGTCTTCATCGTTTTCGTGGATGTAGGTGTGGAGCGCCTTTTTCTGCGCTTCGGTCCGGGCGGCGGGCGAAGTCTGGACTGCAGCGGCCAGGTTGGCCTGGATACCGAAGTTGAGAGGATCGCTGTCGGTGGTGTACCAGACGCGGAAGCGGCCGATCGGGTAGTCTCCCTGGGAGTAGCGACAGATCACACCCACAACGAGCTCGGCCCCTTCGGCGCTGCCGGCGGCAGGCTCCTTCAACTTGTAGAGCGCGCGGTGAGGGGCCTGGTGATTAGTTCCGGCAAGGGCCCATCCTTTGACGCTGCGATCCAGTTTGCCGTTGATGGTGTTTTTGACATCAAAACCGTTCTGTGTGAAATCCGCGACGGCATCGGCAAAGACGATGGCGTTGTTCTTCTTCGGATCTGCTGTGGTGTTCCAGCGTGACTGGACTTCTGAGATGACGAAATTGCCGTTGGGATTGAGGCCGGCACCAAAGCCGCCGAACGTCTCATCGGGAATCGCTTCGATCATGAGACCGGTGATGTTCTGAGCCTTCATGTCGCCGGTGAGAAGGTAATCGATGTTGCCTTTCTTGAAGCCGCCGGTGTAGCGCACCGAACCGTCCGGCAGGATGTCGACTTTGACCTTGTTGGCGGCAGTGGCTGTTTTGATCGGCAGCACGTGCCATTTTGTCCAGAGTTGCTCCGAGGTGATGTTGCCGGCGAATTCATCAGCCAGTTTCGGGACCTCAGCTAAGCGTGCCTCATAGGCATTCTTCGCTGCCGCGATACGGGCTTTCTGCTCGGATTCCGCCTTGGTCTTTTTCTGCTGGAACTCCGGCGTGTAGGCTTCGATGTCCGCGTTTGCCTTGTGAATGCTCTTGAGACGGGTGATCTCACGATGGCTCTTCACTGGAATCCAGGCGGCTTCGGCTTTGGAGAGCTCTCCCAGCAGCGTGGTGTGATCGACCTCGACTTCATTGAAGATCTGAAGAGCTGCGTCGACTTCAGCCTGGCTGGGAGAGCGAGCAAGGACGCGGTAGTAGACCTCCTCGATGACCTTGCGATCATCCGGTTCGGAGTCCACCAGCTTGGTCAGGCCGCTGTTCTCGGCTCCGATCGCGTCGGCGACGGTGGGTCCTGACAGGAATGCCATCACCGCACTCATCTGCATGTCGGCAGAGCGTTCGCATTCACAGGCGCTCTCACGAACGGGGCGCCCCAGGTTGGCGAGGAAACCGGATTTTGCATCGAGCTTGGCATCGGGAAGCTGGCTCGCCCTCATGCCCGGCTTGGCCCCGGGAATGTTCGGGGTGGCACCGGTAACAAAGTAGACGGAGTCGAAAAGCACCTCGGCCGGGAGGCGTCGGGCTCGGGCGCGTGAGAAGTTGGTCTCGTCGGTTTCGTTCCACTGGTTGGATGCGATTGAGAGCTGATACGTACGCGACTTGCAGATCTCAGACATGAGGGCCCTCACATTAAAGTCCGAATTGATGAACTGGTTGGTGAGGTAGTTGAGCAACTGCGGATTGGTCGGGGGATTGCCGGCACGGATGTCGTCGAGGGGTTCGATGATGCCTGTTCCGAGCATGTATCCCCAGATGCGATTGGCGTAGCTCGAGGCAAAATACTCGTTATCCGGGCTGGTGATCCAGGCGGCAAGTTCTTCGCGTCGTGTTGGTTTGGCAGGGTCAGTGAAGGCGGCCTTCTCGAGAGTTGCCTCGTAAGGGAAAGCGGGGGGCTGCACGGCACCGGTTCGGTCGTGATTGATTTCTCCTTCCGTCTTGTCTCCGATGACTTCGTAGAGAGGCTTGGCGCCCTCCACTGCGGTTCCGCCGAGGTTCTGCTTGGGCGCGTTCTTGGTGTCCCGCTTCAGGTCGATACGAGCGAAGTAGGCCGCGGTTTCGAAGTATTGATCCTGGGTCCAGCGTTCGAAGGGGTGGTCGTGGCACTTGTTGCAGTTGAAGCGGGTCGCGAGAAAGAGATGGGTGGTGTTCTCCATGATCGCATCCGGTTCGCGGAGCACCTTGAAGTAGGACGCGGCCGGATTGTCTTTGTTGGAGCCGGACGCGGTGAGGATCTTGTAAGTGAACTCGTCGTAGGGGGTGTTGGTCTCGATTTCCTTGCGGATCCAGTCACGGAACAATTGAGCCCCTTCGGCGCCAAGGAACTTGGAGTTTACCTGAAGCATGTCGCTCCACTTGTTGGTCCAGTGATCAACGAACTCAGGTGACCCGATCAGTTCATCAACAAGGGCGTTGCGCTTTTGACGGGTGGGGCGTTCATCGGCGAGAAAGGACTTAACCCTGTTGGATGCCGGAGGTAACCCTGTCAGGTCGAGGTGAACGCGGCGGACGAACTCCTCGTCGGTGCAGAGACCGCTGGGCTGGAGCTTCATGCGCTTCCACTTGGCGGCAACGAGCTTGTCGATTTCGCCCCAGGCGGCTGGTTCTTTCCAGGTGAAGCCTTCGCGATCACCCATGATCGTGAGTGTGGTCGCCGCGTAGGCACCCTCGAAGCGGGCCAGGATGGGGGCCTCTCCACGACGCAGTGACATCATGAGCCCGAAGTCGTCGTGATCTGCGACTTCGGTGTTCCCGGACTCAATGAAGGCTTCGCGGGTAACATCGCGGCTCTGACCGTCGGCCCAGTGGGCGATGACGCGGAACTGCTGAGCGCCTTTGACGTTTTGAATGACCGGGTTCTTGGGGAAGAGTTCGATGCGGGTGACCTTGGGGGTGTCGAGGTGGAGTTCAGCTCCGTTGGCGATCCACTCGCGGACGGTCTTGTAGTAGTCGGATCCGATATCGGTCAGCTTGCCGCCTTCGTGGGGAACAGCGCCGGTGGCTTTCAGCAGCATGAGTGAGTCGTCGGGCGAAGCGTAGTTGACCCGACGGGCCGTATGGTCATCGCCAAAGGCCCGCACATCGAAAAGAGGGTCGTAGCCTCGAAGGCTCAGCTTGAAGCCGTTTCTGCCGTCCTTGGCTCCGTGACAGGTTCCCATGTTGCAGCCCATGCGGGAGATGACCGGGTTGACGTGGCGCACAAAATCGGGAGCGACCTTGTTGTCGAGGTTAGTGACGGAAACGGTCGTGTTGGACGTGAGTCCCTTGTAGGTAACGCCAACGGTCTGATCCACCTCGCCGCTGGCGGTGAGAATGCCTCGCTTGTCGACCTTAAGATTTTTGGTGTCAGCCGCGAAGGTGACCTTGCGGGTGAGATCGACGGTTTCGCCGTTCGTGTAGGTGCCGGTGACGAGCAGTTGGGAATAAGAACCGGGGCCGTTCAGAGCAATCTTGGCAGGGGAGACAGCAATGGACTTGAGCTCGCGTCCCTTCGGCAGTTCCTCGGCCTTGAGGTCGTGGTGCTCGCCCTTGGCAAGATTGATCGGGGCTGCCTTGCTCTCGGGCTGAGGCAGCTCGCCTTCGATCTTGATGGGATTGATGACTTTCCTCTGCTTCAGATCAGCGGAGTTAAGCAGGCGGACTATGCCGTCGTCCGTTCCCGCGGCGATTGTTTTCCCATCCGGGGAATAAGCGACCGAGAATGCAGCCGTATCTACATCGAGCTTGGCTAGGCGCTTGGCTCCACGGGTGTGGAACTCTTCGATCTTGTCATCCTTGTTTTCATCCGCGTTGGTCGAACGGCGAACGGTTTCGAAGAGCTTCTTCAGTTCGGGAGTGATCGTGGCATCGTATTCGGACTGATAGAGGCTTATCTCGCCGGTGCCGTCCAGGCTCGAAACAGCGACAAACTGTTTGCCGTCAGGGCGAAAAGCGACATCCCAGATGCGGCCCTTCATGGCGGGGTATTTCCGGATGAGGTTGGCGTTGTCTCCGATCTTGCGAACGGTTTCGCGCTTCATGCGGTAGATCTGGGGCACGCCATCGGAACCTCCGATCAGGATGTGGTTTTGTCCGGGATGGCGTTCCACGGCGTTCATACCGCCCTTAAGGGCGCCCGGAGTGATGGAGGTGAGGTTGTCGACAAAGCGTTCCGTTTCGACCTCGGTAAGCTTTGCGGTCATGTCCCGACCAACCGAGACGAGGTGCTTGCCCTCCTGGCCCCAATCGGTTGCGAGAACCCAGTCGTTGTGGCTGCCCATGAAGAGGACCTGTTCGCCATTGCCGGCATTGATGGCGCGCACGGTGTTATCGGGCAGGCCAAAGGCGATGAGCTTCCCGTCGGGAGACCAACTGGCTCCGTAGGCCGTGTCGTAGCCGACGATCTTGGAGAGCTTGAGCTCCTTCTTGGCCAGATCCCAAACCTGGATTTCACCCATGCGGCCGGGGAGGCCGCCTGCGACCGCCAGTTGTTTGCCATCAGGCGAAAAGGCCACTGACTCGATTCGCTCGGAAAGACCCACGAGTCGGGAAACAAGCCCGGATCCGTCTGCATTGTGGACAAGGACTTCGTGGAAGCCGGCCATGGCCAGCAGTTTGCCATCAGGGGAATAGTCGAGTGATGTGATGACCGGGGGGACAGCGTAGCGAGGCGGATTGTCCTGAGTGTAGCGTTGCCTGGCATTCTCGGGAGTATCGTCTTTGGCACCTTGATCGATCCATTTGCTGACCAGTTTCACCTCATAGTCCGTGAGAGGAGCTTCCTTGGGGGGCATTTCGGGGCGATCCTCGCCCTCCTGGATGACGATGAGTTCGTAGAGATAGCTTTCGTGGGCTTTGCCCGGAACGACGGCCTTGTCGGTTTCGCCCCCGGCGATCAGCGCGGCGACGTCAGTCATGATGTAGTCCGACTTGGCCTTGGCTGGTTGGTGGCACCCCTGGCACTTGGCCTGGAAAACAGGGCGGACGTGTTCGTAGTAACTGACAGTTTCCGGAAGACCCGCGGGATCTTCGGCGTGGAGCAAGGTCGTCAGGAGAAAACAGGCAGGAAGGAAGCGTTTCATCAGGCTACGGGCGGACGCACGGGGCGCATTCCGGGTAGCTTGGAGAGTAAGTTTCTGACCCTGAGGGAACAATCACGCGTTCATGGGCAGAAAGGGCCAGTTCCGACCGTAAGATTTTGGGGGCTACTCTGTTGGCTGATCCACAGGAAGGATCTTCATGACCAGGGGCCTATGATCACTGGCTTTGTCCCAGTCGTCCCAGTGATAAATATGGGAATCCCCGCGGTTGATTTCGGGGCTGAGCCCTTTGCTGTATAGGGCATAGTCGAGACGGGAATAGGAGTCGGCGAAGGACCAGTGATGGGTCCAACGAAACCCGTATTGGTCATCGAGCGTCAGGGAACTGAGGTAGCCCGGGCGGCTCCAACTGCCCTGGAGCGTTTTCACCGGGGGCTCAATGCGCAGATCATTGAAATCCCCCATGACAACGAGGTTCATCCCGGGTTGTTCCTCAAAGATCCGATCCAGGTGCTGCCTCGCAAGGCGGGCTTCATTCAAGCGCATCAAAGCTTGATCGGCTTCGGGAACGTCCCGCTTGGACTTGAGGTGAAGTGCCACATAGCGGAGGTGGTAGCGGGGATTGATGGCGATGGTGACATCCAGAACGCCGCGTTGGAAGGGGAGCTTGGTATCTCCGATGGTGTAGGTGTAGTCATCCCGGGAGTTCACTTCGACGAGCGGATAGCGGGAGAGGAGAGCCAGGTTCCGGTTGTGGCCGCTCGCTGCGGTAACCAACTCGGTGTGAGGGAGGTCGATTCCGGCCTCCTTTAGACGGCCTTTGAAGTCGTCCATAAATGACGCGTCTCCCAGCTCACAGACCCCGAGAATATCGGGCTGCATGGCGACGATGGCATCGATGAGATGCCTGATCTCGTTCTCGGGTTTTGGGGCGTCTTCAACGACCTCATCCCCAACGCGACGCTCCATCGCGAGATAGTTCTTAAGGTTGTAAAAAACTACCGTAACCTCTTCTTTTTCAATGGATTGTCCAGATGCTAGAACGGGAGCGAAGTACAAAATTAGGGCGACTGCCCACATCAAGGGTCCAGTCGCCCGGAGATTCATTCAAAATGGGGGAGCGAGGCGCTTTCAGTCCTCAGACTTGGCGGGGTGGCTTTCCGAAGCGTCTTCGGATTTCTCCCACTCCTTTTTGCCTTCTTCTTCACCTTCTTTGATTTCACGTTCGAATTCGGTTTTCGCCTTTTTGAATTCCCCCATGCCTTTGCCCACACCGCGGGCGAGCTCGGGGATTTTCTTGGCACCGAAGAGGAGGAGCACGATCAGGAAGATGACGATCATTTCCTGCATGCCGGGAGCACCGAAAGCTAGTAGGGTCGTTTTCACGATTCAAAACTATCCTTGGGATTCCGAGGATGCAAAGGGTATTTGTGTCCTTGTTCCCCTTGTTCGTGTGGCACGAAGACGTGATCCATTTGCGGAAACAAAAGGAACGGACAGCGAAGGTCTCAAGTTGCGGTAAGCGCCCTTCGGCTCAGGGGGAGGGCGAGCCGAAGGGGACCGGTTACCGGTCGCCGGTGACTGAACACGCAGATCACCGCGCTATTGTTTGTCGCACACCCCAGCCGTTACTTACCGAGGTGTGAAAAAGATACAAAAGTTGCCTAAAATGTCAAACGGGCGTGACTCGAATTCAGCGAAACAGAGGTTCTGACGGGGTGTTCCAATCGTATACACACTGCGAATTGACAATTGCGGACAAATCCTTTCAGTAGGCGGAAAACATTAATGACTTCGGAAGCTCAAACTTTAGACCCTTCGTCTGAGGAGGAATTGTCGCCCTTCGCCTTCCTGCGTCCGGAGTTGGATCGTGTTGAGAACTTGATTCGCGAACAGGCCACCAAATTCGACCCCGCGGTGGAACCCTATGTGGCCTACATCCTGAACACTTCGGGCAAGCGCATACGCCCGGCCCTGACCTTTCTCTCTGGTGGTGCGACCGGGGAACTTACAGATGAGCATCACAAGCTTGCCGTGGTTCTGGAGTTGATCCATGTGGCCACCCTGGTGCACGATGATATCATCGACGGCGCCGAGATCCGCCGACAGGCTCCTACAGCGAATGCCAAGTGGGGCAACGCTTTGAGCGTTCTCCTGGGTGACTGTCTATTCGCTCATGCGCTCATGTTGTCGTCGCAGTTTGAAGACAAGGTGATCAGCGAGAAGGTGGCATCTTTCGCGAACGAAGTCTGCAGCGGTGAAATCATCCAAACCCAGCGTCGTTTTGACCTGCAGCTCTCCAAGGAAGACTACTTTGACATCATCGAAAAGAAGACGGCAGCTCTCTTCGCAGCCGCCATGGAGTTGGGGGCCCGCTTGAATGGCCAGACGTCTGAAACTTGCGAAACTCTCAAGGATTTTGGTCTCCACATCGGGACGGCTTACCAGATTTACGACGACTGCATCGACCTGGTGGGAGAAGAGGAAGAATTCGGCAAAACTCTCCGAACTGACCTCAACAAGGGCAAACTGACTCTGCCTATTTTGAACCTCCTTGGCAGCGCCAACGAGAAGCAGCGTGAGAAACTGCACCGTCTTCTTATCCAGAAGGAACCAATCGACGTCTCGGCCCTTGCCAACATTGCCGATTACGTTGGTTCAATCGAGGCAGCGATTGATACAGGGCAGGATCTGGTGACTCAGGCCCGTGACTGCCTCATGGTTCTGGATGACAGCGATCACAAGGATGCGCTCTCCGGTATTGCCGATTTCCTCGATGTGCTTCTCGAGGGATGCCGTCAGTAGGCAGGTCGGGAATCTTTTCCTGCGTAACTCGCGAAAATAGAGCAAATAATCGTGATTTTTCGGGACTGTCGTTGACAAGTGGCACGCTCCTTGCTTCTCTCACGTCGCGGTTAATCAACCCGAAGCTCGTGCTGCCCAAGCAGGACGTTCAACCAAGGTTGGGCTTCGCAATCCTAATACTGAAAACGACAACTAGTTAACATGGCTAAACTGAAACTTGAATACCTCTGGCTTGACGGTTACGAGCCCGTTGCAAACCTGCGCGGAAAGACCAAGATCGTCGACGGAGATCCTGAGAACTTCTCTCTCTCTGAGTGCCCTGAGTGGGGCTTTGACGGCAGCTCGACTTTGCAGGCCGACGGTAGTGATTCTGACTGTATCCTGAAGCCGGTGGCTCTCTATCCTGACTCCACCCGTCTCAACGGCTTCCTCGTGATGTGTGAGGTGATGCTCCCCAACGGTGACGCACACCCCTCCAATGCACGTGCAACGATCCCTGATGACCCCGGTCTCTGGATTGGTCTTGAGCAGGAATATTTCCTTTTCCAGGACGGTCAGCCCCTCGGATGGCCTGACTCCGGTTACCCCGATCCTCAGGGCGAATACTACTGCGGTGTCGGTAACAAGAATGTTGGCGACCTTGCTCGCGCCATCGTTGAAGAGCACCTCGACATCTGTCTCGACGCTGGCATCAACCACGAAGGCATCAATGCCGAGGTGGCCAAGGGCCAGTGGGAGTTCCAGGTTTTCGGCAAGGGTTCTGCAACCGCTTGTGACCAGATCTGGGTCGCTCGCTACATCCTCCAGCGCGTCTGCGAAAAATACGGCGTTGACGTGGAATACCACTGTAAGCCTTTCCAGGGCGACTGGAACGGTTCCGGTATGCACTGTAACTTCTCCACTGAGTATCTCCGTGAGACTGGTGGTAAGGAATACTTCGAGAAGCTTATGTCTCAGTTCGAAAAGAACATGGAAGAGCACATCGCTGCTTACGGTCCCGACAACCACCTCCGTCTGACCGGTCTCCACGAGACTCAGTCCATCGACACCTTTTCTTACGGTGTTGCTGACCGCGGTGCTTCCATCCGTGTGCCTCACTCTTTCGTGAACAACGACTACAAGGGTTACCTTGAGGATCGTCGTCCTAACTCACAGGGCGATCCCTACAAGATCGTTTCCCGCGTTTCCAAGACGATCGCGGAAGTTTCCTAAATCGTCTCTCACGACAACACTTTGCTATTGTCGGAAAACGCCGTGGTCTTCGGGCCGCGGCGTTTTTGCGTACAGATTAGAGAATTTTCCGAAAATTCCTAAATCCGGAATGTTGCAGTGCTGACTTGTGTTCGTGTTGCTGGTGCTGGTCGGCGTGCTTCTTCCAAATGATTTTCTTTGGAGGGCAAAGCTTTCCTTCAAACAAGAGGCAACCAAGTGTGATAATGGCAGCCAACCCGATCACGGGAACACAAGCGCAAAGCAGATGACGTGGTAATTTCATGCTCTGTTTACTGTTCTATCACAAAACGTCGAGTTGGGTGAATCGAATAAATCAGGTGGTGGTATCGATTGAATCGATGTTTATGAGGCTCCCTCTGCCGTGACAGCATTCTACCTCGCGAGAAGTTGACGCTTCGCGTCCAGCGGTTCAGTCTTTTCATCATGAGCCTGACCAAAGAACAACTGGGTTGGATATTGATCCGGGGATTCGGAGTTTTCTCACTCATTCAATTGATCAGCGAAGTGGGTGTTTTGATTATGGCGAGTGGTTCTCGAGTGCCGATAAGGGAATTAGGGATAGGGTCTGCGGTTGTAGTTATGGTGATGTTCAAAATCGCCGTCTGTATATATTTCCTGGGATTTGGCAAAACCGTGCATCGAGTAATCATGTTTGAATCATGGGCGCCTGCTAACTCGAACCGGAGTCCAGTTCAGGTGAACTACGAGCAACTGCAGGCAGACAAAGAAACGGGTTTGATGCCAGATGAGTTTGTGGACTTCTCCAGCTGGCTTAATGAGAATCCAGAAATGAAGGAATTGCCGAAGGCCGACCAGGTGGCCCGCTTCCGGGATTTTCAGAATGAGTGAGTGTGAGTTAGGACTCAGCTGGTGGGGGAGCAAAACTCAACGATCTCCCCGCTTCACCAGGCTTCGTGACTGATCGTCGAGCACGAGGTTCCGGCTCTTGGCCTTGTCGAACAGCTTCTGAGCTTCTTCCGGTTCTTCGAAGATTTCCACATAGAGCCAGATGGCTCCGTCGTAAGCCTCCGTCTCATCGGGGTAGTGCTTCAGCACTTTCCTGTATTCGGCGAGTGCCTCATCGTAACGGCCCTCGTTGACGTAGTAGACGGGAAGTTTCAGATTCAGGGTCGGCTTGTTAAATTTCGTTACCGGAAAGAGAATCGATTCGATCAGAATCATTAGGGGACGGGTGACGGCGGCAAAAAACGACTCCCAGACTGCCGCAAGTCCGATAGCGAAACAGATCACGGCCAGGAACATGAAAGTAGGATCCAGATCGTGATAGCCCTTCTTGGCTGACCAGAAAGCGATTCCAAAAAGGGCAATTCCAAGAATCCACCGAAAGAGAGTCTTTTGAATGTCCTCCAACATGTTGCCTTGTAGCGTAGCTCCAATTCGCAGGATGAGCAGTTCAATTTTGCGAAGTCGAAGCAGGCGAGGATCTGCCCTTTACATTGCCTGAGGCGCAGGTTTTGCTGATGACATGCAGATCGTGAAGCGACCTCTTTTTCTTTTCTTCTGCCTGAGCTCCATCGTGTGGGTGGGTTACTGCGCAGAAAAGGTGGAAGTGCCTACCTACACCGACCCGAAGTCCGCGTCTGAACGCCCGGAATTCGCGATCCAGGGGGAGTATGAGGCCGACGGGAAAGGTGTCCAGATTGCTGATCTGGATCGAGGAGAGTTTCACGTTCTGACCTACCCGGGTGGCCTGCCCGGGGCAGGTTGGAATGGGGATGCCATCAAGGCGGAGAAATTGAAGCGAGCCCAGGTGGACGAACTGGTGGAGGGGCTCAAGCGCGTCGAACGGAAGAGTCCGACGCTTGGCAAGAAAGCGCCTGAAGGAGCCATGGTGATTTTCGGCGGAAAGCCGAGCGACCTGGTCAAAGGGCAGGTGGAAGGCGGACTGCTTTGGGCGGGAGGTTCGACAACGCAACCGACGGGAGACTTTGAGCTGCATCTCGAGTTCAGAGTGCCCTACAAGCCGGCGCGGCCGCTGAGCAATCAGGATCGGGGTAACAGCGGGATCTACATTTTCGGAAACTATGAAGTCCAGATCATGGATACCTTCGGTCTCGACTTTGATACCGACAACAATGCATTGAAGGTCGGGTCTTTGAATTCCCAATGGTGCGGCAGCTTCTACAAGTTCAAAACCCCCGATGTTCCGATGGCCTTTCCGCCTCTGCAGTGGCAGACCTACGACATCGATTTTACGGCGCCTCGCTTCGAGGGTGACAAGAAAGTGAAGAATGCCCGGGTGACGGTGCGTCACAACGGGGTTTTGATTCATGACGATCTTGAGCTCCCCGGCGGAACCGGCAACGGAGCCAAGCGCCCCGAGGCGCCTCAAGGAACCATCCTCTTCCAGGGGCATGGAAATCCAGTCGCCTTCCGAAATGTCTGGTTGGTGGAGAAAAAGTGATCTCATTGCTCCTTCATGGCCGAAGAGGATATCTATGACCTGGTCGTCGTCGGCGGCGGAGCTGCCGGCTACTTTGGTGCGATCTCCAGTGCTGAGGCGGCACCCTGGTCAAAGGTGCTGATTCTCGAAAAAACGGGGGAGGTGCTGACCAAGGTCAAGATCTCCGGGGGTGGGCGCTGTAACGTTACCCATGACTGCCTCGATCCGCGCGAGCTGACGAAGTTCTATCCACGCGGGGAGAAGGTCTTAATCGGTCCCTTTCACCGATGGGGGCCGTCGGATACGATCGACTGGTTTGCCTCGAAGGGAGTGAAGTTAAAGGTCGAAAGCGACGGTCGGAT
Organism: Verrucomicrobiales bacterium; assembly: GCA_965216705.1. Classification (GTDB taxonomy): domain Bacteria; phylum Verrucomicrobiota; class Verrucomicrobiia; order Verrucomicrobiales; family DEV007; genus Arctic95D-9. Next base: position 4,160,520 of record OZ244203.1, read on the forward strand.
GTTTCCGGTCACAGACAATTCAAAGACCATCATGGATTGCCTGGCAAGAGCGGCTGAAGAGGGTGGCGTTGACTTGCGCCTGAAAGCAGAGGTTGAGTCTCTCAAAAGTGATAGCGGGGAGTGGGTGATTCGATTGGTAGACGGTGAGAGGGTTCGTTGTCGCGCAGTCCTTCTGGCGACTGGAGGCACAAGGAACAATGCCGGGGTCAAGCTGGCTGGGGAGCTTGGACACGAGTTGGTCCCGGCTGCTCCCTCCTTATTTACCTTCAAGATTGATGATCCCAGGCTGGAGGAACTCTCCGGAATTTCAGTTCCCCATGCAGAGGCGTCTGTGCCAGGTTTGAAGTTGAAGACCGAGGGACCATGCCTGATCACTCACTGGGGATTGAGCGGACCGGCCATTCTTAAGTTATCTGCCAGGGGCGCGCGCGAGCTGGCAGATCAGAAATACCGTTTCGATGTGGTGATTAATTGGTGCGGGCTGAAGGAGCCCGAGCTTCTCGATATCTTCAGCCGGGCGCGCGAAGATTCTCCGAGGAAACGAGTGAGGTCAGGACTCAGCGAGGTCCCGATTCCTGCCCGCTTGTGGACGCGCCTGGCGGAACACGCGGGCGTTGGTGAGGAAACGATCTGGGCAAACCTTTCCAAGGCAGATCGCCATAGTCTGGTTCTATCTATGATTGCGAGTCGATTCAGTGTGAACGGCAAGAGCATGAACAAAGATGAGTTCGTTACTGCCGGAGGAGTTAACCTCAAGGAAGTGAATTTCAAAACGATGGAGAGTCGGCTTCATCCGGGACTTTTCTTCGCCGGAGAGGTGCTCGATATCGACGGAGTCACGGGCGGCTTTAATTTTCAGTCTGCCTGGACCACCGGGCGAATTGCGGGTGAGGCTGCGGTGCTAGGGCCATAGGTTGGGGATTCTTCGCCCTTTTCGTGGCCGGGAGGCGTGACACCTGGTTGGTTTTGTGACTCAGTGATGCCCGAATGGGCTAATCGGCTTGATCCACTTGTGCCGTATTTTTCGCTGAATACGGTTGTCAGGCCCCGGGGTTACTTGGTTAGACTCAGATTGCCATGGACAAAGAAAAGGAGAAGGAACTGAATGAGGTCACCGGCAAGGTGATCGAAATATTGATCAGGCTTGCGATTGTGGCAGGGCTGGTGATCTGGGCGTTGAAGATTATTTCACCGTTCATTAACCCGATCGTATGGGGCGGGATCCTCGCTGTGGCGTTGTTCCCGATGTTCAACAAGGTTTGCGCCCGATTCGGGAATAAGCGAAAGACAGTAGGGACAATCTTTATTCTCCTATCTGTGGCTCTCCTGATCGTGCCATCAGTGATGCTGGTGAGTCAGTCGATCGACGCCGCTCAAGATCTCAATGAAAAGTGGGAAGACGGGGAACTTGAGATTCCACCTCCCAACCAAGAAGTGAAGGAATGGCCGGTTGTGGGAGAGCGAACTTTCACGGCGTGGCGCAATCTTTCGTCCAACTTTCAGGATACGGTCAAGAAGTATACCCCGCAGATTGCATCTATTGGAAAGAAGGTGCTGGGCAGTGTCGCAGGAGCCGGAAAGGACATTCTCGGTTTCACGTTTTCGCTGATCATTTGCGGTATCATGCTGATCGGTGGGCACGGGGTGACTGGCTTTCTCAAGGGGCTTGGTACACGCATTGCGGGAGAGGCCGGGGCTGGCCTCGTCGATCTGGCCACCGGAACCATTCGAGGTGTGGCGCTGGGCGTTGTCGGAACAGCGATCATTCAGGCGATCCTGGCAGCGATTGGCATGGTGATCATGGGAATCCCCCTGGCTGCAGTTTGGACGCTTGGCGTGTTGATGCTGGCCGTGATTCAGCTTCCACCGATCCTGATTTTGGGACCGCTTGCAGTTTACGCTTTCTCCAGTGGTGATTACGGTGGTGTGGCCGCTACGATCTTCGCGATCTGGTGTCTGGTCGTCAGTGGTATGGACGGAATCCTGAAGCCGATCCTGATGGGACGAAATGTTGAGGTTCCGATGCTGGTGATCCTTGTCGGTGCGCTTGGCGGCATGATGCTGACAGGAGTGATGGGACTGTTTGTGGGGGCCGTCGTGGTTGCCCTGGCCTATAAGCTCTTCATGGCCTGGTTGGGTGCCGGCGATGATAATGACGAGGAAGAGGCGGACGGGGAAGAGGACGCAGCAGGGGATCCCGGAGAGCCGGAACCGTCTGGAGCTTGATGTTTTCTGACCCAGCGAATTAAATCGTGCACAGTTATGGCGAAGGAAGAATCCCCGGAAGAGGTTGAAGAGGAGGTGGCTGAAGAAGTCGAAGAAACTGCAGAACAGGAAGAATCTTCTGAGCCTGTTGAAGCAGAGGCTGAAGCCGCCCCTCCGGAAAAGAAGAAAAAGGATCCAGCAGCAAAGTGGACACAGCGAATCCTGATTGCCTGTGTGTTTATGTTTGTCTGGTATCTTATTGGCGACCGCTATACCCCATACACAAGCCAGGGGCGTGTGAGGGGATTTGTTGTGGAAATCACCCCCCAAGTCTCGGGGATCATCAGCGAGGTAAACGTGGATTTGAACGAGAGGGTCGAAAAAGACCAGGTTCTCGTGCAAATCCAGAAGTCAGACTACGAACTGGCGGTGAGAGAAGCGGAGGCTGCGTTGGAGCAGGCAGGCCAGGACGTGGGAGCCAATACGGCAGACGTGTCCTCGGCTACGGCTCAAGTGGTGGAGGCCAAGGCTAAGCTTGATTTGGATCGAAGCCAATTGGACAGGATCTCCCGTGCGGTCAAAACCGGAGCGGTCTCTCAATCCGAGGCGGACACGGCGCAGGCACAGGTTGAGTTGAGCGTGGCAAAGCTGAGAAACGCCGAAGGCGCACTTGAAGAGGCGAAGCAGCGAATGGGGGCGGCCGGTCAGGACAACTCCAAGATCAAGTCGGCGCAGGCGGCCCTGGCAGATGCCCAGTTGGACCTGAGTCGGACGACCTTGCTGGCTCCGGGCGACGGTGGTGTCACGAACGCGAGAATTGAAGCCGGACAGTATGCTTCGGCCGGTCAGCCTTTGATGAACTTTCTCTCAACGAGAACAGTCTGGGTAGAGGCTTACCTTCGGGAAAACAGTCTCGGACGGATTGCGGAAGGGAATAAGGTGGACATCGTTCTTGATGTTGCTCCCGGCCGGATTTTCGAAGGAACGGTGGGAAGCGTTGGTTTTGGTGTGGAGTGGGGGGACGTTGACGACCCGTCCAACCTGCCCAAAATCTCGGCTCCACGTGACTGGCTTCGCGACCCGCAGCGGTTTCCTGTTGTGATTCATTTCACCGACCCGGATGCCTTGATCGGACTTCGCCGTGAAGGCGGGCAGGCTGATGTCATCGTCTACAACACGGAGAATCCGATTCTGAAGGGGCTGGCCCGCTTCTGGATCCGATTGGTTTCCTGGTTCACCTACGTCTCGTGACGGACCGGACGGAGTGAGATGAACTTCCAGGAGCAGCTCTACAAGCGGCGGGTTCTACGCCTGACGTTTGGCATTGGCCTGTCATCGGCGGTGGCGTTTGGCTTTGCCTGGCCGCTCTCTTTCCTTGCTCCCATGCTCGCTGCCGGCTTCCTGGCGGCTCCCATTCCGCGGCCTCCCATCGTCGCCCTGCTGTCATTCCCGGTGCTCATCCTGGTGTCGTTTTTCGTGGCGCTGTTGATATCGAGCATGTCCCTGCAGTTCCTTCCGTTGGCGATCACGGCCAACATGCTGATGATCTTTCTGTGCTTCTACCTGCTGGCACAGGGGGTCGCCCAGAAGTTCATGACCTGGGCATTGCTAGGCATTCTCATGATCCCGGTGATGGCTAGCCAGGATATTGCACTGGCATTAAGCATGACGATGGGAATTTTCTGGACCGGGTTGGCCGGAATGGGATTCGTCTGGTTGGCTCATGTCCTGCTCCCGGATCCACCCATGCCGGCAGCTCCAGCGGCTAAGAAGGCCGCGAAGAAAAAAGCAGTGATGCAAAAGGATCAGGCGTTTCGACACGCGGCGATTCGGACCGCGATTATCTTTCCGCTAGAGCTCTATGTCCTGGTTGGCAACGAAACGGGGGATCTCAAAATCCTGATCTTCGCGGCTATCCTGGCTCAAAGTCCGAACCTGTCTGCGGGCGCCGCAGGGGGCAAGGCTTTGATCCTGGGGAACGTTTTTGGTGGCCTCGTCTCGATCGTGTTTTACGAACTGCTCGTGCTTTGCCCATCTTATATCTTTATGGTGCTCCTGTTTATGCTGCTTGGCATCACGTTCGGTCGCCAAATATTCAGCGGTGGAAAATGGGCGGCGATGTGTTCGTCAGGATTGGGCACCGTTATCTTGTTGGTTGGCCTCGGGACGATGCCGTTCGGAGATGAAACGGATGCGGCATTCTACTCGAGGATCTTCCAGATCTGCCTGGCGGCGGTCTATATTGTTCTCGCTTTCAAATTCGTGGACAACATTTCTGATCGCCGTAAGTGGAAGCGGGCGATGCGTGAATTCAAGCAGATGACTCACCTGGAGAAACAGGGTTGAGTCGCTGACCTAACCCTGTTGGATCACTTCAGTTTGTCTTTGCTGGGATCGTGGAAGATCCGGATGTCTGCCTGAGTGGTTCCGAGCAAGACCTGGGCCCGCTTCAGCGCGTAGCGAGTGGAAAGATTCGGGTTCTTCGCGTTGTTGAGGAAGACGTTTTCTCTTCCGATCACTTCGAGAGTGCCGGAGTTCTTCAGAACCCGGAAAACCTCTTTCGACGCGCCGCTGATGATGACATGTCGTTCGTGAGCGCGCAGGAACTGGACCAGTTCTTCAAGCGCCACCACGCTGGTTGCATCCAGGTGGCGTGCGTTCTTGAGCCGGAGAATGATGACCCGGAGATCGGGGTCGAGCGAAGTCTTCTGGATCTGGGTGCGGAAGAGTTCCGAGGCGCCGAAGAAGAGGTCGCCCTCGACGTGCACGATTGAAATAGCCGGCATGGGGCGGGCGCGCTTTTCGCCTGCTTCGCGAAGCTCGCCCTCTTCGGAGAACTCGTATTCGGTCAGGTAAGGGCGGCTGGCGGCGTGGAGGTAGAGCATCACCGAAATCCCGACTCCGAGGAAGATGGCGATATTCAGCGGGAGCAGCAGTGCTGCAACGAAAGTCGTGATGAGGACAGCGGCGTCAGAGGGGGTCGCGTAGAGCGAAATCCGGATGTGGTGGCGGTTGATCACCGAAGCCGCAATTCCCATGACGAGGGCGGCGAGGCATGTTTTCGGGACGAGATGCATGTAGTCTCCGAGAAGCAGGAGGCCTACGATGCAGAGGAGACCGCTGATGATACTGGAAAGCCGCGAAACAGCACCGCTCGCAAAGTTCAGGGCGGAGCGGGTCAGGGATCCGGATGCCGGCATGCCACCGGTGAAGGCAGCTGCGAGGTTGGCAATGCCGACACTGAGCATGTCCTGGTTCACGTCAGGCCGGTCACCGGCGCGACTGGCAAGGGTCTTGGACATGACCGAGTTCTCCAGGGAGGCGAGGAAAGCAATCGAGAAGGCGAGGCCTGTGAGCCGGGAAATGTCCGAGAAGAAACCGCGTCTGCTGATCTCGGGCAGGTTAGGAGCGAGATCAGAGACGGAGAATGAGTCAAAGGTGGCGACCTGCCACCCCGCATACTTCTGGAGGAGGTAGTAGGCCCCGGACATCACGAGCAGGGTAATGGCAAAGACAGGCAGTTTTTTGAACTTCCTCGAGAAAAGCAGCCAGAACACAAAAGTGGCGACGCCCAGGGCCAATGTTTGCCAGTGAGTGTGGTGAGCTTCGGCAATAGTGCCCTGGAGGATCGTGAAGAAGGTCTTGGGACTGTCCGTATCGGTCGGAGGTAACTCCACACCCATCATGTGTCGCGCCTGGTTGGCGATGATCAGAATAGCGGCCCCGGTAATGTAACCCACCACCACAGAGCGGCTGACGTATTGGACCAGCTCGGCGACCCGGAAGAGGGCTCCAATCGTCAGGAGAATCCCGACCATGAGCACGAGCATAGGCAGGTAGAAGATCTGGTCCTTAGCCGAAAAGGCGGCGAAGCTGGAGAACAGCATGAATGCCGTTGCGTTGGTCGGGCCGAGAATAGTGTGCCTGGAACCGGCAAAGAGCGGGGCAATGATGGCAGCAACAGCGCCGGAGACGATGCCGTACTGAATCGGAAGGTCGGCGATGACCGCATAAGCCATGCCCTGGGGAAAGGCGAGCAGCGCAACGTTGAGGCCGGCGGTGGCATCGGTACGCAGCGAAGAAGGATTATAGCCCCGGAAGCCCCTCCGAATAGGAAGAGGGTCAATGGAGTTCTCCGAGATGAAGGACTTTACCTGCTGTCCCAGTCGTCGAAATAGCCAGCGAACTCGTCTCGTCATGCGGTGTGTTAGTCCCTAATAGACAACCGGGGAACGAGGATGACAAACTCTAATGTGCCGGGTCCGGCAGCGAAATTGATGTCTGATTCCGCCTCTCTTCGCGGCGTTTCTTTCGTCGCTGGCGGGCTAAACCGGCGTCCTCAAGCATGAGATAGACTGCCGGAACCAGGACCAAAGTGATCAGGGTCGCGAATAAGATTCCGAAGCTCAGGGAGACTGCCATCGGCACGAGGAACAGTGCCTGCACGTCAGTTTCGAGCAGCATCGGAGTCAATCCGGCGAAAGTGGTCAGGGAGGTGAGGAGAATCGGGCGGAATCGAGCGGCGCCGGCTTCCCAGGCAGCATCGTGCAGTGAGAGGCCCTCGGCGCGCTTTCGGTTCACATAGTCGACCAGAACGAGGGAGTCGTTCACCACCACGCCGGCAAGAGCAACGATGCCGCACATGCTCATGATCGAGAAATTGAAGCCTAGCAACAGGTGCCCAATCACGGCGCCAACGAGGCCGAAGGGAATCACGCACATGACAATCATGGGCTGAATGTAGGAGCGCAGAGGAATTGCCATGAGCACATACATTCCGAGCAGAGCAAGAACTGCCTTCCGGCCCATCTCGCTGACAGATTGCGCCTGATCTTTCTGCTCGCCTTCGAAGCTGTAGTTCACGCCGGGAAATTGCTCCTCGATCAAGGTGAGAGCGCCCTTCTTGATTTCAGGGAGTTGAATTGGCTCCATTCCACGGCGTTCCCGGATCCAGTTCCGAAGGTTGTTCCCCCAGACTTTCATGTACGGGTGAGTCTGATTGCCGGAAGTCAGTTCGCGCACGATTTCTGTAGCGTTAGCGTTGGTGCCCGGTGCCTTGTCGACGTCAGCAGTGATGCGGATGGCCCGTCGTTGATCGGTTCGCTGGATGGTGGCGTCAGCCCTGCCGAATTTGGCGCTGGCAACCTCCGTGAAAGGAACCTCAGATCCATCGGTGAGGCGAATCTTCATGTTCTCAAGGTCAGCGATTGAGTTTCGCTCGTCCCTCGGGTAACGGACGAAGACTTTGACTTCGTCTTTGCCTCTTTGAAGTCGCTGAATTTCCTCGCCGTAAAATCCCTGTCTTACTTGGCGGGCGATGTCTTCGAGGCGGAGACCAAGGATCTTACCAGCCGGGAGGAGTTCCAACTGCAGTTCACGTTTTCCCTCGATATCCGAGTCTGACAGGTCAATGACCCCATCGTAGCTGGCGAGGGCTTCCTTGGCGAGCTGAGTGGCTTCCCGGAGTTCGTTGATATCGTCACCGATAATTTCCAGGTCGATCGCATTGCCGCCGGCCGCAGATTCTGTGGCAAAGATAAGTTCAATAGCGCCGGAGACATCGCCAACCAATTCTCTCCAGCGGGAAACGATATCAACGCCTTCAATTCCGTCGCGCTCGACGGCTCCGATGAGCTCGATGGTGACCTCTCCGATGTTGGTTCCCTTGGGAACTCCATCGACGTTGCCCATTCCTTCGACGAGTGGCTGGGTCCCGGTGCTCGCCAGCATGTGTTTCACCACCGGCTTTCCTGACTCGAGCGGAAACTCCTCATTGAGTTCGAGGCCTTTCTCTTCGATCAGGCGGATGGCCTCTGCTGTCTTCTGGAAAGAGACGCCTTCCGCCATCTTGAGTTTGGCGTTGATCACATCCGTCTCGACCTCAGGGAAGAAAATAAATTTGATGTGACCGGATCGAATCGTGCCCACGGTGACAATGAACAGGGAAATAAATGCCGCTAAAACAATGTAGCGGTTCCTGAGACAAACACTCAGGACAGGGCGGTAGAACCGGTCGACAAAATCCTCTAGGCCACGGGAGAAGATATGCTGGAAGCGAAGGATGGGGCCTGGCTCCTTCTGCTCACTGGTTGGCTTGAGGCAAGCCAGGTGTGAGGGGAGGATGAGTTTCGATTGAAACAGAGAGAACAACAGTGTCGGAATGACAATTAATGGAATGTTAGGCCAAATCTTTCCGCTGACTCCACTGAGGCCCAGCATGGGAGTAAAGGCCATCGCTGTCGTGAGAATGCCGAAGATCACAACGATACCAACTTCATGGGTTCCCCGAGGGGCAGCGTCCCTGGGGTGCTCGCCGCGACGCATTCGGCTGTAGACGTTTTCACCAACAACAATGGCATCATCAACCACGATCCCGAGAACGAGGATGAAGGCGAACAGCGAGATCATGTTGATCGAGATGCCGGTGTAGGGCATCAGCGCGATAGCTCCGGCAAAGGAAACCGGGATGCCGATCGCCACGAGCAGGGCGAGGCTTGGTCGGAGGAACAGTGTCAGCACGAGGATCACGAGTAGCAGTCCGACGAGTCCGTTCTTGGCGAGAAGCTTGAGACGACCGTCGAGGTAGCTGGAGTCATCCTTCCAGACCTTTAGCTCGACGCCGGTGGGCAGATTGGTTTTGCTGTAGTCTACGATGAAAGATCTCACCGTATCGGCGATCTTGAGGGTGTCCTCTTCCCCGACACGATAGACGTTGATGAGAACAGCCGGCTCCTTGTCGAACTGGGTATTGATCGGGTCTTCCTCAAATCCGTCGCGGATCGTCGCAATTTCTCCAAGCGTGACCGTAGAGCCGTCCTCGCGAGTGATCACCGGTATGGGAGCAAACTCGGGAGCGGTGTATTTGCGGGCATTGGCACGAAGCAGGACTTCTCCGCCCTCGGTGCGGACAGAACCGCCGGGAAGATCGAGGGATGCCTTCCTCACCGCAGTGGCAATGACATCCATGTTGATCCCGTACTGACGAAGTGTCTGCTCCGGAACCTCAATTGAAATTTCGTAATCGCGAACCCCGGTTAGCGATGCCTGGGTCACTTGCTGTTCACCCCCTCGATAGTTGAGCAGATCAGTGCGCACTCGCTCGGCAATGGTTCGAAGCGTTCCTTCATCGGTTTCAGCAGAAACCGCGATGCTCATCACCTGGGCTTTGATCAGGATCTCCTGCAGAACGGGTTCCTCCGCTTCCTCGGCGAGGTTCTGGATGGCATCGATTCGGGTTTTGACATCGTCCATCACGTTTCGGACGTCGTAGCCCGTGGCCACTTCAACAGTGACAGTGCCATAACCCTGGCGAGCCACAGATCGAATCACGTCAATCCCATCGACGTCCTGGATGGCTTCCTCGATGGGAACAATGATGCCCTTTTCGACTTCATCGGGAGTGGCATTGGGGTAGGGAACTGAGATGGCGACAGCATCGATCGAGATCTCGGGAAAGATTTCTTTCTTGATGGTGGGCCAGGTCCCGAAACCAATCACGACAATCAATGCCATGAGAAAGTTCGCCGCAACATGGTTGCGGCTGAACCAGTAGATCACTCCGGAATCTTTGTGAATTTGGCTCACGGCTTGCTGGTGGCTGTGGTGTTGTCAGTCAGTTCCTCAGAAGCTTCTTCGGCAGTCAGGTCCCTCGCGTTGACGGGGAGTCCTGAGATCAGATCAGGGACTTCGGTGACGCAGACGCGATCTCCCTGGTTGAGGCCACTCTCAACGTAGACAGTGTTGCCATCGCGATAGAGCACTTCGACGTCGCGTGGGTAGAGCTTGTCCTGGCCGTCTTCTTCCTTGATGACCAGGACCTGGTTGAGGTTGGTGAAGGCCTGGAAGGGGATCGCAGCAACGGAATCGTAAGGTTTACCGGTAACCGAGGCGCTGACGAAAAGACCGGGGCGTGCTTCGGCGCCGGAAGAGTTTTCAATGCGGGCAACCAGGTAAAGTGAGCGAGTTTGCCGATCGATTTCTCCCTCGTTACGAATGATCTCGGCTTCCCAGTTCAAAACTTTGGAACCGACAGTAGCATTCAGTTTGGCGACTCCGGTAGGATCTCCGGCTTCGTTCAATTCAAGGTGAGTTAATTCATCAACCGACACCGGGAGACGAACTTCGTAGGGGCCGCTCTCGAAAACTTCGGCCACCATAACTCCCGGAGCGAGGTAGCTGCCGAGTTCGGTGTGTTTTGCGGCAATGATGGAATCATAGGGGGCTTTTATTTCTGTTCGCGCCTTATCCTGCTTTGCTTTTTCAACGGCTTTCCTTGCCGACTCCTCCCGTGCGAGGGCACTTTTGAGTTGGGGAATCCGCTGAACCAAGGGTGGCGCTTGGTCGAATCCCCTGTTGCGGCCGGAATCCCGTTCCCAGTCCCGCTCAGCCTGGTCACGTCGCGCTTCTTCGCTTCGCAGGGCTGATTCGGCATCAGCCAGGGTGGCTTCAGCCTGGGCAATTGCCGCGTCGAAGTCTGTGGCGTCCAAACTAATCAGCGTGTGATTGGCAGGAACCGCCTGACCGACTTCAAACAGGGGATCGACGTAGACGACTTTTCCGGGAACCTCCGCTGCCAGCTGGCTGCGGCGATGAGCTTCGACGATGCCTTGAGAGGGAATCTCAAACGACACGGTCTTGAGATCAGCTTTGATAAAGTCCACCACCATGAGGGACTTGGCCTGTTCCGTCTTTTCAGGAACGGGGCGAGTGACCCACAGCAAGCCGGAAATGGCGAACCCGGCTACGAGTACTCCGATTCCGATCAGGATCTTAAAAAGTTTCTTCATGACTGGATGTCTTTGTTGCCAGTTGGAGTTGAATGAGGGCGAAAGCTGCCGCCAAGCGCGAGGTAAAGGTCTACGCGGTTGTCGAGAAGGAGGCGACGGAGGTTGAGCAACTGTGAATTGGTCACGAAAGCCTGCTGCTGAGCGCTGAGGACGGTGAGGATATCACCGGTTCCGTTCTCGAATTCTTCGAGTGCGCGATTGTAGGCCTGGGTTGTCATGCGAGCTGATTCGGTGAGGAAGGTGACCCGGTTCTTGAGGTACTTCTCAGCAGCGAGGGCATTCTCCACTTCGGAAAAGGCTACGAGCGCGGCCTGCTCGAAGTTCGAAACAGCGAGATCCATTTCGGCTTCACGTCTCGCGATATTCGCGCGCAGTCGGCCGCCCTGGAGGATTGGCTGGGCCGCATTGGCGGCAACGCTCCAGACGCTGAAGTTGCTGTCGAGAATGTCAGAGATATCATCGCTGGCAGTGCCATAAGAGCCGGTCAGGCTGATGGTTGGAAGCAGTGCCCGCTTGGCTTCGAGGAGGCGTTCATCGGCTGCAGCGATTTGCCTTTCCGCAACAGCGAGATCGGGTCGTCGGTCGAGCAGGGTTGCCGGAAGGTCGGCGGGGACGGGGCCGGGGAGGCCGGGAAGCTTGGCGGTGTCGCCTGCCTGCCCTGCCGGATAGCGTCCTGCAAGCACTTCGAGTTGGCGCGAGGTTCTCTCAGCCAGTTCCAGCTCGGAACTCAGGTTTTCCCTGGCCCTTGCCACGTCGGACTGGGCCAACAGGAGTTCGGAAGCGAAGTTGCGCCCGTTCTCTTCGAGACCGCGTTCAAAGCGGCCACGCAACAGGTCTTCGGTTTCAGAGAATTTTCGGATGGTGAGTTGCGTCAGGGCAATCTGGTCCCTGGTTTCGGCGAGGGCGAACCACGCTTTCACGGCTTGTCCGCTCAGGGAAAGTTCGGCGGTGGCGCGGTCGAACTCTGAAGCCTCGAACTCAGCAATGGCAGCCTGTTGTCCGGCTTTGATGCGGCCCCACAGGTCGAGTTCCCACGACATATTCAGCCCGACCCCGAACTGGTTGTAGTAGGAATTGAAGGGGCCACTGCCACCTCCGGCGATGGGGAAGCCAATGAAGTTCTGCTTGTTGCGCTGGGCACCAAAGTCGGCTCCGACCTGGGGCAGGCGGTCGGCGCCCACGATGCGGGCATTGGCTGCCGCGATCTCGATCCGGGACTGGGCTGCTTTGAGGTCCTTGTTGTTCTCAAGAACGGAAGCGACAAAGGCGTTCAGGTTAGGATCGTTGAAATTGCTGACCCAGTACCGGTCCGCGACGCTGGGTGAAGTGTAACTGCCATCAGCGACCCAGTGAGCCGGCGCTTTGACTGCCGCGAAGGGTTTGGCGTCGGGCGGGGAGGTCGCTTTGCAGCTGCTGAGCCCGACGAGAGCGACCAGGGCGAGCGTGGCTGCTCCGACTCGCTTTGCGGGTTTGGAGGAAGATTCAGACGAAGAAACGCTCGATTCGGCACGCAGGCCGGCAGCGGTAAAATCGATGAGCCGCTGGAGGGTTTCCTCGGGATCGGGCGATTTGACTCTGCCTTGAGAAAACATCACAACCTTCTCGGAGTCCGTCAGAGCAGTGACAAGGGCGCCGAAGGAGAAGTGCATTCGCCAGAAGATGTCTGACTCGCTGACATGGGGAAGCGATTTGCGGGTGGCTGACATGAAACGATTGATCATCTCAGTGAACAGCTCAGCTAACTCCCCCGTGAAGCTGTCGCCGGACTCAGCGAGACAGCGGCCTGCCAGTTTCAGGTAAACCGATTCGTTGTGGCCGGTCTGCTTGAGTTGATTGACGACAGGACGGTGCAGTGCCTCGAGGATTTCCTCCAGGGGCACAGGATCAGAGCCGTGGCTGGCTTCGGACTCGTCCAAGCGTGCAATTCTTTCGCGGTTAATCGGAGCAACGACCCGTGTGAACACCTCAATCACCAGAGCATCTTTTGACCCAAAGTGATAGTTCACCGAGGCGATATTGACTCCGGCTTCTTTGGTGATACGACGAAGGGAAACGTCGCGAAACCCATGATCCGAAAACAGGGACTCCGCCGTATCGAGGATGCGGTTTCGGGTCTCATGCTGTTCTTTACTCATTGCTTGTTCTCAGGCTCTCCCTGAGCAAAACATACGTTTTAAACGGCTGTTTGAATTCTGCAAGTGAAGTTTACGTCGAAAAACAAAAAAGAGGTCACCGAAGCGACCTCTTTTGGGGTTAGAAAGAGGGGCTTTCGATGGCGAAAGCCCCTTTAGGAATTGGAGTTTGGGCCGGTCAGGGGCGAACTTCTTCCACCTTCGGCGGCTCGATGTTCATGATCTTGTCGTGAATCTGGAGAATCTCGCGCGATTTGGCGAAGAAAGCGGCGACTTCTTCGGCGCTTTTCTCGTTGGATTCGATAACCGCGTCGAGCTCGTTGAGATACTCATTGATGTTCAGTGAGATGCTGTTCATCTGGTATTGAGCGTTGGAATAGGCCTTGGTATAGACCTCCTGCGCTTCGACGAGAGCAGAGCGACGGCCCTGGCTTTCGAAGAACTGCTGACGCTCTTCCTTGAACTGCTTGTTGTTGAAGATGCGCTTTCCGAGCGGGGTGGAGTCTTTCGGATCCACTGCGTTCTCGGGAATAGCAGCGAGCTGCTGTCCGAAGTAGCGGCTCAGCTCACGGAACTCGTTGAGCGGCTTCTTGTACTGTTCATGCAGAACGAGGAGACCGTTGACGACGCTCTGGAGCTTGGCTGCTTCGGTTTCGTCGAGTTTCTGCCCGTCGCGAAGACGAGTCTCCATGTCGCCGATGTAGGCAAGCGTCTTGCGGCTGTCGTAGACGATGTCGTTCATCTGCGCATAGGTGCTCTGGAGTTGCTCCTTGTGCTGCTGCTTGAGGGTGTCGACCTGCTTGGCCCACTCATCCTTGAGGCGGTCGTTTTCGGCCTGCTTGTCGGCGAGAAGGGTGGAAAGCTCAGTGTTCTTGTTCTCCACTTCGCTCATTCGCTTGGATACAGTCTCAAGCTGCTGTTGCAGAGTCAGGGTTTTGGCCTGCTCAGCGCTCCACTTTCTGCCCATGAATACAGCACCAACGGCGGCGGCGACGAGAAGGACAGCCAGTAGAATAAGCACTACCGTCTTGCCTTTCCCGGGACGGCTGTAGCCGTATTCCTCGAGAGTCTGCTCTGGGTTATAATCTTCACTCATGATGGTTCTACAGTAGTTGTGTTTTGTTGGATTTCTACCTGCGAAGCTAATTTCGTACCTTGTTTTACGTCGGTTTCTGTGGCGTTCTTTCAGGCATATGAGCAGTGGCGTTGAACTGAGGAAAGAGTTTTTGGAGCGGGTCCAGCCGGATCAGGCGTTTCAGCTGCTTTTTAACCACCTTCCCGGGGTGCTGTTTTTCGCCAAAGACAGGGATGGACGGCTGCTCGCCGCGAATCGTGCCCTGCTCGATTTGTACGGTTACGAAGACGAAAACCGGTTCTGGGGAGTCACGGATTTTGAACTGTTACCACGAAGCCTGGCTGAGAAATTCCGGGCAGACGATATCAAGATCGTGGCAACAGGCGAACCGCTTCTTGAAATTGTCGAGGTGTTCATCAGCCGGCACGGGATTCCGGCCTGGTTCATCACTAACAAGATTCCTGTGATTGCCCGGGATGGCGAAGTCATCGGCGTGATGGGCACGATTCAGAACTTCGACAAACAGCGGGAACTGTTGCCGGCAGATTCTGACATTTCTCCGGCTTTGAAACACATCGGAGCCAATTTTAACCGCGAGATTCCTATTCCCAGTCTCGCCGAGATGTGTGAGCTGTCGGTGAGACAGTTCGAGCGCAAGTTTAAGGAGCATCTCAAAATGCCGCCTCAGCAATACATCATCAAGATGCGGGTCCATGCGGCCTGTGACGACCTCCGCCGGAGCCGGAAATCAATTGCCGAGATTGCGACGGATCTTGGGTTCTACGATCAGGCGGCCTTTTCGAGGCAGTTCCGAAAGCACATGGGAATGACGCCCTTGTACTACCGCAAGGAATACCGCTAGGCGGTGTGGCCGTCACTGGGCACGTTTCAGAAGAGCCTCGGCTTCTCCGCCGAAGTGTTTGCAGACGAGTTCGTTAATGAATTCGCTGTCCGGTTTCGGGCCGATACAGATAAGCGAATTTGAAATATGCTCGGCTCCCGGTACTCGAACCGGCTCGGAAACAGGATCAGTGCCGCTACGCTGAAAGAGCCACTTGTCTCCCGGTTTTTCGATGAGCTTGACGAGGACTTTGACACGGACAACCCAGTCGGGAAGGTCCGCGAGCAATTTCTCGACCGACCGTTGCCGGACGCGCCCGGGGAGCGGTACTGTCCAGCCTTCGAAGTGATGGGTGAGCTGGTGAACGGTATCGGATATGAGGTCGCCGGGAGAATTGTCTGTATCTCCTCCCGGAAGTGATGCTTCCGGCAATGAGGAAGGTTCCTCTCCCTTGATTTGTTCGATCAGGGTGTCGAGTAACCCCTCGAGATTTGTTTGCACCGCGTAGGGAGCCGCCGCACGAACGTCATCGGTCACAGCCTTTTCCGTATCGTCGTTGATTGATTCCCGATGAGACAGAATCCAGGCGCCGGATGTCTCGAGCTGTCGCTTTTCGATGGGGGTCCACCGGTCTCTTTGTCCCCAGTGGCGCCCGTCGACAAGGTTGACTTGAAGTCGGGGAGAGAGATCCAGATCGGTAGCGGACACGGTGAAGGTCTCGAGAATGGGGAGCGGGTCTGCAGAGCCGTTCAATTCGATCAGGAGTAGGTCCCCGGAGGCTTGGGAAGCACTCCGGCAGAGATTCATGAGTTCTTCGAGGCCACCGCAGCAGGCACAGCTCGCCGCGATGGGGGCAATACTGGCGGCGTAGCCTTCAAGGGTTGCCGCATCAAGGCGGGCATCGGCATAATCGTTGAGAATGACGTCAGCTGAGTAGCCGCGGTCTCTTAAACCGGATGCCAGCGAGCGAAGCAGGGTGGTTTTTCCCGCTCCGAAGAATCCGGTAACGAACAGGAGCGGTTTGGCCATCGTTTAGATGCCAGTTGAGCGATTCGAAAGACTGCCGCTGCTCAGCAGTCGTCTCCTTTTCTTCGTCCGCAGGAGGCGCAGGTGCAGAGGTTGCCCAGGTGGGTAACGATGAGAGCCAGTCCGCCCAGTGAGGTGATGATGCTGGTAGCGGGAATGTTGAGCTTGGTGTTTCCTTCAGCGTCAGTCGTGAGAGACGGGCAACAGACGTCGGCACCTTCTTCGGAGCAGCTTTCTTCATGCAGGACTTCTCCGGCTTCCCCGCCTTCTGCGGTCAGTTGCCCCTGTGAGTCAGCGGCCTCAGCGTTTCCGACATAGGGCAGCGCGGCTCCAACAATGACCAGAGCGACCCCAATTGTCCCCATGGCTACAATCCACTTCCGGCGGTGCTTGCGGTAGCCGGAGGTCATCATCATCACTGCGATTGGAACGACGAGGAGGGCCATTCCCCAATGGGTCGCAGGATGAGCCCAGATTTTTCCGAAGGTTGGGAGGAGTAGAAGAAGAAAGGGCGTGACAGCACAGTGAATCGCGCAGAGCGTAGACGCGATGACCCCGATGCGGTCGGCGTTAAGCCATTTCTGCTGGGGAGGAGATTCTAAGACTGAGACCGTCTGCATAAAATGCATGTTACTTGCACTAGCTGCTATTGCAAGTCATATGCATGTGGAGGCGGCTAGTTTCGGGGCCGGTTCGTGAGCAGCGAGAAGTGAGCTGATGAGGGTGAGTCCGGCGAAGAGCGCGATGAATTGAGCTTTCATGCCTCCAGCTGACGGGTTCTCCCGGCGAGTTGCCACCCGGTTGTAAATTCTGCAGGAGGAAAATTGCCCTTCGGCCTTGCGGAGGGGAGAAAATTCAAATAGTGTTTAAATGAACAGTATTTGAATGCGAATGCAAAGCACCGGGAAAGTGACGCCGGAGAAGGTCGTCGCGCTTCAGGCTCTTCGCCAGCAATTAGGGCAGGAACTGGGGCAGAAAATTACATCAGGCGCCGAATTGCTCGAAGAGCAGGAAGGGCGCGAGAGTCGTTGGGCCTCCGGGCGTGAAGACTGGGATAACCGGCTCGGCGGAGGCTGGGCGCGGGGGCAATTAACCGAACTGGTCGCGCCGGAGGTATCGTCGGGCAGCGGGTTGGTTATGTCACAGTTGCTGGCCCAGGCAAGGAGAGAGCGCCGTTATGCCATGTTGCTGGATGTGGGGCAGGGCTTTTCCCTGGAAACGCTTCCTTCGGATGACCTGGAAACGCTGCTCTGGGTTGGCTGCGGATCGGCCAGGGAAGCGATCGAGGCACTGGATGTGGCGTCGCGGGATGAGAACTTCTTTCTTTTTCTGATCGATTTGCGTGACAGTGATCCGTCCGATTGGCGATCGGTCAGGGCAAGTCAGTGGTATCGTGTGCTGGGGCAGCTGAGACAGAGGGAATCGGTCGCGATCCTCTTTGCTCGGCAGGCGGTGACTTCGGTGGCGAAGCAGCGCCTCGAGCTGAAGCAGCGATTTTCGTGGGAGAGCCTCGAAGGTGAGCGGGAAGTATTGAAAGCATCGGTGCAGCTCGAGCGGTCGCAGGTGCAACTGGTGGAGAGGGAGCGTGGTCGTCGGCGCGGGGTGCACGATGAGGTGTTGGCGGTTGGTTAGGAGCGGAGAATGTATCGGGTTGTGAAAGAAACCGGCCAGAAGGTGTCGGGGTATGCGGTGATCTGGTGTCCGGACTTTCGGCTGCAGGCCGTGGTGAGGCGGGTGAACTGGCGGGAGGAACCCGTGGTCCTGGTCGATGACGGCCAGAGGCAGTCGCTGGTCCTGGCCCGGAACGTGGCTGCGGCGCGGGAAGGGGTCGATGTCGGGATGAAAACGGTACAGGCCCTGGCCCGTTGCTCGGGGCTGCGGGTGGAGCGGCCTTCGGCATCGGGTGAGTTGGCCGCGGGCCGAACGTTGTTGGAAACAGCGTTGGGATGGGTCCCGGGAATCGAGGAAACGGAGGCGGGATTGTTGACGCTCGATCTTGCAACACAGTTGGAGGAGGAATGGTTGGAAAGCGGGCGTCGCACGCGAGGGCGGTTGTACGATCTCGGTTTCGAAGTGGCCGTCGGCATCGGAGAGACTCCGTCACTGGCGAGGATCGCGGCCCTGGCGGCCTGGCAGCGGGGCGGGTCTCTCTGGCATCTGCATCGGGAGAGTCGACTTGAGATGCTGGATGGCCTCCCTTTGACGGTGGCGGAAACGGGCGAGGAATTGAATGAGCGGCTGCGGCTTTGGGGGATTGAGACATTGGGTGCCTTCGCCCGGCTTTCGCGCGAGGCGGTGGCATCGCGATTGGGGGAGGAAGGCATTGAATTATGGCTGCGACTGACAGGGCGCCTGAGACGCCCTTTGAAGCTGGCCAGGCTGGAGCAACTTTTCGAAGAGCATCACGATTTTGATTACGAGGTGTGTGATCGCGAGTCGCTCCTGTTCGTGGTGAACCGGTTCATCGAGAACCTTTCGGTTCGGGTGGAGCGAACGGGGCGGGCGGTCATCGCAGTGCACTTGCTGCTGAGCTACGTCGACGGCGGCTGTTACGCGAAGCGCCTCACGCTGCCGGAGCCGTTGCTGGACGAGACGGTGCTGTTTCGACTCGTCAGCGGGCACGTTGAAACCCTGGAAATGAAAGCGGCGGTGGAGGCGGTGCGCTTGCGGTTTGAGCCGTCGGATCCGGTGGCGTCGCAGCGTCAATTGTTCGGTGCCGGTCTGCGGAACCGGTTTCAGTTTGAAGAAACGATGAAACGCCTGCGCCGCCTCGTCGGAGCTGACCGGGTCGGGGCGATCCGGGAAGTGGATTCACATCAACCGGGGGCATTTCAACTGGTGCCCCTGCCGGCGGAAGTCGAAGAGGCGAAGGAACATTCCGGGCCGCCGGTGACGGGGCTGGTGCTGCGACGTTATGCAGCGAGAATCCGGGCCCGGGTATGGGTGCGGGATGGTCGGCCGGTGCAGGTCGATTCACCGAGGGCCTCGGGCGTCGTCGTGAATATCTCGGGTCCGTGGAGAAATGAAGGGGTGTGGTGGCACCGCGGTCGGGAATGGGAGAGAAATGAATGGGATGTGGAATTGATGAAGCGGGGGCTGTTTCGATTGGTGGAGTGTCAGGGCGAGTGGGAAGTGGAGGGGTATTATGAATGAAGTCTTAATCCTACTCTTGCTCTCAATCTTAATCCCTCTGACAGCCCCGCCTCTCTCCATGGAGAGTAAGAGTAGGAGTAGGATTAAGAGTAAGACTGTTAGGCCATGAGCTACGTCGAACTCCACGCCCGAAGCGCTTTCAGCTTTTTACGAGGCGCTTCCCAGCCGGAAGTCCTGGCTGATCGTGCCGGTGAACTGGATCTGCCCGGTATGGCCCTTTGTGATCGTGACGGTTTTTACGGCTCGGTTCGTTTTCACCAGCGTTCGCTCGAAAACGGTTTCCGTGCGGCGGTGGGAACCGAGCTGACCATGACCGATGGGACTGTTTTGCCGTTGCTGATTCGCAACCGGCGTGGCTATCGCAGCGTGTCGCGGCTCATCACCCGGGCTCAGTTGCGTTCTCCGAAAGGGGAATGTCCCGTCAAGTGGTCGGAACTGGAAGAGGTGGCCGATGACGTGGCTGTGCTTACGGGGGACTGTGAAGGTCCGCTGGAACTGGCCTGGCAGCGTGGTGGCGCACGTGAGATGGAGCGGGCCCTGGGGCAGTTGAAGCGTCACGTGCCGGAGCGTCAGCTCTGGATGGAAGTGCAGCGGCATGCCATTCGTGGTGAGGAAACCCTGGTCCGGGCGAAACGCGATCTGGCGGAAGCTCACGGTCTGCCGTTGCTGGCGACAAACGGGCCGTGTTACGCGGTGCCGGAGAATCGCCGGGTCCAGGATGTTTTTACCTGCCTGCGACTGCATACGACACTGGATGCGGCCGGGCGGGAACTGGCTGTGAACTCAGAGCGACACCTCAAGCCGGGGGCGGTGATGGAACAGCTTTTTCACGATTTGCCGGAGGCGATCACGAACACCAGTCGGCTGTTTGAGCAGCTGGAGTTTTCCCTGGAGAACCTGGGCTACGAGTTCCCGCAATATCCCGTGCCGCCGGGGCAGTCGATGGACTCCTACCTGGCCGAGCTGGCGTGGCGCGGGGTGCGGGAGCGCTACGGCAAGCCCTCAAAGCAGGTGAAGCAACAAATTCAGCGTGAGTTGAATCTCATCACCGAACTGGGTTTCAGCGGTTATTTCCTTATCGTTTGGAGCCTGATCCAGTATTGCCGCGAAAATGACATCATGGTTCAGGGGAGGGGCAGTGCCGCGAACAGCGCGGTGTGTTACAGCCTCGGGATTACTCCGGTCGACCCGGTGGGGAGTCGCCTGTTGTTTGAGCGTTTTCTCAGCGAAGGGCGCAAATCGTGGCCCGACATTGATCTCGATTTGCCGAGTGGAGACCGGCGTGAGCAGGTGATCCAGGAAGTCTACCGGCGCTACGGTCGTCACGGGGCGGCGATGACGGCAAATGTGATCACTTACCGGGGGCGTAGTGCCGTGCGTGAAATCGGTAAGGTGCTGGAATTTCCCGAGGAAATGCTGAGCCGATTTTCGGATCTCTATGCGAGCGGTGACTACAAGCACACCCTGACTTTTGAAAGTCAGGTCGAGCAGTCCGGGATCGGGGAAGATCATCCCCGGGCCAGGGCCCTGGCGGAACTGTATGGGCAAGTCTACGGCCTGCCGCGACATCTCGGGCAGCACTCGGGCGGGATGATTATCTGCCAGGGGGAACTGGATGC
The DNA here is from genome assembly GCA_965216705.1 of Verrucomicrobiales bacterium. GTDB lineage: Bacteria > Verrucomicrobiota > Verrucomicrobiia > Verrucomicrobiales > DEV007 > Arctic95D-9. Next base: position 4,181,357 of record OZ244203.1, read on the forward strand.
GGTCATGCCATTGGAAAACGCGAGCATGACGGATCGCACCGTGGCGCAGTGGGATAAAAATGACTGCGAAGACATGGGGATTATCAAGGTGGACCTGTTAGGGCTCGGAATGATGGCCGTGTTGCAGGAGAGCCTGACCCTGTCTGAGAGGCGGGGGCGCCCGGTGGACCTGGCACAGTTGCCGACAGATGACGAAGCCACTTATGACCTGATGTGTTCGGCCGATACGATCGGGGTCTTCCAGATTGAAAGCCGGGCGCAGATGAACACGCTCAGGCGAATGAAGCCGCGCTGCTTTTACGACGTGGTGGTTGAGGTGGCCATTGTCCGTCCCGGACCGATCGCCGGTGGCCTCGCCCATCCTTACCTGGAGCGACGTGACGGGCGGCAGCCCATCGATTATATCCACGAGAAACTGAAGCCAACCCTGGAGCGCACCCTCGGAATTCCCATGTTCCAGGAGCAGGTCTTGAAGATGGCCATGGTGATGGCTGATTTCTCGGGCAGTGAAGCCGAGGAGTTGCGCCGGGCGATGGGATTTCATCGTTCTCATGAACGCATGCAGCGGGTCGAGAACAAGCTGCGGGCCGCGCTGGAGCAGCGTGGAGTCGCGGAGAAAACGACCGAACAGATTGTGCAGGCGATTGGCTCTTTCGCCCTCTATGGATTTCCGGAGTCACACGCGATCAGCTTCGGAATCCTCGCCTATGCGAGCAGTTACCTGAAGGTGCACCGTGCGGCTGAGTTCTACACGGGATTGCTCAATAACCAGCCGATGGGATTTTATTCTCCGGCGACACTGGTGCAGGAAGGAAAGCGGCGGGGGCTGAAGTTCGAGCCACCCTGTGTGATGAGGTCAGTCTGGCGGTGTGAAATCCTGGATGATACGACGATTCGGCTCGGCTTGTTGACGGTGAAGGGGCTCAAGGAGGCAGTGACGGAGCGAATGCTGCAGGCTCGTGAGCGGTTGCCTTTTCGGTCACTGGAGGATTTTCGTCAGCGGACAGGGTTTGATCGCCGGCAGTTGCGCCAGCTGGCGTCGGTGGGGGCTTTGAATGCGCTGGCAAAGACACGGCGCCAGGCGATCTGGCGGGTGGAGGAAGCAAAGTTGGAGCAGGGGGACCTGTTTGCCAGTGCAGGCTTTGGGAGTGGAGGCGCGTGCCAGGAGTCTGCAAAGGTCGCAGAATCCCCTTTGCCGGAAATGTCCTACAACGAAAGGGTGCAGGCCGATTACTCAGGAATGGGATTAACGTCAGGGCGTCATCCCATGGCTCTGATCCGTGCTTCGTTACCCAAGTCGATTCTGCCGGCGATGTTGATGAATCAGCAGCCTGACGGAGCGCGAGCTTCGACGGCAGGGGCGGTGATTTGTCGGCAGCGCCCGGGAACGGCGAAAGGCGTGGTATTCATCACGCTTGAGGACGAAACGGGGCTGTCGAACAGCATTGTCTACGCGGACCGTTTCGAAGAGTTCCGCCTCACGATTACGACGGAGGCGTTTCTGCTGATCTCGGGAACGATTCAGCAGGGGGACGGTGTGACGCACCTGATGGCGGAGCGGATTGAACCGCTCTCGACGACCCGGTCGCTGCCGGCCGGGGCGTCACACGATTTCCACTGATCAGTGACCGTGGCCGTGGCCGTGATGACCCGTGCCAAGGTGAATCATGAACTGCAGCCAGGCAACGTGCTCACTGGTAAGGTCGTCGCTGTGGTTGTAATCATACTGAACGCGGCCGCGCACCATATTGTTCGGGCCAAAGTAACAAGTGGCCGCAGTAGAAAAACGCTGGCGGCTGGCGATTTCAGCCACATCGACATCGGAAACCCATCCATAACGGAAACCAAGTGTGCAAGCATCCGACAAGCCATAAAGTGCTGTAGCGGAGATGCCGTAGTCGTTGAACTCACCGGGGGTTCCATCTTCATACATGCCGTTGACTCGTCGGCCGATAAAATCACCGCTCAACAGGAGAGCGCCGGCACTGAAGCCGTGTCCATGACCATCGTGGGGACCGCCATTGAAGATCTTCCGAGCTCCGACACCGTAAATGACCGAGTTGCGTCCGAATCCGTTTTCACCAATGGCGAAAGAACCGGAGAAGACAAGACTCTCGTCGCTTGGGAAAGGAACCTTCACGTCGAAAGCGAAGAAGTTTTCCTCGATGTTGCCCTCGTCAGCTTCGAAATGATTTTCCTCGTGCTCCTCTTCGTCATGATCGTCATCGTCGTGGTGCTCCTCTTCGTCGTGATCTTCTTCATCACCATGTCCGTGACCATGACCATGTCCGTGGTCATGACTGCGAGCACGGCCAAAACCGAAAGTGAAAAGGGGACCACCATTACCACGACCACCGGGAACAAAAGCAATCTCACCACCCTGGGTGATGAGCTCGGCTTCGTTCAGCATGCGGGCATCGACAAGATTCTGGTTAACAAAGTCCCATGCGTGGAGGTGTCTCTCATTCTGGCTGCCGAAGGCTGTCAGAAATTGACCTGTTGTCAGCACGAGGGAATCGTTGAGAACGACTTCAAGTTTTGCCTCTTCAAGTTCGGCTTCCCATTCTTCATCTGTCTGATGGCCAAAGCCAGTAACCAAAGCGTTTACGGATTCGTTGAAATGCAGGCCGATATCCAGGTCGATTCCCTGAAAAACGGCATCGTCGAGGGGATCATGCTCAGAAGTGGCAAACTCTCCGGCGCTACTGCCGGATTCGAAAGCTCCTACAGTACCAATCACGAAGAGATTAGCACTGACAAAGCCGGGAGCTGCATCATTCAAGATCAAGGCGTCGGAACTGGAATGATCGTGACCGGAGTGATCGCTGTGATCATGACCGGAATGGTCTACAGGGCTGGACTGAGTGGTTGGCTCGACATGCTGGTGACCTGAATGGTCTGCGTGATCGGCATGGTCGTGATCGGAGTGGTCAGAATGATCGTGATCAGAGTGATCGTGATCAGAGTGATCATGGTCGTGGTCATGATCAGAGTGATCATGAGCATCCGTTGTCTCTTGCGCGATAATTGGCGAGACGTAGCAGAAGGAGGCAATGGAAAAAGCCAGAGAGAACAGGAGATAGCGTTTCATGAAGCGGACAAATTAGCAGTTTAGGTGCCAAAAAATGCAATTATGTTGCATTAAGCGAGCAGTGCAAGTGCTTAATGCAAGTTTTGTGCAATTTTACTTCATGGGACGTGGAATACCCGCGTGGCGGTGCGTTTTCAGAAACCACGTTATCGCGTGATCGCCGAAGAGCCGCTGGCTGTCGCATTGTTACAAATACCTATCTATACCGGCCAATACGCTGCGGTTGGCTGTGATATTGTTCTGCCACGTTCTGATGAGACCCAACCCTCTTAAGTCGATCACCCAACCCTGTTGGATAGCCGTTGCGACGGTATTAATGGCATCGCCATGTCGCTCGGATGAAGATGCAGGCCGCAAGTTTTACGCGGAGCAGGTCTATTCAATCCTGGAGGCGCGTTGCTTCAAATGCCACGGGGGAGAAGACCGCATCAAAGGACATTTTCGGATCACCAATCGAGAAGGATTGCTTCGGGGGGGGGACTATGGCCCGGGCTACGAAGCTGATAATCCCATGGAGAGCCTGGTGCTCACCATGCTGAGCTACAAAGACGACGAGCACCAAATGCCGCCGAAGGCAAAGCTGCCGGAGGAGGAGATCGCCGTTCTGACTCAGTGGGTGGAAATGGGAGCTCCTTACGATCCGGCGCTCGAGATCGCCGGTAAAGAGGGCGAAGGAAAGCGTGGTTTCACGGTTTCCGAGGAGAGCCGTAACTGGTGGGCATATCGTCCGTTGCTGGGAGCAGAACCTCCGAAAGTCAGCGACGCCGACTGGAACAGCAATGGCATCGATGCCTTTATCAAGGCCCGCCTTGATGAGGAGGGGTTGAAACCGAATCCTGAGGCAGAGCCGGGCGTTCTGATACGCCGCCTTTTCTATGACCTGCTCGGATTGCCGCCGACTCCTGAAGAGGTCGAGGCCTTCGTCAGGGCCAGTGCATCCAATCCGGACAAGGCCTACGCCGATCTCGTCGAAGATTTGCTGGCCCGCCCGCAATACGGCGAAAAGTGGGCCCGTCACTGGCTCGATGTGGTGCGCTATGCGGAATCGAACGGTTTTGAAAGGGACAATCCCAAGCCGCACATCTGGCGCTATCGGGATTATGTCATCGACGCTTTCAACAGCGACAAGCCTTACGATGTTTTTCTGACGGAACAGTTGGCCGGAGACGAGATCGACCAACCGACCATGGAGTCAATGGTGGCGACCGGATACCACCGGCTTATGCAGTGGGACGACGAACCGGCCGACCGCCGGCAGCATGTCTACGATGTCCTGGCTGATAACGTGATGGTGACGAGCGAGGCGTTCATGGCGACGACCCTGAACTGTGCGAGATGCCACGATCACAAAGCTGATCCGATTTCGCAGAAGGACTACTATGCCTTCATGGCAAATTTCGGCGGGGTAACTCATTACGAGACCGCTGGCACGCTGGTGCATTGGAATTCACCCGAAGAAAAGGCGGCATTTGAAAAACAGAGAGCAGCCAGGCTCAAGGAAATGACAGAGAAGCGTGAATCGCTTCGGGGGGAGATCACGACGATTCTTCAGGAAGAGGGCATTGCGAGCTCTGGAGAGAAAGTCACGACCTTTATCGACGATTCCCGAGGAAAACCCGCGCAGTGGTTTTACACCACATCGAGGCCGACCGATGACTGGAAGGAAGTAGGATTCCTGAACAAATCGTGGTTCAAAGGCTATGGCGGCTTCGGTGCCGGGAATCCTCCCAATTCGAACATCAGATCCAAGTGGGACACTGAAGAGATCTGGATGCGAGCTACCTTTGGCTTAAAGACTCTCCCGGAGTCTCTCGCGTTGGAAATCTATTACGACGAAGATGTGGAAGTGTATCTGAACGGTGCCCTGGTATTTGAGGCGAAGGGCTACGTGACCGATCCCCAGGTCATTCCTCTTTCAGAGGCCGCCGTGGACGTTCTGCAGACAGGAAAGAATGTCCTCGCCGTGCACTGCCGTCAGTCCCGCGGCGGACAATACATTGATGTGGCCCTTCGATCGAAAGCATCTCCAAGCTCGATTGAGAGCCTGCTGACCGGCGCAGGAGGGAAGAAAGCGAAAGCTACTGTCACCAAGGTAGCGGGCCGCGACCTGATTGGTGAGTTTGACAAGACCGTTACCGATATCATCAACCTGAAGAAGCAGAAGTCCGGGACGCCCCTGAATGTTGTCACGGAGAAAGCGAATCCGGGCCCGATGCACATTCATCTGCGCGGCAGTGCTCATGCTCTGGGTGAGGAAGTATTCGCGGGGGTCCCCGCTGTGCTTGGCAGTGACGGTTCGGACCCCGGTGAACTCACTTCGGAACCGGTAAAGCATGATGAACACAAGTCGTCCGGACGCCGCCTCGCCCTCGCTCAGTGGATGACAGGTGAGGGGAACCCGCTCACTTCCCGGGTCATGGTGAACCGGATCTGGCAGCATCACTTTGGCACCGGGATCGTGGCAAGTTCCTCCGACTTTGGAACTCTCGGCGAAGAACCGACTCATCCGGAACTTCTCGACTGGTTGTCCGCCGAGTTTATTGAAAGCGGTTGGGGCATCAAAGACATGCACCGCCTCATTCTCAATAGTCGCACCTACCGACTTTCGTCTGAGCCTGACAGTGCGAACCTCGCGGTGGATCCCCAGAACCACAATCACTGGAGGTTCTCGATGCGGCGCCTCACCGCCGAGGAATTGCGCGACACTATCCTGGCGATGTCAGGCAAGTTGAACCTCGAATCCCACGGGGAGTGGGTCCTGCCTCCGCTTCCGGCAGAGGTGTTGGCCACCGCTTCCAAGCCCGGCAAGGGATGGCCGGTTTCCCGGGACGAAAGCGATCACTATCGACGTTCCATTTACGTTCACGTGAAGCGCAGTCTGCGCCACCAGATGCTGGCCGATTTCGACCAGGCCGACACCGATGCGCCCTGCGCCGTTCGCTTTGCAACCACGGTGCCGACCCAGGCCTTGACGATGTTGAATTCCGAATTCGTGAACGACAACGCGATCCGCTTTGCCGACCGCCTCCGCGAGAGAGGCGGGGATGCGGCCGAGCAAATTTCTTACGGGCTGTCGCTTGTTCTGCAGCGCGATGCTGAGGACAGCGAAGTCGAGGAGTTGATGAGCCTCTACAACGATTTGAAAACAGACATGGGGCTTTCTGATAAGGAGGCACTGGACCGCGTTGCTCTTCTCGCCCTCAACCTGAATGAATTTGTCTATTTGGACTGAGCTATGAAAAAGAAATCCAAGGGAACATTTTGTGGAAACGTCAATCGACGTGAATTCCTGCACAATGTGGGGGGAGGTTTTCCCGCACTCGCGTTGACCGGCATGCTCGGTCAGGAGGGATTCTTTAACTCCGCCCAGGGAGCCATGGCTTCCCAGAATCCGCTGGCGCCGCAGCCGCCGATGTATGCGGGAAAGGCAAAGAGCGTGATCTTTCTCTTCATGTATGGGGGGCCGAGTCACATCGATACCTTCGATTACAAACCGGCCATGACAGGGATGGACGGTAAGACCGTGGCGGTAAAAACATTTGGACGCGGCGGAAAGAAGAACGAAGGCCGCATCGTTGAGCCGAAGTGGAATTTCAAGCAGTACGGTGAGTGCGGGAAATATGTTTCCGACCTGTTTCCGAATGTCGGCAGCTGTGTAGATGACATCGCCTTCATTCATTCCATGACCGCGGATTCTCCGATTCATGGATCGGCGCTTCTCATGATGAACAGTGGATCACTCATCAGCGGGCGACCTTCGCTGGGATCGTGGGTCAACTACGGCCTGGGTTCGGTGAACGAAAACCTTCCCGGCTACGTGGTGATGCTGGATGAGAGCGGAGGGCCGATTTCGGGTGCTAAGAACTGGACTTCGGGATTCATGCCGGCCAGCTACCAGGGCACGGTGTTTCGCTCACAGGGTGATCCGATTCTGAATCTCAAGCACACCGACGGCATGAGTGATGCGGAACAGCGCCGCCTCATTGATTCGCTGAATCGGCTGAATACCGATCACTATTCCTCACGTCACGACAACTCCAATCTCTCCGCACGCATCGCGAGCTATGAACTGGCTTATCGCATGCAGGCAACAGCGCCCGAAGCGATCGATCTCGAGGATGAGTCCGAAGAGACCAAGTCACTGTATGGAATGGACAACCCTCAGACGGCTGACTTCGGCAAGAAATGCCTGCTTTCCCGCCGCCTGGTCGAGCGGGGTGTCCGCTTCATTCAGCTTTATTCAGGAGGCGCCCACAACGATGATAACTGGGACGCTCACGGTGACCTGGAGAAGAATCACAATCACCACGCCGGAGCGACTGACAAGCCTATTGCCGGTCTTCTCAAGGACCTGAAGCGACGTGGAATGCTCGAGGATACGCTGGTGGTCTGGGGTGGCGAGTTTGGCCGCCAGCCGACTGCGGAATATGCTCAGGGTACCGGTCGTGATCACAACAGCTATGGCTTCACCATGTGGATGGCCGGTGGCGGAGTGAAGGGTGGTGTTTCAGTTGGTCAGACTGACGAACTGGGTTCCATGGCAGTGGATAACCGCTATCACGTGAAGAATCTTCACGCGACCATTCTGAGCCTGATGGGGCTCGATCCGAACAACCTCAGCTACTTCTTCGGTGGACTCGACCACACCCTCGTTGGTGTCGAAGGTGCGGAGCCGATCCACGAGATTATGGGCTAGCCGGATACCCTAGCCGTTCCACTCAAAGACGACCGGCTTTTCGACGTCGGGGTGGAGGCTGCGGTGCACCGGGCAGGTCAGGGCCGCTCGTTCGATGATTTCGCGCTGCGCATGATCTTCGGGCAGCGGAATCGTGATGTGAGTTGTTAACCTGGCGATGCTTCGCGGAGGTTCGGCAGTCATGTGCTTCTCAACGCGCACCTGGGTTCCGGTCAGATCCACTTCGTGCCTTTGAGTGAAGATGGCCATGGTGGTCATCATGCAGGTGCCAAGAGCCGTGGCGACCAGATCGGTGGGGGAGTAGCGGGCACCCTGCCCGTGATTGTCCACCGGTGCGTCAGTTTCTACGACGGACTGGGAGGGGCCGTGGGTGGCGGCGCAGCGGAGATTGCCTTCGTATACAGCAGTAATTTCGACCATGGTGTTTTTGGTTTTATTGTTCGATCACGCGACCGGTGAGATTGCCTTTCAGCGTGATTCCTTCGTCATTGAAGATGTTCGCGTAGACTTCGAGATCGCGGTTAAAATAAGCGGTGGGTTTGCCGTTCACCTTGTTAGCAGAGAGACTCACGGCCTGATAAAACTGTCCTCCGATCGTGACTTCTGCCCCGGAAATAGCCACCGGGAAGCGGGTCTCAGGGACTGAGTAGGTGATCTTGTTACCAATGAACCAAGTCGCTTCGGTGGGGGGCTCGGTAATCGTGGCCTCGGCCTCGTCGAGGACAACCACCTTGTAGCCAGCGAAGGCATATTTGCCCGGGCCAAAGCAACTGACCACGACGATTAGGGTGATGAACACGGCCGCCACGATGATGCCGATCCCGGTGAGGCAGCCGCAGAACCCGCCGCAGCCACTCCTCTTTTTGATTGGTTCATAAGGGTCGGTCGGGTGGCTGCGGCCTTTCTTCGTGCGCTTGCCATCCGCATCCTGGGTGTAGGTCGGGCCCAGGGTGGACTGGTCGAGTAGATCCGGATCCGGGGGCGGTGGAGCCTTGATTCCTTCCGGTAGCTCGTCCGTTTTCGGGTCTTCAGGGGATTTGGAGGAATCGTCGCTGGAATCGCTCATGAAGTCGGGCATTATCAGATACGGAAAAACAGGGAGGATGCAAAGTGATTCCCAACCTGATTTTGCCATGGATTTTGATGTCGTCATTCCCGTTCACAACCGAATTGCTCCCTTGCAGAGAGCAATTCAGTCAGTGCTGGAACAGGATCTGGCCGCCAGTCGCATCATCGTTGTGGACGATGCTTCGACGATTGATCTTAGTGAGGTCAAGGAATGGGCGATGAAGGAGGGGTGCTGCTGGAAACGACTCGGAAGAAATGTGGGACCTGCCGAAGCCCGCAATCGGGGTGTTGAAGAAGGAGAGAGTCGCTGGATCGCCTTCCTGGATTCCGACGACACCTGGTCGCGCGGAAAATTGAGCCTGCAGGCGGAGTGGATCGCCGGTAATCCCGAGTCCCGAATATCTCAGGTAAGGGAACGGTGGATTCGTGAGGGTAGGGAAGTAAAGAAGCCGTCGCATTGGGAGCCGCGCGAGGGTGACCTCTTCGAGCAGTCGTGTCAGCGGTGTTCCATCGGACCTTCCTGCGTCGCCATTCGAAGGGATTTGTGGGAAGAGACCGGTGGCTTTGATGCCCGTTATCGAGTTTGCGAGGACTACCAGCTTTGGCTGAGGATTACAAAGTCTGAACCGGTCGGGCTTGTTCCCGGTTTGCCCCAGGTTGATAAACACGGTGGTCACGAAGATCAGCTGTCCAGCCTGGTTCCGGCCATGGACCGGTTTCGCGTTCTGGCTTTGCTGGAGTTGCTGGCAGAACCCGGATTGTCGTTGGATCAACGAGCCACGGCCTGCTCAGTGGTAAAGGAGAAAGCAAGGATTCTGGCTGATGGTGCGGCAAAGCGGGGCATGACCCATAGAGCGGAGTTGTATGCCACGATTGATACCCTCGACCTTGAGGGCGCGGCGTCATCACTTCGTGCCGTCGCATCGACCTTATGGGGAGAAGTTCTCAGCGGGTGACAACCGATGCGTAGATGAGCAGCGTATCCCCGATGTCATGCCTGAGTTTAAGACAGTCATACACTGGTTTCGCCGCGATCTGCGATTGACTGACAATACCGCACTCTCCGCAGCGGTTGCCGCGTCTGAGCAAGTTGTTCCGTTATACGTTGTCAGTGACTGGAGCGGTAACCACCGGTGGACTGGAGCCAAGCGACAGGCGTTTCTGTCAGGCTGCCTGGAGTCGTTGGCGGGGAATGTTTCTCACCTGGGTGGAAACATGATTTTTCGCAGAGGTGAGCCGCTCAAAGAATTGGCGACCTTGATAGAGGAGACCGGTGCGGAAGCAGTCTTCGTGAATCAGGACCCGGACCCTTTTGGTAAAGAGGTCGAGGTAAAGCTCAAAAAGTTCTGTTTCCGGATGAATGTGGCCTTCCGCAGCTATCAGGATGTGGTTCTTCACAATGGAGATGAAGTTCTGACGGGAAGCGGCACTCCTTATCGGGTGTTCACTCCCTACTTCAGAAGGTGGGACGGAATCGCGAAACCCCGGGTGGTGGATAAGATTGAACGGTTGAAGACTCCTGACGGAATCTGCTCTGATGGGTGCCCTACACTGGAGACATGGGGGCTTACCCTGGATCGTCCGCTCGCGATCGATCCCGGTGAGAGGGCCGGCAGAGACCGGATGAAGGCTGCCATCGCCGAGCGCCTGGGAGAATATCTCGAGCATCGCAACTTCCCAGCTGAGGATGCGACGTCCCGACTGGGGGCGGATCTGAGGTGGGGAACCATCTCAGTGAGGGAACTGTATCATCGGGTCGAACTGGCGAGATCTGATGCGAGAGACAAAGCCGAGCGCGATTCGCTGGGAGAATTCCAGCGCCAGCTGGCTTGGCGGGACTTTTTCATGGCGATTTTGCATCACTACCCGGAGGTCCTCGAATTCGAGCTGAACCCGGCCTGGCGTGGACTGGAGTGGGATGACCCGGAGAAAGATGAATGTCTGCAGAAATGGCAGGAGGGGCGAACCGGATTTCCCATCGTTGATGCAGGAATGCGCCAGCTGGTCGAGACCGGATTCATGCACAACCGGGTGCGAATGATTACCGCCATGTTCCTGACCAAGGACCTGCACCTCGACTGGCGATTGGGAGAGTCATTTTTTCTCCAGCACCTTTTGGATGGCGAGATCGCCTGCAATAACGGCGGCTGGCAGTGGTCGGCCGGAACCGGGGCAGACGCGGCTCCCTACTTTCGAATCCAAAATCCCTGGACTCAGACGGCGCGATACGATCCGGATGGCGCCTACATTCGGAAATGGGTGCCGGAGCTGGCCAAGGTTGACGCCAAGGCAATGGCGAAAGCACCGTCGCCCGGTCAGTCGGTGGCTCCGGGATACCCGGCTCCCATGGTGGATCACGGACGGGAGCGTGAAGAAACCTTGAGGCGGTTCAAGGTTCTGAAAGAAGCAGCGATGGCCTGAGACCAGTTCTGTCCGGTCCGGGCGTAAATTTCTCCGATTCTTCATTTTCCTTCTTCGATTCTTATCTACAGTGGTTCCCGTGAGCACCACGTATCAGGTTTTTGCCCGGAAATACCGCCCCCGCACTTTCGAGGATGTGCTGGGGCAGGACCATGTTGTTCAGACATTGCGAAATGCGATAGCGCAGGACCGACTCGCCCATGCCTATTTGTTCGTGGGGCCGCGGGGTACGGGAAAGACATCGACCGCCCGTATCCTGGCGAAGGCTCTGAATTGCCCGAATGGCCCGAGCGCCGAGTTCGATCCGGATGACCCGGTTTGCCTGGAGATTGCCGAGGGTAACAGTCTCGACGTTCTGGAGATCGATGGTGCCTCCAACAACGGCGTTGAACAGGTTCGTGAACTCCGTGACACGGTGAAGTTCGCACCCAGCTCCGGCCAGTTTAAGATCTACTACATTGATGAGGTCCACATGCTCACAACGGCAGCGTTCAATGCGCTGCTGAAGACGCTGGAAGAGCCGCCTCCTCATGTGAAGTTCATCTTTGCGACGACAGAGCCACAGAAGATTCTCCCGACAATTATCAGTCGGTGCCAGCGTTTTGATCTGCGCCGGATTCCGACCGATGTTATTGCCAAGCATCTCCAGTTTATTTCCACGGAAGAGGGGATCGAGATTTCGGAAGCGGCCGCATTTGCGATTGCCAAGGGTGCTGAGGGCGGCATGCGGGATGCTCAATCCATGCTGGATCAGTTGGTCGCTTTCTGCGGGAATAAGATCGAGGAAGCCAACGTGCTCGAGATCTTCGGGTTTAACTCCGGCGAAGCTATTGCAGAGCTGGCGGGGCAGATCCTGAACCGGGACAGCTCCGGTGCGCTCGAGACAATTCATGCTCACAGCGAAGGAGGGAAAGATCTATCCAAGCTGTTGGGGGATCTGATTGGGCACTTTCGGGGTGTCCTGGTGACCAAAGTGGACCCAAACGGAGACACCGGCGAGATGTCAGCTGAAATTCGTGAGGCTGTGAAAGGTCAGGCGGAGAATGTCGACACGCAACGATTGCTCAAAGTGATTGATCTCCTGGCGGAGACGGATGCCAGGATGAAGTGGGCTCCGAACAAGAAACTCCATTTCGAGATTGGTGTTATCAAATCCATCCAGGCCATGGAGGAGGCATCTATCGATGATGTCATCTCATTGATCTCAACGGCGGCAAGCGCCGCAGGAGACCTCCCGGCAGCGCCCGTATCAACCGCACGTGCGCAGGCACCTGTGGCCGAGACCGTTCAGCCCGCCGTGATCGAAAAAACGGCGACGATCCCTGAGACGTCTGCCCCTCAGCCCGAGGCTGCAACTCCTGTAGCTCCCGCACCGGAAGCGCCATCCCCGGAACCCGAGCCGGCGGTTCCTGCCGCAGCATCTCCCGGTGAACCGCTCTCCGGCGAAGTACTCTGGAATGCTGCGAGAGCCGCTTTGATCGAAGAAAAGCCGCTCTTTGATACCTGGTTGAGTGCGGCGCAGTTCGTGAGCCACGAAGGAGCTGATTTTGTGATCGGCTTCGCTCGGGCTCAGGCATTCTTTCGTGACTCTCTCAGTCGTTACGAGGATGATATCCAGCAATGCGTTGCCAAGTACGCGGGTGGCCACATCAACCTGACGATCGACGTTCGCGACGATCTCCAGGCTGCCGAACTGGAGATTGAAGATGAGGAGGAAGAGGCGCCTCCTGCGGAGGCGGCGGCACCGGTGGAGCAGGCTGCTCCCGAGCCGGAACCGGAACCTGCGGCTCCTGAACCCGAGCCGGAAGAAAATTTTAAAGACGATCCGCTGATCAAAGAGGCCCTGTCCGCTTTTGAAGCCAGGGTTATTAAATCTTAAATCCTAACAATACGACTTATGAACATCGCAAAGATGATGAAACAAGCCCAGCAGATGCAGAAGAAGATGGGCGAAATGCAGGCTGAGCTGGCCGAGAAGGAATTCGAATCCAGCGTCGGTGGAGGTAAGGTGACCGTCGTTGCAAACGGCGCCGGCGATGTGGTTTCTATCAAGATTGACCCTGCCGTGGTTGATCCTGATGACGTTGAAATGCTGGAAGACCTCGTTCTTACCGGCGTTAAGCAGGCCATCGAGCAGGGCAAGGCGGAAAGCCAGGCCGAGATGGGCAAGCTGACCGCAGGGCTTGGGTTGCCTCCCGGAATGGGCTTCTAGTCCTTCTAGTGCAATCGGACCCAGATCAATTTCAAAGGGCGACCGATCCGGTCGCCCTTTTTTGTGCCACAAGGACACAAACCTGTCCTTGCTGCTCCCGGATATATCGGGATGGTGGCGCCATGTTTGCCGTCGTTGTCACCATCGAAGCTGTTGCCGGAAAAGAAGAGGAACTCATCGAGGCCCTGGAGGGGAATGCGAATCACAGTCGCACCGAAGCCGGTTGCCTGACCTGGGAATGGTCACGTCACGTGGAAGACGGTTCCCGCTTCGCTATCTACGAACTTTACACGAGCCGCGAGGCGTTCCTGGAACACAAGGGCAGTGATCATTTTGCAGCCTGGGTGGAAGCCAGCACCCCCTGCATCAAGGAGAAAGTGGCGGGCCAGTATGATGTGGTCGGCAAGGATCCACGGGTCACACTGCCCGGGGCCTAGGCGGCGTCGTTGAAGACGTAGCTGACGCCGAGGTGTTTCGAGATCACCGAAAAGAGCTCGTGGGAACGGAACGGTTTGGCGACGAAGTCCGAACAACCGGCCTCCATGGCGAGGAGTCTGGCCTGCTCGAGAGCATAGGCAGTCAGAGAGACGATGACCGGATCGTTGGCGCTGTCCGCCAGTGACTTGATCTCCCGGGTGGCTTCGCTGCCTTTCTTCACCGGCATGTCCTCGTCCATGAGGATGAGGTGAGGATTCCATTCGGTCCATTTCTCAATCGCTTCCTGACCGTTTTCGGCTTCGGCGAGGGTAAAGCCGGCCTTGCCGAGGATCTTCTTGAGGAGTAGTCGGTTGGTCGGCTGATCCTCGGCAATGAGGATGCGAATTTCCTCCTCGGGCGCCTCGAATCCAACGATGCGTTGAGCTGTGGTTTCGTCGAGGGCAGTGCTAAGTTCAGTTTCGGCCGCCTGAGCGGGGGCGAGTTCATCGCATTCGATGTGAAAGCGGAACGTGGTGCCTTCTCCAAAGATAGATTCAACCTTCACATCACCTCCCAGAAGCTGGATGAAGTTGCGAGCGATGGGGAGGCCAAGTCCGGTTCCCTCGGATGAGCGGCGTCCGGTTTCTGTCTGGGTGTAGCGTTCAAAGAGTTTGGGGATTTCCTCTTCGGTGATCCCGCGTCCGGTGTCACGAACCTCGAATTCGATGCGGACTTTGCGACGCATACGGTGGTCCACTTCAGTGGGGCGGGAGACCGCGACCGCTTTAACCGAGAGGCTGACGGCTCCCTGGGCCGTAAACTTGATCGCGTTTCCGATGAGGTTGATCAGGATCTGGCGCAGCTTGCTGCGGTCTGTCGTGACTTCGCCCGGCATGCTGCTCTGGGCGGAAAAGTGGAATCCGATACGCTTTGATTCGGCTTTCATCGCCAGCATCTCGTAGACTGATTTCAGCATGGGGACGAACTCGAAGGTCTCATCGTTCTTCTCCATTTTGCCGGCCTCAATCTTGGAGAGGTCGAGGATCTCGTTGATCACATCAAGAAGGTGCTCACCGCTGTTGTTGATGATATCAAGGGTCTCGCGCTGACGGGGATTGAGAGACTTGTCTTCGCCGAGGATTTCGGAGAAACCAATGATTGCATTGAGCGGCGTGCGCAGCTCGTGGGTCATCTTGGCGAGGAAATCGCTCTTGGCCCGGTTGGCGACTTCGGCTCCGTGGCGCGCTTCTTCGAGATGTTTGCGATAGCGGTTTTCTGTCGCCGCCGTGTCGAGCTGGGCGATGGCGATACCGAATTGACCGGTGAGGGCATCGAGCAGCTTGTTGTCCTCCTTGGTCCACGGAGTTGGATCAGCCACCCGCAAGAGAGTAACAATGCCATTGGCTTCGTCGAGGAAGCGGGTGTTGGAGGACAACAGGGTAATTTCTGCATCATCTCCAAAGGGGGCACGCATAGCTTCAGGAACATCTTCAGCCGCCGAAATAGAAACGACAGATTGAGACTTGAGAGCTTTCTGAACGAGCTCGTCTTCGAGCGACAGGCCCGGAACCTTGTCATTAACGCAAAGGCTGGATTTGCCGTAGTAGCCGATTCGCTTGAGAGAGATGCTGACCTCGGCGTTATCTCTCACCGTGGTGACGAGACGGTGGACGATACAGTGGGTGGCTCCGAACTGGGCGGTGATGCCTTCGAGTGGCTCATCCAGAATCTGGTCCTCACTGACCTCGTTCTGCAGTTCCTTGGTCGTTCGCTCGATAAGCATCCGGTTCTGGATCTGTCGGGCGAGTTCCGCTTCGGCCTTGTCGCGCTGTGCGGTCAGTTTCTGCTCACGTCGGCGCATCTGCTTAACACGAGAGTGAATTACAAACTTGGTCAGGGCCACGGTTCCGACGATGGCGAGAGATACGGCCAGGATACGGAACCACCATGATGCCCACCACGGAGGAGTGATAATGATGTCGACCTTGGTGGCTTCGGCGGGCCATTCACGACCGTCGAGTGAGCTTTGAACCATGAAGGTGTAGGAGCCGGCCGGAACGGAGGTGTAGGCAGCCCGGCGATCTTCCTTAGTGTTTTGCCAGTCAGATTCGTAGTTCTGCAGCATGTAGCGGTAGTAGACACCGTTCGGATAACGTTTGTCTGCGATACCGAAGGTCAGGGCAAAGCGATTCCGTTCGTCAAACGGGATGCGGACTTCGCTGGTAGCTGCGATGTTCTTTTCGAGAATTCCGCCTTCCCTGGGTTTCACCGTGTCGCCCATGTATTCGAGGCCGGTGAGGAAGGCCGAAGGAGTGAGAAGGCGACGAGGGAGATTTTCAGGATCAATAATATTGAATCCGTTCTTTCCACCGATGAAGAGCAAACCGTTGGTCGAGCGAGTCACCGCTTCGTGGTCGAAGCCGTCGCTTTGCAAACCGTCTTGAACGGCAAAGATGCGAAAACTGTTCTGCATCGCGTCGAGCCGGGCCACCCCGTTGCGCGTGATGACCCATAGGAAGCCGAGTTCGTCTTTGATGAGACTCTTAATTTCGTCATCAGGGAGGCCATTGTAGGCAGCGCTGTAGTTGATGATTTCCCCGGTGGTGGCGTTGAATCGGTCCAGGCCGGTGTTGCGAGTACCGAGCCAGACGATGCCGTTGGAGTCGGGTAGGACCGTCGCGACGAGGCGGGAAGTGAGCGGTTCGGCCTGCGGAAAGACATCGCTGAAGAGTTGGAGCTTTTCCTCACCCGGCGGCAGCAGGAAGAGATCCGTCTGTGAGGCAACCCACAGGTAGCCTTTGGAGTCCATTGCCAGCGAAGTGACAAAGTTCATCGCCATGGGACCGGACTCCATGACTCGGGAAAACCTGTCGCCCTTGTCCTCGTAGACCCACAGCCCTGCTCCGAGTGTCCCGATGTAGGTAATGCCCTCGTCAGTCGTCAGGGTGAGAGCAATGTTGTTGTGCCCGATCGATTTTTCGTTACCGGCTTCGTGGTAAAAGTAGTCGGTGCCTTTGTCAGGATGATGACGAATCAAGCCCTCTCCACGAGTTGATATCCAAAGATAGTCGCTGGAGTCGCGCTGAATATGGGAAACACTCTTGGTGCCGACATGGGGAATGACAGGGCGCTCTTTGAACTGTCCGATCGCTGAGTTCCAGCAGGCGAGCCCTTCGTCGGTGCCGATCATGACCGTTTCGTCCCGGTTGCTGAACATTGAGCGGACAGCGGGGTGGGGCAGTCCTTCGACAGAGTGTGAGTTGTAGCGAATGTGTGAGAACCAGTGACGGTCGAGGCCAAAACGGCTGGTGCCACCTCCGGCTGTTGAAATCCAGAGCACTTCGGAGCCGTCCTCGAAGATCCCGGTGACCTGGTCATCGCAGAGGCTTTCGTGATAGCGGGGGTTATGAATGAACCAGGAAAAGTCATCATTGTCCCGGTCATACATGGCGAGTCCTTTCTGGGTGCCGACCCAGAGCCCCGTTTTGGAATCGATAAAGAGAGAGGTGATATCTTTCCCGCTGAAGTTGAGACGGGTGGGGACGTTCGATTCGTCCGGTGAGTAGGTATAGAGACCGAGCCCGGCGGTGCCGATCCAGAGTGTGTTCGAGTGATCGATAACGACGCAGGTTACTGGGACCGAGGTTGACCAGAACTTCTCAAACCCGTCGGAACTATGGTTCCACTTGTAGAGTTCACCCGATTTCGTGCCAACCCAGACGTCGGTGCCGTTTCGGCTGGAGATAAATTTAATAGGCTTATCGGCGAGGGGGCCCTGGGAAACAACAATGCTGCCGGTGGCAAGGTTCAACACGTTCAGGCCGGCATCGGTGCCGATCCAGAGGAACTTGTCTTCGGAGATTGCGAGATCGGTGATTGAATCGCTGAGAAGAGCACCGGCATTTCCGCCCCCCTTGAGAACCCAGGTGGCCTTGCCTCTCTGCTGATCGAATCGAATGAGCCCGTTGTTGGCTGTGCCGATCCAGACAGGGCCGAGAAACTTTCGAGAGGTGGCAACGGCGGTGAGCTGGTTGCTGCTTAGTGCAGCGCCGCCTTTCGAGTAGGTCGTGTAATGGGTGGTTTCCCATCCATTGAATTCGCTGAGCCCCTGATCGGTGGCGAGCCAGATTGAGCCTTTGGCATCCTCGACCATGTCGCGAACATAGTCTGAGCGAAGACCGGACGGGGTTGCCTTCGAAAGAGTAGTGAATCGGATCCGTGTCAGCTGGGGATCCTCCTGAGCGATTAGAGACGAGAAGGACACCGCTCCCGAGGCGAGGGGAACACAGACAATGGCAGCAAGCTGTCGGAGAGTGGTCAAAGGCGTCTCAAACAAGCAGTTTAGAGGATTGTAAATTCTGAGAATTATAATAAACTAGGAAGTATTGAATTTCTCAGCAATTAGAGAATAGTTAAGAGATCCATAATATCAAGAATGTTCTGGTATTTTTCCTGACTTTCTTCCGATGGAGAACAATTCCCCGAAACCGCATTTTTCGAGAGGTCTCAGCCTCGTCGAGGCGCTGATCGTGATCGTCGCCATCGGCATTATTGTGGCTATTGCTTTGCCTGTGATCGGGAATCTTCGCGAATCAGCACAGCAGGCTGCTTCCATGCAGAACGCGAAAAATGTCGCCCAATTGTCTGAAGCTCTGGCTGCCTTTGGTGTCGCCCACGTCATTCCCGATTCGATGGGAGGGGTTGAAGCAACCGCCCGCCTCATGCGCGAGGGGATCATCGTCCCGGAGGGACCGATGGCGGGCGAGAAGTTTGTTCTCTCAGGAATGCGTGATAATGAAATTGCAGACGTCGCCAGGTACCTGACGATTCGGTACGGTGAGAAGGACCTTCAACTGGTCTTTCGCCAGAATCCTGGCAGCACGCTCATTGAGCGAACCGCTGACGTTCTTTATGCCGCGTTGGCAGACGGGCAGAGGATTATCGCGGCGGCGCTGTGATTTGAACCCTTATCCGGCCTCCGCGACTTCTTCGACGGTGCCTTTCTCTTTCAGCCCGTTGATGTATTCGTCGATGGCTTTGGCCTTGTGCTCGGCGACATACCTCTCAGCAAGACCTTCAATTTCAGAGCGGGGAACCGGTTCCGGATTCTTTCGGTCGGTGACCTTGAATAGGTGAAAGCCGTAGTGAGTTGCTACGATGGGGCTGATTTCACCGATGTTCATGGAGAAGGTGATAGCTTCGACCTCCGGCATGGTTTCGCCCTGGCGCATGAATCCCAGATCAATCTCGCGGTCCTCTTCGGAGCCGTGCTCGCGGGCGGCTTCGTCGAAGTCTTTGCCGTCGAGCAGTTCCTGGCGAACGCCTCGCAGGGCGATGTAGGCTTCCTTGGCAGCGTCTTGACTGGAGGGCTCAATGAAAATCTGGCTGACCCGAACCTGCTCCTCCGACATGTAGGATTCGATATTCTCCTGGTAGTAAGCCTCGAGATCTTCGTCGGTAGGAACTACTTCCTCGCCGAGTTCGTCTTCGAGGAGCTTGTCGATCATGAGGCTGCTCTTGAGCTTGCGCTTAATGACGGATACGTCGCCGGCGTTGAAGCCGGTGTTGTCGTAAAAATTCTGTTCACCCCCATGCTCGGCGATGACTTCTTTGAAGCGGGCCTCAACAGCAGATTCTTCAACTTCGCCGTAACGGGAAATGGATTCCTGTTCGAGAAGAGTGCGGCTGATGACGTTCTCGAGGGAAAGCTTGCGGATTTCCTCATCGCGATCGCAGCAAACGGTCTCGCCGATGCTTTCGTAGTGATCTTTGATGGACTCGAATTCGTCTTCGAAGACCTCGTCTCCGATGTGTTCGCCGTTGATGTTGTAGGCCATTGGGAAAGGTGAAACAGATTCTGTTTTCCTGCAAATACCTAAAACCCGCGTGAACGTCACAGGAATCTGACGCCGGGCGGATCAAACAGGGTTGGATGTCCGACCAAACAGGGTTGAATCCATGGAAAAAGCGGGGACCTTGCCCGCGTCATGTCATCCGCACGCAAGGCATTCATTCTCGGCGCAGGGCTGGGCACCAGGTTACGACCGCTCACGCAGTCTCTGCCGAAACCGCTGGTGCCGATCTGGAACCAACCACTGATCAGTTTTGGATTCGACCACCTGATTGCCGACCTCGAGGTCGAGGAGTTCATGGTGAACACTCACCACTGCGCGGAAGCCTATGACAACGCTTTCCCCGGCGGCATCTATCGAGATCGCCCGCTCAGCTTTCGGCATGAACCGGTCCTGCTGGATACAGCCGGTGGAATTGATAACATCCGCGACTGGCTTCCGGAAGATGAGTCCTTCGTGGTCTATAATGGCGATATCCTGACTGACCTGCCACTCAGATCGGCATGGGAGCATCATTGCAATTCGGGCAATCTCGCAACGCTCGTCTTGAGAACGGAGGGCGACGAACTGCGCGTTGGCTTCGACGAAACCAGCGGAGAAGTGGTGGACTTGCGCGGCCAGTTGCGGCCGGATTGGGAGAGACGTTACCAGTTTACGGGGATCTATTTTGTTTCTCCCGAATTCCTGCACTTCATCCGTCCCGGAAAGATTGAGTCTGTGGTGCTCTGCTTCCTGGAAGCGATTCGCCAGGGTAAGAAGATCGGCGGGGTCCTCGCGGATGGGGGCTCGTGGAGTGATTTGGGAGAACGCGAGTCTTACCTCGATGCGCTGGCCCTGGTAGAGAATGGATTTCCCGCATATGCTCCTCCAGGCAGTCTATCCAGGATCTCAAACTCCGCTGAGGTCGCTGATTCCGCGGAAATTGATCACGTTTCTGTGATCGGAGACGGTGCTGTCATCGGGGCCGGCTCGCAGATCACCGAGAGTATTATCTGGGAAGGCGCCCGGGTTGCTGCGGGGGCCAAGTTGGAGCGGGTTGTCGTGACTGGCACGACAGTTGCGGAGGGGGAGCTGAAGGGGCAGGACCTGTAGGCGGCTCCCTGGTGGCGGGAATGTCACTCCGATCGGCAAAAATTTACTGATTTTCTATTAATTGAATGGCATCTCCACGCGTCATAAAGACTGTGACTTCATAGTGATTTGGGCATACCATTTACTAATCCTCCTTAACTAGTGGAAAAGATCGACATACCCAAGCGCACGGTTTACCGGCTTTCTCTATACCAACGCTGTCTTCAGAAGTTCCTGGAGCAGGGGGTGGATACTGTTTCGTCTGACGATCTGGCGACTGCTGCTGGCGTGAAATCGACCCAGTTGCGCAAGGATCTCGGTTACGTGGGGCAGTTTGGAACCCGGGGCCTTGGCTACAGTGTCGAGACACTTTCTGCCGCGATTTCCGGAGTGATGGGGCTCTCAATGCTCCAGCCGGTGGTCCTAGTTGGTGTGGGTAACCTGGGAGCTGCGCTGATTCGCTACGGCGGCTTCCGAAAGGAGGGATTTGAGATCATTGCCGCTTTTGACGCTGAGCCGGCTAACGTGAAGGGCCCGACCGAAGAGATGGGCGTGCCGGTACACCATGTTTCGACCCTGGGTGAGTATGTGAAGGAGCATGCCGTCCGCGTTGGAATCGTGGCTGTGCCCGAGTCCGCCGGGCAGGAAGTGGCTGAGACCCTCGTAAACTCGGGAGTCCAGGCCATCCTGAACTTCTCTCCAGCCGTGCTGAATGTCCCTGAAGAAGTGGTGGTCAATCATGTTGATCTTGCCGCCGAACTGGGTAGTCTCGGTTTCTTTGTTAACTAGAGATCTTTCCGGCGTCTCTACTGAGAGTCTTTGCGGTGGTTGAGCCTCCCCGGTATGGAATCGTTTCAGTTAGAGCATCCGTTTTCCCTCGCTGATACTCTGAAGTCCGGCCAGTTGTTCCATTGGGAACCGCTGCGGCGCGAAGGAATTGACGGTTTCGCAGGATGTATCGGTAGTGCTCCGCCTTCATGGATTGCTCAAACCGGGGCGGATGAGGTTGTCCTGGATGGGCCTGATGTGGGCGAGGTGATTCGGTATTTTGGTTTGGACCAGGATTTGGCGGCGATTCACGACTCCTTCCCCCGTGACGACGAGGTGTTGGCGGAGGCAATGGCCTATTGCCCCGGGATTCGATTGGCGAGGCAGCCACTGTGGGAGTGCCTCGCGACGTTTATCACCTCTTCACTAAAGCAAGTGGCTCATATTCGGGCGATATCGCTCAGTATTAGATCGAGCTATGGTATTGAATATCAGATGGATGGGAAAAGTTTTTACACCTATCCGTCACCGAAGGTAATGCAGTCGGTCGGGGAGGACAATCTGAGAAAATGTGCGCTTGGTTACCGGGCCAAATCGCTGGACCTGGCGGCGAAGGCGATCGCTGCCGGCGAAATTGATCTGTCCGCCGTGGAGAATGAGCTCTCTGAGGGCGATGCGAGAGCCGAGTTGACCCGGCTTCACGGTGTCGGGGAGAAAATCGCAAATTGTGCCCTCCTGTTCGGAACCGGGCGGTGGGGGGCTTTCCCGATCGATGTGTGGATTGAGCGAATTCTAAGAGAACACTATCGCAAGCGTTTAAAGGGGGACCGATTGCAGGCATGGGCCGTAAAATACTTCGGTAGGAACGCTGGCTACGCCCAGCAATACCTCTTTCATTTCGCACGAAAAACGCTTTAGTTGAACTCGAGCAGGCATGTCAGAGCAGCAGAAATTTTTTGCCAGCGTTTCCGGGGCACTGATCGCTCACGTGCTTCTTCTCGTGGTCGTGTTTCTGCTCCTGAGCACCGGCAGTGTTGGCTCGGCCAGTCTGAATCCTCCGCAACCGGAGAAAGGGCCCAAGGAAGTCGTCATCGATATCAGTGAACTGATGGAGCGGCTCGAAGTTGAACCTCCAATTCCGGAACCCGAACCTGAACCGGACCCGGTCTTGAGCCGTCCGTTCATGAGCACGGACACGAATCGCCCCGAGGCGGAAGCTCCGGAGAATGCGGTATTTGAGTCCGACCGCAATACCACGGCGGCGAGTGAGCTGGCTCCGGATCCGAATCAGCCCCAGCGCTACGGGCCAACCCTTGCAGGTGACGACCGGTTTGATGTGTTTGAGCTGGAGACCCGCGAATACACCGACGGGGAAATCAGCCAGCCGGCTTCGATGGCTTCTGCCCCTTCCCAGGCCACGCAGGCCCAGATTTCCGAGGCAATGCCGGCGGATGCCGGTTTCAGCGCCGAGGTGGAAGGGGAAGACCTTCCCAATCCGGAGTCGCAGGGCGGCGAGGATGCAGAGAATGCCGAAGGTGCCGAGGAAGAACCGGTTGGGGAGATTGCCGACAGGACGACGCGCCCCGACGGGTCGATCGAGGTGTCTGACAATGTTGAGGAAACCATGCAGAACACATTTGTGGATCCCAACGGCGATCCGGACGCTTCTGTCCGAAAGATGTTCGAGGAAGGTGTAGATCAGTTTGCCGCCGAAAGCGAAGAGGAAGCCGAGATTGGCACCAAGGCTGATCCTGACCAGGAGAAGGTGATGGCTTCAGGGAAAGTGGGGAACGAAGGCGAGATTGAATCCGAGTCAGAATCAGAGACTAGCCAGGAACAAATCCAGGAAATGGCCGAAACTGCCGATGCCGGTATTTTTGCCGAAGGCTACAATCGTGAGCGGCTTCAGAGCCGGAGCAATGGAACGGTGAGTAACATCGGCGAGAATGCGGTCGATGCCGAGGAGACACCAGTCGGCAAATATAAGAAGCAGGTCCACGATGCGATTGGGAAGATGTGGTACCGCTATCTCGGCAGGAACAAGGGCAACGTGACCTGGGGGGTGTTGAAGCTGGAAATGCGTGTCGACAAATACGGCAAGGTGCACGATTTGCGGGTGGTGAAGAACGAAGCCAACACGCTCATGGTTGAGTTCTCGCTGCAGGCGGTTATTGATGCCAATATACCGCCTATGCCCAAGGAGGTGGAGGAGATCCTCGGTATCGGAGGTCTCGATCTCGACTACGATTTTATTATCTACTAACCGATTACTATGCCGGAACCGAGTGCGAACGAACAGGTGTGGAATTTTCTAATCTCAGGAGGGGTGTTCATGGCGTTCATCGCCGCATGTTCTTTCCTGGGGATAGCCGTGAGTATTCACCGGGCTTTGACCTTGAAGTGGTCGTCGGTGATCCCGGTGGACTTGCGCACGATGCTTCATCGCTGCGACGAGATCTTTGAAAACGGTCAGGCCTCCCGCCTTCTCGAAACACTTCGTGCCAGCGACAGCCCGATCGGCCGCATTGGCAGGGTGGCTCTCTCCCCGGATTTCGAGACGCGTGATTCTGCTGCTGAAGCGGTCGAAGCCACAGCCAAGGAACAGATGGTGAACCTCGAGAAAGGCATGGGTGTGCTGGAGGTGGTCATCACCATTGCACCGCTCCTCGGGCTTCTCGGAACTGTCAGTGGACTGGTCAGCGTGTTTGCCACCCTCGGTGCCTCCGGAGGCGATGTGACCGATCCTTCCCAGATCGCTGCCGGGATCTCGGTCGCTTTGAATACGACGATCGCCGGACTGGTTGTGGCGGTGATTACAGTGATCCTGCACTCCTTCTTTACCCGTCGTCTCGAGCGTGCCGCAGCTCGCATCGAGGTGATTGCCGGTCACCTGTTGACTGAGTTTTACAAGCATGGCGGACCGGCCATGTATGACGTTGAGGCGGCTAACGCCGAGGTTGCCATGTCGACTCCTGATGAATCGCTTGTCGAAGCGATCGAGCAGACCGGGCGTGAAGTGGAAGAAAGCGACTTTCTCTCGTGAATATTTACCAGAAGAAACGAGCCAAACCGACGGTGCCGATCATTACCCTGATCGACATTCTCGCGATCCTGCTCATCTTTTTCATCGTCACGACGACCTTCAAGAAGAAGGAGTCGCTGGTGAAGGTGAACCTTCCGAAGTCCTCCGAGATGGCGGCGGAAGGAGAGGTCACCGACCGGGTGGCCCTTTCTCTCAGCAAGGACGGGCAGGTTTCGCTGGGGGAGCGGGTGGTTCCGATGGAATCTCTGCCTGCTGTGCTGATAGAATTCAAGCAGTCCGGCGAAGGTGAGTTGGAGCTCAAGGCTGACGAAGGGGCTCCCCTCGGACTCATGGTTGAAGTCTGGGATGCCGCGACCAAGGCGGGACTGGAGATCAGCGATTTGCCGCTCCGCATTTTGCTCGACGAGTGAGGTTTTTCATTGCCGGCCTGAAAGATGGGGTAAGATAGGCCGGTAGTTTTCCCTATGATTCGCAAGATTGTATTCTATCCCGATCCGGTACTCCGGAAAGTCGGTGCGCCCGTTACCGAAGTTACCGACGAAATTCGGGAGCTTGCCTCCGATATGTTGGAGACGATGTATGATGCCAACGGCGTCGGGCTGGCAGCTCAGCAGGTGGGGGAAGCGATACAGCTGGCTATCGTCGACGTGTCCCACGATCCTGAATGCATCAGCTATCTTCGGGTGAACGGCGAGGACACACCGCTGGAGGAAGTCAGCCCGTTGATTTTCATCAATCCGGAGCTCGAGCTGCTAGGCTCCAAGGACACGGATATGGAGGGATGCCTCTCTTTTCCTGATCTTCGAGGTGACATTACTCGTCCCTTTGAAGTGAAGGCCACGGTGACGACACTGGATGGAGAGAAACTGGTCATTGAGACAGACGGTCTTTTTGCCCGGGCGATTCAGCATGAAACAGATCACCTTCTCGGGAAGCTTTTCATCGATCGCATGTCCACCGCGAAGAAGATGGCGATCAAGCGGGTTTTGAAGGAGATGCAGGCCCAGTTCAAGGGCTGAGGTCGAATCCTCCTCGAGATGAAAGAAACGCTTTCTACTTTTCTCAAAGGCGCTGCCATGGGTGCAGCCAACGTAATTCCGGGTGTCTCCGGCGGCACCGTGGCTTTCATCACCGGAATCTATGAACGCCTCATCAATGCCATCACGGGCTTCGGGATTGAGGCGTTGAAGCACCTCTTAAAGAGGGAGTTTCGAGCCTTTGCTGAAAAAGTGGACTTCTGGTTTCTGCTGTGGCTCGGGTTAGGAGTTGTGGTCAGCATTGTGAGCCTAGCAAAACTTTTGGGATATCTTTTCGATTATCACGCTGTGATGGTATGGGCCTTTTTCTTTGGGCTGATCCTGGCCTCGATTATTTTTGTCGGAAAGCAGGTGAAACGCTGGAGCCTCAGTGCGATCGTCGGGTGCCTCATTGGAGCAGCGGCTGCAGTGACCGTTGCATTACTGAAGCCCGCCTCGGAGAACGATGCGGTCTGGTATCTTTTGATCTGCGGTGTGGTAGCAATGGCCAGCATGATCATTCCGGGTTTGTCAGGGTCATTTGTCCTGCTCTTGATGGGGAACTATTCGCTGATTATGATCGAATCGGTTTCACTTCTGTCGAGTGGGGACCTTTCTGCCCTGAGGATCTTGATCCCTGTTGGAATAGGTGCCGTGATTGGAGTATTGGCACTGAGTCGTATCCTGTCTTGGGTGTTCCGTGAGTTTCACGATCAAGCGGTGGCCTTGCTGACGGGCTTTGTAGCGGGATCCCTCCTGATTATTTGGCCATGGAAAGACGAAGTGATTCAGACCTTTGAAGCTGCAGGTAAGACCAAGGAAAAGGTGGTTGGATATGAGTGGTATCTACCGGAACTCTGCCCCCACAACCTTCTGGCCGTTGCTGTCATCGCGGTCGGATTTGTTGCGGTTTGGCTGATGGAGACGTCCGGGAAGGATGGCCGAAGAAACAAGGCTGAAGAACCCGCCTCCGAGTAAATTGGGGCCTTTCAGGAATCACTGGAAAATCAGCCAATTTGAAGCAGGTTGTTTTCCCGCCGGGTCGCTGAAGTCGAACTATTTTGTTCCATTGCGGAACAGTGCTCCAGCATCAGTGCACGGGTGCGACAACAGCATTGTCCTCAGGTCTTCTAATTACGGTTCTGCCAGTGGCCCGGCGGCCTTTTGAGGTCTCCCGTGGTGAGTTCGGCTAGGCTACCTCGATTTTTGAGGCTGATAAGTGTTAATACCTCAATTGGGGGGGGTGTTAAAATGGCTTCTCTTCAAGTAAACTGCCGAGTAATCGGAAATGAACAGAGTAATGCAGTTGCTGCTCGGCAATCCGGAGTCCAAAGCTCTGGAGAGGCGCCATATATTTGTTTTTATTTCGTCAGCTTTGTTGGCGTTCTCCTTGTTAGTTCCTGTTTTGCTGCCCCAAGACATTGCGTCCAGTTTTAGGTGGATTGGTGTTTTGACCGTTGCTTCCGTCGTCTACGCGTGGCGCTACTTGTATTATTCTCTCAACAGGAAAAGGGGTTCAAAGAGAAAGTGGTTCAACCTAGCGATACTCTACGTGGCATTGTTGCCCTTTGTGTATCTCTCAACCGGCCTCGCACCTGAGGGAAGTAGGCTTCCGATTTCTCGCTGGATTGGCGACCCGATCTGGTGCTTCCTGGTTCCGACCGTGTCATTCTATTTTGGAGAGATTCGGATGCACAACTCTCCGGTGAGGTCAGAGCGTGTCGTTCATAGCATACACTCTGTGGTCGAAGTGTTTGTTTGCCTGCCCGCTTGGACGTTCATCTGGCTTTTCATTCAGACGAAGATCGGCTGGATCTCGGTCTGAGTGACCGGCCCGTGAGCATCAATTCTCACGGGATGTGTATCAACCCGCTGCTTGATTAGATCACAATTGCTCAGGTTCCTGGAGAAGTTGCCCGACGCGCTGAAGCAATCGGCCCGCGGCGCCACCATCGAGAATGCGGTGGTCAAAGCTGAGGATGAACTTGCTCTCGATCTTCGGCACAAACGCCTCTTTTTCCTTATCCCAGATCGGGGTCGGCCGTCCGGCCATGAGGCCGAGAACCAGGTTTTGCTCCGGAAGAGGAATGGGTGTTGCATCGGTGATACCAAACGGCCCGACATTGGTCACCGTGGCAATGCCGGCGCCGGTGGCTTCGGGCGGAAGTCGGCGCTCCTGACCCCGCTTGACGAGCTCTTCGTAGGGCTCACGCATGTCGGAGAGTGTTTTCTGATCCACTTCACGAATAACTGGAACCAGCACGCCGTCCTCGACTTCCACAGCAAAGCCGATATCGATGGCATTGGGGTGGACGATGCGGTTACCGATGAGGCGTCCTGCCACGGCCGTATTTTCAGAAATCGCGATGGCGAGAGCACGCATGGCGTAAAGAGTAACGCCGGGCTTCTCGGTCAGAGATTTCCGGTGAGCGAGGACGGAGTCCATTGTGATAGGAACGGTCACCGTAGCGAGTGGGCGAGTCCAGCTCCGCCTCATCGAGTCGGCCACGGCGATACGCATGGGCGAAGCGTCGGTCATCTTGTGTTCTTCGAGTTCGCTGATGAACTTCTCAAAGTCCTCAACGGTGACGCGCCCGCCGGCTCCGCTGCCTGGAATGCCGGCCAGATCGGCGGAGTTTAATCCCAGCTCGTCCATGCGGTGACGCATACGAGGGCTGAGGTAGACGGAGGAGCGAATCGGAACGGGAAGGCCGCTTTCCACGGTTGGTTTTACGGACGGGGCGGCGTTGTGATCGATCACATCGTCTTCGTCGACTTTAAAGTGGAGGTTTTCCGTATCGTCACCACCAGCGTCTTCCTCGACAGGTTTAATGGCTCCGGTATCACTGGGCTTGAGCAGGCCTGCCTTGGTGGCGTCTTCCTCAGTCGCTTCGATGTGAGCGAGGGTAGCGCCAACGGCATAGCTTTCGCCGGTTTTTGCCACGACATCGATAATGGTGCCGCTGCAGGGAGTGGTCACCTCCATCATTGCCTTGTCAGTTTCAACTTCGAAAAGATCCTGGTCCGCTTTGACCTCGTCTCCGGGGGAAAACAGGATCTGCTGAACCGTGGCTTCAGCCATGGACTCGCCAAGTTGCGGCATCTGGATGGGAAAGCGGGGCATGGATGTTTTGAAAGGGTTGAGGTCGGCGATTCCTGCGCGAAATGGTGTTCCTGCGGTTAACGGTCGACGTAATCTCCATACGGTGAAGAAAAATGAAGGCGCTGCAAGTATCGAGGCTCACAAAATCCTATGGCTCTGTTCCGGTTCTGAAAGGGGTTTCCCTGGAATTGGAGAGGGGGGAGAGGGTCGCATTGATGGGGCCGTCGGGCTCCGGGAAAAGCACTCTCTTGAATTGTATCGGTGGAATTGACCGCCCGGACGGCGGTTCCATCCAGGTGGGTGATGTCCAGCTCGACCAGCTCGACGAGGAAGGGCGGTGCCGCCTCCGTCGCGAAACAGTGAGCACGGTCTTCCAGTTTTTTCACCTCCTGCCGACCCTGTCGGTTCGAGAAAACATCGAATTTCCGCTGCAGCTCCAGAGCGTTGACTCGAAGGAACGGGAAGAACGGGTGACCAAGTTGATCGAGGAAGTCGGGATCGAGTCACGTTCAGCAGCGTTTCCCCACGAACTCAGCGGGGGCGAAATGCAGAGGGTTGCCATTGCGAGAGCGCTCACGATCCGTCCGCGCTTGATTCTCGCCGACGAACCGACGGGTAATCTCGATTCCAGGACCGGTGAAGCCATCCTCGATCTGCTCGAGTCTCTCAGTGATCACTATGAAATTGCCATGCTGGTGGTGACCCACAGCCGCGAAGTAACCCGGATCTGCAGTCGAGTCGTGGAAATGCGGGACGGAGCTCTGTTGGAGGAGGCCACTGCGTGATTGTCAGATGACCGGTTCCCCGGACAGAGGTGACGCCACTGGTTGGCTTTGGTCGCGCATTGTGTGGAGGCACTGGACGCGCGAGTGGAAGCTGACTGCCGTGCTGTTGCTCATCGTGGCCCTGGGAGTTGCTGTGTTCCTCTCGATCCGGCTCGCAAACAAAGCGGCTGTGTCAGGATTCGGGATGTTCACCGAGTCGCTGACAGGTCAAAGCGACTACTTGATTCGTCCGAAAGCGGGAGACATCCCGAACGAGTCCCTACGGACCCTTCGTCGAGAGTTGGGAAGCATCCCGCTGGGGCTCTTCCCGGTGGTTGAAATGTCGGGGACTATCAGTGGTGAGGAGACCGTGCTCCGGGTCATGGGGCTCGATCTCGTTGCCATGCAAAATGCGGCGAACTACTCGCAGGGAGTCGCCGCGCCGCAGTCGAATGCCCGCGGGGAAGATTCGGGTCCGTCTTTCCTGGAACGCGGAGACCTTGTTTTTAGTGGAATGGCGTTTTCGGATGCCCGGGAGATCGCTGCTGGAGAGACATTTACCCTGGTTCTCGGGGATCGCCGTATCGAGGTCGAGATGGGAGGGATTCTGCCCGAGAATCCCAACCTGCCTTCGATTCCTGAAAACCTGTTGTTAGTCGATCTTCCCGCCTTGCAGGAAATGAGCGGCAGGATGGGGGTTTCCCGGATTGAAGTGCGCTTTCCCAACGGGGAGTTCCGGAAGGGAATCGAGGAGAAAGCGGCGGCGAAATTGGCAGAAGTCGCTGAGGCCAACAACTGGTTGCTGGAGACGCCTGCGCAACGAAAAGACTCGGTCACCCAAATGAGCGCTGCGTTCCGTCTCAATTTGACGATCCTCTCCGGTTTGGCGCTGTTGGTGGGCACCTACCTCATCATGCAGGCAATGGAAGCTGCGGTGATCAAGCGGCGGGCGGAGATGGCGGTGCTTCGATCGCTGGGCGTGACGCCGGCGGAGATCCGCAAAACCTGGTTGTTGGAAGGGCTCGCGACGGGAGTGATCGGCAGTGTCCTTGGAGTCATGATCGGAATCGGGCTTGCCCAGGGAATGGTGGGAGCGATTGGCCGAACCGTAAACACGCTCTATTACGAAACCACGTCGAATGCAATTCGGCTCGAGCCGGGAGAGATCGCATTCTCGATGGGATTCGGTGTGCTGGCCAGTTTGGTAGCTGTGTTAGTCCCGGCGAGGGATGCGGCGATGACCCCGCCCGCTCAAATGATGCGCCAGGGGGCACCCGGAGGTGGTCTGGTTCTTTTGAGAAATCGTTGGCTGGGATTCGTTCTGGTCCTGGCTGGCTGGGCCAGTGCCATGTTGCCGCCTTGGATATCCGGAAGCGGATCGATTGTTCCGGTGGGCGGGTATCTTGCTTCCGTGCTTGTAGTTGTGGGAGGGAGTATTCTCATCGGTGCCTTGTTTCGACCGGTGGCAAAGCTTTTGAAGTGGTTGGGACAAAAAGGTAGAGCGCTTCGGAATCATGCGGCGAGTCACCTGGCACAGCCAGCGGGTCGCCACTTGCTGACAGCAGCCGGGCTGGCGGTGGCGATCGGCATGTCAGCTGCGATGGGGATTCTCGTAGCGAGTTTCGAGAGCACCTTGACGGCCTGGATCGGGCAGATCCTGAAAGCTGACCTCTATGTTTCCGGCGGGGGCGCTTCGTCCGTGGAGAATCGTTCAACGCTTACCAAGGATACCTGGCGGAGAATCGAGGCTATGCCGGGTGTCGAGGGGGCTGATGTGCTGAATCAATATCGCATCATGATCGACGGGAAAGAGACGGTTCTTGGGGCTTCGGACTACAATGATGATCCGTCGAGAACCTTGAAAATGATCTGGCTGAATCCTCCGGCCGATACCAGCGAGAGAAATCTGCTCGCCCCTGAGGACGGGAGCTATCCTTCATGGATCAGCGAGTCCTTCAGCCGACGCTTCTTCGTTGGCAAAGGGGACAGCCTGGAGTTGCCGACTCCGGCTGGGGTAAAGGAACTCCGGGTGAACGGAGTTTATGCCGACTACGGAAACGAAGCCGGTATGCTGGTAGTGCATCGGAGTTTTACCCGCGAATGGTTCGGTGATGATGAGGTGTCTCAGATGGCACTATATCTCCGTGAAGGAGAG
Organism: Verrucomicrobiales bacterium; assembly: GCA_965216705.1. Taxonomy (GTDB): domain Bacteria; phylum Verrucomicrobiota; class Verrucomicrobiia; order Verrucomicrobiales; family DEV007; genus Arctic95D-9. Next base: position 4,213,034 of record OZ244203.1, read on the forward strand.
GATGCGGAACGCGTTGCCGAGTCCGTTCGCGCTGAGTTTCCATCGTTGCAGGTGAGGACCAACACCCGATTGCGCGAAGATTCGCTCCGTATTTTTCACCAGACTTTTGCCGTGACCTACGCGCTGGAGGGAATTGCGGTTTTGATTGCGGTGTCAGGATTGGGGCTGGCACTGGCTGGATTGTTGATTGAGAGAAAAGCAGAGCTCACCACCTTGAAGTCGCTCGGGGCAACACGGAGGGAAATAGCAACCGGCGCCATGACCGAAGGGCTCGGAATCGCGGTGGTTGGCCTGGCCGGTGGATTGTCGATGAGCTTCGTGCTGGGGTGGATCCTGATTGATGTGATCAATCCGCAAAGCTTCGGATGGACGCTGACCTATCGGGTGCCCTGGAGTATGTTCATCGTTCTGGCAATGGTCACCCTGATCGCTGCGGCGGTGGTCGCTTATGTGGTTGGCTATCGTAACGCTGAGGTGAAGTCAGATCAGGAGGATTGAGGATGAAGTATTGGCTGACATTATGGATGGTGGTCATCTTTCTGGTCGGAGCGGGCCAGGCGGAGGAGTGGTCGATCCCGAATGTAGGGACTCAGCTCACATTTCCGAGAGATCATGGCAGCCATCCTGATTTCAAGATCGAGTGGTGGTACATCACCGGGCACCTCGAAGGGGATGGCCGAAGATTTGGATTCCAGGCCACGTTTTTCCGGCTGGGACAGCGTCCCGGAGAACCGGAACCGGAAGGAGCGTTTCGATCCGACCAGATTTACATGGCGCATATGGGAGTCAGCGATCCTGAGAAAGGTGTTTTTCTCCACGAAGAAAAGCTGAACCGGGAGGGATGGGATGCTTTCGCTTCGACCCGGGATCTGGATGTGCGCAACGGTAGCTGGACGCTTCAACGTGAGGGCAGTCAAATGCGACTCGTTGGCGGAGTTCGAGCGGATGCGGGATGGGATCTTCTGTTAGAGCCAACCAAAGGTCCGGTTATTTTTGGCGAAGATGGGATTTCAAAGAAAGGCCCTGACGGGACGGCGGCGAGTTACTACATCACGTTCCCGAGGCTGAAGGCGTTGGGAAGGTTGAGCATTGGAGGGGACGAGTTTGAAGTCACGGGTATTGCCTGGATGGATCATGAAATCTCGAGCAGTCAACTCGACCGCAGTCAGACGGGTTGGAATTGGGCGTGCCTGCAGTTTGACGACGGACGCGAAATCATGGGCTATGTGCTTCGAACTGAGGGCGAAAAGTTTTCTCCCTATTCAAAACTGGTGTGGATCAGTGAGGAGGGTGAACTGACGCACTTAACGCTCGATGACTACGATTGGATCCAGGGCGGCGACTGGACCAGTCAGGTCACCGGTGCGACTTACCCGACATCCCCGGAGATTAAGGTGCTGGATCCGGAAAGCGGTAAACAGCGACATTTGCAGCTGCGGCCGGTCATGGCGGAACAGGAGATGTCGGCGGGAGCAGGAGGCGTGAGCTATTGGGAAGGGGCTTGTGACGTGTATTGCTTTGACGAGAAGAAGGTGGTAGGCAGGGCCTTTCTCGAAATGACGGGATATGCGGACGACATCGCTGAGAAGTTGAGGTAATGATTGCTCCGCCCCATGAATATCGCCGAATACAATCGCAACGCCTGGAACTTGCAGTCCGAAGAGGGCTGCCGTTGGAGTACGCCGTATCCGGACGAGGTGTTTGAAAAAGCCAGGGCGGGTGAGTGGAGCGTGATCCTGACACCGAACAAAGCGGTGCCCCCGGACTGGTTCCCAAGCTATCCGGATCTTTCCGGGGTGAAAGTGTTGGCGCTGGCCTGCGGCGGGGGGCAGCAAGTACCCATTTTCGCTGCTGCCGGTGCTGAGGTGACTTCGTATGACGCTTCTGATGTCCAGTTGGAAAAGGACGTCGAAACCTGCGAGCGACATGGGCTGAAAATCAGGGCGATCCAGGGAGACATGGCCGACATGGCGGCGTTGAGCGACGAAGAGTTTGATCTGATCTTCAATCCTGTCTCAAATGTGTTTGCGGAAAAGCTAGAGCCAATCTGGCAGGAATCGAGCCGGGTATTGAAGAAGGGAGGCCGCCTGCTGTGTGGGTTTATGGATCCGGCATTCTTTCTCTTTGATCACGAGGTGCTCGAAGAGACCGGCGAACTGGTCGTGAAGCACAAACTTCCATATTCCGACATGGAACACGCGAATGCCGAGTTGTTATCGGAGATGCTCGAAGCTCAACTCAGCGTGGAATACAGCCACAGTTGGGAGGCTCAGCTAGGTGGGCAGTGCCGAGCCGGGCTCGCGATTACCGGCTTCTACGAAGATCACTGGGATGCAGAAAGCACCGGTCTGCACGGATGGTTTCCCATGTTCGCGGCGACGCGGGCGGTGAAGCTTTGATCAGGTCGCCTGCGCGGTAGGGCGCACCAGGATGTCGGTGACTTCAGCCGTAGCCGGAAGCGTCAGTTGATGAAGTACTAGTTCCGCGATCTCTTCGGGTTTCAGGAGAGGGTAGCCGATACGGTCGTATTTGCTGGTTCCGTCGTCAGCGTTGGCAAAGTAGATATCGAGAAGCTCCGTGTCGACGAAGCCCGGCGAAATACTGCTGACCCGGGTCAGGCTTCCGGCGGCGCGGAGTTCCTGTCTCAACCCCTCGGTCATGGCGCGAACGGCGAACTTGGTGGCGGCATAGAACCCGCCTTTGCCGGGGACCCGGTGGCCTGACATGCTGCTCAAATTGAGGATGTGGCCGCCTGATTCCGGGAAATGCGGCAAGGCGTGACGAGAGACGTTGGCGAGGCCGAGGACGTTGATATCCATCATGGTTTTCCAATCTTCGAATTCGCCGTTCGACAGGCCGGCCTGGAGGGCGACTCCGGCAGCGTTGATGAGAATGTCGATCCCACCGAGTTCTTCCGCAGCGCGGGAGACGGCGGTCCCGGTTTCTGCGGGATCGGAAAGGTCGACAACGAAAATACAGGCCCGGCTTCCGGTTTTAGATGCCTGATCGGCGACTTCTTCGAGGCGTTCCTTTCTGCGAGCGAGCAGAGCGGTGGAAACACCGTGTTCGGCAAGTGCCAGGGCAATGGCGCGTCCGATGCCGCTGGAAGCACCGGTGATAAGGGCTTTCTTGCCGGAGAGGGGGGAGGGATTCATAGAGCGTAGAGTGGCCGGATCGCGGGGTATTTTCCAAGAAAAATGAATCCGGTTTCCCTGTTCTGGCTTATCATTGTGTTGATGTTGAGATTCTTTTTATTGGTGACCGCGCTGACCTTGGCTGTTGTGGCCAGGGGTGCAGACTGGCCTCATTTTCTCGGGTCGAACCTGGATCTGCACAGCAGTGAGACCGGACTGAATTTCAATTTCGATGAAACAGGGCCTCCGATTTTATGGGAGGTGGAGCGCGGCAAAGGGCATTCCGGTCCTGTGATCGTTGATGACAAGTTGGTGTTTATTCACCAGGTCGACCAGAACGAGGAGGTTCGCTGCCTCGACGCAGCCACCGGCAAGACGATCTGGGATCATTCTTACGCCGTGGATGTGGCTCAGAGCTACGGAATTACTGACACTCCACGCTCCAGTCCGGTGATCGATCCTGAGACAAAGTTGGTCTACACCCTGGGAAACGACGGTGACTTGATCTGTTTTGAACTGGAAACGGGCGAAGTGAAATGGAAGCTGGAACTCGAGTCTGAGTTTGGACCGTCACCTTTCTTTTTTGGCTATGGTTCCTGCCCGCTGATTTATGGAGACAAACTGATCGTTCACGTGGGCGCCGATGAAGCCTGTGTGGTCGCGTTGAACAAGAGCGACGGAACCGTTATCTGGAAGACTGATCACGCTTGGAACGGCAGTTATGCCTCGCCCGTCATCAGTCAGGTGAACGGGCAGGACTGCCTCTTTGTTTTTGCGGGAGGTATGGTGAAGCCGCCCCATGGCGGCTTGCTCTGTATGAACCCTGAGACTGGTGAGGTCTACGATTCCTTTGCGTGGCGCTCGAACAACTTTGCGAGTGTGAATGCCGCGACGCCCGTGCCATGTGGGCCGAACCGGATTTTTCTCACCGAGGACTATGGAATGGGCGGAGTGATGCTTCAATATGGCCCCGATTTTAAAGCGCGGGTCCTTTGGACCTCCCCCGAGTTTGGTTGCCAGTTCCAGACCCCGATTTACCACGAGGGTGTCGTTTATGGATTTGGTGGAAACGGAGGCCTTATGCTGGCGATGGATGTGGCGACCGGGCGCGTGCTCTGGAACGAAGCTTTCTATCAGACCACGATTTCGTGGAACGACCGCGATATCCCGATCAGTCTTGGCCACGCTCACTTAATTCACGTAGACGGGAATTTCCTGTGCCTCAGCGAAAACGGAGCGTTGCTGAGGATGGATCTTGATTCATACGGGTTCCAGATCCTGGCCAAGGCCCGTTTGTTTTATGCCCCGGAAACGTGGGCACCTCCGGCAATCAGCAACGGACGCCTCTTTGTGAATCAGAATGAGATGGGCTCGCGCTTGATCTGCTACGATGTCTCGGGAGGTGGTGGCAATGGGTCTGGAGGGGAAGAGGCCTCCCCGTCGGGTGGCGCTCCTGCTGAGCCTGAGTTACGCTGAATCGGGAATCGAAAATTTCCGGTTTCAATTTGGCCGGTCAGGGATACTTTTCGCGCTTCCGGCCGGATTGACTGCCGCCGGTATACGAGATTATGAACTCTGAGTCCATAGACGGAGTGCTCCTTGTCGACAAGGGGCAGGACATGACATCCCACGACGTTGTTGCCGTGGCGCGCAGAACGCTCAATACCAAGAAAATCGGGCATTGTGGCACGCTTGACCCGATGGCGACCGGTTTGCTGATTCTCGTGATTGGCAAGGCGACCAAGATCCAGGACCTTCTCATGTCCGAGGACAAGGAATACACTGGCACCCTGGAACTGGGAAAGACGACCAATACCCAGGACGCAGAAGGGGAAGTGGAGACAGAGGCGGAAGTTCCTGATTTCTCGGAGGAGCAGATCAAGGAGGCCTTCGACAAGTTTAAGGGAGACTTTTACCAGACGCCTCCGATGGTCTCCGCCATCAAGAAGGACGGGGTGCCGCTCTATAAACTGGCTCGCCAGGGGAAAGAGGTGAAACGCGATCCCCGTTTTGTCCATGTCTTCGGATCCAGGATCGACGGCATCGAGCTGCCTTCAGTCGACTTTACGGTCAAGTGCAGCAAGGGCTTCTATGTGAGGACTTACGCCCATGATATCGGGCAGGAACTGGGTTGCGGGGCTTTCCTCAAGGCTCTGCGCCGGACCCGTTCCGGAAAGTTCGACCTCGAGCGAACCGTGACTTTCGAGGAACTGAAACACGGTGAGCGTTCTGACATCATTTCAAAGATGCTCTCTCTGCCTGAAGTTTCCCGCTTGCGGGGAGCTTGACGGTTTGCCCGGGTAACGGCTAAATCAATCCCATGGAGGTGCTTTACGATATTGCTGATCTAAGGCGTCTTCCGGGCCCCTTGCACTTCGCTATTGGTGTGTTTGACGGGGTTCACCTGGGGCATCGGGCGGTAATTGACGCCGCGCTGGCCTCCGCAGAAGAAGGTGGCTCGGCAGTGGTGGTGACCTTTGATCCACACCCGGTCCAGGTTCTGTCGCCTCGCAACGCGCCCCGACTGCTGACAGCCTCGGCGCACAAGTTGTTCCTGTTGGAACGCATGCTGAAGGTCGACTCGGTATTGATCGTCAATTTCGACCGTGCATTCTCCGAGCAGACCGGCGAGGAGTTTGTCAGGGCTTTGATTGAAAACTCACCCGATGGAGTGGCCAGGATCTGCGTTGGCGAGCAATGGCAGTTTGGTAAGGGACGATCCGGCGATATTGAATTGCTGCGCAAACTCGGAGAAGAGAATGGATTTGAGGTGACCGGTGTCGGAACCGTTGAGGCAGGCGGGATGCGTGTGAGCAGCACGCGCATTCGTGAGGCGATCGGGGCCGGAGACTTTGATGTCGCGAATTCGCTTCTGGGCCGGCGCTATACGGTTTTCGGAACGGTCATCGAGGGGCAGAAACTGGGGCGGACGATTGGTTTTCCCACGGCGAACCTGACAGTTCACCAGGAGCAGTTGCCTCCTACCGGGGTCTATGCAGTCCGGGCGACCGGGGCAGGAGATTCGTGGGACGGCGTCGCCAACCTGGGGTATCGACCTACTGTTGCTGGAGGGCTGGTGAAACGTATTCTCGAAGTTCACCTGTTTGGACTGGAGCACGAAATCTACGGAGAGGAACTGGAAGTCGAGTTCGTCCAGTTTATACGCCCCGAGCAGAAGTTTGACGGGGTGGATGCCCTCAAGGGGCAGATTGCGAGGGATGTAGAGTCGGCAAAGGCGGTTTTATAGTGTTATGTGACGAAGTTGATTTCGTTCTTCCATTGCCGGAAGTCAGAATGCTATAAACCTTTCATCAGCTCTCACTATCTAAAGAGCTAAACTCAACACTTAACCGCTATGTATAACTTCTTTCTTGCTCAAAACGAGTACCCTGAACTGTCGGGAGGTGAAGCCGCAGCTGCCGCAGCAGCCGGTGGAATCATGTCGCTGATCTACCTTGCCGTCTTCGTCGTCATCATCATCGGGATGTGGAAGATCTTCTCCAAGGCTGGCAAGCCTGGTTGGGCCTCCATCGTTCCCATCTATAACATTATCGTTTTACTTGAGATCATCGGGCGTCCGGTTTGGTGGATCGTTCTCATGTTCATCCCGCTGGTGAATGTGGTGATCGGCTTCATCACAGCGTTTGATCTTGCTAAGAGTTTCGGAAAGGGTGCCGGCTTTGGCCTCGGTCTGATTTTCCTCTCCCCGATCTTCTACCCGATCCTCGGTTTCGGTAGTGCCCAGTATAAGGGGCCTGCAGCCGCTGAAGGTGCTGCTGCCTAATATCGATCAACCATTCTTAAGAACGCCCTGGGGATAAATGCCTCAGGGCGTTTTTGCGTTTCAGGATCATTGGTGGATCAGGAATTCCTGTGATACCGTGGCGCTTTCTATGGTGAAGCGAGAGTCTATCATTTTTCGACTGTTCCGAAGGGCCGGCCTGCTGCTGGTGATTTCGGTCATCGGAAGCTCTGTAGCTTGGGCTCAGTTTTCGCCGTTTCCCGAAGTGGACGGGCAAAGCGGTTCTTCCCGTGATCTGCCTGAGATCCTGCCTTCTGACCTGGCTGATCCGGTAGTGAATCCTCGCCAGACCAGTGCCGACCGGATGGCCCGTCTCTTTAATCGGGATCTGCGGGATCTGGAGGAGGCACAAAGCGGCATCATCGAGCAGCTTGAGCGGTTGCCGTCCGCCACCCGGGAAACCCAGAGGGTAACAGCGTTTGGTTATCATTCGGGTGATTTAAAGAAGCGCCCGAAGTGGATCCAGATAGACATGGAAGAGGCGGTCTCCCCTGATGCGATCGCATTGTTTCCGGTGACGGGTGAGTTTGAAGATGAGCGGGTGTTTGGCTACGGCTTCTCGCGAAGCTTCCGCGTTGATATCTCCAACGAAGAGGAATTTCGCAACTACGAAACCATGGTGGCGAGCCGATCTGAGGATCCTGGTGCCGTGCAGAGATGGCCGTTCTTCCGCGAAGTGGGCGGGTTTACCGGCCGTTTCATCAGGATTTCTGCGACGGGGCTGTGGCGGGCACCCGGGAATGAGCGGGAAGTGTTTGCCCTCAGTGAGGTGATGGTGATGAAGGGGGGCAGAAATCTTGCCGTTGGAAAGACGGTAAAGGCTCTGGATGAATTTGATTCCCGACCGGATCAGTGGGCTCGAAGATTCGTTTGCGACGGTATTACCACGTTAGGTATACCGCGAGGGTTGGAGGAGAGCCCGACTTTTGGTTTTCGGGCACGTTCGAGAAAGCCCGCCAAATCGAGTTGGGTGCAGGTGGACCTGGGCGAGAGCCTCAAGGTTGATGAAATTCAGATCATTCTTGCGGATTCAATGGCAGCGATCCCGGATCCGACTGTGAGGTTTCCTTATCCGATGCAGGTCCAGGTATCAGAGTCGCCGGACATGAAAGCGGCGGAGACCATCGGCCGATTCAATCCCTCACAAATCAGCAGGATTGGTGAAAATCCTCTTATCCTGACTTCGCGGGATGCCTATGGGCGGTATGTCAGGGTGACCGTGCAGGGTTCGGAGAAGGCCTCTGAGATCAAGTTCGACCTGTCTGAGCTGATTGTATTTTCCGGAACGGAGAATGTTGCGCTGGGCAAACCGGTGAGTGCGCTGCACGAGGAGAGGTCGGAGAAGTGGGCTGCGGAGTTCCTCGTCGACGGATTCAGCAGCCGCAGTAACCTGATTTCAAACGAGGAATGGCTTTCCAACATCAGCAAGCGCTCGAGCCTGGTGCGCCGTTGGTTGGATCTGGAATCACGACGGCTTGACCTAGTGGATCGCACGGTGACAAGGGGTGTCACAGTTGTCGCAAGTGGTGTGGCAGGTATTTTAGGGTTCGTGCTGATTGCTCTTTCCCGCGGCCGGGTGAAACGGCGCAAGGACCTCGAAGACCTGCGGCAGCGAATTGCGAGTGACCTGCATGATGATATTGGTAGCAACTTGAGTAGTATCGCACTGCTGGCCGAGCTGGGGAAAACCGAAACCGACGAGCCTGAGCTCGTGATTGAGGAACTCACGGAGATCAAATCCACAGCAGACAAGACCATCGAATCGATGCGTGACATCGTCTGGCTGATTCGTCCAGGGGAAGAAACCTGGCAGCAGATGTTGACCCGTTTCCGCGAAACTGCATCGAAGCTGTTGCGGGCGCATGAGTATACCCTCGAAGTGCGTGGCGAGAGCACCGACATGCGCTTGCCCCTTGAGTTCAAGCGAGACCTTTTCCTGATCTATAAGGAGGTCCTCAACAACATTGTTCGTCACGCCGAAGCGGAGAATGTGGCCATCCTGATCGATTGCCGTAGAAACCGCCTCGAAATGTCGATTGAGGACGACGGGAAGGGCTTCAATAACCTGGATCAGGAGTTCCGTGAAGGGAACGGATTGCGTAACATTCGCATGAGAGCGCAGGCAATTGGAGCAAATCTCAAGGTTCGCAGCGCTTTAAATGAGGGGACTCGAGTTAATTTGAGTGTCCCTATGCCTTGATCAGGGCGAAAATTCAGATGCAAAACGCGTCAAACCTACCAAGTTACTGTTTACAATTGTCATCATGAGCGAGGAAGCCGAGACCGAAGACGCCCCAAAGGCACCTACCAAAGTGTGGGTCGTGGAAGATAACGAAACGCTCCGACGCACCGTGGCACGGGTGCTGGACCGCCAGAAGGACATGAAGTGTGTCCACCAGTTTGAGCGTTGTGAAGAGGCCATCGAGGCCCTCGTCGCCGGGGAGCGTCCTGACCTGATGCTGTTCGATATCGGCTTGCCCGGTATGAGCGGTATTGAGGGGATTCGCCGAATCAAGACGGCTCTCCCGCAGATTGAAATTCTTGTATTCTCTGTCTTTGACGACAACGAGAAGGTCTTTAACGCCATTTGTGCCGGTGCTTCCGGTTATCTCCTGAAAACGTCCAGCATGGGTGAAATCCCAGATGCGATCCGCGAGATTCTCGGTGGTGGTGCCCCGATCAACGCACTGATCGCTCGCCGTGTGCTTGATATGTTCAGTGACCTGGCTCCTCAGAGTCGTGACTACGGCCTGACCGAGCGGGAAAAGGAAGTGCTCGAGCAAATGGTGGAAGGTCTCACCAAGAAAGAGATTGCCGATCAGCTCGATCTCAGTTTCCACACCGTGGACAAGCATATCCGGGGCATCTACTCCAAGCTGCACGTCAACACCATGACCGGTGCCGTGGCCAAGGCGCTCAAAGAAGGACTTCTTCCCAAGGGATAGAATCCTGTTCCATTCGCAGGCTCAAGGTAGCCTGACACTTTGACGACCCCGGAAGAGATTCTCGGGGTCGTATCGTTTCTTGAGCTCTTGGAGTCTCGCGTAGGTTTCCGCGAAGTAACTTTGCTCCCAGTTCTGGAAGTCGAGTGAAGGGTAGTTTCGGTAGTGGCGCGTGATTCCACCGGCTGTGAGAAACTCCCGCACCTTTGAGGCGGCGGCAATGAGCTCGCCACGGTGGCGATCGTCACCGTGATTCCAATAGGCCTGCACTTCACCGAGATAGGGCCATGCACGATGAGGATAAGCGCTCTCAGGGCCGGCGGTGATTTGGCCGCCCAGTGTGTTGATTTGATAGATCAGGCCGGAGTGGGAACGTACTTCGGCGGTGATCGCTTCCAGTGGGCCGGCCACATCTGAAAAACCGCGGTAGTAGCCTCCGGAGAAATTGTGGAAGGGAAGGGGATCAGTTCGGCCGTAGTAGGTTTTGATTGCCTCAACGGTTGGCTTCCGGGTAGCTCCCTTGCTCAAGAAGCCGGCTTGTTTCAAACGCGTTGCCGCTGCTGAGAACGCCGGGCCGGTGGGGCCATGCGTGGAAGTGAGCAGCACCGTGATGCGTTTGCCGTTCATGACAAAGGCGCTGAAGATTGGCCCCGGAAGCCCGTCGGCCATCTCGAACCACGATTTGGCAGCTGCGACGCTCGCCTCGACCGAGGACGGGGAGTGAGTGAAACGCTGAGCGCTCAGTAGAGGTGGAGCCGGCTGGGTTCGAAACCGCATGGAAATAATAGCCCCGAAGTTGCTGTTGCCGCCGCCGCGACACGCCCAAAGGAGATCCGGATCGTCATCTGAATCAATGAGCTCGCCCTTACCACTCACCATGGTGACCCCGGTCAGGTGGTCACAGGTGAGACCGTGTTCCCTGGCAAACAACCCGTAGCCGCCTCCCAGCGTCAGTCCTCCCACTCCGACGCCGGCGCAGGATCCAGCCGGCAGCAGGTGGCCCTGTGGAAGGAGGGTTTCGTAGACCGCTTGAAGTTTCTGCCCGGGTTGGATTGTGACAGATCCAGTCTCGGAAACCTGGCTGATGCGATTCATTTTTCCGAGATCGACCACCATTCCATCATCATTGAGGGAGTGCCCGACGAAGCTGTGGCCGCCGCACTTTACGGTGACGGGCACGTTTGCCTGCCTGGCGGTCTGAATGGCAGCAACAACGCCGTCGTTGCTGCGACAGTCTGCGATGAGGCCGGGACGAAGGGAGACGTCGGTATTGAAGATCTTCCTGGCCGACTCGTATTGGCTGGAACCCGGAGACCATAGAACCATGTCCCTTTCTTTTTCGGCAAGAGCACGGGACTTCGGCCAGAGAACCAGGTGAGCTGCGCCGGCCATCCAAGCGCGGCGGGTCATAGGGATCGGGGAATTTAGTTTAGCTTTCCTAATAAAATGAGTGTCGTCGAATTGGTGGGTCGATGCAAGCCTGCGGGAGCGCGGAAACCGTGCATCGAGGCTTGATCCAGAGGGGAATCACCGGTAGCGATAGCGCATGTTCTACATTGGAATCGACAGTGGCACCCAGAGCACGAAGTCAGTGGTGTTGGATTTTGAAACCGGTGAAATCGTCGCCCAGGCGAGTCAGCCCTACGACTTGATCAGCGGTTTGCCGGCGGGTCACCTGGAACAGCGACCATCCGATTGGATCGATGCGGTAAAGAACACGGTGGCCAGCTGCCTCGAGCAGTTGGGCGACCGTCGTGCCGAAGTTCGTGGTATCGGAGTGAGCGGACAACAGCACGGACTGGTTGTTCTTGATGGAAATGACGAAGTGATCCGTCCCGCCAAGCTCTGGTGCGATACCTCGACTGTGGACCAGTGCGATCAGTTTGCGGCGGAGTTCGGTGGCGTTGACGGACTAATTGCCAAAGCCGGCAATGCGATGCTGCCGGGGTACACCATTCCCAAGCTGCTCTGGTTGAAGCAGAACGAACCTGATAATTTTGCCAGGGTGGCGGCCATCCTGTTGCCCCACGACTACATTAACTTCGCCCTGACCGGAGTGAAGCGGATGGAATATGGTGACGCATCCGGCATGGGGATTCTTAACATTCGCACCAAGGAATGGGAAAGTGATCTCATTAATTTCGTGGATCCTCGTGTGCAGGAGATGCTTCCTGAGCTGGGATCTTCCAATGTGCCTCACGGAACGTTGCTTCCTGAGCTGGCCAGCGAATGGGGACTCAGTCCTGATGTGATTGTCAGTGCCGGAGGCGGTGACAACATGATGGGTGCGATTGGGACCGGGAATATCGCAGACGGAACGATCACGGCGAGCTTTGGAACTTCGGGCACGCTCTACGGCTGTGCCGAGAAACCGATCATTGATCCCAACGGGGAGATCGCAGCGTTTTGCGACAGCACCGACCGCTGGTTGCCTCTCGTCTGCACGATGAACGTGACCGTCGTAACCGAGCAGGTTCGCGGTTGGTTTGGCTGGGATCACGCAGAATTGGAGAAGCAGGTTTCATCAGTTCCCGCCGGTTCCGAGGGAGTCAGTTTTCTGCCCTACCTGAATGGCGAACGCACCCCGAACCTCCCTAACGGCACCGGGGTGATTCACGGGCTCGGAGGCACGACCGGTTCTCCTGCGCACATGGCACGCGCTGCCATGGAGGGCGCTACCCTGGGACTCGCCTACGGCTTGCGCCGCTTTGATGAACTGGGGCTCACTCCCGGAGAAATTCGACTCACCGGCGGAGGATCCAAGAGCGGCATCTGGCGTCAGATTTCCGCCGATGTGTTCGGAGTTCCCGTCGTTGGACTGGCCACGGCCGAGGGTGCCGGGCTAGGCGGCGCCATCCAGGCCGCTCATGCCGATGGCCAGGGCAGCTACGAAGAACTTTGTGGGCGACTGGTCGCGCTGGACGAGTCAACGCGATGCGAACCCGAAGCGGAAGCAGCCGGAGTCTACCGCGAAAAGCTGGACCGACAGGTTGAGCTTACGGGAGTGCTCAAGGATGCCGGAATGCTTTAATGGCTGACTCCGGCCAACCTAAGAATGCTCCGGCGGCCCTCACTCCGAAGGCCCGTCGTATTGGTTGGGCGGTTGCGAGCCTGATGAGACTGCTCTCGGTGACCTACCGTTGGCGACTGCACGATCCCGATGGCATATCCGAGTCACCGCCAGAGCATTCCATGATCTGGACGGTCTGGCACAACAGGATCTTCGTGGCGCCGGCCGCTTATCGCCGGTATCTGAGCACCAGGAAGGGTGCGACCCTCACCAGCCCGAGCAAGGATGGCGAGATCATTGCCGCGACGGTCGCCAAATTCGGAGTCTCGGCAGTGCGGGGGTCATCATCCCGCCGGGGCGCTGCGGCTCTGGTCGAACTGAGAGACTGGATCAAGAGGGGATTCGACATCCTGATCGTCCCGGACGGGCCCAGGGGCCCCCGCTATCGATTGGGTCCCGGAGTGGTCAAACTGGCCCAACTTACCGATGCAAAAATTCTCCCGATGCGCATCGAATACGGCTCTTACTGGAAATTTCGCAGCTGGGATCAATTCCGATTGCCGAAACCCTTTACCACCGTAGATATCTATCTGGAACCGCTCGTCGAAGTGGCATCTGATCTCTCGGAAGATGACTTTGAATCCGAGCGCCAGAGAATTGAAACCATCCTGAATCCCGCGCATGAAACTGATTGAAGGCAAACCGATCGCAGAAGCTGTCTATGCTGAGTGTCTCACTTCGTTTGAGGAACTCAAAGCCGCCGGGCATTTGCCGGGTCTTGCTGTGGTTCTCGTCGGAGACGACCCGGCCTCGAGAGCCTATGTCGGTTCCAAGGAGCGCAAGTGCCAGGAACTCGGCATGCACTCTGTGAAGATTGAGCTGCCGGAGGACACCCCGCAGGATAAGCTCCATGAAGTGATTGCCGAGCTCAATGCGGACGAAGCGATTCACGGAATTCTCGTTCAACTGCCTCTTCCCGGACACCTCGACGAAGATGCCGTGATTCTCCGGATTGACCCCGCCAAGGACGTGGATGGTCTTCACCCTGTAAACCTTGGCAAGCTTGCCATGGACGATCCGACTGGGTTTGCCCCGTGCACACCGTCAGGCTGCCAACGCATGCTGATCGAGAGCGGGATCGAAACCAGTGGTGCCAATGTGGTCATCGTCGGACGAAGCCTGCTCGTTGGCAAAAGTCTCGCCCTGCTGATGATGGGGAAGGGAGAGGGAGGCAACGCCACGGTGACAGTCGCTCATTCCCGGACCAAAGATCTCGCGGCGGTGACTCGCGAGGCGGATATTCTCGTCGCAGCGATCGGAATTCCCCATTTCATCGGACCGGAGCATGTCAAAGATGGTGCCGTGGTTATCGATGTGGGAATCAATCGCATTGAAGATGCCTCGGCTCCGAAGGGTTCCCGGCTGGTGGGTGATGTGGATTTCGAAGCCGTGAAGGACAAATGCGAGGCGATCACCCCAGTACCTGGCGGTGTAGGGCGTATGACCATTGCCATGCTGATGGCGAACACGATTCGCGCCTGCCGTCTCAAGGCCGGAATTTGAGGTGGCTGATTTGTCGCCGGAAACGTATCTGAAAGTCGACAGGGTTCGGTCATAGAAACAACCCTGTTTGATAGGATGCAAAACCTTCATTAAATGGAGGTTGAATCGAATGGCGGACTCTTTGGCAGAGATTAAAAGTGGCGCAGTCCGAACGTCTCTGAAATATCCATTGCTCTAGCGATTTTTCCCTAGCCAGTAGAGGGGTTCGACTCCAGTTTACCGAAGCTAAGATCCAGTGAAAACAGCCTGCCCATGAGCCACGCCATTTCCGCCCGTGCGAATGTCGATTTGATTGACCAGAAATACGCCGAATGGAAGCAAGACCCGAAGTCGGTAGACGACACCTGGGCGATGTTTTTCGAAGGATTTGAATTGGGCCTGACCCAACCGGCCCCGGTCGGCAAAAAAGGCCCCGGGGCGGATCCCGGTGCCGAGCAGGTCGGTGGTCTCGACCTCGCAACCCGGGCACGCGTCGTGTCGATGGTGCACCAGTATCGATCACTCGGGCACACGGCGGCCTGGCTTGATCCGCTCGAAGAGGAAGCGCCCAGCCAACCGCTCCTGAGTCTTGGGGAACTCGGCTTTTTGCCACAGCACCTCGACGAGGAAGTGGTGACCCAGTTTTATGAAGGCGGGCGGCGCATGAAGCTTCGCGACATGATCGAGCGCCTCGATCAGACCTATTGCGGCAAGATCGGCTTCGAATACATGCACATGCAGACGCCTGACGTGCGTGACTGGATTCGTGATCGTGTTGAGGCGCGCCTCGAGCAGCCGGAGCCATCTATCGAAAAGAAGAAGTCAGCACTCGGCTGGCTTGCCCAGGCGGAACTGTTCGAACGCTTTCTTCACCGCAAGTATGTTGGCCAGAAGCGGTTTTCCCTCGAGGGCGGTGATGCACTGATGGTGGCGCTGAATGGGCTGGTTCAGAAGTTCCCGGATTTCGGAGTCCATGAGATGGTCATGGGAATGGCCCACCGCGGTCGATTGAACGTTCTTGCCAATCTCCTTCAGAAGCCTCTCACCGTGATTCTCTATGAGTTCTCGGAGAACTATGTCCCGAACCTGGTAGCAGGGGACGGTGATGTGAAATATCACCTCGGTTATGACGCTGAGTTCGACGTCGACGGTCATCCGGTGAAGATCCACCTCGGGGCCAACCCCAGTCACCTCGAAGCCGTAAACGGCGTGATTGAAGGGAAAGCACGTGCCCGTCAGCGGGCCCGTGACGAGAGCCTGCGCGATTCCTTTGTCGATCGGGACAGTGTCCTGCCGGTGCTGATCCACGGTGATGCCGCATTCGCCGGACAGGGAAGTGTCGCTGAGACGCTCAACCTTTCCCAGCTTCTCGGTTATCGAACGGGGGGAACCGTGCACCTCGTGGTGAACAACCAGATCGGATTCACCACCACGCCGAAAGATGCCCGCTCATCCGTCTACTGCACGGACGTGGCCAAGATGATCGAGGCTCCCGTCTTTCATGTGAACGGAGATTCTCCGATGGATGTGCTCTACGTCACCGAGCTGGCGCTGGAGTTTCGTCAGACTTTCGGGCGGGACGTGGTCGTCGACATCGTGTGTTATCGCCGTCACGGGCACAACGAAGGGGACGAACCTGCTTTCACTCTGCCGAAAACTTATCGCGACATTCGCCGCCACGACACGCCCCTGGCCATTTTTCGCCGCGACCTGGTCGAGAGCGGGGACCTGACTCACGAAGAGGTCAACGCGATCGAGAACGAGTACCAGTCCAAGCTCGACAGTGAGCATGCGGAACTCGAGGCGGCCATGGAGAAGGGCGAGGGCCATTCCATGGCTGAGGCGAACATTGAGCCGCAGCCCGATTATTCTCACGACCCGGTCCAGACGGGAATGCCAGTCGATGAAGTCCGTGAGATCGGTCTTCGCATCACCGAAGTGCCCGAAGGTGTCCAGGTGAACGACAAGCTGGCGAAGCGTTTCCTCGGACCTCGTCGCAATGCGATCGAAAAAGGCGAAGGAATCAACTGGGCCTTCGGTGAAGCTCTCGCATTTGGATCGCTGCTCAAGGAAGGCATGGCGGTCCGCCTGTCAGGACAGGATTGCCGACGTGGAACCTTCAGCCAGCGTCATGCCGTGCTCTATGACCCGGACACTCGTGAGCGCTACACGCCCCTGAACCATCTCGAGCCGGGGCAGATGCAGAAGCTCTGGGTCTACAACAGTAACCTTTCCGAGTTCGCCGTTCTCGGGTTTGAATACGGCTATTCGCTGGTCTCAACGGACACGCTCGTTTTGTGGGAAGCGCAGTTCGGTGATTTCTCAAACGGCGCCCAGGTGATTATTGACCAGTTCATCAGCTCATCTGAGTCCAAGTGGCAACGCCCTTGTCACCTGGTGATGTTATTGCCTCATGGCTACGAAGGTCAGGGACCCGAGCACAGTAGTGCCCGATTGGAACGTTTCCTGCAACTCTGCGCCGAGCAGAACATGCAAGTGTGCAACCTGACAACGCCGGCCCAGTACTTTCATGTGCTTCGCCGCCAGATGAAGCGCGAATTCCGCAAACCTCTCGTGTTGATGACGCCGAAGAGTTTGCTGACTCATCCCGACTGCTCTTCGTCACTCGAAGACTTTGGTGAGGGCACCAGCTTCCAGGAGGTGATCGATGACAACGCTGAGGGACGAGGAGAGCCGGATCGAATCAACCGACTGATTTTCTGCTCAGGCAAGGTCTACTATGACCTACTCGAGTATCGGAAAAAGAACGAGATCAGCAATGCGGCAATCATTCGGGTTGAGCAGATGTATCCGTTCCATCGCGAAAGAATCAGGGAGATCTCCAGTCAGTATCCGAACGCCGCGAAATGGGTTTGGTGCCAGGAAGAGCCCCTGAATATGGGAGCCTGGTCCTTCATCGGGCCGCGCCTCCAAAAACTGCTTCACCACCGCGTGCGCTATGCCGGCCGCGATGCGGCCGCGAGTCCTTCCACTGGATCAAAAACCGTGCACAAGATGGAGCAGAATCGTCTCATCGAAGAAGCGTTCCATGTCTGAGCAAACGTGCTCTTTGCATTTATCAATTTTCCCTTTCCTCTGAACCAAGACAATGGCCCACGAAATTAAGATTCCCTCGGTTGGCGAATCCATCACTTCCGCAACTCTAGGCACCTGGCACAAGAATGACGGCGAATACGTCAATGCCGGGGAAGTGATCCTGACGATAGAGACCGACAAGATTTCCACTGAACTGGAGACTGACAAAGCCGGGATCCTGAAGCATCGAGCCGCGGAGGGCGATGAACTGGACATTGGTGCGGTCGTTGCGGCGATTGAAGAAGGAGATGCTCCTGCCGGTGGCGCTGCCCCGGCCGAGGAACCTGCGCCGTCAGAAGCGCCTGTTCCTGCAGCAGAGGCTCCGGCTGCTTCCGAAGTTGATGTTAAGGTGACTCCGATTGCCCGGAAAATTGCGGCCGACGAAGGCATCGACTTGAGTACGGTTTCCGGCAGCGGAGCTGGTGGAAAGATTACCAAGGCGGACGTGGTCAGTGCTGCTTCGGGAACCCCCGAGCCGGCGCCAACTGCACCGGTCCCTACAACTCCCTCTGCCGGTCCGGTCGCGAGAGCTGAAGGCTCAAGTGAAAAACCGACCACGCGGAAGAAGATGTCTCCGTTGCGTCGGAAGATTGCCACTCACCTCGTCAATGCTCAGCAGGAAGCGGCGATTCTCTCCACATTTAACGAAGTGGATATGACGGCAATCATGGAACTGCGTAAGCGGGTTCAGGAGGACTTTGTGGGCCGCCACGGGGTGAAATTGGGCTTCATGTCCTTCTTCATTAAGGCGGTGGTGGATGCGCTTCAGGCCGTCCCATCGATTAATGCGCAAATCGAAGGAGATGAGATAGTTGAAAACCATTTTTACGATATCGGCGTAGCCGTAGGCACGGATAAAGGGCTCATGGTTCCGGTGGTTCGCGAGTGCGATGAGAAGTCATTCGCTGAAATCGAGCAGGCCATTGTTGGATATGCGACCAAGGCCCGTGAAGGAACGATCGGGCTCGCTGATCTGCAGGGGGGCGTTTTTACAATCACCAACGGCGGCATCTACGGATCTCTTCTGAGCACGCCGATCCTGAACCCGCCTCAGTCCGGTATCCTGGGGATGCACAGCATTCAGCAGCGTCCCGTTGCGGTGAACGGTGAGGTGGTGATTCGCCCCATGATGTATCTTGCTCTCAGCTACGATCACCGTCTCGTCGACGGCAAAGAGGCGGTTACTTTCCTGGTCCGGGTGAAGGAATGTCTCGAAAATCCCGACCGTATGCTGGTTGGAGCTTAATTGCTTAAATTAGCGAAAATATTAAAATTCGAGAATTAAGATTGAGAAATTTTAAAATTTAACTTTCTCGAACAGCAGGGAGGTGGTATCGGTTCCCATGTTCTCCGGACGATTGTCTCTCAGTTTGGCGCTGACCTGTGGGTTCGGCCTTTTCTCCGTAGGCTGTCTCAGCAAGAAAAACGAAGAGGTTTCTGCCGAAGCGGCACCGCCTCCTTCGGCTTACCCCAGTGACCCCGCCGGATATGGTAGTACCGCGGGTGCGCCCGCTCCCGGTGGCCCTGCCGGAACGTCCGTTCAAGCGGCGACGCCTCCTCAGCCGGCTCCTTTTGAGCTTCGCGACAACGAGGAATTGGTGACGCACCTGATTGTTTCAGGAGAATCTCTCTCCAGCATTTCCGGGAAATACAACAGCAGCATCAGCCGGATCATGGCTGCTAACGGCATGGCTGATACCAAGATTTACGCCGGTAAGTCACTCCAGGTTCCCGTGGTTAAGTCCTCACAGGTAGCGATGAATGGCGCGCCAAGACCTTCCACTTCGGCACCTGCTTACGGTTCGCCGGCACCGGCACCCGGGGTGTCCAACCCAAGTGCTCCGGCGCCTCCGACCAACTACGGCGCTCCGTCCTCCGCTCCGGTTTACCCGGGAACGACGGTCGACCCGTCCTCCACTTCTTATCCCCGCCAAACCACTCCTACGGCACCTGCGGGAAGCTTCCCGACTCCGAGTTTCTAATTCGGCGGTTCTCCAACAAACATGAGTTCAGGCATTTCGGTGGGTATTATCACCGTCTCCGATCGGGCATCAGCCGGCGAGTATGAGGACCATGGCGGTCCCGCGCTTCGCAAGGCATGCGAAGGCTATGAGTGGCAGGTAGAAGCCGAAGCGGTCATTCCCGATGACCTCGAACAGATCCAGCGAACCATTCGTGCGTTTTCCTCACAGGGATGCGGTTTGGTTCTGACTACCGGTGGCACTGGCATCGCTCATCGCGATGTCACGCCAGAGGCGATTCGCGGAATCATGAGGGTGGAGATTCCCGGCTTTGGTGAATCCATGCGGATGCAGTCTCTCGAGATCACGCCCAATGCGATTCTCTCGCGCAGCCTGGCCGCAATTGTTGACACTTCCCTGGTGATTGCTCTGCCCGGAAAGCCAAGCGGTGCGGTCGAATGCCTCGGCTTTGTGGTGGGAGCGATTCCGCACTCCGTGAAGCTGGCCCAGGGTGTTCCGACTTCCTGTTAGGCGTCTTGTTGTCGAGTGACTCGAGCTTTCTGAAGATAAGTCTCCGGGCTCGGAAACCGCTGCCGGTCAGGAGTTGGGCCCACAAAGAGGGTCAGTCACCCGCGCCGAGGTTCTCAAAGGGGGCCACGAGTTCCATCCCGAGCAGGACATAGTCATGCGGCTGGGCCTGCATATCGAGAATGTAGTTGGGGAGCCTGACAAGTTCGCAGAAGCCTGCCGAAACCATGGAATCGATCGCAGATTTTCGCTCTCCATTCACTGAGGACTCCAACTTGGTGAGCCCGCGATGGCGGGAAAGATCGATGATTTCCTCCAGCAGCATGTCGAGAACGCCCATGCCTCTGAAATTAGGATGGGTGAGGAAATAGACTTCCCCGATGTGACGTTTCCACCCGCCCGGCCTCTGGTGAAGGGTACCCAGGCCGGCGAGGCGGCCGTCGACAAAAGCGAGCAGAGGAAGGTGCTCACCGAATTCGGGGTCATTCATCCAGAGTTTGAAAAGGGAACCGTCTTTGATCTGGTTTCTGACGAAAAGCTGCTCCTGCTCCGGGATCACCGTATGAAAATCCCTGAAGGCGTGTTCATCACCCGCTTCCATAGGGCGAACGGAGCATGGGGAACCGTCTTTCAGTGTGGATCGGGCAGGGAATTTTTCGAGACTCATAGGCATAACCGCAAAATATACAATCTCACATTAGCATCGAGCGTGCCAAGCTCGAAAGGATAAAGGTCGGCGCTCCTCAGGTCGTGGGTTGAGAGACAGGCACTTCTCTCGAGGGCGGGTTGAGCAGATACCAGCAAAGCAGCAGGATGAGCAGAATGAGAATAGCCCACGCCTGCCACATGGGATCGTTGACTGACTGTTTCTCCATAATTTCCTTGGGCAGAACATTCAGGTCGGAACGCGAAGCCGCTGTGGAAAAGTCAGCTTCTCGAGTGTCGGCAAAGTTGGCGGATGCATCGAGTAGCGGAGTTTCGCCTTGAGCGATGGCAAAGAATCCGGGATCTCGCGGAGCCCGGAGCATCCCGGCGCGGTTCCAGGGCACGGTTTGCTTGCTTCCGGATGAGTCGATCAGGATGTCGGGGGCATTGTCACCGGTTTGTACCGCGAGCTGAATCTGCTGGTTGAGTTCCAGGTTGTTTCGTTCCAGGGCCACCTTCTCGCGTCTCAGCTGGTTCACGAACCTGTTGATCATGATAACGAGCGACGGGAGGCGCTGCGCGTTAGATTGACCGACATCGAAGTTGAAAATCAACTGATTCACCTCAGATGATTTGCGAAGCAACACCAGCGTGCGATCCCCTTGCCAGAGGAGAGGGACATCGTCGGCTTTGAGAGGAACCGAAGCGGTCGATTTGGCAATGAGGCCCTGCCAGTTCAGGTTCTGAACGAGGGGATGGTTCGCCGCTACGATCGTCCCTTTGAAGAATTCCTTGGGGGCATACTGCTGGTCCAGAAGGACAATCCCGACGGGGGGAAGGGGACGTGGCTGCAGCGGGTTGTAGGTCGCAATGAGGAGGTCAGGCGGAACGCTTTCAGCACCTTCGGCAGAGGGTTGCAGAAGTGGTGCATTGTCGAGGCTCTCAATGATGGTGCGCACCATCTCGGAAGCGTCGGGCGCCACGTTGGTAGCAATGTAGACCGGCTTGAGTTCAGGCGTGACCATATAAAGCCGATCATCACGGGCAAAGTCATCCGGAGCCATGTTGAGCGTGGCTCGGCCGGTGCCTTCGGGGAACTTACCGGAGAGAGTCCTAGTTTCTCCGGCTTTCAGCGACATGCTTCGCGTCTCGGTTCGTTGCTGGCCAATGGCCAGGAACCACTCGCGGGTTTGAGGTTCGTCTGAGTAGTTTCTCACCGTCGCCTGCCAGCTTAACTCGTCTCCACCATCTTCGGTTGGTTCAATCCGCAACCCGGCAAACCCGACGTTGGAGATGGGGTCGCCGACACTGAGCAGACTGGCACCGAAAGGAAGCTGGTTTTCAAGATGGTCAGTCAGGAAGATGAGGTTGCCGGCAGTTCCCGCGATACTCCGGCCAACTCGCAGCGAAGCTTCAGGAGAATGAGCGCTGTTGGCAGGGCTCCATTCAGCCAGGGAATCGGTCATTTCGCTGATCGATTCCCCGCGATAAAGCCTTTCGCCTTGTTCGTGAGATTCCATCAGGGTGTAGACTACCGTGGTGAGTTGTCCGGGTATCCTTGAAAGCTCCGTCTTCAGTTGCTCAGCGGCGTTCTCCTTGAATGGTTCCATTGAGGCTGAGCTGTCGATCACGATGACGATTTGCTGAACCTGATTTTCCTGGGTCCAGCGGGGCTGAATCAAAAGCCAGGTGAGGACAAGAACCGAGAGTAACTGGAGCCAGAGCGGCACTGAGTTGCGGAGCCGGTCGAGTTTTCGTCCCTTCAGGCTCTGCCGGTCAATCGCATCGAGCATGAAAAGGGTGCTGATTGGAAACTTCTGCGACTGGCGCTGGAGCAGGTGAATCAGCAATATGGTCGGGATGCCCAGCAGTGCGAGAAAGCCCAGGGGGTTGGCGAATACAATCGGCATGTCAGGCAAGTTGGATAGCTCCGGCCGGAATAGCCTCAAGTTTCATGGCCTCTTCAAACGAGCCATCAGACGGAATGCGTGCGAGTGGGGACTGGGCCCTCACGGCTGCCGCTTTCCACCGTTCAAAATGGTTGTGATAGGTCTGGAGGTAGCGCTTTAGCAGAGGGGGATCGACTCTTCGGTCATGTTTGGCTCCGCTCTCGGTGTCGATAAACTCATAGTTTCCGTTCCAGCCCGGATCAGACTCGTCCCTCGAAAATGGACACAGGATCGCAGCTCGACCATTGTTGTGTTGAAGTGCCCGGATCGTGGACTCCGGTGAAGCCGGGAAAAGACCATCGCTGATGAGGATCCGGAGGGAGCGGGTTCGAAAGGGAATTACCGCCAGGTTGGGTGCTGCGGAAGCGTCAACTTCAGGCAGGGCGGATGCTTCGTCTGTCCAGCGATGGGTGACGACGCTGTGAGCTTCAGCGTGTTTCCACCGCCCGCCCTTCACCAGGTAGACTTTGGCACTGGCGGCAGCCTGCTCGGCAGCGAAGAAAGTGAAGTAAAAGAGTTCGAGGACACGGCGTGATTTTTCTTCGCCTGCAAACATTGACCCTGACACGTCCAGGATGATTTCCACGATAGGGCGGACTTCCTCACGATATAATTTCAGGGTGTAGTCGCCGGTTCGGGCGAATGCCTGCCAGTTGATGTGGCGGGGATCGTCGCCCGGAAGATACTGACGGTGATCCTGAAAATCGAGAGAACTGCCAACCCCTGAGCCAGCGTAGTCACCCGGATTGCCCTTCCAGTTTCGGTCCTTGAGGGGCAGGGCGAAAAGGCCTGTGTAGGCCCGGGCACGTCCCGAGACCTGGTTGAGATCAATATCTTCAGAAACCGTTGCCATCACTTCGAACGGTTCATGTGTTTGATGAATTCCCCGAAGGACTTCCGTCCCCGAATCAGTGGAACGACCACGCATATCAGGGTCGTGGCGGGAACGATGAAGAGAAACTGGATGTTATGAAGCTCCGATCGCTCGTAGGCGACCATGAGAACTGAAGGCAGCGGGGCTAGGCTGAAGGTGAGTTCCTCCCACCTGCCGATGGCGGCGGCAATTAAGGAAACCATGATCGTGATTCCCCCGATGATTGCCTGGATCAGCATGTAGAGAGCGAAGGTGAATCTGGATCCCGTGTGTGAGGGAAAGAACAGGGAGATGATCAAAAGCGGGAAGACGACTGTGTTGCAGGCGCTGAGGACGAAGAGGAAATCTTTGAGCTCGAGGGGATTGCCCCGCGCCGCTTCCCAGAAAAAGAAGAGCGCCACCAGAATAGCGGTGGAAAGGAGAAAGAAGAAAAGTCCAGAGATCCAGCCCGGGGTCAGGAAGAGGCCGAGCCAGCGGGTGATAAAGTTTTTCGAGAAAGGTTGCAGGACCCTGGTGAAAACTGGAAGTGGTTCAGTCAGGGCATCGACAGTGGCGATGCAGAGGATGATGGTGATTACCACGGGAATGATTTCGGCGTCATACTGAAGGGCGCTGAGCCCGAAGCACAAGGTCACCGCGAGGAGGGCGGACAGCCGTTTACGCGTCGCATGATTTTCGGAGAGCGGAGAGATGCGGCTCGCGCCGAAGGCGAGGAAATAGTAGCACCCGAACACTCCGATCAGTGCCATCACTCCGAGAAACTGCCATTCCAAAGCATCGGGAGCGCTGCTGCGGAGGAGTTCCCTCGAAACGGAGCCTCCAAGAGCGGACAGCAGGATGGCGAGAGCAATGCAGGCAGCTCCTCGAAGAAGAATGTTAGGAAAGGCTGAGCAGCCGATTGTAATGGCGGTGGCAAGCGCTGATCCAATCCCGATCATGATCAGAGCAATCAGATCGACGATGAAGTTCACATTTCCGAGGAAGTAGCGAATCACAAGGTAGGGGAGAACCCCGGTCAGAAAGAGAAGCCCCTGGGCATTCAAAGCAGTCCACTTGCCCAGGGTGATTCTCCACCCGTTCAGCCTCGTCATATGGATGAGGTCCATGGTGTTGAGTTGATATTCCGAACTCAGTGCGCTGAACCCCCGAAGTGGCTGAACGAACAAGAGCACCACGACGATCACGAACCAGAAGAAGGCCTCTGAGTCTGATGAGCCCGGATCGCTCATGGCTGTGAGCAGGCACAGCATCATGAAGGTGTGCAGGAGAATGAATGCGATCGCGAACATGTTGGTTCGCATGCCCTGCCGGAGCTCCTTCACCAACATCGGGCTGAGGCGCGGCGAAAAGTCTCCCATGCGCTTGGCAAGGCTCTCGGGATCGGCTGTCGGGGTATCACTCATTCAAAGTTAGGCACGGGGCCGCTAGTTCACGACCGGGGTGCCTGATTCCTCAATCTCTCCGAGAATTTCGATGAAGGCGTCTTCCAGTTTCCGTTCCTCCTGGTGAAAGTCGGTGATGTTGAGGCCATCCTTGATCATGCGGCGCAGAATTTTCGCAATGTCCTCGTCTTCCGCCGGCTCAATTTCAATTCGTCCGCCGGTCCTGGTGGAATCAACAAAGGTCACGCCGGGAGCGAGCATGGCCCATTCCTGCAGCTTTTCAGGAGGGTCTGAGAGTTGCACTTCGACGAGGCAAGAACTGGAGTTGCTCTTTGTCAGGCTGTCGGCATCGCCATGGTGGATAATCTTCCCGTGGTTAATGAAGAGAAGCGAGTCACACATCTCTCCCAGCTCGGACAGGATATGCGAACTGATGAAAACCGTCTTTCCGTCTTCGGCGAGGATCCGGATGAGGTGTTTCAATTCGACTCGCGCCTTGGGGTCGAGCCCTGCGGCAGGTTCGTCGAGAATGAGTACATCAGGATCGTGAAGCAGGGCACGCCCGAGACAGAGACGCTGTCCCATCCCTTTACTCAGTTTGTCGATGAGGCGATCCGAGAGAGGAGTCAGGTCGGTAAACTCCATGACCTCGACAATGCGATCAATTCTTTCCTGACCTTTGTAGCCAAGGGCCCGGGCGAAAAAGTCGAGATACTCGAGCACCGTCATGTTGCGGTAGGTGCCGTAGTGATCCGGCATCCAACCGATCTTTCGACGAACTTCAGCGGGGTATTCGATCACATTAATCCCGCAGACCTTGGCTTCCCCGGAATTGGGGTAGTCGAGGGTGGCGAGAATGCGCATGGTGGTGGTCTTGCCGGCTCCGTTTGCTCCGACGAAACCAACAACTTGTCCGCGCGGAATGGTGAAGGAGATATTGTTTACGGCATGGACGCCGTTGAACCAGCGGGCCAGGTTGGTGACCTCGATCGCGGGCGGTTGAGGCGGCGGTGAGACCGACTGAGTATTCTCTTCTTTGGATGAGTCGGTGGTATCTTTGTCAGGATCACTCATTTCCGGCGGCGGGATCAGGATTTACGGCGATGCCAGTCAAGAGAACAGGCTCACGCGCCCACCGGATCGAGGGATGCGAGGCCACAGCGAAAGACTCGGCGGATTTGGGTAGGGCAAAATAACGCGACTGGTCTTCGCCAAGGTTGCGAATGCGTCTGGCCAGCGCCTGACTGAAAGTGACAGAGTTGGTTTTGAGCCACTCCTTGTATTCATCTGGATCTGCCGCCTCGAGAGGGATCGGGCTGCCGGGAGCTACAACCGTATTCTCAGGCGCCCGCCAGGTTTTTCCGTCATCGCTGCGGTAGTAGAAGGCCGAGATCGCGACAGGAAGACTGGATACCAGGCTCGGCGGAGAATCCTCCTTGGCGGGAGACTTCACTTCCACCCGTGCCCGGGTGGGTTGCGATGTTCGAATTGAGAAACCCTGTTCTGATCGGCTCCTGAAAAATCCTCCTCCGTAGTGTTGCTCGTAGAAGTGGTAATCGGTCGTCCGGTTCGAGGAATCTGAGAGAGGATTAAAGACGCTGCGGGGAAGGTTCACCGGGTCCATCACCATCTCGGTATCTGATTGGAAGCCGGAATTGAGGATCACGCCGGTGCGGCTCACTTGCTCCTGCGTCACATAAAGTCGCATCTCGCCGGACTGCGACTGTATGTCTGCCAGGATTGTTCGGTGGCCCTTTCCGCCGACACCGTCTTCAAGGAAAATGATGGCGACGATAATGAGGCAGGCAGCGACGGAAATGATAGGCGTGGTGAAGAATAGGCGGTGCCGCTGTCCCTTCTTAGCGAAGTGGAAGAGGTTCACCGGGGCGACCACGATCGCGAAGATGAGCAGGGGAATTAGAATAATGGCAGGGTTGAACTTCTTGTCGCCGAACTCGCGACGCAAATTCCAGTCGCGACCGAAATTATTCCCAAGTTCTTCCGATCGTCGCGGGGTCTTCTGGATCTTGGTGTAGTCGGAGACAATGGCGACATCGAGGCTGTCGCCGTCCCAGTTTTTCAAATGGATCTGGCCGAGGCTGAACCGGCCGCTGCCCGGGGTTCGCCTGAGCGGCTGGATGCCTTCAATTTTCAGGTCGCGGACGGCGAGTTTCTTACCGTTTGGTGGTTGCTCCGTCGTGAAAATGTCGAGACGGCCGCCTAATCGAACCCATTCTAGCATTCCCCGTCGTTGCGCGTCGTCGAGTGCTTCCCAGGATTTGTGATCGATCATGATCGCATCAAGGGCTGAATAACCTCTCCAGTTGATGGGGAGTTGCTCGGGAAGATAGGGCAGGGCGAAACGGGTATCGCTGGGGGATCTGTTTTGAACATGGTCATCCAGGTCGGACAGACTTCTTCGTGCGAGAACCTTGCTGATCGCCACAGTCGGAAAGTCGTCATTTGTTTCGTGACCGACAGAGCGGGAAATCGTGTCCAGTCCGGATGAGGAAACTTCCACCCTAGTGTTGTGGTAGGAGTAGGTCGTGAAGAGCGGCGCTATCGGGAGATACAGTTCCCGGGTAACGACGGCTCCGTTTTCGACCGATATGGTGCCGGTGATGTCAGTGGAAAGAGTTCGGTTCGAGTTGCCGTCGCTGATCGTGAACTCCCACGTCCTGTCTTTACCTGACTGGTTGGAGATGGTGACCCGGAAAGGGATCGAGCCCTGCTGGGCCGATGGCGCAAAGACTGCTTCGACGTTCACTGAGGTCTTTCCGAGATTCCGGTAGGTCTCGTTGAGAACCTGGACCTGGGCCGAAGCGGTCGAAGTGAGTAGGCAAAAGACAATTGCGAGGAAGGGAACGCGGAAGGGCGGCATATCTCGATGTGGTCTTCTCGAAAGGATACGTAGTCGATGAAGTGATCTTTCAGGCTTCTTTTAGCGTGGCGGGTAGATCCATTTCCTGCCGCGGGATCTCTTCGAGCAGCGCCTCAACAATCTGGCGGTTGGTCAGGCCTTCAATCCGGGCTTCGTATTCGAGAATAATGCGGTGCTGAAGAACCGGGATGGCCACATCGGCTACGTCCTCGAAACTGGCATTGATTCTTCCGGCCATGAGGGCCCGGGCCTTGGCGGCCGAAGCCAGACCGAGAGCGGCTCGCGGACTGGCGCCGAATTTGATCGAGTTGGCCGTTTTCGATACCCCACGGTGGGTGCCGTCAACCAGGCGGGAGATGTAGGACGCGACCACATCAGGCAGGTAAATTTCACGAACGGCGTTGGTGATTGCTATCAGCTCATCGGCAGTGAGAACCTTGTCGACTTCCGGTTCGACGCCCATTTCGCGGTTCTGAACAATGGTCTGGAGGGTTTCGGCGGAGTTCCGGCGAACCTCCAGCTTGAAGAGAAATCGGTCGAGTTGGGCCTCGGGGAGGGGATAGGTGCCCTCGAGCTCGATTGGGTTCTGCGTCGCGAGCACGAAAAAGGGAAAGGGGAGTTCGTGCGGATTGCCGAGCACGGTGACGCGGCGCTCCTGCATGGCTTCGAGCAGGGCGGACTGGGTTTTCGGGGATGCCCGGTTGATTTCATCAGCAAGGACGATATTGGCGAAAATAGGGCCTTCCTGGAAAACGAAGCGCCTGCCTTCCTCAGTGTCCTGAAGGACGGGGTTTCCGGTGATATCGCCCGGGAGGAGGTCCGGGGTGAACTGGATTCGCTTATTTTCCAGCTCGAGAGTTTTTGCCAGCCCTTTCACCAATTCGGTCTTCCCGAGGCCGGGGAGGCCCTCAAGCAGGATGTGCCCACGCGAAAGCAGGCCCGTGAGGACCATCTCGATGAGGTTTTCCTGCCCGAAAAGCACCTCGTTGAGTGCCTTCTGAAGGTCTTTTACTTTCGAGGCGTGGGCTGCGATATCGGCTTCTTCCAGCGGCATGCGGGCATTCAACTAGGCCGCCCAGAATCTGCCAAGAGAAAACGAAGCTTTTGATAGGTGAATATTCGACAAACTACTGTTTGATTTTTCTGGAAATGCAGTTAACAAGTTCCGCTCCCCGCGAAAATCGCGGATTTCCCGTTTTCGGGAGCTCACTAAAGGACAAGGCAAAATGGTTAAAATCAGATTGAGACGCGAAGGATCCAAGGATCGTCCCTACTACAAGGTGGTAGTGACGGACAGCCGTGCGCGTCGTGAAGGAGCTTACATCGAGCAGGTGGGCACCCACGACCCCATGAAGGAGCCGGAACAGACAAGCCTGGATCTTGCAAAGGTGGACGAATGGATCGGTAAGGGTGCACAGCCCTCTGACACCGTGCGCAGCCTGATCAAGAAGGCTCGTCAGGCATCCGCCTGATCTTCGCAAAATTGAATTGAGGGGGAGGTGCTCGACACGGGCACCTTTCTTTGTATACCGGAACGATGGAGGCAGAGCTCGCGATTCAAGAATTCCTTGAGTACGTGGTGGTGCAGCTGATCAAGCATCCGGAAGAGGCGAGTGTGATTCACGAAAAGGATGGTGAGCGCCACCTTTATCGCATCCGCCTCCACCCCGACGACGCTGGTCGCGTTATCGGGAGAAATGGCAAGACCATCGGGGCGATTCGAAGCCTCGCGATTGCCTCAGCTCAGCGTCACGGCATTCGCGTCGACGTGGAGCTTGACGAAAAGGAAGACTAGGCGCCCTTCCGGGGCTTGGCAGTCTGACTCTTGATGCGTCGAAAACCCCATTCGGCGGAAGTCGATATCCCGATGTAGGCGTAGACTCGAGAGAGGGTGGAAATTACAGAAATTCATCGAATTTCTTGCCAGTTTGCTGCCGGGTTCAATTCGTTAATCTAAATATTTTAATTTGGTTGACCAAACCTGCAGAACCGGTAAATCACAGCGCAGGTTCCTCGGTCTGGGACTCCTTTCAGGGCGTTTCAGACTCAGTATTTTGTCGGGGAGACTTCGGCAAGTTGCTCAACCGTAACGGCAGGGCGTTCAAGGGATCAAAAAAAGTGAACTTTGGGCCGATTTGGGTCTTTACGTGGAAGAAAGCTCTGTCGTAGGATCGCGGCCCTATTGTGGGGGAGTGCCCCCTGATGTTAACTTTAATCGAGTGAAAACCCATATGAAAACTTTCCTGACAACCCTCGCAGCGCTTGGAATTCTGGCACTCAGCGCGAATGCTCAACAACCTGTTCGACTCGAGGTCGGCGATGTCGATGTGAAGTCGATGGATATCGAATCCCAGCAGACTCCGGAGTTTCAGGCAAATGGCCCCAAGAGTAAAAACATCCCGAGTCCGCGGCAGTGGCTCGAGCTTGAAGTCGAGTTCGAAATTGATGGCCCTAGAGATCAGGTGGTTCCGGAGCTTCTTTTCCGTTACTACATCGGAATGAAAGATCAGAATGGTCAGTCTCTCGTCCTCACCGGAGACGTAACTCACCTCAACGTTCTTTGCGGCGAGAAAAGCTATTCTGCCGTTTACGTCTCTCCCAACACTCTTGGGACCCTAACGGGTGACTATCGTCGCTTCCAGCCCAGCGCTGTTTCGGCGGTTGGCGTGGAAGTTTACTACAACGGCGTCATCGTTGGTGGAGACTCCACTCTCAGCGGCTCTAATGCCAAGTTCTGGCAGGCGCTTTCAACTCGCCCGGGCATTCTTGCAAAACACGAAACACCGTTTGCTCTCCTTTGGCTGGATCGCTACGCTGACGTGAAGAAGAACTAATCGAGTATTCTTTCTTTCCTCCTCTTATAAGCAATTATGGCTGACGATCGTATTATCACTTTCAACCTCGGCTCCCAGCAGGTTACGGGAGCGGTGTTCTCGAAGACCGCAGGAGGCGGTCTTCGCCTGGACCGGGTTGAGAAGAAGGAGTTTACCGGAGATCCCGCCGACGACGATGCCGTGGCACAGTGCGCTGCATCGCTTAAGGAAATCGTTTCGAGCCTCAAGGCCGGCGGAGCCAAATCCACCTACGTGGTTTCCTCGTTTCCGGTTCTGATGAAGTTTGCGAGCCTGCCTGCCCTTGATGGCGAGCAGGTCGATCAAATCGTTGAATTCGAGGCCCAGCAACAGGTGCCTTATCCGATCAACGAGGTGGCCTGGGGCTACCAGTTGATGGGCGATCCGGACGATATTGAGGTTGAAGTGGTGCTGGCTGCCGTTAAGTCCGAGGAGCTGTCCGAGATCGATGACATGGTCAGCGGAGCAGGACTGAAGTCCCTCGGTGCTGAGGTGGCTCCCGTAGCACTCTATAATGCGCTGCGTTTCAACTATTCCGACACCGAAGGTGTCGGGCTGCTGGTCGATATTGGTGCACGCACGACCGACATGATCTTCATGGAGGATAACAAATTGTTTATCCGGACCGTGAAGATTGGTGGTGCCGACATCTCCCGATCCATTTCCAAGGAATTTGGCGTCGACTATGTGGCGGCAGATCATCGCAAGATCGCTGACGGTTTCGTCGCTCTGGGCGGTGCCTACGCAGATCACGAAGATCCCGAAATTGCGGCGATCTCGAAAGTGGTCCGCAATTCCCTGACACGTCTCCATTCGGAGATCATGCGGACGATCAATTTCTATCGCAGCCAGCAGGGTGGTTCAGCTCCGACTTTCGTTCTCTTGAGCGGTGCCACTTCCGGGCTTCCCTTCATTCGCGAGTTCTTTGCTGAGAAACTCAGCCTGCCGGTGGATTACTTCAATGCCTTCCGCAATGTGACCGTGGCAGGAACGGTTGATCAGGATTTCCTGGCTCAGAACGCTCACACGATGGGTGAACTGGTCGGAAGCGCGATCAACCAGATGGGAGAGGCTCCGGTCGAGATGGAGCTGATTCCCGAGTCGGTAAAAGCTTCCAAAGATCTCGATAAGCGTAAGCCTTCGCTTATTCTGGCTCTGGTTGCGGTTGTCGCCTTGTTAGGTTCGCTTGGTTTTTACTTTTCAAAGGGAGCCGGCATTGCTGCGGAGCGAGCCGAAAGCATCAGCCTGAAGGCGGATGATCTGAAAAAATTCAACGGAGAGATCGAAGATCTCAAAGAGGAGATCGAAGCTATCGACGGCAAGAAGAAGCCTTTCGTGGAGTCAATTCGCCACCGTGTTTACTGGGTGCGCGTCTTCAATTACCTCGGCGCAAAAATGGACGGTGATGTTATGTTTATGACCGTTCTCGAGCCGCTTGCCGACGGTCAGCCTGTCATTCCTGACCAGGACGGCGGTCTCATTACGGTGGCGGACGGTTCCGAAGCCGTGATTGATTCCTTCGCCATTCAGGGACTCTGGCGCGAGAATCCTCGAGGTTCCGAAGTCGTTTACGATTACTTTAAGAGCCTCAAGGCTGATGCCGAGGCTGAGTCGGGTGACTCACTCTTCGACCTGAAGGATGTGGATATCAGTGAAGTGGTAAAGGTAACTGCCGGTACTTCCGGTGACCGATACGCTTACGATTTTCGCATGGTTTTACCCCTTCCTGAGGGCAATCAGGTCAAGTTCACCAAGTAAATTTCTGATAGTTAATGAATCATAAAACCTGGTTAACTGTATTTGGGGTGTTTGCCCTGTTGCTGATCGGGGGGGCGGGGTTCTACGCCTTCTCCAGCTACAGCAAGTATTCTGAAGAAATGTCGGGATGGGATTCCAGCGTGGGGACCATCGAGAGCCTTGAGCGACGTGTGCCATATCCCAACGAAGAGAACGCGGAGGCCCTCAAGAAAAAAGTGGAAGGGTATGATGCCAGCGTGCAGCAGCTCTACCAGAGCTTGAACTCTTTCCAGCGCCCGCTGAACGCGGCGCTTCAGGGAACGCAGTTCGCCCAGTTGGTGAAGAAGAACGTTCAGGAATACCGCGAGTTTGCGAAGACCGGCGGTCTTGAGATCGAAAGCACCGAAGAATTCCAGTTGGGATTTGATGCTTACTCTGCCTCGATTCCTGCGCCCGAGCTGGTTCCAATTCTGGACTACGAGCTGGAGGCAATTGACCATCTCCTTAGGGAACTGGTCACTTCCGGTGTCGGAGCCCTGATGTCTTTCGAGCGCGATGCCATCCCGGGCGAAGCGGGTGGTGCCGACAATCACGACAGTGGCGTGGTCCACAAATACCCGGTGCGCCTTCGTTTCCGCTCGGACTACGAGTCCTTCCAGAAGTTCGTTAACTCCATCGCCAACGATAAGGACTTTTTCTATATCGTTCGGGTGCTGAAGGTTCAGAACGAAAAGGTTGAAGGGCCGCTCAAGACCACGGATGACGGGGGCGCCGGGCAGCGATATGTCTATCCAGATACCGGTGAGCCGGTTTCCTTCGAGGACATAGAACTCCTGCGGCAGTCTACGACTACCGACGAGGAAATGGAGGCAGCCGCGCGTGAGGCAGGTTATGTCCCGACTCAGCAGGATGCCCGCGTACTGATGGGGCAGGAGAAATTGGAGGTCTACATGGTGGTAGACATTGTGCGCTTCGTGAATCCGGAGGAAGCGGCAAACGGCGGTGAGGAAGAATCTGATGACAAAAGCAGCAAGTAACGATGAATAACAGCGCCTGGGACAAATTTTTATTGTTGGGAGCAGCCGTCGTCGTAATCGGGCTGTCTGGACTCTTTGTGGCAAAATCGCTGGGATTTGGCGAAACCTTCAAGATGGAGGCAGCTGTTCCCAATAACGAGCTTCCTCCGACAGATGAGGGTACGGCTGAGATTGCCCGCAATTTCGTGGTGACTGAAAATGCCTGGGAAACGCCAACCAAGGGGGCGGCTCCCAAGCCTGTGCCGCTTTTCGTGTCGATTCCCATTGTCGAGTCACGTGGAGAGCTGATCGATATGCTTGATCCGAGCGCCCCGAAGCTTCGTGAGCCGGTTACCAATGCCTGGTTGCTTGATAATGGCCTCGATTTCCTGAATTCCGCTGTGCTGCAGCAGGATCCGGACGGTGACGGCTTTACGAGTCTCGCAGAATGGGATGCCAAGACGGATCCGGTCGACCCCGCTTCGCACCCGCCGTATGCTGACAAGCTGGTGATGCATTCCCGCCAGAAGCAGGAGTATAAGCTTCGTTTCGCGGCTCGCCCTGATCCGGAGCGTTTCCAGATCATGCGTCTTCCGTCCGTGAAGTGGCCCCAGAGGGACAACTTTTACCTCAAGGTGGGTGAGACCTCCGGAGACAAGCAGTTTCGCCTCGACTCTTTTGAGGAGAAACGTGCGGTGAATAACGTGGGTATCGAGGCTGATGCCACCGAACTGACCATTACCTACCTCCCGAAGAACGAAAAACACGTAATCATCCGAAACCAGGACTACGGCGTTCCGACTTATTTCGCGGAACTGGAGTTCCTCCTCGCTCCCGGAAACAAGTTTTACGTGAAAGAAGGGGATACCTTCCCCGTGGTGCAGGATCCTGAGACGAAATACAGGGTGACCAAGGTGAACGAAGACTCCGTCGTCATCACCTACCAGACCGGCGTTGAGCCCGAGCAAACGGTCGAAATTAGGAAGAAGTAAAAGTTGACATTGAAAGAATATTCTGTTTTCCATGTCGGTTCTGCTGAAAACGGCGATCCGACGGAAAACGCCTGAGCTAGACGAGTTTATGAAGAAAAGAATCGCGATTACACAATCCGCTCCCCAGAGGTGGATGGTAGCCGGTATCGCCACGCTGTTGATCGGTGGGCAGGTAGCGGTGGCCGGACCTGGTGGTTATGGCTACGGGGGTGGTGTTACTTCGATTGCAGAAAGTTATGTGATCCGTTTGCAGGAGCGCGTGAAGCAAGCCGATGAGGCTGCGCTTCGCGGGACCCAGCTGATGGCTGACGGTGACTATCAGGGTGCAATTGATCAGTTCCACGCTGCGCTTGATCTGCTCCCGGAGGCTCCCATGACTGAAGAGCGCCGTCGTGCCTACATTTCCCAGTTTTCCCGTGCCAGTGTGACCCTCGCTCGTCAGCGTGCTGACGAAGGGCGTTATCCTGAAGCGATTTACCTCGTTGAGGAAGTGCTTCAGCCGACCATGGACCCCGATAATATCGACGCCAAGCGTCTGCTCGAGCAGCTTAACGACCCGGATTATTACTCTCCGGCTCTGACTCCCTCCCACCTTGAGCGCGTTCGCCGTGTGAAGTTGGCTCTCAAGACAGCTCAAGGCTACATCGATCTTGGTGACTACGACCGTGCTGACCGTGAGTTCAACAAGGCTCTCAATGATGACCCCTACAACGAGGCTGCCC
Organism: Verrucomicrobiales bacterium; assembly: GCA_965216705.1. Classification (GTDB taxonomy): domain Bacteria; phylum Verrucomicrobiota; class Verrucomicrobiia; order Verrucomicrobiales; family DEV007; genus Arctic95D-9. The sequence goes on from OZ244203.1 coordinate 4,248,099, forward strand.
GCCGCGGAATGGAGGACAATGAGCGCCACCGCATGAATTACTACGATGCGGCTTACGATCACACCCGTGCCAAGATGCTTCGTGAAGTGGCTGCGGGTTGGGAAACCCCTGTGCCTGCTTCCATTGAGAGTGGTCCGATCATGGACATTCCTCAAGACACCAGCACGACCAATATTCGTCGCATCGAAGACAAGCTGAAGAACATTTTCCTTCCCAGCGTTGAATTCGTAGACACGCCTCTTCAGGACGCTCTCAATTTCCTGCAGCAGCGCAGTGTTGAACTCGATGTCAACGAACCTGATCCCGCTAAGAAGGGTATCAACATCGTTCTCGACGCCGCTATCCTTGGCGGCGGCGGCGGTGGCGCGGCACCGGCAGCACCCGCAGACGGTGGTTTTGGATTCGAAGGTGGTGGTGCCGCCGCGGCTCCTGCCTTTGGCGGCGGTGGCGTGGGTGACACTCGCGTGACTCTTCGTCTCAGCAACGTCCCTCTTGCAGAGGCACTTCGCTACACAACTTCCCTGGCCAGCCTCAAGTATAAGGTTGAGCCGAACGCTGTTCTCGTGGTTCCGATCTCCACTCCGGACAAGGACCTCTTCACCAACGTTTACGTGGTGCCTCCTACTTTCCTCTCCACTGGCGCTGATGGCGGCGGTGGTGGTGGTGCAGCCGCGGCTGACCCATTCGCCGATCCTGTCGCTCCCTCCGGTTTGGCGGCAGCGGCTCGTCCGACGGCCAAGACAGTGCTTGAGAATGCCGGTATTTCTTTCCCGACCGGGGCCAGCGCGATCTACAACAAGACCAGTTCTCAGCTGATTGTCCGCAATACGCAGGATCAGATGGAACTCGTCGAGGCCTATATCGATTCCATCACCGAGGGTGTTGAGAAGCAGATCTATATCACCTCCCGCTTTGTTGAGATTGCTGAAGAGGATGCCGATGAGCTTGGTTTTGACTGGCTGCTCGGTCCCTTCAACATGGCTTCCTCCAACCGTGTCTTCGGTGGTGGGGGTACTCAGGGCTTCACTTCAGTGAATGGCCCGCAGGCTAACGATTACACTTTCGTTAACCCGGCAAACGGTGTTCCGATCGGTAACAACCCTCTCACCGCAGGCCTTCGTTCCGGTTTCCAGGCAATCGACAGTAACTCTATCGACGCCCTCATCTCCGGTCAGCCGACTGGTGTTTCTCCGGCCGTGTTCGGTATTGCAGGTGTCTTCACTGACCCCCAGTTCCAAGTCGTGATTCGTGCCCTCAGCCAGAAGAAGGGTGTGGACCTTCTGTCCGCTCCGTCTGTGATGGCTCGAAGCGGTCAGCGTGCCAAGATCGAGGTGATTCGTGAGTTCATCTACCCGACCGAGTATGACCCGCCGGAAATTCCGAACAACTTCGGTTCACTCGGAACCTTCACGACCGGTGGTACAGTTGCCGGTGGTGGTTTCCCGGTCACTCCTGCTACTCCGACAGCATTCGAAACCCGTAACACTGGTGTTACCCTTGAGGTTGACCCGGTTCTGGGTGCTGATGAGTTCACCATTGACCTGAACCTTGCCCCTGAGGTGGTTGAGTTCGACGGATTCATCAACTACGGAAGCCCGATTCAGACCACCTCCATCAACGCCTTCGGCATTACTGAGCCGGTGGTGATCACGGAGAACCGAATCGAGATGCCGATCTTCAACACCCGTAAGGTCACCACTCAGGTTACCATCTGGGACGGCCAGACCGTTGCTCTTGGTGGATTGATCCGAGAGGACGTTCAGGACGTGGAAGATAAGATCCCGGTTATGGGTGACCTTCCCGTAGTGGGACGCCTTTTCCGCTCCAGTGCCGAGCTTCATCTCAAGCGTAACCTGACCATCTTTGTGAAGGCACAGCTGATGGACCCGGCCGGTGTGCCGATCCACGGACGCATCAAGGACGAGCCGCTTCCTGAGCCCGTTCCCCGTCCTCCGGTTACCGCTCCGAGCACCTTTGCTCCTCTGCCTTATCAGAAGTGATCAGGCCTCCAGAAGAGCTAATCTAATTTTCCAATGGCGCGTCTGTAATGGACGCGCCATTTTGGTTTAAGGCAGAATCAAAATGATCGTCATCGCTGTAACCGGGGGGGTGGCCTGTGGAAAGTCCACGGTCGCCCGCGAGCTGAAGGAGGCTCTTCCGTCAGGCCGGGTCAGGTCTTTTGACGCTGACTTTGCTGTGAAAGAGCTGATGGATGATCCTGCAGTCCTCAAGGCGATTAAAGGTATCGACGGGAAATCGCCGGAGCTCTTTGAAAACGGGGAATTAGACAAGGGGAAGTTGCGAAAACGGGCATTTGATAATTCTGAATTCCGTGAGAGACTTGAGGAAGTTCTGCATCCGCTGGTTCTAGATCAAGCCAGCCAGTTTTGCGACGAAAGCCGAAGTGTCGCGGACGTGGTGCTGATGGAGGTCCCCTTGCTTTATGAAGTGGAGTTTCCGTTGGCCAGAGATCTCGATTTGGTGGTTGCCGCCAGTGGAGAAACTCAGCGGACCAGATTGCAGAATGAGAGGCAGTTGGATCGCGACCTGGCCGACCGGATTATCGCGTCACAGCTGCCCATTGTAGAAAAAATGAAACGAGGCGATATCGTTGTTTGGAACGATGGAAGTCGTGAGGTCCTGGATGACCAGATCCAGCACCTCGCTGCCCGATGCCTCCCGGTTTTTAATTGAATGACAGACAAAGCAACTATCGCTGAAGGTGAAGCCAAAGAGGAAACCGTCGAAGACGAGGTTCCCGCTGTTGAGCTCCCTGAATCTGTGGACGTTAATGAGTTTCAGCAACGTTCGTTAAACGACCTGCATGCCGCTGCCCAGGAAGTGGGACTTCGGGTGGCCGGAGTCCGGTCGAAACACCAATTGGTGTTTGAAGTGCTGAAGTATTATGGTGAGCACGGCGTTGAGATGTTCGCAGAAGGTTTCCTGGATTATTCAGGGGATAGCTTCGGCTTCCTGCGCTGGCCTGCCTTCAGCTTCGCTTCCAACGCAGACGATGTCTATGTCCCGGCGGGATTGATCAAGAAGCTGAACCTGAACGTTGGCCAGCGTCTCAAGTGCCGGGTTCGCTCGCCACGTGATCGCGAGAAGTTTCTTTCCGTCGATGAGGTTCTCGAAGTTGAGGATGTTCCGGCCGAAGAGTGGGAAGACCCGACCGGCTTCGACCACCTCACTGCTCTTTTTCCGAAGGATCGCCTCATTCTCGAATCTTCAGAAGTTGATGCTCCGTCACCCAGGGTGATTGATCTGGTGGCGCCTCTTGGTAAAGGGCAGAGGGGATTGATCGTGGCACCTCCTCGCGGCGGTAAGACGATCCTTCTGAAGAACATCGCCCTCTCCATTTCGAAGAATAATCCCGAAGTTGAGCTGATCGTCTTGCTGCTTGATGAGAGACCTGAAGAAGTGACTGACTTCAAGGAGACGGTAAATGCTTCCGTTTACAGCTCCACCTTCGATGAATCTTCCAAGCGCCATATCCAGGTGGCTGACATGGTTCTCAACCGCGCCAAGCGACTCGTTGAAAACGGCAAGGACGTCGTTGTTCTGCTGGACAGTCTGACCCGTCTGGCCCGAGCTCACAACTCCGCCAATCAATCCGGCGGAGGGGGTGGCCGCAAGGGCAGGGGTGGCGGTGGTCCCGTTGGTAGCGGCGGTATTTCTCCGAAAGCTCTTGAGCGTTCCCGCCGGTTCTTCGGTGCGGCACGAAATGTTGAAGAAGGCGGCAGCCTGACGATCCTCGCCACCTGCTTGATCGAAACGGACAGCCGCATGGACGACGTGATCTTTGAGGAATTCAAAGGGACGGGTAACATGGAAATTACCCTTGATCGTGAGATGGCTGAATCCCGCATTTTCCCGGCGATTCACTTGCTCAAGAGTGGAACCCGAAAAGACGACCTTCTCTATCATCCCGAGGAATACCAGCGCATCAACAGTCTGCGTAAGCAAATGGTTCAGCGTCCGGCTCCGGAGGCCATGGAGGTATTGCTGAAGCTGATTCAGGCAACGAATTCGAACGCTGAGCTGTTGTTGCGCGGCATTCAATAAGGTCTAACGCATTGTCCATGTCTGGCGCGGCATCCGATCCATTTTACGATGTGTCTGAGCGATACATCGACACGGACGACGACTTCTCGAAGTTCGTCGACTCTGTTGTAGCGTCAGGAAATCTTGCAGCGTGCTCCATTGATACGGAGGCGGACAGCATGCACTCATATGAGACCAAGTTGTGTCTCATTCAATTTGCAGTGCCGGGGCAACTGGCCATCATCGATCCGCTGGCGCTCTCTGACGACGGGTTGGCGATGTTCTCCCAGTTCATTGATCACTTCAAAACTGTGTGGATGCACGGTGCTGACTACGACATCTCTTTATTCCGGATGACCTTCGATTGGGCGCCGAAGGAGATTCTCGATACCCAGATCGGGGCGCGTTTCCTCGGTGCTGAGCGTTTCGGTCTCGCCCATTTGCTGGATGAGGAGTACGGAGTCCAGGTCTCAAAGCAGTCGCAGAAGGCTGACTGGAGCCGTCGCCCCCTGAGTGAGAAGATGCTGGCCTATGCCTTCAATGACGTGCGGTATCTCATCGATCTCGGAGGCAAAATTGAATCGAGACTGGGAGAACTTGGCAGGGAGGAGTGGTTCCTCGAGACTTGCGACTACGCCCGTCAAAGCGCGTTTTGCCGCGATGACAAACCGGCTCGCGATCAATGGAGAATTTCCGGCTGGGGAAAGCTTTCACCCAAGGGGTTGAACTTCCTCAAGCATCTCTGGCTCTGGCGCGATGAGGAATGCCGGCGTCTCGACCGTCCTGCCTTTAAGTTCCTCAGTAACCAGGAATTGATCCGCATGGCGGGTAATCTTGAGGCCGGACGCAAACCGTCTCCGCCACACTATCTCCGCCCTAACTACGTTCGCAGACTTCACAATGCAGTGGCGCAGGCCAAGGAGGTGGACTCTGCCGATTTCCCTAACAAGCGGGTTCGCGGCAATGGCCCTCGTCTTGATATCGACGAAGATCACTTTGGCCGAATTCGTTCGAAACGAGATGCGGTGGCGAATGAGCTCAGTCTCGAACCGACCCTGATTGCGACCCGGGGAAACATGGAGATGCTGGCTGCGTCAAACCTGAGCGATGAAGTACGTGATGGTATTCTCCTGAATTGGCAGAGGAATCTTCTCGGAGACGTCATCGAGAGGTGAATCCGGGCCCACAAAAGACAAAGCCTTCAATCCGCAGAGCAGACTGAAGGCTTTTCTAGTTCCCGTGAACGGCAGGGTCGAATTGCCGTTTCGGAAGGCGGAGTTGAAACTGTGTTGGCCTAACGGGTTACTTGCTGAGCATCTTATCTTTCTCCAGCTTGAGTCCCATCTTTCGGTAGAGGGTCGCGATGCTGACACCCAGCATGCTGGCGGCTTTTTCGCGGGAACCTCCGTTATACTTGAGGGTCTCGCGGATAAAGATCTTCTCCTGCTTGCGGATGTAGTCCTGCAGACCGGAGCCAATCGGAAGGTGATGCGTGGTCTTCTCGTCTTCGTCGGTAATTTCGACTTTTTGAGTGACCTTGGGCGGGAGGTCGACCGGCTTAATTCGACCGGCTTCAGCGAAGGCGCAGGCACGCTCGATGGCGTTCTGGAGTTCACCGACGTTGCCGGGCCAGTTGTAGCCTTCGAGCAGGCGCTTGGCGTATTTGTCGATCTCGGGGATCTTGTTGCCGGTGCGTTCAGCGGCCTGCTTCAGAAAATGCTCGCAGAGAGGCTCGATGTCCTCGACACGGGCGCGGAGAGGCGGTACTTCGATCGGGATGATGGAAATCTTGTAGTAGAGATCCTCACGGAAGCTGCCGGCATCAATCATTTCCTGGAGCGGCTTGGCCGAGGATGCAAGGAACCTCACATCCATCTGGCGGGGAAGATCGCTCATAATTCGGCGAGTGCTGATTTCTTCAAGATAACTCTCCAGCTTGGACTGAAGACGCAGAGGAAGCACATGGATCTCTTCCAGCAGGATCGTTCCGCCGGCGGCACGAGAGAAAATAGTCTCGCCCCGGCTGGAAGGGGAACCGAAGAGTTCGGCTTCCAGCAGTTCTTCGGGGAGGGCCGAGCACTGAAGTACCTTAAACGGCGCGTCCTTGCGCGAGCTTGCGTTGTGAATGCTCCGGGCGACCATTTGCTTACCGGAGCCGAACTCGCCCTCCAGAAGGACAGGAGCGTCGTTCTCGGCGATTTTGTCGATGATCTGCAGAATCTCTTTCACTTTCGGGCTTTCGCCGATCATGCCACCGGTGTTGATGGTAATGGCGGCAGACTGGAATTGCTCGGAGGGTGCGGCGGCACTTGCATCCGGTTGTTGCAGGCTCAGTTCAACAGTGCGCTGCAGATCTGCGAGTTCGAAAGGTTTGGTGAGGTAGTCGAATGCGCCCAGTCGCATTGCTTCGACCGCGGTTTCGACGGAGCCGTTACCGGTCACCATGATGACCTGGGTAGAGGGATAGTTTTCTTCGCTGTAGCGAATAATGTCGAGACCGTTCATATCTCCGATGAGGAGGTCGACGATCATGAGATCCGGCTGGATGGTGTCGAGAGCTTTGATGCCGTCTTTTCCTGTCTGCACAGCCGTGACGTCGTGACCCTGCTGGCGGCAGGATTTGGACATCAGGTTCAGGATGGCGGCTTCGTCGTCGATGATGAGTACTTTGGCCATGGGGAAGCGGTGTTGAGTGATGCGGTTACAGAGATTGAGTAGTTAAGTTTCTCAAATACTACGGATTCCTTAACTAAATCAATACAAAAATCTCATTTTTGACAATCTCAATTCTAAGATGGGCCGGAATTGGGCAGAAATCCGGCTGATTAACCTTCGGGAAAGCGTTGAATTGTCCTTGAATATCAGGCGATGATTGAGGTTGTTCGAAATTTGAACTAAAATGCAGTAACTTTTACTAAGAAGAAGGCAGCCAGGTCGTTTAAACCGTTGTAATCACTGCGATTATGTCTGCCGCTTCCTGCCATATCATGGAGGTTTCTCCTCGCGAACTAGTCGAATCTGCCCAGGCAGAGTTCGAAGGCCCGTTGACGGGTTATGCCGCCGGTCTCCTTGGTGGAGACTGGGAGCGTGCTCGCGATGTGGTGCAGGACACGTTTATCAAGCTGCATCGGCAGGATCCTGAGCTGATTCGTGGACGCCTCAAAAGCTGGCTCTACACCGTTTGCCGAAACCGCGCCATCGATGTGCTCCGCAAAGAGAACCCGATGATGACTTCCGCCGGCGAAGCCTTTGAAAAGCTCGATGACGCCGAACCAACTCCTTCCGACGCTATGGAGCGCAAGGAGCGTTTTGAAGAAGTCATCCGTTTTCTCGAGAGACTGCCTGACAATCAGCGGGAAGTCATTCGTCTCAAATTCCAGGGAGACCTGAGCTACAAGGAGATTGCCGAAGTGACGGGTCTCAGTGTCAGCAATGTCGGCTTCCTGATTCACACAGGCATCAAGCGCCTGCGAACCTTGATGGGAGTCGAGGTCGCCTAAACCAACCAGTTTTTCCCCACAACAACCTGCCCAATCCAATGAGTCTTGAACCCATCAACCCGGACGATCCTCAATTGACCGCTTACGCGCTCGGAGAGATGTCTGCTTCTGAAGCGGCCGAATTCGAAGCCCGCCTCGAAGTTTCACCTCTGGCGAAGAGCGAACTCTCTGCTATGAGTGATCTCTCCTCGATGCTGACAACCGGTTTGAAGCATGAGTGGGAAGCTCATATGAAGCAGGAGATTAAGGTGGATCTTGAAGACCCCAAATACACGGCTTTTGCTCTCAATGAGCTCACCGGAGTGGAGAGAGCCGAGGTTGAAGCTGAGCTTGCTGCTTCTCCCGCCGCGCAGAAAGAGATGGAGTCCATGACTGAGATCATGTCCATGCTTTCTACCGGGTTGAAGAATGAGTGGGAATCCGAGTTGAACAGCCCCCAGTTTGAGGTTGTCCCTGACCCGGTTGCTGAAGAAAGCAACGTGGTCGCCGTTGATTTTGCTCAAAGCCGCCGTGCCTGGATGGGGGTCGCTGCTGCTGCCGTGGCGCTTCTTGCAGCTGCGGGCACCTATTTCTCTCAACCTGCTACTGATCAGATCGAGGTGGCAGACTGGGGCAGTGGATCCACAGATACTTCAGTGGGTATCAGTGTGGACGTTGAGGAAGAGAGTGTTACCGGCGTCGCTTCCGCGCCCGGTCTGCACGTTCCCCAGCTTTTCCTTGCAGAGGAAGTGGAAGACATTTCCGAACTGAACCTCGTCGCGGTTGGTCCCGCGGTTCTTGATGCCAGTTACCTGGAAGGGGCCGACGTGCCAAGCACCCAGCCGTCCGGTGAGATGCAGATTGTCCCTGCTGGATTTTCCCCGGCATCAGAGCGTATTGACTCCTATCTGCCTGAGGCTTCATCAGCCGTGATCGAGCTTCCGGTGCGTCACAGCCGTGGTTTGACTGTTGAGAGCTTTGTTCCTCGCGCTCGTTCAGAGACCGTGTTGGACCGTCAGATTCGCCTCGCAGCTGAATTTCAGGGCGTCCAGATTGAGTTGGAGCAAATGCTGGCGCGACTTCCGCAAGGTTCTACTGAAAGGCTTCACCTTGAGGAGATCCTGGAACGCAACAGCCGTGCGCTTGGTGAACTGAAAGCCCAGTTTTCTGAATAAGAATTTCCCGCCGGACTGGATCCGGCAGTGGACGTAAAACCTGTTGAGCCGGGGGGAGCAATCCTCCCGGCTCTTCTTTTTTACAAAACGCGATTTTTGGTTCGAAGATGTTGAAATTTTGCGCGCATTGGTGAAGATGGACGCCCCCATACCGCCCACCCCAATTGAAAGAGAGATCGACTGAAGCCAGCCCCCGATTCGAAACTGAATCAGGAGACCCAAAAGGGGTATTGGGGAAAATTGTACTCAACGAGGCTCCGTTTCTCGGTGAGATATTCACCCAGGAAGCGCTCAACAAGGGGCGCTGGCTGGTAAAATCCGGAAAGGTTCGTGTTGTCACTGCCAATGTTCAGGGGCGGTTCGCCGGGGTATTCGGGCAGGTTACGGATGAAGAGGGTCCCGTCGAAGTCAGTATGGTGGTCCAACTGAGCGACGCCGGGGACTGGAAAGTCGATGGGCGTAGCGACCTGTCCGGGGGCAGGAATGATGAGTTTGTAGCAGCCCTGCTGATGGCAGCCATGCTCGAGAAGGGAGCTGCGAACGACGATTCCTTTGGCCTCGGAGAGATGAAGACGACAGTCTTCCTGTTTTCTGCTGATGTAAGAGCGGGGATTCTTCACTGGGACGACTCCGACGCCCGCGCCGTTCTCGAGAAGATGCCGCTGGCGCGAGTGGAAGGTGAGAGCCCCAAGGTCGAGAGTCGCTTGAGAGAAATGGGGCTCAAACGACTCGTCGAAATGTATCCCTGGGACGAGATTGAAGCTGATTTTCGTCAGTGCTATGGCTACTCGGCAGTGAGAAAAGGGATGCAGGAAGTATTCTGGGCGGATTTTCTCTCGAACCGTCGCTCGGAGCTCGAGGAGCTTGGCTGTGAGATATCAGTGGATGGAGACTTCGGTCTCCAGGTGGTGGAGCCGATGGACTTCTACGGCGAACTGCAGGAGGAAGATCAGGAGGTAGACTGGTTTGGCTTCGAATACGGCATTCGCATCAAGGGCGAGAGAGTCAATCTTTTGCCGTGCATCGTGCGCTACCTCGAAAGCCGCCCTTCAGGATTCACGCTCTCGTCACTTGAGAAAATGCCTGCCGGGAACAAGGTCCCGATCCAGGTCGGTGATTCAGGCAAATTCGTAGCCATGCCGGCCAAGAAACTGAGTGCTGTGTTAGGTATCCTGACAGAGCTGTTTGATCATCATCCCGTTTCCGATGAAGGCACGATTCGACTGCATAAAGTCCGTGCGGCTCAGTTGACCCGCTACCGGGGCGAGGAGTCCGTTGTCGAGTCGGCGCCCGAGGCCCTCAAGCTTCATGCCGAAGAGCTCGAAGCCCTTAAGCCAAAGAGCGACCCCGAAGCACCGGAGGGATTCCTTGCAACATTGCGCCCCTACCAGCAGGACGGGTTTGAATGGCTGCAGTTTCTCAGGGAGCAGGGGCTGGGAGGGATTCTCGCGGATGACATGGGCCTCGGGAAAACGGTCCAAACGCTTTGCCATCTCCACTGCGAGAAAGCGAACGGACGGGCCAATCTGCCCAGCTTGATCATTGCCCCGAAGAGTGTGGTTCCCAACTGGGAGAAGGAGGCCAAGAAGTTTGCTCCATCGCTCAAGGTGTTGGCGTTGCAGGGAAGCAACCGGAAAAAGTATTACCAGGTGTTGGGCTACACCGACCTGGTCGTGACGTCCTACCCGGTTCTGCTTCGCGATGCGGAGGAACTGCTGAGCCAGCCTTTCCACTATGTGGTGCTGGATGAGGCCCACACGATCAAGAACACCACTTCACAGGTCACTAAGGTGGCCTACAAGATAGATGCCCGGCATCGGCTCTGCCTTTCCGGGACGCCAATCGAGAACAACCTGGGTGAGCTTTGGTCATTGTTTCATTTCCTGATGCCGGGTTATCTGGGCAGCGAGGAGAGCTTCAATCGTTGTTTTCGGGCCCCGATCGAGAAGAATCGGGACGAAGGCCTGCGCAAGAGGCTCGCCGAACGGGTTGCGCCGCTGATGCTGCGTCGAACCAAGAGCCTGGTTGCGACTGACTTGCCTCCCAAGACGGAAATTGTTCGAACTGTTGAACTGCTGCCCAAGCAGGTGGAACTCTACGAGGCCGTTCGTGCGGCAGTGAGCCGGGAGGTGCATGAGGAAATCGAGCGCTTTGGCGTGGAGAAGACCAAGTTACTCGTGCTGGATGCCTTGATGAAACTCCGGCAAGTTTGCAACCATCCGAGGCTGTTGAAGCTGCCATCTGCCCAGCGGGCCAGAAACTCCGCGAAAATGGATCTGCTTATGGAGTGGTTGCCTTCAATGGTGCAGGATGGAAGAAGAATCCTGATCTTTTCCCAGTTCACCGGAATGCTGGACCTGATCGAAGAGGCACTCCGAAAAGAGGGGATTCGCTTTCTGACCCTGACAGGGCAGTCAAAAGATCGTGGCAAACTCTGCGATGACTTCCAGTCGGGCAAAGCGCCTGTCTTTCTTATCAGTCTACGAGCCGGTGGAACAGGCCTTAACCTGACCCTGGCAGATACCGTGATCCATTTCGATCCCTGGTGGAATCCGGCTCTGGAGGCGCAGGCGACTGACCGGGCCTACCGAATTGGGCAGAAGAATCCCGTATTCGTTTACAAGCTCATCACAGCGGGAACGATTGAGGAGAAGATCCTGTTGCTGCAACAGAAGAAACGGGCCCTGTTCGAAGGCATCCTTGAAGGGACGCCCCAGAAGCTGTCTTTCTCCGAAGACGAGCTCGACGATCTGCTTTCCCCTGTGAAGTGATTAATACTTCAGACCCGGGATCTTCCCGTGGGCGACGAGTTGTCCGCGGTTGGGGTCGAGCTCAAAGATGTCGACTCCGTTTCCGAGAAGTCCTTTCGAGCTCTTGCCTCGGGCACCGAAGACATAGTGCTTGTCTTCTTCCGGGTTGTAACCCATGTAGATCATCACGTGAGAAACCCGGTGTCCGGACTTCCAGGTGCCGCCCCAGAAGATGAGGTCGCCGGGGGAGAGCTTCTTGAGCATCTTGGAAGTCGAGTTCTTACCGTAGACATCATCGAGTGTTTTCTCTTTCTTGAGCCAGTCGTACTGCTGGTAGGACGTCCTCGGAACGTCCTCGACGCCGATACTCTTCAGCAAGTGTTGGACGGCGCCCGAACAGTCGAGACCGCCGGTGTCAGGGTTGTCGGAGCCAAATTTGTAAGTCAGACCCATTTCGGCAAGCTTGTGAGCCTCAACCCTGAGGCGGGCGAGGGTACGTGGGTCTTCCCTGCGGGCTGGAACGAGTTCCTCTTCGCTCGGGATTTCAATCTGCCCGGGAGGCGTGTCGGCAGCAGAAACTGTTTCCGGAGTGAACGGAGGTACGTCGATGATCTCCGATGTGGGAGACAATACCGCTTCAGGAACGCTACCCTCCGGGAAAAGCGAGTTTTCCGGAGCGGGAACAGGCTGCGGAATTTTGACTGTGACGACCCGCGATTCCTGGGCAACGCGTTCAGGGACGCTCTTTTTGATCGGGACGACCGGACGGAAAGATCGCTCTTTTGGCGCCTCAGGAGCACACTCTGCAACCGGGGAATACAGGCAGAGAGTGAGAACGTAGAGGGAGGCGGTGATTCCAGTGAGTCTGATAACACGCATTCATTAAGATTAATATAAAATTAACAAATGTTAAGTAAAAGATTTTGGAAATCGTCCTGTTTCGAAAGCTTTTTGCGCCAAGCGTTTAAAAAGTCCGCCCACGTGGTGTCAGCGTTGAAGCTGAGGCTTTTGATCTGCCTCTGACATCCACAGTCGCAGGAGGATGAGATGGGTTTTGATCAGGTTGCGAGCCTGGCGGCGCGTAGCGGGGTCTGAGTGATGACGAAGTTGCCACTGTTGATGAATGATCGTTTTTGCCATTTCGATCATTTCCCGGTTGTCGGGAGCTGCAGGAGTAACAGCCCGATGGTGGATACGCCCATGCTGCTCGGGAGCGACGGCTCGCGAGAAGGGGATAAACTCGTGAAGAAAAGTGGACAGAGTCATCAGTTGATGGGGCAAGTGTATGTTACGGCAGGTGCCGGGATACGGATCGACTTTTCGTCCGGAGTTACGCCGCGCGGCGCCCTCCGAACTCGTCGATTCCATCCCAGTTGGGCCCGAGGCTTTCGCTCAGCGACTGCTTGGCCCGGTGGATCAGCACCCAAAGGTTGGACTTTGAGATGTTGAGCTCGTCTGTGATCTCCTCAGTCGAGAATCCCTGCATCTCACGCATCTTGAAAGCTCGTCCCATTTTGTCAGGAAGATGAGTGACTGCGCTTTCGAGTTCTTCGAGGAACTCATGTCGCTCAGTCACGGCCTCAGGCTGGTTGGTGGTGCGCTGATCAGGCTGCTGGTCGATCCACGAAAAAGCTTCGCCTTCCTTGTCGACTGCGACATCGAGATCGGTGGTTAGAACGGAAGGGCGTCGACCCGTGCGGCGATACTGATCGATGATCTTGTTTCGGAGGATACCGGTCAACCAGGTTCGCTCGTTGCATTCGCCGCGAAAGCGTTCGCGGGCATTCCATCCTGAGAGAAAGGTCTCTTGAACAAGATCTTCCGCTGTGCCGTAGTCCGAGATCCGCTGCAGTGCGAATCGGATGAGGTAGTCACGATAGGCGACGTTCCAGTTTTCGGGGTTCAGAGTGTGAGTTTTCATATCGGTTAGGTAGGTAGTGTCGCGTCATTGAAAAGTTGAAAACAGAAAAGTCTGTCTGTTGTGTGGGCAAAAAAATATCAGGATTGCATGAGTTCGGTTGCTACTGCCTGAGCCACTTTAATCGGCCAGATATCCTTGAGATTCTGGGCCTCAGTCGTGGAACCGGAGTAGAGGAGGAAAAGATGATCACCCACGCATTCAGCCTTTGCCGCGTCCTCAAATTGCTGCATGCAGATGGATCTGAAAAACTGTCGAATGGACTCCTTGTGGTCCTGGATTTGGCCGACGATTCCTGCGCAGGCACCGTCAGTAACAGCTCCGGTGTTTGAGTAAGGGCAGCCCCGGAAATTGCTGTTTACCATGAAACTCTCGAGGTCGCGGAAGTAGCTCTCGATTTTCTCGGCCGGGGCCTGTTCGCTATCGACAATGTCGCTCCGATGATTCTCGGAGCGCTCGTGGACGGTATCCAGCCAGGCTTCGCAAAGGGCTTCTTTGGAAGGGTAGTGCTGGTAAAAACTTGCCTTGGCGGTCTCAGCTGTTTCGATGATTTCGTTGATGCCCACTTCGGAATAACCCTTCTCGTGAAACAGCTTGGAGGCTGTTTCGAGGATTCTTTCCTTGGCGTTCGATTTTCTCATCATCCATCACTGTATACAGACAGACTTGTCTGTAAAGGGTTTTTTTGAACTTTTCCTGTTTTTTCCGCGAGATGCTTACTGGAAGCGGAAACAAGCCACGTTTTTCGCAGTTCGGAGATAGAGATCCTGGCCCACAAGCGCCGGTGACGCGCAGTAGAGAGCGCCGACCTTGGTTTTACCCAGGGACTCGTAGCCCTCCGGGCTGGCTTTCACGAGTGCTACGACACCGCCCTTGTTCTCATAGATCAGGATCTTTCCATCAGCGAGCAAGGGGGAGGATATCGACGAAGAGGTTTCCTTTTCCCAGAGGGTCTCTCCGCTTTCGAGATCGACACAGAGGTGCCGGTTGCTCCCGAAGTAGTAGACGTTCCTCTCGTAAATAATGGGGGTGGAGCCATAGCGGCGAGCCAGGAAAGAGTGCGACCACAGTTCCGTGGGAGTGGTATCGGTAAGCCGATAAGCCATCAGGTTTTTTCCTTCGAGGCGGCTGCTCAGGACGAAGGTGTTTCCGGACACGACGGGAGTGCTGTCGCCGCCGCCGGGGACAGACCACAGTGTGGCACCTGAGTATGCATCGACTCCGATCAAGGTATTCTTGCCATTGGCCAGGATGATCCCGTTGATCTCAGCCGGCGAGGAATTCGTCGTGGTCACGTCCTTGTTGGACCAAAGTTCTTCACCCGATGTCGCGTCGAAGGCGGTCAGTGGTGCTTGCTGCAGGTAGACTTTGCCATCGTGATACAAGGGCGAAGATGCGGGGCCCTTTTTACCGTTCAGCGGAGCCTGCCAGACCTCTTCACCGGTTGCAGCGTCCACGCAATATAGCTTGGTGCTCAGTGCCGCAAAGACTTTGCCGTCGGCGATGGTCGGAGTGCTTGATGAACTGCGGCCGGAAGGAATGCCCGCTTCGGAAAAGCGCCAGAGCTCTTCCCCGGTTTCGGCGTTCAGGCAGAGAATGACATCGTCGGCGACTTTCTTGGTGGCCGGGACTGCCGCAATGATTTGGTTTTCGATGACGGGATCAAAGCCCTGAGCCTTGACCCATTCGGCCATCTCGGACTGGCCTGCGAATTCCTTGGGGGCATTCAAGAGCTGGTCGTAAACATCGAGTGGAATGGCTGCCGGGCCTTTCTTGAAGCGGCTGGCGATCCAGCTGCCGAGAGCCAACTTGGTTTTCGGGTCAATATTTTCATCAACCCAGTTTTGCGACCATTCGTCGAGCGCTGCACCGCGAAGCCTCCGGCTCAGGTTCATGCGGTCTGTTTCCATCTTTTCCCGAAGTTCAGGTGAAAGTGAACCGGTGCCTCGATAGCCGAGGGTTGAGAGAACATCGCGGTCGATGCGTCGGGTTTCGGTGGGCTCATCGCGATGCCAGACGACGGAGAGGTATACCTTGCCTTCGGCAACGGCAACGCTGCCGTGACCGCCATAGTGGTCGCTCGGGATTTCAATTGATTCCCAAAGGCGTGTAGGAGCGTTCTCTTCGGTGAGTTCGTCGGGTAGTTTTGCTGAATCGGATGCGATTCCGTTTCTTTCGGGGCCGCGCCATTGCGGCCAGTCGGCGAATGAGGAGACGGGCCAGAGCAAGGAAAGGGAAAGCAGGAGATACCGGTTTGCGATCATGATAGGTTGGGGGAGGTAACTCGAGGAATCTAGCGAATCGCAGGGCAGGATTCACTGGCGTTATGATGTCTCCGGTTGAGCTACCTGTCGTATGCTGTTTGATTGTCTGAACCCACACTCTGAATCCTTTGAGCGACCAACCCAGAATCGTCTACATTACCGCCGGCGCGGGGGGAATGTATTGTGGCAGCTGTATCCGTGACAACTCGCTGGCGGCCGGACTGGGGCGATTGGGCTGGGACGTGACGCTCCTGCCGCTCTACACTCCGATTCGGGTCGATGAAGAGGATAACTCCGTCGACCAGGTGTTTTTTGGAGGTTTGAATGTCTACCTTCAGCAAAAAATTCCGTTGTTCCGTCATCTTCCTGCGTTTGTCGACCGTTGGCTGGACAACCCGAAGCTGATTCGACGAGTGGCGTCAAAAGCGGTCAATGTCAGTGCCTCGGAACTGGGCGACATGACCTTGTCCATGGTTCGTGGCGAGCATGGCCACCAGGCCAAAGAGGTAAAACGACTCGTTCACTGGCTCAAGGAACATGGCAAGCCTGACCTGATCTGCCTGACCAATTTGCTCGTAGGGGGCTCAATCCCCGCATTGAAACGTGAGTTGGGTATTCCTGTGATGGTAACCCTCCAGGGTGATGATGTGTTTCTTGATGAATTGCAGGAACCCTGGCGGGCACAGGTGCTGGCGGAGATGAAACAGCTGGCTGCACAGGCTGATGGTTTCATTACTTTCTCATCGTTTTATCGCAAGATGATGTGCGAAATGCTCGAGGTTCCGGAGGAGAAATTTGATCTTACGCCCCTGGGTGTCGATGTTTCGGAATTCGACCCTGTGTTGAAAGCCAGAAGCGAAAGGGAGCGAGGGAAGGTCATCGGTTACTTTGCCCGGCTCTCACCTGAGAAAGGGCTGCATCATATCGTCGACGCATTTATTTCTCTGGCGGACGAAAATCCTGAGGTCAGTCTCAAGATCGGGGGGTGGCTGTCTCCGAAGGACCGGAAGTTCTACGAAGAGCAGGTTGGCAAGATTTTCTCAGCCGGTCTCGAGAACCGTTTTGAACACATAGAAGCTCCAGACGGCGAGGCTAAGCTGGAGTTTTTGAAGCAGATCGACGTATTCTGCGTTCCTGCTCAATTTGTTGAGCCCAAAGGCCTCTATCTTCTCGAAGCGATGGCATGCGGCCTTCCCGTGGTGGCTCCCGATCAAGGAGCCCTGTCCGAGATGGTGCAGGCGAGTGGAGCAGGCCGGTTGTTTGAACACGGCGACGCAAATGACCTGAGGAAGCAGCTGGAGACGCTGGTGAACGATGACAGCGCCTCCATTTCCTGCGGTGCGAGCGGGAGAAAATGGGTCGAATCTGAAGCCGACCAGCCGGCAATGGCCCGCGCGACAGCGGAAGTCTTTCAAAAGGTGCTGGCCGAAAAGTAACAGTCTGTGGACACGGGGTAAAAAACGTGTTGGTGTGTCAGGACTCTTTTCGGTAGCGGAACGGGGTGATCCCCATGTGCTTACGGAAGTGCTGGGTAAAGGAGCTTTGGTCGCTGAAACCGAAATCCAGGGCAATGTCGCTGATCGGTTTGTCAGTGCTGCGCAACTCGACGCAGGCGGCCTGGATTCTCGTTTTGATAAGAAAGGTTCTAGGGTTGGTGCCGAATACTTCGCGGAACCGGCGATTGAACTGGCGAACCGACATTCCGGTTCGCCTGGCCAGGTCTGTCATGTTGACTGACTCCTGGAAATGGTCGCGAATGTAACTCACTGCTCGATCCAGTTGCATGTGAGGCGTCAGGGCCGAACGCCGCCCGGAGTAGCTTTGCACCGTTCCCATCACACCGATGACGCTCTGATCCTTGCCAAAGACAGGGAACTTATTCGTAAAATACCAGTCAGGCAGCCCCTGCCGGTTGAAGAACAGTTCCACGATTTTGAGCATCGGTTCTCCGGTTTTCATGACAGTTTCATCATCGTCACGAAATTTGCGGGCCAGCTCGTCCGGGAACAGTTCGAAGTCGTGTTTGCCGATCACATCGGCTTCCGATTCGCACCCAAGCCGCTTCCAGAATGCCCGGTTAGCGGAGACAATCTTGAAGTCACGATTCTTGGCAAAGAAAGACACCCCGGGCAGATGATCAAAGAGGACCTCAAAATGAGAGTCGGGGGAGAGTTCCTCCAGGAACTCTTCCTTGAGCCGTGTAACAGAACTTCCCATGGGTGCTGTGAAATTAGGGCATGGCCGGATTGGCACAAAATGAAATGATCTACGGCGATGCGCCACAAGATGCCGGGAAGAGGGCGGGACTTTGGTGGTAGCTGCAGGGAGAACGGGGTCGTTTTACGGTGAGAGATTTGATGATTGACTGGTGAACCGCTCCATCGTATCCGTTTCGCGCAATTTCTGTACCTCAATATTTTTATGGCTGACAACGCGAAATACTTCGCCGGTCTCGACATCGGCGGCACCACAGTAAAGACGGTTCTGGTAGACGACATGGGCGAAGTCGCCGGTGAAATGGTGGAGGTGCGCAGCCACGTGAAGGATGGCTACGAAGCGACCTTCGGGCAGTTGGAAAAGGCGCTTGATCAGCTTACCGGCAATATCGGTTTGAGCCGAGATGCGGTGAAGGGGATCGGCATGGACGTTCCCGCTCCCTCCTGTGACGGTGTGATTTGGGGAAAGGCAAACCTTGCCGAAAACTGGGTCGGCACCAATGTCCGTGATTTGCTATCTGAGCGCCTCGGGGGAGTTCCGGTATACATGACTAATGACGGCAATGCCGCTGCCCTGGGCGAGTATGCCGTGCGAAAGAAGCATCACGGTGGATTGCTCCTGGTGGCACCCGGAACCGGCCTTGGCGGCGGTCTCGTGCTTCCCGGCGGCCGTGCTTATGAAGGTACGAATGGTCTTGCGCTTGAAGTGGGGCACATCAGTGTTCCTCACCGCGAAGAAGACGGCGAACTACCTGAGTGTTCCTGTGGTTTGAAGGGTTGCCTTGAGGCCTGGGTTTCTCTGGTAGCCCTTCGCCGGCGCGTCGGTATTGAATTGGCCAAGCCGGAAAACGCTTCTCATCCGCTCAATGATGGTTCTCCAATCGAGGAGAAAGCTTTCCGCCTTCGTGACTTCGCTGAGGAGGGAGAGGATCTAGCGATCAAGATTTTTCGTCAGCAGGGACAGATTCTCGGATACGGAATTGCTGACCTGGTTCGTGTGTTCGATCCCGGTCTTGTGGTGATTGGTGGTGGTCTTGCTGAAACCGATTTCCGTGACCAATACCTTGATTGGGTGCTGGAGGGCTTCAAAGAACGTGCCTGGCCGATGTATCTTTCCAGTCCGATCGATCCTGATCGTGCGACCACGAGATTTGAGTGGGCTCGCGGCGGCGACTGGCCGGCAGCACTGGGCGTGGCCTATTCGGCCCGTGAAATGTTCCGCTAAGCGGGGCGTTTCGCCGCCTAGCGGCGGTGCACTTCCAGGTCTGAGACGATGTAGCTGCCGTTGACTTCCTGGAAATAGACACGTGCCCAGCCTCCGTTGAAGTAGAGGATCATCTTATCGTCGTAGTAGGGGATATTTCCTGAATGCTGGCGATTCCAGTCCAGCTTGCTTACCGCCTGCGGTGAGGCGTATTGAAGCGCCATATTCTTGTCGAGCCGGATAAATGCGGTGAGGAAGCGCAGAGCGATATCATGCTTGTTCAGCTTCTGACGAGGGGCTGACGAATTTGAGGATCCCGTTGAGGCAGCACCGGATCCGGTTGAGGCGTCCGTTGTAGGTGTTTCGACGCAGGAAGTGAGCGTCAGGGCGACACTGGTTGCTGCTAGAAACAGGATGGGCTTCATGGGAGGTAGAGAACGCATGTTCGCGAGTTCCGTTGGCAGGTTCAAGACTGCTTTTTATCCTCGCTCGTTTCGAGAGGCGGCATGACCACCTTGCGCTTCAGGAGCCAACAAACGCCGATGAGATCGTAGATTCCTCGAAGTGCCCGGTCGAAGTTGGTGTATTTCGACTCACCGGCTTTTCGCTCGCGGTGATTCACGTCAATTTCGGCAATTGTGAGTCCGGCCTGGGTAAAGATGGCAGGAAGATAACGATGCAGACCGTTGAACGGTACGAGCAGGTCGAGGTGATCGCGGTGAAAGGCTTTGAGAGAGCAACCGGTATCGCTGATGCCATCGTGAATAAACCAGCGTCGGATGCGGTTGGCGATTCGGGAAGCGGCCCGCCGGCTCCAAGTGTCTTTGCGTTTGGCGCGTCGTCCTACTGCCACATCGCAATCACCCGCCTTCACGAGCTCGACGAGCTTCTGAATATCGGCGGGGTCGTTTTGGCCATCGCCGTCGAGCATCACCAGGATGTCCCCGGCAGCGAAGCTCATCCCCGCGAAGAGGGCGCCACTTTGACCGCGATTCTCCGTGAGCCGAAGAGGAGTAACTCCGTCAATTCCTCTCATGATCTCCCAGGTTCGATCACTGCTGCCATCGTCCACGGCTACCACTTGCGCATCGGGCTGGCACTTGACGATTTCCTTGAGCACGAATTCGACGCAGTCTTCCTCGTTGTAGAAGGGAACAATAACGCTGACCGAATCCAGACCGGGTGCCGACGGGCGAAGACCGGGGTTGCGGGTAAACGGTGAAACGTAGCCGGATGAGTTCATCGATAAAGTTTGAGGCTCAGATCAGGGATGGGCCGGTTCGTTGAGTGCGGGCCATCCGGTGAGCGTTTTGCCACGATATACGGTGTAGAACTTGGTTCGATCGTACCCGAAGACGGCTTCGAACTCTCCCACTTTCTCGTAGCTTTCGAATACATCGCTGAGAGGACCGGGGAACGTGTTGTTACCTGGAACGAGAATGAATCCATCCTTTCCATCAAATCCGTCCTCGAATGGATTGTTCCACATCTCGTATTGAGATTCGATCCCCGGGCGGTTGGACCAGCGATAAACCCTGGGTTGGTCAGGCAAAGCAAAGGCGAGTTGGCTTGTTGTGTCGCGGTGTCCGAGGGTAACGATGAACAATTCATCGGCATCCGCCTGGGTTCGCCGGACTTTCTCAAATTCCTCAGCAAGTTTGTCGTATCCCATGAGACGCCGGTTAGGATCGGCTTTGTGGCCGGGAATCCCTGCGAGTTCCATGATCGGACTTCCGAAGTAAAAGAAGGCACTGAGGGCAAAGCCGATAATGAGGCCGACCTTCATGAGACGTGCTTTTGTGGCTGCTGATGGTTTCGCGAATTCAACCGCTCCTGAGAAGAACGCCGCTACCAACGGCATGCAGGAAAGATAGAAGACAGCTGGCCAGTTCGGTTGCAGGCCCTGCCGCATCGCCATAAAGAGCATACCGACAAGTGGAATTCCACCGAAGACGAGGGCAAATCGAACCGCGAGGCTTGCGCTTCGGATTGTTTTCAGGCGACCGATGCAGATGATGTAGAGAACAACTCCAAAAACCGGCGACAGCACTCCCAGTTGGCTGCCAATGAATTCAGCAAAATCCTCGAGGCGTTCGAGGATGATATTTCCGCCTCCGCTGACGGACTCAAAATGATGGCTGGTGTGTTTGAAGGTGATCCAGTCGTTCTGCGCGTTCCAGATTAACGGTGGCAAAAGGGAGAGATAGGAGAGCAGCAGGGTTGCCCAAAGTGCCGGACGCTTCAAATAGGACCGTGTATCAGATTGAAGTGCGAGAAGGACGACAGTGAGAACCGGAAACACCATCATCATCTGTTTGCTCAAGTGACCGATGCCGAGCGCAAGAAAGAGGAAGAACAGGCTCTGCCCCGGTTTTGTGCCACTCAGGTAACGCCACAGCATCCACAAGGCCATGGACCAACACAGCGTCAGCGGGGCATCGATGGTGAGGAGATAGCCGAGAACGGAATTCGCGGGAATCGCCAGACCGATAAGGACGGAATACCAGCCGGTCTTCGCGCCGAATTGGGCTGTGGTCAGCCGAAACAGGACCAGGAGGGTCAGGCAGCCGATCACTCCGGCAGTGGCGCGAATCGCGTAGAGACTGCCTCCGCCGATCCAGTCGACGAAAGCGTAGAGCCAGGCAATGAAAGGGGGCTTTGAATAGTAGCCGTAGTCCAGTTGGCGCCCCCAGTCCCAGTAGTAGGCCTCGTCACCTACGGGATTTACGGGGAAAATAGCAGCATAGAGCAGACGAAAGAGCAGGACTGCTCCTATCAGCAGGACCGAGTTACGCTGGTATTTAGAATCGTTCAGAGGATCGGACATGTCCGGGAAAGTGGGGACCATGCTGCCCCAATCTTCTGAAATTGCCAGCGGAAATAGGCTTCGCCCCGATGCCTATCGCATCGTGCGAAGTATCTTATCGGCCGCGGAGGTTGTGGTTCCTTCCACATCATCCCAGGAGGAGTAGGTAGTGGCACCATTGATGACCTGAGGAGCCTGGCGCGGCATGTTGGAACCGGTGTCTGCCACCGCGGTCTCACCTCCGCTCACAGTGGAGCTTGGCGCCACGATTTCGCCGTTCTGGATGATGGTTTCGGCCCCGGTGAAATCTACCGGAGCAGGCTCCCTCTTGGAAGGGCGAAGTTTGTTGATTGGATTCATCAGGAAGTTGCCTTCCTTTTTCTCTTCCATTGCGGCAGTCGTTGTGGATCCCTCGAATTCGGGCGTTGGCGCGTTGTTGGCAACGGTTGTTGCCTCGGGTTTGGGAGGCTCCGGTGCCGGTTCCGGTGCGCTCGCAGGAATAGGCTTCACTTCGCGCGGTGCTGGAGCCGGAGCTGGCTTGGGAGCGGAAGTTGTGGTTGTGGCTGCGACAGTGGTCGGTTCCGTTACCGGGGTTAAACCAGCTGAAACATCCACCGTCGAAGGGCCGGTTGGGATGGTTGACTCCTTCTTTTTGCCGAACATTCCGAAGAAGCCACCCTTCTTTTCAACCGCTTCATCGACGCCACCGTCGATGGCCGCGAGGGTCTCCGAAGACATGGAGGCAGTGCTGGAGTTGCTGACTGTGGGAGTCTGGTAGGCAACGGGCGCTGCAGGTGCGGATGGCACCGAGGGGACGGACTCAAGCACTTCATTCGTCACTTCATCGGTCTTCTGCTTTCCGAAAGAAAAGAGTCCTTTCTTTTTCTCTTCGACAACCTCTTCGGCAGCACTTTCAACGCGCTGACCGTCCTGGATGGTGTAGGAAACGTTATCCACTTTCTTCGGCTGGCCGCCTTTGAAAATGTTGAAGCCGGCCGGAGACTCTTTGGGGGGCTTGATGGCATCTTCGATGGTCGAGACGGGCACTGCGCCCTGAGGCTCAGCATTCGGGAAAAGTTCGGACGAGAGTTCACTATCGTCGCCGCGACCGAAACCAAAAAGTCCGCCTTTCTTCACCTGGGCCTGTGAGGCGATGGTAAACGAAAGGCATGTGAGAACAAGAAGTGTAGTGGAGACCTTCATTCTTAGGGGAATATAGCAGTGGCTGAGCAGGGTTCAAGGCGCTCCCGCCTCACTTCTCCTACGGATGAGGAACCAATTTAATGGCTCTTTTTCGCCAATTTCTGCCATCTGCGGGCCAAAATGCGAGCCAACAACGGATTTCAGCCAGCTGAAAACGACAAATCAGATCAACCCGCAGAGCTGCGAGTCGGGAATCTTTGCGGCAGGTTCAGTGGCCGGTTACTTGAAGTTTGCCGGCTTGACGATCAGCTTTCGGATGGCCACGGGACCGTGGTTCCCCTGGATCATGAGCGGTGCCTTAGCCACCTCATCCTTCCCGTAGCCTCCACGAGTCGGGCCGGTCACTTCGACATCTTCGTGAATGGTGACTCCATTGTGAACCACACGGATAAAACGGGCGTTTTCGGTCTTCTTGCCTTCAGCATCAAAACGGGGCGCTCGAAACTGCACCCGGAACTTCTGCCAGGCCCCGGGCGCTGCAGAAGCATTAGTCGCCGGCGGGGTGCCTTCAAACCCCTTTTCTTTGTTAGTGGGCTTGGAATCATCCCATCGCTGGTAGATGCCACCGCAATCTCCAAATGAGAGGTCCTTGTCCGGCTTGCCATAGCTGTCGAGGATCTGAACTTCATAGCGCTTCATGAAGTAGATGCCGGAATTTGAAGACTTGGGGATCATGAACTCGATTTCGAGGTCCACGTCACCATGTTCGAGAACACTGACGATATCTTTCGGCTTTGCCTCCTTCTTGTCGGTGTTGTGAATGATGGTCTTGCCGGGCTTGACCCATTTCCATTTTTTCTCGCTGGCACTGCCAGCAATGGCACCGGCCGTTGACCATCCTTCGAAACTGGCCCAGGCCGTTTCGTTCACGAGATTTGCCGGCTTGTCAGCAGCCGTGGCAAGTGCAGCTGTCAGCAGGAACAGGGAGACGGAGAGGAAAAATTTCACAGCCAGATTCGACCATGATTGAACAAGGGTGTCAATCGGCCGCCCCGTCCCTCCCATCGCACATTTGCGGAAGGTAATTTGCTAAGAGTATGCTTGCCCAACGCCTATGAGGCTCGACCCGATTCGGTGAAAACTGCCGTCATGGGAACATCGTGAGGTTCCGGTGACAGACTGGTGAGCTGAGTTTCAAAGCAAACACCAAAGAGTGCTGGACGAGGTGACCGGGCGAGGGCGGCTTCAAGGAATCGATCGTAGTGCCCTTTTCCTCTCCCGATGCGAGCTAGATTGACGGGATCAAAACCAACCCCGGGAATCAGAATTAAATCAGGATCAGAAGGGGGAAGGGCGGGGCAAATGTCAGGATCAGGCTCGAGGAATCCGTAGTCTCCTTCGATGAATGCTTCGAACGACTCGACGCGATGGAAAGTGATCCTGTCGTCCTTTCCCACTCTCGAAAACCCCCAGGTTTTCCCTGGATTCTTACGGAACAGTTCGGCGAGATCCGGCTCTCCAGGCATTGCATAATAGGTGAAAATGCAGTGGGCCTCGCGAAACGCGTCTGTTGCTTCGATGGACTGGGCGAGTGCCTCAGAGAACTGCGTTTTCTCTTCGCTGGATAGCGATTTAATCCTGGCGAAGCATTCTCTTCTGACGGTGCGTTTGTCCATTTGAGGTCATCGCTGGGGGCGATATTCAGCTTTGGCCTCGGGCATAAAGCGTTGCAACTCGGAAATGCGTTTCTCGTCCAGAGGGTGGGTGGAAAGCAGCGAGAACGACTGAGCTTGCCCGTTGGCGGTTCGCCAGTCGGAGAACCGTTTCCAAAGAGCTACGGATTCCTCCGGGTCGTAGCCAGCACGAGCCATGAAGATCGCTCCCATGCGATCCGCCTCAAGTTCCTGCTTTCGGGAGAACGCCTGGCGGTTAACAAGGGCCCCTCCCGCGAGAGCCGCGGTCGCGAGTGCAGCACCGTCTTCCATCTCGTTGCTGAGAAGAACGCCAGCACCGGCGACTGCGACTGAAGACAGCGCGTCGCGGGACATTTTCTCTCCGGAATGGCGGGCCACGACATGCCCGACCTCATGACCGATTACCGCTGCGAGGCCGGAATCGGTGCGGGTGATCTCAAATAAGCCGGTGTGAACGCCAACTTTCCCACCGGGGAGCGCAAAGGCGTTGGGTGTGTCGTCCTCGAAGACGACGAACTCCCACTCCGCATTGGGCACTGGCATCACCTTGGCGAGTCGTTGGCCGACCCGCTGAACCTGCGCGTTATGAGTCGGATCGATCGAAATCGTCATCGATTTCTTCATCTTGTCGAATTCGGTGAATCCCATGGCCGCTTCTTCAGCGGGATCGAGAAAGTTCACCTGGCGCCGGCCGGTTTCAGGAACGGTCTGACAGGCGGCGAAAATCAGGGCTGACAGTAGCGGAATGACGGCAATGGCGCGCGGGTGCAGCCAACTGGAGCGGATACGGCGGGAAACGGAGGAGCTCATGCGAGAACTGGTGCGCAGTTCATCAAAAACTGCACGACTAATTGCCGTTTAGACGTTTAAAGGGCGTTTTTACTTAGGCGAAAACCCGTAACTTACGCTCCAAATGCCTAGAAAAAGAGATCGGCCAGAGCCTGATCGGTAAGCTGGCCGGGGTCGTTTACGACCACCAGCTGTCCCAGGTACTCGACTTCGTCCAGCTCCATTGCCGGGTCGAATTCAGCGGCTTCAACCTCTGAGGCAGTTTCCTGAGCAAGGGCTGGGGCGGGAACATCGGTCTCACCGCCGGGAAAGAAGGCAATCACAGCAACGACGGCTGCGGCAGCGATGGCGGTATTGAGAAGCCGCTTACTGAAGAAGGAAAGCAGGCTTTCTCCGAAGCCTCCGGAAGAGTCTTCCATCAGTCGCACCTCACGAACCACATTACGGGCAAAGAAGGGGCCCGGCTTGGCTTCGCTGGCGTGTTCAAGAAGTTCCCAGACGGGATCGTTTTTTTCCTGGTTTTCCATTTCAGGAAGAGAAACCCCAAACTTCAGCAGGAGTTTCGAAAAAAGTAGGAATTACATCGGCGGGGCTTCGATGAAGCCTTCCAGCTGACGAATCCGGGTGGGGTGGCGCATCTTCCGGAGTGCTTTTGCCTCGATCTGTCGGATACGCTCGCGAGTGACCTGGAACTGCTTGCCGACCTCTTCCAGGGTGCGGCTGTAACCGTCGATCAGACCGAATCGCTGCTCCAACACCTCGCGCTCCCGAGGCGTGAGCGTGTCGAGAACGTCCTTGATGCGGTCTTTGAGCATGGACATGGAGGTCATGTCGCTCGGGTCTTCGGCACCCTTGTCCTCGATGAAGTCTCCAAGGCTGGTTTCTTCGCTGTCGCCAACCGGGGCTTGCAGGGAAATGGGCTGCTGAGCCATCTTGAGAACGGCCCGGACGCGTTCCACAGGGAGGTGGATCTCGTCTGCGATCTCTTCCGGGGTGGGCTCACGGCCGTATTCCTGGACGAGCTGCTTCTGCACACGCATCAGCTTGTTGATCGTTTCGATCATGTGCACCGGAATACGGATGGTGCGGGCCTGGTCTGCGATGGACCGGGTGATGGCCTGGCGAATCCACCAGGTTGCGTAGGTGGAAAACTTGTAGCCGCGGCGGTATTCGAACTTCTCAACCGCCTTCATCAGGCCCATGTTGCCTTCCTGGATCAGGTCGAGGAAGGACAGACCGCGGTTGGTGTATTTCTTGGCGATGGAAATGACGAGGCGCAGGTTGGCTTCGACCATCTCGTCCTTGGCTTTGCGGGCTTCGGCGACGTGCTCGCGAAGGGTGGCAGTGAGTCCGTCGAACTCATCCTGTTCCATCCAGATCTGCTTTTCAAAGGCAGTCCGCGCCTTGGTCGCTTCAGTCTTACTCTTGCGATCTTTGGCTTTGTTGGCTTGCTTCGTCAGGCTCTCGGATTGCTCAGCCCACTCTTCCGTGTGAGCGACGAGGTCCTCGGTGACCTTTTGCTTGAAGTAGAAGCGGTTGTAGCCGCGGGAGAGTGAAGCGTGGGTCTTGGACCAGGCTTCCTCGAGCTTTTTAGTCTTGGCCGGAGTCTTGGCGGCACGAAGCTCGGTGTAAAGCTGGGTCAACTCGTCGCGGGAATTGGCGACGAGATCGCGAAGTTTGACCAGATTCTTGAGGTAGCGGGCACGGCTCTCGATCTTCTTGTCGACGATGAGGCGATCGAACCGCTCCTCGCCGGACTCGAGACGGTCGGCCATGTCGAGGTAGGCATCCGGGATGAATCCGAAACGGGCAAGGATCTTGCGGGTCTCGGTCTCGGCCTTCTCGATGCGCTTGGAAATTTCCACTTCCTGCTCGCGAGTGAGCAGGGGAACCTGGCCCATCTGCTTGAGATACATGCGGACCGGGTCATCGAGAATGTCGAGACGGCCTTCTTTCTCTTTGGCAGGTTTGGCCGGGGCGGCTTCCTCCTCGTCGTCGGAGCCAGCCTTGACGTTATCGACCTCGGCGCCGTCGATGATGCGGAATTTCATCCCGCGGAGGCGCTCGATGAGCTCTTCCATCAGCTCCAGATCACTCTGGGTGTCCGGGAGAGCTTCGTTGATGTCGTCGAACGTGAGATACTCCTGCTCCTTGGCCAGGCGAATCAAGTCGCGGACGATGGGCTGGAATTCAGGTGAGTCGAGCGGGCTCTTCGCAGATTTTTCCACCTTGGCCGGTTCTTTGGCCTTACCGGCCTTAGCTTCGGTGGTCGTCTTTTTTGCGGGAGCCTTTTTCTTAGCCGATGGGGATTTCTTAGCCGATGCCTTCACGGTTTTCTTTTTGGGGGAGGACGTGGATTTAGCCGCTGCTTTTTTGGTTGAACGCTTCGCAGCGGGCTTGGTGGTCTTAGCAGGCGACTTTCGCTTTGTATTCTTTTCGGCGGCCATACGTAAGAACTCTCGGGAGGTAGGAAAAATAAGGGAAGGAGCCCCGCCGAATTGGGGCGGCTAACAGTCGTTTAGTTGTCCGCGCAGGTCAAGGAGTTGTTTACCAAGGCTTTCCAACTCAGCGGGAGGCAGATTCGGGCTGCCCATCTTTGCCTTGGTCATTGAGATCTGATTTTGGACGCTCTGGCGGTTCAATGCCCTCAGGCATTCCCTGGCTAAATCAGGGCTGATGGTGGCGCTGTCCTCGTTCATCAGCTTGTTGAGGCACTGCTGATCAGCGGGGGACAGGGTGGCGATGAAAGCGTTGACGCTGGCGTGGCTGGAGGGATCGATGGTTGCTTTCCATATGGTCGTGAGTAGCTCAGTTTCAGCGAGATTGGTGAAAAAAGCAGGAATCGGATCGGCCACGACTGAAGCTCGTGTTTGCTCGTCGCTGAGCAGGGCTTTGCAGAGCAGGCGAATGGTCCGGTTGTCGATCACGGTGGGTGCCGCAGGTGGCGCGGATACGGGATCTGGTGTGGGCGCACCGTGGCGCTGAGGCAGGTGGCCTCGCTCGCGACCGGCTGCCTCGCGGCGCTGGCGGGTTTTTTCCAGCCGCTCATGATTCGCGACGGCATCCCGAACCTGTTTGCGAATCTCGTCTTCACCCACGCCGAGGCGGACCGTGACCCGGCTGATGAGGGAGTCCTGCAGCATCTTGTCCTCGATCAGGGAGATGTCATCGGAGAGATCTTTGGCGAAGTTGAGGCGGTCTCGAAGCGTTCCTGAACTGAGCTGAGATCCTCGTCGATCGATTTGGAAATCAAAGAACTCCGGCGGATGCTCCAGGATTTCCCGGAGGGCGTCCGGCCCGTGTTTTTGGATCAATGAGTCCGGGTCTTCACCTTCCGGGAGGAGGGCGAGGCGAACCAGCATTCCCGAAGGAGCAAGGATACGGAACGCTTTCTTGGCCGCGTTGAGCCCGGCGGTATCAGAGTCAAAGCAGAGGATGGCCTCGTCCGAGTTTCGCTTGAGCACGCGGGCGTGATCCGGGGTGAAGGCGGTTCCGAGAGGGGCCACTGCATTTTGGATCCCGGCTTCGTAGGCGGCAATCAGGTCCAGCTGGCCCTCGAAAATGATGACCTTGCCTTCCCTGACGATGGGGCGCTTGGTCTTGTCAAAACCGAAGAAGACCTTGCTCTTATTGAAGAGGGCCGTTTCGGGAGAGTTGACGTATTTGCCACCGCCCTGATCGGGAAGAACATGGCGACCGCTGAAGGCGATGGGTTCTCCCATCTCGTTGTTCACCGGGAACATGAGCCGGTCGCGGAAGAAGGAGTAGGCGCCGCGGTTGGGATTGTTCTCGTCCCGCCACTTGGCAAGGCCACCGTCGACGAGCTGCTGCATGGAGAACCCTTCGTCGCGGGCCCAGTCGAAGAACATGCGCTGGTCGCCCGGTGCATAGCCGAATTTCCAATTCCGCGAAGTTTCCATCCCGAGGCCGCGCGACTTCAGATAGTCGCGTCCCGGCTGGGCGATGGGGTGCTTGAAGAGGAGGCGGTGAAACCAGTCCGCGGCCGCTTTCTGAAGTCGCATCACCTCCCGGCGCCCCTTCATCTTGGCTTCGTATTGAGGATCGAAGACTTCCTCCTGGATCATGACGCCAACCCGGTCGGCGAGACGCTTCGCTGCCTCGGGGAAGGGCAGGTTGTCGTACATCATGATGAACTTGATGGCATCGCCGCCAGCACCGCATCCGAAGCAGTGGAAGATCTGCCGGTTCGGATTGACGTTGAAACTCGGCGTTTTCTCGTTGTGAAACGGGCAGACCGCAACCCGATTCACCCCGGCCCGCTTCAGAGGAAAATAGCCCTCGATCAGCTCAACGATATCGGTCTCGTCGAGGATCTTCTGGATCGTTTCCTGGGAAATGATGGGCATTCAGTGCGGACGAAAAAAACTCAACAGGGTTAAGTCTGACACTTAACCCTGTTGAGTGAGAGAGGCAACGGTTCCTGGCGCTATCGACAGGAATATTTTGCAGAATCAAGCTTCCAAATCGTCGCCGTAGGCGTACTCGCGATCCTTCAGCACTCCGGGTTGAGGCTGGGGGTAGCGACCGTCGGCGTCAGGCATCAGCGGGGAGTCACCGTCCATGGTGAGTTCCTTGATGTTCGGTGACATGGGGTTGGGCTGGTTCAGCATCTGGTCGTAGGTGATGACCTGACCGGTGTGGGCAGCCATACGACCCATGGAAGTGGTGACACTGGCGGCTACGCCGCGCTCAACCTCGTTATGCTCCTTGTTGTTGCGGATTGCGTCGAGGAGGACTTCCCATTCGATGTCGTAGGGGTTGCCTTCGAGGCTCATGCCGCGGGCACCGGTCGGGAATGACCAGAGGAGGTTGTCGGGCTTGGCGCGCCAGTTGGTGTCGATGTTCTGATCCTTGTAAAGACGGGAGCGGGCCGGGACGTGGCCTGCCGTGGAGATGACGGCAGATCCCTTGGTGCCGTGGGCGTAGGCGGCGAACTCCTGGTTGCAGCCGGGCATGTTGCGGCCTTCGAACATGGCCTTGGCACCGTCAGCGAAGGTGTACTCCACACCGTAGCTGTCAAAATTCTGATCGACCGCTTCGAGGTGCTCGCCGTTGCGTTCGACGGTTTTGTAGTGGCGGCCACCAACGGCTTTGGCTTCGACAGGGAAGGCGTTCTTGATCATGCACATCTCATCGATTCCGTGGATGTTGAAGTCGCTGAAAGCTCCTCCACTGAGCCAGAGGAAGCTGTGGAAGTTTTTGATCTGATACATGAGCTCGCTCATGTCGGTGTCGTTTTTCGGAGTGAAGCAGGAACCGATCGCTCCCTGCATCCGGTAGGACCGCATGAATGTGATGTCTCCGATCTCGCCGTCGTCGATGCGCTTCTTGAGCTCGTTACGCGACTTGCAGTGGCGGCACATCAGGCCTACACCGATCTTGAGGCCCTTTTCCTTGGCTTTTTCGTTGATCTCAAGAATTTTGCGAGAGGCGTAGCCGTCAGCAGTGACCGGCTTCTCCATGAAGACATTCAGACCCTTCTCGACGGCATATTCGAACATGGGCCAGCGAAAAGCGCAGGGTGTCGTCAGGATAGCGATATCGCCGGGGTTCATTGCGTCCATGGCCTTGCGATAGCCATCGAAACCAATGAAGCGACGCTCCGGCGGCACATCGATATGCTCGCTGAGGACCTTGTCTTTCATCAGAACCTCGTGGGAGCGGTTGAGTTTGTCGTCAAAAACGTCGGCCATGGCGTGCAGTTTTACCGGTCCGAGGGTGCCGGAAACAGACAGGGCATTCTTCACGGCACCGGTTCCGCGACCGCCGCACCCGATGAGGGCGAGCTTCACTTCTTCATTCACTTGAGCGTGCACGTGAGGCACGGCAACACCAGCGAGAACAGATGCGCCGGCGGCCGCCTTGATGGCAGAGCGACGGGTGGGGAGGCTTGTAGACTCAGACATAGGGAAAACTCGGGAAGCTCAAAGGTTCAGTCAAATGTGGAAACGACGTAAATGCGTGGTTGGGCACTTTTCCTTCCGATGGGTGTATAGTTAGTTTTTGTGTGGTGAATTTCGTCTGCAGCGTGTAGTAATCGACTGCTCAAACGGAAGTTGTCGGGCGCGTCACGAAACCGCGCCAGTGACAGTAGAGGCACAAACAGTCAGGATGCAGTATTCGCTAAAAGCCAAGTCTGCCGATTTTTTCCCCGCAGAGACATTCGATCTCTCGAGCGGGAGAAAGTTCTTTTCGGTCGGCCGGAGTGAGCGGAATGATCTGCAGGTCGATCAATCCGCCGTTTCAGCGCACCATGCTGACTTGAAGCTCACAGACAGTGGTGGCTGGGAGGTTGTCGATCGCGAGTCCAGCAATGGAACCTTTGTCAACGGGGAAAAGGTAGAGCGCCATTCATTGGCCCCGGGGGATGTGCTGAGGTTCGCGTCCTACGAATTTCAAGTCGTTGAAGCTTCGCCTGAGACTGGAGGCGATTTTGAGATCCAGCTCGCGGTTGCCAATAAGGAGTTGGATGAGCTGAAACGTGAGTTGAGGGGACTGAAGGATCAATACCAAAAACAAGAGGGTGAGATTGCTCAGAAAACCTCTCAGAGTTCAGGGCTTGATCAGGATCTCAGTTCAGCCAGGCAGGATGTCAGCCGGCTCGAACGCGATCTCAAGGTTCAGAAGGAGGAGGTTGCCGCCCGAAATGTCTCGATTCAGTCGCTTGGGGCTGAAGTGAAGGATCTCAAAAAGGAGCTTAAGAAGGCGGAAGCGTCGAGTCTCTCCTCTGAGACCAAGGCGGCAGACCGTGAAAAGAAGCTCGAGAATGAGGTAGCCGAGCTGAAAGTGGAGCTTTCGAAGCGGCAGGGGGATCTGGAAGCGGAAGTGATGCGTAAGACGGAACTGAAGTCCGAGCTTGAGCGCAGCGAGGGAACGGTCAATCGCCTTCAGAACGAGCTTGAGGTTCGTCAAAGAGACCTCGCTGACCGCGACACTAACATACGCAACCTTGACGCACAGACGGCCGATCTTTCCCGCCAGTTGGAACAGTGGAAGACGGGTCATGCGGAAATGGAAAGAGCCCTCGCGGAGCGTGATGAGGCTTTGCGGATGAGCCATGCGACAGCTGCGACAGCTGAAGAGAGGCTCTCGCGCTGGGTGGCCCGGCTGGATGAGTTTTCAGACGCCTTGCTTCAAGATTGGAAGGAGTGGGGCGTTGACGATCTGAACGACGAGGAGTTTCAGGGCGAACATGCCGCACTGGACCGCGCCGAAGCTATCCGCGGGAGGATTCGCGGACAACTTGATGAGATTGAGCCAATCTGGACTCAGTATGGAAACCAGGTCGAAGCGGAATTGAAGAATCGGAAGTCTGATCTTCAGCAGGAAATCGAATCTCTCTCTGAGGAGCTCTCGGAAAAGAACAGGAGCGAAGAGGGGTTGGAAAAGGACCTGGCCGACCTGCGGTCAAGGGTCGACAACGAAGTCCGGCGGGCCCAGGGATTGAGCCGGAAAGGTATCGAGGTCGAAATTCCCGAAAGGTTTGAGTCCATGGTCATTGCGCGGGATGAGGAACAACGCATCTACGTCGACTTGATCGATCGACTCGAGTTCTTTGACAAGCTCCTCGACGGTTACCGTCGGTCCCGGAAACTCAAAGATGTTGTTGAGGAACTGGAGGAATTTCGA
The DNA here is from genome assembly GCA_965216705.1 of Verrucomicrobiales bacterium. Taxonomy (GTDB): domain Bacteria; phylum Verrucomicrobiota; class Verrucomicrobiia; order Verrucomicrobiales; family DEV007; genus Arctic95D-9. The sequence goes on from OZ244203.1 coordinate 4,281,231, forward strand.
CATCGCTTTCATCACATTCTGGCAACCCATGGAGTGGAACCTTTCCAGGTCGAAGTGGGAACGATGCTGACACCAAAACACCGTCGCGAGGTGCGCATCCTGGCCAAGAAGGGGTGGGGCACCAAGGAGCATGGTGAGAAAACGTTCCGTCCGGGTGAGGTTACCAAGATCGTGCGTCATGGTTATCGCTCCGGTGAAGGTAAGGAGGCGGTGATTCTGAGAAAAGTTGAGGTGTTAATCCGCGACGCTGAGGGTTAAGTTGAGGGGAATGCCTCTCTTCCGTGTCATAGCCTTGACGCTCGTCGCCTCTTTTACTATTTCGGCGGGAGATGTTGTTGCTCAGGAGGTTACGGATCCAGTTGTCGAGGTTCCAGAGCCGGGGACGCGTTGGGTTTGCGTTTACGGCTGGCTTCAAGTAGGTGAGAAACTTGTCAAAGCGGAGCAGTGGCCGCTGGCTCTTGGCAGCTTCATTGAAGCTGAAGCCCAGCTCAAACAGCTGAAGGCAGACGCTCCGGATTTTGAGCCAGAAATGGTGGCCTATCGCCTGGACTGGCTGGCCAAAGAAATCGAAGAGATGCGGGGGAATCTCGGAGGTGGCGATCATGACATCATGACGAAGTATCTCGACTTCATCGAGTCGTTTGAGCAAGGCCAGTCGGAGCGTTTCAACAACGAGTTCGAGAAGGCATACGATACCTTAACCATCGCCAAGGTGTTGCTCGACGAAATCATTGCGGAGCGGCCTGCGGAATTCGAGGTAGCGATGGAAACGCAGTATGACATGCTGCTGGACAGCCTCATATGGCTGGATTCTCAATTGAACTTCAAGGCCAGCTTCAGCCGGAAGCCGGTGGTGGTTGATACGACTGATTGGGGAACCACCAAATTTGTGATGCAGTCGGATATGCCGGCTTCAGAGGAAACTGTGGTCATATCGAGCCGATTGTTTCCACCCACCCAGGTGGATATCGCGGTGGCGCCATTTCAAAGTGAGCTCAGCGACAACGATCTACCTCCGGAATTAGAGGTAGAGGATGAGACAGAGCCGCGCCCGACTTTTCGAATGAGCAGCAAGAAGGAGTTGAACGGCGAAGGCGATTCTCAGTAGTCTCGAAATGGACCACGCGGTTCAGCCGCTTCCATTTCGGCCAGCCAGTCGGCAAATGCTCCTTTTAGTTCTGCAAGCTTGTCAGGATGAGATTCCGAGAGGTCGTTGGTCTCTCCGATATCTTCGGCGAGGTTGAAGAGGCCGCCCTGGCCGCCACCCATGTCGACCCATTTCCAGTCGCCGACACGAGCCCCTAAGATGTCACGACGTTTCCAGAACATGGTGTTTCGGGGAGAATCTTCTTCACCACGGAGAGTGGGCCACCAGTTGTAACCGTCGAAAATGATGTCATCGGGGAGGGACCTCCCGGTTGCCTCAGCAAGGCTGGGAACCAGTTCGAGGCTGGTGAGGAATTCGTTGTTTACTGATCCGGCAGGAATGCCCCCGGCGGTCCAGCGCACGAGGCAGGGAACGCGAACGCCCCCGTCCCAGGTGGTTCCCTTTCTTCCTTTCAAGGGGGTGTTGTCTGCTCCGCCGGAACCGCCGTTGTCGCTGAAGAAGATAACGATGGTGTTGTCAGAGAGTCCTTTTTCGTCAAGCGCAGCAAGCAATTTACCGATGGACTCATCCATGCAGGTTGTCGCAGCTCGATAGTCACGCTGGCGGGCTTCCGTGGTTACCACCTTGGCGGGACCGTAGAACTCCGACTTCTCGTGGTATTTGTAGTTCGCGACCTCGCGATATTCCTGCTTAACCGGCGGGTAGAGGTCCCGGAATTTCTCAGGAGCCTGAACCGTAGTACGAATGTGAGGTTCAAGGGCTGAAGAGTTGTGGGGAGCATTGAAAGGAACGAAGAGGAAGAAGGGCTGTTTCCCAGCATACTCGTTGAGGAATTTCAGGGCCTCTCTTTCAAAGAGGTAGGTGCAGTAAGTGCCTTTGTCTTCTTCGGTGAGTTCGAGATTGCGATACATGCTGGGAACGCCGTAGCGCTCGTGCGTGTAGTAATCGACACCCGTATTGACGATGCCGTAAAAGTCATCAAATCCCCGCGATGTCGGGAGAAAGCGTTTGTGAATGCCAAGGTCCCATTTGCCGTAGATGCCACTGGCGTAGGTCTCGGGGAGGAGTTGGGGGATGATCTTTTCACGAAGGTCCATCCCACCGATGCGCTCCCAGGTGACCGCGTAGGAAGCCGGATCGTATTTGTGACCGTAGTCCGGGGCCTCGTTACGGATCATGTCATAGATGCCGTTGCGTTGCGGATAGCGACCGGTCAGGAGTCCGGATCGGCTGGGGGTGCAGGCCGGCCAGGTGACGTAGAAATTGGTGAGACGCGCCCCTTCTTCCGCCAGCCTGTCGAGGTTCGGGGTGATGATCCCGTTCCCAAGGTGACCAAGATCGTTGTAACCTTGGTCGTCAGAGACGATAAGAAGGATGTTAGGCTGGTCCGCTCCCGAGGCGGTTGGCAATGTGATAGCAAAAGCGATTGCGGAAAGACAAAGAGTTCGAAACGGGGCGGTCATGCCGCGAAATTACTATTCTGTCGCCGTTTCGGTCACGGCGAGAATTCCCGCAAACCAGTTAGTATCGCGAATTTCCGGAGTTTTTCCGTCGATGGAGACGTAGGAAATGTCGCCGTCGAAATAGAGAGCGTTGGGACAGCCGAGTTCAGTCGGCGAGTTCCCTCACCGCGTCGAGATAGCCGGCGAGCGATTCCGTTGGCTGCAGCTGATGCGATTGCTCGAGGTGCTTCACCGCCGCAGTGTACTCGGCCATCGAGACCAGCAGTTTGCCATGAGCGAGGTGAGCGGCGGCTGCGTGCTCCGGAAGGTTTGCAGCCTGTTCAAGAAGCATCTCAGCTTCCTCGCGAAGTCCGGCATCCTGCTTGAAGCGGGCCAGCATGATGATGGCGTGACCGTCGAGCGGTTCCTGGCTGAGCCAGTCAGCTACAAGCTTGGCTCCGGCCTCCGGATTGCCGTTTTCCAGTTCGATTAAAGCGCGGTGTCGAAGGAGTTGGGAGAGTGTTTCGGATTCAACTTTATCGGAACTGATGATAGCCTGCATTGGTTCTGAATTCGCGATGGCATTGGAGAAGGAAGTTGCCTGCTCCCACTGGCCGATATTGGTGAGAAACTCGAGGGCTTCAACCACACGGGGAAGTTCAGGTGGCGTATCGTGATTGAGAGCGGCGAGGTAGCGTTCGAGGGCCTCGTCAGGAAGATCGTTCTGCAGGTAGAGGTGTCCCAGCGAAAGTGTGCCGTCGGCGGGAAGCGCCTTGGCGCGGTGGGCCAACTCCAGGTTGCCGATCGCATCGAGGTTCTTGTTGAGGGAGATGAAGGCATCGGCCTCTACCAGCCAGAGGTTGAGCTGGCTGGGGTTTTCAGAAATGATGTGCTGGTAGATGGAGACAGCCTCAGTGGGGCGGTTGAGCGCCTGGAGTGCTTGGGCCTGGCCGACTTTCCACTGTTGCTGGTCGGGTTGGGTAAGGGCAGCGATGCGATAGGCGTCGAGAGCCGGCTGGTAGTCCTCGTTGAGGGAATAGCAATAACCCATCAGGCCAAAAGTGAGCCCGTCGCGGGCACCGAGTTCGATCGCCCGAACGAGATGTTCCTGGGCTTCTTCAAACTTCTCGAGACGGACGAGGATAACGGCAAGGTTACGGTGAGCGTCGCGGAAGTTGGGGAACTTCTCGATCGCTTTCTCCAGGTTCCCGAGAGCGACTTCGTCATCGCCCTCCTCGAACTGCAGGGTTGCCAGCGAAAAGATCATCGCCGGACTGTCCTCAAGGATCGAGGATTCTGCGAGGATCTTGATGGCAGCTTCACGATCGCCCTCGGACATCTTTTGCGCCGAGTCGTTGAGATAGCCTTCCTCATCCGTGGTGATGCGGGGTTCGATTCGGGTGTCGATGCCGAAGCTCCCGGTAATGACCCGTCTGAAGTCGTCACTTTTCCAAAGCGGGTCGATCGGAAGCGGTTCCGCAGTATGAGCCGTCTGGCAGGCGAAAACTGCCAGCAGGATAACTGGAAGAATACGAAACATCAGGGTCGGAGAATCAGGGGCCACTTGAAGAGGGCGTTCACCGGACGCCCGTCGAGTTTGGGAGGAGTGAATCGGGAACCTGCGGCGAATTTCCGGGCCATTTCAGTGAACTCGGGATGAGAACTGTCGAGGACCCGCCGAATCTTGACGCGTCCCTGGGCGGTGATGAGGACTTCGAGCGTCACCTTACCCTGCATGACACCACGGGCCCGTTGGGTTGAGGGGTAGCGGACACTGGGACGAGTGATGAGCCGGGGCTGGGTATCAAGGTCCGAAGCAGCAAAGGTAATGCTCTGGCGCATATCCTGAGTCTGCTTGGCAAAATTCGCGGTGTTGAGTTGGAGGTCCACTTCCTGGTGGGGGCTGGCCTTGATAGGAGGAGCGACGGAGTCGAACTCGATCTCCAACTTGGGAAGGTCCGGCACTGGTTCCGGCGGAGGAGGTTCCTCAAGTTCGGCCGGGGGAGGAGGCTCGGGTAGGCTGATCTGAGCAGTGGTGTCCATCGTCCTGAGAGAGAGCGTTGGAGCGTAAGACTTATTTGCCGTGAGGCGAGCGCCGGCGAGGAAAGCAAGTAAGCCGACCGTGAGCAGCGCTGCGAGGCCCACACGAGCGATAAAATTGAAGCGTTGATGTGAGGCGCTAGTCATTGACGGTGGAAACAAAGACTTGCTGGGCTCCGCCCAGTTTGGCCTCGTCCAGAACCTGGACGGTGGATTCAGTTGGGGTGTCCCGATCAGCCTGGATAATGACCGGCATGGTGTCCTGCCGGAGCAACCGGGAAACCGTTGAACGAACGCCCGCGACGCCGATCTCGCGACCGCCGTAGAAGACCTGACCGCCGGGAGTCACCCCGATGAGGATACTGTTCTTCTCCAGGTCCTGTTGAGTAGCGGCCCGGGGCTTGTTAACCTCGACTCCGGTTTCCTCAACAAACACGGTGGTGACAATGAAGAAAATCAACAGGATGAAGACCACGTCGATGAGAGGCGAGATGTTGATCTCGCTCGTAGCATCGGAGGTGGGTTCTCCAAAACGTTGGAATTTTCGTGCCATGTCAGGTTCAGGCGGCCTGTTGCAGGATCTGGGATGAAAGTTGTCTGAATTTCAGGAAAAGAGTGTCGTGTCGGCTTTTGAGGAGGGCGCATACGATAAACGCCGGAACCCCGATAATCAGGCCGGTCTGAGTGGTAATGAGAGCTTCGGAGATGCCCTGTGAAATGATGTCGATGGGAGCATTGGCAGATGACGTGGCCATGCCGTTGAAAGTTGTGAACATGCCGGACACCGTTCCGAGCAAACCAATCAAAGGGGCGGCACCGATGATGATGAAAGCGAAGGGGAAGCGACGTTCCGACTTGGCGAAAAGGCGCTGCTGGGTTTCCTGAAGGCTACGGCCAAGGTCGCCGGAAGATTCTAGTTCTTCCTGGAGGCGGTTTCGAATTGATTCGGAGCCGGGCTTGTTTCGGAGCAGCTTGATCCATTCGCCGGAAGAAATGAGCGGTGCATCGTGGAGGTGCATGGATTGCCACAGGGATACGAGAGCAAACGCGATTCCAAAGGCGAGAGCCACCAGCGCGTAGAAGACCCACCCGCCGTCCGTGGCGAGGGTCTGCAACTCGTTAAGCAGTGGCTCAAGGAAGGTCATGCCGCTTTCCTTTCAGGGGATTTTTCGAGGCCGTTTAGGAAGGCCAGGCTGGTCATTTCCATGGTCGACTTGATGCCCTGAACTTTGCGCGAGAGAAGGGCATGCAGAATCAGGGAGGGAATCGCAACGATGAGACCGAATTCGGTCGTCACAAGTGCCTCTGAAATACCGGAGGCGAGGGACTTGGCATCACCGGTTCCGAAGATGTTAATGAGACGAAAAGTCTCAATCATTCCGGTGACTGTTCCGAGCAGTCCCAGCAACGGAGCCGTAGCAGAAGCGATAGCAATTACAGGCAGTCCCCGATTGAGCGGAGGCAGCGCTTCGAGAAATTTCTCGTAAAGGGACTCCTCAAGATCGTCGCGGGAGACGGCCTTGTTTCTCGAAATGATCTCAATCCCCCGGCCGAGAATCTTCGCCGCCGGGTGCTTGATGGCCTGGTTTGCAGCGAGGGCAGCTTCACTATCCTGCTTATTGAGGGCATCGATGATGTTCTGAACCAAAGAGGGGCGGAACTGGCGGATGCGAAGGAGCTGAAGCCATTTGAAGATTGCGGCAAGAAGAGCAAAGGCAGCGAGAATGAGAATAGGATAAATCCAGAAGCCGCCCTGTTTGATGTGGTCGAGGAAACCATCGCCGGAATCAGTCAGGGCAACCGCCGTGCCCAACGTGGGATCGAATGTTGGATTGGACGGTTCGCCGCGGAGGAGGAGTTCGATCTTGTTGGCATCGGCAGTCCCTTCGACAAGCCGGGGGCGAAGGTCATCGCTCGCAGCAATGAGCCCGGAGTCTGAGCCGTCGGTTGAAAGAAACCAGCGAAGCGGTCCGGCGTCGGCAAACTGCCCTTCTACGAGGATGCCGTCAGAGTTGAGCGCCTCTCCCTCCATGACCTGGACAGCTCCCGCCCGGCTGAGTTGATCGATCGAATTTTTGACCAGTTGGAGTCGGGAATCGAGATCGGTTTGATCGAGGAGGTCTTTTTCGGCCTCGACGCGGGCAAGACTTTGCGAGGCCTCGTAGGTTTTTCGGAAGTCATAAAGGAGCCCCTCGAGATACTGCTTCTCTTCGCGCCAGACCTTGATTTCTTTCTCGGTCTTCTCGAACTCAGCTTCGGCTGCTTCTCGGGTCGTTCGTGCGATTTCAGCCTTTCGCCTCGCCTCGCGAAGGTTTGCCGCGACTTCGTTGGTTTCCTTGGCCAGGGCCGGTTTGGTTTTGGCGATCTCTTCGCGCAAGGCCGCAAGTTCCGCCAGGGCAGTGCGCAGGTCTTCGTTCACAGATTCGGCAGCGGCGCGGTAGTTGACCGCCTCATCTTCCTGGGCAATGCCGGAAAAGGAGAACGCACAAAAGGCCAGGATGGTAAGAATTCTTCGCATCAGGGTTTGGCATTGTTCCCATTGGCGATGGGCAGGGAAATGAAGGCAGGAGGTGCCTGGCGGGTCTGGATTTCGATGGCCTGGCGAACCGGAGCGGCCAGGGCCGGCGCGTCGACCCAGGTCCAGCCGTCCATGGACGGCAGCCCGTAACCGGCATATTTGCCTGATTGATCCACAAACCAGGCCTGCGTCATGCCAAGGTAGAGAATCTCAATCTCCCGCTTTTCTCCGTCAATAAGCCGAAGGTCGGCGTCCAGGGTGATGTTGTTATTGAATGCCTGGTAGGCCTGCATGATGAGCAGGACGTCGCGAGTGCGGTGCTGAAGCGGGCGTCCCGGTTCCGATTCTTCGAGCCGGACTACCGCTTCCTGGACCTTGGCCCGGAGAGGGGTGGGGAAATACGGAAGCAGGGGGCGGAGGGAATTCTCGATCTCGGCGATTTGAACCGTGAGCTTGTTGCGCCAGGCCTTGAGTTCGGCTTCCTCCTCGACGTAGTCCTGGCGTTTTTCGTCGATTTCCTCGACGCGTTCACCGGCGGCGGTAACGAACTCTTCAAGATTTTCGATTTCGATCTTTCGGATGTCGTTCAACTGGGTGAGTGACCCTTGCTGTTCCTGCCAGTCCGAAGCCTCCCGGCTGATGAGCTGACGAGTCTGAACCCATTCCTTGAGGGCCGTCTGTGTGGCCGAAGCTTCAGGGAGGGCAGAGTCCTGCGCCTGCGCCGAAATCAAGAGGGACAGACTTGCCACGAAAACCGCAGCAAGCGGAAACCGGACTCTATTGATAGTTGATTGCCAAAGCATGGTCTATTGAAACGTGGCCCCGGCGAAAGGGAGCAGAGGAGGTCTCCACCTGTTCCATTCAGCCGGGGCGATGCGTTTACGCGATGCGAAAAACTCGATCTTCAGCACTTAATGATATCGTGTCTCAATAGCAAATGATTTGTTGGCGCAAAATTCAAGAATTCGCGTTGTTGGTGGCGGGCTGTTTAGCACCGGGCCTCCATGGAGAAGTGATTGCCCTCCGGGTCCCGGGCATCAAGCACGGTGACTCCCGGGGCCGGCGACCTGATCTCGCTGACCGGAATGGCAAGTTCACGACATTTTTCCCGGGCCGCAGACACGTCAGCGACTTCAAAGACGAACTTTGGAGCGTCTTCTCCCAGCCGTTTTTCTCCGCCAGCGTGAAGCGCGAGGGTGCAAGCTCCGGTATCAAAGGTCACCCAGAACTGATCGCTGTAGTTTTCGACCCCTGAAGGATAGGAGACTTTCAACCCAAGGGCGTCGCGATAGAAGCGCACCTGGGCATCCATGTCGGACACGTAGAGAATGATCTCATTCAAAGGACCGAGGGAAAGGGCGGCATCACTCATGGCGGGAGACTAGGGAGTCAGGAATTGATCTTCAAGCGTACTTGATCGGGATCGGGCGCAAATCTGACGTGGGAATCATACCCGATCCCGGGTAGTCGAACGGGCAGGAGAACTTCGAGGACGTCTCCCGGCTGTTCGTGTTCAGGTTTTGTCTCCGGGTGAGGGTAGTAGATCAGGCCCGCTTGATCCTCGACCCTGCAATCCATGAATGAAAAATCCTCTGCTGTAACATCCGGATGCCACCGCACCTGCCGAAATGTCAGCCGCGGATTGATGATCTCGTAGGTAGCCGGACGAAGTGAAAGATTCATCGTAGCAAGGTGCCAGCCGGTGAGATCAAGTCCCGCCTCTTTGAAGAATGGCTTCTGCAATTTCAGGGTTCCTTCAGGAAACCTTTTGTCTTCGCAATTACCCGAAGCGACCTGGTGACCGCGAACGACGGTGGATTGGCAGGAGGGCCAATCGGGGATGCTTGATTCTAATTGCATGCCTGCTACTCAAGATCGATTCGTCTAATCGCCTTTCGGAGAAACTCAGCTCGATCCTGATGCTTCTTTTTGAGATCTGGATCCCGGGTGGCCTTGAGTTGGCTTTCGACTCCCTGGAGTTCCAGTCCGAGCCATCCACGGATCATGACATAGTGACTCGTTTTGGTTCCGTGCCGGGCAATTGTCTCGAGAGACTCGGGATTCCCGGGACGGGCTAGAGCCTCTTGGATTTCGAGGACCATCCTGCCAATCTGGCGTTCCTCTGCGGCAATGTCAGCGAGAAGCGGAGAGGGAAGCGTTGCGAGGGTGAGGAAGCAAATGGTCGCCAGGATTCTCATGTTGGCAGTCTGCCAAAGAATTTCCCGCAAGGCGATCGCGGTTTTCTATTCGGGGAGGGGTGCCAGCTGCTCTTTCCACATAGCAGCTTCCTCTGCCGGCATGCCCGGAAACATCACTCGCATGGTATAGTTACCGTGGATTTTTTCGCCGATGATATACATCCAGTCGGAGATCTCGTCTTTAGCTATAGTCAGTTCATCTCCGTATTTCACGTTGGTGACGAGTCCGGGGTCATTTCCGACAAAGCCGGAGAATTCGCCCTCAGCGTAGCTGAGATCGACGATCCAGAAATATTCCGTATTCTCATCGTCGCTGATAGCTGCTTTCACCGAATAATTTTCTCCCTCTCCCTTCTCGAACGCCGTGATGAAATGCTCAACGTGCTGACGGGCATTTTCCATCGCCGCATCCATTTCGGCTTCGTCGTAGCCCCCGGTAAAAAGCGTTTCCGGAGTCGAGTCGGAGCACGAGGGAAAAAGGAGCGCAATGGAAAACGCAATGAAGACAGGTGAAATGAAGCGGTTCATCAGGATGTCGTGTTAGGATTGAACTCGAATCTATCGGCAAGGCTGCACCTCTGACAAGTCGGGAAATATGGCGATGGCGTAGCGAAACTGTTCGGTGAATGAGGTGTTCACGAATCTATATGAATTCTACACATCGGTTTTGGTCTGTGGCGGGAGCTGCCTTGCTGGCTGCTGGAACAGCATTTGCCGAGGAGGAAGTCGGGAAGGAACCTGACCGCGCGGATCGCCTGACTGGTATCTTGAAGCGTTTTCCCGCCAGCGATGCGAACCATGATGGCACCCTGACTCCTGAAGAAGCCCAGGCATTTTTCAAGGAACGAAGGGAGGCCCAGTCTAGCGATCGACCTGAGCGTCCCGAGAGGCCGAAAGGGAACAGGCCTCCGAAACCGGAACCAACCGCTGTCGATGTTTCCTACGGCGATCATGAAAAGCAGGCCTTCGATATCTGGGCGGTGCCTGATGCCACCGAGCCGACACCGTTGGTGATCTTCATTCACGGCGGCGGGTTTCGGAAAGGCGATAAGTCGGCCTTTCCTCCCTCCGTCATCGAGACCTATCACGACGCGGGCGTGGCGTTTGCGGCGATGAACTATCGTCTGTCTGATGTGGGGCCGTATCCGATCATGATGGAAGATGCGGCGCGAGGGCTCCAAACGATTCGCCACCGGGCATCGGAGTGGAACATCGATCCTGAGAAAGTTGCCTGTTACGGTGGATCAGCGGGAGCGGGAATTTCGCTTTGGCTCGGCTTCCACGAGGACCTGGCTGAGCCTGAAAGCGACGATCCGGTTGCGCGCCAGTCTACCCGCATTCTTGCCGCCGGAACAATGAACGGGCAGTCGACCTACGACATTCGGGATTTTCGGGACTGGTTTGGCGCGCCCGGGCTGGAGCCGGATCGGGCGCTCCCTCTTTTCTATGCGATAGAATCGCCGGATGACTGGGAGAGTGAGCGCGTTAAGAAACTGATGAAAGAGGCGTCCTCCATCAACCACCTGACCGTGGACGATATTCCTGTCTACATGACCTACAGCCGCCCCAATACGGAGGTGACTGAAGAGACTCCCGGTGCTGTCTGGGTGCATCACGTCAAACTCGGGCTCAAACTCCAGGAAGCGATGGCTGAACTGGGCCTGGAGTGTCTCGTGACTGGTCCGGATGTAAAGCCTGATGAGGATCCCTATGGATCTCTGGAAGCGTTCTTGATCGCGAAGCTTAAGAAGTGATTACCCGCCATTCGCCCGGCTGTAGATCGTCGAGAGAGTATCTCCCGACCTTGGTTCGATGTAACGATGTCAGGCGGATACCGTCCAGGCGGTGAAACATACGCTTGATCTGGTGCCAGCGACCCTCCTGCAAAGTGACACGGGCCCGGGTTGGGGCCAGAATTTCAAGCGTCGCCGGGCGGGTCGTGATCCCTTCGCTGGCGAAGTGGAACCCGTCATAAAATTGTTCAACCGCTTCCTCTGGAATGGGGCGATCGGTTTCGACGAGGTAAATCTTGTCGACCTTTTGGTCGGGCTGAGTGAGAGCTTCAGTCCATGATGAGTCGTTAGAGAGAAGCACAAGGCCGGAAGAGAAGCGGTCGAGTCTGCCGGCGAGGTGAAGCGTATCCTTGTCAGGATGATCAATGAGATCAAGAACCGTCTGGTGTAATTTGTCGGTGGTTGCGCTAACGACGCCGACGGGTTTGTGCAGTTTGATGTAGAGGCGCTCAAGGGCAGGCTGGATAAGTGATTCTTCGCAGCTGATTTTATCGAAGTGGGAAATTTGGGTTTTGAGATCGCGACAGGGGACGTTGTTTACTGAAAACTTTCCGTCGGCGATGCGGGTGCGCGCATTCCTTTCGCTGATTTGAAGCCGTTTGGCGATGAAGTGATCGAATCTCAAAGCGCGATATCATACACGAAAAAAGGCGGCCCGTTGCCGGACCGCCTCCTTCGAATTGTTACGTCAATCTGACGTCAGCTGAGACAGGAATTACTTCTTGTCCTCAAGTGCGGCCTGAGCAGCAGCGAGTTTCGCGATCGGGATGCGGAACGGGCTACAGCTGACGTAGTTGAGACCGGTGCGGTGGCAGAACTTGACGGACTCAGGGTCACCACCGTGCTCACCACAGATACCTACCTTGAGGTTCTTCTTGGTGGAACGGCCCTTCTCAACACCGATTTCGACGAGCTGGCCAACACCTGTCTGATCAAGCTGAGCAAACGGGTTGTTGTTCACCACCTCGGCGTCCTGGTAAGCAGGAAGGAAGGAGCTGGAGTCGTCACGGCTGAGGCCGAGACCGGTCTGAGTGAGGTCGTTGGTGCCGAAGCTGAAGAACTGAGCGTGCTCGGCGACTTCGTTCGCAGTAAGAGCGGCACGCGGGATCTCAATCATGGTGCCAACCTGATACTTGAGTTGGCTGGCCTTGAGACCGTGCTTCTTGCGAACTTCTGCAGCGGCTTCGTCGATGACCGCTTTCTGAAGCTCAAGCTCCTTGGCGTAAGCCACGAGAGGAACCATGATCTCAGGAAGCACCTTGATGAACTTGCCACCTTTCTTCTTCTTGGACACTTCAACAGCGGCCTCGAGGATAGCAGTCGCCTGCATCTTGGTGATCTCGGGGTAAACGATACCGAGACGGCAGCCACGGTGACCCAGCATGGGGTTCTCTTCGTGGAGCTCGCTGATGCGGCGCTTGATGAAAGCAGGGCTGACCTTGAGCTTCTTAGCGAGATCCTTGATCTGCTGAGGAGTCATGGTGCCGATGAACTCGTGCAACGGCGGGTCGAGAAGACGGATCGTTGCGGGGCGACCTTCGAGAGCTTCGAAGATACCGGCGAAGTCCTTCTTCTGGTAAGGCAGAAGTTTTTTGAGAGCCTTGGCACGGCCGGCGTCGTCCTCGGCGAGGATCATCTGGCGCACGGCGTCGATGCGGTTGCCTTCGAAGAACATGTGCTCGGTACGGGTAAGACCGATACCTTCAGCACCGAATGCGATGGCGTTCTTCACCTGACCGGGAGTATCGGAGTTGGTGCGGACACCGAGTTTGCGATACTTGTCGGCCCAGCTCATGAGCTGAGTGAACTTCTTGTAAGTGGCGCTGCGCTTGGCGGCTGCCTTGTTCTCGAGGAGGGCCTGGATGACCTGGCTCGGAGCAGTGGGGAGCTCACCGGCGTAGATGTTGCCGACGAAACCGTTGATGGAGAGGAAGTCACCTTCCTTGAGAGTCGTGCCTTCGCCGGAGAGAGTTCCCTTGGCGTAGTCGATGGACATGTTGTGAGCACCGCAGACGCAGATCTTACCCATCTGGCGGGCAACGAGAGCAGCGTGTGAGGAAGCACCACCTTCAGTCGTGAGGATACCCTCAGCAGCGATCATGCCGCGAAGATCTTCCGGAGAAGTGGTTTTACGAACGAGGATGACTTTTTCGCCCTTGGCAGCGGCATCAACAGCAGCTTCGGCGGTGAAGTAGATCTTACCACAGGCAGCGCCGGGGCCGGCAGGAAGACCGGTTCCGATCGCCTTGGCGCCCTTTTCCTTGGCTCCGTCGAAAACGGGAGAGAGGAGGTGGCTGAGGTCGTCAGCAGGAATACGCTTGATGGCTTCTTCCTTGGTGATGAGTTTCTCGTTAACCATGTCGACGGCGATGTTCACAGCGGCGAAACCGGTGCGCTTACCGTTACGGGTCTGAAGCATCCAGAGCTTACCCTTTTCGATGGTGAACTCGATGTCCTGAACGTCCTTGAAGTGCTTCTCGAGAATGACTCGGATCTTGAGCAGCTCCTTGTAGGAACCGGGAAGGTCCTTGGCCATCTGCTTGACCTGCTTGGGAGTACGAACACCGGCAACCACGTCTTCGCCCTGGGCGTCGACGAGATACTCACCGTAGAATACGTTCTCACCGGTGGCGGGGTCGCGAGTGAAAGCAACTCCAGTTCCGGAGGTCTTACCGGTGTTACCGAAGACCATGGCCTGAACGTTAACAGCGGTGCCCCACTCGGCGGGGATACCGTATTTCTGACGGTAAACCTTGGCGCGATCGTTCTGCCAGGAGGAGAACACAGCGTTCACAGAACCCTGGAGCTGAGCCATGGGATCCTGCGGGAAGTCTTTGCCGGTGCGCTTCTTGATGAGCGCCTTGAACTGGGCAACGATGCTCTTGAGGCCGTCGACGGAAATCTCGGAATCGTCGGCAACTTTCTCTTTGGCCTTTACCTTATCGAGGATGGTCTCAAAGGGGTCGTGGTGTTCGTGCGCGTGCTGCTCAACACCCATGACCACTTCGCCATACATCTGGAGGAAGCGGCGGTAGGAGTCGTATGCGAAAGATTCGTCGTTTGCCTTCTTGGCAAGTGCCTCAACCACATCGTCGTTGATGCCAAGGTTGAGGATGGTGTCCATCATGCCGGGCATGGACTCGCGAGCACCGGAGCGGACGGAAAGAAGAAGAGGGTTCTCGAGATCACCGAACTTGGCACCCATGACCTTCTCGGTCTTCTTGATGTTGAGTTCGATCTGGCGCTGAAGATCAGAAGGCCACTTGCGACCGTTGTCGTAGTAGTGGGTGCAGACTTCAGTAGTGATGGTGAAACCTGCAGGCACTGGAAGACCGATGAGGGCCATTTCAGCGAGGTTTGCACCTTTACCGCCGAGAAGCGCTTTCTGGGTACCGTTGCCGTCTGCTTTTTCGCCGCCGAAAAAGTAGACCATCTTAGGAGCACGCGCGGGTGCCTTTTTTGCGGCCTTCTTAGGGGCAGCCTTCTTTGCTGTTTTCTTCTTAGCCATTGCTGGTTCGATGTTCCTTGGTTGTTTTGTAGGAAATGGATACGGGGCTTGGGATGCAAAAGCGCTGGCAGTCAGAGACAGTGAGGGCTGCAATTCATCGGGGGGGAAGACGTTAAAGGCAGCCCCAGCGCAGAGGCGGCGGAATGTAAACGCGTCAAATGGCCTGTCAACTATAGTTAATCAAAGGGCTGGAGCGGTATTTTCAGCCCCCGGGAACAGCAGCTCCATGCCCGAACGCAAAAAATCCATTCCGCCCGTGTGACGGAATGGATTCGTTGACGAAATTGTCACGGCAAAAGCAGCCGGATCAGTGGGCTGCAATGCGCTTGCCCTTGGGTTGGCCGATCTCTTCGAGAAGGGTGGTGAACCAGCTCTCGTCGATGTCGAAAGGCTTGCCGCCGCGGATCCGGGGGAAGGCGATGGTCGACATCTGCCCTTCATTCTCTTCATCGAGACCAGCCACACCGCTCTCTCCTCTGAGCGCGGACTCAGCCGCCTGGATTGCACTGGCCTTGATCAGTTCAAGGTCCTCGGCGTTGGGCGCGGCACTGCGAGCGAAGTAGCCACTCTTCTGGATGAGAAGTTTCTCGGCGCCGAGCTTGTCCTTGAGCTGGGCTCCGAACCACTTCCCGACGTTCACGTCGTCGAGGCGGTAGTGACCGAAGGCGTCTTTTTCGGGTTCCATGCCCTGAATCTTCATTTCTTCGATGATCACATCGAGTCCGGCTCCTTCCGAGAGGAAGATGTTCACGGAGTCGTGCTCATCCATCATCTTGTTGAGACGCTCGATCTCAGCTTCGAGGTCGATATCCATTTCAGGAACCCAGACGGCGTCAACGTCCCAGCGCAACTGGTGAAGGAGCGCTTCGGGGAGCCAGTCATACCGGTGAAGGCTTTGGTGATATTCATAAGCGGCACGAGCGGTGAGCCAGCCGCAGTGACGTCCCATCACTTCGTGGATAATGAGCTGACGGGCACTGGTGGTATTCTCGTTCGCAACGTTGCGGAAGAAGCGGGCGCTCTGGTCAGCTGCTGTTGAGGCACCGAGCGTCTGCTTGATGGGATAGACGTCGTTATCAATGGTCTTGGGCATCCCGACCACCGTAAGTTCGTAGTTGTGCTTGTGGAGGTAGGCCGCCAGGTCAGCAGCGGTGGTGTTGGTGTCGTCCCCACCGATGGTGTGAAGAATGTCGACTTTATCGGCGACGAGGCGGTCGGCGGCGACTTTGAGAGGATCCTCGCCCGGCTTCACGAGACCGCGGCGGGTGCAGTCCTTCACGTTGGTGAGCTTCACCCGGCTGTTGCCAATCGGGCTTCCACCGAAGTTGTAGAAAATGGCGGCACGCTCACGCACTTCTTTGGGGAAGTGGTATGACTTTCCGGTTAAGAGGCCCTGGTAGCCGTTAAGGTAACCCATGAGATCTGCGTCGGGAGCGATCTTATTGTAGTGCTCGATCAAGCCCCCAATGGAAGCTGAGAGACAGGGGGCGATACCGCCGGCGGTCAGAAATGCAATTCTCATAGGTCTGGAGTGCGCAATTGTCGCGTCTTCGCGGCGCATGTTCCGCCGAAATGGCCTGATGTCAAGCGGGGGAGCGAGGGTGGGTTTTTCACAAATAAATATTAAAGATAAATTAAATATTGATGTTTATGAAATTTCTAGTAACATCGGGAAAATCCGTTTTTTCTGATGATTCGTATTCCATTCTCCGGCGGGGCTTCGTCCCATGGTTCTGCAGCAGCTGATTTGAAATCGCACGCAGGTGAAGTTGTTCGAGAGCAAAAGACCGACCGCCTGGAGATCCGCATGGAACTGCTTGAAACCAAGCTGGCCAGCCACGCCGACGATCTCAAAGAGACCGTGACAGAGCGCGTTGATCAGATCGAAAGCCGGTTTCACCGGGCGATGCGCTCCCTGAGTGGCAAGGACGGGGAAAACGAAGCCATGGAGAACGTGATCGAATTTGCTGCTGAGCATGTGGAGATGCATCATCTTCCTACGACCGCAGCCCTTGAGGCCCTTCACGACCTTAATCTCACTCTCCAGCTGACGAGGGAGCACCTCGATGCGCTTGGCGCCAGCGTGAACCGCATGCGTGATGCGGTTGGTAAGGCCAGCTGAAAACCGTCTCAGAGTGATTGAGAGCTCGAACCCGAATTCGGGGACAGAGGTAGCAGGGCTTGCTAAAGTCCAATTACGGGGCAAGATTCTGATCGAATTTCGCGGAGGAATTTCCCGTTTTGGCTGGATTTCACGTTATACTGGATGGAGGAAATTGTTGTTCAAAAGCTTGGTGAGCAGGGGGTTACCGATTTGGTATCCGCATTTTATCGTCGAGTAAAGGGCGACGACCTGATTGGGCCCATGTATCCGGATCAGGATTGGGAAGGATCTGAGAAACGGCTTCGGGATTTCCTCTTATTCCGATTTGGAATCAACGATCAATACATCCAGGACCGGGGACATCCGCGTCTTCGCATGCGGCACATGCCATTTTCCATCGGATCACCAGAGAGCCAGCGCTGGCAGGAGCTGATGGTCGAAGCCATGGAGGAGATTGAAGTGGATGAGGAAGCTCAGGAACTGCTCAGGGCGTTTTTCTCCCAGGTCGCTGATTTTATGCGGAATCGCCCCGATTGACAAAGGGGCCGTGCATCGGATCTTTTCAATCCATGCATCGCCTTTTTCTTGTCTGTTTAATCGCTGGTCTTTCGATCCTGTTCCTGGCAGGTCAGGCAGCTAATGCCAAACCCCTGGTTGTCCAGGCTTCTAACTATCCGGCCTATTACTTCGCTAAGCGGGTCGCGACTGATTCCTTTGATGTGCAGTATCGAATCCCGAATGACGTGGATCCAGCATTCTGGCGACCGGGAGACGAGGACCTGATTGCCTTTCAGCGGGCGGATATCATTCTCCTGAACGGGGCCACCTACGAGAAGTGGCTGAAAACGGTGACCTTGCCGCGTTCGATTATGCTCGATACCTCGAAAGGCTTTTCGGATCAGTATCTTGAATCTGAAGGCGAGGTGCATCAGCACGGAGACGGAGTCGCTCATTCCCATGGAGGCACAGCCATGACAACCTGGTTGGATTTTGCGCTGGCAGCGAAACAGGCGGAATCGATCGCCGAGCGCTTCATCGAGGAGGCTCCGGGGGATGAGGCGGCTATCAAAGAGCGATTGGCCGCTCTCAAAGAGGATTTGAAGGAGTTGGATGATCGGATGAACGCGGTTGCCGGCGCATGGGGGGACAAGGAGCTCATTATCGCCTCCCATCCCGTTTATCAATACCTGGCCAAAGCTTATGGCTTCACCCTGGAATCAATGGAGTGGGAGTGGAACACTCCGTTGGGGGACCAGGAAACGGCCAAACTCAAGGCGCTGATTGATCAGCATCAAGCCAGTTGGATGATGTGGGAATCCAACCCGACCAAGGACAGCCAGGCAAGAATCCGTCAATTGGGACTGGAGATTCTGGTCGTCAGCCCCTGTGGAAACCGCATTGGAGATAAAGACTGGCTCCAAATTATGCACAACAATGTGCTGATGCTGGAATCGATCGTGAAATAGGCTCCAGTGCCCGACCTAACAGGGTTTGATGGGGGATCTAACCCGGTATGATTTACTTACGTCGTTTATTAGGAAGCACAAAAATATAGTCTTTTCTGAATGATAAGTTAAAATTAACTTGTCCTTCCGAAGGGAATTGTTTATAATTTCCATAACGAAACCGTTTTATGCGTTCGACCTGAAACACCGGGCGCATGTGACACACAAACACACAGACAGACAATTAATGGTGCGAAGCCTATTAAGCTTCGGCGGGATTATGCTCGCCGCGCTGCTCGCGCTTGCCGTCGGATTGCAGACGACAGGCAAGCTGGATTTTAGCAGCTATTTGCGTCCGCTCCCCGAGATTGGGGATGCTTACCAGCGCGGATTCCGTTCCGATGCGATGGTGCGGATCAACCAGGTCCGTGATTCTATCCAAGTGGGTGAGGTTCGGGGAGACGAATCTCTTCAGGCTTTCCTGAATTCATTCATCGACTCTAAGGAGGAACCGGCTTCCCTGGAACTGAACGAGGTGTTCGACGCTCTTCAGCAGGAATTTCCGGGGGCTCAATATCTTGCGGCGAACCTGGTAACTTCGAATGATCGTGAGTCGCTCCTGAACGAATTGGCAGGTTGGAGCGCTGCCGCGAACGACGACTTTGACACGATTAACACGGCGGTTTTTCAAACGGGACGACAGGTAGGTGTGATCGGAGTGATGTCCCGTCGTATCCCTGCTTTCTCTCTGCGTGAAGCTAATTCCCGTGGTGGGCGATTCTTCAACAAGTGCCCTCACTGCGAAGAAGTGCACGCGCTTGAGATCGAGAAGGAGTCTCGAACTCTGATTCTTTCCTGTCCTCACTGCGAGCTTCCATTCGATGTGCTCGCCTCAGATACGAGTGGACGGATCCGTCGGGCTACTGACTTCTTTGAAGGGTTTTCCCTGAATGAGCATCCGGTCGCGCGGCATCAACTGACATCCGAGCAACGGATCGTGGCACTCTGGCGCCAGGTGGCGGAGCGCTGCGAATATCAACTGGATCAGGACCACGCTTCGGAGACCCGGGAGGTCTGGAAAGGACCGCGTGAAACCTGGGCTGAGAAAGCAGGTGATTGCGAGGACACTTCGATATTGCTTGCCGACGCCCTGATTTCTGCCGGATTCGATGCGCGGGTTGCTATCGGATGGAACGGCAACATTGGTCAGCATGCCTGGGTGGTCGTTCAGACTTCGGACCGCCAGTATGTAATCGAGTCAACGCTGCAGGGTGAGATCACTGAAGACAGTCTCAGCGATGTGAAAGTCGCTTCAGCATTCTACAAACCGGAGCAGCTTTTTGACCGCGAGCGGATGTATTTCACGACGGCCCGTCCTCAGGATTTCAACAACGATTACTTTTCTCCGAAAGTGTGGCGCTACATTCCGGTTGAGAGTGTTCCGGCTGCCAAGCCGGCGAACGGAGCGACGCTCTCTCTGAGATAATAGCCTCTTTGCGCGGAGGCGGAACGGCCGGTTGACGGCGGCGATGATGCTCATTACCGTCGCGCCATGAAATTGCTTCGTTTTGGATCTGCCGGTGACGAAAAACCCGGCCTGCAGTTGGGAGATGGCACCCGCATTGATGCCTCTGGTTTCGGGATGGACTGGAACGAAGCGTTTTTCGCTGATCCGGCAAACCTGGAGAAGTTGGCTGCCTGGCTCGAAGCCAACGGTGACTCTGCCCCTAAGGTTGGAGAAGACGTGCGGTTAGGCTCCGCAGTGGCTCGTCCCGGAAAGTTGATTTGCATCGGATTGAATTTCTCGGATCACGCCGAGGAAGCTGGAATGGACATTCCCGAAGAACCGATCGTGTTCTTTAAGGCCACCAGTGCCATGTGTGGTCCCAACGATAATGTTGTCATTCCTCGAAACAGCGAAAAGACTGATTGGGAAGTGGAGCTTGCTTTTGTGATTGGAAAGAAGGCCAGCTACGTTGATGAGGCTGAAGCACTGAATTATGTCGCCGGCTACGTGTTGCACAATGATTACAGCGAACGTGAATTCCAGATCGAGCGTGGCGGTCAGTGGGTCAAAGGCAAGAGCTGCGACACGTTTGCACCGCTGGGGCCGTTCCTCGCGACTTCCGATGAGATTGCCGACCCTGAGAATCTCGGCATGTGGCTCAAGGTGAACGGCGAAACGGTTCAGAACGGCAATTCCAACAAACTCATCTTCGGTATCGCTCATCTCGTCAGCTACCTGAGTCAGTTCATGACTCTCGAACCCGGTGATATCGTTTCTACGGGAACTCCTCCCGGAGTGGGCCTGGGTTTTGATCCGCCCCGTTTCCTCAAGTCCGGGGATGTGGTCGAACTCGGTATCGACGGACTGGGCGAGTCCCGCCAGGTGGCAGTCGCCTGGGGTGAGTGACAGGTTGATAATACTTAGTTGAGTTGCCGCAGAACCCTGCTCTGTGGTAGAAAATGCGCCTGTGTCATTATGAAGGCGTTTACCTCGCTGTTTCTGTGTTTTTGGTGTGTGTCCGCAACTGCGGAGACGAGGTTATTTACCGATGATCAAGGCCGCCAGGTCGAGGCGGAACTCATCGGGGTGAATGGAGCGAATGTGGTTTTGGGTGTCAGTGGCAGGATGGCGCAGTGGCCTATCGCCAAGCTATCCAAAGAGGACCAGGCCTATGTTAAGGTCTGGCTCAAGGACCCGCCGTCTGCTCCGAAGATTCGGGTTAATGTGTGGGAGCGGGATGGAATCAGTGAGGCCGGCCGTTTTCAAGACAAGAGTTCCGTCGGCAAAATGCCGAAAGATATTCCGCTGTTAAAGTCGACCGAAGAAAAGGAGAAGTATCGCTACTACGACATCGATCTTTCAAACCTGTCCAATGTCGACGCGCTCAACCTGCACCTGTCGTATGTGGTCTATGTGATTGATGCTTCCAACCAGGTCGTAGATCACTCGTCCGGGCAGAAAATTGAAAAGATTCCCGCTGGAGGAAGAGTCAGTAAGTCTTCTCTGGCGGCAACTTCGGTGAGTTCGAAAATCACCAGCCTGACTCTCGGGACCGGAGTGTTGGGTCATCTCACGGCTGGCACCGATACCGATCGGACCAAGGAACGGTTTGGCGGCATCTGGGCTCGAGTCTATGGCCCGGATGGGGAACTGCTTGGGGAGCGCAAAGATCTTCACGATGAGTTGGAGCGCCTCGACTTTCAATTCACCGGAAGCACTGGAAATACTTTTGGAGATCTGCCGATCCTGGAAGGGTTTGAGAAACTGAAGGAAATGCTGGATCAGCTTCCGCCGCTGCCGGAATTGCCGGAGCCACCGGAAGGCCTACCCAAGCCTCCTGGCGGTTTTCCCAAGCCTCCTTTTGGAAAGCCCTAGATGAAACGACTTTCTCTATTCGTCGCCAGTTTTGTGGCCTGTTTCGATCCCTCTGTTGCAGCTGACTGGCCGAACTGGCTGGGGCCTAATAAGGACGGAGTGAGCGGGGAGATTCTGCCTGACGATGTCGCCATCGGTGCGCCGGTGTGGAAGTCGGATGTCGGCATCGGTTTTTCTTCAATCTCCGTCGCCAACGGATCCGTCTACACGATGGGTCATCGTGACGGGAAAGAAACCGTTTGGAAGTTGTCAGCAGAGAGCGGGGAAGTTGAGGGGCGTTATACCTATGCGGCGGAACTGATGCCAAATCTTCATGAGGGTGGCCCCGGTAGCACGCCAACCGTGGCGGACGGGCGCGTCTTTGCGATCAGCAAAGATGGGCTTTTCCATGTGTTCGACGAAGATCTTTCTGAAGTGATCTGGAGAAAGGACATGATGGAAGAGTCCGGTTTGAGGAAGGTGCCCGAGTGGGGCTTTTCGGCTTCGCCGGTTGTAATGGGGGATCTCGTGCTGGTGGAAGCGGGGGCTACGTTCGCTTTCGATCTCAAGACCGGTGAAGAACGTTGGCGCAGCGAAGTCTACCGTCCTGCTTACGGCACTCCCCATGTTTTCTCAGTTGCCGGAAGGCAGTTCATTGCGGTTTTGAAAACTGACGGCCTCGTGATTCTGGATGCAGAGACAGGAAAGACTCTCGGCTTCTCGATCTGGCGGACCAGTTTTCAGACCAATTCCACGACTCCCCTGGAGATCAGCGAGGGAAGAATCTTCATCTCCACCGGATACGATCAGGGATGCGCCTTATTCTCATTCGACGGGCAAGCCCTGACGAAACTCTACGAAAATAAGAACATGTGCAATCACATGGGGAATTCCGTGTTGATAGACGGGTTACTCTACGGCTTTGACGGAACTGCCCATCGGGGCCGCCCGGTTGAGTTTACCTGCCTCGATCCGGATTCCGGGGAAAAGCGCTGGCATTTCGAGGGGATGAAATACGGCTCCGTGATCGGGGCTGGAAAGGATCTGATTGTTCTGACCGAGGAAGGTGTTTTGTCGATTGGGCGCGCCTCGGAGCAGGAATATCGGGCAAGGGCAGTGAATCCGATCCTCGGGGGACGTTGCTGGACGCCGCCGGTGCTAGCCAACGGGGTTCTCTATGCCCGCAATGCTTCGGGCAATCTGGTGGCAGTTCGCCTCGCGAACTGATCCGACTGCCATCGGTTGCTACTGAGAGGCTGGCTCTTCTTTCGTTTTTTGAAGAAGCTTCACCTCCTGGATCACCATCTCCTTGTCGATCGCTTTGCACATATCGTAGATGGTGAGCGAGGCTACGGAAACTGCTGTGAGTGCTTCCATCTCCACGCCGGTCTTGGCATCGGTGCGCACGCTGCAGGTAATACGCACCCCTTTTTCTTCTACGGAAAAATCGACCGCTACTTTGGTCAGAGGTAGCTGATGACAAAGCGGGATGAGTTCGGCCGTTCTCTTGGCTGCCTGGATGCCGGCGATACGTGCGACCGCGAGTACGTCACCTTTGGGCATCTGGCCATCTGCGATGGCGCTGACTGTCTCCTCCCGGAGAGAGATGAAGCCTTCAGCGACAGCTTCCCGGCGTACTACCGGCTTGCCGGAAACATCGACCATGGCAGCACTGCCATCTTCGCGAAGATGCGTAAGAGAAGGGGGCTCGTTCATGGTGAACTAAAGAGTGAAATCCGCTTCTGCGAAAGGTAAAAACGAAGCATGCATAACTCGTGTGCCCGGATAGCAGGCAGTCTTTTCGCAGTATTCCTAGGGTTGGGCTTGTGCGCCCATGGCCAAATCGGACCGGTGAGTGTGGCGGATGGCGAAGAGACCATTACCGTTACCCTTGCCGGGAGTTCCAATCCTGTGCTCGTTTACAACAAGGTAGCGACGAAGGAAGCTTCCAAGCACGAGCCGCACTTTACTCGTTCCGGCTATATTCATCCTCTCTATACTCCATCGGGCAAAGTGGTAACTGGCGATTTCCCGGCCGATCACAAGCACCAGCACGCTTTGTTCTTCGCCTGGACGAAAACGAAGTTTCAGAAGCGAAATCCGGAATTCTGGAATCAGAAACTTGAAGCCGGCAGAGTTTCATTCACTGGTGTGGTCGAGGGATCTATTGTCTCCAGCGAAGGCATGGGTGCCTTTGCCGTTGAGCATCTCTGGGAAGATTTGACGGCTCCTGACGGCCCTGTCCCGGTGATGAAGGAAACATGGAAGGTCACCGTTTATGATGTCGGGAAGGACCGTCACGTCTTAGATATTGAATCGATCCAGGAGATGCTGGGCGACAAGCCGCTGACCATTGAAAAGTATCACTACGGTGGAATGGCCATACGAGGGCCCGATACCTGGTATTCGGACGAAAAGGAAGCTTCTCCTCCCGGAAGTATTGTGACCGATGAGGGACTCGACCGCATCGAGGGCAATCATAGCCGTCCGAAATGGGTCGCGATGTCAGGGCCAGTGGAGGAAGGCGGCGAGGCCGGTGTGGCGGTAATTCCAGCTGAATCCAATTTCCGCCATCCGCAATGGGTTCGACTTCATCCGAACAAACCCTACTTCGTTTATACACCCATGGTAGAGGAGTCTTTCCAGATCATTCCCGGAGAACCCTATATTTCAAAGTTTCGCTATGTGGTGTTCGATGGGGAACCTGACGAAGGATTGATAAACGGCGAGGCGCAGAGGATGGCGGAGGATTGAGCCTGATTGCCGGGTATTGCATCATGATGACGTGATAATGCCTTATCCACCAATCGCTATCATCTTGCGGCCAGGCTGATAGTTCTCGCGAAATTCGTGCTGCTCTGGCTTTCTATCTACGACTTCGAGAAAGAACTTTGCGACATCATTGTCGTCCATCTCCGGGTTTCGAAGCACCTCTCGCATATCAAACTCGAGATGACTGCCGAGGCAGGGGCGAAGCTTTCCTTCGCTGGTGAGACGAAGTTTATTGCAAGTCTCGCAGAAGTGAAGGTTTGTCATCGCTCCGATGAAACCAATCAGCTGGCCCGTGCCTGGTAGTTCGTAGTAGCTGGATGGACCGTTGGTGCGAAAGTCAGGGCGAGGGGTGAGTTCTCCAAGTCGAAATTCAATGAGCTTTTTGGCTTCTCCGGCCGGAAGGAAGTTTTCCTCTGTCAGCACCTGGGTTGTGCTAACAGGCATGAGCTCGATGAAGCGCAGAAGAAGGTCACGCTTGCCGGCGAACTCGATGAGGTCCCAGAGTTCGTGCTCGTTGCGGTGGCGCATCAGCACGGTGTTGATCTTGATCTTTTCAAAACCGGCTTCGCGGGCGGCATCGATGCCTTCGATCGCGCGGTCGAGAATGTCGCGTCCGGTTGTTTCGGCATACGCTTCCCGATCAAGGGTATCCAGGGAGACATTGACGGTGCGGACTCCGGAATTCTTGAGCGCCTGGGCCGTGGTGATTCCCTCTGGAGTCATCTGACCGAGCAAGGTGCCATTGGTCGAGATGCCAACATCATTGATTCCTTCGATGCGGTTCAGCTCTTCAAAGAACCAGAGTACGTTCCGGCGGGTAAGTGGTTCGCCTCCTGTGATGCGGAGCTTGGAAATACCAAGGCCGGCTCCAACCCGGATCGTGCGCAGAATCTCTTCGTAGCTGAGGACTTCCTCACGGGGGAGCCAGTCCTGTTCTTCTAGCGGCATGCAATACTGGCAGCGTTCGTTACATCGATCGGTGATCGAGACACGCAGGTAGCTGATATGATGGCCAAAACGGTCTTCCATCGGAAATCAGCGCACTCGTTCCCAGGATACGACCCGGTTCCCGGAGAATTTCACGGTCTTGTTGACGTATCTCACGAAATCAGTGCCGGTTTCGAGAGCCCAGCCGGAGCCCCGACTATATCCGTAGCGGGGATGGACGCCGTAGCGTCCGTAGTAGGGACGGTAGACGTTCGCGTAGCTGAGGGATGAAGTGGGGATGGGAGCGGAAGTCATGTAGGCCCAGGCTTCGGTTGAGGAACCGCCGCTGCTTCCCTCCCGCACCATTCCGGGAGGGCCCCACGACAGGTAGACAGCGTCTTTGGACATGCCTTCCCGAATATCTCCCCGGGCGACGAGTTCTTTGTCCTTGGCACTGAGCCTATTGTACATGGCCGGGTTTTGTTCGATCCGGCCCTGGGGGCCGGTCTGGCAACTGCATGCTACCAGGGTAAGTAGCAATGCGGGCAGGATGTAATACAGCTTTCTGGCCATAGCAGGGAGGGAGGTTGATCCCATATTCTCCACATTCTGCGCCACATATCGAATGAAAATTTCGCCGGCAATGTATGAACGTGATCCGGAAAACAGGTTGCTGGGGAGGAAGCGAATGATTACGATGAAGCATTCATGCCGCTTCTCTCCGTCGAGAACCTGACTCTTCTGCGCCAGCAACGCCGTCGGCGCTGGTTCCAGTATCAACTCGAGGAGGAAGTGCTGATCGATGGTATTTCATTTTCGATCGAAAAGGCTTCGAGCCTCGCATTCGTGGGAGAGGAACACAGCGGCAAGTATGCGCTTTGTCTTGCCATCATGAAGCTGCATGAGGTCTCGGAAGGAACGATTCACTTTGCTGAGGTTGAAACAACGCTGCTGGGGGACAGGCATTTTCGACGCCTCAGGAAAAAGATGCAGGCTGTGTTTTCAGATCAGTTCGGCCAGCTGACGCCTACGATGACGGTCGATGAGAGTTTCCGGGAGGTTCTGGCGTTATGGTATCGGCAGGAAGGTCGTGAGCAGTGGCGCCATCGGATTGAAGAGGTCATGGTGGCCTGCCAGCTTCCGGAAGCGATCCGCGTGTTGTATCCGTCGGAACTGGATGCTGTGGAGCGTCAGCAGGTGGCGTTGGCGAGGGCTCTACTGCCTAAACCTGCCATGCTGATTCTCCATGATTTCACCCGGGGAATGGATGTCGTCGAGGAGGCGGAACTTTTGAACCTCGCTTCGAAGGTGAGAGAGGACCTCAACCTCACCCTGATGGTGGCCACGGACGACCTTGCAGTGGCGCATCATTTGGGCGATGATATAGGGGTCCTGCACCGGGGGAAGCTGTTGGAACTCGGAAATGCCGAGCAGGTGGTGAGCCATCCGGAGCATGACTACACGAAGCGACTGGTGAGTTGCTCCGTGTGACGCCTCCCGGGCGCGATCCGACCAGCACAATGACTCCTCTTTTTCGGAAATTCCTTGGCATGAACTGGCTGTTGTTTGCCAACATGCTGGCGCTGCTGATTTTCGGAGTGTTCGCGCTCTACAGTGCCTGTTGGATGCGGGACGATCAGGATCTCGCTACCAAATGGCGGGACCAGGTGTATTGGATCATCCTTGGGCTGGTCTTCTTCTTTGTCGCGAGCCTGGTGGACTACAAGTGGATCAAGTATCTCGGCATTCCGGTCTACCTGGTCGCAACCGGGATGCTGGTGTTTACGACCTTCAACGGTGTCGAGATTAACGGCACTCGCGCCTGGTTGTCACTCGGGGGAGGCGTCCTGATTCAGCCGTCTCAGCTGGCAATGGCTGGAGGCTTGATCCTGTTGGCATTGGTTTTGAGCCGGCTGCATACGCTCCACCCGTCGCTGAGGAATCCTTTTGTCAGGCTGTTGGTGAGCGGAATGGTCGCGTTAATTCCATTCGGGTTCGTTCTGCTGCAGGGTGACTTCGGATCGGCCCTGGTCTGGGTTCCTGTCTATGGAGCCATGGTGTTGATTGGCAATGTTCCTTTCCGATATTTGATTGTGATTGTTCTGTCGGTCACCATGTTCCTGCCGTTCGCCTTTTACTTCGGTTTGAAGGACTACCAGAAGAAACGGATCACGACCCAGATTGAGATGCTTCAAGGCAAAGAGGTCGACGTTCTTAATGAGGCCTACAGCGCCTACAACAACCTGCTTGCGATTGGTAGCGGCGGATGGAGTGGGAAAGGTTTTAAAAATCCGGATACGATCAACAATAAGGGGTTTATCTCACCTGACACAGCCATCAACGACTTTATCTTCCCGGTATTCTCGGAGGAGATTGGTTTCCGGGGAGGTATACTTGTCATTGGCGGATTCCTGCTCCTTCTGATGCAGTGCGTTTACGTGGCGTTCTACAGCCGCGATTTGATGGGACGTCTCCTCGTCGTTGGTGTGGTGGGGCTGATGTTTGCTCACGTTTATCAGAACGTGGGAATGAATCTCCTGATCATGCCGATCACGGGTATTCCTTTGCCGCTGATCTCATACGGGGGCACCTTCATGGTCGTGCTTCTGTTTCTCATGGGGCTGGTTCAGAGCGTCTGGGTGCACCGCGTCGATCACCAGGAAAAGAAAGCGGCTCCGCGACTTCGTGTGGAGCATCTGGATTAGGGCAGAATCCGCGATTTAGGCTCAATAAAGTGGCATAGACTTCCTCTGGACACTTGCCGTTCTATCCGCTTCCATGTAATCAATTAAGATCCCCGAAAGGTTTTCACCCTGCCTGATGATTGAAGTTAATGACCTCACCAAGCGCTATGCCGGACGCACGGCTGTAGACGCGATTTCTTTTGAGGTTGAGAAGGGCGAAGTGGTCGGATTTCTCGGGCCAAACGGAGCAGGCAAGAGCACGACCATTCGTATGCTGACCTGCTTCCTGTCAGCGTCGGAAGGCACCGCCAAGGTCGCAGGATACGACATCTACGACGACTCCATCAAGGTTCGTCAGCACATTGGCTACATGCCGGAGAATGTTCCGCTGTATCCTGACATGAGAGTGTCGGAGTATCTCAATTTCCGGGCCAAGATTAAGGGGCTGCGTTATCGCGAAGCCAAGCGGGCCGTCAGCGAAGCGATGGATATCTGCAGCCTCGCTGAAGTGGAGCGAAAAATGATCGCCACCCTTTCAAAGGGTTACAAGCAGCGGGTTGGGTTGGCCGATGCGCTGGTCAATAAGCCCGATCTACTCATTCTCGATGAACCCACTAACGGCCTTGATCCGAATCAGATTCGCCAGGCCAGGGAATTGATCAAGCGTTTGGGCGATCGCCACACCATCCTGATCTCGACCCACATCCTGTCTGAAGTTGAGGTGACTTGTGGCCGGGTGATCATCATTGACCGGGGCAAAATCAAAGCTTCCGACAGCCCTCAAAATCTAATCCGCCGCTTGCGGAAGCCGGGTGAAATTCTGCTCGAGATGAGCGGAGATGCCGAGAGCGCAGAGAAGGAGCTTTTGAAGTTGGACGGGGTTAATGATGTTCGACGTCTTGATGATAGGGCGAAGTGGACCAGCTTTTCGATTACTACTGATCCAAACGTCGACGTGCGCGAAGATGTGGCGGCCCTGATTCAGGGTGAGAAGTGGAAAATTCGCGAACTGGCCAGCAGGGCTGCCTCCCTGGAGGACGCCTTTGTTGATCTGGTTCAGGAAAAGCGGGGAGAGACAGTGGAAGGAAAGGGGAGAGGCAAATAGAGCCGGGGTATGAGAACCTTTTTCATCATCTTCCTGAAAGAGCTGCGGGCGTTCTTCCTGTCCCCGCTGGCATGGACGGTGATGGCGCTCTTCACTTTCCTGAATGGATGGCTGTTTGCCTCGATGATCAACGCGATGCAGATGCGGGTGAGTTCGCGCAGTCTGATCTATAATTTCTTTGATTCCGGTTGGTTCTGGATGGGCTTCTTCATCCTCTTTCCCCTGATTACCATGCGCCTCTTTGCTGAGGAGAAAAAGATGGGAACGATTGAGGGATTGTTAACGGCGCCAGTCAGAACATCAGAGGTCCTGTTAGGGAAATATTTCGCTGCCGTGGTTGTCTTCCTGGTGATCGTGGCGCCGATGTATCTTTTCTTTCCGCTGTTTCAGGCGGTGACCGGAGAAAAGGCAGCATTCCAGGGAGGAGCCCTGTGGGGGGCTGGACTGGGGATCGCTCTGGTAGGAATTTTCAATGTTGCGATCGGCACCCTTGCATCAGCCCTGACATCCAATCAGCTGATTGCTGCGATGCTCACTTTCGTGTTTGCCATGCTGCACTACTTCCTCGGCTTTCTTCACAATTTCGGAGTGGTGCCGGGTTCTGTCTGGACCGGGGGCATGACCTACTTTTCAACGACCGAACACATGCACGCGCTCACGGGCGGGCTGATTGATTCCGGTCCTGTCATTTACTACGCGAGCTTCAGCATACTGCTGCTCGCAATCACTTATCACGTTCTCGAATCGAGGAAATGGCGCGTCTGATCGCTCGAACTGATGCCGGATAAAAAGGAACAGAAAGATGAGGAAGCCGCTGCCAAAGGGGGCCGCCTCGTCGCGTCCGGTCGCAAGATTGAGAGATACAAAACGGCTCTCTTAGTCGCTGTGCAGATCGCGCTGATGGTGATCGTTTTCTTTCAGGTGAACTACTTGAGCTATCGAAAACACCAGACCTGGGACCTGACTCAGAATCGTCGTTTCACCCTGTCGGACACGTCCAAGGGATTTCTGAGCAGCCTGGGGGGAGAGGTGAATGTGATCATGGCGTTTCTCGGGACTTCTGATCTGCATTCTGATGTGAAGGGGCTTCTGTCGGAGTATGACCGGCTTGGCGGGGATAAGGTTCGTGCGGAATATCTCGACCTCAGCCGCAGTCGGGCGCGCATTGCGGAGCTTAAGGACCAGTATCAACTCCAGTTCGCCGGCGACCAGATTCTGGTGGTGGGTGAGAACGAACGCATCAAGGTGATAGGCGCCGAGGAATTGGTGAACCGTGATTCCAATACAGGCCGCATCGTAGAATTTAAAGGCGAAGAGATCATTACTGCTGCGCTGCTGGAAGTGACCGAGCAGCAGCAGAGAAAGATCTATCTCATCGCTGGAGGTCGGCGGGCAGACGAACTCGTGCCTATTGCCCAACAACTTCAACCGCTTGCCAACGCTCAGAACGCCCGCCTTGAGAGCCTTATCCTGGAGGGACGTCAGAGGATTCCGGAAGATGCCGACGCGTTGTTCTTTCCCGGTAACACGGTCGATCTGACAGATCGTGAGATGAAGGTGATACGCAGCTATTGGGAGGATGATCGCGGAGGTCTGATTTTCTACCTTGATCCTTCGGCGGAGACTCCCACCCTCAATGAGTTACTCCGCGAACACGGTGCCGGGCCACGGAGAGACCGTGTCTTATCCGTCCTGAGTATCCCCGGTGTAACCGCCAAAAAAACATATGATGTGCCTGTCGCATTGATGCCGGGTGGCGGCCCTACTCGTGACTTGCCGGCCTTAACCACGCAGCTGCTCGGGCAGACGCAGTCTCTTGATGTGTTGTTCGAAGACGATCTTCTCATTGCGGAGAACATTCGGCCCCGCCCATTGATGGTAGCGAGCGAAGGGTTCTGGGGAGAGACCGAATTCCAGGCGGAGGAGGTGTCTTATAATCCCGATATCGACCATGGTCAGCCTGAGTTGGTTTATACGGCCGCTTCAGTCGAGAAGGGGCTCCCCGGAGACTATGACTTTAAGGAAGGCAGCTCCCGAATGGTGGTGGTCGGAAACCCGGATCTAATTTCTCCTGACGGAAACACTTCCAAGGTTGGGGCGGATTTCACGATGGCAGCCCTTAACTGGGTGATGAACCGTGAAGAATTGATCGGCATTACCCCGCGTCGCCCCACAGCGTATACTCTAAATGTCAGTGCTGATGACCAGGGACTGCTGCAGACCGTCATGATCTTTATGATGCCGGGGCTCGCCCTGATCATTGGAGGTGTTGTCTGGATGAGAAGACGGGCGTGATTGGAACGGAATTGAAATGAGAATTGTAACCACAGCAGTGTTAGGAGCGACGGCCATCGTGCTTGGCGTTGTCATTGCTACGCTGGATCGCAATTCCGAGTCCGGTGCCGGAGGTGCGGAGGAGGCTCGCGTATTGACTCGCTTTGACAGTGAACTGGTCGATCGGATCACGTTAAAGAACGTTGATAAGCAGGTCATTATCGAGCGGAAAGGGAACTACTGGTTCTTCACCGAACCGGAGATGGATCGTGCCGATGCCGGTTCGATCAATGCTTTGCTGGATCAGTTGAACCACTTGGACACGGTCGATTCCATGGGGGATGAGGGAGAGACTCTGAGTCCGAACGATATGGGGATCGAGGGGGATCAGGCCATCGAAGTCGTGATCGAAGGACCGGTCGAAGAAGACTCCAAGAAGCGGTTTGAGAACAGCGTCACACTTGGGGTTGAGGCTCCGAGAGAAGCATCCATCTATGCCCGCCGTAACGAGGACGGGAAGGTCTACGTCGTCGATGGGAATCCACGCAAGTGGATTGAAAGTCCTACGGAGGTTCTCCGGGATGCTCGCCTGATCAGCGCCCCGCCCGAGGGGGTGGTGCAGATGGTAGTTCGAACCGCAGAGGGCGAAGTAGCGCTGCACCGTCGAATTACGCCGCCACGTCAGGACTGGGCGATCGTTAAGCCAATGCAGGTGTGGGCGAGCCGTGATGTGATGGATGAACTCCTCGCCAACCTTTCTTCATTGAAGGTTTCGTCGGTGGAAGGGGAGATCGACAAGTTGGACATTCCTTCGCCGCTTCCTGAGAATTCTGCAGTGATCCAGATGCAGGTGTTCGGGGTGGAGCAGCCGCTCACCGTTTTCCTGAAGCAGGTTGAGGCTCCGCCGGTCGAAGGCGCCCCGGCATTGCTTGAAGCTAGCGTGTCTGATCGCCCGATCGTATTTGGCCTGCAGAGTCGGATTCTGGAGCAGATTCCGAGTGATCCGGATGCGTTTCGCAATCGCACTCTGGCCAAGATTCCGATGGCATTCCTCGACTCGATTTACATTCAGAGCCGAATTGATCCTGACGTGCATCTCAAATCCGAGAAGCTCAACGAGGGCCTGCGCTGGGATGTGAGTATCAACGGGAAGCTGGTCCCCGCCAACCAGGCTCAGGTTTCTGAATTGGTTGCTGCAGTGAACGAAGCCGCCATTCTCGACTTTGCTTCGGATACTGCTGAGGATCTTCCGAAGTTCGGGCTGGCCCCTCCTTCCAGCCGGATTGCCTTTTCAATGAAGTTCCCGGGCCCTACCGGTCCAAACGGAGAACCCGGGCAGATTCAGACGGTGCACCGTCTCTTGAACCTCGGATGGATAGAGGGAGAGCAACAGCGTCTCTATGCAAATTTTGACGGAGAGGATCACATTTACGAACTCGATCCCAGTTTCTTTGGATCGATCCCCACCCATCCGATCAAGTGGCGATCCCTTACGATCCTGACCATTAACCCTTTCCACCTCAGGTCGATTACCCGGGAACACGCCGGGGAGAACCTGACTCTGCAATATAAGTACACGACAGATTCGTGGGAAGCTTTCCGCAGTGGTGTAGATGCGACGGCGACCCTGGACGTTGTATCCGCCCGGAAGCTCCGGGATCGCCTGGGTTCATTTACCGCTTCAAGCTGGTCGCTTTCGATAGGGAGCGCCTTGGAGGCCCTGCAAAGTCCGTCAGCCGTTTTCAAGATTGCGACGGAGGAACTGGACCCGGCGAGGGGAGACAAGCAGGACAAAATGTACATCCTGAAGTTCGCCAAGGTGCCCGGCAACAGTTCCTACTACTACGGTCAACTCGAAGGAAGTCCGGATGTCTTCCTGGTGCACGAAGACAAATACAGAGAGCTGTTGCGCCCGGTGACCACTCACCGGGCTGCGAATCCCTGACAGTTACACATGAAGTTTCAGTCTACGATTACCGTGCTCCTCGTGGCGGGCGGCGTCTGTGTTCTGGCGGGGTGCCAGGATGATCCCTCAGAGCAGGCTCGTCTCGATGCTTTGGATGCTGCTGCCGATGCATCATCTCCCAAGGGAGCCTACGATCAGGTTTGTGCCACCTGTCATGGAGACAAAGGGCAGGGGAAAGAGGACCTGAAGAGTCCCTCTATTGCCGGACTGCCGGCGTGGTATATCGAAGAGCAGTTTCAGAAGTTCAAGTTGGGACAGCGTGGCGCCCACCAGGAGGATATCCAGGGGCAGCAGATGAGGGCTATTGTCATGGCGCTGACGGACGATCAGATCAAGGAAGCGGCTCAGACCGTTTCTGAGATGGAGTTGGTTTTAACCGAGAAACCTGAGAATGAAGCCAACCTGGAGCGAGGGCGCTACATGTTCGCGAACAACTGCATGGAATGTCATCGCTACAATGGCAAGGGTGAGGTCGTTTTTCACAGTGCCCAGCTCATCGGATTGAACCGAAGCTATCTCCGTCGCCAGCTTGAGAACTATCACACCGGAAAGCGGGGGAGTGACCCGAGCGATCTATACGGCCAGAAGATGGTCGACGTGACTTCCCGGCTGACTGACGAGGAGATTGATATCCTCGTTGACTACATCGGAGCCCTGGCGCACGGGGACGATCCCCGCCCCGCGCGCGAACGCTGATCAGTTGGCTTCGAGCGCATTGTTGATGAGGCGCTCGATGTGTTGCTGGTGACGGGTTGGGAGAACCTTCGGCTTATTCCCGGAGACCCGTTCTTCAAGTAGAAGGATGGCCTGGCCCCTGGCGGCGGCGGGATACTTGGAGGAGCCTTTCAAGCCGCTGATATTGATCAGCCGGTTGAGGTACTCGATTTGAAGCGCCTCCCTGATAGTGTCGACTCTGTTCCTCGGATTCCCATCCATGATGGAAGCATCGAGGGAATTCATGAATGTCTCCAGATCGTATTCATTGCCATAGAGGCCGGTGTCCACGACGCGGGCGAGGGTGTGGCGATGGAGCAGTTGATCGAGGGTGCTTTTCTGCAGGGACAGGATTCGCTGGTGCACTTTGGGGTCTTCGTTAGCATCGAGGTCAAAGAAGTCGAATCCCCGTCGCTGAATTTGCAGGTGAGCAATGAGTTCGGGCGAAAGCTGAATGGCTCCTGCGCCGAAGACATGTCGGTCGAGGTGCTTCATGGCGGTTCGCTGAGTTTCTGCGGAGATCGGGGTGAAAGGCATCTTCGGGCTACCCTTCTGTCCCGTGACAGAGCGATCCACATGGACACCTCCAATATAGCGGGAGATCGTGGCGGCGGAGCGATCGTATTCACGCATCAGTGAGGTGAAAGCCGTCAACAGCTCCTGGTTGGTTTCGCCTTTCTCCGGAAACTGTTCCACGAGCTTCGGCAGCGTCATCTTGACCATGATAAATCGATCGACGGAGTGAGCAATGGGTTCACTGGTCAGGTCGCTGACCATGGCCCGGGGATCAATACCTCTGCCGGGAGAGCGCATGTCGTCGGCATCGTTGCCGAAAATGTGCTCAGGAAGAGTCGATGCTGCGAGGATGCTCTCGAGATTCTTGTCGTCGTCGTAGCCGTAGCGGATGGCCCAATGATCATAGGGACCGGGGACGATCGAATAGTAGTGCCCTTGCTCGGCGGGATCCAGAGCCAGGTTGATGGGGGAGTATTCCATGACGGATCCGGTCAGGCCCGTTTTTGAGGTCAGCTCGGTGTTGTGAATTTCCTTCCGGTCGTAGAGGGTGCTGGCCTTGAAATTGTGATTGAGGCCAAGGGTGTGTCCGACTTCGTGCAAAATTAGATCCGTGAGCGCCTGAGTAAGGAGTTCGTCCATCTCTAGAGGGCCGTTACCAAATCTGGCCGCCTGAGCTTTCAGCATGGCCGCTCCGGCAATTCGTCCGCTGTGGATGCAATCCCCATACTGGCAGAAGTGACCTGCACCGGGCCCTTCGCCCAAAAGCATCCCGGCCCTTTCGCGAGCCCCGAGGTCCACGAGTTCGCGGAGGCGAACGCGGTTGGTCATGAAGATATACTCAAGCATGATATCAGACCCGATGATCTCGCCGGTCCGGGGATTAACAAAACTTGGGCCATAGCCCCCAAAGGGAGGGTCCGGAGAGGACGTCCATCGAAGCACATGGTAACGAATGTCGTCAGCATCCCATTCGGCGTCGTCCGGCTGCACCTTGACCTCGATCGCATCGATAATGCCGGCTGATTCGAATGCCAGGTTCCAGCCGAGGACGGCGTCGCGGATCGTGTCACGAAGTTCAACAGGGGTTGTGTTTTCGATCCACCAGGTGATGGGTTTAACCGGTTTGGATCTGGGGGCTTCAGGTTTGCGCTTCTTCAGGTGCCAACGATGGATGAAGTCCCGGTAAGGGGCACTCGACGTCGAGGTGAGGTCTGTGACCTGGGTAGAGAAATAGCCGACACGAGGGTCCTCGAAGCGCGGCTCGAAGTCGTTCTTCGGCATCTTGATCAGGGTGTGCTGGACCTTGATCGTGACAAAACGGGAATCAGCGACATCCATGTCTCCGGTCTCTGATGGATGGAGGTTTTCGAATACATATTGAACGCGAAAGAGCGTGTTATCGGGAAAGGTCTTCGATTCGAAAAAACGAGTCCTGTCCTTCGAAAGATCACCAAGTTTGAAGCGATCATCGTCGTCGTCCTTTTTCTTGCCGGGCTTAAGCTGGCGGAAACTTTCGGTCAGGAACACGCCGTCTGCTTCGATGAGATGTCTTCCAGTCTCCTCATCCGAGGCAACAATCTTGGCGCTGGCAAGGATGGCATCCGAAACATTGGCA
The DNA here is from genome assembly GCA_965216705.1 of Verrucomicrobiales bacterium. Lineage (GTDB taxonomy): Bacteria > Verrucomicrobiota > Verrucomicrobiia > Verrucomicrobiales > DEV007 > Arctic95D-9. Next base: position 4,317,321 of record OZ244203.1, read on the forward strand.
GTGGAGGCACGCTTCAGAGCACTGTCAGGATTGAAGTAGAAACTCGTGTTCTCCGCGACAAATTCGATTCGCTCGAAATGACGGCGCAGGGAAAAAACGCGGGAGCGGCTGAACTGCCCCCGGAAAAAGCCCACCGCCGGGACTCCGTCAATTGTGTGACTGAAATGAATGAACTCGGGTTTTGCCTTGTCGGTCGTAAGTTGGCGGTCCCGGATTTCCAGGTAGATCCTGCCGGTGGTTTTGTCCTGGTGAAGCGGGAAGAGGCCTTTGCTGCTCTCACTTTTCTCAATGATAGAGGCGAATGACTTTTCATCTTTCTCGTCGCCATTCTCCGCTTTTGGATCCTCTTCAGCAGAGCTTAGGGAAAGGGCTAGAGCAGGAATCAGGCACAGAAAACCGGCGAACATAATTCTTCGGGTCAGGTGCCTAAATAGGGGGGATTTGGCGTTTGAACTCATCATGGGGTGATCCTATAGTTGGGCGCGTTTACGAAAACACTAATCCTCAATTATGCGAAAAAATATCCTCTTTGTAGCTCTTTTCGGCCTCGGTGCTCTTGCATTCAGCCCGGATGCCAAAGCCGTTGATTTCGAAAAAGACATCTATCCTATCATCAAGGAAAGCTGTATCGACTGCCACAAGCCTCCTTACGAAGACGAGCGTGGCCGTACCCGTAAGCCCAAGGCCGGCCTCGTTGTAGCAACTAAGGAAGGCCTTCTCCAGGGCGCAGGTGACGAAGACGACGGCTACGAAGCTGTGATCGTTCCCGGCAAGCCCGACGAAAGCTCTTTCTACACTCTCATGATGCTTCCGATGTCTGATGATGACCACATGCCGCCGGAAGATAAGGCTCCCGAGCCGACTGCAGAGCAGAAGGAAGCGATCAAAGCCTGGATTGCTGCCGGTGCCGATTTCGGTGACTGGACTGTAGATCCTGAGTTCAAGTAATCAGCTGCGTAGAGGTGAACCGATGGTTCACCTGCCAATTTCGAAAAAGCCGGGGCAAATGCTCCGGCTTTTTTGTTGTTAGCCCTAGCGGAGGTTGATAAGGATCCTTCCGTCGTGTCCGAAAAACTCAGTACATTGTCTGACGACAACTTTCTTCATCTCGATGCCGACAAGGTGCTCGAGACCGTAGAGGCGTTAACCGATCGAATCGGGGAGCGCTTTCCTGACGCCGGTCTCAGGCATGTCTGCGAGGAACTGAGAGTGGTTTGTCATCGCAGCCGTGAGAGGATTCAGTGGATTTCAAAACCAATCTGGCCACTGAGGATTCTACGGTATGTGCTCATCGTAGTGATCCTTGCAGGTCTCGTGCTGACCGTTGTTGGCATGAAGGCCGTCTACATCGATGACCTGGGTGTGCCGGAATTGATCCAGACTCTGGAAGCCGGCCTCAATGAGGTAGTGATGATAGGAATTGGCCTTTTGTTTGTATGGACGTTGGAATCCCGGCTGAAGCGACGTCGTGCCTTGCGTGCGCTGCATGAGCTACGCTCGATCGCCCATGTCATTGACATGCATCAGTTGACCAAGGATCCGGATCGACTCGCCCGGGAACGGGTGGAAACTTCGTCATCACCGAAGATGATGCTCGATGCCTACCAACTCCGGCGATATCTGGACTACTGCAGTGAAATGCTCAGCCTGACGGGCAAGGTTGCTGCACTTCACCTTCAGACCCTGGATGATCCGGCAGTGGTTGCGGCAGTGAACGAGATCGAGGAACTGACCACCGGTCTCAGCCGGAAGATCTGGCAGAAAATCGACATGCTGCGAAGCACTCCGGGCTAACTCTCGTCAGCGGATTGCTCGTCTATCCATTGAAGGGCTTCGAGAAGTGTATCGGTAGGACCGACGAGGTGGCCGCCTGGAACGGGGAACGTTTTTACTTCGTAGCGACGCCTTTCTCCGGAGAGTAATCAGTCGTCTTCAAATACATCGAAGCGACGCCTTTCTTGATAAGAATCTTTTCCCCGTCTGCCTGCGATTCATCGCGTGCTTTGATCCAGTCAGGGTCCTGGGAGAAAGCCTTGAATGAAGCATCTCGGGAAGCTTCGTCTTTGAAGGATAGAAAGTAGAGGAGAGTCGTGCCACTGCCGTCCTGTCCTTCAGACAAATGGAAGTAGGGAAGGTTGGTCATGCCGTGCTTCTCAAACAATTCCACCGTGTGGTCCCGGAACCGTGCGTCCAGCTTGGACAGTTTGCCGGGATTGGTGGTGTATTGGCGCATCTCGTAGAGGCGTGAATGATCCGTCTTCAGTGTTTCGAGTGAGGGCGAGTAGTCGGTCAGTTCGAGAAAGAGGCTGTCCACTTTGGCGACTAGTTTGCCATCGGCTGTCGAAGCCTTGTAGGCGGCCTTCCAGTCAGCATCGTCGCGGAAGTCCTTCCAGGACTTATCGCGAGCCTCCCGGTTGGGGTAACCGAGGAGATAGACCAACTGGTTGGCTTCGTTGTCTTCCGGCACCCAGTAGATCAGGTTGGTCATGCCATGCTTCTCAAACAGCGCCAGCGTGTGGTTGCGGAAGCGATCGTGAAGCGCGTCGAGCTTGCCATCGTTTGCCGTGTAGGTTCGGATTTCGAATACTTTGAGATCTTCAGCCTGCAGGAGCGGCATCGAGAGGATCGCGACGGCGAGAATGGATGTAAGCAATTTCATAAACAGTTCAAGGGTCAGGGCTCAAGTCTCCGAAAGAAGATCCAGCGTGCCCAGCCTATCAGAAAACAGACGCCACCAAAGGGCGTAATAGCGCCGAACTTGGTAATGTTAGTGACAGCCAAAATGTAGAGGCTGCCGGAGAATAGTATTACTCCTGCGAGGAAGAAGTTGAAGCCAAGCGGGCGGTGGGGCGAAAGGGCCACGATGAAAAGGGCCACTCCGTGAATGAGATGATAGTATGTGGCGGTTTCCCAGTTGTCGGTTCTCCCGGTTTCGGCCAACAGATCTTTTAGTGCATGAGCACCGAGGGCTCCGAGGAGTACTCCGAGAAAAAGGACGACTGCGGCAATTCGAATGTGAGTGTTCTTGGACATGAGGTGTGAGTGACTGCCTCGGAGATTACGCCGGGTGGTGCGTCTGGAAACACAAAAACCGGCCCAAGGCCGGCTTTTGCGTTTGTAGTCGTTGTGTTGTGCGGGGGAATTAGGGCGACCCTGTTGTGCGGGACCTCTACTAGCGTATCAGGTTCCTCAGGCGCTGCCTAATCTATTTTGGAGTTTCAGGTAACGGGTTAGCGTATTTGACCTCTTTTTGATCATCGCCAAGGGGCGAGTTCTCGATGGAGAGTGAAGTGGCTGTAAGGATGATTCGGTCATCGTCCTGGAAGCGCCTGAGGTCGCCCTCAGAGGTGCTTAGTTGGCGAACGCCAGTGAGGACAAAGGCGCTGTCGCCGGGATCAAAAGTCATCTTTCCAGCCCTGACCTGACGAGCAGGTTGGAACTGTGTCAGGATCACATCGTAGGCAACAAGGTAGGGCTCTTCGTAAGAGGAGGTCTGAGAAGGCTGCGTGGAAACTTCTGCTGCGTTAGCCTCGATGAGAAAGTCCTGATGTTCAATCCTGACATTGCCAGAGTAAGAGTGCTTTCGTCCCTCGGAGCTCTCGTCGATTGATGCAATACTGAAAAGTTCCCGACGAACGGGGCGTTCCGGGAAAGAGGCGAACGAAGGCGCAAAGGAAGTTGTGATTTCCAAATAGGTGTCAGGAGCATCGAGGTTGGAGGCGACTGACGGGGAGACCCTGTTTGGGGCGATGAGATTGCCGTGAGGGTTGACCGCCGCAATGGGGGGCTCATCGGATTCTTCGGCAACTACTACCACTTCCTCAGCGGGAAGAAGCCGGACTGAAAACTGCATCTCGGGATCAGGCGCAGAGCCCGAGCGATAGGGAAGCGAGCTCAATCCAAGTGCCACGAGCGCGATGACTGCGGCCGCGGCAATAGCTGAAGCAATCCAGAGGCGTCTGTCCGCCACCGGGGAGGAGGACAGAGCCGTTGCCTCGTCTGAGGTGTCATGCAAAATCGTTTTCGTGAGGATGGCAGCTACGAGCTCGTCATCGTTGCCTGCTTGGCCGAGGCGGGCCTGCTCGTGCAGGGCGGCATCGACAAAGCGTTCTTCCGGAGTCGGGGCCATGGCAGGGTCGGAGTTCATGTTCAGTCTTCTGAGTGAGGTGCGTTGTCGAGCTTGCGATCGAGGCATTGCTTCAGCAGGACCCGGGCTCGCTGCAGGCGTTTTCGAACTGCCGCAGGAGCGATGCCAAGACGCTCGGCGGCCTCATCTCCGTTTCGGCCTTCAAAATAGTAGGCTTTCACGGTATCCATGAGGTTGCCGGGGAGGCGGGAGAGGCAGGTTTCGAGAGCTTCAAAAACCGGGCTGTTTCCACTGGCACGTTCGTTTTGCCAGGCAGCGACATCAGCATCAATAGAGGCGAGCTCGTTATCGGTGAGATCGTAGCGCCGGTTCTTCCGGAGCCATTCCCGCCACTTGTTGCGAACGATACCACGCATCCAGGTGGCAAAGTCGCGGGTGATGTCGAAGGTTCCGGCCTTCTCATAGGCAGCAACGAAGGCATCCTGCACGATATCCCGGGAAGTGGCATCGTCTTTAACCAAAGCGCGTGCATACACCAGCAAGTCGCGATGGTGAAGCCTCACCAATTCGGCAAAGTCTTCATCCACGCGCGGGTCGAGTCCGGACATTTCGGCGTTTTCCCTGATAGCAATAAGGTGCATCACTTACCGGCTATTGACGAGAATTCTTCGATTTGTGACCTCAATTTGATGGTCTCAGATTGGCTATTAGCGGAGCTTATGAGAAAATCGCTGATTCACCCCGAAATGGGGTAAATCGCCCCAAATCGCACGGATAGTGATTAGTGCCGCTAATTTACGTGATAAAACCACAAATTCCTTTTGCGGGTTTTTTTGGCGGCTCCTATCCTGTCCGCTCTCGTAAGATTTTTTGTCTTCTGAATCGTTTTTCTTTATGAAACTCCCACTTCGAGTTCTCCTCGTTCTTACCGCAGTCGGAACCTTGGCGATGCCTTCCATGGCCGAGGATATTCACAAAGGGAATTGGCTCGCCTGGCGCGGCCCCCTTCAAACCGGTGTCAGCCTCGAATCCTATGCTGACTTTGAATTCAACGAAACGCCGGTTTGGACCGATGCGATTTCCGGACAGGGAACTGCCGTCGTTTTCAATGGACGCATCTATTCCTGGGGCTATCGGGGCGGAGGTCCTGACCTGGAGGAAGTCGTTCAGGCCCGTGATGAGAAGACGGGAGACGTGATTTGGGAATTCGCGACTCACGACTTCCTTTCCGATACCATTTACAATCGTTACTCCATCGGTGCCGTTGCGGTCGATCCCGACACCGAAAATGTGATCGTTGCAACCACGTACGGCCTGGTCACCTGCCTCAACAAGGATGGCGAGCAGGTCTGGCAGGTTTCCATGATGGAGCGTTTTGGACGCCTCACTTTCCCGAACGGACGTGCCGGGTCTCCGGTGGTCGATGGTGATATCGTGATCATTCGCGGTGTGACGAGTTACTGGGGTGCCAACGGCCCGGCTCGCGACCGTTTCTTCGGATTCGACAAAAATACCGGTGAGCACCTCTGGACATCCGTTCCCGGTGTGGGCCCGCCCTACCTGAAGGATACTTCCATGAGCACTCCGTTCCTGGAGACTCGTGACGGCAAGCGCGTGTTCTACGCCGGTACTGGCTGCGGCAACATTGTATGCGTCAATGTGAACGACGGCACCGCCATCTGGCGCTGGCAGGTTTCCAAAGGGGGGATCAACAGCTCTCCGGTGGTCTACAAGGACTCGGTCATCAACATCCACGGTAAGGAAAACCTCGATACCACAGAGATGGGCCGGATGTTCCGCATCAATATTCCTGAAGACTTCGACGCTATTGACGGTGAAGTGGATCCCGTTCAGAAGGGCGCACCCCGTCTCTCCGACGATATCGAAGTCTGGCGTGAGACCCTGGAAATGTTCACCAGCTCTCCGACTCTCCACGACGGAAAGATTTACCAGATGGTCAAGACCGGTTCCCTCATCTGCGTGGATGCCGAGACTGGCAAGATTCACTGGGAAGAGAAGCTGGCCAACTCCCAGCTTCACGCTTCTCCGCTCTATGCGAGTGGTCGGCTCTTCGTCTCGACCTTCCCGGGTGAGTTCTACGTGATCAATGTGGAAGGCGACAAGCCGGTTATCGAAAACCAGATCAAGCTGGACGGCAATGGTATCGGCACGCCGTCGATCTGTAACGGGCGTCTCTATGTCCACACGACCGAGAAGCTCTACGCTTTCGAGATCAAGAACAGCGGCATTGAATATGCGTCCGCTCCCGAAGTGGTTCGCCCTGAGCCCGGTGAGGCGGCCAAGCTGCTCCCGGTTCCGAGTGATGTGCTGCTTCGTTCCGGAGAGTCTGCCACGGTCACCCTTAAGCAGCAGGATGCGGGCGGCGTGATCGTCGGTGATGGTGGCACCGCCAGCTGGGAAACATTCATTCCTCCCACCGCCAAGGTGAAAGCGACGATGGATGCCTCGTTCGAGGGCAACACCATCAGTGCTGGCGAAGACGCTGCACTTTCTGCCGGTGCCTGGAAGGGGACTGAAGGTGAGCTTGGCGGATACCTCCGCGGCCGCGTGATTTCCAACCTGCCTTACACCGAAGACTTCGAAGGCTTCGAGCTGGCTGCTAAGCCGGGAGGCTCTGTCGAGGGGCGCGAATTTGATTTCCCGCCGCTGCCCTGGATCGGTGCCCGCCTCAAGTGGGAAGTGATAGAAAACGACGGCAACAAGGTCCTCTCCAAGACGCTCGACCGTGTGCTGTTCCAGCGTTCGCTCTCATTCATCGGTCACCCTGACCTGACTAACTACACCCTGCAGGCTGATGTCATGACCGACGGCAGCCGTCGCATCAAGTCGGTGGTGGGGCTGATCAACCAGCGCTACATCATTTCCATGGTGGGTAACGCCAACATTCTCGAAGTCAGCTCTAACCACGAGCGGGTCAAAGAGTCCGTGCCGTTCCCGATCTCTGCGAACACTTGGTACACGCTCAAGACCAGCGTTGATGTGGCTGAGGACGGCTCCGGCGTCATCCGCGCCAAGGCCTGGCCCAAAGACCAGCCCGAGCCTGAAGCCTGGACCATCGAGGTGAAGCACAACAATGCTCACAAGAAGGGCGCTCCCGGTATCTTCGGTTTTGCTCCGCAGAGCCAGAAGACCGTGTTCGTCGACAACATTTCCATCACTTCCAACGACTAATCCCGGGACCGGAAAACTCCTGACCCAAACCTATCAATTCACCAATCAGCCATGATGAAATCCAAACTCCAACTGTTCGGGCAGCTTTTCAGCCTGCTTTCATTGGCTCTCTTCGCTTCCTCCATGGATGCCAAGGGGGAAGAGAAACCGTCACCAGCTCCTGAGGCTCTCCCCGGTGGGGGCGAATGGCCTCAGTGGGGGCGTGACGCCTCCAACAACATGATGTCCCCGGCGACCGGTCTTCCGATCGACTTTTCCGCCGGCGATCTCAATGACGCAGGCGGTGCCGACGGTGCCAAGCACCTCAAGTGGGTGGCCGAGATGGGCTCCCAGGCTTATGGCACAGCGACCGTGAAAGATGGCCGTGTGTTCATCGGCACGAACAATGAGAAGCCCCGCCTTGAATCTGTTACCGGCGATAAGGGCATCATCATGTGCTTCGACGAGAAGACCGGTGAACTGCTCTGGCAGTTCGATATCCCGAAGCTCGACGCCGGTAAGGTTTCCGACTGGGAATTCCTTGGGGTGTGTTCTTCTGTGATCGTGGACGGCAAGTATGGCTACGTGGTGACCAACCGCGGTGAGATCATCTGTCTCGACGTTTACGGCATGAGCGACGGCAACGACGGCCCGTTCCAGGATGAGGCCAAGTATGCCAATGGTGGTCTCGAGAAGCTGGCCGAGGCAGAGCCGGCTGAGCTCGACGAAAAGAGCGCCGACATTGTCTGGGGCTACGACATGCGAAGCGAGCTGGGTGTGTTCCCGCACAACATCACTTCCAGCTCGGTGGTGATTTCCGACAAATACGTCTACGCCAGCACTTCGAACGGTGTGGACTGGTCACACATCAACATTCCCGCTCCCTACAACCCGACTCTCATCGCTCTCGACAAGGAGACTGGCGAACTCGCCGCGGAAGAGGACAGCGGCATCAGTGCCAACATCATGCACTGTAACTGGTCTTCACCCGCCTATTCTGATGACCTCGCCGGAAGCCCGACTGTTGTTTTCGGTGCCGGCGACGGCTTCACCTACGGTTTCCACGGAACTGATTTCGAGGCGCTCGAAGACGGCGGCGAAACCTACAACCTTTTCAAGGAACTCTGGAAAGTCGACTGCTGCCCGAAGGAATACCGCTTCGACGAAGCCGGTGAGCCGATCAAGTATGCGACCTATCCTGGTCCTTCCGAGATCATCTCGTCTCCTGTGATCTATAATAACAAGGTCTACGCCTGCATCGGACAGGACCCCGAGCACGGGGAAGGGGTTGGTGCTGTAACGTGTATCGATCCAAGCAAGGGCACCGGTGAAGATGCCATCGTCTGGCAGTTTAAAGAGGTTGGACGTACCATTTCGACACCTTCGCTTGCTGATGGGCTTCTCTACATCGCTGACTACTCCGGTCGTCTCTACTGCCTCGATGCCGAGACTGGCGAGAAATACTGGGAGCACGACACGCTCTCTCACATTTGGGGTTCCACTCTCGTGGTCGACGGCAAGGTGCTGCTCGGAAACGAGGACGGCGAGATGGTGATTCTCAAGGCCGGCAAGGAATACGAAGAGCTGACGATCGTGAACTACCCGGCGCCGATTTACGCGACGCCGATCGTGGCTAACAACACGCTCTACATCATGACCCAGACCCACCTCTACGCTTACGAGCTGGAAGGTGAGTAATATTTTCAGGTAATCAGCAAGCCCTTCTAACATGAAGACCGGTATTATCATTTTCGTTTTCGTCGCTCTGGCGGTTTTGCACCAGGACACGTGGAACTGGGATAATGGAAACCTCGTGTTCGGGTTTATCCCCGTGGGGCTCGCCTATCATGCCTGTTACTCCATCGTCGCAGCCATTTTCTGGGCCTGCGTCGTGAAATTTGCCTGGCCCGACCGCATGGAGAAATGGGCCGAAGGCGAAGACTGATTCGCCCTTGGTCAGAGGAATCGGCAGAGCGCTTCGGTCATCGAAGTGTCTGCCAGTTCGACCCTGTTAAGTCATTGACCTAACCCTGTTTAATTCTATGGAATCCTTGTTCATCCTGGCCCAGGCCGAAGCGGCTACCGTTTCGAAAACGCCCCTGGTGGTGATCATCTGCTACCTTGGCCTGCTCCTCGGACTTGCCCTGTTCAGCGGAAAACTCTTTCGCGGAACTTCGAAGGACTACTTCGTAGCGAGTCACTCGATCGGACCTTTCATGCTCCTGATGTCGGTCTTCGGAACGACGATGACGGCATTCGCCCTGGTCGGCTCGACTGGTAAAGCGTTCCAGAAGGGCGTCGGCACCTACGGCTTGATGGCATCTTCGTCAGGATTGATTCACGCAGCCTGTTTCTTCCTGATTGGAATCAAGGTGTGGTCGATCGCGAAGCGTCACGGCTATGTGACCCAAATTCAATTCTTCCGGAATCGCTTTGAGTCGAATGGTATTGGCTACCTGCTCTTTCCCTGTCTCGTATTGCTGGTGATTCCTTACCTCCTTATCGGCGTGATCGGATCTTATCGCGTCATGGGTCCGGCGACGGCCGGAATGTTTCCGAATCTATTTCCGCAGGAAGGAATGCTCAATGGTTCGGTTCCGCCGTGGCTCATCGGTCTCGTTATCTGTGGGGTGGTGCTGGCCTACATTTTTGCGGGTGGTTCTCGTGCCGCCGCCTGGGCAAACACTTTCCAGACGCTCGTCTTCATGGCGATGGGTGTCCTCGCATTCTACCTGATTTCCAAAGCGCTCGGTGGGGTCGCGGCAGCGTCCGAGCAAATCTATCCCGGACATCTCGTCCGAACTCCCGGTGAGCTTGAGGTGACCACCAAGGCCGGAGCCTTCCAACGGGAGATCGGTATTCCTCCGATTCAGTTTCTCACTTACATGTTCATTCCGCTATCCGTCGGAATGTTCCCGCACCTTTTCCAGCACTGGCTGACCGCCAAGAGTGCGAAAAGTTTCCGACTGACCGTGATTGCCCACCCGATCTGCATCATGGTGGTGTGGGTGCCTTGTGTGCTCATTGGTCTCTGGGCCACGGGTGTATTTAATGTGCCTCCGGTCGATGCCTGGCCCAAGCCGGTCGTGAGCATCATGGGAAGTGCCGATGACGCGGGTGTTGGCAAAGTGCTCTCCGTGGTGGTGAAGTTTCTCATCGAGAATCCGCTCATTGCCGGGATGGTGACTGCGGGCATTCTCGCGGCGATCATGTCCTCGCTTGATTCGCAGTTCCTCTGTCTCGGAACTATTTTCACCAACGACATCGTTCTTCACAACAAGCCGAAGGACCGCTTCACCGATAAGCAGATCGTGCTTATCGCCCGTGGCTTCGTGGTTGCGATCGTCTTGCTGACCTACATCCTGTCGCTCGTGCTCAAGGATGTGCAGAACGTCTTCGATCTCGCGGTGTGGAGTTTCTCTGGCTTCGCCGCGCTGACCTCGCTCGTGTTTACCGCACTCTACTGGAAGGGCGCTACCAAGGCCGGTGCTTATGCCTGTATCATCGCTGTGGCAGCAAGCTGGTTCTACTTCTTCGCCAAGGCCGGCTGGGGTGGGGAATACACCGTGTTCTCCAGCGAGCACCGCACTGACGACGGCGTCATGCCTGTCGCAATCTGCTTCGTGCTCGGCCTCGTAGCCATGATCGTGGTCTCGCTCTTCACTAAGAAGCCTTCCGACGAAACCATTAAGAAGTTCTTCCCGTAATCTCACTCCAACTCCTCTTCTCCCAAAAACTTTCCTACTTACTTCCAATGACTGCAGACGAAGCAAAAGCACAACTCGACGAACGTGTTCGCGAAATGATGGCGTGGCACTTCAGCGAAGAAACCGGATGTCCCTTCTGGCTCGACTGGATGGCTGAAGCAGGCTGGGACCCTCGCGAAGAGGTGAAGAGCTACGACGACATCATCAAGTTCCCGCACTTCCAGGATGAGTGGCTGCGCGATGAGAAGAACGAGCGCTTTGTGCCGAATGCCTACAAAGGGCGCCCCTTCAATGTTTTCGAAACAGGTGGTACAACAGGCCTTCCCAAGCAGCGTGTTGGTTGGGATGACTACAAGCACGACTACGAGCAGTTCTCCGAGCAGCTCAGCGACGAGTTTTTCCCGAAGGGCGGCAACTGGATCATGGTGGGGCCGACCGGTCCGCGCCGTCTTCGTCTTGCTGTTGAGCATCTGGCCAATGTTCGCGGAGGCAGTTGCTACCACGTCGACCTCGATCCCCGCTGGGTGAAGCGCCTCATTAAACGCAAAGAACTCGACCAGGTTGAGCGATACCAGGCTCACGTGATGGCTCAAGCGGTTGAGATCATCAAGCACCGCGATATCTCCTGTATTTTCACAACACCGCGTCTTCTTGCTTCCATCGGTGAGCGTATTTCCATCTCCGATCACGGCATCAAGGGCTGCTTCTGCGGGGGCACTTCGATGACGCCGGAGTATGTGCGTTTCCTCCAGGAAGAAGTTCTTGAGAACAAAGCTCAGTTCGTCCCGACCTACGGGAACACTCTGATGGGTCTTGCTGTTTCCATTCCGGAAGAGCTTCCTGGCAAAGACTACAGCGTGACCTATTACGCGCCCCAGCCTCGAGCCGTGCTTCGTATTGTCGACGCCGACAAGACTGAGATCACTAAAGGCTACGGCGAATACGGCCGGGTTGAGTTGACCACGCTGACTCACGAATTTTTCATGCCGCGCTTCCTCGAGCGTGACGAAGCCATTCGACGCGAGCCTCACGAGAAGTATCCGTGGGACGGAGTTGGTGATGTTCGTCCGTTTGGTGCGCTCACGAAGAAGGTGATCGAAGGTGTTTACTAGCGTTTTGCGCAGCGATTTAGCTATCGGCCGTTCAGTTGGTAGCTACTTGCCGCTGCGAAGCGTAAAGAAGCTAAACAGCAGAAAGACTACCCGCTAAACAGCGACACAATGAGTGCTCCCCACATTCCCATCCTCCGACAGGGCAAGGTCTACAAGAGTCTGGACGTTCAGACCGTCAACCAGCTTGGCACTGAAGACCCGGCCGCAGAGATCAGCTTCGCTTGCGCGGACATGATCAAATATGACCTCCATAAGATGGGGGAAGCTCGCGAAGCCCTGAAGAAGTTCAGTGGCGAGGAGCTTGTCGAAATCACCAAGAAAGCCGGTGAGATTTTCCTCAACGATGATCTACCCATTGGCACGGACGGGGCGATGCAGTCGCCGGAAGATTACGTTCTTTCGCTGGCGGCAACTAGTGGCCTGCCGCATTCTCTGATTCGCTTCAATATGAATCGTCTCGGTGGTCTCTTTGGTCAGATTGATGACATCTTTAAAGGCCTTTCGCGAGGGCTTGCCTGGGACGTGCTCGACAAAGGTTATGGCGAACAGGGCGGGGCACCGGTCAGTTTCTCTGCCACAACGAATGAGTTGGCGGTCATCCTGCCGAGCAACTCGCCGGCCGTGAATGCTCTCTGGATCCCTGCCATCGCGATGAAGGTGCCGGTCCTGCTCAAGCCCGGCCGCGAAGAGCCCTGGACTCCGTGGCGAATCATTCAGGCTTTCATCAAGGCCGGAGCGCCTGCTGAAGCTTTCAGTCTTTATCCCACCCAACACGACGGGTCCGGGGCGATCATTCGCCGGGCCGGCCGGGTCATGCTCTTCGGCGATGACTCTACCGTGAAGCAGTACGAGAACGACGAACGGGTCGAAGTGCACGGGACCGGTTACTCCAAGTTCGTGATTGGAGAGGACGAAATCGAAAACTGGGAACAATATGTCGACTCCATGGTGGAATCGGTTTCCGCAAATTCCGGTCGAAGCTGCATCTGCACCTCTACCATTGTGGTGCCGAAGTATGGCGATGAAATTGCCCATGCCGTTTCCAAGCGTCTCGCTGAGATCAAGCCTCTTGCCCAGGACGATCCCGAAGCGAAGCTTTCCGGTTTTGCCAATCCCAAGTTTGCCGAATGGATTAACGAGGCCGTCGAAGACGGTCTGGAATCCAGCGGAGCTACAGACATCACGGCTGAGTATCGTGACGGTGAGCGCTTCATGGAGCGTGATGGCATGAACTATCTCCAACCCACCATCGTTCGCGTTGACTCGTTTGACGAAGATCTCGCTCTGCGGGAGTTCCTCTTTCCGTTCGCCAGTGTGGTCGAGTGTCCTCAGTCCGAGGTGCTGGAGAAAACCGGTTACTCGCTCGTGATGACCGCAGTGACCAAGGATGTGGACTGGATCAACCAGCTTTTTGATCACCCCGAAATCGAGCGTCTTAACATCGGAAACGTTCCGACTAACCGAATCAGCTGGAATCAACCTCACGAGGGCAACCTCTTTGATTTCCTGTATACGCGCCGCTCCTTTGCGTTTGCCGAGTCGGCATGACCGGTTAGGGTCTTGTCCATGTTAACCGATCCGCTCTCGATCGAGTCTCTCTGTGCCGGGCTGGATGCCCCGGACTGGGTGCTCGGCTTCGAGCATATTCCCGGTGGTAAGGTCGTCTTCGGGCCGGGCAAACTCGACACCGTTGGGGCGGAAGCGGCAGAACTGGGCTCAAGTCATGTGCTCATCGTGTCGGATCCGGGCATTGCCCAGACAGGTTGTGTTGAGCGTGCCGTTAACGCGATTAACGAAGCCGGTATCAAGGCAACGGTCTTCGATAAGGTTCATGAAAACCCGACCACCGACGACGTGGAAGCCTGCGTCGCGGTCGCTCGCGAAGCCAGAGTCGACTTGATCGTCGGTCTCGGGGGCGGGTCCAGCATGGACACGGCCAAGGGATGCAACTTTATCCTGACCAACGGCGGAACAATGAAGGATTTCTGGGGGGTGGATTTGGCAAAGGAGCCGATGCTGCCCTTGATCGCAATTCCGACGACTTCGGGAACGGGAAGCGAGTGCCAGAGCTTTGCCCTCATCGCAGATGCCGAGACACACGCCAAGATGGCCTGCGGTGACAAGAAAGCAGCGGCGGCTGTCGCGATCCTGGATCCGGAACTGACGGTGACTATGCCGGCGGCAGTGACAGCTCATACGGGAATCGATGCGATTGCCCATGCTCTGGAGACAGCGGTGTGCAACAAGCGGACCGACATTTCCTACGCCTACTCCAAGGCAGCCTGGCAGTTGCTTAACGAGGGACTGGAGCGTGTCATGAAACAGCCTGACGACATGGAGGCTCGTGCCCGCATGCAACTTGGCGCGGCATTTGCCGGAACGGCGATTGAGAATTCCATGCTCGGAATCGGGCATTCCTGCGCTAATCCGGTGACGGCGCATTATGGCACCGTCCATGGGCAGGCCGTCGGCACAATGATGCCGGAGGTGATTGCGTTTAATAGCCGGAATGAGGAAGTTGCTTCCATCTATAATGAGCTTTATGAGGGAGATCTTGTGGAGCGTCTCCGGAATCTCCTCGCAAGCGCCGATATGGACCTCTCGCTTGCGGATCTCGGGGTTGAGGCAGGCAAGCTGCCGCAGTTGGCAGAAGAGGCGGCCAAGCAGTGGACGGCGCAGTTTAACCCGGTGACGGCCGATGCGACGGCGCTCGAAGGTGTCTATCGCGCCGCGATGGGGTAAGTCCCTCGATTTGACCTTGCTTCATCTCCGGTTTCAACGGAAGTCTACCGACCGTGATTTCCGTTTCCGACTTTGGCAGTGCCTCCGACTCGCTTTCCCGCGTGACTTCCGAATTTTTCGGGACTAGCGGCGCGCTTTCCGGGCTTAAGGATTTCGAGTTTCGCCCCCAGCAGCAGCAGATGGCTGTCGCGGTGGCCCGTGCCCTCGAAGAGGAGAGGCCGCTCGTCGTGGAAGCGGGAACGGGCGTTGGCAAGTCTCTTGCCTATCTTGCCCCGGCAGTGCGAAAAGCGCTCGACGAAGGGCGCAAGGCGATCATTTCGACGCACACCATCAACCTGCAGGAACAACTCGTGGAAAAAGACATCCCGTTGCTGCAGTCGGTGATGGATGAAGACTTTCACGCGCTGCTGTTGAAGGGGCGCCGCAATTACCTCTGCCCAAACCGCCTCCAGAACGCGATGTCAGGAGGGGGAGAGATGTTTACTTCGTCCGAACTGGAAGAACTCAAGGCGATCTGGGAATGGGCCCGGTCGACTGAAGACGGCACCCTGAGTGATCTTGATTTCGTGCCCTCGGGGCGGGTCTGGTCCCAGGTCTGCAGCGAATCCCACGCCTGCACGATCAAACGATGCGGATTTTCCGGAGCCTGTTTCTACCAGGAAGCCCGCAAGCAGGTCGCCGATGCCGATGTGGTGGTGGTGAATCATACGCTGTTCTTTACGCTGTTGAACAGCCAGGTCGACTTCACCGAGTCGGGGGAGGGCTTTCTCTTCGCGAACGACTTTCTCATCTTCGACGAGGCTCACACGCTGGAGCAAGTCGCGGCAAAGCAGCTTGGTCTCTCTATTTCCCAAGTCGGGATGAAGTTCGACCTGCATCGTCTCTACAATCCGAAAAACCGGAAGGGTCTGTTCCAGCTCACCGGCGACAGCCAGGGGCGTCGCCAGACGATGAAGCTGCTCGACGATATCGACGAGTTCTTCGAGGAAGTCGAAGACAGCTGTGAGTGGGGCGAATGGGGCAGGGAGTTCCGCATTCGCGATCCCGAATTTGTCGAGGACACGCTCGGAGCCGGGCTCATTGAAGTGGGGCGCCGTGCCCGGGCCGTGGCCGATCTCGCAGATGACACCACTCGCAATGAACTCGCCGAACTGGCCCGCCGTCTCGCTGACTGTCGCGCCGGGCTCGCCACGTTCCTCGATCAGGGCGATGAAGGTTCGGTCTACTGGGTGGAAAAGAGCGAACGGGATTCCATCAGCCTGAATGCGGCACCCATCGACGTGGCCGAACTGCTGCGTCCTGTCTTCTTCGAGCGCGACCGACCCTGTGTCTTCACCAGCGCCACACTAGGCATCGGTGACCGCGACCTCGGCTATTTCCGCAACCGCGTCGGTGCCCAGGAGGTCGAAGCCATCCAGATCGGCAGTCCCTTTGACTACGCCGAACAGATGAAGATTCACCTGGTCAAGGACATGCCCATGCCGAATGCGCCGGGCTACGACGAGGCACTGATCAAGTGGATTGGCCGCTTCGTGCAGATGTCCGGCGGGCGGGCCTTTGTGCTCTTCACCAGTTACAAGCTGCTCCAGAAGGTGGCCGGCGAGATGGAGGAATTCTTCGAGGATCACAAGATCGAGTTGCTGGTGCAGGGGAAAGGCAAGTCGCGCGGCCAGCTCATCGAGTCCTTCAAGAGCGACGAGACCAGCGTGCTGTTTGGGACGGACAGTTTCTGGACTGGTGTCGATGTGCCCGGCAAAGCGCTGACGAATGTCATCATCACTCGACTGCCATTCGCGGTTCCCGATCATCCGCTGACCCAGGCGAGGCTCGAGCAGATCGAGGAGCGGGGAGGGAATTCCTTCATGGAATACAGCGTGCCCGAGGCGATCCTGAAACTCCGTCAGGGCGTGGGGCGACTCATTCGGAGTTGCGAGGACGAGGGACGAGTGGTTCTGCTCGATGCACGCATTCTCAGCAAGCGCTACGGCAAAGCATTTCTTGCGGCGATGCCGGAGGCACCGGTGGTGATTGAAGAGTAGCCCTGGGCAAGACGGGCAGCCGGAAGCGACAGGAGTTTCTTTTCTTGAGCTTGAGGCTTGGTCCCGCTATCGGGTTTGCTGTCCTTGAACGAATTTGACCAGCCATGAGCACAGTCCTTCGAGCCTCCGGCCTTCACCTTGACATTGATGGTTTTCTCGCTGGAAGTGAGCTGACTCCGATCTCGATCTTTCGGAAAGGTGAGCCTCGCCGGCCCAACAGCCAGCCCGAGGGACGAAAGCATGAGAGATCCGGGGCCAGTTTTCGAGCGAGTGACGCGGATATGTCAGACTTCGATGGCCAATTGGAAGAGGTGGCTCGGTTTCTTTGCGAATTCGCGTCGGAGATCCAGACTCTCAGGGATTTCCCAGGGCTGGAGAGGCTCACGTTGGACTTCGGAGTCGAGATAAAACCGCCTCATTGGTCCTCATTCGCCTTTCCTCCTGACCTTCTATCAGCGGCGGGGGACTTAGGCGTCAATCTGGAGCTGTCGGTCTACCCGGTGAGTGAACCATCTGATGGCGAGTGAATTGCCTGGGGCGTTCAACGAAGCTCGGTCTGACGAAGCACTCTCCCTTGCGCTCTTTCACTGGAGAAAGCGCCGAGTTGTGCTAAATACCCCGATCCATGTCCACTGTCTCACAACGCGTTCAGGCCGAGCGACCCTGCACTATCACCGGGTCTTCTGAAGCTGAAATCGTCGCTACCAAAGCGCGCGAAGGTCACGATCTTCGCAATGTGATGAATTTGGAGAGCGGCCTCATCTACGTGGACCCGCTTCCGATCGAGGATCTGTCGAAGTTCTACAAGGAGGACTACCGCAAATCCTACAAGGACGTCTTTGTTCCCAAGAAAAAGCATATTTACCGCGCCGGAAACGTGGCCGCGGCACGCCTTGGTCACTCCAAGGGCCAGATTAAGACGGGCATTCGCAGTCTCGATATCGGTGCCGGAGGCGGGGAATGGGTTTACCTCATGAAGCGCCTGGGTAACGATGCCTATGGGATCGAGCCGAACCAGGGCTACGGCTCCTTTGCCCGGGACAACTACGATGTGGAGGTTTTCCTGGGTATGTATCAGGAGGCCGAGTTCGAGAAGGAGTCATTTGATCTCGTCACGCTGTTCCAGGTGCTGGAGCATCTCGCTGATCCCGTCGAGGACATCCGCAGTATGAGCGAATTCCTCAAGCCGGGCGGACTTTTCGTGATCGAAGTGCCGGACATTCTTTTTCCAGGGATGCGGATCGATCACAAGTGGCATGACGGCCATCTCTACGGCTTCGACTGGTTGACGCTCGAAGCCGTGGCGGCCAAGGCCGGCCTGAAAAAGGTCTCTCTCGACGTTAATCCGGGCAACCTCTACGGCGTTTTCCAGAAAGTCGAGGAAGAGGTCGAAGTTCCGAACCTGGAAGGCCACTTTGAGGAGGCGAAAGAGCAGCTCTTCGGTGGACAGGACAGCTACTGGTCGCTGCCCAATACTTACCTCAAGGTGCCAAAGCGCCTGGTTTATCGCACCCGCGAGTATCTGACTGCGAATAAGTTGGATCAGCCGAGGACGATTCTAGATTCGGTTTACGACAAAGTCGTCAACTGAACGCCCTTGGCAAATCGGCACAAGATTTGCTCGAATTAGAGGTGGTTTTCTTCGTCGGCATAGGTAAGGTGCGACGAATTCCGGGGAATGGTGGGAACCCGACACAGTATGAATCGCAGACTTGCCGGGGTTCTCGTCCCGGTCTTTTCCATTCGTGGCGAAAATGACCTTGGCATCGGCGACGTCGCCAGCTTGAAGGAATTCGTCAATTTCGCTTCTGAAGTGGGTTTTGGCTTTGTCCAATTGCTCCCCATTAACGAAACCGGCCCGGATAACAGCCCCTATAATGCCATCAGCTCTGTCGCGATTGAGCCGATGACGCTCGATTGCACTCCGAACGGTCTCAAGGACCTCGCGGAAGAAGCGGCTGCCGAAATCCTCGGGAATTACGACATTGAAGCTCTCAACTCCGGCAATGTGCAATACGAGCCGGTCCGCAAGCTCAAGCGCGAGCTGCTTCAGAAAGCCTACGAGGGCTTCCTTGAGAATGTGTATGGCCGGGTGGACAGTCGGGCTGACGATTTTGAAACCTTCTGCAAGAAGGAGGCCGAATGGCTCAATGATTATTGTGTCTTCCGATTGCTGATGGAGCGGGAGGGAGGGAGCCAGGTTTGGCAGAACTGGCCCGAAGATTTCCGCTCGAAGGAGAAGGCGATCGAGATTTTGACCGAAGAAGCGACGAAATCCAGCTCTAATGAAGTGGATAAAAAACTACGTTATTACGCTTATGTTCAGTGGGTTGCGGCTAATCAATGGAAGGAAATCGCCGATTACGCCGCTTCGAAGGACATTTCCCTGATGGGCGACATTCCGATCGGGGTGAGCCTCTACAGCGTCGACGTCTGGGCCAATATGGAGATCTTTGATCTTGATTGGTATGGAGGCGCGCCGCCCGAGAAGCTCTTCAAGGATGACGAATTTGTTCAGAAGTGGGGGCAGAACTGGGGAATCCCGCTCTATCGCTGGGATGTGCTCAAGGAGCGCCACTACGACTGGTGGCGCCAGCGGATCGGCAAGACGACCGAGATTTTCGGGATGTTCCGGGTCGATCATGCCCTGGGCTTCTATCGAATTTATGCGTTTCCCTGGAATCCGGTTCGAAATGAAGAGTTTCTGCCGCTGACCGAGGTCGAGGCCGAGGAGCTTTGCGACGGCAATCTGCCTGGCTTCAAGCCGCGACCCGATGATTCTGAGGAAGATAAGGCAGCCAATCGGGCCGATGGGGAGGTTTATCTCTCCATGATCAAGCAGTCCGCCGGCATTGCCGAAGTGATTGCTGAAGATCTCGGAACGGTGCCGGATTATGTGCGCCCTTCGCTCGAAAAAATGGGCATTGCGGGGATGAAAGTCCCTCAGTGGGAGTTCACCGACGGTCACGTGACGTCAGGGCTCCAGTATCCCGGCTGTTCCTTTGCCACCTACGCGACTCACGATCACTCACCATTGCCGGCCCAGTGGAAGGCGATGCACAAGCAGCTTTGCGAAGCTGAGGTGGAGAGCCCGGAATGGTGGGAGGCCAAGAATTTCCTCGAAACGCTCTGCCATTTCGCCGGAATCGAGCTCGAAGACGGATTTCGCATCCCTGAGTTCAGCCAACATGTTTGGTACAAGCTGATGCGTGAGCTCTGTTTCTCCAATTCCGACCGTGTCGCTTTCATGATTTCCGACCTGCTCGAGGACGACAATCGCATCAATGTCCCCGGTGTGATGGACGGCACGAACTGGTCATACCGCGTTCCCGCTTCCTCCAAGGAATTGGGCGTTGGACTCGACTTCCGGGACCTCCGGGAGGGCATAAAAAACGTGTTGAATGAGTCCGGCCGCTCGCGAAGGGTGGACACCATCTAATTTGCACGAACTTGTGACACCTAAATGGCTGAGTTCCTGCGTCATTCCCGCTTTCGTTATCTAAAACATCAATCAATCCTCCAAAACCTATGAGTCAGCCTATTCGAGTTGCAGTGACCGGTGCCGCCGGTCAAATCGGTTATTCACTTCTCTTCCGCATCGCCAGCGGGGCCATGTTTGGCCCGGATCAGGAGGTCGCCCTGAACCTGATCGAGATCGAGCCGGCCATGAAGGCCCTCGAAGGCGTGGTGATGGAGCTCGATGACTGTGCTTTCCCGCTGTTGACCGATATCCAGGCGACTTCCAGCCTCGATGAGGGCTTCACTGACGTGAACTGGGCTCTGTTGGTTGGCAGTGTGCCGCGTAAAGCCGGCATGGAGCGCGGTGATCTGCTGGGCATTAACGGTAAGATTTTCACCGGCCAGGGCCAGGCCATCGCCGGTAATGCTGCGTCCGACGTTCGCACGCTCGTGGTGGGCAATCCCTGCAACACCAACTGCCTGATTGCCATGAACGCCGGTTCCGACGTGCCGTCAGAGCGCTGGTTCGCCATGACTCGTCTCGATGAGAACCGCGCCAAGACACAATTGGCCCAGAAAGCCGGCGTTCACGTGAGCGAAGTGTCCAACATGTGCATCTGGGGCAACCACTCTGCGACCCAGTATCCTGATTTCACCAATGCCAAGATCGGCGGATCTCCTGTGACCGACGCCATTTCTGACGAAGGCTGGCTCAAAGGTGAGTTCATTTCTACGGTCCAGAAGCGTGGCGCTGCCATCATTGAGGCCCGCGGGCTTTCCTCCGCTGCATCGGCGGCAAACGGCGTCGTTGACACCGTCAAGAGCCTCACCACACCCACTCCGGAAGGGGACTGGACCAGCGTCTGTGTCTGCTCCGACGGTTCCTACGGCGTGGATGAAGGCCTGATTTCTTCATTCCCGATTCGCACCGACGGTGAGAAGTGGGAAATCGTTCAGGATGTGCCGGTTAATGAGTTCAGTCGCGAAAAGATTGACGCAACGGTACAGGAATTGCGTGAGGAGCGAGAAGCAGTTTCAGATCTACTGCCCTGAAATTGTTGAAATTTTGGAAAACGTAATCATTAAACCCTGTTAAACCTTTCGGCATACCCTGTTGACTACGCGGTGGTTCAGGCTTAAATCAGCCACCCCCTGAACCTGTAAAAATCAGCTACGTTAAAGGGGCCAATTTTTGTTAAACTTTTAGACAGTTTATCCGACGATTTACGTCCTTCGCCGTGAGTTGGGTGTCACAAAAAGGCACTCCGGCTCACGGAATTGTAGTTTTACACTGACCGCATTAAAGAACATGTCCGATAGCCAAACTGCGCAGCGAGAGCCCCTGGCCATCATTGGAATTGGTTGCCGCCTTCCGGGCGGTGTCACCGGTCCTGAGTCATTCTGGAACCTGATGATGGAAGGCCGCTCAGGTATCGTCCCTGTGCCCGCCGACCGCTGGAACCGTGAACGGTGGTACCACGAAAACGTGGATATCCCGAGTAAGATGATCACCAAGTGGGGTGGTTTCATTCATGATCACGATCAGTTCGATGCTCAATTTTTCGGGATCTCGCCCCGAGAAGCACTGCGCATGGACCCTCAGCAACGCTGGTTGCTGGAAACCTCCTGGGAGTCTCTGGAGGATGCGGGTATTTCACCTGAAAGTCTGAAGGGCACCGAGACTGCGGTCTACGTCGGTATTGCTTCAAACGACTACGCCAACGTCGCTCAGAGTGATCCCAAGAATGTTGACGTTCACACGAACTCCGGTTCGACGCTTTCGATTGCTTCGAACCGTATTGCGTATCTCTTTGACCTTAAGGGTCCCGCTGTCTCTGTCGATACAGCCTGTTCCTCTGCGCTCGTGGCCATTAACCTCGCTTGTGAGAGCGTCTGGTCAGGCCAGGCCACCATGGCTCTTGCTGGTGGTGTGAACGCTCTCCTGACGCCTGATGCGTCCATTGGTTTCTCCAAGGCGACAATGCTGTCTCCTTCCGGTCAGTGCTTTGCCTTTGACGACCGCGCCAACGGTTATGTCCGTGGCGAGGGTGCCGGCATGTTCGTGATCAAGCCGCTTTCTCAGGCGAAAAAGGACGGCGACCGCATTTACTGCACCATCCGTGCTGCAGTGATCAACCAGGACGGTAATACCTCTTCGATGACCGTTCCGGGTATTGAGACCCAGGCCGAGATGCTGCGCATCGCCTACGGTCAGGCAGGCCTCGAGCCCAAGCGTGTTCGCTACATGGAGGCTCACGGAACTGGCACGCCGGTGGGTGACCCCATCGAGACGACAGCGCTCGGTCAGATTCTTTCCCAGGGCCGCGACGAAGGCGATTACTGTCTGCTCGGTTCGGTGAAGACCAATGTCGGTCACCTTGAGTCAGGATCCGGTGTCGCCGGACTCGCCAAGGCGGCTCTCGTCCTGCACCACGACACGGTGCCGGCAAACCTCAATTTCAAGAACCCGAATCCCGATATTCCTTTCGAGGAGTTCAAGTTCAAGGTCGCGACTGAAAACCAGCCGCTGCCGCACCTCGACGGTCACCTTCCGGTGGTCGGCGTGAACAGCTTCGGTTTCGGAGGAACTAACTCTCACATCGTGCTCGAAGCCGTCCCTGCCGAAGACAAGGTCGAGGCTGGTGCTCCAATCGAACTGAAGGGTGGCAAGAAGGCTGAGCGCCCAGTGTTGCTTCCGGTCTCCGGACGTGGCGATGATGCGCTGCGCGATACTGTCGTGCGCTGGCGCCGTTTCCTCCGCGCGACTGACACGGACATTGCAAACATTTCCGCGGCTGCCGGCTCCAAGCGTGAACACCACGACAACCGTCTCGCTTTCATTGGCGACGACAAGGACGCACTCATTCATGAGATGACTGAGTGGCTGGCAACCGGTGAGAGCGAGAGCGCGATCCCTGGTAAGCCGGCAGGGGAAGCTCACGATCCGGTTTTCGTGTTTACCGGTCAGGGTGCCCAGTGGTGGGCCATGGGCCAGGATCTGCTTGAGCGTGAGCCCGTCTTCCGCGGCGTGCTCGAAGAGATCGATTCACATCTCAAACCTCTGGCTGGCTGGTCTCTCATCGAGGAGATGACCCGCACCGAAGAGGATTCTCAAATCAACCGCACCAACATCGCACAGCCGGCGATCTTCGGCCTCCAGGTGGCACTTGCCGAGCTTTGGAAGTCCTGGGGCATCGAACCTGCCAAGGTCGTTGGTCACTCCGTGGGTGAAGTCGCTGCTGCCTACGTGGCCGGCGCCTACACGATGGAAGATGCGGTGAAGATCATTTATCACCGTTCCCGCCTCCAGGATCAGACGGGAGGTAACGGCCGCATGGTGGCTGTTGGTATTTCCCAGGCCGAAGCCAAGAAGGCGATCGCCGGTAAAGAAGATCAGGTTCAGGTCGCCGTGGTTAACAGCCCCGGGCTTCTGACCTTGGCCGGGGACACGGAGCCTCTCGAAGAGGTGGTTGCTGAGCTGGAAGAAGCCGGCAAGTTCGTGCGCTGGTTGCGTATCGATTACGCGTTCCACACGCACCAGATGGAGCCCATCAAGGATGAGCTTCTCGAGGTCCTCAAGGACATCGAGCCTCAGCCTACCAAGGTGCCATACATTTCAACCGTGACCGGCGGTGTTCTCGACGGCACCAAGCTGGACGGAGACTACTGGTGGCAGAACGTTCGCGAAGCGGTGCTCTTCGCACCTGCGATTGCCGGCTTGATTCGTTCCGGTGAAGATACCTTTATCGAACTCGGACCGCACCCGGCTCTCCAGAATCCGATCATGGAGTGTCTCTCGGATCAGAACCGCAAAGGCTTCTATTTCTCCAGCCTGCGCCGTAAGACCGACGAGTCCGTCGAAATGATTTCCAATCTCGCCCGGATGCACAATCACGGGTTCGAGATCGACTGGGAGGCCGTTGCCCAGGCTTCCGCCGCCGGTGTGCGCCTGCCCACCTACGCGTGGCAGCACGAGACTTTCTGGCTTGAGTCCAAGCAGAATGAATACCTTCGTTGCGCTCCGCTGGAGCACCCGCTGCTCGGCCTGGAGCAGGAGGCTCCGCGTCCGACCTGGCGCTTTGATCTCGATCCGCGTTACTTCACCTGGCTCGACGATCACCGATTCTGGGACAGCGTGATTTTCCCGGCCTCCGGTTACGGTGAAATCGGTATCGCGATTGCCCGCAAGCTTTTCCCTGACGAGAACTACGTCGTCGAGGACCTCGAGATGAAGAAAGCGCTCTTTGTTTCCGAGGACAAGGTTCCAACTGTCGAGGTGGTCTTCGATCCTGACACACGCATCTTCCGTATCTTCAGCGCCACGGGTGACAAGAACGAATGGGAGCTCAACTCACAGGGTGTGCTTCGCAAGCAGCCCGAGCCAAGCCGCAAGCCTGTCGACATCGAAGCGATCAAGAAAGGTCTGCCGGAGCACTTTGATCACCAGGAATACTACGACGATTACGAAGAGGCCGGTTACCAGTTCCGTCCGCTCTTCCAACACCTCCAGAATGTCTGGCGGAAGGACGGCGAGTCGCTCGCTGAGATCGTCGCTCCCGAGGGACTTTTCGATACGATTCCGGACCATCACTTCCACCCGGCAGTGCTCGACGCCTGTTTCCACCCGGTGAAGGGTGGCCAGGTGATTCCTGACGGTGCCAATGCACTGGACTATTTCTACCTGCCGGCAGCGATCCGCAGTATCCGCCTCCACGTTGAGCGCCCGCCGCTTCGACTCTGGGGACACGCCAAGGTGAATTCCGACAACGATCGCGAATACATCATCGCCGACATCGACGTCTACGATGACGCCGGAAACCTCGTTGCTGAGATCTACGGGTTCCGTGCTGACCGCGTTGAACAGAGCAATCGCGACGAACTCGAGAAGTGTGTCTACCAGGCTGAGTGGGAACTCGCCCGCCTGCCCGGTACCCGTGAAAGTGGTAGCGCCAACTTGCCGACACCGGCTGAGCTGGTCGAAGCCGCCAACTCCAATCTTCCGGAGCTCTACGAGCAGCGTGGACTCGCTGATCACTACGAGAAGTTCCTTCCGGCCCTGGACGAACTGTCACGTCAGTTCATCATCAATGCCTACTACGAACTCGGATGGGATCCGAAGACAGGGGACGAGATCACGATTCCCGGATTGATGAAAGAGCTGTCCATCGCCGACCAGCACACCAAGCTGGTATTCGGACAACTCCTGTCACTGTGTGAGGGGGGATTCCTCAAGCAGAAAGATGAGGAGACCTGGGAGGTTCTTGAAGTGCCCAGCACTGAAGAAGCTCTGCCGTGGGTTGATAAGCTGATCGAAACACTGCCTCACTTTGCTTCCGAGGCCGAGCTGCAGCGCCTTACCGGACCCAACCTGGCCGGTGTTCTCAGCGGCGAAACCGATCCGCTGGAAGTGCTTTTCCCGGGAGGATCCTCCCGCATCATGGAGCGTTTCTATCGCGAGGGTGCAGACTTTCCGGTGATTAACGTTCAGATCAAAGATGCTCTCGCCAAGGCGGTCGAGAATCTGCCCGAGCGTCGCACAATCCGTGTCCTCGAGGTTGGTGCCGGAACGGGTTCACTCACCAGTGAAATCCTGAAAGTATTTCCACCCGAGCGCACGCAGTATGTCTTTACCGACAACGGACCGCTCTTCCTGCAGTCCGCTGAAGATCGCTTCTCGGAAGACTATCCATTCGTCGAATACACCATGTTCGACTGTGAGAAGTCTCCGGAGGCCCAGGGAATCGAGCCGCACCACTTCGACATCATCCTGGCGTCGAATGTGATTCACGCGACCGAAGATCTCAAGACCACGCTCAACAACCTGCGTGGTGCTCTGGCCGAAGATGGTCTGCTCATGTTCCTCGAGGTGACCTGGCGCCGCGCTGCCCTCGATAACGTGTTTGGCCTTCTGCCCGGTTGGTGGCGTTTCACTGATACCGACCTTCGTAAGGATTCCGCTCTGCTCTCTCGCGAGAAGTGGGAGGAGCTCCTGACCGATCTTCAGTTCCGTGATGTTGCCAGCTTCATCAGTTCCGAGAATCCGGATCAAAACCAGCAGGCCTGCTTGATTGGTCGCGCCCCTGATCCCGTCGAGCTTCCCGTTGAGGAAGACGAGGCGGCTGACGATGCCACCGCCGCTGCCGACAGTGAAGAGGCTGAGGCTCCTGCCAAGGTGGTCTTCCTCGTTACTGAGGACCAGTCCGGTCTCGGTAAGCAACTCGCTTCTGCGCTCGAGACTGAAACTACCGAGACGGTCCTCGCAGGTTCCACCCTGGAGAGCTTGAGTGCCAAGGTCGAAGAACTGACCGGCGAAGGCCGTGTCATCAAGCACATCATTCAAACACTTTCCCTGGATCATCCAAAAGCGGATGGACTAAGCCTCGAGCAGCTCAATGCCGCTCAGGATTCCGGGGTGCGTTTTGCCCACGGCCTTTTCCAGTTCATCACGAACCGTGAATGGGAAGAGCGTCCGCAAATTACTTTCCTGACTCGTGGCACGATGCCGGTGAAGCGTGGCGAGGCTCTTCCGGGTCTTGCCTCGGCGCCGTTGACCGGTCTTCTCCGCGTGGCCAACAACGAGCACGCTGAATTCACCTGGGGCCAGATTGATCTGGATCCCGAGGCGAACGAGTTCGAGATGGAGGACCTCACTGCAGAGTTCCTGCACTCCAACCACGAGCACGAACTCGCTTTCCGCGGGAACGGTCGCTACGCCCGCCGTGTCCACCGCGTGAAACCTGAGGATCTTCCGGGCCGGACCCGCAACGCTGTCCAGGAGGACGGATCGGTTCTGCCGTATCGCCTCCAGATCGACAAGCCGGGTATCCTGACAAACCTTTCTCTCAACGAGACCTCGCGCCGCGAGCCTGAAGCCGACGAGATCGAGATCCAGATCAAGGCCGGCGGTATCAACTTCCGCGATGTGATGAAGGCGCTCGGTATCTACCCGGGCAATCCCGTCGACCTGAAGTGGTTCGGTGATGACTTCTCCGGAACGGTGGTCAGTGTTGGTTCCAACGTGACTGACCTGAAGCCGGGCGATAATGTCGTGGGTATGGCGCCGTACTGCTTCCGTAGCTACGTGACCGTAAATCGCAGCATGGTCTTCCGTAAGCCGGATACCATGAGCCACGTTGAAGCGGCGACGCTTCCGACAGTCTTCCTGACATCGCACTACGCGATCAACGAGCTCGCCCGCATGGAGAAGGGTGAGAGCATTCTTATTCATGCCGGAACCGGTGGTGTGGGTCAGGCCGCGATCCAGATCGCGAAGCACCTCGGCCTGACGGTATTCTCTACCGCAGGCACCCCTGAGAAGCGTCAGCTTCTCCACGACATGGGTGTTGACCACGTGCTCGATTCCCGGACGCTCGAGTTCGCGGATGAGATCATGCGCATCACAGACGGGGAAGGGGTGGACGCTGTCCTCAACTCGCTGGCTGGTGACTTCATTCCGAAGAACTTCAGCGTGCTGAAGACCTTTGGCCGCTACATGGAGATCGGTAAGGTCGATGTCTACGGCAACTCCAAGATTGGTCTTGAGCCGTTGCGCAACAACATCAGCTTCTTCGTGATCGACCTGGCTCAGCACTTGCAGAGCAAGCCGGCCTACGTGGCGAGCATGTTCTCCGACCTGGAGAAGATGTTCTACGACGAAATTTACGGGCCCCTGCCGAACGAAGTGTTCCCGATCACCGAGGTGGTTGAAGCCTTCCGTTTCATGGCTGCCGGTAAGCATATCGGTAAAAACGTGCTCGACTTTGATGTGCCCGAGATTGAGATCGGTCAGCCGACCGAGGAAGGACATCGTTTCCGTTCTGACGGCACTTACCTGATTACCGGTGGTGCCGGTGGCTTCGGTCTCGAGCTTGCTCAGTGGATGGCTGATAACGGAGCCCGTCACTTTGCTCTCATGAGCCGTTCCGGTCCGAAGGACGATGCGATTGAGAAAATCGAGAAGATGCGCGCCGAGGGAATCGAGATCATCGACGCCCGCGGTGATGTAACGAGCCGTGCCGATATCGACAAGGCCATCGCTGAAGTCCAGAAGGGCAAGGCCCCGCTTATCGGTGTGATTCACGGAGCGATGGTGCTCGATGATGAGTTCATCAACGAACTCGACACAGAGCGCTTCGATCGCGTGCTCCTGCCCAAGATGCTTGGTGCCTGGAACCTCCACGAAGCGACCCTGGATCTTCCGCTCGAACTTTTTGTCTGTTTCTCCTCGTTCTCCGCCTTTATCGGAGCGGTGAAGCAGTCCAACTACAACGCCGGTAACGTGTTCCTCGATCAGATCGCGCACTACCGCCGCTCCCTTGGTCTCCCGGCCCTGACATTCAACTGGGGTGCTCTCGAAGGTGCCGGTTTCGTGGCCCGAAACGAGAAGACCAAGGAATACCTCGAGATGGTGGGACTTGGTTCTACCGACATGGACGAGACTCTGTATCTCTTCAGCCTCGGTATTCCGACCGACGCGCACCAGCTTGGTTGTGCCCGCTGTGACTGGCAGGCCCTGGCTCGATTCAGCCCGTCGGTGGGTGCTTCTGATATGTTCCTTCCGGTGGTGCCGCGCACCAGCAGTGGTGGTGGCGACTCCATGGCGGCCCGAATTCTCGAGGCTGCTCCGGAGAAGCGTTCTGGCATGGTTGAAGATTTGATCGCCGCCCAGGTGGCAGCTGTTCTCGGCACGGATGCGACGCGGATCGACAAGGACACCCCGCTGACCAATCTTGGTCTCGATTCGCTCATGGCGATCGAGCTCGTGAACCGTATCGAGGAGAAACTCGGTATGTCCATGCCAATGGGATCAGTTCTCAATGGTCCGAGCATTATTGACCTGTCAGTGCCGGTGCTTGAGAAGCTTCTCGAGTCCGGTGGTGGAGCAGCTGGTGACAGCGGTGCAGCCGCAGCCGGTGACCTGGTTGAGTTCGAGGCTACCGGTGAAATGCCGGAAGTCTTCCCGCTTTCCGAAGGTCAGAAAGCGCTGTGGTTCCTCCACCGCCTTGCGCCGGAGTCATCCGCCTACAACCTGGTCTTCTCCGGTAAATTCCGTCCGCTCCTCGACATCGAGGCGATGAAGACGGCTTTCGCCTTGCTCTTCGAGCGTCACCCGCTCATCGACGTTACCTTCACCACGAAGGACGGCGAACCGATGCAGGTGGTCCAGAAAGGACGCACCATCGATTTCCGCGAGCATGACTGCACCGCGATGGACGACGAGCAGCTCAAAGCGACCATCAGCGAGCACGCTGATCGTCCGTTCAACCTGGAGCGTGGCCCGGTCATCCGTCTGGAGCTTTTCCGCACAGCGGATGAGGCTCACGTGGCTCTGCTCAGCATGCATCACATGATCTCCGACGCCTGGTCGGTGGCTGTGATCATCCAGGATCTCATCGAATACTACTTCTCAACGAAAGCCGGGCGTACCCCGCAGGTTGAATCTCTCGACGCAACCTATGCTGACTTTGTGAACTGGGAGAAGGCTCACCTTGAGAGTGATGCCGGTGAACGCATGTTCGACTTCTGGAAGGATCACCTTGCCGGTGCCCCGTCTGCGATCGATCTCCCGACCGACCGACCGCGTCCTGCCGTTCAAACTTTCAATGGTGCGACTTACGGATTCCAGCTTGATGAAGAGCTGACTGAATCGGTTGACCAGTTGGCGAAAGCCAACAGCGTGACTCTCTTCACGACGCTCCTCTCCGGTTATGATGTGCTGATGCACCGTTACTGTGACCAGGACGACATCGTCGTGGGTGTGCCGCTTGCCGGACGAAATCAGTCCGAGCTTCAGAGCACCGTGGGTTACTACATCAACCCGGTTCCGATGCGCAGTTCCGTGGAGGAGAATCCAACCATTTCCGAATACCTCGCGGCTAACAGCGAGCGCGTGAATGGAGCGCTGGAAAACCAGCAGTATCCGCTCGCCCGCATGGTTGACCGCCTCAACGTGGTGCGTGACCCGGGTCGTTCGCCTCTCTTCCAGGTGAGCTTCACAATGGAGAAAGTGCCGGGTATTGACGACGAAGGTATCGCCGTGTTCCTGATCGGACAGGGTGGACACACCTTCAATGTTGGTGACCTCACCATGGAGACGATCGATCTGACGACCCGCCAGGCGCAGTTCGAGATTACCCTGACACTGGAAGAAGCCGGTGGTCAGCTCTTCGGTTGCTGGCAGTATAATCGTGATCTCTTTGACGAAGAAACGATCAAGGAACTCTGTGGTCTCTACGAGCAGGTGCTTCGCGAGATGACGCAGAATCCGGATCAGAAAGTTTCCGAACTGAATCTCCTGCCGTCCGATGACGAGAAGAAACTGCTTCTCGAATTCAACGAGACCAAGGCCGATTACGAAGACGACGCATTGCTGCACGAGTTGATCGAAACTGTTGCTGCGGTGAAGGACGAGGATACGGCGGTGATCTTCGGTGACACTCACGTGACCTATGGTGAACTCAATCGCCTTGCCAACGGAGTCGCACGCGATCTGTCCGCTGCCGGAGTTTCAGCAGGGGATAATGTGGGTGTTCTCGCCGACCGTTCTCCGAAGATGATCGCTGCTTTGCTTGGCGTTTTGAAGACCGGTGCGACATACATCCCGCTCGATCCGGAGTTCCCGGCGCAACGTCTTGAGATGATGCTGGAAGATGCAGCGCCGAAGGCTTTGATTGCCTCGGCCCGCCTTGGCAGCTCTCTTCCGGCCGGAGATTGGAAAGTGATCGACCTCGACGCAGTCGAAGCAACTTCGAAAGCTCCGGAGGCTTCCGGTATCGACTCCGAATCTCTCGCCTACATCATTTACACTTCCGGTTCGACCGGAACGCCTAAGGGCGTGGAAATTCCGCACCGTGCTGCGGTGAACTTCCTCCGCTCAATGGAGAACAAGCCCGGCCTCACGGCCGAAGATCGTCTCCTCGCGGTGACGACACTCTCCTTCGACATCTCTCTCCTCGAGATGTTCCTGCCTCTCCTGGCCGGCGCCAAGGTGGTGATCGCGAGCGGTGATGATGTGAAGGACGGTCGACGCCTCGCCAACCTCATCAACGAAGAGGATATCTCTGTGATGCAGGCCACTCCGGCGACCTGGCAAATGCTGCTCGACAGCGGCTGGGAGGGCAACAGTGGGCTTCGCATCTTCTGCGGTGGTGAAGCGCTCAACCGCACTCTGGCGAATACGTTGGTCAATTCAGCCGATGAGCTGTGGAACCTCTACGGTCCGACCGAGACGACCGTTTGGTCTACGGTTGAGAAAATCGAAGAAGGTGAAGCGGCCATCTCGATTGGTCAGCCGATTGCCAATACTCAAATTTACATCCTCGACGACAATCACCAGCCCGTGCCGCAAGGTTTCACTGGTGAACTCTGGATCGGTGGTGACGGCCTCGCCCGTGGTTACCGCAACCGTGAGGAATTGACTGCGGAAGCGTTCCAGGAAATTGAGCTGCCCGGTCTCGGGACTCAGCGCATCTATCGCACGGGAGACCTGGCTCGCTGGAATCGTGACGGAAAGCTCGAGTGCCTTGGGCGTGTTGACTTCCAGGTGAAGGTTCGCGGAGTTCGCATGGAGCTCGGTGATATCGAGACGCAGCTTGAAGCCGTCAGTGGCATTAAGCAGGCCGTGGTGACCAAGCGCGAAGATCTTCCGACTGGTGAGGGTCTTGTCGGATACTACATCCCGGAAGCCGGAGCTCTTGAAGCCGCTGCGATCCGCAGTGAGCTTGCGAAGAATCTGCCGGCCAGCTACATCCCTGCTTATTTCTCGGCCCTGGATGAATTCCCTCTGACGCCGAACAAGAAGATTGACCGCAAGCAGCTGCCGATGCCGAAGACCGGCGCCGCCAGCCAGGGTGAGCGTGTTGGCCCGCGCAATCCGATTGAGGAGAAGCTCTGGGACGTGTTCAGCCGCAACTTCGATTCTGAAGATATCGGTGTGACCGATAACTTCTTCGAAATGGGTGGTGACTCTCTGCTCGCTCTCCGCATCGTGGTTGATGTCACCGAAGCCTTCAAACAGGATGTCGGTGTCGATGCCTTCCTGACGCACCCGACAATTGAGCAATTGGCTCAGTATCTTGGAAGCGAACCTGTCGCGACGACAGAAGTGGAAGAGGAGGCTGGTCTTGATATTGACTTCTCTGACTTGGCTCACATCAGCGTTGAAGAAGCTTCTGACGAATTGCCTGACCTGGATGCTGTAGCATTGACTTACATCCCTGAGGTGCTGGCAAGCATGTCAGGACTGACACGCGACGAGATTTCCGAACGCCTCTTTGGTGGTAAGCCGCGTCTCAGTAATCGATACGAGCTCTCAGAGGGCAACATCGGTGTGGTGATGCTGCCTTGCTTCGAATCTGACTTCTACAAGGATCCGGAATCTGTGAAGGTAGCAACTCTCGCCGCTCTCGAGATGGCTGGAAAGGCTGGGGCGAAGAATGTTTCTCTGACAGGAGTGATTCCGTCCACGACGGATCACGGCCGTGATATCGAGAAATGGATGGAAGGCAAAGACGGGCTTCCAGCAATCACCACGGGTGATGCGACACGTTCCGCGACGATCGTGAAGTCGGTGGAAGGTGTCCTGGCTGAAGCTCATCGCGAGCTTTCCGGTGAGACGGTTTCCGTAGTTGGCCTCGGATCAATTGGATTCGGCACGCTTCGCCTCATGCTCGACGTGATGGAACATCCCAAGCATCTCATCCTTTGCGATCCGTATCAGACGGACGATCAGATGAGCCGCATCCGTGACCGTGTTCGCGACGCTGGATACCAGGGACAAGTGGATATCGTGAAGAATGGTGGAGCCCTCCCGCCTGAGGTTTACGAAGCCTCCATGGTGATTGCTTCGACCAACCTTCCGGGTGTCCTCGACATCAGCATGCTCAAGCCCGGAGCAGTGGTAGTTGACTACAGCTTCCCGCCGGTCTTCCGCCTCGATGAAGCCATCAAGCGCTTCACCTCTGACCGCGACATCCTCTTCACCACCGGTGGAGAGCTCATGATGCCTGATGTGGTCTCAGAAACCATTTACCTGCCCGAAGAACTTGAGGACCTCGACGATGCCGTTCAGGCAAGCTTCATGAAGTTCCTTGCGAGCCGCGACAAGCACGAGATCACTGGTTGTGTTCTTGTCAGCCTGTTGACTGGCGCGGAAGGCGTTGAGCCGACTCTTGGGCCGTTGGAGAATGGAGACGCCCTGGCGCACTATGAGCACCTTGAAGAGCTCGGAGTGAAGCCGGCAAGACTCCAGATGAGCGGCTTCTTCCTGCCGGAGGAGGGAATTACCTCTTTCCGCGACCGCCGAAGTGGAACATCGACAACGTCGTGATTTGATTCTAAAGGTAAAAGGGCCCTGAAAATCAGGGTCCTTTTACTAAGGAATTGAACGGCTCTGTCGTTTATCCTTCGGTACCAAAGAAGTATGAGACTATTCGCCGCGGCTATCGCGACGGGACTGGCATTTGTATTTGCCGCCAGCTCGTTTGCCTATCCCTTGACGCTTGAGCAGAGAAAGCGATTCAAGCGCTATCTGCCGCGTACCTTTCCCAAGCTCGAAGCGCAGGAGCCCGTTCACGTCGCCGTTCTGGGAGACAGTGTCACTGGTGGCTACACTCCGTTGGAAGGCGCCTGGGAGCAGAATAATCCTGTTTTCAGCTACACCGGCGGATTTATTGATCTGATTGCCCGCGAGTTTTTCTACACGGGCGGGGCACGGCTTTTGAATCCTCCGGCAGGAGGCAGCCAGACTTCTGAGGACTTCCTCGGGAGAAGCATCACCTTTGAAAACCTGTCCGTCTTGGACGGAACGTCGATGACTGGTCTTCGGCGGACTACGACGGATGCGTTCCTGCATCAGCCTGACCTGGTGATCATACAATACGGGATCTACGATGCCCTGAATCGACTCTCGCTGGATACCTATAAGCGGGCTATCCAGGAGTCTATTGATGCCGGGCGGAAAGAGAATGCCGATATCATCGTGATTGGCCCCGGACTGGTAAACTACGGTGGAGGATCGATGGAGTTTGGCCTGACTCGTCCGTATTCCATGGCGGC
The DNA here is from genome assembly GCA_965216705.1 of Verrucomicrobiales bacterium. GTDB lineage: Bacteria > Verrucomicrobiota > Verrucomicrobiia > Verrucomicrobiales > DEV007 > Arctic95D-9. The sequence continues at coordinate 4,351,693 of OZ244203.1, forward strand.
AAAAGAGGTCGCTTCCGCGAATGGAGTGATGTTCATGGACTCCGGGCAGCACCTTTCAAGATTTGGTGGTGGTGTGTTACCCGACACCCATCCGGATGCCGCGATGGAGATCGTGGGAGATCGCATGAAGGAGATTTTCCGTTTTGGACCGGAGTTGAAGGAGGTCGAGCGGATTCACACCGGCCCGCGTGCTAATGAATACCTGGCCCACTCTCTGTTCCAGGAATTGAAGAATGGTCCTCGTCCGACCAAGTTCTCATACGCTGGCACCGCGGCCTTCAACAAGGACGGCGGGGTGGACGTGAAGTTAGTGATCCGCAATCTTACCGAGGATTCTCAGGAAGGATGCATCGGGGCTCTTAACGTCGGTCCCGGGCTTCACCCGATGCAGGCGACTCAGCGTTTCCGTGTTCCCGCGGGAGCGACGACCCAGCTCGGGTTCACCTACACGCGTCCGTTTGCCGGAAAGGCGAGGGACGGTTCGGACATTCTTTTTCCGATGCAGCCTTCAGATGAGTTCTGCCGCTTCTCTTTCGTGCTGGAAGATACGATCAGTTCAGAGCTGATTGACCTGCCGGTCAGAGTGGGGCCGGTTACTGCTGTATGGAAGTCTCGACAGTTTCTCAACGTGACTGACCGGATTCGAATCGAATGGGATCTTGTGAACGGTACTGACAAAGCTTCATCAGGGACCTTTCAGGTAGGGTTGGGAGACAAGGTGGGCCAACCGACAAATTTCTCTGTTTCTCCACTTGGGGTGAAGAGCGTGTTTTCGCTCTTCGAATTTTCGGCTGAGTTAGGCAACACTCCGTTCCAGCGTGATGTCTGGATTCAAACAGACGTGAATGACCGTATCGTTCGGTTCAATCGCGAACTGGAAGCCACCCGCGACCTTGTCCTCGGTGAGAACCGATCTATGAAACGCTGGTCGGAATATGCTAATGCAGCACCTGCCGGGGAGAACCGGGCGCAGCGACGCAGTGAAGGTGATGTGTCCTACCGTTTCGATGCTGATGAGAATGCCCTCTACCTGACGGTTGCCGTGAATGGAGTCGCCATCCCGGATCTCGGTGATGCGGCTGCTGTTCGCACCAAGGTCTATCTCGATGCTCGTCCCGTTAACGAAGTGCTTTCATTCGGAGCGGTGGAACCCGTAGAGATCTACACAAAGGGGACAGAAGGCCCCGGGAGCCCTCCTGATCTTCCGATCGGGTGCTTTGGCAGCGGTTACAATCTTCGCCTCAGCCCGAAGGGAGTTACCTCAGCCCTGGTCGTGGGAGAGGGTGGTGAGAAATCAGTCGTAATGCGGATTCCCCGCAGTTACCTCCACCGTCATGAGTGGGAGCTGGGCTCCGTCGACAGCATGTTGGGATTCCGGGTTGAATTGACCATTGCCGAGCCCGCCGCTGACGGGACGCTCACATTTCCTGACACCAACACGTTCGTCTCTCACAGCCCGACATGGGCGTTTGAGAATCAGGCAGTCTACGGATTCGATTCTAAGGATGCGAGGTCGCTCAGCGTCCTGAGATTGTCCCGCCAGCCGGTGCAAAGCTGGTCGGTGAGAATTTACTGATTTGAGCCGGGCGGATTCCGGGTTCAGGAACGCGTCGAAGCGGCTTCGATCTCCCGGTGATTCAGAACCTGGAAGTCTCCGGTTGAGAGGACCGGCATGGTTAGTTTTCCGATACGCACCCGCTCAAGGCGCTTGACCTTGTAATCCAGCTTGGAAAACATGCGCCTGATCTGGCGGTTGTATCCCTGGGTCAGGACCACCCGCAATCTTCGGCGGGAATCGAAGGTGACGGATTCGGCCTTTGCAAGGCCTTCGGAGAGATGGATACCTTCGAGCAGGCGCTCGGTTTTCTCGCCGTCGAAGGGGCGGTCCAACTGGACCTCGTATTCCTTCTCCACGTGAAAGCGGGGATGGGTGAGTTGTTCAGTCAGTTCTCCGGAGCTCGTCAGCAGAAGGAGACCGCAACTGTCGAGGTCCAGCCGCCCAACGTAGTTGAGGCTGGAGAATTTCCTCGGAAGCAGTTCGTAGATCGTCTTCCGGCCCTGCGGGTCGTTCCGGGTGCAGAGGTAACCCTTGGGCTTGTTCAACACGATCGTTAAGTCGCCCTGGCTACGGAGCAACTTGCCGTCAAAACGCACGTGATCGCCCGGCTGTACGCGGGCACTGAGATCAAGAGTGATCTCGCCGTTGATTTCGACTCGGCCTTCGCGAATAAACGTTTCGCAGCCACGACGTGACCCGACCCCGCAAGAAGCTAGAAACTTATTCAGGCGAACGCCTTTGTCCGCCGTGGACCCCATAGGGAACCCTCAGGAAAGGGGTGAAAACCTCGGAAAAGAAGGAATTAAGCCTCGGGCTTGGTCTTTTTGAGACCGATCGGGCTGGTTCCTTCTTCCCACTCACCGCGCTTCTGGAGCAACTTAACACGCTCGAAGCGCTTAAGGACGCTGCGCTTAGCTCCTACGCTGCTGGACTTTTTGAGACTTGCGTGCTGTGACATGACTAAATTCTGATGATTTTGAGTGGAGCGCGGAATCTAGACCACTTTTTCGGCGATGCAAGCAGTAACTGAGACTGAAGTTTCGAGGTTCTATAAGGAATCTACTCGTCGTCACCCTCCGCCAGCACATCGAGGGTGAATCCGCCGACATGCTCTCCGTCTTCGTCCCGAAAGATCCAGTCATTGAGCTTGTCGAGATCCAGGGTCACGCTGGCGCCCCGATGGACGTCCAGAAGCTCGTGGGGATCGTTCATCAGCACACCGCTGAACGACTCGCGGGAGGCTGCGGTAACGGAAAGCCACATGTATTCACACTTTGCCCCTTCCCGGAACTCAGCCTTCACAATGAAGCGATCGGTGTCGCCCGGGCTGCTTTCCTGGAAGGCAGAGAGGAATTCCGGCCAGCGGTTGCGGGCTTCTTTGACTGCTTCAGCCATCTTCGGGTTGGAGTCGGATATCTCGATGATTGGCTCAAAGGTAGGTTCGCTGAACAGATCGAGGGGTTTGGGGCCGGCGAGGACCTCCATCAGGGAGAGGTCGAACTCGTTGCAGCGCTGAATCTCGGGACAGTAGATAGCGAGACAGTCCGGTCCCGCTAGGGTGGCGAGAATCTGTCCGATCACCCGGTAGGCGGCCTGAGTGGACTCCGGATCCGACGGCTCATCCATGAGGTCGACCGAGACCCAGGCGCGATGTTGCTCGACAGCGTTGCGCAGGCGCTTATCGCGGATCGACTGCCGGGCAAATCGCTTGGGATTAGAAATATACGGGCGACTGGAGACGAGGACGGCAAAGAGCCCCTGAGGGATCTTCACCATGAAGTGGGTGATTCCATCGTCGAGTTCCTTGGGATCGCGAGGCGGGTTAAACTGGATCACAAAATGTTCGGAGTCCGGACTGTCTGGATCAAAGTTGATACCCAGGGCGGTGGAAACGCAGCGGCGGATCGATGACTCGTCAGCATCGCGAGTTTCAGAGAGGAAGTAGACCAGAGAAATGAGGTTTTCCGGAGGTTCCTCATCCAGCGTCGAATTCTTGCCAGGCTGTTGAGGCGGAGAGTCCGGTCGGAACATCAGCCATCGTGCCATATCCCAGCCGAACCAAATCACCGTGAGCACCAGGGCAACCACGCCGACCCACGTCAATCCGCTGACGAAGAGTCGAATAAGGAGCGCCACCAGGATGGCGGTGGAAAGGATAGGGAACTGTTTCAGCTTTTGTAGCATGAGTGTGCGGATAGGACGGGGCTAGCGCTTGGTGACAGCCCTGTGTACCGGATGCTTCTGCTTTTCCTGTTTGGGACCCAAGGGCTGCTGGTAGGGGGCGGGGTCAACGTAGCCGCGCCATTTGTCACCGATAGCCAAACCCTGACCAACATGCCTCAAAAAGATGCTCCCCGCACTGAACTTATTCAGTTGGCGCTTCGGCGGCCCCTCGCGTTCGAATCCCAGTGTTGATATCTCGGTCGTAGGCACCAGAGAGATTTGATAGAGGTCAATCACAATGCCGTCCGCCGTGTGACGTAGAACTGTTCCTTCGCACGGAATCCATTCGTTCTCGGCAACCAGATAGAGTTGCTCCTGGGCAGCTTTCCGTTCCTGGGTGGCTTTGAACTTCTCGGTCTCGAGCAGGATCTGCTTTCGTCGTTCTCTTTCCGCAACCTGATCACGCTTGTAGGCATCCATTGCCTCGATCGGGTCGAAATCATACCGGGCCTGGATCGATGAATTCAAATCAAACAGGGAAACGCGAGCCATACCGCCGTCGTGCTTAATGACGAGTCCGTCCGCCTCAACGCGTGAAACATAGCAATTGTGAAAGACGTCACCTTTGCGAGTCTCCAGCGTTTCAAAATCGGGCTTCGCCGGCCCGGCTTGCTTTTCATCAGCCGGGGAAATCAAGGTCCATGCGAAAAAAGGGATCGCCAGACAGATTGCGATTGAAGAAGAGCTCGACATGGAATCCGAATAATCGTGCCAGTAATGCGCCGACCGCGCAACTTTTCTTGAGATGGCGGGTTTTATCGGCTAACAAGCTGAAGCATTCCCGTTATGAGACTCTCATTGAAAGCACTAATCGTCTGCATTGCCCTGTCTGGTTGGTTCGCCGCAGGTAGTAGTTTGGCAGACCCCGGGTCTGATGCAGAAGCGGAGCGAAAGGAAATGTGGGATTCTCTCAGCGATGAGGAGAAAGAGAAACTCCGCACCGCGCTGCGTGAAGTCTGGACCGACCCGGCAGTTATCAATGCGAGGGACGAAGTGAAAAGCGCCGCCGAGGCCTACCAGAAAGCGATTCGCGAGGCGGTGTCCAAGGCCGACCCGAGTATGGCGGAGTTGATGGCTAAAGCGGAAAAGAGCAGCGAAGGTCGCATCCATGACCGGATTGGCGGACCACCGTCCGGGAGAAGTGGAATGTTTCGCCGGGCCGGGGACTATCCGATGAGTCCTCCCGGATTCGCAGAAAAACTCTCTCCGGAAGAGCAGGAGAAGTTTCGCAAAGCAGAGGAAGCAGCGAAAGAGACTCCCGAAGTGAAGAAGGCTCAGGCCGCGTTGAGGGGCCTGCAGAAGCAGGATGAAGAGATGCGCAGAAAGCGGCTCGAAGCTCATCGCCAGATGAGACAGGCCGTTCTCACTGAAATGGTCAAAAAGGATCCGAGTCTGAAAGAGCTGCAGAATCGTCTGGAACTTAATTCCCCCGCGCGGGGAGGTAAGGGTGGTATCCCTGGGAACGGCAGTGGTCCCAAGGGCAAAGGCAAAACACAGGGCGAAGCCAAAGAGTAGGCGCCTTCGGAGGTTGCAGAACAGGGGCCTATCTTCTCCATGCAGGGGAGATGAGTAGGCCTATGTTCAAACAGCGGAAGATCAACGCTGGGATCGCCGGTTTACCGGATCGAGCCGAAGACATCGATTAAGGCCCTAATTATTTAGGAAAACTTAACTTTTCGGCTTGCTTAAGAATGCTTTGAGACAATATAGTAATCTCACCATATTTCCATAATTTATGGTTTTTATGGAATCGCCGTTAATCCTCTTAAGGATTCGAGTAATGCAGTAAATCTGGTCCTTTAAATCCATGATCATTCCCATTAAACCCTGGTTGGACCGTGCCAATGGCGCGGCGGGGCAGCGGGGCGGTTTGGTTCTAGCGGCGGATGCAGAGGCAGAGGAATTCATGCGTTCCACGATGCGGGGCAGTGCGGGATGGAAACACCAGGAGGAAGGGAATCGAATGGAGTTTTATCATCAGCCGATCATGGCCAAGGAAATTCTGGCAGCGATGGCGCCGCTGGAAGGGAAGCAAATCTTTGACGGGACGCTCGGAGGCGGCGGGCACACAGAGCTGTTTCTTCAAAATGGAGCTCACGTCGTGGGTTGCGATCAGGATGCGGAAGCTCTGGGGTATGCCGGGCGCCGCTTGTCTCAATTCCAGGATCGGTTTCTTCCGGTTCGCGGCAACTTCGCTGAGATGGATAAGATCCTGGAAGGGGTGGGGATCGACCGGGTTGATGGAGTGCTGATGGATCTCGGGGTCTCTTCTCATCAGTTGGATGAGCCCTCACGCGGCTTTTCCTTCCGTGAAGATGGTCCGCTCGATATGCGTATGGACGATCGGGCTGAGTTTTCCGCTCGCGACCTCGTCAACGAGTGGGCTGAGGAAGATATGATTCGCATCTTCCGCGAGTATGGCGAAGAAAAGCGGGCCGTGCGCGCTGCGAAGGAGATTGTAAAGGCTCGCCAGGTCGCCCCAATTGAAACGACCTTGCAGCTGGCGGGGGTAGTTGAGAAGGCTGTGCCGCGCATCAGCGGAAAGCACCCTGCGACCCGGGTTTTTCAGGCTATTCGAATTGCTGTGAATCGCGAGATGGAAGTACTGGAGGTCGCGCTTGATAAGTCGATTCAGGTTCTCGGCGAGGGAGGGGTTCTTGCGGTAATTACTTTTCACTCGCTTGAGGACCGAATGGTTAAGCGGTTCATGCGCCGTCACAGCACTCCGTTTATCGATCGCCCGGAGTGGCCGGAGCCTCGCGAGAATCCGGACTACTGTCTGACACTTCCTTCGCGACGGGCGATTGCGCCAAGCGAGGCAGAGGTAGAGACCAATCCGAGAGCGAGGAGTGCCAAGCTTCGGGTGGCTGTGAAGTTGGAGGATTGATGGAGAAGAGGAATCGATACAGAAACAGGGTTCGCCCTATCACGATTTGCCGCCTCGCTGTGGCCGGTCTCCTGCTCCTGGCAACGGGTGCAGGATTTGTGCTTGTTAGGAATGAGCACGTGATTCGCGGGTATCAGATTCGCAGTCTTGAAGACGAAGTAGTCGAGTTGGATCGTGAAATTGAAATGTGGGAGCTCCGCATTGCTGGTGTGAAAGGGCGCCAGGAGTTGTCGCGGCGCCTTCGCTGGGTCCAGAGCGATCTGAGTGAAATTGAAATGTCTCGTGTGATTGAGCTTGAGGCACCTGAGGAAGACTCCGAAGTGGCCGCCAACCTGGACTAAAAGAACTTTGATGATTGTGAACCTGAAGAGACGTCTGACCGTTGCTTGTGTTGCCCTGGTGATGCTGCTCTCTGTCCTCAGTGGTCGCTTGATTTATATCGAGCTGTTCCGCGCTGAGGAGTTGAGCTCGCTTGCGCGTAACCGCTACGAGTATAAAGAGGTTTTGCCTGGGCAGCGTGGTCGCATCTATGACAGTTCGGGTGAGTTGCTGGCGAGGAATCAGACTGTCTACTCGCTGGTTGTTGATTGTTTTCACCTGAAGGACCAGGGCTTTGCCTGCGCGGGTGTTGCCACAAAAGAGGGGCTGAAGGCTCACGAGGTTCGCAAGAAATACCATCCCGACGAGATCCTGGCTCGCTACCGCGAGCACGTTGCGGAATCGCTTTCGAAACCGCTGCGCATGCCGGTGCAGGAGCTGGGGCGAATGCTGCGTGAAAAAACGGTAGGTGAGATCGTTCTCGCGAAGGGAATTGAAGATGACTTCTCGCGTCAACTCACAGAGGTGATTCGGGAAAAGTCGCTGCGAGGTCTTTATCTTCGCAAGGCCGAGCGTCGCTATTATCCAAGCCCGCTCTCATTGACCCAGGTGATTGGCTATGTTGATCAGGATGGGGTTGGGGTGTCAGGGGTGGAGAAGACTCTCAATGAAGTGCTGACCGGAAAACCCGGTTATCGTTTCTGTGAGCGTGATCGAAAGAGTCGTGAAATTCACGCCTATCGCGGTCAACAGGTGGATCCAGTGCCGGGTAAGGATGTTTACCTCACGATTAATATGGCATTGCAGGAAGTGGTGGAGCGCGAGATGGATGCCGTAATTGACAGGCACCGCCCCGAAAAGGCCACTGCTATTTTTCTGAATCCGAAGACAGGGCAGGTGCTGGCGATGTCTAACCGGCCTCACTACGATCTCAGTACTCGGGAAGGCATTCGCGGGATGATGCCTGTGCGTCGAAACATCGCAGTAACTGACCTTTACCAGCCGGGGTCGACCTTCAAGGTGGTGGGCTACGGCGCTGCGTTTGATCGCGGTCTGGCAACTCCAATGACCGAGGTGGATTGCGAGATGGGTGCCTACGATCTTGATGGTTTTGTCCTGAAAGATCACCACCCCTACGGGATCCTGACAGCGCAGGTGGCTTTCGCAAAGTCATCCAATATCGGCGCTTATAAAGTGGCCCGTCCTCTCAATCGCGAGGGATTTCACGCTTATGCCCAGAAGTTCGGATTCGGTAGTAAGACCGGCATTGAGCTTAATGCCGAGCAGGCCGGTTGGATGAGCGGCGTCGACAGCTGGTCCAAGCCATCCTTTTCCAGTCGCACGATGGGCTACGAGGTCAGTGTCACTCCGATGCAGATGGCAATGGCGTGCAGCGTCATCGCCAATGATGGCGTCTACCAGCCGCCGACCATCATCGAGAGTATTCGCGAAGGAGCGACCCACGATGTGCAGATTTTGAAAGGTGACATGAAAGCTGCCCGTAGGGTGCTGAGTGCCAAGGCTGCCGCCCAGGTGCGCCAGTGCATGATGGAAACGCTTACTGAAATTGGAACGGGCCCCAAAGCTAAACTTCCGGGCTACTCGATGGGAGGAAAGACCGGTACTGCTCGAAAATACATCGAAAATGTTGGCTATGTTTCAGGACGTTACACGGCCTCCTTCATGGGTTTTCTGCCGGCTGACGATCCTCAGTTGGTTGGGTTGGTGATCGTTGATGATCCGAGCATTACCAATGGTCCGGCCTACGGGGGGAGTGTCGCGGGGCCTGTATTCAAGGCAATAGCGGCTGATGCTGTGAAGATTCTCGGGATCGAGCCGGATCTTCCGGAAGAAATTGAAGCGGAACCTGAGACTTCACTTGCGAATTTCAGCGGATTGGAGAGAGAGGGGTGAAAGCCATGAAGCTGTCTGAAGTTATAGATTCTATTCACGTCAAATCGGTCTCCGGATCGCTGGACGTTGAGGTGTCGGGCATCTTTTACGACTCACGCCGGGTCGTAGAGGGTGGGGTGTTTTGCGCTCTCGTAGGAGGAGGCGCAGACGGTAATGAATACATTGATGCCGCGATCGAAAACGGGGCAGTCGCAATCATTTCCGGCAAACCGTATCCCGCTGAGTTTCCGGGAACGTGGATCCACGTTGCTGACCCCCGTCTGGCGATGGGGATTGCGTCTGCCAATCTGGAGGGAAACCCGAGCCGGGAGATTCCCGTGGTTGGTGTGACCGGGACAAACGGTAAGACGACCACAACCTATTTGATTCATCACCTGTTCAAGTCGGTGCTGCACCGTGCAGGCCTCATTGGCACGATTAACTACGTCGTCGGTGATGAAGTGAAGGATGCGCCGCACACGACTCCGGAGTCGCCGGATGTGCAGGAGTTGCTTCGTGAAATGGTTGACTCGGATTGCCGAGGTGTCGCCATGGAGGTCTCTTCGCACGGAATTGTTCAGAAGCGAATTGCGGGTGTTTCCTTCGACGTCGGGGTTTTCACCAACCTGACCCAGGATCACCTCGATTTTCACGGTGGAATGCAGAGCTACTTTGAGGCGAAAGCAGCGTTATTTACCGGGATGGACAGCGATTCCGAAAAAGAGGGAGTCGCGATCATCAATGTGGATGACTCTTATGGCGATCGGCTCAAGAAGATGCAGTTTGAGCGCCTCAAGATTTATACCTACGGGCGCTCCGCAAATGCTGATTTCCAGGCTTCGAATATTCGCAGCGATTTCAACGGAACCGAGTTCAAGCTCTCGTTTGGTGAGCGCAGCTTCCTGGTCCGGATCCCGCTGATTGGTGCTTTTAATGTCTACAACACCGTTGCCGCGATCGCCTCGGCCTATTCGGTTGGGTTGAATCTTCGTGAGACGGTCGCGAAAATGGCGGATGCTCCCCAGGTTCCGGGACGTCTTGAGGCGGTGGGTGATCGCCAGATCAACTACCGGGTCTTCGTTGACTATGCTCACACGCCGGATGCTCTCAGCAACGTTCTCGAAACGCTCCGGGCCCTCCAGCCGAACCGAATCATCACGGTGTTCGGTTGTGGTGGTGACCGTGACGTGCTCAAGCGGGCACCCATGGCTAAGGCAGCTGAGGAGGGAAGTGATTTCTGCATCCTGACAACAGACAATCCGCGAACCGAAGAGCCTCAGCAGATCCTTGATGATGCTGAAAAGGGTTTCCTCGGAAGTGACTACGAAGTGATTGAGGATCGTCGTCTTGCTATCAAGCGTGCCATTCGTCTCGCAGACGAACGGGATATCGTTCTGATCGCCGGTAAAGGCCATGAGGCTTACCAGGAAATCCACGGTGTTCGCCACAACTTCGATGACCGGAAGATGGCGGTTGGTTTCATTCGTGAAAAAGCAGAGGGGGGCGAGAAATGATGCAGGTCACTCTTGATCAATTGGCCCGTTGGAGCGACGGAGAACTTCTCCAGGGCGTGCCTTCAAATACAGTGGGTGTCCTGACCACAGATTCCCGCAAGGTGGAGGCAGGCGAGGTTTTCCTCGCACTTAAGGGAGAGCGATTTAATGCGCATGATTTTATCGGTGCTGTCAGCGAGGCTGGTGCCGGTGCGCTGGTAGTCAGTGAATTGACGGCAGACACGGAGACTTACTCTGGTGGTATTGTCAGAGTAAAAGATCCATTGAGGTCACTTCAGAAACTCGCGTTTCATCACCGACGTAGCAGTGAAGGGCTTTTCGTAGTCGGTGTGACAGGCAGTAACGGAAAGACTTCGACCAAGGATTTCCTCAGTGCAGTGCTTTCAGCGGGAGGGAAGGTAAACCGGACTGCCGGCAACTTGAATAATCATATCGGGCTTCCTCTCACGATTCTGTCCGGTGACGGGAGCGAAAAATTTGGAGTCTGGGAGATGGGTATGAATCACCCCGGGGAAATCGAGGTGCTGGCTGAGATCGCCGCTCCGGATGCCGCAGTGATCACCCACATCGGACGGGCACACATCGAGCACATGAAGACTCGCGAAGCCATTGCGGAGGAAAAATCTGAACTGGCCATGGCTGTGCCTGCCAATGGTTTTTGTGCCATGCCGGTTGGAGACGATTTCTACAGCTACGTCAGTGATCGTGTCTTTTGCGAAATGGTTCCTGTTGGGATCGATTCCGGCGATGTCAGGGCGGAAAACGTTACAGCGATTGATGGAGGAGCAATGAAGTTTGTTCTTCGTTCTGAAATGACTGAGGCCCCTGAGGTGGTGCTTCCGGTCAAAGGATTGCACATGGTCAGCAACGCTCTCCTTGCTGCCGCAGTTGGTCTTCGCCAGGGAATCTCTCCGGATGAAGTCGCGCAGAAGCTGAGCAATGTCGAATTGAGCGGTGGGCGACTTCAGGAACGAACCGCAGGCGGATTTCGTTTTCTTGATGACAGCTACAATGCCAATCCTGATTCGATGCAGGCGGCTCTCGAGACGCTTAAGGGCTCAGAGGTCGAGGGGCGCCGTGTGGCAGTCCTCGGTTTCATGGGCGAGCTCGGTGATTTCGAGAGAGAGGAACATTTAAAACTCGGCGAGACCGTCACCGCGACCGGCATGGACGCACTTATCACTGTGGGTGAGCGGGCAGCGCTCATTAATGAGGGCGCCGGGGACCTCGCAGAGAATCATCATTTTTCCGATCACGAGGCGGCCACGGAGTTTCTCAGCAACTTCCTCAGTGCCGATGACCTCACCCTGGTCAAAGGAAGCCGGGCGGCAGCCATGGAAAGGGTGATCAACAATCTTTAATCGCAACGACCACTCATGTTGTATTTTCTTCATCTACTGAAAGACTCCTCTGACTGGCTGGATCCACTCAACGTTTTCCAGTACCAGACGTTCCGCGCAGCCGGGGCGTGTCTTACTGCTTTCCTGTTGACGGTGCTCTTCGGAAACAAGGTCATCCTCAAACTGATCTCGCTCAAACTCGGGCAGCCGATCAGGACGAAGGAAGAGGTTAACGAACTCGCCGAACTGCACGGTGGTAAGGCAGGGACGCCTACAATGGGTGGCGTATTGATCGTTGGCGCGGTGCTGATCTCGGCTTTGCTTTGGGCGCGCCCCACGAATCCGTTTGTTCACGCTTTGATTTTTGTCACCCTGGGGACTGGCGTTCTTGGATTCGTCGATGACTTCCTCAAGGTGAGTAAAAAGAACTCCGTCGGGGTTCGGGGAAAGGTGAAGCTGATCGTGCAGTGCGCAGTTTCGTTTATCGCGGTTGGCTATCTTTACGCACACCCTGACACTGCCGATTACATTGCGCGGCTTTATCTGCCTTCCCTCAAAGATCCCGTCATTGAGGATATGGGGATCTTTACCTTCGTGCTACTTCCGATCGTGATCGTCGGTTGTTCGAATGCGGTAAACCTGACCGATGGACTCGATGGGCTTGCCGCGGGATGCACGGTTACCACTGCGATGGCCTACGCCATTCTCAGCTATGTCGCGGGTCACCAGATCATCGGTGAGGACTATCTTGGGGTTCCTTTCAATCGCCACGCCGGCGAAGTTTCCATTTTCTGCACCGCTCTGGTGGGGGCCGGTCTCGGGTTTCTCTGGTTCAATTGCTATCCGGCCAAAGTCTTCATGGGGGATACGGGTTCACTCGCAATCGGAGGAATGCTGGGAACCATCGCTATCTGCTGCAAGCAGGAAGTGCTTCTCATCATTGTCGGCTTCGTCTTTGTGATGGAGGCCGCTTCAGTGATTCTTCAGGTGGCCAGCTTTAAGCTGACAGGGAAGCGCATTTTTAAGATGTCTCCGATTCACCATCACTTCGAGTTGATGGGCTGGGCGGAGAGTAAGGTGATTAACCGATTTTGGATCATTTCCATCATCTCGGCCATGGTCGGGCTGATGACACTGAAGCTTCGATAAATGGAACTTAAGGGCAAGAAAGTGGCTGTGTTAGGTGCAGGCGGTAGCGGGTTCGCTGCGGCTGCGCTTGCGATCAGTCATGGTGCCACGGTTGCTGCATACGACAGCGGTGATGTGGCGAAGCTTGCTCCTGCAGTTGATCGTTTTGCCGAGATTGGTGTCGTCCTGACCTGTGGCGAAGAAGCGTTGTCCCCAGGACGAAAATTCGACGTGACCGTGGTTAGTCCGGGAATTGATGAACGTTGGCCGATTGCTCAGGCGTTCGTTGAGGTGTCCGATGAGTTTATTGGTGAGATTGAGTTGGCCTATCGCCTGAGCGACATCCCGGTTATTGCGATTACAGGGACTAACGGGAAAACAACGACGACCAGCCTGATCACGGACATGATCAACGGTGGAGGGAAACGCGCGGTTGCAGCGGGAAACATCGGTCGTCCTTACAGTGATGTTGTCCTCTCCGGTGAGTCGTTTGACTGGATTGTTCTCGAGGTGAGCTCGTTTCAATTGGAAACGATCCGCAGCTTCAGTCCTGAGGTCGCGGTTTGGATGAATTTTGCGCCCGATCATCTTGATCGCTATGACAGCCTGGAGGATTACCGCCAGGCAAAGCTGCGAATCTTTGAGAACGGAGGAGAGGGAAAGTTGGCGGTCTGCAAGCTTGAGGACAGCGTCGGCGGCGCCTGGAAGCGTGAGACTTTTTCCGCCTTTGCCGAAGGGGGAGACTTTCGATACAAGGGCGGCTTGATTCACCACGATGTTACCGGCCGGTCCTTCGATTTTTCCAAGGCTGATCTCCAGGGGAAACATAACGCTGAAAATGTGATGGCTGCCCTGGCTGTCGCCGATCACATTGGTCTTGAGTGGGGCGCGATCGAGGAGGCTGTCTTGAGCTTCAAGGCTCCGGCTCACCGTTGCGAGAAGGTGGGGGAATTTGATGGGGTGCTCTTTCTGAATGATTCCAAGTCCACCAACCTTCACTCTCTCGAAAGTGCTTTGGCGGGACAGGAGAATCCGATCGTCCTGATAGCCGGAGGGAAGCAGAAGGGGCTCAATTTTGGACAACTGACTGAGCTGGTTCGCGAAAAGGTAAAGTCGGTCATCTGCATTGGAGAGATTGCTGACGACATTGCGAAACTTTGGAGCCCGGTCGTTGAGTGCCGGGTGGCAGGTGACCTGAGCGAAGCGGCCCGATTCGCAGCTGATGAGGCCGAACGTGGTGACATTGTTCTCTTTTCTCCGGGGACCTCGAGTTTCGACATGTTTTCCGGGTATGAAGCCAGGGGTGAGGCATTCAAGGGCGCGGTGAATCATCTTCACGGTGCCTGACATATTAACAACAACCAACGACAACAATGAGCAACAAAAGAAGAAACCGCAGAACAGCGAAGGGAGCCCGCCACAGCGCCCTTGGTCGTGCCCGGGCGCAAACCAAGCTCTCGGCAAATGTAACTGAAGAACAGGACTGGTACCTGGACACGCCTGACGTGCGCCTGACCCGGATCTTCAGTATTGTGCTAATCCTTCATGCGATCGCAATCGGTGGCATGATGGCTTTCAAGATGGTCGACAAGGCGTCCGCTGAAACCGGCATCACAATCAGTTCTGCCCGCGAGACTTTTGAAGAGGCGGTGCAGGAGCAGCGTGCTCTGGCCGCTTCAGTTCCAAGCGACAGCCAGACTCGTGTTGAGGACGTGGCTCGTGTAGCTCCACCAGCTCCTCTTCGTCAGGACCCTAACAATGATCGCCAGTATAAGGTTCAGGCAGGAGATACTCTCCCTGAAATTGCGAAGTCCCTCAAGGTCAGTGCTGATGCTCTTCGTAGGGAAAATTCCATCATTTCTGACAATGAGCTCTATCCCGGCCGTTGGCTGAACATTCCGCAGAAGGAGGCGGTGGCGATTGCGACTCCGGTTGAAGCACCGGCTCAGCCTCAGGTTGCCCGCCCGGCTGCTCCGGCTCGTCCGACCACATACACCGTGAAGTCAGGTGATACGGCCTGGGCTATTTCCCGCCAGCTCGGCGTGTCTTTCAACGAACTCATGCAGTTGAACGGTATCGACAGCCCGGAGACTCTCCAGATCGATCAGGTGCTTCGCGTTCCCGGAGGCAACTAAGCCTGCCTTCCAGTATTTGATTTCCGCTCCCACTCAACACTTTCCGTTCCCATGCACCGCAAGAGTCTAGTTCTTCTGCTTTCCTCTGTTTCCTTTCTGGTGATCGTCGGCCTCGTTATGCTGATCAGTACCTGTGTCTTCAGTGCTGATGCAGACGCCGCAGACGGCTATCGCGAGGCAAAGAAGCAGGGTTTCTGGCTGTTCCTGGGGATTGGGCTGTGTGTGTGGGCTGCCCTGACGGATTACCGTTTCTGGAAGAAGCGGAACTGGATGCTTTACGGGGGAGTCGTCTTTCTCCTTGCTCTCTGTTTCGTCCCCGGAGTGGGACGTGAAATTAACGGGGAATCCCGTTGGATCGAAGTCGGAGCCCTGCGCCTTCAGCCTTCTGAGTTCGCCAAGATTTCGGTGATTGTTTTCCTGGCCTACTGGTTTTCCCGCCATCCGGATGGTGGAAATCATTTCATCCGTGGATTCGGTGCGCCGCTAGCGGTCGTGGCTCTTCCCTTATTCTTGATTCTATTCGAAGTGGATATCGGCACCACTGCCGTGCTTTCTGCGACGACGTTGCTCATTCTTTACGTCGCAGGTTCGAACTGGAAATACCTGACTGGTCTCTGTCTTGCAGGAGTGGTCGCCTTTATCGGAATGATGAGCTATGCCCCGAACCGGGTTCAGCGAATCATGGCGTTTCTTGATCTGGAAAAGCATCAGGACGGGGCCGGTTATCAGCAGTGGTTGTCGCTGATGGCGATCGGCTCTGGTGGCATGACGGGACGTGGCGTCGGTGAAGGCCGTCTCAAGATGATGTACATGCCGTTTGCTCATACTGACTTTATCTTTCCGATGATCGGGGAAGAGATGGGACTGGTTTGCACCATTCTGGTGGTGCTGGCTTTCGTCTTTCTCGTGTTCTCCGGATTCATTATTGGAGCTCATGCGCCCGACCGTTTCGGAACCCTTCTTGCGATCGGGTTGGTGGGCTATATTGGATTCCAGGCATTCCTGAACATCGGAGTGACAACGGCAATCCTCCCAAACACGGGCCTCACATTGCCTTTTGTCAGCTACGGTGGTTCCTCACTGTTGATTGGTTTTGTCGCCGTCGGCATCCTTATCAATATCTATCGCCAGGGAGTGGTGGAAAAAGGCGAGGACAAAGACTGGGTGATTCGTCGCAACCGGATCACACCGCGCGCCTAGAATTCAGTTGGATTCCACTTCAGCGAAGGGGACGGTCCTCGCTTTTTGGTAAGTGCGCCAAGACTGAGGGCGAGGTTAGCTTTGTTCCTTTAACTACCGCTGCAATGGTGGCGCGACGAAGAGCCTAGAGAGGCTGGAACGTGTCCTGAAGCGTCTTTCCCAGTTGGTCCCGAAGGGGAACTGCAGAGAGGGAAAAGGAGTGGACGGACAGGGACTCGAACCCTGGACCAATTGGTTAAAAGCCAACTGCTCTACCAACTGAGCTATCCGTCCACAAGGGAAGTCACCGGTGGTCAGCCGGGACGGGCGCGCAATGTAATGCGCAAGTCTGATCACGCAAGCGAAAGTTCTCTTAATAATTCACCGAGTGAGTTTTCCCTGGCTCCAACGCGAAAAAGAGCGAATCCAGCGAGTTCAGCGCCCTCCCAATCGCATTGGGGGTCATCTCCGACGTGGAGTATGGATTGGGGAGGCAGATCGAGGACTTTGACAGCCTCATTGAAGATCCTTTGATCGGGCTTGGAAGCGCCGATTTCACAAGAGAGAAAGGTATGTTCGAAGAAATCGAGTAATTCGAGGTCCCGGAGAATCCTGCGGAGGCGCCCGTCAAAGTTGGAGAGTATTATAATACGGTATCGCTGGCTGACTCGGGCGAGGACTTCATGAGCAGCCGGGTCGGCAATCCAGGTCCCCGGAGACTCGAAGTGATCGTAAAGGTCTTCGAAGAAGCTTTCGAATGCGCTGCCTGCGAGGAGTTCAGCGCCGGCTTCGTCAAAGACCTCACGCACGATTCGTTTCCACCACGACTTCTCATTCGGATCGTCGATGCGGGACTCCGGGGAGAATGGGGCGGGCGTACGTTTCCAGACGGCTCCGAAAGCCCGGTTCAGTGCGTCAGGTGAACAGGAAATCCCGTGCCGACCCGCCACCCGGGAGTAGGAACTTCCGACGGGTTCGGTGAGGTGGATGAGCGTCCCCGCAGCATCGAAACTGACGGCTCTGATGGGTTCATTTAACATAGCTTGATTTGTCTGGATTTACGCCTTGCCTATCCTGAGGGAACCGCCTATGGTTCACGTCCTACAATCTTGAGAAGTTGGCCTGAATACTGGCTAAATGGATTAAGTGGGCTCGTCCCGCTTTTTTTTGTCTCAACATCGAAGGATCAGCTCGAAAAAATGACAAACGAATTGCTAGCACTTTTCGAATACTACGAGAAAGAAAAAGGTATCAAGCGCGAGACCATGGTCGAAGCGCTTGAGACAGCCCTTTTGTCTGCTTCACGTAAGAGTATCGGCCCGGCACGTGAGATGCGGATTCATATTGACCCCGACAAGGGCGACATCCGTGCTTTCGCGACCCTCGTCGTCTGCGACCGCGTTGAGAATCCCTACGACGAAATCGACATTTTCACGGCCCGCCGTCTTAATCCCGACATTAACGTCGACGACGATCTTGAGGTCGACATTACGCCTGCCAACTTCGGCCGTATTGCTGCGCAAACTGCCAAGCAGACCATGATGCAGCGTCTCCGCCAGGCGGAGAAGGAGATGATTTACGACGAATTCAAGGACCGTGCCGGCGACATCGTCAGCGGAACTGTTCGTCGATTCGAGCGCGGCGATGTATTCATCGATCTCGGTAAGTTTGAAGGTGTTATGCACCAGCGTGAGCGTGTTTCGACTGAGGAATACAATGTTGGTGACCGCATCCGGGCTTATGTTGTGGCTGTGGAAAACGGACCTCGCGGACCCGAGATCATCCTTTCCCGTAGCCATCCGAACTTTGTTCGCCGCCTCTTCGAATCCGAGGTGAGTGAAATTGCGGACCGGACAGTTGAAATTCGCTCTCTCGCTCGTGAGGCCGGCTACCGCACGAAAGTGGCCGTCTACAGCGCCGACGAAAAAGTGGATCCGGTAGGCGCTTGCGTTGGTCTCCGCGGTGCTCGTGTGAAGAACATCGTTCGCGAGCTTAACAACGAGAAAGTCGATATCATTCGCTGGAGCGACGATATTCACGCCTTTGTCAGCGAGGCGCTCAAGCCTGCTGAGATCAAGTCCATCACTCTCGACGAAGAGAACAAATCAGTTCTCGTGCGCGTCGACGAAGAGGAACTCTCCAAGGCCATTGGTCGTCGTGGCCAGAATGCGCGACTTACCGCCCGTCTCGTCGGATGGGATGTGCAGGTCCAGAAGGATGAGTCCGCTCATGAAGCTTTCGAAGCCCAGGTGGCTCAGGCAGCATCTGCCATTTCCGATGCTGCTGATATTGAGGAGGAGACTGCTATCGCTCTTGTTCGCGGTGGTCTCATGTCTCTTGAGATGATTGCCAACGATGTTGACGAAGTTGATATCGCCGACGTGCTCGGCGTGAGCGTCGAGGAAGGTAAATCGATCCTCGATAAGGCTAAAGCTGCCGTTGGTGGTGGTGATGAAGCCTCCGAAGATGCCGGCGAAGAAAGCGCCGAAGCGGACGAAAGCTCCGATGCACCTGAAGCTGCCGCTGAAGCCGAGGAGCCTGCTGAAGAAGAGCAGGCGAAAGAAGAGGAGACTGCCGAGGGCTAAGCCCAAAACCCGATTCGTTCGGTAAACTTCTCAATTTGACAAGGCTTTTAATAATTACAGAATAAACGATTCCCAATTTTCTAACTGGACTGTTTTTTTTTATCACCTGACCTCTTATGCCCGAAAACGATAACCAGGATAACGCTGACTCCGGCAACAAGTCTCTCGACGAAAGGAAGGCGGAGGCGCTGAACCTCTGGGAGAAGGAGGAGAAGAAAGGCGAGCGCAAGACTAAAGCGACCGCGCCTGCTTCCGGCCAGGGTTCCGTGTACGGTCATCTCGGCAAGGGGGAACCGGCCAAGGCGGCTGAGCCCGAAGAGGCTGAAGAGAGTGAAAAAAGCGTTGAGGAGGTTGGTGATCAGAAGATCATTCACATTAAGCCACCCATCATCGTCAAAGACTTGGCGGAAATGATGGAGATGAAGCCCTTCAAGATCATTCAGGATCTGATGGAGCTCGATGTGTTCGCGAATCAGACCCAATCGATTGAGCCTGACGTTGCCGCTCAGATCTGTGAGAAGCACGGTTTTGTATTCGAGAAAGAGAAGCGCGAGAAAGGCGCCGGTGTTCACAAGGTCGAGGAAGTCATCGAAGTTCCTGAAGTCGAGGACATCGAAGAAGTTGAAGAGGAGAAGCTCTCAATTCGTCCCCCTGTGGTGACCTTTATGGGGCACGTGGATCACGGCAAGACGTCTCTCCTGGACGCCTATCGCGGATCTCGCGTGGTCCATGGTGAAGCTGGTGGAATCACCCAGCATATTGGCGCTTACCAGATCACCCGTAACGACCAGGTCGTTACCTTTATTGATACTCCCGGTCACGCGGCGTTTTCCGAGATGCGTGCCCGCGGTGCCGATATCACCGACATCGTTGTCCTGGTAGTGGCTGCTGATGATGGCCTCATGCCGACGACTTTTGAAGCGATTGACCACTGTCGCGCTGCCGGTGTGCAGATCATTATTGCGATCAACAAGGTCGACCTGCCTCGAGCTGACGTGAACAAGGTGAAGGGACAGCTGCAGGAAAACGACCTGACCCCGGAAGACTGGGGTGGCGAAACGATTTGTGTGGAGGTGTCTGCAAAGGAAGGCACCGGCCTCGATGATCTCTTCGAGATGATTCACCTCCAGGCCGAAGTCCTGGAACTGAAGTCCAACCCTGAAGGCGCAGGCCGCGGTATCGTGATTGAAGCCCGCACGGAGCCCGGTAAGGGACCGACCGCAACCGTGGTGATACAGACCGGCACACTCAATGTCGGCGATGCTTTTATCTGCGGCAATCAGCACGGTAAGGTCAAGGCCCTCATCGATGACATCGGCGGTCGCATTAAGGAAGCCGGCCCGTCAACACCTGTTGAGGTTGTCGGCTACTCCGGTGTTCCCAATGTCGGTGACGAACTCATCGAAATGGAGTCGGAGCGTAAAGCCAAGAAGCTTGGTGAAGAGCGTCAGGATCAGCTTCGACAGGAGAAACTGAAGCCTCAGCAAAAATCCGCTCTGGAGACACTATTCGCCAATATCGAGCAGGGCAAGAAGACGACACTGAAGCTCATCATCAAGGCCGATGTTCAGGGCTCCCTTCAGGCGATCGAGAAGTCACTCAATGAGATCGAATCTGACAAGGTTTCTGTCGATATTCTCCGTCAGAGTGCCGGTCCGATTACTGAAGCTGATGTTCTTCTTGCCAGTGCCTCTGATGCTATCCTGATTGGTTTCAACACCAAGGTGGAAAACAAGGCGCAGCCGATCGTGAAGCGCGAGGGCGTTCAGGTGAAGCTGTTCTCCATTATTTACGAACTGATCGATCAGGTGAAAGAGGCAATGCTTGGCCTTCTTGAGCCCGAGACCCGTGAAAACGTGGTCGGTCACGCCAAGGTTCTGGAAGTCTTCAAGCTCTCATCCGGCCGTGTCGGAGGTTGCGTGGTGACCGATGGAAAAGTGGTTCGGACAGCCCGCGCCCGTGTTCTCCGTGAAGGAGTTCCGATTTATGATGGCGGTTTCTCCACCCTCCGTCGTTTTAAGGATGACGTGAAGGAAGTGAAGAACGGACTCGAGTGCGGTATCAAGCTTGGTAAGTTCAACGACTATCAGAAAGAGGATGTGATCGAGTGCTACGAGCTGGAGAAGCTCGAGCAGACGCTCTGATTTTCGGGTAACCGGATCAGCGTTCAGTCGTAACACATCCACAACTCCAGTGGGTGCTATGAGCCAACGACTTTCCCGTGTTAACGAACTACTCAAGCGGGAGATTAGTGCCTGCATCGAGAAAAGTTTCGAATTTCCCAATATCCTCGTGACGGTTCACGATGTGGATACTGCCCAGGACCTCAAGGCAGCTAAAGTCTTCATCGGTGTCATTGGAGGAGAGGGGGAAATCGACAGAGTGATCAAGAACTTGAACTCGAAGCACGGGTTTATCCAGAGTGTGGTGATGAAGCGTGTTGTGCTTCGCAACACTCCCAGACTGACTTTTGTTGCTGATGACTCCGTAGAAAGAGGGGTTCGGGTTCTGAATATTCTCGAAGAGCTGGGTGATATCGAAACGCCCGGCGAAGAGGATGAGTCAGACGGAAAGTAATTGGGTAGAACGGTGCCTCACACATTCGAAGACATTCTCGAAGCGATAGACGGGGCGGGGCGAATCCTTCTGGGGAGTCATGCGCGTCCTGATGGGGATGCTATCGGTTCAGCCGTTGCTATGGGCATGCTGCTTCGAACTGCCGGGAAAGAGGTGGTCGTCGTGAATTGTGACCCGGTTCCTGAAGCGCTCCGGTTTCTTCCCGGGATCGATCAGATCCAATCACCGGACTCAGCCGGGGAGGCCGATCTGGTGATCGCTTTGGACTCGGCGGATAAAGCCCGCCTCGGTCGGGAGTTCTGGGATGCGGCTGAGGGTTGTGGTCGGGTGATCAATATCGATCATCACATCAGCAACACGGAATACGGAGACATCAACTACATCGACAGCGATTCTCCTGCTACCGGTCAGATCGTCTATCAATTGGCGCAGCGCGCGGGATGGCAACTGGATCAAGAGGCTGCCGAAAACCTCTACGCCGCAATTTCGACTGACACGGGGAGCTTTCGTTACCCCTCGACCACTGCAGAAACCATGCGAATTGCCGGTGATTTGGTCGACCTGGGTGTCGACGTCGGGGAAATCAATCGCCTGCTTTACGAAAGCTATCCGCGTCGTCGGGTCGAAATGCTTCGATTCCTACTGGAGGACATGCAGATCAGCGACGATGGGAGTTATGCCAGTGTCAGCCTTCCTTATCATGTGACTGAGGAACTCGACCTTCAGGCGGGAGATACCGAAGGTGCCATCGACACGATTCGCGCAATCGACAGTGTCATTGTTGCTGTCTTGTTTGAGTCCCTCCCGGATGGCAAAGTTCGTGTGAGTTCCCGGTCAAAGGACGCTAACTACAGCGTCGGCGCTCTTTGTGCTGGGTTCGGTGGGGGCGGTCACACCCTGGCAGCAGGAGCGAGAATGGCGGGGCCGATTGAGGTCGCTCGCCAAAGGTTCATGGAACGTGTGACGGAGTTGATGTCCGCAAAATAGCTTGTTGAGATTTTATGGATCTGTTAAACAGATCTCATGAACCTGGTCCGCTACCTTTGTAGGTTCCTGCCGCTCTTTGTTATTGTAGCGTCGGTGGATCTCTGCGCGGGCGAACTTGGTGAGCATCCCTTCTTTAAAAGCATCACTGGGGAGTGGTCAGGAGAAGGCGATTTAACGGCAGCGGATGGGCAGGTAATTCCTGTGAGAGAGGAATGGACGGGAGCCGAGACTGATGAAGGTTTTTTTGAAATGTCAGGACACCGGATGATGGGGGATGATCATCAGGAATTCCGATGGGTGTTTTCCCGCAATGCAGCGACAGAATTGATTGAATGTCGCTATTGGCACACAGGAATGGATGAGGAATTGGGTTTTGAAGTGCAACTGACTGAAGACCAGGCTGATTTGAGGACTCCGTTCGGAGAACCGGGAGGCGAACTCCGGATCAGTAACCGGGTTGAAGGGGGGGAAATTACCGGCGAAATTGAAGTTACTGACGCTTCGGGGATCACTACATTGACCGGGGAGGTTATTCATCAGCGCAAGTCATAGAAATTGCCCGGTTATATGAGGAAGCCACTGCCATTGTTAGTTTGCTTTGCACTTCCTGCTTTGGTGCTCGCGGGGGGATTGATTCTTGCCGGGCTTTTTGGGTTTCGTCAGATACCGGAGCTTTTTGAGGAAACCGCCCGAGGAATGATTCCGCAGGGTTTTGAAGCGAAGCTCGAGAAGAGGGGGAAATATACGGTTTGGCTTCCGGTGGAGGGAGACGGCATGTCGGAAGGGGCTCAGGGGCGGTTGCCTCCGGGTGGTCGAGTTTACGTTTTCGATGCGGCCAGTGCCCGCGAGCTGGAGTTGATGACATGGATCAAGGGAGAGAAATTCATCGGAGACGAGCGGTCAGTTTCGCTTGGTTCGTTTGAGAGCCAGCAGGATGGCCAAATTGTCGAAGTGAAAGGTACCGGCCTTAGCGAGCCGGTCATGGTCAGCATCTCAATAGACAATACGGGCCAGAAACTGGCCACCGTGTTCACCCTGATCGCGATTGTGGGGGTCACCTTGATGGCAGCGATCACCCTGTTCATCTATCTGCTGCACCGACGCCAGAAGTCGGTCGATGCCTCGTTCGAAACATCGTAGTCCGAAAGCCCTCAGGAATTCGTATTCAGGGGTACGAAAAGCGTTGGACGATTGCTCCGACGATTCCTAACTTTAAGCGATGCGAAGTCTACTACGTCGAGTGACCCCGGTTTTGACAGCCCTCTTTGCTGCGTTTGCAGCAGGGGAACCAGCCAGGGGGCAGGAGGAAGGCTCCGACTGGAAAGGTCGGCCCCTCGTGATTTCTCTTACGGACGATGATCTCGAGGATTCGAAGCGTTTGCGCGAATTTGGAAGATTGCTCGATAAAGCCGAAGAAGAGCAGGTATCTGACATCATTTTTGATCTGGACTTCGACCGCCCCGCGACCGATCTCGATTTCCAGGAGGCTCTTGAAAAGGTGTCGGATCTGTCGGTGCCGACCATTTCCTATATTTCCAGTTCCGCGATTGGCCCCGGAGCGCTCTTGGCCTTAGGCGCCGATTCCATTTACATGGGGCCGTCAGCGATCGTGGGGAGCGCTGGAATCGAGGTCGTGCCGGCTGACAGTGAAGAAAAAAAGGCTCAACCGGCTAACCAGAAACAGTCCATCTTGAAGGCCCGTGCCAGGAGTCTGGCTTCGAAGAAAGGGCACCGCGTTGATGTGGCCGAGGCCTTCGTCGATTCGGAGCGCGAAATCTCGGCACCTTGGGGAGAAGTGACCGGCAAAGGTGAAGTTTTGACCCTGACGGCTGACGAAGCCGTCAAGGAAATCGAAGGAAAGCCCCTGCTTGCCAAAGCGATGGCTAATTCGGTGGAGGAGGTGTTGAAAAACGAAGAGATCAAAGGTGATCCGATTGAAACGAGTCCGCGCGACTTCGCTGCGGAAGCCAATCGCGAACGTCTTACCGGTGGGGAGAAGGGTGATCAATCCAAAGAAAAGGCAAAGGCTGACCGAGAGGAGGCCGAGTCCTCCCTGTTCGGGCGGCGAGAAGAAGGCAGCTATGAAGGCAGGGTCGTCGTGGTTGAGATCGGCGAAGACGCATTGTCGACCGGCAAGGCCAGTTTTAACTTCATAGACAGAACGCTCAAGAAAGCGGAACTCGACGGAGCTGAGGCCGTGATCTTCGATATGGATACTCCGGGCGGTTTCGCCTGGTACACCGAAGGACTCGTCCTCGATAGTCTCCAGAACATCAGTTTCCCTACATACACTTTCGTTAACACCCGGGCTGAATCAGCGGGTGCGATCATTGCGGTGGGCACGGACCACATCTACATGCGCCCGGCGGCGACGATTGGTTCTGCCCTGGTCGTTGGCGGTGCCGGACAGGATTTGAACGATTCGATGGAGGACAAGGTCACCCAGATGATCATTGCCGCAGTCCGAAACACCGCGGAGTTGAAGGGGCATAACCCGGATGTTGCGGAAGCCTTTGTCACTCGTGAGAAGGAAGTGAAGATTGACGGGGAAGTGATCCACGAGGCCGGAAACGTACTGAACCTCAATACGATCGAAGCCACCGAGGTCATTGACGGTAAACCACTACTGGCCAAGGGCGTTGCCCGCAATCTCAACGAGATCCTGAAGCAGGAGGGATTGAAAGGCGAAATTGTGAAAGCGAAGCCGCTGGGAATGGAGGCTTTTGCGCATTGGGTTCAAAAGCTCTCAGTTCTGCTGATTGTGGTGGGGTTGGCAGGGGCCTACACAGAAATCAACAGTCCCGGTTTCGGTTTGCCCGGTCTGATCAGCGTGCTGGCTTTCAGCCTGTTCTTCTTTGGGAATTACATGGCCGGAAACCTGGCGGGATACGAACTTGCCGTTCTGCTGGTGCTCGGATTGGTCTTAATCGCCGTTGAAGTCTTCCTTTTCCCCGGAGCGATCATTCCTGGGGCGGTTGGTGCTGCCCTCGTGTTGGTTGCCCTGGGGCTTGCCATGGTGGACAGGGTGGATCTGGAATGGAAATGGAACGATCTGCCTGGTGCTGATTCCTGGATTTCTCTTTTCAGGCAGTCGTTCATCATGGTCGCCCTTGGACTTGTCGGAGCCCTTGGACTGGTGCTGGCGAGCATGCGCTTTCTTCCTGATACCCGCTTTGGAAATCGACTGATTCTCCAGGAAGCAGTGGCCGGCGGAGCTTCTATCGACCAGCCCGGCCTCGAGGAAAAAGAGGACAGTTACGTGGGGTTGTCGGGAACGACGACGACAGATCTGCTGCCTTCAGGAAAAGGAGATTTCGATGGCAAGTATCTCGACATCGTTTCCGATGGCGAGTTCATCAAGAAGGGCGAGTCGGTGACCGTTGTGCTGCACGAAGGCAGCCGAATTGTCGTGGCCCGGGCGTAAATTTCCGCCCGAACCTTTGCTACATCGGAGCAATGCGTTCGGAACCGACGTCGGTCGTCAGGTTGACGTGCTGGTTGAAACTTTTCAGGACCAGTTCACTGCGAATCGCAGCGTAATCCGGATTTTCCCACAGGTTGTTGTGCTCCTGTGGATCGGCTTCCAAATCGAACAGCTCACCTTTGTTGATGCTGTGGTAGACTACCAGTTTGTAGCGCTTGTCCCGATACATGGTGGCGAAAGTTCCTTTGCCCTGAGTAAATGCCGGTGCAAGAGCATCAAAGTACTCGCTGCGTGCCGCATCGCGGATTGGCTCATTGAGCAGTTTTTCTCCTTTAAGGTAAGGCAAGAGAGATTGCCCCTGGTGATAATCCGGGGTCTCTGCTCCGGCGATCTCCAGCAGTGACGCGGACATATCGAGCAGTTCGGTGAGCTGGTTGCACTCGACTCCTTCGCCGAATCGACCCGGAGCGTAGAAAATCAGGGG
This sequence comes from Verrucomicrobiales bacterium, assembly GCA_965216705.1. Taxonomy (GTDB): domain Bacteria; phylum Verrucomicrobiota; class Verrucomicrobiia; order Verrucomicrobiales; family DEV007; genus Arctic95D-9. The sequence continues at coordinate 4,377,925 of OZ244203.1, forward strand.
AACGCGGGTGAGGCCTTCGTAGAATCGGCAGCCTTTGTAGAAGAGGCCGTGATCACCGAGTGTTTCGCCGTGGTCACTCGTGAAAATAACCACGGTGTTGTCAATCTGCCCGGTGGATACGAGATGGTTCATGAGACGCCCGAACTCATCGTCGATCAGGGCAATCATGGCGTAGTATTTCGCCTGGGCCTCCTTTGCATTGGTCTCTTCAGGTGGCTTCGACGTGGTCTGGAAGTCTGCCTCTGCGAGTTTTTCCTGGGCAGCGACGTCTGAGGGTTCGAAAGTCGGCCCCGGCATGTCGTTGGGATCGAACTTGTCGGCGTATTCCTTCGGAGGGATAAACGGGGGGTGGGGGTCGTAGACGTTGATGTTCAGCATCCACGGCTGATCAGCCCGTTCTTCCGAAATGAACTCGATGGCTCTCGTTGTTGCCCATGTGGTCTGATGGAATTCACGCGGGACGTTGTCCTCGGACTCTCTCATCGCGTTGAGGTCTCCACCGTTCTCGCGAACCCAGTCGGCGTAGTCATGCTCACCTTCGGGCCAGTCATCGCGTGGTGCGTGGCTGAACTTCCAGTAGCGGAAGCCATCCTCCTTAATTCGCGGCTCAGTGCGGTGACCGGAACTCTGGAGATGAAATTTTCCGATCATACCGCAGTCATAACCTTGGTCGGCGATGAGACGGCTGATCAGGGGGATCTGCTCCGGGAAAGTTGCATTTCCGTTACGGGTATTGTGGAGGCGGGCCGGGTAGAGGCCGGTCATGAAACTGCTCCGGCTCGGGGTGCAGATGGGGCTCTGGCAGTAGGTGTGGGTGAAAGAGACACCACCCTCGACCAGTTTGTCGATATTGGGCGTGAGCACATGGGGATTTCCCAGCGCGGCGATGGTGTCGAAACGTTGCTGATCGGTACAGTACCAGAGGATATTGGGGCGTTTTGATTCGGCCATGGATATGATAGGGGGGGAAGTAAAGTTGGAAGTTGCAAAAGTGCAACGGCGCGGTTACAGACTTGGCCATGAAATCGCTGTTCCAACTTTTCCTCCTGACTGGTGTCGCCGGTCTTGCCCTTATGGGATGTGAGAAGCACGACTTTGAGTCTACGAAGGTCCTTCACGAGAGCCACGGTGGGCACCATGGCGAAGATCATCATGGTGAACATGGCGATCACAAGGAAGATCACGGTGGCCATGGAGATGAGAAGAAAGGCCACGATAAGAAAGATCACGGCGAGAAGCACGAGGAACACAAAGAAGAGAAGAAAGAGTCCGGTGAAGGCCGTGACGTTGGACTTTAATCCGAAAATCGTTTCAGTTGTCGGCCAGTGAAGCCGAAGAAAAACGAAGCGGCCTCTCCCAGGCCGCTTTTTTGTGCTCCTGCGGAACGAACACCGGTTCCAAAAAACAAAAGGCGGAGGATACCCCCGCCTTTTTTCAAAAATGATGGTGTTTGGAGCCTTTACTCGTTGGCTGAGAGATTGAGCTCGCGCACCCAGATGTTCCTGAAACGCACCGGGTTGCTGTGATTCTGGAGCTGGATCGGGCCGGTCTCCTTCACGTTGTTGTAGTTGGCGACCTTCTTGTGCCCGCTGGGCCCGAGGTAATTCTGGCGGTGGTGGGTGACCACACCGTTATGAATCACAGTGACATAGGCCTGCTTGAGCAGGTTTCCTTCGGCGTCCCACTTGGGTGCTTCGAAGATAATGTCGTAGGTCTGCCACTCACCGGGAGGGCGGCAGGCATTCACGAGAGGCGGCTTGTAACCGTAGATAGCGGAAGCCTGGCCGTCGGCGTAAGACTTGTTGTTGTAGGAGTCGAGCACCTGGACCTCATATCCACCGAGGAAAAAGACCCCGCTGTTGCCGCGGCCCTGGGACTTCTCGACAACTTCAGCGGGTGACGCCCACTCAATGTGGAGTTGAACATCGCCAAATTCGCGCTTGGTGCGCATGTAGCCGCCGACTCCCTGACCTTTGGGGGGGACTTCGACGTAGCCGTCCTTTACGATCCAGTCGGCAGGCGCATTGTCTTTGGCCATGACCCACTCATCCAGGTTGGCGCCGTCGAAAAGAACGATGGCATCGGAAGGGGCACTGGAAGCAGTTTCCCCTGGAGTGACGACTTCAGGACGGGGGCGGTTGTCATCGTGGACTCGCCATTTGCCTCCGGGAAGGAAAGGCGTGTCGGTGTAACCAGTGGGGTATTTCTTCTTGGCGGGGGCTTTTGCCTTACCGGTTGCCTTGGGCTTCTCTTTCTCTTTCTTGTCTTGGGCGTCGACAGGAAGGCTGAAGAGCAGGGAAAGGCCGAATACAAGCGGGATAGTGACTCTCATAGTGGCGGGAGAGTGCCACGAACGGCTTAGGGTGACAATGGCAGAATGACGCTCTTTTTTATCTGCAACCATCCCGCTTGGCGATACATGTCGGTACAAAGAAAAACCCGGCTCGGCGAACCGAACCGGGTTTTCGAAAGCTATCTGGCGATTCGAAACCGCCAGGGCAGGAATTAGACCTGGCCGGCGATGGACTTTCCGGTGGAAAGCAGATCGTCGCAGGCGACGCCGATACGGGCAGCCATGCCTTCTTCTGCGGCCTTGAGATAAGCGCGCGGGTCGTAGGCCTTCTTGTTGCCGATTTCGCCGTCGATCTTGAGAACGCCGTCGTAATTCTGGAACATGTGAGAAGCGATCGGGCGGGTGAATGCGTACTGAGTGTCAGTATCGACGTTCATTTTGACCACACCGTAGTCGAGGGTCTCGCGGATCTCCTCGAGAGTGGAACCGGAACCGCCGTGGAAAACGAGGTCGAACTCAGCGTCGGCACCGTATTTGCCGGTGACGGCTTCCTGACCCTGCTTGAGGATCTCGGGGCGGAGCTTCACTGCGCCGGGCTTGTAGTGGCCGTGAACGTTGCCGAAGGTGGCCGCAAAGGTGAAGCGACCCAGCGGGTGGAGTGCTTCGTAAACCGCCATCATATCTTCAGGAGTCGTGTAAAGGTCTTCGTCCGGAGTGTCTTCGGTACCGGCCGCACCTTCTTCTTCACCACCAACGACGCCGGCTTCAACTTCGAGGACGATTTCGTTCTCGGCGCACTTGGCGAGGTACTTCTTGGAAATCTCGAGGTTTTCCTCGAGAGCGAGCTCGGAGGCGTCGAGCATATGGTTTTGGAAAAGGTTGTTTTCACCGCGGGCGCGACGCTGGGCGGTGGCTTCGATCAGAGGATCGAGGAAATCGGGAGCAACGTGAGGACGGCAGTGGTCCGTGTTCAGGGCCACGAGAACGTCATACTGCTCAGCGAGACGGTGAGTCAGCTCAGCGAGGGCGATGGTGCCGAGGACGGTGTTCTTGTGGTTGAGACCGGAGGCGAACTGTCCGGCGCCGGTGGAGAACTGGATGATGCCGTCGGACTTCATATCTGCGAAGGCTTTCAGCGCTGCGTTAATGGTAACGAGGCTGGAGCAGTTGATCGCAGGGTAGGCATAGCCGCCTTCCTGAGCGGCATCCAACATGGCTTCGAACTGTTTCGGAGTTGCTACTGGCATAGTGCCGGACCTCTAATCGCTCTGTCATACATTTTCAAGCGCCGAATTTGTCGGATTTTGCAATCTGAGGGCAGTATCCCGCCGTAAGCTTTTTTGGAATTGTAAAAATTACCTGAATGTCATACGCTGCAACCGCCCCTGACTCATGTCGGAATCCATCTTCACTCGCGAAGGCTACATCCGTCCCGCCGTTCTCATCGCGGCGTATCGGGGCGGGATGTTCCCCATGGCAATGGACAATCGGGGAGAGATTGGCTGGTTTTCACCGGATCCGAGAGGGGTGATTCCGCTGGAGGATTTTCATATCCCTCACGGGCTGAAGCGAACGCTCAGGGAAGATCCCTTCGAAATTCGGATCGATACGGCTTTCAGAGAAGTGATGAGAGGCTGCGCGGATCGCAAGACGACTTGGATCAGCGAGGAGATTGTGAACAGCTACGAGAAGCTGTTCGAACTGGGCTACGCTCATTCCGTCGAAACCTGGCAGGATGGGGAGCTTGTGGGCGGTCTTTACGGTATTGCCATCGGAGGGGCATTTTTCGGCGAATCAATGTTCAGTCGAGAGCCGGATGCGTCGAAAGTCGCGCTGGTAAAGCTGGTTGAAAGACTTCGTAAAAAGAGGTTTCAACTGCTTGATACACAATGGACAACTGAACACTTGTCACGTTTTGGGTGTAAGGAGATTCCACGCTATGAGTATCTAAAGCAGTTGAATCAAGCTTTGTTGGTGACCACCTCGTTCACCGGTGATTAGACTGGCTAAAATCAGCCACCGGCGACCATGCGGATCACCTCGACAGTATCGCCGTCTTTGATCTGCCTGGAATCAAATTCCCGGGTGAGGATCGCTTCACCGTTGAGTTCGACCAGGACAGGGGCCTGTCCAATTTCAAGACGGGAAACGAAATTGCTGATGGTAACGCCCTCCGCGGGGGCGTCGACTTCGAAAGACTTTCCGTTGAGCGTGACAGTCATACGTGTGCGGTAGCGCCCGGCAGGACGGGATTTTCAGGGGATTGGGGAGAAGAGTCGGTCGTGGCGAGGATAGAAGGGTCCCAGTCCTTCCAGACTGGTTCGAGGCCGATCTGGCAGAGGTGAGCCGCAACCTCGGAGGCGGAACGTTCGTCGGCGATGTCGAACTGGCCCGTGGCCGGTGTTTCGCCAGAACTGGCGTTGCAGGGCGTCGGAGCTGCTTCATCTCCGATTTCCACCCGTCTTCCTCGGACCGTGAGATGGACGTCGTCAGCGCCTTCTCCAGTGTAACCACCTGGTTCTGTATGACTTCCGGCGCTGATGCTCGTGACGCCCAGCGGGAATAGAGCATCCCGGAGGGGCCGCGGTTCCCGCGTGCTCAGGACAATTCCCACCTGGGGGAAGCAGACCCGGAAAGCACAGAGAGCCTGGACAAACTCAGCGTCGCTGAAAGGAAACTCGGGCTGGAAGTTACCCGCAGCCGGCCTAAGTCGGGGCAAGCTGATAGTAAACGTTGATTTCCAACAAGTTCTGTAAAGGTATTCCAGGTGGGCGGCCAGTCTTAGAAGCTCATAGCGCCAGTCAGCGAGTCCCATCAGGGCTCCGATGCCGATGCGGCGGAAGCCGCCTTCGTAGCCTCGCTCGGGGCATTCGAGGCGCCAGTCGAAGTTCTTCTTTGGACCCGCGGTGTGATAGTCGGCATAGGCGCCACGGTGATAGGTTTCCTGGTAAACGACAAGGCCTTCGCAGCCGGCATCGACCATGCGGCGATATTCCGGCGTTTCCATCGGCCCGACTTCGATCGCCAGCGTCGGGACCGAGTCGCGCAGAGCTTCAAGGCACTCCTCGAGGTAACCTTCAGAGACAAAGCGGGGGTGTTCTCCGGCCACAAGCAGGATGTGGCGGAAGCCCTGTCCGGCAAGGAATTCGGCTTCCTTCACGACCTGCTCCACGCTCAGGGTGGTCCGCAGGATCGGGTTGTCACGGGAGAAACCGCAGTAGGAGCAATTGTTGACGCATTCGTTCGAGAGGTAAATCGGCGCAAACAACCGCATCGTTCGTCCGAACTGAGCACGTGTTGTCTTCACCGACTCGGCCGCGAGGCTTTCGAGCTCGGATGGAGACATGGGGCTCAGAAGGTGCTGAAACCGGCTCAGGGTGGCCGATAGGGGGCCTCCTGCGTCCAGTGCGTTGAGGTGTTCGACGAACGACATGTGTCGCCAACATAGTCGGTTGAGACCACTCGGCAATACTCCGTCTGACGGAAATATCGCCAAATGTGGAAGTAGTTTAGAAAGATGAGAAAAAAACCGTTGCCAAACCTGATAACCGCCGGTAATAACACGCAGAACGGAAATTATCTCATTTCAAATGGCTGACGCACAAATCGAAGAAAAAGTTAAGAACATCATTGTTGAGCAACTCGGTGTTAGCGAGGACCAGGTGAAGCCTGAAGCTAAATTCATCGAAGACCTTGGCGCTGATTCCCTCGACACGGTTGAGCTTGTGATGGCCTTTGAAGAGGAGTTCGATATCACTGTTCCCGATGAAGATGCTGAGAAGCTGACAAGCGTGGGTGAAGTGATCTCTTACATCGACGAGCAGTCCAAGTAAGCTGACAAGATTTCATCTTAAGAATTTTGAATGCGTCCTGAATCAGGGCGCATTTTTTTTGCCCACGCCCTAAGCCGGAGAGCCACCGACTGGACCTGCAAAGCGGGTGCAAACAACGATATCAGTGGATTTCGGACGAATCTGATCGTAATCTCTCCGGACCTGTTCCCATGTCTCTTTCCTTTGATGACATCGCCTACGCCATGGAGACCACCCAGGTCGTCCATGAGCCGGATCGTCGCATTGATACCTTCGGAACGACGAATTTCGAGTTTGCCCTGCTGACCGAGCCGATGGACGAGGTGGGGCGTGTCCGGATTCGCGAGGGCCGGGTCGAAGCCGAGCGCCCGAAGATCCTGCGTCCGGGAGGCTATGAAGACCTCATGTTTGAAGGCTTCGGCGAGCAGGCCGAGGTTTTCGCAGAATGGTTTCGCCAGCATGGCAATGTGAACCTCGTGAAATATGGCTTCAACTTTGCCAAGCGCGGGTTTTCAGAGAGTATCGCCAGTGAGCCGCTCGAGGCCGTGCGTGACCGGATTGTTCGCGAAATTGAATCCTCTGGGAATCCTTCCCGTGCCGTTATCGTCGGAGTCGACGATACCTGGGAAATTTCACTGATCAAATTCACGATGGAAATGATCGGTAACTCTATGGAAATGAACGCATTCGATTTCAAGCGTCGCGGGATGCTTTAGGCGGACTCCTCGATCTCTACCATGGCCCGTCTCAAGTTCCTGCTGGCGTTCTTTGCGTTGCTGATCTGCGCAGCAGGAGTGGCCGGCGCCTACTACTACTGGACAAAATATGCCCAGCCGGAGATCTCTGTGACCCGTCAGATCGCGGGAGATGGGGCGGTTAAGCGGCAGAAGCCCGACCTCGGGAAACGCCATTATGATGCTGCGGTTGCTCTTCTCACGGAGGGGGAGCTCGTCTCGGCCAGAGATCGTCTTCTCTACCTGATGCAGTACTACCCGGAGTCCAAGACCTTTGCTGATGCCAAGCGCGTTGCCGGCGAGGTGAATCTGGATCTGCTTATTTCCCCAATTCCACGGCCGGAGAAGGTCCAGCATGTCGTGAGGAGGGGTGAAGCGCTCATTACCATCGCGCGGCGCAGCAACACCACGATCGATTACATCATGCGGGCGAACGGCAAGACGACCGCCCTGATCTACCCCGATGAGGAACTGATCGTCTATCCGCTGAACTACCGAGTCGAAATCAGCCTCGAAGCCGGGACGCTGACGGTTTTCGACGGAAGGAATTTCTTCAAGGAATACGGGATCGTGAACGTCAATCTCCCGCCGGAAGTGGCCGGGACGGTTGTCACCACGATCAGCGAAAAGGTCGCCTGGGACGTGGATCGTCCGGTGAATTTCACTGATGCCAACTACTTGAACTGCAGCAAATGGATCCGAACCGGCAAGATCGGGCTGTTTATCCGCGAATATTCCCCCGAAAGGACTGGCGCCGGGGCAGCTCCCTTTGGCGTCATGGTTGAAAAATCCGATATGGAGGAGCTTTTCACGATCCTTCGCGTCGGAACTGAAGTGAAGCTGGTCAATTGACCTAAGCCATACTACTGCTAAAATCTCTGGAAATGATGATCACCGAGCCTCTCGAGTTTGAAAAACCGATCGTAAATCTCGAACGCCAGCTGGCTGAGCTGCGTGACCGGGCAGCCGATAGCGATATCGACATGTCCAGCGAGATGAAGCGCATCGAAGACAAGCTGACGAAGACCAAGACGGACATTTACCGGAACTTGTCGTCCTGGCAGCGGGTTCAGATTGCCCGTCACACCCAGCGCCCGTTCATGCTGGACTACGTGGAGCACTCTTTTGACGACTTTCTCGAACTCCACGGCGATCGTCACATCGGTGATGATGAAGCAATGCCGGGTGGATTTGCCTACCTTGAAGGGCGCCGGGTCGTCGTGATCGGCCACCAGAAAGGCCGCGACACCAAGGAGAACCTCCGCCGCAACTTCGGAAGTGCCCATCCCGAGGGCTACCGCAAGGCGCTGCGTCTCATGCGCATGGCCGAGAAGTTCCAGGTTCCCATCGTTACCCTGATTGATACTCCCGGCGCCTATCCCGGAATTGGCGCCGAGGAGCGCAACATTGCGGAAGCCATCGCTTTCAACCTCCGCGAGATGATGACTCTGACAGTGCCGATCGTCGCTGTCGTGATCGGGGAGGGTGGATCCGGCGGGGCTCTTGGAATTGGAATCGCCGACCGTGTCCTCATGATGGAGAACGCCTACTACTCGGTAATCAGTCCGGAAGGCTGCGCTGCCATCCTGTGGAAGGATCGCAAGTATGCCACTGAGGCCGCTCAGGCCCTGAAGCTCAGCGCCAACGACCTGCTCGACCTGGAGATCATTGATGAGGTGATTCCGGAGCCGATGGGGGGAGCCCACCATGACCACGTTGGTTCCGCCAACAATCTCAAGTCGACGGTGAATAAGCATCTTCTTGAACTGGAGAGCGTCCCGAAGGACGACTTGCTCGAGCAGCGTTACCAGAAGTTTCGGAAATTCGGCGAAGTAAAGGATCGCGGTCGGAAGTAATTTCGTAAACTTTCTCCGAACTTCCTGCTTTCAGGGCAACTATCGACTTGAATCTTCAGCATCCTGAATCACTTTCGACATCATGAATTCCCTCACTCTCGGTTTTCTCTACGTTTGCGGCTTCAGCTGGCTTCTTTGTGAAGTGTGCGTTAGCGCCAGTAACGGTTCCTGGATGCCGCTTGGACTGTTTGTTGTCTTCTTCACCGTGATGTTCTCGGTGCTGGGTTGCATCAAACTTTCCGATAAGGCCGTTAACGCTGCCGGTCCGATTTTCGCGATCCTGATCGGGGTCGGAATCGCCGCCTACGGTATTACTTCTTTTGGTGCCAGCGCCGTCGGCGCGGTTCTCCGCCTCGCGGGGGGTGCCATGATGATTGCTCTCGGCGGCATGGCCATCCTGCTCAAGCAGAGCGAGGGTGAAGCCCACTGAGGCGTTCAACCACGGGCCTGTCGTGAGCTCGGAACTGATCACGATCGAAGGGCGATGGGCCGTGGAAGCGGCGCTCCAATCGCCCTTTTTTTGTGTCCACAAGGTGGTGTTCGAGGAGGGGCGGCATGCCGGGCTCAGGGATGCGGCAGTTTCGGCTGATGTCCCGTTTGAGGAGGTTTCCCGCGAAGCCATGGCTGATGAGGCCGGGTTTGATTTTCACCGCGGAGTTCTGGCCTATGCGGCACGGCCGAAGGCCCCCAGGTTTGACCCCGATGAAGCGGGTCCCAAGCGTCTTGTGGTACCGGCCTCGCTGGCCGACGCTGGTAATCTCGGCACCATCATCCGCACCGCTGTCGCTTTTGGAGCGGACGGAGTCCTCCTCGAAGCCGGGAAGGGGGCGGATGTTTACTCCCGCAAAGCGATCCGGGCCTCGGCTACCGCGGTGTTTCGACTTCCGATTTATGAAGTGGATGATCTTGCCGTTGCCCTCGGGCGTTTCCGTGAGGCCGGAGGCGTGGTGCTGGGGACCAGTTTGAATGAGAAGGCTGCGGCATTGCCTTCGGTGAAGGCGGGAGAAGGGACAGCGGTCCTGCTCGGGGCGGAAAAGGACGGGCTGGGCGCGGAGTTGGAGTCTGTCTGCGATGAACTGGTTTACCTCCCGATGGCGAGCGGAATGGACTCGCTCAATGTCGCGGCAACGGCTTCGATTGTTCTCTACGAGTTGTTCGGGCGCGGCGATTGATCAGCTCCAGGCCTGGCGGATGAGGCGGAGGAAGTTGCCATGGAAGATCCCGGCAATGTCCTCATCGGAGTAGCCCCGGGCTGATAGAAGGCCCTCCAGGTTCTGCAGATCGGCAATGGTATCTAGGTCCCGGGGGGATTGCTCGCGACCGAAACCGCCGTCCAGGTCGCTGCCGATTCCCACATGGTGGGCGTTTCCGGCCAACTGGCAGATGTGATCAATGTGGTCGACAATGTGTTCCAGCGTCACCCCGGTGGATTCCGGCGTCGAGGTTCCGCGGATCCAGCCCGGAACCATCATCCAGCCGTCGAAAACGCTTCCGATGACGGCGCCACGCTTAATCAGGAGAAGCAGTTGTTCGTCGCTGAACTGGCGCGGGTCGTCCACCAGGGCCCGGCAGTTGGAGTGGCTGGCCCAGATCGTCCCTTCGAAAAGATCGAGTGCATCAAAAAAGCAGCCATCGCTGAGGTGGGTGGCGTCGAGAATGAGTCCGAGCTCATCCATCTTGCGGATCAGGTCTCTGCCGTTGTCGGGGAGTCCGCCGACCTGGTCATGCCCGAGTGCATAGCGCCCGATCCCGTAGTGGGCCGGGCCGAGGGCCCTCAGGCCGGACTCGTAGGAACGCTCCAGGTGATCCAGGGTAACAATGGAGTCGGCGCCCTCAAGACTGGTAATGTAGCCAATGGGAGCCTTGGCTGCGGCTGCAGCGATCGGATCCGACCACCGTTCCAGCTGACTTTCGAGCTCCGTGAGGTTGCGGACGGGTGTCATTTCACCCAGTTCGGTCATGGCCTCATAGTAGGCGACCTGGCCGCGGGTCATGGCCCAGGCCTGGGAAGGAGACTCCCAACTGGCGACGGGGCCGGCCGGTTTCATGCAGCCTCCGATAAGTGTTCCGACACACAGGCCGATCCCGCCTGAACGCATGGATTCGAAATTCACCGTGCTTTCTCCGCGGCCTTTGAGGTCAGTCATGCCCTGTTCCAGTTCCCTGATCTGGTTGATCGGGAGGGTGAGATCACGGTTCCACTCGAGCGCATTCATGCTGAGATCGAGGTGAACGTCGAAGAGTAAATTCATGGATCAAGGCTGGTAATTTTAAAAAACTCGGGCCAAACTCCGCATTCAAATTCAAATTTTGATATGAAACGATTCGTCTGGTTCGGGATTGGGGTATCATTTTTGACAGCAGCTGGCAATGCGCAGGACGGCGCTGAGACAGCCGCAGTCACGTCGAGCCCCGGGGTTTACACGACGCAGGGCAGCGCCGCCTACAATCAAACTCTTCGGGATGCCGAGCAGCGCCGCCGCGTTGACGAGGCCCGCCAGATGAAAGCGATCAAGGATTCGATGCGGACCGTCAATCCCGCCGCCGTCAAATACACGACCGCCGAACAGTTCCTCGCGGCAAATCGTCCGCCCATGCCGCCTGCGACAGACCCGGCAGAGCAGGAGCGCATCCGGCGCGACAGCTACGTCCCGGATTTCCAGGCTCCATCATCAGCTCCCCAGGCACGGGGTGGCTACACTGCTCCGCCCCCGGTGGATTACCCTCGCGTCGAAACCGAGTTACCCGAGAAGCGCAATTTCTTCAAATGGCTGGGTTCGCAGAACAGCAGCAATCAGCCTCCCGGGGAAATCGACAGCGTTATTCAGGAGGCCCAACAAAGTGTGCCTCAGAATGCCCCGGTGATCGAGGCGGCGCCCCCGGTGAGTCAGTCTCCAGATCTACCTGAAAGCAATTCGGGAGGATTCCTTGGAAAGTTCTTCGGTGGTAAGAAAGCCGCTGAGCCTGAAGCACCTCAGCTGTTCGAAGCTCCGGTAGAGGCCGCAGATCAGCCGCCGGCAGATACGATGGCTCCGGCCAATGAAGGGGGAGGACTCCCCGAGCCTCCGGAATTTGCGGATACTCCTTCGGCTCCGGCCTCGTCAGGTCCGGCACCTATCTTCGTGAGTCCGGAAAGCGCTTCCGGCACACCAATGACGGTGCGGCAAACAACCCAGGCCGAAGTGGGTGGTGTTCGAGTGGTGCTCTATGAAGGCTCCAAGGTGAATCTGCTCAGTAAGAGCGGCAATACCGCGAACATCCAACTACCGGATGGCCGGAAGGGAACGACGGAACTGAACTCCCTGCAGTAAACCGGCTCAAACGCTGAGCCTTCGACGCCGGGCCTCGATTGCCCAAGTCTCGCCGGTGACTTCACCGTTGCGGACAATCCACGCTTCGTCATAGAGGGCGACGGTCGGACACACGTGCCACGGGACGCCAATGAGTTCGGTTCCAACCGAAAGCGTGCTGTTCTCTTCCACTTCGACCACGAGATGCTCTTCGCTTTGTGAGCGGAAAACGAGCTCGGGGTGATCGGGGAATCGGACACGGTTGTCGATTGGATTCTCGGCTGAAACTGCCTTGTGACCGAGATCGAGGCAGGCGAGTGAGTCAGATGGACGGCTGACTACGCGGGTGAAAAGAAACGCGGCGGGCTCGAAATCAAGATCAGTGAAGGCATGTCCGTAGCCGGCATCCCAGAGGACAGTGGTTCCCGGAGAGCACTGCCACGGAATCCTGGAAGGCATGGCCGATGCCGAGTGCATGATAAAGGTAGGGGATCCACCCGAGACGATCGCCGGGACTTCAATCCCTGCGGCAGCGAAGTCCGTGAGACAGGTCTCCAGCTCTTTCATCGCGGCCGTGAAGGCCCGGAGTCGATCGGTAACTTCAGCATCGTGAATGTGGCCGTCATAGGCATGGATGCCGGCGAAGGTCAGGTTGGGAGTCTCACTGACAGACCGCGCGAGTTGGATGAGTTCAGGGCCGGGGCGAATACCGGTTCGCGACATGCCACAGTTCAAATCGATATAGACGCTCAGCGATTCGGGGCCGGAGCTGAGATCTTCGATACCACGTGCGCTGTCGATGACGGTGGCAAATTCCGTTTCAGGAAAAGCCCTGGCGAGTTGGTGGAGCCGAAGCGCGTTTTGGCCGATCAAAGGATAGGCAATGAGGACATCAGGAACGCCGCTGTCTGCTGCCAGTTCGGCTTCCGCGATCGTGGCACATTTGACACTGCTGATTCCGAGACGGAGTTGCCACTCGAGGATCTCGCGGCACTTATGAGTCTTGATGTGAGGGCGCAGACGATTGGTATCGCCTCCGACCTGGGCGATCATCTCATTGAGGTTCCTCTCGATGGCGTCGACATCAAAAATCAACGCTGGTGATGGGAGGTTCGCCAGGCCGGTCGGGGAGGTCATCAAGTCTCCCAATCAGTGCTTCAGCTCGATGATGATCTCGATCTCCACCGGAATGTTACCCGGGAGCGAGTTGGTACCCATCGCACTTCGGGCACCAATACCGTCTTCTTCACCGAAGACCTCGGCAAAGAGCTCGGAGAAGCCGTTGATGACGGCAGGTTGGTCGAAGAAATCGTCTGTGCAATTGACCAGGGCCAGCGTTTTGACGAGACGTGAAACCCGGTCGAGTGAGCCCAGTTCGTTTTTGAGCGTGGCGAGAAGGTTCAGGCCGACCTGCCGGGCCGCATTCTGGGCCTCCTCGAGATTCATGTCAGCCCCGACCCGCCCGGTGATGATGGAGCCGTCGTCGAGAAAGGGGCCATGCCCGGAGAGGTAGGCGAGGTTCCCGGTTTGAACCATCAGTTTGTAAACTCCCATCTGCTTGGGAGCGGGCGGGAGTTGGATACCAAGTTCTTCCAGTCGGGCGTCTGCACTCATATCCGAAAGCTCTTACACTAAAACAAGACCGTCAGTCAATTCAGGCTTGTTCTCAAGAGCGTCCCAGGCAGAGGCAAAGCGTCCCGCCGTATCTCCGAAGAGCGGGGACACTTCGAAAGCTTTCTTCGGAAGTCCCGTGTCGTCCGTCTCGACTTCGATGCCGGCGGCAATGGCCCAGCGGGCAAACTGCCGGAGCTGGTCTTCGCGGGAAGTGACGGCCGAGTCGACTCCTTCGGCATTCTTCACTGGTGAGAAATCGTCTTCGCGGGCGGTTTCGATAATCACCGGATTCGCAGCGAACGGCAGGGCGTCGAAGACGAACATTTCAAACTTGTAGGCGTTCGGCTCGGCTGGAGACTGGACAGTGCCGGTCGTATCGAGAAAGGAGACTTTCTTGTGAGCAAGATGGAAAGGGAGGCGGGCGCTTTCATCGGCACCGCTTCCGAGACGGTTGACGAACTCGCGATTGAAAATATGAATCGCGATACTGCCGGCGCGGTAGAGCAGTTCACCGTTCTCGTCGGTCGCCTCGGCGAATTCATCGGGCAGATCGCTGTATTCGAGGACAAGAGCCTTGTCTCCGTCCTGGCAGAAGACACCGACCTTCTCGTCGGCGTAAGCCTTGGGCACCATCTTGCTGGAGAGCTCGGAACCGGCTTCGAGATGAAAGCCGATAAAGGAGGGGTCGATGCAGCGAATCAGGGGATTGTCGACCTGGAAGTAGCTGATGATATCGATGCCATCTGCTTCCATTTGTCTGACGGCACCGGAACGAACCAGCGCGCGAAGGGAACCGCCGTGCCCATCCGGGCTTAGCGCGATCTGGCCTTTGTCAGCGAGCAGGATTTTGCCCTCGGCATCAACCGCGGGCATGAGCCCCTGGCTGAAGAAGTGAACGCGGTCCGAAGGGAGCCCGAAGTAATCGTTTTCCTCAAAGAAGGCCTCCGTTGCTTCGTGGTTGATCTGCGAGGTCATGATATACCACGGGATCGGGCGGCCAAAGATCTGCGATGAAGCGAGGATCTTTTCCGCAAAGACCTGGAAGAGTGATTTCTTGAGAACCGGAGTTACGCCGAAGGTGCCCTTGGGTCCGTCATACCCGAGGCGCGTTCCCTGACCTCCTGCGACAGTGAATGCAGCGACGCGGCCGGCTCGCAGTGCGGCTTCACCTTTGGCTCGAGCCTCAATCCATTGGGTCGGGTCGCCGCCCTCGTTCTTCGGAAGAGGGATGTAGTCGGCCGGCTCGATGGTATCAGAGATCTTGGCGTTCTCGTGGTTGTCGCCCTGGATCAGCGTGGCGGTGAGTTCGGCAATTTCGTCGAGATCAATAGCGGCAGCCTGTTCCTCGAGTGAGGCTTTTTCGTCGTCGCTAAGGCTGTCATAGAAGGCAAATACATGGCCTTGGCCATTGGCTTCGTAGAGTTCTCTTACTTCGCTCATAGGGGGGAATGGTTTGGTAGGGGACGGGGAATGGAAAGTGACGATATGGTGGCAATGGTGTGCTCAGCTGGCGCCCAGCTCCTTGGACCGGTCCGATGCTGCTTTGACAGCCCGTTTTACAATGGTCTCGAAATCGTCCGAGCGGAAAGACTCTAGCGCGGCGAAGGTGGTGCCGTTCGGGCTCGTCACGTTCTCGCGGAGCTGCGCGGGGTCGTCTCCGGTTTGGAGCACAAGCTCGGCGGCACCCGAAACTGTGTGGACAGCCAGATCCCGGGCAATTTCGGGAGAGAGTCCCTGTTCGATTCCTCCGGCAATGAGGGCCTCGATCATCAGGAAAATGTAAGCAGGACCGCTTCCGCTGACTGCTGTGACGGCATCAAGATCGGATTCTTCGACCTGGCAAGCGTAGCCGACGGCCTTGAGAAGGGATTCGGTCAAAGCGCCGTCTGCTTCAGTCGCCGAGGATCCGAGAGCAAAAGCGGAAGCGCCGCGGGCAACGAGGGACGGAGTATTCGGCATCACACGAATGACGCGGTGCTTCTGATTCACCCCGGCTTCGATGGTTTCGATCTGGACTCCCGCCGCAATCGAGATAAGCAGTCGGTCTTCGCTGTTGCCGATCTGCTCGAGCATTTCGGCGAACCCCTGGGGCTTCACGCAGAGAAGGACAACCTCAGAAGCATCGACGACCTCGGCATTGGAGCCAGCCACGGAGACCCCGAGGGATTCACTCATCCCTCGGGCGGCTTCGGGATAAGCATCGAAGACAGTGACGTCGTCGGGAGAACAGAGGTTTGCTTTGAGAATTCCACCCACGAGGGCGCTACCCATTTTGCCACAGCCGATTACACCAAGTTTCATCGCCTAATTCCTTACAGAGGAATATGGACGGAGCCAGCGGAAATGCTGATCAAGTGTTAATGGATGACGAGAGCTTTAGCCGCGGGTCAGCTTTGCCGCCTGCTCAATCCAGTTGCCGCCTCGGGCACGGGCCGTGAGGCGGGGCAGTTTTTCGCCGAAGTCGGCGAGTGTCCATTGCGCGAGCTGTTCGACGGTCGTCACACCGTAGGCGGCGAGTTCGGAAGCCACCTTCGGGCCAATTCCCTTAATATCAGTGACAGGAGCGGCATCAGCGGCAGGAGCTTGCGCTTCCGTCTCTTCAAGTGCGGTGCGCTCGGCCCTTTGCCAGTCCTGGAGTTCGTTGCCGGGAAGGCCTTTCTGAATGCGTTCCTGGTAAAAGAAGTAGGCCAGCTTGGCGATTTTGGCCCTTTGATGGGAATCAATGGCTTGCATAGCGGAGTCGGGAATGAGCTTAAAAGGTGCTTAAGGTTCACAAAATACGTACAACCGTTGCTGCGCCTGTCATGTGAAAGATTTCGCTAACCCCTATTTACCCCGTAACTGACTGAGGAAGAGACAAGAAATTCGTTGCGATGCGGGGCGCTGCGCTGAAAATGTAGCAAATTCATGTCCGCCCGCGATTTTCAACCCGAGCAACAAACCGCGATCAATGGTGCCACTTTCGTCGATGCCTATCGATGGATGTTCCTGGCTCGAACCTTTGAGGACAAGATCGGTGCGCTTTTTCGTGCCGGCAAGGTTGTCGGAGGAGTTTACCTTGGACGCGGTCAGGAGGCCTTCAGTGTTTCTCTCGGCATGCAGCTGGAGAGATCCAGGGGCGATATCTTCGGTGGTCTCATTCGCGACCAGGGAGGTCGGATGGCCTACGGAGAGGATTTGATTGATGCGGCACGAACCTACCTCGGCTCGGTTGAAGGTCCGATGCACGGACGGGATGGAAACATTCACCGGGGACGCCCTTCCGAAGGGATGCCGGCAATGATCAGTCACCTCGGAGCTTCCGTTTCCGTGGTGAACGGGATGCTCATCGGAAAACGTTTCCGTGGCGAATCAGGATTTGTCGGAGGCGTTACTGCCGGTGACGGAGCGACCTCGACCGGCGCCTTTCACGAGGGGCTGAACCAGGCGGCGGTGGAAAATCTGCCGCTCGTCGTCGCGGTGGCGGACAACCAGTTTGCCTATTCGACGCCGACGGATCGCCAGTATGCCTGCGAAGATCTCGTCGATCGCGCTGTCGGTTACGGAGTGAAGGGATATTCCATCGACGGGACGAACCTTTCTGAGTGTCTGGCCACGTTTCGCACGGCCATTGATGAAGCGAGGGCCGGGAAAGGTCCTCAACTGGTGGTCGGAAAACTGCTGCGTCTTTCCGGGCACGGTGAACACGACGATGCCAGCTATGTTCCCGACTCGGTTAAGGCCGGGCGCTACGGGCGGGATTGCATTCCGGTGGCTCGCGAACAAATCCTTTCCGAGGGTTGGGCGACTGAAGAATTCCTCAGCGAACTGGAGCGCGAGGTCCAGCAGTCGGTCGAAGACAATGTTTCCCAGGCCCAGGGTGAAGATGCTCCCGATCCTTCCCGTGACGACTGGAGAGCGATGGCGACCGCTTCCTTGATCGAAGGGGACCAGTAATTCCAGTCGTGCCGTATTACCTATTATTGCCCCTGGCCGCTGCGGTCATCTATTCCCTCGGATCCATCGTGGTGAAGCGCGCCCTGAAGGACGGGGTCACCATGGATCAATCCTTTCACCTGACGAACCTTGTCGTCGGGTTGGTCTTCCTGCCTCTGCTCCTCTTTGAAGACACCTTGGTGGATTGGTCCGAAGTCTGGCGGCCGCTCATCATGGGCACCATGTTCTTCGCCGGGAACTGGCTGACATTTGTCGCCATCAAGCGGGGCGACGTTTCGCTGGTGACCCCGATCATGGGAACCAAGGTCGTTTTCGTTGCGATCGGCCTGGTGCTTTTGACAGGGCGCTCTCCGAGCTCGGCTCTCTGGCTGGCGGCTATCCTGACGCCGGTGGGAATTCTTGTCATGAGCGTGGCGGACTTCAAACACGGTCACCACTTTCTGTTTACCATAGGTGTGACCCTCGCCAGTGCCGCGATGTTTGGGTTCTGCGACGTGCTGGTCAACTGGTGGGCGGAGGACTTTGGCGCCATGACTTTCCTGACGGTTGGGTCTGTTCTTGTCAGTGTTCTCTCCTTCATCATGTGGCTGTTGCAGGGGCGGCCTTCGATGAAGCTGGGGAAACCACAGCGCAAGTGGGCGTGGGGTGGAGCTGTTTTGATTGGTCTGCAGGCTATCGCTATTGGAGTAGCGCTTGGATTTTTCGACGACGCTACCGGGGTAAATGTGGTCTATGCTTCGCGGGGCTTGTGGGTCATTCTGCTCGTGGTTGTTTTTGGCTCAAAATTGGGAAACAGTGAGCACCGCGAGCAGGGCGGCGCCTTTCTCTGGAGGGTGACTGGCACTGTCATTCTCACCGTGGCGATCGTGATCGCTGTGATTGATCGCGCCAACGCCGCAACTTCGACCTGACATGAGTGATTCTGAGATACTCTCGACCGTAGGAATGATTGCCGGAAACGGGATCTATCCGGAGACGTTTGCCCGGGCCGCCCGTAAGGCCGGGGTCGGCAATATCGTGGTTGCTGCCTTCCAAAACGAGACCGAACCTCACATCAAGGAACTGGTTGATTCCGTGGATTGGTTCCGTGTCGGTCAGCTCGGGAAGATGATCAAGTTCTTCAAAGCGCAGAACGTGGAGAAGGCTGTCATGGTGGGTCAGATTGCTCCGAAGAATCTTTTCGATCTGCGCCCGGACCTGAGGACCTTAAAAATGCTGGGACGGGTCAAAGAGCGGAATGCCGAGAGCCTTTTCGGAGCCATTGGGGAAGAACTCGCAAAGGACGGTATCGAATTGATTTCCGCCACCACCTACCTTGATGACCTCCTGCCCGAGCCCGGGCACGTTTGTGGCCCTGGGCTTTCTGAACGGCAGGAAGAGGACGCAGCTTACGGTTTCCGTATCGCCAAGGAAACGAGTCGGCTCGACATTGGCCAGACCGTGGTCGTCAAGAAGGGCACGGTCCTGGCGGTAGAGGCTTTCGAAGGAACCAACGAAGCGATCAAGCGTGGAGGCAGCCTCGGTAAAGGTGAGGCGATGATGGTGAAAGTATCTAAGCCGAATCAGGACTTCAGGTTTGATGTGCCGGTAGTTGGTCCCGCAACCATTGAAACCGCTGCCGAAGCTGGTGTGAACGCCATCATTGTCGAGGCCGGCTGCACCCTGTTGTTGGGCAAAGAGGAAGTCGTCCGGCTGTGCGGTCAGCATGGAGTGACGGTCGCGGCGTGGTCAGTTGACGGCGCTGAGTAAGATTTCGACGAATCGGGGTTGCCGAGCGACTGAGATGCTGCCATAGCAAGGGACCATGAGCGTCAAAACAGGTGTCATCGGAGTCGGGGCCATCGGAAGAAACCACGCGCGGATCTACGCGGAGCTGGATTCATCCAATCTCGTGGGCATCTATGATGCCAATACTGAGCACGCTGCTTCTGTTGCCTCAGAGTTCGGGACCAAGGCATTCGCCAGCCTCGATGAGCTGGTCAACGAGGTTGATGCGGCTTCAGTTTCCACGCCGACGGTGACTCACCGCGATATTGCGACCCAACTCTTGAATGCCGGCAAGCATGTCCTTGTCGAAAAGCCGATTTCGGATTCAGTCGACGATGCCAAGGCGATCATCGACCTGGCCCACGAGAAGGGTCTGGTTCTCCAGGTCGGTCATATCGAGCGATTCAACCCTGTGATGAGCCAGCTCGAGGAGCGTCTCGATCATCCTAAGTTTATTGAATGCCATCGATTGTCTCCATTTCCCCAGCGCAGCCTCGATATCGGAGTGGTGCTGGACCTGATGATTCACGATCTGGAAATTGTGCTTCACCTGGTGAACTCACCGGTCGCTTCGGTCGATGCGGTGGGCATTCCGGTGCTGACTCGTCGCGAAGACATTGCCAACGCCCGTATTCGATTTGAAAACGGCTGTGTGGCCAATATCACGGCCAGCCGAATCAGCCCGGAACGGATGCGCAAGATCCGGGTGTTTCAGAGCGATGCTTATCTCTCCCTGGATTACCAGGATCAGAGTGGCTGGATCTATCGCAAAGACGGCATGGAGATTGGTCGTGAGCAAGTCGAGGTGGAGAAGGATGAACCGCTCAAGTGCGAGTTGGCGGCCTTCGTGGAATGCGCGGCCAAGGGAGAAACGCCCAAGGTGAGCGGGCAACAGGGTGCCGACGCACTCGATGTGGCGCTCGAGATCACTCGGTTGATCGAGGCCGATAATCAATAGGCCGGGCGCGATACCTCGATTCCGAAGGCATGGAGGGGCACGTTCTTGCGTGACCGGGCTTGTGAGCAGGGCAGGAGGCTGAGGCAGAACGCTATTTGTTTGTGATCTCCTTGTGGGGGCTCGGTTGGTAAGTTTTAGCCGAGCGAAGTTGAAAGTCGTCCTGCGGCCACGCAGGAGCGTGGCCCTCCACGCGCTGCCGCGCGAAGGGCAATTGGGGATCAGGAGACTCATGAAGGTGCATCAGGGGTGTGAGCTGTTCGTCTCAACCCTGACTGGCTCGTAAAAGTGGGGGCCGGCCACCCAACTGAGCAATGGCATTTTTGCATTCGTGAGAAAAATAATTAAGAAAAATATAATATTTGATTGATTTAATGAGTTGGGTGCGATAAATTTTAAAAAGATTCAGCAATCACCCCTTTATGAAGCGCAAACTTTTTACACTTATCCTCCTTTTTATCGTCGCCGTGATTTCCCTCTGCAAAGCGAACGCCGGTCAGAAGGTCAGAACTTTCCGTCCGCTTGAAGCCAAGCAGGTTGCCATTGCTCCGGGTGCGAATGCAGTCGCCGCGACGAAGCGTGGCACAGAAGTTGAAGGGGCGCTTTCGGAGGCCTGGAAGCAGTTCGATGCCCGCCAGTGGGAAGCGGCTAAGGAAGGCTTTCTCACGGTTCTCGGTCAGGACCCGCGCAATCTTCTCGCTGCCGAAGGGCTCGCCATGAGTGTTTATCGTTCCGGTGATTACAAGGGCGCTTTTGAACTCGCCAAAGAGCTTAAGCCGGTTGTTCCTTCCGTACAGGAACTGGTTTCCGAAACGGTGGTCGCTGACGTCCAATACATGATCAGCAGAGGCGAATTCGCAGCTGCGAGCGAGTTCCTTGGAAACTTTCCTTCAGTGGATTCTGAGTATGGCAGGGCTCACGAACTACTGGGGGGCGCTTATGCGATTTCGCGGGCGCTCAAGGCCGATGGTGATACTACTGCGGATCCGGCGGAGCCATCCTCCCCGGAGCTCGCAAAGAACTGAGCGGCTGGGATTACATTTTTGCTGTCACTACTCCCTTGGTGAAGCATTCGAAAAGGAGCGGTCGGGCAGGCCGCTCCTTTTTGCGTACATCGCATTCCATTGCTCGTGCGACTGAGGCCGGCCTTGATAAGCTCAAGGCCGGATTCATGATCGACCGTTTCATCATCGTAACCCGCAGCAGTGAAGGGGGGAGGAGAGTAATGAAAAGGAAAACGCCAGAATCTCCTCACTCGTGATTCCCGCCTTTGGCACCAGAGTAATCAGTCACCTGGAAGCGGGAAATCAAATCCGGATAGCGATTCAGCATTTCCTCGAACTACCGGAATACATCAATCCGAGCATGGTGCAGGCGAGGCACGAAGCGATTCACTACGGAGGGCGCTACGGATATGAGCGTCCACGTCCGATTGGATAGAGGTAGGAATGTCAGGCGCCCTTCAGGGACTTGTGATATTCCTTCTTCCAGCGGGTGCGGTGGTTGAGAGTCCAGTCAACCAGGGCAGTTTCGAATCCGACATCATGGCCAGCTTCTTCGCTTTTGAGCCATTTGTGACGATGAATCTCGTCGCGCTCGGCCAGGAATTCCTGATAAAGAGAGGAATTGGCCAGCAGAGTATCTGGAGCTTGTTCTGCCATTGGATCGGGGGATTTGGTGGAGGAGATCTTTCTCTCGATTGTCCCAGATTTCAAGCCCGTGACTAGGAAAAAGGTTCATGAAGCTGAAACATTTTCGAGTGGGCGGAAAAGGGGCAGTTTGGTTGCATTCGAAACCAATTCGTTAAGCTCATATGGCTCAGTGAGTGAGAGGGATTTGGTGATCTGTATTCAGGAGAGGGAGAGGTTTTGCAGCGTGCTGAATCAGATAAAACTTTTTCCCGTGAGCCCTTGATGATCAGTGCCAAACCAACCTGACAAGGTTGCGGAAATGTCCGCGAAACTGTCGCGGAGATCAGGATCCTTCGAAACGCCTGGAAGGTGTGCCAGGAGCGGGACTCGCTCACGCGTGTGGTCAGTGCCATGCCAGGTCGGATCGTTCCCGTGATCGGCCGTGATTATCACGAGAAGATCATCATTGAGTCTTGGAATCAGGGTACCGAGCCAATGATCAAATTCCCGGAGGGCATTGGCGTAGCCAACCGGATCGCGCCGATGCCCGTAGAGCATATCGAAGTCGACAAGGTTTGAGAAAATGAGACGGGGTGTTGATGGTTGTTCTGCCAGGAGTTTGTCCATCGTTGCGCAGCCTTCGGCATTGCTGCGGGTGGGATGAGACTGATTGATGCCGCTTCCGGCGAAGATGTCACTGATCTTGCCGACCCCAACTGTTTCGACGTCGTTGTCAGACAGTCGATTCAACACCGTTTCCGGTGGGACCATGGAAAAGTCGTGGCGGTTCGCGGTACGTGTGAAGTTTCCGGGCGAGCCAAGAAAAGGACGGGCGATGACGCGTCCGATGCGTTCGCGGTCAGCAATGGTGCGGCAGGTGCGACAGATGTCGTAGAGGGTTTCGAGAGGAATGACCTCTTCGTGGGCGGCGATCTGAATGACGGAGTCGGCACTGGTGTAGAGAATCGGCCTGGCGGTGCGGCAGTGTTCTTCTCCCAATTCTTCGAGGATGACGGTTCCGGACCGGGCGTAGTTTCCAATAAAAGACACGCCCGCCATGCGTTCCATTTCCTCGACAAGAGGGGCGGGGAAGTGCTCAAAGGTTGCGAAGGGTTCGAGAATCGGTGCGCCTGCAATTTCCCAGTGACCGGTGGTGGTGTCCTTACCCGCCGATTGTTCGGTCAGGGCTCCGCAGGAAAGTGAGGTGGAGCCGGAGAATGTTTCACCTGCCGCTATCAGTTCACAGGCGGCGAGACCGGCTCCGTCTAAATGGGGAAGATGCAGGTCTTCAACCGTCTCGCGAATATGCCCTACGGTATTGGCACCGTGATCACCGAAATCGGCGGCGTCCGGGGCGTGCCCGATGCCGACCGAATCGAGAACGATGAGCAGGGCTTGTTTCACTATTCAGGAAGGGTCAAACGCCGATGGGATGCCAGGCCGTCTTGGTCTCGGTGGTGTCGAGAATGCGATAAGGATCTTGCGCCGCCTCTTCGAACCAGGCTTCGGCTGAGGGCAGGGAATGATCGTGGACCCGCTTGAGATTGTCCGCGGCACCGGACTGAAGGGTTTCAAAGACGGTTTTATCTCCGGACCCGTCGACGATGGCATTCACATCCATGTGGCTGGCGAGCCATGGAGCCAGTTCGCTGCGGATGCCGGTGAGGAGATTCACCACGCCGCCGGGCAGGTCGGAGGTCGCCAGTGCTTCAGCCAGGGTGATGGCGGGGAGCGGAGCCGTTTCGGACGCAATGACGACTGCAGTGTTGCCGGAGAGAATGGCGGGTGCAAACAGGGAAACCATTCCGAGAAGGCCGGGGCTGTCTGGTGAGACGATGCCCACAACGCCGGTCGGTTCCGGGGAAGAGAAGTTGAAGTGAGAGCTCGCTACCGGATTCACCGCGCTGAAAACCTGGGAGTACTTATCGGACCAGCCGGCAAAGTAAACCAGCCGGTCAATGGTAGCCTCGACCTCCCGACTGGCTGCGGCTTTAGTGGCTCCGGTGACAGCTACAAGTTCTTCGACAAAGCTGTCGGAGCGACTCTCAATCATTTCAGCGGCGCGATAGAGGATCTGTCCCTTGAGATAGGCCGTTGATTTGCTCCAGCCCGGGAAAGCTGAACGGGCGGCCACGACGGCGTCGCGCAGGTCTTTGCGTGACGCGTGGCAGTAATGTGCGAGATGGGATCCGTTGGTAGCGTTGGTCGCAGTCATGTATCTTCCGCTCTCCGTGCGGGGGAACTTTCCTCCGATATAGAGTTTGTAGGTTTTCAGGACATTGAGTCTCTGGCGAGGCATGAGGTCAGTGTAAGGCAATTGGGGAATGGAAAAAGGCAAAAGGGTGGATCCTTGCCTTCAGAAAGTGCAAAGTTGGACGTTGAATGCTCTGCCGCTCGTATGCTTGGATAGAATGGTGAACGACAAAACGGAACAGGAAGGCCAGAAAAGTGGCGATGGAGTTGCGCTGGGGCTCGCGGCAGGGTGGGTGATTATTCGGCATCGTCCCTACCGCCGCAATCTGCTCTTCGGGTTGACCCTGGTGACGCTGTTGATGGTCTTTCTTGGTGCTGCGCCACTGACGACAGTCTTGAGCCAGAGTCCCTTCTGGTTCGCTATCTACTGGATTGCCTGCTTCTTTCTCGTGGGGTTTGTGCTGTTGCTGGCGGTTTACGATCTCATCGCTATCCGGCAGGAACACCGGCAGCGGATGAACAAACTGGAGCAGGAGCTTTCCGATGCGGCGGAGGAGGCCCGACAATTAGCGGAGGAAGCGAAAAAGTCAGAATGAATCCGGTCGGATCTGCGTGCCCCCTTTAGCGGGGTAAAAGCGGTTGCCGCCCGGGGAGGCATCGGTTACGTCGAGGGCGATGGAGTACAACGCCTGGTTTATCGCAATCGTGTTGGGGCTCTTCCTGATGTGGAAGCTCGACCTTTTTGCCACCCTGCTTAACTTGAAAGCCCTTAGCGGCGAGATTCCTGCGACTTTCGAGGGGTTTGTCGACGAGGAGGCCTATGAGCAGTCTCAGGAATACACCCGGGTCCGTGCGGTATTCGGAATTGGTGAAGGGATCTTTTCGCTCGTTTTGCTTTTCGTTTTCTGGTGGCTGGGGGGATTCGGCTGGCTCGATGAACAGGTCAGAGCTCTCGGATACGGTCCTATTGTTTCCGGCCTTATTTTTGTGGTGGCCTTGATGTTGGCGCATCATGTGATCGACTTGCCTTTTAACCTTTATTCCACCTTTGTGATTGAGGAGAAGTTTGGATTCAATCGCACGACCTTCGGAACCTGGGTGCTGGATCAGCTCAAGGGATTGGTCCTTGGCGCTTTGATAGGGCTGCCATTGCTCGCGGCGCTTCTCTGGATTTTTCAATCCGTGCCCATGGCATGGATCTGGGGTTGGGGACTGGTGACCGTGTTTTCCCTGGCGCTTACCTATGTCGCTCCCACCTGGATCATGCCGCTATTCAACAAGTTTGAACCTCTCGACGAAGGGGAGCTGAAAACAGAGATTCATGCGATGGCGGAGAAGTGTGATTTCCCGCTCAAGGAAGTCTTTGTGATGGACGGGTCCAAGCGCTCCTCGAAATCGAATGCCTTTTTTACGGGCTTTGGGAACAACAAGCGGATCGCTCTTTTCGATACCCTGATCGAGAATCACACGGTTCCTGAACTCGTCGGCGTCCTCGCGCATGAGATCGGGCACTACAAGCGCCGCCATATCGTGAAGTCGATGATTATTGGCGTGGTCACGACCGGAGCGATGTTCTTTCTTCTGGGAATGATGATGGAGAACCGGGCGTTGTTTGACGCTTTCGGTGTGAAGGAGACTTCAGTTTATGTGAGTCTGATCCTGTTCGGTATCCTGATGAGTCCGGTCAATGATCTCCTGTCGATTGGCGGTAGCCTGTTGAGCCGTAAACACGAGTTCGAAGCAGACGCTTACGCGGCTGAGGTGACAGGCAATCCCGGAGCCATGGCAGACGCGCTTCGCAAGTTGAGCAAAGACAATCTCAGCAACCTGACGCCACATCCGTTTTATGTGTTTCTCAATTACAGTCACCCGCCGGTGGCCGAGCGCGTCAAGGCTCTCGGGGTGGAGTGAGTTTCTACCCTTGATCTGGCTGCCCTTGCTCCTCGGGTGGTTGGATATCGTGGTGACCTTGTTGGTGCAGCCGTCAGGGTATTGGGCGGGTGATTACGCTCTCGCCGTAGATTTTAATCCGCTGGTGGTCTGGGTGCTGGGGATTCATCCTGCGATGGCCATGGTCGGGGCGTTGGGCTGGGCGGCGGTAATCGCCGGTCTCATGGTGATGACTCGTGGAAACATCTGTGCGCTTGCCTACGCTTTCCTGGTGGTGGGGCACCTGGTGTGTGTCGCCGGATGGGTCAACCGGATGTGGCCCGAGTGGATGCCAGCAGTCTGGATCGCAATCGTAGTGGTCGCCTTGAACGGTTGGCCGCAGTTCAGGCGGGCCGGGGCCGGGTAAACTACTTCTCGAGAAAAACGCTGATGAGAATTCCGGTTTCGACACCGAGTCGCTCACTGGCTTTCTCTCCGTTGTAGGCGACTTCAAGATAGCCCGAATGGCCGAAGAGAGCGATGGGGTGGCCGGGTTCGACATCGGAATAGCTGCAAGAGAGGTTCCGAATGCTGATGTTGTTCAGTGCGATTCTCTCGATCGCTGCTGACTCGAGAAGGTTTTGATGGATGTTAGTTATCAGGTTGCCGAAGCGGTCTATGTGCATGATCCGCCCCTCGATCTTTCGAGAACCGGCTTGCTGCGGTTTGGGCCAGTCGAGGCGCTGAAGTGCGATTGCATCTCCGCCAACTTCGGCGAGAGATTTACCGGCGGCAATGGCGGCTGCGGCCGGGGCGAGGACTTCCCGGCCAAAAAAGGTCTGGGCGTTGCCGCAGGATACCGATTCGGGAACAGGCAGGGCCAATGCTTCGTCGATGGGAAAATGTTCTTCCAGCAAGGTGAGTATGCCGTTGTCAGGGCAAACAAGCACTTGGTCACCGGCCTTCACAATCACGGGTTGAGGACCGGGGGCGACGTTGATGAGATGGACCGTCCCTGCGGGAAAATGAGGAACAGCGCCAATTACGAACAGGGCTGCCTCGGTCACATTGTGAGGAGAGACCTGGTGGCTCAGGTCAACCAGGTTGACTCCGGGGCAAAGCGAAAGCAGCGCGCCCTTGATGCTGGCGGCGAACGGTTCCTGTTCGCCGAGATCGGTGGTGAGAGTGATAAGCGGAGGCATGGGAGACGAAGTATCTTTACGATTCAGCGTCTCCCGATGCAAGCCTAGTAGACGTCACGCTGATAGCGATGGTCGTCCTTGAGCTGCTTGAGGTAAGCCTGGGCGCCTTCTTCGTCGACCTTGCCGTATTTCTGGATCAGGGCGAGCAGCTCCTTCTCGACATCGACGGCCATGTATTTGGCGTCACCGCAAACATAGAAGTGAGCACCACCTTCAAGCCACTTCCAGAGCTCCTCGGCGTTGTCGCGAATCTTGTCCTGGACGTAGATCTTGAACTCCTGATCGCGGGACCAGGCGAGATCAATCTTGGTAAGAACTCCCTCCTCCTGCATGGCGTCGAACTCTTCCTTGTAGAAGTAGTCCGTGGCTTCGTGCGGATTGCCGAAGAAGAGCCAGTTGCGGCCCTCCGCCTTGGTGATCTGGCGCTCTTCGAGGAACGCGCGGAAAGGGGCGATACCCGTGCCAGGGCCGACCATAATGACATCTTTGCTCAGGTCAGTGGGCAGCTTGAAGTGCTTGGTCGGCTGCATGAAAACGCGAACCGTTTCATCTTCGCCCATGCCTTCGCAGAGGAAGCTGGAGCAGACGCCCTTGCGGACACGTCCCTTGGATTCGTAGACCACCTTGGCAACCGTGAGGTGAACCTCACCGGGGTGCTTCTTCGGGCTGGAAGCAATGGAGTAGAGGCGCGGAGTCAGCTTGCGGAGCAGGCCGATGAACTCCTGACCGCTCTTGAAATCAGCCGGGAACTCGTAAATGAGGTCGATGATCTCAATGCCGTCAACGATTGAGCTGACGGTGGCGTCATCTTCGATCACGGCGCGGAGGTAAGGGTGGCAGGTAAAGGGCTCCCACTTCTTGAGGATCGCCTTGGTCACCGTCCGAATATCGTAGCACTCGATCAGAGCGTCGCGCAGCGGCAGCTTGCGGCCGTCATGGGCTTCCACGGAAACGGAGGTATTGAACGGCAGCGCGTTGAGAATTTCATCGACCAGCGCCTTGTCGTTGCGCGGGTAGGTCGCCACGGCATCACCGACTTCGTATTCGAGGTCGGATCCTTCGAGGATGAGCTCGATGTGGCGGGTGTCGCGCGGCGAAGGCTCCAGGTTCAGCTTCTCGCGAAACTTCATCGGAGCCGGGAACGGATTCTTTTTGCCGTAGGGGATGGCTTCAGCAGGCTCTTCCGAGGCTGCTGCGCCGCCACCGGTTGCGACGGCGAAATGGTCCTTACCAATTTCGTCCAGCTTGGAAGTGACCACGCGAAACCACTCTTCAGCGGGGTCCTCGTAGTCCACGTCACAGTCGACACGGGGAGCAATGCGCTCGGCTCCCAGTTCCTCGAGGCGGGCGTCGAAAAGCTTACCCATCTCGCAGAAGTCGGCGTAATTGGTGTCGCCGAGGGCGAGAACGGAGAATTTGGCTCCCTCGAGGCGGGCTTGCTCGTCGGATGAGAACTTGGCCCAGAAATCTTCGGCGTTGTCCGGCGGATCGCCTTCGCCCCAGGTGCTGGTGACGATGAGAATGAGCTTTTCTGCGGAAAGGTCCACAGAGGCGTGCTTCTCCATATCGAGAGCCTCAGCCGCCCAACCGTCGCCGTTCATCACCTCAACAAAGCCCTCTGCGAGTGCCTGAGCGTTGCCGCTCTGGCTGCCAACGAGGAAAAGAGCACGAGGTTTGACCGGGCCGGAAGCCGCCGGAGCAGCGGTTGCGCCGGTGACTCGCTTGGCAAATTCAGTCATGTAGGACTGGAGCCATTCGCGCTGTTCAGCCGTGAAAGGAGCGTCTTTGGAAATCTCGGGAAGTGAGGTAGCCATAATTTGGAAGGGGGTGAGATATAGCGCAGCTTTGCCAAATGGCAAATTACAGCACGTTCCAAGCCAAATAATACGACTCTTGAGCCCTGATTAGGCTCAATTTTGGACGATTTCAGGACAAGATGGCGTCAGCGACCGTGCCTTCGACGTCGGTGAGGCGGAAGTCTCGGCCCGCATGGCGGTAAGTCAGAGCTTCGTGATTGATTCCCAAAAGATGTAAGATAGTGGCATGCAGGTCGTGGACGTGCATTTTATCTCTTTCGGCGTAATAACCGTAGTCATCCGTTGCTCCATAGGCTATTCCGCCTTTAACACCGCCTCCAGCCATCCATACGGTGAATCCATGGGGATTGTGGTCCCTTCCGTTGGTCCCCTGGGCGGTCGGTGTTCGGCCGAACTCTCCGCCCCAGATCACGAGAGTATCTTCCAGCATGCCGCGGGATTTGAGATCCTTGAGCAGCCCGGCGATGGGTTTGTCAACTTCGGCGGCGTTCTTGGAGTGTCCCTGGTAGAGATTGCCGTGCTGATCCCACTGAACCTCGGAATCACTGTGTGTCACCTGGACAAAGCGGACGCCGCGTTCACAGAAGCGCCGCGCCATGAGGCACTGCCGGCCGAAATCGGAAGTGACGGGGTCATCGAGGCCATAGAGGCGGCGGGTTGCCGGTGTTTCTCCTGCGAGATCCTGGGCATCGGGCATGGCCGTCTGCATGCGGTAGGCGAGCTCGAAGGATTCGAGGCGCGAGTTGAGGGCATCAACATGGGGGCTCCGGAGGGCGCTGTTGCGATTGAGCGAAGCCAGGAAATCGAGCTGTGAGCGCTGCTGGGACGGGCTTAGGTGTGGGTTCTCGATATGATGGACCTTCGCGGCAGAGGCCGGCGTGCTGGCGGTGCCCATCGGTGTTCCCTGGCAGTGTTGAGGCAGGAAGGCAGCGCCCCAGTTGTTAACGCCGCCATGGGCCAGGGTGGGGCAGATCGTGATAAACGCAGGCAGATTCTCGTTTTCCGTGCCGAGTCCGTAGACCGTCCAGGCGCCCAGGCTGGGACGGACGAAGGTGTCGCTGCCGGTGTGAAGCTTGAGAACAGCGCCTCCATGGGCCGGGTTGGTTCCATAAACGCTTCGGAGGATGCAGAGATCGTCGATGCAGGTGGCGACATGAGGGAACAGGTCGCTTACGGGGAGCCCGCTCTCTCCGTATTGATTGAAGCGCCACGGGGATTTTAGCAGGTTGCCCTGCTTGGCGAAAGTGACGCGCGGGAGGTCGAAAGGCAGGGGTTTGCCGTGGTCCCGGTCCAACAGTGGTTTGGGGTCGAACGTATCGACGTGGGACGGCCCGCCCTTCATGAAGAGAAAAATCACCCGTTTGGCTCGCGGCCTGTGGTGAGGGGCAGCTGAGGCTATGGTCTCCGAGCCGAGCAGGGAGTGAAACGCAAGTTGGCCGAATCCGAGAGCAGCGGTTCCGAGCATTTGGCGTCGATGGAGGGTCGGGTTCACTGGAGGTAGCTGAATTCGTTTGAGGAGAAGAGTGCCTGGCAAAACTGGGCCCAGCCTGCCGCCGGATCTTCCCGGGATTCGATGAAGTTGCGCGATTGCTCCACTTCATCGGAAGAGGGCTTCCGGCTGTAGACCATGAGCCAGGCCTGCTCAATGCCGGCTTCAACGTCGTCGAGCCCTTGCAACTGTTGGGCAAAGGCGGCCGAGCTCTCAAGGGCGAGCGGGGAATTCATGAACAGGAGCGCCTGCGGCGCGATCACCGTGGTGTGACGGTTCCCGGTCGGGGTGGTTGGATCCGGATAATCAAAGAGATGCAGCCAGTCGTAGACATGATTCCTGACGACGGGCAGGTAGGCGGTGCGGCGGGGAGAGTCGTAGCGGGTGAAGTCTTGGGAGGTGTGATTGAACACCATCTGGCGGTTTCGAAGGGGAATTGTCTTTCCTCCCATTTCTTCATCAAGACGACCTGAGATGAAGAGGATTGAGTCGCGAATCGATTCGGCATCGAGCCGGTTCGTAGGGAAAAAAGAGAGGAGTTCGTTTTCCGGATCGATCGTTGTCCACGCTCCCGACGGAGGAGTGGTGGAGAGACGATAGGTATCTGAAGTCATGATGAGCTGGTTGAGCTTCTTGATGCTCCAGTCGTTTTCCACAAACCAGGCCGCCAGCCAGTCAAGTAGCTCCGGGTGACTGGGTTGATCTCCGAGAAAACCAAAATTCTCTGTCGTTTCGACGAGGCCCTTGCCGAAGTGCCAGCGCCAGACCCGATTCACGATGACGCGAGCGGTGAGAGGATTGTCAGGATCAGCCATCCAATGGGCCAGTTCAAGGCGGCCGCTGGAGTCCTCGGGAAATTCGGGTTGTTCGCCGTGGAAGACGGCGGGAATCGCCCTCGCTACAGAGTTGCCGAGGTTGAGGTGGCTGCCGCGGATGTGAATAGGGATTTCGGCAACGATCTCATCAGCGTCGGCGATGCCCATTGCTGCGGGATGATCGGGAGCCTCACTTTCGAGGAGTCGGGCGTCCATCTCCAGTTTCTCATAGTCCGCCAGATCGGTGGCGGAAAAGGCGTGTGCCGGTTTGACGGGAACTGCCAGAAAGCCTGAGTTGTCGTAAAGGGCAGCGTGGTAGTCGTCGATGCCTTCAGGGAATCCGGAGAGATCTGCGTCCTTCGCCTTTTTGGCTTTCTCGTATTTCACCGCCGCCTGAAACATCGAATGATAGAAGGAGCGAAGGTCTTCATCGTTGTCCGATCCTGCCTCGAATTCATTCCACTTCGCGAAGGCAAGATCGTCCGGGTTTACTTCGAGATGGCGCCGGCTGTGATAAAGAATGCGGGGATGGAGATCAGCGGGTTCTGCAACCCTGGCAACCGATTCGAGTGTGTCATCGAGGGAAATCTTTGTGGCGGCGACGAGATAATCGGCTGCTTTTTCACGAGCTTCTCCGCGGAGGCGGACGGTTGTTTGATTCTTGAAATCTCGCGTCTCTTTCTTGGCCGCGGCGATGCGGTCGTCCCATTCCTTGAGAGACCCCTCCTGTTCTTCGCGAGTGAATGAGTGCTCAAACCAGTGGCTGATAGCACCGGTCTTGGATTCGGCGAAATTGTTAGAGCTCTTGAAGATCGCCGCGAGGCTGTAGTAATCGGCCTGGGTAATGGGGTCGAACTTGTGATCGTGACAGCGGGCGCAACCCAGAGTCATTCCGAGAAACGCTTTTCCGGTCGTATCGATTTGCTCATCAATTACGTCCATGTCGCGCTTCTCGAGATCCTTCTCAGCGAGGACACGAGCTCCCAGCGCAAGGAAGCCAGTGGCGATGATGGTTTCTTCTGTGGGATCAGCGACAAGGTCGCCGGCGACTTGTTCGATGAGGAACTGATTAAAGGGTTTGTCCTCATTGAAGGCGTCGATGACATAGTCCCGGTAGCGCCACGCATTACCGAAGGCGAGGTTTTCGTCGAGCCCGTTGGAGTCGGCGTAGCGGGCCACATCGAGCCAGTGGCGACCCCAGCGAACGCCATATTGGGGAGATTCGAGGAGACGGGAAATGGTGTCACTGTATTTCGAGGGGGACTTGGATGAGACAAAGGCGTGAACTTCCTCCGGCGTTGGCGGCAACCCGATCAAGTTGTAGGTGGCTCGTCGAATCCAGCTGGCATCATCGGCTGGCTCAGCCAGTGAGAGGCCTTTCTCGCTAATGGCATCTTCAATGAACCGATCGATAGGATGGGTCTCGTTGGCTGAATTGGCTGGCAGCTCCGGTTTTTTCCAATCTCGAAACGACCAGAATCCGCGCCCTTCTTCCAGTGAAGGCATGGTGGAGGCGGGTGCTTCGTGATCGTCATTGGATCGTGGATCAGGGGCGCCCATTTTGACCCACTCTTCGAGCCTCTGAATCTTTTCGGAAGAAAGTTGAGTTTTGGGCGGCATCTGCAGATCCCGGTTGTGATATCGAATCGCTTCGATGAAGAGCGATTCATCGGGATTCCCAGGAATGAGAGCTGGTCCGGAATCACCTCCCTGGAGCAGTCCGGCCGGAGTGTTCAGGGAGAGGCCGCCTTTCTGCTTTTTTCCGGTCGAATCGTGACAATCCTGGCAGCTCTCGATAAGAACCGGGCGGATGTGAGTCTCGAAGAACGCCAGCTGATCGGGCGCAATTTCCTCTGATGCGAAGGCGCTGAGGCTCAGGGTGATGGCAGCAAATACGCCGGCTGGGCGAAAAGCGCTCAGGACACGGACTCCACTGAAAGGCATGGACACGACTCGCATGATACGAAACCCTTGGACCTGTCGCGATAGCGCAATTGGGGCCAAAGGGAGGGGTCCTTTTGGCGGTCAGTTTCCTGAATCGGTCCTGAATATGCGGCTTGAAGACCGGTCGAAAGTGGTGCATTCGGTGTGTGTTGTTCGATCTTTCGTGCAGCCTGATCTTCCTGATGAAAATCTTCTGGCTCATACTTCGACTCGGTTTCGGTGCACTCTTTATCTGGAGTGGCATCGCTAAGTTGAAGGATCCGATTTCATTCGCAGACGACGTTCGGAATTTCCGAATCATTGGCGATCCGATTGCTCCGGCGATGGCTTTGTTGATTCCGTGGGTGGAAATCGTGGCCGGGATTGCTGTGATGGCCGGTAAATGGGCTCGTGGGGGGGCTTTCGTTCTCGTAGGGGCCCTCGTGATGTTCACCGGCGCAGTGGTGCTGGGTTGGGTGCGGGGACTCGACATCACCTGCGGCTGTTTTGGCGGCAACGAGGAACTGAACTACCCGGTCAAAGTCGCAGAGAACATCGGCCTGCTGATCTGGGGAATGGCCATCTGGTTTCGGGCCGAGATGGAGGATGTCTCGACGGCACCGCCTTCGTCAAAGCCGGTGGAGGCATAAATCCGTTACAAGGATCACCTTGTCAGGGCGCTTTGGATCATGCTCTGAACAGTTTCAGTAGGCACGAGACATGAGAACGAGCTTCAGGGTTGCAGCGCTGATAGCAGGGATAGGATTTGCAACGGTTGCCAAGTCGGAAGTGCCGGACAACGTCTAAACCTTCAAGCTCGCGCTGCACGATATGAGCAAAGAAGGGAAACGCTTCTTTGGTTTCCGATGGATGGAGTTCACGCTGAGTTGGTAGAATCAATCGACCGGAAGTGCTTCTGTGGAGGCGCCGGCAGCGGGCTCGATACCAAGAAGCTTGGCCACGGTGGCGTGGAAGCCGAGCTGGTCAATCTCATCCAGTGTCCCGCTGCTGATAGGGGCATTCGGATACCCGGAAATGAGCATCTGCCCTGACATCCGGATCGACTCCTCGACGGGGTAACCGAAACCGGAGAATCCGGTAATCGGATCAAAGACCGGATCATCAGATTTTTCGTCGGTGAAGGAGTAGCCGGTCTTGAGCACAAGAATGCGGTCGCCGGTGCGCTCGGGGTGAGTGTAAGACCAATCTTCGGGCAGCTCCTCTTTCTTGATGGTTCGGAAGTAGATTCTTTTGCTCAGCTCGCTGTCGAACTTGTCCATGAAGACCTTCTGTTCGCCTTCGGACTCGGGGAGGTCTTTGAAGAACAGGTTGGCGATGGCATCGTGGGCGATGATGTCCGCATTGGCCATCATCTCATCGCCGAGAAGGTGGGGGATGTTCACGTTTTTCTGGCGCTCGGCCATGCCGTGGTCGGTGGTGACAAGGAAGATCAGGTTGGCATTCTTCGGAGCGAGGGTGCTCCACTCCGCCTGAACCGTTTCGAAGAAGGTCTT
This sequence comes from Verrucomicrobiales bacterium, assembly GCA_965216705.1. Taxonomy (GTDB): domain Bacteria; phylum Verrucomicrobiota; class Verrucomicrobiia; order Verrucomicrobiales; family DEV007; genus Arctic95D-9. The sequence goes on from OZ244203.1 coordinate 4,412,635, forward strand.
AAGAGCCGCGTCGGTCTTGGCGATGGCTTCGTAGGTTTCATCCTCCCGCGGGCCAAACTCGAGACCAGACTTGAGAATGTCGTCGAGTCGAAGCATGACGAGACGGAACTTGTCTGCGTCTCCACCGCCGGCGGGTGCGGCAGGGGCCGCGTCGGCGGGAGCGTCTCCGGCATCAGCTGCCATTTCTGCGTCGCCTTCCGCAGCATCCGCGGGGGCGTCAGCGGCCGGAGCGGGTGCGGCTCCTCCACCGGATCCAGCACGCCAGGCTTCGAGAGCACGGTTGAGGCGGGCGGCATCGTCGAGGCTCTCATCGTAACTGGAGAGGAAATCGGCCGCCGCATTCTCGCCAGCCTGATTGAATGAGAGTGGCCAGTCGTGCACGAGAGTTTTGATTCCCTGCCGTGTCGCGGTTGTCCAGATCGGCTCAGCACCGAGGAGAGCAGGGTCATTGGCGTCAACGATGTTGCCGTCGACGCGAACCTTGTCGCCGAGGATACCGTGAGTCGAGGCGGTGACTCCGGTCGCGAGGGTGACGTGAGCCGGAGCAGTGAGACAGGGGAAGTTCGGTCGCATCTTGTTGGTCTCGTCGCCATCGCTGGCGAGCATGTCGAAGAAGGGAGTATCCGCCTTTTCAAGGTAGTCACCGCGAAAGCCGGGAATACTGACCCAGATGACCACGGGCGGACCGTCACCGCTGGACATAGCCACTTCGGGCTCGTCCATTTCCTCCTCACCGCCGGTGCTGACGATTTCGTTAGCCTTTGCCTGTTGGTTGCGGATGTCGGCCAGGATCTGCGGCGTGGACTTGTCACCTTCCATGGCGACACGCGAAATCTTGATGCCCTGGCTACCGCTCCAGAGGAAAACAATGATGAACGCGAAGAGTAAGACCGCTATGAAGGTCAGGATCGAACTGGCGAGGGAACGGAACATGTCGGACTGTTATCTGAATTTCAGGCTTGGTGCAAGTGATGGAAAGTTAGAAATCAGGGACGCAGAAGCGCTGCAAAGGCCCCGTCGTAGCCGTTTTCCCAAGGAAGGCAGCGTTGAATCTCCTCAACCCTGAGGCCGGAAGCCTCAATGACCCCTTCATTTTCTTCATGATCGATGGAGCAGGTGCTGTAGACGAGGCGTCCTTCCGGCTTGAGGTAGCGGGCCGCGTTTTTGAGTAGTCGGGCCTGAACCTCAGCCTGGCGGGTGAAGTCATCGGGTTGCAGGCGCCAGCGAACATCAACGCGGCGACGCATCACGCCACTGTTGGAACACGGTACGTCGAGGAGGATGGCGTCGAACTGGGTGCCTTCCGGCAGCTGATCTTCGTGGAACCAGTCAGCTTGGCTGACATCGGTGTTGGTGACGCCGAGTCGATCGAGGTTTTCACGGGTTTGCTGGAGGCGCTGGTTGGAGCTGTCCGTAGCGGTGATTTGTCCTGTATTGCCCATCAGGGCGGCAAGGTATCCCGTTTTTCCTCCGGGTGCGGCGCAGGCGTCGAGAACAGCTTCTCCGGGCTGAGGTGCCAGTAGTCGGCAGGAGTGCGAAGTGCTAGGGTCCTGGATGTAAATGAGCCCCTGGTTGAGCCAGTCGATGTTAGGAGCTCCCTCGACCTTGAAGAAATCCGCGTAGTCATCGCCGAGCAAGCAGGGTTGGGTCTCCGACTTAACCCTGTTCAATGCTTCGGCATCGGAAGCCAGGGTATTAATGCGGGCAAAGACGGACGGTGGGCGATTGTTCCATTCGAGGAGGGCGCGAGTGTTCTCCTCACCGAATTGCTTTTCCCAGCGCTCAATCAGAAAGCCGGAGTGGGAGTAGCGGTCTTCCAGCGGCCAGGTCTCGATCTCCGACTTGAACTCATCCTCACGACGCAGTGCATTTCGGAGGATCGCGTTTACGAGACCTTTCTCGTGCTGCCGGGCGAGATTGACGGTTTCATTGACGGCAGCGTGGTTGGCGATACCGGAGCAGAAGATCTGGTAGAGACCGATCCTGAGAACGTTCTGGGTCGCCGGCTTGATCCGACCTCGTCGGAGTTTTTCAATGATCTCGTCGACCAGGAACAGGTTGCGGATCGTGCCGTAGAAGATGTCCTGGGCCAGTCCCCGGTCAGCCGAAGAAAGACGAAATTTTCCGGCCAGCTCCGAGAGGATTTCGTCAGCGTAGACCGACGTGTCCTCCCAGGTGGTGAGAGCTTCAAGAGCACAGCGACGAGCAGACATGGAGGAAGAACAGAAAGAAGAGACCGCTTACTTGGAGGCGGCGAGTTTGGCACGGATCGCCTTGGCAATTTCGCCGTCGACTACCAGTGAGACCGCGAGAGCATTGCCGAACGTCTCGAAATCATTGAAGCTCCAGACGATTTCCTTATCACGGGTGATCTCGATGATTTGAGGGTTGTCAGGGCCGGCGTGGCAATTCCCGATGATGATGTTGCCGTTGTCGAGTTCCTGTAAAGTGGTGACCCAGGCCAGGGTGATTCCTTCGAGATCATTCTGTTCCAGCTTCCAGACGATTTCTTTTTCGGGGGTGACTTCGAGGACGCTGTGCCCATTACCGGTCGCGATGAGATAGTTCCCGTTCTTCGCCTTGATGGCATTGAAGCATCGACCGCCAAATCCCTCGGGGCCGTGGCCGCGGGCCGGCTCCTTGCCGAAAAGCGGAATGGGGAATTCCCAGGTAACTTTGCCATCGGCATCATACTCTTTCACCACCTGGTCAGCTTCGTGGGCGACGAGGTAGTGACCGTTGCTGAGCTTGTGGACCTGGCGGGTGTCGGAGTGGCCGTTAGGCTCGCTGACCTGGAGCGGCAGCTCTTTCAATAGTTTGCCCTTGGCGCCGACTTCAATGATTCGGCCGGATCCGGACTCCACGATCATGGTCTTCCCCTTATCGAGGCGCTGCACCGCGTGAACCTCAAACTTGTCGGGTGTGTTCGCCTTGGTGCGATTTGACTTTGCGGCGTCGTAGGTCCAGACGACGCCCTCGGTCAGGTCGATTTCGATGATGTTTTTCCATCCGTCCTGGGTGAGCAGGTTGAGGTTGGGGAGAAGGTGCAGGTTGTGAACCGGGCCGCTGAGATTGTGCTGCCAGAGCACCTTGTTGCCGTCAGAAGGATCGACAATAGCGACGGAGCGCTTGCCTTCGGCGCCGATGACGAGACGATCGTCAGCCGAAAGCATGGTGGCGAGGGTAAAGAGCGCAGCGAGAGCCGCGATGGTGGTCTTCATAAGGGGGTTAGGAATCGAGGGGGGTGACAGGCCAGTTTGCCTTGAGTTGCGAGGACTTGATCCAGCCGCGCAGGTCGCCGGGGATGTCAGCGTAGCACCACTGTCCGGAGGTTTGCAAGACACGGACCTCCGATCCGGGAGGGAGGGCGATGACTGCCTTCGCTTCCGGTGAAGGGGCGGTCAAGGCTGCCGCATTGGGTGCTACCACGGTTGAGAAATTTCGGCTGTCGACATTGCGATCGAGATATCTCTGTAGCTGAAATCCAACGATGCTAAACATCGCGAGAATGACGCCTACGGTGATCAAGGTGGATCGGTTAGGCTTGAAACGCTCACTGAAGAAGGCGCCGGAGAGGCAGATTAATCCGGTCCAGAGGCAAAGTGTGCCGATCCAGCGCCCCGTTCCGTGGGGTGAATTTCGAAGCGCCTTATTGAGTGCATTGTCATCGAACTCGAGGAAGCCAAGGCGGGTGCGAAGGAATTCGACGTTCTGGCGGGCATCAGGCATATCCGGCTCGGCCAGCATAGCGCGACGCATCCACAGCATGGCTTCGCCTTCGTTGCCGAGGTGATACTGGGTCGTTCCGAGATTGTAGTAGAGTTCAGAGGAAATGAGTCCCTTCTCAACCAGGCCCTCGAACTTGAGTTTGGCTTGCTCGAAGTTCCCGGATTCAAAGTCGGTGTTGGCTGCCAGGTAGACCTCGTCTGGTTCCTCTGCCTGAGCCGAACAGCTGAAGGCGAACAGGAAGGCAGCGAACACGGTTCGGATGAATGTTGTAAGGTCGGGCTTCACTGGGTCTGGAGTCTTCGAAGGATGGAGTGAAGTTCGCCCGCCTCGTCGGGATCGATCGGGGCGTCGGAGGTGGATTCACCGCTGTAGAGAAAGGTCTCGCAGCGCCTCGTTATCTTGTCGATGAGTTCCTGGACGGGAGGTGGTACGTCGGTGTTTTCCTTCTGCCACAATGACAGGGCAGTGGAGACGGCATGGTAGAACTCTTTCTTGGGCGTACCCGCTTTCGGGATCCGTTTGAGAGACTGTTTGAAAGTGGTGGGAGCGTCAGGGTGATTGATGCGGTGTTGGTGGCGCTTGAGCCAGCGAAAGAGGCCGAATCCAACGATGGTGCAGAAGGCGATCGAGAAGGCAACCTGAACGACAAGATAGAGTGTGCCGGGTTTTCCGGGGCTGATTTCGGCCATCCAGCGGGGAGAGGTCAGGCGAATATGCAGCATGTCATCGAAAGCCGGAGCCGGGCGATCGGCGGCCTGGGCGGAGTCACTGTTGTTGCTCGAGACGTTGAGCGGTTCGTCGAGGACTTCGTAGGTGCTGCCGTCGTCGCTGACAGTGATCGGAATAGGATCCGTCTTGAGGGTGACATACTCGGCATTGATCGGATTGAAGTAGGTGAGTTCGAAAGAGGGAATCTCAGTGGCCTCGAATTCCGGGATGATGACCTGGGAGAACCTGACAGTACCCGGCTCAATGCCATCGGAGTCTTCTTCGTCAGTAAGAGTCTTGGCAGGATCGAAGGTTTTCCAGTTTTTATCCGTGCTGGAGAACACGGGGGCGGACATGGTGCGAAGGTTTCCGACGCCGGTGACTTCGAAGTCCATCGAGATGGGGTCGCCGACATTCAACTCGGTGGTCGAAGGCTTGGCATTGATTAGGAAAACACCGACGCCACCGGTGAAGCTGGCGGGGGCACCTTCGGGAAGAGGTTTGACGGTCGTCGTGACTGTGTTGGTGGCCAGGTCCTTGAGCGTCGTCCTCGCAAAGAAGGCGGACAGACCTCGGCCACCGCGGGAGTCGAGAACGCGCACTGCCATCATGCCCGGGCCAAGGCGATGCTCGCCGGGTTTGAGCGCAAAGAATGTCGAGGGCAGGCTGGCATGCGAGAAGAGCGTGTTGCCGATCTCCGAAGCATTGGTTCGAACATTGCGGAAGCCTTTAAAGATGAAGCTTTCGTGTTCGAGTTGGGCACGGACTACGTCATTGATCGAGTTCCTTCCGCGGACGTAACCGGTCATGGTGAAGGGGACAATCTCGTTGACGTAGAACTCGGTCTTATCGAGCTCAAGTTTGCCAAACTCGGAGCGCGACGCGTTGGCGGCATCAGAGTCGTCGCGCTCATGGATGGTCACCACGATTGGTTGGGTGGAAACCTCGGAGTCCTTGAACGGAACAGAGACACCCGGGATTCGGTACTGCCCGAGTTCCGTGCCGCGGACCCGGTAAAAGTGAGTGGTGACGAAGGTGGAGACACCGTTGACATCGCTGAAGTTGCTGTGCTTTTGCGAGTGGCTGATCTCAAGGCCTTCCGCTGGGATCTGGGCAGGCATGTCCACGTCGCCGCCGGCGAACTTGAACACGAGGGTGCCGTATTCCCCGATGGGGATCTTGTTGTCGGCGTTGAGCAGCTCCGACGAGAAAATGGTCTGCGCACCGGTGTTGTCCTGCGCCGTCGCGGGCAGGATAAAGAGCAATGTCAGGAGAAATATGACGATTCGTCGGGGCATCAATTACCAGTTCTTGTAGTTCTCGTTTCCTGAAGGCATCAAGACAGGCCGGACCTCGGTTTCATCAGCGAGGGCTTCAAGGAGTTGGCGGGCCTCGGAAGGGGAATATCCGGTTTCGGGATTCTGTTGCAGATCTTCCGGATTCATCTGGGCTTGCTGAGGCTGCGCATTTTGAGGTTGGTCAGGCTGGGCGCCAAGATCGCCCTCTTGGGGTGCGTCAGGCTGTTCCGGTTGATCCTGTGGACCCTGGCTGTTGTCCTGTTGTGGATCCTGGTTGTCCTGATTCTGCTCCTCTTCGCCACCGGGGTCCTCGGGCTGTTCCTGCTCGTTGTCGCCGGAATTGTCGTCAGGCTGCTGCTTCTCGCTCTGCTGGTCCTCATTGGGGTCCTGCTGCTCTTCCTGTTCCTGCTCTTGCTCCTGTTCGTTCTGCTGCTCTTCCTCTTCCTGCTGGGATTGCTCCTGGTCCTGCTGTTCCTGATCCTGGTTTTCGTCCTGCTGATCGGAATCACCCTGCTGCTGGTCCTGTTGTTGCTGTTCTTCCTGCTGCTGCTCCTCTTCCTGCTGGTTTTTCAGTTCCTCCAGCTTCTTCTTTACGGTTTCAAGATTGTGGGCCGCCTGCTTGTTGTTGGCGTTGAGCGAGAGGGCGGATTCGTAATGTTCAATCGCACCTTCCCACTGGCGGATGGTGTTTTCCCGCTGGTCATTGGGCGATGACAGGCTCTGGAGGGTGTCTGGGTTTGCTGTGCTCTGGAGGTTGGTCAGGCCGGAGGCACCCTGCTCAAAGAGCGTGTTCCCGAGATTGTAGTGCGCCAGCTCGCGAATGCTGTCGCTGGAATCCACGAGGGCCTGCCCGTAGGCTTCGGCAGCCCGCTCGTAGTTGCCTGTGCGAAAGGTGGCAGCCCCCAGGCCCATCTGAAGGTAGGAGTGGTCGCGCTTGCTGTTCTTTTCCGACAGGGCACCTTCGTAGGTTCGAATGGCCTCCTCATAGTTGCCTTCGAGGTAAGACTCGTAGCCCTGCATCACGGCATCTTTAGCGTTAAGGTCAGGGCTGAAGAGAATCAGGGCGGCGACAAGACCTGTGGCGGCACCGGGAGCGAAGGCCGGCTGGGCTTGGCGCGGCTTCAGCCAAAGCAGAGGAACAAAGTGCGATAGAACCAACAGGACGAAAGAGGCGCCGAGCGGCCACATAAAACGCTCAATCGGGCGGAGGCGGGATTCTCCCTCTTCGCGAGTCGTGGCAATGCCCTTTTGGATTTCACTGACGACCCTGGAAAGAGAGGTTTTACCTCCGAGGTGAACATAGAGCCCGTCTTTGCCCGCCAGTTCACGGATGGCTCCGGTTTCGAGCCGGCTGCGAACGACCTGGCCTTCATTGTCCTTGAGGAAAACGCCGGGGATGGGATCTCCTTTCTGATCGAGCTCAGGGATGAGCGAGCCTTCGCGGGTGCCTACGCCGACGGTGATGATGGTCATCCCGGCTTCGCCGGCGCGGAGGCGAACTCCTTCCAACTCCTCACCACCTTCGAGGGCTTCGCCGTCTGAGAAGAGAACGAGCGTGCTTTGGTCCAGGTTGGCCTCCTTGAAGGTCTCGAGGGCGAGTTCAGCAGCGGCGGCAAGATTGGTCCCGCCCCGGGGGATCACTTCGGTATCGAGTTGGTTGATCGCTTCGAGTACCGCCTCGTGATCGACGGTGAGTGGCGCCTGGAGAAAAGGGCGGCCGGCAAATGCCATCAGCCCGATACGGTCTTCGGGCAGGGCCCTGACAATGTCATTGGCAGCCAACTTGGCGCGGGAGAGGCGGCTGGGTGCAAGGTCGTCAGCCAGCATGCTGCGTGACGTGTCGATGGCGATGATGAGATTGCGGGAGTCTGTCTGGGTTTCGACTTCCTCGTATCCCAACTGCGGGCGGGCCAGGGCGGCAAACAGCGCCAGCAGGGCAAGCATGCGCAGGGAGAAAACAACCCAGCGCTGAGGGCGGCTGCTTCCATTGACCAGCTGCCCCATGAGTTTTGGTGAAACGAGACCGGGGAGCTTCTTGCTGGCGTGCCAATGCGCCCACAAACGCAAGGCGAAGAGAGGAACTATGAGCAGTCCTCCCCAGAGCCAGGCCGGGATTGCAAAGGTCAGGTCGGTCATGGGTATCGCCTCCAGAAGGTTTCTTCTCCAACGATAGTTAGCAAACCAAAAATAATGGCGGCCATTGCCGGCCAGTGAAAGAGTTCATCCGCCTCGATGCGGGTATGACGGATTACCTCGGTTTTTTCCATCTCGTCAATATCGGCAAAGATCCGCTCGAGGCCGGACGTATCCTGGGCGCGGAAGTATTTCCCTTCGGCAATGTCAGCAATCTCCTTGAGGGTCTTTTCGTCGAACTCCTGCCGGAGCCGTTGCGGCCCCAGGGGCGTTTGAATCACATAGTCGCCGTAAGTGCCTACCGCGATGGTGTAGACCTTGATATTGAGCGTCTTGGCGAGCTTGGCGGCCTCAATGGGCGAGAGCTGACCGGCGTTATTGACGCCGTCGGTGAGCAGGACGATGACCTTGCTCTTCGAGTCGCGCTTGTCGAGACGCTTGGCGGCGGCAGCGATGGCGGACCCGATCGCGGTGCCGTCCTCGACCATGCCGATCTTGACCCGCTCGAGTCCCATGGGGCCCTCAAGCCAGGATTTGGACATAGTCAACGGACTGGCGAGGTAGGGGCGTCCAGCGAAAGCCAGAATGCCGATGCGGTCTGTGGTGCGGCTTCGAATGAAATCGCGGGTCACCTTCTTGGCTGCCTGGAGCCGGTTGGCCCGACTGTTGGCGATGGTGAAATCTTCCACCTGCATGGAGCGGGACACGTCGATCGCGAGAATGAGTTCCACGCCGCTTTCGGAAATATGCTCAGTCCGGTTCACGATCTGGGGGCGAGCCAGGGCAATGGTCAGGCAGATCAGCGAAAGGAAGAGGCTCGCGAGGCGAAAGCCACCGGCCCGACCGCGGGCGATGGGACCGAGTCTCCCGAGAATGTGAAGGGAGGAAAAGACGACGGCTCCCTGGTTCCCGGATTTGCTGCGAAGCAGTGCCAGCAGAGGAATGAGGGCAAGCAGCAGGAACACCCAGGGATAGGCGAAAGCAAAGGTCGTTTCTGCCAGGAAGAACATCACGCTACGGAAGGTTCGACACCGTAAACGTTCATTCGCTCGCAGATTTTACCACTCGATAACGGCGCTGGCCCAGGTCAGGCCGGCTCCGAATGCGACGAGCAGGATCTTGTCTCCACGGTTGATGCGGCCGCTGCGATGAGCTTCATCGAGCGCAATGGCCACGGCGGCGGCTGAAGTGTTGCCGTATTTGTCGAGGTTGATGAAGACGTCGTCGCGATTGATTTCGAGGCGTTCGACAATCGCATCAATGATGCGGAGATTGGCCTGGTGCGGAATCAGCAGCTTGATGTCGCCGGGAGTGAGACCGGCGGCTTCGATAGCCTCGATGCTGGCCCGCTTCATCGCGTTGACGGCGTGCTTGAAAACCTCGCGACCCTGCATGGCCAGAACAGCGGACTTCTCGTTCGCGTTCTCAGGCGTGATCGGGCAGGCGGACCCACCGCAGGGAATGTTGAGCAGTTCGGCCTGGGCTCCGTCGGTGCCGAGCTGGGAGGAGAGGATCTTGCCGTCGCCGTTGGTGGAGGGGAGAATAACGGCTGCGCCGGCTCCGTCACCGAAAAGCACGCAGGTATTGCGATCGTTCCAGTCAACAAAGGCACTCAGCTTCTCGGCTCCGATAATGACAGCGTTCTTGAAAGCTCCGGCTCCGACGCAGTGCTTGGCGTGTTCCAGGGCGTAGAGGAAGCCTGAGCAAGCTGCGGAAATATCGAAGGCAACGGCTTTGAGCGAACCCAGCTGCTGTTGCACGTAGCAGGCGGTGGCCGGGGTCAGTGTGTCAGGGGTGATCGTGGCGACGATAATGAGCTCCACGTCCGCGGGATCCACGCCTGCCTGCTCCAGAGCCGCACGAGCAGCGTTGCTAGCGAGGTGACTGGTGTATTCGCCTTCGGCGGCAATGCGGCGTTCCTTGATCCCGGTGCGAGATGTGATCCACTCGTCCGAGGTGTCCACCATGGCCTCAAGGTCGTGATTGGTCATCACTCGCTCAGGGAGGTAGCTACCAGTTCCGGCGATCCTCACAGGGAGCAACGCGGGAGTGGAGGGTGCAACGGAATCAGTCATAAATGAAAGTCTTTAACAAGAGGCTTACTCAGTCAGAAGCGAGGCAACTTGTGCCATTTCCTCTTCGATGTGCGGATTAACGTGGTGTTTTACAGCTTCTGCACCGACTCGGATAGCATTCTTTACTGCTCTTGGCGAACTGGAACCGTGTCCGATGATCACAATTCCATTCACTCCGAGCAGCGGACTGCCTCCGTAGGTCTCGTAGTTTCCGCGTTCCTTGGCGGCTTTGAAGGCGCCTTTCGAGATGAGCCCGCCCATCTGGCGGATGGGATTGGCCATGATTTCCTGCCTCAACCACTTGGAAACGGCCTTGGCGGTCGCTTCGCAGGTCTTGAGCAGGACATTGCCGACGAAGCCGTCACAGACTACCACATCGAGCTGGGATTCGAAAAGGTCGTGCCCTTCGACGTTACCGACGAAGTTCAGGTGAGAATCTTTCAACAACTGGAAAACTTCGCGGGTGAAGTCGGTTCCCTTTGAGTCTTCTTCACCGACAGACATGAGGCCCACGCGAGGCTTGTCTTTACCCTGAACGTGGCTGGCGTAAACCGAGCCCATGATCCCATAACCGAGCAAATGAGAGGGTTTGGCTTCTACATTGGCGCCCGCGTCAACGACGTTGCAGGGCCCGTGTTCGTTGGGAAGAGGGGAAGCGATGCCGGCGCGCTCAACGCCGGGAATGGTGCGTAGTTTAATGGTCGAGGCGGCCACAACCGCCCCGGTATTGCCGGCACTGACGAAAGCCTCGCAGTCGCCTTTCTTGATCAGGTCGAGGGAAACGGCGATCGAGGACTTCTTCTTCTGCCGCACCGATTTGACGGCAGACTCGTGCATTTCCACGGCTTCGGGAGCATGGACGATCTCGATTTTTCGATGGCTGAACGAAACCCGGTCGAGTTCGGATTTCACGGTGTCCTCATCGCCGACGAGATAAAGCTTTTCAAAGTCGATGGAAGAATCTGAGAGTGCTTCCATAGCACCCTCAATGGTGGCTTCGGGGGCTTTGTCGCCGCCCATGACATCCAACGCGATTCTCATCGTTTAAAACGAGGGTCTATCTAGGAACAGGGGGGGCGAACATGCAACCCTGAAAAAGACAAAGTCACCCCGAAATGAGGTGACTTCCTTCGTTTAAGAAATTGGTAGAAAAAGAGCCTATTAAAGCTCGTCCACGGTAATGACCTGGCGACCCTTGTAGTAACCGCAGCTCGGGCAGGCAATGTGGGACGGAGTCGCACTGCCGCACTCAGGGCAAACGTTAAGCTTACGGGCGCGCCAGCGCTGACCGGTGCGACGGAGGCGCTTCTTCATTTTGGAGGTGCGACGTTTTGGAACTGCCATAGCTGAGCTGAATTTTAGTGGAGCGCGCACTTAAGCCCGCATTGGGCAAAAGTCAATGAAGTAAAACGCAGGATTTTTCAGGAATCCTAAATTCTGCCCTCTTCGATGTCATAAACGTCGAACCAGTAGTAGACGATTTTGCCTGCGGGAATGAATTCGGGGATGTATCCCTCGAGGAATTCCTGCAATTCAATCGGCATTTCGCTGATACGCTTGTAGCGCATGTCATTGTTCCACTGGATCACCTCGCGGCGCTCCGGTTTGGCATTGGCCTCGATCCAGGCGCCCATTTCTTCATCGCTGGCACCGGTTGCGACCTGGTTTCTGAAGTCATCGACCGAAATTCCGGCGAAATTGAGGAAAAAGTTGTCGAGCGGACAATCAAAGTGGTATTCGCCCAGCGTTCCGGCCAGTTCGGCGCGGCACTTGTCGAGAGTGCGGGCAGCAACCACGTAGCCTCCCAGGGTTTCACGGGGGCTGCGGGGAACGTCGGTGTTCAGGTTGAGGGCGGAAATGGTAAAGGATTCAGTGCTCATGAGGGCTCGGACGCAGGAGGTGGCTTGGGATTACATGTTACGCGGGAAAATTTGCTTGTGGAGTGATTTCGGCGTCATTGCGAGGGATGACACCCGGCCCTCGAACGGTCATGCTGCGGCATGATGAAACCGCTGCTTTCCCTTTTCTGCCTGTTTTCTGCGGGTGTCCTCCTCGCCGAAGACCGACCCAATGTGGTCATGTTGCTCGCCGATGACCTGGGATGGGCGGATATCGGCTGCTACGACGGTCCGGTAAAAACACCGAATCTGGATTCCCTGGCGGAAGAGGGCACCCGGTTCACGAACTTTTACTCTGGTTGCGCCGTCTGTTCTCCTTCGCGCGCCACGCTGCTGACGGGGCGCCATCACATTCGGACCGGCGTTTACAGCTGGATTCACGACGAGAGCCAGAATTCTCATCTTCTCGAGAGGGAAGTCACCCTCGCCGAGGTCCTCAAAGAGGCGGGCTACAGTACGGCTCATGTCGGAAAGTGGCATTTGGGCCTGCCGACTGAGGAACGCGACAAGCCGACTCCGGATCAGCACGGGTTTGATTACTGGTTCGCGACGTGGAACAACGCAGAGCCCAGCCATAAGAATCCTGAAACTTTCATTCGCAACGGCGAGGAAGTCGGCAAGCTCGAAGGGTATTCCTGCCAACTCGTTGTCGATGAGGCAATCACATGGCTGGATGCTCATCGCGACAAGAAGGCTCCGTTCTTTCTCAACGTGTGGTTTCACGAGCCTCACGCTCCGATTGCGGCTCCGGATGAAATTGTTTCGGAATACGGCGAACTGAAGGAGAAAGGGGCGATCTACTCAGGGACGATCGACAACACGGATCGCGCGGTTGGGCGTCTGCTCGCCAAGCTCAAGGAAGTCGCGCCGGCGGAAAACACGCTCATTATCTATGGTTCGGACAACGGCAGCTACCTCCAGGACCGTGTCGGTGGGCTTCGCGGAAAGAAAGGGACCAACTGGGACGGAGGCATTCGTGTGCCTGGAATCTTCTATTGGCCGGGGACGGTCGAGAGCGGTCTCGTAACGGACCAGGCCGGAGGACTGGTTGATGTGCTTCCTACCGTCTGCGGTCTGCTTGGTCTGGAGACACCGGCCGGCGTTCACCTCGATGGCAGCGATCTCAGCCCGGTCCTGAGAGGAAAGCCGGAAGCGTTTTCCCGTCATCAGCCCATGTTCTGGCATCTCCAGAAGTCTCGTCCCATGGTCGCCATGCGGGACGGGGACTACTCGCTGGTCGCAGACCCTGGCTATGAGCTCTCGACCAATAACATGTTCCAGGAGAGCTGGATCCCGAAAATCAAGGCAGGAGGCTACACCAATTTTCAGCTCTTTAACCTGGTCAATGATCCCAACCAGACGACCGACCTGGCAGGCGAGAAGCCGGAGGTCGTCGAAGCGCTGAAGAAGAAGCTGCTTCAGATCAACGCCAGCATCATGGCCGACGGCGAGGACTGGCATCTGAAGTAGGCGGACCGTTCTCATTGTCCGTTTCCGCAATCGGGATACGCGATTCGGACCCGTGGCAACGCTTGAAAAGGGTGGAATCTATGGCTCAGTGCGCCGCCCTTTATGAAGTCCTTCCGAATTGCTCTCCTTTCTGCCGCCTCTTCGATTGCAATCGGCTCCGCTCTTGGAGCCGACAAGGTGCCGGATGATCTGATCCTCAGCACCGTTGCGGGTCCCGATGTGGTTCCCAGCCCTGCCTGCCTCTGCGCTGGCGCTGACGGTTCTATTTTCGTCGGTGTCGACCTGAACGGTTCCCTGGGCAAAGGACCCGGCAAAGGCCGCATCGTGAAGCTGATCGACGAGGACAAGGACGGGGTCGCCGATTCCCACACCATTTTCGCTGAGATCGACAACCCTCGCGGGCTGATCGCTGCCGGAGACAAACTCTGGGTGCTGCACACCAATTTCGGAGATGACGGCAAAGCAACCGGGATGGACCTCAAGCTGCTTGTCGACGCTGACGGTGACGGGGTCGCCGACGGTCCGGCCGAGCCATTGGTTGAGCACATCTGTGCCGCTTCATCTCTCAACAGCCGCGGAACTGATCACTCCACCAACGGTATCAAGATGGGCATCGACGGATGGATTTACATCGCGATCGGGGATTTCGGTTTTGCTGACGCGGTTGATCGTGATGGCACGAAACTGACCTTGCTGGGCGGCGGTATTGTCAGGGTCCGTCCGGACGGAACGGAGATGGAGCTCTATACCACCGGTATGCGGAACATCTATGACGTGGCGATTGATCCTTTCATGAATGTCTTCACCCGCGGAAACACCAACGACGGTGGGGGATGGAATGTGCGTTTCACCCATCACATCCAGTCCGGGGAATACGGCTATCCGCGTCTCTTCATCAACTTTGCCGATGAGATCATTCCTGCGCTTGAAGATCTCGGCGGTGGCTCCGGTGTTGGTGCGATCTTTATCGACGAGCCGACCTGGCCGGAAGCCTACAACAAGCAGCCGCTCATGGCTGACTGGGGACGCAAGGCCGTCTACCTGCACCGTCTCACCGTGGATGGCTCCAGCTTCACCCAGGTGCCCGAGGAGTTTGTCAGGGTCTCACAGGTTTCTGACCTCGATCTCGATGCGAGCGGCCAGATGTTCCTGAGTGCCTGGGATGGTGCCGGTTTCAAAGGTGATGATTCCAAGGGCTACGTGGTTCGCGTGGTTCCTCAGGGTTGGACCTATTCTACCGCTCCTGATTTTGAAAATGCCGACCTGAATAGCCTGGTCGGTCTCCTCGCATCTGATAGTGCGAAGGTGAGGGGATTTGCCCAACTTGAATTGTTGAGCCGTGAGAATGCAGCTGACGCTGTCGCCGGTCTCAAACAGCTGATCTCGGACCAGTCAAAGTCGCTTGAGTGTCGGGTGGCAGCGCTCTACACGGCGAGCCAGATCGAAGAGGATCCTGCATTTGCCCTCGCATACGCGGATGATTCCGCGCTTCGTGAATTCGCGCTTCGCGCTGCGACTGACCGGCTGCCGCGTCTGAAAGAGGTGCCGTTGCCGCTTGAGCCGTTTCTTTCCGCTCTCAATGATGGATCGCCTCGTCAGAAAGTAGCCGCCGCCATCGCAATGGGGCGCCTTGGTAATGAAGAGGCAGCAGAGGCACTCCTCGCTGTCGAATACACCCGGCCTGATGTGGGTGGCAAGCCAACCACGACCCAACTTGATACACTCAAGGGTGGCAATCGCGTGGCCAAGGTGAAGTTCGAGGTCGCCGCCGGAGAGACGCTTTATCTGAATCTCAAGGAAACCAATCCGGCCGAAGAGCCGACTCACGTTGCCTTCTACAACCCGGTGTTTGTAGTCAGTGGCGGCAAAACCGTGAAGCTGGGAGATCTCAAGCCGGTCGCGGGCAAGGTTCACGTCGATCAGAACCCGGATGGCTCCGAGCTCAGCAAGAAAGCGGCGAAGGGGACAGAGCATTTCGTCACCGCTGAAGTCCAGGAAGATCTCGCTTATGAAGTGCCTGCCGGCGCTCTTCGTTTCGAAGCAACGGTGAAGAAGGCAGAGTCAGGTCCTGCTGACGGCTCCATTGATTTCTTTGCTTCCACTGTCGATGTTCAGGAGGGTGGGAACGCCGCTTCCACCAGTCCGCGCCACTCCACTCCGAACTCTGACATTGTTCTTCCTCACGTGGCGGTGAAGTCACTGGTCAGCCTGGATGCCGTTGACGCAAGCCTCGCCGCTGTGGGAACGTCAGGACAGGACCTCGCTCTTTGGGCACTTTCCTACATGCACAGCCCGGAGGCCGTCGACGGTTTGCTCGCTGCGCTGAACCGAACCGACAACGAAGCACAGCAGGAGGACCTCTTGCGGACTCTCGCTCGCCTTTACCAGAAAGAAGCACCCTACGACGGTAGCTGGTGGTGGACGACACGTCCGGACACTCGTGGGCCCTACTACAAGCCGGAGACCTGGGAGAGTTCCGAGAAAATCGCAGTGGCCATGAAGCAGCTTCACTCCGAGAGCGGCGAAGACGGGCAGCGCCTTCTCGCGCGGCTCAACGATCGCATGCGGATGAAGATTGATGAGCTCGGCACCCTCGTAGTGGAGTCCGAAGTTGAGGAAATGCCCACGGTTGATCTCGCCAAGATCAGTTCCAAACAGGGAGCCGTCGGCACCACACCGATCGAGGATGTGATTCTCTCACTGGACAAACTTAAGGGAGACGTGGCCAAGGGCGAGCAGCTGTTCGCGCAGCAGGGCTGTGTGGCCTGTCACGCGCTCGAAGTCGGTGGTCCGGCGCTCGGGCCGTTCATGGGGCAGATCGGTTCTATCATGAACAAGGAGCAGATCGCCGTCGCGATCCTGCGTCCTAACGATACCATTTCTCAGGGCTTCCAGACCGCCCAGGTGAAGATGAAGGACGGGACTGTTCACGTGGGCTTCGTCACCGAGAGCAATTCCGACACCATGACGCTTCGGAACATGGCCGGGCAGGTCACCAAGCTGAATGCGTCTGACATTGAACACGAAGAGCATCTTCCCACTTCCATGATGCCGCCCGGCCTCGCAAACGCACTGTCTCTCGAAGACTTTGCGTCGATGGTGGAATACCTGGCATCCAAGAAGTAAGAGGGAGGGGCGACATTCCAGTCGCCCTGAGGCACCTGGTGCGAACGACAGGAATGTCGTTCCGCCTTGGGTAGCTTCTGCAGGCTTAGCGCAACTTGACGGAGAGCGACGGCGCGGGCAGGGTCGGATGCCTCTTGCTCGCGATGGCGTGAACGAGGCCGCCGGCTTCATTCTCGCTCGTCTGGCGAACGATGATCAGGGTAGCGAGACGGTTCTGGTCCTCGTTGAGAAATTGAGTCAGTAAGGCCCCATCGAGCTGAAAGACTCCGCTCTGGGCTCCTCGCGGGAGAGTGAACGTGCCTAGCGAAACCACTTTTTCAGGATTGAGTTCGTTGCCGGTCTGGATGCCTTCATTGCCGGGTGCGGTTTCCCAATCAGCTTCTCCATAGACCCAGTCGTCGCCGGAGTCATCGGTCAGGCCAAAGACTTCGAACACAGAATCACTGAGGAGAGAGGCCAGTCCCCAGCCGGTGGGAGTGAATTGAAGAGACAGTTCTGCCTCCTCAATTGAATCCGGGGCGAAGCGGGAGAGATCGAAGCGCAGGTAGGCTTTGCGGTGAGGTGGTATCTTCGCGGAGGCCTTGCCGTTCTTGATCAGGAGCAGCTCGTTCGAAATGTGACCGGCCGGGGCGAAGCTGTGAACATAGCCATCGGTGCCATTGCCGTATCCGGTTGAAATGGTCCGCCAGTTGCCTTCGCGGATGAGCTTGTCTTCGCGGGATGACCAGGTGCCTTCCTCGGGGCTGTCTCCGACTTCGCCGAGTCCTTCGCCGGCGACAAAGTTGCGCTGGCCGGTATGGAGTTCCACGCTTTCGTCAGAAGACGGGTCCTGGACCTCGACGAGGCCCTCAAATACCTGCGTTTTGGTCGCTCCGGAGCGGGGATCCACATTTACCACGAAGCGCGTCCCGTGATCGATCACATTTGCCCGTGGGGTCTCGATGCGGAACCCCTGGGCGGACTCTTCCACCTCGGTGACAGCAGTGCCGCCTTTGAGCAAACAGTTCATCGAATCGATCAGCTCGAGTTGGGCCGGACCTTCGAGGACGACTGTGGCGCCGGAATCAAAAGCAATTGTCGCCAATCCTTCGCTGAGTCTCAGTTCGCCCGCGCTGAGGCGGGAACCGTCGCCGGTCGGAAGGGTACTGCTCTCCCAGCGGGCAGCTTCGGTAGTTTCCATCGTGGCGAAGGATTCGGGAGCGGCATCGGGCCGGATCAAGACCAGCGCCAGCAGCGCCACGACGGCTGCCGCGGCGAGGAGTTGGGGAAGAGAGGGCAGCCTTGAGGGACGGTATATCTCGAAATCCTCGATGTTTTCCTCTTCGGTCGCGCTGATGTGATCCCAGTGCAGGGAGGCGTGGTCGTGCATGAAGTCAGTGAAGACGCGGCGGGCTTCTGCACTGCTGTCCAGGAGGGTTTCCAGCTCGGAAATCTCGTCAGCGGACAGCTTTTGCTCGATGTGACCATTGGCGAGCTCGAGTAGTCGGTCTTTTTGGTCGGAATTCATGCTTCAGTTAGTTCTTGCTCAACGCATTCAAATAGGTTTTTACGCAAACGGCTAAGGAGGCGATAGATCGCTCCTTCGGTCCGATCTGTCTTGTGGGATATCGATTCGATGGACGATTCGTCACGATAGCGCATCTGCAGGATCTCGCGGTGATCGTCCGGCAGTTTCAAGACGCATTCCTGGAGCGCCGCTTCCCGCTTGATCCAGCGTTGTTCGCGGATCGCGGTTTCGGATTCCTCACTGAGAAGTTCCAACATGCGATCGCTCAGCCTTTCGGAAGGATGGCGCTTCGACTGACGGCGGTAGGACAGGATCTGGTGAAAAAGAATCTTCCTGGCCCAGGCCGGGAAATTGGTGCCGAGCTCGAACTTGTGAAACTGGCGCCACATGATGATTTTGCCTTCCTGGAGAATATCCTGCGCGTCCTGGGGGCAGGCAATAAGGCCGGTCACGTAGATGCCCAGCTTCTTCTCGTGCTCGCCGAGCAGGCCAAGAAAAGCTTCGGTGCGTTCGTCTGTGTTCGTCTCGGAATCCATCCAGCTCTATTTGAATAAGGCCGAGTTTTGACGTTTTGGACACAATTTTCGAACCATGGAGTTAGACGCTGTAAGTCAATTGTGCCGTATGGGAGGGGCAATCACACCGCCCCGTAGGCCAGCATGGCTTCGGCGACCTTTTTGAATCCGGCAATGTTGGAGCCGTTGATGTAGTCCACGTGGGCGTTGGTTGTCTGACCTTCTTCAACGCAGCGCTTGTGAATGTCAGACATGATGTTGCGGAGACGGGTGTCGACTTCTTCGTCGCCCCAACTGATCCGCATGGCGTTCTGGCTCTGTTCGAGTCCACTCACGGCAACGCCACCAGCATTGGAGGCTTTGCCCGGGGCGTGGAGAATGAGATTCTCCCGAAAGATCTCAATGGCATCGAGATTGGTGGGCATGTTAGCGCCTTCGGCGACGGCGATGACACCGTTTTTAACGAGTTCTTTGGCGCCTGCCGCTTCGAGCTCGTTCTGGGTGGCGCACGGCATGGCGATTTCGCAATCCACTCCCCAAGGGCGTTTGCCATCATGGTAGGTGACTCCCTTGCTCTCGTAGGAAGAGAGTCGACCGCGCTGCTCTTCCTTAAGCTGACGAATCTCTTCCCACTGTTCAGGATCGAGTCCGTCCGGGGCATGAATCAAACCGCCTGAGTCGCTCAGTGTAACGACCTTGGCCCCTTTGTGAATCAGCTTCTGAGCCGCATAGAGGGCGACATTACCACTGCCGCTGACAGCGGTGCGCTTCCCGGCGATGTCGATATTGTGATGCGCCAGCATATCGTCGCAGAAGTATACGCATCCCCAGCCGGTAGCCTCCTTGCGGACGGCGCTACCGCCGAACGACTGGCCTTTGCCGGTGAGGACACCGCTCCAGCGATTCTCAAGCCGCATGTATTGTCCGAAAAGATAGCTGATCTCGCGGCCGCCGACGCCGATGTCTCCGGCGGGTACGTCGGTGTCTTCTCCAATGTGGCGATGAAGTTCGCGCATCATGGAGTAGCAGAAGCGCATCACCTCGCGATCGCTCTTTCCCTTGGGATTGAAGTTGGATCCGCCTTTTGCTCCTCCCATGGGCAGGCCGGTCAGGCTGTTTTTGAAAATCTGTTCGAAGCCAAGGAACTTGAGCACGCTCTGAGTCACATTGGGGTGAAAGCGTAGGCCGCCCTTGTAGGGACCGAGGGAATTGTTGAACTGGACCCGCCAGGCGCGGTTGGCGCGGATTTCCCCGCTATCCGTTTCCCAGGTCACTCGAAAGATGATGATTCTGTCAGGTTCGGTGATGCGCTCAAGGATTTGGGCTTTGCGGTAGTCGTCTCGCTGGAGATACCAGGGCATGATCGATGAGGCGACTTCGTATACAGCCTGGCGGAACTCAGGCTCGTGGGGATTGCGCTTTTCGAGACCGTTCATGAAGGTCTCCAGTTCTATTTTCTCAGCGGGGGTCATGAGCAGGGGAATGAGTGGGTTTGAGAACTATGACGGAGATTCTTCCTTTGGCTTACGCTTGAACCGTTGCCAGGGAAGCGTGAGCAGGGCAAAGAACGCGGCTCCTATCAATGCCATCCAGAGTAGTCTAAGCGGGTAGTTCCCCAGCGCATCGATCGGGGTTGTATTTCCCGGTTTTCCGGCGCCGAGGAAACCGTAGTTCCAGTCGGCGATTGCATTGATGACTGCGAGTGAGGCCATGTAGGCGGCCGTCAGGGCAATGCTGCGCATACAGTCCCTCCAGCCAGGCCGGAAGCCGTCGACGAAAAGTACGTGGGCCAGCGAGATGAGAATGAAGACATGGTAAATCCAGAAGATCCAGAACTCCGGTAAGGCGGGGCCTTCGATCAGGGTCGGGGTAAGGAAAGCCCAACTGCACAGAGCCAGTGCCCAGTAGTAAATCATCGCTTCGGCCCAGCGCTGACGTCGTCCCACGGCGAGAGCGCCAAGCAGGTTGGCCATGTTGCAGAATTGCAGTGGCAACGCATTGTCCCAGGCAAACTTGTGAGGAAAGAAGCCGTAGGCGGTCGTGACGAGCCAGGAAAGAAGGCAGCCTGCAACGATGACGCGCCGAATCACAGAAGCGACATGCGGACAGCACTTCCTCGAGCGGAGGCTGGCAAAGGTGAATGCGGCGGTGATTGCGAGACAGGCGAACAGGCAAACGGCATGGAGCGGGGTGTTAGGGGCGAACACCTGTAGGGCAATCATGTGTCAGATTCGACGGATTTGAGGGCGAACACTTCCACGTCCACTCCTGCCGAGAAGTGTGCCAGATCAGGTGGCCGATCGTCGATTTCAAATCCGCACCATTTCATGGCTCCGGCCTGACATTGACTTACCTTAGCCGTTTCGAGGCGGTAAGGAGAGTGGGCTACGGAACCCACTAGAAGTTGTTCCCGGTTGGGTTGCCATGCGAAAAGACGGTATCTTTCAGTAAGGAAATACTCAATCGTCCCGGGTGCGCCTGACACGTCATCGCCGGTTCCGCGGTAGTGAATGGTGGAGCGATGCTCGGAGGTGCCTCGTTTTGGCGCGCATTGATAGTGAATCTCGTCACCATGGCGTGGGGCTGACATCTTTGCCGAATAGTAAGGCAGATGAAAACGGCGCTGCGCCACGGTGCAGGCTAGGGGGTTGTTGGCGTCGAGTGAATAGAACCACACACCGGGAGTGCCGGACCTGTCGTAAACGTAGGTCCTGACATTCATCTCGAGAAAGTTGACCGTTCCGGGCACCTTGGGCAGCCCGCGCAGACGAATGTTCTGCATGTAGAACGGAACCAGGCCAACATAAGCGTCTCCCTCAAAGGTATCGACGCTCAGGCCCGGGGGAAGCGTTGACTCAATGAGAGCCGGATCGATCTCCCAATGCAGGAAAGCGAGATCGGCCCACGATTGATACATGACCGGAGGCCCTTCCGGACGCCGGCAGGCTAGCTGCCGGTCTTCGAGGGCGGGCGGGGCGGCCATGTGAGGCAGTCCTAGTAAAGCTGCCCTTTGCGGTAAGCTGCCGGGGAAATACCGCGGTGTTGCTTCAGCATGCGGCTGAAGTAGTAGCGATTCGGAAACCCGCAATTCTCGGCCACCTGCTCGATAGACTGGTCGGAGTGACGCAACAGGTGGCAGGCCTTGTCGAGGCGGTAGTTCAGCAGTACGCCCATCGGGGCAACGCGAAGCTGGGATCGGAAGAGGTGATTCAGGTTTCGAACGCTGACACCGGCTGCCTTAGCGGCGTCCTCGGCGTTGACCTTGCGGGCGAGGTTGGTTTCGAGGAACTCCATCGCTTTCTCCACACGCGGGTCGAGCTTTTGGTCGGTCCAGGCGGCGGGCGGCAGGTTGCCCAGTGCGTGAATAACGAGACTGGCGGACTCCCAGTTGTAGGGTTCGCCTTTCGCATTGTTCAGGGTATCGAGGAAGCCCTGGCTGATTTCGTCAATGGATTGAGTATAGATCCCCGGGACGGAGAGGAGGTCACTGCGTCCGAGAATAAAATGGACATACCACTTCGTAAAAGGCTCCGGATTGTGAGAGGTAATCGAGGTTCGCGGGGGAATCAGGTACAAATTGCCGGGCACGAGCTCGGTTTCTTCGTCGTTGATGCTGACGATGGCTTTGCCGTCCACGGGACAGTAGAGGCGCCAGTAGGGATCGATCAATCCCTTGAGGTCCCAGTGTTCCAGCCGGATCTTTCGAGTGGCGTGGATTTCAAGGGACATACCTGGAAGCATGACCTCGCGTTCGCCCTTCACATCGTGGGGCGAGCCGTCCGGCACCAGGCTGAAAAACTTATCGTTGGGGGTACTCATTTTCGCAATTTTCCGAAAATGACACAAAGAGGCATTTCTGTCCAGCCCTAAGAGATAGGCATTTGCGCCAGTTTTCGCCAGAGGTGACACAAGGGTGGTATGTCGGAGGTCAGCGTTCGCGCCCGCCGAAGAGAAAACGGCCGAACTCCCGCATCGCTCCGCCAAAGTTTCTCTCCTCTCGCTGCTGAGCGCGGGGGGCAACCGGTTGTGCCACGAGTTCTCCCGGGATGGGAAAGGCCTGAGGCTGCCGGTCCTTGCGGGCAAAGAGCCCGAAACCGTGACCTCGGCAAGTGCCTTGAGGGCGCTTGTCAGGGGGAAGGGGCATCTGATAGGGGTACAAAGTGCGGTCACTGGCGAGCAGGCCGCATTCGCGACAGAGGACGGTGTTTTGAGAACCGGCAGGCAAGGGCAGTGGCTCCGCGGCATAGCCGGAACTTTCAGCTGTTTTCATGACTTCCGTCCAAACGGGTAGGGCGAGGGTGCTGCCGTAGCCCTTGTTCATGATTGTCTTGGGCTGGTCCAGTCCAACCCAGACGCCAGTGGTGATTTTGTCAGTAAATCCGACAAACCAGGCATCTCGATAATCATTGGTGGTTCCTGTCTTCCCGTAGGACGGCGCGGTGTAGCCGGCATTGCGCGCGGATACCCCGGTGCCGTTGGTCATGACCTGCCCGAGAATGTCGGAGGTCATCCAGGCGGTCGACTCGGAGAGAACCGGAACCGCTTCGATCTGGTGCTTGTAAAGGAGTTCGCCCTCGCTGTTCTCGATGCGGTCGATCATGTGCACCTTGTAGTTCATGCCCTTGCCGGGAAGGATCGACATCGCACTGGTCATGATTACCGGAGTGGATTCGAAGGCGCCGAGGTAGACAACCGGCGAGTCGGGAATGGATCCGAACTTGAGAGCGTTGGCGAGGCCGCGAACGTTTTCGAGACCTCCAATCTGGCCCACTCGAATGGACATGGTGTTGCGGGAACGGATCAGGCCGACCGCGGAAGGTTGCAGGCCGCTGAAGGTACCGTCGCTGTTTTGAGGGCTCCAGACCGGTCCGCCGTTGTGCTGCAGCCGTATCGGGTCGTCACTGACGTAGGCCCCGGGGAGCAGGCCGGTGGTCTCAAAGGCGTTGGCGTAGACAAAGGGTTTGAAAGTGGATCCTACCTGGCGCCTCGCCTGGTAGACGCGGTTGAAAGCGCTTTCGCCGAAGTCGCGTCCACCCACCATGGCGAGGATGGCCCCGCTCGAGTTGTCGAGCGTGACGACGGCTCCCTGCAGGTAGCGTGTGGCCTCTCCCTTTTTGTGGGCACTGCGAGGGGGATGCTGGAAGCCGGGGCGCGACTCGATTGCAGTAAGATGTCCATCGAGAGCTTTCTCCGCTGAGGCCTGGAGGTTCGCATCGAGTGTGGTGTGAATCTTGAGCCCGCCTGTCTCAATGTCGATCGGGTCGAGGAAGGTGCTGAGCAGATCGAATACCGCCTGTAGCGTGTAACTTCCTGTCGCGAGGCGTTTGTCGGGGGGGCGGAGAGTGATCGTTTCGTTCTTCGCCGCATCGGCTTCGGCCTGCGTGACAGTTTCTTCGGCGACCATGCGGGCGAGGACTTCGTCGCGGGTTCCCTTGGCGTCTTCGATGCTGCGGAAAGGATTGAGAAGGCTCGGGCCTCGGATCACTCCAGCGAGCATGGCGCCTTCTCCGGCCGTGAGCTCGCTGGCCGGTTTCATGAAGAATCCCTGGGAGGCTCGTTCGATGCCGTAGAGACCGGAACCGAAGTAAATCCGGTTCATGTAGAAACCGAGGATCTCCTCCTTGGAGTAGTTGCGCTCGATCCGCTTGGCGATGGCGACTTCGAGAAGCTTGCGGCTGATAGTCTTGTCCCTGTTGCCGTAGGCATTGCGCGCCAACTGCATTGTCAGGGTGGAAGCACCCTGCTCAAAGCCGCCGGCTTTCAGGTTGAGGACAATGGCGCGGAGCACGCCAACGTAGTCCACGCCGTTGTGCTCGTAGAAACGGCTGTCCTCACGGGCCAGGAGGGCGTTGATGAAGTGCTCCGAGACTTCCGAGGCGGGAACGACGAGGCGGTTCTCTCCGTGGCCAGAAACATGGCCGAGGACGTTGCCCTGTTTGTCGTAAACAAGGGTGCGCTGAGGAACTTCTTTGAGGTCGTCCATGTCAAAACGCAGCGCGACGACGTTGTAGTAAATGGCCCCGATAATGCCGGCGGCGATTCCGAAGGCGGCCAAGACCAGAAAGAGCCGAAAGAGCACGCGGAAACAACCGGAGCGGCCATTTTTGCCGTCAGTTTTGGCGTAAATCGCTTCGAAGGGACCGGGTTGGGAGGGCTGTTTTTTCTTTCTGGGCATATTCAGCGGGCGAGAAGGTCTTTAAGATAGGTTAAATACCTCGATTGGTCCAATTCGCAGGGGATTTCGGGGAGTTGTCCCGATATTGGACGAATCGGCACCGGGCTTAGTTTGAAAAAGGCTTCCCGTGGCGCGGCCCGGCTTCGTAAACTACGCAGGAATGAAAGAACTCTTTCGCGAGGCGGATTCCGCAATTGTCGGACACATGAAGTCGATCCTCGAGAATGAGGGGATCGCGACGGTGATTCGCAATGAACATCTCTACATGGCCGCTCTGAGCGAGGTGCCGATCCCCGAGTTCTTTCCCGCCCTCAACGTGATTCACGACGAGGATTACCCGCGCGCTTTGCGGGTGCTGAAGGAATACGTCGAAAAATCCCGCGCCAACGCCGGGAAGGTGAACGAGGAAGTGGGCTGCCCCTCCTGCGGAGAAATCAATCCGGGCAACTTCGAAGTCTGCTGGTCCTGCGAGAGTCAGTTGGCCCCGGAGGAAGAGTAGGCAGAAGCGGTTGGAAACTTTCGTGACACCATGATTGCGGCATCGGCGCTCTCTCGACAGTAGACGCTTTTCGATTTTGGGTGAACCCCTATGAAATCCCTGCTCGCTGTGTGCTCTGCTTTGCTCCTCGCCGTTCCGTCGTTCGCTGAGGACACCCGTCCCAATATCGTCATCATGATGGTCGACGATCTCGGCTTCTCTGACTTCGGCTGCTACGGAAGCGAGATTGAAACGCCGCACATCGACGGGCTGGCGGAGAACGGGATTCGCTTCAACAGCTTCTACAACACGGCGAAGTGTCATTCATCCCGTGTCTCTCTTTTGACCGGTCTATACTGCGACCAGGCCGGCAGCACGAAGCTGAATCGTGGGGTCACTATTGCCGAAGTGTTGGGGAAGGCCGGCTATTCAACGGCCATGGTGGGCAAGTGGCACCTCGATAAGCAGCCGACCGACCGTGGATTTGAGAAATACTTTGGGCACCTGTCAGGCGCGACCAATTTTTTCACCGGTGACAACACCTTCCGGCTGAACGGCGAGCCATGGAATGATTTCGACGAGGACTTCTACACTACCGACGTCTTCATCGATTACGCCGAGCAGTTTCTGGACGAGATCAAAGAAGAGTCACCAGACGTGCCTTTCTTTCTTTATGTCGCTCACAACGCGCCGCATTACCCGCTGCACGTGCTTGAGGAAGATTATCGGAAGTACGAAGGGCGCTATGACGAAGGGTGGGACAAGGTCCGAGCTGCCCGCCACGAAAAGCAGCTTGAGATGGGCATCGTGCCAAGTGAGTGGCAGCTGAGTCCGCGACCTAAACTCGTTCCTGCCTGGGACAAGCTCAATGAGGAAGAGAAAGCCTGGGACAATCGTCGCATGACCGCCTTCGCCGGCATGGTCGATCGGATTGACCAGAGCACGGGGCGCCTCATTCAGAAGCTCAAGGAGATCGGCGAGTTTGAAAACACGCTCATTATGATTTGCTCGGACAACGGGGCCTGCCCGTTTGACCGGACCAAGGGTGCGGAGTTCGAGCCTTGGGACAGCCGCTCCTACTGGTGCTATGACACCGGCTGGTCGCATGTTGGCAACACACCTTTCCGCCTGCACAAGCAGAACCAGCATGAGGGCGGCATTTCATCTCCGATGATTGCGCACTGGCCAGCAGGAATGAAAGCGGGGAAGGGGAGCATCACCGCTCAGCCAGCGCACTTGATTGATTTTATGGCGACGGCGATTGAGCTGGGAGAGACGACCTACCCGGAGTCCTGGCCCGAACAGCCCGACGTGGAGATTGATCCGCTCCAGGGCAAGTCACTCGTTCCGATCTTCAACGGCGAAGAGCGCGAGGGACATGAGTTCCTCTACTTTCGTTTCTCCACCAACCGCGCCATCCGCAAGGATCACTGGAAACTGGTCACCCACAAAGCGAGCCAGTGGGAGCTCTACGACATCGTCAAGGATGGCACCGAGATGAACAACCTCGCCGACCAGCACCCCGAAGTGGTGAAGGAGCTTTCCGACCTCTGGCACACCACCGCCGTCGAAGTGGATCGGCTTTCCGAGAAGAACGCCGCCCCCGTCTCCGGGAAGACACCTCCCAGCCTGAAAAAGTCAGGGACCGTCGCGGGTGGCGAGAAGAAGAAGTGATTGATTTAACAGGGTTGGGTCAGTGACTTAACCCTGTTGGATTTTGGAATGTTAGGACCACAGGTGAATAGCCTTTACCTGTTATAGTCGTGGTGGCGAAAATCTCAAAAAGCGAAGCGATGCAGCGAACTTCCTTCGCGAATTGCTGATTTTTCTAATGCCGTCCTCATCAGCGAGTGAATGCGGTAAGGCGCCTTGCCCATGAATTCGCAGGGTTTTCACGAAGGGTTCACAGTCACTTCACGCAAATGTTCTATCCCTTTCACCATGCACATCAAAAAGTCTCTCATCTTCATTCTGGCGCTCT
This sequence comes from Verrucomicrobiales bacterium, assembly GCA_965216705.1. Classification (GTDB taxonomy): domain Bacteria; phylum Verrucomicrobiota; class Verrucomicrobiia; order Verrucomicrobiales; family DEV007; genus Arctic95D-9. Next base: position 4,439,728 of record OZ244203.1, read on the forward strand.
TAATGCTTGGGCTATTGATCGTTGAAGCGTTGGTCGTCGTTCGGGTGAATGAGTTGTTTGTCGTTCACGAATACAACGGGCATCTCAATCGCCACGTGGCTCAGCCATATGAGGAGTTGGTCGAAGCATTGCTGGCCAGATACGAGGCGGGTAACATGGATTCCCTGGGGCAGGCGTTGAAATCGGCTGAAGAGAGAAAGTATGAGATGGGGCACGTTTGGCTCAACCGGGAGACTCCGGACGCTTATCGCACGAGTGTGGCTGAAATTCTCAAATGAGCAGCCCGTGGAACCCATGTGAAAGCTCATGCCCGACCAGGGCTGTAGTTTCCGCTAGAGGATAACTCCCAAAGGTCGAAATCGCTCACTGAATAGGATCTCCTGAAAGTCTTGCGATTCCGCCGCAAAAAAGGCAGAATCCGACCCATGCTGCCAAAGCCTCGATTGGCGGTATTCCTCCCTGTGCTCTTCCTCCTCGTGTTGGCCGCTCTTGTTCTCAAGAGTCGCCACTCCGCGCAAAAGGTCGAAGTTCGAGAGAGGAACGCTACCGCTTCTGCACCGGTCTCTTCGACGATCCGCCAACGGCTCGAGATCGCGCCGGACCTTGCTGCGTTCCAGGACTGGCTCGTGGCTTTCGAAGCGTCTCCCGCTGACGCCGACTTGGACGATGGCATTCAGTATGCCCTGGCACGGCGGGAAGCCCTCAAAGAATTGATTCCCATCGACCCGGCTGCGGCGCTGGCGCAGGCGATTCCCTACGAAGAGCGGGAGGCGTTGCCGGAGGAGATTGAGCAACTTCTCGAAGTGCCGGTTCGGGTCACGGGCGATCTTGAGGTGATCGCGACTTGTGGGTTTAACGACGGGCAAACGAGTCGTCTCGATCGCTTCGCAATCGATGGAACGACGGGTGCCCGCTACGAAGCCTTTCCGGTCGGCGGTCGGGAGGCAGTGCCCACGAAGCGTGGCATCTCGATCCAGGGGATTGCCGTCGACGGAGTGATGGCGCTCTCCGAGGAGCCCTTTCGAATTCTGGAAGATCAGGAACGAATCGATCTGGGGTTTCCGGTGAACACGATCCAGGTTGGTGGCAGCTACTACGCGGCAGAGAGCGAGGCCGTCATCGCCGACCTGCGTTCACGCCTTTTCTCTGACGAGCTCACGCTTGGTCCGAACGCGATTCCCACCTACCGAGCCCTGCGCCTCTCCGATGTCGAAGGCGTACGTCTCGTCGGCGCCGCGCCCGGTGAGGCACAGGATGGTTCTGAGTCGGGGGGAGAGGAAATCATATCCGAGTCTCCTCACACAGAAGGAGCGAAAACGATTCTTTACATCCGAGCCCGCTTTGCCGATCAGGACCCGACCTTTGAGCCGATTGCTCTCTCGACGCTGCAGAGTCGCCAGGCCGGGGTCGAGCAGTTTTGGCTGGATAACTCCTACGGGAAATCATCTGCCACCACGACCTACACCGATACGGTCACGCTGGCCGACCCGACGGCAGCATGGCCGCAAGGACTCGGCACCTTGCTACAGCAGGCACGTGACGCTGCGCTCGCGGCCCAGCCGGCAGGGCAGGACTGGAACTACCAGAACTACGACTTTTACACGGTGGTCACGAGTGGTGGCAGCTTTGGCTACGGAGGAGTCGCGTTCGTCGGCGGAAGCGGATCCCACATGAACGGTGCCGGGGCCACTTACATCAGGACGGCGGCTCACGAATTCGGGCACAACCTTGGCCTTCGTCATGCGCAGTACTGGCGCACTGATTCGCCATCTCCCATCGGGCGCGACAGCGTGCCGGGTGGCTATCGGGGGGATGCGGTTAACGACGAGCATGTCGAATATGGTCACAAGTTTTCGACGATGGGTGCTCAGGGCGGTAGCGGTGATCTTAATGCCGGGCGTGGCCACTTTACCAGTGGTGAAAAGGAGCACATTGATTGGCTGGTCGAGGCGGACGGAGATCACCTCAGTCTGGATCAAAGCGCTACCGTTCGTCTTTACCGACAAGATATTCCCTCGTCGGAACACGCAGCAATGACGCCCGGGGTGGCCCGAAGCATCAAGATCAACCGGAACTCGGATGACTACACGAGCACGACGAACAAGCGTCGCTACTGGTTGTCTCATCGTTGGTTGCCAACCAATGGTATCGCCGAAACATGGCTGAGGCGCGGGGTGCAGGTTGACTGGCAGCGCCAGGTTTACGGCGGTGATGGCAGTATTCAACTCGATATGACGCCATACTCCCGCAACAGTACAACGGTGGGGGGCAACTACACGACGGATAACAATGACAAGGAAGACGCCGCCTTGATCATTGGGCGGACCTATTCGGATACCGTGGCCGACATCCACATCACTCCCATTGGTCAGGGCGGAAGCTCTCCCAATCAATGGATCGACGTGGTCGTCAACCTGGATACTCAGACGGGAAATGCCGACCCGCAGATTTCTTCATTTACCTCCAGCGCCATCGAGGTGGGCACGAATGTCGCCGTGAACTTTGCCGTGACTGCGAGCGACCCTGACGGAGACACTCTCGCCTATGGTTGGGACTTCGGAGACAATTCCATCGTGAATGCGGCGCTCAACTCGTCCACGGCGACGAAGAGTTGGAGTTCGGCCGGACAGTATGTGGTGGAGAGCACGGTTTCCGATCGGAAGGGGGGAATTGCGACAAGGAAGATTATCGTCACGGTAGGGTCTCCCAGTAACGTCTACCAGATTTCCGGACGGGTGCTTCACGGTGGCATGCCGGTGGCCGGGGCGCGAGTCAATGTGTCGAATACGCAGCAGGCCTGGACCGGTAGTGACGGCACCTACACCATCGCGGGTTTGGCGACCGGTAACTACACGGTCTCGGCGGCGAAGCAGGGACTCACGTTCACGCCGCAGTTTGTTAATCCGGTGGCTCTCTCCAGCTTGAACTCATTCGGTCGGGATTTCTACGCCAACGAAGGCTTGCCTGGCAGTGGAGGCCTCACCTTGGCGGTTTCTCCGTTTGAAGTGGATATCCCGCTCGGAGCCTCGGTGCGGTTCGAGGCGGACGGCTGGGATCTGGGTGGGAATCCAGTCGGGGTATCTCCGAACTGGTCCGTGAGCGGCGGAGGAACGATCGACAGCGGCGGGACGTTCGAGGCAACCAGTGAGGGGACCTTTACAGTGACTGCCACGGTTGGATCCACCACGGCGAATGCGACGGTGAGGGTGGTCTCACTTGATGTTCCCGCCGTGGGGATCACGGCGCTCGATGACGAGTCTTTGGAGAACAGTTCCGATCACGGGAGCTTTCGGATTCGTCGCTATGGTGATGTCTCTGCGTCGCAGTCGGTGTCGCTCTCTTTTTCGGGAAGCGCTACCGGGGGGAGTGACTACACGGTTCCATCCACTGCGGTGAACTTTGCGGCGAATCAGACTTTTGCGGATCTTACGATCATTGCCATCAATGACTTCGAAGACGAACCCAACGAAACGGTGGTTGCCAGCCTGAACGAAGACCCGGCCTACCAGATCTTCGGCAGCGAGACCAGTGCGACGGTGACGATCCTGGACGACGGAGACCTGGGGCCTGAAGTGACGATTGTTTCTCCGACAACGAACCCGGCGATTGTCCCACCCGGTGTCGGACTTCTTCTTCGGGGCACGGCCACCGATGATGGATTGCCCAATCCTCCCGGCAGTCTTTCCGGCCGGTGGGAGATGGTATCGGGACCGGATGGTGGCTTTGTCTCATTCTCGCCGCCTCAGTCGTTTGAGACCCTGGCCCGCTTTAACCTTCCCGGGATTTACACGCTCGCCTTTCTTGTCAGTGACGGGGTGAATACTTCTTCGGCTCACCTACGAGCCATCTCCGGTATCACGAGCGGGACGCCGTCGACGACGAATCAGGTGATCCATTATACCTTTAATCAAGGCAGCGGAACCACGGCCGTCGACGCGATCGGCGGCAACCACAACGGCACCCTCGCCAACGGGGTCTCGTGGTCCGGCCTCAGCGATTCGGTCGCGGGTGGGGCGGTTCGGTTAGACGGGGTGAACGATGTCATCGAAATCGCAGACTCCTCCGATATTAATGTCGGAACTCAGCTTGAGCGGACCATTGCCTTCTGGTTCCGTGCAGGGGACGCTTCGAAAGCAGCGACTCAGGTTCTGTATGAAGAGGGAGGCGGTACCCGTGGATTGAACTTCTATCTCGAGGCAGGAACACTCTATTTTGGAGGCTGGAACAACAACGAGAATGGTTGGGGTGAATCCTATTTGTCGACGCCACTCGACGACGACGAATGGCATCACGTGGCGATCGTGCTCGACGCGCCGGCTACGACGAACGGGACGTTTATTGCCTACCTCGATGGGTTCGAGGTGGCGCGTTCGCCTGCAGCGGCCATCAACTCCCACACGGGTGACATCGGGATTGGGGCGAAGCATGATTCAACCCGATATCACGATGGCACCTCGAGCGGTGACGGGAATGCCTTCGAGGGTTGGATCGATGAATTCCAGCTCTGGAATCGCGCGCTTGATGCCGAGGAAATTGGACAGCTCTTTTCAGCGCCGCAAGAGGTGGGCCCGGAGCTGAGCATCTCTTCAACCCGCGAGGGTAAGGCCGCGCTCGCGATTCCGAGTGCGGTGGGATTGATTCTCGATGGTGCCACTGCGGCAGGCGAATCTCCGACTTTGGGGTGGTCTTCTCTGATTGAGCCGACCGGAGAAACGGCAATGTTTGGAGATACTTCGGCGGCGAACACCACCGCGACCTTCTCGGGCTCCGGTTATTATTTCCTGCGACTCAAAGCAGACGGAGTCGGAATTTCCACTGGTCTCGATGTCCATGCCTACGTGGGAAATGATTCTCCCACCAATCCGGCGACGACGAGCCAGGTCCTGTATTACTCACTCGACGAAGGAAGTGGCACCACGGCGGGGGATGCCGTTGGCAATGATAACAACGGCACGTTGACCAATGGAACCGGGTGGACCTCGAACACAGGTGGCGTCTCCGGTTCAGCGGCGGTTTTTGATGGCACCGACGATGTTGTCACAATCAACAATGCGGCGGGGATCAACACGGCGACCTTCAATCAGCGAGTGATCTCTCTCTGGTTCAATGCTGATGACCTCGCTCCTTCCGCGAAGCAGGTGCTTTTTGAGGAAGGCGGGAACACCCGGGGCTTGAACCTCTACCTGGAGAACGGGCTGATCTATTTCGGAGGTTGGAATGCCAATCTCAATGGCTGGGACCAAACCTATTTGTCGGCACCGTTTACCGCGGGCCAGTGGCATCACGCGGTACTGGTGCTGGATGCTTCAAACGATGGCACAACGCGCCCGGATGCCTTCCGCGCCTTCCTTGACGGCATTCCCATCGGCAGCGGTGAGGGGGCTCAGATGTCTTCCCACACGGGGGCGATTGGTCTCGGAGCGATGCGCAGTGCCTCCAAGTTTCACGATGGGAACGAAGGGGGAGACGGCCTGAACTTCTCCGGCAAGATCGATGAATTCCATCTCTGGACGGGACGTGTCCTTGGAGCGGATGAAATTGGCCAACTCTATTCCTTTGGCAATATCGGTCCCCTCGTTGATGCCGGTGAGGATGTGGCTGAAGCGACGGGCTATCCTGATCTTCCGCTGCAGGGCAGTCGCAGCGACGACGGCCGATGGAGCGGATCTCTCACCACGACGTGGAGCGTGGTCAGCTCCCCGGCGAGCGTGGCCTTTGGCAGCCCCGACGGAAACGGCGTCGACACAACGGCGACAGTTTCAGAATATGGAACGTATCGCTTCCGCCTGATTGCCGACGACGGGGAGATCAAGACGTTCGACGAGGTCTCGATTACCGCGGTCGAGAGCAGCAGCGCTTACGATACCTGGTCCGAAGTGTATCCCGAGCTCACCGAAGCCGAACGAGCTCCCGATGCCAATCCTGACAATGATGCCTTCAGCAATCTTGAGGAGTATGCCCTCGGGCTCAATCCGACTCAGCCTGATGATACGGCCCAGCCATTTTCGGTTTCGGGAGGAGGAGTGAACGAAACGCCAGGTGGAGGCTACTATGAGTTTCAGTATCTCCGTCGCCTGACGCACGTGGACCTCGGCCTCGTCTATGAGTTCCAGATCAACACGTCCCTGGAGGAGAGTGGCTGGGAGAGCGTGGGAGTGACTGAGGTGGGAGCGACCCCGGTTGATGCCCTGTTCGAAATGGTCACGGTGAGAGTCGATACACCGATCTCCAGTTCTTTCGATCAGGTGTTTGGAAGGGTTCGTCTGAGTTTGGCGGAATAGTGATTCTGGCCCGGCAAGCCCCGGGGGAATGCCGGTCACTCTCAGGCTGGTTAACTAGACGGGGCAGAAAAGTGATAAATGAACATCATTTACAGCGATGCTTGAATTTCGTTTATCGATTCGGAGAATGATCCTCTCCGTGTCATGATCAAGATCATGGACCTATCACTACTGCTCGTGGCTGTATTTCTTACCGTTGTTCTGATCGGCTCAATGGCGCTGAGTCGCCGGTCTCTTATCGCCAGCCTGATTGCTTCGGGTTTCTCGCTCGGATTCGCTGGATTCTGTGCGTTCGGCTTCATGGCCTGTTTTGAGCCTTCGAATTCACCGGTCTGGCCGTGGCAGCTTGCCTATGCCATCCTCGGTATTGGCTTCTTATTTGCCACCTTCAGGGGAGTGAAGAGCATTTGGGAGCGCATCAGGCAGGGCAGGAGCGCGAATTAGGAAGATGACGGATCCAGTTCTTTGTCGAGCCGGGAGGCAAGGTCAGGGCGACTTCGATTCTTCCCACTGCGTCGTCGTGTGTGATAGCATAACTCCGTTCGGCACTACCCCTGTATGATGCTCCAGCCTGTGTCGCTGGTTGAAAATTGATACAACTTATGAGAGCGGTTCTACTTGCATCCTTGCTGTCGCTATTGGCGACTGTGGGTATCGCGGAGCAAGAGGGGCGTCAGTCAGAGGCTAAGTTAGAATGGCTGGCGGCAAAAGAGGCGGGTGAGGAAGCATTGGCGCGGTTCTTTAAGGAGGGAGGCGAACAATTCGTGAATGAGCCCACTTTCGTGGTGAAACACGCCCAGTTCCTGTGGGAGGAAGCCGCCAAGTCTACGACCCCTGAAGGGGCTCCAATACAGGCGGGCATCTACACCTTGTCCACGAAGACTTCACCCAATGGAGGGTTTCGGATGACGCCAAGACAGCCAAGCCTTGATCCTGACCTGGTGGCTCAAGCGGTAGCGGTTCTCAAGGATGGACAGGACAAATTTCCGAACCGACTGGATTTGGCATTTCTGGTTGCCTCATTTCACTCAAAAAGTGGCAATCACGACGATGCCTACCAAACTTATGCCGATCTCTGTCGAACGGTGAAAGAGGCGCCAGGAATGAGGTACTTCGCTCGCGTCGCTGATCAGACTTACGAGGAATGGTATGAGGTAGAGGAAGTCGCCCCAAGCGAGTCGATTGCTGATGCGGTTCATGGCCTTTGCATTCACCATTGGAATCGGAACACGGCGAAGGACCGGGATTACATGAAACGGCTTGCTGAACTCGCCACTGAAGAATTTCCTAAGCAGCCCCAGGGTTGGAATATGTTAGGTGCCTATTACAGCTCGAATGAAGACTACGAACGGGCCAGAGAAGTCCTGGAGCGAGGGCACCAGGCCAATCCGGATTATGCGGTCGTGATGAGAAACCTGGCGTGGATCGCTGAAAAACAGAATGAGCCCGGTAAGGCGAAGAAATACTACCAGATGATTATTGATCGGACGGACTCAGAAGCCGACCGGGAAAAGGCCGAGGCTTCACTGAAACGGTTGAGCGAAGAGTGAGGGACATCCTAATCACCCAGTCATGAAACACACCCTGATCATGCTCCTTTTCGCCGGCACCTGTCTCGCCGATCCGCCGCAGGTAACCTTGGACGGGCTCGAGGTTCCGGAGGCGGTGGATATCGAAGTGGTCGTTGAAAAGATAGCGAAGAGCGATCTTCCGGAAGGACTTCTTGAAGTCATCAGCAACTACTACTGGGGTGGCGGAAACGGGGAGGTGCCCGAAAAGATCGATTTTCGGATCGTTGATCTCAACTCTGACCAATCTCCTGAATTTTTTGCGAAGACGTTCATGGGTGGCAGCGGTGGACCACTTTACCTGATCTTTTCGAAGACAGGTGAGCATTGGGAATACATTGGTGAGTCGGGCAACTTTAAGCTGCTGCCGAAGAAAAACGGTTGGCATCCGATCGTCAGTTTCGGGCGCAGTGGTCAGCACTATTTTAAACACTTCAGCGAGTATCGCGATGGTCTCTACAGCCCGACTGAAACGCATGAGATTCTGAACGGGAAGGTCACGATTACCAAGGTTGGAGAAGACGATCACCCCCAATAACGGGAGGAAGTTTTTGTGACTACCTGAATTGACTTGATGAAGATCCGATCGGCCACTTCCGACGACTTAGAAAGCATCCGGGAGATTTACCTTTCTGCCTTCCCCGAAAACGAAGCTTCTCAAGTTGGCAAGCTTGCGGTTGATCTGTTAGATAAATCACTGGCGCCGGGTGCCATCTCTTTCGTTTCTGAATCAGAGGGCGAGGTGAGTGGTCATATCTCATTCAGTCCAGTGAAACCAAAAGGTGGCGATGAGTTGATCGGATTTATCCTTGCCCCTTTGGCCGTGGCCCCGGGAAGGCAGAAAGCTGGCATTGGTTCTGCCCTTGTGAAGGCTGGTCTGGATTGGATCAGTATCCAGGAGTATCCACTGGTGTTGGTCTACGGAGATCCAGATTACTACGGTCGCTTCGGGTTCGAGGCCGAATTGGCAGAGCACTATCCGGCACCGTATCCGCTGGAGTATCCTTTTGGGTGGCAGGCGATGGAGCTGTTCGGGCCAGAACCAATGCCTGAGCCGACGCTGATCGAGTGCGTGCCAGCCTTGCAGTATCCCGAGATCTGGTGAGCGGGTCGGGCAAGACAGTGTCCCGATTTGGCCCGATTCAAGCTTTCTCCCGTGGTAACCTCATTGCCTTTACCTCCGTGAAAACGCTGATCATCAGTTCCAGTCCCCGTCGTGACGGTAATTCGATCCGTCTGGCTCAAGCCGCTCTTGAGGGTGCTTGTGAAGCGGGTCACGAAACCGAACTTGTTCTCGTCGACGACTACATCACGTCCTTTCTCCGGGATTGCCGGATCTGTCGGAATGAAGCTGGCGATTGCACGATCGATGATCGTTTCAGTGAACTCTTTCTCGATAAGTTTGTTCCGTCGGATGGAGTCATTCTCGCGACACCGGTCTACTGGTATGGGATGTCAGGGCAACTGAAGACCTTCTTTGACCGGACGTTCTGCTACTACGCGGCGTCTTGCCCAACCTCCGGAGCCAACTCGGAAGGGATGATGAACAAGCGGATCGGGCTGCTTCTCAGTTCGGAAGAAACCTATCCCGGGGCCGAACTCGGTATCGTGCACCAGGTCCAGGAATACTGTCGCTACACCCACTCCTGTTTTGTCGACGTGGTGCGTGGCGTTGGTAACAAGCGGGGCGATGTAGACGTTGATCCTTGCCGGCCGCTCGAAGATGCAAAACGACTCGGGGCGGAACTGTTCGACCGCCTGACGACAGACTACCGTCTCGATACGCCGCGAAGCGGTTCGGTTTGGGCCTAGAAGGCCGAATTCAACGGTTCGAAATCAGATCACGCGGTCGTTGCCACCGTCGACAGGCACCTGGGCACCGGTGGTCTTCCCGAAGAGCGGGCTGGCCATGGCGGCAACCATGTTGCCGACGTCCTTGGACTTGATCTCTGTCTTCATGAGGTTGCGGGTCTTGTATTCCTCAACCGTCATGTTGTAGCGCTCGGCGGAGCGCTTGAGATTTTCAGGAGTCCAGAGCTTGGTGTCGAACACGGCATCCGGGTGGATGATATTACAGCGCACCCCAAAGGGAGCGAGCTCAAGAGAGGCGACACGGCAAAGCTGGGTCAGACCCGCCTTGGCGCAGGAGTAGCTGGCAGCGCCGGCGCCGGGGGCGTTGACGTTGCGGGAGCCAACCAGGACGATGGCTCCGTCGATCCCGTTTTTGAGATAGGGAATAGTATGCTTCAGGAGAATCTGGTGGCTTGTCAGGTTGACGGCCATGGACTTCTCCCAGTTGGATGACTCGAGGTTTTCGAGGTAGGCACCTGCGGTAAAGATACCGGCGTTGCTGACGAGAATGTCGATACCCCCGAACTGGCGGACGACATCTTCGATAACCGCTTTGACCTTCTTGTCGTCGGTCAGGTTGGCGATGACGCCGATACCTCCGATCTTGGCCATCTGCTCTTCAATCTCGGGACTGAGATCGATTCCGATGACCTTGGCGCCCTGTTCAGCGAGGGACTCGGCGCAAGCGAAGCCAATGCCTGCGGCCGAACCGGTAACAACGGCCACTTTGCCTTGATGAGTCGGAGCTGAGCCGCCCTTCTTGAGCTTGGCCTGCTCGAGTTCCCAGTATTCGATTTCAAAGAGTTTGCCGGCTGGGAGTGCTTTCCAGCCACCTTCGAAAGCGGATTCCGCTTTCTGAATGGTCTGCCAGGTGTGAGTCACAATGTCGGTGAGAACACCCGCTTCTTTCTCCGTCGCACCGAAGCTGATGACGCCCTTGTCCTGCCAAACTGCCCAACGGGGATCCGGCGTGAGCATGGTCTCACCCTTGTTGTATTTTTCGAAATACTTGGCGTAGTCCGCGGCGAACTTGTCGAGGGACTTGCCGGAGTCTTTGCCGATCACTGCTGGAATCCGCTTCGTGCGAATGGTGTGATCCGGTGTGAGCGGTCCGCGAGTGGCGAGGCGGGCGACGTCGTCGCGGCTGGCGAAGCCTGCTGCCTGCGGAGACTGATCCAGTGAAGCAATCACCGGGACACCGCGAAGCTCGGATACCTGCTTCCGGATTTCAGAAAGCCCGAGGAGATCCTCGGTTGGCTTGGCCTTGGGAAGGGAAAAGCCCTTGCCCAGGTTTTTGGAAAGGTAGCGCTCGGCCTCAGTCACGAGCTTGATCATCAGCTCGTAGCTGGTCTTGGCATCGTCGTGCATCGTGAAGATGCCGTGGTTCATCAGGATGATACCTTCGAGCTTGTGGGCGTCGACCTTGGCGAGAGCCTTTGCGACCGCCTTGGCCAGATCGAAACCGGGCATGACGTAAGGAATTACGGCAACGCGGTCACCATAGACTTCCTCGACCGCCTGGCGACCGTTCTTGTGGTTGGTCAGGGCGACGACCGCATTGGCATGCGTGTGATCGACAAACTTCTGCGGGATCACCGCGTGGAGAATCGCCTCGATGCTTGGATTGGGAGCGTTCGGCTCGAGCATCGCGGCCCGCTGCTGCTTCACCATTTCCGGATCGGAAAGCTCTTTGAGCTCAGCCATCTTGAGAAGCGCATCCATGCGGACGGGAGCGAAGCCTTCTTTCTCGATGGTGCCGAGATCCCAACCGGAACCTTTGACGTGGAGAACGTCGACCTTGTCTCCGAAGAAATCCTTTTCCGTGCTTTTGACTGAAGTGTTGCCGCCGCCGTGGAGAACGAGTTCGGGATTGGCTCCGAGCAGGCGTGACGTGTAGACACGCTTGCCGAGGTCACCTTTGTATTTGCGGGCTTCTGAGTCAGACCAGAGGGATTTCATGGATGGTAGCTTAGGCGGGGGAAAAGGTTGGTTTTGTCCCTCCCGATCTAGATCACACCTCTGGGCTTGCTCTCCAGAGGGAGAACAAGGTCAGGTGGTGGAAAAAGAGCAGGAGAGTCTGAAGATCAGCTGTAGACTTTGTTCGGGTCGTAGCTCTGATCTTCGATTTCCTGGCCCAAGGCTACGGGATCTCCCGCCTCCTGTATATTTCTGTAAAAGCAAGATCGGTATCCGGCGTGGCAGCAACCGGGACCTTTTTGGCGTACTTTGAGAACCAGGGCGTCCTGATCGCAATCGGTGAGAATTTTTTCCACCGTTTGGGTATGTCCGGAGGTCGCACCCTTATGCCAGATTTCCTGACGGCTGCGTGAAAAGTAAACGGCTTCGCCGATCTCAAGGGTCTGCTTGAGGGAATCCTCGTTCATGTAAGCGACCATGAGAACCTCGTTGGTGTCGGCGTCCTGGGCGATAGCGACGATCAAACCATGATCGTCGAACTTCGGCGCGAAGGTGAGTTCTGTTTCGACGAGTTTCTTGTCGTCGCGTGAGCCGAAGGTGATTTCTGCTGTATTGGACATGGTTCAGTTTGGTGTTGAGAACAATTAGGAATAGACATTCCTGCGTCAGGCATTCATAGATGCATTCGACGTCGATGCAACGCGGGAAATTTATCACATTTGAAGGTTCAGAAGGGTGCGGCAAGTCCACTCAGATCCAGCGATTCGTCGCCATGTTGGAGGCCAAGGGCATTGAGGTGCTGCAAACCCGTGAGCCGGGCGGCACCCCGGTAGGCGAGAAAATCCGCCATTTGCTGCAGTTTGACGCCGATGCCGCTGACCTTACCGACGAGAGTGAACTGCTTCTCTTTGCCGCGAGCCGGGCCCAACTGGTGAGGAAAATAATTGAGCCGGCCCTCGAGGCAGGAAAGTGGGTCGTAGCGGATCGATTTTTTGATTCAACCACGGTTTACCAGGGTGTCGGGCGCGGGCTTGATGTGGCCGCAGTGAAGGAAATCAACGCCTTTGCCGTTGGTGGCACGGTGCCGGACCTGACTCTTTTGCTGGATCTCGATGTGGAGATTGGGCATTCGAGGGCGGTTGCGGCCAGCGGAGAGGTGGAAGACCGCATGGAATCCAACCCGCTCGATTTCTTTGAAAGCGTTCGCCAGGGCTATCTTCGTTTGGCGGAGGAAGACCCCGGGAGAATCGCCGTGGTTGACGCCTCGGCCTCGATTGATGAGGTGACCGAAGAGATTAACTCTGTTTTCAGCGAACGCGTGGGAGCCCTGACCGCATGAGTTTCCGCTACGAGAAGGCTTTAGAGTTGGTGGAGCAGGCTCGCGAGAACGAGCGCCTGGCTCACGCCTACCTGATTACCGGCCCCGCCGGCAGCGGAAAAGAGGCGCTGGCCGTGAAGATGATTGAGATGGTCAATCCGGCGGGTCAGACCGGGGCGACCTCCCTGGAGGAGTTGAAGTCCTCGACAACCACCGTCATCGGGCCCGAATCAAAGTCCCGGCGCATCACCGTGAAAGCGATCCGCGATGTGGAGCACACCCTGCAGATGGCGGCCCCCGGCGGCGTGACCAAGTTTGCGGTGGTGAAAGATGCCGACTGCATGGGGCAGGAAGCCGAGAATGCCTTTCTCAAGACCCTGGAGGAGCCGCCAGCTGCGTGTCGTCTCTTACTCCTGACGGCGCGTCCCGAGATGTTGCTGGATACGATTCTTTCGCGCTGCATCCAGATCAACCTGGCGGGCAAGCCGGGGCCTGCAGAGCTCGGTTCATCAGCGGCCGATTTTCTGGCAGCGTTGAAAAAGCATGCCATCGATCAGCAGAAGGGTGTGTCGGGAGCACTCGGCCTGATGGCCAGGTTTGCCGGGATTCTGAAAGAGGAAAAGGCGGCAATCGCGAAGCGGAATGAAGAAGCCCTCAAGGCCGAGGTGGCTCACTATCGTCAGACCACGGAGGGGGACTACCTCAAGCGTCGCGAAGAATATTACAAGGCCCTGACCGAAGCCGAATACCTCCAGCAGAGGAACCAGTTAATCGACTACCTGATGATGTGGTTCGGTGATGCGATGCGACTTCAGCACGGTGCCAAGCACCTCGATCTTCCGGACTACGCGGAGGGGACACGCTTGCTGGCGAATTCCCTCAGTATCGATGAGTTGAGCCAGCGGGTGAGGGCCGTCGAGACCCTGCGCGAAAATCTGAACACGAATGTGTTCGAAGCCCTCGCGCTTGAGGTCGGGTTTATTCGGGCCTTCGGGTGATCGGGGTTAATCACCCCATCTTCAAGGCATCGCTCAAACCGGGGGCTTCCTGATTGAGGTGCAGGTCCATCTGCGGGAACGGGATGGAGATGCCGGCGTCGTCGAGAGCGAGCTTGATGTTCTCAGTCAGGGCGCACTTGGTGGCGAAGTAGTCAGTTGTCTTGACCCAGGGGCGTACGAGGATGTCGACGCTGGAGGCCCCGAGTTCGCCGACAGCAATCAATGGCTCAGGATCCTTGAGAACACGCTCCTCCTTCGCGAGCACACCTTCGAGGATCTGCTTGGCCTGGCGGAGGTCGTCGTCATAACCGACGCCAATGACCAGATCGATACGACGCGTGTCGCGAGCGTTGTTGTTGACGATCTTGCCGCTAAAGATGTCGCCGTTCGGCAGGACGATCTCGCGGTTGTCCGGTGTCCGCATGGTGGTGCTGAAGATATGGACGTCTTCGACGACGCCTTCGGCTCCACCGGCCTCAATGAAATCGCCGGTCTTGAACGGGCGAAACATGATGAGCATAACTCCGGCAGCAAAGTTCTGAAGCGAATCCTTCAGGGCGAGGCCAACGGCGAGGCCGGCGGCACCGAGGACAGCGATGAAGGAAGTCGTGGGAACGCCGAGCCGGTTCAGGGCGGCGATGATGAAGACGAAGTAGAGAGCCCACTTCAACAGGCTGGTCACAAAATCGACCAGCATGTCGTCGACCTTGGCATGTCTCATTCCCCGGCAGACCAGCTTGACGATCCACTTGGAGACGATGACTCCGGAAATGAGAATCAGCAGGGCGAAGCCGATGTTGGTTCCCCAGGGAACGAGGTATTCATCGGTGAAAGCCTGGAGATCGAATGAGGAGGCAGTGTCGGTGTCGGCAGGGGGGAGGTCTTGGGCGTCCATGGATTAAGATCGGAGCACTGAGGATGCCATAGCAGGTACGAATTTGAATCGAATTCTGCTGAAAATTGGATTGGGTTACTTCCCCGGGCCGCAATGCGCCGCTATACGGGGTCAGTTAATTATGTCCATCGCGGCCATCCACTTTTCTGCGAGTGTCGGCCATTGGCGAATCTCTTCCAGGGTGTTCTGGAAGCCAAATCCGTGTCCGCCCTTGGCGAAGATGTGCAGCTCACAGGGGCGATTGTTGCGGTGCATCTCGATGTAGAAACGGGCGCTGCCCTCGACCCACTTCTTATCGCCGTGAGCGCAGACAACGAAAGCAGGCGGGGTGTTTTCGTCGACGGTGATCTCAGGCGAAAGCTTATCGGGATCATTCTCATCGATCTGATAGGCGGGATAGACCAGGATGCCGAAATCAGGAACGATGTTTTCATGGTCGAGCTCCGGAGCGGTCTTGTAGGTTTGCTCATCGTCCCAGGTGATGGCCATCGAGGAAAGGTGCCCGCCGGCGGAAAACCCGAGAATGCCCACTTTATCGGGATCGATATTCCACTCTTCAGCCTGGTTCCGGATCATGCCGATCGCACGGTGCACATCCTGGAGTGGCGCGTGGTGCTTTTCGAGATTATCGCGGCGTGGGACCCGATATTTCAGAAGCCCGGCGGACACGCCGAGGGAATTGAGCCACTGGCAGATCTCTTTCCCTTCGTGAGAGTAGGCGAGAATGTTGTAGCCGCCTCCGGGGCAGACAATGACAGAAGCCCCGTTCGGTTCCGAAGCAGGATACCAGGTCAGAGTCGGCTCGCTGACGTTGGATACGATCTCGATCTGGAAGTTTCCTTTGAGCTCAAGTTTCTCTTTGCGGAGCTTGAGGTTAGCTTCACCGGGAACACCTTCAGGCCATAGCATGATCGGTTCGAGTGGTGCGGCCGTCAGAAATGCCGGAAGGAAAAGCAGGCTGAGAACAAGCGGTTTCATGGGAAAGGGATTAACGGAACGAAGCGAATTCGGCGAGTGCGTAATTGAGTGATTCAATTTGATCATCAGAGTGTGCGGCAGAGAGGGTGACTCGAAGGCGTGCCGTTCCTCTGGGGACGGTGGGATACCGAATCGCTGGTACGAGGAAGCCCTTGTTTTTGAGTTTCTCGGCAGCCTCAAGCGCCGGCTCGTTCTCGCCAATGATTACCGGAACGATGGCACTTTCCGCGTTGCTTCTGAAGGCATGAATGTTAGTCCAAAGCTTTGAACGAAGCTGATCGCCCTCGTCTCCGGCGATGAGATCGAGGCAATCCGAGATAGTGGCGGCGAGCGATGGCGGAGGGGCTGTGGAATAGATGAAACTCCGCGCCTTGTTGATCAGCAAATCAATCAGGCTGCGGGATGAGCAAAGGTAGCCTCCGGAGAGCCCGGCGCCTTTGCTGAAGGTCCCCATCTGCAGGTCGACCTGGTTTTCCAGTCCCAGTTCGGCGGCAAGTCCGCGTCCTTGAGGGCCGATGATGCCGAATGCGTGGGCTTCATCGAGCATGAGGAGGGCGGGTGATGGCGTCACGATGTCGCAGATTTCCTGCAAGGGTGCCCGGTCGCCGTCCATGCTGAAGATGGATTCCGTGATGACGAGGATACGCCCGTTCTCCCCAACCTTTTCCACAGCCCAGTCGAGGTGCTTCTTCAGCTTCGCCAGGTCATTGTGAGGATAAACTCTTATCGTTGCCCCGCTTAGCCGGGCGCCGTCGATGAGTGAGGCGTGGCAGAGTTTGTCGAGAATGATGATGTCATCCTTTCCGCAGAGGGCGGGGATCACTCCCGTTGCCGTGGCGAAACCGGAACTGAAAGTGAGAGAGGCTTCGGCGTTTTTGAGTGCAGCGAGCTTCTCTTCGAGTTCGTGATGAGGGGCCTGCGAGCCACACACCAGCCGGGAAGCCCCCGAGCCGGTTCCGTATTTCTCGATGTTGACGGTGAAAGAGGCCTTGTTAGCCGGGTGATTGGCGAGTCCGAGGTAGTCGTTGGAAGAGAAATTGAGAAATTCTCCTGACCCAGCAAGGCTGATTTCAACGCCCTGGGGGGAGTCGATGCGACGGAGTTGGCGCCGGAGACCTGCCTGATCCAGTTCGTTGAGTTCACTTTCAGGATCGCGCATCGGCTAGTCGTCCGAATTCAGGAATGCCGTCGCATTGAGCAGATCAACCGCCTGCTGGAGCGCCCGGTCCTGGAGAGGTGGCTTGTCCCAGGGAGTGGGCTTGTTGTTGCTTCGGAGCAGGTAATAATCGATCTCGGGGTCAGTTCCGGCAACGAGCGCGGCTTCGTTGAGGCGGGGACGCTGCTTCTGGATGAGAAATTCGGTAAGCTTACTGTCTCCCTGCGTCTGGCGGAAGATGGAGTGCTTGGAATCGTAGGGCGTCGGGGTGATGATGTCAGGTGTGATGCCTGTTCGGAAAATGGAAGAGTCATCTTCGAGCACCACCTCGGCAATGGCGTAGCGTAGCACCCGATCCTGATCGATGGGGACATCGCGATACTCGACGGTCAGGCCGGGCGTCTTTTCCCCAATGACCAGGCACTGGGTCTCCCGCTTGAGAACGGCGGCGATGATTTCACCGACGTTTCCGGTTTGAGCGTCGACGAGGAGAATCAGGTTTTTGTTCCAGCTGTTGGCGACGGGTTGGGATACGAAGAGTGTGGGGCGATCATTGCCCGGGCGCCTGATCTTGAAGAGAAGCTCGTTCGGGGGACGGAACCGGCTCAGGATTTCAGAGGCGATGACGAACTCGGCCTGCGCCTGGGGAGAACGGAGGTCCACGATGAGGTTGATCAACTCCGGTGTTTCCGAGAATTCCTCAAGCGCTTTGTCGAGTTCAGTGACACCCTGACGGTTGAACTTGCCGAAGCGCACGTAGGCCGTGTCATCGGCAACAGTGGCGCGGTGAAACGCAAAAGGGGAATCCCGTTCGCTGAGTTCCTTTTCGGTGAGCAACATCGCACCGAAGTCGAGTCGCTTCAGCATGCCCTGGAGAGCCGCCCGGTTGACTTCGAGCTCGTCGAGATTGTCGTGATTGATGTAGTCACTGGTGAGCAGGCGGAAGGCTTCCTGCAGGCTTGACTGGTTGAGCGTATCGATCAGGCCCCGGAGTCGTTGCGGGTCGTCGGCGGCCGGGACGGCTGCGGGCGGTTCTGTTTCCGCAGGAACCTCCTCTTTCGCGAGAAGGGCGCAGGGCAGTATTGCCAGCAGGAAAAGGAGTCGCAGGATCATGGTCGGCATCAGTCTACGGAATTCGGGAAATGGTTCAATGATTCGCTTCCCCCTGATTGAGGCCATGAAAAGTGCCCCTCAAGGCAGTCAGCGAGGTAGGAAACACCGCCGGTGATGGCTTCCAGCGGCGACTGACCGAGCGCGAGACGCGCGGTGATGGCGGCGGAAAGGGTGCAGCCGGTTCCGTGCACATCGGGAACCCCAAGGCGTGGGTGAGGGATTTCGAGGAGATTGCCGCTGATGCAGGCGTAATCGACCACCGTGGATGACTTTTCGGCATGGCCACCTTTGACGAGAAAGCCGGCGCCATAGGTTTGGAAGAGCTGAGTGGCCGCTTCGGCTGGGTTGAGCGTTTCCGGATCGACTCCGAGGAGGTCAGCCGTTTCCGGGAGGTTGGGGGTCACAAGCGTGGCGAGTGGGATGAGTTCTGATTTGAGCAGCTCGCGTCCCGCAGCATCGAGGAGATCCGGCCCGGCGGTGGCTCGCATCACCGGATCGATGACGAAAGGCGTGTCGGGGCGCTCCCTGACAAAATCTGCCACGACGCTGATGTTATCCGCGGTTGCAAGCATCCCGGTCTTGAGAGCGTGAATGGGAAATGCGGAGCTAACCCTGTTGAGTTGAGCACCTAACAGGGTTGAGTCGACGGGTTGGACCCGGGAGACACTGCCCGGCGCTTCGGCGACGATCCCGGTGAGAGCGTTCACCCCGTAGACCTGGTGGGCGGCAAAGGTCTTGAGATCGGCCTGCACTCCGGCACCGGCCGAGGAGTCTGATCCGGCGATGGTGAGTGCCACGGGTGGTGATGCAGGGGAGGTAATGGCAGGCAGCAATTGAGATTATGACGTTCGCGAAGCTTGCCAGAAAGCGGCGATGAGTGCAAATAGGTCTGTTGCCTTTCCATGAGCTCGACCCCTTCTGAACCTCCTTATCCTCAATCGGTTTTTGCCAACAAGCTGACCGACCATTCCGGAATCACCGAGCTGATGGACGATCTCGGTGAAGCTCTCACCATCGGAAAGGATCGCCTGCGCATGATGGGCGGCGGCAATCCCGGCCACATTCCCTACATGCAGCAGCTTTGGCGCAAGCAGATGCAGGCGCTGCTGGATGAGGAGGGCAACGAGTTCGACCGTGTTCTCGCAGACTACGACCAACCGGCAGGCAGCCCGACTTTCCGAGATGCGGTGGCCGGCTTTCTCAGCAAGGAACACGGCTGGGAGCTGACGCGGGATAACATTGCGATCACCAATGGCGGGCAGACGGCGTTCTTTTTCCTGCTGAACCGCTTCGCCGGCGAGATGGCCGACGGCGGTGAGAAGCGCATCCTTTTGCCGATCGTTCCCGAGTACATCGGCTACGGGGACCAGGGAATCTCCGGCTCCGGTCTTTTTGACAGCCGCAAACCGCTCATCGAAATGATCGGAGAACGACGATTCAAATACCGCATCGATTTCGACAATCTCGATCTCAACGACAGTCACGGTGCCATCGCGGTGTCCCGTCCGACCAACCCCAGCAGCAATGTCCTGACCGATGGAGAAATTGCGAAGCTGCGCGAGCTTGCTAGTGAGCAGGGGATTCCTCTGATCATCGACAATGCCTACGGGTTGCCGTTTCCGGGGGTGGTGTTTCACGATGCCACTCCGGTGTGGGATGAAAACATCATCCTGACATTGAGCTTGAGTAAGCTCGGCCTCCCCGGAACCCGAACCGGAATTGTGGTAGCGCGGCCGGAGATCATTCGCGAGATCCGCTCGATGACTGCAATCATTGGGCTGGCGAATAACAACATTGGCCAGGCGCTGACTCGACCAATGCTCGAATCTGGCGAGATCAAACAGCTCGCTGACGAAGTGGTGCGTCCCTATTACCAGAACCGCTCCGAGCACGCCCTCGAGCTGGCGAGAGAATATCTTCCCGACGATGTCCCGTGGCGGGTTCATGACAGCGAGGGTGCCTTCTTCCTCTGGTTCTGGTTTGAGAACCTGCCCATCAGCTGTCGCGAACTTTATCGCAGGCTCAAGGATGCAGGAGTGGTGGTCGTGTCAGGAGAATACTTTTTCTTCGGTCTTGATACCGACGGTTGGGAACACGCCCGGCAGTGCATTCGTGTGAGCTACACTCAGCCTGAGCCCGTTGTGAAAGACGGGTTCCGGATCCTCGGTGAAGTGATCCGGGACGTTTACGCCGAAGGCTAAAGGTAGCGCGTCTCAAAGCGAATGCCGGTCACGGGCATGCCGATGTTGGGAGCGCCTTCGGGGCGGTCTTTCAGGTCCCATGGGCGGGAGACAATACAGAGCTTCTGGAACCGGAACGGTGAGATCGAAAAGGTCGGGATGTTGACGACGATTGAACCGTCCCGGGCCGAAAAATCGATGTTCTTGAGACGCCAGCCGTTGAAGTAGAGATCGAGCAGGTATTCTCCCGGGTTAGGGCGAATGTTCCGGGTTTCAATGATGAGGCGATACCGACTGATCGGGATTTGCACCCGAACGACACCGACCGCCCGGCTCCAGCGGAAAGCGTGACCATCCACCTCTTCCTCGATACCGAAACCGGCGAGCTGTGATTCTTTGATCTCCTCCATCGGAAACCAGTTGGTCTTGGTCAGCCTGGGCTGCTCGGTGTGGGAAACCTCCTGGATGAAGCGCATGCGCTGGAAGGCTCCGTAGGCGGCAAAGGCTTCGGGATAGATCTTCAGAAGCACTTCCTCGTTTTCGAAGTTGTCGCGGCACTGCTGCAACATGTGTTCGGCATGCTGACGAGCCTCGTTGAGTCGGGAAGCACACTGTGAGGTCGTGTGGCTTTCCCATTCCCTCAGCTCGTTCTCCATCGCAGGAGTGCGGGCATCGGGATGACGATCGAGGGTCTTTTCCAGGGCGGTAGCTGCGAGTTGCGCGAGGCGAGGGGCTGTGGTGTAGCGTTCCTGCCAGGCCGGCGGGGTGCCGAAGTATTTCTCACAGAACACGGGGGAATTCTGATGGCGAAATTCGCACTCGTTATAGGTCTGCGTGATGACGGGTTCGATGAACTGGTCAATGTCGGTGCTGTAGTAGTGGAGAAGGCTCGATTTTTCCGAGTAACCCAGCCGGTAACCTTTCTCAAATAGCCTTGCCGAGAGGGCGGCATCGGCGAAGTGGTTGTAGCGTTCGTCAAATCCTCCGGCGTCGTCGTAGGCGGAGCGCTCGATGGCAACGCCGCGTACGAGAACCTTTTTCCAGTGTTCCGGTTTTGACCACTCTTTCATGTAGCCCTCGAAGAGTTGACGCTCGACCCTGGAAAGGGTGTTGGAGTCGTCGCCTCGTGAGTGAATGGCGGCACCGGAGAATTCGGGATTCTCAGCGAGGTAAGTGAGGAGACTGGAAAGAGTGTCAGGGTTGGCGATGCAATGAAGCTCGGAAAAGAAAAGCAGGGGAGCCTTCGCGGTCAGCGCTCCGGTGTGGTAAAGACCGGCGAAATTGGCCCCTTTGGCAACGACGATGCGATCCGATTCACGAAGACATTTCACGAACCGCTCTTCGGCTTCCGGAGCAGAGCCGTCAGAGATCACAATGACCTCGAACTGATCACCGGGGAGGTCCTGAGACTCGCACCAACTGCGAAGAGCGTCCTTCTCGTCCACCCGTTTGTCATACAGGGGAACAATGACTGATAGCTTCAGCCAAGACTCGGTGGGCGGTTGAGACATGTGGTGGCGGTAGACGGAATAGGCTCAAGCGGTAGACGCTCGAGACTCCGACGTTTGCACGAACAGTTGCCCCGTTGCAAGTGTAGGATCGGTCTTACGTTAGCCCTGAACGAGGACTGAGGTGGGGTTGCCGTTGGCGTCCTCGATGATGGACATCTTCAGCTTCCAGTGAACGGAAATTCTCTTAAGTAACTGACGGCGAGTGACTCCTGATGAGGAGAAGTTGAAAGGCTCCGCGTTGGTGGGGAGCTTTTCGGTCTGGTAGAAAATGCTGTTGAGAGGATCCTGGTCGAAAATGAGCTCAGGAGTCATGTGCTTGTAGTGCACTTCGAATTCTTCATCGAGCCACTTGTTGAGCGGTTCAAAGTCAGTGGCGAGGAAGCCGGAGGTGTCGATATCACCCTCTCCGGTAGCTGCGCCACCTCCGCCGTTACCGTTGCCATTGCCTCCCGGGGTGCATGCAGAGATCCCGAAGCAGAGGCATGCGAGTGTGATGAAAAGCCAACCTTTGCCGAATTTCATGGTGTGAATAATAAGCGGGATTGCTGGAAATGTCTTTGAAAAACTTCACGTTATGGGGTCACAATTCCGACGGAACTTGTAGTCAGCCTAGCGTTTTATGAAAACCGCCATTTATCCGGGAAGTTTCGATCCCATTCACAACGGTCACCTCGATGTTATCGAGCGTGCATCGAAACTTTGGGATCGGGTGATCGTGGCCGTGGCCGTGAATCATGAGAAGCAGGGGCTCTTCTCGATGGAGGAACGGGTCGGTCTGATTGAGAAAGCATCAGGGCATTTGTCAGGTGTCGAGGTGACCGCCTTCGAAGGGCTCCTCGTTGACTACGTGACGGAAGTCAAAGCGAACGCCGTGCTTCGTGGCCTGCGGGCGGTATCGGATTTCGAATACGAATTCCAAATGGCCTTGATGAACCGCAGCCTCGACGAATCGCTCGAGACCGTGTTCCTCATGCCGAGCCAGGAGAATATCTACCTCAGCTCACGGATCGTGAAGGAAGTTGCGACCTTCGGCGGGGACATCACGAAGTTTGTCCCGGACGTGGTTAAAGATGCGGTCGCTGAAAAGCTGAACAATTAATCGTCCTTCTTCGCAGCTGCCTTCTTCTTGGCGGCTTTCTTGGTCGCGGCCTTTTTAGTGGCGGCTTTCTTGGCTGCGGTCTTCTTCTTGGAAGGCTCGCGCGGCGGGAATTCCCAGCCGAGCATGCGGCGACCCTTCTTGTTGCAGGTCAAAGCGGCCTTGAAAGGGCGACCTTTCTTACTGATCCACTGCTCGATGACGTCGGTCTTGCCTTCGGTGAAATACTTGAGCGCCTGGTCACGAGGAATCTCGTATTTGCACATCTCCTTGGAGAGGCGCGCTTTGCAGCCGTCGCCGGAGATACGGCGGTCACAGATGTAACTGTGAGGCGTCACGTAGATGTCGCCTTTCTCGCAGAGCGGGCAGGCGCAGAGCTTGTTCTCTTCCTTGATCGACTCGGCCTCCTCTTCTTCCTCGGGAGTCTTCTCGAAGACGAAGCCGGCCTTGAGTCCAGCTTTCTTGTCCTCCTGGAGCTCGATCGCAGCGTCGAAGGGCTGCTTGAAGCGGTTCACGAATCCGGTCAGGGGGCCAACCAGCTTGGTGGTGAGCAGGGTCTTGGCTTCCTCTTCGGTGAGAGGGCGGCTGGCCACCACCTTAGGCAGGGTGAACTTGCAGTCCGGCTGCTTGCACTTGTAGCGGCCGTCGTCCTGTCCCATCGTCGGCGCTCCGCAGACGGGGCAGGGAGCGGGGAAATCAGGCCATTCTCGCTCGAGAGCGGTCTTGGCGTAGTCCTTGGCGGTGTCGACGACATTGCCGGTGAGTTGCTTGATGTCCCGCATGAAGGTGGGGCGATCGAGCTTGCCCTGTTCCATCTGGCGAAGCTTGTATTCCCACTGGCCGGTCATCTCGGGTGAGGTGAGCAGGCCGATCTCCATGTTGTGGAGTTGATCAATGAGGCGGGTTCCGCGGGTCGTCACGTAGATGTCGCGACCGTCCCGGGTGATGTATTTGTCGTTGATGAGGCCTTCGATTGTGGCGGCACGAGTGGCCGGAGTGCCGAGGCCGCGCTCGGACATGGCGTCGCGGAGTTCTTCGTCGTCGACGCGCTTGCCGGCGGTTTCCATGGCGGAGAGCAGGGTGCTCTCGTTGTATCGGGCCGGTGGACGAGTGGCTTTCTCCTCTAGTTTGACCGGATCGGCCTTGGCCGTTTCGCCGGGCTGGACCGCAACGATCTGCTTGTCGGCGCTGGCCTTCTTGCCGCTTTCCTCTTCGTGGGCGGGTTTGTCAGGAGCACCAACCTTCTTGCCGTAGACACCGAGCCATCCGGCTTTGACGAGAATCTTACCGTCGCTCTTGAAAGCGTCCTCTCCGATGCGCGAAATGCGGGTGGTGTTTTCGAATTCGGCGGAAGGATAGAAAGCAGCGATGAATCGACGGCTCACCATGTCGTAGAGTTTCTGCTCAGCCTCATCGAGACCGGACGGAATCTGGCCGGTGGGGATGATGGCAAAGTGGTCGCTGACCTTGGCGCCGTTGAAGATGCGCTTGTTGCCACCGCTGACGAGGTTGTTCTCGAGGGCGTAGGCGGCGTGGCCGGGCATGTCGCCGACGGTGTAGCCGGAAGCGCTTGAGATCTTGGTCAGGGTCTCGATGCTGGTATTGACGTAATCGTCGGGCAGGTAGCGCGAGTCGGTTCGCGGGTAGGTGAGGGCCTTGTGGCGCTCGTAGAGAGACTGAGCCAGCTGCAGGGTGCGTCGGGCGGAGAAACCGAAGCGACCGTTGGCTTCACGCTGGAGGCTGGTCAGGTCGTAAAGCTGCGGAGCGCTCTGCTTGGAGGGCTTCTTCTTTTCCTCGATGGTGGCGTCTTTGCCCTGACAGCGTTCCACGATGGCTTCGGCCTGGGCGCGGTCCCAGAGACGCTCAGCGCGGGCGTGAGGCTTGTCCTCGGATTTCTTGAAGCTTTCATCGAACCAGCGACCGAGGTAGGTACCGGCAGAAACACCGAAGGTGCCGTGGATTTCGAAGTAGTCTTCGCTGACAAATTCGTCGATCTCGCGTTCCCGTTCCGCAAGCAGGGCGAGGGTCGGAGTCTGGACCCGGCCGACCGGAGTCTTGTTGAAACCGCCGAACTTCGAGTTGAAGGCGGTCATGGCGCGGGTCGAGTTGATTCCCACGAGCCAGTCGGACTCGGAGCGGCAGTAGGCCGCGTCGGAGAGAGGCTGCATTTCCTCGTCGGTGCGGAGGTCAGCAAAGGCTTCGCGGATGGCGCCGTCGGTCATGGATTGCATCCAGAGACGCTTGACCGGCTTCTCGATGCCGCAGAACTGCACGATGTAGCGGAAGATCAGTTCACCCTCGCGGCCGGCATCGCAGGCATTGATGATTTCGGTGACTTCCTTGCGCTTCATGAGGCGCTTGAGCAGGTTGAGGCGGGTCTTGGCGCCTTTCTGCTCGCTCGGCTCGAGGACGAACTCGGCGGGCAGGACAGGGAGGGCATCGAACTTCCAGGGAAGCGATTTGCCCTCGGCCGTCATGGGCTTGGCCGTCTGAACAAGGTGACCGACCGCAGAGGAAATGATGTAGCGATCGTTCTCAAAAAAGTCGTCTTTCTTGTCGAATCTGCCGATGGCAGGGTCCTTTCCGAGGACGCGAGCAAGGTCGTTCGCAACGCTGGGTTTCTCGGCGATGATGAGTGATTTCGACATGGTGCTGGAAGAGTAAGGAAGAGTTTCCCCGGACATGGAGTGCCCCGTTTTCCGCCATCCGTCAAATCAGTTTCGTGAAGTATTTGCCCGGCAACTGCTTCACGAGGGACTTCATTTCGAGCTGCAACAGGCTCGCACTGACGGCTCCGGCGGGCACAGAAATGGCTTCGGAAATGGTGTCGATGGTCTGCTCTCCTTTTTCGAGTTCTTCGAGAATCCTGGCCTGCTGATCGTCGAGAGAATCGAGCGCAGGCGAGTTTTTTTCGGAAGGATGTTCGGGAGCGGCGAACTCGAGATTCAGGGAATTGAGCCCGGTGCTGAGATCGTCGATGACATCCTGGGCGGAGGTGACGAGAGTGGCGCCCTGGCGGATGAGGCGGTTGCAGCCCTCGGAAGTGGGCCGGTCGATCGGACCGGGGACGGCGAAGACCGTGCGACCCTGTTCGAGCGCCTGGTTGGCGGTGATGAGCGAGCCGCTGCGGCCGGGAGCTTCGATCACGAGCAGGCCCTCGGACATGCCGGAGACGATCCGGTTGCGGAGGGGGAAGGACTGCTTGTCGGGAACGTAAAGAACCGGAAACTCGGAAATGACGGCTCCGTTTTCCGCGATGCGGTTGGCGAGCACATCGTTTTCCGGCGGGTAAATATTGCCGATCCCGGATCCGAGGACGGCGATGGTGCGTCCTTCCGCGGCGAGGGCGGCTTCGTGAGCGGCCGTGTCGATGCCGCGGGCGAGGCCGCTGATGATGGTGAAACCGGCCCGAGCGAGCTGGAAGCTGAGCTTGCGGGCCTGCTCGCGGCCGTAGTGGGTCATGCGGCGGGAACCGACCACGCCGACGGCGGCGGCGTCGCAGGGTTCGATCTGCCCCTTTATATATAGCAGGAACGGGGGATCGTGGATTTCCCGCAGGGCCGGGGGATAGTCGCTGTCTTCGAGGGTGACGGTGGTGATTCCGTGATCGGTCATGCGTCGCTGCTCTTCGGCGAGATCGATCAGATTTTCCCAGCCGCGAATGGAACGGGCCATCTCGCGGCCGATTCCCGGGATCTGCTGGAGGTCTTTCTCACTCGCGCTGAGGACGTCCTGCGGTTGGGGGAAGGCTTCGAGAAGACGGCGCACCCGTATCGGGCCGATGCCCGGTAAGAGGTTCAGTGCCAGGAATGCCTCCTTCGAAGTCATAGAATTCCGGATAACCGATTTGGTCGGAAAAGGCAAGTGTTTAAATGAACAGTATTTGAATTTAAGATTTATCAGGGAGCATTGAGGATTAGGGAATTTGGATTAGCGGATCTTGAGTTCCCCGTCTAACATCGCGGCACCTCGACTATTGAATTTTCTCAATGGTCGTTTCTTTAGACGAACCTGAACGTAAGTCTCATTGTGAAGTCACTATTCCTCGTATCCGGCGAAATCAGTGGGGACACCCACGGATCGGCCCTGCTGCGTGCGTTGGGTGAAACCGGTGAGTGGGAGTTCTCCGGCCTCGGAGGTCCGCTCATGAACGAGGTCTCTGGTGAGATTGAGAACTGGCTCGACGAGGCGGCCGTGTTAGGGCTCTGGGAAGTGCTGAAGAAGTATTCCTACTTCAAAGCAAAGCTGGAGGAAACGGTCGGTCGCATCCTTGAAGGAAAGCCGGACGGAGTGGTGCTGATCGACTACCCCGGCTTCAACTTGCGCCTCGCCAAAAGACTGCGGGCGGAAGGCTACTCGGGGAAGCTGATTTACTACATCAGTCCCCAGGTCTGGGCCTGGAAGAAAGGGCGGATCCAGACGATGGCGGAGATGCTGGACCTGATGATCTGCATCTTTCCGTTTGAGAAAGAACTCTACGAGAGCTCGGGCCTGCCGACAGAGTTCAGTGGGCATCCGCTGGTCGATGAGATGGCGAAGCTCAAGGACGACAGCATCGAGCGGGATCCCGGTCTCGTTGCCTTGTTGCCCGGTTCCCGCGAACGGGAGGTGGAGAAACTCTTTCCGCCCATGCTCGGCGCCGCGACGCTGTTGTTGAAGGATCACCCCGACCTGAAGTTTGCCACCTCGGGCGCGACGCCGGTGCTGACAGAGCGCCTTCGCGAACTGGTGGACGAGGCCGGTTTGTCAGGCTCGGTTCAGGTCGGTGAGTCAACCAGCCACGACATCATGCAGCAGGCCGGAGTGGGTGTGGTCGCCTCCGGAACCGCGACGCTCGAGGCGGCGTGTCTCGGCTTGCCCTACTGCCTGACCTACAAAGTGGCCTGGCTCACCGCAGTGGCCGCCCGTCGACTGATGCAGGTCAAGTTTCTCGGCATCGTCAACGTCATGGCTGACCGTGAAGTGGTGCCGGAGCTGCTCCAGGACCGTGCCACGCCGAAAGGGATTGCCTCAGCTCTCGGAGACCTGCTTTCGAGCGAGGAGAAACGAAATCAGCTACAATCCGACCTCGCAGCGGTGGTGGCAACTCTCGGGAAAGGCGGCGCTCATGAGAATGCCGCGCGTATCATCAGTGGACTCTGGAACGAATCATGAAGCCTCAGAAACTCTTTCCCATTTTGCTGGTGGGGCTGCCGGCCGGTCTTCTATTCATTGGTGTGTTGGCGATGGTGAATTCCCATATCCAGAAATCGAAGGGCCCGGAGGATCCGAACGAAGAGATTCGATTGGAAGCCGCGGCCCTGAATCGCAGGCCGGTCGATCGCGAGACCCTCGAGATGCATCTGCGGACGCTGTGTGAGAAAATCGGCGAGCGTCATGTCGGCAAGATCGAGAACCTCGAAAAGGCTGCTTTCTGGATTGAGTCGACCCTCGGGCCGACGAACCTCGGCTACGTGGTCAAGCGCGAGGAATATGAACTCGGCACCAGCCAGCCCGATGCCGAGCAACCGGACCGGGTTCGCAATCTTGTGGCGGAACTTCCCGGCCGATCACTGCGCGATGAAATCGTGATTGTCGGAGCTCACTACGACACGGTTCCGGGATGTCCCGGAGCCAACGACAACGGCACCGGTCTCGTGGGGCTCATTTCCATCGCCCAGGCGCTGGCAGGAGAGCAGCAGGAGCGCACCATTCGTTTCGTGGCCTTCGTGAACGAGGAGCCGCCCTACTTCCAGACCGACGAAATGGGCAGTCGTGTCCACGCCCGGGGATGCGCAGATCGCGAAGAGAACATCGTGGCTATGATCAGCCTCGACGGGATTGGCCATTTCTCTGACGAAGCTGACAGTCAAAAGGCGCCTCCCGGACTGGAGGGGCAGTTTCCCACTGTTGGCAACTTTCTCGCCCTGGTCGCGAATGAGAATTCCCGCTTTCTTGCCGACCAGGGCAAGACCGTGTTCGAGGCAACTTCCGGTGTTCCGGCGTTCGCGGGTGCCTTTCCCGAGAGCATTCCCGGAGTGGGCTGGTCCGATCACTGGTCCTTCTGGCAGGAAGGATTTCCTGCAGTGATGGCGACGGATACGATTCCGTTCCGCTACGAGCACTACCACAAACCGACCGATACCGTGGATCAGCTGGACCTCGAACAGCTCGAGACCGTGGTGAAGGGAATTGAGGAAGTGGTGAGAGCCTGGGCGAATCCGGGGAGCTAGTGATTAGTTCTTGGTGGATAGTGATTGGCTGGCACTATCGAGCGCAGGGAGGGCCGAATTCGTGGCCATTCTTTTCCATTCGTGGGAATTCGTGTTCAATACGAAGCCCATTTGATTCCCGACAAATCCATGGTCTCTGGCAACACGAGGGGCGTGCGAACGGCACACGGCCAACTGTTTCCTACTCACTCGCGAGCACCATTCCGGCCTCTTCGCTGAGAAACTCGGCGATTCCGTTCTCCTTGTTGCAGAGAATGACCTTGGGCTCGACCGGCTTTTCGGTCAGCTCAAAGCCCATGATGATGACTTTCTCGCCGGCGTTGATGAGATGGGCGGCGGCACCGTTGATGCCGATGACACCGGATCCCGGCTCGCCTTCGATGACGTAGGTCTCGAGGCGGGCGCCGGTCGTGGCGCTGACGACGAGGACCTTTTCACCCACCCACAGGCCCACCGCATCGATCAGATTCTTATCGATGGTGATGCTGCCGACATAGTCCACGTTCGCTTCCGTGACGGTCGCGAGATGGATCTTGGAACGTAAGAGGCTGCGCATGGTAGGGGAAAGAGGCGCAAGGTTTCCCCAAAAAGGTTCGAAAATCAAGGGATCACTGCGTCTTGGGGCGAAGTGATTGTGTCTTCACCGGAGGAAAAACCTTACAAGAGGGTTCGTTCCACGGCTTTCTTCCAGTGCGCCAGGTTCTCCTGCATCGCCTCATGCTCCGGTCCCGGTTCGAATCGGGCGGACTCGGCCCAGTTGGCGGCGATTTCCTCCTTGCTGGTCCAGACTCCGGTGGCGAGACCGGCGAGATAGGCGGCGCCAAGGGCCGTCGTTTCGGCCACCTGGGAGCGAATCACGGGCACGCCGAGGATGTCGGCCTGGATCTGCATGAGCAAATCATTGAGCGAGGCACCGCCGTCGACCCGTAGTTCCGAGAGCTCGATGCCGGTATCGGCGATCATGGCCTGCATGAGGTCGTTGGTCTGGAAAGCAATGGCTTCGAGCGCCGCCCGGGCGAGATGGCCTTTGCCGGCGCCCCGGGTCAGTCCGGAGATCGTGCCGCGAGCGAAACCGTCCCAGTACGGGGCTCCGAGGCCGGCGAAGGCAGGGACGAAGTAGACGCCGCCATTGTCCTCAACCTCGCGGGCGAGCGCCTCGACCTCGCCGGAGGATTGAATGATGCCCAGCTGGTCGCGCAGCCACTGCACCACGGCGCCTCCGATGAAAACACTGCCTTCGAGAGCATATTCGGTGTGGTCTTCGAGTTGCCAGGCAATGGTGGTCAGTAACTTATGCTCTGATTTTACGATTTCTGATCCAGTGTTTTTGAGCAGGAAACAGCCGGTTCCGTAGGTGTTTTTTGCCATTCCGGGGTGGTGACAGGCCTGCCCGAAGAGAGCGGCCTGCTGATCGCCGGCAATACCGGAAATGGGAATGAGATCACCGAAGACCTCTTCGGCGGTGTCACCGTAGAACTCGCTGCTGGAGCGGATTTCGGGAAGCACTGAGGCGGGGATGTCGAACAATTCGAGCAACTCCTCGCTCCAGGCCACTTCTCGAATGTCGCAGAGCATGGTTCGGGAGGCGTTGGACACGTCAGTGATGTGGAGCTCGCCACCGGAGAGATTCCACGCCAGCCACGAGTCAATCGTGCCAAAGGCCAGTTCGCCCGCCTCCGCCCGTTTCCGGGCGTCGGGGTAGTGATCGAGCATCCATTTCAGCTTCGAGCCGGAAAAGTAGGCGTCGATGACGAGACCGGTCAGCTCCTGGATGCGCTCGCTGTGGCCGGCTTCGACCAGTTCCCGGCAGTATTCCGCGGTGCGCCGGTCCTGCCAGACGATGGCGTTGCCGAGCGGTTCCCCGGTTTCCCGGTCCCAGAGGACTGAGGTTTCGCGCTGGTTGGTGATCCCGATCCCAGCGATGTCGATGGGATTGAGTCCGGCCTCCTGGATCGCTTTGCGAGCCACCTTGAGTTGGGTTCGCCAGATCTCAACGGCATCGTGCTCGACCCAGCCGGGGCGGGGGAAAATCTGCTCGAACTCCTCCTGCGCCACCGAAACGATGGCGCCGCTGTTGTCGAAGACAATGGCCCGGGAACTGGTCGTTCCCTGGTCGAGCGAAAGGATGTGGCGCGGCATGGAGGAATGGTAGGGAGAATGCAGGCAGGAGGGAAGGGAAAACAGTCGGGAGCCGCTCTCACGATTGGGGTGCCTCAGAGAGCGAATTTAACAGGGTTGAGTGGCTGATTTGACCCTGTTGAGTGTGGGAATGTGAGGTGTTCAAGCGAATAGGCTTGACGGGGTGGGCGGGAAGCTCGATAAAATTGGCTCAAATGCTATCAAACAATGCAGCGAACTTGCTTCGCAAATCGCTGATCTGATGCTGTTATGCCAAAAAATGGTCTTCTTCTGGTGGGGGCGATACAATGCAATACTACTGCGCATACTGTAATCGTTTGGAAAAGATCGAATCCTTGTCCGAAGAGGATGACGTGGTTTGTAACCAGTGTGGGCGGGCGCTCACTGTCTTGAGGGAATTTGCCAAGCCCGAATCTTCGGCGCTTCGAAGATTCGGCCTGGTTGTTCTTATCGGGGTGACGGGCTCTCTCCTTGTCCTCCTCTGGAGTTGGGGCGGAGAACCACCGGGTGAGCCAGTATACTGGTTTGATCTTCTCGCCCCATTCATATGGATCATTGGAATCGGTGTGAAGCTTGGTTTGTCCGTCGTCATCGTCAGCTTCGCTCTTTTGATCGGGACGACGATCTACCCATTGAAGCACCGAACTTCGGTAAGCAAACCCGGTATGAAGAGACCTTTACCAACTAAGGCAGCCCGAACGGGGGTGCGTATTACTTCAATTGGAGGCATGGTTCTCGGAATAGTGATAATCGTGCTCGTCATTGGAGGTGCGATCTCCTTCGTGTGGCAGTTTATTGAGATGATCCTGGGCCTGCCGCTCGTTCTTGCCTTTTCTGTCCAGTGACCTCGATCCCGGATTTGATCGCGAACATGACGAGGGTTTCAACTCCTGACACGCCCAGAGTCGAAATGACTTTTCAGGTTCTAACGTTTTCTCCAA
This sequence comes from Verrucomicrobiales bacterium, assembly GCA_965216705.1. Lineage (GTDB taxonomy): Bacteria > Verrucomicrobiota > Verrucomicrobiia > Verrucomicrobiales > DEV007 > Arctic95D-9. The sequence continues at coordinate 4,471,882 of OZ244203.1, forward strand.
GATCAACGGACATGCTCTGTCAGGGCTGAGAGCTCTTCGACGCTCATCTTAAGTTCAAAGCACGATTCCAACCGAAACCGGCAATCGGGATGCGTATCCTTTCCTAACCGCGCCCTCCACCGACGCGGATCAAATGATCCGCTTTGCCAGCGCGGTCAGTCAAAGCAACCCACATGGATGATCTAAAAGCACTGGAGCAGTTTTACACCAACGATCTGCGCGAGCCATTGGCTCGTTTGGAGAAAGCGCGCAAACGCATCCTCTTCACGTTCCTGCTCATCACCGTGGTCCTGGTGGTCGCAAACGTGTCGGTGTTTCTGGTGATGGAAGGGAACGAGAAGGCGCTGACCGCCTTTACCGTCGTCGGGTCCCTGATCGGGTTTGCGTGTTTGGCTTCGAGCAAGATGTCCCGCTGGGCCAATGACTTCAAGACAACCATTATTTCCCCGCTGCTCCACCGCATCGAGCCGAGCCTGACCTACTATCCCGGGGAGAAGATCGATAGTGGAGTCTTTCATTCCACGTGCCTCTATGAGTTCAGCCAGGCCTTTGACTATGACGGGGAGGATCTTGTCACCGGCGTTCTGGCAGGAGTTCCTGTCTCATTTTGTGAACTGCACGTCACCTCGGGAAGCAGCAAGAGCGGGACGACGACTCATTTCCGCGGCATGTTCCTCGTCGCCGATGTGGAAGTCGGGATCGATGATCCGGTGTGGCTTCTTCCTCATGGCTACCTGAGCATGAGGGACAAAATGGGCCGGGTTTCCGGTTTGCTGTCCGGTTTCCTCAACAGCATGTCGCAACGCAAGGGCGAGGAGATCGAACTCGAAGACGACGAGTTTTCGAAGCTCTACCTGGTCGTGGCCGAGAACGAACCGACCGCCACGCGTTTGTTGAACGATGAATTGCGGGAGAAGCTGATCGAATTGCGACAACGCTCGGGCCAGGATGCGCGGGTCAGTTTTCAGCCCAACCGGATTGCCGTGGCGCTGTCCACCGAGGGGAATCTCTTCGAGCCGCGCCTGACGAAAACGATCCTTTCCTACGAGGTCGTTCGTCAATTCGCCGAGGACGTGACCCATGCCCTCAGCATTGTCCTTGCGATTCAGCCGGTCGCCCGGTGATCACAAATCCGAACTGGGCGAGCCATGGGTTCAGTCCTGCGGGGATGAAGCGCCTTCACGGGAACTCCTGCTGAGCTGCACGAGATGCCATCACGGCGCGCGAGAGGATAAGTGTAGCGAGTCGACGTCCTGCAAGTGCAGCAAATCGTTTCACGGAATGAGGCGCCAATTCGATCGATTTTTCTGCATCTTTTGGACAATTCTGGCAGTATCCACTCTTAGAGCTAACGCCCAACCTTCACCTTTGCCATGGCCAAACCTTCCGCCGAACTCATTTCCGCCCTTCGCGAAACCGCAGACCGGGTAGAATCCGGAGCCCGCTATGAATGGGGGCACATGGCTCACTGCAATTGCGGTCATCTCATTCAAACCGTGACCCAGCAAACCGGCATCGAAGTCGCCCGAAAGGTGAATGACCATCTCCTAGAATGGACCGAGCATGCTCAGTTGCGCTGCAGTCACACCGGACATCCTCTCGAAGAAATGTTCGATGCTCTCGAGCAGCTGGGTTTCATGAGGGATGATGTCATCCATCTTGAAAATCTTTCGGACAAGCGGGTTCTCCGCCACATGGGAGAACGAGTTCACCTCAACCGTAACCAAAGGGCGGATATGGTCCGCTACCTGCGTGCCATGGCTGATTTGCTTGAGAAGGACCTGCTGCGGATGACGGCTTCGATTCTTGTCGCGCGGCCGAAAGCCTGACAAATCGCGAGCGTCGCTATTTCAGGAAGACGAGGAACTTTCGGCACACGAAATTCACGAGGGCCGAGGTGATCATGAACCCGAACTGGGCAATCCAGGGGTTGAGACCGGCGGAGATCAGGAATGGACCTCCGAGCAGACCCGCGCCGAAGCTGGCGAGAGAAATTCCAGTGAACAGGGAAAACTCGAACCACTTGGAGTGTCTTCCGGGGGTGAAGACAAACCAGATGTTGAGCAGGTAGGCGCAGAGGTTGGAAAAGGGGAAGGCGATTAGGTTGCTGATGATGGCATTCTTTTCCTTCACGGAATCGGTAAGAGCGGGACCGTCGAGGTAGTCGTGGGCTGGAAAGTAGCTGTGGCTCAACCAGGTAAAAATGGCGAGCTGGACCACGGTCGACACTCCGCCGGAGACGACGTATTTTCCAAACTGCACGGTCGCAGGCGCTTCCTTGGTCGGGAGCCACTTCAGGGTCTCGCGCATTCCATGAGCGCGGCGATGCTCGAGGACGGTGTGGAGGTCCTGTCGGAGGGTTCGGAAAAGCGCCTTGTGCATGAACAGGCGGGAATATGACTCATCGTGCCGGCTTCGCCAGTGAGGATATGGGCACGGGATGCGGATTGATGACTCGTTTGGACACAGTTTCTCTCCGCAAAAGCGCAACTGCCTAATTTTCTGCAGTCCCGTAGTATATGACCGATGCATTCCGCCACCATTCGGAAGACGGCCGTTGCCGTTTCGATCTTTGCTACCACCGCAGCGCTTTCCCGGGCTGATGAAGGGATGGTTTTCTTCGAATCAAAGATTCGTCCTGCCTTGATCAAGCACTGCTACGAATGCCATTCCGAGGCAGACGGGAAGAAAAAGGGCGGTCTCTGGCTCGACCGCAAGGCGGGCTGGGAAGTCGGGGGTGATTCCGGTCCGGCGGCGATTCCCGGCGACGTGGACGGCAGTCTCCTGATTCAGACGATCCGTTACGAAGATCCGGATCTCGAGATGCCGCCGAAGACAAAACTGCCGGATGCGGTGGTCGCGGACTTCGAAAAGTGGGTCGCGATGGGACTCCCGGACCCGCGAGTGGAGGGCATGGAAACCGAGGCCGGCGGCATGACCGTCGAAGAGGGGCGCAATTTCTGGTCCTTCAGTCCCCGGAAAACCGATTTTGGCGGCCGCGAGTCGATCGATGACTTTATCGACGCGAAGTTGAAGGAGGAAGGCCTCGAAGTGGCGGAGCAGGCCTTGCCGGCCCATCGCCTGCGCCGGGCGCGGGTCGACCTGACCGGCCTGGTCCCGACCCTAGAAGAGCAGCTGCACTTTGAAACCGACCCGAGCGAGGAGAACTGGGAGAACTTCGTGGATCAGTGGCTGGAATCAGATGCCTTCGGCGAGCGCTGGGGGCGGCACTGGCTCGATATTGTCCGCTACTCGGATTCGAGCGGTGGCGGACGGGCGATTCCTTTTCCCGATGCGTGGCGGTTTCGCGACTACGTGATCGATTCCTTTCGCCAGGATCGTCCGCTCGATGAGTTGATCGTGGCTCATGTCGCCGGTGACCTGTTGCCCTACGAAACCCAGCGGGAGCGTTCCGAGAACCTGACCGCGACGGGATTCCTCGTGATGGGGCCGATCAACTACGAGAACCAGAACAAGGAGGAACTCAATTTTGAAATCATCGACGAGCAGGTCGATACCATCGGCCGGGCTTTCATGGGCCAGACCATTGCCTGTGCCCGCTGTCACGATCATAAGTTTGATCCCATCCCGACCAGGGACTACTACGCCCTCGCCGGGATCTTCCTGAGCACGAATTCCGTGACTCACTCCAATGTCTCCAAGTGGCACCAGGAGCCCGTTCCGCCCACCAGGGAGGCGAAGCAGGCGATCGAAGAATACCAGTTTCAAAAGGCGGCGGCCGACAAGGAGGTGGCTCAGCTCAAGAAAGAGCTGGCCAATCTCGGCCGTGGCGCCGGGAAGAAGTCGAAGCGGGTCGCGTCGAAAGTGTTGCCGGGCATCGTGATCGACGATGTGGAGGCGGTCAAAGTGGGCGAGTGGAAGGTATCATCTCATTCACCGCGCTTCGTCGATGCGGGTTACATCCACGACCTCAACGAGGGGCTGGGGGAGAAGTCGGTGCGCTTCGAATACGTCTTTGAAAAGAGCGGTCGCTACGAGCTACGGGTTTCCTACGCAGCGGGCGACAATCGAAGTGCCAAGGTGGGCGTCTCGGTCCAGGCCGGCGCTATTCAGGAGGCGCATACGATCAACCAGAAGCTCAAGCCGGAATACGACGAGCTGTTCCAGTCTATCGGCGTTTACGAAATCGAGGAGGGCGACGAGTCCGTCGTTGAATTTGCCAACCAGGGCAATGGCGTCGCGATTGTTGATGCGGTCCAGTGGTTGCCGCTCGACCTCGCGAAAGAGGAGGATAAGAAAGAAGCCAAGAACGACGGCGGGAAGAAGGATCCCAAGGTCCAGGCACTGGAGAATAAGCTCGCCAAGGCAGAGACCAAGGCCAAGCAGCTTGCCAAGAAAGCGCCGGCAATTCCCCAGGCCATGTGTGTGGTCGACAACAAAGCCGAGGCCATCGGAGACACCGAGATTCGCATCCGCGGGGTCGAAGCCAGCAAGGGCGAGATCGCTCCGCGAGGATTTCTCGAAGTGGCCAGCCTCGGCGAAGTGACAATTTCAGAGGAGAGCAGCGGTCGCCTCGAGCTGGCCGAGTGGCTGACCGATGCGAATCACCCCCTGACGGCCCGCGTGCTGGCGAACCGGATCTGGTTGAAGCTGATGGGTGAGGGACTGGTGACCTCTCCTGACAATTTCGGAACCACGGGCACACCGCCGACGCATCCGGACCTGTTGGACTACCTCGCCGGTCGGTTGATTGAATCCGGCTGGTCGACCAAGGCGCTGGTCCGCGAAATCATGATGTCCGAGGTGTATTCGCGTTCTTCCGCTCCGCCCTGTGAATCGGTGGCGATGAAGGATCCTGAGAACCACCTCTATTCTCATGCTCACCTCCGTTCGCTCGATGCAGAGACGATGCGTGACGCGATGCTGACTTTGTCAGGCTCTCTCGACAAGGAAGCGGGAGGTCCTTCGCTACCCAAGGATTTCAAGAGTGAGTTTGGCTACGAGTTCACCACGATGAAGCGAAGCATCTACGTGCCGGTCTTTCGCAATGTCGGCTACGAGATGTTCAACGTGTTCGATTTTGCCAACCCAAACTTCACTGTCGGCAAGCGCGCCGAGAGCACCATTCCCACGCAGATGCTTTTCATGACCAACAGCGAGTTCGTTCACGCGAGGGCGGAGGAAGCTGCGAGCCAGTTGCTCCAGCTGCCGGCATCGAGCCCGCGCGAGCGTATCATCGCCGCATTTCGCCAGACCCTTGGCCGGGGGCCTTCGGAGAAGGAGCTGGCCATTGCGATGGACTTTGTGAAAGCTTCTGAATCCGGTCCCGACGGGCATGAGGCCTGGGCCGGATTGCAGCGCACGCTTTTTGGCTCAGTTGATTTTCGAACCCTCCGGTAATTTGTGATATAACCAACCCTGTCAGATCATGCATCCAACCCTGTCTGATTCCACCTTTGCTTCGGCTCCGAGTCGCCGGGCCCTGCTGAAAAGCGCGGCCTGCGGATTTGGCGGCCTGGCGCTTTCCTCGTTCGCGAGCCAACAACCGGTCATCGTTCCGAGAGCGAAACGGGTCATCTTCCTTTTCATGCAGGGAGGCCCGAGCCAGGTCGACACCTACGACTACAAGCCGGAGCTGGAGAAGGCTCACGAGAAGAAGGTGAACTTCTGGGTGCCGCGCACCCGCCAGGACGAGGAGCGCGAGGTGATGAAGTCGTTCTGGGAATGGAAGCAATACGGGGAATGCGGACGCTGGTCGACCTCGATCTTCCCGGAAGTGGCCAAGCATGTCGACGATCTCTGTTTCATTCACTCCATGCACACTGAAGGGGTGGCGCACGGTCCTGCGACCCTGTTTCTCCACACCGGCGCGACGAACCTGGTGCGTCCCTCCATGGGCGCGTGGATCAGCTACGGTCTCGGTTCGGAGAATGCGAACCTGCCGGCTTTTGTGACGGTCAATCCTCCGGCGAACAAGGGCGGTCCGCGTAACTGGGGCAATGCCTTCCTCCCGGCGTCGAGCCAGGGGACCGTGTTGGGTCAGCCCGGCAACTTCAACGCCAAGCCCGAGATTCGAAACCTGACCAGCCCGCTGGGAGTGGACGGGGCCAAGCGGGAACACGATTTCCTGAGCCGCCTTAACGAGGCGCAACGTGGCGGGAACCAGGACGCGCTCGTCGACGGCATGATTGCTTCTCACGAACTGGCCTGGCGGATGCAGACGCACGCCGCTGACCTGGTTAACGTCGAGAGGGAAAGTCGGGATACCCGGGAGCTTTACGGTATCGGTGACGATGCTACCGATGGCTTTGGCCGACAGTGCCTTGCCGCGCGACAGCTGGCTGAGTCCGGAGTGCGCTTCATCCAGGTAAGCCATTGCGACAACAAGGCCACGCCGGTCTGGGATCAGCACAGCAATATGCCGAAGCACGAGCAGCTGGCCGCGGAAGTGGACCGACCCATTGCCGGACTGCTCACCGACCTGAAGCGTCGCGGATTGCTTGAGGACACGCTCGTCTGGTGGGGCGCTGAGTTCGGGCGGACGCCGTTCACCCAGAACAAACTCGGCCGCGACCACAACCCGCGCGGTTTTACGACCTGGCTGGCCGGAGGCGGCGTGAAGCCCGGCTTTGCCTACGGCTCAACCGATGAACTCGGCTTCCAGGCCGTGGAGAACAAGGTTCACATGCACGATCTGCATGCGACCATTCTGCACCTGTTAGGTCTCGATCACGAGAAGCTGACCTACAGCTACGCCGGGCGTGATTTCCGGCTTACTGATGTTCACGGACGCGTCGTGACCGAGATCATGGCGTAAGACGTCGAAGGTAAGACGCCGAAGGTAAGACGCCGAAGGTAAGACGCCGAAGGTAAGACGCCGAAGGTAAGACGCCGAAGGCGTGGAGGGCCGGGTTCCACCCCGGCCGCATGGTTGGCGAACGATCAAGCCTCGCCCTTGTCGACCTTCTTGACGTGCTCGAGGTAAGTATTGGCTTCGCGCTTCACCACGGGGAGCAGGAAGTAGAGACCAATCAGGTTCGGCGCGACCATGGCGAAGATCATGGCATCAGAAAGGTTGATGACGCTGTTAAGCGAGGCGGACGATCCGACGATAACGAGCAGACAAAAGACGACCTTGTAGATGATCACGGGTATCTTGACCTTGTCCCCAAGGCCACCGAAGAGATAAATGATGCCCTGTTCGCCGTAGTAGGACCAGGAGATCATGGTTGAAAAGGCGAAGAGGACGACGGCCACCGTCAGGATCTTCGGGAACCACGTGATCTTTGAGCCAAAGGCGAGGGAAGTCATGGGGACACCTTTGCGATCAGCGATCGCGCTGGATTCAACCCAACCAGTGACTTCAGTAGACTCCTCGAAGTCGGCCGAGACGAGACCGATTACCTCGGAGTAGTTCACCACCTCAGGTTCCCCGCCTCCGGTTGCTGGCCTTGCGAAGTCCTTGTCTCCTTTGACGTGAATATATTGCCCGGCATCGAGTTGTTGAACTACTTCGGAGGATCCAGGTTCAGCCACCATCGCAACGCCCGCCTCGTCAGAGACCTCGGCACTGACCTGCCAGGTACCGGTGATGACAATGACGAGGGCTGTCATGGTGCAGACCACGACGGTGTCGACAAACGGCTCCAGCAGGGCCACGAAACCTTCGCTGGCAGGTTTGTCCGTTTTTACCGCCGCGTGAGCGATCGGGGCAGAACCCAGTCCGGCTTCGTTTGAGAAAGCGGCCCGCTTAATGCCCTGGATCAGCACACCGATCAGACCACCGGTGACGGCGCTGGTGCTGAAGGCGGAGGAGAAGATGACTCCGAAGGCGGCACCCACTTCGCCGATGTTGGTGAAGATGATGAAAAGAGCGGCAAGCACGTAGGCGCCGCACATGAAAGGGACGAGGAAGGCCGTGACGTGAGCGATTCGAACAATGCCGCCGAGAATCACTGCGGCGACGATTACGGCGAGCGTGCAACCGAAGATCAGCTTGGAGGTGTCGACGGACATGTCTCCCATGAACTGACCGTGAAACTGTGAGAAGGCCTGGTTGGCCTGGAACATGTTGCCGGCACCGAAGGCGCCTCCGAGAACAAAGATGGCAAAGAGAATGGCAAGGAAGCCGCCAAAGCCGCCCATCCCGATTTCCTTGAAGCCGTCCTTCAGGTAGTACATCGCACCACCCCTGACGCTGCCGTCCTTCTGAATTCGGCGGTACTTCACGCCGAGCGTACATTCGGCAAACTTGGTAGTCATGCCGCAGAGGCCCATGATGATCATCCAGAACGTGGCACCCGGTCCACCAATGCCGACCGCGACGGCGACCCCGGCGATGTTTCCGAGACCGACAGTGGCTGAGAGGGCGGCGCTGAGTGCCTGGAAGTGAGTGATCTGCCCCGGTGCGTCCTTCGGTGTGTATTTGCCGCGGACGGTTCGAAAGGCGACTCCGAAACCGCGGAGGTTGATGAACTTAAAATAGACGGTGAGGAAGACGGCGGTCGATCCGAGAATGACTAGGATGATTGGAAGGGTGACTCCTTCCATGATGGTGGGGCCTCCAAAGACGAAACCGGCGGCAGCGTCTGAGACCCCCTTCAGCGCTCCATCAATCCGGTCGGCAATGCCGGGCGAATCCTCCTGCGAAAAAGCGGCGAGGGGAGAAAGGGTGAAAAGTGCGGCGAAGAGACGTAAAAAACAAGACATGGTTCGGTTCGGCATGCTAATGAGGGGCCGGAGTCATTTGCAAACAGATTCTGGACCAGTTGGCTGCAGAAAATAACCGCCTGTGCGGCAAAGGCTCGTGATCGCAAGAAAAAGTAAATTTTTCCAGAAATTCGACCCCATCTCCTTGCAAATGCGTGGCGTATTGCTTAAGGAGATCGCAAATGAACGCCCTTACGAAAGCCATCAGCCAGTTTTGGCAGTCCTCGATCGGAAAAAAGCTCGTCGTAGCCATCACCGGAGCCATTTTGGTTGGGTTCCTCATCGCGCATGTTGGAGGCAACATGCTGATCTTTGCAGGACGCGAGGCGATGAACGATTACGCCTACTTTCTCCACCACTTCCTTCACGGGGCGGGAATCTGGATTTTCCGCGCGATATTGCTTGGTGCTTTTGTGCTCCACATCGCAGCGACGATTGCCCTGACGAAGCAGAACCGGGCCGCCAAGGCGGACAACTACGAGCATGAAGCAACCAACGTTGCCTCGAAGAGTTCCCAGATCATGATCTGGAGTGGATTGACGGTTCTCGCTTTCGTCGTTTTTCACATCTTCCATTTCACGATTCGGGTCGATCCTGAGCTTGCCGGCATGAAAGAACCTTCGGGGCGTCACGATGTGTGGGGGATGGTTATCGTCGGTTTCCAGAAGCCGCTCGTTGTCCTTTTCTACTTCGTGGGCATCTCACTACTCTGCTCGCATCTGTCCCACGGCATTGCCTCCATTTTTCAAACGCTTGGATGGCGAAGCCGAAGCAGCAGCGACGCGATCAACAAACTTGGCCTCGCAATCTCAATCGTGCTCTGGCTTGGTTTCCTTTCCATTCCGCTGGCTGCGTCAGTCGCAGGCTTTGGAACGGATCAACTGGAAGCGCCGGCAACAGATATTGCAGAGACCGCTCCCGAAAAACACTAGTCCTCGTTTCCCCGGAAAATTTTTAACCGTAATCATTCCTCCCCAATGGCAGCCAACGGATCTACAAACGGAACACTGAATTCGGCCATCCCAGACGGGCCGATCGCGGAAAAGTGGACCAAGCATAAGAACGAATCCAAGCTGATTAACCCGGCGAACAAGCGAAAGTATTCGATCATCGTGGTCGGATCAGGCCTCGCCGGCGGTGCAGCTGCCGCCACGCTCAGCGAGCTTGGCTATCACGTGAAGTGTTTCTGCTACCAGGACAGTCCCCGTCGCGCCCACTCCATTGCGGCGCAGGGCGGTATCAACGCCGCCAAGAACTACCAGAACGACGGCGACTCGGTGCACCGACTTTTCTACGACACCGTCAAGGGTGGTGACTTCCGTTCCCGGGAGGCGAACGTTCATCGTCTTGCCGAGGTGAGCAGCAACATCATCGACCAGTGCGTCGCCCAGGGCGTTCCCTTTGCTCGTGAATATGGTGGTCTGCTCGACAACCGTTCCTTCGGTGGTGCCCAGGTCAGTCGAACCTTTTACGCTCGCGGCCAGACCGGCCAGCAGCTCCTCATCGGTGCCTACCAGGCACTGTCCAAGGAGATCGCCAAAGGCGGCGTAGAGATGTTCGCCCGGACCGAGATGATGGATCTCGTCGTTGTCGACGGTCATGCCAAGGGCATCATCGTTCGCGACCTCGTGACCGGAGAGATCTCCCGTCACGCCGCTGACACGGTGATCCTCGCCACGGGTGGCTACGGCAACGTGTTCTTCCTTTCCACCAACGCGATGGGCTGCAACGTGATGGCCGCCTATCGCGCCCATAAGAAGGGGGCTTACATGGCGAACCCTTGTTACACGCAGATCCACCCGACCTGCATTCCGGTGAGCGGTGACTACCAGAGTAAGCTGACGCTGATGTCCGAGTCGCTTCGTAACGACGGACGCATCTGGGTTCCCAAATCGGCCGACGACGCGGCTGCGATTCGTGAGGGCAAGAAAACCGCCGCAGACATTGCCGAGGAGGATCGCGATTACTACCTCGAGCGCAAGTATCCCAGCTTCGGTAACCTGGCTCCGCGTGACATTTCCTCGCGTTCTGCCAAGGAAGTCTGTGACGAAGGCCGCGGCGTTTCTGCAACCGGTCTCGGTGTTTACCTCGATTTCCGCGACTCCATTGAGCGTCTTGGCGAAGACACCATCCGTGCTCGCTACGGCAACCTTTTCCAGATGTATGAGAAGATCCAGGGCTCGAATCCTTACAAGGAGCCAATGATGATTTATCCCGCGGTGCACTACACCATGGGTGGTCTCTGGGTCGATTACAACCTCATGTCCAACCTGCCGGGACTCCACGTGCTCGGTGAGGCCAATTTCTCGGATCATGGAGCCAACCGACTCGGCGCGAGCGCGCTAATGCAAGGTTTGGCTGATGGTTACTTTGTTATTCCAGCAACGCTACCGAACTACCTGGCAGATCAAGTGCCAGGCAGCGTCACAACCGAGAACGAGGCATTCGATGAGTCGGAGAAGGCGGTGACTGACCGGATTGAAAAGCTACTGTCGATTCAGGGTGAGCGCACCGTCGACAGTTTCCATCGTGAGCTCGGACTCTTGGTCTGGGACAAGTGCGGCATGTCTCGCGACAAAGCAGGTCTTGAAGAAGCGCTTGAGAAGATTCCGAAGATTCGCGAAGAGTTTTGGAAGAACGTTAAGATCCCGGGAACCGGTGAAAGCCTCAACGCCGAGCTCGAAAAGGCCGGTCGTGTTGCTGATTTCCTCGAGTTCGGTGAATTGATGTGCCGTGACGCTTTGAATCGCGAAGAAAGTTGTGGTGGTCACTTCCGCGAGGAATACCAGTTTACCGAGGAGGATGATGCGGTGAAGTCCGGATACACCAATCCGGGTGAAGCCAAGCGTCGTGACGAGGAGTTCAGCTATGTGGCTGCGTGGGAATACACCGGCGACGATACGCCACCCAATCTCCATAAGGAGGAACTCGTTTTCGAGAACGTGAAGCAGTCCGTACGTTCATACAAGTAAACGCCCACTTACAATTCTATTTCCATGAACCTCACACTGAAAGTCTGGCGTCAGAAGCACGCTAACGATACGGGAACGATTGAAACCTACGAGGCCAAGAGTATTCCTGAGGAAGCTTCGTTCCTCGAGATGCTCGATATCGTAAACGAGCAGATTGTTGAGGGTGGCGACGAACCCATTCACTTCGATCACGATTGTCGCGAAGGGATTTGCGGATCCTGCTCACTGACGATTAACGGGGTGCCTCACTCGAAGGAAAAAGGCATCACGACCTGCCAGGTTCACATGCGGAAATTCAGGGATGGCGACACGATCTGGATCGAGCCTTTCCGCGGGAAAGCGTTTCCGGTCGTCCGTGACCTCGTCGTGGATCGCTCTGCGTTTGACCGAATCGTTGCCGCAGGCGGTTATATTTCTGTCCGCACCGGTTCAGCCCAGGATGCGAATTCGCTGCCTGTGAGCAAGGACCTGGCGGATGCCTCCTTCGATGCTGCGGCCTGCATTGGTTGCGGTGCCTGTGTTGCCGCCTGTAAGAACGCCAGCGCGATGCTCTTCGTGGGGGCTAAGGCAGCTCACCTCAACCACTTGCCCCAGGGCCAGCCTGAGAAGGACAAGCGAGTCCTCGCCATGGTTCGCCAGATGGACGAAGAGGGATTTGGCAACTGCACCAATCAGTATGAGTGTGAGGCCGTCTGCCCGAAAGAGATCAATGCTGACGTGATCGCCAAGCTCAATCGCGACTATGCGTTGGCTGCGACCAAGGAAGCCCTCAAGTAGGTCAGGACAAACCATCGCTGACATCGACGCGGCTGAAACGCCGCGTTAACAGGAAAGTTGCGGGTTTTGACGCCTTGATCGCGCCGTGGGCTTTTCCTTGAATCGATTGTGCTTTGCAAGAGGCTGAGTGGTATTAAAGTGGCCTAGGTTCCGCGTGGCTCCCCGAAGTGGCGCAGGACCATTTCACTCAACCCTGTTGGGTGAGTGATTAACCCTGTTTGATACGGATTCCCCAACCATCCATGTCCTCCTCCGTCGATTCGATCCAGACTATCAAGGTCCCCAAGCCTGTTCCGCTTACTACGACCCGATTCCGTCCTCCCAAGAAAAACATTCCGCAGACCAAGATTGAGCGGGATCACTTTCTTCAGTCCATCCGGAACTACATCGAGCGGGAAAATCCGGTTCCGCCCATGCCGCTGGACGAGCTGGAAGAGCACGCCAAGGTCATTCTCAAGGAGCTCAACTACGAAGGGGACGATACCTACCTTCATTACACCGCGGTGTGTCTCAACAACGAGATGTGGCGCGAGACCCTGGCGGAGATTCCCTACGAGCGACGCCTTCTCCTGATGCCGAAGTGCCTGCGCGTCGAGGACAAGTGCCCGGCTCCTTTCGACGAGTTCGGCCTGCTCTGCAAACAGTGTGGTCTCTGCTCGATCCAGGATTTCCAGAACGAAGCCGAGCGTCTCGGATATGCCGTGCTCGTTGCCGAAGGTTCTGCGATTGTAATGTCTCTGATTCAGACCGGCCAGATCGAAGCGATCGTGGGTATTTCCTGCCTGCCGGTCCTTGAGCGAACTTTCCCGTATGTCGAGGCGGCTGCGATTCCTTCGATCGCGGTGCCGCTGCTTCAGGATGACTGCATCAATACCACGGTCGATATCGACTGGGTCTGGGAATACATCCACCTGACCAGTGACGATCAGACCCGCCGTCTTGATCTCAATGCGCTTCACGAAGAGGTGAAGAGCTGGTTCACCCCTGAGTCTATCGAAGCGGTCATGGGACCCTGTGAGGGTGCCCAGGAGGAGATTGCCCGTGAGTGGCTCGCCCGTGACGGCAAACGCTGGCGCCCCTACCTGACGGTGGCCGCCTTCGAGGCACTGCGCGAAGATCGTGGTGAGCCCATCCCGGAGGATATCAAGAAGATCGCGATCGCGACTGAACTTTTCCACAAGGCGTCCCTGATTCACGACGATATCGAGGACGAAGACCACGGTCGCTACGACCAGCCGACCCTGCACATGCAGCACGGTATTCCTGTGGCCCTGAACGCCGGCGACTTGCTGATCGGTGAGGGTTATCGACTCATCGGCGAAAGCGAGATCTCTGATGCCCAAAAATCTGAGATGCTGCTGGTGGCTTCCCAGGGCCAGCGCGAACTTTGCCGTGGCCAGGGAGCTGAGCTCGTCTGGGCTCGCGAGCCGAAGCCTCTCAAGTCGAAGCAAGTGCTCGAGATTTTCCGCCAGAAGACCGCGCCTGCTTTCGAAGTGGCCCTCAAGCTTGGCGCCAGCTACGCCGGCAAGCTTGATGAAGTCGGTGACGTCCTCGCGAAGTTCTCCGAGAACATGGGCATCGCCTATCAGATTCGCGATGACATGGACGATCTCGGTGAAGATGCCGGGGACAACGAGCTCGAGCAGATGCGCCCGAGCGTCCTGCTGGCTGTCGCTCGCGAGCGCGCCAAGGGAGATGACAAGGCGTTGCTGGAGTCTCTCTGGAGCCACGAAGATCTCGAGGACATCGCTATTCACAAGATTCGCAAGTTGGCTCACGAAGTGGAGGCTGACGAGAAGTGCCTGCTTCTCCTCGAAACCTACAAGGAAGCGGCTGTGCGCAGTCTCGCTGACCTCGAGAACGCCAACCTCAAGGGCCTGCTTCGCCGGGTCATGGGTAAGATCTTCAACGATCTCGAAATCAAAGGCTGGTGCCGTGAGTTCGAGGTGAAGAACGGTGTGCGCGAAGACGAGGAAGCAGCCGAGTAAGAGGTAATGGGTATTCTCGGCCTGTTTTTGGTATGCTTAATACCGGTTGTGGCCGGAATCATCGCATTCCTGTTTGCGCAATCGGTTTATCGAAGATCGAGGTCGACGCAGGCGATTAGAGTTACCCTATCCATCTTGACTGCCCTTGGAGTCTTTGCCGTTTGCATCGGTCTTGTCTTCGCTGGGTGCATAGCGATTTTTTCTCAAGTTGGGGCGTAAAAGAGCTCCAGGCAGGAGTTTTCAGGCTTTCAAAGGAAGGTTGTTTGGAGAAGATATCGAGCTTTACGATTTCGGGGCATTTATAGACACTTAGGCATGTTCAAGCAATTTGCGCTCTGCCTGGGCCCGGCATTACTGGCTTACCTCATTACGATGGTCATGATGAGAGTTGAGGACAGTTCGACTGGGATGAGCGACGTGATGTTTGGACTCATCATGGTATTGATCTTTGCCGGTGCGATTATTTCAGGAGTTTGTGTGGCCCAGAAGGTGAATGCGAAGTCCAAGGCCAGTGACGGGGTGAAGGGGCTGCTGGTTGTTTTGACCTTTCTAGGCGTCGGGATCGCCTACCTTGGAATCGGATTTGCCGGCTGCTGTGGTGTGGCCGCATTTGGAGAGTATTTGTCCTACCATTAGTCCCGCGTTTTCTCCCATGTCCGCTGTTAAGAATCTTTTGAAGTCGACGCTGAGTCGCTGCACCCTTTGTCACGATGTCGTTCCCGCCGAGGTGGAGCAACGCGGTGGCGAAGTCTGGATGGTCAAAACATGTGCTCTCTGCGGAGAGGAAGAGGTCAAGTTGAGCTCGGATCCGCGCTTTTACTGGACGTCGCACGGTAGCATCAGTTCGGAGGAAGAGTCATGCTGCGGGGGCGGTTGCTGCGCGAAGCCGGCGGCAGGAGACCAGGTGGGTTTCCTCGGGAAGAATGCGCTGCGCGAAGTGCCAGAGGACAATCCTATCGAAGTGATGTCGACCTGCCTGGCCTTGATCGAGATTGTCGATTCCTGCAACATGGCCTGCCCGACCTGCTTCGCGGATGCACCGCCCGGCGCCGGAGAGGAGGTGGATGCTGTTCCGTTGGATGAATTGAAGACGCGGATCAACGGGGTCATTGAAAGAAAAGGCCCCATTGAAATTCTGCAGCTGTCAGGTGGCGAGCCGACCTTGCATCCGCAGTTCTTTGAATTGATTCGCTGGTGCCAGGAACACGAAGCGATCGATTACGTGTTAGTGAACTCCAACGGCCTGCGCCTCGCAGGTGACAAGCGGTTTGGTGAAGAGCTGGCGGAGGTGATGGAATACGGTCACTTCCAGTTCTACCTGCAGTTCGACGGGCTGGCCGAAGCAACTGATATCGCGCTGCGCGGCACCGACTTTCGCGCGATGAAGCGCAAGGCGATCGAGCGGGCCGGTGAACTGGGGATTCCCATGACACTGGCCATGACCGTGATCCCGGAGAACCGATCCGACCTCTGGGAGACGGTGGCGTTCGGGCTGCAGTTCGAACACGTGCGAGGCGTCGCGTTTCAACCCATGTTCGGGAGCGGGCGGGTCCACGGCGGCGAAGGCATCGATGAAAAGCTGAACGTGGCCGACATCATCGTCGGGCTGGTGGAGCATTCCGGCGGGAAGGTGAAGTATGATGACTTCACTCCGTTGCCCTGCGGGGATCCTAACTGTGCCACGATCGGCTATCTCCTGAAGGTCGAGGATGGGGTCCAGTCGATCAGTGACTTCGTCGACTTCGAAACGCTGCAGGGTTTCCTCGGGGACCGGGTGCGATATCGCCTCGAGGACCTGATCCAGTGTGGGTGCGAATCGGAGCCGCTTGGTGATCTGCTGCACAAGCTGGAGCTCGACGAGCGCCACACTTTTCGTCTCTTTGTGAAACCATTCATGGACGAACGCGACTGGGATGAAGAACGCATCGATCGCTGCTGCACCCACGTCATTCGCCCTGACGGCAAGCTGGACTCGTTTTGCCGGTATTACCTGAATGGAGGAGCCAAAGCCTTTCTAAGCGCTCAGGGATGAACTGGGCGCAAGGTGAGGGTCAGGTGAGCGCCTACGGATGGATCACCCTGCTGGGATTGTTGATCGGAGGCTGGCTTTGGTCGAGGCGCTGGAAGAAGCGTCCTGACAGTTTTGCGATCTTCATCGGAGCAGTCTGCGGCGCCTATCTCGGTGCCAAGCTGCTCTTCCTGCTGGCTGAGGGATTGCTCTATGTCGGCGATGAAGGCTGGATCATGCAATGGCTAACCGGCAAGACCATCGTCGGTGCGCTGCTTGGCGGTTATGGTGGCGTCGAGCTGACCAAGAAGCTTGTCGGGCACACCGAGCCGACGGGCGACTGGTTCGCGATTGGCGTTCCGCTCAGTATTGCGATGGGGCGCATTGGCTGTCTGCGATACGGCTGTTGCCTCGGTGATTCATGTGATCCCGATGCGTGGTATGCCCTGACAGATGCGCAAGGGATTGATCGCTGGCCTGCCTCACCGGCCGAGCTCGTATTCAACCTGCTCTTCGTCGTGGCCATTCTCCCCATAGTCCTGCGAAAGGCGGGACGGGGGCAGTTGTTTCATCTCTACCTGGTGAGCTACGGACTTTTCCGCTTCTTTCACGAATTCCAGCGGGCAACGCCGGAGATTCTCGGCCCACTCAGTGGGTATCAGTTAGGAGCAATCGGATTGATTGTCCTCGGCGGCTGGCGGGGCTGGCAGAGAATGCAGGAGAACTGCGTCTCACACTCCGGAGAAGATCAGCCACCAGCCAATGCCACAGGCTAGGCAGAAAAGAAAGAGGAAGCGCATCCCGGCCTTGCTGCGCTCCGCGTGGTAACGACGGCGGGCAGCGTGGGTCATGGCGCGCTTGGCTCGCTTGTGAGCGGAACGATCCGGAGGAGGGAGGATGTTCTGCTTCTTCATCATCTCACGCTGGGTCTCAGCCTGGTGATGCTTAGCGAGGAAAGTTTCAATCGCTCCGATCTGGGCGTGGAGCTGGTGCTGGGTTTCCCTGGGGCAGCCTTTCTTGCCCTTCTGCTGCGGTTTCTTCTCAGACTCATTGATCCAGGAAGAATCCTTGCGGGAGGTCACGCGGCGTCGCTTCCGGTTTTTCGGAGAAGAAGAGAAAAGGCTCATGCTGGATACAAACGGTGTGTCAGCCGCCGGCTTGGGCGGATGTCAGGGGATTATCAAAACAAGCGGTGCACCTGTTAGAACAAGAGCACCAGGAGCAGAGCGATCACAGCGAAGCCGACGAGCGGCAGGGAAAATGCAAACCCACTGCGGAGCCAGTAAAGGAAGTCTCCCTGGGGGATTGCGGAAGGAAGTCGAACCGAAGGAGTCGCCATCTTGTTGAGAAGGCCACCACTGCTGGATTTCTTTCCTCCAAAACTGTTCAAGAGCGGCATGACGTTGTCGATCTCGTCCTCGGCAGCTTCGATGTAGCTGAGAGCACGCGCGAGCTCCGCTTTGCGATCAGCGCGGCTCCAGGTTTCGGGATGGAGGGCGTTGATGTTGGCAAGATGGCCTTCGAGACGCTCGTGGGAGGCGGCGCATTCTTCGGAGATGCGCTGGGCCTCAGCTGCTTCGCGATCGAGGACGGAAAGGTAACGAGTCAGGTCTTCGGTCACTTCGGTGCGCCCCTCTTTGAACTGCTCCTCTTTCTGAGTGAGTTCTTCAAGTTCAGCCGCCTGACGCTTGATTTGCTCTTCCTGCTGACGGAGTTGACGGAGCTGGTCCTGGGCTTGCTGGTATTCGTCGTTCAGATCCTCGGTGTAAGGCGTGACCGCCTCAAACTGCTGGGGATCGAATTGGATGTCGAGGTCGTTTCCGCCCTCCTCGTTAAGGAACATCGGTTGGATTTCAGCTACAGCAGACATAACAGGAAGCGTGGGTTAAAATTACTTAACTTCCATTAATATTATAAATTGCTTAGAATTTCCAGTCTTTTTAGCTTTTTTCTCGAAAAAATCAGAGGGGTTGCGGTCACTATGAAAGTTAGAATCAATAAAGTGCCTGCACCAACGTAGCCTCGGGTCTCCTTGAACCAGTAGGGATTGATCTCATTGGTGCTGAAGATGCTCCAGCGGCTGTAGACCAGGAGCATGATGAAGCTGAGGATGAAAATGAAGCTGCCGACGAGGCAGAGTGTGCCGCCGAAGCCACTGACAATCTTGGCGGCGTTGGATTCCTCGAGATTGGGGAAAAGCACTCCCAGTCCAACGGCAAGGGCATTGAGTCCGATCGCCAGCAGGGCGATGGCGCAAGCAAAGAAGAGAGAATCCCTCCAGCCCAGCTGGAGATTGTAGCCGCCGATGAGGAGAATGAGAATGACGATGACTCCGCTGCTGAAGGTGCTAGTGACGAACTTCTGGGTCACGATGGTCGGTAAACGGAGCGGTGACATGGCGAGGATCCAGAGACGTCGACCTTCGAGACTGAATTGAGGAAAGACGAAACGAGTCGTCAGAGTGGAGAGGGCAAGCGCGCAGACGGCGAGATTGAGGAAAGCGACAATATAGAGGTCTCGAGGTTCGGTGATGTCGCCGTTCATCTGGCGCAGTCCGCTGGCATAGATGGCCAGCAGCCCAAAGACCAGAGAGAACTGGATCCACTGAGCCGGCTCGCGGAAGAAGGTCAGGAAGTCCTTTTTCGATATGGCGGCGAGGGGGCGCCCTATGAAGCGAAATAACGGGAGTTCCGTCTGCAGCCCGGTCAGTTCGCCGGGGGCACTGTTGTTTCTCTGGCGATTGGCGGCGAGGGCAGCACGCTGAATGGTGCGGTTCCATGAGCTGTAAAAGATATGTTTTCCCATCCAGTAGAGCGCCAGTCCGGCCATGAGGCAGTTGCTGACGAGCAGAGAAGGGTAGAGCAGCGTGCTGAAGTGCCGGTAGGGCCGGGTCCAGTCGATGATGGAAGCGGCCAGCCAGGTGCTGGGCATGGCGCGGTTTACGGAGATGTTGGTGTGCTGCAGGACGCGCTGAAAGGTGAGCGCGGCGCTGAGCCCGGAATCGTCCGCTGCCTTTTGTCCCTGCAGCGCCGTCCACGCCGCCGAGCCGATCAGGCCAAGCGCAATCACCGTCAGGGCTACCTGGAGCTGCCGCTTGTTGAGGTAGCGGACACAAATCACCATCAGCAGCGTTCCGATCGTGCTGGCGAGAAGGAGGAAGGGGATGAGAATGGCGAGCGCTTTGAAGTAAAAGAGCGGGCTGACATCTCGAATCCGCGCAAAGGCGACCAGCAAGGGCGCCAGGATAAAAAGCAGGCCCCAGCTTGAGAACATGGCTGCTTCGAAGCTCTTCCAGAGGAAAATGGCCCGGTGAGAGACGGGCAGGCTGAGCAGCCACGAGGTGTCCCGGTTTCGGTAGAGCGAGATGTAACTGGTGATGGCGACAGAGAAAATCAGCATCAGCATGAAGCAGAAGAACATGACGCTGATGAGTCGGTCACTGAGCAGGGAACCGGCAGCGGGGAGCTTGCTGACATACTCCAGTCCGCGGCTGAAGAGCCAGAATGAGGCAATCGCGTAGGTGAGCAGAAAGGCCACAATTGTCCCGGTCATGAGGCGCGAATGACGGGCCACGAGACCTGCTTTTCGAAAGAGGATTTTGGTATGGACCCTGAGGAGCAGGAGCCATTGCGAGAAAGTGGACATTGAAGGGCGGAAGAGGCGGATTTTTCCTTTGGAAAACTGAATTTATCTCTAAGGTGAGCCCCATGGCAAGCATAGGAACCCCGTTCACTTCCGAAGCCACCCGCGTTATGCTCTGTGGGTCCGGCGAACTCGGCAAAGAAGTCGTCATTGAACTCCAGCGTTACGGCGTTGAGGTGATCGCCGTCGACGCCTACGAAAACGCTCCGGCGATGCAGGTGGCGGACCGGTCGCATGTCGTGTCGATGCTGGACGGAGAGGCCTTGCGGGCTGTGATCGAGAAGGAGAAACCGCACCTCGTAGTACCGGAAGTGGAGGCGATTGCGACCGATACCCTGGCAGCATTGCAGGACGAGGGCGTGACGACGATCATCCCGACGCCGCGAGCGACTCAATTGACCATGAATCGCGAAGGAATTCGCCGTCTTGCTGCTGAAGAACTGGGTTTAAAAACCTCTCCTTACCGCTTCGCTTCCAACGAGGAAGAGTATAAGGAGGCGGTTGAGGCGATCGGGTTGCCGTTCGTGATCAAGCCGATCATGAGTTCTTCGGGCAAAGGCCAGAGTACGGTGCGAAGCGAAGACGAAATTGAGGCGGCCTGGCAATACGCCCAGGAAGGTGGGCGCGCCGGCAAAGGCAAGGTGATCGTCGAGGGCTTTGTGGACTTTGATTACGAAATCACCCAGCTGACCGTCCGTCACGTCGGAGGCACCTCCTTCTGTGAACCCATCGGGCACATCCAGGTGGACGGAGACTACCGCGAGAGCTGGCAGCCTCAGCCCATGAGCGAAGCGGCGAAGGCCGAGGCCCAGAGATACGCCGAAGCGGTGACCGACAGCCTCGGTGGGCGCGGCATCTTCGGGGTGGAGCTTTTCATTAAGGGGGATGACGTGATTTTCTCTGAAGTGTCGCCACGTCCTCACGATACCGGGATGGTGACCATGATTGCCCAGGATCTTTCTCAGTTCGCGCTGCATGCCCGCGCCATCCTCGGGTTGCCGATCCCTAATATCCAGCAACATGGTTATTCGGCCTCTGCCGTGCTGCTTGTAGAAGGCGAGTCGCAAAACGTGACCTACGGCAATCTTGAGAACGCTCTGACCGACCCTGACACCCAGATTCGACTTTTCGGAAAACCACAGGTGGCCGGCAAGCGCCGCATGGGCGTAGCTATTGCGCGGGGAAGCTCTATCGACGAAGCTCGCGAGAAGGCTCGCAACGCCAGTGCGGCGATCAACGTTTCCCTGTAATTCTTCCTCTCCTCCAACAGAACTATGTCCAGCATCATCAAGCAGGCACACCCGTGGCTCGAAGGCCTGGTCGCCTACGATCCCGGTAAGCCGATCGAAGAAACGGCCCGTGAACTCGGGTTGAATCCTGAAGATATCATCAAGGTCGCCTCCAACGAGAACCCGCTCGGCCCTTCTCCCAAGGCGATCGAAGCCATGAAGGAGGCAGCCGAGGGCGTGAATATTTACCCCGACGGCGGTGGCTACAAGTTGCGCACGGCCATCGCCGAGAAGTTCGGTCTGCAGCGTGAGAACGTGATTCTCGGGAACGGGTCTAACGAAATCATCGAATTGATCGGGCACGGCTTTCTCAATCCGGGAGACAACGTGATTGCTGCCGAGCACGCTTTTGTCGTCTACAAGCTGATGGCGACGCTGTTTGGCGCAGAAACCATTGAGGTTCCGGATCCGGGATTTGTTCACGACCTCGATGCGATGGCGGCAGCAATTACGCCGCAGACCAAGAAGATCTTTATCGCGAATCCTAACAACCCGACCGGAACCCTGGTGGGGCAGGATGAGATCGAGCGCTTCATGGACAAGGTTCCGGACCACGTCATGGTTATCTTTGACGAGGCCTACTACGAGTTTCTCCACGAGCCGCCGAACACACTCAAATACGTGCAGGAAGGCCGCAACGTGGTCATCATGCGGACATTCTCCAAGATCCAGGGGCTGGCTGGCCTGCGGATCGGCTACGGGCTGACCAGTCCCGAGATTGCCGAAGTACTCCAGAAATGCCGCCAACCCTTCAACACCAACGCGATTGCCCAGGCCGGCGCCATTGCCGGGCTGATGGATGACGAGCACCAGCAGCGCACCCGCGATCTCAATGATGAAGGTTTGGCCTACCTGCAGGGCGCTTTTGAGGAAATGGGACTCGAGTATGTGCCAAGTTTTGCCAACTTCGTTCTCGTGAACGTCGGCGATGGTGATGCTGTCTTTGACGCGATGCTCAAGAAGGGTGTCATCATCCGGGCGATGCGCGGCTACAAGCTTCCTGACTGGGTTCGAATTTCTATCGGGACGATGGAGCAGAATGAGCGCTGCATCGCGACGCTGAAGGAAGTCCTCGGAAAGGCATGAAGAACAAGCACGAATGGCACGACTGGGCCGAAGACGGTGAGCAGATGTATTACCGTGCCATTCTGCATGCCGGGCGCTGGGAGTTTTTCTCCACCCGGAAATCCGATCCGGAGTGGGAGAAGCACGAAATTCTTCCGCTCGAAAAGATGGAGGCCCTTCGCGAAGTGATGTGGAATAAGCACCTTCGACGGCGAGTCCCGCTGAAGCATATCGAGTACATCGACAAGTTGATCGAGGAGCTCCGTCTTGCGGAGCCTGGTGGGGACGATAGCCCTTCCGAGTAGCGTCTCAACAGGCCGCCTTCCTGAGACTGTCAGGGAGGCGGGAGCCCGCAATGTTACTGGGCTCCGGAGTGGTGTGGCGCGATCGCGCCAAGGGTGTTAGTTCATTCGTCTTAAATTCCGAGGCGCTAACAGGTGCAAGGGCAAGCACCACAAATTCCAGAAGTTGGGGTATCATCTGGAACCGATCCCATCTCGCTCATGAAATTATCCCTGTCTCTTCTTGTCACCACTCTCGGTCTGAGCCTCTCAATCTTCCCTTCCACAGCCGCAGAAGACTTTGATGTTCAGAAAGCAGCCAAAGACATCGATAAGCTGATCCTCGCCGGGCTTGAGAAACACGGAGTCGAGCCAAATGAAGCGATCGATGACGAGACCTTCGTTCGCCGAGTCTACCTCGACGTCATCGGACGCATTCCGACGATCGAAGAAGCAGAAAACTTCCACGGGTCGACCTACGAGCGCAAGCGCGAGCAACTCATCACTGATTTGCTCGAGAGCGAGGGGCACATGTCACGTGCCTACAATTTCTGGGCGGACGTTCTGCGGATCAACCGCGGCCTGGGTGGCAACAGCAACTCGGTGGAAGCCGCCTATCAGCTTTGGGTGAAGGATGCGATCAAGGAAAACAAGCCCTACGACGAGTTCGTTCATGATCTCGTTTCCGCCAAGGGCATGATCTGGGACAACGGTGCGATCGGATACTACGTGAGAGACCGAGGCATGCCGCTCGATAACATGTCGAATACGGTTCGTGTTTTTCTCGGAACCCGTCTCGAGTGCGCCCAGTGCCACGACCACCCCTTCGATAAGTGGACGCAGATGGACTACTACCAGATGGCTGCGTTCTCCTACGGCATGGATTCCCGCCGCTATGACACGCCGAATCGCCAGGCCCTGTCTGAGTATCAGCGTGACCAGCGCAAGGAGGTTCACCAGAAAGCCGTGAGAATGGAGAACTTTCCCGCCTTTACGAACGAAGCCTCCATCAAGAAGTACGAAGCCAGCAAGAACTTCGACAAAAGCCTGGAGCGGATGGGGATCAATAAGAAGCAGTTCCGCAATCTTGCCGAGAAATCCCTCGCTGCCTACAACGACTACGCTCACGACAACCGTGTCCAGCGTCGCGTCGTCAGCGATCTCTACAACCCGCTCCAGTATGTGCAGACCAGTGAGAACACAAAAACACTGAAGCTGCCGCACGACTACCAGTATGACGATGCCAAGCCTCATGATGCCGTGTCTCCGCGCACCATGTTTGGCGAGGATATCGACATGGAAGACATCGATGCCGGGATGATCGACAAGTATGCCGACTGGATGACTTCCAAGGAGAACCCGACTTTCACCAAGGTGATCGTGAACCGCCTCTGGAAGCACGTGTTCGGACACGGTGTTTTCGAGCCGGTCGATGAGCTCACCGAACAGACCAACGTAGCCAATCCCGAGCTGCTCGCTTACCTCGAGAGCATGATGCGCGACCTCGACTACGACATGCGCAAATACCAGGAGGTGCTCTTCAACACCGATGCCTACCAGCGTGGTGCCAACTACGAAGAAGTGGTTCTCGGAACTCCTTATCACTTCCAGGGACCGCTGCTGCGCCGCATGAGCGCCGAGCAGATCTGGGACTCCATCGTCGCACTGGCCCTGCCTGAGGTCGATGTCTACCGTCCCCGTATCAAGTCTCAGATCTCCAGCGTTCAGAAGGTTCGCGACATCTACGATGCCCTCGAGGATCGCGATCCCAAGGACTACATCGCCATGGTTGAGAAAATCACCAAGGTCTACTCAGAGACACAGCCCAAGGAGCAGAAGATCCGCGAGAAGATGTATGCCGCCCGTGAAGCGGAAAACGAGGAACTCTATCGCAAGCTGAACCAGGAACTCGGTGCCGTTCGCCGCGAAAGCCGCGATGCGATCTCTGAGATCGGATACGGCCAGCTTGGCAAGAAAGTCAGTGACGAGGATCTTCTCGCTGCTCTCGGCATGAACGAAATGATGATGTCATCTGACGGCAGCATGTCGATGTCCATGGAAGGTGGAGCCGGCGAGCAAGTCGTCATGACCAAGCTTCCCAAGGTCGAGATGCCGAAGCCTCCGGCGGAACTGACCAACCAGCAGAAGAAAGCCTGGCAGGCCCGCCAGAAAAATGAGTATCGCACATACACGAACCTCGTTTCCAAGATGGCTCGCTCTTCCGAGCTGGAGTCTCCTGCACCGCGCGGTCACTTCCTTCGTGAGTTCGGTCAGTCCGACCGCGAAGTGATCGAGAATGCTTCCAATCACGCTTCCGTGCCGCAGGCGCTGGCACTGCTCAACGGCCCGATCGTCGAATCGCTCGTTAATGAGTTCGCCGTCTTCGGTCGCCGCGTTCACAGCGCTGGCGATCCGGAAGAGAAGACCCGCATGATTTTCCAGGCCATGCTGACTCGTGAGCCTACCGAACGCGAGATGGAGCTTTCCCTCGCCGAGATCGAAAAATACGGCGACAAGGCCTACGAGGGCCTCGTCTGGGCGCTTCTCAACACGCAGCAGTTTATCTTCGTTCAGTAATCCAAGTTCGTTCCACCTCACAATAACCATCCCACAATCCCCAACCTCAGATCCCATGAACTCAGTCAACAAAGCAGATGAATGGAGCCGCCGCCGCTTCATGGAGGGAACCGCCAAGTCCCTTCTCGGTGTCGGTGCTCTCGGAATGGCCAGCCGCTCTAACGCCGCACTTGGTCCCAACCTCGGACTTCCCGAGCGCGCCGGAGCCGCCAAGCACATCATTTACCTCTACATGGGTGGGGGGATGACTCATCTCGATACCTTCGACACGAAGCCGGGGCATGAAAACCAGGGCCAGACCAAGTCGATCAACACCAATGTTGACGGTCTCCAGATTTCTGAGTATCTGCCGTCACTGGCTCAGCAGGCCGACAAGCTCACGATCGTGAACTCGCTTTCTTCGACTGCCGGAGCTCACGCTCAGGGTAACTACCTGATGCACACCAGCTACGAGCAGCGTGCCACAATCAAGCACCCCGGGATTGGTGCCTGGGCACTCAAGTTCAAGGGCAAGATGAATCCGAACCTTCCCGGTTCTGTCTTCATCGGCGGAAACAGCCGCATCAACGGTGGTGGTGGTTTCTTCGAGCCTCAGTATGAGCCGCTCGCGATTAACGATCCGGCCGGTGGCCTCAAGAACTCCAAGCTTCGCGGCATGAACCAGGAGATGTTCGACGACCGCCTCGAGCTTGCCAGCAAGTTCGATCAGGAATTCCACGAACGTTACGATGTGAAGCAGGTCCGCGCCTACACTTCCATGTATGACGACGCGGTTCGCATCATGCAGAGTTCCGACCTCCAGGCTTTCGACCTCAGCCAGGAAGATGAAATGACTCGCGAGCGTTACGGCAATAACGCTTTCGGTCAGGGCTGTCTCCTCGCTCGCCGCCTCATCGAACACGATGTGCGTGCGGTTGAGGTCACCTACGGTGGCTGGGATATGCACAACAACGTCTTCATCTCTGCTCCTGAGCGCTGCGGCGTTCTCGACCAGGGCATGGCAGCTCTTCTCAAGGACCTTGAGCGCCGTGGCAAGCTGGAAGAGACTGTAGTTGTCCTCACCACTGAGTTCGGGCGGACACCGCGCATCAACCAGAACGCCGGACGTGACCACTATCCGAAGGCCTTCAGCTCAGTTCTTGCCGGTGGCGGCTTCCGTGGTGGAATCAAATACGGAAAGACCGACGAAGGCGCTGAAAACGTTATCGAAAACGTGGTTAAGATCCCGGACTTCAACGCTACGATCGCTCACGCGCTGGGGCTTCCGATTGACCAGGTTCTTTACAGCCCGAGCAAGCGACCCTTTACGGTGGCGCACAAGGGCAAGCCGGTCCTCGATCTCTTTGCTTGAGTTTGGTTCAGAGACTCAATTCACGA
Source organism: Verrucomicrobiales bacterium (assembly GCA_965216705.1). Taxonomy (GTDB): domain Bacteria; phylum Verrucomicrobiota; class Verrucomicrobiia; order Verrucomicrobiales; family DEV007; genus Arctic95D-9. The sequence continues at coordinate 4,498,528 of OZ244203.1, forward strand.
AAAGGCCGACGGGAAACCGTCGGCCTTTTCGCTTAAGTGCACTAAAAACCAATGAGTTGGCTAGGGTTTTTATCTCTTGCCGATCAGGGTCATTTTCGACATGTGGACACGGGCTGGTGCCACCGACAGGCGGATAAAAGTGCGTTTGAAGCGTTGCTGACGGGCGCCATGGAGCCCGTAACCCAAGATGGGGGATCTCCATCGGCTCTTGTGATGATGGCTGGTTGGGATCTTCCGGTGATCAACTCACGCCTACCTTGAAGGGCTCTAGGGGTAACCTGGCGCCACCGAAGGCGTGAGGGGCGATGCCTGGCTGCAGTCACTCCAACAAGGTAGCGACGTGTCGGTGGCTTTACTTCGGGGCGGGCTGGCGGGCTCTCAAGGCATCCTGAGATGAGCGCCGCAGGTCGGGACTTACCTCACCAGAGGTGTAACAGGGCTCTTCCGGGGGAAGTTATGGCCGGAATAAAATTTTAAATAATTAAAATTAATATTGTTAAATATTTAAGTTATTTTAAATTGTCGGGTGTGGACCGACCATGAAGACACCAGCAAACCTCCTAATTTTTGCACTCGCAGGTAGCCTGACCTGGCTTTCTGCTGATGAACCACAGAGCGGAAAGCTCTCCGTCTACAGCGCCCAATACGAGGGACGACCTACTGCCAGCGGGGAGATGTACAGCAGTAAAGAGCTGACAGCCGCTCACAATTCCCTGGCTTTCGGGACCATTGTCCGCGTCGCAAATTTCCGAACCGGCAAGATGGTCGACTTGCGGGTGAATGACCGCAAGGCACAGGACAACCACGCATTCACTGTTTCTCCCGGTGCGGCTAAGAAGCTTGGAATGTCCAATGGGTCTCCGGGCGATGTGAGTTACGTGGTGGTCGGTCGGGTTGCCCCGCAGACAGGGATGCAGCCTTCCGCCAATGGCGAATGGTACAATGGACTTCATCGCATCGGCCTTTTCGGTGGCGGGGCGAATAAGTCGTCGACGAATTCCAACGGGATGCCTTCTTCGAGCTATCCGGTGAATCCATACTACGGAACTAATTCCACTTCTGCTGCAACCGCGACGGCAGCGCCACAGGCGCCGGTGCCTGCTCCTTCGACGACTGCGAGTCCCGCGACGAATCAGCAGAAGAAGGGTGGGTTCAATCTGGCTGGCCTGTTCGGAGGCGGGCAGGCATCGCCTCCGCCCTCAAGCTATCCGTCCTATCCGAATTACAGCTACCAGCAGTCGGCTCCTGCAGTTCCGGCGGCTCCCAACTACGGGGCAAATGGGGATCTCATCCCGCTGAACTCCACCGGCCCGGCGACAACACCGGCTCCTGAGGTGCAGGCAAAGACTCAGCCCGTTTCCGCGCTTCCTCCTCAGCCTGGTTCCGCTCCCTATCGCGCTCAGTTTGGAGCATTCCGCCGCACCGAAAACGCCCATGAGATGGGGCGGGGGCTCGCGCAGTCCGGCGTGGGCACCATGGTGGTGCAGTCGCCTTCCACCCAGCTTTTTCTCGTTGTCTCAGGCGCCAGCTTCAACTCCGCTGGTGATGCGCAGCGCTGGATTGACAATGAAGCCGCCCGACGCGGATGGCGTGAGCGCCCGGTGGTCGTCCGCTAGCGGTTCAAAACCTTTGGTTTGAGTAAAAGTGGTTCTGCCGATCCCGGTGGAGCCACTTTTTTTGTGCCCCTGGGGGGGAGCCTGTTCCAAGGCTAGGTAGGAACGGTGCGACTGGCAAGCCGCAGAGAGCTGTGCGGCACTGAAATGGTAAAGACAGTCGCGACACCGGGTTGGCTGTCGACTGAGATTGTGCCGCTGTGAGCTTCAACAGCGCGTTTGACGATGGAAAGCCCGAGGCCGGTTCCTTTAACCTGGTTTTGCGCATGGTGCTTTTGGACCCGGTAGAACCGCTTGAAGATGAGCGGGATGTCAGCTGCGGGAATGCCAACGCCGTTATCTTTTATTTCAATGATGTAGCGGCCACCTTCGGAACTGAATTCGACGTCAATCCTGAGGCCCTTGGAGCGGTTCTGCTTGAGAGCGTTTTCGATCAGATTGAAGAAGATCTGGTCCCAGTAGTAGCGGTCACCTTCGAGAACCCAAACTTCGTCGGGATTCGCATTCACCTTCACCTTGGCATGATGCTCCTCGATAATAGGCATCAGCTGGGAAATCATCTCGTCGAGGGAGTCACGGAGATCAAACGGCTCGAGGTTGAGTAGATTGGAGGCGTTCTCCAGTTTGGAGATGGTGAGCATATCTTCGACGATGCGGGAAATGCGCTCACCATGTTTGCGCATCGTGCGAACGGCGCGACGGAACATGGCCTGGTTGAGGTCCATGTCGGCATCATCCATGGTTTCGAGGTAACCGTTGATGATGGAAAGCGGAGTACGGAGTTCGTGAGAGGCGTTGGCAACGAAGTCCCGCCGGATTTGCTCGGTCTCCAGTTGGCTGGTGATGTCTCTCAGTAGGATCCAGGTGCCGGAACCTGTGGCGCCAGCGCCCTCGAAGGTCAGCGGCTCTGCCTCCACGAGCAGGGTGATTTCCTTGATTCGATCTCTCTCCAGCTCCTGGGTTCTCAGCACAATTTTATCTGAGACTTTGGAACCCAGTTCTTCAGCCAGTTCGAGGGTGTCGTAGATTCGGTGGTCTCGACACACTTCGAGAAAGGCCCGCTCCAGATAGGCTTGATCGCTGGGGAACAGCTGGCGGGCGGCTTCGTTGAGAAAGCGGATCTCACGATTGGCATCAAGGATGAAGATGGCGTCCTTGATCTCGTTGAGGAGAGCTTCGAGGAAGTCTCGGCGGTGCCGCTCAGAGTCGCGCACCAGGGTTGCCTCGGTAACCGTATCCAGAGCGGCGGTGCTGAGGGTGAGGAGTCGCTGCTGGGTGGCGACGTCGGCAACATCCCTGAGCGGCGGCGGCGGATCCTGGGTGAGTGCGCTGGTGAGTTCCTCGATTCCTCGACGGAGGGAGAAGAGGCGCCACGCGAACCAGATGCAAAGGCCTGACAGGCCGACTATGATGGCGATCTCCATAACCCTTGGGGAACCGTAGCGGCGGCTCAACCCTCCGAGAACCGGTAGCCTACACCCCTTACTGTCTCAATGGAATTCCCGTATTGGGTCAATTTCTCACGCAGACGTTTGATGTGGGTGTCGAGGGTGCGAGTCTGGATCATGTCGCTGTATCCCCAGACTTTCTTGAGAAGATCGGCTCGTTCCTGGGTAATGCCCGGAGATTCAATGAGGCTCAGGAGGAGTTTGAACTCAGTGGCAGTGAGTTCGATTTCTTCTCCGTCCAGGTGAAGTTTGAGTGCGTTTTTATCGAGGCTGAACGGTCCCGACTCCACAACATTGCTCCCCGTGTTCGGGTTGGTGCGACGAAGGAGGTTGCGAACGCGCAGCATCAGCTCTTTCGGGCTGAATGGCTTAGAAAGGTAGTCATCGGCCCCAAGCTCAAGGCCTTCGATCTTTTCCTCAAGGCGACCACGCGCGGTCAGCATGATGACCGGTATATCCTGGGTGCGAGCATCTTCGCGAATGGTCTTGTAGACTGTCAGGCCGTCCATTTCCGGGAGCATGAGGTCCAGGATAATGAGATCCGGGCGGTCTGATTTGGCCTTTTCCAAGGCATCAAGACCATTGACGGCTTCAGTCAGCTTGTAGTTCTCTTCACGAAGCAGATTGACGGCAATCAGTTCGCGAATGTCTTCTTCGTCATCAACGATGAGAATGGAGGGCATGGTAATAACGGGGTCTTTGTCGAGACAACCTTAGGTTCTGGGTTTGAACTCAAACTTAAAGCGGAGGGACGTTACAAAACTGTAACGGTGATCAATTCCGTTCCCGAAGCGCAAAATCGGGCTAATTTGGGAAATCTTGTGTCGCAATCGGGCGGGAGCGATCCTAACATAAGCCAGTTATTCGGCTCAACCCCCAGTCATGACGCAAACGGTCCAACCCAAGCCAGCTAAGGTGCAGGTCATCGTGAATCCCGCACCCTCAAGGCGAATCCCGCTCCTGGCGATCTTGAACCAGGCGTTTCGCGACGCCGGGATCTACTGGGATATTTCCATCACCCACGGGACGGGAGATGGCGCCACACTTGCCCGGCAGGCGGTCGAAAGCGGAGCTGAGGTAGTTGCGGTCTATGGAGGGGACGGAACCGTGATGGAAGTCGCCTCCGGATTGATTGGCACCGACGTTCCCTTGCTGATCCTCGGCGGTGGAACTGGCAACCTGGTCGCATCCGAGCTTCGTCTGCCAACCCAGCTGGAGCGGGCTTGCGACCTGATCTGCGGGGATGAGTACACCACGCGATATATTGACGCGGGCATGGTCGGTGATCGTCCGTTCCTGCTGAGAATCGGCTGCGGTATCGAGGTGGGCGTTGTCCAGGAAGCGACGAGGGAGCTCAAGGACCAGTTCGGCAAATGGGCCTATGTTTTCGCAGGAATCAAGATGCTTCAGGAAACACCTGAAGCGAAATACCGGCTCACCATCGATGGTGAAGACCCCATCGATGTCTCGGGCGTCGCCTGTGTCGTTGCCAATGCCGGAACCGTGGGCGTGGGGCGTTTGACCTTAGCGCCTTCCGTGGACGTGAACGACGGGCGTCTTGATCTTTTTATCCTCAAGAAGGCGAACATCGAGGGGATTGTCCAACTTGCCAGCAAGATGATGGGCCTGGACCAGATACGGCGGGAGGACACGGAGCAGGCCGCTCTCGACGCCTCCCAACTCGTGACCCACTGGAGCGTCGACACCGTGGAGATTGAATCGGACCCGAAGCTCGATATTCAGGTGGACGGAGACGTGGTGGCGAGCACTCCTCAACTGGTGAGCGCCGTGCCGGCGGCCCTGAGAGTCGTGGTGTAGACCGCCGTGGGCAACCTCGCGCCACTTTGGTGACGGAGGGAATTACTGCATGAAAATAATGGAAATGGTGCTAATTGAGCCCTAGCGCCTGCGTATCTATCTGCGCACCCCTCAAACCCGCTAACCTGAGACATGTCATCGCCTGAGAATAAGAAACTCGTAATCGCCTGCGGCGGAACTGGTGGCCATCTTTTTCCCGGCATAGCGGTAGCTGAAGCGTGGACGAAGGCCGGAGGCGAGGTGTTGCTCCTGATTTCTGAGAAACAGATCGATGCGCTGGCATCGGAAGGCTATGACCATCTTCGCTTTGAGAAAATGCCTTCGATTGCGATGCCGTCGCCGCTCTCGCCGAAGATGCCGGTGTTCCTGTTCCGGTTTTTCCAGTCGATGAGGGAGTGCCGAAAGCTTTTCAAGAAGTTCGGTGCGGATGCCGTGTTGGGAATGGGAGGATTCACATCGGCAGCGCCGTTATTGGCCGGAAAGCGACTCGGTCTTCCAACCTTTATTCACGAATCAAATTCCATTCCGGGAAGGGCCAACCGCCTCAATGCGAAGTTTTCCCAGACGGTTCTGCTCGGGTTTGAGGTGTGTGTGAAGCATTTTGCGGGAGCACGCACCGAAGTCGTCGGGACGCCGATTCGTCCGTCTGTGGCCAATCGCCCGGGCCGGGAGGAGGCGGCTGAATTCTTCGGCTTGGACCCCGAGAAGCCGGTGGTGATGGTGATGGGCGGAAGCCAGGGAGCGCAGCGGATTAATGAACTCGTTGCAGCCGGTCTTGAGAAGTTCGAGGCCGCCGGCATCCAGATGCTGCATATCGCGGGCCCGGCTGACTACGATTCCGTGAAGCCTGCCTATGACGCGCATCCCGGAGGTGGAGTTCTCAAGGGCTTTCTCAAGGAGGTGCAGTTTGCTCTCGGTGTTGCCGATGTCTCGATCTGTCGATCCGGGGCATCTTCACTGACGGAACTGTCGTTTTATGAAATACCTTCGGTTTTGATCCCGTATCCCTATTCGGCTGAGGATCACCAGGTCTACAATGCTGAGATTTTCTCCAAACCCGGTGCCGCCGAATTGTGGCCCCAGGATGAACTCGACGAGGATACTTTTGCCGACAAGGTGATCGAACTGGTTAAGGATGAAGAGAAATTGAAGGCGATGCGAGACGAGATGTCCAAGCTGGCGGTGCCCGATGCGTCGGAGCGAGTTTGCCAGGTGGTCGTATCGACACTCGACTAACGAATTCGCCGAAAGATTCCGATAATTTTGTATGAGTAGTAGTTGCAGGGAGTGGGCCGAACGGTTTGGAGATCGTGAACAACCTCTGAGGGTACATTTGATAGGTGTAGCTGGCTCCGGTATGAGCGGTTTGGCCTCGTTGTTCCTTGGATTGGGGCACCGGGTGTCTGGTTCGGACCGCGTGACCTCAAAGGAAACGGAGCGACTCGAAAAGGAAGGGCTCATGTTCTCGAGTCCGCATACCGCTGAGTCAGTGCAGGATGCTGACGTAGTGGTCTACTCCAGCGCCATCAAGCCCGGGAATGCTGCCTATGATGCTGCAATCGGAAAGGGAGTTCCCATGCTTCGGAGGGCTGAGGCCCTTGCTGCGATTATGCTGGGGAAGAAGGGGATTGTTGTGGCGGGAACCCACGGGAAGACCACGACGTCAGCCCTGGCTGCGCATACTCTGAAGGTCGGTGCCAAGGATCCTTCGCACTATGTCGGAGCGGAGATTCCGATCCTCGGAACCAATGCTAACTGGGATGATTCCGGCGAATACTTTGTGGCCGAAGGGGATGAAAGTGACGGCACCTTGGTGAACTTCTATCCCGAACACGCCATTCTTCTCAACGTGGAAGAGGAGCACCTTGATCACTACAAGGGCGGGCTGGATCAGATTTGCGAAGTTTTCAGCCAGTTTTGCGACCAGACTGCCGGTAAGATCTTCTATTGTGGTGATGATCCCAACGCCCGTCGCGTTTGCGGCGAGCGGGAGAACAGCATCAGCTATGGCTGGAGCCGGGACCTGGATTATTCTGCCGGGGATCTGGCTCCGAAAGGAGCCGGGACGGAGTTCACTATTTTCCGAAACGGAGAAGAATTTGGTCGTGTCAGGCTGGGGATTCCCGGTCGGCATAATGTCCTCAATGCCCTGGCTGTGGTGGCCCTGGCCACCGAGACTGATGTCAGCCTGGATCGCATCGACGAGGCGCTCGGTTCTTTTCGCGGGGCTCGCAGGCGGTTCGAACTCAAACGCAATAGCGATCAGGTCACGGTCGTTGACGACTATGGGCATCACCCGACCGAAATTGCGGCAACGATTCAGACGGCAAGGAGCCAGCACGCCGGTCGTTTGATCTGCCTTTTCCAGCCTCACCGCTACTCAAGGACCCAATTGCTTAAGGATGAATTCGGGGTGTGTTTCGACGGGGTCGATGAGCTCTGGGTTTCAGATATTTATCCTGCCAGTGAAAAGCCTATTCCGGGCATTACCGGGGATACCATCGTTGAGGTAGTCAAAGCGCGTGGGGAAGTAGCCAAAGTGGTGTCACATCCTGACCTCGCTACCATGCACCTGGAGGTTGGGGCGCGCTTGAAGCCGGGAGACTGGGTCATGACCCTTGGAGCCGGGAACATTCATGAAGTTTCGACAAGACTGAGCCAGGATCTGGCGACGGTCGATGAATTGAAGCAGGTCCTGGATGAACCTGATGGGGCGGTGAAGCTTTACGAGTCGATGCGCCGCCATACGACCATGAAGGTTGGCGGGCCGGCTCAGTTCTGGATCGAGCCGACGACCGTTGAAGGCCTCGGCCGGATTGTGAAGCACTGTGCAGACAGCGGTACCCCGATTCGAATCGTGGGCCGGGGATCCAATTTGCTGGTTCGGGACGGGGGCATTCCCGGTGTAACGATCAATCCGGTTAAAGGAGAGTTTGGAGAGATCCTGACGGAAGGGAACACCATTCGCGCAGGGGCGGGAGTGAAGCTGAAGGCGCTCGCCGCTGCCGCGCAATCCGCTGGCGTAGGAGGATTCGAATGGATGGAAGGAGTTCCCGGAAACGTTGGCGGCAGCCTGCGCATGAATGCCGGCGCGATGGGGGCAGAGACGTTTGATCACGTGGTCAGCGTCAAGATGGTGGATGCTGAGGGAGGCGTTCTCGAGAAAACTGTCGAGGAGATCAGGCATTACTACCGCAATGTGCCTGAACTGGCCCATAACGTAGCCGTCTCTGCCTTGTTCCAGGGCGAGCCAAGTCCGGACCATGAAATCGCCGCCATGATGGAGGCGTCGAAAGAGAAGCGACGCTCATCTCAGCCCATTGCAGCCAGTGCCGGCTGCATCTTCAAAAACCCCGAAGGAATCGGGGCGGGACAACTGGTTGACGAGCTGGGATTGAAGGATACCGGAGTGGGCGAGGCCCGCGTCAGTGAAGTTCATGGAAACTTCATCGTAAATGATCGCCGCGCTACCGCGGTCCAGGTGCTCGAATTGATCGAGCAGATCAAGGCCAAGGCGCGTGAGGAGCGCGGCATCGAACTTGAGACGGAGGTACAGATCATTGGGCAGGATGAACCGGTTTAGCGAATCACTTAGATTTTGAAGCAGATGAAAGCAGTTGAAGAAATGCATGTCGCCGTCCTGGCCGGCGGACCCGGTTCAGAGCGGGAAGTATCCATGGCTTCCGCCAAGGGGGTAGCCGGTGCGCTAGAGGGCAAAGTTGGAAAAGTGACCTTTGTCGATGTTCAGGATGCGAATTTCGAATTGCCGGAAGACTCCGACGTGGCTTTCAACGTGATTCACGGGACCTTTGGCGAAGACGGTGCGCTTCAGGCCGAGTTGGAGAAGCGTGGCGTGATTTACACCGGGGCACGGCGAAAGAGCTCTGAAATCGCTTTTGATAAGATTCTGAGCAAGGAAGCGTTTGTTGCCGCCGGGGTCAGCACTCCCGTTTCGGAAGTGGTCATGATCAATGAGGGCAACTGTTCCCCGGGTTCGGTGGGGATCCCCTGCGTGGTGAAACCTCCGCGCGAAGGCTCCAGTGTCGGTGTCCACCTGGTTGAGACCGAAGAGGAATGGGACTCCGCCATTGAGGACGCCGGTAAATACAGCGACGACGTCATGGTCGAGCAGCTCATCCGCGGCAAGGAGTTGACCGTGGGCATCGTTGGCGACGAGGTTCTTCCCGTGGTGCACATCCAGCCCCGGTCCGGTTTCTACGACATCTCCAACAAGTATCCGTGGATGACCGGGGAGGGCGGGACCGACTACTTTTGTCCGGCGGATCTGTCGCCCGAAGTGACGAAAGCGGTTCAGGAGCAGGCCTTGAAAGCTCACCAGTCGCTCGGGATTGAGATCTACTCCCGGGTCGATGTGCTGCTGCGTGAGGAGGACAATCAGCCGTTTGTCCTCGAAGTGAACACGATCCCTGGGATGACTGAAAGCAGTTTGCTGCCCAAAGCCGCCAATGAAGCGGGGATGGATTATGCCAATCTTTGTTTGAAAATTATTAAACTTTCCTGTAATTTCGGTTAATGCGAAAGAAAACAGGAAAGGGCAACCACCGCAAATTCAGCATTATTCCCCGTTCCTGGCGCCGCAAGCGGCTGCCGGATGAGACGGACTGGATTGTCCTCGAGGCTGAGGCGTCGCCGGGATCCTCGGTGCGACGCAGTCGCCGGCCTGCATATGTTTGGCCGGTTCGCATTGCTGCTGTGGCCGCTCTCGGTGTCAGCATTCCCATGGGCCTGAACTGGGCCAATGAAGAGATTTTCTACGAGAATGAGGAATTCGTTCTCCGCCAACTCACGGTGAAGACGGATGGCGTTCTCAGTCAGGGCAAGCTTCGTGAGGTGGCCAATGTGTCTCCTGGCATGAATTTGATGGAGATTGACCTGGGGCAGCTCAAGGGGCGTTTGGAGAAGCTTCCGATCGTCGAGGAGGCCGTGGTAGAGCGGGAAATGCCGGACAAGATCAATGTCTCGGTAATTGAGCGCAAGCCGGTGGCCTGGCTTTCGTGTCCGCCGCTGGGGATCCGGCCGGCCGATATGGAGCGCGGTTATCTTCTCGATAAGGAAGGTGTTTTCTTCCGCTGCATGAATCTGACCGAGACGGAGCAGAACCTTCCTGTGATTGAGACCTACCGAATGGAAGATCCCAAGGAGGGCGAGATCATGGATGTGGACGGCACCGCATGTGCGCTGGACCTGATTGCAAAACAGGGAAAGGTTCCCGGCACGGAAGATCTCATGGTGCACGCCGTGAAGCTTAGAAATGAGTGGTCCCTCGAGTGCCTCTACCGGGGCGGCATGACCGTGACATTTTCTATTCTCGACGTTGACCGCGGACTGGAAGACCTGGGCATCATCGTGGCCCAGGCAGATCAGATGGAAGCGCCTCTTGCCACTGTGAACGTGGCCGTCAGCCGGAATATTCCGGTGACTTTTTCCCAGCCAATTGACCCTTCGGCAGTTTCAGCAATCGCTGAGCCCCTCCGTAAAGCTGCAGAAAGTGGAGTCGAGTCCTTTGAGGACATGCAAGAAAAACACTTGCGCTCCATTTTGAAAAGCGGCTAAATACTTAGGGAACGCTAGTTTTTAATGGCAGTGTCGAATATCTACGTCGGTCTCGAAATCGGGACCTCGAAGGTCTGCATGGTTGTAGGCGAAGTGCGCGGTGACGGCGCGATCAAGATCCTTGGGGTCGGGCAACATCCTGCCGCAGGGGTCCGAAAAGGGGAAATCGTTGATCCTGAAACAGTTCAGACCTGTTTGCACGATGCTTTAGCACGGGCAGAGGAGCGCAGTGATGTCGAGGTTAACACCGTTTTCCTCGCTGTGACCGGTTCTCACATCCAGAGTTTGAACAATCGCGGGACGATCCGCGTGGCGGATGAACAGATGGAAATCAACGGCGAGGACCTCGAAGAGGTGAAGAAAATCGCCCGCGATGTGCCGGTCCCGAAAGAAAACGGCTACATTCATTCCATCATTCAGCACTATTATGTGGATGGTCAGGAGAAGGTTTTGAACCCTCTCGGGATGCTCGGCCAGAAACTCGAAGCTGATTATCACATCATTCACGGCGTCAAAACCCGGATCCAGAATTCGATCAAGTGTGTCCGGGAAGTCCCGCTCGAAGTGGAAGATATCGTCTTTTCTCCCGTGGCTGCCGCCCAGGTGGTCTTGAACCGCGAGGCCAAAAACGAAGGCGCTCTCCTCATTGATGTGGGAGGCGGTACGACTGACTACATCTGTTTTGTGGACGGCGCTGTCGTGGCCAGTGGCTGTGTTCCGATTGGTGGCGACCATATCACCAACGACATTGCTCTTGTCCTGAAGATTCCGCTGGCTCGTGCTGAAAAGCTCAAGGTCAATCACGGCAGTGCTTCGTTGAAGAATATTGAACATGGTGAAATCGCGATCGAAGGTGAGAGCGGTAAGACCGTGGAGCAGGAACTGCTCAACCAGATCATGAACGCCCGCGCCACTGAGTTGCTCTCAGTTGTTGCTGAGCCCCTCCAGAAGCAGGGGCTTCTCGACAAACTTGGCAAAGGCATTTTCCTGACAGGCGGCTCATCCTTGATGACCGGTATCGGTGATGTTGCAGAGGACATCTTCGGGATTCCGGTGCAGAAGGCTGGTTCGGCTGCAATGTCAGGACCGTCTGCGCTCTTTGAAAACCCCCAGTATGCGACACCCGTAGGGTTGATTCGCTATGCTCAACTGCTTGATGAACAACGTCCGAAGAAGGGCACTCTGAGCAAGCTGGGTAAGAGTTTTGAGCGTATTTTCGGCGGGGGAAGATGATCCTCGCATTATTTCTAAGAATTTGACAATATTGTTGCTTTAACGAAGCTAGGTAAAACCCATGATCGAGTATAACCAATTGGAGCAGGGTGAGATCCCCTCGGATACGGAGCTAGGTGTGAAGGTGATTGGTGTCGGCGGTGCCGGTGCCAATGTGCTCGATCGAATGGCTCTTGAAGGCAGCGACGATGCCGAGTTGCTGACATTAAATACAGATGTGCGAGCGCTCTCCACCTCCGTTTCGAGTGATAAGATCCAACTGGGATCCACTCTCCTGAAAGGGATGGGTACCGGTGGTGACCCTTCGCTTGGTAAGCAGGCCGCGCTTGAGGCAGTCGATGAAATCCGGGCCGCGGTTCGGGAAAAGGGAATCATTTTTATCTGCGTCGGTCTCGGCGGTGGCACAGGCTCCGGTGCTGCTCCTGAAGTTTGCCGGATCGCGAAGGAAGAAGGTGTCTTCCTCGTTGTCTTTGCAACAATGCCGTTCTCCTTTGAGGGGGCTCGTCGAACCGAGCAGGCACGCGATGCTCTCGAAGCCATCGGCAAATACGCCAATGCTGTTATCACGTTCGACAATGATCGCATGGGTGAGCTCATCGTTCCCAAGGACGGTGTGACCCAGGCTTTCGCGGCGGCTGACAAGATTATCAGCCAGAGCATTCGCGCTACTATGAACGTGGTCTTTCGTCCGGGCATCATCCGGATCGGTATGGATGATCTTCTCTCCGCACTCGATTCCAAGGACTCCCGCTGTCTCTTCGGATACGGTCTTGCCAAGGGCGATAACCGTTCCCATGAGGCAGTTGAGCAGGCACTTAAGTGCCCGCTGCTCGATAAGGGGCGCCTTCTCAATGATGCCAATGCGGTTCTGGTTCAGGTTGCCGGTGGCGACACGATGACTCTTTACGAAGTGCAGCTGGTAATGGAAGAGGTCAGCAAGCACGTTGGTGACGGAACCCAGATTCTTTTCGGAACCGGCACTGACAAGCGCCTTGGAAACAGTCTCTCTGTCACGATCATCAGTTCCATCACGGGGCCCGAAGGTGGCAGAGTTTCTACCTCTCCCGTGCAACAGGAGGAAGAAGCTCCTGCCGTAAGCCTGGGTGGGGTGCCATCCATTCCGTCTCCGCTCGCGCCTGCTGATGACGAGCCGGAGGAGGAAGAAGAGGAAGCTCCTGCTCTCTCCATGCCTGAGCCTGTCGAAGAGGAGGAAGAAGATGATCTTCCCGTGATGCTTCAGGACGGGCCTGAGGAAGAAGAGGAATCCGCCGCAGAAGCCGAAGAAGAGGCTTCTATCGATGATGGTGACTCCGCAGTGTTTGAGCCTCTCGATGAATCAGGAGGTGATGAAGAGGAGGGAAAAGATCTTCCGCCTCTCGCTGATCTTGGTATCGATGAGTCGGAAGAAGAGGATGATCGCAATCCAATTGCCCGGGCCGTCGAAGCAGCATCAGATGATGTTACTCCGATTCAACCGATCACTTCTTCCGATGACGATGAAGGAGTCGAGGGTGTTGAAGCCGTTACTGACACTGAGCAAAAAATCACTTTGACCCGCATGGTTTCCGACGGGAACACAGGCCGCATTAAGGCCCGTCCTCCCAAGGACAGTGAGGGCGCTGTGTTGCCGCCTCAATCCAAGGCTGCGGGAGTTCCTGAAGAGGAAGCTCCGGATGTCGAGGAGACTTCTGAGGAAGCCAAGCAGCAGCAGGAGATGCTTCAATTGGAGCCGATCTCCGGGAAGGGCCGCTTTGCCAAGACTGACCCGACCATCGTTGACGGTGAAGATCTTGATGTGCCGACTTTCCTTCGCAAGAAGAAGTAAAAGGCAGCTCGCTAATGTATTTCAAAAAGAGGCCGGTGCAGTTATTGCGCCGGCCTTTTTTCGTTATTGGCCGAAGTGATTTCGATAGGATCACCGAGGTGCCGTGGCTGAGTGTGGAAGAAGTGAACATCAAGAAGGGTTTTGACCCTGGCAAACTTCTCACGGGCTTTGGTGCGAATTCCCCGGTGTCTTGAAACGTCCTCGGCGTTGAGCCCTATCATTTCCATCCCGGACTGACGTGCGATATAGATGGCTCGTTCGTTGTGAAACTGCTGGGAGATCACCAGGAGGGCGCGTTGGCCGAAGATCCTGTTAGCACGAACCACCGAGTCGAGGGTGCGAAGGCCGGCGTAGTCACAAACGATTCGATCTTCGGGAACACCTCTGAGGATGAGGGCTTCCTTCATTAAGTCGGGCTCGTTGTAGCTGTGGCTGGAGTTGTCGCCGCTCACGATCAGGTAGCGGCATTTTCCCTTGGCGAACGCTTCAGCGGCAGCATCAATGCGATATTGAAAATAGAGATTGGTGCGCCCGTTAGAGAGCGTCTTGGCGCAACCAAGGACGAGTGCTACATCAGCTTCGGGCAGATCTTCAACGCGATCGTAGAGCCAGTGCGTGGCCTGCTTCTCAATCCAGCGATCGCTGAGACCGAGTGTGAGAAACCCAAGGAACGCCGGGAAAGAGGCGAGGATCAGGAAGAGACGAAAAAAGCGGAATCCAACCATCCATGCCTATACGCTGGATGGAGGGTTCTTCTTTCAAAAACAGGACTACTCGTCGTCAGAAAGGAAGTCGCTGGCGAGAGCAACGAGATCCTCACCGGTGGAGAGATAGCGATCACGGTATTCGTTAATCGCGTTGTCATTGGAAGAGAGAAATTCAGTGATTTCGTCGCGGGTCGTGCCGTTTTCGCTGCGGGCCCACTGGAGGAACTCCGCCACGCAGCGGTGACTTCCTGCAGCACCGATGGCATCAAGCGAATCACGGAAGCGGGTGGCGTTGTCCCAATCGAGTTCAGAAATCAGGTATTGGACGCCGGCGTCACGGATGCCAGTATCGATTTCCGTGATCTGATCGAGTTTCACATCGCGGGGATTGTGAGGTGCACAGGCGATCAGTTCCTCAACGAGGTCTTCGCGAGTGCTGACGAGTTTGAGCTTCTTCTTGGGAAGATAGGCTTCGCCTTCGGCTCCGTGGTCCAAAAGGAGGTGGATGATGTCGCGATTACGATTGATGATGGCGAGAAAAAGGGGAGCGCCACAGTCAAAGTTCACATCGGCGCCGTCTTCAATCGCCTCAATGGCATCGTCCAGCGCGCCAACGGTGCAGGCCAGCTCCAGGGTTTTGTTCGCAATTGGGTCACTCATCGCGGTTCGAAATTATGAAAATTATCAATTTATTAGATGAGTTTATCACACAGAGTGGCAATGGGAAACAGTGAAGTTCACTAAAATGTTAAAAATCATGAACCTAAAAAGGTCCCGAAGCACCTCTCAACCTTCCCGATACCGCAGGATTCCCTGGGCGATCTCCTCAGCCAGGATCTGGCGGAACCATTCCGCGCCACAGCGCTGGCTTTCCCAGCGATTCGAGATAAAGCCGCATTCAACCAGGGCGGCGGTGCACTTTGTCTCTTCAAGCACCTTGAGGCGCTCAGGCTTAAAGCCCCGATTCCTCGTGACCAGGCGCCTTCCAAGCTCGCTTTGGATGTAGCTGGCCAGTTCCCGGCCCTTTTCGCTCCCGGGCCAGTAGAGGGTCTCGGTCCCGCCGATGCTGCGGTCGGTGTGGGCATTGAAATGCAGGCTGATAAAGATGGTTTTTGCCGAGGAATCGGCCATTTTCGCCCTGTCTTCCAAAGAAATGAACTCATCTGTGGTTCGGGTCAGGGTTGTTGTGATTCCTTTGCTGGTCAGGATTCTCTGAAGCCGGTGGGCCAGATCCAGGGTGAGATCCTTCTCCACCAGGCCATAGGCATGAGACCCCGGATCCTTACCGCCATGGCCCGGATCAATCACCACATGGGTAAACGGCTCCAGCGCGAGGGCGGGAACTGAGGGGGCAAAGCCAAGAATCAAGGCAGCAGCAGCTGACCACCATGTTTTGTGCGGAAACATGCGACTCGGCTAAGGTAGCCAGAGAGGGCGCCCAAGTCGAGTAACTGTTTAAGAAAACTTAATTAAATTCGCCCGAAGCTCAAGTCTCGTCGAATTCCTTAAGCTTGAACCACCGGAGCAGGATGGTGGCGACACAGCCGATCAGCATGACCCAGAGAGCGATATGCGGGATGGGAGTCTTGAGTGAGGCTGTGAAAGGAAACAGCATCAGCACCGAAGTGATGGAAATGAGGGCAAGACGGTGAATTCGGGTCATCGGGCCGATTGCGGCGCGCTTTTTACCGGCGCCTCTCATGACACCGAGTGAGCGCATGTAGGCGGAGAAAATGGCGGCGAGGGCCGAAGCGAGGCCGAGCCAGGGGCTGGAAGAAGCGGCAAAGCCGAAGCCAATGATAGTGACGGCGTCGGAAACGCGTTCGGGGAGCTCGGTGAAGAAGATCTCCTCGACCGATTGTTGAGAGTTGTGATGGTGAAGGAAGGTGTCGAGGCGAATGCACGCAATCCTGAGGACGCAGAAGACAGCTCCCAGTACCCAGAAGAGTTCGGGGTTGTAGGGCTCCCGGGTGCCCATGAAAGAAAAGCCCGCGAGAATACCTAGGATCATGCCTGCAATTGCGACCATTTCGCTTGTGACGCCCAGTCCCATCAGGAAAATGGAAACGCGTCTCATCGGCTGCCAACTGCGACGGTCTTTTGATCTTTTGCGAGGACTCATTTAAAATGCTGCAGGCCGTAACCTTCCCGTCATCTTCTGCAGTCTAGATTCGTAGCTTGATGGCCACGACTTTAGCTGTTATTGGACGCTTGCGCTCAGGAAATTGCCAAGATTTTACGTTCTCTATGACTTCCCCCGATGACACGCCTGCTCAAATCGATGAGGAGGCGGAAAAGCGTGAGGCTAACGAGCGGGATGTTGCGCTGATGCTTCGGGTGAAAACGGGAGATATGGTTGCTTTCGAGCAACTGGTCGAAATTCACCAGGGGCCTGTGATAGGCACCGTTGCCAAGATGCTCGGCGGAGCTTCTGAAGCTGAGGATATCGCTCAGCAGGTCTTTGTGAGGGTGTGGAAGTCGGCGGCTCGCTATGAGCCTCAGGCGAAATTTACGACTTGGTTGTTCACCATTACCCGGAATCTCGTCTTCAATGAGACTCGACGCCGCAAGCGCAAACCTACGGTTTCTGTTGAAGAGCGAGAGGAGGAGAGCCACCAGGTGGTTGAAGATGTGCAAACGGTCTCACCGGATCAGGATGTGCTGCATGCTGAACTGGAAGAGGCGGTGGACAAGGCGATCCAGGAACTCCCCGAGAAGCAGCGCATGGCGGTAATACTGCGCCGATACGAGGAGATGCCGTATGATGAGATCGGCAAGATACTCTCGATGTCAGTTCCGGCCGTGAAAAGCCTGCTCTTCCGCGCCAGGACTCAGCTGAAGGAATCCCTTCAGAAATACCTCGATGCCTGAGGGTTACTCACCGATCCGCCAGAGGTGTTCTTCGGTCCTGACAACAAAACCGTCATTTACCACGGCGAACGAGGAAAGTCCGAACTCCTTGAGCTTGTTCTCTGACACTTTCTCAAAGGTCTTTCCCGGCTTCACCACGGTGGTGGTGCCTTCGCCGTTGTGGAAGAAGAGGTGGCCTCCGGCGTAGACCGGCGACGCCGAGTATCCGCCTTTACCATCGAGGCGCTCGCGATAGTGGACTTCACCGGTAGCAGCGTCAAAGCAGGTCAGCACTCCCTTGTCGTCATTCAGGAAAAGCAGGTCATCGACGAGGATGGGGGAACTCTCCTTCGGGATTGTTTTCTGCTCGGTCCAGACGAGATGAGTATCGGTCACATCTCCGCGCCCGTCGACTTTGACGGCAAAGAGATTGGCCTGGTTGAACCCGGAGCAAACGTAAATGACTCCATCCTTGTAGACGGGGCGCGGAACGACCGAGTATCCCTCGCCGTAGCGAAAGCGCCAGATTTCGTTACCTTCGCGCGGGTCATAGGCGATGACTGCCCCCGAACCGGGCAGAATGATCTGAGGATTGCCGTTCACTTCGATCGCCAGCGGAGTGGAAAAGGAAAAGGTTCGGCTCACCTCGACGTTTCGGGGCGTCTTCCAAAGAACGCGGCCGTTGTTTTTGTCGAGTGCGACCACGATCGGATCCTCCGCTCCGTCACAGGAGAAAATGAGGCGATCTTCAAAGAGCAGCGGGGATCCGCCATTACCATGGACCGGCTTGTAGGGGAGGCCGGTCTGCTTCCAGAGAACCTTCCCGTCACTGGCATCGACGCAGGCGGTGCCGTTGTGCCCAAAGTGAACATAGAGGCGCCCGTTTTCATAAATCGGAGAAGGTGAAGCGTGGCTGTTCTTCTGGTGAATCTTTCCATGTTCGACTTCAAAGATTTCCTGTTCCCAGATTAACTCACCGCTGCCGAGTTCGTAGCATCGGGCCTGGAGGGAAAGGTCATTGCGTTTCTCTGCCGCCGTGGTGACATAGACCCGATCACCTGCGACAGCCGGAGTGGACCAGGCTTTCCCGGGAACCTCAATCTGCCATCGGATATTTTCGCGATCGGACCATTCCAGCGGCACGTTGGCGTCAGGGGCGTGGCCGGTGTGTGTGCTGCCGCGGAATTCAGGCCAGTCGGCTTGAAGGTCCGGGGAAGCGATGAGGACCAGTCCGGTGAGTAACAGAGGAGTCAGTGCGCGATGCATGCGCATAATACGCCGGATTTCCCTCGTTCAGACAAGCCCGCATTGGCGTATGGATCACTCAATCCCGAATTTCGTCTGCCAGAGAAAATCGTAGCCGTATTCCGGGTAGTAGGTCTGCACGATGAAGGCAACGAGGAAGAAGTCGACAATGAGATGGACGATCAGCACCCAGAGCAATGACTCCGACTTTTCGAACATATTACCCTGGGTCCAGGCGAAGAAAAACACGATGAAGATGCCAAGTCCGGTGAAGGCCATGTCAAAGAGCACCGCGGTGTAGAGCACGGCCTGCATTGTATTGGCAACTTTGTAAGAGAAGAGACTTCGAAGTAGCGCGTAGGCGGTGTTCACGAAGAACAGCTCATCCCAGATGCCAACCATGTTGATGCCGATGAACAGGCGCCGAATCATTCCCTGGTTGGGTTCTTCGGGCATCTCCCAGTGACGGAACAGTTCGTCCTCGAAGAGGACCAGGTTTCCCCAGGCGTAGCCTTTCAGAACCAGCCAGGCGAGGGGAATGGAGATGATGGTGTAGATGATATCGTGCTTGCGCCAGATCCGGGGCCAGAAGCGGAAACGGATGATGTTGTCATCTCCGCTGAAACGCTGATAGAGAAACGGCAGCACGATGACGAGGGTGAACGGAATGCCTACTTTAAGAAAGTTCTCGTTGGAGAGCGAGGTGTTGATATCGGTCAGGCCGAGGATGACAACACAGGCCAGCAGCACGCCCATGCGGCGACGAAGCTTGGCTTCTTTGTCCGTAGCGACGAGGAAAACGCACACTGCCAGAAATATGAAACCGATGATGAGCTGATTGGCCGGGATCAGGAGGATGGTCGCGGCGACATAGCTCGCCAGCATGCCCTTGCGGCGGGAAGTCAGTTCCAGGTTGAGGCTCTCAATCACGGAGGGAATGTCGTCAGGTCGCGGAGGTGGTCAAGCGAATCAGTGAGTCATGTCGCGAGAGGAGGAAGTATCACACCGCTTTTCGCACTTTTTTGCGGGTAGTGAGATAATTGACCCTCCGGTTGATCTATGAGAAAGCCTTATCATGAAGATTTCTGTACTGAATCATCCGCTGCTCTTTGCGGGCGGTGTCTTTCTACTGGTCTTTTCCCTGGCTGCTGCTGTGGCGCAGGAAAAGAAGTCCAAGGTGGAATTGGTTGATAACCAGGGTAAGCCGACTGAGGCGGGAAAGGGGAACCCCTCGCAGAAGCGTGACGCCAAGAATGAAAAGTCCGGCAAAGCGGCTCCACCACAGGATCCCGAACTGGAGAAATACGGTATCTACGCCGAGTCCGCTCCAACTCCTGAGCGCGGGGAGGCCGTTGCGACAACGCTGCCGCTGAAGCTGGAAAAAGGCGATCGCATTGCGCTGGTGGGAAATACGCTGCTCGATCGTGGGGGGCAGTTTGGATTCTTTGAATCAATGCTCTACCAGACCTATCCCGAGCTGGAGTTGATGATTCGCAACTTTGCCTGGTCGGCTGACGAAGTAGACCTCCAGCCGCGCCCTGACAACTTTGCTACGGTTCCGCAGCATCTCACCCGTGAGAAGATCGACGTCATTTTCGCCGCCTTCGGCTACAACGAATCATTCGGGGGCGAGGAGAAGATCGACGAGTTCAAGGATCGCCTTCGCGCCTACCTTGAAGACATCAAGACTTCTGCGTTCAACGGTGAGACCGGTCCCCGCATTGTCTTGATTTCACCGGTTGCCAACGAGAACACCGAAAAGGTTGCCGCGGCTGACATGAACAACGACCGCATCGCTCTTTATGTGAAAGCAATGGAGGAAGTCGCCGCCGAACAGAAGGTGGGCTTTGCCAATGTATTCGACGCCACCCGCACGGCGATGGATGATCCTGACACGCAGCTCACGATCAACGGCGCGCACATGACGGCGGATGGATACGAGATTTATGCTGAACAACTTTACAGCGAGATGTTCCAGCAGTCTCCGCCGGATGTGAATGAAGCGATTCGCGAAGTGGTGGTGGATAAGAACCGCCAGTTCATGAGGCGGTATCGACCGGTGAACACCTTCTACTATGTGGGAGGCCGCAAGAAGAGCTACGGCTACCTCGATTTCCTGCCCGCGATGCGGAACTTCGATGTCATGACCTCCAATCGCGAGGCGCGTGTGCACGCCCTCGCTCGTGGCGAAAATGCCAATGGTCCGATCGACGATTCCAATCTGCCGGAGCTCGACGCCGTGATTGAAGGTCGCGGTGCCAACGAATGGCTCAACCCCGCCGACGAGCTGAGCGAATTTCAGATCGATCCTCGCTTCGAGGTCAACGCCTTCGCCACTGAAGAGGAGTTTCCTGACATTGCGTGTCCCATCGCGATGCGTTGGGATTCAAAAGGACGCCTTTGGGTCAGCTGTTCAACCACTTATCCTCACGTTTATCCCGGCAATGAGCCCAACGATAAGATCGTGATCCTCGAGGACACCGACAAGGACGGTAAAGCGGATAAGTCGACTGTCTTTGCCGAAGACCTTCACATTCCGCTCTCCTTCGTTATCACTGAAAACGGAGTCTATGTCTCCGATCAGCCTGACCTGGTTCTCCTCGAGGACACTGATGGTGACGACGTGGCTGACAAAAAGACGCGCGTGCTCACCGGCTTCGGCACAGAGGACAGTCACCACTCGCTCCACGATTTTGTCTGGACGCCGGACGGTGATCTCATCTTCCGCGAGTCCATCTTCCACAACTCCCAGGTCGAGACTGCCTACGGGCCTGTCCGTGCCAAGAACTCCGCCTGGTTCCGCTACACGCCCCGGACCGAGCAGCTCATCGCCTTTGGGGGCTATCGAAACACGAACCCCTGGGGCGTGACTTTCGACGACTGGGGCAACCACGTCGCCAGCCACCCGATCTTTGCGGAGGCGTTTCATGCGCTCAATGCGCCGTATCCGAATCAGCACCCCAATGCGGTTGGGATCCCGGCCTACTCAGGCGTCTGCGGGCATGAATTTGTCGACTTCCCAATGTGGCCGGAAGAAATGCAGGGCGGTTTTGTTAAAGTTCGCTACAAGCCCACGAACCGCGTCGAGTTCCACAAGTGGGTCAAGCACGACGATCACTACACCGAAGAATACCAGTTTGATCTGATCTTCTCGCAGAACCTCAGTTTCATCCCGGTGGATCTCCAATACGGACCACGCGGAGCGATGTATGTCTGCGACTGGTACAATCCCGTGAAAGGGCATGCTCAGTATTCGCTTCGTGATCCTCGACGCGACCGCGATTCCGGTCGTATCTGGCGCATCGTTCCGAAGGGAGCGGAACTGCAGGATCCGCCGCAGTTTGAGGGCGCTTCGACCGGGGATCTGATCGAACTTCTCAAGCGTCGCGAATACCGCTACCGTTACTGGGCGAAACGTGAGCTTGCGACGCGTGATGCCGATGAAGTGGTGCCGGCTCTCGATAAGTGGGTGGCCGGACTTGATAAGAGTGCGGATCGCTTTCGCCACCATCAGCTTGAGGCGGTGTGGACTTACCGTCGTTTCGATGCGATGCGTCCCGATCTGCTCCAGGAACTCCTGACTTGCGATCATGACGATGCCCGTGCCGCAGCCACCAAGCAGTTGCGCTACTGGTTCCCGAGTTTCGAGGATGGCGGACTCAAGGCGCTGGCTGCCGCGGCTGTGGATCCCAATGGCATTGTCAGGATGCAGGCGCTGATTGCGGCGACCTACTTTGGATCTCCCGCGGCGCTCGACGCGGTTGTGCCGGCTTTCGATCTTCCGATGGAAGCCCACCTCAAGTATGCGGCTCGCACGGCCGTCGGCTCTGAGGTGCTGGGCAATATCTGGATGAATCAGCGCAACAAGTATCCCACCGTCGCGGGGTTTTACGACAGCTGGGCTGACTACGAGAAGATGGCGTCCGGCAAAGGCGCACGCAATTCCAACGATTCCAACTTCGACAGCCAGAAGGGGCTCGTGACGGTTGAAATCGGCTGCGTCCCTGAGCGCATGATGTATACCAAGACGAAGTTCACCGTGAAAGCCGGGGCCCCGGTGAAGCTGGTGTTCTCCAATCCGGATGCCACTCAGCACAATCTCGTGATCGGTAAGCCGGGGTCAGTTGAAGAACTCGGTATGGCCGGAAACGAGATGGCCAAGGATCCTAACGGTTACAAAAAGGGATTTGTTCCCAAGAGCGACAAGATCCTGCATCACTCCAAACTGCTCGAGCCCAACACCAGTGAAACGATGCGTTTCCACGCTCCCAAGACACCCGGTGTTTATCCCTACGTCTGCACCTTCCCCGGTCATTGGATCATCATGAAAGGAGAGATGGTGGTGAAATGACCGTTCTTGCCAGCCTTTGAATGGATTCAACAGGGTTAGGTCATCGGCCTAACCCTGTTTGCTTTCTAGGACAGGGAAGCTGGCTTACGAATCAGAAGTAAAGGCAGGTTTGAGGCGCTTTTTATTGGTTCTGCTGAGGTGGCGACCCAAAAACGAGAATAGGAACCACTGCAAAGTAGTTCCTATTCTCCAAACCGGTCTCGTAGCAGGATATCAGGGTCGTCCTTTGCCCTTGCTGCGGGTGGCGCCGCCGTGGTCGATGACCCCGTCGCCGTCCCGGTCTTCGCCGTAGGGCATCTCATTTTCAAAGTAGATACCCTCGCGCCGGCCGAGTGATACATGATCGCCGTAGTCCTTCCGCTCTTCCGAGGCAGCGAACAACTCGTTGCTCTTGAGCAGTGCCTCCTTGATCTGCTCGCTGGAAGCAGAGAGAGGGAGTTGCTCCATGACACTTCCGCTCTGGCCGAACTGATCGGCGCGAACGATGACGTAGCCGGGCTGGCTGCTGCTCTTCTTGATCTCGTCGGCCCAGTCCTTGTCAGCCTCCTTGTCGGCAAAGTCGACGTGGAAGCGTCCAATGATGGCTTCATCGGCCATGACCGGTTTCAGGGCAGCTTCGGCCTCGGGGTGTCCGGCGTCAGATACGACAACAAAAAGAAGGAGCCGCTGATCGGCTGATGCCACATTGAGTGCCTGCCGGAAGGTGTGGAAGTCCTGGACGGTTTGATCCTTGAGATCACCCTTGGGCTTGAATTGCTTGGCAATGGTGCCCATTTCTGTGACCACCTGTTCATCGGTGGCTCCGGTGCTACCGGGTCCTCGACGGCCCGGAGTCAGCGCCTGGCCCGGTCCGCGTCCGCTCCCGGAGAGGCGGGTTTCACCGTCCGGTGCGAGGAGGCAGAAGGCCGTATTGGCAAAGGCACCCCCGAGAAAGGATCTGACCATGTCATGGTGCTCCTGATTTTCGAAAGATTCGAGACGAACGCAAACGTAGTCACGAGAGGCGGCGATGAATTCTTCGGTCGAGAACAAACTGTTCTGCGTCTTGGCGTAGCCGGGTCAGAAGACACCGGATATGCCGGAACAGGTCGCTGCCGCCGCCATGAAAAAGATGGGACGATTGGATCGAGCGGCTTCGGCCAGGGCGGTATCCCAGGTCGTGTACCACATGATCCCTTCGGCACCGATCGCTTGAGGACCGGCACCGATGTCAGTTGGCTTGGGGCCTCCCTTACTGCTCTTACCGCCTTTTCCAGAGTCGGGCCGCTGGGCCAGTGATAGCGAAGGAAGGATTAAGAGAGAGAGGAGTAGAAGGAGGGAGGGTTTCTTCATGGTGTAGGAAACACCGTGAAGCGAACCAAGTTTCGAAAATTACGTTTTGCCTACTCCGGATCGCCAATGTCGTTGGTGATTTCGTCGGCGTAGAGATTGACGTGACTGATGATTTCGTAGGCTTCTTCCTCTCCCACGCCAACTTCCCGAAGGGTTTCCAGGAGGTGTTCGGTGAAACGCTGGAATTCACGTTTGCTGATGGCCATGTGGCGGTGCACTTCGCTGAGAGGGCGACCGCTGTAAACGATCGGGCCGCCGGTAGCGGCCGAGAAGAACTCGCGCTGCATCCGGCGGAGCTTGTCCATCGGTGCGTGCTTGAAATAGTGTTTTAATTCACCGTCAGCGAGAACTTTGGTGTAGAAGCTGTCGATCAGGCTTTCGATGGTGGGCGCACCACCGATTCGCTCATAAAGGGATGTGTCATTTTCTGTCATCGCTGTGGAGTAAGTTGCATCGAGTTAAGTGATAGAGCTTCGCAAATCTTGTGAAAGTGGAAGCATGGTAAGTGCCAAAACGGAAAAAAGCCCGGCCGGAACAAGTTCCAACCGGGCTTTCCGCTTAGACGAGAAATTGGATCAGGAAGCTTCGACAGAGTCGACCTTCTTGTGCTCGCTGGTCACCTTTACCTTTTTGCCCACGAGTGAGTCAAGATCGGTGGCCTTGCCGTCGGCGTCCTTGGCCTCGGTTTTCTTGGTAGCGGTAAGGGTCACATCCTTACCATCTACTGAAACGACGAGGGTTTTCGTGTCCTTGTCATAGGAAGACAGGGTGCCTGCGTCTGTTTGCTTCTTTCCACAGCCGGCCTCGGCGATGCCGATCATGGAGAGTGCTGCGACTGCTGCGATGAATAGTTTTTTCATGGTCTGGGTGTTTTTGGTGTGTTCCAGTAAAGGTAACGATTCTGGGGGTTCTTCGGATCTGACGACAAGCTTTATCTATACACGATCATGGGATTGGTAGGGAAGCTTGATGTCACTCAGAGTGACGGACCTATGAAGATCTCCGGGTTTATCTATATCTTGCTTGTCTGCTGCGTGTCACTCGCGGTCGCTCACCCGGTTCCTGCTATCCCGGTTTTCTCCACGTTTGATAAGGAAACCGTCACTATTGAGGTGATCATCGATCCCCGTAGTTTTACCGACGATCCGGAAGGAGAGCCCTACATGCATAACAGCGAGCTCGGCTTCAAGGATGAGGCGGAGAAGCAGAAGCTGAAAGATAAGGGCCAGGACCTCATTGATCGCACTGTCGTGTTCAAGTTTTCTCCCGGGGAAACGTTGAAGCCGGTTTTCAGCTTCGACTTCATCGGCCTGGATAAGACCGAACTGAAGCAGGATACAGACCCTGTCATGCTGATTGGTCTCGCGACTGTAGAGATCCCGGACGGTGCAACCAGCTACCAGGTGATCGCTGACGAGAGCGGAGAGCTCAGCGTGATCTTTCGAAATATGCTCAAAGGCGAGGAAGTGGACCGCTACATGGTCCTCTTCCCCGGAGAATCCAGTTTTGAACTGGATATCACGCAGCGCTAGCCTTTCTTCTGAGCCTTGGCCCAGGAGTCACGAAGCCCGACCGTTCTGTTGAAAATAAGGGCATCTGACGTGCTGTCCTTATCGGCGCAGAAGTAGCCGAGGCGCTCAAACTGAACGGTGTCTCCGGCTTCCACCCCGGAAAGATTGGTCTCGAGTTTGGCGTTTGGCAGGATCTCGAGTGAATCAGGATTGAGGTGATCGAGGAAAGATCCTTCTCCTTTGTCGGGAGCTTCCTCCATGAAGAGGCGATCGTAGAGCCGCACTTCGGCTTCGGCACAGTCAGTCGCGCTGACCCAGTGGATCGTGGCTTTGACCTTTCGACCGTCGGGCGGGTTCTGGCCGCTCTTGGTTGCCGGATCGTAGGTGCAGCGGAGCTCAATGATCTCTCCAGCGTCGTCTTTGACGACTTCCTCACACTTGATCCAGTAAGCGGAACGAAGGCGCACTTCGACGCCGGGGGAAAGGCGGAAGAATTTCTTCGGAGGATCCTCCATAAAGTCATCTCGCTCGATGTAGATTTCGCGTCCGAAAGGAATCTCCCGATTGCCGAGAGATGGGTCTTCGGGATTGATGACTGATTCGAGAATCTCGGTCTCACCTTCAGGATAGTTGGTGATAACCACTTTGATCGGATTCAGCACCGCCATATAGCGAGGGGCCTCTTTGTTGAGGACTTCGCGAACCGCGTTCTCGAGCAACGCAATATCATTCACACTCTGGAACTTGGTGATACCAATGGTGTTGCAGAAGTTACGTATCGCTTTCGCGGGATAACCGCGGCGACGGATGCCGGAAATGGTGGGCATGCGAGGGTCGTCCCAGCCGCTGACATGATTCTCCTCCACGAGCTGGAGCAGCTTGCGCTTGCTCATCACTGTGTAGTTGAGATTGAGGCGTGAAAACTCGATCTGGCGCGGAGTGGACGGCACCGGGAGGTTCTCGATGAACCATTCGTAAAGTGGCCGATGGTTTTCGAACTCCAGGGTGCAGAGAGAATGGGTAATGAACTCCAGCGCGTCGCTCTGGCCGTGGGTGAAGTCATACATCGGGTAGATGCACCACTTGTCGCCCGTGCGGTGATGTTCTTCGTGAAGAATCCGGTAGAGGACCGGGTCGCGCATGTTGAGATTTGGATGCGCCATGTCAATCTTGGCCCGGAGCACCTTTTCTCCGTTGCTGAACTCGCCATTCTTCATCCGCTCGAAAAGCGCGAGGTTTTCCTCGACAGAGCGGTCGCGGAAAGGGCTGTTGGTTCCCGGCTCCTGGAGATTGCCTCGACCCTTGCGAATTTCATCAGCGTTCTGATCGTCGACATAGGCTTTACCTTCCTTGATCAGGTAGACGGCCCATTCGTGAAGTTTCTCGAAGTAGTCAGAGGCGAAGTAGATATGATCGCCCCAGTCAAAACCGAGCCAGTTAATGTCTTCCTTGATGGAATCAACGTATTCGACGTCTTCCTTCACCGGGTTGGTGTCGTCGAATCGCAGGTGGCAGCGACCACCGTATTCCTCGGCGATACCGAAATTGAGGCAGATGGACTTGGCGTGGCCAATGTGCAGGTAGCCGTTCGGCTCCGGGGGGAAGCGGGTAACGGTGCCATCGTGTTTCCCGGACGCGAGGTCCTCGTCGATGATGTCACGGATAAAGTCTTTGGAAGGTGAGGGCGGAACGCTCATGGGTGCGGGCGCCGGCAGGTTGAGTGCCGAGTGCGAACCGGAAACTATCCGTTTTTCCCTAGGCTGCAACGAGATCGAGCAAGAAGTTTGGGCGCGCTGTTTGCCAAAATTTGCGCAATCTTCTTGATTGAATATCTCAAGAAAACGAGCCACCTTCGGACTGTTAACGAGATTCAGTCGCAATAAGGCTGGCAAAACCCAATGAAACCTACCCGAATCCTAACCCTCCTCGGCGCCATTGTGATCGGTGCGATTTTCCAGCCTGTACAGGCTCAGGAAAAGGAACTGACGCTCTACACGCAGCGTCACTATGCCTTCGATGAAGAAGTGCATGCGAAGTTCCTCGAAAAAACCGGCATCAAGATCAACGTGGTCAAGGCCGCTGCTGACGAACTGATCGTGCGCCTCCAGGAAGAGGGAGAGAATACTCCTGCTGATATTTTCATGACCACCGATGGGGGAACGCTTCACCGCGCCCACGAGGCGGGACTCCTCCAGCCGATGACCTCCAAGGCTGCTCTGGAGAAAGTGCAGCCTCCGCTTCGGGAGAAAGATTCCCACTGGGTGGCGATGACTCGCCGTGCTCGGGTGATTGTTCATTCCAAGGACCGTGTTGAGCCGTCTGAGCTTTCCACCTACGAAGCGCTCACCGACGAAAAGTGGCGCGGACGGGTCGTGGTTCGTTCTTCTACCAACAGCTACAACCAGGCGCTGCTGACCACCATCATTGACGCTGACGGCCGCGAAAAGGCGCTCGAGTGGGCGACCGGTGTTCGTAAGAATATGGCTCGACCGCCGCAGGGGAGTGACCGTGACCAGGTTCGCGCGATTGCTGCCGGACTCGCGGATGTGGCTATTGTGAACACCTACTACATCGGCATTCTGGAGACTGCGGAAGAGCAGAAGGATCGCGATGCTGCGGCAGCGGTGAAGATCTTTTTCCCGAATCAGGACGGCCGTGGAGCCCACGTCAATATCAGTGGCCTCGGCGTTGTGAAGGCCAGCAAGAAGGCGGACCTCGCCAACCAGTTCATTGATTTCCTCCTCTCCGAAGAGGTGCAGGCCCAATACAGCGAGAACACCTTTGAGTATCCTGTTGTCGACGGGGTTCCTCTTTCCGAGCGCCAGCAGCGCTGGGGGGAGTTCAAGGCCGACGACGTCAATTTCTCGGTGCTTGGTGACCTGAATGCCGAAGCACTGAAAGTGTTCAACGAAGCCGGCTGGGAGTAAGCCGGACCACGTTTGATTTATGGACGGAGCCTCTTCAGCTACCGCTGAATCGGAATTGCTGCAGCAGGCTTCGGTTTCGACTCCAGAACGGAAATTCCGTTTGAAGCGTCCCGATCGATGGGGCGCTTTTGCGTTTCTGTTGGCAGCATTGATCTGTCTACCGATCGCCGCCGTTCTTCTGCAGGTCGGGCAGGAAAGTGAGTCCTGGGACCATCTCGTGAAGACGGTTCTCGGAGGTTACCTGAAAAACACCCTCATTCTCGTCGCAGGGGTGACCTTGATTGCCTGCCTCATGGCCGTGCCGTCGGCCTGGTTGGTGACCTGCTTTGATTTTCCGGGGCGGAAGTTTCTGAATTGGGGGCTCGTCCTGCCTTTGGCAATTCCCACCTATGTGGCCGCATTCGTTTTTTACGAGGGGCCGCAGGCGGCGATTCCTTTCCTCGTATGGGTGAGAACCAACTGGGGAATCGATGCCTTTCTCTCTTTCGAGCTGGTGATCCGATACGGGATCCTCATCGTGATGATGGCAGCGGTGCTGTATCCCTATATCTACCTTGCTTGCCGTTCAGCCTTTGCGCAACAGGGAAGGGCGATGGTTGAGGCGGCCCGTTGTCTCGGGGATTCCCCCCGACAGGTTTTCTTTCGGGTGGCTTTGCCGATGGCCAGGCCCGGGATGGTTGCCGGTGTTGCCTTGGTGATCATGGAAGTTATCAACGACTACGGCGCGGTGCACTTTTTTGGTGTGCCAACCCTGACCGAAGGAGTCTTTCGAACTTGGTTTGGAATGGGCGACAAGGTCGCGGCTTTGCGACTGGCCAGTATCGTGATGGTCACCGTGGGATTTTTGCTGGCTGCGGAGCAGTTACTTCGAGGCCGCGCCAGGTTTGTTGAGGCGGAGGCCAGCCAGATTCCGCTGTCACGGGTGCGCTTGTCAGGATGGCGCGGGTGGTGCGCCATGCTGGTATGCCTGCTGCCCCTTCTGATTGGTTTTATTTACCCGGTGGGGCAACTTTCGAGATGGGCCTGGCTCAATCTGGCCTCTGAGGCAGGGGGCTCGTTTGTGGCTGGCGAAGCGATCGCCCGGGGAACCGGACTGGCAGCTGTTACTGCCATGGTGATGCCGCTGATGGCTGCCATGTTTGCCTATGCCGTCCGTTTACGGGAAAATCGCAGTCGCCGTTTCCTGAATCGTGTCGCCGGCCTCGGATATGCGACTCCGGGGGCTGTTATTGCCGTCGGTGTTCTTGTGGTCTTCGGAACAATGGACCGGTGGGAGATCGGTTGGATGCCCCTCGTTAGCGGGACGCTGTTAGCGATCGGTTTTGCCTACATTGTTCGCTTCTTTGCCATTCCGTTGCAATTTGCACGCGCCGGGATGGACCGCCTCGGTCGACCACTCGAGGAGGCTTCGCGTCTGCTTGGTCACTCGCCTATGGCCACATTTCTGCAGATTGACCTGCCTTTGTTGAAGGGACCGTTGATCGCAGCCGGGATGCTTCTCTTCGTTGATATTCTCAAAGAACTGCCACTTACCCTGATCCTGCGGCCTGCCAATTTTGAGACACTGGCGACGACGGCCTTCAGTCTGGCCAAGGAGTCGCGTCTGCAGGCCTGCGCTGTTCCGTCCTTGATGATTGTGGTAGCTGGTGCGATTGGATTGCTGGTGATGAATCGCTGGCTGGCATCACCTACTTCAAATGACTGAATCGGCACCGCTTTTGTCCTACCGGGAGGTGACCCGGAGATTTTCACAGCAGAACAATCCTGCGGTGAACGGAGTCTCGCTGGATGTGAACGACGGGGAAATTCTCGCGTTGATTGGTGAGAGTGGAAGCGGGAAAACGACACTGCTTCGGCTTGCTGCCGGATTGGAGTCACCCGATGGAGGTGAGGTGTTGTTGGGGGGAGAAGTGGTGGCCGGCGGAAACGGAAGAGAAGTCCCGCCCGAGAAACGCCGTCTCGGATTGATGTTTCAGGACGGAGCCCTGTTTCCACACTTGAAGGCCGAGAAGAATGTGGCCTACGGCCTGCGAGGATGGGAACCGGACCGTATTCGTGCACGAGTTTCCGAGTGCCTCAGGATGGTCGATCTCGAGGGAAAAGAGTCACGTTTCCCTCACGAATTGTCCGGAGGTGAGCGTCAGCGACTCGCTCTTGCTCGTGCTTTGGCACCCGAGCCGCAACTGCTTCTGTTGGATGAGCCTTTTAGTCACCTTGATCCGTCTTTGAGACGCAAATTGAGGGAGGAGATTCGTAGGATTCTCGTCGATCTAGGGCAGACGGCTTTGTTGGTGACCCACGATCCTGAAGATGCCCTGGCGATCGCCTCGCGAGTTGCGATCCTCGATCGAGGCAAGGTGATCCAGGTCGGGAGTCCTTCCGAAGTTTACCAGGCTCCAGTGGATCAATACTGCGCCGAGCGCTTTGGCCCTGCCAACAAGGTGCGCAACGCTGAGACGGGAGAGGTCACCTGGACCCGTCCGGAGGATGCCCGCTGGATTTCCTGCGAGGTTGCAGAAGAGGGATCCATGGCGACCGTAGCTGACGTCAGGCCGATGGGGACTGTTTATGAAGTCTCGGTTGTTCCGGATTACGATCCCGACGAGCGATGGCTCTGCTTCTTCAAGGAAGGCGAGCAGCTCAAAGTCGGAGATCGCGGCCGCGTCGCCTGGCGGGGCAAGCCGGACAAGGTCGCCTGGAAGAGTTAATTCAGGTCAGTCTTTCAACTGATCCAGCGCTCCCCAGGCGTCATCACCGTCTTCGGGCTTCGCTTCCTCTTCGAGTGGTTTCTGGATTTCCACCACATAATGAGCTTTGGGGCAGACCTTGCCGGGCACGAGCTCATCGCAACGCGGGTAGGAGGGGAGGTCGAGCAGGAAGTCTTCCCGAATGATTTCGGCAAGATCAAAGCTTTGCTGGTCGTCATCGAGTTCCAGATCAGAACTCCACTTGGGGAAGTCGGCCTCGTAATCGAAGTACTCGAGGCAGGTATTGCACTGGAGCTGGAATTTGCCCTTGAGACTCCCTTCGAAAGTCACCACGCCATCGAAATGATACATCGTGGCATCGTAGGTGATGTCGCCGGCAGGGCGAATGCTGTCCTCGGGCGAGAGGTCGAAGATGGTTGGGGCGAGGGTGCCATCGCGGTGCAGGCCTTCTTCCGGGATCTCTGAAATGAAGATTTCCATGGTCTCTTTCTAAGTGACCGCCGGATCGATCCGGATGCAAATACTACGCGAAATCTCACGAACTTTTTTAAACAATAATTGGCATTCGGCGTTTGCGCCGAAGAGTCGAATCACCTATATCCATGGCCATGAGTCGATACGCAATTGGTCTTGATTACGGAACCAACTCCTGTCGTTCACTGCTGGTGGACATCGATACCGGAGAAGAACTGGGTTCCGTCGTATTTCCCTATCCCTCAGGCACCCTGGGAATTCTGACCGATCCGGCCGATCCGAATGTGGCCCGCCAGAATCCGCAGGATTATCTCGACGGCATGGTGAAGATCATCACCGGAGCGCTTGCTCAGGCCAAGGAGTCGAATCCGGATTTTGAGGCGTCCGAAGTGATCGGCATTGGTATCGATACCACCGGTAGCACCGTGATTCCCGTTGATGAATCCGGCACGCCGCTGGCGCTGAAAGACGAGTTCAAGGACAACCTCAATGCTTATGTCTGGCTCTGGAAGGATCACACGGCGCACCGGGAGGCGGCCAATATCACGGAGAAGGCTTCTGCTGATCGTCCCCAGTATCTTGCCAAGTGTGGCGGCACCTATTCCAGCGAATGGTGGTGGAGTAAGATTTGGCGCTGTCTCAACATCGACCGTGACGTCTTTGACGCAGCCTACTCCTGGGTGGAGCACTGTGATTGGCTCCCGGCCGTTCTCACCGGCAACGACAAGCCTTCAGAGGTGAAGCGCAGTGTGTGCGCAGCCGGTCACAAGGCAATGTACTGCGAAGAATGGGGCGGCCTACCGGACAAGGAATTCCTCGCCACCCTCGACCCTGCGCTCGCCGACCTGCGCGATCGTCTTTATGACAAGGCTAACACATCGCTCGCACAAGCTGGAAAACTGACCAGTGAATGGGCTGAAAAACTTGGACTCTCCGAGGGGATTCCGGTCGCCGTGGGTGCCTTTGACGCCCACCATGGCGCGGTTGGTTCCGGCGGCAAAGCCGGAACGCTGGTGAAAATCCTTGGAACCAGCACCTGCGACATCACCGTGCTGCCGAACAGCGCTGAACTGGGCGATGTGCCCGGAGTTTGCGGCGTGGTCGATGGTTCGGTGCTTCCCGAGCACTACGGCATTGAGGCCGGGCAGTCAGCAGTGGGTGACATCTTCCTCTGGTATGTGAATCACCTGGTTCCGGATTCGTACGGAGCGTCGCAGGACGAAAAATTCATCGAGATGGAGAAGCGAATGAGTGGCCAGAAGCCCGGTGAAACAGGACTCATGGCGCTCGACTGGAACAACGGCAATCGAACCATCCTGACCGATGTTCGTCTCAGTGGCATGATTCTCGGCCAGACTCTCCACACCGAAGCTCATGAAATCTATCGGGCCTTGATTGAAGCCACGGCTTTCGGTGCTTTGACCATTATCAACCGGATGGAGGAATATGGCATTAAAATCGACGAGGTCGTCAATACGGGTGGCCTGGCGGTGAAGAATGCGACCTTGATGCAGATCTACGCCGATATCCTGGGTCGTCCGCTGCGAGTAGCCGCGAGTGATCAAACCTGTGCCCTTGGTGCTGCCATCTTTGGCGCTGCCTGCGGCGGTGAGGTCACCGTGGCTGAAGTGCAAGCAAACTGCTGCAAGATGCGCGATGTGGAATACCAGCCCATCCCGGAAAACCAGGAGGTTTATGCGGAACTCTATCAGATCTACAAGACGCTCCACGATGCCTTCGGAACAGCGGAGTGGTCCGGTTCGCTGGGGCATGTGATGAAAGACCTCATCGATATTCGCCAGCGTCAACGCGGGTGAGTAGCTGAGACAAATTCTGATCGAGCTTTTCAGCCGGTGGTTGGGGCCAGATGCGCTGTTTCGGATCGCGCACCAGCGGCAGGTTCCCGGTTGTCGAGAGGAATCCCATTCACAAGCACTTGAAAATACCGGCGGCGGGAATCGAACCCGCACTTCCGAAGAAACGCGATTTTGAATCGCGCGCGTCTACCAATTCCGCCACACCGGCATGTGATGGGAAGCGAGGCCAACGACCTCGTCTCGCGCAGGCGGTGACTTTAACGGTCGGGCCGTGGAAATCAAGAAGGGAAAAGCACTCCTCGCGAAAAGAAACGGCTATTCAAGCCACTTCAGGTCAATGAGTCGGGCGGAGACGAACCCAACCGAGATCTGAGACTGAAGTTCCAGGGGAATGCGATACTCATCATCGCTCACCCAGAGGCTGGTCTGCTTGATCTTGTCATAGGTCTTGATGGAAAGATCGGGATTGATCTTTCCGACTCGGACATCGAGGCGAATCGTGCTGTAGGTCTTTCCCTTGATCTTGCGAGTCTCGCGACCCATGACCTTCAGTTCGGTGAGATAAGGGCGATTGAATGGAGTCACCACCATGGAAATCTTTTCGCCGTTCTCGAGGGAGTGACTGCGCAGGTAAAAGGCGGAGGAGAGCACATCCTGACCAAAGTCAAAATCGAAACCGGAGGTTGCCGTAATGGCCTTCTCGTCCTTTTTCTGGGCCGTGGTGGTGTAGACTTGGCGGTCCGACTCAAAAATGATGTCGTAGGAGTTGGTCGCGTTCCGGTCCTTTTCGCTGAGCTGGAAAACGATCGGGCGGAGTGACTCCTGGGTGATAATAGAACGGGCCCGGAAATCGTAGGGCCAGAGAACGCGGGCGAAGCCGGAACTTTGCCCGGACGCATCACCGATGAACTGATCGGATCCATCTTCGGGTTCGACGACTGAAATCTGAAACTTCCCGGCGTTGACGCGATTGTTCCAACTGAGGGTGTATCCCAATTTGACCGGACGCAGGTTGGCGTGTCCACCAGGGGGCATCCGGGTGATGTCCTCCATCCAGGAGGGGGCGTCTTCGTTCTGAGCAAGCACGCTTGCGACGCCTGTGCTCAGGACGGCCAGAACAGTGAGAAATCCGGGGTTCATCGTTGAGGGGCGGTCGGAATTGGCTAATAGCCTCAATCACGATACGTAATGGGGGCGTTGATCTTAGCGAATTTCGACTGAATCATACCCTCATGATCGCCATAAGAAAACCAAAGAATTGTAAATATTTGGGAAAACTTAACTTTTTTATGGCAATTATGGGGCTCGGTGCCCTCCTGGCGGGGTGTGGAGGCCCGGAAAGCGGGGGTGAAACGGGTGAATCTGAGGAAAAATCATCCGGGACGTTCTCGGATTGGCCGCTGTTCCGTGGAGATGCCGAAATGCAGGGCGTGAGTCCTGAAAACTTGACCGGGCCGCTTGAACTGGCCTGGAGCTACGAAAGCGGAGAGGATGACGGAAAGCGGCGTCCTCCAATCGAAGCCTCCCCGGTCATCCAGGACGGGATCATTTACGTGGGGACGCTCGGAAGTGAGTTTCTTGCACTCAACCTCGAGGACGGTTCCGAGGTCTGGAAAGTGGAAACGGAGGGACCCACTTCGGCTCCGGCGGCGGTTTATGACGGCATCGTCTATTTTGGAGACACCTACGGTTTTGTTTATGCGCTTGATGCCGAGACCGGAGAACAAGTATGGCAACACGAGACCGACGGTAAAATCGAGGGTGGTGTGAACATCCTGATTTCCGAAGAGGCTTCGCGGGTTTTCATCGGAAGCCACGACTACTTCCTTTACTGTTTTGACGCCAAATCCGGCGAGGTGCTCTGGAAAGAGGAGACAGGGAATTACATCGTTTCGACGCCTTCGATCGTGAACTCGGGAGGCACAGAGGCGGTATCCTTCGGTGGCTGTGATGGATTGCTCTACATCCTTCCAGCCAATGGCCAGGGGCCGGGACGGGAAGTTGAGGTAGGCTCCTACATCGCTAACTCTGCCGCCGTCCGCGACGGCATTGCCTACCTCGCTCATAATGGAGGGGAAGTGATCGCGATTGACGTCGCCACCGGTGAGGAAGTCTGGAAGATTGTTACCGGAGCGGAATACACGGCCTCTCCGGCGGTGGACGAAACCCATGTCTATGTGGCTGGACCGGACAAGCGGCTGGTGGCCTATGACCGGATCATGGGCGAAGAAGCCTGGGCTTTTCGGGCACCGCGATCACTCGATGCTTCGCCGGTGATTGCCGGTGACACCATCTGGCAGGGAGGGATGGACGGTCGCCTCTATGCCGTTAGTCGCGAGGACGGCAAAGAACTGTGGAACTTTGAAATCGGGAGCCAGATCAAGGCATCCCCGGCGGTATCGCGTGGCACGCTCGTGGTTTGCGGGCAAGACGGGGTGGTGTATGCTTTCCGCTGAGTCCCTCCCAAACCTCCGAATTTCCCAAATTTATGTCTGACTCCTCCAACAGCACCTCTCCCGTAGGTGTGATCGACAAGCTCAGTCTCCCGCTCGACGGGGACAGTGCCGAGCAAACCGAAGTCGGTAACTACTTTGTTGCCAACTACCCACCTTTTTCATTCTGGACTCCGGAATACAAGAGTGCAGTGATGGATGTGCTCGACGGGCCGGCTCCGACCGACACGAATCTGGGTGTCTATTTCCACATCCCGTTTTGCCGAAAGCGTTGTCACTTCTGCTATTTCCGGGTCTACACGGATAAGAACGCTTCTGAGATCAATGATTATCTCGAGGCGGGGATCCGCGAGTTCGAGGCCTATGCGAAGAAGCCATACCTCGCCGGTCGTAAGCCGCAGTTTGTTTACTTTGGAGGAGGCACTCCGAGTTATCTTTCGGTGAAGCAACTGCAAAGCCTCACGGATCGCATGAAGGATCTTTTCCCGTGGGACGAGACCGAAGAGGTCGCCTTCGAGTGCGAACCGGGAACGCTTACTGAGAAGAAACTTGAAGCGCTCAAGGAAATCGGAGTGACGCGTCTCAGTCTTGGAATTGAAGCTTTTGATGATCACCTGCTTGAGGTGAACGGTCGCGCGCACCGTTCCAAGGAAGCCTACCGCGCTCTCGGTTTTGCCAAAACGTTAGGATTTGATCAGGTGAATATCGATCTCATTGCGGGAATGATGGATGAGACCGAGGACAACTGGAAGAAGTGTGTCGACACCGCCATCGAACAGGATCCTGACTGTGTCACCATCTACCAGATGGAGATTCCGTACAACACCACGATCTATCGCGACATGAAGGAGAGCGGTCGCATTTCCGCTCCGGTTGCGACCTGGCCAACCAAGCGGGCCTGGGTTGACTGGGCCTTCAATCGTTTCGAAGAGGCCGGCTACACTGTCAGCAGCGCTTACACGGTGGTGAAGAATCCCGAGACGACTAAGTTTGTCTATCGCGACAGCCTCTGGGAAGGAGCGGACCTGCTTTCCGCAGGTGTGGCCAGCTTCGGTCATTTCGGTGGAGTGCATTACCAGAACCAGGCTGACGTGGATCCCTACAATGAATTGGTGAACTCCGGTGAACTTCCCATTTTCCGAGCCTACGCGACTTCCCCTGAAGAGCGCTTTGTCAGGGAGTTTGTCCTTCAACTGAAGCTGGGACGGACTTCGATGCAGTATTTCCAGGACAAATATGGTGTCGATGTCTCGACCCGTTACGCAGCTGAGCTGGGTAAGCTCGAAGACGACGGTTACTTCTCCAAAGACGGCGACGACATCGTAGTGAGCCGAGACGGCATGCTGCAGATCGACCGACTCCTCCACGGATTTTTCCTCGAAGAACACCTCGATGCACGTTACACCTGATCAGTCTGAAGCAGGTCAGGCCTATGCCGAAGCCTTGCATCGCCTGTTGCCTTTTCATTTCTTCTACGAGAAGGCGGGGCTGGAGCTCCCTGATTTCACCTTTCTCGAGGGCGGTGAGATGCCATATCCCTATCGCTCATTGCTGGTTCACACCAACGACATGACGCCGACGCTGGCGGCCTTTCATCACTCCAAACTCTACCTGGAGGTGCACAAGCACGAGTCGAACGACGAATTCGTGATGCGCCTGGTGAGCCTCCATGCGGCCTCATCCGACAAGCCGGTGGAATACGGAGCGATCGCGATCCAGTTGGGCGGTCTTCCGGAAGACGTCCGCCAAGAGGTAATCGCCGGCGAAAAACCGCTCGGCGGAATCCTCGGTGAATATGCGGTGGAGCACCGCGGCAGCCCCGGCGCCTACTTCTCGGTTCCAGCGGACGGTCTCATCGCCGATGCCCTGGGACAGGAATCGGGAGAAGTCCTCTACGGTCGCTGCAATCAGCTCCTCGACCGGGACGGCGCGGTTTTCGCCGATATTGTGGAGATTCTTCCCCGGTCTAATGAATCCGAAAAATGGGTTGAGAACGTATTTCCTCGGTAACCCCTCCTTAATTTCACCCGATATGAATCAATCCGATTGGGACGTTATCGTCATTGGCGCCGGGCCTGCCGGCACCACGGCTGCTGCTCTGCTCGCTGAAAAGGGCCACTCCGTGCTTATCCTCGAGAAAGAAAAGTTTCCCCGCTATCACATCGGGGAATCCATGATGCCGTTTTGTTGGTACACGCTCGACCGGTTGGGACTCGTGGACAAGATGGACGAGATTGGCTTCCAGCAGAAATACAGCGTGCAATTCGTCTCCACGATGGGGAAAATGTCGCGGCCCTTCTACTTTTTCCAGCATTATGACCATCCGTCCGCCACGACCTGGCAGGTCGAGCGGGAGGAGTTTGACCAGATGATTCTGGATAAGGCTCTCGAAAAAGGCGCCAGTTTCCGCGACGAGACCAAGGTTCTCGAGCCTATTCATGACGATGCCGGCGCTGTCGTTGGGGTGATTGCCGAGAATGGCGGGCAGCGCTATGAACTCGGCGCCAAGGTCGTCGTTGATGCCTCCGGTCGCGATTGTTTTTACGCGGGCAAGAACCAGTGGAGAAAGCGTGATCCGAAACTGAACAAGATCGCGATCTGGACCTACTACGAGGGGGCGATGCGAGATCCCGGACTCGATGCGGGTTCAACCACGGTGGCCTACCTGCCTGACAAGGGGTGGTTCTGGTATATCCCGATGCGCAATGACCTCATCAGCGTCGGTGTGGTGGCTGAGCGGGACTACCTGTTTCGTGACTCCCGCGAGCCGGCAGACATCATGGACCGCGAAATCGAGGAGAATGTGTGGATCAAGGAGCACCTCGCTTCCGGAAAGTCGACTGGTGAATACTGGACCACCGGGGAATACAGTTATCGCTCTGACTACTGCGCCACCGACGGACTCGTTCTCGTTGGCGATGCATTTGCTTTCCTCGACCCGGTGTTTTCGTCCGGTGTCTTTCTGGCTCTCAAGTCCGGTGAAATGGCCGCTGATGCCGTCGATGAAGCGCTGAAGGGTGGCGATGTGTCAGCACAGAGCTTTCAGAAGTATGGCGAAGACGTCTGCGTCGCTATCGAGCGGATGCGAAAAATCGTTTATGCTTTCTACCGACCCGAGTTCAATTTTGGGAAGCTGGTGAAAATGAATCCCGAACTTCGTCCGACGCTGACAGACCTGCTGATCGGGGATATTTTTGTCGACAAGTTCGATGAGCTTTTTGACGCTGTCCGGGAAATCTGTGATTTGCCTGACGAGCTCGACTACGGTCATCGGGTCAAGTCCAACAAAGCCGTCAGCGTGGCGGGATAAAAGGCTCCCGATTTCCAGCCCGAAAAGGTATTCTTCCTTGCGGAGGGGGCTCGTAATGCGTTGAGTGGAGAGGTTCTCATCAATGCAGCGGTCGTGGATATTTCAAGTTGGTTTGTGGCTGGCATTGACCGTTCCTGTTGAGACGCCGGCACAGGACAGCGAGCGTCCGATCAAGATCATATTTGTTGCGGGCGGATCCGGGCACAGTGATGTCGACCTTAACCTGTCGATTCGCGATGGGATCAGCGAGCGTTTGTCGAGGCCGGTTGAATGGGAGGTAAAGACCGCATCGTCGGGAAATGACTCCGGAATGAAGGGAGTCTTTCCCAACGCAGGTTGGGCGGACGGGTTCGATGTGGCGATTCATTGTCACGATTTCGCCGAGGTCACGGATGGGCCTTATCTCGAGAGGGTGTTGTATCCGCACACTCGCGGGAAGCCGGCCGTGCTGTTAGGGCGGGCAGTCGGTTCTTTTGGAGAGGTTGGCAGTGAGTGGGCGAAGCTGGCAGGAAGTTCCGGGGACTCGGAATTGAAGGTCTGGACCAACGAGTTTGGAAGTGGCACTCGCGTGTATTGCAATGCGGTGGCATTTGAAGCCGCTGCGGAGGACTGGGCCGCCTACCTGGATGTGGTGACCAGGGGTGTGATCTGGGCGCTGGGCGAAAAGGGGGATGGACTTTTCAGGGACGGACAGGGGGGCGATGCTCCCGAGATCACTGAGGAGGTCCTTCCTCAAGTTACCAGAGTTGAGCTGGGGACCAACTTGTTGAAGGGCGCTGAGCTTTCAGCGTTCTCCCTTCCATCATTGCCCCAGGATGGCATGGGAAAGGTGATCGACGGGGATTCAATGACTTCCTGGGAACTGGCCGGGTCCGGTCCGGGAAGCCTGGTCCTGGAAATGGCTGAGTCTCAATCACCGAAAGTCATCGCTGTATTCTGGAAGGATCAGGCTGAGAGCTACCAATTGGAAGTCAATGAAGGAGGGTGGAATCATCTTGAGGAGCCTCTCGAAAATGAGGATGGGAAGGTGCGATTCTATCCTGTCCAGTCCGATGCGGTCAGTGGCTTGAGGTTCTCTTTTTCCGGGAAATCAGAATGGCCGGGCCTGGTTGAAGTGGTGGGCTATTCGGATCCGAAGGAAATTCCCGATGAGGTCATATCGACAGAAATAAGGGAACAGCTGAAGGAGAAGGCCCCGGTCAGCGTAGAGACCATCGATGAGGAAGTGCCTGGAACCTGGAGGCTTGCCAGGGTCGATGGGAGCGAGGGTTGGGAAATTCAGCAGATGATTCCCCGGGCTGAAGGAGGTGTTTGGTTATTTGTGAGGGACTCACACGGCGATGGCACTGGAAGTGTCTACCTGGTGAATCGTGACGCTGAGGTGACCGAATTTCTGCATTCGACCAGCCCAAATGCAGGTATTAGCTGGGACGGCGAGTGGCTTTATGTGACCGGAATCGAGGTCCGGGGAAGGGACGAATCGGTCTATTCTGTGCTTGTAAAGAAGGCCTACCGAGACACGAATCATGATGGAGTTGCCGATGAACGTTTCGAATTGGCAGAGGTGGATTTGCGAACGGCGGGAGTTGACGGGGCAGCGGGAAGCCAATGCGCGATTGCCGATATGGCAATGGGTCCCGGCGGTGAGTTCTATGCGATTCTGTCTTCTGAAAAAGAAGAGGACCGTCTCGTTCAGTTCCATCGGAAGCGCGAAGCAGCATTGTCTTTGTTTCGTTCTAATGACCGCATGTTATGGCTCTCGGTCACCCGCGAAGGCGATGTTCTGGTTCGTGTTCAGTCGAACGAAAAGCGGGTAAGCCGGGTTTATCGATCATTTTTGATTCCTGATGTGTCCCTCGAGAACATCGCTCCCATTTCAATCGCGGATAAAGCGCTGGTGAGGCTTCCCGGCGTTGGAAGCGAGGTGGATTTGTCGGGATCCGGGGAGGAGCAGCGCGTCTGGATTCAGGGGGGCGGGTTGAGCGAAAAAGGAGCCGAAGTTGCCTCGCGAGCCCGGTTTTCGTCGGTTGTTATCGACGGCGAGAGTAGATGCTGGCTGCTTGGTGAAGAGGATGAATCAACTGCCCTTTACCTCGCCAGGCGCAGGGGCGGGGACGAAGCATCCATTTCGTGGGATACGATGAACGATCGTGAGGTGGTTGAAGCATTTTCTCATGCCAACCCTATCGTCAGTTTTGAAGCCCCGTTTGAGCTTTCGAGGCGCAAGCGTGCTTTTCGTAAGTCAATCCTCTCTAGATACACCGAAGCACAGGGGGACAAGAGTGTCGAAGTCGCCTGGTTGAGGCTCTCTGCCTTCGAAGGTGACAGGAAAGATGCCTCGTCGGTAGCGGTGGCGGCGACAACATCAGAGTTCCCGGAGGTTCGGGCTTTGGCATTTCATTTCCTGGGCGATGAAGCCTTCCAGGGGCTGCGCGAGACGATAGGATTGATCCAAAGCGAGACTTCAGCGCGGGTCTCGGCCGCCATTCTGGGAGCGGCTGCCCGTCAGAACCTCAAGATCGACGGGCTTGATGAACTGGTGGCTAAGTTTGCCCGCAAATCGAAGCCTGATCTGGTGGTGGCAGCGCGTTCGTTCCTGATCAATCGGGGGCAGGTTGTCGATGTGAACTGGGGGGCTTTGGGGGAGAAGAACGATGGAGCCAACCCCATCGCCAGTGAGCTCGACCTGGGAATCGAGAACCCTGATGATATCGTCGCACTAATTGAGCAGGCTCTTGAAACCCGCTCGGTCAAAGTGCGGAATACAATTATGTCTATGCTCGCCAATAAGTATCAGCGGCAGAATCTTGAGTTACAGGGGCAGATCGGAAGCTATCTCAACGGGGTGCTTAGCAACATCCGGGTTGATCCCGCCTATGTCCTGCAACTGATGCATCACAACGGGATTCCGGTAGAAAACCCGGAGACGCTGGTGGCGGTCGCGAGACGTGAACTCCCGGTTGAATCCAAAGCGATCGAGTTGCTGAAGGACATGGAACTTCCGGTTTCGGCTTATTCCTGGCTGGAGGAACTCATCAAGGATGATGCTCGAGATCAGGAATTGAGGCTCAGGGCCCTGTCCTTATTGGCTGCCAGCGGCGATGAGGGCGCGTTGCGGCGCATCCCGGGCATCCTTGGAGGGTGGCGGATCGAGTCTGTCTCCAGGGACGTTAGAGTCCAATTCTGGAAGGGCTGGGTCGAAAATCCCGCTCAATCCGGGCAAACCGGGTGGTTGATTGGGGAATCGAAGTCCAGCAATGCGATGCGAAGGGAATTGGCCTGGCGAGCCATGATTCACCAGTATTCCCAGAATGTTGGACCTGGTGATATCGAAGACAGGTTTCGGGCTATGGCGACGGCCCCCGGTGAGCGGCTCGAAGAGTTGAGAGCCCTGGCGCTCGAAATGGAGGCGCAGGGAGTTGCTAATTTGCTGAGCAAGGCTCTGGATCCAGCTGGCTGAAGCAAAGTAAAAACCTGTCTTTAAAAATTAATAAAGAATGGGTTATGAGGTGATAGTCCAGTCCGGATGGTCTGTTTTTTTGATGAGCTGATCTGAGAGGTCATTCGAGCCGAATGGTTCCTTGAGATCAGGGCGTATTTCGAGGAGTGGGAGAACCACGAAGGCTCTCTCTCGAAGGCGCGGATGAGGCAGGGTGAGTCGGTCCGATTGGAGCTCGATTTCTTCGTAGTAGAGCAGATCCAGATCAACGGGACGGGGCGCATTTCGAGCGCGCTCATCCGGTCGGCCTAGTTTCCGTTCTATGTCCTGGGTGAAATCGAGCAGCTCGACGGGTGAAAGTTCCGTCTCGATTTCGATGACGCAGTTAAAAAAGTCCGGTGAATCGGGAGGGCAATCCACGGGGGCCGTTTCATAGAGCCCCGAAACCAGAAGGTGTGAGGTGCTCCGCGCGTCTCCGAGGCAACGAATTGCTTGGGAGAGGTTAGAGACGCGATCACCCAGGTTGGAGCCTAGACTGATTCCAACCCGGGCCATGAGAAAGCAGATCAGGCCTCGCGCAGGCCGAGCACGTCCTCCATGTCATAAAGGCCGTTCTTGAAACTCTTCTCGGCAAGCCATTTGGCTGCCCGGACGGAGCCTTTGGCGAAAGTGAGTCGACTGGAGGCCTTGTGAGTCAGTTCGACTCGTTCTCCATCGCCAGCGTAGACGACGGTGTGGTCTCCGACAACATCACCGCCGCGGAGAGCGTGAACCCCGATCTCAGTGTCCTTGCGAGGGCCGACGTCTCCGAAACGACCGTGGGCGCAATTTTTGTCGTAGGAGAGCTCGCGCACTTCGGTGAGGATTTCGGCGAGTCGACGAGCGGTTCCGCTGGGTGAATCAATCTTGTGACGGTGGTGCATTTCAACCACCTCGAGATCGAAGTCAGGGCCGAGAATCTCGGTCGCCTTGCGAGTCAGCCAGAAAAGTGTATTCACACCGACAGAATAATTGGGCGCGTGGACAATGGGGATGCTTTCGGAGGCATCGCGGATCAGCTTGAGTTGATCGTCGTCGTGTCCGGTCGTGCCCATGACGAGAGCCTTGCCGGCTGCGACGCAGCATTCGATAAGCTCATTCGTGAAGGACGGGAGAGTGAAGTCGATCACGGTGTCAGATTTAGCGAGAGCCTCTTCGAGAGAGTCGCCAAGATCGATTCCGGC
The DNA here is from genome assembly GCA_965216705.1 of Verrucomicrobiales bacterium. Taxonomy (GTDB): domain Bacteria; phylum Verrucomicrobiota; class Verrucomicrobiia; order Verrucomicrobiales; family DEV007; genus Arctic95D-9. The sequence goes on from OZ244203.1 coordinate 4,542,386, forward strand.
AGCAACGCGGGTATTCGGGTCGTCGCCGACACTGGCAGCCACGGCCTGGCCCATGCGTCCGCGGCATCCTGTCACAAGAACATTCAACATAACTTCAGATAGATGGAGGGTGTGTGTGGGAGCCTTTTGCCCCGGGGAGTGGAAATTTCTCGAGATTAGAGAAGATCGAGGGTGGCAAGCGTGGAGCGGAGCTCCTCGACTTTTTCGTCACTCATTTGAACCATGGGCAGACGAAGCTTGGGCGAGCATTCGCCGGTCAGTCCAAGTGCTGCCTTGATCGGTACGGGATTCGTGTCGAGCTTCAGGAACGCTTCAAAGAGTTCGTTGTAGCGGGCGTGGATAGCTTCGGCATCGCCGACTCTCTTTTCCAGCATGGCTTTGCAGAGATCTGCCATCGCTGAGGGGATCAGGTTGGATGCCACGGATACCACGCCGACTGCGCCAGCCTTCATGAAATCGACGGTCAGAGCGTCGTCACCGCTGAGAATATTGAATTCTTCAGGGAGAGCGGCGCGAAGCTGTCGGACGCGTTCTGTGACGCCTCCCGCTTCCTTGATCGCTTTGATGTTCGGGCAGGCTTCAGCGAGCCGTACTGCGGTGTCGATTTCGATCTCGATGTGGCAGCGGCCGGGAATGGAGTAGAGCATCAAGGGAAGCTCAGTGGACTGGGCAATCGCCTTGTAGTGCTGAAAGAGACCTTCCTGCGAAGGCTTGTTGTAGTAGGGCGTGACGAGCAGGGCGGCGTCGGCGCCGGCCAGTTCTGCCGACTGGGTCATTTCCACGGCTTCGCGGGTCGAATTAGAACCGGTGCCTGCGATGACGAGGCCACGCTTGTTAGCCTGCTTCACCGCGATTTCGATGACGCGGTGGTGTTCCTCTACGGAAAGAGTAGCGGATTCACCGGTAGTGCCCACGGGGACAATACCGCTGATTCCGTTATCGAACTGTTTTTCGATCAGATTGCGGAAGGCGTCAGTATCAATGATCCCGTGATCGGCGAACGGGGTGACGAGTGCGGTGTGGGCTCCTGAGAACATGGAACGAAGAGGTTAGATCAAATAGTTTCCAATATGCCTTCAAACGTAAAGTCGGCGGGACCTAACAAGGTCACGTTTTCGTAGGCCTCATCACCAACGTGGTCAAATCCTACTTCGAGAGTATCGCCACCGGCGACTTTCACTCGAATCGGTGAGGGCACATCTGAGATTTCATGGTGAATGATCGAGCAGGCGACCATTCCCGTGCCGCAGGCAAGGGTCTCATCTTCGACTCCGCGTTCGTAGGTGCGGATGCGGATCGCCCCGGGTGCGGTGACTTCGACGAAATTTACGTTGGTTCCGGCGGGAGCGAAGTGCTCATGAAAGCGCGTGGCCGCTCCCATCGCCCTGATATCGACGGCGTCGAGGTCGTCGACAAAGATAACAGCATGAGGGACGCCGGTGTTCACCGAATGGACGGTGGTTTCCTGCCCGTTGATTTCGAGGGTTTCGTTCAGTGCGAAATCAAAGGGCTTGCTTAGCTCGATTCGGACCTCATCATCGATGAATTCGCCTTTGATGACTCCGGCGATGGTTTCAAACGTGGTTTCAGTCAGAGAATTGCCTTCCAACTGGTTCACGAAACGGGCAAAGCAACGGGCTCCGTTGCCGCACATTTCGGCTTCACCTCCGTCCGCATTGTAATAGCGCATGCGGAAGTCGGCACCGTTCTGGGCAGGCTCGACGGCAAGGAAGCCATCAGCACCGACGCCACGCTGGCGCTGGCAGATGCGTTCGATCTGTTCCTTGTTGAGAGACACGGAGTTATCACGATTGTCGATCACGACAAAATCGTTACCCGCACCGTTCATTTTGGTGAATTTGAGCATCGGATTCGGTAAGGCCGGGGCCTTTGAGTGAGGTTAGACCGACTTGGCACCGTCGACAAGCGGTTTGACGAAGGCTTCGACCTTCGCTGCGACGTCGTCGGAGTCGCCGTTTGCCTCGATCTGGCGGACAATGGCGCTGCCGACTACGACACCTTCGGCAGAGCGTGCGACTTCGGCAGATTGCTCGGGCGTGGAGATGCCGAAACCGACGACAACAGGCACGGAAGCGTGCGCTTGAATCGCAGCCACATTCTCGGCAATTCCCTCGGCCAGGCTTTGCTGGGCACCTGTGACGCCCTCGCGAGAGACATAGTAAATGAAGCCTTCACTGCTGCCCGCAAGTTTCGGGATGCGGTCGGCTGGCGTCGTGGGAGCGATCAGTCGGATATGCTTCAGCGAATCGAGTTCCTGGAGCTCTTCATTGCGGGAAGCCTCGTCCGGCGGAAGATCAAGCAGGAGGACCCCGTCGGCTCCCGCCTCGGCCGCGTCACTGTGAAATGCTTCGAAGCCGTAGGTGTAGACCGGATTGAGGTAGGTGAAGAGGACGATAGGAACTTCTGAGCTTTCCCGGAAACGGCGAATCAGGTCAAGGACGCCCCGGGTAGTACCGCCAGCCTCAAGGGCGCGGTGGGCCGCCATCTGGTTGACGATCCCGTCGGCCATCGGGTCGGAGAAAGGAATCCCAAGCTCGATGATATCAGCACCGGCACGCTCCAGCGCGTGCATGATCTCAAGAGAGCGATCCATATTCGGATCGCCAGCGCAGATGTAAGCAACAAAGGCAGCTTTCCCTTCTTCCTTAAGGGCTGCGAAACGTTGGTCGATGCGATTTTCCTGACTCATGAAACGGCGGCATTATCGCTGCATTCAGCGAAGGCGAAACCGGAAATCATAGCAATTTCTCAGCTGCAGAGCGGCTGAGACGGTCGAAGCGTGGCTTCACCGGATTTACTCGCCGGCGAGGGCCTTGGTGACCGCTTCCTCAAGAGCTTCGCCGCGGAGGTTGGAAGCCACCACCTTACCGTCTTTGCCGATTAGGAAAGTGGCGGGGATGCTGCCAATTCCGAAGCGTTGAGCAATTTCGTTGGCCCAGCCTTTGCCGTCAAAATACTGGGGCCAGGGCATTTCGTTGCTCTTGATGAACTGCTCGAGGGCGGCTTTGTCTTCGTCGAGCGAAATACCGATGACATCAAAACCGGCTTCTTTGTGCTTGTTATAAGTCTCGATGACGTTGGGCATCTCGGCGATGCACGGTCCACACCAGGTCGCCCAGAAGTCGATCAGGATGACCTTGTCCTTCATCTTGGCGAGGTCGACTTCGTTTCCTTCCAGATCGGTGAAAGCAAACTCCATCGTGTCGCCGACCCCGGGAAGGTAGAGGTCCGAGGCCAGTTGATCGATGAACTGATTCAGCTGAGGTGACTGGGGATTCGCTGCGAAATCACTTTTTATCTTGGTAACAAAGGCTTTTGCCTTGTCGCGCTGATTGGAAACAATAGATGACTCGATGAACGGACGAACGATCTGCGCCACAATCAACTGCAGGTTGGCGTCGGGCCCTTTGTCCTGAAGCTCGTAGCGCTGTGTCAGGAGGTCGGGAACAGGAGTGAATTCACCCATCGACATGTTAGCGTCGACGAGGATGTTCAGTGCCATGTCCCGGTCTTCCGCTTCGGGGTTTGCCTCGAGGTAGGCGGTCAGGGCTGCGATTTTTTCCAAATCATGCTTTTTGGCAATTTCGACGGCGGATTCAGAAAGGGCAGTCGAGGGGAGCAGGCCAATGGCTAGAAGGGCAAGAGTAGCAGGGACGAGGAATTTCATGGGGATTGTTGGTGAATTAATCTTCTCCACTATTGACGTGTGATGCCCGCTTGTCTTGCACGAAAACCTTTGAAATTTGCCGGATCGCAGTGACTACGGCTCCGTCGCGACGGGGCGACCATACGGGGTATCCTCAATAGGAATGAGGGCATTGGTCAGCTCGCTCGTATCCGGGCTGGTTGATACGATGTTTCCGTTAGAGGCGGTGGCCTGGATGGAGGGGACTTCGAGCTCTGCTAGAACATCGTTCACCGAGACAGTGTAGGTGCCCGGAGTGAGTCCGAGGAGATCCAGTTGGATCCGGGTCTGATACTGGGGCGACATGGTGAGGTCCGGAAGGAGGGCTGCGCCGCGGGGGGTCTGCTCCATGACGGCGACGTAGATGGTATTGCCCTGGCGGGTCTGCTCAGCATCGACCAGTTGGGCGGCACTGCTTGTCAGTCTGCCGCTAACGATGGCCGTAGCTTCCGGGCGCCCGTGAAAATCGCTGAGATTGATTTCAACGGTTTCAACATCCGCCTTTTGCGGAGGTGGAGCGTAGGGCTTTACCTGGCAGCCGGTTGCCAGGACTGCTGAGGCAAACAGAATGGGGGAGAGCGCCTTCACCACTGTTTATTAAACATAAATTAACGATAAATAAAATTGAAACTTATGGGAATTCTTGTTTCATCGGGGTAGGGCGTGGAAACGGATGGTTTCGAGAATTGATTTCCTCCGCTGATCCCCCTAGCTTGAATTTAAAGGGAGCATTTGAGGGCAGAACGCCTGCGGCTTCCTCAGTGACGACATGGAATTTGACTGGATTGACTGCCACTTCGACCTCAAAAAGATACCGCCGAGAGAGGTGGAAGAGGCATTCGAAGATCCTTTTTCGATCCGGTTACTGCCGGAAACTGACTCCAGCGACGGTGAGGCCCGCTACTTTGCTCTCGGGAAGACGCTGGGAAACCGCTATCTTTTCTCCGCATTCTGGACCGACGGTAAAAACTACCGCGTCATTTTCTGCCGGGACATGACCGATGACGAGTCGTCCTTTTATGAGCGCAAGAATGCCGAGTGGCTTTGATCCTGACAAGACCCGAACCCTTTCTAAAAAGTGAAGACAATCCAGAGTTGGAGTGAAATCCCTGAATTTGAAGACGAAGCTGCTGAAGCAGCCTTCTGGGCCAAGCATTCGCTCGATGCGAGGCTTATGAATGCGTCGCTGCATCGTCAGAATGTCAGGGAATCGACCACGATCACCTTGCGCTTTGATCCGCAGATGTTGAGCCGGATCAAGCGATTGGCCCGCCGGCGCTATCTGAACTATCAGAGCATGATCAAGCAGTGGCTCAGTGAGCGTCTCGAAGACGAGATTTCCCGCCAGGACGACTAGGGTTCGGGGGCAACTGCAGAAAGAAGATGACGCTGGAGGAAGCGCGTGAAGAAGTGTCCCAGCTCTCTCAGGAGCTGGAACGTCACAACCGCCTGTATTACGTCGATGGGAATCCCGACATCTCGGATCGCGACTACGACGAGATGTTCCGCAATCTCGAACTCCTTGAGGCGCGGTTTCCAGAACTGGCTTCGCCAAACTCTCCAACCAGGCGGGTTGGTGGCGAACCGATCGACGGTTTCGATCAGCGGGAGCATTTCCTGCAGATGCTCAGTATCGATGATGTCTTTTCAGAAGAGGAATTGACCGATTTCTACGAGCGCCTTCAGCGCTTGCTCGGAATTGATCAGGTCGAGGTCGTTATCGAGCCCAAGATTGATGGGGTTGCGGTGGCAATGCATTACGAACGGGGAGAACTGGCTTTTGCCGTGACTCGTGGGGACGGAACTGTCGGTGATGACATCACTGAAAATGTCAGAACCATCGGCAATGTGCCCCTCCGACTGCCTGATGGTGCCCCGGACTGGCTCGAAGTCCGTGGAGAAATCTTCATGCCGAATGCCCGTTTTGCTGCCCTGAACGAGTCTCGTGATGAGGCAGGCCTGCCAACTTTTAAGAATCCGAGGAACGCGACGGCGGGCACGCTGAAGCTGCTGGATTCCCGTGAAGTGGCCAAACGTCCCCTCGAATTCATTGCCCACGGGATGGGCAGGCTGGACGGACTGGAGATTACCTCGATAGCCGAGTTCCACGAGTTACTGAGGAGTCTTGGGATCCCTGTAAACTCCCCAATCTGGACCCGGGATTCGCTCGAAGGGGTGTTGGATGTTGTCCGGGAGCTCGATGTGAAGCGCCACGATCTGCCCTACGAGACCGATGGTGCGGTGGTGAAGGTCGTAAGTCTGGCACAGCAGTCAGAACTCGGACAAACCTCCAGGGCTCCGCGTTGGGCGGCTGCGTTCAAGTATCCGCCCGAGCAGAAAGAGACCATCATTCGTGAAATCACCATTCAGGTTGGGCGGACGGGAACTCTGACCCCTGTCGCCGAACTGGACCCGGTGCTTGTCTCCGGAACGACGGTCAGTCGGGCTACTCTTCACAACCAGGACGAAATTGATCGAAAAGATGTCAGGATCGGAGATTCGGTCTTAATTGAGAAAGCCGGTGAAATCATTCCTGCGGTTGTGAAGGTGCTGCCTGAAAAGCGGCCGGCCGACTCCGAGAAATACGACATCTTTGGCGCCGTCGGTGGAAAATGCCCCAGTTGTGAGAGCGAGATTGTTCGTCCGGATGGATTTGTGGCGTGGAAGTGCCTCAACCCTGCTTGCCCGGCCAAGTCCGCCAACCGCATCAAGCAGTTTGTGAGTCGCAAAGCTTTGGATGTTGAAGGCGTTGGCAATATCGTCGCAGAGAAACTTGTTGAGCGTGGAGTGATTGGCGAGGCCCTGGATTTGTTTTCCGTGCCGCTCGAGACTCTTGCTACGCTGAATATTGGTACCGAGGAGGACTCCCGTGTTCTTGGCGCCAAAAAGGCTGAGAGTATTGTTTCCACCCTCGAGCGAGCCAAATCGGCTCCCTTGCATCGCTGGATCTACGCTTTGGGTATTCCCCAGGTAGGAGAATCAGCAGCGAGAGAACTTTCCCGCCTGCACGAGAGCTTTTCCCTGCTGAACGGCTCGGAGCTTCTCCTCGAGCTCCAGACGCTGAAGACAGGAGACAGGAAGGAAGATAACGAACTTCTCGCGCCTTATGGAATTGCCGGGGAAGTGGGCCCCACAGTGGCTCGTAACGTCTGTGCCTTCTTTGATTCTTCAGAAGGCGAGCGGGTTCTGGCCAGGCTCGAAGAGATCGGGATTGATCCAAAGTCTGAGAATTATGCCCCGAAACCTTCCGAAGCTGAAGGTGACGGGTCCAACCCTGTTTCCGGGAAGACCTTTGTGATTACAGGAACTTTATCGGCCCCCCGCGGCCAGATTAAGGAGGCCATTCAGAATCACGGTGGAAAAGTCGCCGGTTCGGTCAGCAAGAATACGGATTATCTGTTGGCCGGGGAAGGGGGCGGCTCCAAGCGCGATAAGGCGGAAAGCCTTGGGGTGGAGATTATCAGTGAAGATGATCTTACCGGTATGGTGGCTCAGATTGAGTCAGCGGCGTCGTAAAAGGCGTGACAGCCAGGATCGCTTTTCGTTTCGAGAGCTCATTTCTCTCTGCTGGTTGAGAAGGAAAAGCGTGTGGTCGTCAGTCAGCGTGGCGTCGAACTGGTGGCCGCGTTTCCTGCCTTCGCTGATCAGGCCGGGACGGAATTTCTTCTCCCGAATGAGGGCTTTGTGCTCTGAGAACATGCTGAGTGGGGGGCAGATTCGAGAAGGAACTACTTCACCCTGAGCGAGATTACGCGAAATGCAAGCTACACCGGCCGATTTGGTTGCGCGCGATCACGAAGTGAACCGGAAGAATGACTCGGCATTTCGGGTCGTGGTGGCAGCAATCTCTTCTTTGCTGACTCCGAAAACGTCTGCGAGCGTCGAGGCCGTATGAGAGACCATTGCGGGTTCGCAGCGCTTTCCGCGAAACGGAACCGGCGCGAGGTAGGGGCAGTCTGTCTCTACCATGATGCGGTCAGCGGGGACAAGGGCGGCGACTTCTCGAATTTCAGGAGCGTTGGGGAAGGTGAGTATTCCGGTGAAAGAGATCAAATGGCCCATTTCGAGCGCTGTTTCGGCCTCTGGGATGGTTCCGGTGAAACAGTGAAGGACGGCACGAACTTGAGGAAACTGTCTTAGAACAGCGGTGACGTCCTCAGCGCTGTTCCTCTGGTGGATCACAACAGGCAAATCTGAATCGATCGCAAGCTGTAGTTGGATTTCGAAGATTTCCAATTGCCTGGCCCGCCACGAGTCCTCGGTAAAGCCTTCGGGGGGAGAATGAAAGTAATCGAGCCCAATCTCGCCGATTGCTGCCAGTTCAGGCTTCTGAGCGAGCTCCTTGAGTTCAGATTCCCACCTATCCTCGATTTCGCCGACGTAGAGAGGGTGGATTCCCGCCGTTGGTGCCACGATACCCGGAAATTGGCGGGCGAGATCGAGGTTGTCGTAAGAATCCTCGATATCGCAGGCGATCGATACGATTTTCTCCACGCCGTCCTCATTGGCGGCTGCAATCAGGGAGTCCACTTCGCCCTCGAATTTCGATGAGGCAAGGTGGGCATGGGTGTCAATCAGTCCAGGTGGATTTTTTCCTTCCATTTCAGTTTCAGGGCCCTACGATCCACACATCCTCAGAAAGATCGAAAAAATTCTGAAAAAAACCTTTTTCAATGCAGTTAACCTGTGTTAATCGAATAGCTTTTATCGGGGTGTTTTTTACCCTCCCGATCTCCGATTAGATGATGAGAATCCAACGTTTTGTATCCGGCCTGGCAGGGCTTGCTGTTACCGCTTTTGCAAGCTCAGCCATTGCCCAGCATACTGTAACCGACCAATACGGGACTGAGATTCTCGTCGATGTGTTGCCTCCTCAGGTGCAGTCACAGGTTCAGCAGACTCAGTCAGTCCTCGATTCCGGTGGTGGTGAAGGCCCCATCGAGGTGGACGAGTTGGGTCGTTTCGATCTCGGAAATGCCGGCGGCAAGGGTTCTTCTTTCGGACCGAGCCAGGATGAATATTTGGTAAACCAGCTTTTGGGTGTGGTTCTTTTGCCGAGCCCGGGTGAAGTCCGCCTCGACGGATGGCCCGGCGTTGAGGGAATCTGGCATGATTTTGATGATTTCCCGCAGCCGGTTGGCCAGGTCCTTCAGAACTACATCGGGAAACCCGTTTCTCTTTCCTCGCTCGATCGGATGGTGAAAGACGTGATCGTTGCCTATCGCAAAGGTGACCGTCCCGTCGTTGATGTGCTTCTTCCGGAGCAGGACATTACCTCCGGTGTTATCCAATTGGTGGTGATCGAGTCCCAGTTGGCCCGCATCCGAGTGGAGGGGGCAGACGCTGATACTGAGGAGTTCATTCGCAGCCAGATGCGCATCCAGGAAGGTGAGGTCATTCGCGCCTCTGAGGTTCTGCAGGACCTCTCCTGGGTTAACCGTTCGCCTTACCGCAAGGTCGATATGGTTTATGCTCCCGGCATTGAGTTCGGAACAACCGACGTGATCTTGAAGAGCTATGAGTCCAAGGGTGACTGGCTCTACCTGGGATATGAGGATTCCGGAACCGAATTCCTCGGGCGTGAGCGCGTCGTGGCAGGCTTCAATTTCGGCGAACTGCTTGGACCGCGCAATTCCCTCAGCTACCAGTATACCGCTGACCTCGACTTTGAGCACGTGCGTGCCAACTCGCTCGTTTACACTCACGCTCTCCCATGGAGACACTGGGTGACCTTCTTCGGCTCTTTCGTGGAGATTGACTCTGACCCGGTTAACCTCGGTGGGGGCGTCACCCTCGACTCCGGTGGTGATAACGTTCAACTCAGTGCCCGTTATGGCATTCCGCTTCAAGGAAAGGCTAACCGTGAGCGCGAAATGGTCTTCGGATTCGACTACAAGTCCAACGGCAGTAATCTGGAATTCTTCGATCCTGCAAACGCCGGCCTGCTTCAGCTCTTTGGCGCTACCGCAGAGATCTTCCAGTTCAGCCTGGCATACAACGAGAAGATCCAGCACAAGCGAGGTGTGACTGAGTTCGATGTTCGCGGTGTCTACTCACCGGGTGGATTCAGCGCTCACAACAGCGATCGCGTTTTTAATCTGGCTCGATTCCCGTCATCTGCGGAATACTTCTACGCGGTGGGTGGTGTTGAGCACCGTCACCGTCTGGGTGACCGCGGCTGGTCTGTCCGCGGTAAGATCCAGGGTCAGGTTTCGAATGAGAACCTGCAACCTTCCGAGCAGCTCGGTGCCGGTGGTTACTCCACGGTTCGCGGTTATGATGAGAGCATTGTTCGAGGCGATCACGGCTTCTGGGGAACCGTTGAGCTCTACGCTCCGCCGATGTCCCTTGGACGGGTCTTCGACTGGGAGAACGAGACTGATACACTTCAGCTCCTTGGATTCTTCGATACCGCTCATCTCGGCAATGAGATCCTCCTGCCCGGTGAGGCAGACAGCTTCGATATTGGTTCTGTAGGTGTTGGTATGCGCTGGGACTACAGCGACTGGTTCCGCCTACGTGTTGACTACGGTCTGCCGGTTTTCACCGAGAACGTCATCACGGATGAGTCCGGACGCTTCCACATCGGTGCGACCGCGACCTTCTAAGCGGGGTATCTCACAAACATCCTTTCCGAAAGGCGTTGCTTCACAGCAACGCCTTTTTTGTTTCTCAGAGGCGTTGCTTTCCGGCTCATGGCATGATGCTGTTTCTTCTAAATACAGCTTGAATGGGAAAGTCCGAAACGGTATCAATCTCGCGACCATTATTTGGTTTCTAATACGCAAAATCTATGGGAAGACCTGTTACATTGTTCACCGGCCAGTGGGCCGACCTTGATTGCGAGACAGCAATCGTTAAAGCCAAGGAAATGGGCTACGACGGAGTGGAACTTGCCTGCTGGGGCGATCACTTCGAAGTCGATAAAGCTGACGCCGATTACTGCAAGGCGAAACGCGAGTTACTGGATAAGCATGACATGAAATGCTTCGCTATTTCCAGCCACCTTGTCGGACAGGCAGTATGCGACCGAATCGATGAGCGTCACCAGCAGATTATCCCTGACTACGTTTGGGGTGACGGGGACCCGGAAGGTGTTCGTCAGCGTGCTGCTGAGGAACTGAAGAAGACAGCTGTCGCCGCCAAGGAGTTTGGTGTGGGGGTGGTGAATGGGTTTACCGGATCTTCGATCTGGCATCTTCTCTATTCGTTCCCCCCTGTTTTGCCCGGGCAAATCGATGCAGGCTTCAAGGATTTCGCTGACCGCTTCGGTCCGATCATGGATGTTTTTCAGGAGAATGGTATCAAGTTTGGTCTTGAGGTTCACCCGACCGAGATTGCTTTCGACATAGCCTCTGCCGAGCGTGCTCTTGAGGCGATCGACTATCATCCGGCGTTCGGATTTAACTATGATCCGAGCCACTTTGGTTACCAGGGGGTGGACTACATTGAGTTTATCTACCGCTTCTCTGACCGCATCAATCACGTCCATATGAAGGATGTTTACTGGTCTGATCAACCCTGCGAGGCAGGCGTCTTCGGTGGGCACGTTGATTTTCACAACAGGAAGCGTTTCTGGGACTTCAAGTCTGTTGGCCGTGGATCTATCAACTTCGAGAAAATCATTCGTGCTTTGAATGATATCGAGTATGCCGGCCCTCTTTCGGTTGAATGGGAAGACGGTGGCATGGATCGTGAAGCCGGTGCCGCTGAATCCGCCGAGTTCGTCAAGAAGGCAGACTTCCCCCCGTCAAAGATCATCTTTGACGCCCAGTTCGATCGCTGATTCCCTGAATCAGACTGAGATTTACGAAAAGCCACGTCGCTTCAAGCGGCGTGGCTTTTTTTGTCTACCTGAGAAGAGTCCAATCGGGGAAAGGGAGCGCGGGACTGGCAGGAGGATCTCCGTGTTGTAAGGCGGGCATGCCTTAGTTATCCTCAGCACTCAGGCCACCAGGTTGGAAATCAACCGGGAGTCTCACCTTCGGGAACGCCTTGAGGGTCAGGCTGAGGAGGACACCATATTCGTTGTCTCCGAGACGGTTGTCCCTGATGATACCTCCAAGTGTAGCGGTGCAGCTCGCCATGTCACGGTGAATACTGTATTGCTGGTATTCGAGCGTGCTGTCATCAGCCTCAAAACGGTGATTGGTGCTGAATCCCCAGTTGTCGCTGAGACGGGTATAGGTCTCTACCGTATACAGGCTCGAATCCCTGAAGAACGGATGATCATTGATGAAGTAGTGACCAAACTGGACTCTGAACCAGTCCGAAGGCATGAACCCGATGTAAGACTGAACTTCGGAGAAGCTCTGAGGATTGCTGGTCAAAGGCACCTGGGCTGTTGTGGTGGCGTAGAGCCATGGTAGAGGATACCAGCGGATATCAGTGAAGAAGTTCGAGACATCCCTGTTGAATTCAGGGTCGTCAGCATAGAAATCCATGTAGTTGTCCAGTGTTAACCAGCGGTAGGTCGAGCCGTTTCGGCGGGTGTACCACTGTTGGGAAACTCCGGTGCGGAAAATCTGCCAGTCGCGCAGATCGTCCACCGCCGTGTAGAGAGGCAGGTCGATCGGACGAAGCCGTGTCGAGGGCGTGAGACGGTCGATCGGGACGAAGCGACCGTTGATTTCGTCGGTGGTCAAGAAAGAGTAGTTCAGGTAGGGGCGCACCACATGAAGGATCCCGTCTAAGCCAAGAGCGCGGTTGTAGACGTTGTGAGAGCGCTTCGAGAGCTTGAATGAAAGGTCTACGCCGGCATGAAGCGTGGTGCTGTCAAACGAGCTGAGCCCCGGCATATCGAAATCGGAATAGTTAGCGTAACCGCCACCGGCACGGGGAACCACATCGAGGGCGCCAACCTTGGTCGGGAAAATAAATTCGTGATAAGTCTGGAATCGATTGTAGCCCGAAGGATCAGTCATTCCGGCGAGAATAGAATCATCATCAAGCTCTTCATCGAGGATTCCATAGGTCGTGAAACCGTTGTAGTAGAAACCTGTATCACCCAGGGGCGTGCGGATGAAGTCGACAGCGAGTTCAGGTGTGCGGGTGTCGGTTTGAAAGAACTCGTTAAACTGGAAGCGACTCGTGAGTGAAATCTCACCCTGGTCGAAGAGCTTGTTGAGGTTGATCAGGTTGTCCGGCTTGGGATCAATGCGGAATTCGCTCGGGAAGAAATCTTCGTAGAAGAACTGATCGCTCAGCTTGTTGATGTCAAAGTCGACGTAGAAGGTCTCGTCCTTCGCTCCGGGAAGGTAGACTCGGTGCTGCAGGTTGATTCGATAGCGGTTTGGATCCACCGGCATGGTCCTTGTGGAGCCGATAAACGGGACCTGCGGGTTGTTGTCGTTCGCGTAGTAAAGGTTAAGGCGCCCGATCTGTGGATTACTTTTGAACTTACGGTCCTTGATCTCCACTCCGCCGGCAAGGCCTCGTTCCGAACGGATGTCGAAATGAGCCTTGGCCAGGTAGTCGTCCCCGAGTTTGAAACCGTATTGGTTGAGCAGGAAGCCGCCCCACGGTGAGTTCCAACCGGGGGTGAAGTAGTATCCTAACTCTTCATCGAGTGGCTGGACGAAGTAGGGAAACCACATCACCGGGACTTTCCCGACATGTACTTTTGCCCCGTGCAGAACGATCTTGTCGTCCGGATAGATTTCCAGCTTCTTGACCTTTACCCGGAAATTGGGATTGGCGGAGTCGTGAGTCGTGAACGTCGAATTGAGGAGAGTGACTGGACCTTCAGTCTGCTCATCAGGGCGGAGAATATTATCCGAGGTATAGAACAGTGGCTCAAGTGAGCTCTTGAATTGACTGGTGGTCATTTCACCCGTGTGGATGTCATAGATGATCTCCTCGGCATCGACCGTTTCCGAGCCGGTAAAGACCCTGACATTATCGCGAGCGTAGATCTTGCCGGTGTGACGGTGGAACTCGACCTGCTCCGCGAGAATGGTAATCTCCCCGTAGGTGACTTCCACATTGCCCCAGGCTTTGGCGACATCCATGCCCTGGTCGTATTCCGAGAAGTCGCTGTTGATATCGAGGTTCTGTGTCGTTTGTGCCTGAGAATCAGCAACTAGCAAGGCAGAGACAGCGACGGAAAAAGCCCCGACTAGGGCTGCTCGGCGCATCCATCGGAAAAGCGAAACAAAGGGGCTGTCGGACGTGAAAATCAAAGCGGCCGTTCGAAAAGGATAAATATGGCTGCACTTCGCCAATTTACCAAATCTGATTTACTACCAAATGGCCAAAAAACCACCGAAATATCGGGTTTTCGGACCCATATGCTTAATTTCGGTTAACAAAATCAGCGGGTTCATTGAGAGCGGATCAGAACCCCTTTTTTCGACTTTTCGCGGAAAAAGTCATAAAAATTAGCGACTTCTTCCAGAAGTTCCGCAGACTCAGTGGCTTCGAGGATTTCTTCGAGAGTTTCGGAACCCCGGTAAATCCGGCGGTAGCCTTCTTTGATGCCCTTTCGAGCTTCAATGCTGAGCCCGGCTCGCTTGAGCCCGACGGCGTTGATGCCGGCGACTGAATTTACCCCCGCGATAATGACATAATGGGGGATGTCGAGGGAAACTCCGGCCATGCCCTGGGCCATGACATAGTTTCCAACTCGAACAAACTGGTGAAAAACAGCGGCTCCTCCGAAAAAACAATAGTCCCCAATAATGACGTGGCCTCCAAGTAACACGTTGTTCGCGAACGTGTTATCATTTCCGATGACGCAGTCGTGGCCGACATGGGCTCCGTTCATGAGAAAGTTGTCATTTCCGAGGACGGTGTTCTCTCCGGGCTCGATACTGCGATGGAGAGTGACATACTCACGAATGATGTTGTTGTTTCCAAGAACGACACCGCTGGAAATCGATTCGTCGAAACCCTTGTAGTGAGGATCGGCGCTGACCAAAGCACCCGAGCCGATGCGACAATTGTTTCCGATTCGGGAACCGTTCAGGACCTGCGCCGACGCATCAATGCGACAATCATCACCGATAACGACGTCGTCTTCGATGATAGCGAAAGGGCCTACAGTGATGTTCGCGCCGATTTTGGCGTTTTCTGAGACAATTGCGGAAGGATGGATCGACATGGAAAAATTGGGCTAGAGCAATCCGGCTTCACGAAAGCTGTAGTAGGATTGGCCTGAGGAATTGGCAGAAGAACCGATAACGATGTGATCGGTAAATTCAAGGCCTACTGCATCACAAGCTGTCTTCATTCGCTTGGTGACATGATGATCAGCACGACTTGGCGTAGGATCGCCGGAGGGATGATTGTGAACCAGGATCATGGAATGGGCCGCATGGCCGATGGCCTTTCGCAGGATCTCGGACGGGTTGGCGAATGATTCGTTGCTAGTACCGACGAAGACTTCAGCAATCTGAATCAGTCTCTTCTTATGATTCAGCAGAATCGCACGTACCGATTCCTGGGAGAGGCGCTGCATTTCGTTACCAACGAGCTCATAGACGTCTTCAGGACAGGTGATGGGTTCTTCGTTGAAGGTTTCGCGTGCGAGGCGTTGTCCGAATTCAAAAATCCCGGCCAATTGAGCGGCTTTTGCCGGGCCTATTCCTCCGACCTTTGTCAGCTCCTCGACTGAAGCCCGTGAGAGGTTCTTGAGCGATCCGAAATGCTTTAGCATCTCCCGTCCAAGCTCGATCGCGCTGAATCCTTTTCGTCCGGTCCCGAGAAAGACTGCGAGGATTTCAGCATCACTCAAAGACGCAGCTCCTTTTTGAACCAGCTTTTCCCTTGGGCGTTCATCTTCCGGCAGATCTTTGATGAGCATGCTGCTAATTCGATAGCGGATTCCGCGGAGCGAGTAAAGCAGGCGCTTTTCACCGTTGCGGGGGGCAGGGAACGCTGACACATTCCGACACGACTGCTTCGGCTCTATGACTGACTCAACTATCGCTGCAATTGCCTCGCCACCAGGAATGGGCGCGGTCTCGCTGATACGCATCAGCGGGCCGGAGGCATGCACGGTGGTGGAGAAAGTCTTCCGGGGGCGTTCCCGGGAGAACTGGATTCCAAGGACGCAGCACTTTGGAGAGGTGGTTGATGCCGATGGCGGAAAGGTCGACGAGGTCTTATTGACGTGGTTTCCGGGACCTCGCAGCTTCACCGGCGAGGATGTGATCGAGTTAGGATGCCATGGTGGCGTCATTGTAACGCGTCAGGTGCTGGAGGCGATCCTGAGCGCCGGTGCGGAGCCGGCCGAGCCCGGAGAATTTTCCCGCCGTGCCTTTTTCAACGGGCGCATCGATTTGACCCAGGCCGAAGCGATCATGGATTTGATCTCGGCGAAGACAGAGCTGGCTGCACGGGCGGCGCAAGGCCAGTTGGAAGGCACGTTAGGACGTGAGATTGAGGGGATTCGCGAGGATCTGATTTCCGTGACCGCTCACCTCGAAGCTTATATCGATTTTCCCGAGGAGGACATCACTCCTGATTCAGCTTCTCAGTTGTTCGAGCGTATCGATGAAATTCAGGGCAAGATCGCCGGCTTGTTGTCTACCGCCGATCAGGGCAAAATTCTGAGAGAAGGGTTAAAGACAGTTATTGCCGGGGCGCCCAATGCCGGTAAGTCGAGCTTGTTGAACCTGCTCCTTGGTTTTGAACGTGCCATTGTCAACGATCAGGCAGGGACGACGAGAGATACCATTGAAGAAGTTATCAACCTGAGCGGCATCCCTATTCGACTTATTGATACAGCAGGTATTCGCGAAGGAGAGGGCGATATCGAAAGAGAAGGAATCAGGAGAAGCCGGCACGAACTGGAGCTGGCTGAATTGGTTCTGCTGGTGATCGACAGTCACGACTCAGCTGAGAAACTGAAAGGGATCGAGTTTGATGAGTCTACCCGGGTGATTCGCATTCTCAACAAGTCCGATCTCTCCCGACATCCCGATTGGGACGGAACGGAGGGTATTGAGGTCTCCTGCCTTGATCCTTCCGCCGGCGACGAGCTGCGTGAATTGCTTTACCGGGAGATAGCTGCGGACCGGGCTATTGGAACGACCAGCTTGACCGCGATTAACTCGCGTCACCAACATTGCCTGAGGAAAGCGGGCGAGGCTGTCGAAAAAGCACGCGCTTGCCTCGATGCCGGTGAGTCGCCTGAGTTCGTTGCGATGGACCTTCGGAGTGCGCTTGAGGCGGTCGGCGAAGTTGTGGGCAAAACGGATGTGGAAGAAATCCTTGGCGAGATCTTCAGCACCTTTTGCATCGGGAAGTGATCCATTGAAGAGGGCACAAAAAACGCCGGATGTTTCCACCCGGCGTTTTTTGAAATAGGAAAAGTATTCCGATTAATCAGCCGAAAAGCTTGGTCGCCGGCTCACCCTTGTTAGCAAAGGTGAAGGGGCGCTGAGTGGCGGAATAGACCGTCTCTTCGAGAGGAAGACCCATACCATGTCCGATAGTCGCAAGGAAGTCCTCCGGCTTCATCGGATCGCTCTTCACCTTCTTGCCACTTCCGTCGGTAGAACCGTAAACAGTGCCGCCCTTAACGCCGCCGCCTGCAAGCACGCAGGAGTAGGCAGCAGGATAGTGGTCGCGACCGGCGTTCATGTTGATGTCCGGAGTCCGACCGAATTCGGTGCCAATGGCCACCATGGTGGACTCAAGCAGACCGCGCGATTCGAGATCCTTGAGCAGGGTGGATACCGCAGTGTCCAGTTCAGGAAGCTTTGACTGGGTTCCGGTCTGCACATCAACGTGCATGTCCCAGCCCCCTGAGATCACCTCGACAACGCGGACGCCGTTTTCGACAAGTCGGCGCGCCAGAAGACAACCCTGGCCGAGGCGGCTTTCACCGTAATCAGCACGGTTGGATTCGCCGGAGATGTCGAACGCATCGAGGGCGTTGCTGTTGAGCAGCTTGTTAGCCTGGTTGTAGTACTCGACGTAGGAATCGGGACCGGCATATTTGAACTTCTCTGTGAACTGCTGACCGAGTTTGTTGGCCATTTCCATGCGACGCGAGAAGCGGTCGCCTTCAACGATCAGATCGGTGTTCGGAACGCCGCCACTTGGGTTGGCGATGGGAAGCGGGCTCAAGGCTGGCTCCATGAAACCGGCGTTGGAAGTGCTTCGGCCGATAACGACACTGTCAGGCAGAGTTTCGCCACGCTTGCCGAGGAGGCGCTCAGCCCACGGACCCACCGTCGGGTGCACGATGGTGGCACGCTTTTCGTAGCCGGTGCGCATGATGTATTGACCCTGTTCGTGAGCTCCATTGGTGGAGGTCATCGAATTGATCACGGCAAGCTTCTCGGCCTGGGAAGCAAGTCCCGGGAGGAGGCTGCCGAACTTCATGTTGTCGACCGGTGAATCGATCGCTTCGGAGTTACCCATGACGTCGCCACGCTTCGGATCGAAGGTGTCGAGGTGGGTCATGCCTCCGGAGAGGTAGATGTAGATGAGACTCTTGGCAGAGGCTCCTTCCTGCGCCTTCATGTTCTTGGGCAGGAAGGGAACACTGAGGCTGACACCCAGTGAAAGCTTGGCAGACATCTCCATGAAGAGTCGTCGACTCTGGCAGTCGTTGCCGGCGAGTGATGCAATATGATCCATAACTATAAGAGGTTAAGAATGAATGTGGGTTGGGTTGCTTTTACTGGATGTAGAGAAATTCAGGGCTGTTCATGAGTGCCCAGGCGAGGTCGCTGATGCCTTCATCGCCAAAGTCTTCGACCATTCCCATGCCTAGCTTGAGCTCTTCGTCATTGGGGAATCGATTGAGCAGGGTGAAGAAAACGCCGCGCACCTTGTCGTCGGGGCCATCGAGGTCTTCAAGGTCGCTGACGACCTTGGAAGACGATCCCGTGAGCTGACGGGTCACCGTGCCGTTCATCAGGGCGAATACCTGCGGGACGGATCCGTCGTAGTTGTGCTCGTCTGTGATGCGGCGGTCGGACTGACCGAAGGTGTCCAGCATGGAAGCGGCGGGAGCCGGCTGCTGGAGTTCTGAAGCGCGTAGCTGAGAGTCACTCACATAGGTCGGACTCCAGTCACCGGTTTCATTGGAAACAACGGCATTGGCAACGCGATTGCCGTAGTTCTGCAACCAGGCTTCGTAGTGCTCCCAGACATCTTCGTTTGAAGCGGTGTTGAAGTCGATGTTGAGAATCTTCTTGTAGAGAGAGCCATCAGCACCGGTCTTGGTGTCGATTTCGGGACCATTAGCCAGCACCATCATGGAATCCCAGGCCTGCTCTGCGCGCATCCGGCGAAGGACCGGCCCCTGGAAGTAGTAGGCATCTGCCCAATCGGGCTCCTCAGCTGTGGAGATGGACTGGTAAGCGCGGGTGTTGTAAAGGATCCGCATGAATTCGCGGAGGTCGTAGTCGACACGCTGCATCTCGCGAGTGACGAACTTCAGGACTTCCGGCTGGGCTGATTTGGCCACCATGCTGTCGGAGAAGTCATTAACGGGCCCCACCAGGGCGCGGCCGAATGCCCGGTCCCACATGCGATTTGCAATGACTAGGGCAAAGCGAGGGTTCTCAGGAGCAGTGAGCCAGTCGGCGATCGCTTCGCGGCGGGTTTTGCCGCCTTTCTTGGCGGAGTCACCAATGAGAGTGCGAGGGTCAGCCACTTCGTTGGGCTTACCGCCACTTCCGATGAAGTCATGAGGCAGCACAGTTTCGAGAGCCTCGTTGTCTGCGACGTTCCAACCAAGGGCACCGAGAAAGAAACGGAAACGATTCGAAGTCTGGTTCGGCGGGGGCGGGACATTCTTTTCGCTGTAGGCCCACTCTTCGAACTGCTCCTTCCAGCCATCAGGAGCGTTGGGCATTTGAATCATGCCACCACCCATCATGCCACCGCCGCGATAGGCGAGGGAACGCTGGGTGTTTCCGAAGAAAGCAGCCATCTGGTAGAAGTCGCCCTGGGTCCATTCATCGAAGGGGTGGTCATGGCACTGAGCGCAGGAGATATCGATTCCCAACATGACCTGGCCGAAGTTGGAGAACGCATCGAATTCCATGCCGGTGTCGCGAAGCAGGAAGCCGGCCGCCGGGTTTTGACCCACATTGCCATTGGCGGTGATCATTTCGACGACGATATCGTCGTAGGAGCGGTTGGCCTTGAGTTGGTCACGCCACCACTGAATGTAGGGATCCATCCGGACGCCATTGTTGAAGTCGCTGGCGTGGAGGCGATACATGTCTGCAAAATAGTTAAACATGTTCGAAGCGTACCCTGGCGAGAGGAGCAGCTCGTCGATGAGAGCCTGACGCTTGTCTTCGCGAGCGCTTTCGGCGAATGCAAGGAACTCTTCGCGAGTCGGGATGCGCCCAATGATATCGAGGTAAACTCGGCGCACGAAAAGGTCATCTGGAAGTGGCTCATTAAACGAAGAAAAGCCGTTCGCCTTGAGCTGCTTGGCAAGCAGTCCGTCGATCTGGCGGGCTGAGGCCATTGTGTAGGAGTCATCGCCGATCAGGGCGAGGCGTTTCGCTGCTTCCTGGTCGGCTTTAACGAAGCGGTCCGGGGCAACGAGAACTTCCTGTCCGTTGGCGAGCTTGAACTTGTATTTTTCGCCCTCGATTCCAAGGAAGATGGCCTTCATTTTCTTACCGTCGGTGCTGGTCCATTCACGCCCCTCAGCCGGGGTTGTGAATGAAGCTGCGACGAAAGAAAAACCTAGAACGAGTAATAATGAGCGTAAGTGGCTTTTCATAGGGGGTAGAATCGGTATAGATGATATACCTCGGGATACCGATTTTGTGACAAAAAGTCACGCTAAGGTTGATACATTTTTGCGCCTCCCTCGAAACCCTTTAATCGAGGTGGAAACTGGCCTAGAGCCGCATTCGGATCGGTCTATTGATGAAACCGGTAAATGGCCGTGTCAGAACGTAACACGATTGCGCCGTTCAGAGGGATCGGAGAGGCCATAATTGAGCCTTCGATCTGGTTGGTGGCCACCTCAGTATAGCTGTCTCCCGGAGAGAAAACCGTCACTTTTCCCTCTTCGCTGGCGACGTAGATATGCCCGTCGGCGAAAACCGGTGATGCGGAGTAGTTCCCGTCGATGCGACCGTTCCATAAAATGGTTCCGTCTGCGGCCCTGAAGCAGGTGGTGATTCCTCCGTCCGAAATGACGAAAAGCCTACCGTCGAGCAGAAGCGGGGAAGGCTTAGCGGGGATGCGCTTGGGATCCTGCCAGGCCACCTTGTCGGTGCCGGTGATATCGCCGTTGCCATCGGTGTGCACGGCCATAAGAACCGGTTTGCCGAAGCCGGTGGAAAAGAAAAGAAGGTCTTCCTCCGTGCTGTAGACGGGGCGGGGAACTACTGAGAAGCCGGAGCCATGATCCAGTCTCCAGATTTCATCGCCGGTCTCGGGAACATAGCTGATCATCCACTGGGATCCCATGCAGATGAGCTGCTCACGGCCATTCGGGTCCGTAATGATGATGGGTGTGTTGTAGGACTTTTTCTGGTCGCCTTTCTCGGCGCGCATCTCAGGGCGGTCAGTGCTCCAGACGGTCTCGCCGGAATCGACATCGAGAGCAGTCACGAACTGGCGATCAACTCCGTCACAAATCAGCACGAGTAGATCCTTGTGGATGAAGGGGGAGCTGCCCGGTCCAACGCTGTGTTCGAGTTCGATCCTGCGATTCCAGACCTCTTCGCCGGTGATTCGGTTGATGCAGAATGTCCCGAAGGTTCCGAAGTGTGCGATGACGTTGTCGCCGGAGAGCACCGGGGTGGGAGAAGCGTAACTGTTGAACTTGTGGATCGGATCCGGCTTTTCGATGTTCGCCAGTTTGATCTGCTGCTTGATGCTGCCGGTCTCGTAGTCCACCTGGAGCAAGGCCAGCTCAATACTTCGGGCCACCTGCTTTTGCTTGAACTTCTTTTCCTCTTCGCCCGCTTCGGTCAGCAGTTTGATGCGCTCCTCTTCGTCAGGGAAAATCTCAATAGCTGTGGTGATCCAGAGACTCTTCCCGTCATAGACAGGAGACGACCACCCGCGGCCGGGGAGATCCGTCTTCCAGGTTAGATTTGAGGATTCGCCAAATTTGACCGGAACGTTAGTTGCCCTGGAAATTCCATCACCGTCAGGGCCGCGAAATTGGGGCCAGGAATCAGCCCGTGTCAGGGATGCAGCAGCGAGAATAATCGCAATGAACAGGGATTTCTTAGCCATAGTTGACGAGGTGTTCGACGTGTTGATTGACGCGGTCGCGGTCAGGAATGGGCTCCTGGGCCCCTTTGCCTAATGTGGTGAGAGCTCCTGCACAGTTAGCTGCACGGACAGCTGAGTCCAGAGATTCTCCGGACGCGATTCGGGCCGTGAAACACCCTGCGAAGGAGTCCCCGGCACCCACAGTGTCGACCGGAAGCACTGGAAGAGTCGGGACTTCAAAAGAATCGCCGACGTGTAGAAATACCGAGGTGTCCTCTGAACCTCTTGTCACGATGAGATGACCGATCCGCAATTCGTGAAGGCGTTGACGGACCGTGGATTCGGGCTCGTCGAATGGTGAAAACTCAAGGAGGTCGACTGCTTCAAGTTCATTCACGATGGCGTAGTCGACCTCTACTTCCCGCCACGGAAAGGTGGGGATGTAGGGAGATGGATTGATGATCACCGGGATCTCCGCACGATTGGCGATTCGAATCGCTTCGACAAGTGCCGGCATCGGAACTTCGAACTGCCCAAGGAGGGCCTGACAAGCTTCTAATTCCGGAGCCGACTCCAGCAGGTGGGCCGCCGACAGGCTGTCATTGGCACCGGAGGCTGTGACGATCGTGTTTTCCCCGGTTTCATCCACGGTAATAAATGCAGCGCCGGTCTTGGTGGGGACGGTAAGGATTCCAGTGACATCGATTCCTTCATCTTTGAGCACTTTTCGGTAAGTAACTCCCTCATCATCAGCGCCTACGGCGCCGAAGAATCTAGCGTGACAACCTTGGCGGGCTACGGCAATGGCCTGGTTGGCACCCTTGCCTCCGCGGAATAGCTCAAGGCAGTCAGATGGGACGGTTTCACCGGGTGCGGGCAGGTATTCGACCCGGGTGAAATAGTCGATGTTGAGCGAACCAATGACAGCGACAGACGGGGGTAACTCTTCACTCATGAACTGGAAGCGCCAAAGCTAACAAAAGATCACTGCTTGGGAAGCGATTGTTTCTTTCCTTCATCATCGAGACGTACCAGGGTCACTTCGGTCGAAAAAATGGTTTCGGTCTCACGGGTGACGGCCACGTTGTAGGTGACTGAAGTATTTCCGATTCGTTTCCTGATGCAGTCAAATTTGAGGATCGATCCGTCTCTCACGCTCTTTCGAAAGGAGACTTCATTCATGCCGACGGTGACGAAATGGCAATCGGGGAACTCCGTCGTTGCTGCCATCCAGGCGATCTCATCCACCCACTTGAGTAGGTAGCCTCCAAAAAGGAAGCCGAAATGGTTCAGGTGTTCGGGAAGAACAAGCCGGTGATTCTCCATGAGCGTAACGATGTCAGAAGGAGGGGTGGATTCCCATTCCAATTCGCTTTTATGGGAGAGAATTTGCGCGCGACGGCGCGGATCTCCAAAACGTTTCTTTAATTTCCCTGAATTAATTTTGCATGTATCATACGATTCACGCATCTACCCCTCGATCGCAGTCATGAAATTTCGTCCCATCTTGATGGCGCTTGCCCTTGTTTTCGGTGTCAGCGCAGCCAATTCGCAGGAGAACGGCTCCTCCCAGTCTGACTTCAACAAATCGATCGATGAGCTGACGGCGGATGAAGTCCTTCGTCTGGTGCGTTACAGCTACACCCTTTATGATAAGGACTTTACGGGGAATCTTCGGTTGGGTCTGACCAAGAAAGTTCCTTTTCTGATGTCCCTGAAACCTGAGTCGATTCGTTTCATTTTCGATAATCCGGCGCAAGTGATCTACCTCGATACCCGAAACTCCAGTTTTGCGCTCTTCGAGGGGACGGGTGGGGAGGAACTCAAGCCGGTACCCTCATCGAAATATGCAGCGCGTATTCGCGAGACCGATGTGACTTACGATGATTTGTCGATGCGTTTCCTTTACTGGCCGAATGCCAAAATTGTGAAGCTGGATCGTGTCAAGCAACGCGATTGCTGGGTGGTTCGGATTCGAAACCCCGACGGCCAGGGAGCCTACTCAACCGTCGACGTTTGGATCGACAAAGGAAGCGGGGGCATGCTGAAGATGATTGGCTACAACAATTCCGGTCGCCCGATCCGACGTTTTGAGGTCCTCCACGGCAAGAAATTCGGCGATATCTGGATGATTGATGAAATGCGCATCGAAACCCTGGATCCGGGTAGCGGGCGGATCTCATCCAGCACGCGGATGCAGATTAAGTCAGCGGTGAACTGACGAAACGCGGACTCAACCCTGTCAGGTCAGCGGCTTAACCCTGTTTGTTCTGCAGGGCCGCCATTTCCTTCGCCTTCTGCTGGATTGCTTCGGCTGAGGGCAGGGACTCCAGGTCAAGTTCGGCCAGAACCTCGGGAGGGATAATGCCGGACTGTTGCAGCTTGATCATGCAGCGTTTGCGCTCGTCGAGCGCTTTGTCGGGACTGCGTTCCTTCGAAAAGCGGGATTTGGCCTTCTCGCTGCGAGTCTTCAAGCTGGAATAGATGTCTCCGCCCAGGAGAGAGGTGATATCGACCTTCATGCTCTCGCGCTCCACATCTTGCTGGCGCACGGGTTCTCCGTTGATTGGACCCGAAGTGTATTTCGGGAACATGATAGCGACCTCCGGGCACACTCGGGAGCAAGCCGGGCAGTTGGTTTTGCAATTGTCGTTGTTCTGCACCTGGATTTGTTTCTCATCATCGACGCCGTAAACGTCGAAGAGGCAGAAACTGAGGCATTGCATGCAGTTCGTGCAACGGTCGTAGTCGATAACGGGAAACCAGGGTTTCCACGCGCCATTGGCACCGGGTTGATTCTGCTCGGCGTCGAGGCTTTCGCGGGCTTCTTCGACTTGCTCCAGGATAGACTCGTGGTTGAGACCGGTGGTGTCTCGGGTTTCAATCCTGGTCTTGCCGGAAGCGTCGATGATTTCGGGGGCGGCTTCGCTGAACTGTCCAAGCACAATAATGGCTGAAGCCGCCTGGTTCTTTCCCGGCGATGCATTCTCAGACACCCGGCTCACACTGTATCCCTGGTCCAGAAGGTTCGCCGTCAGCGCAAGGCGGTCACCTGGGGCAGTGGGAGTAGTTCCAGTTCCCTCATAGAGAATGACTTGGATGGGGTTTTTACTGTCCTTCATTCGTCGTTCAAGGCTTTGAAAATCGTTTCGGCGGTGTCCTCTCTCATATTGAGAACTTCTACGGAACCGTCGTCGGGAAAGGGAATCCCGGCCTGGTGGAAGAGCCACTTTACGGCACGTGGGTAGCAGGCGGCAATCTTTACCTTTTCGTCGCCTTCCAGGAGCTCTCCGAGGCGATCATCCCGGCGGGCTGACATTTCACACAGGTCGGAAACGCACTCAAAGTCGCGACCGGAGTCGCAGAGTCTTTCCAGCACTTCCTCCTTGGTTTTTGGAGGGACGACCTGGGAAAAAGCGCAGCGGCAGTAGAGAATCTTATTGGAGGAATCGCTCACAGGTGGGGAGGTGGAGAGTGTGATATTTCTGAATCATTCGTTTCTTTCGACGGGGTTTCAATCTCAAACTGATCCGATTAGGGACGCAAGAGCGCCTGAAATAGCAGGGTTTGAGCCGAAAATTGAGTTTCCAACTGGTTGAATACCGCTAACTTAAGGAATCGTGATTGTCCCCCGTACCAGATCAACATTTCCCGGCCTTCTTTCGGCAATCATGATTGGGCTTGCTTTCGTGGTCTCGTCAAAGGCCCAGGAACCGGAGAAACAGTCTTTCGACAGCATCCCTGGCCAGTTTTTTCAAATTCAGGACTCCTACGGGTTTTTCTGGAAGGCAGCCCCTAACGGCGCATTGACCTCGGGCGAGACGCAGTACCTGCAGTCGGGATTGAATTTGCTCGTCGATGGAGTGGCTTTTACCCCCACGAGTGGTTCTCAAATCGTGCCGGGAGAGGGCTCGGATGAAGCTTCGCTTTCCCTGGAGGAGGATAGAGAGGGCGTCGAAATCGTACGTGATCTCTGGTTCGACAAGGAGCGTGGAGGAGTTCGGGTGGTCGATCAAATAAAGAACACTTCCGGTGCCGCCGTATCTATGAAGGTGCAACTTCGGACGACTTATCCTTTTGGTTGGAAGTCACTTCATGGAAGTAATGGGGCTCAGTTGAATGCTGAACCAGTGTTGGCCCTGGCCGAGACCGATGGCGGCCTTTCTGTGCGTTTTGGTCCATCGGAGGGCAGGCCAGATACCTTGATCCTGACTTCGGATGGTGGAGTTGCCAGCCAACCAACCATTGAGGCTTCGGCGAACCGGCGGGAACTGACATTGACCTATGAGCTGCCGTTGCAGCCCGGGGAAACTGGCGCCCTGCTTCATTGGGTGTTGCAGCGTTCTCTTGCGGAAACGACCGAGACAGCGGCGGCATTCTCCGATTTCTGGCAACGTGGGAAGCTGATCCGTCCCGGAGTGTCGGCTAGCCTTGCCAGTGAGTTTGTGAATTTCAACGCGGACGCGTTTCCGTCAGAGACAGTGGCGCCCTCTCGATTGAGATCGCTAATCGCTCTCAATGAGTTAATCGATCGGGTGGGGATTCACCGAAGGAGTGAAGAACTGCTATGGATCAGCACGGTTAACCAGGTGGCCGGCACGGTAGATGTCGCCGGCAACATTCAATTCGAAGCCGGGCATTTGGGTGCACAGGAAGTCGCACTGGCAAATGTCGCAGCCATCAAAGGAGGGGGCGGCTTTGGCAGATCGCAGATGGTCTATCTCCGCAACGGCACTGTTCTGTCCGGTGTGGGTGGTGAAACGCGATTGCTTCTCTCCCTCGGCGAAGGTGAAGCGCAGGAAATAGACCTGAAGCTTTTGAATCTACTGCTTTTCAGAACGGGTAGGTCCGACGGTGCACCGCCGGACAATGCAGAGGTGTTTGCTGAATTGCGAGACGGTTCTGTGTTTGCTCTGTCAGGGGCGGAGGAGTTGTTTTTAAAGGGCTACACAGCGTGGGGTGAATTGGAGATCCCTCTTTCAGAGATTGTGGAGGCCGGCTACGAAGTGAAACCCAACGCGCAGATGGGGATGCGGCTTAAGAACGGATCCCGACTTTCCGTATTTTTGCAGGACAGGCCGTTGCCTCTGACCCTTTCATCAGGAGAAAACGTGGAGGTATCATCGCTGAGTCTGCGACGTCTGTGGACGGCCAATGCAGAGAGTTATAGAGGGAGCGAGAGTTCCTCGGAATGGATTGAACTGTCTGAAGTGCCCGGGGATGTCCCTGAATCTGCGTTTCTCCTGGTTGGCAACAACATGGTAGCGGGAAGCTTCAGGGACAGTGCTGTCACTTTGAGTGTTGAGGGTTCATTGATGCGCCTTCCTGTTGAGCAGATTGTCAGGATGAAGCGCTCGATTGCTGAAGGCGGTCAGATGGGGGCTGAATTTGTAGTTGAGCTCGCGAATGGCGACGCAGTTGTTGGCGAAGTGACAAGTGGCTTCGTGGAGCTTGAGGCAAGCGAAGTGGACAGAGTTCCTGTCCATCATCTGTTGGATTTTCAAAGGAAGGCTGCGCAATCGGATTGATGAGATTACGCCCTGACATATTTCTTAAGCGTGTGGCTCGACTTCTCTTCGGGAGTGCCGTGCTTCTCGCTGCGTTCCCCTTGCTCGCCCAGGAACCCACTGCCCCGAAAAGCAGGGACGCACTGGTTCCGGCTGCGATGGGAGTGAGGACCGACAAGGCTGGAAACTCGTGGGATATCGGCGCAGACGGGTCGATTGGACGGGTGGGGAGTACCATGGTGAACCATGGGCTTGCCCTGGAAATTAATGGGCAGGAGTTGGTGCCTTTTCAGCCGTTGATGACTTCGGATGGTGCCGAGGTCGTGGTTTTCGGACAACCGTTGGCTGATCTGCCCGGTGTTGAGGTGCAGCGTCGTGTGCGGTTGTTAGGTGATGCCGGGGTCCTGCGTTACGTGGAGTTCTTCTACAACGGCTCTTCGCGAGATGTGGTGCTGGATGTGTTCCTCAAGACAAACTTCTCCGGCAACTACCAGACCTTCGTTTCCAATCGAGGCAGGACCGAGCCGGTGATCCTGGATGCCAGTGAAACCGGAATCGTGGTAAGCCCGGGACCGGGCCAGGCAAACCGTGCTTTCGTATTCAGCCTGGCTGGAAAGGGGAATCCGGTTCGCCCGGGAATATCGTCTCAGAATCGCTTTGGATTGACGTTTCAATATCGCCTTCGGTTGGAGTCAGGTGAATCGGCTTCGCTTCTGCACGGCGTAGCGCAGGTGCCCATCCCGCAGAACTTTGACAGACAGAGCCTGCTGAGCCTTTTTGAGCCCGTTTCTCTCGACGCGCTTGCCGGGCAGGCTTCGGGTGAAGAGTGGTCTGATTTTCTTGTGAACGTTGGTGGAAGTGTCGAACAAGATCGCGAAGCCGGGGGCGGTGTAGAAGGGCTTGGCGTTGAGCGCGGCTTGCGGGATATCCTGGCGATCGGAGAGAAGACTCGTCTCGTTGGCACTGCCGAGGGCGGGGAGATTTCGGCTAACGGTCCTTACGGTGAAGTCAGTGTGCCGCTTTCATCGGTGGCGGCGATTGTCGGTAAACAGGGGGCGCTTTCCGGCATACCCCGGATCTATCTCAGGGACGGGCAGATCTTTTCTGCCGACATCGCTCTTTCCGGGCTGAGTTTCACGCAGGCGGGCGGAGGAAGAGTTGATATCCAGGTTGATTCGCTTGATCGGCTCGTCATGGGGAATGCAGAAGCTGATGTCGACTGGCGGAAGAGTGGATTGGCCATGATTGAAACGTTTTCGGGTGACCGGTTGCGAGTAGCCGATTCCAGCGCGCTCAAATTGACGGGAGTGACTCCGTGGGGAGAACTCCCGGTATCGCTCGACGATCTCACGTGGCTTGGTCCTGCGGGCGAAAACAGCGCGGGACACTTGGTGGAGTTGCTCGACGGGACTCGATGTCGGGTGTTTCTTGGCGGAAGCGAGGTGCCGTTCGAATCAGAATTGCTCGGGAATGTCATCTTGAATCCCCGCGATTTAAGGGAAGTCACGACCCTCAACGATCGAAAGCAGGCCAGCCGTGTGCTTGACGCCGGTATGAGGGCAGTGGTCAGGGCCGGGGGCGGGCAGGTAATCGTCGGAGACATTGGTAACACGACACTACCGATCGTCAGCGACGGTGTTTTGATCGAGACGGCTACCTCCAAGATACGCCAGATCAAGAGAGTTGAAGGCGCTGCACTTGGTGCGGGAGGAATGCCTGAGCGAGTCCCTGCATTTGAGATTCTGCAGTGGGACGGCGGTGTTGTGAGTGGTTTTGTTAGGCTGGATGAGCTTTCAATGAAGGTGGCAGGCCGGAACTGGAAGATTCCTTTGGAGGACATTGAGCGGATCGACACGCCGTGGCCACTTCCAGATCAGGAGTCACTGGAAGCGATTAAGAATCTGATTTCCCTTCTGGGGGCCCGGGAGTGGTCGGTCAGGGAGAAGGCGACAAGGGAACTGGGCGCATTCGGTTACCTTGCGCGCCCGGTGCTGCAACGGGAACTTGCCACGGCTACTGATCCGGAGGTGAGTCGGCGGCTGGAACGGATTCTGTCGAACTTGAACTGAGATCCTCTACTTCGGGGTCGGGATGTTTTTCGACCTCAGACCCTCAACTAATTGGACAACGACCAACAGCTTAAAGCCTATCTGGATGCTTCCGCGGTGGTAAAACGCCGGATCGGGATGGTGGATTTTGCCAACTGGGTGAAGCGGAGTCATTGGGTGATCGGAGTTGCCGGTATCGCTCTCGTCGTCACAGTTCGGCAGGTTTTCGGATGGACTTCCCTCGAAGTGTTGCCCCTGCTGGTTCTCTTTTGTCTTTGGGTCGCATTGGGAGCTGTGCTGATGGTAAGGCGTGCGCCTGAAGTTCTTGAGGCTCTGGTAACGCTCGATCACAGCGGTGCCTGGAAAGATCGTTTTGCCTCCGCCTGGGCGTTTCTGAATCAGGATAATCGCGGGGTGGGTGAAGAATTGCACATTGAGAGGGCAGGGAACTCTCTCGAACAGGCTCTCGCTGCGTTTCCGGAATCGACGCCTCTACCCAGTTTGAAAGCAGCCTGGGTGTTGCCTGCGCTCGCGCTGATCTTTTCGGTGGCTCCGATTCTGCGACCTGTTCCCAGCGCGGCTGACAGTGCTCTTTCCGATGAGATGGTCGAAGCTGCCAGTGGTCAGGCTGAAGAAATCAAACGTGAGGCCCGACAACTCGATAACCTGACTTCGCTTACCGAAGAGGAAAAAAAGGAGTTGGAGCAATTGCGTGTGGATGTGGACCAGATGACTTCGCAGTTGGAGGAGGCAGAGGGCCTCACTACTGGCGAAATGCTTGAGGCGCTTGAAGCCCGAGCCCGGGCGGTGGAGCGAATGGCGCGGAGCATCGGGGACGGTGAAGAGGTTTGGGCATCTGAGGCCATGATCAAGGCCATGGCGGATCATCCCGATACGGCGGACATGGCGGTCGCTGTGCGCGACAAGAACGCGGAGAGCGTAGCCGGTGAGGCTTCATCATTGCAGGCTTTGCTCGAGTCCGATTCTTTGAGTTCGGAGGTGGAAGAGAGAATGGGACGCAGCCTGTCAAATATCTCGAAATCCGGTGATGAATCAGACGAGGCGCGGCCGGTTGGGGAAAGGTTCGGAAATGCTTCGACCAAGATGAATGCCAGGCTGCCCCTCCAGGCCGCTCGCGAATTTGAAGAGTTGGCAAAACACTTCCTTCTAATTCAGGAGAGGGAGGAAGCGCGGGAAAAGCTAGAGGATCTTGCTGAAGCAATGCGTGAAGCAGGGGGTGAGATTAGCGGGAAGGAACTTGAGAAAATGGAGGAACTGGCTGCATCCGGGCAAAGTGAACGGGCCATCCCTGAGGGGTTAAAAGGGCTGGAAAGCGATGAACTGCCCCAGGGACTCAGCGAGATGAAGCCTCCGCAGGAATCTGCAGCCCCCGAAGGAGACGAGCTTCCGGGGCTCGCTGGTGGCGAGGGAGAGATCAAGGCGCCTCCGGTGCCTGGAACTTCGCAGGATGACCCGTCCGGTGAGGGCGGCGGACAACAGGCTTTAAAAGCGCCAATCCCCGGTGAGGGCGACCCGAATGGTGCGGGAGGTTCGTTGGCGGCGAGTGATTCGGGGGAGCCGGGTGGCGGGAGTTCTCTGCAGGCGCCCATTCCGGGCATGGCTCCGGGGGATTCCGAGGCGGGGAGTGCCATTAATGCTCCGGGTGGACAACCCGGAGATTCCAACATTTCCGGACAGGGAGGCGATCAAGCAGGAACGGGAACCGCAGAACTCGTGGATACCGAGTCGGCGATCCATGAGGCAGGGAACGATTCGCAGGTGGTGGCACAGATCAACGACGACGGCGAATCAACATTCCGCGCGGTTGATGGCGAGATTCGCCAGGAAGAGGTCACGAGAAGTCGCCGTGACATTGCCGCCGAGTTCATTGCCGTCGAAGAGCAGGCCCTGGACGGGAAGTCGCTGCCGTTATCGAGGCGCCAGCACGTGGTTCGCTATTTTTCCGCGATTCGACAGCAGTTCGAGAAGGAAGAAGAATGATGAGCTGCTGTCTTGTTAGAGTTTAAACAGAATGAGTGAAACGAAAGAACTGGAACAGAATCTTGAACGATTTCAGGAGAAGTTTGCCGAGCTGAAGGCAGAAATTCAGAAAGCGATCGTCGGTTACGATGAGCTTCTTTCGGATACGCTGGTCGCTGTATTTGCGCGGGGACACGTCCTTCTTGAAGGGGTTCCGGGGCTGGGTAAGACCTTTCTGGTTCAGACTCTTTCCAAGGCGATGGGGTTGAAGCCGGGCCGGATTCAGTGCACGCCGGATCTGATGCCCGCCGATATTCTCGGTACTCACATCGTGAATGAAAACGAAGAAGGTCGCAGGGTGATGGACTTTGAACCGGGGCCGGTATTCGCCAACCTGGTTCTCGTCGACGAGGTGAACCGTGCCACTCCAAAAACACAGGCAGCACTACTCGAAGTGATGCAGGAAGGTGCGGTGACGGCGGGTGGAGAAACCATGACGCTACCGAAGCCGTTTTTTGTGATGGCGACACAGAACCCGATGGAGATGGAGGGAACCTATCCACTTCCCGAAGCGCAGGCGGATCGCTTTCTCTTCAAGCTCAGAGTTCCTTTTCCTGACCGTGACACACTCGTCGAGATTTCGAAGCGGACGTCGGCGTTCAATACGCCGGAACTTTCGCAGGTGATTACTGATGATGAATTGATCGAATTTCAAAAGATCGTCGCGGACGTGCCGGTGGCGGACCACATCACCGAGTATGCGGCCCGGCTCGTGCTGGGAACGCATCCTGAGGAAGAGGGGCGCCTTGATTCAGTGAAACAGTATATCAGTTACGGAGCCAGCCCCCGCGGAATGCAGGCATTGATTCGCGGGGCCCGCATCTATTGCGCGCTGGAAGGGCGTACTGCCGTTTCCGCTGATGATGTGAGGCGGGTCGCACTTCCGGCACTTCGTCACCGGGTGATCCTGAATTTCCAGGGTGAAGCAGAGTCTCGTGATATTGATCAGTTAATCGCGGAGGTGATCGAGTCAGTGGAACCTTAAACCGGCTGGTAACGTTATTTTGATCTCAAGAGAGTCCATAGCAGTTCGTCTGAGAAGCCGTTTCCAGGTTATCCTGGCGGGGATTCTAGCGTTTGCTTTGCCCCTCGTGGCGCAGGAAGAGACTGGTGAATCTTTTGATCAGCTATCCATTCAGTATCGGACCGCACTCTATAACGATCCGTTGTTGGATTCGGCACTCGAGGCGCTCGTGGCACTCTATGCCAAGGCAGATCGCCTCGGAGAGCTGATCGGCACCTATCAAAGTCATATTGAACAATACCCAACCGATCCCGGTGCCAAGACAGTATTGATCCGGGCAATGCAAAGCGCGGAGCGTCCGGGTGTAGACGAACTGCTGGCTTCGTCCGTTTCTTCGCATCCGGATTATGCACCGTTGCAATACCTGCTTTTCTCCACATTGGATGCCAAGGGTGATGAGCGTTCTCTAGATGCCTTGTCTCTAGCGATTGATCTGGAGCCGAGTCCGGAGCGGAGGGCTGAGTGGCTTGAGCTGCTCCTGGAGCGTTCCGGTGTCGAGGGAAGGCGGGAAGTCGCGGAGCTCCAGTTGCAGAAGATCCTCCAGATCGAGAACATGTCCTACGAGGATGCTCTTTCGCTCGCGCGCCTGATGCAACGCTATGAGTTCTGGGGCGCCAGCATTGAGGCGCTAAAGCGATCCTCAGACGAGGGAGCAGACGGTGAAGCCTCTGTTGAGATCGCGGTTCGATTGGCGCGTGCTTTGACGGAACTGAACCGAGGGGCGGAGGCGGGACAAACGCTGGACGCTTTGTTGGAGAAACTGGGGACGAATCACTGGAGGAGACGAGAAATCATGAGCATGAGGCTCAATGTGGTTTCCACCGACGAAGAGCGCGGTCAGTTGATAGAAAGATTCCGAAAGGAATACGAGGCGAACCCGGCCAGCGAAGGGGCTATCCTCGATTTTGCGGACGTCCTGATTGCCGCAGAGCGTCAAAATGAAGCGGCAGCTTTGCTGGTGAAGCATGCCGAAGAACTTCCGGAGTCTCAAATGATTGAGGACCGGGCGCTTGAATTGCTGCGGTCAGCACAAGACCCTCGAGCGTACGAGGCCTTTCTTCAAGATCGGCTCGAACTCAACCCTGAACGCCGGGAGTTGAGACTGGAACTGGTGAAGGTGCGTTATTCTTTGGGGCAGGATGCTGATGCCGGTCAGGACTTTCAGGCTGTCGTTGCCGGACTTAGTCCCGAGGAATCCTCGCAGGAGATTTTGAATCTGCAGCGATACCTCCGCAGTATTGATCGTAAGGACGCCGCAACACCTTACCTCGCTCAATATTTGAAGGTGAGTCCGGAGCGGCTCGATGTGGCACGGGAGTTGATTGAGATATACCTGTCAGGGGAAAGGCGCGCTGATGCCGAGAAGCTGGTTGCCTCTCTGGACTCGGCAGGAGCTGCCCCGGAAAACGTTGTCGACCTGGTCGAATATCTTCTTTCCGTTGAAATGTTTGCCGGAGCGAGGGGCATACTGGTTGAGCGGCTGGGCCAGACTCCCGATGATTTTTTTCTCGGGGTTCTTTTGATTCGAGCATTGGGGGAATTGGGGGATCAGGCGGCGGCAGTTCGTCAGATCACGCTTCTAAGGGATAAGACTGACAGCCCTGAAAGGTATTCGCAATGGTTGGAGGCATCGATGGCGGCCCATGCCCAAATCGAAACGCTCGATACATTTCTGGACACCGAGCAACAACGCTTTTCCTTCAGTGAAGGCGAATGGCCGGAAGCTAAGGTGGAGAAGTTCCTGATTCTTTGTGAGGCTGCCAAGGCGAAACTCGCAAATGACGGTATCGCTGCGGCTCTTCGGGAAAGACTTTCAGCGAACTCACTTGACTCGGCACTGAAGACACGCCTCCAAAGGTTCTTGTTAGGGCTGCTGGAGTATACCCCTGCCGCAGCGGCAGAAGCCGAGGCTCTCCTGGTGGACCTGGCGAAGGCGAATCCGGATGCTGCGCCGGAGTATGATTTGAGACGTGCTTTGCTTTACCATCGGTCACAGCAGCTGGAAAAAGCGCAGGCCTTGATCCAGGCAGTCAATGTGGAGCAGGTGTCAGCTGCCAACCCACTGAGAGAAGGAGTTGAGGCATTGCTGGAATACCGATTCCTGGAGCAGGCAGAGCAATTTCTTTCCCGAATCAATGTCCTGGAGCCGGAAGATGTATTCAGCTGGTCTCGACGGCTTAGCCTTCTGGCCACGAAAGGGGAGGAAGCTGAGTTTCGTGAAGTGACCCGCGGCCTGGTGCGGGGTGATTCCGGCGTTCGATTGCATCCGGATTCGATCAGCCAGCTTAACAACCAGCTGGTGAACTCATACTGGAGGTCGCTGGCCCGGCTCTTTTCTTCGAATCGTTACAGTGATGTCCTGCCTCTGCTGGCTTCCGTTGAAAGGGAGGTGCAGCCTCTTGAACAGCGGGCCTGGATCGAATGGACTCGATTTGTGGTTCTCGCAAAACTCGCCAGGGCTGCGGAAGCTGAGGCTGCTCGCGAGCGGTTCGGCACGCTCGTTGAAGAAGGGAAGCTCGACAGTATTCGCTTTCCGGATGGTCTCGAACTGGAAGTGAGCGCAGCGGTCAACTTCCAGGCGGGCCCCAAGGATTCACCGATGACTCAGGTGACTCCGGATACGGGTTTCCTAACCAAAGGCCCCGAATTGAAGTGGGGATTTGAAGTTCCCGAAGGAATGCGAATTCGTACTTTCTGGAAGGGGAACGGGCGCGTTCTCGTCGTCGACGATGTTAATACCGTGTTTGGAATCGACAGTAATGACGGTCGACTTCTGTGGCAAAAGGAAGCTACTTCCGCCCGGGGAAGCCGGAGAGGGCGTCCCGGCTCATTTGGTGACTCACCCATGCGGCAGGGAGAGAATATCTCGGTCGCCTCGGGGGACAGGGCACGAGTTGTTCAGGGATTCGCGGCACGCGGGGCACGCTTTTTTCTCGTAGAGGAGGGCAGGTTGAAATGTTACTCCACCAAGGACGGATCGCCCGTGTGGTCAGCTGAGCTTCCCTTTTCCGGGGGGCGGGAAGAACCCTCCATGGGTAAAGCTGATATTCTGACGGTATCCGAAGAGTTGGTCGTTGTTTTTCGACCGCATACCCAATCGGCAGCCGGTTATGATCTTGGAGGCGGAAAGCTGAGGTGGCTGCATGAAGACGTTTCAATCGCCCAGGCGGATGTTGTCGGGGTAGATACGCTGAATTCCGGAGCTCAGATAGCGAATGGGCGGGTTCTTCTATACGGGCAGAAGGCGGAGATCCTCGAAGCGGAAAGCGGCAAGAGAATCTGGAATCTGGATCCCGGCGACCTTGCTCTTTTACCGGTCGAATTGAAGCGCTATCGCGGCGAAGAAGAAGCCGTTTCAGTCGAAGATCCGGAAGCGTTGGTCGAACCTCCCTCACCGGACGTGGAAGTGTTCGATGTGGTAAGTTCAACCTCGTTGCTGTCTTCGTCACTCTTCTTCGAATCGCGGAATGTAGGCGCCATCATTAGCCCTGCGGCCTATTGGGCTCATCGGCGGAGTGAATCTTCAGAGCCTGCTTTTGCACACCTTGGCAGCAGTTCTCTCTGGCTCGGGCATGGTGCCATAATTCGAAAGATCCCGACTGATATTCCGGTGGGAAGTGATCAGTTGGCCGGGTCCGGCGCCTTCCTTGGTGAGAACGGTGCCCACGGGTGGTTTGTTGAAGATGGCTACCTCTATCACACGGATTTTACGAGGAATCGAACATACGCCGTTGAAGTATTGGATCTGGGTGATGCGGCATCGATCCGCGCGCTGTATGCGGGGAATCAGATTGTCGTGAAGGGAGAGCGTGGTTTTAAAGTGATCAATGCGCTTTCAGGTAAGGTGGTCGGCCAGTCCAACTGGGGTGAAGACGTTGTCAGCTATCTCAGCGCTGCCGGCATTGGGATTCCCGAACAGGGAGGTGAAGGATTCCTCACCTGGAAAGGAAGAGTCATCACCAGTGGGCCGCGCGCTTCATTGGTTTGCCGCCCCCTGACGGACGTCATCGAAAGTGATTCCTACCTGACATCTTTCCAGGAGCGGGTGCTTATCTGCCTCGGGCCAGCGAGTGCGGCGGCGGAACAGGAGTCAACTTCAGAAGGGAGCCCCGAGATCGAGTAGCTTATGGGAGATTCCGGGCCGTCCACTTCCAATGAAGAGTTGTTTGATCCAGAGTTCCTGGATCGATTGAGGGCGATGTTCCTTCGCTTGAAGAAGCGCAAGCAGCTTCGGAGGAAGGGGATTCAATCGACGCCTGCGACGGGATTCACCCGTGAATTCAAAGGATTCCGTCACTACACGCCTCGGGATGATTACCGGGCGATCGACTGGCAGCTCTATGCCCGCCTCGATCGGCTCTTCATTCGGCTGTATGAGGAGATTCAGGAGTTTCATGTCCACATTGTCGTCGATACCAGTGCGTCGATGAACCAGCCCTTTCCGGAAAAGCGGCTGACGGCTCAAAAGCTTGCCGTCGCTCTCGGTTATATGGGTCTGGTGGGGCATCACCGGGTCAGCCTCTATTCGATTGGTGAATCTGTGTCTGACCCGATGGCGCCGTTGAAAGGGCAGAGCAGTCTCCAGCGGGTCCTCGATTTTGTCGGTGGGTTGAATTTTGAAGGAAAGACAAACCTGGATCAGGCCTTTCAGGATTTCAGGCCCAGCCGCCGGCGCTACGGGATTATCTTCGTGATTTCCGACCTTTACGGACGTGAGATTGATGAGGCAGTCAGTTCCATCAAGCATGCCAGCCTGTGGCCGGGGGAAGTTCATTTCCTGCACGTTCACCATCCCTGGGAAGAGGATCCGGATCTTGATGGTGAGATAGAGTTGCTCGACGTCGAGACGGGTGAGCAACGTCGACTCTGGTTCACTCCGCGCGACCGCAAGCGCTACCGGGCGTGTTACAACGAATTCCTCGAGGGTATCGAGAAAGAATGCCAGGGACGGCACATCGACTACCAGCGATGGCGGACTGACTACCCGTTTGATGATTTGTTTCTCGATCTCCTTTCCCGGGGCTCAGCCCTTGGCGCCGGGGCTTCATGATTTCCTGAGCGGATGCAGTTCCTTTCTCCACAGTTTCTTTGGCTGCTCGGGCTTTCGGTGATTCCGATTGCGCTGTACCTGTTTCGTCGAAAGTCCCGGACCTTCGAAGTCTCAACCTTGGTATTCTTCAAAACCCTGGCACAGGAACACCAGGAATCGGCATGGCTGCGGCGATTGAAGAAACTGGCTTCATTTCTCCTGACGCTCCTCATGTTGGCGCTTCCGGTGTTTGTCCTCGCGCGGTTGCTGCCGAATCAGGACGATTCCGAGGATGTTCGTTCCATTGTGATTTTGCTCGATCGTTCGGCGTCGATGGGGGTACGAGATGACTCCGGAGAGACTCGACTCGATGAAGCGAAGAGGCGCATTCGTTCGAGACTTGAGCGGGTGCCTGAAGAGATCGGAGTATCACTCGTCACTTATGATGCACGCCCGGAGGTGGTTCAGCCACGAACCGAAAGTCGAAGAGAATTGATTTCCCGACTTGATGGAGTCACCGTCCGTCCGATTGCCGCCAGCCAGGAGGAAGGCTTGGAGGCAGCGGCGTTACTCGCGGGACTGGAGCCACCGTCGTTGATCTGGCATACCAGCGATCGACCGTTTGAGGAAGAAGGGCTGAATGAAGAGCTTTCATTGCAACAACTGGACGTAGCCCTCAGCGAAGTCAGTAATCCCGGGATCACCGGGTTTCAGCTTAGGCCGGCACCGCTGCAGTACTCAATTTACGAAGCCTATGTGCAAGTCGCACTCAATGAGGCTGCAGCGGAAGAGAAAACGGTGCGTGTCGCGCTCTCAGTAGGAGGGGTGCCGAGTCAGTATCGCGATGTGGACCTGGCTCCGGGTGATCGGGTTGGGCTTTCCTTTCGGGTGAATGGAGTGAGCCGCCAGATTCTGAAGGTGGAATTACAAAGCGAAGGGGACAAGTTCCTTCTCGATAACGAAGTTGTCGTTCCACTTCCAGAGGCTCGGCCGGTCCTTGCGGCCTGGATTCGCCATTCGGAGTCGGAGGACCCGTACACGCGCCTGGCCTTGGCATCAATTCAGGAGTCCGGCCGTTTTGAACTGCTCAAAGGTGATCCTGACGCCTGGCCCTTGTCTGAGGAGGTGGACGCCGTGATCTTCGATGGCTGGCTTCCGGACAAGTGGCCCGAAGAGATCCCGGCAATCGTGATCAATCCTCCGGGGGCGTCAGGTCCGGTGCTGGCACAACGTCTGAATTCCCCGGTTCCCTATGATGAGGTGAGAGTGGGGAATGAAGAACATCCTTTACTCTATCGGGTGTCCTCCAACCGTGTGGCTGTTACCCAGACAGCTCTGTTTGATGCGGCGGGCACCTTGGAGCCGCTCTGGTTGGCGGGCAACGAAACAGTTCTCGCCGCCGGTGAAGTGAAGGGGCAGCGTCTCGTTATCATGGGATTTTCGCCGGGGCTTTCAGAGCGTCTTCCTTTGACGGCTTCATTTCCGCTCCTGATGGGAAATGCCCTTCTCTGGAGCGTCGAGAAAGCTAGCGAAAAAGCAGCACTCTCACTGCACTCCACCGGAGAACTGGTGGAGGTCGAAGGTTCAACCGTGACCTGGGTGGAAGCGGGGAGTGACTCCGGGAAAGGTCGTGAGATTCCGCTTCGGTCCGACCTCCTCCTGATGGATAGGGCTGGATTCTGGGAAACGGATTCAGGTCAGAAAGGTGGCTCCTTTCTTTTATCTTCAAATGAAAGCAATCTGCGCGCGCGTGAGGACGTTGAGGGTGGGAGTTACTTTTCTGCCGGCGCTTCAGGTGGAGCCACTTTGAAGAGCTGGTTGCTGTGTATCCTGCTTTTAATTCTGTTAGGCGAATACTGGTTGTTGCACCGTTTTGCTGTTTATTGAGATGGATTGGTTGCTGCCACAGGTCCTTTTCCTTGCGATACCGGCGATTGCAATCCTCTTGTGGGTCGATCGCCGGTCACGTCACCCCATGCACACGGGACGCCGCCGCGGACTTCTCGTGACCCGTGCATTGATGATAATACTGGCACTCCTGGCAATTGCTTCGCCGGCGCGGATGATTCAGTCCAATCACCAGGCAGTCATTTTCGTGCTCGATCACAGTCGGAGTGAGGGGATTGACGGGATATCCAGGGAATACGAAGCCGCTGCGAAAATTCAGGCGTCCCTTCCTCGCAGCACTTCCGTTGGTATTGTTGCAGCAGGCAGTGAACCAAGGTTGGTTCGTTACCCCGAGGCGGGTCAGATTGAGCTGGATCCCGAATCACAACGGGAGATCGCTGACCTGATCGGTTCGGGGACGGACTACGAGAAGGCCATTCAACTCGCAAGCGGGCTCTTCCCCGGGGGCGCGGCACGCCACGTTGTATTGGTTGGTGACGGGGTGGAAACAGCTGGTGATATGATAGGGGCAGCAAAAGAAGCGTCTCTGTCTGGCATTAAGCTGCATGCCTTGGGGGTTGCGGGGGATATTCAGCCGGATGTCAGGGTCACGCGGTTGGAAAGTTCACAATCGAGATTGAACGAAGGGGCAACACTTTCACTCAGTGCGACGATCGAGAGTTCCCTGTCAGGATCCGGGCGAATTCGACTGTTTGAAAATGGAGTCGAAGTAGACGCAGAGACTCTTGATATCGAGGCGGGAGGAGTCCACGAAGTTGAGTTCACGCGTTCTCCGGAGAAACGCAATATCTACAATTACCGGGTTGTCGTGGAGGGTTTTGAAGGGCGCGATTCAATTCCGGAAAACAATGAAGCCCTCGCCATTGTCGATGTAAGAGGCAAGCCGCTGTTTCTTTATGTGGAAGGTGAAGAAGGAGAGAGCCGCTATCTCTCCGACGCGATGTTGCGTGAAGGGATTCGGCTCGATGTTCGATCTCCTGAAGGCTTGCCGGGTTCGCTGCAACAGTTGGCAGGATACGACGGGATCATACTTTCCGATATCGCCGCTCATCGCCTTGGTGATGCGCGTATGGATGCGATCCGGGACTATGTCGAGAACCTTGGTGGTGGCTTTGTGATGATCGGGGGTATGAATTCGTTTGGTGTTGGGGGCTACTACAGGACTCCGATCGAAGAGATCCTGCCTGTGAAGTTGAAAGCCCCCGATCAGGAAGAGATGCAATCATCAGCCCTGGCCCTGGTCATAGATCGATCAGGATCCATGTCAGGACAGAAAATTGAGATTTGTAAATCGGCGGCCATTGCGACAGCGGAACTGCTTTCGCCGGATGACTACATCGGTGTTTACGCATTTGATTCGCAGGTTCATGAAATTGTCCCGATGACGAAAGTCACTTCGACCAGTGCAATCGCCAATCAGATCGCGCTTCTTGGCTCAGGGGGAGGGACCAACATCTACCCGGGAATGGCGATGGCCCGGGAGGCGCTCAACGACGTGAAGGCAAAGATTCGCCATATGATCGTCCTGACCGATGGCCAGACTTCCGGTCAGGGCTACCAGACGCTGGCATCTCAATGTCATGCTGAGGGGATTACTATCTCAACGGTCGCGGTTGGTTCGGGGGCACAGATTGGTTTGTTGCAGGCGATCGCGGCAGCTGGTGGGGGGCAGAGTTACGTGACGATGGATCCAACGGCTATCACTCGAATCTTCACTCAGGATACAATGACGCACACGGGGCGAATGATTCGTGAGGAGGCATTTGAACCTAAGTTGGCGGAACCTCATCCGATGCTGCGGGAATGGGATGAAGCGAGCACGCCTCCTTTGCTGGGATATGTCAAAACAAACCGCCGGGCAACAGCCCAGGTGCCGCTGGTAACAGACAAGGGAGATCCTCTCCTCGCGCACTGGCGGTTTGGACTTGGAAAAGTGACGGCATTCACTTCAGACTGCAAGTCACGGTGGGCCGCCTTGTGGGTAGCGGATTGGGAGGGTTACGGTCGTCTTTGGTCACAGATTCTGCGGGAGTCTGCGCGCCCACCTCAGGGCCTCAACATGGACCTGAGACTGGAAGAGAAGGGAGATGAGATCTCAATGGTGGTCGACTTGATCGAAGACGCTGCCTCTAGAAAGAACGGTGCCACTGTCACCGCCGATGTCTTTTATGTGTCCGCCTCGGCGCTGGGATCCGGAATGGATGAAGTGGCCAGAGTCGATTTGGAACAGGAAGGTCCAGGCTGGTATGAAGGCAGTTTTCGCCCCGATGATCCGGGTGTTTACCTCGTGCGAGCCCGTTCAGGAGCTCAACTGGTTTCGGCAGGTTATGTGTTTAATCCCTCAAGTGAGGTTGCGACGGGAAAGGTTGATGAGGAGAAGTTGAGGTCTGTAGCCAGCCTAAGTGGAGGTAATTTTCTTGAATCGGTCGACGAGCCCCTGGAATTGTCCGGCACAGAAGTCGCCAAGTATGTTGAGTTGTGGCCGCTGATCCTGATGGCATTGCTCGTCATGTATCTCGCCGATTTGATCATTCGTCGCTGGGAGAATGTCATGGGTGTTGTTGAGCAGGTAACGCACCCGTTCGCAGGCCGAAAAGCTTGATCAGCTTTTCGATTTCCGATCCGGGTCTGCGATGTCTGGATTCTCAGGCAAGCGCCAGCACAGAATCATTCCGAGTCCATCAGACCAGGAACGCTGGCCTCCGCTGACAAACGAAAACGGCAGCAAGTTGATGAACGAGCCTAACAATGCGGCGATGATAAAGCTTTGTGCAGCGATCGTAGAGATGTCCCCGGTTCGCTGTAGCAGTGTGTCCGGTCCGAGCAAGGCGACGATAATGGCAGCCAGCAGTAGTTCAATGCCAGGTCCCGCGGCGTAGATGCAGAAATGCTTTAGTCTCGGGGCAATATTGTCGGTCTGCAGTGGAATAACGAATCCCGACAGGGGGATACTGCGAAACTCGATTTGGGTGCGACCAAGCGTGAAGCCGCCCCGTCTTTTGCCGGAGCCGATCACGATTTGGGCCACGTGCCATCCCATCGCTTTCGCGACAAGAGCGTGACCACCTTCGTGTATCACCAGCAACAGGATCCACGAGGCGAGGAAGAAAGGAACGCTCAGTTTAGCAGGACTGAAGTCGGAAAACACTTCCAGGGCGATGAACAGCCCGAAGAACAGCGAGATAATCACGATGATACCCCATTCGTTTGGCGTGTTCGGAGATCGCTCCGGTGGATTCGTGAGGGGATTGTTCTCCATCAAGTCTCTGGAAAGAAAGATTCCGCTATTGCTTTGTCAACCGATGGACGCGGGCTCGGAGTCTATAAAGCAGAGGCGGAAAACGTCCCATTGCCTAGAAGCCAGATCTTCGAATGGAGGATAGTGACTCCTTGGTTCCTGCAGATTACTCTATTCCCTCAAACTGGCGGGAAAGTGACCCAGGGAGTTTTATCCCGAACCGGGTTAGGCCAGGTCGTTCTCATTAGAGCTCTCAAACACACCGGCTTCAATCTCTTCGGGTTCGACACGCAGAAATTGAACTTGCCTGACAGTTCGCTCGTCAGCCTGAAGAATCGTGGCCCTGAAGCCTTCTAACTCGATGATTTCTCCAGATTCCGGGATGCGACCGATCAGACTGGTGAGGTAACCGCCGACGGTGCTGACGTCCCGGTCTTCGAGATCGAGGTGCTCGACGTGATCTTCGAGCTCGTGGAGCGGATAACCGCCTTCAACGACAAACGAGTCCTCATCGATGATTTCGATGCCGGGAACCTCTTCATCGTCAAATTCGTCGTGAATTTCTCCGACGACCTGGTCGAGGACGTCGTCGAGCATCACAAGTCCGACTGAACCTCCAAATTCATCGACCACCAGCGCAATATGGGCACGCTTGCTGAGAAACACCTTGAGCATCTCATCGAGAGGTAGCTTCTCGGAAACCCGGATGAGATCGCGTTTGGCGGCAAACAGGTTCATCGATTCGCGCTGCATCTCGCGCAGCAGGTCCTTGATATGGATCAATCCGAGGGTTTTATCGAGGTGATTGTCGACCAGAGGGAATCGAGTGTGCTTGGATTCGAGCGCGATATCCAGATTTTCACGAAATGTGCGATGTACATCCAAAACGATGACTTCACTGCGCGGAGTGAGAATGTCGCGAACGCATAAGTCATTTAATTCCAGTGTATTAGTAAGTATTTCTTGCTCTGTTTGCGTAACTTCTTGAGCGCGCCCGGTTTCCTCAACCAGATAGCGTAATTCGTCCGCAGTGTGGTCGATTTGAGCGAAGTCGACTGGCTCGAGTCGGAAAACAAGCTTCAGGATCAAGTTCGAGAGCTTTTCGACGATCCAGACGGGAATCGCGACGATGATGTAGAAAGCTCGAAGGGGTTGGCTGGAGGCTAATGCCGTGCCGACGGGGCGCTGGGTTCCGAGCGCTTTAGGAAGCAATTCTCCTATAACCAGGCTCAAGAACGTCAAAATGGAGACGGCCAGGACGAAGGAAATTATCTGCGTGGCGACCAAATTGACGCCCAGAGGGCTCAGCAAGGGATATAACCAACTGGAAATCATTGGTTCACCAAGCGCACCGAGGACAATGCTGGATGCCGTAATTCCGATTTGGCAGGCGGCGGAGTAGATTCCGGAGTTCTTTAGAAGCTTAAGAGTCAGGGAGGCACCAGGTTTGCCGGCTTCAGCAGCTTCTTCCAGTTGTGAGGTATGAACCCGGCTCAGGGACACGTCAGCGGCGACGAGGAACGCGTTGACGAGAATTAAGGCCAGCAGAATGACGACCTGAATCCAGGAATCCCAGGAATGGAATAAAGCTGCGAGCGCTGGCTCGGGAGAAATATCAGCTACCAGAGGTAGAAGATCGATTGTGGTCATTCAGTGCTTTCGTCGGGAAATCCCGAAGCCCGGTCTGGTTCAAACCCTGGACAAGGCGCGGAATGATAAAAGTAATCAAGAATAGATGAATAGCCAGCACTAATGAGACTGGGCGTTTTCTGTTGCAGTTTCGGCCGTCAGTAGAACAGGGGATTTAGGGCGAAGGTGCCATGGTTTGGTATTTTATATTACATATATTGTTGGAAGTTATACAAAAGAGGCCCATAACACGGTGTTTTCGAGGTTGGTAAACCCTCTAATAGATCGTTCCTTGGTTCGTCTATGTTTCTGAGTGATTAAGCGACGCCGGATGTTCCACATGGAATCTACCGAGACCGAAGTATTCGCCCGTTGCCAATATTTCGGCTTTCTCAGAAAGTTCCGACGGAATCTTCCGTATCAATTCC
Source organism: Verrucomicrobiales bacterium (assembly GCA_965216705.1). GTDB lineage: Bacteria > Verrucomicrobiota > Verrucomicrobiia > Verrucomicrobiales > DEV007 > Arctic95D-9. Next base: position 4,587,102 of record OZ244203.1, read on the forward strand.
GTATTGAAGGATGCGTCAGTTCGTTTACCATTGGCCCGTTAACGTTTGGCCTTGTTTTTGCCATGATCCGAAAAATCCCGTTTTTCCTGTGCGCCAGCGCGGTGCTTTCCCTGTCGACTGCCGAGGCGCAGTTTTCCTTCGGCGATCTGTTTAACAAAAAGAGCGAGGAACGAGTCGGCGCCGAAGAATATGCGACTCAGCAAGGCACCGCTCAGTCAAAGCTGGATAAAGCGATGTCCTACGAGAATTCGGGGAAATCGAAGCAAGCTCGTGATGCCTACCGTTCGATCGTGAAATCCTATCCCCGGACAGATGCGGCGGCTGAAGCTCAGTTCCGCTACGCAAATATGCTGGATTTGACCGGAGATTCCCGGAAAGCTTTTGAAGCCTACCAGGATTTGATCACCAAGTTTCGCAATACCAACCATTTCAATGAATCAGTGCAGCGCCAGTTTGAGATCGCTGAGAATATGAGAAGCAACGAGAGAAAAGGATTTCTTGGCATCGGGGCTTCTATCCAGCCCTCCAAGCTGATCGAGATGTTCGATCAAGTGGCCAGTTCCGTGCCTCAGTCCGAGTTGGCGCCCAAGTCGATGCTGAATATTGCAGAGATTCATCTTGAGCAGGAAGACAGGGTTTCCGCGGAATCCTTTTACCAGAAAGTCGTGAACACCTATCCCTCGACTTCTTATGCGACGGAAGCGCAGTATGAGATCTTCAAGATTCGCGGTGTTACTGCCGAGATTTCCAACAGCCCGAACGTAGATCGCGCTCAGCGTGAGGCGGGACTCGACTTCGTGAATACCAATCCGAATGACCAGCGCGCCGCTGAGATTCGCTCCGGGCTTGACGATATTGAGGCCCGATCCATGGAAAAACTCTTTAATACGGGGCGATTCTACGAAAAGAGCGGCAAGCCGGAGTCTGCCCGGGTCTATTACCGGGAAGTTGTTAAAAATCCGAACACTCCATGGGCCGCGAAGGCTCAGGAGCGGCTCAACGCTCTCGACAACGCTCCGGTGTCAGTCGAGAAGAAAGCCAGTTTCTTCGGGGCCAATCCGCTGAAAAAGGAATCAGTTGAGATGCGCACTTCAGATGACGAAGTGCTTCCTTTGCCTGCCGCTGAGGCAGATTCCTGATTATTGGAATCGTTAGACGCGGTCTGGGTTCTCGGGTAGATTCCCTTGGCGATACTGCTTGTTTTTTCCGCCTTTCCTAATAATTTCAGAGCAGTTCGTTTACTGGAGACCGTTGCGGGATCCGAATAATCGAACTCAGCCCAGATGAACCGACTGATTTCTTCGCTATTCCTTGCCACCGTTGCTGCTGTCATGCTCTCCGGATGCGCCGGCTACGAGCTTGGTGACGTGAAACCATCGGTTTATGCTGGAATTAACAATCTCCACGTTCCTATTTTCAAAAACGATACTCTGGAGCCCCGCCTTTCAAGTCTCGTTACCAATGCGGTGATCAAGGAGATTCAGGCGGACGGCACTTATCGCATCAGCAATCGCAGGAATTCAGATGCGGTTCTTGTGGGAAGAATTACCCAAATTCGCAAGACGCAGCTGCGTGCGGCCCGGACGGACACACTGGAATCCCAGGAGCTGCGTATGCAGCTATATGTGGAATTCCATCTCGAGGATCCCAATACAGGTGAAGTCATTCGATCCACGATTCCAGAAGCAGAGAGCTCCAAGGACAAGCGCGTCGAAAATGATCCGGCAATTCTAGCGCCTCAGGGCCGGGTCATTGGAACTACGATTCAGTTTGTGGATCCGAGTTTTCAGGTTGGAGAGCGCAATGCCCTCTCTGTTGCAGCACAGGATGCTGCCTCGAAGTTGGTTGGTCAGCTGGCGAACGGCTGGTAATCTCTAAACGGTCGGCTGCAATGCCAGATAGATCTTCTGGTTCCGTTCAACTCATTGGTTCGCCAATCGGCAATCTCGGAGATATTACCTACAGGGCTGTTGAATGCCTTAAGGCGGCTGATGTGATCGCCTGTGAAGACACGAGGCATTCCGTCCGATTACTCAGGCACCTGGAGATCGGCGAAAAGGAGCTTGTAGCGCTGCATGATCATAATGAAGGACGGCGTGCCCAGTCTTTGGCGAATCGCGCTGCCACAGGAGAAACAATTGCTTATCTCTCTGATGCGGGAATGCCTACGATCTCAGATCCAGGCTACCGCCTCGTGAATGCCTGCGTTGAGGCTGGTGTCCGGGTTGAGGTGATCCCGGGCCCGTCGGCCGTCATGACTGCGCTGGCCGGCTCCGGTTTGCCCACGGATTCCTTTTACTTTGGCGGTTTTCTGCCGGTAAAGAGCGGCAAGCGGTCCAGGGAGCTCGAAGCCGCTCTCGAAAGGACCGGGACGTCTATTTTCTTTGAATCCCCCTATCGAATTCTCAAATCCTTAGACGCCCTGCGTGCTCTGGCACCTGACAGAAGCGTCTGCGTCGCGCGCGAGCTGACCAAGAAGTTCGAGACCTTTCACCGAGGCTCAGCCGAAGCGGTTTTCGAGGAATTCGAGGCGCTCCCTTCGATTAAGGGAGAGATCACTCTGTTGGTCGCGGGGTGTGGTCGGCGTCGTGCTTCGAAAGGCTGAGGGGCCGAAAAAAAACGGAGGCGGAGCCTCTCGACTCCGCCTCGTTATCCATCTCTTCACCAATGTCCTTTCGGACAAAGCTAGTTATCCCATGGTTAGCTGCAGCCATTGAAATCCGGACGCCTGATACTCAGTTGGTTGGCCCGGGATGATGACGCGGCTTGGAATTCCAATCGGACGAATCCTCCTGCGACTGATAGGTCTGCGCTTGGGTTTACGGGATTCATCGTAGCGCTGTTGGCACAGCACGTTCGGGCTCGAACCGGAGTTCTCTGATGCCGGGGCGGCAAGCCACGGCTGCACTGATGCGCTTGGCGCGTAAGTGAGCATTGTTGTCTGTCTGTGGGAAAGGTGTTGTGTGTCTCAAGTGGAGACCGGAACTCAACCTGTGTTTCGGGAGGTCGAATTCCAGAGTTGTCAGCGAATGACTCCGCTCACTCCTCTTGAGGGAAAGTTTCGTGTGATAAAATTTTATTATAAAATTTATAATTTATCAATATTTTTATAAACAATTTTGCCCTTTCCTGAGACGTAACCGACATCAATAGTTAGGCCGCGCCTCCTGAACTTGCTGGCGAACTCAAAATGCCCTTCCCTTCCCCTGCTTCCCTTCGGTCTCGTCTAAGTGAGCCTGTCACGGCAATCACGGCTTACGATTACCCGACTGCTCGTCTCTGTGATGAGGCGGGTGTCCAAATGATACTCGTGGGAGATTCGCTCGGGATGGTTGTTGCCGGGAACGAAGACACCACTTCGGTGACGCTCGATCACATGGTCTATCACACCGAGATGGTTCGTCGAGGTGTGAAGAATGCGGTCATTGTTTCGGATTTGCCCTACGCGACCTATGATGATCCGGAAATGACCCTGGAGAGTTCCCGCCGCCTCATGGCTGCTGGTGCCGATGCGGTCAAACTGGAGGGCGGATTGCGCCAGATTCCGAAACTCGAGCGACTTCGCGAGGAGGGTATTGCTGTCTGTGCTCACATCGGGATGCTTCCGCAGCGCGTACGCGAGGAAGGTGGCTATCGAAAGAAGGGAAAGAGTGATGACGAAGCTTCTACTCTAATTGCAGCTGCTGAAGCGCTCGAGGAAGCCGGTGCTTTTGCTATTGTTCTGGAGAGCATGGTGGCCGATGTCGCCACTGAAATTACAGAAAAACTCTCAATTCCGACGATTGGAATTGGCTCAGGGAAGAAATGCGGCGGGCAGATCCGGGTGATTCATGATGTTATCGGTGCCTATCCTTGGTTTGTTCCTCCTTTTGCGACGGTTTACGGAGATGTTGCGGGAACGGTTCGTGAATCCGTTGAATCCTACATTGATGATGTAGGTAACACTTTATAGATGAGTGTTTTATAGGTTAAATTTACGAATTCTAGATTCGGTCCGGAATCGAACTTTATGGGACGTTGCCTTCCGTTTTGTCGAAGCCGGATAATCAGGTCGTGTCGTTTGTAATCAGATCCCAGGCGGATCCTTTCGAGCGTTTTTCCTTTTGAGGGCCCATGACAAAAAATCACTTGCGGTAGTTACCATCGAGGGCCAAACTCAGAGAGTCCCTGACCCTTTCCAGGCTGGGAGCCCGCCAGAGAAAAATCACTCTCGAATTCAGGCGCGGGCCACCTCTCACCCAATTAAGGGGCACTCAGTTTCGAATTTCGAGCTAGCAACCGGCTTCGTTCTGTCTTCTTAGCTCAGACATCTTAACTGTCAGGAACCACGAATACTACCTTGCCAAGGGCCCGTATGCCTTTTCGCGTTACAGCATTTGCCATTGAATTGGCATTCCAAGACTCCCTTTTTGCCTGCGACCGCATTCGCCGCCGCCGCGATGTCGATAGTTTCTTTCGGTTGCTTTGGGCTAGCTGAGCCCCTGTCGCTATTTTTAACCTTTCCCTGTTCCCTCCTAAATTATCCATGAGCCAGTCCGATCCCATTGAGGAAGCTCAATCTGCGGAAGCTACCGCCGAAGAGAAGAAGCCGTCCGCCGAAGCGGTAGCACCTGAAGCTCCGGTGAAAAAGAAATCCGAAGATCCTGCTGAATCTCCCGCCGAACCCAAGTCCGAAGAGAAATCCTCAGAAGCTAGTGCTGAGAGCGAGGGAAAGGCGCCCGAGAATAAGGATAAAGCGGAATCAGAATCCAGCGATGCCAGGGATTCGGGCGAAAAAGGCGAGCGCCGACCGAAGCGCAAGCGTTCCGGTGAGCGTCGTCGCCGTTCCCGCAATCGCCGCGGTGACAAAGGGGCTGATAGTGAACAGGATGGTGAAGCCTCCGATGGAGAGAAGCCTGAGGGCGAAGAAGGTGGTGAAGAGAAGCCACGAAAGACTCGCAAGCAGCGTTACCTCGAACGAAAGGAGAAAGAGCGTGCCCGTGAGGCAGCTGCCCTGGAAGCAGCTCCTGCGATTGAATCGGAAGGCATTGTAGAGATCTCTCCGAAGGGCTTCGGTTTCCTTCGCGAAAAAGGACGAAATTTCCAGCAGTCGCCGAAAGACGTTTTCATTACTCCCGAAGTGGTTCGCATCTTCGGTCTTCGCGACGGCCTGATGGTCAAGTGTGTCTCCAAGCAAGGTCTCCGCGGTCCTCAGCTGATTGAGTTGCTCGAAATTAACGGTCACCCTCCGGAAGAATACCAGAATCTTCCCTATTTCGAGGAGCTGACCGCGATCAATCCTGACAAGAAGCTGACTCTCGAGACTTCCGCTACACGGGCAACGACTCGCGTCATTGACCTGATTGCCCCGATCGGACGCGGGCAGCGCGGTTTGATTGTGGCACCTCCTCGCACCGGTAAAACCACCCTGCTGCATCATATTGCAGAGGGCATTATCGAAAACTACGACGAAGAGATTCACCTCATGGTCCTGCTTGTCGACGAGCGACCGGAAGAAGTGACTGACTTCCAGCGTTCCTTCCCTGACATTGAGGTCTTCTCAAGCTCCAACGACAGCGACGGCAAAGATCACACCCGGATCGCTTTGCTCGCTATTGAGCGTGCCAAGCGACTCGTTGAAGCCGGCGAGCATGTTTTCATCCTGATGGATTCCATCACCCGGCTCGCTCGGGCCTTCAACTCGCAGATGCGAAGCGGAAAACGAGGAACGGCCAGTGGCGGACTTGTCGTGGGAGCACTTGAGGTCCCCCGCCGAATCTTTGCTGCGGCCCGTAACACTCGCGAGGCCGGATCTCTCACTATCATCGCCACAGCGTTGATTCAGACGAACAGCAAGGCTGATGAGGCAATCTTCCAGGAATTCAAAGGGACGGGTAATATGGAACTGGTTCTCGACCGCCAGATTGCTCAAAACTATGTCTATCCCGCAGTTGATATCCACAAGTCGGGCACACGCCGTGAAGAGTTGCTTTTGCCTCCCCATGTTCTCGAGAAGATCTATGTGATTCGTCGCGGATTGAGCGGCTACAAGCAAATTGACGCGATGGAATGGTTGCTCCGCTGTCTCGAGCGTTATCCATCCAATGCTCAGATGCTGATGGATATCAAGACGTCAGTCTTGTCCTGACCGAACTCCAAAGCTTGAGTGATCCCCGCTGGCGCATTGTGCCGGTTTCGCCTGTTGCGGTGAATTGGCATGTCTGTTAAAACATCGACATGGCCGATTTAGTTGAAGTGACCCGTCAGGGATTTGGCTCGAAGGGAAAGGACTCCCTCAGTGGCGCAATCTTCGGATTCGTTCTCGTGGCTCTCTCTTGCGTTACCCTGTTTTGGAATGAAGGACGCGCCGTGCGTCGATACCAGGATCTCAAGGAAGGCGCAGCCGCATTTGTGAACGGGGATTCATCCAAGGTGGATCCTGCTCTTGAGGGGAAACTGGTTCATCTTTCCGGAGAGGCAGTCACTGGCGGCTCTCTGAAGGATCCTGAATTCGGTATCGAAGCAGAAGCCATCAAGATTCACCGTTCCGTGGAAATGTTCCAATGGGTTGAGAGTGTCCAAACTGAGACGAAAGACAAGGTCGGCGGCGGCTCTGAAACAACCAAGAGTTACAGTTACTCGCAGGAATGGAGAAACGGTCCGGTCGACTCCTCTCAATTCAAGGTTACCAAGGATCATCAGAATCCCGGTAAGTTCCCCTATCAATCCAATACCTTTCAGGCAAAGGCAGTGACTCTAGGGGCTTTCGATTTGCCCGAATTTCTCATCTCCATGATCAGCGGTGGCGAAAAGCTTCCGGTGACCGGACTTAAGAATGCTGAGGAAGCCGTAAAGCAATCGGCGCAAGTCGTCGATGGTAACGTCTATATCGGAAACAACCCATCATCTCCGGCAATCGGCGATATCCGGGTAGGCTTCACCGTCACAAAACCGGGTCCGATCAGCGTGGTAGCTCAGCAGAGTCAGAGCACGCTGGTGCCTTTTCAAACGAAGAACGGTACTACCGTTGAGCTTCTCGAACGGGGTATTGTTGCGGCAGAGGATATGTTTGAAATGGCCCGAGCTCGCAACAAATCGATGACCTGGATCATTAGGGTTATTGGTTTCATCCTGCTCGCAGTAGGATTCGGTTTGATTCTCCGACCAATCGCGGTTTTGGCCAGTATCCTTCCGTTCCTCGGCAAGCTGGTCGGCGTCGGAACTTCCATTCTCGGCTTCGTCCTTGCTGGCATCGTCTGGACGCTCGTGGTGGCGATCGCGTGGATTTTCTACCGGCCGGTTCTGGGTATCACCATACTCGTGGTTACGGTGGGCTTGATCGTGGCTCTCTTTGTTTTGATCCGTCGCTCCGGAGGTAGTGAGCCCGCGCCGGCTCCGGGTGTTCCCGGCGATTCTCCTCCTCCTTTGACCTAAAGGATGCAGGAAACTGAGTTACCATCTTCTTCAGCTGAGCCCGAAAAAGGTGAGCTTGAGGAAACTGCTGAGAGCGGGAGCACTGAATCCAGTGACTCCGTGGGTGCTGGGCTCTCGCGAAAGGTATCCTGGGCCCTTGATGAATGCATCCAGGTCCCGGGCACGAAGATCTCGTTTGGCCTCGATCCGATTCTGGGGCTGTTTCCTTACGGAGGCGAGACGGTTGCTACGATTATCGGAGCGACAATTCTGGGTGATGCGGGAAAGAAGGGTCTTCCTGTCAGGACTCTGCTGAAGATGAGCGGCAATATGCTGCTCAATGCCATCGTTGGAGTGGTTCCCTTTGCCGGTGATTTGTTTTCTGTTTGGTTCAAATCGAACACCAGGAACTATCAACTTCTAAACACTTACCTGGAAAGTGAGCATGGAGAAGAAGCTTCGGGTGGCTGGGGACCGTTCTTCATCGTTTTCGGGTCCGTCGGCCTCGTGCTTATCCTCAATATTTTGACCTGGATCTTTTTCACGGCATTCTTGTTCTGGGTATACAACCAGGTCGTGGACCTGGCGACCTGAGGAAGGCAACGAATGCACGCAATCTACATAGAGAATGCGATCCGGGATCATCCGAGAACGCTGGAAGTGCTCGATAGATTTCCCCGCGCGGAGATCATCGAGTGCGAACGCTACGGCGAGGTCTTCAATCGGGCGGCACAGAATTTCAGGCTTCAGAAACAACGCCCCGGTCTGATCCTGGCGAAGAAACACGGAAACCTGGTTCTGCCTGCGCCGGAGGGTTATTCGATCGGTGCGGCTGAAAATTACTATTTCAGCCACATGCTCAATTGTCTCTACGATTGCCGTTATTGCTTTCTCCAGGGGATGTATCGATCTGCGAACTATGTCTATTTCGTGAACTTTGAAGACTTTGAGTCGGCCATTGAAGAGCATCAAACCGCTTCCGATGGGCCTGCCTGCTATTTTTCGGGCTACGACTGCGATTCCCTGGCGATGGAGTCCGTAACCGGTTTTGCCGAAAGGTTTGTTCCATTCTTCGCCGGGCGTCCTGACAAATGGCTCGAGTTGCGCACCAAAAGCGTCAATACGTCGATGTTGTCCGGTCATGACCCGGTTCCGAATATCATCACTGCGTTCACGATGACACCCCATCGGATCGCGCAGGAGATTGAGCACGGGGCCCCACCATTTTCAAAGCGACTCGACAGGGTTAAGTCACTGACTCAACAGGGTTGGATGGTCGGGTTGAGGCTGGATCCGCTGATGCCATGGCCCGGATTTCGGGAACTCTATCCTGAAATGATCGATCAGATCTTTTCTGAGGTGGACGGAGACAGGATTCACTCGGTCACCTTGGGGCCGATGCGCTTTCCCAAGAGCATGTATGAAAAGATAGTGAAGCTCTATCCGACCGATCCCCTCTTTGCTCTGCGGGAAATGGAGCTTCGCGAAGGGCAAATGACCTATCCGCGCGAAATCGAAGCAGATCTCGTCGGCTTGGTTGAAGAGCGCCTTTCCGGCTATTTGCCCTCGGATCGAGTTTTCAGGCAGTTAGACTAGCGAAAACCCTACTTGCGGCTCAGGCGAACGAACAGGAACAGGCCAAGCCCCAGGCACAGAAGGTTCGGGATCCAGACGAGAAGATGCGGAAAGGCTGAGGCGTTGGCGCTCTGCATCTGCGCTATAATCAGTAGGACGTAGTAGGAAACGGCTATGATGAGAGAGATCACAAACCCGGCCGTACTTTCCCGGCGCTGTGCGGTAATCCCGAGCGGGACTCCAATCAGGCCGAACATGATACAGGAAACGGAGAACGCGAAACGCGTGCTGAGCTCGGTCTGATAAGTGACACGCTCGTCCGGTTCCAGGTCCTCATCACCGGCAAACTGGATCAGTCGGCGCAGGCTCACATTGACCGGCTTGTCGGCTGCTTCCTTGTTGCTCTTGTCCGGAAGTTCGAGCCCGATTTCGCCACTTTCGAAGAAGACTGGCTGTGTGGACTCCATAAAGTCTCCTTCCTGGCTCTTAGCCATCATATTGAAGTCGGTGAAGTCAAAAACGAGCTCAGGAATGGCTTTGGTCAGGTCGACAGACACCTCAGCCTTTCGGGCAACGACGAGGGCCTGGGGTCTACCCTTCTCGAGTTTGATCATCTGGAACCCATAGAGCGCGTCCTCCTCCTTTTTGGCGTAGAGAAGATGGTCGTCGATCTCTTCCATCACGACCTGATCGGGAAAAATGAGAAGAGGTTCCCGCTTCACCATGTTGATCATAGAGGCCTTCATTCCCTCCATCTCCGTCTTTGCCGCCGGTGTGATGGACAAGTTGAACCAGCCGCAAATCAGTGTGAAAAACAGAGCTAATGCGCCGATTGGCAGACAGATACGCCACATGCTCTGGCCGGACATCCGCATGGCAATGAACTCACTGTCAGCTGATAGCCTGCCGAAGGTCAAAAGGATCGCAGTGAGAAACGAGAAAGGGATCGCGAGACTCAGGGAAATCGGAATCACCAGGATGATGAACTTGAAAACAAAGCCGAGACTCAAATCGGGGCGCTTGTCGAGTTCCCTCAGGATTTCCTTGAAGACATTGCCCAGGATCAGGATAACAAGGATCACCGTCACCGCGAAAACGGCGGAGATGAAAACTTGTTTGGCGATGTAACGATCAAGGAGTCTCATGGAGACACAGGAAAGAACGGGCGGGACAGGCCGCTTCTTTGAATCTTGTCCAACTTTCAGACAGTTCTCGAATATCAGCAACTCTGAAAAGTGTCGCTTTTGGTTTCAAAGCGTCCCGGTACGCCCGTAACACCTTGACTGGTCACTCCCTTTCGCTAGTCTGAAGACGTAACTCTGACGGGGGTGCGCCCGGGGCGCTGAGATTGTCGTAACGACAAGACCCTTTGAACCTGATGCAGGTAATGCTGCCGCAGGGAGTCACCATGAACATCCATTCCCACAAGATTTTGCCGACCTTTCCCGGATCTCTCCAGCTCCGGTAGCTCAGGTCGGTTTTTTTGTCCTCATCTCCAACCCACACACCCGCCATGATCACACCCAACGAATCAGCGCCTTCCGAACCCAAGACGGTTGCGGATGTTTTCCCCAACAGCCAGCGAATCTATGTGAATGGAAAGCTGCATCCCGAGCTTAAGGTGCCGATGCGGGAAATCGAACTGGCGACTACCGAACACCCCAGCGGTCGAATCGAAGAAAATGAGCCAGTCCGTGTTTACGACACCAGTGGCCCCTGGGGTGACTCCTCTTATGACGGCAACGTGGAGAACGGGCTTCCCGCCCTGCGACGTGACTGGATCCTGGGACGTGGCGACGTGGAGGAATACGAAGGCCGCAGCGTGAAGCCGGAGGACAACGGATACATTTCAGACGAGCACGCGGCTCGCTACAACGAGAAGAAAGAGGCTCGTAATCGACTTAAGGAATATCCCGGCCTGAAGCGCAACCCGCTTCGCGCATCGGAAGGTCATCCTGTGACCCAGATGTGGTATGCCAAGCAGGGAATCGTCACTCCGGAGATGGAATATATCGCGATTCGCGAGAATCTTGGTCGCGAGGCGGCCTTTAAGGCCGCGACTGACGGAGACGGCCCGCGTAACCTGATGCATTTTCAGCACCCCGGAAATTCCTTCGGAGCGGCCATTCCTGAATACATCACCCCCGAATTCGTTCGTGACGAGGTTGCCCGGGGCCGTGCGATCATTCCGGCAAACGTGAATCACCCTGAGAGCGAGCCCATGATCATCGGTCGCAATTTCCTGGTGAAGATCAACGCCAACATCGGCAACTCGGCGGTCGCCTCCACGATCGACGAAGAAGTGGAGAAGTTGCAGTGGTCGACTCTTTGGGGCGCCGATACGGTGATGGACCTTTCTACTGGCAAAAACATTCACGCCACTCGCGAATGGATCATCCGCAACTCCCCTGTTCCGATCGGCACCGTTCCGATCTACCAGGCTTTGGAGAAAGTGAACGGCCGGGTCGAAGATCTGTGCTGGGAGGTTTTCCGTGACACTCTAATCGAGCAGGCGGAACAGGGCGTGGACTACTTCACCATTCACGCCGGCGTCTTGCTCCGCTTCGTGCCGCAAACGGCGACTCGCACTACCGGAATCGTCAGTCGTGGTGGTTCCATCATGGCGAAGTGGTGCCTTGCCCACCACAAGGAGAACTTCCTCTACACCCACTGGTCAGACATCTGCGACATCATGGCTGACTACGATGTCAGCTTTTCAATTGGCGACGGTCTTCGTCCCGGTTCCATTGCTGACGCCAATGACGCAGCTCAGTTTGGTGAACTCGAGGTTCAGGGCGAACTGACCACGACTGCCTGGGAAAAAGGCGTGCAGGTCATGAACGAAGGCCCCGGCCACGTTCCCATGCACATGATCCAGGAGAACATGGAGAAGCAGATCGAATGGTGTCATGAGGCCCCCTTCTACACCCTGGGGCCCTTGACCACGGACGTGGCGCCCGGCTACGACCACATCACCTCAGGCATCGGGGCCGCCATGATCGGTTGGTATGGCTGCGCCATGCTCTGCTACGTGACTCCGAAGGAGCACCTCGGACTGCCAAATCGCGAGGATGTTCGCGAAGGCGTCGTGACTTACAAGATTGCGGCTCATGCGGCTGATTTGGCCAAGGGCCATCCCGCTGCACAGCTCCGGGACAACGCTCTGAGTAAAGCCCGGTTCGAATTCCGCTGGGAAGATCAGTTCAACCTGTCACTCGACCCCGCCAAGGCGCGCTCATTTCACGATGAAACGCTTCCCCAGGAAGGTGCCAAGACTGCCCACTTCTGCTCCATGTGCGGACCGACTTTCTGTTCGATGAAAATCTCTGAGGAAGTGCGTGAGTATGCCGCCAAGGAGGGGCTGACGGACCAGGAAGCCATCGAGAAGGGCATGGAAGAAAAAGCCCAGGAGTTTGCCGACAAGGGTTCCGAGATCTATTCCTGATCTCCCCTGTATCGACAATCCGATATCTTAAGAGCAGCCCGCCGTTAGATTTCGTTCACACGGAATCGCGGCGGGCTTTCTCTTGGGCTGTCACACGAGGTGTGGTGAGATCGCACTCATATCGATATGAAGAATCCCCTACGCTATCTCGCATTCTCACTGGCTCTTGCATTCTTCGATCCGGTCTCCGGTGCAGATCCCGTCAAAGTATTCATCCTGACAGGTCAATCCAATATGGAGGGTAAGGGGCTGCCCACTCACCTGGACACGTATAAGGAAGATCCCCTGATCGCAGACACTTATGGCATGCTCAAAGACGGTGATGGATGGGCGGTGCGCGACGATGTCTGGATCACCTATCCGTCAAAAGCCCAGGGAGCTAAGCACGGACCGCTCACAGTGGGATACGGCACCAAGGGCGAAGATTCCATTGGCCCTGAATTCGGATTTGGTCATGTTGTTGGCGAAGCAATCGACGGTCCGGTGTTGATCATTAAGGTAGCCTGGGGTGGCAAGAGCATCGGGGTGGATTACCGTCCGCCATCGGCCGGCCTCCCTGCTGATGAGGTGCTCGAGGAAATGATGACCAAGGCGCAGAAGAAAAAGCCGGAAACGACCATGGAGGAAATCAAGGCCCGCTACGGGCACTACTATCGTGAGCTTCTCCGCCATACCAAGGAATCCCTCGAGAGCTATGAGGACCTCTTTCCTGAGCTGAAAGGGCGCGACTTTGAACTGGCCGGATTGGTCTGGCATCAGGGATTCAACGACAAGGTGAACTCCAAAATGAGGGCCACCCAATACAAGGAATACACGGAGCTTCTTATCCAGTTCATTAAGGACATTCGACGGGACCTGGAGGCACCGGACCTTCCGTTCGTGATCGGTGAACTCAGCACAGGTGGCATCCCTTCACGCGGTGACTTCCAGGCAGCCCAGGAAGCCGCAGCCAAGCCCAGTGAGTTTGCCGGTAACGTCGCCTTTGTCCTGACTGCTGAATACTACGACAGCGCCGCTCACGAGCTCTACGAGAAGAATTACTGGAAAGGGACGGACAAACAAAAGGCGCAGTGGCAGGCGGTTGGCAACGACCGCCCCTACCACTATCTCGGCTCCGGCAAGACCTACTACCTCAAAGGCAAGGCGTTTGGCGAGGCGATGCTAGAGATGCTCAAAGAGTGATCACTTACGCCTTTCCTTCAGCTGCTTCCGGAAGCTCTTCCTTGGTCGTGCCTTCGTTGCCGCGACCGGCTAGCTTATTGCTGATCACCTGGACGACATAGTAGAGCATCGGCACTGCGGCGAGGCTCAAGCATGTCGCAAGGATCATTCCGCCGAACACGGAGGTTCCGATCACTCTCTGCGATTCGGCACCGGCGCCGGAGGCAATCAGGAGCGGGATCACCCCGAGGATGAAGGAGAAGGCGGTCATTAGAACCGCGCGGAAACGAAGTCGAGTCGCTTCGATCGCTGCTTCAAAGACGGATTTCCCTTCCTCTTCATGCAGCACCTTGGCGAATTCCACGATGAGAATGGCACTCTTGGTCGACAGGCCAATCAATAGAACGATACCGATCTGGGTATAAACGTTGTTGTCCATGTTTCGGGCCATCACAGCGACGACAGCGCCGAGAAGCGCGGTAGGCACAGACAGAACCACCGAGATCGGAATGGACCAGCTCTCATACTGAGCCGCCAGCACCAGGTAAACCATCACGATAGCGAGTACGAAAATGATGGTCGTTCCGCCGGCCGCCTGCTTTTCCTGGTAGGACAACTCCGACCATGAGAATCCCATGGTCGAAGGCAGCTTGTCCCTGGACATGGCTTCCATTGTCGCGAGGGCCTGACCGGAGCTGAATCCCGGCGCGGGGTTTCCGAGGATCTTGATCGACGGATAGAGGTTGAAACGAGTGACTGACTGGGGGCCGTAGGATTCTTCCACTTCAGCGATGGCACTCATGGGTGTTGTCGTGCCCTCGCGGTTGCGAAGTTCGAGGGCCCGAATATCACTGGGAGAAGCCCGAAACTGCTTGTCGGCTTGAGCCGTCACTTTGAATACGCGACCGAACAGGGTGAAATCGTTCACATAGGAAGATCCAAGATAAACCTGAAGCGTGTCGAAGACCTCCTGCATTGAGATGCCCATTCGCATGACCTGCTCGCGGTCGATGTCTACGAAGAGTTGAGGGATGCTGGCGCGGAAACTCGTGCTCAGGCCGGCCAAACGGGGATCGGCGTTACCGTCCTGGATGATCTCATTCGACATCTGTTCCAGCGGCCCGAAGCCCACCCCTGCCCTGTCCTGGAGCATGTAGGTGAAACCACCCGCCGTTCCCACACCGGGGAGAGAAGGAACCGGGAATCCAAACGCCAGCGCATTGGGATAGGTGTAGAGCTTCCGGTTGATGGTCTGAATGATACTGGACTGGTGAAGCTCCTTGCTCTGCCGGTCTTCCCAGGGATCAAAGACCACGATGAGGAAGCCGGTACTGGCGGAAGCAGAACCATCGATAATTGAGTAGCCGGCAATCGACATATATTGCTCAACACCGGGCACGTCCCCAATAAGATTGCTGATGTCCGAAAGGGTTTCCTTGGTGCGCTCGAGAGAGGCGCCGTCAGGAAGCTGGATATTCACCATGCAGTAGCCCTCATCCTCTTGAGGAACGAATCCTGTCGGAAGGCTTCCCAGGCCGAACACGGCCGCCACAGCCATGCCAACAAAGATGATCACCGAAATGACTGCCTTGCGGATCGCAAAACGGGTCACGCCAAGGTAACCGTTGGTCGTTTTCTCTAGGGCCTGATTGAACCGGAAGAAGAGCCCTTTGGTTGGTTCGTGCTGTTTGCGGAGGAGGATAGCACAGAGCGCGGGGCTGAGGGTGAGCGCGTTAATTGACGAGAAGATGGTCGCGATGGAAATGGTCACAGCGAACTGCTTGAAGAGCGTACCAGTGATTCCCGGCATAAAGATCGTCGGGACAAACACAGCGAGCAACACGAGCGTTGTCGCAATGACAGGGCCGGAAACTTCCAGCATCGCTTTCTCGGCCGCTTCCTTTGGAGACAGGCCTTCGGCAATCCAACGTGAGGTGTTTTCGACCACCACGATGGCATCATCCACCACGATACCGATCACGAGCACCAGGCCGAACAAGGTGAGCTGGTTCAGCGAGAATCCGAGTGCCAGTAGCACTGCGAACGTACCAATCAGGGCCACCGGAATGGTGACCGCCGGGATCACCGTAGCCCGAAAGTTCTGGAGGAAGATGTAGACTGTCAGAACAACGAGGATCAGCGCCGAGATCAGTGTGGAGACCACTTCCGAAATCGAGGCCCTGACCACATCGGTGTTGTCGTAAATGATTGTGTATTCAAGATCCTCGGGGAAATCGACGGCCAGCTCTTCCAGCTTTGCCGTCAAACCTTCAGCCACGCCGATGATATTGGTTCCGGGGATCTGGTTGATGGCCAGGGTTGCCGACGGCTTGCCGTCGAGCTGCGAAGCAAAATTGTAGAGATCGGATCCCAACTCGACCCGGGCGACATCACGAACGCGAACGAAGGAGCCATCATCCCCTGCTTTCACCACAATAGCTTCAAACTCGGAGACTTCGCTGAGACGACCCTGGACATTGACGGTGTATTCGAATGCGGTGCCTTGCGGAGCCGGGGCCGTGCCAATACGACCGCCCGCGACCTGGACGTTCTGCTGGCGAATCGCGTTCACCACCTCAGAGGCTGCGAGGTTGTAACTCTGCAGGCGCTCCGGATCGAGCCAGATTCGCATACTGAATTGACCCACCCCGTAAACGGTCACGTTTCCAACGTCCTTGACTCGTGCAAGCTCGTCCCGAATTCGCTGCCAGGCATAATTGCTGAGGAAAGCGTCGTCGTAGGTGCCGTTCGGTGAATACAAGCCGATATACATCACCGTATCGGTAGACTGCTTCTTCACCGTGACCCCCTGACGTTTGACCTCTTCCGGCAGTTTCGCTTCAGCGATCGAAACGCGGTTCTGGGTGAGAACGTTAGCGGTGTCCAGATCAACACCGGGTTCAAAGGTGACGGTCAGGTTCATGGTGCCGTCGTTGGCAGAGATCGACGACATGTAGATCATGCCCTCAACCCCGTTTACCTCCTGTTCGATCGGTGTAGCGACCGTCTCTGCGATGGTGCGTGCATCAGCTCCCGGATAAACAGTACTGATCTGAACCGTTGGTGGGGCGATGTCCGGATAGCGTGCGATAGGGAGAGCTACCAGTGCCACCAAGCCGGCGATCACGATAACAATAGAAATCACCGCGGCGAAGATGGGGCGGCGAATAAAGAATAAGCTGAACATGATCCCTGATCCCTGATCCCTTGAGCTACCTTACTCTGCGGCTTCAGCGGCTTCTCCCTTGCCCTTTTCTTTCACTTGGCCTTCGCCTTTGCCTTTGCCCTTGCCTTTGCCCTTGCCGTCGGCGTTTGGCGTCTCGGCAGAGTCTTGAGCTGGCGGCTCTTCCGAAGGTGCCGTTTGTTCCGGTTCTGCGGTTCCCCCTTCTCCTCTCTTCTTCGGGTTCACTTCAAGGCCTGGACGCGCTCGCTGAAGATTGTTCAGCACGATCAGCTCGTCGGGCTTTACCCCGGTATTCCGAACTTCGTCGTATGGCTCGATGATGCGGAATTCCTCGAGGTATTCACCAACCTTGATCTCAACAGAATACTCAGTCGGAATGACAACTCGGCGCTCCACGATATTTCCCTCTCCCACCACGAGGACAAAGTTTCCACCAAGGTCACGCTGAACCACAGCCTGTGGAACTTTGACGGCATCCACGACCTCCTGGGGAATGCGAATACGGCCGAAAGCACCATCGAGAATGTTTCCATCTTTGTTGTCAAACTCTGCGCGGAGACGAATGGTTCCCGTCGTGTTGCTGATGGTGTTGTCGACGAACTCGATTTTACCCAGTTCCGGCACCGACTTGGTGTCGTTAGGGTCGTCGGTGGACTCGTCCGGAATCTTCACGGTGTGGAGCGTGCCATCGGCGAGGATCAACTCCAGCTGGCTGTCTTCAGGGCGTCGAGGTGCCATGGAAGGGTTTTCAGCATCCGGAAGGTCGGGCATGTAAGGAACCACGGCGCGTTCACCAGCTTCGAAATTGAAGTAGATAGGACGATCCTGCGTCATTGTAGTCAGGAGCGTCGGCTCATTGGCTCCGACGAGGTTGCCCTGGTCGACCAGTGATCGGGATACCCTACCGGAAATGGGTGCGGTCACCGTGGTGTAATCGAGATCACGCTTTGCATCATCGAGACTGGCGGTTTCGATCTGAACCTGTGCTTCCTTGAGATCGACGTCCGCCAATGCCGTGTCCTTGTCGACTGCTGAAACAGCCTGAGACTGAAAAGCCGTCGTCATCCGCTCGGCGTTGATCTTGGCCAAGTCGAGATCAGCATTGGCCCGGGCGAGCTGAGCTTCGGCCGTCTTCTTGGCCGCTTCGAATTGATCCGGTTCAATCGTGAAAAGCGTGGTCCCCTCTTCGATGTAATCACCTGCCTGAAAGTCGCGTGAGCGCAGGAAGCCTTTGACCCTCGCCCGAATATCGACGTGGCTGTAGGCCTCGGCACGACCGGGAAAGGTCAGGTAGACACGAGTGTCCTCAACAATCGCGTTGCCGACCTCAACATCGAGAGGTGGAGGGGCGGCGAATTCCTCGGTGCGATTGCATCCCCAATTCAATCCTGCCGCAACGGCAAGACTAGTCAGCAAGTGAAAGCGGATTCGGATCATTTCTGGCGAGGGTTACGATTCAGGCTGGGCGTTAGGGTCAATATCTCCCGGCTCATTTGGACGCCTTTTTGTCACATTGAGAGGACCGCCCTTGGCCTTCACTGAAGCTTCTGGAACCGGGATCAGTTCCACTTCACTCCCGCCACCGAGGGCTTTGTAGAGTGAGACATAGCTTTGCGAGATGTTTCCGCGAGCTACGGCGAGATCATCTTCGGTATTGAACTTGGTTCGCTCAGCATCAAGCACACGCTGGAAATCAACGAGGCCGTTCTGGTAGTTGTCCTTCACGAGGTCGACCGTCTCGCGGGCGGCGGAATCGGCCCGGCCCAGGGTCGCGACACGATCCCAGCCATTGGCGATGCCAGACATGCTGTTTTCAACTTCTTCGACAGCGAGAAGGACGGTGTTTTCGTAATTCTGCAGAGCTTGTTCGGTCGCTGCCTCCTCAATTCGGATATTATTGCGAATCCGGCCGGCGCTGAAAATCTGCCACTGGATCGCGGGCCCGAAGGAATACGCGCCTGCGGAGGTGTCCCAGAAATTGCTCGAAGAGATCGTCTGCAGAGAGAAATCACCGAAGAGAGTGAACCGGGGATAAAGATCCGCTTCCGCGACACCGATAAGGGCGGTCTGCGCAGCAAGCTGGCGTTCAGCGGCACGAATATCAGGACGAGCACGGATCAAGTCACACGGCATGCCGGCACTGTAACCCCGGGGAGGTGTTGGGATGCCACCGCTCGAACGCAGGATGCGATCGACTGCGGCTGGATCTTCGGCGGTGAGGCTGGCGAGCCGGTTCCGCGATGCATCCAGTTGGATCTTCAACTGGGGAATGATGGCCCTGGTCGTTTCGAGGTTAGAGGTCGCTTGCGTCACGTCAATTCTCGGGGCGAGACCGGCGTCGAGGCGGGTCTGAGTGAGCTCCACCGAATCCTGCTGGGCAGCGGCGTTGGCAATGGCGAGGCGGATTCGCTCCTCAAGGGTTCGATACTCGATGTAGTTGAGCGCTGTCTCCGAGAAAAGGGTCACGAGGGTGTCGCGGTAGAGCTCCACAGAAGCTTCAAGGTTGGCGTCCGCTGCTTCGATATTGCGGCGCAGGCCTCCAAAGATGTCTAGCTCCCATCCAGCGTCAAAGCCCGCCACATAGAGGTCGGACGGGTTCGGGACCGGTCCCGGTGCAAAGAGTGACTGGCTGGCACGATTTCGAGAGTAGCTGGCGTCTCCGTTGATGCCGGGGAGTGCCAAACTTTCGGCAACCCCTCGCTGGGCGCGTGCAATGGCGATATTCTGGGAGGCAATCTTAAGGTTCGGATTCGCTGTACGCGTTCTCTCGATCAGCTGGTTCAGTGCAGGATCGTTGTAGGCCTTCCACCACTTGGCGAGACTCGAGCGTCGATTGACGTCGCCTTTCACACTCCGGGTCCAGGCATCAGGTGCGTCAACATCAGGGCTCTGGTAGTCGACACCAACTATCACGCAGCCTTGCATGATGATGGCAGCGAGAACGAGTGCGCTGCTGAGGAGTGCTCGTTTCGTGCGAGACGAGAGGAGAAGCGGTTGAGTGTTCATTGAGTGTCATCTGGAGTTTTGGACTTCCCACGTCGGAACGCAAGAGAATCCGTGAAACTCCTTCGATAGTGTTAACATCAAACAGCGTAAAAGTGTATTGCCGCAAGTGAATTCTGCCGTTTCAATGCCTTCGTGAATAAATTTGGCTCCGGAGACAACTTACCGCTGAAATCCCTGGTCCTGCTCTCAGCTTTGCTGATTGTGATGGCGTTGACTCCCCTCGCGGTCGCAGCCGGCCAACTGGGGGTGTTCTGGCGAATGCTATACCTGGCGGTTTTCTGTGCGGGTGGCTATCTCCTCATGGAGGAAAAGCGTTGGGTCATCTCCTACATCCTCATCGCCATCCCCGCGCTCATATTCGGAGTCATCAACGAGAGCTCCAAGGTCGGGGTGTCGATTGAGGTCATCTCAACCTCGTTGACGGCGATTCTTCAGACTCTACTGATTTTTGCTGTCTTTCGTTTTTCATTCTATCATCCCTCTGCGACCAAGCTCGATCGGATCATTGCAGGGATCTGCGGGTATATCATTCTCGGCCTCTTCTGGACCGACATAATCGGAATTGTTGATCTCTTTTGCCCGGAGGGGTTTCGGACTTCTGATGGATTGACCCGTATTGGAGATAATGGAGCGGCCCTCTACTACAGCTTCGTGACGCTAACGACACTTGGCTATGGAGACATATCCCCGGTCAACCCCTGGACGAGAATGCTGGCCATCATGGAAGCATTGAGCGGAACGCTTTACCTGGCCGTATTTATTGCTTCGATTGTGAGCCAGAAGCTCGGAACGCCGACAGGAAAATCTAGCTGACCTTATCAAGAAAGAACTGGATCACGAACGCGTTGGCGATATCGATGAAAAAGGCTCCCACCAAGGGAAGAAGAAGGAAGGCCTGCGGTGAAGGTCCGCTTTTTTTGGTGATGGCGGACATGTTAGCGATCGCTGTGGGTGTTGCGCCAAGTCCCAGACCGCAGTAACCGGCTGCCATGACCGCGGCGTCGTAGTTTCTGCCCATGACGCGGAATACGACAAAGATAGCCCACAGAGCCATCACCACGACCTGCGCTGCGAGCAGGATCACAATTGGTCCAGCCAGTTCCAACAGGCTCTGGAGCTGCAGTGACATGAGGGACAAGGCAAGGAATAGTCCGAGGCTCAATTCCGAGATGAACGCCAACGACGCAGTTTCAGCAGGCCATTTCACCCGCTTCATTCGAACTCCGACCAGGTTGGTGAGCAGGATCCCGGCAAAGAGGCAGGTGACAAAGTTGGGCAGTTCCAGGCTGGTGAATCGCCTCAACAGCCCGTCGATCTCAGTTCCGATGCCAAAGGCGATCGAAATCACCAGCAGGCTTGAGAGAAAGCCGTCCACGGTGATCCTGTCATAGTCGCGATTCTCCAGGGTCGATTCTTCACTGGTCGACTTGGATGGAATCCCCACGAGGTGCTCCTGGTCGAGATGCTCGGACTTCAGTTTGTTCCTGGTAATGAGAAAGTTGCCGATTGGGCCACCAATGACGCCCCCCAGGATCAGACCGAAGGTGGCACAGGCGATACCAATCTCTCCCGCAGCGGTGATGCCATACTGAGACTGGAAGGCAGGAGTCCAGGCGATTGCGGTTCCGTGGCCTCCGCTCAGCGAAACAGAACCTCCCAGGACGCCCACCGCACCCGGAAGGCCCGAGATCTTGGCCACGATGACTCCGGTGATGTTTTGCACCACGAGGTAAGCCACCGCGACGACAAGGAGGATCAGGAGTGGTTTCCCGCCCTTAACCAGTGTGGCGAAGCGGGCATTGAGCCCTATCGTGGTGAAGAAAACGAGCAGCAGCGAATCGCGACCGCTGAGATCAAACTGGGTTTCTTTGCCGGAAACAAAATAGATTAGAGCAAAAAGAAGAGAAACGAGGACCCCACCCACGACCGGCTCAGGAAGGTTCCAAGTACGAAAGAACTTCACCCTGGAATTGAGCAGCTTCCCGAGAAAGAGCGTCAGGATAGCGAGAATGAGCGTTTCGCGGTCGTCGAGATGGATCATCGTCAGGTCTTCTTTTATCCCTCATCGGAACCATCGACAATCGCATTCTTGGAAAATGGGCGTTCCTCTTTCTAACGCGGAATTTCATAATTTTCGCGTGTCAGATGCAGGCTTGCTATGAATCGCAATATTCCGCATATCTATTTCCAATGATATCACGCAGAAACCTCCTCACCCAAGGTGCCGCATTTGCCGGTGGACTCGCCCTCACTGGAACTGATCTGGAAGCGCAGCTGAAGCGCGAAGATACCAATCCTGAGTTCACGGTCACGAATGGTCGGATCAAGCAGTCCATCATGGGATGGTGTTTCAATGACCAGTTCGATTCTGACAAGATGACCAACACGCTGGAATTGGCCAAGCACTGTAAGGAGATCGGTATCGTGGCCATGGAAGGAATCCCGAGAGAAGCCTATCCGGAGGTTCGCGAGATGGGGCTCGATATTTCCCTGATTTCTTCCCACGGCTTTGCCCAGGGGCCGTGCAACCCTGAGTTCCGCGAGAAAGTGGTGGAGGAACTGCTGACCGGTATCGAGGTGGCCAAGGAAGTTGGCTGCAAAAGCGTGATCACTTTTACCGGGATGAAGTTTGACGGGATGGATCCTGACAAAGCGGCGCAAGACTGTGTCGATACCTGGAAAGAAGTCATGCCCGCTGCAGAGAAAGCCGGCGTTAACATCGTATTGGAACATCTCAACTCAAGGGACGACACCCACCCGATGAAAGGACACCCCGGTTACTTTGGTGATGACGTTGATTTCTGTGCCGAACTGATCAGGAAAGTCGACTCCCCTAACTTCAAGCTGCTCTTCGATATCTATCACGTGTCAGTGATGAATGGAGACGTCATTCGCCGCATTCAGCAGTATCACGAGATCATCGGGCACTATCACACCGCCGGGAACCCAGGCCGTGCTGAACTCGACAACACGCAGGAGATCAACTACCCGCCCATCCTCGAAGCCATTCTGGAAACCGGGTACGAAGACTACGTGGCCCAGGAGTTCATTCCGACGTGGGATGATCCCGTCCTCGCCCTGAGGAA
Organism: Verrucomicrobiales bacterium; assembly: GCA_965216705.1. GTDB lineage: Bacteria > Verrucomicrobiota > Verrucomicrobiia > Verrucomicrobiales > DEV007 > Arctic95D-9. Next base: position 4,609,951 of record OZ244203.1, read on the forward strand.
CGCGGCTCAGCTCTGCGATATTTGATCCCGGGGATTGCGCGGAGATTACCCCGACTTTTGCTAGGAAGCGCGGGTCGGCTCTCCTGACCCTACTTCTCGCTCTTCGAGCTGGAGGTCATCCTTGGCCGCCTCCAGCTCGTCTTCTGTCCGCTTGACCTCGAGTTCCGCGTCCAGCATCTGCATGTGCCCTTTGCGCCAGATGAAGTAGCCACAAGCCAGTCCGCAGAGGACGAAAAAGATTCCGCAGATGGCGTAGTAGATGAGGCTCTCCTGCCCCTCAAAGGCTTTCTCCAGTCCGGCGGGCAGAGTGGTGCCCGCGTCAGAACTCTGAGCCAGGATGAGCACTCGTTGAATCATCAGTTCACCGCTTCAGCCACCGGGCTGGCCATCTGCACGAGTTCAACACGACGGGCACGCCAGTTATTGAAGCGCCGGTCCTGTCCGGAGCTCTCCACCGAAATGATAGACTGGGCAACACCGCGCTCGAGGAGGCGCTCACGGACCGCGTCAGCTCTCCGGGCACTGAGTGACTCCGTGTAATCGGGAGATCCTTCAGGGCCGGCGTAGCCGATCACTGCCACCGTCACCTTGCGGTCAGAACCGCGAACGGCACGAGCGAACTGATCAATGGTGCTCAAACCGCTATCGGTCAGGTCAGCACTGGATTCATCAAAGAAGACAGAGTTCTCATCCGTCACGGCAGGCTCCTCTTCGGGTTCCGGTTGCTCGGCAGGCTCCTGGGCGGGGGCCTCATGATGAGCCTCGGCCTGGAACGGAGTTTCGATTTCATCGAGGGACATCCCCTCCTCTTCCTCTGTCGCTTCGGAAGAGAGAGACGCCTGGATAGCGTCCTCGATGCCGCTGATGTTCGTATCGTCTGCGTTGGCGAACGACTGGATGTCCTCAGTTGCCTGAAGACCTTTTTCAACACTGCGAAGTTTTTCCTTCAAATGGGCAACTTCATCGTCGCGGCTGGCCCGCTGCAGCATGATGTTGCTGATTTCGGCCTGAAGTTCGCGGATGGCGTCGCCGCGCTCAGCCACCTTGTTTCGGAATTTCTCAACCTCCTCGATACTCTGTGATCGAAGCTTTTCGAAGTGTTTGATGGATTCCTCCTGCTCGGATACCCGGGCACGAAGCTCTTCGATTTCTTCGGAACGCTCGGCGAGTGTTCCTTCCTTCGCCGCTACGAGGGTGTCCTTGTCTTTGATGGCTTCCTCGAGTTTGGCTTCGAGTTCAGCCTGCGTCGCCTCAGCCGCTTCCCTCGCTTCAGCAAGCTCTCGTTCACGGGCGGCCAGTTGTTCGTTCAGTGCGGCCAGGTTGGCGTTGAGAGAACCCAGCTCCCGCTCTTTGTCATCGAGGCGGTTGGAAAGTGCCAGGGTCTTGTCGTCGCTGGCTTTCAAGGCGCTTTCAAGTTCTGCGATTGAAGCCTGTGAAGCGGCCTGCTCTTCCTTGGCGGTCTCAAGTTCGGTGCCGAGAACCTCGATGCGTCGATTGAGGTCCTTGGTCTCGCCTTTGAGCTCTGAGATTTTCGTTTCGCTTTTCTCCTTCAGCTCGGCCATTGCTGAATCATTTTCAGAATTCAGCTTGTCGATCGAATCAGCATGCTTGGAGTTGAGCTTTTCAATCGATTCAGCACTTGCCTCGCGGTCGGCTTCGGCTTGCACCCTGGCCTGCTTCAGTTCGTCGGCAATCGCTTCGAGCTCCTGCTCACGCTTCTGGGCGGCAGACTCCAGTTTTTCGACTCGCTCGCTCGCTTCTTCGATATTGCGAATGTGTTCCTGTTTTTCCTTGGAGAGGTCTTCAAGTTCACTCTTCAGGGCAGTGATTGAGTCATCCGCATTGGCGAGTTTGGCGGTGAGTTCCTCGATATGCTCGTTGGCCTTCTCGAGGCCCTCTTCGGACGTGACTGCACGAACGTTTGTCTCGTCAAAGACTGCGGCACGTCGATCCAGTTCGGCTTCGAGTTGGTCGGCACGAGCAGCATGGTAGCGGGCTGATTTGAGCTCCTCATCGTATTCCATGCGCACGGAGTTCATCTCTTCGTAGCGCTCTGTCAGGGCACGCTCGAGATCTTCGATGCGCTTCACCTTGGACTTGAGAGACTTTTCGCTGATATCGGCCTGCTCGGAAAGCGTTGATACCTGGCCGGAAGCTGCCTCAAGTTCTCCCTCTTTCTGGGCAAGTTCGTGTTTCTGCTTCTGGATAAGGTCGCGCTGTTGCCTGACTTCGGTGGAAAGGTCATCCACTTCAGCGCTGCGGTCCTCGATAATTGCCTCCAGCTCTTCCATCTGGCCCGTGGAAATCTTGAGGTCTTCCTGGGCTTCGTCGAAGCGGGCCCGAAGGCTGGCAAAATCCCGTCGGGACTCGAGAAGTTCGGCATCCAGTCGGGTGCGCTCTTCTTCGGCCTCATCCAGTTCATCAAGGCGGGCTTCCAGCAATTCAATCTCGTCCATCCGCTCGTTGAGGGCGGTGCGGACGTCATACATTTCGTGACAGGCATCGTTTAGTTCCGCCTGGAGGGCGGCTTTGCGTCGCTCCAGGGGCTCAAGCGCTGAGACCGCTTCGGTGAGTTTGACCACCTCAGATTCAAGCGAATCGATGGTTGCGGTTTTGGAGACAATTTCGGATTCGGTTTTCTTAACCGTAGCGCTCAGCAAGGCGAGCTCTTCGGACTTTTCGCCAGATTGAGTTTTCTCCTGCTCCAGTTCGCTGCTGGTCGCTTCAAGCTTTTGGTTAGTCTCTTCCAGCTTGTGGGTCAGCTGGCTGATCTCCTCTTCTTTTTGCAGGGCCTCCTTCTCGAGTTCCCCGATCTGGTCGATCTTCGTGCGCGCTTCTTCCAGTTCCCTGTCGCGGGCTTCAAGATTTTCGGTGGTCTCGACGAGCGCTTCGCGAAGGATCTCGGCCTCGCGGGCCGTCACTCTCAGATTTTCAGTCTCCCCCTTCAGGGTGACTGTTTCACGATTCTTCCAGCTGAGCAGTGTTCCGAGCTGTTTTCCGACTTGAGCCGCCTCCGCTGAAGCGCTGTTGGCCTGCTCCAGCTTCTGGTTGAGTGCTTCCGTTTCGCTCTCGTCGGGTAACTCGATCAGCTGTGATTCAAGGGACTCTACCAGGCCTGATTGTTTTTCGTAGTCCTCGCGGACGGAGTGCAACTGGTCGTGGGTATCGATCAGGTCCTGCTCCAGTTCCTGGATGCGACGCTGCAATTCCTCAGTCTGATCATCGGTCAGGGTGACAGTTTCCCCTACCGACTCATCACCGGAAGTGTCTTCAGTGACTTGCGCCTGGGCAAAGAACTCACCGGGCGAAGTGGCCTCCTCCGCCTCGGCTTTTAGCAATTCGATCTCCTGCTCCTTGTCCTTGAGCTGAGCTTCAAGTAGTTCGATTCGCTTTTCGTTTCCTCGGTCAACCACCACAGGAGCAGGCAGGTCCTTGCCCGTTCCTTCAAGCTGGGCCGTGAGCTGCTCGATGCGTGCTTCCCGGGTCGCCAGCTCGGTTTCGCTCTCGGATATTCGGGTTTCCCAGGCGTCCCGGTCAGCTTGCCATCGTGACCGGAGTTTCTTGAACAGGTCGCGTTGCGAAGCCCCCAGGGCGCTCCACTGGCTGGCGAGATTAAGATTCTCTTCAACGGCAAAAGACAGTCTCTGGTTGTAACGCCCCCAGATGAACTTTGCCATGAGCAGGCCGATCGCAAAGAAGACGATCGCAGCCAAGCCGACGGGCAGCCAGTTCTTCAGGAGGAACAATGTAAAATCGTGCATGCTTTCGTTTGGTGTTTGTGCGGGAAATTATCGATCGGAAGAGAGTTCGGCGCGAATCTTCGAGACTTCGTCGCTGGTCTTTTCGTAGTCGCCCATGGCGTCGCGGTTCTGACTTTCGATCTTCTCAGTAAGTTTACGTGTATTCTTCCAAATAATCCAGCCCGTGACGAAGCCTATCAGGGCGCAAACTCCGCCTCCGATCGCGAAGGTGAGGCTCCAGTCGATAAAGAAGGTTTCGAGTTCAGGTGTCATGGATAGGAATTGCAGGCGGCGTAGGCTATTCTTCGCTTTCTCCTTCGGTTTCGGGATCGTCTGCGATGGAGACTTCAACGCGCCGGGCTTTCCAGCGTTCGCTGCGGGAGACGTTGGTGACGTCTTCCCCGACGCTGTCTGTCGTCATGGTGTCTTTGGTGATCCCGTTTTCGATCATCAGGACCACGACCGAGTTGGCACGGCGCAGGCTAAGCTCGCGGTTGTGTTCGGCGCTGCCGAGATTATCGGCGAAGCCGGTCACCATGAGGGTCAGCGGAACTCCGGCGTCCTTGATTAAAGTCGCAATTTTCTCGATCTTTTCCTTACCTTCGCTGTTCACCACCTCGCTGTTGCTCCCGAAGTAGATCGGTAAAGCCTTGAGCGATTCCTTTAATTTGGTCTCCTCCTCCGGGGCAAGTTGAGGCGTAGGAAAGGCCTCTGCTTCCTTGTTCCTCAATTGGTTGTCGATCGTGAAGGTGCCCGGAAAGATGTTGATCGCGACATTCTGTAGCATCAGGTTCGCAGAGGGCTCCAGGGTTTCACCTTCCAGCTTCACCTTGCTCTTTTTGATCGTTACCACGGCTGAATGCAGTCGCCCCTCGAATTCACCGAAGAGTTGCGCGAGTTGATCTACCCATGCCTCGCCGTCCGATGAGGGCGTTTCCTCCATGTTGTTGACGAGGGTGACCTCGCTCGCCTCCATCTCTTTCTCAAGTTCCCGGAAGAAATCAATCGAGGGCACGTTGCCAGTGAATGTCAGGGTGCCCTCCTCAAAAATGGCGAGTAGCTGAACTTCCGGGCCTTCGCTTGTCGAATCCTTCACCGAAACATCCATGAGAAGGCTCGGTCCGTTTGGCTGACTGCTGACCACTTCCAGGACCTTGCGCACCCCGGCCAGTTCCTCTTCTGTTTTGACCTGGCCGTTCAAGCGAGCCCTTTCCGGTGTGAATTCAGCGGTCAATTCGCCATTTAATGAGGTCAGGACGACAGGCAGGATTTCGGCGGCACTCTCTTCCCACGCACCGCGCAGATAGTCTTCACTAACCTCGATACGACTTTTGAGAGGTAGTTTACTGTCGGCGGAACGAATTATTTGGAGCAATGCGTCGCGGTCTTCTTCGTTTGCCAGTGTCCCTGACACGATGATTCCAAATCGGTTCCGTGTAAAACTGAAGTGCGAGGGCTCTAGCTTTTTGACCGCTTCCGGAACAGTGACCTGGTCATCAATGGAAACCGCATCGATGAGCGCCGCCAACTCCATGACTCCCGCCTTGAGGCCGGCATTGGGGACTTCACCGATAATTGTCAGTTTCCCCGCCTCGTAGGCAACAACAGTTCTGCCTGGATGCTTCATCAAGCTCTCAGAAAGGGATGCCAGCGCCGCTGTGTTGGGGAACGGTAGCTGTCTTGGATCGAGTTTGAGGGTGTTTTCAACGGTCTCAATATTCTCCAGGGCCGCGAGACGTCCGGCGAGGAGTTCTCGATTGGACTCTCCGTTTGCCGAAAAGACTCCGCTGAGTTTTACGACGTCGGAACCGGCCGGTCTTTCGATCTTCACGACGGAAGGAAGAGTCGGCTTGATCCCGATGGTTGCCTCCTCCAGAGGCGGAACAATCGCCATCGGAAGTGTTTCGGCGACGATCTGGAGGGCTTGCTCCTGTTGCTCGCGGCTCTCGACCTCGCCGCTCAGGATAGCATTATGATATTCGAAATCGACTGCGACACCGGTCAGGCCGGCCTCGTCGAGGGCTGCCTTGGCCTGTTGCGAAAGCTCAGCTTCGAGACTGTTCTGGTAGCCATACTTCGTGATGAGCGTAAAGGCGGCAACCGCAACAGCAAAGAGTATGGCGACGAGCAAAAACCTCATTCAAGCGACGAATTCCTAAGTCGCGACAATATTCAATTTTTACAAAATTCTCAACCCACAACTGCCCTTGTTTCAAAAAGAGCCGATCAAAATTGAGAATATCTTTTCATAGGGCCTCGAAATCTAAAATTTCGAGGGACAACGAGAGCTCGGCTCTACTCGCCGTAGATGATATTTTCAATATCACCGGGGCTTGAGGCGGATGCGGCAAGGATGGCCCGGCGCTGCACCTGGGCGGCAAATTCGGGATCGTTCTGATGGGCATTCTCGGTCGCTGCCATGATTTGCTTGAGCAACTGAGGATTGGTTGACGAGGCTTCCCGGTAAAGGTGGCGAATCAGCTGCCCGTTGGCGAAATAGAGCCGTTGTTCGATGTTTACATCAGCCGTTTCCTCCTGCCCGTCAGCTTTGGTCCGTCCGGTAAACTTCCAGTAGGACTGATTAGCGAAGGCGAAGATGAACTCACCGTTCCAGTAGTAGTAATACTCATCGCCACCACCATGATCCCCTTCTCCGAAATTAAAGTACACCTTCACCAGGTTGCCGTCGGAATAGTATTTCGTCATCTTACCCCAGGCTGGATCGTCACCGGGTTCCCAGTTGATCGATTTGGAAGGCAGCTTGGCCCCTTCAATCTTGTTATACTTGGCGCGTATATCTTTAACGGCGTTCTCGACGGGATCTGCTTTGGCAAGCGGGGCAAAGAACAGGGCGGCGAGAAGAGCGATGAAGGCAGAGAGGATGCGGCGTGATCTCATATGGGTTCATTCAACTACCTGCCCTCCTTCCCTGCAAGCGCTATCGCTCGACGCAAATGAAACAAAAAAGGCCCGACCGGGATTACCGATCGGGCCTCTTGGAAAACCTTAATGGTTTGTCAGGAGAATCAGTCTTCGCCGGACATTTCGGCCTCAGCTTCAACGCCGCGTTCTGCCATGGCAGCCTTGCGGCTGAGCTTGACGCGTCCGCGCTCGTCGATACCGATGCACTTGGCGTGGACCATGTCGCCCACCTTCACCACGTCGGTGACTTCGTTCACGCGGAAGTCAGCGAGTTCGGAAATGTGAATCATGCCGTCCTTGCCGGGAAGCACTTCAACGAAGGCGCCGAAGTTGGTCGTACTCACCACCTTGCCGTGGTAGGTCACACCCACCTCGATTTCAGCTGTGACGCGCTTAACCAGCTCAATAGCCCGGTTGAGGGCCTCTACGTGGGCTGCGTAAATGGAGACAGTGCCGTCGTCATCGATGTTAACATCCGCACCGGTCTCGGCCTGGATGCCTTTGATGTTCTTACCACCTGGTCCAATGAGCTCACCGATCTTCTTCGGATCGATCTTGAAGCTCTCGATGCGCGGAGCGTGCTCGCTGAGCGCTTTCGGTGCGGCGATAGCTTCGTTCATGACGTCGAGGACCTTCATGCGGCCGCCCTTGGCCTTATCGATGCCTTCGAAAAGGATGTCGAGCGGGATACCGCGAAGCTTGAGGTCGAGCTGGAAACCCGTCACACCTTCGGTAGTTCCGCAGAGTTTGAAGTCCATGTCACCGTTGAAGTCCTCGTTACCGATGATATCGAGGATGGTGACGTAGCGCTTGAGGTCTTCACCTTCAAAATCGGTCACGAGACCGCAGGAAATACCTGCCACCGGGCGGATCAGCGGAACACCGGCGTCAAGAAGCGCCATGGTGCCGGAGCATACAGAAGCCATGGAGGTGGAGCCGTTAGACTCCATCACTTCACTGGTGATGCGGATGGCGTAAGGGAAATCTGCTTCGTCCGGGATGACCGGCTGAATGGACTTCTCAGCGAGCGCACCGTGACCGATTTCACGGCGGTTCATGCCACCCATGCGTCCGGTTTCACCAACGGAGAACGGCGGGAAGTTGTAGTGGAGGATGAAGCTCTTGGTGTCTTCTCCACCGGCGTAGTTGTCGAGATACTGTCGCTCATCAGCGGGAGCCAGCGTTGCGATAGCAAGCGCCTGGGTTTCGCCACGTGCGAAGAGAGCCGAACCGTGAGTGCGCGGCATCAGGTCAATTTCAGCGCTGAGAGGACGGATCGTTTCGCTGTCACGTCCGTCACAGCGAATGCCCTTGTCGAGGATGGCGATACGGAATGCCTTCTTCTGGAGGTAGTCGAATGCCTGCCCCATGGCGAAGTCATCCGCGTCGGGATACTTGGCGAGAATGGCTTCTTCCACTTCCTTGCGGAGAGCACCGGTAGCGGCGCCACGCTCGTGCTTGGAAGGCTGGTTGATTGCGTCTTCGATACGGTCACCGGCGACTTCGTAAGCAATCTCGAGCAGCTCGTCCTGAACTTCCATGAGCTCGGGGTTGCGTTTCTCTTTGCCAACTTTGCGGACGAGTTCTTCCTGGGCGTCGAGGATGGGCTGGATGGAATCCTGGGCGAAAGAAAGGGCTTCCTTCAGTTTTTCGTCAGGCACCTCGTCACCACCACCTTCGATCATGATGACCTTGTCGCGGAGACCGGCGTAGACCAGGTCGAGCGTGCTTTCTTCGCGCTGCTCGAAAGTCGGGTTGGCAACGAACTCACCGTTCACGAGGCCAACGCGCACAGCGGCGATCGGACCAGCGAAAGGAATGTCGGAGACGCAGAGAGCGGCGGAGGCGCCGTTCATGCTGAGAATGTCGGAATCGTGGACTCCGTCAGCACTCAGGAGGAGAGAAACCACCTGGGTGTCGTAGAAGTAACCCTTCGGGAAGAGCGGACGCAGCGGGCGGTCCGTCATACGGCAGGTCAAAATCTCTTTTTCGGTGGGGCGACCTTCACGCTTGAAGTAACCACCGGGGAAGCGACCGGCGGCCGCTGCCTTTTCTTTGTATTCCACGGAGAGAGGGAACCAGTCCTGGCCCTCACGCACCTTGGTTTGGGAGACTGCAGTCACCATGACGATGGTTTCACCCACCTGCACAGTCACAGCTCCGTCGGCAAGCTTACCCATCTTGCCGGTTTCGATTTTCATTTCATGCGCGCCGACCTGGCACGTGATGCTTTCAATACTCATTTGTTTTTACTTTCTGGGATTAAAATTCGTTTTGGGGGAACCATTGCAGGCCACGACCGGTGCCTGGACGGATTTCTTGCGGGGATTCTTCAGCGATGGGGATCGGGACGCTGGTAGCGTGGCATTCGGGCGGAAGATCCGCCGAAAAGACCAATAAAAAAGCGCCGGTGGGGACCGACGCTTCCTGTTTTCGAACTATCGGCGCAGACCGAGGGTGGAAATCACCTTCTGGTAGCGCTCGTTTTCGGTTCTCGCCAAGTAATCGAGCAGTTTGCGACGGCGAGCCACGAGGCGGAGAAGGCCGCGACGTGAAGAAAGATCTTTTTTGTTGTCCGACATGTGGTCGGTCAATGCGACGATGCGCTCAGTGAGACGTGCGATTTGGACGTCTGCGCTACCGGTATCGCCTTCGTGGAGTGCGAGCTCCGCTGTGCTGTTGGTTGATTCACTCATTTTCTGACAGAATTGGCATCACCTTGACGCCTGTTCTTTTAGGTCGTTTTTCAGTGGCGCGCACTAGACCACAAAACGGCGCGCTTGCAATTGAAAAGATGCCATAAAAGTCAGTTTTTCAGTAAAATACCCGAGTCATCCCCTCGGGTTTATGCGTAATATTGAGGTGATGCCCGACGCTGAAGTCGCAAAAATACCCGAATCCCTCCCCGTCATGGTGCTCAGCGGCGCGACGCTGTTTCCCCATGGATATATGCCGTTGTTCATTTTTGAGCAGCGCTACCGGGAGATGCTTCGCTATGTTCTGAAGAATCAGCGCATGTTTTGCGTCGGTCACGCCCGCACCGGGATTGACCACGATGAACACCCCGATCCGGTCCACCCGGTAACCACAGCGGGTCTCGTTCGAGCCTGTGTGACTCACGATGATGGAACTTCTCACCTGATGCTGTCAGGATTGCAGAGGGTTGAAATCACGGGATGGGAGCAGGATGGCCCTTTCCGCATCGCTTCCGTTGTCCCCCGCCCGTCTCATGTCGAGAAACCGGAGGCTGTCGCGGAGATTGCCCATGATGTCGTCGATCTCTGTACCCGCCTCTGTGGCCAGAATGTGCCGATGTCGACCCAGCTGCGGGAGCATCTCCGCGGGGTGAAGGATCCCGCCGCCATTTCAGATGTGGTGGCTCAAAACTTCGTCAACGATCCCTCCGACCGGCAAAACTTGATCGAGATGATCGACGTCTACGAGCGGCTCAAATTCCTCGCTCATCACTTGAGCCTCCAGCTCGCCAAGGGCCAGAGCTAGACTTCTCCAACTGCCGGAGAGTCAACAGGGTTAGGTCGGTCATCTAACAGGGTTCGGCCCCCATTTTTCATTGACGATGTCAGCAGGGGCTTGAAGGATAGCGCCTGGATATTCAACCCCCTGGATATTCAACCCTTATATCAACCTGTACCAACCCCAAAATATCTGGATACCCTTGTATGACAAAAACCAAATCTCTTTTTAAACCCTTGTACCTCATGGGGCTGCTCTTCTTTGGCGGAGCTACCTCCCTGTTCGCGCAGGACGAAGGAGCCGCGGAAGCTCCCGCTATCGACACGGGCGATACCGCCCTGATGATCGTTTGCACCGTCCTGGTTCTCCTGATGACCCTGCCGGGACTCGCTTTGTTCTACGGTGGCCTCGTGCGCGCCAAGAACCTGCTCTCGGTATTGATGCATTGTTTTGCAGTGGCCTGCCTGGCTTCCGTCCTCTGGGTCGTCTGCCTCTACAGCCTCGCTTTCAAAGGTGACAATGCCTGGATCGGTGACCTGAGTGCCCTGTTCCTGAAAGGTGTCTCCGCTGACAGCATGGAAGGCAGTATTCCGGAAACCGTGTTCATCATGTTCCAAATGACCTTCGCGATCATCACTCCCGGGCTCATTGTGGGAGCCTTCGTGGAGCGGATGAAGTTCTCTGCGGTGATGCTCTTCAGCGCTCTGTGGCTTATCCTCGTCTACGCTCCGGCGGTTCACTGGGTCTGGTCCGGATCGGGCTGGATGTTCAACAACGGAACCATCGACCTTGCCGGAGGTATTGTCGTTCACGCCACGGCCGGTATATCCGCCCTGGTTCTCGCGAAGATGCTTGGGCCCCGCACCGGGTTCCCCAAAAAGCTGCAACCGCCTCACAGTCCCGGCCTTGTGATGATGGGCGCCGCCCTTCTCTGGGTCGGCTGGTTCGGCTTCAACGCGGGCAGTCAGCTTGCTGCGAACAACTCCGCGGGCATGACCATGCTCGTGACTCACATCTCTGCTGCGGTGGCCTCGCTCACCTGGATGGTGGTTGAGAAGATCAAGACCGGCAAACCCGGCCTTGTTGGTATCGTTACCGGTATGGTGGCGGGACTGGCTTCCATCACCCCGGCCTCCGGTGCCGTTGGCCCCATGGGCGCCGTCATTATTGGCTTCCTGGCCGGCATTATCTGCTACTTCGCCTGCGATCTCGTGAAGTCCGGTCTCAAGATCGACGACAGTCTCGACGTCTTTGCCGTTCACGGTGTCGGTGGAATCATGGGCACCCTGCTCGCTGCCTTCCTCGGAACCGAAATGTTCGGCGGTCAGGGCATTAACAAGGACACAGCGATCGCTCAGTTCATGACCCAGGCATTGGGCGTGGGCGTGACGCTGGTCTGGTCGGCCGTTGCTACAATCATCATTGTTTTCATCTGCAAAGCCACAGTTGGCCTGCGTGTGAGCGAAGAGGATGAGGAGACTGGCCTCGACCTGGCTGAGCATGGAGAACAGAGTTACACGCTCTAGGCTCCTTGGAACTCACTGATATACAGGTCGGAAGCGACCTGTAGAAAACAAAAACCCCGACCAGATCGCTCTGGCCGGGGTTTTTTGATAATCAATGACACTACTCTACAGACGGACGACCTTTGTCTTTCATTAGAGAAAAGTGAAAAAACTTCAGAAAAAGATCGAATACCTGGCAAAGAGCGTATTTTCCGCCCGCGGTGACAGCTTCCTGCAGGCCCTTTCCGAGACCTTCGAGCGCCAATTTAGAAGTCGATCGAGTAGTTCGCGATCACCCGAAAGTCGTTTCGGCTGATACCAGCCGATTCCCTGTCATTGTAACCGTAACGGAATCGAAGCCAGAAGGCTCGCAGTTCCCCCACGTCGGGCCGGAAATCAAAGGTCACGTTGAACTCCTGCTGATCCGGAGTGGCGTTGGGACCGCTGTCGGGGGAGTTTCCCCAGGCGTAATTGGTGAAAGCACTGAACCCGGGGAGGCCGATATCTTTGAAATCGCACGAGAGTCCGACCCGAAACGTGTTTTCGTCAGGACTGTCAAAATCCGAGATCATCAGCGAGTTGTAGCTGGGATCCCCGCCCCAGGGTTTGGTGATCCGGTCGCCGGTAGTTGTGGTAAAGGCCACACTGCCGATCAGGCTGTTGTAACCCGCGGAAGCCTCAGCACCGAAAAGTTGCCCGGAACGAGTCCCGGCGAGCTCGGAGCCCACACTTCGTTGGTCGGCGAACTGAAGGCCCAGAGAGAGGTCTGGCCCGAGACTGCAGGAGTGATCCACCTCGGCTTCTGAATAGAAGAAGTTGAACGTATCCCAGCCATACGAGTTCACCACGCCGGCCCGAAGGTTCTCTGTGAATTCGAATGAAACTCCCCCCAGCGTGACGCCTTCGTTCGACCCGGGTGCCCCGGCCGCGACAGAGAGCGGCTCAAACGTGTCGCTGGTCCGGTCTTTCATTTCTGTCAGGTGGCCGGCAATTAACTTCACCCGGTCAAACTCTTCCGAAGTGATCGTGTAGCCTTCAAAGGTCCGCGGAGTCATCCGGATGTCATTTCGGTTGATGTAGGGAATATCGATCTCCTGGCGGTAGAGGGTGGCGACTGAATGTCTCAGTTTCACCTTCAAGTAGGCCTGGCCCAGGGCAGAGTATGGTTGCTGATTCAGCTGGAGCAGTCCTGTTCCGTCCCGGTCCAGCGGTCCGTAGAGTCGCTGCGAGGTGTAGACGGTGACTCCCCATTTCAGGATATCCCGCCACCAGCCGGATTGGTAGGACGCGGCCCCTCCCATCGCCCATGCTTCAGCGACCCTCCCGTCGCTGAATTTGCGGTGGAAATAATAGCTTCTCGGTTCGAAACTCAGGTAGGAATCCCGAACGACCGGTTCCAGGGGCGGAAATGAGTCGATCAGAGCAGGGAAAATGTAGCTCTGCTCATAGATCTCATCGGTTATCGTGACCTCATCGAAAGGCCTGGCCCGTTCCTTCAAACTTTCGGGCGCTTCTTCCTCCGAATCCTGGTATTCCTGAGCCAAAACCGGGAAGGATCCCACCGCCAGTAAAATCAGGCTCCCGAACCATGCGGGAAAGGTTTGTCTGAACTGTTGCGGAGAAATCATTCCGAATTTACTCGAATTGCGGCACGCTAGCTGGCTGAATCCTGACACCCCTCTCACTCGTAACTTATTAACAGTCGCTAGTCTCTAATGTGGTGGCCCCATCACCGACTGTTTTCAATCAAAACTATTAACAGATAGATACCTCCAATGAACCTGCTAAATCGACTCATTCTCACGGCAGCCTGCATCGCCCCGCTTGCTGCTTCTATCGCTCATGCGGATAATACCCGGTCTAGTCGCACGAATGCAGCAACTTACGAGGCCCGCCTCGTCGCTCGTGCTTTGTTCGCCGCACCCAAAACTCAGAAGCTTAGCCCCTTTGAGCGCGTGCTTTTGAATACAGCTTCCTACCGCTACGAAGGCCGCCCTACGTTGCGTCACGACGAGGTTTCCAGCCCGGAGATTATCTTCCACACCCGAAACGGCAAGATCCGCCCCGGGCATGATTGGGACACTCGCGACTGACCCCGGTCAGTGATTGGTCAGGGTCACTTGCGGGTGACCCAGGCCACCACTTCGCTCGGCAAAAGGGTCTTGGTCGAGGGACCCGAGCGAACGAAAAAGATTTCATCCTGATCTCTCCGGAAATAAACCGGTTCAGGAGACGGAAGGCACTCCACCGCCAGGACCTCTTTCCCCTCGACGGTCACGATCGTGCCCCGAATGAAGGGGGCAAACTCCCCACCGAGATGGGAGTGCACCAGGTTGCTGAAGTGCAGTAAAAAGCGATCCTGGTTGGGGAATCCGTCAGGTTCGAGTCCGAGGGCGTTACCCTCATCGTCGACGCCGATAAAGAGAAATCCGCCACTGGTATTGAGGAATGCGGCGATTGTCTTGAGACTGGCATTCTCAATCTTCTTATCCGTCTTCCCGGTGTGGAGGTTGTGACGAAGAGTCGATTTGAACTCCACGCTGTCGCCTTCTCCAGCGGCCAGCGCTTCTTTGAGCCGGTTCTCGTCAAATTTGGTGAAAGCATCCTCCCCGGACGAAGCGGCGTTTTTCTCGAGGCTGCGTTCCCGATGGTAAGCAGCCAACTGGATGCGAACGCGGGCAATGACCTCTTCAAACTGGAAAGGCTTCTGCACGAAATCCACTGCCCCGGCTTCAAATCCGGTGAGTTTGTCATCTAGGGAGCCATGGGCCGAAAGGAAGATGATATTCGCCTTGGCCGTAACGGGATCCGCCTTGAGTTGGCGGCAGGTTTCATAGCCGTCCATGCCCGGCATATTAATGTCGAGGAGCACGAGGGGAGGTTGAACTTCGCGCGCGATTCTCAAGGCCTCTTCGCCCGACTGAGCAAGGAGCAGCTCGTAACCCTCGTTCTCGAGCGCTTGAAACAAAACCTGAAGATTGTCGAGATTGTCGTCGACCAGGAGAATGTGGTTGGAGGCACCTTCTGTAGCAGTGTCAGGCATAGGGGGGGATTGGCTATTCGCTGATTCTTGCCTCGAGTTCGGCCAGGCCGGCAAAATCAAAAGAGCGTGCCATTCGTTCGATTTCAATCCCGGCCGCGCGGTAGGTATCATCCTCCTGCAGTCGCTTGCCCAGCGCTGTCAGGGCGGTGAGGTTCTTGATCTTGAGAGAGGCTTTCAAGTCCTTTAAATCCTCCTCGGTCAGCGAGAAATCGACCGGCGATGCTTTTTCGGTAGCACCCTCGTCGCCTGGAGCCTCGGTCACCCATTCGATGCCGAGTTGCTCTTCCAGTTTCAGCATGAGCTCGGAAGCCCGGAATGGTTTTGGCAGGAAATCGTCGAAGCCGGCTCCGATGGCTTTCTCGCGAAACTCCGGGAACACACTGGCCGTAACGGCGATCACTTTGAGGTCCCGGCTCGTTTCGTTCGCCCGAATTCGCTTTACCGTTTCGATACCGTTCAGTCGCGGCATCCTGACATCGAGCAAAACCAGGTCGAAGTCCTCTTTGTTGATCGCTTCCAGCGCAGTGTCACCGTCATCGGCGAGAGTGATCTTGAATCCGGCATCTTCGAGGATCTGTTCCAGGATGTTGCGATTGGTTTCACGGTCGTCAGCGACGAGGATGTGAAGGTCCTGACCATCAGCCAGAACCGCAGAACTGAGATCTTTGATTTCACCAATCTCCGAAGCATCCAGATCACCGTGATCATACTCCTCGAGGGGAATCTTCACGCGGAAGCAACTGCCCTTCCCTTTCTCACTGTCCACTTCGAGCGTGCCGCCCAGCTTTTCGGCGATTTGGCGGCTGATGGCGAGACCGAGGCCGGTTCCGCCTTTGGCTTTGCCGGCTTCCACTTGCTTGAAAGGATCAAAGATCTCCTCAAGTTCGTGGGGCTCCAGGCCAATGCCGGTATCGATCACTTCGAGGGCCAGTTCACCTTTGGTGGACTCGGAAACCTTCAAGGTAACCGAGCCTTCATCGGTGAACTTCACCGCATTGCCGAGAAGGTTGACCATGACCTGGCGGAGTTTGGCTCCGTCAGTGATAATGCCCTTGGGAACCTCCGGGGAAACGTCCACATTGAAGGCGAGGTCCTTCGACCTGGCCCGTTCCCCAACGATGTCAGTCAGGCTTCGAATGAGTTTCTCGAGGTCGCAGGGCGCCGGATCGATATCCATGCGTCCGGCTTCAATCTTGGACAGATCAAGTACGTCGTTAATCAGTGAAAGCAGGTGATCCCCGCAGTTGATGATCGACTCGACGTTTTCCCGCTGGCGCAAAGTCGCTTCCTTGTCACGCTGCAGGATTTGCGCGTATCCGAGGACACCGTTGAGCGGCGTGCGCAGTTCGTGGCTCATGCTGGAGAGGAAATCACTCTTGGCGTGGTTGGCGGCCTCCGCCAGCTCACGGGCCTCCAGCAGTTGCGCTTCGGCTTCCTTGCGGTCGGTGATGTCCCGGATTGCAGCAACAGCCATGACGTGGCCGTCTTCGTGGAACGGGCTCAGTCCGATCTCCACGGGAAACTCCTTCCCGTTCTTGCGCCTTCCGGCGAGCTCCATTCCTCCGCGCGTGTCAGGAGCGGAGAAATAGCGCTTGAGATGTCCTGCGTGATTTCCCTTGGAGCTGAGAGGAAGAAGCTCTTCAATGGACCCTCCCAACAGCTCGTCCCGTCTGTAACCGAAGAGCTTTTCAACCTTGGTATTGACCCTCCTGATGATTCCCTCCGAATCGATGATGAGCATGGCGTCAGGCGCTGATTCCAGTAGTTCTGTCAGGGTAGTCTCACGGGCGTGAGCCAGTTTCGTTTCCCGGTCAGTCACCTTTTCCTGCATCGCATTGAAGGCCCCAGCGAGTTCACCGATTTCATCTCTGGTCTTGATGTCGCTGACGGTCACGTCCGGCTCACCTTCGGCGATGCGAAGAACCTTGCCGCGCAGGGAGCGAATCGGCTTGGCTACTTGCCCTGACATGAACAACACCGTTCCCAGCATCACCATGGCAGCAATCGAGAAGAAGGCGATGATCCCGGTCCTCTGGGCATGGAAGTCCGCCAGGGCGTCGGCTTCCGAGCGAAACGTCATGAAGGTCCATCCGGTCGAAGGAATCGGAGCATAGGAAACCATGATTCGCTCGTTGGCGAACAAACCGTCGATGGTGAGTTCTCCCTTGGTCCCGCTCAGCATCTCTTTGACTGCGGGAATCAGATCGGATCGGCTCCGTTTTTCCAGCGAGTCCCAGATCGTCTCGCTCATGATTTTGTCAGGGTCGTCCACAAAGATGTATTCGCCGGTATCCTTGATGATGACGAAGTCTCCAATGTCCGGAAGGCTTTCCCTGATGTCGTCGTGGAGGCGTTCCAAGTCGATATCCACGGTGGTGACTCCGGCAAACTCCCCTCCCATGTTGAAGGGCACCGCGTAGGTGAACATGAGGATGTTTCCGGCGCCTTCATCGAAGTAGGGATCCGTCCAGATCCCCTTTTTCTCGGTCTTGGGGCGATGCCACCACTCCCACTGAGGGTCGTTGTACCAGTCGTACTCCGCCTCGGTGATGTTCATTTCATTGAGCCCGTTGCGTTCCCGATTTTCAAAAACATACGGGGAGTGAAGCCGGCTCTCCTTCACGACGTCCCGCGGTTCTTTGCCGGGTTCGAAAGCCATGGCGGCCCCGTAAATGCGACGGTTCAGTTTCACGTTGCCGCGCAGAAGTCCGTAGACCTGGTTGTCGAGCAGGTTCGGGAAATACGCGATTGATCTCGCGGTCATGTCCGCAACCCGCGACGCTTTGCCGAGGTATTCATCGAATCGGGCTGCGAAAGTGGCGGCTTCTTCCGCCATCTCGGCTTCCTGGATTCGGTGTGCCTGCCGATCAGCATAGCTGACAATCCAGAGCGCCGCGGTCAGGAAGATCGCGATTGCCGGAAGTCCGACAAACAGCACCATCTTTCCTCGAATTGAACCTTGCATGGCAGTGGACGGGTTATTTGCGGCCGGTCAGGAAGAAGGTTTCCATGACGCCCTTACCTTTGATCTCAATTTCCCCGCGCGCTTCGTAGAGGTAGCCATCCCCCAGCAAATCGTGTGTCGCCTTACTGATGTGAATGTGATTCGGCTCGCCATTGGATTCCATTCGGCTCGTCGTGTTGACGGTGTCACCCCAGAGATCGTAGGCAAACTTCTTCTCCCCGATGACTCCTGCAACCACGGGCCCACTGTGGATGCCGATT
Organism: Verrucomicrobiales bacterium; assembly: GCA_965216705.1. Classification (GTDB taxonomy): domain Bacteria; phylum Verrucomicrobiota; class Verrucomicrobiia; order Verrucomicrobiales; family DEV007; genus Arctic95D-9. The sequence goes on from OZ244203.1 coordinate 4,627,860, forward strand.
CTCAAGCTGAGCGGCAATGACTCGTTCGCCTGGAGCTCCGGAATCACTTCGAGCAGCTCGAGCGAGAAGTTGGCCACGGCCTGGGCGTGGTCTTCTCGTGGATCCGGCACCCCACCTCCAACCATGTAGGCATCGCCGATCGTCTTGATCTTCTCGAGACCGTGCTTCTCGACGAGGCCGTCCATCACAGTGAAAACCCGGTTCAGAAATCCCACGACCTCAGCGGGCTCCGCTTTTGCAGACAAAGGAGTGAATCCGACGAGGTCACAGAAAAAGATCGTCGCTGCCGGGAAGTGCTCCACGAGATTTCGCTCGTCCTCCTTAAGGCGATCGGCAATGGAACGAGGCAGAATATTGAGGAGCAGCGACTCCGCCTTCTGGTGCATCAGCTTGAGCTCTTCCCGGGCCCGCTTCAGTTCGAGCTGCGTGTTGACCCGAGCGACCACTTCCTCGAACTGGAACGGCTTGCTGACGTAGTCCACGGCCCCGAGTTGCAGGCCTTCCACCTTGTCCTGGACGCTGTCCCGGGCTGAAAGAAAGATCACCACGGACTCCTTCGTCTTGTCGTCCGCTTTGAGCCTCCGGCAGGTCTCAAAGCCGTCCATGCCCGGCATATTGATGTCGAGAAGGATCAGCGCGGGGCGCGCCTCGGCCGCGATATTGAGAGCTTCCTCCCCGCTCAGGGCGATGAGGAGTTCGTAGCCCTGCTCCTCCAGTGCCTGATACAGCACCTGCAGGTTAGTCGGGTTGTCATCTACCAGGAGAACTTTCGAAAAGTCTTCCGGTAAATCCGGGGAGGCAAGTGCGGCGGAGTCGGGGTTCAAAGGGTGCAACAGTTCATTACTATGGAACCACGAAATGCGGGTCTCACAAGATTCTAAGCGGCTCGAAAGAAAGATATTCGGGGACAAAGTATGGAAATTATGGTATTTAGTATAGGTTTTAGGCAGGAATTCCCGCTTGTGCCGCTTACAGCCCGCAGAGTTCCGCCTTGCGTCCAAATTACGAATGTCTTCTCTTTCTCCCAGTCTCAGCGATCTCCAGATTGTCTCCGGCAAAGCGGTAGCCGATGAGATGACGATCTCCATTGTGCAGGGAACGGAGCTCTCCCCATTGGACCGGAAGGCCTGGACGGAGATGCAGGAAGGGAATCCGGATTTGAAGAATCCTTTCTTTCGCCTCGAATTCATTGAGGCCCTCGCCCGGGTTCGGCCGACCGTTAAAGTTGCGATTCTCAAGCGGGGCTACACTCCGGTCGCCTACTGGCCCTACCAGGAAAATACCCCTGGTATCGCTACTCCAGTGGGTGAAAAGATCGGCTGCATGCATGGCGTGATCTGCCGGAAAGAGACGGAAGTTGATGGCGGTGCCCTCGCCCGTCTCTGCGGACTCAATGCGTGGCGCTTTGATCACCTTCTGTCTTCTCAGGACATTTTCGCCCCTTACTACTACGAGCAGCAGGAGTCCCCCTATATGGACCTGTCCGAGGGCTTCGAAGCCTACTGCGCGGCGCGTAAAGCCAAGGGCCATTCCAATCGCGTTCTTGCTGAGCTCGGACGCAAGTGCCGCCGCATGGAGCGCGAGGTCGGCCCCCTTCGACTTGAATTGGCGAGCCGGGATCCTGCTAACCTTGAAATGCTGGTGAAATGGAAGAAACGCCAGATGAAAGAAACCGGCCGCCGGGATCTCTTCATTCAATCCCCCTGGGTTCTCCCATTGGTTGAAAATACCATCAAGATGGAGAACATCGCCTTCAGCGGTCTAATGTCAGTGCTTTACCTCAAGGAAGAGCCTATCGCGATTCACTACGGCTTCCGCTCTTTTGACTATCTCCACGGAATCTTCTTTGCCTTCAACCGCGAATACAGTCGCTATAGCCCGGGGATGGCCCTGGTATTGCAATTGGTGAAGCAGGCCCATGACTGCGGTATCAACCGAATCGACATGGGCAAAGGCGACGAACGCTACAAGCAGATGTGGAAATCGGACGGCACTCCGATCTCGGTGGGCGCCTTCGACAGCCGCCTTTGGCCCACCGTCATGGGGCGCCCGCTTTACAAGGCGAAACGCGCTGTTTCCAGGTCCTGGATCGGTGAGCCAATCAAGAGGGTCGTGGCACAGGTACAGCGGGTTGCTGACTCCTGACCCCCAGACTCTTATCGAAGAGATTGCTGGCTGCAGCCACTTCGTGTTAGCATTTTCTCAGTCCGCTTATCGGGCCGCAAACTGAGCGGCGCCATCCGGTTGCAAAAATGCGTCCTGACACAGCCGCATCTCTGCCAGTTATGAAGCTTGACCAAAATCCATCTCTGCCTAGTCTCTCTGCCATGGAACAACGGGTGTTACAGCCGGGGGAAGTGATTTTCCGGGAAGGTGAGGAATCGGAGGAGGCCTACCGCATTCTTTCGGGCAAGGTTCAGATCAGTATCGATACGAAGGCAGGTCCACGTGTCCTTTCTCAACTCTACTCCGGTGAGATCTTTGGTGAAATGGGAATGGTGGACGATCAGCCCCGCTCTGCGACTGCGATTGCTTCGAAGAAGTCCGTTATCGAAGTGATCACGATGGACAAGTTCATCGAATACATCCTGTCAGACGCCGACAGGCTCTCCGCCTACCTCGGAACGGTGTTTGAGAGACTGAGGGTTTCTGACCTCAAGCTGCAGATGGCGCTTCGACAGGAGGCGGAGACCGAGTACATTGGCCGGCACGACCATTCCCTCGACGATGTGTTTTTTGGCACGACTATTGAGGAGGGAGAAGAAGAGGAGCCGCAGCGAACGATTCGTCTCGTTTCTACCAGTCCCAGCAGCGATCCCATCGAAGCGGTGCTTGAGAAGTTCCCGTTCCGGATCGGACGACTTGATGTGATTGGCGAAAGCTCCCCGTTCGGAAATAACGACCTCAGTGTCCCGGACGGAGAACCGTACCAGATCTCACGAAATCACTGCTCGATCGAAGAACATTCCGGTCGCTACTTTGTCAGGGATCGTGGAAGCACGCTGGGAACAGTCGTAAACGGCAACCGTCTCTCCAAGAAACACAAGAATCTTTCCCAGGAGCTGGTTCCCGGCGAGAACACGATCGTCCTCGGTCGGGATGACAGCCCGCACACTTTCAGTGTCACCGTGACCTGAGCGGTCAAAGCTTCTTCAGCACCACTACGATGTCAGCGTAGCTGTCGTCGAGTGCCCTTGTGACGTCCGGGGCATGATTGAAGTCATGACACGCCACCAGCTGCAACTGCGGGGCTGAGTTGATGAGTCGTTTCAACTGCGCGGCGGAATAAGTGCGCCCGGTCCAGTGCGTTTCCTGTTTCTGGACCAGGCCGTCGCTATGAGTGATGCGCAGTCGTGAACGAATCTGTTCGGTGCGCTTCTTCCGGTCGGCCGGCCAGGTCCGGGTGTTGCAGATCACTTCGATCCCGTTTCGCTCCTCGACCCAGCGTTCGTGAGTGATCCCCGCGTGGTCGTAGTCGGTCAGATGCAGCCCGATGATTAGCAGCCCCCCTTTCTTCAACGCCCTGGCTGACTGTTCGAGGCAGCTGCGGGCGTCCTTTTCGCTGGGGATGTATTTGAACGTGCTGACGAGACAGTGGATCACGTCGAACTTCTGAGCCCGCGGAACCGAGAACGATTCCATCCGGTCTTTCCAGAGCTTTGCTTTTAATCCCTCCTGTTTGTGTCTCAGCCAGGCGAATTCCAGCATCGCTTCGCTGGCATCGAATCCGGCGGACGACCAGCCGCGGGCAGCGAGCTCTCTCATAACGCGTCCCGTCCCGCAGGCCAGTTCGAGATTGGAGGCTTGCTTCGCCCCGGTTCCGTGTTGGGAATGCATTGCTTCAATGAAGTCGACCTCATCACCGGTGTCGGCGTCAAAGATAATGTCGTAGTAGAGCGGCGTCTCGTACCAGTCAATTTCGTCAATGTTGGCCATTACGTCAGGGTCGGAGTTACGAACAGGCGGCTCATTCCTCCCGGCAGTTTCTGAACCTCGACCTGGGTTGAGATTCGCTCCTTCAAAAGCTCCACGTGAGAAATCACCCCCACCGTCTTGTTGTCGAGCCTCAGGGACTCGAGGGCTGACAGTGCCACATCCAGGGTTTCCGGATCGAGGGTTCCGAAGCCCTCATCAATGAAGAGAGAATCAATCCTGACATTCCTCCCGGCTAGGGCCGACAATCCAAGTGCCAGCGCCAGGCTTGCGAGAAAGCTTTCTCCCCCTGACAGGCTGGACATGGGGCGGGCAATGCCTGCCTGGTAGAGATCCACGATCTCCAGTTCCAGCTCCTCGTCGAGAGCGCGCCTCAATCGATAACGGTCACTCAGCTTGGCGAGATGATGATTGGCATGATGCACCAGCACATCGAGCGAGATTCCCTGGGCAAACCGCCGGAACTTAGCCCCGTCGTGAGAGCCGATCAGCCCCTTCATTAAATCCCACGTCTTGCACTCGTCGCGCTCCTCCTTCAGCTGGGCCAGGCCGGCTTCCTGCTTCACGCGATTCTCGTCATCCAGCTTGAGAGCCGCCTGCAGGCTGCCGCTCTGTGTGGAGTTCTCCTCGAGTTGGGCTGGGAGGTTTGCTTTCTCTTTCTCGAGTTCTTTCTCAGCCTCGGCATCCGGGATATCGCTCTTGGCGAGTCGTTCGATCGTTGCTCCCACTTCCTTGAGCCGCGCTTTGGTTTCGCTCTCCCGGGTCGCGAGATTCTGCTTCAGCTCTTCGATGGAACTGGCTTCCTCTTTGCTCAGGCTCGCCTCGCGAAGCGCCTCCTCCGAATCGAATTCGGTCTCCTGGAGCGCAGCTTCGAGTTTCTCTGTCGCTGTCTTGATCTCTTCCTGGGCGCGAGTCGCGGCGGAAGTTCTCTCCCGCGCTGTCGCCTCTGAGGCTTCCGAGTCTTTTTCCGCGCTTTCGAGGGCTTCGAGACCTTCGGTGAGGTTGTTGCACTGATTCCTGAACTCGGAGATCTTCGCTTCACCCTGTTCCGCGGGACTGAACCCGGAGCTCGTCGCCTTTTCGATGAGGCGATCCTGGATGTCTGTCAGGCGTTGCTTAGCATCACTCGCCTGCTCCAGCTTGCCCTCTGCTTCCTTCAGCAGGAGCTGCGTCTCGCCGAGTCGCTTCTGCTGTGACTCATAGTTCTCGCGTCGCGATTCGAGGATTCCGATGAGCTCGCTTTCCCGTCCAGCTACTGGACTGTCGATGCCGTAGGGAGAAAGGTCCTTCGCCACCTTTTCCTCTCCGCTCTTGAGGCTCGTTGCGAGTTCATTGATCTTCTCCCCGGCTTTCTCGATTGTCTTCCGGTTTCCCTCGTCTTCCGCCTTGAGGTGTTTGAGTTCGACTTCCTGGTTGCCGGCATCGCTCTTCGACGCGGCGAGTGCTTTGTCTGCCTCCTGCAATTTCACTTTCGCGGCTTCCAGGCCTTTCAGTTGTTCGGTCAGGGCGGTGAGCGCTTCCGCATTCGCCTTTTTGGCATCTTTCAGGCCACCTTTTAAATTCAAAGCGTCTGCCTTGGTGTCCCGCTGCTTCCTTGCTTCTGCGAAGGCCGTTTCCTGTTCGGTGACGACGCCCTTTCCGTTGGCGATTCTCCCCTCCAGCTTGGTGACCTCGCCGGATTGGCTGGCGACGTCTTCGACCAGCCGCTTTGTTTCCGCTTCGGTCCTGCGAATGCGGTCGGTGAGCTCCTTCAACAGGCTCCCGGTGTCGCAGTCTTCAGCATAGGGGTGCTCGGTGGCGCCGCAGAGGGGGCAAGGTTCTCCGCTCTCCAGCTGGGCTCGCTGTTCTTCCAGCGATGCCATCCGCTCGGCGGTCTGGAGGTGACGCTGTTCGGAGGAAAGCAGCTCCTCCGACTGTTTCAATTCGTTGCGACGCAGCTCAAGGGCCTTTTCTTCGGCAGGAAGCTTGGCCATCAATTCCTCGAGAAGCTTCTTCCCGTCGCCAAAGCGTTTCTCCTCGCGCTGGAGAACGACCTCAAGCGCTTCCAGCTCCTGGAGCGTCGCGCTTTCCTCGCGGAGCTGGTCCTGTCGCTGGACAAGAGAATCTGCCGCCCCGCCTTCCATGGCCTGCTCCAGTTCGGAGTTTGCGGCTTCGCGGGCTTTCTCTTTCCTGGCGACCTCGGACTGCAGCTCCTGCAGTGATTGGATGCTTTTCTCCACCCGCTGAACACAGTCCTTCTGCTTCACCTGGAGATCCTCCAGCTCGCTTTTGCTGTTGGTCAGTGCTTTCCCGGCAGCCTCCAGCGAGGTCAGCTGATTGACCAAGCCACTCAAATTGTCGGCGAGCGCCTTGTCCGCGTCATTCTCTTCGAGCCATTCCGAGGATTTGAGGCGGTCGCTTTCCAGTTCCCCGGCCTTCTTCTCCAGTTCCGCCTGTTCCTTGTCGTGAGCTGCCAGGGCTTCGTCTGCCATGGCGGCGGCGGCGTGGGTCACGACTTTTTGCTTCAAGATGGCGGCGTCGCGTCGACAGCCCGCTTCGTTGGAGGCTTCCAGCGCGCGTTTCGCGGCGGTCCGGGCGGTGTCCAACTGAGACAACCCGGGCGCCAGGGGCAGAGCCTGCTGGTGGCGTTCGAGGCGTTTGAAATTGGCGTTGTTCGCCTTCGCCTCATTCGCCAGCGATTCTACCAGGGCAGAGAGCTCCTCCTTCTTTCGCTTCTGGGCGGCCAGTTCGGAAACCCGCGCCAGAATGCTGGTGATTTCCTCCTCCCGCTTTCGGAGGGCCGAGGCTTTCTTCTTCAGCGTCGCGAGTTCCTTTGACCGCTCGTCCCGCTCTTCCTCGGTCAGGAGCTGGATCAGGCCCAGTTTCTCCTCCTTGAGAGTGAGCTCTTTCTGTCTCCGGCTGGCTTCCTCGTGGGCCAGCATGCCCAGCTCGGTGTAAATCGTCGTTCCGGTCAGGCTTTCGAGCAGTTCGGCCCGCTCGTCGGCCTTGGACTTGAGAAATCGGGCGAACTCCCCCTGCGCGAGAAGGACGGATCGCATGAAGCGCTCGTAGCTCAGGCCGCACAGGGACTCCACCACCTGGTCGGCCTCCCGGATCTGGCGGGCGAGGACGGTCCCGGCCGCATCGTAGACGAAGCGTTTGGCCGGCTGCAATTTCCCGTCCGCTTTCCCGCGTGCCCGGTGGAGCTGCCATTCGGCCCGATAGGTGCCTTCGGGGATCTCAAAGGTCACTTCGGCGGCGCAATCCCCGCAGTGGCGGCTCATCATGTGCTCCGGGTTCGATTCCGTCCCGTAGCGCGCCGCTCGGCCGTAGAGGGCCAGCGTAATGGCGTCCAGCAGCGTTGATTTGCCCGAGCCGGTCGGCCCTGTGATCGCGAAAATGCCTGAACTGACGAGAGGTTCAGCATTCAGATCGACCCGATGCTCCCCGCGGAGGGAATTCAGGTTCTTGAGGCGAACTTCGAGAATTCTCACGAGGAGCCTCCTTTCGTCGTGGAAACACTCTCCCCCGAGCTCTCGCCGTGAAGCTCGACCAATTGATCAAAGGTCACTTTCAAATTCCCGATCTCATCTGGCGAAAGGCCTTCCTCCTGCTCCAGTCGAAACGCGAAAACCTCTCCCGGCCGGTCGAGGATCGAATCCTCGAGGTCCTGCCGCGGAGCGTCGCCGTCCTGCAGGGCCGTTGGGGTGGATGCTTTTCCAACGACCCTCACGACTGAAAACGGTCGTCCTTCGACCGCTTCCTGGACCACCTCGAAAAGGTTCTCGCCGGGGACCGGATCAGTGACCACGATTTCCACCCACGGTTCCAGTCCTCCGGCTTCGGGTGTGAAAGACTGGAGCGTTTTCTCTAGCTCGGACCGGCTGCAGGTCAATTGAACCAGCTCCCGCTCTTTCGGAATGAGGACTGATTGTGATGAAATTAATTCAGCTCCCTTGTAATCAATGATTTGAACAGCCTTTTTATCCTTGGTTTCGCTGAAGCTCAGGGCGATAGGAGAACCGGAATAGCGGACTCGCTCCTCCCCTCCGGCGGCCTGGGGCCGATGCAGGTGGCCCAGGGCGACGTAGCTGAAGGCCTCCGGAAAACGATCGCCACCAAACGATCCCAAACCGCCCACGTGAATCTCCCGCTCACTGTCTGAAGTGGAAGAACCCGTCACGGTGAGATGCCCGGTGGCGAGGATCGGAAGTGCTTTCTCCCCCGGTTGTTTGGCCAGTGCTGCCGCCGCTGTCGCGGCCTCGTCGTAGCGACGTTGAATTCCGTCGACGAGGCTCTTCTGAATCTCGGCGGCACTCTGCCCGCTTTGGCCGGTGCGGACGTCGCGGTCTCGCAGGAACGGGATCGCCGCGACGACGAGGTTTGGCGTTTCCTTGTCGGGCAAGGCAAAGACCGCTTCGCCCGTGTCTTCGGGCACTGCTCCCACCACGTGGACGCGGAGCGGTCCGAGAATCCGCTTGGGCGCTTCGATCAAAGCCGGAGAATCGTGGTTTCCCGCCACTACCACCACGGAGCACGATGAACTGTGGCTGAGCCGGGACAGGAAATTGTAGTAGCGCGTCAGGGCGCTCTGGGGAGGATTCGACGAATCAAACACGTCTCCGGCCACGATGAGGACATCCACTTCCGCCGAGCCGATCAGCTCGAGGAGAAAGGAGAGAAACCGCTCGTGTTCCTTCTCGCGGCTCAAATCTCCGAGCAGCTTCCCGAGATGCCAGTCGGCAGTATGAAGCACCCGGAACACACCGGACTCTTTGGCGGGAACGTCAGTCATGAAGGAACTCATCAGATCTACCCTCAAATCCACCGGAGGCCCACTAAATTTCGCGGTAAAACAAAGCAGGACACCGATTGATCCCGACCAAATCCAAGCTACCCTCCTCAAGCGCTGAATTTTCAGCTCTTCAGCGTTCCTCGTTTCAGCATTTCCAAAGATGCGCATCGCTCTCATCTCCGATATTCACGGCAACCAGGTCGCTCTCGAGGCGGTCCTGGCTGATATCGATCTCTACCAGGTCGACGAGATTGTGTGCCTCGGGGATATTGTCGGCTATGGCAGTGATGCTGCCGAGTGCCTCGAGCTGGTCCGGAAACGTTGCTCGAAAATCCTGATGGGAAACCACGAGGTCTTCACCATCTTTCCGATCAATCCGCGTGACCTCGGGGGCGGAGCCGGTCGCGGCATTGAGCATGCCCGCGAAGTGCTCTCCGAGGAGCAGCTCGACTGGATTGCCCGGCTCCCCATGACCGAGGAGGTCGCCGGAGCCACCCTGGTGCACGCCTCGCTCAATGATCCGGGTGACTTCTACCATGTGCTCAAGCTCCGCCACGCCAAGAAGCACTTCCAGCATCAGGAGGTGCCGCTCTGCTTCAACGGGCACACTCACAATCCCATTATCTTTGAGAAGGGCGAGAACTGGATCGAATCGTGCAAGCCGCCGGACGGCTTTATCTCGCTTAATCCGCGTTCGAAATACCTCATCAACGTCGGTTCGGTCGGTCAGCCTCGCGATGACAACCCGGCTGCCTGCTACGTCATTTTCGACACTGACAAATACGCCGTTTCATTCGAGCGCGTTGAATACAACGTGAAGAAAGCGCAAAAACGGTTCGAAGACGCCAAGATGCACCCCAGCGTGATCAAGCGCATTGCTGTCGGGCACTGATTCGAGGCCGCCGGGGCTCTGCCTACACTTCTTCGAAGCCAGGCGAAGGAGCCACCGATCGGACCATTCGGGTTGGTGGTGGCCCTGCCCATGGGTCGGCCCTTACCTTGTTGACCGACTTCTTCTGGGGCTTCTGGTACTGGCCCTGTGGCAGTTTGATGTTTTCCTACATCGCCTATGCGGTTCACGCGCGCCTCGAATAGCTCGGGGAGAGGCATCGTGCCGAACTGCAAGAATCCAGTCCCTGTCACTGAGGTTTTGGACTGAGTTGAAGATCGGTTTGCCACCCACTTGAAATTAGGAGCAACTGCTTGCACGTGGAAACGAGGAAGCGTAGATTCCCCTCCCTTTTCCACCGCCGGTCGCGGTCCGGAATTCCCAAGACGGGGCTGTAGCTCAGTGGTTAGAGCAGGGGACTCATAATCCCTTGGTCGTCGGTTCAAGTCCGACCGGCCCTACTTGAAAGAAGTGTAATCATCGGTTCGAGTCTGACCGATCCTCATGTTTTTGCGCTTGCTGCCGTTGAATTGGCTTTTGGGAACTGGGCGCGGATATTACGGTTAGAGCAGCCCCGACGTTGTCGGGGTTGGTCGTCGGTTCAAGTCCGACCGGCCCTACTTGAATCAAATTTCGTCGGTTCAAATCTGATTGGCCCTATTAGGTAGGCATCTTCGTGCCTCCCCTTTCCTGCCACCTTCTGCTGCAGTCGCGGCGTAACCTCTGCCCATGACCCCCCAGGTTGTCTGGTTTAAGAAAGACCTCAGGATCTCGGATCACCGGCCGCTGGTTGATGCCGCGAAAAACGGTCCCGTTCTCGCTCTCTACGTTTATGAGAACCGGTTGCTGGGGGCTGAGGACTTTTCGGGCAGGCATCTCAAGTTTCTCAACGAATGTCTCGCGGAGCTCCAGGCGGGTCTCCAGTCGCTGGGTGGAGAGTTGGCTCTTCATCGTGGAGAGGTGATTGACTCGCTCCAGGTGATTCTTGAGGAGGTCGGCAGCTTTCATCTCTGGAGCCACGAGGAGACTGGAAATGGTCTCAGCTACCAGAGAGACATCGAGGTCGGGAAATGGTGCGAGACCAACGGAGTGCCCTGGACTGAGATCCCCCAGACAGGAGTGGTGCGCCGCCTTGAGAACCGCGATGGCTGGTCCGCCCGGTGGAACTCACGAATGAGCGAACCGCTCACGCCCTGCCCTGCTCCGGACGAAATTCAATTCTTCGCCCCCGAGATTCCGGGAGACCTTCTCCAGGCCACTGAGATGCTCGCCTTCCCGGAAGCGACCGAAACCCTCGATCTTCAGCGAGGCGGGCGATCGCATGCCCTGAGGTTGCAGGATTCGTTCCTGGAATCTCGCGGACAGCACTATCAGAAAGAGATGTCGAGCCCGCTTTCAGCGGAGTCTGCCTGCAGCCGCCTGAGCCCCTACCTTGCCTTCGGTTGTGTTTCGATGAGAGAGGTTTACCAGACCGCCCGTGACTACCGGGCCGAGCTTTATGAGCTCAAGAAAGAGGGCGAGACGATTGCACCGGGATGGCTCGGCAGCCTGAAGTCTTACCTGGGACGACTGCGGTGGCATTGTCACTTCATGCAAAAGCTGGAGGATGAGCCCTCAATCGAGTTTCGCAACTTCTCAAGATCCTGCGACGGGCTCCGGGAGAACGAGTGGAATCAGGAATGGCACGAAGCCTGGTGCGAAGGGCGTACTGGCTATCCCATGATCGATGCAGCGATGCGCTACCTCCAGCACACCGGGTGGATCAATTTTCGAATGCGGGCCATGTTAGTGTCATTCTCGTCCTACCATCTCTGGAATCACTGGAAGGAACCGGCCCACCACCTCGCCAGGCTCTTCACGGATTATGAGCCCGGTATTCACTACAGCCAGATCCAGATGCAGAGCGGTGTCACCGGGATCAACACCGTGAGGATTTACTCACCGATCAAGCAGGCGGAAGACCAGGATCCGAACGGAGACTTCATTCGCCGATGGGTCCCAGAACTCGAGGGAGTGCCGTCACCGTTGCTTCTCAAACCCGAGACGCTGACCACCATGGAGCAGTCCCTCTACGGTTGCCGGATCGGTAAGGACTATCCGGCTCCAATCGTCGATCACTCCAGCGCCTACCAGGATGCGAGGACGCGGATGTATCGACTCAGAGGAAGCTGGAAGTCGCGGGAGGAAGCCACTCGTATCCAGGCGAAGCACGGCTCCCGGAAGCGAGGTTCGCGGTCGTGGCGTTAGGGCGATCAGGTCAGAGGGCACGGGTGATTCTACGGCGCCGCTGTATTCGCTACATTCCCGGCAAACCGGAGCCGCTTCATGGCGTTGCCATACTTTTCTGCTCTAGCGAAGATCGTTTTGTAGACTTCACAGTATGGATCCTTGGCGTGCATGGTGCCGAGCGCAGTGTGAGTCCTTACGGGGCAGCCACCGTGACAGATCGAAAGGTAGCGACAGCTGAGGCAATCCTCATTCTTCATCAGCTTGGCAGGGCGTTCGACGAACTCCTGTCGCGCCGGGCTCTCGTAGAGCATCTGTGTCAGGCTCTCTTCCCGGAAGATATTGCCGAAGAAATGATCAGGGTAGCTCGTGACCCAGCAGTCACACTGGGCAACGGTTCCCTTGGCATCGACCGAGATGAACTGGTTTGAGCAGTTCTCTTTCCAGATGCAGGGAAGACGCGCCTCGTTTCCGGTGAAGTGATTGATCAACGCATCAAAAGGTCCCAGGGCGACACCGCGGTTGATCCCCTGCTCGATCCAGATATCGAATAACTCTCCGAGGAAAGCAGCGAGCTCATTCGGGTCGAGCTGGAACTCGGTCTCCGCTTCACTGGCCGGGCCTCCGGGAAAGGGAGTGTTGACCTGGAAATTGTTCAGACCCAACTCCTCGGTGTAGTAGTGATAGAATGCTTCGCCCCCGACATCGAGGCTGCCCTGGTGAAGCACGGCAATGACGCCGATCTGGATTTCGGCTGCCTGGGCCTGTACGAGGCGTTCGCGCCAGACGGCGGTGTATTTTTCAGCACTGCCGCTAAAGAGCTTCCGATGTAGGTTCGGGAAATCCATTGAGGTTCCCAAGGTCCCGTCGAAGAGGTCGAAGATGACTCCCTCCCATTCCGGGGTGTAACCGATGAGATTGGTCTGCAGGTAGTGAGTGAACTTCAGGTTCCGCGCTTCCGCGGTGGAGTTCATCAGCCCGATGGTGTCGTAATACCACTGGGTTCCCATGATCATGACTTCCCCGCCCTGCCAGTAGATTTCGCACTCACCGAAATCCTCATTTTCCATGTGGTCAAGCAGTCGATCTATCAGGACGACGACGCTCTCCTTGGAGAGGCGAAGCGGTTCCTTTTCTTCGAAGCAATACTCGCAGGCGACATTGCACTCTGCGGTTGGAAGGAGGATGACACTGAAGTGTCGCTGGCTCATCACTCCCCCTTTGTTGCTCCTGATGCTGCCTCGCCGTCCATGGAGGACAGATCGCGGTCCATCTCATCTGCGGCGTCCTTGAGACGATCGTAGACTCGAAGAATCCCTTTGCAGGAGGCATTTGGATCCCACTGCTTGAAGTACCCCGCGCAAAGATCGAGCCATCGGCACTTTCGACAGTCACGGTCCGGCCGCTTCAGGTACTTGAGGAACTGTTCCTCGGCATCTGAGGGAGGTTGGACGGAATCCCAACGCTCGAAGACAGTTGGATCGTCCTCAACCATTCGCCAGAAGTTCGCTGTCTCGTTTCCCCGCATGAACGCGAGTGCCGAATGGAAGAACTCTACCGGGGCTTCCACGCCCGGGTTGTGCAGGTAGAACTCAAGGGCTTCCTCCAGTTCCTCGAAACCTTTACGCGGCATATTGACCGGCAAAAGCCTCACAGGAAGGGCCAGCGAAGTGGCCAGCTTGAGCGCCTTGAAAAATCCCGGCTTGGTTTTGATCGTGACTCGGACGTCACGAACCTTGCTGACATCAACGAGACGGTAGAGGTCCGCGAAGTCTTTCTCGGGATGTTCGATGACAACGTCGAGCGCGACGTCAGTTTCTTTGCGAGCTGCGAGTTTCCAGATCTCAGCAACACCAATCAGGTTTTGCGCTTCGATCCACTGGACTCTCGAGGTGGCATTCTGGAGCCACCAGGTGAAATCGAGGACGTTGTCCACCACCGCCACGAAGGCTTCCTTGTCCTGTTCGCGCGCCAGGGTGGCGGGATAGAACGGAAGCTTTCCAGGGTGGGACGGGTCTGTAGCGTCTTCTCCGATCGGTTATCTCCGGTTGATCCAGCCTCCGCCTCCGCGACGATTGACCCAACCACCACCACCGCCGTTGATCCAACCACCGCCGCCACCGCGACCGTTGATCCAACCACCACCGCCGCGACCATTGACCCAGCCGCCACCGTAGCGTCGGTTGACCCAGCTTGCGGCGTGCGCCGTTTCGCTGGTTGAGACCCAGGCGGCCGTTCCTACAGCTGCCATGATGGATGCGCTCGACCATTTGCCAAGGCCTCCGAGAAACTCCCGTCTTTTCTGGAGCTCCATCTCCCCTTCGGAGAGTGCTTCAGGTTCTTGTGAGGATTCTTCGCTCATCTCAGGCTCCTTTCCGGGTTTGGATTACACTCCCTCGCCGGAAACGAGAGTTGAGAAATGCATCGCTGCGATCTTCCAGTCGTCGCCGGATTTGGCAACGGTCAGGGACACATTGAGCGGGTAAGCGAACTCTTTGCCATCGGCTTTGCCTTTGACGGAACCGGTGGTGAAAAGGAAACCCATTTCACCGGAAAGGTTGCCCTGTCGATAGTTATATTCGAAGTCCTGCTGACCTTCGTCGAAAACCTTGAAGAAGTGTTCGTAAGCGACTTTGATTTCGTCCTTACCGACCCACCATTCGCCTGGCCCGGTTCCCATGACGACAGCGTCGTCGGAGAGCGTTGCGAGGACGGCATCGAGGTCATGAGCGGTCATGGCCTTATCGTGTGCGCCGAGGAGATCTCTGATCTTAGCGAGTTCAGGATTCTCGGCGTGGTTGTCTGCGTTGGCAGTCTCTACAGCAGCGGCTGCGCTCAAGCCGGCAACGCCGGCAGCAATGAGATTTCTTCTGTTCATGTTACCGAAGGTTTACCCCTGAAGTGTTTCAATTCGCTATGGTACGGTCAATGAAATACGGGTGAATCAACGGGACGATTTAGGCACATTTGCTGCATCCGTTTTTCCCTCACAAACGTGCCGCCAACGAACGCTCAATGTTCGCCAATCCCCGCACAGCAAATTCCCTCAGCTACAGCAGGTTGAAGTATGAACTCCCACCGTATTGCCTGCCAGTATTTCTCCCAGGAAGACCTGCTTTCCTCGGGGTGCCTCGACATGAACCTTGCCATGGATGCAGCGGAGGAAGCGATGCGTCTCTACGAAGATGGTGATGTTCTGTTTCCCGAGAAGATTGTGCAGATCTTCAATGATGACACCCAGGAGCGGATCAACTGCCTTCCGGCGACCTTTCGTTCGAAGAATGTCTGCGGTGTGAAGTGGGTCTCGGTGTTCCCACCCAATCCGGTGAAGTACGGACTCCAGAATCTCTCAGCCGTCGTGATCCTTTCCGAGATCACTAACGGTTTCCCCATCGCCTACATGGAGGGAACGCTTTGTTCGAACCTTCGTGTGGGAGCCATGGGAGGCCTCGCGGCGAGGCATCTCGCAAATCCTGACAGCGAGACGATTGGATTCATCGGAGCCGGCGAACAGGCCAAGATGCACCTGATCGCGATGAAGACGGTGCTCCCTTCCCTGGAGACCTGTCGCGTCGGTGCGAAGCTGGAGGAGGAGGAGAACCAGTTTATCGCGGAGATGTCCCCGATCTTTCCTGACATGACCATCAAGGGAACCAAGTCGGATCTGCAAAAGGCCGCCGAGGACGCTGATGTGATCGTAACAGCGACCAGTGCGCAGGCTCCCCTTCTCAAGGCGGCCTGGATGAAGCCGGGGGCCTTCTATTCGCACGTCGGTGGATGGGAGGACGAGTACGAAGTGGCCCAGCAGTGCGATAAGATCGTTTGCGATGACTGGGAAACCGTCAAACACCGCACCCAGACCCTGAGCCGGGCCTACAAGGACGGTGTTCTTACCGACGACGATATCCATGGCAATCTCGTGGACATGATTCTCGGCAAGATTCCCGGTCGTGAGGGCGCTGAGGAGCGGACCTACTTCAACGCCGTCGGCCTCGCCTTCGCTGATGTCGGTATCGCCAACGCCATGTATGAGCGAGCCAAAGCTGCCGGTGCCGGAAAAGAGCTGACCATCCAGGAAAAGATGATCTTCGAGCACGAGGAACTGAAGGACTGGGTTCGCTTGTAGCCGGCGAATGACTCATCCAGAACCATTTTCCCGCGAGGTCGTCCGACCTTGCTGAAAAATGTAGGCCTAATTGATTGGCATCTATCGTGCGGTGGCTCATGGTGATCCATCATCATGATTCTTCGATTTGCTGCCGTCCTCTTTGCTCTATTTCTCTCCTTCCCGGCCGTTTCCCAGGATTCCTATATTGTCTTTGAAGGCACGGAGTCGCCCGATGGTCGATTCGCCCTTGGATGGGGTGTCCCCTACGAGGTGATTGACCTTTCTAATCCTGACAAATTTCGTGAGACGCTCGACTTCGAGGCCATCGAGAACTACGTCGTCGATCTCAACAAAAAAGAGATCATGGCCGTCCTGCCATCCACCTATTTCGAGGGCGGTGGGATCATGCGTAACCACGGTAGTATCAGCTCACTGTGGCGGCAGGATAGCGAGGCCGTGGTCGTCGTCGAGTATGGTAAGTGGGGCTTTGCCTCGGTCGCCGTCCTCTACGTTGATGAGCCCGACCGGGAATGGGAACGGTGTTCCGATGCGATTCCCCTCGGAATGTCACTGAATCGAATGCTCTACCAGCACGCCGCTTCCAAGCTCAATGCCTCTTCCGACGTGATCGACGGCTTTGTCTTTTCGGCAGATCCCGAGGCCTGGGAGGGTGCCCAGCAGGTGCGTTTCAAGGTCTATGGCGAAGTGCCCAAGGATGAAAATGCTCCCTACTATGAGGACACCGTTTCTTTCCTGCTTCCCGGTCCGCAACTGCTGAGTCTTCCCGGTGAGGGCTCTTCGGCTGCCAACGATCCCCGCCTCATCACAGCAAACAGCGTCGGGCCGATCGAGATTGGAATGACGGTTGGAGAAGCCCGCCAGGCCATGCCGGGTGCGACCTTCAGGCGAACCTCAGATGGTGAAGGCATCTCATTGATCGCGGTGCGTGAAGGCGTTGATACGCTTTTCACCCTGTTCGCTGATGAATGGGACCCTGACGCTCCCATCAACGACGATGCTGTGGTTCAGATCATTGACGTGTCGCACCCTTCTTTCAAAACGGACCAAGGCATTCATCCCGGCGCTGAGCTGAGCCTGGTTGAGAGCCACTTTGGAAAACTCAAGCAGCTGCTTCTCACTGAGATTGAGTCGAGGGAATACGCGGACTTTGAGGAACAGCCATCGGGTTACTCTTTCCAGGTAACTCATCCCGACGGGTGGGCCGGAGATTACTACGAGGGCGAGACCCTCACGAAACGCTATGTTCCGGGCGCACTGATTCACTCCATCGAAGTGTCAGGCCTTGATATCAACCTCGACGGCCGCATTGGCGGGCTTGGCATGTTCAGCACAGCCGAAGATGTCTGGGTGACCGCCGGGAAAAAGTCGTTCGGCCAGGTATCACAGGGAGAAGATGAAATGTGGGAAGCGTTTGGTCAGGCCGTTCAGACCTGGTCTTTTCCAAATGCGGGCGTCGAATTCGACATGATCTCCGACGAAATTGGCGGAGACAAAACGGTGTTTTCCATCACCGTCACCGCTCCGTCAGACCTGGTGACCGCCAGGGGCGTTGGAATCGGTTCCACCCGCAGCGAAGTCGAGTCGGCCTACTCTGATTTCCCGCCCGATCCGGAGGGATATGAAGGTTACTTCGACGGGCAGGATGTTTACCTGGTAGGATCGATCTACGGAGGAATGATCTTCACCTTCGAAAACGGAGTCGTCTCCAAGATCTTCTTCGGTGCTTCCGCGGAGTAGCCGAGGTGCTTTTTCTATGGGGTCGGAAGATTGGCATCTTCCGCTACATTTAGCAGCTTCCCCTACTCCATTACCGAGTAGTCAATCACGGTAACATCCTTGACCCGGTTCTTGACGACTTTTTCAAATTTGAGGTGAGCGGGGTGATTCCGATAGGTCTTCAACCCCTCCTCGTTTTTGAAAGTGACAAGGAATGCGTGTGTCGCATCTCCCTGCATCGTGGTTCCGGGCTCAATGAAGCCCCACTCAATGCTGACGACACTGTCGATCTGGTTCTGCAGTTCCATGAAGTCTCCGATGACCTCCATGTAGCCATGTTCGGTGGTCTGTTTCTTGAACTCGAAAAGAACGAGATGTCGGAACCCGGGTGCATCCTGTGCAGCAAGGGATGAGAAGGATGTTAGAACGGCGAGGAGAAGGATTGGCAGGAGGTGTCGGGATCTCATAGTGGTTTACTGTTTCGAAGATTTTGTCGGCTGTCGAACCCAAATTCTCTCCCCTCTCCAGCCATGCTTGACTTGCCTTGGTAAAACTGTCATTTCCTTATGGATCAGGAGTTCAATCGCACCTCTCCCGAGTGATTCTTCCTTTACCGCATGTTGCTGAATGTCCGTCAGAACTCTCCCCTGCTCTTCAGGAAGTTAGCCGCTGTTCTGGCCCTGGCGGCGGTCATTTTTTCAACTCAGGTCGCCAGCGCGAACGAGGATTTCTACGTAGCACCTACTGACAACTCGAGTCCAAGAGCGACGATTGAGAGTTTCATGCGAGTCAGCAATCAGATCTATGACCTGATTCAGAAAGATGCCCGAAACGAAGATGAGCTGACCCAGGCAGAGGGTGCGCTTCTAGTGGATGAATTGTTGAGGAACCTCGACCTCAGTGGTCAGCCTGACTATCTGATCGAGTCCTTCGGAAAGGAGGGCGCCGCCTGCATCAAGGAGATCCTGGATCGGGCCGCACTTCCCCCGTTGGATCAGATCCCGGATGAAAGCAATCTCGGGGCGGAATCGGAGTCAGGTGTCCTGGAGCGTTGGCGGGTGCCCGGAACGGTCCTCGAACTGCAACGAATCACTGAGGGCGAGCGTGAAGATGATTATCTCTTCACCGCAGAGTCGATCGCGAAGGCGATCAAGAACTACGACATGTATCACCGCTTTCCCTACCAGAAGCGGGATGACATCAGCCGGAACTTTTATGCTTGGTACCTGACCCACCCGGGCCCGTGGATGGAGCCGCTCGTGGAGACCCTGCCCTACGACGCTCGGACCAAATTGATCGCCCGCCAGGCCCTCTGGCAATGGGTCTCACTGACTATCACCCTGCTCGTCTCATTTACTGTTATCGTCCTCGCATACTACTTCGGCAGGAAGATGGGAGAACGTCGCCGGAAACGCAGCGCGATCGGCTACGCGGTGACCCTTTGGTATCCGATTCTGGCCATGCTGGTACCGGCGGCCTGTCTCTGGTTCGTCAAAAATCAGATCCGGATTTCGGGTACGCCCCTCACGATCATTGCCTTCTCTGCCAACGTGGTATTCCTGCTGGCCAGTCTCGTGGTGATCAATGGCATTGGCAGTCGCATCGCGGCCTTCATCATTTCGAGGCCGGGGATCAATGAAAAAGGCATCGACGCCCAGCTCATCCGCATCATTGCCCGGGTCCTGAGCCTCGTCCTCGCGATCATCGTGTTTCTCGAGGGCGGCAAATACCTCGGCATTCCGCTGAGCACCCTGCTGGCCAGTGCCGGTGTCGGCGGTCTCGCCTTCGCGCTCGCAGCGCAGGAGTCACTTAAGAACTTCTTCGGCAGCATCATGATCTACATGGACAAGCCGTTTCGGATCGGACAGCGGATCCGGGTTCGTGACTACGACGGCGTCGTCGAAGAAATTGGGCTGCGCTCGACCCGTTTGCGGCTGCTCAATGGCCACCAGGCCACCATTCCCAACGAGGAGATGGCCCGCACCGACATTGAGAACGTCACTCGCCGGCAACATATTCGCCACAAGTGCGATTTGAGGCTCCCCATCGACACACCTGTCGGGAAAGTAGAGAAGGCGCTCTCGATTGTCCGGGACATGCTGGAGAATCACGAAGGATTCGAGGAAAACTACCCACCGAGGGCTTATTTCACTGACGTCCTCCCTGACTCACTCAATCTGCGATACTATTTCTGGTATCATCCGCCGGAATATTGGGAATACCTCAAGTATGCGGAGGCGCTGAATCTTAAGATCCTGAGATCCTTTGAGGAAGAAGGTATCAAGCTGGCAGTTCCCCTGCGAATTCAGCAGGAATCGCCCGGAGAGATGGATATCAGTGCCGAGTCTCGCAAGGAACCGGAGGCCTAGAGCCTGCAATGGCTGTGTCATTTCGAGAAAACAGGAGTTGAAATGATCCGTAGTTTATGGTAATTATAGAAAGTAACGCTAATTCCGCCTTATCTCCCCTCAAAGATGACGCCCCTGCTTCAGCCGTTTCGACTGCTCATCACCGTGCTTCTCCTCGGATCGATGGGCAGTCCGATGACGGCTGAAGCCTTTTTCTGGGGCAAGTCCGGCGCTCGACGAGCCCAGGTTCAGGATCCCAATGCGGTTCCAGTCCGAATCCAGGTTCCCACCTACGACCTTCCCTACTCAGAATGGGAATACCATCGTAAACCGGCCCCGAAGCGCACGTTTTTCTGGAGTGAACCGGATCCCTCCCCGGAGATGCTTCAACTCATTTCCGTGATCCGGACTCGTGCCGAGCACATCTCCGGATTTGGACTTCCCTATCGCTTCGGCGGTGATCACCCCAAAGAGGGCGGCCTCGACTGCTCCGGAGCGATGAAGTTCCTCCTCAGTGACATCGGATTTTCCGACCTCCCCCGGACCAGCTTCGATCAGTATGACTGGATGCGTAAGAATCGCACTTTCAAGCACACCAAGACGATTCCCGAGCGCATGGGCGGTAAGAAAGGGATCAAACCGGGCGACCTTATCTTCTGGGGCGGTACCTACGATTCCGGTCACAAGGTTTCCCACGTCATGATCTACCTTGGTCAGGGCTCCGACGGGACTCATTACATGTTCGGGGCCCGCGGAAAGAGCAAGCGGGGCCTTTTCGGTCACGGAGTCGATATCTGGGAGCTGAAATCCGGGTATAACAAGAGCCTGATCGGGTTTGGAACGCTCCCGGGAGTGTCCTGAGCGAACTCTTAACATTTTGTCACAGTCGCTTTCGGCCGTATTTCCGCTATCGGAGAACAGCAAATCTCCTTGCTGACACACGCATCCCGCGTCATAGGATGTCTTATGCTGAAATCTCTGATTCTTTCTGCCGCCACACTCGTTGGGATCACCTCCTCAGCCATGGCTGACGATCGTCCTAACGTGCTCTTTGTCTTCTCTGACGATCACGCCCCCCATGCCATTGGTGCCTACAACGGCTGGCTGAAGTCGGTCAATCCCACCCCGGAAATCGACAAGCTCGCTGCCCAGGGCATGGTGTTCGAGAACAGCTTCTGCACGAATTCGATCTGCGGCCCCAGCCGTGCTGTGATCCAGACTGGAAAACACAGTCACAAGAACGGCTTCATGAATAACGGAAACACCTTCGACTGGAACCAGCAGACGTTCCCGAAGTTGCTCCAGAAGGCCGGCTACCAGACCGCGATCTATGGTAAGTCTCACCTCAAGGGGCACCCGCAGGGCTACGACGACTGGAAAGTGCTTCCCGGCCAGGGCCTCTACTATAATCCAGACCTGATCACCCCCGAGGGCAAAGTGATGATCGAGGGCCACTGCACCGACGTGGTCACTGACCTCGCGGTTGAATGGCTCAAGGAAAAGCGCACCGACGACAAGCCTTTCATGCTGATGGTTCAGCACAAGGCTCCGCACCGCAACTGGATGCCGGCGAAGCGTCACCTCACCCTTTACGACGACATGGATATGCCGGAGCCGGCCACGCTCTTCGACAGCCATGAGACCAAGGCACCCGGCGCCCGTCATCAGGAGCTCGAGATCGATCGTCACATGGACATCAACTACGACCTCTTCCTCGACCTCACTCCTGACTTCACCCAGGAAGCTTCGCAAAAGCGGCAAGACAAGTCAGCGTGGAATAATATGAAGCGGATGACCGAGAGCCAGCTCGATGCCTGGTTCGCTGCCTACAAGCCCAAGGATGAAGCTTTTCACGAGGCTAACCTCAGCGGCAAAGACCTCGTTCGATGGAAATATCAGCGCTACGCGAAGAACTACCTGCGCTGCGTGAAAGGCGTCGATGAAAGTCTCGGCACCCTGATGGCGACCCTCGAAGAACTCGGTCTCGATGAAAACACCGTCGTGATTTACTCCTCTGACCAGGGCTTCTACATCGGGGACCACGGTTGGTACGACAAGCGCTGGATGTATGAGGAATCACTCAAGATGCCTCTCATCGTGAAGTGGCCCGGTGTGACTGAGGCAGGCTCCCGTAACACTGACCTCGTTCAGAACCTCGACTACGCTTCCACCTTCCTCGAAATGGCAGGCGCCGAGATCCCGGGCGATCTCCAGGGGCAATCCCTCGTCCCCCTCCTCAAGGGCGAAGGCGACGGTGATTTCCGCGAAGCGATCTACTACCACTACTACGAGTATCCCAGCGTTCACATGGTGCCCCGTCAGTACGGTATTCGCACCGATCGCTACAAGCTGATCCACTACTACCAGTTCGATGAGTGGGAGATGTATGACCTCCAGGAAGACCCTGACGAGCTCACCAACATCTACGAAACTGCCAGCCCTGAGCTCGTTTCCACGATGAAGCAGAAGCTCGAAGACCTTCGCGAACACTACGACGACGACAGCGATGTGTCTGAGCTTCCTCTCGAGAAGCAGAAAGAGTTCTGGCCGGGAGACCGCTAGGATCGCGGAGTGATCCAGAGTTCTAGGAGTTTTGGAATTTAGGAATTTAGGGCTCTATTTACTGCCCCTAAATTCCTAAACCGCTAAACTCCTAACTTCCTACAGCGTGCGCAGAACTTCCTCGGCAGCCCAGTATCCGCCCATGCCGTGAACCCCGGCTCCGGGCGGGGTTGAGGAAGAACAGAGAAAGATGTCTTTCGCCGGTGTGGTGTGAGGACGAAGCCGGGCCACCGGGCGTGTTACGACCTGGCGCCAGTCGGAGACTCCCCCGAGAATGTCACCGCAAATGATGTTCGGGTTGTAGGCCTGATAGTCGGCGCAGTTCATGGTGTGGCGTTCGAGGACGCAGTCCTTGAAGCCGGGCGCGAAACGTTCAATCTGGCCCTCAATTGCCTCGGTCATATCGACCGTGGAGCCTTTTGGGACATGACAGTAGGCCCAGAAAGTGTGCTTGCCCTCGGGAGCGCGGGTGGAATCACACAGGCTCTGTTGAGCCGCGAGGACGAAGGGGCGTTCGCTGTGAATCCCCTGCCACATTTCTCGCTCTGACTGGGCAACTTCATCAATCGTCCCGCCGATGTGAACGGTGCCGGCGCGTCGACAGTGGGCATTGGTCCACGGCACGGGTTCGCTCATCGCGTAGTCGATCTTGAAAATGCCGGCCCCGTGGCGATAGCGGCGCAGGCGCTTCGCGTAGCCGGTCGGAAGCCGGTCCCCGGCAATGTCAGCCAGGGCCTGCGGCGAGGTGTCGAAGATGTAGGCGTCAGCAGTAGGAAGCGCCTCAATGTCAGTGACGGTCCGGCCCATTTCCAACTTGGCACCAAGAGACTTGAGGTAACCGACCAGCGCGTCAGTAATTCGCTGGGAGCCTCCCTTCGCGACCGGCCAGCCGTAAGCGTGGCCAACCAGCATCAGCATCAGTCCTATCGCGTTGGTCGCTACGATACGGTCCAGAGGCAGTATGGAGTGGGCCGCATTCCCAGCCAGCAGTGCCCTTGCCTTCTCGTCCGGGAACCAGGCGCGGGCGGCATCGAGGGAGGCGGGAAAGGCTTTCAAGCCAAAGCGTCCCACCAGGAATGGATTCTTCGGTGGTTGTGGCGCCGCCAGCAGGTCCCTGATGAGATCGTAGGCTTCCCCAAGAAACGGCAGGAAGAGCTTCCGGTAGGCTTCCCGGGTTTCGGGATCAAATTGAGCCGCGGTTTCTTCGATCGATCGATGGAGAATCACAGCGTCGCCGTCGTCGAGAGCGTGAGCCAGCGGCAATTCCGGGTGAATCCACTCGAGGCCGTATTCTTCCAGCGGTAGCGAACTGAGGAACGGCGAGGCCAGCCCCATGGGGTGAATTGCCGAGCAGACGTCGTGATGATACCCCGGAAGAGTCAGTTCTGCTGTCCGGGTGCCGCCGCCGGGCTGATCGTGCCCTTCGATGATCAGGATCGACTGCCCCTCCTGAGCGAGGCGCGCCGCAGCGGCGAGACCGTTGGGCCCCGCACCAATGACGACAGCATCAAACTCTTTACCCATACCCCTATCGAATTAGCAGTGTTCCTGCCAAAAGCAAAGGCCGCCACCGGAACATTTTCGCTCCGATGACGGCCTGGAATTCGATTTCTGGATCAATTAGAGCTGACCGCAATCAGCCACGATGATCTCCTTGGAGGTGCGACCGCTGCGGCTGCCGAGCTCCTCGAGCTTCTGGACCACGTCCATGCCCTCGACCACGCTGCCGAAAACCGTGTGATTTCCGTCGAGCCACTCAGTCTTGACCGTGCAGATAAAGAACTGGGAGCCGTTGGTGTTCGGGCCGGCGTTCGCCATGGAGAGGATGCCGGGACCAGTGTGCTTCAGTTCGAAGTTCTCGTCGTCGAAGCGGCGGCCGTAGATGGACTGGCCACCGGTGCCGTCACCGTTGGTGATGTCACCGCCCTGGCACATGAAATCAGGGATCACCCTGTGGAACGGGCTACCCTTGTAGCTCATGCCCATCTTCTCACCGGTGCAAAGCGCACGGAAGTTCTCGGCAGTTTTCGGGACCACGTCGCTGCGCAGTTCCATGACAATGCGGCCCACGGGCTCGCCATCCGCTTCCATGTCGAAAAACACGCGCGGGAGGTCAGTATTTTCTTCGCTCATAAGTGTGTAAAAAAGGGTTGTAACAAATTATTATTCAGCTCGTTCGATGGACTTAATGATGATGTCCTCGTTTGGAACGTCGGCTGAGGGGTTGGCCATGGTGCGGCCTCCCATGGAGATGTGCAACATGGCATTGCCAGTGGCCACTTCGGCGATCTTGTCGACAATATCCATGCCTTCAGTGACTTCGCCGAAGACAGCATAGCCCCAGTTATCGGCATCACCGTCAAGGAAGGCGTTGTCCACATCGCTGATGTAAAACTGTGATGTGGCGCTGTGGGGATCGCTGGTTCGGGCCATCGCGATGGTGCCACGCTTGTTGGAGAGGCCGTTCTTGGACTCGTTTTCGACCGGATCCTTGGTCTCTTTCTTGACCTTCTTGCCGTCGTCCTGGAGCTCAAACCCACCGCCCTGGATCATGAACTCGTGTTTCACTCGGTGGAACACGGTGTTGTCGTAGTAGCCGTCGTCCACGTAGCTGAGGAAGTTGGCGACAGATTTGGGAGCTTTCTCCTCATTCAGCTCCAGTGTGATATCACCAAGGCTGGTGTGAATCACCACCTTGGGGCCGGCATGGGCTGAAATGGAGAAACCGAGCGCCACAGCGCCCGCCAGCAGGGTCATTTTGATCAAATTCATAATGAGGTTCAGAAACACGGCCCAATACGGGGAAAACGGACCGCGGGGAAGGTCCGCGATAGGCCAAATGAAGTCAACCACGGAAGCCCCGCCTTCCGTTAATCCGCCCCGCTGTGGTGGGAGCTTAGGGAGATATACGTTTTTGGCCAAACCTGATACATCAGGAGGGCCTTCGGCCTTGCCCTGATATGGCGTTTATGTATTCTACCTTCCTTACCCAACCATACCCTTCTACTTAGGAAATTTATGTCTTCATTGAAACTGCACAATGCCATGTGGCCTGGTCTCGTCGGAAAAGGCGATGACGAAGGCCAGGAACCCCCGATCTCCCTTGAGCGCATGCTCGAACTTACCGCCGCTGCTGAAGTGGACGGTCAGAAATACGAGGGCATTGACTACTTTCTTTTCCACCCTCACACCGATCCCTACGCCAGTGATGAGGAACTGCGTGGAATCGCCGACACGATTGCTGGATACGGCTTCGACGTTGGCTCCCTGGTGGCCCCGGTTTGGGGTGGCACCGTGGGTGACTCCGCTATGGGCGACGACGAGTCCCAGAAGAAGTTTCTCGAAGCCGTGAAGGTTGGCTGCCGCATTGCCGGTGTCTTCAACGATCACGGGGTTCGCAAGCGCGGTGTCATCCGCATCGATTCCGCTGAGTTCGGTGTCGAGAAATGGCGCGAAGATCCTGCCACCAATACCAAGCGTATTGCTGCGACTTTCCGCGAGGCCGCCAAGATCGCTGCCGATCACGGTGAACGCCTTGCCGCTGAAGGTGAGATCTGCTGGGCCGGCATGCACAGCTGGAAGGACATGCTCGATCTCCTCGAGGAAGTCGGTATGCCCGAGACGCTCGGCTTCCAGGCTGACCTGGCCCACACTTACCTTTACCTCCTCGGCTACAACGCTCCCGAGCATGCCCTCCTTCAGGACGGCTACAGCGACGAAGAGTTCTACGCTGCCTACGAGGAAATGACCGACAAGCTGCGCCCGTGGACGATTGACTTCCACGTCGCCCAGAACGACGGCACGGTTCACGGAGCCGGCAGCCACGACAAGACGGGCAAGCACTGCCCGGCTGACGATCCTAACGGCAAGCTCGACATCACCCGTTGCGCCACCTACTGGCTCAAGGACTATGCCGACCGCGGCATCGAGCACATTTGCTGGGACGGTTGCATGTTCCCGAACGAGATGCTCGAGAATGGAGACACCTGGAACACCATTCTCAAGGCCATGATCGACGTGCGCGACGCCGTTTGATTCGATCAACAGCACTTTCGAAGCGGCTGCTCCATTACGGGGCAGCCGTTTTTTTGTTCCTGCGCGGAACTCAACTCCCCACAGTAGCAAAACTGTGGATGGCCGAGTTCCTGTCTAAACGGGATTTACACTCAATGGATTGTCCCAAAATCGGGCTTCAGCTAGGATCCTTTCCAGGTCTGCGATCTCCCGGAAGGCTCCACATCGTGAGTTTTGATGGATTTCCCGAGGCGAACCTTCAGCCGTTGCTCGACAACACCGAGGGCACTTTCACCTACATCGACCCGGTGCTCAGTTATTCGCAGCAGTAGCCGAAGTTATTGCCATATGGTGCTGACTTGTCCCATTTCGGGATCAGATTTCCGCACCAGATCACGCCAATTTTACCGTTTTCAATTCAGGCGGCTCTTGGTAGTTTCCGAGCCTCAGTTTTACCGCCCATGAGCAACAATATTGAATCGCTTCAAAAAGAAGATCGCATCTTCTCCCCTTCTCCCGAGTTTTCCGCCACGGCCCACATCAAGTCGATGGAGGAATACGAAACTCTCCACGCTCAGTCGATCGCCGATCCGGAAGCATTCTGGGCCGGTCAGGCCTCGTCGCTGACGTGGCAGAAGCCATGGGACTCTGTCCTCGACTGGAGCGATGCACCCTTCGCCAGGTGGTTCGACGGCGGTAAGATCAATGCCTCGGAAAACTGCCTCGATAGGCATGTCGCCGCCGGCAAGGGCGATGACATTGCGATTCACTGGGTCGGTGAGCCCGGCGACACCCGCGACGTGACTTTCTCTGAACTTTTGACCGACACCTGCCGTTTCGCCAACGCACTCAAGGCTCGCGGGATCAAGGCCGGTGACCGTGTCCTCATTTACATGCCGATGGTGCCTGAAGCCGCTGTGGCCATGCTTGCCTGCGCCCGCATCGGCGCGGTGCACTCCGTTGTTTTTGGTGGATTCTCTGCCACTTCAATCAAGGATCGTCTCGAGGACTCTGAAGCGACCGCTATTATCACCGCTGACGGTGGCTGGCGTCGAGGCAGCGTGGTCCCGCTCAAAGCCAACGTCGATGAAGCGCTGGAAAGCTACGATGCGGTTGAAAGCGTGTTCGTTCTGAAGCGTTGTGAGAACGAGATCCATATGATTGACGGCCGCGACGTCTGGTGGCATGACGTCACAGCCGATGTCTCCGACGACTGTCCGGCCGAAGGTTTTGATGCCGAGCATCCGCTCTTCATTCTCTACACCTCCGGGTCTACCGGGAAACCCAAGGGGATTCTCCACACTACCGGCGGTTACATGACCGGGACGGCGACGACCTTCAAATACATCTTCGACCACCAGCCTGACGATATCTACTGGTGCACCGCGGATGTGGGCTGGATCACCGGCCACAGCTACATCGTCTATGGTCCCATGGCGAATGGTGCCACCCAGGTCATGTATGAAGGCGCGCCAAACCAGCCTGATTGGGATCGCTTCTGGCAGATCGTGGATGACTACAAGGTGACTATTTTTTACACCGCTCCCACCGCGATTCGTGCGTTCATCAAGGCGGGTGATCATCACGTTGAGAAACACGATCTCAGCTCCCTGCGCCTGCTCGGCACAGTCGGCGAGCCCATCAATCCCGAGGCCTGGATGTGGTATCACGAGAAGATCGGTGGAGGCCGCTGCCCCATCGTTGATACCTGGTGGCAGACCGAGACCGGTGGCATCATGATCACGCCGCTCCCGGGCGCGACACCACTCAAGCCCGGCACCGCGACCCGTCCTTTTCTCGGTATCGATGCGGCCATCCTCGACGAGACCGGCGAAGAATGCGGCCCCAACGAGGGCGGAAAGCTGGTCATCCGAAAGCCGTGGCCCAGCATGCTGCGCACCATTTACAAGGACCCTGAGCGTTTCAAGGAAACCTACTGGAACGAATACGAGGGAATCTACCTCGCTGGTGATGGCGCCCGCACCGACGATGATGGCTATTTCTGGATCGTGGGCCGTCTCGACGATGTCCTGAATGTTTCCGGTCACCGCCTGGGCACCGCTGAGGTCGAAAGTGCTCTGGTTTCTCACGATGCGGTTGCTGAAGCGGCTGTGGTCGGCCGTCCCCATGACATCAAGGGCCAGGCAGTGGTCGCCTTCGTGACTCTCAAGGAAGGCATCGATCACGGCGACGATCTCGCCGCCGAGCTCCGAAACCATGTCGGAACCGAAATTGGTGCAATTGCCAAGCCGGATGACATCCGCTTCGCCCAGGCCCTGCCCAAGACCCGGAGCGGCAAGATCATGCGTCGACTCCTCAAGGAAATCGTCTCAGGCGGCGAAGTGAAGGGTGACACCACCACGCTCGAGGATTTCAATGTTGTGGCGAGCCTGCAGAAAGAAGACTGATTACTGTAACCGCTTGATAATAAGCCAGCGTCTCCCCAATGTCACACTCCTCGCCGGGGCTGTTTTATTTGGGATTGGGGCCCTATCCATCGCCGGAATGCGGTTTTCCCGGATCGACGGTCACGCCCTCATCGCCGGTGCGATCCCCCTTGCTGCCGGCGCTGTGGCCCGGAAGTGAGAGCTGCCAGAGTGGGAATGAGAACTATTTCGGCAATCTTAACGTTTCCCGCACTTGACGTAGTGGGCTTTCCCACCTAGATTCCCGCCCTTTCCTCGATCTTGGGGAGAGAATCCCAGAAATCTGTAACTAAATCCGACCACCTACCATGCCAGAAGTCGAAGTCAAAAAGGGCGAGCCGATCGATCGTGCTCTCAAGCGCCTCAAGGGCAAAATGGAGTCCGAGGGCATCATCGAAGAGATGCGCCGACTTCGTTCTTTCGAAACTCCTGCCCAGCGCACCAAGCGTAAGGCACGCGCGACTGCCAAGCGTAACCGCGGTAATCGTTTCCGCTTCACGCTTCGCGAAGACAAGCCCAAAGAGGAAGAGTCCTAAGGATTCACCTTTTCAGATTCTGGAATACGAAGAAGCTGCCTGACCGGGCAGCTTTTTTTGTGCCTTCAGCTAGCTCCCTTATCACCTATTCGCGGACATCGAGTGTTCCATCTTGATGAACGCGCACCCGGCTGACAACGCCTTCCCGTGGATCATCCGAAACAACCATGATATCGACATAATCCGGGACTCTGGCGCCCTCGGTCATATCAGAGCCTATCGTTCCGGCAAGTTCTGCAACGCCAACCGCGGAGGCTAATGCGATTCCTGAGATAATCAGGATCCCACTTTCATCTGGAATCGAGAGGGTGTTATCGAGGATGTTGTTTGCAACCGAGCTGACAGGTGGGCCTAACGAGTTTGAGGCGGATGATGCAAAAAAACGGTCGTAATTGACTCTATAGTTTCCATTCGGCTTAACGCGAAAGGTCAGCTTAATCGGCCCTTTCCCTTCAAATCCCCTCTCCCGCTTAATCTCAACAACATTTCGTCCCGGGCGCATTGCTAGCTTCTCCCCGTCCGGATTGGTCTTCGAATGGTTGATGGATAAGATGCCTTCCCCTTCAAGCGTTGCGTGGTTGCCAGTCTCTGTTTGAGCGGGAGCGTTTGATGTAGCCAGGTTAGAACGCGTTTCCAAACATCCCGATAATGAGAAACTCAGGATGGAACTGGAAATCAAGTAGAGCGGAATCAGGGGCTTCATAAACAGAGTAAATTCACAATCCTTCAAATTTATGTGAAGGTAACGAAAACCGGGCGCATCGATTGACCGGGAATAGAAAGGCTAGAGCGCTGTCTCAAGCTTTGTTAGGATAGCGATTCTCCAACTTGGGAAAAAGCAATCCTATACCCAGTGAAATCTTCTCAACATTCAATGAGACAATTCCCAGGCCGTAAACGGTCGTGGTTTCGGCCTCAGACTTTGCCGGTTCCTTCAGAAACCCCGAGGCGGGCAGTGTTTGAGTGCAACTGCAAAGCAGGGGCGCACCGACGGCGAGGACGGCGATTAGGATTCGGAAAGCGGATTTCCTGATGTGTGATTGAATTTTCATCTCAACCCCTCCTGCGGAATCGAGATGGAAATCGGATCATCCAAAAATATCATTTTTAACCTTCCTCTCCGGAACTGATCTGGCGATACAACCAGGTCCTCGCATAGGTCCAGTCACGCTTCGCCGTTGGCGCCGAAACGCCGAGCACTTCGGCGGCTTCCTCGATCGTTAAGCCGACAAAGTAGCGGAGCTTGACCAGTTCGGCCTTTCTCGGGTCGTGCACCTCCAGTTCCTTGAGGGCTTCATGAACCGAAAGCATTTCGTCATCTTTGCCTGACGGAGCCTCATTCTCGACTTCGTCTGCGCTGATGTGCTCGGCGTTGGCTCCATGCCGCACCGCCTGCTTTCGCCGCGCTCGATCAATCAGAATGCGTCTCATCGCCTCAGCCGCTGCTGCAAAGAAATGGGAGCGATTGTTGAAGTTCTGATCACCGAGGCGAATCCAGGCCTCGTGAACGAGGGCCGTTGCCTGCAGGGTCTGGCCGGGGCGTTCCCGAGCCATCTTTGCACCAGCGAGGTCTCGGAGTTCACTGTAGACCAGGTCGAGCAGTTGGGATTCTGCGGATTGATCGCCGTTCTCGGCGGCCTTGAGTAGCAGGGTGATTTCACTCATTCAATCAGGGTCACTCTTTGACTTCGATCTCTCCGTCCTGATAAACAAGAACACGAGCCACGACACCCTCTCTCGGGTCGTCGGAAATGATCATGATATCAAGATCGGTTGCCGTGGGGAGCGCTGCCGGCAGATCTCTAGTCAATATGCGAGCGACCGGCTCTGCCATTCCGACTCCAAGAGCCGCAGTCACCACAACGCCCCCTATAGGGTCCATCATGCCGCCTCCTCCCGGGTAGGCTTCAATAATGTCCGAAGCCAAGCGACTTCCTTGATAGTCAAGGGGCGAACAGTTGCCTCCTCTTTGCATCGCGCGACTGACCGCCTGATACCGGCTGCCAGGCTTGGCATTGAAGCGAAGTTCGACCAACGTGCTACGTTTTCCTTTGGGCAGCGGGTCTAAAACAATCACATTCACGCCCGGCTTAATCGGGATATCCTGTTTATTAGATGATCGGACCTTTTTGCCGTTTACTGACTTGATGCCCTTGCCGTAGATGAGCGGAGAACCCGATGTTGATGCTGAAGCCGGCTCAATGACGGCAGCGCCCGGGAGCGTTTTCGAGCAACTCGTCGTCAAAGCTAATGCTGCCAGGGCAAAGCACCCAATGAGTCGGTAGAGGATCGACTTCTCGATGGGGGGCAGTGATTTCATTGCTTTCGACATGCTCGAGTCGCCTAACGAATCACCGACGAGTATCAATCCCATCGATTTCCCATCAAGTTCGATTCCGATGAGCCCTTTTCACTTCCCACGAGCGGATCGTGGACGGTTCCGTGAAAATCCTGAACTCCAGAAGAGATTCTGGTACAGTTGGCAAAGAAATTGAACCCCCTAAATTCAGGGGGGGGCCGTCAAACCACCGGCGTGATCGGTGCGGTCGGCTCAATCACGCGTCGCTTGCGCGGAGGCACCGGCTTGGGTCTGGCGGTGCCGCTGAAGGTCTTGATAGCCTCGCCAGTCAGGTAATCGCGGAAGAACGCGGTCGCGGCTGCGGCGATGCTGTCGACTTCGTTAGCATCGTGATGCAGGACCACCATGCGATGGGCTTCCTTGAAAAGGATGACGAGGTTGCCGCCGTCATAACGAAACGCCAATTGATCAGGGACCCGGTTTTCCTGGGCGAAGTAGTAGACGATGTCGTCGATCACACCGGAAAGCTCCTTCACCTTCTCCGTATCGAAGGACAGGTCGCTGAAGATGACGTCGT
Organism: Verrucomicrobiales bacterium; assembly: GCA_965216705.1. Classification (GTDB taxonomy): domain Bacteria; phylum Verrucomicrobiota; class Verrucomicrobiia; order Verrucomicrobiales; family DEV007; genus Arctic95D-9. The sequence goes on from OZ244203.1 coordinate 4,660,289, forward strand.
GTTCCCGCTGGAGCATGACGCCATAGACTGAACCCGCCTTCTTCAGGGCTTTAAGAGTGGCTGTGCGAGTTTCCGGAGTCATCAGTGGGAGTCGATGTATTCACGAATGGAGTTCACAAATTCGCTGACCTCTATCTTGCGGTTTACGATGGCACCGGCGATGACCGGATCCTGGGGATCAGAGTTAGGGTCGAAGCAGAATCCGGCCGTTTCATCCCCTTGCACGCTGATTGCGCTGGAGACAGCATCCATTTCGAGCGTTTCACCGAGCAGGAGCGCACATTCCTGGAGTGCCATGAGATGATCAGCGAAGGCCGCCGTGTCCTCCGGACCCGTCTTGCCCCGGGCCGCGCCACGACTGGCAGTGAAAAAGCGAAGCTCTTTTGCTTCGAGGGCCTGATCGAGTAGCTCTTGTGATGTTTCTGCAACTTTTGCCATGGTCCGTCGTGTTTCGGTTACGCGGTGAAGATGTTGAGAGAGCCAGCAGGAAATTTACCAGACAGGGCAATATTGTCGAATCATTATGCTGTGCCGATTCGGAATCGCGCACTACACTGAACCCCAATGACGCTGGCTAACAAGATCACGATTACCCGCCTGCTGCTCATCCCGGTGTTCATCGTTTTCGCGGCCTACTACAGCCAGAGTATTGTCGATGGCGCCGAGGTCGTCTGGTATCGTGTCGCCGCGCTGATCACCTTTGCCGTCGCGTCGCTAAGTGACGCGCTTGATGGCTACATTGCCCGGAACTTCAACCAAAGCACCAAGCTGGGGCGTGCTCTCGACCCTGTGGCGGACAAGTTGCTGCTGCTTTCCGGAGTCGTGATGCTCAGCGTGACCCAATGGCACTCCGGGCTTCCGATCTGGTTCGCAGTTCTCGTCATTGCCCGGGATGTCACCATTGTGGCGGGGGTCATTATCATCCATTACACCATCGGAAAGGTGAAAATGCGGCCCATCATCACCAGTAAAATCTGCACATTCTTACAGTTAAGTTGCGTCTGCTGGGTTTTGGTGGACTTTTGGAGCGTCGAAGCCCGACCGCTTCCCCTGGAGATCCTGATCTACCTGGCTGCCGCGTTAACGCTCATCTCCGGCTACCAGTATATCGTGGAAGGCATTCACCAAATGCGGGAACATGGGCATACCACGCCAGATTCTGATGTCTCGTAAACAATTAGCCAAGGTTGCCATTGTCGGTCGTCCCAATGTCGGGAAGTCCGCCATCTTCAATTGCATCGCTAAGCGGCGCATTGCGATCGTGCACGATCAGCCCGGCGTGACGCGCGACCGTATCGCCACGGAGTGCAAACGCCCCAAGGGCATTTCTTTCGAGCTGACTGATACTGGCGGTATCGGCGCCGTCCTTGACGATGGTTTCGGCGAGCAGGTCCGGATGGAGGCGGACATCGCGATCGAGTCGGCCGACCTGATTCTCTTCGTCGTCGACGTCCAGACCGGGATCCACCCGATCGACCGCGAGCTGGCCAAGGTCCTCCGCAACTCCGGGGCCACGGTTGTTCTTCTCGCCAACAAGGTTGATACGGCCAAGCAGGAGCCTGATGCGGCGGAGTTTGTGGCCCTTGGCTTTGAAAACCAGGTCAATACGTCCGCAGCTCACGGTCGCAATTTTGACCGTCTCGAGAACCTGATTCAAACCGAGCTCAATGAGCTTGGGATTGAAAACTACGACGAAGAGAAAGACGGGCCTCCTCCCGTGAAGATTGCCATCGTTGGCCGCCCTAATGTCGGCAAGTCGTCGCTCATTAATGCGCTGATGAACGATGAGCGCAGCATTGTCTCCGATGTTGCCGGAACGACGCGAGACGCCGTCGACGTTCCCTACACCCGCGACGCCAAGGAATATATTCTCATCGACACCGCCGGAATTCGAAAGCGCAACAAGCGCGATACCTCCGTGGAGGTCTTCTCGGTGATGCGTTCGGAGAAATCAATTCGGCGCGCCGATCTCTGCCTGCTGGTCATCGATGCGGTCTCAGGAGTGACGAGCCAGGACCGCCGCATTGCCCGCATGGTGATTGATGCTCACAAGCCATGTATCGTTCTGCTCAATAAGTTCGATCTTTACCACCCCGGTGCCGATTTCCAGGATCGGATTGAGAACTTCCGTGAAGAACTTGGCGACGATCTCTTCTTTCTCCCTTACGCCCCGAAGGTCGCTATCTCAGCGAAAGAGAAACAGTATCTGGGAAAAATCTTCAACTACGTCCAGCAGGTCGTCGCCACCGCGCAGGACCCTGTTTCCACCGGAGTGCTCAACCGCCTCCTTCAGCAATCCATCGAGCGGAATCCCCCGCCGGTGCGTCACGGCAAGCGACTCAAGCTGCTCTATGCGACCCAGAAGCGCAGCGATCGTCCTCAACCCGTCCCGGTTCCGGAGTATTTGCTCTTCGTGAATCACTCAAAACTCCTGACCCGCACTTACCAGCGTTTCCTTGAGAACCAGATTCGAAAGGAATACCCGATGGAGGGACTTCCTTTCGTCTTTCGGGTGCGTTCCCGCACCAGCTCGGACAAGAAGGGAGACAAAAAGGAAAAAGGCGGTCGGAAATCCTGACCGGAGCTTGGAACCGTTTACTTGGAGCGGATCTCTTCGATCTCTTCCGGTGACTTCGGAAGCACCTGCATCTTGGCGTCGTCGGGAATCGAGACGATGGGATTCTCTTCGAAGAGGTAGGATTCCATGATCATGTAGACCTTGCCGTCCTCATTCGGGGTGAAGGTTCTCGCTCCCAGCTCACGCGTGATCTTGAGCGGTTCGCCACCGGTCTCCACTTCCAGGACAAACTGCTGTTGTCCTGTCAGGCCGAACGTGGGGTCCACCTTGCGCATCTCTTCCTGGATGGTCATGAGAGGACGAAAGAGCTCGCGGTATTCCACCTTGCCTCCCTTAATCTTTGGAGGGTCTACCTTGGGTAGCTCGAGGTCGACGAAGATGTTCAGCGTTCCGCGAGGCTGGTTCGCGACGAGATCAGGATTCAAATCGAGGAGCTTTTTATTGTGCGGAACCTCGACGAATCCGTCGTTATCCACCACGAGGATGACCGGCGCGTCTTTCACATCGAGGTAAAGCTCGATATCCCGCGAAGAAACCAGTGAGTTCCGGCTCTGGATACGGAGTCGGTAACTCTCGGCCTCTGGCTTGGAACGCGAGTCGCTCTGGGCGATCTTGATGAGCTGGCGGTATGGAAGCCGCGCCAGGTTGGAATACGAGAGTGGGCGACCGGAGAGAGTTTCCGGTTCTTTCTCCTCCTGGGCCTTGGTCTCAGGAAGCGAGAGAGCGGCAAGGAGCAGGAGTGGAAGCAGGACGGGAAGGCCTTTCATAAATGGATGCGGGAGTCTAATCAACACTGCGAGCCAGAGCAATTCAAGCCCCTTCCCCCTGCTGTTTTACCCAAAAAATCCGGATCCCGTCCGCACACATGTCGGTCCCATTGATGAGTTGAAGGGTTTCCCAGATTTCCCTGGGAGCCTCAACCCGAAAAGCCTGCTCCATGCAGAAGGCCTGGTAGGCAATCCGAAGCGAGTCAGGATCCATCTGCTCTTCGAGTCGCTGACGAATGAACTCTGCGTTCAACTCGACAGCGCGGCGATAGTCTTTCAGGTGTCCTGCGGGATCGTCGATGGCTCCGAAGTGGGTCAGGTAGAGTGTTTCGAACTCCCTGCCCGCAATCAGGTCAATGGAAGCGAGGGTGTGCTCCAGGTGAAACTGCGGAGGCGCCGAGGTCACCGAGATATACTCACTGCCCGGTAGCCGGGCCCCGGCCGCGTCGCCGGTGAAGCAGACCGTATTCACTGCAAAAGCATGGTGGTGAAACGCATGACCAGGTGTCTTTAGAACTTCGATTGAAAGGTCGCCGACCTCGATAACTTCGCCGCCCTCGAGCAAATGCAACCGCTCTTCCGGCGCCGGGGTCATCTCACCCCACAGTGAGTCGAAGCGTTCCGCGTAGATCATCCGAGCACTCTCAATCAACCGGGAAGGATCGACGAGGTGACGGGCGCCTTTGTGATGGACATAGAGCGGGATGCCCTCCTTGGCGAACCAGCCGGCCGCCCCGGCATGATCCAGGTGGATGTGGGTCACAAAAACCGCATCCAGTTCGCGGGGCTGGCATCCCAGTTCGCTCAGTTTTCCGAGAAGTTGATCCCGGGTCGATTCCGGCCCCGTTTCGATGAGAACCTTTGTATCACCGCTCTCGACGAGGAAAGCGGCGATGGCGTGGCGGGTGTCCTGAAACTCAAGATCGATCGTGTGAATCTGCATTTTGCGCCAACTTGAACGAAACCTGCCGTGCAAGCCAACTCAAACTTGCCGGATGGGTGCGTCATGCCTAGATTGCCCCGAAATTTCGCCGGTGACTCCGGCGGCAGCAGAACTCAATCATTTTCATGGACGTCCGCAAAGTAGCCCACCTCGCCCGCATCGAACTCACCGACGCCGAAGCTGAGGAATACCAGGGGCAAATGGATCACATTCTCAAGTATGTCGAGCAGCTCAATGCAATCGACGTTGAGGGCATCGAGCCCACAGCTCACGCGGCGCCGGTCTTTGACGTGATTCGAGAAGATAAGACCAACGGACCCGGCCTCAGCCAGGCAGCGGTCCTTTCCAATGCGCCTGCTACCGCTCACGACCAGATCAAGATGCCGAAAGTGATCGAATAGGTCTGTGTCCCAGTCGCCCTCTCTACTCTCAATTTTACTTATCCTACTCCCTTGAACGCCGCTGATTTTACTATCACTCAGCTGAAACAGGCCTACCAGTCCGGTGACCTGACGCCCGCTGATGCCCTCAAGTCCATCGCCGAAGCCATCGACAGCAAAGATGGCGATATTGGCGGCTACCTTTCCTACGATCTCGACCTGGCTCTGGCCGATGCCGAGAAGGTAGACCTCTCTTTGCCTCTCGGCGGTGTGCCCATCGCGATCAAGGATCTGATCAATGCGGAAGGACAGCCCTGCGGCTGTGCTTCGAAGATGCTTACCGGGAAATATAAGGCGCCTTACGATGCCACCGTGGTGCGCAAACTACGGGAAGCGGGCGCGATTCCTTTTGGACGTACCAACATGGATGAATTCGCCATGGGTTCATCGAACGAGAACTCCGGCATCAAGATCTGTCGCAATCCTCACGATCCTGAACGAATCCCGGGTGGTTCATCGGGTGGCTCCGCGGCAGTCGTTGCTTCCAATACGGCGGTGGCGGCTCTCGGCACGGACACTGGCGGTTCCATTCGCCAACCGGCCAGCCACTGTGGCGTGGTAGGCCTGAAACCCACCTATGGGCGCGTTTCCCGATACGGCCTCGTGGCATTCGCCTCATCCCTTGATCAGGCGGGCCCGATGACCAAGACCGTCGAAGATGCCGCTCTCCTGCTGGGCGCGATTTCCGGCTCCTGCGAACGCGACTCCACCTGCCTCGACCTTGAAGTTCCGGACTACACGGCTGCCCTCGACAAGGGTGTGGCAGGCCTCAAGGTGGGTTTGCCCAAAGAGTATTTCGCCGAAGGTCTCGATCCCGAGGTTAAGGCCCGGGTCGAAGCCGGCATCAAGCAGCTCACCGACCAGGGAGCTGAAGTGGTAGAGGTCTCCCTGCCGAATACCGAGCACGCCGTGGCGACCTACTACGTGATTGCGACAGCGGAAGCCTCCGCCAACCTCGCCCGGTTCGACGGTGTTCGCTACGGGCATCGTTCCGAAAGCGCTGATGATCTTCTCAGCGTTTACGAGAAGTCTCGAGACGAAGGACTGGGATCCGAAGTGAAGCGCCGAATTATTCTCGGCACCTACGTGTTGAGCTCAGGGTACTACGACGCCTACTATCTTCGGGCTCAGAAAGTCCGCACCCTCATTCGCAATGACTTCAACCAAGCATTCGAAGAGGTCGATGTGATTGCGTCGCCGGTTTCACCCACTCCTGCCTTCAAGATTGGCGAGAAGCTCAGCGATCCCCTCTCCATGTATCTCGCCGATATCTACACCATCTCCGCCAACCTGGCCGGGATCTGTGGCGTGTCCGTTCCTTGTGGAACGATCACAAAAGATGGAAAGGATCTGCCGGTTGGTCTGCAACTCCTCGGTAAACCACTGGGCGAAGAAACGATACTGCAAGCGGCTTCCACTATATATGGGGGCGCGTGATATCGTTATAACATAGCTAAATTTTTATACTAGGCCGGTATGGCCTTTGGGTTGAGCATGGTTCCGCAACCTTCCTCAACTCTATGAAACGAACCGCTATTATTCTATTAATCGTTGCAGTCATTCTCGTGATTGCTATTCCCGGAGGCGCCTTTTTCCTGGGTTCCTCGATTCAAAGTTACTCAGAAGAAGCCGTCGCCGAGGCAAATACCTATATCAGCCCGGCCATCGGAGAACTCTCACTCCCTGTCTATAACAAGGGGTTAATGTCCAGCGAGGTTGTCTCGCGATTGGACATTGAAGGAGAGGAGGACGATTCCAGCCTCGCCCTGAATCACACCGTCTACCACGGTCCGGTAGCTTTCACGCCTCACGGAGTGAAGCTCGGATACGCGTATGTCATTACTACCCTCAATCGCGAGGCTTTCCCCGATGAGCTCAATCAAGGTATCAACGAGATCTATGCTGAAGAAGAGCCGTTCGTGATTACTTCCCTGATTGATTATACCGGGGGCCAGGCCATCGGCATCAACATTACCGAAGTCGACTACAAGAAGGACACGATCTCTTTTCGCTTCGACGGCGGCGCAGGTCAGTTCAATGCCAACGCTAACGGTATCACCACCGGGAATCTTGATCTCACGGCATTCTCGCTTCGCAACGACTCGGAAGTGGATTCCGAGGACTTCATCGTTCGCCTGAAGAACAGCACCTTCACGATCGACAGCTCCAGTGAAAACACCGTGACCAGCAAAGGTGTTATGGGCGGTCTTGAATGGCGTTTTGCCAACGAAGATGATGGGAACCCGTTCACAATCTCCATGGGCGAACTCACCATGGAGTCGAGCCAGACCCCGGTTTCTGAGGGCTCAACCCTGATGCTTGGCACCTCAAGCGCCTCTGTCCCTAACGTGAAGTTCCGCGCCGGCGAAGAGTTCGACCTCTCTATTAATGATCTGGCCGTAACCACCGACACAACCAGTGACGGCAGTATGATGACTGCCGAGGTGATCTATTCCGCCGGAGGCGTGACCACAGACATGCCGATCCCGGAGGAGTTTAAACTCTACTCCGACATGGCTGGAGAAGGAGCCGAGATGAGCTTCCAGGCTACCTTTCCCATCTCGCTCATGCAAGACCTGACCGAGCTTCAGCAGAAAGCCAACAAGGCCCAGTTCTCCAATTCCAGTGGCGATCTTCCGCCCGAACTTGAAGAGGAGATGGTTGAAATGATCGAAGGCGCCGTCAAATCGGTCTCGAAAGGAACAGGCCTCGGCCTTGGGCTCCGTCTTGGAGGCGGAGAAACAGAAACCTCTCTCCTCGCTGACGTCAGCTACATGGGCGCCAAGCCGATGATTCAGCAAGAGACGATTCTTGAGCTCATCCAAGCGCTCGAAATCAGGGCCGGACTCAACCTGCCGTCAGCGATCATCGAGAGCACTCCGGCACTCCAGGAGCAGATGATGCCGCTTCTTGCGACCGGTTCTATCGTCCAGAAAGGTGCCTCCCTTTCCATGGATGCGGAATTGAAAGATGGCGTGCTCAAGACCAACGGAGAAGTCAATCCCATGCTCGAGCAGATGGCTCCCATGCTGATGGGTGAAATCCCCTGGGAGGAATTCATGAGGGGAATGCAAACCGGGCTGACTCAATAGTCGCCCGGCAGTACCGGCAGAAGCCCACCGTTACTGCTGGATCACGCAGTAATCCCCCACCTCAAGCTTGCCCCACATGTGCCGTGCTGACTCGTAGGGGAGTCGAATACAGCCCGCCGAGGCAGGATAGTTAGGAACATATCCCTGGTGCAGGCCAAAGGCACTGAAGCTGAAGCGCTGAAAGTATGGCATGCTCGATCCGTAGATCGAAGAAGTGTGGTGGCGGTGACGGTCGCTGATGACATACTCGCCCACCGGGGTTCGATGCCCTGATTTCCCGGTGGAACAGCGAGTCGAAAAGGTCGCCACGCCATTCTCATACAGCGTCACCCGCTGGCTGGACAGGTCGACCACGACCTTGCGCGGCTGCGGGTTGGGAATCTCGCCCAGAAGAACGATCTGCTGAATATCGGTGTCTTTGTACCACGAGCCGATGATCGCAGCCATGAGATACTTGGGCGTGTAGGCGCGACCGTTAGCACCGGCGTCCATCAGCATCTGGGCAATCTCCTTGTTGCGATGGGCGGCCGCCATCATGACCGGGCGAATTCTCCGGTCCACTTGCAGGTGATACTTGAAGGTCTTGCTTTCGAACAAGTCGCGGAATTCTGACCGGGCCGGGGCGCGTTCGTCTGCATCGACATCCACGCCGCCGTCTATCAGGGCTTCGACCACGTCCGTCATCTGGTGGGCAATCGACCAACCGAGGAGAGTGTGCCCGTCTTTGGCTCTCATGCCCTTCACCTCAGCACCAGCCTGGATCAGGGTAAGCGCGAGGTCTTCGTCCCCTTCCCTCACTGCCTTGGAAAGCCACGACTCCGAGCCGTCGTAGCGGGCGTTGGGATTGGCTCCGCCGGCCAGGAGAATGCCGCCCGCTCTGTATCGACCGCGACTCAGGCAGAAATCGAGTGGGTCTTCACCTCCGGGCCCCAGCTGTCGTGGGTCGGCACCGGCATCGAGAATCAAACGGATCAGTTCGTCCTGATCGGACAGTAGCGCTGCCCAGAGGTTGTCACCAATGGAAGCGCCGGAATCGAGAAGAGTTCGGACCGCTCCTGTGGCTCCGTCACGGACCGCCACGTCGAAGACCCGTTCGTCGGTTTTTGGAAAGGTGGACTCCGGATCTGCCCCGGCATTGAGCAACAGGCTCATCAGTGGCGTGTTGCGTTCGCTGTAGGCCCGAGCCAGCATCTTCTGCTTGTCGAGCTTGGCACCGGACACAATCAGCATATTGGCGATCGCGATGTTACCGTTCTCGATCGAAAGCAACAGTGGACTGTCCATCCCGGCACCGTTCAGAGACGGATCGGCATCACCCTCGATCAGCAGTTCGACGGCATTGAGCTCTTCTCTGGCGACAGCGATGCTGAGCGGCGTGTAGCCGTCTTCATTCATCACGTCGGGATTGGCTCCCTCGTCGAGGAAACGCTGAGCAGCAACGAGGTCACCTTCGGCAATGGCCTGAACGATCAGGGGCTCGCCGTTCACCCCATTCACGTTGGCATCGGCTCCGTGTTCAAAAAGGAGGTTCTCTATTTCCCGTGAGCCCAGGTCGATCGCGTAACTGAGCGCGGTGAGTTCCATGCGTTCGTTCTCACCACAACGGATATTGACGTCAGCTCCGTTCTTGAGCAGGAGGCGAGCCTTCTCGAGATTCTCCTCCATCACGGCTTCGACCAGCAGTGGATTACCGCTCTCACCGCGCGTATCAACGGCGGCTCCTTCCTTGAGGCAGCGTTGCATTAACTCGAAATCGTCGCGACTGGCGGCCACGGCGAGGGCAGAGATCGGGAACGCGCCGCGATACTCGACGTCCGCGCCATGACTGAATAGGAAATCGAGCATCTCCCTGTCCTGCTTTTCAACGGCATCGATCAGAAAGGGGCGTCCCGCCTCGATATCCATATCAATCTCGGCACCGGCTTCAATCAACTTGGAAGCCAACTCAAAGTCCTGTTCCCGTAGGGCGACACTCAGTGGTGTCTCTCTCTCCGGATCCGTGAAGGTGTTGATGTTCTCGACCACCTCGTTTCGCTCCATCAGGAACTGGATCGTGGAATCATTACCGGAACGAACCGCTGCCAGCAAGGGGGTGAACCCCCGGGCATCGGAATGGCCAAGGTCAATCCCGGCCCGCTCGAGATTCCGCAGAACCCCCATCTCCCCGTCTTCCGCCGCCTCAATGGCGCTGCTGGTGGAAACCTCAACTCCGCGGGAAGCAAGGTATCGTGAAGCTTTTCCGGTAACCTCGTGACGCAGGTAATAGTCGGTGATGATGGCGCCCGCTAACAGGGAAAGCGTAAACAGCGCAAGAAGCAGGGTTCTGAACAGGAAACCGGCAGGATTCATCTTCTTACTTCAAATTTACCTAGAGTCTCACAATTTCGGGTCGGGTTTCGGGGGTCACTACGAGCGCTTGCTTCGCAGACGAAGAATATCACAGATCCTTGCCGACAAAACCGGAAACCTCGCCGCAATCACACCGGAAGGAAGATTTTCTCCCGTTTGAGAATTTTGATGCCGGAAACCGGATCAGGCGTCCGGATCGAGCTCCGGTTTGAAATCAGCAGCGTGATAAGAACTGCGAACCAGCGGACCTGAGGCCACATGACGGAATCCCTTCTCGAGAGCGATTTCCTTATAGCGGTCAAAAGCAGCCGGCTCGATGTATTCCACCACCGGAAGGTGCTTCGGCGACGGACGCAGATATTGGCCAAGGGTCAAAACGGTCACGTCGTGATCGCGCAGATCGTCCATCGCCTTGAGAACTTCGTCCTCCTTCTCTCCCAGACCGAGCATGATTCCGCTCTTGGTGGCGCAACGGTTGCCCATCTCCTTCGCCATTTCCCGTGCCCTCTTGAGCACAAGCAGAGACCTCCAGTATTCCGCCTGGGAACGAACCACAGGTGTGAGTCGCTCGACGGTCTCGAGATTGTGATTGAAGATTTCAGGGGCGGCTTCCATCACGACCCAGAGGCAGTCATCCTTGCCGATGAAATCAGGCACGAGGACCTCGATCACGGTGTCCGGGTTGACCTCGCGGGTTTTGTAGATCGTGTTGGCAAAGTGGCTAGCTCCACCGTCGGGAAGATCGTCCCGGGCCACGGCCGTAATCACGACGTGGTTCAAATTCATGCGGCGAACCGCCTCAGCAACGCGATCCGGTTCGTCAGCCTCGAGCGGCATGGGGCGACGGGTGTCGACCGCGCAGAAACCACAGGCGCGGGTACAGCGCTCACCGGCGATCATCATCGTTGCGGTGCCCTGGCCCCAACATTCCCAGCGGTTGGGGCACTGAGCTTCTTCGCAAACGGTGACGAGGTTCAAATCCTCGATCATCCCCTTGGTGTCCCAAAAGACAGGGTTATTCGGAAGCCGCACCCGAATCCACGGGGGCTTCTTATCCTGGTGCAGGTTGGGATCGATCTTTACAGGCATGAAAAGACAGTCGGAATGGTTGCGAAGACCTTTACGCCAGAAAACGGATTATTTCTCCGGAAAAAGTGCGTGTATGCCGGACTCAGTGGCCGGACACACCCCGCGTTCGGTGATCAGACCAGTGACCAGCCGGGACGGCGTAACGTCGAAGGCATAATTGGCCACGGGGCTGCCTTTCGCAACCACATTCACCTCGATCTCAGGCTCCGGGGAAAATTCAGCGTCAGGAGCCCCTCCCATTCGGCTGACTTCGTCGCCGTTTCTCTGCTCGATGGGGATCTCCTTCACTCCGTCCCGGGTCTCCCAGTCGAAGGTCGATGAGGGCAGCGCCACGTAGAAAGGAATTCCGTTGTCGTGGGCCGCCAGGGCCTTGAGGTAAGTGCCGATCTTGTTGGCCACATCGCCGGTGTGAGTGGTGCGGTCTGTCCCCGTAATCACCATGTCGACCATGCCGTGTTGCATGAGGTGGCCCCCGGTGTTGTCGGCGATCACCGTGTGCGGAACGCCGTGCTTTCCAAGTTCCCAGGCGGTGAGGCGGGCTCCCTGGTTCCTTGGACGCGTCTCATCCACCCAGACATGGACGGGAATGCCGGCATCGTGAGCAGCGTAGATCGGAGAAGTCGCCGACCCATAGTCGACAAAGGCCAGCCAGCCGGCGTTGCAGTGAGTCAGAATATTGACCGGATCGTTGCTGCCCTTGTTCTCATGAATCTCCCGAATCAAAGGCAAGCCGTGTTCACCAATCCTGCGACACCACTCAGCATCCTCGTCGGCCACTTCAGCTGCGAGGTGCCTGGCCACAGCGATCTTCTCGTCGATTCCGGACACGGCCGCGACGGCAGCGCACTGGCGATCGACTGCCCAGGCGAGATTCACGGCGGTGGGACGGGTCGCTTTCAGCTTCTCCCCGAGCCGGGCAAACTCCATGTCGAACGCCTCATCGTCGTCAGCGTTGCGGCACTCCAGTGCTGCGAGGAACATTCCCGAGGCGGCCGTAGCGCCGATCAGGCCCGCTCCGCGGACCAACATTTCAATTAGGGCGTGGGCGGCATCATCACTCGTTCGCAGTGTCGCGATCTCAAAGGACCAGGGCAGATTCCGCTGGTCGATGATTTCGACGGATTCACCGTCTTCACCCAACCAGATGGTTCGATAGGGAGTGCCGTCGACAAGCATAGCAAGATTCTAAAACGGGCTCGGATCCGGGCGGAGGGTCGAGAGATACCAGACCCAGATCGCTGGACCGGTGAAAATCCAAAGGAACGCCCCCAGGGCCAGGTAAGGGCCAAACGGAAGCGGTCGCGACCACTCCTCCTTGGCGACGAACTTCTGGAAGAGCCCCACGATGGCTCCAATGATGGAGGCCGCGAAAAGCACATAGACCGCGGCCTGCCATCCGAGAAAGGCTCCAATCATGGCGACAAACTTCACATCGCCGTAGCCCATTGCTTCGCGCGGCACCACAGCCTTGGTGATCTTGCCCGAAACCTTCTTCACATCCTCCACTTCAAGTCGTTCCCCGTCGATTTCGAAGCCGTCACCAAAGACGGTGAACGATTCTTTGAACTCACGCTTCTCGTCATTGATATAGAGTTCCTGGATCTCTGTTTCGAGTCGATCCCATTTACGGAAGAACACGTCCCCCCACTCGTGTTCGTGCTCACCCAGCTTGATGATGATCGGTTCCTCGTCACCTCCGGGTTGGGAAATTTCAAAATCGGTCGGCTCATCGAATTCGTGCCGAATCTTTCCAAAGGCCATCTTGCCGAGCAGGACCACGAGCCAGAGCAGGACAAAGCCAGCCACGGCGCCAAGAATGCCCTGAAGGCCACCCTTCCACCAGATCTCTTCCCCGTGCAGAGCCGGGACGAGGAAACTCAAAAGAATCCCGACGCCACACCCACCGATGGTGATCGAGTCCGGAATGATGAAATGGTCGAAATCAATGAAGGTGGCCGAAATCAGCAGCGAAGCGAGAATCCAGAGGGCGAACACCTCGCCGAGGATACCGTAATTTCCGAGGATGGTGTGGGCCTCGGGCACTTTGATCATCCAGATCGCGAGAAAAACGATTCCGGTGAGCAACTCGACGAGGAAATAGCGGACAGGGATCGGTTTCTTGCACCACTTGCACTTGCCCCGCAGCATGAGCCAAGTCACCAACGGAATATTGAGCACCATCGGGATCTGGGTTTTGCATTCCGGGCAGAAGGAGCGCTTGGGCTCGTTGACACTGAGCCCGTTAGGAACGCGGTAGATCACCACGTTGAGAAAGGATCCTATGGATGCTCCGACACCAAAGGCAAAGAGCGGAAGGAGGATAGCAAGAATCAGATCAGGCGACATAAGCGGAACGCCTCAGAGCATCGCTTAACCTATCCTAAGTGTCTAGTATTTATAACGCCCTGAGGGAGTCAAGTCGCCCCACGAGGTCTCAGTTCGTCGGGCGAAACATCTCATCCTGCCAGCTAGTAGCCGGATTCTGGGATGAGCCCTGCCCCGAGTAGCCGTCCTGATAGCCCCGCCCGCTGCCTGCCGTCGAGCAACTCACGCCGGTGAAGGCAATAAGGGCGAGACCGAGAAGGAGCAGAGATCGGGAGAGGACAGTCATGTTCGGAGTGTGTGCAGGATCAATTTGCCGGAGCGTCAGGTTCACGATAGAACCAGTCCGGGAACGGGGCTTCCTTTTCGCCACCGGCCTTACGATGAAGGAACTTGGTGCCGCGGTCACGCATGATCGGCATTTCTGTGCCGTCCGTTTCCTCCATGAGCCCAAAGAGGCGCTGATTCAGATTCTCCACCGTCTCGGCATACTCGGGGTCATTGATGAGGTTGATGCGCTCTTCGGGATCCTTTTCCAGGTCGAAGAGTTCGTCCACATCCCAGACTCCGTGGTAGCGGATGTATTTGAAGCGCTCACCCAGCACCGCGTGAGTGGTGGGCGTGTGAGGGTAGTTGCGCTCCCAGTAGTATTCGTAAAGCAGATAGTCACGCCAGTCGTCGGACTCTCCCGTCACGAGCGGCTTCATGCTGCGACCGTCCATGTATTCAGGGACCTCCACTCCGGCGAAGTCGAGCATGGTCGGAGCGACATCAATGTTAGCGACGACTTCAGTTAAGGTTTGGCCGCCTTTGACGCCCTTTGGATAACGCAACAGCATCGGGATCCTGACTGAAGCATCATAAGCGTTCCGCTTGTCGATGAGACCACGCTCACCAAAGAGGAAGCCGTTGTCCGCCATGAAGAGAATCACCGTATTGTCCAGTTCGCCGCGATCTTCGAGCGCCTTGAGGACCGCTCCGGTGCTGTCGTCAATGGCCCGGATCGTCTCGCAGTAGCGCTTGTAGTAAGTGCCGATATCCAGGTTGGTGTAGTAGGCAAACTCGACGCCGTGGCGACTGTTGCGCTGATTCTGAACCCAGAGCGGGACATCGCGGAACAACTCCGGATTATCAAACCAGGTGACCGGCTTTTCAAAGGTCTCATTTTCGTAACTGTAGGCATGGCGGTTGGCTGGCAGAAAGTCTGCGTGCACCGCCTTGTGAGATAGATAGAGCATCCAGGGCTTGTCACCACTGCGTCCTTCGAGCCAGTCGGTCGCATAATCGGTCAGGACATCGGTGATGTAGCCTTCCTGGGGAACGCGTTCTCCGTTGACGTTCAGGCCGTCACGACTGACCTGCGGCACATAGCGCCCTTTCACTTTGGCATCTGCCGGATCGGCGAAGTAAACTCCTTGCCCTTTGAAGGCGACCCAGTGGTCAAACCCGGGCTGCGGGTGATCGATCTCACCGCCCATATGCCATTTCCCGACAAAGGCGGTCTCGTAGCCGACTTCCTGGAGGTATTTCGGAAAGAAGATGAGATCCTCTGAGAACGGGTTGTAATTGTCGACCACACGGTGGTTGTGGGCGTAGAGCCCGGTCAGGATCGAGGCCCGGCTCGGAGAGCAGAGAGAAGTGGTCACCACCGCGTTCTTGAAATGGACCCCCTCCTTGGCGATGCGATCGAGTGTCGGAGTTTCGAGGAAGGGATGCCCGAGAAATCCCATCGCGTCATAGCGTTGGTCATCCGTGAGAATAACAAGCAGGTTAGGCTTTTCTTCTGCTCGAACGAGGGTCGAAACGAACAGAAGCCCGAGGCAAGCAAGGTGGTGGAGTTTGCGCATGCGCGGATACTAGGCAGCGAACCTGACAAGGTCAATCCGTGGGGCCGAAGGAACGAATACGTGGAGACGGTTAAAAATTCGTGTCAGATTCAAAATCGACCTCCCCATCCCCCTGATTCTGAGCCCGTCACAGCATTTTCACCCGGATTGGCCCCTAATCTGCTCTTAAGGTGTGTTAACCTTCTGCGCGCCCAACCCCGTATATGCCCAATCCTGGAAACACCACTTACGTCGATCCTTTTCTCGGGAACGACACCACTTCGCTACCTCAACCCGAAGGCATTGCCGCAAAATGGTGGTGTGCCAAACCGCCGGTGGGCAACACTCACCCCGGAGCGACCCTCCCTTTTGGCATGGTGTCAGTCTGTGCCTATTCCGGTGCCTATGTGACCGGCTACGGGCGAAACGATGTTTCGCTCTCCGGAGACGATCCACGGAGACTCTTTGACCGACACGAAATCCTGGGGCTGGCCCACTTTCAACAGTCCGGAACGGGACGCATCCGTCAGTATTACAACTACTTCCTCACGACACCGCTGACCGGAGAGGGTCTTGATGGTCTGGGAACACGCTATCATCTTGTCAATGAACACGCCAAGCCGGGTTTTTACGCCGGTGAATTTGAGGAATCTGCTGTCACGTTTGAGGCGACTTGCACGAAGAGAACCGCCGTTCATCGCTACTGTTTTCCAAGCGATGCGACTGGTAAGGTCGCTATCGATTTCAGCTCGGGCGGTCTCCTGATCGAAGGCATGGAGGTCTATCCGGAGAAGGCGAAAGCAACTTTCCCCAACCCGACGACCTGCCAAGGGCGTGTCATCATTGAGGGTATCCCCTTTTACTTCCATCTCGAATGCACCACGCCAATCAAAGCCTCCGGATTCTGGGAAAACGGTCAGATTCTCGAGAAGTCTGCCAAGTACAAGGCCAGGAAAGAGATTAAAAAGGAACGCATGCCTTTCGGGGCCTGGTTTGAAGCGGAGAATTCCGGAGAACCGATTGAGATCCGGATCGGGTTTTCACTCCATTGCTCGGAACGTCCCGTCGAGGCCATTGAATTGAAGCGGGAAATGCCATTTAAGGACATCTCTTCGGATGCCCGCGCCAAGTGGGATTCCGTTCTGGGTAAAATCCACGTCGAGGGTGGCAGCAATGAAATGCGGGAGATCTTCTACACCGCGCTCTATCACGCCACACTGAAGCCGGCGGACTTCATGGATGAGAATCCCTTTTCAGGGGAGCCAGGCCCTTTCTTCTTCGATCTTTCGACGCTTTGGGATCTCTACAAGACCCAGCTGCCGCTTCTCATGACGCTCTGGCCGGAACTGGGTTCGGATTTTGTATCCTTCCTCCTCGAAGTGGCGAAACGGGAGGGCGCCTTCCCCATCAGTTACCTGATGGACAATGCTCCGGAGCGTTTCGCCAAGCAGGCGACCGGGCTTTGCCACATGATCCTGAACGATGCCCACATGCGCGGCATCTCCGGGGACTGGGAGTCCGTGCTCGAGCAGCTCTGGAAGACCAGCCTCAGTGGTCGTGGCCGCGGCGGTAAATTCGCCGAGTTCTCGCGAAACCATGTCGTTCAGCCGCTCTCGCACACTCTTGATCTCGCTTTTGCCAATTGGTGTATCTCCCAGATGGCCAAGCGCCTGGGCGATCAGATCATCTACGACGGCAGTATTCCCCTGGCCTACCATTGGACCAATGCCTTTGATGAGAAGACCGGCTTGCTCAGTGAGGATTCCGACTACTACGAAGGAGAAAACTGGAACTACTCCTTCCGCTTCATCCACGACATGGTTGGGCGAATCAATCTCGCCGGCGGTGAAGAGCGATTCGTCGAGCTGCTGGACCTGTTCTTCGGATACCAGGAACCGGAAGAGGGCCAGACCGTTCATCGCTTTGAGGGACTCAACAATGAACCGGACATGGAGGCACCCTATGCCTACCTCTGGGCTGGCCGACACGACCGAACCGCCGAAGTGGTTCGCAATGTCCTCAAGTATCAGTTCACTACCGGCAAAGGCGGCTTGCCCGGCAACGACGACTCGGGCGGCCTCTCCTCCTGGTATGTCTGGAGCGCCATCGGACTTTTCCCGGTCACCGGACTGCCCATCATGCTGATCGGTAGCCCGATCTTTCACATGTCGACAATCAAGCTCTACGGCGGGAAATTCCGGATCATGTCGCTGAACCAGGGGCCGGAGAACTACTACGTACAGCGAGCCTGGCTCAACGGTAATCCGCTGGACCGCTGCTACCTCAAGCTCTCCGAATTCGCCCCTGAAGCCTCCCTGACGCTGGAAATGGGACCGGAACCTTCCGACTGGGCCACCAACACCCGCCCGCCCTCGTTTATTTCGTAAGGCGTTGATTGTTTGTGCGTCGCGGGTTTTTGGGGTCTCGCCGTGACAATTTCGATACCCCAAAAGTGTTTAGCAACTCCGAAATAAGAGGGATCTTGGCACGTAATCTGCGTTTCCTTTCATTGTAGGAAATTCCACTCAACCCTTGCTAGACATGTACGAGACCCCAGATTCCACAGTAGAAACATTCACGGGGGAAGGCTCCCCCGATTCGGAACCCACGAACCTCATCCTCGTGGTACGAGCGGACCCCATCATTTGCGGTCACTCTACGGAAGCGCGAAACCTCGCCGAAGCAGCCATTGCCCGCGGGTTTCAGTCGGTTCACATCGTCAGTTATCCGATCGAGACACTCCAGGAGAGCCAGCTGCCCCTGAAGCCGCTCGATACGATTTCACCTTATTCTCCCGGCATCGAAGTCGACCGCCCCGCTCCGATTGGAGACTACAAGGTGCTCGACGGTCGTCTCAGCTACGCGATCAGCGGCCAGCTCGTTGACCTGCTTCACCAGCTTCCCGGGAAAACCATTATCATGGATCTCTATCTTGTGCCTCACGGCCAGATGGTGATCAACGCCGTCGACAGCTTCAAGACGATCGCCAAGGAGCCTAACGTCATCACCATTGGTGAAGCCGTTGGTTCCGATATCACTAACGTGGTCACTAACGCCCTTGCCGCTGAGCAGATCGGCGCCGCCCAGATGGTGCTCTCGAACTACCTGCAGCACGACCTTCCCGTCGCCGTGAGCCAGTTCACCAAAGACATGATCGTTGACGCGGGCGCGAAAGTGGACGCCCGCCTCGGAACCGACTTTGCGGCCCAGCTCAACGAGCGTGTCGAAATCAGCTTCCCTGCCATCGACACCAGTGCTTACACCGGTATTGAGAATGAAACGGGCCGAATCGAAGAAGTCCTCTCCAGTCGCGGGCTTGAGAAAGACGGTTACGTCATGTTCCTCTCCCGGATCGCTCCCGCCAAGGGGGTCGACGATCTTATCGCCGCCTACAAATCCAGTGAACTCTACGGAAACAAGAAACTTATCATCTGTGGCAATGGCCCGATGAAAGAAGAGATCAAGGAAATGGCGGCGACTGACAACAGCATCGTCGTTCTTGACGATGTCTCCGATGAAGAAAAAGGAGTGCTCATGCACGGTGCCTTTGCCTACTGCCTTCCCAGCAAGCCGCGTCCGGAGTTCATTGAAACCTTTGGCATCGCCGTGGCCGAGAAGATGCTCGCCGGTGGTCTTGGCCCTGTCATTACCACTCGCACCGGAGGAATTCCGGAAGCGTCCGGTGGGCACTGCCTTGAGCACGAAGCCGGCAACGTGGACGAACTCCGCGAATGTCTCAATCGCGCTTACTTCATGACCAACGAAGAGCGCGCCGAGTTGTCCGAACGTGCCAAGCAGTTTGCTCTCAACTTCGATCGCGCTGCGATCCTAGAAAATCTCATCAACCGCAGCCAGGCCGTTACTGCCTGATGCTGCCAATCGACTTTATTGCCGGACCAAAGACGCCGCCTCGTTAACTCTCCTCACAATCTCCCCATAGCCATCAAAAGGGCCGGGAGGTGGACCTCCATCTCCCGGTTCTTTGGCTTTGTGGGAAGGTCAGGCCAGGATCGAATCGACCCGGCGGTGTTCTCGATCAGAGGGACCCAGTCGGTCTTTCACACCCATGGCGCCAAGCATGGTGTTGTAGACATCGATCCCCTCGGCACCGACATCAGCGACGCCACCCGTCTTGAAGCGACCATTAGCGCCGGTGACGGCATGAAAGACACCGGAGAGTTCCCGCTTCACATCGTTGTGACGTCCGTCACCTGACTCCGTTGAGATGGTGATCATGGAGTTCTCAAGAATGGAGCGGCCGTTGGCTTCACGATTGTCGTCGCCTTCGTGGAGGCGGTTCAGGAAGTAGGCCACTTCCCGCATCTTCATGTGCGCATGCGCCTTGAGGTCTTCGTTCCCCTTGGATTCGTTGAAACGGTGCCACCACTCGTGGCTGCAACCCCCGGAGCCGGATTTGCCGAGCCTGGTGGAGTCGTTGAACTGGTGAACCAGTTTTCCGTTGTAGTGATAGTCTCCCGTGAGACGAATACGCTCACCGGCTGCGAGGAAAGTAATCGAGCCAAAGCGGGCCCGGTCCATCTGGATCGACAGGGCATACAGATCAGCCATGAGGTGCCATTCGCGGGTGAGTTGCTCCAGGGTGATATCAATCCCCTCGCCGCCCGGATCCGCCGCACCTCCATGTTTCAATTCAGACTTCGGCGGGCGTTGCGGCGCGCGCGGGTCATCGATCTCCACAGCATAGGCTCGCTGCTCGTATTCGCGGATTCGATCGAGATGATCCTTGAAGCGTTCCTTCGAAGCTGAGCCCAGGGGAGAATTGACTCCCGTGTAGTGGCGATACTGCTCAACGACGGAATCCAGGACGCTGCGGCGCAGGCGTTCCTCGGCTTCGCTGCGGCCTTCGCCGACCTGGACTTTTCCAAAGACACGATCAAACAAGTCGCGCGGGCGCTCCTGGATGGTTGCGGCGACGGTTCCGTCCGGATTGTAGCTGTGCACATAGCGCCCCACCCGGCTGCGACGGAAGAAGGTACCGCCCACCAAGGTCGAGACCATTCCGTTGGGCAATCCGTCAGGATAATGGGCGCGGCGAACCAACTGGTCGATGGAGGCGCCACCGGAGCGGGCTTCACCATCAGGCGGCGATGCGGTAAAGGCTCCGCTGGCCCCGTCGAAGTGAGCGTTCATTCCGGATCGATCACAACGAACCTGATCCACCTTGCGAAGCACCATGAGCTGCTCCTGAAGCGGCGCGAGTGGTTCAAAGATCCCGGATAACTCTCCCGGTTGGACCGGCATGGGAATGCCGAGCCCAAAAAAAACGTTAAAAGCCCGAACCGGAACTTCAGTTCCTTTGGCCACCGCCCCGTAGACCGTGGTTGGAATCATTTCCTCCATCAGGGGTAAACCAACGGCGACGCCGCCAAGGCCGCGCAGCAAGGTGCGCCGGGAAAGAGGTTTAACTTTGCGCTTCATAGGGAATCAGTTGGAAGAGGTTCGGGGCTCGGCTGGGAGATAACGAATCAGGTCGCTTGAGACAATCGCACTCATGACATCTTGATAGCGTCCGCCGTTCTGTCTGGCGCTCTCATGAATGCTGGATACTTCAGCCGCATCACGGGCGGTGAGAGGCCGACCCATCGCAAACTGAACCAGCTTCCAGGTGATCGTCTCTTTGACTCGATCGCTCGCCGCGAGCAGATCCATCAGCTCATCGACGCTCTCAAAGGCGACAGCATCGGCTTCCCCCGGAAAAATCACTTTCCCGTCCTCTCGCGGGACATTGCCGTGCTCGTCTTTCTCAAAGTAGCTGCCGAGACCGTCAAAGCGCTCGAGCCCGTAAGCGAGCGGTTCGAACTTGCTGTGACAACCACCGCACTGCTTGTTGGAAACCCGCTCCATCGCCAGGTCACGCCGCGTCTGACCACCGGTAGCGCTCTCGGGAGTGGTGTCCACGCACGGTGGCGGATCCTTGATCAGTCCGCGGAGGAGATCCTTGAGAACAAACAGGCCCCGCGTCACCATGGAAGCCTCATCACCGCCGACCGTCAGGGTGCTGCCCTGGGTGAGAATCCCGCCGCGGCCGGGAACGCCGGTGAGGTCGTAGCGCTGTATCTCTCCATCCTTTCCTTGGTCATTGATCCCGTAGTGGCGAGCCAGCTCCGGAGTCATGAACGAGTATTGGGTATTCAGCAGCGCCGACAACGGCAGGTTGTCTTTCCACACCACCTCCTGGAAATAGCTCAGAGTTTCCTCCCGCATCGCTTCGGCCAGTGAAGCCTCCCAGTTCGGGAACATTTCACCGCTGGGCTGAAGGTTAGCCAGGTGATCAAGGTGCAACCATTCCGAGATGAACTTTCGGGAATGAGCCACCGCTCGATCGTCGTCAAGCATGCGCGTTGCCTGCTTTGCGATCATGTCGGCATTGTTGAGACGGCCGCTGCGAGCCAGCTTCATCAGTTCATGGTCCGGAGAAGACCCCCACAGGGTGTAACTGAGCCGTGATGCCAGCTCGTAGTCGTCGGCGAGGATGCGGCCTTTCCGGCTCAGCTCTCTTTCGACGCGGTAAACAAAGCGCGGGGACTGCAACATGGCTTCGAGGACAAGACCGGAAGATTCGAGGAATCCTCCGTTCATCGATGCGGCTGTGGTCGAGATACCGCGGTAGAGGGCTTTTTCGTTTTCATTGAGCGGTCCACGAAGAACGAACTCCCCCATGTTCTCGATGAAGGCGATCATGTTCTTGTCCGTTAGTTGGCGGCTTTTCGTGAACTGTTTTGTGAACTCGTCGAGATCGGCCCGTGCCACGATGATCTCGGCCAGCTGTGAGAACGCTTCGATATGTTCGAGATCGACGGTGAGGTTGTAGGCTGTGTTGGAAAAGCCGTCCGCCCGAACGTCAGAGGGCAGCAGCTCACGAGCTTCTTTCTCAATGTCCACACCGAGCGTGTCTCTCACTGTTGAGATGTACTCATCCACAGTAAGGCGCCTTGCCCAGGGCCGGGCTTCTTCCGCCGGGCGCGAATAAATGGCGGGATCAACAAACTCCACCGTCCATGACGCGCCTTCCTCGAGCCACTCGCGGACCAGCGCCTTTTCCTCCACCGACAGAGGATCGCGCTTCGCGGGCATCTCATCGGACTCGATCGTTTCCCAAAGAAGGCTGTTAGCCGGTTTGCCCGGGATAATGATCCCATTGGCCTCATGAGAAGCGAGACGTTTCGACAGGTCGAGATCACCCTTGGCGTTGCTGGAGTCGTGGCACTCGAGGCAGTGCTGTGTCAGGATTGTGGTGATTCGGGTTTCAAAAAGTTCCTCGTTCGGATCTAGTTCGCTCGCGGTGTCGTTACGACTTAACCGGGTTAGGTCTCCCACCTTACCCTGTTGAGAGAGTGACTTCACCTCCTCGGCGGTCAGGGCAAAGTCATAGATCGCAGCGCTGAAGACCTTTCCTTTCCAGGTGCGGCCTCCGGAGGCTTCGTCACCGAGCAACAGCTTGTGATCGTTGTTCCAGTTGGAGAGGTCACCTCCAATCGACTTTCGCGCGGCTCGTTCGCCGTTGAGGTAAAGCGTGGCGTTCCCGTCCGCATCGAAGGTGTAGACCACGAAATTCTCACCCTTTTGGAAACTGCCCTTCCCGGTGGCAAGCGATGGCACCCCGTTCTTGCTGGTTCGACTCGTCCGCAAGCGAACGTCGATGGCCCCGTTTTCCTGCCCGAGAGTGAAGAGGCGTTCGGAAGTGTTCTTCGACAGGGTCAGGATACGAGCCGGACCTTCCTGGTTCATCTCCTCCACCGAGAGCCAAACCACCAGGCTCAGCTCACCGCTTTCTCGCAGAACTTCGGCAACTTCGGCGGAATCGCCCGAAAACTGAAGCCCTCTCTTCCCTTTTAGAAAAGCGGCGTCCTCGCTGAAACTGACGCCTTTCGAATCGATAGCGGTCCATCCACCGGCATGAGAGCTGAAATCGACAGAGAGGACGGCATCCTCCGCCTGTAACGGGCTGAAAATGAGCGCGAGGCCGGCCGCGTTGAGGAGGAGCCATCGGAACATGCGGTCGAGAATATTAAGGCGGGACGACGGTGTCACGCCTTTGCCGTCCGCAAACAAGCCTTTCCCTGACAACCTTTTGACAACTTTTGTCGGGCTGCGCCGCCCCGCTCAAATTATGGTTTCGGAAACACACCCATCAGCCATGCGAGTCATTCTTTCCCTCATTATTGCTGCAGGCATCATCTGGCTGTTCATTCCCGGAACCGAGATTCACGTCACCGAGATGGGTTTCTATCCGGGGAACCCGGATCCCAATATTCGCGCCACGGTGCATTCGCTGGGGCACCCCGAACCCTGGATTGAATATGTTCAGAGCAGTCGTGCCTCGACGGGGCGGGAATCCGCGCACTGGCAAGCCGGATCCTTTCGAGCCATTCTGCTGCACGCTTCGCTGATCGGTGTGCCGGCCTGGATTCTCTTTCAACTGAGACGAAGAGAGGCCCGTTCTTAGCCGGGCATCCTTCCTATTCGCCAGAAAGGCGTCACCTGCCGCGGATTTTAGACCGCGAATTTGGACTCTTTCGCGCCTTGGCACGCCTAGCGGAATCTGCTTCATTCACCGCATGCGTAAATTGATCTGGCTCATCGCCCTGTTCGGTTCCCTGGTTTCCTACTCTTTCACCCAGGAAGAGGCAGAAACCGAAGCGGAAGCTCCTGACACCACCGGACTTCCGAACCTCGTCCTCATCATTGCTGACGACATGGCCTGGGATGACTCGGCACCTTACGGGCATGACTCGATCATGACGCCGAACCTGACCCGCCTCGCCAACGAGGGAATGAGGTTCGACAATGCCATTCTCACGATCAGTTCCTGCAGTCCCAGTCGCGCCAGCATCATCACCGGCCGCTACCCCCACCAGACTGACGCCGAGGAGCTGCACTGGCCAGTCCCGGCAGAACAGATTACGTTTGTCGAGAAGCTCCGTGAGCGCGGTTACTGGACTGCCGCAGCCGGTAAATGGCACCTCGGTGATGCCGTGCGCGATCGTTTCGATGAAATTCGCGAAGTTGATACCTCCGGTTTCCAACTGCCCAGCGGAGAAGCTGGCAAGGCCGGAAAGTTTGTCGAAACCCTCGAGGGGGAAGCCCAGAGCGGCTGTGCCGACTGGGTTCCGCTGCTGAAGGACCGCCCGACCGACAAGCCATTCTTCCTCTGGCTCGCTGCGCTCGATCCCCACCGCCCCTATCATCCCAACATTCTCGAGGAAGGATCCCGCCCTGAGGAGATCAAGGTGCCGCCCTACCATCCTGACACTCCTGCTGTCCGTGCCGACTACCAGCTTTACTACGACGAGATCACCCGCCTCGACAAATACGTGGGGCTCGTCATGGATGAAATCGAAGCCCAGGGGCAAACCGAGAACACGCTCGTTCTTTTCATCAGTGACAATGGTCGCCCGTTCCCCCGGGACAAAACGACGATGTACGACAGCGGCATCAAGACCCCGTGGATCGTGAAATGGCCCGAAACGATCAAGGCCGG
Organism: Verrucomicrobiales bacterium; assembly: GCA_965216705.1. Classification (GTDB taxonomy): domain Bacteria; phylum Verrucomicrobiota; class Verrucomicrobiia; order Verrucomicrobiales; family DEV007; genus Arctic95D-9. Next base: position 4,685,197 of record OZ244203.1, read on the forward strand.
CACCGAGTGCAAGCGCCTCGTCAGCTCAATTGATATTGCGAAGACGTTCATGCAACTCGGCGGCGTTAAAGATCCGGGCCCGACCTTCGAAGGCGTCGATTTCTCCTCGCTACTGACAGATCCGGAGACACCCATCCGCGACTTTGCCTTTGCCGAGAAGAACTGGCACGACTTCGAGGATCATGTCCGAGCCGTTCGCAACGAGCGTTACAAGTACATCCGCAACTACTACAACGACCTCCCCCAGACGCCATCCGCTGACGGACTTCGCAGCCCCACCTATGTCGAGCTGCTCCGCCTGCGCGACCGCGATGAGCTCAACGAGGACCAGATGGGTTGCTTCGTCACCCCTCGCCCTGAGGAGGAACTCTACGACACCAAGCTCGATCCCTACGAGCTGAACAACCTCGCCGGAGACGAACGTTACGATACCCTGCTCCGCGCCATGCGCGCTGCGTTGAAGGACTGGGAGACCCGGACTGGCGACAGTGCTCCTGAGCTTCGCACCGCTGACGAATTTGACCGCGTCACCGGGCTTCCCACTCCGGCTCGCGTCCGCCCCCGCCTTTCCAAGCAGGAAATGGTCGAAAAAGGCCTCGTCGCTCCCTGATTTGCCCTGACATGAACCCCCTGAAATTTTTCGCGCTGACCCTCATCGCTGTGGTCGCGGCTCCGGCTGCGGCCTACAGCTTTGAATGGACCGACACTGAGGGCGAATACCTCGACCTCAAGCATGGTTCGCGAAACATCGCGCGCTACGTTTACGAAGCGATCGACGAGAGCTCACCGGAACGCCGCGAAGCCACCTACAAGCCTTTTTGTCACATTTACCATTGGTATAGCAAAGACCAGTTCATCACCAAGGGGCCGGGAGGAAAATTCACTCACCATCGCGGGATCTTTTACGGCTTCTCCAAGACAAGCTATACTGATCGTGACGGCAACAAGCATGAGAAAGTCGATACCTGGCATTGCCGCAGAGGACACCTCGTTCATCGCGAGTTTGTCGAAAAGACCGCCGATGAGGATTCGGCTTCATTCACTTCCCTGATCGACTGGGTGGGTGATGACGGTAAAAGCTTTGCCGAGGAAATGCGCACCATGACCTTCAGCCTGGAAGGTTCCGACATCGTTGTGGACTTTCAGTCTACGCTGACCCCCACTGTCCCTGAGATGCGGGTGGATGGAGATCCGCAGCATGCCGGTTTCCAGTTCCGCGCTCACAACGACGTTCACGATAATCACAAGAACGCGACCTACTACATCCGTCCCGAAACCGGAGTCGGAGCCACCGGCGAAACCATTAACTGGTCTGCCAAGCTCGACAACGAGAAGACCCGTGATCTCCCGTGGAAAGCCATGTGCTTCACCCTGCACGGCAAGCGATACACCGTTTCCTACCTCGATCATCCTGACAATCCCAAGCCGGCCCGCTATAGCGAGCGTGACTACGGCCGCTTCGGCAGCTACTTCGCGACCGATATTATCCCGGAGAAACCGCTCACGGTGAACTACCGGCTCGTGATTCACCAGGGAGAACTCGAAGCAGAAGAAGTTGCAAAACACAGCGAAGCATTCCTGAGTGAAGAGTAGTTCCGCCAACGGAACCCTCCGCATGCCCAAATCTAATTCCAAGGAACCTTCCTCCCTGACTGGACATTCCCGTTCGGAGGTGACGGATATTCTTAAGAAGGTCCGCAAGATCGAATTGCGGACTCGGGGGCTGGTTCGCGAAAGTTTCGGCGGCGAATACCACAGTTGCTTCAAGGGAGAAGGGATCGACTTTGAAGACTTCCGGGAATATCAGCCCGGAGACGAAGTTCGCGCGATTGACTGGAATGTCACGGCACGCTTCGGACATCCCTATGTGAAGAAGTTTACCGAGGAGCGTGAGCTCACCGTTTTTGTCTGTGTCGACATCAGTGCCTCCGGCAACTATGGCAGCCATGGCCCAAGCAAGCGTGAGTTGATGGCCGAGGTGGCCGCGCTCCTGACTTTCAGTGCCCAGCAGAACAAGGATAAGGTAGGTCTGATTCTTTTCACTGACGAGGTCGAGCTCTATCTTCCACCCAAAAAAGGAACGGCACACGCCCTTCGACTCATCCGTGAGATTCTGCTGTTTGAGCCCAAGGGCCTGAAGACCTCGCTCCGGGCTCCGGTTGACCTGCTCAAGAATGCGGTAAGAAAGCGCTCTCTCGTCTTCATGCTCTCCGACTTTCTCTTCGAGGAGGAAATCAGCAAGGAGCTGAGGATCGTGAACCGGAAACATGATCTCGTCGCCATCCAGGTCAGTGACCCGGCGGAGCTCTCCCTGCCATCGGCCGGGCACGTTCGACTCGAAGATCCCGAGACTGGCCAGCAGGTGGAAGTGAATACTTCCAACCCGCGAGTAAGAGCCGCCTACAAGCACGCCGCTCAGCAGTGGCAGGAATCAATCGATCGCGAGTTCAAACGTCTCTCGGTCGACAAGATCTCACTGAGAACAGACGAGGAGTATCTCCCGGCACTTCACGGATTCTTCAAGCGGCGAGAGAAGGTCGAGATCTGATGCACGGTTTCAATCACATTCTCGCCCAGCAACCGGATGCCGACGAGCTTTACGATATCGTCATCCTCGCCCCGAAGGCTCCACTCTGGCCTTTCCTTCTCTGGGCATTGTTGATCTTCCTATTTCTCGGCGGTATCGCAGCCCTGATTATCTATATTCTTCGCTCGCGCACTACCGCGGCACCCGTAGCGAGTCCGCAGGAAAAAGCGGGAGCCCGCTTCCGGGCGATCCAGCAGAAGACGGATACCGTTCCGGTCAATGAGGTCATGTTAGAGGTTTCGGACACTCTCAAGGATTACCTCGCCGAAAAATACGACGATCCCCTGAGGTTTGAGACAGCCCAGGAGTTTCTCAATCGAATCTCAAAGGAAGAAACCCGGTTGCCTACGGCTGCGCAGCAGGAGTTACGAGGTTTTCTCGTTGCCGCTGAGGAAATTAAGTTTGGCAACACCACTGGTGCGGAGGAAAAAAGCCTCCCCTTGATCAAGGCCGCTGAAAACGTCGTCAGCCTTTGCCAGACGATCAATCACTAACGTCGCCACTATAGTGAAAGTGCCCCTACTTTTGGGGGTATGACAACATTACTATATGTAGGTAGTATTTTTCTCGCATGGATTCCTCCTCCCTGCGTCAAACACGAGAAAAATGACCGCATCCTCATTCGACGTAGATCCTTCACATCCCTCAGCACGGCCCTGTTCGAGTGCTACTGACTCCAGCGAAGAGTATTCGCGGAGTCCTCACCTTATTTCCTATCTCAATTCGATTGGAGAAACTCTTGGAGCGGAATCCTGGAGCGCGGGCACTCTCAAGCCATCCGGAGTCGATGCATCGCGGATGGAGTTCAAGCCTCTCGACAACGCACGGAGCAACGGGGTATCAGCCCTTCAGCAGATTCTCCAGGACGATCTCAACGACCGCAAAAGCATTGACCGCTCCGGAATTCACCCAACCCGTTTTTACGCAACGTTTTACCACGAGGACTCGCTCCGACCTTTTTTCATCTCGGTGGTGCGAATTGCTCCCAATTGCCTTCTCGGGGTTCGGTTTAAGATGGCCGCAACCCTGTCAAACACAAAATCCTCACAAGTGCATCACGCAGAAGCGGCGCTGCAGGCGCTGGCCAGATTCTCTGGTCGACCCTACGATTTCCAGAGTCAGAACTGATGATCCCCCTGATCTGGGGGGATGATTTTTTCAGATTGTCTGGTTTGTTAACCACATCTCCGGAAACGCTTGAATCGCGATGCCGCCCCGTCGGAATTGCCAGTCAGGAAGAACTGGAACCAACCGCACAATATCAATTTCCCTCCGGTGGCAACACCGGTGGGAGCACAGGAGGGGCCATCCTCCGTCCGGATTGTAGCCCCGGCGGAGGATGGCTATTCTGTTTCGGGGATCCGCGATTTCTTCCCGCCTCCCTTTCCTCTGTGAATCCCGCGCTCTCGGGATTGACCCAAGGCCAGCTTCGCCTACCATTTAAGTCACGATGACTCCCCTCCGAATTCTCCTGGCCTCCTGCGCTGTTCTCTTCCTCTGTAACTGTTCCAGCTTCGAAAAGGAATGGGACGAGGCGGTTGCCGATTACCAGTCCGGCTCAGTGGCGGCTCCCTACGGTCCATGGCAGGGCAACTGGAAAACCGACACCAACGGGCATACCGGCGACCTGCGCGCCATCGTGAAACCCTCTTCGAAGGAAGGAAACTATACCTTCCGATATCACGCGACCTGGGGTGCCCTCTTTCGCGGAACCTACTCAGTCGATTTCCCCGGCCGGAAGCAGGGCGGCGCCTACGCGATCGAAGGCAAGAAGAGCCTCGGTCCGTTCGGAACCTTTGGACACAAAGCCACCATCAATTCCAGCACGTTCAAGGCGTCCTACTCGAATGACAATGGTGACCTCGGTGCTTTTACCTTGATGCGTCCGTGATCGGCTCGACCCGGTATGCCTCGCGATCGTTCTCTGCCTATCTTTGACCTCGAGGTCGACCTGGCAGCTGCCCTCTCTCAATCCAACGCGCGCGTCGTTGTTGAAGCGCCGACGGGCTCGGGTAAATCCACCCAGGTCCCCCAGTTCCTGCTCGACTCCGGAGTCTGTGGTGACGGCGAAATCTACGTGCTTCAGCCGCGAAGGATCGCAGCACGCATGCTGGCCCGTCGTGTCTCACAGGAGCGCGGGAGCAAACCCGGCGATGAAATCGGATTTCAGGTTCGTTTTGAGAACGCTGTTTCGGCTAAAACTCGTGTCCGTTTTGTCACTGAAGGCATCCTTATTCGAAAGCTCATCGAACAGCCGGACCTGAAGGACGTTGCCGCTGTGGTTCTCGATGAATTCCACGAGCGCCATTTCTTTGCTGACATCAGTCTCGCCCGTTGTCTTGAACTCCAGAGGACGAAACGCCCTGACCTGAAGATCGTCGTCATGTCCGCGACTCTTGATGCTGGGGCTCTCGCCGATTACCTCGGTGAAGGCACCTCTCACCTAGTCTCGGAAGGACGCACCTTCCCGGTCGAGATCAACTACGCTCCGCCTCGCGAGCGGCACAAAGGTGAGCTGTGGGATCACACGGCCCGGGCGATTAAGGATCATCTCAAGGCGGGTGGCGCTACCGGGCATGTGCTCGTGTTCATGCCGGGACGGTTCGAGATCCAGAAAACGGTGCAGACGCTGCGAAGGGCAAGCTGGGCCAGCCAGTTCGAAATTCTTGAGCTCTATGGAGAACTTCCTCCCGACAAGCAGGACGCGGCGGTTTCCTCCTCCTCCCGACCCAAGATCGTTGTCGCGACCAATGTCGCCGAAACATCAATCACGATTGATGGCGTCACCCTCGTCGTCGACTCCGGCCTCGAGCGGCGCTCATCATTCGATCACCGGCGGGGCATTACCACCCTTCATATCGAGAAGATCTCCCGCGCTTCAGCCGACCAGCGGGCCGGACGCGCCGGTCGAACCGCGCCGGGAACCGCGATCCGTTTGTGGAGCGAGCGGGAGCACGAATCCCGGGCCCTCGCCACTCCGGCGGAAATTCATCGGATGGATCTGTCGGAGGCCTTGCTGATTCTCAGTTCGAGTGGGATCAGCGACACACGGAACTTCAATTGGTTCGATGATCCGGACCCGCTCGGCCTTGAGGAAGCCTACCGACGGCTCAAAATTCTCGGCGCATTCGATCCGGAGGAGCAACTCACCCCGCTCGGACGGCAGATCAGCCAGCTACCCGTGCCGCCGCGCTTTGGCCGCATCCTCGTCGAGGCGGCGGAGCGTCAGTGTCTCGGCTATGTTTCCCTGATCGTCGCACTGACCCAGTCGCGCCCACTTTTCCCCGCGAGAAAGCGACAGCCGGATCACCTCATGCCCGAGGATTTCGCTGCCGATAGGGACAGCTCCGATTTTCAGCCGCTACTGCGCGCCTGGTTCCAGATGAAGCAGAACGGATTTCGAAAGGATCTCGGTGAGCGCCTCGGTATTCACGCCGGTGCCTCGCGCGATGTTGGCAGGATCGCTGATCAGCTGGTGCGGATCGGTTCCCGCTGGTCCGAGACAACCGGCGGCGACATCGAGCCCGATGCGGAAACCCTCGGCCGAATTCTTCTCTCCGGCTTCTCTGACCGTCTCGCCATTCGTCACAACGCCAACACCCTCTCCTGCGCCGTCATCGGTGGTCGTCGTGGCCAGATTGAAAAAGACAGCATCGCCTCGGACAAGGGAACTCACCTCTTCCTCGCCGGAGAAATGATCGAAGTCGAGGGCCGTGATGTGACCGTGAAGCTGGGGCTTTGCACTCAGATTGAGGAAGACTGGCTCCGCGACACCTTTCCGGACGATTTCGTGGAGCACGCCGGTGCGGCCTGGGATGATCGTTCCCGTAAGGTTGAAGCGCGCCGCGAAAAACGCTTTCGCGACCTCGTTCTTGAATCCCGTCCTAGTGGTGAGGTTCCACTCGATGAAGCGGCCACCCTGCTGGCGCAACGCGTGCACTCCGGTGAGCTCAATCTCAAGGCCTGGGATGAAAAAGTGGAAAGCTACTTTGCCCGGGTCAATCTCATCGCAGAGCATTGCCCCGAGTATGAAATCTCCCCCATCGATGATGATGCGCGGCTGCTCATGCTTGAGCAGATCTGCACCGGCGCGACCAGCTACAAGCAGATCAAGGATCGCCCCGTCACCAAGGTGGTGAAGGAATGGCTCCCGCCACACCAGGCCGGGGTCATCGATCACCTGGCCCCGGAGAGCCTCACTCTTTCCAACGACAAGCAGCCCCGGGTTCATTACTCGCCCGGCGAGAAGCCAAAGATCTCTGTTTTGATTCAACACATCTTCGGCCTGACCGATTCGCCGACAGTCTGTGACGGCAAGCAACCCGTTGTCGTTGAAATCCTGGCGCCGAACCATCGGCCGGTCCAGGTCACCGAGGATCTCGCCAGTTTCTGGACCGGTAGTTACCCGGCCGTGCGCTCCCAGCTTCGAGGGCGCTACCCGAAGCACCAGTGGCCCGAATTCTAGGGGTGGCTTCGCTGGGTCCAGCCGTGTGCACCCGATTATCCGCGGATAAAATTATATTTTTGTCAGGGTGACAGAGTTTATAATTTTTTATCAATTTAAAATCATTTTATTCAGAGCGCGCTCGCCAGTTTATCAATTACATCGGGATTGGAATTCACCCTGACTGATTCTCCCCCTGGGAACTCTCCATTCCTAGCCCCATCGGGTCAGCCGGCCTAACCTCATTCGCGGGAATTTAGGATTTACATATAGTTAAGAACTCTTAACAATTGGCCGATTTGTTCCTGCTGTGCGGGAGCATTTTTGATCGATCACACTTCTCAACATGCGCCATGAATACATCACCCTACCCGCCATCAAACCCGAACTCTTCCGGGCCGATTAAACACCTCTTCTTCTGGCTCTCCGGAGCCGGGGCCGACACGCTTGAGCAATGCCCCGGATGGGAGCAGCGGAAGTATGTTGCCTTTGGAGCGACCGTTCTCGTTCCCAGCGTATTCGCTTTTATCGCCTGCGCTTACGCCCTTTCCACCCTGACCGATAACTGGAAAGTCATCATTCCCGTCGCCCTTGCCTGGGGACTGATCATCATGACGATCGACCGGGCACTGCTCTCGATCTATCGCTCCTACCAGGGATTCTTTCGCAAGATCAACCAGTTCGCCTTGCGTATCGTCGTCGCGGCCCTCATGGGGATTACCATTTCACACCCCCTCACCCTTCTCCTCTTTAAAGACACCATCTCCAGCGTCATCGAAGAAGATCGCCAGAAGGAAGTCGAGGAGGTTCGCGTCGCGGCTAACAAGGAGAAGAAAAACGTCGAAACCAAGATCGACGAAATGGAGGCCGAAATTGCGACCCGTCGTGAAGAATTCAATGCCACCTTCTCCGCCGAGTTCCTCGTCGAAGACTCTTCCGTAGGTGAAGCTGACCCGATTGCCGCTCTCGACGATGAGCTCCGCGCTCAGATGGAAGATCGCATTGCCGCGGACACGGCGGCTTACACCCTGAAAATCGAGAGCATCGATGCGGACTTCGCCGAAATGCAGGCCAAATATGGCGATCTCCAGGAAGAGCTCGACCACTGGCAGCGTGAGTTTGAAAACGAAGTGAACGGCCAGCGCAGCGGTATCGTTGGTCTCGGGCCGCGCGCTCGTAGCATCCAGACGGACCAGCTCGCCTGGCGTCGCGATGAAGCAACCCGCATCGGCGAGATGCTGAAGTACCTCACCGAGCAGCGCAATGAGCTCTCCGGCCAGGTCAAGGCCGCTGAAGATGTCATCAAGGAAGAGTTCGTCGGCATCGCCGCCGCCAAGGCTGAGCGCCTCAAGGACGAGCGCGAGCGCGTCGCGGAACTCAAGCGACAGGTCCAGCAGTCACAGGCGGACCAGTTCGTGGTGCAGCAGAACTCGATTCGCGACACTATCGCCGCGCAGATTGACACCCGTCTCGAAGAACTGACCCGTCTCCAGGGTGAACTGGTGTCTATCGGAACCCAGGAACAAGAACGCATCGATGCCATCAACGCTGAGCCCCGCAAGGATATCCTGACCCAGTCGCTCGCCCTCCACCATCTCTTCAAGGAGAACGATGAAGGCGGCCAGATGGCGCTGATCACCTATGCGGTGCTCTGTGCGCTCTTCCTCCTCGTGGATACCATTCCCCTCGTGGTGAAGTTCTTCTCCCGCCCCGGGCCCTACGATGCCCTCGTTGACCGTGACGAAGTTCGCTTTGCCCGTGAGCGCGAAGCCTGGCTCAAGAGCTACAATGAATACATGGATAGCTTATCGTCCGGGAGATTGTTGCACCTGACCCAGAACAAGCCGCTCGAGAAAGCTGTTATCGAAGGTATCGACAGCTCACGTGCCGCGAAAGAGTTCGTGGAAAACCTGATCGACCTAGAGACCGCCTTCGAAGAGCGCATCGAAACGGAGAAGGCCCGCTTCGCCGAGGAGAAGGATAATCGAGCCAAAGTGCGAGCGGATCGTCTCGAACACTTTGCAGAAACTTTCTACGGTGATCTCAATCATCGCATGGAGTCCTTCTTCGATCAGGACGCGGCGACGAAAGAGGCTGCACGTGGCATTGCCTAGAATTTCAGTCCAGCCCTCTCACATCCCCAATCCTGACTGTGGCGCCGTGAAGGCGGCCTCAATCACCCGGATATCGGGTGGTTGGCCGTCAGTCAGGAGGACTTCGATGATATCGAATCGGAAGATCACTTCCGGTCGGTCGAGGGCTTTTAGCCAGGCATTGGCTCCCCGCGTGATCAGAGCCTGTTTCTGCCGGTCCACCGCATCCGCGGGCCGACCGAACTGCTCACTCGTCCTCGTTTTCACCTCAGCAAACACCAGGATGTCACCATCCCGATAGACCAGATCCACCTCTCCACCCCGCTTTGGTTTGAAGTTCCGGTAGAGCGGCTTGCTTCCGCGCGAGTTGATATACTTACGGGCGAGTCGTTCGCCCGTTTCGCCGACCCAGCGATTCCAGTCCCCGTCGTCAGTGTGATCGCGATCCGGTAGTTGGATCGGCCGTTCGCACTCCCGATCGAGGAATCGATACCAGCATTGGCGCAGCCACTTCACGACAAATCCAGCTCCATCTGCGACACCGGAGCAAAGCTCCGGCGATGAATCGGGCACGGTCCGTGCTCTCTCAGCGCCTCGCGGTGAGCCTGGGTTCCGTAGCCTTTGTGACGCTCGAACCCGTATTCGGGGAATTTCTCGGCGTATTCCTTCATGAGCCGGTCACGCTCCACCTTGGCGATGATGCTTGCGGCGGCGATCGACAGGCTAAGGGAATCACCTTTCACGAGAGCCCGGTGCTCGGTAGGAAATCCCTTGATCGGTTTTCCGTCGATCAGGGCAATGTCAGCCGGCGGCTCCAGCTTCAAAAAGGCCCGTCTCATGCCTGCCCAGGTGGCCTGGAGAATGTTGATTTCGTCGATTTCCGGGGCATCCACCAGAACCGACGCCCAATGGATCCGGTCGTCGCCGGTGATCTCTTCGTATAATTCTTCCCGGCGCCTCTCGCTCAAGTTTTTAGAGTCAGTTAATACGCTGTGAGAATAGTCCTCTGGAAGCACTACGGCAGCCACTGAAACGGGCCCGGCGAGGGGTCCCCGGCCGGCTTCGTCGATTCCGGCGATTCGTTGGAAGCCTTCTTCGGCCAACGCCCGTTCGTGGGAGAGGTCAGGCATCAGTATTCGTTGACCACATTGATCAGTTCACGGAAACGGCCGGCGATGCCGCGCTTCTTATGACAGATGAGTCGGGGCATGTCCTTGAGGTGGACTTCGTCCTGCTCTTCAGGCAGGGCTTCGCAGGCGGCGAACTCCCCCTCCTCAACCAAGTCGCTGAATTCGCGATTGAGGCGGGTCAGCATTTCATCCGTGACCGGGTGCTGCAGGCGCATCACGAGGTGTTGGCGTACATAGCGGTAGCTGTGGTAGTTCCGGTAGAAACCGACCACCTCCTCGACCGCTTCGTCCATGTCGGTCGTCATCTTGAAGAGATTGAAGTCGCCCTCGGAAATCAGGCCAAGGCGGAACAGGTGATCCTGGACGAACTGGAACCAGGTCTTCCAGTAGGTGCCCCCTTCCTTGTCGAGCAGAACGATCGGCACGATCTGGGCTTTGCCGGTTTGGATCAGGGTCAGGGCTTCGAAAAGCTCGTCCATCGTTCCAAAACCGCCCGGCAGCGCGGCGAGCGCATCGCTTTCCTTCACGAAGGCCAGCTTGCGGGTGAAGAAGTAGTTAAAGTTAATCAGCTTCTCGTCGCCATCGATGGTCTCGTTCGCGCTCTGCTCGAACGGAAGATTGATGTTGAGACCGAAGCTGTTGTCGCGGCCGGAGCCTTTCTGGGCCGCGCCCATAATTCCGTCACCGGCGCCGGTGATCCCCATGAATCCCGCCTCGCGCATGCGGCGGCCGAATTCGACGGCCACTTTGAACTCCGGCTCGTCGGGCTTGGTTCGGGCACTACCGAAGATGGAAATCTTCCGCTCCTCGACATAGGGACTGAAGACCTTACTGGCCTGGCGCATCTCCTTGAGGGAGCGATTGAAGAGCTTCATGTCGCCCTCGGGCGGACAATCCTTGCCCAGTTTCAGGGCCGTGACGATCATCTCCTGAACCAGTTCAGCGCTGGCGCCGCAGGACCATTCGTCGACCAGCGAGCTGATCCTCTTGTCGATTTCCGGGTTTCCCGTTGAACGGTGCTTTTTCGGAAGTCCGAAAATCCCACCCCCGGTGAAGTCACGGGGATCTTTGCGCAGATGCCTTCTCTTACTCATGTGCTCGAAAGGCTAGAGGAACGAGGCCTGCGGCTCAATCAGGAATGCCTGTCATAGCGGGGAAAAACGCGATTTTTTTCCTTTCCCACGAGGGCATTCGGATGCTTATTCCCCGCCCCATGTCCAATCCTCTCGACGATATTCGCATCGACAGCCTTCGCCAGCTGATCGCCCCGACCATTCTCATGGAAGAAGTGCCGGTTTCTCCTGAAGCCGCCGAGGTCGTAGGCACAGCCCGCCAGGAAATCGCTGATGTGCTCTCCGGCAAAGACGACCGTGTCCTTGCCGTCGTCGGCCCCTGCTCGATTCACGACACCAAGGCTGCTCTCGAATACGCCGATCGTCTCGCCACGTTGAAGGACGAAGTGAAGGACGACGTGCTGCTCATTATGCGGGTCTACTTCGAGAAGCCCCGCACCACGGTGGGTTGGAAAGGACTGATCAACGACCCGCACCTCGACGAATCTTTCGACATCAACGAAGGCCTCGCGATTGCCCGCAAGCTGCTTCGTGATATCGCCGAGAAAGGTGTCGCTGCCGGCACCGAGTTTCTCGATACCATCAGCCCGCAATTCTACGCGGATCTCATCAGCTGGGGCGCCATCGGTGCCCGTACTACCGAATGCCAGCTCCACCGCGAGCTCGCCTCCGGTCTCAGCATGCCGGTCGGCTTCAAAAACGGCACTGGCGGCAACTTCCAGATCGCGATCGATGCGATCCAGTCCGCCAGCCATCCTCACCATTTTCTCTCGGTCACCAAGTCCGGTGACAGCGCCATCGTTGCCACCAAGGGCAACGAGACCTGCCATATCATTCTTCGCGGCGGCAAGACCGGCCCCAATTTCGGGCCCGACAGTGTGGCCGAGGTCCGCAAAGCCCTCGAAGGACGGGACATGGACTCCGCTCTCATGCTCGATTGCAGCCACGCCAACAGCGAGAAAGACTACCGCAACCAGCCTAAGGTCTGCGAATCGATTGGCCAGCAGATTGCCGGAGGCGATACTTCCATCCGCGCGGTCATGATCGAAAGTCACCTCAACGAAGGCGCCCAGAAGATCAGTTCCGACCTGGATTCGCTCGACTACGGCGTCAGCGTCACTGACTCCTGTGTCGGCTGGGAAACCACCGTTGAGATGCTCAACCAGCTCGCTTCCGACGTGAGAAAGCGACGCGCGACCTTCCTCGCCTGATCCGGCTTTTTGCCCGGAAATTCGGGCATTTGGCACCAATTGATCATCACTTGGTGTCACGAAAGTGGCTCGGCTAGGTATAATTTTTGTGTCTGGCAGGTTTTGTGACGCCTGCCTGTGCCAAAATGGAACCGGATCAGGAAGTGCCCATTCCCGAAGCGGACGCCCGTGCCATGGTGCGTCTGCTCGCTGATGTCGCGTCGACGCACGGGGATCACGAGCAGAAGAAACGAGCTCTCATGGAAGGGCTTTGTGGGCTGATTGATGCCGACTTCTGGATCTGGGGCCTCGCTGCGGACTATCATCCGGACAAACCGGTCATGTACACGGCCATGACCACCGGCGGCTTTTCCGAGGAGCAGGTTCCCAAGCTGCTTCTTGCGCTCGACAACCGGAAGCTCGAGGACACGATGCGTCCTCTTGGACGTGAGATCTACGCCACTCAAAGCCAGGTCACCCGCCGCCAGCAGGAATACGATCCGGATGATATCTTTCTCGATCCGGAGGTCGCGAAGTCCTGGAAAGAAGCTGACATCGGTGCCCCACTCGTCTGCTATCGACCGGTTTCCAACAATTGCCTCAGCGGCATCGGGATGTATCGACGATTTTCGGCGGAGCCTTTCACCGAACGTGAGGCGAGGATTGCTCACATCATTCTCACCGAAGTGGCCTGGCTTCACGAGCAGGGCTGGCCGTGGGAATCCGCCTTGCAGGTGCCACAGCTCCCGAATCGTTGCCGCATGGCCCTGAATCTCCTGCTCGAGGGATTGTCTCGCAAACAGATCGCGGACCGCATGAATATTTCCATCCACACCGCCAATGAGTATGTGAAGCACATCTACGACTTCTACGATGTGCATTCTCACGCCGAGCTGCTCAATCGATTTCGGGTCGGCGATGGTTCCAAGCTCGCCTGAGACTTTGGCCGTTGCAGTCCTTCGGCAATGGCTCAAGATTGAAGGATGCCATCCTCTCCCGATGCCGTCTCAGCTCTTGAACTGCTCAGCAGTCTCCAGTCACGTTTCGTGAATGGACTCGAGGACGTGGCCAAACGTCACGGGCAGCCGGTCAGCTTTGAAAAAACGGAGTGGCTGCGCGACGAAGGGCTCCATGGAGGCGGCAATCGCTTCACCGCGCCGGAAGGCTCAATCTTCAACCGGGGATCCGTCAATGTTTCCCAGATCCATTACGACGATCAGCCTGACAAGAAGCTCGATTCCGCGACCGCAATCTCCACGATTATTCACCCGGTCAATCCCCACGCGCCTTCCGTCCATATCCATATCAGCTGGACTGAAATGAAGGATGGTAACGGCTATTGGCGCATCATGGGCGACCTCAATCCTTCCGTGGTGCACGAAGAGTTCAAAGACCGGTTCACCATGGCGATGAAGAAAGCCGCTCCGGCCCAGTTCGAGGAAGCCGCAGCTCAGGGCGATCGCTACTTCTACATCCCAGCCCTCGAGCGGCATCGGGGTGTCACTCACTTCTATCTCGAAAGCTATCACACCGACAATCGCGCGACTGACCGTGACCTTGCGCAACAGTTCGGAGAAGCCGTGATTGACACCTACGTCGCCATTCTCGATGAGGCCCTGACAAGCTACCCTAACTTCGACGATGAGGCCCGGGCCGAGCAACTGGCTTACCACACCCTCTACCTGTTCCAGGTTCTCACTCTCGACCGCGGCACCACCTCGGGTCTGCTCGTCCACGATCAGAACGACGTCGGGATCATGGGGTCGCTACCCTCACATGTAGACCCGGAATTGCTGTCCAGTTGGAAAACCATTACCGCAGCGCCGCAGGATCAACTGGTGCAGCGACTTGTCACCGCCTTGCCGAAGGAATCCCCCGCGGCAGTCACCGAAGACGTGAAGCGAAAACTGGCCGCGACCGTACGGGAGCACTACGGCGAGCATCCGGCGGCCCTGGCTTTACAGGCCCGAGGCAATGTGATTCCCCCTACGGTGGACAATCATTCCTAAGACCGTCTCTATCTCGAGCAGAGTTTCTTGAGCTGCTTTTGCAGGTTTTGATTACGCACCAAACGGGCGGATGGTAAATATCACCTATATCATGGTAATTGCGTAGGCACGTGCCCGTAGGCTATCGTGTCTACTAGAGTCGATGGGCGTCCTGCGCCCCAACCATACGGGTCCTGGTGGTATTCCATTGCGCTGTAGGCTTCGTTGTATTCCCTCTCCGCCTCTGCCCGATTGTATGCGCTGTCTGCATTAAAGTGATCACCTTCGTTTGTGGTGCAAGACGCAAGGACCGCTACCGAGAATAGACCTACCAAAGCTCTTATCATGCTTCAGCATAGGCAAAGGGTGTCGGGAGGGTCAATGGCGTTTTTATAGAGACATAGCAACCCTAAGTATATTCTTCCTATACTTCATGTGGGGTAACTAATAGACAACTGCGTAACAACGGTCGGCAGGGTTCATCGATTTTCCAGGTAATGAGATGACGGAGGATTACTCGAAGGTCTCGAGGGTCCCGGGGGCTTTCTCTTCCCCGTCCCACTCGATGCCTTCGCGGGGTGCAGGATCTTCGGTCCAGTCGCCGAAATCAGCTCCTGCGGCGATCCACTTGGCGAAGAGGTCCTTCTCGGCGTCGGTCCACTGAGGCGCTTTGCCCTCGGGCGGGAAATGCATGTCGTCGCTGAGCGGCAGCTTGGTCACTGCCAGCATGCGTGACTCGTCCGGCTTCCCGGGGACGAGGATCTTCTCGTCGTTTTCATCGACGGAGTTCAAAATCCCTTCCTTGGTCGCGAGGATGATATCGGCCTTGGGCTTTCGCGTTCTGCCGCGCTCGTCTTCATAAGGAGGCGAATGGCAGGTCACACATCCGGACTTTATAAAGGGATAGATCTGGGTCGCGAAATCGATGTCCTCGGCTTTCAGGAAAATACCGGGGATGGCCAGGCAAAGGAGGGCAAGGAGTAGTTTAGACTTCTGCATGATTGGGAGAGATACGGTTTATTGAATCGAGTCGGCACACTGCCGGTTCAGAAACGCTACGTTCCACGACGCAGAATCGGTCGCACAGTCGTAACGGGACCGTGATGCTCCTCGAAATCCTGATTCGTTATCTTCACTTCGGCTCACTCTTCGGCCTGAGCGCCGCGGTCATTGCGCAAGCTTTCCTCCTGCGTCCGAAAATGATCCGACGGGAGATCGCGCAGATCCAACGTGTTGACCTTCTTTATGCCGTTATGGTCGTACTGGTCCTCGCGACTGGCTTTGCCCAGTGGTTCTGGGTCGGCAAACCGTCGCAGTTCTATTCGAGCAATCCGATTTTCCACGCCAAGGTGACCCTTTTCCTGATCATCGGCATTCTCTCGGCCTGGCCCAGTGTTTTCCTGGGAAAACAGAAAAAAGGAGAGCCCGACGAAACCGTTGAGGTCCCGAGGGGTGTAATTCTGAGCGTTCGGGCCGAGGTGGTCCTGCTCGCGCTCATGCCACTGCTCGCCAGCCTCATGGCCAAGGGAGTCGGCATTCCCGCAAGCGGATGATCTCATGGTCCGCTGGGAAAAAGAGATACCCTACGAGGAAGCCATCGCCAATGTGCCTCCGGATTCCTTGGTGGAGATCAACGGGAAGCGGGTTCACGCCGTCGATTCTGGAGAGGGACCGACCCTCGTGATGCTCCATGGATTTGCTTCGAGCGCCTACTCATTTCGCCTTCTCCGTGAGCCGCTTTCGGCCAAATACCGTCAAATAGCGTTCGATTTGAACGGGTTTGGGCTGACGGAGCGCCCGCGTAAAAAGCAGGCTTATCATATTGAAAAACAGGCAGATCTCATTGTCCAGGTTCTCGCCGATAAGGGCATCGAGCAGTTTTGCCTCATGGGGCATTCCTATGGCGCTGTCGTGAGCAGCTGTATTGCCGAACGACATCCCGAAAAGGTGCTCAAGGTCATCCTGGTGTGTCCACCGGCGGAGTTTGCCGGAGAGGCGCCTTGGTATCTCAGAGGAAAGCTGGGCGTGCGTCTCGCCATTCTCATGTTCCGGCTGCTTCTCTCCAATTCAGAGAGATTCCACCGCCTCTCGAGCAGGGCCGTCTACCGTGACGAATCGCTGACTCGCGAGGTGTCGGACCATTACCGTCGATCCATGCTGGTCGAAGGCTTCAGGGACGCCTGTCTTGGCTATGTGGAGGCCTTCGAGGAGCATCGCGCCACCATGATCCGATACGAGGCGATCGAGCAACCTGTCCTCATCATTTCCGGTGAGCAGGATGCGGTGGTGTCGCCTGAGAACATTGCCGCTGTTGCGGGCATGATTGGTCACGCCTCTGTCGTGACCGTCCCGGAGTGTGGTCATTGTCCACCGGAGGAACAGCCGGATACGGTGATTGAAGCGACCCTCCAGTTTCTCGCTTCGTAATCTTTTCCGATGAATTCCCACCTCCAGAATGCATTCCTCGGTTCCCTCGTCGCCGATGCCGTTGCCCTGCCGGTCCACTGGTACTACAACACCGCCGCTCTCGATCGCGACTACGGGGAACTCGAGGGCTATATCAAGCCAAAGAACCCCCACCCTGACAGCATCCTTTGGCGATCGCGCTACTCGGCGCGAAACAAGACCGGGGAAATTCTTCACGATCAAGCCGTCTACTGGGGGCAACGCGGCGTCCACTACCACCAGTTCCTGGAAGCGGGAGACAACACAATCAATTACCTGCTCGCGATCCAGCTTTATCGTTCCACCGTCCGGGCCGGTCGCTACGACGCCGAGGCGTGGCTGGCGCTCTACATTGACCTGATGCAGACCCCGGGATGGCATCACGACACTTACCTCGAGGAGTATCATCGCGCTTTCTTCGACCGTCTTGCCTCCGGCAAAGCTCCCGGCCAGTGTGGGATCGACGATATCCACATCGGCGGACTCTCGGCTGTGCCGGCTCTGATTGCGGCCCTCGATGCCCTGCAGGATGGCCCGCCGCGGGTGGATGAGAACCTCGTTCGCCAGCATGTTGCCCTGACTCACCGAAACAGGAACGTCGACCAGGCCGCGCTCGCCCTGGCCCGGATGCTGGAAGCCATCGCCAACGGGGCGACACTCCATGAGGCCATTCTCGAACACGGCACCGGCTGGGTTGGGAAGCGACGCCTCGAGAAAATGGCCTCCCTCCGCGACCGCGAGATCATTGGGGCCCGTTACTCCCCGGCTTGTTACCTGCCGGAATCATTTGCCGCCTCGCTCTGTCTCGCCTGGAAATACGCCGACGACTTTTCGGAAGGCGTCCTCGCGAATGCCCGTTGTGGCGGAGACAGCTGTCATCGCGGCGCGGTGGTGGGCTCACTCCTCGGCGCGGCCACGCCCGAAATCCCCGCCTATTGGCTGCAGAACCTGAAATCGATGGAACGACTGCGTTGCGACACGCTCGATCCGATCTTTACCGATTGATTTCGGCCTTCGTGTCCTTCAAGGGTTAATCAAACCCGCCCGTTCTCTTTCGCTGATGTTTCCGCTCTGGTATTCCGATATCTACACCGATGGACTGGATCCAGAGTCGACCTTTCCCCGGGAGCGCTATCGAGAGGTCCAGAACCGGCTCAAGGACTGCGACCGGATCACCTTTCCCCTGCCGCCCCCACTGCCGGTGGAGGACATCAAGCTAGCCCACGATCCTTCCTATGTAGACGCCTTTCTAAACGGCTCCCTCGATGCCAAAGCGGTTCGTCGGATCGGCTTAAGACCGTGGACCGAAGTGATCGCCGAACGAACCCTCATCCTCACGCACGGAACCGTGTCGGCGACGAGGCATGTCCTTGAGAAGGGTGGCTTCGCGGGCAACCTCGGCGGCGGCACGCACCACGCCTACTACGACTTCGGGTCTGGCTACTGCATCTTCAACGACCTCGCCGTCTCGGCCCTCGTCGCGCGGCGGGACTATGGCATTCGCCGAGTCCTCATTCTCGATCTCGACGTTCACCAGGGCGACGGCACCGCCGCGATCTTTGAAAACGATCCTGACATTCGCACGGTCTCTTTCCATTGCGGGAAGAATTTCCCCTTCCGAAAGATGACCTCCGATCTCGATGTTGAATTTGCGCCCGGAACCGAAGATGAGGAATACCTCTCTACCCTGGAGTCCTTCCTCGAACGGGATCTCCCCCTCTTCGATCCCGAGCTGATCCTATATCAAGCTGGGGTCGACGGATTGGCGGCAGATCGCCTCGGTCATCTCTCACTCACCCGCGAAGGCCTGCAGTCACGCAATGAGCTCGTCCTCTCCACCGCTCGCCAGCGAGAGCGGCCGCTCGTGGTTACCATGGGAGGCGGTTACGGCGAGCCGCTCGCTTGTTCCGTGGACGCGCATGCGGATTTGTTTTTGCAGGCGGCGAAGGATTGATTAATCACATTGGGAATCCTGTTCTTAAATTCCCTCCCCCTACTGATTCACCTCAAAGAACAAGATCGTCGCAGCCCTGCCCTGGCTCAGCTCGGGCTTCTTTTCGGACACCCGGATGGCAACCTGGTGATACCCACGAGCCAAGTCATCGGCGAGGATCACGCTGCGGGGATAGTTGAGGCCTTTGCTGTATCGATCATGATAGAGTTGAACCTCTTTCCACTCTCCCTTGTCGATACTGATTTCCAGGCTGCCGGAATCGGGCCCGGCGAGGACAAAGGCCCCTAACATGGTTCCCTGGAAGGCGTAGTAAAGATGCGAGCCGGCTTCATCGGAACGGAGGGCATGATAGGGTTCATACTGTTCGCGGATGCCGCCGACAGGCAGCAAGTCGCGGGATACGGGCGCCCACTTCCAGCCGCCCAACCAATCCAGTTTTTGGGGATCTACCGTCACAGCGTTGAAGTAGGAGCCGGAATCAAGGGGTGCCGGCAAGGCCACCGGAGTCGGGGTTTCTCCTGAGATTGTCTTGTCGAGGATATGGGTGATGAGGCCGGTGGCAAACTCGTAGCCCTTGTCCGACGGGTGAACGTTCTTGTAGTCATCCTCCCAGGTCATGCGTCCTTCCTTGATTTCGGTGGCGAGCGCCTGGCCCACGTCAGCGATCGCGAGCCCGTAGTGCCTTGCCACCGCCTTGTGAGCGGACGCGCTGACGGCTTCTTCTCCTGCCTGGATTTTCTCCAGCATGGGCTTGTTCACAAACTGAACCGAAATCACATCGCCTTTCGGGTTGGCGTTGAAATACTGGCGGATGACGCCCTCGAGCCCTCGAATCGCGGTCTTGCGATCGTGTTCCGCATCCTGGTCATCGTTGACGGCGAACTCCACGATGAGGAGATCGACCTGGCCTTTCGAAAGAACATCACGATCCAGGCGAAAGGCTCCGCTGACGGAACAGGTCGAAGAAAGACCGGCATTGGTGAAGGTGAACTCCACATCGGGCCACTCCTGCTGCAGCCAGTCGGAGACCTTGCCAACGTGTCCGCTCTCCTTCTGCGTGATCGATCCACCAATGAAAGCCACGTGAGCCTTTCGATCCTTTTCGAGGCGGGCAATGAAGTTGGAAACGCCCTGCTTCCCCATCTCCACCCCAACGGGTTCTTCAGCCTGGACAGTGGCAGCCGGACTTAACAGCAAAGTCATGGCGAGAATCGGGGAGAAAAATGGGGCTTTCATGGGTTGCTGGAAACGAGTAAAAGCGAGAATACTTCGCTCATGAAATCGTTTTTTCAGTTTATCGCGCCAATTCTCGGGCTGGCCCTGCTCGCCCCTGCCATTCAGGCCGAAACCTCCAAGCCTAACTTTCTCGTCATCATGGTCGACGACCTCGGTTACGGAGACCTCTCCTGCTACGGAGCTCCGGATCTCAAGTCACCGCACATCGATGACTTCTTCGCCGCAGGAATGCGTTTCGACTCTTTCTACGCCAACTGTCCGGTGTGCTCTCCGACACGTGCCTCATTCCTGACCGGCCTTTATCCTGACAATGCCGGTGTCCCGGGCGTGATTCGCACGCCGCTCGACGACCGTCCCACGAGCTGGGGTGACTTCCGCAACGATATCACCACGCTGCCAACTCACCTCAAGACCGCAAGCTACGACACCGCCCTGATCGGCAAGTGGCACCTCGGTCTCGAAGCTCCCGACCGTCCCCAGGACATCGGCTTTGATTTCTTCCACGGCTTTCTCGGAGACATGATGGATGACTACTACGATCACCTTCGATTCGGCCAGAACTACATGCGCCGCATGGAGGAAGTGATCGAACCCGAAGGCCACGCCACCGATCTTTTCACGGACTGGACGCTGGAGTACTTCAAGACCCGCAGGGACAAGGAGAATCCCTTCTTCCTCTTTCTCGCCTACAACGCGCCACACACACCGATCCAGCCGCCCCAGGAGTGGCTCGACAAGGTGCTGGAGCGGGAAGAAGGCATCGATCCGAAGCGCGCTGCGCTCGTCGCCCTGATCGAACACCTCGACGAAGCCGTTGGTCGTGTCGTGAAAGGGCTCAAGGATGAGGGCCTCTGGGAAGATACCGTCGTCATTTTCACCAGTGACAATGGCGGCCAGGGCAACGTAGGCGCCCGCAACCTCCCGCTCAACGGAGCGAAGCAGGACATGTGGGAAGGCGGCATTCGCGTCGGCACCGCCGTGACCTGGCCGGGAGTGATCCAGCCCGGCTCCCGTCAGCCTGATCATGTTTCCCTGACCATGGACATTTATCCCACGCTCGCAGAGATCGCCGGTGTTCCGGTCACGCATGAGATGGACGGCCGCAGCTTTCTTCCGGTTCTCAAGGGAGAGCCTTTCGAGGAAGAAGACAGGGCGCTGTTCTGGGTCCGCCTCGAAGGCAACATGAAGTATGGTGGCATCCCCTATCACGCAGTCCGAATCGGCGATTGGAAACTCCTGCGGAACCATTCTTTTGAGCCCTACCAGATGTTCAATCTCGCCAACGACCCTGGCGAGCAGAACCCGATCCCTCGCGAGAAAGCGCCGAAGATGTACAACGACCTTTTCAACGCACTTCTCGAGCACATCAACCAGGCCGGCCGCTATCCGTGGCAGCGGGAGAATCCCTGATCGGCATGGGCCTGCGGACGGGACTTGGCCTTGAGCTGGAAACCTACGGGAGCTCCCTGCTCGGGGCGCAGCTGTCCTGGTTTCCCCCGTCAGCGGATTGCAAACTCCTCATCGTTGCCGGCATCCACGGTGAGGAGCCCGATACCACCGTATCGCTTTCCAGGGCGATACGATCGATTGAGACGACTGAGATCTCTCCGTCCATTGGGCTGATCCTCACCGCCAATCCTGACGGACTCCAGCTCGGAACCCGCGGCAATGCCAACGGCGTCGACCTCAATCGCAATTTCCCCACCGCCAACTGGCAGGCCGATCCAACGACCTGCCGCTGGCACGCCGACGAAGATCTCGCCTTACCCATCCTGACCGGTGACCACGGAGGATCGGAGCCCGAAACGCCAGCGCTGATCAAGCTGATCGAAACCACACGCCCCGCCCGCATTCTAGCCCTCCACGGTCCGCTCGCCTGCATCGATGACCCGCTGCCCGGTCCCTTCGCCGAGTGGCTCGCTAAAGAGACAGGGATGCCGCTGCTCACCGAGATCGGATATCCCACTCCCGGTTCACTCGGAACCTGGGGCGATGAACAGGGTATCCCGGTCACGACCTGGGAGTTTCCGCCTGAGGGAATTGAGATTCTGAGCCGCACCCAGGTGCCGACGCTGGTGGAGATACTTCGTGGCAACTGTCCCATGTGAACGGTGTTGTAACCGGAGGAAAAGACCTCGCGTCTGTTTCAATGTCCATGAAATCTACCCTCCTTTTAGCCACCATTGCAGCGCTCGCGACCACAAGCAGCTTTGCAGATGTCACCTATCACCAGGATATCGCCCCAATCATCTACGCGAATTGCACGAGTTGCCATCGCGACGGCGAAAGCGCTCCGTTTCCCCTGAGCAACTTCGAAGAGGTCTCGAAGAAAGCGCGGACCATCAAGCGGGTCGTCAACGATCGCTACATGCCTCCGTGGCACGCCAGCCCGGAACTCACCCACTTCTCCGATGTGCGCCGCCTCGCCGATGAAGAGATCCTCTTGATCAATCAATGGGTCGAAGCCGGGAAACCCGAAGGCAACAGTGAAGATGCCCCGCCTCTTCCTGAATTCCCCGAAGGTTGGCAGCTCGGCGAGCCGGATATCATCCTGACGATGAAGGAAGCCTATCCGGTGCCCGCAGAAGGCCCTGACATTTATCGCAACTTTGTCCTCCCAATGGATCTCCCCGAGGACAAGTGGGTCAAAGCGATCGAACTCCGCCCCTCCGCTCGCGCGGTGGTTCACCACTCCCTCTATTTCCTCGATGACAGCGGCACGGCCCGCAAGCTCGACGGCAAGGACGGAAAGCCCGGTTTCCACGGGATGAGTTTTCGCAAGAGCGGGTCGCTGGGCGGTTATGTCCCCGGCGTCTCACCCCACTTTCTCCCGGGCGATCTGGCCCGGCCACTTCCCAAGGGATCCGACCTCGTTCTCTCAACTCACTTTCATCCCTCTGGCAAAGCCGAGATGGAACAGACCACTGTAGGGATCTATCTCGCTGACAAAGCGCCGACGCGCCAGATCCAGGAGATCCAGATCCCACCCGGTTTCGGTCGTGGTATGGGAATCGACATTCCAGCGGGAGAAGACAATTACACTATTACCGACAGCTTCACGCTCCCGGTCGACGCCGAGGCGGTCAGCATCACCGGCCACGCTCACTACATTGCCGAGAACATGAACATGACGGCGAAATATCCGGACGGCGAAGAACGAGTGCTGCTCGATATTCCAGACTGGGATCTCGACTGGCAGGACATCTATTTCTTTAACGAGAAGATCATTCTGCCGGCAGGAACCGTATTGACCACCACCATTACCTACGACAATTCGGAGAATAATTACGACAATCCTTTCTCACCGCCACAGCGCATCAAGTGGGGCCGCGAGTCCACCGACGAAATGGGCAGCATCACCCTCCTCGCCGTCCCGACAGATGCCGCCGACATCACCAAGCTGACACAACAGACCAAGATCAACCAGGCCAAGATCTTTGCGCAGCTGGGACGCGAGCTTTCCAATGCCCGGGTGCTCGAGCGTTTTCCGACGGTGATCAAGTTTCTCGACAAGGACATGGACGGAAGCCTGCAGAGCAGCGAACTTCCTGAACGACTCCGGTCCGCCCTGCTTCTTAGGCTCGACACAGATGAGAATAAGACCCTCGATGCGTCCGAGCTGAAAACGCTTCAGGATTGGCTGGAGAGCATGAAAGCCTCCCGGGACGCATGATTCGACTCCTGACCGCAATTCTACTGCTCGCTTCTCCGCTCATGACCGCGGAGAAAGCGGGACGTGTCGAGATCTTCGTTTCGACAGACTGCCCCATCGCCAACGCCTACTCTCCTGAGTTCTCCCGACTGCATGAGGAATACGGAGCGAAGGGGGTCGAATTTCTGCTCGTCTACCCCGACCCCTCGACAACTGATTCTGACATCGCTGAGCACCGTGAGGAGTATTCGCTGACCGTTCCAGGAGTCACCGATCCCGCCCACAAGCGGGTCAAGGCCTCCGGGGCGAAGATCACCCCGGAGGCGGCCGTCTATAATTCCGCTGGCGAGCTCGTCTACCGCGGGCGGATCGACAACCTCTTCAACGATTACGGAGACAAACGCCGCGTCATCACCGAGCACTATCTGCGCTCTGTACTCGAAAAACTCGTCGAAGGTGAATCCCTGTCATTCACAGAAACGAAAGCGATCGGCTGCTATATTGAACCGCTCGATTGACGGCGCTTTTTGCATTGCCTGCCTTGAAAATCCCAGTACTATCAAGGCATGAAACTGCTCATCCTATCGCTTTCCCTCGCTGCTTGTTCTTTTGCTCTCATCGGATGCGAGACCAACAATACCGGCGGCGATACCGAACCCCAGCGCGTCTATTCACAGGAACCGGTTTCACCCGCTGACCGCACCACCCAGATTCAGTCTGGCGTCGGCTCAATCCAGCGCAGCACCGGAGGCAACATTCTCTAAGGCCTGACAAGCACCCTAACTTTCTGTCTCTCACCGAGACACCTCAAGCCCGCGGGATTGGATTTACTTCTCGCGGGCTCTTTTTTTTGCTACACCTGACTCATACACAGAGTCATGGAGCCAGTCAGCATCGTCGAATCCGTTCTAGATAATCTCCCCGTCGCCATCTTTGCGAAGGACGCGACCGATGATTTCACTTTCATCCTGTGGAACAAGAAACAGGAGGAGGTCACCACGATCCGACGCGCCAAAGCGCTCGGTAAAAATGACTACAAGCTGTTCTCGCGCGAGTCGGCTGACTACTTTCGCAGCGTCGACAAGGCCGTCGTCAAACGCGGCAAACTGATGAAAGTGCCGGATGAAATCCTCGAGACCCAGGATGGCGAGGAAGTCCACCTTCGAACCGTTAAGATTCCGGTGTTTGATGCAGCGACTCAACGCCAGCTCGTGGTCGGCATCAGCGAGGATATCACCGAGCAGGTAAAATCCCGCGAGAAGCTGGAGTCTCTCAACAAGACCCTCACCGAGGCCAACCGCGAGCTGCAGGAAACCCAGATGCAGTTGATCCAGGCTGAGAAACTGGAATCGATCGGTCGACTTGCTGCCGGGGTGGCCCATGAAGTAAAGAACCCTTTAGCGCTGCTGTTGCTTGGCGTTGACTACCTCTCCCAGGGCATTGATCCGGATGACCAGAACGTCGACAAGATTCTCAACCAGATGCGCGACGCGGTGGAACGTGCTGATCGCATCGTTCGCGGCCTGGTTGATTTCTCATCCCAACGCTCCCTCACGCGGGAACAGACCAACCTGAAGCGCCTGCTCGACGATGTGCTTCTTCTCATCAAGCACGAGTTGACCCGATCCAATACATCCGTTGATCTCCAGGTTCCCGATGACTTGCCCGATGTTTACCTCGATCTTTCAAAGTTCGAGCAGGTCCTCATCAACCTCATCATCAATGCGACTCACGCCATGGCCGACGTCGACCGCCCGAGACTGGAAATCGTGGCCTCCTACGAGGATCTCGAGGGAGTCATCAAAAACCAGGGCGCACGTAAGAAAGAGGTTTTCCGGTCCGGAGACCGGGTCGTGCACCTTGAGCTCAGGGACAACGGGCACGGGATCGAGAGCAAGGACTCCGGTCGTGTGTTTGACCCCTTCTTCACCACCAAGGCAACCGGCCAGGGTACCGGCCTTGGATTGTCGGTTTCCCGCAAGATTGTTGCGCTTCACGGCGGTGATCTCACCCTCAAAAACCGTGAGGATGCCACGGGCGCCGTCGCCAAGATTACCCTGCCCACCAAGCTCGACACAACCACCGGAAAGCTGGAGTCAAAAAAGGTGAAAGACGTTGACACTAACGCCTCCAAACTGGCATCATCCAAGGAGAAATAGTCCTCATATTCAACCACTCCCCCTATGTCAAAAAAGGTTCTGCTAGTCGACGATGAAGCTGGATTCACCGAGCTGCTCAAGATGAATCTTGAGAAGTCCGGCGATTTTGAAGTCCAGATTGAGAACGACTCGACTCAAGCCCTTGGCACCGCCCGACGCTTCCAGCCAGATGCAATTTTGTTGGACGTGGTGATGCCCGGAATGGACGGTGGCGATGTGCAGGCTCAGTTCCAGGATGACCCGATTCTCGGCAATGTCCCGATCATCATGCTGACCGCCCTGGTCGACTCTGCGGAACTTTCCGAGGGCGCAGTGGCCCAAAGCGGCTCCTCCATCATGCTGCCGAAGCCGGTCGACCTTCCTTTGCTTCTTGGCGTGCTCAACAGCGCTCTCGAAGCTGCCGAAGAAGCTTAATTCGCTCGTACTCGAGTAGGGCTCATGTAGCGGAAGATGCCAATCTTCCGACCGATTACCAACGGCCAAGGTGGAACTTGGCCCTCCACGTGCTTACGCACGATTATGCGGTCACATTCTCCAGCGGTATAACGTGGCCCCACATTTCCGTGTTTCCTTCGCGGCAAAACCTTCACAATCCGAAGGTCGATCTCACCCGCCCTTTCAAGGCAGGGTGAGACTGTGAAAGAATTCCAAACTGTTCTCTTTCTCTGCACCGGCAATTTTTACCGCAGTCGGTATGCAGAGGCCTCGTTCAACTTCCAGGCATGCGGACACGGTTTGCACTGGCGGGCGGAGTCGAGAGGCTTTCGACCGCACCTTGCTACCGAAGACTTGTCTCACTGGGCCGCGGATCGTCTCGATCAATCCGGAATCGCACGCTCACTCACCTCAACCAAACCCGCCAAAGTCACCGCAGAAGACCTGGCCGAGTCGTCTCTCGTTATCGCTATGCGCGAGGCGGAACATGCTCCCATGGTCGCCAACCAGTTCCCCAAATGGACCAACCGGATTCGTTACTGGGACATTTGTGATATCGACGAAACCACACCTGAAACCGCGCTTCCACAAATCGAATCAGAAGTCGATAAATTGGTCCGAAACCTGCGTTCAGGACATGCGTATGGAAGAAATTGTGACTTTTTAATCGAATTTTAGTTCATCGAATATTTTGACAATATTAAATAATCTGTTCACAATTTGGTTCATACATGTTCGCGTTTCACATCAAGGTGCCGCGAACCGCTGCTATGAGTGATCTGCAATCCGATACAGGTGCGGGTGGAGCATCTTCCGAAGGGACCGTCCAGGTCGAGATGTTCAACGGAAACGGAGCAACGCGTAAGCGCCAGCAACGCTCCTCGAAAAAGAAGAAGTCCTACGGTGACGGACTCAAGGCCCCTTCCCCCATCGGGAAGAACTTTGTCCTCGATACCAATGTTCTCCTTCACGATCCTGACTGTCTAGACAGGTTCGGGGACAATCACATCTGTATTCCCATCGAAGTGCTTTGTGAACTGGACCGTTTCAAAGGAGAGCAGTCCGAACGGGGAGCCAACACCCGAAACGTCCACCGCCGTCTCGCCGACATCTTCTCATCCCACCCCAACGAAGCGACCATCGGCATTCCCACACCGGGCGGAGGCTCCGTCAGGCTGGTGCCAAACAATGGCAAGAGCGCCGCGGTGGAAGAACTGATGGCGACCTTCCGGGGGCAGGAAACCAACGACAACCGCATTCTCATTTGTGCCAGCATGGTGGCTGAGCAGAACTCGGCACCGACGATTCTCATCACCAAGGATCTCAACCTGCAGCTCAAAGCTCACGCGGTAGGCATTCCCTGCGAAGACTATCAAAACGACAAAGTCGACAGCGATCAGGTTCGCCAGACCGGGCCACGTATCATTGACCTGAAGCCCAACGAGCTTCAACGCTTCGCCAGCACCGGTGGCATCGACCTGCCCGCCTATGTGAAGAAGATCAGCCCGAACGAATACGTGCTTCTCAAAGCCGGAGAAAAACGCACCATGCCGGCGCGGATGGGTTCCGACGGCGCTTTCCACAAGCTGCACGTCCCCGATCAGATCAAGATCCAGCGAGGCACTCCAATCCGCCCGCTCAACCTCGGCCAGCAATGCTTCATGGATGCGCTGCTCAACCCGGAGGCCACCCTCGTGACCTGCTACGGGCAGGCCGGAACCGGCAAAACGCTGCTTGCGGTTGCTTCAGCCCTTCACGCGACCTTTGCCGGAGATTTCAACGGCGTCACCGTGAGCCGCCCCGTGATCCCTCTCGGCGACACGCTCGGCTTTCTACCGGGTTCCCTCGAAGAGAAACTGGACCCGTGGCTTAAGCCTGTCTTTGACGCCCTCGAGTTCCTACTCACACCGGAAAACACCAACGGTAAACGCCGCCAGCAGCAGAAAGGCCGCAAAGGAAACACCGATGCCCCCATGAACGGGGCCAGCAAGAAGGTCTATGACGGCATGCTTGAATCCGGCCTCATGGAGATCGAAGCGCTCTGCTACATTCGCGGACGCTCGATCCCGAATCGCTACTTTATTCTCGACGAAGCTCAACAACTCACGCCGCTTGAGGCAAAAACCATCGTGACCCGCATGGCGCGGGGATCGAAACTGGTTCTCATAGGAGACCCTGCTCAGATAGACAACCCATATGTGGATCGACTCAGTAATGGCCTGGTGTATACTCGCGACCGCCTTCGCGACGAGCCCTGCAGCTCGCACGTTACGCTGGAACGCGGAGAGCGTAGCCAGTTGGCGGAAGCAGCAGCAAAGAAAATGTAAATCAGACGGAACGTCTGCATTTTATTTGCGCAAAAGCCAGGTTCGGGGGCTAGAGTCCCCCGAAGATGGCCCGTGATTACACGATCAAACGCGTTCCCAAGAACGCCAAGTCCGAGATCGACTATGCCAGCGAACTGAATGAGAAACAGTTCGCTGCTGTCACAGCGCCTCCTGGTCCCTCCCTCGTCATCGCCGGTGCCGGTAGCGGAAAGACCCGCACCCTCACCTACCGGGTCGCTTACTTGCTCGATAACGGCATCGCTCCGGGCAGCATTCTCCTGCTGACGTTTACCAACAAAGCGGCCCGGGAAATGCTCGACCGGGTCGAAGAGCTGGTGCCCTACGATACCAGTGAGCTCTGGGGCGGCACGTTCCACTCTGTGGGAAACCGGATTCTGCGCCGCCACGCCCCTGAGATCGGTTGGGAACGAAACTTCTCGATCATGGATCGGGAGGATCAGAAAGAGATTCTCAATGCGGTGATCGCCGAAAGTGACATCGACACCAAGTCGATGCGCTTTCCCAAACCGGAGGTTCTCGCTGATATCTTCAGCCTTGCCAAGAACACGGGCTGTGAGATCGAGGACATTCTCCACTCCCGTTATCCCTACTTTCATCACCTCGCCGAGCAGATCGCCTCGCTCGAAGAAGGCTACGAAAAGAAAAAGCAGTCCACGAACTCGATGGATTTTGATGATCTCCTCGAGAAGACCCTGCGCCTTTTTGAGGAATATCCGGTGATTCGCGAATCCTACCAGCGCCAGTTCGAATGGGTTCTCGTCGACGAATACCAGGATACCAACTCCCTCCAGGCCGACCTGATCCGGATCTTTGCGGATCCCCAGAAGAACGTGATGGTGGTTGGTGATGACGCCCAGTCGATTTACTCGTGGCGCGGCGCGGACTTCCGCAACATCCTAGACTTCCCCGAGGAATACGAAGGAGCGACCAAGTATGTCATCGAAACGAATTACCGCTCCGTCCCCGAAATCCTGACGCTGGCCAATGCCGCCATCGCCCCGAACACGAAGCAGTTCAAAAAGGACCTCGCCGCCTGGCGCCCGGATCGTCAGATGCTGCCGGCCCTCGCGCCTCTCCAGGATCCCAACACGCAGGCTGCCTTCGTGGCCCAGCGCATTCTCGAGCTCCGGGATGAAGGCATCGAGCTCAATGAGATCGCGGTTCTCTATCGGGCTCACTTTCACGCGATGGAGATCCAGATGGAGCTGACCAATCGCGGAATTCCCTTTGTCATCACAAGTGGTCTCCGCTTCTTCGAGCAGGCACACATCAAGGACGCGGCAGCGTTCATGAAATTCGTCTGCAACCGAAGGGATGAAGTCGCCTTCAAACGCTTCGTGAAGATGCTCCCGGGGATCGGGGCCAAGAGTGCTGACAACCTCTGGAACGAATGGCTCAAGACGGATGAAGCTCACGCCGAAGTTGTGCATTCATTCTCCGACGTCATGCTTGGTTTCAAGGTTCCATCAAAAGCCAAGGCAACCTGGGAACAGCTGGCTTACACGCTCGACGAACTCGTGAACCACGACGGAAAACCGAAGCCTCCCGCAGCGATGATGCCTTCCATTCTGGGCGGCGTTTACGAAGACTACATGCGGAGCAAGTTTACCAACTTTGACCACCGTCGCCAGGATCTGCTCCAGCTCGAGAAATACGCCGAGAAATTCGACGACATCGAAGAGTTCCTCAGCCAACTCAGCCTGCTGGCCGGCCAGGACGCCGTCAGTGCGACCCAGGCAGAGCCGGACAAAGAGGCCGTTTGCCTGAGTTCCGTGCACCAGGCGAAAGGACTGGAGTGGCGGGCCGTTTTCGTGGTCTGGCTTGCCGACGGGCGTTTTCCCAACAACCGGGTCATCGATGAAGATGACGAGGACAACAGCGGTCTCGAAGAGGAACGCCGCCTGTTCTACGTCGCAGTCACCCGGGCCAAGGACGAACTCTATCTCACCTACCCGCTCATCTGGCATGGCGCCTTTGATGGCGAAACGCTTCAGCGCCCCTCACGCTTTCTCGAGGACATCCCCACGGATCTCGTTGAGGAATGGAATATCGGTCCGGCAGCCTGGTGATCCCTTCCCCCTTCGGCTGACTCAGCCAGCAAGTAAGCCCAACTCCTTCGCGGTTTCCTCGAATTGATTCACCGCGTAGGCGAGGTCTTCTTCCGTATGAGCCGCAGATACCTGCGTCCGAATGCGCGCTTTGCCTTTCGGCACGACCGGGAAAAAGAATCCGATCACGTAAATGCCTCGTTCGAGGAGTGACTCGGCCATGCGCGCAGCCAGCTTGGCGTCACCCAGCATCACGGGAACGATGGGATGCTCACCGGGAAGCACATCCAGACCAGTCTCTGCAATCGCCTGCCGAAAGAAGGTGGTGTTCTTACGAAGACGCACTAACAGATCATCAGATCGCTGCACCAACTCGAGTGCTTTCAGTGAAGCTGCGACGATGGCCGGAGCGACGGTGTTCGAGAAAAGATAAGGACGTGAGCGCTGCCTCAGGAGTTCGATAATCTCCTTTCGACCACTGGTGTAGCCGCCGCTGGCACCGCCGAGTGCCTTGCCGAGTGTTCCAGTGATGATATCGACGCGATCCATCACCTCACAATGTTCGTGCGTTCCCTTTCCGCGTTTCCCAATCACTCCGACGGCATGAGAGTCGTCCACCATCACTTGAGCGCCATATTTGTCGGCGAGATCACAAACGCCTTTGAGGTTGGCAATGGAGCCATCCATCGAGAAGACACCGTCCGTGGCGATCAGTTTGAAGCGAGCGGATGAAGCTTCTTTCAGTTTCTCCTCCAGGTCGGTCATGTCGTTGTTCTTGTAGCGAAAGCGCTTGGCTTTACACAAGCGAATGCCATCAATGATAGAAGCGTGATTCAGCTCATCGGAGATTACCGCGTCCTCCGGGCCAAGGATCGTTTCAAAGAGTCCCCCATTCGCATCAAAGCAGGAGGAATAGAGAATTGTGTCCTCTGTTCCCAGGAATTGACTCAGAGACTCCTCCAGTTCCTTGTGAAGGCCCTGCGTGCCACAGATGAAGCGAACTGACGAGAGACCAAAGCCCCATCTCTCAATCGCTTCTCTGGCCGCTGCTTCCACCTCCGGATGATTCGCCAGGCCAAGGTAGTTGTTGGCGCACAGATTCAAGACTTCAGCGCCTGTTCCGACCGAAATATGTGCAGACTGCGGAGTCGTGATGATCCGCTCCGACTTATACAATCCGGCATCACGGATCGAATCGATGGTTTCCCTCAGGTGGTTTTGATAGTCTTTCTCCATCTTAGCAAAGCATTAGCGCAAATCAGCGTTCATCAGCGGTTTAGTCTTCACGACCAATTCAAAATTACCTTACCGCTTTCGCCGCTCTTCATGACCTCGAAGCCCTTCTCAAAGTCGGTGTAGTCGAAGTGATGCGTGATCACCGGGCTGATATCGAGTCCTCCCTGCAACATCACCGTCATCTTGTACCAGGTTTCATACATCCGGCGACCGTAGATACCCGAGATCGTCAGCATGTTGAAGACGACCGTATTCCAATCGATGGCGATCTCCTTTTCCGGAATGCCAAGCATGGCGATTTTACCTCCGTGGCACATGTTCTCAAGCATCTCGCGAAACGCGTTTTCGTTCCCTGACATCTCAAGACCGACGTCAAAGCCCTCCGCCATTCCCAGCTCCTTCTGCACATCGGCGATACGTTCCTTTCGCACATCAACCACCCGCGTTGCTCCCATTTGACTCGCCAGTTCGAGACGCCAGGGGTTCACATCCGTCACCACGACGTAGCGGGCGCCTGCATACTGGCAAACGGCTGCAGCCATCACGCCGATGGGACCGGCCCCTGTGATCAAAACGTCCTCGCCCAGGATATCGAAGGTGAGCGCCGTATGGACGGCGTTTCCGTAAGGATCAAAGATAGAAGCAATGTCTCGATCGATGTCATCCGCATGATGCCAGACGTTGGCCATGGGAAGAGAGATGTATTCGGCAAAGGCGCCGGGACGGTTCACCCCGATCCCCTTGGTATCAGCGCAGAGATGACGCCGACCGGCCATGCAGTTACGGCATCGACCACAGACGACATGCCCCTCACCGCTGACGACCTCCCCGGGTCGGAAGTCGGAAACATTGGATCCGACTTCCACGATCTCGCCGACAAACTCGTGACCCACCACCATCGGCACCGGCACGGTCTTTTGCGCCCAGGCGTCCCAGTTGTGGATATGAACATCCGTCCCGCAGATCCCGGTGCGATCAACCTTGATCAGCACATCGTTGATGCCGATCTCGGGTTCCGGAACCTCCTCAAGCCAGAGACCCGGCTTATCGTATTTCTTCACGAGTGCTTTCATGGGGCGGTTAGTCTGTTTCGATTGTCCCTCCTAACCCGACCGCGGTCGAGATTTCTATACGTCATACGCAACGAATTCCCTGTTTGCGCTTCATATTCCCTTGTGGGCCAACTCATTGAATCTCTAGCCTGTTCTAATGAAGTTCCGGTTCAGTGCGTTCGCCCTTTCGCTAGTGACGCTTACTTATGCGGCGGAATTCCGTGAGATTCCCACCGAACCGCTGCCCGGTGACCAGATGCTCGAAGAATACTTCGAGAAGGAGACGCGTAAGCTGACTCAGCGCACGGCCAACCTCGTCGAGAACATCGATGACTGGCCCCGCCAGAAAGCGGACCTCCGCCGCCAGCTCTTCGAAATGCTGGGGCTTCAGCCCCTTCCCGCACGTTCCGATCTCAAGGCCAGAGTCACGGGTTCAATTGAGAGGGACGGCATCATCGTCGATAAGATCGTCTTTCAGTCACGTCCCGGACTCTACGTCACCGCCAACTTCTATCGGCCCAAAGAACAGGAGGGCCCGCTCCCGACGATTCTCTATGTCTGCGGTCACGGTAAGGTGTTCATCGATGGTGTCAGTCACGGGAACAAAACTCACTACCAACACCACGGCACCTGGTTTGCTAAACATGGTTACACCTGCCTCACCATCGACACGCTTCAACTTGGGGAGATTGAAGGGATTCATCACGGCACCTGCCGGTTCAATCGCTGGTGGTGGAACTCACGCGGCTACACCTCCGCGGGTGTAGAAGCCTGGAACTGTATCCGGGCGCTCGACTACCTCGAAACACGAGAGGAAGTCGACAGCACGAAGATTGGAGCGACGGGACGTTCCGGTGGCGGAGCCTACACTTTCTGGATCTCGGCGCTGGATGAACGAATCAAGGTTTGTGCTCCCGTGGCCGGCATCACCTCATTGCAAAACCATGTCGTCGACGGCTGCATCGAAGGCCATTGCGACTGCATGTTCATGGTCAATACCTACCGCTGGGATTTTCCCCTCGTCGCTTCCCTGATCGCTCCCCGGCCGCAACTTATCTTGAACACGGACAAGGACCGGATTTTCCCTCTCGATGGCGTCGTGGACGTTTACCAGAAAACCCGCAAGGTTTACGAAGCGCTCGATGCCGGGAACAAATTCGGCCTCGCTCTTTACGAAGGCCCTCACAAAGACACCCAGCCACTGCGGGTTCCCGCCTTTCACTGGTTCGAAAGACATCTCAAGGGAATCGGAATGGAAGATGAATTGGCCGAAACCACGGCACCCAAGATCTTCAAGCCGGAGGAACTGAAAGTTCTCAAGGAGATTCCCGGAAATGAACGCAACACCTTCATTGATGACTACTTCACCAAGCGGGTGCCGAGAACGCTGCGCCCACCTGAGACAAAGGCGGACTGGGACGCTGAACGCCCCCTGATTCAAAATCGTCTCAAGGCCAGGTCTTTTCGGGGATGGCCGGCCACTGGGGAAGACCTCAATCTTTCCGAGGAATACCGGCACGCACAGGATGGCATCGAATTCGTGCGTTTCAGTTTCGATAGCCAGTCCAGCATCCAGCTTCCCCTCTACCTCGCCAAACCGGAAAAGACAGAGTTGGCTGACCTCGAGCTCGTGGTCATCAATGTCCTCGATGAAAAGACCTGGGGTGACTTTCTCTCCTCACCCGGTGCCGCCTTCCCCGAAGCCTTTCCAGGAATCACAGTTCCGAAGCTCGATGAGGAAGCATTCGCCTCGGAGCAGAAGATGCACCAATCCATGAAATGGGGCATGGTCTATCTCCCTCCACGCGGCATCGGTCCCACCGCCTGGACGGACGATCCTCGGGAGGTCATCCATATACGACGACGCTTTAACTTGTTGGGACAGACTCTCGACGGCATGCGCGTCTGGGACATCCGACGCAGTATCCAGGCGCTTCGCGAAATCGAAGGTGGCGATCAACCTCAGCTCTGGCTTCAATCCAGTCGAATCATGGCCGGCAATGCTCTCTATGCAGCCATGTATGAACCCGATATTCATCGACTGGATCTGCACGGTCTTGCCAGTACTCACCGCGATGGCCCGACCTATTTGAACGTGCTTCGATTCACCGATATACCTCAAGTCGCAGCGATTGTTGGTGAGGAGAGCCAGCTTCGCATCTATCACGATCAACCCGGGAAGTGGAGCTACCTCACTAAGATCGCCGAGACGCTTGAATGGCCTGACAAGCAGATCCAGATCAGGAACCCCCTACCCTGAGCGTTTTGTTACGACTACGTAATCTTCTACTCATCTAGTGTGGTTACTGTCTAAGGAACTCACCCAAGTTCCTCGACATGCCGAAGCTGATCTACCCGCTCCTTTTCGCATCATCCTTTGCCCTCGCAGAGGCAGAGCCAACTCCGGAAGGGATTCAGTTTTTCGAGGAGAAAATTCGTCCGGTCCTAATTGACTCTTGCTACGAATGTCACTCACGTGAGGCCGGTGAAAGCAAAGGCGGCCTGATCCTCGATTCGCGTGTGGGTCTTCGTCAGGGTGGAAACACCGGCCCGGGGGTGGTGCCCCACAATCTCGAGGAAAGCTGGCTCTGGCTCTCCGTTTCGAGAACCGAGCCCGATTACGAAATGCCTCCGAAAGTGAGTCTGCCGCCTGAGATCATCGCCGACTTCAAGACCTGGATCGAAATGGGCGCGCCGGATCCCCGTGAAGGAGAAAGAGCCGTGGTGACTGATATCGATGTCGATGCGGGAAGAGAGTTCTGGTCCTTTCAACGTCCAGTTCGGCCTACCCCACCGACCGTCATTTCTACAGAGTGGTCACAGTCGCCAGTCGATCAATTCATTTACGCTAAGCTGCAGGAAGAGGAACTGACTCCGGCACCACCAGCCTCCGCTTACGCCATTCTTCGACGGCTTTGCTACGATCTGATCGGCATGCCGCCAACCCTCGACTTCACTTACCAGTTTCACCGGGCCTGGAGAGAAGATCCCACCAAAGCCCTCGAATCCACCGTGGACCAGCTCATGAACAGTCCGCAATTCGGCGAGCGTTGGGGGCGTCACTGGCTCGATGTGGCCCGCTACGCCGAAACCAACGGACACGGCTCGAACCAGACTTACCCTCACGCGTGGCGGTATCGGGACTATGTCATCGACGCCATCAACAAGGACAAACCGTGGAATGAATTCATTCTCGAACAGATGGCAGGCGATCTGATTCCTGCCGATACGGACGAGGAATGGCAAGAGCATCTCATTGCTACCGGCTTCCTGGCACTTGGCCCCAAGAACCTCAGGGAGCGCGACGGACGCCAGATGATCATGGATATGGTGGACGAACAGATCAACACCACCTCCCTCGCCTTCCTCGGCCTTACCGTCTCCTGCGCCCGCTGCCACGATCACAAGACCGACCCCATTCCCACCGCCGACTACTACGCTATGGCCGGCATCTTTCTGAGTTCGAACACTCACTACGGAACCGACGGCGTGGGCGGGCGCTACAACCAGGGCAATCTTATCATTCTTCCTCTCCGCAGTGAAACCAACGCAACCTTCTCCGACGCAGACATTGCCGAACTTCACGAAGAACTCGCACTTGTGAACGAAGGGCTGGCAGATCACACCGAGGAAAAGCGAGCCAAAATGGAGGCATCCCGGGAAGGTTCCCTCGAGGTAATGGAACGATCCAGCGCCAAGCGTCTTCGTGAGAAGAAAGGCAACATCGAGGCTCAGCTCGCCTCCATTTCCCAGGGTGGCTATGAAAAGGCCTTTGCCATGGGCATGACCGACAAGGAGGAACCGGTCGACACTAACATTCTCGTTCGGGGCGAAGTCGACAGCCCCGCCCAGGTGGTCGACCGGGGATTTCTCCAGGTGCTGAATCACGATGCCGCTGAGATCCAGTCGGGTTCCGGCCGACTCGAGCTGGCCCACTGGATCGCCTCGGACCAGAACCCCCTCACTGCACGCGTCCTTGTGAACCGAACCTGGGAGAAGCTGTTCGGACAGGGACTCGTTCCATCCGTCGACAACTTCGGAACGACCGGTCAGGCGCCGACTCATCCCGAACTTCTCGACCACCTTGCGATCCATTTCATGGAAAACGGCTGGTCTCTAAAGGACCTCGTCAAAACCCTGGTCCTGACGCGCACCTATCGCTCAGGAAGCGACTTCAACGAAGCCCACTATCAGCAGGACCCGGATAACAACTATCTCTGGCGGGCGACCCCCAAACGACTCGACGCGGAATCCTTTCGAGATGCCATCCTCGCAGCAAGCGGTCAGCTTCGATTCGATCGACCTTTCCGCTCACCGATTGCCGACTACCCGATCGAAGAGATGGGTCGCCGGGGCAGCCCCAACGTCTACGTCGGATTCCCTTCCTATCGTTCGGTCTACCTGCCTCCGATCCGTGATGCCATGCCCGAACTTATTGACCTCTTTGACGGTGCCGATCCGGCCGCAGTGACCGGCAGGCGAATCTCATCCAACGGAGCCGAGCAGTCTCTCTATCTCCTTAACAGCCCCTTCATTGAAGAACAGGCCGAACATTTCGCTGATTCCATTGCAGAGAAGACATCAGATATCGATGAGCAGATTGAGATGGCTTTCGTCCGTGCCTTTGGCCGAAAACCTTCACGGGCGGAGTATCACAGCTCGATTACTTTCAGGGATTCACTTCGGGGTTCTGACTCCGCCGAATCCAACTACCTCGAGCTCCTTTGCCAGGGCCTCATTGTGAGCGCCGAATTCCGCTACCTCAACTAACCCTTTGACATCATGGATCACCTCTACTCCCGACGCGACGCACTCAAGTCCACTGCCAGTGGGATGTCCTGGCTCGCCTTTGCGGCCCTCGCCCACAAGGAAGCACAGGCCGCCAAAGGGCTTGGCACGAGGGAGCCCCACTTCGCTCCCCGGGCCAAGCGAGTCATCATGCTGACGATGCCGGGTGGTCCCTCTCATGTTGATACCTTCGACTACAAACCTCAGCTGCAAGCTGACGACGGGAAGCCCGGCAAATACGGCAACTTTCGCGGAGCCACCTTGTTCGGTTCACCTTTCGAGTTCTCTCAACACGGCGAGAGTGGGCTCTGGATCTCGGAACTGTTTCCTCACGTTGCCTCGATGGCGGATGACCTTTGCCTGATTAACTCCATGCACACCGACGTGCCGGACCACACCCAGGCGCAGCTCCAGATGCATACCGGAAAGTTCCAGTTCGCCCGGCCCTCACTCGGCGTGTGGTCTCTTTACGGCCTCGGTTCAGAAAGCCAGAATCTACCCGGCTACGTCTGGATCGATCCCGGGAAAGGAAACGACCAGATCCTGGGGAACAGTTTCCTGCCGCCGGAGTATCGCGGAATGGGCGTCAGGGTAGCAAAAGCCGCCGCACTCCCTGGCGGTGGCAAGGCGAAAGGCAAAGGTCGACATAACCAGGAGGAGTCCGCCGGGGTGGCAAATATTCGAAACCACTCCATCAGTCGCGAGACCCAGCGCCACCAACTGGACTTCATCCAATCCCTCAACCACGAGAAACTCCGACGCGAGAAGCATCAGCCCGGCGTCGACGGAGTCATCGAATCCTTTGAACTCGCCTTTCGGATGCAGGACACGCTTCCCGGCGTCATCGATATCGAACAGGAGTCACGGGAAACGCAGGAACTGTATGGCATCAATGATTCAGCCACGGAGGAATTCGGGCGCAAGTGCCTTATGGCCCGCCGCTTTGCTGAAGCAGGAGTCCGCTTTATCGAACTTGGGCACAGCCCCGGTTGGGACAATCACGGCAACCTGCGAACGGCTCTCGCCGAAAACTGCGGAGCAACTGACAAACCCATTGCCGGCCTTCTCAAAGATCTTAAGCGTCGTGACATGCTCAAGGACACCCTTGTAATCTGGGGCGGCGAGTTCGGTCGCACTCCTCACAGCCAGGGATCCAATGGGCGCGATCACAATGCCAAGGGCTACACCACCTGGATGGCAGGAGGCGGAGTCAAAGGAGGATTCCGCTACGGCTCCACCGATGAATATGGCTACGAAGCGGTTGAGGAGAAAATGCACATCCATGACTGGCATGCCACCATTCTCCACCTGCTCGGCCTCGATCATGAGAAGCTGACTTATCGCTATGCCGGCCGGGACTTTCGACTGACCGATGTCTTCGGCCATGTCGCAACTGACATTCTAGTCTAGACGGCCCTCACAAAGCTTCCGCTTTGTTCCCTCTCTGGTGGGGATTTGATAGGAACGAGCATTGACTCTTCCTCCTCACTTTCACAAACTAGATCGAGTTTGGCTCGAGCAGGGCCGATTCAGCTAAAAGCTGCGCCGAGAGAGGTGGATTCATGAATCAACGTTTGTGGCAGGTCGCGTTATTGGCTGCGTTGTATTTCGCAGCGGGTCGTCTCGGTCTGATGTTCCCGGCATCCGGATCCCACATCACGCTCCTCTGGCTGCCAACAGGGATTTCCGTAGCCTGGATCTTGTCTCGCGGCTTCGGGTGCTGGCCCGGGATCTCAATTGGAGCGATTGCCGTCAACCTGAGCATGGGAATGGCGTTGCCGGCTGCTTTGGTCGTCGCTACCGGAAACACAGCCGCCCCATTGGCTGCGGCCTGGTTATTGAAGCGATTCAATTTTCACCCACTCTTCGATCGCCAGAGGGATATTCTGCTCCTGACGATCGCGGCCGGGCTCGGCATGCTGATCTCCTCCAGTTGCGGTGTTCTCACCCTGCAGTTTTCTGACTCTCTGCCGGATGGCCCACTCACTGCCTGGCTGACCTGGTGGGCCGGCGACACGATGGGAGTTATTCTGGCAGCCCCCTTGTTTCTGGCCTTCTCACAAGGCAAAGGCCGGATCATTGTCTCACATCGAATCGAATTTGCGGTGTGGCTCATCGTTACCGTCGCAGTCATTCTATTTGTTTTTGAGTTCAACCGCGAAACCAATACCGGCCCGTTGCCACTTACTTTTCTCGCTCTACCGCTAGTTGTCTGGGGCGCTTTGCGATTCGAAGCCCTTGGGTCTTCACTGGCTGTGATTCTTCTCTCCTTCGCCGCTGCCTACGCCACCTCCGCTGGTATTGGCCCGTTGGCGAGGGAGGACCCCGTGGAAGGCAGTGTCATGCTTTGGCTGTTCATGGCGACCTGCGCCGCGGTCGGATGGATGATTACCGCGCTGCAGGCAATGAGTGCGGAAGCCTCCGATGCTCAGCGCAT
Organism: Verrucomicrobiales bacterium; assembly: GCA_965216705.1. Lineage (GTDB taxonomy): Bacteria > Verrucomicrobiota > Verrucomicrobiia > Verrucomicrobiales > DEV007 > Arctic95D-9. The sequence goes on from OZ244203.1 coordinate 4,725,492, forward strand.
CTTTGAACTCGCCCTCAACGACGTCAGCGTGGGCGTTCTCTTTTGCGGTCTGGACCGAAACGTCATCTATGCGAATCGCGGATTTTCCCGCCTGACAGGCTATTCCAGGAAGGAGGTCGTCGGGCGGAACTGTCGATTCCTCCAGGGCCCCGATTCGAGCGAGGAGACGATCGAAGAGATTCGGGAAGCGCTGGAAGAGAACCGTCCTTACGACGGCGAGATTCTCAACTATAAGAAAGACGGCACACCTTTCTGGAACGGGCTCGTCATTTCTCCTGTTCAGGATGAATCCGGGAAGATGACCGGCTTCTTCTCGATTCAAAGAGATATTTCCGAACGGAGGGAAGCCGAGGAGGCACTCAGTGAGTCACTGAATTTTAACAAGGGGCTCATCGAGTCGATCCAGGACGGCCTCTCCGTGTTGGATCAGAATGGAATACACATTGATGTCAATCCTGCCTTTTGCGACATGACCGGTTACTCCAAGCGCGAGCTCATCGGAAAGCCACCGCCGCATCCCTACTGGCCGGAAGAGTGCCTCGACGAAATTGAATCCGCTCTTAAACAAACCATGGCCGGTAACTTTGGACCGTTCGACCTGACGTTTAAGCGTAAGAACGGCGAGCGGTTCCCGGTCATTGTCTCTCCTGCGCAAGTCCAGTGTGAACGAGACAGCGGAACTGAAGTTCTCGCAACCGTCAAAGATGTTTCACAGGACAGGAAGGCCCAGGAGCGCCTGAAGAAGGCGAATCAAACCCTTAAACTGCACTTTGAACAAACGCCCATGGCAGCGATTGAGTGGGATCTCAATTTCTGCGTCACGCGATGGAATCCGGCGGCAGAATCAACTTTCGGATACACAGAGGAGGAGGCAATCGGGAAGCACGCCTCGTTCATTATCCCCGAATCCTACCAGGAACACGTGGAGGACATCTGGAATGCGCTGATCTCTCAAAGCGGTGGTGAACGAAGCACCAACGAAAACACCACCAAGGACGGTCGCTCCATTTTCTGTGAGTGGTACAACACGCGCCTGATCGATAAAGGTGGTGCTGTTGCCGGTGTCGCTTCACTCGCAATGGACGTGACTGACCGCCGACGAGCCCAGAAGATGCTCGCATGGGAGAAACAGGCGATGACGGCGATCGGAGGAACAGGAACCCTGACTGAAGTCCTCGATGAACTCCTTTTAGAATTCGAAACGATGGAAGCATCGACTCGAACTTCGGTCCTGCTTCTCAGCAAGAATGGAAAAAAACTGTATCACGCCTCTGCTCCCAGTCTCCCTGAAGATTATTCGCGTTCGGTAGACGGGATGTCAGTCGGACCGCGTTCGGGCTCCTGTGGTGCCGCTGCTTATCACGACCGGCAGGTTTTTGTTGCAGATATTGAGAAAGATCCTCTTTGGGACGACTTCAGGGACCTCCCCCTGGGGAATGAATTGAAGTCATGCTGGTCCATCCCGATCCACGGACACCTTGATAAGATTTTGGGCACCTTTGCCATCTATCATAACGACAAGCGCGAACCCACGACAAATGAGAAAGAGGTCATCACCCGTGCATCGCAGATCATCGGAGTCGCTATCGAACGAAAACGTGATGAAGAAATCGTGCGCGAGAGCGAGGAGAAATACCGCACCTTATTCGAGAACGCCGGAGACGCCATTTTCCTTATGGAGGGAGAGAAATTCGTCGACTGCAATGCCAGAACATTGGAAGTGTTTGGCTGCGCTTCGAGAAAAGAAATTGTTGGTCGACCGCCCTACGAGTTTTCACCAGAGACGCAACCATCAGGAAAGAAATCTCGAGACCTCGCGATCAAGAGAATCCAAGCCGCCCTTTCCGGAGCACCGCAGTTTTTCGAATGGACTCATACGAAACTGGATGGTTCCATTTTCCCGGCCGAAGTCAGTCTCAATACGGTGACGCTGGGCGGGAAGATCCTGCTGCAGGCGATTGTCAGGGATATCAGTGAGCGGAAGCGTGCTGAGGAGAAAATTGGAGAACTTCACGCCAGCCTCGAAAGAAGAGTGGAACAGCGCACCGCCGAACTCAAAGCGGCGAATAAGGAAATGGAGGCGTTCTGCTACTCGGTTTCACATGACCTGCGGGCTCCTTTGCGGGCAGTCGATGGATTCTCAAAAATCGTCTCGAAGGATTACTCTGAGAAACTGGATGAAGACGGAAAGAGGATGCTCGATTTGATTCGCAGTGGCGCGCAGCGAATGGGTCAACTGATTGATGACCTGCTCGAGTTTTCGCGAATCGGCCGGCAACCCATTGAGATTGTCGAGATCGATATGGAGAAGATGGCCCGCGAAGTGTTCGAATACCAGGCTGCCCGCGAGCCTGAACTCGACATTAAACTCATACTCGGAGCTCTTCCTGCCACGCGGGGCACTGAATCCATGATCCGCCAGGTTTGGGTCAACCTCATCAGCAATGCCATCAAGTTCTCGTCAAAGACCGAAGACGCGGTTATCGAAATCGGGAGTTCGAAGGATGACGCAGGAAAAATCACCTACTTTGTGAAGGACAACGGGGCCGGGTTCGACATGCGACACGCTGACAAACTTTTCGGGGTGTTCCAGCGCCTCCATTCGGTCGAAGAGTTCGAAGGAACCGGGGTGGGGCTCGCGCTCGTTCAACGTATTGTCGAAAGGCACAATGGCACTGTCTCTGCTAAAGCCGAGCTCAATGAAGGTGCCACCTTTTCATTCAGCCTGAATTCCTAGCCCATGACCCGGAAGATCGAAATCCTTCTCGTGGAAGACAACCCCCAGGACGCCGAACTCACGATTCGTGCGCTCAAGGAGGGAAACCTCGCCGATCACCTGCTTCACCTTCAAGACGGGCAAGCCGCCCTGGATTTTCTTTTGGAAGAGAGTGGACCTGAAAGAGATGCGTCGGACGCCGCGCTTCCTTCGGTCGTCTTTCTTGATCTCAAACTTCCGAAGGTCGACGGCATCGAAGTTCTTGAGAAGCTTCGCGCCAACGCTGCCACGCAGAGCCTTCCCATCGTCATGTTCACTTCATCCTGCCAGGAATGTGATATCAGCGAGGCTTACCGACTCGGGGTGAACAGTTACGTCGTGAAACCAGTCGACTTCGAGTCGTATGCGGAACTCGTTGGAGAAATCGGAAGTTACTGGATCCGCTTGAACCGCCTTGCTCGATAAACTGTTGGCCGATTCACCGCATCCAACCCTCTATCTTCCAGTTCGATTCCATTAGCTTACGGTCGGGTCCTCCTGACAAAGGCGTAAACCACACCTCGAACCGGGCACCGTAGTATTGCTCCCAGTTCCCTTCGTAGATCGTGAATTGGAAACTGGATCGAAAAAGCTCCTCCGGATTTTCGGACCATCCCACGAACTCCGAAGAGCGACCTTTAAGGCGACTCTCGGAGAGCGGGGTTTCCTGCGTGATTTCAAAGGCCTTGAGATACAATTGGCCCGCTTCCCCGGGGTTACACCAAATCTCGGAAATGTAGATACCGCCGCCCCCTCTTCCCTGAAAAATCTCAAAGCCCGGTTTCCCGCTCCGTATCGTTCCTTCCGGAAGGAGCGTCCTCGCATGCTCCCAAGTCGGATTCTGCAACAAGAGTGAGAATTCCTTTTCCAGTTCTTCGATGGTGGCTTTAGTCATTCTACGCTCTTCGGATTCCCCCTGCTCAAAGATCTCGACAGCAATTCCGCCCTCGTCCCAAGTCACGCTGCTCTCGTGCAGACTGTTTCCCTGCGACAACTTCAGCTTCGTTGTAGCCCCTGGCTCTACTCGTTCGCCTCCTCGTCTCCAACCCTTGCCCGACATTCCAAGCGTCACCCGGGTTTGGTAGCGTGACGGACCGCCGAAGTCTGAATAGTAGCCATGCAGCGAACTCTGCCACTCTCCCCATTCCCGCCACCGCCGTGTCGCGTAAGGTTCGCCCCCATAGGTATGATACCACCATGCCGGGTGAATCGAAAGATAGCGCCGAAGCAGCTCCGGATACTTCTCGTTCGTTTCACCCAGTGACGGGATCTCGGTCAGGACCGACGGATCTGACGTCCCGGGAGTTTCGAGCGACTTGAGGAGGGCCGCTTGAAATTCGTCCGGATTGGGCCCTTCCTCGCCCGCCTTGCTTTGACGATACTCGGGTTCCTGCAATTCGATGCCAACGGGAAGCGTCAAGTCATCGGCAAAGTGATCTTCGTCTGCCATCGCGGTCATCATGGCGAGAGAGAAGGCTGGAGCTGTCATGAGGAATCCGATCAGGAGGCAGGCAGTCGCCGCAATTCCGAATTTCCAGCGCTTCTTCACAAACCAGACGATCGCCGAAACGAGGAAATAAATCACGGTCAGCAAGAACAGAACTCCGGCCGGCATAGTAATCCACCACGGGAGATAAAGCCCCAATGCGCCGACGAGCGGGCAAATCACAACGAGCAGGCCCGGGAACACCAGGAACCACCATATCTTTGAACGAAACAAACGTGCCATAGAGAGAAGGGTTCACTCGCGACGTGAACCCTATATGAAATGAAGATGAAACTTCAGTGAAATCGGAGGTTTTCTCCGATTTCGCGAAACAAGTAGCCGGTCTTCGGTGTCTACTCCTCAGCCGATGAATTCCAAATACCCTATCGACCACCTCTCAATTCTCGCTCTCGCCGCCTCCACTCTTATGTCGTTGCCCATTAAGGCGCAGGAAAACCAACCCCGAGCGGGTCAAAACGTGACCGTAGAGAGACTTCTCCAGCAGATGGACGCCAACAAGGATGGGCAACTCTCCCGCTCCGAGGTCAGCGGTCTGATGGAGCGGTATTTCGATCGCAACGATGCCAACAATGACGGTGTAATCGACAAGAAGGAGCTGAAGGCCCTGGAAGACCGGCTGGCGCGACGCAATCAGCAGCAGAAGAATCCCGCCCGGACAGGGCCGAAGAATGAAGAGCTACTCGCCAGCATTCCTGAGGGAGTCGAAGCCCATCTCGACCTCCCCTACCGTGTGGGAGAAAGTGACCGCTGGACTCTGGATCTCTTTGTTCCCAAAGCCGAATCCGACAAGCCCCGTCCCGCTATTGTGTTCGTCCACGGCGGCGGGTGGCGCAACGGAAGCAAGCGCTCGGCCACCTTCCTCAACGGAGCCATTGAATACGCCCAGAAAGGCTACGTTACCGTCACTCTGAACTACCGCCTCACCGGAGAAGCTCCCTTTCCAGCCTGTATTGAGGACGTCAAATGTGCAGTTCGCTGGCTCCGCGCTAATGCGGAAAAACACAATTTAGATCCCTCTCGCATAGGCGGTTACGGCAACTCTGCCGGAGCTCACCTCGTCTCGATGCTGGGACTGGCCGGACCTGAGACAAAATTGGAGGGCGACGGCCCCAACCAGGAGCAATCCAGCCTCATTCAAGCCGTTTGTGCGTCCGCCACCCCCACGGATTTTGCCTTATTTGGTCGCGATCCGGGCGCTGATCCGAAGTGGGCGGAATCCGGCTATGACCCTGCGGAGCTTTCAAAACTCAGCTCCCCGATCACCCATGTGAAAGCCGATGCACCTCCGTTTCTCCTCATCCACGGCACGGCGGACAAGACGGTGCATGTCAAACACAGCGATACCTTTGAAGAAGCCCTCAAAGAAGCCGGCGCCGAGGATATCACCTACCTCCGGATCGATGGATCAGGCCATGGAGTCTACAACGAACACAAAGCCGAGACCCACCTGGCGATGGAGGAATTCTTCGCCCGCGTCTTGAAACCCGGAGAGTAGCGCCCTCTCGTCAAATCGTCCGGCTTACCTGACCGGCAGCTGCTCCACCACTTTAGAGCGACCGTCTTTCCCGGTTCCGCCGAGCACGATCAGCGGGGCGTTTGGTGGATCGACAAATCGCGAAAAGAAGCGCCCGTGTTCGAATTGGGCCACTTCGTCCCAACCGTCCTTGCCATTGAACGAGTAGACTTTACCGCTGAAGCCGGTGATGTAGAGTCTTCCATCGTCACTGTCGACAAGTCCTGCGAGTCCAAATCCGTCCATGGGCCCTTCGGGAAGATCAGGCCCTTTCCTCCACTCTTCCGTCTTCAGATTGAGGATGTCGACTTCGAGACTGGTATCTCCTCCATTGTCGAGCCCGCCCATGCAGAACAGCTCATCACCCACTACAGCAATAGAAAGGGCGCGCCGGATAAAGGGCTGCTTAATGCTACGCCACCGGGGCTTCTCTGCCGCCAGATCGAGCACTTCGACGGTTTTCAGCCAGGTGCTGGAGCTGTCCTTTCCCTTCATTTGCCAACCGCCGACTACGTATATTTTATCGCCTACAATGAGCGAATCATGGCTGGAGCGCGGCACGGGAAGATCCACAAGCGATGACCATTTGCCGGATTCCGGATCAAAGCGGCGCACATAAGGAACGGAGACGAGATCCTGCTCTTCATCCTTCGCGTTCTTTGGCTGCATTCCCCCGACGCGAATCACGCCAGATTCATGGGTCCAAAGCGTCGGTCCAAGGGCCGGCTCATCTGATGCCAGCTCCTCCCACTCAGCTCCGTCCTCGAACTTGAGGCGATAGAGCGGCTTATTCACATCATCCCAGCTGTAGCTGTGGGCTCTTCCCAACTGTCCACCGTAGACGTAGATCGCTCCCTCGTGGAAAGTCGCCCCAAAGCTGGTGATGCCTACAGGAAGGTCCGGGTAACGCTTGTTTTCATCTGCCACAGACCAGAGCGACACTGTCACCATCATAAGAATCATGCCCGGAATTCGCATGATCAAATGTGATTTCAAGTCATCTGATATTCCACCAGGAATCGGGACGGATGGACGCCTGCATCCGGTGTAAACGCAAGGAAGGGATGCCCCACCACCCTGAGGCAGGCATCCCTTCCGGGTGAAGACAGTAACACTGCCCTCATTTAAGTGAGACAGTGCCGACACCACCACGAGCCGGCACAGCTCGTTTTAAATTCTCAATCAGGAGCCGGGGCGCTTCGGCACCACGCCACCACCGGAAACTTCTTCCTCACTCTCTCCTTTGCCTTTTCCTCCCTTGCCGCCTTTACCACCTTTTCCGCCTTTACCTTTCTCGCCGCCCTTACCCTTACCTTTGCGGTCTTCGCGGTCCATCTCTCTATCATCATCTCCGGGCTTTTCGTCACCGGAGCCGCCTTTACCTTTTCCTCCCTTGCCACCTTTTCCTCCCTTGCCACCTTTTCCGCCTTTGCCCTTCTCTCCACCTTTACCGCCCTTACCTTTGGCTCTTTCACCTTCTTCTTCCTCTCCTGCTTTTTCAGGAGCCGAGTCTTGTGCTGTGACAAGGGTGACACCGGCAAAGGCCAGCGCGATCATGCTGCAGAATACAGCCGCGAGTTTGAGTAGTTCTTTCATGATTTCTAATATCTGGTTTTAGGTTGGTGAGTAAAGAATTGGAGGGGTCTGGCGGCTGATCATTTTCAGGTCACTTCAAACAGGAAACCCCATATTCAGCGGCTTGTTTTCGGTTTGGGATGAATGCTGCCAATTCGGGGATGAAGTCGTTTTCCTTCGTCTTTCATGCGATGAGAGCGGCTGCTGTATGATTACTGATATCAGATCCAAGATGACGGAAAGATGACGAGCCTGCGAAGATTTGAACAGAGAAACACAGGCATGACATATGTGTGTCACTCGCATTCTCGCGCAGCCATGCCACCCTGTTGCATCCATGACCAAACCCTGTTTGCTGATTACCCTCTGGCTACCCCTCTTTACCTGCACCACGCTCGCAGCGGAAAAGCCGAACGTTCTCTTCATTGCGGTCGATGACCTTCGACCTGAACTAACGGCATACGGAGCCGAGAAAATGGTGACGCCCAATTTCGACCGGCTTTCTCAACGAGGCGTTCGGTTTGACCGGGCCTATTGCATGGTTCCCACCTGCGGTGCTTCCAGAGCTTCTCTCATGACAGGGCTGCGCCCCGCCCAGGACCGGTTTCTGACCTTTGACTGCCGCGCTGATAGGGATACTCCCGGCATTACTACCTTGAACACCCACTTCAAGAACAATGGCTACAAAACGCTCTCGCTTGGTAAAGTGTTTCACTCGACTGCCGATAGCATCGAGGGCTGGAGCGCAAAGCCCGCCAAGCCATCGGAAGCCAAGTACGTCACCGAGAATGCCGTGGCAAATATCATCCAGGACAAGAGAGGCAGAGATCGGGGACCGTCATGGGAGAACGGCGGTGACGTTCCCGACGACACCTACGTGGATGGAAAGATCGCAAACCAGGCGATCAAAACTCTCCAGAAACTTGCCGCCGAACCGGACCAACCCTTTTTCTTCGCCGTTGGATTCACCAAGCCTCACCTGCCATTCGTGGCTCCGGGGAAATACTACGAAAAGTATCCCGAGTCAGAGGTCACATTGCCTGACAATTACTTCCCTCCGAAAAATGCTCCCGAAGGAGCGGTTCACAGCTTCGGGGAACTGCGAAATTACTCTGACATTCCTGCCAAGGGGATTCTCTCAGAAGAAAAAGCGCTGGAACTGATCCGGGGTTACTATGCCGCCACCAGCTACACTGACGCTCATATCGGACGCATTCTCGATGCTTTTGACGAACTGGGCCTCGCTGAGAATACCATCATTGTTCTCTGGGGAGATCACGGATGGAATCTTGGTGAACACACCATGTGGTGCAAACACAGCTGCTTTGAGACCTCACTCCGGGCACCGCTGGTTTTTGTCACTCCCGATTCGATGAAACACTCTTGCGGGGCATCAACCAAGGCCCTCGTAGAGTTCATTGACATTTACCCTACCCTTTGTGAGTTGTCAGGGCTCGAGCTTCCTGAGCATCTCGATGGGCAATCACTCGTTCCGGTCTTGAGCGACCCGGCCACAGTGATCAAGGAACAAGCCATCAGCCGGTTTCAGGATGGTGACACCATCCGCACCGATCGCTTCCGCTACTCTGTTTACTCCAACGAGAACGCAAAGATAACCGACCACATGCTCTACGATCACGAAACGGATCCTGACGAGAACGTTAACATCGCGGACAATCCGGAGTATGCTGATGTCGTCAAAGATCTCTCGAGGAGATTGCAGGAAGGCAAAGGCAAACCGGGCGATTTTCGATAGAAGCCCTTTAAGCGGTCGTGCCGGAACTTCAAGCAGCCGCTCTCTTGACCTGGAAATGTTGTTCCAATAGCAGGGGCTCCTTCTAGATAAAATCGGCTTAAAGCTTAACAGCCGATTCAGGGCGTCCCAAGGCTATCGAGGGCTGGCACGAAACGGAATCAAAACAAACTGACAAAACCGAAGAAGAGACGGCATTCTGTTCTCGGACCAAATTCATTAGACTTCCGATGCACCATGAGAACTGTCAGCTACCTTTTGTCCCTTTGTCTGCCTCTACTTGCTAACCTTTCGACGATTGCTCAACAGGCAGGCCCTCTCCCGGAGTTCACCTTTCACGGCATCGCCCTCCACCCCGACGATCTTTCCTTTTCCCCGAACGACGACCTGATTCATCCCACCATCATCAAGACCGAGGGGCGTATCAAAAAACCGCTCGGTAAGTACTACCTCTACCACGCCCCGCATAAGCACATTGCCACCAGCATGGCCTATGCTGACAGCCTTGACGGACCGTGGACTGAGTACGAAGGCAACCCGGTAGTCGAAGGCCCCTCTGCCCCCGAGATTCGCTGGATGCCGGAACACAGCAAATTCTTCATGTGGGGCCACCGGAAAAACAGCCAGACCGAATTGTGGACCAGTGAAGACGGCCTCAGTTTTGAATACCACAGCGTCAGTGTCACGGCGGCGAACATCGGAACCCGAAATGCGACCTACAATCGGGTCTATGAATATCCACTCAAGCAGTTCGGCAGCCGATACATCATGCTCTACTCCGGTTTCATCGAAGGTCCGGAGCCGGATACCGGAATTCGATGCATCTGGTTGGCCCATTCAAAAGACGCCATGCACTGGACTCAGCTCAAGGAACCGCTGGTCAAACCGGTCGCAGAAGACATGAATGACCTCTACGGTCCGGCGCTCCTGCAGTGGAAGGGCCGTAACTTCATCACCTTCCAGGATCACACCTCGTGGCGCGGAGGAAATCTCAAGTATGTGGAATTGGATGCTGAGCTGACACCCGTGGGTGACGGCGGCGAACGCTACGTGTTAGTCGATCCTCCGGCCAAACCGCCCCTCAATGACCGCCTCCGAGGTTCCGAGTTCTATCTCGAAGGCGACACACTCTATCTTTACAGCAGTGCATCGAAGTCCCCACGCCTGCTGGTCCATGCAACGGCCAAAGTGAATCCTGACAATGTCAGACTGTTTGATCCTACCGATAGTAACTGACCTGACACGAATCCTGTCACCGGTTCATGCTCCTTTTGCTATTCAATAAAAAGGGCCTGCTGAAAACCAGCAGGCCCTTCGTATCAGCCCAAGGGGCTGAAAGATCCTAGTTGAAAAAGTCTCAGATCAGAATTCGCCGCGAATCGTGAAGGCAGCGTTGATCGGGGCACCGACCGTGATCTGGTGCGTGCTGTGAGCGTTCGGGTAGTAATCGGTATCGAACAGATTCTCAACATTGACCTGCAGACGATAGCGCTCACTAAGCTGGTAAAAGACTGCTCCGTCGACTCGCGTGTAACTCGGTAGGATCGCGGTGTTTCCGTTATTGGCGAAGCTTTCACCCTGGTAAACCACGCCAAGACCGAGACCAAGACGCTCATTAACCTGGAACTGGTTCCAGATCGAGAACATATGCTCAGGCATTTCACGCGGTCGAAGTCCGGTGGCTCCCATGCGATTGACCTGCTCGCCGTCGAGGTAGGTGTAGCCGGTAGAAACAAACCAGCAATCGGTCAAGAACCCGGTCAATTCTGCCTCGAAGCCGGTCGTTTCGGTGTCGATCACATCAAGAGTCGAAGGATTGGAATCCGCGACCTGCGGTGAGCTCTGTTCCATTTCAAACACAGCGAGGCGAAGGCCCAGATCATCTTCGATGTCCCACTTGATGCCCGCTTCCAGGTTTGAAAAGGTATCAGGATCGAGTGCGTTGTTCGCGCCGTTGATGTTGGCAAACTGCTCACCACTGCGCGGGAGGAAGGTCTCGCTGTAGCTTCCGTATACAGAGACATTGTCAGCCGGCTTTCCAACCAGGCCAAGACGGGGAGAAACCTCGTCATCACGGCGTGTCCGGGTCTGACCGTTTGCCGCGTTGAAGACTTCAATATCAAAGCTGTCGAATCGGGCACCGAGGATCACGTTGAGGTGATCACCAAGAGCAATCTCATCTTGAAGGAAGAAAGAGTAGGTATCGACGGTGACTCGAGTGTCATCGTTGAGATCAACATTAAAGTTGTTCGTCGCCAGGTTTCCAGCGGCGTTGATGCCTGCACCGTTGTTGAGCGAAATCGTGCTGGCGTTGAAGGTTTCATTGTCGTCCATCGTCGTGTCCCAGAATGCGTTGTAGCGATCCTGGTCGGAGGACTGATTGATGTATTCGGCACCAATGAGGACGGTGTGCCCGACGCTTCCGGTATCGAATTGACCAACGAGGTCACCGGAGAGGACAAAGTTCTGGCGTGAAGTATTGTCCCGGTAGCCGTCGAGGGTGACGATGTTAGTGGGCTGGTCGTAGCCGGAGGCGTAGAAGTTCTGATAGGTCTTATCGTAGTCTCCATAGAACGCAGTGGCGCGACCCTGCCAGCGATTCGAAAAGTCGTGGGTCAAAGTTGCCCGAAGGGTATGAGCCTCCAGCGTTGAGAAGTTTTGGTCGGGATCCCCGTAAACAACGTCACGAAGTGACTCGACCGGACGGCCGTTGGAACCGGTGGGAATACCGCGGTCAATGAATTCGTCGTGGTTGTTGTATTCGTATGACAAGTCCAGTCGAGTGTCTGGGCTGATGAGAATTGCCAGGGTAGGATTCACACCAAAGCGGTCGCCATCGTAGAAGTCTCGGTGGTTCTCAAGGTGCTCGTAGAAGGCATTGATGCGGAATCCACCCCACGGTTCCGAGATAACCTGCTTGCCGCCTTTACCGCTAGTCACATAGCTCTCCGCTCCGAGAGTCTGGTTCCAGTCAAACTGGAAGAGTGCCGCGCCGAAAGTGTTAACGGACGCATCGAATCCAGCGAAGTCATATCCGATCACCGGCTTCTTGGAAACCCGGTTGATAATACCGCCAGTACCACCACGACCAAAGGTCAGGGCGCTGGGGCCACGCAGAATTTCAACACGCTCGATATTGTAGAGTGAACGGTAGTACTGAACGTCATCACGAATCCCATCGAGAAAGAAGTCTGCCGTGGAACGCTGTCCACGGAATACAACCGCATCGCGGTGTCCTTCACCCTGAGATGTGGTCACGCCAGGAGTGTAGTCGACGATCTGTCCGATACGGGTAATACCCTGATCCTTGATGCGCTGCTCTGAAAACACCGTCACGCTTTGAGGAATGTCGATGAGCGGAGTCGGCGTTCTCAACGCGGTCACTTCATCAGAAATAATCAGTGGGCTGAGATCGATCTCAGGCTGCTCAATAATGACAGGCTCGGGAGCCGGAGCCGGTTGAACAGGAGCCGGGGCCGGAACCGGCTGAGGCGCGGGGGCAGGCTGCTCGCCAACAACAATGGTATCCTCAAGCGTTTCCTGGGCAAAGCCCGCAGCCGGTATCACGAAAATAGCTGACAGAAAAGCCTTCGCACAATGGCGGAGAATCGCAGCCCTCAGCGGGGTGGTAGTGTCTTGATTCATATTGATTGGTATTGCTTAAACTCGATCAAATGACACGCAAGCTGAATTTGAGACGCATTCTCATTAAATAAAGCAAGGCAACATCAATCCAATCGAATTGACCCTCGAATCGAATACCTCAGCGTTGCTGTAACTGCTGGTCGAGGAGGCGGTTGTAGATTCCTTGCCGCTCCTTCATTCCGAGCCCCCGGTTTCGGTATTCGAACATCTTCACATTGACGCTTTCCCGCTGTTCGACAGAGAGACGTGACAACTTGGACACCACGTGGTCGGGAACCTTTTCGTTGTCGCCATAGCCATCCGCCTGGAATCCACCACGAATGTCGCGGGCACCTCTCTTAGCGTCCGCTAACTGGTCGGGGGTCAGGACCTTTGGATCCGGACCACCATGGGGTCCCGTTCCCCCACCCTTCGTTCCATTTCCGATCCGGTTGGAAACCATCACATTTCGAGTTCCTTTGCCCGGCGGCGGAGACTTCTCATACCGGATGGAGACCACCTCACCGCTTCCGACCTTCACTCGCGCCGTCAACGACTCCACGTCCTTCGGGTCGCCCGTTACCTCCATCAGCTGCCAGCCGTCGGCGCTCGTTTCTCCCTCCGTTACGAGGTAAGAGGTGTTTGTTTCCACGTCGACAAGAGCGGCAACGCTGCGTCCCTCGATCCGGGCGAGCCCAGTCAGGACCACGGTTCCAGACACATTGACCGTTCGCAGAAAGGGCGAGCTTTCGGTAAGCGCAGCGAAATTCTCCTCAGTCACTGGAGAAGGCAGGAAGCCGTTTCGGCCGTGAACCGACTGGGCCGCCAACTCTCCCGATATCATCAGGAAAGCGAGGCCAAAACAGCAACTGCGGAGTGATGCGATCAAAGCTCCTCCATTCTTCAAAATCAGGGACAATCTGACGATACCGAGTTCGCGTGCCCCCTGCCCCACCCTGATTTTTCGCCCCGTCATGCCCAAACAGCCGGATTCTCTACAAAAACGGCCCGTTTCCGGGAGGTTTTTCGACGGCAAACCCTTGAAATTCGGCGCTTCAGGAGTAAATCAAGATGCCTCCCCGATTGCCCGTTCTGGAAAATGGAACGAGAGCCAATCTTCTTGAAATTATAAAGCTTCGGCTGACTATTGCGGCGCCTTATGAACCTGTATTCGGAATACCTCAACGAGATCGAAGAGCGAAAAGCCCAGGGATTGAATCCCAAGCCCATCGACGATGGTGCCCTGCTCTCGGAAATCATTGCTCAAATCAAGGATCTGGAGAACGAGCATCGCGAGGAATCCCTGAAGTTTTTCATCTACAACACCCTCCCCGGCACCACGAGTGCTGCTGGAGTGAAGGCTAAATTCCTCAAGGAAATTATCCTTGGTCAGTCTGTTGTCGAAGAGATCACGCCCGCTTTCGCCTTTGAACTGCTTTCTCACATGAAGGGCGGTCCTTCCGTCGAGGTGCTTCTCGACCTCGCCCTTGGTGACGATGAAGAAACGGCACGCAGCGCTGCCGACGTTCTTAAGACCCAGGTCTTTCTCTATGAAGCCGACACAGACCGTCTCGCTGCCGCTCACCGCGGCGGAAACGGTTTTGCGACTGAGATTCTCGAAAGCTACGCCAAAGCCGAGTTCTTTACGAAGCTTCCGGAAGTGGACGAAGAAATCCAGGTCGTCACCTACATCGCGGCTGAAGGCGACATCTCCACTGACCTTCTCTCCCCCGGTAACCAGGCTCACTCACGTTCTGATCGCGAGCTGCACGGCAAGTGCATGATCTCCGAGCAAGCCCAGGGCGAAATCAAGGCGCTGCAGAATATCCACCCCGACAAGAGCGTCATGCTGATCGCAGAGAAAGGCACCATGGGAGTGGGCTCCTCTCGTATGTCCGGCGTGAACAATGTCGCTCTCTGGACCGGCAAACAGGCCAGCCCTTACGTGCCTTTCGTGAACATCGCGCCCATCGTGGCCGGAACGAACGGCATTTCTCCTATCTTTCTCACCACCGTCAGTGTGACCGGCGGTATCGGTATCGATCTCAAGAACTGGGTCAAGAAGCTGGATGCCGACGGCAATCCGGTCCTCGATGACAACGGTGATCCGATTCTGGAACAGACCTACTCCGTTGATACCGGGACGGTGCTCACCATCAACACCAAGGAGAAAAAGCTCTACAACGGTGACACCGAGTTGGCCGACATCTCCTCGGCCCTGACCCCTCAGAAGGTCGAGTTCATTAAAGCCGGCGGTTCTTACGCGGTCGTTTTCGGCAAGAAGCTCCAGAGTTTTGCCGCCTCAACCCTCGGCGTCGAGCCCGATGCCGTCTTCGCACCTTCGAAAGAGATCTCTCACGACGGACAGGGTCTCACTGCGGTTGAGAAGATCTTCAACCGGAACGTCGTCGGTGCTACCGAAGGCGCCATTCTCCACGCCGGCTCGGATGTTCGCGTGAAGGTAAATATCGTGGGTTCCCAGGACACCACCGGGCTCATGACCTCGCAGGAGCTCGAGTCCATGGCCGCGACGATCATTTCCCCGACTGTCGACGGCGCTTACCAGTCCGGTTGCCACACCGCCTCGGTCTGGGACAAGAAGGCCCAGGCAAACATTCCCAAGTTGATGAAGTTCATGCACGGCTTCGGACTCATCACCGCACGTGACCCGAAGGGCGAATACCACGCCATGACCGACGTGATCCACAAGGTGCTCAATGACCTCACCGTGGACGAATGGGCGATCATCATCGGCGGTGACTCCCACACCCGTATGTCCAAGGGTGTTGCTTTCGGAGCTGACTCCGGAACGGTGGCCCTCGCTCTCGCCACCGGCGAAGCGACCATGCCGATCCCCGAGTCCGTGAAGGTGACCTTCAAGGGTGACCTCAAGGATCACATGGATTTCCGTGACGTGGTTCATGCGACCCAGGCACAGATGTTGAAGCAGTTCGGCGACAACGTTTTCCAGGGTCGTGTCATCGAAGTTCACATCGGCACGCTGCCGGCTGACCAGGCATTCACGTTCACTGACTGGACCGCGGAAATGAAGGCCAAGGCCTCTATCTGTATTTCTCAGGACGCCACCCTGATCGAGTCGCTCGAGATCGCGAAGAACCGTATCCAGATCATGATCGACAAGGGTATGGACAACGAAAAGCAGGTCCTCCAGGGACTCGTTGATCAGGCGTCCACTCGTATCGCTGAGATCCAGTCTGGTGAGAAACCCGCCCTGACTCCTGATGCGAATGCCGAATACTTTGCCGAGTTTGTCGTCGATCTTGATCAGATCGTGGAGCCAATGATTGCAGATCCGGACGTGAACAACGATGACGTCTCCAAGCGTTACACTCACGACACCATTCGCGCCGTTTCCTACTATGGCGGCGAAAAGAAAGTCGATCTCGGCTTTGTTGGATCCTGCATGGTGCACAAAGGCGATCTCAAGATCCTTTCTCAAATGCTACGCAACCTCGAAGCGCAGCAAGGCAAAGTGGAGTTCCAAGCCCCTCTCGTCGTCGCCGCCCCGACCTACAACATCATTGATGAACTGAAGGAGGAAGGTGATTGGGAAATGCTCGAGAAGTATTCCGGTTTTGTCTTCGATGACGATGCGCCAAAGAACGAGGCCCGGACCGAATACGAGAACATGATGTATCTCGAACGCCCCGGTTGTAACCTCTGTATGGGTAACCAGGAGAAGGCCGCCAAGGGTGATACCGTCATGGCCACCTCAACCCGTCTCTTCCAGGGACGTGTGGTTGAAGACTCCGAGCGCAAGAAGGGCGAGTCCCTGCTCGCCTCGACACCCGTCGTAGTGCTTTCCGCCATCCTTGGGCGCATCCCCAATATGGAAGAGTACAAGGCTGCCGTGGAGGGAATCGAGCTGACTCAGTTCGCTCCGCCACTCGAAGCCCTGGCCAGCTAGAGGCGACTGCGTGCCGCCAAGTGCGGCGGATATCGCCTGACATTCTGCTCTCCGAGCAACCGGCACAGTGATTATCATGGACACCATGGTCGAACATCACTGGTGTCCCGCGCTCCGGCTTTGTAGAAACCGGAAATCAGAGCCCCTCCGTCTATCTCGCCGAGGAAGCCCTTAACTTTTCGAGATTCCGCTCATGAGGAGCCTGCCAGTGATCCTTGTCGGTCAATTCGCGATCGTAGATCTCCCCCGGCTGGATCGGTTCGTGGGCCTCTTCTGCCAAGGCGATCAGTCGCTTCAAAACATCAGGGTGTTCACTGGCAACGTTGTCCAGTTCCTCAACTTCTGATGAAAGATCATACAACTCCCAATCGCCCTTCTTTCCTCGATAGGCTTTCCAATTCCTCTCCCGAACTGCCGTCTGACCAGCGAATTCCCAGTAGAGGTAGTCATGCTGCTCCTGTTCCCCTTGCCCGGTCAACGTCGGTAGTATAGACAACCCGTCAGTCGGCGGGCAATCCGCACCGCTGATTGCAGCGAGCGTCGGCATCACGTCAGGGTAGTAGAACAAGTGGTCACTCACGGCGCCCGGCTTCACCTTGGCGGGCCATCGCACGTAGTAAGGAACTTTCAAACCGCCTTCGTAGAGAGATCCCTTACCGGCACGAAAGCGCTCGCCGGTCTCACGGTTGAAATTGGGACCGAAGAAACCATGCGGGCGATCCTCGGTCGCGAAGTAAGCCTGTCCGCCGTTGTCGCCGCAAAGAAAGATGACGGTGTTGTCATCGATCTCCAACTCTTTGAGCAAATCGATGATAGCGCCCAGCTGGCGATCGGCCATGTGCATGAAGGCCGCATAAACCCGGGAATCGCGTTCCGTTTTCTGTCCGGCCGTCCAGGGCTTGTCTTTAAACAACTGCCACGAAGGGTCATCTTCGTTGATTCCCCAGAGTCCGTGGGGTGGTGTCCAGGGGAGATAGCAGAAGAAGGGCTCATCCTGGTGATCTTTGATGAACTGGATCGACTCTTCGAAAATCACATCCTGGGCATGAGTTTCCCCTTCGTAGAAACTTAAACCATCATTACCGGGCAGCGGCACTTCCTCACTGTTTCGAATCAGGTAGCGGGGATAAAAGGTATGGGCATGAACCTGGTCGTAATAGCCAAAGAAGACATCAAAGCCGTGTTTCTCGGGAACCCCTGAGGTTCCACGTCCACCGATTCCCCATTTACCAAAGCCTCCCGTCGCATAGCCGAGCGGTTTCAACATGCTGGCGAGAGTGGGTTCCTCGGCCCGTATCGGGGCAAAGCCATTATTCGCCCGCATCGACATGTGCCCCGAATGCATCCCCGTCAGCAGCGAGCAGCGGGTCGGACCACAGACCGGGGCTCCGGCATACGCATTGGTGAACCGCATTCCCTCGGCGGCAAACTGATCGATGTTCGGGGTGATCAAATCCGGATTGCCCATGTGCCCTGACTCAAAGTAGCCCCATTCATCAAGCATCAGGTAAATGATGTTAGGCTTGGCCTCCGCCGCACCAGCCAGGAGCGGAGATCCCAAGCAGAACAGCGAAATAGCCGCGAGGAAAAATCGATTCATGTCGTGACTCTAGCCTGCCCGATTCCGATTCGGCAACTGGCGCAAAAAACTTCGGCAGATTATCGATAACGTCACTTCCTCCTCTGTTGATGCACGCAATGCACCGTTGACCCAGCTCGGTTCTTTTGCTCCGATCAGGCAGTCCACCATGAAAGCCGTTTGCACCCTTCTTGTCCTCTCCCTTCTCACCGTCGTTTCAGCTCAGGAGAAGCCGGCGGCCGGAGAGATTCACACCCTGCCGGAGTCCACGGCCGGGAAAACGATTTCGCTCAACCCGGAGTATTGGCTCTACGGGGCCGAAAAACCAGGCACTGACCAGCGGCCACTGCTCATCGTGCTGCACGGTGGCGGTGGTACCGGCCGCGACATCCAAAAGATCAAGGGGGCGGCCATGGGCCCGCTCCGGACGATGAAGGAGGCAGGGATCGATGCCATCGTCGTTGCCCCGCAGGCCGCTGAGAACCCCATGAAGGTGGGAGCCAAGGGTGGCTGGGTGCCGTCTGACCTCGACCTCCTTCTCGAACATCTGCTTGCCACTCTACCCATCGACCCTGACCGGGTCTACCTCACCGGCGTCAGCATGGGCGGCTACGGGACCTACGCCTGGGCCGGGGTCAGCCCACAGCACTTCGCCGCTGTCGCTCCGATGGTCGGCGGCATCGGCCCCGGTGGTCCAAAAGACATCACTCCACAGCTCGACCTCTGGGGAAAGAACCTCGCCACCCTCCCCCTGCGCGCTTATTACGGAGCGAAAGACAAAGTCGTTCCGATGGACCGGGGAGAAATGATCCTTGCCGCCATCAAGAAAGCGGGCGGTACCCAGGCAGAACTGATCATCTACGACGACCTCGGGCACGACGCCGCCCGTCGCCCCTATTCTGACCCCGACTTCTTCAAGTGGCTCTTCAGTCATACCCGCATCAATCCGTGATTCCGCCTTTTAAGCGGCTCGAATAGCGCTTGTTCGCTCCACCTTGATCCCATTACCTTTCCCCTCCCCAATGATTCGCCTCATCCTCTGTCTCATCACTGTCCTGACTCTCCTGTTGGTCCAGGCTCACCCGCTTCTCGCCGAAGAACGCCCTAACATTCTCTGGATCACCAGCGAGGATAACGGCATCTCCTGGGTCAGCAGCTATGGCGGCACCAACGCTCAGACTCCCAACATCGACAAGCTCGCCGCCGAGGGCTTTCGCTATGAGTATTGCTTCGACAACGCCGCGGTGTGCGCCCCGACCCGCTCCTGCTGGATCACCGGCATGTATGCCATCTCCAACGGCTCACAGCCGATGCGAAGCCGCTATGACTTCCCTCACGACCGGATTCCCTACTACCCGGACCTGCTCCGCAAAGCGGGCTACCACACCTCAAATCCCGGCAAGACCGACTACAACATCGGCGGGCGTGACGACTACGATGCCTGGGATGTCGGCAAGGGTCAGAAGGTCACCTATGGGTGGAAAAAGCGCGCTCCCGGCCAGCCCTTTTTCGCCGTCGTGAATTACGGAGACAGCCACGAGAGCAAGGCGCACGGGGACAACGAGAACACCCGCAACGATCCCGCCAAGATGAAGCTGTTTTCCTATCACCCCGACCTACCGGAGATCCGCAAAACCTACGCCAAGTACGCCGATGCCGTGGAAAACATGGACGAGAAAGTCGGCCAGTGCCTTGCCGAACTCGAAAAGGATGGTCTCGCTGACGACACCATCGTGATTTACTGCTCCGACCACGGTGGCGTGCTCGCCCGGAGCAAGCGCTTCGTATACTCCAGCGGAATTCACTGCCCGCTGGTGGTTCGCATCCCCGAGAAGTTCAAGCACCTCTACCCGGCCGATGAACCCGGGGCCGTGATCGATCGTCTCGTCAGCTTCGTTGACATGCCCAAGACCTGGCTCAGCCTCGCCGGTGCTGAGATTCCTGACTCCTTCCAGGGCACCGTCTTCCTCGGCGACGGTATCGAGGAAGAGCCGGAGTATCACCTCGGTTTCCGTGAGCGCGCCGATGAACGCGTCGACTGCGTCCGCGTGATGCGTGACAAGCGCTACTCCTACCACAAGAACTACGTGCCCTACGCTCCCGCCGGGCAGCACCTCGCCTACCTCTGGAAAGCCGAAGCCACCCCGGCCTGGGAGCAGCACCACCGTGAAGGCAAGACCGACGAGGTCACCGGCCGTTTCTTTGAGCCCCGGGTCTCCGAGGAGTTCTATGACAACGAAACCGACTTCGACAACGTCCACAACCTGATCGATGCCCCCGAGCACCAGGAGAAGATCAACGAGCTCAAGGCGGCGCTTCGCCAGAAGCAACTCGAACTCTACGACTCCGGCCTCCTGCCTGAACAGATGCGGGTGCGCCGTGCCGAAGCCAACGGACTCACCATCTACGACATGGTGCGTGACGAAAAGCTCTACCCGCTTGCCACCTATCTCGACGCCGCTGACGTGGCCCTCGCTCGTGACAAGACCAGCCTTGGGGCCTTTGTTAGTGCCCAGGAAGAAAAGGACGAAGGTCTTCGCTGGTGGGGCATCGTCGGTCTTCACCTGCTGGAAGAGGACGCCGCCGCCGCTGCTGACACCCTCACAGCCGCCCTTGAGGACAGCGAAGACGAAATTCGCATGATGGCCGCCTGGACACTCATCAAACTCGGCCAATCCGAGCAGGCTCTCGCCACCCTCGACGACATGCTCATGAACGGCTGCAAAAACGAGGACATGCTGCACAACGTACTCGACTGGATGGGTGAACCCGCCCTCCCGCTGGTGAAGAAATACATCGAGAACGGCGGCAACCGCCAGGGCAAATACGGCATTGGCATTCTTGGCCGCATTGCTGAGTTGAATGGTTGGTGAGACTCCCCTGTCTTGTTTTAACTACACCCCATACCACTTCGTGAACTCCTCCACCTCAGCTCGCTCAGTGCGGTAATTGTTCACCGGCGCCTCGCGCTCGGGATAACCCAGCGCAACGCCACAGATGAGCTTCTTCTCCTGCGGCAGCCCGAGAGACTCACGCACAATGTCAGGGTATTCCGCCAGGGCAGCCTGGGGGCAGGTCTCCAGATCAAAGCCGCGAGCGGCCAGCATCACGTTCTGAATGAACATGCCGCAGTCCACCCACGAACCCTGTTCCAGCGCCTCGTCGACGAAGAAATAGAGTTCCACCGGCGCATCGAAGCCGTGGTAGTTCTTTTCCCACTGGGCAGCTCGTCCCTCCTTGTCAGATCGCTCAATTCCGAGTGCGTCGTATAGCGCCATGCCGCAGACGAACCGGCGGGTGCGGTAGGGCTCTGGGAAACGATGGGCGTAGTATTGATAGTCCGCGTTCCCTTTGTCTCCGGACCGGAGCGCCTCCACCATGCGATCTCCGATCTGCTGTTTGAGTTCGCCTGATACAACAGCGACTTCCCAGGGCTGCGTGTTACCACCTGAAGGAGCCCAACGCGCCGCTTCGAGAACCGCTTCAATCGTTTCCCGGGCCACGGGTTTCTCGAGAAAGGCACGAGTCGAGGCCCGACCGCGGATCGCTTCGATGATATCCATGGCGCAAGGCTACGCGAAGCCCTGCCAAAATCCACTCAAGAGATCAGGGCACTCGGCCCCTCTCTACTTTTCCGTCGCCATCGCTGGCATCGACTCCGCAAAGCCGGCTTCGGTCCTGATCAGCTCGGCGATGGTGTCCGCTCGCATCTGCTTCAGCATTTCCTGATACTCGGGTTTGAAGGCCAGGTTCACCAACTCCTCGGGATCGTTCTCGAGGTCGTAGAGTTCTTCTACTTCCCCTTCAATGAGGGTGCGAATGTACTTGTGCCGCCCCTCCATCAGGGAAACCCACCACGGGACGCTGGCGGTCTTGTAGAGAATCTCCGGATCGGTGGGAATGACATCGGTATCCGAGCCGTATTTCTCACCGGTTAACACGGTCAGAACCGGATGCTCCCAATCGCCCGATGGATTCTCGAGCAAGGGAGTCAGGTCGTGGCCGTGCATTTCCCAGGGCAAGGGCAGATCGACCAGCGAAAAGAAAGTCGGCGGCAGATCGGTGCCTCCCACCGGAGTCGGGCAGACCCCACCAGCCGCGATCTTGCCGGGCAGGCTCATGATGAGCGGGCCACGGATGTTGGCATCGTAGGGAGCAATCTTCTGCTGGAAGCCTTTCTGCCCCCAGGCAATGCCCTGGTCCGCAGCAAAGACGATCAGGGTGTTCTCAAGCTGGCCCGTTGCCTCCAGCACCTTGCGCAGGCGTCCCACCGCATCATCAATTGCGAGCACGCCCTGGTGATACTGACGCACCCAGTCCTGCAGTGTGTTGCCGTGAATGGGCGCATTCTTGACCGTGCGCTGCTGCACGCCGGAGTCCAGTTCAGCAAAGCCTTCCGGATTCTGATGCCAGCGACTGCGCTCCTGCACATACTTCGGTTTGTCCGCACGCAGCGGTGAATCCGGGTAAATGTCCTCCGGCACCGGCACCTTGGCATCGGGATAGGAGGCCTGGTGACGCTCCGCCGGAGTGAAAGGCCCGTGCACCGCGCCATAACACAGCCACAAATACCAGGGCGCGTCCGCCTTGCGGTTCTTGCCTTCAATGAAATCGACCGCCCGATCCGTGTACCAATCGGTGGTATAACCCGAGATTTGCTGTTTCACACCATCCACCTCAATGGTCTGATCGTCGAAATAGTTGCCGGCGTTCTCCGGATACTTGGGACGACTCCATACGATCTGGTGATCCCAATCCCGTCCGTAACCGCTGTCGATCCCGGTGTGCCATTTGCCAATCTGGGCGGTGGTGAATCCGTTCTCACGCAAGACCCGAGGCCAGAACGGGCACAGCTCCGGATCGTAAACACTCCCGGGATACTGCCCCTCCATCCGCATCGATTCAACACCATGCTGATGATGTCCGGTCAGCATCGTGGTCCGTGATGGCATGCACCAGGTGCCGACGTAAGCATGAGTGAACCGCACGCCCTCGGCGGCAAGCGCGTCGATGTTTGGCGTGTTAACCCAGGGATAGGCTTCCTCGTAGCAGCTCACCGTGCGGTGAGACTGATCATCGGTGTAGATGAAGAGGATATTGGGACGTTTCTCATCAGCCGATTGACCGATGACAGAGAACAGAAGGAGACAAAGTGTGGCGGTAGGAAGAAGTGATTTCACGGCCGGATCCTAGGGCCGACTCTTGGACGAAGGGAAGCTTTTTCGCCAGCGTCAGGAGATCCCCCTTCCGCTCATCAGTGCCAACCCTCAATCTCGCTCCGGAGCGCAACGTTCACCGTCAATGTAACGTTTCAGCAGCGCGCGCATCTGCTCTACCTTCTCGGGATGCTCGGCTGAGAGGTCCTTGGACTGGCGAGGGTCTTCCTTGAGATTAAAGAGAAGCCCATCGCGATCCTTACCGAAGCCGGTCAGGCCAAAGTATTCGAGATAGTCGGCGCCCTCTTTCTTCGAGGCGCCGGACGCGGCATTAATCAGAACCCAGTCGCCCTGCCTCAAAGCATACTTTCCGGCATTGGTATTCTGGACCGTGGCGGTGCGGAGCGGCTTTTTGTAGTCCTCCCCTTTGAGAACCGGCAGCAGGTTGTAGCTGTCGATCGCTTCCTCGTTGGTGAGTTCATGCCCCACCAGCTTCGCAAAGGTCGCGGCGAAGTCGACCTGGCTCACCACTTCGTCAGAAACAGCGCCTGCCTCAACCTGGGCAGGCCAGCGCACGATGAAGGGCACCCGGTGTCCGCCTTCATAGATGTCGCGCTTCACGCCACGGAATTCACCAGAACTCCACTGATCAAATTCCTGGAGGCGGTCAAAAGCGGCCGTCTCGGCTCCGTTGTCAGCCGTGAAAATGACGATGGTGTTGTCGGCCACGCCCGCTTTATCCAGCGCGTCGAGCACCTTGCCGACCTGGGCATCGGTCTCGATCACAAAGTCCCCGTAGTAGCCGGCCTTTGATTTGCCGTGAAACTCCTCATTCGGGACGATGGGATAATGCGGTGAGTTGAAGGCGAGGTAAGCAAAGAAGGGCTTGTCCGCCGATTGCTTCTCCAACCACTCCACGGTTTTATCGGTAATGGTCGGTAGGATATCGTAAGGATTCCAACTCTCCGCCATGGGGCCGGGACGAAACGATCCGGCACCCGCGAGAGGCTCGGACTTGATCACCGGGCGCGTGGGAATGGTCACGAAACGATCATTCTCGATCCAGCAATACGGCGGGAAGTTAATCGTTCCGTCCCCCCAGTAGTAATCGAAACCCTGCTCCAGCGGGCCGTCCGGGAACGGCTTGGTCCAGTCATAGGCCTCGGGATCGGGGTCTCCTGCCTTGCGCCCTTCCTCGCGGATCGCATCGAAGTCCCAGCCGAGGTGCCATTTACCGAAAGCGCCGGTGTTGTAGCCCTTGCTCTGGAACATCTTGGCGATCGTGAAATCATCATCTTCGAAAACGGTCCCCCCAAAAGCTCCCACAATCCCGTGAAACCGACGCCAGTGATGCTGTCCGGTCAGGAGAGCAAAGCGACTCGGCGTACAAATGCCGGAAGAACTGTGTCCGTCGGTGAATGTCATGCCCTGCGCGGCAAGCCGATCCAGATTCGGCGTTTGAATTTTTGCTTCGGCGTTCCCGTAGGAAACGTCAGCGACTCCCATGTCATCCGCATAAAGGATCACGACGTTGGGGACATCGGCGGCGGAGAGTTGAAGCGCTGAAGCAACAGCTACAGCAAGAATTAAAGGAAAGCGGATCTTCATAAATGTTCACCAGGTGACGATGATCTACTATCAGAATGGTGGCTGAAGATCGCTACCAAAAACCATACCCCATAGCTGGCCTGTTTACGTTTGAGATTATTCCAGTTATCAATCGCAAAGGCGAGGACTGCGACGCCGCTAAACAGAACAAAGTAAGCTCAACCGAGGTTCAGCGTCATTCAAAGTGGGCGCCCTCACTGCAGTGCGCGTAACTTTCTGAAAGGCTCCCATGAAAAGCCCCATCAAAATCCTACTCTCTCTACTCGCCGTCGGCCTCTTCGGCTGGCTTGCCTTCGGGTTCTTCGGCATCCAGGCTCTGTTCACTAACAAGGAAGTTAACGAAGAGATTCCGGATGCGGTATCCAACCTGATCTCTGATTCCTCGGAAATTACCACCGACAACGAATTACCGCAGCAGATACTCGGAAAGGGCGCCTTCGAACAGGGTGATAGCACCTACACTATCTCTGGAAACGTGTTTCTCAGCCAAGTCGACGGCTCGCAGAACGTTACTTTCACGGACTTCGAAGTCTCCAATGGGCCCGATCTCTACGTCTACGCCATCAAAACCAGCTCAACCGACAACAAGACAGTTAAAAACACGGTCGCCAACGGGGAGTTCATTCGCCTCGGTAAACTCAAAGGCAATATCGGCAACCAAAGCTACACTCTCGAATCTGACCTTGATCTCTCAGAATACGGAGTCATTTCGATCTGGTGTCAGCGATTCAGCAGAAACTTTGGTTCCGCGCTTCTGACCAGTCAGTAGAATTACCTCACTGGAGAATCGAACTCCGATCACTCAAGCCAACCGAGTTCGACAAAGAACGCATCCAACTGCTTCAAAGTCTTCGGAAAGGCGGGTTCTTTTCCGCCAGATCCCTTCCGGCTGGCATTGAAAAATCCGTGCCCTTCACCTTCGTAACCGTTGAGGGTGCAATCCACACCGACTTCGCCCATTCTTTCGGTGAAAAGTTCGACAGTCTTGAATGGCACGGTGGGATCTTTAGTACCATGGAAAATGACACATGGAGGCGCGTTATTGTTGATGTGGTGATAGGGCGATAACTCGATTGGATCGACGCCCATCCGTTCCTTCAATCCGGCAGAACGGTCTGGTCCGTCCCACTTCATCCCTTCAATGGGGGCGAGAATCACAGCCGGGTTAAACAGAGCCATCGCGTTCGCCTTTGAGCCTGCATCTACCTTCAAAACTCCAACACAGGCGGCAAGATGGCCTCCGGCACTCCCACCACCGGAAGCGATACGATTAGGATCCACTCCGAGTTCTGCCGCATTCGTTCGCACATAAGCAATGGCGTCACGAGCATCCTGAACACAGTCTTTCGCTTGGACTCCCTGCCTCGATTTCACCCGATAGTCTGCAACGAAAGCAATCATGCCGCGCTTCGCAAGATACTCGGATTGCGGAACGAACTGGGTCGGCGATCCAGCACTCCACCCACCACCAAAGAAAAATACAATCGCAGGACGATTATCTCCGGGTTGCCAGCCTTCCGGTTTGAACATCCACAGCTTCAAATCCGTATCGCTCGCATTCTTGTATACCATCTCCTCGGCCCCTTCGATGGCCGGAGGATAGCTCCCCTTTTGGGCAAAGAGAGAGGAACTCAACAGGAGAAGAGAAACACAAGTAACCGCAACTTTCATGGCGAATCCTAGACAGATTGCCACGAGGTCGTCACGACCGCTTTTGCGCTAAATGACATCCGCCGACCAAGGCCGACGGATGCACCATACATAGCGATCACTCCGTGACCTTCAAAATACCACGCATGATCAGCGCGTGCCCCGGGAAGGTGCAGACAAATTCGTAGTCACCCGGCTCGCTCGGCACGTCAAACTCGAGCTCGGTCGAAGTCTGGCCGTCGATCATATCGGTGTGAGCGATGATATCGGATGACTCTGGAATGAACTGAGCGGCAAAACCGTCGGCACCCATGGCGATGGCGGCATTGGCCACCTCAGTCGCGGTGCCCGGCTTGGTGATAACCAGGTTGTGCGGCAGCGCATCCGGATTGTTGAATTCGATGTGCATCTTCTGACCGGCCTTGACCGTCATTTCCTTCACATCGTAGCGCAGCTGCTCCACGAGGGTATTCACACGCCACTTGCTGACGCCGCCCTCGTTGGAAATGAGGCCACCCGCTTCAACTTCCATCTCCTTTTGCTCTTCGATCTCTTGAGCTCCGAGCGCTGGATCGGCCACATCCCAGTGATGCTTCACCGTGGCAGCCGCAATCCGGGCGTGTTCCACGGGTGAGCCAAGCACGGTGTCGAGCAATTCACGATTCCTGACATTGTGCTGCTGGTGAACCCAGAGCGCTTCGAGCAGGTGTCGGGCATGATCCGGATTCTTCGGATCGAGGGTTGCCACCCATTCCTCCGCAGCCGCGATCACCTTCTTGCTGTCGCGCTCGGAAAGCTCAACCCGGGTACGGTGACGCACGCCATCGACCGGATGCTCGAGGTTCTTCATCAGCGCCGCCTCGGACTCTCCGTCAATAGCAACGGGCTCCTGGAGCGGACGGGATGGGTAGCTGATGCGGTAGATGCGACCGTGCAGCTTGTCGCGATTGGGGTCGCGGATATTGTGCTGCATGTGCCCGATGATCACGTTGCACCAGTCCGATACATAAAGTGCACCATCTTCGCCGAACACCGCATCGGTGGGACGGAAGTTGCCATCCGTGGAAACCAGCAGCGGCTCTTCCGGAGTGCCCCAGACTTCACCCACCGCATGTTCCACGGTCACTTCCTTCTTGGTCGTCTTGCCGCTCTTCTTGTCCTTGTTCTGCTGCACTTCAGTGCGGGTAAACCCGTCACGATTGAGCTTGTAGTTCTTCAGACCCAGGAAACCAATCGTGTTGGCGACAAGGAAATTCTGCTGGATGTCATCCGGGAAATGCGAGGATGAAACGATCGCATCCGCCGCCACGGGACGCACTTCCTTGGTCAACAGCATGTGCATTTTGAATCCCTCGCCATCGGGACGCACCTGGTAGCTGCGACCTCCTGTTCCGTCGTTGGCGTAATGATAGCCCCACTCATCGAAAGCGATGCCATGAGGGTTCGGGCTGTTATTGGCGTGCAGTGCGATCGTAAAGCGTCGGGGATCCCAGCGGAACATGGCGGAGTTACCCGTCTTGAGTGACGCGCCCCACGGATGCTCGTGATTGTGCTGAAGGAACACACCGCTCTGCCAGTAGATGTGGCCGTCAGGACCGTAGATCAGGTTATTGGCGGTGTGGTGGGTGTCGGAGGATCCGAAACCATTCAGGATGACCTCGCGGTAGTCGGCGACGTCGTCCCCATCGGTGTCCTTGAGAAAGATCAAGTCCGGCTGGGAAGTGACGAGCACCCCGCCGTTCCAGAACTCAAATCCTAGCGGGTTGTGGACGCGGGCGAACTCTTTGCACTTGTCGGCCACGCCATCGCCATCGGTGTCTTCGAGGATGACAAGTGCATCCTTCATTTCCTGGAGCGGTTCCCATTTAGGATAGGTCGGCCAAACGGCGGCCCAGAGGCGGCCCTTGGTATCCACCTGCATCTGCACGGGATTCACCATTTCCGGGAACATCGCTTCGTCAGCGAAAAGGTTGACCTCGTAACCCTCAGGAAGGGTCATCTTGGCAATGCCGTCTTCACCACTGAGATAGTCGAGCGAACCTTCCTTGGTCGCGTTGGAACTCTGTGAGCCACCGCCCACATTGGAGACCACCGGAACCGCCGGAGGCACGTTGCCGTCACTGACCGTGTGATCCTTGCCCTGGGCTGCGGCCCAGATAGCAGCGTCGCGGTTGGCGCTCATCACGTCGAGCATGGCCAGTTCGTGCTGAAGCACTTCCGCATTGGTCTGACCGTCGACAAACTTCAGTCCGGCGCGGGAACCCCAGATGTCGTTTCCGTCGACCGCACGGTAGCGGTTGAACCAGTTCCAGTTCTTGTCCTTCACCGCATCGCGAATCGTTTCGTAGGAAGCGGCTTCCACTGGGCTACCCTCTCCCGCAAGCGCGTCGGCAACGACTCCGGAAACCAGCTTTTGCCCGAGGTCATTAAGATGAATTCCATTGATGGTGAGAGGCTCGTCATTAGACGCGTAGAGTTCCTGGCTGGTATTGAAGAGATCAACAAAGGCCACGCCGGACTTCTTCGCAGCAGCACGAATCGCTTCCGTATAGGTGGCGAGGCGCTTGTTGTTCTGCTTGCCGTTGGGCAGGTTCGGATTCTTGAGATTCTCGTGAGCGATCGGGCTGAAAAGCACGATTCGGGGAAAGCTTTCGCCATTCGGCTGGTAGCTGCGGAGTTGCTGCACAAACTCGACGTACTGCTGGGTGAACTCCTCCGGCGTTTCGTCAAAGGACTCGTTGTAACCAAAGAAACACCCGATCACATCCGCGCCGACATGCTGGAGGTAGGCGTCGATGGGAGAAAAGTTCTTTGAACGAGGAAAGCTGCCGACACGGTCACCGGCCACGGACATATTCCGCACCACCAGCTCCAGGTTGGGAAGGCGCTGTTGCAGCGCGGTTTCGAAGTGGCCTTCATGCTGAAAGCGCTCTCCCAGCGCATTGCCGACCAGGGCGAACGTGTCTCCCTTCTGAAAGGCGAACGGCTTAGGATCCTTGTGATCCGCCGGAACCTCTACCGGAGGATGGGAACTCAGTTCCTGATAGGTCGGCTTTTCACTCTTCTTCCAATCCGTTCCTGTAGAAGCCTTTCCGCTGGCCTCCAGAAAAGTACTCTTGCCCTTGGCAACCGTCTGAATATGGAAGGAGGACTTCGGGGCTCCAATCGTCAGCTTCTCAAAAAGCACGCGTCGCTCGGAGTCGAGCAGTTGAAGCGTGAAACCGTCGAGACGCTGCCCGAGGCTACCATCACCCCGGTTCCAGATGCTGACTGATCCGATCGGCTTCTCCGAGCCAAGATCGAGCTCCCACCAGGGATTCTTGATGTTCTGAGCGGTATGGGTTTGCCCTTTATCATTGTAGGCTGGACTCTTGTTGCCGTCGATGGCACGGCTTGCCTCGCCGCCGCTAGCGGTACTGATCTGAGAGGCTTTGCCTCCAGGCGCGATGTTCTTGCCGTTACTGAAGACTTCGACCTCGGCCAGCGTCAGCGTGCGTTTTTCACCGGCAAGGATCACGCGAACATACTGAGCTTCCGTTCCGCCTTTGTCTTTGGCGTAAGGGGACTCCACATCCGCGGCCGTAATTGGCGAAATGAGGAAGACTGCAGCCACCGCTGCAGTGATGATTCGGGGGACTTCTTTCATCATAGTAGAGCCGCGAGCATACGGGGCTACATCTGATGAAGCAAGATACTGCGCCGGCGAAAAGTATGCCTGATCGCGCACCCCTTTGTCTCAGGTTCTGTCTCACTTCCCGCCCCGAATCACCTTGAACGCTTTTCGCACCTCGGGTATCTCAGACCTCACTATGCCAAAACTTACTATCGTCGCCGACATTCGAGTCAATCCTGAACACCGCGAAGAAATCCTGGCCGGACTCCAGGGTTTGATCCCTCCCACCCTGGAGGAAGCGGGCTGCCTTCAATACGACCTCCACGAGGACAACGAAAATCCCAACCACTTTCTCTTCTATGAGAACTGGGAATCCCGAGAGCTCTGGCAGGACCACATGGAAACCGACCACATCAAGGCGTTTCAGGCCGCCAGTGACGGTAAGATCGATGACGTTGCCCTATACGAAATGACGCACCTCGATTGAGGTGCGCCATCATCAAAAAGAGGTTTCTGAGTGAGGACTCAAACCTCGACATCAAGTTCCCAACCCTTGCGGTAAGGACGGCGAACCAAGCCATCCGCTTCGGGGCAGTTCGGAGAACTGAGCGTATCCGCATCCCATTCGACTTCCTTGTTGAGGCGAACCGCCAGGTTACCCAGCAGAACCATCTCGGTGAACGGACCGGAGTGGTGCATGTTGGAAAGGGCTCCCTTAGGATCACCCGCCACGATCGCATCGTAGAACTCTTTGTAAGGATCCTGATCACGCGCACGCGGAATCGTCTGCTCAACCTCGAAGCCGTCGAGGCGACTGCCAGGCTTCACGATCCAGGTGTCTTTGCTGCGATCAAAGTAGAGACGAGCATTGTCATCCCCGATGACAACGCAACCATAGCTGTTGCCATCGTTGGGTCCCTGACCAGAAAGAATGCTGTCCGGCGGCAAGTTGCGCTCCTGGGGTCTCTTTGACGGATCGACCGAGCTTTCGAGCGCCCACTTGTCAGGATTAAACACAGCGTCCTTGTAGCCGTCATACCAGACGTATTTAATCGGAGGCTTGTCGCCTCGATCCATGAACTTGTAAGTGATCGTCGACCAGGTTGGCGGAGAAATATCACTCATGGCACCACGCCCATCGGCGCTGATCGCTTCCACACTGGTCGGAGCCCCGAGATCAGCAGCCCAGTAGCTCATGTCCATGATGTGGCAAGCCATGTCACCGAGGGCACCGGTACCAAATTCCCAGTAACCGCGCCAATTGAAAGGCAAAATCTTCGTGCTGAATTCGACCCCTTCGGTTGGTCCAAGCCAGAGGTCCCAGTCGATGTGCTTCGGCACTGGCTCCGCCTCTGGGTATTCGGGGATGCCCTGCGGCCAGATCGGACGATTGGTCCAGACGTGAACCTGACGAACATCACCGATGATGCCGGCCTGAATCAGCTCAACGCAGCGGCGCATGTGATCGTTCGCATGAGCCTGGTTACCCATCTGAGTCACCACACCGGTTTCGGCAGCCACCTTGGCCATGGCGCGAGCTTCCCAGACGCTGTGAGAAAGAGGCTTCTGACAGTAGACATGCTTGCCCGCACGCATCGCAGCAATGGCAGGGTGCGCGTGGACGTGGTCGGGAGCAGAAATCGTGACAGCATCGATTTTGTCACCTTCACTGGCGATCATCTCGCGCCAGTCCATGTAGAAAGAAGCGTCCGGATACTTGGCGCGTGTGCCGACAAGCTTCTCTAGACGACCCTCAACATTTGGATACTGAGCGACGTCGACCACATCACAAAGGGATACGATTTCAAAGCCGGCATCATCACAGCCCTGAATGTCTGCGACGCCTTTACCGCCTGTGCCAATGGCTCCGAGGGTTAACTTGGAGTTCGCACCGAACACCCGGCTGGGAACAACTTGAAAATTCCAGGCCGCTGCGGCTGCAGCAGTCCCTTTGACCATATTACGACGTGAGATCTTTTTCATTCTGGTATCGAGCGGGCTATGATGCCACGCGTCTAAGGTATGAGTCGAGAACTTCCGCGCAAACGTTCCTCTCCACCTGTATGCGCTAGATGGTTCGGCCAAAAAAAGCCCATTGGGAGTGGAGCGCCCGCAAACTTCATCTCGGAGACCGTTCACTAAACCCTAGGGGCCCTTGCGCTTTTTCATCGTCGGTGACGGATCCTCATGAGACTCGAGAAAAGCTTCCAGCCGGCTCCTTAATTCTTTCGTCTTCTCTTGTTGTTTCGAGGATAAGTCCTTCGACTCGGCAATATCCTTGTTTACGTTGAAAAGCTGGACGGACCGGATCTGGCGTTCGCTATTGATTTCAGCCAGAAGCTTCCAGTTACCTTCTCGAATTGCAGCGTTTCCCTGCCGTGGGCGGGAAAACACGATTCCCTCTACGGCACGTTTCACCGGACCTGCTTCCGGCTTTTCCAGCAACGAAGCAAAACTGCCACCATCCACATCCCCGGACAGCTCACCGGCGCCTCCCGCCAGTTCATAGAAAGTCGGCAGGAAGTCGTACCCGACTACGGGAACCCGGCAAACCGAACCTGCCTCAATGGAAGGACCACGAACCAGAAATGGCACACGAATGCCGCCTTCCAGCAACGAGTGTTTCGCCCCTGACAAAGGCACGTTTGGCGCCGCACTCTCCGGATCACCGCCGGGCACCACTCCGCGTCCACCGTTGTCCGTGGTGAAAATGACGTAGGTGTTTTCAGAAATGCCCAGTGCATCGACCTCATCGAGAATCCGCCCGATCGCAGTGTCCATCTCCTCGAGCATTCCGGCCCAACCGGGCGAATACGCGCGGTCCGGAGCCCCTTTATCCTGGTACTTCTTCAGCGATGCCTCCACCAACTCGATCCTGAGGTGGACCGCGTAATAGCTCACCTGCGCGTAGAAGGGCTTCCCCGCTTTTGCCTGCTGGCGCATGAAATCAATGGTACGGTCCGTCACCGAATCAGTCCGCTTAGGGTCATCAACAATATGGGCAGGCTCCATCTTGTCAGCCATTCCACCGGTAACATTTCCGGTGTGACCATCACTGACGTCGTAGCCGCATTCCTCGGGAGATGAGATCATCTTCTCCCCCCATTTACCGAAGTGCGCGCACTGGTAGTTCGCATTCGCTTTCTTCAGGGCCCTCGGGATTGTCAGGTGATCGGCCGGAACCCAGACACTCTCAAATTCAGATCCCGAACGAGCCGCGCTGGTCCCGCAAAGAATGCTGCGTCGGGTCGGGGTGCAGAGCGGAGCCGGGGAATAGCCACTGGTAAACCGCATTCCCTCATTCGCGATCCGGTCCATCGCCGGTGTCTCAAGATAGTCTGAACCGGAATCCGCGACCTCTGGATCCATCAACCCTGAACGCTGGCTCCAACCCTGATCATCAGTCAGGATCAGAATGATATTGGGAGACTCCGCACGGCTGACAATGGCGCAGAAAACAAGAGCAATCAGTAGAATCAAGGATTTTGAGGTCATCTTTAAAGAGGATCATACCTTCTATCCCAGAACCCAAACTTACGAGTGCTCAAATTCTGCGGAATCACGCCACACTTGGCGCAAATCGCAAGATTTTCCACGCAATATGCGGTTTTAGATCACTTCTTCGGTCGTAGGTTCACCGCTCCCACTCCGAAGCCCCTCCACAGCGGCGCTTTAATTTAGACGATACCCATGAAAGCTCTCCCACTTTCCCTCCTACTTTCCGCCACCTCTGCAACCGCCCTTTTCGCGACTGATGTGCAGGTTTATGAGCCCACCGGCACCCTTCCCTACCTCTCAGTCGAAGAGAGTCTCGCGACATTCGAGCTTCCGGAAGGATACCGCCTCGAGCCGGTCCTGACTGAACCACAGATCACCGAACCCGTTGCCTGCGCCTTTGACGGAAACGGTCGCATGTATGTCGTCGAAATGAGCACCTACATGCAGGACGCGGACGCTACCGGCGAACAGGAAAGCAGAGGTCGCGTTTCCCTTCATGAAGACACCAACGGCGACGGTAAGATGGACAAGCACACCATCTTTGCAGACAACCTCTTGCTTCCCCGCATGGTGCTTCCCCTCCATGACGGAGCCCTCATCAACGAGACCAACACGCTCGATATCTACTGGTATCGGGATACTGACGGCGATGGCGTGTCCGACGAGAAGACCCTCTGGTTTGAAGGCGGTCCTCGCGGCGGGAATATGGAGCATCAGCCCAGCGGCCTGATCTGGTCGATGGATAACTGGATTTACACCACCTACAACGCGTTTCGACTGCGCCACAATCCCGACGGCCTCGCTCACAAGGAATCCACCGCTCCGAATGGCGGACAATGGGGGCTTTGCCAGGACGATCACGGAAAGCCCTGGTTCGTGAACGCCGGCGGAGAGCGCGGCCCTTTAAACTTCCAGCAGCCAATCGTATACGGCGCTTTCAATGTTTCCGACCAGTTCCCCGTCAACTACCGGGAGGTGCTTCCGCTGGTTGGCATTCCTGACGTGCAGGGCGGACCGAAGCGTTTTCGTCCCGAGGACAAGACGCTCAATCACTTCACCGCCACCTGTGGTGAAGGCATCTTTCGCGGAGACCGTCTCCCTGAAGAGTTGAAAGGCCAACTCTTCTTCTCCGAGCCCGTAGGCCGACTCATCCGCCGCTCCAAGGTCGAAGTTCGCGACGGGATCACCTACCTGAGCAACGCCGATCCCGGTCGCGAGTTCATTCGTTCCACCGATCCGAACTTCCGTGCCGTTCACACCCAGACTGGCCCTGACGGAACCCTCTATATTGTCGATATGTATCGCGGCATCATCCAGCAGGGCAACTGGACCAAGCCCGGCAGCTACCTGCGCGGTGTGATCGACGACTACGGCTTTGCCAAGAACATTCAGCGCGGTCGCATTTACCGCCTCGTCCACGACGACTACGAGCCCGGACCGCGGCCGAACATGCTGGACGAAACGCCTCAGCAGCTCGTGGCTCATCTCGAGCACTCCAACGGCTGGTGGCGTGACAATGCACAGAAGCTCCTCATCCTGCACGGCGACAAGTCGGTCTCCCCCGCTCTCGAAAAGATCGCCCGCGAAAGCGACAGCGACCTCGCTCGCATGCACGCGATCTGGACGCTGGAAGGCCTCGGGACACTCACTCCTGAGTTTCTCCGTGAAAAGCTCTCCGATGAACACGCTTCCGTTCGTCGCGCTGCTATTCGCGCAGGAGAGACTCTTTTCAAAGGCGGGCAGCAGGACCTCGAAACCGATTTCAAGGCCATGGCGAAAGACTCCGATCCCGAGGTCGTGATCCAGTCCATGCTCACGGCGAGGTTCCTCAATTTCCCGGATCACAAGGAATTCACAGCTGAAACCGTGAAGCTGAGTTCGAGTGACGGCGTCAATGCGATCGGATCCCAGATGCTCAAGGGAGGCCAGGCCGCGCCCCAGAAACTCTCACCGGAGCAGCTCACTCTCTACAAGGACGGCAAGGTCATCTACGAGACCCTCTGCTTTTCCTGTCATGGCACCGACGGCAAAGGGACCCAGATTCCCGGAGGCGACGATCTCCGCCTCGCCCCCTCATTTGTAAATTCTAAGATTCTCGGTGGTCACCGTGAACTCGGCCCCAAGGTGGTGCTTCACGGACTGCGCGGACCGATCGAAGGCCAAACCTTCCCCGGCGAAATGATCGGCATGGCCTCCAACGGTGACAAGTGGGTCGCCTCGGTGCTTTCCTATGTGAAGAACAGCTTCGGCAACGATCTCGGGTTTGTGACCGAAGAAGAAGTGAAGAACATTCGCGAAGCCAACGGCGATCGCACCACTCCCTGGACAGAAGAGGAGCTCTTCGCCAGCGTGCCGAACATCTTCACCGACCGCAGCCAGTGGAAGGTCACCGCAAGCCACAAGTCAAAGGACGGCGGAAACGCGATCGATGGTGACCTGGGATCTCGCTACACGACCGGCGAAAGCATGAAAGAAGGCATGTGGATCCAACTCGAGCTTCCTCAGTCCGAGAAGATCGTCGGAGTCGTTCTCGACGCCGCCAAGTCTAAGGGCGATTACCCTCGTGGCTGCACCATCGAGTTCTCCACTGATGGACAGAACTGGACCAAACCGCTCAAGCAACGGGACGGCAAGAACGCCAAGCTCGTCGTCGAGTTTCCGGAGAAGGAAGCCAAGT
Organism: Verrucomicrobiales bacterium; assembly: GCA_965216705.1. Taxonomy (GTDB): domain Bacteria; phylum Verrucomicrobiota; class Verrucomicrobiia; order Verrucomicrobiales; family DEV007; genus Arctic95D-9. The sequence goes on from OZ244203.1 coordinate 4,761,928, forward strand.
TTGTGAAGATTACCCAGACCGGCAAGCACAGTCTCTATTGGTCTATTCACGACCTTAACCTCCTCAAGAAACCAAATTCTTGATCGCCCCCGAGAGACTTCAACGGTGAGTCAACAAGACTTCAGCGCCGGGCAAATAGGCTTAAGAACTGAAGCCACTTTCAGAGCCTTAGCGACCGGTCGGGCAGTTTCGACCTCTTCGATCAATTTGTAGACGCGTGTTGGGTCATCAAGCCCAACACGTAGCAACTGCCTTTGAGCTAAATTCTTCAAGTGTGGCGAAGACGCTTCGTCTTCAAGCAGAGTGACGCTGTAATCTGCCACGACTGAGACAAAACTGTCTTTGAGCAATTCTCTCACCGCCGATTGGTATTGGAGATAGGTGAAACGATCCAGCATCACCTCAATTTGCTCATCACCACTCAGGGACTGCCATACACCTCCGGCCTGAACGCGGTAGACTGACATGTTTCGACGAATCAAGCCGATGTCCCCATAGGCCAGGAGGACGAGCTCGAGGTGCATATCATTCGTATATAACCGATACCAGTCCGGCAGTGCCTTCTTGCGATAGAAGAATGAGGAAGTCGCATAGGAACTCCTCACTTCTGCGAATGCTCTGCGTGCATCATACTGATCACAGGGGTGTTCGACAAACACCGGCCGAATGACCTGCCCATCCTCATCGATCAGCTCTGCAAAATGAAAGCAGCCAACAAGTCCGCTGTTCTCGGGCTTCTCCAGGAAATCGAATTGGGTCTGCAACTTATTCGGATCAGTCCAGTAATCATCCCCCTCTACCAGGGCCACATATTTGCCACGCGCTCCTTCGAGGATTCGAGTCGCATTCAAGCTCCCACTCCGAGTGTGGTGCCCCAGGTTTTCCACCGATCGAAAGATACGGATCTTCTCAGGAAACCTCGCCTGGTAATCATCGAGAATTTGTGAAGTCCCATCAGTGGAAGCGTCATCGCCAATCACAATTTCAAACGGAACTGCCACTTCCTGCATCAAGATGCTGTCGAGCGCTTCCTCAATGAACCTGCCATGATTGAATGTCGGCACGCACACCGAGATTACCGGTTCTAAAATAAGTTCCGGCTCTTCCAGGATTTCAGTCTTTTCCCGGATCAGTTGATCGATTTTCTCCAGATCAAGAGGACGCTTGTGGCGCTGAAGCCATCGGCCTCTTTCCAAGTGATCCCAGAAAATCGAGAGAATATCCGAGAGATTCATAGAATTCGACCAATTCGTATCTTTCCAGGTAATAAATCAGGGTGTCCTTTTGCCAGCCCTCAAGCATACTGAACCGCTCTTCCAGTGATGCCGGCTGCTCCCCGCGTGCGTGGGCATTGATCACACCAATATCGCGGCATTCAGCCAGGTAGGATTCGTTCACCTGAACTTGATCCGATACAGCCCCAATCAGATTCCGAAAATCCTCACCCACCTCAAAAAGATCTTCGATGCGCCTGTGGCCCTTGAAGTCGAAGAAACGGCGATCAAGTGAAGCAGGGTCCACTTGTGAGTCCTTCCAGAGGCTCTCCGACACAGCACAGGCACACAGGAAGGCGAGGTGTTCCAATTTTCCGGGCTCCAGTCCCAAATCCGCCACCATCACCCTCCACCGGTCATCGTTCGTTTTCAGGAACCGGTTCAGCGACCACGACAATTCATTGAGATCGTAGGTGAAGAGGGTTTTGAAGTGCCCGGCCCCTGACAACAGCACAGCAACCGGATTTCTGACCAGATTGACCACGGGGATCGCCCCCTTCCAGTCGTGGTATTTCTCCAACTGCATCGGCAGGTCTCTCATGCGGTAGTAGTGAACACTCCCGTAGGCTTTCGCCATGCCCAGCTGCTCTATCTCCGAATAAACTTCATTCAGAGACCGATCCGCCCGGGAGACATATCCTGCATGAAGAGCAAGTAAGTGCTTTTTCAACTCATCGTCCGAATTCATCTCCGGATCTTCCGGAAGAATACAACGAGCCGAGTGTGTGCATAAAATATCCGGATTCCGATTCAATACATGAGCCAGCCAGTTTGATCCGCTCCAACCGTGGCATGTGATAATAAAACGATTCATCGACCAACCCTATTGCTGCACCAGTTCTGCCAACCCAAATCCTGAAGCACCGAAACCATTCCCATTGTAATAAAGGTATGTTCTTCCTCCCGATTCGAAAACATTCGGATAGGCAACCATCTCTGAATCCCAACCGGTTTCTGCACGTTCGACACCGCTTTGACTATCATCACGCTTCCATTGCAGCCCGTCCGCAGATTGAGCATATCCCATTCGATAGGAGGCATGCTTTGTTTCGCGATAGCCGTCTGACTTCCTATAGCTGAACAACATGTGATAAACACCCGAAGAATCTTTCCACACACTCGGCGTGGAGATCGCGTCTGATCTCTCATCGTAGTCAATGCAAACATTACCGGGGAACTCCCAGTTCAGACCGTCGCTGGAGTGCACCACTTTCAACCGGTAGCATGGCTCAAGCGATCCCCTGACCGATTCCCAGTGAGTGTAGGAAAGATAATACATTCTCCACGAGTCCTGACTCTCTTGAATCACACAGGGCTGAGAGGCGGCGACGGGCTCATGAATCGACCGATCAACGATCGGCCCCTCGAATTCCCGCTCGAAAGTGACGCCCCCATCCAAACTAACCGCCCTGCCGATGGCGACCCGGAAAGGCACATCACCGCCCCGGTTCCATCCGGTGTAATACAGAAAAATGCGGCCGTCTCCGTTTCGCACCAACGACGCCGGCATCACGCCGTTACTGTCAAAACATCCCGGTTTGCCCAGGTCCATGACAGGGTCGGGATTCAAGAAAACAACCTTGCCCGGATCGTTCTCCTCGACTTCAAGATATCCCGTGTGCGTCTGGTTGTTTTTGTCCCTTGCTCCGAAGTAGACTCGAATCCTGCCGCCTTCCACTGGAAGCGCGAAAGGAACCTGTGCATGGGTTTGCGCCCACCATTGATCCCCCCCCGGAACAAAGACCCATCCGCGTTTTTCCCAGATCATTTCTATTCCGCCTCCCCGCATCTACGATAAGCGGAAACCGAGTCAGCCAGGGAGTCATAGCCCTGTTTGGCATCAATCCCATCAACCTCGCTGTCGAATGGCAAAGAGCAGAAGCCCAGGATCGCCTTCTCCTTTTCAGATAACCCTTGATAAATCTCCTCCGGCAAGGTGCCGGTAATATTGAAAGCCTGCTTCATCCACCATCTCGAAAATGTAGCGATGAGACTCCAACGACTTCTCTCACTGCTGTTCTCAAGTGCTCCGTGCCAGAGTCGGCTGTCCCAGATGATGACATCTCCCTTGTTCGCAGGAACCGGCACGGCACTCTCAAAGTCATCCTGAGTGCAGTATTCAGCTTCCTGATGGGACCCGGGAACGACGACCGAGCAGCCATTTTCTGGGGTGGAGTCCTCCAGGTAAATCATCACCTGCATTGCGACTGGGTAAGGCCCCTGGAACGGAATGAAAGAATCGATGTGCAAAGGCAGCCGTCCGACACTGCTCCTCGCCGAAAATCCACGCATGATGTAGTTGGGATTCTCTTCGGGAATCGCCCGATACCACTGGTCGCTGAGAAAGCGGTGCAGGATCGTCTCGATCTCCCGCGAGGAGAACAGCAACTCCAGAAACAGGGACTCTTTTGAGTGGATGTTGTAAACCCGGTCCTGCCCCAGATCGAGGCGCGGCACCTTCTCCTTCTCACTTCTCCTGCCTGCCGAGTTCCAGTATTCGACCCTCTCCAGCGCCTCATCCATCTGGCGCTCGCTGTAAACGCCCTTCAAGCGAGCATAACCCTGCGTCTCGATTGATTCGATGGCTGCCCCAACTTGTTCTTCAACTACGCTCATCTTGTTCGCCCAATGAGTGGGATCACATCACCCTGTTACTGGGAACTTCGGCCCGCCTCACCGCAGGATTCCCCTGGTAAACCGACCATTCCTCCGTTGACTGCTTTGTCAGAGTAGCCCCCATCGAAAGCAAGGTCCCTTTCCCTAAGGTCGTCAGCTCACGAATGGTTGAGTTGACCCCCAGAAAACAATAGTCATCAATGTGGCAATGCCCGGAAATCACGCAATGTGAGGAGACGAACACATGATCACCAATCACGGAATGATGTCCGATGTGATTTCCACTCCACAGAACCACATTGTCACCAACCTTAACAAACGGCTGGATGGTGTTGTCCTCCAGAATGAAGCAATTCTCCCCCACCGGGTTGTCGCAAGTTGTTGCCCGGGAACTGATATAAGAGCAGAAATCGTATCCCTGCGATTTTCCCTCAAGAAAGACCCGTTCCCGATTGCGATTCATTCCCGAGGCAGTCATCGGCGCAAAGAGCATGAACTCTTTCGGAGGAAATCGCTGACTTAAGGAGTCGAATGCGACGACCTCTCTTTCGCAAAATTCCTCACGATCAATCCACTCCCTGTCAGCAGTAAAAGCAGCGACCTCGAACTCCGAGTCATGCTCAAGGTAATAATTCGCGAGCTCGGCCGTATCTCGCAGGCCGAATATGACTACCTTCTTCCTGCTCATATAGCAGCCATGGTTTCGTCAGACAGATCGGCATGACATAGAAGGTCGTAGGATCCGAGGAATTCAAAGATCTCGTCGGGCGTATTCCACATGATGAGATCGAGGATTGATAGAAACGGGCCTTCCGGACATTCCGACTTCAGATTAATCCGGCCCCAATCCGCCTGCAAAAATCTCACTTCAATATCCCGCTCGCGGAACGGTGCTGGCTCATAGAGGAATGCCCCTCTCACCGGGTTGATATAAACGGCTGCCTCTTCGACTTCACAGATTTCAACGATTCGCTCGAGACCAGTCAATTGAGACGGATCATACTCTCGAGCAACCGAACGGATTTGCGTTTCGATTCCCAGCCTCGCGCTGGTCATCCTGACCGAATATTCAAGAAACGACGCCAAGTTTGAATCTGGAAACTCGAGAAGCGTTTCCAGAAACTCAACCCCATTGTCCAAATACGGCGACTTCGAATAGGCCCGCTTTACGGTCGACAAGGTTCGAGACTTCCAGTCCCGATGATCTGATAACTCGATCTGGTGAATGCGCCGATTTTGACTTCCTCCGGCAAGAGGCAGAGTCATCCACCGAACTGAATTTTGAACCAGGATGCGATTCCGGTTAATCCATCCGCGGGTCCGGTGATAGGTGTCATCAAGCAGAACGAAAGTATCGCAAGAATTTACCAACTGCCAGTAGGCAAGATAAGGCAGGTAATAGGGCTGCATGACAGCAACCGTACTTTTCCCTTCAATTCGACTCATCAACAAACAAGAACCACCCAAGCCCGCAAAACGGACAGAACTCTAAAAAATACCAAACAAATCGGCGCTATCCATGAATTATTTTTAAAATTACTTCTCACTATTGAGAATTTTCTTCTTCAACCTTTCCAGGACGGGCCGACTAGCCGTTTGACCCGGAGCCACTTTGCGGCACCTTCCCCGCAATGAGCGTTCGTACTCGATTTGCCCCGTCTCCCACCGGCTTCCTCCACATTGGAGGTGCCCGCACCGCCCTGTATAATTGGCTTTACGCCAAGCGCCACGGCGGCCAGTTCATCCTGCGTGTGGAAGATACGGACGCAGAACGGAGCACAGATGACTCGATGAACGTCATTCTCGACGGGCTCAAGTGGCTCGGTCTCGATTGGGATGAAGGTCCCGCGCTCGGCGGCAATGAGAGCCGTGGTGATCGTGGTCCTTACCGTCAGAGCAAACGAGTCGACATCTACGACCGTTACCTCGCCAAGCTCGAAGATGCCGGCCTCGTCTACGAAGACGAAGGCGCCATTCGTTTCAAGGTGCCCGATAAAACCATCACGGTGAATGACCAGGTCTGCGGCGAAGTTTCGGTGAATCTCAAGGAGCAGGGCTCCACCCGCTTCGACCCGGAAACCAAGCAGGAAGTCCCCGCCAACCCTGACATCGTCATCAAGCGCCCCAACGGCGGTTACATTTTCCACTTCGTGAATGTCGTCGACGACATCGAGATGGGCATCACTCACGTGATCCGCGGAGAAGATCACCTCTCCAACACTCCCAAACACCTCGCTCTATTCGAAGCCTTCGGTGTCGAGCCACCCACCTTTGCCCACATCCCACTCAACCTGAACCAGAATGGTTCCAAGATGAGCAAGCGCGACCAGGGTGCGCTCATTCACGAATACCAGGAGAACGGTTTCCTCCCCGACGCTGTGAACAACTACATGGCCCTGCTCGGCTGGTCCGGTAAGGACGACCAGGAGATTTTCTCCTTTGCAGAACTCCAGCAACGCTTCGATCTCAGCGGCATCAACAAATCCAATTCCAAGTTCGACTACGACAAGTGCCTTTGGGTTAACGGTGAGCACCTCAAACAGCTTTCGCCGGAAGACCTGGCGACGGCGTCCGCCCCCTTCCTCAAAAAGGCCGGCATCCCGACCGAAGACGCTCGCGTCCCCGCGGCCCTCGAACTCGCTCGTGAGCGGGCCCAACTCCTCAGCGAAGTTCCCGGTGTGATCGCCACCATTTTCGCCGACACCGTAGAATACGATGATACCGCCGTAGAGAAAGTCGTCAGTCGCGACGGCATGGCCGACGTGATCCAGGCCCTCATCACAGGACTCGAAGGCGTATCCGATTGGAATGCCGATGCCATCAAACCTGCCATCGGAACTGCTGCTGAATCCATCGGCGCCAAGATGGGAGCTCTCATGATGCCCTGCCGTGTCGCGGTCATGGGCGCTATGGGTGGAGCCGATCTCGTGCCGGTGTTGGAGTTGCTCGGCAAGGAGGAAGTGATCAAACGCTTGCGCGGATTCTCGGAGAAGGTTTAGTCCTCTCAAAGAGTCGAATCCACATGTATTTCGGGCAGGCAGGAGCCAGCCCCTCCACACCTTCGGTTTGTTTTGAAGTAACCCCTGACGTAGCTCCACGCGATAGTGCGTGGAGGGTCGCGCTCCTGCGCGACCGCAATCCGCCCCCTACCCCAACCAACGCGTCATCTCTGCCAGCACCTCCTCACGCCGATCCTGCCATTCGAGCAAACTCACGGGAAACAACTCAATCCCGGCGCGCCGCAACATCAAGTACCGGTCCAAACTCATGGCCGGCGCATAAGGCCCTGGAAACCCAATCAGGTCGATCCCGATTGTCCTCCCCTTGGCGTGGCACAAGGCATCCAAGGTGTAGCCACCGAGCTCAAAGCCCACTTCAACCTCCCAGCCCTGCTCTTCCAGAGCCTCCATCATCTCGACCAAACCGGGTTGGGTCACGGACTCAACCCTGCTGACCCTTGCTGCCGGCTTGGAACCCGTCTGCACGTATCCGAGGTAACGACCTACCAATCCCCTGGAACGGCCTTCGGATCCGAAGGAGCTGAATATCCGGTTCTCAATCCTCGCCCGGGTGATGGAGACATTGAAAACGTCGTCCTTCTCCATGAAACGAAAGCTCGCCGAGGGACTCTCGTTATCGAGTGCCAGCGAAAGGAACATCACGTCCCGCTCCTCTCCCTGGAAAGAATGGGCCGTCCCCACGAGCAAATCGTGGCGACTGATCCATTCATTGAGCCTGAGCGACGACTCGAGGCGTTTCATGATCGCATCCACCTGGGCCCGGAAAGGCGACAGGATCCCGATCGATAGCGCCGGTTCTTCTGCCTGGGTCAGGCTCTCCAGTTGTTCAAAGATCGCATCGATCTCTGCGGCGTTCACGCCTTGATCACTCCGCGTGCCCTCCACCCGATACAGGGAATTGGCGGCGTCTCCGAATCGATCCACTTCCCGATGTCCAGTCATGATGGCGAGGCGGTCTGCGTAGAATTCATGGTTGCTGAAACCGATGATCTCCGGGCGACTACGAAAATGCTCATTGAGGAACACCACCGCGTCCTGATCCTCAAGCGCCTCTCCGACCAGGTCGACGAGACTGACATTGCGAAAATCAAACCGGCTCAAGGCCTCCTCATCCAGGCCGTGTCGCTCCCCGAACTCCTTCTGCCGGGCCACGGGCAGAAACGAAATATGCCGCAACTGCTTGGGATCGCCGGTGATCACCGCTCGTCGCGCCCGCTGCAAGGCCGGCAGCGCCGACGCAATGTCGCACTGTGAGGCTTCGTCGATGATCACCAGGTCGAACAACTCCTTCTGCATCGGGATGACCCGGTGCAGATCACTCAGGTTGACCAGCCAGACCGGCAGGGCCGTCAGCAGCGCATTCCAGCTGACGCCTTCAAAGTATTCCTCCTTCTTGTGAGACGTCCGGGCTCGAATCCCTTTGGAAAAAGCCTGGAAGGTCTTCCGGTGCCTGAGCATGGCCTGGCATAGGTGATAATCCCGAATCCGTTTGAGTTGATCCACCTCACGCTCAATGCGGATATCCACCATGCCACTCAGCGTTGCGGCCACTTGCGCCGCCAGGATATCGGACGCGGCATGCTTTCGAATCCGCCCCTGGCGCCAGCGAGTGAACCAACCGGGAGATTCGGCGGAGAGGATCTCGCCCCACTTCTCTTCCCGTTGGGCCCGGCGTTCGAGAGCGTATTCCGTTTTCTGGATCTCCTTCGCGAACTTCCGAAGCTCGCGGTTCGCTTTCTTAATCTCCTTGGCTGTTGTCCCTAGGCTGGAAAAAGCCCCCGACAGCAGGTTTTCGAGGAACCCCTTAAGCTCCCGCAAGTAGTTCTTTCGGCCGGCCCGAACGCAAACCCCATCAAGATTGAGACTTTCTTCAATCTTGTCCGCCACGACGTCCACGGCGTGGTCCATTCGCGAAGCGATCAGGACCGACTCTCCGCGGCTCATGGCCTCGATCGCCAGGGCCGCGATGGTGAACGATTTGCCCGTCCCGGGAGGCCCAACCGCCAGCGTCAGGGGTTTCCGGGCCGCCGAGTCGAGAATCTTTGTCTGGGCTTCACTCAAACAGGCCGGCACATGCCCTTCTTCGCGCGGTGCCGAATTCTCGGTGATCCGTATCACATCCCGCCCCACCACGGCTGCGACCGGGCAAGAGAGCTCCTCGGCTTGAGAGCCCATCGATTGGAGATCATTGAGCACACCGCGCATCTCGGTGGACTTGTCTGCCAGGAAAAGAGCGGCTCCAGGAGCCAGCACCAGCATTCCTTCGTCGATTTCATTCGACGTAAAAACCTTTTTCAGCTCATTGTCACTCAATAAGTTTGGATAACTCAACAAGCGATTCGCATTGCAGTCGGGCAGATATTCTTCGAACAGACGTCGCAACTCGCCCACGCAGCCTTCGGTATGGGCGGCCACCTCAATGCTCGACTCGATTCGCCTGAGAAAAGCCTCATCGCCGAGGCTCTCCAGAAGAGCATAGTTCAGCTGACGTTGACTGGTATCGATCTCGAATTCAGCCCCGTCTTCATCTATCACCTGGCTGACCGATGCCGAGTAGAGGATCAGCGGGGCGTAGGCGAGGCGTCCCCCGCCTCCGTTCTCCACCTTTCCCATGAGAAAGACCGAGCCGTAAAAGAGATCGCGATCCTTTTCGTGCAGGCGTGCCTGGTTGGCGAGTTTGGCGGCCTTTTCGCCGGGCACAAAGAAGTTCCCTTCGAGAACCGCCTCTGAAACGACCACATCCTGCCCCTCAACCACGAGGGCCTGCCGGACACGCGAGCCCTTGAGACTGAAAATCCCGGTCCGACTGCCGTTTTCACGATAGCAATCGGCCAGGTAACGAAAGAGTCCACCGTGTATGCTCATTCGCTGGCATCCCCCCTCTTCAACCGATCCGCATTCTCCACCCACCAGAGCACCAGGATCACCACCAGCATGAGGGCCGCATAGATATGATGCGAAACGCGAGTGGAAGGAACGAGGTCGGCTGTTGCCCGAGTCGCCGCTGTCAGCACCATCAACCAGACAATCCATCGCCAGCGCACGCTCCGCGGATTCACCGAGTCATGCCCATCACTGTGCCCGACGACCACGCGATCGGCCACCAGCAGCATAATTTGGCTGAATCCCCCAAGAAAAAGAAGGTGCTCAAAGGCAAACACCTGGAAGGGCCAAACAATGCGGCACGCGAATCCGACGGCGATCATCACCAGCGCCAATCTCACGCCCCAAGGGCGCGTACCCGGTGCTTTCCCCTGCCAGATCATGGGGGCCGCACCGAAGGCCCAGACAAGCAAAGCCCCCAAACGAAGCGCATTGCCGCTTCGCATCATCCCCCAGGCTTCGAGAAAGAATGAGGTCAGGATCGCTGCGACAACAAAGGACAGAACCAAAGCGCGGCGCTTCAATGCCGCCGGATGGGCATCAAAAAACTTGGGAAAGAAGAAGGAACCGACTCCCAACAATGGAAGCAGCAAAAATCCCTGGTAGACCAGTAGCCGAAAGAGCACCTGCCATTGCGGCGAATCGGCCGCCACGCCGGTCGCCCAACTGATGAGCACGCAGGAGACCATGCCAAGATTCAAAAACGGAACCAGTAGGGCTGCAGTTGGATGATCGCGCCCCTTTCCAACCAAACGAATCGCGAGAAAAAAGATCAGGCTACAACAAGCCGCCGCCATGAGCCCGTCACCGAGCCGAATCCAGCCGTAAGCGTAGGCAAACTGGGCGTTGATCCACAGGGCGGCAAGCAGGGCGAGACCGCTAAACGAGAGCGGCGGGGCCTCAACAAACCTCGGCCACGCCGTTCCCAGAAATCCGAAGACGAACGCCCCACCGAATCCGAGAATCAGGATCCGCGGATGCTGAATTGCCGGATAGACTTCCCACCAGCCGGCGTAGTGCAGCGGCCAAAGGACCAAACCGAAGATGGCGGCCACGACACCGATCGGGAAAAAGAGGCGAAACGGCTCCTCCCGCCAAAGCGGATTCTTCACGCAGTCTTCGATGTCGGACAGGGACCGGATCATGAAAGCAAAAACAGCCTACCCGTTTCCGGGCAGGCTGCCTAGCAAAGCATTACGCTGAAATGGTGCGTTAGACGGCTGGAAACTTGCACCACTTCTCTTCCGACGCGGAGCTCTCTACGGCGGCCTTGATGAAGGCCAACCCGGCAACACCATCGTCGACGCCCGGGAAGTCATAACCACCCTCCGGAGCGGGATTACCGTCGATCTTGTCCGCCATGGCCTGTGCCGCAGCGAGGTAGATATTGGCAAACGCCTCGATGAAACCTTCCGGATGAGCGAATGGCGTCCGGGTGAAGCCGTGACCAGAGGCTTCCTCGGAAATGTAATCATTACCACGACGGTAGATCTTCCGGGGAGCGTTCGCGTATTTCACAATCAGCTCATTGGGATCCTCCTGGTGCCACTCGAGCGAGGCCTTGGTGCCGTAAACTCGAATGTTGAGAGCGTTTTCGTCTCCGTTGGAAATCTGGGAGGCATGAATGATGCCCTTAGCACCGCCTTCGAAGCGAACCAAGTTGTTGCCGTCATCATCGAGCTCACGTCCGGGAATGAACGCTGTCAGATCAGAGCAGATCTCGTCGATCTCCAGTCCGGTGATGTAGCGGATCAGGTTGTGAGCGTGCGTGCCGATGTCGCCCATGCAGTTGGAGATACCGGCAATCTTCGGATCCGAACGCCAGTTGTTAATCTTGCCCTGGCCCTCGCCCTCGACGTCACCCACCGCATAGCCCTGCGGGTATTCGGCGACGATCTTGAGAATGCGTCCAAGCTCACCGTCTTTCACCATGCGCTTGGCCTCTTTGACCATTGGATAGCCGGTGTAATTGTGAGTCAGGGCAAAGATCTGATCGGAATTGTTCACGATCTCGCGAAGCTCGATTGCCTGCTCGTAGGTCAGGGTCATCGGCTTGTCGCAGATCACGTTAAAACCGGCTTCAATGAAGGTCTTGGCGACATCGAAGTGGAGGAAGTTCTGAACCACGATGGAAACGAAGTCGATCTTGTCTTCGCGCTGCGCTTCCTTCTCCGCCATTTCCTGGTAGCTGCCGTAGACGCGCTCCGGATCGAGGAAGAAGTCTTCTCCGGAAAGCTTGGATTTCTCCGGATCGGAGGAAAATGCTCCGGCAACGAGTTCAATTTTGCCGTCCAGATTGGCAGCCATTCGGTGGACCTGGCCAATAAAGGCTCCGCGGCCGCCACCGACCATTCCCATGCGTAGTTTTCGATTCATAAAGAGGTTTTGCGGTTCTAGAAATCCCCACGTTCTAAGAAATCCCGGAGGGTTTGCGAGCGTAAGCAATTCGCCCCGAAAATGCAACACGGTGAAATGCGGCAATTTTCTAGCTTATTACGTCATCACAACCGCGCGCCAGCGCGTGGAGGGGCGCGGTCCCCCGCGACCGCTGAATAGGTGAGGCATCTGGAATCCACTACACACTTTGCGGGCAGGCAGGAGCCTGCCCCTCCACGCCTTCGGCGCACATACATGCAGCCCAATTTGAGTTTAAAATCATTACCGCGCCGTAATGTTTCCGTCATCGCCCAGTCAGAGTTCTATGATAGGCTTTCTTCGTCCTATGCGAGTGCTCGTTGTCGAAGATCATGAAAAGATTGCTACCTTCACGCAGAAGGGCCTGGAAGAGGCAGGCTTTACCGCAGAAGTCTGTCATCACGGAGACACCGCATTCGAACTGGCCACGACCCAGGAATTCGACGCGATCGTCCTAGACATCATGCTGCCGGGGCGGGACGGACTCAGCATCGTCCGCGGCTTACGCGAACGGAACATCAGCACACCAGTGATCCTCCTTACCGCCCGCAACGAGCTCAACGAACGCATCGAGGGCCTCAACATGGGCGCCGATGATTACCTGACGAAGCCCTTCTACGTCGAAGAACTGGTCGCGAGGCTTCAGGCGCTGATTCGACGTAGTGACGGTCAGACCGCCAAAACGATTCTCCAGAACGGGGATCTCTCACTCGACATCGTGAAACGCGAAGCGCATCGCTCAGGTGATCCGATCGAGCTCAGTGCCCGTGAATACTCCCTGCTGGAGTATCTCATTCGCTCACCCGGTCGAGTCTTTTCCCGGTCCCAGATCAGCCAGCATGTCTGGAACACCCACTTTGATACCGGCACCAACATGGTCGACGTCGCCGTGGCCCGACTTCGCAAGAAGATCGATGATGGCTTCGACCTGAAACTCATCGAGACGGTGCGCGGAGTTGGCTACCGGATGAAGGAGGTCCCGCCCGAGGCATGAGACCTTCTTCCTTCCGTGTCCAGATTGTCTTTTGGTCCGTTATCGTGTCAGGGGCCGTCTTACTCAGCTTCGGCCTTGTTGCCTGGTGGTCACTCAATCACGACCGGCTGGACAAACTCGACGAATCGCTGACTGCGTTCGGATTTCGCCAGGCGACCCGAATCAGCCGGAATGCCGATGTCGAACGCCTTGAGCTTTCTCTCATCGAGCAACTGGGTGAAGAACGAGCGCGAACCCGATTTCTGGCTCTATTGAGGACAGATCAGGAATTGTTCCGCTCTAGCAATGCACCTGAAGGCGTGAACTTTGCCGACTACCCCGGCGGCGAAGAGGTCATGGATCCGCAACCCTATGTTCCCAAACCACCGCCTAAGCCTGGGAGCCTGAAAACTGAACTCCCATCTGGAAAGATTCGTGAGGTGAAGCATCCTCGCTACTACACCGTTCAGCACGAGGGCAAACACTACCGCATCGGAATCTTTCCAAATCGTGAAGTCACCTTCATCGTCGGTGCCGACCTTGTTGAACTGAAGGGTGAAATTGATGACTTGAAGCGCGCCTTCCTGCTTGCTCTCCCCGGGGCGCTTCTCCTCGTTGCATTAGGGGCCTGGCTGCTCTCACGACGCGCCTTGCACCCCATTCACTCCCTGGAGCGGGACATGACCCGAATCTCGGCGCGGGATCTCGACAATCGGCTTGAGGTTAAAAACGTGAATACCGAGTTTGCCGCCATCATCGGACAATACAACGCCATGTTGGAACGGCTTGAACGCAGCTTCAAGCAAGCCACTCGCTTCAGCGCCGATGTCTCCCATGAACTGAAGACACCACTGGCGATCATGCGAGGGAACCTCGAACGCGCGCTCGCCGATACTGAAGATCCTGACAAACAGGCCGTCTTTTCCGACCTCCTTGAACAAACCGACCGCCAGAAGGCTATTCTCGAAAATCTGCTTCTCCTATCGCGGGCCGACTCCGGACACCTCACGGTATCAAAGGAGTCGCTCGACCTGAGCCAACTGCTGCATACCTGGCTGGAAGACGCAAGTTTCCTCGCCGAGGGTAGAAACATCACGATCGAAAGCGAAATCGATTCCGCTGTTCACCTCAAGGGAGACCCGAATCTACTACAGCAGGTGGCTCACAATCTTTTCTCAAACGCTGTTCGTCACAACCAGGATGCGGGAGTCATCTCATGTTCCTTATCCTCAACACCGGCGACCATTACCTGGACGGTCGCCAATACCGGCCCCCTCCTTACCAACAGCGATTTGAGTTCCATTTTTGAGCGGTTCAAACGCGGCGAATCCACTCAAGGGAGCGGCTCGGGACTCGGCCTCAGCCTGATCAAAGAAATCATCACGGCTCACGACGGCACTATTAGCGCCGAAGTCATCGAAGAAAGGAATGTTTTCACCGTGAAACTTCCGAACATTTCGCCGCTGTAATATTGGCGTCATAAAACTGACATGGAAGGATGGTTTACTTAGGCATGAAACCAAACCTACTTGTTCTCGCCCTGGTTATTGCGGCACTCGCCTGCCTTGGTTCGGTCCGTTCTGCTGACCAGCCCAACATCCTCTTCCTGCTTTCAGACGACCAAAGCTGGAACGGGCTGTCCTGTCAGATGCACCCCAACATCCCGGGATCCGCTCATCGCTACATCGAGACGCCAAATATCGCGCGCCTCGCATCAGAAGGGCGACGATTCTCCTCAGCCTATTCTCCGGCACCGGTTTGTTCTCCCACTCGAATCAGCCTGCAGACCGGCAAGAGCCCGGCTCAGCTCAATTGGACAAAGGCAGCGCCTACTATGACAGCTGATGATGGATTTAGATTGATCTCCCCAACCATCAATAAGCGCATCCCCGAAGAAGAAGTCACCATTGGAGAAATCCTGCAACGCGCCGGATACGCGACAGCTCTTTATGGAAAATGGCACCTCGCAGGAGGCGGGCCTGAATCTCATGGATACCACGAAAGCGACGGCGAAACCGGGAACCAGGATGCCGCCCCGTTCGTCGAACCCAATCCAGTCGATATTTTCGGAATGGGCAAACGCGCCGCAGCCTTCATGGAAAAAAGTCACGATGCCGGCAAACCTTTCTTCATTACCTGCTACTATCATGCACTTCACTACCCGCAGAACGCAACGAAAGCGCTGGTTGAGAAGTACAGCCAACTCAATCCTAAAGGGAACGAAAAAGAGATCGGCCGTGCCGCCATCACCGAAGACCTCGATCGCGGGATAGGTCTTTTATTAGAGCGCCTCGACGAACTGGGACTGCGGGACAACACCTACGTCGTCTACATGTCCGACAACGGAGGCGGAGTGCGCGGACTGCTTCAAGGCGGCAAAGGGGATGTCTGGGAGGCCGGCATTCGAGTGCCTTTCAT
Source organism: Verrucomicrobiales bacterium (assembly GCA_965216705.1). Taxonomy (GTDB): domain Bacteria; phylum Verrucomicrobiota; class Verrucomicrobiia; order Verrucomicrobiales; family DEV007; genus Arctic95D-9. The sequence continues at coordinate 4,777,527 of OZ244203.1, forward strand.
CGTGCGAGGCCCGGGAATCGCCCCCGACTCCTGGTGCCATGAGCGGGTCGTCGGCTTTGATCTGTTCAATACCTTTTGCGAACTCGCCGGCGTCACTGAACCGCTGCCCGAGAACATCGAAGGCGGCTCCATCACCCATCTGTTCGAAGGCGGTAATACCCCCGTCCAACGCCCTTCAGAGGAACTTGTTTTTCACTTTCCTCACTACCAGGGTGACTCCCCTCACACCGCTCTCTTCCTGGGCGACTTCAAATTGATTCGCCACTACGAAGACGGCTCACTGAAGCTGTTCAACATCAGCGAAGACATCGGCGAATCCCGAGACCTGGCCACGACCCAACCTGACATCGCTGCCAATCTCGAGTCCCGCATGGATGCCTACCTCAAAAAGGTGAACGCTCAGTTTCCCTCCGCCAATCCGGAATTTGATCCTGACAACGCCCCTGATATCCGGGGATCCAACAACAAGAAGAAAGGTGGAGGAGGCAAAGGTGGAAAAGGAAGAGCCAACAAGAAGCCAAAGCGCTGACCTCAACGCTCCTGCCAACATTTCATCCCTGTAATCTCACCGTCATTTGTTGGAAATGTCCCGCTGCCAGTCTGAAGCCATGAAAAAACTCCCCACTATACTCGCCTGCCTCGCGTTGGCCTGTTCTCCGCTAGCCTCTCTCGAAGCCCAAAATGAGCGCCCTCCCCGCAAAGAAAAAGCAAAAGGAGGCAAAGGAGGCTCGGGCCCTCGCGTCAACAAGCCCAGGATCGACGACACACTCAGAGCCAACGTCTATGCTGACAACTGGTTCAAACTCTACATCAATGGAAATCTGGTCATGGTCGACTCGATTTCATTCATTCCTCACAACGTCGTCTCCGTCGACATCCTGCCCGAATACCCCATGACCATTGCGGTGATGGCGAAAGACAACGCCGATCCTGACACAGGCCTCGAATACAACAACTCCAACCTTGGAGACGGCGGATTCATCCTCAAGTTCAGCGATGGCACGGTGAGCAATGCGTCCTGGAGAGCGAAGAGCTTCTTTCATGGCCCGATCAACCGGGACATGGAGAACCCCGAAACCACTCACACATCGATTCCAGAAAACTGGTTCGCAGTTGATTTTGATGACTCTGCCTGGGAGAACGCCACGGAGCACACCGAAGAAGCGGTCAGCCCCAAGAGTCCGTTCTACAAAAACGACTTCGAAGGCGCCCAATGGATCTGGACCGGTGACCTCGCACTCGACAATACCGTCCTCTTTCGAACCACCATCGAAAGCCCACCGAACGGCGCTCCCATGCCACCTGCTGACTGGCCACGTGGTCACATTGACGCATCCATTCGTTGATCCTGAAACTCTCCGAAGTCATGAAGACGCTCATTCTCGCCTTTTCTTCAATCCTGCTCACCGCAGCCGGAATCCCACTCACGATCGCGGCAATCGCCCCAAGCCTGGCACCGTTCACCGCCGGGTATCCCGGTCAGCGAACCTTCGACACCCCCGGAGGTCCGATCCCGGCCACGGTGGCTGCATTCGAGCCATTCAAGAACCGCCTCGGCCTATCCTGGGACGACGACTTTCTCTACATCGAATCCAACGGACTCCCGGATCACGACATGATGCGCGGGATCACCGCCTGGCAGCAGCAGGTTCCTTTGCCACACGCCTACGTCGGGGACAATCGATTCGCCCTCCCCCTCAATCCAACCGTCCTCGAAGAACCCCAGGAGCTTACTCTACTCGGCCCGATCGCCATTGCCGTCAACGGCATCCCCATCTTTCACGCTCTCACCCAGAGTGGCAAAGACGCCTACCTCGGAGGCGAACTCGATGAATGGGGCGGCCACTGCGGGCGTGCTGATGACTATCACTATCACATTGCTCCTTCTCATCTCGAGGAAATCGTCGGCAAGGGCAATCCCGTCGCCTTCGGCCTGGATGGTCACCCGGTCTACCTCGAAGATCCTGCTAATGACAAACCACTCGACGAATGCCATGGCTACTTCGACGACGAAGGAATCTACCGCTACGTCGGCAATATGGAGAATCCCTACATGATGGCCTACTTTCGCGGAGCAGCAGATCTCGAAGATCGTCCTCGTGCTCAGGGCGTCCGCCCCTTCCTTCAACCACTGCGCGGAGCCGAGATCACCGGATTCAGTGGAACCCTGACCGAAGGCTATTCCCTTGAATACGAGATGAGAGGCGAAACGCACCAAATCAACTATCAGGTCACGGACACCGGAGCTCATTTTGAGTTCATCGATCCTGCAGGCAATGCCATGAAAGAGTCCTACCAGCGACGAGCCAACCGTGGCGGCGGCAAAGGGAGCGACCGCCCGCCTGGAGGAAAGAAGGGCAAAGGCGGCCAGAGAGGAAAAAGCAAACCCGGCGCCCCAGGGAAGGAAGAAATTCGCCCTACCGCTGACAACGGCACCCGCCAGCCCTGGTTGGCCGTTCACGCAGCCGAACTCGATGCGAACGCAGACGGCGTCGTCGACTACCAGGGAGAACTGATGCAGGAGGCGCGCCGCGTCTTCCTCGCTTACGACATAGACAAGAGCGGGGATATCACCCCCACTGAAAGCCAATCTGCAGGTGGCGTCAGATCACCCCTGGGTGGTTTCGTCAAACAGCATGCCAGCGAACTCGACAAGGATAGCAGCGGCAGTATCTCTGCCGAGGAACTGGCCGCACAATTTAGGAAGTTCTTTCAGCGCGGAGACCTCAACGGTGATCAGCGCCTCTCGAAAGATGAAGTCGAGAGGATGAAATCGGGAAACGCGAAGCCCGCAGAGGCGGACAAGACGCGGCGCAATCCGCCTGACAATGCCGGCACCAACAACAGCCCAAGCGCTCCCGCAACCTCCCCTACTCAATTAACCACCCCACTCCCGGATCGCCCCAACTTTGTTCTCTTTCTCATCGACGACATGGGATGGAACGCCATGGGATTCACCGGCAACCAGATCATCGAAACGCCACGCACTGACGAAATGGCCCGCCAGGGCATGATCTTCACCAACGCCTACGCCAGCGCCCCGAACTGCGCCCCCACCCGGGCCTGCCTGATGAGCGGACAGTACCCGCCACGGCACGGCGTCTACACTGTGGTCGATGACCGCCACACCCCGGGCTCTCCTCATCACAAGGTTCTCGCCGCTCAGAGTAACGCCGAACTCGCCACCGAATCTGTCACCATTGCGGAAGCTCTCAAGTCAGGTGGCTACGCCACCGGCATGTTCGGCATGTGGAATCTTGGTAGGGGACGAGACGGCCCGACCACACCCACTGGCCAGGGCTTCGATATCTTCAAACAACCTCGTGATGTGGGCTTCGACAAAGATCGCTTTTTCAATGACGAAGGTCACTACCTCACGGACGAACTGACGTCGGCCGGCATTGAGTGGCTCTCCTCCCAAAAGGACCGCCCCTTCTTCCTCTACATGGCCTATCACGCCGTGCATTCCCCCTTTGAGCCAAAGCCGGAGCTGGCAGAAAAGTATCGCAAAAAGGGCGCACAAGATCCTGACTATGCAGCCACGGTGGAAGCAACAGATTCCAATGTAGGCCGCGTCATCGATGCATTGCGCGACCAGGGGCAAGCCAATAACACAATCGTTATTTTTCACTCCGACAACGGCGGCACAAGGCGCTACATCGAACCACTCGCCGGGGGTAAAGGCACTCTCTACGAAGGCGGAATCCGGGTGCCCACTGCCATCTGGGGCCCGGGAGTCAAGCAGGGTATGACCTCAGAACCTATGCTCTCAATGGATATCTACCCAACGCTGCTCGATCTCGCAGGCCTCAAACCACACGCCGACCACCCTCTCGATGGTGAAAGCCTAGCCCCACTCCTCTCCGGGGCGAGCACTCGCCTCGATCGAGACCGTGTATTCTGGCACTTCCCAAGTTACATCGGCGGTGGCGGCCCCAGCAGTGCGATGAGAATGGGTGATTGGAAAGTGATCGAACAGTTCGAAACGCAATCTTTTGAAATCTACAACCTCTCCACCGATCCCGGCGAAACCCGCAATATAGCCGAGACCGCACCTGGCCGCGCAAACGCCCTGCTCGAAGCCCTCCATAACTGGCAGTCGAGCACCGGCGCGCCCCGTACCACGGTCCCTAATCCCAACTTCGATCCCTCTGCCGAACCGAAGCGAGGAAGAGATCAGCGCGGAAAGAAGAATGACAAACCGCCAAATAAGAGGACGCCTTAAAGCTTCTAACCCGTCCCTTGATCTTCTTAATATTTATAATTACGCGATTTTCCGTAATTGAGTTAGATTGACGGTATCTTGTGATGCTCGTTAACGTTCATACCTTGAATACAGGGGACGAAATTGCTCAACGTTCCCATGAATGGCTCTCCCTGGCAGCAAAACTGTCGCAGGAGCCTCCCTTTTGCCGTCCAGAAACCTGGATCCCCGCGATGCAATCTCTGCTCGACCCGGCCGCAGCGGAAATGAGCCCGGCACCGCAAGCCGTGATTTTTGAGCTTCGAGACGGAGGTACCCTCGCCGGAATTCTGCCGCTCTATCGCAAAGGGCGAAAGTTGCTGACCCTCTCTGAGAACCACATCGACTACCAGGACATTCTGGCAAGCAATTCGCACGATGCCTGCCAATTGCTCAAAACCGCCATCGACTATGCGGTGAAGGAGAAGCTTGTCTTCATCACCGGTCACGTTCCCGAATTCAACTTTCTCTCCGATGCCATTCGGAAATCCCTTCCCCTTAAGGGCGCCTGGCTCTGCAAACGTTACTTCGGCGTCTGCGTCGTCGCCGACTTTGATCTGGAAACCCCGGACGGAAATGGCTTTCTCAGGGTTATACCGCGAAGACAGCGACGTAAATTCAATTCGAGTAATAACCGAATCAAAGCAGAAGACGGCAATCTCGAGGTTCTGCACCTCTGGGGCCCTGAGGTGACAGGGGCGGACCTTGAAGCGATTGGTCAACTGCATCGTGAGAATCAGCAACTTCGCTCCGGTGAATCTCCCTTTTCCGACACATTCTTTACCCGATACTTGTGGCTCCAGACTCAAACTCAGAAATCCTTTCTGCTCTCTCTTTTAAAAAAGGACAATGAGCTGATCGCCTTCTGCATGGGCTATGGAACGGAAAACGCGTTCTATTACTACATCACTGACTACGATCGAAAGCATGCCCACCTTGCCCCGGGTGGTTTTCTCCTCATCGCGACGTGCAAGTTTGTCATCGATCAGTTCAATCCTACACACTTTCGACTCGACATGCTCCTGGGAAGCGAGGCCTACAAGACCCAATGGGAGACGGATCACTACTACGTCGACCGCATTGTTATCATTCCCAAAGCCCTGTCCCTTCTGCCAATGGCTGCTGCCTACCACTTCGCCTACTCGTTGAAGGCGTTGAAGAATCGTATTCTTCGAATCGGCTATTTCGCCGAGTCGCGCTGATCTACGAGCAGGGCACAAAAAAGGCGGAGAATCGCTTCCCCGCCTTTTTCAAAGATTGCTTAGGATCTCCGCTAGATCGCGACCGGCTTACCTGACTCGGCAGCCTCGTAAACAGCGTCGATAATCTGCATCAGGGCAAGACCCTGCTCAGCGTTGTTGAGCGGCGCCGCGCTGCCTTCGATTGCTTCGATGAAGTTCGCTGCGGAGTTGATGCGGCCCATGTCCTCACATTCTTCCACTTCGATCGTCTTATCGACGCGCTCACCGTTTTCCTGCAGATAGAGTTCGCAGGTATCGATGGCAGTCTCGTCGAGGCCGTCTTCGCCGAAGAGGCGCTCGACCTTACCGCCTGCTTCCACACCCTGGAAAACAACGGAAACTTCCTCGCGCTTGATCATTTCGGCCCAGGACATCTGGAAACTGAGCGTCTGACCCGTTTCGAACATCACAAATCCGTGTGCAGCGGACTCCACGTCAGTGACACCGTCAGCATTGTCAGGAATGCCCCAGGGGCCCTTGAATTGCTTATCGGAAATGTGATCATCGAAGGTGCTGCCCATCACATAAGTAGGCTTGGGATTGCCCATGAAATACATGGCGAGGTCGAGCATGTGAAGAAGGTCAATCACAGGACCACCACCTGAAAGAGCTTTCGTGGTGAACCAACCACCGAAGCCGGGAATACCAGTGCGACGCGCCCACTTGGCCTGGGCGGAGTTGATTCGACCGACCACGCCGTCGTTGATCGCCTTCATCATCTCGCGAGACTCAGGACGGGCACGGTTGTTGAAGTTAAACATGAGCTGCTTGCCGGCAGCATCACGGGCAACGATCATTTCTTCGACTTCCGCGGAATTGAGCGCCGGAGGCTTTTCACAGAAGACGTGCTTGCCAGCGTTGAGAGCCTGGATCGCGAGAGGAGCGTGGAACTTGTTAGGAACAATGATCGACACGGCATCGATATCGGACTCGAGCATCTCGGCAACGTCGCCGTAGACATTCGGAATGCCGTAGCTCTCAGCGGAAGCTTTGGCCGCTTCCAGATTCACATCCGCCATGGCGACGACATCAGCGCCTGCCTTGCGGAATCCATCGATATGGTACTGGGCCATTCCGCCCGCACCGATAACACCTACTTTTGTTGACATAATGGTATTGAGAGAGTCACAAACTGACCCTTAAGGTCAGATTACTCGGCCGGCTCGGCACGAGGTGCGGCAGGAGCTTCACTGCTCTCGGAAGTCTCGATAGCGGGAACCTCAACCTTCATTCCGGCTTCGATCGCCAGCTTGGTGGTTTCCTCGGTAATATCGACCTCTTTCGAGTGAGTGAACACCGGCGGCGTCGTCTTCATGAGAACAATGTCGAGGCCCTTCTTCTTGGCAGCCATCAGGGCAACCGGCTCGAGGCGAATGCGAAATTCATTGATCATGCGAACGCGCTCCTGTGCCAGGTTCTGCTGAGCCTGATTCTTAAGGCGATTGAACTCGAGGTTCAGCTGCTGATTGGTCTGGAGGACCTTCTGACGATCCGCATCGGAAGGATTCTCCCCGGCGCCTTGTTCAACATTGTTCATCTGGGCCTGCATTGTTGCCTGGGTCCGCTGGAGTTCAGCGTTGAGGTCGGATTGCATCGTGATGAGATCCACCCGAACCTGATCTTCGACCCCGAGCTCACGGGCGACGGCATCAATGTCCAGGATGGCGACACCACCGCTTTGTGCCTGAGCGGAAATCGCGAGAAAGGTCGTGATACAAGCAGTAAGAAGAAGATTTTTCATAGTCATAGCAAAATACTCCCAAAGGGGTCGGAGAGGTTAAAGATGATCAAGCAGCAAGTCCAGACCTTTTAACAACGCGATTTGGTGACGATTCCCCCCATTGCGCCGGGTAAATCGCTTTCTTTCGGGAGTGCCGCTCCCGGTTTGCAGAGAGAATCGGCGCCTCCCTACTTCGCCACGCAATAGAGAGTCTTGCCTGAGCGGAGGTATAGCTTCCCGCCAATGGGAGCGATGGTGGCCCTGAAAGTCTCCTCTTTGGCTGAATCGCCCAGCGAATTTACCGAAACGATATCCAGTGCTTTCCCCGGACGAACCACGATAACATCGCCACCGTGAACGGTCTGCAGGTAAAGAAGCCCGTCGGCGACCAGGGGTGCGGCAGCGATCTCCACTCCCTCGCCCAATCGCTCCACATAATAGGCTTCACCGGTCGCGGCATCATAGCTCGTGGCGATCCCGCTCATGCTGCTGATGAACAAGGTGCCGTCCACAACTGCCGGGGACGGCAAATCACGCCCGCCCTTTCGAGATGCATGCCAGAGCATGTGGCTCTCGGTCACGTTTCCGGAACCGCCCGGCTTGACGCAATAGGTATCGCCCGGCTTGCCGTTGACCACGAAGAGTTTCCCATCATAAAAGTCAGGAACCGGGGACCCACGGCCATTAAACGCTTCGCAAAACCACAGTTCCTCGCCGGTGTCGGGATTATACCCGCGAACTCCGAACTCTCCGTTGAGGACAAGTTCACGCTTCCCTGCGTGCTCGATCAGGATTGGCGTGCTCCATCCTCCCTTGGGTTTGTCCTCACGGGGCGAATCCCAGAGAATATCGCCGGTCTCGAGGTCCAACGCCACCAGTCGTGAAATCCCGGTGGCATCGCAGTTCTGGATCACCTTGCCCTCCAGGATAATCGGTGAGGCGGCAATCCCCCACGTGCCGGGAAAATCGCCGAGGTCCACGGACCACTTCTTCTCCCCCTCAACCGTGAAAGCATGAAGCCCTCCCGGCCCGAAAAAGGCAACAACAGTCTTCCCGTCCGTGGCGCAGGACGGAGTCGCTTGTGAGTTCATTTTATGAAACTCCTCCGGGCTCTCGCAAGGCACCGACTGGTCCCAGAGCAGTTCACCTGAAGAAACCGAGTAAGCCATCACAAAACGCTCTGAACCGTCGTCTGAAGCACCCGTCAGAAAGAGGCGATCCCCCCAGTTGACCGGGGATGATTGACCGGCACCCTTCAGCTCCGTTTTCCAGGCAATGTTATTGTCGTCCCAGGAAGTTGGGAGTCCTGTCGCTTCGGAATGTCCACGGCCGGTTGGGCCCCGGAATTGATGCCAGTTGTCCTCGGCGAGACCGATGCCGGCGTGGCAGGCGATGATAGCGACAGCGATTGGAAGCTTCATGGAGTGGGATTTGCGGGTTTACGGAAAACGATAAAGTGTTGAATCGGCAGAAAGTCTCGCACTTCGACAAACTCGAGACCAACCACGTCCATCTCGCGCTGAACCTGTTGCACCGTCATCTTGTGAAGTGGTTTGATCGGCACCGAAGGGTCTTCTCCGCGATATTCGAGGAAAACGAGTCGCCCCCCGGGTTTGAGCCCTTTCGCGATCGACTCCGCCATTTCGCGGGGATGGGAAAACTCATGGTAGGCATCGACCAGGATGACCAGGTCGACACTGTCATCAGGGAGGTTGACGTCCTCTATCGTACCCAGAACTGTTTCAACGTTAGGAGCTTTCTCCAGCTTTTTCTTCCCCTCGATAAATTTCAACATTTCCGGCTGGATATCCACCGCCAGCACTTTGCCCTCGGGAACAAGCGGCGCCATGAGGAAGGTGAAATAGCCCGAACCCGCTCCGATATCGGCAACCACATCGTCAGGATCGAGTTCCAGGTTCTCCATGACCAGGGAAGGTCTTTCCTCCTCTTCCCGATCCGGACGCTCCAGCCAGCGAATGGCATGCTGACTCACCACCTGGGAGATCTCCCGCCCCATGTAAACCTTACCGGTGCCATCCCTTGTCGGCTCTTTGTATGAGTAGATTTCTTCGCCAAAGCAGGGAATTGAAAGAAACAGCAAAACAGCCGCGTATCCGATTCGGGGGCACATCGTTTCGAAGATCACTCTTCTCCCTTAAAAACAAAAGACGGAAACAGCCCTGATCGCGGCACCGCGACTTCGCGAAACTGAATCCGTGAAATGATTCGGCGTCTCACTCGTCTACCAACAATCCAGAGTCATGCAGGACTACCTCATACATGTAGAGATCTTCATTGCCCTTTTAGCTGCTGCAGCCATCGGTCTCTGGATTGCGTATCGCGGCAGGAAGACGGAGGAGTTCATTCCCGAGGAAAGCCTGTTCGACGTTAAAGCCGAGGGCACTCAAATCACTTGTATTCGCCCCAACGGCTCCGTTGAGTCGTTTGACTGGGCAAAACTGGTCAAAGTCGACATCCTCACAACCGAAGACGGGCCGCTACTCCCCGATGTCTTCTGGGTATTCTACGATTCTGAAAACTCCGGTGCAGTTATCCCGCAGGGAGCGCCCGGACTCGCGCCACTCACCGAAAAAACCATGAGTTTGCCCGGATTTGATTCCGAGTCACTGATCGAGGCAATGAGCTCAACGGCTCATGGCACCTTCCCCGTTTGGAAAAAATAGCTTCCAGTTCCTCCAAACGACCCGCCAGACGCACTTTTTTGAGCATTGCCAGAAATTCTCGAAAGGTTTACTGTCAGTCTGCATATCATGGGCGACGACGAATTGACGAGGAGAACGGTTCTCTACGGCAGTGCCGGCATGGCGGCTGCTGGAATGATTCCCGGGGCAAAGGCTTCTCCGAAGCCGAAACCCGAGGAAGAGGAAGTGGAACCGGAAGAACTGCCAGCGGAAACGGTCGAGGAACCCGTTGAGGAGGCTCCCGTTGCAGAAGAGCCGTCTCCCGAGCCGGAACCGGCTGAAGAGGAGATCATCGAACTCAAAGGCCTCAAGGCTGCTGTCCTCGGCCATACCGGGGCTGGAAACTTTGGTCACGGGCTGGATGTTGTCTTCAACCGCCTCGACGGCGTCCGTCTCGTCGCTATTTCAGACGAAGACGATGTTGGTCTCGAGAAAGCCCACACCAAGACAGGTGCCATTAATGGTTACGAGAGCTATCGGGAACTCTTCGAAAACGAGCAACCTGACATTGTCGCAGTAGCGCCTCGATGGACCGACCAGCACCACGCCATGGTCGAGGCCGCTCTCATCGCCGGAGCACACGTGTATTGCGAGAAGCCCTTTACCCGAACTCTCAAAGAGGCCGATGAACTGCTCAAATTAGCCGAGGATAACAATCTCAAGATTGCCGTCGCCCACCAGATGCGCTGCGATCCCTACTTGAAACGCTTTCACGCCGAGCAAAAGGAACTGATTGGTGAACTGCTCGAAATGCGGGTTTACGGCAAGATGGATCATCGTGTCGGAGGTGAGGACATGCTCGTCCTCGGGACTCACCTTTTTGACATCGTACGCCTTTTCGGCGGAGAGGTGCAGTATTGCACCGCCCGCATTTCCAAAGATGGATCGCCTGCCATCGCTGAAGATGCACACGAGTCTAAGAAAGAAAATCTCGGCCCATTACTGGGCGACTCCATCCGCGCCGAGTTCGTGATGGATTCCGGAATCAGCGTGACCTTCATTTCCGACGAACGCTATCGCGACGTCGTCGGTCCGTGGGGTATCGAGTTCATTGGCACCAAGTCAACCATGCGACTCTTCGCCAATCACCCGCCCACATTCTCACTTCTCGAACGAGGCGATCCCGGGTCAACTGACCGGTTTGAAACCTGGAAACAGTGGCCGGAGGTAGACGGTGAATACCATCCCATGTTCGAGAAACTCACGGGCATGGACTCGGCCAACCGCAGAGTGATTAAGGACTTTCTCGATGCGATTGAAAATGATCGCGAACCCGAGAGTTCCGGAGAGCGAGCCATGAAAGCTCTCGAAATGATTCACGGAGTTTGGCAGGCAGGGGCGACGATGAAGCGGGCTTACTTCCCGCTCTCCAACCGCCTTCATCCGCTTAGCGAAGAATCACGCTGATTTTGGTTTGAGTAGCTCTCCTGATACGCTTTGATCGGGGTGCCGCATAGGACCTTAACGACCCGATCTTCTTATGGCTGATCTCTTTACCGTAGAGAACCTCTTTACCTTGCTCATGCTCGTCCTGCTTCAGGCAGTCCTGGGCTTCGATAACCTCCTCTACATTTCGCTTGAGTCCCAAAGGGCGCCGAAAGAAAAGCAGGCCAAAGTTCGCAAACTCGGTATCGGGCTGGCGATTTTTCTTCGGATCGGACTGCTCTTCATCCTCAAGACCGTGATCGACAAGGTCCAGGCCACGGTCTTCACCATCAACACTTCGTTTGTTTCCGGGGAGTTCACGGTACACTCCCTTATCGTGCTGGCGGGTGGAGGATTCATTATCTACACGGCAATCAAGGAGGTGTTCCATATGATCGCCATTAACCCGGAACACGAAGGTCACGTCGGTGAGGGATCGACCAAATCCGTCGCTTCAGTCATTACCTGGATCGTGTTGATGAACCTGGTTTTTTCCTTTGATTCGATTCTCAGTGCCATGGCTCTCACCAAGAACTTTGTCGTGATGGCCACCGCAATCGTCATCGGCGGCATTCTCATGATCTGGCTCTCTGACAAAGTTTCCAAATTCCTTCAGAAGAACCGCATGTATGAAGTGCTGGGCCTCTTCATTCTTCTGATCGTGGGCATCATGCTTCTGACCGAGGGAGGCCACCTTGCTCATCTCAAGTTCTTCGGTCACGAGGTCCACCAAATGACCAAAACGACCTTCTATTTTGTCATCGCCGTTCTTGTCCTCACCGACGTCGTTCAGAGCCGATACCAAAAGCGCCTGCTCGCCAAACAGGAGAAACTGGCTCATGCTGAAGCGGAAGAGGCTCACTCCTGAGCCCGCCCTCCAAATTCAGCAGGTATCCCTAACCGGTGCATGACTCGCCCCCGACCGGCACTTATTTTCATCTTCATCACGCTCTTTCTGGACGTGCTGGGATTGGGCGTGATCATTCCTATCCTTCCCAGGCTCATTGATGAACTCACCGCCGGGGGAATTGATAATGCCTCCTACGTGTTCGGCGCCCTGGCAGGGATCTACTCTCTGATGCAGTTCGTCTTTGCTCCAGTGATCGGAAGCCTTTCTGACCGCTTTGGGCGAAGGCCGGTGATCTTGATCTCCCTGTTTGGTTCAGGCATCGACTACTTCCTCATGGGATGGGCCCCCACCCTGGCCTGGTTCTTCATCGCCCGCATCATCTCAGGAATCACCGGGGCAAATTTTGCGGCCGCCGTTGCCTACATTGCCGACATCAGCCCGAAAGAAAAGAGGGCCGCTAACTTTGGAATCATCGGTGCCGCTTTTGGACTTGGATTCATTTTTGGCCCGGCACTTGGAGGCTGGTTAGGCGAAGAGAACCTGCGCCTTCCTTTTTACGCTGCCGGTGTTCTTACCCTGATCAACTGGCTCTATGGTGTCTTTATCCTTCCTGAGTCACTCAAATCGGAGAACCGCCGCGCCTTCAGTTGGAAGCGATCCAATCCGGTAGGGGCCCTTCTCGAATTGCGTAAACACCCGCTCGTCCACGGGCTTTCCATCAGTTACTTCCTGAGCAGCCTCGCTCATCAAATCTATCCGGCTATCTGGGTGCTCTACACCGCATTCCGATATAACTGGACGACTAAAGAGACCGGGCTCTCGCTTGCGCTCGTAGGTCTCACGGGTGCTATCGTCCAGGGTGGTCTTTCACGAATCATTATCCCGAAGATAGGTGAGCGAAATGCGGCCGTCGGAGGGCTGCTGATTATGGCCGCATCTATGGTTGGTTATGGTCTCTCCTCGGAACCCTGGATGGTTTACCCCATCATTGTATTCGGTTCATTCGGAGGTTTGGCGGTTCCGGCGATCCAGGGAATGATCTCAATCACAGTCGGAGCCGACGAGCAGGGCGGCATCCAGGGCTCGTTGACCAGCTTGCAGAGCGTGGCCGGTTTTATGGGGCCACCCCTCGCGACCGGGGTCTTCGGTTACTTCATCAGCAAACACGCTCCTTTCATTCTACCGGGAGCAGCATTCTTTTGCAGCGCGTGCATTGTCGTCCTGGCTGCGGTCATCGCTGCAAGATCCTTTAAAGCGAGCAAGTTCAATCATCGTGATCTTAGAGCCGTCCACGAAAACAAATCGTAACCTGCTCATACCCGAACCGTTAGCCAGTTATACTGGTTTATTGGATCATTCTTTTGAGCCGTCGGGCATGGTTCATGCATTCCACCAGCATCAAACCGCTCCATGACCAGTTTCTACCTGACTTCTCTCAACGACCCAGAGTCGATTCGCCTCAAACAAGACCCTGTCAGGAGAACCAACTGGAAACTCTGGGGCCCCTACCTTTCTGAGCGTCAATGGGGCACTGTCAGGGAGGACTACTCCGCGAACTCCGACGCCTGGCGCAGTTTTCCCCGCGAGCACGCTTACTCACGTGCCTATCGATGGGGCGAAGAGGGCCTCATGGGATGGACCGACCGATACTGCCGGCTTTGCTTTTCCCTTTCCCTCTGGAACGGCAAAGACCCCGTCATTAAGGAACGCCTGTTTGGCCTGACAAACCACGAAGGCAATCACGGCGAAGACGTGAAGGAACTCTACTACTACCTTGATTCCACCCCGACCCATTCCTTCGCGCGTTCGCTCTACAAATATCCTCAAAAGGCATTCCCCTACGAGGACCTCATTGCGACCAATCGCACCCGAAGCCGTAGCGAACCAGAATACGAAATCGAAGACACCGGCGTCTTCGATGATGATCGTTTTTTCGATGTTGAAACCACCTACGCCAAGGCAGGCCCGGAAGATCTTCTCATTGTCATCAAGGTGACCAACCGCGGCCCCAGGAAAGCCAAGCTTACCCTGCTACCCACGATTTGGTTCCGCAACACCTGGGCCTGGGATCGCCAGGGCGAGGACATGACGAGCAAACCACTCATCGAGATGGAGGACGGCATATTTGTTACCCGGCATGACACCCTCCCCCCTTACCAGTTCGCCATCGACGAAGACGCCAAGTTCTGGTTTACCGACAACGAAACCAATCCCGAACTCTGGGGAAAGAAGCCTGAAAAAGGTGGACCTGAGTTCTTCAAAGACGCCTTCCATAAAGCCTTAATCGAGAAAGACCGCACCAAGCTCAACCCGAACAGGACCGGCACCAAAGCCGCCGCCGTGGTGAAGAAGAAGCTTTCCCCCGGCGAGTCAGTTGAAATCCGTTTGCGTCTCACTCGTCGCGACACCGCACCTGACCGTGACTCTCTGTTTGGTGACGATTTCGCTAACACCCTCCAGAAACGAAAGAGCGAAGCCGACGAGTTTTACATCGCACGCCGTCCCGCCGAGCTACCTGAGAGTGAAAACACGGTTTTGCGACAGTCCTACGCCGGGCTTCTCTGGACGAAGCAATTCTACCATTTCATCGTCAACGACTGGCTAGACGGAGATCCTGACAATCCGGCACCGCCGCAGCGGAAACACGGCCGCAACAGCGACTGGAACCACCTCTTCAATCGTGATGTCATCAGCATGCCCGATAAGTGGGAGTACCCATGGTACGCCGCCTGGGACCTCGCCTTTCACACGCTACCCATCGCGGAAATCGATCCCCATTTTGCCAAGCGCCAGCTCAGCCTGTTCCTGCGTGAATGGTACATGCATCCTAACGGGCAACTTCCTGCCTATGAATGGAACTTCAGCGATGTGAACCCACCGGTTCATGCCTGGGCTGTCTGGCGGGTCTACAAAATCGCGGCGGATCGTGGCGACCGCGATCTGTCATTCCTCGCTTCGGCCTTTCAAAAGCTCCTCATGAACTTTACCTGGTGGGTCAATCGCAAGGACCCTGATGGCAACAGCCTCTTTTCGGGTGGGTTCCTTGGGTTGGATAATATCGGAGTTTTCGATCGATCCGAGGGATTGCCCTTCGGCGCAAGTCTCGACCAGGCAGATGGAACCGGTTGGATGGCTTTCTACTGCACCACCATGCTGGCGATGGCGATTGAGCTCGCTGAGGAGGACAAGTCCTATGAAGACCTGGCTTCAAAGTTCTTTGAGCACTTCGTGACCATCACGCTCGCTATCAACGGGCACGGCCGCCACAAGGGCCTCTGGTGCGAAGAGGGCGGATTCTACTACGACTGGCTCAATAAGGGCGGAAAACGCCGCCCCCTCGAAGTCAGGTCTCTCGTGGGACTTCTTCCCATGATAGCCGTCGAAATTCTCGACCAAAAGCACCTCGAGCAACTCTCCGGCTTCAATGAACGCACCAACTGGTTCCTCGAACACCGATCCCACCTCGCCGAATGTGTTTCAACCACCGGAGACAATGGGAAAAAGCGCCTTCTGTCCTGTTGCTCCAAGGAACGGCTCACCACCTTACTGGGCTACCTTTTTGACGAAGAGGAGTTCCTCTCGCCCTACGGGATCCGCTCGCTGTCCAAATACCACGAAAAGCACCCGTTCTCCGTTGACCTCGAGAACGGCAAGCATTCCGTGTCCTACAATCCCGGTGAGTCGGATTCTCCAATGTTTGGAGGAAACTCCAACTGGCGAGGGCCGATCTGGTTTCCTACCAACTATTTGCTGATCGAGGCCCTTGAGAGGTATCACCACTTCTACGGTGACGATTTCAAGGTCGAGTTTCCAACCGGCTCGGGGGAACTCATCACACTCAAAGAGGCGGCCAAGCGAATCGGCGAGCGTCTCATTTCGCTGTTCCTCCTGGATTCCGAAACCGGGAAACGACCTGCGCACGGAGAATCAGAGCTGCATCGCAGCAACCGACCCGAAGCAGAGCTGATTCATTTCTATGAGTATTTCCAGGCCGAGACCGGAAAAGGGCTCGGAGCCAGTCACCAGACCGGCTGGACCGCTCTCGTCTCCCGATTGATGACGAAATTGGAACATCTCGATCCCTAGGCCCGCTGCCTTACCTTTTCCGGATATTTCACCATTCCGGAACAAACACCCCAACATATTGTGTTCGAGGGCCATTTTCGGGCTCAAAAACCAATATATTGTGGTCTTTTGGCGTTGACACCCCTACATCTTGTTGCAATTCTGAGCCCAGCGTCGCAAAAATGACACGCTCAAAGCATGCGTTGTGTGAAATGTAGCAGTCTGGATGACAAGGTCATCGATTCCCGCCTTTCGAAGGATGGTTTTTCCATCCGCCGGAGACGCGAATGCCTGGACTGCGGCCACCGATTCACCACCTACGAGCAGGTCGAACGACGCGATATTCTCGTCATCAAGCGGGACGGAACCCGGGAACCCTTCAAGCGCGACAAACTCCTCAGCGGGCTCATCAAGGCATGCGAGAAACGCCCGGTTTCCCTGGATGTTCTCGAATCCGCGGTCGACGAGATTGTTAACGAACTGACTTCGGACAACCTGAAGGAGCTTCCCAGCCGGATGATTGGTCCGAAGGTGATGTCCCGCCTTCAGAACATCGATCCGGTTGCTTTCGTTCGTTACGCCTCCGTTTACCGACAGTTCCAGGACGTCGGTGAATTCAGCGAAGTCATTGAATCACTCGAGAATTCCCCTCTCGACAATGTTCTCCAGCCCGATCTTTTCGAAGCCGGGCAGAAGAACTGATTCTCCAGACGACGCGACCGACACACACGACACACACGACACACTCACAGACAGACTCAACCGAAACCGCCCCACCGTTCCCACAGAAAGTAACCCATGATCGCACTCCCACAGGCGCTGCCGTTCATTCGAATCGGCTCTGCCAGCCTTGCCCTATGCCAGAAAGACTGGATCACCGAAACCCTCACCAATGCCACCCAGGGCACTGACGTTCCAGCCTGGCTTGCCGAAGACATCTCGCGGGGTGTTGAACGCTTCCTTGCCGACCACTACAAAGGCACGGTGATTGATTCCGAAGAGTTTTTTGAGCGCATCGAGAAGACTCTCGCCAAGTTTGGTCTGACCGATGTCGCGGAGAACATCGACAAGACTCCTCCACCGGTTCGCATTTCACTCAGCGAACTCGCCCGCCGGGCCGGCACCGGATACGAACTCGTCTTCTTTCAACTCCTCCAGGAGCAGCTCCAATCGGCAACCTACGGTGGCGTCAGTCGCGTTGAGTGCCACGGCATCAAGCCCTGTGTGAAACGCCTCGTTGCCACTAAGAAGTGGTCGAAGCGCTGCGATAGTTTGCATGATGAAATCTCAGACTTCCTCGACCAGGCCAAGGCCCACGCCTCAGCAGTCAGTCCGGAGATGACTTTCATGATCGCTTCCTGATCAGCCATGACTCTTTTTGAGAAAATAATCGCCCGAGAGATCCCTGCCGATATCGTTTTCGAGGACGACAGGGCACTGGCATTCAAAGACATCTCGCCGCAGGCCCCGACTCACATTCTTGTCATCCCCAAGAAGCCGATCCCTCGGGTAGGCGAAGCCGAGCCCGAGGATGAAGCCGTATTGGGTCACCTGCTCCTCACCGCGCAAAAAGTCGCGGCAGATCTCGGGTTCAACAGTACTGAAGAAGGATTCCGTTTGGTGATCAACAACGGCAAACTTGGAGGCGAAGCAGTGCCTCATCTTCACGTTCACCTACTCTCCGGTCGCCAGATGCAGTGGCCTCCGGGATAGGTGCGGGCGTTTGTTTCCGAGGCAAGAATGTCCCGTCCCGCCAGCTTTGGCATTCGTTGACAAAATCCGTTTGGGCGGCGCCGATTTCACCTTACCGTTGGCGCGTGAAAACCGCTTCTACCCAACTGCCGCAGATCGGATGGCGTGAGTACCTCGCCATCCCCGATCTCGATATTCGCGTGATCAAAGCCAAGGTCGACACCGGGGCTCGCACTTCGGCGCTCCACAGTTCCGAAGTGGAGATCTATGAGTCCGATGAGGGAATCAAGCGGGTTCGTTTTCAGGCTCACCCCATACACCGAGATCCCAGCTTTTCCCTCGCCTGCGATCTGCCTCTCTCCAGCTATCGTTCGGTTCGCGATTCCGGGGGCAAAGAAGAAATCCGCCCTTTCATCTCCCTCCCCGTTATCATCGGTGAACACCGGTTCGAAACGGAAATCAGCCTTACCAATCGGAAAAACATGAAATTCAGGATGCTTCTCGGAAGAACTGCGCTAAAGGGACGCTTTGTTGTCAATTCCGGCACATCCTACTTGCTGAGTCAGCGCCCGAAAGTGCTTCAGTAGACGGTTTTGATTAACTTCCTCCTGCGCCTCCATGAAGATCGCCATCCTTTCGCGTAACAAGAAACTCTACTCGACGAACTCACTTTATGAGGCCGGGATCGCACGCGGTCATGAAGTTCGCGTGATCGACTACTTGAAGTGCCATATGGAGATCACCTCCCTTCGCCCCAGCATTTACCTCGGTGAAGAGAAACTCGAAGGCTACGACGCCATCATTCCGCGCATCGGCGCGACCTACACCTTTTTCGGCTGCGCGGTCGTGCGCCAGTTTGAGATGATGGGAGTCTACTCGGTCAACGAGTCGGTTGCCATCACCCGCGCCCGGGACAAACTCCGCAGCCTCCAGCTCCTCGCCCGCAAAGGCATCGGCATGCCGGTGACCACCTTTGCCCACGACCCCAGGGCGGCCGAACATCTTATTAAGCAGGTCGGAGGCGCCCCTCTTGTCATCAAGCTGCTCGAAGGAACCCAGGGAGTCGGGGTGGTTCTGGCTGAAACCAAGAAGGCCGGAGAATCCGTTATCGAAGCCTTCCGGGGACTCAACGCCAACATTCTCGCGCAGGAATTTATCAAGGAAGCCGGAGGCTCTGATATCCGTTGCTTTGTTGTCGGAGGCAAAGTAGTCGCCTCCATCAAGCGCGAAGCCAAGGAGGGCGAATTCCGTTCCAACCTTCACCGTGGAGGAACCGCCTCGGTCACCAAGATCACACCGGAGGAACGTTCCACCGCGGTTCGCGCCGCCAAGATCCTGGGCCTCAACGTCGCCGGGGTTGATTTGCTTCGCTCAAACCACGGCCCCGTCGTGATGGAGGTGAATTCCTCCCCGGGGCTGGAAGGGATTGAGACTGCGACAGGGAAAGACGTGGCCGGAATGATCATCGACCTGATCGAAAAGAATGCCAACAAGCCGGCAGCAACGCGTACCCGGACTCGCGGCAAGGGCTAGGCATTCCACTCTTGCGGAACCATAACTCAACGCCCATTCTAATACGGTGAGTGACACAGAATCTCATCTGGCGAGCTACAGCGATCCCTTAGTCATCGGGAAGCAGTCCTTCAAACCCGGCAAGAAAGGCGTTGTCGATCTTACGGTCGGCTCACAGCTTGACTATCAACCCGTCGACATGTGTGTCCATGTCAGGCGCGGTCGCAAGCCCGGCCCCACACTTCTCCTCACTGCCGGAATTCATGGTGATGAACTTACCGGCGTCGAGATTCTGCGTCGCCTCCTCAAGTCACGTCGGCTTCAAAGCCTGCGAGGTTCACTGCTGGTGATACCGGTGGTTTGCATGCCAGCTTTTCTCAACCGCAGTCGATATCTTCCTGACCGACGCGATCTCAACCGGCTCTTTCCCGGATCCACCGAGGGATCACTCGGTGGACGGCTGGCCTCCACTTTCATTGATGAGGTGGTCAACCAGTCCGACTACGCGATCGACTATCACGCCGGAGCCATTGGTCGCCCCAACCTTCCTCAGATTCGTGTGACCGGATCCGAGGCGGACAGCATGGCGCTTGCCAAAGCATTCAAACCGCCCGTGATCATTGAAACCGCCCTGCGAGAGGGCTCTCTTCGCTATCAGTTCGGACGACTCGGGATTCCTTCCTTACTCTACGAAGCCGGCGAGGCCGGACGCCTCGATTCAGCCTCAATTCGCTATGGCCTGAGAGGCACCTTTAATGTGCTGGAGCATCTCGAAATGCTTCCGCCGCCGCGTCGCACGTCGGAACCCAAATCCAAGACCGTGGTTGCCACGGGGACCCAGTGGCTGCGCGCTCCCCAGGGAGGCCTCTTTTCCAACAACGTCGATCTCGGTCAGGCTGTCGGACCGGATACCAAGCTCGGAGTCGTCGGCGACCCTCTGGGTCGCCGCGAGACCCCCCTGACAACGGAGACCGACGGTGTTGTCATCGGGTTCAACCGCCTTGCCACTGTGGACGAAGGAGACGCCCTTTTTCACATAGCCACCACCAGCAATCCGGAGAAAGCCGAAGCCCATATCCAGCGCAGTGAGGAAATTATGGAGGAACATACGGCGCCTCTGCATTAGAAGAACTTCACTTGTTCCCGAAAGGGACCTCTCCGCCCCGCAACCGCGTGATTGCCTTACCGGCGGCGTTCCGCTCAAGTGGATCGCATGAAATTCGCCCCCGCTTTTCTCGCCGCCTTTTCTATCCTGGCGCTACCACTCACCGCTCAAGACAAGAAACCCAAGCCCGATGCCAACAAGCTCGAAGGCGCGGCCACCCTGGAGCGGCTCAGTTCTGTTGATAACTGGCAAACACTCTTCAACGGCAAAGACCTGGCAGGTTGGCAGGGTGATACCGAAAAGTATGTCGTCGAAGACGGAGTTTTAGTCTGCCAAAAGGGCGCCAAGGTTCTGGAAACCGAAAAGCAATACTCCGACTTCGTTTTCCAGTTCCAGTTCAAGCTGACTGAAAGTGGCAACAACGGGCTTGGCATTCGTGTTCCGTCAGGACAAAACGCCGCCTATGCCGGCATGGAGCTGCAGATCCTCGACCATGGTGGCCAGCGCTATGTCTCCGAAACCAAGGATGGAAAAAAACTGACCTGGCTCAAGCCGTGGCAGGTGCATGGTTCCATCTACGGGGTTTTCCCGGCCAAAACCGGTTACCTGAAACCGGTTGGCGAATGGAACGAGCAGACGGTTATCTGCATCGAGGATCATGTTAAAGTGGTGCTCAACGGAGCCGTCATTCTTGACGCCTACCTCGACAAGCTCACTCCGGTCGATGGCAGGCCACACTCCGGACTGAAGAGCCGCAAGGGTCACATCCAGTTCTGCGGTCACAGCGATCACGTCGAGTTCAAGGACATCCGCGTTGCTGACTTCGCTCCAAGCGCACCGATGTTGAAAGACAATCCTGACAACACAGCTCCGAAAGGATTCACAACCCTCTTCAACGGCAAGGACCTCGAGGGTTGGAAAGGCCTCGCCCACAAAAACGCGAACGAGCGTCGCGCGCTGAAAGGAAAAGCCCTCACAGAAGCCCAGGCGGCAGCCGATGAAGTCATGAAGGAACACTGGAGCGTGGCGGACGGAGTCCTGACCTATGACGGAAAAGGACAGTCGCTGTGCACTGACAAAGACTACGGCGATTTCGAATTCTACGTCGACTACAAGATCCCACCCGGTGCTGACAGCGGCATCTACCTTCGCGGCACTCCTCAGATCCAGATCTGGGACCCGTGGGATGCCCGAACCAAGGACGGCTCCACGCCCTCCACCCCCGAGGACTGGGTCACTGCTTATCGCACCGGGCGAAACCTCGGATCCGGCGGCCTCTGGAACAACCGCCAGGCCAGCAACCGCCCTCTCGCCAATGCCGATAAAAAACCGGGAGAATGGAATTCATTCCTGGTCCGCATGGTCGGAGACCGCGTTTCTATCTGGCTCAACGGTAAGCAGGTCGTCGACCGCACCGTACTTGAGAACTACTGGGACAAAACGAGAACCACGCCACTTCCCCGGGCCGATCAGATTGAGCTTCAGCACCACGGGAGCGAGCTCTTTTTCAAAAACCTCTACATTCGCGAGCTCCCCTACTGAGTCTGAGGCAAAAAAAGAGCCGGGGGTGCCCCCGGCTCTCTCGACATAAACCTGTTTGAGGACGCTTTTATTCCTTCCAGAGGCCTGCTGCCTTATCAACCGAAATAGCGAGTGCCTCGCCTGCTGGTGTCATCTTGGCATTGCCACCAAAAAGGATCTGCTCCATGGTCAAACCATAAAGGGCCGCATTTCGCTGCTTGGCACCAACAAGAGCACCCCCACCGAGCGAAGCACCGATAAAGGCTCCCCGGGCGTTCGAATAAACCAACACCGGCTGACGTGCTGACACGGTTCCAATATCGCCTCCAGCATCAAGTGGCCCGGCAACCGCCTGGAGATTGACTCCGGCACCACCAGCACCTCCGCCCTTGAGAAGCCGAAGGCTCTCATCAGTCATCAAGCAGAGAATCGTCACAGACTCATCAGCACCTACCATAGGTCCGATCGCACCTTTTCCGATCGAAACGAAAGCCGGCGCACACCACTTGCCGTCTGCTTTCCGGACCATGGCAACACCTCCACCAAGATCGGCACTGACACCAAATCCCGCCCGGAAATGATGCATAATCACGATTCCCTTGGCATTTGCCAGCACCTGTGCCGGAATCGCCTGTCCTTGACGCAGCTGTCGCTGCTCAAATCGCAGGCGGTGATCGCCAATACGAGTCTCAAGTTTCTCGGGGTTTCTCTTGATGATTTGCGCATCGGCTTGATCGCCAAGTGCGCCGAAGCTGATGGCCCCGATGAGCAAAGCCGACGCCATTTGAATTGTGATTGATGTAGTCTTCATTTACTTAATATTTCTAAATTAACTATAAATATTAGATAAATCGGGGCACGGAGTCTACCCTAATCTGGAAAAAACCACAGATCGCCAGGACACCGTTTTTCCAGCTGACGCCCACTCACTATCAAGAAGGCTCCTCAGCATCTTCAATTTTGCCTTCGAGAATAGACTGCGCAGCTGCTTCATCCGCTTCGACAACTTGCAACCGAACTCCTGGCTTATTCACAAAAAACATAGGAGCGACTCCGGCACTCATCTCGTCGGGAATAAAGGCTTCGATCCCGGCAGCTCCCAGGGTCAGCTTGGCAATCTGGGCTTCTTCGAGTGTCGTGAAACGGGCAATCGTTTTCATTCTGAAGGATGATGCGAATTCTCTTCGGCATCTCTGGCAAAAGCTTCACTGGCGACCTTGAAGCGTTTGTATTCCGGATACATCCGAAGTCTCGCTGTCTTCAACTTAGAGGCCTTGGAAAAACAGTATCTTGCCGCTACGTGGAACACCACCCCGAAAATCGCGGGGCTTGTAAAAGGCCCTAGAATCGGGATGGATATTACAACCCACTTTTGGTGGAACATCAGCCACCCTACAAAAATCCCGATGCCGGTCGTCAGCAACACCAGTCCCTGGTGGATGCGAGCTGCCCGATACTCCCCCTCTGTCACGTCCGCGGCCGGTGCCAACCGTGTTGGAATCCTCGATTCACGGAAATTTGGCCTCTCGTTTTCGGAGCTCATTTATCCCCCGACTTCTTCCCGTATATGAACCAGAGATTGCGGATGTAGATGAACCAGCCGGTGCTTTGTCCGAGGAATCCCACAATCTCTTTTCGCCAGATGAAATAGACCATCAGCATGGAAGATCCGAGGAGACTCAGCCACCAGAAGATCGGCGGCACTACGGAACTCTGCACCTTCTCGCTCGCATACCATTGAGCCACCATTCTCCCCATGAACACGGCCTGACCAACAAACCCGAACAACACCCACAGCACACCGGCCATCGAAGTGACGTCGAGCCACTTGTAAACGCGAGGCAGATCGCGGGTTCGGGCATACAGTTCGCGTAAGAACTCTTCGCCTGACAATTGAGGATCGCCTTCCTTCCAACCATCGAACCGGGCTCTCAAATCGCCCTCACCACTCTCCACGACCTCAATCGTCGCGATGCGGTCAGACATGTTGAAAGGCGGTGCCAGTTTTTCCCCGGGACGGGCCACCAGACCGAAAGACACCATCAAGAACCAGCCGATCGCCGGAACAATCAAAAGCACTGCGGCCGCAGCCACCACCTGTTTACGGGATAACTTCATCGGCGAAGACGCAGCCGGAACGCCACGATAATAAAAGTCGAAATGATGCCTGTAAAAAATGCACCCAGCCCGGAATGAAGCAGGCAACTGGTGAATCCATAAGTCTTGCGGGCTCCCTCCTGGATCTGAGTCATTTCATCCGCACTCAATCCGGCGCCCTCGTAGTACTTACCGATCTCCCCGACAACGTAGTCGGTGTAGCCGGGGTCGATCAACTTGAGGTATCCAATCTGGGCCAGGACGACGATTACCGTCGCGAGACCGCACATCACCGCCCCCGACCTCATGCTTTCAACGAAAGTAGCCTCGGGCACAGTCTGATGCACCGCCCGCAAACCGAGAATGTAACCGACGATAGAGATGATCCCTCCAACCAGCACAGTCGCCTGTATGAGTGCGAGGCCGTTGTCCCTCATGCCCAGGTAGTAGGAAGCGTATAGCCAGGCCAGATTGGCCACGCCTATCAAAGCTCCCCATTTCAGTTCGATTTTCCCCGTCATAGAAAGGCCCAAGCTAAGCGAAGCTGCCCCCGAAACAAGCATCGAATCTCCGCTAGGATCCGTAAGCAAGAGGCATCGACAACGTCCAATCTTATCATGAGTAACCTTCCCAATCAGGAAATCATCGAAAACCTCAAGATCGCCTACGCGATGGAGCTTGAGACAGTACAAAACTACATCGCAGCTTCCGTCAATCTCGACGGGGTTCGCTCCGAAGTCATCAAGAAGGCACTCGCCGCTGATATTACCGAAGAGCTCACTCACGCTCAGACCCTTGCCAACCGAATTAAGACAATCGGCGGCACTGTCCCCGGTAGCTTCGAACTTGCCAGAGCGCAGGAAACGCTTCAGCCGCTGCCTGACACCACCGATGTCGTCGGTGTCATCAAGGGAGTGATCGACGCAGAGAATGGTGCAATCGCCCAATACAACAAGATCATCCAGGTCACCGATGGAGTGGACTACGTGACCCAGGATATGGCGATCGGCCTGCTCGCCGGAGAAGAGGAACACCGCCGCGAATTCATCGGTTTCCTCAAAGAATACGAGAAGGACTAGTTCACCTCGGTCGTAAACTGAGCACTCCCTCGTCCAACTCCCAGACCTCACCTGGAAGTTCCCCCAGTTCTTCCAGGTGATGGGTCACCCAAAGGGTCGTCACCGGCGATTTACTGAAAAGCCCCGAGAAGTATCGTAGAGTTTCCTCCCGCGCATCCGGGTCGAGGCCTGACATAGGCTCATCGAGGAACAAAACCGAAGGACGGGCGGACAAAGCCCGAGCCAGAGCGACCCGCTTTTTCTCCCCGCCACTTAGTCCAAACGGCCGCCTTTCCAACAAGGCCTCCAGTCCGAGTTCCTCAGAGAGCTCTCCGACGCGTCGTTCGATTTCAGCGCCGCACCAGCCCCGCAGTTTCGGGGCAAATTCAAGGTGTTGTCGCACCGTCGAGGCAGGAAAAAGAGCCGCATCCTGGGGCACATACCCAGTGTCACGGTCACGAGGAGGTAGGTGGGTCACCTTCTGGTCTGCCAGCTCAATCACACCGCCGGAGACCTCCCTCAAACCACATAGGGCTTCGAGCAGGGTGGTTTTTCCCGATCCTGTCTTTCCGACGAGTCCGGCGCACCTCCCTCGAGGGACTTCCAAATTGATATCGGTCAGTTGAAAGGTGCCTGATTCGACCGATATACCGCTAACTCGAATCATGTTAAAACCTCTCCTTTCCCATTGTTAAACAGCCTCTTACAACAACTAAAACAGCAATTGCCAGCGTCATTTGCAAAAGCGCTACGATTGCCGCACTTTCAAGCCGCCCCGCTCCGATCTCAATGTAGACAGAGGTTGAAAGCACCTCGGTTTTTCCCCGGAATGTTCCCGCAAAAACCACGATGGGACCGAACTCTCCCATCGAACGCGCCCAGGCGATTGAAGCCGCGCCGGCCACCCCTCGCTTCACTGAGGGCAGTGCCACCTTTCGGAAAGCCTGGAACGGACTGCATCCGAGAGTCTGAGCCACTTGCTCCGCCCGCGGGTCCAATTCATCGAAGGAGGCCCTCATCGAGCGAATGGCCAGAGCCGTTCCAATAGTGACCTGCGCGAGAATGATGGCAGCCACTGAAAAAGTCACCGGAGTCCCGAGCCATTCATCAATCGACTTTCCTCCGAAGGGCAACTGATTAAAAAGCAGTAAAAGGCAGAATCCCACCACCAGGGGCGGCAGTAGAATCGGGATATCAAAAACCGTCTCCAGCAAGCGTGAGGTCCGCCCACTAAATCTCGAGAGCGCATAGGCAGTTGGAACGGCAATCAAGGTCGATATCAAGGCCGACACGGTTGATGTCAACACAGTCAACCAGCTCGCTCGAACCAGATCTGGCGAAAAGAGATCAAAATCACGTTCCTTACCGGGCACTTCGCTGGCCACGTAGTAGACGTTGGCCACGATCAGCCCCACAATCAGGGCCAGATAAACCCACCCCAGCCCCATCAGGCTCAACCGGAATCCCCTTGAAGATGGCAACATCGTCCTCAAGGCGCCTCCTCCATCTTGAGTCCATGAGCCCTGAAGAAAGAACGACCGCTTTCCTTAGTGGCGAGAAATTCCGCAAGCTGGGTCGCAGTTCCGGGGAGCGGACTCGACAGAAGTACGGCGACTTCGACCTCAGAAATTACCTCGTCCAAACCCGCAAATTTCTGAATCTTTATGCCCTCGTAACCAGCCGCCACATTGTCCCAGATAATACCGCTGTCGACTGCACCCAGCTGAATCGCGTTCGCCAGTTCATACACGGTCACAAAGCGGGCATGGGGTTCCATTTCACTCCAAACCCCCTCTTGTTTGAGCACTTCTTCAGTCACTTTGCCAATAGCAGCGGTCTCAGGGATCGCCATCCCCTGGCGCCGGGAGCCCCTGACCCATTCCGGGAGATTTGATACCTCGAACTTACGGCTCGTATTCCAGGCCAACACAGGAGACTGCGTGCCAATCTCATGCCTCGAAACGATCAAACCTCGCTCAGAAGCTTCTTCAATGTACCCGCCATCGGCAGCGAGATAGAGATCGGCTTTTAACTGCCCCATCATGGCCAGGAGCGTTCCCGAACCGGCGAACTGGATATCAACCTCAATTCCGGTCTGATCCTCAAATTCCCGAACCGCCCCGGAAACCGGTTCGCGCATACCGGCCGCGCAGAGCAGCAACAATCGCGGCCCGTCCTGCTCTCGCTTGCCACAACCGCCAACGGTTGCGCAAAGCAAAAGCACCACGGCCAATCTTGCTCCGGGGAACGACATCTGACGCGACTCTCACATATAGCTTTCCCTAGCGCAACGAATTGCCGCAACCACTGATGTTCTGCCGAAATCGATACAAAACCACCCACCTTTGGCTCCAACTCGCGACACAAGTCTTTCCCCGTCCGACACAGCTTTTACGTATTTCTGTCTCACTTACCGTTTGGCCGCGGGACCGAAATTGATACGGTAGCGATGATGAAACTCCCAATGCTCATCGCAGCACTTTCGGTGGCTGCATCAAGCCTCTTTGCTGATCCCTTATTTCAATCCAATGACCGTATCGCCATCATAGGCAATACCGTCGTGGAACGCTCCCGACTCTACGGTCATGTCGAGACGGCCCTTCAAGTCGCTACGGGCCCGGATGTCCAGAACTTGGTATTTCGCAATCTCGGCTGGAGTGCTGACTCCGTCTTTGGCGACTCCCGCTCCTACTTTGGACCGCCGCAGGAGGGCCGTGATCGTCTCGATACCAACCTCGGTGAGATCAAGCCAACCATCGTGTTTCTCGTTTACGGAACCGGCGCGGCCATGTCCGTCAATCAGGGGTGGACCCTCGAAAATGGTGCCGATGCCCAGTCTGCGAATGGACTGGATTCCAGCAAGACTCTCTTTGCCGAAGGCTACCAGGCGCTCGTTGATCGCGTCAAAGCGGCAGCCGGTAAGGACCTTCGCACCCTGGTCTTCGTCGCTCCACCACCACTGGAAAACCTCGGGAAGCCTCTTCCCGACCAGGAAGAAAACAATCAGCGTCTCGCCGCATTCCGAGACGTAATCCGGGACCTGTCCGAGAAGAACGGCGGTATTTTTGTCGATCTCTTCGCCGCCCTTGGCGGAGACGATTTCAACGGCGAAGTCGCAACTCACCCTCTGACCAACAACGGAGTTCACTACACCGAAGCCGGTTATCGCGTGATCGCCCGCGAACTCGTCAAAGGGCTTGGCTATGACGAGTCCCTCGTTTCCGATCCGGATGAAGGTGCCCTGACCGAATTGCGAAACCATGTGATCGAAAAGAACCGTCTCTTTTTCAATCGCTGGCGCCCTGCCAATGAAACCTACCTCTTCCTTTTCCGGGCTCATGAGCAAGGCCAGAACGCCAAGGAAATCCCCATGTTTGATCCGATGATTGAAAAAGAAGAGGCAAAAATTGCTCAACTTCGGAAACAAGTCCTGGCAGGTGGCACAGCCGAGTAGCCCCACCCTTACTTCCCTCAAAAGCCCGCTTTTGCCATTCTCATGAAACACTTTCTTTCTCTCGCCTATGTATGCCTGGGCCTCGCTGCTTCAACGCAAGCCCAGAACGGTCTCCGCGACATTCCCGATACCAACCCGCAGGCGCAACTCGATGCATTCACACCGATCGAAGGTGCCTCGATCAATCTCTTCGCGTTCGAGCCCGCCGTTGCCAATCCCGTTCACATGAACTGGGACAAGCAGGGACGGCTCTGGGTCGTCAGCAGCCCGCTCTATCCGCAGATTCGTCCCGGCGAGCCTGAGACTGACAAAATCGTCATTCTCGAAGATAAAGACGGTGATGGCGTCGCCGAGAAACACACCGTCTTCGCTGATGACCTGCATATCCCCACTGCAATTCTTCCCGTCGACGGAGGCGCTTACGTCGCAAACTCCATCGAAGTCCTCTTTCTCCGCGATACTGACGGCGATGATGTCGCTGATGTCCGCGAAGTAGTCCTGTCAGGGTTCGGCACCGAAGACACCCACCACCTGGTCCACACTTTCAAGATGGGCCCGGAAGGTATGGTCTGGTTGAACCAGTCGATCTACATACACACCCACCTCGAGACACCCTACGGCATTCGCAGACTGCTCGGTGGCGGCATGTGGCATTTCAGGCCCGAGACACAGCGTGCCGAAGTCTTCATGAAAGGGCTCGTCAATCCGTGGGGACACGCCTTTGATGACTGGGGCCAAAGCTTCATGACGGATGGAGCCGGCAGCAACGGCATCAACTTCGTCTTCCCCCGCTCTGTCTTTGCCTCCTCCCCCAAGGCCGCCCGCATCCTTCCTGGGCTCAACCCCGGACAGCCCAAGCACTGCGGACT
Organism: Verrucomicrobiales bacterium; assembly: GCA_965216705.1. Taxonomy (GTDB): domain Bacteria; phylum Verrucomicrobiota; class Verrucomicrobiia; order Verrucomicrobiales; family DEV007; genus Arctic95D-9. Next base: position 4,807,081 of record OZ244203.1, read on the forward strand.
GGAGGTTCTGAACGGGCGCCACCTTCCCGACGAACTCCAGGGCGTACTCGCTGCGCCGGATTTCCGCGGCAGCCGCATCAACCTCTTCAAGCTCTCGGACAGTGGCAGTGCCTACATTTCCACCCAGATTGACGATCTTGTTTCGTCCAAGCACCGCGCATTCCGCCCGATCGATATCAAGATGGGACCTGACGGTGCCCTTTACGTCGCTGATTGGTATAACCCCATCATTCAGCACGGAGAAGTCGACTTCCGCGATCCGCGCCGCGACCACAAGCACGGCCGGATCTGGCGTATCACCTTCGACGGACGCGAACTGGTTAAGTTCCCGGATCTCCCTTCACTTTCTGATGAAGCACTCGTCGCCGAGCTAAACTCTCCCGAAGGCCTCACCCGCCAACTTGCCACCGTCGAACTTCGTAGCCGCGACAAAGAAAAATTGGGGCCCGCTCTGGTCAAGGCAACGGCCCCGAAGGGAGTCGATCCTGACCTCTTTGAACTTCGCCGCATCTGGGCTCAGCAAGCCCTGAACGAGAATGACTTCCCGAACATCGCCGAACTCGCGGGTTCCAAAAATCACAAGGCCCGAGCCGGAGCGCTTCGAGCCCTCTACTATGATGCAGCCACTTATCCTGAAGCCTTTGAAGTCGCTTCATCTGCTGTTGGCGATCCCCACCCCCAGGTTCGTCTCTGGGCGGTCAGCGTGCTGGCTCAATTGTCCAATCCGGACACGGTGAAAACCGCGCTCCGCGCTCTCGAAGGCGTCGAGGTCGATGAGTTCCTCGACTTCGCTATCTGGTCCATCTGCCGCGAGCATGCGAACCGCTGGGAGGGACAAACCGAATCCGGCAATCCGTTTGATACGATTCCACAGCTGCTCTTTGCCGCCCGCGCGATCAACAAACCGGTCGGCATTCCTGTCATTCTTGATGCCCTCAAGGCCGGTCAGTTAGAGACCGACGAGGAGGTCGCCGAAGTGACTGACTTTATCTCGAAGGTCGGTTCTGCCGACGATCTCAATGCCATCTTTGAATACGCACTCGCTGAAGGAACACCCGTGGCCCATCAACATCGCGTTCTCATCGACCTGGGAAATGCCGGCAAGCTGAGAAAGCTCAAGCCGTCTGGAGATACCAACCGAATCAGTCGATTCCTTGAGTCTGACAATAACACTATCTTCTCAAGTGCTGCCGTCCTCGGCGGACAATGGAATATTCCTTCGGCTCAGAAAATTCTCGAAGCAGCCTTTCTCGGCCTCGAATCAAACCCTGAGCGGGCCAAGGCGGCTTCTGACGGTCTGATTTCGCTGGGCAAATCATCTGGCCCCTTCTTTGACAAGATCATCCGCGACAAGGAGGCTTCTTTCCAGGCCCGTTCGAATGCAGCCGTAGGCCGCATCAAGATCAGCCCTATTCATGGAGCCAACCTTTCCATCGCTGTCCTCAATGCGTCGCCTGACGGGAAAGATCCCTACGGTATCTACGAGGCCATCCTCTCCAACAAGGCCGCATCTGATTCGTTTGCCGAGGTGCTGAAGAAAGTAAAACTCAAGAAGCCCATCGCCCTCACCGGCATCCAGAAAGCCAGCAGTGCCGCGACCCGTCCCGAAAACGTCATCAAGGGGCTGCAGGCAGCCGGAGACATCCAGCCGATGAAGATGGCCCTCTCGCCGGAGGAAATGGAAGCCATGATGCAACTCGTCGCTGATGAAGGTGATCCTCACAATGGTGAGGTGATCTACCGGCGGGCCCAGCTTCAATGCCTGGTATGTCATGCCATTGGCGGGGCTGGAGGCGTGATCGGCCCGGACCTCGTCAGTATCGGCTCCAGCGCTCCGGTCGACTATCTTGTCGACTCGCTGCTCCAGCCAAGCGTGAAGATCAAGGAGGGCTACCACACCACCCTCGTGACCCTGAAGAACGGTGACGCAGTCGCCGGCGCTATTGCCCGCGAAGATGCCAATGAGATTGTGATTCGGGATGCCGCTGGCAATGAGAACCGCATTCCCAAAAGCGAGGTCGCCAGCAACAACATCAGTCCGGTTTCACTGATGCCACCGGGCCTGACCGCATCCTTACGCGAAGACGAGTTCGTGGATCTCGTCCGCTTTCTCTCTGAGCTTGGTAAGGAAGGAGATTTCAAGACTCCCTCCAACCGATACATTCGCAACTGGCAGTTCCTGCAACCACACGATCGGATCCGCGATGCAATCGGTCACTATGGCAATGCGATTTTTGCCGAAGACCTCGAGACCTACGTGTGGATGCCCGCCCTGGCCCGTGTTGCCGGGGATATTCCTTTGACCGAAGCTCCGGATCTCGATGGTCGGCGAAATGATCGCCATGCAGCCGCCCGAACCTTCATTGAAGTCGCCGATGCCGGAGAAATTCGCATCAAAGTCAGTGGCGAACTCAAAGACCTCGCTCTTTTCCACGGTGAAAAAGAAATTCCACTCCCTGACGATGCTATTGAAACCGAAATCACTCTTGTGGTTAAATCACCAGGAAAACAAAAGCTCACCCTTGCGGGGCTCAAGAACTTCGGCCTCGACGGCGTATCCGTCGAACTTCTCGATGACGCCAGCGTTACGCAGCTCGTTGAGCTCAAACATTTTTAATAACTCTACTTTCCCTGACATGAAATTAAGCCACCTCATCCCAATTCTCCTGATCACCGCCGTCGCTGCCACCCTTACGGCCCAGCAAAAAGGCAAAGGCAAAGGCAAAGGTGCTCCCAAGATCAAGTGGCGCGTCCAGCAGCTTCACAAGGACAACAACGAAGGAGCTGCAATCGGAGACATCGACGGGGATGGCAAACTCGACGTCACCGCCGGTGAATTCTGGTATCAGGCGCCCGATTTTAAGCAACGCCCGGTTCGCAAGATCATGCCCTTCGGTGCGGACTACATGCAGAACAATTCGGAGCACCTCATCGACATGGACGGTGACGGCGATCTGGACATTCTCTCAGGCGCTTTCACCCTGCCAATTGTTAACTGGTATGAGAACCCCGGAGCCGGCAATTACGACGTGGCAGCCTGGGAGATTCACCAGCTGACTGACACCGGCACGGCCCACAACGAAGCCACGTTCCTCCACGACATCGATGACGATGGCACCCCTGAGTTCATCGAGAACTCGTGGAACAAGGCCAACCCGACCCAGATTTTCCGGTTAGTTCGGGGTGACGACGGAAAGATCACCACTGAAAAACATGTCGTATCCGAGAGCGGAAACGGCCACGGCATGGGCTTCGGCGATATCAACGGCGACGGCAAACAGGACATCATTTTCCAGGCTGGCTGGTATGAGCAACCTGCGGATGGCCCCTATTCAGGGCCTTGGACTTACCATCACGATTTCGATATCCCCCATGCCAGTTGCCCTGTTCTCATCCTCGATCTCAACGGCGACGGAAGGAATGACTTCATCTGGGCTGATGGTCACAACTTCGGCCTCTACTGGCACGAACAACTCGAGCCCCGGGCTGACGGTACAACCGTCTGGCGACAGCACCTCATCGACAAGAAGTTCTCTCAGGCCCACTGCCTCGCCTGGGACGACATCGACAACGATGGCGAGAATGAACTCATCACCGGCAAGCGCTACTACGCCCACTCCGGAAAGGATGCCGGATCACACGACGACGTGACGGTTCAGTATTATGACTGGAAACCGGACACCGGCACCTGGGTTAAGAACCTCATCTCAACCGCTCCAGCTGGTGAAGGCCCCGGTATCGGCCTTCAGATCAACGTGCAGGATCTCGATGGCAATGGCTGGAAAGACATTGTCGTTCCGGGCAAGAGCGGCACGCACATCATCTGGAACGAGGGAAAATGAGAACTCGACGGGGTGGCTCCAGTGATGGATACTCGAACCACTCCTCAATATGAGCTCCGACTCCGAAGACCTCCTCCCTGAAGAAGAGCCTTTCGACGGTGAAATCCCGCAAGAAGAGGCTCCTCAAGGTGAGCCCATCCCCAGGATCCTCCACTCGTTCTACGAGGATCGACCTTTTGTGTCCTGCACCCGCTGCGGGGAATCACTGGCTGACTTCAAGGACGGCTATCGCATTTCCAAGAACTTCAACAAGGACGAGTGCATCATTGAATACGCACTTTGCCTGCCCTGCCTCGACGCTATGCTCGACGAAGCGTCGGAGGAATCCAAGATCGCCCTGGCCAGGTTCCAGGCCGAAAATCTTCGCGACGTCAGCGGTTTCAATGAATGCGCACTCTGCGACAAGACCTTTGATTCCGTCAAAGACGGCGACTACTCGTTCGCCGGCGTCTGCGTTGGGGACAAGATGTTCGACAGCGCCATGGTCTGCTTCGGATGCATGGAAGCGATGGCGGAAGTGATGTCAGAGGAAACCCGACGCACCTGGGATCGTTTTCGGGAGGAGAACTTCCCCGGTGTTCCGTCAGATTTTGAACCCTTTCCGAATCAGGGCGCACCGATCGTATTCTAATCAATGCGGGGTTCCGGCGAAGGCCTTCAATCCTCTGCCGTCGGCAACCCACCGAACTCCGAAGGACTCGAGCCGGCGTTACTGAGCAGCTGGTGGATGCGCTGCTTCAGCTCCTCCGGAAGCTCCACATCATCGGGAGAAGTCCGCACGAGGCGTCTCGCTTCGGTCACATCGCCGGCTTCGATAGCGGCTTCAATGAGACGCAAGCGAACGGACCAGTCTTCAGGAGACTTTTTCAGTTCTTCGTACCATTCATCGATTCCGGGCCTCATAACTGGGGGGAACCTGTCAGCCCTTAAAGATCCTTCAACTGAATATCTTTAAACTGGACTGTCATGGGCGGTCCTGAATGCAATTGCAGCGCCAGGATCCCTGACAGCTCCCTTTCTTCCTCCTCGAGATCAATCACCTCGGAAGTCACCTGCCCGTTCAGCCTGACTGTGATCTTGTTCCCCTCACCCCGAATCTCGTATTCATTCCATTCGCCGGCACGATAGGATGCGATCGCAGCTTCCGCAGAATCAGTAATGGAACCTTTCGTGAAAGAACCGTCAGCTTCGACCGTAGTCTTCTCACCTCGAGCCGCCAGCATCTTGCGCCCGTGTTCATCATAGATGGCCCCGAGCCAGGGAGCGTCAGGCTGACTGATGTCCACTTGATACCCGACTGCATGCCCGTCTTCCTGCAACTGAGACCGCACCTGGATCCCACTGTTGGCTTTCGGCCCGCCATCGACTCGAAACTTCAGCGTCAGGACAAAATCTGCGATCTCTCCGCCCTGCCAAACCAGAAACTGATTCTTCTTGCAGGGATTCTCTTCACTCGAGCTGGCGGTAATCGCCCCGTCCTCGATCGACCAAAAGGACATATCCGGAGCTTTCCATCCGTCAAAGGACTCGCCATCGAAAATCGATTTCGATTCACCGGCCGAAACCAATGAAAATGCCAACACCGCCGCAGCCGAAAGCAAAAGGGATTTCATGCGCTAACCCTGCAGAAACCGCATCCGCCTGTCCACCTCTCGATCACCCAATCTACCCGCCGAAATCCGGCGAATCTGCCGTCCTAAAGGCTGTTCCAGCCGTATTTCAGATGGCTTGATTGAGAGATTGAACTAATCATTAAAAGGCGGATAATTAACAATTACGAAATCTTTTCCTCATGCGACCGAACATTTGGATGCAGGCCCTCGTAGGCGCTTTCTTGCTCAGCTTCTCCCAACCTGAAGCCTCGGCTCAGGGAATGGAGCAATACATCAAGTCGAAAGCCTCAGCGGCTGACTCGAGCCTTTCCCGCTGGTACGGCGCTCGCAACTACCAGCCGATCTGGACCGGAGAACGCCTCATGGGCCTCGCTCAGTTTCTCCAGGAGCTCGATAAACACGGCCTTTCTCCCAACCTCTTCAATTTCTCAGACTGGGACGCCCGCTGGCGCCAGCCGAGCACAGATCCGGCCGAACGTGCCGCGACCGATGTTGGCACTACCCAGCTCGCGCTCTATGCCATCCAGGCGCTCGCCTACGGTTTCACTGATCCGACCGATATGCACCCGAAGTGGAAGCCCATCAGTCGCACGGTTTCCGCTTATGCTTTCCTCGACGAGGCGCTCAAACACCCACCGGCGCAATTCGCTGCGGTTCTGCTCGACAAGGTTCCGCCGGAGGACAGTCGCTACGACGAGATGGTTCGCTCACTGGCCCGCTATCGTGAGATCGACCGCCTGGGAGGTTGGCGCAACCTTCCTGCCACGGCCGCTCCCTCTGGTCCCGGCGACCCGTATCCCGAGCTGAAACTTCTCCGCGCCCGCCTCCAGGCTGAGGGCGACCTTCCGGGCGGAAGCTCGATCAAGACCAAACGAAGCGCCATCGATGAACGTACTGGCGAAGCGATCAAGTCCTTCCAGTTCCGTCACGGCATCGAACCGGATGGCTACCTCGGTCGCGACACGCTCGCCGAACTCAATGTCCCTTCCAGCGAGCGCATCAACGCTCTCATCATCAATATCGACCGGCTTCGCTGGATGCCCCGCGCCTACGAAAAGACAGAGCACCTGGAAGTCAATATCGCCGAGAGCGCCCTGCGAATGTTCGACAAGGGCAAACAAGTAACGGTGATGCCCGTCATCGTCGGGGTTAAGGGCAAACACGAGACGCCGGTTTTCCACGGCAACATTCAGCACCTCTTCTTCCGCCCCTACTGGAATGTTCCTCCCTCAATCGCGAAGACCGAAATCGTTCCCGAGGCTCTGGGCAATCCTTCGGGCTACATGGCCGAGCACAACTACGAGATCATTCCCCACTACGGTGCCTCGTCCAGTCAGGTTCTCACCGTCAATTCGACCAACCTGAACAAGGCCGCGGCCGGAAGTCTCTACATCCGCCAGAAAGCCGGCCCCAGCAACTCACTCGGCCTGGTGAAGTTCATCTTTCCCAACGATTCCTCGGTTTACCTCCACGACACCCCGGATCACTCTCTCTTCGAGCGAACCAATCGTGACTTCAGCCATGGCTGCGTGCGTGTCTCACGTCCCGACGAGCTTGCTGACCTTCTTCTCCAGCGGAACGGAGGTTGGAACATTAACTCCGTCCGTGCTGCCATGCAGGATGTCAATGCTCCCAACCGAAAGGAGGAGTTCTCACGCTCCATGCCGGTTTACCTGATCTACTGGACCTCCACCATCATGGTCGACGGCCGCGTCCGTTTCGATCAGGACATCTACGGTCACGACGTGGAAATGTATCAGAAGTTCGGTTTGCAGTGATTAGCTAGCGCGCCATCCATATTCCGCGCGGTAGCGCGTGGAGGGTCGAGCTCCCGCTCGACCGTGAAGCGCCCTCAAACCAACCACCATCAAACACACTATCCGCGTGTGTGCGCGTGGAGGGGCGAGCTCCCGCTCGACCGTGGAGCGTGAAACGCTTTTAACGGAAAAGTGCCTTGCCAGCAAACGGTCACGCAGGAGCGTGCCCCTCCCTAACGCGATCTTCGACGAATCTCAGCACTACAAACGCTTCAACAGCAGGAGGCGGAAGCTCATCACCTCTTCACCGGGAATCTCCGTCGCTCGAAGCGTCAGCTCTCCCGCCCCCTTCTCCAGCTCGATCTCACCAAGCGTCATGCGCTGCCATTCCTGGGTGTAGCTCTCACCTCGCGGTGAGCGGTCATCAGACGCTCCGAGCAACTCGGTGTCGGTCGCCTTCACCACTTTGCTGCTCAGGGAATTCCCCTTAAAGCTCAGTTCCACGGTGGAACCGACATTGGCTTCGGCGCAGGTGTAGAACAACTCGACCTGAAACTTTCCTGACTCAGCCACTTCAGCCGTCCAGGTGATCTTGTCATCGGTCGAGATCCAGTTGGAGAAAAAAGAGTCATTAGGGAACTTGTTAGAACGCGTCACGTTGCCGTGAGGGATACCGTCACGCGCCGGAACCTGGGTAAAGGCATGCCCGGGATCCGCGATCACGAAAGGTCGAGTGTCTTCCCCCAATTCGGCGATCATGGCATCTTTCCAGGCGAGGCGCTCAGCATTGAGGCGGTTGTAGACGTCCTTGTTCTGCTTCGCGACATTCGTGTCCTGACCGGGATCAGCCTGCATATCAAAGAGTTGCTTGTCGTGGCTGAGTCGCCACTGAGGCGTCCGGACCGAGAATTTGTCCCGCCATCCATTAAAAATCATCCGGTTTTGCAAAGCTTCAGAAGCCCCCCCTCCATCCTTCATCAAAACCGAAGCGAGGCTGACACCGTCGAGCGGCTTTTCACCGGCGGGCTCGATGCCCGCCATCTCAGCAAGCGTCGGCAGCAGGTCAAGAACCGATCCAAGGGTCTCCACCTTCGTTCCCGCTTCAATCCCGTTCGGCCAGCGAATCAACATGGGGCTGCGCACACCGCCTTCATCAGTGGAGCCCTTCTTGCCTTTCATGCCCCCGTTCCAGCGGGAACCATTGGGACCGTTGTCACAGAAGTAAATCACGATGGTGTTGTCGGCGATCTCGAGTTCGTCGAGCTTTCCGAGCAAACGCCCCACATTCCAGTCGATGTTCTCACACATCGCCAGGGCACAGCGCAGGTGCAGGTCGTTTTCCTTTTCAGGATCCCGATGACGCATGGTCAGTTCCTTGTCCTTGAAGCGATCCCAGAACTCATCCGGCACCTGCATTGGGGAGTGAGGCGTGTTGTATGGAAGGTAAACAAAGAAAGGTTCATCCTTGTTACTGGCGATGAAATCCATGGCTTTGTCGGTGAAGTCATCCACCACGAAGCCCTCACCCGTTACGATCTCGCCATTGTGCTCCAGCATCGGGCTGAAGTAGTTACCCCAGTGGCCCGAGCAGAAGCCATAAAACTCTTCAAACCCGCGCCCGTTGGGGTGATACGGATACTGCATGCCGTTGTGCCATTTACCGAAGGCTCCGGTCTTGTAGCCCGCTGCCTTAAACGTGTCGGCGATCGTGGTCTCGTCCAGGTCCATGCGCTCACCGCCGGCTGAGGTGGAATACACCCCGCTTCGCTGGTGAAAACGACCGGTCAGGAACTCCGCCCGGGTCGGGGAGCACACCGCACAGACATAGAAGCGATCGAAATACGCACCGTCCGTAGCCAGGGAGTCGATATTCGGAGTCGACAGGTTCTCATTGCCAGAAAAACTCAAGTCTCCCCAACCTTGATCATCCGTAAGAATCACAATCACATTGGGGCGTTCAGCGTGAGCCAAAGAACTCAACAAAAGAAGACCGAAGACAGCGAATAATCTCATGGTGCGAGGCTAACACCACAGGTTCGCCCCGCAAAGGCGCGATCAGGTGCAAATGAGACAATTGCAATTGGACAAGCTCATACCCGGCTTCTAGCCTCTTTCCTATGCCGGAATCCCGAGAGCGAGAAAAGATTCACCCGATGAGAAAATGGTGGTTCTGGATTCTGATTCTTGTGGTCATTCCCACCTTCCTGTTTGGGGTTGGGATCCTCCTCTTCAACCACCAGGCCGAAAAGGAGTTTCACCAACATATCGCTGAACTCAAAGCGATGGGTGAATCTCTTGCCATAGCTGACCTTTCCCCGGCACCTGTCGAACATCCCTCTCGCAACTTTGCGGTGGCACCTATCGTACAAGCGCTCGTTAATCCTGATTCCATGGTAGGCACTCCTCAAGAGGGCCTATTGGACAACATCGATTTGATGGAGCCTTCTTCAATTCCTGGCTGGGGAATTGATGGGGGGCGGGCCAACGATAGTCACGAGATAAAATTCCTCCGTCCCTGGGTCCTTGGTACCAAATTTTCCGGCGTCGAACTTGATGAAATCGCAAGCGTGATTGTCGAGCACTGTTCGAAAATTGAACACGAACTGCAGCTGTTTCGAGCGGCTACGCTCCGGCCAGAAAGCAACTTTAATCACGACTATACCAGTGGTGCAACCGACCTGAAATTTGACGAGCTATCAAGCCTCCGAAGTGTTGCCGATATTCTCAATCTTCAAGCAAGGGCGGCCTTGTCCCTAAATGACTCTGAAACGGCGTTTGCCAACGCCACCGCCCTTCTTCGGCTCAGCTATTTGCTCGGTCAGGAACCGCCCCTATTGCACCAACTGGTTAGCACCATCATTTTCCAAAGTGGGATCGAAGTAGTTCGAGAAGGTCTTCATAACCACTCGTGGAACCAGGAACAACTGGAAGGTTTGGCGACGACTCTAGAGAGTCATGACTTTGAAGTCACTGCGCTTAAGGCATTTCGAATGGAAAGAGCCTTCATGATTCAGGGATTCATGAAGGGAACAGGCGAGGCCCGAAGAGAGGTGAGGGAATGGTTCGAATCACCACGCTATGCCCCTTTGCCTCCGAAAGGCTACTTTCACGAAAATGCCACCCTATTTTCTTCATTACTTCAAGAAGAGCTCCTGACTGACGCAACAGGTGGCCCACGTTATGATTCCCTTCCCACAACCCATCATCTGGGCCCCCGTCTCAAAACGCTATTCAGTAATTCAGTAAAGCGATTGCGGCATTTTCACACGTCCGAATCACTGCCGATGTTCTCTGCTTTTCCCGAGCGCTTTTTGCGCACTCAAACATTCCTCGAACACGCTCGTATTGCGATCCTGCTCGAGTCCGCCTTCCTGCGTGAGGCCCAGTATCCCAGCAGTATTGACACACTCCCAGCTGATATCACCTACGATCGGTACGCAGCTGACCTCTACCGTTACCAGCGCATCGGCCTGGACAATTACATGATCTACTCGATCGGCTCGAACAGAGTCGATGATGGCGGCCTATTGAGACGAGCTACCCAATACGGCGACTGGGTTTGGCTCCTACGAGTCGGAGACAATTTCGACTACGCGGACTACCGCAAGAATCACTGATTAGCGGGTTAGTAATCGCGTAAAGCGGCTCATCCCCGCCTATTTCCTTGTCCCCTCGTCAGGATTTGCTTAGATCCTTCAAGTCCTATTCCGCTCATGGTATCCATTCAAATTCGCGGACTCGTCAAGCGCTTCGGCAGCGTTGTCGCGCTGAACCAACTCGATATCGACATCGCTTCCGGTGAACTCTTTTTCCTGCTCGGGCCTAGTGGCTGCGGCAAGACAACCCTGCTCCGTTCCATTGCCGGTTTTCATCTCCCCGAAGAGGGTCAGATCCTGTTCGACGGCGATGACGTCAGCCAGGTCCCGCCACACAAGCGGGAAACGGCCATGATGTTCCAGAGCTACGCCCTCTGGCCCCATCTCAATGTCTTCAAGAATGTCGCCTTCGGCCTTGAGGAACGGCGCGTCAAAAAGGCTGAGATCAAGGAACGTGTCGAGGAGGCCCTCGCCATGGTCAAGATGGACGGTCTCGGCAATCGCAAGATCAACCAGCTCTCCGGAGGGCAGCAGCAACGTGTTGCACTTGCCCGCGCCCTCGTGGTGCGCCCACGCTGCCTCATGCTGGATGAACCGCTCTCCAATCTCGATGCCAAGCTTCGCATCGAGATGCGCACCGAGATCCGTCGCATCTGCAAGGAATTCGGGCTCACTGCCATCTATGTGACTCACGATCAAAAGGAGGCTCTCTCCATCGCCGACCGCCTCGCCGTTCTCGATGGTGGCAACATCGCCCAAGTCGGAACACCAGAGGAGGTTTACCGCAAACCTCGCACCGCTCTCGTCGCTGGTTTCATTGGCGAGACCAATCTCGTCGACGGGCAGGTCGCCTTTCAGTCGGGGGACAATATTTACGTGAAAACCGCCATCGGCGAACTGGTGGGGCGACCGTCCGATCCGGACTGGACGCCTCAGCCAGACGAACGGGTCACCGTTTCCGTTCGCCCCGAATGCCTTTCGATCGATATCAGCCCTCCGGCACAGAACGCCATCGCCGGTAAACTGACGGAGTCGACCTACCTCGGTGAAGTGGCCCATTACTCGCTCAGTGTCGAAGGGCACGAGGATCCGATTCACCTATCTGAGCTCAACCCGCGCCGTGTCATTCGCGACACGGGAGAAACGCTCTACGCCACTGCCAAACCCGAGGACGTCGTCCTCCTGCCACCTCGCTGAACGTGCTCCTGCGACTCTCCATCGTTGGTATTCTCCTAGCTGCGGTCCTCGTGGCTCCGTTCGCCTTGCGTCCCGACCCGGAACAAGGCGGCCTCAATCTTGATGACGACGCGGAACGCCTCGTCATTATTACCCCTCACAACGAATCCATTCAGTCCGAGTTCGCCCGGGCCTTCGCCGGCCACATGAAGGAGAACTACGGACGAACCGTTTTCATCGACTGGCGTCAGCCCGGTGGCACCTCAGAAATTGCCAAGTTCCTTGGCTCCGAATACTCCTCCCGGTTCGAGCAGTATTGGAAAAAGAAGACCAAGCTCCCCTTTTCCGCGCCGGTCAGGGAAGCATGGACCAACGCGAGCCTCGATGAAGCGGTCGCAACGGCCATTCAACAGGGTTTACTCGATGACCTGACCCTGTTGGATCGGGACAATCCGGAGCAGCTCGCCCTCGCGGCCCGCGCTCTCTACCTCGAATCCGATATCGGTGTTGGAATTGATCTCTTCTTTGGCGGCGGTGCCTATGATTTCCGAAAGCAGGCCTCTCTCGGGCACCTCGTGGGACAGGACGCCTCCGGCAAATTCGGGCCCGCCGTCCTGGCCACAGAGAAACCGGACTGGTTCAGCGACTCTGTCATGCCCGAAATGGTTTCCGGGGAACCTTTCCGGGACAAGAACTACCGCTGGGTCGGGACCGTGCTCTCGGCCTTCGGAATCTGCTACAACGAAGATGTCACCGCTCGCCTCGGCCTGCCTGATGGGCTTCAGACCTGGGATGATCTAGCCAATCCAAAACTAGCGGGCCAAATTGCCCTCGCCGACCCCACCAAGTCAGGCTCAACGACGAAAGCTTTCGAGATGCTGATCCAGGAACGGATCCAGCGCCTCATTCGCGAGGAAGGCCTCAGCGAAGATGAAGCCGTTCGCCGCGGCTGGAACGAGTCGATGAAGCTCATCCTCAAGATCAGCGCCAACAGCCGCTATTTCACCGACTCGGCGGCCAAGGTCCCCCGTGATGTGGCCCAGGGTGATGCCGCTGCCGGCATGTGTATTGATTTCTACGGCCGCACGTTCAATGAGATCTACCGGGACGAAGAGGGCCATTCTCATATTCACTTCGTCATGCCTAAAGCAGGAAGCTCCATCAGCGCCGATCCGATCGGAATGCTCCGAGGAGCGCCCTCGCCGGAACTGGCCCAGAATTTCGTTGAGTATCTCCTGTCTCCGGAGGGACAGAAGCTCTGGAACTTCCAGCCCGGAACGCCCGGTGGTCCTAAACGCTTTGCCCTGCGCCGCCCCCCCATTCGGAAGGATTTCTACACTCTTGAGAACCAGGTCCATATGTCAGACCCCGAAGTGAACCTCTTTGAACTCGCCGAAGGCTTTAACTACCGGGATGACTGGACCGGCCACCTCTTCGCTTCCCTCCGCTTTGTCATCAAGTGCGCGTGCATTGATCCCCACCAGGAGCAGCACGCCGCCTGGCACACCATTATCGAAGAAGGAATGCCCGCCGAAGGGCTCGAGGCCTTCGAAAACGTCGATCTGATCAGTTACGAGACGGTGATGAACGACATCGCCCCGGTTTTGAAGACGCGGGACAAGGTGGCGGAGGTCGAATTGGCGAGGCGCTTGTCGAATGCGTTTCGGAAACAGTATGAGGTGATCAGTAATCAGTAATCAGTAATCAGTAATCACCGGAACGAATGAACAAAGGCCTCGCTACGACCATCTACGGCTTCACGATCGCGTTTTTTGCGCTGTTCTTCGTCTATCCGATCTGGCACACGGTGAAAGAAGCCTTCGTCACCCCGGAGGGCTCTATCACCTTCGCCTATATTACCGAGCTATTTAAGAATCCCATTTATGTAGAGGGACTTATCAATAGTTTTTACATGGGCTTATTCACCACCTTGTTGTGCCTCTTGATCGCCCTTCCCCTGGCCTTGATGGCCAATCACTGGGATTTCAAAGGAAAGGAGATCCTCAACTCGCTGATTCTCGTCCCATTGATTCTCCCTCCTTTCGTCGGAGCTCTTGGGATCCGCCAGATCCTGGGCCAGGCAGGCGTGTTCAATGCCTTTCTCATCGATCTTGGCCTGATGGACGCCAACGCTCCCTATGACTGGCTGGGTGAGGGCCAACTCCTCGGGGTCGTCCTGATGAACGCCCTTCACCTCTACCCAATCGCCTACCTCAATATCTCCGCCGCCCTCGCCAACGTGGACCCCGCCATGGAAGAAGCCGCCGAGAACCTCGGCTGCCATGGGCTCCGGCGCCTTTTCCGGATTACCCTGCCGATGATCATGCCCGGGGTTTTCGCCGGGGCGACCATCATCTTCATCTGGTCATTCACCGAGCTCGGAGTCCCGCTGATCTTTGATTTCAGCCGGGTGACTTCGGTCCAGATCTTCTACGGGATCAAGGATCTGAGCGGAAACCCGTTCCCCTACGCCCTCGTCGTCGTCATGCTGGTGGCCACGGTCTTCTTTTACCTCATCGGGAAATGGCTCTTCGGACGCGACATCGGGGCCAGCAGCGGACGAGCCGCCACCGGTCGTGTCCTCAAACCGGCCTCTCCCATGGCCAACCTGCTCTGTGCCGGGTCTTTTGTCCTCGTCACGGGCCTCGCCATCCTGCCCCATATCGGCGTCACCCTGCTGTCCGTGTCAGAACAGTGGTACGGCACGATTCTGCCTCAGCACTGGACCAATCAGCACTATCTCGATGCTCTCGGTCACCCGTTGACCCTAAATTCGATCGGAAATTCCCTGAAATACGCCTCTCTCGCAACCGGGGTCAACGTCATCCTCGGAATCGCGATCGCCTATGTGGTCGTGCGCACCAAGCTCCCCGGCAGGCAGTTCCTCGACGCCATGGCGATGCTTCCCCTCGCCGTGCCGGGCCTGGTCCTCGCCTTCGGCTATCTCGCCATGACTCGCGAAGGCCAGCCCTTTGACTTCCTCGTTCTGGGCGAAAACCCGATTCTCATCCTCGTGATCGCCTACGCCGTGCGTCGACTGCCCTACGTGGTGCGATCGGCTGCCGCCGGCTTCCAGCAGACCAGCGTCACCTTGGAAGAAGCCGCCCAGAATCTCGGGTGCCCACCGCTCAAGGCCCTTACCAAGGTCACCCTGCCTTTGATTGCAGCCAACCTCATTGCCGGAGGCCTGCTTGCCTTCTCTTTCGCCATGCTGGAAGTCTCTGATTCTTTGATCCTCGCCGAACAGCAGCAGTATTTCCCCATCACCAAGGCGATTTACGCCCTTGTCACCTCGCTCGGGAACGGCCCGCATCTCGCGTCAGCACTGGGCGTATGGGCCATGACATTCCTCGCGATCACGATTGTGGGAGCCGGGATAATCCTGGGCAAAAAGCTGGGTGCTTTGTTCCGGGTTTGAAAAAAATCCCCAATAAAATGAGATTTCTTTCGTTATAATATTGACAATTATTATAATTTTCATAAACTTTGCTGCATCTGGTTCTTCCAGACAGTTAGATTTATGAACAGTTATAAACTCACACTCCTGCTCGCTGCCCTCCTGGGCTCTGCAGGAATTGCCTCCTCTGAGGAGACAGCTGCCCCGGCAGGTGTGAAAGCGCCGTTCAAAAACTACTGGGATGCGAATTCCTGGGAAGCCGGCAGTTCCAGCTCGTTCTGGCGCGCTACTTCCCCAACCCCTCAACCCGCATCTCCCACCAAGAAACTTGCCTCCCGGAATTCTACCCCTCATTCCAAGGGAGCGAGCCCCTCCACTTCTTCCCGAACTGAAACCAACCGTGTTTTACACAGACAGTCCGAGAAGTAACCCGCAAAAGACCTTCGCGTCGGTTGTAAACTGAAACGAAGCCTTGGGAATTGTCCAGCCCCCGCAGGCCACTGCGGGGGCTTTCTTTTTTTCGGAAAGGCTGAAGTCTGAAGGATACAGCCAGAAGGGGCATTTCTCTGTCGCACTTCTGCCTTCAGCCTGCCCCCTTCAGCCTCCATTCAATTTCCCCCTTTACTTTCCTGTATTACCTCCGATATTCCGCGCCCGAGCGTTTATTCACTCGCCGTAGGTCCTTACGTTCTCCTGAAAGGGAGTCACGCTCGCGTGAGGGAAACCCGGCAACCCACATACTACATGTCCAAATCACTAGCTCCGTTTGAGATTCCGGATCGTCTTATCAAAGACGAAGACACCGCAACCGACACCTACGCCAAGTTCACGGCAGAGCCTTTTGAGGCTGGTTTCGGTCACACTATCGGTAACAGCCTGCGCCGCGTGCTCCTCTCCTCCCTGGAAGGTGCTGCTATCACTTCCGTGCGCATCGCCGGTGCCCAGCACGAATTCGCCAGCCTTCCCGGCGTGGTCGAAGACGTTACCGACATCGTCCTCAACCTGAAGCAGATCCGCTTCAAGCACTTCGAGGACAAGGATCCTGCGACTCTCTCCCTCACCGTCGACAAGGCCGGTGAAGTGACCGCTAAGGACATTCAGGAAATTTCCCAGTACGAAATCGTAAACCCGGACCAGCACATCTGCACGCTGGACCGCAACACGAAGTTCTCTCTTGAGATGGAAGTCCGCGTTGGCCGCGGTTTCAACACCTCCGAGGACAACAAGCACCCGGACATGCCCATCGGCGTGATTCCGATCGACTCCATTTTCTCACCGGTTCGCCGCGTCAAGTATGCCGTGGAGAACACCCGTGTCGGTCAGCGCACTGACTACGACAAGCTTAACCTTGAACTCTGGACCGACGGTCGCATCGAGCCTCACGACGCTCTCCTGCAGGCTTCCGCGATTCTCCGTCACCACCTCGACGTTTTCGTCAACTACGACGACGACGCCATCAACATCGAGGACCGTCCCGAGACTCAGAGCGAGGAAAATGCCGAGCTCAAGAAGCTGCTTAACATGAGCGTTAACGAAATCGAACTCTCCGTTCGTGCCGCTAACTGCCTCAACAACGCGAACATCACCACTGTTGGTCAGCTCGCAATGAAGTCCGAAGCCGAGATGCTCAAGTATCGTAACTTCGGTAAGAAGTCTCTCAACGAGATCAAGGACAAGCTCCACGAGCTTGGACTCTCTCTCGGCATGCAGATCGATCCGTCTCTTCTCGAGCAGCCTTTCACCGCCACTCTGCTTGGCGGCGACCGCTCTGCCGAGGGTCCGGGTCTCGCAGCCCTTATCGCCCAGAACATCAACGACTGATCCATCTGAATGTAGTCGGGATTCGGGTCACTGCCTGAGTCCCTCATTCACAACCCATCTTTACCGATGAGACACAGAAGCAAGACCGTAAAACTTCAGCGCGACAAAGCCCACCGCGAGGCTCTTATGCGCAACCTTGCCGCCAGCCTCATTGAGCACAAGCAGATCAAGACCACCCTGGCCAAGGCCAAGGCTCTGCGTCCTTTTGCTGACAAGCTCGTGACTCTTGGCAAGGCCAACACCCTGCACAGCCGTCGCCGTGCTATCTCTCTTCTCGGCAGCAACCAGCTTGCCCAGCGCAGCGCCAAGGTGCTGTTCGAAGAGATCGCACCCGCCAGTGCTGACCGCCAGGGCGGTTACACCCGCATCATCAAGCTTGGCCAGCGTCGTTCCGACTCTGCTCCCATGGCACTGATCGAGTGGGTCGACACCGTCGTTCCTGCCGGTGGTGAAGAAGCCGAGGATTAATCCTCAGCTGATCAAACCGATCATTTTCGAAGAAGCCGCGTTCCGAATGGAGCGCGGCTTTTTTCGTGTGAGCACCAGCCAGCTTTCAACGGTTCTCGCTACTCCTCACCCGGCAGGGTCCCCCGAAAGGCTTCCAGGCGACCGTAGTCCAGTCCCGGCGGCCGGTTTTCGAGTAGCCAGTCAATATCCTGACGCGCGCCGGCCATGTCTTCGTCCTGAAGCTTGAGCAAGGCACGCTGAAATCGCTCCTGAGCCGCATCAGGCTCAATCGCCAGCAAGAGCTCCAGGTAATCACGGGCTGCTTCCGGAGTCTTTCGCTGATTGATCTCCAAACCAACCAGGTTCCGCAACATTCGCACGGCGATCTCCCGAGATGTGGCGGGCTGAAAGGCGCTCTTCATGGGAGGAGCCCCGGTCATTCCCCAGACTTCCCGCGCCACCTTGGAGCGGCTCAGAATAGCGCCGTTCTCATAGACATCGATATAGACGGTCTTCTTGGTTTCTTTCCACGGATACTCCACCCCGACCATGAACTTGCCGGGGAGCGGAGCGCCAAACACTCCCGAAATTTCGAGCCGGCGCGCCATCTCGACAAAGAGGGCGCTCAAGGTAATCGGCAATCCTTCGCGGTCATCCAGCACGTGATTCACGTAGCTGTTGGAATGATGATAGTATTCCGTTCGACTGCCGTGAAACCCGTTTTCCTTGAACAGGAAATCCCGAAGCGCCTCAACCTGTTCTCGCGGTCCGGCTTCCAGAGCATGCTCCTCCAGGTATTCACCGGCGTCCTCCACCAATCTTGAGAAGCTCGAACGGTAGTGATCCAAATCGACTTCCGGATCATCAATCCGGGCAATCTGAAGACCGACTTCAAACAAATCAACGTCCTCCTCGGGACGGTCGAGAGTGAGGCTGAGATCATTAATCACGGCCTCCCGGTAGACTTCATCCTCCAATTCCCGCAGCTCGGCAGCCATCGCTACAAGCTCGTCCGCTTTCTCCAGCAACATGGCCCGTCCATGGCTCCCCTCGAGACTCAGCTTGTTGACCGTCTCCTCAGCACTCGCGCCATCGAGGTAGTTTGTGATAACGTCCTCCAGCCGCTTTCGCTCTTTCGGCGGAAAATCAATCGTCCCCAGATTGCGCCCGATATCGAACCCACGGAATTCAGCTTCGGTATCCCGAAATTTGCAGAGCCCGACCTGCCCGCCTCGCAGGCCGTCGTCTTCCATTTCGAGCACTTTCTGCCCGTTGATCCAGCCGGTGATGAGCTGGTCCTCCACCCTGACACGAAGCTCATTCCACTCGCCCAGGAGGTAGGCTGAGGTCTCAAACTGCTCAAGAATGGTCCAGGAGTAGACGTCAGCACCGTCAAATCGGGTGAAACGGATTTTCCCTCCAGTCGGGTAAAATCCATAGTGTTTGTCCTCGCCATCAGCGGCGAAAGCAATTCCTGCAGCTCCACCTTCGTCCTCAAGTCGGACGCGAACGGCAACTTCGTAGGGCAATTCGGGGACTTCCTCCTCAGACAAGCACAAAGCCCGCCCACCAAAGCCGTCGCCTCTTTTGCGGGCCGTAATGACCCCACCGCGTTGGGTCCAGTCGCCGCCCATCACGGTCGTCCAAAGCCGGTCATCGAGCACTCCAATGGTGCGCCAGCGGCTGATCGGAATCGGATTGGGCTTGTCGAGCAAAGCCTTGAGGTCGTTGCTTTGGACCGCGAATCCAAGGTTCTCGGTAACCCGGTGCCTGAGTGTCACCACGCCAATCACTTCGCCCTCAAGATTCAGGACGGGACCACCGCTGTTCCCCTGCTCGATCGGCATCGCCAGTTGCAGCATGGGGTAGTCCGGAGTTTCTCCTTCTCCAATGAAACCGGGATCCAGTTCTCGAATCGCAGAAAGGACTCCTGCAACTACGCTGAATCCCAAACCCTGGGGAGCGCCGAAACCGACGATGAGATCACCCTGCTGGAGTTCCGAGGAATCCGCCATCTTCAAGGGCTTCAAATCTGCGCCCTTTGGATCAATCTTGAGGACAGCGAGATCAAAGTAGCGGTCGAAGGCATTCACCTCAGTCACTTCGTGAACGGAGCCGTCAAAGAATTCGACTTCGATGGATCGCCCCTCACCGATGACGTGCAGGTTGGTCACGATCAGCCCTTCATCGGAAATGACGAAACCGGAACCCGTGCCCCGTTTCTCGCCGTCTCTCCCCAATTGGCGAACCGTGACGATCGACGGCTTCGCCAGATTGTTCAGCATGCGGACCTTGCCCGGCTCGAGGTATTTCTGAGAATCATCACGCTCGGTGAAAGCGTTTTCCTCGAGGGCTGCCTGCGCCTCATCCGAAAACGGGTCAAAATCCTCCGCGTCCTGAGCCAGAACGCTCAACCCCGTCGCAGTGAAAGCCAGGGTTAATAAGCGCAGATAAGCTGGAATTCTCATGGACAGGGTCGACTCCGCGGAGTCACCTTGACGGTATTCCTCATTTCTGACAATGAAAACCGTCCCCGCCTACCTTCTTGGCGCTATCACATTTCTTGTAACGGCCTCCCCGGCCGCTGAAACCTGGAACCGCCACACGATCGATCCCTCAGATCCTGATGCCGGCAAAAAAGGAGCGGACGGGGTACGCGTCGGCGATATCAACGGCGATGGACTACCTGATATCGTAACCGGTTGGGAGGAGGGAGACGCCATTCGTGTCTGTCTGAATCCCGGCCCCGAATCCTCCAGAGAGATCTGGCCCGGCATCACCGCCGGGAGAGCGCGCCATACCGAGGATGCTGTCTTCGGTGATCTCGACGGTGACGGTCGACTCGATGTGATCAGTTCTTCGGAGGGAGGCACCCAGACGGTTTTCGTTCACTGGGCGCCCGGCAGCGACGACGATCTTACCGATGAAGCACTCTGGGAAACGGCGGCATTTCCTGCAACCGAGAAGCAACAACGCTGGATGTTCTGCCTTCCCTACGATGTGGATCACGACGGAGACACCGACCTCTTTCTCGGATCAAAGAACGAAAATGGATCACTCTCGTGGCTGGAAAACCCCGGGGACACCGTTGCGCGGGAGGTAGGGAAATGGAATCTCCATCGCATCACTGATGCGGCCTGGATCATGACCCTGACAATCCTGCCATCTGAGGGAAATAATTACCTGCTCGCATCCGACCGAAAGGGTTCAAACTCCGGGATCTACCTGATACCGCTCCTCGATGAATCTCCCTGGTTTGGAAAGGCCAGGCTCGTCGCCGCGAGCGGAGAAGAAGTCATGTTTCTCGACATTGCCCGACTCGACGATGATGACCGCCTCGACATTGTCGCCTCGATCAAACCCAATCAGACCCGCGTTCTTTACCAACCCGAAACCATCCTCGCCCCCTGGATCGACTCATCCGATCTGGATCCCTTTTCACAAGACCTCTACGGCACCGCCAAGGCGGTCAAAGTCGGTGACCTCTCCGGAGATAATATCCCGGATTTCGTCATCACCTGCGAACAGGCAAACGGAACGAAACACGGGGCGTTCATCAGTAATGTTTTCTCTGAGATCACCGAAGTGAGTGGACCCGAAGGCGTGAAATTTGACCGGATCGAACTGCTCGATCTCGATGCCGACGGCGATCTCGATATCATCACCTGCGAAGAGAGGGATCAGCTCGGCGTCTTCTGGTATGAGAATCCGCTGAAGTAATTTTTTTCCGCGATTGGCGAAACCCTTTTTATCCGGGTGGGTTGTATCCAGCAACACCACCCATGAAGCCCGCAGCTATCACCACCCTCCTGGCCTGCGCTCTTCCCCTGCTCGCGCAGGCGCAAATGAGCGAAGGCATCTCACCGAAGCAGATTGAGTTCTTCGAGAAAGAAGTTCGGCCCGTTCTCGTTGAACACTGTTACAAGTGCCACTCCAAAGATGGTGACAAAATCAAAGGCGGACTCCTCCTCGATACCCGGATTGGATCACGCAGTGGAGGCGATACCGGACCCGCAGTCGTTCCACACGATCTTAATGAAAGTCTCCTCTATGTTGCCGTCACCTACGAGGACAGCAGCATGGAGATGCCTCCGAAGTACAAGCTGAAGGACAGCGAAGTTGCTGTGCTGAAACAGTGGATCGAAATGGGTGCTCCCGATCCCCGCGAGGCCGAAAAAGATGACAACTCTCCTCAGAACTACACAAATACCATCGACATCGAGGAGGGCCGCAATCACTGGTCCTATCAGGTTCCCACTAAACCTGCCGCGGCAATCGCGGAGAATAATGACTGGGCACGCAATTCCATCGACGTGCTGATCCAGGCCGGCCATGCCGAGAACGACCTCACCCCGGCTCCGGATGCAGATCCTCGCACCCTTCTCCGCAGACTTTCCTTCGACCTGACCGGGCTTCCCCCTGCTTCTGACGAGGTCGAAGCGTTCGTCTCTGCCTACAAAGCGGATCCTGACAAAGCCGTGTCGGAAGCTGTAGACACCTTTCTGAACTCTCCTCAGTTCGGAGAACGGTTCGGACGCCGCTGGATGGATGTCGCCCGCTACGCCGAATCTGCAGGCAAGGAAATCAATGCCGCTTTCCCTCATGCCTGGCGCTACCGGGACTATGTCATCGATTCCTACAACTCTGACAAACCATTCGACGAATTCATCACGGAGCAACTCGCCGGAGATCTTCTCGAACCGGCCGACGAATTCGACAAGGCCGAAAACCTGATTGCCACCGGCTTCCTTGCCATCGGAACGAAAGGGCTCAACGAAATCAGCTCTCGCCAGTTTCGCTTCGATCTTGTCGACGAGCAAATCGATACCACGACACAGGCCTTTCTCGCCACTACCGTCGCCTGCGCCCGGTGTCACGATCACAAGTCCGACCCCATCCCGATGTCTGACTATTACGCCATGGCCGGGATTTTCCTCAGCAGCGAAACGCTCTACGGCACTCAGCGTGCGCTCCAAAATCGAAAGGAGACTGAGTTAATTCATCTGCCATCCGTAATCGACGGAGGCGAAAATCGCTCCCTCGGTGAAATGATCGATCTGGAGTTCCGCCGGCAGTCTGCGATGGAACAGGTCCAGGAGCTCACTGCCGCCTCTGCCCAGGCCCGCCGCGACGGTGACCCGGAGGAAGCTACCCGGATTCGCCAGCAAATCCTCGGCGTCAATTCGCGCATCGGGGCACTCGATCGTGCCCTCGGCAACTACGACGACACCGGCAAAGCCCACGCTCTCGCCATGGGTGTGCGCGACCGTGAGGAACCATTCGATTCCCAGGTTCTCATTCGAGGAGAAGAAGATAACCCGACAGACGAACGCATTCCCCGTGGATTCATCCAGGTGATCAAAACACACGATGAAGAACCCATTGCTTCGGATGAAAGTGGCCGCCTCCAGATGGCGCACTGGATCACCTCTCCCGAAAATCCTCTCACAGCACGGGTCTATGCCAACCGTGTCTGGTCATGGCTGTTCGGTGAAGGCATTGTCACTTCCGTGGATAATTTCGGAACGACCGGGGAAGCTCCGAGCCACCCTGATCTGCTCGACTATCTTGCCGTCCGTCTCCACGAGAATGACTGGTCCACCAAGGAGTTGGTCCGGGAGATCGTGACCAGTCGCACTTACCGGATGAGTTCGGCATTCCGCGAAGACTACTTCGAAAAAGACCCTTACAACAGCTACCTCTGGCGGGCCAACAAGCGCCGCCTCGATGCCGAGTCCATTCGCGATGCGACCCTGGCTGTCAGTGGCGAACTCAAACTCGAACGCCCCGTCGGCTCGGCCGTCAGTGAACAGGGCGACGGACTCGTTGGCCGCGGTGACTTTCCTCAAGCCGTGTTGAGCCGGGAGAGCGACAACCGCTCCGTCTACCTGCCCATCGTTCGGGGCGTCATTCCTGAATCCCTCGCCCTGTTCGATTTTGCCGATCCAAGCCTGATTGCCGGCAAGCGGGATGTCACCACCGTGCCGTCACAAGCGCTTTACATGATGAACTCTGAGTTTGTTCTCAAGAGCGCTTCAGCCATGGCCGACCACCTCGTAAACGATCTCGAACTTAAAGGTGCCCCCCTCGCGAGGGAGGCGTTCTATCGCTGCTATTCGCGGCCACCCACCGCGGAAGAAGGCGAGAAGACTTACAACTATGTGTTGAATTTCATCAAAGCGGCTCAGGAATCCGGACACAGCCGGGATGAAGCCCGCCTCATGGCCCTGACCACCTTCTGCCAGTCTCTCATCGCCAGCGCCGAATTTCGCTACCTCAACTAGTCACCACCCCCTCCAACCTCATTGAAACCGATGAACGCCCTTCCTACCACACCCCTATCCCGCCGCAGCGTCCTCCAGGCCGGAACCGCCGGCTTCGGCTACCTCGCCTTCTCTGCGCTCAGCACCATGGAAGCACGAGCCGCGGCAAACCCGCTCGCTCCGAAAGATCCCCACTTTGCCCCGAAAGCGAAACGGGTCGTCTTCCTGGCCATGCAAGGTGGCCCGTCTCATGTGGACACCTTTGACTACAAGCCGCAACTGAACGCAGATGACGGCAAGAGTGCCGGTCGAAACTTTTCCAAGCTTCTGGGATCCCCCTGGAAGTTCAGCCAACACGGGGAAAGCGGGCTGCACATCTCGGAACTCTTCCCGCATGTTGCCGGTCATGCCGATGATCTCTGTCTGATCAACAGCATGCACACCGACTTGCCAAACCATCCGCAGGCAACTACCCAGATGCACACGGGTAACTTCCAGTTCGTCCGCCCCTCGCTCGGAGCCTGGACGCTCTACGGCCTCGGAACCGGGAACGACAGTCTCCCCGGGTTTGTGACTCTGTCTCCACCTAACGGAGCCCAAAACTACGGCAGTGCGTTTCTCCCCGCGATTTACCAGGGAACCCCAATTGGCGGCACCGGTCGGAACCGCTTCACCCGTCAGCAGAATCCTGAACCGGTTAAGAACATCAAAAACCCACGGCTCAGCAAGGATCTGCAGCGACTTCAACTCGACTACGTCAAATCGCTGAACACCGGAAAGCTGGCACGCGACGAGTATCATCCCGAAGTCGAGGGCATTATCGAATCCTACGAACTCGCCTTCCGCATGCAGGATGAGATCCCCGAAGTCATGGATATTGGCAGCGAACCCGAACACATTCGCTCTCTCTACGGTCTCGACGAGAATGCCACCAGCAGCTTTGGACGCCAGTGCTTAGGCGCGAGGCGCCTGCTGGAATCAGGCGTACGCTTCGTGCAACTCAACAGCGGAGGATGGGATCACCACCGAAACTTGCGAGACGCTCTCTCCAACAGCTGTGCCGGAATCGACAAACCGATCGCCGGTCTTCTCGAGGACCTGAAGCAGCGTGATATGCTGAAAGACACTCTCGTGATCTGGGCCGGAGAATTTGGTCGAACCCCTCACGGCCAGTCCACCAACGGGCGCGACCACAACAACAAAGGTTACACCGTTTGGATGGCCGGTGGCGGAGTCAAAGGCGGACAACGCTATGGCGCCACCGACGAGCATGGAGCACAGGCAGTCGCCGACAAAGTTCACATTCACGACTGGCACGCCACGATCCTTCATCTTCTTGGTCTTAATCACACAAAACTGACCTACCGCTATGCCGGCCGCGATTTCCGTCTTACCGACGTTCATGGCGAGGTAGCCAAGGGCGTCATTGCTTAGCTGCCAACGCCCAGGCAGCGAGTTAGTTAAGATCTCCAAAATTTCTGGTAATTCTGGTCGCGACCGTTATGGTAGTCTCATGAAGCGCATTTCGCGTCGTTCCTGCCTGGCCGCCGGTGCCCTCGGTCTAGTGCCCGATCTGGCAAATGCCCAGGAAGCTGCTCAACGTCGGCAGTTACCGATGTCGACGATTTTCAAGGGGCAGGACCGGTTCCACATCATCGCGAAAAAAGCTGTCGCGGAGAACTGGCGCGAGATCCCGATCGGCGACCGCATCATTAAGTTCGCTCGCGAACTGCATGGGACTCCCTACGAAAATTTCACGCTCGAGATCGACGATCATATTGAGTCCCCGTCCGTCAATTTGATCGGACTCGACTGCTGGACCTTCTTTGAAATCAGTCTTGGACTCGCCCGCATGGTGGCCACGACCAAGGACACCTTCACTCCCGAAGACCTTCTTCGCGAGATTCAATTCACCCGATATCGAGGCGGAAAATGCACGGGTAACTACCTCGAACGGATTCATTACCTGGCTGAGTGGTTCTTTGAAAATGACGCCCGGGGAACCAGTAGCCACCTGACCCCCTCTCTACCGGGCGCGACTCGCATCCGTGATCGCAAAATCAGCGAAATGACGGTGCTTTGGAAAAGCTACCGCTACCTGCGAATGAATCCCGACCTGCGCGATCCCATGAAGACCTGGGAGGACTATGTCGCCGCCATGCCGGTTTACTATATCCCCAAGGACAAGGTAGCTGCCCTTGAGCCGCAGCTTCAGAACGGTGATATCATTGGGATTGCCACGAAGTATCACGGAGGTTTCTGCTCCCACGTGGGCTTAATCATTCGCACTGATGACGGCGTGACACGGTTCATGCACGCTTCACGAAACTATCGTAAGGTCGTTATTGATAAGTCGATGTCAGGGTACCTCAATGAATTCAGTTCCCATGCAGGAATACTTGTAGGTCGCCCCCTTGAGGTGGAGAATACAGTCACAAACGAAGAGCAATATCAGGCCAACCTGAAAAAGCTGATCGGGTAAACCGCTGCGTCAGCACATCGCTCTAACACTGCACCTATGATTGAGCCAACGCTTGGGCTGAAAATCGTGATCTGGGGAGGTTGGATGCTTGTGATCCTCGGCGTCGCCAAGATGATTCTCTGGCTGGTGGGAGAGATCTTTCCCAACGCCTACAAAAACGTGAAATCCGAGACAACCCGGAAGTTCATGACCGGAACCGGAAACCGGTTACTCTTCGGTCTTGGCGGGCTCGTCACCGCTCTCCTCGGATGGGGATTCACCGCCCTCGGACACTGGCTCAGCCGTTTCGTCGAGGTCCCCCTCTGATTCATCTGCAGCAGTGCCTTCTTCACTCTCGGATTCCGCTTCGGGTCCGTCCTCGTTTTCCGCTTCGGCTCCCTCTTCGGACTCTGTTTCGACTCCCTCTTCTGAGTCCGCCTCAGCGTTTTGCTCTTCTTCCTGAGACGACGGCAGTTCTCCCCGCGCTCTGGCTTCCTCAACAGCCAACAGTTCGGCCACCTCCTTCTGAACTTCCTCGATCTCATCGAGCTTGAGACCAGGATCCGCCACGATGAACACATCACTGTTCTCGGCATGCTCGTAGAAAAGCAGCTTTCGATCCTCCATTTCCTGGCAATCGGTCGGTATCAACGTCTTCTTTCGCTCCAACATCAGGGCGAGGATATATCGCGCATGTTCCGTCCGGGAGTCATCCTCCTCGATGAAGCGCCGCAACATTCCTTCCGCGGAAGTGTCCTCGATACGCTTCTCATCGACTTCCGGTTCCGGAGCCTTGTAGGTGGACTTCCAGAAGGAAAAAGGCTGCGGCCCCTCTTCAGAACGGACCTGCCTCCAGGACGCCTCCGAATAGTCTTTGCGAATAAATCCGTCTGATTCCGGGTCGTCGAAAATACAGGTGTAAAAGTCTTCACCGTCTTCGAACGGCTTCTCCGTCAGCTCACATTGCGCTGTCGTTGAACGAATTTTCCAGTCCTGAATGATCGCCATACTTTGTCGAAATCCTCTGTATCGAGGGCCGATAATTCAATATGCAGGGCGCCGCAAGCGCCATTTCACGGTTCCTTCTCTTAAGCCTTTGAGATTCGCTGAATTCCCACCTTCTCGAGCAGGCCTCCGACAAGCTCTTTGAACTTCGGAACATCGCGGTTGCGGGCTCGATACCACAAAAGAAAGACGCCTATCGAAGCGACGAAGATATTGGTGCCCCACGCCGCAAAGAATGGAGGAAGGACACCACGGTGCCCCAGGGCAATGAAAGATCCACGCATGACGTACATCAGGGCAAAGACAATAATCGCCGCCGCAACCCCGCCCATGACGCCTTTCCTCGAATAGACGATACCGAGTGGGGCGGCAACCATCACAAGTGCCAGACAAGCCAACGGCTCCGAAAAGATATACCACCAGTTCGTCCGGAACTTCGCGAGTGCCTCGTCCCCGGCATCCGAATGGGCGTTCAAGTACATGGTCAGTCCCGGCAACCCCAGGTAGTCGGGGTTCTGTGAAGAGCTCAGCACCTTCCAGGGAGTTTCCGACCACTCGGTAATTTCCAACGTCGGATAACTCTTCCAGCTCGGCACCTGCCTCTCGTTGTAACTCCATACCTGAGCATTTGTCAGAACCCACTTCGGAGGCATCGCGTCCCAGACCCACTTAGCCCGTGCCGCCTTCCATACTGTTTCAGGCTGATCATCATCCCTCAATTGCCAAACCACAACATCCGCCATCTCCTCGCTGAGAACATAGGGCACCTTTCCAACGAACCAGGTCCGTCGATCCACTTCATTCACATGCATCCACCCCTCGCTCTTCGCCCAGACATCCTGAATGATGTCTGTTCCTGTTTTCAAGGCGACCCGCTCCCTCTTTGCCGTCTCCATGAGCGCCTCGGAGTATCCCACCGAGGAAGGTGCCCATTCGTATTTGAAAGCCAGAGTGATTAAAGAACTGTAGGCTCCGATGATGAAGATTGGCGCCAGGATTCGCAGCACACTGCGTCCGGAGCCGATCATACTGATGAACTCGTTCGACTTGGACATCTTGCTGAGGGAGAACAGAGCCGACAACAGCACCACGATCGGCATGACGAAGAGCACCACGTAGGGCACCTGAACCACGTAAAACGTCAACATCCGGCTGGCTGGCAACCCTGAGAAAGCCGGAGCATTGTCCGTCAAATCAGCGATCACCCAGATTGAAATGAAGGAGAAAAGACAGAATGAGAACGGAGACAGAAAGCTGTGAACCACATAACGATCCATCAGGCTCAACCTGAAATAAATCATCGCCGAGGCGGGAATGCTGAGAATCACGACAGAAACGAAAAACAGCTTCCCTAGATAGGCTGGAATCGACGGATTCTCGCCGGCCAGCGCTTTACCCGCAATCGCATGCTTGGTGGCCAGAACGTCGATCGGCAACCAGGCGAGAAGCCCCGCGAACGCTGATATCCACAACACCATGACGATAAAACCGCCACGCCGCTCCTCCTCCATTCGATCGTTGATCCAAAGGCTCGCGAGGAATGCCATGATGGCGAGGAAAACGCCAATACCCTGCCATATGAGAGCCGCCTTGGTGGGAGCAAATTCGACGATGGCGCTGACGCTTTCAGGCGCCTGCTCCGCAACCCGGTTCACATCGACATAGTCCACCAGGTTCCGGTTGAAGAGCAGACCCAGCCCCACGGCCAGGATGCACATGAAGATTTTCAGAGCGAGGCCTCTTCGGTCACCTCGCTGCCCGATCTTCTTCACCCATCCCACGACGAAATCAGCAGCTTTACGAAACGCTTTCGAGATCGGGTGGCTTGTCAGACTCTTAATCATGAATCATAGTGGGCCCTTGCCGAGATAGCCGGAAAAGCTTGATATTTTCTGAGCCCAAACAATCGCAAGGTTCGCGTCATCCCATGGAACGGTCAAGACCCAGCTTTGACGAAGAGCAGATCGACGACGAGGCCCCGCACGGCGGCGAAACGCTCACCGATCTGGCCTCCCGCGTCCTTTTCGGAAATTCACTCGATGAAAAGCTGAGGCTGACTCGACTCGAATCCATCACCTACGATACGCCGCAACCTCCCGGGCCCTTACAGGGCATCCTACCGGGCCGTCCAGAGGATTTGCAGTTTGCCTCCGGCTCAGACCCGCGGCCCTCCTTCCCCCGCACTCCAGCCATGATTCACGAGGAGAGTCGGGGTGTCCTGCTTCACTTCTTCGCCAATCATGAACTGCTGGCTGCGGAACTGATGGCTCTCGCCCTCCTCAAGTTTCCGGACGCGCCCCGCGCCTTTCGTGAGGGACTGGCTAATACTCTTCGCGAGGAACAGCTTCACACCCGCTGGTACGTGAATCGCATGAATCAATGCGGCGTGACCTTTGGGCAATACCCCCTTAACCGTTTCTTCTGGGATGCCGTATCAACGATGGAATGCCCCCTCGACTACGTCTCACGCCTTAGCCTTACCTTTGAACAGGCGAATCTCGATTATGCGCGTTACTTCGCTGGTGTCCTCGATGAAGCAGGCGACAAAACGAGCGCGTCGATCCTCAGTCGCATTTACAGGGACGAAATCTCACATGTCGGATACGGTCTGCACTGGTTCCGGCAGTGGAAAGATCCGGAGGATTCTGATTGGGAGGCCCTGAAAAAGCGGCTGGTATTTCCACTCTCCGCCAGCCGGGCCAAGGGGAACCGCACCCCGTTCAATACGGAGGGCCGGAAGGAAGCCGGTTTCGGTGATGATTACATTCAAGAACTCGCGCTTTTTGAACGCTCCAGGGGGCGAACTCCCAATATTTACTACTTCAACCCGGAAGCCGAAAACCGGATTGCCCGCCACCCCGCACCCTTTCACCCCAACAAGCGCATCCGATCGGTCATTGAGGACCTCGAGATTCTGAGCGCCTTCCTGGCCCGGCGCGATGACGTTGTCCTGCTTAGAAAACCGCCTTCATCAGAACACCAGGCACATCTTGCCGAGGCCGGCATTTCGCTTCCCGAGATGGAATGTCTCACCGACGATGGACACATTGAATCGACCAGCTTGTTGCCGGAACGGAAAATCAATCAACTATGCCCCTGGTCCCGCAGCCCGGCATTACCGGGACTGTTCGCCCCATTGAAAAATCGATCATCCCAGGCTTCCCCGTGGGAGGACAGCGATCGCGATCTCTTCTCAAAAGCCTGTCAGATCGAAGCACTGGGAGAATGGATGGGGCCGGCGTTTCGCGTCGCTTCCGGAGACGAGCTCGAAGCGGCGGCAATGAAGCTAAACGCAGAAGGTTGGGAGCAACTACTGATCAAGCGTCCCTACTCCACGGCTGGTGGTGGCATGAAGCGCCTCTCTACGAGTGATGCGGCAGCCTACCGCGGAACCTCGATGAGCGATGAGATCACCGCCGAAGGCGGCCTGCTTTTGGAGCCCGCCCACGACCGTGTTCTCGATTTCTCCGTTCAATACCTCGTAGAAGGCGACGAAATTCGTCAGATTGGCATCATCGAGCAGGTCATTGCTCCGTCCGGACAATATCGGGGGAGTCTGTCCTTTCCCAAGTTTTGCAGCGGCATGGAACCGGAACTCGCCCGTTTTGTGATGGAGCAGGCGCTTCCAGCGTATCAGCCTGATGCCCCGTTTCCTGTCGCCCTGCTCAACTGGATGCAGAGCTTTGGATTTGAGGGGCCTCTCGGGGTCGACGCCTACCTTTATCGCAGTCCAAACGGAGAACTCCAGCATCGCATCGCCTGCGAAATCAATCCGCGCTTCACGATGGGTCGGGTGGCCCTCGATCTCAGACGACAGATCGCGCCCGGCCACGGAGTGAAACTCGAAATCCTCAAGGCAGAGGACCTGGCGAAGAATCCCCCACCACCGAACCTTCAGGATGGAAAAATCAGCGCAGGTTCTCTCGTTCTGAATGAAATCCATCCGGACACCCGCTTCGCCGCCCGGATCACGGTTGCGAAACAACAGAGCTTTCTCTAGACTTCAGGTGTCCCGCCCCGATGATCCGCGCCCCCCTTTGCACCAGCTTACTGCTCGCTTCGCTCGCTGTTTCCTCACTCCCCGCCCAGGAACTCCCACAGACAACCGTCAAAAAGGTTCGGAGAGCCGCCGTCGAAATCCATATCAAAGGCCAACTCCGCGGAGGTGGGGCCTTCGTCAGGAACCGGGACGGCAAAATCTTTGTTATTACCGCGGCTCACCTATTCCTCGACCCAAAGGACACTTGCACTGTGATTGCCGAAGACAACCAGTCCTATTTCGGATCGCTAAGCGCCTACAATCTGGGACACGATCTTGCCATCATCGAAGTACCTCCCGAAGTTTCCCGCTACGGCTCCCTGACAATTGCCACCCGCACCCCTGCTGATACCACCCCCATCTACAACCTTGGCCCGGCTCTTCGACGACGAACTCTTCTACTATCCGGCAGTGTCGCCGACTCGCGAACCAGCTACACTGATTTTACCTCGTCCAAGGGAACCATTGCGCACTTCTTTGCTGCGGGCATCAATCCTGTGCTGACCTCTGGGGGCGTCTGGGTCAACCGCTCCGGAGAAGTGGTTGGGGTCCAGCACGGCCGCCTGATCGGTGATAAAGGGGCACCCTCATCCGGGCTCAGTATGGTGTCGCCACCGAATGCGATCACGAAGTTACTGAACGAGAACCAAATCACGAAGACCCCCGGACTCGGCGCCTATGTCTGGGAGGTCTGGACGGCCGACCGCTCGATGCTGGAAGAGCTTCCCAAGGGCACCGAGGGACTTATCCTGAATCCGGTGTTCGAAGACAGACCCGCCGCCAAGGCCGGACTCAAACCCTTCGACGTGATTGTCGCATGCGATGGCAAGCCTCTCAGCCGCCGTCACCAGCTCTTCGACGCGATACGGAGCAAACCGGCCGGCAGTCCCTTCAAGCTCCAGATCATTTCACCGGGCAGTGGCAAGCGCCGCACCGTCGAACTGACCACCGACACACTGGAGGAGCACTGGACCGGGCTCCCCCGAAAACCTTGAGCGCTTGTTAGTTCGCGTCCCTGAGGTAAGACTCGATCTCAAAC
This sequence comes from Verrucomicrobiales bacterium, assembly GCA_965216705.1. GTDB lineage: Bacteria > Verrucomicrobiota > Verrucomicrobiia > Verrucomicrobiales > DEV007 > Arctic95D-9. The sequence goes on from OZ244203.1 coordinate 4,839,537, forward strand.
TGGGCACGGACAGGTTCGTCCTTCTTCTTGCCCCTTCGATACTGATTGGTGAGATCGTGATCCAGCACTCTGGCCTTGGTGTTGTCACGCCACTGAATCTCGAAGTATTCCTGCAATTGCCCTTTGAGCCGCCGGTCGTAGACCGGGAAAATCGTCTCAACTCTCGAATCAAAATTCCTCGGCAGAAAGTCCGCGGAAGACAGGAAGATCTCAGGATCACCGCCATTATCAAAAATCAGCATCCGAGAATGCTCGAGATATTTGTCGACGATACTGATCGCTTCAATGGGGCTGTCGTCCTCAATTACCAGAGAGAACATGCTTCGCACGATGAGACGTACCGGAACGCCGGCTTCAGCTGCTTCCGTTACCAGCTCGTTAGTTTCTATATCAGAGAAGTTGTTCACCTTGAAAGAAATGCCCGATGACTTTCCCGCTTTGTGGTTCTCAATCTCCCTCCGAATGCCCCTTCTGATGAAGTTGCGAAGATCGAATGGCGCACAGTGGAGATGCTTCAGTCTCGGCGGCTGAAAGGAGCGCTTGAAGAAGCGAAAAATCTCACTCACATCTTCCCCTATCCCCTGGTGGTAAGTCATCAGCAGGTGATCAGCAAAGATCGTCGCCGTGTCTTCGTTGAAGTTTCCTGTGCCCAGGACTGTGTAGTAGCGGTCCTTCCCACTCTCGCGACGAGTGATATGGACCAGCTTGCTGTGCACCTTGAGACCTTGCACTCCAAGCTGAACGTTCACACCGGCGTCGCGGTACTGGCTCGCCCACTTGATATTGGCTTCCTCATCAAATCGCGCCTGCGGCTCCACGAGGACGAAGACTTCTTTCCCGTTGCGAGCCGCTGACTGGAGAGCGCCGGCAATACAGGACTTCGAAGCGAGACGATACTGCGTCACACTGATTCTCTGGACCAGCGGATCAATCGACGCCTCCTGCAACAAAGTGATGAGATGGCGAAACGGCTGATAAGGAACATGAAGCATGATGTCCCTCTTCCGGATCGCTGCAAACATACCGGACCGTTTCTTCTTGAGCGATTTTACCGGTACAGGCTCTGAAGGCACATTGGACAGACCGTCGATTTCGAACTTGGGAAAACCCAGCAGGTCTCTTCGATTGTGGTAGCGCGCTCCCGGATAGAGCGAATCGGATCGCGCCAGGTTCAGCTTGCGAAGCACCAGGTTCAGAAAAGGCTTCGGGAAATCCTGATCGAAATTTGCCCGCACCGGCAGCCCCTCCTCGCGAGCCTTCAGACTGTCCTCCAGCTTCTCGTAAAAACTCTCGGTAAAGTCATCATCAAGTTCCAGTTCCGAGTCGCGGGTGAACTTGATCGCATACGACTCGTAGTGGTCGTAGGGAAAGGTCGAAAAGATCTCGTCGAGTCCAAATCGAATGATGTCATCGAGGTACATCACCAACTGAACATCGCCCGATTTTGGAAGCAGGATAAACCGGGGAAGCTTGTCCGGGATCTCAATCAAGGCATGCATGGGACGCCCCGTGCCGTCGGACTTGGTTGCACGAACTGCGAGATACATCGGCAAATCGCGAAGCTTCGGCAGTTTCGCAGCAGCCTTGAGAATAATGGGGAAAATGTGAGGACTCACCTCTCTACGAAAGTAATCCCGCAGAAAAGCTCGCAGATTCGCAGGTACCTGTGTCTCATCAATCAGCCGAATCCCATTCTCCGCGAGCCCCGCCTTTACCTGGTCGTACGCCGCATCAAAGGTTTCCCCCTGCGCAGACACCAGGCGAGTCACTTTCTTCAGGGTGATTTTGGGATCAGGAATCCCAAGCCGCTTCCAATGATCGCCGAGCGAAGCCAATCGCTTCAAGGTTGCTACCCGAACGCGGAAAAATTCATCCAGGTTGGAACTGTAGATCCCGAGAAACTTGATCCGCTCGAAAAGAGGGACTGTCGGGTCTGCCGCTTCCTGCAGCACCCTGGCATTGAACGAAAGCCAACTGGTCTCTTTACTGCGGAAATCGGAACTCATAGACAGGAGAACCTATTGGATGTCACCGGTTTTGCGAATCCTTCTTTGCTAAATGTAGGTCAGTCCTCGATCAGGATTCGACCACTGAAATCGTCTCCGACCTTCAACCGGACCACCTCTTCTCCATCAGGTTGCCGGGTGATATTTTCTCCACCCTCAATCTGAATCCCCTCACTCGCCTCAATATAAATGGAGCGCCCCTGCAGCACGAAGGTCAGGTCACCCTCACCCGATACAATTTGAATCGGCAGTTCATTGGGAACATTCCCCATCTGAAACCTCAAAAAAGCCTCGCCCGTTTCAAATTTGATGGAAGCGGTCTCTTCCCATGGAATCTCAAATTTCAGTTGTTCGTTCACCTCCGAGAACCAGCCGCTGATTCTCTCTTTGTAGACGACCAGAGCATCCTCTTTCTGCATTCCTTCCCAGAGTACCTCCGCGATTCTCGATGTCGGAACTCCGTGACCGTAGGCCTCTCCCGAAATTTTGAGCTCCTCCCCATCGGTGACAAGATGCTCCCCCACGGTCAGGGTCACCATATAATGCACCGGCAGCGTCTTCGACGTCTCCTCCAGGAGATACAGATCCCGAGTCGCGCGATAAGGCGTTGCCAAGGTCACCGCGACAATTGCCGCTAATCCAATCAGGGCCATAACGATTCGCTGCCAGACAGACATGGTTCGTTTCCTCGCCCCCCGACGATACAAGCCCTTGTGCAACCCGAGCGCGTAATAGAGCCCCATCGCCGAAAAATAGCAGACTACGAATGCCCAGATCACATCCGAAAGGAAATGTCCCCCCTGTGCCATCCGGGCGATCCCGATTAACCCGCCAAAAGCAATTGCCCCCTCCATGACTGTGACGGCGAGACGCCGGCGGTGACGCCTCAGGAGAAAGAAACCACCCACGAAATAGAAGCCCATCGTGGCGTGACCGCTGGGAAAGGATTTCCCTTTGCTCGTCTTATCCACTGTCAGCACCGGTTCGAACTGGTTTCGCCCGCCTAGCTCCTGAACCTCCCTCGGCCGCGGCCTTCCCCAGTATTCCTTGAGAATGCCGTTGGCAATGACTCCCGGGCCGAGGGCAAAAAGGAGAACGTTGAAAACGAGAACCCGTCGCCACTGCCTCAAGTTCTCTCGATAGGCACCGACAATGATGCCGATGACGGAAGCCACAAGAACCATCAGAGCGGGAATCGCTCCGAAATCATAAAGAAACTTCCAGAAAGGTATCCTTCCCAAATCCCACGATTGCTGACCTGCAATGTAGATCCCTTTCTGAAGGGACAAATCCAGCCCGGTAATGCGGATCAGGAAAGTCAGAAACGCGACAACCCCTAGTGGTATCAAGATCAGCCGAAAGCAGGAGAACGCATCCCCAACCGGAGCCGATTTCAGGCTGGAGAGGAGACTCAGCCAGGAGTCACGGACTTTCCAACCCGCTTTAATCTCAATCGCATCTGGCTGATCCTGTTTCATTCACTCAAAGGCACACCAAAGGCCAACTTATCCTAAAAGCAAACAGGGTTAGGTCGCAGACCTAACCCTGTTGATAGAATAATTTGAAAGCTGGAAATTTTACTCCAGTCCGACAAGCGGATAGAGATTCTCCTTGCACCACTCTCCGTTCTGAAGCGTGACGCTGTCGGGATCCTCCACGGCAATGTGGGCCTCATCTTCACAGATGATCCATCCCTCGTAGTTCCGCAGTGTGAGCCACTCTGTGATCTTGTGGAAGTCGAGCTTTCCGGTGCCCATCTGGGCCCATGGCTCAGGACCGTTTCCAGAGTAATCCTTGTAGTGGATGTGGTTCACGAGGTGCTGCCACTTATTCATGGTTTCGATCACATCCATGCCGCCACGGATAATGTGACCGACATCCGGAGTCCAGCCGGTCACCGAAGGATCGAGAGAACTCAGCACAACATCGTAATCATACTGGGTTCGAACGAGCGATGCCGGCGGGCTGTTCGGATGGTATGAGCAAACCAGCCCGGCGTCGACACCGCGCTGAGACACACGGTTGATGTTGCGGGCCACGTTGAGACGGCGCTTCTGCAGATCGTGACGACCGCTCGGAAGAGTAACCGTACCGAGCATGGCGCCCGGGAAGTGCTTGAGGAAATCAATCGTGAAATCAGCAGCGGCCCGTTCTTCCGGAGTTTCCTCCTCGTTGTCCCAGCCGCAAATCAGGGCGAGGCCGGCCAGCTCAACATTATGCTCCTGGAGCACATCCTTGAACTTGATGGGATCAATGAAGTCCCCCATCCAGTATTTACTGCACCCGAGGGCGCTTTCTGAGATCTCGAGAACCATCGGCTCAATCCCGGTAAAACCGGCCTGAGAGATGATCTTGACCATGTGGTCGAGCTTGTTGTCGTAGCCCTTGCCTGTGTCCTGCATGAACCAGGTGTAGACCTCCGATCCGAATTTGATGTTAGCCATATTATGTAAATCAGTGTGGTTGAAATCTAAATACCACCTCAGTGAGCCTGCAACCACTCGCGTACGCGTGGATTGAAATCATCAGTCTTTTCAAAGTGGAACGCATGGCCCGCTTCGTCGTAGAAGTGGGTGTCGCAGTTGGAAATTCCTCCGGCAACCTCTTCGGCCATCCACATGGGTGTGAAAATATCGTCCTTACCTCCGATCACGAGGCAGGGCGCCTCGATTTTACCGAGGTCAGCAGCCACATTGTGCCCGACGCAGGCTGCAGCCTGCCCACGAAGCCCGTGGAGAGGTTGAGGTACTTCATTGGCATCAAAATCCTTGCGGCCCTGCAGAAGCCCCTCGTAGCACTCCTGGTTATCAAAGAAAGGCTTGGTGAAGATCAGCAGCTGAATCCACTCCATGAACTGCTGATTATCGAGATGCGCTTTGCAGATCACCATGTGGCTGAAGATACCAGCAGCGTAGTTATCGCAACTCGCCCAGGGGCACATCAAAACGGCACTCTGGACCTTCTCAGGATGACGCAGGCAAAGCTGCTGGGCAATAATTGAACCCATTGAACAACCCACAATTCGGGCCTTCTCAATCCCGAGCGCATCCATGAGACCGGCATAGTCATCGGCCATCATCGCACTGGAATAGTCGCCAACCGGCTTGTCCGAGAGACCGACCCCCCGGTTGTCCGGCATGATGCAGCGAAAATGCTGGCCCCAGTCTTCTTCGTGAACGCCCCAGACTTCTCCGCGGGCTGTAATTCCCATGATAAGAATGAGTGGGTCACCAGATCCCGACTCTTCGTAATACATTTTAATCCCGTTCGTTTCGACGTATGGCATAATAGGTAGGAGTTTTTGAGAATAGAGCGGACAGAATCTACATCCGCCCGAGAACTGTCCAGAACAAATCACCCCTGCCGAGGCGAATCTTGTGTCGGATCTGACGCAATATCCACTCGGGCAGCCACCATCGTAAATTCTGGATTTCCCCGCTCCTTCCCCTAAAACGAGTCGTCGAACGGTCTCGCGGAAGCAAATTTTGAGCTCTCGATTCGTGAGCCGAAAACAAGTTAAGATCCCCTTAATTGTTCACCTTTCTCTCTTTCAGGAACTTACAAAACTTTTTTACCTGTACATTGCTCTCTCTATGTGACGGACCTGTCACTGAATGGCGCATTTTGTCACATTAAACCCCTTGCGAATGTTCGACTTAGAAACATTTTCATCAGCGTCAGTAATCGTTTCGCCCCGTGCCGCCGTGACCAGAAACTGTCCTCGTGTCAGAACTGTAACGAATGCCTGTTGGAGATTCACCCGTTGCAAAAGTAACAACTGACCACTGTTTAACTTAAAACATACTCAATGACACAACCCAACAGCTTGAAAAAACTGTTCACCGGCGCTGCCGTTGCTGCCTTCGCAGCAAGCGCATTCGCAGGTGATTATGGCAAGGCAATCATCGACGACAAGATGCCGATCGAAGACCCTTGGACTTGGTGCGACCTGTTCGATTACTCCACTCTCTACGAAGCAGAGAGCGGTTTCATTCGCGAAGTTGCATTTAACGGCCGTTACCACGGACAATACATTTCTCAAAGCGAGGACTTTGGAAATACCAGCAACGGATTCAATCAGTGGCAACACCGCCGGACCCGAGTGGGTGTTGATATCGAATTCGCCGGAGACGTTGCGTTCACATCCTCTTTCAACCTCACGGATGGTGCTGGATCCGGCACCGGCCTCATTCGCCGTGACTTCTTCAACTCCTTTGACGAAGTGGCCATCGAATGGACTCCCGACGACTGGGAGATCGTAGTTGGTAAGCAGAAGCAGAAGATCACTCGTGAGTATTCTACTTCTTCCAAGCGCATCAAGACTGTTGAGCGTTCACACATTGTTAACGAAGTGGCTGACCAGAAGCCTTGGGGCGTGACTGTCGAGCGTGAGTTCGCTGGTTTCACTCACCAGGTGGGTGCCTGGCTCTACGGAACTGACGGCGGAACCAACAGGGGCGGCTTCCAGCTTCCTCGCGGTGACTCCCGCGCCGGATGGTCTTACTCTGCTGCAATCGACGTGACTGACGAGACTGAAGTCCACTTCAACTACGTTTACACAAACAACAGTGGTGGTGCCGTTGCTCCTCGCGGAAGCGCTCCTGCTGACCAGGGTTCCAACTACGAGCACGTTATCGCGCTCGGAACCGAGTCTGATTTCGGTCGTCTTGGCCTTGTTACCGACATCATCTTCGGTGCTAACCGCCAGGCTTCCGGCGCCATCCCTGCCGGTGATGACACCTGGGGCTTCGTGTTCATGCCCACTTACGAGATCACTGAGAAGCTCGAGGCTGTTGCCAAGTATGCTTACATGGATCAGGGCCAGAACCAGCGCACGCAGCGTTTCAATGTTCGCCAGCGCGTTGCTGACTACCACACCTTCTATGCAGGCCTTAACTACTACATCTGCGGCGACAAGCTGAAGATCATGGGTGGTTACGAGTATGCTACCGGTGAAGAGTTCGGCACTGGCACGGACATCACCAGTGACACCTGGATGCTCGCCGTCCGCACCTACTGGTAGGATTTATTCAAATTTCCGCTTCTGCGGAATACCCTTGGTAAAGGCGGGACTTCGGTCCCGCCTTTTTTGTTGCCCTCTTTACCCCCCGTACCCGATAGTCTGATCCTGACAATGGCTCCCTCTCCGAACAAATCCCATTCCACTAAGCCCCCTACCCTCGAAGTTGGCGGGTTCTTCAAGCGCCACTCCAAGGAGCTTTCCATGAAACTGGTTGGCAGCCGCACCGGGTTTGACCGCCAGATCCTCGAGCCTACCATTAATCGGCCCGGCCTGGCACTTTCAGGGTTCTACAAGTATTTCGCTCTCCACCGAATCCAGGTCATCGGTCTTGCGGAACGCTCGTATCTCAAGCATCTCAGTGAGGAAAACGCCCGCAAACGCTTTCAGGACCTTTGTCGCCAGAATATCCCCTGCATCGTCGTGAGTCGGGGACAGGATCTGCCCGGGGACCTGCTCGAGATCGCCAACGAATCAGAGATTTCTGTCTTTCAAACCTCGATGGTGACGATGAACTACATCAACGCCGCCACCGTCCGCCTCGACTGGGAATTCGCCCCCTCCACTACGGAACATGGCTGCATGGTCGATGTGATGGGAATTGGAATTCTTATCAAGGGTGACAGCGGAACCGGTAAATCCGAGACCGTCCTCGCTCTCCTTCGGCGCGGAGCCAGTCTCGTCGCGGACGACATGGTTCGTCTCCGAAATATCGAAGACCGGGAGCTCATCGCAACAGCGCCCGAGCTCGGCCGCAGTTACATGGAGGTGAGAGGACTCGGCATCATCAATGTGTCAGCACTGTTCGGCGTCGGCACCTTCCGAACCGAAAAACGCCTCGATCTGATTGTGACCCTGAAACGAGAGACCGAAATCAATGAAATGGAGCGAATCGGCCTCGACCGCGAAACCATTGACGTTCTCGGCATGAATATTCCTCACATTGAACTACCGGTCGCCGCCGGCCGCGATATGGCGCAATTGATCGAGGTTGCAGCCCTTGACCAGAAACTGAAAGCCCTGGGTCACGATTCAGCCGTGGAATTCAATAAGAAACTATTGAAAAGGATGCGAGATCAACGTAAGTCCTTGGTCTGATCCCGCTCGGGAATCTCCGGAACGCTTTTATCACTATCAATGCCAGCTTGTGAACTGACTATCCCCAATGAGGAAGGGCTCCACGCTCGGCCTGCGGCGAAGTTTGTGAAGCTGGCCAGCCGATTCGCGTCCGAAATCTGGGTCGAGAAAGACGACGAGGAAATCAATGGAAAGAGCATCATGGGTTTGATGATGCTGGCAGCCGCCCAGGGAGCTGTGATCAAAGTCTCGGCTGAGGGCGATGATGCCGAGGAAGCGATCTCCAAAATCACAGAACTCGTAAACAGCGGGTTTGAGGCAGATTGTTGAGAAATCTCAATATTCTGGCATTTTGGGCCGGTTTTTGATTAGGAAAGCATAAGTTTTCCCAATCTGAGCCGTTTACAGAGCGTAATTAATGACCGCAACCGCCCCAAAGGCCGAAATTCGACTGGAGGGCATTGGCGTCTCTCCAGGCATAGCCTGGGGACCCGCAGAGATTCTTGGAAAGGCCCTCGAAGAGCCAGAACAGACAAGTATTCAACGCAGTGAAGTCGATGCCGAGAAGGCCCGCCTCTCCCTTGCCCTGGTAGCTACCCGCGACCAGATCGTTGAGCTGCAGCGTCAAATTGCGTCCGATGAAGGCGAAGATCACGCGAGCATTTTCGACGCCCACCTTCTACTCCTGGAGGATTCTACGGTTCTCAACGAAGTCCTCCGTATCTGCGAGACTCAGCTGGTCGCAATCGAGTGTGCCTATTATTCGGTGGTAAAGCGTTATATTGATTCCCTCCGCAAAATTGCCGATCCCTACCTGCGGGAACGTGCTGTGGATATTGAAGATGTAGCCGGCCGCGTCCTCAAAAACTTAAAATGGACGGAGCCATCTGTTGGTTCGGAGACCCGTGAAGCCGATACGACAGTGATTCTGGCCCACGATCTGACCCCATCAGACACCGCAGGCCTCGACCGCAGCAAGGTCAAGGGATTCGCCACGGAGGTGGGCAGCGCGACTTCCCACACGGCCATCATGGCCCGCTCCCTCAGCATTCCGGCCGTGGTGGCCCTTCACCAAATTCCCGAAGAATGCCTCTCCGCCAGAAATGTCCTGATCGACGGCTACAATGGCGTTGTCATTATTAATCCGTCCCCTGAGACGCTCGTCGAATACGAAGCACTCGTGGAAAGAGAGAAAGGCATCCTGTCTGACCTCGAATCCTACAAAGACAAGCCAACACTCACTTCTGACGGCAACAAGATCACCCTCTCTGCCAATATCGAGTTTATCGACGAACTCGATGCCGTTGCCGAGAAGAATGCAGAGGGAGTTGGGCTCTACCGAACGGAATTCTTCTACCTCAGTAAAAAAGAGCTGCGCAGTGAAGACAACCAGGCTGAAAACTACAGGACCGTGGCCGAGGCGACTTCGCCTCACGGAGTGATTATCAGGACCTTGGACGTCGGAGGAGATAAGCTTTACCCGGAGCTCCGGGCGGATCCGGAACCGAATCCTTTCCTGGGATGGCGCGGAATCCGTCTCAGCCTCGACCGCGCCGATGAGTTCCGAATCCAGTTGCGAGCCATCCTGAGAGCCAGTGCCCACGGGAAAGTTCGTGTCATGTTCCCTTTCATCTGTTCACTTGAGGAGATTCAGGCGGCCAAAGAACAGATGGAGATTTCCAAGCAGGAGCTTCGTGATGCCGGCGTCGCCTTCGACGAAGAAATCGAGATCGGGGCCATGATCGAGATTCCCAGCGCCGTCCTCGTGGCCGATCATATTGCCAAAGAGGTCGATTTTTTCAGCATCGGCACCAACGACCTCGTTCAATACACCACGGCTGTCGACCGCATCAACGACCGTGTCGCTGACCTGTATCAGCCGATGCACCCGGCTGTTATTGCCATGATCCGGGAGACAGTAGAGGCAGCCCACCGCAATAACATCTGGTGTGGCGTCTGTGGCGAAGCAGCCAGTGACCTCGTCATGACACCGGTTTGGGTCGGCCTCGGCGTCGATGAGCTCTCAGTCGGCTCCGTGCAGCTTCTCAAGACCCGCAAAGCGATCTCACTGCTCTCAACCGAAGAGTGCACGGCTCTGATGGAAACGCTCCGTACCGCCGGCACAGAAGACACCGTAAAAGGCCTCTGCAGAGAATTTGCGGAACGTGCCTATCCTGAGCTACTGTATTGACCCGACCTGGATTTCATAGAAAATAGCACCCTCCGCTGCTGAATGGCTTCCCGCACCCGACAGGCTACAACACATTGCATATCCCCGATCCCAACCAGGATCGGGCGAGGACTGCTGCTGGCCGGCCTTTTATTGCTGGCCGCAGGAAGCTCCCCGGCGCCAGACCTCAAGCTTCCGTCAGAGCTCAAGCTCCCGAGCATCCCCGGAGTCTTCAAAAAGAACGGAAACGAGCTCGAGGAGACAACACACGCCCCCACCGGCCCCGGCGGCATGTGTGTCCTCCCTTCCGGCGAGTACGTGATCTCCTGCCACCAGTTCTTCAATCACCAGTATCGGGTCATGATGCTGGACAAAAAGAACAACTGGGTGCCCTTTCCCAATGCGGAGATGAATACTCCTGGCTCCGGCTACCCAGTGGTCCTCGACTCAGTTCTCGGAATCACTTGCGATTCGCGCGGCATTGTCTGGATGCTCGATAACGGCCGTCGATCCGAATCCCCTCCCAAGCTTGTCGCCTGGGATACCAAGCGCAATCAGCTCCATCAGATCATCGTGATCAACCCACAGGCGCTGACTCCCCGATCCTTCCTCAAAAACCTCGTTCTCGACCCCCAGGCTCCCCTCATTTACATCACTGATCCCGCCGACGGTGTCAGTTCTGCGATTGTCGTGGTAGATACCGAAACCAATCTTGCCCGCCGTGTCCTTGAAGGGCATCCCTCCACTCAGATGGATCCGACCCTTGCCCTCGAACTCGATGGCAAATCCGTCGAGGTCCGCCGTCCCGACGGGCACCTCGCAACTCCTCTCACCGGGGTGAGTCCCATTGCAATTGATCGCAAGGGCGATTGGCTCTATTTCGGCCCGCGGAACGGTTCCTCACTTTTTAAGATCGAAACCAAGTACCTCCGTCGCCTCGATATCGCTCCTCACGCTCTCGAAAGCAAAGTTGTGGGTGTTTCTCCCAAACCGATTTGTGACAGCATGACAATCGACTCCAAAGGCCGTATTTACTTCGGCGATATATCGCGTGGCTCGATCGATTACGTCACCGAAGACGAAGACTTTCTCAATCTTCGCCTTCTTCTTGTTGATCCCCGGATCAGTTGGCCAGGGGGACTCCTAATCGGTCCTGACGGAAACCTCCACTTCTTCAGCAATCAGCTCCATCGCACTCCGTTTTTCAACAGCGGCAAGGATGTATCCTCGCCGCCTTTCTCCATCTTTAAGGCCCGCCCCCTGCCTTCGAGTCGCTTCGGCTTCTGATCTCAGTTACCCATGCCGACCATTCTCGACACCCTCAAGAAGGGGACGGAATATCTTGAGAAATACCAAATCGAGGACGCCCGCCTCAACATGGAGCTCCTCATTGCCCACGCTCTCAAGGTCGAGCGAATGCAACTCTACCTGGATTTCGATCGCCCACTCGACGAAGCCCCCCTCGAAACCCTTAGGGAACTGACTAAACGCCGCAGCCGCGGCGAGCCGCTTCAACACCTGCTCGGCTCAGTGGAATTCTGCGATCTGGAATTCAAGTCCGACGCCCGGGCCCTCGTTCCCCGACCGGAAACCGAAGAACTTGCAGCCATGCTCGCGAAACCGGCAGAGCACCATCCCAACCGTATCCTCGATGTGGGTTGTGGGTCAGGCGTGCTCGGTCTTTCCCTCGCAAATGCGTTTCCGGAGGCGGAAGTCGTCCTCTCTGATGTCTCTCCCGATGCGCTCAGCCTATCCACCGAGAATGCTGAGAAGTTGGGGCTGCTTTCGAGAGTTCATTTCGTCCAGAGTGACCTCTTTGAATCCATCGAGGGGCAATTCGACCTGATCGCTGCTAATTTGCCTTACATTCCCAACGCCGATCAGACCGAACTGAGCCGGGAAGTTCAGCGAGATCCATCCCTGGCTCTCTATGGGGGCGAGATCGGAACTGAAATCATTGAGCGATTTCTCATCGAGGTATTTCCATTCCTCGCATCCGGCGGCCGCATTGCCCTCGAATTCGGGATCGGACAGGAAAAACGTCTCTCTGACGCCGCCTGGGATGCAGGTTTCGAGGAAGTAAAAATCTTGAAAGACCTCAGCGGAATTGATCGTTTTCTTTTCGCTACAAAACCTGCTTAAACCTGCTAAGCTCCCCGCCCGGCATTTCATTTCGGCACAACTTGTTTTCTGACCACAATCTATGGAAAAGTTTATCGTTCACGGCGGAGCATCGCTCGAGGGAACTGTTAATATCAGTGGCTCAAAGAACGCCTCACTTCCAATCCTCGCAGCAACCCTGCTCACGCGCGAAGAGTGTGTCATTCGCCGGGTTCCGGATGTCTCCGATACGAACTACATGCTCCAGATCCTCCAGAACCTCGGAGCCGAGGTGGAGCGGGCCAGCGGAACGGTGGTGATCAAGTGCGAAAAACTCCACAGCCACGAGGCGCCCTATGATCTTGTTCGGAAAATGCGTGCTTCGGTCTGTGTCATGGGACCGCTGCTTGCCCGCCAAAACCGGGCCAATGTTTCCCTTCCGGGCGGCTGTGTTATCGGCGATCGCCCCATCGACCTTCACCTGAGAGGTCTCGAAGGGCTTGGAGCCCGGGTCGACGTAGAAGGTGGAAACGTAAACCTGGAAGCACGATTTGGACTCCAGGGGGCCACCATCGACATGATGGGCAAGAACGGCGCAACCGTGCTGGGCACCGACAACGTGATGATGGCGGCTGTTCTCGCGAAAGGGACTACAGTTATCAACGGCGCAGCGTGCGAACCTGAAGTCATCGATCTTGCTAATTTCCTCAATGCCATGGGTGCGAAAATCACCGGGGCCGGAACTCCACGTATCGAAATCGAGGGAGTGACTGAGCTCGGAGGAGTTGACCACACCGTGATTCCCGATCGCATCGAAGCGGGCACGTTCCTCGTTGCCGGCGCCATGGCGGCCAAGGACAAGATCACACTTCGACGCGTCCGAAGTGACCATCTCACCTCAGTGCTTGAGGTTCTTGACCAATGCGGCTGCGAAATGGAGATCGGAGACGATACCATCTCAATTGGCAAAGCAGCTCAGCCGCTCGGCGCTAACATCACCACCGAACCCTATCCCGGCTTCCCAACGGATATGCAGGCGCAGATGTGCTCTCTGTTTGCGACCACCCCGGGTCTCAGCGTGGTGAAGGATACCATTTTCCCTCAGCGATTCATGCATGCGTCGGAGATGAAACGCATGGGCGCTGACATCCAGGTCGATGATGGAACCGCGGTTATTAATGGCGTCGATCAACTCAGCGCCGCCCCTGTCATGGCCAGTGACCTTCGCGCCTCGGCGGCTCTTGTTCTTTCAGGGCTTACTGCCACTGGAGAAACTGAGATCACGCGGGTCTATCACATCGACCGCGGATACGAACACATCGACGACAAACTTGCGGCACTCGGCGCTCAAATCGACCGGGTTCCGGATCGTTGATCACCCGGCTCAGTTCCTGGCACGGTCCTGGCGAATCCGGTAATCGATATCGGCGGTTTTCATCATGACCGCTGTCGACTTTGGCTTCATCTTTACGACGACGCCTAACCTCATCGTGCTGAGAACACCGCAAAGCCGGCCCTGCTTGTCGATCAGCGGAGACCCACTGTCACCCTTGATCATCGGGAGCGTAGTCACTACCTTGGTGAATTGACTACCACTCACTTCCGGCATTTCGATGTATTCGAGAAACTTCCCGCCCCCCTTCTCATGCATCCATCCGCCGGCGAATAAAGTCGACTCCGTAGTCAGCTTCTCCTTGCGGTATTTCAGGTATCGAGGGGTCCGAATATTTGCCTTCACGATTGCAAAATCAGCTTCTACGTTTCGATACACCACCCGGATCGGGGCATAATCGATGTAGGTTTTTCGGCTGTCTGATGTCGCGTAGAGGACATACGAATCATCATGGGCAAGGACGTGCGCGGCCGTGAGAAAATAGCCGTCAGCTGTCACCGGAGCACAACTTCCAAAACCGGATCCGCCCTTCGCGATAGGTACTGAGAAACCAAGTTCGAGAACGCCCTCCTCATTGCCGCGGCTCGTTTCGAGCTTTTTCTTGAAGTCCGCATCAAGGTATTCACCACTCACAATGAGGCCAGAATGCAGGGTTAGGAAATCAGGAGCAGAGAATCCACTGTCACTGCTGTTCTCCAGTTCCGGCAAACTTACAGGGGCATCGATTCCCGTAGCATCGTATTTCGCGAGCGAACGCTTCTGATCCCAGTGCGTGTTGGCTGGCAGCACCATGCAGGAGCAAAATGCAAGAGTAGCCGCGGGCGAGCATCGGAAGAGGATCCGCGAGAAAGTCTTGAAGAGATCAGGCAACCGCATGTGAAAAAATAAGGAGGAAGACACCGATACGAGACGGGCTAGCCTCTGGAAATATAGTTCAAATCAGACCGGCTATCACCTCACAATACAGGAATTGTCCGCTTTTCTTTCACCCCTTCGAAAATCCGCTAATCGACCCGTCGACACTGGCCCGCAAGTTCTCAAGTTCCTTCCTAAGCTCTCTGAGGCAGCTTTTACCGTCCTTCCACGAGGATGCCACAATCTTTCCTTCAAAGCCCAATGCTACCAGTTGCTGCAGCAGCCGCCTCAATTGATGCTGCTGAGTCACAGAAAACCTCAGCTCGCTAAGGAGCTCCTGAAAGGCGTCAGGCTCAGCGTTTTTCATCGCCTCCTCCTCGAGCAACTCTCGAAATGCTGTGAGCCAATCCTTTGCCTGATCGAGAGCATCGTGACACAGCCCAATCACCTTCGGCTTATCAATAGCCTCCATGGCATGGTCAGGATCGTCTGAAACAACCTTCAATACCTGGCAAAGTTCGCTTGTCCCCATCCGCAAAGCCGTCGGATAAAAACCTGCCGCTTCCATCTCCACTAAAGTCCCATCATTAGGATAGTCCTTTGTCGGTTCATCAACCGTCAGGATCCTCCTGCGTTCCAGGTCGGCCTGCTTCGTCCAGACGGCAGGAGGATACCAGTTCTCCACCCCGACTACAGAGCTGATGCAGTTGCCCAGAAACAGCTTTCCGTAGTCCTCACCCCCGGAGCCGGCGATTCCGAAATTGATCCAGCCGCGCGTCTTCCCGTTATCACAATTTCGACCCGCCAAATATCCGGTAGCTGCAGCAGAGGAAGTCCTTCCGGGTCCGGAAACAACTAACTCCATCGTGTCATCTTCCGAGCGGTACATCGGAAAACCGCCACCAATGGTGGAAACGGGAGCGAGCCGAAACCGCTCGACTAATGCCTGAGCCTCGGGGCGTAACGCAACGACCCAGCAGATGCAGGATTCCATGATGTGATCAGCGCTTGAGTCCAAACCCCAGACCAACCAGGGCAGCACCCGTTGAAGGAACCACATCTTTGAAGGTTTCCCAGAGCGAAATCGATTCAGCCGTCGCCCAGTCTTTCACATTCTCCGCGGATCGGAAATACTGGTTCCAAAACGGATCGATAATTCCCCGGTCCTGCAAAAAGATGAAAGTGATGACGCCGACGACTATTACTGTCAGCATGGTCTTAAAGAAAGTCCGAAACAGGCCGCCCAAAAACATGGCACCAAGGAAACTGAGTCCAAGATGGATACCGCTTGTGGCCCAAAGATCGGCTTTACCGATGGCACCCACCGCCGCACGCGAGTTTTCGGTCCAGTCTGACGCAAAGCTTACCTGGGGCTGCATGGGAGACCCACCATCGTATGACTTGCTCACCCAGCGGCAACAGTTCCATACGCAACCGGCGAGAATGACAGTCAACGCTCCCATGACGAGGCGCCGCTTCAGACTCGAGAACCCCGTTAAGCTTTCGGAAATTCGGCCCATTTACTATAATTTCCATAAATTACAGTTTGATCGCTTTTGAGCCAAGCTTTTTCAGCAGTCTTGCCATTCGCCTCACTTCAACGCATAAACTCCGGTGGTTTGAAAGACTCATTCACCATTGAAAAAGTCGGCTGGGAATCGCACTCCAGTACGCTTCTCCAGGTTCGAAATCGCGTCTTCGTTGAAGAACAAAAGGTTCCCGCCGAAATCGAGGTCGACGAGTATGACCACCAATCCATCCATTTCGTGGCTCTCGACCAAAACGGGAGTCCAATCGGGACGGCACGCCTGCTCCCGGACGGTAGAGTTGGGAGGGTAGCGGTTTTGATCGAATGGAGACGAAAAGGCGTCGGTCGGGCTCTGATGAACGAGACACTCACCGTTGCTACTCAACGGGGGATCTCCCGCGTTACCCTTCACGCCCAGGTGAGTTCTATCCCCTTCTATTCCGAATTAGGATTTGAAACAGAAGGGCCGGAATTCGACGAAGCCGGCATCCCACACCGGCAGATGCATCTCGATCTCCAGGGCAAAAAAAACGACCCCGAATAACGGGGCCGTTTTATTGAGAAACCCTTGGCATGCAACCCTGCGGACGCCCTTGGTAACTTCCACAGCGCTGTCACACGCGCCTAAGCGAAGCAATAGGCGTGCCAATGCTGGCGAGGTCTGCCCTTAGAGAAACAAATCGAGACCGCTTTCAAACACGTCAAGGTTGATACCGGACTTCACCTCAACACAATGAACCCCCATTCGCCCTACCTCGTGCACATTGCGATGCTCATCATCGAAAAACAGCATCTCTGAATAGTGCAGATCGCTAGCGGCAGCGAGATTTTCAAAATGCGCCACCTTGCTTCCCGGGAATATCTCCTGGTATTCAAAACACTCACTGATCCCCAACAGTTTCAGGAGGTCTCGCGCCCATGACGGCTGCGAAGTGCGCGAGGCCAGCCCCATTGGGATCCCTTCAGCTTCGAGCTGCTTCAGGATCAGCGGAACTTCATCGTAGAGACGCAATGGACGACCACTGGAATCAGTCACCCTCCCGTTTTCTCCTCCCTGAAATGGGAAATCGGTGCAGTCTACCCAGAGGCCTCCGCAATCCCACAACGTGAAATCCAGATCGAAGACGACAAGCTTTGGCTGCCCCATATCCTGGCACCCTAACGATAGGCGTAGATAACTGCGTAGTCCTGGGGGATTTCAATCGTCGTCTTCAATGAAACTCGAACAAAGTAAATGCCGGTGACTTCAGGACTCACCAGAAGTGTTACGATGTTAGTCCCATCAATTTCGGACAGTTCGGTCTTCACCAGCTGTCCGGTGCTGTCGTAAACGTTCAGATTGAGTTCCGCCCTTCGATCAGGGACGGCAAGCCAGAACCGGTAGGAGTTGCGCTTGAACAGCTGTACCTGATGAAGCTTTGCTTTACCGGGTTCAATGCTCCCCCCCCACCAGGACTCACGGAGCACGAACTTCTCATCTCCAGCAAGCGAAGGCAATGCTGCCTTCTGTGCCAGCACCTTGATGTCGTTGATCTTGTTGAACGCCTCGACTGCTGAGGGCTCAGCGGAGGGCTCGTCTTCCTGCGCAATGACAGGAGTCGCTAACAGCCCGAGGGCCAGCAGGCAGGAAATCTTATTGAGCGGCAGATCAACTCTCATAGATGGCAGACACAAGATTTGAAGTCGCGATTGAGATTTCGACCACGTTACCTTTGCTGATAACGCCGGTCTCATCGGTTTTCATGAGGGACTCAAGAAAAGTAAGAGTGTTGGAAACCTGGCTGAAGAGATCCCCTTTGCGGGCACGCATGGGCAGACCATTGAAATCCTTTCGAAGCTGGGCCACCAAGTCAGGCTGGTTCAGGAGGTCGGAACCTTCCGGATCGTAATTCTGCTTCAACACGGCCGCGAGAGCCTCAGTGCCACCAAGCCATCCGCCGATGCTCACCAGCGCCACCAGCTCGTCGTCGCGGTTTGTTTTCATCACGTCGAGAACCGTCTGGCGGGTCTTGTCCAACTCTCCTCGAACGGTTTCCCAGTCATCGCGACCGGCACCATCAATAATGGCATTAGCATGGCTTTCAACAGCCGATGAAACATTGAGCGGTTCAGCTAGTCGAAGCACTTCGCGACCGATTCGGCGAACGCCTTCCTTATCCTGTGCTTGAACAGCAATGAACCCTTCAGAAACCACTAATCCGAAAAGCATCGCCATGCGGGAACGATTTCCATCGATCTTGATGGGACGCTCCATCACCTGACCACCCCAGTCCTGCTGGCCAAGCTTGTCGAGCGAAGCAAAGATTTCCAATGGAATTGGAATGACTGCGTTGTCGACGAAAACAAGATCCGGATCGCTAAGATCGAGTTTTGCCGGCGTGTCCTGGGCAATGGCCAGATTCAGCCCTCCCAGCGCAAAAAGAATAACAAAGGCTTTCCGTTTCATGAAATTAGTTAAGATTTCTTAATGAAATATAAGGGGTAAACGGGATTTTGAAAATCGAATTCCTCTAAAGAGCGCGGGCAAAGGCTCCACCATCAACAAGAAGCATTTCCCCGGTAATATAACTCCCTGCTTCACTGGCTAGCAAGAGCGCAGGTCCAGCTAATTCGCGCGGCTGTCCCCAGCGCCCCAGCGCAGTCGCTCTCGAGAATTCGTCTTTTTCTGCGTCACTAAGCAAGCTCATAGGCATATCAGTCAGGAATGGTCCCGGACCGATGCAATTTACGGTGATCCCAAAAGGTCCCAGGTCGAGGGCACTGGCTTTAGCCAATCCCAACAGCGACGCTTTCGTCGCAGAATACGCATTACGGGCCGGTTTGGATCCGACGCCCAGCACAGAAGAAATATGCACAATTCGCCCCCACTTTTGCTCCTTCATGGCGGGCACGAGGGCTCGAGTCAGTCGCATAATGGAGGTCAGGTTGATCTCGATCACTCGATCCCATGTCTCGTCTTCCACCTTATCGATCGGTTGGGGCACATTAACTCCTGCATTGTTGATCAGAATATCGACCGTCCCAAAGCACTCCAGGGCGGCAGCAGCGAGGGCATCCGTATCTTCCCGGTTGGACATATCGCAAACCCGGTATTCCACAGCAACTCCGAGCCCCTCGCCGATTTCAGCAGCGGCTCCCTTGAGTTCTTCCTCATTGCGGCTGCAGATCATGACATCTGCGCCATGTTCCGCAAAGCCTCTTGCCATTGCTTTACCAAGGCCCCGGCTACCTCCAGTCACGAGGGCCGCTCTCCCTTTTAGATCGAACAAATCGCCAGGCATGCCACATCATGCACGTTGACTCAGGCACCGCAAGTGTTCCAGTATCCCTCTCCCCGTATCAACCGCTATGCAAACTGCCCTTCTCATTGATCCCTCCGACAATCTCGGTGTCGCACTCCAACCGCTTGGTCCCGGCGACGTTGTTGAAATCAACGGGCAGAAGGTCGAAATCACTCAGCCGGTGGCGGCAAAACACAAGTTTGCTCTTGCTCCTTTGAAAGAAGGAGATCGCTGCATTCTCTACGGTGTCACAGTCGGTATCATGACCGAGGATCTGCCTGCTGGAGGACTCATTCACACCGAAAACCTCAGGCATGAAGCAGACGGGTTTTCGAAGGAGCGGGAACCGCTAACGAACTGGCAGGCACCGGATGTGTCGCCATGGCAGGACCGAACTTTTGACGGATACCACCGCAGCGACGGGTCTGTCGGCACGGCGAACCAGTGGATCGTCATCCCCATGGTCTTTTGTGAAAACCGCAACGTCAACGCGATCCGGCGGGCATTTGAACGTTCTCTTGGCTACGAACGCACTTCACACTACGAGGATTTTGCCCGCGCTCTTGTCGATGGTTATCGTGAGGGACAGTCGGCAGAGGCTATTGCAGAAATCTCATGTGACTCCCTCTCCGAACCCGGGGCCAACCGGGTCTTTCCCAACGTCGACGGCATCAAGTTCCTGACTCACACTATGGGTTGCGGAGGCACCCGGGATGATGCGAATGCACTTTGCGGTCTGTTGGCCGGATACATCACTCACCCCAATGTGGCCGGCGCAACAGTGCTCAGCCTCGGATGTGAAAATGCAGAACTAAGAATTCTTGAGGAGGCGATCCAGGAACGGAGTCCTGGCTTCGACCGACCTGTCCTGACATTCCGCCAACAGGAATTTCCGGATGAGCAAGCCCTGCTCGAAACCGCAATACGCAGCACGTTCATGGGGCTGATCGAAGCTAACAAAGCCACCCGGGCACCGGCATCGCTCGATAAACTCTGTCTCGGTGTGGAATGTGGAGGCAGCGACGGTTTCTCAGGCATCTCGGCGAACCCGACTCTCGGCATGGCGTCAGACCGGCTCGTAGCACTCGGCGGAAAGGTGATCCTCTCTGAGTTCCCCGAGCTGTGCGGTGTGGAACAGGAGCTGGTCAACCGATGTGTCTCTGATGAAGTTGCCGACCGGTTTGTCGACCTGACCTCCCGGTATGCTGCCCGGGCGGAGGCCGTTGGCAGCGGTTTTTCCCACAACCCGAGCCCGGGAAATATTAAGGACGGGCTTATAACTGATGCCATCAAATCCGCCGGAGCGGCGAAGAAAGGCGGCACCTCACCCATTGTTGACGCCTTCGACTATCCGGAAATCGCACGGAAACCGGGCTTAAATCTCCTCTGCACGCCGGGGGGCGACGTCGAATCGACGACCGCCATGGCAGGCGCCCACGCCAATGTCATTGTCTTCACAACCGGGCTCGGAACCCCGACCGGCAACCCTGTCTGCCCGGTGATTAAGGCAAGCTCTTCGACCGAATTGGCTGAGCGCCTTCCCGATATGATTGACTTCAATACCGGTGGCATTATTCGTGGAGAAACCGATCTGGATGCGCTTTCCGGCGAACTCCTTGATCTCATCATTGAGGTCGCGTCAGGCAGGCACCCCACAAAGGCTCAAATCCTTGGCCAAGACGACTTCCAACCCTGGAAACGCGGGGTTTCGCTCTAGCCCTCAGGCCAAAGCCCTTGCGGTTTCTCGTTTCGAAACAACCTAGAAGTGCAGGCGAAGACCTCCGAACCAGGTCCAGCCATCGAAATCGCCACCGTCGCCCCCACCGTCCAGATGGGAGTATTCCACTCCGGTCATCACCTTCAACTCCCGACCGTAGAGATACCAGTTCAGTCCCAGGTAACCCGCGTGATAGTTTTCACCTAGCCCCCCATTGGTGATCATAGGGACATCCTGCTCGTAGCGATTTTGAGCCATCAAACCGTTGGGTTGAGCCGATACCGCATACTGATAGCGACCAACCAGTTGGAGTTTGTCCTCCACCAAATAACGGGAAGGCATCACAGTAAGTCCCCAGGCATCGCTGACCGGACCAAAACCGTCTGCAAACACCGTCTGGACAAAACCGGCATAGGGACCATCCTGAAAATCGGCACTGAAAGAGTAAAGATTGCGATAGGCCGAGGTAGCCGTTCCGAGAGGCTCGGTGGTGTGCATGTAATAGAACTGAGCGCCAAATTTTTCCACATTCGCCCGATCAGACAGATCATAGCCAACCTTAATCAGGGCGAAGCCGTGATCGATCGCATCTCCAATCGTGTTTCCCGAGTAAAAACCGAGGTGATAGTCCAGTTTCTCGAGCTTTCCCTCAGCCGCAATTCCAGGCGATTTGTCCGGCACGACCTGATTGACAATCAGGGAGCGCTCAAAGGTCAGCATCTGGTTCGAAGAAACGTCGTATTCGTAACTGAACCCGGCCTTCTGCTGCCCGATCACTGCCTGGAAGTTTTCATTGGGAGTCCATGCCAGGGTCAACGTATCGATGTTCTCCTTGTCGATCACATTGGATAGACCTCTCCCGGAATCGGTCTTCGCATTGAAACTGACCGCTGCCGTAAAGTTTTCCAGAAAGATAGCCCGGGCTCCGATTCGAGATCTTCGATTCTCCCCCCCATCAATGCTGCCCTGGGCTGAGCTCACTGAGTAGAATTGCCCATGATAGCGCCCGAAGAGCGAAAACTCCTGCAGGAACCACGCATCGGGATTGCGATAAATGACGGGCCACGACCAGATTCTATCCAGAATAGGATTCTCCCGCGCCTCAGGGGCACCCACGCCGGTTTCGGTCAGGCTCTGGTTAGCTTCCCCCTGAAATCTCGGCAGGCGCCGGAGGAGTCGTGGGCCGTAGATATTACTGGCGCCGGTCGCTCCAGCACTCTCCGGAACCAGTGCTGAGTCGTCAATTAGCTCAGAGTCCGTGGAGGGATCGGGTGCCTCGGCACGTTCCGCACGCTCTTCGCTAATTCTCTTGAGCAAGGGAGGGCCATAGATCTCATCCTCTGCTAAAACCGGGCATTCCGAAAATGCCACGACCAGGATGGTCGCCACCTCCGGTCGGGTGAGGCGCCCTCCAAATCTAAGCATATCTTGGAAACGGCCCATCTGGCTTTGCGAAACATACAGCGAATCCCGGCGCAATCCGGCACCGAACACACGGCATCCCCTAATTGGAGGAACCAGAAAACAATGAAGCTAATCCAGTTTCAAAACACCAGCAAACGGAAGGAAAGAGCCATAACCTCCTTAAAATTGAATAATTATGTTGAATCTGGAAAATCAGACTCCCCCGCTCTGCAGGATTTCTCGAGGAAAGGACGACTCCGTAATTCTCAACTTGCCTCGCCACGCGACGCCCGTATCGTTGCGCCGGACCTTTCCGGCACTGTAGATGTTCGTGATTTCCCCAGATCGGATCGCCACCAGGTGGGTGGCCGAAGAACTCCTCCCCGAAGGACGGAGTCTCGCGATTTCCTGTGCCCGCGAAATGTCCCCCAAACAAACCCGGAGCGATGCTCTCGCCAAGGATTCTCACTCGGTCGCGATGCTAGTGGCATCGACCACTGAGACGAACTCCAGCGAAACACAGCCGTCGGTTCCGAGAATCTGCTACGACGCTCGAAGGTCCCTCCCTTTCCAGCTCATAGATACAAATCCCCCGGTTCGCCGGTCGGCCAACCCGATGGCCCCGCAGATTCTCCCGACAACCACTGCGACGAGCACCTCCGACCGAACCAAAAACGCCCTGACACAAAAGGGCACCGAACAAAAAGCTTCCAAATACCATGGAAAAACAATCGCAAAACAATGCCTCCCGCCGCCGTCGCGGCAATCGATCCGGAGGAGGCAATCGCAATAGAAACCGCTCCGGCGGCAACCGTAATGGAAACCGCGGTGGTAACCGCTCCGGCGGAGGAAACCGCAACAACCGCAATCGCAACAGAAACCGCAACCGCTCACGCCGCCGTCCGGCCCCCAAGCCGACAGCCTGGCAGAAGTTCCTTCAGCTGATCAGCTTCGGAAAACTCGGCCAGCCTAAGCGTAAGCCTCGCAAGAAGCAGCAGCCCCAGAAAAAGGCAGCAGCACCGGCAGCAACGAACACGCCGAAGCCGGACAACAACAAGCGACGCCGCCAGCGCAACGAGGTGACGTCCGGTCGTCTCTACGTCGGCAATCTCGCCTACGCCACGACCGAGGAAGAGCTTGAAGAACTCTTCCGTGGATTCGGAACCGTGATCAGCGCAGAGGTGGTCACCAACTCACGTACCCAGCAGTCGAAAGGATTCGCCTTTGTTGAGATGGCTTCCATCGAGCAAGCCAAGCGTGCTGTCGAAATTCTGGATGACCAGGACTTCATGGGACGCAAGCTCACTGTGAGCGGTGCCCGCAGTGAAGGCCCCAAAGAGTCGAAAGAAGACGAAAAGGCTCCCAAATCCGATTCATCGGAGAAGCCGGCTGAAGAAACTCAGTCGGAAGAACCGGCCGCTGCCGAGGAGACTACTGAAGCTCCGGTTGAGGAATCTGCTCCGGTTGCCGAGGAGACCTCTGAAGAACAACCGGCCGAAGCCCAGGAGGAGGAAGAGCCGAAGCAGGACGCTGCCGAGGCAACTGCCTGATTCAAAGATTCATCCAATGGACGGGGCATCTTCGGGCTGCCCCTTCCCTGAAATCTATTCTTGTCAGCGCCGAAACGGTCATGGATCGTTTCGGCGCTTTCTTTTTCCATGTCGACTCCCGCGCCCTACGCCCCCATTTATCTCGCCGGCCAAACCGGTAGCGGGAAAACGGCTGTGGCCCTCGAGCTCGCCGGGCGCCTCGATCTTCCGGTCGAAGTCATCAATGCCGATGCCTATCAGATCTACCGCGGTCTTGAAATTATCAGCGCGGCCCCGACCACAGAGGAGCGATCGGCCGTTCCTCATCATCTTTTCGGGATTCTCGATCCGACCAAGGAGTGCGATGCCGCCCGCTTCGCAGAACTCGCTAAAGCAAAGATCGCGGAGGTGGGCCAACACGCGATACCTCTCGTCGTCGGAGGAGGAGGCCTCTACCTCAAAGCGATCACCCACGGACTCGCCCCGACCCCTAAGGGGGATCCGGAACTTCGCGAAAAACTCGATCAGCGAACCCTGGCGAGCCTCGTCTCCGAATACCAGTCTCTCGATCCCGAGGGAGCCTTCGCTACCAATCTCAAGAACCGTCGCTACGTGACCCGCAATCTCGAGATCTGCCTGCTTGCCGGGCGCCCTGCGTCGGAACTAAAGAGTGAATGGCAGGAGAACGAGCCTGACATTACCGCCTTCTACCTGGAGCGAAGCCGCGAGGACATCTACGACAGGATCAACCGGCGCACGCTTCAAATGTTCGAGTCCGGAGTCGTCGATGAGATCTCGAATCTTGGCGAACTCTCTGCCACCGCGGCCAAAGCGATCGGCATTCACGAAATACGATCCCTCATTACCGGTGAAATTGAGGAAAGCGCCTGCATCGAGGAGATTCAGAAGATCACGAGGCGATACGCCAAGCGCCAGGAGTTCTGGTTTCGCCGTGAGACTTCGTTTCAGCGAATCCCGATTACTCCGGAGCAAACCACCGGGCAGATTACCGATGCCCTGACGGCTCATCTTCCCGCTCCGCCGGCAGGGTAAGATCAGCGACAGAATACCATTGCACCTGACACCCAAACCCGCGATCCTTTCCCCATGTCTGAAACCGTTGCCGCAGCCCCCGCCCCTGAAACACCGCTTCCTGCAGGACCCAAGTCTTCTGCAGCCGCGATCTGGAGCATGGTCCTCGGCATTCTCAGTATCGTTGCCTGTCTCTCTCTCCTCGGCGGTATACCAGCCATCATTCTGGGTGTGGTTGCGCTGAAAAAGATTGGCAATGCTCCTGATCTGCTCAAGGGCAAAGGGATGGCGATTGCCGGCATCTCCACCGGAGCCGTCGGAACCCTGTCCGCTCCGGTGATCGTTGCAATCATGTTACCGGCAATGATGCAGACAAAGGATCGTGCGATTCAGGCCGAGATGATCACCGAAATGAGGATGATCAGCACGGCGTGCCAGATCTACGCGATCGACAACGACAGCCAGTTCCCCACGGATCTTGGAAAGCTCTTCCCGGTCTATCTCGCCGATGCCGGCCAACTCACCTGGACTGACCCAAAAACGGGAGACGAACTGCCCTACATCTATGTGGCGGGTGCCAACCCGGATTCACCTGAAGCTCAGCCCATTTTGATCAGTCCATCGGACTTTCGGGGAGAGCGTGTCATCATTTACAACAACGGGAGCCTCGAAAGAGCCCCGGCCGAGGCGGCGAAGGCTCTACTGCAAACCCTGCAGGGCAACTGATTCTGTAGAATCACTGCCCGGCCATTCCGCCTTGATTACCTCACCGCTTCGATCTTTAGTCCCCCACCAATGGCGACTGTTACTGAAGGAGATCCCACGACCATTTCCCTGAAGCTCAAGAACGATGACTACACCGTTCTTGTTGGCTCCGATCTCCTTTCCCAAACCGCTTCGCGGATTAGCGAGCTCACATCAATCAAGAGCAGCAAGGCAGCGATCGTTACTGATACCAATGTAGGCCCGCTATATGCCGAAACCGTGAAAGCCTCTCTCAATGCAGCCGGCATTGAAACGGTCCTCATCACCGTTCCTGCCGGGGAAGCATCCAAGAGCATGGAGCAGGCCACCGACGTGTGTCGCCAGATGCTCCGGGCTGGTCTCGACCGAAAATCCTTTCTCGTAGCCCTGGGCGGAGGAGTCGTTGGAGACCTCGCAGGATTCTGCGCGGCCATTTTCCAGCGCGGTATCCCCTGTGTGCAAATTCCAACCACCATCGTCAGCCAGGTCGACAGCTCCGTGGGAGGTAAAACGGGCGTTAACACTCCGGAAGGTAAAAACCTGCTGGGCGCCTTTCATCAGCCTCAACTGGTGCTCGCCGATGTCGAAACCCTGGCTTCGCTTCCGGAGCGGGAATTCAACGAGGGTTTCGCAGAAATCATCAAGCACGCCGCGATTCGTGACCGGTCTCTTCTCGATTTGGTCGAACAGCGGGACACGATACGGGACAACCTCATTCCCCTGGTCGCCCGCAACGTCGCCATCAAAGCCGACGTCGTCGAAGAAGACGAACGGGAGACCACGGGAACTCGAGCTCTGCTCAACTTCGGCCACACTATTGGCCACGGAATTGAAGCCGCCGGAGGCTACGGTCGTTTTCTCCATGGTGAGGCCATCAGTCTCGGACTCGTTGCGGCTATTCGTCTTTCCATCGAAAACTCCAGCCTTACCTCTGACGAGGGAGACCGCCTCATTGCCTGCCTCAAACAGTATGACCTCCCCACCCAACTGGCGGACGACGTCTCCAACGAAGCCATCCTCAGTTCGCTTCAGCGGGATAAGAAGTTCGAAGACGGTCAGATTCGCTTTGTGCTTCTCAAGCAAACCGGGCACGCCTTTGTTTCCAGCGTAATTACCGCCTCTCAGTTAGAGGAGGCCGTTTCAGCCCTTCGCTAGAGCTTTTGAGGAAGAGATCTTATGCCTGAAGAAGTGCCAGCAACCGCCCCTTCAACAGAGCCGGGCGAAACCGGAGTCAGTGAAATTCACAACAAGACTTCTTTTCTCGCTGAAAAGCTTACCGATTGGGTAGACGCCCAGGGCTGGGTCCCGGACGCTCTCAACCACACGGTTGCCATCTCGATCCTGCTGCTGGGGCTGCTGATCGCATCGGCTCTGCTCTATCTCGTCTTTCGTCCTCTCATCCTCAGGATCGTCAGCCGCCTCGTTCACAAGACCGAATTCACCTGGGATAACGAACTGGTCGGTCATGGTGTCTTCCGCTGGCTGACCCATCTCCTGCCGGGAATCCTGATCTACCTCGCGGCCCCCGGACTCTTCGTGTCCGCACCGTGGCTGGCGAGCGCCCTGCACATTGTTTCCTCGGTCTACATCCTCATCACCTGCTACTTCGTCTTCGATTCCCTGCTCAACTCGTTGCAGGTCATCATTTCCCAGACGCCTGCGGGCAAGAGGCTGAACCTCGCGACGTTCACCCAGGTCGCCAAGCTGGTGGGCGCACTCGTTGTCATCATCCTGACGATTGCCATTTTAATCGGGAAGTCGCCTCTCGCTTTGCTGGGAGGTCTCGGTGTTTTTGCCTCGGTGTTCATGCTCGTCTTCAAAGACGTCATCCTCGGCTTTGTCGCCGGAATCCAGCTCGCCTCCAACCAGATGCTTTCCCAGGGCGACTGGCTCGAGATGCCGAGCTACAACGCCGACGGGGATGTCCTCGAAATCGGCCTGACAACCGTCAAAGTCCAGAACTGGGACAAGACGATCACCACCATCCCGACCTATGCACTGATCAGTGACTCGTTCAAGAACTGGAGGGGCATGTCCGAAAGTGGAGGCAGGCGCATCAAGCGAAGCCTCCTCATCGACACCAACACGATCCGTCTCTGCACCGATGAGATGCTGGATCGATTCCAGGAGATCGAGCACATTTCCGAATACCTCGCGTCAAAGAAAGCCGAAGTCGAAGAGTTCAACGCTACGGTCAAAGAATCCACGCTTCAGAACCGTGTCAACGGGCGCCGGCTCACTAACATCGGCACCTTTCGTGCCTACATCGAGGCCTACCTTCGCCACCATCCTGACATCAACCAGGACATGACCCTCCTCGTCCGCCAGCTCGCCCCCGAGGGACGCGGAATCCCGATCGAGATCTACTGCTTCAGCTCCAACAAGGTCTGGGCCGACTACGAGAGTATCCAGGCTGATATATTTGACCACCTTCTCGCCGTCGCACCGGAGTTCGATCTGCGCATCTTCCAGGAGCCTACCGGCCTCGATTTTCAGAGTCTCGCGTCCTGATAGTAATTCTGCGCCCAATATCACCTTTGGACAAATCGTCAAACGGTTCCCCGGTCATCACCGACACGAAATCCCGTGCTTCCCTCTCACTGTCGAAAGAAGTATGAAACAGGGATGCGGCCATCACTTACACGACTCGCCGGAGTCTTCCTGAGCCTTCTCCCCGCCCTCATCCTTCCTTCGGCGAAAGGGACTGATCCCCTGCCCAATGTCCTCTTCATCGCCATGGACGACCTCAACGACTGGATCGGTTGCATGGGAGGTCACGAGCAAAGCCTGACACCGAACCTCGACCGCTTGGCTGCCAGTGGAACCCTTTTCACCAACGCCCATTGTGCAGCTCCGGCCTGCAATCCCTCCCGCACCGCGATATTTACTGGCCTCGCTCCCAACACTTCCGGCCTCTACGAGAATGGGCAGAAGATGCGCGAGATTCTGCCCGATGCCGTGCTCATGCCCCAGCACTTTCGCAACCACGGCTTTCGGGCCAGCGGATCAGGCAAGATGCTGCATTACTTCATCGATGCTCAATCCTGGGACGAATATTTCCCCAAGGCGGAATCCGAAAACCCATTCCCCCGCACCCTTTACCCCGATCCCCGTCCGGTAAATCTCCCTCGTGGAGGTCCATGGCAATACGTCGAGACCGACTGGGCCGCCCTCGATGCCACCGATGAAGAGTTCGGAGGCGACTATCTGGTCGCTGAATGGGTCGGCAAGGAACTCCGTAAACAACACGACCAGTCATTCTTCCTCGCCTGCGGAATTTACCGACCCCACGAACCCTGGTTTGTGCCGGCCAAATACTTTGAGCCGTTTCCTCTTGAGGACATCCAACTTCCTCCCGGCTACAAAGAGGACGATCTTGATGATCTACCACCCTCAGGAAAGCGTCGCGGCCCTAACCGCTACTTCGCTCACATTCGCGAACACGGGCAGTGGAAGCAGGCCATTCAAGGCTATCTTGCTTCCATCCACTTCGCCGACGCGATGCTGGGGAAAGTCCTCGATGCGCTGGAAGACGGTCCGAACCGGGACAGAACCATCGTGGTGCTCTGGAGTGATCACGGATGGCACCTCGGCGAAAAGGAGCATTGGCAGAAGTTCACCTTGTGGCGAGCCGCGTCCCGCGTCCCTCTCATGATTCATGTGCCGGCCGATCTCTGCCTGACATTGCCCGAAGGCACTCAGGCAGGCAGCATCTGCGACCGCCCCGTCAATCTGATCGACCTCTTCCCCACGCTCACTGAACTCACCAGCGTGCCACCCAAGGAAGACAATGACGGCGTCAGCCTCGTCCCGCTCCTGAAAGATCCTGATGCTGAATGGGATCGGGTCTCCACCACCTACCTCGGCGAGCCGGGCTCCTACAGCCTCAGCGCTGATGACTGGCGCTACATTCACTACGCCAACGGTGACGAGGAGCTCTACCACATCGCCCAGGACCCCTACGAATGGGACAACCTGGCTTCAAATCCCGAACAGGCTCCAAAGCTAACGGAGATGAGAGCCCTGGCCCCGACGCTTTTTGCTGAGAAAAAGGAAGCTTCTCTCGACGCGATGCCCGCCCTTCGTTGGCGGACCGCTGGAGACAAAGGGATTCCCCCTTCTAAGCCTGACGGAAACACCTTCGATGTCATCTTCATCAACGAACGCAAGAACCAAGTTGAGCTGTACTGGTCATCACCCGCAGGAGGCAACAAGCCCTACGGACTTATCGAACCTGGCAAGAACCGCCGTCAGCAGACCCGCCCCGGCGCCGTTTGGTTCGTTGCTCCTCCGAGTCAGCCGGAAAAGCCGCTTGGTTACTTCAAAGTCGGCGACCGCAAGGCCCGCGCCATAGTTCCTGCGAAGTGAGCAGGGTTAAAGCGCCAACTCAACCCTGTTGAGTTCGGACCGTTACAGGACTTAACATGCGTTCTTGCGCCCCCATCGCGATTCGACAAGGAGCAGATCGGTCTCCATCGTAAGACTCGATTCATGAAATCTCCGCTTTTGCTGCTCTGGCTACTGATCGCCGCCACCGGTTCGTTATTTGCCGACAGTCGTCCCAACATCCTCGTGATGATGGTCGACGACATGGGCTATTCCGATCTTGGTTGCTATGGGTCAGAAATTCAGACCCCTCATCTCGATGCACTCGCCGCTGAAGGCATTCGTTACACGCAGATGTATAACACCTCCAAGTGTTGGACCACCCGCATCAGCCTGATGACCGGGCTCTACCACCAGCGCAGCGATCGGGATTTCACCAAAACAGCCCTGGCCGGGGAAGTCCTGAGACCGGCCGGCTATCACACCTGGTGGAGCGGAAAGCATCACGCCTCCTTCAACCCATTTGATCGAGGATTCGATCACTTCTCCGGTTTTCTAGGAGGCGCGATCAACTTCTGGAATCCCGGTGAAGCGCCGCGACAGGGAGAACCAGAACCCGGATGGAAAGCCGTTTACACCTGGGCGTTCGACGAAAAGCTCATCAAGCCCTACCGCCCGGACAAAGACTTCTTCGCCACTGACCGTTTCACCGACTGGGCGATCGAATGGCTCGACGAAGCTGCCGGGACCGACGGTATCGAGCAGCCCTTCTTTCTTTTCATCGCCTACAACGCCCCGCATTGGCCGCTGCACGCTCATCCTGAGGACATCGCGAAGTATGAGGGAGTCTACGATGTTGGCTACGACGCGATTCGTGAAGCCCGATACCAGCGTCAGCTTGAGATGGGCCTCTTCAACGCAACCACCTCCACCCTGAGCACCCCTGAATCCAAAAGACCGCCATGGGATGCCCTGATCAAAGAGGAACAGCACGCCGAGTCCATGCGCATGGCCATTCATGCCGCCATGGTCGATAATGTTGATCAGAACGTCGGACGGCTGGTTTCGCGTCTCGAAGATCTCGGGGAACTCGATAACACGCTCATCCTTTTCCTCGTCGACAACGGAGCCAGCGCCGAAAGCCCCAATCGCAAGGGTGCACCGCCTGAACCATGGGGCTCCGTCGGCACTTTCGAGTCCATCGGACAACGCTGGGCCAACGTCGCCAATACGCCGCTTCGCCTCTGGAAGGTGAGCAGCCATGAAGGAGGCATCAACACGCCCATGATTGCTCACTGGCCTGCCGGTATCAGCGAAGAAAGCGAAGGCTCCTTCTATCGGGAACCATGCCATCTCATTGACCTCCTTCCAACGTGGATGGATCTGGCTGGAGACAAGGCTACACTTCCCGGCGAGTCGAACGAACCTGACATTCCCCCGCTTGATGGCATTTCCCTGGTTCCCTCTTTCTCAGGAGATTCACTCAATCGCGAAGACCCGCTGTTCTTTGCCTATGGTTCCGGCAAGGCCATGCGGGATGGAAACTGGAAACTCGTCGTCAAAGGCGACGGTCCGTGGGAACTCCACGATCTCGGCCGGGGCAGAGCCGAGACCAAAGACCTCGCCTCACAACATCCGGAACGCGTCGCCACCATGGAGAAAGCCTGGCAGGACTGGTATCGAGAATGCACCGGTAAGACCTTCTCACCAAAAGTGGAAAAAGAACGCAACGCTCCCAAACCTTAATCACCCACGCTATGACTAAACTCCTGTTTCCATGCCTCCTGATCTTGGCAATAGCCATAGGATCACATGCCCAGACTGAAGCGCCGGCACATTTTGCCAATGGAATAAAGGTAGGCGAAGTGACGTCCGATTCCGCCATCATCTGGACCCGCCTGACTGAATTCCCTGAACGAAACGTGGATGGAAAGCCGTTCCCCAAAAACAACGACAAGAAACGGCGCTCACTCGATTACCCGGATCTCGATGCCATGGAAGGTGCTGTTCCCGGATTGAATGGCGAGGTTCGGCTAACCTACTTCCCAAAGAGCAATCCTGATTCCGCTATGACAACGGACTGGCAGCAGGTCCAATTGAACGAGAACTCCACCGCACAGTTTGAGCTCAAGAACCTTCAACCCGCGACCCTATATGAAGTCAATCTGGAAGGACGCTCTTCGAAGGATGCTCCGACAGGCTCTGTGATCGGCTCTTTTTCCACCGCACCTGCCATCGACGATCCTGCCACGGTATCCTTTGCTGTTGTCACCGGTCAGGATTACCCGCGGCGAGACGACAGGGAAAACGGCCATCAGATCTACCCGCAAATGACCAAACTCGGCATCGACTTCTTCGCTCACACCGGAGACATCGAATACTACGACAAAGCTGAACCGTTTGCCGACAATGTCGAATTAGCTCGCTTCAAGTGGAATCGCCTCTACGCGATGCCCTTTCAGCGTGACTTTCACAATCACACCGCGAGTTACTTCATCAAGGATGATCACGACACGCTCAAAAACGATTGCTGGCCGGGTCAGACCTACGGCGACCTGACCTGGGAAGACGGCCTCAAGCTCTTTCCTGAGCAGGTTCCCATGGGTGAAAAAACCTATCGTACCATTCGCTGGGGCAAGGACTTGCAGATTTGGCTCGTCGAAGGGCGTGACTACCGCAGTCCGAACACCATGCCCGACGGCCCTGACAAGACCATCTGGGGCCAGGAGCAGAAGCAATGGTTCAAGGAAACGGTCGAGGCGTCCGACGCGACCTTTCGCATCCTCATCAGCCCCACCCCCGTGGTGGGTCCTGACCGCGGCAACAAGAACGACAACCACGCCAACAAGGGATTTACCCACGAAGGCGATGAACTGCGCGACTTTATTGCTTCGCAAAAGAATATGTTCGTCGTCTGTGGCGACCGCCACTGGCAGTATGTTTCCCAGGACTCCCACACCGGTGTGCGCGAATACTCCTGCGGACCAACCACGGATAAGCACGCCAGCGGCTTCACCGAGAATCAACGCTCCGACATGCACCGTTATCTCAAAATCAAGGGAGGGTTTCTGCGTGTCGAAATATCACGCGTCGATGGAAAACCCACGGCCACCTTTAGACATCACGGTGTCGATGGCCAGCTCTACAATGAGGATATCCAGGTTGCCGAGTAACCTTCCCCTGCCATTCCATTTCCCAAGAACACGATGAGAACCCATCTCACTGCCACCGTTTTCGCCTTCGCCGTTACGCTCCTCACTGCCTCCGCACAAAAGGAGGAGCCATCTCCACCCAACATCATTTTCATTCTGGCCGATGACCTCGGCTGGCAGGACTGCGGCTTCACCGGAGCGAAGTTCTTCGAGACGCCTCACCTCGACAAGTTCGCGGCCGAAGGCATGAACTTCACCGCAGCTTATTCCGGCGGCCCTAACTGTGCACCCACCCGCGCCTGCCTCATGTCGGGCACCTACACGCCACGGCATCGGATCTACACGCCCGGAGGCGCAGCCAAGGGCAACCCGAAATACATGCGACTGCTCGTTCCCGCGAGAGAGCGCCGGGACAATGCACTCAACAAGAAGGCGGCCACTTTCGAAATCACCAATTCGCTCGATCCTGAGTTTGTCTGCATTCCGGAGGTTCTTAAGCCAGCAGGCTATACCTCGGCACGAATTGGGAAATGGCACCTCGGCCCGGATACCCAGGGATTTGACCTCAGCACTTCGAACGGAAAGGACGGTGTCGATAAAAACCACTATGGTGACGTCGATGTGGCCGAGGAGCTCACTGACCGGGCTCTCAAGTTCATCGAAGACAATCATGATGGTCCCTTCTTCCTTTACCTGACTCATTTCG
Organism: Verrucomicrobiales bacterium; assembly: GCA_965216705.1. Taxonomy (GTDB): domain Bacteria; phylum Verrucomicrobiota; class Verrucomicrobiia; order Verrucomicrobiales; family DEV007; genus Arctic95D-9. The sequence goes on from OZ244203.1 coordinate 4,873,577, forward strand.
ATGTCCACACCCCACACCGATCGAGAAAGGAAGTCGCGGCTCGCTACGAAGAGAAACTCAAAACACTGCCAAAAGAACAACGCGAAAACTTCAACCCCGTCTATGCCGGCATGGTTGAAGCCGTCGACACATCAGTCGGCCGGGTCGTTGATAAGGTCGACGAGCTCGGAATCAGCGAGAACACACTCATCATTTTCTCGAGCGACAATGGAGGGCTCCCATCGGTTTCCCAGCTGAACCCCTTGCGTGGCCAGAAAGGCTCCCTTTTCGAAGCCGGCACCCGAGTTCCCACCGCGATGCGCTGGACCGGAACCATCAAAGCAGGAACCACCTGCGATACCCCGATCACCAGTGTCGACTTCCTGCCGACCTTCGCCGCGCTTGCAGGCGCCGAGCTGCCCACCTCTCAACCCGTTGACGGAACCGACGTCTCCAACCTCTTAACCGGGGGGAAAGTCAAAGAGCGCAGTATCTTCTGGCACTACCCGCTCTATCTCGAGGGACGCGGCCTCGAATTTGAAGTGCCGGGAGGCAAAACCTACTCGTGGCGCGGGTTCCCGTCGACCAGCCTCCGCAAAGGCCAGTGGAAGATGATCGAGTTTCTCGAGACCGATACCGTAGGTCTCTACAACCTGGAAGACGATCCCGGCGAACAGAAGAATCTCGCTAATTCGATGCCGGAACTGGTCGCAGAACTCCGGGCCGAGATCGACGCCTGGCAGGAAAGCACCGGAGCGCCCATTCCCGATCAATCGAACCCGGACTGCGTACTCGATTGAGCAGCTTTGTGTCATTTCCGTCATCCTTTACAAAATTCTGACGACTTTCCCATGGCTGAAAAGCGGTTGCAGAAGCACAATTGGGACTTCATCCTAATTGAACCGACTCTGCTTTATGACCTTCTTCACCCGACGCCGCTTTATGCCGATCCTGATCGGTGCTCCTATTCCCTCGCTCTTTGCCCAGGAGGGTGAAAGCCAGGAAACTGCCGAAATGTTCCAAGTCAGCCGGGTCGGCGCTCGCGGTGCTGCTGAAACTCGCGAACTGCTTGGCCTGATTTACAAAGATGTTGCGACCAAGTACGATACCAAGCTGCGTGAGGAAGCCGCGAAGAACAACGGCGGTCAGGAATTCAAAGGCGAGCGTATCCGGGTGATCCGCAAGCTCGCCAAGAACAACCCCAGCGGCGATCTCTTTCTTTGCGCTTATGCCGGAAGGCCGTCTGTGGTCAAGATCTCCGGGGTCAATCTCAAAGGTGGAGAACTTACCCCTCCCCTCGCCAATATTACGGCGGCTGGCGAACACGTCACCGAAATTACACGAACGGTGGTCGATCCCGCTGCGAAGAAGGGTCCAGAACCAGCCCTCCAGAAAGTGAACAAAGGAGGTGGCGGGGTAACTTTCTTCGGTATCCCTCTCGATACCGGCGGCGGCAGCGCCCCTGCCGAAGAACCGCCCGGTACTAAGCAGATCAAAGAGACCAGGACTCTGCCCATGTTCACTGCTGAAGTTTCGACAGAGAAGCTTGAGGAGGGTCCGCCTCCGATGTCTCAACAACTCTTCCTCTCCATGGTCAAGAATGGAGAAGTCTTCCAGTATCAACAATTCGAAGACCGCCGCTGCCAGGAGTGTCGCGGTTTTGGCAAGGTTCAGGACACCCGGCCTATCGGAATGCGCTCACCCGATGGCAAGATGGACTGCCCCGACTGTAGTGGAACCGGCAAGATCAAGTGGGATGTGACCTACATGGTTGGCTGGTAGGCAAGCCTCGCGACATTTTGAAGAAAGCGGGACAAATCTATCTCGCAGGCAGAGGCAGTTGCACCATTTGTCATTAGATAGGTGACCGAGGCCCTGCGTGCGCCGACTCCACTGGTCCCTTGGGCAAAACGAAACCGTTAATCTGCCGAACTCAGTTGAAGCGGAGATACGACTGTCAGAGTGACTCGACCTGCCTCATATCCAACTCTCAATTCGGTCCCATCTCCGGCCCGGACACGATCACCCGTATTGGCAAAACGCCCCGTCACTGAATCAGCGCTTAAAACTTCGTAGAGTTCTCCAACCTTTGCCCGCGGAACCGTTTCCACAGAGAGAAAACCGGCCAACTCCACTTCCCCTGCGACATCGATTCCTTTGCCTGCAATTTCAAGGTGCAGTCTGCTCCCTTCCTCTTCGCGATAGTCACCGGCCACCATAAGCATTCCAGCGGCCGCTGAAGGCACTACAGCGACCGTGCCATCGTTGTAGAGAATCCCTTCCACACTACCCGCTCCATTAAGCGTACCGCCTTTCTTCACATCGACCCAGCGCACTGAGGCGACTTTTCCACCTTCGATATCAATGGTCCCGCCATCAGACACTCGCACTTCGTTGCGTCCAGTGACGGTGACACCGTCACCGATCTTCAGCGACTGGGAACCCCCGTCAGCCGCACCAACTTCAAGTGCGAGAAAATCAGTATCCTTATCTGCTACCGCGGTCTTGCTGCCTTTGCCCGCATTCCAAAGGTGAGCCGTCCATGACAGCTGAGGAGCACCATCATCCTCGAGATAAGTAATGCCTTCGTTCGCGTAGACGTAGTCAGACCAGTTACCAGCCTTCGAGAGCTTAGCTCCGTCCCTGCCTTCCCAGTGGTGATAGGTATTGGCAAACCCCTTGGGTTCATCCACCCGTTCCTCGGTCAACATTTTGCCAAGGGTTTCGGCGAGAATGGGGAATTTTTCGGCGAGACTGGTGGTTTCGGCAGGATCTTCGGCGAGATCGTAAACCTCCACGTCACCGTTAGGGCGGCGGATCAGCTTGTGATCACCGCGGATAATGGAATGGCCCTTCCCTGCTTCATGAATGAGGAACTCGCGCGGACGACGCTCTCCTTTTCCTGTGAGCAAAGGAGCCAGCGAGACTCCATCAAGCCCCAGCGGAATCTCAGTGCCGGCCAGCTCACAGAAGGTAGGCAGCAGATCGGTCACATCCATCGCGGTGTCGGTGCTGGTGCCTCGCTTTAATCCGGAGGTTTCCGTGATCATCGCCGGCCAGCGCATGATCGTAGGAACTCGAATCCCGCCCTCGTTAATCGATCCTTTCGTTCCAGTCAGGCCGCCATTGGCATCAAACTCAGAATTGTTGGCCCCGCCAGGCCCGCCGTTATCAGACATGAAAATGACCAGCGTGTTATCAGCGACAGAGTCGGAATTGTCCCCATCGTTGTTGGGATCCTCGAGGGCAGCAAGGATATTGCCGAAGTGGGCATCAATTCGGGTCACCATGGCAGCCCATTCGCGGGACTGCTTCTTCAGCTTCGAAAAATGGGCGTCGTTGGCATAAGCCGCGTCCCACTCTGGTAGAGCCTGGACTTCATCAAAAGGAGCGTGCGGAATTTGAACCGCGAGCAGCCCGAAGAAAGGAGTGCCGTCTTCCTGATAGCGCTGGCCGCCTTCACGCACAAAGTCGAGCGCAGCAAAACAGTAAACGTCATCACAGTAGGCCGTCTCGGGGTAATCAGGATGATTCTGCAGTGCCGGCTCATCCGGGTAATCCCCGGTGCCCAGCCACGGTTTCATGGTGTTTGCCTCGAGATACAAACCGCCCTTGCTCCCCTCCGGCGCAGGAGCCGTCCATAAGGTTGGCTGAAAGAAGGTGTGGGCACGCACGTGGTGAAGCTCCGCCACGACGTGCTGGTATCCGTGAGAGGTTGGCAGAGTCTGAACATTATCAATCGTGGGGCTTTCCTGCTCTTTGGATCCGCCATAGCCCCATTTACCCCAGTATCCCGTCACATAGCCGGCCTTGAGCAGGGCATCCCCCATCGTTATGTCATCCTCGCGGATCGCTTTCTTAGCATTGTCAGGGTCATTGCGATCGGCAAAGGTGTGCCCCTGGTGAAAGCCGGTTTGCTGCGAAGACCGGGCCGGCGAGCACACCATGCAGCCGTATCCTCTCCGAAAGTTAATTCCTTCGGCAGCCAGCTTATCCAGGTTGGGTGTTTGGACTGTCGCCAGACCTTTGGCACGGCGCTCTGCCTGGGCATTCGGTCCAATACTGCCCCACCCCATGTCGTCGACGTAGAAGTAAAGAATGTTGGGACGTTCAGCAGCCTGAACAACGAGGCCGAAGAAGCCGACTAACGCGATACAAATGGCGGGGAGTTTCATGGGTAAAAATGAGACAGGCTCATCCACAGATGAGCCTGATCAGTTTGAAGGTGAAATTGGTATTGAGGGAAGCGTTACTTCTTCTTTTTGTTTTTGCGCTCCGCCGCTTTGGCTTCCTTCTGCTTCTCGGCGTATCCGTCGACCATGTATTCCTTCAAGCGGGTGATGTAGCTTTCAGGCTCGGCGTTGCAGGCCAACATAGCCTCCTGGTAGGGTTCAGCGCCGTCTCCGATCCAGTCGATCACATTGAAAGTCTTCATCGAAGCATAGGAACTGCTGCTGAGAAGATCCTTGAACGATTCCATCGCGGTTTCCTTTTCGCCGGCACGGTAGAGTGCCCATGCGGCCATGAGACGAACATGATGGGATTCGTCCTCAAGCACCTTCTTGACGGCCGCCTTCTTCAGGCCGGCACGATCCTGAATGTGGAACAGACCCACCATCGCCCAGTAACGAACCCCGGCATCTTCACTCTGAAGACGTTCGAGCAGTTCCTTCTCGTTGGCGGGATCATTTTCAATCGCCAACTCTGAAGCAGAGAGATAAGCAGAAACCGGGTAGAGCTCCTCATCACGAACCATCTCATAGATGGTCATGTTGTTATCCGCGGCACGCTTAACGATTTCCGTTTCAGGAAGCAGGCCCGCATCATAGTTCTTGAGCTGCCATTCAGAGAGACTGGTTCGGAACCCTTCTACGAGATCGGCATATTGCGGGTCGTCGATCAGATTGTCGACGTTGTCCGGATCAACTGAGGTATCATAGAGTTCCTCCATCGGCTTGGTTCCGAAGAAACGCCCGGTCACGGCATTGGTGCGCCCTTCATCGTGGTATGCCTGCCAGGCCTTCGTGGCCTCCATCTGCCAGAGATAATTGAGGCGCTGCCCCCAGGGCGCGTAAGGCATGTAGTTGCGAATATAGAGCCACTTGCCCTCGCGGTAGGCGCGGACGTTATCACAGCGCTCATCCATCCGGCCACGGAAGCTGACGTGGAAATCACGCTCTTCCTTATCAGGCCCCAGGAAAACCTTGCCCTGCATATCGTCGGGAATTTTCGCTCCGGTCAGGCTCAACCAGGTTTTAGGCATGTCGATGAAGCTGACAAACTCGTCAATCTTGTCGCCGGGTGAGCCGGGATGCAGATCCTTAAACTTTTCCGGAATCCGCACGATCAACGGGCAGTGGGTCCCGCTGTTAAAGAGGAAACGCTTACTGCGGGCGATCACGCCACCGTGATCGGAGTTGTGAATCACGATCGTATTCTCGGCGAGCCCGGCATCCTCCAACTGTTGCAAAGCAGCACCAATATCGGCGTCCATGTTTTTTATCTGATCGTGGTAATGCGCGTAGTTCTTCCGCATCTCGGGGATGTCCGGATGATACTTGGCCAGCTGAACGTGCCCGGGGCTGTGCTCGGAATTGTTGATATCACCAAATGCACGCGACTCGTGGGACTTCGTGCTGTTGATGATCATGAAGAAAGGCTGGTTATCCTTCGCCGCCTGGAAGTCCGGCTTGCTGGAGTCCCAGGGATCCTTGTCATCGCGACCGCCGATATTGTAGTCCGTCTTGCCTGCGTTAACCACGTAGTAGCCGGCCTCCTTGAGGTAATCGGGGTAATACTTGATGCGATCGTGAGGAATTTCGTAACGGCTCCGCATCGGGTGCGTGCCCATGGATACCGCATGAATCCCAGTAATCCAGGTGCATCGCGAAGGGGCGCACACCGGTGCATTGGCGTAGCAGTTCATGTACTGAAACCCCTCTGAAGCCAGCTTATCGATATTCGGAGTATCAGCATAAGGGTTACCGTAACAACCGATCCAGTTGACGTTGTTGTCCTCGCAGGTCAGCCAAAGGATGTTAGGACGTTCGTCAGCGAGGAGAGAGGAGCAGGAAACAGCCAGCCCGAGCAGTGCCGGGAGGATTCGGTGGAGCAATAGATTCATGGTGGTTTTGATCAGATCGAAGCTGTCCCTGTTTCCTCGAGAAACCGAGACACGTGATCACGCTGGTCAGAGATATGTGCGGATAGATGACGCTTTGCTTCCTCCAGGTCACCTGCCAGGAGCCCGTTTAGAATATTGACGTGTTCAGCAGCCCGACGTGCCACGGTTTCGCGATCCAATACCGCCTTGGCGAATAGCATTTCGAAATAAATCCCGTTTTGGTCAAAGAATTCTGAAAGGTAGCGGTTCTCGACCAAATCGATCCAGTAACGGTGCAGGCGATTATCCAGCTGGGGTTCTCCGTTCTCGTCAGGACTGTTAGCCCTAACCATCTCCTCAAGAAAAGCCCGATCCAGTCGCTCAAAGGCATTCTCCAGGGCACGAATTTCCAGCGTCTCGCGAACATCAATGTAGTCGAGCATGTCCTTCTCCTGGAAGGGACGCACCCTCCAGCCACGACGAGGCAGATGCTCAATAATTCCTTCCCCGGCAAGACGATTGAAAATACGACGAAGTACGGTTCTCCCAATTCCGAACTGCTCTGCGGTCGCTTCCTCTCGCAGGCACTCATCCGATCCCCGCAGGCTCAGCATGATGATGTGATCCGTTAATCTTTTGTCAGGGGCAACCGGCTGAGGCCCTTTTGCGTCCTCAAGACTGGTCTCGCCGCTTCGACTCTTTCGGCGCGGATTCAAGCTAAGCCGCCCGTTGTCACCTCGCATGAGATACTTCTGGTCAACGAGGCGATTTACAGCAGACCGCACCGGCATCAGCGACACTTCAAAGTGCGAAGCAATCCCCTTCAAGGTCAGTGGATAAGACGGGGCATTGCCGGTCACGACATGAGCGCGAAGATCGTTTTCGATCTGTTCAGAAATGGTCATTAAGGAACAAGCAGGCTCCTTGAAAGAAGCGGGGGGGTTGTTTATAGCCAATCACGATACCGCTGACAACTTTTTGAGTCACGTTTTGACATGAAAGTTCGAGTATGACCGCTTGCGCCATTGACCGGGGGCAGACAAATCGCTCTTCTATAGCATCTCTCAGCCTAGTCTCCCGGGACCCACTCCATTAGCGAAAGCAAAAACACAAGGCTGCACCTCTTCAAATTGATGAGCGAATTTCTCTGCGAAACACTCCCCCTCGAAACACCCTGATCTATCCTCTTTCCCATGCCTACTGCCACTATCCGAGCCGGGATCCCCCAGCACAGTTTCGCCCTCTTTCACGAGATCCAGTTTTCTCTGCCCGACCCGGTCGCGCTGTTGGACCTGAACGACGGGGAAGGCGGAAGTATGCGCATTCTCATCGTCCGGGACATCGAGGTCGAACGCACCCGGAATTCTGTCACAGCCGACCTCGTCGCCTGCCCGGCCGACTATCCCCCCGCAGGCGGCCTCTCATCCGACCGGGAAGTCGCAACTGCCCAGGGCGCTGCCGAATGCCTTCTTCAGAACGGCGTTTCTGAAGTGACCGGAGACCGTACTCTGCCGCTGAGTTTTCAACATATCCTCAAGGAAGCCGGAATCACCGTACTCTGTGACCTCAAGATGGGAGTCATGGAACGCAGGCAGAAGTCGGAACAGGAAATAGAACACCTTCGTCGTGCTCAGAATGTGACCGAACGGGCCATCCGCCTCGCCTGCGAAATGATAGCAAATGCGGACGCCTCAGCTGATGGCTCCCTTCTTGTCGATAGTGTCCCTCTCACCTCCGAGCGCGTTCGAGCCGCAGTGAACGTGTTCCTGATGGAGCAGAACTTCACCGGTCCGACCTACATCATCGCCGGAGGCACCCAGGGTGCAGACTGTCACAACTACGGCAACGGCCCACTCTTCACCGGACAACCAGTGATCGTTGATATCTTTCCCACCGACATGAGTTCCCGATACTGCGGCGACTGTACCCGCACCGTAGTTCATGGAGAGATCCCTGAGGGGCTGACACCCATGCTGGAAGCTGTGCGCGCGGCAAAAGCAGCCGGGTGCGCAGCCATTCGTCCCGGTGTTACCGGAAAAGAGGTCCATGAAGCAACCACTGCTGTCCTCATTGAGCGCGGGTATCACTGGGGCTTTCCTCCTGATGATGCGACGAAATCCTACACGACCATGCCTCATGGTACCGGTCACGGGATCGGGCTTGAGGTTCACGAACCTCCCCTGCTGGATCCCAAGGGCATCCCGCTCGTCAAAGGTGATGCGCTCACCGTCGAGCCTGGCCTCTACCGCAAAGACATGGGAGGTGTCCGGGTTGAGGACATGGTCATCGTCACTGACGATGGCTGCCTCAATCTCAATGACCTTCCCGAAGGACTGGACTGGAGTTCGTAGATCCTTTTCTTCCGGACCGGGATTCGTTACGAATTTACTTACTTGATCGAGCGATTCGATTGGAATTGCCGACTAAGTATTTTTAATCATAGTTGATATTGGATTCAACATCACCTTGATATGCACCGCCGCTTCGTAAGCTCATTCATCGCCGTCCTCTCAGCCGCCACGGCGTGCTTTGCCGAAGAACGGCCTAATGTGCTTTTCATCGCCGTGGACGACCTGCGACCGGAACTCGGCTGCTATGGCGTGGAATCGATTCATTCTCCGAATATTGATCGGCTCGCCGCATCCGGTGTTCGCTTCGATCGGGCCTACTGCCAGCTGGCGGTGTGCAATCCCTCCCGCGTCAGCCTTCTCACGGGGCTGAGGCCGGATTCCGCCAAAGTCTGGACGCTCGATGTGCGATTTCGCGACACGGTACCTGACGTGATTACCCTTCCCCAGCACTTCAAGCAGCAGGGCTACTACGCGGTCGGTCACGGCAAAGTCTTTCACAACCCATGGCCCGACAACGTTTCCTGGAGCGAACCACACCAGTGGCCCAAGGGCTCCAAACTCTGGTCTGACGAGGCCCGCCAAAGGCTCGCTGACTTCAAGGAACAGATGCGTGCTGACGGCAAATCCGACGCGGCGATCAATCGCATGCGGGCTGCGGCTACTGAAATCGTCGACATCCCGGATCACGAACACATTGACGGCGCTATCACCCGGCAAGCGCTCAAGTCCATGAGACAAATGGCGAAGCGGGATGAACCGTTCTTCCTCGCTGCCGGCTTCATTCGCCCCCACCTCCCCTTTGTGGTCCCAAGGAAATACTGGGAACTCTACGACCGGGAGGAAATCCAACTCGCGAACGATCCCTCACTCCCGGATGGCGCCCCGCCCTACGCGATGAACACCATGTATGAGCTTCGCGACTATATGGATTATCTCAGTACTGATGACCCGCGCGACGGCAGCCTGACCGAAGCTCAGCAACGTGAGCTCAAGCACGGCTACTACGCCTCCGTCAGTTTCATCGATGCGCAGGTCGGCCTTCTTCTCGATGAATTGGAGAAACTCGGCCTCACCGACAATACCATCGTTGTCCTCTGGGGTGATCACGGCTGGAAGCTGGGAGAACACAACAGTTGGTGCAAGCAATCCAACTACGAGATCGACGCCCGAGTGCCCCTGATCATCCATGATCCCCGGGCCGGGGCGAATGGAAAGGCCAGCCAGTCACTGGTCGAATTCGTCGACGTCTATCCCACACTCTGCGATCTCGCAGGAATTGAACCGGCGGAACATACTGAAGGTGTCAGTTTACGACCAGTTCTCGACGATGCATCGGCAACGGTGAAAGACGCCGCCTTCAGCCAGTTTCAGCGCCGCACCTCCCAGGGTGAACTGATGGGCTACGCCATGCGGACCAATCGATATCGCTACGTGGAATGGATCAACCGAAAGACCCGCAGTGTCGTCGCGCAGGAACTCTACGATCATGAGATGGACCCCGAGGAGAAGAAGAACGTCACGGGAACGAATGGGGATCTCCTTCAACAACTCAGCAAACAGCTCTGGGCAACTTTGCCTGAGCCTCCACCCTATGAGCAACAACAGAAGACCAAGTCTCAAACACGACCTCGTTTAACCATCAAGAACGCCACCCGGCAAACCCTTGACCTCTACTGGGTTCGACCCAATGGCGAGGAAAAGAAGCTGCAAACCCTGAAACCGGGAGACTCCACCCTTCAGAATACGACTCTGGGACATCAATTCAGATTGAGAAACCAGACCCACCGTTCCAAGCGCGTCATTGAAGTATCCAGGCAGGAGGCAGTCCAGGTTGTTCGTCCGTCTGACTTGCAAGCCTTTCCCTCAGGTGCCGCCGTACGACGGCAAAAAGAACCGATCCCTTCCTCCGCTAAATCCGGTCGGCGTCCCAACATTTTGATCCTGATGGGTGACGACTGGTCCTACCCACACGCCGGTGCGCTTGGCGATAACACCGTCAAAACTCCCACCTTTGACCGCCTCGTCAACGAGGGCGTTCTCTTCACCCATGCCTTCGTTTCTGCGCCGTCCTGCACTCCGAGCCGTCACTCCGTGGCATCAGGGCAATATCACTGGCGACTCGGCGAGGGCGTCAATCTCGGCGGCTCAATTCCCGCAGATGTTCCGGTCTACCCGGATTTGCTCGGCAAAGCCGGTTACGCGTCGGGATTCAGCCGCAAAGGAACCGCCCCGAGCAAGCACACCTTTCGTGGCAATGATCCCTTTGGAGAGCGCTACGAAAGTTTCGAAGCTTTCTACCAATCCGTGGCTTCGGAGACATCCTGGTGCTTTTGGTACGGAGCCGGTGAACCGCACCGTCCCTACGATTGGCAGCTCAGCAAGCGCAACGGAATGGATCTCGACGGTATCAACGTCCCAGCGGTTCTCCCTGACAATGCAACGGTCCGCACTGACCTCGGCGATTACTACACCAAGATCGAACGTTTTGACCGCGACGCCGCTCGAATGCTTGCCCTCATCGAAGAAAGAGGTGAACTCGACGACACCATCGTCGTGATGACTGGCGACAACGGCATGCCCTTTCCACGCGCCAAGGCCACCCTCTACGATCTCGGTACCCGGGTTCCCCTCGTGATTCGCTGGGGTGCGCAGGATCGGGCCGTGGCTTCGACCGATGAGTTTGTCAGCCTGACTGACCTGGCGCCCACCATCCTCGATGCGGCGGGTTTACCTGTCCCGGAGTCGATGACCGGCCGCTCACTCAAGCGGCACCTGGTCAGAGGCAATGGAGGACACATCGAACTGCGTGGAGGATCGGTCATCTTCGGCATGGAGCAGCATGTCTACCCCAACCCTTCCCGGGCGATTCGAACGGACGACTTTCTTTACATCCGCAATTTCGCCCCACGCGAATGGCCTACCGGCGCCGTCAAAGGGCCTGAACTCGAATTCGACTTTGTCGAGACTCCGTGGCCGACCGTCCCCGGGGCTTTTTCATACAACGTTGATCCAGGCCCGACCAAGCAATGGATGCGCCTCAATGCCAAGTCCGGCGAAGATGCCGAACTCTATCGTCTCGCCTTCGGCCCCAGGCCCGGTGAGGAACTCTATGACCTTTCCAAGGATGCAGACCAGATCACCAACGTGGCCGATCAGCCGGATTACAAAGAAACCCGCGACGAACTCTCCAGGCGCCTGGCGGAGCAACTTCGCAAAACCGAGGATCCCCGCTTCGTTCATCCCGGCCATGCCACACTCAAGATCAACGGCTGGACGATTCATCTCAGCGACAAACAGTGGGACAGTGATCCAGTGGCAACCAGCCGGATGATTGAACTTCTCGGTCTCCAGTTACAGCGCGTCGTTGATGTCGTTCCTCCTGTGGCCCTCAAGCAATTGCGCAGCGTGCCGATCTGGATCAACCCGTCCTACCCGAACAAGCGGCCCGGCGCCGAGTATCATCCCGACCCTGGCTGGCTGGAGCGCAATGACCGTGATCCCATCATGGGCAAGGCTGTCGAAATTACCAACACCAAGATCTTTCCCTTCGAAAACCGACGCATGCCCTACCTGCTTCTTCACGAACTCGCTCACGCCTATCACGACCAGGTCCTCAGCTTCAGGAATGAGGATATCAAAGCGGCCTACGAAAAGGCCAAGGCCTCCGGCACTTATGATGAGGTGGAGCGCTTCAACGGAAACGAGATTGTGAAAGACAAGGCCTACGCCATGACCACTCCGCAGGAATACTTTGCCGAGCTCACCGAAGCCTATTTTGGCAAAAATGACTTCTACCCATTCAACCGTAAGGAGTTGAAGGAACACGACCCCGAAGGCTACGCTATCCTTGAGAAAGCCTGGGGCGTAAAGACCGCAGAAAAGAAAGCCAGGCAGCCAACGCCCACCTCCCCATGAGTGCTCACGCCAAACCAGTCAGCATCTTTAATCACGTTCTCGGGCCGGTCATGCGCGGCCCGTCGAGTTCGCACACGGCCGGAGCCTATCATATCGGCAGCATGGCACGCTCAATCATTGGTGGGACACCGACCAAGGCTAAGCTCGCCTTTGATCCGGAAGGCTCCTACGCCGCCACCTACGAACCCCAGGGCGCCGACCGGGGGTTCGCCATGGGCCTGATGAACAAACCGCTTACCGACGAGTCATTCTTCACAGCCCTGACCGACGCCCCGTCACTTGGAATGGAGCTTGGCTTCGATGTCCGTCCGCTCGAAGGCGCCGACCATCCCAACACCACGGATCTCCAACTCACTTCCCCGTCAGGTGCCCCCCTGCATCTCGTGGCACGATCGGTTGGAGGCGGATCCGTTGAGATCACCAGCATCGCGGGGCGGGCCGTACTCTTCGACGGGACCTGCCACGAAGTCCTCGTTGAAGCGGATCCTGAGAAAGCCGACAACGCCCACGACCTCCTCGCTGAGCAGCCAGCGACAGCGCCCCTCGTTGAACTGAACAACAATGGCAACGTGCGCTGGAAAGCCAGCCTCATGGAGGCGCTTTCCGGTGAGACAGCGAGCCGCCTCATGGCACTGGGATCACAATTCTGGCAGTCCAGTCCCGTCTATTTCGTCAACAAGGGCGCCCCCCTCTTCAACAGCGCCGCCGAAATCCTCGAACTGGCCCGTGATCGACATGCCAGCCTTGGCGAAATCGCACTTGCCCACGAGGCACAACTGCTTGGGCTCAGCGAAGCAGAAGTCATTGATGAAATGCTGCGTCGCTACGATATCATGGTCGACTCCGTCGAACGCGGGCTCGATCCGAATCATACCGGACTTCAGCTTCTGCCCAGTTGTGCAGGAAATATCTTTGAGGCGGAAGCAAAGGGAGAACTGAGCGTGCGCAGCTTCAACACCCGGGCGGCGGCGCGAGCACTTGCCGTCATGCACGTCGACGGATCCATGGGAGTCGTCTGCGCCGCGCCTACCGGCGGCTCTGCCGGCGTCATTCCCGGAACCATCGTCACCCTTGCCGAGGAACGGGATCTCTCCCGCGAACAAATTGCCAAAGCGCTGCTCGCCGCCGGCGCCGTCGGAATGATTCTCTCGATCCGCGGAACCTTTGCCGCGGAGATGGCCGGCTGCCAGGTCGAGATCGGCGCTTCCGGCGCCATGGCTGCCGCCGGCGTGGTCGACGCTGTCGGGGGCACCGCTCAGCAGGCCTGCGACGCCGCTGCGATCGGATTCCAAAATACGATGGGCACCGTCTGTGACCTGCTTCACGGCATGGTCGAGATCCCCTGTCACACCCGAAACGGTGCTGCTGCGGCCAGCGCTTTCGTCAATGCGGACCTGGTTCTCGGTGGATACACCAACTACATCCCGCTCGACGAGACCATCGATGCCGTTTATGCGGTCGGTCTCGCTATGCCAAAGGAACTGAGGTGCACTTCAAAAGGAGGATTGGCGGTGACTCCTTCGGCCCTGGCCCTCAAGCCGGGGATGTGCTGTGGGTCGGGGTGTTCAAGTTGTGGGTGAGATCACTCCCCATCCACCTCAAAACCACCCTCATCTTCTCTCACCTTACGCACCTTGGCGTGGACCTGGGCCGTTTTGCCCATGTAGTGCTCCATGGAATAGTCAAATGCCGCCAGCCGGATGTGCTCCTTCATTTTCTCCATGTCCCCCATCGCCTCGAAGTAGAGTGCCAGATAGAGGTGAGCGTAGCACAGATGATTCCGCTCGCGGTCTGACAGATTGTCAGGATTCCGTGGTTCTGCAGCCTTGAGCACTGCCTCGACTGAGCCCCAGCCTCCGAACAAATCGTGCACTTCCTTCATCGGCACCCTGGAATCGCGCTCAATGGGAATGAACTTCTCGCGGGCTACCTCCACGCTGCCACCGGGAGCCCGCACTGCGCAGAGAAAATGCCAGACGGCGTTTTCGACATCCTGCGTGTTTACGGTCTGGTGGCGTTCAAACTGCGCTTTCCCTTTCTCATATTCCTCCGCGTAGTAGTAGGAAAGCCCCCGCTGCCAGTGGTGGGGATCCTGCTGAGGAATAATCTCGAGAAAAGCGTCAAAGTCCTCAATCGACCCTTCGATATCAGCATCGAAGAACCGTTCTTCTCCACGGCGCTGAAAGGCGCCGGCCCGGGCGCGCATCCACTCGCTGTCCGCATCCACCTTGTCAGTCAACTCAATGACCTTGTCGTAATCCTCCGTCTGGATCGAGACCATCAATTCAGCCTGCTGCCCGGAGGTCAATTCCCCGGCAACACCAATTGTCACCCCGGCCAAAATCCAAGCGCATAGAATCCAGTTTCTCATCGTCAGAACCCAAGCATCTATAGGATTGACTGTCCCCTCCCGCAATCCCGATAGTGCCAAACATCTAAGATGAAGCCGCTTCTTTTCTCTTTTGCTCTATCCCTTGCCCTTTCTATCACGGCTAAGGCAGAGTCCTCATTCGAACCCTGGTCCTACACCGACAAGGATCTCTACCCTGGCGCCATCGTTTCCACCGCCACAGTGGACTGGAACGGAGACCAACAGGTCGCCGAGGATAAACGCAACAAATCCCTGAAACTGGCTAAAGACGAACTGGCCCTCTTTGGAGACGAAAACGGCTGGCTGGCTGTTGAACTTATCGATATTCCCAAAGGGACCGAAATCGAGGTTGAAGTCAGCATCGACGGGTTTCTCAAACCCTCCAAGTGGAAGGGCACCGCGAAGAAACATTACCCCGACGCGAGGATCTTCCCTGAAGCCGCCTGGGATTTCACGGCGTTGCTTGCCAATCGACAGCCCCGGCCTGTCACAGCCACTTACAAGGTCACTCTCAACGGCGAACTGCTAGGGCAGGACACCGAGACCTACATCATGCACTCCATCAATGACTGCCCCTTTTACGTTCTCTGGGATGAAAAAGGAAAGGACTTCGATGATTTCTCCTGGCTCTTCGCTGCCTACGTGAATGAGAACCACCCTATCGTCGACGAAATTCTGAGTGAAGCACTCCAAACCGGACTGGTTGATGAATTCTCAGGCTATCAGTCCGGAGATCCTGACGCGGTCTATGAGCAGATCTTCGCGATCTGGCACGTTCTTCAGCGTCGGGGCATTAAATACAGTGATGTCTCCACGACAACACCCGGCCGCTACGTCGTGAGCCAGTCGGTGCGCTTTCTCGACGATTCTATCGAAAGCAGCCAGGCCAACTGTGTCGATGGATCCGTCTTGTTGGCTTCGATTCTCCAGAAGATCGGAATTAACACCTACCTCGCCATGGTGCCCGGCCATTGCCTGCTTGCTTTCGATGACGGAGATCACAACAACGCCGAGGTCATTGGGATCGAAACCACCAAACTCGGCGACGCGAACCTCACACCTGTCAAAGGCGAGAACCAGACTCCGGAGGGTATTTCGAAGAAGGAGTTCAAGGCATCACTGCGAACTTTTACCCACGCCATTGAAGACGGAGAAGCTCAACTGGAGCAGTACTGGAAACGCTTCATGCGTGGCAGAAATCCTGACATCCAGCTCATTTCCATTCTCGAGGCAAGAGAACTGGGGATCATGCCGATTGCCACGGACTGAAAGAGCGCTTTCCTATTTCGAGCGATAGCTCGGGTAGAGTCGGGCCTCCGGACCTACCGCCGGAGGCAAATCGGACTCGCTCTAGAGTTCAAAGGCTGGTCGGGACGCCCAGCCCTACCTGAGCTGCCGCTCAACGGCTCGCGCCCGACTTTTCAGTGATCAATCCCCGCCGATCTCGGGCACATCCTCTTTCCAGTCTTCGAGGACACTCTCACCTTCGCTCTTGGCCACCACGACTGCGCCGCAGGAGTCGCTGAATACATTGACGGCGGTCCGGGTCATATCCAACGGTCGATCCACTGCGAGAATTAATCCGATGACGGCCTCTGCATTCGGTATCCCGACGTTGTAAACAATGATCGTAATCGCAACGAGGCTCGCTGACGGCACTCCTGCCACTCCGACACTGGTTAACAGCGCCAGCATCACCACGGTGAATTGGGTGCCGAAACTCATGTCAAACCCCAGCACCTGGGCGACAAACATCACCGCGACACACTCATAGAGCGCGGTGCCGTCCATATTCACAGTCGCCCCAAGCGGCAGGACAAAGCTGGTCACCCGCTCGGAAACACCGGCGTTCTCCTTCAATGAAGACATCGTGATCGGAAGGGTCGCCGAGCTCGACGCCGTCGAAAACGCTGTCATAAGAGCGTTTCGCATCGCATAGAAATGCTTCAGCGGACTCACCCCGGCGATAAACTTGAGCACCAGCGGCATCACCACGAGCAGGTGGATCAACAGCGCTGCAGCCACGACGAGGAAATACTTGGCCAAGAGCAGCAAAATCGGCAACCCCGTCTGAGCCGTGGTTTTGGCAACGAGACCGAACACCCCGATCGGCGCGAGCCACATGATCCAGTGAGTGATCAAAAGGGTCAGCTCATTCAAGCCTTCGAAGAATCCCAACACCGGGGTCCTCCCTTTCTTGGAAATAAAGATCAGCCCGACGCCAGTGAGCAAGCTGACGAAGATCAGTGCGAGCATCTTGTTATTCGCACCGAATGCCTCGAACACATTCTCAGGAATCATGCGAAGGAACAGGCCTGTCACCGCGTCGAAGCCACCGTCCTGGCCCGCCAGCTTCGTCGATATCTTGTCCGCGTAGGCTTCCTCGTTATCCGAAATTTGTTTAAGGATTGCCTCGTTCGGTTTTCCGTCGACAAGACCGGGTTTGAAAACGTTTACTACCGTCAGGCCAACGAGAATGGCGATCAGGCTGGTCATCGCGTAGTAGGCGATGGTTTTTCCTCCCAGGCGGGCGAATCCGGCAGTCTTCCCGAGCCCGGCGATTCCCACGACAATCGAAGTGAACACCAGTGGCACGATGATCATCTTCAAGAGCATCATGAAGATGGTTCCGATGTAGTCAAAGACAGCGATGAGAGAAGACCCGAGCCGGTTGAACTCGAGGTCAGGCTCCATCGAAACCACGCAGGTCATGTTGATCACCGCACCAACGATGATCGCCAGCACCATTGATGAGAGGATCCACTGCCAGGGCTTCATGCTGGGAGGTGTTTAGCAGTTGGGAGCAAGCGTGTCTAGCATTTCGCCTGTGAGAGGGCTAATGCGTGACGCCATCTCAATCGTCGTCATCCGTATGCGCCCGGTTTTCGAAGCGCATGAATTCCTTCTGGAAGGTCAGCGGAACATCACCGGTCGGACCGTTACGTTGCTTGGCAATAATAAACTCTGCCTCACCCCACTTGCTCTCGCGATCCTCTTCGTCATCAGCATAAACTTCGGGACGCATCAGCAGCCCCACCAGGTCGGCATCCTGCTCGATAGAACCGGACTCACGAAGGTCACTCATTCGCGGCTTACCACCGCGACCGTCGGGATTACGGTTAAGCTGTGCGAGGACGATCACCGGGATATTCAATTCCTTGGCGATCCCTTTGATCCCCCCTGAAATCTCGGCCACCTCTTTTTCACGACCGTCACGACCTGCCGTGTCAGGCGCCTTGAGAAGCTGAAGGTAGTCGATCGCAATCATTCGGATACCGTGCTCCGCGTGGAGGCGACGAGCTTTCGCCTGGAGTTCGTTGATCGTAATACCCGGAGTATCATCAATCCAGATCGGTGCCTGGGCGAGCTTTCCGGCAGCATCCATCAACTTGGGCAGATCGGACTTGGCCAGGAAACCACCACGAAGCTTCTGCATCTGCACCTTGGCACGCGAACAAAGAACACGTTGCACCAGTGATTCACTGCTCATCTCCAGGGAGAAGACGGCCACCGGGGTCGGGTTGTCGTTATCGATCGCGATGTTTTCGACGATGTTCATCACAAACGAGGTCTTACCCATGGAAGGACGGGCCGCGACCACAATCATTTCCCCACCGTGGAGGCCATTTGTCATCTTATCGATATCATCGAAACCGGTCATCAAGCCCCCGGCATCTCCTTTGCCCTCGTAGGCGTCCTGGATTTGCTGGATCACGCTGAGCACGTGGACCTTCATGTCTTCGATGCCCTTTTCCTTCTCCGTTTCGTTCCGGATCTTGAGAACCCTTTTTTCCACCGTGTCGAGGAAGTCCGCAACGCTTTCCGGTCCATCGTAGGCACCCGTCACACACTCGGTACAGTCCTGGATAACCCGTCGAAGAATGAATTTCTCCTTGAGGAATCCGGCATAGTCGTCAAACAGCGCCGTCGTGGGAACATCGGAAAGCAATTCCGCCAGTGCCTGGGCGCCGCCGACTGCCTCCAGTTGCTCTTTGTTCGACAGCTCTGTTGTCAGGACGACCAGGTCGAGAGTTCCCCCGGGGCGGTTCTTATAGAGATCCAGTAGCGTGTCGTAGATGATTCGGTGAGCCGGCACGTAGAAGAACTGATTGGTCATCTTCTCGATCGCCTTCGGGATGATCTCGCTCGGATCAAGCAGCATACAGCTCAAGGCAGCACGCTCCGCATCAGCATTCAGCGGCATGGACCGAAGCGCCGCATCAGCTTTCCCAAAGCTCTTCCCGTCTTTTCCGCCCTTACCTCCTTTGTTTCCGGGCCCTTTTTTGAAAGAGGGCTCGCTGGGATCGGAAGGGCCTGAACCCGAATACTCGGGCGGAGGAGAATCGTTAAAATCGGACATGTGGGAGCGGACGGTGTTGAGGGATGACGGGAGCCCCTTCCATCTCTGATCGCAATGACCGGACACAAAAAAGGGCGGTCTGCTATCTAAGCAATCCGCCCCGTTTTCGCAAAGCGATTTGAATCAAAATCGCTTTTTTTGATCGAGAGATCAGTCTTCAGACTCTTCGGTCGATTCTTCGCCTTCGGGAGCCTTCACGCGAACGGTTACGGAAGCGTCCACGTCGGGGTGAAGTTTCACCGGAATGTCGAAGCTGCCAAGCGTCTTGATCGGCTTGTCGAGCACCAGCTGGTGGCGGTCGATGTCGAGCTTGCTCTTCTCATTGATGAGTTCAGCAATGTCGGAAGTGGTGATGGAACCGAAGGCCTTGCCGCCCTGACCGATGGAAAGCTCGGTGGAGAGACGGAGCTTCTTCAGCTTGGTCGCAGCGTTTTCAGCGTCAGCGAGTTCCTCAGCTTCACGCTTGGCGCGGGCTTCCTTGAGTTGCTCGAGGTGACGGAGATTCGCGGGAGTCGCTTCGTAAGCGCGATCCTGCGGGAGGAGGAAGTTGCGGGCGAACCCACGCTTCACCTTGACCACGTCCGCTTCCGCGCCGAGTCCGTCGATCTTTTCCTTTAAAATAACTTCTAGAGTTGCCATGGCCAGCCAGGTGTTTGTCCGTTCGGGCTTCCCGCCTTGGGAAACCGTGTCAGAAACGGGGCGGGACATGTAGTCGCTTTCGTCTTGATTGTCAACTCAGACTACTCAAGTTTTATAAAGCGAATCAAAATTCTGTAATTCCCTTTCCGACATGGCCGAAGTTCCCTCTACTTTTCAACTCAAACCGGGGCAGTCCGCCCCTGATTTCACCTTGCCTGACGGCGCTGGCAATCCCGTCAGCTATTCCAGCCTGATCGAGGGACGCAAAGGTCTCGTCATCGCATTTGTCTGCAATCACTGCCCATTTGTCGTCCATCTGGCCGACCAACTCGGTGAATTCGCTTCTGAGTGCTTCGAAAAAGGCGTCGGATTCGTCGCCATCAGCTCCAACGACGTGGAGAACTATCCGGCCGATTCCCCGGAAAACATGGTCGAGTTCGCCAAGTCCAGCGGCTGGAGCTTCCCCTACCTCTACGACGAGACTCAGGAAGTCGCTAAGGCCTATTCCGCTGCCTGCACCCCTGATTTTTACCTTTTTGACTCCGACGGTAAGCTGACCTACGCCGGACAGTTCGATGACACTCGCCCCGGTCGTGGTGGCAGCCCTACCGGCGAGGACCTTCGCCTGGCCGTGGAGAACATGCTCAGTGGCCAACCGACTCCCGAGCCCTGGTATCCCAGCACCGGCTGTAACATTAAGTGGAAACCAGGCCAGGAACCCTCCTATTTCGGGTAAACTCAAGAGAATTCAATCCGCGTAAAAACACCGCTTAACCCACTCTACGACTGATGATTACGAAACCCCTAGTTTCTCTTTTCGCCATTTTTGCCGGTTTGGTTGCCGCTTCCGCTCAGGAGAAGCCAAATATCGTCTTCATGATTGCCGATGATATGGGCTACGCGGACATTTCCAGTTTCGGAGCCCCCGATGTTGAGACCCCAAACATCGACCGCATCGCCGCCGAGGGCGTGAAGTTCACCAACATCTACGCAATGGGTCCGGAGTGCACTCCTTCGCGCGTCTCCTATCTCACCGGCCAGTATCCCCAGCGGGTCGGAGGCATGGAGTGCGCCATCGGCACCGGCAATGTCGGCCGCTACGATGACGCCATCCGCCTCGCCAAAGCCGGAGACCTCGGGTTACCGGCCGAAGATGCCATTCTCGCTCCTGAGCTCAAAAAAGCTGGCTACCACAATGCCATCTTTGGCAAGTGGCACCTTGGCTACGAAGAGAAATTCTCCCCGCTGGACCAGGGTTTTGATGAGTTCATCGGCTTTCTGGGCGGAAACGTCGACTATTTCCGTCACAAGGAGCTGTCAGATCTCGAGGTATACCTCTCGGGCAGGGAAATCATCCGCGGCAGGGAGGGCTATACCACCGACCTGATCACCCAGGATGCCATCAAATTCCTCGCAGAGCGGAGAAAGGATCCGGACCGCCCGTTCTTTCTCTATCTTCCCCATGCCGCTCCGCACTTCCCTTTCCAGGCCCCGGAAGATGATGACGGCGGAATGCCCTCTGCCGAGGAGTGGACCAAAGGCACCCGCGAAACCTACATCAAGATGATGGAGAACCTCGACGCTTCCGTGGGCGCCGTCCTCGAAGGCCTCGACGCCATCGGGGTCGCGGACAACACAATCGTGGTCTTCACCAGCGACCACGGGGCGATGAAGCCGGGACTCAATGCGCCCTGGCGCGACTACAAGGGAACGTTGTTCGAAGGCGGCCTTCGAGTTCCTCTACTCGTCCGCTGGCCCGGCAAACTTCCGGCCGGCTCGACCTCAGAACAGGTCGGAAGCCTGATGGACCTGACCGGCAGCTTCCTCAATGCCGCCGGAGTCGACACCTCATCCCTCGAACTCGACGGGAAAGACCTCCTGGCGATGGCAGCGAACAACGAACCCGCGGTCCCTCGCATCATGCATTGGCGCGCCAAGCGCGATCCTCGAACCTGGGATGCGGTTCGCCGGGGAAACTGGAAGTTGATCCGCAAAGAAGACAACGGGGCCATCAGCGAGTGGTTCTTCGACTTGAGTGTTGATCCAAATGAGAAATACAATCTTCTCGATGGACAACTGACGCCCGAGCAGACCGCTGTGGAAGCGATGCTGAGGCGCACTCATCTCGCCTGGGAACAAGAAGTGGCTCCACGGCGCTAACCCCTCCTGCTTGCACCCAGAGGCTCTATTCGGGGCCGCTTTAGTCCGATTTTGCGATAATTGTGTCAGCCTTCGCGAAGTGGCAAGTTTTCGGTCGAAAGTCCGGTAACATAGACAACATTACCGCGTGAGCTCTCCTTCCGAACCCGAAACCGCGCAAAAAGCAGATCGTCCCACCTGGGTGATCGGGCACAAAAACCCCGATACCGATGCAATCTGCTCAGCAATTGCCTACGCCGACCTGCTGAGGCAGACCCGCATCCCCGATGCGGAGGCCGCCTGTTGCGGGCCACCGAACCAGCGCACCGAGTGGGTTCTGAGCCAGGCGGGAATTGGCCGTCCCAAGCTCATGCCGGATGTTTACCTTCGTGCCGAGGACATCTGCAGAAGCGAGGTCGCGACCGCAAAAATCACCGATACAGTCATCGAGGCCTATCGCCAGATGACCTCCCTCAATTTCCGTAGCCTTCCCGTGGCTGACGAAAACGGCTCACTCGTCGGCATGCTCGCGTTGCAGGAACTGCTTGCCCTGCTCATCCCCGAGACCGGTCAGGGCGAGGACGCCCGCAAGGTCAACACTTCCACTCGCAACATCAGTCGAATTCTGGGTGGGGACTTCGTGAACGAGACGGAACATTGCGACGAAGAGAAGGATTACCTTATGATGGTGGCGGGCTCCTCCGAGCCAGTCATGTCCGAGCGCATAGCCCGGTTTCCAAGTGACCAACTTATCATCATTACGGGAGACCGTGTCGGGGTTCAACTCCACGCGGTTGAAGCCGGAGTTCGCTGCCTTGTCATCACCAGCGGTTTCCAGCCTTCCGCTGCCATTGTCGCGGCAGCCAAAGCAGCCAACACCGCGATCATCGTGACCGATCACGACACCGCTTCAACCACCCAGCTCATTCGCGGAGCTCGCTCGATCCAGGGGGCTGTCTCGGACAAGTTCACCAAGTTTTCGCCGGACGTTCGGATTTCGGTCATCAAGGAGAAAATCAAATCGCTGCGAAAGCAGGCTCTTTTCCCCGTCTGTGACCCGGAAACCCAGGAGCTGGTTGGCGTGTTTTCCCGCACCGACCTCGTGAACCCGGATCGTCCCAAGCTTGTCCTGGTTGATCACAACGAGTTCTCCCAAGCTGTCGCCGGTGCTGACGAAGCCCACATCATCGAGGTGATGGATCACCACCGCCTCAGCGGTAACCTGGTCACCAAGGAACCGGTTCAATTCATCAACCTGACCGTGGGCTCGACCTGCACAATCGTTGGCAACTCATTTCGCATCAACAAGCTCACTCCGGGCAAAAGCACCGCACTCTGCATCTGTGCCGGTATCATTTCAGACACTCTCAACCTGACCTCCCCCACTACGACTGATCTCGACCAGGAGATCCTGGGTTGGGCCAGCGAAATAGCCGGAATCGACGTCGACAAGTTTAAGGAATTCTTTTTCGCCGCCGGCTCTGTTCTGCGAGGCAGCGACATCAAGCAGGCGGTCGGTTCTGATCGCAAAGAGTTTGAAGAGAGCGGCTACACGCTCAGCATCTCCCAAGTTGAGGAGATTGGCTTTGACTACTTCTGGCCTTCACGTGATGAACTTCAGGAGGAGCTGCGCAACCTAATCTCCGAACGCGGGCTCGACTTTGCCTGCCTCATGGTGACCGACATCACCCAGAACGACAGCCTTCTGCTGATCGAGGCCAGCTCTGAGATCCGTGGGAAAATCTCTTACCCGAAGAAAGATTCTCACCTTTTTAATCTCAAAGGGGTCGTGAGCCGTAAGAAGCAGCTGTTTCCCTACATCAGCTCTGTGTTGGCGGAAATTCCCAACACCGACGAAGAGTAAGCTGCCCCGAAACGCCTACTCCATCGCTTCCCTCCGCGCTTCGCACGCTAACTGGAAAGCCTCTCGATCACCGTATTTCAAAACGGAATACCGCACAGTTCGCCTCACTCCGTCACCACGTGTCCAGCTAGCCTGCCAGAAATGGTATTCCACTCCCTTGGCGCTGCGCTGCACAATTCGAGTCACGCCGACCACACCGGATTTGTTCCGGGCGGCGGGGGCTTGATGGGATCTTGTTGATGACCGAAGCGGCGAGTGAGTCTCCTCCACCTCCCTGATGACAGACTCACGGAACGCGACAGCCTCCTGCAAGGCTCCATCTGATCCTCCCCAGGCAGAATCAGAAAAAAAGCGCCCGTACCGGACGCCCTTTCGCTGCAATCTCACTTGCCACCCGTGAGTGCCGACCGCCGTCTGGTCGAGTCGGCTGATTCCGATGAGATCTTCGGGATCGCTCACGGGTTGTCGGGTTGGAGGATTACTCGGTCAGAGGAACGGCGAGAATGTCGCGGCGTCCTGCGGCATAAACCTGGAGAAGCAACACGTCAGACTCGAAGCCCTCGACGATTTCGTAAGCCTCAGAGGTATTACCCACGTTCTTCTGATCGATCTGAGTGATCACCATTCCAGGACGAAGGCCGGCCTCAGCGGCGGAAGCATTGTCCTTCACACTTTCGACGACAACCCCTGAAACGTTTTCCTCGAGGTTGAGAGCAGTTCGGGTCTCATCATCGATATCCTTGATGCGGACACCTTCGATCAGTTCCTCCGGCTTGGCCGGCTTGTTATTGCCGCCGCCTTGAACACCGGCAAGAGAACCCGAATCGGAGTCGAGATCCCCCAGAACCACATCGAGGGAACGCTCCTTGCCATTACGGATCAACTCAAACTCGACTGCCTTACCGGGAGCAGTGTTGGAAATATCGAGACGCAGAGTCTGCATGTCGTCGACCTTTTTACCGTTGTAACCAACAATGAGGTCGCCAGGCTTCATGCCGGCGCTTTCTGCGGGAGTATCTTCGCCCACCTCTGTCACGAGGACGCCGGAAGCATCTTCACGGCCGAGAGCCTTGGCGTAGTTGCCGTCGAGTTCACGGAGAAACACGCCAAGAAAACCGCGCTTCACCACACCGCCATCGTCAAGAAGACGCTGAACAATGTTGAGGGCCATGTTAGAAGGAATCGCGAAACCAATACCGATGTTACCACCGGAGAAACCGGATTGAATCGCCGTGTTGATACCGATGAGGCGGCCGTTGGCGTCAACCAGGGCGCCGCCGGAGTTTCCGCGGTTAATGGCTGCATCAGTCTGGATAAAGTTTTCGTAACCACCGTTCGTAATATTGAGTTCGTTACGGCCAAGCCCGCTGATGATACCGACTGTAGCCGTTTGTTCGAGGCCGAGTGGGTTACCGACTGCAAGAGCCACATCACCAACCCGAAGCTTGGAGCTATCACCGATCGTGATCGCCTGGAGCCCTTTGGCCTGGATCTTGATCAGGGCAATGTCAGTGCGGGGATCTGCCCCCACCAGGGTGGCATCATATTCCTTATTATTGGTGGAGAGAGCGACGGTGATTTCGTCAGCGTCACCGACCACGTGATTGTTCGTCAGGATGTAACCGTCAGGAGAAATGATTACACCGGAACCGAGGCCTTCCTGTTTGCGCTCGGGAGCACCCTCTTCATTTTCAAAGCGCTCGAAGAAATCGTCCGGAACATCGGGGAACATGCGACGGAACAGCTCTTCCTGCATCGGATTGCGAGCGTTGGTGAGCTTGATCGACTTGTTCGCGAAAATGGTGACCACCGCGGGCATCACATTTTCAAGAGCCGGGGCATAGCTTGAGGGAGCTGCACCAGCGGACTCAACGGGAGATCGATCAACCTTGATCTTCTTCTCCAGTTCCGAATATTTAATCGTCTCGGCTTGAATGCCCTGCAGGCCGAGCGCGAAAACGCCGGCCAGGACAACAACCGACCTGAGGAGGTTAGGGTGTCTTTTCATGGATATGAGTATCTGTTGTAGGGGGAGTTACGGAGCAAACGGGAAATCTGCCCAAATATCATTGCTAATTACAGCGAAGCGTTCGATTTATTCCGTCTAAGTTTTTTCTGAAATTTCATCAATGTCATCGCTGATTCCACCTGACCGCCTCGCGGAAACAGACCTCACTACGGAAGAGAAGCAGCGTTACGCCCGTCACCTCACCATACCGGATGTCGGGATGGAAGGCCAAAAGCGCCTCAAAGCCGCCAGGGTTCTCTGCGTCGGAGCCGGGGGGCTCGGTTCGCCTGTCACGATGTACCTGGCTGCCGCGGGAATTGGCGAAATTGGTCTTGTCGACTTCGATCGCGTCGATTTCTCGAATCTGCAGCGGCAGATACTCCATGACACCGGCGATGTCGGTAAACTCAAGACAGAGTCAGCTGTCGAACGCCTGGGCGGCATCAATCCCGAGGTCAAAGTGACCACCTACGAGGAAGCTATCACGGATCAAAACGCCGCCGCCATCGCCGAGCCCTACGATCTCATCATCGATGGCACTGACAATTTCACGACACGTTACCTGACCAACGACCTCGCTGTCCTGACAGGCAAACCAAACGTCTACGGGTCCATCTACCGGTTCGAAGGCCAGGTCTCCGTATTCGCCCCGCATCTCGGCGGCCCCTGCTATCGCTGTCTTTTCCCCGAACCACCCGAACCGGGCCAGGTTCCAAGCTGCGCCGAAGGCGGCGTCCTCGGTGTCCTTCCGGGCATCGTTGGATGTCTCCAGGCTAATGAAGCCATTAAGCTGATTCTCGGTATCGGCGACCCGATGATTGGCCGCCTCCTCCATTTCGACGCGCTCTCTTTCCGCTTCCGCGAAATCAAGCTGCGTCGAGATCCCGAATGCGCGGTATGCGGGGAAAAACCAACTATCCAGGAACTGAAAGAAATCGTATTCAACTGCGACATGAGTGATCCCACCCTACGTGAAATCGACGTCCACCAACTGAAAGCCCGCCTCGACGATCCCAAGCCGTTCGTCCTTCTCGACGTGCGGGAACCAGCCGAGGTCGAAGTCGGCAAGATTGAGCAATCCATCGTCATTCCCCTCGGCGAACTTCCCGACCGTGTTGGTGAACTGGATTCCGGTGCTGAGACGATCATTCACTGCAAAGCCGGTGGCCGCAGCGCCAAGGCACTGGCTTTTCTCAATGAATCCGGATTTACTGATGCCTGCCACGTCCAGGGAGGCATTACCGCCTGGGCCCAGGAGATCGATCCGAGTATCGAAGTCCTATGAGCGATCACGGTCTGTCTGAGGATGTCACCACTCTGCTGCGCTGCCCTGTCACACAACAGGCGCTGCACTTCGCCGAAGGTGAAGCACTGGCAGCCTTCGAGGCAGATTTCCCGGAAGGGGCCTATCTAACCGAGGACGGTCAACGTGCCTACCCCGTCGAAGACGGCTTTCCCAACCTCGTTCCCGATTCTTCGACAGAGCTCAAAAGCTGATCAGATAGCACTTCCGGCCCAACCCATCTTGCGGTGTAGAACCGTGAAGAAATCCTGGTCCGGCAACGAAATTAGAGGCAGCTGAAAGTCCGCTAACTTCAAACGCACCTCCGCGGGATCCGACACCTCCGCGAGAAGACGTCCGTCAATGTAAACGGCGAGATCATCCCGCTGCTCCGGAGCCTTCAACGAAACCTGGCTTGCAGCTCCGACCACCAGAGGCCGGTCCGCAAGCGTGTGTGGACAAACCGGTGTCACCACAAAGACATTCGCTCCGGGCTGTACCAATGGCCCTCCCGCCGAAAGCGAGTAAGCCGTTGATCCCGTGGGCGTTGCCACAATCAATCCGTCACCGGTGTAGCGATTAGCCATCCTGCCGTTCACCCATGCCTCCACGTGAATCACGCGGGCGCCTACGCCACGCGAGAAGGTCACCTCATTGAGGGCGACAAATTCCTGCTTCACCTCGCCGTTGTGAAAGAACTCCCCGCGAATAATGATTCGATCAGTGCGCTGGTAATTCCCTGTCGCCAAGGCCTCAACCAGCTTGCCGCTTTCCTCTTCGGTCGCACAGGTCAGGAAACCGAGCGTGCCTGTATTGATCGCTGCAATCGGCTTGATTCGGTCCTCCAACTGACGCAGGACCCAAAGGATAGTGCCGTCACCACCCAACACGACAAGAATGTCCACGGCGTCGCTGAGCTCGGGCAGCGGTAAACCGCCGGGTTGCCCGATGAAGTCCGCAGTGCGTTCATCGAGAGTCACATCGATAGATGCTTTTTCAAAACGGTCCAGCAGGTCCGCCATCAATTCTTTGGCACCGGACTTGGACAGGTTGGCGACAATGCCTACTCGGGGTGTTTCAGCCATGCGAGAAATTCGATATTTCCGTCAGTTCCACTGATAGGCGACTGTGTCAGGCCATGCCAGCTTTTTCCGAGTTCGTCACAGACGAATGAACGGATCTTTTCGACCGCTTCGTCGTGCAATTCCGGCTCCCGAACAATGCCGCCTTTGCCGATTTGTTCCTTCTTGAGCTCAAACTGCGGCTTGATCAAGCAGACCACTGATCCCCCCGACTTGAGCACTCGAAATACGGGCGGCAGGATCAAAGTCAGGGAAATAAAGGAAACGTCGATGACAACGAGGTCCACCTCCTCGCCAATGTCCTCAGGCACCATGTGCCGGATATTGATTCCCTCTCGGGACACGACCCTCTCGTCGTTTCGGATCTTCCAGGCCAACTGGTTTTTACCAACATCGTAGGCAAAAACCTTGGCAGCCCCGCGTTGGAGGACGCAATCGGTGAACCCGCCGGTCGATGCCCCCGCGTCCAGAACCACCATGCCATCCGGATCGATACCAAACTCGTCGAGCGCTTTTTCGATCTTCAAGCCTCCCCGGCTCACATACTTGGGCCGGCTCTTGACGAGGATCTCAGCGTCATCGCCCACCTTGGTGCCAGGCTTCAACAAACCATCCATACCCTCGACTCGCACTTCACCGGCGAGGATGAGTCGTTTCGCCATCTCACGAGAGTCACACATCCCGCGGCGATGCAGGGCTTGATCGAGTCGTTCCTTTCCCATCCAAATCGTAAGCGACGTAACCACCTATCGGAGCCCGCCGCCTGCTGAAAAGGAACGTCTGATTCACGCTTTTTCAAGCTTTCAGGCCCAAACGTGATGCCTCGATCCCGCCGCGCCCTGCCCTGCTCGACCGTCCACTGGGATTGTTCTAAAGGAGCGAGGCAGCTCAATCGATTTCCTTCCCATCTATTCTTTCATACGAACGAGAACCCGCAACACTCGAACCTCCAAGAATCAGATCGACGGTCGTAATCGCTCGCCGAAGTGTGGGAGGCGGGGCTCCAGTCCGTCCACCCGGGAATCGCGATTTCTAAACCACCTGTCAATCGAGGGCCTTGATCTTCACGTTTCGAAAGTGCACCACATTTCCGTGGTCCTGCAGGCAGATATGCCCGCGAGTTGGCTTACCGAAGGACGGATACTTAGAAAACTTGCTCGCTGCGACGCGCTTGTTCCAGTCCTCCGAGCCCTTGACGTATTCGAAATACTTCGTGCCGTTCATGTAGTGCACACACTTCTCTGGGGTGATGAGAATGTGAATTGTATTCCACTCTCCTGCCGGATTCGCCGTATCAACATCCGTTTTGTAGAGCTGATAAAGCCAACCGGCTTTCTGTGGGTCTTTCCCGTGAGCGTGATCCTGAATCTGGATCTCCGGCCCGGTGCGCCACGCCTTCTGCTCAGTCTCCTGGACATGGAACATCACTCCGCTGTTTCCCTTGGGTGAAATCTTGAAGTCGATCTTCAGCTCGAACGCACCGTATTGATCGTGAGTCACAATGTCGCCGCCACCTTTCCCGGTCAGCATGAAAGTATCCCCTTCGATCTTCCATTTCTCGTTGATTCCATCGGCCTGGTAGTTTCGCCACGAAGAGAGATCCTTGCCGTTAAACAGCAGTTTCCACCCGTCGGATTTTTCTTTCTCGGTCAGGGTATTGTGCTTGGCGCCATGGTGATCGGCGTAGGCTGAAGAAGCCAATGTTGTTAACACCAGAATTGCGCTAAAGAAATGGATCGAAGCTTTCATTGTCCCGATGTAACACTGAGGCTCCACCGAAGCAAATCCATGAAAACGCCCCTTTTTCTGCTCCTTACTTCCCTGTTCACGACAAGCGTCCTCGCAGACGATCCGCCTCACATTGTCTTCGTCATGGCTGATGATCAGGGGTGGGGCCAGACCAGCTACAACGGTCACCCCCACCTCAAGACGCCACATCTCGACGCCATGGCGGCCGGGGGGCTGCGCTTTGATCGCTTTTACGCCGGTGCCTCCAATTGCTCTCCCAGCCGCGCCACGGTGCTCACGGGACGCTCCAATGATCGCACCGGGGTGCAGACCCACGGCTATCCACTGCGTCTCCAGGAGAAAACCATTGCCCAGGCCCTGAGCGACGCCGGCTATGCGACCGGCCACTTCGGCAAGTGGCATCTCAACGGACTCCGAGGCCCCGGAGTCCCGGTTCTTGCTGACGATACCCATCATCCAGGTGCCTTTGGTTTCGAGCACTGGCTCACCACGACGAACTTCTTCGACATGGATCCCATGCTCGGCCGCATGGGCGAGTTTGAAGAATTTAAAGGCGACTCTTCGGAAGTGGTGGTTGCTGAGGCACTCAAGTTCATCAAGAAGAACGCCGGGAATCGCCCCACCTTCACTGTGATTTGGTATGGGACGCCTCACGATCCGATGAAAGCATCCGAAGAAGACCGCGCCCCTTTTGCTGAACTGCCTGAGGAATACCAGCATCAGTACGGTGAAATCACGGCGATGGACCGCAGCATCGGCGCTTTGCGAGCTGGACTTCGTGACCTCGGAATCGCAGAAAACACCCTTTTCTGGTACACGAGCGACAACGGCGGCCTCTCCAAGTTCGGCCCCGAAACCATGGGCGGACTTCGTGGATCCAAGAACACCATGTATGAAGGCGGACTTCGTGTTCCCGGAATTATTGAATGGCCCGCCCGCATCCCTGAAGGCCGCGTCACAGACTACCCCGCAGGTACGATAGATATGTTTCCTACGATCGCTGAAATTGTCGGGCTGCCCGATGACTGCCGACTTCAACCGCAGGACGGAATCAGCCTCGTCCCGGTCATTGACGGAGAGCAGGAGAAGCGCAACGGCTACCTGCCCTTCAGACATAACGAGCGGGGCGTGCTCACCGGCGATCGCTACAAAATCATCAGCCAGGAGGGCGAGTATGAGCTCTACGATCTGCTCGAAGACCAGAACGAAACGACAAACCTGATCGACGCCAAGCCCGAAGTCGCAAAGGAACTCATCGCGAAATATGAAGCATTCGACGCCTCACTTGAGGCATCCGTAGCCGGAAAGGACTACCCGGAAGGTACGGTCGATCCGAATCAGCCAGAGCGCCGCATGTGGGTAGAGGACGCGGCCTACATGCCTTTCTTCCCCCTCTTACAAGGCAGATGGGAGTATAACCGCTACCAGAAGGAACTGAGCGGCGAAAAGACGAAGAAGTGAAGTCTTAGAGAGATACCGGCATGGTGCTGATGCTGGTTTGACTACGCCATGCTCTTTTCCACCCGATAGCAGGAAGCGCTCATGAAAATGTTCCATTATAGAGACTAGAGATGCCTAATGAGGCTGGTCATGGGTATTCGGCGGCTCCCTGATGGTTGCAGCTGTTTTTATCTTCCTCTCAACACGGGAGGAGGACTACCACGGAGTCTGGTGGCGCAGATTCAAACCAAAGCTGGAGGATTGGTGGAGGAAGCGACATGCTTCCTCGAAGGGACAATCTGAAAACTGACTACCAGCCTTCCGTGTCCTGGGGATAGTGATACTCTTCGGAATTGTCCGGATCCTGGCAGTCGACAAAAGCAGTTCCGAGATGTGGAACGGTGGTTCCCCACAGGTAGGTTCCGAAAGCATTGCAGACGGGTTCGTTAGGGAAGGCTCTGCCTGGACCAACAAGGTCATCCTTCGTCAACGAATCACCAAAACGCAGCTCATACATGTTCTGGCGGGCACGGACTGCCTTCTGAATCTGCGACGTCTGGACCAGGCATTTCGAACGATCTGATCCTGCTTTGAACGCACTCACTCCAACGAAAAGAACTGAAATCAGGCTGAGCAAGGCCCCGATCACCACGGTGATCTCGATCAAGGTCATCCCCTTTCGCCTGGCTTTTTGTTGGATTTGGCTGCGCATTGTTGGGTTCCGTGAGAGGTGGTCAGAACACAGGAATTAATTCCTTAATTATCAAAGTTATGGTTTTTATAAACCATTGCAACCAAAATCCACCCAAAATTGCCGGTTTTGCCCTCTAAATACAATCGAGGAAGCCTTTCGCGCGGAGAGTATCCCCGATCGCCTCAGTCACCGCAGCCACCTCATCAGGATCATTCTCGCGGTGCTGCTTCTTCTTCGATACGATCAATTCCTCCTGCAGGAACGTCTCACAGGCCTCTGTCATGGGGCAGCCAAGGAAGTCAGTCAGCCTTTCAACTGATTCCCGCGGCTCCGTCAAAATGTCTTCAAATTTGAAATCAATCACCTTCCCCTCGGGCAGATGACTTGCGAAAGCATCCCACCCTTTGACTTGGTATTCCCATGATCGGGCCGCCTGGAGGTAATGGGGCTGGTCCATCGCACCAATATGATTGAGAAGCACCCGGCCAAGTTTGCGATGGGGATCGTCCGTGAGATGCTCTTTAAAAGCGAGGTCCCGCCCGTCCCGTATCAGATGAACATACTTTGCCTTGGGAAAGGTTTCATGAACATAGGGGCCAATGAGGTAGGTCTCGGGAAACTTCCAACCCCAGGTCCCGCTGGGTTGAAGCCGCTTGTAATAGCGGCCTGCGGCCAGCTGGAACCGGTTCAGCAGCCAGTTTTTTCTGCTGCCCGTGAAATTGCAGTCAATATCGTGGATCGCGACCTTCTTGATTGGCCGGGTAAACTTTAAGTCGGCCGTATCGCCGGACTTCAGCTTCTCCGTAGCCCCTACATTGATCCCGAGGGTTTCACAGATTCGTGTCATCACCCGGGTGCCGGAGTGGCCTCGTCCCATGATAATCACCACCTCTTCTTCCTTGAAAAAGTCTTTTGTCTCCTGATCCAGCGGCAGCCAAAACATGGCGCCATCTACGGCGAATCCTCACCATCCGTCAACCCACCCTTCCCGCTCTCCAAGTTTTCGTCCAGGTCCTGCAGGCAAAGCAGGGTCATTGCCAGATCCCGGTATTTCGCTTTTATCGCCCCCTTATCCATGGGGCGGCGGCGCAGCGCCACGGCACGCCTCTTCTGCAGTGTAACAGCATCGATACTGACTGGCCATTTCTTCGCATTCATCCCGCCAACTTAGCAACCGGCAGCTGAGCT
Source organism: Verrucomicrobiales bacterium (assembly GCA_965216705.1). Taxonomy (GTDB): domain Bacteria; phylum Verrucomicrobiota; class Verrucomicrobiia; order Verrucomicrobiales; family DEV007; genus Arctic95D-9. Next base: position 4,906,741 of record OZ244203.1, read on the forward strand.
CACCACGGCCTCGCCTGTCAGCACCATGTCATACTCTAGGCGAAACCCTTAACTTCGGCCTTGATCCTCGCCCCATCCCATGACTTTTTCGTTAAGATATCTACTCACCCATGGCTGACTCCCTCATTCTTCCAAAATGGTATGACCTGCACACCCACTTCCGCCAGGGAGCAAATGTTCCTGCATACATCGCCGATCACTTGAGCATGGGGTGCGCCGGAGCTCTCGCCATGCCCAACACAAAGCCGCCCGTATCTCAAGTCAGCGGCCCCAAAACGGACTCCGCCTGGTCAATCGAAGCTTACCGCGCCGATCTCAATGAGGCAGGCGCGGACAAGTTTGATCAGCTCATCACTCCCCTTTATCTTACCGCCAACACGACCGCGTCGATGATCGAAGAGGGTGCGGCCTCCGGTCTCCTCCGTGCGGCCAAATACTACCCGCCCCATGGAACGACCAACGCGGAACACGGCATTCCGATGGACGAATGGATTGGCAGCGACGTTTTCAAGGCAATGGAAGCGAACGAGGTGGTTCTCTGCATTCACGGCGAACAACACGCTCTTAAGGGATCGAAGTATTTCGATGCAGAACAAACGGCTGAGTCCGATTTTTACACTCAACGCTTACCAAGAATCCTCGATGAGCACCCCAACCTTCACATTGTTTGTGAACACATCACCACCGCCAAGGCAGCGGAGTTTGTCAGTGAGGCTCCATCTCACGTCGGGGCTACCATCACACCTCAGCACCTCCTCTACACCGTAGGTCATCTCATTCAGGGATTGAAGTACCACCTTTACTGCCTCCCGGTCGTGAAGTTTGAACGCGACCGCGCCGCTCTGCGTGATGCGGTCCTGGCGCCGGGGCAATCCAAGTTCTTTGCCGGAACCGACAGCGCTCCGCACACCACCAAAGCTACCGAGTGCGGTTGCGCAGCCGGGTGCTACACCGGTCGCTGTGCCCCTCAGCTCTATGCGATGGCGTTTGAGGAAGCGGGCTCGGATCTTTTCTCGGAAGCCGGGCGCGATGCCTTCACCCGATTCCTCTGCAGCAACGGCCCTGCCTTCTACGGCTTCACTCCCTCGACTGAGACTTTCGAGCTGGTCAAATCACCTTCTTCCTCAGAGACCATCCACACCGATGAGGGGCCGGTAGTTCCATTGCCTGTCGGGATGGACCTGGAACTGACCTGGTCCATCGCCTGAGCGGAACCGATAGCACCCGCATTCCTAAATCCTGACGATTTTGTATCGCAGGAAAGAGGCACTCGTGTGCTAACATCACCACCGTGAAAGCCCACCTGATCGCTCTCCTAGGCCTTGCCATCCTTGTTCCGACGATTTCTCCGTCCGAGGATGCTGCCCCCGCCAGTTTCTACAACATCTCAGACGTCATCACCAAGTGGACACCTGAGCAACATCTATGGATTAAGGGCGACCTTGGCGTCAGCAAACAGCAGCTAAAAGAGCTCGAAGGCTGGCTCGATGAGAACGGCGCCAACTGGACTGTCGTTCTGATGGAGACGGCCTCGGGTCAACGCTATGAAAACCATAGCGGGATGAACGCGGTTGAACATGCCCTGGGGAAAGGGCTATCCAACCAAACCGGCTTCGGGAGTTTGACGGACAAGCGAACCGGCGAAAGCAATGGAGCGGTCTTTGTTCTTTTCCTGCAGGAACGGAAATTTTCGTATTTCGCCTCGGACGCTTTCGACAATCGAGGCCTCGGAGAACGCTACTGGATTGGCCGACTCGACAAGCCGGCCATTAACGCGATGCGCAATGGGGGCCGGATTGTTGATGCCGTGAAGAACACCGTAACCAGCATCGAAAGTTCACTGACCCGCAAGATCCAGGAGGAGAACGAACGCCAGCGACTTGCCGAGATAGAAAGGCAGCGGGCTATCGACGAAGCGAAACTTTACGCCACCCAACTCAGATCACTCATCGAAGAAGCCGCCGGGCGAACTACCAAGCTTCAGCAGGCGAATCCGAAGCTCACCGGGGCCGTGGTCCGCCCCGATCTCGTCCCCTGGAAAGCCGAGGCTGAAACCATTGCACGCCTTGCCGAACAGGGGGATTACAAGAATGCTCGAAAGCATTTCACGGACACCCAAAATGCGATCGAAGCCTACCACGGCCGTCTCGACAATTGGGAATCCGACAAGAAGCGTTTTTCGCCCCTCGACGAGCAAATTAAAGAACACCCAACCTCACCGAAAGCACCGGTGGTCGCGGGACATCTCAGCCGCGCCGAACAGGCCCTCAATTCCGCGCTCTCCAACCACACCATCGGCGACCCGCTTTACAGCGAGCAACTTGCCTCGGCCGATCGTTACCTGGCTTATGCCAGCGATTCCTACACCCAATGGCTTGAGTCCGAGCGCCAACGGAAGTCCATCATCCGCGGCAGCATCACAGTTACGATACTGACGATCATCGTCTTCCTCGGCGTTGCCAACCGTAGGCGCCGTACGATCAAGTCCCGGGCCGAAGAAACCCATGCTGACTGGGAGGACCAGCTGGAAGGTAAATTCTCACAGCTGTTCTCCCTGATGGATCGAACCGGGCTTGTCGTCGGATCCAGCGAGGATCTGGAAAAGCGGAATTTCGAGGGAACCACCCTGAAACTCGCAAAAGATGCGATTCACGGGGTCGACGAGCTCTTCATCATGTCTGCGGCGACGGACAAGGTTATGAAAGAGGTCAAAGCATTGATCTACCCCGGCTCCGCCCTGAGTAAAACCAGGAACGCCTTTTCCAAGCGTTCCTATCGTGAAGCTGTTGAGCTTCTGACCTCGACTCCGATTGGCTTCGATCAGCATGACCACCTCGAAGCTATTCTTCATCCCGAAGGAAGCCAGGACGCTGAGGCCTACACCCGCACTCTCCTTGGCGAAAGCACTGACTACGAGCCTTTCCGGATTTCATTTGAGAAGCTGATCAAGGAATACGATCAGCGCCAGTCTCAGGCTTTCGAAGACATCGCCCGCCTCGAGGCCGGCATCGACGGCCTTCCCCTGACACAGCAGCAGCTGCAGGCCTCTCTCGATCAGGCAGCCAATGAAGGCTCCCTGCTCGCCCTGGAAAGCGAAGAAGACTCCTTTTTCCCGATGCGATCCCTCCAGGAAACACTCATACCGGCCGGACAGGCAGCGCTGGACGAGGCTGCTGCGGTCGGCCAGCAGGATCCGGTAGAAGCCTTCGAGAGCCTTATTCCCGAGGCCTCCCGTCTTGTCACTGAAGCGGGCGCCATGACGACTACCATCCAGTCCTTCCGTGAGATCGATCTGCCCGAGATTGAGCGCGCTCGTTCCCGTCTCGCTGATCATGAACGTTTGGTGGGTTGGATAGAAACCGCGCTCTCCGACATGAGTGCCCGCTGCGAAAACCTTGGCTCGCAGGGAGCTTCCGTTTCCATCGAAGAACCCTGGCTGGCTTTTGAGAATGAGCTGACCCTCCTGAAGGGGCGCACTCTCAACAGCAAGCAGCTGACGCAACGCATCCATGAAGAACTCACGCCAATGGTCGAACAGCGTTCGAGGGAAATCATTGAAGCCCGAAGCGCCCTCGCCCGGCAACTGGGCATCGATGAGAAATCCCTCCTCAACGAACCCAACCTTCGTCCCGATGAGAGCCTGGATGACGCCCGCAACAATATCACGTCTGCTCTTACTGCCATCGACCATGGACAAGCCACAGCCGCCCGTGAATCACTGGCCGAAGCTGAGCGCAGTCTCGATGACATTGTCGCCTTGATTTCGCTCAGTCAAACCAGTGCCAACGATCACGCGACCAGGCTTCGCGAGCTCACCGAAGGTCACAAGACAGTCTCGGATGAAGTTGCCCCTGCGGAGACCCTGATCAACGAACTGCGCGAGCAATACGCCCCCAGCGTGACTTTGTTTGCGTCACGTTTCGGAGAGGAAATTGATGGCCAGAAATCCATCGCCGAATCAATCGAGCGGGCCAATCGTCGCCTCGATCAGACCAGGTTTGAGCTCTCTGAAAGTGCCACAGCCTTCAATGCCGGCGAGCTCATTCGCGGATTTGGCCTCCTCGAAACTGTCGCCAACGAACTCGATTTCGCTCGCCATCAACTGGCCCTGGTCCGCGACCAACATGCCGCCTTGAAGCAGGCCGAGAAAAACAACGGCGAACTTGCTGTGAAACTGCGAGATCGGCACCGCGAATTGGCTCTCCTTTCAGAAGACCGGCGCACCTGCCAGAGCACGATCGACGCGCATCTTTCCACGGGAAGTGCACTGGAGGAGTGGCGTGCTGCCCTGCAGGCCCCGAGGCCCGACCCGTTTCAACTCCATCGCACCGGAGAGTCTCTCGAGCATCAACTAAACGCGGTCGAAGACGGCATCGATGCTGACTGGAAGGCTTTTGAAATGGCGGAATCCGCCTCCACCGGCGCCAAAGCCGCCCTCACCTTCTGCCACACCTTTCTGCGCGAAGCCCGTGAAGATAACATCCCCGACAGCCGTGCACTTTCCCGTGCGATCGTGCGCCACGAGGAATTGACCAACGACCATGCCCGGATCGAACAGCAGTTGGAAATCGCCCACTCCGACTGGAGCGAGCTGTTTGCTCAGACTGCCCACATTACCGCTGAAACCGGCAAGGTTCGCAGCACCCTGCAGAGTGAGTTGGCTGCCGGTCGCGAAGCCGCCCAGCAAATCGAACGCGCCGCGGCACAGATCACGAAACTCAATCGCTGGCGCAGCAGTTACTTCGTCAAACCCAATCGCCACGCCGGTGGCGCTGCCCTCGTCCGTGCCAAGCAGGCCCTTTTTAAGGGCGACTATGCCCGTGCCCGAAAGGCCGCTGTCGCCAGTCGCGGAGAAGCCGAACGCGAACTCGCTCGAGCCAAGCTCAACGAATCCCGCAAGGCCAGTGCCGCGGCTGCCGCGCGGCGGCGGGCAGCTCAAAACAGTTTCTCGTCTGGTTCTTCGTTCTCTTCCGGCTCCTCACTCAGCTCCGGGTTTTCCAGCTCCAGTTTCTCATCCGGGTCGGGCTTTTCCCGCTCCGGCTGGTAAGATTAAGAACACGAAAATTTCCGGTTGCCCGGTGACACTTTCTCCACTAATATCCCGACCCTGTCACTTCGGCAGGCACCGCAAAAGGGGCATTAGCTCAGCTGGTAGAGCACCTGCATGGCATGCAGGGGGTCAGCGGTTCAAATCCGCTATGCTCCACTTTTGCGATTCACCTCGAATCGCAATATCGCCGGAACTGATACGAAAATTATCCTGACGCAGCTTGATTAATGGGCACCGCCGCGTTTCCATGCTGATCATATGGATCGCACCACAAACCTCTCCAAGTTTCTCCAGTCAGACGGTCGCACCGTCATTCTTCCTATCGATCACGGAACGATCATTCCGGTTCCTGAGCTCAATCCGCTGAGCATCATCGAAGAACTGAACCCAATTGTGGACGGGTTCGTGGTCAACCTGGGTGTCGCGACCGCAGCGGCCGACCTCTTCGGGGACAAGGGCGTCTGCTTGCGCACGGACTGCTACAAGCCGGTCTATGGCGACAATGTCGACGAGGGCAGCTACCGGCTCTACGGCGCTGACGAAGGCCTCGCAGTGGGCGCCAATGCCATGATGAATATGCTCTACTCCAACCACCCCAACGAGGCAGACAACACTCGCGAGGTGGCTGAGCTGATCAGTGAGAGCCTGGAAACTGAAATCCCGGTAATTCTTGAGGCCCTCCCCTTCAGCATTGGACGTCCTGACGATTACACCGTGGAAAATGTCGGCTTCACCGTCCGCGCTGCGGCCGAACTAGGTGCTGATATCGTCAAAACAGCCTACCCCACCAACGGAAGCGTCGATGACTTCCGCGCCATCGTGGACTCCTGTTTCGTTCCTGTGGTCGTACTCGGCGGAGCCGCGATGGGAGATGACGAAGCGCTGCTCTCGATGGTCAAGAACTCCATTGACGCCGGCGCCATCGGTACGGCCGTGGGGCGCAACATCTTCCAGCACGCAAACCCTGCCGGAATCGCCTCAGCAATCAGTGCCATCGTTCATGACGACGCCACCGTTGATTCAGCTCTCAAGCTGGTCTAGGGGCCGCATCTGCGCGCCGTAAAAGGTGTGAAAGTGAAAGGTAAAAGGTCTAGTTTTCAGCCTACGGCGTAGACATTTTGCCTTCGCTCCTCTTACCTTACCCCGAGCCGCCCTGCGGCGCCCATTCATGATCGTTCCCTCCCTCCAATATGCCGGCCGCATAATGCGCACAGCCGACAAGCGTCACCTTGGCAAGTTCATGTGGAACTTCGGGGTGAAAGGCATTCGCTCGGTGAACCTGTTCAAGAAACGGATGAAGGAGGGCGTCTATTTCCCTCCCTTCCTCTACATTTCCATTCTCAACAGCTGTAACCTGCGTTGCCAGGGATGCTGGGTCGATGTCGACAAGCCGAGGGAGAGCCTCAATCTTGAAGAACTCAACAATATCGTCAACGACGCCAAATCCCACGGGAACAGCTTCTTCGGAATCCTCGGAGGCGAGCCGTTCATGCACCCGGAACTGCTCGATTTCCTTGCCGAGCACCCAGACTGCTTCTTTCAGGTCTTCACCAACGGTCAGATGATCACGGAAAAGAAGGCCAAGCAGCTCCGCCAGATCGGAAACGCGACCCCTCTCATTTCAATCGAAGGCACCGAGATCGTTGCCAACGAACGCCGCGGCGGCAAGGACGTGCTCAATCGCACCCTGCGCGGGCTCGACAACTGTCTCGACAACAAGCTACTCACCGGAGTGGCCACCAGCCTTTGCCAGACCAACATCGATGATCTGCTTACCGAAGCCTGGCTGCGCAAGCTCATCGACCGCGGCGTGCACTACGCCTGGTATCACACCTATCGCCCGGTAGGCCCGCAGCCGAACGAAGCACTGGCCCTGACGCCCGAACAGGCCCGCAAAGTCCGCGAATTTGTGGTGACCATGCGGACCAAGCTCCCCCTCGGCATTATCGATGCCTACTACGATGGTGAAGGTAGAGCCTTGTGCCCCATGGCGAACGGGATTTCCCACCATATCTCCCCAACCGGCGGCATCGAACCCTGCCCAATCATCCAGTTTGCGACAGAAAATGTCCGCGATGGCTCGGTTTACGAGACTCTGACCAAGTCCGCCTTCATGAAAGACTTCCGTGAGACGGCAGCCAGCCATACCCGGGGTTGTATCGTCCTGGAGCGTCCGGATCTCGTCAAAGAGCTCGCAGAGAAACATAGCGCCGAAGACACCACGATCCGAAAGAGTGCCATTGCCGAGCTCGAGGCCATGACTCCGCGAAACAGCCAGTGGCTACCCACCGGCGAAGAGATTCCCGAAAAGCATCCCGTCTATCGCTGGGCCAAGCGCATCTGGTTCAACGACTTTGGCGTCTACGACGGCATGGAAAAAGAGGCTGCCGACAAGCAGTCTGCTTGAGATGGACCTGGAGAGCCGGGGATTTGAGATCATTCGGAAGGTTTTAGGGCCTTCACAAATCGAAATCCTCATATCCGAGCTCTCTACCGGAGCTAACGCAGGAAGACGAGGCATTGCCGTAAACCCGGCAATTGTTGAACTGACGGACTCAGCGCCCATCCGATCGCTTCTTCCCAATCAGGAACTCAGGTTGGTGCGCGCCATTCTTTTCGACAAATCTCCCGATGCCAACTGGCCCGTCGCCTGGCATCAAGACAGGACGATCACGGTATCGGAAAAGAAAGACCTCCCCGGCTACGGCCCCTGGACCTTCAAGGAAGAAACCCACCACGTGGAACCACCGGCCCAAGTCCTTGAGGCCATGGTCACGATCCGCCTTCATCTCGACGACACCCCGGCCGAAAACGGAGCATTAAGGGTGATATCGGGAACCCACCTTGGTGGCAAACTCACCCCTGAGCAGGTGGCATCGCAGAACTCGCACCCACAAGTCGTCGCTGCATGTGATGCCGGCGACGCCCTTTTGATGAAGCCTTTGCTTCTCCACTCATCTCCCAGGGCCAAAAGCCCGCCACACCGCAGGGTCATTCACCTCGAATTCGCAGACCTGAGCAAACTGGACAACCGATTGATCTGGAAAGCGTTTTAATATAATTCAGATCGTTGATTATAATTTATTTATTAACTGTTTTTACACATTTTCATCCACCACGATATCGGGACATCTCCTCAGAAATTACCTCCCCTTTTTTGCCCAAAACCGAATTCGCGCTTACAGTCCGCCGCCCGCAATCGGCGAATTCCCACAACTAATCAATTCTCACCATGCTACCCTGGTTCCAGGACGGTCAGTTCCCTCTTTACCTCGCGCCGATGGCGGGAGTGACTGACCTCGTGTTCAGACGCATCTGCAAGGAACTGGGTGCTGACGTCATGGTGACCGAATTCGTTTCCGCCGAAGGCATCATTCAAGCGGACGAGCGCACCCGCGTTTACACCGAATTCGAAGACGAACAGCGGCCTGTCGGAGTTCAGCTTTTCGGAGCCGACGGCCCTCGCATGGCCGAGGCGGCAAAGAAAATCATCGACTGGAAGCAGCCCGACTTCATTGACATCAACTTTGGCTGTCCCGTTAAGAAGGTCGTCTCCAGGAATGGAGGCTCCTCTCTCCTCAAAGACTGCCCCCTTCTCACCAACGTGGCCGAGTCGATCGCCAAAGGCGTCGGCGATCAGGTCCCTGTGACCGCAAAAATCCGCATTGGGTGGGATCAGAGCATGATCAACGCTCCTGAGGTGTGCCATATCCTCGAAGACTGCGGCATGCAGACCATTGCCATCCATGGCCGCACCCGGGCACAGGGATATACCGGGGAAGCCGATTGGAATGTGATTGATGAATGCGCCAGAACCGTCAGCGTTCCCGTGGTGGGCAACGGAGACATCGGATCAGGCGCAGACGTGAAGCTCCGTCGTGACACCACCGCCGTCAGCGGAGTCATGATCGGCCGCTCGGCCATGCAGTATCCCTGGGTATTCAGGGATGCCAAGCACTACCTCAAAACAGGAGAACACCCCGACCCGGTAAGCATTGAAGAACGTTGGGCGCTCATTGTCCGGCATGCTCAAATGCTCTTGGAATGGGGCAAATTCCCGAAGGAGAAGTTTGCCATGCAATCGTTGCGCTCTCGCCTCATGGCCTACTCGAAGGGACTTCCCGGCGGTAAAGCGCTGCGAACCCGGTTTTCGACCGTGGCCACCCTTGGCGAACTGGAAGACATCGCAGCCGAGCACCTCAAGGATCAGCAGGATCGCATGGCAGCGAGAGAAACCGCCCTCTCAGCCTGAGCCGCCGGCTCAATCGGGCCCTCAGCCATCGAAATCATAGACTCCCTCCAACTCCCGCGCATCGCGATCGAGTTGGTCACCGTCAGCGAGCATTCGACCAGAGCGCCGGCGCCGCACAACCGCGAATTTCACCTCCCGACGCACCCCTCGGAACAAAGTTGGTAGTCCGGCAAACATAATCAGGAGCAAAAGCGCAATCGACACCGCAAAGAAAATTAGAAAGCACTGAGCGATCGGGGGAAGCGTGACGCCTAAAAACTCCATATCTCCATAAATTTTAACAAAGTTTAATAAATTTTAAATAGTTATTTTAAATAATTTAAAATTTATTTTGGGGGAGTTTTGAATTTATTATCAGCGGAGTGAGGTTGAGCCTTTCTGGAACCTCCCTACAGTGTCGCGACTGTCCTTTCCCATGCTTGCTGTCATATCGCCTGCCAAAACCCTCGACTACGATTCGGTGTGCCCCAATCACCGGCCCACTCAACCAGCCTTCCTGAACGAAGCCTCTGAGCTGGTTTCTATGCTCAAGAAGAAGACACGCCCCCAACTCAGAGACCTGATGAGCATCAGCGAAAAGTTGGCGGATGAGAATCGCTCACGCTATCAGGAGTGGGCCCTTCCCTTCACTGAGGACAACGCAAGAGCAGCTCTATTCGCGTTCAAGGGTGACGTTTACACCGGATTTGACACTGCCTCCTACGGCAAGAGTGAGCTGCAGTATGCCCAAAAGCACCTGCGCATTCTCTCCGGCCTGTATGGAGTGCTCCGACCTCTCGACCTGATGCAGCCATATCGGCTCGAAATGGGGACACAGCTCAAAAATCCGGGAGGCAAAGACCTCTATGCCTTCTGGGGAGACCGCCTCACGGCAAATATCAACAAGGCCCTCAAGAGCTCAGGCTCTGGGATATTTGTTAACCTGGCCTCTAACGAGTATTTCTCGGCCCTGCAGAAAGACGCCATCAAAGGCGAGATCATCACGCCGCAATTCAAGGACTTGAAAAACGGCACCTACAAGTTCATCACGTTCTACGGAAAGAAGGCCCGCGGTATGATGTGCGATTTCATGATCCAGAATAATGTCAGCACCGCAGATGACCTCAAGCAGTTTGATTCCGCCGGATACCGCTACAACAAAGAGCTGAGCGAAGGATCCAACTGGGTTTTCACTCGCGACGAGGTCCCGGCCGCATAGGCAGATTTCCTCCCCACGATGATTTCCAAGCGACACAGCACTATCCTCTGCATGCTCTCGATGAGCGTTCTGAGCCAGCTGTATGTCTCTGCCCAGGATGATACTCCGAAGGCGCCGGAAGCCGTCTCATCGCATTCGGTCCCACTGGTTCTCGATATTTCCCGGCGTTCACTAAAGAACTTCCTCCAGGACGAGGCGGCGTTGGAGCGCTATCTAGGCCCGGACGGGGCACTCAAAGATCTCGAGGATGCCTTCACTATCGGGGCTGTCCGCGGCCGATATGCTTTAATTTGGGATGCAACGGCTTGCCGCCTTGTTGGAGTCGTCGACGTAAAACCGCCTTCTGAAAAACGCCCCGGGGCTCCTCCAGGAGCAAATCCGGAGCCCAGCTCCCCTTACGTGCTCCTCGCAGAGGGCTACCCTCCGCTTTCGGGGTCACTGGGAACATTCGGTCATCCTGCCTACTTTGGTTTCCGGCTCATTGACGGTTTACCTGAGTTTCTATACACTCATGGAGGCCTTCAGGTGGAGGAGCGCCTTTGGCTGGAAGGAGACGGCAGCGTCTTGAAACAGCGGTTTGCAATCAGGAATCCTGAGAATCCCTTTCTGCTTCATTTCCCTGCTTCCTGGAAAGAGCGGATCGTCGAAACCAGTGCCGGGAAGTGGAACGGTGAAACCCTTTCCGTCCCGCTTGAGAATGCGGAGGAAGTTATCATCACTTACCGGCTTGCCGATGAACCCGCACCGGAGGAAACCAACTGATGAGGCAGCTTGTTACTGTTTCCTGCGTTCTTCTCCTGGCCGTCTCCGGATTCGCACAGGAAGACTCAAGCCAGCCCAGGCCATTCGTGGAAATTGCCGAACAGGACGTTAAACCCAGTGTTCAGGCAATCGCCCCGATCGACGATACCAACGTCTTTTTCCTCAACAAACGCGGCCAGGCTGGTGTGGCGAAGTTTTCTCCCGGGCTCAGCCTGATTGGGTGGGAGCTCTATTCCAAGGTAAAACTGAATTCCCTCAACTCTCTGGGCATGGGCCCCAATTACTCCCTTGTCACCGCCTCCCCGGTTGAGATCACGCAGGCCTTCGATACCGCCGGGGACGGATCACTCGATTTCTTTCAGGGGCTGGTGCGCGACTGGCAGGGGCGCGACAAAGGGGTCCGAATCACAGCGGGTCCCGTGGCAGATTCGAATGGGCGACTGCTCTTTGCTCTCTCGCCGTTTTCAATCGAGGAAGGACAACCTCCACTGGCCCGCCTCGTGGCCTGGCATCCTGATTCGGAGGGACTGCAAACGGTGACGGAGAGCCAACTGCTGATCTCCTCCTTTTCCGTTGGGCCCGATGGCCTCCTCGCGGCTCGCATCTCAATGCCTGCCTACACCGAAGGCTACTACATTTCGCTGACCGGGCTCCCTCCGTTTCTTGCAGACAGTCCGGATGCCGTTCCGGACCCACTTCCGAAAACACTCCCATCACTTCTCATCCCCGCCGAACTTACCGGAGGCAAAGAACCCACCCAGATGTGTTTCTTCGCGGAGAACAATCAGACCAAACTGGTCCTTACCTGCCCGGAATCCAATCAACTGATCGAGATTGTTCCCGAGAAAGCGGGGAGCCAATGGCAGGGCGCTATTCTGCTGCGGTCCCAAACCCCGTCTTCCATTGAATCGGTGGTCGAGATGAATTCAGGACTTCTGCTCGGAGGTGGGCCCGACGGGTTCTTTCCACTCGAAATTCCCGCCGAGGCTTTTCGCATTGAGAGCGTCAATATCGCGAAGGACGGTATCGTCCTGAATTTCTCGGAGGAAGTAGATCGCTTCCAGGGAGTTAAGTCGGATTCTTACACTGTAAAAGCCGTATCCCTCAGGGGAGACAACAAGACTCTGAAGGTGGAACCCGTCATCGAATCTGACGGTAAAACCGTCATTCTGAAGACTAATGAGGTCGGTAAAGGGGTCGTTCTCCGCGTCGTTTGCCAGAACCTGCCTTCGGCGGATGGCGACGCCCTCTTTAACAAGACCGTCTTCTACACGATCCACGAGGGTTGAGCTCAGCTGAGCAGTTCCTCCGGGATCTCCCCCCCGTTCTCAGCCAGCTTCTTCATGACTTGCTGGTGAAGCCAGATGTTCATCTCAGCGGACCCTTTCAGATCAATGTCGATCTGCTTATATCCTAGCTCAAGTGCCAGCTCCTTTCGGGAACCGTAGCTCGTGTCCAACTCAAGCAACTTCATGAAGTCAACGATGGAGCGCCTCCAGTCCAGCTCTTCAGACTGTTCCCGGTCGCGAAGATCGAGAAGACCGGCAACATCAATCGTCGCTCTTCCGGCAGCTGCTTCGCTAACCAGCTCGGTTTTTCCCATGGCAATTCGGTTGATCAGCTCCGAAAAACAACTCATATCGCGAAGCTAACAAGGGTGCTGGAAGAGGCAAGTTCAATAGTCCACTTCCCCCGGATTTTCAGGATATCCTGACAGTTGCAGCATACGTTGCGGTTTGCCTCAAAGGGATTACCCTAAATGGCAAAGCTTGCATGAGTCGTTTTTCCGCCATCGCTGCGTTGTTCGTCACGCTGATTCTCTGCCTCCCCGGCAATTCCGGCGGCCAGCTTTTCAGCCGTGATCCCAATGCAGCCATTTATCGGGCAGCAAAACGATACAACCTCGCCGCTGTGGAGAAAGTCGATCCCGGCATCTACATCGATCTTCGCTACACCGTCACATCAGCTTCCGGGAAACCTCTGTATCTCCCGAACATGCCCTGTTTGGTTCACAAATCGACTGGTGAAAAACTGAAGAGGGTGAACGCCCAGCTCCGGGACCATGGGTATGCCCTGAAAGTCTGGGACGCGTGGCGCCCACCGGAGGCTCATCATGCTCTCTGGAACGCAGTTCGGGATCCACGCTACGTCGTCCCGCCGAGCAAAGGCCTTTCCTGGCACTGCTACGGTATTTCGGTGGATGTCACTCTCGTTAAGTTGGATGGGACTCCTGTTCTCATGCCCTCTCCTTTCGACGAGTTTTCCGAGCGGGCCGCCTCGAACTATCGAGGCGGAGACGCAGAGATCGCGAAGCGGGTCACGCTGCTGCAGACTCTCATGAAGAACGCCGGCTTCCGCACCATTGAATCGGAGTGGTGGCATTTTGACGACATGAAGGCCACCGGCGGTATCCGTAACGTCACCGCCAAGGACCTCGGCATTCGCATGCCCAGATAGAGAATGCAGGAATCAGCGAAAGAAATTGTCCAAATCCTGCAGGGAGCGGGCTATGAAGCGCTCTACGCAGGAGGCTGCGTCAGGGATTCCCTCCGTGGTGTCTCTCCCAAGGACTACGACATAGCCACGAGCGCCCATCCCGAACAAATCCTGGAACTCTTTCCCAAAGGCGATACGATCGGCGCTCATTTCGGCGTTATCCTGGTGAGAAAGGACGGGCACCACTTTGAAATCGCAACCTTCCGGGAAGACGGCACCTACGAAGACGGTCGGCGTCCGGAATCGGTGTCTTTCTCAACCAGCGAACGGGATGCCCAGCGTCGCGACTTTACCATTAATGGACTCTTCTACGATCCGGTAAAGGAAACGCTCATCGACTATGTCGGGGGCAAAGCAGATATCGAAGCGAGGGTCGTCCGGGCCATTGGAGAACCCGATGAACGATTCGACGAAGACTATCTTCGCCTCCTGCGTGCGATTCGCTTTGCTACCGTCCTCGAATTCGAGATCGAGGAATCCACCTGGGCCTCGATTCGCGCCGAGGCTTCAAACATTTCCCAAATTGCTCCAGAGCGCATTCGCGAAGAACTGGATCGAATCTGGGTTCACGAAAACCGGGTATGGGGCTTTGACCTGCTTGTCGAGAGTGGATTGATGAAAGCGATCTTCCCCGAGATCCTCGAGCTTCAGGGTTGTGAGCAGCCACCGCAGTGGCATCCGGAGGGCGATGTCTTTGTCCACACGCGCCTGATGCTCAGCCTGTTGCCGGCAGGCGCGAGTTTGCCCCTCGTTCTCTCCGTCCTTTTTCATGACATCGCCAAGCCGGCCACCTTCTCTTATGACCCTGCAGAGGATCGCATCCGCTTCAACGGCCATGACAAGCTTGGAGCCGATATGACTGAAGAGATCCTCGGGCGCCTTCGCTATTCCAATGCTGTCATCGACGCAGCGACGGCGGGCGTGGCCAACCACATGATGTTCAAGGACGTCCAGAAGATGCGTAAATCGAAGCTGAAACGCTTCATGGCTCGTGACACCTTCGGCGATGAACTGGAACTCCATCGTGTCGACTGCGAAGGTAGCAACGGAAACCTGGATAACTATAACTTTCTCAAGGCCAAGGAGGAGGAGTTCGCCTCGGAGCCGCTGATCCCGCCTCCGCTGATCACGGGTCGCGACTTAATTGATCGCAAGATCCAGGCCGGCCCGGAGTTCGGTAAAATTCTGACGCGGGCTCAGGATCTGCAACTGGAAGGCACCCTGACAGATCGCGAACAAGCGCTCGCCTGGCTCGACAAGGAATTGTCCTGAAGATTTCCCTCGATCCCGAGTTGACGGAGCCCCTTCCTTTCGCTCAATTAGAGGAAGCTTTTACAGCGTTTCCTGAATGAGATCCCGCCTTTGTTGTGCCGTGCTTCTCCTGACATTGTCAGGAACTGGCTTTTTTACCCCTGCGGTATCAAACGCGCAGGAAGAGAACACCTCCAAGCTCGTTTGGCATTCTGTCAGTGAGTGGGATATCGAGGGGCGTGCCTGGCCAGTTGATGAATTGGCTTCCCCATATGACCGACTGCCTTCGAAGGCGGAAAGCATCGTCCGGGACAAAGTCTGGAATCTCAGTCGAACGAGTTCCGGTATGGCATGCCGATTCAACACGGATGCCACTGAGATCACTATCAAGTATACCCTCGGCAACAAAGCACTCGCTCTTCCTCACATGCCGGCAACCGGTGTCAGCGGCGTTGACCTTTACGCTCTCGATTCCAGTGGTCAGTGGAAGTGGGTCAGCTGCTCCAAGCCTTCCGGAACGGAAGTGACTCACAAAATCAGCGGAATCGACCCCGGCATGCGCACCTACATGGCCTACTTTCCCCTTCGCAATTCGCTGCTCGACATCTCCTTCGGGGTTCCTGAAGGTGCCGAGTTCCAGCCGGTCGCACCTCGGTCCGAGAAGCCAATTGTTTTCTACGGAACATCGATCACTCACGGTGCCTGTGCCTCCCGACCGGGAATGTCACATGTCGCCATTCTCGGGCGTCGCCTCGACCTTCCTGTGGTCAACCTGGGCTTTGCTGGAAACGGCACGATGGACCTTGAAGTCGGCGCTCTGCTGACGGAACTCGACGCTGCCGTCTACGTCATCGATTGCCTACCCAACATGAACGGTGACCAGGTTGCGGAGAGGACAGAGCCTCTCGTCAAACAACTCCGCCAGGCCCGCCCTGACACACCCATTGTCCTGGTTGAGGACCGCTCATTCACCAACTCCTGGCTGTTTAAGAGCCGACGCGATCACCACGAAAAAAGTCGAACTGCTTTAGTCCGCGCCTACGACAACCTCGTATCCTCTGGTGTGAAGAACCTCTATTACCTCGAAGGAGAAAATTTGCTTGGCGATGACACCGAAGCCGCCACTGACGGTTCCCATCCCAGTGACCTTGGCTTTCTCCGCCAGGCCGAAGCCTTTGAGCCTGTTCTCAAACAAGCCCTCGGCCTCGATTAAAGGTCTCCCTGTTTCACCCTTTTTCAATACCACCAAACCTCCCACCCCTACTCTTTTATGACTGAGCTCATTATCATTGGTATCATTGTCGTCGTTGCCATCATCATTTTCCTGGTGCTGGCAAAATTCATCGGCATCTGGATTCGGGCCCGTGTTTCAAACGCTCCGGTCGGATTGCTCAACCTGGTTGCCATGTGGATTCGAAAGGTGCCACCGGCACTGATCGTCGATAGCCGAATCACTGCTGTGAAGGCAGGGCTCGATTTCTCCACCGATCAACTCGAAGCGCACTACCTCGCCGGTGGTCATGTTGACGATGTGGTCCTGGCGATGATTGCTGCTGATAAGGCGGCCATTCCACTTTCATTCGACCGCGCCTGTGCCATCGACCTTGCGGTGAAGGGAACCACCAAGACGGTTCTCGAGGCGGTTCGCACGTCGATCAACCCCGCCGTGATCGACTGCCCCGGCGGCGGCAAGAAGATCGACGCGGTCGCCCGCGACGGTATCCAGCTCCGTGCCCGCGCCCGTGTCACAGTCCGCACCAACCTCGATCGCTTTGTCGGTGGTGCGACAGAAGAAACCATCGTTGCCCGTGTGAACGAAGGGATCGTGACCTCGATCGGTTCCGCCCAGTCCCACAAGGACGTGCTCGAGAATCCGGATCACATCTCCCACCGCGTCCTCGAACGTGGTCTCGATGCCAATACCCAGTTCGAGATCCTCTCGATTGATATTGCTGACGTCGACGTCGGCGAAAACATCGGTGCGACGCTGCAGGCGAGTCAGGCCGAAGCCGACAAACAGGTTGCCCAGGCGAAAGCAGAGGTCCGCCGTGCCGCCGCTGTCGCAACCGAGCAGGAGATGTCCGCTCGCACCCAAGAGATGCGCGCCAAGCTCGTCGAATCCGAAGCCCAGGTCCCCATGGCCATCGCTGAAGCCTTCCGCAGCGGTAATCTCGGAGTGATGGACTACACCAATTACCGTAACATCGTCGCCGACACTGACATGCGCCAAAGCATCGCCACGGAGGTGAAGGAAGACGAGGACGACGAGGGTGATGTCCACAAGTAATCACCCTGGAGTGAAGCTCTAATTCCGTTCAAACCCGCCTGATGGACGACGTCCCCTGGATCTATGTAGCGATGATTTTCATCGCTTTCATCAGCTGGCTTCGCGGCCGGCTCCAGGACGCGGCGGCCGTTCGCAGAGAGCGGGCAGCGGATCGAAAGGCGAAAGAGCGAGCACGCCGCACCACCGAACCGGAATACGAGTCTCCCTATTCAGCACGGGACAGGGCTCCTGAACCGGAAGTTCCCCACACTTTCACGCAGATCTTCAAAGAGATCGAGCGTCAGATCAACGAAGCCGAGGAGCCTCCCCCTCCACCCAGGGCAGAACCTCAGCAGCGCTCCGCCGCACCTCCCCCGCTTCCATCTTCCGAACCTTCCTATCAGCCAACCGAGATTCCGGTCCCGGTAGCGCCTTCAGCCCCAATGCAGAGGCGGAAGAAAAAGAGAAAGGTTCGCGTTTCGACCGATTCACAGGTCGATTCCCTGACCGCTTCCCTCAGTAATGGAGGCAAACTGCGCACTGCCTTGATTTTGAAAGAGGTGCTCGACAAACCTCGAGCTCTTCAACCGCGCAGGTAACCCTAACCGAGCATCGAGCGAATCAAAGCAGGTGCCAGTTGATCAATCAGGAACAGCCCGATCCCGCTGATTACCAGGCTGGAAAGGATCACAAAACCGGCTTCGAAGGCGATCAGTGCTCTCAGCGTTGCGATATCCGCTCCGAGCCTGCGTAGGTGACCAAATTCCTCACGTCTCAGACGATAGGACAATAGAAATACCAATCCACCAATCAGGAGGGTCGCGGCACCGACCACCCCGAGCAGCCATAAGACCAGTTGCTGAACACTGAAAACTGTAGCGAACAGCTCATCCATCTCTTCCTCCGGCGAAATTAATTGAAGCTCTTCGTTAGGGGCATACCGACCTTTGATAATCGCCTGACTCTTCGCGTCATTAGGGATCACGATGATTGAAGTGATTGGATTATCTCCAATCTCGCCGTGAAAATGAAAACTGGCTGCGTTCTCCGGAGTCACCTCGTTGTACTGCACCACTGAAGCATTCAGTTTTACGGCCTCTGAACCATCCGCTTTGAGTCGTTGATCAGCGGATGACTCCGCAGCCTCAACGTGTCCGTGCCCAAGGCCTTCGATAATCCAGGTGGTCTTCGGATCCACAAATACCGCTCCGTCATCGGGCGTGCCCGACGGAGCCAAAACCCCCACCACTTTCATCTTCAGCGGATAGACCCCGGCAAGATCGAAAAGCGTTTCCGGAGAGGAGATCAGGGAATCGCCTTCCTTGAGCCCTTCCCTTTCGGCGACGGTGGCGCCGATGACGCATTCACCCAGTCGCAGAAGTGGCCTGCCCTCTGCATACTCGAGCCCGCGAAAATCAAAGTACTCCAACGAAGTGCCGACGATTCGATACCCGGAAGCAGAGAATCTGGCATAGAGCGGGATGGCTTCTGCGAGCCCTGACTCCCTGATCTCTTCGACCTGACGATAGGGCAAAGTCGCTATTGCCGGCTTCGTGAAATAAAGACCGTTGAAGGTCAACTCGAGCGCGCTCCCCGCCTTTCCTAAAAGGAGTGGCGTTTCTACCGCTCTTGCTCTCAGCTGAGTCTCGGCGCGTTTAACGAGCACCCCGATCGAAAGAGGCAACAGCCACACCAGAGTGAACGCGGCAATCAACAGGGTGACCTTGGCCCGGTTGCGCTGGACATAACGCATGCCCAGGAAGATGAGACCGCTCCAGTTCATTGAGCGGCCTCCTCCCGAATTGCAAGAACATCAACAGTTCGTTCGAACCTGGAACAGAGGCTTCGCTCGTGGGTGATCATCATCACCGTGGCACCGATGCGGGCCGCTTCTTCGAGTATAAGAGAAACGATCAAATCCTGGTTTTCCGGATCCAGATTACCAGTGGGCTCATCGGCGAGAATCAACTCGGGACTGTTGATAAGTCCCCGACACACGGAAACTCGCTGCCGCTCACCGGTCGATAGCTGCCCGGGCAACTTTTCGAGATGATTTGAAATCCCCGTCCGTTCAGCCAGGGCCTCGCACCGCTCCTGGACTTCTCCATCCATTTTGAGCGCGCCACTGACCCGGTAAGGCAGCATGATATTTTCTCGAACCGTCAGGTAATCGAGGAGGTCGAAGCTCTGCGGAATTAAACCAATCCGGCGAATCCGGAACTGCTGACGTTCATGCAGTCGAAGCTCCGGCACAGCGACGTCAGCTACCTCGATCCTCCCGCTCTGGGGCAACAGGTTTCCTGAAATCAGATTGAGCAACGTTGTTTTTCCGCATCCGCTGGGTCCTACCACAGCGACCGTTTCGCCTTTTAAAACCTCCAGAGAATCGATCTTCAGATCAAAGGCCTCACCCGGATAGGAAAACTGAATCTTGTCGCACCGAATCATTAACTGGAGGTCGCATTTCGACGAGAAACTTTCTGCTCTCTCTCTTCACTTAGCAACTTCAGTTCTCCGATTTTCCACTCCCCTTGAACGGGATATAAACCAAAACGGGCCTTATACTTATTGGTGCGTTCGTGAGTGTGTCCCCAGTGAGTCACCTGACCAACGGTGACCCACTCGGCTGTCGCCCAATGGGTTCCCTTTTGCCCCTGCTCTTCATCGAGGATATCCCGCAAAGCTACTTCCGAGACCCTGACACGCGGGCCTCCTGCGTTCTCCAGTTCAAGTGATCCTCGAATCTCGAGGTAAATCTCTTCAAGGAGATCTCCATCCACGCTTTTATCCAATTCGTCGTAGATGACGGATTCATCACGAAACTCGAACGACCGGTAAACATTCCGCAGCAATCCGTAGACGACGTCTTCCAGTTCTTCTCCTGCAGGAGGCACCACCCGGTCTGATCGCACCTTTACGGCCAGGATCAGGGCGCCTACGCCCAGAACCAGGAGGCAAGGTACCCAGGCTGGCGTTTTTAAACCGAACCTGAACATCGCACCGACTCCTATTCCAATCACAATAAGCGCCGGCACTCGAAGCCAAAGCGCAGGCATGTGCGTGATTGTCGCCACTGAAGGAACGGGCATTTCCGGGGTCGTCCCAACCACGCCGGACGACTCCCAGGAGACTCTCGTTGAATCAGGTTTGACCCAACGCCCCGAGGTCGGGCTGTTGCTCGAAACTTCAACCGCGACCCGCTCCTGGTCCGGCCCGAAGAAGCTCCAGTCCAATTCCAATTCAGTCACTTCGGAAATCCCAAACGCCAGCGTCATCCCAATGAGAGCTTCTTCCAGCGGAATCAGTTCCCTGTCGTCATCCACAAACCCTTTCTCAGCATCAAACCGAATGAAACGCGCTTTGAGATCACCGTCCTCATTCCTCAGCGCAGGCTTCTCGAGGCTCAACCCGCCCCGCAGCGAGTCGATGGCATGGCTGATTGCTTTCTCCTGCGCATCGACATCCAAACCTGCGTCGGAAAGCCCCCACGCCTTTGCGAAGCCACCAAGCTCGATGAGCGCCTCCACCCGCAATTCATGGGGTTCCACGCTCACAAAACCGCGAACGGCAGGCGTCTCCTGGGCGACGACAAAAGCACCGGCAGACAGCACAAGAAGAACAATGCGGATACACTTAAAACTCACGCGCCAACAAACCCCACCCATTGGCAGGGTCAACTGATTCAACACCTTGTCCCAAACCGATACACGGCCGCCCGATCTGAGTACTTGAACAAGCTCCTTGAATACTGGAAGATACCTGCTTTCCTACCGGCTCAATCGATCTGAACCATGCGAAAATCCTCCATTCTACTTGCCACTGCGGCCACGGGTCTTTCTCTCGCCCACGCGGAAAACGTCGATTTCACCACCCAGGTGCAACCCATTTTTGAGGCGACCTGTATTCAATGCCACAATCCTGAGAAGGCCGACAAGGATGGTGCCGAGTACGACATGTCCACCATGGAAGCGGCGTTCAAGGGCGGCGAATCCTACGGCAAGGATGTCATCAAGCCCGGCGACAGTAACGACAGTCCCGTCTACTGGATGACCACGGTTCACTACGACGATCCGGAGGATCCCGAGGCCATGCCTCCCAAAAAGCCGCTTTCTGAAGCCCAGCAGAACATCATTCGCGACTGGATCGATCAGGGCGCGGAATGGCCCGAAGGCGTTGTGCTTGAAGAAAAGCCCCGCATGAACTTCAAGGTGAACATCCTTCCTCTTCTCAGCAAGGGTGGTCCCTTCAGCGACAAGGACAAGATGATGCTCCGTCTCTGGGTCGAACAGGGTGCCGTTTGGCCGGAAGGGTTCACCCTCGGCGATGCCCAGGCGGAAGAGAGTGGTCCCGGTGACAACCTGGCACTCGTGGAGCAGATCCGTGAACAGATTCTCGAGAACTCGCCCGAAAAGGCCGAGGGAGAAATGAAGGAATATACCGAAACGATCGCCAAGACCGGAGTGAAGTTCGATATGGTTCCGATCATGGGCGGCGAATTCCTGATGGGAAGCCCCGGAGACGAAGCCGGCAGATTCGAAGACGAAGGCCCCCAGCACAAGGTATCCGTTGAACCCTTCTGGATGGGCAAGTTCGAAGTGACCTGGGCTGAATATGAGCCCTTCATGATCACAGGTGTTGCCCGTAACAAGGACGGCTCCCCTGAGAGCATTCCTGCCGACGCGGCGGCCGTGGATATTGTTTCGAGCCCGACCACTCCTTACACCGAGATGAGTTTCGGAATGGGAACCGACGGCTACCCGGCTATCTGCATGACGCAGCATGCCGCCAACAAGTATTGCCAGTGGCTCAGCGCCCAGACCGGCCACTACTACCGCCTTCCGACCGAGGCCGAGTGGGAGTATGCCTGCCGCGCCGGTACCACCGGACCGTTCTCCTGCCCTGAGGAAGAACTCGCAGACTACGCCGTCATGGATCCGGAAGCTGTCCGGGTTGGCTACGAGAAAATCGGCACCAAGAAGCCCAATCCCTGGGGTCTCTACGACATGCACGGCAACGTCATGGAGTGGGTTCTCGATCAGTACATCGCTGACGCTTACGGCACTCGCAAAGAAGAGGTCAACGTGAATCCGCTCGAGATCCCGACCACGCTCTACCCGCGCATCGCCCGCGGAGGATCCTGGTATGACCCGCCGGAAGAACTTCGCTCTGCCCGCCGCATCTGGTCCGACGAAAGCTGGAAGACTCAGGACCCCCAACTTCCCAAGTCAATCTGGTATCATACCGACGCTCACTGGCTCGGCTTCCGCGTGATTCGCCCGCTCAAGGTGCCCGAGGCCGAGAAAATGGACGAACTCTGGAACCTCGGCCGTAACGGCGAGTAATTCCCTTCCAGGTGGATACAATTCTCCATCACATGAAGATTCGAAGAAAGGCGGGCCCTGCGGTTCGCCTTTTTTTGTGTTTCGCGATTAGCGCAGCTTTTTCGCTGCAGGCGGATGAGCTCCAGGTTTTCTCGAAGTCCCAGCCCCACATGGGGACGGAGTTCACCCTGCAGACCTATGCGCCCGCCAGCGAGAAAGATGCCGTTTCGGCAGCATTCACGAAGGCCTTCGCCCGGGTGGAGGAACTGAACCTGATTGCTTCGGACTACCTCCCGGAATCAGAAATTCTCCGGTTTGCCAAAACTCCGGTCGGCGAGCGCTTTGCCATGAGCGCTGACCTTTTTGCGATCTTCAAGACGGCGGAGTCCATTGCGACTGAGACCGATGGAGCCTTTGATATCACGGCCGGGCCCTTCGTTCGTCTCTGGCGTCTCAGTAAGAAGAATCGGAGGCTGCCTACCAAGGAACAGATCAGCAAGGCCCGCTCCCGCACCGGTTTTCACCTTCTGGATATGAACCCGGCTGATCGAACGGTGGCAAAGCTGTCAGAAGGCATGCTTTTCGATCTCGGAGGTATCGCTAAAGG
The DNA here is from genome assembly GCA_965216705.1 of Verrucomicrobiales bacterium. Taxonomy (GTDB): domain Bacteria; phylum Verrucomicrobiota; class Verrucomicrobiia; order Verrucomicrobiales; family DEV007; genus Arctic95D-9. The sequence continues at coordinate 4,929,944 of OZ244203.1, forward strand.
GTATGCGGCCGACGAAGCCCTCAGAATTCTCAAAGACTCCGGATTCCCGAGCTCCCTGGTCGCCGCCAGCGGTGATATCGTCGTTGGCGATTCGCCGCCCGGCAAAGAGGGCTGGACCATCAAACTCGAGGCCTACGGCGACAAGAGCGACGGCGGCCGGGCGATTCTCGTTCGTCTCAGTAACGCCGCAGTGTCGACCTCCGGAGATGCCAGCCAGTATATCGAGATCGATGGAAAACGCTATTCCCACATCGTTTCCACCCGCACCGGCCTCGGCCTCAGCGAAAGCATCGCCGCCAGTGTCATTGCTCCCAATGCCACGCTCTCAGATGCCTACGCCACCACTGTCGTTCTGCTTGAAAAAAAGGAAGGCTTGCAATTCATCGAGAATAAACGAGAAATCGAGTGCCGAATCGTCGCCCTTCGCAATGGTCAGGAGGTCGCCGTCACATCCCATGGATTCATCAGGTTCCAGGAAGAAGAAAACCAAGAAAAAAGCGCCGTCACCCCGCCGTGACGGACGTGAAGCGGCCGTGCAGTTCCTCTACGGAACCGAGATCCAGAAGGAGCTGGAAGTCACTGACGAGCAATTGGATGAGTTTTGGGAACTCCGATTGACGAAACCTTTCGCCCGCGAATTTGCCGCAGAACTGGTCAAGGGAATCGCGAAGGAACTGCCTCTCATCGATGAGGCGATCAAGGACAGCCTTGAGAACTACTCATTTGGCCGCCTCGCCAACGTCGATCGCAATATTCTCCGACTCGGTGCTTACGAAATTCTTTTCGCAGATCACATTCCGGCTCAAGCGGCCATCAACGAAGCCATTGAAGTCGCCAAGCGCCTCGGCAACGAAGACTCCCCCGCTTTCATCAACGGAATCCTCGACCGCATTCTTCAAACACGTTCCGCAGACTGACCGGTATGGGACTGTTTAAGAATATCATCGACCGCTTCCGCGGTAGTGAGGTCGATTGGGATGATCTCGAGGAAACCCTCATTGCCGGTGACCTCGGCATTCGCCTGACGACCGAGCTTGTCGACAAGCTACAGAGCACCAAAGGCCTCAAGGATGCTGAAGGTGTCGCTGCAGCTTGCCGGGACGAGATTGCTGAGATCATCGGCAGCGACCCGATCGATATTCCACCGCCCCGCCAGGACGGCAAACCCACCGTTATCCTGGTCGCCGGTGTTAACGGTGTCGGGAAGACCACTTCCGTGGCCAAGCTCGCCTCGTTCCTCAAGGCTCGCGGAAACAGCGTCGTCCTCGCCGCAGCCGATACCTTTCGCGCCGCCGCAATCGAACAGCTCAAGATCTGGGCGGAGCGAGTCGACGTTCCCATCGTCACGACCCAATACCAGGGAGATCCATCCGCCGTCTGCTTTGATGCCCACCAGAAAGCCATCGCGACGGGGGCTGATTACCTCATCTGCGACACCGCCGGACGCCTGCACACCCGCCACAACCTGATGGAGGAGCTGAAGAAGATCAGCCGCACACTCGCTAAGCAGGATGAGACCGCTCCGCACGAGCGATGGATCGTAGTTGATGCCACGACCGGCTCAAATGCCCTTTCCCAGACCAAGGAATTTGGTACCACGCTCGATCTTACCGGCGTAATCGTCACTAAGCTTGATGGTTCCGGCAAAGGCGGCAGTGTCGTCGCGATCAAGCACGACCTCGGCGTGCCGGCCCGCTTCATCGGTACTGGCGAGAAAGAAGAGGACTTCGCCGTGTTCGACCCGCGTGCCTTTATCGACACAATCCTCTAATCAGTCCTAAAGGAGCAACGCGCTCCGAGAGCCTCGTTAGAATGGGGGCTCAGGAACAAATCGCCGCCGTATTCCGACTCAAAGGCTGCTCAATCGGACATTGACCCCCAGGCCTAAAACCGTCATGGTCAGTCACTCAATAAACCCGTATTTTTATAATGGCAGATCTAGACGACATCAGAGACGGCGATAACTTCGGCCTCAACACACCGGCTGACACCGATTCCTTCTACCTCAAAGGCCTCAACAGCACTGACTGGGGCATCAAGAACCGCATGTCGCGGATCTTCAACCGCAAGTCCGGCCGCACCGTAATGCTGGCATTCGACCACGGCTTCCTCATGGGGCCGACCTCCGGTCTCGAGCGTATTGACCTCAGCATTGCCCCTCTCGCTGAGCACGCTGACTGTCTCATGGGAACCCGCGGAATGATTCGCTCCTGCATCCCGGCCGACAACACCAAGCCGGTCTGTCTCCGGACTGACACTGGCACCACCATTCTTACCGAGATGAACCACAACGTCCTCATCGACGAGGCTGAGGCCATCTCTATGAACGCTTCCGCTATGGCTGCCATGATCGCAGTTGGTGATGCGGCTACCGAAGCCTCCACGATCGCGAACATCAGCCGCCTCGTTGACATCGGCAACAAGTACAGCATCCCTGTCATGGGAGTGACAGCTGTTGGTAAGGACATGGCTCGCGATGCCCGTTACTTCAGCCTGGCTTCACGCGTCTGTGCCGAAAACGGCGCCAGCATTGTTAAGACTTACTACACCGAAGGCTTCGAAAATGTGGTTGCCTGCACCCCGGTTCCTGTTGTGATCGCCGGCGGTAAGAAGCTCCCTGAGCTTGAAGCTCTCGAGCTCGCCTACAACGCCATCCAGTGCGGTGCTGCAGGTGTCGACATGGGCCGCAACGTTTTCCAGTCCGAGGCTCCCCTCGCCATGATCAAAGCCGTGGCCGGCGTTGTGCATGACGGGCTCAAGCCCCAGGAAGCTCTCGACCTCTTCGAGACAGTGAAGAACGGAGACGCCTGAGCTTCTCTCACTAGCACTTAATTTGAAAGAGCCTCTTCTGCTTCTGCAGAAGGGGCTCTTTTCATTTCATAGATTACCTATCACGAAGGCAGCCCTATGCCACCTCCAGCCGTGTCAAACTCAGCAAACTGGTTCAACACCTGGCGGGAACGCTGAATTCGCTCCTCGCTCGGAGGATTCAGAGGCAGCACAATCTCGATCGCATTGCGCCCGGCCCGTGTGCGACGCGCCTTAATAGAACCCCCATGATGGTAGGTTGTCAGGTAACACGCCATCATGTTCGTTCCGAGATCCTCGGGGCGTTCGCTTCGTACGAAAAATGGATCAAAAAGGTGCTTAAGCTCCTCGTCAGGAATAAGCTGACCATTGTCAACGAATACAATTTGAACATCGCCCGAAGGCGTGTTCGAAAAACGCACTTCGATGTTACCCTCTTCGCCCAAGGAAGACTTTGCTTCCTGGAAAAGAAGTCGCGCCATCTGCCCGAGCTTCTGCGAATCCCCGGAAATGTTGGGGATCAGCTCATTCACCTGATATTCCACTTCAATTCCGGTGTCCTGTCCCAATACCAGGTCAGAGGCTTTCTTGAAAACGGCAGGGAGATCGATCTCGTCCTCAACTTTCAACATGCTGGCACGGGCTCCTTCTGCGAGATTGGTCAGCATCGAGGTCATCCGGTCAATCTGGCTTCCCACTTCACCATAGTAGTCATTCCAGAATGAAGAGTCCTTAGGCTCACGCCCAAGCTCCTCCTGAAGCTGGAACGGCAGCATGTCGTAGAAAGTGCGCATCACAGTTAGCGCATTTCGAAGGTGATGGTTCAGGCCCGCGGAAAGAATACCGATACTCGAAGCTTTGTCGGCCATGACTAGCTGGTCAAACGCTTCCGCCTTTTCACGCATTAGCTGATCGCGCTCACGGGAGAGGCAGAAATGCTTCATTGCCTTGATCATCCGGTGCTCAAGGTCATCGGGATCCCACGGCTTGGAAAGATAGGAATAGAGAAGTCCGCTGTTCAACGCATCGACAGCGACATCAAGGTCTGCATACGCTGTTACAAGAATACGAAGAGGGTTCGGGTTCACTTCGCGGACGCGCTGCAGGAAACTGAGCCCGGACTCATTGGGCATCTTCTTGTCACTCAAAACCAAACCGATCTTCTCGTGATTCTCGGTGAAAATCTCATATCCCATCTCAGGCGACGACGCGGTGTAAATCGGAGCAACATCTTCAAAGATCGCTTCGAAATACTTCAGGGATTTCTCTTCGTCATCGACGTAAAGAATGCCGAAATCAGAAAACTTCTTGTCCATATTTGGTGAGGGTAGGTTTGGCGTGGTGAGGAGTGGTCCCGGCAGTGGCCTGCGCGAGAGATAGTGAAATTGAAAACTCAGTGAATTCACCGGGCTTGGAATCAACCGTGATCTGGCCGTTGTGTGACTCAACGATTCGATAACAAATACTCAATCCGAGCCCCGTTCCTTCTCCAACCTCTTTGGTGGTGAAGAACGGATCGAAGATTCGGCTCAAGTTCTCCGGTTCAATTCCCGGCCCGTTATCACGCACGGTGATATAAGCCCGTTCATCATCGGCACTGGCCTTGATATCGATGAGATTCCTCCGCTCCTGACCGGCCTCACTCATCGCTTGAATTGCGTTGTGAATCAGATTGATCAACACCTGGGTGACCTGGTTCTTCACCCCTTCGATACGAATATCTTCAGACACCTCTGTCGTCACTGTCGTTTCAGAGGATTCGATTTCTTTACCAAGCATCCTCAGGGCGATCTTTACTGAGTCCGCCAAAGGATGTTCGATGTTATTTTCTCCAGTCTTGTGGGAAAACTCCCGGAGTTCCCTGACGATTTCCTTCATCCGATCGATGCTGTCCTGGATATCATCGATGGCTTCAATGACACGACCGTTAGGATTCTCGCTACGAAGCAGCTTCCTCAGCAAGAAGACCGCCTGGTTCGAATAGTTCAACGGGTTTCCAATCTCGTGAATCACACCGGCGCTGAGCTGTCCCAGTGATGCCATCTTCTCGGACTGAATGAGCTGGTGCTCTGTATCACGGAGTTCAACCATCGTTCGGGCCAACTCGTTGTGCTTATTCTCAAGCTTGATCTGCTGCTGCCGCACCTTTTCCCTCGAGACAAATTCGTTCATCCGAATTCTCTGGTGGAGGTAGGTTCCGATGGTAATGACCGCACCGTAGGCAACGGCAAAAATACAGTTACTTAGGAGATAAATCGCTCCCCGAGTATCAACACCACTGAAAATCGCAGGAAAAATTGCCACAAAGTAAAAGAGGATCACCAGTGCCGAGGCAATCAAAGCCTCTGTACAGGTCCAATGCGAGACAAAGCCGATCACGACGAGACACAACACCATCCCCACGTAGTAGGTCGTATGCACATCTCCCGATAGAAAGATCATCAGGGCGATGAAGAAAGCTGGAATCAAAGGAATGATCACCGTAAACATCCGGTAGAACCGTTTCCCAAACCGGGTCTTTGCGCACATAAACAAGGCCCCGAGAACGCATCCCACGCAGACAAATCGGAGCATGAGGAATTCCACGAAATGCTCCGGATACATGAAGAAATCGAGGATCGCGAAAAGCGGAATCACGACGGCTGCCATGTACGACAGCGCACGCACCGAACTCATGACTTTCTGTCTGTTTTCGGCAGCGAGTCGCTTTTTACCATAGGCAGAAAGGCCAAGCCCCTCGCCCTCCGTCTGAAACGGACGGTAATCAATTATCGATTGTTGCGGCATCTAAGAGGAAAAGATACCGCCAAATATACAGAAAATCTAATTTTTATGGTTTTTCGACCACATTTTTCCTCAATGATCGGCGATTCCGTAGGCCTCGACGCCGTGTTTGTCGGTCGTCAGCTGGAAATTCCCCTCACCCAGGGCCTTCTGCATCAGGTCTTCCAGGTGATTTTCGCTTCGATAAATCAGCTCCCAATCGAGCACGAGGCCCATGAAGTGAGCAAAGGGGTTTTGAGTCGTGTAATTGCACACAACGAGAACCCCTCCGTCTGCGACGAGAGTATTCAGGTAGCGTGTCACGCTGACGATCATTCGATCAGACAGATAATCAAAAAGTCCGGCGCAGTAGACCACGTCGTATTTGCCATCCGGCACCCAGCCGGAACCCGCAGCAACACTGCTGCGGGAATTGTTAGCCAGCTCGATCACAGAACTCTGTTCAAAAGAAACTGAGACCTCGCCAACCGGTTCACCAAGAGTTTCGAACTGGCGGCGGGCTTCAGCCAGGGTTTCATCGCTGAAATCGACCAGGGTAAAATCAACCTGACAACCATCCTCCGGATTCTGCACATAGCGCTGAACTTCGTAGGCCACTCCGCTGGCCATGCTGAGCACCTTGGCGGAGCGCCCCGCCTCGCTGCAGTTCCTGACGACACGTCGAGTTTGATCTTCGAGGAGTTGGACGCGATGCCTGTAGGCATCCGTCGCAGGATTACTCAAAATCCACTCGTTGATCAATCGTCCAAACAGAGACCCTCCCCGGAATCTTTTACCCAGGATCTGCCCAAGCATATCGAAATCGCCGGGGACTCCAATGGGACGCTCGACAATCCGGGACATGAACGGAGATGAAAGAACGTGGGGATAGAGCAGCTTTCGGGAGAATTTCTTGAAGAGCTTCTCGTATCCCATGGAGCATGCCACTCGCGACGCCTCTTCAAACTGGACCACCGCTTCTGTGAGCCGCTGATACATGGCTCCCTTGGCGTAGCGAAGGAACTTCTCCTCCACCTTCATCCGCTCCTTCGGCGAGTAGCGATCGAGCGAGACTTCAAAAGACGTCACATCATCGTGGATTTCCCGGAATACCGTGGCGAGATCGATTGCCGCAAGTCTCAGATTTCCAGGAAGCTCCTCGCGATCCCGATCACCTTCCTCGGAATGGAAACACTGAAACACGCCGCTCAGTGGGTCCCCTTCGCGATCCGCCACCAGCCACTCACGGGTGAAGCGAATCGTAAGTTGATCGGCACTCTTACCTGAAACGACCTGTTCAATCTTTCCCGTCGTGAAATCGATCTTTGAAGATCCAAACAAGACATTGGCCCCTGAGATAACATCGCCTTCCTGAAATCGCCCGCTTCCGTCAACGCTCACGACGGCAGAGCGGGCGTCAAAGTGTTCGAGGCGTCCTGCAAAAGTTTCACCTCTCTGGTCTGTCCCCCGGAACTCGCGCGCCTGTTGCTCGCGGGTAATGGCTACCGCTCCGCTCTCTTCCTCATTCCACGCACGTGTCAAACGGTTGACTACCCGTCGCAGAACCACCGGTTCAAAGGGCTTGGGAACGTATTCATTGGCGCCCAAATCAATCGCTTTTCGAGCCACTTCACTGTCCCCGTAGCCTGTCATGAATATGACTGGGATGTCCTCGCTCAGTTCCCGAATCTCTTCGAGCAGAATCAACCCATCCCGCGAAGGGAGAATGTAGTCGAGAACAACGACGTCAATTCCGGTCAGATCCAACTCACCTTCGGCAGGCAGGTCAAACAGCTGAAGGACCTTGGCCTCTTCTTCGAGGGAATTTTGAATAAGCCGGCGTAACGAAGGATCATCATCGATCACCAGGACGGTTAGATTTGCTTCATCGCCACCGAGGGGATCCGCTGATACAAGCAGTCCTCTGGAGGCAGGCTCATTGTAATCCTCAGCCCGGAGGTGTAGCTGGGTTCTTCTTTTTCGCATAACGGACACGCAAATTTTAAAATATTCTTAAATAATATCAAGCGCAACTATTTATATTTTAGAATTTAGAAGTAATATTTTTAAACTTACGGCTGAATAAGCGAAAAATTACGGGCCCCGATTATTTTTCAAATACTTCATTATCAATGCGTTACAAACTCCTCCGAATTTAACAGCGCGTAAAAACTTTTATTCAGCATAATGATCAACCAATTCCAACGAAACGGTCGAGACAGGCAGCCATACGAAAAAGGCAGCCGATACTGGCTGCCTTTCTAGATCGAGAGACCCGAAAACGAACTAAGATGGCGCCCGTGACGCTCTACCCCTTTGTGACCAGTTCGGGAAACGTCTCGGTAAGATCGAGTTCATCGCCGGTCTCCTCCTGGAGCTTCTGAAACTCTTTAAAGAGATATTGAGTCTTTTCCGGGTTCTTAGCGGATATGTCGTTCATCTCCTGCGGATCCGAGTTCAGGTCAAAAAGAAGGACCTTGGGAACGTTGGGATACAGAACGAGCTTGAATCCATCTTTCACCACGCTGCGCTGACTCTTGAGGTAGGCGCCGTAGATAGCGTCATATCCTTCGGACTCCCCTCTCACAATCGGCATGAGAGACTGGAACTGCACATGGTCGGGCACCGCAACTTCGCCCAGCTCCAGCGATGTTGTCATGATGTCCTGCAAGTAGACGGGTGCGTTCGATGATTTTCCTTTCTCGACCCCGGGGCCGCTGACGATGAGCGGCACTCTCACGCTGTGATCAAAGAGATTCTGTTTTCCAATCAGGCCGTGATGCCCCACTGACAATCCATGGTCCGACGAATAGAAGATGTAGGTGTTGTCGAGTTCACCGCTTTCCTCCAGGGCATCGAGGATGCGTCCGATCTGCTCATCCATGTGGGTAATGATCGCATAATACTCCTGGCGGTGAACCTGCACGGCGTATTTCGTCCGCGGGAACGGGGCCAGTTTCTCGTCGCGAAGCTTGGCACTGTTGTCGATCTGGTCCTTGTAGGGATACTCCGGCAGAAAGTTCTCCGGCACCTCAATGCGATCGAGCGGGTAGCGATCGATAAACTCCTTCGGAGCCTGGCGAGGATCGTGCGGGGCGTTAAAGGCGACGTACATGAAAAACGGCTCTTCCTTGTCCTTCTCCATATCGAGAAACTCGATGGCATCATCCGCGACGATCTCACTCCAGTGGGTTCCGCCTTTCCAGAAGCCCTCAAATTTCGGGTCATAAGGACTCCACGGGTCGGGTTGCCCTTGAACGGGCCGGTTGTAACCTTCCGGAGTCTGGTTGGGCATCCCCGGACGAACGTTGCGGGCTACGTCGAAAATTTCTTCCGCATTCGCTTTTACGTGCCATTTGCCGGTGAAATAGGTGTTGTAGCCGCCTGATTTCATCAGTTGCGACCACATCAGATTTTCAGCGGGAAAGTTCGGGACCCCCTCGTGCGCAGGCTTGGCCTTGCCGATGTTGTCAGCCACTTTCTCGGCTTTCCAAACGAAAGTGCCAGTGTTCAACATATGGCGACTCGCAACGCAAACGGCGCCGCTCCAGCTTCCCATATTGTAGGCGTGGCTGAACGAGGTCCCACTGTTGACGAGCCGGTCGAGATGAGGCGTATCAATGTCCGTGTAACCATGGGCTCGAATGGTCTCGTAGCACTGATCATCCGAGAAAATAAAAAGGATGTTCGGTTTGTCGGCGAAAGCGCTCGGCACAAGCGCAGTCATGAAGGCAATCAGAGCCGGAATAATTCGATGCATTCGACCTCTTTATCTCCGCGGCAACCTTTTGTAAAGACCTGCCTTCTGGCAGAAAGACGCAGGTGAGATTTCTGTGACTTTGAAGGTGTTGCCCCGACGTCAAACCCCATGGTATGACAGAGGATATAACTCATTTCTCTCCTCACTACCAAAACGACATATATTCTCTATGAGCAAACTGGACGACCTCCTCGAAAAATACACCGCTGACCTCGAAGGCGTCGGCGAAAAAGTAGATCCCAAGTTTCTTCGCGCTGTCGCAAAAGCCTGTGGCCCCGCCATCTATAACAAGGACGCCTCACTCGTGGCATTTTCCGACGCCGAGGAAGTGGCCCGTATTCGCAAGAACTTCCTGGTTGGAAAGCTCGGCCTCAAGGACACCGAGAAACTCGACGCCGGACTCGATACGATTAAGGGCCAATACACCAAGCGTAGCAAGTATCGCGCTGTGGTCTACTACCTCCTCGCCAAGCACTTCAAGAAGCGCTCCGCACTGATGGGATGATTACGATCCACTCCCGGCCAGATTCTTAGCCTGCTCGACGCTCGAAGCGTCGAGTCGGGAGAACGGGATGGTGAAACTGCGCCCGTCTTTCATGACAATCTTCACGGAATCTCCACTCAGTGAATGGAATCTGGCTTCGATCGATTTGCCTTCCGAGCTGGTCCAGTTGAGGTAGTCGTTCGCCGGCATTTCCCCGGCTGACGAAGCGCCCCCCGCCAACCATTCCTTCTCTTCCTCGACGGGATTCTCAGCATCAATCACTGCTCCGGCTTTGATCCAGTTTTCAATCACGGCAATCTCACGGTCCGGAACCGGGTCGGCCTTCCGCGGCATGAAGTCAGAGTGACTCGCATCCAGCTTCATCACTTCGAGAAAGTTACTCTCCTCGGGATTTCCGGGCCGGATGATGTTGAATTTCCCAATCTGGTAGTCCCTCACCTCTTCAAAGTCGTCGAGAGCGAGATTGCCCTTCACCTGGTTTTCATTGCTGTGACACTTCCAGCAATGCTCCTTCATGATCGGGAGCACGTCGCTAACATAGTCAACGGCCTGGGTCGACACGGGCAGCACCAGCGACGCCAGCAGGGCTGGGAAATGAAGTTTCATCAAAACCGGATAACAGATCACTCCGATTCCGTTACCCACGTTTCCACGTCTTCATCTAGAAATACTGTTTCCAGTGCCTCACGCGCCCATGCCTGCGAATCCTCCATTCGTCTCAGCAATCTGACCGCCAGCACCTGCACGGCAGGCAGTTCGCTCCAGACAGACTGAGCAAGAAATCGCCATTGCTCGCCGGGGGCAAACTGCTTTGGCTCCTCCACCGCTTTGCGACAGCCTTCACAAAGCATCACGCATTTCTCAAATTCAGGATCTTTCGGAGCTGGAGGCACTTCCACAATGCTCAAGGTCTCCCCACCACGTTCGCACAGTTCACACTTCGACTTGGCGCGACGTGCGAGGTCTTTTCCAAAAAGGTTCAGCGCCGCAACGCGGGCCTCATAGGCTTCCTTCCCTTTTGCCATTCGAATCAGCGGGTGATTTCAGGAATGGGAGCCCCTTCCGGGATGTCTTCGCCCTCCCAGTTCACGCGACCATTTTCATAAATAAGAACACGGGCGGCACTGTTCGGTGCTGGCGGGAGATCGCCTGTCGGGACGAACTTTTTATGCTCAGCGATCACATCGGCATATTCCGGATTCCCGGCGAGGTTGGTCCATTCATTGGGGTCTTCCACCATGTTGTAGAGTTCCTCTGATCCGTCAGCATAAACGATGTAGCGCCAGTTCTCAGAGCGAATCCCGTGGTTGCCGGCATTGTGCGTCGTGATAGCGGGACGTTCGCGCTCCGCCGAGGCATCCTGAAGTTGAGGCAGCAGAGAAACTCCTTCCAGCTGCTCGGTCTTCTCCGAACCGATGAGATCAACAAGGGTTGGGTAAACATCGAGAAGTTCTGCCGGCTTGGTGCAGACTTGACCGGCCTTCACACCGGGACCAGCGAACAAAAGCGGGACCCTCGTTCCATCATCCCAAAGTGTGTTCTTGCCGGTGATTTCTTTTTCTCCGATATGCCATCCATGATCCGACCAGAGCACGATAATCGTGTTCTCGCGGAGACCGTTTCGATCGAGGGCGTCGAGGACACGCTTGACCTGGCTGTCAACGAAGGTGGTGCAAGCCAGGTAGGAACGAGTCAGGTTCATCCACTCGCCGGCATCCTCGAGGAACTCAAGCCGGGGTTCCGGCAGCTTCCAGTGGATGTACCAGGAGAAACGCGGCGTGTCCTTGCGGTCATCTCTTTTGATCAGCGGCAGCTGAGTCGTCTCCTCTGGATGCATGTCGAACCATTTCTGGGTCGCGTAACAGGGCACATGAGGCAGGAAAAAGCCGCAGGCCATGAAGAAAGGTTCGTCCTTCGGCATGTTGTCCAGTTGCTGCTCGGTCCAGTCCGCAACGAGCCAATCGCCTTTTTCTTCGTCCTTGTGATCAAATGTTCCCCAGTCGACCAGCTTGTGAGGCTGAGGGGTGTTCACCAGCTTCTTGGGCGGAAACGGCTTACCGCTGGCTCCCGGTCCGACGACATCCCATTCCCCGGCCTTCTTGCCGTAGCCACCATGATAGATCTTGCCGGCCGTATAGGTCTTGTAGCCGTTTCGCATCAGGAACTGGGGCAAAGTCTCGAGGTCCGCCAATTCCGCGACATCGCGAAACCACGGCTTCAGGCCGTAGATCCCGGTCGTTCCCGGTCGCTTTGAAACCATCAAGCTCGTCCGCGACGGGTTGCAAAGGGGCGACTGGCAGTGAGCATTGGTGAAAGCCGTTCCGGAAGCGGCCAGGGCATCGATATGAGGAGTCTTGGCGTTGGGATGCCCACCCATGAATCCGATCCAGTCATTCTGATCGTCAATCGCGATCATAAGAATGTTAGGCTTGTCAGCAGCATTCGCGAGGAGCCCCGCCAGGGCGAGAAAGAGAACTAAACAGGGTTTGGTCAGTGACATAACAGGGTTGAATCGTTGACTTAATCAGACCTAACCAGCCTAATAGTTCGACCCATGGCATCAAGCCCCATATCGCGCCAGAGACTCCGCATCCCCGCAAGAGCTGTATGCCTTTGCGCACTCCTGTTCACTGCCGTCACCGCGAAATCGGAAGAGCCGCCGCCGGTCGCCACGTTTTCGATCGTGGCTGTCGATCCTGATACCGGTGAGATCGGGGTCGCGGTTCAGTCCAAGATCGTTGGTGTCGGTTCCATCGTCCCCTTTGCCAAAGCCGGCGTTGGCGCCGTTGCAACCCAGTCATTCGCCAACACCGGCTACGGGCCCCTCGGACTGCTCGCCCTGCAGTCCAATCTCGATCCCGATCAGACCATCAAGCTTCTCACCGGGAACGATCCCCTTCACCCTTCGCGCCAGGTGGGAGTCATCAGTGCCAGCGGTGAAGCGGCCACCTTTACCGGTGACGATTGCCATGGCTGGGCAGGAGGTCTGACCGGTGAGAACTATGCGGTCCAGGGCAATATTCTCACGGGTCCGGAAGTCGTAGAAGCCATGGCAAAAGCCTTTGAAGAGACCGAAGGCGTCCTCGCCGAGCGACTCATTGCCTCTCTCGCGGCCGGACAGGAAGCGGGAGGCGACAAGCGAGGGCGTCAGTCGGCATCCCTGCTCATTGTCCGCGAGGGTTGGGGCTACGGGGGAATCGACGATCAATTCCGCGATGTCCGGGTCGACGACCACGCGACTCCCATCGCTGAATTGGAACGGGTCTATCGACTGCACCGCAAGCTTTTCCCCCGCCCGGAGTAGTCACACTCTGTCATTGCCTCAAACCCGAATTCGGAAGTATCCTGACACCATGCTCGAGTTCTCCGACGCACCCTATCAGTTTTTCGAAGCTCAGCCGAGCAAGCCGCTTATCTGGCTCGGACGAACGGTGAACCAGCACTTCGTCGTTCCCGGTTCCAATCATCTCGTTAAGGAACTGCACATCCAGGGCGAAACCGAGGGACCGCGCGAATGCATCGCCAGAGGTGAGCGAATACTTTTTGTCATCAATCATCCCAGTCACAGTGACCCGCAGGTCGTCACTGAGATCCATCGACGTCTTGGAATCCCTTCATGCTTCATGGCCGCCTACGACGTTTTCCTGCGCGGAAAGTTAGCGGCATGGGCCATGCAAAAGCTTGGGAACTTTTCGATCGACCGCGAAGGCAGTGATCGAAAAGCCATGGCCGCTGCCAATGAAGTGCTGATCAACGGAGACTACGCACTCAACATCTTTCCTGAGGGGAATGTCTATCTGACCAACGATCGCCCCACTCCTTTTCTTGATGGCACGGCATTCATCGCCCTTCAAGCGCAAAAGAAGCTCAAGGAGACGCCGGTGAAGGTCATCCCGATCAGCCTCAAGTTTTCTCACCTGACCCTGCCTCGACAGACCGTCACCGAACGACTCGTTCAACTCGGCAAGGACAGCGGCCATACCTACACTCCCGGAGTTGATCCTATCGGCGCTGTGACCAGCCTTGGCGCACATATTGTCTCTGACTACCTGGCCAGCCATGGATTGGGCGGCAACGTTGACGCCAACCCCGGGGAATTAGCCGGAGCACTGAGCGCCTTCGCAGAGAATCTCGTGTCCAGTCTCGAGTCGGACCTCGAACTGGAGGCCAAACCGGACCAGCCACTCGTCGAACGCATTCGTCGTATCCGCTCAACGATTCATCAGATCAAAACCAGTGACTCCGACGCACCGGTTCGCGAAGATATCAACGCGCTGGCTGACAAGGCCATCCTTGCCTTCCGCATTCATGGCTACCTGACACCCTATCTTTTCGACCAACCCACCGTAGACCGCTTCGAAGAAACGGTAGAACGCATCGCTGAAGACTTCTATTCCCGACTCATGCCTCGAACCGGGCCGAGACGTGGCTATGCTCATATCCACGCACCTCTCGATGTCACCGAATACCTCGAACAAGCGGGAGGAAAACTCCGCGGAGCCGTGACCTCCCTCACGGCTGATATGGAGGAAAAAGTCCAGGCAGGCATTGATCTCATCAACGAACAGAACGATGCCCCCGGGGCAACTCCCATCAGCGAATTGCCGGACTAATCACTGCTGCTTCATCAGGTAAGCAAAGAAATCGCGAAGCTCTGTCTCATCCAGTCCATTGAGCAAGGCCGGAGGCATCAGTGAGATCGGAGACGCTGACAGGCTCTTCATCTCACCGCGGTTCAATACCTGGACCTGCCCGTTGAGATCACGAAGGGAAACTGTCTTTGGACTCTGGTCCTGCATCAGCCCCATCACGGTGCGTCCATCGTTCATCGTAGCGACATAGTTCAAGTATCCTTCACGCAATTCCAGGCTCGGATTGACCATAGCGTGGATCCAGAAATCGAGATTCTGACGTTCGTAGCCGGTCAGGTCGGGACCAATATTTTTTCCTTCCCCGAACAACTGATGGCAGGCACTGCAGCGTGTCGTAAAAATGGCTTTTCCACCAACGGCGTCGCCAGTTTCTTTTGCCAGAATTCCCTTAATCCGTTCGGACTCAGCCGCGAGATCAACGCCCCCTCCGCCCGCGACGATCCCCGGCCAATGCTTTTGAACACGCCCGGCCAACTCCGGTTCACCGTGCTGCATCAGGAGCATGACCACATCCGGTGAGACATCACGATCCTTGATCACCGCCCGATCGACCTGATCCATCATCATGGCGGCCCAATTTGGGCGACTGGCGAGAACGAGCTCTGCTGTGCTGCGAATACCGTGTTCCGCGGGCAACGTGGAACCATATCGCTTGATGATTCCTTCCGCTACCCTCACATCGTCAAACCTGGCCAGGGTTTGCAGCGCCACGCGCTTCACCGCGCTCGCTTCATCGACGCCGAAAAGTTTGAAGAGAGTCGGGACCACATCAACACCGTCGACTTCGCCCAGTTGACGTATCAGTTCGGTTCGAACCCCGGTAGGCAACGAACTGTTCGTCACCGCTTTCAATGCATCCGGAATCGCTTCTTTGTCCCCGTTGCGCAATCGGATCACGAGACCGTTTTCGCCAAGGTCAGTAGCGTATGCTTCCAGTGCCTGCGAGAGTCCATCCGGCAATTCGGGCATCGTCACCCCCTCGTAGGCCAACTGCAAAGCATCCAACAGGTCGCTCTTTGCTTTTTCATCGGGAGCTGTTGCAAGAAGTCGTTCGCAACTGGTGAGATCTTGCGGTTTCCCTGCCATCGCGTAACGGCGCATCAGTCGACCTGCCATTTCGTTTCGAAAGAGCACCCGATCCCACGCAACACTTTCTTCAACCCATTTGAGAAGTTCATCGCGCCCCGGTCCGGCGTGAGCTTCCAGAGCCCACCAGATCATCAGCGGCTGATGCAAATCCTCGAGATCATCATCGTGCTGAAGCAGTCCATCGATGACGGGCAACGCCAGACCAGTCGGAAACCGCTTGGCGGACGCCGCCAGTTGTACTCTCACCTGGATATCCGGTTCCACCTCTGAAAGGCACTTCAACGGCTCTTTCAAAACCTCTGCTGAAGACCGCCTGTCACCGGCCAATCGCACACACCATCGGCGAATGTCAGGATCATCGTGGGTGAGCCATCCTGCCAACCGTTCATCATCCAGTGCCCCCAGCAGGTTCAAAGCCCATAGCGCCTCTAGTGAGACCTGCCCTAAATTCTCCTCCACGAGAGCTTCAAGTCGCGGTGTGATGCTTTGATCGTGACTCCACCCCAACTCGAGCAAAGCACGTCTTCTCACCGACCGGTTTGGATGAGAGAACAAATCAACCAGTTCATCCGCCGACTTGTCGCGCAGGTCACCCTCCACATACTCGGCATTTACCCCTTCAGGTAGCAACCGGTAGACACGCCCGCTCGACTTGTGCCAGTCATCAATCGGACTGACATGACTCAAACGGGTGTCATACCAATCGGCAAGATAGACAGCGCCGTCCGGCCCCAGGCCGGCGTAGACCGGGCGGAACCAACGATCGTCCGTCTCGACGAGGTTGGTTTCATCAATCGTTTGATAGGTCGAACCGTTTCTCTCGAGCCGACTCGACCAAACCACGTTGTGCAGGGAATTCGGTGCAATGATCCGCCCTGCTGAATCTGCTTCAAACAAGCCTCCTTCCTCAATCGTGAAGGCCTGCGCGAATCGCCGGTCGTCTCCATCGTGAGCCATGTGATGAAAATAGCCGAACGCATAGGGATTAGTCAGCGGCCCGTGCTTGCCCCACGATTTCTTTCCGTAGCTTCCCTGCGGGTAAAACATCCCCCTGGTCTTGCCATTGTTGGTTCCGGAAAAGACGTGACCCTTAGCATCGATATCCAGACTGAAGGTGTTACCTCCCCCTTCTGCGTAGATTTCGAACTCCTCAGTTTCCGGATGAAACCGCCAGATCATCTGGCCGAGCCATTCAACTACCTCACCGTTCGCTGGGTTCTCCACTTTACCCGTCGTCGTACTTCCGTTGGCACCATAGAGCCAACCATCCGGCCCCCAAGTCAGGCTGTTCATCACCGAATGAGTGTCCTCGAGTCCGAATCCCGCCAGTTTCACAATAGGATCACTGTCAGGGATGTCGTCGCCGTCACTGTCAGGATAAAAGAGAAGGTAGGGAGGATTCGCCACCCAGAGCCCTCCCGCACCGATGGCGACTGAGGTGGCAATATTGAGACCGGTGATGACATCTTTTTTTGAATCCAGGGTCCCGTCGCCATCAGTGTCCTCAAACACGGAGATCACATCAGCTCCCGGCTCACCTACCGGAGGCGGTGCAGGCACCTTGTCAAAACGGGCGCGGAGGTGATTGTCGTATTCGATGATCTTGAGCCCGGCCGGAAACTGGTATTGCCGGTACTGGACCACCCACAGCCGTCCGCGTGAATCCCACGCCAGCGAGAGCGGTTGTTCGATCTGTGGTTCCGAGAGAACCAGTTCAATCGCGATGTCATCACGGGGTCGCAAGCGCTTGAGCGCTTCGGTCGGAGGCGTCGGTTCAGATCCATCTGCCATCGTGCCGCGCCCCTCAAAAGTCCGCATCACTTCGGCGACCTGATCACTTCCAGCGATTTCGTTCGCCTCCTCCTGACCGCTAAGACGGGAGCAAGCCAGCAGCACGATGAAGAAACACCCAGTCGCGAATCCCTTACCCATACCATGCCGACCCTGCCAGATCACGCCCCTGCCTGAACACAAAAAAACCCGGCGCGAACAAGTCCACGCCGGGTTTTCGGAAATTGTATTTCAGGCAGCCTTAGAACGGCATGCGCATACCCGCACGAAGCAGGGTGAAGTCACCGAAAGGTGCGTCAACGAAGTTCCAGCTGAAGTCGGTGAAGAGGCCCATGCAGCCCCAACCTTCGTTGCGGAAGTCGATACCAACGCCGGCATTCCAGAGCGACTCATTCTGACCGGAGGCAACAAAACCCCAGCCACCCATAATGTAGGGAGCAATGTTGGAGCAGCACTCACCACCGAGCGGGAAACGATAAACGAGGTCAATCAGACCCATCTGGTTGGCAATGCCGGAACCGTGAGCAATGTAGCTGGCTTCGATACCGAGGTTGTGGCCGAAGAAATAGGCAAGAGAGCCACCGCCACCAAACTTGGAATCAAAAAGCGGATCGTCCGGCCAGTTGCCAGTCACGAAGAGGCTGAACTCCCAACCCTCGTCATAGCAGTAGCTGGGGCTGGTCACACGCTGCTCGACCATGGGGTTCTTAGCAGCTTGGTAAGCTTCCTTGTCCCAACGCCAGCCAGCTTCGGAAAGCGAGCAAAGCAGGAAAGAAGCAGCGAAAAAGATAGAAATTCCTTTCTTCATAGCGGTCGTAAAACGTTCCTGATTCGGGAGGCTACAGAAAAATTTCGGTTCGACAAACCTTTTTTCGAGGAATTGGAGCGGCGGGGATCGTGGAATTCAGGGCCGTTTTTGTAGTCGGCAGAATCCTCAAAACGCGGCATTTTCAGCTCTATGAGAGAGGAAACCGCCATTCGAAAAGCCGAATTCAGCCCCAAAGTGAAGCCCTACATGGTTTTGAGCAGCACCCTAGGATTTGCCGCCACCATCATTGGCATCCTCTTTTTGCCGATTTGGATCCCCATCTCACTGATTCTATCCGGTCGATATCTGCGAAGTCTCGAATGCATTTTGACCGAAAAGACCCTGAGGGTGAAACGCGGCATTCTCTTCAAGGTCGAAAAAACCATCCCACTGGACAAGATTACCGACCTTGGAGCTTCCCAGGGCCCCATCATGCGTGCTTTCGGGATTGAGAATATCACGATTGAAACCGCCGGCAGTTCCGCTCCCGGTGCCCTTGTCTCACTTCCGGGTATCGTTGATCCTCAGCCCTTTCGAGACGCTGTTCTCACCCAGAAGGACAAACTCGTAAGCGGGCAAGCCTCTACGGCTAACATCGACCCGGCACCCGCCGTGATCTCTGGAGGTTCGGATTTGGCGGAGACCAATGACCTCCTTCGAGAAATCCGCGATCTATTGAAGGAGAAAGTGAAAGGCTAAGGTCATGGGGCTGGACACCGTTGAGCTCATCATGGCCGTCGAAGAGGAATTCGATATCGCCATTCCAGACAGCCGTGCCATCTATTTCACGACTCCAAACCTGCTCGCAGAGGGTGTGGCCGAGTTTCGAGCCGCCAAGGGCCTACCGGTGATTCAATCTGAAATTGATGAGCGTATACGCCTGATCGTCATCGACTTCTTCGGCGTTCCTGAGGACAACTACACCCCTGACGGTAAATTCGTAGAACACTTTGGCCTCGATTAGCAAAAATGGCGAACAGAGTGGGAATGACTTCGCTGCGCTCTGTCTTTCTCCGCTCGCTCGGAGCTCGCTACGAATCGAACTGCGTTCGAACCCCTTGCCGTAAATTAAAATACTCCAGCCCCGCTACGCTGGGGCTGGAGTATTTTAATGGCGGACAGAGTGGGATTCGAACCCACGGTAGAGTTTCCCCTACACACGCTTTCCAAGCGTGCTCCTTAAACCACTCAGACATCTGTCCTGAAATCCTTGAACGGAAAGGGCGTCTACAGTGGTGTAAATCCGCACATTCGCAAGGAAAAATCCTTATCAACCCTTAAAGATTCCGGCGACATCCTCACCTGAGAGATGAGCGACACACTTCCTTACTCCGGCCATCCCTCAAGCACCATCTTCCCAATCGAACTTCCTGACTCAATCAGGGTGTGCCCTTTCACCATATTGTCTGCTGTGATCTGCCCGAGGACGCCATTGGCAGTTGTACGAATCTTACCGGCATCAATCATTTCTGCCACTGCCTTCAGAATTTCGTGCTGCGCCGCAATGTCTTCCGTTCCAAACATCGAACGGGTGAACATGAATTCCCATGAAACCCGAACGCTCTTGCTCTTGAGCGGGCCGCCGAAATCAACGGGCCCCGAAGGTTCCACAATCAAGACAATCCCGCCCAGCGGCGCCACCACCTCGCCCATGAGCTCCCAGTAGGCATCGGTGTTGTTGTAATTCGCAATGAAGTTGACCGTTTCATGCCCGATTTCCTGAAGCTGCGGAGCGAGAGCTTCGCGGTGATTGACGACAAAATCCGCCCCCAGGTCCCGACACCATTTCTCGCTTTCTTCGCGGGATGCGGTGGCAATCACCGTTAAGCCTGCCAGCTTAGCCAGCTGAATTCCAATCGAGCCAACACCTCCGGCACCCCCGATAATGAGAAGAGATTTGCCGGAATCAGCACCATCACGATCAATGCCGAGTCTTTCAAAGAGAGATTCCCAGGCGGTCAGCGAAGTGAGAGGCAATGCCGCACTGGCCGCCGCATCGAGCGAACCGGGGCGAACGGCAGTGATTCGCTCGTCGACCAGGTGATACTGTGAATTCGTTCCCGGCCTGGTAACGCTACCGGCGTAGAAAACCGGATCACCGACCTTCAGAAATCCAACCTGATCCCCCACTTCAACAACGGTCCCGGCAGCATCATAACCGAGGACCATCGGCTCTCCGTCCGGGCCGGGACGAACCTTGGTATCAACCGGGTTAAGTCCCACGGCTTCAACTTCCACCAAAACATCATGACCGCTTGGCCGGGGTTTTGGGAGTTCGGCGTCAATAGCCGCGTCGGGCTGATCCAAGGGAACTCCGGGCTGAAACTGAACGGCTTTCATAAAGTAAATGAGCCCAACCATACGTTTCGCCCAGGAAAACAGAAGCCTTGATCCGGAAAATCGGGATTAATCCCCGCTTCCGCCTAAGCGCTGATGGCTTCAACAAATACCTGGCCGGCCGCCTGAACCCCCAACTGAACCTTCGCGCCGGTGCTCCGCGAAATTTCGAGGACTCCCGCGGCCCGGTTGGGGTGAGCCAGAGCGAACTCCTCCCCTATGGTCAGCCCGTTTTCATCAAGCCATCCGAGCAGATCGGAGTCGTCATCGGACACCCTGACAATGCGATAGTTTCCTCCCTCAGCTTCATCCAATGGCGTCGCTTCCACCTGAGCCAGGTTACCATCCCGGTCGGGAATGGGGTCGCCATGTGGATCGTGAGTCGGCTCACCCAGCATCACATCAATGCGATCCAGCAGGCGGTCGGAAATGACGTGCTCGAGGATTTCCGCCTCCTCATGCACCTCTGACCAATCCAATCCCATGATCTGAACAAGGAAGAGTTCGATCAAGCGGTGTCGACGAACGACCTTCAGAGCGGCAGAACGTCCTTCAAGAGTCAGGCTGAGGCTTTTTCTGGGCTGGTAATCGACAAGTTTTTCCTCGTCGAGGTGTTTCATCATCGTCGTTACCGTCCCCGGAGTGACCGCCAGCTCCTTTGCAACCTCCCCTACCGTCGTTGACCCGGTCGCCTCTTCCTGCCTGAGGACGGCTTTTAGGTAGTTTTCTACGGTGCTGGTAGCCATGGGGAGCCAATCTAACTCAAATTTCAAACCAATCAAACATTTTATCTTGACCGCTCAAGATAATGTTCGATGATTACTCAATCACAACAACTTGAGAACCCAATCATGTACCGCTTCAAACAAATCGCCCTTCTTCTCGCCGCTGCTGCTTGCTTTCTTGCCTCTTGCGGAAAGCAGGAATCCGACGCCTCCGGGCCGGACGGCCCCTATCAAATTTCAGCCACTGTTGGCATGATCGCTGACATCGTGTCTGTAGTTGCCGGAGACCATGCAGCAGTTTCGGGGATCATCGGTGAAGGAGTTGACCCCCACCTTTACAAACCGACCAGCACCGACGTTAAAACCATGCAGTCGGCCGATGTGGTCTTCTACAACGGTCTTATGCTGGAGGGCAAGATGGGCGACATCCTCGTTCGCCTCGCCCGGTCAGGTAAGCCGGTTTACGCTGTGACCGAGGAAATCCTCAACGACAGCGACTACATCCTGACCGACGAAGAGGACCACCAGGATCCCCATGTCTGGATGGACGTTCAAGGGTGGATCAAAGCCGTCAAGGTAGTGGCTTCAGCACTCAGCGAGTTTGACACCGCCAACGCCTCCGACTACCGGGAAAATGCTTCGGCCTACATCGCGGAGCTCGAAGCCCTTGATGCTTACGCCAAGGAAAAGATCACCTCGATTCCAGAATCCCAGAGAGTCCTCGTGACCGCCCATGATGCCTTCGGCTATATGGCCCGAGCCTACGGCCTTGAAGTTCTCGGAATCCAGGGGCTCAGCACCGAATCGGAAGCGGGCGTCAAGGACATCGAAGATCTGGTCAGCTACCTCGTCGAAAACAACATACCCGCTGTGTTTGTCGAGAGCTCCGTCTCCGACAAGAACATCAAAGCCCTGATCGAGGGAGCGGCTGCCAAGGAGCACACCGTTGTCATTGGCGGTGAACTGTTCTCTGATGCCATGGGCGAAGCCGGGACCTATCAAGGCACTTACCTCGGCATGATTGACCACAATGTGACAACGATCGCACGCGCCCTTGGCGGTGAAGCTCCGGCTGCCGGACTCAATGGCAAGCTGGAGGAACACTCCGAGTAAGACTCGCTTCCATGCATTCCGAATCCCTCAAATCACAATCCACTTTCCCTCCGAAGTCGACGGAGCCCAGGCCGGAGCATCCGCCTGAGGTTCCGTTAGCGATTCACGACCTCACGGTCGCCTATCATCGCAAACCCGTGCTATGGGATGTCGAGTTGAACATTCCCGAGGGAAAACTGGTTGGAATCGTCGGCCCGAACGGCGCCGGGAAGAGCACGCTTCTCAAGGCATGCCTCGATCTCATCCCCAAAACCTCGGGGTGGGCTCACATCTACGGAAAACCGTATCGCAAGGCTCGCCAACTTGTGGCTTATGTCCCTCAACGTGAGAGTGTTGACTGGGATTTCCCCGTAACTGCCTTGGACGTGGTCGCGATGGGTTCCTACCGTCGACTTGGCTGGTTCCGCCGGGTTTCCAGGAAAGAAAATGATCGCGCTCGCGACGCATTGGATCAGGTGGGAATCGCCCACCTCGCCAACCGGCAAATCAGTCAGCTTTCCGGCGGGCAGCAGCAGCGTGTGTTTCTTGCCCGCGCCCTCATGCAGGATGCAGAGCTCTACCTGATGGACGAACCTTTTGCCGCCGTCGACGCAGCCACGGAAGAGGCTATTGTCACCCTGTTGCGCTCCCTCAGCGAACGCGGCAAAACCTGCCTCGTGGTTCACCACGATCTTGCCACGGTTACCAACTACTTTGACTGGCTCGTTCTACTCAACATGAGGGTCGTCGCATCCGGCCCCGCTGAAGAGACCTTCACCCGCGAGAATCTGCAGAAAACCTACGGCGGTAAGTTGAGCCTCCTGGAAAAGGCCGCCGAAGCGCTTCGTCACTCCATCGAATAATGCCGAACTGGGGAGATATCGTCGAAGTTCTGTTTTTGCAGAACTACAACACCCGCCTCGTGGTGTTGAGCACGACCCTGCTCGGGATCGCGGCCGGCCTTGTCGGATCTTTCCTCCTGTTGCGAAAGCGCTCGCTGATGGGAGACGCTCTCTCTCACGCCACCCTGCCCGGGGTAACGATCGCTTTTGCTATCATGGTGGCTCTTGGGGGAGACGGCAAATCCCTACCCGGCCTTTTGCTGGGGGCGACCATCTCCGGTATCGCGGGAATCGCAACCATGCTGCTCATCCGCAACACGACCCGACTTCGAGACGACGTGGCAATGGGATTTGTTCTCAGCGTCTTTTTCGGTATCGGCGTCGCCGCGCTCGCCATGGTATCTCGTGTGCCCGGGGGAAATGCCGCCGGACTCGAGTCGTTCATCTACGGGAAGACGGCGTCGATGATTCAGTCCGACTTCATCATCATCGCGGCCGTGGCAGGAATCGCCTCGCTCGTTTCGCTGGCCCTTTTGAAGGAGTTCCTGCTCCTCTGCTTCGACGACGGGTTCGCTTCTTCCCAGGGATGGCCAACACTTTGGCTCGATATTGCCCTTCTCGCACTGGTCACGGCAGTGACTGTGATTGGCCTGCAAGCGGTTGGCCTGATCCTCGTTATCGCGTTCCTGATCACGCCGCCAACCGCAGCCCGATTCTGGACCAACCGGCTTCTCCCCATGCTCCTTCTCTCCGCCATCATCGGAGGCGTAAGCGGGTGGCTGGGAGCTTCCATCAGCGCCCTGACGCCCAAGCTTCCGGCAGGAGCCGTCATTGTCCTTGTTGCCGCAGTTGTTTTCCTCATCAGCATGCTCTTCGCTCCCGCGCGTGGCGTGTTTCCCCGAATTGCCCGCCATTCCCATCTCCGCCGCAAGGTCGACAGGCAGCACCTCCTCCGCGCCGCCTACGAAATCCTTGAGTCGCTGGCCGGTGATGACGAAGTGAGAAACACCCCCTTTCCTACTGAGGCGCTCCAGTTGAAGCGGGCCTGGTCGCACCGCCAGTTGAAGCGGATCGTGCGAATTGCGCGAAGAGAGGATCACCTCGAACCTGCCGGATCGGGTTTTCTTCGGCTATCGGAACCCGGCTTTGGTGAAGCGGCCCGCATCACTCGAAACCACCGGCTTTGGGAACGCTATCTCATCAAGTATGCCGATATCGCTCCCAGCCATGTCGACCGGGATGCCGATCTCGTGGAACACATCCTCGGAGCTGAACTCGTCAGCGAGCTCGAAGCTGACCTGGAAACTGAAATCGACGAGCGCGAACTCACCGTTCCCGTCCCGGCCAGCCCGCATTTGATTCAAACTGAACCCCCTGCCGAAGCGTGAACTGGACCTCAACAGATACCTGGATTGTAGTCGTCGGCATTCTCTGCGCTGTCGCCTGTGCGCTACCGGGTTGTTTCCTCGTGCTCAGAAAAATGAGCATGATGGGTGATGCCATCAGCCACGCTGTTCTCCCGGGGCTCGCCATCGCTTTCATCATCACAGGAACCCGGGCCAGCGTTCCCATGTTCATCGGAGCCGCCGCGGCCGGTGTTCTCACTGCCGTCTTCACTCAGTGGATCAGCAAACTTGGAAATGTGGACCGGGGCGCCGCCATGGGCATCGTCTTCACTACGCTCTTTGCAGTCGGACTCCTCCTGATTCGACAAGCCGCCGACAACGTTGATATCGATCCCGATTGCGTCCTCCACGGCTCCATCGAGTTCACACCGCTGGATACAGTAGCGATCGGTAACCTCTTCATTCCGAGAGCTGTCATCGTCAACGGGAGCGTGCTTCTGCTCAACCTGGCAATCATCATTGTTCTCTTCAAGGAACTGAAACTGAGTGCATTCGATCCGGACCTGGCGGACACGCTTGGATATTCCTCACAATTTCTCCACTACCTCCTCATGACCATGGTGGCAGTGACAACCGTGGCGGCGTTTGAATCGGTCGGCAGCATCATTGTGATCGCCATGCTGATCGTTCCACCTGCGACAGCCCTCCTCCTGACCCACCGTATGGTACCTATGTTAGTAATCGCGACTGCAACCGCAGCTCTTTCCGCCATCATCGGTCACCTTTCGGCCATTGTTATCCCAACCTGGTTTGGCCAAACATCCTCCACATCCACATCCGGAATGATCGCCTTTGCTGCAGGACTCCTCTTCGCGCTTGCCTGGTTATTCAGCCCACTTGAAGGAATTGTGACAAAACGACTTAGACGATCTTGCGACTTGCAAGACCCTGAACTTTCCACCAACTAAATTAACCCACCGAACCGCTATGAAACTCAATCTCTGCGCCCTCAGCCTCGCTATCCTCGGCCTGACGCCCATCGTCAACGGAGGAACCGAATACGAGCCAGTCGAAAAGGAAGTAATTGAATCAACCCCGGAAGGCCCCGGCTTTGCCGCCATTGGAACCTGGGACAGCAGGTACGTTCTCGAAGGTCGCGACATGCTTGTCGGAGACAGCCTCTACGGTTTTACCCTCGAGGGCGAATACGCCGGTTTTTTAGTAGGGGCCTGGCTCTCCCACAGTCCGGAAGCTGACTACCAGGAGCAAAACTATTTCGTCGAGTATAGCTTCGAGCTTGGCCCGGTCGAAGCTTATGTCAGCTACATGCATCTCCAGTTCATGTCCGACAATGATCAGGACAATGAGGTCGGAGGGGGTATCGCTGTCCCGGATGCCATCTTTGGCTGGACTCCCGCTTTGGATGCCTACTACTCTGATGCAGCGGGTGGCTATTTTGCCGAACTCTCCATCGCCCGTGAATTCTTCATTACCGATCAGTTCGTCATCGTTCCTACCGCTATCTTTGGATACAACGACGGATATATCGCGGACGGCCACAACGGTGCCAACCACGTCCTTTTGCAGCTCATTGCTGCTTATGCGATCAGCGAAAACTTTGCCATCGAGGGCTATATTGCCCAGACATTCGCGATCGACAGCAATCCCGCTCAACTTGCAGGGGATGGCAATCTCTACGATTTCTCGTTCGTGGGTGTCGGAGCCTCAATCGCATTCTGATCCACCTGGGACTCCTTCTTAGCCTTCAGCTTGTGATCAAGCCAGAATGGCATAAACGGGATTAAGGCGCCGACAAAGACAATCACGCACCAACCAAACGAAAGCTTCTTCTTCACCAGGGCGAGGAAGAGAAAAAGGCAAAGTGCGATCCAGAGAAATCCGTGAGCTGACCCTACAATCCTCACCGCCATCGGCATGTCAGCGACGTACTTCAGGGGCATCGCGATACCAAGCAGAATGATGTAGGAAATTCCGTCCAGCAGTGAGGCGAGACGCAGCCGGTCTATCAGGGAGTGTTTGAGATCAAGGCTCATGAACCGCGCGGATCCTCACCTCGGAAGCCTCCCAATGCAAGTGACACCGGATTCTTCCAGAGTCTCATTTCTCACAAAGACCTTTTACAAAACGCGTATTCTTCGTTTCTCTTGGGGGCAATGGCTCGATTCATCGCTCTTACTCTTGGCTGGCTCTGCCCTGCTGCCGGAATCGCTCTTGCGCTTGAATTTCCCGCCTGGGAGAATCAAATGCGACGATTCGATTCCGCCGTAACGATCAACGCGCCGGAGGGGATCACTCTCATGGGCGCCCCCGAAAGTAACGCCGTGGTCGTCGGCCACATTTCCGATGCCCCCGCCTTCAAGGCCTCTGCATTCGTCGAGGCCGGAGGCGACCGCTATTACATCACTGCGGAAGCTCTTGAAGCCTACTACGACTCCCAAAAGCCTCCGGTATGGTTCAATCCCGTCGGGCAGGAGATACTCCCCCCTCTCCCCGAACTGGTTCAGTCCCTACCCGCGATCCACCCTGACACAGGCGAAAACATCATCGTCGATGTCTACAAGGAGTCAGTTGATCTCGCCGAAACTACGAGCTGGCCACTCCCACCGCAGGATCCCTACGAAAACGCCCGTCGCTACACCGCCAGGGTAGCATCTGCTGAGGCAGCGGGTTTGGAAGGCTGGAAAGTGAATTTCGTCGTCTATGCGAATCCCGATGCCATCGCAATTGGATACCCCTTTCACGACCTGTCCATGGATGACTGGGACAAAGGAATACGCCTCAAAGAACGGAGGCTCATCTCATCGCCATCCAACCCGAACCACACCCTGTCCGGGACCGGCAATTCAGCGAACATTCTCGGAGTGCTGAAGCCGGGCTGTGTTTTTAATGTCAGCTTCGACGAGCACGGCCGAATGAGAGGTCTGTCCGCCGGAACCGATGCGTTCATCTACGAAAACCCATGCAGCCGGCTCGGCCATGCTGCCTTCCTGAGAGAAAACGGTCTTCTCGCCTTCCGCTTCAAGGCCACTACCATGACTGCCTCCCCGTCCCTGATGCGATTCACTCCCAACCGGATTTCAGGAGCCGACTACACCAAGTATGACCTGATCGAAAACCTCGGTTTCCCCTTCGATGAAGCCACCGTCAACTCGGCAGAATACGCCACCGACTGGGTCGTCGATCTCAGCTGTGATCAGAGCATTGAATTAATCGCCCCGCTCTATGATGGGCGAGGAGCCCCGGGGATGATCGAACTCGAAGGACTGCAACTTGATGGCGCTCCCGTTGCGGCCGCAGTCACCATGACTCGCGATGAGTTCGCCGACCTTCCGTCGCCGGAGTGGGAAGCAGGCGAGCTTGGGCCTGAATGGGGTGTGAGTCTCCGCAATCGGATCGGCCCGATTCCGGCTTCCCAGCGGGTTCCTGAAGTCCTCCCATACTAACACTGCCACGGACGCGGCGCGATTGGGTCAGAGATCGGCGTTTACACATTTCCACCCTTTCAGGTATGATCGGATCGAAGTTATTTACCCATGTACTTGAAAGCAGCACTCCTTCTTTCCTTTATCACCTCCTTCTCACTGGCCGCAGCTGACGAAGCTCGAGTTATCCCGAAAGGCAAAGTTAACGCCGGTAAGACGCTCTTTGTCGATAAAGGCTGTTACCAGTGCCACACCGCCGGAGACATTTCCCTTCCCCAATCCGATCTCAGCCAGGAACTTTTCATCGAGCTCGGGGTTAAAAAACATGCAGGATGGTCGCGGGACACGTTTGCCAAGTCCATCCTCAATCCGAACCACACGGTTTCCGAGGAATATCGAAAGGTGATGATCACACTGGGTGACAAGCTCAAGGCCGAGAATTCTCCCATGCCCGGATTCAATGACATCCTGAGCGTCTCCGATCTGATTCACCTGACCACTTTCCTCGACAGCCTGAACTGATCCATCCCCCCAAGCCCCCACTCAACATGACTGATCGACGTTCATTCCTCAGAAACTCCGTCCTCTCCGGAGCAGCCCTTGCCACCTCCTCCCCACTCATTTCGCAAGCGGCCAAGGCGGAAGCTCCCGCCACGTCAGAGACGCTGGTCAAAACGCTCTACGATTCGTTAAATGATGCCCAGCGCGAAGCCCTCGTATTCCCATTCAACCACGGGCTTCGAACCAAGATCTCAAACAACTGGCACATCACGGAACAGCGCATTGGCAACTTCCTCGACGATGACCAGAACGCGATGGTTCGCGAAATTTTTCTCAAAGCTCACAGCGAGGAATACGCAGACCAGGTCATTGGCCAGGTCGAACACGACAGTGGCAAGCGTGGCTTCGGCGACAGTTCGGTTGCGATTTTTGGCGAACCCGGCACCGGTGAATTCCAGTTTGTTCTGACCGGGCGTCACTGCACTCGTCGCGTCGACGGAGACTCGGTCAAAGGCAAAGCCTTCGGAGGCCCCATCTTCTATGGGCATGCTGCCGAATCGTTTAACGAAGGACCGGAGCACAAAGGAAACGCCTACTGGTATCAGGCCAAAAGCGCGAACCAGGTTTACCAGATGCTCGACGGCAAACAACGGGAAGCTGCCCTGCTTTCAAAATCACCGGGCGACAATTCCTCTACGATTCGCCTCAAGAAAAACGCCGAAAACCTTCCCGGACTCTCTGTCTCAGACATGAC
Organism: Verrucomicrobiales bacterium; assembly: GCA_965216705.1. Lineage (GTDB taxonomy): Bacteria > Verrucomicrobiota > Verrucomicrobiia > Verrucomicrobiales > DEV007 > Arctic95D-9. Next base: position 4,959,160 of record OZ244203.1, read on the forward strand.
TTCCGATCAGGTCGACGGGGTTAAGAAGGTCCTCGAAGATCTGCTCATGCCTTTTCGGGAAGAGGATCGGGCCGAGTCGATGAAACTCATCGAAAAAGCAGGATTCGATGACCTGCATCTTTCCTTCTACAACGATGCGGACATTGGCGGTGACGAGGTCTGGGACAACTGGAAACTCGAAGGACCGCACATGGTCTGGTACTTTCGGGGCGATCCTCACGTCCATACCTGGGTCCACATCGCTGATCCGGACGCGCCGCGGGATCCCAGATAATTTCCCCGTCTGGGTATTTGCAAAACCGCATCCCCATGGGAACATGCCGCGTTAGGTCTAGGTGACCTGACGCGTCTAATTTCCCGTGCCATGAGTGACTTCGAATACCACAAGCCTTTCCCCCTTGGACCTGACAAGACGGAATACCGTCACATCACCTCAGACGGGGTCGAAGTAACCGAGTTTGAGGGAAAAGAGATCCTCAAGGTATCCCCTGAAGCCCTCACCCGCCTGGCCAATGAAGCGATGAAGGATCTCTCCTTCATGCTCCGTACGGAACACCTCAAGCAGGTCGCCTCTATTCTCGATGACGAAGAAGCCACCGACAACGACCGCATGGTGGCCCTGACTCTGCTGCGCAATGCCGAGATTGCCGCCCGCGGCATTCTCCCCATGTGCCAGGACACCGGCACTGCAATCGTCATGGGCAAGAAGGGGCAGAACGTCTGGACTGGTGGAGGTGATGAAGCCGCGCTCGCCACAGGCGTCTGGAAAACCTACGACGAGGAAAACCTGCGCTACTCGCAGATGACACCTCTCACGCTTTTCGACGAAAAGAACACCCGCAACAACCTCCCCGCCCAGATCGATCTCTATGCGACTGACGGAGACGAGTATCACTTCCAGTTCATGGCGAAGGGCGGAGGCTCGGCCAACAAGACCTTTCTCTACCAGGAGACCAAGGCGCTGCTTGAAGAGAAGCGCTTCGTCGACTGGGCCGTCGCCAAGATGGCCACGCTTGGAACCTCCGCCTGCCCTCCCTACCACATGGCTTTTGTCGTAGGGGGCACCAGCGCTGAGGCCACCCTCAAAGCAGTCAAGCTTGCCTCGACCCGCTACTACGATGAGCTTCCAGAAACCGGCGGCGAATTTGGCCAGGCGTTTCGCGACCGCGAGATGGAAGAGAAGCTTCTCAAGAACGCTCGCGCCGTCGGCATTGGAGCCCAGTTCGGCGGCAAGTATTTCGCCCTCGACGTTCGCGTCATCCGTCTGCCCCGCCATGGTGCCAGCTGCCCCGTTGGGCTTGGCGTAAGCTGTTCTGCCGATCGGCAGGCAAAGGCAAAGATCACTCGCGAAGGACTCTTCGTCGAGCAGCTCGAGACCAATCCCGGACAATACATTCCTGAGAAGTGGCGTGACCATCAGTTCCATGGCGTCCCTGTCGACTTGAACGAGGGTATGGAGGAGACGCTCAAGACCCTCTCCAAGTATCCTGTCACTACCGCACTTGAGCTCACCGGAACGATCATCGTGGCTCGCGACATCGCCCACGCCAAACTGCGTGAAATGCTGGAGAGCGGAAAAGAGCTCCCCCAGTACTTTAAGGACTATCCCGTTTACTACGCTGGCCCGGCCAAGAAGCCTGAAGGCATGGCCAGCGGATCATTCGGCCCGACTACAGCCGGCCGGATGGATCCCTACGTCAGTCTCTTCCAGTCCCACGGCGCGTCCATGGTCATGATCGCCAAGGGCAACCGCAGCCAGCAGGTGACTGATTCGTGCAAAGAACACGGCGGCTTCTACCTCGGCTCCATTGGCGGCCCCGCTGCCATCCTCGCCCAGAATCACATCAAGAAGGTCGAAGTGCTCGATTTCCCCGAACTCGGCATGGAAGCGGTCTGGAAAATCGATGTGGAAAACTTCCCCGCTTTCATTCTCGTCGACGACAAGGGAAATGATTTCTTTGAGACGATCAATCCCTGCCCCGTCAACTGAACTCGTCGCAACGGTTCTCTATTCCCATGCAAACTGAGATTCGCCTCGAGCAACCCGGACGCTTCGACACTCATACCGCAGATGTTCCCGATCCGAACGAGGGGTCGGCGCGCATCAGGATCCGACGTATCGGTGTATGCGGCACTGACATTCACGCCTTTCACGGCAGGCAGCCCTTCTTTGAATACCCCCGGATTCTCGGACACGAACTGGCTGCAGAAATCGTCTCTCTGAACGGCGCATCTGACCTCAAGGTCGGAGACATCGTCACGGTGGAACCCTACCTGAACGACCCGACTTCCCCGGCTTCGCAAAAGGGAAAACCCAACTGCTGCGAATCTCTCCAGGTCCTCGGAGTGCACACCGACGGCGGGATGCGGCCCGAGATCAATGTACCCATTAACAAGCTGCACAAAGCGGGCTCGGCTACGGTGGATCAACTCGCGCTCGTTGAAATGCTCTGCATCGGCTGTCACGCCGTGAACCGCTCACTCGCTTCCGAGGCCGATAACGCGCTTATCCTCGGGACCGGCCCCATCGGGCTCAGCACCTTATCATTTCTTCAAACCCGCACCAGGAACGTCGCCGTGGCAGACCTCGATGACGCCCGTCTGCAATTCTGTCGCGAAGCTTTTGGAGTCCAGCACACTCTCAAGGTGGAACCCGGCAAGAGTCTCGAAAACGATCTTCGCGAAGCTTTTGGCGGAAACCTCCCCGACGTTATCCTCGATGCCACTGGCAATCGAGGCTCAATGCTCTCCACCTTCGATCTCGCGGCACACGGTGGCCGCATTGTTTTCGTAGGCCTTTTCCAGGGCGAAGCCGAGTTCAATGATCCCAATTTCCACAAGCGGGAGTTGACGCTCATGGCCAGCCGCAATGCGGTTCCTGCTGAGTTCACCCAAGTGATCAACGCTATGGAGTCCGGGCTCATCAATACCGATCCGTGGATCACTCACCGACTCGACCTCGCCGATGTCCCCGGTCGTTTCGAATCCGTGATCAACGACCCCTCGCTCCGCAAAGCGGTCATTCATCTTGATGACTGAGGAGCGCGTCCGCCGTTCTTAACGCCGCGAAAACGCTGGGTAAATACCGTTGCGAAACTGTCGGCTTTCCTCTACAACCCGCTCCATGAATCGCTTCGCTGCCCTCTCGTTACTCACCCTCTCCCTCTTTGCCACCCAGGCAATGGCGGAACTTCGCCTGCCATCGCTTTTCGGGCACCACATGGTCCTGCAACGTGACCAGGAGAATCCCGTATGGGGCTGGGCTGATCCCGGCGCCACAGTTTCCGTCACCTTCGGAGGCCACACTCTCCAGACCAAAGCCAATGAAGAGGGTAAGTGGATGCTCAAACTGAAGCCGATGAAGGGCTCAAGCCATGCGCTCAACATGACGGTCAAGAGCGGCGACGAATCGCTCACCCTCTCCAACATCGTTATTGGTGAAGTCTGGGTCTGCTCCGGCCAATCGAACATGCAGTGGGCTCTGAGCCAGGTCTATGATCCTGATCTCGAGATCATGTCCGCCAACTATCCTAACATTCGAATCATCTCAGTCCCCCAGGTCGGAACGCAGGAAAACCAGGATGACTTCGATGGCCAGTGGGATATCTGCACTCCTGACACCATTGGGCAGTTTTCCGCGGTGGGTTACCTCTTCGGACGCCAACTCCACCAGACGCTGGGCGTTCCGATCGGTTTGATCGATAATGCCTGGGGCGGTTCCGCCGCAGAAGCATGGGTTGCCCGTGATGTTCTCGAAGCAGATGAGCGTTTCGAAGCAGTCATCGCTGAATGGGAAAAGACCGAAGCCACCTTCGATTTCGACAAAGCCATGGCGGCCTGGAAAGAGAAAGCGGCAGCTGCAAAAGAAGCAGGAAAGCCGGCGCCCCGTGCGCCCCGCAATGTCCTTGCTGGTCAACACCGTCCCGGTAACCTTTGGGCCGGTGTCCTCAATCCCATCATCGGATATGGCATCCGCGGCACCATCTGGTACCAGGGCGAAAGCAACGCAGGCCGCGCCTACCAATACGACGACCTTTTCGGACTCATGATCACGGAGTGGCGCAAGGCATGGAGCCAGGGCGACTTCCCGTTCTACTGGGTGCAACTCGCCGACTTCCGCGATGAGGTCGCCGAACCCGGTGACAGCGACTGGGCGGAGCTCCGCGAAGCTCAAAGCAACACACTCGCTCTGCCTAACACAGGTCAAGCCGTCATTTACGATGTTGGCGAAGGACGCGACATCCACCCGCGTGACAAGCAGACTGTCGCCAAGCGATTGGCACGAATTGCCCTGGCTCGCGACTACGGTATCGACGTCCCCTATCTCAGCCCTTCCTTTAAAGAAATGACCATTGAAGGGAACAAAGCCATTCTCACTTTTCAGGATGTCGGCAGCACTCTCTACACCTTCGACGTTCGCGAGGCAGTCGGTTTTGCCGTCGCTGGCGAAGACAAAACCTGGCACCCTGCCACAGGCACCTTGAAGGGCAAAGATCAGGTCATCGTCACCAGCGATGCAGTGGCCAACCCCGTTGCCGTGCGCTATGCCTGGGCTGACAATCCGGTCGCTAACCTCATGAGCCGCGAAGGACTTCCTGTCATTCCCTTCCGCACCGACGACTGGCCGCAGATCACCGATCCTGCGACCCAGCCCGCACCCGCTGCTGAGTAGACAGCCCGGTTTGATTTTTTTCCTCTGACAGCTGGTCCGCTTGCGACCGCCCTGCTTCCTGTATGAATCCTTACGAACGCGACGAATCGCAAATCGAAGAACCGCCGACCAATTTCGCCGGAATGGCGAAGTATCTCGGCCCCGGCTTTATTCTATCTGCCTCCATTGTTGGCTCCGGAGAACTGATCGCAACTACGGCCCTCGGAGCCAAAGCAGGATTCGTCGCGATGTGGGTCATCCTGGTGAGCTGTCTCGTTAAGGTCTTCGTGCAGCTGGAGTTCGGCAAGCACGCCATTCATTCGGGGGAAACCACCTTTGAAGCCCTCAACAAACTTCCCGGACCGAGAATCGGGAAAGGCTCATGGTCGACCTGGCTATGGCTCGCCATGATGGTGATCAAGCCCCTCCAGGTTGGCGGAATCATCGGCGGGGTCGGGCTCGTTCTGCATATTCTTTTCCCGGGCGTCGCCGTCTGGATCTGGGTCTGCCTGGTGGCTCCTGTCGTTTCCCTGCTCATCTTTCGCGGCAAGTATCAAATCGTGGAGAAGTTCTCACTGGTGATGATTGGCTTCTTCGCCCTCTTCACCATCGCCTGTGTCATCGGGGTGCAATACACCGACTTTGCCTTTACTGGAGCCGACATCGGAGAAGGTCTTTCATTCTGGAATGGAATTCCGATCGCCCTGATTGGAGTCGCTATCTCGGCGTTTGGAATCACCGGTGTAGGCGGAGATGAAGTCATGGCCTACAACTACTGGCTGCTGGAGAAGGGCTATGCGTCTAAAACCGGCCCTTACAAGGACACTCCTGAATGGAACCGTCGTGCCAGGGGCTGGATCAAGGTCATGTATTGGGACGCGTTCCTTTCCATGCTGGTCTATACCTTCATGACCCTGGCATTCTACATTCTTGGCGCCGCTATTCTCCACTCCCAGGGACTTGAACCCGAGGGCATGGACACGGTTAAGACACTCTCAAGGATGTACACTGATTCCCTCGGTGGTTGGGCTGAAATGGCCTTCCTCATTGGCGCATTCTTCGTCCTCTTCTCCACTCTTTTCTCCGCCCTGGCCGCCTGGAGCCGACTGTTCTCCGACGCTTTCGGAGCGGTAGGCTGGATCGATTTTCAAGATCCCAAGGCCCGCAGCCGTGCTATCGGAATACTTTCCTTCTTTTTCCCCATCCTCTGGGCCATTCTCTTCTTCAAATTTGAAGACCCGGTCTGGATGGTTCTCGTTGGCGGCGCCATTACTTCTGGCATTCTTCTTATCGTCCTCGTCGGAGCAATTCATTTCCGTTACCGTCGACTGCCGGAATCTCTGGCCCCCAACCGCGGGTATGACATCGGATTCTGGGTCAGCGTCATCGCTATTGTGATCCTCGCGGGTCTCTCTGTATGGACTTCTGTTCAGAAATTCCTCGGCGCATAATCTTCACAAGCCGCACCCCCAAATTAAGGGGGTTATTACCAATTCACGCACCTTTCCGATCAAAAACTTTGCAATTTTGAGAATTTTAACAAATTTTCCCATCAAATTTGAAAATTAATATCGACAACCGGCATCAATCGACTAAACTCCTACCAAGTTAATCTTAGGTCCTGGACCTGAAGTTTCATTACTTGGTTGTTGTTGTGGGCGTGTGTTGTTGCGCGAATCCCATTCAAAAGAACCTCTCCGACATATCGGGGAGGTTTTTTTGTGGAGTAATTGAAGGGCGTCCGTAAGGTGCATCCTCAAGTCCAACCCTTTCAGCACCGTGCCGGAACCTCTCACCATCGCCGATCGCACCTTTCAGTCCCGCCTCATGACCGGGACCGGAAAGTTCTCCTCCAACGAAGCCATGCGCGACGCCCTTGAGGCCTCGGGAACGGAGATCGTAACCGTCGCGCTTCGCCGCGCAGATCTGACCGGCGAAAAAGACCCCTACGCGAATATTCTCGATTACATCGATCCAGAGAAATACCTGCTCCTCCCCAACACTTCCGGAGCAATGAATGCCGAGGAGGCCGTCCGCCTCGCCCGGCTTGCCGTTTCGGCCGGCCTTCCGAAGTGGGTGAAACTGGAGATCCACCCGGATCCTACCTACCTCCTGCCTGATCCCATCGAAACCTTGAAGGCAGCCGAAGTGCTCGTGAAGGAGGGGTTCACCGTCCTTCCCTACATCAACGCGGACCCGGTGCTGGCCAAGCGCCTGCAGGACGTCGGCACTGCCACCGTCATGCCTCTCGGAGCTCCGATCGGCTCCAACCAGGGAATTGATACCCGCCGCCAGGTCGAGATCATTATCAATCAGGCCACCGTGCCCGTTGTCGTTGATGCCGGCATTGGCCGCCCCAGTCACGCGGCGGAAGCTCTCGAGATGGGTGCCGACGCCGTTCTAGTGAATACCGCCATCGCAATTGCCAAAGATCCTGTCGCTATCGCCAAGGCTTTCAAGATGGCGGTCGAAGCCGGACGTATTGCCTTTGAAGCCGGAGGCATTCACGAAATTTCGACCGAGGCCAACGCGACAAGCCCGCTCACCGGCTTTCTTTTTAACGGCGAGAACGCCTGATCCAGGACGATGACGATTCCGGCGGAACACGGCCCCACCATGGTCGATGTGATACTCCCGCTGGAGCGGTCTGAGGACGAAGATGCCCAAAGAAAGGCTGTCGCCCGCAAACTGAAGATTCCCCCGGCCCGCATTAAGGAGCTGCGCCTTCGAAAGCATTCCATTGATGCCCGGCGCAAGGACATCAAGATCCAGCTGCGCTTCGAAGTGGGTATTGATACCGAACTGCCTCCCGAAGCTCCGGTGGAGATACATCTCCCCACCGTTCCCTCCTCAGCCAAAACGGTCATCATCGTTGGCAGCGGTCCGGCCGGTCTCTTCGCTGCGCTGACAGCAATCAAGAAAGGATGGCGTCCTATCGTCCTCGAACGAGGCAAAGATGCCTCAGCCCGCCGCTATGATCTTGCGCCGATCCTTCGACACGGGAAGGTGATTGAGGATTCCAACTATTGTTTTGGTGAAGGGGGCGCCGGCACATTCTCTGACGGCAAGCTCTACACCCGGGCCACGAAACGTGGTCCGGTCAGGACAGTTTACGAAACGCTCGTGGCTCATGGCGCTCCACCACGCATCCTCATTGACTCACATCCTCACATTGGCTCCAACCTGTTGCCCAACGTAGTCAAGGCTATCCGGGAGACGATCAATGGGGCCGGAGGCGAGGTGCGTTTCGGAGCCAAGGTCACCGACCTCATCCATGCGGACGGAACCATCAAAGGAGTCGTGATCAATGAGGATGAAGAACTCCCCGCGGATGCCGTTATTCTCGCCACTGGCCACTCCGCCCGGGATATCTATCGGCTCCTCCATCGGCACCGGATTCTCCTGGAACAAAAGCCTTTCGCCGTCGGAGTTCGAATTGAGCATCCGCAACCGCTCATCGACAGCCTCCAGTATCACTATGAACGCGGGCGCGAGCGCCCCCTTCTGCTCCCGGCAGCCAGCTACAGCCTAGCGACGAAGGTTCGCGGGCGCGGGGTCCACTCTTTTTGCATGTGCCCCGGCGGCTTCATTGTCCCTGCCGCAACGGAAAATGACGAAGTCGTCGTCAACGGCATGAGCCTTTCCAAGCGCGACTCCCCTTTTGCCAACAGTGGCATGGTCGTCACGGTAGAACCTGAAGACGTGGAGAATTTCGTCGGCGAACATGGCGTCCTAGCCGGCATCGCTTTTCAAAAGCACCTCGAACAGGCGGCCAAGGAAACCGGAGGAGGAGGCCAGGTCGCGCCTGCTCAGCGGGTCGTCGACTTTCTCAAGCAACGCGGCTCCAGCCAGTTGCCCGATACAAGCTACAAGCCGGGCCTCAATAGCGCCCGGCTCGATGAGATCATGCCGGCGTTCATCGTTGACCGGATGAAAAAAGGCCTCTCCCTCTTCGGCAAGCGGATGAAGGGATACGTTACCGAAGAAGCCAATCTCATCGGGTTCGAAACTCGGACGAGTTCACCGGTTCGAATCCCCCGTGACCCTGACACGCTCCAGCATCCGGAACTCGCAAGGCTCTTCCCTTGCGGCGAAGGTGCCGGCTTCGCAGGCGGAATCGTCAGCGCGGCTCTAGACGGCATGCGATGCGCCGAGGCCCTTTAAGACCTCGAACGCGCCACGGGCGGCACTTGCCTCATCAGCTCCGGAGTTCCTACTCTCCAAGGAATGAAGGGGATCCTTGTCGTTCTATCCACACTCCTGCTTCCCCTTTCATTGCAGGCCGAATTCAAGGCCGGGAGTGCCAAAACTGACATCACCCCTAAAACGCTCCCGGTCATCGTTAACGGGGGCATGATCTCCCGCACCCGCGATCAGGTCAAAACTCCTCTCAGCGCCCGGTCACTGGCTTTCACTGACGGGAAAGAAACGATCGTCATCGTCGTCGCCGACAGCTGCATGATGCCCCGTGACTTGCTCGATAAAGCCAAGCAGATGGCGTCGGAGAAGTCCGGGATCCCTGTGAACCGTATCCTTATCTCCGCTACCCACACCCATTCAGCACCGTCGTGCATGGGGGCTCTCGGGACAGATGCGGATCCAGTCTATTCGCTATTTCTAACCAAGAAGCTTGTGGAAGCGATTCTCGCGCCACTCAAGGACATGCAACCAGCACGCATCGGCTGGGGAGCAATTGATGCTCCCGACCACACCGCTGTCCGTCGCTGGATCCTACGCCCCGACAAAATGCTGAACGATCCATTCGGCAACCTCACAATTCGGGCAAACATGCACGCAGCTTCCAACTGGGAAAATGTCATCGGTCCGACCGGACCGGAGGATCCCGAGCTCAGCCTCATCTCGGTTCAGACCCGTAACGGCAAGCCCATCGGATTGCTGGCCAATTTCTCCATGCACTACTTCAGCGATCAGAACATCAGCGCGGACTACTTCGGTCTGTTTTCTGAAGGCCTACAGGAACGTATCGCCCCCGGTGACAATAGCTTTGTCGCGATGATGTCCCACGGCTGCAGCGGTGATATCTGGCGCCACGACTATGAGCAGAGTCCTGACCGAAAAGCCAACGCAACGACCATAGAACAGTATTCCGCTGAAATGGTCGAACTGGCCATGCAGGCCTACGAAGGCATTACCTACAAGATGCCCGAATCAATCGCCATGGAGGAATCGCGGATGACCCTGCCCTATCGCGTTCCCGACAAGCAACGGCTTGAATGGGCCCAACGAGTCGTCGAAACCATGGAAAGCCGTCCACCCGGCGAACAACTTCCCAAGGACAAGACAGAAGTCTACGCCCGTGAACAACTCATCCTTCACGAGCGCCAGGCGACCGAAATTGTCGTTCAGGCTCTCCGTCTCGGTGATCGCATCGCCATCGCTACAACACCCAATGAGACCTACGCCATCACCGGGCTCAAGATCAAGAACGCCAGCCCCTGTCGCGACACCATGGTCATCGAACTCGCCAACGGCGGCGACGGCTACATCCCGCCGCCCGAGCAACATCTCCTCGGGGGCTACAATACCTGGCCGGCACGGACTGCAGGGCTCGAAGTGAAGGCGGAACCGAAGATCACTGAGACTGCCATCTCCCTTCTCGAGCAGGCGTTCGAAAAGCAGCGGGTCGACCGGCGACCGGAGCCGGGTTCTGCCGGACAGGAGATCCTCTCATTGAGCCCGACTGCCTATTACCGACTCGATGAATTCTCGGGCCCTGTCGCGGTCGACTCCTCGCCAAATCACCTCGACGCCATCTACGAACCTAAGACACTCTTCTACCTGGAGGGCCCCCACCACGAAGCTTTCGCCAGGAATGGCAAAAACCGCGCTGCGCACTTCGTCGACAGTCGCCTCATTGCACGGGTTCCCGAGATCGCGGAAAAATACACCGTATCTTTCTGGTTCTGGAACGGTATGGCCACCGGAGCCCGACCTGTGGAAGGCTGGCTTTTCTCAAGAGGTAGAAACCACGGCAACCCCGATCATTTCGATCACGTGGGCATTTTTCACGAAGACGGAAAGACACACCTCGGATACGGGTCCCGTGGATTTATCAGTGGTCCTTTGGAGGCCGCCGAAGTCGAACGCTGGACCTGGAACCATGTTGCTGTCGCTCGGGATCGATCCTCCCTGCACGTCTTTCTCAATGGAAAACATCTGGTCTGCTCAACTTCAGTGTCCCAAAAACCTCCACCCGAAAAGTGGCCTACTTTCTTCTTCGGCGGACGCTGTGACAACGTCGACAGCCTTGAAGGAAAGCTCGATGAGATCGCAATTTTCGATAGGGCCTTGTCCAGCAGGGAAATAGAGCGACTTGCCACACTGCGACAGTGACGAACGATCATGTGCCATTCTCTAGCGCATCGGCAATGCTGTCCCCATATGTAATGCTCATCATTTCGGTGAATTAATTCCCGGACCAGACCCACATCAAGGAATCTGTTGATCTGTCGACGATCTCACGATTCGAACGCAGAGATCAGTGGCTTTGCGAGTTCAATCCGCCCGGTGTCGAAGAGGGGCGCGAAGAATCTCTCGCCCTCGAAAGGGGTACACGAAACAGGGTTAACTCACCGACTCACCCCTGTTCGGTCGCTCCAAACCACGGATCCACCCTTTCCCCGTCTCAAATCCGAGTTGCCAAAAGCGTCACTTGGGACAAAAATTCCCAAATCTATGGGAAGAGCATTCGAATATCGTCGCGCCGCTAAGGAAAAACGCTGGGACAAGATGTCCAAGGTGTTTCCGAAACTTGCCAAGGCCATCACCATGGCGGCCAAGGACGGCGGCGGGGACCCCGAAAACAATCCCAAGCTCCGCCTTGCGATCCAGAACGCGAAGTCGGAGAACATGCCCAAGGACAACATCGCTTCTGCGATTAAGCGCGCCGAGGGTAAAGACGCCGCCGACATCAAGGAGGTCAACTATGAGGGCAAAGGCCCCCACGGCGTTATGATCTTTGTGGAGTGCGCCACCGACAACACCAACCGCTCTGTGGCCAACATTAAGACTTATTTTAACAAAACCGGCGGCCAGCTGCTTAACAGTGGTGCCCTGGAGTTCATGTTTGACCGCAAGGCCGTGGTCGAATTTGAAGTCACCGAAGAACTCGACATGGAGGATGTCGAGCTCACTCTGATGGACGCCGGCCTCGAGGAGCTCGAAGTCAACGAAGGGGTTGCTTACGCCTATGCTGAATTCTCGGATTTCGGCAAACTCTCCTCCTCCGTTGAGGAAATGGGCATCGAGATCAAAAAAGCCAGCCCTCAGCGCATTCCCAATAATCCCCAGGACTTCTCCGAGGACCAGATGTCTGAAATTGAAGAGCTTCTCGACAAGCTCGAAGACGATGAGGACGTCCAGGCAGTGTTCACCAACGTGAACTGACCCGATTTCCCCGGAAAAGGTCCCGGGATCGGCATATTCGGCAGCGGTTTACCCATTGCCGAGTCGTTTAATAGGCCTTAGCTTTCCGAAGGCATTTCATTTTGTGAATGGAATGTTGACCTACTCCGCTTCTCTTACCTCCTTCGTAGAGATTATATGGCGCTGTCTGACGTTGACGAGTCGTTCCCTGACTCTGCACCCAAACGGGTCGAAAACCGCCCTCGCAAGCGGAGGCGTCTTCGTTGGATCCTTTCTGGAATAGCGCTGTTCCTGCTTCTTTCCCTCGTCATTCTGAACGGCCCGGGATTTCGTGCTATCGCAAAGTATGCCGCCGGCAAGTATCTGGGGACAATGGGGCTCGAGGGAGACCTGAAAATCGCAGGGTCAATCACGGGTGGCTTCACGATCAGCGAGGTTAAGTTCGACCAGGTCTCCGCTGATGCGGGTCACTCCGACCCCAAGCTTCCCACCATTCACAAGATTGAATTGAATCGCGCCCGAGTGGACTACCGCTTTCTGGACCTGCTCACGTCAGCGGCATCCATCACCTGGCTCGATCTTGTTGAGCTCAACGGGCTAATTGTGGACCTCACTCTCCCTGATCCTGAGGCCGCGAAATCGGACGAACCGTCTCCGAAAGGTATCCCACAGCCTCGCGACGACTTCAACCCGCTCTGGGGAGCGCTGGCCGCCGACATCAACATTTCGGATATCAATTTCATCATTCGAGAGTCTTCCGGCAAGCAGACGATCATCGAAGGTTTTGCTCTCGTTCTCCCCCGGGGTGAAGCCGGAGAAATCGGCTTTGACTCCCTCTCCATTCCGGAACGCCCGAAGAACGAAGGCATCAGAATTCCTTTCACCCGAAAAGAACATCAACTCTCCCTCGGCCCCGTACCGGTCACCGATTCCATCGAAGTGCGAACGATCGAACTCGCTGAACCGCGCCCGACAGTCTTTACCGCGGTCGCCGAAGTATTCGTGGGAGGAGGAAACATCACCCTTCGTCTTGAAGAAAGCGGCAACGTGGCGCTCTCCCTTCGCGAGCGTAACATGATCGACCTCGCTACCCTTTCGGAGGAACTTCCCCTGAAAGGGCGCGTCACCGACCTTGGGTTCACGTTTCAGAATCCTTTCGCCACCCCTAACCAGTGGCAACTCGATGGAAAGCTGATCGCATCCGGACTGCAATACGAGAATGCCGGGATCGATAGTCTCGCCCTGTTGATCCAGGACAATGCACTCTCTCTGGACATCCGCCGACCGGACCTGACTTTGAATGCAACCGCGTCTGCGCCACTCTCACAGATCTCTGACACCGGGCAATTGCCCGACCTGCCGGTTGACCTCTCGCTGAGAGCCAACATCGACAACCTGACCACTCTCGCTGCCAGCTTTGCGCCTGACATTCCCCTTAAGGGCCAGGTCAACCTGGAGACAAAGAATGTCCAGATCGACCTTCAGGGCAACACCCGGTCGGGCACTCTCCTACTCGAGGGGGAAAACTTTTCCTGGGACGGCCTCTCCCTCGAGGTCTTTCAGTTGGCAGCCAACATTCGCGAACCTAACAAGATCCAACTGGCTGCCGACCTCGGAATTGACCGAGCCAACTCCCTGCGACTCACCGGAACGTTTGATCAGCGACAGCTGACCTACAACGCTGAAGCGTCTGTGGGCATCTCTCCGAGCTACAAGCTGAGAGACTGGCTTGCCAGGAACGAAGCTCCCCTGGTGGCCGGAAACGCAAACCTCAGCTTGAAAGCGGAGGGAAATCTGAACCCCGATACATCAATCCACAAGGGTTCAATCAACCTTACCCTCGAGGACATCACGATTGATGACGGCACCACTTTTCATGGTACCGTCACCGGAAGCTTCGAAGATACCTCCGCTGCCATCCAGGCACTGGAGCTACATACCAACGAGTGGAAACTCGCCGGCACAGCCAACTGGGATGGCAAGACCATCACACTGAATGATTGGAAGCTGAACGAAACCGGTAAGCAACACCTCCCCTTGAGTCTTTCCGCCTCCGTTCCCTTTGATCCGGCATCCGGCACTGCATTTCTGGAGCAGGATGCCCCCATTGATCTCGCAGTGAAACTGGATCGACTCAACGTCGCCCAGTTAATGTCCCTGACCACATCAGAACCTCCCCTCGATGGCGTTCTCAGTGGATCACTGACCGGCACGGGCAAATTCGGTGATCTCAAACTGCAAAGCCAACTGGCATTCTATCCCGAACTGGCACAGGTCGGTGAAGACTCGCAGTTGAACCTGGATCTCGATTTCGCCGGAGCGATCATGATTCCCTCTTCGTGGGATACCACTCTGAACGCCAGCCTGCTTGGGCTGGAGTGGAATGAACTCACTTTTGGCAGCATTGATCTCGCTGCCTTCACCGAAGAGGTCAGCGGCGGCAAACAGCTCAGTGGCGGCCTGACATTTGAACACGGCGGATCATCTCTCAACGCCAACACATCAATTCAACTGGATGGCGCCGATGATTTCGAGGCCCTCGCCGAGCGCGATATCGATGCCAGCGCAGCGCTGCATATCCCTGACCTTGCCGCACTGTGGCGGGACTTCGCCCCGGAGAACCTTCGCGAGTTTCCGGTTGAGGGCGCATTAAAGCTTACCTGCACTGATTTCCAAATGAAGCGCGGTGAACTGCTTCGCGGCCGGGTCGAGCTGAGCGATGCTTCACTGAAACTGGCAGGAGAACCCTTTTCAGCCCTCGCCCTCGAAGCGGCAGTGACTGAACCCAACGGAATTGTCAGCAAACTCAACGTCAGCGCCGATGACAAGAGCCAGCTTTCCCTCGACGCCTTTTACAGCCTGAATCGACAAGCCTATGACGGCGATCTCGAACTCACCCTCGACCTTGAAAATGACGGGGTTCTGAAGCGCCTCCTTGGAGAACGTAACATCGCCAGCCTTCTTCCCGGTCATACCATCGTTTCAGGAAACGCGAAGGGAGATTTGTCAGGAGGAGAAACATCGGGCTCGATCAAGGCAGACCTCAAGCGCCTTCATCTCGCTTCCGGAGCAGCGCCTATCTCGGCCAACATCTCCGCTGATTTCACCCAGGCCACACTCACTTCGAGTTTCTCCGTATCGAGTGATCCGTTGAACCTGAACGGTGCTCTCGATTGGGACGGGACCCGGGTGTCACTATCGCAACTCGAGGCTGTTGCCGACGGGAAGACTGTTTTAACCGGCTCCGGAGCAGTTCCACTGGAAGCCGGCAAACTCGATCCACAAAGCTGGCTTCAGTCTTCGTCTCCACTCGATCTCTCCCTCTCATCAAAGGACCTGCGCCTCTCTACGATTTTCAAACTGGTCGCTGAAGAAGCACCGGTTCTTGGAACGCTGAATCTCGATCTTAAAGCAACTGGACAGGCAGCAACCCCATCCATCCGACTCGATACCTCACTGACCGACATCACTGTCCCGGGGAAGAAGGCAATCGAAGTTGGACGCCTCGACCTCAACTTGGCCACTGCGGATGAAAAAGCCACTCTCGAAGGGTCATTCAAACACCCCCAGATCAATCCGTTCACCCTCAAGGCTGCCGTTCCGTTTCGCCCCACCCAATGGATTGATGGCAGTGTAAAAATCGCAGACGAGCCGGTTTCCCTATCCGCTCATATGGATCGCAGTTCGCTTGCGTTCCTGGCGAGCCAGCTACCCGGAATCCAGTCCATCGATGGAACGCTCGGCCTCAACGCAAAAGTTGGCGGCACGATTTCCAAGCCCACAGTCTCGGGCAACGGTTCTCTCGATGTGACCCAGCTTCGCTTGGACGATCGTAATTTGCCATCGTTCTACGACATCAATCTCGCGACTCGATTCAGCGACAATAAGGTCACCATCGACCGGCTCTATGCCATCGTCGCCGGGGGTGAAGTCAGCGGTAACGGTGAGTTTTCCTTCGGAGCTGATCGCGAGCCTGCCATCAATTTTCGCCTCAAGGGCAACGATGTGTTGATGGCAAGGAGCCCCGACCTGAGCCTCCGATCCAACCTCGACATCTCTCTGATCGGCCCCTGGTCTAAAGCTCGTCTCTCCGGGGACATCGGAATCACTAACAGCCGCTTCTTCAAAAACTTCGACCTGCTGCCAACCGCACTTCCACGTCGAAACACCTCAGCACTTCCGACAGTGGAACGATCACCTTCCGGCGGAGGAGCCGCTTACACTGATCTCGATTTCGGCGTGCCGATTGAACCGTTTAACGCCTGGCCGGTTGATATCAGGCTCCACACCATTGACCCGTTTCAGGTCCGCTCCAACCTGGTCGAGTCCGATCTCGCAGCAGATATCCAGGTTAAGGGTACGCTCGGCAAACCCTATCCGCTGGGTTATCTGGAACTGGCCGAAGGCGCCCTCTCTCTGCCGTTCAGCTCCATCGACGTTGAAATCGGGAAGGTTCAATTTGACCAGAATACCGGTTTTAATGGTGCCCTCGAACTCCGGGCCCGGGCAAAAGCTGACAGCTATCGAATTAACATATTCCTCTTCAATCGAATTCTCAGCCCTCAATATGTCCTCACCAGCGTACCCCCTCTTCCTTCGGAAGACCTTCTCACTCTGCTGATTACGGGAACAACCAGGGACGAACTCCTGTCCGGCGATGCCGGCTCTCTAGCTGCCGGGAAAGCCGCTACCCTGCTCTTCAAGAACATGAGGAAAGTCAGCGCCGCCGCTGATCGTGAGCCGACTATTATCGATGAGTTGCAGGACAGAACCGAGCTTGAAATTGGCGGGGTCAACCCCGAAACTGGCGAGCACACGATCGCGGGGAAAGTCAGGCTGTGGAAGCAGCTCTTCTTCGTCGGTGATGTGGATGCGCAAAGTGACTACCGGGCGACGTTGAAATACATCTTCCGATTCCGCTGACCGCCGCCTCCTCCGAAATGCAGACACAACAGACAATAGCCTTCTGGCGAAGGCTCCTCATTGCAGGAGCTGTCTTGTTGTGTCTTTCCGCCAAAGCCAGTGAGCTCGTCAAGATCGAGGGTCTGACAACTGTCACTGTCGAAGACGCCAACAAGTGGATCCAGCCTCAGATCACCTACATCGAATCTGACGGGGTTACGATGGCGCGGGCGGACGACATCGCCTACTTCCTCGAGAATGCGATGCGTGATAGAGGCTATCGCGATGCACTCGTCGACTGGAAGCTGATGGGTGAAGGAGAAACCAGGCACATCCTCCTGAGCGTCTCGGAAGGCCAACCTCAACTGATCTCGTCTTTTGAAATCTCGGGTAACGAGGCACTTGCTGATGAGGCCGTCATAGAACTGCTCACCGACACAACGAGAAAGCGCCTCAATCTCGGCCCCAAAGATCCAGTCCCACTGGTGAAGGCCGACCTCAAGAATGGACAGAAGCGTCTCGATGAATTCTACACGCTACTGGGATTCGGAGATGTCTCCAGCGATATGGAGGTCATCGACAATCCCGGCGGAGCCATTATCAGGGTGGAAATTGCAGAGGGACGCGAGCATGTCGTCGGCGCAATATCCATCCCCGAAGCCAAATCCCCTGCCATGGCCGAAGAGTTTGAAGACATCAGGAGCGATTTCACAGGGATCAAATTTAATCCAGACGTTACAGCGAATCTTCAATCAAGAATACTCGCTGTTGTGGTGGATGCCGGTTACTACGAAGCGGTCGTCATGGTCAGCGAATCGTCCCGAACCGAAAGCGACGAAGGAGAAGTCATCGCTCTCAAGGCTCAGATCTCATGGGGGACCATGGCGAATATTTCCCGAATCAATGTCACCGGGAATGAAAAAGTCACCAGCCAGTTCTTCGATCATCACTTCGCCGGGCTGGTCGGTCAGCCTCTCTCCCCGGAAAGAACCAATGAATCAGTTGAGCAGCTACTTCAGAGCGGCGCCTTCGAAACCGTCCGCACCACACCGGTCAAACTTGAGGATGGCACTTTCCAACTGGACGTCAGCGTCGAAGAGTCCTACTCCCGGACCCTGGGTGTTTACGGGGGGTTCACCAACTATGACGGAGCTATCGGTGGTTTCGAATTCCGCAATCTGAACCTTTTTGGAGCGGTAAGAAGCATCAATGCCGAGATCGAATTCTCGAAGCGTGGCGGAAAAGGAGCGGTCGAATACGTTGACCCCTGGTTCCTCAATACGGATGTCGAATTCCGGGCCCGCCTCTTCGGTCTCAATCGAAGCGAAGACGGATACGACAAGTGGGAGACCGGCCTGAGCTATGAGTTCACCCGACGCTTCGGGGCTAAGAAACATAATTCCGTTTCTCTCTTCGGAAGAGCCGGCTACACCGACGTTTACGAAGCCGAAATCGATCCCATGTTCCTGGGTGATACCCAATACTTCGTCCATTTCATCGGAGCGGCCTACACCCTCGACAAGCGCGACCGTGCCCAGGCACCACGCAAGGGCTACATCGCTCGTATTTCGACCAGTATCGCCTCCTCGGGGATCGGAAGCGAAGAAGAATTCTTCCGCGCTACCGGCCGTCTCGCTTTTTATCAGCCTGTTGGCAAGCACACTTTTCGCGTCTCAGCACGCGCGGGCACCATCCAGCCGATCGGAAACACGAATGCCATTCCCATTGATCTGCGCTACTTCAACGGTGGCCCCAACTCGGTCCGCAGTTTCCAGGAACGGGCACTTGGCCCGAAAGATCCCTCAACCGGTTATTCTATCGGCGGTGAATTTTTCACGGTCTTTAATGCCGAATATGAAGTCCCCATCGGAAAAATTGAAGGCCTCAGATTTGTCGGTTTTGCGGATGCAGGAAACCTTCTCGCGAACAACGGGGACCCAAGTCTGGACAACCTGCGTTACGCGGTCGGTGCCGGTCTTCGCTACCTGACTCCCGTCGGTCCACTGCGGTTCGAATACGGATACAATCCGGATCAGCAGGACTTTGAACCGGAAGGCACTTTTCACGCAGTTTTCGGCTTCGCCTTTTAGGTTCTGCCACCGACAGATACTTCGTCTCTCAGGGCCCAAAATCCGGGCTTTTCAGTCAGAAACCGGCACGCCGAGCCCCGCCGCGTACCACTAACTCATTGATTATTAAATTCTTGAACCCACCCACCTGTTAAATTATGGTTTTTATAATTTTTATTGCTTTTATCGTAAAATTCGCTAACTTTTGGGTTGGAAAGCAATAGGAGCCGTCAGATTCGCAGGGAACAACCGGGTGGTTGATGCCCTCTACGAACCCCTCACACGCTCCGAATCCGCACAACAAACACACCAGACAAGCATGAAACACATCCACTCATTACTCATAGCGGCCCTGGCTCTATTTGTATCGACCGCACCCACTCAGGGTCAGGAGGAATCGCCTCAGATTCCAGTCGGAACATTAAGCGCCTTCCCCACAATCGTTCAGACGGGCACCCACCCTACCCTGACCTGGAGCGTTACGATTCCCGAATCGGTTGAAGATATCATTGAAATCCAACTTCCCGGAACCCTGGTTCCCAAGCGCGATGTTATTATGGATGTTCGCATCCTCGGCGCAGGTGTGACCGTCAGCGCCAACAACAATGCCGGGTTCAACTTTGTTCCTACCGAATGCCAGATCAATGTGGATGGCAAAGGCTACAGCCAAATTTTCTACGGCACGAATAACGACGTCAATCCTAACGATATCGTCTACACAAAGAACGTCAAAGAGGGCGAAACCGTCAATTTCGGTTCCCGCTACTACTACAACAACAAATGGGGCACTTGGTACAGCACGACCAACAGCGGCAACAATGTGGTCGCGCTCAAGAACGGAGATACTCCTCCGACCACGACACCAATGCACTATGCACCAACGATTGAGTCGTTCATTCGCCCTTACCTTGACGAAGAGGGAAAAATCAAGATCGGGCCCCGCGATGTCCTCTATCTCATGGAGCTTACTCACACCGACCGTGATCATACCGGATTCGACCTCCAGGACATGGCAGTCCTGGTGACCTTCTACGATAAAGTCAATAACGGGCACGGAAACAATGAAGATGGGGTTGATTCCAGCAACCCGGGTGCGTCAAAAGAGGGAGAAGATACGGACCCGACCGTGGATGATGAGATTGGAACCGGTGGTGGCTCTTCGAGTGAGGACTCCACTTCCTCGAGCGACGATGACAAGAAGAAGAAGAAGAAGAAGCGCGGTCGCCGCAAGAAGTAGCCTCGAACCCTTTCCGTCCCCAACACCCGATGAATACTCGATCCCCTGTTAAACTCGGCATGACCGTCGCCCTGGCCTTGGCGGCGGTGTCAACACTGTCCGCAAATCCCCGTTACAACGGCACGATGCGCGACGCAGCAAGCCACGATGAACTCAGCCAAAAGCTTCGCATGGCCCAGCAGTCCGATCCCATCAAAGATCGCGGAGAGGCCATCGGAAAGGTTGGTGAAGACCCAGCCTCTGCAAATCACAAGCGGAGTCTCCTCGAGAGTTCTTCCCTGATCTGCTACAGGGGGCAATTGACCCTTGTTCCCAAAAGGGCAGTTCTCCACGTTCCTGAGCACCTCGAAGACCGTTTCGGGGTCAAAGGCAAGGTCGAAGTCAAGAACTGGCGCGAATTCTACATGGCCAATCGTGGTTGGATTCGCCCTCTCGAAGTCACCCGTGACGAAGCCCTTGGCTTCAAACCGATCAATGAAGCCAAGATGGAAGCGATCAAGGAAAGCTCAACTGTGGTCATCGCCACTTTCAAGGAAGGCCCCATCGCTGTTCGCCCCTATGTCGATCCCGAAGCTGAAACAGCCGAATCTGAATCCGCAGTGACCGCCGAAAACGGCGCATCCCCTATTCCCTCAGTCAAATGAAGACACCTACTTACTTGTATATTATCGCTGCCATTTTCGCAGCTCTTGTGACTCCGGTCACAGCCCAGGACTACACCTTCTTTGTTCATCAGATCCAGATGGATGGAGATGGAGATCCCACTAATGACCTCGATTGGGACATTTCGGTTGCCCAGGAAGGGCAACAATTATCCCCCCTGGCTATTAATCCGTTCGGTGCTCGTTTCGAGCTCTGGGCAATTAAGGCCGACCCTCTAACAGATTACCTGATCGATACCACCTATGTGAACTCTTACATCCCGGTCTCTGAGGTAAAGATAAGGTCGGAGGACCCCTACGAAGTGATCCCGAGGACTCGGGCCGATCGCCCTTTCTCCGTTGACGTCGTAGTTACCGGTCTCAGCACAGACCCGGCAGCCCCTGACGCAGCGAAATCAGTCAGGCTTCTTCGTCACGTCCAGTCCTATGGTCCAGGCGGAACCGGACTCAACATCGACAGGAGTTTGGCTACCATGCTGTCAGAAGGGTCTCTCACAGCGAGTGACACCCACACTTACGACTATAGCCTCTCCTCTGTTCCGGGTGCGGATCGAACTAAGGTTCGCGGGGAGGAGAGATTCTCGGTCTTCTCACTGGCTGACTACCAGGCACCAGAGTCTCAACTCGATTCCCAGTTCATCCAAATCTGGCCGGTCGCGGAGAGTTCGATTTCCGGCTTGGCCCACGGTGGGGTGATCAAAGGAATCGCCCCCGAAGTCGAAGTCGATCTGGTTGATCTTTATCCTGACTCCTGGACCTATGCTCAGGTCTATCGCGGTGATGCGGTTCTTGGAACTGAAGGCGAAATTGTTCCGGGTTCTTCCATCATGATTGATGGTACGATCCCACGCGATGAGACCGTTCACCTGAGTGACTGGGACAGCGTTATTGACGAAGACGGCAAATGGACTCTCGAGATCATCACGGTCACACCTTTCGGTGCTGATCGCCTCTCTTTCATCGAATTCGATGTCGAGCGCACGATCCGCGTCAACGGAGCTGTAACCAGCGTCGAGTAACACGCGACACAGCAGCCTTCAGGCTATGAAGCTTCACCCTCATCGCAAAAGTCTCCGCCAGCGCGGCTCCGCTCTCATTGAGATCGCTGTCGCGTATGGCACCTTGACGACAGTAGCGTTGCTCACCCTCAAAGCTGCAGTCAACACGACCTCGGGTCAGGCATGGACAGTTAAGCAATCCATGAGCGATGCCTACCTCACCCGTGAGACGGCGCTGGCTTCCCGTGTCCCGTTTGATGACGTCACATCTGACGGTTCGCTTTGGGCCCTTTACCCTAACGTAACAACTTCCACCGTCGAGATCGGCAAACTTCCGGGCGGAGCTCCGGTAACAGCGGAGTTGCACCGGACTCGTATCCCCGACAGCAACAACCTCGCTTCAGCCGGTGGAACTGGAACTACCAATACCAATCCCGGTGGCACCGAAGCCTGGAAGCTTCAATCGTTGCTTGTCTACAGCGTAGGTCAAAAGGAATACGTCAAAACCCGAACCGCATTGAGAATCCGATGATCCCCCCCGGGAAAAAACCTTCAAAGCGCGGATTCACCGTGCTGGAGATGACCATGGCACTTGTCCTGTCCATGGGAATCGCTTTTGCGATCATTGGGCTCCTCCAACAGCAGGTATCCTTCAACCGTGCGCTGGCCGACTTCCGCTTCCTTCGCGACGAAGCTCCCCAGCTCAACACCTTGTTGGCCAATATCATCAACAAGGCAGACAACTATCGAATTCACAACAACCTGTCCGACGCCAAGAACCTGACGGGCGCTGTCCGGAGCAACGGGAGGGCAATTCGCCTTCGCTTTCGCAACCCGGATGGCACCTACGACCAGGCAATTATCTCCTTCGAACTTCGCAGTGGAGAGAAGCAACTAAACTTCTACTACAAGGACAAGAACTGGAACTCCTGGCCCACCAATCCCCGCTGGACCATCTCTTCCGAACCCTCCGGCGTCGACTTTGATAACACGACAGGAATTTTATTGGTGACCCTGACAGGTCCCAAAGGCGACGAAATCACCTATGCGGGGAACCCGGAATAATGAAAACGAACACTCCCCATACAAGGCGCAATACGCGCCGTGGCTACGCCACCATCGCTGTCGTAGCGGCCCTCTCCATGGTCCTCATCACCATGATGACCTATTCCCTGCTGGGAAACCTTAACAGCCTCGACACTCAGGTCGGAGCCCAGTTGAAACAAGACTACTCTCAGAAGGAGGACGCTGTCCTCAGCGCACTCCTCCACGTCGTTCCCAACAAGGCAATCGGAGCCATGCAACAGGGTTCGGCTACCAACTCTGACGACTACACCTGGGAAAAGATTTTTGAAGAGGCTCTCGTCCTGGCAAACGCCGAGCAAGCTGCTGACTCAACGATCATCACTGCGCTGGCACTCGGCGACGCTATTACCGCCAACACCGGTGACACCGTCTTTGAGTCCATGGGTGATTTTGTAGGTGCTGCAACCGCTCGTACCTGGGACGGTTCCGAGAACAACCTGGTCAACGGAGGAAACTGGTACGAATACTACATGCTCACCGACAATAGTCACCGACGGGAACTCCCCGCCCCGCTTCGCCTGGCTGAGTCTCACTACCAGCTGGATAAGCAATATCCCATCATCACCTTCAAGAAGTTGCATGTGTATAACTACAAGTATCATCACTCCCTGTATTACAAGGGACTCCACGTCAATACAGACACTTACCCACTGTACAACCTTTATGAGTATCCCGATGTGAAGTTCGGCTACAAGCGCCCAGGAGACTACTTCGTGGCAAAACGCAACTGGTGGGCATTTTCCCTGACTTTCGGCAGCCACAACACCGAAGAAACCGGCATCCCCCCTGTTACGAAGAAATACGTCCTTTCCATCTACGAAGTCCCCTCCCAACTTCCTCTATCTTCTTCCGCCACCATGGCAGTTGGCCAATACTCGGACGGATCGAACTGGGAAAACGTGAGTCTTCAAGGCGGTCTTTACGCCGATGCTGTTCAAACCCAGGGAACTGTAGCCCTCGCAGACGGTGCCATTTCTGCGCGGAAGTCAGTATCTCTCAGCGATGCCACCTCAGTTAAGGGAAACACTCTGGACACCAGTTTCGATGCGATCGGAGACCGCGAAAATCGCGCCCTCGCTTCGGACAGCGACTTTTATGACGCCTCAGTTGCAGGAAACGTTGGCAAGGTCGCCTTCATCCCAATCAACCCCGGCGCCGAATTCCTGAAGCTTGCCGGCGACGGCCTGGCCAGCGAGCGTATCTCTCCCACAGGATGGAACGAGTATTCCCGCGGCGCGGAGCAGGCCAAAATGCGGATTGAGATCCGCGAAATGGTCGATGTCGACGACCAGGTTCCGGTCACCATTCGCTTTCACTACGTGAACACGAGCGGAACGACCGAATACATCGACTATACCCGCGGAACCAACTGGCCCTCTGAACTCGAGACCGGTGGTGATGCATTTCCCTTCCAGACAGACATTCTTGAAAACGGCCGGAACGCTCTTGTTGTGAATATTGATCGCATCTCTGCATTTCTCGGAACCATCCCCGGTGCAGCCGGCGTGAGCACCAACAACTCCATTTACCTCTATCCGAACAGCGGGGAAGCCACCGTTGTTGCCCCAAGCGTTCCTTCACTCGATACGGACCTCTGCGTCACACTTCGTGGAGGCAAAGACCTCACCGCATACACCAGCGGCTTTTCAGTCGTCACCGACATGAGACTCTACATCGCTGAATCACTCAACGACGTGGCCTCCACTGCCCCCGTCAATTCAGGACTGCCCGCAGGAGCTGAGTACTTTCCTCCCATGTCTCTGTTTGCCCCGGAAAAGCGCTTTGGTGAGACCGCGGTGATCGACAATCCGGTGAACTTGAAGGGTCAACTCAGTAGTCTCAAGACCAGCACATCTGATACTTTCAACCCAATGGAACTCATGGGTGCGGACGACACCAGGGTTGATGCCAGCATGATGGAGGCTGAGCTCGTCAATCTTCGCAGTCCGGCTGAGCTCCCCCCAATTCACTTGATGAATTGGCTGATCACGATCGAGGAAATCCACTGATTCCCTCGAATCTCTTCGGGATTCACCTCTTTTTTCACCTTGCGGCCCGTGCCTGCCTCCAAAGGGGTAGGACGGGCCGATTTCATTTCGGATCAAGATGATCTCCAGAATGAGTTAAAATTTTCATAACTTTTCGTTGTGATTTCCTTGATTATTAAAATTATTTAAGTAATATTTGTTATAATTTTGAGAATCTAGTTCTGAAATTCCTTCAACACCCATTATGAATCCGAAACAGAGCGAACCTGCTGTCTCCCTGCCCAAGGGGCTTTCCATCGGCTACCGAGGCCGCAAACTCACTGGTTCCAAGGAAACTCGCCTTGCAACTACCGACGAAGAAATTCGTCTCGAGACTGGCCGTCACCTCCTCCTGGCTCGGAACGGACGGGGCAAGACCACTCTCCTCAAAACGGTTGCCCAGATCATTCCTGCCCTCGACGGCAAGGTGGAATGTGACGGTTTGGTCCAGTTTGTTGACGAAGATCTTCGCTTCGATGCGGAACTGAAGCCTCGCCAGATCTTTTCCGCCCTCTTCAAGAACGGGCAACGCCAGTTTGCTCTGGAAATGGCAGAGAGAATCGAACTCGACATCGAAAAGCCCTACGGAAAACTCTCAAAGGGTAACCGCCAGAAGGTGGGTCTCATCGTCGCAGAAGCGCGTGCCTACAACAATGGGCCGCAGGTCCTCCTGCTCGATGAGCCCTTCTCCGGCCTCGATTTTGCAGCCCGCGAGAACGTCGACGCCGTCTGGCGCGAGAACCAGGACAACATCGTCCGAATCGTCTGCGTGCACCCCGACGAGCCGACCCTGCAGGCCGACAGCGCGGTGATCATCTGCGACGGCGAGCTCAAGCAACTCGAAGTCGACGGCACTCTCGACTGGATGAACACACGCACTTCACTCAACTAACCCGTTTCTCTCATCCCTTCATCTCATGGAACTCTACAAGCTCACCCTCGCTTCCCTGCTCACCCGGAAGACCTTTGCTATTTTTGCGGTCATTCTAATCGCAATGCCGTTTGTCCTTCCCATGATGACCCCGTGGGAAACGAAGCCTTCTCTCGTTGAGCCCGCTCGCGCCCAGGCTGCATGGGTTCTGCTCTGGGTAACCGCTTTCGGCTGGCTCCTCTTCCAGGGAGCTACCATCGGCGACCGCTGGTCCTCTCATGGCATCCTGGAGTATTTCAAGACCATCGGAGTCTCCAAGAGAAAGCAGATCGCAGAGATCTGGCTCAGTTGTTTCACCATCTTCGCCGGGTTCGCCCTGATTACTTTCGTCATCAGCACCTTCACTTCGATGCCGGCCGACCCGGTTGAAGCCAAGCACTGGCTGTTCACTAACCTCCAGTACCTCTTTTTGTTTCTCCTCGTTGTAGCGCCCCTGCTTGTGCTCGCGATTGCACTTGGCACACGCATCAATGGTGCGGCGGCATATGCCGTGACCATCAGCCTCGCCCTCTACGGCATGTTCGGAATCGGACAGCTCGAGGTTTTCATCGCCGACAACAAGAATACCGTGCTCAACGTTCTTTATGTCATTTCCCCTCACTATCACCTCTCCGATCTCACGTCGCGCCTCGTTTTCAAACTCGGTGCCATGCCGGCCGGTGAATTGACCCAGATTGCTTCCTACCTCGGCGGACTTGCTCTGCTGACAGTTGGGATTTCCTATCCCCTTTATCGCGAAGGGAAATGATCCCAGCACTTTCCAGGGGACTTTGGGTCGCAGTCGTCGGAGCAGGCGTTGCGCTCACTGTCTTCGGACAGGTTTCCCTGGAATCCAACAACCGCCTTGCCACGGACCAGAATCCGATGGCAATTCGGCGTTCGGCCTACGGCAAAATGTTGGCCCGTCTCTCCGAAACCACCGTCGACCGGGTCTGGCATCTCGGGATCGAGCAAGTCGCTCCTCATGATCATGGCCCAGGTGGACATGATCACGGCCACTCCCACGATGATCACGGCCACTCCCACGATGATCACGGCCATGCTCCCGAAACGCTAGTTCATGCGAGGGATTCACACGACGATCCCACCCCCCATCGTCATTCGCATCAGCCCGATGAACCTGCCTCTTTCGATGATGCTCTCTCTGTAAATGACGAAGATACTCCTGCGGATGTCGCAACGAGCTCACCCAATGAACAGGGCCTGGATCGGCTCAAAGGCTATCTCCAGGGAATGAAGCTCGCAAAATACGATCGCACCAATCCCTACTCCCTCAGTAAAGCCCATCGTGCCCAGGTCGCGCAAGACATCCAGCAGATGCTCCTCAGGAGTTACAACATGGATCCAACCCACTACGGTGCCTACAGCTCGTATCACCTTTTTCTCACCACGCATGAGTTTGGTGGCACTAAAGCGACCCGGGCCCACGCCAAGCAAATTGCGCAGATAACGATGGAGGCAGTTCGAACCGAAAACGAAAATCCAGAGCCCTGGATCACCGCAGCAGCCGCGGCCATGAATCTCTACCAGCTGGATACAGAAAAGTATGTGGTCGCTGGTAAACCCATCCCGATTGAGATCCTCCGAGAATACCGGGATAAGGTCGGCTATTGTATCTACCAATTTGATACCCTGTTCCTCAATGCCACTGAGAATGGGAACTGGGACAACCTTTCCACAGAGCGTCAGTATGAAATCGCGACGCGCGCTCGATTCATGAACAATATCTTCGAGCCGTTCGATGTGATGATAGCCAGGGCCGAGAATCGCGCGGCTCCCGTCGAACAAAAGAAAGCCGAGGTCAACCATACCGAAGAGTAGGAATCTTCCCCTTAGATACCGAATTCACCTCACGAAGCCCGCTGTCTAACAGCGGGCTTTTTTGTTTCTGGGACAAAATCTCTAAGAAAACCGTGATTTTATAAGGGATTAACCTTCAAAATTCACAAATTTTATAACTTTTCACAGTTTTTTATAAAAAAGGCCTTGTTTTATGGTTTTTATGGTTTTAATGTCTCCTATAACCGCTTCGGCAGTTGCTCAATGGATACGCAACAAGCACATAACCAGGCCCAGCAAGTCATGTCCGCGATTTTCGCGACGGCCGGTGACAACATCATTTCGGATATTCAAATCCGAAGCGGTTCCTACGTCTATTGCCACACCAAGAGAGGCCTCGAAATCATCTCCAAGCTCGGAGAACTCCCTCCCCAGGTGGTGATGAACGTAGTGAAATTCCTCTACGCTCGTCAGGAAAACGATCCCACCGGCGCCGTCTCACGACTTCAAAACCAGGCAGGTGTCGAAGAGCGCCTCTTGAACGACAAAGTCGCCGACTTCAGTTGTGACGGCTTCCCTCTTCCTAACGGTACTATTTCCGGCCGTATGCGTGTTCAGACACACCTGAGCACTTCCGGCCCCGGCATTACCTGCCGTATTCTTAGTGACGACATCGCTGAACTTGAAACTCTTGGAATTGCCCCCGACACGATCCGAGCTCTCCAGGAATTCATGAAGCGTCGTCAGGGTTTCGGCCTTGTCACCGGTCAAACCGGTTCCGGTAAGTCCACCACCCTCGCCGCTATTCTTGACTGGCTTCGCCAGAATCACCCTCGCCACATCGTCACCGTAGAGGATCCGATCGAATATCGCTATTCCCGCTTCATCACAACTGAAGCTCAGGATGCGCCCCCGCTCCCTGCTCCGGGTTTCGTGACCCAACAGGAGGTCGGAAAGCACGTCGGTAGCTATCAACAAGGTCTCAAGGATGCTCTTCGTAAAGCTCCCCACGTCATTCTAATCGGTGAGATCCGTGACATGGAGACGATGGAAATCGCCATCGAGGCCGCGCAAACAGGTCACGTTGTGATCTCCACCCTTCACACTAACGGAGCGGTCAAAACTCTCAGCCGTATCCTGGAATTCTTCCCCCAGGCACAGCACCGTTCCCTCCTGGGGCGTCTCTCCGAGATCCTGATGTTCATTCTTTCCCAGGGCCTCATCCCCACCGAGAACGGCCGGGTCCTGAACTACGAGTTTTTGCAGAACAGCAGTTCTGCCGTGCGTTCCGGTATCGCCGCCTACGACGGCGCTGCCAAGTCTCTTGAAGATGCGATCCGCCACAGCGGAAACATCGAGTGGGACGCCAACCTGAAGAACCTGCTCAATATGGGCAAGATCTCACACCAAGCCTTTCAGATGAACCGCATGAACGAGGACGATGCAGACGAACTGCTCTTCATCCCCGGAAAAGCGGGCTGATACCAATCTTGGCTGTTCATCAATTGAGGACAGCCCGGAAACAACAACAAACATAAATAATACAAGATAATGAAACTGAAGAATACTAAGAAGATCGCAGGTCTTACCCTGATTGAAATCACCCTCGTTATTGCCGTTCTCCTCGGCCTCATCAGCGTGCTTTTCATCGGTGTGTCTGCATACAAAGAAGGTTCTAACCGTTCGAAGTGCATCCTGAACATCTCTAACGTTCAGAAGGCTGTTCGTTCTTACCAGAACCTCTACGAAAAGAACGAGGGTGACACTCTTGCTATGAGCACTATCGCTGGTACTGGAAAGCTCCTTGAGACCGTTCCTACTTGCCCGAGCAGCGGCACCTACTCCGTTGTGGGAAGCATCCCCACCGTTGGTACTGCTTACCTTTCCTGCTCTCTGTCTGCAGTAGCTGACGGCGACCACAAGCCTACCACCACTACTGGTTGGTAATACCTCGCTCTAAATATTGAGTAACTTTTCCCCCGGTCCGCCCAGGGCAACCGAAAGCGGACCGGGGACTACTCTCAACCTCCACCTCCCTTCCCTTCCCTTCCCAATTTTTGACGAAAACTCAGAAACCCCTTCCGACTTTTCATCAGAAATTGAATTCTCCTCACCGCTTATCCCCTACATGAGATTGGCAACCAGCTAATCCCCCAGGCGCCCGGCGGTGATCCCCTCAAATCACCGGACGAATGGAACTCCTCGATACATCTGCATCCCCCCTAAAGGTTTACAAGCAGGCCAAGCGCATTCTCAAAAGCACTAGCCGAGCCAAAAACCCGGATTGGTACCGCCGCTCTACTGATATCCAGCTTCAATGGCATATCTCAGTAGGCTCCCAGTCCATCGCCAGCGCGATCCACAACAAAGCTTCCGGCGAATGGTGGGACGGCCCTGAACTGCCCCGCGTATCCTTCGCTGTTGATGACGCCGGCGAACCAAACGGTCTCGACGACGGATCGCGCAACGCACTCCACGAAATTCTTCGCCAGATTCTTGCCTCACGCGAGTTCGGCATGAAGCCCAAATCTCTTGGTGTTACGCTTCACCTCGCAGACGGCCTTCGCACCCGTGACCTCGATCCCGAATTCGCTGGTGACGACGACTTCGACAGTCTCAATGAGCTTCTCATTTCTGCTCCTGACATTGCCCTTGGCGATGACTCTGTGAACTCACAGGACGGCAAGTGGCGCCTCATGCCCCTGATTGGTGTAAAAGAGAGCGACAAGCTTTCACTCGCCGTCCAGGTATCTTCTCAATACGAGATGATTGCTCAGGAGTTCCGGGACTATGGCGAGCTTCGAAACATCCCGGTGATCGTGGAGACACGGTCTGCCGCTCTCGAAGCCTTTGCCGGTGCTACTTCGGTTCTCCCAGAAGGCACTTCCCTGACGAACACTCTCATGCTGATCCAGTTTGAAGGATTCACGCTCATGGGTGCCACCGGATCTCGTGGTGAAGTCAATATGATCCGCCCCCTGATGCACCGTTCGGGCGGATTGCTCTCCCCCCCGGAGATTGCTGAGTTCATCACCAATACCGCAGCCCTTTTGAACTTGAAGTCGCCCAACCTCTTTCTTCTCTCCGTTGCCGGAGTGCCCGAAGAAGAACTGAACGACCTTCTCTCCAACTACCTCGAATCACACCCCGAAGCGACCCATACCTGCGTAAACACAAATGCTCTTGAGTTTGTCGAAACGATCCCGCAGCACCGCTTCGAATTCGCTGTCGCAACAGGCACTGCTGGTCAACCTTCTGAGTCACATGTTTCCAAACTCATGGAAAAGTGGGCCATCCAGGATTTCTACGGCCCCTCTCTTGAAGAAGCCAAGGCCATGCCGACCCGTGGCGATCTCAAACTCCTTAAGTATGCCGGCCTGGCACAGAAGGCCGCTCTGGTCGCTCTATTCGCTTTCGTGGGATGGACTGGGACGGACTTCATTACCAAGATGCGCTCCGAGGCCTGGAAGGTCGCCCCGACTGCCGCGACTGAAATGGAGCTTCGCCTCGTCCAACTTCAGAAAGAGCGAAAGGAGTGGGAACACTGGGACAAACTTCTCACAAAGCGTTCCGAAGGTTGGCTCGCCATGGAAGCCCTCCTCAGCCTCTTTCCTGATGACGGTGGTGTCATCCTGACAGGTGCTTCCTACCGGGCTGATACCAACGGCAACAGCAAGGAAAAGAGTACCGTCGGTATCTCCCGCATCTGGAAAGCTGGAGGCTACGCTAATCCCGAGGTTGCGCGCCAACTCCCCACTCTTGGTTCCCGCACACGAGTCGCCGGAATCCTCAACCAGATTGCCGAAGACAACCAGGCTCCCTACTTGAGCGTTGGCACTCCGACCCGCGAGCTCGATGTCGTCCTGACACAGCGCCAGGGTTCCATGCCCCCATCCGTGCAATACCCCGCGAAAGTGGCCCGACATTTCCGCACCGTCTTTGACCTGAGCCTGACCCAGTCACTCGACGAGAATGACGAACTCGCCATGAGCACCAAAACCCTCTCCATCGAGCCCTGATCCATGAAAGCCTCTCATCACCAACAAGCCATCATAGTATTCGGAGTGGTCATCCCCTTCGTGCTTATCCTCGCCCTCGTCGGCGGTACCCTCTACGGACGTGGCCGCCTCAATGAAAGCCACGCAGAGAAGGTAGCCAACTTCGAACGCTACAAGACAGCCCGCACTCAGGCCAACGGCCTCGAAGCGACCATGGCCACCGGCCAGAAGCGCGAAGAGATTGCCTACTGGCGCTCTAAGTTTGAGCAGGACTTCATTCAGTCCATTACCGAGAACTTGAACAAGATCCTTGAGCAGTATGACGACACCGTGCTTCGCCAGACTGCCATGGGCCAGGCTCCAGGTGCCGCGGCATTCGGAACGGCTTCAGACAATCCTCACACCCGGATTCAACTCAGCTTCGAAGGTGGCTACAAGCCCATGCAGATGCTGATGGCAGAACTCGAAACCGAAATGCCTCATCTCATGCTGGAATCACTCAACATTAGCCCGATGCCCGCCCACCAGGAGGGTGCCAACGGAAAACTCAACTTCCAGGTCATCTATCTCGCCTGGGAAAATCCCAAGAACTAAAGCATCTCCATGAAACTCTCATCCCTCACGATTATTGCTGCGCTCCTGGGAATGTCCGTTCCCGGTATGACGCAGGACGCCCCCGCCCTCCCCGGTGGAGAAATCGTCCCTCCAGGTTCCTCTGAAGGCGGCGAAGCCCCGGCCGAAGCTGAACAGGAAGAAGAACAGGAAATTGCTGCGATCCGCCGCTCCAACTTCGTTCTCTCAAAGATTCGCGACAACTTTCGCGAAGTCGACCCATTCGGCATGCTGATGGATCCTACCAACTCCGCAGCCACCTCCTCATTGGCCGATCAATACAGCGAACTTGAGGACGAACCCCAGGCTCTGACCAATTCATCCCTCAAAAACGCGCTCGAAACCCTTCCGATCACAGGAATTTATCCTCAAAAGCGAATGGTGGTCATCGGCGCGAGAACTCTCCGCCCCGGCGGCCAGTTCGGAATGCAACTCGACGAACTTACCATCCGTCTCCGCTTCGAAGGAATTAAAGGTAAGTCATTGTTCTTCAAGGACATGGACACTCAGGAAGTTACTTCCATCGACTTCAACCCACTCCCCAAAGAGTTCGAGCGAATCACCGACAATACCCAGCCAAAAACCGGCCAGGGCATCGTCCCAATGAACGATCTTTTTATAGTAAATTGAAATAATTATGGATTTTTTTTAATTAAATGTTAAAATTTCCATAATATTCAGCATTACTGCAAATAAACCTCTCACATCCACCCACCCCAAAGACACATGAGAATAAAAGAAATCGGAACCGTATTCGTTGCAGGGCTTCTCTCCCTTGCGGCGTTGGTAATCCTGGAAAACCAGGACTCGGCGCCTGTTCCTGTTGCAGGAACCGGCATTGAACAACCCCAAGCCGCCTTTGAGGACAATTCCAGCCTCATGGAATCCTCTGTCCCGGCACCAACAGCCGAACCTCTCACTGCAGAGGAAGCTGATCAGAACGTCGATCTTTTCGATGTAGCTGGTGAAATCCTGGAGGAACAGGCTCCCGCCCGGATCACTGACCTCGAAGCAGCGCCTGATGCTGACCCGCTCCCCGAGCGCAGCGAAATGGCAGAGGCTCCTGAGTCGACACCCGTAGACGATTCCCCTATCTCTATTGCCCAGGCAACTCCTGCTGAAGACAACAGTATTGTTGGAATCGATCCTGATAGCGATCTCAGCCAGGAAGACAGCTCCACTTTCTCTGATACTTTCGCCGACGCCATCAAGTCTGCGACCGGAGATTCCAATGTTTCCCGCGCTCCTGCCCCCACGGCAACCGAGGCCGCCACAGAAGATGGTGAACCTGCCTCCATCATCGAGCAGACAGCCAACGGATTCTGGCTGCGCGAAGCTAAGCTCAACGACGTGTTCCAACACCTCAGCCAGTTGGGTAACTACCAGTACTTCCACAATGCCGAACTCGAGGGCCCCGGCTTCGTCGTTACCGGTCAGCTCATGGATGATGATCCCATCAAGCAGATGGAAGAGCTTGCTCTCATGTATGGTGTGACCATCCACACGAAGGGTAACACGGTCTATGCCTTCAACTCAGCTCAGCTGACCCAGCTGCCGACCGAGCCCTTCCGCTACCAGCTGAAGTATCTTCGCCCCTCTGACATTGAGCAGATCAAGATGATTCTCCAGCCCTTCCTCACTCCCGGTGCCGGAATCATCGAATACGAGAGCAAGACCAACACGCTCATCGTGATGGACAACTCACGTCGCCTCGATGCCCTCGCCCTTTTCCTCCAGCAGATCGACCAGCCGAAACAGCAGGTTGCTATCGAAACTCGCATCCTTCGCGTGACCAGCGGATCCCGCAACATGATCGGTGTTGACTGGTCCAGCGTCCTCGGCGAGACCGGTCTCTCTCTCGGAGCCACTACCAGCTTGAACTCTCTGTTCAACCTTCCTGAACTCTATGAAGCTACCAGCATCCTCACGACAGGTGGTGCCGGCCAGTCTCTGAACCTCATTGCCAACAACGGCCGCAACACTCCGCTCACTGCGGAGGCGGTTACCGGCGACGGTGGTCTGGTTCTTTCCCCTGCCCAACTGCAGGCAGTGGTTCGCGCTCTTAACGAAGGCGACCTGGCCCAGCAAGAGTCCAGCCCGACCCTGATTACAGAGGACAATGAAGAAGGCCTCATCTCCATCATCGACCGTGTTCCAATCATTACTGCGACCGTCAGCGAAACGACCGCCGGACAGAACATCACTGAGGAAGTCCGCTACACCATCGATGAAAGCGACCCGGTTGGGGACCCCGCTACCACTCGCGAAGTCGGTGTGTCTGTTGCTGTAACTCCGACGATTCTCCCTGACGGAACCATCCGGATGTCCCTCCGCCCCCGTTCAGCCCAGATCGTTGATTTTGTCCAGGGTGCCAACGGAAATGCCTACCCCCGCGTTAACGAATCTACCGTGACCACCACGGCACGTGTCCCTAACGGTCACTCGCTCCTCATTGGTGGCTTCTACGAGGAAGTCGAGCGTGACGATTCCAACAAGGTTCCCCTTCTCGGTGATATCCCGGCCGTGAACCTTCTCTTCAAGTCTTCCTCACGCACCAAGGAACACACCAGCCTCGTGTTCATCGTAACTCCGAAGCTCTACCAGCCGAACATCGGAACTCAGAACGACCTCATGAGCCATGAGATTCACGAGTCTCACATCCTGCCGAACAATCACGACTACCCGGATCGCCTCAACCCAGGCACCAACCACAGCTCGGATCTGCGCAATACCACGAACAACCTGTTCAAGCGCTACGAGCCCGATCCGCCGTCAAACCTCTTGCACCCGGACCACCCTTACAACAGCCCGGAGGCTCTGCCCACCCACGGTAAAACTTACGAGCAGGTAGCTGAGCCTGAGTTCAGCGGTAACCCCAGCGTGACTGTTCGTTCCGTCGACGATGAGCCCCAGAAGACTGGTCTTTTCGGACTCTTCGGTAAAAACAAGAACCGATAAAATATGAGCGAAGCCGTTGCCGAACCCCTTGCTGCAGAAACTGATTCTCCCGCCAAGACTAATTCTTCTACTGAGAATACAGATGCCAGCAAGTCATCCAGTGGAGACACGAGCCGCATGCCGGCTCCTGATCTCCTCCGGAGGCAGATGGCTCACTGCGGCGAATACACCTACCAGGCGCTCAACAAGATTGGAAAGTTGAGCCCGGAAGACACTTCAAGAATTTCCCAGAAATACCTGAAAGTGATCAACCGGACCGAGAAGGGTGAGACATTCCAGGATGCCCTCACCTTCCTCGTCAGGGAAGGTTGGAAGAAAGAGGAAATCGAAGCCCGCGATGTGACTCTCGAGCTCACCCGCGCCCTCCTTCGATACTCCAAAACCAAGATCTCTCATCTCGCCTTCGCCCATCAGAACGATACCCCGATTGAGTTTTACAACGAGTTCCCGGCCATCTCAGAAATCTGTCGCCTGCTTGGATGCCCCGTCATCCAGGTATCCGATAAGGACTTCCTCACCGTGACCTCTATCAATCCGTTTACCGCGACCGCAGCTGCCCGCCTCATCTCAAACGAAATTGAATCTGAGTGCGGACGTAAACCCTTTCATTTCATCACAACGACAGATCTGACCGCGTGGAAATACACGTGTGAAAGGCACTTCGGTACATGAACCTGAACATCGGCATCACCCTCAACGAGACGATCACTGACGCAGTTGTCGATCAGCTGATCGAGTGTGATCCTTCCCTCGCGGAAAGATCACGTGAGGATATCCCGCGTACTTGTACGGCCAACCGTATCCTGGCCGCGGTCGGAACGATCACGTCCCTTCCGGTCTTCCTGAAGATCAAAGACTTTGTCGATCGTACTCTCCTCGAGGAGAGCGATCCTTCGCTGCTCAACCGCGGAATGTTTGTTCCGCTCTACAAAGATACAGAGCAAATCTACATTGCTGTCGCCAATCCTTGGGATCCGACGGCAGAAGATACCTTTTCCCAACAGTTTCCGGATCTGGAAGTAACGAAGATCCTCGCTCCAGTCGCCGAAATCAGCTCGGTTATTGAGACTGTTTCCAGAACAACCGGACCGTCGCAGTCTGAACTCGATGCTATCGAGGTGGAAGACAATGGCGACGAGATTACAGACTTTAACGTTACCGAGAAACACGATGAGCCTCTTGCCCAGCTCGTCGCGAAGATCGTCTCCGACGGGGTTAAGGGACGCGCCTCCGATATTCACATCAAGTGTGACAAGGATCGCGTCCATTACAGCTACCGTATCGACGGGGACATGGGTGAAAAATACGAGATTCCCATGAAGTTGAAGGATCGCGTCGACGCATTCCTTCTCAACCTGATGGGACTCCCGCCGGAAGAACGGGCCAAGCGCCCCGGTATTTCGGGCCGTTTTACGGTGAACTACCTTCGACGCTCAATCGACATGCGTTTCGAGCGTCACCGCACCTACCGTGGCTACCACGTCACGATGCGTATCCTCGATAAGAGCCACTTCGAAGCGAAGCTCGGAGTTGGCTCCCTTGCCTTCGATTCGGCCACTTTGTTCGAACTTGAGAAGGTGATGGCCATTCCGGCTGGTATTATCGTGATGTCAGGTCCTACGGGGTCCGGTAAATCAACCACGCTCAACGCCATGTTGCGCGAATTGAACCGCCCCGAGGACAATATCCTGACTCTCGAGAACCCAGTTGAGGATGAGATTTCAGGAGTGCTCCACTGCGACATTAAGCCGAGCGAATTCAATCCAATGATCGCCAGCTTCATGAGAAGCGACCCGGACATTATTCTCATGGGTGAGGTTCGTGACCTCGACTCGGCTGAACTCGCAATCGAAGCTGCTATCACGGGTCACAAGGTGCTTACGACCATTCACTGCCCGCGGGCATCACAGATCATCGAGCGTTTCGAGCAATTGGGCATCGAACGCTGGAAGGTCGCCCAGACACTCAAAGCTGCGTGCGCTCAGCGTCTCATCAAGCTTCTCTGCCCCTACTGCAAGATCAAGAAACCGGGCCTGACCGAACGCGAAATCCGCAAGTTCAACCTGGGCGAAGAGTGGCGCGACACGCCAATCTTCCAGCGCAACAACGACGGTTGCGGCGAATGTGGTGGGCGAGGCTATCTGGGCCGGACCGCTCTACTCGAAATTATTCCCATTACTCCCGAGTGGTCGGACCAACTCTCCAAGGGAGCTATCAGCCCCTACGAACTTGAAATTGCTGTGCGTGAGCAGGGCATTCTTCCCTCTCTTCGCAAGAGCGGCCTCCGGGTCGTTAAAGAAGGTCGCTCTGATCTCGAAGCACTTCGCAAGATCATCGATATGTCCGCCACTGAATGATCCTGCTTCCCCTCCGACATGAAAGATACCAAGTCAGCTCCTCCTTCATCGGCCGCCCAGGCAGCGTTGAAGGCCCGTATCGCCGAAAAGAACACTCCGGCAAAAGACGCTCATCACGAGCCTGGCAAGTCGTCCCTCTTCAGTAAGAGTGAGAAGACGCAGAAATACCCGATGAAGGAGCTTATCAAGCTCTGTCGTGGTATGGCTTCCATGCTCAAGGCGAATATCAACACGGCTGACGCTCTTCGCTACTATGGGAGCGGACACCCGTCGCCACTGGTTCGGAACACTCTCAGCGAAGTCCGTGATAATATCGAAAACGGTATGACCGCTTATGCCGCGTTCGAAAAGACCAATCGCTTTGACGACAAATTCGTCTCCCTGATCCGCGCGGGTACAGACGCCGGCCACCTCGACAAGGCTTTCGACTCGATCGCCAAACGCCTCAAAAAGGAGAACGAATTCAAGGCCAAGATGCGGAAGGCCACACTGCTCCCCTCTATCATCATTTTCGCTCTCATCATGTTGTTCATCGCCGCACAGCTGAACATCATTCCTCAAATTGAGAAGATGATTAAGGAGGTTGGTCAGGAACCTGACACCCTTTCCGGCATTCTCTTCAAACTGAGCCACATCACCAAGAAAGTCTGGGTACTCGTTGTTGGTTCCCTTCTCGGTGCCGTCTTTTCTTTCCTCTTCATCGAGAATGTCCGCAACAATGTCACCTTCTTCATGATGGCGCGCTGGCGCCTTCTCAGGAAGCTGATCATGGGCATGCGTCAGCTCCTTTTCCTCGGCTCTATGGACATGCTCCACTCAAACGGCATTAACTTGTCTAAAGCTGTTGAGATCTCGGCGAAATCGCTCAAAGGCACCCCGATGTATGATGAGCTGATCACTGCCGGCAAACGCTACATTGAGACCGGGCTTCCTTTCTCCGAAGCGATTCGGAAGTTCACTTCGTGTGATGCCCAGGTGGCTCACTTGATCTCCATCGGTGAGCGCTCCTCATCTCTCGATGAGCAGCTCAAGCTCCTCACCACGATGTACGAGGAAGAAGTGGACCAGGTTGTAGCCGAATTCTCCCAGGTGGTGAATATCATCGTTCTGTTCTCGGCCGCGTTGCTGATCACGATGGTTTTCATCGGCGCATTCCTCCCGATCTTCCTCATGGGACCGAAGATGATGAACGGTCAGGGACTCTAAATTTAAAACACAAACGGCAACTCCAACCCCGAACTATCATGCAACAGACATCATTGGATACCTACCTCCGACGAAAGTACGTCCAAGTTGCGCTGGTCTACTGCAACACGCTTCCGCGCTCTCTTCCCCGCGGGATTACAGTCGAGGAAACCACCGAAGAAAGCGGGACCCGCTACCTGTATCGTCTCACGGCCGAAAATGAAAATGCCCTGAACGAACTGACCGCTCACCTCGAGGTGGAAAACATCACTTACACCTCCCGGATTGCCGACAACGGAGGCATGAAGGACAAGCTCTTCAACGATCCGAATAAGAGCTTTACAATGCAGGTCGCGTGGATCATATTTATAATTACCATACTTGCCATAGCCTTTTCCGGCCTGCCTGTGCACCTTTGGAAAACACTCTCCGAAGATCCGAATCCTATCGAAAAGAAGGAAGCACCCGCAATTATCGATAAGAGCAAGCAGTAGCCCAATTCTCACTCAACTGCTCCAAGACCCGTGAAGCCAAACCACACAATTACTCAGCGATCCCGTTGCCGCGGGATGTCCCTCGTTGAGGTCACCATGGTCATTGGTATCATGCTGGCCCTCGCCTCGATCATCACCTACTCCATCGGTTCCATGACTGACTGGAGAAAAGGGCGCAGTGCCTCGGAGCAGCTCAAATCAGTCTACATCGCTCAGAAGAGCTACATGGCTGACCATCCTACGACTTCCCCATCTTCGGTCGGTTCCAGTGATCTCATTCCTTACCTTCCGGGAAATCCCGGATCGATGCCTGAAGCCAAGTCTCTCAATGACGAGGCCCTCGATCTCAAATTTACGGTGATGCCTCCAGTGTTTGAACTGGGCGGAACTACCTACGATCCTTCTGACTCGTCAGAAGACGGACTCTGGGACGTGGGCGGTCTGTAAGCCGACGCGATATCTTCAAAGGAAGCCAGCTGAGCCGATATCCAGTCGTCTCCCTTTCCAAGAAGATCCGCCATTCGTTCGGCGATTTTTGGAGCCACCTCCTCCGCGGCTTTCACATCGAGGAAAAGCGCCCTCGTCCGTCGACTGAGGACGTCGTCCACCGTCATTGCCATTTCCTCTTTAACGGCCCGTTCGACATCGTTCCAGGAATACGGCAGGCTATCACCGATTCGCCCGGCGCCAGAGAGCCCCACTCCTTCACTGCCGAGTTCAACCTCACCTGTCACACAGGGACGACTCTCGAGGCCGGCAAGTTCTGCAGCTCGGTCTACGGCTTCTTCCGCCATGTAGCGATACGTCGTCCACTTGCCTCCGGCGATTGTCATCAAACCGCCTTCACTGACAAAGATCTCATGGTTTCGGGAAATCTTTGAGGTATCTCCCGAACTTCCTGCCGGCCGCACCAACGGCCTCAAGCCGGCAAAGACAGAGCGGACGTCCTCCAGCCGCGGAGCCCGCGCCAGGTATCTCCCCATGTGTTCCAGAAGGTATTCAATTTCATCCTCCAGCGCTTTGGGCCTGAGCTCAATATCAACACCTCCCGTATCGGTTGTGCCAATCACGACACGATCCAACCACGGAATGGCAAACAACACACGGCCATCATCGGTACTGGGGATCATGATCGCGTGATCACTGCCCAGGAAATCCCCATCCAGAACCAGGTGAATTCCCTGGCTTGTCTTGATGATCGCTTTGGCTTCGGAATTGTCCATGCGGCGGACTTGGTCAGAAAACACTCCGGTAGCATTGACGACGACCCGACTCCTCAAGGAAACCTCATCACCAGTGAGCTCATCCCTCGCATTCACCCCTACGATCTTGCCGTCCTCTCGCTGCAACGACTCGACACGGCAGTGATTCACGACTGCGGCACCATGGTCGGCTGCACCTTTCGCGATCGCCACCGCAAGCCGGGCATCGTCAAACTGACCGTCCCAATACAGAGTACCTCCGTAGAGACCCTCCTTGCGTAAATTAGGAATGCGTTCGAGCGCTTCGCCACGATTCAGATGACCGGTCGAATTGATCCCCAATTTCCCGGCGAGCAGGTCATAAAGGGTTAAGCCAATACCGTAGTAGAGACGCTCATACCAGCGGTAGGCTGGAACCAGGAAGGGCATCGGATGCACCAGCGTTGGAGCGTTTTTCAGCAGTAAACCGCGCTCCCTTAAAGATTCTCTCACCAGCCCAACCTCGCCTCCTCGAAGATAGCGAACCCCACCATGCACCAGCTTGGTGCTCCGGGATGACGTTCCCTCTCCGAAATCCGCCTGCTCCAGCAGCGCTGTTCGATAGCCCCTCGAAGCCGAATCCAGTGCGATTCCAAGCCCCGTCGCTCCACCTCCTATCACGATGACATCCCAGCTGTCGCCATCCGATTTCAGCCGTCCGAGCAGGGATTCCCGATTCATCTGCAGCCAGTATTCCCACTTCGTCTGCGAAAGCAATCCCGAAGCCTCTCAAAGCTCGGAAAACACGTATTTGCCGTCCTTAACATTCACATCAGGAGGCACCCCGCGCTCTTCGAACCAGTCCCAACCTTCTTTCAAGTTTCGCCAGAACTCTTCGTGTTCACTCCCATCGAATATTTCGAGGTTGTCCTCGGTCATTTCGAAGGGGAAACAGTGCACCCGCACCACGCGCTGCCCGTTCTTGAGAGCGCCATCCACCAGCGTGTAGATCTGTTCGATGGAAAGGTCGGTCATGGCATAACATCCGATCGAGACACGGTTGCCATGAATCATCAGGAAATCACCGGTCCTCTCGTAATGTCGATCGTAGGCATTTGGGTAGCCGATATCCATCGAGAGGTGAAAGTCGCTCTTTGGATTCATCCGGTCGCGCGAAACGTAATAGAAGCCTTCCGGAGCCTGGAAATCTCCTTGTGACTTCTTCGGACCAAGTCGCCCGCTGAACCTGGCAACGCGGTAGGACTTGTAGAGTTCAAACCGTTCCTCCCCGCCCTTACGCAACCAGACTTGCAACAGTCCATCCCGATTGCCGCCCCCGCCTTTGATGATTCGAATAAAGATCTCCCGACCTACTGCGTCGAAGTTCCAAAAATAGGGTTCGCCTGTGGGATCCTCATCACCCCACGCCTCCGGGGTAGTCCATTTGCGGATCGCCTGCTCGGCTCGATCTTTGGCCTGTCCATCGATCTCCGTGTTTCCACCCGCAAAGAACGTCGGTGTCGACTCCTCCTCGGCCATCGCTCCCAGCGCCAGCCCTAACATCGAGACAAGAATCCATTGTTTCATATCTGAAAGCTACGCTCCACGCGATTGCGTAATTTCAATTCATTTACAAAAAATTCCATCCCCATATTACTCCATAGAACTCTATACGATTCTTTGCTCCATGTCCTCGAATCACTCCCAGCGGGCCTACCATCACATCCGTCGCAAGCTACTCAACGGCTCCGTCGCCCCTGGCTCCCGCCTCTCCTACGGGAGCATTGGAAAGGAAATAGGAGTCAGTGCCACCCCGGTGCGCGAAGCTGTCGGACAACTCGCCAGTGAGGGCTTTGTTGAGCTGGTTCCTCAACTCGGTGCTGTGGTCCGCGAGTTGAATCGCGAGGAAGCGACCGAGCTTTACGAATTGCGCGAGGCTCTGGAAGCCTACGCAGCCGGACAAGCCGCTGAGCGGATCAGCACACGACAGAAAGCTGAAATCCGGGAAAACCTCTCCGAGTGCGTCGCTTTGATCAAGGAAGTCAAAAGCTCCGGGCGTGAGCAGGCCAACCGGCGCCTCGCCCGAAAGTTTCGCGACCTCGATCTCGCGTTTCACATGATCCTGATCGAAGCGACCCGGAACCGCCGCATGCTTAAGGTGGTCGGAGATTCTCATATCCTGACCCGCATCTTTCAGGCCGACCGCCATGAATTCAGCCTGACGATCCTCGAAGCGACTGTCGCCGAGCACGAAGCCATCGCGAAGGCCGTCGAAGCAGGTGATCGTACACAGGCACACGACGCCATGCGTCGTCACATTCGCAACAGTCTTAACCTGACCCTCAACGAATCGGACGCCGACATTGAAGACCGTTGGTGGGCTGAGTAATCTCTTTTCCTAATCCCCCGAACCATGGACCGCTTCATCTCTATCCTCACCCTGACTGCTTCCGGGCTTATCCCCTGGTCTGGTGCCGCCGATGATTGGAAACTCCAACCTCTCAAATACAACAACCCGGGTCTCGTTGTTGATCTGGGCGTCGGTCTCTGGGCCTGGCCGCTCCCGATGGACTATGACGGCGACGGCGACATGGATCTGGTTGTCTCGGGCCCTGACAAGCCAACTAACGGCCTCTACTACTTCGAGAATCCCTCCCAGGATCCAGGCGAGAAAATGCCCGTCTTCAAGCCTGCGGTCTATCTCGGTCCAACCGGGCACAACGTGCAGGTCAGTTTTGTAGACGGGCAACCGCGCGTGCTGAGGGAAAATTATGAGTTCCCCAACTTCCGTGAGACGGGTGCCGGAAAAGGCGGGAAGAAAATCTACGAGAAGCCGCGCTTTCATCCTGGGAACACCCGTGCCCGAATGTGGCGCTACGTCGATTGGGAGGGCGACGGCGACCAGGATCTTATCGTTGGCATCGGCGACTGGTCTGACTACGTCTGGGATCAGGCCTATGATTCAAAAGGACGTTGGAAAAACGGCCCTCTGCACGGCTGGGTCTACCTGATCGAGAACGTCGACGGTAAATACTCAGACGAACCAAGGAAAGTTCTCGCGGGTGGTTCCCCTGTCGATGTCTACGGCTGGCCGAGCCCGAACTTCGCCGACTTCGATGGCGACGGAGATCTCGACCTGCTTTGTGGTGAGTTCCTCGATGGATTCACCTATTTCGAGAATATCGGTACGCGTAAAAACCCGAAGTATGCCACTGGCTTTAAGTTGAATGGAGAGGATGGCGCCCCTCTCTTGATGCACCTGCAGATGATCGTCCCTACAGCGTTCGACTGGGACGGCGACGGTGACCAGGATCTCATTGTTGGGGACGAGGACGGACGAGTGGCACTGGTTGAACACACCGGGGCTGTTCAAAACGGATCGCCGGTGTTCAAGCAAC
The DNA here is from genome assembly GCA_965216705.1 of Verrucomicrobiales bacterium. Classification (GTDB taxonomy): domain Bacteria; phylum Verrucomicrobiota; class Verrucomicrobiia; order Verrucomicrobiales; family DEV007; genus Arctic95D-9. The sequence continues at coordinate 5,003,071 of OZ244203.1, forward strand.
CCGTCTATTTCCAACAGGAAGCCGACACTCTGAAATTTGGTGCCCTTGCTACCCCTTATGCTCACGATTGGGACAAAGACGGAGACGAGGACATCGTCTGCGGCAACACCGCCGGCAACATCGCCGTTTTCTCTAACCTCGATGGCAAAGGAACCCAATGGTCCGCCCCCGAGTTGGTTAAGGTGGGCGATCAACCATTCCGTATCATGGCCGGCCCTAACGGCTCCATCCAGGGGCCGGCGGAAGCAAAGTGGGGCTATACCACGTTGTCCGTCGCGGACTGGGACGGGAACGGCCACGACGACATCATCTACAACTCTATCTGGCCTCACTTGAGAATCTTGAGCAATGACGGAAAACGCCTCCGGGATAGCACACTGGACCTGTGGACCCGGGAATCCCCTCCCATCTTCTATTGGTGGCAAAATACAGGCAAACATCTTCAGACCCAATGGAGAACCACCCCGCTTGCCACGGATTTCGACGAAGACGGCGAACTCGATCTCGTCATCCTGGACCAGGAAGGCTACCTGACCTGTCACAGCCGCAACCATGAGGAGACCCGCATCTTCATCGATGAGGATAACCAACCGATTCGCCTCAATGCTCGCAGCGCCGGCCGCAGCGGGCGCTTTAAGCTCGATGTCGTGGACTGGGATGGAGACGGACGCCTCGACCTGCTCGTAAACTCCGAGAATGCCACCTGGTATCGCAACTGCGAGGACCGGGACGGCAAAATCGTCCTCAAGAAGGTCGGTAATCTCGCTCGTCGCAACGTCGCCGGCCATACCTCGAGCCCCTCTGCCTGCGATTTCGACAAGGACGGAAAACCGGACCTCATCGTCGGAGCGGAGAACGGCCGCATTTACTTCATCAAACACGGCGACTGCATCAGCTACTCCGGAGAGCAAATTGCGGCGCGCCCCGCCAAACCGGCGACTCAACCACGCTTCCCCGGCCTGGTGAAGGAGGAATTCATCTACGACAAGGCTCCGTTCCCCCAATGCCACGCTTCCACCATTTGCGAAACCACACGTGGACTGGTCGCAGCCTGGTTCGGTGGCACCAAGGAAAAGAACCCCGACGTGAGTATCTGGACCAGCTACCATGACGGGGGCCAGTGGTCTTCTCCCGTCATGGCCGCCGACGGGATCCAACACGCAGACCTCCGGCATCCTACCTGGAACCCGGTGCTCTACCAATCCCCGCTCGACTTTCAAACCATGCTCTTCTTCAAGGTTGGCCCCAACGCGCAGGACTGGTGGGGAGAAATGCTGGTCAGCTACGACCGGGGGCGTTCTTTCCGTGAACGTCGCCGCCTGCCCGAGCACATTGACGGCCCGGTCCGCTCTAAACCCCTGCTTCTCGACGACGGGACTCTGCTCTGCCCTTCATCCAGCGAACACGACCACGACTGGCGCTTTCACTTCGAAATCCTCGATATCTCTGGAGATCCGGCCCTGGGGAGTTCCTGGCAGCGAGTCGAGCCCGAGAGTCAACCCTATCAAGTCATCCAACCAACCCTGTTGAGTCATCCAGATGGCACGATCCAGGCGCTATTCCGTTCCAAGAACGAAAGAATCATCCAGAGCTTTTCAAAAGACAACGGGAAGACCTGGTCGGAACTCGAACCAACCGAACTCCCCAACAACAATTCAGGCATCGAAGCGCTCACCCTCAAAGACGGACGACACCTCCTTCTCTATAACCATCTCGGAGGCACCCGAAAGGACGGATGGGGCAAACGCAACGTCCTCAACCTGGCGATCAGCGAGGACGGACAGAAATGGCAGGCCGCCGCATTCATTGAGAATGAGGAGGATGGGGAATTCTCCTACCCGTCGATGATCCAGACCCGTGACGGCCTCGTTCATATGACTTACACCTGGCGCCGGGAAAAGGTTAAGCATGTCGTCATCGATCCAAGCCAACTTGAAGCCCAACCGATTTCTACATTTAACCCATGAGGCTGCTGATCACGCTGCTGGCCGGGTTTTGGTCTCTTTCTTGGATCAACGCCGACCAACCCAATGTTCTCTTCATCGTCGCCGACGATCTCAACTGCGCCATTTCTCCCTACGGCGACCCGGTCGCGGTTACCCCTAATCTCGAACGGCTCGCTTCCCGGGGGCTAACCTTTCAACGTGCTTACTGCCAGCAGGCGGTCTGTAACCCTTCGCGATCCTCCTTCCTGACCGGCCGTTATCCCGATGCCACGGGGGTCGATGACCTCCGGAAGTCCTTTCGCACCGCCCTGCCCGATGTGGTGACTCTACCTCAGGCCTTTCTCAATGACGGCTACTTCACGCAATGTGTCGGTAAGATCTTCCACAACATGGGAGAGACGAAGGACCGCCAGTCCTGGTCCGTCGACGAATACCTCTTCGAAGGCACTCACGCCGCTGACACCGTTTTCGCCCAGCTTCCCAAAGGACCCAATCCCCCGAAATACAAGGCCCCCTACTACGAAGACCTCGATGTCCCGGAAACCGCCTACCGGGATGGACGGATCACCGAACGAGCCGTGGAAGCCCTGCACCGCATGAAGGAGAAGGGAAAACCGTTCTTTCTCGCGGTCGGCTACTGGCGCCCTCACCTGCCTTTTGTCGCCCCTCGCCAGTATTGGGATCTTTACGACCCCGAGGGCATCCCGGAGCCCTCTCCAGCCTTGGCACCTTCCCTTGTGCCTGAGATCGCCCTGCACCCCAATCGTGAGGTCCACGGCTATGGCCTCGTTCCTGAGGGCCCCATCAGCCCCACCCTGTCAAAACACCTTCGTCACGGCTACTACGCCTCCATCAGCTTTCTTGATGCCCAGGTAGGAAAATTGCTCGATGCGCTCAGAACAGCGGAACTCCTCGACAATACCATCATTGTCTTCACCAGCGACCACGGCTTTCACATTGGCGAACACGGGCTCTGGGCCAAGACGAGCAATTTCGAGCTCGATGCCCGGGTGCCCTTAATCGTCGCTGATCCCGCTCGCTCCAGTTCTCATGGCCAACAGAGCCAGTCCCTGGCCGAACTGATCGACCTGCTACCCACTCTAACTGAGCTTGCCGGCGTCCCCACTCCCAACGGACAGCATGGGGTCAGTCTGGCTCCCGTACTCAACGATCCCTCAGCCATTGTCAAGGACCGCGCTTTCACCCAACACCAACACCCATTCTACGGGAAAGAACCGGCGACTCACTGGGGCTACTCGATTCGCACCGATCGCTGGCGCTACACGGAATGGCGTAATATCGAAACCGGAGAAGTCGATGAGACCGAACTCTACGATCACCAATCAGACCCGGGCGAAACAGCGAACGTTGCTTCCAGTCATCCTGACCAAATTGCAGAACTTCACCTTCGAATTCAAAAGCAGTTCTCCCGCTAGTCCCAAATGAAAACTGCTGACGCACTGGTTCTGGTCCTATACATCGCCGTTGTCGTTGGTGTCGGTTTCTGGTTCGCCCGGCGCAGCAAGACATCTGAAGGCTTCATGAAAGCCGGTGGACGCCTTCCCGGATGGGTGGTCGGACTCAGCCTCTTTGGCACCTATCTTTCCTCCAACACTTTCATCGGGGTCCCGGGGAAAGCTTACGCCGGCAACTGGAACGCCTTTATGTTTTCGCTCTCGATTCCGATCGCTGTCTTGATCGCCTCCCGTTGGTTCGTCGACTACTACCGCCGTTCCGGAACCATCTCCGCCTATGAGAATCTCGAAACACGTTTCGGTCCCTGGGCCCGACTCTACGCGGTGGTATGCTACCTCCTCACCCAGATTGCCCGGGGCGCGACCATCATGCTCGGCGTCTCCATCGGTCTACAGCAAATCACCGGATGGAGCCTTCCCGCAATCATTCTCATTGCCGGGATCCTCGTCACACTCTACACCCTGGTAGGAGGCATCGAAGCCGTCATTTGGACGGATGCGATCCAGAGCATCGTCCTCACTCTCGGGGTTATTCTTGTCATCGGGTTGCTCCTCGCCGGGCATCCTGAGGGGCCGTCCGGCGCTTTGGCTGCTGCATCGGATGCCGGCAAATTTTCGCTCGGCGACTGGAGCCTGACCGACTTCACCAGTTCCACCGTCTGGGTGGTATTTATCTATGGACTGTTTATCAACCTGACGAACTTTGGCATCGATCAAAACTACATCCAACGCTATCACACGGCCAATTCGACCGCCGAAGCACGACGCTCTCTCTGGGTGGGCGCACTACTTTACGTTCCGGTTTCATTTCTCTTCTTTCTGGTCGGATCCCTCCTCTTCAGCTTCTACCAGCAGGCGCCGGACGAAGTGGAAGCCATCCGACAACTGGCCGGAGACCGGAAATTCGAGGACTCGATTCTTCCGCACTTCATGACCCATCATCTGCCACCCGGTGTTGGAGGGCTGATTCTCGCTGCCCTCGCTGCCGCTGCGATGAGTACGGTCGATACGAGCCTCAACAGCGCTTCAACGATCACGCTCAAAGACATCTGGATCCGGCTCGTCCGAAGAAACGCTGAGGTCAGCGAAATGGAATCGATGTCGGTTCTGCGAGGTGCTACCGCCTTCTGGGGCGCGGTCGCCACCGGCACAGCCCTCATCCTGACAGGGAATGCAAAGAACATCCTCGATATCTGGTGGCAGCTGTCAGGCATCTTCGCCGGCGGCATGCTCGGGCTCTTCCTTCTCGGGATGATCGTGAAACGGGCAGACAACACTGCAGCTGCCGTCGCGGTCATTCTCGGAGTCGTGGTCATCTTCTGGCTCAGCTTCAGCAAGGCCGGCTGGATGCCTCAACCGCTTCAACTGGCCCTGCACAGCAACCTCACCATTGTCGCCGGCACCCTGACGATCTTCCTGGTAGGGCTTTTCGTCAGCTCGCTCTCCAGGCGCGAAAGCACGTGACAAACCCCGTCGCAAAATCCTGCGGCCGCTCATCGATCCATTGATCGATGAACTCAGGCGTAAAGAAACGACCGCTGTCGACTTCTTTACCGTGAACGCGAATCTTGCCGCGAGGCGTTGCCAGGAAGACTTCGATGAATTCCTGGTCCGTTGCATCCGAAGCCGCAATGCGAGCGACTCTCTCGATCTCACCCTTGGGTTCCACCCAAACCTCTTCCCACATTTCTCTTTCGGCGCAGGCAAGATAGCTCTCACCGGGGTCAACATGACCCGATGCGCTGCTGTCCCACTTGCCGGCATGGGTGTCCTTGAGATGAGAACGCAACTGCAGGTAGATCTCGCCTTTCTTGTTTTTCAGGAACACGTGCACCGCTCGATGAAGCAGCTTTCGCTCATGGATCTCGCCGCGGGGTAACTGCTCGATCACCTCGTCCTTCTCGTTGACGACCTCTAACGACTCCGCCGCCGAAGGAGGCAGATCGCTACAGGGATGAGGGTCGATCAGATTGGAAAGTGTCACCCATTGCTCGAGGGATAATTCTTCCGCCCTGACGCTGGCCTTCAGACCCATCGACTCAAACATTTCCACTGCCCGCTCACGATCGACGGGAAGATTGTTGTGGAGCTGCTTCCGACGCTGCGCAAATCCCTGTTTCACTGTGGTGACATAGACTTCTGGCGAATGCAGCGGCAATTCGTCGACGGGTCGACGATCAAACCGAAGGATCGTTGAATCCACCGCCGGCCTCGGATGAAACGGCGCCGGCCCGATCGTTTTTAACGTCGTGGCGCGCCAGCGTTCCTGAAGCATCAAACTGAGAACGCCGTAGTTTTTTGAGCGAGGTTCAGCGACGAAACGGTCCCCCACCTCCTTCTGCACCATGATGATCGCCTCGCTGATCGGGCTGGGCGCGTCCAGGAAACTGCGCAGAATCTCGTTTCCACAGGAATACGGGAGATTCCCGATGAATTTCACTCCCCCTTCGAGAAAGAGCGGACGAACATCAAAGGCGGTTGCGTCGGCGTGAATCACCTCGGCACCCATTGGGCCGAATTTCTCCTCCAGAAACTCTGCGAGACGACCGTCCTTCTCCACAAGAATCAGCCTTCCGACTTTTCCTGCAAGATGTTCTGTCAAAGCTCCAAATCCCGGACCCACTTCGATCACTGTGTCTTCCGGCCCTGCATGGAGTTGCGCGGCAATCCAGCGTGAGACATTCTCATCGACAAGGAAACTCTGCCCGAGCTTGCGACTCGGAGTCAGGTCAAAGCGCTGCAGCTGGGTCTGAAGTTCTGACAGGTTCACTGTTCGGCACTATCAGAGAGACTTCCGAGAAATTCAATCATCGCCGTCACAAACTCTTCACGAAACGGCATCTTGGCCCATTGGCCATGTTTCGCACCGGGGACCATGACGAACTCATTCTTCACCCCGAGAGAATCGAGTTTCTCCCTGAATTCGACATAGCGTTGTCCGGGCCGGTCCAGTTCCCCATCGATCATGAGAATCGGTGGCGTCTTTTCCGCCAGATGAGTGATAGGAGATCCTTTTTCATACATCTCGGGAACCTCATCAAGCTCGCCTCCAAAAAAGATCACGCAGTTCTTCACCGATCCGCCTTTGGTCTCTTTGACTCTCGCAACCTGATCAACCCCGGTTCCCATGATGACCGCCGCAATGACTTCGTCAGAGACACCCACGCAGTTTTCGCTGTCCCTGAAAAACTCGTCACCGTGCGTGGTTGCAACCATTGCGGCGAGATGCCCACCGGCAGATCCCCCGATCACAGCGATCTTGTCCGGATCAACCCCGAATTCTTCTGCGTGGTACCGCAACCACCTCACAGCAGCCTTACAATCGAGAACGGCTCCGGGGAACTTAGCTTCAGTGGCAAGGCGATAGTCGATGTTTGCAACGACGAAACCTGCCTCGGCAAGATCGCGAGCGACCGGCTCAAAGGCCTCCCGACTACCACCGATCCAGCCACCTCCATGGATCAGCACGATTCCCGGTAGGATTTCCTCGTTGTCCGGGCGAAACCAGTCCAGGTGAACTTCCCGATCATCGAACTGCGCGTAGACTACACCACGCTCAATCTTCAAGCCAGCACTGACCGACGATCCGATGGCGATGAGCGCCAGGATACCGAAAAACACTCTCATAAGGCATTACCACACATCTTGCAAAAACCGGCCTTGGGATCGTGACCACTGTGGCCGCACTCCCCACACTCCCGGTTGTCAGGCTGAATTTTTCGCATACTCATGTTCAACTCGCCGATCACGATACCCGTCGGCACGGCGATGATTCCAAAACCGGTCAGCATGATGACCGTCGCGATCATTTTACCGACCACGGTGATCGGCGTGACATCTCCATAACCCACCGTCGAAATCGTCACGATGGCCCAGTAAATCGAATGAGGCACACTACTGAAGCCCTCATTTTTCCCGAGGATACCCTCCACCAGATACATCAGCGTTCCAAGAATCGCTGTCACAGTGAAAACGCAGAAAAGGAACACGGTTATCTTGGGCAGGCTGGAACGAAGTGCATTGATCAGCAAATTAGCCTCTCCCAGGTAGCGAGCCATTTTGAGCACTCGAAAAATTCGCAGAAGTCTCAAGATGCGAACAACAACGAGATAGTGAACGCCGAAATCGAAAAGCGTGAGATAGGTTGGAATGATAGAGAGTAAATCAACAATCCCGAAGAAGCTGAAAATGTAAGCCCGCTTCTTTCTCACGACCCATATGCGAACCGCATATTCGATCGTGAACAGAATGGTGAAGATCCATTCCATGAGCCGGAACAGATCGTGATAGCGGGAATCTAGCGACTCAACGCTTTCCAGCATCACCACGAGGACGCTGACTCCGATCAACCAGAGTAGGGCCACGTCAAACGCCTTACCCGCCCTGGTGTCGGACAGGAAAATGATCCGCCACACCTTGTCCCGGAGCGACTGGCTCTGGTGTTCCTTAGCGCGGTTCGCGAGGTCGTTCAGCATGTTCGACACTAAAGCACTCGATTGAGGCTTCATGTCAAGTATCTAAAGGCCCACATCGCCACCGGTTTTCGCCAGCCCCAACCTCATTTTCACCTTTCCACGAGTATTGCCTGTGCCTATCGTTTTGCTACCTCCCATAACCTTCCGTTCTATGTCCGATCAGACCATTGCCCCAGAAGAGCTTCAGGCCGACGATGTCGCCGCCATCGATGAGCTTCGCACCGCCTACGACCAACTGCGCCAGGAGCTGGCAAAAATCATCGTCGGTCAGGACGCCGTGATCGAACAGCTCTCGATCTGCTTATTTGCCCGGGGTCACTCCCTCCTCATGGGGGTTCCGGGTCTCGCGAAGACCCTCCTCGTTTCACGACTTGCCGAAACGATGTCACTGTCTTTCAGCCGAATTCAATTCACGCCGGACCTGATGCCCATGGACATCACCGGAACTGAGATTCTCCAGGACGACGGCAGCGGTAGACGGGGTTTTGAATTCTCCAAGGGGCCGGTCTTCGCCAACATTGTCCTCGCCGACGAGATCAACCGCGCGCCCTCAAAAACCCAGGCTGCGATGCTGGAGGCCATGCAGGAGCATCGCGTTACGGTGGCGGGCCATTCCTTCGAACTTGAACAACCCTTCTTCGTCCTGGCGACCCAGAACCCCATCGAGCAGGAAGGAACTTACCCTCTGCCGGAAGCGCAGCTCGACCGCTTCATGTTCATGATCGGAGTCGACTACCCGAGCCGCGATGAGGAAATCGCAATCGCTCGTACTACGACCGGCGCCACCCTTCCCACCCTCGAACACATTCTTTGCGGAGAAAAGGTGATGAAGTTTCAGAACCTGGTTCGCCGCGTTCCTGTGCCGGAACACATCTACCACTTCGCAGTCGACCTCGTCCGCCGCACCCGCCCCGATTCTGACGACGCTCCCGACTGGATCGCCCCCTATGTCGGCTGGGGTGCCGGTCCTCGCGCCGTCCAGTATCTCATCCTCGGGGCGAGAGCCCGGGCAGCGCTCAACGGCAGTTACATGGTGCGTCAGGAGGACATCATTGCCGTTGCCGAGCCAGTACTTCGTCACCGGGTCATCAAGACCTTTACGGCGGAATCGGAAGGCATTACCTGCCGGTCGATCATTGCCCGCCTCGTCGAAGAACTTTCCAGTGAGGCCTGAGTCTATTCCACGCCGTCCTAATCTCCAAATCAACGCTACTCCCGCGTGCCTGAGCCCATCCAACGCGACTTTCTCGACCCCGCGGTCCTCGGGCGTCTCATAGGGCTGCCCCTGAACTCGCGGCATCCCATGATCGGAAGTGTTTCCGGACGACACCGGAGTCCCGTGAAGGGATCAGCTCTCGAGTTCGCCCAGTATCGTAAATATGTGCCGGGCGATGACACCCGCCGCCTCGACTGGCGTACCTGGGGTCGCACCGACCGCTACTACATCAAGGAATTCGAGGCAGACACGAACCTCCGCCTTTGCTTCATCGTCGATACCAGTGGCTCCATGGCCTATGGTGAGGAAGGAAATACGCGCCTCGACTACGCCCGCCGGATCGCAGGCACTCTCGCTTATCTCGCAGCCCAGCAGGGTGATGCCGTCGGACTCTACAGCGGCTCCAAAGGTTTCGAGCACGAGGTCCCGGCCAAGCGTGGACCGCTTCATCTCGGGATCATCTTCGATCAACTGGGGCAACTGAACGCCAGCGGCGAGTCCGGCCTCGTCAATTGCATCCACCAGGCCGCTGAGAAGATTTCCCAACGGGCCCTTGTCGTAATCGTATCCGATCTCCTCTTCGAACCGGAGCCTTTGCGGGAGGCTCTGCAGCACCTTCGCTTTCGCAAGCATGACGTCGCTTTGTTTCATTTGCTGGACCGACAGGAGGTGGATTTCGACTTCGATCGCCCCACCCGCTTCGTCGACCTCGAAGGCGGCCCTTCCCTTCTTGCCGATCCTTCACTGATCGACCGTCGTTATCGCGAGGCCGTCACCAACTATTTTAAGGCGATCGATGAAATCATGAACCATTCGGTGATCGACTATCATCGAATTCTCCTCGAGGAGCCCTACGAACAGGTGCTGGCCCGTTTTCTCATGGGGCGAAACCCGAAAACCGCGCGGAGTGCCCGATGAGTTTCCTTCAGCCACTCCTTCTCGCCGGTCTGCCCCTGGCTCTGCTGCCGCTCATCATTCACCTGATCAACCGGCATCGTCACCGAACGGTGAAGTGGGCAGCCATGCTTTTCCTGCTGGACGCTCGCAAGATGAACAAGGGAATGGCCCGTCTCAGGCAAATCCTCATTCTCGCCATGCGGGTCCTTGCCGTCGCCATGCTGATCTTTGCAGCCAGCCGTCCCCTCTCCGGAGGCATCCTCGCCCTTACGGGTGGTAAGGCAGATACCGTCATCGTTCTTTTGGATCGATCGGCCAGTATGGAGCAACAGATTCTGGAAACCGGCGAGTCCAAACGCCTTGCTGCTCTCGACAAGCTTACCGACCTTCTCGAAAAGACGGGGCAAAGCAGTGAGATTGTCCTCATCGACAGCGCCACGCTCAAGCCTGTTGTGATCGATGATTCCACCAATCTTGCGGAACTCCCCCAAACCGCCGCCACCTCGACTGCCGCTGACATTCCAGCGCTGCTGCAGATTGCGATCGACTATCTTGTCACCAACGAGTCGGGGCGAACCGATATCTGGGTTGCCTCGGACCAGCGGGAATCCGACTGGAACCCGGCATCAGGACGCTGGCAGTCCCTGAGGACGGAGCTGGCCGCCCAGGACAATGTCAGGCTCTTCCTTCTCAACTTTCCGGAAGCCAGCACATCTAACTATTCGATACAGGCATCCAACGTGCAGCGAATCCGAACCCCGGAGAACCTTCAACTTGTCCTCGATCTTAAAGTCACCCGTGAGAACCTGGACGAGCCTCTCGAGGAGGTCACACTCCCGGTCGAGTTTATCATCAACGGAACTCGCACGGTGGAAGAACTCACCCTGATCGATCGAGAAGCCATTTTGCAGGGACACACCATCTCTCTCGGGAACAGCGATGAACGTGGCTGGGGGCGTGTCTCGCTCCCAGCCGACGACAACCTGCGCGACAACATCAGCTACCTCGTGTTCGACGATCCCGCCCCCAGGAAGACCGTGATCGTAAGCGACGATCCAGACACTAGAGACGCCATTATCGCTGCCGCAAAAGCTCCCGTCGAAATTGGAGCGACCTATGATGCTATTGCCCTGGATGAAACAGCAGCAGCGCAGGTTCCCTGGCAGGAGACCGCTCTCTTATTCTGGCACGCGCCTCTTCCTTCCCCCGATTCAACCGAGGCCACGTTACTGACACAGCACGTCAAATCAGGCAGGACCCTCATCTTCCTTCCACCGGAAACAAGCGAAGCAGGTGAGAGGTTGTTCGGTTTTTCGTGGGGTGAATGGCAGGAGAGTTCCAGGACTTCGCTTGAGGTTGGCTGGTGGCGAACTGAATCCGAGCTGTTGGCCAATACCAGAAATGGAGCCCCCTTGCCCATAGGTGACCTCAAGCTCTTTAAAGCCCGTCTTTTCAACAGCGAAAGCCAGCCCCTCTTGAAACTGGAATCCGGAGAACCGGTCATTTCCAAACTCATCACCGATCATCTTGGTCCGACTGCCGGTAATGTTTACACTTGGGGAACGCTTCCGAGGACAGATCATTCAACTTTTGCGACTGATGGCGTCGCTTTCTTTGTCATGCTGCACCGGGCGTTAGATTCGGGAGTCAACTCCGTCTCCCGGGCCCAGAGTAGAGATACCGCTGACGGCACTCTGCCGGAAGCTAATGCGACCAAAAGCTTGTCTTCTCCCGACGAATCCCCCTTGCAACCGGATCTCCATGCAGGGGCCTACGAAGTCACTCCCCTTCGGGGCGATCCTCTCCTTTTCGCGCTGAACCGCCCCGACTCGGAGGATTCCGTGAAAACTCTCACTGATGAGGGAATCGCGTCGTTACTTGAGGGAGTCGACTATCGCCAGATATCCGACGAACTCGGTAGCGGCTCCTCTCTCGCTGCTGAAGTCTGGCGCGCCTTCCTTCTCGCCATGGCGCTTGCCTTGATCGCCGAAGCGGCCCTCTGCTTGCCTCCGAAGCCGGAACCGGAAGGTTCGCGCCTCCATCTCAGCCCACCTGCCAGCCAATAGTCCTGACTCACACTCGACTGTTTACTACGCACTATCCCGTGACTCTCACCAACAGCGAACTGACTTTCACCTGGACTCCCGTTACGGCCGTCCTCGGCACCGTCATGGTCGTGGCGACGATCGTCCTGAGTTTCATTATCTGGCAGAGGAGTCGCTATTCGACCGCCCAGGGCTTTCTCGAACTCCTTCGAATTATCGTTGTTCTCCTCGTCGCCCTGACACTCAATCAACCCGAGTGGCGAGAGACCTTTGATCCTGACGAATCACCAGTCATCACGGTTCTGCATGACGTCTCCGGAAGTATGGAGACCCGCGATGTCATCAATGATGACCCTCCGGGAGACGCCGCAGTCTCACGGTCAAACTCCATTGCGTCTCTCACTGAAGAGTCCGCCTGGCTTGAGCTTCAAGACAGTTTTGACATCGAGATCCAGCCGTTCTCCGCCCCGGAAGATGACAGCAGGGCCACAGACCTGTCGAATGCACTCAGCGAAGTTGTCGAACAGTTTACCAGCCTGCGTGGTGTTGTCCTTATTTCCGACGGAGACTGGAACACGGGCGAACCTCCCTCCCGCATCGCTACTCAACTTCGCCTTCGTGATATACCCGTCTTTACGATTCCAGTTGGGAGCGAAAATCGACTGCCTGACCTGGAGGTTACGGCTTTCGATGCCCCCACTTTCGGCATCGCCGGAAAACCGGTCCGCCTTCCATTCACGCTATCCAGCGCTCTTCCGAGGAGCCATTCGACCACGATCGAGATTCGCACCGACGAGGGCGAAACGATTCAATACAGCCTCGAAATCCCCGCCATGGGCAAGGTCCAGGACGCAATTCTCTGGACTCCGCAAAGCGAGGGCGACTTTGAGCTCACCCTGACCCTTCCCTCCATCGACCAGGAGCATACCGACGAGAACAATACCCTGACGGCTCCAATTGCGATCCGACGGGAAGAGCTCAAGGTCCTCCTGATCGAGTCGTTTCCACGCTGGGAATACCGCTACATCCGCAACGCCCTCGAACGCGACCCCGGAGTCGAGATCAGCTGCCTCATGTTTCACCCGGACTCGGAAAATGTAGGCGGAGGCGAAGGCTACCTGGCCGAGTTTCCCGGAGAAGACACTCTCTCAGACTATGACGTCATTTTCCTCGGAGACGTCGGGGTCGCACCGGAACAACTCAGCTTTGAGAACGTCTCTGCACTCAAACAGCACGTTTCCAATCAGGCAGCCGGCCTGGTGCTCATGCCCGGGTTCCGTGGATTTCAGCTCACTCTCCTCGAGACCACGCTGGAACCGTTGTTTCCCGTTATCATGGACACCGCTCAGCCAAGAGGTTGGGGATCTGCATCACCGGGGCAATTTGAACTCACCGAACTCGGCGCCCGCAGCCTGCTGACCCGACTGGAGGATACCGAAAACGCTAACGCCAACCTTTGGTCGTCGCTCCCCGGGTTTCAATGGTTTGCCGGAATCAGCCGAGCCAAAGCCGGCTCCGAAGTTCTCGCAACTCATAGCTCGGATACGAACCAGTACGGCCGTATCCCTCTCATTGTCACCAAAACGTTTGGAACGGGAAAGATCCTGTTTATGGGCACAGATGGTGCCTGGCGCTGGCGAAAGGGCGTTGAAGACAAGTATCACTACCGCTTCTGGGGCCAGGTTGCCCGTTGGATGGCTTATCAGAGGAACATGGCCAGCGATGAATTGATGCGACTATTTTACTCACCCGACCGGCCCCAGACTGGAGATACTCTCACTCTCAATGCCAACGTAATGAGCATCGGAGGTGAACCCCTGCAGGCCGCCACCGTCATTGTCCAGATTGTGAGCCCCTCCGGCAAGGTCGAGTCCGTCCGACTGCAACCGGGAGGCGAAGATCAGTGGGGCCTCTTCACTGGAATCTTCGAACCCACCGAACCGGGTGAACACGCCATCACCGTTTCGTGTACAGAAAACGGCGGCACGCTGGAAACTACGATTATGGTTCAAGGCACCGATCTCGAGGTGATCGGAGAACCGGCCCGTCACGACGTCATGGAAGAGATCGCCCGCATAACAAGAGGGGCGATGATTCCCGGAGCCGACCTTGATCTGATCCGAAGCAGCATCGCAGCCCTCCCGGATCCGGAGCCCTTCGAGAGACGTCTGCGCATCTGGGCCCATCCTTACTGGATTGCAGCCATCATCCTGCTAATGACCATCTTCTGGATCGGACGCAAAGCCGTTGGCGCAGTCTAGCATTATCACTCCATTCACCGCCTTGACTTCCCTTGCCCGACTCGGTCAGAATTCGGCATGAACAGGCATCATGCTCGTTTCGTTCTGACGCTGCTCCTCGGCATATCGGCCACTCTGTGGTCTCTCCCCGGAATGGCTGATGAGGTTCCCGATCCCGGCAGCATTTCCCATCTGACCAGCGACGACCGCCTTCCCGGGATCGGACTGGCAGAGGGTATCACCCAGGTGACAGGTGTGGCCATATCACCACTGCTCGGCGTTTCCGGCGTGGGTGCGTGGCAATATTTTCGTACTCCCGAAACCCTTCGCGATCAGCTCCCGTGGTTCTGTCATCCGGTCGCCTGGGGAATTGGAGTCGGGATACTGGCGCTTTGCTTTTTGAAAGACACCTTCGGCACAGCCCTGCCCGCCGTGCTCAAGAAACCGCTCGATCTCATTGAGGTCTTCGAGGACAAGCTCAGTGCCGTCCTGGCAGGTTCTGCTTTTGTCCCATTTATCGCCGCCCAAATTGCGACCCACTTCGATGATTCGAAGCTAGATCCTAACTCGGCGCTGACTTCACTCGAAGGAAGCGTCCTCGCAAGCGCCGCACCTTTCATGCTCGGACAAATCGGTTTTGCCATCCTCCTGGTTCCCGTCCTCCTGCTCAGTTTTGGCGTGGTCTGGCTTCTCAGTCATTCCTTCACTGTATTGATTATGCTCTCCCCTTTCGGGCTGCTCGACAGTTTGCTCAAGCTGGCCCGCCTCCTATTCCTCGGCTTCCTGACCATCGTCTCAGTCATCAGCCCGGTTCTCGGAGCGATTCTTTGCCTCGGCATCATCGCTGTTGCGGCGTGGCTTGCGCCTCGCGCTTTTCGGCTTTGCGTTTTCGGCACCGTCATGTCGGTGGACTTTCTACGCTCGCTCATCGTCAAATCGAAGGCTCCGGATGAGGCGAAAGGTTTCCTGGCCAGCCAGGGCAGCGAGAACCTTCAGGTCAGATCTTATGGCACTCTTCGGAAAGAAGAAGACGGCACTATCACCTTCGTTTCCCGTCGCCTCTTCTTAGGGCCTGCCCGACCGCTTAAGCTCCCTTCCTCTCTCAAAGTCCAGAAAGGCTTTCTTTTCCCCTCCCTTGTCACTGACAAAAAGGATGGATCGGGCACACTGGAATTGATTCACTTACTCCCCCGGCATCGCCACCATATCGAGGGAGTTGCCACAACGCTTGGAATTACGGAGACTCTCGAACCATCAGTGACGCGTGGTATCAAGGCGATGAAAGCATGGCTTCAGTCCATGTGGCGAATCTTCCAACGCAAACCCGAAATCGCTGCCGGATAGAACTCAACTGGAAGGAGTAGACTTCACTCTTCAGGCAGACGTCGATCGTCTCCTTCCCTTATCGTAACGCCACGCTCATCGAGCAACTCGAGAAGCGGCATGAGAATTCGCCGGGTGGTTCCGGTGTGCTGGCGCAGCACGCTTGCTGTCGCTTTGCCGTGCTCCTTGAGATAATCTTCGATTTGTCCCTGGAGCAACTCAAAGCCCTCGCGAGAGATCACGGTCTTGGGATCGAGATCGATCACTTCTCCTGTGTGAACCAGGAAGCGCATCGCTTTCTCTTCATTTGGATTCGTCGCTGTCTCACCCTTGTTGGGTGGCAGGATCAAGTCACCCGCAAGCCGCTTGAGAACCAGTTCCCCGGCTTTTTCCAACTCCGGCGGGAGCTTCGGGATATGATCACTGTGACGAATGTTAGGCCCGGCCTTGGCAAATTCGCCGGCAAGCAGACCCTCCAACACCATGTCGAAAAACTTGGGAGCAGGAAGCTCCGGTTCCATTATCGCCCTCAAATCGCGAATCGGGAGACCCAACTGCTCCGGATGCTTCAGGTGGACAGCTTGAATTTTATCGGCTGCCATCCCTGAGATACCGGCCCACCAGTCGGATTGGAAGATCCAGTCTCCGTCGCGACGCAGCTCACCGGAAGCGACCTGATTCTCAACCTCCTCCCGTATGGCCGATTCACTGAAAGACGACTTGGCCAAAAGCTTCGAAAGCGGCATCACCATATCCCGCTTCAACTGCGTTCTTACCAGCACGCTCAGATCATGCGGAGCTTCAGCACGAGCTTCGAGAAACTCTCCCTGGAATGGCTTTCGGAAAGCGCGGCGGTTGGCGTCCTCGTCTATCACGATACCACCGGCCAGCGTCAGTCCGAGCGAATGGTCGCGAAGAACAAATCCGTCGCCAAGAAAGACGTAAACCGGTTCGTGGAAACGCAATTCGGCGATCACCGATTCTCCGGGAGAAAGGCTGCGCTGTCCACGAAGGTGTATCCGCGCGGGGACACCTGAGCTCCCATGGTGGAACATTACCTCACGTCCTGTCCGCAAAGCACGGGAAGACTGCTTCATGCCCCTGATGGTCCGGTCAGACTTACTGACAAGCACGTCGATAACCGATACGGCATCTCCGAATTTCTTCCTCGTCAGGACATCTCCTCGGCCGATTCCTTCCCTGGCCGCCGAACGATTCTCCCGCAGGCTGATTCCTGACAAGTTCACCGCCGTCCTCGTTCCGGGAGGCACCACCTCTGCGCTGGCACCATGGGACTGCGCTGTCCTGACATGGGCATCCTGCCCCGACGGCTGTACCACGAGGTCATCTCCAACGGCTATCTCACCTTCGGTGAGCGTCCCGGTCACCACCGTGCCAACCCCTTTGATGGAGAATGCCCGGTCGACCGGGAGACGTGGCTTACCCGTGTTTCGGACTGCCCCGACTTCGGTCAGTTCGCGGGATATCGTCTCCCGCAATTCCTCAATCCCCTGCCCTGTGTGCGAAGACACCGGCACAACCGGAATGTTCTCCCAGAGTCCTCCTTCAAGATTTTCCTTCACGTCCTCCAGCACCAACTCCAGGTCCTCGGCCAGATCCACCTTGGTCAAAGCAACAATGGCGCGTTTCACACCCAGGTAGTTGAGGATCTGGTAATGCTCCTCGGTTTGAGGCATCCAACCGTCATCGGCGGCCACAATAAAGAGCGCCAGGTCAATCGCGCCGACGCCCGCGACCATGTTCTTCACAAAATCGGCGTGCCCCGGAACGTCAACCACACCAAGCGCCAGCTTGTCATCTGAACCATCACTCGCGGGCAGGCTGAGTTGAGCAAAACCCAACTCGATCGTCATTCCCCTCGCCTTCTCCTCAGGAAGACGATCCGGATCCGTCCCCGTCAGGGCCTCGATCAGTGAACTCTTACCGTGGTCAATATGACCTGCAGTTCCGACGATGAAATGGTGTTCCGGCATAAGGTTTAGTCAGGAGGCATCAACGCAGCTTTCGCCGCACATAGGTTGAAAATAGATCACCAAGGAGAATCACTGATGCTCCAAGGAGGATATAGAAGAACATCTGATCCCAGAAAAACCCTTTTGCCAGCGCAATCAGCTTACCCAGGGTCAAAAGGCCCAGCATACCGAGAACCGTGGCGTCTTTCACGCAGGTTTCCCAACGGTAGAAAAGATAGATGAGGAACCGGTTAAACGAAGCTGGAACAATCCTCGTAATAAATGAGCTGGACCGCGACTGCCCGGCCGCAATGGCCTGTTCGGCAGAAGCAGTCTCTGCATTCTCCACCACTTCGCCCCAAAGGCGGCCCAGGATTCCGAAGTTGTGAATCGCCAGCGCCAAAACGAGCGGCCAGACTTGCAGACCCAGCAGCGAGAGAAGCAGGAAAGCAATCAAGTACTCCGGGACAGCCCGTGCCAGCACAAAAACAAAACGCACCACCGGCCCAATGAACTTCCAAAAGGTGGATTTCAGGGCGCTTACACGCCCCGACCACAGACCAAAGGGATTGGGCCGTGCCAGCTGACGGCTTGCCAATGTCAAAACCGGGAACACCATCGCGGAAGCCAGTAGAATCGCGGCGGTCGCAATACCGAAGGTCGTCGCGAGCGCGACAAATCCTTCATCGGTTAATAAACCCCAGGCCCAGGGAAAGGCATCGGCCCAGTCCCCTGATCTCTGCACCGGCCGCGGGACCAGGTCACCGGCAAAATTCTTGAAGTTCTCCCAGCGCCGTGACGCTGAAAGCCGCCCAAGCAGCGGCTGGCTGGACACCCAGGCCCAGATAATCATCCCGAACACGACAATCCCACTGATTCGCAGATAGACAGACTTCGTCTGGCTTCGACGAAGTTCTTTCACACGCCCGAGGCGATCAGTGTCCATCGTCGCCTCCATCACACTTTCCAAGCCTCCGCTGATGAGTGAAGTCGCTTTCGAATCGCCGCCCCCCAGAGGTCAACAACGACGATCAAACCAAGCAACAGGTAGAGGTAGGTCCACACCTCACGATAGTAAAACTCCTCATGGGACAACTCGATGTAGAGCCCGATCGTTTCGATACCGACAAACCCGAGCACCGCCGAAGACCGCAACGCGCATTCGAAGCGGTAGAAGCTGTAGGTAATCAAATTGGGTAAGGCACCGGGGAAGATCCCCACAAGAAAGGTCTGCAGGGGGCGATGCCCGATTGCCTTCAAAGCCCGCCCCGCTTCACGAGCTTCTTCGTCAATCAGTTCGGAGAACACCTTTCCCAGTGTGCCCGAAAACGGCAAAGCCAGCGCGACCATACCGGCCAGGGGCGAAACTCCCATCGCGGAAAGAAACAAAAGTGCCCAGATAAGCTCATGAATTGAGCGCACAAAACTCATCACGAAGCGGCTCACGAAATACACAGCCCTCAGTAGAGCCTGCGTTCCGCGTCCACATGGCTCCGGCCACCATGCCGACGAACCAAGGAACCCCATCACCAGGGCCGCAGGAATGGCAATGCTCATGGCTCCGAACGCGAACTTCAACGTTAGCAGTAATCCTTTGAATCCCTTCAGCCAGATCGAATCCGCATCGTCTGGCACGTTTTCGTCCTGGTAGTCAAAAGCTGGATTCAGAGCCGCTTTGAAGAACTCACCGGTTCGACTCCAGTGTTCGGCGTCCGGAGGAATCAATCCCCCCGGCTTGAGATCCAACGCCCAGGCACAGGCCAGGAAAACAAGAAACCCGCAAAAGACCACCCAGCGGATTCGGCCATGAGCTCCCTTCATCTCACGCGTCCTCCATCATTTCCTCATCGCTCAATTCATAAAGCGCCTCAAGATCCTCCTCACTCAACGACTCCGGAGCACCATCGAAAACGACCTTACCGTTTCGCATCCCGACGAGCCGGGGAAAAAATTCACGGGCGAGTCCCAGGTGGTGCAGACTCACGCCAAGGGTAAACCCACGTTCTTTTGAAAGTTCTGTCAGGAGCTTTACCGTATCGCGGGCTCGGGCCGGATCGACACTGGAGACCGGTTCGTCTGCGAGAAGCGCTTTCGGCTCCTGGAAAAGGGCACGGGCTATGGCGACACGCTGTTGCTGTCCGCCGGAAAGGTTGGAAGTGCGCTCAAACAGCTTCTCTTCAATGCCAACGCGATCGAGAATTTCATGGATCGCCAATTGGTCTCCCTGCGCCGGAAGAATCAGGTCCCGTATCGACCGAAAGGTGCCACGACTGCCACCCTTCCCTAGAATCA
The DNA here is from genome assembly GCA_965216705.1 of Verrucomicrobiales bacterium. Classification (GTDB taxonomy): domain Bacteria; phylum Verrucomicrobiota; class Verrucomicrobiia; order Verrucomicrobiales; family DEV007; genus Arctic95D-9. The sequence continues at coordinate 5,022,953 of OZ244203.1, forward strand.
CATTCTGCAGGGAAGTTAAGTTCGGAACGAGTCCAAGGTGTTGCGGAATGGTCGCCACTTGCGAACGCAGTTCCCTGAGTCGCCGGTCACTGAATTCACTGACGTTGTCGCCAAATACCGACAGGCTTCCCGCGTCCTGTCTCCGCATGGTATTGAGCAATCGAATCAAAGTCGTCTTTCCACTACCACTTGGGCCGATGAAAGCGACCTGCTCTCCGGACTCAATCGACAGCGACACGTTATCCACGGCAGCGAGGCTCCCGAAACGCAGTGTCACATTCTCAAGCTGGAAAGCGGCTGACATGAATAAAAAAGGGGCGGAAGCCGAACTCCCGCCCCTCTTCGAAAGGGTTACGAAAAAGGCCTATTCTTCGATGAGTCCCATTTGAATGGCAGTCGTTTTGATGCCGTCAAAGTCTTCGTTCTTAGCGGAAATGATGGACTCGCGGTTGATTGCCTTGAGTGCATCAGAGCCAGCCGGAGCTTCGATCAGTGCCGTCTGAACTTTCTGAGCAAATCCCGCACCGAAAGCAGCCTCAGCATCCGGATGGATGGTGAAGTTGTAGTCGGCGTAGAACGGAGTCGTCCAGATCTTTACCGTGTTTTCAGCAATCTTGGGGTCGCTCTCCACGAGTGAATCGTAGGTCTTGTAGTTCAGAGCACCAGTCTGGTAGGTGCCGTCGGCCACGGCATTGGCAGTTGCCACGTGACCACCGCTCATCTGGAAGCCGGGCTTCTCAGCGAACCACTCATCTGGATGAACTCCGCCGTTGTTCTCCATGATGAAGAAAGTAGGCATAAGACGACCGGAAGTGGAACCGGGCGAACCAAAGGTGAAAGTCATGTCCTTGATCGCAGCCGGGAAGTCAGCAGACGGAGAGAGGCCGGCATCCTTGTTGGCAATGAAGTAAGACTTGTACTGAGGATCAGCTTTACCCTGCGCAATCGCCTGGGCGCCTTCGACAGCCATTCGTGCCTGAACACCGGAAAGACCGCCGAACCAGACCAAGTGAACTTCCCCGTTGGAGAACTTGGTCACGGCGTCTGCATAGTCCTTGGAGAAAACAAATTCAGCCTCTACGCCGAGTTTCTCGGTAAGGTAAGCTGCAAGTTTGTCGAACTTGGCTTTTTGATCCGTGATTTTCTCATCCGGGATCGCCGAAATGTAGAAAGTTGGGGATTCAGCGCCTGGTGCCTCTTCGGAGGAAGCGCTTTCGTTAGAGTCGGTCGTGGACGGATCACCACCACAGCCGACGAGGGCCAGAGTAGTTACCGCTGCCAGACCGACGCGGAAAAAGTGTCTTTTCAGCATCGTTGGTATTGTTTGATTTGTGGGTAAGTTCTGATCATTGCGATCGATTGTCTTGACCGTGTCGGGGACCGTTACGGCGCCTGACACATTCTCGACGCTCACATCATTCAAACCTTTCTGAAAATATCCAGAAGATTTTCTGACACGATTTTGTCTTGTTCAGGAAAAACCGTCCTCAGATCGATCCGATACCGGTCGTCCGCGACATACCCCATCAGAGGCATTTGTCCCGCCCGGAGTAACTTTGCGAATTTCGGGAGTCCCATGTTTTTCGGCAGAAGGTTGAGTGCCAATGACGGAATCTCCGCCTTTGGCATCGTTCCCCCGCCACAGCGGGCAATGGTTTCCACCACCCCGGACTCCAGTTCATCTATCCCGGAGAGTGCTTTCAGAATAGCATTCGCCCGGGGCCGCAAGTCTTCCTCCACAGAAGCTGACAACATTCGGATCAGCGGAAGGTCCGGATTCTCTCCCCCCTGGTGATGCAGATATTCCAGAACGGTTTCCTGCAGTCCTGTCAGGATGAGCTTGTCACATCGCAGAGCACGAAAGAAGGGCTCCTTCTTGATTCCGGCAACCAGATCAGCACGCCCGGCAATGATGCCAGCCTGGGGCCCGCCAAACAGCTTATCGCCGCTGACGCAGACCAGATCGACGCCGCGTTTGAGCACTTCGGAAGCGGTCGGTTCATGAGGAATCGGAGCCAGGTCGTTAGTCATTACCATCGCACCACTCCCCAGATCTTCGACGACGGGAAGACCATGTTCATGACCAAGCTCGACGAGTTCTTCAGTGGTCGGCTCATGAGTGAATCCGTCCATCCAGAAGTTCGACCGGTGCACTTTCAGCAACATGCCGGTTCTCGGCCCAATCGCTTTCTCATAGTCGGCGAGGGATGTCTTGTTGGTTGCTCCCACTTCGACGAGACGCGCTCCGCTGGCCTCCATGATTTCGGGGACACGGAACCCTCCGCCGATCTCGACAAGCTCGCCGCGAGAGATAATCACCTCGTTGCGCTCCCCGTTGGCAAGGTGCTTCAACATCAGAATGAGGGCTGCGGCACAGTTATTCGTCACCGTGGCCGCCTCTGCTTCTGTTAGCGTAGCGAGGCACTTTTCGAGGAAACCACCCCGCTTACCCCGTTCTCCCGAGTCGAGATTCAGCTCGATATTGTTGTAATACTGCCCAACCGAGGTCAGCGATTCTACGACGCCCCCCTGCAACGGAGACCGTCCCAGATTGGTGTGAATGCATACCCCGGTCCCGTTGATCACGGGGTGAATCCTCGAACGGTAAAGTGACTCCAGTTTACCACGAATCACTCCTACAGTTTCCTCGAACTCTCCCACCTCGGTCTTCCCGGCCTTCACGCCTTCCCGCATCGCCTCGATTTCTTCTCTTACGAGATCGGTAATCAAGGGCTGAGGCAACGGCGGCAGGTTGTCGCATTTTTCGAGAGCCAGCAGCACCTTGTCGACAGCTGGAATTCGGGCAAAGGGGTTCTGAGTCTTTTCGCTCATTCAGGAGAAAGATAACACTGAGGAGAAGGACGATAATCGAAAGCACAAACTTTCGCCAATCCGGAAAATTCTCCGCATAGGCCCGATTGCGCCTTTGGCGCCTCCTCAGCTCTGGCGATTTAACCCGATGAGGAAGTGTTCTACCCGATGAGGAAACGTTCTACCCGATCCCACAGAACTTTGCCCTTCCGCCTAACGAACATCCTGTCCCACCTAGGACCTGACGGGCAATGTAGACTACGTCGCGGCAGATGCGAGTGACGTCATGACCACCAACGCCTATGTCTATCGCACCTACCCTGACGACTTCCCTTCGCTCTACCCTGCGGTCATCCTGCTCCATGGCTCCTCTAAAGTCCGGAGTGATCGAAAGATGTGGAAAGGAATCAGTTTCCATTCTCGCGAAGGGTCAGAGGAGCTGACCGAGCGATGATACAGCCGATGATGAAGCTCTCTGCTCGACATGGCCCCTCTCGTGCCCTTTCGGGTGCGGGAGGGGTTTTCGCGCGCCCTACACCACCGTGATAAGCGGACCGACCTCGTCAGCTGGAAGAATTCGTCCAATCATCGAACGAGCCAGCGAACCATCCTCATCGAGAATCTGCATCACCTCTTTGACGTTGTCCTCCGGCACGCAGAGAAGCAATCCGCCACTGGTTTGAGCATCGGCCAGGATGTATTTCATCGACTGCGGCACAATTTCCGCCCAGCCCACGTCCGCGTCGGACGTCTTAAAGTTTTCCTTGGTGCCTCCGGGAACACAATCCTCCTCATCAATCAGCCGCGTGATTTCGTCATCGATCAACGGGATATTAGCGGTGTGGAGAATCGCACGGGTGCCACTGGCTTTGCAAAGCGAGATCAAATGCCCGAGAAGACCGAAACCGGTCACATCGGTCGCACATTTCACCAGCTCCCGCTCAGCAATCGTCTGCCCCGGCGTATTGAGGCGGCTCATGATATTGATGGCACGCATCACCACTTCTCCGCTTGCAATTCCACGCTTCACACCCGTGGTAAGAATTCCGGTTCCCAGCGGTTTTGTCAGGATAAGCACATCCCCCGGCTCAGCTCCGGCGTTCGTGATCATTCGCTGCGGGTTCACCAGTCCAGTGACAGAGAGGCCGTAGATTGGTTCCGGATTCTTGATGGAGTGGCCACCCGCAAGAGAGCACTTCGCTTCGAGGACTTTGTCAGCCCCACCCCGCATGATCTCGTGGATCACATCCAGCCCGATCACATCGGCAGGCATTCCCACCACGTTCATCGCGGTCACTGGCTTGCCGCCCATTGCGTAAATATCTGAAAGCGAGTTAGTCGCAGCGATCTGTCCGTAAATATAGGGATCGTCGACGATCGGCGTGAAGAAATCGACCGTCTGGACCATAGCCAGCTCGTCGCTCAACTGATACACTGCTGCATCGTCCGAGGTGCTGGCCCCGACGAGCAGTCGATCATCTTCGTGCTGGGAAAGCCCACGCAGGACCTGCGTGAGTGCTGATTGGCTCAGCTTAGAGGCTCATCCCCCGCACGATGCCAGGGAAGTGAGCTTCACCTGATCTTCTGACTTGGCGTCTTCTGACATAATTCTTAAACAAGTAACGTTTCCGCTGAGAGGTTACGACGCGTATGCTGTCACGAAGCTTTCATCTTTGCCAAGACAAATGAGCCCCAACCGCTATTTCGTCCTCTAACGCTCCCGAAGATGAGAATCCAAATCGTATCACCCGGCGGAGAGCTCCAGGACGGACAAACCCGAACAGGAAACCGAAGCACGGCCACACAGTGGGGCAGGCTTCTCAGCGAACTCGGTCACGAAGTCACTATCCTCAACGACTTCCAGCCGGGCAATGCCGATCTTCTCATCGCTCTGCACGGGGGAAAATCAGTCGAGGCAGTCCGATCCTTCCGCAAATTTCAGCCCGACGGCAAACTGATTGTCGGGCTCGCCGGGACTGACATTTATCCCGAACCCGACTCACAGACACTCGAGTCTATCGCTGCAGCCGACGGCTTGATTGCCCTGCAGGAGAAAGCCATCGAAAAAGTCCCGGAGGAGCATCGAAGCAAGGTTTCCGTGATCCTCCAGTCTGCGATCCCGTTTCAGCCGCCTCCTCCCAAAAGTGACGACACCTTCGATGTGAGCATTCTCGGCCATTTGCGGGAAGTAAAGGCTCCCCTCCTTCTTGCCGGTGCCTCGCGAAAACTGCCTCCTGAATCTCGAATCCGGGTTCTACAAGCCGGAGATATTCTCGAACCGCCGTATCACGACGTCGTTAAAGCGGAGACGGAGAATAATCCCCGATACCACTATCTTGGGCAGCTCGACCGCCAGTCAACGGCACAGCTCATTGCCTCAAGCCACGTCATGTGTATGACCTCCGTCAATGAAGGCGGCGCCCGGGTTGTTGGTGAGGCCATTGTTAACCAAACTCCGGTCCTCTCAACCTACATGGACGGCTCAATTGGCATGCTAGGAGAAAGCTATCCGGGCTACTTTCCAGTGGGCGACGAGGATGCGCTTGCCGAGCTTCTCTGGAAGTGCGAATCCGAGCCGGAATTCCTTTCCACACTGACCGATGCCGTTTCCACCCTTGCCCCCGCTTATACGCCCGAAAAAGAGCGCAAAGATTTGGCTGCGCTACTTGCCCGTGTTTGCGAATCTGGTTAGGATTTCACCATGAGTTCGCAAGAGGAACTTCTCTCCAATATCGATCGAGTGGATCAGCGCATGCTGAGCCTCATCGAGGATTTGTCGGAGGAGCAACTCGCAGTCCCCTACGAACGCGGAATCAACCCGCCGGTATGGGAACTCGGTCATTCGGCCTTCTTCTACGAGTATTTCCTGCTTCGAGGCTTCTACAATCATGCCCCGATTGCTCCCGAACTCGATGACATGTGGGATTCGTTTGTTATCCCTCACGAGGAACGGTGGAGTCCGGGTGTTGTTCCAGACTTCCAATCAACCCTCTCCTACTATCGCAACGTCATCGACCAGACCCGTGAGCATCTCGCTGCGAAAACCGAATTAACTGACGAAGAACTCTACCTCGGTCAGTATGTCATTGCTCACCAGTGCATGCACCTGGAGTCGCTGGTCTGGTGCCGACAGACTTCAGGATTTCAGGCCCCAAAATATTATCGAGCTGGCAACGCCGGAGCCCCTGCCACAATCACACCGACAAAGGATGTCGAAGTTCCCGCAGGCACCTACTTCATCGGCGTACCGGCCCCGGCCGAGGGTAGGAAAAGCGACAACTTCAGCTTCGACAATGAGCGTCCCGGATTCGAAATCGAACTCCCTGACTTCCGAATTTCCTCCACCCTCGTGTCACTGGGCGATTTCCTGGCTTTCGTCGAAGACGACGCCTACACCCGCGAAGAGTTCTGGTCTTTTGGCGGAGCCTATTGGTTGCGCAACAATCCCCGTACGGCCCCGGCTTACTGGGAAAAACGGGACGGTGAATGGTGGATTCGGCGTTTCGATCAATGGGAGAAAATCGACCCGACTCTCCCCCTCCTCCATATCAACTACTGGGAAGCGGAAGCGTACTGCAACTGGGCAGGGCGTCGCCTTCCTTCCGAGTTCGAGTGGGAAGCGGCCGCCCGTGGCGCCGAAGCCTTAAAATTCCCCACAGGCAATTCCATGACCGCCGGCGACTACGACCTCGACTGCAGCTTTGCCGGCACCGCTCCGGTGAACGCCTTCCCCGAATCTGCCAGTCCTTTTGGCTGCCTTCAAATGATTGGCTCGGCGTGGGAGTGGACCAGCAATCAATACCTGCCTTTCGACGGTTTCTGCGTGGACATGTATGCCTACATGTCCACCCTGCAGTTCGCGACTCACAATACCTGCAAGGGAGGCAGCGGCGCGACCGACCCTTCCCTCATCCGGAGTTCCTATCGGCAGGCCTTTCATCCTGACCGCAGCGATGTTTTCGTCGGTTTTCGTACGTGTGCGCCCGTAGTTTGAACCACCGGGAAAACTCGCCATTATGAAGCAGGAATAAGGACACGCCCAATGGAGCCCGTCGAATCTTCCCTTCTCAAGGTATTGTCAGAGCATCCTGACGATTGGGATCTACGTCTGCTCATTGCCGATCACATGGAGAAGCGCGGAGCAATTCGGGAAGCGGTAACGCTCTTCAGCGTCGCCACCACTCCACCGCCTACTGAAGAAGCACTTCACCGCGTCGTGGACCTGGCAGAGACCGAAGCCTTGGATTTGGCTATTTTGTTTGTCAGATCTCACCCCGCCAACGCATACGGACACCAGACTCTTGGAACCATTTATCAGTGGCTCGGTAAGGAGGACAAAGCTCAAGAACACCGCGAAGCTGCCGCTGCTCTTGATTCCCTGAATGGGAACGGTTGATTTGGCGGAGAGGGAAGGAATCGAACCAACCCCGGTAAGGATCACTTACCGACAACGGTTTTGAAGACCGCGGAGCCCACCAGGTGCTCATCTCTCTCCATTCTGGGAAGTCTGACTGTTGAGCAATTCCCCCAACAGGTCAATGGCGATGACGCGGGTATCGCGAGTTTCCTTACAGGAGAAATCATTTCCCGACTCAATCCGCCGCCAATTTACCGGATCCCAGGTATTTTCCCTGCAGATAGCCCCACGACAGGGCATCCAGCGCGGACGCCTTCAGAAAGCTATCTTCGAGGGAATGGCTGTAGACCTCTCCAGCGCCATCAAATCCTGCCAACTGGCCCAGCTGCCGGTCAAACTTCCCCTGCTTCGTCAGGATACTTTCACGAGATCGTGAGACCCGGTCATCTGCGAGGGACCAAACCGGTTCACCGAGCGTTCGATACTCTTGTCCTTCCGGAAGAACGACATTAGCAAGCGTGGCCACGATATCCATATGAGTTCCGAACCAACGGGAGGTGTCCACATCGGGATCAATGACATTATCGTTCCAGAGGACAAAAGGCACCTTGTCAGGATCCGCGGTTCCATCGACCGGCCCGCAGTGATCTCCGAAGAAAACGAACAAGGCATCCGGGTAGCGCTCCCGAAGCCACTCTGCCATCTGCCCCATCTTCACATCGGAATAGAGCACGTGCTCCGCTGACTGGGTGCGTGATTCATCACTGCGTCCCGTAAAGCGGGCGATCGCTTCCTCCGACAGGAGGTAGTCCGGTTTGAGCTCATCAACAGGAGCATCGAAGGGAACGTGATTCGAGACGTTGAGAAAGGTCACGAAGTGGCCGCGTTCAAGGTCAGTCAGTCGTTCGCGGCACCATTCAAAGAAGTCCCCGTCGTTAACCCCCCATCCGTTTGACTCAAGCTCCTCAGCCACGTCGGGAATTCCCACAAAATCTTCGTATCCATAGGCTTCGCAGCTGTCACCTTTGTGCCCGAACTTGCGATGCGATGCGGCGTAGAACACCGGGTGATAACCGGCCCGCTTCATCATCCGTGGCAGCGTATCGAGCTCGAACTCCTCAAGCGCTCTCGGAACCGGATAGCGGCTCTGCGGCCCCACCCCTGCCATCGAAGAATGCACCGCGCTGATCGTCGATCGGTCAGATGCGCAAAAGTAGGGCACGGAGACTCCCTCATCCTGAAAGCGATTGAGATAAGGAGAGGCTGCCCTGAGTGCCGGATCTTCCAGCAATTCAGACTGAATGCTCTCGAGGACAAAGCAAAAAACATGAGACGGCTTTTTCTTGAGCCATTCAGGCGTCTCAGCGGTCCGCCTCACGTAGGATTCAGGAGACTGCCCAAGACGTCTCGTGATCTCGCTGTGGGCGCTGGCCTCCTTCATCTCACCGGCGAGCTTGAGAATGCGTTCGTAGTCCTCGCCCTGATCCTGCCGCAACCATTTGGCAACAAAACCGGAAACCTGCATGACAGGCACGGTGGCAACCTTGTCAGGGTGATAATGATTTGCCTTCGACGAGCTGTAACCCATGGCAATGGAAAAGGCTCCGCTAACCGCCATCAGGCCGATCACGATCAGTGAAGGCCAGAAGGAAATCTTCCAAACCTTGCGATGCGGTCTCACGATCCAGATCGCAACGGCGATGCAGAGGAAACCATAGCCGGTCAAAACCCAGGGCATGCGGTAGACTTCGCAGGCGTGAATCCAGAGAGCCGAGATGTTCCCCTGGAATAAGCCAAGGATCCTTCCATCAACCTCCGTGCCGAATTCGCGATACATAATGATCTGGATCGCGAGGCAGACGACAAGGACCGGGAACCACAAAGAAACCCAGAGTTGCTGGAGAAAGCGAACCTTCGTGAAGGCGAACACTGGAATCATGGCGACGGCCAGGGAGCCCCCCCCGGAAAAAAGCAGATGCGAAGCCCGAACCAGGATCCCTTCTCCGGGAGAATCGGTGAGCCCCAGGAAAAACGGGAGGCCGAGCCCTGTCATCAGGGGCACGAAAACAAACAAGAGCAGACCAAACCATGTCACCTGGGCGATGAACTTTCGCTGGTCAGGATCCTTGATAATCTTTTCTGCGGTGAGTTGCCGATCGTCTCGACTCATTATATAATTACCATAATTCTCATATTTGAAGAAATCCAATCAACAAATAGGAAAAATGGCGCCCCGGGCCAGCCTCCCGCAATCCGTCACCAACTCGGCTCAATCCCCTGCTAATTCAGGGCCTTCACCACCTCAACGATCTTCTCGGCGGCCTCGTCCACCTCAGTTTCGGTCGAAAAGATCGACAGCGATAACCGAAGACTGCTGAAAGCCCGTTCATCACTGAATCCCATGGCCTTCTGAACGTGGCTGGGCTGGTTTTTGCCCGTCATGCAGGCGCTGCCGGCGGAACACTGCACGCCCCGCTCGTCGAGCATGGGCAACATTTCGGCGGCGACGCAGCCCTCAAATGACACATGAGCCACATTCCCGGTGCGATGTTCTCGCGAGCCGTTGAAATTAACCGGGTTAGGCCTGTCACCCAACCCTGTTTGAAGCTGCTCTTCGAGCCGGTTTCGGAGCCTTTCCACCCGCTCCAGGCCTCCATTTTCGGCTTCCTCCGCCATGATGGCTGCCGCCTCACCCAGTCCGACGATGTAGGGAACGTTCTCAGTGCCGCTGCGGCGGCCTTCTTCCTGTCCTCCCCCTCGAATCATGGGCTGAAACTGACTTTTTTTTCGAATAAAAAGACACCCTACTCCCTTGGGGGCATGGAACTTATGCCCACTAATGGAGAGAAAATCGACCGGCACTTCATCCACTCGGACCGGAACCTTTCCGACGGCCTGGATCGCGTCCGTATGGACCGCCCAGCCGGCCCGTCGGGCCGTCTCACAGACTTCGGCCATGGGCTGCACGACTCCGGTCTCGTTGTTGGCCCACATAATCGAAACAAAACCGGGGCGCGTCGATTCGACCGCTTTCTCGAAAGCCTCAAGTTCAAGACGCCCCTCCCCGTCGGTTCCGATCCGTTCGACTTCGTATCCCGCTGCTGCCATCGCTTCGGTCGGACGAAGCACGGCGCTGTGTTCGATTTCGCTGACAACGATCTTGGTGTTCTGCCGCCCCAAACCGCGGGCGAGCGACTTCAGCGCCATGTTATTCGACTCGGTGCCGCAGCCGGTGAAAACAATCTCCTCAGGACTGGCGCCGATCAGCGCAGCAATCTGCTCACGGGCTTTGCCGATCGCCTCCTTCACACTCCGACCGGCACGATAGCCACTGGACGGATTGTACCAGTTGTCGGTAAGAAACGGCATCATCGCCTCAACGACTCGCGGGTGAACCTGCGTCGTCGCGTTGGAATCGAGGTAAATCGACATGCTGCAATTTAGAAGTCGTGTCCGGCAGCGCAACAAGCCCCGATGCAAAAATTACGCCGTTTTCAGCAGCTTGCCCCCAGCAGCGATGACGGAGCCGGCACAGGTAGCAACGCTCTCGTCATCGTGGCGCGAGAGTCCGAAAGAATCGGACGGCACGGCGTAATTCCCGTCCCCCTTCACGTTGTAGCGCTTGTCGTAGTGCTCGGCGAGAAGGTCGGCGATCAGGTCACGCCATTCCTCTCGCTCGACCATCGCTTTCCAGGATTCAATTTTTTCGGACGGATGAAATCCCTTCAACCGGTCAAGGGTCATCACAATCCGTTCGGCATCGCCTAACCATTCGACATAGTCATCCGTCAGGTAGTCAGCCCTCGCTTCCAGCGGTGAATTGATTTCAAAAACAGTCGATTGCTTCATCTTTTGCCAAAGCGCATTCGGCAGGTTCAGACGCCCGATCTTGGCGCTTTCCGCTTCGATGAAGACCGGACGGCTCTTATCCATCGAGCTGATCTCATCGAAAATAAGAGATTCGAATCGCTTCTGGGCGGGCTGAGGCGCCGAGAGGTCGCCGCCGAAGACGGATCCTTTGTGTTTTGCTAGCCCCTCCAGATCGAGCACTTGTCCGCCCTGCCGCCGGATTTCCTGCAATACGAGGGTTTTTCCGGCACCGGTGTAGCCATTCAACACGGCCAACGTGATGCCATCCGCAAAAGCTTCGATTTCCTCGATGACTTCGCGGCGATAGGCCCGGTATCCTCCCTCGAGCTGGCTCACGTCCCAGCCGATATCAGAGAGAACGGTCGAAAGACTCCCTGAGCGTTGTCCACCTCGCCAGCAATAGACCAGCACCCGGTATTCCTTCGGCTTAGCGGAGAAGTGACTCTCGATGTGACGGGCGATATTTTGAGACACCATGGCCGCGCCAAGCTTCCGGGCATCAAACGCAGATACCTGCTTGTAAATGGTGCCAACTTCGACACGTTGCTCGTCATCAAGGACGGGGAAATTCAGAGCCCCGGTCATGTGATCCTCGGCAAATTCGGAGGGAGAACGCACATCGATGATCTCGTCGTAGTCTGCAAGACTCAACGGGACAGTGGCTACTTTGAATTGTCGGCTCATCGATCGAAACGCATCCCGCAGTGGGATTGACTGGCATAATTGGACCAATCCTTACAGAAAAATTAGCACGAATTTGCGGAAAAAATATGTCACGACCTTCTGCCCTTACCCGTATACTCTCTGGAAAGTGAAATGGCTCCTTCTGTTTCACTTTCCTATCAATACCATGAAGAAACTAATCGCAACCTTGACGTTGGCCGTTCTCGCCTTCGCCCCTATGGCGATGGCTGAAGACGTGACCTATGTTGCCGGCATGACCGGCGTAGTGTGAGGCGGATGTAAGCGTGACGTCAGTTCGGCGTTCAGTTCACTGCCCGGATATATCGAAGATTCGATCTCTATCGAAAACGGAGAAGAAAAAGGTACCCAAGTCGTGACTTTCAAGACCGACGGTTCCGAAGAAATCACTAAGGAGGCTGCTATCGAGTCTCTTGGCGACAAGGCCAAGAAGTACGTGGTAGTGTCTCTCGAGACTTCTGAGAGCGATACCTGATTTCTGCATCTCTGTAGAATGAATTAGTTAAAGCCCCGGTGTTTCGGCACCGGGGCTTTTTTTCTACCCGGACCGATCGCCCCAAAACAGACCGCATTTCAGGCAAAATGGCGGTTGGCTTCCCGCCTCCGAATATGGTTAAATTCTCCGAAGTAGATGGCCGATTCCAGCATCCATAGCCGGCCCACGGCGCCCGACAGCGGTGAATTGCCGATTCCTCCCAATCTCAAGCAGAAGCTTGAAGCCTTTCAAAGTCGACTCTGGTCGATCAAAATTGCCGAAGGCGCTTTAGCAGGCCTGGCCGGACTCGGGATCAGCTATCTGCTGATCTTTGTTCTCGATCGCCTTTTCGATACTCCCACTTTTCTTCGAGCGACTATTCTTCTCGCCGGATTCGCTATTCCGGCAATCGGGCTCCCCCTGCGTTGGCACCGCTGGGTCAGTCAGCAGAAGTCACTGGAGCAAATCGCACGATTGCTGCGCCGGAAGTTCCCTCGACTGGGCGACGAGCTTCTCGGCATTGTAGAACTCGCCCATTCCCGAACGGGCAATAACAGCCGGGTTCTCGTCGAAGCGGCGATGAAGCAGGTCGACGAGCGCATCGCCAACCGCGAACTCGACGACGCAGTTCCCGATAATCACTACCGAACCTGGCTGACAGGTGCGCTCGCTGTCATTTCACTGGCGGCCGCCCTTACCGTCTTTGTTTCCGACGCGGCTCAGAACACTCTCGCCCGTTGGGTCTCTCCCTGGAAGCCGGTCGATCGCTACACCTTTGCCCAGTTGGAACAACTCCCTGACAAAGTCATTGTTCCCTACGCCGAAAACTTCAATCTCACCCCTGCTCTCTCAGAAACGACGGAATGGAAACCGGGCCGGGCGTCGGTTCGCCTTCCCGGGAGAACGAAGCTTCGTGCCGATCGAGAGGACGATTCCTATCACTTTGATGTCCCTCCTCAGAAAGAGGACGGCCTGCTCGGCGTTCGAGTTGGCGATGAATTCAAAAAGGTTGAGGTGAATCCGCTTCCACGCCCGGAACTGGTCGATATCGAGGCTTCCCTTCGCCTGCCTGACTACCTGCGTTATTCATCCGATCCCATATTCCCCATTCGCGGCGGGAGTGTTTCCGTCGTCGAAGGGGCCAAGGCTTCATTCCGAGGAACCACTTCAAGGGAACTGGCAGTTGCCTCCGCAGATGGAAGCGCCACTGCCATTGACGGAGCCTCCTTTGCCACTGACCATCTTCCCGTTGAAGAATCGCAGACCCACACCTTCACCTGGACTGACATTCACGGGCTGCAGGCGAAATCACCTCTCGAACTGAAAGTCACCCCGGTTCCCGACGAAGCTCCCGACGTTTTTGCCCGGCAGGTCAGTGAAGAACGAATCATACTGCCTGACGAAGTCGTCACCTTTGATGTCAGTGCCGCCGACGATTTCGGCCTCAAGGCAATGGGGCTGCAATGGTGGGGCGCTTCCGATCCTGTCACCAACCCTGATCCCGTCACAGGAGAAAAGCCGGTCGCAGCCGGAGCGCCTGAAGCCCGCGAACTGGAATCCACTGCGACCTTTTCCGCAGAGCGGGAAGGCATCAAACCACAGACCATCCAGGTGCGCGCCTTTGCTGAAGACTTTCTCCCCAATCGCGAGCGGAGCTACTCGCCCACTTTTGTCCTCCATATTCTGAGCCCTGAAGATCACGCGAACTGGCTAACGCAGGAATTCGGGAAGTGGTTCCGCAACGCGCGTGAAGTTTACGAGCGCGAGCAGCAACTTCACGAAACCAACCGCGAACTGCGCGAACTATCCGCCGAAGAACTCGACCAACCGGAGAACCGTCGTCGGCTCAAGGAGCAGTCCTCTGCCGAGTCGATGAATGGACGACGTCTTGAGTCCCTTGCCGATTCGGGACGCGGCCTGGTGAAGCAGGCGACGAAGAATGACGAGTTCGACGCCGAGCGCCTCGAGTCCTGGGCCACCATGATGCGAGCTCTCGACGATATCGCCAAAGAGCGCATGCCAAATGTATCGGATCTGCTTCAGCAAGCGGCCCAGTCGGCGGGGCAAAGCGGCCAGTCCAGCCAGGGCGGCGACAAGAATTCCCCCTCCAAAGCCAAGCAAACTAGAGGTCAATCGACACCCTCAGCTCCCAAGGTTGAGAACAAGAAGGGCAAAAAGCAGAGCCAGGGAGAAGGCGACGGCGAATCAAAGCCCAATTCAAATCCTCCTTCCCCGGGCATTTCCGATCAGGAGTCCAGCCTCGATAAACCGACGGAGCAGGGTGAAAAGCCAAAACAGGATCAAGGCGCCAAGCCTCCTGCGCCACTCGGACTGCCTAACACAACGCTGGGTCCGGCAGGAGATGGAAAGCAGAGCGAGCAGCAAGAGTCACCCGCGCAGGCCAAACTCAGCGAAGCGCTCGAAAAACAGAAAGACCTCCTCGCCGAATTCGCCAAGGTCGCAGATCAGCTCCAGGAGATTCTCTCCAGTCTCGAAGCCAGCACCTTCGTGAAGCGGTTCAAGGCAGCTTCACGCAAACAGTTCGAGATCGCGGACACCCTGAATGAAACACTGGATGCCGGGTTTGGGCTGCCACGCCATCGCATCGAGCAACAGTTGCGGGCAGTTGGCGAAAAAGCCTCTCTCGAACAGGATGAGCAGGCCCGAAGCATTTACTCGATCCAGACCGACCTCGAAGCCTACTTTCAGCGAAAGCAGGATCTCATTTACAAAAACGTCCTCGATCAGATGCGCGATATGTCGGTGGTCGCTGACGTCAAAGTCATCAGCGAAGAACTGCTCGTAAATTTGAGCGGTCGCTCGATCTCCGCTTCGGAGTTCTGGGGCGACACCCTGGATCGCTGGGCCGAAGAACTTGTCGCAGCCTCCGAGTGCGAAGCGTGCAAAGGCGGCGAGAAGGACAGCCTCCCGCCGGAACTGGTCCTGAAGATCATGAAGGTGTTGCAGGAGGAAATGTACCTGCGGGACGAAACCCGCGAAATGGAAGCCGCTCGCCCCGCTCTCGCGCCTGATGTCTATGAGTCCAAGGTGCGCCCGCTAGAGCTTACTCAACAGGACCTCCGTGAGCGCTTGGATGAGATCGTTCTCGAAATCGAAGAGCTTCCCAATGCCCAGGAACACTTCATGAAAGAGATGCAGTTGCTATCACTTGTCTCAGACGTGATGCGCCAGGCCCGCGCCGTCCTCGCTCGACCTGATACCGGCCCGGAAGCGATTGCTGCTGAGACTGAAGTGATCGAACTACTGCTCCAGTCAAACCGCCAGAAAAACAACGGCGGCGGCGGTGGCGGTTCATCACCCGGTGGTGGCGGCCAGGCCAACTCGAACGGCGCTTCCCTGAATGACATCTCTCTCGACGGCGGGGAATCCCGCGCTTCCGGTCCTTCCGTTCGCGAGGTGGATCAGTCCACCGGTCAGTCCGGCCGGAAACTTCCGGAAGAGTTCCGACGTGGACTCGACCAGTATTTCAACGCTTTGGAATCCAACTGAATGCCCCCTTCCCTCCGAATCCTATCACTCCTGCTACTGTTCTTCGGCTTACCCTCCGCGGCCCAGGCCCAGCGCATCATCCTCGATGGCGAGGGAGACGTGATTATTCGTCGTCAACCGGTGGATCCTTTTGCCGACCCTCCCGCTGCCAAAAAAGACGGGGAAGAGGAAGAAGCTGAGGTCGGCAAAGACGAGCCTCTCAGCGCTCAGATATCCGCCCACATTCTCAAGCTCGCCAAGGCCGAGCGTGAGAAGCGGCTCAAGTTTATGCAGGTCGTGATCGATGATGTTGTCAGACTCTGCGAACTCAATGAAGAGCAGCAGGACCAGCTTCTGCTCGCGGCCAAGGGGGCCGCGGAACGCTCCATGAAAGACTGGCACGAGCAGGCCGAGCGCTACTTTCGCACCCGGCTGGATGGTGCCGATTCCGATGCCGCCAAGGAAATGCTCGACGGCATGGGCAATGTGAACTTCGGAGGGAATCGTTCTGAGGAAGAGGGAGAATCTCTCGAACTGTGGAAAGACACCCTTTCCGTAGTTCTTAACGAGGACCAGATTGCCCGCTACGAGGAGGTTCTCGAAAAGCGGCACCTCGATCGCATTGACGCATTCTCGCGCATGTCGATATCGACCTTGGACGGATACCTCCGACTGACTCCGGACCAGAAGGAGGACCTCGGCAAACTCGTTCACCAGGCAGCGGTGGACTATCTCGATGACGTCCAGCGCTATTGGGGAGACTACTTTGAAAAGGGCACCCTCATGTCTCTCGCCAACGCTAACGAAGATGAAGTGCTCAAGGAAATCCTGACAGAAAAACAGTTCGAACGGCTCCAGTCCGCCACCTCGAATTTTGACCACTTTTGGGAAACCAAGAAACGAAACCGAAGAGCGGAAGAGAAAGACGCAGAACGTCGAAAGAAAGAAGCCAAGGAAGAACAGCCTGAAGACGAAAACCCCGAGGTGAACTAGCCCGCATGATCCGTTCCCTGACTATCCTCCTTGCGGTCATTGGATTGACTTTGCCAAACACCCTTGCGGCACAGGGGGCTTCGATACGCTTTGGCAACGAGATCCCGCCGGAAGTCGACACCATTTATGAGCGCGGCCTCGCTTACCTGAGCGCCAGCCAAAGCGATGACGGCTCCTGGCGCAGCCGATCCGAGCACGGAATCACCGGGCTCTGCCTCATGGCGTTTCTCGCAAGCGGAGAAGACCCCAACTTCGGCCGCTACCGCCTCAACGTGAAACGGGCGGTTCGTTCGATCATTCGGGGACAGGAGAAAACCGGCTTCATCCCCAACAGCATGTACCATCATGGTTTTGCCATGCTGGCGCTGGCGGAGGCCTACGGAACAGTCGACGAAGCCACCCTGTGGGATGCAGGCGATTCCGAGGACAGAAAGACGATCGTCGAAACTTTGGAAGCGGCCATCAAACTTGCCGTGGAATCCCAGGCCAACAACCGCTGGGGCGGCTGGCGTTACTCCCCCACCTCAACCGATGCAGACACATCGGTGACCGGCTCCGTTCTTATGGGCCTGCTTGCCTGTCGCAATGCCGGACTGGAGGTCCCTGACGAAGCCATCGAAAACGCTCTGACCTACATGCAACGCAACACTTCGTCCTCAGGCTTCGTGGCCTACAGCGGCGGCATTGGTGGTGGCGGCGAATCCATGGCGCGGTCTTCCGTGGCTGCTCTCGTTTATTCCGTAGGGCACAAGCGAGAGTGGGATGAGTACGAAAGCGCACTCGAACACATCACCAACAAGCTCGAACACAAGGAAACCTCACACACCCACTACTTCTATTACTACATGGCCCAGGCGCTCTACCAGGGTGATCCTGATGCCTGGGAACAATGGAATCGCAAGACAGCACGAATGCTGGCTGACCAGCAATCCTCCGAAGGCAGTTTTTCCGGCAGCTATGGCGAAGCCTATGGAACAGCCATGTCATTGCTTGCCCTTGCTCTCAACTATCGATTCCTCCCTATCTACGAACGCTTCTAATGCCAGTCACACGCACCAGGCTCGGTTTCGTAAAGCCTCTGCTGTTAGCAGTGGTTTTAGCGTGCGGTCCCGGCGTCAGCGCAGAACCCGAAAGCGATTCAGAATCGACTGAAGCCTGGTTGACCTGGAGGAACGGCGATGAATTGAAAGGCCAGCTGAACCCAAGCCCTGACGAGCGGGTGTCCTGGCTGTCTCCGCATTTTGCCGCCCCTCTCAACATCCGCACCGATCAACTCGAGAGCATTCGCTTTCCCTCCACCCGGGGAGAGGGAGTCGATCGTGATGAATCACAGTTCCGCGTCTATCTCAACAATGGAGACAAGCTTGAGGGAGGGCTTGTCTCAATGGACGACACAACGATCACCGTCGATTGCCTCGCGTTCGAAGAATCCGTGGCCCTGAAGCGCAGCGCTGTAGAGCGCATCCTCCACATCGGCACGGACGAACTTCGACTCTCCGACCCCGGAGATCTCACCTCCTGGACCTCCAGCGGAAGAGATCGCAAGCCCACTGACTGGTTCACCAACCTGAGCGGCGCGTTCGCCACGCATCAATGGTCAGGCAATTTGTTTCGTCCGATTGAACTTCCTCAAAAAGTCGAGGTTGCGTTCACCGCCAGCTTCCCCCGCGGTAAACCTGAACTGGAAGTCGGCCTTCTCAAGGATCCCACGCTCGGCCCTATGCTGGAAACCTGGGACAACCACCTCGTCCTCACCTTCCGCACGACGTTTGTTCCCGTGATGGAGCTCAAAGATGAAGACGAAACTCTCAGCTTTCGGCTGTTTTGGAATCAGATCTCAGGTGAAGTCCGGCTGTGCGATCAATCCGGTGAACTGCTCGCGTCACTCGACGACGCCCTCGTTAAACGCTACCTCCCCGACAGTGACAAGAAGAAGAAGGAAGACTCGATCACACGCGGATTCTCGATCCTCAACCGAACCCCTGAAATGCGTCTGGATTCTTTGACGATCCAGGAGTGGGACGGTTCCCCGGCACCGGTCATTGACCTTTCCCAGCCCCGGCTCATCCTTTCTGATCGTGGCCCCAGCTTCCAGGTGGATGGGATTCGTCTGGATCCCGGGAATGACTATTTCTCAATGGGATCAAAGCGCGTACCGGTGGAAGAATTCCGGGAACTCATTCTTCCATCTCCCGCTCCCCCTCAGCCTGACACCAAAGTTACCCACGTCGCCTGGTATTCCGGGAGCACCGTAAGTGGCGAATTCATGAGCGTAGACGAAAACAGGCTCAACCTGCACCCCGACTGGTCGGATGAGCCTATCTCCCTCAAACTGGATCACGCCAAGGAGATTCAATTCCCTGAATCTACTACCCCACCTGAACCGGCAGTCGATCACCTGACGGCAGACAACCTTTCACTTTACGGCACGGTAAAGGTTCTACCAAAAGCAGTCGGCGAGAACCTTCTGGGATGGCAACCTGCCGGAGCCAGTGAACCCATCCCATTTTCCGAGAAGACGAATGCATCAATCACCCGGCCTGCTCATCCAGCCACTAGCGCAGACATTGCCTCCAGCATCGGGCAGGCCCGCCTCTTCCTTATCAATGATGAAGTCTTGTCAGGGGAGCTCATTTCCATCGAGAAAGATAAGGTCAATTTCTCAAGTCGCACTACCGGGCAAATTGCGATTGCTTCCAAACTGATCCGGGCTATCGACATCGGAAGCGCAGGACGCGTCCTTGACGGGTTCGGAGACGCAGAGTGGGAAGCCTTCCACGAGGGTGAAGAACAAGTCGAACTGACCAGGGAATCCGCCTCTCTATCCGGAGGCGGTTTTGGCAACCCCTCTATCCTTCTGGGCGACGTGGTGCGCTTCGATGCCAAATGGAAGCAATCCCATGGTTCTTTCACTTTGCGCCTCTTCGCCGAAAGTGAATCTTCGGAATCCCCTTCCACCGACATTGTCGTCGCCGCACAGGGCAGTCGTCTCTACATTGGCAAACTTCGCGAAAGCGGCGCGTTTTCATTTTCCGGAGAACATGTCGAAATTGAAAACAACCGGGCTTCCTTCCGAATACTGACTGAACCTCAAAAGGTAATCGTCTTTGCCAACGAACGTTCCAAGCCTGTTCTGACGATCCCGATCAATTCGAGTCAGGTCTCCGGCAACGGACTCTATTTCAAGCTTGGCGGTGGCTGGCCGGGATGGAACCAGACGCCGACTGAAATCACCTTTTCAGACTTCCGAATCGAACGTTCCCCGGGAAGCATTCCCCGCCGCGTTATCGATCCCCACTCCCGTGAGCGCGCCCTCACGATTCCCCGAATTCATCGGGACGAGGCCCCTACCCACCTGCTGATTGCTCCCAACGGCGATCTGCTTCGAGGCCGCCTTCTCTCCGGAGTCGGCAATGAATTGCGGTTCGAATCCAAGGGTAAAACGCTCGATATTCCCCGCAAGCGAGTCTCTACCCTGATCTGGCTACGCAATGAATCCCCAGGGGAAAACGAGGAGCCAGCTTCAACACCATTTAGAGCCACACACCGCTTTGTGCTCATGGACGGTAGCCGCCTGAAACTGTCCGCACGCAAATCCGAAGAGGGCAGCTTTGTGGGCATGTCAGAACATCTCGGGGAGTGCCGAATCTCAGTGGAAAATGTCGTCCGCAATGTTGAACGCGGACTGGCTTCCGCAGTCCCCGATGACAAAAAGACCACCTCAGCATTTTTCGCGAACTGGAATATTTCTTTCACTCCCGATCCCCGGATCCCCGGTGAATCCCAGGGATCCGACTCTCCACTGATTGGCAAACCTGCCCCCTCGATCAGCCTGGCCACTCTCGACGAGGAAGAGAAATTTTCGCTCTCCGATCACAAGGGAAAGGTCGTTGTCCTCGACTTCTGGGCCACCTGGTGCGGCCCGTGTATCAAGGCAATGCCCGTGGTCCGCAGAGTCGTTGACGCGGTTGACTCGGAAGATCTTGTTTTCTGCGCGATCAATCAGGCCGAATCCAAGCAGATCGTAGCGGAGTTCCTCGACCAGCGCGGCTGGTCTGACACACCCGTTGCTTTCGACTTTAACGGCAAGGTGAGCTCCGAATACGAAGTCCAGGGCATCCCACACACTGTCGTGATCGATCGCGATGGCAACATCGTCTGGATCCACAGCGGATTTACCGTAGAAATGGGGGATAAGCTTTTCGAAGCGATCAAAAACTGCCTTTAATGGCAAAATTCTAATTATCACACTGGACATAATCGCAAATTCTGCCATCATAAATGCGATTTCTATCACTTCTGATCACAATATCATGACGAAACACCTGCCCATTCTCGCCCTCGCGGCCGTTGCCCTCGGCCTTTCCGTCAATGACGCCGAAGCCGGCGGAACAGGATACTACTCCGGTCGATCCTACTGCGCTGACAGCAAGTTCCAGACTCCGCGTTATAACCAGGTAATGCCTTACCGCCACTTCCAGGACCGCCGCCGCTACAATGCCGCTCCCTGCTGCGGTGATGCGACACCAACTCAACCTTACCTCGTCAAAACTGTCGTGGTGAGTAAGAAGCGCATCTGCAACCGTGGCATCACGACCGTCTACAAGAATATCTATTCCGACGGAAGCTGCTACGTCTGGAGCCAGCAGGGTTAAATCCCGCCTCCACACTACTTACTCCGGGACTTCCGGAGAAACCTTGAACGAAGGCGCGAACAGCGCCTTCGCTGTGTACACGAAGAACGAAATCAGACCGTAGGACAAACCGAGAACCACTCCGAAGTCCACGATCCCCCGCCAGGGTTGAGGAAGAAATCTCACCAGAAGGATCAGGAGGATGATTCCAATGGTGAGCGAAAAAGCAATGATCCTCGTCTTCTTCTTGGCATAGAAGTAACCCATGCAGAAAAACGGTGCCAGCAGCACGCGCACCCAGCTCGGGTTCTCCTTCAAGTATCTCACTCGAGCGGCGGTTCGTGGTGAGAACTTCTTCTGAAAGCCCCGGTAGCCTTCAGCGATCAGCATAAAGATCCCCCAGACGACCACAATAATCCACTGGAGGACTGACAACTCGGACATCAGGGCCTCCTGGGCACGGGGGGCCAGCCGTATGATTGCACTCGCTAAAAGCGCACTCACCCCTGCAAATCCCCAAATAGCTCCCAGAACACCCATGGGCGCAATACCTAGGTCTTTCTGACTGGCTTGTAAAGCTGCGGCTGAGGCATTAAGCCGCCTCGCTCACATCGCTCTCACCGTCGTAGTCAGCGGCCGACTCTTCGTCGAGACCTTCAAATGCAGTCATACCGGATTCGATGCTGAGCACCAACTCCTCCAAGGCATCCAGGCCGGAATCAATTCGCTCGAACTGATCTCCGACTTCATCCCCGAGAAGGACTCGAATATCACTCTCAGATACTGCGACCTCCACTTCCTCCGAAATGACATCCTCTTCGATATCAATGAAGGGTTCTGTGGTCTCCTCGTCTTTCGGCTTATCTTCAACCACCTCACTCTTCGGAGCCAGGGGCTCGGAAACCATGACTGCGGTAGAGAGCGTCTCCTCTGCATCGGCGAGGTCGACTTTCTTGCTCTCATCCTCCGGCGCAAAAACCACCGGCGTGGTGCGATTGCTGACCGGAGAGGAACGCATCAAGACAGCGAGGCCTGCCGCCGCTTCTTGAAGCTCATCGAAGTACTCGTCTTCCTTCTTCTTCTCGGGGGTCTCCTCAACCGCCACGATTTCAGCACCGACGGGCTCGGTCTCAACGGGAGCGATATCCTCGTTTTCGTCGACCGCAAGAGCTTCCTCTTCTTCGATCACGGTAGATTCAACCTCGTCTTCTACGAGCGCTTCTGTGTAATCTTCATCCGATGCCTTACCGGGGCCATGATGAAGTGAATTCTCTCTGGAACGAGCCGCAAATCTCGCGTAGAGCATCCATGCGGCGAGCACGAGAAGCGCACCAATGAGAATCATATAGGCGAAGTTATCCATATCCGTTTCCAGATCATCAAGAATTCTTAGATACTTTCAACCCTAAAATGTTGTTAATTCCCCTTTCCCTTCCCCTTTTATGAGCGTTTACAACCGGGATTACATGCGAGATCACCCGGGAGGCTCGTCCCCGGGACATCCATCTAACTGGAGCGTAATCACCCGGTTGATCGTGATCAACTGCCTGGTGTATCTCCTCGTCCTCCTCATCGACGTTCCACCCAAGGAGCCGTTGACGGACAATTTGTCTCTCTCTCTGAGCGGACTTGCCTCCTTCAAGATCTGGACCCTTTTCACTTATCAATTCATCCATGGACACCTCCTCCACATCGCAGGAAATATGGTGGGCTTGTTCTTCATCGGAAGAATCCTTCTCCAGATGGTCTCTCCGAGACAGTTCATGGAGATCTATTTCGTTGGCGCTCTTTTTGGCGGAATTCTGCAACTCCTCTTCAACCTGGCAACCGGACAGGATGGACTCATCATGGGTGCTTCAGGCGCAGTCATGGCGGTCTTGCTCGCCCTCGCGACACTGATTCCTAACCAAAGTCTCAATTTTCTGCTTTTCTTCATTCTTCCGGTGAGGATGACGATGAGACAGATTGCCACGATAGTAATCGTCATCGACGTCCTCGGCTTTCTCTTCAGCCTCTTGGCCTCCGGCGGTGAATCAGAGTCACGAGAGATGATCGCCCACTTCGCACATTTCGGCGGGATGCTGACAGGATGGGCCTACATCAAGTTCTGGTTTACGAAGTCGAAAAGCAGCACATCGTCCAGAACCCGAAACCAGAAGCTGAAGAAGCGTTTTGGAATGAGCAAGATCCGGGAGGCTCGCATGAGTGAAAACTCTGAAGAGAAGCAGTCAGATTCCGATACCTTCGTAAGTGGTGACGTGGATGCGATTCTGGACAAGATCAATGACAAGGGCTTTCAAAGCCTGACTAAGGAGGAACAAAAGCTGCTTGAGAAATCCAGCAAGAAGCTCTCCAAGCGACTTGATAAGGATCAGTGATCCCAATGACTGACCGTCTCCACACACAGCGCCGCAAGAAGACCAACAAGGGGGTGAACCTGCGCTGGCTGGCTTACCTCGCCGCTGCTTGCGTCATCGTAGTTCTGATCATCTCATCCGGTCGACTCGGCATGGAAATGGCCCGGAACCGTCTCCCCGAGAAACCCGAGACACCTTCAGGGGAAGAGACCACCATCGTCACGCTAGGCGCCAGTGACGCCCCGATTTTCCTGGCGGACACTCCGGAAACGCTGCGTCGTTTTTTCTCTGACCACCCCACCGGAAACAGCCGTTCCAGCGCAGACCTTACCGGGCTTGGAATTCGTCGACTTCAGAGCAGTGTCGATATTGTGATTCTGGGCACCGAAGCCGAAGCCGTCGAAGTTCGGGTCGCCTCCGGTGCAATAGCGGGCACCGTTTACTGGATTCATCACAGCCAACTTCCGGACACCGAAGATTTCGACCCCATCATCTCCCCGATCCCCGGGACGATGCCGAACTAGGGCAAAAATAGAATCTTTTGGGCAGTTTTTGTTTGTTTGGAGCTCTTAAATACCTAATCTGATTATCATGCTTGAGTTGGCGGTGCTGGGCAGTGGAAGCTCAGGGAACAGTGCACTAGTTTGTCTCGGAGAAACCCGGATCCTGATCGATGCGGGCCTCTCTGCCCGTCAGCTCTGCCTGCGCCTCGAAAATCTCGGCGTCGACCCCGACAGTCTCAGCGCCATTGTCCTCACCCACGAGCACGGTGACCATACTCGCGGCATCGATGTCTTCTGTCGAAAGCGCTCTGTTCCCATCTACGGGACCACGCATACCTGCGCCATTGTCCGCGAGAACGTCAAATCCGACGTTCCCTGGCATCACTTCGAAGCCGGCAATGACTTCATGATCGGCGGTGTCAAAGTCGAGAGTTTCTCTGTCCCCCATGATGCGGTCGATCCCGTTGGGTTTGTCTTTCGCTGCAATCGAAGCAGTCTCGGCGTCGTCAGCGACGTGGGACACGTCACTCGCATGATCGTCGAGCGACTCAAGGGAGTCGACACCCTCTTTGTGGAGGCCAACTACGACGAGGTGATGCTGCAGAATGACACCCACCGTCCGTGGTCAACTAAGCAGCGCATCAGCAATCGACATGGGCATCTTTCCAACGATCAAACAGCGGAACTTGTCGGGCAGATCGCTTCCGAAAACCTGACACGTGTCGTCCTCGGTCATCTCAGCAGCGATTGCAATGCGCCGGACCTGGCACGTCAGGTCATTCTCAAGAAACTCGAAGCTGAAGGCCTCAATGACGTTCTGGTAGAGTGCGCCATGCGCAAGGATCCCCTGCCACTGTGCAAAACGGCTTCTGAATCAGCCGCTCCCCCGGAAATCTCTCCGGAGGAGATTGATGAAGAAAAACCTGCCAAATCGGCTCGCGTGTGCGAGTCTACCGGCGCCTCAGCCTCAACTCCGTCCGCCTCCGTCGAAGAATGGAGCCAGACCGAGTGGGCTTTCTAGTCCGGCTGAGCCCAGCTCCCTCTGCCGATCCTGGATATGACTGTGCTGAAACCGTCCTTTGAAGAATTTTCGTCTTTAGCTGCCAGCGGAAACATGATTCCGGTCTGGACGGAACTGGCTGCCGATTACGAAACCCCGGTTTCCGCGTTTCAGAAGCTCAGCGAAGGTCACAGCGAACCGTGCTTCCTCCTCGAATCTGCTGAAAACAGCGAGCAGATCGGTCGTTTCTCATTTCTCGGCACGGATCCCCGCCTCGAGATCCGCGCCTCGGGGCGCGAAATCTCTGTTCGGGAGAAAGGCGCATCTGATTTCGAAACAAGCATCCTTCCGGAGTCTGAGGGCGATCCGCTCCACGAAGTCGAGCGGCTCATGTCCGCGTTTCAACCTGTCGAAGTCGAAGGGCTTCCCGTCTTCACCGGCGGTGCGGTTGGTTTCCTCGGTTACGATATGGTCCGTTTCTTCGAACCTACGGTTCCCGGGCCTCCGGACGAAGGTCTTGGCCTTCCCGACATGGTTTTTGTGATCACGGACAGTCTCGTCATTTTTGATCACAGGTTTAGAAAGCTCCAAGTCGTAGCCAACATTTGCACTGAGGATTTCGATTCGCTGGAAGCAGCCTACGAAGCCGGTCGCGATCGCATCGAGGCCGTGATCAACCGCCTCTCCAAACCTCAGTCCGTCGCCCCGTTCTCCCTGATGGAAGAACCGGAGAATCCGGACACGGTAAAAAGCAACACCACGCAGGAGGAATATGAAGGCATGGTGCGCAAGGCTAAGGAGTATATCCTGGCAGGAGACATCTTCCAGGTCGTACCATCGCAACGATTCGAGACAGACTACACCGGCCGCCCTATTGATCTCTATCGTGCTCTTCGACACGTCAACCCCTCGCCTTACATGTTCTGTCTCCAGTTCGGCGATGAGTTCTCCCTAGTTGGAAGTTCTCCCGAAGTTCACGTCCAGACCATCGACGGAAATATCAAGATCCGCCCCATCGCCGGCACCCGTTGGAGAGGCAAGACACCCGAAGAGGACCAGGCACTGGCCGACGAACTACTGGCAGATCCCAAGGAGCGTGCCGAGCACGTCATGCTGATCGACCTCGCAAGGAATGACGTCGGCCGGGTCGCTGAATTCGATTCCGTCCAGGTGGACGAAATGATGATCATCGAGCGCTACAGCCACGTGATGCATATCGTTTCCAACGTCGTTGGCAAACTGAACTCCGACCAGAGCGCCTACGACGTGATGAGAGCCACCTTTCCTGCGGGAACGGTCAGTGGCAGTCCAAAGGTTCGAGCGATGCAGATAATCGACGAAATGGAAAAATCCAAACGCGGTGCCTATTCCGGCGCGGTTGGTTATTTTGGTTTCGACGGCAACCACGACAGCTGCATTGCCTTGCGTACTGTGGTTCTGCAGGGAGAGAAAGCCTATGTCCAGGCAGGTGCCGGTGTCGTTGCTGACTCAGTTCCCGAGAACGAATACAACGAAACAGTGAACAAGGCGAAGGGCATGATGCGGGCGATTGAACGCGCCAAGCTTCTCAAGTGAAGTGCCTCTCGCGGCGTGTGACAAAATCTCCCCTGACTTTGCTCTTGTCTTATCCACGGCTTTCTCTCCAATGAAGGAGCCTATGGACGACGAGATTTACCGCCGTATTCGTGATGAGTTCACCGACAATTTCGACGAGGAGATGGAGCTCCAACTCGGAGAGCTCTCTGAAGAAGCCTCAGGCGATGGGCGCGAAGGCGCCCATCTGACGGACTTTCGCCGCCAGTACTTCCGTGAACTCCTTCGGCTCCAGGTAGAATTGGTGAAACTTCAGGACTGGGTCGTCGCAACCAAGGAGAAGATCGTTGTGGTCTTTGAGGGCCGTGACTCCGCCGGAAAAGGCGGTGCCATCAGCCGCTTCACCCAGCGCCTCAACCCACGAGTCTGCCGGGTCGCTGCGCTACCGGCCCCAAACGATCGTGAGAAGACCCAGTGGTATTTCCAGCGCTATGTCTCACATCTCCCTGCCGGGGGTGAGATCGTTCTGTTTGACCGCAGCTGGTACAATCGTGCCGGCGTAGAGAAGGTCATGGGCTTCTGCACGGATGACGAATACGAAGAGTTCTTTAGATCTGTTCCCGAATTCGAACGCATGCTTGTGCGATCCGGAATACGCCTCATCAAATACTGGTTTTCCATCCAGGACGAGGAACAGAAATTCCGCTTCAACTCGCGAATTTTTGACCCTCTCAAGCGTTGGAAACTCAGCCCGATGGATCTCGAGTCACGACGTCGCTGGGAGGATTACACCCGTGCCAAGGAAGTTATGCTCGAGCGCACCCACATCCCCGAAGCACCATGGTGGGTAGTCCCGGCCGACAACAAGAAAAAGGCACGCCTCAACTGTATCAGCCACTTTCTTGATCAAATCCCCTACCAGGAAGTGGAGCAGGACACCGTCACCCTGCCGGAACGCCAACACTACCCGGACTATCTTCGCCATCCGGTTCCGGATAAGATGATAGTTCCTCAGAAATATTAATGGGGCTTTTCCTCCAACTGCCTGAGCTGCAGCGTGTCGATGATCTTATCATTGGCTAGAGCATTGGTAATGACCACAAGCCACGTGCCGATTTCGACCCACTCTTTCCGCTTCAGATAGTCCATGGCCAATTGGATCGTATCTTCGTGATTTTCTGAAAATTCGATCAGGAAAGGCTCCACGCCCCATGGCAACAAGAGCTGACGAAATACCGCTTCGTCGTCTGTGAACGCAAAAATGGGAATCCCGTGAGGTCGCAGGGCGCCCAATACATATGGAAGGAAACCGCTCCGCGTGAAAACGACGATGCCGGACTCACCCAGTTCCTGTGCCAGCACGGCAGCCGAACGCAGCATCATGGCCTTGGGCTCTTTCAGGACAATGAGATCATTCAATTCGCGTCCCACCGAGGGCTCGATGCTTCCAATAATATTTTTGAAGACTTCAACAGACTCCAGCGGATAAGCTCCTGTCGTCGTCTCTCCCGAAAGCATCACGGCATCCGCCTGTTCGCGAACCGCGTGAGAAACGTCCGACACCTCAGCCCGGGTCGGCATTGGCGACTGAATCATCGACTCCAGCATGTGGGTCGCAACGATCACAGGCTTACCTTCGGCCTGGCAGACCTTGATCAACTCTGACTGAACCAAGGGAAGTCGGTGATAATCAATTTCAATTCCGAGGTCACCACGCGCTACCATGATCCCGTCAGCCTCCCTGACGATCTCCTCCATATTTCGGACGCCCGCCTGGTCCTCAATCTTGGCAATAATTCGGGCACGTGAACCCAGTCTGTCGAGGTAGTGCCGCAGAATCTTAACGTCGCCCGCTTCACGTACAAACGACAAGGCAACGAAGTCGATCCCCGCCTCCACGCCGGCTTTGAGATCATCCTCATCTTTCTTTGTCAACGCCGGCAGCTTTACCTGGATCCCCGGAAGGTTGATATGGCGGCGTGATCCAAGCTCACCCGGAGTCAGAACTTCAAACCGGATTCTGACTTCGTCCTTCTCCTTGACCTTTAATTGTATCAAGCCGCTATCGACCAGCACCGTGTCACCGACACTCACCTCCGCAGGAAGCCCATCGTAGTTCACAGAAACAGAGACCACCCCTTCCGTGCCCTCGACAGCCTCAATGTGAAATTCCACCTCTGATCCAGCTTCGAGTTCTATGGGCATTTCCAGTGCTCCAGTCCTGATCTCCGGTCCTTTCACGTCCATCATGACCGCAACATGGCGCCCCACCTCCTCCGACACCTCACGGACGAACCACATCGCATCCTTGACCCACTGATGGGAAGCGTGAGCCATGTTTAATCGCAGGATATCCACGCCCGCATGGATCAACTGTGCCAGCATCTCCTTGGATTGGGTGGCCGGCCCCAGCGTCGCAATAATCTTGGTGTGTCGGTAGTCTTTCAAAATAGATCAGATTCAGTTCAGCAGGAGCAATTTCCAGGCCAAAGGCCCGGGTTACCCCCGCCCTCCACATACCGCCGATGCCGCGGCGGGGCAAGTCGGCACTGCTTCTGCCCCCTTTACGTCACCGAATTTTTGCGACATTTCGTGGGATCGCTGCTATCCACTAGTGTTATGAAGAAATCCCTGCTGGCATTTGCCGTCTCTTTTCTTCTCATTGCAAGCTCCGGAGCCCGAACCTGGACCAGTTCCGACGGCTCTCGAACTTTCGAGGGGGAAATTCGATCCTACGATGCGAATACCAAGACAGTTTCAGTCCTGTCTTCGGGTCGCATGCTCACTTTCACCGAAGACAAGTTGTCTGAAGGTGACATCGCCTACATCAAGGAATGGGAAGTAGCCAAAAACGCTCCCGATCCATCGGAATTGTTAGCTTCATCAGTCGTCGGTAAAGCCGTGCAAAAGGCCAAGCTGCACCGCCTTGACGGAAAGCGCTACAAGAGTGCCGAGATGGAAAAGGCTCCCGAGTATTACATCATGTATTACTCTGCCTCATGGTGAGGCCCTTGCCGATCTTCTGCTCCACAGTTGGTGGAGAAATACAACACGACAGTCGCTGGAAACCCGAAGGTGGAAATGATTCATGTTTCACTCGATTCCAGCGAAGACTCTGCTGAAGCCTGGGCCGCAGACGCCGGCTTTCCCTGGCTCACCGTCCTTCCCGACGATGTCGAAAGGAGCGACCTGAAGAAATACCGCACCTCCGGTTCGGTTCCGTTCTACACGATGATCAATGCTGCCGGGGAAGTGGTGGCAACCGGTTCCTCAGCCATTTTTAAGAAAGTCGGAGAACTGGAGTAAAGCACTCAACCTCTCACTCTTCTTTTTACAAAAGGCCCGGAAGTTTCCGGGCCTTTTGTATTGTTAGCCTTATTGCTGCACTTCCAACTGGGTTCCCTTCCAAAGATCGTAGTCCTCACCGAACTGCCTCAGGAAGGTTGGCCCCAGAGCGCGGAAGAACACCAGCATGGGCAGGATTAACACAGTCCCAAGGTAAGGGATTGCCATCAGGATACCCGCGAT
Organism: Verrucomicrobiales bacterium; assembly: GCA_965216705.1. Classification (GTDB taxonomy): domain Bacteria; phylum Verrucomicrobiota; class Verrucomicrobiia; order Verrucomicrobiales; family DEV007; genus Arctic95D-9. Next base: position 5,053,205 of record OZ244203.1, read on the forward strand.
ACAGCAAGTGATGAGAACGACCGCCATGATCGCAAACGACCAGCCAATGTTAAGCAGGATGTACCAGAGGAAATACAAAACAAATCGTCCTGTATATTGCGAATGCAGGCTCAAAAACACGCGCCAGGCATCAGTCGTCGACAAACGGCGCTGATACATCAAAGGCACCACAAAATCTTCCAGCAGGACTTTGACGTAGCCGAACAGAAGGCCAAGCAAAAGGAGAAAGCCCACGAAACCAATGCCGGATCCAATCGCAGCCCCGGTCCATTCCATCTCGTTGGCTGACAGCTCCTTGTAGATCATCAAACCCAATCCCCCGCCAACAACACCGACGATCAGGAGCGCGATGAATGAGAAAAGAAGCGTCCAAACGAAGAGCGAATTGCCCTCGGATCGGTATTCCTTCCAAGGCTGCCCCACCAGGGCTCTGTTGTTGATCACATTGTCGAGAAACATGAGTTTACCGCGCGACTGCACCCACGTCAGCAAGACGACGACAACGACTACAACTGCGGCAATGATGGCTCCGATTCCGAATACGACCTCGATATTATCCTGAACCCAGCTGAGGCCTTCGTTGAAAATCTCCTCCACTTCCGGTTCGCTCCCCGCCTCTGATAAATCGTCGGTGCCACCGCCTCCGCCGCCGCCTGAATTTGCCTCCACCAGGGTTGCCAACCACGCGGTGAATCCCAGAACAAACCATTTCCCGATATCAAAAGGGTTGAAGAGGATCTGCTTCATCCGCCACCACGAAATCGAGGTGGGAACCGTGAATCCGATATTGGGCCGTTCCATGCGAATGATCATAGCCCACCCCAACCATCATCCCATTACAAAGTGTTAACGACTTTCTATCCCCCCCGCTGACCATCAAAAGGCCATCAAGGCGCCCCCTTCCTTCGCTTGACCTGAAGGTAATATTACCGATGATCAGCCTTATGAATATCCCCCATCGCCTATTCAACCGCGCCTTGCTCGCATTCATCGCGGCCGCTGTCTTTCTTTCCAACGCTATCTCTGCCGACGACAAAACGGTCATCTGCTTTGTTTCGCACAAGACTTCTCACGGATTCGGCAAACATGAATACGCGGCGGGTTGTCGTCTCATCGGTCAGTGGCTGACCGAGGCTTACCCGGACCAGAACATTGAAACCCGCTACTCGGTCGACTGGCCAACCGATCCCGATACCTTCTTCAAGGATGCTGACTCGGTTGTTTTCTTCTGCACCGGGAAAGACCGCCACCTCATCCACAATCGCGTTCCCGAATTCGACAAGGTCATGCGAACAGGAGCCGGGCTGGCCTGCCTTCACTACGCTGTCCACGTTAACATCGGCCCGTCAGCCAAAGGCATGCTCGCCTGGATGGGCGGATACTTCGAGGACAACTGGTCTGTGAATCCCCATTGGGTCGCCGGCTTCAATACCTTTAAAGACCACCCTGCCGCCAGTGGGCTCAAACCCTTCGAAATCGACGACGAGTGGTATTTCCACATGCGCTTCGTCGGTGATGAGAAAGGAATCACTCCGATCCTCTCCACCGCACCGCCCGAGTCGACCATGGAACGCAAGGACGGTCCAGTCTCAGGAAACCCTGCCGTCCGCAAGGCGGTGGCTGCCGGCGAACCACAACACGTCGCCTGGGCTTACCAGCGTGGAGAAGACTACAACAACGGCCGTGGCTTCGGATTCACAGGCCTCCACTACCACTGGAACTTTGAAGACGACAATTTCCGCAGGACAGTTCTCAACGGTGTGGCCTGGACAGCCGGGCTCGAAATTCCGGAATCAGGAATCGAATCGCCCAAGCCAACCCGCGGCGCTCTTGAGGCGAACATCGTAAAGTATGGCGGAGAGCAGGATAAGAACGCTCCTCCAAAGCCGAAGAAAAAGGCGAAGTAAAACGCCACTCAGTCCCGGAAGACAACCTTCCGGGACAACATCTTTTCATTGTCGAAGCGGAACCACGCACGGAACCTTCGACCCTCGAGCATTTCCGGCAGCCAGTACTGGTCATCGGCCCACATCCGGTCGTAGGGCACCTCATCGAAGGCGAACCACTCCGGCTTGGCCTCCCGCGTTTCGGTTGGCTCTCCTTCAAACCCTTCGCTGCGGAACACGGTGCAGTGCAGCTTAAGCCCGTCCACGAAGTCGAAATGGAGATCCCCCATTTCCTCAAGGCCCGAAGGAGTCACCAGCAACTCTTCCTGAACCTCGCGTATGGCCGCTTCTTCAGCGGTTTCGCCGGGTTCCAGCTTGCCTCCAGGCCCGTTAATCTTGCCAGCCCCCAGACCTGTTTTCTTGTGGATCAGTAGAACGTTTCGCTCCTGGACGATGAAGACCAGGTTAGCAATCATGTTAGGCTCCCACACCTCTGGAAATTCAGGTGTAGCTGCAGCGCTGTCCATATCCTAGCTGTCTCCACCGTAGGCCTCCATACCCTCACAGGTGCAGACCAGGTTCCTGTCGCCGTATACGTTGTCGATTCGGCCTACCGGCGGCCAGTATTTTGAGTCTTTCACCCAGTCGACAGGGTAGGCTGCCTCCTCGCGACTGTAGCTGTGCTCCCAGTCCGCGACCAGGAGCGATTCAGCCGTATGAGGAGCATTCTTCAACACGTTGTCCTCGCTATCAGCGTTACCGGCAGCAACAGCCTCGATCTCACCATGGATCTGGATCATCGCCTCACAGAACCGATCGAGCTCGGCCTTTGACTCACTCTCCGTCGGCTCAATCATGAGCGTGCCAGGAACGGGCCAAGACATGGTCGGAGCATGGAATCCGAAGTCGATGAGGCGCTTCGCCACATCCTCTACATCGATTCCAGCCTTCTCCTTGAATCCCCGCAAATCGATGATGCACTCGTGAGCAACTCTTCCCGCGGTCCCTTTGTAGAGAACCGGGAAACACGCATCGAGTCGTGAAGCGATGTAATTGGCATTCAGGATGGCGACCTCGGTCGCCTCTTTCAGACTCTCGCCCATCATGGCGATATACATCCAGGAAATCGTCAGGATACTGGCGCTGCCATACGGTGCGGCACTAACCGCATGGGTTGAAGCATCCTCCCAATCCACATGCCCGGGCAGATAGGGTGAAAGGTGCTCGGCAACACCGATAGGACCGACTCCGGGCCCCCCACCTCCGTGAGGAATACAGAAAGTCTTGTGAAGGTTGAGGTGACAGACATCGGCGCCAATCCTCCCGGGCGAACACAACCCAACCTGGGCATTCATGTTGGCGCCATCCATGTATACCTGGCCGCCGTTTTTATGAATCACCTCACAGATCTCAACCACGCTTTCTTCAAAAACTCCGTGAGTCGAAGGATAGGTGATCATCAACGCACCAAGCTTTTCAGCATGTTCCTGCGCTTTCCGCGAAACATCTTCCACATCGATGTTTCCGTCTTCATCACACGCCACCGGGACCACACGAAATCCGGCCATCACTGCACTTGCCGGGTTAGTACCATGCGCTGACATCGGGATCAGGCAGACACCCCTGTCGAAGTCTCCGCGGCCCTCGTGGTAGCGTCGAATCGCCAGCAAACCGGCGTATTCCCCCTGCGAACCCGCATTGGGTTGAACGCTCACAGAATGGAACCCGGTGATATCAGCGAGCCACTGCTCCAATTCCGCAATCATGGCGAGGTAGCCGCCCACCTGTTCTGCCGGAGCAAAGGGGTGCATGGCGCCCACGGTATCCCAACTGAGTGGCATCATCTCAGCCGTGGCGTTGAGCTTCATGGTGCATGAACCCAGCGGAATCATGCTCCGATTCAATGCGATATCTTTCTCTTCCAGCCGACTGATGTAACGAAGCATTTCAGTCTCGGTGTGATAACGATTGAAAACCGGCTGGCTCAGGAAATCACTTTCACGCCGCAAGGAGTCCGGAAAACTCGCAGGACTCAACTCCTCCGGAATCTCCAGATCGAACAGCTCAAAAGCTCTCGACCACTTCCCGCTGTCATTGAGAACCTCATCGAACGAAACGCCGAGTTTACCGGGAAGATCTTCGCGAACATTGATTCCCTTTTCGCGGCTGGCACGGATCAGCTCACTTCGCCTGCTCTCATCGACTTTAAGCACGACTGTGTCGAATCGATTCTCCCCGACCACTTCATTGCCGGCCTCACGAGCGGCTATCGCGAAAGCTTCCGCCACCGCCGCCACCCGCCTCGCAATTCGACAAAGACCATCTTTGCCGTGGTAGGCCGCGTAGAATCCTGCCATCACAGCCAACAAGACCTGGGCAGTACAAATATTGGAGGTCGCTTTCTCACGACGAATGTGTTGCTCGCGTGTCTGGAGAGACAATCGAAGGCCCGGCTTTCCGGATGAGTCCACGGAGACTCCCACCAACCTTCCGGGAAGGCGGCGTTTCAGCTTGTCCGAACACGCCATGTAAGCCGCATGCGGTCCTCCATAACCCAAAGGAACGCCAAATCGCTGGGCACATCCCACGACCACATCAGCCCCCCACTCACCGGGAGGCTTTAGCAGGCACAATGAGAGAAGGTCCGCCGCGACAATGACCATTCCTTTCGCTTCGTGGCAGGCCGAAACCACATCCGAGTAATCCTTCACCTCACCCTCGTTCCCGGGATATTGAAGAAGAACCCCAATGAGTTCAGCCCCCGCTCCCTCAAAGTCGAAGGACTCCGGAGCTCCGATTTCCAACTCCACCCCGATGGGCTCAGCTCGTGTTCTGAGGATCTCGATGGTTTGTGAGAAGCAGTCTTCGCTGACAAAGAAGATCTTACCTTTAGGATTCGCTGCAGCCGCCAAGGCCATCGCTTCGGCGGCGGCGGTCCCTTCGTCCAGCAGCGACGCATTGGCTACCGGCATTGCCGTCAGCTCGCAAATCAATGTCTGATAGTTGAGCAGAGCCTCCAACCGCCCCTGCGATATCTCTGCCTGATATGGCGTGTAGGCAGTGTACCAACCGGGATTTTCGAGGACGTTTCGCAGAATCACCGGAGGAGTGATCGTGCCGTAGTAGCCCCGCCCGATGAAACTGTCACAAACCTTGTTGGCAGAGAAGATCGATCCCAGTCGGGCCAGCGCACCACTCTCATTGAGAGCAGCCGGCAGCGGCATAGGAGGCTCTTCAGGGAGAGTCGAAGGAACCACATCGGCCGTCAACTGACCGATCGAATCATATCCCAGCGCCGACAGCATCTCCGCTTGTTCCTTCGATGAAGGCCCAAGGTGCCGTGACGCAAACGACGAGTCGGATTCAGGAAATTGTGTCACGGTATGCAGCAGCGTTCATCAGCCCTTCCACTTCACCGGAATCGGCCAACTTGACCTTAAACATCCATCCCCCCCCGTAGGGATCCTCGTTAACAGGCTCGGGTGCCTCGGCCAGCGCCTCGTTCACCTCCACGATCTCTCCACTAACCGGTGCATAGATATCATTGGCGGCCTTCACCGATTCGATGACTGCAATCGCTTCGCCCTTGCTGACGGTTCGTCCCACTTCCGGGAGTTCGAGATAGACAACATCGGTCAACTCGGCCTGAGCGTGGTCGCTGATTCCAACGGGTGCAGCTTCGGGTGATGATGGATCAACCCATTCGTGGGAATCGGAGAAATAGAGGTGGTCGGGAACATTCATGGGCGGACAGAGCAACAATACAAAAACTACGCTTCTGACAAATAAGTTTTCCTAAATAAACGGTTTTTTAACGACGACGGCTGGAAAGACCCGGTCTCGAACGGCGACAGACAACTCGGTTCCCGGTCGGCACAGATCCACATCGAGGTAGGCCATACCGATGCCTTTGCCAAGCGAGGGGGAAAGCGAACCACTGGAAAGATGACCTAGAATGCTCTCCCCGTCCGCATCCCGAACCTCATAACCGTGTCGAATCGGCGGTGCCTTGCCTGTCATGGCGATAGCCGCCAGCTTCCGCTTCAAGCCATCTGCCTTCTGCGAAGCAAGTACGTCGCGGCCAACGAAGTCACTGGCTTTATCGAGTTTCACGAAAAATCCGAGTCCCGCCTCCAGCGGGGTATGCTCCTCGTCCAGGTCAGAGCCATTGAGTGGGTAGCATTTTTCAAGGCGCAAGGTATCGCGTGCACCCAACCCGGACGGTGTCACCCCTTCGGCGACGAAGCGATCAAACCAGCTTCCGATGGCTTCAACCGGGGCAAAAAGCTCGAACCCATCCTCCCCGGTATAACCCGTTCTGCAGACGATGACACCGTCATCGTATTCCACAATACCGTTGCGCTCCGGAAGGGCACGCGCCGGTTCCATTTTGTTCCACACCGCAACAACCTCCGGCCCCTGAACTGCGACAGCTCCAAATTCACCACTACGGTCTTTTAGCTCACATTCCTCACCCAGCCTGCTGTTCAACCAGTCGCGATCTTCTTGAATCCGCGCCGCGTTGACCACCAGGAAGAACCGTTCTTCGGAGAAACGATAAACAATCAGATCATCGATGACCCCTCCGGAAGGATTAAGCATCAAGGTGTATTGGCCCTCGCCGTCCTCCAACGAAGAAATGTCGTTCGTCAAAAGACGGTTGAGCCCATTCACAGCGCCCGGACCGACCACTTCGAACTCCCCCATGTGAGAGATGTCAAAAATCCCGCCCTTTTCACGAACTGCTCTGTGCTCAGCGACGATCCCTACGTATTGAATCGGCATGTTCCATCCCGCGAAAGGTGCCATGCGGGCACCGAGTTGAGTGTGGCGGTCATTGAGCGGAGAAAGTGTCATTACCTTGACCTTGAACGGGGCCGCCCGGAAGTCAACGCCGCTCGTATATCAGTTTGTCATATATTTACACTTCCTGAAGTTGGCATTTGAATTCCGCCAAATCCTCACCACCTTCCAGAATGATTCACGATTCCGGCAATCGGATCCTCGACCGCATGGAGGCTTCATTCGGGCGACTCGCCCTGCCTCAGATTCTTCGCTGGATCGCCGGCTTTCAGGCCATGTCCTGGGGTTTGAGCCTGTTTTCCCGGGAATACCTCGAATTGATCGCCTTTGACCGCGGAGCCATTCTTTCCGGCCAGGTGTGGCGTCTCTTTTCCTGGGTTCTCAGCCCCGTCATCCAGGGACATTCGCCGATCGCAATTTTCATCGTACTGATCGCGCTGATGTTCATGTTCTTCATCAGCGACTCACTGGAGAATCACTGGGGAGCCTTCCGTCTCAACGTCTATGTGGTCTCAACAATCCTGTTGCTGACGGCGGCCGGCTTCCTCCCGATGCACCCGGTCTTCCTGGGGATCCTCAACGGAACCTTCTACTCGGTTATCTTTCTCGCTTTTGCCGCCTTGTTTCCGAATCACATCATTCACTTGATGATGGTCATCCCGATCAAAGCCAAATGGCTCGGCTGGGCAAATATTCTCCTTCTCCTCGCTACGGTACTTCGAAGCGATTTCTGGGTAGCCCTTGCCGTTCTCATTGGCATGACGCCCTACCTGCTCACATTTGTTCCTGCCTTTGTAGCGGGAGCCAAGCAAAGCAGTGAAGCCGCTGTGAGAAGACACAAATTCCAAAAATCAACCAGTCCGGAAGGCGACGCTTTTCATGAATGCGAGTCATGTGGGGCTACCGATATAACTCATCCGGATCGGGACTTCCGGGTGACTGCGGACGAGCGGGAATTGTGCAACGCCTGCCGCGATGCCCTCGCTAACAAAGAGTGACCCCTCTTAGAGGTCGGCGTACTTCGATTCGTAGACTTCGGGCTGGCGGTTTTGAATCACCCGATAGATCCCGTAGCCAAGAACGATGAGTGCCGCCACGCCGAGAATCAGGTAGATATAAGTCCAGTCCATCGGCAACTCGGTTTTCACGACAAGGACATCGGAGGGAGCAGAACTGCGTTCGTTTTCATCCACCATTAACACTCGAATTTCGTAGCTGGCAGCCGGGGCCAACCCTTTGATGGTCGCTTTGACCAATCGATTGATACGCTCAAATTCGATGTCCTCGTGCGGCACCCACATAGGAATAGGTACCTTACCCCCGTCAGCCACGAACATCGCCAGCTTCTCAACTTCAAAACGGCACAGTTCCGAGTCTCGCGGTGCCGTCCAGCCAACGACAAGGGAGTCACTGTTTGACTCAACCACCGTCAGATCCTCAGGCGATCTCATGTCAGTCTTAAACTTTCTCTGCTTGAAAGGAAGCGCAACATGACCGGAAGGCGTCGTCATCGCTTCGACCGCTTCATCGGAAAGTTGTCGATGCCAGAGAAGATCCTCCGAGGGATTCGTTTGAAGGCTGACTTTCATGGACTCAGACGGCATCGCTCCTGATGGCATCGATGAGTTGCCGACATTCGGTGGATCGCCAATCGGCTTCGGTTCGGCGGGGGGCAACGCTGCCCCTGAACTGAGGCGCAATCCATCAAGTGGAGACCTCCCCGGATCAGGTGACACCACGGGGCTGGAATCTCCGCCCTCCGGCTTGATCACATTGCCAAGCAAACGAATTGGGATGGACTGACCGTTAGCCTGAACCTTCATGTTGGCATCGACCACCCCGCGATAGTTGCGCGGTGGATACAAGCCGAGCGAAAGACTGACCTCGGACATTGAACCAAGACTGGGCCCCGGGTTGGTGAGAAGCCGGAAAGGTTCCGGAATGTGAAACTCCAGTGGCACAGCCAGTCCTCCCGTATTAGTCACGGTGATCTGGCGCTCAACCGCCTTCCCTCCCTGGACCTTGCCAAAATTGATCACTTCGGATGACAACGCGCCGGGCACGCTCACTGCGATTCGACCGGGAACAACTTTCGCGACAACCTTTGCTGCCTGAACATACCCTGTCTTCAACCGGAACTGCACGGCTCCATCAAACGGAGCAGTATCCGTTTTCCAAAGATTGATGGGAATCCGCGTCTCTTTCTGAGGAGCGAGGAGATACGCCTCGTTCAGGCTGCCCTTGAGACGGGAGCTGGCATCGGCGCTGACCCGCAGCGGTTTGTCACTGTGATTCATCACCACCAGTTCCCCTTCGCGCTGATCGGTCTCCTCGTTCATGACCAGCTCCACTTCCGTGCTGATCAACTCGAATGAAGGCTTGCCGGTCCCCTCCAATTTAGTCGTTCCCCGTTTACTGCGGCTGAATCCAAGAAAATAAGAAGTCTGGCCACTCAACTCCGGTCGAAACGCCACCCTGACAGTACGCCTGCCGTTCGGGCCGATCACCAGTTTGCCGTCCGGAGGATCAAGAATATGCCATGGAGAACCGACAAACAGCTGCCGCGAAAAGGTTCCGTCTCCACTGTTTACAACTACGATGTCCTTGATGGACTCGTCGCCGATCATGACTTCACCAAAGTCGATACCTTCGGTCACCACAATATCAGCCTTATGGTCAACCAGACTGATATCGTATCTCATCGCAGATGAATAACGCCCGCCCCGATAGCGCACCGCAAAGGCGAACGCGTCTTCCGTCGCTCCTGAATTCGGGTCAGCGTAATAAGTCACTAATGCCTTGTTCCGTTCACTTGGCTTACTGACCATCGAGACAATTCTGCCGGCGGAGGGAAAAGTTCGGATCAGAAACTCAACGGTCGCGCCGGGAGTCTTGGACTCTGCCATGATCTCAAAGGTCACCTCATGCCCCTTCAGCGCCTCAACCTTGCCGGTTTTCGGTATAGGTACCCCGATCTGGTCGGGAGACGGGCCGACTTGATTCTTCTTTCGATTGAAGAGGCCGCCCTCCCCGAATACCTGGGCCTCGACCGGTAGGCAGCTAATGCCCACGGACACTGCGACCATTGCGGAGCAAAGGCTGTGCATGGTTGATCTTCCGTTTCGAAAGGAAAGCATCTTTGCAGGTAAAAGTGGCGTGGTTACCGCCCCGGGTCAAAAAGTAGGGATTTCAATCTACACCCGCTTCGGAACTTAATCGAGCGGGAACCCCAGCAGCCTGCGACGCATCAAATCGATAGCCAACCGCGTAATCCGCAGCTTGAAGCTGATGCGGTCACTCGGGCTGAAATAGCGCTTCACGAAGGTTTCCCCTCCCCGACTGGCAATTCCAAGATAAACCGTACCCACCGGTTTCTCCTCGCTTCCCCCGTCCGGTCCGGCGATGCCGCTCACAGCGATGGCATGATCCGCCCCACTGACGCGAAGGCAGCCCTCCACCATCTGTTCAACGACGGGCCCGCTGACAGCGCCATGTTCGCGAATCAGCTCGGGATCGACCCCCAGGATTGCTGCCTTGGATTCGTTGGAATAGGCCACGAAACCCGAAAGCAAGGCACGACTGGAACCGGGGACATTCGTGATGGTGCTCGCGATTTCACCGCCGGTGCAACTCTCCGCAGTTGCCACGGTCTCGCCGCGATCCGACAGCATATCGACAAGAACCTTTTCAATCGGCTCCTCTGATTCGGCAACAATATCTTCTACGTAGATTTCGCGAACTCGCTCAGCCGCTTTTTCAACGGCATCAGCCTGACCAATCAATCGAACATCAACTTCACCCAATCGGGCACAGTAACCAAGCTCCACACTTTCATCCGCTTCAAAAAGCGGATCCAGTTCCCCGGCAATCGAGGACTCCCCCACACCGTAAATCCTGAAGTTGTGCCAGACACCGGCTTCACTGTTGCCGCCCCTGAGATCGGCCACTCGCGGGAAGACGAGGTCTTTGAACATTGGCTTCAATTCCCGCGGAGGCCCGGGCAGAAGGAAAAGATGGGGCGAACTTCCGTCGTCCGCCGCCGGGAGATAGAGACCGGGCGCCGTACCATGAGGATTGCTCAGGACCTCGGCACCATCAGGAACCATCGCTTGCCGGTCATTGGACTGATTGGGCGTCAATCCCCGGACTTTAAAAAAGGCATTAACCTCTTCCAGAACATCCTCTTTAAGATGAAGCTCCAATCCTAACATCGACGCCACAGCCTCACGGGTTACATCATCACTGGTCGGCCCCAGGCCACCAGTGATTAGAATCACGTCAGACCGGGGAAACGCACTGGCAAGTGCATCACGAATATCTTCACCATCGGGAATAGTCAGCTGGCGCTGCACCCGCAAGCCAAGCTTAAACAACTCCTGCCCAAAGTAGCAGGCGTGGGTGTTCACCACCTTTCCGAGCAACAACTCGGTTCCGGTATTGATCACTTCGATTCGCATCGCTTACTCCGAAGCGTCCCCGGAGAGGAATTCCAACTCCACTCGCGGAGCGTCTGCCCAAAGATCTTCCAGGGCATAAAAGTCGCGCTTCTCTTCGTGAAAGATGTGAACCACCACATCCACATAATCGAGGACAAGCCAAAGGCTGGAGGCTTCACCTTCCGCCGAACGCGGGCTTTCCCCCGTTTCCTCCTGGGTATTGTGGCGCACATCGCGACTGACGGCCTTCAAGTGAGGCAGCGAAGTCGCCGAACAGATAACAAAAAAATCGGCCAGGGACGAAATCCCGCGCAGATCGAGAACCTCGATCCTTTCGGCCTGGATTTCATTGGCGTGCTTGGCACAAATGGTAGCAAGTGTAAGTGAGTCGGACACAACGGGCTTTGATTTACTGGGGTAACCTGTCGGTGATTGGGAGATTCGCAACGACCAAATTCATACGCCTCTCAGGAAGGCCTCGGTAAATCAAAGCCGCTTCACCCGTATATTTCTCACCCAGAACGGGATCCCATGATCCTGAATCGTGATGAAACCCTCTGCGGCCAGCGCCTTATCCTCAGGTTTTGCTTCGGCGAGATCAAAATCCTGAATGGTGACGTCGTTGAGGACGACCTTGAGATGATTCCCCTTCATGGTGACTTTCATTTTATTCCACTGGCCGGCCGGTTTGCCGGGATTGGCGGTTGCCCCCTTGGTTTTGATCACCCCTCCGAGATCGTGGGGCCCCATTTCATCGTCACCAAGGTCCTCGGAATCCTTGATCTGTACCTCAAATCCGCTATTCACCGGATCGGCCCTGTCCGAAACCCGGAAATAGAACCCGGAGTTCCCTCCTTTTTCGTGCTTATACTCAAATTCGCACTCAAAATCAGAATAGCTGCCCTTCAGCCAAACGTAGTGGTGATACCGTTTCCAGCCTTTTTCCCCTTCGCGCGGCTTGAGAAAGAGAGAACCATCCTCCTGAATCACCCAGTTTCCCTCGGTATCGACCATTGACAGATCTGCCCCATCAAAAATAGTGAGGAAACCTTCCGAATTTTTCTCAGGATCCTGCGCAAGGATCGTTTTAGCCAAAAACACCGTTAGCAAACAGACAAGTAGGGATTTTTTCATGTTTCTCAGAATAAGAAGAAATTTTTCCATCGCAAGCTAGCGATAATGTGTCAGTTTTTCCAGAATTCCCCGTCACCCTTGCTAAATGAGATTTCTCCCTTCGGTAATTCTTTGCCTGGCCCTTCCTGTTTCTTCAGGTTTCGGTCAGGACCTCCTTGGAACAGACATTCTTGGAGAAGATATACCCAGCCAGGAAATCCCGGGCCAGAATTACCTTGAAACCGACGGGCTGACTTCAACGGAACCCTCCAAGGGAATTCAGGGAGTGAAAGCTCCTCCCCTCGGAGTCAAAAACTGGATCCAACTTCCTGAGGGCAAAGAGATCATCGATGTCTCCGATTATCAGGGAAAGACGGTGGTGATGTTGCTGTTTCAAAGCACATGCGAAGCATGTCACAAGCGTGCCTTTCCGACTCTTAAAATGCTCGTCGAGAAGTTTGGTGATCGGGAGAAACTCGCCTTTCTTGCCATCCAGACTCCTTTCGAAGACTTCTCTGACAACACGGAGTCCAAGTTGCAACCCACTGCCGACGAGTTTGGTCTCACAATTCCATTTGGTCACCTCGCTAAGACACCGGGTTTTCACTCCGTAAATGCAGCCTACAAAACCGGCGGCACCCCCTGGTGGATTATCGTCAACCCTGACGGAATCGTCGAATACAACGGATTCTACCTCAATCCGGACATCGCTGTGGAGAACCTCGAGAAGATCCTCGCAGGTGAGCCAATCGAGTGATTATACCCTGCCCGACAGCCCACGCGGCGGGCTCTGTTAGTAAGCTACGGTGAGCCCGAAATGGAACTTGCCGTCATTCACGAGGAGAGGGCTCACACCATAGTCTGAGAGCGCCCAGCCATATGAGGCACGGGCAAAACCAAATTCACCCAGGCGGCAGGTGACCCCCAGTCCCCCGCCGGTAAGTGCCGGGCTGGCTTCGCCCGGAAGAGCATTGCTGATATCAAAGGCAGCCGTGTCGATGAAGGCAAAGAAATTCCAGGTATCGTCAACTCCATCAAAGATATCAACCGGAGGGGAAATCAGTTCTGCAGTACCGAGAATGCCGGAATCGCCGCGAATGATACTTTCGTCATATCCTCTCACGGTAACATAACCACCGCCCAGGATCTGCTCGGTGGACGCCAGGCGATATGATGTCGCTTTACCGGCGGCCCTGAGACGGAACTGGAAGTCACGCGGGAGATTGGTGGTTCGCTCGACCTCGCCAAATCCATACCAGTAGTCAGCCGTTGAGCCGGTTCTCGCCAGCATAAAACTGGCGTTATCATTGTTCTCAAACATCTCACCGGGAGAGCCGACCACCCCTGCTTTCACGCGCGTGTAGCCGTATCGATCAGGGACTCCGAATTCATACATACCCCGGAACTGCCCCACCTGGATATCGCTGGCGAAAAGGTTGGCGCCGCCAAAAATCAAATCTGTATCGGTCGACTTATAGTCGAAAGCCAGGGTGACATAGTGACGCCAAGAACGATTAAAACCGGGGCGTTCGAGCGGAATGCGATACGCCGTCGTCAGTTGCTTACTGAGACCTTCGATACCCAGGGCTCCGGTGTTCTTTGCCTCACTGCTGACATGGGCACCCACCAGTCTCAAGGTATGACGCCAGGGCAGGAACGCCTGGTAGAAAACTGAGTGAGCCTGCAGATACTCAAATTCCTCGTCGGTTCCGTAGTTATACCCGAATGAATTCTCAAGGCCGAATGGATTCCCGATATTGAATCCGAATGAAAACTCGTTTTGGCCCGTCGACCTGAGACCAGTGTTGGCAAATCCTGCATAGCCCGTCACCTGCCGGTTTTCCTCCACTTCAAGAATCACATTGGTAGTACCGTCTTCCTCACCTTTTTCGTAAACTGCGTTCACCTGGCGAAGAGGGTTCTCGTTGAGCCAATCGAGGTCCGCTTCCACAATCCGGCTGTTCACGCGATCGCCCGAATGCAGGCGAAACTGCTGCAGGACATAGGCCTCCTTGGTGACAACGGCGCCGTTGACGCTGCGTTCCCCCAGCAGGGCTTCTCTCACGACGACCTGGATCCTGCCCTCGGTGATATTCTGTTCCGGAAAGTAGACGTCTACGAGCGGGTAGTCGCTCTCTCGCCAGGCAATGACGATATCCCTGCCGAGATCGCCCAGCGCGGCCATGGAAACGGGCCTGCCGATGTAGGGCTCTACGATCTCCCTCAAGCCTTCAGGAGCGGGCAATTCTTGATCTATCACCACAGATTCGCCACTTGGAGCGGCAGACATGGTGGCCTTGTCTTGATGCGAAATCAGCTCAATGGACACGAAATCAACACCAAGAGGGGTCGTATCCGCCTCCGACTCTTCTTCCCTGGCATCGCTCACAGTGCCGCCCTGCCCTCTCAGAGGGTCTTCCCCGAGAATCTCCCGGCGCTCCCTGACCGCCCGCTCCAAGGGCCGGTTCTGGGCAATGAGGTCCCCAGCGCAAAGGGCCGACAAGCCCAAAGCAAGCAACAAACGGCGCTTAATTACTGGAACTACCATAATTTTCAGACAGCTGTAATATCAGCCATCTAAAGCCGACGTCAACTCAGAGAATGCATCATCTCCAAGAATCTCGCCCAGTAAAGCAAGGATTTCCGGCTCAATTGGTATCGGAACTGTCAGAATAGAAACAGGTCCATCCAGTGAAGTCACCGGAATTATCATCGTCAACTCAAGAGCCCCCAGAAGTTCCTGGGCCGCTCCGGCACGCAAATTCTCGGCCAGGAGAGTCAACATCTCAGCCGGGGGAAGCCCCGCAAGGTCCAGGCTGGTTCCCCCATCCTGCATCACGATGATAAGAGGGCCGGCGAACTGGATCGCGCTGGCCAGTTCGATCCACGCCGCTGATTCCAGGTTGGCATTCAGTTCACCAATGACGATCACGGGTGGAAATCCAACCGTCCCGTCTAGGTTGAACGGTGGAGCGCCATTGGCTCCGGCCTGGATCACCGCTGCTTGCCCGAGAACCGTCGTCGTGGTCGTGAAGGCAGCGAAAGCACCCGGCGATGGGTTGGTTGAGCCCGAGAAGTTGTTCTGGGTCGTGTCCTGATCAGGATTGTTGTTATCAGACGGACCTGCGTTGTTGGTCGTTGTCGTCAGCAACGTGCCCGGGGTGGAAGTGATATCTCCGCTGGGGACCGGCAGCTCAAAATTGGTATTGAAGATCGTCGAGGATCCAAGGGTAATTGGGTTTTCACCGAGAAAACCACCACCCGGAACGTTGAGCGTATCGATTCCGGGACCTCCATCCAGGAAGTTGATCTTGCCGTTGTCGGTCACATTGACCGTGTCATTCCCAGAACCAAGAAAAAGCTGAACCACTTCAATCCCATTGAAATTGTAAGTCGGATTTCGGGTCACACTGTTCGTGCCGACGGTATAGATATTGGTGCCTCCCAGGTTTCGATCGTCGAGAGCAAAAGTATCCACCCCGCCGTTGCCGTTAACCAGGTTCACATTGCCCTGGTTCTGGAAAATGAAGCTGTCCTGACCCGCCAGGCCATTGAGCAATTCAAAGCCGCTGAACTGTCCGTTGTTGAGGAAACCGGAATTCAAACCGGTAATCCGGAACTGGTCATTTCCGGGAGTGCCGTTAAGCGTGTCGATTCCCATTCCTCCTATAACCCTTTCCAGATTGGAAACTCCACCCACCTGCGTCGCCGAGTTCTGACTGAAATCTGCTGTCACCGGATCCGTGAAGTTGGAGTAGTCGATCGTATCAGTTCCGGGCCCTCCGTTGATGAAAGCGACTTCTCCGCCGGGCATCATCACGAACCGGTCGTTACCACTGCCACCTCCGAGGGTGCCGATGAAGGGTGAGTTTTCGTCCAGTTGGATATTGAAAGTATCGTTGCCGCCTCCACCGGAGACCTGTTCGAACCCCTCAAACTGAATGCCTCCAATTGTAAAAGCGGTCTCACCACCCATCATCGGTTCAACTTCCAGTCCGACCATCGGATTCACCTCCATCGACATGGCGGATTCGATTTCGTAGTAGCGCATCGGAAAGATCGTGGAGACTCCGATTTGATCGTTTGCTGACGACCCGATAAGAATGTCGTCCCCGACCTCCGACCCTCCGACCACACGATTCACATTGGTGAAAGTAACCCCTTCAAGGTTGAAGGTGCCCAGCACTCCCACATCAATCCCATACATCCCGCCAATCAGGTTCAGGCCGGGCGCGTTCACCGGCTGGCCGAGGAAGATACCGAACTCCCCTGTCAGGGTGACAGGTTGCGGGCTGGTGATCTGGCCATTCACATTCACATCGAGACCACCATAGAGATTAATCGGACCCGAGCTGTTCACGTCACCGACATCGAGAGAATTGTAGGCCTGGATAAAGATCCCGTTGGAAGACGGTGAGGTAAAACGCCCGAGAATGTCGGTGTTAACCAGGTTCAAGGCCCCTGACGCTCCGTTTCCTAACTGAAACAGAAGCCCGTCACCGGTCAGGTGAGAGAGCAATACGTCACCGCCGTAGGAGCGCAGTTCAATGTCGGTCGAATAATCCCCGTTAATCAGGTAATCGTAGAAACCGTGGGCTCCATTCCCGTTGTTGAAGACAATCGCATTGCCGGTCCCGTTACCCTGGCCGGCGAGATTGATTTTTCCTCCACTGCTGTTTGAGACCTGGGAGCGGTTACCGACTTTGGAAAGAAACACCAATCCGTTGCCGTTGCCGCCGTAGGAACGCCCTTCAATGGTCATCTCTCCGCCCGCAGAGCTGATCTGCGACCCGTTGATCGTAACCCCGTCGCCCATGGCATTGTAGCCGAATATCTCGATGTCGCCCGTTCCGGAACTGAGCATGGCATCATTCAAGAAGATGCCCTTGGCGGTAGAACCGGATCCGGTATGGACCTTGAGCAAACCGCTGTTAGTCGTGAAGGTCGGAACAGCTCCGCCATTGCCGAGCAGGATTCGCTCATTGGCGTATATCTCAATCCCACCGGAACCTTGCGAGTTGAAGGTCGCGAGGCCCTGAGTGACAAACTCGGAGTTGGCGAAGAACTTCAGCGAACTGGCCGAGTTCCAGGTAATATCCACAGAGTCAAAAACGTTAATAATTCCGGAATCCGGCCCTGAAACGTCAGTGGTGACGGTGAGGTCACCAATCCCTGCTGCGAGGAAATCGCGAACGTCGCTGGCATAAAGCGTATTGCGGTTCACAGGAGAGGCAGTGATTGGATTCATCACTTCACCGCCCTGGTAACCGGGCATCAGATTAATATTAATCGGATCAAACAGCACACTGCCTGCTCGTCCCACTGGGGCTCCGGCATCGACGGACTGAACAAACCCGGGAAAGGTCACGGACTCTTTGCCGGACAATTCAATAAAACCTCCGTCGCCGCCAAAGGCTCCCCCTCTGGCTTCAGCTCGACCTTCGAAATAGAGATCCTTGTTGGCAAAAGTGATCACCATGCCACCGTCGCCATTAACGAGTGCATTAGCACTGAGGGTGGCTCCGTTACCGATGCGCGTGGTGGTCGCATTCTGGAAGGCCGTTTCCTCTCCGCGAATACCGCCTCCAACTCGGATTTCACCGCCGCCGGCGTCACCATCAGCGGCGATGCGGGCATTCTCGAGGACCTCAACCTGGTCCCCGACCACGGTGACAGATCCACCGACGCCGCTCGTTCCCGACGCGTCGACATCGCCGCCGACTTCGGCCAGCCCTTCGGAACCGCCATCCACGACAACACTGCCGCCATTATTGCCGCTTGTTGCCTTGAGCGTTCCTGTCGAACGAATCCGACCGCCGCCGGCACGGAGAAAAATCTGACCGCCTTCCCGGGAGACCGCCGTGGCTGCGACCCGCCCTTCGTTTTTCACGGCCATTCCGTAAACGTTTCCGCCGTGCGCTTTGAGCTCGGCAATATTGGCATCAATGGTGCCCTTGTTCACCACTCCTGTGTCCTTGCGGCCGCCACCGGCTCCCCGGACAAAGACCCTTTCAGAACCTGATTCAGCAATCAGGACATCGTTACCAGCCGCGAGGCCAACCGTTCCGCGCGGAGCACTCAGCGATCCCGCGTTCTCAGTCTGCGCCGCTACCAGGAAGATATCGCCGTCGAAAGCTGAAATGCTGCCCAGGTTGACCACCGCAGCCTGCGACGGGCCTCTCAGGGTGTAGTCTCCCCCGTCGAGGAAGTCCTGATCGCTCATTTCCAGCGTCGATGCGGTAAAACTACCCACATCGACCACCCCCTGGCTGCCAACGAGAATGCCGTTGGAGTTCAACAGAAAGACACGTCCGTTGGCGAAAAGGTTGCCGTTGATGTAGGAAGCAGTCGAACCCGTCACCCGGTTCAGGGTCGCTGAATTGCTGTTGGGCTGCACGAAGCGAGTCGTCTCGCCGGCGTTGATCGAGAAACTGTTCCAGTTCACGATGCCGTTCTGCGTCCCCTGGATGACCTGGAGCGTGTTGCCCTGGTTCACGAAGGTGATGTCACCAAACTGAACCGCAGCCCCGGTGGGGTTGGCCTGAACAGGCACCGTTCCGAGGGACAGGGCCAGGCACGTGACTACAGCTCCGCTGAGCTTTCCGATGGAGAAGGAAGTTTTCATTTCAGGCGTCGGGTAGGCTTCTAGTCTGGAAACTACTGATTGCCCTCCACTTCGCCTTCTTCTGGTATGATCTCGACCCGCCCTTCTTTAACCTGGGCGTAGCCTTTGCCGTCCTTGACCACGACGGCGTAGAAAGTTCCTCGTGCGGCGGCTACGCCGCTCGGAGTCTTCACCTTGAAGTCGAGCTCTCCTGCCGCATTCGGCTTGAGCAGGGCCCCGAGGCTACCGTCCTTAAGATTGATCGTCACATCGATCGGCTGAGCGTTCTGATCAACGTTTTCGATGATGACTTCAGAGTTCTCTGAGATTCGAATCGCGGATCTCGGCGTGATGACGATGACCGCTCGCGCCCCGGCTCCGGTCTTCACCGTGCTACCGACGGCGATCTTGTCCCCTTTCTTGAGCGGACTGGCCGCGCCGTCCGCAGCAATAAGCTGAACTTCACCGACTGCCACGGTGACATTGCCGCTCTCGGGCTCCGCCTGCAGCAGCAGCGCGGAGAAAATGGTAACAGCGGCGGTGAGTAAGGCAGATTTTATACAGGCTGGATTTTTCATGATCTCCCCATGGGAAAGGTGCTTTCGCTTCGCGGTGATTTCAAATTGAAGTTTCTACTCAATTGGGTCTTGAGATTCCGACGAATAGGCTTGTTAACTGATGCAAACTTTTTGATGGTTTCTCACGATTATGGCCGTTAAAGCAAATCGCCGCGGACTTTTGACCCTTCTCGCCGCCCCTCCGCTAATGGCTGGTTTCATGGCAATTATATGGTCTACAGGGTTTGTCAGCGAGTGGGAAAATGTGACAGTTGATCAGCGTTTCAGGACGCGGGCAGATACAGATCCTCCCCACGATGATCGTATCGTGCTCGCAGGAATCGGTGAGCAGTCTCTCCAGATGGTGGGCCGATGGGAGGAGTGGTCTCGCAGAGAACACAGCCAGTTTCTTGATGCCGCGACTTATCGCCCCCCGAAAATCATCGCCTACGACTTCTTTTTCTCGGAGGAAAGCGTCCACGACAAAGAGGGCGATTTTGTCTTTGCCGACTCCCTCGCGCTCTTCCCCTCTGCCGTTACCGGACTGCGAATCGAGCTGGATGAGGACGAGCCTAAGGATCTCGAACTCTACATGGGTGCCACCGAGCCCATCACAAACATCACAGGAGACCTCTCAAAGCTGATCGGCGGAAATACTGGGAGCGTCCCCTACGAATACCTGGCCGACTCAACCTGGACCGGCGCAGTCAATTGCCCTCCATCGAAGACTGACAAGATGAGGCGGTTCATGCCGCTCGTTTCGCGCCTCGGTACCCACGTTTACCCGTCTTTTGTGCTGCAAATCCTCATGCGCCTTGAGGAAGCCTCGCCCGACGAAGTCGAGGTCATTTTAGGAAAACATGTGAGAGTTCCCAAGATCGATGGTGGCGAATGGATCATCCCGATAGATGAACGCGCTTTCATGACGATCAACTATCGGAGCACGGCACGGTTTGCTAACACGGACTACATTGGCCTCAAAACTCAGCTCTACGAGTTCGCCGCCGGCAAGGAGTGGCGCCCGGACATCCCCGATGTCGAAGGCAAAATCCTCATGATCGGCCAGTCTGCCGAATCCCTTCCCGATCTGGGTCCCACTCCCTACGAAGCGAGCGACCCGCTTTTCAAGGTACAGGCGACCGCCCTCGATAACATTCTTCAGAGCGACTACCTGACAAAACTTCCCAAGTCGCAGGCACTCATCATCTGGCTGATCCTTGCCTGGCTGACGCTCTTTGCCCTCCGCAAAGCCCCAGTCGTTCTGGACATCACAGTTCCATTCCTGATCGTTGCGGCCTACATCTATGCCGCCTTCTACCTTTTTGAGAGCCAGTCCCTCCTCCTTCCCATCGTCCTCCCCACGGCCGGCTTCGTTTTGATGCACACCACCGCCATCGGTGACCGGCTCATTACCGAACTTCGGGAAAAAGCCTACATCAAGGGCGTCTTCGGCTCCTATGTATCCCCCGAAGTCGTCGACCAGATCGTCGACTCCGGAAAATTCCCCGAACTGGGTGGTGAGGAAGTTGATATCTCCATCCTTTTCAGTGACATCCAGGGCTTTTCCACGTTTTCGGAGCAGCTCTCCCCGGTCGAGCTCGTGGACCTGATGGTGGAGTATCTCTCCGCCATGACCGACATCATCACCGAAGACGGCGGCACTCTCGACAAATACATCGGCGATGCGATCGATGCTATGTACGGCGCCCCCCTTCCTCTCGAGGACCACGCCTACCTCGCGGTCGTTTCCACCATTCGCATGCAGAATAAGCAGGCAGAACTCCGCGAAAAATGGACCGCCGAAAACCGCAAAGAGCTCATCCGCAACATGCGTACCCGTATCGGCCTCAACACCGGCTCCGCCGTTGTCGGCAACATGGGGTCGGTCACCCGTTTCAACTACACCATGATGGGTGACAACGTGAACCTCGGTGCGCGCTGCGAATCCGGCGCAAAGAGCTACGGCGTCTACACCATGATCACCGATGACACACGCAAGGCAGCCGAAGCGTCGCACCAGGACGTACTCTATCGCTACCTCGACCAGATCGTGGTCCAGGGACGCACGCTTCCCGTTAAGGTGCACGAGGTGATCGGTTTCCGCAGTGATCAGACGCAGGAAACGAGGGACTGCATCGAGCTCTACACCACCGGTTTTGACCACTACCTCAAAATGGAATGGGATAAAGCCCTCGAATGCTTTGAAAAGTCTTCCCCTCTCGAACTGCACCAACCCGACCGGGATGCGGGAGTCAAAACCAACCCTTCCCGGATCATGATCGATCGCTGTTCTTTCATGAAGTCTTCCCCTCCAGATCCGGATTGGGATGGTGTTTACCGGATGACCTCGAAATAGCCTGCTAAAAACAAAAAACCGGGCGCCCCTTTCGGAACGCCCGGCTTGAAAGTCAGATCCGGATCGTGAATCAAACGCGATCCGGAATCTCAAAACATGATTACATCATGCCGCCCATGCCGTGGTCATGGGAGTGAGCTTCACCAGCAGCCTCGGGCTCCGGGAGATCGGAGATGAGACACTCAGTGGTGAGGAGAAGACCGGAGATAGAAGCGGCGTTCTGGAGAGCGCTGCGGGTCACCTTGGTCGGGTCGACCACACCACCGGCTACGAGGTCTTCGTAGGTGTCGGTAGCGACGTTGTAACCAACGTTACCGGACTCGTTCTTCACGTGTTCAACGATGAGGGCACCTTCGCGACCTGCGTTTGCGGAGAGCTGGCGAAGCGGAGCTTCGATAGCGCGCATGATGATGTCAGCACCAGTAGCTTCATCACCTTCGAGGCCGAGGTCACCAACACCACCCTGGGCGCGGATGAGAGCAGTACCACCACCGGGGACGATACCTTCTTCAACAGCAGCGCGGGTCGCGTGGAGGGCATCCTCAACACGAGCCTTCTTCTCTTTCATCTCAGTCTCGGTAGCAGCACCAACGTTAATCACTGCAACACCACCGGCGAGCTTGGCGAGACGCTCCTGGAGCTTCTCACGGTCGTAATCGGAAGTGGTTTCTTCGATCTGGCGACGAATCTGAGAGACACGACCGCTGATAGCTTCGCTACCGCCGGCACCTTCGATGATGGTGGTCTCTTCCTTCGTGATCTTGACGGACTTGGCAGAACCGAGGTCTTCCATGGTCACGTTCTCGAGCTTGATACCGAGGTCATCAGTGATGACACGGCCACCAGTGAGGATCGCGATGTCTTCGAGCATGGCCTTACGGCGATCGCCGAAGCCGGGTGCCTTAACAGCAGCCACATTCAGAGTGCCGCGGATCTTGTTCACCACGAGAGTCGCAAGAGCTTCGCCTTCGACGTCTTCAGCAATGATGAGGAACGGCTTGCCGCTCTGAGCCACTTTCTCGAGGAGAGGAAGCATGTCCTTGAGGTTGGAGATCTTCTTCTCGTGGATGAGAATCAGAACGTCGTCGAGGTCAGCTACCATTCCCTCGGTGTCAGTCACCATGTAGGGAGAGAGGTAACCCTTGTCGAACTGCATACCTTCAACCACGTCGAGAGTGGTTTCGATACCCTTGGCTTCTTCAACGGTGATGGTGCCGTCTTTGCCAACCTTGTCCATAGCGTCAGCGATGATCTCGCCGATCTCTTTGTCCCAGTTAGCGGAAACAGTCGCAACCTGTGCGATTTCCTTGGTGTCAGTCACCTCGGTGGAGATCTTCTGGAGCTCACCGACGAGGGCTTCTGCAGCCTTGAGGATACCGCGCTGAAGGCTGGTGGGGTTAGCACCGGCAGTCACGTTACGGAGACCTTCGCTGTAGATGGCTTCCGCCAGAACGGTAGCCGTTGTGGTTCCGTCACCAGCGATGTCGGAAGTCTTGGAGGAAACCTCCTTAATGAGCTGAGCGCCCATGTTTTCGTAAGCGTTGTCGAGCTCGATTTCCTTGGCCACAGTCACACCGTCCTTGGTGATCGTGGGGCTACCGAATTTCTTGTCGAGAATGACGTTACGTCCTGCAGGTCCGAGGGTCGCCTTGACCGCACGCGCAAGCTTCTGTGCGCCGGCAAGGAGAGCATGACGTGCTTCTTCGTCGAATGACAATTGTTTAGCCATGTTATTCTATTAGTTTTTTTGTTAGTTTAAATTCAATAGGGTTGAGTCAGTCACCTAACCCTGTTGGGTGTTAGGAAAGGATACCGAGGATATCGCTTTCGTTGACGATGACGCACTCGTCGCCGCCCACTTTGACTTCGGTGCCGCCATACTTGGAGATGAGCACCTGGTCGCCCACAGCGACAGAAAACTCGACAACTTCGCCGTCATCAGTTTTTCCGTTTCCAAGTGCGACAACCTCAGCTTCCTGAGGCTTCTCTTTGGCAGTGTCGGGGAGGAAGATACCGCCTTCAGACTTCTGCTCTTCGGGCTCAATACGCTTCACGAGAACGCGAGTTCCGAGAGGTGTGATGTTAGTTGCCATTATTGTTGGTTAGGTTTGTTTTGGTTTTGTTTTGGTTGAAATTCCGCAGTTCGTTGGGCACGCCTCTGGCAGGATTTGCTTCAGGAGCGGGCCGACGACCCGCGGAATTAAAAGCCCCGCATCCCCTACGAGATGCGAGG
Organism: Verrucomicrobiales bacterium; assembly: GCA_965216705.1. Taxonomy (GTDB): domain Bacteria; phylum Verrucomicrobiota; class Verrucomicrobiia; order Verrucomicrobiales; family DEV007; genus Arctic95D-9. Next base: position 5,077,193 of record OZ244203.1, read on the forward strand.
CAAATTGGTTCATTTACTTGTCTTCGCTGACTTCTTCAAATTCCGCATCTACGACGTTTCCTTTGGCCTGTTTGGGCTCGTCGGAATCCTCATCTGCGGGAGCAGATCCGGCTCCAGCACCTGCAGCAGCAGCGGCGGCCGCAGCGGCAGGATCCATACCGGCAGCACCGGCAGCCTGCTGAGCGGCAGCGGCCAGCTCGGCAAACTTGTTCTGCAGGGCATCAGAAGCTGCCTTGATCTTCTCGTTGTCGTCACCCTTGAGGGCTTCTTCAACGTCCGCAACGAGCGGCTCGATCTCAGACTTGGCTTCAGCGGGCAGCTGGTCACCGAGTTCCTCGAGCTGCTTCTTCACGGTGTAAACCGCGTTGTCAGCTGTGTTGCGGATCTCGATACCTTCTGCCTTTTCCTTGTCGGCGTCGGCATACTGCTCGGCTTCCTGCTTTGCCTTTTCGATTTCGTCATCGCTGAGGCCGGATGAGCCTTCGATGGAAATATTCTGTTCCTTACCGGTCTCCTTGTCCTTGGCGGACACCTTGAGGATACCGTTACGGTCGATGTCGAAGGTCACTTCGATCTGCGGCACACCGCGGGGAGCGGAGTTGATTCCGTCGAGGCGGAAGTTACCGAGCATCTTGTTGTCGGAAACCATCTTGCGCTCACCCTGGCAGACCACGATGTCCACGGAAGGCTGGTTGTCAGCCGCGGTGGAGAACACCTGTGACTTCTTCGCCGGGATAGTGGTGTTGCGCTCAATCATCGGAGTAGCGATGCCACCCATGGTCTCGATGGAGAGTGACAGAGGGGTCACGTCGAGAAGCACCACGTCACCGAGCGTTGGGTCTTTGGCAAGAACACCGCCCTGGATCGCAGCACCAACGGCAACCACTTCGTCAGGGTTTACCCCCTGGTGTGGATCCTTGCCGGCCAGTTGCTTGGCAGTTTCCACCACCTTGGGCATGCGGGTCATACCACCCACGAGAACGAGCTCATCGATGTCGCCGGCAGAAACGCCAGCTTCCTTAAGGCAGGCCGTCACAGGACCTTTGGTGCGCTCGAAGAGGCTGTCGGTCATCTGCTCCAGCTGGGCGCGAGTCAGCGTCTGCTGGATGTGCTTGGGACCACTCTGGTCAGCCGTGATAAACGGCAGGTTGATTTCGTAGTTCTGGGCAGAGGAAAGCGCGATCTTGGCTTTCTCAGCTTCCTCCTTGATGCGCTGGAGCGCGTCAGGCTGACCGTTGAGGTCGATGGAGGTGTCAGACTTAAACTGCTCCACGATAGATGCGATGATGGCGTTATCCCAGTCATCACCACCGAGTTGGGTGTCACCGTCGGTCGCGAGCACTTCGAAGAAGCCCTCGTCGATTTCGAGAACGGAGATATCAAAGGTTCCACCACCGAGGTCATACACGGCGATTTTCTCTTCCCCCTCTTTCTCAAGGCCGTAGGCAAGAGCCGCTGCAGTGGGCTCGTTGACGATACGCTTCACGTCGAGTCCGGCGATCTCACCTGCCGCCTTGGTGGCGTTACGCTGAGAGTCGTTGAAGTAAGCCGGGACCGTGATCACAGCCTCAGTGATGGTTTCACCGAGCTTGGACTCAGCATCAGCCTTCAGCTTGCTCAGGACCATCGCGGAGATCTCCTGGGGGCTGTAAGTCTTGGTTTCGCCACCGACATCCACCTGGATGTGGGCATCACCGTTGCTGGCCTTGACGATTTCGTAAGGCGTTTTCTTCTCGTCCTCTGAAAGCTCGTCGAACTTGCGTCCAATCAATCGCTTCGCGGAGAAAATCGTGTTTTTCGGGTTGGTAATGGCCTGGCGCTTGGCTGCCTGGCCAACGAGGCGCTCACCGTCTTTGCTGAATGCCACCACAGAAGGAGTGGTGCGGGCGCCTTCGGCATTCTCGAGAACCACCGGCTGACCGCCTTCCATGACGGACATACACGAATTCGTGGTTCCCAGGTCAATTCCAAGAATTTTACTCATAATTTATATTTTTCCTTTCGTGCCGAACGGGATCGGCGGGTTTTTTGCGGCTTCCGAGAGGGTTGATTCTCAGTTGGGGGGCCGCTTGTTTCTTTGCCCGCACCTAGTGCAATCGACATGCCAACCGCCCTAAGATAGTCTTAACTGTTTGTTTTTTAACCAGTTACAAAATACACCGACAATATCTCGATCGTAATTTTTGCGGGTATTGAGCCCAAATGGCACAGAAATGGCCATTTAGGCGCGTCAAAATGACACAGTGCGACAAAGTGCGCAGCTATCCCTCAATGGAAGATGAAAGGCACTCCCATGGACTCGAAGGCCGCCTTTTGCTCAGCCATATAGCGCTCGGCCAGTTCGTCGAACTTTCCGGCTTCACGATAGTCCTTCAGAAAATCATTCACTTGAGCCTTTAGCGCCTCATCTTCCTGTCTCAGGCCCACTGCCCAGGTCTCTTCCCTGATCGGATTCAGAATCGGGCGAGTCTTGTCTTCGTTCTGTTTCCAGAACTGGTAAATCGAGATCTGGTCATAGATAAAAACATCCGCTTTCCCCTGCACCACTTCCAGAGCACAGGCTGCTGCTTCGTCCAGCTTGATCAGTTCAATCCCCTCAAGGTTGGCAGTTGCCCACTGATGACCCGTCGTCGCCATCTTCACAGCAACCCTGGTTTCTCCAGGCAAAAAATCTTCCACCGACTGGATCGGGGAATCCTTCGCCACCAGCATGCAGAGGCCATTCGTCACGTATCCGTCAGAGAAAGCAATCGCCTGCTCCCGCTCAGGGGTTCGCGTCATCGATGAGATGATGAGATCAATCTTTCCTGACTGGAGTGCCGGTATGATTCCGCTCCATTCCACGTCCCGAATTTCCAGCTCTTTTCCCAAGGATTCAGCCAGGCCTTCAGCCATTCGAACACTGATCCCGTCGGGCTGATTGTCAGGGCCCCGCATCTCGAATGGCGGATACGCCAACTCCATCCCCACGACCAAAGTCGATTCGTCTTTGTTACAGGAACTCAGGAAAACTGAGGCCAGAAGCACGATGGATAGCCAGCGTAGCAATTTCATCACGCACATCTTTGCGCCGCCCTCATGAAACTCAAGGTGTTTGACTATCTTTTGAATCAAATCCAGCGTAATGGCAGTAACAGATGCGAGAACGACTCATTGAGATCCTTGGCAAAACGGCAGCCCCTGAAGCAGTCTCCTGGTTGCAGCAGACGGTCGCTGAACAGGAGAAAAGTTTCCAGCAACGTCCGTTCTACTATGCGTTCAGTGGAGTCTCCCGCCGTTTCGACAAGAAGGCGACCACCGATGCCGGCGATGACCAGCTCGCTTCCCTTGCTGAAGCAGTTCCCGGCTTCACTGTCGCAGGCTGGGACGAATTCCGCCTCGCCCGCGTCATCTTGCTCACGGTTCTCGCTGAGCAGGAGAGAGACATCTTCCTCGAAAACCTGAAAGCGCTCATCGGAACGGCCGACCTTCGCGAACAGGTCGCCATTTTCTCCGCCTTCCCCCTGCTTCCTCATCCCGAGGCACTGGTTGAGTTCGCCACAGACGGCCTGCGCTCTAACATCATCGATATCTTCGATTCCATTTCCCTGAACAACCCCTTCGCCTCGGAGAATTTTACTGACGAAGCCTGGAACCAGATGGTTCTGAAAGCCATCTTCATCACCCGCCCGCTTTACCGCATCGTGGGCCACGGAGAGCGCACCAACCTGGCCCTTGCTGAAGCCATCTCCGACCTCGCTCATGAACGCTGGGCGGCCGGCCGCATGATCACCCCAGAAGCGTGGCGCAGTTGCACCGATTTCCTCGACGAAAGAATTTCCGGTGATATTGCCAATATGGCCGGCAGTAGCGAAGCCAACGACCGCTCCGCCGCGGCACTGGTGGTTTCCGCAGCTGATGGCAAGCTGGATTCTCTCAGGGACCGTCTTTCCCCGGAAATCGCCGCCATCGAATCCGGCGAGCTCACCTGGCATTCTCTCGGTCAGACCATGGAAGAGCAACTTGTCCGCAAAAGTTTAACCTAATCCCCCACCCGACTCCCCCATGCGCTTCTTCGATTCCCATGTCCACATGGTCTCCCGCACCACGGACGACTACCAACGGATGGCTGCCGCCGGCGTCACCGCCATTATCGAACCCTCCTTCTGGCAAGGACAGCCGAGGACTGAGCCAGGCACCTTCAAAGACTACTTCAATTCACTCATTGGATTCGAACGTTTCCGGGCGAGCCAATTCGGCATCAAGCACTACTGCACCATCGGACTGAACCCAAAGGAGGCGAACAACGAGAAACTCGCTGAAGCCGTCCTCGAATTGATGCCACTCTACATCTGCAAGGAAGGCGTCGTCGGCATTGGCGAGATCGGCTACGACGACCAAACCAAGGCGGAGGAGAAATACCTCATCAAACAGGCGGAGCTCGCTCTGGAGGCAGACCTGCCGATCCAGATCCACACGCCTCACCGGGACAAAAAGAAAGGCACCATCCGCACCATGGACGTGCTTGAAGATGTCGGGATCGATCCCGCCAAGGTCATTATCGACCACAACAACGAGGAAACAGTTAAGGAAGTGCTCGATCGTGGTTACTGGACCGCTTTCACCATCTACCCTCACACCAAGCTCGGAAATCAGCGCATGGTTGAACTCATGCTGGAATACGGTGGCGAGAATATCGTCATCGACAGTGCTGCCGACTGGGGCATCAGCGACCCGCTCGCCGTTCCGAAGACAGCGGCCCTGATGAAAGAGCGCGGTATCAGCCTGGAAGAGATTGAGCAAGTCACCTACCACAACCCTCTGAAGGCCTACGGCCAGAGCGGCCAGGTCGAGGAGTCCGATTGGGATGATTCCGAAGGCATTGATCCCGCCGCGCTTTTCGAGGGCAACACTCTCCTCCGGGGTGGCATGGATGTTGAGACGGCGATGTCTCAATACACCATCGAATAACTGCGGTTTACCCGCTTAACTTCTCCTCCCAATCCCGGAGCCATTCCGCGATCTCCACCTGTCGTGCCCCGGAAGCCAGGTTATAAGAGACCCGCGATATAAAGCGGTCCGGGCTTTCAAGGTTGAGGCTCAGTTCGTATTGGCGTTGAGTCTGGCGAACGCTCCCTCCAATGCTCTCCCACCACGAGACCATCGCCTCATTCCCGATCCGACTGTACCCGTGAAGGCGACGAATTCCCATGTTCCAGCCCTCCCAGTAGAGCACGGAATAAAACAGCGTTGCCATTCCGCATCGCTGCCACGGATCCCCCACCGTAAAGCTGATTTCAGCGGACTCCCGGTTGTCCTCATCGACCCAGAGTGAACCTCCCCCGTAGCCCGGAAAATCGAAATCGTTCGGATTCAGCGCCACCCAGCAGAGGTGCTTGGCCTCGTCGTCCGACACAAGCCGCGCCGCCCAGGCATCGCTCAATTCCCTCGGTTTTTCCCAGAATCGGTTCATCCTCGATTCTTCAGAAAGCCACTGATAGGACTGCTTCACCCGCGCCCGATCCTCCTTTCGAATCGGGCGCAGCAACAATTCCGTTCCATCATGAAGCGACGTGCGGATCGGCGCGATTTCTTTCAACGAGTGTCCCATTGCTTGCTGCTCCTACCACTCCGGAGCCGAATATTCCAGACCGTGTGCTTCCGCCACTTCGCCGCATGTCAGCTGCCCTTTCATGCAGTTAACTCCCCCCTCCAACTCCGGAGACAATTCACAGGCCCTCTTCACACCGGCGGTGGCCAGCAATTGAAGATACGGAAGTGTGACGCTGGTCAATGCCTGCGTTGAGGTCCTCGCGAAAGCACCGGGCATGTTAGCGACGCAATAATGGATGACTCCTTCTTCGGTAAACACAGGAGACTCATGCGTCGTCGGCCGCGTCGTCTCCATGCACCCGCCCTGATCCACGGCTATGTCCACCAGGACCGTTCCTTCCCGCATCGATCGAAGCATCTCACGGCTCACCAACTTGGGCGCCTTCGCCCCCGGAACAAGAACGGCACCGATAAGCAGGTCGGTCCGCGGTAGTATTTCCAGTAAAGCCGACTCACTGCTGTAAAGGGTCTTGGCCCCCGGCATCGCCGTGTCGAGCCACGTCATTCGCTCGCTGCTAACCTCGAGTATCGTAGTGTCAGCTCCAATCCCGGTCGCGACCTTCGCCGCATTCGTCCCACAGGTACCTCCGCCCAGAATCACCACTCTCCCCGGCAACACTCCGGGAACTCCGCCGAGCAGAGTTCCCCGACCTCCGGCGTGTTTCGCTAAATGGTAGGCTCCCACCATGACACTCATACGCCCGGCGACTTCGCTCATGGGCTCCAACAATGGAAGACGTCGCCCGACCTGAACGGTTTCATAGGCAATCCCGGTAACACCGGTTTTTACGATCGCCTCAGTCAAGGCCTGGTCCGCAGCCAGATGCAGATAGGTGAACAAAACCTGCCCGTCTTGAAGCATCTCAAGTTCCTCTGGCTGAGGTTCTTTCACTTTCACGATGAGATCGCAACGACCAAATACCGCCGCGGCATCATTGAGTATCTCCGCTCCCGCTTCGATGTATTCGGAATCAGGATAGGCAGCACCTTCACCGGCACCGGTTTCAACGCAGACCGTAACGCCCTGCCTCACCAGCTGTCGAGCCCCGCCGGGGGTCAACGCCACCCGACTCTCCTGGCTCTTAATTTCACGGGGGCACCCCACCACGAGGGGAAGTTCGGCAGTCATCATCGCTTCAAGTTACGACTGAATTTTGCCACCAGCCCGTCATCCTGACAATCCTATCTCAATTCTCGATCCAGAAAGTAATCCACTCACCAGCATTGACACCGGAGGCTCCATGATTAATATAATTTCAATATTAAGATTTCCTAAATACCGGTTAGCGCCGGATTTGCCATGAAACTTGCGCGCATTCTGACCCTCATGCCTGCGGTTTTGGCTCCCCTTCTTTTGATGAGCTGCTCAGCCGTCAAGAAGGAGAAAGACAGCCAAAGCAGCCTACTCGGTGATCTCCCTGCCGGAGAATCCGAAGAAGTTACCGTCGAGAGACTGAAGGAACTGGCCAACCTGCCGAACGCCACCCTTCCACCTTCTCAATCCAGCGACAATTCTGAACCGGAGTTCACCACGGCGACTCCTCCGCCTTCGTCATGGGCCGAGAGCGAATCCATTTCGAGAACCGTCTATCCGGGAGACATCTTCAGTGAACAGTCCGGTCCCGTCCTCAGGAAAGCAGTAAGTATCGCCGATTCCCTTCCCGATGAGGTTCGCGAAAAATGGCTCAAAGATATTGGAAAAGCGGAACAGCGCCGCATTCCGCTGACGCTAAATGCCACCGAACTGGCCAAGCTTCAGGAGGAAGCCGGTGAAGATGTCGTGCTCCCGACACGCAGTGTGGCTCTGGATTTCAGAACCGTTCACCGGTCTCCTGCTCCGTCCATCCTCGAAAGGCACCTCGCCTCGATTTCCCTTGGCACACCTCCTGCCAGCCTCAGCGAGGGTGCCAATATCAATCAGCTGGCTAATTCGCTTTCTGATGTTAAACAACGCCTCGAAAGCGGTGAGAAGCTTTTCATCATTACCAGCGTCACCGAATCCGACGTCGTCGCAGCAAGCTATCCCGGCGCCCCCCTCGGAAGGCGTGACGCTGACCTCATCCTAAATGCTTTCAGCACTCTGTATCCCCATCTCGACCGCCTTTCCGCCGAGAAAACCGGAGACTACGTTGCCTTGACCCGCCCACCATCGATCTACTGGGAGTTTGAGGTCCGGGAACTCAAAATTGATAACGACCGCATCATCATCGACCGACAGCCTTTAGCTCAGAACTGACCGGCGTTGCTTGACAGCCCTTCGACAGATGAGACCTGTTGAAAGGTAATTCTCTCACCTCCTATGCAACGACTGGTAAACGAGTTCATCGGCACTTTTTTCCTGGTCTTCACCATTTGCGTGGCCGCGGTTTACGGAAAGGCAGGTGACTACGCCCCTCTCGCCATCGGCACTGTCCTCGTCGCTGTCGTCTACGCGGGCGGCCATATCTCCAAGGCTCACTACAACCCCGCTGTCAGCCTCGCGTTCCTGATCCGCGGTTGCTACATCTCCGTAAAGGAAATGTTCAGCTTCATGGGCGTGCAGTTTCTCGGGGCGGTTCTTGCGGCACTCCTGGCGGCTTCTTTCTTCAAAGGGGACATGGAAGTGAGCGCCGCGGAAATCTCCATCGCTCCGGCTCTCGTCGGTGAATTCCTGTTCACCTTCTTGTTAGTCTGGGTGATTATGAACGTGGCCACCGCCAAAGCGATCACAGGTAACCAGTTTTACGGTATCGCTATCGGCTTCACCGTAATTGCTGCTATTTACTCTGTCGGTGACATCTCGCTCGCCGTGCTCAATCCGGCAGTCGCAGCCGCATTGACCATGGTTGGAAAACTCAGCCCGGGACAGATCTGGATTCCCATCGCGGGAAGCATCTCCGGAGCGGTGGCTGCGGTGGTCATCTTCAACACCGCGCATCCCTCCGAGGAATGCTCAACCTCTGACGACTCGACCTGCCGGCCGATTGACGAGGAATAGGAAGGGTTCGACTTATTCGAAGCCGAACTTCTTCATCTTCGGGGTGATGACTACCCGGCAGTACGGATTCTTGTCTTTGTTGAGACGGTAGTAATCCTGGTGGTAGTCCTCAGCTTCCCAGAAGGTGGAAGCTTCAGTGATCTCGGTCACGGCCGGATCTTCGTAGGCACCGCTGGCGTCGAGCGCCTTTTTGGACTTCTCCGCGAGGTTCTTCTGCTCAGGGCTGTGGTAAAAGATAACGGAACGATACTGAGGCCCTCGATCGGCACCCTGCTGATTCAATGTCGTCGGATCATGAGCCTGCCAGAAAATGTCGAGAATCTCTTCGAACGAGATCACCGTGTTATCGAAAGTCACCTGGATCACTTCAGCGTGACCGGTCGTCTTGGTGCAGATCTGCTCGTAGGTGGGGTTTTCGACATGCCCGCCCATGTAGCCTGACACGACATCAACAACTCCGTCGATGCGCTCGAGCACAGCCTCAGTGCACCAGAAGCAGCCGCCCCCGATCGTTGCGATTTCATGGTTCTTAGAATCACTCATCTTTTCTTTTTCGGATTCAGTTACGTTTTGGCCGGCAGCTTCGGTCTTTGAAGCTTCGTCGGCATTTACTGACACAGCAACAATTCCTGCGAAGGCAATTCCGACAATCAGAGGGAGATAAGAAAGACGCATCATCACGCGCATACGGTGGCGTGTGCCCCGCGGCTTCGCAATCGTTTTGGGACGGCGCGAGTCCGCCCATTTTTCGTTGAACAAACCGGCCCCGGCCAGATTCACGCACTTTTTTCCAGAAAAAGGAGTTTAAGCTTTGACTTGTGCCATTCTTTTCCTATAAAAATGACATTGTTATTTCGATTAACGGAAATGAATGGCCAGACCAAAGAACACGACCGAGACCGTTCAGATCACTCTCTCCACCACGAAACAGGTGAAGGAGTTGCTCGAAGAGCTGTCGAAGACGGGCTTCTACGGAAAGAATGCCGCCGATACCGCACACGCGCTCCTCAAGGAGAAGATCCGCGATTTGCAGCGTGACGGTCAGGCACCGGGGCCAACCTATTCCAAAAAGTGATCGCGACTAACATGACCATCCCCGCAAGGAACCCAAGACCACTCGACACCCATGTATCTCCCCGAACCGCATCCCACCAGCAGCACTCGCGCCCTTGAATTGCTCGAAACCGCTGCTGCTGATCCTTCCAGAGCCGTCCAGGAGGATCCGGAAATTCGTGCCGCATTCGAAGACAGCCTTCGCGAACTCGCAGAAGACATCGTTAAGCACAATCCCAGCCTCGCACATCTTCTTCTCGGAATGGGCGAAGCCCCCTCTCCGATCGTTCACGGTCAGAACTAGGCCATCGGCGCAAAGCGCCAGGCACTTTCGTCCCAGCCACTAGCTGCCCCCCCTGATTTTCGGGGCGGGTTAAGCAGGCCCGGACACCACTCATTGCACCTGGAAATGGTGCGCGATGCTGGATTTGAACCAGCGACTCCCTGCGTGTGAAGCAGGTGCTCTACCCCTGAGCTAATCGCGCTTTTTTTCGGGGCGGCACTCTAGATCAGGTGCCCGAAACGGGCAAGCAAATCATGCAGAAAGTTAATTTTTATGAAAATTAACATTATTTATGGAATTTAATTGATTTCCCCTTAAATATCCTCGATCTTTCACGGATGTCGTCCCGCAAACCGTCACTCGGTTTTACCCTAGTTTGCGTCAGCCTTCTCATGGCTGCCGTCGGGGCGATCTTGGGCCTGGGCATCACCTATTTCCACGAAGTTCAGAACGAGAAGCTCAACATCAGCACGGACTTTCGCTCCAAGGCGGCGAATCTCGCTCAGCGCCTCCACCCCACCTACATCGCCCAACTCGAAGCCGGTGCGCCCGCAGCCAGGGAAGAGATTACCACCTTCCTCGATTCGCTTAACTATTCGGGCTCGTCTTCCGCCCCTAAGGCAAAGATCACGATCTACCAGAAGGCGGATCAGCTTACCCGGCCCGAGGAGGTCTACACCACTCAATCCGATTCTTTCGACAGCGAAGATGTCAACAGCATCGCCGAGCTTCTCCTCGACGTGCTCACGACTGGTCGTCCCCTTGTAAGGGGATTCGCAGGACAAAGCGAAGATCCGGTATCGGCATCGACCAGCAGATCCGGCAACTCACCCTCAAACTCAAAGGCAACGATGATGCGGGCAGTCTTTCCCGTTCATATGAGCGGAGATCCCACCTTCCTCGCTGTTGAAGCAGAGGTCAGCCCCGGTCTGCTCAAGCTGACCAGCATCCTCCAACTGCATCACTTTTTTCCTCTTGTCGGTATTGTTCCCCTGCTCGCTTCCCTGATTTTCATGAGCACCTGGTTTTCCAGCCGTCTCCATGGGCTGGCCCAGGGAATGAACACGGTGGCTGAAGGTCGTTACGACTATCGCCTCAAGGAAAACGGCCCTCCCGAGATCGAGAAGATTCACGCGAGTTTCAATATCATGGCGGAGAGCCTCCGCAATACCACGGATCAGTTCCACTCTTCGATCAAGGAAATCCAGATCGCCAAGCAGCAGGCGGAAGTCGCCAAGGAAGCCAAATCTGACTTCCTCGCCAACATGAGTCACGAAATCCGGACTCCCATGAACGGGATCATCGGCACGACCAGCCTGCTCATGGAGACCCCGCTGACCAGCGAGCAGAAAGAACTCGTGCAGATCATGCGCACGAGTGGCCAGTCGCTGGTTCATCTCATCAATGACGTTCTCGATTTCTCGAAGCTTGAGTCAGAGAAGATGGAACTCGAAAACGAGCCCGTTGATCTCATTGCCCTCGTCGAGGAGACCATCGAGATGTTCGCCTACTATGCAGCGGAGAGTAAGCTTGAGCTGATCTACTACGTTGAGAAGCGTGTGCCGAGCATGATTTTCGGGGACCGCGAGCGCCTCAAGCAGGTCCTGGTGAACCTCGTTGGCAATGCAATGAAGTTTACCAACCAGGGTGAAGTCATCATCACCGCGCGAATGGCAGCCCGGGAAACAGAAGCCGGCAGCGAGTCCACGATTCGACTGTCTGTTAAGGACTCGGGTATCGGTATTGCCTTGGAAAACCAGGAGCGAATCTTCGAAGCCTTCACCCAGGCTGATGCTTCTACAACGCGTCAATTCGGCGGCACCGGGCTTGGCCTCGCGATCAGCCGCAAGCTCTGCAACCTCTTCGGTGGAGCCCTGAACGTTGAAAGTAAGCTCAACCAAGGTTCCGAGTTCTTCTTCGATCTCCCCTTCCGTGAAGTGCCTCAGCAGGGCTCTGTGAAGCCCCAACACCAGTCAGAAAATCAGAAACCTCTCTTTGGCAAGCGCGCCGTTGTCGTGACCAGCAACGATGCCCTGACCGGCCTGATCCAGACCTACCTCGAAAACTGGCAGATGGAGGTTCACACCACTCGCCAGATCGAACCGAACCTGGCCGAGCAACTCATCAGTTTTAATCCTGACCTTGTCGTCGTCGATCCGAACATCATGCAGCTCGAGGCCGACATCCAGGCGTTCATGGAGAAAATTGTTGGAGCCAGCCTGCCCGCAATTCTTCTCTCCACGATCGGCGAAACCTCACTGAGAATCGACGAATCCAGATTCCCGCTTGTCCGCACCCTGTTCAAACCGGTTTCGGAGCTGAAACTTCTCAAGGATGCCGTCTGCATGGTTCAGCGCAAGCAGGGCATTGAAGTCTCTGCCGACGCCTTCGGCGGTGCCGACAGCGCAAATGCCGTCCCGAAAGATCAGTTCGCCAACCGCTATCCGGCCAAGATCCTCATCGTCGAAGATGTGATGATGAATCAAAAGATCGCCGGCATGGTTCTGGAGAAGCTCGGATACACCAATATCGAGTTCGCCAACAACGGTGAAAAGGGAGTCAACCGGGTTCGCCAGGGTGACATTGACCTTGTCTTCATGGATCTGCAGATGCCTGTCATGGGTGGCATTAACGCCACTGAGGCGATTCGAAAGAACTTCAATCTGCAGCGCCAGCCAATCATTATCGCAATGACAGGGCACGCTCTCGCCGGGGTCCGTGATTCCTGCATGGCCGTGGGTATGAACGGGTTCGTGGCCAAGCCGATTTCAGTCAACGACGTGAAGAACGCGATTGTTGATGCGATGGAAAGCAGTCCCGCTGCTGGTGGCGCTCCGGTTTAGCCGGCCCTATCGTGCCGCAACTTCGGCTGTCTCTTCAGCGGCTTCGGTGCCGTCGAGGTCGAGATCAAAAGACCATTGCAGCAACTTCTTGCTGTCCTCTGAAACGTAACCGCGGGCACTTTTCAAAACGACGCTGATTCGATCCTTACCACGGCGGCTGGCACTGGAAACGAGACAATTCCCGGCTGCATAAGTGAATCCGGTCTTCATGCCGTTACAGCCCTCGAAGTTCCCCAGGACTTTATTCGTGTTGTAAAGCGTGCGGACACTACCGTCGTTGAAAACGAAGTCGTAAGTCCTCATCTGGATGATTTCTCGAATCTCCGGAACCTGGTAAGCCTCAAAGGCGGCAATGGCGATGTCACGTGCCGTGGAATACTGCCCCTTCGCCGGCAAACCATGCGGATTCAGGAAGTTGGATTCGGTCATTCCAATGGTTTGCGCAAAGGCATTCATCTTTCTCGCGAAAGCCTCAACTGTTCCCGCGTTGTCGATCGCCAGAGTCGCTGCAATGTCGTTACCGCTGCGGACCAGCAAAGAGGTAAGGAGCTGTCGGCGGGTGTAGAATTCGCCGGGTTTCACTCCGATAACCGTGGGTTCGACCTGGTAGACTTCCTTAGGCACTTCGACGAGCTGATCAAGGCTTCCGTCGAAACAAACCACCAGGGCCGTCATGAGCTTCTGTGTGCTGGCAACAGGCACTTTGGTATGGGCATTCTTCTTATGATAAAACTGCAGGGTCTGTCCATCGATCACAGCGGCATACTGACCGTAAACGGAAGGGGCTGATGGTCCGTTCCAGGATTGCGGAGGCGGGAGCTTTTCGCGGCGGTTAACCACATCCTCCCGGAGCTGCATGAGTTCCTCGAGTGTGCCCAGAGTCTTTTCGCGTTCTTCAACCGCCTTCTCCCGCTCGATGAGCGCCTTTTCCCGTGCTGCGAGGCCAGACTCACGTTCCTTGAGTGAACGCATCCGCTTGGAAAGCTGGTCCCCGAGACGTTCCAGCATTTCGGCCCTGAGTTTCTCGGCCTCCTGCTTATCTGCTTTACCGCCGTCACCGGCCTCGAATTTCACCTTCGGGGCCGACTCCGGTGCAGGAGCTTCTCCTTCCGTTCCCTCCGACTGAGCTTTCTCGAGGACCACGGAACAGGCAATCAGCCAAATCACTGCCAATCTGAGTGGATGCATTCCTGAATTCTGCGTCATTCCAACAGCAAACCGGCTGCCTGACGTTACAGCCACTACACCAGACAGCCTCATTATTGGCAAGGCACGAATTCCTTTCTCCACCCCGGCGAGACTGCCGGGAAACGGGATCACGGTGCGAAGTTTTCCTCAAACTACGTTTTTTCCCTTTCGCCTTCGCCAGGATCGGGCAAAATTCCGCCTCACCCCGTTTCACGACACAAATCCGTTTAATGAAGATCATTGCCATTGCGAACCAAAAAGGAGGCGTCGGAAAAACAACGACCTCCGTTAACCTGGGCGCCTGCCTCGCTGAAAGAGGAGTCCGGGTCATCGTGCTGGATATGGATCCTCAGGCCAACTCGACAAGTGCGCTCGACTTCGTCCCCGGGGAAAACACCGGTGTCTACCAGGCACTCATGGGCGATAAGCCGATCGCCGATCTCGTCCTGCAGACGAAATACGAGAATCTCTCGCTCATACCGTGCGATATGGACCTCGCCGGTTGCGAGATCGAGATGGCACGGGAAGAGGATCACCTCGTCCGCCTTCGTGGAATCCTAGACGAATTTCGCAAGAGCGATCCCGCCGACTACATGCTCATCGACTGTCCGCCTTCCCTCGGCGTGCTGATGACCTCTTCGCTGGCTGCGGCGGATGAGCTGATTGTTCCGCTCCAGTGTGAATATTTCGGCCTCGAAGGTCTCTCCAAGATTGTGGGTGTGCACCAGCAGATCAAAGAGTCGGGTGCCAACCCCGACGTGGTTCTCGAGGGTATCATCATGACCATGGCCGACAGCCGAACCAACCTTTCCGCGATGGTGATCAATGATGTTCGGGAATACTTCCCCGAGGTGACCTACGAGACCATCATTCCCCGCAATATCCGCCTCGGTGAGGCCCCGTCCTACGGCCAGACGATAATCGATTACGCCCCCTCCTGCACCGGGGCGGTTGCCTATCGGGCCCTGGCCGACGAATTTCTCCGGCGACACGCCTGATCCGGCCCTGCCGACTTTTGCGACATCCCGGGAAAATCGACTGAAAATCGCCCGAGATGCCCTATACTTCGTCTTTCCTGACTTTTCCTCCCCTCATTCGACATGCTTCAGTGGTTTCTCAAATTCATCGTTGGCAACCGTAACCAGCGCGTAATCAAGCAGATCGCGCCTGTGGTCAACCGCATCAACGAGATCGAAAAGCAGCTCCAAAATGAGCCTGAACAGGTGCTTCGCGACAAGACCGCCGCGTGGATAGAGCACCTCGATCGCTACAACCTGAACATCGAAGGTTTCAGTGAGCGCGTGCTTCTCGCCCGGGAGGCAGAAGACAACCGCGCCACCCTCACCGCCTGGTGCGAGCGCTTTGATCGTGTCTCCGACGAATTCAAGAAAGCTGCAGATTTCATCAAGCCTGCGGAGGTTACCGCCCTCAGTAACGAGGACATGGCCGCCAAGATCCTCGAGGCCCAGACCGTTTTCAACGACCTCAAGGAAGAGTTCCCTGCCGTTCGCAAGGCCTACCTCGAAGAGATCCTCCCCGAAGCCTACGCCGTCGTGAAGAATGCCGCCCGCCGTCTCTGCGGTCAGGAGTGGGATGTCTGTGATCACCCCGTGAAGTGGCAGATGGTGCACTTCGACGTCCAGCTCATCGGTGGCATCGGCCTCCACCGCGGCATGATTGCCGAGATGGCCACCGGTGAAGGTAAAACGCTCGTTGCGACGCTCCCTGTCTTCCTCAACGCTCTGACTGGTCTCGGTGTGCACGTCATCACCGTGAACGACTACCTCGCCCGTCGTGACTCCGAATGGATGGGCTACCTGTTCGAATGGCTCGGACTGACCGTCGGTTGTATCCAGAACGACCAGCGAGGTGAGATCCGCAAAGAGCAGTATCAGAAAGATATCACTTACGGAACCGCCAGCGAATTCGGCTTCGATTACCTTCGCGACAACGGCATGGCTCAAAGCGCCGAGGACCAGGTGCAGCGAAATCACTACTTCGCGCTGATCGATGAGGTTGACTCAGTCCTCGTTGATGAAGCCCGGACGCCGCTCATCATCTCCGGCCCTGTCACCCAGCGCCAGGATCAGCAATTCGACACCTACAAGGGCGCCATCCAGAACCTCTACCGTCGCCAGACCAAGCTCGTCAACGACCTCGCTCAGGAGGCGAAGAAAGAGATGGAGGCCGGCAACGTCGCTGAAGCCGGCGAGATCTACTACAAGGTCAAACTCGGCATGCCCCGCAACCGGGCCCTGCTCCGCGCCATGGAGGACGCCGAAGTCCGCCGTGCCATCGAAAAAGCCGAGCTCGATTTCTACCGCGATCCGCAGAAGACCGCACTCTTCGCCCTCAAGGAGGAACTCTACTTCACTCTCGATCCGAAGGCTCACGAAGCCGAACTCACCGAGCAGGGACGCCAGTTTCTCAGCCCGGATGATCCGAATGCCTTCATTCTTCCGGACCTCTCCGACGCATTCTCCGAGATCGACGGAGACGAGTCGCTCAACGATCGCCAGAAGGCTGAGAAAAAGAGCGAACTCCAACAGCAGATGGCGGCCCAGGCTGAGAAGATGCACACCATCTCTCAGCTCATGCGTGCCTACACGCTCTACGAGAAGGACGTGCACTACGTCGTCGAAGACAACCGTGTCATGATCGTCGACGAAAACACCGGTCGTAAGATGGCCGGTCGTCGCTGGTCCGACGGTCTTCACCAGGCGGTTGAGGCCAAGGAAGGCGTCAAGATCGAGGGCGAAACTCAGACTTACGCCACCATTACGATCCAGAACTACTTCCGCCTCTACGAGAAGTTGGGTGGTATGACAGGAACGGCGGAAACCGAAGCCGCCGAATTCCACGATATCTACAAACTGGACGTCCTCGTGGTTCCGACGAACCGCCCCATCAAGCGAATCGATCTCAACGACAAGATCTTCAAGACCCAGCGCGAGAAGTTCAAGGCGGTCATCGACCTCGTCCGCGAACACCACGCTGAGGATCAGCCGATTCTTCTGGGAACCGCCAGTGTGGAATCCTCCGAGATTCTCGCCCGCATGCTCAAGCGTGAGAAGATCCCCCACTCAGTCCTCAACGCCAAGTTCCACGAGCAGGAGGCTGAGATCGTCGCCCGCGCTGGTCAGCCAGGTGCCGTAACCGTGGCGACCAACATGGCCGGTCGAGGCACAGACATTAAGCTGGGCGAAGGCATCGACGACAAGGGTGGTCTCATGGTGATTGCGACCGAGCGTCACCGCAGCCGCCGGGTTGACCGCCAGCTTCGTGGACGTTGTTCGCGTCAGGGCGACAACGGTGTTTCCGTTTTCTACGTCAGCTTCGAGGATGACCTCATGATGCAGTTCGGTGCCGCCGAGCGCATGACCAAGATGATGGAGCGTTTCGGCCTCGAAGAAGGCCAGGAGCTCGAACACCCCTGGCTCAATAAGTCCGTCGAGAACGCCCAGAAGAAGGTGGAGCAACGCGACTACCTCGCCCGTAAACACATCCTCGAATACGACGACGTGATGAACAACCAGCGGACCGTGGTTTACGGTTACCGCAATGAGGTGCTCAACACCGAAAACCCTCACGGTCTCGTCATCGACATCATCGAGGATGCCCTGCCCGCAATGCTGCAGGACTGCTTCGATCCGGAAACCGGTGACCTTGTTCCGGAGGCAATCCTCAACGAGGTAAATTCCCACTTCCCTCTCGGCCTCACCGCCGAAGACGTCGGATTTGAGAACAAAGCTCCCGACGAGGTCCTCGACTTCATCATCGACCAGGTCAAAGCCGCCTACGAGGTTAAGACCGCTCACGAGGATCCCGAGCGCGTTGAAGGTCTCGAACGTTGGGTTATTCTTCACAGCATCGACCAACTCTGGCAGGAACACCTCTACGAGATGGACAACCTGCGTGAGGGCATCGGCAACTACCGCCATGCTCAGAAGGATCCCCTGGTCGAGTACAAGCACGCCGCCTACGACCTCTTTGTCGGCCTGATGGACAAGATCAAGAGCGAGGTTCTCGGCAACCTTTTCCGCACCACCACGGTGCGTCCGGAGGACTACAACCGAGTTCTTCGTGGAATCCAGACGAGCCGTCCCGATGATCTTGCCGGTCTCGAGGTGGAGAAGGAACCCGAGTCACCTCAGATCCAGATTCCCAAGACGGTGAAGCGCGAGCTGCCCAAGGTCGGTCGCAACGACCCCTGCCCTTGTGGAAGCGGCAAAAAGTTCAAGCAGTGCTGCGGTCGTAACGGTTAAGGCCTGACATTCGTATCCTTTGCCATGATCACCATTATCGTCCTCAGCGTCGTTGGTATCCTGGCAGTTCTTGCCGAACTGGTCCTGCCCGGAGGCATCCTCGGAATCGTGGGTGCCCTCTGCCTGGTCAGTGCCGCGGTAATGACCTTCGTGGAATATGGAGCAGCTGCAGGCACTGGTGCTGTCGTCGTTCTGTTCATCTTCAGCATCGCCACCCTCAACTGGTGGATGAAGTATTTCCACAAGCTCCCCCTCACCCGCAGCCTCATTCTCAATGACGAAACCGGCCGCGATGAGGAACGCGATTCCCGCCAGGACATGATCGGGCAAACCGGTACCACGCTGACTGATATCACGCCTTCCGGTCACGCAATCATCGAGGGCAGGAAGATCGACGTAATGACCGAGGGGCCGTCCATCCCGAAAGGATCCGACGTTGAGATCACCGCCACTCGCGGCCCCTCCATCATCGTGCGCAAGCTTGACGCTTGATCGGCCGACTCGCTATCGTTGGATCATGAATCTCGCGGCCCCTGTTGTTACCCTTCTCATCGGAATTGCCCTTTTCTTCATTCCGGTAGAACTCATGAAAAACGTCCTCGCTATCTACCTCATCATTGTAGGTATTCTGGGGCTATTGAAAAAGTGAGACCGGAGTGCATCTCTACGTTCACATCCCCTTCTGTCACCACATCTGCCCTTACTGCGGATTCTACAAGCACACTCCGGGCAACCTGGCGAATCGGGAGTTCGTTGAAGCAGTTCTCTCTGAAGCGGAGAAACGTCTACCGGAAGTCTCCGGCAAAATTGAGACCGCTTACTTTGGAGGTGGCACGCCAACGCTGCTTTCCCCCACGCATCTGACCCGCCTCTGCCAAGGTCTCACCGGACTCTTTGATTTCTCGGAGTGCCGCGAATGGACCATCGAAGCCAATCCGGCGACCTATGACCTGGCGAAGGCGCAGCTGATGCGCGAACTCGGCATTTCACGCGTGAGCCTCGGGGTGCAATCCTTCACCCCTGAGACCCTCAAGACCCTCGATCGCGATCATACCCGGGACGAAGCAATCACTGCTTTTGAAACCCTGCGCTCTGCCGATTTTGATCAGGTCAGTCTCGATCTCATGTTTTCAATCCCCGGCCAGACGCTGGAGCAATGGCAGGAGGATCTCGAAACCGCCGTCTCCCTCTCGCCAAATCACATCTCCGCCTACAATCTCACCTACGAAGAGGATACCGAATTCCTGAAACGCCACGAAACCGGGGAACTTGATACTGACGAAGACCGCGACGCCGACCAGTTCTACCTCGCTTTGGACTACCTGGAAGAACACGGCTACCACCACTACGAGATCTCCAACTACGCTCGCCCCGGCTGTGAATCGCAGCACAACCGCGCCTACTGGTTTGGCGCTGATTACCTTGGCCTGGGCCCAGGAGCTGTTACCACCCTCAACGGTCAGCGTTGGAAAACCCTGCCCGACACGGCTCCCTACATCAAAGCCGCTCACGCTGGCCTCGACACCCGGGCTGACATCGAAGTCCTCACCGAAGAGGACAAGCGCCTCGAGGCACTCGCCCTGCAATTGCGCACACGAGAGGGCGCTCCTGTCAGCCTCATTGATACCCCCAACCCTGTTGAGTCACTGACCCAACAGGGTTTACTCATTGAAAAAGACGGGCGTTTGCATCTAACTCGTAACGGCAAAGCCCTTGCCGATCCCATCGCAGCCGCCCTAGCTTGAGAATTATGTCTGAAGTCCCCCTCTCCGATCACCCCTTGCGAATCAAGCCCGGACAGAAAGTGGACCTGTCCAGTCTTCCCACTACTGACGAGGCACTGTTCACTGTCACCAAGCCCAAAGGCAAGGATCTCTTCAAGCAGTTCAACCACCAGATCGACGTCCTCCAGGAGCAGTTTTATGCCGAGGGCAAACATCGCCTTCTTGTCGTTTTCCAGGCAATGGATACCGGCGGAAAAGACGGCACGATCCGCAGCGTTTTTGAAAAGATGGATCCCCAGGGCGTTCGGGTTGCCTCCTTCAAGCGCCCCAGCAAGCTGGAACTCTCCCACGACTACCTCTGGCGCATCCACCGCCAGGTTCCGCAGGACGGCGAGACCGTCATCTTCAACCGCAGCCACTACGAGGACATCGTTGCGGTTCGCGTCCGTGACATCTTCCCGGAAGAACGCTGGAGCAAACGATATGATCACATTCGCAACTTCGAGCAGATGCTCACCGACGAAGGAACCACGATCATCAAGTTTTTCCTCCACATCTCGAAGGACGAACAGAAGGCACGCCTCCAGGCACGCCTCGATGAACCGGAGAAAAACTGGAAATTCAATCCCGGTGATCTCGACGACCGCGCTCTCTGGCCGAAGTTCATGGAGGCCTACGGTGACGTTTTCTCAGAAACCAGCACTGACAACGCTCCCTGGTATGTGATTCCAGCGGATCGCAAGTGGTACCGCAACCTCCTTGTCGCCGACATTCTCGTCAAGACATTGCAGGGCCTCAACATGAGCTACCCTCCCATCGACTTCGATCCCAAGTCCATCACCATCGAAGACTAACTTCCCCACCATGCGCAGTACTTTTTTTCATTTTATCCTGCCAGCCTTCGGCCAGCAGGCTCTGCCTCGACCTTCCGCTTCACTCCAGCAGTTCATTCCCCGACTCCGCCGGGCAGGCAGTCTTTTTCTTTTTCCTTTTCTTTTTCCCAGTCTGGCCGCCACAGCGGCCTTAGCCGACAATCGCCCCAACATCCTCTTCGCGATCTCCGACGATCAGTCTTATCCCCATGCGGGCGCCTACGGGACAACCTGGATCAAGACCCCGGGCTTTGACCGGGTCGCGGCTGAAGGTCTCCTCTTCAACAAAGCCTACACCCCCAATGCCAAGTGCGCCCCGTCACGGGCTGCCATCCTGACAGGTCGCCCTTCCTGGCAACTGGAGGAAGCCAGCAATCACATGGCCTACTTCCCCGAGAAATTTGTCTCTTACGTCGAAGCGCTCAAAGCTCAGGCGGGATATACCGTCGGCTACACCGGCAAGGGCTGGGCTCCGGGAAAGGCCGAAACTGCGGAGGGAACGCCGCGCCAGATGACCGGCCAGCCATGGTCCAAGCACAAAGCCAAGCCACCTGCAGGAGCCATGAGTTCGAACGATTACGCGAAGAACTTCGAAGACTTCCTTGCCGCCGCTACTGGAGAGGGCAAGCCCTGGGCCTTCTGGTATGGCTGCACCGAACCCCATCGTCGCTACGAATACGGCGCCGGCGTTTCTAAAGGAGGCAAGAAACTGTCTGATATCGACCGGGTTCCCGCCTTCTGGCCTGATAATGAAATCGTCCGTAACGATATGCTCGACTACGCCTTCGAAATTGAGCACTTCGACACCCACCTCCTTCGCATCATCGAGCACCTCGAGGAGAAGGGACAACTCGACAACACTCTCATTGTCGTGACATCAGACAACGGGATGCCCTTCCCGCGTGTGAAGGGCAACGAGTATGAATGGTCCAACCACCTTCCACTCGCCATCATGTGGCCTGACGGAATCAAAAATCCGGGCCGCAAGATCGATGACTTTGTCAGCTTTATCGATCTCGCCCCGACCTTCCTCGACGTGGCTCAACTCGAGCCGGAGGAATCCACCATGCAACCGATGACCGGAGAAAGTCTCGTCCCCATTTTCGAATCGGAAGAGGCTGGCCGCGTGATCGAGAATCGGGACTACGTTCTCATTGGCAAAGAACGCCACGACGCCGGCCGCCCCAACGATGCCGGGTATCCCATTCGCGGCATCGTCACGAATGAGTATCTCTACCTTCGCAACTATGAGCCCGACCGCTGGCCTGCCGGCGACCCGATCACCGGCTACCTCAACACTGACGGAAGCCCGACGAAGACGTGGATCCTCGAGGCGCGCCGCAACGGCACCAACACGGAATACTGGCAGTTGAACTTCGGCAAACTACCCGCAGAAGAACTCTACAATCTCAAGGAAGACTCCGACTGCATCGACAACCTGGCCGGCAATCCTGAATACGCTTCGCTGAAGGAGACGCTGGCGGAGCAGATGGAGAGCGAGCTCAAGGAACAAGAAGATCCCCGCATGTTCGGAAACGGTGATGTTTTCGACAACTACAAGATCTCAACGGACTCGCACCGGTTCCACGAACGCTTCCTCAGCGGTGAGCCGACCCGTGCCGGCTGGGTCAACGATGGTGATTTCGAAAAAGAAACGCTGGAAGACTTTGAGCCCTGATCAGGCCAAAGCAGACGTTGCCAGCAGCCGACAAAAACAGCTAATCTCCTCATTATGTTGAGATTAGCCGCCTTTTTTCTCTCGCTCCCAATCCTGGTATCGGCTCAGAACTACGACACGAGCCAGTGGCTCAAGGGAAACACCCACACCCACTCGCTTTGGAGCGACGGGAATGATTTCCCGGAATCGATCATCGCCTGGTACGAAGATCAGGGCTACGACTTCATCTCTCTGAGCGATCACAACATCCTGCAGACCGGAGAGAAGTGGATGGACCTCGATTCCATCAAGAAACGCCAGCGAGCGATCGGGCGCGACGCCGTCAGCAAGTGCGAAGCCCGCTTTGGCAAGGATTGGATCCAGTGGGAAGAACGGGACGGCAAACCCGGCATTCGACTTAAGACACTCGAGCAGTGCCGTGAGATCCTGAAAGACTCTGACAAATTCCTCATCGTTCCCGGTGAAGAGATTTCAAACTTCGCCCGGGACAAAGCTCCGGTGCACATCAACGCCATCAACCTGCCGCATTTGATCCCTGCCGTCTCTGAAAAGACCCTTCCCGTCGAAGAAACCATGCGACAATGCTTTCTCAGCGTGAAAGAAGTCGAGGAAACCACCGGAACGCCGATCCTGGCGCACCTCAACCACCCCAATTTTCGCTGGGCAATCACTCCCGAAAATCTCGCTAACGTTGCCGAAGGTGCCTTCTTTGAAGTCTACAACGGACATCCCGGCATTAACCATCTCGGCGACGAAACCCGTCCGGGCGACGAAATGGCCTGGGACATTGCCAACACACTTCGAATTGCTGAACTGAGCCAGCCCCCTCTCTTCGGACTGGCAACCGACGATTCGCACACCTACCACGGTGGCGACGTTTCTCCCGGACGCGGATGGGTCGTGGTCGGCGCCGGCGACCTGACCGGGAACGCCATCGTCGAAGCAATGCGCCTCGGGAAATTCTACTCCAGTTCCGGTGTCATCTTGAATTCCATCAATTACGATCCTGACACACGGACGCTGTCTTTGAGCATCGCTGCAGAAGAGGGCGCCACCTACAGCACCGAATTCATTGGCAGCCAAACAGACTATGATGCCGCTTCGCGCACAGGTATCGGAGTCACTCTAAGTTCGCAGGAGGGCACCGAACCCAGCTTCTCAATTCCCGAAGGCACCCTCTATCTTCGTGCGACTATCACCTCCAGCCTCCGACACACCAATCCCTCCTACACCGGCCAGAAAAAACAGGCCTGGGTCCAACCGGTGGGATGGAGAAATCCGGCTAACTGATCGTAGCCAATTCAACAAGCGCCGCTCGATCCAGCTTGCCGATATCGGTTCTCGGCAACACTTTTACCGGGACTACCCGGCTTAGCTGCTCAATCGGATCGAGCTCTGCGTTGATCCAACTCAATATCTCACGAGCGCCGGAGCGTGAAGCCTCGACCACGAGAACGAGCGAGTTTTCACGTCGCTCATCCGGCACAGCGACCACCGCCACGTCCATGCCGTGGTCGTGAGCGATCCGTCCTGCGAGACTGTTGAGCCGGGATATCGAGATAAGCTCTCCTGACACTTTCACCAGGTCGTCAGCCCGTCCCAGAAACTGAAGGATTCCCTCCTCCAACTCACAACGATCACCGGTGACGAACCATCCTTCGCCATTTCTCGCTTCGTCAAAACGCCATCCGCCAGTTTCCTTGATCGCATAACCCGCGAATAAGCTTTCTCCCCGGATCGCCAACCTCCCCTCTTCATCGGTCTTCAGTTCCCATCCCTCGAGCACGGGCAAACGGTCAACCGCTCCCTCGATGCTGGTCGCAATCTGGGAGCAGGCCTCGGTCATCCCGTAACTGGGCCAAACCGGCCACCCCAGCTGCCTCGCACGATCCACAAGGATCGGCTCCATTTTCCCACCACCCAGCAACAGCCCTCTCAATGATGCAGGAGCCTTTGCTCCATGACTCACGAGATCGTGCAAATGAGTCGGGGTCATGGATGTCAGTGTGGCACCGCTTTCCTCGATCGCTGCGATCAGCCGCCGGCCGTCACGCTCCCATTCTCCCGGAAAATCGATCAGCCGGCTTCCCGTCACGTAGGCCCGGGCAAAAATGCCTAATCCACCGACATGAAAACCTGACAAACCCGCCAGCCAGACGTCTTCCGGGGTCATCCCGCAATGATTGATAACGCAACGTGCCGAGTTCAGCAGAGCCGCCTTTGGAAGAACTGCGAACTTGAACCCTCCCGAAGTGCCCGATGTCGCCATGACCACCGCCGCCTCTATCCCACACTCTCCGGTGAGAAAATCATGCAATCCGGAATCATCGATCGAGCGCTTCGGGTTCAATCGAATATCAACATCAGCCGACTCCCAGTAGGCGGCGCCGGTTAATCCAGTCGTTTCCATGGCAATCCCTCCAACAAGTCATCAAATCCCAGTCCGGTTCCCCCGTTCGACTGGTAACGACATTCCTTTACCGACACCCTCTCAAAGAATTCATCAGATTCAAAGCAGCGATGGGTTAGCAGCCCTGCCTCATACATTCTCGCTCCGTCAGGACCTTGAGCCAATCGTGCCGCTTCTGCGGCAGCCCACGCCTGTCCAACCGCATGATCCATGTAGGAGGTTACGAAGAAGTGCTCTCCCTTTGGCGGCAGCCAGCTCGATACCGCCGGCTTCACCACTGCCGTGTAACCGGATTCGAACCGGGTTTCAAGATCCCGATCCACCGCCACAGGGATGGCGGCCTCCCGCAATACTGACCACTGGTCGCGGTGCCAGGGAGTCGGATCCTCCACCCAGTCAATGGAGTTCCTCACCGGCTTCAGTGAGGACCAGAAGTCGAGAAAGGTTGCCAGCGAAAGCACTTCATTGGCATCAAGTCGCAGCCGGAAACCTGCCGCAGACCAGACCATGATTTTCCGGGTCACCTCTTCCAGGTCGGAGCCCACCTTGATCTTCGCGATGGAGAATCCCTGTGCCCTCGCCTCGGCGGGGTCATCCCCGGGCAAAACCAGCCAGTGACTTTCCGGAACCGGAGTTTCAAAAAGTGACTTTCCCGCCCGACGGGCTTCGCCATCCATCCCGGCGCAATGCATGGCCTGCGAAATCAGCGGTGACGTCTCCCCGTTTCGAAGTCGCTCCAATTGCTCCTCGATCGGAGCATCCCCCAGTTCCGGCCAGGGATGAATGCACCCGTATCCCTCGTTCACCCGAATCAGCGCCCCGGAATGCTCAAGACGACTGGCGACTGAGTTCAACTGCCCAACGGATTTCAGGGTGTAGCGCCAGACGTAGACGTCGCTCATTTCAACGCAAACATGATACTGATCATCACCGCAAAGAAAAGCAGTTGCTTGGCCGCCGCGGCCAGGAACGCATTGTATTTCTCAGATGGCTCCGTTTCAAAGACCTGCTTCACGATGATGAAATGGACGATTCCTAGAGCAACGGCAGCAACACTGGAAAACACCACATTGAGTTCGGCGAGGATACCAACTGGAATCATCAGGAGAGCGGCCACAAATCCAATCGCTGCGATCTCCCACCGGGCGAACTTCTCACCGAATCGGACAGCGAGCGTTCGTTTCCCGGTTCCGGAATCCTCTTCGCGGTCGCGAAGGTTGTTTATTGCGATCAAGACGGTCGAATACAGCCCGCACTGAAGCGCCAGCAGCCAGATCGCAGGACTGCCCCATTCACCAGTCTGGACGAAATAGGATCCTGTCACAGCCACCAGGCCGAAGAAGAGAATAACGAACAACTCACCGAGTCCTCGATAGGCCAACGGAACAGGCCCGCCGGTATAGCCGTAGGCAAAGAAAAGTGAAACCACCCCGATCGCCACGATAGGCCAGTCCCGTTCCTGGATCATTGGAATTGCGACCAATGCCGCCAGGAAGCAGAAACCCAGCGCCCCACCAAACACCGCCTTTCGCGACAACAGCCCCGAAGCGGTCACCCGTTTCGGGCCGAGGCGCTGATCCGTGTCCGCCCCTTTATCGAAATCAATCGCGTCGTTGAACAGGTTGGTTGCGACCTGAATGCACAGGCAACTCGCGAGGGTACAGAAAAACAGGAGCCACGAACCCGTTGCCAGATCTCCATCCAGCAGCATCGGCATGGCCCCCACCCACACCGGCACCACGGCTGCCGGCAACGTCTTGGGACGGGCCGCGAGAATCCACGCCTTCATCGACGATTAGTTACGGAACTCTCGGAAACTTCGAGAAGTCGGGCTTCCGCTTCTCAACGAACGCGTTCTTACCTTCCTTCGCTTCTTCGGACATGTAGTAAAGCAAGGTCGCATTGCCGGCGAGATCGAGCAGACCCATCTGACCATCGCAATCCGCGTTAAGCGCCGTCTTCAGGCAACGCAGGGCGAGCGGAGAATGATCCAGCATCTCGCGGCACCACTGAATCGTTTCTTCTTCCAGTTTCTCGAGAGGCACCACGGTATTCACCAGTCCCATATCGAGTGCCTGCTGTGCGTCGTATTGACGGCAGAGATACCAGATTTCGCGAGCCTTCTTCTGACCAACAATGCGGGCGAGGTAGCTGGAACCGAGTCCACCATCGAAAGAGCCTACCTTCGGCCCTGTCTGACCGAACCGCGCATTCTCTGCCGCAATCGTGAGGTCGCAAACCACATGAAGAACGTGACCGCCTCCAATGGCATACCCCGCTACCATCGCGACGACCGGCTTGGGAAGTGATCGAATCTTTTTCTGCACATCGAGGATATTGAGGCGAGGTACACCGTCGTCCCCCACGTATCCGGCATGGCCGCGCACCTTCTGGTCACCTCCTGAGCAAAACGCCAAATCGCCTTCTCCGGTCAGGATGACAACACCGACTTCGGGGTCTTCGTGAGCGAGGTCAAACGCGACCAGCATCTCCCGCACCGTTTGGGGGCGGAAAGCATTGCGCACCTCGGGGCGATTGATCGTGATCTTGGCAATCTGGCCATCCTCCGTTTTTTCGTAACGAAGGTCTTCAAAGTCGTGAGCAGAGATCCAGTTCATGTGGGAGAAATCCTAGCGAGGAAGCTTCCCCGCGCAATGAGATTACGCTCCGACTTCAGAGATGGGCGAGCCAGTCTCGAATCTTTACTGCAGCCAGAGGATCAAGGACCCGATGGCCATGCTCCGGCAGGTCGATATGCTCAAAATTGGAGAAAACTTCGGCCATCTCTTCACCAAAACGATGGAACTTCTCGTCCTGGGCACCGGTGATCCAGAGAACGGGTTGATCGAACTCTTTTAAAGGCACCCGCAGGTCATCCTGGGTCCCGAGCGACCAGTATTCAAAAGCCATCGCAATGGCATCACGGCGGTCTTCCAGGCCCAACTGACGTTCGCTGGCCGGTGAATTGGCGAGCACCGGTTGAGAGTTCCACAACTCAAGGAAATCAGGCCAGTGCAACGCCCTCGCCTTCCTCGCCCAACTCTCGTCAGCCGCGCGACGCTTCTCCTTCGCCTCCTCGTCGTCCAGTCCCGGATGAGCCGAGAGGATTACCGCTCCCCCCCAGGCATCCGGAAACTCTGACATGGCCTGCAAAGCGAGGCGGCCCCCGAGGGAATATCCGGCAATTACCGGGCGCTCACCGGCCGGACGAACTTCCTCGGTAAGGAACATGGCAAATTCCCCCAACGACAGATCTGAGAACGCCCAGAGGTCGACAGCGACCATGCCCTCAATCTCAAGCCGTTCCCAATCATCCGCCGAACCAAGGTTCCCGTGCAGCGCAATGATTGAAGAAACACTCATGCCATTTCCTTCCAGAACGATTCAGTTGCCGAATTTTCCAGCAATACCTCGATCAACACATTCTCCCCTTTGACCTCGGGTGCCGGTTTTCCGGCCCTCCATACCACATAATTCATGTCCCACATTTCCGCCCATGCTTCGAAACGCCGTCGATGATGATTTTCGGTAACCTGCTTCTCATCGGCTTTCAACCCGGCCATTGATGGCAGTCTCGAAAAGATCCTGCCACCACCATTATTCATTACAACAATACGGCGACGACCTTTGGGAAGTTGCGAAAGAATGCCCGGAGCGTTGAGATCATAGAGGGCCGTCAGGTCTCCAAAGATGCCCCATGACTCCTTCTCTCCTTCGGTCAAACCAAGGAAGGTCGCAACTTCACCGTCGATGCCGTTAGCTCCCCGATTCGCGAAACAGTTCGGGTGCGGGGTTAATGGCGCTGCCAGATTCCACTCACGAATCGGCATGCTGTTTCCCAGGAAAACCATCGCCTTTTTCGGGATCAGTTCCGCCACGGCCCGCATCATGGCAGGCTCCGACTTGGGAAATTTCTCGATTACCGACTCCAGTCGACTTTTCGCAGAATCCACTTCCTGTTGTTGAGCCACTACCTCGATCTTTGCGGGGAATCCGCTGCAGGAAATCAACTCGCTGTGCCGGGCCAGTCCCGAAAAGGGATATGGCGACACTGAGAGCACTTCAATCCCACGCTGGGTTTCGAGTTCCCGCCAGAATCGCAGACTGGGCACGCCGCCGATGCGAAGAATGGAATCCGGATCGAGCGCTGCGATGGCACTCTCACGCATCACTTGTTGATCGGCAAGGTCCTCACATTCCCGTAAACCGCTCGTGGCCTCTGCCCAGAAGGGCATCCCTGATCGCTTCAGGAATTTCCTAACCGCTTTCCTCCATTCAGTCGGAATCGACCCGAGCAGGCAAACGGGATTCTCCCTCCCCCTGACAAAATCCGCAATTTTCTCAGAAATCCCGTCATCGTCGTCGACCGCTGGTTCCGGCATGACGACCGTCTTGAACTCGGTCACACGATCTTCCGCTCTTGGCTCCTCGAAGCAGACGTTAAGGTGCATCGGTGCCTTGCGGTTCCACTTGATCACCCAGCTCAAATCCTTACGGCGCTGCACATCGATGGAGAGAGGGGTGTAGACTCCGAACAGTCCGCGCTGCTCGATCGCCTGGGGAGCTCCGCTCCCGCGATACCACTCCGGCCGGTCGGCCGTTACCAGCACCAGCGGAACACCCGTGTAGTATCCCTCAATCGCTGCCGGTAGCAGCTCAGCTGCAGCCGTTCCCGAAGTGGTTAAAACCGCTACAGGCTCGCTCCCGCCGCGGGAAAGCCCCAGTGCGAAGAACGCCGCTGTTCTCTCATCGAAATGATGCCAGACTTTCAACGACTTTGTTTTTCCCACTGCCAGCAAAGAAGTCACCAGGGGCGCATTGCGCGCTCCCGCACAAACGACGAACCGGCGCACTCCCAATCCTGCGAGATGCCCTAACGTAGCGGCAGCCAGTTCCGAATTTCTGCTCATACACCGAGCAGAGACTTAACGGAATTTCGCTTCAATGCCAACTCCCGCCATTCTCTATCGAATCGGCTTCCCTCAACCAGCCCGACTCCGCTAGGGAGCGCCACGGCTCGCCCCATCCAGGAAACATTACGGATTGCAACCAGTCCCTGGAAAAATCCTTCATGCAGGGCTCCAAAGGGAGCCCCGAAATCTTCCGGCACTCCCAGCCGCTCGCGATAGTCGACCAGCTGCCGCAAAGCGCCTTCTCCACGAGGACAGGCTCCGAGCGCCGGCGTCGGATGCAGGCGCCGGATCAGCTCATTCAGATCGCCATGCCCGTTATCGAGGACTACCTTGAGGCGGGTAATGAAATGAACAATGGACCCAAGATCTAGCAGGCTGCGTTCATCGCGCTCCACCGCGCCAAAAGGCGACAGCAAATCCTCAAGGTAATCCGCCACCAGCTCGTGCTCGCGGATTTCCTTCGGATCGTTCGGAAAATCGGCCACCTCGTGGCGAGGAGCGGTTCCGGCCAGGGCCATCGTGCTCAGCACCCCGTCTTCAACTGTAAACAACTGCTCTGGGGTCGCACCAATCATCCCTTCCACGCCTTCGCGATAGCCATAACCCCACAGCGTGTCCGGCGCACCAATGATTGCTTTGACGAGGGCGGCGGGTTCCCCGCGGTGGAGTATCCCGCGCTCGGTCAGCACGGGGACCGATTTTTTGATCTCCCCATTCTCGATCTGGTTGAGGATTTCGTCGAAAACCCAGCGCACATCGGCGTCTCCCAGTCCGGACCAGGCAATCTCCGGCAGCGGCGTCGCTCCGTTGTCCGGGAGAAGCACCCGCAAATCAGAGGTTTCGAAAGTTCGGGTTGGGATCTTCCACGGATCAGGATCTGACAGTTCGAAATTGTTCCGGTAAAAGGCGCTGCGCCCGTCCTCCGGAGGGGCTTCTGCAGATACAAACGGCCCTACCCCGCAAAGGTAGCGATTGGATGCCAGTTTGATGAACGCAAAGTCTTCCATTTGAATTTGGGAGTCGAATCTCTATCAACACATTACGAAAATGGCAAATACTGAGATGTCGCGCAAAACGCCAGCTTTGGCACGCAACCCGCTCCTTCAGGAAAACTCATGCAATTCAGGGCGTTTCGACTAACTTAACCACGGTGCCGCCAACCGTCGGCCATCGCCACTTCTCGATGAATTTCAGCGACCTCAGAGCCATTCTCCAGTATGTCCCGCAGTTTCGGGGGAGTACGTTCGTGATCGCACTGGACGGTGCCGTCATCGAATCCCCCGACTTTTCAAACATCCTTCTCGATATCGCGGTCCTGCGCTCGCTCAATATCAAGGTCGTCCTCGTCCACGGAGCAGCGGCGCAGATCGCGGCCCTCGGAGAAAAACGCGAGATTCCGCTCTCCAACAACGACGGAACAGGCGTCACTGACGAAGCGACGCTTGAAGTCAGCATGGATGCCATCTCCCGGCTCAGCAACGCCGTCATGCAGAGCCTCACCACGGTGAAACTGAAAGCCGCCACCGCGAACGCCATTCACGCCCACCCTGCCGGAATCATCAACGGTGTCGACGCGGGACTGACTGGCACTATCGAACGCATCGACGCCGGCGTGCTGCAGGGTTTCCTCGAACAGGATATCCTCCCCGTCGTTCCTCCGCTCGGATTCGATGCTGACGGCCGGACCCTGCGGGTCAATTCAGACGCCGTCGCCCGCGAAGTCGCCACGGCTCTCGATGCCGCCAAGATCCTTTTCATCTCGACCGACGATCCACGCGAACCTATTTCTGACGACCGGCAGTTTTCCAGTGAGAGCGCCCTTACCTTTGTCGAAAACGCAGCAGATCTCCCCCCGGGACTCGCTTCCAAGCTGAACCACGGAGCCAACGCGACTCGCGACGGAGTCACCCGCGTGCACATGATCGGATGCAGCAGCGACGACGCCCTCCTCGCCGAGCTTTTCAGCAACGAAGGCGTTGGCGTGATGATCTATTCCGACGACTATCGGCAGATTCGCCAGGCCAACCGGGCTGATGTCGATGAGCTCTATTTGCTGATCCATCGAGCCATGGAGGAAGATCAACTCGTGACTCGTTCGAGGGCCGAAATCCTCCAGCAGATCGATGATTACATCGTGATGGAGGTCGATGGCAACGTGGTTGGCTGTGTCGCCGTCCATTTCTATCCCGAGGACAATAAGGCGGAACTCGCCTGCCTCTTTGTGAAGAAGGGCCACACCGATCAGGGCTACGGCCGCACTCTCGTCAGTGCCGCCATTCAGAAAGCGAAGGATATCCAGGCCTCCGAGATTTTTGCCCTCTCAACTCAGGCCGCGGGCTACCTGGAACGCGAAGGCTTCGAGCGGGTCGACGATCTCAACGCCCTTCCCGAAAGTCGCCGTGATAAGTGGAAGGAGAACGGGAGAAACGCGCTGCTGCTGATTCGCCCGGCTTAGGCCAGCTTCAGCGATCTACAGCACCTTCACGACGAACAGAGTCGTGTCATCCATGCCGGCTTCTTCGAAGGACCAGTCGAGAATGCGGTTGGCAACGTGCTCGACACTTTGACCTTCTTCATCGGCTTCCTCGAAACATCTCGCGATGTTCTTATTCCAGAGACCGTCAATCACTCCATCGGAACAAATCAGGAACCAGTCCCCTGCTTCAAGCGTGGAAGAATCCACCTGGGGATTCACAAACTGGCAACCACCTCCGATCGCCTGGTTCAGCACATTCCGGCGCGGATGCATTCGCATTTCCCGCTCGTTGATCCGTCCCTGACGGAACTGGCTTCCCAGGAAAGTGTGATCGAACGTTAACTGGGTCAGTTCCCCGTCGCGATATTGATAACAACGACTGTCACCGACGTGCGCAAAGTAGACCTTGGTGCGGTAGAACAAACCGCAGACCACTGTCGCGCCCATTCCGCGGAGGTTGTCGCTGTTGTCGCCGGTCCTCGTCACAAAGTCATGCAGAGACTTCACTGAGGCTTCGAGCACGCCCTCAGGATCTGCCGCGCCGTGAAAGTCTCCCATCATCGCCGGCAAAAAGCGGCGGAGATCCCGAACCACGAGGGTGCTGGCCACCGCACCACCCGCCGGGCCACCCATGCCGTCACTGACGGCAAAGACGAGTCCATTTTCATCAATCGACTGCTCTCCCTCGAGCTCCGCGGAATCAGCCCAGCCGCCGCTGGATGAAAAAACCGAGAGGGAATCCTGGTTGCCGGGCTTGCGTCGACCATCTCTGGTCAATCCGCACCATACGAGGGAGCGATGCGCCTCTTCCTCTTCGTGGAGGTGCTTGGGATCATCCTTCACTTCGGCCAGCTCAAAGTCGATGATGCAGAAACGCCCCATCCGCTGGTTGTAGGTAATATTCCTGGGAAAAGGATCGTCGTGAACGACTCCGAATTCCTCTTCCAGTTCCTTAAAGAGCGCCTGCGCTTTGGACTCACTGATGCTGTTCTCTGCCGGAGAACCCGCGTTCGTCGTTACGATGGTCAGCGTTTCCGGATCATTATCGAGCAGGCGCGGCACGTAGTCACACCCACGGGCCTCCAGCACATTGAGGACACGCACCTCATTGGCAAAACGCTCTTCTTTGTCCGTTCCGCGGAAGGTCTTGTAGACACGGCCGTCGTAACCAACCTTAACAATGGAGCGAATACCGTCTTTGGCGATTTTCATAAGGGGGATTTTGGGAAGGACTTGGTTCCTTCGAAGGAACCAAAACTCTGGGCGCTTTCGCGAAAAAAGCAAAGCCGATACATCGGGCACCGCGATCTTTTACGCCCGATTCGGGGCCGACGATGCCGGCTGGCGGCCCAGCCCCATTTTTGCAGGCGTTTCACCTGTTGCGACGGGGATACGCCCGTGCTAACCATGCACCTCAATAATGACAGGGTTCAGCGACATCCAGATCATCGGAAACGAAGTAGCCATCCGCTGGGCGGATGGTTCCGACGACTTTTACAAGATGGACCGCCTCCGTGCCCTCTCTCCCAGCGCCGAAACGCAAGGTGAGACCGACCTTCTTGGAAATCCCATTTCGGGAAACCAAAAGGGCAAAGACTTCAGCGGCGTCACGGTAACCGGCTGGCAACAGGTCGGCGGTTACGCTCTCCAGTTCCACTTTTCTGACGGTCACAAGACCGGCATCTATTCCTACGACTACCTCAAACAAATCGCCTCTCAGGCAAGCTAACCACTTTTGCCTTCCGGGTATTCTCTTTTGTCTTCTTAAATCATGATTCCAAACGTCCTCGCTGAACGCTACGCCACCGCTGATATGAAAGCGGTTTGGTCCCCTGAAGGAAAAGTCCGCCTCGAACGTGAGCTCTGGATTGCAGTGATGAAAGGCCAGAGGGATCTCGGTCTCGATATCCCGCAGGAAGCCATCGATGCCTACGAGTCCGTCGTCGACCAGATCAATCTGGAGTCCATCGATGCCCGCGAGCGAGTCACCCGCCATGATGTGAAAGCCCGCATCGAAGAATTCTGCGACCTGGCCGGACATGAACATATCCACAAGGGCATGACCTCGCGCGATCTCACTGAGAACGTCGAACAACTCCAGGTCTATCGCGCGCTTGAAGTGACCCGCTTCAAGACCGCCGCGGTCCTCCAGCGCCTCTCCAAAAAGGCCGACGAGTACCGTGACCTCGTCATCACTGCGCGGACCCACAACGTGGCGGCCCAGATCACGACTTTCGGAAAGCGTCTCGCCATGTTTGGCGAAGAGATGCTCGTGGCCCAGCGCCAGCTTGAGACACTGATCGCCGACTACCCGGTGCGCGGACTCAAGGGTGCCGTCGGCACCCAGCTCGACCAGTTGAGCCTCTTCGAAGGAGATGCGGCAAAGGTCCTCGATCTTGAATTACGTATTGCCAAACACCTCGGCATCGCCCGCATTTTCACCAACGTTGGCCAGGTCTATCCTCGCAGCCTCGACCTCCAGGTCGTTTCAGCGCTCAACGGAGTTGCCTCTGGCCCGTCCAGCTTCGCGACGACGATTCGCCTGATGGCAGGCCACGAACTTGCCAGCGAAGGCTTTGCCAAGGGCCAGGTCGGTTCCTCGGCCATGCCGCACAAGATGAACAGCCGCAGTTGCGAGCGCATCAACGGCTTTAAGACAATCCTTGGCGGCCACCTCGCCATGGCCTCCAGCCTGGCCGGTGATCAGTGGAACGAAGGTGACGTCTCCTGCTCCGTGGTGCGTCGCGTCATGCTGCCGGACGCATTCTTTGCCGTCGACGGCTTGCTCGAGACCATGGTCACGATTCTCGACCAGATGGACGCCTACCCCGCCGTCATCGAGCGCGAGAACCAGCACTACCTCCCCTTCCTGCTCAGCACCACGATCATGATGACCGCGGTCAAAAACGGCATTGGTCGCGAGACCGCCCACGAGGTCATCAAGGAACACGCTGTCGCCGCCGCCCAGGCGTATCGCAACGGCCAATCCGATCGTAACGACATGGTGAAACGCCTCGCCGATGATGGCAGCCTCGGCATGAACGAAGCCGAGCTTCAAGCCTGCCTTGATGAAGGCAAAGCCAATGCCGGAGCCGTTCAAGCCCAGATCGACGGCTTTGTGAAGGAAGTCGCCGCGACTTCCAACCTCGAAGGGGCCGACACCTACCAACCCGGCAGCATTCTGTAGAAAGCGGTTTAGCTATTAGCCCTTTAGCTGATAGCTTCTCGTCCCCTGCTAAACAGCAAAACAGCTAACTGCTAAAAAGCTCCCTACCATGTCTCCCCAGCTCACTGAATTCTTCGACTTCCTCCGCATCCCCAGCGTTTCCACCGACAGCAAGCATCGCGACGATGTCCGTAACTGCGCCGATTGGCTGGTGAACAAGTTCACCTCCATGGGTTTGAAACCGGAGTTGCACGAAACCCCGGGTCACCCTGTCGTGATCGCCCGCAACGAGCCCAAGCCTGACCGGCCCACGGTCATGATCTACGGGCACTACGACGTGCAGCCGGTTGATCCGGTGGATGAATGGGATACCGATCCTTTCGAGCCCACCCTCAAAGGCGACAAGATCTTCTGTCGCGGCGCGACCGACAACAAAGGCCAGCACTTCGCTCACATGCTGGGCGTTGAAGAGACTCTCAAGGAACACGGAGACCTGCCCGTTAACGTCATTTTCCTTCTCGAAGGTGAAGAGGAAATCGGCAGCCCTAACCTGGCTCCCTTTCTGGAGCAACATCGTGAAGCCCTTGCCTGCGACATCTGCGCCGTATCCGACACCGGCATGATCGGTCCCGGAATCCCGACGCTCACCTACGGGCTTCGAGGCATCGCCTGCCTCGAGTTCACCATCCACGGTCCCTCTCTCGATCTTCACTCGGGAGTCTACGGTGGTGCCGTTCCCAATCCGGCCACCATTGTTTCCCGGCTTATCGCATCCCTGCACGATGAGAACGAAATTGTTCAGATTCCCGATTTCTATTCCTCAGTGAAGCCCCTCGAGGATTGGGAGCGTGAGATGTGGGCCTCCCTTCCTGACGGCGATGCCGCCACGATCGAAGAGACCGGCGTCCGCGGGCTCCTCGGCGAAGCCGGTTACACGGCACTGGAACAACGCTGGGGACGTCCCACCGCCGAAGTTAACGGTGTCGGCGGAGGATACCAGGGCGAAGGATCGAAGACCGTGATCCCCCGCGAAGCCATGGCCAAGCTCAGCTTCCGACTCGTCCCGGACCAGGATCCTGAAGAGATCCTGCGGCTTGCTTCCGACCACCTACGCCGCCATTGCCCCGAATCCTGCAAAATCGATGTGGAGTTGGGTCACCACGGCCCCGCTTACGTGATGGATCCACATTCCAAGTATGGCCAGGCGGCTCAGCGGGCTCTCGAATCGGCCTTTTCGGATAAACCGCGCCTCATTCGCGAGGGCGGCAGCATTCCTATCATCCAGTCGGTGAAGGACATTATTGGCGTGGACACACTGCTCCTCGGACTCGCTCTGCCCGATTGCCAGATCCACGCCCCTAACGAAAACTTCACCGTTTCGAATTTTGAAGCCGGCATCAAACTCAATCGGGCGCTACTTGATGAACTCGCTTCCAGTGGGTAGTGAACAGTAATATTCCTGCCGAGAAGAGCCACGCCCTTCTGTATTCGAAATTCGAGATTCCCATCTTCCTTTCAGCATTTCATAATTTCTGCTTTCAGCATTCCCCCAAATGGCCGTTCAGTACCGCGACTACTACGAAATCCTGGGTGTCGATAAGTCTGCTTCGCAGGACGATATCAAGCGCGCCTTCAAGAAACTTGCCCGCAAGTATCATCCTGACGTAGCCAAGGACAAGGCCAACGCCGAAGAGAAATTCAAGGAGGTCAACGAAGCCTACGAAGTACTCGGCGATCCCGAGAAACGTCAGAAGTACGACACACTCGGCCCGAACTGGGATCAAAGCCAGGGCTTCCCCGGCGGAGGGGGACGTGGCGGCTATGGAGGCGGCGGTGGTTCCTATGACTTCCACTTCGACGGCAGCACCGGATTCAGTGACTTCTTCGAGAGCATGTTTGGTGGGCGCGCCTCCGGCGATCCTTTTGGGGCATTTGGCGGAGGACAGCGAGCCCGCTCTAACCGTCCCATGGCGGGACAGGATATCCAAGCTGACCTTCTTGTCAGGATCGAGGAAATCATGGAGGGGTCGACTCGCGAGATCCGACTCGCCCGCCCCACTTCCTCAGGAGGCCCATCCAAAGAATCGACGATTCGAGTCAAGGTCCCCAAGGGCATCGGCGAAGGCCAGATGATCCGTTGTGCCGGCCTCGGTTACCCCGGGGTCAATGGCGGCCCCGACGGCGACCTCTACATGCGAGTCAGGCTGGAGCGTCACCCCAGCTACAACGTGGATGGCACCGACCTGACCAACGAACTGGTCCTGGCACCCTGGGAAGCCGTCCTCGGCACCACAGTCACGATCCCCACGCCTCACGGGAGCGTGAAGCTCTCGATCAAGCCGAACACCCAGCCCGGCACTCACATGCGCCTCAAAGGCAAGGGCCTGCCAAAAGGAAACTCCGGCTACGGCGATCTCTACGTCGAGATCACAGTCGAGTTTCCGGACCCACCAAGTGAAGAGGAGCTGGACTTGTGGAAGAAGCTCGCTGAAACCAGCGATTTTTCTCCAAGGGATTAGTCAGCGTCCCCGGTCGTTTCATCTCTCTCTGTCGCCGAGGCAATCTTGTGCACGGCATCTTCGCTGCCATACACCATCACCACATCCCCCGCCTCAATCAGGCAATCGGGACCCGGCGCACCGATGTAGCCGCCCTTTTTCTTTTCCACCCCCAGGAAGATCAGCCCCTCGTCAGCAGGTCGTGTTTCGGCCAGGGTCTTTCCGGCATAGGAATTGTCTTCGAGGATATCGACTTCCGACACGCAATAGCCGTCCTTGGTCCGGAGCAGCAGCTCATAATCAAACGCCTTAACCATGCCGACGCGGCGCAGGGTGAACCTCAACACACTGTCCAGCAGTCGCTGCAGGAAAGCGACCTTGGACAACAGCTTGTAGAACACCGGGATCAGGATCACCGCACCGAGCACGATCAGGGCCTGTATTTCGCCGTCGCTCAAGACCAGGGTCGAGACAACCGTGGCAGCACCTGACATTAACCCCAGGTTTCCGACCAGGATCAGATCGCGAATAATCCGCCGGCGAATCGGGTGGTTCACCACCAACTCGGCCTCCTTTGTCGTAAATCCAACTCCGAAAAATGCCGAGTAGGATTGAAAACTGGCTGAATCAGAACTCAACCCCGTCTTCATCAGGGCCAATGCCCCCATCCTCACCGCAATCAGTGAGAGCACGGCAATGATAGTGAGGATTAACAGCGAGGTTCCCATCCCCAAAAGTCTATCACAGAATCACAAAAGGACGGTGAAAATTACCTCACCCCGCCTGAGTTGAAGAGCGCTCCAACTCTCTCCTTTTATTTTCTACCTTCACTCTCTAACCTCAGCCCGTTGATGAGTAAAAGGACCCTCGGCTGTTTAGGCATCGGAATTGGCATTTACGCTGTCCTCAGCGCCGTCCTCATTACGGTGGTGCTGCTCCACCACGAAGACTTTCACAGCCCCCCGTCAGAATCACGCAGTGCTTACGGCTACAACGAGAGCCGGCTCGGCCTCTTCAAGGATTTCTCTACCGACGTCGAACAGCAACGGCCAGCCGCCGAAGAGATGGACATCCCGAACCGATGGGAGGGCAAAGGCGATTCCTTTGTCGTGGAGTGGGAGGACAGGACGATTCTCGATCCAGGAGTCGCCCCTGATCCGTGGCTCGACGAGCTCGCCGACGACCAGGAAGTTGAATTCATCGCCTACGGCATCTGGGTGCCGCAGCCCGATGACCCATTGAATGACGAAGACTGGCGCCCCCGCCCTTCCTTCAGAACCGCCGATGGCTCGACCTTACTTTCGGATCATGATCTTACTGAACTCGGAGTGCCCGAAGATTTACTCAGCCTCCCTGCCCC
This sequence comes from Verrucomicrobiales bacterium, assembly GCA_965216705.1. GTDB lineage: Bacteria > Verrucomicrobiota > Verrucomicrobiia > Verrucomicrobiales > DEV007 > Arctic95D-9. The sequence goes on from OZ244203.1 coordinate 5,116,491, forward strand.
CTCCGATTACCACACGCCTCGACTCAGCCTTCTGCTTCGAACCAAAAACTTCGAATACGTACGCTTCAATGATGTTCGGGCCGGTGATCAACGAACTGGTGCCAAGGTCACTTACGATCTCGAAAGTCTTGGTGAACAGGATCGCTCCTACACAGAAGGCGAATGGACCCGCCTCGATGCAGCGCTCCTTCTCTGGCACGACACTCCTCTGACCGTAAAAGCGACCCTCCTCACCGGTGAGGCATCGACTCAGGAGATTCAAACAAGGCTGGGAGAACAGATCGTATTCGGCGACAGGCTTCGCATCCAGTGGATCGGATCCACCAAGGACGATCCTTCGGTCAACAATTACATCAGCGATTTCACGCCAGCCAAATCTGTCCCGCCTCAGAAAGCGAAGCAGCTCAAGAAGCATGATCCCTACAGCGAAAGCACTACACGGGCGAGCATCTTCCAGATTCGCGCAGAAGCAAAACCGCCTCTCCTCCCTGCTATCGTGGTGAGAGCTTCCTCAAACGATTACCTCCAGGATCATTGCGGGCTCGTCACCGAAGACGGCATCGAGTGGGATTGGGACTACGACGAAGAGGACGATGACATGTATTTCGCCTCCTTGAACGTTCCTGCCCCAAAGGACAAAGCAACCTTCGTATTTATTCCTAACACCACCATACTCGAGTTCGAAATCCCGGCACTCCCTGACATGCCCAACCCGTCCGATCCGGAGGATCTATTCGACATTACCCTCCCGCGCATCACGCTCGGATCCGATCGCGATGAAACCCAGTTTCTCGGCTATATCGCCGTAGCAAGCCAGGTCGGCTGGGACACCGACACCAAGTGGAAGAATCACCCTCCAAAAAACATGCCTTTGGATAACACCTTTCGGAACGAGAGCCCCCAGACCCTGATGAACTGGTATCTGGACAACACCCCCACCTCTCATGTTCGCTTCGATGAATCCATGCTGGTCCTCCACATCAACGAGGAAAAGGATTCCTGGTGGAACCAGGTCCTCACATTCATTCAAGGATTGGGAATTTTCTAGTCCCCCTACCCCTTAATCAGCAATAACAGCTTCTCGTTGTTCCAACCTTCAGTAAAGGACCGCCGACTCTTTGGAATAATAAACGAGCTGAACGAAACCGCATCACCCAGTTCTTTTACAACCTCCTCGAATGCTTCCTCCGGAGCTCGCGCATCGTCATAGATATCTTCGACAATCAGGTAACCGCCAGTCTTCAGAAACGGCACACAGTTTCGAATGAGCCGAAGCTGATCATCGATCCGGTGGGAGGAGTCATCAACAATGATATCAAACAGGCATCCCGTGCTCTCGAAGGCTTCTCGTATCGAATCCTCACCGCACACATCGACGAAAACGATCTTGGTATCCGGCAGTTCGAGCTCTTCACAGATTTTCCTCATCCCCGCATCTCCCTCAAAGCCGAAAAGGGATGCCGACGGGAAGAACTCCCGAAACAATTTCAAGCCCTCACCGGTCAGAGTTCCAATTTCGGCCACGTTGATTTCCCGCCCCCTTATCGAGGCGAACAACAGGTTGTAAATCGGGGTATAAGAATGGCGGGAGCCTCCTCGATGATTCACGGGAGATTTGTCAGTGAAAAACTCAAACCCCATCAGGCACATGTCGGTGAGCGCTCCGTCACAGTTCACCACCATCTTTTGAATAACAGTTTTTTCCTCCCGAACCGCCTCTTCATAAGCTTGACTCGAAACGCCTCTGCGACTCCAGCTCCCGTATTGAGCCCAATACCTCCAATCCCGAAAACGTTCCCGGACGCTCTTCAAAATTCGAGAAATTTTCATTATCCTTTAGCGGGCCCTGCACTGAAATTCCAAAAGGAGATCCAGGACCGTCACTGAAGTGCCGACAGGAGATCCTCTTGAATCACGAAGACACCAGATTCCCACTTATGACAACCACTCCTTTGGAAACCGAAGAGCAACTTACCACGCCGGTATTGCTGATGGTTTTCAACCGTCCATCCCACACAAAAAAGGTGTGGGAGAGCCTTCGCAATGCCAGACCGACCCGCTTGTGGATCGCCCAGGACGGCCCGAGAGAAAACGTAACGACAGATCCCGAAAGATGTAACGCCGTTAGAAAGACCGTCGAGAACATCGACTGGCCCTGCGAGGTCAGGACTCTCTACCGCGACGAGAACCTTGGCTGTGGCAAAGCGGTGAGTTCGGCAATTGAATGGTTCCTCGGAGAAGCTGGCGAGGGCATTATTCTCGAAGATGACATTGTTCCCGGAGCGACATTCTTCCGATGTTGTGCTGCGGGACTTGAACACTATCGCAACGACAAGACCATAGGTTCAATCAGGGGAAGCAACAGTTTCCCGGAAAAGTTCCAGCGTGCCCTGAGCCGGGGCCACGATGGTAGACCACTTCTCAAACTCCACCTGTCAAAGCGATTTGGATCGTGGGGATGGGCCACCTGGAATGACCGATGGGACGGATATATTCTGGAGGTGAACGACGAAATCGCGGCGAAATACGAATCCCTCATTCCCGAGTTGGCAGATACCGCTGCGCAGGAATACAGCATGCGCCAGGAGATTGCGGCGCTGAACTCAGGGATGCTGGATACCTGGGACTTCCAATTCGATTTCCACTGCCGCGACCGGGGAAGATATCACCTGGCTCCAAGCAGTAATCTGATCGCAAACATCGGATTCGACGAAGAAGCGACTCATACCATTTGCGAATCACGATTCAGTTCCCTGCCTATTTTTGAGTTCAATGAGATTTCTTTCCCGGAAGAGACAGTTCCAGAGCCGGATTACGAACAGTCCGCTTTCTCGATGGGGGCCTCCGATGGCCCGTTATTCGAAAATCTATTACGCGAGATTGATAGCTTGAAGTCCACTTGCTACGAAAGGCTGGAACTGGTGGAGCGACTGCACCGGGAGTGCGAAATCAGAGACGAAACTATCAAGCAACTCAGGGACCGCCTCGAGAGCGCTACCAAGGCAGGTTCTGGAGCGCTAGCTTCCCGATTTCGAAGGCTTTTCCGGCCCTAGCCCAACATAGCCTTCACCCGGGTTTTGAACTGCAGCACCCCTTCTGCCACTTCATAAATTCGAAGAATTTTGCCAACTTTTTCGAATTGGCGCGTCTAACCACGGAGATACACAACCCTCCCTCGCCCATGAATCTCGCAAAACTCTCCTTCATCCTCACGGCAGCTGCGGCCGGACTCCTTTCATTTGGCTTGTCCCCAGCAACAGCCGCTCCCGAATTCTATCGCGACTACCACAGCGGTGTCGCCGCGGCAAAAGCCAGCAACAAACCCATGGTCGTCGTTTTCTCGGCCGCGTGGTGCGGCCCCTGCCAGCAGATGAAGCAGGCGGTCTATCCCAGTGCCCCCGTTGCTACCTATCACGACGATTTTGTGTGGGTTTATGTCGATATCGACGACCCGCGCAACACCCCTGTGGTCAGCCAGCATCGCGTTGGACCTATCCCTCACATCTCTTTCAAAAATGCCTCCGGCAAGTCAGTTGATACTCTGAAAGGAGCCGTTCCCCCTTCCGTTTTCGCCGAGCGGCTTGAGAAGGTTCAGAAGAAAACTGACCAGCCTTCCTCACCCGCTTCTGGAGGTGCTTCCGTTGAAGAGCCCAAGAAGAAGGGATTCAATCTCTTCAAGCGCAAGGACAGCGCCTGACACTCACCCGACCACTACAACAACGGGCCTTTTGCTTTTACTTTGGCAGCATCATCGCGCTTTTTAGGAGCGCACCATGAGAATCGCCGTCCTCCAGAATCACGCTGCCGAAGGCCCTGCCCGGATCCAGGATTGGGCTGACCGCAAAGAATTCACTCTCGATATACTGTTCGGCTACGATGGGGAATTCCCCTCTCCGACCGAATACGACGGCCTCATTATCATGGGCGGCCCCAACAGCGTCCATGACGCCGACACCAATTCAAATATCGCCGGAGCGATCGACAGCGTTGGTGAATTCCTCGATGCCGGGAAACCAGTTCTCGGGATCTGCCTGGGAGCTCAAATGATGAGTATTGCTTCCGGTGGCGAGGTTGTCCCGGGAACGCAAAAAGAGATCGGCTGGTATCCTCTCACCATTCCGCAGGGGGAACCGACCAACCTCAGCGCCGGGCTTCCTGACCAATTAACGGTCTGCCACTGGCACGGAGAACAGATCATCCCTCCCGCAGGAGCTCTCGTTTTCGCCGCCACGCCGAACTGTCCGGTTCAGGCCCTCCAGCTGGCTCCAAACCAACTGGCTCTTCAGTACCATCTCGAGGTTTCGCCGGAATCATTGCAGCGCATGGCCACTGAATTCTCGGATGAGCTGTCCGAGGGAGGACCCGGCGTTCAAGCGGCTGAAGAAGTCCTCGCAGGCTACCGGGACCATTGCAATCCTTGTTTCCAGCACCTCTGCGAGCTCCTCGACCGGATCTTTGTCTAAAAACCGGACCCAAAATTACCACGCAGTCGCGCCTGTTGAGGCGGAGGTGGTCGTAACGCTTAATAGGGTGTATAGACAGCCCTCCAGTCACCATGAATCAGAATCGACGTGCCTTCCTCCGCAGCAGCTCCGCCATGATCGCTTTGCCGATGATGGAATCCTTCGGCTTTCAGCGCTTTGCCAAAGCCGCCGATCCGGCAGCTTCCCCCAAACGCATGGCCTTTCTCGCCATGGGCTGGGGCGTGACCAAGGAATCCTGGTACCCCGATCAGAAGACAACGGGCACCGACTACACGCTGCCTCCCGGCCTTGCCCCGTTGAAGCGCCACCAGGAGGACATCACCGTCATCCAGAATCTCGCCAACCAGTTCAACAACGAGGCTCACTGGGGCAGCACCTTCTACCTGACAGGTGCGAACCGCTACGCCGAGCCCGGCCAGAGCTTCCACAACACCATTTCTGTCGACCAGGTGGCCGCGGAGCAATTTGGCCAGGAAACCCGCTTCACTTCCATTCAACTCGGATGCAAAGGTGCTTCCGGTGACGGCCACGGCCCCGGTCTCTCCCTTTCGTGGGACAAGCGTGGAAAACCGATCGCCGGTCTCGACACTCCCATTGCCGCCTTTCATCGCCTTTTTGCCAGCGACGATACTCCGATGGAACAGCAGCAAGCCACCCTCACTAAGCGCCGAAGCATCCTCGACACGGTCATGGAAGATGCCCGCAGCGTGAGCAAGGGCCTGAGTTCAAACGACGTCGACAAGCTCGACGAATACATGCAGTCCATCCGGGACATTGAAGTCCGCATCGCCAAGGAAGAAGACTGGCTCGAAGTCCCCAAGAAGCAACCGACGCAAGAGCTCAAGGAACCCAACGCCAAGGTGCAGGGTTTCGAGGAGGTCAAGATCATGCACGATTTGATGGTCGCGGCCATGCAGGTGGACGCCTCGCGCGTCTTCACTTATCGCCAGCCGGTCCACACCTTCATCCAAAGCCTTGGCGCCACCATTTCCGGTCACAACATGAGCCACTACGATCAGGGCGCCCGTCGTGAAGTCTCCGAAATGCGTGACCAGAAAAACTCGGAGCTCCTGGCCCGCCTCATCGACAAGCTGAAGAATTCCAAGGAGCCCGATGGCTCCAGCCTCTTCGACCATGTCAACCTGACCTTCGGCTCTAACATTCACTCTGTTCACCACCTCGTGAACTGTCCGACCGTCGTCACCGGCGGCGGCGCCGGCTTCGTTCACGGCCGTCACCTCGTCATGGATGATCCCAAGACGCCACTCTGTAACCTCTGGCTGACCCAGCTTCGCGGCCTCGGCATCGAAGCCGAATCCCACGGCGACAGCAACGGCACCATCGACGAACTCTTCGTCGCATAGGACCTAAGCGGGTTAGGTCTCCGACCCAACTCTCTTAATCCTACTCTTACTCATAATCTTACTCCCTGCGGAGCCCATCCGCCCCTCTTGATCTTGCTCCTGTTCCTGATCTTGCCCTCCACAAAGTCCATCCGCCCCACCACCATGCGCTTTCTCACATTCGCCGCCTCCCTCCTCCTCGCCCTCGTCGCAGCCGACAGCCGTAGCGAAGCGGAGACAGCCGGAGGCAAACCCAACGTCCTCTTCATCTCCGTCGACGACATGAACTGCGACCTCGGTGTCTACGGCAACGAGCAGGTCCTCACTCCCAACCTCGAGCGCCTCGCCGCGATGGGCGTTCGCTTCGACAACGCCTACTGCCAGCAACCGCTTTGTGGCCCCAGCCGCGCCAGCATCATGACCGGGCTCCGCCCCGACACACTGGACATGCACACGCTTACGCATGAGCTGCGCGAGAAAAACCCCGACGTGGTCACCCTCGGCCAACTCTTTCGCCAGAACGGTTACTTCTCCGCCCGCGCCGGCAAGATCTACCACTATGGCAATCCCAGCATGATAGGCACGGATGGGAACGACGATCCCGAGACCTGGGATGAACGCTACAACCCGCGCGGCATCGACAGTCTCCAGGAAGACAAGATCACCCGATCCCGATCCGACTTTGAAGGTAAAGGCCTCGGCATCTCGATGGCCTGGTGGGACCCGGTCAGTGAAGACTCCGAGCACACCGACGGCATGGTCGCTGACAAGATCATCGAACTGATCAACCAGAAGAAAGACGAACCCTTCTTCCTCGCCGCCGGCTTCTTCAATCCACACTGCCCCTACGTCGCTCCGAAAAAGTATTTCGACCTGTATCCCATCGAAGAGATCACCATGCCCGATCTCGACGAAGCCAAGGCCGACCTCGAAGACGTCCCGCCCATGGCCGTCCAGCGCGACACCAAGAAATGGCCCTACTTCTTCGACGGCGTCACCGTGGAGGAAGCCCGCAAGTGCAAGCAGGCCTACTACGCCTGCAACAGCTTCACCGATGCCCTCGTCGGCAAGCTGCTCGACGCCCTCGAAGCCAACGACCTGATCGACAACACCATCATCGTCTTCTGGTCCGACCACGGTTACTTTCTCGGAGAAAAGGGACTCTGGTACAAGCGCAAAGCCTTCGAACGTTCTGCCCGCGTCCCGCTCATCATTGCCGCCCCCGGCTTAAGCCAAGGCACTGTTTCAACCGATCCCGTCGAATTGCTCGACCTCTATCCGACTCTTGCAGGCCTCTGCGGCCTCACCGCCCCCGGCAACATAGAAGGTGCCAGCCTCCAACCTATCCTGACCGACCCTGAAAATGCCGATTGGGACAAGCCCGCCATCACCCAGATCTGGCACAACGACAAAGCCTGGGGATACTCCCTCCGCACCCCCCGCTGGCGCTACACCGAGTGGGTCGAAGGCACCGCCGGCCGCGAACTCTACGACCACGAAAACGACCCCGAGGAAAAGAATAACCTCGCCGACTCCAAACCCGAGCTCGTCGCCAGACTCTCCAAGCAACTCAAGCCCTACATCGCCCTTCCCACCCACAAGCGTAACCAGTGAATACTCTTAATCTTACTCCTACTCTTAATCTTACTTCCCCCCCAGAGCCCATCGCCCCAGAGCCCATCCGCCCCTCTTGATCTTGCTCTTAATCTTGATCATGATCTTAAAAATGACTCGTCTTCTCTCAGTCACCCTCTCCCTCCTTCTCTTCGTCCCGGCCATCGCCCAGGACGCTCCTCTCGCTCACATGCCAGAGAAGCACTTCGCCTTCTTCGAGAGCCACTGCGTTGACTGCCACGACGACGTCAACACCGAGGGCAGCCTCGATCTCTACGAGGTGGACTTCGACCTCAGCACGATTCAGTCAGCGGAGACCTGGCAGAAGATTCTGAATTCCATCAATTCCGGGGAAATGCCTCCGGAAGACAAGAAGCAGCCTTCCGACGAAGACAAGACCGCGTTCCTCGAAGACCTCTCCCAGCAACTCGTGGAAGCGCGTGCCCTGCTCAGCGACACCGGTGGCGAAATCACGATGCGTCGTCTCAATCGTCGCGAGTATGAAAATACTATCTATGACCTGCTTGGTATCCGCATAAGCACCGAGGACCTGCCCGACGACCAAAACCCGGGCGGTTTTGACACCGCCGGCGGCTCCCTCTTTTTTTCCAGCGATCAGTTCGAGCAGTATCACAAGATCGCAAAGCGCATCCTTGAAGGCGCCTTTGTCTGGGGGAAAGCACCCGAGACCAAAAAGGATCGCGTCCAGATCGAAGAGAAAATCAACAAGCGCGTCACCAATCAGCTCGCCAAGATCCAGGAAGACTGGGACCGCGCCCAGGCCTGGCGCAACAGTGACGGCGGCGATCCGACCGATTTCGGCTTCATCGATTCTGCCCGTGTTAAATTCGAAGAAGGCGTCTACAAGCGGGAGGCCCCCGGATACCAAGCCTACCTGGATCATCCCAACACCGGTAACGGAGCCGTTCTCTACACCAGTTTCCAGGGCGCCCTTGTGGCAACTCCGGACCTGCCCGGCTCGCTACCTTCAGGGCACTACAAGATCCGGGTCAAGGCCGCCGTGCTGAACGACAACGTTCCCTACGAACGCCGGTTCATTGAATACGGTAACCGCGTCGGAGGCGAAATCGGAGGAGAGATCAATGTCCAGGGATGCTTCCACGTCACCGGCACGATGGAGAAGCCGCAGGTCATTGAGATCCCCATCTTTCTTGGTAAAAATGATTCCAGGTTTTTCGGCATCCGCGAGCGGCAGGTCAACAATCGCGACTTTGCTCGCCAGCTCTTTCAGCAGGCACGCGCCAAAGACATGCCCTTCCCTGCCCCGGCACTCTGGGTGGATTGGATTGAATGGGAAGGACCATTCCTCGATGAATGGCCGCCAAAATCCCAGAAGGCTATCCTCGTGAAGTCCATCGATCAAAAGATGGACTCAGCCGCAGCACGCGAAGTCTTCGAAAACTTCGCCACGAAAGCCTTCCGTGGTCGCAAGCCTTCCCCCGCCTATCTCGACAAACTTGTTGCCCTGTTCGAAGCTGAATTGGCGGCCACCGGAAAGCCCGTCCTTTCCCTCGTCGAACCGCTCGCCGTCATCCTGTCCTCCCCAAGCTTTCTGTATCTGTCAGAGCCCTTCGAAAAGCCCTGGATCAAGGATGACAAGAAACCCTACCCCGAGCGCGTCCCCCTGACCAAGCGCGAATTTGCAATTCGCCTTGCTTACTTCCTCTGGTCCAGTCCGCCTGATGAAGAACTCATGGAAGTGGCCATGTCAGGTGACCTCAAGAAGCCGGAAGTCCTCCGCCAGCAGGTCGACCGAATGCTCGACGATCCCCGCTCCTGGGAGTTCGTCACCGGTTTCACCCACCAGTGGCTCCACATGGAGCGCCTCGACTTCTTCAACTACAACCACCGCCTTTACCCACACTTCGATGAAAGTGTGAAAGAGTCCGCCCGAAACGAAGTCTTCCACACGATCCAGTACATTCTCGATGAGAGGCGTCCCGTCGGCGACCTGCTCAATCCGGATTACCTGGTCGTCAACGATGTCCTCATCAATTACTATCGGCTCAAGGCCCTTCGTGGCGGCATCGAGGGCACGGAGTTCCGCAAGCTCGCGATCCCGGAAGACAACCCGCGTGGCGGCCTGCTCGGCATGGCCGCTATCCTCGCGATGGGCTCCGACGGCGAACGCACCAGCCCGGTCGAACGCGGCGCCTGGATCATGCGCAAGCTGTTGCACAATCCCCCGCCCCCGGCACCACCGAACGTCCCCCAACTGAGCCGAAACGCCGACAAGCCCATCAGCGCCCGCCAGCTGCTCACTCTCCACAACGAAGAAGCCCAGTGCGCTCAGTGTCACAAGAAGATCGATCCCCTCGGCTTCGGGCTCGAGCACTTCGACGCCGCGGGTCTCTGGCGCGAGAAAGAACGTGCCGAAGTGGTCCAGGGACGCCGCGTCGTTAAAACCCAGAATCATAAGATCGACGACTCCGGCACCCTTCCTGACGGCACTCCCTTCGCCAACTTCAACCAGCTGCGCAAGGAAGTGGGCAAACGAGAAAAAGACTTCGCTCAGGGGTTTACAGAACACCTCATCGAATATGGCCTCGGCCGTCCCTTTGGCTTCACCGACCTCAACCTTGCCGACAGCATCATGGCGCAGGCAAAGAAGGAGGACTATGCCATGCGCGAGTTCGTCCATGCGCTGGCACAGTCCAAGGCGTTCCGATTGAAGTGATCAATATTCCACCCCTGTCACCGGGTCTTCTTATCAGGCTGGTGGAGAACTCATTCTCTCGTGAAAGGGCGCATCCGCGCCATGACTCATTGGCCCCGAGGGGATAAGCAGAGTATTCTTTTCAGCGAATTATATATCCGTTTGCGCCAAACCCGCAATTACAATTGTCACGTTGCGGCGCCCTCGTCTAGAAGGAACGCTTCCCAAAACGTTTGGAACCACCATTCAAAACGTTTGGAACCACCATTCAAAACGTTTGGAACCACCATTCAAAACGTTTGGAACCACCATTCAAAACGTTTGGAACCACCATTCAAAACGTTTGGAACCACCATTCAAAACGATAGGAACCACCATGTTGCCACCTCTCTCCCGCCGTAGTCGGGCCTACATCACCGTATTCGCTGCCACCCTCTTCATTGGTGCCGGTCAACTTTTTGCCCAGAGCGATACCTGGAGCGGAGCGATCAGCGGCAACTGGACTGATTCGGGTAACTGGATCAGCGGCAACATTCCCGGGACCGGAGACACGGCTACTTTCGACAGTGACGGAAGCGGCAATACTACCATCGACCTCAACGGCGACGTCACTATCCATCAGATCACTTTCACATCTGGCAACGTGACTTCCTACACCATTGGAGGCGGCAACATCATTTTCGACAACACATCCATTAATGACGATAATATCAATATCGATGGATCGGTGCCTGCCAATACAACCCTGACTTTTGACGCAGGCATTTTCCTCGGCACGGACGCATCCACCAACGACATCAACTTCGACCTCGACAGCACTGCCGCCAACGTCAGTCTGATCATCAATGGAAACATCGATACCAAGTCCGGCGGAACCGCCGGCGTGAAGCGTCTTGAGTTCGGTGATTTCAGCAATAATCCCGACGACGGCGTTGCCATCATTAACGGGGATATCCTCAACAATGGAGGTGCCACCCGAATTGAAACCTACATCGCCGGCGCAACCGTGACCATGAATGGAAGCGCCATTGGCACCGGCAACAGGCAGCGCACCATCATTCGAGATGGCGGCACTTTGAACATTGCCGGCACCGGCCGCGCCGGCGAAGGCACCTTCGAAATCCGCAGTGGTAATGTCAATATCACGAGCAACAACCAACTCTGGGAGAGCAACTTGATTCTTGGTGACACCACTCAGGGGAACGCAGGCGATGCTACCCTGACGATCGGCAATTCAAACACCGCAACCCTCTCCACTAGCGTTTTCTACGAGGCCCATGGAGGCTCAGGAGAATCCGGCGCGAACAGCACCGTCGCCAACCGCGCTTACATCCTCGGCGGAACCATCCAACACGACAATTACTACACCTACAGAGTGCAGGACAACACGCTGATCAGTGGGCCTGAGCTAACGATTTCGAGCAATATCACCAGCGACACCGGCAATCGCGGTCTCACCAAACAAGGTGGAGGCACCCTTTTGCTGAACAGCCAGACTCTCTCTCTGGGAGCAATCATCGTTCAGGACGGATTGCTCCAGCTTGGAGTCGATGATGCGTTCAACAATTTACTTCGCAACTTCCACGTCGAGGCACAGGACTATAACTTCACTACCAGCCCCTCCACTCCCGTCCTCGATATCAATGGGAAGACTGCCACCGTCAACGCGATCAATCTGGGCTCACCCGGAACGTTCCTGGCCGGCTCGAAAGCTTCGCCCGTAAGTGGCGTCGATGTTCTTCTTGATGATTCCGTTGGTGGCGGACTACTCAGCCACGACAATACCGTTAACGTTCGCAACGGAACAACCGATCTCATTCAGTTTACAGGACGGGCCGGTGGATTCTTCCAGGGTGGACAGCAGATTCTCGGCAACACTTCCGGAGCTCTCGCCTACATCGACCGATCCTACAGGAACGGAACAGACGGCAACATTTCAATCCGCATGATTTCAGGGACATTCCTGGACGGAGAGCTTCTGAAACAAGTGAACAACAGCGGCGTCGAAGCTGGAAGAACTGCAACTGCCGTCGGATCTAACATGACAACTCAGGATCTCGGTCTTGGCGACATCCGCAACGGCCAGGCCGTCATCAATGCCGACCTTCAGATCGTCGACAACGGCTCCAATCAGGGTGGCATTTCTTACGTCGTTGAAGATGGTAAGAACGATATCGATCTCGTTATCAATGGTGATATCAGCGATGACGCGACACCGGGAGACAATACCAAATTCTTCCGCGACATCACGACGCAGGATGACGGGGTCATCCAGATGAACGGAAACAACACCCATGACCGAACCTTCATTTCCAACCGCAAACTGATCGCAGGGTCTGGAGATATTTTCGGTACTGGAAACGGAACTCGCCAGAATGGTGATGGCGACGGTCGCGTCTGGCTCCAGCAGAACAATACCGGCAGCAAATGGATCTGGGATGGGGCACCCACCCTTGATATCAACGGGCAGGCTCTCATCCTTAAGGAAAACTTCCTCATTGGTGGGGGCGCTACCAATAACGTCTCCGTTCTCGAAAACATTCGCGTTGAAGATTCGGCTGGTGGTGGCCAACTGATCCTCTCGGGTAACAATAGCAGTCAGCGTAACGACCTTACCTACCAGGCTGGCACAGGTTACGTGGCCCGCGTCACGCCCGGGCCACAGCGCACGGCAACGATTGATGCCGAAGTTCGAATCGACCATCACTCCACTTGGAACATTCAGAACGGCATTGACGATGTCGATCTGATCATGGCCGGAAACATCAAGGATCCCACTCAGACATGGAACCTCACGAAAATCGGAGACGGCACCATACGTCTCGAAGGCACCGCCAACAACTTCAACCAACTCGTCATCAACGAAGGTCGCGTCATCGCTACCAACGCAGGTGCACTGGGTGACAACCTGACTCGCGTTGGAGGTGGCAGCCTCTCCGGCAACAATACCCTCAACGCGATCCTCGAATTCCAGGCCACTACCGACCAATCTCTCGGACTCAGCTTCCAGATTGGCGAATACACCAACGTGGCGAATTCCAAGGTCGAAGATACCGGTAGCGGCACCATCCTGAATAACGGTGCTGGAGTCCTCACTTTCACCGACGAATTCTTCATCAACCAGAATGCCAATGTGCTCGCTGATCGGACCCTGACATTGGGCGGCAACAACACTGGCAGAAACACCATCAACGGGCTTGTCCGAGACGTCTCTACGAATGCTTCTGCACCGACCCTCGGATTGATCAAGACCGGCTCCGGTTCGTGGTTCCTCTTGGGAGACAACAGCTACACAGGCGACACTGATGTGCAGGAAGGCCGCCTTGATCTTTACGGCACCAGCCTTCCCGGCGACTTGAATATTGCTGCCAACGCCAGCTTCGGAGGCGATGCGCAGATAGGAGGTAATGCCACCTTCGGCGGGAACAGCACGCTCTTTGTCGATGCTTCGACCCCAGAGGCTTTTACCGTTTCTGGCGATTCGAATTTCAGCGGCGGCGCGAATATTACCGTTTCACTGGATGGCAAAGGAGGAGATGTGAACGGCAATATCATTGTTTTCGACTATGCCGGAACCCTCGGGTCTAACGGCAGCCTGACCTTTGCCAACTTTAATTCTGCAGTCACAGGTGATACCGCAACGAGTGCTCGGGGCGGTTCCACCACGCTCCAGGACGACGGGGATAAGCTTTTCGTCAATCTCGGCTTCGCCACTCGCACCTGGAACGGGAACAGCGGGAACACGACTTGGAATGAAGGGGGTGCCAGCGACACCAACTGGGTCGAAGGAGACATGCAGTTCTACAACGGCGATACTGTCGTTTTTGACGATGCCAACAGCGGCGCGGGCGGCAATACAACACGAACCGTCAACGTCACTGTCCCTGTATCGCCCAATAAGATCGATGTGCAGGCAGACACGGTGGATTTCACTTTCAGCGGCAGCGAGATCACCATCGAGGACCAGTTGCTCATCTCCGGCAACAGCAATGTACGATTCAACAACGTCATCAGTGGTAACGGGATGGTCGTCAAGGGCAATGGGGACGATGGCGCAAGAGATACAGCCGGTTTCCTCGTCCTTGCTGGCAATAACACCTACACTGGCGGCACCCTGATTCAGGAGCGCAACATTCAGATCACAAATAATAACGCACTCGGAACCGGCCTTGTCACCCTGAGCGATGACAACCAGGGTAGCGGCAATAGTGGCGAAAACCAGGATCCCGTTCTCCAGCTGACTGGATCGGCCACCAACGTCGCGAACGATTTTTACTTCACCAATGGGGGAGGCTCCAAAACGATTCAATCGATCAACAACTCCCTGAAAACGCTGACCGGAACCCTGACCACCGATGAACAGGGCCAATACGAGTCCCGCCTCGACCCCAATACGACGGCTCGGGCCATCGACTATCAGGGAAAAATCACCGGCATTGGCGGCCTTCACAATATCGGCTTCGGTAACGTCACTCTTTCCAACGCGAACAATGATTTTAAGGGCTGGCTCACCACCTATCGCGGTAACACGAATGTCGCCAGCATCAAGAATGCCGGGGTTGCCAGCCACGCTGGTGCCGGCAACAAGATCCAACTGGGTATGCGGAGCTTTACGGGCACCCTCACCTATACCGGCACCGGAGACTCCACCGACCGCCAGGTCCAGATCGGTGATCGCTGGTTCACCGATGGCGCGGGCTACGGCGGCGGCGGACGAATTCGCAACAACGGAACAGGTGCGCTGAATTTCACGAACAGTGCTTTCAATATCCAGGACAGTGAAGCGCTCGCTACCCTGGACGCCCGCACGCTAACCCTGGGAGGAACCTACGACGGAAGCTCTGGCAGCAACCGAATTGACGGCGCTATTGTCAACAACAACGCCACCGACGGCACCGCTGGAGTCGACCCTGAAGAAGTTCTTAGCGTGGCCGTCGACGGCAGCTCGTGGGCACTCGGCGGAACCAACACCTACACCGGAAACACGACAGTGACCGGGAACAGCACGGCCCTCTTCATTAACGGAGACAACAGCGGCGCGATCGGAGACGTTACTGTTGGAGCCGGCTCTGATACTCCGACACTTGGCGGTATTGGTACGATTGGCGGCAACACCACCATCAATGCCGGCGCGACTCACAGCGCAGGAACCTCGGCGGCAGCTGGATCTGTTGGTCAGCAGACCATCAGCGCCGATCTCTCCTACGGCAATAGTGCAACGGTGGCATGGGATCTCGTGGCGAACTCAACTTCAAATCCCGGCACTGACTTTGACCAATTCATTGTGAACAACGGAGGCACCATTTCTTTCGACAGCGCATTGAATCTTGAGATTACTTTCGGATCCGGCGTCGATATTGATGCGACCTTCTGGAACAACGGGGCCGGAGTCAATGAGTGGCAGATTCTAGACGGAACGCTGGCCGCCGGACTGCCAACCGTCAACGTCAGCTTTGACGTCTCAGCCGCATCGAATAATCAATTTTTCAACAGCAGCGCGTTCCAGATTTTAGATGACAGCATTGCCACCGGCAATTCGGGTATCTGGCTACGCCAGATCGCCCCCATCCCCGAGCCAAGCACCTACGCTCTCATGAGCCTCGCGCTCGCTGCCTTCGGGTGGGTGACTCGCAAGCGCCGAGGCCACGCCGCGAACCAATAATCCCCTCGGCACAGAGAATACGAACCGGCTGTGATTATCGCTCCTACCGCCCCCCCTAACGGCTGTCAGTTTCGGCAGCCGCCCCCCCCCCATTTGAGTTACCCATCGAGAAAATAATCTCACTTTTTCGTTTTACGTAGACGTAGTTTGTGGCAAAAGAGGAAGATCCTGTGCCTAAACCTTTAAGTTTTCTTAAAGGTTTTGTGGACGGGTGTTGATTCAAGACCGCCACGTATGACACCAAAAGTCTCACCACAACGAGTAGCTAAAGCCCTTCTAGTTCTTTTACTACTAGCCACCGCTTCCAGTGTTTTATCTCAAAGTGAAACCTGGTCTGGAAACACCTCCAGCGACTGGGGCACCGCTACCAACTGGACCAACGATACAGTTCCGGGAAATGTTGACGGTCAATCAGCCACGTTTGACACCAATGTCACTCCAGGAACCGGAGACGGCAACGTCACCATCTCGGGCAATGTGGGCGTGGGTGATATTATTTTCAGTGGCAATGGCTCTACTTCATACGACCTTGGCGCGACCGGCGGCACCATCGACTTGGCCGATAATGGGGATGTGACCGTTAATGCCACCGTCGATGTCAACCAAATCATCTCGGCAAATATCGTCCTGGGTGACGGCACGGCAACGACCAATACCTTCACGAACCTAAACAATACTGACAGCAACACGCTCCTACTGGCCGGTGACCTGATTGCCCCGACAGGCGGCTCAGGAACTGTCAGGATGGATTTCGGAGGATTCAACACCACTCTCGACCGCATTGATATCTCCGGAGATATCTACTACAACGGAGTTGGGGCTGTAAACGCTGACCGTCTGGACATCTTTCTCGCCGGCGCCAACATGACTTTGTCCGGCAATGCCGCAGTGACCCGGGACGATACGTCAAACAAGGTTAGAACCTACCTACGCTATGGGTCGGTTCTCACGGTCGAGGGTGCCAATGGGCGCCTGGGTAGCGGAAACTTCGTAAACCGTTGGGGAACTCTCAACCTCAACAACAGTAACTCTACTCTTCGAAGCACATTAACCTTCGGTGATCTTACTCAGGCGGATGGAGATGCCATCATCAACATCGCTGCCGGCGAGACGCTGCAACTCTTCACCGGTATCAGCTATTTACCCGACAGCGTGAATGACAACCAGGCATTCATTAACGGAGGCAATGTCACCATTTCCGGGGCTAACCGAACCTTTATTATCCAGGAAAATCCGAATCTTGCAGCAAACGAGGCGGAACTCACCATCAATAGTGATCTCCTCAACGATGGAAGTGATCGCGACATCACTTTCCGGGACCGTGACAACCAAGTCGGCGGCACCACGGGAGACGGTATCGATGACGGCGGCACCATACTTCTGACGGGCAATAACAATGCAGGTGCCATTAGTGTCCAGCATACGACGCTTTTGATCGGTAGCAACACAGCCCTGGGTGGCGATGGTAGCAACCTCGACTTCCTTGCCATAAACACCCGTAACAACGCAGATACAGCGCAAGGCGACGAAGGTGTCGTGGATCTCCGCGGCTTCGACGCTCAGATCACCGGATTGACTTTTGGCAGCACGGACACATCCAACATCACTGGAAACAACCAGTATCAGGGCAGTCTCATCAACAGCGTAGGTGGCGGCAACCTACTCCTCAACAACATTACATACAACGATGGAACGGCCGGAAAGGAGAACGCCGCTGCATCGATCACCGATGTGAATATGCGCATCAACGGCAACCGGATCTGGACCATTAACGGAAACGTCTCTGAGACTACCGCACCCAGGCTTATTATTTCCGGAGGATCTTTGGCTGATGATAATGGCTTGCGTGACATCACCACCCAGGGAGACGGTTCCTTGAGTCTCGGATTAACGAATGCCGAACACGACCGTTTCTTCTTTCAAACCCCAAACACCATTCTGACCAACGGGGAAACACTCGGTAACGGTCGAGTATTCATCCAGCAGCGCAACAACGCCACGTGGTCTGATTTTGACGTGCAATTGGATATCAACGGGCAAATCGTCAACGTCCATGAAAACATCGTCCTTGGTAACGGCAATACCGTCAACGTTAATACTATCTCCACCCTGTCGCTCGTCGATAGTGTCGGGACAGGAATGGTGATTTTGAATGGTGATAGTACAAGTGGGTCCCTTAACAGTCGCTCGATTAGCAATAATATCGGCAGTTCCGGAAAAGAAAACATCACCTCCACGGTTTCCGCTGACGTCAGGACCAACGGTGGTACCCTGACCCTTGGCGCATTTAATACCGGTGCTGCCGGCCGCACAGTGGACACGGCAACCGGTCTAGCCATCGACATGGACGTGACCGGGACGATCACCTCTGACACCAACACACGCACGGTCCAGAAAAACAGCTCCGGCACTCTGCGCTTGTCAGCCACTGACAACTCCTATGGACAGCTCACGATCACCAACGGATCTGTCATTGTCACCAACCTTGGAGCCTTGGGGACCGGGGACGTGCAACTCGGTAACAGCAACACGGACGGCGACCTCTATTACACCGGAACTGGAGAAACCTTGAATGACGAATTCCGGATCGGCGACAACAATGCGGCTGCAACGAGGACCGGGGGCGGAGCCATCATCAACAATGGTACTGGAGTCCTGACAATCACCGGAACCGTCTCAGGAGGGAATCGCCGCTTCAATGAGGCCAGAACGGCGGTCACCGTGAATCGTGATCTCACCTTGGGCGGCACCAGCGACATTGAGATCCTTGGAGACATCCTCGACAACAACACGGCGGGCAACGGCACCGTCGGCCTCATCAAGACCGGTACCAATACCGTTACCCTGCTTGGCGACGCGAACACCTTTTCCGGAAACACCTCCGTCAACGCTGGTCTCCTCAACATCAACGGTACCAATGCCACCAACATCACCGTGGCGGCTGGCGCGAATCTCGGTGGTGAAGGTACTACTACTGGAAATATCGTCTTCAGCGGGCCGACCCATACGATCGTCGTAGACGGGTCAACGACAGAGGCCCTGGGAACGACCGGGGCAGGCCAATTTGATCTGAGCGCAATTACCGGTGCCAATGTGACCATTGATCTGCAGGGTATCGGCGGGACCGGCCCCTTCGATGTCATTGTTTACGGCGTTGGCAACAATGTGGGCTTTAGTGACACTTCCAAGTTCACCACCATTAACGCTCCCACCGTGTCCGCCCGCGCTGCTGGCTCCGGCCTCGCTTTCACTACCACCGCGATCACTTTTGACGCCGGATATGCAGAAAGGACCTGGCTTGGCGGCAATGCTACCAACCCGACTTTCTGGGACGTGGGGGTAACTGACAACTGGAATGAAGGTGACCAGCTCTTCTTCGACGGCGACAGCGTCATTTTCAGTGATTCCGCCGCAGGCAACGTCACCGTTGTCCTTCAGCAGGACGTCCGTGTCAGCAATATGACAATCAACCCTGAAGATCCGACGAACGATTACAATATCTCCGGCGGAAACATCACAGTCGATGGCGCGCTCACCATTGCAAACGGTGATGCCTCGACGGGTTCCGGTGGAAACGACGTCGTTCTCTCCTCCCGAATTATTGGCAATGGTTCGCTTGTCGTGGGCGATGACGACACAACCAATGACGCGACCCAGAATTCAATTACCATCAGTGGGAATAACGCCTTTACGGGGGGCACTTTGCTCCGTGAAAACCGACTCAGCATTACCAATGAAAACGCGCTGGGCACCGGCCTTATCACGATAGAAGCCACTAACACTACCGGAAATCAGCAGCGGGATCCCATTCTCGATCTTGATGCCAACAACTTGAATATCGCTAACAACTTCTTTATTGGCGACAATGACACGAAGATCATTCGACTTGATAATGGAGGGGCTACTGCCAATAACGGGGAACTCTCCGGATCCATTCTTAACTCGGAAGGCACTGACACTGCCTTCCGATTCGATGTGGGTCGAAATGATGTGCTGACCGTGACCGGAAAAATCAGCGGCACACATGTGTTTGGACGCTCCACCTACAAGGATGGGACCGATTTCGATGAACAAGGCACCTTGGTTCTCGCCAATGCGGCCAATAATTTCACTGGCAACCTCGTAGTTGGTGGTATTGTTTCCGTGGCCTCAATCGGGGATATCGGTGAGGCTAGCCACGCAGGCGCGGGTAGCCAGATCATCCTTGGCGTCAATGCCAACAACAGCCTCACCAGCAACAACAACCAGTTCGGCACCCTGCTTTACACCGGCAGCGGCGACTCCACCAACAGGAGGGTGCAGGTCGGTAATTTCTGGTTCTCCAACGCCCACACCGATCCTGGCATTGGCGGCACGATTGAGAACAACGGCACGGGGGCTTTGGTCTTTACCAATTCCCAGTTCAGCCAGGTGGAAAACAACGGCACCGCTAATCGGATCCAGGCTCGAACCCTGACACTCGCTGGTAATTACACTGGTGGCATCAACCAAATCCAGGGAACAATCCTCGATAACGGCACCACGACCTTCGATGGCAATCAGACAGTTGCCGTGGATGTTAACACGAGCGGCACCTGGCAACTCAGCGGGAACAGCAGCAGCACCAATGGATATTCCGGCGGCACCAACGTTACCGCCGGAACCTTGCTGGTGAATAACACTGCCGGTAGCGGCGTCGGCTTTGGCAATGTCACCGTTGGAACCGGCGCCGGGACTGCCAACCTTGGAGGCTCCGGTACGCTCTTCGCCGATAACTCTACCAGCCGCAACAGCGCCAACCTCGCCACTCGTTCCACCCTCACCATAGGTGCCAACGGCACCCACCACGCCGGTGCCACCATCGATGCCGGCTCGGTCGGCGTGCAGACCATTGCTGGTAACGTGTCCTATGCAAATGGCGCCAACCTGGCCTGGGACCTCGTCTCCAACTCCGTGGCGACTCCGGGAACCAACTTTGACCAGTTCGTCGTCAACAACAGTGGAAGCGTCACCTTTGATTCCAACTTTGACCTCGAAATCACTTTCGGAGCCGGGGTCGACTTTGATGCGGCCTTCTGGAATGCCGGTGGCGGCGTCAACGAGTGGGAAATTATCGACGGCACCATCAGCGGAGCCCTGCCCACCTTCAACGTGACCTACGACACTTCCGCGGCAACCAACAACCAGTTTTTCCAGAGCGGGGCGTTCGGCATCTTTGCTGACAATATCGCCGGCACAGACACCAATGGAGGCATCTACCTGCGCCAACTGTCCGCCATCCCCGAGCCCAGCACTTATGCTCTGATGAGCCTTGCGCTCGGTGCCTTCGGCTGGGCGGCACGCCGCCGCCGCAAGCGCAGGGTTCAATAATATCCTACGGCCAGGCCTCTCCTGCGTTTGCCCATTCCCCCCCCACCGGCGGACTTGTGAATCAGGCCCGCCGGAGCCGCGCTCATCGATTTGGCCTGCAAATAGAGAAAACCTCCCTAATTTATCTTTTCGGGCAATTTTTGTACCCTGATATGTCCTGGTTTTCCATTCGTTGCGCATTTTCGTCACCTGACCCAATCTCGAGAATTGCCTGATCCTTTCCCGGTTAAATCTTCTCCCTCCCCCCATTTAGTGGGGGCTTCATCCGAGTTGGTGACGATAACGCCTCAAAGGAGCGCGCCACTTTTTGCAGAAAGATTCCAAATCGAGTCCATTCACGGGCCATCAATTTGGCGACTATTTTTTTGCTTGGCGCTCACTGCGAAAACTAGCAAGATCGCGACTCATTGCGTTTAAACCTCTTGCGAGTTCTTGAATTGACGTAAGAAAACGGGGACTTCAAAACGCGCCACGGTGCAGGATACGCGCCGGACGGCGCCCTGATTTTCTGACGTTGGTTTTCTGCCCTTCTGCGGGAGCTCATTCGATAATCAGCCACCACCATGAACCGTCTTGTTAGATCCATTAGTTCTATATGCAGCAAATTACTGGCCTCGTTGCGACTGGTTGCCGTGTCAGCTGCCGTGTTAGGACTCTCCTTTGGAACTGTGCCGCTCTATGCTGCGGATATTGTCTGGCTGGGTACCGGCGGTGGTGGTGACGGAGTCAGTTGGGACGACTCTGACAACTGGCAAGGTGGAATGGTTCCGGGAGCAGGCGACGTCGCGATCTTTCCCGCCAACGCATCGGGAAATACGACGGGCGATATTGTCCTTCCCGCTAATGCCACGGCAGATTCAATCGAGTTCGAGGGTACCAGCTACGTCCTCTCCGGAAACAATATCATTCTGTCAGGAAACGCAGTGATTGACAGCGCCTTTACGGAGTCAGCCACGATCGATTCTGTCATCAGCGGCACGGATGGCCTCCGGGTTACCGGTGGTGGCACCATCCGCCTCAATGGAAACAACACCTACACCGGAACCACCAATATCGACTATGGCACGGTTGTCATCACGGATGCTTCCGCTCTCGGCGCCGATACCTCGACCATTTTGATCAACGGTTCTTCAACTCGTGGCGCCAACGGTGGTTCGCTGGTACTCGACGGCACCAATGGCGACATCACGATCACTCGCAATATCAACATTCGCGGCCGCGGCCCGATTTCAGACCGCGGCCACTCCATTCTCAGCTTTGGCAACAACACGATCCAGGGGACCGTAAACGCCATTGTGGCAAACAACAATTCGCGAACCACCTCTGTGGTCGGCGACCTGACCTTTGCAGGAACATTCAGCACCGCGGGAGCCACCGGAACCGCTCGAAACCAATTCAACGATTTCGGTGGAGTCAATGATGTCTCCGTCGGAAACTATGCGCTCACCGGAACCTTTACTGGAGACGGCTCCATCGCCAAGCAAGGCGGCGGTGTCCTTCTTCTTGATCCTTCCAATGCCACTTTCACCGGCCGAATTCGAATCAACGGCGCCTCCTTTCAGCAAAGTGGTATTCGAATCATTTCCGAGAATGTTCTCGGCAATCGTACCGGTGCAGGGGTCAACGAATCACCTCTCGATTTCAACGGAGGTTTTCTTGAAGTCCTCATGGACTCCCCTTCCATCCTTTCCGGGGGCGCTCCGGCAAACGTATACCAGCGCAGCAATGGCCAAATCCTGGTGGATCACGCGCTCGGCACTGGGAGCCAGGTCATCAACCAGACACTCACCTTCGGCAATGTGGTTTTCGAGGAGAACCGCGACCTCGTCTTCTGGGGGCGGAACGGCTTCAACGTCACCATTGGTGACTACACCGTGAACGGTGGTAACGCCAACTCCGATATCTTCAACCGCCTTCGAGGCGGCACCCTGACCATTGACGGTGACTTCTGGAACAACCCGAATACGGGTAGCCGCCTATTCCGCTTCGAAGACAATGGTAACACCATCATTACGGGTAACATTCTCGCCAACAACGCCGGGAACAAGACCATTGAGAAGGACGGCATTGGTGTTCTCACCGTCCTCGGCAATCAGAGCACCTACGCCGACATCATCGACCTCAACGGCGGCACCCTGGCTATTACTGACTTTGGCTCGATCGGAGGCAGTGCCTCAACCCAGGATCTCAGGATAGGCGATAGTACGCTCGGCACCGGGAGCACGGAGCTACCCATCCTTCACATCGGCACTTCCATCGCCCCCAATGCAGCCAACCTGACCACCAACCGAATCGTAGAGCTCGCCGGAACCACTGGAGACGCGATGATCCGGGCCAGCCAGTCCGGTAACATTGGAGTCACCTTTAACGGCAACTTTAACGCCACTGGCGGCGGCACCAAGGACCTCGTCCTTACGGGAACTAATACAGCCGATAACACCATCAACGGGGTGATCTCCAACAACAGCGGCACCAACCTGACCCGCCTCCACAAAGATGGAACCGGCACCTGGGTCTTGACTGGCAACAACACCTACACCGGTGAAACTCGCATCGCCCACGGTAACCTGAAGCTTCGCGGCAACGCTTCCAACACCAGCGTCATCAACGATAGCTCCCGCATTCACTTCCTCGTTCTGAACAGCCTTGAGGAAGGCTTCAACACGGGCGGCTCCCTCACCTTCATGGGCAATGATGGTGAGGACAACGTGGAACTGGTAGGATCCCTCAAAGCCAGTGACGGTTCCAACACTGTTGAAGTGATCTCCGGAGCGGGCGGTAATGCTACCCTCACTTTCTCTGCCATTGAGTCACCCGAGAATGACGCCACCATCAACTTCGTCACCTCCGGCGCTGGCAATTCGGAAGTTACGATCAGCAACTACACCGGCAGCACGGCCAACATTTACAACGCCGGCGTTTTCTACAATGGCGCGGACTACGCGTTCATCACTGGAAACAACACCGCTATTCGTGCTCCCATCTATGGAACCGACGCCAACTTTGCCAATGCGTCGACCGGACTCACGGCGAGTCAGAACAACAATATCACCGCCAGCTTCACTGATGGTGGCATCACCGTCAATACCCTGCGTTTTGCCGGAGGTGACCACACTCTCACCGCCAATGGAACGATCACGATCCAGCGCGGCGCCAATGTTGATGGCGGTATTCTTGTTTCCGGCTCCAATTCCACGATTACCGGTGCAGACATCACGACCGGTGGCACGGGCGATCTCATCATCCGGGTCGACCAGTCTTCCGATTTCCTCACTCTGGATTCCAATATCGCTTCAAATAGCAACGGCAGCCTCATCAAGGTTGGTGCCGGCACCTTGGTCATCGGAGGCAACATGGACAACGAAGGCCAGAACGTCTTCAACGAAGGCGCCACGATTTTGAAGTCCGGCGCTTCGCTCGCTAACCGAAATACCCAAATCAGCACAGGGGCCACCCTCGACATCGGCGGCAACGATGTGAACTTCCGCAACTTCCAGGGAGGCGGCACCCTGCTTAACACCGGTGGTGATGTCACCGTAACCATTGGCAACAACGGTGGTGGCGGCACCTTCAGCGGTAGCATCAACGAGACCGCGGGTGTCATCAGCGTCGTCAAAACCGGTGGCAACGGCGATGCCCAGTTTGATGGGGTCAGCAACTACACCGGTTCTACGACAATCCTCGGCACCGGCCTCCTCTCTGTCCAGAAACTGGCCAATATTGGAGAGGACAGCAGCATTGGTCGAGGCAACGTGGCCGACAATGCAGGCAGCCTCATCTTCTCAGGCGCCAGCGCCAGCAATGACTTGGGTGGCATCAACTACGACGGACGCGAGACCGTCGCTACCGACCGACTTTTCACCTTCGGTGGTACCGCCGCGAACAGTGGTGCCGCGATTTACAGCAATGGTGTGAATGCCGCCAGCGTGGTCTTCAGTAATACCGGAGAGCTTGAGTTCACGGCAGGCGCTCAAGCCGTTGACCAAACCCTTCGCCTCTCCGGCGGCAGCACGGGTGACAACACCTTCAGCCCGCGGATTGTCGACCCTTCTGGGTCTACCCGCACCCACCTGCTTAAGAATAGCACCGGTGTCTGGATTCTAGCGAATTCTCTCAATGCCTACACTGGCAACACCACCATCGCCGGTGGGCGCCTTGGTGCCGTTGACGGCTCCTCCCTCCCTACGAACAGCGCCCTGATTATCCAGGGAGGTCAACTGCTCAGCTCAGGAACCTTCAGCCGTAACCTGGTGGATTCCGGCAACATCACCGCCGGTGTGGGAACGATTACGTTGGGTAACACCACCAACACTGGTTTTGCCGCGCACGACACGAAGCTTACCGTCGCTCTCAACCCGGGCAGTGGAAATAACGTGACCTGGGGAACGGGAGGATTCTTCGAAGGCACCGGCGAAACTTTGCTCCTCAACAGTGATGAGTCCATGGCGGAACTCGATTTCGCCACCAACATTGACCTGAATGGCGCCACGAGAACCGTCAGCACTGATGACAACGCCGCCACCGCTGGCGACTTCGTCACCATTTCCGGTGTCATCAGTGGTTCCGGTAACTTGACCAAGGTGAACGCCGGAACCTTGGTCCTTTCCGCTGACAACAGCTACACCGGCGCCACTCGCGTCAACGATGGCGAGCTCATCGTCTACTCTCTCGGTAACAGCGCCATCGCCGGAAATTCGAGCCTTGGCTCCACCGTTGGTGCCAACACCACCGCCGGAGCGATCACGCTCGATCACAACGGAAACAACGGCACCTCGCTCGTTTACATCGGTGCTGGCGAAACCAGTGACCGCCTTATCCGCCTCACCGCTAACGATAACGACAACGGCAATGCGGCACCTCGAATTTATGCAAGCGGCACGGGAGCCCTCATCCTGACTAACGTCGACACGAGTCAGTTGGCCAACGGTAACAGCAACGAAGAGAACCGACTTTATCTGCGAGGCAATAACGCGGGTAACAACATGATCACCAGCGACCTCGTTGACGGTCCCGGAGGATCGAATAGCCAGGATCGCCTCAACGTGTTTGTCGATGGCAGCGCTACCTGGATCCTGACCGGTAACAACACCCACAACGGTAAAACGCACCTCAATGCCGGAGCCCTCGGGGTTGGCAGCGACACGGCTCTCGGAACAGGTCCCCTCTCAATGAACAACGGTATCCTGTTTGCCCATGGAGCCGATCGCACCATCACGAACGCGATCGACATCGATAACAACACGGGCCCTGGCTTCAAAGGTGATTACAGCATCACCTTTTCCGATCCTGTTGTTTCAAAGCTGGGCAACACCAACTGGTCCCTCAACAACTTCATCACGACCGAGAATGGCAAGTCACTCACCTTCCAGGGTGAAATCCAGGCCAACGCGTTGAGTGCCAACCGGACCTTCACCATGAACGGCACCGGTACGACTAATATCCTCGGCGGTGTCTCCACCTCGACTACCAGAAACATCAACATCACCAAGAACTGGGACGGCGTTCTCGTTCTCGGTAAGGCCGATAGCGGGAACGATCTCAATGGCGGTGTTGTCACTCTGGACAATGGAACGATCCGACTCGCGGAAAGCAATGTCTTCCAAGGCAACACCACCGATGGAGACACCATGGGTGTTTTCCTCTTTGATCCGGAATCCACGGAAACCGCCACCTTTGACCTGAATGGTAACGATGACACGATCAATGCCGTCACCACGCAGGGTGAGGGTTTTGCCGTCTTTGATAACAGTGGCAGCACGGACTCGACTCTCACCTTTGGTGCCAATGACGGCGCCGTGAACATCAGCAACCAGACGGCTCGCACGACTTTTACCGATACCGGCACCGGAACCCTCAGTATTGTTAAGGCCGGCAACCAGACTGCGATCCTCGATCAGGATGTCACCCTAACCTATGAAGGTGCCACTCGCGTCAGCGGAGGTTCCCTCATCATTCAAACCGAAGTCCAGGGAACCAATGAACTCAGCGTGATCGGAACTGGAGTTGAACTGGCGCTCAATGGAGGTATTACCAACCCGGGCAATATCATCACAGTGCAAGTCGATGCGGCAAACAGCACACTGGATCTCGTCAACTCTGCCGGTGATGACCTGAATGCCCTGACCACCCTCTCACTGGGTGCGAGCGGCAACGTTACGCTCGACCTCGAGGCCGGCGCTTCCAATACGGACACCCTGACGATCGCCGCCAATGCGGCCGCTTCTTCCAACACGGTTACCCTGAACATCACTGACCTCGGAATGCTCAGCGGAAACACCTACAATCTGCTGAGTGCGCCCGGCAGCGGAGGTCTAAGCGGTGCCACCTACGTGCTGGGAACCACACCCTCCGGATACGACAACATCACTCTGAATCAGACCGACAATCTGGTTAGCATCACGGCAGGCAACTTGCTCACCGGAAATGTTTTCTGGAATGGTGGTGTTAGTGGCAACTGGACTGGAGCGAACTGGTCATCTGATAAGGCCGGAACCACAGGTACCGCAGTGCCGGGCGCTGGAAATGACGTATTCTTCATCGCTGACAATTTTAACGGCAGCGCAGGCGTCAACACCACCCTGGATCAAAACATCCGTCTCAACTCCCTTACCTTTGAAGAGAGCACCGCTTCCGGCAATACCCCCGGCAACGTCACCATCGCGGGCACGAACCGTCTCGATATTGCTCCTACCAGTTCTACCGATGGTATCGCCATCACCACCGGCAACATCACCAGCGTTACTATTTCCGCTCCGCTCAATATCGGCGCGGATCAAACCTGGAACGTTGCCCACGGCAATTCCACGCTGACCCTTTCCGGCGGACTTCAGGGCGACGCCAATGCCACGGTCGCCGGAGATGGCGAAGTGAACATCACGGCCGCAGCAGACCCGGGATACAATTCCAGCGGGAACAGCACCATTATTGTCGGCAACGGTTCCAATGGAACGCTGCGCCTCAGCAACTCCAACGGCCTTACTGGACTTAACCCCGCCACAGTTCGAGTCGATACCGGCGGTGAGTTCTACACCTCTGTCAGCACTCCTGCCAATCCCCTACAACTCAATGGCGGCACACTTGGGGTTCAGGGCGGAAACCGGACTTTGAGCGGCAATGTCTCCGTCACTGCGGATTCCAGTATTGACGCCCATGACCATACCAACGCCAGCACAGCCCGAAACGTCACTCTCACGGGTGATCTGACAGGATCCTCATCACTCACAATCAATGGTGACGCTGACACTGGCACCAACAACCAGGTCAACGGCGCTGCCTTCTTCAATGGAGACACCAGCGGCTTTACCGGCAACATTTCCTTCACCTCCGGCTCTGTCTTCTACAACCGCAACACCACCGGAGTTGGCGTCCAAACCCAGGGTGACATCTCCTTTGAAGAAGGACGCGTCATCATCGAAGGTGTCGGCGGAGAAACTGTCAACTGGGTTGACCGCGATATCACAATCGCACGCGCCGGCAGCCTGACCGCTCGTGGTGAAATTCAGCTGGACCGTCAGGGCAGTGATCCCGGCACCTTCATCGTCAACAACACCGGTACCCTCACCCTCGGTGATGCTGACAGTGTGGGTTCCCTCCGAATTTTCCTCAACGACGGTGCCACCAATGGCGTCGGCAATACGCAGTATAACCAGTCAGGAAACATCACTCTCCTAAACGACGCCATTATCTCGACTCGAGACAATATCAACACCGTGGCAACGTTCTCCGGCGACATCAACGGAGGCAGTTTCAATCTCACCATCGGTGACAATTCCTGGGGCGGCACCAACGGCGTCACTCACCTGACTGGCAACAACACCTACGGTGATACCATTCTCGAACGCACCACGCTCCGGATCGACGATGTTAACGCGATCAGCAGTGGCAACATTGACTTCGCCGGTGGCCGCATCAGCACCTCTGCCAACGTGACGCTGAGTAACAACATTGCAGAGACCTCAACCGATGCGATCTACTTCGAGGGCTGGGATGACAACAACCTCACCCTGACCGATTCCTTCA
Source organism: Verrucomicrobiales bacterium (assembly GCA_965216705.1). GTDB lineage: Bacteria > Verrucomicrobiota > Verrucomicrobiia > Verrucomicrobiales > DEV007 > Arctic95D-9. Next base: position 5,145,639 of record OZ244203.1, read on the forward strand.
CGATCGGCACGACGAGACAACTTCGTACCAATGGCGACGCTTTCCGAAACACCAGCGTTAAGGAAACCATCACTTTCACAGGTGCCATTACCGGAGCTGACACCTCAGGCGGAAACAAGCTTGTCCTCGAAGGTAATGCCTTTGGTGCCGGTATTCTTACCGGCGGCTACACCCAAAGCGGGACTGCGGCTGATGTCACAGTCAACGGTGGTGAATGGACCTTCTCAGGAAATACGGTCACGGTCGCAGACAACATGTTCGTGCAGACAAACGACGCCATCCTTAACCTGGATGGAACCGGAATTCTTGCCTTTAATGATGGCGGGTCTCAACTGCGAGTCTACAACGGGGCCACCATCAACCTGAATGCGGATAACGCAGCGACGAACCTCGGCCAACTTCGGGTTGGAACTGACGGAGGAAATCCTACCAATGTGGGAACTTTCAACACCAACGGATTCGATTTTGGTGACTCGACCATGGACTTGATCCTCGGATTGCAGTCCCCGAACCGGATCGGCATCATCACCGGCAACGGCTCGATCACGAGCGATAACGTTGATCTCTACCGAGGCAGCATCTCGGCAAACCTGATCACGGGAGCCGGAAACGCCAACACCGATAAATTCGGAACCGGAACCGTCACCCTGTCCGGTAACAACAACGGTTGGACGTCAACCGGGCGTTTCAGACTCGTTCAAGGCGGCGTCATCCTCGACTACACCAACGACATCAACCAGAAGATCGCCAACGGCGCTTCATCCGAACTTGAGATGCGAGGCGGCACCCTCACTCTAGAAGGTCATGCCTCCTCCGCCGTAAACGAATTAATTGGTGCCGTAGGAAACGATCAACTCCGCCTCAGAGACGGCGACGGCCACAACGTCATGACGCTGAACAGCAATGGGGGTGACCTCGCCATCACCTTTGGCCAGATCGAACGCATCGCGACCGACGGAACCATCCGCTTCGAACTGCCATCCGGCGCCCAGACAGCAACTAACGGAATCATCACGGATGAAACTAACAACGCGTCCTCCGGATTGCTCGACAACGAACTCAACATTGCCTACGCCGTCGTGAAAGACGGCTCCGAAGTCTACTTCGCACGCAACGCCACCAACGCTGCCAACGGTAATATCGTTGGACTCGTCAGCACTGCCAAGGACGATCTCAGCACCTGGGCAGAGGGAGATCATGTGACTGACTCCGCCGGTTATTTCGGTTCCATCTTTGATGCGAACATTGACAGCCTGCGTTTCGACGCTGCCGCCAATTCCACGGTGTCCATTGATGCTGGTGGTGTGCTTGGCATTGAATCCGGCGGCATCCTGATCACCGACGACGCCATTGCCGGAGCCCAGCGCCTCGTTGGCGGTAAGATTGATTCGGCCGGTAATGAGATTGTGATCCACAATTACGGCGCGGGAGTTTTTGAACTCAATTCGTCCGTTCGGGAGTCGGAGGCCCTGACCTTCACCGGGAATGGCACCACCCTTTTCACAGGAACCACCACCTCCTCTGGGCGAGTCAGCATCTTTGGAGGCACCCTCAGAACCGCAGGCAACCTGAATCAGCTTCACGACGTGGTGTTCAGCGATGCCAGCGATGCCACCTGGGAGCTGACAGCGGATGAAAGTATTCGCCGCCTCTTCGGAGGTCGCACCGACTTCCAGTCCCAAGTCGCCAGCGTTGTTCTTAATGGGCACAACCTTGATATCGACTTCTCGGGCGGAAACACTGACTTTGCTGGCGACTTTGTCGGAAACGGAACCGTTACGGTTTCAGGAACAAGCATCATGACCTTGCTCGGCGAAATGACGAATGACTTCACTGGTGATTTTGTCGTCGATGGCGGTCAGTTGAAACTGGATCTCCGGGCAGACGCCCGCACCGCCACCTCATGGACGGTTCAAAACGGCGGCCTGCTCGAGCTCGAAAAGCTGGGCAACACTCGTGAAGGTGACATGATTGGCAATTCAGCGCCTGTTACTCTCATTTCCGCTGACGGTGCCCTCGCTGGTTCAACGATTATCCGTGGTTTCTATCTCGACACGGACCAAGCCAGCAACAATGCTGAGAACATCGGTCTTTTGAATGTGGCTGGCGGCACCAGCTACATCTCAATCGATGCCAAGACAGGCGGTGACGATCCGTTCATCCAGGCCGACAATGTCCTCCGCACCAATCATTCCACCCTCAATATCAGGGGCCGTGATCTTGGTAATGCCGGCGGCGGAGCCCAGGTAGCCCGAGTGCTCATCGACAATGCTCAGGAGGCTGGCTTCAAGTCCGCCAATGAAATCGGCGGCGGCGGCGCTATCGGGACGACGACCATTTCCATTATCCCATGGGCCATCGGACAGGACTTGGCCAACAACGTCAATGACCTCTCCGTGGGGAATTCCTTCCTTCACTATGACGTGGCGAATGGATTCCGGGCCTTAGCTCTTGGTAGCGAGTACGACACCTTTGGAACAGCCGGTGCCACCAGCAATGTTCGCGAAGCCCTTTCCGGGAATCTGTCGATTGGTGCAGCAGCCGGAGTCACCACGATCAACTCATTGGTCATCGACGGCAATGCCACTCAAGGACTTGACGTGAGCGGTGCCGGAGCCGGTGAGTCACTGGAAATCACCAGTGGTGGCCTGCTCTTCACCACCTCAGGCGCTACGGCCTCGGGTAACACCTACGACACCACTCTTGGTGGGTTTGATAATGGTATTACCACGACTTCAGGCGAATACATCTTCCACGTCGTTAACCCGACTTCGGCTGACAATACGATCGTGACGGAGGCCATTATTGGATCCAACCTCACTTCCTCCGCCAACATTACCAAGTCAGGCCGCGGCACGCTCAACCTGACGGGCGGCACCAACACTGCCGGTGGCGGATCCAATGTCACCACGATCAACGAAGGCATCCTTCTTATCGGCGACCTTGACAATATCGGTGGCTCTACCGGAACCCTCAATTTTGCCGGAGGCACGCTCCAACTGAATGGTGGATTCACCGACGATCTTTCCACCCGCTCTCTCAGTTACCTGGCCGGCACCACGAGCACGTTCGACAACGGCGGCAATAATGTCACCCTTGCGAACAGCCTCGGCAGCGGAGGCGGCGGGCTGATCTTTGCTGGTGGCGGGAACGTTACCTTGAACGCCACCTCGACCCGGACGGGAACCACTAGCCTCACCACAGGCGAGATCATCGCAGGAGCAGACAATGCCTTCGGAACCGGTGAACTCCAGATTACTGGTGATGCCGATCTGGATCTTGGTGGTAACAACCAGGCCACCGACTTCTTCGTCAAGACCGGAGGAGCTTCAACCATCTCCAACGGAACAATCACATCCAACGGTGGCTTTTACTTCAACCTGGACAGCAGCACGACGACGGTGGTTTCTGCGAACCTGGCTGGAAGTGGAGGTCTCTTCAAAGACGAGACCGGCGGCTTCGGCAACCTCGAGCTTTCCGGAAACAACACTTACACCGGTCAAACTGTCTTCGAACGCTCTACCCTCACCTACCATACGCTGGGTAACGTCGGTGGCGGCGCCAGTTCACTCGGTGCCCCGACCACGGTCGAGAACGGAACGATCCGACTTGGCAGCAACGGCATCCAGACCACGATGCGCTTTGTTGGCACCGGCAACGTCTCCAGTGATCGTATTATCGCAATCGACACGAGAGCTCATGGCACTCCTACCACCAGCGGTATCACCCTTGAGAATGACAGCCCGAACAACAGCGATCTTCACCTCGGTGTGATTAATAACGCATCCTACGGTGAAAAAGCACTCACCCTCCAAGGTACCTCAACCGGAGCTTCCTCCGTGGCAGCGATTCGGGACAGCCTTGGCACACTTAACGTTCGCAAGATCGAAGGAAACAGCACCTGGTCCATCAACGGAGATTCCAATTACAAGGGAACCACTACAGTTTCAGCTGGCGGCCTCTTCATCAATGGTGACAACTCACAGGCCACCGGCAACGTGACCGTTGCGGCTGCTGCCACACTCGGCGGAACCGGCACCATTGGCGGTGCGACGGATATCGCCGGCACTCATGTGGCTGGAACCTCAGCCTCGACCGGCTCCGCTGGCCAGCAGAGTTTCAGCAGTGACCTCACCTACTCCGGCGGTGCCGCTACGATGAGCTGGGATCTTATCAACAATTCCAGCGCCACACCGGGAACCGACTTTGACCAGTTTGTCATCGGAGGCGCGCTCGATTTTGCCGCGGCCACGAGTCTCGACCTGAACTTCGATGGCGGAATGGTGGATTGGAACGACAGCTTCTGGGATGCCGACCAGACCTGGACCATCTATTCCGGCGCGACTTCCCTCGCCAACATCGGCAACCTCAGTATTTTCTCTGAGGACTGGATGGACTCCAACGGAGTGCTCTTCAGCACGGTCCGTGGCGGCCCCCACAACTCCATGTTCACGGTGGGAGCTTCCGGCAACAACGTGGTCCTGACCTTCACCGCGGTTCCGGAGCCCAGCACTTATGCTCTGATGAGCCTTGCACTCGGTGCCTTCGGCTGGGCGGCACGCCGCCGCCGCAAGGTAAAGTCTGAATAATATCGCGATACCGGCGGGAATCGCTCAATCGCTGGGCTGCTTACTTTTCTTCCCCGGCGAGGCTCTGCCCTCGCCGGCACTTAGCCACGGCGGCTAAGGCACACTCTGTATCATTCTATGTCGCAGGCGCCTGGCAGCCTCGTGTCAACTGGCCTGAGGGTTCTGTCCACGTGTGCACCAACCCGCCCGACAGCAGGGAAAAAGGTAACATTTTTGGCGGAATTTGGAATATTTCCCAAAATTTCGCTTTTCATGTGTCTAAATTCCGGCAGGATGATGTCGACAATCCACCATGTCATTAAGGAGAGTTAACTATCTTCGGAAAGTTCACTTAACCACCTAAACAACACCGCAACCTTGATGAACGAGCCCAACGCTTGCTTCCACCGCCGTAGTTTTGTTGTATTACTAACTACGCTATTCTTATCACTGGTAACCAACGTCAGCGCTCAGAGTGACACGTGGTCCGGAAACACATCAGCCGTTTGGAACGAGGCAGGAAACTGGGTTGGTGGTGGCATACCAGGGACCGGCAATACCGCCACTTTCCTCGATGGAGGAAACAGTAACACCACGATTGATCTCGGTGCTGGCGTCACCATCAGCGTGATTCAGTTCAATGCCGGTGCAGCCAGTTATACGATAGGCTCCGGAGGGGTCAACGCCCAGACGCTGACGATAGACGACAGTGGCGATATTAATCTCGCTGCAGGAGTTACTGCCAATCAGACTGTCAACGCTTCAATTATCCTGGGCGACGGCACAGGGAACAACTCGATCATTCTCGATAACGATAGCGGAAGCACTTTGCTGCTCGCCGGTAATATCACCAGCGGCATCGGAACGGCCCAACAGACCCTGAGAGCGCAGGGAACTGGACTGATCGAACTGGCGGGCACTATGACTGCAGGTGGATCGCGACTGACTTTAGAATCCCGGGGAAACCTCGTGGTCAGTGGTAATGTGGTCGGCACAGGTAACACCCAGCGCACCATCGTCCGAAACGGAGGTGTCCTGACCACAAGCGCAACGGGCCTGATCGGCCAGGGGAACCTCGACCTTCGCAACGGAACAGTAAACCTCAACAACGCTACTAACATCCAGCTTTTTGACGATGGTATCACCCTCGGGGATACCACCCTCGGGGACGGAAACGCGACGATCAACATTGGGTCAGGCGTCACCATTGAACTTGATTCGAATGTCACCTACCAAGCGGACGACGACACTGCCAACCTCGCTTCGATCAACGGAGGCACCATTGACCTCAGCGATGCCAACCGAACTTTCACGATCCAGGACAACGCTCTCGTTTCGGGCAATGTCGGCGACGTTGAATTAACGCTCTCCACCAACATCATGGGAAGTGGCAACACAAATGGAACTGCCGAAGACCTCACCTTCATCGGCGACGGTGCCCTCTTCTGGGATAGTACCATCGACCAATCCGATCCCAACCAAATGGTTGACCTCGTTACCTTCAGTAACCAGAAGACAATCATTGGCGCCACCGGCGCCAACATGACCGGCGTGCGGCGCAGTTTCCGGATCGCTCAGCGCAACAACGCCGCGTTCTCCGATTTTGACATCGAATTTGATGTCAACGGGCAGACACTTCTCCTCGACGACGATTTGATCCTTGGTGTCTTCAACAATAATAACATCGCCCCGGCTAACCTCTCCAACATCCGGGTCACCGATTCCGTCGGCGGTGGCTTGATTCGCCTGACCAACGACAACGATATCACCTACTTTCACGGTAACCCTGATGCGAATCTCGACGGTACTAACAAGCAGGCTTTCATCGAGGTCGACATTGTGGCCGAGGATAACACCATGACGCTCGATATCCGCAATGGTCAGGATGACGTGGACTTGGAAATCTCCGGAACGATTACCGGCGACATCGCCGGCCGGGATATCGCGAAGACAGGTCGCGGCACCCTGAGGCTGACGGCAACTGATAACGCTTACCGGTTCCTCAACGTCCAACGCGGTACCCTTCAAATCGACCAGTCAGGAGCGCTCGGCACCAACGACATCAACCTTGGCAACAACAACTTTGCCGGCACCTTCGAGTACGTTGGCGCCGGGGAGACGATTGGAAACCAGTTCCGCATTGGTGACAACGATAACGGCACCGGTGGCGGGGTGGTCCTTCACAATGGAACCGGCGAATTGGTTTTGAGCGTGGGAACCTTCAATCAGGCGCGGACGGCTGCCACAGCCGCACGCACACTCACTCTCGGGGGCAACAGCAGCAGCAACGCCACGATCAACGGGGCAATCGGGGATAACAACCTGGCCGGGGGCAACACCGCTAATGTGGCGCTCATTAAAGAAGGGACGGGAACCTGGATCCTCGACGGTGACAACACCTACACCGGCAACACCAATGTAAATGTCGGTCGCCTCGATGTGAACGGCACCAATACCGGCAACGGGGACTTTACCGTCGCGGCCAATGCCAGCCTCGGTGGCGAAGGCAGCATTGCCGGGAATTTGACGTTTGGCGGTAACAACACGCTCTTCATCAATCCTGAAACCTCAGGAAGTTTCACCACCAGCGGTGCTCTCGTGGTCTCATCCGGGAATGTCACGGTAGACTTCAGTGGAAAGACCGGATCAGGCAACATTTCGGTCCTTACCTTCGGAACCTATGCGAATTCGGCCAACGTCGCTAATGAGTTCGTTGCCGCTGCCGGGACCATGACCAGCGGGCGCGGAGGCGGCAGTCTTACCGCTTCCATTTCGGGCAGCAGCGTTGTTTTTGATCTCGGCTTCCAGACCCGCACCTGGGTGGGCGGCGCCACGGCTGACCAGATGCGCTGGGAAGATGAAGGCACTAACGCCAACAACTTTAATAACTGGCAGGAAGGCGATCAGGATTTCTACAACGGTGACTCCGTCGTTTTCGATGGAACCGTGGCTGTGACCCAGACGATTAACCTGACTTCCAACGTCTCCCCTGGCTCTGTAACGTTCCAGAATCACACCTCAGCCTTCACCATCTCGAGCAACACGACCGAGACGCTTGAGTTCGCCGGCGGCATGAATTTCTTCGGTGACAACGCCACCGCCGATGATCGCATTGAAGCCCTGCTCACCGGGAATGGCACCATCACTAAGGGGCAAACAACAGCCGGCGCCAGCGATACGGGAACGGCGATTTTCACCGGCAATAACACCAGCTTCGGAGGCGTCACCGTGGTCAATCAGGGTAACGTCCAAATTAACAATGTGAACGCTCTTGGAGCCAATGCTTCGAACTCCATCACTTTGAATGATTTCGGTGACGACGGCCAATTCATCATCAACACCCAGGGTACCGTGGTAAACAACATCATCGCCACGAACCAGGGCAACAACAAGCAGATCCGATTCGACAACGGTGGCAATACGGCTGCCCGGGCGGCAACCTTGACGGGTGCAATCACCACGGAGGAGACCAGCAGTTCATTGGTGTTCTCCGTTGAGGGACAAACCGAAAATGCTGACTATGGTGGGACAACCAGCGGAGCAGTGGCCAGAAACACCCACGTTCTGACCGTCGATAGCCTGATTTCCAGCGCCTCACCTGCGGCCGACGGCGCCATCGTGAAAGCGGATTTCGGAACCGCGATCTTTACCAACGGTGCCAATGACTACACTGGCGGCACCTTCGTCAACGCGGGAACGCTCTACGTCGCATCGATTGGCAACATCGGTCAGGCCAGCCATGCTGGTGCCACTCGATCCAATGTCACCCGGCACTTCCGCCTGGGACAGAACAACAACGACGGCACCCTCGTTTACACCGGTTCTGGTAACACTACCGATCGAGTGGTTCAGGTCGGTGCTCGCAACGGAACCGGCAACAACAACACGGGCGGAGCTCGCATCGTCAACAACGGAACCGGAGCGCTCGTCTTCACCAATGCCACCTTCAACCTCGAGGAAGCGAACCGCCCTAACGCTGACACCGGAGCCAGGACCCTCACCCTCGCCGGTCAGTATACCGGAACCAATGTCATTGAAGGCGTCATCAAGGATAACACTCCGAACGACACCTTCGTCGACGAGTTTGTCTCGATTGACATCGACACCGACGGAACCTGGCAGCTGAACGGCGCCAACACTTACACGGGCAATACTACCGTCACCTCCGGCACCCTGCGCGTGAACGGCTCGACTACCACCGCGAGCACAGTCTCGGTTGCCGCAAACGGGACGCTCGCCGGCAGCGGCACGATAGGCGGGAACACTTCTTTCGCCTCTGGTGCCACGCACACGGGCGGAGACACGACGACCGCCGCCGCTCAGACCCTCTCAAACGATGTCAGCTATGCGACTGGATCCACAGTCAGCTGGAACCTCGTATCAAACTCCACCACAGTAGGACAGTATGATCAGTTTACCGTGGGCGGCAGCCTCTCCTTCGGCACCTCAATGACTAATGATCTCAACCTTGAGATCAGTTTCGGAGACAACGTCAACCTCGACGATACGTTCTGGAACAACGGGGCGAACACGAACGAATGGGAGATCTGGGACTACGCTACGCTCGCATCCACCTTTGGAGACACTGATTTCAACATCTCCTTGTCAGGTGATTCAACCGGTGCCGGTCTTGGATTTTTCAGTGCCAGCGCTTTTGAAATCGCGAACAGCAACTTTGCCAATGACAATGCCGGTATCTGGCTGCGCCAGATCGCTCCCATCCCCGAGCCCAGCACTTATGCACTGATGAGCCTCGGCCTGGCCGGATTCGGCTGGTTCGTCCGCCGCCGCAAGAAGAAGGCTGCCGCTGCATCCGAAGAATAGCAGTCCAGGTCTTCACTTTTTCTTGAGAAGGGGCACCGCAGGTGCCCCTTCCCTTTTCTTTAGCTGCTCCTGCCTCTTCATTCAGGTTCGCAGCAAAAAGCAGGGTCTCGAGGCAGGCCCACCCGAATAATCTCACAACGGCCGCAGACGAAACCCAGTTCTTAGCGGACCGACTTCATCAATGAGCATGGATCATCTAGTTAATTAACTCAGCTTAACTATATTTTTCATACTTTCAATTGTCCCTAGGAGATTTTCCGTTAAATTAAGCTTTTCAGTTCCGGAAATTGTTATATTAGCTTTCCTACTGAAGGGATTAGGGATATTTCCTGAACGTTTTCTCAATGAATTGAGATTAATTGCGTTTGGAAATCTTTGATCCATTCTTGGGTGCGCCACCAGCCCTACCGCTTACATCTCCAGATTTACAATGAGTCGCACCACCACTCCGCGTATTTTCGTCGCCTGTTTTGTGATCCTCACTTTGGGGTTACAACTTCCGTTTGTTCCGCTAGCAACGACCGCCTCGGCTGCCGACCTGACCTGGGACGGCGGAGGAGCCTCCGGAAATTGGAGTGACACAACCAACTGGGGCGGCAACACGCTCGTCAGTGGCAACTCGATTGCTTTCAGTGGCAATACGATCAACAACATCACGGTCAACGATCTGGTCGCGGGCACCACTATCACCGGAATTGAATTCCTGAACGACGGGAATGTGACGGACGGCAATACAGCCGAATTTACCCTCAGTGGAAACTCCATCACCCTCGACGGCAACATCACGCTTGCTGATATTACGGCTGCCAACACGACGCTGACCGATCAGATCACTTTGAATATCGCCCTGGCTTCCAACACCATTATCGAGTCCAGTGTTGAGAGCATCTCGGGCAATAACAGCACCCGCACCCTTCACATCAGCGGGGTTATCAGCGGGGCGGGACGAAGCGTCACCAAGAACAATGCCGGCACCCTGATTCTTTCCGGTGCCAACACCTTCGACGGAGGCTTTAATGCCGGGGATACCGACACCGTGGACAACTGGATCCAGGTCGGGGTTGATTCCGTAGGTTCGGTCGGCAGCATCACCAGCAGTGCCTTTGGTACCGGTGACATCCTCGTGAGGGGAGCGAAAATTTCTTCCGATGGCACCACAGCACGCACCCTCTATAACGACATCACCCACTCGGGCGGCACCGGACAGTCCATTGCACTCGGTGATTCGACCAACAACGGGGTATTGACCCTGGAAGGAGCCTTCACCGCGACGGGCACCGGGAGCCGCACGGTTCGGGTCGACAGTAACGTGATCATTAATGGACTTGTCGTATCTGGCACTGGTGGCTCAAGTGCCATGTCCGTCATTGGCACGACTCATCCTGGAATTGCCACAACTGGCAACCGCCTCACCCTCACCGGCAACAATACCGGCCTCGAGAATCTCGATATTGGCGTTAATGGACGCGTGCAGCTTGATCACGCAGGTGCTGCCGGCTCCAATCGCATCGACCTGACAAATTCCAACGCCCACCTCGAGCTGGGCAATGGTGTCACCCTGACCAACGACGTTCGCATCCAGGGCGCTGGTAATGACAAAATTCTCCGCCTCACCGGCACCAACAACAACACCGGCACCTTTGCCGGCGACATTACCATCCAGGAGACCGGCGACAATAACGTTTACATTTTTGTTAATGAGTCCAACGCCGTTGGCACCAACAACAGCCTCAACCAGAAGCTCATCTTCACCGGTAACATCATCAACACCGGCCTCGCTACGACCGAGGACATCAGTATTCGCGGCCGTGGCACCATCGAATTCCGAGGCACCAACAATAGCTTCAACAGTCGTCTCGAACTCGACAGCGGAGCCGTCAACCTACTCGTCAGCGACGCCGATGCCCTCTCCACTGTCAGCCAGATCCAGCTCAATCAATCCAACACCCACCTCTACATCGCCGACGGCGAGACTCTCACCGTGCCGATTTTCTATGGCTCTGCAGGAGCCGCCAAGCGAATCCGCCTGACCAACGCTGACGGCACCCAGGGCAGCGGACTCACCGCTACTCTCTCCGGAAACATCACCACCGCAGAAACTGTCGGCAACACCGAAATCCAGCCTCGGTCAAATGGGGGTAACAACGACCCCACTCAGGTCCTGACGATCAGCGGGGATATTTCAGGGGCCGGCTTTGAACACAATACCGACGGGGTCATCCGGCTGACGGGTAATAACACCGGCATCACCGGCACCATCGACCTCAGCAATAATGGTTCCACCCTCAGACTGGGAGGCAACAACTCGTCCACGGGCAACAATATCAATCTCGGCAACACCAACACCATCGTGCAGGTGGAGGACGGCGTCGATGTCGGCGCAGGCTCCACGCTGATATTCGAGAATGGCGGGGGCAGCAAGTGGCTCGAGATGTATAACGGCAATACTTCCCTTGCAGAATCGGCAACCTTCTCGGGAAATGTTCTCACGCAGGAGAGCGGTGCCTCTCAAGCGCGCATCCGGGTGACGCGTGACGACACCCTGACACTCACTGGGGTGATCTCCAGCAGCTCGACCCTGACTCGCTCAGGAATTCGCGTCGATGGCACCGGCACCCTGGTTTTAACCGGAAACAACACCACCAGCTCCGGCTGGGCGTTTGGTGTCACAGAAGACAACGAGTATAATGTCTTCACGATGTCCGGCCGCCAGGACTCGGCCTTTGTCGTCGTTAACAACAACAACGCGCTCGGCACCGGCACCATCACCGCTCAAGGCGCCCAGCTCCAGGCCTCCGTGGCCGGACTGGTTCTCCCGAATGGTATCTACCTCGGGGACGCCAACGAGGCTGACGGATACAACTTCAATGTCGGTGGCAACCACAGCATCACGTTCGGTGGCGACATTACCCTCGAAACCACCAAGAACAACGATATCGGTCTCTACGCCAGCAGCGCTCAGACTTTCACCTTCACCGGTGATGTCGACATGAACGACGGTTCTATCGAGATTCACGGCACCGAGGGTCACGACAACGCCCGCGCCGTCTTCAGCGGCAATTTCACCAACACGTCCACCGTCGACTTCTTTGAACTGAATAATGATTTCGACAACAGCATGGTGACCCTCAGCGGAAACAACGAAGCCTACAACGGGAGATTCTTACTCGAAGCTTCGAATACCACCTTGTTCTTCGACGGTGGCCGCGAAGTGTTTGGTAATACCACGGCAGCCAACGACACCCAACGATTCCGTCTGAACAATGGTGGCATTGTTCGTAGCAACTCAGACGTCACTCTGGAAGCCTTCTACGGCATCCGAATCGATGGAGGTGGGGGTAAGTTTAGTCCCGACGGTGGAACAACGCTGACCATCAACGGCAACATTACCCAGGGCGGACCTCTTACCAAGCTTGGCTCTGGCAACCTGGTTCTCAACGGCACCAACACCGGAGCCACCTCCATCACGGTTGAGGCAGGAACCGTGCAGATGAACGGAACCAATACCGGCTCCACCAACGGAATCACCATCAACGGAGGTACCTTCGCCGCCAACAACAGCGCTGCAGTCCCCGATACGGCTACGGTCACTCTCGCCAATGCTGCCGGAGCCAGTTTTCGTCTCGACGCAGACGAAACCATCGGGGGCATCTCAGGAGGCGGAGCGACCGGAGGGAATATCAACCTACAAGGAAACACCCTCACCCTTGTCAATTCTTCCATTCAGAGTTTCTCAGGCAATATCATCGGCACCGGAGGCCTGACGATGAGCGGATCGTCGCCGCTGACCCTGGACAGCAACACCGGCTTCACTGGCACCACCGCCATCAATTCAGGCTCTCTAATTTTCGAAACCGGAACGACCCATCAGACTAACGTAACCGTGGCTGACGGCGCTCGCATCGGGGGAGAAGCAACGATCGGCAACCTCACTCTGGCCGCCAATTCGATCGTCAATTTCGACGCCGGAACCAGCGGAGCCATTACGGTTGGAGATCTCAACAGTGGCTCCACCGTCTTTGTCGATCCAGTGGTTTCGGGATCCGGTAACGTCATTGTGTTCACCGGTACCTACACGCCGACTGTCGATGCGGCGACTGACTTCCAGGTCCTGGGGGGAGCGGCCCGGGCAGGATCCTTCTTTGGAAACACCACCAACGCCATTACTTTAACCCTGGCCGCCGCCAACAGGACCTGGGACGGCAACGTCAGCGGCGTCGTCAGCGATATCTGGGACAATGGCACTACGGCAACGTGGCAGGAAGACGACGAGCTTTTCTTCACCGGAGATACCGTCTTTTTCGACGATTCGAGGGATGCCGCGGCAACCGGTAATGTTCAACTGGGATCGGGCACTAATATCAGTGCCAATGCGATCACCTTCGGTAATACTTCAAATGGAGCCACTTCCCTGGCCTACACCCTCTTCGATTCCACTCCGGGCAACACTTCCACCGGCTTTGAAACCATCTCGGCCAGCGGCGGCGGCATCACTGTGGCTTCCAACAACACCGCCAATATCAGTCTGCAGGTAGGCATCTCCGGTGCCACCAACATCGTCCACAACGGCTCCGGAACTCTGTCCATCGGTCAGGGCGACCTTTCCGGCAATGCCACTGCCATCACTCACACCCGCACCGGTTCCACCGTCGTTTGGGGCAACGGCACCTTGAAGGACGCCACTTCCGGAACCGTGGCCGCCACCAAGGTCAGCACCCTTCTCGGGGACAACGCCACCGGCTCCCTCATCGTCGGAAATGGCGGCACCTTTGACATCGATGGTGACAAGAACTTCAAAGCCTACGGCACCGGCAGCATCGTCCTCGGCGCCAACAACACTGCGGCCACCCTTGCCAACAGCAATAACAACGGCACCAGCAGCAACAACGATGCCCCCAACGCCTTCGACGACGAGATCCTGATCGCCTCCAATGCTATCACCGTAGACGCCGAGGGGCGAATCGATATCGATGGCACCATCAGTTCCACGGCCTCCAACATCACGATCACCAAAGTCAATGATGACTGGCTCTTATTGGGTGGCGACAACTCAGCGGCCAACATCACTCAAATCAATCTCAACCAAGGCACCTTGGTGTCGAACAACAATAATGCTTTCGGAGCCGCCAATATCACCGTCTCCGCTGGAGGCGTCCGGGGAGCCAGCAATCGAACCATCGGCAATGACATCACCATAACCGGCGGTAGCAGTGCCATTGGAGGGGTCACCAACAACGCTACCACCACCTTCACGGGGAACCTCGTTTTCAATGCCAACGGCGCCAACATTGATCCCGGTAACGGCAACCGCAACGTTGTCATCGCGGGCAACCTCTCGGGAACCGCCACCAACATTGACATTCTGGAGGGCACCACTCGGATTACTTCTTCGGCGAATATCACCGACACCATCCGCCTTGATCTCGGCGACAACGATCCTGGTGACTTCGCGCGCCTCGAACTGGCTGATGGCGTCACCCTGAACAACCTGGTGCGGATCGAAAATCTCGACGCCACCGATGCCGGCAGCATCGTCCTTCGCCTCCAGGGAAGCGCAGCCACCGGTGACTTTGCCGGCGGAATCGACATTCGTCAGGACGACGATGTCTTCGATATCCGCTCCCAGGCGGGTCAAACCCTGACCGTGTCCGGAAACATCAGCTCCCAGGCCGCAACGGATTCACGTATCCAACTCGTCGGGGACGGCAACCTTTCCACCGGAGACGGCACCGTCATCTTCTCCGGCACCAACAACACCTTCGAGACTGGAACCAACATCACCGACCACGTCACCCTCCAGGTCGGTGACGGCGGTGCCAACGGCGGACTCGGTACGGGTAATGTCACCGTTGGCGCGAATGCGACCCTCGCCTTCAACCGCAATGATAGCCATTCGGTCAGTAATATTATCTCCGGCGCCGGCACTGTCAGCCAGATTGGTTCAGGATCCACCACCCTCACTGGAAACAACACCTACACGGGCACCACCAATATCAACAACGGCACCCTCGTCGCCGGAGTCGCTGACGTGGCTTCCACATCCGGTGCTCTCGGTAATGGTGGCAACGTCACCTTTGGTGGCGGCACCCTGCAATACACTGCTGCCACTTCCGGCAATACTTCTGACTACTCCGGCCGCATCAAGAACAGCACCTCGGCCGTCTCCCTTGACACTAACGGTCAAGACGTGACGATGGAGGGCGTCATCGACACCTCCAACACCGGCGGCCTCACCAAGTTGGGAACCGGAAATCTCACCATGACCGGCGCCAATACCTACACCGGCAACACCACCGTCAGTGCCGGAACGCTCTTCGTGAACGGCTCCACCGCTGCCGGCAGTGATGTCATCGTCGGCTCCGGCGGCACCCTCAGCGGTAACGGCACCATCAATGGTGCCCTCACCGTCCAGTCCGGCGGCACCCACGCCGCCATGGTCCCTGCCAGCGCTGGCATCCTTGAAACCCAGACCTTCAACGGAGACGTGAACTACGATAGCGGCTCCTCCGTCACCTGGACCCTGATCGAGAACTCGACCACCACCGGCTTCGGACAGTTCGACGTCAGCGGCGGCACCATCAATTTTGGAACAGCGGCCACCGGCGAAACCTTCACCTTCAACGTGGTTCTCTCGGGCAGCGTGAATTATTACGATGCCTCAATTTGGGGAGACACTAACTCCGAGTGGAAAATCTGGGATCTTACCACCGGTACGATCGGCGAACTCGACCTCCTGAACGACAACTTCATCATCACCCTGACCGATTCCGGAGTTTCGGGCGGTCCTCAAAGCAGTGATATCTTTGAACTCGACGCCCGGGCCAGCGACGGGATCTACCTGACTCTCGTCACCGCTGTTCCCGAGCCCGGCACTTTCGGGCTCATGGGTCTCGGTCTCCTCGGCTTTGGCTGGTTTGCCCGCAGGCGTCGACTGAAGGCGACTGCTGTTGATGATGAGAAAGAGTGACCCCCTGGCCACTAGACCTCAAAAACAGGAAAGCGCTTCGGATCTTCGAAGCGCTTTTTTTGTGCCCTCCCCCCTTCACTTCGCTTTTCGAATTCTCCGATCGCATGGTGGAATCGTGCCTGCCGCCTTGTCGCCCATGGATTACGAATGGCTCAAAAACGGGGCCAGCTCCGCGCTCAGCTATTCAGTGAATACTCAAATTATTGCAATTACAAATCGACCAGAATTCCCCCCTAAATCCTGACAAATCTCCTTTACCCATCAGCACCGATTGAGTAAAAACTCCCTTGTTTTAAAAGAGTTACGTTACGTCGCCTGCCAAAAATCCGCGGCACTTATCCAAGGCACTTTAATCGTAACTCCTGGACCCGCTACTTGTGATGAATCGAGAAACTACCACCTTCTCACGTTTCAGCATTGCTGCCTTTGCTGTCATTTCACTGGGATTTCAATCGCCTTTCCTGATTTCGGCTGACTTTACCTGGGACGGCGGAGGCGGTGACGGCAACTGGGCCACGGCTGACAACTGGGCCGGGAATATCGCCCCGACCAGCGGTAACTCCATTGCCTTCACCGGGAACACCAACGTCGATACGGTTAATAATCTCGCAGCCAACTCCACCATCGCCGGAATCGAATTCGACGACACAGGCGGTGCGGCAGGAAACTTCACGCTCAGCGGAAACAGCATTGAACTCACTGGGAGCATTGTCTCTACCACTGCTGCAGCGACCCGGCAGACCATTTTACTGGACATCCTTGTGAACGGGATTCGCGATATTGCGGTCAACACCGGGAGTACGATCACGCTCTCCGGCATCATCAGCGGGAGCGGCGGGATCAAGATTGAGTCTTCCCTTGCCACTGGTGGAACGGTGGAGTTATCCGGCGACAATACCTACACTGGAGGCACCGTGCTGGAAGAAGGCATCCTGCGCCTGCTTTCAAACAACGCTCTCGGCACAGGAACCCTGCTGATGGAAGACCGGGGGCCGGATCCCGACCTTCAACTTGGAAACGGAGTCACCATATCGAATGCCTTGACCATTTCAAACCAGGGTGGAGACAAGCGCATCAGCCTGGTCAATGGCACAGGCATGACGGGTGAATACGCCGGAAACATCACCCTTCAGGAGACCGGGTCCGGGAACTTTGAACTCAACCCCAACAGTAACGGGGGCAATAACGATACGACCCAGGTCCTGACCCTTTCCGGAGTCATATCCGGAACCAGCTTTGCGCCCGGCACAGTTGCCATCAACCTCACCGGTGGGGATGGAACCTTGGTGTTGAGCAATGCCAGCAACTCTTTCCAGGGCGACATTCAGGTCTCACAAAACGGTGGCACCCTTCGCATCGTTAACGATGCCGCACTCAGCAGTGCCAACATCATTCTCAACAACACCAACGCGCATGTTGAACTCGCAAGTGGAGTTACCGTCGACAACGCCCTCATCGTTAACGACAACAACAATGCAAAGCGATTGACGCTCGAAAGCGGTACCGGCCTTACCGCAACCTGGGCCGGCAACATCACCGTGAATGAGACCACGAATAGCAACTTTGAAATTCGCTCAAACAGCACCGGCGGCAACAATGATCAGACTCAGATCCTGACTGTATCCGGCGACATCACCTCAACAGCCGGAGCCGGGGTCGAACTCAACCGCGACGGAGTCGTTCGCCTGACCGGCAACAATAACATCACCGGGCTCATCGATCTCAGCAACAACGGCTCCATCCTCCGCCTTGGAGGAAACAATTCGGCGGCCGGTGGCGCCAGCATCACCATGGGCAATTCCAACACGCGCCTCCAGATCGAAAGCGGAGTGAGCATCGCTGCCAATCTGATTGTTGAGAACCAGGGCGGAAACAAGGTCCTTGAAGTCTTCAACGGCAATGGCTCTGTGGCGGAGTCCGCCACCTATACCGGCGATATCAATGTCCAGGAAACATCGGAAAGAAACTTCGACATCGTGGTCGCCGACGATTTGGATACGCTCACCTTGACCGGTGTGATCTCCGGGGCCGGCTTCGCCGGGATCAACTCCCAGGGAGACGGCACACTCATCCTCACCGGTAATAACTCGTTTACGGGTAATGCCGACATCGGGGACGGGGGCAACTCCACCCGGGACATCAACGGGGCCGGTAATATGGCCGGCGTCGTCCGCATCAACAACAACAATGCGCTTGGCGTGGGAGCCTCCGGGAACATCGTCTGGCGCAGTGGGCAGCTGCGGGCTGATGTGCCCGGCTTGACTCTTTCCAGGAACAGCCGATTGCAAGGCAACATGAACCTGGGCGGTAACAACGCCGTGACGCTTAGCGGTGACATTGATTTTGTCGGCGGCACCAACCGGGACATCGGCCACTACAGCCTCGACGGCATCACTCACACCCTGTCCGGGAATGTGAACATGAGAGAGGCCAGCGTGGAGATCAAGGGAACCAACAATGCCAATAACGGCGCCTTTGTTTTCAGCGGCGATATTTCCGGAAACACCACCTCCACCACGGATGCCTTCGAACTGGATGAAACTTTCGACAACGGCACCGTCACGCTCACCGGCAATAACAGTGGCTTTGCCGGCCGGTTCCTCATTCTCGGTTCAAACTCAACCCTCATTGTCAGTAACCGCAACAATCTCGGTGCCGAGGACGCCTTCGATGCAGAAGCCCTCCGAATTGGAAACGGTGGCGTTCTCAACACGACCGGTAATATCACTCTCACTGGCAACACCGGGTTCCGCATTGAGGAAAACGGCGCCGTTTTTGATACCGCCGCTGGCACCACCCTCTCTCTTGCCGGAAACATTACCGACGACGGCACACCGAACGGAACCGAAGTGCTCGCCAAGCGCGGTGACGGCACCATGATCATCAGCGGGAACAATACCGGAACCGCTTCGATTGAAATTGAAGCGGGTACGCTTGCGGTCAGCGGTGGCATCGCCATCCCCGATGCGAACAAGGTGAACCTCGCCGATGTCGCCACCGCCTTTCTCCGCCTGGATGCCGACGAAACCTTCGGCGGCATCGCCGGTGGTGGCAGCACCGGAGGCGGAGTCAATCTCCAGTCCAACACGCTGACCCTGGATCTCTCCTCTGCGACTTCCTTTGGCGGGGACATCCTTGGAACCGGCAACCTGGTCATGGCCACCAACTCCAGGACACAAAACCTGACCGGCAACACCTCCTTCACCGGGGACACCACCATCAATGACGGAGCCCGCCTCAACTTCGGCACCATCGCCAATACTCACAGCACCAACGCCTTTGTCACCAGCGGCGGCACCATCGGAGGCGAAGGCACCATCGGAAACCTGGACTTCGCCAGCGGCGGCATCATCGCCGTGGATGGCAGCGGCACCCTGACCGACGCTCTATCCGTGGGAACACTGACCACCGCTGCCAACGTATTCGTTGATCTCGAAGTTCTCCCCGGCAGCAACACCGACGTGATCACCGTGTTGAACTTCACCACTTACGCCAAGCCCGACGCCGGGGACTTTGCCCTGCTGGGCGGCTCCACCGGACGCGCCAGCTTTGCGAAGATGGCTTCCTCCATCACCTTCACGGCCGGCTTCGCAGATCGCGTCTGGAACGGCGGCAATGTCACCAACCCCACCTTCTGGGACAGCGGCATCACCAACAACTGGCAAGCGCCGGGTGACATGCTGTTCTATAACAATGATACGGTGTTTTTCGATGATTCTGCCACCGTTGGGGGTGGAACCGGCAATGTGACCGTTTCACTCCAGTCTGACATCGCCGCCGCCCAGGTCACCATTGCCAGCAACACCGGAGCCGGCACCACCCGCGATTACACTTTCACCGATTCCACTCCGGGGAATACTTCGACCGGCCTGGAAACGCTTTCAGCCAGCAGCGGGGGCATCAACGTCGGAGCCAACAGCACCGCCAATGTCAGCTTCCAGGTGGGCATCACGGGAACCACCAACGTGGTCCACAACGGATCCGGCACGCTCAGCTTCGGTCAGGGTGATCTTTCCGGTAATGCGACTGCTGTGACTCACACTCGCACCGGCTCCACCGTCGTCTGGGGCAGCGGCACCCTGCAGGATCAAACCTCCGGCGCGGAAGCGGCCACCAAGGTCAGCACCCTCCTCGGCGACACGACCACAGGCTCTCTTACTGTCGGTAACGGGGGAACCTTCGACATCTTTGGTGACAAGAATTTCAAAGCTTACGGCCAGGGCAGTATTGTGCTCGGCGCCAACAACACCACTGCTACCCTCGCCAACTCGGCCGAACAGGCCGGTTCAAACGAAGATGCTGCCAATGCGTTTGATGACGAAATTCATCTCGCGGGCAACAACATCCTCGTCGACACCGAGGGTCGCATCGATATCGATGGTGCGATCAGTTCGTCGGTGTCCAACATCACATTGACCAAATCCAACGATGATTGGCTTCTGCTCGGGGGAGACAACACCGGGTCCAACATCACCCAATTCATCGTCAATGGGGGCAGCTTGGTGGCCAATAACAACAACGCCTTCAACAATGCCCCCATTACGGTCAACAATGGAGCCGTTCGGGGCAATGGCACCCGCACCATCGCCAGCGACATTACCTTGACCGGTGGCGGAGCCGGCATCGGTGGTGCCAGCAATGCCACCACAACCTATACCGGAACGATCACCGTCACCGCTAACGGCGCCAACATCGATCCAGGCGGCACCAACGCCAACCGACGGGTGACGATTGCCGGAACCCTGGCAGGTAACACGACCGATATCGATGTCTCGGAGGGTGTGACCCGGATTGCGTCCAGCGCCAACATCACCTACACCGGGAGATTTGACCTGGCTGACAGTAATGCCGCCGACATCATCTGGTTTGAACTGGGCAACGGAGTCACCCTGAATAATGATATCCAGGTCAACAACTCCGCCGCCACCGGCTACAACCTGCGGATCGTGGGTGGAACGGCCACTTACGCCGGAGATATCAGACTGCTCCAGAACCAAGATGGTGAGTTCAACATCCGCTCCCGTACCGGTGAGACGGTTATTTTCACCGGAAACATTTCCAACGACGCCGATGGCCCCGGCATCGATATCGTCGGTGATGGTAACGTGCTTACCACTGACGGCACCGTTATTCTGGCCGGTAACAACGCCTTCACCGAGCGTGTCGAACTTCAGGACCAGGTCACTCTGCAAGTCGGCAATGGTGGCACCTCAGGCACCCTGGGTAACAACGCCAATGTCTCTACAGTGGGAGCCAACCTCAGTGGAGCTACCGTCGCTTTCAATCGAAGCAACGCCTACACCTACAGCGGCGTGATCAGCGGAAACACCAACGTTCGTCAGTCCGGCACCGGCACCACCGTCCTCGCCGGTAACAACACCTACACCGGCACCACCGAAATCAACGCCGGAAAGATATCACCGGATCAAGCCAATGCCTTCGGAACCGGCAACATCACCTTTGGAGGAGGTGCCCTCCAATACTCCGGTAACAACACCGGCACGGACTACTCGACCCGATTCAAGAACAGCACGGGCGCTGTCAACCTGGACACCAATGGACAGGACGTCACCCTCGCCGGCGCTATCGACGCCACCAACACGGGAGGATTGACCAAACAGGGAACCGGCACTCTGACGCTCGCCGGCGCCAACGCCTTCACCGGCGACACCACCGCCAGCAACGGCACCCTCGTTATCACGGGGGCGACAGCAGCCGGCAGCAACGTATTTATTGAAAACGGCGCTACCCTCCGCGGTGGCGGCAACATCAATGGCGGAGTCACTGTTCGGGCCGGCGGTATCCACGGCGCGGGAACCACGGCAGGAGTCGCCACTCAGACCATCAATGGAGCGGTCAACTACGAAGCCAACTCAACAGTCGTCTGGAACCTGCTCTCGAATTCGACTTCTGGCGGTCACGACATGTTCGACATGAGCGGTGGCACGGGAGCGTTGACGTTCAATACCACCAACACGGACTTCACCATCACCTTCGACGGCGCAGTGGACTTCGACAATCCATTCTGGGCCACCTCGGCCGAGTGGCTCGTCTGGGACTACAACGCTGCCGGAGTTTTTGATTTCGACGATGCGAACATGAACGTCCTGCTCCAGAACAACACGGGCAAAGCGTTCGCCGGGACGGGAGACAACTTCAGCTTCATCGATCAGGGAGGTGCGATCTACCTCAAGCTCACCACCCCGATCCCGGAGCCCGGCACCTACGGACTCATGACCCTGGCGCTTGCTGGATTCGGCTGGTTCGCCCGACGCCGTCGAATCACTGCAAAAAAGGATAGCTAATCCGCCAGATTCAGCCCGCCATCCCCAGTCGGCCCGAGCTTTCAGGAGCACTCTCCCGTGTTGACTCTTTCTGCACCCGCGCGTACAATCCTCCCCTTTCAATTCCTGTCCCCCCCCATGCGTAACGCCACCCTCCTGCTCACTGCATTCGCCCTGATCCTGTTCGCCGGCACTCTTGCCGTGGATTCTGCCAATGCCGGTCTCATTCTGAATCAGAAATCCGAAGCTGCGCCCGACGAAGCTGAGATCAAGAAACTCCTCGAGTCGGCCAACGCCGGTGACTCCGAAGCCGCCCTTAAACTGGGAGTTGCCTACTTTGAAGGCACGGGAGTCGATGCCGACGCACAAAAGGCGGAGGACTGGCTCAAGAAATCAATCGAAGGCGGAAACAAGGAAGCTGCCACGCGCCTCGGCTACCTTTACCTCCAGACCTCAAACCAGGGCAAAGATGTCGAACGCGCCTCCAAGGGACTTGATATCCTTCGTGCCGGCGCCACGGAGGAAGCCACCGCTAACGTGACCCTCGGTCTGCTCCACCTGGTCGGCACTTATGTCCCCCAGGACTTTGACAAGTCGGCCGGCTACTTTCGCAAAGCCGCTGAGATGGGCGAAGTCGACGGTTATTTCTACCTCGGGCAATTGCACTCCGGCGAAGTCGGATTTGAAGACCGCATTCAACCAAAGAAGGCCGTCGAATACCTCACGAAGTCTTTTGAAGCCGGGAACTTCGACGCCGGCCGTCTCCTGGTGAAACTTCTCCGGGAAGGGACCCGTGTCGTGAAAGACGAGAAACGCGCCTTCGAAATCGTTCAGCAGGCAGCTGATAAGGGCAACGTCCAGGCGCAGCATTTTCTCGGTGAGCTCTACGAATCAGGTGCCGGGGTCGAGCAGGATCTCGCCAAGTCCCGCGAAGCTTTTCTCGCCGCTGCGGAGGCAGGCTCGGCACAATCCCAGAACAGGCTGGGCCTGATCTACGGCCAGGGGCAGGAAGGTCTCGAAGCCAATCCCCAGGAATCTCTGAAATGGTTTCAAAAGGCAGCCGAGCAGGGCTTCCCCCTCGCCCACTACAACCTGGCCCTCCTGATTGACTCCAAGCAGAGCCCAACCCGCCAGGAAGCCCAGCTCGCGGCAGCACACCTTATCGCCGCTGCGAACGCCGGCCTTTCCCAGGCACAGGACCGCCTCGGCAGCTGGTATCGCGACGGACGCCACGTTCCCAAAGATCTTGTTGCTGCTTCATCATGGTTCAAGCCCGCAGCCAACTCAGGCAATCTCACGTCCAAGATCAATCTAGCCCAGATTCTCGAAGCCACCGCCAATGATGCCGAAGCTCTCAAGACGGCACTGCAACTCTATGCGGACACGGCAGCTTCCGGTCACCCTGTTGGTCACTTCCACTTCGCGAGAATGCTGGTCTCCGGCCGCCTCGGGCTCGTTGATTTCGTGACTGCCTACGCCCATCTCTCGATCGCGGCAGAGGCCGGACTGCCTCTCGCCATCGAAGCGCTCCCGCAGGTCCAGGAGCAGCTTAATGAAGAGCAAATCGCCAAGGGCAACGAGATCAAGGCCGGACTGAAGTCCTACAAGTGGCAGTAGAGCCCTGACTTCGAACGGGCACTGCCGGTTCGAAGCAATCCTGTCAGGAATCGGGGAGGGCCCATCGTTTCGGCGGGCCACTACCTCAACGCGGCAAGTTGAGACTTGCCGTCGTCAGGCAGCTGATTGATCATGTGGCGCCTCTGTTGGTCTTCCTGTCGTGTCCTTCATTAGTCTTTCCAAGCATCACACTCGCAACCCGATCTTTCGTCTCCTGGCAGGTCTGAGCATTATTGCCTGCCAACTCGGCTTCCCTGCGATTGCGGTTTCGCAGGATGACGATCCATCAGAGCCCCCTGCCCAAAGTGTGTTTGATGCTCCCGCCAGGCAGGCGGAATACAGCCGCTTGAAACAGTCTCTGTCCTTTCTTCTGAATCAAAAGAAATGGTCGGATGCGGAACAGGCGATCAATCGACTTCTTGAGTTCACCCCATGGGATCCAGTTCTTTACTATCAACTGGTCCGCGTTCACACAGTTCGAGGTGACAATGATGCGGCTCTGGACTCGCTGGCAAGAGCTATCGAATTGGGTCTAACCGATACACGGATTATCGAGCAGGATCCTCTACTCGCTGTTCTCCGGCTCACCAACCGATATCCTGAACTGTTAAAGCAGGCCCGGAAGGCGGCGGAAAACGTTGACCCAATTCTCCCGGAATCAACTGTCCCCGCGAAACTCTCGAACGGCGTCGCTCAGCTCTCCGCCGAAAACACTTTCTACGATTTCAGGCTCGGGCTTTTCCGCTCACTTTTTGAGGAACCCACCTCGGACAGCTTTGCTGATCCGGCGAAAACAAAACCCCGCGATGAAACCGCGGAGTGGCTCAATACGAAAATTGGTTCAGGTGAAGCCAACGGCTATCTTGGATACTTCTATGATAATCGCGACGCCGGCCACTCCAGCCTCGACACCACCGAATTTCCATTGCTGGCGAGAATCACCTACGGCCCGGAAGCCGTTCGCCGCGAACTCCACAATGGCCCTCAATTTCGCTTCCTCTATAATCGAATCACGATCGGGAACTCCTCTACTGCGGTAACGGGTGGCGCCTTCTGGAGGAGTCATCCCCGATTTGCCTATGCCAACCAAAAGCTGACTGCCGTTCTTGCCGCTCAGTATGGAAGCAACCAACTCTACCTCTACCCGGAGCATCTCGATCACGACCCTGAATATGGAGACCTGTTTCCTGCCAATACTCCCTACGTTCTCATTTCCCAGGGAAGCTCCGGATCCGATCAAGCCTTTCTCAAAGCCCTGTTTGAAGCAATGGGAGCGCTCAAGCCGGAAGTAAAAGACAAACTTGCCCAGTCCGGTGCCCTGATGCCCGCCCTCCAAATGCTGTTTCGCTACTCCAACAAAGGCATTCAGGGCGATGAGGCGTATCTCTCAGGAAAGGCACACCCGTCCGTGTTTGACAGCGCCAACCTTGATCGGGATTACCTGGTTCGCTCAGCGCATGCCCTGACAACTGACGAACTCCCACCCGTGGTTCGACTGAGTGTCGAGGCCAATGAAACTGCCATGTCTGGCCCCGACTACTTTTCTCCGAGAAGCGAAGTTCTCTTCAACACCTCACAGTCAATTGCCAGGGTTTTCCGGGGCATGAAGTTCGACCGAACCATGGTTGTTTCAGCGGCAAAGAGCGTCGACTTGAACGGATTATCCCTCACCTATCGATGGGTATTGTTGCGAGGCGATTCCGACCTGGTCAAGATCACTCCCAGTGCGGACGGAACGGCCGCAGAAATCACCGTATGTCACCACAACAAAAGACCGATTTCTACGGATGAGTCTCTCATGAGCAGTCGAGTCGATATCGGTGTGTTCGCACATAACGGAACTCACTACTCCGCCCCGGCTTTCGTCACCTACTATTTTCTCGATCACGAAAAGCGCAGCTACGACGAGTCGAACCGCATCCTCTCCGTCGACTACCGTTCGGGCGACAAACCTCCATACATCGATCCTATGATCGACGGGATCCGCAATTGGATCGATGAGTATCACTACTCCGAAGAAGTTCCCAGCAGGCTGACCGGATGGACTCGAACTCATCCTGACGGAACCACCCAGGAATTTGCACCCGAGGGCGTTCTCATCGCCGATGGCAGCGCTAGAGGCAAAATCAATACAGTCAAAGGAGTTCGCTACCTCGAGCAACAGGCATCCCCGGAGCTCCCTCCGACGATCCAGATGGAGTCCACAGAAAATACCATCTCTTACGACGAATACTTGAATCGCCTCGAGAAAGCCAAAGCCAGCGGAAAGGTTCGTTGAACCAGAGCCAATTTCGATTCCACCACAATCCCGTGATTGCCGCTCCTTCCCGGAAGTCTTTATGATGCCAGGATGAGGTCTCTCTTAGCTTTGGTTTTGGTGTTAGCCTTTGCCTTGTTTCCCGCTTCGGCCGATGACCCCATCCGCATCGGCATCATCGGTCTCGACACCTCACACGTTGTCGCCTTCACCAGGCAGTTCAACGACACTGAAAATCCAAAACACGTCGCGGGCGGCCGGGTCGTGGCCGCCTACAAAGGGGGCAGCCCTGACATTCCCTCCAGCGCTGACCGCATTGACGGATTCACCGAAACACTGGTAAATGACTTCGGAGTGCAACTCTACGACAATATTTCCACCCTCTGCGAAAACGTCGATGCCGTTCTCCTCGAGAGCGTTGATGGGCGTAAGCACCTCGAGCAAGTGCGGCCCGTCTTCGAAGCCGGCCTCCCTGTATTTATCGACAAACCTGTCGCAGGATCGCTGGAAGATGCGGTAACCATCTATCGGCTGGCCAGTGAATCCGGCACCCCTTGCTGGAGTGCCTCCTCTCTTCGTTTCCGCCCCGGCGTCGTTGCGGTCGCGGAGGCTGATGCCGGCGAAGTCCGGGGCGCTTTCTCCTATGGCCCCGCCTCAATCGAGCCGACCCATCCGGACCTTTTTTGGTATGGCATCCACCCCACTGAAGCTCTCTTCACCGTGCTGGGACCCGGCTGCGTTTCAGTCAGTCGCACCCACACCGAAGATACCGATGTTGTCTCCGGAGTCTGGGAGAATGGAGCGGTCGGAGTCGTTTATGGCCAGCGCAACCAGAAGACCGGCTTCAAGGTCACCAAGTTCGGAACCAAGAAGATTGTCGAGCAAACCGAGGGTGGTGACTACACCGGCATGCTTGAAGCCATCATCCAATTTTTCCAGACCGGCATCCCACCCGTTTCTGCTGAAGACACTCTTGAAATCTATGCCTTCATGGAGGCGGCCGACGAGAGCAAGCGCCGCGGAGGGAGCCCTGTCACCATTGAAGAAGTCATGAATACCGCGGGGAAATGATTCGTCCACTTCTGCAACTGAACCGATTTAATCACAGCAATTCATCACTCAGATCGATGTTCATGAAACGACGTTTCGATTTCACTTAGTGGCCTTGATAGGCCTATTCTATTAGTCATGAGCCGCAACACTCTTCAGGAAGCCATCGTAGAAACCTGCCGGAATCACTCCGGTGAGTTTGCCTTTTCCGACTCAAGTGGCGCAAAGGTCACCTTTGGAGAAGCCCTTGCCAAATGTCTCTTTTTAACCGGTCGACTCAAACCGGTCTGGGAGGGGCAGAAAAAGGTGGGAATTCTTGTCCCTCCGTCTGTCGGAGGCGTTCTCGTCAACTGGGCGGCCCTTCTCATGGGCAAGGTCCCTGTTAACCTCAACTACACGCTCTCCGAGGAAGGGATCGCCTCATGCGTCGAACAGTGCGGCATCACCGACGTCGTCGTTTCCGGAAAATTGATGGACCGGCTCAAACTCAATCTTCCCGGACGGGTGCATGTTCTCGAGGACCTGGTCAAGAACCCGAAGTTGAGCGAAAAGCTTCGGGCTGGATTTCTTGCCAAGGCCACCTCTCCAAACGGCCTGCTGAAGCGCCTCGGTGGAGCCAACGCCTCCGCCGACGATCTCTCCACCATTATTTTCAGCAGTGGAAGCACCGGACAGCCGAAAGGCGTCATGCTGAGTCATCGCAACGTGATGACCAATGTCGATCAGGTTGGCGATGTTTATCACTTCGTTCCGGACGACTGCATGCTTGGCATCCTGCCATTTTTCCACTCCTTCGGATTTATGGCGACGATTGCTGGACCGGCGGTCTGCTCTTTTGGTTGCGCTTATCACTTCAACCCTATGGAGGCCAAGGTCATCGGCCCCCTCGCGGAAGAACACGGGGTCACTATCATGATCGCTACTCCGACTTTCCTTCAGTTCTATCTGCGCGGTCTCAAACCGGAACAACTCAAAACCCTCCGGCTGGTTGTCGTCGGAGCCGAGAAGCTTCCTACCAAGGTAGCCGATGCGTTCGAGAAGAAATTCGATTGCCGCCCCCTCGAGGCCTACGGCTGCACCGAATGCTCTCCGGGAGTCGCCCTGAACAGCGCCGAAGCCAATCGCGAAGGTTCTATCGGACGCGTCATCCGAGACCTCAGAGCCCGCATCGTCCACCCTGATACAGGCGAAGAGCTACCTGACGGCGAAGCTGGACTGCTGCGAGTCAAAGGCCCTAATGTGATGCGTGGTTACCTTGGCAACGAGGAGAAGACCAAAGAAGTTCTGCAGGACGGCTGGTACGATACCGGTGATATTGTTCGCCGCGACGAGGACGGTTTCCTTTGGATCGAAGGGCGCCTCAGCCGTTTCAGTAAGATCGGAGGCGAGATGGTTCCTCACGGAACCATCGAAGAGGCACTGAACGACCTCGCTGGTGACGGCGAGCGTGTCTTTCTCATCATGGGAGTTCCCGATGAGAAGAAGGGCGAAAAGCTTGTGGTGCTCCACACTGCCAGTGACGAGCTGCTGGAAGATGTCATTGAAAAACTGAACGGCGCTTCCCTTCCCAACCTCTGGAAACCCAAGGCTGGACAGTTCATGAAGGTCGAAACTTTCCCTCTCCTCGGCTCCGGCAAGGTGGACCTCAAAGCCGCTCAGAAAATTGCCGAAGAAGGATGACGCAATTCCTATCTCGCCTCACTCCGAACCAGGGCCACCCAGTCTTCCTGTTGTCGCTCCGTTCTCTTAAAATCAGCGAGACTCAGTCGCCGTCATCTTCGGTGTTGAAGATGCCCCTTCTCCCCCGTCCCATTTGGGAGCGTTGAGAACAAGGTAAGCGTGAAGAGCCTCGAGAAAGTAGAGGTATTCAGCTCGCGAGATTTCCTGCGGGTTTTGTTCCCACCCCAGGATGAAAAGAGCTTTCTCCCCGCCGAGGTCGACGAGAACATCATCGCGGAAAGTGGCTGTGATCGTCTTGTCGACCTTCTCAACCCTTAAGTGAGATCCTTCCTCCCCGCTGATGGTAAAACCATGCACGCTGGTGATGTGCCGGGCGACAGAGGCATCCTGCGGATGCCAGTTTTCATTCGTAGCAACTTTTTCATTGTTTCCGCAGGCTGTGAAGAACAGGGCAGAAAGCAGAAGCAGGAGTGGGGTCAGTTTTTTCATGAAAGAGGATTCAATAAAGTGAGGGCTCAAGCCCAGTCGCTCCAGGTATTCCAGGTTCGATAACCAACGCTGGCAAAACACAACAGGGCCGTCACAAAGCAAATGACCGGACCAAGCTTAGGACTCTTGATGATAGATGGGAAAAATCCGGTCACGACGGTGACACTGCAGAAACCGAGAGCAGTTCCGATAAATACCACGGATGTCGCGGTCAGGGCGTGAGCCAGGCCATTCAAGCCCAGGGCGCCTCCGACCATGGCGTAGCCAATCGTATCCGGACCGGGAATGAAGCCAATCGCCGCACCGGCAAGAAAAGGGTACTTAAAGTTGAGAACCTTGTGGGCTTTGCCCTCCTCATGCTTGGGGCGACGAAACGCTTCGAATACGAGGAAGATCCCGAGGATCGTCAGAATAGGAATGTCCAGATTCGTCAGGTAGAATTTCCCGGCCGGCCAGGCAGAGGCTAACAGCTTCAAGACAAACTGTCCCAGTCCCAGCGCCGTCGCATCCAGCAAACCGTGAGCGATCGCCATACCAAACGTCAGCTTCCAGGCGTTTCGCCGGCTCATCCCCCCTGTCGCAAGCAGCAATGGAGTCGGATGCCCCGGGAAAAAAACGTGAGCGAACGAAAATCCAATGAGGAATATGATCTGTTCGAATGACATGGAGTAATTGGGCGTTTCCGCCCATTAGTTTAAGATGCCTTTAGTTATTTTCAATTATTTTTATAATTTTTATAACAAAAATCTGAGGAGCATCCAACTCAATTCGTATTGCCGGTGAATCGACGCCCGTTGCCCCTGTAACGCCCAGTCTATATGGGTGGACGACGGCTCGCTCACCCGGTCCAGTTCGAGTCGGGCTCGTCAAATCTTGTCAAAACACCCTGTTTCAATCGCTTGAAGTCCGGGAAATTGGCTCATTTGAGATCAAAAACATGATTGATTATTAAAATTATTGAAATAATATTAAATCATACTTTCGCGATTCCCCATATTCTGATGATTTCCTCGACCCGCTCAAACCTAGCTTGGATGGCAACTGTCTCTGTTGGAGTCATTCTATGCACCGTTTCGATGAGCTCCCTGCTTCCGGAGGGCAAGCTGCGACACGATGGCAATCACATGGCCCTCTACGGCTCCGCCTATGGACGCCTGCTCGCCCGCCTCTCCGAAACGACCGTCGACCGGGTCTGGCATCTCGGCGTTGAGCAGATTGTGCCACACAATATTGATGGCTCTGCCGCCCACGGAGGAGGAACTGTTCCCATTGACCTTGAGGAAGGCTCTCCCAAAGCTCCCGCGAAGCCCGGGCTCGAGCACATGAAGGACTGGTTCTACGGAATGCGCGTGGCCAAATACACTAGAACCAATCCTTATTCCCTCAATGAAACTCACCTGGCGAACGTGAAGAAGGATGTCGAGAAGCTGCTCTTGAAGAGTTACAAGATGGATCCGGGCCACTACGGCGCCTACAACTCCTATCACCTCTTCCTGACCACCCACGACTTTGGAGGAAACGAGTTGAGCCGCAAGCATGCGGTCAATGTGGCTAACATGACGCTGGGAGCGATTTACCACGAAAAAGAAGATCCAGAACCCTGGCTGACCGCAGCTTCAGCAGCGATGAACTTATACCTGCTTGAAACTGCCGAGATTTCTCAAGCGGGTGAAGATATCCCCCTCGATACTTTGAAGGAGTATCGCTCCAAGATCGGTTTCTGCCTCAATCGCTTTCAGGATCTACAAACTCAGGCAGAAGACAACGGCAACTGGGACAACCTCTCAACCGAGCGCCAGATTGAGATCATTCAACGCTATCGCTTCGCCAGCCGGACCTTCAAGCAGTTCGATGCCATGATCGCTCGCGCAGAGAATCCCGATGCTCCTGCCCCTGCCGAAGCATCCGTCGTTGAGAAAACTGAGGAAGAAGAATAGTTCCTTCGCTGACTAGCCCACCAGAGGGGCTTCCCCCGGCCGGAAGACTGTGATGCCGATATTGCTGCTCTTTTGCCTCAGGTATTGAGAGATACGAGCATCGACCAGGCACTGCCGCCCCTTGCTCCGCGAGCTGCTAGCATGCATGAACCGGCAGGTCGATCCATCCCGCTTGGCCAGACCCACGTGGGATGTGTAGGTCGAATGCCAGTTCGAAACGATGGCGATGACATCACCGTTCTTCAGTTTTGACTCGATTGAGGCCACTTTCGAATTCGGGATGTAGGTCACCGGTATTGTCGAAATCTGAGATTCAATTCTCGCCATTTGCGGAACCATCGAAGGATCGTTTTTCAGGTAACGCGAATTGCGAACCGCCGTAGAAGTCTGCATGTATTTCACTTGCCGACGCAGCGGAACTCCCCCGAGCGAAGGCGTCACATTCTTACCGAGCCCGCGCTTCTCGTTGTTGTAGAAAACCTCTTCGAGGTGATGCATTCGACTGACATAGGAACCATCACATCTTCCATCACGGTAACGCTCCATTTCGATATAGTGCAGCAGCACCTCACGCGTCCATAGGGAAGGCGGGTTCTTCACCATTCTCGACATGGCCAACGAGGTTTCGTAGAAGGTCCAACAGTCCTTCCCCAAAAAGTTCACCGACGGCGATTCGATACGATTATCGATCTCCAGGGTGTAGTTCACGTAAGGCGTACCACAGATGGCTTTGCCAAATTCATTCGTTCGCTCACCAATGGGCTTGGCCGCCCAGTTGCCTTTCCTGGCCTGATGGCAAAGCGACTCGAACTTGTGCTCTCCCTTGAAAACAGTCGACCAGGGAAGTCGGGGCTTCACGGTGGAAATTGAAGCCGACTTCATTTCCGGGGCCGTTCGACATTGACTCAACAGCAACGCTGCACCTGAACCTCCGAATGCATAGAGTGCGCTGCGACGTGAGCGCTTAGCTGAGGAACTCGGGCTGGCCATAAGTCAACTGGGTTGGAGGAAACCTCGGAAATCAACGACTGGATAATTTTCTATATATCCATCCGAATTCAAGTGCCGAGATGTTCCTCTGTATCACGCAATTCCAATAGATTGGCACCGTTGAGTCACCGCTGGTTCCGAGTATCTTCATCGGATACGCCCGGTTTCTGCACAAAGGGACTTCAAAGAGCTGGGACGAGTCGACCTCGGTGAGAAAACTTTTGCCACTCCTGCGATTTCTGATGGAGTCATGTTCCTGCGCACTGAGTCCCGCCTGTATTCGATCGAGTCAACCAAGTAGGACCGAACAGCCCCCTTCTAACTAATGATTCCAGATAAATACATTTCTTTGAGAAAGGCACTCACCCTTATCCTGGGCTGTTTGCCGCTGACACAGTTACACGCCGCCAAGCAGGGCGATGTTCCGAATGTCCTCTTGTTGATCATCGATGATCAGAACACCTGGCAGCTCGAACGTGCGGGCCGCTACGCGGGCAAGGTCGTCGCTCCTAACATTCAGCGCCTGGCAGAAAGCGGAGTGAATTTCACCCACGCCTACACCGCCAGTCCAAAGTGCTCGCCCTCACGGACCGCATTCCTGAACGGTGTCGCCCCGTGGAAATCAGGTCACACAGACAACGCACTCGACCTCAAGGACAATCCGGCCTTGATGAATTCGACTACCTTTCTCAAGCAGTTCCAGGATCAGGGATATTTCATCTGCCAGTCCGGCAAAATTGCTCATGGATACGATATGGGAATCAATCCCGATATCCGATTCAACCATAAGCGTGACCCCGCTCCTCCGGATGCTCCATTTAACGGCATTTCAAAACGCAACGGGACCAAAGTGACCGAGAGCGACTGGGGCCCGACCCATCTCGATGAGAGTGAGATGAATGACACTCTGAAAGCGGACACTGCGATCAAGGCACTCCAGATGGATCACGACAGGCCCTTCGTGATCACCTGCGGTTTGTTTCTTCCTCATATGGCATGGTGGATACCTGAGAGATATCTCGATATGTATCCGCTGGATGAACTCACCCTGCCCCCGCTCAAGGATAACGACTTGGATGATATCCCGGAAGGGGGCCTTCGCTTGATCAGTGGCACCTACGCCGCCGCAATAGAGAAGGATCAATACCGCAAAGGTGTTCAGGCCTACCTCGGCACCACGACCTATGCCGACACTCAGATGGGGCGCGTTCTGGATGCCCTCGAAGCGAGCCCTTACAAGGACAACACAATAGTCGTGCTGATCAGCGACCATGGTTTTCATGTCGGCGAAAAGCACCATTGGCAGAAAGGCACCCTTTGGGAAGACGGAACCAATGTTCTCTTCATGGTCAGGGCTCCGGGTGTTACGCAACCCGGACAAGTCGCAGACAATCCGGTATCGCTCCTCGACCTGTATCCAACGCTGATGGAATTGACCGGACAGAAGATTCCCGATCATGTTGATGGTCGTTCGCTGGTTCCCCTCTTGAAAGATGTGAATTCACCCCACAGCTATCCCGTGTTCTCAGCATATCAGGATCACATCGCGGTCCGAACTGAGGACTACCGGTTGATTCGATACAGCAACGGCGAGATGGAACTTTACGATTCCCAAAAGGATCCCAACGAATGGATCAACTTGGCCAAAAATCCCGAATATCAATCGGTCGTGAAAGAACTTTCAGCAAAGCTCCCTGACTTCGAAATGCTTCCCTACGTTCGCAAGGGTAAGGAAAAGTGAACCTGAAAGTGAGAGCCGCGGTGCTTTCCTGGTTTGCCTGCTTATCCGGCAAACCTTCACGCTCCGCTAGTAGCCGCACGACGTCTTCGATAGAAAGCCAGTCCCGCCACGGCAGGCACCAGCAAAAAGAACGAAGTCGGCTCGGGAAGCGACGTGATCGTTACATTGTTGTAATCAAACTTCTGGTTTTGAGTCCCGACAATAATTCCAGTCTGATGGAAAGCTCCCAGCGGTCCGAGGATCTGAAGGTCGTAGGTTCCTGCGGCCAACTGCAACGTGTAGCCCCCGGTATCCATTGTCGTGGTGCTGCCGGCTACAGTCATGGTACCGGTTTCGAACGCGGTCACTGCCAGACCACCGAGTCCCTCACCCGGGGTGTAGAAATCATCCATATCCAGATCGTCGAAGGCCACGCCGGTAATGAATGGCCCCTGCGGATCCGAATATGCAAAGTTTTGGGTGATCAAGGCACCGGCCAGTCCTCCTAAAGGTCCGAACGAAGGCGTGTGCTGAGTATCGATGCCGACCGATTCGAAATCGTCGATCATCATGTTGATTCGGTGCCCTCGACCCGGGATCCCACCATCCACAAACAAGCCAATGTGCATCTGGAGGATCACTGCCGCGTCGATACCGCTGCTCGAAACCGCACCGAGATTCTCCGCAGATCCCCACGAACCAGAAAAAGTGTAACCCGCATTCGCCATGCGCTGGTTAGAGTCCGTGCCTCCGTCACCCGTGTGAGTGAACAGGTCATTGTTGATCAGATAGGTCGTGTGTCCCTCCGCTGCGTCGTTGAGATTTGGATCAAATGCCAACGGCTGCTTGGCTGTTGTCGTAATGGTTCCCGGTGAGAGCCCTTCATTGAGATTCCCACTCAGATAGCGATCCGCCTCTGCCTGGGGATTTGCTCTGGCCCGGTTGATCAACTCCAGCGCATATTGGTCGTAGTCAGTGAGAAGCGCCCCGTGCACAACAGATCCGGTCAAGACTGACACGAGAATGGCGAAACTAGCAAAATTTGTGAACGGACCGGGCAACGTCATTTAAGATATCTTAAATACCTAGGGTGATAATTACATTCATTATGGTAATTGTCAATTAATCGAGAAGTCACAGATTTAGGTCAATGCTCTTCCAAGCTAAAAACTCAATGAGCCTGCCGATCGCTCCTGCGCCATACCGCCCACCGGGCTTGACTGCCATTACCCCGAAACCTAGAACAGGTTATGTTTCGCACCTTGAAAGAGAGGCTCATCGTGGTTTCCCTCCTCTTGATCGCCGGCCTTTTCTCATTGAAAGCCGACGAAAAACTCGGAACGGAAAGTCCGAAGTTCTTTTTCGAAACTGGTTCTCCCCCGTGGGCGGGAGAACGCATTCCTCTTCCTCCTGGATTTGCGCGGGATCTTGGTTGGACCGGTGTCGAAGAAATCCGTTTTGCCCCGGGCATGTTCAAACCTTCCGAATCGGACTTCTTCTCCTACATTCTTGTCTTCGCCCTGAAAGCGGACTCAGACATCTCCGAAGACGGGCTTGAACGAGAACTGCTGACCTACTACAGAGGCCTGTCGAAATCCGTGACGAGCAGTTCCGGCCTGTCGGTGAATACCGATGCTTTTACGGTGACAGTGGAGCCAGCGGCCGATAAGCATTCCGGCGCTCCCGATGCGACTCCGAAGGCTGACTCCTGGACGGGAACCCTAAACTGGCTGGAACCTTTCGCGACGCGGAAGAAGCAGACTCTCCATCTCGAGATCCATACCTGGACACAAGGCAAGACACCCGTCGTCCTTTCGTGCGTCTCCCCTGTCGATCCGAAAACGAACGACGGTATCTGGGATTCACTCCGGGCGATTCGGAAAAGCTTTCGCCTCAAGTGAAGATCGCTCCTACTGAGATTGATCTCCGGAGTCGCCGTTAGTCCTTCGGGAGTCGCTCTACTAACTGATCAGCATTGCTGTCGGCAGTTTCGGCGAGATGCGCCTCAACCTTTTTGAGCAATTCCGCCACAACCTCCGAGTGCTCAGCCGCCACGTTATGAGCCTCTGAGATGTCAGCGACCAGATCATACAATTCCGGCTCGGCAAGCTCGACCGCTTTTCCGTAATTCACCGGCTCGCGCTGCTTCAGATGCAGCTTCCACTTTCCCGAACGGATCGCGTGAAGTTCTGCACGCGTCCAGTAGTGGAATTCCTCGCGGGGCCCGACTCCCTCACCCTTGAGAACAGGGGAAAGATCATGGCTGTCCATCTTGCGATCTGAAGGGGTTCCTACTCCTGCGAGTGTCGCAAAAGTATTCATCAAGTCGAGGGTCGAGCCCATTTCCGTGACCATCCCCGGCTCCACGATCCCAGGCCCCCAGAAAATCGTCGGAACGCGCTGCCCTCCTTCAAAGGTTGTCCCCTTTCCAGCACGAAGCGGACCCGCTGATCCTCCGTGGGTCTTGAAAGAAAGCCACGGCCCGTTATCCGAGCTGAAGACCACCACTGTATTATCCGCCAGACCATTTTCCCTCAGGGTGTCGAGTATGGTTCCAACGCTCCAGTCGATTTCCTCGATCACATCCCCGTAGAGGCTACCCATCGATTTTCCGAGAAAATCCGGATGCACAAATAGAGGAATGTGAGGCTGCGGATGAGCGAGATAGAGAAAGAAAGGGCGATCCTGATTTTGCTGGATGAATTCAACTGACTTTTCGGTCAGTCGCCGGGTCAAGGTATTCTGATCGACGGGACGCTCGATCACTTTGTCATCCTGGATCAGGGGAACATTGTAATTCTGAGTGTCCGGGTACCAGTTTGGATCCACTGCTTTCTGGCGATAGTTAGGTGCCCCCTCGATGCGATCCATGTCGTTGGAATAGGGAATGCCGTAGTAGGAGTCAAATCCCTGGTTGATCGGCAGAAATTCCGGAAGATGCCCGAGGTGCCATTTCCCGACCATGGCAGTCGCGTAGTCTTTCTCCTTCAACACTTCCGCAATCGTCACTTCGGAAGTCGGCAGCCCCTTCGCCGAATCCGGGAAAAGGACAACGCGCTCTGCCGAAGTCATTCCGTTACGGATCGGATAGCGCCCGGTAAGCAGGCCGGCGCGACTTGGCGTGCAGACCGGGGATGCCACGTAGAACTGGGTCCACTTCTGCCCTTCGACCACCATTTGATCCAGATTCGGTGTCTTAATGCTCGGATTGCCAAAACTGGACAGATCTCCGTATCCGAGATCATCGCAGAAGATGATGACGAAGTTTGGGGGCGCGCTCTCTTCTTCCTGGGCTTGCGCAGATAAACAGGCAACGAAGCAAAGAAACAGCAGGACCAAAGATAGCGGGAAGAATTTCATGGGCCCGAACCTTACCCAGAAGACGAGGCATCGAAAAGAAAATCCCCTTCCGCAGAAAAGTGATCCGTAGAAACACCTCCCCTGACGCTCGGACTTCGATGGGGTGTATCAAACACAGATTCAAAAAGAGATTCCCTATCCACCGTGACTTGTTTAACTACTATCATGCTCCGAATCCCCGTAACTGTAGTCCTCGTGCTACTCGGCGCCCCTCTCGCTAACGCTGAGACCTTCCAGGCAGGCTCGGCAATTGTCGAAACTACCCCCACTCAATGGCCGCAGAACCTCGTTGGAGGATTCACCCCCAAGCCTTGTGAAACAGCTCACGACCCTCTCAACACGCGAGCCTTTGCCTTCCAGAATGGCGACGGTCGGGTCGTGATCGCAACGGTGGATGCCTGCGTGGCGTCGCGTGAGGTGTTGGACGAATGCAAGGCCCTCGCGGCAGAAGCGACCGGTTGGAAGACATCGGAAATGATGATTTCATCCACCCACACTCATTCGGCGCCTTCGCCCCGTGCCGGCACTTACCGGGAAACATTTGTCAGCGGAACGTCCCGGGCACTGATCGAAGCGATTCGTAACCTGAAGCCGGCGAAGCTCGGATACGGGGAAGATGCTGTCCCTGAGGAAGTCTTTAATCGGAGATGGTATCTCGAGGAAGGAACCATGCCGCTCAATCCGTTCGGCGAGCTGGACCAGGTGAAGATGAATCCGAACCGCAGCCATATCGTCAAGCCGGCCGGCCCGATCGATCCGACCGTCGCGGTGCTGGACATTCGCAATGACCGTAACCAACCCATCGGCATCTACACCAATTACCCGTTACATTATATCGGCGCCACAAACAGCACGGTCTCAGCCGACTATTTTGGCGAATACGGTCGAATTCTTCTCGGGCGTAACCGGAATGCGAAAGGATTTGTCGCGGCGCTCTCCAACGGAGCAAGCGGAGACATCAACAACATCGACTTCGACGGCACGCGTCCACCCCGAGCCCCCTTCGAACAGATTCAAATCGTGGCCACAAAAGTGGCTGATGCAACCTGGCGGGCCACACAAGACATTGAGTTGGATGAGAATCCGAAAGTCGCAATTCTGCAACGGGAAGTGAGCTTGCGGAAACGCACCGCGACCCCGGCTGAAATTGAGCGGGCCATGCGAATCATCAAAATGAGCGATGCAGAAATCAAGGGAGCCGACCTTCCTCGATTAGCGACGAACTACGCCAGCCGGACCATGAATCACAAGGAGCCGGACCAGACTTACGATGTCCTCATCCAGGCGATTCAACTGGGCGATACCGCTCTGGTCACCCTGCCTTTCGAGGTGCTGGTGGAGATTGGGCTTGAGATCAAAGAAAAGAGCCCGTTTCCGAACACGATCTTCGTGGGTCTCGCCAATGGGGCCTTCGGATACTTGCCGACACCGGAACAGCACGAACTTGGAGGCTACGAAACGTGGCTGGGGACCTGCCGCGTCGAGGCCGATTCGTCCGTAATTCTGACGAAGCACCTCCTCGAGATGCTGGCGGAATTGCATGGGGAATAGCTGAATCTGCCAGTCATCTCAGCGAAGAGAACCGGGCCTTTTTTCATCACTCGATCACGCTTGAAAAGAAATGGAGAATTCTCTCCGGCGAAGGAAGGTGACGGTCTCATGAAATCGTTTCTCGTCTGCGCCCTGGTTTTTCTCTCCGGCCTGCTTCAGGCCAAGGATCAACCCAACATTCTTTGGATTTTCTCCGAAGACCTTTCCCCCTATTTCGGTTGCTACGACGATCCGATTAACGCAGGCCACACACCTTCGATCGATCAACTTGCCGCCGACGGCGTTCTCTTCAAACGCACCTTCATGACTGCCCCGGTCTGTTCCGCAGCTCGTTCAGCGATAATTACCGGCGTCATGCAGACCACGACCGGCACCCATCAGCATCGCTCGAGCCGTTCGCCGGATGGCACGGTTGTTCCGGAGGACACGCGCATCCATCTGCCTGAGGGCATGAAAACCATTCCCGAGCTCATGCGCGACGCCGGATACTTCACCTTCAACACCGGAAAGGACGACTACAACTTCCACTACAACCGCCGCGATCTCTACACTTACGGCACCAAGGACGACTACGAAGTCGGTATGAATGGCTGGCAGGGCAACTTTGCAAAAACAGACGTGAAGCGCACCTACGTCGAAAACACCTGGACGAAACGCCCCGACAAGGATCAGCCGTGGTTCGGGCAGATCATGATCTGGGGCGGCAAGGCTGGCCCCCGTCATGTCCGTGAAGGCGAAAAGCTCGACGACTACGATGTCCCGATTCCTCCCTATTTCCCTGACACTCCCGCCTATCGCAAGGAATGGACCGCGCACTACAACGCCGCTCGCGGTGCCGATGCCCAGATCGAAGAGATCCTCGGCCTGCTGGAGGCGGACGGCGAACTTAAAAACACGATCGTGTTCTTCTTCTCCGACCACGGGAACAACCAGTCCATTCGTCACAAGCAATTCTGCTACGAGGGCGGCGTTCATGTTCCGCTGATGATCAAAGGCAACCACCCGGCCCTGAAATCAGGCACCGTGCGCAATGAACTCGTCAACGGTCTCGATATCTCCGCCACGACGCTTGCTTTCGCCGGTGCGGAAATGCCGGATTACCTCGATGGACAGGACTTGTTCAGCGACGACTACCTCCCGATCAGTCACGTCATCTCCGCCCGCGACCGCTGCGACTATACCATCGACCGGATCCGGACCGTGAGAACCGATCAGCTTCGCTACATTCGTAACTTTTTTCCGGACCGTCCGCTGCTCCAGGCTCAATATCGCGACGAACGTCCTCCCATCACGGAGATTAAGCGCCTCCGCAAGGAAGGTGGGCTCACTCCCTACCAGGAAGAACACTGGTTTGGAATTCGCCCGGAAGAGGAACTCTACGACATTGCCGACGACCCTCATCAGATCAATAATCTCGCCGACGACCCCAAGTATGCCGAAGAGCTGAAGCGTCATCGGGAGATCCTGGAAACCTGGATGAAGGAAACGGATGACCAGGGGCAATATCCCGAGCCTGCCATTCAGCTCAAAGCCACGTTCGACCTTTGGAAAGACAAGCCGATCTTCAAGAACGCGGATGTGAATCCGGAATACGATCAGTTCCGGAAATCCGAATAAGGGGCCAAGCCAAACTCCTCAGCTGAGTCCCTCGAGCGGTCCGGTGCTGTCGACAAAAGATTCATCTTCCAGGCCCATCGCCTGGAGGATGCTGACGAACAAGTTCGACATTGGCACCTTCTCTGAAAAGCGAAGGTAGCTGCCGTGCTGGAGTCCCAGTTTACTGCCCCCGGCGAGAAGGAGCGGGAAGTTTCGATTCACGTGCGTCTTGCTGTTGCTGCTGCCGTAGAGAACCTGCGTCGTATCGAGCAGGTTGCTGTCCCCTTCCTGCGTGTCGCGCAGGCGGGTCAGGAAGCGCACCAGTTGAGCGGTCATGAATTCATCAAACCGTCCCATCTTTTCAGCACCACCTTTTTTCCCGGCACCATGAGCAAGGCTGTGCCAGTCACCCTTGATGTCGATGCTCTGGGGAAAGTTCCTCGCTCGTGACGGCCCCATTGAGCCCACCTGGTAGGTCGCAACGCGGGTCAGGTCAGTCTGGAACGAAAGATAAAGAAGGTCGTAAATCGCGGTGAGATACTCCTTTGGTGACTCCGGAGTGACCTCCAGTGTCAATGAGTCCGCGTCGACTTCGGGAAGCGGCACATTGACCCAGTCACGAGCGCGCTCGACCCGCTGCTCGACCTCGCGGACAGAAGTCTCGTATTCGTCGAGCTTTTGCTGATCAGCCCGCCCGATCTGGGAACGCAAGGAACGCGACTGATCCATGACCAGGTCGAGAATACTCCCGGAAGACTCCAGTTTCTTCATGTCATCCCGACTCGCCTTGTCCTGAGCGAAGAGCCGTTGGAAAATCAGCTTCGGATCTGCCAGGGCCGGAATGGGCTGCCCTTCGGCATTGTAGGAAAGAGTTGTCGTCCGTGTTCTCGGTCCGACCCCGCCGTCCGTCGAAAGAGTCAGGGACGCGTGTCGCGTTTGCTCACCGATCTTTCCGGCGATGTGCTGGTCCAGCGAAATCGTGTTTCGGTAGGTCACCTTGGCGAGGTTATTCGCCGTCAGGAAGATGTCGCCGGTGTCATGTCCATTCATGGTGCGACAACGTGGATGCGACAATCCACTGAAGATGGTCACGTCGTCGAGAACTGGTTCGAGAGGGCGCAGCGGATTGGAAAGCTCGACCGGCTTTCCCTTGCCTCCCTCCCCCAGCGGGAACCATCCCCATGGTCGATCCGGCGTACCGTCTTTCGGCATGGCGACTCCGAACGGAAACTGGATCGCACAGAAGCGTTTCGGAGAAGCGACACTGGCAGCGGCCTTGCCCTTAACCGTCATCGCCTCCATCCAGGGAAGCGCCAGGGTGACTCCGGCCCCTTTCAGGGCAGCGCGTCGTGAAATCGGGCGAAATCGGGCCATGAAAGAAAAGTATGGCAGTTGCGAAAAGTCTCTAACTCAAAACGATTACCTGTTTGCGGCCACTTCGTTACTGAGCAGGGCTACGAGGAGAGGCCGCAGGCGATACCCCTCCCCCTCGAAAGTATCAGTCAGAGAATCCACCACTTCGTGGTCTCCCACATCGAGGGAGCGACCGTAACTGAACGCCATGAGTCGCCGCACCACCGAACGGGCATACCAACTGCGACGATTTTCGAGGAGATAGTTCTTCAGGTCTTCAACTCCGACAATCTCATTACCGTCGGGCAACGTGGTGTTGATAGAATCGGATTTTCTCCAACTCCCGAGCGGATCAAAGTTTTCGAGCGCGAGCCCCCACGGGTCGATGTTCCGATGGCAGTTGTTGCACGATTCCTTCTCGCGGTGCGCTTCGAGTTGCTGCTTCAGGGTCAGCTTCGAAAAATCAGGGTTCTCCGAATCAAGCTCCGGGGTGTCCGGCGGAGGCGAAGCAGGTGGCGCGTCGAGAAGACGGTCGAGAATCCAGACAGCCCGCTTGATCGGGTGAGACTCGTCCCCGTTCGAGCCGGTGAGATGAAACGCCCCGTGCCCAAGCAGCCCTCCGCGCGGAGAATCAGGCGGCAGAGATACCCGCTCGAACGAAGCCGACCGGGGACCGCTCAATCCGTAATGCTTCGCGAGGTTGCGATTCATCATCGACCAGTCGGAATCAAGCAACTCCAGCATGGAGAGGTCGTTCTGAAGCACTTCGGAAAAGACGGCGTGCACCTCACCCCTCAAATCGTGTTTCAGGCTCTCCTTGAAGTCCGGAAAGGTGTTAGGATCAACAGCGACACGGTCGAGGCCGTCGAGACCCAACCACTGATCCGCAAACCGCGAAACAAACTCTTCCGAACGCGGATCACTGAGCATGCGATCAATTTGTTCCGACAGAACCTGTTCTTCTGTCAGGGTTCCTTCCTTCGCCAGGGCAAACAACTCTTCGTCCGGCATGGTTGACCAGAACAGGTAGGAAAGTCGGGACGCCAGCTGATAATCAGCCGCGTTCTCCTGCCCAGACCCCTCAGCTCGATACAGAAAATGGGGAGACACGAGAATGGCCGCGCAGGTTTCCCGCAAAGCCTCTATTGCCGGCATTTTCTCTTTGGATTTCAGTGTCTCGAACAACGAGAGATACGGGGCCACTTCCGCGTCAGTCACAGGCCTGCGAAAGGCCCGCCCAGCGAAATCTCGGATCGCTGTCTCAGGTTCCTCTGCGTTCACGAGCGAAGTTTCTACGATCGGACCGACAAATTCCGTCTCAACCACTTCGATTTCCAATCGGGAACCAAACGGTTTTGGCGTCGGAGGTTTCGGCGGCGCTTTCTGTCCTTTCTTGGGTTGGGGCGGTTTCACCGCATACCGATGATCGGGATAGCGGAGCTGGCCGCCATCCGCATTGACGAAATCGACCATCACGATCTGCCCTTTGAATCCGGAACGCCCGAATGGTATGAGCCCCATCAAGGGAAAGTCCTCCATCCGTCCGGTGAAGGTAAAAGTCTCCGGCTCCGTCGATGTCAGCTCAGCCTCTCCAATCGTTTTTCTGGGAACATGAATGATGCCCGGCACGTGCCCCATCGAGACGACCATCTTCGGAAAGTCCGCCCCGTCCGGGTTCGCCAGTTTCGCCGTGACGGTGACGCGGAACTTTCCTTCACGCGGAAACTCCGGGACATCCAGGATATACTCCGGCTGCACCGGGGCATGTCCTCCGTCTTTCCGGTTGGGTAGATATCCCAGGGCGGTCTCGGACTGCTGGTAACGATAGGTTTTCGCCTCTTCCAGTGAGGGATCGGGAATCGCTATCGCAAGACCACGCCGGGCCACCTTCAGGTAGGTCTCGATCTGGGAAGGAGACATTTCCAGCGTGTTTCCATTGTTCAAAAACCCGTCCGGCGAAGCCGGCTCCGGCGGTAATTCGTTAGCAAAATCATACTCAATGCCGAGCAGATCCCGCATCGTGTTATTGTATTCGTAGCGCGTCAGCCTCCGCGCTTCGACACGCCCGCCTTCGGCTCGCTTGGCAGCCGCCGCCTCACGAAGGAATTCGTTCAAACCACTGGTGAGCACGGTGAGTTCCTCCGCGCTCGGTTGCGTGGCTTTCCGGGGAGGCATTTCGCCCCGGTTGAGTTGATCCAGGGCATCGTGCCAGGTTTCCGCATGGGTGTATTCACGGGGAAGAGAATCGAGGCGAATGTCCCCCTTCTGTGTCTCCGGACCGTGGCACTCGTAGCAGAGCTTCTTGAGCAGAGGCTCCACCGTTTCGTGAAACGAGTCTTCTCCACTCGCAGGAACAGCAAAACAACCCCCGAGAGCAAAAGCCGGTATCAGCCCGCTTCGGGCAAAATGGTAAGAAATTCCAAACACGCAAAAGTGTGGCGTCGATTTCAGCTCCAAACAATCGCGCAAAGGTGCCGGTACGGCTGACCCGAACGATTTCAGGGAGACGGCCGTCCCGGGAGTTTGGAAAAAGTATCAGAGAGACTTCAGATACTTCATGCTCGTCCCGA
The DNA here is from genome assembly GCA_965216705.1 of Verrucomicrobiales bacterium. Taxonomy (GTDB): domain Bacteria; phylum Verrucomicrobiota; class Verrucomicrobiia; order Verrucomicrobiales; family DEV007; genus Arctic95D-9. Next base: position 5,190,452 of record OZ244203.1, read on the forward strand.
TGCTGCCCTTCCGTTTTATACTTTTCCGGGAGTGGCTAACCGCCGAAACTGTCGCCTATGAGCCAGGAAGAGAATCGTCACTTTGATGTCATCGTCGCCGGAGTCGGGACGATGGGCGCAGCAGCCTGTTATCACCTGGCGAAGCGAGGGGTCTCGGTTCTGGGACTGGAACAATTCGACATCCCCCATCAACGTGGCTCTCATCATGGCCACAGTCGCATGATCCGGCAGTCCTATTTCGAGCACCCGGACTACGTGCCGCTGCTCAAGCGAGCTTATGAACTCTGGGACGCGCTGCAAAACGAGAGCGGAATGGAGGTTATCGAAATCACGGGAGGGCTCTATCTTGGTCCGCCGGATGCGACGATCCTCAGTGGCTCCCGCGTGGCGGCTGAAACGCACGACTTACCGCACGAATCACTCGATCGATCGGCTTTGGCTGAACGGTTCCCGGTATTTCAACTACCGGATCACTTTGAGGGTTTCTACGAGGACCGGGCGGGTTACGTGATCCCCGAGCGAGCCATGGAAGCCCATGCCTCTCTTGCCGGGAGAAACGGAGCGGTGTTGAAGGAGCAGGAAGGCTTGATCGAATGGAAAAGCGAAGGCGAAGGCGTTCGGGTTCGCACCGAAAAAGGCGAATACACCGCCGATCGACTGGTAATCACTACCGGTGCGTGGACAGGGCGAATTCTGGAATCGCTGAAGGTAGAACTGGTCACCACACGACAGCTGCTCGCCTGGTTCGAGCCGGGCGTGTCCCTCCCTTTCGAGAAAGGCCGGTTCCCCTGCTGGTTTATCGAGACGGATTCTCCCTTTGGTCACTACGGGTTTCCAATGCAGGAGGAACAAGCCGGCGTGAAGATCGCCCTGCATCGTCCCGGTGAGCCTATCGATCCTGACAAGCTTCCAATCATTGCCGCCGCACCTGAGGAAGAAGAGATCACCTCCCTGCGCGAAACGCTCGGTCAATATCTGCCTGACGCGGTCGGCCCCCTGCTGGCGACACGGACTTGTCTCTACACGAACAGTCCTGACGGTCACTTCATCGTTGATCAACACCCGGAAGTTCCGGCGGTGACCCTGGCTTGCGGCTTCAGCGGCCACGGCTTCAAGTTCGCTACCGTAATGGGCGAGGTGCTCGCTGATCTAGCGTCCTCCGGTAAGACCGATCACCCCATTGATTTCCTGCGACTGAATCGCCTGGTGTCGTGAGCTGAGAAGGATTCAAAACGGGAGGCCCGACGAGGCTTGCACCCCACCACAGGCGCCCCTATCCTCTACACACATTCTCCGATACTTCCCATGCGTGAAATCCCCTACAACCATGAGAAAGGTGCGATCCCGCCCTCGCTGCGAAAAATTGATTTCCTTTCCAACATCGATGATTCAGCGCTCGATGAAATCCTGAACCACAGCAGTATCCTGGAATGCAGTGCCGGTGAAACTATCTTTCATGAGGGTGATGCTTCGAAGGAATTCTACATCCTTCTCAAGGGAAGCGTTCAGATCACCAAATCGGGAAAGCATGTCGCAGCCGTGGAAGCTTCCGGTGAATTGCTCGGCGAACTCAGCTCGCTGCTCCAGCAGGAGCGAAGCGCCTCAGTTACGGCTGCCAGTCATGCCTTTCTACTCAAAGTTGACCCGTCGTTCCTCTACGATCTCTCCGATACCCAGCGCACGGCCTACTATGCCGTTCTCTATCGTTTCCTGGCGAAGGTCCTCGCTGAACGCCTCGCCGAGACTTCTGCCCGCGTGGCCGAACTTGAGAAAGAGCTCTATCGGTAGCCCGGCTTCTCCTGCGGGTTCACCGAGACAATTTTCAGGGCTCGTCCAAAATCTCCGCCAGCAACCCAAGGGCGAAGTGCGCAGTCGCCCCACTTCGCTCAGGGACCAATTCGGAAAAGATGTTTCAGTCCGCGAATGTAGAAACTGTCACCGACCACTGCCGGTGTACTGGAGGCTTCCTCTCCCAGAACTGACTTCCCGAGAATCTTCAATTCCCGGCCGGGCTTGAGAATGTGCATCGTCCCGCTGCGATCCATCAGGTGAATTCTGCCATCTGCAAGGATCGGGGACGCATAAAAACCGTCATCCGCAAATTCGGCCCAGAGTTCTTCTCCGGTTTTGGCATCGTAGCAAACAAAGGCACCGTCGTCGGCCCCGCAGTAGAGCAGTCCTTCATGAATTAGAGGTGTGGAGACACCGGACTTGAGGAAGGCGCTTTCCCAGACAATCTCCTGAGTCTTCACATCGATCGCGCTGAGATTGGCGGAGTCCGCGGAGACGTAGACAATCCCATCAGCGTAGACTGGAACGGAGGTCACCTCACCGTATTTGAGACAATCGACCCGCCAGAGTTCTTTGCCGGAATCCAGATCGTAAGAAACGACCGTTGGTTCGGCAGCGAGAATGACCTCCTCTCGATCGCCTATCCTTGCCACCAGCGGCATCGACCAGGAAGAACCGAAGTTCCGTTCCGTCTTCCAGCGTTCGTCCCCGGTCGCAACATCCAGGGCGGCGACATAGCCGAGATTCTCCTGATCGTATTGAATCAACAGGTCGTCTCCATGGGTCACCAGTGAAGAAGCATGACCATACATGTTTTCCGGCTTGCCGAGATTCTTCGACCAGACCGGGCTACCCTCGAGGTCAAATGCGGCGAGGTCGCCATTCGCAAAGCTGGCGAAAATCCGAACCCCGTCCGTCGCCATCGTTGAGGCTGCGAATCCGGTGTCCTCTCCTACCCCGACACGCCCGGGGGATCCGGGAATACTCTTCACCTGCCTCTCCCAAATGATCTCTCCGCTTTGAGCATCGATGCAATAAACCATCCGGGTCGATGCGTTGGCCCCCGTCAGGTAGAGTTTTCCACTCCAATAAATTGGCGAGCTGTAGCCGGGCAGCGGAATCCGTGTCTTCCACTTGATCCCTTCACCGGTCTCTCCATTCCAATTCATCAAGAGGCCAGTGGCTGGTGAGACACCGGCATCCGGGCCTAACAGGTTGGGCCAGTTTTTCAGGCGATCGGCTTCGGAGGCGACATTTTCCTCTCCTGCTTCAGGAGCTGCGACTACTCCCACCGCGCTCACGAAAACCAGCGACACTGCCAGAAATCCCATCGCAACGAACACCTTGCGAGAGTTGGTGCGGAGCGAAACCTCCTCGCAGTTCTCCCTCTTCATGATTCGATTCAATCGATAGCGACAACCAACTGATCTGCGAAGTGACCACTCAACTCACCGAGCGAATCATAACATCGCCCCGGTTGAGCACAGCCATACCGACAAAAGGCACGTCGCTGAGCGGAAAAGGAAACTGCTTCAATTCTACCCGGAGGTCTGCTTCTCCGTCTCTTTGCCCTGCAGCTCAGCGATCTTTGCTTTGACGTCCTTAAAACCGTCGCGACTTCGGATGGCCTTGTATCCCAGGATGCCGAGTTCCTTTTCAATCGCCTGATCGAAGACAGCGACAATCGGCAAGCCGCTCGCGGCAGCCGGACTCGCGTAGGAATGCTGAACCGGAATCGGGGTGAGGTGGAGGTTTGACCCGTCGATGAAGACAATGACCGTGTCGTCCTTAACTGCATTGATTGCCGTCAAACTGGCGGCGTTGGAGGGGCCTCACGTCGAGCCCGGTTCCATCAGGATAAAGGTCACGGCCTTATTCGATTCGGCGGCTTCCTTTTTGACTTCGTCGAGATTCTCGAGGTCTTCGAAGAATACGACGCAATCGGGAACAATCAGCGGTTCCGCGGCGTGGAGCGCCGCCGCCCCCATCAGGGATAATAGGACCAGGGTGATTCTCATCCGTTCAGGGTCGCCAGAAACCCGGGCAGGATCAAGCTCCAATTGATACGCGAGAAGGGACTTCGGCTGGCTTCGGAAGTTCCCCAAACCTTCGCCTTCACCGCACGCAACGTAGGTAGGGTTGCCTGGCCCAGGCGACCTCTTTTCTGGCTCTCACGTTCAATCCCCCGATACGACACGCTCCTTCTGCGTCCGGGCCGGACGCAGCTACCACGGATTCGCCTGCGCTACGCGGCAGCGCGGGTAGGGTTGCCTGGCCCAGGCGACCTCTTTTCTATCTCTCACGTTCAATCCCCCGATACGACACGCTCCTTCTGCGTCCGGGCCGGACGCAGCTACCACGAATTCGCCTGCGCTGCGCGGCAACGCGGGTAGGGTTGCCTGGCCCAGGCGACCTCTTTTCTATCTCTCGCGTTCAATCCCCAATACGACACGCTCCTTCTGCGTCCGGGCCGGACGCAGCTACCACGAATTCGCCTGCGCTACGCGGCAGCGCGGTTGGATGAACTACCTATCCATCCGTCGTGGGTTCGTCACTTTCATTCACACCTCACCAGCCCTCAGGCAAATCGCTAAGCGTTTCCCGGAGAATGCCGCGGATCGCCTCCTTTTCGGTATCGGAAAGATAAGCGAAATCCGTATTAGGTTTTTCCGTGCTGAGCGCTTCGTCGAGAAGCCCGTATACCTGTTGCTTGAAAAAATCCGGAGTCGCCTGAAAAACGCTGCTGTAAATCAGGTAGCTGCAGCGGTATTTAAAGAGCCTGGTTTCCAGATCGAGATCCTTCAGCGAGATCCCGCTCGATGCTTCCTTTCGATCGGCGAGAAAGTCATCGCGATACTTCGGGTCGACCTTGATTCCTCCGCCCGGCAACTTTGCTTCATCAGCAAACAAGAGGTAGCGCACCAATTCTTCGGCGAGGCCGTTGAGCACGGCAACATGCTCCGGCTTGATTTCTCCCTTGCCGAGATGCTCATAGGTCCGCGCCCGGTAGGTGGCTTCCAGAACCAGGTTCACGAAACCTGATTGGTGCTCAAGGAGGAGGTGCGGAAGAATATCGCTGGTGTCAGTGGGATACATGGACCAATCAAATTCAGTGCCCGGCTCGAGCACTTCGGTGATGATCTTTCCACCGACTTCCTGGCCGATGCGGTTGCCCTTGTGATCCGTGAACCCGGGATCTCCAGTCACATGGTAGCCACCGAATCGCTCACTAAGGGGAATCTGGTGGCCGATCTGCTTGTTACGAAACGTTTCGATAGCGCCCCAGTTAGGACCGGGAGTGACTGATCGAATCGAGAGCCCGGGCACGCGACGGGTCTCGGCGACAGCGTGACAGTTCATGCAGCGGCCTGACCGCTCGATCACTGGGAGTTCGCCGCGTTCTGGTTGGTCGAAGATGTAGAAGATCCCTCCAAGTTCGGGATCGAGCGAAATGATTTCGACTTTCCCGCCCGGAATATAACCGACGTAGACATCCTCATTGAAATACATCGCCCGGGGATTTTTTCCAGAGATATGCCGCGTTTGAAGACTGGTCCGCGAGAAGACCAGCAACTGGGAGCTGGCGGGAACGTCGAGATGTTCCAGTATGCTGGTGATGAATGCCCTGCCACTCTGATAATCGAGTTCGTGTTCCCCGGATTCAAAACCCTCAATCAACCGGGTAAAAGGATCGTTGAGTTCCCGGGTGTGGTATTCATGGGCCGGACTGTGCGGGTCGTAATAATTGACGTCCTGTCCCATGGACAAATGGGCGACGGACAGAGCCATGAAAACCTGAAGCTGAATCTTCTTCATCGGACGGGAGCATGACCCATTGAATCCATGAAGACAACTCACGGAATTCCGTGGTCAGGCCAACTCAATCCAGGTCGATCACGACCGCATCCACATCAATAGTATCAGCAGAGCTTTCAGCCTCCCCTTCGCCGGCATAGAACTGCTCGGTCCGCCTCTCGAAGCTATCGTCGGAGTTTCCCTGTTCTCCCCCGACTCCAAACTCCGAAGCCGCATCTCTGACCTGAGCAAAGAGGTTCTGTGCCGCTCCGGCGCGTCCGAGCACCGATGCCGTCACGAAGGTGACCAGGGCCATCACACCAAAGCGAAGCGCCACCTGTTTCACTTCGGCCGCGGTCGCCGGATTGCCGGTGCAATCGGTGTAGATTCGGGCAATTCGCTCGGCTGCTTCCTCAGAAAGCTCTGACGTGTTCTGTTTCGCCAGGGACGCCAGCTCCTTGAGGCGTGCCACGTTTTCCTTGTCTGTCCCTGCTTTCACGAACTCACGAGCCTGGTCCCAGACTTTCTGGAGAGCGCTGTCTCCTTCGCGTTGCTGCGCCTTCTCATACTCACTCTTGACCACGTCCCGAGCCTTTCCAAAAAAGCTGCCCGCTCTCCCTGCAAAACGACCGATGACCCTTCCCGCATTTTCCCACTCTCCGCCCTGCTCCGGTGAGGAAGACTTCTCGTGGTCCCCTTGCGATGTTTCACTCGGGCGTTCGGGTTGTTGATCAGACATCCCAGCAAGGAAGCTGCTTCATTCGCGCAGTCAAGGCCTTCACGGTATATCAGCTCTTTTTCCCGAGTCTGCCAATCACTTGCCAGGTTGCTGTCCTTTCGCAGACGCCACCTGGGCTCGAATAAGCAGGGTCATCCTCAGGTGAACAGTTGAAAACAGTCCACGGCCTCATTAAACTCGCCACTCGTTGTCGACTTGGAACGAATTGAGGAAAATCGCTCTGGCAAATTCAGATTTCAATGCAGCATGCACCAGACATGAAGAAATTAGTTACAGCGATCTACCTCTTGGTGTTATGCCACGGGGGCGAAGCTGCGCCGATCAGGCAAACACTCAACCTGGAAGTGGTCAGCAATGTCGAGGGAGGAATGCTTGACTCATTGGACCGAACCGTTCGTTTCGAGGTCACCCTGACTAACCTTGAATCGACTCCCGTAGAAGCCGAACTGACTTTAAAGTTCAATACAGTGGCGATCAAAACCGGACTCGGCGATCAAAGTCACTCCATCAACTTGGGGCCAAACGAGAAAAGAACCGTTGAATCTACCTACCCCCATGATTCACCCGGGTTCGTCGAGCTCCAGGCAGAGGCGGGTCTGAAGGCCTCAGGGAAAACGCTGAAACAGAAGAGACGGGTGGGTTTCCAACCGGAAGCGATCACGGCACCACTCTCCCGCCCTGAAGACTTTGAATCCTTCTGGCAACACTCGCTCGAGGAGTTACGAAAAATCGATCCGCAATTTCAAACCACCCCGGTGAAAGGGCAGCCAAATACCTACCAAGTCTCGATGAAGAGTTTCGGTAACGTCACGGTGCGCGGCTGGCTCGAAATACCGCCACCCCTTGAGAAGGCAAGCGACTGTCCGGTGGTGATTCGATTTCCGGGCTACGGCAACCAGGTGCGACCGACGAGGAAACCCTATCCCTGGGTCGTTTTCTCTTTTAACCCTCGTGCTCACGGAAACAGCCAGGATGAAATTAAGGGAAAGCCGGTCGATTACTGGCTGCGAGGGCTTGATCGCAAGGAAGACTACTTCTACCGAGGAGCTTTCCTCGACTGCGTTCGGGCGCTGGACTATGTGGCCTCGTTGAAGAATATCGATCCTGAACGAATCGCGGTGATCGGCACCAGCCAGGGCGGCGGACTGGCATTAGCAACCGCTGCGCTGGATTCACGAGTAGACTTCTGTGCCCCTGACATACCGTTTCTTTGCGATTGGAGGAACTACTTTCAATTGTCCCACTGGCCGGAAATGCAGCAATGGATTGAGGCAGAGCCCAATCGCAGTTGGTCAACCACCCTCAACACCATGAGTTACTTCGATACCCTCAACTTTGCGGACCGTATCTCATGCCCCGTTTTCATGGGCGTCGGATTACAAGACGGAATCTGCCCGCCCACCACCAATTTCTCGGTCTACCAACGACTTAAAGGGCAAAAGGAATATCGACTCTACCCCGAAAAAGGCCACGGCCTCGGTCAGGAACATGGCGAAGCCACCGAAAAGTGGCTGACGAGCCAGTTTGGTGTAGAATGATAAACAGGCAGCGGGTTTGGAAGGCGAATCCACTGCTGTAGCAAGCGATGCTGACAAGACTGGAATCCCTTGCCCGGCGCGGCGCAGTCGCTTCCGCGGTCCAGAGTGTACTGGGCTTCGCTTTCGTCATTACCCCGTGGTTTTTTGACAGGCAATGTTCTCCCATTATCCCGTGGTATTATATCGTTGGGATCGCCTTGGGTGTTCCAATCATACTTTTGCTCACCTGGCCGCTTGGTCGTTTGGCCGATACTCTTGCCAGGCATCTGAGGCCTCTGCCCCCTGCTAATCAATTTCACAATGTGGCTTCAGAGATAGCGATTGCCCTGAACGAGCCGCTCGAGAGCGTCCAGATTCACGACTGTTCAATTCCTAACATTGCCTCATTGCCTTGCACAAAAGGCGAGATCGTGGTCGCAACAACCGGCGCCCTTGAACGACTCTCCCGCCATGAAATCCAGGCGCTCGTCGCTGCCCAATTCGCAGGGATGCGGGATCGCTGGTGCCGTTTAGCCACTCGGGCTGAGATTATGTGGTGGTCACTCCGTTGGCTTTTTCTTTTGATGCTGCCTGGCTTTTTCTTCCTGAATATCCCCCTGCTTTTCGTCACCTACTTCGGCTTCGTTTTCTATCTTATGCTCCCACGCTGGATTGAACAGGCGCGTGACCTTTGTGCCGATATTGCTGCGGTAAGAGTCACCCTTGACCCTGCTTCGCTCGGGAGAGCGATGCGATTGCTCGGCCAACACTCAAAAGAGGCGATCAAGATCGAGTTCGGGGCGTGGTACTTTCCTAACAGCCCCTTTCTCGTGATCCCACCAAGAACTGAGGGTGCAACCACCGTCGGCGGGAGACATTGGACAACTTCCGAGGAGGTGCAGCTCGAGTTTGAACTCCGGGCGGATCGGGCGGAAGCCCTCGCAGCAGGTGCTGACCCGAGCCGATACACGGGAAAAGAGTTCCGACGGCGTTGGAGCCAACTGGGGCGCAGCCGCGGGGACAAGTCCCTCTAGCCCCTTTTCACCCCCATCCCATCAGCTAAGTCGCCACCTCACGCCTTGAATGTAGAGCGAAGAAAACCAGCCTGCCTGCAAATCGGACCAAAGTGGAAATCGCCGGAGCCAAATTACGAACAGGCAGCCCGATGAGTTAAGCAGACGCGGCATCAAAGGCGCGAGCTCCTACGAAATCGGCTAATCGCCTAAAGGGCCAGCACTATCAAGCGCTCACACCAAGCACGCTTGATCAGCGGAAACGCGCTCTACCTGGAGCAGGATGCCGCGATTCCTTTCCCTCCTGATTGCACTCGGGCTCTCCGAGCGACTTTATCTTCCGCATAAACCCCAACCCCGGTTCGTCCCTCTATCAATGACCCGGCGCCTGCTCTTTTCTTCCCTCCTAATTCCATCCGGAACCAAGCTTTCCATCACTGCGATGGAGAAAATAAAAGTGGCAACCATCCATGGTCGCATCCAATGGGTGAACTCGTTTCCTCACTACAAAGTCAAGATCGTGGACTCCTTCGCCGATCTCCACGTAAAGCTGGTGACTTCTTTTCCGGACGATCCCGGCGAATGGCAGATCGTCGACAGTTTTCCAGACTTCAAGATTCAGATTGTTGAAAGCTTCCCCGATTTTACCATCAAGTGCGTGGACAGCTTTCCTGGGGTGAAGAACTAGGCTTCGCCACGCCCGGGCGTTCCCGGCCCTCTTTGTTCCCTGATTTCTTTCTGCCCCGGATCAATCGGAAACGAACTTCAGAAATCCGATGAACACCGGCTTACCCCGCAGGACGAGGCCTACGTCAGCTTACTCATGGTCACTCTGTTATGCCCTTACCGCTTCTCCAGCTGAATTTCTGGCCGTGAAATAGCGAGTTAAGGTTGGTCAAAAGAATAGCCATCCTCCACCGGATTCACGATCCGGCCGGAGGATGGCCCCTCCTGAGCTCCCCCCCGATGATGCCACCGAGGGGAAATAGTTTTGTGCGGTATGGCTCCCAGACAGGACTGCCTGTAAGCCAAAACGGGGCCGCATCCAATGCGGTTCCGCCTGAATGGATGGAGAGCAAAACAGAACGCAGAAAAATAGTCATCCCCCCGATTGAGGGGATTTGTGAATTCAAGTCCTAGACTGGTAGAGTTGCCCAGAAAATCTAGCTAGAGATCGAAGGGAAGCTTCTGCCTGATTTCTTTCTGGTGCCTTGCCTTTCGGAAGGGCGATCCCCATTTGGAAACAGACTCCTGACAGGCAGGGACGCGAGATACAAACGACTGGACTGAATGCAGGTCTCGGCAACTCGGTGTCGTAAAAGGATGCACCCCCTCCAACCCGGGGCGATGCGCGGTGACAACCGACCGACGGAGGATAGCTTGTATCCAAGGCAGGAACGAAGTGTCAAAGCGGAGGGGTTAAAGAAGCAATTCCCTAGCAGGGGTAACAACCTGGGCTGCGACAACAACCTTACAAAAATATGCCGACCTTGTAATCGAGTTGCGCATCCTTCTGATCGATTCTCTCGAAGATGAAATTAAGAACACATTCCCCAGCACTAACATTCCCCGGCCTCCAAGCTCGATCCATAAAACCGAAAGCCGCCCTGTTCTTTGCCACCGTCGCTCTTTTCCTGGCATCTGTGACCACTCTTACCGCTCGCACCTGGACCGAAGCGAAGACCGGACGAACCTTGGAAGGTGATTTCGTCGGATCGGACGGCGGCCAGGTAACCATCAAGTCCGGCGACCGCACCTTCAAGATCGATATCGCCCGCCTGAGTGAAGCCGACCAGGCATTCATCAAGGAACAGGCCGCCAGACCGGGCGGCAGATCCGATGGCAGCTCGCTCGCGAAACTGACGCCACCGGCTTTGCTGAAAGTCGCCCCGATCACCGGTAAAGGTGACGACCGGAAGTCCAAGATCGAGTTCACCAACGAAGGGGACAAGGTAGTCACCGGGTTCATCTTGGACATGCTTTACATCAATGCAGATGGCTCGGTGGGGAAAAGCGTGCCTCACACCCGGAGCGGCAGCGATTTGAAAAAAGGGAAATCTTACACCATTGACGTGACCAGTTTTTTTATGGAAGAAGACACCACGTCCCTCGAGGCACGTGTTGCCGAAATCACCTACGCCGATGACAGCACATGGCCCACCGCGCCGGAAACGCCACCGGCCCGGCCGGGAGAAGATCCGGCCGCTGCCATGGTCATCGGCGTCATCGGCGAAGGCGACCGATTCGAGCCGGTAACCGCCCTGCACAATTACGGCGAAAAACACATCAAGAGCATCTCCTACCAGATCGAGTATCTGGATGAAACCGGCAAAGTCGTCGACAAAACGAGCTACGGCTATGGAGGCGAAGACCCGATTTTATTATCCGGAAAAACCATTGTCCTCAGTGGTGGCGATGGCCCGCCGGAAGGAGCCGCAAATGCGAACGCTAACGTGACCCGAATCACCTTTGCCGATGATTCGCAGTGGGAGGCGCCCAGGTGACAGGCCGCCGCTGACTTTCCCCTCTTCAACCCGGGGCGATGCGTGGTGACAGACGACCGAAAGAAAACAACGACATGCTCTTGAATCCTACCCTTGGGCTCACTTTGTGCCAAAAAATGGCTCCTCCGGTTGGATTGATGTCGGCATTGCCCCCACCCCTTCGGGGCTGCCTGTGGCAGTCTGTCTCGCTAACGCTCGGCTCAAACTGCGTTCGAATCCAAACTCCGTCGCCAAATCGAAGATTTGGCTCCTCCGGTTGGATTCGAACCAACGACCTAGTGGTTAACAGCCACCCGCTCTACCGCTGAGCTACAGAGGAATTGATCTCAACGCAGAAGGCGGACAAAAATGCCGGATTCTGCGGAGCGCGAATTTGCGCGCTCACGTAGTAGTTTTCAAGAGGAAAATAAGGGAAAATTTCACTAAAACGTAAGATTAGTGGTTCCATCCGGCGTTATCAGGCGCCCGAATGGGCTCCGGCCACGTTTCCGGTATCAAACCTCCATGGCTTTAACGGTGAAAAACTCCGATTCCCCCGAAGGTTCTCCTCAGAACTTCGCCGACCTCCTTGCGTCACACCAACCCCGTCTCGCCGCCTACATTCGCTCGTTAACCGCTGATGAGCAGGCGTCTCGGGATATTCTGCAGGAAACCAATGTGACGCTTCTCAAGAAATCCCGTGATTTCCAGCCGGGCACGAATTTCACGGCCTGGTCTTTTCGGGTCGCCTACTTCGAAGTCCTGACCTGGCGACGCGGCAAGGGCCGGGAACGGCTTCATTTTAATGATGAGCTCGTCGAATCCATCGCCGGTGCCAGCGAGAAAACCTCCACCTCCTACGACGAGCGGCTCGATGCGCTCAAGGGGTGCATCTCTCAGCTCCCCGATCGCCAGCGCGAGATTATCCAGCGCCGCTACCTCAATGCTGAATCGGTTCAGGATATAGCCGCGGACCTGGGCTTCAAAGCCAATGCGGCATCGCAGCTTCTTCATCGTGCCCGTACCAACCTCCTCAAATGTATCAACCAGAACACGGCCTCTAATACCGTTTCCTGACCCGGATTTACTTTTTTTCACCAGCCATGAACTTTGATTCTGAATCCTTCGAAGAGCTCACCGCCCTCGCCGGCCGGATGCTCGATGACGACCTGGCGCCGGATGAACTGGCCAGGCTCACCGAGTTGATCACCGCGAGCGACGAAGCTCACGAAGCTTTCGTCCAACTTTGCGAATTGCACTCCATGCTCGAAGCCGAGCCGGCGATTCGCGAAAGCATCAGTGCTGACCAGCGACCTGAGAATGTGGTTTCCCTGCCCGGCACCAAGCCGGTCAGCCTCGAGGCCGTCTCTCAGATGCCCTCCCCTTCCCGCTGGAAGGTGGCCCTGCTCGCCACTGCTGCCGTCGTCGTTGCCGGCGTGCTCCTCATCGCCAATCGTGACAATGAGTCCGGGGCCCCGGCATCGGAACTGGCTCAGTCTCCGGAGGAAACTGAGTCCTATCCTGAAATCAGCGAAGATTCCGCTCCCGTCCCGGAGATCATCGACGGCGAACCGGAAGAGCAGTATGAACGCGCCGTGCTGGCCTCCCTCGGATCGGGCTCTCAACAGCGCCCCCCGACCACTTTCACTTCCGAGCCATCCCTGGCTGATATCGAGATTTCCTTCAATCGCGACATTCGCCCCATCCTTTCGGACAACTGCTTCCACTGCCATGGCCCGGACGAAGACTCCCGGGAAGCTGATCTTAGACTCGACACTCACGAAGGCGCAACGGGTGGCGAGAACCCCGCCATCGTGGTGGGAGACCCGGAAGCCAGCGAGCTGATCGCGCGCCTCCTCACCGATGATGAGAACGACATCATGCCTCCGCCCGAGTCTCACAAGAAGCTGACAGCCGAGCAAATCGAGCTCCTCACCCGCTGGGTCAGCGAGGGTGCCGAATGGGAGGGGCACTGGTCTTTCATGGCCAACAACACGACCTCCGAATCCCTTGAGAATGATTCGATCGACACCTTTGTCGACCGCGAACTGGAACGTCTCAAACTGACCCGCAGCAATGAGGCGGATCGCCGGACTTTGATTCGTCGCGTCACCCTCGACCTGACAGGCCTGCCACCAACCCCGGAAGAAGTCGAAGCCTTTCTCGAATCAACCAGCGGCACAGCCTACGAGGACCTGGTCGATGATCTCCTCTCCCGCTCCACCTTTGGTGAACACCGGGCCCGCTATTGGCTGGACGCGGCGCGCTATGCCGACACCCATGGCCTGCACCTCGACAACTATCGTGAAATCTGGCCCTACCGCGACTGGGTCATCAATGCGTTCAACGAGAACATGCCCTTTGATCAGTTCACGATTGAACAGATCGGCGGCGATCTTCTCCCTGATCCCACCGTCGACCAGCAGATCGCGACCGGCTTCAATCGCTGCAACGTCACGACCTCTGAGGGCGGTTCGATCGATGAAGAGTTCTACGTGCGCTATGCCGTCGACCGCGTCTCCACCACGGCCACCGTCTGGATGGGCCTGACTGCCGCTTGCGCGCAGTGTCATAACCACAAGTTCGACCCGATCACGATGACGGACTTTTACCAGCTCTACGCCTTCTTTAACAACACGACGCAGAAGGCGATGGATGGAAACATCCGCGACACTCCCCCGGTGATTCGCGTGTACGATTCCCCCGAGCAGGAAAAGGAAGCGGAGAGACTGCAAAAAGAGATCGCCGTAGCCACCGGGGAAGCGAAGAAGCTTCTCAACGAGCACTCCTTCGAAAACCTGAGCGTCGATGGCGTGGCGCCGAGTTTTCTTTCCCATGATGGCGAAGGTGAGCCAACCAACCTCGGAAAGATTGCCGGCTTTGGAAAAGAACAGCCGTTCACCGTCTCGTTTCGCTTTGCGCTCCCCGCTCGTGACGGTCGTGTCACAATCGCTCAGTCCATCGATGCTTCTGACAACAATCGTGGTTGGCGAATCTACTGGGAAAACCGCGGCTTCATCGTTGAAATGATCGAGTCGGAACCCGGCAAAGTGCTCAAGCGTGGCTACACCCGCAAAGTGAACCAGGGCTCGTCAGGGTACTTCACGCTCACCTACGATGGCTCAGGCACTTCGCGAGGGATCGACCTCTATATCGCAGGTGCCAAGCAGCCCAATCGCTTTGAACTGGAATGGTTCGATACCCTCACCGGCGACTTTGCCGCTCCTGGCGCTGATCTGGTGATCGGCGGTTCCCCGCTCGACAGTGGTGCGTCCGCTAAGATCTCTGAATTCACTATCTTCGACCGGGCACTCTCCGAAGCGGAGGTCAAAATGTTGGCCGACTACTCAGCAGTGAAAGGGCTCGAGAGGAAGCTCCCCTTTGTTGCTGAGAACGAGAATTCTGAAGCATCCACGGTCGATGTGAGTAAGAAGTTGGCGACTCGCACCAAGGAAGAACAGCTCAAGCTGGACACGTTCCTCGCGACCTTCGCCGAAGGCCCCTACCGGGACGCCATGATCCTCCTCGCTGACCTGCAGACGCAGCTCAGCAGGATTCAGTCAGCGACACCAACGACTCTGGTCATGGCTGAAAAGCCTGACAGTGATCCAATGGCACACCTATTGATCCGTGGTGAGTATGATCAGAAGGGCGAAGAAGTTGGCGCGGCCTTCCCCGACTTCCTTCCTGATTTTGGTGAGGACTTCCCCATGAACCGCCTCGGACTGGCTCAGTGGCTGGTGCATCCTGATCATCCCCTCACCGCCCGCGTTACCGTGAACCGGATCTGGCAGGAGTTATTCGGCATCGGACTGGTCAAAACCGCTGAAGACTTCGGCACCCAGGGCGAATCGCCCAGCCACCCTGAGCTGCTCGACTGGCTCGCCGCCAGCTTTATTGATAGCGGTTGGGATGTGAAGGAACTCTACCGAACCATCCTTCTATCCGGAACCTACCGCCAGTCTTCCCACATTAGCCAGGAGATGGCCAAGCGTGACCCTGAAAACCGATTGCTTGCCCGCGGCCCGCGTTTCCGCCTCGATGCGGAAGTGATCCGCGACCAGGCTCTCTTTGCCAGCGGCTTGATGGATGTGACCGTTGGAGGCCCCGGCGTAAAGCCTTATCAGCCGTCCGGCATCTGGAAGGCGGTTGGATACACCAATTCAAATACCCAGACCTTCCATCAGGACTTCGGACCGTCGGCGGAGCACCGTCGCACGATCTACTCTTTCTGGAAGCGCACGGCCCATGCTCCCAATCTAGCGATCTTCGACGCGCCCAACCGCGAGGCTTGCGTGATGCGTCGTGAACGGACCAATACTCCTTTGCAGGCGCTCGTTCTCATGAACGATCCGCAGTATGTTCGTGCGGCACGTTATCTCGCCCTGCGCGTGATTTCTGAAACGGAAGATCGTGACGAGCGCCTCGACCGACTCGCCGAACTGCTCCGTTCCAAGCCCCTGACAAAGGAAGAACGCCTCATTGTCCTGAACTCTCTCGACCAGTTCCAGAACATCTACGAAAGCGACTCCAACGCTGCCGGCATGATGCTGATCGATGAAGTGAACCCGGATTTCACGATCGCTATCAAGGACGAGAAAATTGCTCCTGAACTGGCCGCCTGGACCATGGTCGCGAGCCAGATGTTGAACCTCGACGAAGTCATCACCAAGAACTGAGTGGATAGCTGTTTAGCCTTTAGCATTTAAGCCATTTAGCCCTGACCCTATGAAAACTTTTGAAGACTACGTGAAGCTGGAAACCCGGCGTCAATTCTTCCGCAAATCTGCAGCCGGCATCGGCGGTGCTGCCCTTGGTTCGCTCCTGGGTCAGGACAAGCTTATGGCTGCGGGAGGCGGCAATGCGAGCTTTACCCAGCATCATGCTCCCAGAGCCAAGCGGGCCATCTATCTGTTCATGTCAGGCGCGCCTTCCCAGATCGACCTGTGGGATCACAAGCCGAAGATGAAGGAATGGTTCGATAAGGACCTCCCTGACGAAATTCGTGACGGCCAACGCCTCACCACGATGACCTCCAAGCAGGCCCGTTTTCCAATTGCCCCGTCCATTTACAATTTTGAAAAGCACGGGCAATGCGGCACCGAAGTGAGCGAACTGCTCCCCCACACCGCCAAGATGGTAGATGACATCGCCGTGGTCCGAAGCATGTGGACCGAGGCAATCAATCACGACCCGGCTATCACCTACATCCAGACCGGCAACCAGATCCCCGGTCACCCCAGCCTGGGCGCGTGGCTGAGTTACGGCCTCGGTAGCCATAACGAGAACCTGCCCTCTTTCGTGGTCCTGAACTCCACCTGGTCAGCCCGTCGGGATGCCCAGGCACTTTACCAGCGGCTTTGGGGCTCCGGCTTTCTTCCCTCCAAACACCAGGGTGTTGCCCTGAGATCGCAGGGAGATCCGGTGCTTTATCTCTCGGATCCAAAAGGAGTGAACCGCGACGTTCGCCGCACCATGCTGGACGGGCTCAATCAACTCAACGAAAAGCACTACGAAGAAGTCGGCGATCCCGAGACGCACGCCCGCATTGCCCAGTATGAGATGGCCTTCCGCATGCAGGCTTCGGTGCCTGATTTGACCGACCTTTCAGATGAGCCGGACTACATCCTCGAGATGTACGGCCCCGATGTGAAGACCCCGGGAACCTTTGCCTACAACTGTCTTCTCGCCCGACGCATGGCCGAGCGCGGCGTTCGTTTCTCCCAGATCTTCCACCGTGGTTGGGACCAACACGGCAATCTCACCGGTGACTTGCCGCTTCAATGCGGTGACATCGACCAGCCGAGCTGGGCGCTCGTCCAGGACCTCAAGATGCGTGGCATGCTCGATGACACCCTTGTTGTCTGGGGAGGAGAATTCGGACGAACCATTTACTGCCAGGGCAGACTCTCAGAGACCAACTACGGTCGCGACCACCACCCGCGCTGCTTCAGCGTCTGGATGGCCGGGGCGGGAGTGAAAGGTGGAACCGTTTACGGCGAAACCGACGACTTCTGCTACAACATCGTCGACAAGCCGGTTCACATTCGTGACCTCAATGCAACGCTGCTGCACCTGCTCGGCATCAACCATGAGCGACTCTCGGTGAAACACCAGGGACTCGACGTCAGGCTCACAGGCGTGGAGAAAGCACACATTCTCCACGATCTTCTGACCTGACGGGTTCAGTCGGCTGAAACTCAGCCCTCTTGATCGGCCGCCTTGAACTTTCTTCGCAGGAAAGACTGGATCAGCGCGAACAGGACACTGGTGGTAAGACCAAACATGAGGACCCCGTTTCCTGCTTCCAAAGCTCCGAGCAGGCGGCGTTCTTCGCTCATCACGATATCGCCGTATCCCAGCGAGGAGAAATTGACCGCCGAGTGATAGAAGGCATCAGCATAGACTTCGAACTCATTCAGGATCATGAAAAGCTGAGCCCAAACCGCCACCTGCAACATGTTGGCGGTCATCAGTATAATAAGGGCGATCATGACCATGCCGCAGAAGGCCCAGATCCCGGACGGAAACTTGTCACGCTGGATGACACCCTTGATATAGTGAAGCACGACGCTCACTCCAATGCATTGAATTGCGATACACACCAGCATGGTGCCGATTCCAATCAACATGTTTCCAGTCATCGTTTCGCTCAGGTTAAAATCCTCTCAAGTGCACCATAGCGCACCGGATACGGCCAGATCTATTTTATGCGATTCGGCTCACCCGACCATCTGAGACGATCGCTTCGCAGTTGATCCGGAGTGTTCCCTCGTTGATCATACGCTTCCATGTTCAAAGTCAGGGTCGATACCGGTGGCACATTCACCGACTGCTGGGGCCGGGCCGATCAAGATTCGGTTCCCCGCCTCGTCAAAGTTCTCTCATCCGGCCGCCTTCGGGTTTCTGTTGAGGAATGGCTCTCTCCTTCCTGCCTTCGCATTGTTGTGCCCGAAAACTGGACGACGGGCGACGGTTTCTTTACCGGCTATCTGATCGAATCAGGTAGCAGCTCCGCCGTTGTTGACTCTTTCGATGCCGATTCCCGCATCCTGATCCTGTCCGGGGAAGTGACTCGCAACTCCTCCGTCGACCTTCACGCCAACGAAGAGGCCCCTGTCCTGGGTGCCCGCCTCCTCACCGGCACGGCACTCGACCGCGAATTCCCGGAACTGGATTTCAGGCTCGCGACGACAAGGGGAACCAACGCCCTGCTCGAACGGAAAGGAGGCAGAGTGGCTCTATTTGTCACCGAGGGCTTTGCTGATCTGCTGACGATTCGAGATCAGCGCCGTCCTGATCTCTTCGCGCTCCGGCACGAGCGTCCCTCACCGCTTTTTGAGCGCGTCATCGAAGTTCCGGGCAGGCTGGACAACGAAGGCGACGAACTCACTCCGCTTCAATTGGATGACGATTTTGCCGCAGCCGTAAAGGCTGCCCTTGACGATGGCATCACGATTGGCGCGGTCTCTCTTCTCCACAGTTACCGGAACAAGGCCCATGAGACGGCACTGGCTGCCTACCTCAAAGAAGCCGGCTCTACCTTCCTGTCGTGCAGTTCCGACCTGGCTCCTCTCATCAAGATCCTGCCACGTGCAGAAACAGCAGTGGTGAATTCTTACCTGCATCCCGTCATGCAGACTTTTCTCGATCACATCCGGGGCAAGATAGGAAACGAACGCGAACTCCTCACCATGACATCGGCGGGAGGGCTTGAGCCAATCGCGAGCTACACGCCAAAAGACTCCCTTCTTTCCGGCCCTGCTGGTGGGGTTTCCGGTGCCGCTGCGATTGCTGAAGAACTCGGCACGGAACGAATTCTCACCTTCGACATGGGTGGCACCAGCACCGATGTCGCCCGCTATGACAAGGGATTCCAATACCGCTTTGAGCAAATCGTCGGTGATGCTCGCCTCCTCTCGCCCGCTCTTAAGATTGAAACGGTCGCAGCCGGCGGTGGCTCTATATGCGCCTGGGAGGACGGTCGCCTCAAGGTCGGACCGGAATCTGCCGGAGCCGATCCCGGCCCCGCCTGCTACGGTCGCGGTGGTCCTCTGACTGTCACTGACGTCAACCTCCTGCTCGGTCGCATTGATCCTGACAATTTCGGCATTCCCCTGCCCCCGGAGAACATCGAAGCGGCTCGGAGCGCCACGGTCGATCTTCAGCAACAGGCCGGAATCGATGAAGAAACGCCTTCCGAAGATTTTCTCCGTGGACTCCTCGACATCGCGGTCGAGCAAATGGCGGATGCCATTCGCACGATTTCGATTCGGGACGGATCCGATCCGGCCGACTACGCGTTGCTCGCCTTCGGAGGTGCCGGGCCACTGCATGCCTGCGACATTGCCGAGCGCCTCAACGTGCAACGGATTCTCATTCCCGCTGAAGCCGGACTACTGAGTGCTTACGGACTCGATCAGGCCAGCGTGGAGCGCTTTGCCGAGCAACAAATCAATCTTCCCACCTCCTCAAGCGAACTGGATGCCCGCTTCGCTGAAACTGACCACGAGGCTGTTGGTGCTCTCGAAGCCACGGGATTCCATGGCTCGGTCACCCGTCGCATCGCCGAACTTCGGTTGGCAGGTCAGGACGCCACCCTCACCATTGAAGTTTCTTCCACCGGCGAACTCAACGAAAGCTTCCGCGGGATCTATCATAACACCTACGGTTACCCGCCGCCAACCGACCGGGACATCGAGGTCGTCAGCTACAGGGCCATTGCCGGAACCGGTCGCGCTTCTTCTCGCCTGGCAGACTCAACAGGGTCAAGTGATCGGCTTAACCCTGTTGAGTCAATCAACGGAACCAACTTCATCAACCGAAGCCACCTCACGGAGGGCCAATCCATCACCGGCGAAGTCGTCATTCAGGATCCTTTCAGCACCCTTTTCCTGAAGAAGGACTGGACCGCTCACCTCGCCTTCAACGGGGCTCTGGAGCTCACCCACCACAAGGGAAGCTCCCGGACCGAACTCGAGCGCCCTGCCGAAATTGTTCACGAACTCTTCCGTCATCGCTTCGATAACCTGGTCGAAGAAATGGGCACCATTCTGCAGCGGGCCGCTGTCTCCACCAACGTCAAGGAACGGGCCGACTTCTCGTGCGCTCTTCTCGACAGCGAGGGACAACTGATCTCCAGCGCGCCTCATATCCCGGTTCACCTCGGTGCACTCGGCATGTGTGTGCGCATGGTTCGCGAAGCGATCGAGATGGCGCCCGGGGACACCATCGTGACCAACCATCCGGCCATCGGCGGCTCCCATTTGCCGGACGTGACGCTGGTGACTCCGGTGTTCGACGAAGAGAAGACTCTAATCGGTTACGTCGCCAACCGGGCTCACCACGCTGAGATCGGGGGGATCACTCCCGGTTCCATGCCCCCCAACGCGACCTGCCTTGCTGAAGAGGGAGTCGTCATCTCACCCACTCACTTGATTCGTGGGGGAGAATCCTGTTTCGACGAAATTTCAAAAATCCTAACCGAAGCCCCTTATCCCACCCGACACCTCAAAGACAACCTTGCCGACCTCAATGCTCAACTGGCTTCCAATCGTCGCGGTCAGTCGCTCCTGGAACAAATCGCAGCGTCTCACGGGACGGAGCTTCTCCAGTCCGAAATGGCCTACCTCAAGCAGCAAAGCTTTGATGCGCTCGAGCAACACCTCAAGGTGACTGGATTCAAAGAAGGGTCGGCTGTGGAAACGCTCGATGACGAGACCCCGATCCAGGTTTCCATCCGCACCGAGGATAGCAGACTCATCATCGACCTCAGCGGCACCGGCCCAACGCTGCCGGGCAACCTCAACGCCACCCCGGCGATTGTTCAAAGCGCGATTCTTTACACCCTGCGACTCTGGACTCAGAGCCGGGTGCCACTCAACGAGGGGATCCTCAACTCCGCCGAGATCATCCTCCCGGAGTGTTTCCTCAATCCGGCTTTCTCCGCGGACCCGGCTCAATGCCCGGCCGTGGTCGGAGGAAACGTGGAATCCAGCCAACGCCTCGTCGATACTCTTATCAAGGCTCTCAATATCCAGGCCTGCTCGCAGGGCACGATGAACAACTTCCTCTTCGGGGATGAGAACTTCGGTTACTACGAAACCATCTGCGGAGGCTCCGGTGCCGGCGAAGGCTATGACGGAGCGTCGGGCATCCACACTCACATGACCAATACCGCGATCACCGATCCGGAGATTCTGGAGCAACGCTACCCGGTGCGTTTGCACCGTTTCTCAATTCGGGAAGGGTCAGGTGGCCGTGGAAAATGGCAAGGCGGCCACGGGATCATTCGCGAAGTCGAATTTCTCAAGCCGCTGCAGATTTCTCTCCTGACCCAACACCGCCGGACAGCCCCATTTGGTGCTGAAGGAGGATCGGACGGCAAAACAGGTCAGCAGTTTCTGAACGGCGAAAGGCTGGACGGAATCACTACTTTCAGCGCCAAACCCGGTGATCGATTACGCATCGAAACTCCGGGCGGAGGAGGATGGGGAATGCCCGAAAGCTGAAATGTTGAAATAGCGAAATACTGAAACTATGAACTCATTTCAGCATTTCAATTTTCTTCGTTTCAGCATTTCCTAAATCTCCCACCCCTCCCGGTAGGCCGGCCGTGCCCAGAGCTTCATGGCTTCCGGATGATCCACCAGTTCCCTGGTTTTCGGATCGACGTCAACCGCTCCGTTCGTTCGGTAGGCCATGTTGCCATAGTGGCATAACATGGCGCTAAGCTGCCCGCATTCGATGGGCTGATTCAAAGCCTCTCCTTCACGAACGGCGTTCGCAAAGTTGGTGAAATGCGGCACATCGGAAGGAGGATCCGTGTTCTTCTCAACCTCGTTGCCGTCCAGGTCATAGACAGTGTAGGCCGCGGTGCTGAAATCGACCTTCCCTCCCTCTCCGTAGACGCTCACGAACTTGGTTTCTTCAGGCTTTCGACGGTGGCAGGAGCTTCCCTCCCAACTGATTCCAACATCTCCGAATTCGTAAACGGCATAGGCTGTGTCGGGAGTTTCCTGGTCATCATCGTAGTGATAACGCCCGCCGTTGCATGTCACCCTTGTGGGACAATCCACATCCAGGGCCCAGCGCGCCACGTCCATCGAATGAACCCCGTTATTGGCAAGTTCCCCTCCCCCATACATCCAGTGCCAATGCCAATTGTAGTGCACCAGATTGTCTTTGTAGGGTTGCTCGGGCACCGGCCCCTGCCACATCAACCAATCCAGCCCGGGCGGTGGCTCTGCGATCTTTCCTTTTCCAATCGTCGGCCTTTGATTGGAATACCAGCACCGCGCATAGAGAGGTTTACCGATCACGCCTTCACGAATTTTCTGAATACCCTCCAGCATGCCTGAGTAGGAACGGCGCTGGGTTCCCATCTGCACTTTCATCCCTGTCTCGTCCGCCACCTGAACAATGCGTTTCGCTTCATAAGCGTCATAGCTGCCCGGCTTCTCAACGTAGACATGTTTTCCGGCCTGACAGGCCAACACTGCCGCCGGTGTGTGCCAGAAATTGGGTGCCGCGATAGACAGTGCATCAATGTCCGGATCATCGAGGATCCGGCGAAAGTCGGAGACCTTCTTCACTTCCTCCTTCTGCTTCCCGACGATGGTGTTGTCGCCGGACGCCAGTCGGTCATCGTCGACGTCGCAGACGTAGGCAATCTCGCAGTTCGGAACGTCCAGGAAAGCCTTGATGTGGCCCTTCCCCCGCTTGAGCCCCATCACCCCGACCCGGAGTCGGGAATTGGCACCCTTCGCCTGCCCCAGCAACAGGTTTGGACCGGCGACTGCAGCACCTGCGAGTGCTGATGACTTGAGAAAACTTCGGCGGGTCGTGGCGGGGTCCTTCATCCCACCACTTTTTCAAGATGGTTCAGCGGTGACAAAACCAATCACACCGCCATTGCGCCGTCCTGGTCGGATAATTTGGGAACCAAAAACCAGCTAAAGGCTGATCCGATCCAGCTCTCTTAGAGGCCTTTTTCCTGGATGGCCCGCTGCAATTCGCGCTGGAACTCCATCAACTGAGACTCGCTCGGTTTGAAGTCAGTATTGTCGGTATCCATGCCGAGGCGTCCCATCTGATCGAGCCACCAGGCGGCGGACTCTCCTCCATCAAAAGTCACGCGTCCGCTCACAATCGCTCCGGGGCGCTGCACGGTATCAATCGTTACCGTGGCAGTGGCGTCACCGTCCAAAGCCGGCTCGGCGGGAAGATCGGCTTCCGGATCGCCGGGGCCCTCTTCGCCCGCGGGTTCCGGAGCTTCTTCAACTTCCGGCTCAGGTTCCGGCTCCGGCTCTTTCGCAATCTCGATGCCGAGGTCATCCAGGAGAAAGCGCGTTTCGAGGTAGGTCACACGCACATCAAGCTCGCTGCCCAGCAGCTTCTGGATGTCGGAGAGATCGGTGCCGGCGTCAGCCCACTCCTGGATCTTGGCAATCTGTTCTTCGGAAAGAGATTTGGCGGTGCTCATTTTGGGAACACCCTGTCACTGTCTGAGTAAAGTTCCAGCGCATTTCACGTCTATCGGACGTATAAACACTAAGTCATCAATGGATTGGGATCATCAATATCGTATCGAAGAGACTCCCTGGGATAAGGGCGCCCCGGCACCACCCCTTCTGGAATGGATCAAAGCCAATCCGGACACACTTTCCGGTTCCATTCTGGTCCCCGGCTCAGGTGCGGGGCACGATGTTCGCGCTCTGGCCAGCTTAACCAAGTGCTCCCCCATCATTGGTCTCGACGTTTCGGAGCTCGCCACTCGCCTCGCTGACAGCTTTCCCACGGTCGGCGTGGAAACCTACCTGACCGCCGACCTTTTCAATCTCCCCGCGCATCACCGGAATACCTACGACTGGATCTGGGAACACACTTGCTTCTGTGCCATCAACCCGGACATGCGGGATACCTATGTTGAGGCGGTTCACGGGGCGTTGAAACCCGGAGGACAGTTGCTTGCCGTCTTTTACCTGAATCCCTATGACAACGAGCACCCAAGGGGTGGAGGTCCTCCTCACGGAACCAGCGTCGAGGAGCTTATGGAACGGTTTGCGGGCTCCGGCAAATTCAGAATCGACGAGTCCTACGTCCCCGGCCAGGCCTACGGAGGACGCGAGGGGCTCGAGCAAGTCATGCGAATGACCCGCCTCAACTAAATCACATTCTGACGAACCGGGTTCCCGGGCCAGTCTGTTCCTGTTCGACCAGGGCTCCCGCCTCGAACGTGACCGTGCAATCCTTCGCCGGGTGGGCAAATCCGCGAAAGTGACCACCAGCCTCGATCTTGTAAGTGTTGCCAACCCCCGAGTGGGAAACGAGCGATCCGCCCTTCTTCACGATGTAGTGACACTTCGTGCCACCCGCTCCGACGATCTGGGCACCTTCGGGAACGATATAGGTCAGACCACTTTCATCAGGGTAAAACTGGGTTCCCTGCACCGTCACGGTTCCGCCTCCGCCTGCAGTTTCCATGGTTTCGCACTGCGTCAGCAAGAGCGGCAGCAGAAGGACCAGCAGAAGTTGGGCACCAGATTTCATCGCGTAAAAAAGTTTCACAATCTCTTGAGTGAAAGATTGAAGCCAAACCTTGTAGCGGTTACCGGTGGCGCATCAAGTATCAATTTTCACCATGAAAGCCCTGACTCTCACTGCCTACAACGAGTTTGAATTCGGTGATGCGCCCGATCCCGAAGTCGCCGACAACGAAGTCCTCATTGCTGTTAAAGCCTGCGGCATCTGTGGATCCGACATCCACGGCATGGACGGAAGCTCGGGGCGACGCCAGCCTCCCATTATTATGGGCCACGAGGCGTCCGGGGAAATTACTTCAGTCGGCAACAGCGTTACCAACTGGAAAGTCGGCGACCGGGTCACCTTCGACTCCACGGTTTACTGTGGTGACTGTCCGGAGTGCAATTCCGGCCAAATCAATCTCTGCCCCTCACGAAATGTTCTCGGCGTTTCCTGCGACGACTACCGCCGTCACGGAGCTTTCGCCGAATACGTCAAGGTACCCGAACACATTGTCTGCGCCATTCCGGACGACGTTTCCTATGAACACGCCGCTTTTGCTGAGCCCGTTTCCATCGCCTTGCACGGCGTCAACCGTCTCCCGCTCCAGCAGGGCGACTCTGCCGTTGTTATCGGAGCCGGCCTCATTGGCCTGCTCGTGGTTCAGGCACTCAAGGCCAAAGGCGCCGGCACGGTGATCGCCGTCGACCTCGACGAAAAACGCCTCAACCTCGCCAAAGAGCTCGGTGCCGATCATACGCTCATTTCTGCCGAAGACGTTCCCGCGAAGGTGCGCGAACTGGTGGGTAACGAAGACGGTGCCGATATCGCGGTCGAGGTGGTTGGATTTGATCCGACGATCAACCTGGCCATCAACTCGGTCCGCAAGGGCGGCAGCGTCAGCTGCGTCGGCAACCTCAAGGCCGATGTCTCTTTCCCGCTCCAGGCCGTCGTCACCCGCGAGCTCAGCATCTATGGAAGCTGCGCCTCAGCCGGCGAATACGACGAGGCCGTAGAAGCTGTTGCTTCCGGTGCCATCAAAGTCGATCCGCTGATTTCAGGCGTGGCCGATCTTAAGGACGGAGGCGAGTGGTTCCACCGCCTCTACAAGAACGACGAGGGCCTTATGAAGGTCATCCTCAAGCCCTGAGGTTTCGTGAGATTTCTACTATCCATCCTCTTTGCTGCGTGGTGTTCAGCCCTCTCCGCTGAGCCTACAGCGCAGGAAGAATGGACCTACCTCGACAACGGGACGATTCGCATCGGCGTGAATCGTTCGGCCGGGGCGACTCTGGGCTGGTTTTCTCTCAGCCAGATTGATTTCAACTACCTCAATCGTTTCGACCTGGGGCGCTATCTCCAGCAATCCTGGTATGGAGACGAAGACGGCAGCGACTGGAACGGAAAGCCCTGGCGCTGGAATCCTGTTCAGGGCGGAAACTGGCAATACGTTCCCACCGAGGTCACTTCATTTGAAACCGGAGAATTCCGCCTCACCTCTGATTCGATTCCGGTTCACTGGGCTACGGGCAAAGCCATCGAGGATGTCAGTTTTAAGCAGACCATCGAGCTGCACGGACCGGTGGTCGCGATCGAGTTCGAGATGTCCTACCACGGGGAGAAGAGCCACAAGCCCCGCCACCAGGAACTTCCGGCGATCTTTGTTGATCACACGCTGAAGCATCTCCACTGCCTCAAGGCCGGCGAGTCGGAATTGACCTCATTCGTCCCCGGTTGGCCAAACGAGCGAGTCAGCCTGGCCCGGGACTGGTTCGCCTTTCTCAACGACGACGGGCACGGCATTGGCATCTGGGCGCCCGGCGCTGAGGAACTCACCTGCTACCGGGCCGAAGGAGGTCCAGCGCCACAGCACAAAGGTGCCTGCTCTTACCTGGCTCCGATCAAGACCATGGCGATCGAGCCAGGCTTCACCTATCGCTACCGGGTTTTCCTTACGATCGGAAAGATCCCTCAGTTCAAAAACCGCTTCCACGAAATCGCAGCGCCAATCGCCCAAGTTCCTTTCCGGCCATGATCGACCGTGCCTTCTTCGAACGGGACGCCCTGATCTGCGCTCGTGAGCTGATCGGCTGCAAACTGATTCACGGAGAAACCGGCGGCATCGTCATCGAGACAGAGGCCTATCACGAACATGGCGATGAGGCCTGTCATCTTTTCACCCGGCCCTCAGCGAGGGAGTTCGCCACCAACCACCCTGCCGGCACCGCCTACGTTTATCTCAACTACGGCATGCACTGGCTCACCAACGTGCTCTGCATCGATGCGGCGACTGGCGACAAGGGATTCGTCCTGCTTCGAGCCCTCGAGCCGGTTGATGGCATCAGCCTGATGAAAAGCCGACGCGAAAAGGAGAATGAACGCGACCTCTGTTCCGGCCCCGGCAAGCTCAGTGCGGCACTTGGCATTGGTCCGAATCACCATGAGTCGCCATTGACGGAGTCTAGAGCGTTTTATTTCGAACCGGCCTCGTCGACGCACTCGATTCTTGAAGACCGACGGGTTGGCATCTCCAAGGCGGTCGATCTGCCGTGGCGTTACCTCGTCAAAGATCATCAAGGTGTCTCAGTCCCGTTCGGAAAGGCGTAACCGCCCCGGGGTCGACCGAATCCCGCAAATTCCTCCACCCAGCAACGTTATCTTTTCCACTGGCGCAAACGCCGAAATGACGGCATAGCATTGCCATGTCGAATTCCAGCTACTTCGTTGTTTCCCGTGAACAGCACGGGGACCTTGTCCAAGCCGCCTACATGCATCGCGGTTATCGCGAAGATGAAAGCGCCTCTGCCGCCCGCATGTGCTTTGAAGCTTCCTGGCACGGCATCCGCACGCACAACGCGCTCAAGGCCCTCCACCTCGACGAGCTCTTCGGCAGCGGCGCCGGCGGCTGTGTCCCGGATGCCGAGATCGAAGTGAAAGAATCCCGCTTTCCCGCCGTCCAAGTCTGGAACGCCAACCGCAAACTCGGTCAGGCCGTCGCCTGTGAAGCGATGGAAACCTGCATTCGCCTCGCTGACGAATATGGCTGTGGCACCGTGGCCGTCGACAATGCGTTTCACTACCTCTGGGGAGGAGGCTATGTCATCGACGCAGCCCGCCGCGGCTACATCGCCTACACAAACTGCACCTCCGCACTCGCCGAAGTGGTTCCTTTCGGCGGAAAGTTCCCCACCCTGGGCACCAACCCGCACAGCTGGGGTTTTCCGACCATGGATGCCGTCGGCTACCCCGTCGTGATCGACTGGGCCACTTCTGAGATTGCGATGGGCAAGGTCGAGCAATACAAGCGCGAGAACAAGAAACTCGAAGCTCCCTTCGGCGTCGACGAAAACGGTCAGCCGACTGACGATCCCTTCGCAGTGAAAGCGCTCCTTCCTTTCGGTCGCCACAAGGGCTATGGCCTCGGCCTGCTCAACGAGCTCTTCGGTGCCGCGATCGGTGGCTCCCTCCCCACTTTGCGCGGTCGGGCCAACCTGGCTGAAGGAACCGGAGAGAAAACCACCACGGCTTTCTTCTTCCAGGTAATTCACCCGGATGCGATCAGCATGGGAGACTTCTCCAACGGACGCACCCAGGCCGAAAATATCACAACCGTGCTCAAGGACATTCTTGGCCACGGCAATGAGAGCTGCATGCTGCCCGGCACTATCGAAGCCAAAAACGCAGCGCTCAGTGAAAAGGCTGACGGCCTGCTCTTCACCGAAGCCGAAGTCAAAGGCTTCGCCGAGCTGGCAGAGGAGTGTGGAGTCGATGCTTCCCCTTGGAATCCCGATTCCCTCGCTACTTTCGAGGCTTAAGCATTACAACGGGCACGGGAAACCGTGCCCCTCCAGGCCTAGGGCCTCACTTCAAATTTGGAGGGGCAAGCTCCCGCGGGGCGGCCTCTCCGCTTGCCCGCGAGGTAGATTTCGGTCACGCTCTCGTCAAATGCTGACCGCTGACCAACTCATCGATCTGGAAGAACTCATCATCGCAGAGCTGGATCGCATCCGCGAAGAGTCGAGTTCCAGCGAAGAGGACCGCGAAGCCATTGCGCCCGATGTCGCAATCGGCCGCCTCTCGCGACTCGACGCCATGCAGATGCAGGAAGTCGCCAAGGAGGCGGAGCGCCGTCGCGAGGAGCGCCTTTCGCAGCTCGAACTCGCGCTCGAGCAACTCGACTCCGGCACCTACGGTCGCTGTGACCGGTGCGGAGAAGATATCGACTTTGCGCGCCTCAAGGTCACTCCCGAGGCGACTCGTTGCAGCAGCTGCGCCGGTTAGTTGGCCGGTCCGTAGTATTGCTGCTGTTGCTGCTCCTGGTTGTTGCCGATCACACCACCGGCGACGCCGCCCACGGCTCCACCAATCAGGGCGCCCGTTCCACGGTCTCCGTCACCTGCGGCAACCGCCCCGATCGCTGCGCCTGCAGCAGCTCCTGTCGCTGCCCCTTTCTGAGTCTGGGTGCAGCTGGCAAAAGTGAGAGAAAGGAGGGCAAAAGCGGCGAGAACGATAGAGGGCTTCATAGGGCAAAAGTGTCCTGCTAACGAAACACTTTTTCAAATACCGATTTGAGGGAATCCAAGCCTTCTTTCTCGCCTACCGGAGTGGTAGAAGCCGTTGGCGTTTGGTCCTCCATGTCCAGCAATCCGGGGATGGGCCCGTAGGCCACAAACTTCGATTTGTCCTGCGGACGCGGGATCTTCCAGTCGAAAACGCTGACACCGTTAATGCGCTGACGTCGATAGTGCCGCCCGTCACTTGATCCAAACATGATCGGCAATCCGTCCAGCTTGTGCCGCCCAAGGTAAATCATCACATGGGAAATCGGAGGATTGCGATCCTTCACCTCATAGGTCCCTTCCCAAAAAAGAAGATCTCCGGGTTTGAGCTGGTCAAAGACAGGGTCCTCCACCGAGGACGCTTTGCGGGTCGAGATCAACGTTCCGTGATCATTCGCCCAATGATAGATCTTGTAGGAAGATCGAGGGACTTCAGTCATCCCCGCCTGGTTCAAGGTGTATTGCACCGCCCCCGAGCAATCCATCCCACCAAGATCCGGAGAATTGGATCCAAAGCGATAGTAGAGTTTCTTTTCGGTCAAAGAAAGGGCCTCCTCAATCAGCGCCTGGATTTGCGGTGGTTGAGTCGCATATTCGACGAGATCGGAGGGCTTCATACTCGCCACCACGGCAGGCCCACTGGCGATTGCTGGCAGGCTCAACAGGGTTAGGCCAATGACCCAACAGGGTTGGAGGAAGAATTTCACGCCGCATTTTATACCCAATTCGCAGACACACAACTGCGCCTGCGTTGCAGACTGGTAAGGGAAGCCTTTTCCGCTATGCTCTGCCCATGCCTTTCCGAATTTACCGAACCGACTCGTCCGTTTTGATCGAGGACACCGGGACACCGGACACCTTTCACGAAGTCAACGAGGGTTTCAGCTTCAATGCTCTGTTCACCGCTGAAGATCCGGCAGGCTATGTCGCTGCCGCTTGCGAATCGGCTCCCGAAGTCACTTTGGAATCCTCCTCCGGCTTCGCTGCGCCCATCGGCGATCAGGAGATCTGGGCTGCCGGCGTCACTTACTTTCGCAGCCGCACCGCCCGAATGGAGGAAGCCGAAACGGCCGGAGGTGATATCTTCTACGACAAGGTCTACGATGCCGATCGGCCGGAGCTATTCTTTAAAGCGACGGCCCCTCGAACCCGCGGACACGAGGATAAAGTCGCCATTCGCTCGGACTCCACCTGGGATGTTCCTGAACCGGAACTCACCCTCGCCATCAACAGCCAGGGCAAAATCTTCGGTCATACCGTTGGGAACGACATGAGCTCAAGATCCATCGAAGGAGAGAATCCCCTCTACCTTCCCCAGGCAAAGGTCTACACAGGTTCTTGCGCCATCGGTCCCTGCCTCTTTGTCGGCGAATCGCCTGGTCCTGACACATCTATCAAGGTTAAGATCGAACGAAGCGGCGAATCTGTTTTCAGCGGTGAAACGGAAGTGGCTCAGCTCAAGCGCGGTTTTGACGAACTGGCTGGCTGGTTGTTTCGATCCAACGAATTTGTCTACGGAGCTTACCTGATGACAGGAACAGGCATCGTGCCTGACTCCGACTTCACGCTGCAGGCGGGTGATGTCATCTCGATTACGATCGAGGGAATCGGTACGCTAAGGAATGAGGTGGAAGTCGTGTAAGATTCCTAATCTTACTCTTACTCCTAATCTTACTCTATTTCGAGGCCAAGATTAACCTGGGAGAGTAAGAGTAGGATTGAGAGTAAGAGTAAGACTGTTGTATGAATCCCATCCTCGACTCCGGCGACGAAAGCATCTACACCCTGCGCACGACGGCGCCGGGCCCGAGCGGCAACCTGCCATTCACCGTCGAACAACTCGTCTCACATCCCAGCGGGCACCTGTTCGGGTGGACTCAGAACGTGGGAATGGGCTGGGACGCTGACAAGGTCGCTGGCGGAGATTACCTTATCCTCAGCACCCAGGGTGGCATTCGCCAGCCGGACGGAACTCCTGTGGCCCTTGGCTACCACACCGGCCACTTCGAAGTGGGCTTGCTCATGGAAGAAGCGGCCAAAACCATCACCGCTCTTGGTGGAGTTCCTTTCGCCGGATTTGTCAGCGATCCCTGTGACGGCCGCACCCAGGGAACCGACGGAATGATGGATTCCCTCCCCTATCGCAATGACGCTTCGACCGTTTTCCGCCGCCTGATTCGCTCCCATCCGACACGGAAAGGAGTCGTCGGCGTCGCCACCTGCGACAAGGGGCTCCCCGCCATGATGATGGCGCTGGCAGCCACCCACGATCTTCCCACCGTCCTCGTTCCCGGTGGGGTCACGCTGATCAGCGAAGACACCGACGAGGACCTCGGTCGCATTCAGACCATTGGAGCACGCTATTCCCAGGGCACGATGAGCTATGCGGACGCCGCCGAAGCCGGTTGCCGGGCCTGCGCCTCCCCCGGAGGCGGCTGCCAGTTCCTCGGCACGGCAGCAACAAGCCAAGTCATTGCGGAGGGACTGGGCCTGACATTGCCTCATTCCGCCCTCGCTCCTTCCGGCGCCGATATCTGGCGTGACATGGCTCGCCGCTCCGGCGCTGCGGTCGTGTCATTGGAAAATGCGGGGCTCACCACCAGGGACATCCTGACTGAAGCCTCTGTCGAGAATGCGCTCGCCGTCCATGCCGCTTTTGGAGGATCCACTAATCTCATCATGCACCTGCCGGCCATCGCCCACCAGGCCGGCCTGCGACGACCGACTGTCGACGACTGGCGGCGAATGAATGCTGAGATTCCGCGTCTCGTCGACGCCCTTCCCAACGGCCCAGTGCACTACGCCACAGTCCAGGTCTTCCTTGCCGGCGGTGTTCCTGAAGTCATGCTGTATCTCCGTGAAGCAGGTATGCTCAACCTCGATGCCATGACCGTTTCCGGAAAAACCCTCGGTGAAAACCTCGAATGGTGGGAAGCGAGCGATCGGCGCCATAAGCTCCGTGCCAAACTCGAAGAGCTCGACGGCATCAATCCTGACAATGTCATCATGTCACCGAGGGTGGCTGCGTCCCGCGGCCTTACCTCGACGGTTACTTTTCCGGGGGGCAACCTGACTCCCGAGGGCTCTGTCATCAAGAGCACAGCCATCGATCCCTCCAAGATCGATGACGACGGCATCTACCTGCATGAAGGACCCGCCCGCGTCTTTGCTTCCGAACCCGAAGCAATTGCCGCCGTCAAGTCGACCGGCGACGACCGCATCAAGGAAGGCGATGTCATTGTGTTGATTGGTTACGGACCGATCGGATGCGGCATGCCCGAAACAGCGCAACTCACCATCGCATTGAAGCATCTCCCCTGGGGCAAAAACGTGGCACTCATCACCGACGGTCGATTCTCCGGCGTCTCCACCGGAGCCTGCGTCGGGCACATTTCACCGGAAGCCTGGGCCGGCGGACCAATCGGCAAGGTCCGCGACGGAGATCCCATCCGCATTCGAATCGATTGTCGCAACATGACCGGCACGGTCGACTATGACGGAGACGTGAATGAACTCAACGCCCGGCCGGCCAATGAGAAGCTCAGGCCTCTTCCCAACGTCCCTGACGACACTCGCCTTTGGGCAGCGCTGCAGAACGTCAGCGGAGGAACCTGGGGAGGATGCGTTTATGACGTGGACGCGATCCTGGCCAAGTTGAACGCATGACCCGTCGTTCCGGGGAGTCACGATATACTTCTGTGGATTTCTGATAGAGCAGAATTTTCACTCGCGCCACTTTCGGGAATCCCTTACGATCCCGTTCAATGCCCGAGAGTGCTGACGAGCCGGTAAAACAGCCAAAATCGACGCCCTATATCCTGGGATCCGCATTTCTGTCGGCCCTGATCATTGGGGCAACGGTGGTTTTCCTCCTGCATGGATACCAGTGGAAGCGGGCCCTCGACGACCTTCACGCCGAACCGGGAGTGGAGATTATTCGGGTCGAGAAAATCGGCATCCTCAAGCGCCGGCTTATCGGTTTCAAGGACCCACTGGCTCCGCCAATCGACAACATCCTCCGCGAACACGGCATTCCGGAGCACATGGTCAACATCTCTCTTGCGGAGTATCATTCCCTGAACACCCCCTACGCGGTTCAGCGGGAGGAGAACGCCACCAAGACTTCACAGAAACTCCAGGCAGATCTTCTCAGTGCCGTCGAAGACTTCGCCACCGAGATCAGCCGGAAGCGGGATGCGGACATCGACCGCGTCACTCGCATGCTGTTTGAGTCGAAGTTTCCCGAAGCCATGAAGACGATTGATCTCACCCGCGATGGAAAGAACTGGAAAGCAAACGGCGAACTGTACTCCCCACAGTTGGAAGAGTTTGTCGAGGAAGCGCCGCGATACCTGGTTGACGGCACCATTGGCTTTGAAGAACTGATCGACCTGACTCACAAACGTACCAGCGAATTGGAAAACGACGTGAGTTCCTACAACCTTCTCATTTCTGATCTCGACGATGAATTCGTCCACACCGACCGCATGATTCGACTGGCTCGACAATACGATGAAGTCTGTGACAAGTCCGGCATTCCGAGGCCAAAATACCGCTTCGAAATCCACGCGGTAAACCCGGAGCATCTTGAGGCACGAATCAGACAGCTTCGCCTTCAACTGACGAAGGCAGACGGTCTTGATGCGTATCGCTTCGCCCCTGAAGCCTACATCTACGAATACTCCGACGACGGCCCGTCGGTTTTTCTCAAGCTGCTACCCCAGCCTGCACCGTGACCGCAACATCGCCAAACCGCCGAATTGAGGTGATGGTTGCCCCTGTCATCACGTTCATCGCCGTCGTTGCCTTGATATTCATCGCCCGCGTCTACGACGATCTCCCGGTGAAGGCGCCGGAATGCCGCCTGAAATCCACTTTCGGACTCTCCTGCCCAACCTGCGGAGGCACACGTTCCATGCAGGCATTAGCTCAAGGCAATCTCGGAAAAGCGCTGCAGCTAAACCCCATGGTGTTCCTTGGAGTCATCACTTCCTTTGTATGGCTCTTCTTTGGAATTCGCTCTTATGTTCAGGGCAACAAACCACTCTCTGTGCCCGAGCAAAACCGTAGGATCAAACGCACCACCGGTGTCATACTGGGACTGCTTCTTATCAACTGGGTCTACCTGATCATTTTTTCGGAATGAACATTGAGCTAACCGACCAGGTCGCAGCCATTACCGGAGCCGGCAACGGCATCGGTAGAGCAATCGCAGAAGCCTTCATCGAAGCCGGGGCCAAAGTCATCGCGATCGACGTTTCGGAGACGGCCCTCAATGACCTGGCAAACGACTTTCCGGACTCTGTGATCGGCTGCCGTGTTGATATTGCGGATCACGATGCCCTTGTCGGAATTGCCAGTGAACACACCGTGGATCACCTCGTATGTGCCGCAGCGGTTGGATCCGGGAAAGGAGGCTTTCCTTTCTGGAATCTCGATCCTTCCGACTGGGAACGCGTCATCGAAATCACGTTGATCGGCACGATCAATACCGTCCACGCTTTCACCCCTTCCCTGCGGTCCGGGAATACTCAGCAAAAATCTGTTCTCCTGCTGTCTTCTGTCGCCGGCCAAATCGGTTCTCAAACCGACCCTCCTTACAGCGCCTGCAAAGCCGCCGTGATCAATTTCGCCCAGTGCGCTGCCAAAGACTTTGCCGCAGACGGCATCAGGGTGAACGCACTCTCACCCGGAATGGTGAAAACGGAACTCAACGAGTCGGTTTTTGAAGCCAACCGGGATTCCGAAAACCAGACCTATGAAGAGTGGGCTCAGGCAAAGATCGGCAAACTAGCGCCTTTGGCCCGCTGGCAGGAACCTCACGAATTTGGAGCCATGGCGGTCTTTCTCGCCAGCGAATCCGGACGCAATATTACTGGCCAGACGATCAACATCGATGGCGGTCAGGTCATGCACAGCTAGCACCGCCGGGGGCAGGAGCGCCAAATTGGAGCCTTTTCTTGTTTCCGGGACATTTCGCGGCTAGGTTCCGCCCCCTTTTTCCTCCCAACCAGCCCATCACCATGCCGAAAGTGTATCTCAAAACCTACGGGTGCCAGATGAACGAGCGCGACTCCGAACAGGTCGCGCAGATGTTCGTCGAACGTGGATTCACGGTCACGCCCGAACCTGACGACGCCGACGTCATGTTGATGAATACCTGCTCGGTTCGCGATCAGGCCGAACAGAAGGCCATCGGCCGGATGAATCACCTCGGCAAATACCGGAAAAAGAATCCAAATATCGTCTACGGCTTCATGGGGTGTATGGCCCAAAGCCGCGGGGAAGAATTGCTCAAACAGTCTCCCCACGTTGATCTCGTTGCCGGCACCCAGAAATACCATCGCGTCGTGGAGCACGTCGTTGACCTGATGCGGGCTAAAGAGGAAGCCCAGATGGACGATCTGCGTCGCCCCATTATCGATACGGAGGAGGAAGAAGACTCTCAGAACACGATTCGTGACCACGTGGACAAGCAACACGGCGTCAGCGAATTCGTCAGCATCATGCAGGGCTGCAACATGAAGTGCACTTTCTGCATTGTGCCCTACACCCGGGGTGGTGAGCGCGCCCGCCCCATCCAGGACATCGTTGATGAGTGCAAACGCCTCACCGACCATGGCGTTCGCGAAGTCACCCTGCTCGGGCAGATTGTTAACCTCTACGGGCGTCACGAATTTCCCAAGGTCGACGGTAAGAGCCCCTTTGTTCAGTTGCTCGAAGCGGTTCACGAAATCGATGACATCAAGCGCATCCGCTTCACCTCCCCTCACCCGATTGGCTACAAGGAGGACGTCATCGAAGCATTCACCTACCTGCCAAAGCTGGTTGATCACGTTCACTTCCCGATGCAGTCCGGATCCGATCGCATTCTCAAGAAGATGCATCGTCCCTACAAAGCCCAGCGCTTCATCGACATCTGCGACAAGATGAAGGAAGCCCGCCCCAACATCGCCATTTCCACTGACATCATCGTCGGATTTCCCGGAGAGACCGAAGAAGACTACCTCGAAACCAGAAAAGCCGTTGAACACGTCCAGTTCGATCAGGCCTTCATTTTCCGCTACTCCAAGCGCAAGGACACTCCTGCGGCAGAAATGGAGGATCAACTCCCCGAGAGAGTCAAAGAGGAACGCAACCAGGACCTGCTCAAGCTCGTGAATGAAATCGTTGAGCGCAAGAATGCCGAACACGTCGGCACCACTCAACAGGTGCTGTGTGAGGGCCCCAGCCGCTACAACAAGGAACGCCTCTCAGGCCGGACCGGCACCAATCGCATTGTCATTTTTGACGGAGATCCCAAACGCCTCGCCGGCGAGCTTCTTGATGTGAAAATCAACGAAAGCACCGGACATACCCTCTACGGGGATCTGGTCTTGAAATAATCGGATTTACCCCGAGTCTTGTCCGACTCCTATTCATGCAGGCGATCTACGATTTTCTCTACGACCCCGGCCTTCCGCTCAAGGCCGTCGGACTGGTCATCGGAATCTGGCTGATCGCCTCTCACGTCTTTGCGCTGCTTAAACCTGATATCGTTAAGCCGTGGTTGAAGGCCTTCCCGCGGAACGAAAAGATTGGCATTCCGCTGGTGATTTTCTGCTTTGCCTGGGGCTTCATCATCTGGTCCTGCATGGACCTCGGGGAGTTTTACAAGATTGAGCGCGTCGTCCAGATCATCATTGCCGGAGTTTGTATTGGTGTTGTGACCCAGGTTCGCGAATTCCTAGCGGTCCGTGCACTTGGATTTCTCCTCATTCTGGTTGCTGCCCCGATTCTCGACTCGGCCTTCCTCCAAGAGCCACAGAGTCGTCTTCTGCTTGTCGCGCTTGCCTACGCCGGCGCGGTCAAAGGCATGTTCTGGATCGGTATCCCCTACCTCATGCGCGACCAGATCAACTGGGTCCTCGCCGAGGATGTCCGTTACAAGGGCGGTGCCATCGCCGGCGCAGTCTACGGCGCGCTTGTCCTCGTCTGTGCGCTGGCATTCTGGTAGTCGATCGTGTTTTGACTGCAATTCTGCGCAACCACATTGCGCAGGCCAGCACTTGATAATGCCCCAGGGCTGGCGTCCATTTCGGCATGTCTTCGCCCTTTATTCACGACGACTTCATGCTGCAGTCCCCCGCTGCGAAGGAGCTTTACCACAACTTCGCCAAGGACGAGCCGATTCTCGACTTTCACAACCACCTGCCACCGGACGAAATCGCCGCGAATCGCAAGTTCGACAACCTCTTCGACATCTGGCTCGCGGGCGATCACTACAAATGGCGGGCCATGCGTGCCAACGGTATCGATGAAATTCTCATCACCGGCGACGCCTCACCACGCGAGAAATTTGACGCCTGGGCGGAAACCGTTCCTCACACCCTTCGCAACGCGCTCTACCACTGGACTCACCTTGAGCTGAGCCGCTACTTTGAGTTTGATGGTCTCTTTTCCCCGGCCACCGCCGACGAAGTCTGGGATAAGGGAAACGCAAAGCTTGCTGATCCGGAATATTCCTGCCGTGGTCTCCTCGAAATGAGCCGGGTGCGTGCTCTATGCACCACCGATGATCCGACCCACTCACTCGAACATCACCAGGCTATC
Source organism: Verrucomicrobiales bacterium (assembly GCA_965216705.1). Lineage (GTDB taxonomy): Bacteria > Verrucomicrobiota > Verrucomicrobiia > Verrucomicrobiales > DEV007 > Arctic95D-9. The sequence goes on from OZ244203.1 coordinate 5,228,465, forward strand.
GCCAATGATCCCACGATCGATATCCGCGTCTATCCCACGTTTCGCCCCGATGCGGCACTCTGGGTCGACGATGCGGGGCATTTCAACTCGTATGCCGACAAGCTCAGCGAGGTGAGCGGCGTCGACTGCTCAAATCTGTCCGGCTTCTGCGACGCGATTCGCGCCCGGCACGACTTCTTTCATGAGCTCGGCGGGCGCCTCTCCGATCACGGCCTGCATCACCTTTACGACGCGGAGTGCTCCAAAGAAAAGGCAGAGACCATTTTCGACAAAGTTCGCGCCGGCAGCAACGCCGACGCAGCGGAGACAGAGGCCTTTGGAGCCTATCTCATGCTTTTCTTCGGCGAACTCGACGCCTCCCGTGGCTGGACCAAGCAACTCCACATCGGTTGCGAGCGGAACAACAATCAGCGCCTCTTCGAAACGCTCGGACGCGATATCGGTTGTGATTCCATGGCCGATGTCGATCACGCGCGTGCGGTTGGTAACTACCTCAACACACTCGACCAGCGGGGCCACCTTCCCAAGATCATGCTCTACAACCTCAATCCGAAGGATAACTACTCCCTCGCCGGCATGATCGGAAACTTTCAGCAGGCCAAGCCCGGCGAACCTCCCTGCCGTCTTCAACTTGGAACGGCCTGGTGGTTCCTCGACACCAAGGAAGGGATGGAGTGGCAGATCAATGCCTTCTCCAACAACAGCCTGCTTTCGCGCTTCAACGGAATGCTGACCGACTCCCGCAGTTTCCTGTCTTTCACCCGCCACGAATACTTCCGCCGTATCCTCTGTAACGTCGTTGGTCAGGACATTGAAAACGGGGAAATTCCTCGCGACATGGAACTGGTCGGGGATATGGTTCGTCGAATCTGCTTTCAGAACTCAGCAGAATTCTTCGGACTGGAATTACCGTGAGCGAATCGAGACAGCTGAACGTAGACACCGTCATCATTGGAGGCGGAGTCGCCGCCTTGTGGACCGCCAACGTCCTCAAGCAGTCCGGTCAGTCAATTTATGTCCTGACCAACTCCCCTCTCGGTGAAGGACAGTCACTCGCAGCCCAGGGCGTCATACATGGAGGTTTGAAATACGCCGCCGGCGGCAAACTCAACGAAGCCTCTGAAGCACTCGCTGACATGCCCTCCCGCTGGCTCGATGCGATGGCCGGCAAGGGCCCTGTCAACTTAAGTGGCGCAGACCTGCTCTGCGATCATCAGGTTCTCTGGAGTCTACCGAGTGTCGTAAGCCAGGTCGTAAGTTTCTTTGGCAGCAAAGCGGTTCGCGGGCGTTCTGCGGGTATCAAGCGGGACGCCTACCCTGAAGTCTTCAGTTCCCCCGAATACAAAGGCCGTCTCTTTCGCATCGACGAACCGGTCGTCGATCCCGTTTCGATCATTCGGGAACTGGCAGCAGGCGTTGCTGAAGAGACCTGGCTAGTTGATTGGGATTCTAACATTTCACTGGAAGCCAGCGGGAAACAGGTTGAATCGATTACCGTCACGGGTGACGACGGTCCCGTCGTTCTGAAAGCAGAAAACTACCTTCTCGCGGCAGGAGCCGGCAATGGCCCACTCCTCGATCGAATTGGCATTGAAACGCCTCAGATGCAGCTGCGTCCGCTTCACCAACTCATCATCCGCAGCGACGATCTGCCTGATTTTTACTCAGTCTGCGTCGGTAACGGCCCCAAGCCTCCGCTTGTCTCAACAACTCACACCGACAGCGCCGGTCGCAAGGTTTGGTACATCGGGGGCGACATCGCCGAACAGGATGGAGTCGCCCGTTCCGAGTCTGAACAGATCGAGGCCGGAAAAGCACTCTTCAATAAAGTCATGCCCTGGGTGGACTTGTCAGGTGCTGAATGGTTCACCTCCCGCAGTGAACGCGCTGAACCCCTGACCGGAACCGGTGATCGTCCCGCCGGAGCTTTCTGTGAAAAACAGGGCAATGTCCTCATTGCCTGGCCAACGAAACTGGCGCTGGCACCTGACCTGGCCGATCAGGCCCTCGCTCATACCGGCGCTTCGGTGAACGATACGCAAGCTTCGCTGGGCCTGCCCCACCCCCAACTTGGAACGCCTCCGTGGGATCTCCCCTGACAGTCCAATGAAACGTCGCCCCATTCACTCCACAGACATCGAGGTCACAAGCCTCGGCCTCGGAACCGTGAAGTTCGGCCGCAACCAAGGAGTGAAGTATCCCACCTCTTTCGATCTGCCGTCTGACGACAACATTCTCTCTCTTCTCGACCAGGCCCGCGAGCTCGGGATTAACTTTCTCGATACCGCTCCCGCCTACGGTCTTTCCGAAGAGCGCCTCGGCCAACTCCTCGGTTCCCGGCGAGACGACTGGATCATCATGTCCAAAGCAGGTGAGGAGTTCGACGATGGAGAGTCGAGCTTCAACTTTTCCGGAGAATGGATCACCCAAAGCGTCGACCGAACCCTGTCACGTCTTCGAACAGACAGGGTTGAGTCCCTGCTTCTCCATTCAGACGGCAACGACCTGGATGTCCTCGACCATTCCGGCGCAGTTGATGCTCTTTTCTCACTCAAAGATCAGGGAAAGATTCGTTCCCACGGCATATCTACCAAAACAGTTGCCGGTGGACTTCGCGCCATCGAGCTGGGACTGGATGCCGTCATGATCACCTACAATCCCTGGCATACCGAAGAAGAGGCTATCCTTGATGCCGCGGCAGAAACCGGGACCTCCGTCTTTCTCAAGAAAGCACTGGGATGCGGTTGGTTTGGTGACGATGAGGGCGAGGACCCCGTAGAAAAGTCTTTCCGTTTCATCTTTGAGAAGCCCGCCGCCACCTCCGTAATCGCCGGGACGATCAACCCGGAACACCTTCGGCAAAATGTCGATGCAATGGAGCGAGCCGGGGCATAATCATCGAAAAAGCGGTTGGGTTGTTCCGAAGTTGAGGCAGGTTGCCTCAAGACCCGGATGGACGATCCCAAGCCCATATTTTTCGACAGCCACATGCACACTCCTTTGTGCAAGCATGCGGAAGGTCATCCGGTCGAGTATATGGAGCGAGGCATTGAGCAGGGACTGGCGGGTATCATCATCACCTGTCACAGTCCGATGCCGAACCGGTTTTCCCATCGGGTCAGAATGGCGCCGGAACAGTTCAACGAGTACCTCAACCTGGTCGAAGACGCTGCTCATGAAGCTCCCGAAAACTTCGAGGTTCGGCTTGGGCTCGAAAGTGATTTCTTTCCGGGAATGGAAGAATGGCTCACCGAACTTCACGACTCCGCTGACTTCCATTACATCCTCGGCTCGGTTCATTGGCACATACCGGAATATCTCGACACCTTTTGGCGTGGAGATCCTGACTCCTTTCGCCGCCAGTATTTCGAGCACCTCGCCGAGTCTGCCGAAACCGGACTGTTCGACAGCCTTGCCCACCCTGACCTGGTAAAGAACGCCAGTCCGGACGACTGGAATTTCGAAGATATTCAGCCCCACATCGAAGACGCACTCGATCGCATCGCCCGAACCGGCGTTGCCATGGAAATAAATACCTCAGGCCTGAAAAAAGCATTCCCCGAGATGAATCCCGGGCCCCAGATGCTATCGCTCATGGCCAAGCGCGACATCCCCGTGGTGATCGGATCAGACTCCCACACTCCAGGACGTGTTGGCGAAAATTTCCCGCTAGCACTCGATCTGCTCGAGGAAGCCGGATATGACTACGTTAGTGTCTTTCGTCAACGCAAGCGCAGTGATATCCCAATCAGCCTGGTGAAAGACAGCCTCACCGTAACTGCCTGATCCTGTTTGCGTTATAGCTTGGATTCAATCTCGCCGATCTGGCGGACAAGCTCGGTCATCTGCTCCACCTCGCGACGGTACCCGGCCTCGTTATTCTGAATATAGAACTCATCGCGGCGCACGCGGCACTCGGCGAGACGACGACGAAGATCGTTCATCTCTGACAACAGGGCATCAAGGTTAACCTGGGGCTTCTCCTCCGGCATCACGCTGAGCTCCGGCGCGTGAGGTACCTCTTCCAACTGCTCGGGCCCCGCCTTAACAGCAAGCTCCAGCTCTTGGACTGATGTTTCACGGAATTCCTGCTCGGTTCTCGCTTCCTTCACCGCGGTGACATCTTCCATGAAGTATCCCTCGACCGCCGCAAAAGCGCGATCCACCGGGGGTTCGAAAATCGGAGCCGCCACATAAGCAATCCGGAACACACAGAGGCAGAAAAGGACTGCTGCGGAAATTTTCAATGCGTGTTGCTGCCCTTCACTCAACTGTATGCCGGGAACCGAAGCGATACGCTCCTTGAGTTTTGGAATCATCTGACGAACCGCCGGCTTAACTTCGGGTTCATCATCGACTAATTCGAAAATGGACTGGCATTCGCAAACCACCAAGTTTTCCTGGTAGAGCCAGCGATAGAAATTCAAGAGCCCCATCGCCGTAAAGCCACCGGGGAAAATCCCATACACCTCACGGGATGCCTGCTCGAAGGTGCGCTTTCCATCAAAGCGGCGCAACATCTCAACCTGCCATGGACGCAGCGAAAACCGCTGACTGTCTGTTACCCTTTCGGCGACGACCTGGTCACCGGCTACCTGAAAACGCAGCTCTTCCCTCATCCGAAAACGGAGCGGGAAGATCTCAGCAAGATTACCAGGTAATTGAGTGCTCAACTGATGTTGATTGTTAAGGTTACAAAAATTATAGTATTATCCGGCAATTAGTCCACAGAAATATTGGGTGAATTTGCGACCCTCTGAGACGCCAGAGAATACTATCGGGCGAGCATTCCGAGCATAGGCTTGAGTAAACCTCGCTCGATGTGGGGAAACGCCCCGAGCAGCTTGGCAATCTTTCCTGCGATCACCGGAGCCGCGTAACTGCTGCCCGTCTCGACCTTGGTCTTTCCCTCGAGCCATGGAACTTCGACTCGTTCCCCTTTAGCCATGAAGGAAACCATCTGGCCATTAGCCGAATAAAACTCGCCCTCGCCGCAGTCGATCCCCTTCACTCCAAAAACTGAGGGAAAATAGGCAGGCCACTCTCGGATTCCTGAATCGACATTACTGCATGCAGCGACCACCTGGACACCTGCGAGATAGGCCTCGTCGATCCATTCCTTGTAGTCCATCACATAGCGGGCCTGTCCCCGACAGCCAAAGCTGCAATTGATCACTTGGTAACCACGCGCAACGGCCTGGTTAACGCACTCCGCGATCACAAAGTTCCGCGCGTGGTTGCGACTGTCGAGCGCCCGGAAACTCCCTACCTGAACTCCGGGGGCTTCCTTTAGGAGCAGGCTGGTTACCGCGGTTCCGTGGCCGTAGAGATCATCCCCCGAACTATCCTCGATACGGATATTGGACCCGTCACAGGAGACTGCGACATCATCGAGCAATGTCAGGCCAGACAAAGCGGGATGCGATAGATCAACTCCAGAGTCGATGATTGCGACCTTAACACCGTCGCCGCTCCCCTGCTCCAGGGCATTTGCAGCCGACTGCAGATCAGGCCATCGCTCCGACTCTTCAACCTGCATCACTCAACCCGAGCGCCGACGATTGCAGCGTTTCATTAATCAATCGCTCTACGATATTCACCACCCGGGCCAGGGCCGACACATCTTCGGAACTGAACCCCTGTTTTTTCGTCTCCGTATCAATTTCCTCAAGCTGCACACAGGAGACGACACCACGGATGCCGTAGGCGAAATAAAACGGAACCGCGATCATTGCCGTCGTGTGCTTCTCAATTTTCTTATCGAGGGTGTCGTCATGACCGTGACTCGCCCCGATGTCGTTCTCGCAATAGGGCTGCTGCTGGGCAAATACCATCGAGATAATTCCGGCTCCGATTGGCTGCTCAAAGCCGACCAATGACGCCGCGTCCTCTCCCGAATTGTAGACCGCGACGAGGTTTTTCTCATCATTATCGGCGAGCCAGACGGTCCCTTCGCATCCACCCACTTCGAGGAATGCTTCCCGAAAGAGAGAAATACAAACGTGATCAAGCACACCGACGATTTCCATCGGAGTGCTTGATTTGATCCAGTTTTCCAGATGCTCTTCGAGATCGCCCCCTAGACGGGCAAGTTCCGGATCTCGAAGTATTTTCGCTCGCGAACCTATCATTAGAATATCTTACGTCGCTAACTCTGCGACTGAAGCCGTTTCACCAGTTCGTGAAGAGCTTTTTCATTGCCGAGTATTTCAGGCAGAAGAGCATCGCGTTCTTCGGCGCTCAACTTGCCCTCAGCAAACTTTTCTATCATAGCAGCATGCTCATCAGAGAGCGGAGCAGAAGAGTGTCCAGAGACTTCAGGCCCCAGGCTTTCGAGGAACTGGGCCAGAACAGAGAAATCGTCATTCATTTTCATATCAGGGAGATAACTTTCAGGTTCCCGGGTGGGACGCATTACCCCCGCTCCTTATGCAAAGTATATGAATCTTTTTGCCAAACAAGCCATCTATCGGCTGATGAACGGGCGAGGAAGTAACTTTATTTATAGTATTTGTGGTTTTTATATTGACGATCCCTGCCAGACAGCCTATTCTACGGGACAAGCATCGTTCATTATGATCGATGTTTTGTGTTGAGGGGTTATAAGGCGGTGCTGGCCATTGGCTAGTGCCGCCTTTTCTTTTTTGGAACCGTTATCTTTTCCTCTCCAGGCGGCCCTCGCTGCTTCCCTTCTCCCCTGAGCCACGCCCTCCCTCGAATCGACGGGCGAAAAGTACAGAAAAACGGCCCGGTACCCAGACTTTCATCCGTTGCACCGGGCCGCCCCGTTCCGCACAAATTCTTTTGGCTTTGGTGGATCCAGTTTTAAGGTCGTATCTCCGGTCCCACAGAGCCTGTTGTATAGGATTTTACCCCAATACTATCCTAACCTACCGCCAAATCGGCAAAATGCAACCAAAATGTGAGAAAAACATCCATTTTTGCGACTTGTTTTTAAAAATACCGCAATTCTGCGGATCAGTTATTCTAATTCAAAGCCGGATTCGTTTGGAATTTTTGCCAAAATTCGGAAAAAATTGCCGATCCCTCCCACTTTTCACTCGACACTCCGTCGCAAATCTTCATTGTAAGGACAGGTTTATCATTCTTGAGAATTAAATTCTTAGAATTGAGAGGCTCAACACGAACACTCAACACACCCTGACCGAAATGCGCCTGAAATCTCTTGAGATTCACGGATTCAAATCCTTTGCGGATAAAACCAAGCTGGAGTTCCACGAAGGCGTCACCGGTATCGTCGGTCCTAACGGATGCGGAAAATCAAATATCGTTGATTCAATGCGTTGGGTTCTGGGTGAGACCTCTGCCAAAGCCCTGCGAGGTGGCGAAATGGCAGACGTCATTTTCAACGGCACCGACCGCCGCTCCCCTCTCGGAATGGCCGAGGTGACGCTGACTCTTTCAGGATGCTCCGGTATCCTCGACACCGAATACGACGAGGTTTCCCTGGGTCGACGTGTCTTCCGCGATGGTAAGGGCGAATACCTCATCAACAAGCAGCCCTGCCGACTTAAAGATATTCATGGTCTGCTGATGGACACCGGTATCGGTCGCTCCAGCTACTCCATCATGGAGCAGGGTAAGATCGATATGCTTCTGAGCTCGAAGCCGGAAGATCGACGTGCCGTCTTTGAGGAAGCTGCCGGTATCACGAAATACAAGACGCAGAAGAAGGAAGCGCTTCGCAAGCTTGACTACACCGAAGCCAACCTTGTCCGTATCCGGGATGTCATCGCCGAAAACGAACGCCAAATTCGTTCTCTCTCCCGCCAGGCCTCAAAAGCGAAGCGGTTCCAGACTTTCTTCCAGGATGTCAAAACCCTGGAACTTCACCTGAGCCACAAACAATGGCGGGAAATCCGGGCGGAGAAAGCAGAGCTCAACACCTCGATCAAGAACCTGAGACTTCAGCAGGATGAGCTTGAAGACGCGATTGAAAAGCGCCAGGCGCAAATGGCCGCTGCCCGCGTGGAATACCAGGAAATCGAGGCCCGCCTGAGCGAGTTGCAGGGTGAGCTGGCGCGGCTTGAAAACGAAATTTCCAACGCCAACAACCGCATCGAATTCAACGGCGAGCGAACTCACGAATTGAGTGTTCTCATCAAGAAGAATGAGAACGACATCGAGGAGGCCTCTGAGAAACGCGAGAAACAGCAGGCTGACATCGAGGGCGCAGACCGCCAGCTTCAGGCCGTCGAAGAGCGTATCGAATCCGAGCAAGGCAAAGTTGAGGAGCAGGAGAACGCCACCCGAGAAGCTCGAAACGCACGCGAAGAGCTCAACCGAAAGCTTCGCGAGCTCGAAGAAGAACGCAGTTCTCTGAAGAGCCGAATCGCGAGTCTTGAAGCCGGGATCGAAACCAATCAGCGCCAGACCGAATCCGATCGCCAGCGCTCGCAGCAACTCTCCGACGAAATCTCCCGTCTACGCGACGACCAGGGCTCCCGGAATGAGGATTCCAGCCAGCTCAAGCAGCGCATCAACGAACATCAGTCATCCATCGAAGACTACGAGGAGAACCTCGCCGCGATGGAGCAGAAATACCACCAGGCAAAGCGTGCGGCCAGCGACATGCAGGATGATCTCGCCAGCCTGCACAAACTTCATGCGGAGAAGAAGTCCCGCCTTGAAGTCCTCGAACAGCTTATCGCCAGTGGTGAAGGGTTTGAAAAAGGCACCCAGGAAGTGCTCAAGGGCCTCGACGATCCTGATTACTTTGGCGACAAGGTTCGCAGCCCGCTCTCCAATCGGATCCAGGTAGACACCGAATACGCTGAGGCGATTGAAGCCGCACTGGGCCGTCGCCTCCAGGCAGTCGTGGTTTCCGATGTTGAGGTCGCCGAAAAAGTCGTTTCCAAATTGCGCAAAGGGAAGCTTGGCCAGGCATCACTGATTGCCGAGGGGCACCTCAAGAAAGGCTCACTCCCGAAACAGGGGCGCCCTCCTCTCGGCGCCATCAGTTGGGCCATGGACAAAGTGACTGCCGCTTCCGACGTGCAGCCCCTGATCGCTCAGCTGCTCTCCAATGTTCTCCTGGCCCAGGATCTCAATACAGCTCTCCGCCTGCGTGAAAAGCACTCAGACAAAGCAATCGCTACCCTGGAAGGCGAATTCATCACCGCCGAGGGCATCATTCACGGTGGTCAGACCGGAGACGAATCTGTTTCCGTTCTGAAGATGCAGACTGAGATCCGCGAGTTGAGCCGCATCGAAGATTCTCTCGCTGCTGAAATTGAAGCTCGTCAGGATCGACGGGACGACCTCATCGAACGCGTCGATAAATTCGAAGACCTTCTATCGCAGGCGCGCGAACGCCTCCAGCAACGACGAGTCACGACTTCCACGCTCGAAGGCAAGCTCGCGCTGATCGAGCGCGACCTGAACCAACTGCACAACAAGATCGAAAGCCTTGAGTGGGAGCAGAAAGAAGTCGACGAGCGCCAGGCTAAGATTACCAACACGCTCAACGAGAATATCAAAGAACGTGACGAAGCCTCATCCAGAATCGAAGAGTTAACCGGTGAAACTGATGAAGCTTCACGCCTTCTCGAAGAAGCCAGGATTCGCGAAGAGGAACTGACCGAGCAGGTCACCGAAGCCCGCACCTCCCTGGCCGTTGAACAGGGCACCCGACAGAACCTGGAAGAGCAACGTGAGCCGATGATCGCCCGCCTCAATGAGCTCAACGAATTAATCGAACGCCGCCACCAGGAGACAGCCAACTACCGCGAGAGGATCGAGAATTCCAACCTCGAAACGGAGGAACTCCAGGAAAAGATCCAGAACTGGCAAACCGAAACCGAGGCCTCACGCGAAGAGCAGGCCGGAATTCTTGTTGAGAAAAACAGCTACTCGGCCCGCATCGAGGAAGGCGAAGAAGAACTCACTGAAAAGAGACGTGAAGTGCAGCATGTCGCCGAGCAACGGGGCAAAGAAGAAGTCAAGACGGCCCAGATCGACATCAATCTTGAAAACATCGAACGGAATTGCCGTGATCGCTATCGCACCGAACTCGAATTCTTCGAACCTGACAGCCACGCGCTTCTCACTGTCATCGATGAACGGGTCAAGAACCCGCGCGGTCTCAAGCTGACCACCCTCGAGAAGACGGAAGAGGAGGTTCAGGAGACGCCGGAAGCGACTGACGGAGAAACTGAATCGGTCGACAATGAAGCTGAGGAGATTGAAATCGACGATCCCGCAGAGCCGAACTGGGATCTCGTCGAAGAGATCGTTACCCAGCTGCGAACCAAGCTCGACTCGATGGGCCCCGTCAATATCGATGCCATCGAAGAATTCGACGAACTCGAGGAGCACTATAAGTTCAATGTCCAGCAGCTCGAAGATCTCGAGAACTCCAAGGAAGAACTGCTTCGGATGATCGCGCGCATTAATCGCGATACTCGAAAGATGTTCTCGGAAACCTTCGAACAGATTCGGAAGAACTTCCGTGATATGTTCAAGGAACTCTTCGGAGAGAAAGCCAAAGCGGACCTGCTCCTCATGGATGATGGCGATCCACTGGAGTCCGGCATCGACGTCATCGCCAAGCCTCCCGGTAAGAAGCTGCAGTCGATCAGCCTGCTATCAGGTGGTGAGCGTTCCATGACGGCTGTTGCGCTTCTCTTCGGAATCTACATGGTCAAGCCTTCCCCCTTCTGCGTGCTGGATGAGTTGGATGCACCGCTTGATGAAGCGAACATCGGCCGCTTCCTGAGGGTTTTGGATCGCTTCATTGGTGACAGCCAATTCGTCATCGTAACGCACTCGAAACGAACCATGTCACGAGCCGATGTGATGTATGGTGTTTCGATGGAAGAGTTTGGTGTCTCCAAGACTGTTGGCGTGACTTTCTCCAAGGCCGATGAGGCGAAGGGCCTCAAACAAGCCGGCGTCGGCGGGTAATACTCCCGGCGCAGTGAAGGCAAAAAACAGGTTGAGGGCGACATCCGGATTGCTCAACTTGTTGTATCGTGTTTAGGATACTCCAGATTCCGTTGGCGGTGCTGACGTTGCTCGCACACAGTGGCGCGGTGAAGGGCAATGAGTCTTCTCTTCAAGAGAAAGACGGCCTGACAGTTCAGTTGGTCACAGCAATCACCGAGATCACCCCGGGTGAGCCGTTCCTTGTCGGACTTATCCTGGACACTGAGGAAGGTTATCACACCTATTGGAAAGGCCCCGGCATCGTCGGAGTTGCTACAAACCTGGAATGGACCCTTCCGGAAGGCTTCGGTGCCGGCGAAATCGTTTGGCCAGCTCCCGAAAGAGTCGATATGGTCGGGATCAATGCTCATGGCTACAATGGCACGGTATGCCTTCTCACAGAAATCCAGGTCCCGGAAACCATCGATTCCGACAGTGTCACGCTCGAAGCAAAAGCGGCCTGGATGTGTTGCGCCACCTCTTGTTACCCGGGATTCACCGATCTGAAATTGACCCTGCCAGTAAATCAATCGGGAACACCAAAACCGAAAGAAGACCAATACACCGCTCTTTTCCGGGAATCGCTCGATTCTGTGCCTCCGGTTGCTCCTGACGGCTGGACAATTTCCGCAAAGATTGTTACGCCTGAAGTCATCGAACTCGAAGTGAGCATTCCCGAACTTGAAAGTATGACGGTTGAAGACGTCTACTTCTTCGCCTACGATTTGCAGGTCAACTCCGAGGAACCTCAAGTTGTGACCCTGACAAGCAAACCAAGCCCTAAACTTACGTTTACTCTCACCCGCTCTGATTTCGCTCCCAAGGCCCCTGAGGAACTCGCCGGGGTCATCTACCATCCCGAGGGATGGCCGGGGCTGAATTCAAGACATGCCGAAGTCTCTTTTGCCTGGCCAGCAGGCACCTTTCAGAAATGAGCCGCAATAAGAAAGACGCCCTCTTACCCGGAGAAAGATGTGATTCCAAATGGTGTGCTGTGCGCAGTTCAGGCATCCATGGCCGAGGATTGTTCGCCACTCGAAAAATCCCCGCTGAGACCTACATCATCGAATACAAAGGCGACAGGATCAGCAAGGATGAAGCCAACGAACGCGGCTGGGCCCAGATGGATCACGCCAAGGAAACCGGCGACGCTGCCGTCTATATTTTTACGCTGAATGACGAGTGGGACATCGACGGTAATGTCCCCCGCAATGCAGCTCGTCTGATCAACCACAGCTGTGATCCAAATTGTGAAGCGTTTATCGAAGACGACCACATTTGGATTGCCGCTCTTCGCAAGATTGAAAAAGGCGAAGAGCTCTTCTTTAACTACGGATTCGACCTGGAGAACTACGAAGATCATCCCTGTCACTGCGGAACGGACAGATGTGTGGGCTACATTGCAGGCGAAGATTTCTGGCCCGATCTGAAACGCAAGCTGGCTGGCAAGAAAGCAGCCGCAACGCGTAAGAAGAAAAAGAAAAAAGAAAAGAAGAAGGCCTGATACGGCGGGATCCTGTCGAATATCTTAACGCCGCGGCGGAGGGCCAAAGGGAGGACGCCCTCCGGGGCCGCCACGACCTCCGGATTGTTTAATCATGGTCGGAGTTCCCCGGAATGCCCTCGGAATCACCGGCCACTCACGGGTCATGAAGTAGGCATAAGTTCCTTCCGGAAACTCCGGTGTCACACAGTAGCGTCCGTTACACTCATCAAGGTCCCCACTCCCGGGAACATATTCGTAGTCTTGAATAAACGTCCCGTCGAAGTCCCCGTCGGGTTCGTCACCTCCCGGTCGGCTCCCTTGCCTGAGCTTGTAACTAGTCTTTAATTCGACAATCGACGAACCCGGGTCGTTAGCATCGCGGTAGCCATGCATGGCATAAATCGGAAAACCGTCCGCCGCCCAGCCAATCATCGGGGAATGATCGCCTTTTCTATATCCAAGCCGACGCATCAGACCGATCGGCATACCATGATAATGATAGCTCCCGTCCGGTTGAACATGCGCAAAATTTGAGTCGAGACCGAGGGGAATGGCACCACCTAGCGCTTCATAGTTCCAGCCCGAATCACGTCGGCCCATCCACACTTCTGCGGTGCCGGGCTCAAAGATCACTCCATCCAACGATATTCCGAAGGCGCGGAAGCGGTCGCCCGGCAACTCATGCATGTAAGTAATCTGCGCCGCCTCCCTTGGTTCGGATGGAATCTCGATGTCGTAGCTCTGTTCGCGGATCTCATTAGGATTGTCCCGATTCGGAAATCGTCCCACGAGGTGATCGGGCATTCCGTTCGCTTCAATCTCAGTCGTGGAAGGGCCTCGAACCACGGAGATCTCAGAGTCCTCCGGTGCCCGTCGATTGGCTTCAACAAGATCCAAAGGCTTTGACTCCGTCTCCGTGTGAACGCGACTGGAACCACCTGGGCCGCCTCCCGGTCCCCCTCCCCCGGGTCCACCCCCATGGTGAGGAGGAGGCCCACCAGGACCCTTCCCACGCGGAGGAGGCCCACCGGGTCCCTGGGCAGAGACACTGAGATAGAGAAGCGATACGGCACACGCCGTGATAAACACAGAAAGGGTTTTCATGATTTCACCGTATCCGGGCAGAATAACAGAACGGTGACCGCTTCCATGACAAAACTGTCATTTTTGCAGCGGCTTCCCTGTCGGGGAATCAGGGCAGACGCAAGCTTTGACCGGAACGAATCGAGTCACTTGTTAACCCGTTGACCCGCTTCAACTCACTAACCGAGGTATTGTAGCGGCGGGAGATAGAATAGAGGGTCTCCCCGGACTTCACGCGGTGATAGGAGGAAGTGTTGAGAGCGGCCGCGGTGAGTGCATCCGAAGCGGAGTCGCCAGTCGACGCAGAAGATCCTCCGTCATCGTCGTAGGGAACTGAAGTGATCGGATTGACCGGCTGCAGAGCTGCAGTCGGCGGCGACGACATCGGAGCAATGGAACCCGAAACCCTGGCAGCCTCTGCCGCCTCTGATACCACCACGGGCTCGGGGTCAGGCATATCGTAGGAGGATCGGGTCCGACCCTGCTCCTTATTTTTCACCCAGTCCTTACGGTAGTTGCCACCATCGTCGAAGGGATAATCCTCCTTCTTCATTCCGTGGCCGTCGGGAGTTTTCAAGGTGGCGGGATCGTATTCGATATCCTGATAGGTGCCCCCGACACTCCGGCACTGAGTCATGAAAAGTGGCGCTGAAATTGCCAGAGCAAACGCGAGAACCATTCTCTGCTTCGACGAATCCTTGTTGCGCTCATTCATAATCTCAAACGGTTAACCCCGCCCCAAACTCTATACGGTTCGGCAGCGAACTTCTTAAATTACTTCATAATTCTAAATATTAAAGAAACTATAATCACTTCAAACCGTCAATTCTCTCTCTGCCGGCGGCCGTTCTCTCAAACATCGCGGGTTGCGATGGTGACGGCGCATGCGATCTTTAAAGATCTTCGGATAAAGCCTTGTGAGTGACCCTGCCCCCGAATCCAACGCCGACCATCGCGACCGTTCCATCAAGCTGGCGGTAGTGACTTCGCTTCTCTCAAAATCCGGCACGATCATTCTGCGGCTGGTTTCTATTCCGATTGCGATTCGCATACTCGGCCTCGATCTTTTTGGCGTTTATACCGCGATCACCATGGCGGTTGGCCTGATCGACATGCTGCATATCGGCATCGGTCCCGCCCTGACAAGGGAACTGTCCAAAGCGGTTGCAGCGGGTGACCGCGCCCGGGAAAAGACGGTATTTGCCACCAGTATTCTCATCAGTACAGCCCTGACACTGGCTGCCGGTCTCATCGTGGCGATCCTGCTGCTGAACGTTCCCATCCCTACGCTCTTTGGCGCTGAATTCGAGCCAGTTGCCGATGTCATGTATACCGCCATCTGGGTGGGATTGATCATTCTGAGCATCGAGATGATCTGCATCCCTTTCGAGATGGCCAGGGATGGATATCTCGAGACTCGTTTTTCCAATGCCTGGGGAGCCGCGGGAAATATCGTCGGTGCAGTCTTACTCGTTGCCGGCATCTGGTATTTCCGGTCCATCGAGTTCCTGTTGATCGCGGTAAATGGATCCATTGCTTTCGCCAAGCTTGGCAATGCGATTCATCTTTTGATCCAGCGCCCCTATTTGTTTCCCCGGTTCTCGCTCTTTCGAAAAACACTCGTTCCATCTCTCGCTCTCAACAGTGCCCGGTTTTCGGTCACCTACATCATGGCGGCTGCGGTGGAGTATAACCTTATGTCTTTCCTGATCGGGCGGGCAGCGGGACCGGCTGCAGTCGGAATATTCAACGTCATGATTACCGTCCACTTCTCGCTGACGGGACTTATCGTTATGTTTACGAGACCCACCTGGCCGGCACTGATGGATGCCTGTGAACGTGGTGATATTCCCTGGATCAAGAAAACCTCGAATCGACTTCGTCTTTGCGGGCTGGCCTTCGCGATCGCCTCCGGTTTCGGCCTTGTCATTCTGGGCCCCTACGTTCTACCGAAATGGGCCGGAGAAGAATTCAAGACCGCCGTCACTGGATTCGAAATGAACCGGGTCGCGCTCGGCGCCTTCTCACTCTACTTTGCCGCTCACCTATGGCGCCACATCAATCAAACCCTGGCCCTGGGCGTTCACCAGATCAATCCGGTTGTGTTTACCGTGGTCGCTGAGGGACTCTTTCTGACCGGCCTGACCTGGCTGGCCCTGGTGAACATCGGGCGCATTGATGCTGTTTACCTGGCCATGACAGCTTCGATCTGTCTTTTCTCCGCCTGGATGCTTCCGCTGATTTTCAAAAAAGGACGAGACCGGCTCGCGCAATCAACCGAAGCGTAGGAATTCATCCGGGAGCGGCGCCTCGAAAGTCACTCTCTGCATGCTGACGGGATGGTTGAAAGAAAGCTGGCGGGCATGCAGCATCAGTCTCGCCACCTTCACCTTCTGCCGGTTGGGTTGCCCGTAGATTGGATCTCCCAAAATCGGGCAATGGAGACACTCCTTGAGGTGTACTCGAATCTGGTGGGTTCTTCCCGTATGGATCACGCACTCCACAGATGCCCATTTGCTGTGTTCATCCTGATTCAAAACTCGAAAATCGGTAATGGCTTCCTTCCCCGCGGGAGGCTCCAGCACAGCCATTTTTTGCCGGTTGACCGGATGCCGCCCAATGTGGGTCTTTAGCGTTCCTTCCATCTCTGCCGGAACGCCATGGGTCACGGCCCGATAGATCTTCCCGGTCTCACGTCCCGAAAACTGAGCCACCAGCGAGTGATAGGCGGCATCGCTCTTAGCCACCACCATGCAGCCCGAAGTATCTTTGTCGAGACGGTGAACAATGCCGGGACGATCCTCCCCTGCCAGTTTGCTCAGCCGACCATCACAATGATGCAAGAGTGCGTTTACCAGGGTGCCATCCAGGTTTCCGGACGCGGGGTGAACGACAAGACCGTGTGGTTTATTGACCACTATGATGTCCTCATCCTCGAACAATACGTCGACATCAATGGCTTCCGCTTGAAGCTCTGCGGGGCGTTCCTCCGGAATTAAAACATCGATATGTTCCCCGGCAGCAACTGCATGTCTCGGCTTGACCGACCTTCCCTCGACGAGAATTGCACCTTCCTTGATCCACGACTGCAAAACCGCTCGGGATACCTCAACACCTATCGCGGCGAGGGCCCCGGGAAGGAACCGGTCCAACCGATCACCGGCACGATCCGACGGAACAACTATCTCGAGTTGCTCCGAATCGCTTTTCTCTCCGCTATCACTCACATCGCCACTCTAACGCCATGACCGAGGTCATCTCAAATTTCTATTCTCTGTTCGACCTGCTTTGTTCTTGCGGGCACTTCCCCTCTCAGACAGGGTGAAGGTCAATTGAGCCTTTTGATGTTCCGACCTTCCCAGCATGGCACGACAGCCGGTCGCGAGATTCTTGCCGGAGTTACCACGTTCGCGGCGATGGCATACATCCTCGTCGTGAATCCTGACATGCTGTCGCTGACGGGAATGGACAGAAGCATCCTGATTACCTCCACAGCGCTGGCTGCCGCTGCAGGAACGCTTCTCATGGCCCTCCTGACCAACTATCCGATCGCCCTCGCACCGGGAATGGGTCTTAATGCCTTTTTCACATTCACCATCTGCGATCAACTCAGGGTTCCCTGGCAAGGAGCACTAGCCATGGTGTTCTGGACTGGCGTTCTTTTCCTCGTGCTCTCGCTGACTCCATTCAGGAGAGAAGTCGTCAGGGCCATTCCCGATCCACTCAAGACAGGCATCCAGTGCGGAATTGGCCTGTTTATCATCGTGATTGGTTTCAAAGGGCTGGGCCTGGTCGGAAACCCCGCGCCGGGGTTCTTTGCTCTGCGCCTGTCTCCCCCAACTTCAGCTCACCTTGTAACCGGGGGTCTTGCCGGCCTTGGTTGTATTCTCGCTGCCTACTTGATGAGGCGCCAGGTCGCAGGAGCATTGCTGTATGCGATTGCTGCCATCACTATCCTAGGTCTCTTCATTCGCGTCGGCGGCGTGCCCGTCACAGCGACACCTGAATCCGTCCTCTCAATCCCTCCATCCCCCGGCGGGGTTATCAGCCAGATTGACTGGTTATATCCGTTCCGGAACTGGGAAACGGTTTGGTTGGCGATGATCACCCTTTTCTTCGTCGACCTTTTTGACAGCGTTGGCACCCTGATCGGAGTCTCACGTCGCGCTGATTTGGTCGATGAAGAAGGAAATCTTCCGCGAATGAACCGTGCCCTCGCTGCCGATGCAGGAGCAACAGCCGTCGGAGCATTCTTCGGCACGTCGACCACCACGGCATTCATCGAGTCAGCCACCGGAGTCGAAGCGGGTGGTCGAACCGGACTGACCGGTGTTGTCACCGCAGCATGCTTTCTGATCGCCCTGTTTATTCACCCGGTTATTTCTATCATACCTCCAGCCGCGGTCACCCCGGCTCTCATCATTGTCGGAGTCCTGATGATGAAAAGCATCACGGAGATCGGCGCAGCGCCGTGGCAGGCGAAAGCTGCTGCTGCTGCAATTGCAATTCTGATCCCTCTCAATTTTCAAATTGCTGAAGGCATCGCCGCTGGATGTGTTTTCTACACAACCTTGATGCTGCTTTCAGGCCAGCTGAAAAAAGTCCACTGGCTGATGCTGCTGCTCAGCGCCCTCTTTGTCGCCAAGTTTGCCTACGATATCTTCGGCGAATAACCGCTTAAAGGTCCAGTCCAGCAGCGCACAGCTTCTGAAAATCCTCCCACTCCAGCTCAAGGCCGGTGTCGGATTCATTAATGAACTGCATCGTCTCCAACGCGATCTGTTCCCGTGCACTGGTCAGGGAACGACTCACACGGGTTTGATCACATTGCCACATCCTTGCAATGACGGTCTGGCTGACGCCATGGAGGTAGGAGAGCTTGAGCATGAGCAGAACACCAGGATCCAGCGAGTCGAAGGCTGACTTGATCGCTTTTCCCATCAGCTCGGAAAGGTCTTCATCGAGAAGGTCCTCCTCAAGAGAATCACCTTCAAGACGGTCAAACTGGTCGACGCCTTTTTGTTCGTCATCATCGTAGACGGGCAATTCTCCGCGAAACTTATCGCGACGCTTGAGATCCAACCAGCGATTCCAGGTGATTCGGATCATCCAGGTAGACAGCGATGAGCGGCCCTCGAATTTTTCCAGCAGAGGGCGCGTCTCCCCTTTCTTACCGGCCCCGAAACATTCAGCGATCACGTCCGCCACCAGATCCTGGGCCTGCACCTTATTCAGCCCCCGGGACATCATGACGCGCTCCAGCATAGGCTGGTATTCCTCCTGGAACGCACGAACCGCCTCATCATCCCCATCCACAGCACGATCGGCCAAATCAAGATCGGCAGCGTGCTTCAGCGGTTTGATTTCGGTCGTCGATTCACTCATAAAGTCGGAATACTCCTAGCAGCTTACAATGGACTCATCAAACAGAACACCAGGATCGCTATCGAGCTAATTTTAGCAGGATTTACGGACCCAGAATCAGTTTTACACCAGGGTAGCCGGATCGGTCACTCCGCTGCGGTCATCCTCGATCACAACTCCGTCCTGAAGATGCACTCTGCGGTCGACCCGGTCGAGCAGGCGATCATCATGGGTCGAAAACAGGAAGGCAGCTCCCCGTTCTCGGTTGATGCGCCTCATCAGGTCGATGATCAAATTCGCGTTCTTGGTGTCGAGATTGGCTGTGGGCTCGTCAGCCAACACGAGCAGTGGGTCAGTCACCAGGGCACGGGCAATCGCGACGCGCTGTTGCTGTCCACCGCTCATTTTAACGGGGCGATGCCCCATGCGGTCACCGAGGTCCACTTCCTTGAGTAATGCCTCCGCCCGCCCCTGTGCTTCAGTTTTTGAAACACCCGTGACCTGAAGGGGAAGCATCACATTCTCCAAGGCTGTCAGGACCGGAATCAGGTTAAAATTCTGAAACACAAAACCAATCGAAGAATTCCTCAGATCACTGCGTTGGGCGTCGCTGAGCCCGTTAGCAGATGTTCCCTGAATCAAAACTTCCCCTGAAGTCGGCGTATCCAGTAAGCCGATCAGGTTGCAAAGCGTCGACTTTCCAGAGCCTGAGGGCCCCCAAACGGCGATAAACTCCCGTTCCTCAATTTCGAGACATACTTCATGGAGAGCCGTGACTTCGGTGTCTCCAAAATGATAAGTCTTCTTGAGTTTTTGGGTTTGAACAACTTTCATACCAGTTCAATGGCAATAACGCTTGCAGTCTAGCCACGCCGCCACAATTTGCACGGGAGAAATGATCGAACGCTATTTCTTAATGTTCTGGGCCGCCTGGCTGCTTTTGCTGCTGCTCGCCACCTTGCGGGTGATCGGCTTCGGAGCTGCCCGCCGCTGGCAGGACCGGAAATGGCGGGACCGAACGAGGAACCAGCAGGATGCGGTGGTCGTGATCCCGGTTAAGGGTTTCGACCTCCAGGCCACTCCCCGCTTTTTTGACACCCTCTTCGCTCAGGACTACCGCAGCTATCGCGTCATAGTCACCTTCGAATCCTGGAATGACCCCGTCGCAGAGTGGCTCCTCGAGCACCTGGACCTTACCGAAGCTGATCCGACCTGGCACCACCCGGATGCTGATGAAGGATTGAAGAGTATCACCCTGGTATCAGCCGGAGTGGCTCACAACGAGGGTCAAAAGGTGCACAACCAGATCGCTGCCTTTCGCCAACTTACCCCCGATGACAAGGTCATTGCATTCGCTGATGCCGATATCGTTTTCAAAACCGACTGGCTGTCCCGACTTCTTGCCCCGATCAACCTGGGCACCCACAAGCTGGCGACCACCTACCGGTGGCTGGTTCCCAAGCGGCCTACCCTCGCCAACCAGTTTGCCAGCGTCATTAACGGTTCCATAGCAACGCAGGGAGGCACTGAACTCCTCACCGTCCTCTGGGGAGGCTCCATGGCTCTGAGCCGCGAGGTTTTCGACGACATTGACGTTCCGAACCTGCTGTCGGGCTCACTGAACGATGATCTCCGAATCTCCAAAGCGGCCCGTAAGGCCGGCAACAAGATTGCCTTCATTCGCTCTCTCATTCTCCCTACGCCGATCGACTTCACCTGGCGCAGCTTCTTCGAGTTTGCGAAACGTCAGTACACTCAGGTCAAGTTCTTCAGCCCGATTCTCTACACGGGCGTGAATATCGTCCTCGGATTCTACGCCTTAGGAGCGCTGTCACTCATCGGAGCCCTGGTCTACGGCTATTTCTATGCCTGGGTGCCGATTGCTGCCGCCTATGTGATCGATCAGGTTCGCGGCCTCGCCAGACAGCAGATCTACCTCTCGCTCTATCCTGAAAACGAGATTCGCCGCAAATTGTTCTCAGCCTGCTGGCTGGAGCATATGCTGACACCGGTTTGGATGCTGATGCACCAGTTGCTT
Source organism: Verrucomicrobiales bacterium (assembly GCA_965216705.1). GTDB lineage: Bacteria > Verrucomicrobiota > Verrucomicrobiia > Verrucomicrobiales > DEV007 > Arctic95D-9. The sequence continues at coordinate 5,249,383 of OZ244203.1, forward strand.
ATCTTCAGCACCTGGACTCAAGAGCGCATCACCTGGGCGGGTATCCAATATCAAATTCTCGGAAAGGACAAAACCAAGATTCTCCATCGTCCGGCCTCCACGGACACACTTCCTGTTGGCGTTCCAGGGCTTGCCCTCATCACCGAGATCCACGACCGCAAGCGTGGCACCTACACTCAGCCCATCGAGACCTCCGTCTCCGAGGAGGCTCAACCGGTTAAAGCTAAGGCTGGGGAGCCAAAAACCGCACCCATCGAACCTGCGACAGAACCTGCTCTACCACTCAAGTCTCCTCCCCCGACCTCCATCGGACCCTTTGCTCACCCCGGGCGCTCTGCTTACGTTTCCGCCCTGGCATCGGCCCCGCGCTACCGCGATTTGCACTTTCCTGTTCCTCTCACCCGGGATTCATCCGCTGCCTCCCGCACCAATCCGCTCCTACTCCAGGTAGCGATACCGAGAAGCGCCATCGTCAATTTGACTCGCTATCAAGCGCACCCAGATTCGCCACCGGTATGGCTTGAAGAACTTTCAACCGAACCGAAGCGCTCAGACTCCGTCCAACTTCTTGCCGAATCGATCGAAATTGCGAAGACACCTCGACCGAGAGCGGAAACAGCACCATCCAGATCTGACACGCCGCCGAGAATTCGCCGTTCGCCCTCCACTTCTCATATCCAGCAGCGCCTCAACAAAACACGCCTGAAGCAAGCCAAGCGCTTTGCGACCTGTCCCAATCTCGCTACTTCAAGCGCACCGGTGTTCAATCACCCGGTAAAGACCGAGGTGGTAACCGCCCCTTCGACCTCCATATCCAAACCCGCAGCTATGCCCGCCGAATCCCTGCCATTTGTAGCCGGGCGATCTCATGCAGCGACAAGGGCTAACTGCAGCCGCCGTGATCGACGCGTGGGCCCTGTAGCAAAGCGAACTTCCCGCAGCAGCCGCGCCACCCAGGCCAGCGCAGCTTCCCGGGGTTCCAATTCAGCCCGACCTGTTGCTCACAAAGCGAGCGGTCGTCCGTCGTAAGTTTACGCGGCAGCCCTCTTTGCCAATGGCGGAGCCAAAATGGTCTGGGTGGAAACGGCCACAACAGCTCTGGGGTTCACCTTTTCAGGGGAACGAAATCTCGATGGAGCCAAAGCTGTCACCGACGCCTATACCGCAGCCGGGAAGACCGCTCACTTCGACGGATTCCCGGACCACACTAACAACCAGATCCACTGGACCCTCGCAAAAACCGAAGGTGTCTACGAGTGGTTCTTTTCCCAGCGGGCGACGGAATAGTGTCAGGATTCCGGAGTCGGAGCCGCCGGCTTCTGGAAGATGGCGGTAGCGTTGAGAATCAGGTTTTCGGCCGTAGACTCTTCGGCCACCGTTCCGGTAACCACCAGAGTATCGAGTTCCTTCATTCCACGAACTCCTCCGAGGCTCTGCATGACTGGTCTGCCATCTTCACCTAGAACCTGGATCGACATTCTCATGCTTTGAATCACAGCCGTTTCAACGCAACAAGCGTCCCAGGGTGTCTCACACATATCGCCAGGTATCAGGTCGCAGGTTTCCAGCGCCTGGTCCGCGAGAACAACCGTTGCAAATCCTTCGGTGAACGGACTCATCGCGCCGGCTACTTTTCCGGTGACAATAATCTCTTCACCCGGCTTCGCTGATTTCCTCGCTTCCACCACAGTGATTGAAGTTGCAGGTTCTGTCTCTTCAAAGACGCCCTCGAGGACCGGGTTCAAATCCACCGAGGCGGTTTCTTCCGGTTCAGCTTTCTCCCCGCCGCATGAAGAGAACAGGATGGTCATAGCGCCGAGGCACAACAGTGATATTGAGGTTTTCATAGGATTCATGATGATGTTTGGGTTGGATGTTGGACAAGAGGATTATTGAGATCTCAGGGCGACAGGAAGCGGAGCCTTTAAGCATCTGATTGCCGGAGGCAGCGCCCCGATCGCACCGAGAATGACACCGGAACCCAATCCCAGCAGAACGATGGGACCGGTCATGGTTAGACGAAAAGTGCCTGTAGAAAATGGGACATTAATTCCCTCGAGGAGAATGGTCGCCAGGAAGGCGGCAACGAGGGTCCCGATCAGAGTGGCCAGAAGGCTCTCCTGAATCAACGACACCAGCACCGCAACCCGTGAGAAGCCAACTGTCTGAAGTGTGGCCAGTTCCCGGATGCGGGATGAAAAGGCGGCATACAGCATATTCAAACCTCCGAAGATCGCCCCGGCCGCGACGAGGCCTGCTGTGAGCCAGGTCATTCCCCGGATTGGACCGTAGAACTGCGCCAGCTTGCCGTAGTATTCAGATTCACGAATCGCGACCAACTCAAGGTCGAGACGTTGCTTGGTGAATAGATCAACTTCCGGAAAATCTTCCGACGATTCAAGCCTTACCACGACGCACGAAAGTGTGTCTCTTTGCACCAGGGTCATCAGGTCTGTGCGATCCATCCAGATCTCAGACTCCATTACCGTACCCGGTGCCTCAAAGATTCCGGAAATCGTGAATTCCTGGCTTTCAAAAATGAGCTTTCCACCCACTTCCAATGATTCAACGGGCAGACCCAATCCATGCCAGGCCAGACGCCCTAACAGAACCTCACCCGGCCTTGGAAAAGCCCCTTCCACAATCCGGACCTCTCGATGCACTTCAAACGCCGCTGGAGTCACACCGCGAAGCAGCCCCTGACTCTTTTCGCCTTCGATAAATACATTTCCCATGTAGTGAACTTCACCACTCACAGAAGGCGCATCGAGTCGCACCTCGATGCCACGCACGCCGGCTGTCACCTGCTCCTCTGCCTGGACCTGCACTTCGCTTCGCTCCACGCTTTCCTCGGATCCAGCGCCAAGCAGAATCACATTCTGAGGAGCTCCACTTGCTCTCAGGACCTGATCCATCCCCCGGTTGAATGATGCCGCAGAGAAGATTAGAAAAACCACGAGACCAGCCCCTCCGATCTTCTGGACCAATTTCCAGGGATCACGGATCAAGTTTCTAACTGCGTATGAGAAAGGCAACATATCAGGCTGATCTAAGGGAGTTAACAATGGGCTTACGGGAAGCCACGAAGGCAGGCCAAAGTGAGGCAATCAAACCCAGCCCCACGGCAATACCCAGGCCCGCGAATGTCACGTTCAAGTCCGGGCGCAACGCCAGGGTAAGTCCCTCGTTACCCAGGGTGAAACGCTTCAAGTTGAAGAATGTGGCTGCCGCGACGCATCCTACGATGCCTCCAAGAAATCCCAGGATGACACCTTCCCAGAGCATGACAGCCCCAACCGCAGCCCGGGAGAACCCAACCGTCTGAAAAATGGCATTCTCCTTAATGCTTCCCCGAACCACGAGGAGAAGAGCATTTGCCACCAGGGCCAGAACCGCAGCAACAGCGCCGAATCCAAGCCATCGCGTGAAACCAACCATTTCAATCATGTCCTTGGCGGTTTGAGCGAAGAAAGCTTTTTCCGGTTTTGTGCTGGTTGGAGCCTGGTCAGATTTGAACAGCGCATCGATCGCTGCAGCGACCGCGTCCAGCTTCGACGGATCATCCACCCTGACATTGAACTGAGTGACTGTACCCAGGCCTATCCTTGAAGACTGCTGCAGGAACGGCAGGTGCACATAGGCAACATTGTTGTCCTGGGGTTCCGGGGAACGGATAATTCCCGAGACAAACACACGCACCCCCACTGCCTCGAACTGGTCTCCGGGCTTGAGCCCGCGGCGAGCGGCAAAATGTTCTCCGAGAAGGGCTCCGTCACTTCTCCCGGTCCATGCCTTGTACGATCCATCGACGATTTCCAGGTTCGGATTGAACGTCTCAAGTTCTTCCGGCGGCACCCCCCGAAACGTGATGACATCGAGGCTGGCACCGCAATTGTTCACCACAATCTGAATCGGGATCACTTCAGCAACTCCGGGTATTCTCCGAATGTCAGGTTGATAGTGTTCGGGAAGTTTCGAGGTTGAGGGGCAAAAGCGATTCTCCCGGTAAACGACGAGAGTCGAATCATCCGCACCGGATCTGGTTGCGACGCGCAGAGAGGACTGCATCGTTTCCACTGCGGTGAATAGAAACATTCCGGCTGCCACTCCAGCTATGGTAAGCAAGCTGCGAACGCGATGGCGGGTCACCTGCTTGAACGCCAGCACGGCTAAATGAATCACCTTCCTCATACCGCCGCTACCTCCTTACTTTCAACCAACTGCCCTTTCTCGAGGTGCAGTGTGCGATCAGCCGCGCTCGCCGCCTTGGCGTCGTGAGTTACCATCACGATTGTTTTGTTGTGAACCGAGGCGAGTTCACCCAGCAGGCTCAGGATCTGGTCAGCGCTTTCACGGTCAAGATCCCCGGTAGGCTCGTCTGCCACCAGGAGCTGAGGGTCGGCAACGAGAGCCCGTGCTATGGCAACTCGCTGTTCCTGCCCACCGGACAATTCCGAGGGGCGATGGTCAGCCCGGTCTGCCAGACCCACTAAGTCCAGCGCGGCGTTAACTTTGGCGCGCCTCGCTGATTTCGACAGCCCCTTCTGAAGTAGCAGCGGCAGCTCGACATTCTCATAAGCCGAGAGAATCGAGACGAGGTGATAGAGCTGGAAGATATATCCGCACTCCGTGGCCCGCCACTTGGTCAGCTGTCCCCGGCTCATCCGGCTTATCTCCCGGTCTCCCACCCAGAGCTCGCCGGAGGTGGGTTGATCAATCCCGGAGATCAAATTCAACAAGGTGGTTTTACCCGATCCTGACGGTCCCATCAGGGCGAGAAACTCCCCACGCGGCACATCGAGTGTTAATTTCTCCAGCGGAATCACTTCGATCCTGCCTTTGCGATAGACCTTAGTCAGATCACGACAACGAATCAGAGGTTGCTCACTCATCGTTTCCTCCTTTTGCGATCGGCTTCACCTTGCTTCCGACCTCCAACTCATCGGAAGGCCCAACGATGACACGGTCCCCGGGACGGATGTCACCGGTTGCCAGAACGAAACCGTCTTTAGATTCGTTCGAAAGCACGACGGTGCGCTTCTCGATCCTCGCCCCCGAATCATCAATCGCCCAGAGTTCCGCCTCCATTCCGCTTCGATTAATCAGCGATGCTTCCGGAACGAAAATTGAAATCCTGCCACTCTCCCCGGCTGCACCCTCGTTTGATGAACCGTCCGGCTCCACTCCGGAAGCCAGGAACTCGGCTCGGCAAAGCATATCCGGACGCAATCGATGGTCGGGATCCTCCACTCTGACCTTGGCCTGCAGCGTATTCCGCTGCAGGTCCGCCTCGCCTACAATCCGCGTCACGGTACCCTTGAAAACCCGGTCTGGCAGGAAGTTCGAACGCAAACGTACCGCCTGCCCCACATTGAGCTGAGCTGCCTCCTCTAGGGGAACATCGATACGGGCCTGGAGTTCGCCGGGTTGATACAGAATCGCCACGGTCGCCGAATCAGGATCATCCATATCGAGCATTCGTTTCTGCCCCGGAACTGCCAGAAGTCTCAACACCACCCCGTCGATGGGGGAAGTGATATTCGTTCGCTCAAGCGCGAGGCGACGCCGTTTCACTTCGACTTCCGCACGAAGGATTTTCGCCTCAAATTCCTTCCTCGTTGCCTCGAGGCTCTCCAGGTCACTTTCAAGTTCGACCCGGGAAATCTTCAAGGCATCCACCTCACTCTCGTGAGTTTCCAACTGGAGTTTGGCAAGTGTCAGGGCCTCCTCAGAAATTGCCCCGGCCCTGGCGCGCTCCAATCGTTTCAAGCGATCCTCAAGCTCAAGGCATCTCTTTCCGCCGGCCTCCACCTTTTTGTCCAGGGTCACAATTCGCGCCGCTCCCGCTTTAATGGCCGACTCATGCGCCTCTGCCTGCGCTTTCAATGAGTTGAGGTCGCTTTCCGCCGTCTCCAGATCCAATTCAAAGTCTTCACTGATGAGTTCTGCCAGGATTTGTCCTTGTTTGACCACTTCTCCTTCCAGTACGCCGACACATTCCACCACCCCGTTCACCAGGGCGGTTGCTTTAATCGGCAGAGGGTCCGGTTCAATCCAGCCAGAAGCCTGGAACAGCATGCCCGCCTCCCAAGGATCGCTGGGCGGGTTCCCTTCGGAAACTTGCCCGGTTACAGTCTGGTCCACGGAGCGTTTCAGAGTGACGACCGATTCCACCTGGACCGGGATCGATCTTTCAAGGCGGTCGCCAAACAGGATCCAGGCCAGGCAGAGAAAGCCAACCAGGAGAAGCCAGGGAATCGCCGTCGCCAGCCTTCGCTGAGAGAGAGCTGCTTTTTGAGTTTCGGGTCCCTCACTTCCGGGACCTATAATGGAGTTTAAAGATGATGTTTTCATTTGGATTCGAAGTTTCGTCGTCGAGTAACGGTGCCACCGGAAAAAAGGCGGCGACCGGGCAGAGCTCCGCATGGGGAGCATTCACGGGACAACGTCGAATCAAATGAGGTAACTCTGCACGAACGTGAGCAGAGCACGGCCGGCCGGCAAAGGCGGATCCGGTCCAGAAAAATCCGGGTGGAAGAGATCTCCCGGCAGAGGAGACAAGCAGGAAGTCGCAGGTGGCTCAACCTCGCCGATCAGGGGCGCATTAATCGGCTCCGTCTGGGAAGGCAGAGGAAACTGCGTATCACTATCGGGGACCTCGATGCAGCAATCCGTCGGAGCAAAGTCACAACAATGGCTTTCAACGGTCGAACAACAACTCGAAGCTGGATCGAGGCAGATGGAAAACGTAGAAGCAGCCTGAACCTGGAATGCCAGGAGCGTCAGGATACACAGGAAAAGGCCTGTAATTCGCTTCACCATCTTCTCCAAATTACGGCGAAGCCGGAGAACTGTCAAATAGCGCCCCTGCGCAGGATCAGCTTCCGGGAGCAAAGTAGTGCTTAACAAGGGCAGATTGAACGGCCAGAGCTTCGTCGTCACTTAAGGCTGCGGTGTAGACTAGAAACTCAAAAAGATGATGAGTTACCTTCGCATCGGGTTTGGAGGCAAAAGCCCGATTTCCGATGCAAATTTTCTGCATCGGGAGAGCGCTCAGTGGGCTCTCCAATTCCACCGGACTTGGAAGCGTTCCATTAGCACGAATTCCTTCTGCATGAATTATGCCGCTCTCGCCGTCGAAGCGAATGCAGATAACGCCGGAAGTATCCCTCCCCCACTTGAGAGAGGCCTTAGCTGCCTCTCCTCCATCACGAATATTGAGCGCCAGATGTCCACTGTTACTCGAGGTTAAATCGAAAGACGGTCCGTTCGGAATTCCCCTATTCAATCTCACCAGCTTTCCGCCGGCTGCGCTAACTTTTGCCACCACGATAAGTGTAAATTCCGATTGGTCTCCGAGATAGGTCCCGACAACATTCAATGCTGACTGCGAATTCAGCAGCAGCGCCTGACTCGGCTGTCGAAGAACCTCAATCTGCTCTTTTGTCACATTCTTGAGAAGAGGGAGGTATTGCCCCTTCTTGTCGCTGGTATCCCGAACCATTGACCACTTCAGGTTGCGCATGACCATGTCACCCCAGGCGGCAACCGGATCACCGGGTTTGGCGAGGCCCTGGTAGCTGCGATTCATCACGAACCGGTTCGCGGAAAACCGGAGCAGCATTCCCTCCCCATCAGGAATGACAGCGACCGGAAGATTCCCTTCTCTCCATACCATTTTTGAGGGCAAAGGAAGGGGGCCGTTAGTGGGCGTTGCCGAGGCTTTCCCGCTCTGGTTTGCTCCGGCCTGTTTCGGCTTTGCCGGTGCTTTAGGTTTCTGTCCTGAAACCTGAGACTGTTTTTGCTGGGGCGGCGGCAAATCCTTCGGTCGATTGATCAGTGCAATCACACTGATCAAGACAATCAGAACGCTACCTACAACAAGCGGAATAACAAAACCCTTCGCAGGCGACTCGGGCCGCTTGGCCCGCTTAACCGGTGGACGAGCCGGCGGCGTCGGGACAACTTTTTTCGCAGGCACTGATGCCGCTGCTGTTTTGCCAGGCACCACCATCTTCGGCCCTTTGGAGGCTCTCGACTTTTCCGGTGAAGGCGTTGTCAGAATCTTCGGTTTAGACGATTCCACCACCTTAGCCACGGGTATCGCCTCCTCACCGGGGGGCAGGACATCGTCAACCGGTGCCGGAGTCGTCGGGGCTACCTCGCCTGTGGCGATTGGTGACGGTAATACGTTGGAAGTTCCTTCCCCCGATTTTCCAGTTTCCTTGTCTTCGCCCCCGTTGAGAGCCTGCTGCAGGTCCTCATAAGCATCAGCGGCGTCCCGAGGGCGGTCCTCGACTTCACGTGAAATCATCCGCATCAGCCAGTCTGCCACCGGCCTCGGAACATCGGAACGCAACTCGCTGATGTGAACACACTTGTGCTTCAAGTGGTTCATCGAGGTTCTCGCGGGATTCTCCCCAGTGAAAGGAGCCTTCTGCGCGAGCGAGTAATAGAGCACGCAGCCGAGGGAATACAGGTCGGTCCTCTGATCCAGCGGCTTGAGCTCCAGTTGCTCAGGAGCGATGTAGTCAATGGACCCCAGGAAAGACCCCTTCTGATCCAGGGTTTGCAAAGAGGGTTGCTGGCTGAACTTCGCCAAACCAAAGTCGAGGATCTTCACAAGAAAGCGATCCGAAGGCGTCATCGTCAGCATGATGTTGCCGGGCTTCAGATCACGATGCAGCAGATTAAGTTCTGAAGCAGCAATGAGAGGCTCCAGACACTGAGGTGCCACGTCTTTGAAATCCTCCCACGATAGAGCACCCTCCTCCATCACCGCGTGGAGATCTTCGCCCTCGATCATTTCCATGACAACGAAAGGACCGTCCTTGTCCTCTTCCATCGCGTAGATCGTCACGATGTTGGGGTGTTGAAAACGCGCCAGGGCTGCGGCTTCCCGTTCGATCAAATTTCCTGCATTCTCGTTGAGATTCGTTTCTTCAACCGGCAGGAGACGCTTGATCGCGACGTCACGGCGCATCACGGTATCATAAGCCCGATAGACCGCACTCATCCCTCCACGGCCAACTCTTCCTCTAATTTCGTAGCGCTCAGACATATTCAGGAGGGAAAGCCTGCACTAGTGATACAGACATCGTTTTCATACCCACAACGAGGGCTGAGTTCAATGATCAATCGCTCGACACGCGCATCCACGGACCTGAGAAAAGTCGCTAATCTGCAACACCTGACTACAATGGCGTCGCAATCATGAAAATCGCCCCAATATTCGCCTTCATCGCCCTCTCAGTGGCGTCCTCGGCCCTGGCCGATCCTGTTTTGCTCCTGGAAGACAGCTTTGACCGTGATGAACTTGGAAAGGGATGGACGGTCTTGAACGGGGCCTGGGAACTCAAGGACGGGAGGCTCCACATTGCCGAACTCAAGGCTGACGAACACGCCGCTTCAGGACGCAGAGTGCTCGAAACTACCGACGCCACTTTCAGGCTGAGATTCGCCATCAGCGAGGGCACCAAGGCCTTTCATCTTGGATTTGATCCTGCCCGTGGAGAACTCGACAAAAAGGGGCACCTCTATTCTGTCATCGTCATGGCTGACCAATGGAGAATCATGAAACACCTCGACAAAAATCGCCCCAAAGAGGATCCCAATGAAATCCTCGCTCAGGAGAAATATGAATTTCAGACGGGACGATGGTATGACCTTGAGGTCAGCGTGCGAGGTGACACAGTCACCGCAAAGATCGACAGTGTCGGCGAACTGGTCGCGACTCACCCGACGTTCACGGTGAAGAAACCAACTATCGTTCTCCGGGTATCCGGTGATACAACGCAAGTCGATGAACTCCAGGTAACGGGGATAAAAAAAACAAGTCAGCCTGCGAACTGACAATGGCCGGAATCCTGCTCTAGCGTTACCGAAAGAAAGTCCCGGTTCTGCTGATGTCATCAATCCCATCCGATTCCCCTCTCCTTGCCGCCATCGAAGCGGGAGGTACCAAGTATGTCTGTGCCGTTGGCTATGACCCGGAAAAGCCAATCGCCGAAGTCCGTTTTCCCACCCGCAATCCGGAAGACACTCTGTCGGAGGCCATTGCTTTCTTTGAAGCCCGCTCCTCTGAACTTGGCCCCATTGCCGCCATGGGCATCGGAACCTTTGGACCCGCGGTTATTGACCCGACTTCGCCCGAATACGGGTCCATCCTGACTACGCCGAAGGCGGGCTGGAAAGGATTTAACGTTGTCTCCGCGATTCGCTCTGCGCTGGGAGCAGATCTCCCGGTCAGTTTCGATACTGATGTGAACGCAGCAGTGCTCAGCGAAGCAGCCTATGGCGCCGCTAAGGGTAAGCGCTACGTTGCCTACATCACAATTGGAACGGGAATCGGTGCCGCTTACCTGCACGACGGCAAGCTACTCCACGGCCGTCAGCACCCCGAGGTCGGTCACATCCCGATCCCTAACTTTGACACGGCCTTCGGCAAAGACACCAATCGATGCAATTTTCACGACTCGTGTTTTGAAGGGCGTGCTGCCGGCCCGGCTATTGAAGAACGCTGGGGAATTCCCGGTCACGAGCTCCCTGACTCACACGAAGCCTGGGATCTCGAAGCAGCCTACCTGGCGGCCGGTTGCGTGACTCTTACTGCGACCTGGTCACCGGACATCATCGTACTTGGCGGCGGCGTTTCACAGAAACCGGGGCTACTCAACAAAGTGAGAAAGGAATTCGAGAAACAGGCAGGCGGTTACTGGTCACTCCCCCCCATGGAGGAATACCTCACCACGCCCCAACTCGATCAGGAGGCAGGGATCATCGGCTCCCTCATGCTGGCTCAACAGGCCCTGCATCGCCCTCAGCCCTAGCTGAGAACCGTGAGGCGTCCTGTGGAGTCACCAATTCGCTCTTCCTGCATACCAACGCGGTCCATCATGCTGAGGAACAGGTTAGTCATCGGAGTCTCGACAGGTGCGACGAGGTGACTCCCGGTTTGTATCCTGCCTCCGGCTTGTCCCAATTGAATGATCGGCAGTCGATAGTGCTGGTGACGATCGGGGTCCTCGAGGCCGCTTCCCCAAACTACCTGTGAGTTGTAGAGCAGGCTGTTTCCGTCGGGATCTTTCTTCGACTGCATTTGCTCAATGAAGTAAGCAAACTGCCGAGAGTAAAACAGATCGATCTTAGCCAGCTTTTCGAGCTTTTGGGCATCACGCTGGTGGTGGGAAAGGGAGTGGTGACCTTCCGGAACCCCGATCTCACGGAAGCTCCGGTTACTACCGTCGTGAGAGAGAAGGAAACTGGCAACGCGGGTCGAATCAGTCTCGAAGGCCAACACCAACATGTCCATCATCAAACGAACGCGGTCTTCAAAAGCATCCGGAACCACCTCGGGAGCCGGAACGCCGGGATCTTCGGGGAGTCCAAATTTCTCGGCCCGTTCAATGCGACGTTCGATCTCGCGAACCCCGGTCATGTATTCGTCCAGCTTGAGTTGATCGTTGCGCCCCAACTGACGGTTCATCGCCTTGGCATCCTCCATTACGAAATCGAGGATGGATCGCTGCTGCTGGTTCCTCGCAGCGAAACTCTTTTCCCGTTCTTCACGTGAGCCGGCTCCGAAGAGTCGTTCAAAAACGTGTCGGGGATTTGATTCCGGAGTCATCGGCGTAGTCGCCGAACGCCAGGAAAGATTGTATTGATACGCACAGGAATACCCTGAATCACAGACACCGCTCTTGCGCACCGGATCGCAGGAGAGCTCAAGAGACGAAAAGCGGGTCAGATCGCCGATTTGATTCGCAATCACCTGGTCGACAGAAATCCCAAGCTTAATGTCCGCACCCGCTGTTTTGCGTGGGCGAACTCCAGTGAGGAAACTCGCATTGGCGCGAGCGTGGTCACCACCGCCGTCTCCGCCTGATGTTCCGTTCTCATGCTTGAGATTACTGAAGAGGTTAAACTCCTTCTTGTACTTCGCGTAGGGCTCGTGGGTAACGTTCAGTTGATAGTCCTTGCCCTCGCCGGTCGGACTCCACTTTGCAACGTTCACCCCGTTAGGCTTATAGAGAAAAGCCGTTCGCAGAGGCATCCCGGTTTCTGTCGTTGCCAGAGCGTTGACACCCTCTGCCGCAGCAGTGGACTTCGGGAGAAAGGTTTCAAAAACAGGCACGGCAATACCGGCTCCGAGCCCGCGTAAGAACAGTCGACGATCTGGTTGAGGAGTCATTGCATTGAAGGTTGGGTGTTTAAACCTAATTAAAAACCGCCCCCTCTCAATTCACGCAATCGGGTTCTCCCGATAGCAATATCGTGCTATTCCTCGGCCCGCGCAGTTTTCTTTGCTTTCTCTTCAGCGAGCGACTGCACGTAAGCAACCAGTTCCCATATCTCGTTGGTTTTAAACTGGTCAAAAAACCCGATCATCGCCGTTCCGTTCAACCCGGTCGCAATCGTCCGATAAATATCGGTCGGGTCGTCGCCGGATTTGTGATGTTCATTGGACAATGCGGCCGGCTGAGACGGAAAACCCCAGACGTCGACCAGGCCCTTGCCACCGGGGCCGTCTCCATCACCGGTCGCCCCGTGACAAATCACACATGA